>NZ_LVEM01000001.1 GCF_001641335.1 Bradyrhizobium stylosanthis
TCTTGACCGCGATCGATCTGGCCAGCGGCGTGGATACGGCGTCCATCACCGCAGGTGCTGCGACGATCACCAACAGCGTCAACCAGACGCCGTCGAGCATTGCCGGTACCGGCAAGGTGACCCTGCAAAGCTCGACCGGTGCGGATCTGAGCGTCACCGGCAAGGCGGACCTGCTCAATGCGCTCGGTCTGACCTCGGCCGTGGGTGGCGGCAATGCCACCATCAACGTCGCCCGGACCACGAGCGCGGGCTCGCTCGGTGCGACGATTGCGGACGGTTCGACGCTGAATGTCGACGGTCACGTGATCACCTTCAAGAACGCGCCGATCCCGGGTTCGACCGGTGCTCCGAGCGTTCCGAGCGGCTTCGGCGCTTCCGGCAACGTCCTCACCGACGGCGCCGGCAACTCGACCGTCTACCTGCAGGGCGGCACGGTCAACGACGTGCTGAAGGCGATCGACCTTGCCACCGGCGTGCAGACGGCAACGATCTCGAGCGGCACCGCGACGCTCAAGACCGCCACCGGCCAGACCAACTCGTCGATCAACGCCTCCGGCCAGCTCAAGCTCTCGACCGGCGTCAACGCCGATCTGTCGATCACGGGCACCGGCAACGCGCTGAACGTGCTCGGCCTCGCCGGCAACACCGGAACCGCGACCGCGTTCACCGCGGCTCGTACCTCCGGCGTCGGCGGCATCAGCGGCAAGACCTTGACCTTCTCCTCCTTCAACGGCGGCACGGCGGTCAATGTCACGTTCGGTGATGGCACCAACGGCACGGTCAAGACGCTCGATCAGCTCAACACGCAGCTCCAGGCCAACAACCTGACTGCGACGATCGACGCCAACGGCCTGCTGACCGTTTCGACCACCAACGACTACGCGTCCTCGACCATCGGCTCGAGCGCCGCAGGTGGTTCGATCGGCGGTACGCTGACCACGTCGCTCACGTTCTCGACGGCTTCCAGCCCCGTCCAGGACACGGTTGCCCAGACCTCGCGTGCCAACCTGGTCAATCAGTACAACAACATCCTGAACCAGATCGACACGACCTCGCAGGACTCCTCGTTCAACGGTGTCAACCTCCTGAACGGCGACCAGCTCAAGCTGGTGTTCGACGAGACCGGCAAGTCGAACCTGAGCATCACGGGCGTGACCTACAACTCGAAGGGTCTGGGCCTCGCCTCGCTGACCAGCGGTGTCGACTTCATCGACAACGCCGCCACCAACAAGGTGCTGTCGAACCTGAACGCCGCCTCGAGCACGCTGCGCTCGGAAGCGTCGAGCCTCGGTTCGAACCTCTCGGTGGTGCAGGTTCGTCAGGACTTCAACAAGAGCCTGATCAACGTGCTGCAGACCGGTTCGTCCAACCTGACCCTGGCCGACACCAACACCGAGGCTGCCAACAGCCAGGCGCTGTCGACCCGTCAGTCGATCGCGGTCTCCGCGCTGTCGCTGGCCAACCAGTCGCAGCAGAGCGTGCTGCAGCTGCTCCGCTAAGTCGCGGCTGACATCGCAAGCAAGATCCGGCGGCGGGGCTTCGGCCCCGCCGCTTTCTTTTTTGCGGCGGCATCGGATTGCCGCTCGGCGACGCGCGGACGATGGATCCGAATGCAGCCAATTGCTCACTCTGAGTTATGGTTGACAAGTCGCAAATGTCTCACCGCTGCACCAAAAAGCGTCATCCGATCATGGCGATATGGGCGAGGGCGATCCGGCCCTAAGCGCGCATATGGTGAATCCGCGCAAGGACTCGCGCGACACGCTTCATGCTTTGTTAGCCCCAAACGTTCACCGTCCCGGCCATCGATTAATCCTAATCGAAGTTTGTTGCGTTGCGTACCAGAAGGGTAACACTCAATGTCCGGTATTGTTCTCTCCTCATCGGTTCGTCAGAACCTGCTCTCTCTCCAGTCCACCGCCGATCTTCTCGCCACCACCCAGAGCCGCCTTTCGACCGGTAAGAGTGTCAACTCGGCCCTGGACAATCCGACCAACTTCTTCACCGCCCAGTCGCTCGACAACCGCGCCAGCGACATCAACAACCTGCTCGATGGCATCGCCAACGGCGTGCAGGTGCTGCAGGCTGCCAACACCGGCATCACCTCGCTGCAGAAGCTGATCGACTCCGCGAAGTCGATTGCCAACCAGGCGCTGCAGACCACCGTCGGYTACTCCACCAAGTCCAACGTCTCCACCACGATCTCCGGTGCGACGGCGGCGGACCTGCGCGGCACCACGAGCTTCGCCAGCGCAACCGCAAGCAGCAACGTGCTCTATAACGGCACGGCCGGCGGCACCACGGCGGCGAACGGCACCACGACGCTCGGCGCCACCATCGGTGCCTTCACGGGCACGGCGGCAACGACCGGCGCGGGCGGCACCACGCTCCTCGGCGGCACCATCACCCTGATCGCCACCAACGGCACGAGCGCCAGCGGCCTTGCCGGCGTCGCCCAGCCCTCCGACGGCGACACGCTGACCGTGAACGGCAAGACCATCACGTTCCGCGCCGGCCTCGCTCCGGCRTCGACCGCGGTTCCGACCGGTTCGGGCCTGAGCGCCAACGGCCACCTCGTCACCGACGGTAGCGGCAACACCACCGTCTATCTGGGCAGCACCGGCACGGCSTCGACGCTTGCGACCGCCGACGATCTCTTGACCGCGATCGATCTGGCCAGCGGCGTGGATACGGCGTCCATCACCGCAGGTGCTGCGACGATCACCAACAGCGTCAACCAGACGCCGTCGAGCATTGCCGGTACCGGCAAGGTGACCCTGCAAAGCTCGACCGGTGCGGATCTGAGCGTCACCGGCAAGGCGGACCTGCTCAATGCGCTCGGTCTGACCTCGGCCGTGGGTGGCGGCAACGCCACCATCAACGTCGCCCGGACCACGAGCGCGGGCTCGCTCGGTGCGACGATTGCGGACGGTTCGACGCTGAATGTCGACGGTCACGTGATCACCTTCAAGAACGCGCCGATCCCGGGTTCGACCGGTGCTCCGAGCGTTCCGAGCGGCTTCGGCGCTTCCGGCAACGTCCTCACCGACGGCGCCGGCAACTCGACCGTCTACCTGCAAGGCGGCACGGTCAACGACGTGCTGAAGGCGATCGACCTTGCCACCGGCGTGCAGACGGCAACGATCTCGAGCGGCACCGCGACGCTCAAGACCGCCACCGGCCAGACCAACTCGTCGATCAACGCCTCCGGCCAGCTCAAGCTCTCGACCGGCGTCAACGCCGATCTGTCGATCACGGGCACCGGCAACGCGCTGAACGTGCTCGGCCTCGCCGGCAACACCGGAACCGCGACCGCGTTCACCGCGGCTCGTACCTCCGGCGTTGGCGGCATCAGCGGCAAGACCTTGACCTTCTCCTCCTTCAACGGCGGTACGGCGGTCAACGTCACCTTCGGCGACGGCACCAACGGCACGGTCAAGACGCTCGATCAGCTCAACACGCAGCTCCAGGCCAACAACCTGACTGCGACGATCGACGCCAACGGCCTGCTGACCGTTTCGACCACCAACGACTACGCGTCCTCGACCATCGGCTCGAGCACCGCAGGTGGTTCGATCGGCGGTACGCTGACCACGTCGCTCACGTTCTCGACGGCTTCCAGCCCCGTCCAGGACTCGGTTGCGCAGACGTCACGTGCCAATCTGGTCAACCAGTACAACAACATCCTCCAGCAGATCGACTCGACTGCGCAGGACTCCTCGTTCAACGGTGTCAACCTCCTGAACGGCGACCAGCTCAAGCTGGTGTTCGACGAGACCGGCAAGTCGAACCTGAGCATCACGGGTGTGACCTACAACTCCAAGGGTCTGGGCCTCGCTGCGCTGACCGGTGGTGTCGACTTCATCGACAACGCCGCCACCAACAAGGTGCTGACCAACCTGAACTCGGCCTCGAGCACGCTGCGCTCGGAAGCTTCGAGCCTCGGCTCGAACCTGACGATCGTGCAGGTTCGTCAGGACTTCAACAAGAACCTGATCAACGTGCTGCAGACCGGTTCGTCCAACCTGACCCTGGCCGACACCAACGTCGAAGCGGCGAACAGCCAGGCGCTGTCGACCCGTCAGTCGATCGCGGTCTCCGCGCTGTCGCTGGCCAACCAGTCGCAGCAGAGCGTGCTGCAGCTGCTCCGCTAAGTCGCGGACGACATCGCAAGCAAGATCCGGCGGCGGGGCTTCGGCCCCGCCGCTTTCTTTTTGTCGCCAATTGGAATCGGAGGAGGGCGGGGAGCGCTCGAAAAAGTAACCAGCGGTTATGGTTAATGGAGAGTAAGCGCGCAGAATCGCCAACGATTTCAGGCTGATTACGCGGCCGACCAGCGCGTCACAATGGTTTATGGTGAACCGGCGCTTATGACTGCGATGTTCGCTTCACGCTTTGTTAGCCATGTCAGCGCACCCTCAGGGCGTCACTCGATCCAGAAGCGATCGAACGAAGACGCGTAAGCCAGAAGGGTAAGAGTCATGTCCGGTATTGTTCTCTCTGCGTCGGTTCGTCAGAACCTCCTCTCTCTCCAGTCCACCGCCGATCTTCTCGCCACCACACAGAACCGTCTGTCGACCGGCAAGAGCGTCAATTCGGCCCTGGACAACCCCACCAACTTCTTCACCGCCCAGTCGCTCGACAACCGCGCCAGCGACATCAACAACCTGCTCGATGGCATCGCCAACGGCGTGCAGGTGCTGCAGGCTGCCAACACCGGCCTGACCTCGCTGCAGAAGCTGATCGACTCCGCGAAGTCGATTGCCAACCAGGCGCTGCAGACCACGGTCGGTTACTCCACCAAGTCCAACGTCTCCACCACCATCGCGGGTGCGACGGCGGCCGATCTGCGCGGCACGACCTCTTTTGCCAGCGCAACCGCAAGCAGCAACGTGCTCTATAACGGCACGGCCGGCGGCACCACGGCGGCGAACGGCACCACGACGCTCGGCGCCACCATCGGTGCCTTCACGGGCACGGCGGCAACGACCGGCGCGGGCGGCACCACGCTCCTGGGCGGCACCATCACCCTGATCGCCACCAACGGCACGAGCGCCAGCGGCCTTGCCGGCGTCGCCCAGCCCGCCGACGGCGACACGCTGACCGTGAACGGCAAGACCATCACGTTCCGCGCCGGCCTCGCGCCGGCCACGACCGCGCTTCCGGCCGGTTCGGGCCTGAGCGCCAACGGCCACCTCGTCACCGACGGTAGCGGCAACACCACCGTCTATCTGGGCAGCACCGGCACGGCGTCGACGCTTGCGACCGCCGACGATCTCTTGACCGCGATCGATCTGGCCAGCGGCGTGGATACGGCGTCCATCACCGCAGGTGCTGCGACGATCACCAACAGCGTCAACCAGACGCCGTCGAGCATTGCCGGTACCGGCAAGGTGACCCTGCAAAGCTCGACCGGTGCGGATCTGAGCGTCACCGGCAAGGCGGACCTGCTCAATGCACTCGGCCTGACGACGTCTTCCGGTGCGGGCAATGCCACCATCAATGTCGCCCGGACCACGAGCGCGGCCTCGCTGGGGGCGACGATCACGGACGGTTCGACGCTGAATGTCGACGGCCACGTCATCACCTTCAAGAACGCGCCGACCCCGGGCTCGACCGGTGCGCCGGCCGTTCCGAGCGGATATGGTTCGAGCGGCGCAGTCGTCACCGACGGTAACGGCAACTCGACGGTCTACCTGCAGTCCGGCACGGTCAACGACGTGCTGAAGGCGATCGACCTTGCCACCGGCGTGCAGACCGCGACGATCAACGCCAATGGTACCGCGACGCTGGCGACCGCGACCGGCCAGTCGAACTCGACCATCAATACGTCGGGTCAGCTCAAGATCTCGACTGGCATCAATGCCGATCTGTCGATCACGGGCACCGGCAACGCACTCAACGTGTTCGGTCTCGCCGGTAACACCGGGACCGCGACCGCGTTTGCCGCATCACGGACCTCCGGCGTCGGCGGCATCGCCGGCAAGACCTTGACCTTCTCCTCCTTCAACGGCGGCACGGCGGTCAACGTCACCTTCGGCGACGGCACCAACGGCACGGTCAAGACGCTCGATCAGCTCAACACCAAGCTCCAGGCCAACAACCTGGCTGCGACGATCGACGCCAACGGCCTGCTGACCATCACCGCGTCCAACGACTACGCATCCTCGACGCTCGGCTCGATTGCGGCGGGCGGCGTGATCGGCGGCACGCTCACTTCGGCGCTGACCTTCTCGACGGCTTCCAACCCCGTCCAGGATGGCGTTGCCCAGACGGCGCGTGCCAACCTGGTGTCGCAGTACAACAACATCCTGAACCAGATCGACACGACCTCGCAGGACTCCTCGTTCAACGGCGTCAACCTGCTCAACGGCGACCAGCTCAAGCTGGTGTTCGACGAGACCGGCAAGTCGAGCCTGAACATCACCGGCGTGACCTACAACTCCAAGGGTCTGGGCCTCGCCTCGCTGACCGTCGGCGTCGACTTCATCGACAACGCCGCCGCCAACCGGGTGCTGACCAACCTGAACGCCGCCTCGAGCACGCTGCGCTCGGAGGCCTCGAGTCTCGGCTCGAACCTCTCGGTGGTGCAGATCCGTCAGGACTTCAACAAGAACCTGATCAACGTGCTGCAGACCGGTTCGTCCAACCTGACCCTGGCCGACACCAACGTCGAAGCCGCCAACAGCCAGGCGCTGTCGACCCGTCAGTCGATCGCGGTCTCCGCGCTGTCGCTGGCCAACACCTCGCAGCAGAGCGTGCTCCAGCTGCTCCGCTAATAAGCGACTGAAATTACTAACGAAAATCGGGCGGCGAGGCGATTTGCCCCGCCGCTCTTTTTTGCGTCCGGAGGCGGGCAGGGGCGTTCACCGGCCATTAACCGTATCCCTTAAACCGCCGTTAACCATACTTTAAAGGACACCTCCTAAAACTGGACGAAAGCCCGCTCTCCAGACCGCGCGGCCGATTCGTATCCGGTTCAAGAGGAAGTCTCGCCAATGTCCAACATCGTTCTCTCGGCGTCAGTTCGCCAGAACCTGTTGTCGCTGCAGTCGACGGCCGACTTGCTGGCCACGACGCAGGAACGGCTGTCGACCGGCAAGAAGGTCAACACGGCGCTCGACAATCCCACCAACTTCTTCACGGCGCAGGGACTGGACAACCGGGCGAGCGACATCAGCAACCTCCTGGACGGCATCAACAACGGTGTGCAGGTGCTGCAGGCAGCCAATACCGGCATCACCTCGCTGCAGAAGCTGATCGACAGCGCGAAATCGATCGCCAACCAGGCGCTGCAGACCACGGTCGGCTATTCCACCAAGTCGAACGTCTCCACCACGATTCCCGGCGCGACGCCCGCCGATTTGCGCGGCACGACCTCCTATGCCAGCGCGACCGCCAAGAGCAACGTGCTTTATACCGGCGCCCCCGGTGGCGTGACCCCGGTGACGGGCACCGCCGCGCTCGGCGCTTCGCTGGGTTCGAGCGCCGGCACCTTCGCCGGAACCGGAGCGGTCGCCGCCGACGGCACCACCGCACTGTCCGGCACCGCCACGCTGCTCGGCACCACGGCATCCTCCACCTTCGGCGCGGCGCCCGCGGATGGCGACACCATCACGGTGAACGGCAAGACCATCACCTTCCGCACCGGCATTGCTCCGGGCACCCAGCCGACCGGCTGGGGCCTCGATGCCAGCGGCCACATCGCCACCGACGGCAACGGCAATTCGATCGTCTATGAGGGCACGCCGACCGCGCCCGGCGCGACCGTCAACGACGTTCTGACCGCGATCGACCTCGCCAGCGGTGTCAAGACCGCGACGATCAGCGCGAGCGCGGCGACCATCGCCATCAGCGGCTCGGCCGGTCCTGTCGGCACGCTTCAGGTGGCATCTTCCGCCACGGCGGGTGCGGTGACGCTGAAGAGCTCGACCGGTGCCGATCTGAGCGTGACGGGCAAGGCCGACTTCCTCAAGGCGCTCGGCCTGACCTCGGCGACCGGCGCCGGCAACGCCACCGTCACCGCCAACCGGTCGACCACCGCAGGCTCGCTCGGCTCGCTGGTGCAGGACGGCTCGACGCTCAACATCGACGGCCACACCATCACGTTCAAGAACGCCCAGACGCCGCAATCGGCGGCGAGCGTGGCCAACGGCTTCGGCGTAAGCGGCAACGTCGTCACCGACGGCAACGGCAACTCGACGGTCTACATCCAGAGCGCGACGCTGACCGACCTCCTGAACTCGATCGACCTTGCCACCGGCGTCAAGACCGCCAGCATCTTCAACGGCGCGGCGACCATCACGACCACGCCGGGCCAGATCCCGTCGTCGGTGAACTCGAGCGGCCAGCTCTCGCTCTCGACCGGCGTCAACGCCGACCTTTCGATCACCGGCACCGGCAACGCGCTCAACGCCTTCGGCCTCAGCGGCAACACGGGCACGGCGACCGCCTTCACCGCGGCGCGCACCTCGGGCGTCGGCGGCATCAGCGGCAAGACGCTGACCTTCACCTCCTTCAACGGCGGCACGCCCGTCAACGTCACCTTCGGCGACGGCACCAACGGTACCGTCAAGACGCTCGACCAGCTCAACGCGCAGCTTCAGGCCAACCACCTGACCGCGACGATCGACGCCAACGGCGTGCTGACGGTGACCACCGTCAACGAATACGCCTCCTCGACGCTCGGTTCGACCACCGCCGGCGGCACGGTCGGCGGCACCATCACCGGTGTGCTGGCCTTCACCACGGCGCAGCCGCCGGTCCAGGATCCCGTCGCGCAGACGGCGCGCTCCAACCTGGTCAACCAGTTCAACAACATCCTCCAGCAGATCGACACGACGTCGCAGGACTCCTCCTTCAACGGCGTCAACCTGCTCAACGGCGATACGCTCAAGCTGGTCTTCAACGAAACCGGCAGCTCGACGCTCAGCATCAACGGCGTGGTGTTCAACGCGGCCGGCCTCGGCCTCAGCAACCTCGTCAACGGCGTCGACTTCATCGACAACGGCGCCACCAACAAGGTGCTGTCCAGCCTGAACGCCGCTTCGAGCACGCTGCGCTCGGAAGGCTCCTCGCTCGGTTCGAACCTCTCGATCGTGCAGGTGCGTCAGGACTTCTCCAAGAACCTGATCAACGTGCTGCAGACCGGCTCGTCCAACCTGACGCTCGCCGACACCAACGAGGAAGCGGCCAACAGCCAGGCGCTGTCGACCCGCCAGTCGATCGCGGTGTCCGCACTGTCGCTGGCGAACCAGTCGCAGCAGAGCGTGCTGCAGCTGCTCCGCTAACTTCGCAGCGCAACGTCTTTGATGCAGATAGCGCGGCGGGGCTAAAGCTCCGCCGTTCTTTTGAGGGAGATCGCTAAGACAAGATTAGCTGAGATCGACGCGCATCACGCGAAGCGAGTTTACATCGTGCGTGCGTGCATCTAGCGTTTGTGCAAACGAAGAAACCCCGCGACCCGTAATAATCCGGGGGGCTTCCAAGCACACACGTAAGCAAATCTTAAGCGGTGCTGCCTAGGGTTGGGAAAGAAATCCTTAAGCGCGTTCAACGGGCTAGGTAAACTTCCAGGGTGTGATTGATGTCGAATTCCGCTGCCTCGGCTTATGCGCGTGTTGCAACAACCACCGCATCTCCTCGCGACATCGAGGCGCAGACCCTGCTCAAGGCCGCCAACAAGCTCCAGGACGCGATCAACAGTGCTGATCCGTTCAGCGAGCAGACCACGCAGGCTTTGATGTTCAACCGCAAGCTCTGGACGATCTTCCTGAGCGAAGCCATGCGCGACAGCAATCCGCAGCCGATCGACGTCCGGCAGAAGATCGCCAACATCAGCGTCTTCGTCCTGAGCCAGACCGCGGCGCTGCAGATGAGCCCGCAGTTCGATCACTTCCGTCCGCTGATCGAGATCAACCGCAACATCGCCGCGGGTCTGTCCGGCCGTCCGTGATGCGGCCCGTCATGGCCCGCATCATCGGCGTCCCGTCGACGGCAAACTAATCCAGCATCGGGAATTTCGCGCGCAGCATCGCTGTGAGAGAGCGCCGGCGCGTCCGGCGCCGTCGTCACGCATCATGGCCGATCGTCAGGCGCTGAGGTCCGTATTGAGCGGACGCGAGGGCTTCGACTTCATGTCTTCCGCATGGAAATAGGCCCGCCGGCGCAGCATCGCTTCGTCGGGGAACTGGTTCACCACCGCATCGGTCTTGTCATTGACGACCTGGAAGACGAAGGATGCGGCTGCCTGGTCGAACACGACCTGCCGCGAGATGTTTTCGTTCTTGTTCGGCAAGTCATTGCGGACAGGCGCGCTGGCATCGCTCGCGGCGACCGTCTGGCTCACGGGCAAATCGGTTTGCACGGCAT
Organism: Bradyrhizobium stylosanthis; assembly: GCF_001641335.1. Classification (GTDB taxonomy): domain Bacteria; phylum Pseudomonadota; class Alphaproteobacteria; order Rhizobiales; family Xanthobacteraceae; genus Bradyrhizobium; species Bradyrhizobium stylosanthis. The sequence continues at coordinate 10,372 of NZ_LVEM01000001.1, forward strand.
CGTTCGCCGCCGAATTCGACGTCGTTACGATCTGTACGGGGGCCGGTATCCCCACCGGCCTGATGCTGAAATCTGTACTCATGGCAGCCTCCTGGTTGCCTCACGTGAGTCAAATCCCAACCCCTCTCAATACGCAACCATGGAACACCAGGCCTGAAGACCCGGTAAGTAAACGTGCCTAACCGCACGGCGACAACGCCGCGCGGTTTTTTCTAAAATTGTAGCTGGTTTTCGCGTGTGCTCAGAGCGAGCGGCTGACCGCGAGCGGCGTGATGTGGCGCGGGCCCGGAGCGGCGCGACGTCCCGCGGCGGTATAGGTGTTCGGCACGTTGCGCTTCTGGATCTCGGCGTTGACGCCGCGCACCACGCTCTCGGAGACCGCGTGCGCGGTCGCAAGCACGGTGAGATTGACCTGGAGCATCGCGCGGAACGCATCATGATGGCGATGCAGCGTCGAGAGCAGCTCCGGCGCGGACTTCGCGAGCTGGGCCTGGTTCGCCTTGAGCTGGCTGACCGCGCCGACATAGTTGCGCGACAGCTCCTGCTTCTTGCTCTCCAGCGTCATCGCCTCGCGGACCTTGCCGGCGCGCACGAGCTCGGTCTCGCGTTCGATCAGGGCGAGCAGGGCGTTCATCGCATCCATCAGATCTTCGGCGAGCTTGCGTGCTTCGGCGCTGCCGGGCGCGGTGCCCGGGCGCTGCGCTTGCATCGGCTGACGTGAGGCGTTGAACTGGTTCATCTCGTTGGACCTTATGCCGTACGAAGAGTGGTTTTCGCCTGCTGGATGATCAGGGTACGGTAGACGTCGCGCGCAACGCCGACGCCGCCGGCATTGGCGAAGTTCTTGGAATATTGCTCGGTCAGCATCGAGCGCCACACGCCGGTACCGGGCGTGCTGCCGAACGGGCCATCGCCCTTCAGGCCCGACGTCATCTGCGAGAACATGCTGTTGAGGAACATCGCCTCGAAGTCGGTGGCGGTCTTCTGCGCCTTGGCCTGCTGCTGCGGCGCGACCTTCTGCAGGGCGGCGGCGAGCTCGAAGTCGGGCCGGCCGTTGCGGCTCTCGACGGAGAAGGCCGGGGAGTAGGTCGTGAGGTGCGGGGTGTTGATCGTGCTCGTCTGCATCACATCACCTCGATGTCGGCTTCGATCGCGCCGGCGGCCTTGATCGCCTGCAGGATGCTGATCATGTCGCGGGGGCCGATGCCGAGGCCGTTGAGGCCGTCGACGAGCTGCTGCAGCGAGACGCCGTCCTTGACCAGCGCCAGCTTCCTGCCGTCCTCGGTGACGCTGACGCTGCTGCGCGGCGCCACCACGGTGCGGCCGCGGGACAGCGGGTTGGGCTGGCTCACCTGCGGGCTCTCGGAGATCGTGACGGTGAGGTTGCCCTGCGCGACCGCAACGGTGGCGACGCGGACGTCGCGGCCCATCACGATGATGCCGCTGCGTTCGTCGATGATGATCTTGGCGGCGAGATCAGGGTCGACCTGGAGCTGCTCGATCTCGGTGAGGAAGGCAACGACGTTGCCCTTGAACTCCGGCGGGACCGACAACTGCACCGTCGAGGGATCGATCGGCTCGGCCGTCTTGACGCCGAGATAGTCGTTGACCGCCGCCGCGATGCGCTTGGCGGTGGTGAAGTCGGCGTTGCGCAGCGCCAGGCGGACGTTCGGCAGCCGATTGAGCGCGAACTCGATCTCGCGCTCGATGATGGCGCCGTTGGCGATGCGGCCCACGGTCGGCACGCCGCGCACGATCTTGGCGGCCTCGCCCTCGGCCTGGAAGCCCGAGATCGCGAGCGAGCCCTGCGCCACCGCGTAGACATTGCCGTCGGCGCCGAGGAGGGGGGTGACGAGCAGGGTGCCGCCCTGCAGATTCTTGGCATCGCCGAGTGCGGAGACGGTGACGTCCATCCGCGTGCCCTGGGTGGCGAAGGCCGGCAGATTGCCTGTTACCATCACGGCCGCGACGTTGCCGGTACGGATGGTCGCGCCGCGGATGTTGACGCCCATGCGCTCGAGCATCGCCTGCAGCGACTGTTTGGTGAAGGGGATGTTGTTGAGCGTGTCGCCGGTGCCGTTGAGGCCGACGACGAGGCCGTAGCCGATGAGCTGGTTCTGCCGCACGCCTTCGATATTGGCGAGGTCCTTGATGCGCGAGGTCGCAGCCGCCGACGTCACGGACAGCGCCAGCGCAGACAGCGCGGCGCAGGCCACCCCAACAATCCTCACCCAACGAACGCCTGGCATCCTCTGCTCCCCGAGGCTCCTTAAATCTCGGACCAAACCCCACACTCCCATGTCGAGCTGGTCCGGCGCTTTCCTTGCGAGGGCTGTGCCAACGCGGGGCAGGGGGCTTACGCGGTTGAATAGGTTGAATAAATCTGTTTTGACCGGCGTTAGCGGGCGTTGTCCGTGAGGAGCGAAACTGCCGCCTGTCGGCAGATTTTGCCGGGCTGTTTACGGCTCGTTAACCATAAAACGGCGAATGTGGCGCATCGATCACCCGGATTCTTTCCGATGCGCATCTACGGACCGAACGGCACCACGCTTGGGACGCCCGCCAGCCAGGCCCGGCGGACCGGCTCCGGCACCTTCGTGCTGCCCGACACCTCCTCGGCGCAGGAGACGCGAAGCGCCGCCGCACCGAAGGCCGCCGCCAACATCGACGCGCTGCTTGCATTGCAGGGTGTCGAGGAGGATCCGGTCGAGCGCCGCAAGCGCTCGGTCGCCCGCGGCAAGACCGCGCTCGACGTGCTCGACGAACTCAAGATGGGCCTGTTGTCCGGCAATCTCGACACATCGACCGTGTTGCGGCTGCGCGATGCCGCGGCGAATTTGAAATCGTCCTCGGGCGATCCCGGACTCGACTCCGTGCTCTCGGAGATCGAGTTGCGCGTCGAGGTCGAGCTGGCGAAGGCCGGGCAGGCTTAGTCAGGCATTGCGCGTCGTCATCGCCCGCGAAGGCGGGCGATCCAGTATTCCAGAGGCAGTCGTTATTGAATCGAGAGGCCGCGGCGTACTGGATGCCCCGGTCAAGCCGGGGCATGACAGCGGAGCTTGGGTCGAGACTGCGCGTCGCTTCACACGCACGTCGCTTCATCCCGCACTTACGCCGCCTCCTCCTTCAGTTGCGCGTCGTAGCGGCGCTGGGCGGCGAGCACGTCTTTCAGGTTTTCCTCGGCCCAATCGCGCAGCGGGTCGACCGCTGCCGCGAGCGTCACGCCGAGCTGCGTGATCGAATATTCCACCGTCACGGGAACGGTTGCGATGGCACGGCGGCGGATCAGGCCGTCGCGTTCGAGTGACTTGAGAACCTGGCTCAGCATCTTCTGCGAAATGCCTTCAATCGTGCGGCGCAACTGATTGAAGCGCATCGGCTCTTCACGCAGCAGCAACAGGATCAGCACCGCCCATTTGTCGCCGACGCGGTCGAGGATTTGGCGCGTGGGGCAATTCGCTGCATAGACGTCGGGCTTCATGTCGGGGTCCTCGATCCATTCCGGTCGCCTGCGCGCCGGTTTCGCTCTGCCGGTTACTCCAGCGTAATCAGGTAAGCACAAAGTGCTCTCTTAACACCAGCATTCTTTGCGATATCTAGTAACCGTTAGGTACTACTCAAGCAAAGGAACCTTCCAATGAAAATCGCAGTTGCCGGCGCCTCGGGCCGGGCCGGGTCGGAGATCACCAAGGAGCTGTCTCGCCGGGGTCACGCGGTCACCGCCATTGCCCGGAACCCGGAGAAGATCGCGGGCCTGCCGAACGTCACGCCGACCAAGGGTGACGTGCTCGACCAGGCGGGCTTGACCAAGCTGTGGGCCGGCCACGACGTCGCCGTGAGTTCCGTGCACTTCCTGGCCAGCGACCCGCAGAAGTTGATCGGCGCCGCCAAGGCGTCCGGGGTGGGCCGTTACCTCGTGGTCGGCGGCGCCGGCAGCCTCGAAGTCGCCCCGGGCGTGAAACTGGTCACGACTCCCAATTTCCCGGCCCAGTACAAGGCCGAGGCGGAGGCGGGCTCCGCCTTCCTGGATCTGCTGCGGCAGGAAAAGGACCTGAACTGGGCCTTCATCTCGCCCTCGGCGCTTTTCATCGAGGGGGAACGCACCGGCAAGTTCCGGCTCGGGACCGATCAGCTTCTCGCAGATGCGAACGGCAAGAGCTGGATCAGCTTCGCTGACTACGCCATCGCGCTCGCCGACGAGATCGAGCGGCCGGCCCATCAAAAGCAGCGTTTCACCGTCGGATACTAGGCCTCCGGCCGCGCCCCGGGTCCTCCAGGATAAACCTTCCTGTGCAAGGGCTTGGGGCGGGCCGCCGGGCGATGAGGACAATATTGTCTGTCACAGGAGGCCGCTATATAACGCCCCGCTCAACGGACCCCGTTCCGTTTGCGAGTCGTTGCTTAGACAGATAGGCCGCCCTTGGAAAAGTTGAAAAACTACCGACCGACCGAAAAAGAGCCTTTCATGAACGACCGGCAGAAGGAGTACTTCCGTTTGAAGCTCCTCGCCTGGAAGGATGAGATCCTCAAAGAGTCCAAGCTCACCCTGCAGGCCCTGCAGGAGGAGAACGTGAACCACCCCGATCTTGCCGATCGGGCATCGTCCGAAACCGACCGCGCCATCGAACTCCGCGCCCGCGACCGCCAGCGCAAGTTGATCGCCAAGATCGACGCCGCGCTCCAGCGCATCGAGGACAACACCTACGGGTATTGCGAGGACACCGGCGAGCCGATCTCGTTGAAGCGGCTCGAAGCCCGGCCCATCGCGACGCTCTCGGTGGAAGCGCAGGAGCGCCACGAGAAACGCGAGAAGGTCTATCGCGACGAATAGAGCCCGAGCCGCAGCGATGCGGCTCTTTGTTTTTGAAAGCAAAGGCGCCGTTCCGCGCCGTGATTAGCATTTTGCCTGTCGCTGGCCGCCGCGCGCCTCGATGCGCGGGCGCAATCGCGAAAAGTGAATCGCGATCAATGGGCTAGACTCGACTCCTCCGAGCTCACGTGAGTTCGGATGAGAAACAGCCTTCACTTCAGGTGCGGAAGATTTTGCGAGTCGCATCAACGAGATCGGCTCGGATGCTGAGGGGCCGATCCAGCGGCATCAAGCAGCGCTGCAATCAGGCTTCTTGCGACGCCGCGAGGCGCGCGTCCCCATAAAGCCTCGACCAGCTCAATATTTCCTTAAACGCCGGCAACAGGCCGTAGGCCGCGTCCGTCAGCTCGTACTCGACCCTTAGGGGTTTCTCTGCAAAGGCGGTTCGGGACACCAGCCCGTCCTGCTCGAGCTCGCGCAGTTGCGTGGTCAGCATGTGCTGGGTGATGCCGCCGATCGCGCGCCGCAACGCACCGAAGCGGACCGCCCCGTTCATCAGCGCGAACAGGATCTCCAGTTTCCACTTGCCGCCGAGCGCATGGATCGCGCGCTTGAAGTCGGCGAGCAGGGCGGGGTCGGGGCTGCAATCGCAGTTGCGGTCGCAAGGGCTGGTCAGGTTTTCCATACCGGTCTCGAAATCCATTCTACTTGTCCCCGGGGAGATAGTGACCAGATGCGGCCTTGAGCAGGGTGGCGGAACTCATTCGTGGACCTGCGCAACGAGGGAAATTTTGCAATGAGCACTGTGCTGGTCACCGGCGGGTCGGGCTTCGTCGGCATCCATGTCATCCTGCAGCTTCTGGCCGCCGGCCACACGGTGCGGACGACGGTGCGCCGGCCGGACCGGCGCGACGAGGTACTGGCTATGTTGCGCGAGGGCGGGGCGGCTGCGCCGGAGGGCCTGACCTTCTTCACGGCCGACCTGACCCGGGATGACGGCTGGCAGGAGGCGGTGACGGGCTGCGACTACGTTCTCCATGTCGCCTCGCCCCTGTCGACCAGTGTTCCCGAGGACGAGAACGAGATGATCATTCCAGCCCGGGACGGAACGCTGCGGGTGCTGCGCGCCGCGCGCGAGGCCGGCGTCAAGCGGGTGGTCATCACCTCGTCGCTGGGCGCGATCGGCTACGGCCACCCGCCGCGCGAAAAGCCGTTCGACGAGACCGACTGGACCAATCTCACAGGCAGCGACGTGCAGCCCTACATCAAGTCCAAGACGCTGGCCGAGCGGGCGGCCTGGGATTTCGTCGCGCGCGAGGGCGGCGGGCTCGAATTGTCGGTGGTCAATCCCGCCGGCATTTTCGGCCCCGTGCTGGGGCCGGACTTCTCCGGATCGATCGAGATCGTCAAATCGCTGCTGGACGGCGCCATGCCGGCGGTGCCGCGGGTCTATTTCGGCGTGGTCGAAGTCCGCGATGTCGCCGACCTGCATCTGCGGGCGATGACGGCGCCCGAGGCGAAGGGCGAGCGCTTCATCGCGGTGTCCGGCGAGACGATGTCGATCCTCGACATCGGCAAGGTGCTGCGGCGGGAACTGGGGCCGGCCGCGCGCCGGGTTCCGCGGCTCCAGGCCCCGGACTGGTTGGTGCGGCTGGCGGCGAACCGGATTCCGCTGCTGCGCGCCGTCGTGCCGATGCTCGGACGGGTCAGGCACTCCACCAGCGCCAAGGCGCGGTCGCTGCTCGGCTGGCAGCCCCGCTCCAACGATGAAGCGATCCTCGCCACCGCCGAGAGCCTGATCCGGCTTGGTCTCGTCAAGCGGTAAGGCTGCCCGCCGCTCGCGCTTGTCAGGCCGGACCGGGGATGCTGAACTGCCCTCCTCGATTGCGTAGCGTGGGAGGCGGCGCCGATGGACAAGATTCTCGAAGCCGCAAAGGCGATCGCGCTGGCGCGACGCAACCATGCGCCGCTGGCCGCCCTCGAGGATCCGCCGGTCGACGAGGCCGAGGGCTACCAGGTCCAGCGTGCGCTGCACGACCTGATGCTGCCGCATGTCGGGCCGCTGGTCGGCTACAAGATCGGCTGCACCAGCCAGGTGATGCAGGACTATATCGGCATCCCGCATCCCTGCGCCGGCGGCGTGTTCCAGAAGGGCGTGCACGACAGCGGTGCGAAGCTCGCAGCCTCCAAATATGTCCGCGTCGGCGTCGAATGCGAGATCGCGGTGCGGCTCAAGCGCGACCTTGCCGCCGGCGAGGCACCGTTCACCGCCGAATGGGTCGGCGAGGCCGTCGAGTCCTATCATCCCGCGATCGAGATCGTCGACGACCGCTACGTGAAGTGGGAGACGATGGGTGCGCCGACCCTGATCGCCGACGATTTCTTCGCCGCCGGCTGCGTGCTGGGGCCGTCCGTGCCGCGCTCGTCGGTGCCGGACCTGAAGGCGGTCAAGGGCCGCGCCATCGTCAACGGCGAGGAGGTCAGCCACGGCACCGGCGCCGACGTGCTCGGCCATCCCCACAACGCACTCGCCTGGCTCGCCAACCATCTCGCCGCGGACGGCAAGGGGCTGCGTGCCGGCCAGCTCGTTCTCACCGGGAGCCTGGTGAAGACGCTGTGGCTGAAAGCCGGCGACAAGGTGCGGATGGAGCTGGACGGGCTCGGCGTGGTGGAGGCGGAGTTCAAGTGAGGGCTCTCCGCCGTCATTGCGAGCGCAGCGGAGCAATCCAGAATCTTTCCGCGGCGGCAGTCTGGATTGCTTCGCTGCGCTCGCAATGACGGAGTGTGCGGTGTCGGCGTTGCGATAATGTCGCAGGCCTCTCTCCATTTGTGCCGTTTCTGAATCCCCGAGATAGAGACATCTTGCGCCCGCCGGCGATCGGGTCTATGAGCCCCGTCCTATTCAACCTGTGCGTTCAACGATGAGGAGACCAGCCGTGAGTCCTTTGTGGCGATCGACACGTTCCGTGCCGACGCTCTCAGTGCGTCCGGCTGACAGTCATCCAATCATGTTGAACGACAATGGCACAGTCATTGATTCAGCGCCGCCGGGAGGCCGAGCGCGCGCGGGTTGAAGCGTACGAGATATCGCTGCGACACGTGTCGCAGCGGACGCGTCCTCCGCCGGATTTCGAGACCGCGATCTACGAGGCCAGGCGTGGCTTCGAGGCCGACATCGTGCGCGATGCCGAGGCCTGGAAGCCGCGAATGAAGACTCGCGATGCCGCGCGTCTTCGCCTTGCCGCGGCTCGCCATCTCTTCGCGCGCTATCCTGTCGCAGAACATCTGGAGCAGGTCTGGATCGAAGGCGCGGGACTTGGCGCCGACGAAATCCGTTTGCGCAAGCGCTGGTACATCGCTGCGGCCGGCGGTGGTCCGCTCTACGCCGTCGGTGCGGCCGAGTGGCTGTCGCGCAAGGAGGTCCATGCGTTCCTCAATCCGCTGGGGAACGTCAGCTTCGAGGCTGCGATCTGGCAGGCGATTGCGCGATCCTATGCGACCGATCCGGCCGTTGCGATGCGGATCGCGCGTACCAGGATCACGCAGACGCCGCGGGCCCAGCATCGCTTCTGGCGCGAAGTGGCGCGCTTCTTCTGCGCGCATCCCACCACGGTCGAGGACATGGACGACTTCCACGATTACCTAGCCGATTGCCACCGGCGTGATCCGCAGTACAGCCTCAAGGGGCGTTCGCTGATCTCGCTCGGCCGGCAGATGCGCGAATGGCATCGCGATCTCGATGCGATCGCTCGTATCGAGGCCGCGCGCCGTCGGGCCGAGGCTGCGCGAAACCGTGCGCGTGGGTTGGCAGGAGGCCCCGAGCAGATCGAGGACCGTTGGCTCGGTGCAGCGATCGCGGACTGGTCCTGGACGAAGTTGTCCAAGGACCGGGCCAAGCGTGAGGAGTATGTCGTGCTCCAGTTGCGGACCGCGGCCGATCTCGTCGCCGAGACACGCGGCATGCGTCACTGCGTTGCCACTTACGCGACGAAGTGCATCGCCGGGCATGCGTCGATCTGGTCGCTCCGTCGGCGTTCCGCCGGCAGTGTCCAGCGGCTGCTGACCATCGAGCTGGATCCCCGTTCGCGGGCGGTTCAGGTTCGCGGGTTTGCAAACCGTCCGCCGCTCGCGGAGGAGGGCAAGATCCTCGAGCGGTGGGCGCAGGCCCGCGGGATCATGCTGCTGTGAGAGTTGCCTGCGCCGCCACGGCGGCGCAGGCAAAAGACATGCGGCCCTCGCCAGGGGAGCTAGCGAGGGCCGCGTAGTACACCGTCGTTCGCGCCTAGGTTCGCGAACACGATGTGGGAGCTCGGGAGAAGGTTAGAAGGGCAGCAGCACGTCCATGACCTGCTGGCCGTAGCGCGGCTGCTGCACGTCCATGATCTGGCCGCGGCCGCCATAGGCGATGCGGGCCTGCGCGATCTTGCTGGAATCGATGGTGTTGTCGCTCTGGATGTCTTCGGGGCGGACGATGCCGGCGACCACGAGCTCGCGGATCTCGTAGTTGACGCGGATCTCCTGCTTGCCCTCGACCACGAGGTTGCCGTTCGGCAGCACCTGGGTCACGACGGCCGCGACGTTGGTCTGCAGGGCTTCCGTGCGGTTGACCGAGCCCTTGCCGTCGCTGGAGGCGGTGGAGTCGGCGGTCAGGATGCGGCCGGGCAGGATCTTGTTGGCCTGGGTGATGGTCTTGGATCCGATGAAGTCGGTGATGCCGGAATCTTCCGAATTGGTGCGGCTGCGCTGGGTCTCGTTGGAGAGGTTGGCCTTGTCGGTGATGTTCACGGACACGGTGAGGAGGTCGCCGATCTGATGGGCGCGCTGGTCCTTGAAGAACGCGCGGCTGCCGTTGCGCCACAGCGAGTTCGGATTGTAGGAGGCGACTTCCGGCTTCGGCATCGGCATCTGCACTGGCTTGTAGCCGGGCTGCGTCGTCGGATTGTCGATCGCGGACAGTTTCGGCTGCTCGCCGATCTGCGACAGGCGGTCGATCGAGGAGCAGCCACCCAGCGCGCAAGAGGCCAGCAGCAGGGCGGAGATCGCGATGCGACGAAGACGGGAAGCCGAACTGAACGAGGACATGACTTACTCTGACTTGGCTGGAGCTTGCGAGGCGCGAACTTGCGGGATCTGGGCTTGTGCGACTTGAGCGGGCGAAGCGGGGGGCACGACCAGGCTGCGGACGATGGCTGCGGTGTCGACCGGCGCGGGCGCTTCGTCGCGCTTGAGCGAGGAGGTCTGCTCGACCGCCGGCGCGATCGGCACGGACGCGCTGGCACCCTGCACGGTGATCTGGCCGCGGCCGGTGACGACGCCGGTCAGCGTGCGCTTGGATTGCAGGTTGAGCACGGAGACGGTGTCGCCTTCGGCGCCGCTCTCGACCGCCTTGCCGCGCGTGGTGAGGTAGAGGCCGGGCACCTGGTAGATGATGGTGACGGCCTGGTCGCGCTGCACGAAGTCGGGCTTGACGATGTCGGCGACGCGGATCGGCGTGCCCGCCCGCATCGGCCGGCGCAGCTGCATGCCGACGCTGCGGTCGCGCGAGGCGGGCTCGCCCGTGACCTCGGCCTTCGGCCGCCGCTCCAGCGAGATGTCCGAGGACTTCAGCATGTCGGCGCGGTCGATGTCGCGCGTCAGCACGGCGACTTCCACGGTCTCGATCGCGGTGCCGGTGAGGCGCAGCTTAGTCGGCGTCGGGTTGTTGTCGTTGCCGATCTCGAAGGCGATGTCGAAACGGCCGCCGCGCGCATCGTAGCGGGTGGCGACCGGCAGCAGGGCGCCGGTGTTGGAGGCATCGAGCCGCATGTCGGAGACGCCGCGGTCGAAGGTGACGGCGATGTTGGCGGCATCGCCGAGGCCGAAGCGGCGCTCGAGCGCGAAGGCCACCGCATTCTCGAGATCCTTGTTGGCGAGCGTGCGGGCGAGGCGGGTGACCTGGACTTCCCTGATGTCGCCGGTCATCACGCCGATCACCTGCTTGGCGCGCAGCACGCCGAGGACCTGGGCGACCGGCAGCGCGCCGGTGGTGCCGAGATCGGGCGAGCGGTAGACCGGGATCAGCGCAGCCGAGCCGGCATTGTCGATGAGATCGCCGACCCGAACCACGTCCGAGGTCACGGTGACGTTGGCGCGCAGCGTCGGCGCCGCGATGCCGTCGTCGGCGGCCCGTGCCGGCAGTGCCAGCAGCAGCAGAGCTGAGATCGTGGCGATTGTGGTGCGGATCATCGTCATTGCTTCAGTCTTGGCTCAGCGGAACAGCGCCGTGGTCGATTGCATCATCTGGTCGGCGGCGCTGATGACCTTGGCGTTCATCTCGTAGGCGCGCTGGGCTGCGATCAGGTCGCTCATCTCCGAGACGACGTCGACATTGGCCTGCTCGAGGCTGCCCTGGGTGATCTTGCCGTAGCCCTCGGAGTTCGCCGTGCCGTCCTGCGGCGGGCCGGAAGAGGGCGTTTCGGTGAACTGGTTGCTGCCGACCGGCTGCAGGCCCGCCTTGTTGATGAAGCGGGTCACGCCGATCTGGCCGAGAACGGTGTTGCTCGACGAGCCGGGCAGCGTCACCGAGACTTGGCCCTGCTCGTTGACGGTGAGGCCCGAGGCGTTGTTCGGGATCGTAATCGTCGGCTGCACCGGGTTGCCCTGGGCGGTGACGACACGGCCCTGGTTGTCCATCTGGAAGGTGCCGTCGCGGGTGTACTGGTAGGTGCCGTCGGGCATCAGGATCTTGAAGAAGCCTTCGCCGGACATCGCGAGGTCGAGGTCGTTGCCGGTCTGCGACAGCGTTCCCTGCGTCATGCTGCGCGGCGTGCCGACGGTCTTGACGCCGCCGCCGATGTCGACGCCGACGGGCACGATGGTGCCCTGGTCCGAGGCCTGCGCGCCGACGCGGCGGACGTGTTCGTAGATCAGGTCCTGGAACGCCGCGGTCTGCTTCTTGAAGCCGGTGGTGCGGAGGTTCGCGATGTTGTTGGAGATCACCTGAACGTTGAGTTCCTGTGCCGCCATTCCGGTCGCTGCGGTGTGAAGCGCCTGCATGTCAGTTCTCCCTCAATCAGGCCGGCACGTCGGCGAGCTTCTCGATCGCCGATTTGTGCATGTCGCTCTGCTGCTGCAGCAGGTTGGCGATGGCGGTGTAGCTGCGCATGACCTCGACCATCCGGGTCATCTCGCCGACCGAGTTGACGTTCGACTTCTCGATGTAGCCCTGCTGCACGGTCGACTTGGTGTCGGCCTGCTGGTTCGCCGATCCCGTGGTGTAGAGGTTGGCGCCGAGCTTGGTCAGCTTGGCCGGATCGTCGAACGTCACCATCTTGATCTTGCCGCGGATCGAGTCGGTCTTGGCGGTGCCCTCGAGGACGGTCACGGTGCCGTCGGGCGCGACGTTGATGTCGTGGTCGGTCGGCTGGAAGGTGATCGGGCCGCCGGTGCCGAGCACGAGGTTGCCGTCGGGGGTGACGAGCTGGCCGGTGTTGTTCATCGTGAACTTGCCGTCGCGGGTGTAGCGCTCGGCGCCGCCGGCCTGCACGGCGAAGAAGGCATTGCCGCTGATCGCCATGTCGAGCGGGTTGTTGGTCGGCTCCATCGGGCCCTGGCCGACGTCGCGGTAGGTGCCGCGGTCCTGCACATAGGAGACCCGGCGGTCGGAGCCGACGAAATTGTCCTCACGCGCGTTCGAGTTGAGGAACTCCTCGAACAGCGAATGGTCGGCCTTGAAGCCGTTGGTGTTGGCATTGGCGACGTTGTTGGCGATGACATCCATCTGCCGTTCCAACGTCATCTGCCGTGACAAGCCGATCAGAAGCGCGTTCTGCATCGGAAGATCTCCCCTGAGTGAGATCCGCCATTTCGCTCTCCCAAGCGCCTTGGCCGACCCCGTGAACGAGACTGTCGGGTTCTCCCAAACCCTGCGGTCTCGGTCCTTTCTCAGCGAAAGCCGTGCCAACTCGGAAAGATGTGTAATTTCAATTGATTGGATGTTTCGCGGGGGCGCGGGAGGGCGGCAGAAAGGTTCTGTTAGCCATGTTTGCCCGGCAGATTTTTCCTAGCTGGGGCCCAATCGAAAGATTCCGTTAACCATTATTACCGTAGCGTTTGCGTGCAAGAGGAGCGCATTGCGCTGGGACATTTGTATCGCGTCACTGTCTGCCAGGGGGCTTCGCTCTTTCGACACCTTTAAGAGATGAGCGAGCCTGAGCGACCCATGGCAGAGAATGAAGCGGAAGGCGGCGCAGCCACTGATGGCGCAGAAGCCGCTCCCCCGAAGAACAAGCTCAAGCTCATCATCATGGCCGTCGGCCTGCTCGCCGTCCTCGGCGGCGGCGCGGCGACCTGGTTCTTCTTCTTCCGTCACGGCGACGACGAGCACCATGCCGAGGCGGCGCCCCCGCCGAAGCCGCCGGCCTTCGTCGACGTGCCCGACATCATGGTCAACCTCGCCGGCGCGCCGGGCGAGCGCGTGCAATATCTGAAGCTGAAGATCGTGCTGGAGCTGAAGGAAGAGAAGCAGATCGAGGCGATCAAGCCGACCATGCCGCGCGTCACCGACATCTTCCAGACCTATGTGCGCGAGCTGCGCTCCTCCGACCTCAACGGCTCCGCCGGCATCTTCCGCCTCAAGGAGGAGCTGACCAAGCGCGTCAACGCCGCGGTCTCGCCGATCCAGGTCAGCGCGGTGCTGTTCAAGGAAGTCGTGATCCAGTGACGATGCGGCGGAAGGCAACGGGCTAGCGCCATGGCCGGCAACGAGCAAATGGACCAGGATGCGATTGCCGCCCAATGGGAGGCGTCGCTCGATTCCGAGGATCCCGCGGAGGCGGCGAAGGCCGCTGCCGAAAACGAACTATCGGAGACCATGGCCCTGCAATGGGCGGCCATGGTCGAGGACGGCAGCCGCGATCTCGGCTCCGGCAAGAATTCCGGCGAACGGGTGCTGTCGCAGGAGGAGATCGACAATCTCCTCGGCTTCACCGTCGGCGACGTCACGCTCGACGACCACAGCGGCATCCGCGCGATCATCGATTCGGCGATGGTCTCCTACGAGCGCCTGCCGATGCTCGAAATCGTCTTCGACCGCCTGGTGCGGCTGTTGACGACCTCCTTGCGCAATTTCACCTCGGACAACGTCGAAGTCTCGCTCGACCGCATCACCTCGGTGCGCTTCGGCGACTACATGAACTCGATCCCGCTGCCGGCCGTGCTCTCGGTGTTCAAGGCCGAGGAGTGGGAAAACTTCGGCATGGCGACGGTCGATTCCAACCTGATCTACTCGATGATCGACGTGCTGCTCGGGGGCCGCCGCGGCACCAGCCAGCTCCGCATCGAGGGCCGGCCCTACACCACGATCGAGACCGAGCTGGTCAAGCGCCTCGTCGAGGTGGTGCTGGCCGACGCCGAGCAGGCGTTCCGGCCGCTGTCGCCGGTGACCTTCACGATCGACCGGCTCGAGACCAATCCGCGTTTCGCCGCGATCAGCCGCCCCGCCAATGCCGCGATCCTGGTGCGCCTGCGCATCGACATGGAAGACCGCGGCGGCAATATCGAGCTCCTGCTGCCCTACGCGACCATCGAACCGATCCGGGGCGTCCTGCTCCAGATGTTCATGGGCGAAAAGTTCGGCCGTGACCAGATCTGGGAAGGCCATTTCGCCACCGAGATCGTGCAGGCTGAGATCGCCGTCGATGCCGTGCTCTACGAGGCCGATATCCCGCTCAAGCAGCTGATGCGGCTCAAGGTCGGTGACACCCTGCCGCTCGAGATGCGCGCGGATGCCGCCGTGACCGTGCGCTGCGGCGACGTCACCCTGACCGAGGGGCGGATGGGCCGGGTCGGCGACCGCGTCGCGATCCGCGTGACGAAACCCTTGCGCAAGCCAAGTACGACACTTGCGATGTTCGAGAAGGTGGACGAGCAGAACAAGATGATGGAGGCCCCATGAACCACTCCCTTGGAATGGCAATCGAAACGCTGGTGGCTATCCTGCTGATGCTCACCATCGGCTACTGTATCCTGCTGAACAAGCGGCTGACCCGGCTGAAGGCGGACGAGCATTCGCTGAAAGCCGTGATCGCCGAGCTGATCACCGCGACCGAGATCGCCGAGCGCGCGATCGGCGGGCTGAAGCTCGCGGTGCGCGACGTCAACGAGAACCTCGGCAGCCAGCTCGCGGCGGCGACCCAGATGTCGGACCAGCTCTACAAGCAGCTCGGCGAAGCCGACAACGTGGTGCGGCGCCTGTCCAAGATCGCGATCGCCGCGCGCCCCGTGACGGCCCCGGAAACGGTCGCCGCGCCTGCAGCAAAACCCTCGTCGGCCAAGGCGGTGGCGGCTGCAGCCGAAGCGTTCTCCGAGCGCCGCCGATCCAACGGCCTTGCCGCATGAAGTCAGGGTATGAAGTCCTTTCGTAACATCCGCGTCATTCCGGTCGTCCTGGTC
Organism: Bradyrhizobium stylosanthis; assembly: GCF_001641335.1. GTDB lineage: Bacteria > Pseudomonadota > Alphaproteobacteria > Rhizobiales > Xanthobacteraceae > Bradyrhizobium > Bradyrhizobium stylosanthis. The sequence continues at coordinate 25,613 of NZ_LVEM01000001.1, forward strand.
GCCGTCGCAGGTCTTGCCACGCTCAAGGTCGCAGGCCTGGCGATCAATGGCGGCTATGTCTTCGACTACAAGCCGAACCAGACCAAGAAGTCCTGGGCGCAGGAGAATTTGAACTTCCCGACCGGCCGCGAGGACCCCGACATCACCGGCTCGACCCATGGCGCGCCGAAGGAGGCACCGAAACCTGCCGCGCCCGAGACCAAGCCCGAAGGCACCGTGGTCAAGATCGAGGAAGGCCAGCCGCAGGTCTCGGCGTCGGAGCGCGCGATCCTCGAGCGCCTGCAGGCGCGCCGCCAGGAGATCGAGGCCCGCCAGCGCGAGATCGACATCCGCGAGAGCCTGCTCAAATCGGCCGAGAAGCGCATCGAGAACAAGGTCGAGGAGATGAAAGCGGTGGAAACCCGCATCTCCGCGACCCAGGCCGAGCAGAAGGCCGCCGAAGCCCAGCGCATGAAGGGCCTCGTCACCATGTATGAGGGCATGAAGCCGAAGGACGCCGCGCGGGTGTTCGACCGGCTCGAGATGGGCGTGCTGATCGAGATCGCCTCGGCGATCGCGCCGCGAAAGATGTCGGACATCCTCGGCCTGATGTCGCCGGAGGCCGCCGAGCGGCTGACGGTCGAGATGGCCCGCCGTGCCAATGGCGGCGGCGATCAGTCCGCCGCGGCCGGCGACCTGCCCAAGATCGACGGCAAGCCGACGCAAAAGCCGAATTGAGGGCTCATACTTAAGAAGTCCTTAATTGCCAAAACCTACAGTCGAGGGCAGGGGCCGGCACCAATGCCGGCGTGGACCGTCGAACCGGAAGACATGCCGCCAATGGCGCAGAAGGCTGCCGATGGATTGTGGTCGCGAGCCCGCGCTTTGGCGTTCGGGCTGTCGCGCCATGTCCGCGTGGCGCCGCTGCTCGCCGCCTGCCTGCTGACCGGCCTCACGGCGCCGGCCCGTTCCGCCGATGCCGTCAAGGGCGAGGCGAGCTTCTCGGCCGGAGGCGGCTTTGCCCGTCTCGTGATCAAGCTCGGCGAGGACGTTCCCTCCGAGGTGACGACGGCCGGCTCCATCCTCATCATCCGCTTCGACCGGCCGGTCGACGTTCCCGTCGACCGCGTGCCTGAAGGCGCGCCCGACTACGTCAACTCCGCGCGCCGCGACCCGGACGGCGGTGCCATCCGCCTGTCGCTGGCGCGGCGCGTCACCGTCAACACGATGAATGCCGGCGAGCGCACCTTCGTTGACCTCCTGCCGGAGGGCTGGAAGGGGCCGCCGCCGAGCCTGCCGATGGACGTGGTCAAGGAACTCGCCGAGCGCGCCCGGCTCGCCGAACGCGCCTTGCGCGCCCAGCGCGCGGCAGCCGAGACCAAGAAGCGTCCGCAGATTCGCGTCCGGGCCTCGATGCAGCCGACCTTCGTGCGCTTCGTGTTCGAGATGCCCGACGGCGTCGGCGTGTCCTCCGTGCTCAATGAGCAGAAGCTCACGCTGATGTTCAACGCCAACCTCAATTTCGACCTGGCGGACGCCGTCGTCGCCGCGCCGCCGAACGTCGCCTCGATCAAGCAGAAGGCCGACATCGACCAGACCAGCGTCGAGATCGCGTTGATCGGCGATTCCGACGTGCACTCGTTCCGCGACGACAAGAACTACGTCGTCGACGTCTCCTTCCAGCCGGACAAGGGCAAGATGGCTGCGACGGCCGAGTCCGTGATCGCGCAGGCCAAGCCCGCCGGCCACGGACCGGCGCCTGCGCCGGAAAAGCCTGTGGCCGAGAAGCCGAAGGACGCGCATCGCGAGATCCCGCCGCCGACCTCGGAGACGATTGCGCGCGAGGCCAAGATCGACGTGAAGCCCGACGTGAAGCCCGACGTGAAGCCCGAGGCGAAGCCGGAAGCTCCTGCAGCGATGCCGGTCGTCGAAGCGCCGAAACCGGCGCCAGCGCCCGCGGTGACGGCCGAAGCCCCGCAAGTTGTGGAATCGCCGAAGGAAGCTCCCAAGCCCGCGCCTGCGGCTGAAGCTCCGGCCGCACCCGTCAAGCCTGCAACGGCCGAGGCGCCCAAGGAGGCCGTGAAGGAAGCTGCGAAGGAGCCGGTCAAGGAAGCCGTCAAGGCCGCGCCGGCCGAGACGCCGGCGCCGCAGCCCTCGATCGCCAGCGTCGATGCGCGCCGCGACAGCGATGGCCTGCGGGTTACGTTCCCGCTTCAGGTTTCAACGCCGGCGGCGGCGTTCCGCCGCGGCGATACCATCTGGCTGGTGTTCGATACGCCGAAGCCGATCGACGTCGAGGCGATCCGCACCAAGGGCGGCGCGATGATCGGCGAGGTCGGACGCATGCCGCTCGACAAGGGGCAGGCGGTGCGCATCCGTCTCACCCGGCCGCTGGTCTACTCGCTGACGAGCGAGGAGGTCGGCAAGGAAAACAACTGGCTGCTGACGCTCGCCGACAAGATCCAGGCGACGCCGCTGCCGCTGATGATGTCGCGCAACATCACCGATCCCGCGCTCGCCAACATCGCGATTCCCTTCGCCAATCCGGGCCAGCTGCACAAGCTGACCGATCCCGACGCCGGCGACACGCTCTACGTCGTCACCGGGCAGCGGCCGGTGCGCGGCTTCATCAAGCGGCAGGATCTCGTCGATCTCTCGCTGCTGGAATCCGCGCACGGCATCGCCATTCGGCCGAACTCGGACGAGGTCGGCGTCGAGGTCGGTTCCGACAAGGTCATCCTCGGCAAGAAGGGCGGGCTGACGCTGTCGCCGGTCGACATCTCGGCCGAGCGTGCGCCGACCGCGGTGCGTCCGATCTTCAGCCCCGAAGGCTGGCGCAAGGGGCAGTCGGAGAATTTCTGGACGCGGCAGACCGATCTGGTGATGGCGATCTCCGCGGTCGATCCGGCGATGCGTTCGCTGCCGCGGCTCGACCTCGCGCAGTTCTACATGTCGCGCGCGATGTATCACGAAGCCAAGGCCGTCACCGAGTTGATGCTGGCCGATCCGCTCAACAAGGAAGAGAGCGGCGCCCTGATCATGCACGCGATCGCGAGCATCCTGATCGGCCGGCCGGCACAGGGCCTGAAGGACCTCGCCAATCCCGTGATCGGCAACAGCCACGATTCCCAGCTCTGGAAGGCGCTCGCTTATGCGCGCCAAGGCAAGTGGGCGGATGCGCGCGAGAAGTTCAAGAACGTCGAATTCGCCATCGCCTCGCTGCCGCTCGACATCCAGCGCATCGTGACGATGGACGCGATGCGCTCCTCGCTCGAAGTGAAGGACTATGCCGGCGCCTCCAAGCGCCGCAGCGAGCTCGAGGTCGTCGGCGTCTCGCCGGAGGCTGCGCCCGGCTTTGCGGTGTTGCGCGGCCGGCTCGCCGAGGCGCTCGGCCACGACAAGGATGCGCTCGACGACTACAAATTCGCAGTCGGCTCGAACGACCGCCTGGCTGCCGCCGAAGCCAAGCAGCTCGAGGTGGCGCTGCGCCAGAAGCGCGACGAGATCGGCAAGGAAGACGCGCTGCGCGAGCTCGAGACGCTGTCGATGACCTGGCGTGGGGACTCGATCGAGGTCAAGACGCTGCAGATGCTGTCGCAGCTTTATGCCGAGAACGGGCGCTACCGCGACGCGCTTACGGCGGCGCGCACCGCGACAAGGCTGCAGCCGAACGCCGAAGCCTCGCGCCAGGCGCAGGACCTCGCCTCCGAGCTGTTCACGCAGATCTTCCTGGGGCCGAAGGGCGACGAGCTGCCGGTGGTCGAAGCGCTCGGCATGTTCTACGAGTTCCGCGAGCTGACGCCGATCGGCCGCCGCGGCGACGAGTTGATCCGCCGGCTCGCCGACCGTCTCGCCTCGATCGACCTGCTCGATCAGGCCGCCGAGCTGCTGCAATACCAGGTCGACCACCGCCTCGAAGGCGCCGCCCGCGCCCAGGTCGCCGCGCGCTTGTCCATGATCTATCTGGCCAACCGCAGGCCCGACAAGGCGATCTCGGCGCTGCGCGCGAGCCGGATCAGCGATCTCTCCGGCGAGCTCAGGCAGCAGCGCCTGCTGCTGGAGGCCCGCGCGCAGAGCGACGTCGGCCGCCACGATCTCGCGCTCGACATCGTCTCCAACGTCTCCGGGCGCGAGGTGCTCCGCCTGCGCTCCGACATCTTCTGGGCGGCGCGGCGCTGGCGCGAATCCGCCGAGCAGATCGAGCTCTATTACGGCGAGCGGTTCCGCGACTTCAAGCCGCTCAACGCGGTGGAGAAGAGCGACATCATCCGCGCCGCGGTCGGCTACGCGCTCGCCGACGACTCGATCGGCCTGTCGCGCTTCCGCGAGAAATACGCGCCGCTGATGAGCGAGAGCGCCGACCGTCTCGCCTTCGACATCGCCAGCAAGCCGGCGGCGGCCTCCAGCGCCGAGTTCGCCGAAATCGCCAAGCTCGCCGCCAGCGTCGATACCCTCGACGGCTTCCTGCGCGAGATGAAGCAGCGCTTCCCGGACGCCACCGCCCGCGCGCCGGCTTCGCCCCAGGCCAAGGACGAGAGCGACCACACCGGCTCCCTGCCCACGATCCCGGTCGTGCGCCAGATCAAGATGACGCGCTAGGAACCTTGCTACCTCTGGACCCCTCGACAGGCGCCGCGCCAGGCGGCAACCTGAGGCAACTTCATGCCGGGAGAGGGACGATATGAGCAAGCCTGCCAAGACCGAAGCCGAACTCATCGCCATGGCGCGGGCCGAATTGAAGGCCCATGTCGACGGGCCCGACGGCTTTGGCATCTCCATCGTTCGCGACGGCGACAGCTGGGAGTTCCGCGCCGACGCCGATCAGGCGACGCGGGACAAGGCCGGCTTTCCCGAAAGCGTCGCCATGCTGGTGCAGATCGGCGACCATCTCAGCAAGCAGTACGACGTGAAGGGGTAGGGGGCGTAGCCTCGTTCGTTGTAACGCCGAACTCGCCACACGATCGATGTCATCGCCCGACTTGATCGGGCGATCCAGTATTCCAGAGACGGCGGTGATGGAATCGAGAGGCCGCGGCGTGCGGGATGCCCCGGTCAAGCCGGGGCATGACAGCGATGGGTGCTGTTATCCGCCCCCGTAACTCTGCACCAGGCTTCCCGCCACCAGCGACCAGCCGTCCACCAGCACGAAGAAGATCAGCTTGAATGGCAGCGAGATCGTTGCCGGCGGCAGCATCATCATGCCCATCGACATCAGCACCGAGGCGACGACGAGGTCGATGATCAGGAAGGGCAGGAACAGCAGGAAGCCGATCTCGAAGGCGCGCTTCAGCTCGGAGATCATGAAGGCGGGAACGAGGATACGCAGTGCGAGGTCGTCGGGGGTGGCCGGGGGCGGCTCGCCGGAGAGGTCGAGGAACAGCTTGAGATCCTTCTCGCGCACGTTCTTCTGCATGAAGCCGCGCAAGGGGACGGAGGCGCGCTGGAGCGCGTCCTCGACGCTGATCTGATTGGCGACGAGCGGACGGATGCCCTCGTCGTAGGACTTCTGCAGCACCGGTCCCATCACGAAGAAGGTGAGGAACATCGCGAGCGCGATGATCACCGAGTTCGGCGGCGCGGTCGCGGTGCCCATCGCGGTGCGCAGCAGCGACAGCACGACCACGATGCGCGTGAACGAGGTCATCATGATCAGGATCGACGGTGCGATCGACAGCACCGTGAGCAGCGCGATCAGCTGGATCGCGCGCTCGGTGACGCCGCCACCGCCGGCGCCGCCGCCACCGAGATTGATGCTGATGTCCTGCGCATGCGCAAGGGTTGCGAGCGAAGCCGCACCGGCCAGGACAGAAAGGAAAAGAACTCTACGCGGGAGGGCCGGCAGCCTCACGAAGACGGCTTCGGACGGCCGAGCAGCGAGGCCATCTCGTCTTCGAGATTTTCAAAGCTGGTCTTCTCCGCGGCAGGCTTTGCCGGCGGGGCGGCCGGGGGCGCCGGCGGCTCGCTTCGCGCCGCGCGCGGGGGAGCGGACGGCGGTTCCGGTGCCACCGGAGGCGCGACGTCACCGGCCGGGCGGCGTAGCGCAGCTTCCAGCCGCTGCGCCATCTCGGCGAGGTTCTGCTCGGCGCTGGACGGCGCTGCCGGAGCGGGCGCCGGCGGCGGAACGGGGGGCGCCTGCGGCACGGGCGGAGGCGGCGGCGGCGCGGCTGCGCGTTCGGCGCGCACCGGCGGAACCTTCACCGGCTCGCTCTGGCGCGGCGGACGTGGCATCAGCGGCGGCTCGTTGCGGGCAATGCGCGGCGGCAGCGGCTCGGGCCGTGGCTCGCGCTCGGCACGCGGCGCCATCGGTTCCGGCGGGAAGGCCGGCGGCTCGCTGCGGCGTTCGGCCAGCGCGGGCGCGGGCCTGCGCACTTCGTCGGCGAAGGACGGGCGCGCGGGCCGCGGCGGCGGCTCGGGCATTTGCGGCTCGGGATGATCGAGCAGTTCGGGGCGCGGCGCTTCGTCGGCCCAGCCGCCGGCGTCCGGCATCGGGGCGAGCCGCGGCGGCTCGGCCGCGTTGGGACGCTGCGGAAGCTGGTCGCGGCCGGGCGCCGCACGCACGATATTGGGCTCGACGACGATGTCGGTCGGGCCGCCGATCATCAGCAGATGCTCGACATTGTCGCGCCGGACCAGCACCAGGCGGCGCCGGCCATCAACCGCGGCGGCATCGATCACCGCGAGGCGGGGCATCCGGCCGCGCTGGGTGTTGGCGCCGATCCGGTTGCCGGCGAATCGGCGAACCAGCCATGCAGCGACGCCGATCAACGCCAGAACGACGATGAACGCGACGATGAAGGTGATAGGGCTGCCTTGCATACTTGTCCCCGACAAATGGCGCTGATTTCGTGCCCGCGGTCAGCTGCGCCAACCACCGGCATACGATGCCCCAAATTGAGATCTCTTAACGTTCCACGGCAAGTTTTGCCGTCCCCAACTCTTAATAACCCATGAATCGCTCGATCCAAAACGACTTCTTGGCCTGTGCATGCGCCGCCAAGCGGTTGGGTTAATGCCACTTTTGGACGCGTAGAATCACGGTATCGCAAGATCGTGTCCCGCGCGGGGACAGGTCTCTGCGGCATCCTTAACCACCTGTTAACCATACAGGCGGCAAATTCTGCCTAGCTTCGGACACAGGTCCGACGGGCAAGGAGCCGCAACGATGTCCATCAACGACCTCCCGGTGCTGTCGGCGCTTCGCACCAAGATGCAGTGGCATCAGGAGCGCCAGCGCGTCCTGTCCGAGAACGTCTCCAACTCCGATACGCCCAAATTCCGGCCGCGCGACCTCGTGGAGCCGAAGCTCGACAAATCAGGCGCGGTCACGGGCTCGATGGGCCCCCTGGCGATGGCGGTCACCAGCGCCTCCCACATGAAGCCGTCAGGAGCGCCCTCCGGGTTCGACCAGAACAAGAATGCCGGCTTCGAGACCCGCCCCGCGGGCAATGCCGTCAATCTCGAGGAGGAGATGATGAAGGCCGCCAGCAACCAGATGGACTACGCGGCGGCGACCTCGCTCTATTCCAAGAGCCTGCATCTGCTCAAGACCGCGATCGGCAAGGGCTAGGTCGTGATCCGGAAACAGCAGGGCTAACGGAGGCAGATGATGGCGAACGACAGCAGCGACTTTGCCCGTTCCATGGCGATCGCAACCTCCGGCCTGCGCGCGCAGGCCGGGCGCATGCGGGTGATCTCCGAAAACATCGCGAACGCGGATTCGACCGCGCAGTCCGCCGGCGGCGATCCCTACCGGCGCAAGGTTCCGACCTTCTCCTCCGCGCTCGACCGCACGCTCGACGCGCAGGTCGTCACCCTCGGCAGGATCAAGCCCGACCAGTCCGCCTTCCGCGTCAGATACGAGCCGAACAATCCGGCGGCGGATGCCACCGGCAACGTCAAATATCCCAACGTGAACTCGGTGGTCGAGATGACCGACATGCGCGATGCGCAGCGGTCCTACGAGGCCAATCTCAACATCATCAGTGCGACGCGCCGGATGATCCAGCGCACGCTCGACATCCTCAAGAGCTGAACAGGACATTTGAGCCATGGCATCACCGTCAGTCGCCGCCAATGCTTATGCGAGCCTCGCCCGCGTGCTGGACAACACCGGCGCCGGTGCTGCCGGCAAGGGCAGTGAAGCAGGCGGGCAGTCTTTTGCCTCGCTGCTGAAAGACGCCGTCGGCAGCGTCATGGAATCCGGCCGCAAGTCCGACGCCCAGACGGTGGCGATGGCCTCCGGCAAGGCCAACGTGATGGACGTGGTGACGGCGGTCGCCGACACCGACGTCGCGGTGTCCACGCTGGTCTCGGTCCGCGACCGCGTGATCGCGGCGTATGAAGACATCATGAAGATGCCGATCTGATTTTAGCGCTGGCGCTCGCCCCAATTGTCATTGCGAGCGAAGCGAAGCAATCCAGAATCTCTCTGCGGCGGCAGCCTGGATTGCTTCGCTTCGCTCGCAATGACGGGGGGAGGTCTTCGCATCGCTCGGAACAGCGGTGGGAAGGTGGAAATGAACAAGGAAAGTTTGAAATGACCGGACCCGAGACCCTCGACGTCGCCCGCGATGCGATCTGGACCATCGTGATCGTGTCCTCGCCGCTGATGGTGGTTGGCCTGGTGGTCGGCGTCATCGTGTCGCTGTTCCAGGCGCTGACGCAGATCCAGGAGCAGACGTTGATCTACGTGCCGAAGATCCTCGCCATCTTCGCCACGATGCTATTGGCGCTACCGTTCATGGCCGACTCGCTCCACGCCCACATGCTGCGGATATCGTCGCGAATCATCGGCGGCTGAGGCACAATGCGGGTGCTATGCGCATCGACGTCTCGCTGCTGCCGGCGCTCGCCGCTGCCTTCATGCTCGCCTTCGCCCGGGTCGGTGCGATGGTGATGCTGCTGCCTGGCCTGGGCGAGACCAATATCCCGACGCGGATCAAGCTGTCGATCGCGCTGCTGCTCACGCTGATCATCCTGCCGCTGCATCGCAACGCCTATCAGGTCGACATGGGTTCGCTGGCGCCGCTGCTGGTGCTGATGCTGCACGAGATCGCGATCGGCATCGTGCTGGGCGCGACCGCGCGCGTGACGCTGTCGGCGCTGCAGGTCGCGGGCTCCGTGATCGCGCAGCAGATGGGGCTCGGCTTCGTCACCTCGGTCGATCCGACCCAGGGACAGCAGGGCGTGCTGGTCGGCAACTTCCTGACCATGCTCGGGGTGACGCTGCTGTTCGCCACCGACAGCCATCATCTGGTGATCGCGGCGCTGAACGACAGCTATACGATCTTCTCGCCGGGCGAGACGGTGTCGAGCGGCGATGTCGCTTCGCTCGCGACGCGCGCCTTTGCCGCAGCGTTCCGCCTCGGCCTGCAGCTCTCGGGGCCGTTCCTGGTGTTCGGCCTCGTCTTCAACATCGGGCTCGGCGTGCTGGCGCGGCTGATGCCGCAGATGCAGGTCTATTTCGTCGGCGTGCCGCTGTCGATCTTCGCAGGCTTCCTGGTGCTCGCCGTCGTGCTCACCGCGATGATGGGCACGTATCTCGACTATTTCATCGGTGTCATGCACCAGATGATGCCGCTCAAGTAACGAGGGATCGATGGCGGAAGACAACGATCCAGAGAGTCAAACAGAAGACCCGACACAAAAACGTCTCGACGACGCGCTCGAACGCGGCGACGTTGCCAAAAGCCAGGAAATCAACACCTGGTTCATGATCGCCGGCGGCACGCTCGTGGTCTCGACGTTCTCGAGCTCGGTCGGCAGCGGGCTGGTGACGCCGATGCGCAACCTGCTGGCCAATTCCTGGATGATCAAGACCGACGGCGGGAACCTGATCAAGCTGATGCAGCAGATCGAGCTCGCCGTGCTCGCGGCGGTCGGCGTGCCCTTGCTGATGCTGGTGCTGGCGGCGATCGCCGGCAACATGCTCCAGCACCGCCTGGTGTGGTCGGCCGAATCCCTGACGCCCAAGTTCAGCAAGATCTCGCCCGGCGCCGGCTTCAAGCGCATCTTCGGCAAGCAGGCGGCCGCCAACTTCCTCAAGGGGATCGGCAAGCTGGTCGCGCTCAGCGTGGTCATGACCATGATCCTGTGGCCGGAGCGGCATCGCATGGAGGCGATGGTCAGGCTCGATCCGGCCGCCATGCTCGGCGCCAGCACCAGCATGACCGTCCACCTGCTCGGCGCGGTGGTCGCGGCGCTCGCGATCATCGCCATCGCCGACTATTTCTTCCAGTACCGCAGCTGGTTCCAGCGGCAGAAGATGTCGCTCCAGGAGATCAAGGAAGAGTTCAAGCAGTCCGAAGGCGACCCGCACATCAAGGGCAAGCTGAGGCAAATCCGGCAGCAGCGCGCCAAGAAGCGCATGATGGCGGCGGTTCCCAAGGCCTCGGTGATCATCACCAACCCGACCCACTATTCGGTGGCGTTGTCCTACGAGCGCGGCATGACCGCGCCGATCTGCGTCGCCAAGGGCGTCGACAACCTCGCCTTCAAGATCCGGGAGATTGCGCGCGAGCACGACATCCCGATCGTCGAAAATGTCCCGCTGGCCCGTGCGCTCTACGCCACCGTCGAGATCGACCAGGAAATCCCGACCGAGCACTACCATGCGGTTGCCGAGGTCATCGGCTACGTCATGCGGCTGAAGCAGGGATTCCGCGCCGGGCGAGGCTAAAACCCCCGAAAAGTACCGGAAATGGCTGTAAACTGGGAATCAGCGTACCTTTCAACCCGGCTGCCCTTGCGCCTGCGGGTCCTGATGAGGCAGGGAAGGCCCTGCGCGCGCGGCAGCGCGTTGATTCTCTGCCAACAGGCTGCGCCAGCTCGATATGACCGCTGAGACCGACCACGACCTCACACGCGAGCCCGTTGCGGCGCACGAGCCGTCGCCGCGCTCGGGCAGCATTGCGCTGGTGCTGCTGGTGGCCGCCGGCCTCGTCGCGGTCGCCGTCGGGCTGATGACGCTCGGCCGCGCGCAGGCGCAGCCCTACATCCTCGGCATCCTCGCGGTGCTGGCGATGGTCGGCCTGTTCAACCTGTTCGCCTTCGCCGCCGGTATCATCCGCTTCGCCGACCGCAATCTCGACGATCCCATCATCGGCCGCATCTCCGATCACGCCTTCGATGGCCTCGCCGTGACCGATCCGCGCGGCCACGTGGTCTATTCCAATGCGGCCTATTTGACGCTGACCGGCGCCGGCGGTCCGCAGGATGTGCGCCCCGTGGAGCGCGTCTTCATCGGCAATCCCGACGTCTCCGAGGCCGTGTTCCGCCTGCTCAAGGCCGCCCGCGAGGGCAAGCGGCAGCAGGAGGAGGTGCGCCTCTCCGGCCATGACGGCAGCCAGGGCCGCTGGCTGCGCATGCGCGTGCGCCCGCTCGGCGGCGGCAAGCGCGAGTCGAAATATGCGGTGTGGTCGATCGCCGACATCACCCGCGATCGCGAGCGCCAGGAGGACGTGTTCCAGGAGCTCCAGCACGCGATCGAATATCTCGACCATGCGCCGTGCGGCTTCTTCTCGGTCAATCCGGCCGGGGAGCTCGCCTATGTCAACGCCACGCTGGCGAACTGGCTCGACTATGACCTCGCCGAAATCGGCTCGGGCGGGTTGAAGCTCACCGACATCGTCTCCGGCGACGGCGCCTCGCTGCTGACCTCGATCGTGGCGGTGCCGGGCGAGGTCAAGACCGAGGTCTTCGACATCGACCTGCGGATGCGGACCGGCAAGACCATGCCGGTGCGGCTCTATCACAAGCTCGCCTTCGGTGCCGACGGCGCGCCGGGGCCCTCGCGCACGCTCGTCATCAGCCGCGCCCGCGACGAGCGCAGCGATCCCGACCGTGCCGCCGAAGTGCGCTTCATGCGCTTCTTCGACCACACGCCCATGGCGATCGCGACCGTCGACCGCGGCGGCAACGTCGTGCGCGCCAATGCGCGCTACGCCAAGCTCGGGCAGGCGCTCGGGCTCGACAGCGCCTCCAAGTCGATCTTCCGCGCCGTCAATTCGCGCGACCGCCATCTCCTGATCGCAGCCATCAACCAGGCCGCCGAGGGCCAGGCCGACATCGCGCCGGTCGAGGTCGCGCTGGAAGGGACCAAGGAGCGCTGGGGCCAGTTCTTCGTCACGCCGGTGGATGCCGCCGAGAACGAGGCGGAAGCCGCCATCGTGCACATGCTCGAGACCACCGAGCGGCGCGCGCTGGAGAACCAGATCAACCAGTCGCAGAAGATGGAGACGGTCGGCCAGCTCGCCGGCGGCATCGCCCACGACTTCAACAACGTGCTCTCCGCCATCATGATGGCGAACGACTTCCTCCTGAACGCGCACAAGCCGACCGATCCGTCGTTCCAGGACATCATGCAGATCAAGCAGAACGCGACGCGCGCCGCCACGCTGGTGCGGCAGCTGCTGGCGTTCTCGCGGCGGCAGACGCTGCGCCCGCAGGTGCTCGATCTCGGCGATGCGCTCTCCGACCTTGCCATGCTGCTGCGCCGCCTGATCGGCGAGAAGGTCAAGCACGAGACGATCCACGGCCGCGATCTCTGGCCGGTCAAGGTCGACGTCTCCCAGTTCGAGCAGGTCATCGTCAACCTCGCGGTCAACGCGCGCGACGCCATGCCCGATGGCGGCAAGCTGATCATCCGCACCGCCAACGTCACGGCCGAAGAAGCGGCCAAGCTCGCCTACAAGGGCATGCCGCCCGCGGACTATGTGCGGATCGAGGTCGCCGACACCGGCACCGGCATTCCCGCCGACATCCGCGACAAGATCTTCGAGCCGTTCTTCTCGACCAAGGAAGTCGGCAAGGGCACCGGCCTCGGGCTCTCCACCGTCTACGGCATCGTCAAGCAGACCGGCGGTTTCATCTACGTCGATTCCGAGCCGGGGCAGGGCACCTCGTTCCACATCTTCCTGCCGCGCCATCACGCCGAGCAGGAAGCGCAGGTCGAGCAGCCCGCGGCCGCGGCCAGCGCGACCAATGGCGCCGCAAAGGAAGCCGCTGCCGGCGCGCCGGCGGAGGCCAAGCCGCGCACCGATCTCACCGGGCAGGGCACGATCCTTCTCGTCGAGGACGAGGAAGGCCTGCGTGCGCTCAACGCCCGTGGCCTGCGCTCGCGCGGCTACACCGTGGTCGAGGCCGAGAACGGTGTCGAGGCCATGGAGGTGCTGGACGAGCAGAGCGGCGCGATCGACCTCGTGGTCTCCGACGTCGTGATGCCGGAGATGGACGGCCCGACGCTGCTGAAGGCGATGCGCGAGCAGAACCCCGACATCAAGTTCATCTTCGTCTCCGGCTATGCCGAGGACGCCTTCGAGAAGAGCCTGCCCGAAGGCCAGCAGTTCGACTTCCTGCCAAAGCCGTTCACGCTCAGCCAGCTCGTGGCGGCGGTGAAGGAGACGATGACGAAGCAGGGGTGAGGGCGCGTCCTCTTCGTCATTGCGAGGAGCGAAGCGACGAAGCAATCCGGACTGCGTTTGCGGAACATTCTGGATTGCTTCGTCGCAAGGGCTCCTCGCAATGACGGTGGAGAGAGCCGCGACTTTCATGACGAGGATCGGGAAAACGCGGAATTTACCACGGCAAGCCAGCGGTAACCGGCGACCTCGGTTCCCCCGGCGCACCCGGCCAAACCCCCGTCAAATATGGGCTTTTGCCACATCCCCGCGACTGAGGGCCGCAGCTACAAGTTCCGAAACCGGCTTCACTTTTCGGGAAGTCTGCCCATCTTAGGGACACGTCCCCATGCCGGGGATATGGGAAACGCACATGACTTTCTCGCAACGCTCCCGCACTCTCTTCAAGACGATGGCCGTCGTGCTGGCGCTTGCGCTGCCGACCGCGCTCGCCATCTCGTCCGCCGACGCGCGCGTCGGCGGCGGCATGTCGTCGGGCTCGCGCGGCTCGCGCACCTATTCGGCGCCGCCCTCGACCACGACCGCGCCGGGCTCGACTTCGCAGTTCAACCGCACCTACACCCAGCCGGGTGCAGGCATGAATTCGGCCGCAGCTGCGCCCGCGCGCGGCGGTCTGTTCGGCCGCGCCGGCGGCTTCATGGGCGGCCTTGCGGCCGGCTTCCTCGGCGCTGGCCTGCTCGGCATGCTGTTCGGTGGCGGCCTGTTCGGCGGCCTCGGTGGCCTGTCGTCGATCATCGGCCTGATCATCCAGATCGCCCTCGTGGTGCTGGTGGTTCGCCTCGCGATGTCGTGGTGGCAGCGCCGTCACACCCCGCAGACGGCTTACGCCAATGCTGACGCCGGCGCCGGCCAGGGACCGCAGCCGAACTATCGCAGCGGCCTCGGTGGCGGACTTGGCGGTGGCCTCGGCGGCTTCGGCTTCGGTGGTGCCAACAACGCGCCGCTCGAGATCAAGCCTGACGACTACGAGGCGTTCGAGCGCCTGCTCGGCGAAGTCCAGACCGCGTGGTCGAACGAGGACGTGGCCAAGCTGCATACGCTCGCGACGCCGGAGATGGTCTCCTATTTCGAGCAGGACCTCAGCCAGAACCGCGCGCGCAACGTCGTCAACAAGGTGAGCAACACCAAGCTGCTGCAGGGCGACCTCGCGGAAGCCTGGCGCGAAGGCGAGACCGACTACGCCACGGTGGCACTGCGCTTCGCGCTCACCGACAAGACGGTGGATCGCAACACCGGCGCGATCGTCGCCGGCAGCGAGCAGCCGGGCGAGGCCACCGAGATCTGGACCTTCGCCCGTCGCCCGAACGGCGGCTGGGAATTGTCGGCGATCCAGCAGACCAACTGATCGCGGACGAGATGAGAAACCAGGGCGTCGTGCTTCCAGCACGGCGCCCTTTTCTTTTGGGCGTTCCGCATCGCGGCATCGGAATAAGCGGGCGCGCCCCGGGTTGAAGTCAGGCGGCGAACAAAAACACTCCTGGGAGGACAAGATGATCCGTATCGAAAGATCCGTGACGATTTCAGGGCTCGCGCTCGCACTGGCCTTGCTCGCGGCGCCATCCGTGCACGCGCAGTCGGCTGACATGACGTTCTTCGTGACGTCGAACGGCCCGGGCAAGGGTGCCGACCTCGGCGGCCTGGAAGGAGCCGACGCGCAGTGCCAGAAGCTCGCACAGACCGCCGGTGCTGGCGCCAAGACCTGGCGCGCCTATCTGTCGACGCAGGCTGCCGACGGCAAGCCGGCCGTCAACGCCAAGGATCGCATCGGCAAGGGACCATGGCAGAACGCCAAGGGCGCGGTCATCGCCAAGGACGTCGCCGATCTGCACGGCGCGGCCAACAATCTCACCAAGCAGACGGCACTGAGCGAGAAGGGCGAGGTGACCAACGGCCGCGGCGATACGCCGAACCGGCACGACATCCTCACGGGAACGCAGCCCGACGGCACCGCGTTCGGAGCCGGCGACGACAAGACCTGCAAGAACTGGACGTCGAGCACGCAGGGCACGGCGGTGGTGGGCCATGCTGATCGGCAGGGCCTGCGCGACGACGAGCCGTCCAAGTCCTGGAACAGCTCGCACCCTTCGCGCGGTCCCGACGGCGGCTGCTCGCAGGCCGATCTCAAGAGCACCGGCGGCGACGGCCTGCTGTACTGCTTCGCGTCGAATTGAGGAACTGAGCTCTTTCCTTCGTCATTGCGAGGAGCGAAGCGACGGAGCAATCCAGACTATCTCCGCGGAACGACTCTGGATTGCTTCGCTGCGCTCGCAATGACGGTGCTTGAAGCGCAGCTGTTCCGTCGCACCCTGACGGAACTCGAGGCCACATGCTACATTGGTCCGCAGCATCCACGCTCACGGACCCCTCCCATGAAATACGAGCTCTACTACTGGCCCGAGATCCAGGGCCGCGGCGAATATGTGCGGCTGGCGCTGGAGGAGGCCGGCGCCGCTTATGTCGACGTCGCGCGTGGCCCGCGCGGCTCCGGTGCGATGATGAAAATGATGGATGCGCAGAAGGGCACGCCGCCTTTTGCGCCGCCGTTCCTCAAGGCCGGCAAGCTCGTGATCGGCCAGACCGCGAACATCCTGCTCTATCTGGGCGGTCGCCACGGCCTCGCGCCGAAGACCGAAGCCGGCAAACTCTGGGTACACCAGCTTCAGCTCACCATCACGGACTTCGTGCTGGAGATCCACGACACCCATCACCCGCTCGGTCCCTCGCTCTATTACGAGGACCAGAAGGCGCCGGCGAAGAAGCGCACCGCGGAGTTCTGGGATGAGCGCGTGCCGAAATATCTGGGCTATTTCGAGCAGCTGCTCGCCGGCAATGGCGGCGCTTACGTCACGGGCCGCCGGCTCACTTACGTCGATCTCTCGCTGTTCCAGATCGTCGCCGGGCTGCGCTATGCCTTTCCCAAGCGCATGAAGGCGTTCGAGACCGACATCCCGGGCCTCGTCGGCCTGCACGACCGCATCGCTGTGCGGCCCAACATCAAGGCCTACCTCGACAGCCCGCGCCGCATCGCCTTCAACGAGCAGGGCATCTTCCGCCGTTACAAGGAATTGGACGGCTAGAGCGTTTTCGAGCGACGGGGATTCCGGCTCGCGTGAAGGTGCGCGTCCAATAAGAGCTAGCCGGTCCGGATGGAGGCTGGCGGCAGCCCCCGTTCCGGACCGGCCGTATCGGGCGCGATCAATCGCCCGAACGCGTCACGGCTTCCGGGCGCCTGTGAACGCTGCGGGCCGGATGGATGATTTGTATCGCCGGAGGCAGGAGCGGGATCATGCTCGTCGGGGCAGGGAGGCTTGCAGAACATCGTCGCGTCTTCCGCTTGCGTGGATGCGGCTTGCTCTAGCGAGGTTCGATCGCGGCGACGTCAGTCGATCGGAGGATGGCGGGCGCTTTTCCGGCAGATGTCGACGTGGTGCGCGACAGTGGTGCGCCCTCACCACACGCCGGGCACCAGGCGATAGCGCACCCGCGCGGCATAATCGACATAGCCCGGCAGGCCCTCGCGCAGCGTGCGCTCCTCGATGCGGATGCGGACGGCAAACAGGGCGAGGAACAGCGGCGCCATCGCAAGTCCCCACCACGAGCCCAGAGCCAACGGCAGGCCGGCGAAGAACAGCATCATGCCGCTATACATGGGATGGCGCACATACGCGTAGGGCCCGGTCGAGATCACGTGTTGCGCGCGCTCGGCCTGCAGCTTCACCACGGGGGCCGCGAACGAGTTCTCGCGGAACACTGACATCGTGAACAGCATGCAGAGCATGAACAGCACGAAGCCGAGGACCTGGAGTGCAACCGGCATGTCGGACGCAAGCGCGCGCCGGTCGAGCCCCATCACGACCAGCCAGGCCAGCATCACCGCCATGAGCGCGGTGACGAAAACCTTGTCGGCCGGCGGCTGCTCCTTCTGGATTACCGGACGGAGACGCTCCGCCAGCAATGCCGGATCGAGCCGGTAGAGCCACCAGCCGCAGAGTGGACCGAGCGAGGCGGAGGCAGCGAGGAACACCCAGGCCGACGGCCAATGCAGCGTGCCGGCGGAGGCGAACAGCAGCGCGCCCATCGCGACGGTGAAGGTGATGTTCTGCAACAGAAGGCGGGCGATCATGCGCAGCTCTCAGGTTCGAGCGCGCACGAGCATGGTCCCGCTATCCGGCGAAGATGCGGCCGGAGACGCCAAAAGCCCGATCGACCGGATCGGGCGTTTCAGCTCTGGCAAGGCCGATCAGGCGAGCTGATCGATCCGCGTGCCCTGACCCGGCGGCAGCGGCGCGGGCGGCGGCGGCTTGTAGGTCGGGTCGTTGTCCTTGGTCTTGGTCTGGTCGTCCTGCTGCTTGGTCGTGTCGTAGCTCGGCACCACGATCGCGATCGGCGGCGGCGCAACGGTAGAAACGCTCATCCACAAATCCTCACACATGGAAACAATTCAACCTGCCCCGACAGGAGCGAAATTTCCTTCAAGGCAATCGTTAAAATGCGAGGGATTGGGGTGGTGGTGTGCTCTTGTTCGCGCCCTTCATTCTGCAGTTTCGAGGAACACGAGCTCTCTCATCCGTGATTGCGAGCGCAGCGAAGCAATCCAGAGTCCCTCCGCGGAGACGGACTGGATTGCTTCGCTGCGCTCGCAATGACGAAGTGTGTGGCGAGCGGCGTCCCGATGGTGGCGCCGGCGTGCGCGCGGAAAGAGCGCGAGAGCAGTTGCCTACTCGTCCTTGCCGCGTGTGATCGCGATGGAGGCGTCCGTCTTGGTGCGGGTGCATTCCATGTTGAGGCGGCGGTAGCGCATGACGATCTTGTCGCCGCGCAACAGACCCATCCGCTTCAGGCAGCGCGTCGCGCCGGTCGTGGTGTCGTCCTTGGTCACGGTGAAGACGATCGCCGCCATCGATCCCACCAGCGCGAAGAACTCCGGCGTCGGCTTGCGATCGCCCTTGGCATAGAGCTCGATCGAGTATTTGTCGCCGCGGCACCCGACCGACAGCTCCTTGGCCGCCGGATGCGTCAGATAGACGATGTTGCCGGCGCGGAAATTCACCTTGAGGCGATCGACCTGGTTCGCCAGCTCCTTGGCGCTGTCGTCGCAACGATCGGCGCGCGCAGGCGAGGCGAGAGCCACAAGTCCGGTGATGGCGGCGGCGACCAGGATCGCGCCGCGGACGTTCAAGTTGAAAAGCATGATGAAAAGCCCCTGAGGGCGCGCATTCAACCGTCGTCGCGCGCGGAGCGCAAGGGGTGCAACCAGACCTTCTCGGGGACAATGATGGCCACGCACCGCCGCGGCCGTCGATCCGGAAAGGCCGTCTTGTCGCCGATTTGGGATGCCCCGGCCGCGCCAGAACGCCTTCCATTTGTGGCAAAAGAGCTTAAACGCTTCTACGCTTAGAGGCCCGCGCGGGCTCCAAAACCCCTGGATTCGACCCCATGAACGCTCCCACCGCCTTTCCCGACCCGTCAAAGCCCGTTCCGCCCTACAAGCACACCCCGCTGTTCCCGCTGGGCAAGGACGAGACGCCCTACAAGAAGATTTCGTCCGAGGGTGTCAGGGTCGAGAAGGTCCTCGGCAAGGACATGCTGGTGGTGTCGCGCGAGGCGCTGCGGGCGCTGTCGGAGGCGGCTTTTGGCGACATCAACCACTATCTGCGGCCCGGCCATCTGAAGCAGCTCCGTGCGATCCTGGAGGACGGCGAGGCCAGCCCCAACGACAAGTTCGTCGCGCTCGACTTCCTGAAGAACGCCAACATCGCCGCCGGCGGCGTGCTGCCGATGTGCCAGGACACCGGCACCGCGATCATCATGGGCAAGAAGGGCTGCAACGTCATCACCGACGGTGAGGACGAGGCGGCGCTGTCGGAAGGCGCGCGCGATGCTTATTTGCGCCGCAACCTGCGCTACTCGCAGGTCGCGCCGCTCACGATGTACGAGGAGAAGAACACCGCGAACAACATGCCGGCGCAGTGCGAGATCTACGCCGAGGGCGACGATGCCTACAAGTTCATGTTCATGGCGAAGGGCGGCGGCTCCGCCAACAAGAGCTTCCTGTTCCAGGCCACACCCTCGGTGCTGACCAAGGACAGGTTGCTTGCCTTCCTGAAGGAAAAGATCCTCACCCTCGGTACCGCCGCGTGCCCGCCCTATCACCTCGCGATCGTAATCGGCGGCACCTCGGCCGAGCTCTGCATGAAGACGGTGAAGCTCGCTTCCGCCCGCTATCTCGATGCGCTGCCGACCCACGGCTCGCCCGACGGCAACGCCTTCCGCGACGTCGAGATGGAGAAGGAAATCCACAAGATGACGCAGTCGCTCGGCGTCGGCGCGCAGTTCGGCGGCAAGTATTTCTGCCACGACGTGCGCGTGATCCGCATGCCGCGCCATGGCGCGTCGCTGCCGATCGGGCTTGGCGTGTCCTGCTCGGCCGACCGCCAGGTGCTTGGCAAGATCACCAAGGACGGCGTCTATCTCGAGGAGCTCGAGCACAATCCGGCGCAGTATCTGCCGCAGGTCGAAGAGGCGCTCGGTGGTGAGGTCGTCAAGATCGACCTCAACCAGCCGATGAAGGACATCCTGGCGACTTTCTCAAAGAACCCGATCAAGACGCGGGTCTCGATGACGGGCACCATGATCGTCGCGCGCGACAGCGCGCACGCCAAGCTGCGCGAGCGGCTGGAGAAGGGCGAGCCGCTGCCGGATTACTTCAAGAACCACCCGGTCTACTACGCCGGTCCGGCCAAGACGCCCGACGGCTACGCCTCCGGCGCATTCGGTCCGACCACTGCGGGCCGCATGGATTCCTTCGTCGACCAGTTCCAGGCCGCCGGCGGCTCCATGGTGATGGTGGCCAAGGGCAACCGCGCGCCGGCCGTGCGCGAGGCCTGCAAGAAGTATGGCGGCTTCTATCTCGGCTCGATCGGCGGTGCTGCGGCGAACCTCGCCGAGCACTGCATCAAGAAGGTCGAGGTGCTCGAATATCCCGAGCTCGGCATGGAAGCGATCTGGCGTATCGAAGTCGTGGACTTTCCCGCCTTCATCATCATCGACGACAAGGGCAACGACTTCTTCAAGGAGTTGAACCTGGGCTAGGCCCTCCGCTGTTCCGGAAAGGACAGCAGCAATTTGCCCCGGCGCCGTCTTGGCGTCGGGTAGGGCGTTATGACGCGCGACGGATCGCACCGATTGCTGCTTCAGGTTGTGCGGAATTCACGGAACGTTAACTGTCACGGGTGCTCCTCTTGCATGTCGAGGGGAAGTGGAGCAACCGATGCGTGTAGGTGGCGCGGCCCAGATCCAATCCGAGCTCATTGCGCTGCAGATCTTGTCGCGCGCATCGAGTGGGGCCCAGTCGGGTCCGTCAGCTCGCTCGCCGCTCGCGGCCTCCCGCGATGACGGCTTCACTGCATCGAGCCTGAACGGCGGTACAGGCGCTCTCCAGACTTATTCGGCATCCGGTGCTCTGTCCGACGGCGGCAACGCAATCGCCGCCATCAAGGCGATGGCGAAATCGGACGCCTTCCGAAATGCGGCGCAGGGACGTGCGGACGATCAGGTCCGCGCGCTCGTTCGCGATGGCAAGCTCGCCGAGCTTCCCGCACTCGATGAGACGCAATGGGCGAGCCTCAGCAAGAGCGAGCAAAGCATCTACGGTGTGGTTCGCACCTTGCAGGGGCTTTATGACGCCATGCCCAAGTCGATCGAGCAGGCGCTTTCGGATCACGTCAAGACCGTGCTCGACTCCTATCCCGAGTCCATTGCGCGCATGAAGGATGGCCTGGCATCCGGCACGCTGCCCGCCAGTGACGGATGGACCGACATCATTGCCAACTCCGAGGCTGAGCTCGAGGCGGCCCGGCAGGGTCGCATGCAGATCCATGCGGCGTCGGATTCCGGCATGGTGACGGCAACCGAGGAGTTCAGCGCCAGCGGCGGCGAATTCGGCTGGAGCGGCAGAGGCGTGACGGTGCATGCCGATATCCCGGCATTGCAGAAGGCTTACGGCACCAAGAACGTTCTGCCCGGCGACAGTCCGTATTTCGGGACCTATGTGATCACCTGGTAAGACGGTTGCAGCGTTTCAGCTGCAATTCGTGACCTGGTTGGAGCACAGCGAACGCCACCAGCCGCGCACGTTGTCGTGGCTCTCGACCAGGCCCCAGAAGCCGCTGCAGGCGAGCAGGCGCTTCGGGCCGCCATCGCCGTCGATGGGGCCGCCGAGCTCGCGCTGGGCCGGCGTCCATTTGGCATCGACGAACGGCGCCTGGAACAGCCCGCCCGCGCGTGTGTAGCCGTTGGCGTAGTTTGCGCCGACCTTGTTCGAGGCGACCCAGCCGCGCCCTGCATAGGGTTTTGGCGCGTTGCGCGGATAGCGCTTCTCGTCCTCGTAATCCTTGCCCGG
This sequence comes from Bradyrhizobium stylosanthis, assembly GCF_001641335.1. Classification (GTDB taxonomy): domain Bacteria; phylum Pseudomonadota; class Alphaproteobacteria; order Rhizobiales; family Xanthobacteraceae; genus Bradyrhizobium; species Bradyrhizobium stylosanthis. Next base: position 47,411 of record NZ_LVEM01000001.1, read on the forward strand.
CGGTTTTGCGCCTTCGATCAGGAACCAGCCGTCCCTAAAACCGATGATGCGGAATTCGGTGAGCCAGCCGCCGTCGGGCGTGTTCTCGGCGCCGCCGAGCTTCAGCTTGTACGGCGGCGGCAGCGTGCCGAGCACGCGTCCCTTCACCGAGGGCTCGGCGCGGACGTTGAGACCATTCGGGTCCTTGTCGATGGACCAGGCGCCGAGATCGCAGGGCTCGGTGCCTTCGGGCATGCCGGCGCGTTTCGCGGCGAGCTCGGCGTGCAGCTTCGCGAAATCGCCGTCGTCATTGTCGGGATCAGGCTCGGCGCGCGGTTTCAGTTCGGCTGAAACGGCGCGTGCCGCATCCGGCGTCAGCGTAACGACGAGAGTCTGACGCGCGGCGAACACGCTTGCCGGTGTCTTCGGATCGTTCGATATCGCCGGATAGACCGCGAGATAGCCGGTCGCCCCTTCAGTGCGGTAGGCGAGGCCGGCGACATAGCCGGCCGGCAGCATGGCGAGCGCGCTTGCGCGCCACGCCGGTTCGGTGTCGTCCGCGCGCGCCGCCTGTGTCGCGGCACACAGGATCGTTGCCGCGATGAAGCGGAGCACGCGCATCGGTGCAGCCCGGCCCTTTACGCGCGGGCGCCCGTGAACGGGAAGCTGCCCATCGGGCCGATGCCCATCTCGCCGTTGATGCTGTCGCCGGAGACGGTACCGGTGAATTCGAGCGTGAGCGGCATCGGGTTGGTGATCGAGACCTTCCAGGAGACGTTGTCGCCGGAGACGGTGCCGTCGAAAATCTCGGTGGTATCGCCTTCCGCGGCCTGGGTGCCTGTGAGCGTGCCGCCCGCAGCCTTCAGGCTCAGCGTCGTCCGGCGCTCGCCCATCGGCGTCGTCATGGTCAGATTCCAGTTGCCGTCTACGGCCATTCCCGTCTCCCGAACAAATCCCGGCGGGCCGCGACGATCCGCGGCCAGTCCTGGGCGAGCCTATACCCCAACTCGCAGCGCCTGCCTAACGCTCCGATGGGGCATCGAAGCATGATCCGGAAAAGTGTGTGGCGGTTTTCCGAAAAGATCATGCTCAAACGTCAAGCTGAAGCGCGATCGCATCGCGCTTCAGGCGCGGGCGGCCGCACGGCGGCGGCTGGTGACGATGAGCCTGAGCACCACATACTGCACGGCAAAGGCCAGGATCTTGGCGCCGCCCGCGACCACCGTGATGTAGAACGCCCACAGCTTCAGATCGCCGGTGGCGGCGACCGCGATCATGCCGGCGCCGATCACGAACATCAGCGCGGCCCAGGCATAGCCCGCGGCGGTCACGTATTCCGGGACGGTCTCGGTGACGATCGGCGGCATGTAGCGCAGCATCCAGCCGCGCTTGAGCATGATGGCGCCGATCGCGAAATGCGCGATCGAGGGTTTTGCCAGCATGAAGCGGGGATCGTTGGTCAGCAGCGTGACCGTGCCCAGCACGACGACGAGCGCGAGGCTCGCATAGGTCATGTAGTTGAGCTGCTGCCCCTTGACCCGGGCATAGATCACCTGCGCGAACGCGCCGGCGATCGCCACCGACGTCGCCAGGATGACGTTGTCGGTGATGAGATAGACGGCCAGGAAGATGATGGCGGAAAGGAAGTCGGAGGCGAGGCGGGCGAAAACGTCCTTCATCGTCAATCCTGTTCAGCGGGCGTCGGGGAGAGCGCGGGCGGGCGTACCGTACTTGATCTGGCGATACTCGGGATACCATTTTGTGAAGTAGATCGCGCTGTTGCGGGCGGCGAAGGCGACCGCAAGGCTCGACCAGAGCGGCAGGCCGGGCACGTAGAGCAGCACGAGATTGGCGGCCGCCATCAGCAGCGCTGCCGCGGTCCAGGCGGCGGTAATGATGTAGTTGGCGCGGAGAAAACCGGGCATCGCCGCGGTCTCGGCCGGGACGGATTCGAGCGCATATTGCAGCGTGAAGGGACGGCGGAGCAGCATCGATCCCAGTGAAATGACGACGATGCCGACATCGACCGACAGCTTGACGCCGAGCGAGCCGAGCGCGGGGTCGACCAGCGCTAGGTAGAGGCCGATCGCCGCAAAGACGATCGCCGAGCCGACGGCCAGGATCTTCACCGAGCGGCCGCGCGCGACATCGAGTGCGACCGTGGCGAGGCAGATCGCGGAGGCCGCGAGCACGCTGATCGTGGCCGTCGTCACCAGCATCAGGAAGGTGTAGGCGCCGTAGGGCGCAAGGATCAGGAAAATCGCCATGGGCCGCCTCGGTCAGGTCGATCTTTACGATGTAAAGATTAGTAGTCCGCGGACGGCGCCCGGTCAAGCGAAATCTTTACAGTGTCAAAATCACGTAGGCGACCTCCAGCAGGTGGAGGGCTGCAACGGCCTGGTCGGACGCCTCCTCGGCCAATTCCGCCCAGGGCAGGCGCGACAGCAGCGGCAGTGCGCAGGCGAGCAGCAGCCCGATAGTGAGCAGGATGCCGCCGTTGAAGAAGATGGGGCCATTCCGCCGCAACCGGATCATCTGAATTACGAGCGCGCCGCCGGCGAGGGCGAGGAGGGCAAGCCAGGCCGCGATGATCGAGGGCATGTGCATGAAAGACCTCTCTGCGTTCGCGACGTCATTCCGCGCGTTACGCCGCGCCCACCCAATTGCCGTGAAAGCCGTCGGGCACGCGGTGGCCGAGCTGCACCAAGGCGGCGGGCCCGGCCTCGATGTCGGTAGCATTGAACACGGCGAGGTCGCTGCGGTTCTCCCGCGCGCGCCAGACCAAGGCGAGCAGCCAGCCGTCGCCCTCCGGTGCATCCTTCGACCGTTCGACGAAGACAGGCTCTGAAATGGTGTCGCCCGCCGGCAGCAGATAATGGCCGAGCCGCCTGCCGTTGCCGTCGACATGGACGATGCCGGACAGCGCACCGAACATCGGCAGCTTCGGATTGGCGCAGGCGTACCAGCCGTGCCGGCTCTTCAGCCCGGCGCGGCGATCGTCGATGCGCGGGAATTCGCCGGTGAGGTCGTCCAGGTAGGTCTGCTGGAAACGGTCGGTATTCCCTGAGAGATCGAAGCTCCAGCGGCAATGGCGGGCGCGCGATTTATCCGGATCGGTCGGCCGCCCGTCGGGATGCGGAAACAGCGGCGCCTCCTCGAACTGCATGACGTCGGCGACGATACGGTTGTCCTCCTCCCACGCATTCATGATGTGGAAGACGTAGCAGGCCTCGCCGCGAAACCATACGATGTCCTTCGCGGTGCCGCTGCGCTTCATCACGCCGACATAGGCGCCCTTGTCCGGCTCCCAGGCATAGGGCGGCCGTCCGCTCATCGCGCGTTCCATGCTGCCGGTGATGGGCAGGATCGGAAACAGCACATGGTTCGCGGTGACGATGAAGTCGTGCACCATGCTGGCATAGGGCGCCTCGAAACGTTCGAAGCGCGTGGCCCTGCCGGAAGCGTCGATCGATCCGTAGGAGAGGGCTGGTGTCAGCGGCCCCGCGGCGTTGTAGCCGAAGAACACCAGCTCGCCGGTGACGGGGTCGACCTTCGGATGCGCGGTGAAGCTGCCGGCGACGCGGCCCTGATAGTTGTGATAGCCGCGCGTCGCCAGCGTGCCCGGCTCGATCTCGGTCGGCAGGTGCGCTTCTTCGAGTGCGAGCAGCTTGCCGGCGTGGAAGATGATGTTGGTGTTGGCGACGCCGCCGTCGGTGAGGTCTTTCGGTGCATCAGGCAGCTTGCGGCCGAAGCCGCCGAACAGCGCGCGGCCGGCGTCGTGCTCGGCCAGCCATTTCGGCGTGCGGATCCACCGGTTGCGGTAGCTGGCGCGGCCGTTCTCGAGGTGAAAGGCGTGCAGCATGCCGTCGCCCACGAACCAGTGCGCGCCGGGAGATTCGAACTGCGGATTGGGGCCGTTGCGATAGAGCACACCGTTGAGCTCCCGCGGCAATTCGCCGACGATCTTGAGGAAGGGGGCGTCGGCCTCGAACGGGATCGGCGCGATATTGTTGCGGCGCTCGGTGACGGCGTCGTGCTGCACGGCGTAGTCCTCCCCATCTTTACATCGTAAAGATGGAATAGAGCTGATCGCGGCTTTCGTCAAGTGAAATCTTTACACTGTCAATATTGCGTCATATAGCTTGCAAATGGCCAAGACCGACACCAAGAGCGAAACGGCACGAGGCGCGCGTGCCCCCAAGAGACCGACATCGGTTGCGGCATCGCGTCCGGCACGCCGCGCGGCGGGCGCGAAGACGGAGACGCCGTATCATCACGGCGCCCTGCGCGAAGCGCTGCTCCAGGCCGCCGAACGGGTGCTCGAGCGCGACGGGCTCGGAGGCCTGACCTTGCGCGCGGTGGCGCGCGAGGCGGGCGTCTCGCATGCGGCGCCGACGCATCATTTCGGCGATCTCACCGGGCTTCTCAGCGAGCTTGCAGCCGTCGGCTTCCGCCAGTTCAACGCCGCGATGGCCTCGTCCTGCGATGCCGCCACCACGCCGCTCGGGCGCGCGCTGGCGCGGCCGAAGGCCTATGTCGCCTATGCCCAGGCCCATCCCGGCATGTACGGCATCATGTTCCGCACCGAGCGGCTGGATTATTCCAGGCCCTCGCTGCACGAGGCGGCGGAGGCGTCCTTCGCCGGGCTTGCCAATGCCATCGGCGCGATGCGGCAGGAGCAGATCAGCGGCGATGCGCTGACGATGGAGCAGGGCGCCGCGATCGCGCGCGCCTGGTCGATGGTGCACGGCTTCACCACATTGCTGCTCGACGGCCGCCTCGAGGACATTCTGGGGCGGCTGCCCGAGGGCACGACGGCCGAGCGGCTACTCGAGTCGATGTTGACGGCCCCCATCAGCGGCAAGCTGCCGGGGCCCTGATCCCTCGGGTCGGACGCAACCCTTGCCATGGTCGGGCGTTGGACCCGCATGGCCGGAACACCGCGCGCTCCCTGGAAACGCTCGAACCCGCGCAAGCGGGCAGGCAAGGCGTCGAAGCATCTCACGCCCGCGCAGAAATCGGCGGCGAAAGCTCGTGCCCGCCGCGCCGGCCGCCGCTATCCCAACCTCGTGGACAACATGCGCATGGCTGCGAAGAAGACGTCCGGATCGTCGAAGGCAAAGACGTCGGCGAAGAAGACATCAGCGAAGAAGACCCGCAAGCGCACCGCGAAGAAGGCTGCCAAGAAGACCGCAAAGTCCGCGCGCAAGCGCCGTGCCTCGGCGCGGGAGAAAGATCCGCGCGGCGGTCTGACCGCCGCCGGCCGCAAGGCCTTTGCGCGCAAGCAGGGCGCGCATTTGCGGCCCGGCGTCACCAAGAAAGAATCCGAGATGACGCCGCAGGAGATGCGGCGCAAGGGCAGTTGGGCGGTGCGCTTCTATGGCCGCGCGAAACTGCCGCCGCTGGTCGATGCGAAGGGACGGCCGACCCGCCTCGCATTGTCGGCGCATGCCTGGGGCGAGCCTGTTCCGAAGACGGTAGCGGCAGCAAGGCGCATTGCGGCAAAGGGCGAGCGCCTCCTGGCGCACTATCACCGCATCAAGGCGCGTGCCTAGCGCCGGGACATCAGCGCATGGTCGCAAGCTCGACCGCGCGGCCGCGCGCGCCGATGATCTTGACCTCGTCCTTGCCGCAGGTGAAGCCGCGGGCGAAATCGTCGGCGGCCTTGCGGGCGAGCTCATTGGCATTGGTGTTGGCGATGGCATCGACATAGACGACATGGCAGACCGGGCCGGGCGGCAGCCGGGTCACGACCAGCATGGCTTTCGTGTTGGGCCGTCCCTGCTTGTCGGGATCGGTGCTGTCGGCGATGTGCCAGCGCTGGATCATCGCAAACGGTTTTGCGCTAGCGCTGCGCCATTCGACCGTGTTCTCCGATGAATTGAACGGCGCAAACCACAGCTTCGCCGCCGGCTCCTCCGCGGCAGCCTTGCGATTGCGCCCGACCGACACGACCTCGCGCAGATCGTCCTCGGCGATCAGGACGATGAGACCATCCTTGCCCGGACAGGCCCGCGTCGTGCTGCCGTCGAGCTCGCTCGGCTTGCCGATCCGGCGGCAATCCTTTGGCGCGGTGGAGGTGTAGCTGCTGCCTATGGATTGAGCGCCGGCCGTACCGGCGTTCAAGCAAATCAGCAGCGCGGCCAGGGAAATGAACCCAATACGGCTCATGATGATGCCTTGATGGTGCGGGAACTCCCTTCATCAGACGTCTTGATTGTGGGCAAGGTTCAAACAAAGGCGGGATAGACCTGACAGCGGCGCGGAATCATTCTAGAAGGGCGGCTTGCCCGCGCTTACCGCGCTTTCGTTCGCGTCATCTCATTCGATCATGCCAGTCACCGCTTCCAGCAAATCCTACCGCGTCGGCCGCTCCAAGACCGGACTCGGCCTCTTCGCCACCATGCCGATCAAGAAAGGCACCCGGATCATCCGATATTTCGGACCGATTCTGGATTCGCGGATTCCCGAGCAGGACGACATCGAGAACAAATATCTGTTCGAGCTCAACGGCCGCTGGACCATCGACGGCTCGGTGCGCAAGAACGTCGCGCGCTACATCAACCATTCCTGCCGGCCCAACGCGGAGTCGGACGTCCGCCCGCGCGAGCGCAAGGTTTTCATCCGCGCCATCAAGAACATCGAGCCCGGCGACGAGATCAACTACGACTACGGTACCGACTATTTCAAAGCCTATCTGAAGCCGATCGGTTGCAAGTGTCCGTCCTGCGAGAACAAGCGCAAGAAGCAGCGCGCCGAAGCCCGCGCCGAGCGCGCCAAGGTGAAGGCGCGCACCGAACGCAAGGCCGCGAAGGCGGCTCCCAAAGCCACCAAAAAGAAGAAGCTTAACGGTCACGCCGCTGGCAAGGCCAACGGCCGAGCGCGGGCGTAGTCGTCAACCTCGGTGTCATGCCCCGGCTTGACCGGGGCATCCAGTACGCCGCGGCCTCTCCATATCCCTTCAACGTCACTGAAACACTGCATCGCCCGGTCCAGTGCGCAATTGTGCACATGGCCGGGCGACGACAGCAGCGGATGCGGCCTTACGCCGCCACGACACGCTCGCTCTTCCGCAATCCCACAAATTGCAGCTCCGCGAACACGCCGGTGGCGATCGCCTGCGCGACGACCATGAGCTCGCCGGCGATGTTCGGCGACACCGCGCCTGAGAACAGCAGCGCGATGCTGCCGACGGTCCAGGCCGCATTGCCGACCACGACCAGCAGGACCAGCGGCTTCGGCACTGAAGTCCGCGCGGCGAGCCAGCCGACCAGGGCGGTGTAGGCGATCAGGAACAGGCCGGTCTCGCGCAGCAGCGCTTCGGGCAGGTTGAACAGCGCTGCGAACGCGCTCGCGCCGAAGGTGAAGCCGAGGGCGGCGACGCCGCTGAAGATGGCATCGGCGAGCAGTGCGCGGCGCAGGAAGGTGGATGCGTCGATCATCTTTGGTCTCCTTGCTTGGGTTGGGCTGGGGTGGAATTCAATGCAGTCCGCGCCACCAGGCGCGGAGCAGGCGGGCGAGGCGGAACGGGCAGAGGCTCCTGCCGAAGCCGTGCTCGAAGGCGATGACCTGCGCGACCACATAGTCGCCGGTCGAATGCACCAGCGGCTCCGGCATGTTGAGGCTGCGCGCCAGCATCCGGGTTGCGAATGCCATCGCCCAGGGCAAGACGTGGTCTGCGACGGTCCGGTAGAGCAGCAGCGCGATCATGGTCATCTCCTGTTGCGACCGAAGATGCGCCGCCGCGTGGCCCAATTCGATTACCTCGCGGGTAATGGAAGGGCCGAAATCCGCATGCTAGGTTTTTGGTCATGAACGCACATGCATCCACGGCCCAGGCCGAACGTAGCCAGCCGGTTCATATCGGCGACCATTTGCGCGAATGGCGGCAGCGCCGCCGCCTGAGCCAGCTCGATCTGGCGGGTGAGGCCGAGATCTCGGCGCGGCACCTGAGTTTCGTCGAGACCGGCCGTGCCGCGCCCTCGCGCGACATGGTGCTCCGGCTAGCCGAGCGTCTCGACGTGCCCTTGCGCGAACGCAACGTGCTGCTGGTCGCGGCCGGCTTTGCTCCGGCGTTTCCGCAGCGCGCGCTGGAGGATCCCGCCTTGAAATCAGCCCGTCAGGCGATCGACCTCGTGCTTAGGGCGCATGAGCCCAATCCGGCGCTCGCGGTGGACAGGCACTGGAACCTGGTCTCGGCCAACCGGATGGTCGCGCCGCTGCTCGCCGGAATCCCGCAGCAGCTGCTCGGCCAGCCCGTCAACGTGCTCAAGCTCGCTTTCCATCCGGAGGCGCTGGCGCCGCGCACCGTCAATCTCGCGGAATGGTGCGGGCATCTGCTCGAGCGGCTGCACCGCCAATGTGAGGCGACGGCCGATCCAGAGCTGATCAAGCTCTACAATGACCTGAAGAGCTACCCGATCCCGGCGCGTTCGGGGCCGCTGTCGGCCGACAATGTCGCGATCCCCTTCAAGCTGCGGCATGGCGGGGAGATCCTCAGCTTCTTCTCCACCACCATGGTGTTCGGCACGCCCGTCGACATCACGCTGTCGGAGTTGGCGCTGGAGACGTTCTTTCCGGCGGACGAGCGTACCGCCGAACGGCTGAAGCAGATGGCGGCCGGCCTCTAGCCGCGCCGTTTACAGGAGCAAGCGCCGCTCGCATAATCCGCGGATGGACACACGCGCGTTCCGGCGGTTGCGGCCGGCCAATCCCGTCGGTGATCTCCTGCGTGGCTGGCGCACGCGCCGTGCCTTGAGCCAGGCGGAGCTGGCGTTCGAGGCCGGCATCTCGATCAAGCATCTGAGCTATGTCGAGACCGGCAAGGCGGCGCCGGGCCGCGACATCCTGCTGCAGCTTGCGTCCGCGCTCGATCTGTCGCTGCGTGACCGCAATGCGCTGCTCGAGGCCGGAGGCTTCGCGCGGCAATATGGCGAGCGCGATCTGTCGGCGCCAGAGCTGGCCGATGCACGCCGCGCCATCGATCTTCTGCTCGGCCGTCACGAGCCGTTCCCGGCGATCGTCACCGACCGGCGCTGGAACGTGATGCAGGCCAATCGCGCCGCCGCGCGGCTGATGACCATGCTGCTTGGCCCGGCGCGCATGCAGCGACCGCTCAATCACATGCGCATGTTCCTCGCGCCGGACGAGCTCAAGCCGTTCGTCGAGAACTGGCCGATCGTTGCCGCCGCGCTGCTGGCGCGGGCGCGGCACGAGGCGATGGCCGCGCCGCTCGATGAAGCCCTGCAATCGACCTGGCGCGACTTGATGCGGCTGCCGGACCTTCCCGCGCCGGCGACCGAAGATAACGCCGTGCCGGGGCCGCTCTGCGAGGTGCGCCTGCGCAAGGGCGATGTCGGCATCGGCCTGATCGGTGCGGTGCTGACGCTCGGCACGCCGCAGGACGTGACGCTCCAGGAGCTTCGCGTCGAGATGTTCATGCCTGCCGATGCCGCATCCGAGGCCACCCTGACCGCGCTTGCGGCTCAGGACGCCTGAGCCTGCCTCGCCTCGCGCCGCTCGAAGCTCATGGCCTGCATCACCTCCGCAAACGGGCCGTTGCGATCGCTCAGCGTTGCCGTGGTGAGGCCCGCGCCGTTGGCGCCGACGCGCGTCGCGGCACGGATCAGGATCCATTCGCCCTCGGGCGGACGAAAGAAGTAGAGGCTGATCTCGGGATTGATGAAGGTCCAGTCGCGCATGTCGACGATCTGCGCGACGCCGCTGGCGAAGTCCGCGGCCTGCACGGCCTGGATCAGCGGCGCGTTCGGCTCGCCCTCGACCAGCGGCGCATCGAGCCGCATCCAGGCCGCCGCCGGGCCCGGCTTCTCCAGCGCGCCCTCGATCAGGCGTACCGAGACGTTCTGGAAATAGCGGCTCCATTTCTGTGCGAAGGCCGGCGGCGGGCTGCCGGCCTCGGGCGCCGCGTCGATCGCCGCGGGCCTGGCGAAGGGATCGAGAGGCGATTCCGCGCTCGATGCCGTCAGAAGCGCCGTGCAGCGGCCGATCTCGGTCTCGCCGTCCATCAGGCGCACCTGCAAGGTCTTGGCCTTGCGGCCATCGCGCAGCAATTCGGCGACGGTCCTGAACAGGCGCAGGCCCGCCGGCCGCCACAGGTCGAAGGTCAGGCGCCGCACCGCAAAGCCGGATTCGGCGGCGAGCCGCGCCACGTCACGGGTCATCAGCCCTGTGGTGGCGCTTCCCTGCAACATGTCCGGCGACCACGGGCCGCCGGCATGCTCGGTGGCCCGGAACAGTTGGCCTTCCGGCTTGAAAATGGCGGTCATCGCGGTCTCCCCAGGGCTTGATCGTGCCGCAAGTATCGAGGCGAGTGAGACCGCTCACAATAACCGCAGAGGTGAAGTCGTGAGCCATGCAGGACGGGTGCCTTGCGCCGCCCCCGGTTCGGCTTATGTTCGGGCGAACCCTTGCAGTGCCCGAAGGAGGCGCCTGACATGAGCACGCTGAAACCGCTCCAGATCGACGTCGTCTCCGATGTGGTGTGCCCCTGGTGCTACATCGGAAAGCACCGCATCGAGAGCGCGCTGGCACTCGTGCCCGACGTTCCGGTCAAGCTGAATTTCCGGCCCTTCTTCCTCAATCCCTGGGTGCCGCGCGAGGGCATCAGCCGCGAGGCCTATCTCACCCAGAAGTTCGGCTCGGTCGAAGCCTACAAGGGCATCGCCGGGCGCGTGGTCGCGGCCGCGAGCGAGGAGGGCCTCGTCTACAAGCCCGAGCTCGTGGCGCGCCAACCCAACACGACCGACTGCCATCGCCTGATCCTGTGGGCGGAGGCGATCGGCAAGGCGCCGGAGATGAAGCAGCGCCTGATGGAACTCTATTTCCGCGATGGCGGCGATCTCACCGATGTGAACGTGCTGGTGCAGGCGGCGGCCGATGTCGGCCTCGATGCCGAGGACGTGCGCAAGCGCCTTGCCACCGACGAGGACGTCGCACGCGTGTCGGCGGACGCGCAGGAAGCCGCCGAGAAGGGTATCTCCGGCGTGCCGACCTACGTCTTCGCGCAAAAGTACGCCGTGTCCGGCGCGCAGGATCCGAACCTGCTCGCCCGCGCCATCCGTCAGGTCTCCGAGGAGATCAACGCGCAGGCGGCGGAGTAGCTTCGCTTATTTGCGGAGCCGCCGGACCACGCGTCGCGCCGTCTCGTGCGCGGCGTTGAGGCCGACCAGGGCCGCGTGAATCAACGCAACGACCGGATCGTTCCGCCGCAGCGGAATCAGCACGTCACCGATTGCAAACCGCCCGCGCCAGATCGGGTTGATCATGGGGTGATCGGCGCTTGCCGTTGAGTCCGCGCCGGCGATGGCAGGGTCGGCGCAGAGATGGCGGGTGAGGTCGAGCGTAAGCTGCACGCCCGGCGAATGTCTCGCGAAGCGTTCGTCGACACCGAGCTTGAAGAAGAAGGCGCGGTCCTGATGACGCAGCACGATGCCGGCGGCGACCGGTGTCGTGCCGGCGCGAAGCGTGACGATCTCGCACTGTGCGGTCTCCGCCAGCGCCGGTACGGCGCGGCGGATGAAGGCGGCATCGCCGTCATGCTGGACCAGCGCGGTGCCGCGCTTGCCTTTCCAGCCGCTGGCTTCGAGCTGCAGGAAGGTTTCGAGTGCGAGCTTGATCTCATCGGGACTGCGCGCGACCTCGAACGCGACGGGGCCGTGCTGCTCGAGGCGGTGGCGTTGGCGGCGCAGTTCCTTGAGCTTTTTGGCGCCGAGCGCATCGCGCAGCAGCGCCTCGCCATCCTGCGTCGCATCGAGGCTGGCGCGAATGTAGGAGGAGAGGATGCGCGGCTTCAGGCCGTCGCGGCTCAGAACCTGATTGAGAGATTGCATTGCCGCGCCGTCGAGCGCGACGTCGTTGAGCACGAGCGCATGCGCGCCGGCGTCACGCGCCTGCTGCAACAGGCGCATAGCTGCCTCGAGCGGCGCGTCGCGGTCGATCAGCGGGCTGCACAGCGTGCCGTAGGGATGCGCGCTCACCAGCGCGGGCAGGGGAATTTTCAGGGCGCGCCAGAGCGAGATCACCGGCATCAGCCCGATCAGCCGCGGCGAAGATCCGTCAAATGCAGGAAGCGCCGAGGCATTGGTGCGGCCGCGCGCGCCGGCGCTGACGGCGAGCTCCCATGCGGGCAGGTAATATCCGTTCGGTTCGACCGCGCGCTGCGCGAGCGCGCGCCATTGGCCGGGGTCGATCGCGGCGAGCGGGAGGGGCGCGCGCGCCGGCGCGGCATCCCTTGCCGATGCCGGATTGATCGCCGCCTGGTGCGCGATGTCGACCACGTCCCGTCGTTCCCCGTTCAGGAGGCCATGCTTAGCGCAAAGATTGGAAAATACCGTTGGGACGCGGCTTCAATTCGAGTGGTAGTGTTAACACTTCATTCAGCAGCCGAGCCGCGGCCGCGTGCGGCTGCTCAGTGGGATGGTGACTAGTCTCCCGGCACGAAATGATCGCGGGTGCTGGCGCGATCGCCGCCGGCCGTATCGGTGATGGCGATATCGACGTCGCGGGAGGTCTTCGGCAGGTCAGCCGGGCCGACCTGCACCGAGAGCCGGACCTCCCGCGTCTGATCCTGCCCGACCTCGATGACCGGCTTGCCGCCGGGGCTGGCCTCGATCCCGGCGACACGAATGACCGCACCCGGCAGACCGGAGACCTCGAGCGCAAACGATCGCTGGGCGCCCTTGTTGAGGATGCGCACAGTGTAGTCGTTGCGCACCCCGCCATCCGAGAGCTGGACGAAGAGGGGATTGCGCTCGTGCAGCACGTTGACGTCCATCGTCGCGCGGGTGGCCAGGGTGTAGAGCATGATGCTGCCGACGATGGCGATGGCCGCGACATAGATCAGCGTGCGTGGACGGATGATGCGGTAGATCGGTGCCTTGCCCTCGCGCCGGCGCTGCATGTTGATGTCGGTGTCGTAGCCGATCAGGCCCTTGGGTCGGCCGATCTCGCGCATGACGTTGTCGCAGGCGTCGATGCATAAGCCGCACTGAATGCAGCCGAGCTGGATTCCGTGGCGGATGTCGACGCCGGTCGGGCAGACATTGATGCACTGGTGGCAGTCGACGCAATCACCGGCGAGCTCGCCGTGGGCGCGAGCGGCGTCCGCCTTCTTCACTGACATGCGCGGCTCGCCGCGGTCGCGACGATAGGTGACATTGAGCGCCCATTCGTCGGTCAGCGCCGCCTGGATGCGCGGCCAGGGGCAAATGTAGATGCAGGTCTGCTCGCGGGCGTGGCCGGCGAAGAGGTACGTCGTCGCGGTCAGGATGCCGATCCACAAGTAAGCGATGAATGGCGCCTGAAGGGTGGCGAGCTCCTTCACCAGCGTTGGTGCGTCGGCGAAATACAGGACCCATGCGCCGCCGGTCCACCAGGCGATCATGATCCAGATAAAGTGCTTCAGCGCGACCTTCCGGATATGCTCGAAGGTCCAGTAGCGCTTGTCGCCCTGCATGCGCTCGCGCCGGTCGCCCTCGACCCAGCGCTCGACCGCGTAGAACAGGTCCGTCCACACCGTCTGCGGGCACATGTAGCCGCACCAGAGCCGGCCGGCGACCGCGTTCATCAGGAACAGCGTCATCGCTGCGATAATGAGGAGGCCGGTAAAATAATAGACTTCCTGCGGCCACAGCTCGACGAAAAAGAAATAGAAGCGGCGATGCGGAAGATCGATCAGAACGGCCTGATCGGGCAGGCCGGTTCCGCGATGCCAGCGCAAGAACGGCAACAGATAATAGGTCCCCAGCGTGATGCAGAGGATTGCCCATTTGATGCGGCGGAACGGACCGTGCACCGACTGCGGATAGACCTTTCGGCGCTTCTCGTAGAGAGGCCCCTCAATGAAGGTGTTGTCGGTCATCCCGCGCGTCCCCGTTTGCGTCGGCGAATTCCTATTCCGGTGCGCAGAAGAGGCGGTACAAGGTCTCCAGCACCGAACGGACCTCGCGGCTCGCGATGCTGTAGTATATGGTCTGGCCGTCCCGCCGGGGTTTGATCAGGCTCAATGCGCGCATCTTTCCAAGATGCTGCGATAGCGCGGCCGACGACAGGCCGGCGATGTCGGCGAGTTCGCCGACGGACTTTTCGCCGTCCAGCATGTTGCAGAGAACCAACAACCGCTTGGGATTGCCCATGGCGGTGAGGAGGCGGGAGGCCTCTTCGGCCTTCTCCTCCAGAGCGAGCAGTTCCTGATTCCTGGGCTTGCGCTTCATGATCGCCAGATATATTAGTAAATTCGAAAATAAGAAACAACTGAAGTAAATATATATCGCGCCCCGAAGGGTGCTCCCGGCCAGGAGAGGCTCATGGTCACGACATCATTTACGCCGGTCACGTCGCTCGTTGGCGGCGCGATGATCGGCCTCGCCGCCGTTCTGCTGATGTGGGCGACGGGGCGGATTGCCGGCGTCAGCGGCATCGCGGTGCGGCTCTTTCCGCCCTATGAGGACCGCGAATTCGCCGGACGCCTCGCCTTCGTCGCCGGTCTCGTCGTCGCGCCCGTGCTGGTGTGGCTCGTCACAGGAAGCCTGCCGACGCAGACGATCGCCGCGGGGCCGGCCGTCCTGATCATCGGTGGATTGCTCACGGGTTTCGGGTCGGTGTGGGGCAGTGGCTGCACCTCCGGCCACGGCGTTTGCGGCTTGTCGCGGCTGTCGGTGCGCTCGCTGGTCGCGACGATGACCTTCATGGCAGCCGGCATGGCGACCGTCTTCGTGATGCGGCACTGGAGCTGACGGCGATGGCAATCCTCGTTCAATTCGCGATCGGCCTGATCTTCGGCATGGGCCTCATCGTCTCGGGCATGTCGAATCCGGCCAAGGTGCTGAACTTCCTGGACGTCGGCGGCATTCCGGCAGGGACATGGGATGCGAGCCTCGCCTTCGTGATGGCGGGCGCGGTGGCCGTGACCTTCATCGGCTTCCGCCGCGTGCTGAAGCTGGCGCGCCCGTTCTTCGCCGATCGATTCTATCTGCCGACGCGACGAGATATCGATCCCAGGATCGTCACAGGTCCCGCGATCTTCGGTATCGGTTGGGGACTGGCGGGCTTCTGTCCGGGCCCGGCGCTGACCGCGCTCGGATACGGCTCGGTCTCCGCGTTCATTTTCGTTGCAGCGATGTGTGCCGGCATGCTGCTCGCCCGCTTCACCGCCCACCTGCCGTCATTGACGCGCTTCGTCGCGCCGGCCGATCCGCTCGAAACCTGAGGGCACAATAGAGAGTAAGTCATGGACAAGAACTATCCCGAGATCGTCAGGCAGATCTCCGCCAATCTGAAGAAGTTGCGGGGCGACATTCCCGACACCATGAAGGGATTTGCCCTGCTTGCCCAGGCCGCGACGCGCGACGGCGCGCTGGACAAGAAGACCAAGGAGCTGATCGCGCTGGCGCTCGGGGTCGCCTCGCATTGCGACGGCTGCATCGGCTTTCACACCGAGGCGCTCGTCAAGCTCGGCGCAACGCGCGAGGAGGTCGAGGAGACTCTCGGCATGGCCGTCTACATGGGAGGCGGGCCGTCGCTGATGTACGCCGCCGATGCAATCGCGGCCTACGAGCAGTTTCAGCAGCAATCCGTCGCCGCCTGATTCCGTTCCGGGCACAAAAAAGCGGGATCGGGCGAGTTGTCTCGCCCGGTCCCGCCAATCAGTGCTTCATCGCTTACCAGCGGTCGTCGCCGACGCCCACGCCGACGCTGACGCCGGGCGCGCGGATGCCGACGCCGGCGCGCGGGCCGTCATCCCAGTCGCGGTGATAGGTGCGGCGCTCGTAGTAGCGCTCGCGCGGCATGTAGTTATAGGAATCGCGCACGATGACACGGGCGCCGCCTCGCGTGCGGTAGCAGCGGCCGGCGTCGTCGCAGACCAGCCGCACCTGCTGGACGAAATCCGGATTGGTGTATTCGCTGCTTGTGTAGATATCCGAAGCCTTCGCACCCGATGTGGCTGCCAAAGCTCCAACGCCCGCCAACAGCGCAATCGTCAACGTCCTCATCATGTCCTCCTCCGAAACTGCCCTCGGCGGTAACAAGAAGAGGAGGCGGTGATCGTTCCCGCATGCAATGCTGGTTTTTCCCGGAACCGGACCTTCGTGAGCGGCGGTTTGTTCCTAGATCGGCTCGTAGGTCTCGCTGCTGCAGGTGTCGACGGCTTCCGCGCGCCGGCGATCCACGACCTTCCCGCCGTTGATCGTCACGATATAGGTCTGCGGGCCGAGCGCCCCGCCGGTCGCGGAGGTGAGCTGCGCGCGAACGCAGGCGGTCCAGCCCGGTCCTCGCGGCTCGTGACGGGGCGGGGCCACGTGCACCTCGCGCGGGTTCGACGTGGTGAGGAACACCAGGTCCATCTGCTCACGCACCACGCGCTTGACGTCGGGCGGCGGCTCCGGCGGAGGCTGCTCGACTTCCTTGATGCGCATGAATTCGGGCACCGGCGCGCGGCTGTCGGCAAAGCCGCAGGCACCGAGCGCGAGCGCGCCGGCCAGCAGCGCCGCATGGGCAATGATCCGCAACATCCGTGAAGGTCCCCTGCGGGCCAACAAATAGGTACGAATGCGGTCCGACGAAGCCCCGGCCGATCAAGATTTGCTGAAAGGCCCGGAACCGGTGGCATTGCTATTATGGGATTGCGGGCTAGTTTGTACCCCAGGCGAGGGGGATTGCACGAATGAAGATCTTGGTCATAGCGGCTGCGGTGCTGGCTCTGGCGTGCGGCTCGGCCGAGGCGCAGGGGCGGCGTTCTCCCAATGACACCGGCGCCAAGCCGGCGGACAACAAGCCCAAGGTCGACGAGAAGGCCTACAAGGCCGCGCTCGAGCGCATACCCGAGCCCAAGGAAAAGTACGATCCGTGGGGCGGGGCCCGCCCGGCCGAGCCTGCCAAGAACGAGCCTGCCAAGAAACCGAAATGATGTGACGGCTCGCGCGCGCGCCCGCCACGCGGGTTGCGGCCACGCGCGTCACGCTCCTTCCGACACGCAATGTACGCCGTGCCTTCGCACAGCCGGAACGTCAACGCGCCGTTTCGGCGCGCCGTCGCATCTGTGGTCGCACATGGTCGATTGTCCGAACGCGCGCGCGTCAGCGTCGCGTCTCGCGGTCATCGCGCGCGCGATCGCAGTCTCGGCAAGAGACGCCGTCGTCGTATCACGCAGACATAACCGTGTTGTGGATGCGATACGAACCGTCGTTCACATGCGACGCGCTATTGCACGAAAGCGAGACCGACGCGTCTGTCGTCGCGCCAAACGGGACGGCAATTCCGCACGAAATTGTCGCGCGCGATCGAGAGTGTGAATGATTGCGGCAGCGTGACAGCCGCATCGAGGTCGATCGCGGCGCCGCCTTCAGACATATTTCGCACGGTGCACGCGATTCCACTGTTTTCATAGGTGATCGTCCCACCCTTGAAAACACGGTGACGCTGCGTTGTCCGCTTCTCGATCATCCGCATTAATCCATAATGACAATTGTGAAGTAGTGCATAGAAATTGCGTTGATCTAAATTCAATACTGGCGCTACTTGTGCACCGCTTCAGACTTCGTTTACGACGTTTGAGCGGCGACTCCCTGCCGACTTTCCCGACAAGCCTTTCCTTTATGGCGTTACGCGCCGATGGAGATTCCGATGAAGACCACGCTTTCGCTTCTGTTCGCCGCAGCGCTCTCGCTGTCGTCGATGCCCGCTCACGCCGTCAAGTGGGACCTCTCGACCATGACCTGCAAGCAATTCCTCGAGAGCGGTGAAGACAACATCGCCGTCGTGCTGACCTGGATGGACGGCTGGTACAAGGGCGACGAAGACAACGCGATCATCGACACCGAAGTGTTCATCGAGAACGCCAAGAAGTTCGGCGCCTATTGCGGAAAGAATCCGACGGTCAGCGTCGTCACCGCGGCCGACGAGATTCTCGGCAAGTAACGCCCGCGAAGCGTGCCGGCCGAAGCGCGATCGCAATTGCGCTTCGGTCCCTCGCTTCGATGCCAACCTGATGGAGAGCCGCGGAGCGATTGGCGCTGACGCGGCTCTCTTCGTTCTTGGATGTGGTCAGCCCGGCAGCATCGCGAACGCGCTCGACACCATCGCGACCGGCTTGTTGTCGGCAGCCGAGAGCAGGGTGACGCGGCCAAAGCTCATGGTGCGTCCGAGCCGCACCACCCGGGCATCCGCAAGCACGTCCGACGAGGACGCCGCGCGCATGAAATGCGTGGTCTGGTCGACCGTCGTCATCGGGCGATAGCCGCGATTGGCGGCGAGGATCGCGATCACCATTGCGGTGTCGGCGAGGGCCATCAGCGCTTGGCCGCAGACCACTCCGCCGCTGCGGCACAGCCGCTCCGAAAACGCCATGCGCAGCAGCGCGCCCGGCTGCCAGTCCGGGTCTTCCGGGGGCGGCGTATGCTCGATGCGCTCGACCGAGAGGTTGAGATCCTGGACCCAGGGCGCGAAGACCTCGCCGAGGATGCGTCTGGCATCGGTGATGCCGAACTCGGCTTCTGGCTGCGATGGCATTGCTGTCGTGTCCCCCATTGTTGCCGGATGTTTCGGCCATTCTGCGCGCATCGGCGCGGCAAAGTCACCCGGCAGGTCGCGGTCCTGTCGGCTTGAAAATGCCTGACTTGGCCCGATATGATGCCTTGGTTGGGTACGGGTGGGCGATGTTGCGTCGGTATGTCCTCGTCTTTTGTCTGGTGGCGCTCGGTCTTGCGCTGAACGGGTGCACCAAGTGCGGCCCGATCTGGGACGACTGGCTGCGCGCGCCGAAATCGTGCCGATCGTAGCGGATCTTGCGGCCCCCATCGGCGGCCGCGCCGGGATGACAAGGCACGGGCGATCCGCGCCCCCCATGAACGATCTGAGGAGTTAAAGATGAAGCTTTTCCGTATGGCGGCGGTGATGCTGGCCGTGTTGGCTGGACCGGCCTACGCGCAAATGCCCAATCTCAATTTGCTGCAGGAAGGCCCGGGCAAGACCCCGGAGGAGAAGGCCGCGGAAGCCGAGCGCGAAAAGGCCTACAAGGAAACGCTGAAGAAGATCCCGGACGCCAAGACCTCCAACGATCCCTGGGGCGGCATGCGCTCCGATCCGCCGAAGCAGCAGCCGGTTGCGCCGAAGGCGGCCGCCACCACAGCGCCGAAGAAGACCAAGGCGGGCACGGCCGCCAACTGAGCCCTGCGGCCGGCGGCAGGTGCCGTCCGGCCGGGACTCCTCCTCGCCCCCGTCACGCCCTACATGAAGGGTACGTGTTGCGTAGAGGAGGGGAGGTCATGGCCGATCGTCCGCGGGATCTCGCCGAGCGGATGGCTCAGCGGCGCAAGTCCGGCGGCAAGCCGGCTGCGCGCGTCGGCGACGGCTATCTGCGCGAGACCTTCACGCTGCCGCGCCCGGCGGCGCGGGCAAGGGCCGAGGCGTTCTTCGCCCGCTACCCCAAGGCCGGCTATATGAGCGCGGTCGAGTCCTGGCGCGAGCTGCCCGGCGGCGAGATCGAATTCACGATGCGGCGGCTGCCCAGCGCCGATTAGAGGGTGCGCGCCTAGTCGAGCGTCTCGGCGACGATGCGGATGCGGAAGACCGGCTCCTTGGCCTCGTCGAGCAGTTCCATGTGCCACTCGGAATTTTCCTGGAGCTTGCGGGCGATCCCGGCGGCCATGTCGGCGCAGACGCTGGTCATCTCTTTCCAGGCGGAATCGCGATCGGCGAATTCCGACGCCTGGTCCGCACAGCCGGAATAGCGGCCGTTCCGGATTCGGAAGAAGTAGAGCGGCATGGCTGGCACCGATCGCGTGATGGCCCTGTCCCGAAGACCACGGCGCGCAGTGCAATCCCAAACCTCCGGCAGATCAATTCCGGTCGGATACGGAGGACGCCGGCTGCCGCTGCGGCACGCCCTGGCGTGCTGCGGCGCATCAGGCGCCGTCGCAGCCGATGGCCGCCCCGCCGGTTCAGGCCGTCTTGCGCCCGATGGCCTTCAGCTCCCGGTCGATGCGCAACTGCACCCGCCGGATCGCCAGGAGGTCGATCTTGGTCTCGGTCTTGCCGGACTTGACCTGCTCCCCGATTCGGAACTGCCACTGCCAGACGCCGGGAATTGCCGTCTTGGCGACGGTGAACTCAATGCCCCTGTGATTCATGGTCACCTCCCACGATTCACCTTCCATCACATGCACAACATGTTGGCCGTCGTAATATTCCCGCAGCAAGCGAAATTTGCATCTAACTCGTGGAGAATTCACGGAAATTCTGAAAGCACTCGAAACAACCTGCTGCCGAAAGGCCATGTGGCTCTGGCCGGCGGGGTCCAGGAACTTTGTTCATGGCCGGAGAACCACGGGAAGTGAGTTCAGTCCTTGGGTTGCCGTGGATGGTTGATCCGGATCGGCCTCGGTGCGCGGGACGGCATGTGCCTTGCTTGGCGGCATGACGGTAACCACAAGGGCCTGTCATGTTCGGCATTCCCCGCCGCTACAGTCATTTCGTTTTCGGAATCATCCAGTCCGGACTGACCTCGCTGATCGCCGCGGGCATCGCCAGCTTCCCCGCCGATGGCGCGGTGCTGTTCGTCCGGCACTGGGTGGTGTCGTGGCTGATCGCATGGCTTGCGATGCTGCCCATTGTGCTGCTGGCCGCGCCTGCGATCCGCGCCTTCTCGCTGCGGCTGACGCGGGAGGAGAGCGGCGCATGAAAAAACCCCGCTTGGGGAGAGCCAAGCGGGGAGAAGGTTATTGGAGGCTGAGGTGCTGGGCTGCAACACCATAAGCCAAATGACCCTAACCGCCCGAGCTTACGACAGCCTGACAAGCCGATGAATCGGTGCTGGCTTCGCCGCATGCCCAAAAACAGAAAACCCCGCTCGGGGAGAGCGGGGTCGTCGACTGGGTATGGAGGCCCGGTGTTGGTCCACCGAGCCCAGCGACATTAGGCGAGGAGGCTTACACGCGCCTGACGGCCGCACTGGCCCCGGCGCTGGCGCGAAGCCTCAGACTGGCCCCGCACCGGTCCCAATTTGGCCATCCGATCGCACAACTGGAGCCACAGCCGCAGGCGAGATTCCCTGAAGTCCGGTCGTTGCCATGGGGGAACGTGGCGCGCCGGCGACGGGGTGGCATCATGGATAACGTAGAGCGGTCATTTGCCGCCGCGACGGCGGCTGGCTTCGTGGTGTTGGTCATCGGCCTCGCACTGCTCGCGCTGCTGTAAGGCTGCGCAGGAAGGCCGGGAGACGGGCGCCCTCGTCCGCGCGGGGCGGGTGCGTGCACGGCGAGCGTTGCACGGGGCCCTCGCAAGAAAATGCGAAAACAACCCCATGCACAGTAGGGCTTCGCAGCGAAATCAAGGGCTTGGATTGGGTGTTTGGAGGCCTGACGCTGAGGGGGGCCGAGGGCCCCGAGTCGCGCTCGGCAAGACCCGGTTTCAAGCGGTCAGCGAGGGCCCGGCAGCTCGGACAGGCCTAGTGAATCTTGATCGCGTCCAGCGGCAGCTTGAGTTCGGCCGCGCGCTCCTCGCGGTCCTTCTTGCGGAACTCGTTTTCCCTGCGCTCGAACTTGATCATCTCCTCGAGCGCCGCCTCGAGCTGATGATTGCGCCTGGCTGCATCGTGGTGCGTGTCTTCCGTCATGTCCGAGATTCCCAATGATGTTGCGGTCCACCCCAGAGAAGGCCGCAGCGCATCGAAAAGTTCGATGCCACAGGATTGCGGAATTATGACGGCGCGCAGCGCTTTCGTCTTTGATGCGCATCAGCTTGGTCCGAAGAAGGACGTTGTTGCGCCAGGTCTGCGCAGGTGCAGTACGATGCGATCGCGACGTGAGCTGGGGAGGTGCGGATGGCAGGGCTCGGAAATTCGGTCAGCGGCGCGCTTCGTACGTTCGGCTTCTGGCTGGCGAACGGGACCGTGGGCCATCCTGTTCTGAGCGGGATCGATTATTCGTGCATCTTCCGGGAGCCGTCGGCGCTCGAAGCGGCGATGGCCATCTATGCCAACGTGCTTCGCATCGACGAGTCCGGCCGGGTGCTGAATCCCAGAGCCGCGGAGAGGCGTGCCGCGCAATCGATCCGCGCCTACGTGGATCGAACCTACGTCGTCGATCCGCCATTCGAGGCATGGGAAGTTGCGCTTCACGAGCCGCCGGGGCTGTCTGATATCGATGCCGACGCGGCGACGAGACCAGGCTCGAATCCGGATGGCGCCCGATCATGATATTTCGCAGCATCCAGCGAGCGCGCATGCGGGCGCGGTTCGGCCGGTTCATGGATGAACAGGCGCAGGACGAGCTGATGTCGAAACTGTCTGAATGGGATTGCTTCATCCTGAGGAGAGCCAAATGCCGGACTGGATCCTCGCGTCGATCTGTCTTGCGATCCTCGTCGGCTTTATCGGGTTTGCATTTCGGCAGGGATTGAAGGTGCGGCCGGACCGGGACAACACCGAGACCGGGCCGAGCCTCAACAGCGGCCAGTCGGATCCTGGCGGCTTCGATGGTCATTCCGGAAGCTAGGACGCAGCAGGGGTGATCAGGAAGCTCGCCGCCGGGGCGGCGCTGTCCGTTCCGCTTCAGCGGCGGAATGGACTCACACCGCGCCCGGCCTGGCAACCCTGAGAGGCTGCGGAGAGCGCCGAAGCTCCAGTGCTCTTTAGCGACGACGCGCTCGATTTAATATTTGGAATAGGAACGTTTGGCCGATTGCCAAGTTTTCCCGACGCCCTTTCCCCAAAGGGTACCGCAAGCGGCCCCAGCTCATCGCCCCCCAAAATCCTGCGAGCTGGGGCTTTTTGCTGGCGGCAAAATCCATTCCTTGGCGCGCCCGATCAGGGCATCGGGAAGAGGCCTGATCTCGAGACGGTACGTGGATTCCGGTGCTGTCCTAAAGAGGACCACCCGCGGAAGCAGATTGGGACACCTCACAGCAACGCCGCCCGCTTGAAAAAGCGACGGGCGGCGTTGGTCCAGCCCCGGGAGGGTCATGCAAAATCCCGGCTCCCGTTAGTCAGCACATCCCGTGCCAAGGTTTCATGTCGTATTCCGCGAGGCGCAGATTTTAGGGCACCCAATTAAAACCCGCCCTCTGGTGTTTCGTCTTTGCGGGACGCAGAGGGCGGGCGGCAGGAGCATTACTATGCGTTTGGGCGCCAGAAGGAACGCCCGAATGGAACCTAGCGCAACCGGGAAAAAGTGGCAATTCACTCCTGGGGCGGCAAGCGAAGATTGGTTCCTGTCGCCAGCGGATACGGCGATTGCGGCCAGACGATCTTACCCATTCGCTCATATGTGAGCCCGGCCCAGCCTTCAGATTCCGGTGCTGTCCTGATTAGGACACCCGCGAAGGCGGATTAGGACACTCGCCCCACAATCGAGGCGGCCTTACGGTGCGGCGAAATGAAGGATCACGGCGGCCACAATGCATCCGCCAATGGCGATGGCTGCTCCGTAACGCGGATTTGGCCATGCCCCGCCCGAAATCAGCAGCAGCCCGGCCAATGCAGCAAGCTTGAGGGCGTTCGCGATCATCCCTCCAATATGCGCCCTCCGCCGAATTCGGACACTCACAAACTCGAAATAGGACACCCGGGGTCAAATGCGGACAGCCCTCAAATTCGAGAAGTGTCCTAATCCGCCCTCGCGGGCCCTCCAAAAATTAGCCCCAACTCGACGGGCTGGCGGTGAGCTGAGGCCAAGTTGCTGGGCCGAGCAAGGCTTTCGCTAGCCCAGGCACGCCAGCATGCATTAGGGCCGTCACGCAATGCGAGGGGGCGGCTGGAGTAATTCGAATTTTCCAGAGTGTCCTAATTCCCCTCCACGGGTGTCCTAATTAGGACAGCCCCCAGATTCACAAAAGAACATATTGCGAACCTAGAACAAATGGGGTACATTACTTTTATCGACGACCCGCCGCCGCAACCGTTTGTCCCACACGCGAATCCTCGCCATAAGGAGCACGACCCAATGTCCGCCACTGCCCTGCGTATCGTCGAAGGATCTTCCATGGACAAGAGTAAAGCTCTGGCCGCCGCGCTCTCCCAGATCGAGCGGCAGTTCGGCAAGGGCTCGGTGATGAAGCTCGGCAAGAGCGATCGCTCCATGGACATCGAGGCGGTGTCGTCGGGCTCGCTCGGGCTCGATATCGCGCTCGGCATCGGCGGCCTGCCCAAGGGGCGCATCGTCGAGATCTACGGGCCGGAATCCTCGGGCAAGACCACGCTGGCGCTGCACACGGTGGCGGAAGCCCAGAAGAAGGGCGGCATCTGCGCCTTCATCGACGCCGAGCACGCGCTCGACCCGGTCTATGCCCGCAAGCTCGGCGTCAACATCGACGAGCTCCTGATCTCGCAGCCCGACACGGGCGAGCAAGCGCTGGAAATCTGCGACACGCTGGTGCGCTCGGGCGCGGTGGACGTGCTGGTGGTCGATTCGGTCGCGGCGCTGGTGCCGAAGGCCGAACTCGAGGGCGAGATGGGCGATGCGCTGCCGGGCCTGCAGGCGCGTCTGATGAGCCAGGCGCTGCGCAAGCTGACGGCGTCCATCAACAAGTCCAACACCATGGTGATCTTCATCAACCAGATCCGCATGAAGATCGGTGTGATGTACGGCTCGCCCGAAACCACGACCGGCGGCAACGCGCTGAAATTCTATGCTTCCGTCCGCCTCGACATCCGCCGCATCGGCGCGATCAAGGAGCGCGACGAAGTGGTCGGCAACACCACGCGTGTGAAGGTGGTGAAGAACAAGCTGGCGCCGCCCTTCAAGCAGGTCGAGTTCGACATCATGTACGGCGAAGGCGTCTCGAAGATGGGCGAGATCCTCGATCTCGGCGTCAAGGCCGGCATCGTCGAGAAATCAGGCGCCTGGTTCTCCTATGACAGCCAGCGCCTCGGCCAGGGCCGCGAGAACTCGAAAGCATTCCTGAAGGCCAATCCCGACATCACCGCCAAGATCGAGACCTCGATCCGCCAGAACTCCGGCTTGATCTCCGAGCAGATTCTGGCCGGCACGCCCGAGAGCGACGCCGACGGCGAGGAGCCGGGCGAAGAATAAGACCTAACGCGAAAGTTTTTCGCGAGGAGCGGGCGCTGAGGACGTTGAGTTGCCGACGTCGTCAGTGCCCGTTTCGTTTTGGGCGTGACAGTGGGGTGGGGCGCGCCGACAATGAAGCGTGTGATCCTGACCAGTTCGTCCGGCGTCGGTCTTGCCCACGCCGATCGCGCCGACATGGTCATCCCGTTCATCTATCGCTTCGTTTCGGGGCCACTTCCGACACCTGACCATCTCGACGGCTATCTCGGCTGGCGCGAGTCCAGGACTTTTTACGATGAGATGCACTGGTCGGATTGCGTCCGCGTCCGTCAATCGCCCCTTATCAGGCGCCAGGATCGGGCGGGCGCGTTGCTCTGGGTTTGCGAGGCTTACGGGGTCGATCACATCGAACTGTGGTTCGACCCTGAACCCAATAGTCAATTGCAGTTGATCTGGATTCTCGATTACCTACTGCGTTTCAAGCCGTCACTCGCGGAGAGCCTGAGATTACGACGCGTCGATTTCGATCTGCGCGGAGCAGATCCCTCGGAGCTTCGTCATCGTGACGTGCGGCAGTTCGATATCGCGGAAAGCGATGTTGGAATCGCCAGCATGGCCTGGGAGGCCTACCGCGCCCCGACGCCCGAACTTTGTGCCGGGCTGCTCGACCGGCCGCTCGGCAAGCTGTCTTTTTTGAAGCCGGCCATGGAAGACCTGCTCTCGGAACTGCCGTCGACGGCGACGGGACTGAGCGCGACCGAGACGCGGCTGCTCGACCTGATCGCAAGCGGACGCAATCGCACCGATGAGCTGTTTCGGCCAGGTACCCCTGGGGCTCGCGTGTTCGATCCGTGGGAGTTGGGCGCGCTGCTCGAGGGACTGGCGTTCGGCCCGGCGCCGGCGATTGCGGGTCTGGACAGCAACCTGGCGACGCTCGATCCGAACGATACGCGAGGCCGCAACGCCGCCTTTCGCCGAAGCCGGCTGTCGCTGACCGAGTTTGGCCGGGCCGTTCTGGCAGGCCGCGAGGATTTCCGCCGTCACAATCCGATTCGGCGCTGGTGGGGCGGCACGTTTCTGACGAGCGAGCGGCTCTGGCGGTGGGATCGCGAACGCCGTTCGCTGGTGGCGCCTTAAGTTCAGTGCCGTAGGGTGGGCAAAGGCCTGTAGGATGGGTAGAGCGCAGCGAAACCCATCACTGCGCTCTTCCCGACGACACAGAAGGCGATGGGTTTCGCTGTGCTCTACCCATCCTACGCCGCGGCTTATTCCGCGGCTTCCGCGTAATCGCTCACCGGCGGGCAGGAGCATACGAGGTTGCGGTCGCCGTAGACGTTGTCGACGCGCCCCACCGGGCTCCAGTACTTGTCGGTGCGCGAGACGCCGTCGGGGAAGCAGCCTTCGGCACGGGTGTAGGCGCGATTCCAGGCGTCGTCCGCGATGTCGTGCACGGTGTGCGGGGCATTCCGCAGGGGCGAGGCTTCGATCTTGAAGCGGCCGGCCTCGACCTCGGCGATCTCCTTGCGGATCGCGATCATGGCGTCGCAGAACCGGTCGAGCTCGGCCTTCGATTCCGACTCGGTCGGCTCGATCATCAGCGTGCCCGGCACCGGGAAGCTCATGGTCGGCGCGTGGAAGCCGTAGTCGATCAGACGCTTGGCGATGTCGTCCACGGTGACGCCGCTCGTCGCCTTCAGCGCACGGGGATCGACGATGCACTCATGCGCGACGCGGCCCTTCGCGTTCTTGTAGAGCACCGGGAAGTGCGGATCGAGACGCGCGGCGATGTAGTTGGCGTTGAGGATCGCGATCTCGGTGGCGCGCTTCAATCCTTCGCCGCCCATCATCAGGATGTAGATGTAGGAGATGGTCAGGATCGACGCCGAGCCGTACGGCGCGGCCGAGACCGGACCGACCGGGGCTTCGGCCTGCGTCGCGGGATGGCCGGGCAGGAACGGCGCAAGATGCGCCTTGACGCCGATCGGGCCCATGCCGGGGCCGCCGCCGCCATGCGGGATGCAGAAGGTCTTGTGCAGGTTGAGATGGCTGACGTCGGCGCCGTAATCGCCGGGCCGCGACAGGCCGACCTGCGCATTGAGGTTGGCGCCGTCGAGATACACCTGGCCGCCATGGCCATGCACGATGTCGCAGATCTCGCGAATGTGCTCCTCGAACACGCCGTGGGTCGAGGGATAGGTGATCATGACCGCGGCGAGATCGTTCGAATGCTTCTCGGCCTTGGCGCGGAGGTCATTGACGTCGACGTCGCCGTTCTTCTCGCAGGCGACCACCACCACGTCCATGCCGACCATCGCGGCCGAGGCCGGATTGGTGCCATGGGCGGAGGAGGGGATCAGGCAGATCTTGCGATGGCTCTCGCCACGCGCGGCGTGATAGCCGCGGATCGCGAGCAAGCCGGCATATTCGCCTTGCGCGCCCGAATTCGGCTGCAGCGAGATCGCGTCATAGCCGGTGATGTCGCACAGCCATTTTTCGAGCCGTGCGAACAGCGCGTGATAACCGGTGGCCTGCTCGCGCGGCACGAACGGGTGCAGCGAGCCGAATTCCGGCCAGGTCAGCGGCATCATCTCGGTGGTCGCGTTCAGCTTCATGGTGCAGGATCCCAGCGGGATCATGGCGCGGTCGAGCGCGAGATCGCGATCGCTGAGCTTGCGCATGTAGCGCAGCATCTCGGTCTCCGAGCGATGCGCGTGGAACACCGGGTGCGTCAGGAACGGCGTGCCGCGCTTCAGTGCCTCCGGCAGCGCCTCGCGCGTGGTGGCGTCGATCTCGGCGTAGGACAGCGTGCCGCCGAAGGCGCGCCAGACGGCCTCGACCGTCGCAGGCGTGGTGGTCTCGTCGAGCGCGATGCGCAGATGGGTGTCACCGATACCGAGATTGATCTTCTCGGCGGCCGCGCGCGCGACGATCTCGGCGCGCTTGGCGCCGGCATCGACGCTGAGCGTGTCGAAGAAGGCATCGCTGTCAGGCGCAAAGCCGAGCTTGCGCAGGCCGCTCGCGAGCACGGCGGTGCGGCGATGAACATTGCGCGCGATCTGCGTGAGGCCCTCGGGGCCGTGATAGACCGCGTACATCGAGGCGATCACGGCGAGCAGCACCTGCGCGGTGCAGATGTTGGAGGTCGCCTTCTCGCGGCGGATGTGCTGCTCGCGGGTCTGCAGCGCGAGGCGGTAGGCCGGCGCGCCGCGCGAATCCACGGAGAGGCCGACGAGGCGGCCGGGCAGCGAGCGCTTCAGCGCATCGCGCACCGCCATATAGGCCGCGTGCGGTCCGCCATAGCCCATCGGCACGCCAAAGCGCTGCGCCGAACCGATCGCGATGTCGGCGCCGAGCTCGCCGGGCGAGGCGAGCAGCGTCAGTGCCAGCAGGTCCGCGGCAACGATCGCGAGCGCGCCCTTGGCCTTCAGCGCCGCAATCGCGGGCCTGAGGTCGCGCACCGCGCCGGACGAGCCCGGATATTGCAGCAGCGCGCCGAGCACGTCGCTCTTGTCGAGATCGGTGAGGGGATCGCCGACGACGAGGGTCCAGCCGAGCGGCTCGGCGCGGGTGCGCATCACAGCCAGCGTCTGCGGATGCACGTCCTTGTCGACGAAGAAGGCTTGCGCCTTGACCTGCGAGTGCCGCTCGGCGAGCGCCATGGCTTCGGCGGCGGCGGTCGCTTCATCGAGCAGCGAGGCGTTGGCAACGTCCAGCCCGGTGAGGTCGCAGATCATGGTCTGGAAGTTGAGCAGCGCCTCCAGCCGGCCCTGGCTGATCTCGGGCTGGTAGGGCGTGTACGCCGTGTACCAGGCCGGATTTTCGAGAATGTTGCGTTGGATCACCGCCGGCAGGATCGTGCCGGAATAGCCTTGGCCGATCAGCGAGGTGAAGACCTGGTTCTGCCGCGCCAGCTCGCTCATGTGCGCGATCGCTTCGGTCTCGCTTAGGGGTTTGCCGAGATCGAGCGGAGCGGCCTGCCGGATCGAGGCCGGCAGCGTCTCCGACATCAGCGCGTCGACGCTCTTGGCGCTGACGGTCTCCAGCATCGCGGTGACGTCGCGCGCGGACGGGCCGATGTGGCGGCGGGCGAAGGCGGCGGTGTCGCCGTTGGATTTGCGGTGCGCGGTCATCATGGGTCCTCGCTTCAGGTCATCTGTCATCGCCGTCATGCCCGGGCATAGCCGTCCGAAGGACGGCGTCGCTTCGCGCGCCTATGTCCCGGGCATCCACGTTCTTCGTGCCGTGAGAAGGTCGTGGATGGCCGGGACAAGCCCGGCCATGACGATGTGGAAAGATAGTGCTTCATCTCACGCTGTATGCGCCTTGTACGCAGCCTCATCCATGAGGCCGCCGAGCTCGTTATTGTCGGCAATCCTGATCTTGAAGAACCACGCCTTGCCCTGCGCGTCCGAGTTCACCAGCGCCGGCTCGCCGGCGAGCTCGGCATTGGTTTCGAGCACTTCGCCGGAGATGGGGGCGTAGACGTCGGAGGCGGCCTTGACCGATTCCACGACGGCGGCGGCTTCGGCCTTCTTCAGGGTGCGGCCGACCTTGGGCAGTTCGACGAACACGACGTCGCCGAGCTGCGACTGTGCGTAGTCGGTGATGCCGACGGTGGCGACGTCCCCGTCGATGGCGAGCCATTCGTGGTCGGAGGTGTACAGCGTCGTGGTCATTTCAAATCCTCAGCGTTTGTAGGTGTTCTTCACGAAGGGCATGGCGGCGACGGCGAGCGGCAGACGTTGCCCGCGCACCTCGGCAAAGAGCTTTGTGCCGAGCGCGCTCGATGCGGTGGGCACGTAGCCCATTGCGACCGGCGCGCTCAGGCTCGGGCCGAAGCCGCCCGACGTGACCTGTCCGATGGGATCACCGCCCGCTTCGCCGGCAAACAGCAGCGCGCCCTCGCGCACCGGCGCGCGGCCCTGGGCGAGCAGGCCGACACGGCGGCGGGATGCGCCATTGTCGAAATGCGCGAGAATCTTCTCGGCGCCGGGGAAGCCGCCGGCGCGCGCGCCACCGGTGCGGCGGCTCTTCTGCACCGACCATTCCAGCGCGGCTTCGACCGGCGTGGTCGCGGTGTCGATGTCGTGGCCATAGAGGCAGAGCCCGGCTTCGAGCCGCAGGCTGTCGCGGGCGCCGAGGCCGATCGGCATCACGTCGGGGTTTTCCAGCAGCGTCTTGGCGAGACGCTCGGCATCGACGGCGGGGACCGAAATCTCAAAACCGTCCTCGCCGGTGTAGCCTGAGCGCGAGACGAAGCACTTGATGCCGCCGACCTCGTGCGGGCCGGCATCCATGAACTTCATGGCCGGCGCCGCTGCATATAATTTCGCCAGCGCGGCTTCCGCCTTCGGGCCCTGCAGCGCGACCAGCGCGCGGTCGGAAAGCGAATCGATGACGCAGACGTCGGCGAGATTCGCGCGCAGATGCGCTTCGTCGGCGTCCTTGCAGGCGGCATTGACCACCAGGAACAGGTGATCGCCGAAATTGGCGACCATCAAATCGTCGAGAATGCCGCCGTCCGGATTGGTGAACTGGGCGTAGCGCTGCCGGCCGGGCGCGATCGCCACGATGTCCTGCGGCACCAGCCGTTCCAGCGCACGGGCGGCGTCCTCGACCTTGCCCGATTTCGGCCGAAGCGCGATCTGGCCCATATGGGAGACGTCGAACAGGCCGGCTTGGGTGCGGGTATGAAGGTGCTCCTTCAGCACGCCCGCGGGGTACTGCACGGGCATGTCATAGCCCGCGAACGGCACCATCTTGCCGCCGAGCGACACATGAAGATCGTAAAGGGGGGTACGTTTCAGGGAGTTCTTGTCGTCCGACGCAAGCATCACAGGGGCCCTCGGCGGTTCCCCGGGGACGATTCCCCGGAAGCAACCAGTCGAAGCCCCATCTGTCGCTGTGCCTGAGAGTATTATCCCGTCGGCGGACGCTATCCGGGTCCTAGACCCGCCAGCGCCTCTTTCCAGATGTCGTCAAAGCCACGCGGTCCTTTTGCCTGAGAGTTTCCGGGGCGGTTGCTCCTTCGGCGCCGGCTACCAGTTGCCGGTCTCTCCCGACGTGGCCGTACGATACAGATGGGTACAGACCACAGGCCGGCCAAGCCTGTCAACGCGGCCTTTCGGTCTTTCAACGGGATTGCGCGCCTGCGGCAACCCTCTGATCTCCTTGCACAGTTTCTGGACAGCGAAGCTGGCCTTGTCTAAAAGCGCTTTGGCCCGCAGATAACAGCCAAACGCAGCGGTTTGGACGGCAAATTGGCGGGCCCAAGCACACCCGATTGGATGAACATGAGCGGCGTCAACGAGATCAGGTCGACCTTTCTGAACTTCTTTGCCGAGAACGGCCACGAGATCGTGCCGTCCTCGCCATTGGTGCCGCGCAACGACCCGACGTTGATGTTCACCAATGCCGGCATGGTGCAGTTCAAGAACGTCTTCACCGGCGTCGAGAAGCGGCCGTACCAGCGCGCCACCACGTCGCAGAAATGCGTGCGCGCCGGCGGCAAGCACAACGACCTCGACAATGTCGGCTACACCGCGCGCCATCTCACCTTCTTCGAGATGCTCGGCAACTTCTCGTTCGGCGATTACTTCAAGGAGCGCGCGATCGAGCTCGCCTGGAAGCTCATCACCAAGGAATACGGACTGAAGAAGGACAAGCTGCTCGTCACGGTCTACCACACCGACGACGAGGCGGCCGGGCTGTGGAAGAAGATCGCGGGCTTCTCCGACGATCGCATCATCCGCATTCCGACTTCGGATAATTTCTGGGCGATGGGCGACACCGGCCCGTGCGGCCCGTGCTCGGAGATCTTCATCGATCGCGGCGATCACATCTGGGGCGGGCCTCCCGGCTCGCCGGAAGAGGACGGCGACCGCTTCCTGGAATTCTGGAATCTCGTGTTCATGCAATACGAGCAGGTGACGAAGGAGCAGCGCGTCGACCTGCCGCGTCCCTCGATCGACACCGGCATGGGCCTCGAGCGCATGGCCAGCGTCATGCAGGGCGTCGACAGCGTGTTCGAGACCGACCTGTTCCGCCACCTGATCGACGCGACCTCGTCGGCGCTCGGCACCGGGCCGAACGAGCAGACCGTCGCCTCGTTCCGCGTCATCGCCGACCACTTACGTTCGTCCGCCTTCCTGGTCGCCGACGGCGTGCTGCCCTCGAACGAGGGCCGCGGTTACGTGCTGCGCCGGATCATGCGCCGCGCGATGCGCCATGCGCAGCTCTTGGGCGCCAAGGAGCCGCTGATGCATCGCCTGGTCTGGGCGCTGGTCCGCGAGATGGGCCAGGCCTATCCCGATCTGATGCGCGCGGAGAATTTGATCGAGGAAACGCTGCGGCTGGAAGAGACCCGCTTCCGCAAGACGCTTTCGCGCGGCCTGGCGATCCTCGACGAGAAGTCGGCCGGTCTGAAGAAGGGCGACATGTTCGACGGCGACGTCGCCTTCACGCTGTACGACACCTACGGCTTCCCGCTGGATCTCACGCAGGACGCGCTGAAGTCGCGCGGCATCGGCGTCGACCAGGCCTCGTTCACCGACGCGATGGAGCGGCAGAAGGCCAAGGCGCGCGAGTCCTGGAAGGGCTCCGGCGAAGCGGCCTCCGAAGCGATCTGGTTCCCGCTGCGCGAGAAGCTGGGTGCGACCGAATTTCTGGGCTACGAGACCGAGAGCGCCGAGGGCGTGGTCTCGGCGCTGGTGAAGGACGGCGCGGAGGTCACGAGCCTCAAGGCCGGCGACACCGGGGCGATCGTGCTGAACCAGACGCCGTTCTACGCGGAATCAGGCGGCCAGGTCGGCGACACCGGCGTGCTCACGGGCGAGGGCGGCATCAAGGTCCGCATCACCGACGCGCAGAAGAAGCTCGGCGATTTCTTCGTTCATATCGGCACCGTCGAGAGCGGCGAAGTGAAGGTCGGCACCGCGCTGCAGCTCGAGGTCGATCATGGACGGCGCTCGTCGATCCGCGCGCATCACTCGGCGACGCATCTCATTCACGAGGCGCTGCGCCAGGTGCTCGGCGACCACATCGCCCAGCGCGGTTCGATGGTTGCGCCTGATCGCCTGCGCTTCGACTTCGTGCATCCGAAGCCGATCACGGCCGAAGAGCTCGCCCGCGTCGAGGACATCGCCAACGACGTGGTGCTTGAGAACGACGAGGTCACCACGCGCGTGATGGGCGTCGACGAGGCCCGCGAGGCCGGCGCGCGCGCGCTGTTCGGCGAGAAGTACGGCGACGAGGTGCGCGTCGTCTCGATGGGCAGGACCGCGCGCGAGCGCGGCGCCAATGCGCTCGGCTGGTCGGTCGAGCTCTGCGGCGGCACCCATGTGAAGCGCACCGGCGACATCGGCCTGATCACGCTGACCAGCGAGAGCGCGGTCGCATCGGGCGTGCGCCGCATCGAGGCCCTGACCGGCAACTACGCGCGCAAACATGCCAACGACACCATGGCGCTGGCGAAGACCGCGGCGAACGAGCTGCGCACCTCGCTCGACGACGTTCCGGCGCGCATCGCCGCGCTGATGGAAGAGCGCAAGAAGCTCGAACGCGAACTGTCCGACGCCCGCAAGAAGCTGGCGATGGGCGGCGGTGCGTCCGCCGGCAGCAACGGTGCAGCCGCAGGCGTGCGCGAGGCCGGCGGCGTCAAGCTGATGGCGCGTGCGGTCGAAGGCATCGAGATGAAGGATCTCAAGAGCCTTGCCGACGACGGCAAGAAGCAGATCGGCTCCGGCGTGGTCGCCATCGTCGGCGTCACCGAGGACGGCAAGGCCGGCGTCGTGGTCGGCGTCACCGCGGACCTGACCGCGCGCTTCAACGCCGTGAACCTCGTGCGCGTCGCCTCCGAGGCGCTCGGCGGCAAGGGCGGCGGCGGCCGGCCCGACATGGCGCAGGCCGGCGGCCCCGACGGTGCCAAGGCGACCGAGGCGCTCGCGGCGATCGAAAAAGCGATGGGGGCTGCGTAAGCGCCCATGCGCCTCGTTCCGCGAGGACGTGGCTCATCCGATCCCAATCTAAGGGATCGCCTCTATGAATTGCTGGAGCACGATCCGCTGGCCTATTCGGTCGGATCGCGCTTCATCCAGCTCATCATCGGCGTCATCGTGCTCAACGTCGCCGCGATGATCCTCGCCTCGGTGCCGGAGCTGGACGCGCGCTTCGACATGCTGTTCAGCGCGGTCGCGGTCTTCGCCGTCATCGTGTTTGCGCTGGAATATCTGGCGCGGCTGTGGACGGTGGCGGGGCACACCCAGCGCAACGGCTCCGCGCTCTCCGACCGGCTCTCCTATGCCTTCTCGGCGCTCGGCATCGTCGACCTCATGGCGTTCCTCCCCGCGGCGATCGTGCTGGCGACGGGACGGCACGCGACGCTCGCCGGGCTCGGCGTGCTGCCGTTCTTCAAGCTGATACGCTACTCGCCGGCGATGCGCTCGCTGCTCGCGGCCGTGCATTCCGAGCGGCGGGCGCTGATCGGCTGCGTCGTCATCCTGTTCGGCGTGGTCTTGACATTCGCTTCACTGCTCTACGCCGTCGAGCGCGACGTGCAGCCCAGCAAGCTCGGCACCATTCCCGACGCGATGTGGTGG
This sequence comes from Bradyrhizobium stylosanthis, assembly GCF_001641335.1. Lineage (GTDB taxonomy): Bacteria > Pseudomonadota > Alphaproteobacteria > Rhizobiales > Xanthobacteraceae > Bradyrhizobium > Bradyrhizobium stylosanthis. Next base: position 82,008 of record NZ_LVEM01000001.1, read on the forward strand.
GCGATCGTGACGCTCGGCACGGTCGGCTATGGCGACGTCGTGCCGGTGACGCCGTTCGGCAAGTTCATCTCGGTGTTTGCGATCGTCTCGGGCTTCGCCATGATCGCGCTGCCGGTCGCGATCATCTCCTCGGCGTTTGCGGAGGAAGTGAAGCGGCGCGACTTCGTGGTGACGTGGGGCATGCTGGCGCGGGTGCCGCTGTTCTCGCACCTGTCGGCGTCGGAAATTGCCGACATCATGCGGCTGCTGCGCGCCCGCACGATCGAGCAGGGCGAGGTTTTGGTGAGGCGAGGAGACGCCGCCTCGTCGATGTACTTCATCACCGCCGGCGAGGTCGAGATCGCATTGCCGAGCCAGCAGGTGCGCCTTGCCGACGGCACCTTCTTCGGCGAGATCGCGCTGCTGCACAAAACCAAACGCAGCGGCACGGTGACGGCGACGCGCAAGACTCGGCTGCTGCTGCTCGACGCCCAGGATTTTCACGCCCTGATCGCGCGCATGCCGACGCTCGCCGCCCACGTCCACGAGACCGCCAAAGCGCGGCTGGGGGAGACCGGCGACCTCGCCGCGGCCGAGCTGGCGCAGGCCGAGCGCGAAGGCACGGACCGCTGAACTGGCGCTCGATTGCGTCGGCGGCCGGCTCGATTTCAAGGCCAGGCAGGCCACCAGCTCGGAACGTAGAAACAGGCGGGGACGATCGCAAATCCGAGGACGCTGATGGCGATCACGCGGGGCAGGGCAAGTCCGCGGGCGGCAAGCAGCAAGGTCAAGCCGCGAATGGCGACGCCGGTCGCAAATCCGACGGTCACGATCGCCGGAAATGCCAGGCCGATCGTGCCACCGGCACCATCATGATGGTCCGGGCGAGACAACACGATCCAATGCTGCATCCACAGTGCCGCCAGCAGACTACCGAAGACGCACGTCACCCCCAACCACCATCGCCAACTCGGCATCAGCACCGGGATGGCATAAGGGACCAGGGCAAGCGCGATCAGGAAGAGGATGAAGTTCGTCACGCAGTCGTTCCTCAAACTGAAGCGCAACTGTTAGTCGGGGGGCCGTGACGGCGCGGTAAATCGGCAGACGCGGATGCGCGGCCGCGTCGCTAGAATCCGTTTACCAAGCAGCCGCTCGGCTGCGCTCATCACTTCTTCAGGAACACATAGTCCGCCGAGTAGGGCGCGCTTCTGAACTCGCCGGCCTTGTCGCAGGCGCCGTCGAGCTTGCCGCCATGGGTATTGATGCGCTGGACGGTGGTGACCGGCGTGAGGGTGCCGCTGCCGCGGCGGGAGGCGACCTCCAGCTTGAGCCAGGGGATATCGGCAGGGCTCGCGCCCGGCGCGTTGCCGATGGCCTTGCCGACGACGGCGCTGCCGTCCGCGAGCTCCCAGCTCGGCCCGGCATAGTGGCGGCCGACCGTCTTGCCCTCGGACAGAAGCGTCGCGATCGGCTCGCGGAAGGCCCAGGCGAGCTTGCCGTCGGCGGCAGCCTTGCACTCATAGACCTGCGCGCCCTCGGCGTGGACGCTGAGCACGACGGTCTCGCCGGGGGCGGCGATGGCCTCGGGCAGCGGATCGGCGGCAATCGCCGGTCCGGCCATGGCGGCGAGCAGCATCAGGCAGGGGACGGCTGGCTTGATCGACATGGTCGCATCTCCGCGCGAGGGATCTCTAATAAAAAGAAACGGGCCGCGCTTTTGGCGCGGCCCGTGATGATGTCTGGCCCAGTCGGGCGAAATTGCGGTCGGCTTACGCCGCCATCGCCTTGGTCAGGTTCTCGGCGACCTTGTCGAGGAAGCCGGTGGTCGAGAGCCAGCGCTGGTCGGCACCGACCAGGAGCGCGAGGTCCTTGGTCATGTAGCCGGCCTCGACGGTGTCGACGCAGACCTTCTCCAGCGTGGTGGCGAACTTGGCGAGCTCGGCATTGTTGTCGAGCTTGGCGCGGTGGGAGAGGCCACGGGTCCAGGCGAAGATCGACGCGATCGAGTTGGTCGAGGTCTCCTTGCCCTTCTGGTGCTCGCGGTAGTGGCGGGTCACCGTGCCGTGGGCGGCTTCGGCCTCGACGGTCTTGCCGTCGGGGGTGAGCAGCACCGAGGTCATGAGGCCGAGCGAGCCGTAGCCCTGCGCGACCGTGTCGGACTGCACGTCGCCGTCGTAGTTCTTACAGGCCCAGACGTAGCCGCCGGACCACTTCAGCGCCGAGGCCACCATGTCGTCGATCAGGCGGTGCTCGTAGGTCAGGCCCCTGGCCTCGAATTCCTTCTTGAACTCGCGGTCGTAGATCTCCTGGAAGATGTCCTTGAAGCGGCCGTCATAGACCTTCAGAATCGTGTTCTTGGTCGAGAGGTAGACCGGGTAGTTGCGCAGCAGGCCGTAGTTCAACGAGGCGCGGGCGAAGTCGATGATGGAGTCGTCGAGATTGTACATCTCCATGGCGACGCCGGCGCCCGGAGCCTTGAACACTTCCTTCTCGATCACGGTGCCGTCCTCGCCGACGAACTTCAGCGAGAGGGTGCCCTTGCCCGGGAACTTGATGTCGGTGGCGCGGTACTGGTCGCCATAGGCGTGGCGGCCGATGATGATCGGCTTGGTCCAGCCGGGGACGAGGCGCGGCACGTTCTTGCAGATGATCGGCTCGCGGAAGATCACTCCGCCGAGGATGTTGCGGATGGTGCCGTTGGGCGACTTCCACATCTGCTTGAGGTTGAACTCCTTCACCCGGGCCTCGTCCGGGGTGATGGTGGCGCACTTGACGCCGACGCCGACCTTCTTGATCGCCTCGGCGGCGTCGATGGTCACCTGATCGTTGGTGTGGTCGCGGTACTCCATGCCCAGGTCGAAATAGAGCAGCTCGACATCCAGGAACGGGTTGATCAGCTTGTCCTTGATGTACTGCCAGATGATCCGGGTCATCTCGTCGCCATCGAGCTCGACGACGGGATTGGATACCTTGATTTTTGCCATGATCGGGGAAGCCCTCTTGGGAACGGCGCTAGCGGCGCGCCAACGTGAATATCCGCCGCCTCTTAGCACCTGACCGCGGCGGGCGAAAGCCAAGTGATTATGCACTTTTAGCTCATCCAGCTTCCCCAGATGGGGAGCCGGGCCCGGCCCCGCCGCAGGGGCGGGGATGAGGTTTCAGGAAAGATTCAAAAGTCGAATCCAACCCGTTATTTCCCTTGAGAATTTCGTCAGGACAGGCAAACGACAGGCGTAACGCCCCGGCCGGCGGCCCGGTTTGAATCAATTCCTAAGAGCGCCTTGCCAAGGCCTTGAGAGACAGTGTGAAAGCGAAGCGAGATGTCGGGGACTGACAGAAGCAAGGCGGGCCTTACCCTCGACGGTCCCATCGTCATCCTGGTCGAGCCGCAGCTGGGCGAGAACATCGGCATGTGCGCGCGCGCCATGGGCAATTTTGCGCTGGGCGCCCTGCGCATCGTCAACCCCCGCGACGGCTGGCCCAACATCGCGGCCCAGCGGGCGGCGGCCGGCGCCGACCACATTCTGGAAAAGGTCGAATTGTTCGACACGGTGGAGCAGGCGGTCGCGGACCTCGACCTCCTGTTCGCCACCACCGCGCGCCCCCACGACCAGGCCAAGCCGGTGGTCGGGCCGGAGGCGGCCGCCAGCGAGATCGCCGGGCATGTTGCCACCGGCGGCAGGTGCGGGATCCTGTTCGGCCGGGAGCGCTGGGGGCTGACCAACGAGGAGGTCGGGCTCTCCAACCGCATCATCACCTTCCCGGTCAATCCCGGCTTTGCCTCGCTCAACCTCGCCCAGGCCGTGCTGCTGGTCGGCTATGAATGGTTCAAGCGGGCCACATCCGGCGAGCTGCCGCATGCCATGCCGGAGCGGTCCGAGCGCGCCTCGCAGCACCAGATGCAGGCCTTCTTCGACAATCTCGTGCGCGAGCTCGACAAGGTCGAGTTCCTGCGGCCGGCAGAGAAGCGCGACACCATGCTGGTGAACCTGCGCAACATCTTCAGCCGGATGGAGCCGACCAAGCAGGACATGCATACCCTCCACGGCGTCGTCATGGCGATCGCCGAGGGACGCAAGGGACCGGCCAAGGGCGGCGTGCTCGACGGCGAGCAGGCGACGCGCCTGCGCGCGCTGCTCGCCGAGCACGGCCAGGGCGGCGGGGTGCCCGACAGCGGCTCGACCGTGCGCGGCCTCGCGCGCCTGCTCCGCCGCAACCCGACCGACGCCGAACGGCTGCTCTGGCAGGCCCTGACCCGCGACCGCCGTTTCGCAGGCGGGTTCAAGCGCCAGACCCCCGTTGGGCGCCACATCCCGGACTTCGTCTCCTTCCCGCACCGGATCGCGATCGAGCTCGTCAACCCGGGCGAGGGCGAAGCCATCGCCGCCGACCGCGCGTCGCGACGTAGCTGGCTCGAGGCGCGGGATTATCGGGTGCTCGACATTCGCGCGGCCGACGTGGAGCGCGATCTCGAGGCGGAGCTGGTGCGGCTGCAGGGGATGGTGGAGCAGGGCGCGTAGGTTTTGCCTCGCGAGAGGTCCTGTAGGGTGGGCAAAGCGAAGCGTGCCCACGTTCTGAGTGCGATCAATGAGAGATCGTGGGCACGGCGCTGCGCGCCTTTGCCCACCCTACGAGACCACGTTTGTGGTTTTTAGGGCGGGCAAAGCTAGCCTACGCATAGACGTCTGCGATGCTCACTTCCCCGGCTGGTCGAGGAAGACGTAGAGCGCAGCGATCCTGCCATCCTCCACGATGATCACGTCCCATCCCGTGTAGTCCGGTGCTTCGCCGCGGGGACCCGATCCCCAGGCCAGCCTTCCGGCATTGTGAAGCGCCTGCGGCTCGCCAGTCGGCGTGTAGACGAAGTGGGGATGCGTGGCCCGCACCTCGCCGGCGAACTTGTCGATCGCGTCGCGGCCGGCAATGATTCCTGGCGGGGCGTACAGGACGGGGTTTCCAGTCCAGAGTTCGTCGATTGCGGCGCGCCGACGCTTGGCGTCGCCCTCGCCGAAGACCTCCTGAAGATTGCGGTGCAGCAGTTCGTGGATGCGATCCGCTGGTGTGTTGGGCTGGGTCATCATTGTCTCCAAATTCCACTCGTCTCGTAGGGGGCAAAGCGAAGCGTGCCCACGTCTTCTCGGCCGATCGATCGAGTGGCGGGCACGGCGCTTTGCGCCTATGCCCACCCTGCGAATTGCGTCAGATCTGCGTCTGACCGCCGTCGACGAAGAGCTCCACGCCGTTGACGAAGCTCGCTTCGTCCGACGCCAGGAACAGCACCGCCTTGGCGATCTCCTCGGGCTGGCCGACGCGGCCGGCCGGGATAAGGCTCGCGAGATAGGTCTTGGTGCCCTCCGCCTGCTCGCCGGCGCCGAACAGATGATTGAGGCCGGGTGTCTCGGTGACGCCGGGGCTGACCGCGTTGACGCGGATGTGCCGATCCTTCAGGTCGAGGATCCACGTCCGCGCGAAATTGCGTACCGCGGCCTTGGTCGCCGAATAGACGCTGAAGGCCGGCGTACCCGAGACGCTCGTGGTCGATGCGTTCAGGACGATGGAGGCGCCTTCGCGAAGCAGCGGCAGCGCCTTCTGGACGGTGAAGAGAACGCCCTTCACGTTGGTATCGAACGTGCGCTGATAATGCTCCTCGGTGATTGCGCCGAGCGGTGCGAACTCGCCGCCGCCGGCATTGGCGAAGATCACGTCGATCTGCTGGTGCTTCTTCTGAACGGCGTCGTAGAGCCGGTCGATGTCGGCAAGGTTGGCCATGTCGCCTTGCACGCCGGTCACGCGGCCGCCGATCGCTTTCACCGCCGCGTCCAGCGCATCCTGGCGGCGGCCGGTGATGAACACCGAGGCGCCTTCAGTTGCAAAAGCCTTTGCGGCAGCAAGGCCAATGCCGCTCGTGCCGCCGGTCACCACCACGACCTTGTTGTTGAACCTGTTCGTCATCGTCCGTCTCCTTTGGAAGTATCTGGCGGAACCGCCGTTGCCCTTCGTAGATGCCTACGGAACGATGATGCGAGTAGTAGCCAGATATGATACTCAGCGTTCTATGTGAGGAACGATGAAAACTGATCTGAATGACTTTGCCTATTTTGCCGAGGTGGTTGGGCATGGCGGGTTCGCTGCCGCCGGGCGGGCCTTGCGCGAGCCCAAGTCCAAGCTCAGCCGGCGGATTGCCGGGCTCGAGGAGCGCCTGGGTCTCCGCCTCATCGAGCGATCAAGCCGGCGGTTTCGGGTCACTGAAGTGGGGCAGGCCTTCTACGAGCGCTGTCGGGCGATCCTGATGGAGGCCGAGCAGGCCGAGGCGCTCGTGACGCAAGCGCAATCCGAGCCTCATGGCCGCATTCGCTTCAGTTGCCCGACCGGCATGGTCGCGGAGATGTCCGGGCTCGTGTCGAGTTTCCTGACCCGCTATCCCAAGGTGCGCCTGCAACTCGTTGCGATCGACCGTCCCGTCGACCTGATCGAAGAACGGATCGACGTGGCCCTGCGGGTTCGATCCGTCCTCGTCGGCGATGCTGCGCTCACCATGCGGTCGCTGGGCACCTCCACGCGCATCCTCGTCGCGAGCCCGCAACTGGCAAACCGGCTGCGAACTCTCGACGATCTTGCCGCGCTTCCGACGCTCGCGACATCCGATGACGAGGCGCTGGTCGAATGGCATCTGGAAACGGACGACGGGCGGGCCCGCATCCACAAGCACGAGCCGCGCATGGGCTGCGGCGACTTCGGCGCGGTGCGCGATGCTGCGATCGCGGGCCTCGGTATCGCGCTTCTGCCCGATCACCTCTGCCGGGACGCACTCGATCAAGGCAGGCTTGTCCATGTGCTGCCGGACTGGCGCGGTCATCGCGGCATGGTGCATCTCGTCTTCACGACACGACGAGGCCTGCCGCGGGCCGTTCGCGCGCTGATCGATCATCTCGCGGCAGGATTCTCCAAGACGTTGGTCTAGGTCGTCTCGCAGGAACGGGCCAGCACCGCAACCAGGGGCTGTGCAGACGCGTTGCCGGTTGCTATGAAGTCCCCGGAATGGAAATGGGGACTGCATGTTTGGAACGACAGGCCGCGCGCTCGTCGGTGCGGCAGCGGGCGTGAGTGCGTTGGTGCTGGCGGCCTTGCTCGACGTATCAGGCGCCCGCGCGGAAATGCCTTTGACCGCCAAGTGCAATGCGGTCGGAAATTTTAGTGTCGATGACCGGATTGCAGGCTGCAGCGCGATGATCGAGGCGGCACCGACTGTCACGCAAGGCGTGGTCATGGCCTACCTCCGCCGCGCCATGTTCTACCACCAGAAAGGCGAGATCGACCTCGAGATCGCGGACTACGACCGGATCATCGAGCGCTATCCGGACCATATGAGCGCCCGCATCGCGAGGGCTTCTGCGTTCCTCCAGAAGCGAGAGCCCGACGCCGCGCTGCCGGATTACGGCAAGGTGATCGAGCTCGATCCGAAGAATACCTATGCCTATATCGGACGCGCTCACGTCTATTCGGCGAAGGGCGACTTCGTCCGCGCCATCGCCGACTATGATCAGGCTCTCCGGATCCATCCGGACAATGTCATCGCGTATGTCGAACGAGGTCTCAGTTACGTCCGCAAGGGGGAGCCGGGTAGGGGCATGGCCGACTGTGATCGGGCGGTCGAGATCAGCCCCCAAACCGGCGGTGGCCAGTTGTGCCGCAGCCGTGTTTACATAGCCCAGGGAAACAGAGAACGTGCGCTTGCCGAGCTCGATCAAACCATGCAGATCAAGCCGAGGAACGAGCAGTTCTACTACTTCCGGGCCGAGTCGTTTTCCCTGCTGAACGAACTCGACCGCGCTATCGCCGACTACGATCGGATCATCGAGCTGAACCCGCAAAGCCGATTTGCCTACGGCTGCCGCGGCTTCACCTATGCTCGAAAGGGCGACTATGATCGCGCCATCGCCGATTACAACCAAGTGATCCAGCTGGCACACCAGGCTCAGGGAAATCCCGGCGATCGGCAGACTCAAGGTCAGAACGCTGAGCCGATTTCGACGTCGGTCGCGGGTGAATCAAATGTACTCGGTTCCGGGGATGGCCCCGTGCTGCGCGCTCGGGGAGCTGCCTACCAGGGGAAAGGGGATATTGACCTCGCCATGGCGGACTATGACGAGGCGATCCGTCTCAATCCCAAGGACAAGGAGGCCTTCGGGCTCCGCGCCAACGCCTACAAGGCCAAAGGAGATTTCGACCGCTCGCTTGCGGACTACGATCAACTCGTGCAGCTCGATCCCAAGGATGCGCGCGCCTATTTTCATCGTGCGAGGCTCAATTGGCAGACCGCTTCCTTCGCCCAATCGTTGACCGATCTGGATCAGGCGATCGAGCTCAATCCGAAAGGTGCCTATTCGGTCTTGTGGCGCGAGATTGTTGCCAGGCGCAGTGAGCAGCCGAGCCGGCTGAGCGAGACGGCAAAGCAGCTCGACGCGACAAAATGGCCCGCGCCGATCGTCAACCTGTTCCTCGGCACGATGACGCCGGAGCAGGTGCTCAGCGCTGCCGAGGATTCCGACCCCGTGAAGAGAAAGGGGCAGGTCTGCGAGGCGAATTTCTATATCGCTGAACGGGCGCTTCAGAGCGGCTCGAAGGAAGACGCGTTGAAGCTGTTCGAGCAGGCTGCGGCCGATTGCCCGAAGACCTTTATCGAGAAGCCGGCCGCCGATTTCGAGCTTGGCGCGCTGCGCGCGAGCCGCTGATCGAACGGGCCGCTTCGTAGCTCTCGTAGGGTGGGTTAGCGACAGCGTAACCCACCGCTTCTCTTGTCGGCTCAACGGTAGCAAAGAGGTGGATTACGCCTTCGGCTAATCCACCCTACGAGAGGCCGCCGACGCAGCGCGCGTCGTTGGCCGGGAACGTACCGCTCGTTGATGGGACCGTATTGAGCTGCGCGCTGTGCTGCGCCCCGACCCGCCACATTGATGCAAATCAAGGAAGACGGAACCCCTCCTTCTACGCTTTCAGGCAACAGGGAGGGTTCGAAATGCCAATCAACCGTCGCCAGGCACTTGCCGCCTTCAGCACCGCAATGTCGGCGCTTGCGATGTCCCGCACAGCACGCGCCGAGTTCGACGGTCCTGTGGTCAGGGCCCTGGAGGGTGGCGACGATTTCTGGCTCGCCCAGGACGCCTATATCTACGGCTATCCTCTGGTCACGATGGAGATGACCCGCCGGATCATGACCAACGTTGCGGCGGTGGAAGGCACGCGCGGGCCGATGGGACAGTTCGTCAAGCTGCGCAAGTATCCCGATGCCAGCTTCAGGGATGTCACGGCCCCCAATGCCGACACGCTCTACACGACGGCCTGGATCGACGTGGGAGACGAGCCCTGGGTCCTGACCATGCCCGACATGAAGGACCGCTACTTCCTGTTTCCGATGCTGGACGGCTGGACCAATGTCTTCCAGGTGCCCGGCAAGCGCACCACCGGCACCAAGGCGCAGACCTACGCGATCACCGGACCGGGGTGGAAGGGAACGCTTCCCGCCGGCATTAAGGAATACAAATCACCGACGAGCATGGTGTGGATTTTGGGCCGCATCTACTGCACCGGCACGCCGGAGGATTACGCGGCCGTGCATGCCGCACAGGACGAGTTCAAGCTCGTGCCGCTCAGCGCCTACGGCAAGTCCTATACGCCTCCCGCGGGAAAGGTCGATGCGTCGGTCGACATGAAGACGGCGGTTCGCGACCAGGTCAACGGCCTGGACGCCGCGGCCTATTTCACCCTTCTCGCGCAATTGATGAAGCGCAATCCGCCGGCCGCCGCCGATGCGGCGGAGGTCGCCAAATTCGCGAAGATCGGTCTGGTGCCGGGCAAGGATTTCGATGCTGGCAAATTCGATGCGGCCTTCGCCAAGCGGGTCCCACAGGTGGCATTCGACCGCATCATGCTCCAGTTCAAGGTCAACAAGGCGATCAGGAACGTCAACGGCTGGGCCTTCGATGCCGAAGCCGGTGTCTACGGCACCAATTACTTCAACCGTGCCCTCGTCACGGCAATCGGACTTGGCGCCAACCGGATTCAGGATGCGTGCTATCCGACGTCCCAGAAGGATGCCGACGGCAAGGACTATGTCGGCAGCAACAAATACGTCATGCGCTTTCCCAAGGGGCAGCTTCCTCCGGTCGGAGGGTTCTGGTCGCTGACAATGTATGACGAGAACTACTTCTTCGTCGCCAATCCGATCAACCGCCAGTCCATCAGTGCCCGCCAGAGCCTTAGGGCCAATGCGGACGGTTCGGTCGATCTCTACATTCAGAAGGACAATCCCGGTCCCGACAAGGAGAGCAACTGGCTTCCCGCGCCGGCGGGCAAGTTCGTCCTGATGTTGCGCATGTACTGGCCGAACGAGAAGTCGCCCTCGATCATCAACGGGACCTGGAAGCCGCCGCCGGTGCGGCAGGCGACGAGCAGCTAGGCAGCACGGCGCGTCGCGCCTTTGCTCATCCTTATCAGGCGGCGCTTGCCACTGGGCCTTTCGGGCTGCTCTGCTGGAGACGGCGCAACGCCGCGAGATTGGTCCCGACCGAGGCGAGGCAGCAACGCGATTTGCCGCCCGACTTAGCTTCGTACAGTGCGGCATCGGCGACCCCGAGCAATTCCTCGACCTCGGCGCCATGATCCGGCGACATCGCGATGCCGACGCTGGCGCCGACACTGGCGCGGATCTCGCCGCCCAGCTCATAGGAAATGGCGACTTCGCGGATGAGCCGGTGTCCCGTCTCCCGGGCCGTCTCGGTGGTGACGTCCTCGACGAGCGCGACGAACTCGTCGCCGCCCATCCGGGCGAGCACCGCGCCGTCCGGCAGCGCCCGGCGCACCCGGCCGGCGACGCCTTTCAACACCGCATCGCCCGCCGCGTGTCCGAAGGTGTCGTTGATCGGCTTGAAATTGTCGAGGTCGAAGAACATCACCGCAAACGGGCGTTCGGCGCGCGCGGCAAGCCTCGTGCCGAGCGCCTCGACGAACCCGGCCCGATTGAGCAGTCCGGTGAGTGCGTCATGATGTGCGCGATGGCTGTTCTCGCGCTCGGCGCGCATGGTGGTGACCAGCATCCGGTTGAGGCGGAAGGCTGCGGCGGTCATCGCGGCGAGATACATCGGGACCTGAAGATACACGATGTAGAACAGCGGCTCGCCGGCGAGCGCGGCGCCGGGGATGATGGGACCAAGGCTGAAGAGGATCATGGTGCCCGCCAGGCGCGGCGCGCCGAAATTGCGGAAGCAAATGCCGCCGACCATCGCCGCCGCAGACAGTGATGCCAACATGGCAACGACCCAGTCGCCACTCGCGAGGCTGGCGATGGCGCCAAATCCGACGCTGGCGCTCCAGGCGACCGCAAGCAGGAGATGAAGGTCGGTCGGTGTGGGGCGGTGCTCACGCGCCCTGCGGTTCGCGCTGGCGAGTACGAGGAGACGGGCGAGGCAGATCACGATCTCCATGACCAGCCAGACGATGAATGGTGCGGTCTGCTTGCGGGCGGCGATGACGGCAGCGACCGCAATCGTGTTGACGGCGCCGGCGGCAAATACCGGCAGCGATCCATGGAGCTGGGCAATAAGCGCCGCGCGGATGTCGTCGGGTACCCCGGGCCCCGGTTCGGCAAGCCAGCGCGTCAGGCGCCAGCGTGGCGCACTGTAGAGTCCCTCGTCCGATCGCATTGCAGAGCGTCCCCGTCTTCCGGGCGCCAACAACGCTGGCCGGTCCTAACAGCCTTTTAAGAGCAAGGCCGATCGCTGGCCGTGCTTGACGCAAGGTAAATCGACGCGTGAAGGGCACGCGAGCATGCAGGAAGATGCGAATTGGTGCAGGCGGGTTAACGCACCCGACGAAACCGTCACCCCCGCCCGAGCAGCACCTCGCGCTCCACCGCGATCCATGTCGTCCTCGCGACGGCGAGCAACCTGCCGGCTTCATCATGCAGCGCGGCGTCCGCGGTCCGCTTGCGGCCGTCGCGGCCGGTGGGCCAGGCCGTGATGACGCAGGGTTGGCCGGGGTGCGGGCGGGCCTCGATCCGGGCCGCCATCCGTCCGAGGAGGAGCGGTGTCTTGTCGTAGGTGCCGCTCTGCAGATTGCAATTGCAGGCAAAGCCGGTGGGGCAATCGAGCGCGGACCAGAGGAATTCAGGAGCGACAAGGCCGTCCTCGGCGGCGAGGTTCGGATCCGGCGTCCAGGTCGCCGCGAGAACGGCGTTCTCTCGCCGGCGGCCAAGCGGCCCGGCGAAGACACGCAGGCCGTCGCCTTGGGCACGCGCGGGACCGCAGACGAAACAGTTCGGCAGCGGATGCTCGTGCGGCTCGAACAGCGCCAGCAATCCGGCGGCGCGGGCTTCCTGCAAGCTGGCTGTCTCGATCTGGCCGAGCTCGACATTCGCCGCACGCGCTGTCGCAAGGGCCTTGTCGCCGTCACGAAGCTCCCACGTGCCGTCGGCGGCCGCGATCGCATCGAGCGGCGTGTCCAGCGGAGGCGGCGCGCGCAGCGTCACCTCGCCGCCGCCTGGAATGTGCCGGGCCAGCCGGCCGCAGACATAGCCGCCGTTGCCGGAGTTCGGAGGACCGCAAAAGCGCCTGGCGATGATGATCTCTGTCAATTCTTGCTGTCCTCGTTTTCCGTTCCCGCGTGCATTCTATCTGATCTTGAGCACAATTCTGCCCTGAACCGTGCGGCCCGCCACGGCGCGCATGGCGTTGCCGGCCTCCTCCAAAGGGAGGACGCGATCGATGTGCGGGCGGATTTTTCTGTCGGCCAGCCATTGCACCAGCATGTCGTTCATGCGCGCGGCTTCGTCAGGATATTTCTCGGCCCAGGCGCCGGTGAAGACGCCGATGATGGAATAGTTCTTCAACAGCGGCAGGTTCATCGGGATGGACGGGATCTCGCCGCAGGTGAAGCCGATCGGCATCAGCCGGCCGCCCCATGCCATCAGCCGGGCCATCTGCTCGAAGATCGCGCCGCCGACATTGTCGAAGCCGATGTCGATGCCGGCGCCCGAGGTGATCGACCTGATCCGGTCGCGCAAATCTTCACTGCGATAATTGATGACATCGCCGGCACCGAAGCTCCGCACCAGGGCTGCCTTGTCGTCCGAGCCAACGCCGGCGATGACGCGCAGGCCCAGATGACGGCCGAGGTCGACGGCGGCAAGGCCAACTCCGCCGGCCGCGCCGGTGATGAGCACGGTCTCGCCGGCTTGCGCCCGTGCCCGTTCGACCAGTGCGTAACAGGCCGTTCCGTAATTGTGCAGGACGGTTGCCGCGGTCTCGAACGCGACGCCATCGGGCAGGCGCACGCTCTTGGATTCCTTCGCCGTCATCCGTTCGGCGTAGCCGCCGGTCCAGCTGCTGCAGGCCACGCGGTCGCCGGGCGCGAATGCCGTGACCCTTTCGCCGACCGCGACCACGACACCGGCGGCTTCCGTGCCCGGCACGAAGGGCGTCGGCGGCCGCATCTGGTAGAGGCCCGAGACCAGCAGTTGGTCCATGAAGCTGACGGAGGCCGCATGGACGTCGATCAGGATCTCGTCGGGGGCGGGGTGGGGCTCGTCGATGTCGCCGACGCGCAAATCGCCGGGGCCGGTGAAGGAGCTGCAGAGAACGGCTTTCATTGCGGTGCTCCGACAGCGCGCGATGACGGGCCATCGCCGGTCCGGCGGCGCGTGAAGAGGCGCGGCACCAGCATGGGAACGCGGCGGCGATATTGCCGGTAGGTCTCCCCGAACTCCGCGACCAGGTCACGTTCCTCGAACTGCAGTGCGACCAGGATGTAGGCGGTGTTGGCGACCGCGAACAGCAGATGGCCTGATGTCATCACGGGCGTGGCCCAGAACGCGAGCAGGAAGCCGAGCATGATCGGATGCCGGACGATCTTGTAGAGCAGGGGAGTCTTGAAGGAGTGATCGGGCAGCTCGGTGGCGCGGAGCACGGAGAAGCCCTGCCGCAGGCCGAACAGATCGAAATGATCGATCATGTGGGTCGAGGCAAACGCGATCAGCCAGCCAAGCCAATGCACGCCGGTCAGCAACCACGCTGCAATCCCGCTTGTCTGCCAGACCGGTGCCGGGATCGGACGCCATTGCCAGAACAGCAGCAGCAGGACCAGGCTGGAGAGCAGCACATAGGTGCTGCGCTGGCAGGCCGCGGGAAGGAATTTGGCCAGCCATCGCTTGACGGCCGGGCGTGCCATGACGCTGTGCTGGATCGCAAACAGGCTCAGCAGCAGCAGGTTGATGACGATGGCCGCGGTCACATTGGCGGGACTGCCGAGCTCGACCGGCTTGTCGATGGACTTGGGCACGACATAATTGCCGACGAAACCGAGCGCATAGAGGAATGAAACGGTGAATACGCCGTAGCTCATGATGGCGTAGAGAGGGATCAGGAGGCGTGCGAACATGGTTTTTCCTGTTGTGCCGATGGCAGTGCTGCCGCATGCGGGAGCCTGAACCGCTCGCCGGCGGTCAGGCTCGATCTGCCCTGACTGCTATCGCCGGACCGTCCCCTGCGCGTCCCCCGGGGACGCCGGCCCGGGAAAGAGGTTGTCCATGACGGCTTTCTCGCTGGGGACCTTCGGTTTCCCCGAGCTTCACACGGACGGCCGCCCGATCAAGCTCGCCTTGCGCAAGGGGCTTGCGCTGCTGGTCTATCTCGCGGAGGCCAGAGGCGCAGTCGCGCGGGACGTCATGGCGACGCTGCTATGGCCGGAAACGCCACGCGAAACCGGCCTGGCGCGGTTGCGGCGCCTGCTTCACCGCATCGAGCTCTCGCTCGGCCAATCGATTTTCGAGACCGACCGCACCAGCCTGCGGCTGTCTCCGGAGGTCGCGCTCGAGCTCGACTCGCAATCGTTCGAAAGCGCCTGCGACCGCGGTGACTTCGAAGCGGCCTGCCGGATCTATCGCGGCGACTTCCTGGCTGGCTTCTCCCCGGACGGTTCGCCTGAATTCGACGATTGGGCGTTTTATCGCCGCGAGGCGCTGCGGGGGCGGCTGGTCCATGCGCTGGAGCGTCTGGTGCAGGACAGGAATGCCGCCGGCGATCATTTTGCCGCGACCGCATTTGCGGGACGTCTGGTCGAGCTCGATCCGCTCAGCGAGGTCTATGGCCGGCACCTGATCCGCAGCCTGCTGCTGGCCGGCGACCGCAGCGCGGCGGAGCGGCACCACGCCGCGCTGACGCAGCGGCTGCGCGAGGAGCTTGGCGTTGCGCCGGAAGCCGAGACCGAGGCGCTGATGGCCCCCGCAACGGCGCCGCAGGCCGTGCCGATGACGCGCTACGTGAAGGGCGCCGGCGTGCATCTGGCGTATCAGACCTATGGCAGCGGTCCGCTCGATATCCTGGTCATGCCCGGCTTCGTCTCGCATGTGGAGCGCGCCTGGGAGCATCCGGCGAGCCGCGCATTCCTGGCGTCGCTGATGAAGCTCGGGCGGCTGATCGTGTTCGATCGCCGCGGCATCGGGCTGTCCGACCGGGTCGGATCCGCGCCCGGCATCGACGTGACCGCGCAGGACATCGGCACCGTGTTGCGGGCCGCGAATGCGCGCCGCGTCGTGCTGTTCGGTGCCTCCGAATGCGGGCCGGCCTGCATCAGATTTGCGGTCGACGAACCGCGTCTCGTCGCCGGGCTCATCCTGTTCGGCGCGCTCGCCAAGGGCTGCTGGTCACAGGACTATCCGCACGCGCTGCGCGCGGGCCAGTATGATGCCTGGCGCAAGCATCTGGTCGCGCAATGGGGCGGCCCGGTCGGGATCGAGACCTTTGCGCCGAGCCTTGCCGGCGATGCCCAGGCGAGGGCGTGGTGGGCCGGACTGCTGCGTGCGGCCTCCAGCCCCGGCGGCATCTCCGCCGTGCTGGAAGCGTTCCGAGATGCCGACGTGCGGGAGTTGCTGCCGCGGGTCGCCGTGCCGACGCTGGTGCTGCACCGGCGCGGCGATCGAGCGGTGCGGATCGCGGCGGGACGCGATATCGCGAGCCGGATCAGGGCTGCGAAATTCGTCGAGCTCGACGGCGATGATCACTGGTTCTTTGCAGGAGATCAGCGGCCGGTGCTGGACGCGATCGGGCGGTTTGTGGAAGGAGTGCGGGGAGGCCCGACGTCGTAGCCCGGATGAGCGAAGCGATATCCGGGAAAGGTTCCGCATGTCGCTGCGCTCATGCGGGCTACGAAGCCAGAACGGTCACACCGCCTCCAGCTCGCGCTTCTTCTTCGCCCTGGATTGTCCGAGCAGGGGGCCGGCCGTGAGCGCGGCCGTGTCGGCCACTCCCGGGTCGCGCGAGATCATCGCCGCGACGATGGCGCCGTCGATGAGGAGGCCGAGCTGGTGCGCCAGCACAGCAGGCTCGCTCGAGCCGAGCTCGCCGGCGAGCTTCTCGATATGGCCGAGCACGATCTTCTTGTGCTTCAGCGCGATGTTGCGGAACTGCTTGGCGTCCTTGTCGTGCTCGCCGACGGCGTTGATGAAGGGGCAGCCGTAGAAGCGCTCTTCCGCGAACCAGCTCTTCAGCGCCGGGAAGATGCGCGTCAGCTTCGCCTGCGCGTCGCCGCCGCCCGCTTCCATGGCGCCGATGAACCATTCGCGCCACTGCTTGCCTTCGCTCTCCAGCACCGCGTTGACGAGATTGGTCTTGGAGCCGAACAGCTTGTAGAGCGTCGTCTTCGCCGTGCCGGCTTCCTCGATGATCGCATCGATGCCGGTGGCGTTGATCCCGTTCTTGCAGAACAGATGGGTTGCGGCGCTGAGCAGGCGCCCGCGCGCGGATTCGTCTTCGCCTGCGGCGGCGTGAGGCGAGGTCTTCTTCGATGACGTCTTTGCCATGGTGACGAACTTACCCGCAGCCGCGTTGCATCAGCAAGCCGCATCTGTTCCGCGCTGAAAAGATTCGCAAGGGTGAGGCGATCTGCATCGGCTTTGAGCAAACGGGCGCTGATCAATCCGCAGGCAGGGATGCTTAAGCGGCTCCAATGCCTCGCGTTTTGTTTTTTGCGGGTTCTGGCACGCTCCATGCAAGGAAACAGACCGTTCGGTATCCTGCCGAATTCCACTTCTGCCAGGGAGAAGATTGATGACTGCCGTCGTTCAGAAGACCGTGCTGACGGGTTGCCTCGCACCCATCGACAAGAATGGCCTCGAGCAACTGATCGCCAACGGCAAGGCGAATCCGAAGGTCATCAAGACCTTGAAGTGCAAGACGGTCGCGGAAGGCAAGTTCCGCCACGCCAACTACATCCGCAACCTGCCGCCCTACATCGTCGACGAGCCGCCGGGGCTGCTTGGCGACGACACCGCGCCCAATCCGTCGGAAGCCTCGCTCGCCGCGCTCGGCTCCTGCCTCGCGGTTGGCCTGCACGCCAACGCCGTGCATCGCGGCTGGATCGTCAACAAGCTCGAGCTCGAGCTCGAAGGCGACCTCAACATCACCGCGGTCTGGGGCACCGGCGACATGTCCGATAAGCCGGTCGGGTTCACCGATGTCCGCGTGAAGGTGGACATGGAGTGCGAGGGCATCTCGCCGGACGAGATCAACGCGCTGGTCGCCCATGTGAAGAAATGGTCGCCGGTCGCCAACACCTTCACCCGCCCGGTCAATCTCGAGGTCGGCATCTAGCAACAGCAACACGGACAACGGTGCGGGAGACGACCATGGGTTCACTGGCTTTATCGCGGGCCGAGATTTTGGATCAGCCCGCACCGTCCATTGCAGGAGAGGTGGCGCGGATCGCGCGGGAGCAGCTCGCGCCACTTGCCGCCGGCATCGACGACGGCACAGTCTATCCGGCCGAGGTGCTGCGCGCGTTCGGCGCCGTCGGCGCCTGGGGCAGTCACGTGCCTTACGAAGGTCCCGCGGATCTGCGCTGCGCGATCGAATCGACGGCCGCGATCGGCGAGGTCTGCGGCGCCACCGCCTTCATGGCCTGGTGCCAGAACACGCTGGTCTGGTACGCTGCCAACTCGACCAACCTGAAACTGGCGCGGCGGTTTGGCGATGCGTTCTCGACCGGTCGCGTGCTCGGCGGCACCGGGCTCTCCAATCCGATGAAGAGCTTCTTCGGCATCGAGAAGCTGAAGCTGAAAGGCAAGAAGGTCGAGGGCGGCTATATCGTGCGCGGCGCGCTGCCCTGGGTCTCCAATCTCGGCCCGAACCATTATTTTGGCACCATCTTCGAGCGCGAGGACGAGCTGGGCACGGTGATGTTCCTGGCCGACTGCTCGGATCCCGCGATTACGCTGACGCCGTGCAAGCCGTTCCTCGCCATGGACGGCACCGGAACCTACGGCGTGCAGTTCCGCGATGTCTTTGTGCCGGACGAGCTGATCCTCGCCGATCCCGCCGCGCCCTTCGTCAAGAAGATCCGCGCCGGGTTCATCCTGCTTCAGGCGGGCATGGCGCTCGGCGTCATCAAAGACTGTATCAACATCATGGACGAGGTGGGTAGCCCGCTTGGCCACATCAACCGCTATCTGCCGCAGCAACCGGTGCATTTCCGCGATCTCGCCGCCGAGCTCGAAGCCGAGACCATGGCGCTGGCGCGCGATCCCTACAACGAGGAGGAGACCTACTGGCGCAAGGTGATCGCGCTGCGCCTGCGCGCGGGCGAAGCCAGCGTCGCAGCGGCGCATGCAGCGATGCTGCATTGTGGCGCGCGCGGCTACCTGAAGAGTCACCGCGCGCAGCGGCGCCTGCGCGAGGCCTATTTCGTCGCGATCGTCACGCCGGCCACCAAGCAGCTGCGCAAGATGCTCGCCGATGCCTGAGCTTCACGAGTCCACCCAAGACGACCCGAAGAGACGACCCTGAAGACCCCCAACCTCAACGGAGAGGCTGCCATGACTGACGTCCTGATCACTGCCGTCGAACTCGCCGATCTCTTGAAGACTGAGCCGTGTGTCGTCATCGACACCCGCAATCCCGATGCCTACGCCGCCGGCCACCTGCCGGGCGCCGTGAACGTGCATGAGATCTTCACATTCCTTGCGACCTCGACGCCGGAAGGCATGGCCGAGCTGAAGACCAAATTCGCCGACGCGTTCGGCGGCGCAGGCCTTTCCGGAAAGGAGACGGCGGTGATCTACGAGCAGTCGATGAACTCCGGCTTCGGCCAGTCCTGCCGCGGCTATTACCTGCTCACCATGCTCGGCTATCCCAAGGTGAAGGTGCTGCATGGCGGCTTCGACGCCTGGTCGGCGGCAGGCTTCCCGGTGACGAAGGACGTGCCGGCGCCGGCCAAGGCCGGCTTCGCGATCGTGCCGGAAGCGGGCGACATCCTGATCGATGCCAAGACCATGCTCGGCGCCGTCGGCAAGCCCGGCATCGCCATTCTCGACGTGCGCGACGTCGACGAGTGGATCGGCGACAGCTCGTCTCCTTATGGAAAAGATTTCTGCCCGCGCAAGGGCCGCATCCCCGGTGCCGTCTGGCTGGAATGGTATCGCATGATGAAGCCGACCGCCGAGGGCCCGCGCTTCAAGTCCAAGGACGAGATCTTGGCGGAATGCGCCACCGTCGGCATCTCGACGACAACGCCGGTCTATCTCTACTGTTTCAAGGGCGCGCGGGCCTCCAACACCTTCCTGGCGCTGAAGAACGCGGGCGTGAAGGACGTGCGGATGTATTTCGGTTCCTGGAACGAATGGTCGCGCGACCCGTCGCTGCCGATCGAGCAGGGGTTGCCGATTGCAACTGAGGTGACGACCAAGGCGGCGTGAGCCTCGCTAGCCGATGGCCCGCGGACGAGGCGTGATCCCCAGTGCCTTGATCCGCGAGGCCAGCGTGGTCGGCTTGATGTCGAGCATCTCGGCCGCGCCGCCGGGGCCGAAGACTTTTCCGGCGCAGGCCTCGAGCGCGGCCAGGATATTGGCGCGCTCGTGGTCGCGCATTTCCGACGACGTCATGACGGCCGGGCGCGCGTCGGCCTTCTGACGCGATGCTCCGGCCGTGGGCTGCACGCCCGATGGATCCGGCAGGTCGATGCGCAGGCGGCCGTTCTGCGACAGGATCGCGGCGCGCTCGATCACGTTCTGCAATTCGCGGACATTGCCGGGCCAGTCGTAGCGGGTGAGCCGCCGCGCATCGCCTTCCGATAGGCGCAAATTGGATTTCAGCGCCTTGCTCTCGCGCGTCAGGAAATGCTGGGCGAGCAGGGGAATGTCCTCGCGCCGTTCGCGCAAGGGCACGGTCTCGATCGGGAACACGTTGAGGCGGAAATAGAGGTCCTCGCGAAAGCGGCCGCGCTGCACCTCCTGCTTGAGATCGCGGTTGGTCGCGGCGATGACGCGGACGTCGACGGCGCGGGTTCGCTCCTGGCCGACGCGCTCGAAATGGCCCTCCTGCAGCACGCGCAGCAGCTTTCCCTGCAATTCGAGCGGAATCTCGCCGACCTCGTCGAGGAACAGCGTCCCGCCGTCGGCAAGCTCGAAGCGGCCGATGCGGTCTCGCGTCGCGCCGGTGAAGGCGCCGCGGACATGGCCGAAGAACTCGCTCTCGAACAGTTCGCGCGGGATCGCGGCGCAGTTGACGCGGATCAGCGGCCGGTCGCTGCGGGTGGAATCCTCGTGGATAGCGCGCGCGATCAGCTCCTTGCCGGTACCGGACTCGCCGGTGATCATCACCGCCGCCGCGGTCGGCGCCACCAGCTTGACCTGGCGCAGCGTCTTCTGGATAGCCTCGCTGCCGCCGATGATGCCGCGCGGATTGGTCTCGATGCGGATTTCCTCCTGGAGATAGGCGTTCTCCAGCTCCAGCCGCTCGCGCAGGCGGTCGACTTCAGTGAGCGCGGCATGCAGCTTCTCGTCGGCCTCGCGCCGCTGGCTGACGTCGCGAAACACCACGACCGCGCCGACCACGACGCCGCGGTCGCGGATGGGCGTGGAGGTGTATTCGACCCAGGTGGGCGAGCCGTCCTTGCGCCAGAACACCTCGCCGTCGACCTGGTGCACTGCGCCGTCGCGGAACGCCGCGTAGATCGGGCAGTCATGGTTGTGATAGTGGCGGCCGTCGTGATGGGTGTGGTGGACGATCGGGTGGATCTCCTTGCCGACCAGCTCTTCTGCGGTCCAGCCCAGCATCCGCTCCGCCGCGGGATTGACGAAGGTGGTCTTGCCTTCGGCGTTGACGCCATAGATGCCTTCGCCGGCGGCGCGCAGGATCAGCTGGTTCTCGCGCTCGATGTCCTGGAACACGCGCTCGACTCGCTGCCAGGTCGAGATGCCGCCGCGCATATGGTCCTCGGCGGCGGCGTCGACATTGCGGCGGCGGCGCGCTTCGAGATCGGTCAGCGTGAGGAGCAGCAGCGAGCGGCCGTCATGCGGCAGCAGGCAGCCGGCATATTCGAGCCGGAGCTCTTGCCCCGTCGCATGGCGGGGATTGAGTCCCGTGGTCCAGTAGGCGCCCTTGTGCAGCACGGCCTGGGTGAAGACGGTGAGGGCGGGAAGCTCGCCGGCATGGAGCGTGCTCGCCCTGGTCTGCCGCAGCAGGGCCCGGTCGTAGCCGAGCAGGGCGCAGGCGGCGGGATTGGCGTCGACGATCTGGTCGCCGAAGGGGTCGACCAGCAGTGTTGCCTCGACCGAGGATTCGAAGGCCGCGATACGTGGATCGACCACGGGAGCCACATCGTTGTGGACGGGCATTGGCGTCGTTGCCATTGCGAAATCTCGTAATTGAACTACGAAATCTCGTTTATCACGAGTTTTCGTAGCCGCCAAGCGCGGGCGAAAGTGTTGCGTCATCAAGGCACTGGCCGCGCCGGAGGCGGTGGCATGCTCCTTGCGTAATTACTCCTTGCAATGACGCGCAGGAGGGCCGCCGATGTCCACGTTCGACAATCCGTTTGATCCCGATCGCAACCTTCGAGCCGGCTGCGTCTGCGGCCAGCACCAATCCGCGACGGAGCACGAGCAGGCGACAGCGCTGGCTTGCGAGCCGGTCGCGAGCGAGGAGCAGCGCTACGAGGGCGTCGTTGCGTCTGCCGTGATGCGTGCGATGTTTCCGCAGGACGTGGCGCGGCGCGCCTTCCTGAAATCGGTCGGCGCGTCCACCGCGCTCGCGGCACTGTCGCAATTCTTCCCGCTGAAGACGGCGACCGAAGTGTTCGCGCAAACCGGCGTGCCCGAGAAGAAGGACCTCAAGGTCGGCTTCATCCCGATCACCTGCGCGACGCCCATCATCATGGCGGCGCCGATGGGCTTCTATGCCAAGCACGGCCTCAATGTCGAAGTGGTCAAGACCGCCGGCTGGGCTGTGATCCGCGACAAGACCATCAACAAGGAATACGACGCCGCCCACATGCTCGCGCCGATGCCGATCGCGATATCGCTTGGCCTCGGTGCCAACGCCATCCCCTTTGCCGTTCCCGCGATCGAGAACATCAACGGGCAGGGCATCGTGCTGGCGAGCAAGCACAAGGACAAGCGCGATCCGAAGGACTGGAAGGGTCTGAAGTTCGCGATTCCGTTCGACTATTCCATGCACAATTACCTGCTGCGCTATTATCTCGCCGAGCACGGCCTCGACCCCGACACCGACGTGCAATTGCGATCGGTGCCGCCGCCGGAGATGGTCGCGAATTTGCGCGCCGACAACATCGACGGCTTCCTCGCGCCCGACAACATCTGTCAGCGCGCGATCTATGACGGCGTCGGCTTCATGCATCTGCTCTCGAAGGAGATCTGGGACGGCCATCCCTGCTGCAGCTTCGCCGCCAGCCGCGAGTTCATCACGACGGCGCCGAACAGCTTTGCCGCGCTGACCCGGGCCATCGTCGATGCCACCGCCTATGCCTCGAAGGCCGAGAACCGCAAACAGATCGCGGAGGCCATCGCGCCGGCCAATTACATCAACGCGCCGGTGACGGTGCTGGAGCAGGTCCTGACCGGCACCTATGCCGACGGCCTTGGCGGGGTGAGGACCGATGCCAAGCGCGTCGATTTCGATCCGTTCCCCTGGCAGTCCTTCGCGGTGTGGATGCTCACGCAGATGAAGCGCTGGGGCCAGATCAAGGGCGACGTCGACTACAAGGCGGTCGCTGAGCAGGTGTATCTGGCGACCGACACCAAGAAGCTGATGACCGAGATGGGCCTGTCGCCGCCGGCAAGTGCCTACAAGTCGTTCGCGGTGATGGGGAAGACTTTCGATCCGGCCAAGCCGGAGGACTATGTGGCGAGCTTCAAGATCAGGAAGCAGTCGTGATGGGCCGCACTCTCCCCCCAGCGTCGTCCCGGCGAAGGCCGGGACCCATAGCCACCGAACGCGGTTTGGCGAAGACCCGTTGTTCGGTACGTCGACCGACTGCCATCGATAGATTCCGCGGTATGGGTCCCGGCCTTCGCCGGGACGACGGGTGGAGGGATCTCGCAAGATGAACAGCTCCCTCCGCCTCCGCGCCGGCCTCGTCTCCGTCGCCTT
This sequence comes from Bradyrhizobium stylosanthis, assembly GCF_001641335.1. Classification (GTDB taxonomy): domain Bacteria; phylum Pseudomonadota; class Alphaproteobacteria; order Rhizobiales; family Xanthobacteraceae; genus Bradyrhizobium; species Bradyrhizobium stylosanthis. The sequence continues at coordinate 105,422 of NZ_LVEM01000001.1, forward strand.
GCTCGCTGCCTTCCTCGGCATCTGGCATCTCGCCACGCGCTCGACCGCTCCGGTGGCGGCGATGAACCCGGAATACGCCAAGCTGATGGGGCTCACCGCGACGCAGGGCAAATCGGCGATGCCCGGGCCGCTCGATGTCGGCGCCAAGCTGTGGGAGCACCTGAAGCGGCCGTTCTACGACAACGGGCCGAACGACAAGGGGCTCGGCATCCAGCTCGCCTATTCCATCGCGCGCGTCGGCACCGGCTATCTGCTGGCCGTGCTGGTCGCCATTCCGCTCGGCTTCCTGATCGGCATGTCGCCGCTGCTGAGCAAGGCGCTCGATCCGTTCATCCAGGTGCTGAAGCCGATCTCGCCGCTCGCCTGGATGCCGCTCGCGCTCTACACCATCAAGGATTCGTCCGTCTCCGCGATCTTCGTCATCTTCATCTGCTCGATCTGGCCGATGCTGCTCAACACCGTGTTTGGCGTTGCGAGCGTGCGCAAGGAATGGATCAACGTGGCGCGGACGCTGGAGGTCGGCACCATCAGGCGCGCCTTCACGGTGATCCTCCCCGCAGCGGCACCGACGATCCTGACCGGCATGCGCATCTCGATCGGGATCGCCTGGCTCGTGATCGTCGCGGCCGAGATGCTCGTCGGTGGCACCGGCATCGGCTATTTCGTCTGGAACGAGTGGAATAACCTCTCGATCACCAACGTCATCATCGCGATCCTGCTGATCGGGATCGTCGGCATGCTGCTCGACCAGATCCTTGCGCGCTTCACGCGCATGGTCACCTTTCCGGAGTAGTGGCCGTGACCGACAAATTCGTCTCCATCGAAGGCATCGCAAAGCGCTATCCGGGCGCGAGCGGCGCCACGACCACCGTGTTCGAGAACCTCTGGCTCTCGATGGCGCGCGGCGAGTTCTGCTGCGTGATCGGCCATTCCGGCTGCGGCAAGACCACGGTGCTCAACATCCTCGCCGGCCTCGATGCGCCGAGTGAGGGCGCCGTCATCGTCGATGGGCAGGCGATCGCGGGCACCAGTCTCGACCGCGCCGTGATCTTCCAGAGCCACGCGCTGCTGCCCTGGCGCACCGTGCTCGGCAACGTCGCCTATGCCGTGAGCTCGAAATGGCGGAGCTGGGACCGCGCCAAGGTGAAGGCGCACGCGCAGACATTTATCGATCTCGTCGGCCTGACGGGTTCGGAACACAAACGTCCGTCCGAACTCTCGGGCGGGATGAAGCAGCGCGTCGGCATCGCGCGTGCGCTCTCGATCACACCAAAGATGATGCTGATGGACGAGCCGTTCTCGGCGCTCGACGCGCTGACGCGCGGCACGCTGCAGGATGAGGTGCGGCGGATTTGCCTGGAGACCGGACAGACCGCGTTCATGATCACCCATGACGTGGACGAGGCGATCTATCTCGCCGACAAGATCTTCCTGATGACCAACGGGCCGGGCGCGGTGCTGGCCGAGGTCGTCGAGAATCCGCTGCCCAGGGATCGCGGCCGCACTGACCTGCACCGCCATCCGCTCTATTATGCGCTGCGCAACCACATCATCGATTTCCTGGTGACGCGCAGCAAGACCTTTGCCGCGGAGACGCCGAACCACGATCCGCGCAATGTGCCCGTGGTGCAAATCGGCAAGCCCGGGCTGACGATCGCTTCAAACGGCGAAGAGCAACGACAGACACGGATGCCCGGGACCAACCCCGGACTGACTGCTTAAGAAGGGAGACCCCAACATGAAACGCGAAGACCTCACCGAGAAGCTGCTCGACATCAAGCGCGAGAAGGGCTGGAGCTGGAAACACATCTGCGCGAAGATCGGCGGCTATTCCGAGGTGCTGATCGTCGGTGCGATCATGGGCCAGATGAAGCTGACGAAGCCGCAGGCCGCCAATGCCGGTGAGTTGTTCGGCCTGTCGAAGGCGGAAACGGCGATGCTCAACGAGGTGCCGATGCGCGGCACCGGCACGCCGATGCCGCCGACCGATCCCCTAATCTACCGCTTCTACGAGATGGTGATGGTGAACGGCCCGGCGTGGAAGGCGCTGATCGAGGAGGAGTTCGGTGACGGCATCATGTCGGCGATCGACTTCGACATGGGGATCGAGCGCGTCGCCAACCCGAAGGGCGACCGCGTCAAGATCACGATGTCAGGCAAGTTCCTGCCGTACAAATATTACGGCGCCAGCGGCAACGTGCCGGAATACGGCTTCAAGGAAGAGTAGGGACTTTCGTCATTGCGAGCGAAGCGAAGCAATCCATCTTGCGAGCTCAAGACTGGATTGCTTCGTCGCGGAGCCTGTCATCGGGCGCGCCTTCGCGCGACCCGTTGGCTCCTCGCAGTGACGGCGTGGCTTGTCGCCACTTGCTGGTCGCTTACAGGATCGCACCCGGCGCGTACTTCGCTGCTTCCGGGTTCGCCTTGGCCAGAGCATCGACCTGCTCGGCGAAGTGGTCGACCTGAGCGGCGGCATCGCCCGAATTGGCGCGGCCATGATCGAACACCTGGCTCAGCTCGGCCTCGCTCATGGCGAGCCGCTTGTCGGCGGCGAGGCGCTGCAGCAGGTCGTTCTGCACGATCTTGCCGGTGCGCAGGTCGCGAATGGCCGCCACCGCATGCTCCTTGATCGCCTCGTGCGCGCCTTCGCGGCCGGCGCCCTTCTTCACCGCTTCCATCATGACCGTTGTGGTCAACAGGAAGGGCAGATAGCGGTTGAGCTCGGTCGCGACGACGGCGTCGAAGATTTCCATCTGGTCGAGCACCGAGAGCAGGGTCTCGAGCAGGCCGTCCATGGCGAGGAAGGTGTCGGGCAGCATCACGCGGCGGACCACGGAGCAGGAGACGTCGCCCTCGTTCCACTGATCGCCTGACAGCCCAGCGGCCATCGCGAGATAGCCCTTCAGCACCACATGCAGGCCGTTGATGCGCTCACAGGAGCGGCTGTTCATCTTGTGCGGCATCGCGGACGAGCCGACCTGGCCCTTGGCAAAGCCTTCGCTGGCGAGCTCGTGGCCGGCCATCAGGCGCAGCGTCTTGGCGAAGCTGCCGGGACCGCTGGCGAGATCGACCAGCACGCTGACTGCGCGGAAATCAAGGCTGCGCGGATAAACCTGGCCGACGGCATCGAAGCTCTTGGGCAGGCCGAGATGCCTGAGGATTTGCTGTTCGAGCGCGCGGGCCTTGCCGGCATCGCCGTTGAACAGGGTGATCTGGTCGAGCCGCGTGCCGACCGCGCCCTTCAGGCCGCGGGCGGGATAGGTGTTCAACACATTGACGAGGCTCTGATGCGCCAGCAGCATCTCCTCGCCGAACATGGCGATGCGCTTGCCGAGCGTCGTGACCTGCGCGGCCACGTTGTGCGTGCGTGCCGTGAACGGCATGTCGCGGAACTGTTTGGCATGCTTCGCGAACCGGATCAGCGCGGCGATGCTCTTGGTCTCGATCAGCTGCAGCCCGCGGTAGACCTGGAGTTGCTCCACGTTCTCGGTGAGGTCGCGGCTGGTCATGCCCTTGTGCAGGTGCTCGTGACCGGCGAGGTCGCAGAACTCCTCGATCCGCGCCTTGACGTCGTGGCGGGTGATGCGCTCGCGGCGCATGATGGACTCGAGGTTCACCTGGTCCTTCACCCGCTCGTAGGCTTCGATCACGCCGTCCGGCACGGGAATGCCGAGATCGCGCTGGCCCTTGAGCACGGCGATCCAGTAGTCGCGTTCGAGGCGAACCTTGCCTTCGCCGCTCCAGATGGCGCGCATGGCAGGCGAGGCATAGCGTTCGGCGAGGACGTTCGAGATGTGATCTTGCTGGGTCATGGCGCTCATTTGGCACTGCTGGGGGCCGGCTGCAAGTCGCGAGCCGGCCCCCAGGCGCCATCCCGGCACATCCGTCCACATTCCTCCCGGCCGAGCCGGGGAGGCGGACTGTTCCGCAGGGCGCCCGTCAGCCGAACGCCGCCCGCACCTCGCCGATCGGCGCCATCTCGCGGACGTAGGTGAAGGCACCCTGATCCTTCATTTCGCGGGCGCATTTGAGGAACGCGGCGAGCGCCACGCGGGCCATGGCACCGCCGACGCTGATGCGCTTGACGCCGGCGGCGGCGATCTGCTCGACCGTCAGCGTCGGGTCGGCAAAGCCCATCACCAGGTTGAAGGGCTTCTTGACCGACGCGGCGACGGTGCGGATGGTGTCGATGTCGTGGACCCCCGGCGCATACAGCACGTCGGCGCCGGCGGCCTCGAAGGCCTGCAGCCGCCGGATGGTGTCGTCGAGATCGTTCCTGCCCTTCAGCAGGTTCTCGGCGCGGGCGGTCAGCGTGAACGGGAAGGGGAGCGCGCGTGCGGCCTCGACGGCGGCCTGCACGCGTTCGACCGCGAGCTGGAAATCGTAGATCGGCTTGCCGGGGTCGCCGGTAAAATCCTCGATCGAGCCGCCGACGCAGCCGGCCTCCGCCGCCCGCGTGATCGCACGTGCCGCGGCTTTGGGATTGTCGGCGCCGCAATTTTCGAGGTCGGCGTTGACGGGAAGATCGGTCGCCTCGGCGATGACCCTGCAGTTCTCGAGGATGGCATCGAGGCTCACGGTGGTGCTGCCGAGCGTGTTGGCAAGGCCAAGGCTCGTGGTTGCCAGCGCCTCGAAACCCATCGCGGCGAGCAGTTTTGCGGTGCCGGCATCCCAGGGGTTAGGAATGATGAAGGCGCCGGGGCGCTGATGCAGTTCGCGAAATCGTGCTGCCTTGTCGGCCTGGCTGCGCATGGGGGCTCCTGTGCGTCTGCTGTTGCGGCCCCAGCGATAGGGCGGTTTCGCCCATCAGACAAATTTGTTATTTCTCTCGATATCATCAGCTTTTTGCATGAGGTCCGGCATGGACAGCGACGCGCTCAACACGTTCCTGGTGGTGCACCGGCGCGGCGGCATCTCCAACGCCGCAAAGGCGCTGCATCGCTCGCAACCGGCGATCTCGCGGCGCATCGCGCTGCTCGAGCAGGAGCTCGGCGTGCCCTTGTTCGAGCGCGTTGCGGGCAAGACGCGGCTCAGCGATGCCGGACGCGTCATGGTGCCCTATGCCGAACGTGCGGTGGCGGCGGCGCTGGACGCCGAGAACGCGGTGCGCGCGCTGCTGCGCGACAGCGCCGGACCGGTCTCGCTGGCGGTGACGGGCACGCTCGCGGGCGGCAGGCTTTCGAAGGTGCTGAAACGCTTCGCCGCCCGGCACAGGGACGTCGCGCTGACGCTGCGCACGGCGACCAGCGCCGAGGTCTCCGATCTCATCCGGCGCGGGGAGGCGACCATTGGCCTGCGCTACGACCGCGACCGCTCGGCGGATCTGGACTGCGAATTGCTGTTTGCCGAGCCGCTGCAGGTGGTGTGCGCGCCGGATCATCCGCTGGCCCGCAAGCGCGTAGCGAGGCTCAGGGATCTCTACGCCGAGAAATGGATCGCGTTTCCGGAAGTGCCGGGCCGCCGCGAGATCACGGCCTCGCATGTCTTCGCGCTGTTTCAGACCGCGGGGCTGGGCGAGATCGAATGGACGGCGGTCGACAGCCTCACCGCGCAGAAGCGCCTGGTCGAAGCCGGGTTCGGAATCGCATTGCTGTCACAGAGCAACGCGGCGGAAGAATTGGCATCGGGGTCGATCGCGACGATCCGCGTCGGCGATCTCAGCGCAACCCACGACGTCGTCGCGGTTGTCCGGCGCGGCGGCTTCCTGAGCGCCGCCTCGCAGCGTCTGCTGGAGATCGTCCGGCGGGAGTTTTCGGAGAGGCGGGCGGCGAGGTAGCAGGTGGAATCGGTTTCCTCGCCGCCGGCCATTGGGGCCGTTATCGGGTCTATTTTCCTGCCTTCACCTCGGCGGCCGCGACCGCGAGCAGCTCGCTCATCTTGGCGCGAATCGCCTGTTCGGTGACGGCGATGTTCTTGGCGGCGAAATCGGCAGCGACCTTGCGCAGGACGTCGGCATCGCCGGCTTCCTCGAAATCGGCCGCGACGACCTCCTTGGCGTAGGCCGTGGCGGCATCACCGGAAATTCCGAGCTTTTCGGCCGCCCACAGGCCGAGCAGACGGTTGCGGCGGGCCTCCGCCTTGAATTTCTGCTCCTCGTCGAGGGCGAACTTCTTCTCAAAGCCTTCCTCGCGCTTGTTGATTTCGCTCATGCGTCTTCCAATTCCCTATTGGCTGGAGCTCAGAACCCTCGTTGCGGGGGCCCGGGCGCATGCCTAGATAGGGGGCAGGAATCGGCAAAACAACGAGCCGTTAAGCCGCAGGCAAGGCGGTATAAGTCAGCACCGGATGGGCCGGATCGATTGTGCTGGGACAGCCAATCGGATAGGTTGCCTGAAGGCGTGGTTCCCCTTCTGTTTCCTTGGTGTTTCCGAGGGTTCCAGACGGGTTCCGGGCCGTTCACGGCAGCTCCGCTGTGGGTCGTAACCTGGTAACCGGAGCACACCAAATACATGGATTTCAACAAAACACGGTACATCCCCATGAGCCGTCGGCGTCGCATTTATGAAGGCAAGGCAAAGGTTCTGTATGAAGGTCCCGAGCCCGGTACTCTGATCCAGCACTTCAAGGACGACGCCACTGCGTTCAATGCCAAGAAGCATCAGGTGATCGAGGGCAAGGGTGTCCTCAACAACCGGATCTCGGAGTACCTGTTTCAGCACCTCAACGACATCGGGGTGCCGACCCACTTCATCCGCCGCCTCAACATGCGCGAGCAGTTGATTCGCGAGGTCGAGATCGTGCCGCTGGAAGTGGTGGTGCGGAACGTTGCCGCCGGCTCGCTGTCGCAGCGCCTCGGCATCGAGGAGGGCACGCAGCTGCCTCGCTCGATCATCGAGTTCTATTACAAGAACGACCAGCTCAACGACCCCATGGTGTCGGAAGAGCACATCACGGCCTTCGGCTGGGCGACGCCGCAGGAGATCGACGACATCATGGCGCTCGCCATCCGCGTCAACGACTTCCTCACTGGCCTCTTCCTCGGCATTGGCATCCGCCTCGTCGATTTCAAGATGGAGTGCGGCCGCCTGTTCGAGAACGAGATGATGCGCATCATCGTCGCCGATGAGATCTCGCCGGACTCGTGCCGTCTGTGGGACATCAAGTCGAACGAGAAGCTCGACAAGGATCGCTTCCGCCGCGACCTCGGCGGCCTGCTCGAGGCCTACACGGAAGTCGCAAAGCGCCTCGGCATCCTCATGGAGAACGAGCGTCCGCAGGGCACAGGCCCGGTGCTGGTGAAGAGCTGAAGAGGATTTTGACGTGAAGGCACGTGTTACCGTTACCCTGAAGACCGGCATCCTCGATCCGCAGGGCAAGGCCATCGAAGGCGCGCTGAAGTCGCTCGGCGTCGACGGCGTCGCCAGCGTCCGCCAGGGCAAGGTGTTCGACATCGAGCTCGCCGGCGCCGACAAGGCCAAGGCCGAAGCCGCGCTGAAGGAAGCTGCCGACAAGCTGCTGGCGAACACGGTGATCGAGAACTATCGGGTCGAGTTGATCGGCTGAGGAGCGTGGCCCCAGCCTCGCTGGGGCCGCGATCTCTTTCCTATCTGCGTGGCGGCGCATCCGCCGCGTACGACCATCATCCCCAACGCGCGCCGAGCCTTCAACCGAAGCGGCACTGGCTACGACCAGTCGAAGCTCACAGCCAGCCGACGCGGCGGAAGCGCCAGTAGAGCGCGCCGCAGGCGGCCAGCATCACGCCGAGCAGCATGTAGTAGCCGTACTCCCATTCCAGCTCCGGCATGTGCTTGAAGTTCATGCCGTAGATGCCGGCAAGCGCGGTCGGGATGGCGATGATCGCCAGCCACGAGGCGAGCTTCTTCGACACCGCGGTCTCCTGTGCCTGTCCGACCAGGAGGCTCGCCTCGAAGGCGAAGGCCAGCACCTCGCGCATGGAATCGATGCGCTCCTGGATGTTCCTGACGTGGTCGGTGACGTCGCGGAACAGCGGCTGCATGGCCTGCCGGACCATCGCCAGCTCGTCATGCTCCAGGCGCCGGCAGACCTCCACCAGCGGGCCGATCGCGGTCCTGAGCCGCAGGAGGTCGCGACGCAGCATGTAGAGCCGCTCGATCTGCGCCTTGCTGATCGGCTTGGAGAGCACGTCGTCCTCGATGCCCTCGACCTCGTCGTGGATGCTCTCGAGCACCGGCGAGTAATTGTCGACGATGAAATCGAGGATCGCATAGAGGATGTAGTCCTCGCCGCGCGCGAGCGCTCGCGGGCAGCTCTCGCAGCGTTCGCGCACCGGCGTATAGGAGGTCGAGGCGCCATGGCGCACCGAGACCAGATAGCCTTCCCCGACGAAGATGTGCGTCTCGCCGAAGGCGATGCGGCCCTCGATCAGCTGCGCCGTCCGCGCCACGATGAACAGGGCCTCGCCATATTGCTCGATCTTGGGGCGCTGATGGGCGTGGTCGGCATCCTCGATAGCGAGGTCGTGCAGGTCGAACTGCTTCTGCACCGCGCCGAGCAGCGCCATGTCCGGCTCGTGCAGCCCGATCCAGACCACGTGGCCGGGCTTGGCCCGCCAGCTCGACGCTTCGCTGATGGCGATGTTGGCAATGCGCCTGCCGTCGACATAGGCGCCGGCGGCGACGACGCCCTCGGTGGATACCGGCTCGGATTGGGATGCAGGCGGCGACGGGACGTTCATGGCTCCAATCCCGGCAATTCGTCAGGCAAAAACGCCCAAGGCTATGGCCTGTGTACAAGGCCGCCCGGCAAGGCTAGCACTGGTAAAATCCCCGTCAAATGGCTATGTCTCTTCACGAATTGGCCCTTTGGCCAGCCCCGATTCCCGTCACCGCCGGAACCTGAACATGAAAGCCGCCTTCCTCGTCTTTCCCGGAATCAACCGTGAGCGCGACATGGCGCGCGCCTTGAGGCTGATCTCCGGCAGCGAGCCCGCGATGGTCTGGCACGCCGAGACGTCGCTGCCGGCGGGCACCGACCTCGTGGTCGTGCCGGGCGGCTTCTCCTATGGCGATTACCTGCGCTGTGGCGCAATCGCGGCGCGTGCGCCGGTAATGGATGCGGTGCGCGACTACGCGGCCAAGGGCGGCCTCGTGCTCGGCGTCTGCAACGGCTTCCAGATCCTGTGCGAGTCCGGCCTGTTGCCGGGCGTGCTGATGCGCAATGCGCGGCTGAAGTTCATCTGCAAGGACGTGCATCTGCGCGTCGAGCGCTCCGACACGCCGTTCACGCGCGGCTACAATGCCGGCCAGGTGATCCGCGTGCCGGTCGCCCATGGCGAGGGCAATTACGAGGCGGACGAGGAGACCATCAAGCGGCTCGAAGGCGAGGGGCGGGTGCTCTATCGCTACTGCTCGGCCGACGGCGTGGTGGACGAGAGCCACAACATCAACGGCGCGGCGCATTCCATCGCCGGCCTCGTCAACGACAAGGGCAACGTGCTCGGCATGATGCCGCATCCGGAAAACCACGTCGAAGACATCATGGGCTGCACCGACGGCCGCGGCCTGTTCGCCGGCCTCGCCCAGCATCTGGAAAAGGCCGCGTGATTGCGCTCGTGTTGAAGCGTTCGCTCGCCGCGCTCGCGGCGCTGTCGTTCGCGACTGCCGCGTTCGCGCAGGATTATCCCAAGCGCCCGATCACCATGATCGTGCCGTTCGCGGCTGGCGGCACTTCCGACGTGATCGCGCGCACGGTGGCCGAGCAGATGAGCGTTGCGCTCGGCCAGACCATCGTGATCGAGAACGTAGCGGGCGCAGGCGGCTCGACCGCGCTGGCGCGCGCCTCGCGCGCCGAGCCCGACGGCTACACGATCGCGATCGGCAACGCCGGCACCAATGCCGCGACCTACACCATCTATCCCAAGCTACCGTTCACGCCCGAGTCCTTCGTGCCGATCGCGATGGTGGCGAAGACGTTCGGCATCATCGCGCTGCGCAAGGATTTTCCGGCGAAGGACCTCAAGGAGTTCATCGCCTACGCCAAGGCCAATCCGGGCAAGATCAATCTCGGCCATGCCGGCGTCGGCTCCTCGAACTACCTGATCTGCAAGAGCTTCGTCACCGCCGCCGGGATCGACGCGACCCTGGTCGGCTATCGCGGCGCCGCACCGGCGCTGACCGACGCCGTCGGTAGCCAGATCGACGGCGTCTGCGATGCCGCGGCCTCCGTCTCGCAGTCGATCAACGAGAAGCTGGTGCGTGGCCTCGTGGTCGGCTCGACCGTTCGGCTTGCGACGCTGCCGGACCTGCCGACGTCGTCTGAAGCCGGGCTGCCGGAGTTCGAGGCGCAGGGCTGGAATGGCCTGTTCGCGCCCAAGGGCACCCCGCCGGCGGTGATCGCCAAGCTGAATGCCGCTGCGCGGACCGCGGTCGAGACCGACGCGGTGAAGAAGCGCTTTGTCGACCTTTCGACCGTTGCCCCCGATGACAACGAGCACACGCCGGAGCTGCTGCAGCAGCTAGTGACGCGCGACGTCGAGAAATACCGGAAGATGCTGGCGGACGACGCCAAGCAGTAAGCGGCCTTCGTTCGCAGCCTCATGAACCTGCAACGCGCTCGGGACGACTGATTCCTCGTCGCCATCAAGGCGTGCGCGTCCCCTGCTGCTGATTTCCAGGGCTGCGAGCAACTCAAAGTTGTTCTGTCGCTGCGATTGCGATATCAGGGAGCGTGCGCTGTCGTTGTGCCCGTGGATGTCACATGCCCGTTGCCCTGATCGTTCTTCTGCTCGATCTCACGCTGATCTATCACGCCTCGCGAACCGGGCGGTTGCGACCCTGGGCTTTCATCATCCTGCTGGTGCCGATGATGGGCGCGCTCGCCTATATCGCGGTCGAGCTCATTCCCGAATGGTTTTCCAGTCCCGGTGCCCGGCAGGCGCGTCAGCGCGTCGCCAACCGGCTCGATCCGGAGAAGCGCTATCGCGAGCTATCGGACCGGCTGGCTGACGCAGACACCATCGCCAACCGCGCGGCACTGGCGGATGAGTGCGTAAATGTCGGCCGGTTCGCCGAAGCCGAGCAGCATTATGACCACATCCTGAAGCTGCCGATGGGGCACGATCCCGCCTATGCGTTTCGCAAGGCGCAGGCCGAGTTTTCCGCCAAGCGTCCCGCCGACGCGCTCACGACGCTCGACGATCTCCAGAAGCAATGGCCGGACTTCGATTCCGCGGACGCGCACCTGCTCTACGCCCGCGCGCTCGCCGAGGTCGGCCGGACCGACGAGGCGCTGGAGGAATATCACGCTCTCACCGGCTATTTCCCCGGCGCCGAAGCGCGGGTGCGCTACGGCATGTTGCTGCAGACGGTTGGACGTAGCGCCGAGGCGCGCATGGTCTTCAACGAGCTGCTGATCCAGATGCGCCGTGCGCCGAAATATCTGCGCAAGGCACAGGCCGAATGGCTCTCGATCGCCGAGAAGCAACTTTCGACATAGGGGAGGCCGGGCCGAGCGGCTTCAGCTTGACGATCTCACAGAAACACCAGCGAGATCCACGGCACGAAGGTGATCAGGAGCAGGCCGAGGAACAGCCAGGCCAGATAGATCCAGATCCGGCGCATGCCCGCGTCCGGCGACACGCCGCCGATGCTGCAGGCGGCGTAATAGCAGAGGCCGAATGGCGGGGCGAACAGGCCAAGGCCCATCGCCAGGATCACCACCATCGCATAATGCACCTCGTTGATGCCGAACGTTGCCGCGACCGGGAACAGCAACGGACCGAACAGCACGATGGCGGGAATCCCCTCCAGCACGCTGCCGAGCACGATGAAGGCGACCACCGAGATCAAGAGGAAGCCGTAAGCGCCGCCAGGCACGCCGGCCATGCGCGCGGCCAGATCATGCGAGAAGCCGGATTGCGCCAGCGCCCATGCCATCGCGCTCGCTGCCCCCACGATGAACAGGATCGAGCCGGAGAGCGACGCGGTCTGCACCAGCATCGGCAGCACGTTCTTCCAGACGAGGCTGCCGCGATAGATGATGAGGCCGAGCACGAGGCAGTATGCGATGCCGATGGTCGAGACTTCGGTTGCGGTCGCAAATCCCTCGACCACCGCGCTGCGGATCAGGAACGGTAGCGCCAACGCCGGCAGCGCCGCCCAGAATGTCTTCGCCACCACCGACATCGGCGCACGCGCGACCTTGACTGCGGCGTTCTCCTCCGTGCCCGCGCGATAGCGCGCGACGAAAGCGAGCACGATCGCCAGCACGATGCCAGGCAGGATGCCGGCGGTGAACAGGGCCGCGATCGAGACACCGGTGACGGAGGCGATCGCGATCAGCACGATCGATGGCGGAATGGTCTCGCTCATCGCGCCCGACGCCGCCAGCAGCGACACCAGCTCGCCATCCTTCATGCCGCGCTTGCGCATCTCGGGAAACAGCACCGGCGCGATGGCGGCCATGTCGGCAGTTTTCGAGCCGGAGATGCCCGAGACCAGCAGCATGGCGCCCAGCATCACATAGGATAGTCCGCCCCTGATATGGCCGAGCATCGAGGCGAGGAACGCGACCATGACGCGCGCCATGCCGGTCTGCTCGACGAGTTGTCCCAGCAGCACGAACAGCGGCACGGCGAGCAGGATCAGCGAGCTCATGCCCTCATCGATCCGCCCGACCACGACCAGCAGCGGCGTCCGCGTCGTGGTGAGCAGGAAGGCGACGGTCGCAAGACAGAAGGAAAACGCGATCGGCACGCCCGCCATCACGGCGCATCCGAGCAGGCCGACGAAGAAGATCAGCAGGTTCCMGTTGCCGAGCGACTTCAGCGATGGACCTGCGAGATAGAGCACGCCGGCAATCGCCGCAAACAGGACGGCGACGGCAAGCAGGTCCTTTGCCGATCGCTTGACGAGCGTAAGGCAGATGCTGGCGAGTGCGATGATGCAGCCGACCGGGATGGCGGCCGCGCGAACCATGCCGGACCAGCCGAGCGCCGGCGTCTCGACGAAGGCCTGGTCTTCCACATAATCCAGTGCCGGATGCAGGATGATGGCGAGGAACAGCGCGACGCCGCCGGCTGCAAGCGTCGAGGCCCAGGCCTCCGCGCGTGGCGACAGATATGAGGTGAAGAAGGTCAGGCGCATATGCGCCGAACGCTGCACGGCAATCGCGCTGCCGAGCATTGCCAGCCAGAGGAACAGGATCGACGCCAGTTCGTCCGACCAGATGATCGGCCGGTGGAAGATTCCGCGTGCGACGATGCCGGTGAACAGGATGACCACCTCGGCGACCACGGCGATCGCGGCCGGGATCTCCACCAGCCAGCGCAGCGACTGCTCCAGCCAGCGTCCCCGCAACGCCTGCGCTTCGCCGAGCGTTGCGGTTTCGTGCATCCCGATCACTGCACTCATGCCAGTGCTCCGGCCGCGGCCTCCAGGATCTTCCAATTGTCCTCGCCGAACTTGCCGCGCCATTCCTTGTAGAAGCCGGCGGCCGACAATTCCTTGCGGAACGCCTCCTTGTCGGAGACCTCGAAAGTGATGCCCTTGGCGACCAACTGGTCCTTCAGCGTCAGATTGAGCTTTGCGGTATCCGCACGCTGCTCCATCGCGGCCTGGTCGAACTCTTTACGGACCAACGCCTGCAGATCGTCAGGCAGCGCCTTCACCGAGCGGCGGTTGCCGAGGATAAAGAAGGGATCCCAGATGTGGTTGGTCTCGGAGATGTATTTCTGCACCTCGTAGATCTTGCCGGCCTCGATGGTGACGAGGCCGTTCTCCTGGCCGTCGACCAGATGGGTCTGCAACGCCGTGTACAATTCGTTGAAGTTGATCGAGGTCGGATTGGCGCCGAGCGACTTGAACAGCGAGGTGAAGATCGGCGACACCGGAACACGGATGCGGTAGCCGGCGAGGTCGGCGGGGGTCTTGATCGGTTTTGCGAACGACGAGATTTGCCGGAACGTGTTGTCGGCGGGTTTCGCCATCACCAGTGCGCCGGTCTTCTCGATCTGGCTTGCGATCAGCTTGCCGAGATCGCCGTCCATTGCATGCCAGACCTGGCCGTAATCGGAGAAGGCAAAGCCGACATTGGCGATGCCGGCGACCGGCGCCACCGTCGACAGCACGGAGCCCGCGATGTTGAGGAAATCGACGCCGCCGCTGCGGATCTGGGTCAACAGATCGGTGTCCGAGCCGAGCTGCGAGGCTGGAAAGAACTTGATCTCCAGCCTGCCACCGCTCGCGTCCTTGATCCGCTTCACGGCCTGATCGAGGCGGGTGTTGATCGGCTGGCTCAGCGACTGGCCGGTGGCCAGCTTGTATTCGAATTCGGCCGCCTGCGCCGGCCTGGTGCGAATGGCAACCAATGGAACGGCGGCAGCCGCCACCATGAAGTTGCGGCGCGAAATCCTGTGGCCCTTGCCCGACATCGTTAGTCCTCCCTGATGGTTTGGTGCGGCGCCTTTGTCGGCGCACGTGCTCGTTGCCGCGCGCAGGCCTTGCTGCGCCGGTCGTCAAGATCGCTTGTCTGCTGAAAGGGCCTGGTCTTGCGTTCCTTCCCCCTGGACGGACCGGCGCTCTGCGCGGTCCTGTTTCCTCTATCGGTACCCGTCTGTCGCGGGCTGCCTCGAGCCTGAAGCCTAGATCGCTGGCCATGGGCGACAATTGAATTATATTCGCCGTCACTTTAGCTGGCCTAAAAGGTTTCCTGATGCAGATCCCCTTCCGCGCCATCATCGTCTTCCACGCGGTGGCGCGCGCGGGCAGCATTTCCCGCGCGGCGGATGAATTGCGGGTGACACCTTCGGCCGTCAGCCAGCAGATCCAGGCGCTGGAGCTGCATCTCGGCACCGCGCTGACCTCGCGGGTCGGGCGCAACATCACGCTGACCGAGGCCGGCGAGCGCTATTTCGAGATGATCAGCCGCGAGATCGAGCACGTCGCCGACGTGACGCAACATGTCCGCGGCATCCGCTCGGCGACCACATTGACGGTGCGCGCGGCGCCGAGCGTGTCGAGCAAATGGCTGCTGCCGCGGCTTGCCGGCTTCGTCAACGCCAATCCGGACATCGAATTGCGGCTCGACGGCACAAATGAGCCGACAGATTTCCGCAAGGAGAACGTGGACCTCGAGATTCGCCATGGTGAGGGTAGCTGGCCCGGTCTGTTCGTCGAAAGCCTTGGCAAGGAGCGCTTTTTTCCGCTGTGCGCACCATCATCCTTTGCCGCGGGCAGCCTTTCCGCCGCAGACCTGCTCAAGCACCGGCTGATCCATTCGGTGAAGTCGCAGATGCAGTGGCCGCGCTGGTTCGCGGAGGCCGGCCTCGAGCCGGTGGAACGCTGGAAGCGCGTGCTGTTCGACCGCAGCCACATGGCGATCGACGCGGCCGTCGACGGCCTCGGCATCGGGCTGGACAGCGAGCTGTTGGCCTGGCGCGAATTGCGCGACGGCCGCCTGGTTTGCCCCGTGAAGAACCCTCCGGAGGTCACGCTGACGACGCAATGGATCGTCTGTCCGCACGGCCATCTGCGTCACCGCAAGACCCGCACCTTCCTCGATTGGCTGCGAGGGGAGCGCGACGCCTGGAGCGCTCAGCACACCGCGCAGATTGTTTAGCGCGCCTACATCGTCGCGACAGATAATCTGAATTGCCCTCGGATTCGCCGCTGCCTAACGTTTCCGAACAAGGCGCGCGCGGCCGCTTGTCGCGGCTGCAACAGCGCCGTCACCCGAGGAACGTTTAAGGAAATCCAGATGAATCTCCATCGCATGCTGCTGGAGCGCAAGGCGGCCGGCAAGCCTGTTACCATTGGCCTGATCGGAGCCGGAAAGTTCGGCCTGATGTTCCTGTCGCAGGTGCGCCAGACCGACGGCATGCATCTCGTCGGCGTCGCCGACCTGAACACCGCCCGTGCCCGCGCGCAGCTCAAGCTCGGCTGCTGGCCGGAAGAGCAATATGCGGCGACCACGATCGACGAGGCGCTCAGGCATGGGCGCACCGTCGTCACCGACAATGCCGACGCGCTGATCACCCATCCCGCCATCGAGGTCATCATCGAGGCGACTGGCGATCCCGGCGCCGGCATCCGTTTCGCGATGAAGGCGATCGAGAACGGCAAGCACATCGTGATGGTCAATGTCGAGGCGGATGCGGTCGCAGGTCCGATCCTGGCGCGCAAGGCGAAGCAGGCCGGCGTCGTCTATTCGCTCGCCTGGGGCGACCAGCCGGCGCTGATCGCCGATCACGTCGACTGGGCCCGCGCCGCCGGCTTCAAGGTCGTCGCCGCCGGCAAGGGCACGCGCTATCACCCGACCTATCACCAGTCGACGCCGGATACGGTCTGGGACATCCTCGACAAATACATGAAGATTAAGGATCGCAACTCGATCAACCCGAAGATGTTCAATTCCTTCGTCGACGGCACCAAGTCGGGTATCGAGATGACCGCGGTCTGCAACGCGACCGGGCTGCATGCGCAAAGCGAGGGCCTGTCGTTCCCGCCCGCGACCCGCTTCGAGCACGCCGAGATCTGCAAGCCGAAATCCGATGGCGGCATGCTGGAGAAATCAGGCGTCACCGAGGTGACTTCGTCAGTCTATCGCGACGGCAGCGACGTGCCGCAGAGCCTCGTGATGGGCACTTATGTCGTGTTCGAGACCGACAGCGCCTATTCGGAGGAATGCTTTCGCGAATACAGCATGCTGCCGGACAAGACCGGCAAATACGCCTCGCTCTATCGTCCGATCCACATGATCGGGCTCGAGCTCGGCATCTCCGTTGCGTCGGCGGCGCTGCGCAAGGAGCCGACCGGTGCGCCGATCGTGTTCAATTCGGACGTGGTCGCGACCGCCAAGCGCAAGCTCAAGGCCGGTGAGATGCTCGACGGCGAAGGAGGGTTCTGCGTCTGGGGCAAGCAGACCCCGGCCGATGCTTCGCTGAAGCAGGGCTATCTGCCGCTCGGCCTCGCTCACCAGGTCAAGCTCAAGACCGACATCGCGGAAGGCCAGCGGTTGAGATGGGAGGACGTGGAGTACGATCCCGACAGTCTCGCCGTGCGGGTGCGCCGCGAGATGGAAGCGGCTTTCCGGCAGCCAAACGTTGCTGCCTGATTGACCCTCGTAAGAAGCGGCTGAAGCTAGCGCAGCTTCAACCGCTCTGCCGGCACCGTCATGGCCGCAACGCCGGCCATGACCAGCAGCAGGCCGAGGGCGAGGTTCGACGGCACGCTCTCGCCGAGCAGCAGCACGGACAGCCCGACGCCGATGGGAATGCGCAGATAGCCCTGCGCGTTCGTGGTCAGCGTGCCGAGGCGGCCGAGGCAGACGTAGAACAGCATCAATCCCAGCGCGCTCGAGACGATGCCCATGACGATGGTGGCGACGATCGCCGTCGGTGTGGGGTGCAGCGTCCAGGGCTGGTCGATGATCAGCGAGGGCGGCAGCAGCACGAGGCCGCCGAACAGCAGCGAGCCCGTCGCCACCACCATCGGGTCGTATTCGGAGAGCCGCAAGCCGAAGATCGTCGCGCAGGCGAAAGAGATGGTGGCGAGCAGGATCGCGAGCTCCGCCACGATCTCGCTGCCGAAGCCGCGCAGCGCATCGAGGCCGACGATGGCGACGGTGCCGGCAAGGCCGAGGATCGCGCCTGCGAGCTTCAGCAGCGTCGCCGGCTCATGCCGCGTGATCAGCGAGGTGATCAGGAAGGCGAAGATCGGCGTCGTCGAGGCAAGCACCACCGTGTTCGACGCGGGGACATAGAGCTGCGCCCAGGTGATGATCAGGAACGGGAAGGTCGAGTTGATCAGCTGCTGGACTGCGAACAGCTTCCAGGCCTCCACGTCGGTCGGCAGCTTGACCCCGCGCACCCAGAGGATGGCGAACAGGAAGGCGGCGGCGATCAGCGAGCGCGCCGAGATGAAGGTCACAGGCGGGATCGTGTCCAGCGCGAGCTTGGCCAGCGGATAGGTCGAGCTCCAGCAGCAGGCCAGCGCAAACAGCAGCGCATAGTCGCGCCAGTTGCGCGCGCCGGTGGCGGGCATGGACGGCAGCGACGACGATACGGAGGCCGCTGCGCGGCCCCTCGGCGATGTGCTCTGCGGCACCTTGTTCCTGCTCCCCGGCGCAACAGCGCTTGCTGCAACTGTGGGCGAGGGGCTGCGAAAAGGGAAGGCGTCGAGCTATGCGTTTGGCTGGGGCTGCGGCTTCCGCTTCATCCGCTTGATCGTGCCGGAAAAGGTGAGCAGCAGCCGCTCGCCGGACTTCATCTGGCCGCGCAGGAAGATCAGCGAGCCGCCGGCCCGGCTCACCTCGCCGGTGCATTCGATCAGCTCGCCCTCGCGTGCCGCGTCGAGGAATTCGCAGGAGAAATTGGTCGTCACCGCCCGGCTGTCCAGGACATGGGTGGCGATCGCAAACAGGGAATAGTCGGCGAAGGCCATGTAGCAGCCGCCATGGACGTTCCCGGAGCCGTTGAGGTGCTTCTTCTCGACCCGGAAGGCGCTGCGGACGCTGCCGTCGGCCTCGATCCGGTGCCAGAAGGGGCCGACATGGGACTCAAAACTGTCGCGAATCCAGGTCCGCCAGCCCTCAAATTCGCCCTCGGTGGCGACATGGAGGTCGGGGCGGCGCGGCGGGGGCGATTTGGTCAATTCGTGCAAAGAAATGGGCCTTCAATTACGGGTCTTTAGCCCTTAAATCCGATCCGTCAGCGCCTTGCAATTCCCGTTCCCGCCGCCCCGCCTTGCAAAACGTGGGACAGCGGGAAAATGCATCACAAAGGGCTTTTCGTCGGCCCTCGATGTTCCTAAGAACGGCCAAACCGCCGCCGAAAGCCCCGAATCCATGAAGAACGAACCCAAGATCACCCCCGAGCTGGTTGCCGCCCACGGGCTCAAGCCCGATGAATATGAGCGCATCCTCAAGCTGATCGGGCGGGAACCGACCTTCACCGAGCTCGGCATCTTCTCGGCGATGTGGAACGAGCATTGCTCGTACAAGTCCTCGCGCATCCATCTGCGCGGCCTGCCGACCAAGGCCCCCTGGGTGATCCAGGGCCCCGGCGAGAATGCCGGCGTGATCGACATCGGCGACGGCCAGGCCGTGGTCTTCAAGATGGAGAGCCACAACCACCCGAGCTACATCGAGCCCTACCAGGGCGCGACCACCGGCGTCGGCGGCATTTTGCGCGACGTCTTCACCATGGGCGCGCGCCCGATCGCCTGCCTCAACGCGCTGAGCTTCGGCGCGCCCGAGCATGCCAAGACCCGGCATCTTGTCTCCGGCGTCGTGGCCGGCGTCGGCGGCTACGGCAATTCCTTCGGCGTGCCGACGGTCGGCGGCCAGGTCCGTTTCCACACCCGCTATGACGGCAACATCCTCGTCAACGCGATGGCGGTGGGCCTCGCCGATGCCGACAAGATCTTCTACGCGGCCGCCTCCGGCGTGAACATGCCGATCGTCTATCTCGGCTCCAAGACCGGCCGCGACGGGATCCACGGCGCCTCGATGGCGTCGGCCGAGTTCGACGACAAATCCGAGGAGAAGCGTCCGACCGTGCAGGTCGGCGATCCCTTCGCCGAAAAGCTGCTGCTGGAGGCCTGTCTCGAGATCATGGAGAAGGGCTGCGTCATCGCGATCCAGGACATGGGCGCGGCGGGGCTGACCTGCTCGGCGGTCGAGATGGGCGCCAAGGGCGATCTCGGCGTCGATCTCGATCTCGATTCGGTGCCGACCCGCGAGACTGGCATGAGCGCCTACGAGATGATGCTCTCGGAGAGCCAGGA
The DNA here is from genome assembly GCF_001641335.1 of Bradyrhizobium stylosanthis. Classification (GTDB taxonomy): domain Bacteria; phylum Pseudomonadota; class Alphaproteobacteria; order Rhizobiales; family Xanthobacteraceae; genus Bradyrhizobium; species Bradyrhizobium stylosanthis. Next base: position 125,125 of record NZ_LVEM01000001.1, read on the forward strand.
GCGCATGCTCATGGTGCTCAAGCCCGAGAAGGAAAAGGAAGCCGAGGCGATCTTCAAGAAGTGGGGCCTCGACTTCGCCGTGGTCGGCTACACCACGCCGAGCAAGCGCTTCGTGGTCAAGCATGGCGGCGACGTCATGGCCGATTTGCCGATCAAGGAGCTCGGCGACGAGGCGCCGCTCTATGACCGTCCCCATGTTCCGTCCGCCGCGCTGCCGGTCGTGCATGCGCGCGACGTGCCGGCGCCGATGGGCCTGGGTGCCGCGCTGGAGAAGCTGATCGGCACGCCCGACATGTGCAGCAAGCGCTGGGTGTGGGAGCAGTACGATCACGTCATCCTCGGCAACACCATGCAGCGCCCCGGCGGCGATGCCGCAGTCGTGCGTGTGCAGGACGGGCCGAAGGGCCTGGCGCTCACCGTCGACGTCACGCCGCGCTATTGCGAGGCCGATCCGTTCGAGGGCGGCAAGCAGGCCGTCGCGGAAGCCTGGCGCAACATCACCGCGGTCGGCGGCAAGCCGCTTGCGATCACCGACAATCTCAACTTCGGCAACCCCGAGCGGCCCGAGATCATGGGCCAGTTCGTCGGCTGCCTGAAGGGCATCTCGGAAGCCTGCCGCACGCTCGACTTCCCGGTCGTCTCCGGCAACGTCTCGCTCTACAACGAGACCAACGGCCGCGCGATCCTGCCCACGCCCTCGATCGGCGGTGTCGGCCTGCTCGACGATTTCACCAAATCCGCATCGCTCGCCTTCAAGGCCGAGGGCGAAGCGATCCTGCTGGTCGGCGAGACCCATGGCTGGCTCGGCCAATCCGTGTACCTGCGCGACATCTGCGGTCGCGAAGAGGGCGCGCCGCCGCCGGTCGATCTCGCGGCCGAGAAGCGCAACGGCGATTGCGTGCGCGGCATGATCCATGCCGGCACCGCGACGGCGGTGCACGACCTCTCCGACGGCGGCCTTCTGATCGCGCTCGCCGAGATGGCGATGGCGAGCGGTATCGGTGCCAAGCTGCTGGCGGCGCCGACCTCGCTGGTCTCGCACGCCTATTGGTTCGGCGAGGACCAGGCGCGCTATCTCGTCACCGTGCCGGAAACCGAAGCCGGCCGCGTCCTCGCCAAGATGCGCGGCTGCGAGGTGCCCTGCGTGCGGATCGGCACCACCGGCGGCGATGCCATCGCGATCGCAGGCGAGGCGCCTGTGTCGATCGATGCCCTGCGCAAGTCGTTCGAGCGCTGGCTGCCGGAGTATATGGGCGGCAAGGCGGCCTGAGGGGCCGCCTCACTCTCGGTCTGGTAGCCCGGATGAGCGAAGCGACATCCGGGACCTTGCTGGCACTGTGTCCCGGATATCGCTGCGCTCATCCGGGCTACGGGTGCGGCGCCTCACAACACGTGCGACGCACCCGGTATCTTCCGTAACGCCGCCGTCAGGCCCCAGCTCAGGATCACCGTGAGCACGAAGCCGATCGCGGCCTTTGCGATCGCGGGCCACGCATAATCGTACAGTGCGTACTGGATCCATAGCGCGATCGGATAGTGCACCAGGAAGATGCCGTAGGCGTCGGCCTGCATGCGGTCGAGCAGGTTCGGTCCCGGCGATTTCGAATGCAGGAAGAAGGCCAGGATCGCGAGCAGGATCGAGGCCGAGAACAGCACGAAGAACGTGCCGTAGAACACATGATACCATGACGGCAGGTGATCGGGATTACCGAGGATCTCGCGCTTGATGTAGATCATGCACCACATCAGGCAGTAGGGGATCAGCGTGATGATCACCCACTGCCAGCGGCTCTTCGGCAACTGTCCCTCGGCGCCGAGGATGCCGCGATCGAAATTCGCGGCACCGACGCTGGCGCCAATGAAGAAATAGGCGAAATAGAGCAGGATCCGGCTCGCCTGCACCGAGAACGGCCCGAACTCGAACCATTTGTTGGTGCCGAAATAGACCAGCGGCGGCAGGTAGACGATGACGCTCACGGCGACGAGCATCAGCCAGAACACCGTAGGCTGCGCGAATCCAAGCAGCGAGATGCGGTTACCGGGATCGACCAGATGCGCCGAGACCCGGTAGAGCAGGCTCGCGGTCAGGTCGAACGCCAGCAGCACCCAGACGAACCAGATCGGGCCGCTCGGCCAAGGGCCGACGGTGACGGTCTTCCACCAGAATGACGCGAAGCTCAGCCCGGGATCGTGCCGCAGCGCGATCGCGTAATAGGCGATGGGAATGACGGTGAGCGCAGCGATCGCGAACGGCAGGCCGAGCCGCAACAGACGGTCGCGCAGGAAGACCGACGGCGCCTTGCGCGCAATGCCCGGCCAGGTGAATAGCCCCGACAGGAAGAAGAACATCGCCATGAAGAAGCTGTCGGTCGCGAGCACGATCACGTCGAAGCCCGCCCAGGAGGCGGGATCGGTGTGACCGAAATGGGTGTAGGGAATGACGGCGTGATGCAGCAGCACCACCAGCGTGAGAAAGGTGCGGGCGCGATCGAGCGACAGATTGCGCGCCTTGGCCTTCGGTGCGGTGTGCGGCTCTGCGCCGATCGCCGCTGTATGTGATATCGTCATCGTAACGCCCCGCGCTCCTGCCCCCGCCGGACTCTGCCGCCGGGAACCGGATTCAGCAAGGGTCGTTTCAATCATCCAACAGTTGCAACTCCCGTTTGGAACCAGTTCCGCGCATCGCAGTTAGCGTTCGCGAAATGGGCGTGAGGGCCGCAAGACGCGGTATCCAGTGCGGAGTTGGCGATGACGATCCTGAAATGGGCACTGATCTTTTTATTGATCTCGATCGTGGCCGGCGTGCTCGGTTTCACGGGTCTCTCGGCCGCCTCCGCCGACATTGCCCGCTTCCTGTTCTACGTCTTCGTCGCGATCTTCCTGGTGCTGCTGATACTGGGGCTCACGATATTCAGAGCGTAGCGGGGCTGCGCGCCACGCACTCAGTCGTCATGCCCGGGCTTGTCCCGGGCATCTACGTCCTTCTGTATTCGCGATTGCCCAAGAACGTGGATGGCCGGGACAAGCCCGGCCATGACGCAGACGCTCGCAGGGGGGCTACCCCACTTCCTCGATCTTCACCTTGTCCGGATAAAAGGCGAGGTGGCCGGAAATCTCGGTCATGGCGGGGAAGGGCGTCTCGTAGGTCCAGATCGCATTGTCGAGCGTCTTGCCGTCGGCCTTGACGCTGTAATAGCTCGCGTCCCCCTTGTAGGGGCAATGGGTGACGCGGTTGGTGCGCTCCAGGAGCGCCATGTTGGCGTCTTCCCGCGGCACATATTGCACCGCCGGATATCTGGCCTCCTTGAGGGTCAGTGCCTTGCTGGTCTCGGCGATCACGATGTCGCCAGCCGTGACGCGGACGCGCCGGGGGTTTTGGGTGATGGTGATGGGGTGGTCCGGCCCTGGAAGCTTCATGATTCACGCCTTTTCTATCATTCTGCCGCGCGCGGCACTTTGTCGTGCCTTTATCCCGATGCGACCAGGGATATAGTGCCGGAAAGCGTGACGTAGAAGGCCGTTCACGCTAAGTTTGGCCGAGCCGGTCCCGGGGACCCCGGCGAGCGATTCGACGACGAGGCTGCTGCATTGCAGCCGACATAAGGAGCTAGACCCGAATGCCCATGGACGCCCACGATATCGAGGCGATGATCAAGGCAGCGATCCCCGATGCCGAGGTGACCATCCGTGACCTCGCCGGCGATGGCGACCATTATGCCGCGACCGTGATCTCGGAATCCTTCCGCGGCAAGTCCCGCGTCCAGCAGCACCAGATCGTCTATCGGTCCCTGCAAGGCCAGATGGGCGGCGTGCTGCACGCGCTGGCGCTGCAAACCGGCGTACCCGGCACCTGACCTGACCAGCGCGACGGGAGGCGATGATGGCTGCGGATGATGCGCGCGGCGCGATGTTTCGCGTCATCCTTCCGAACCAGCCCAGCCGCGTCACCAATGCCGAGCTATTCTTCGACCTGGTCTTCGTCTTCGCCGTTACACAGGTGTCGCACACGCTGCTGCACCATTTCACGCCGCTCGGCGCGGTCGAGGTCACCCTGCTGTTTCTGGCGGTGTGGTGGGTGTGGGTCTACACCGCCTGGGTCACCAACTGGCTCAATCCCGAACTGACGCCGGTCCGTATCCTCATCTTCCTGATGATGCTGGGCGGCCTCGTGCTGTCCACGACGATCCCGACCGCCTTCGACGGCCGGGGCCTCTGGTTTGCGGTCGCCTACGCGACCATGCAGGTCGGGCGCACCGCGTTCTGGCTGTTCGCGACCCCGCGCCACCGGACGGCGGTGCGGCACAATGCGATCCGCATCCTCATCTGGCTTTGCGGCTCGGCGGTCTTCTGGATCCTCGGCGGCCTCGCGCACGGCGAGGAACGGCTGTGGTTCTGGATCGTGGCGCTTGCGATCGAATATGTCTCGCCCGCGGTGCGCTTCTGGGTCCCGAAGCTCGGCTTCTCGTCGGTCGAGGCCTGGGCCGTCGATGGCGGCCACATGGCCGAGCGTTGCGCCGGCTTCATCATCATCGCGCTTGGCGAAGCCGTCGTCGTCAATGGCGCGACCTTTGCCGAGCTGCAATGGACCGCCGACAATATCCTGGCCTTCGTCTCGGCACTGGTCGGCAGTATCGCGATGTGGTGGGTCTATTTCCACAAGGGCGCCGAGGCCGGCTCGGAGCGGCTCTCGAAGTCTGCCGAATCCGGCCGGCTGGCGCGGCTCGCCTACACCTATCTGCATCTGCCGATCGTCGCCGGCATCATCCTGACCGCGGTCTCGGACGAGCTGGTGCTGAAGCATCCGACCGGCCATTCCGACATCCGCACCATCGTCAGCACGATCGGCGGTCCGCTGGTGTTTCTGGTCGGCACCATCCTGTTCAAGCACTCGATCCGCGGCTTCCTCCAGCTCTCGCACGGCATCGGCATCATCCTGCTGCTGGCGCTGTGGTGGTTCGCAGCCGACCTGTCGCCGCTCTGGCTGTCGGTGGCGACGAGCGTGATCATGATTGTCGTCGCGGTGTGGGAGTCGATGTCGCTGCGGTCGAAGCCGGAGGAGGCCGAGGACTCTGGAGCCGCCTGAACAAGCGCCTCGTCCTTCGAGACGACCGCTTTGCGGTCTCCTCAGGATGAGGCTGACCGGCATCGGTGCCAGTTGAACTTGCTGCCGCACACTCCGTCCTCATCCTGAGGAGCCCACCGAAGGTGGGCGTCTCGAAGGATGCGCCGCGAAACGGCTCTGAAAGCGCTGAAGGCTTACTCCGCGACCTCCAGTGCATGCACCGAGAACATCTTCGCCGCGTCCGTCCAGCTCTCGCGCACGCGCCAGCCGGCGCCTTGCGCCAGCGCGGCAAAGCGTTCGATGCTGTATTTGTAGCTGTTCTCGGTATGAATGCTCTCGCCGGGACGGAACGAGAAGCTGGTGCCGAGCAGCCGCACGGTCTGGCTCTTCTTGCTGATCAGGTGCATCTCGATGCGGTGCCGCTCGCGATTGTAGATCGCGCGATGGGTGAAGGCGGACAGGTCGAAATTGCCGCCGAGCTCGCGATTGATACGCACCAGGACATTGAGGTTGAAGCGCGCGGTGACGCCGGCCGCGTCGTTGTAGGCATCGAACAGCACGCGCTCGTCCTTCTCGAGGTCGGCGCCGATGATCATCTGCGCGCCCCTGCCGAGGATACGTCGCGCGCTCTTCAGGAACGCCTGCGCTTCATGCGGCTCGAAATTGCCGATGGTCGAGCCGGGGAAAAAGCCGACCTTCGGCATGGACGCGACCGCCTTGGGCAGCTCGAACGGCGTGGTGAAGTCGGCGGCGACGGGATAGATGCCGAGCGCGGGGAAGTCGCGCTTGAGCCCGTTCGCCTGCGCCTGGAGGAAGTCGCCAGAGATGTCGACGGGGACATAGGCGGCGAACTTGCACTGATTGAGCAGCAGGCGGACCTTCGTGGTCGCGCCGGCGCCGAACTCGACGAGGGCCGCATGCTCCGGAATGATCTTTGCGATCTCGCTGCCGCGCTCCTTCAGGATCGATAGCTCGGTGCGGGTCGGGTAGTATTCCGGCAGCTTCGTGATCGCCTCGAACAACTCCGAGCCGGTCGCGTCATAGAAATATTTCGGCGACAGCTTTTTCGGCTGTTGCGAGAGGTCCTCGATGGCCTCGCGCGCGAAAGCGGTGGTCTGCTCGTCGGGGAGATGGGCTTCGGCCAAAGCGCTGGCGTGCACATTCATGATACTCTCCTGAACGCGCTGTCCGGCGCGCATCTGTCGTCGGATTAAAGACTAGACGTAGTCAGCAAGCCGCAGGCCGGTGAACTGCCAGCGGTGGTGAGGATAGAAAAAGTTACGATAGGTAATACGGCTGTGGCCTTCAGGGGTTGCAAGCGAGGAGCCGCGCAGGACCAATTGGTTGACCATGAACTTGCCATTGTACTCGCCGAGCGCACCTTCGATCGCGCGGTAGCCGGGGTAGGGCGAGTATGACGAGCGGGTCCATTGCCAGACGATGCCGAAGGCGTCGTTGAGCTGACGGGTGCGGGCTGCAACCTCCCATTCCGTCTCGGTCGGAAGGTGCTTTCCGGCCCAGCGCGCGAACGCATCGGCCTCGTAATAGCTGACGTGGCAGACCGGCGCGTCGGGATCGACCGGCCTGAGGCCGGCCAGCGTCATCACCTGCCATCCGCCGTCGACCTCGCGCCAATGGCCCGGGGCCTGCCAGTCTTCCTTGCTGGCCGCGGCAAAGCCGTCCATCAGCCACAGCGTTGCCGTCCGGTAGCCGCCGTCGCGCATGAAGGCGAGCCATTCGGCATTGGTCACGAGATTGCGGGCGACCTTGACGGGGCCGACGAGGGCGCGATGGGCCGGCTTCTCGTTGTCGAAATGGAAGCTGTCATCGACATGGCCGACGGTATGGATGCCTTCGTTGAGCGTCATCCAATCGTCACCGGCGCGCGTCGCGGATGGAAAGCGCCAGTCCGCATCGTAGGCCGGGTAGACCGGGTTCTGTGCGAAGGCGTGCAGGATGTCGGTGAACATCAGCTCCTGATGCTGCTGCTCGTGGTTGAGCCCGACCTCGACCAGCGGCGCCAGGGCCCGGAGCTTTTCCGCTTCCGCTTCCCGAAAAAACTTCACGACCGCCGCATCAACATGGCGGCGATAAGCGCCGACCTCGTCTGCGCTGGGACGGGTGATGTCGCCGCGATGATTGCGGGCATGACGCGGCCCGGCGCTGACGTAATAGGAATTGAACAGGAAGGCGAAATCGGGATGGAAGGGTCGGTAGCCGGGGGCGTGCTCGCCGAGCAAGAACTGCTCCCAGAACCAGGTGGTATGGGCCCGATGCCATTTCGCCGGGCTCGCATCCGGCATGGACTGGATCTGCTGGTCCTCGGGCGACAGCGGCGCCGCCCGGCGCTCGGTCTCGTTGCGGACGGTGAGAAAGGCATCCTCCAGCCGCCGGGCGAGGCTGCCCGGGTCGGAGGACGGTGACGAAAGCGCGGGGGCGGCCGTGGCGGAGGCTGGTTTCGTCACGTTTTTCTCCAGACAGGACAAGAGAACGTTGTTGGCGTTGCCCGGTTCCAAAACCAAGGTTCGTCCTAGATAGGGGCTCCGTTACGGTATGAAAGTCCTCCCCGGCGATGATATTCGTGCCATCATGCAATGAGCCGGCACCGTCCGGATCGGCCGCCCAGGGTGGGACAAGGCTCGGGACAAGGGGCCGGGGCAGGCCCGTTCGCCGCCATTTTACTTTGGATGCACAACGGTTTGGGCTACATATATAGGCAGGTATCGGGTTAGATCGGCTGAGCCGGCCCGAAGCAATTGGTGAGGGCTCTGCCCCAGAAGGACACGGATATGAGCATCGCGGAATTCATCGACAACGAAGTGAAGTCGAACGACGTGGTTCTGTTTATGAAGGGTACGCCGCAATTTCCGCAGTGCGGTTTCTCCGGCCAGGTCGTCCAGATCCTCGACCACATCGGCGTCGGCTATAAGGGCCTCAACGTGCTCGAATCCGCCGAGCTGCGTAACGGCATCAAGGAATTCTCGAACTGGCCGACCATCCCGCAGCTCTACGTGAAGGGCGAGTTCATCGGCGGCTGCGATATCGTCCGCGAGATGTTCCAGGCCGGCGAATTGCAGCAGCTCTTCTCCGAGAAGGGCGTCGTCGTCGCGGCCTGAGGCCGTGACCATGCTGTCGCGCCGGATTGGCGGCGCGGAGCTCGAGGTCATCGTTGCCGACATCACGACACTCGGCGTTGACGCCATCGTCAACGCCGCGAATTCGTCGCTCCTTGGCGGGGGCGGCGTGGATGGCGCGATCCATCGCGCCGCCGGGCCTGATCTGGTCGCCGAATGCCGCATGCTGCACGGCTGCAAGACCGGTGATGCCAAGATCACCAAAGGCTACCGGCTCAAGGCCGCGCATGTGATCCACACCGTCGGGCCGGTCTGGAACGGCGGCACCCTCAACGAGGACGATCTGCTCGCCTCCTGCTATCGCCGTTCGATGGAGCTGTGCGGCAAGCACGAGCTGACCTCGGTGGCGTTTCCCGCGATTTCGACCGGGATTTTCCGCTTTCCTGCCGATCGGGCCGCCAAGATCGCGATTCATACGGTCATCGACGCTCTGCCGGCCGTGCCCTCGGTCGGCCACGTCGTCTTCTGTTGTTTTTCGGAGGCAAGCGCGGCGCTCCATACGGACGTTTTGGCGCGCTACAGCGGCCCTTGTGCCTGATGGCCCGGTCGGTACACTCCGCCGGACCATGTTCCGGGGAGGGGATATGATTTTACGATCTGGACTGCGTGCGTTCGCTTGCGGCGCGTTGTTGTCGCTTGGCGCGTTGTTGTCGCTTGGCGCGATGTCGTTCGCGAAGGCGGAGGGCACCTACGAGATTCCTGCCGGCGCGCATTTCAACCAGGAGAAGCTCGGCAAGATCAGCGAGTTCTTCAAGAACGAGGTCGCGATCGGCAAGATCGCCGGCGCCACCGTGCTGATCAGGCAGCACGGCAAGCCTGTCTACCACGAGGCCTTCGGCGTCCAGGACGTAGCCAGCAAGGCGCCGATCACCGACAAGACGATCTTCCGCCTGTTCTCGATGAGCAAGGCGATCACCTCCGTCGTTGCCGTGCAGATGATCGAGGACGGCAAGATCAAGCTCGATGATCCCCTCTCGAAATACATTCCCTCCTTCGCCAACGTGAAGGTCGGCGTCGAGAAGAAGGCCGACGACGGCACCAAGTCGCTCGAGCTGGTGCCACCGAACCGGCCGATCACCGTGCTCGACCTGATGCGCCACACCTCGGGCATCACCTATGGCTTTTACGGCGACAGCCTGGTCCGCAAGGCCTATCGCGATGCCAATATCTATGCCGGCGATTTCGACCTCGCCGAGTTCGCCGAGCGCATCGCCAAGCTGCCGCTGCACAACCAGCCGGGCGCGCTGTGGCAGTACGGTCATTCGACCGACGTCCTGGCGCGCGTGATGGAGATCGCGGCCGGCAAGCCGCTGATCGACATCATGCGGGAGAAGCTGCTGGACCCGCTCGGCATGGTCGATACCGGATTCTTCGTGACGGCTCCCGAGAAGCAGAAGCTTATGGCGCAGCCGGTGCCGAACGACAGCGATTTCCGCGTTGGCCGGATCAACGATCCGACGGTCGTCAAGAAGATCCAGTTCGCCAGCGGCGGCATGGTGACGACCATGGCCGACTATGAGCGCTTCGCGCAGATGCTGCTCAATGGCGGGACGCTCGACGGCAAGACGATCCTCAAGCCCGATGCGTTCAAGCTGATGACGACCGACAAGATCGGTCCGGGCTCCGGCGTCGATCGCGACTATTTCTACTTCCCCGGCGACGGCTTCGGCTTCGGCCTCGGGCTCGCGGTCCGAACCGATCCCGGCAACGCAAAGCCGCCACCGCCCGGCGATCTCGGTGAATTGAAGTGGGACGGCGCCTCCGGCTGCTACTTCGTGATCGATCCCAAGCAGGACATGTTCTTCGTCCTGCTGGAACAGACCCCGACCGAGCGCCAGCGCGTGCAGCGGACATTGAAGCAGTTGGTTTATGAATCCATGGAGAATTGACATGTTCGGGCGCCGCGCGCTGTTCGCGGCGCTCGTTCTGCTGTCGAGTGCGGCCGGTGCGCAGGCGGGCCCGGACGGGCGCGCGCGCAGCTTCTCGCCCGAAGGCCTCGCCAAGGTCTCCGACTACATCCGCAAGGAGGTCGCCGCCGGAACGTTCCCGGGCGCGATCCTGCTGCTCCAGCAGCACGGCAAGCCGGTCTATTACGAGAATTTCGGCGTCCGCGACGTCGCCACCGAGATTTCGATGAGCGCGGACACGATCTTCCGCCTCTATTCGATGTCGAAGCCGGTCACGACGGTCATGGCGATGATGCTGGTCGAGGAGGGCAAGCTTTCGCTCGACGATCCCGTCGCAAAATACATTCCGGCCTTCGGCAGGATGAAAGTCGGCGTCGAGAAGAAGGCCGAGGACGGCAAGGTTTCGCTCGATCTCGAGCCGCTCAATCGTCCGGTGACGGTCAAGGATCTGATGCGCCACACCTCCGGGCTGCCTTACGGCTATTATGGCGGGGGCCCGGTGAACAAGCTCTATGCCGACGCCGGCCTGTTCGACAACAAGGCCCTGAACAATGCCGAGCTCGTCGCGAAGATCGCCACGCTGCCGCTCGCCGAACAGCCCGGCACGATCTGGGACTACGGCCTCTCCACCGATGTGCTCGGCCGTATCGTCGAAGTGATCTCGGGCAAATCGCTGCTCCAGTTCGAGAAGGAGCGGCTGCTCGATCCGCTCGGGATGACGGAGACCGCTTACTATGTGGCCGATCCCGCCAAGTGGCCGCGCATCGCCGAGCCGATGCCTGCGGACCGCGCGATCAGCCCCATGACGCAGGTGCGCGATCCCCGGCAACCGCTGAAATGGGAGTCCGGCGGCGGCGGCCTCGTCGGCACGGTCGGCGACTACGCGCGCTTCTCGCAGATGCTGCTGAATGGCGGTACGTTCGAAGGCCGCCGCTATCTCAAGGCCGAGACCATCGCGCTGATGGCCAAGGACCACATAGGACCGGACACGAAGGTCTCACGCGAGCAGAACTATTATCCGGGCGCATCGAGCGGCTTCGGTCTCGGCTTCGCCGTGCGCACCTCGGTGCCCGAGGGGACGTCATGGCCGCTCGGCGAATATCGCTGGGACGGCGTCGGCGGCACGTTCTTCTTCATCGATCCCGAGGACGATCTGTTCGGGATCTTCATGGTGCAGACCCCCTCGCAGCGCGGGCGGGTCCAACTCGCGCTGAAGACGCTGATCTATCAGGCGATGGGGCGGTAGTTACGCCCCGCGCACGATCTCGCGCACATATCCGATCGTTTCCTCGACCTGGGCCGCATTGACGTCGAGATGCGTGCAGGCGCGGATGCGGCCGTCCATCATCGCGAGCGTCACGCCGCGCTGGCGCAGCGCCGCCACCATCTTGTCGCCGGGAATGCCGGCGCCGTCGGGCTTGAAGAACACGAGGTTGGTCTCGGGCTCCTGCACCTCGATGCCTGCGATCTGCGACAGCCCGCGGGCGAGTGCGCGCGCATTGGCGTGGTCGTCGGCAAGGCGCTCGACGTGATGGTCGAGCGCGTAGATGCAGGCGGCCGCGCAGATGCCGGCCTGCCGCATCGAGCCGCCGAGGCGCTGCTTCCACTGCCAGACCGCGTCGATGAAGGCGCGCGTGCCCGCGAGCACGCCGCCGATCGGCGCGCCCAGGCCCTTGGAGAAATCGATCCAGGCCGAGTCCCAGCCCGCGGTCATGTCGCGCGGAGAGATGCCGCTGGCCACCGTGGCGTTGAGCAGGCGTGCGCCGTCCATGTGCGTGACGAGGCCGTGCTGCTTGGCGATCGCGACGATCTCGTCGAGCGCTGCCTTCTTCCAGATCGTGCCGCCGCCGATATTGGCGGTCTGCTCGACGCTGACGACGGTCTGCGGCGGCTGGTAGCGCGTGCGCGGGTGCAGCGCCTTGCGGAAGGTCTCCGGCGTGAACTGGCCGTCGGGGCCCTTGAGCTGCGTCACCTGAAAACCGCCGATCGCGGCATGCGCGCCGCCTTCGCGGGCGATGATGTGCGCGGTCTCATGCGCCAGGATCTCGTCGCCGGGACGGCAATGCACCAGCGTCGCGGTGACGTTGCACATCGTGCCCGAGGGCATGTAGACCGCGGCTTCCTTGCCCATCAGCGCGGCGACGCGCTCGCACAGCGCGTTCACGGTCGGGTCGTCGCCGACCTGCTCGTCGCCGACCTCCGCCCGCGCCATCGCCTCGCGCATTCCAGCCGTCGGCTTGGTCTGCGTGTCCGAAAGCAGATTGATGCGCACCGGCGGCGCCTTGGGATTGATAGGGGGAGGGGTGTAGAGCATGCGACGGCTCCTCAAAGCATTGCGGCCACTGAAGTGTGGCTCTTAAGCAAAAAGGCCCCGGCGAACCGGGGCCTTTCGATAGTCAGATCTTAGCGCGAATAGAATTCGACGACCAGATGCGGCTCCATCTGCACCGGGAACGGCACGTCGGAGAGGCCGGGGATGCGCGTGTACTTCGCGGTCATCTTGCCGTGGTCGACTTCGAGATAGTCGGGGGTCTCGCGCTCGGGAAGCTGGCTGGCTTCGAGCACGTGGGCGAGCTGCTTGGAGGCTTCCTTGACCTCGATCACGTCGCCGACCTTGAGCTGGTAGCTCGAGATGTTGACCTTGCGGCCGTTCACCTTGATGTGGCCGTGGTTGATGAACTGGCGGGCGGCGAAGATCGTCGAGACGAACTTGGCGCGGTACACGACCGCGTCGAGACGACGCTCCAGCAGGCCGATCAGGTTCTCGCCGGTGTCACCCTTGAGGCGGCTGGCCTCGACATAGATGCCGTGGAACTGGCGCTCGGAAATGTTGGCGTAGTAGCCCTTCAGCTTCTGCTTGGCGCGCAGCTGCACGCCGAAGTCGGAGAGCTTGCCCTTGCGGCGCTGGCCGTGCTGGCCGGGGCCGTACTCACGACGGTTCACGGGGCTCTTCGGGCGGCCCCAGATGTTCTGGCCCATACGGCGATCGATCTTGTACTTCGCCTCACTGCGCTTAGTCATCGCGTCCTCTTGATAGAGTTAGGTTGGTTTGAGGAAACGCGCCCTCCTGTGTGACGGGATGGATCCCGGCACCGACAGGTCCGATCCCCAAAGCTTAAGGGACTGGACCACGGGTCGCGAAACGCTTCGCGGGCCGAAAACGGCCCGCGAGCAGGCGGCTTTTAGGGGAGTTTGGGGTTCGCTGTCAATGCGAACGGCCCGGAATCACGTCCTGACCGCCCGGATCGGCTTTGAGCCCGCCGCCCGCAATTCGGCAGCGATGTCAGTGTTCAGGACCTGTTCCAGCCGGGTCAGGACCCGGGCGATGGGGGCGGCGTCGGTTACCCGGTGATCCCAGCGGATCACGACATGGATGGTCTGGTCGGGCTCGACCACCCCATAGCTGACGATATAGGGGCCTGGCGTGACGGGATGGAGCTCTCCGCCGCCATAGGCGGCCACCGAGCTCACCGCAAAGCTGCCGAACCAGTTGCCACGCTGGCGGCCGAAATTCAGCCCGATGGACCAGGACAGGCGCCGCAGGGGCAGCGGCAGGCGGGTCGCCCGCATGATCTTGCGGAACATCGGGACGTCCTCGATCGGCGCCGTCTTGGCGCGGCGGATCTCGGCGTCCACCTCCGCCAGCGGCAGGGCCTCCGGGGCCGCGATTCGCTGCGGCATCACGCATTCCTCGCCATCCTCGACCCGGGCAACGGCCACCAGCGCCACGCTCCTGGGCAGCTCGTACAGCGTCGGCCAGGGCCATTTGGCGTAGACGGTGCGCAGGATCGGCTCATCCCTGGCCACGATGGCAAACGCCTTGACGAACATGGCGGCCCAGCCTGCAGGTGCCATCGCACCTGCGCGGGCCTCCAGCAGGGGGCGGATGTTGAGTGAACGGGACAGCGAGACGAACGGCACGTCCATCGACGCGCGCATGAGGTCGCAAATCAGGCGCCGGGGCAGCGAAATGGTCTTGGGCGTCCCGCGCATCTGGTCCTTCGGTTCCCGCAGATGAAAATATGTGCAGCGAGCAGGTTCCTGCCCGCCGCACGCTGTAGCACGAACCTAACCCGCTTGGGGCCGGTCGGTTCGCCGCATCAGGGCGCCGGCGAGGCCAGCGGCTTGGTCTTGTCGACGATGTAAACTCCAAGCACTTTCATGGCCTTATCGCCATGAGCCTTGGCGTCGTGCACGACGCCAGCCGGGATCTGGTAGGAATCGCCGACTTTCAGGGTCTTCTCCGGCTGGCCGTCGATCAGGAGATTGAGCTCCCCTTCCAGCACGTACCCCGTTTCGACCCCGGGATGGGTATGGCGTCCGGCCGCGCCGCCCGCCGGGACTTCCGCGATGGCGGTGATGGTGGCGTAACCGTCGGGGAATTCGACCTTCTGGAGCGGGGTACGCTTGATTCCGGGCTGCTGGGCGAAGGCCGCAAAGGCAATGGCGGCGAAGGACAGAGCGAGCAAAGTCTTTTTGAGCATGGTTTTTCCTCCCTGGGAGGCGGACCCTAGCAGCGCGGCAGTTCCCGGCAAGGTGGCAATCGGCTTGTTCAGCGCCTGATGCCCTCGAAGGCGGCCATGATGCCGCGCTGGAACAGCGACCAGTCGAAGCCGAGCGCGATGGCGCGGTAGCCGCGGTCGACCAGGGCGTTGGCCTGGTCGGCGGTGCGGGCCACGCCGCCGATCGGCACGCCGCTTCTGAGGATGCCGGCCTCCGCGCGGGCGACCAGCGCGAGCAATTCCGGATCGTCCATCTGGCCGCGCTTGTTGATGGACGTGGCGAGATCGCCGGGGCCGATCACCGCGACGTCGATGCCAGGCGTTGCCATGATCTCGTCGATGCGGTTGACGGCCTCGACATGCTCGATGGTGACCATGCAGATCATCTCGTCATCGGCGCCGGCCATGTAGTCGGGCATCGACTGGCCCCACCGGAATGGTGCGTGGAACGGACCCCAGAGCCGGTCGCCGCGCGGCGGATAGCGCACGCTGCGCACGGCCTTCTCGGCGTCCGCGCGATTGCTGATCATCGGAAAGTTGATGCCGAAGGCGCCGATGTCCATCGGCGCTTTCGCAAGCCACGGCTCGTTCGCCGCGATCCGCACCAGGGGTGTGCACGGCGTGCCGGTCGTCGCGGCGATCATCGCGTGTGCTTCGGTGAGCCCGATCGGTCCGTGCTCGAGATCGACGATGATCCAGTCCAGCGAGCGCGCCATGATCTGCACCATCTGCACGCTCGGGATGGTCGCGATTGCGCCAAAGGCGGGGCGGCCCTCGCTCCACAATTGGCGGAGGCGATTGAGCGGCTTTGCGGGGAGCGGCATGGGATGACCTGCGGAGCAATGACGACGGCGAAGCCTAGCAGCGCGCCGTGTCTCCGGAAAGTCAGGCGACCGCGCGCCCGCCGAAGAACGGCGTCAGCGTGGCGCTGAGGCCATGCGCGCGGTTCGACGTGAAGATCATCTCGGCGCCGGATTGCACGATGCCGCCGCTGCGCGCGCCGAGCAGGTCGGACACGCGGCGGGCAATCGCGGGCGCCGGGTCGATCCAGTCGACCGGCCAGGGCGCGAGCTTCTTCAAGCGGTCGAGCAGCAGGGGATAGTGCGTGCAGGCGAGCACCACCGTGTCGGTGCGCGCGCCCGCGGCCTCGCCGACGAAGCAGGGGGCAAGCTCGGCGCGGATGGCGTCGTCGCTGACGGACGTGCCGCTCAGCTCGGCTTCGGCGAGCGAGGCAAGCTCGGGCGAGCCGACCAGCGTCACCTCGCAGCCCTGCGCGAAATCGCGGATCAGCGCCTTGGTGTATTCGCGCTTCACCGTGCCCTTGGTGCCGAGCACCGAGACGCGGCGCGTCTTCGACTGGGCGCAGGCCGGCTTGATCGCCGGCACCGTGCCGACGAAGGGCAGGGAATAAGCGGCACGCAGATGCGATAGGACCAGGGTGGACGCCGTGTTGCAGGCGATGACGACGAGGTCCGGATCATGCGCGCCGATCAGCTCGCCCATCAGCGGCACGACGCGGGCGATGATCTCGTCCTCGCTGTGGTGGCCGTAGGGAAAGAAGGCGTCGTCGGCGACGTAGACGTAATGCGCGTCCGGGCGCGCGGCCACGACCTCACGGAGCACCGTGAGCCCGCCAAGGCCGGAATCGAACACCAGGATCGTCGAGGAGTTGGTCACGTCGTTACCCTAGCCCGTCATGGTTACCATTCGGTTTTTGGGGCGGTTTTGCGGCGGGGGCGGGTCCCAGCCTATTTGGAACGATTCAATTTCGCGATTACCGCATTGTCCCGCTATCAGACAGCGATATCCGCGCCGCGGACGGCGACATATCCGCAAAATTCCGGGGATCCGACATGATCAGAAATACGAGCGCCGGCTGGGGCAGCGTCTCCCGGTGGCTGCATTGGGGCCTGGCGCTGGCCATCATCGGCATGATCGCTTTCGGCTGGTGGATGAACCATATGCCGGCGCGTCCCGACCGCTTCTTCTATCGCTCGATCCACGCCGATATCGGCTATCTGATCCTGCTGCTCACCGTGCTGCGGCTGGTCTGGCGCCTCGTCAACCCGACACCGGCGCAGCCGGCCAAGACCTCGCGCTGGCAGAAGATCGCGGCCCGCGTCAGCCATGGCGCGCTGTATCTCGCCGTGATCGTCGTCGTCATGCTTGGCTGGGCGCATTCCGGCGCGCACACGCCCGACTATTCGGATTTCTTTGGCCTGTTTCACGTGCCGCAATTCACCTCTCCCGACCGCGCGGCGGCGAATGCCTATGAGGACCGCCACATCCTCTTTGCCTATGTGCTGCTCGCGTTGATCGCTGTTCACGTCGTCGCCGCCCTCTGGCACCACTTCATCCGCCGCGACCGCGTCGTGGCGCGGATGGTGACGGACGAGGTGGGGTAGGCTCACTCTCGTGTCCCGGACGCGCTGCAGCGTGCAACGCTGCTGCGCAGAGCCGGGACCCACACCACAGGGCATGCACTCGGCGGCATGGGCCCCGGCTCAGCAGCGCATCGCTGAAGAAGCGCTGCGCTGCGTCCGGGGCACGAGGGGAGGGTGTGGAGCGCTCTCTCCGCGCCGTCATTGCGAGCGGAGCGAAGCAATCCAGAATCTTTCCGCAGGCACCAGTCTGGATTGCTTCGCTGCGCTCGTAATGACGGGTTAGGATAGGGCGTCAATTGGTCCGCAGGAGGCGTCATGCTCACCGTCCATCATCTCGGCAAGTCGCAGTCCGAGCGCATCGTCTGGCTCTGCGAGGAGCTCGAAATCCCCTATGAGCTGAAGCGCTACACGCGCGATGCCACGACCATGCTGGCGCCGCCCGACTACAAGGCGCTGCATCCGATCGGGGCGGCGCCCGTCATCACGGACGGTGATCTCGTGCTGGCCGAGTCCGGCGCCATCGTCGATTACATCATGGCGAAATACGGCAATGGCCGTCTCGCGCTCCGCCCCGACGACGCCGACTTCGCGCAGTTCCTGTACTGGTTTCACTTCGCAAACGGCACGCTGCAGGCCGGCATGGGCCGGCTGATGATCCTGAACCGGCTCAAGCTCACTGATGACAATCCGATGCTGGTCGCGACCAGGGGACGCGTCGACCGCGCCTTCGACCTGGTGGACGCGCGCGTTCGTGACGCCGAATACCTCGCGGGCAAGACCTTCACCACCGCCGACATCATGATCGGCTTCTCGCTCACCACGATGCGCTACTTCCAGCCCTATGATCTTCAGCGCTGTCCGAACGTGGTCAGATATCTCGGCCGCATCGGTGCGCGCCCCGCCTACCGGCGGGCGATGGAGAAGGGCGATCCCGGCATGGCGCTGCTGCTGAGCTGAGCGGGCGTTACGCGATCCTGTTGGTGGTCGGCGCCCGCGCGGTCGCCAACTGCTTCTGCAGGCGATCGATGTTCTGCAGCAGGCGCTGGCTGGTCAGCACCAGGAAGTAATAGCCGAACTGCGGGTCCTGGAAGTAGATCTCGAGCAGGCGGTCATAGGTGATCGTCAGCACCTGGCCGTCCTCGATGCATTCGATCGTTCCGGTGCGGCGGTTGTCCGGCGTGAGGAAGCCGAGCTCGCCCATCAGCGCGCCGGGCCCGATCTCGACATTGATCTCCTTGACCAGGAATTTGCCGGTGACCGTGAGAAGCATCTCCTTGGCGGGATCGCCCAGCTTGAACAGCGTGTCGCCGCTGCGATATTTCCGCTCGGTCATGAACGGCTTGAGCCACTCGATCGACATGTCGCCTTCGGCCGCATGGCGCGCCTTTTTGACCAGCTTGAGCATCTGCCGCAGCCGAAGTGCGTTGATCGGAAGCAGCAGCAGATAGAGCAGGAACGTCGAGACGTTGGCGGTGAGCGCGCCGAACACGGCGAAGAAGGCGCAGCCGACCATGTTGGCGACGCGCAGGGGCACCATGGTCCGCATCAGCAGGGTGGCGACGAAGAAACCGGCGCCGACCGCGGCGAACAGATTGGCGAGGGTGATGTTGTGGATGAAGATCTCCAGCATCCGGTTGAAGATCCCGTCCCAGGTCACGTTGTTGGGATCGAGGCCCATCTGGACCAGGATCTTCGCAATCCTGAGATTGTCCGTCGCCGCATCGAGGATGCGGTCGAGGATGGACGACGTGTCTGCGCTGCCGGACAGCATGGTACTAACCCCGCGTAAGGCCTTCAGTCCTTGGGTACTCGTATAGCGGAAATCGAATGACGACCGCTTGAAATGAAGCCTTTGGCCGTCATGCCGCAAGAGGCAAATTTTAGCCTGATCGGGCGTTTCGGCAATTGCCCGTTGGTTGTGCGTATGGCCGCCGCGCCCGGGTGATTCGCCCCGGGGCGTCGGTGTTGCCTGCAGCCGCGGAAGGCCCGGCGGACCCGGACGGGGCGTTCGGTGGAGGGGCCGCCTCAGGGCTTGGCGGCGGGCTGCACGACCTGCTGGTCGACCAGGCCAAGATGGCCCGGCAGCGCACCGGCGCGCACCATCATGGCGACGCTGTTCGCCTCTTCCAGGGTGAAATTCCCGGAGATCTGGCCGGAGCCGCCGGTGATGGGCTCGCGGATCACGGGAGCCGAGATCACCTTGCCGTCGAGCACGATGGTGAAGGGCTTGCCGATGTTTTCTTCGGTAATGTGGGCGAAGCGGCGCGTACCGCGACCGTTGAAGCGGAACGAGACAATCGGTTCATTCGTGCCGCTCGACATCGCCGGCCCGGCATAGCTGATGTCGTCGCCGTCAAGCGCGCTGTCCCTGGCGACCAGATAGGGGCGCTTGTCCTTGAAGCCGAGCAGGACCTCGCTGCCCGCGGGCGGCGTGCCCGATTGGGCCTGCTCCGCCGGCATCGAGAGATCGACCAGGCGGAAGCCGACCTTCACCTTCGTGGCGAAGATCGCAGTGACGCGCTCGGGCTCCATCATGCCCGGCAGGAAGATGCGGATGCGATCGGTCCCGTCGGGCTGGACGCTGGCGAGATTGATGCCGGCGTCCTTGAGGCGCTGCTCGATCATGGCGATGGAATCATCGACGAGATCGTGCAGTCCCGCGGCCAATGCCGCATCGGTCGGCTTGAGCTTGAGGAGACCGTCGCCGCCGTCGGTCACGGCGAGGGCATGCGACGGCAGGCCTTCAGCGGCGGACGCGAGCTTGCGCTTCAGCTCTTCGCGACCCTTGGCGTCCGCGATCTTCACCTCGACGCCGCCGTCGCGGATCGCAAGACCGGAGAAGGCGATCTTGCTCTCGCGCAGGGTCTTGTAGACCTCGTCGCGCAAATCCGTGACGGCGCTCTCGCGCATACCGTCGCCGTCGACCTTGTAGACGATGCGCGAGCCGCCCAGCTTCTCCATCTTGTCGCCGATGAAGGCCGCGATCTTGGCGCGCATCTTGTCGATCTGGCTGTCCGCAGCGATCGCAGCCTGGGGCAGGGTGACTGCCGGCGCTGCAATCGCCGAAGCCATGGCGAGCGCGAGGATCAGCTTCGTGATGCGGTTTCGCGAGCGCGTGGTCATGATCACCCCAAGTCTTGCGGCAGGACGCTGGCCAGAGAATCTGACGGCAGTTCTTGGTCCCCGGATCGGGCGTGCAGGTTCAAAGGCCGCGTGAACCGAACCTGATCGACGCCGCGGCGAGACAATGGACGAACGCCAAATCATCCATCATTGTGGCCCCGCTCGGCCGGCCATCGGCCGAGGCCTCGTCCGAACCAAATGTCAAAAGACAGGGGGCGGGGCAATGAACAGAGGGAGGACGGAATTCCATGGCGGGCATCCACGCGCTCGATCGGCTGATCGGCGACGACTATCCAGAGCTTTCGACGGACGCGGAGATTCGCGCCTTCGAAGCGGTCCCTTACGCGGATCGCGTTGCGGCCGAGAGCACGTATGACGCCATCAAGCTCGGTGCTGCACGCAACCCCGACGGTGCCGCGATCCAGTTCCTGCAAAACGCCGATCCTGCCGACACGCCGCTCGTAGTCACCTATCGCGATCTGATCGCGCGCGTGACGCAGGCCGCCAACATGTTTCACGCGCTTGGCGTGGAGAAGGGCGACGTCGTCAGCTTCATGTTACCGCTGGTGCCCGATGCCTTCGTGACGCTGCTGGGCGCGGAAGCCGCGGGCATCGCCAATCCCGTCAACCCGCTGCTGGAGCCGCATCAGATCGCGGAAATTCTGGAAGCGGCGAATACGAAAGTGCTGGTGGCGCTCGGGCCGATGCCGGGGACGGACATCTGGCAGAAGGTCGAGCAGATCCGGCCGCAGCTGAAGCACCTCAAGGCGATCGTGCAGGTGTTCGGCGGCGGCGATCCGGACAAGGGCATCTTTGCGTTCAACGACCTGATCAAGCAGCAGCCGGCGGACCGGCTTGTCAGCGGGCGCAAGATTTCGGGTAGCGACGTCGCCGCCTATTTCCACACCGGCGGCACCACCGGCACGCCGAAGCTGGTGCGGCACACCCATGCCAACCAAGTCTATCAGGCCTGGGCGCTCAATCTGCTGCTGAAATCGAAGCCGGGGTCCAACCTGCTGTTCGGCATGCCGCTGTTTCATGTCGGCGGATCTTTGACACAGGTGCTGCTGACGCTGTCGAGCGGCGGCTCGCTGGTCGTGTTGTCGCCGAGCGGCTGGCGCAATCCCAATTCGGTGAAGAACATCTGGAGCCTGGTGGAGCGCTTCAAGCCCGAGGCGCTGTCGAGCGTGCCGACGGTGCTGGCCGCGACGCTCGCGGTGCCGCCGGGCAGTGCCGACATCTCCAGCCTCAAATATGCAGCCGGCGGTGGTTCGGCGATCCCCGTCGCGGTGGGCTCGGCGATCCAGGAGAAGCTGAAGCTGCCGGTGGTCGAGGTCTACGGCATGACCGAGACCTCGAGCGTGCACACGCTCGCTTATCCCTCACGGCCGATCCGGCTCGGCTCGGTTGGCCTTCCCATGCCCTATGCGCGCGTGCGCATCGTGCAGCTCGATGCCGACGGCCGCCTGATCCGCGACTGCAAGCCCGACGAGATCGGCGTCGTGATCATGGCCGGGCCCGGCGTGTTCAGCGGCTATCTTAACGACGAGCACAACAGAGGTGCGTTCGTCGACGACGTCTGGGTCAATTCCGGCGATCTCGGCCGGCTCGATGCCGACGGCTATCTCTGGATCACTGGCCGGGCCAAGGATCTCGTGATCCGCGGCGGCCACAACATCGATCCGGCGCCGATCGAGGAGATCATGTTCCGCCATCCCGCGGTCGGCTTCGCTGCCGTGGTCGGCCAGCCCGACGCCTATGCCGGCGAGCTGCCGGTCGGCTATGTCCAGCTCAAGCCCGGCGCGACCGTCGAGCCGGGCGAACTCGAATCCTGGGTTCGCGAGCGCACGCCGGAGCGCGCCGCCGTGCCGGTGCAGGTCATTCCGATCGATCCGATGCCGGTGACCGGCGTCGGCAAGGTGTTCAAGCCGCAACTGCGCTGGGACGCGGCGCAGCGCGTGTTCGCCAAGGTGCTGGCGCCGCTGACCGAGCGTGGCATCGATTGCTCGGTCAAGGTCGGCGCCCACGGCAGCCACGGCTCGATCGCTACCGTGACGCTTGCGGGCGTGCCTGCGGACCAACGCGAGATGGCGGCCGGTGAGGTGCACACGCTGCTCGCGCCGTTCGTGATGCGGCACGAGGTGGTTTTCGCCTGACCTCCGTGGCCAGGCGGGTTAGCCCCATGGGGCCGTGCACGGCGCGGCCCCAACTCGTCCGATCGAGCACCACATCGCTGCTAGCCGCGGATCGCCGCATTGGCCCTTTCGGCGGCGCCCGTCATCGCTTCCTTCGCCGATTTCGCACCGTTGACCACTTCATTGACGCCGATCATGAAGGCGTCGAGGATCGGTCTCGATTGCGGATGGAAGAGGATTGCCTTGGCGCGGTCGACATCCGCGTTCTGCAAGTTGGTCAGTGCCGCCTCGGCGGCTTGCGAGCCGAACGCCTTCTTGAAGCCTTCGCTCGACCAGGCCGACACGCGCGTCGTCGCCAGCCCCGCCGCAGCAGTCTGAAGCGAGGTCGCCTTGCTCGTTGCCCAGAGCAGAAACAGGAAAGCCGCCCGCTTGTTTCGCGATTTGGAATTGATGCAGGCCTGCCAGTGCGACATGAAGGGGACGGGTTTGCGGCCGGCGAGATGCGGAAAGGTTGCAAATCCAGCCTGCTTGGCGACGCGGCTTTTCGCCGGATTGGAGATGTCGGTTGCGAAGTTGCTGCTGTCGATTGCCATGGCCGTCCGCCCCTGCAGGAAGTCGTCCAGCACGTGGTACCATTCATAGCTGCCGACGCCGGCAGGCCCGGCCTGGCTGAGCAGTTGTCCGTACATCTCGACGGCGGCGATCGCCTCCGGGCTCGCGAAAGCGACCTTGTTGTGCTCGACCATGGCCCCACCATAGGAGAACAGGAAGCCCATGGCCGGTGGGGAGGAATTGCCGCCGGCCTGGGCCCGCATGGCGATCCCCGACATCCCGCCGGTCTTGGCCGCCTTGGCGGTGACGAGCAGCTCTTCGAAGGTCTGGGGGACAGGCTGGTCCTTGGCTGCCAGCGCATCCTTGTTGACGAACAGGGTCATCGCCTCCGAGGTAATCGGCACGGCGTACCGTTCGCCGTCCGACCACAGCGGGAAGGCCCGGGCGGTCTTGAGCAGGTCGCTCTCGTCATACCAGGCGGGGTCGGTCAGCGACTTGTTAGAATAATAGCCGTTCAGCGGCTCCAGCCATCCGTTCGAGATGCCCTGGCCATAGGTCGTGAACATGAAGACGTCTGGCGTGCTGCTGCCGCGGGCGAGCCGGATCGGCAGTGCGCCGAGATAGGTGGTTTCTAGCTGGAAATCGACGGCGACGTTGATGCCGGTAAGGATGGTGAACTCCGGCAACAGCGGCGCGATTGCATTCGACCACGGATGGATCGCGCCCGAAAGCGCGATCGTCTGACCCGCAAACTGCTTCCAGTCGATCGCGGCGTTGGCGCGGGTTGCAGCGGCATTCTCGGCAAAACTCCACCGCGGCAGCACGCCGAGGGCCGGCAGCATCGCACCGGCGCCCAATCCCTTGACGAAACTGCGCCGGCTGGCCGGCATCTGACGGTTCAGTGCGTTGTCACCCTGCGCCATGTCAATGCTCCTTCACCAAGGCAGTCATTCACGACACGTGAGCGGGCCCGCACCCTGCGACATCGCGGCTCTCGCCGGACGACTTGCTGGGGCCGAAGCCGAAGCAACCTGGATCAGGTTTCCGGCTCACCCATGCGGGCCTATTCGTGCTATCATTGTAGCAATGCTCTGGCCTCGGCACCAGAAGACGCGCCGGTCACGCGAGCATGACGCTAGGCAAATGTCAGCCTCTGCTCCGGCTCTGTCTTTGCGATGGTTTGCTCGCCCGCTGATCCTTGCGGTCGCAGTGCTTGTGACCCTGTTTGCCACGACCAGCTTCCTCGGACTGCAATATTGGCAGGAGCGGCAGGCAGCTCATCACTTCATCGAGCATAGCCGTCAGGTCCTCGAAACGCTCGATCGGCTGCGGGCGATCGTCGCGGAGCTGGAGACCGAAAGGCGCGGCTATCTCATGACCCTCGACCCCGCCTATCTCAAGGCCTACGGCGTCTCCGATGAAAGCGTACGACGGGAGGCTCAGGCGCTGCAGATGCTGGTCGCGGACGATCCGTTGCAAGGCCTTCGCGCCGGTCATGTGGCACTGACCATTGCAGCAACGCTGCGCGAGATCGACGAGATGCTGAAGACGGCCGGCGCATCCGGGCTGGCCGCGCTGGCAATGATCCGCAGTATGGACGAGATCCGCTCGCAAATCGACCAGATGGTGGATCACGAGCGCTTTCGGCTCGCCGACCGGGAGGCGCGCGCCGAAGCCTTCGAGCGACGCTGGACCTGGCTGATCGCCGGCGCTGTCGTCCTCGTCGTCGCGTTGGCTGGCGCTGCGCTGGCGCTCGCGCGGCTCGAGGCGAAACGACGGAGAAAGGCGACCGAGGAGAACATTCAGCTCCAGAGTGATCTTGCAGCACGGGACATCAAGATCAGGCGCCTGTTCGACGCCAACATCATCGGCATCATCATCTGGGAGGTCGAGGGGCGCATTCTCGAGGCCAACGATGCATTCCTACGCATCGTCGGATACGACCGGGAGGATCTCGTCTCAGGGCACGTGAATCGGTTCGACCTCACGCCGCCGGAATGGCGCGAGCGCGACGTGCATACCGTAGAGGAACTGAAGCGGGTTGGGACGGCCCACCCATTCGAGAAGGAGTATGTGCGCAAGGACGGAAGCCGTGTGCCGGTGCTGATCGGCGGGACCATGTTTGGAGAGGGCACGGATCAAGGCGTCGGCTTCGTTCTCGATCTGACGGCGCTCAAGCGGGCGGAAGCCGACGCCCGCGAGCACGAACGGCGCTACCGCGAAGCCCTGATGGAGCTCGCGCACGCCAATCGCGTCACCACGATGGGACAGCTCACCGCATCGATTGCCCATGAAGTCAACCAGCCGATCGCCGCGATCGTGGCGAACGCCGAGGCCGGGTTGAACTGGCTGGAGGCGCAACCGCCAAATCTGGAGCGGGTTCGACAGACGTTCGGCTGGATCACCGGCGACGGCATGCGCGCCGGGGACGTCATCGGCAGGATCCGGGCGCTGATCAGGAAGGCGCCCCCGCAAAAGGAGGACATGGAGATCAACCAGGCGGTGCTCGAGGTCGTCGCGCTGACACGCAGCGAAGCGTTCAAGAACGGCGTCTCGGTGCAAACGCAACTTGCCGAAGGCTTGCCGCCCGTTCAGGCGGATCGTGTTCAACTTCAGCAGGTGATACTCAACCTGATCGTCAACGCGATCGAGGCGATGGCGGCGGTCGGCGAGGGGGGACGCGAGTTGCTGATCAGCACCGGCCGGGATGCATCGGACGGCGTGCAGGTCACCTTGCGGGATTCCGGTCCGGGACTGGATCCGAAGAATGTCGAGAGCCTGTTCGAAGCCTTCTACACCACCAAGCCCACCGGCATGGGGATGGGTCTCGCCATCTGCCGCTCGATCATCGAGGCGCATGGCGGACGGATGTGGGCCGGCGCCAACGAGCCGCGGGGCGCCGTCTTTCAGTTCACCCTACCTCTGGCGCCAGAGGAGGCCGCAGCTCGCCTGCTGCGTGCGCGCGAGCCGGCGGATCTACGCTCCGCGGCGCGATGACGGGCCCGGTTTCAGCTCTCGCGGGGCTGGGAGCGTCGCCACATAACCATAGGTCCAACTCCAAGGCTCTGTGTGATGGATGTCACACAGGAAGGATTGGCAATCGGCGACACTCCCGAATAATCTCACGGCATTGCATCCGGGGGGACGCAGGTGATTCCGCTTCGGCTATTTGTTTTATTGATATTTGCGATGGGTTTGGCTTGCGGTCCGGCACATGCCGACCGGCGGGTCGCGCTGATCATCGGCAATTCGGCCTATAAAAGCGCGCCGAAGCTCGGCAATCCCGTCAACGACGCCACGTTGGTCGGCGGAATGTTCAAGAAGGCCGGCTTCGATTCAGTCGACGTCCGGCTCGATCTCAGCGCCAGCGAGATGCGGCGCATGTTGCGCGAGTTCGCCGGCAGGACGCGCGATGCGGATATGGCGGTGATCTACTACGCCGGCCACGGCATCGAGCTCGACGGCAACAATTATCTCATTCCAACCGACGCCACGCTGGAGACGGACGGCGACGTCCTCGACGAGACCATCCCGGTCGAGCGGGCCCTGTTCGCGGTCGAACCGGCCAAGCAGCTGCGCCTGATCATCCTGGATGCCTGCCGCGACAATCCCTTCGCCAAGACGATGAAGCGCACGCTGGCCTCGCGCGCGATCGGACGCGGCCTTGCCAAGGTCGAACCGACCAGCCCGAACACGATGATCGCCTTCGCGGCGAAGGCAGGCTCGACGGCGTCCGATGGAGATTCCAGAAACAGCCCATTCGCTGTGGCGCTGGTTGAGCATCTGCCGAAGCCGGGACTCGATCTGCGCAAGGCCTTCGGCTTCGTGCGCGACGACGTTCTCAAGACGACCGGCTACAAGCAGGAGCCCTACGTCTA
Source organism: Bradyrhizobium stylosanthis (assembly GCF_001641335.1). GTDB lineage: Bacteria > Pseudomonadota > Alphaproteobacteria > Rhizobiales > Xanthobacteraceae > Bradyrhizobium > Bradyrhizobium stylosanthis. The sequence continues at coordinate 151,802 of NZ_LVEM01000001.1, forward strand.
CGGCTCGCTCGGCGGCGACGACGTGCCGCTCGTCGCGAAGCAAGCCGCAACCGGTCCGCAGGCCAATCCGCAGGAGGCCATTCGCAGGGACTACGAGCTCGCGCTCCAGCTCGCGACGCGCGACGGCTGGGAAGCATTTCTGGCTGCCTACCCGGAAGGCTTCTACGCCAATCTGGCCAAGGGGCAGTTGAACAAGATCGCTGCCGAAGAGACGCGTGCTTCCGCCGAGCAAAAGGCGAGGGCGGCCGAGCAGGAAAAAGCGAGGCTCATGACCGAGCGCGCCCAGAAGGCCGAGCAGGAGAAGGCCGCCGCGGCTGCCAAGGCCGCCGAAGAGGCACGGATCGCAGCCGAAAAGAAGAAAGAGATCGAGCAGGCGAAGGCCGAGGCGGCGGAACGCGAGCGCAAGGCTGCGGAGGCGGCAGCCGCGAAAGCCCTGGCCGAGAAGCAGGCCGCAGAGAAGGCCAAGGCCGAGCTTGCCGCCAAACAGGCGGCCGAGAGGGCGGAGCAGGCTGCAAAGCCAGCGGCCGATCGGCAGATGCCCGAGGTCGAGCAAAAAGTTGCAGCCCTCTCGCCGGCGCCGGCATCCACCTTGTCCGCGGCCGATCTGACCAAATCCGTGCAGAGCGAGTTGCGCCGCGTCGGCTGTCTGTCCGCGTCCGCCGACGGCGACTGGAACGCCGTCTCGCAGCGCTCGCTGACCCTGTTCAACAAATATGCCGGCACCCAGTTCGACGCGAAGCTTGCCAGCATCGACGCGCTCGATGCGCTGAAGGCCAAGCCAGGACGCGTTTGCCCGCTCGTCTGCAATTTCGGCTTCAAGGCCGACGGCGACCAATGCGTCAAGATCACCTGCCGCGCTGGCTATCGCGTCGGCGAGGACAACGAATGCGAGAAGATCCAGGAGAAGAAGCCGGTCGCGCGCGAGGAGTCGCGGAGGCGCGATCAGGATCGCAAGGAAGCGGAGTCCACGGCGGCAAAGCCGCAGGCATCCGGGCAGATGATCTGCGGCAGCTCCGGTTGTAGGCCGATCGCCAAGGGATGTCGGCTCGGATCAGTCCCGCATCCCTCCAATCCAAGCTTCAAAATACCCGGCGAAGTTTGCAACTGAGCGCCTCGCAAAGCTGATGCGGTCAACAAGGCTTGCACGCCTCGCTGCAAGCGCGCATCATCCCCCAAAAAATGGGGGGAAACCGATGCCTCAAGTCTCGCGCCGCCGCCACCTTCAGCAATTGTCGGGTGTGTTCGGGGCCGCCGCATTGTCCGGCTGGTCCGGGCCCGCAGTGTCCGCCGAGGCCGAGATTCCGCCCGAGGGCATCGGCAAGGGCATCAAGCACATCTCCTACAGCGACATCGGCGGCCGGCCCGACAGCGTGCAGGTGATGTTCAACCGGCAGCATGTCTATGTCGGGCACATGTTCAGCGACGGCGTGACGATCCTGGACGCATCCGATCCGCGCGCGCTGAAGCCGGTCAATTTCTTCACCGCGGGGCAATACACCCGCACCCACCATCTCCAGGTGGCTGACGACCTGCTGTTGCTGGCCAACGGCGCCAACATCGTCGCGATGCAGTCCTACGACAACATGCGCGGCTATTTCGAGAACACGCTGGTCGACAGCATCACCAAGGCCAAGAAATTTCGCTGCGGCCTGTCGATCCATGACATCTCGAAGCCGGGCGAGATGCGCGAGATCGCCTTCCTCGAAATGCCGGGCTTCGGCATCAACCGGCTGTGGTGGCCGGGCGGCCGGTACGCCTATGTCTCGGCGCATTTCGACGGCTTCACCGACCACATCCTCTGCGTGGTCGATCTCAAGACCGTCACGAAACCGGACATCGTCGCGAAATGGTGGCTGCCGGGCATGAACCGCGCGGCCGGCGAGCCGGCGACGCCCAAGGGCAAGCGCTTTGCGCTCCATCACATGATCACGGCGGGGGATCGCGGCTATGCCGCCTGGCGCGACGGCGGCTTCACCATCCACGACATCAGCGATCCCGCCAATCCAAAACTGCTGTCGCACATCAACTGGTCGCCGCCGTTCGCCGGCGGCACGCATACGCCGCTGCCGCTGCCGAAGCGCCAGCTCGCGATCGTCGCGGACGAGGCCAATGCGGAGAAATGCGCCAAGGGCCTGTTCCACACCTTCGTGCTCGACGTGCGCGCGCCCGAGAATCCGGTGCCGATCGCAACGTTGCCGACGCCGCGCGATCGCGACTTCTGCACGAGCGGCACCTTCGGCCCGCATAATCTGCACGAGAACCGCCCGGGATCGTTTCAGAGCGAGGAGACGATCTTCGCGACCTACAACAACGCCGGCGTCAGGGTGTTCGACATCAACGACGCCTTCGCACCGAAGGAGATCGCGTACTGGGTGCCGCCGGTCCCGAAGAAGCTCGTCGATCCGCGTCCGAATATCGGCCTCGCGGCCAAGACCTGCGACGCCTATGTGCGGCCCGACGGGCTGATGTTCGTCTCCGACTGGAACGCCGGCATGCACGTGCTGCAATATCAGGGGTGAACTGTCGCCCGGGTGACGCTGCCGTAGGGTGGGCAAAGGCGCAAAGCGCCGTGCCCACCATTCGCGGTGGTGGGCACGCTTCGCTTTACCCGCCCTACGAGACCGGAGCTTTTACGCCGGCATCCGCGTCTCGATCATGCGCACCCAGAACGAGGCGCCGTGGCCGAGGATGTTGTCGTTGAAGACATAGGCGGGGTGGTGGCACTCGTTGCCGTCGCCCATGCCGACCAGCACCATCGCGCCGGGGCGCGCTTCCAGCATGAACGAAAAGTCCTCGGCGCCCATCATCGGAATGAACTTGTCGTTGACGCGCTCGGTGCCGACGATGTCGCGGGCGACGTCGGCGGCAAGGCCGGCCTCGCGCGCATGGTTCATCGTCACCGGATACATCCGCGTGTACTTGGTCTCGGCCGAGCCGCCATAGGCGCGGGCGACGCTGTCGGCGACCTCGCCGATGCGGCGCTCGACCAGATCGCGCACCTCGGGGTCGAGCGTGCGCACGGTGCCGGCGAGCTCGGCCCTTTCGGGGATGATGTTGAACGCCGTGCCGGAGTGAAATTGCGTGATCGAGATGACGGCGGACTTCAGCGGATCGACGTTGCGTGCGACGATCGATTGCAGCGCATTGACGATCTGCGAGCCGATCAGGACGCTGTCGACCGACTTGTGCGGACCGGCGCCGGCGTGGCCGCCCTTGCCGTGCACGATGATCTGGATGTTGTCGGAGGACGCGAGCATCGCGCCGGGCGTGGTGGCGAAATGGCCTTCGGGCAGGCCGGGCATGTTGTGCATGCCGTAGACCTCCTGGATGTTCCAGCGCGTCATCAGGCCGTCGTCGACCATGGCCTTGCCGCCGCCGCCGCCTTCTTCGGCGGGTTGGAAGATCATGATCGCGGTGCCGTCGAAATTGCGCGTCTCGGCAAGATATTTGGCGGCGCCCAGCAGCATCGCGGTGTGGCCGTCATGGCCGCAGGCGTGCATCTTGCCGGGGACCTTCGAGGCGTAGGGCACGCCCGAGGTTTCCATGATCGGCAGGGCGTCCATGTCGGCACGCAGACCGATGGTCTTGCCGGAGGCCGATTTGCGGCCGCGGATCACGCCAACCACGCCGGTGCGGCCGATGCCCGTCACCACCTCGTCGCAGCCGAACTCCTTGAGCTTGTCGGCGACGATGCCGGCGGTACGGTGGACTTCGTAGAGCAGCTCCGGATTCTCGTGGAAGTCATGGCGCCAGGCGGCCATTTCGTCGGAGAGGGCGGCGATGCGGTTGACGATGGGCATGGGTGGGTCCGTTTTTGATTGTTGTCGTGGGATGAGCGAAGCGGCATCCGGGCCCTTTTGCAAGAGATTTCCCGGACAGGGCGTGACTGCCCTGCGTCAAGGCTGGTCCGCGCTGCGGATAAGCCGGCGGCCGTCATGACGCTGTCGTTCCAGCTTGCGACGAAGCGGGCCTGACAACGGGGGCCTGTGATGGATCGGACTTTACATATTTCCCGGCGCGGCATGCTGGGCGCGGCCGCAACGCTGGCGATGGCCGGCACTGCCGGCGCACAAACCGACGCAGCAGCCGTCCCGCCGTTCGTGCGCACGGGGGCCGACGTCGCGCAGGATCGCGCGTTCTGGGACCAGATCGCCGCTCTCTACGACGTCGACCGGACCATGGCCAATCTCGAGAACGGCTATTGGGGCATCATGGCGAAGCCGGTGCTCGCCGAATACATCCGCCAGACGGAAAGGATCAACAGGCAGAACACCGCCTATGCCCGCACCAAATTCGGCGCGGACAGCGACGCTGTCGTCGCCGCGCTGGCGCGCACCGCGGGCGTCGACAAGAGCGAGATTGCGCTGACCCGCGGCGCGACCGAGGCGATGCAGGATCTCATCGTCAACTACAACCGCCTGCAGGCGGGCGACGCCGTTCTCTATGCCGATCTCGACTACGATTCGATGCAGTTCGCGATGGAGTGGCTGAAGGATCGGCGCGGCGTCGGCGTCTTCAAGATCGCCGTGCCGGAACCTGCCAGCAAACAGGTCATTCTCGACGCCTACGCGAAAGCCATCGCCGAGACGCCCCGGCTGAAGCTGATCCTGCTGACACATGTGAGCCACCGCACCGGCTTGATCATGCCGGTCAAGGACATCGCCGCGATGGCGCGGGCGAAGAACATCGACGTCATCCTCGATGCCGCCCATTCATGGGGCCAGCTCGAATTCGACATCGCCGATCTCGGCGTGGACTTCATCGGCTTCAATCTGCACAAATGGATCGGGGCGCCGGTCGGCCTCGGCTTCCTCTACATCCGCAAGGGAAGGCTGGATGCGATCGACCGCCATTACGGCGATGGCAGCTTCGATCCGAACGACATCCGCTCCCGCGTTCATACCGGCACCGCGAACTTTGCCGCCATCCTGACCCTGCCGCTGGCGCTCAGGGTTCACGAGGCCATCGGCACGCCGGCCAAGGCCGCGCGGCTGCGCTATCTGCGTGACCGCTGGGTCGTAAAGGCGCGCGCGTTGTCGAATGTGGAGGTGCTGACGCCGGACGAGCCGGGACTTGCCGCCGGCATCACCTCATTCCGGATCAGGAACAGGGGCTCGCGCGAGGACAACAATGCCCTGGTCGGCGCCCTGCGCGACAAGCACGGGGTCCTGACCGTGCGCCGCGACGGTGTCGCCAAGGGGCAGTGCATTCGGGTCAGCCCCGCGCTCTACACCACCGAGGAGGAGGTCGACCGGTTCGTCGCTGCGCTCGCTGCCGAGACCGCCACGGGATAGCCGGGGCAGGGGCAAATTCCGGTAGGTCCGTTTGGCCCACGATCGGCAAATTAACTGTCAATCACGTATCATTGACTGACAGATATTGAAATCTGTCAGCGAGACGTGTATATCCGTCTCCGGACGCTCCGATTGGGCGTCCCGCGGCAATCCCGTCCGGGGAGCCCTCGGTCCGAAAAATGACAGCGGATTCAAGGGCATATTTGGAGATGGGAGCCGTGGACGAATGGAGACTTAAGACAATGACGACCGAAATCCTCAATTTCACCGGCACGATTGGGCATTGGCTCAATTTACTGGTGGCGCGCCAGATCGCGGCGCAGGCTGCAAAACTGCCTCATTAAGGCATAGGCTTTCCGAAACGACCGGTGAGGGCGCTTCGGAAGCAGCCCTATCGCCGGACGAACCCTGAAACGGGAACAAGGTGCTGGCATGAATGAAGCCGTTGTCTTGACGCCGGAGCGGATCCTCGAAGTCACCGAGGACGTCTTGCGGCGCTACGGACTTGCCAAGGCCACCGTGGTCGACGTTGCCCGTGCGCTCGATGTGAGCCATGGCAGCGTCTATCGCCATTTCCCCAGCAAGGCCTCGCTGCGCGAGGCCGTTGCCAAACGCTGGCTCGACCGTATCGACGCTCCGCTCCTGGCGATCGCTAGGGAGCAGGGGCCGGCGCCCGACAGGCTCGACCGCTGGCTGCGCACGCTGTTCGCGGCCAAGCGTTCGCGCGTGCTCGACGACCCCGAGATGTTCGAGACCTATCTGACGCTGGCGCGCGAGGCCTGCGCTGCCGTGAAGTGCCACAAGGACACCATGATCGACCAGATCGCGGCGATCCTGACCGACGGCGTGACGCAGGGCGTCTTCGCCGTGGACGACGTCAAGACGACCGCCCGCGCGATCTTCGATACGACTTGCCGCTTCCACCATCCGGCCCACGCCGACGAATGGAAGGACGCCGATATGCCGGCGCGTGTCGATGCGACGCTCGCGCTGGTGCTGCGCGGCCTGAAGGCGTGCTAGGCCGCGACGCCTATCCTACCCTCTTGCCTTGTGAAGAAGCGCGCTCTCCCGAATGGGGGGCGCGGTGCTTGCGTGCCTGCGCGGGTGAAGCGCGCCGCCGTTGGTCGCCGGCACGACCGGCGGGCTCTCCGGATAGGCATTGACCGCGATTTCGACGGCATCCTTTGACCGCTTGCGAAGGCGGTAGAATGTCAGCTCCTGCTCGAGCATGGGGCAGCGGAAGTGGACGACAGCCGTATCGGGCAGGCGACACAGTTCGTCGATGAGCTCGCCTACGGTGATGATCGGGGGGTGGTCGACTGCCTTGTGATGAGCCTTACTCATGGCGATTCCTCCACTCTACCCCTAACCGGCGCCGGATGGCCTCTGTTCCATCGCATCAGGCAAATTCAAGATCTTCAAGTGATGTGGAGATTGCGGCAGCGCCGCTGCTAGATCTTCGTCAGCCCGCAGGTCGCGGCGAGCCGCACCAGCTGCGCATCCGTGCGCGCGCCGGTCTTGGTCTTGATCAGGTAGTGATAGTTCTGGACCGTCTTCACACTGAGATTGAGATGCGTTGCGATCTCCTCGGTCGTCGCGCCGCCTGCGAACTGGCGCAGGATCTCGATCTCGCGCTCGCCGAGCTGATCCAGCACCGATCCTGATGACAGACTGTCCTCGGCGAGGATATGCGCGATGTCGTCGCTCATGGCGCGCTCGCCGCGCGCGACGGCTCGGATCGCGTTCACGACCGCGGACGGCTCGCTGCTCTTGGTGACGAAGCCGCTTGCGCCGGCGCCGAAGGCCGATTTCACCAGCACGGCCTCGTTGTGCATGGTGAAGACGAGAATCCGCGCCCGCGGGCTGCGCGCGCGGATGTTGCGGATCGCCTCCAGCCCGCTCGCCCCGGGCATCGAGATATCAAGCACCACGACATCAGGGTCGTGCGCCTTGAAGGCGCCGTAGGCATCCGCCGCATTGTCGGCTTCGGCCACGACATGCAGGTCGCCCTGGCTTTCCAGGACGCGCCGGTAGCCTTGCCGCACGATCGGATGGTCGTCGACCAGCAGCACGGAGATGCCTGTTGCCGCGACCTCGCTCATCCCGGCCTCATGCGGCAAGCGGGATGGTGGCGGCGACGCTCAGCCCGCGATTGGCCGGCAGGATCGACAGCGATCCGCCGGCCGCCGTGACGCGTTCCCGGATGCCGGTGAGGCCGAAGCCGGCCGACTGCGCAACCCGCTCCGCATCGCCACCGCCGTCGTCCTCGACGCGGATCAGCAGTGCATCGTCCTCGCCCGCGCGCCGCTCGACGCGCAAGCTGATCTCGCGCGCTGCACTGTGACGCAGCGCGTTGGTCAGGCATTCCTGGGCGACGCGATAGGCGGTGGTGGCGGCAGGGCCGCTGATGTCGGCAAGATCGCCCCTGAGATCGAGCTGGATCGTCGGCCGCGCCGCGCTGTGCGAACGCCAGCTATCGACGAGATTGACGAGGCTGGCCTCCAGCCCGAGCTCCTCGGGCAGCGGATTGCGCAGCCGCTTCAGCGCGTCGCGCAGCGAGGCCATCAAATGATGGGTGGCCTGCGAGATCATGCGCGCGTCCTGCGCGACGGCGCTGGTTGGGCTCTCCTTCTTGCTCTCCGTCTCGATGGTGTTGGCGAAGGCGAGAATGGCCGAGAGATTCTGCCCGAACTCGTCGTGCAGCTCGCGGGCGAGCGCGCGGCGCTCGTCGTCGCGGATCTCGATCAAGCGTCTTGTCAGCGCGGCGCGCTGTTCGGTCGCTTCCTCCAGCCGGCCGCCGAGCTCGCCGACGGCGCTGCCGATCATCGCCAGCTCCATCGAGCGGAAGCGCGGCAGCTTGGTGCGATACTGGCCACGTGCCATGCGCTGCAAGGCGGTGACGATCGCGCGCGCCGGCGCGAGCGCATGCGCAATGGCGAGCGAGGCGAGCAGGGCGATCGCGGCCGCCATCAGCAGCGCGACGTCGATGACATTGAGGATGTACTCCCAGGCCAGCGAGATGGCGGCCGCGGCGTCCGGCGTTGCCACCACCGTTCCGGCCGAGGCGGCGCGGGGGCTGACCGGCCGCACCACCTCGGCGTGGCTGCCGAGGAAGATCGGCACGATCGATGCGAACCAGCGCGGCGGGATCTTGCCCAGCCCCTCGCTCTGGCCGCAGAGCGGCTTTTCGAACGCGATGGCCGGCTGGAACTCGACGCAGACGCCGGGCGAGATCAGCTTCATCGTCTCCAGCGTGCGCCATTCCGGAACCGGCAGGAGTTGCTCGCGCGTTCTGCTGCTGCGCAACAAGAATTCATGCCAGTACAGTGCCTGGAGCGCCTGCGCGACCCGCTGCGCGGAGGCCGCGGTCGCCCGATCGACGCTGCGATAGGCGTCGAATGTGGCCCACACGGTCGCAGCTCCCAGGCACAGCGCCACGATGAGCAGCAGGCGGGCAACAAGCTGAAGCACGAGGCGCATGCGATCATCCCCGACGTTTGATAAGGTCAGCCTAACAACGCCGTCGCGCCTTGCCAATTGCGGGGTGTGGCAGGATTGCAGCTCGGGCAAATTTCCCAAGCCGGATTGGGCATGGGTCTTTGGACCCCAGACGGCGGCTTTGATCTAATCGGGATGGAATCTTGGCAGCCCAACGGTGCGGGCGAGGAGCGGTACAGCATGAGTTCGATGACGATGGGGCCGGTCACGGGCCAGGCTGCCGATCCATCCGAGCGCAGCGCGCTGCTGTTCTGGATGATCTTCACCGGCCTTTCGATCTTTGCCGTCGTGCTGCTGTGGCGCTTCGGCCTGATCCGTCTGATGCTGACCTCGGACCGCACCTATATCTCGAGCGTCATTGCATTGCTCTACGTCGTCACCTGCGGCCATTGCTTCCTGCGCACCCGGGCGATCGCGCGGGAGGGCGCGGCGGCGCGGCGATGCCGGGCGGCTCTCGCAGCGCCCGGCGGCAGCAAGGCGCTCGACGCGCGTGCGACCTCGCTGCCGCGCGGGCTGGTACGCGATCACATCGAGAGCCTGGTGACCAAGGCGGCGGCGCAGGACTATCGCCCGGTGGACCAGACGCTGCTGCTGCGCACGCTGGCCGACCGGCTGCGCGGCTCCAACGGCTTCGGCGCCTTCGTCTCGGACACGTTGATGAAGCTCGGCCTGCTCGGCACCATCATCGGCTTCATCATCATGCTGGCGCCGATCGCGGGGCTGGATGCCGCCGACAAGGTCGCGATGCGCTCCTCGATGGGGCTGATGAGCGACGGCATGGCGGTCGCCATGTACACGACGCTGGCGGGCCTCGTCGGCTCGATCCTGGTCCGCATCCAGTATTACATGCTCGATGCCGCGACCCAGCGGGTGTTCTCGGACGCGGTGGTGCTGACCGAGACCTATGTGACGCCGGTGCTGGAGCGCCAAGGCGCGGAAATGCGAGGCGCTGGAATCAACGGCGCCGGAACGCCGTCATGATGGATGATTTCGGTCTCTATCCGCGCGAGGAGCCGTTCGATCCGCTCGGCGTGATGCTGTTCAAGGCGCTCCAGGTGATCGCCTTCCTGTTCTTCCTCGCGCTGCTCGCGGTCTCTCCCGATGCCAAGGACGGCAAGATCGACTCCAAGGCGGAGTTCATGATCACGCTGGACTGGCCCGACAACCACCCCGACGATCTCGACCTGTTCGTGCAGGATCCCGCCGGCAACATCGCCTGGTATCGCCACCGCGAGGCGGGCTTCCTCACGCTCGACCGCGACGACCGCGGCGGCGCCAACGATTTCATCATGGTGGCCGGCAAGAAGATCGCCTCGCCGATCCGCGAGGAGATCGTCACGATCCGCGGCATCGTGGCCGGCGAATACACGGTGAACGTCTCGCATTTCGTCGCCACGACCGGCGAGCCGGTGACGGCCAATGTGAAGGTGCAGAAGCTCAATCCGACCGCGCAGGTGGTCTTCGACAACAAGTTCACGCTCGACCATACCGGCGACGAGAAGACCGCGGTGCGGTTCCGCATCGACGCCGAAGGCAAGGTCGTCAACGTCGACCAGCGGCCGAAATCGTTGCTCGAGACGTTCCGCAGCAGCTGGCGCAACGGCGCTGATGTCGATCCGAAGACCGGCGTGAGCAGGAACCAAGTGAGAGTACGCCGTGAGTAATCTGCAGACGGTCATCCTCACACTGTCGGTCGCTTACGCCGTCATCGGTGCGCTGCTGCTGGTCGTGCTGGTCTATGCGCGGCTGCATTGGTCGCTGAAGGCGGTCGCGGTGGTCGTCACCAGCGCGTTCTACGTCGTCAGCTTCACCGAAATGCGCGGCCTGCTCGGCTGGGCCAGCACGGATAGGCTGCCGGCGTCCTTCAAGCTGCTGAAGGCCCGCATCGTCGAGCCTCATTCGCTGGAAGGCGATCCCGGCTCGATCTATTTCTGGGTCGAGGCGCTGGACGAGGACAATCGCCCGAGCGGCATCCCGCGCGCGTTTCGCGTGCCCTACGATGACCGGCTGGCCGACAAGACCCATGCCGCCGAGAACGAGATCGCGCTCGGACATCCGCAAGGCGGCCGCGCGGCCGATTTCGGCGGCGGCGACGGCAGCCTGATCGACATGGTCCGGGAATATGTGACGCCGAAGACCATCCTGGAGACCACCGGCGGCGATTCCTCCACCGGCGAGTTCAATGCCCCGCCGGCCGGTGCCCAGGGCGCCGTGTTCACGCCGATCCCGCCGCCCCGGATGCCGCCGAAGGACGAGCAATAGGCCCTTCACCATCGCGGCAGGGACACGCTGGAAAACCCTGGCGCGCCGGAGCATCCTGTTGACCTCCCTCAATTTGGCCTTATCGGCTTCCAATAAGGATTTGAGGGTGGAGGGTGCGTGCTTCTCGCTGTCTTGTCGGATATTCACGGTAACAGGCAGGCGTTCGAGGCCTGCCTGAAGGTTGCCCGCGCCAGGGGCGCCGAGCGCTTCATCCTGCTCGGCGACTTCGTCGGCTATGGCGCCGATCCGGAATGGGTCGTGGATACGGCGATGGAGCTGGTTGCGCAGGGGGCTGTTGCCGTGCGTGGCAATCACGACCAGGCGGTCAATTCCTCGTCCGAGACCATGAATGCCGAGGCGCAGATCGCGATCGAATGGACCCGCGGCCGGCTCGACGCCGCGCAGCGGCGATTCCTGGCCGACCTGCCGATGCTGGTGGAGGACAGCGATCATCTGTTCGTGCACTCGGAGGCCTCCAGCCCGCAGCGCTGGCACTATGTCCGATCGACCGTGGACGCCGCCAAGAGCCTGATTGCGACGCCCGCCCACGTCACCTTTTGCGGCCACATCCATCGTCCGGCGCTCTATTCGATGTCGGTGACGGCGAAGATGACGAGCCTCGTGCCCAAGACCGATGTTGCGGTGCCGCTGCTGCGCGGACGGCAATGGCTGGCGGTGCTGGGCGCGGTCGGCCAGCCGCGCGACGGCGATCCGTCCGCGGCCTTCGTGCTTTTCGACACGGTGTCGTGCCAGATCACCTATTGCCGCGTGCCCTACGATATCGAGACGGCCGCGAGCCGGATCCGCGAGAACGGCCTGCCGCCTTGGCTCGCCGACCGCCTGTCGCAAGGGCGCTAGAAGCGATGCCGAAACCCCTGGTCAGCTCAGGCGCGGTGATCGACGGCTACACCATCGGCGAATGCGTCCATGCCGGCGGCATGGCGACGTTGTGGACCGTCACCCATCCCGGCATCGACGTACCGCTGCTGATGAAGATCCCGCGGGTGTCGGAAGGCGAGGACCCCGCCGCGATTGTCTCCTTCGAGATGGAGATGATGATCCTGCCGCGGCTTGCGGGGCCGCACGTGCCGACGTGCTTCGGCACCGGCGATTTCGCGCATCAGGCCTATGTCGTGATCGAGCGCATCGCCGGGACCACGCTCTACAAGCGGCTGCCCGACCTGCCGCTGCCGTACGACGAGGCGCGGCAGCTCGTCGCCAAGGTCGCAACCGCGCTTGCCGATCTGCACCGGCAGAACGTGATCCATCACGACATCAAGCCGAGCAGCATCATGTTCCGCGAGAGCGGCGAGGCGGTGCTGATCGACTACGGCCTGTCGCACCACGATCATCTGCCCGATCTGCTGCAGGAGGAGTTCCGCCTGCCTTACGGCACCGCGCCCTACATGGCGCCGGAGCGGCTCCTGGGCGTGCGCGACGATCCGCGCAGCGACCTGTTTTCGCTCGGCGTGCTGCTCTATTTCTTCACCACGGGCGAGCGTCCCTTCGGCGAGGGCGAGACGCTGCGCGCGATGCGACGCAGGCTCTGGCGCGATCCGCATCCGCCGCGCGCGCTTCGCGCCGACTATCCGGCCTGGCTCCAGGAAGTGGTGCTGCGGTGCCTGGAGATCGAGCCGGTGTGGCGCTATCCGACCGCCTCGCAGCTCGCCTTCGATCTTGCCCACCCGGACAAGGTCAAGCTCACGACCCGCTCGGAGCGGCTGAAGCGCGATCCGCTCAGCGTCGCCTGGCGGCGCCGCTTCAACCAGGGCGTCATGGCGCCGCGCGCGAAATCGGATGTCGCAGCCCAGATCGCATCGAGCCCGATCCTTGCGGTCGCGCTCGACACGGCGGAAGGCGCCCCGGAGCTGAATGAAGCGCTGCGCATCACCACCGAGCGCATTCTTGCCACGCTGCCCTCGGCGCGGCTCGCCTGCGTCAACGTCCTCAAGCTCAACCGCATCGCGATCGACCGGACGCTGGACGAGCAGGGCTCCAACAAGCATATCGACCGCATGGTCGCGCTGCGCCATTGGGCGACGCCGCTCAAGCTCGATGAGAGCCGGCTGTCGGTTCACGTGCTGGAAGCGGTCGACCCTGCGGCGGCGCTGCTGGAATTCGCCGAGATGAACTCGGTCGACCATGTCATCATCGGGGCGCGACAGAACTCGTTCAGGCGGACCTGGCTCGGCAGCGTCTCGGCCAAGGTGGCCGCAGAGGCGAGCTGCACCGTCACCGTGGTGCGGCCGCCGCGGATGGCTGCAGCGAAACCGGACACCGGCGTGGTATGGGGCTAGGACGGATCAGGCCGCATGGGCGGTGTGGGCGACGCGCTTGCGTCGGATCGGCCAGGAGAACTGAGGACCGGGCTCGCCGTGATCCGCGCTGCCGCCAAAATACTGGATGATCTCGCGGCAGGGCTCGCAATTGAAAAGGTTACGCGACGCGGATGCCTTGGTCATTTCCTTCAGGCAGTTCGGGCAGTGCGGTTTCATGGCTCAAGTCCGGAAAGAGAATTGTCAGTGCCGGCGCGGTGACTGGAATGGGTGGTCCAGCTCCGCCGCCTCGGGCCCGCTGTCGTCGCCCCGCTCGCCTTCGGGGCGTTCGAGCCGGCCGAAGAAATCGTCGAGGTTCGGATGCGGACGCCGCGGAATACGGCACCTGCGTTTCGGCTGACGCTTCACGAGGGCGATCCGCATGGGCGTCAGGCCCGATTGCGGTCGCGACGGATGCTGCGAGCCGAGCGTGCCGGGGCTTCGACCGGTCCGGCCGACGGGCCGAACACAACGAACGCACAAAAACCAAGCCACAACGCCACGCCAGTCCAAACCAGGGTCGTCGTCATGATGTGCTCCCGCGAAAACAGGCAGGAATCACTTGCAGTGATTTGCACGAATCAGTGAAGCCCGGATGAGTACGGGTCGCGGTTGCAATTTTAGGCATTGCGCGCTGCAGCGCCCGTAGGACCCGCAGCTTTTTCCGGATGCGACCGCCGTGTCCCGCCGGCGCGCGCAGCTTCGAGGATATCGCGCAGGCGCGAGGCGTCGCGAACGCAGCGAAACCCGTAGCGGCCGGTGTAGTCGGTATCGGGCGAGCGGGTCGATCGCCCGGAGGCGAAGTTGAGGTGGCCGGCGCCACGGCCGATGTCGAGGATTTCGAAAACTGCATCCATGGCCTCGAGCGGCGTCTGGCTGACGGTCCGCCGGCCCCAGGCCGTTCGCAGGATGAGCGCGCGGAGATCGGTGATCAGATAGAGCGTCTGCAGGTCCTGCAGCAGCATCACCAGCGGGGCCGCAACCATCGCGATCCCGAGCATCAGAAGAGGGTGGGCTGCCTGGTCGATCCAACCGGCCTCGACGGCGACGATCGTCAGCAACAGCCAGGGACATCCGATCCACCAGAGCCATCGCCACATCATCATGCGGGCGAGGCCGTCGGGCTGGCCCTGCCAGATCACCCGCTCGCCGTCCTGCAGGGCCTCGTCGCGCAGGCGCCGCAGACCTGCGGAAAACAGCGTGTCGCGGATTTCGTCCATTGCTGTTGGTCGCGGCGGCCGCAAGGCCGGTTCGGATCGCGAAGCGCCGTCAGATGGCTTCGCCGCGCGCACCGAGCGCCGCGTTGCGGATGGCGGCGATGTTGGTCTTGTAGGCGTCCTGCGTGCCGCCCTTGAACACCGAGGTGCCGGCGACGAAGGCGTTGGCGCCGGCAGCCGCCAGCGGGCCTGCGACATCCGGGCCGACACCGCCATCGACCTCGATGTCGATCGGACGGCCCGCCGTCATCGCGCGAATGTCGCGGATCTTGGAGATCGCCGAGGGGATGAAGGCCTGGCCGCCGAAGCCGGGATTGACCGACATCACCAGCACGAGGTCGACGAGGTCGAGCACGTATTCGAGCGCGCTGATCGGCGTGCCCGGATTGAGCGAGACGCCGGCCTTCTTGCCGAGCGCGCGGATCGCCTGCAGCGAGCGGTGCAGGTGGGGACCGGCCTCCGCATGCACCGTGATGTGGTCGCAGCCGGCCTTCGCGAAGGCCTCGAGGTAGGGATCGCAGGGCGAGATCATCAGATGCGCGTCGAAGATCTTCTTGGTGTGCGGGCGCATCGCCTTGATGACGTCGGGGCCGTAGGAGATGTTCGGAACGAAATGCCCGTCCATCACGTCGAGATGGATCCAGTCGGCCCCGGCAGCATCCACCGCGCGCACCTCCTCGCCGAGCCTGGAGAAATCCGAGGCCAGGATCGAGGGCGCGATGGCCAGGGGGCGGTGGGCGAAGGCTTGGGTCATGGCGCTGTTCCCGTGGCGGCCGTGAAAGATGGATGTCGCCTAACATGGGCCTCTGCGGCGGGCAATGCAGGGGCGGCGTGCTTCCTGTGGGCGGAAATTTCTGCCGTCGGCGGCATGAATTGCCGATGTTCCCACGGGCTCCGCGGCGCGGCGACCGCGGATTTCATTGAGCTTTTTGCGCTGGCACGACGCTTGCTGACTTCATCTGCAGGACATTGGCTGCGGCGCGCCGCATCGGTTGGAGTTGTGCAATGTTGTTCGCCCTTGGCGCCGTCTCGAGTGCGCTCGACGCGATCCAGTCGCTGACGAACTCGAAGTCGTCCTCGTCGACGCAGAAGTCCGGCGCCTCGCAGGGCGCGGCGGCCAATCCCTTCGCGATCGACAGCAGCAACAGCTTGAGCAGCGGGGCGACCTCGTCGGTCAATGCCGGCAAATGTCCGCAGATCGCGCCGGAGACGATGAACGCGTTGTTCGCCGCGCAGAGCCAGTCCTCGGACGGAAGCAGCAGCGCGACGAGCTCGGCCTCGTCCAGCTCGACGTCCTCGACCTCGTCGAGCCGCGATGCTGCGCTGAAGCACCTGTTCTCGCAGATCGATGCCGACGGCGACGGCAGCATCACCAAGTCGGAATTCGAGGGCGCACTGGGCGCAGGCGGCACCAACCTGGCGCAGGCCGATGACGTGTTCTCGAAGCTGGATGCAAATGGTGACAACAGCGTCAGCCTGGACGAGATGTCGAAAGCGCTGAAGAGCGGTCATGGCGGCCACCACGCCCATGGCGCGAGCGGCGCGGGCGATGCCTCCGGCAACGGCTCGGATTCCTCGTCGTCGTCGGGCGGCGGCTCGACCTCGACCACGACGACGAACGCCGACGGCTCGACCACCACCACCGTCAGCTATGCCGACGGCTTCAAGATGTCGACCACGGTGCCGGGCGCCAACTCCGCCCGCAGTTCGGCCTATGACCTGTTCGCGCAGTTGATGCAGCAGCAGGGCGGGCAGGGGCAGGGCGGCTCGGCCGCCGCCGGCTCGTCGATGTCGATGAGCGTGTGAGCGCGAAGCTTTTTCCGCAAATGAAGCTGTCATGCCCGCGCAGGAGGGGAATCCAGCATTCTGCGGCCTCTCGGCTTAACCACGCCTGTCTCTGGAATACTGGATCGCCCGGTCTTCGCCGGGCGATGACGCGCGACGTGCGGTTGAGAGGCACGCGCCCCTACGCGCCGAACCGATCCTTCCACGCCGGCTGCGCGCCGGGGAACGGCAGCGCCGTCGCGCTGTAGACGCCGCGGGCGATCGCGCGCGCGACGACGTTGGCGGCGACCGTTCCGAGCTCGGTGAGGCCGGCCAGCGGCTCGATCGACTTCTCGCCGGTCGCAGCCGCAAACAGCACGTCGCCGTCGGTCGGCGCGTGCACCGGATAGATCGCGCGGGCAAAGCCGGTGTGGGCGATCATGGCCAGCCGTTTGGCCTGGGGTTTGGTCAGTGCCGCGTCGGTGACGACGGCGCCGATGGTGGTGTTTTCGCGCGCCGCTGCGGCGGGACCGCCCTTGATGCGCATCGCCAGCATGTCGGGCGTGAATTTGGGCGGCAGGCCGTGCCCGCCGAACTCGTCGTTCTCCTCGAACGGCGCGGCCCAGAACCACGGTCCTTCGCCGACGGTCGCGCTGCCGACCGCGTTGACGACCATGATGGCGGCGACCTTGATGCCGTTGTCGAGAACCGCTGACGCCGAGCCCAGTCCGCCCTTGAAGGTCGCGGTGGTTGCGCCGAGGCCCGCGCCGACGCTGCCTTCCGCATAGTCGTGACCGGCGGCCACCGCCGCCTCATAGCCGAGATCGCGATAGGGGGCGAAGCGGCCCCAGTTCTTGTCGCCGCCGTTGAGCAGGTCGAACATGATCGCACCCGGCACCAGCGGGATCACCGCGCCCCGGATATTGAGACCGCGGCCCTGCTCGGCGAGCCAGGCCTGCACGCCGCCGCCGGCCTCGATCCCGAAGGCGGAGCCGCCGGACAGCGCGATCGCATCGACGCGCTCCTGCGTGCTGGCAAGATCGAGCAGCGAACCCTCGCGCGTGCCGGGGCCGCCGCCGCGCACGTCGATCGCCGCGATCGCGGGCGAGTCGAAGATGATCGCGGTCGTGCCGGAGCCGACCTTCGCATTCTCGGCGTGGCCGACGCGAACGCCGGCGATGTCGGTGAGCAAATTTTTCAAGGCCGGCACTCCATGCACTTGCTGTCTGCGATAGCGCAGAGATGCCGCCGGCTCAACTGGCGAGCGCCGTCCTGAGCATCCTGGCGAGCTCGGACTTGCGGTAGGGCTTGGCCAGCAGCAGCACGCCGGAATCGAGCCGGCCGTGATGGACGATGGCGTTCTCGGTGTAGCCGGAGGTAAACAGCGTCTTCAGGTCGGGGCGGCGGCGGGCGGCCTCGTCGGCGAGCTGGCGGCCGTTCATCGCGCCCGGCATGATCACGTCGGTGAAGAGCAGGTCGATCTCCTTGTCGGCATCGATGATGGTGAGCGCTTCGGCGGCGTTGGCCGCTTCCAGCGCGGCATAGCCGAGGCTCTTGACCTGGGTCACCACATATTGCCGCACCAGGGCGTCGTCCTCGACGATGAGGATCTTCTCGTCGCCACCGGCGATGGGGACGTTCTGGGCCGCCTCGTACGCTGTCTCCTGCACGCCGGTCGAGCGCGGCAGGTAGATCTTCACGCTCGTGCCGTGGCCTTCCTCGCTGTAGATCTTGATGTGCCCGCCGGACTGCTTGACGAAGCCGAACACCATGCTGAGGCCGAGACCGGTGCCCTTGCCGACCTCCTTGGTCGTGAAGAACGGATCGAACACCCGCTCGATCAGATCGGACGGAATGCCGCTGCCGGTGTCGCTGACCGCGATCATCACGTAATTGCCGGCGGCGACGTCGGGGTTCATGGCGGCATAGCCGTCGTCGAGGAAGACGTTGCGGGTCTCCAGCACCAGGGTGCCGCCGTCGGGCATGGCGTCGCGCGCGTTCAGCGCCAGATTGAGGATCGCGGTGGAGAGCTGGCCAGGGTCGACCAGGGTCGGCCAGGCATCCTCGGTGAGCTGAGGCAGGATGGTGATCTGCTCGCCCAGGGTCGGATGCAGCAGCTTGGCGGCCTCGAGCGCCAGCGCATTGACGTCGATCTCGCGCGGCTGGAGCGGCTGCTTGCGGGCGAAGGCGAGCAGATGCTTGGTCAGCTGCGCGCCGCGCTCGGCGGCGTCGTCGATCAGCTTGGTGATGGCGGCAAGCTCGGGCCGGTCGGCGACGGCATCGGCCAGGATGCCGATCGTGCCGGTGATGACGGTCAGCACGTTGTTGAAGTCGTGCGCGACGCCGCCGGTCAGCTGGCCGATGGAGTCCATCTTCTGGACCTGCCTGAGCTGGGCTTCGGCGGCCTGCTTCTCGGTGAGGTCGCGGCCGATGAAGAAATGGCGCTTCACGGGCTCCGACCAGGTGCCCATCCAGTTCAGCGTGACCTCGTGACCGTCGTGGTGGTAGTAGCGCGCCTCGAAGCTGCGCTTGACCGCGCCGCGCCGGGCCGTCCGCATCTCGCCGCGCGTCTTCTCGAGGTCGTCGGGGTGGATGAACTCGATCGCGCTGTGCCCGACCATGTCCTCCGGGCTGAAGCCGAGGATGGCCTTCACGCTGGGGCTGACCTGGATGAAATTGCCGAAACCGTCGGTGACCAGGATCAGGTCCTGCGAGGTCTCGAAGATGCGCTGGCGTTCCTCGATCTCCCGATTGAGCGCCATCTCGGCGCGCTTGCGCTCGGTCACGTCGCGGGCCACCTTGGATGCGCCGATGATCTTGCCGTCGGGCGATCGCAGCGGGACCTGGCTCAGCACCACGTCGATCGATTGACCGCTCTTGTGCAGCCGCACCGCCTCCTGCTGGTCGATGACCTCGCCGTTGCGGGTGCGCGCCAGGTTCTCGGCACCCTCGTCGCGCTGGTCGTCCGGCATGATGATGTCGATGGAGCGGCCGACCGCCTCGCTGGCGGAGTAGCCGAACACGCGCTCGGCCGCGTTGTTCCAGGTCGTGATGGTGCCGTCGAGCGACTTGGTGATGATGGCGTCGTTGGAGGATTCGACGACGGCCGTGAACAGGCGCTCGCGCTCGGCGTGGTAGTCGCGCTCGGCGTCCGACCGGCGCTTCAATGCGCCGACCATGCCCGCGGTCTGGGCCTGGAGGCGGACATTCTCGACCAGGAGCACCGCGAGCACGAACGCCGCCGCGCAGAGGCCGTAGAGGCGGCCGGCGTAAAAGCCGAGATCGAAGCGCGCGACATTCACGATGGCCGAAAGCGCGATGTCGAACAGCCAGGCGCACATCACGACCATGAGCCAGATGTCGATCACCGAATGCGGCCTGCGGAACCAGAGCGAGACCAGCGCGGCAAAGCTCAGCGACCAGACGAACGACACGACGCCGATCATGGTCGGCGTGTAATGGCCGTCTTTCAGCAGGACCGGGAGCATGTCGTGCTGGGCCGTGACGATCCAGGCGAACACGGCCATGGCGGCGATAACACCGAACACGATGGTGCAGATCGCACTGGTCGTCGTGCCGCGGATCCTGGGGCCGCCATCGGCCTCCTTCAACCAGGCATAGCCCAGCACGCACAGGGGGAAGCCGGCGTGCCAGATCATGTAGAGCCAGACCGTGGTCTGCGGGCCCGCGCCGAACAGCCCGGTCGGCGTGAACAGGCCGGGGAAGGTGAGGCCATGCACCACCGCCGCGGCTGCGGTGAACAGATAGCCGCCCGCGAGCCACTGCAGCGCGCGGGTCCGCAACACCGAAAACTGCGACAGCAGCAGCACCGCGGTGATGATGTCGCTGACGGCGAGGGCCGACTGGTAGCTCGCGACAAAGGCGGGGACCGGCAAGAGCGGGGTACCTGCGAAGGGGACAGCCAGCGCGAACAGGACCGAGGACACGCCGACAATGGCCAATGCGGCGGTGCGGTCGGTCGGGGTGGCCGGCAAGGTCGACAGGAATGTGCTTCGGTCGATCGGTGTGGGCACGTCCACCTCTTGCAGGCCGGTCTTCGCCATCGTCATCGACGTCATTTTGATCGCCGTCCAGCTCAATGGTAGCCGGTTATAGGCTCGTCTTCTGAACGCTGCGGCTACGACTCAACCGAAGGTTACAGCTTACTTAATTTTGGTGGGAACGCGCAGTAGGGTTCCGGTAAGATGCGCTTTACTGGACGGTGCCATAATGCCCTCCCGCCGTATTGGGTTCCAGGTTTGAATCATTCGATTTGATCTGTTCCGGGAGTTGTTCCCTATGCCCCGCGTTCTCATCATCGACGACCAGAAGGACGTCCGCGCGATGGTCGCGATCGTGCTCCGGGTCAACCGTTTCGAGGTCGTGGAGGCCGACAGCGGTGCGGCCGCGCTGAAGGCCTTCGAGGAAGGCGCGTTCGACGCGGCGATCGTCGATATCTTCCTGGGCGACACCAGCGGCGTCGATGTCATCGCGAGCCTGCGCGAGCGCATGCCGGAGCTTCCCATCATTGCGGTGTCCGGGATGACGACCCTGGATTTCCTGGATCAAGCGCCGCACCTTGCCAATGTGGTCTGCCTGCAGAAGCCGTTCCGGCCGAATGATCTGCTGCAGGCGCTGCGCAAGGCCCAGGCCGCGGCGGGCGGCGAACTGCCCGCAGCCGTCTGATCCCGCCGCAAGGAGAAACGCCCCGGGCAAGCCGGGGCGTTGTGATGGTTGGATGGCAGCTTGAGGCTCCGCGAGCGCGTCAGGTGCCGTTGCCCTTGATCTCGGCGTAGCCGCCCTTGGCGTCCCACTTGTAGACGACGTAGTCGATCTGCTTGATGTCGCCCTTGGCGTCATACTCGATCGGGCCGATCACGGTGTCCCACTTGCCGGCCTTCATCGCCTCCATGACCTTCTTGGCATCGGTGGTGCCGGCCTTCTTGGCCGCCTGCGACCAGACCTGCATCGCCGCGTAGGTGTAGAGGGTATAGCCTTCCGGATCGATGTTCTTGGCCTTGAAGGCGTCGACGATCTTCTTGGCGGTCGGCTTGTTGCGCGGGTCGGGGCCGAAGGTGAACAGGGTGCCTTCGCCGGCGGGGCCGGTGATGGAGGCGTACTCCTTGTCGGCGAGCGCGTCGCCGGCCATCAGCACGGTCTTGAGACCCTGGTCGCGCATCTGGCGCAGGATCAGGCCGCTCTCCTGATGATAGCCGCCGACATAGACGAGGTCGATGTTGTCGCGCTTCAGGCGCGAGACGATCGCGTTGAAGTCCTTGTCGCCCTTGTTATAGGACTCGTACATCTTCTCGGTGATGCCGGCCTTGTTGAGCGCCTTCTTGGTCTCGTCCGCAAGACCCTTGCCGTAGGTGGTCTTGTCGTTGAGGATCGCGATGTTCTTGCCCTTGAAGTTCTTGGCAATGTACTGCGCCGCGATCAGGCCCTGCTGATCGTCGCGGCCGCAGACGCGCGCAACGTTCCAGAGCTTGCGCTCGGTGAACAGCGGGTTGGTCGAGGCCGGGGTGATCTGGAGCACGTTGCCGTCGGCATAGGCTTCAGAGGCGGGGATCGACGACGACGAGCAATAGTGCCCGGCGACGAAGGGCATCTTGGCGCTGGCGATCTTCTCGGCGATCGAGCGGGCCTGCTTCGGATCGCAGGCATCGTCCTCGACGGAGAGCGCGAGCTTCTTGCCGTTGACGCCGCCGGCCGCGTTGATATCGGCAACGGCCATCTCGGCGCCGTTCTTCATCTGGCGGCCGAAGGCGGACTCGCCGCCGGTCATCGGGCCTGCGACTGCGATGGTGACATCCTGCGCGAATGCCGCGCTCGACAGCGCGATCGACGCGCCGAATGCCAGACCGATGAGCTTCAGTGATTTCATGAGATACCTCGCGGGTGGTCGCCTGTGGAAGTCGCCGGGCATGCCCGGTCCAAACCGGCGCCATTCTTGAATGAATTTGGCGAGAAGTCACCGGCAAAATACGGGCATTGACGTAGATATCTCGCCGCATTCGGCCGCACGCGGCCCGCCTCAGCCGTGGCGGCCGCCTTCCAGATAGGCGGCGCGAATCTCGGGGCGCTGCAGCAACTCGGCGCCGGTCCCGGCCAGGGTGATCAGGCCGTTGACCATGACATAGCCGCGATGGGCGAGCTTGAGCGCGTGGTTGGCGTTCTGCTCGACGATCAGGACGGTCAGGCCGTCCTGCCGGTTCAGGGTGCGGATCGCGTCGAAAATCTGGCGGGCGATCAGCGGCGCGAGCCCGAGCGAGGGCTCGTCCAGCAGGAGCAGGCGCGGACGGCTCATCAGGGCGCGGCCGATTGCCAGCATCTGCTGCTCGCCGCCGGACAGGGTTCCGCCGCGCTGGGCATAACGCTCCTTCAGCCGCGGAAACAGCGTGAAGACGCGCTGCAGCGTCGCATCGCGCTCCGCATCGGTGCATTCGGTGGCATCCGCCCCCATCTGCAGGTTTTCCGCCACGCTCATGCGGGGGAAGATGCGGCGTCCTTCGGGCGATTGCGCAATGCGCAAATGTGCGATCTCGTGGGTCGGCACATCGGTGATGTCGCGGCCTTCGTAAAGGATCTGACCCGAGCGGGCGCGTGGCTTGCCGAAGATCGTCATCATCAGCGTCGACTTGCCGGCACCGTTGGCGCCGATCAGCGCCACGATCTCGCCGGCATTGATCTCGACGTCGACGCCCTTCAGCGCCTCGATCTTGCCGTAGGCGGCACGAAGGCTACGGATCGCGAGCAGGGGGGTGGGCGCCGTCACGACCCGCCCTCCATCACGGCCGCGGCTTCGTCCTCGTCGGTGCCGAGATAGGCTGCGATCACCTTGGGATCGTCGCGGACCTCGCGCGGCGAGCCCTGCGCGATCTTGACCCCGTGGTCCATCACCACGATGTGGTCGGAGATTTCCATCACCACCGACATGTCGTGCTCGATCAGCAGGATCGAGGTACCGAGCTCGTTGCGGATCGAGAGCAGCAGTTCGCTTAAGGCGGCGCTCTCGCGCGCATTGAGGCCGGCGGCGGGCTCGTCGAGGCACAAGAGCGCGGGCTCGGTGCACATTGCGCGCGCGATCTCGAGCCGGCGCTGGTCGCCATAGGCAAGGTTGCCGGCGGCATCGTCGGCGCGGTCGAGCAGATTGACGCGCCTCAGCCAGTCGGTGGCGAGATCGATCGCGCGCTTCTCGGCGTCACGGTACACGGGGGCGCCGACGAGGCCGAGGAGGGTGAAGCCGGAGGCGCGCATCAGGGCATTGTGCTGCGCCACCATCAGGTTCTCCAGCGCGGTCATGCCGGGAAACAGGCGGATGTTCTGGAAGGTGCGCGCCACCTTGGCCTGCTTGGCGATGCGGAAATCGTTCAGCCGTTCCAGCGCGATCACCCGCCCGTCGTCATGGCTGAGGCGGATGGTGCCGCCGCTCGGCTTGTAGAAGCCGGTGATGCAGTTGAACACCGTGGTCTTGCCGGCGCCGTTCGGCCCGATCAGCGCGGTGATCTTCTTCCGCTCGGCGGCGAAGGAGAGGTCCTGCACGGCGACGATGCCGCCGAAGCGCATGGTGAGCCGGTCGACGCCGAGAATTTGGTCGCCGCTCATCCGTGCCCTTCCTTGACGAGGTCGGAGGAGATCGCCTTGGCCTTGGTCAGATACACGGTCGGCGCGCGATGGCCGATCAGGCCGCGCGGCCGCCAGATCATGATCAGCACCATGGCCATGCCGAACACCAGCATGCGGTAGCCCTCGAGGCTCCGGAACAATTCGAAGCCGCCGATCATGGCGAGCGCGGCGAGTGCGACGCCGAGCTGCGAGCCCATGCCGCCGAGCACGACGATGGCGAGCACCAGTGCCGATTCCTGGAAGGTGAAGGATTCCGGGCTGATGAAGCCCTGGCGTGTCGCAAAGAACGCGCCGGCGAAACCGCCGAACATGGCGCCGGTCGCGAATGCGGTGAGCTTCGTCGTCGTGGTATTGATGCCGAGGGCGCGGCAGGCGACCTCGTCCTCGCGCAAGGCTTCCCAGGCGCGGCCGATCGGCAGGCGGCGCAGGCGGATCGTCACCCAGTTGGTGAGCAGCGCCAGCGCCAGGATCAGATAGAACAGGAAGACGATGCGGTGGGTCGCCGAATATTCGATGCCGAGTTTTGCAGCGAGGCCGTCGTCGCTGTTGTCGAGCGGGATGCCGAAGAAGGAGGGGCGGGGAATGCCGGAGACGCCGTTGGGGCCGCCGGTCAGATCCTGCCAGTTGATGATGACGAGGCGGATGATCTCGCCGAAGGCCAGCGTCACGATCGCGAGGTAGTCGCCGCGCAGCCGCAGCACCGGAAAGCCGAGCAGCACGCCCCAGAACGCGGCGAGGATGCCGGCAAGCGGCAGGCAGATCCAGAACGACCAGCCGAAATTGGTGGCGAGCAGGCCGTACGAATAGGCGCCGACCGCGTAGAAGGCGACGTAGCCGAGATCGAGCAGGCCGGCGAGGCCGACCACGACGTTCAACCCCCAGCCCAGCATGACATAGGTCAGCACGAGGATCGCAAGGTCGAGGATGTAGCGCTGGTTATAGAAGATCACCGGCACCAGCAGCGTGAAGATCAGCAGCGCGGGCGCGAGATAGCGGCCGAGGAAGGACATGCCGTTCCGCACCGCAGGCGGCACCAGCTTCTCGGCACCGGTGGGGCCGATCCATTGCCGGAACAGCTCGATCACGATCGAGCCGCCGAACACGATGGCGACGAGGGACGCAAGCTCGCCGAAGCGCGTCCAGTAGGTGAGCTGGCCGTCGTGGCCCGCCTCGGTGCGGATGCCGACCATCAGCGAGAACAACACCAGCGCTATGAGGGCGTTGATGAAGGCACTCTTGAGGAGGGCAACGATGCCCGTTGCAGGTTTGGCCGTATGGGTCGAGGGAGCTGTCACGCGCGCGCCCGTCAGACTTTTTCGACTTCGGGACGGCCGAGCAGGCCGGTCGGCATGAAGATCAGCACGACGATCAGGATCGAGAACGCCGCGACGTCCTTGTACTCGACCGAGAAATAGGCCGACCAGAACGTTTCGATCAGGCCGATCGCGAGCCCGCCGAGCATGGCGCCCGGCAGCGAGCCGATGCCGCCGAGCACGGCGGCGGTGAAGGCCTTGATGCCGGCGACGAAGCCCATGAAGAAATCGACCAGGCCGTAATAGAGCAGGTACATCAGGCCGGCGACCGCGGCGAGCGCCGCGCCGATCACGAATGTCATGGAGATGGTGCGGTCGACATCGACCCCGAGCAGCGCCGCCATGGTCTGGTCCTGCTCGCAGGCGCGCATGTCGCGCCCGAGCCGGGTGCGCGACACCAGCCAGGTGAAGATCGCCAGCAGCACGATGGTGGTGACGACCACCATGATCTGGATGTTGGAGAGCTGGATCACGAAGCCGTCCTGGCTCTCATGCAGCGTGTAGCCGCCGGTGATGAAGGGCGGGATCGGCTTGACGCGGGCGCCCTGCGCCACTTGCGAATAATTGGTCAGCACGAAGGACATTCCGATCGCCGACAGCATCGGGGCGAGGCGGAAGGAATGCCGCAGCGGCCGGTAGGCGATACGCTCGATGGTCCAGCCATAGAGCGCCGTGATCGCCATCGAGACCAGCAGCACCACCAGCAGGATCACGGGGATCGCGGTGAGGCCGAACGAGATCAGGATCAGGAAGGTGATCAGGGCGATGAAGCCGCCGATCATGAAGACGTCGCCATGGGCGAAATTGATCATGCCGACGATGCCGTAGACCATCGTGTAGCCGATCGCGATCAGGCCGTAGATGGAGCCGAGCACGAGGCCGTTGATGAGCTGCTGGGCGAAATAATCCATGCGCTGCCGTTACCAAACCTGAGGCGGGCTCGAAGGGAGCTCTTGAGGGAGTGAGTTGAGTTTCTTTCGGGCCCCGGCAGCCCCTAGCATTCTTCCCGTTTTGTAACAGGACGGAACTGGCGGCTGCAACTGGCCAGGGCTCGGCATAAAGGCTTGTACAGAATTCATTTGGCGCCGGATGTCGCCGTTCGGTTCCGCACCTGCGAGGAACCGGGTTCCGCAGGGTAACCAAAATGGTTGCCGGCCGTTATCCCGGCTCTGACGTCCAACAAGGGAGTTTCCCCGAATGACGAAGCAGCAGAACCAGAATCCGGGCCAGCAGAGTCAGAATCCCGGCCAGCGCAACCCGCAGCAGCAGGGCGGCGGTCAGAAACCCGGACAGCAGCAGCAGGACCCGATGCGCCAGGGCGATCGTCCCGGCCAGCAGCAGGGCGGCCAGCGCAATCAGGACGAATAGTTTGGGAAGCCCAAGCCAAGGGAGTGAGGAGGGCCCCGCCGAAAGGCGGGGTCTTTTTCGTGAGCGAGCGCTCCGTCATTCCGGGACGGTCCGAAGGACCATGCCCGGAATGACGGGGATCGCGCCCGGCCAGTTAAGGTAAACAAAGGGTTTAAATTGCCGCCACAGTCTGATGCGAGTTAGCTCCCCGCAAAGCCTTCCCAATGAAGGCGCGTGGCAGGCGAAGCGGGAAGCGGCATGTTCAGGAATTGGCGGATCGACACGGTCAATGGCGCGCTGCTGGCGGCCTATTTCATCCCGGCCTGGGCGCTGGTGGCCTTCAACATCTTTGTTTCACCGGTGCACGGCCTCTACGAGCGGCCCAGTGTCGCAGTGGCGCTGTTCCTCAGCGACCATCTCCAGATGGCCGGGATGGACACGGTGCGCGCGGCCTGGCTGCTGGCACTCGGACGCCTGACCGTCGTTGCGTTCTTCGCGATCTATCTCGTGCTGCTCTGCATTCCCCGCGTCCGCCGCAACGGCGGCAGCGACGAGGCGCTCGGCATTGCGCTGGCGCTCGGCAGCCTGATCTCGTTCGCGAGCATGGTGATGGCCTCGAAGGTCGGCGAGATGGCCGCCCTGCGCCTGCATGCCACCGAGCTGCTGCTACTGCTCGGCGCCGCGATCGTGATGCTGATCGAGCGGCCCACGGCGGCGCCAAAGACCGTTCAGACCGCCGAGCCGCTAGGTCTTGAGCAGGCCGAGCTCCTGCACAATCGCTGAGGCTTCCTTCACGGCGTGATTCGCCGCGGGTACGCCGCAATAGATCGCTTGCTGCAGCAGGATCTCCTTGATGTCCTCTGGCGTGAAGCCGCCCTCGGCGAGCGCCGCACGCACATGCAGGCGGAATTCGTCCCATTGGCCGAGCGCGACCATGGTGCCGATCACGAGCACGCGCCGCGTGCGCTCGTCGAAATGCGGCCGTGTCCAGATCTCGCCCCAGGCGTAGCGCGTAATCAGGTCCTGGAAGTCGGTGTTGAACGCATTGCGGTTTGCGATCGACTTGTCGACCCAGGCATTGCCCAGCACCTTTCGGCGCACATTCATGCCGGCATCGCGGCGCTTCTGGTCGTCCATTTGATCCTCCTCTCCGTTATTGCGAGCGTAGCGAAGCAATCCAGAGTGCTTCCGCGGAGGGATCTCTGGTTTGCTTGGTCGCTGCGCTCCTCGCAATGACGGTTGTTGCAGTTAGCGCTGCGTCAGAAATCCCACCACCGCATCCGTGAATGCGTGCGGCTGCTCGACGTTGGAAATGTGGGCGGCGTCGATGATGGTCATGCTGGCGCCGGGAATGCCGGAGCGGATCAGCTCACCCGCCGAGATCGGCGTCGCCATGTCGTGGCGGCCGGCGATCACCAAAGTCGGGCTCTTGATCTTCGGCAGCAGCGCGCGCTGGTCGAGCGTGGACAGCGCCTCGCAGCAGGCGAGGTAGCCCTCGACCGGGGAGGCCAGCAGCATCGATTTCATCCGCGCGGTGATCTCGGGCTCTCGCTCGCGGAAATCCTGGGTGAGCCAGCCGCCGAGCACGGCATCGGCGACCGACGCGATGCCGCCCTTCTTCACGGCGTCGATGCGCTCCAGCCATTTGGTCGGCTCGGCATAATAGCAGGAGGTGTTGGCGAGGATCAGCTTGCCGAAACGCTCCGGCGCATTGGCGCCCAGCCATTGCCCGACCATCCCGCCCATCGACAGGCCGCACCAATGCACCTTCTCGATGTTGAGGTCGTCGAGGATCGCAAGCACGTCGCGGCCGAAGCGCTCCATCGTGTAGGGGCCGGGGGCTACGGTTGACTTGCCGTGACCGCGGCGGTCGTAGCGGATGACGCGGAACACCTGCGTCAGCGCCTTCATCTGCGGCTCCCACATCTGCAGGGTGCAGCCGAGCGAGTTGGAAAGCATCAGTGTCGGCCCGCCGTCACGGCCCTCGACGGAGACGTTGAGCAGGCAACCGTCGGCATCGATCATGGGCATGCGGCGTCTCCGTCGTGTCTTTATTCGCGGTCGAGGCTGTCGAGCAGCCGGTCGATCAGGGCTTGGGAAGCCCCTTGATAGGCCATCGGCTCGAACAATGCCGCAATTTTTTCCGGCGTCAGATGCGCGGTCACCTGCGAATCGGCCGACAGCACCTCGCGCAGATGCTTTTTCTCGGCGACCGCGCGCTTGCTCGCGGCCTCGATCAAATGATGCGCGTCGCTCTTGCCGATCTTGTCGGCCAACGCAAACGTGACCGCTTCCGCCATGATCAGGCCATGCGTCGCATCGAGGTTGCTGCGCATGCGCGCGGCATCGACATCGAGGCCTTCTGCGATGTCGACGATGGAGGCAAGCGCGCCGGACGCGACCAGCATCAGTTGCGGCAGCGTCGGCCATTCGGCGTGCCAGGGCCCGGCGCTGCGTTCGTGGTCCTGCACCTGCGCGGCGAAAATCGTGGCGGCGAGCTGCGGCGCCATGGTGGCCGCGCCCAGCGCGCTTGCGGCCGCGACCGGGTTGCGCTTGTGCGGCATGGTCGAGGAGCCGCCGCGGCCTTCGCCGGCGGGCTCGAAGGCTTCGCCGACGTCGGTCTGCATCAGCAGCGAGATGTCGCGCGCGATCTTGCCGCAGCTTCCGGCGAGAATCGCGAAGGCTGAAGCGGCTTCGGCGATGCGATCGCGATGGGTGTGCCAAGGCGCTTCCGGTAGCGGCAGGTCGAGCTCCCGAGCCAGTCGTTCCGCAACCACGAGCCCCTTGTCGCCGAGGGCGGCCAGCGTGCCGGCCGCGCCGCCGAATTGCAGCGCGAGGCCCTCGCGGCGCAGCCGCCGCAGGCGGCAGCGGGCGCGGGCGAGGCTCGATGCGTATTCGGCCGCCTTGAGCCCGAACGGCATCGGCAGCGCATGCTGGAGCCAGGTCCGCGCCACCATCGCGGTGTTGCGATGGGTACGGGCGAGCGCGGCAAAGCCCTTGATGGCACGGCTGAGGTCGGCGTCGAGCGCATCGATGCCGGCGCGGAGCGTCAGCATGGTCGCGGTGTCGATGACGTCCTGGCTGGTTGCGCCCCAATGCACGTAGCGCGCGGCTTCGGCGTCGGCCTTGGCGACGCTGGCGGTGAGCGCCTTGACCAGGGGAATTGCGAGATTGCCGGATCGCGTCGCGACCTCGGCGAGGGCAGTGATGTCGAAGGAGGAGGCCTTGCAGGCGGCTTCGATCGGGCCCACTGCGGCCTGCGGAATCACGCCCGTGGCGGCCTCGGCCCGGGCCAGGGCTGCCTCGAAATCGAGCATGTTCTGGAGGGTGGACCGGTCGTCGCAGACCGCGCGCATGGCCGCGCTCGAAAGCATCGGCGCAAGCAGGGGAGAGAGGGCTGTGCTCATGTTGCGCGCGACCTAATCACCATGGCCCGGCTCTGCCAATCCCAAACCGTCAGCGCAAGCTTTTTGCACTTGCGAATATGCATTGCACGTGACCGGGGGTGCCCTTTCCTTTGCGGCCTCCGTGCGTTACTTGAGCAATATTATTCTGAAGCGATCCAAGTCAGATATCTCCGGGAGGCACCCCATGGCCATGACGATGAACGGCGAAGTCCAGCTCGCGGCGCCGCGCGAGGCCGTGTGGGCCAAGCTCAACGATCCCGAAGTGCTGAAGGCCTGCATTCCCGGCTGCGAGGAGCTCGAGAAGACCGACGACGGCGGCTTCCGTGCAACGGCAAAAATGAAGGTCGGACCGGTGTCGGCGCGCTTCAAGGGCAAGGTCATGCTCAGCGATCTCGACCCGCCGAACGGCTACAAGATCTCGGGCGAAGGCGAGGGCGGCGTGGCGGGCTTTGCCAAGGGCGGCGCCGTGGTCAAGCTCGCGGAGAAGGATGGCGGCACGCTGCTCTCCTACGACGTCGAGGCGCAGATCGGCGGCAAGTTGGCGCAGCTCGGACAACGCCTGATCAACGGCACCGCCAAGAAGCTGGCGGACGAGTTTTTCGCGAACTTCGCCAAGGCGGTACAGGGCTGAAACCTATCGCCTTTCGGCATGGCGGCTTGCGTCCGGGGTGATGTTGCCCCCGGACATATTGGCCCATATGATGGGTTGGAATAATTATAAGAAAGAACCGCTTCGACGGGACCCGTCGGGGCGCTGACAGAGAGTGCTTATGGCAAAAATCTCCCTCATCGTGAACGGTAATCCTGTGACGGCCAACGTCGATCCCCGCACGCTCCTGGTGCAGTTCCTGCGCGAGAATCTGCGGCTGACCGGCACCCATGTCGGCTGCGACACCTCGCAATGCGGCGCCTGCGTCGTGCATCTCGACGGCAAGGCCGTGAAGTCCTGCACCACGCTTGCCGTGATGGCGGACGGGCACGAGGTCAAGACGATCGAGGGGCTGGCCGCCGACGGCGCGCCGCTGCATCCGATGCAGGAGGCCTTCCGCGAGCATCATGGCCTGCAGTGCGGCTTCTGCACGCCGGGCATGATCATGACCGCGATCGACATCGTGCACCGCAAGGGCCACGAACTCGACGACCATACGATCCGCGAGGAGCTGGAAGGCAATCTCTGCCGCTGCACCGGCTACCAGAACATCGTCGCCTCGATCTCCGCCGGCGCCAAGGCGATGGCGAAATCCGACCTGGCGTAATCCGCGCACGCATCCCGCGATCAGGACATTCAGATGTACGAATTCAAATATCATCGCCCCGGCACCGTGCGGCAGGCCGCCAACCTCCTGGTGAAGAACGAGGACGCCAAGGTGATCGCCGGCGGCCACACGCTGATTCCCGTCATGAAGCAGCGTCTGGCCAGCCCCCCGCATCTGGTCGACCTCTCCCACATCGAGGGGCTCAACACGATCGAGATGAAGGGCCGCTCGCTGGTGATCGGCGCCACCGCCAAGCATGCCGAGGTCGCGAGCTCCGCCATCGTCGGCGAGGCGATTCCGGCGCTGGCCAATCTCGCCAGCCAGATCGGCGATCCCGCCGTGCGCCACAAGGGCACGATCGGCGGCTCGCTCGCCAACAACGACCCGACCGCAGACTATCCGGCCGCCGTGCTTGCGCTCGGCGCCACCATCGTCACCAACAAGCGTCGCCTCAAGGCCGAGGAGTATTTCCAGGGCCTGTTCACGACGGCGCTCGAAGCTGACGAGATCATCACCAAGGTGATGTTCCCGCTGCCGAAGAAGGCCGCTTACGTCAAATTCCGCAACCAGGCCTCGCGCTATGCACTGGTCGGTGTGTTCGTGGCGCGCCGTCCGTCGGACGTGCGCGTGGCCGTCACCGGCGCCGGCTCCGAGGGCGTGTTCCGCGTGGAAGCGTTCGAGGAGGCGCTGAAGAAGCGCTTCGCGTCGAAGGCGATCGAAGGCATCGAGGTGCCGGCCGAGGGGCTCAACAGCGACATCCACGGCAGCGCCGAATACCGCGCGCATCTCATCGGCGTGCTGACGCGGCGCGCCCTCGATGCCGCCAACGCCAAGGGGTGAGGTGACCTCACCCCCAGCACAAGACTTGCCCCGCGAGGGCGCAAACGAGACTGGCCTTTCATGACTTCAGCGGCGCTGCCGGCATCGGTCGATGCGATGCTCGAACTTTTGACCTCGCGCGGCTATCTGGCCGAGCGGTCGCTGGCGACGGTGACCTACCTGTCGCTGCGCATGGGCAGGCCGCTGTTTCTGGAAGGCGAGGCCGGCGTCGGCAAGACCGAGATCGCGAAGGTGCTGTCGGCGGCGCTGGGGCGGAAGCTGATCCGCCTGCAGTGTTATGAAGGCCTCGACGTCTCCTCCGCGGTCTACGAGTGGAACAGCGCGGCGCAGATGATCGCGATCCGGATGGCGGAAGCCGCCGGCGATACCGATCGCGAGCAGCTCTCAAGCGACATCTTCGCCGACCGCTACATGATCAAGCGGCCGCTGCTGCAGGCGCTCGAGCCCGACGTCGCCGGTCCGCCGGTGCTGCTGATCGACGAGCTCGACCGCGCCGACGAGGCGTTCGAGGCTTATTTGCTCGAAATCCTTAGTGACTTCCAGGTGACCATTCCGGAATTCGGCACCGTGAAGGCGCCGCATCCGCCGATCGTCATCATCACCTCCAACCGCACCCGCGAGATCCACGACGCCCTGAAGCGTCGCTGTCTCTATCACTGGGTCGACTATCCCGCCGCCGAGCGCGAGCTGGCCATCGTCAAGACGCGCGTTCCCGGCATCTCCGCGAAGCTGTCGCAGCAGGTCGTGCGCTTCGTCCAGGCGTTGCGCAACCAGGATTTCTACAAGTCGCCTGGTGTCGCCGAGACCATCGACTGGGCCACCGCGCTGTCGGAGCTCGATGCCCGCTCGCTCACCCCGCAAGTGGTCGGCGACACGCTGGGCGCGCTGCTCAAATACCAGGACGACATCACCCGCATGCAGGGCGACACCCTGCAGAAGGTGCTGAAGGAAGCGACGAGCGACTAGTCGTCATTCCGGGGCGCGCGTCAGCGCGAACTCTGGTGCGCAATTGCGCACCCGAGAATCTCGCGCCACAGGCTCTGGATTCCGGGTTCGTTGTTTTGCGGCGCCCCGGAATGACGGAGCGAGGATAGACCATGGCCATCAACCACCTTGCCCCGGAGCAAACCGAGCAGTTCGCCGACAACATCGTCGGCTTCGCCCGGGCGCTGCGCGCCGCCGGCATGCCGGTGGGGCCGGGCGCGGTCATCGACGCCATGAGCGCGCTGCAGGTGATCGACATCGGCAACCGCGGCGACGTCTTCACCACGCTGGAGGCGATCTTCGTCAAGCGCCACGAGCATGCGCTGATCTTCAAGCAGGCCTTCAACCTGTTCTTCCGCGCCTCGGAGGAATGGAAGCACATGCTGGATTCGGTGCCGCTTCCCGAGCAGGCCAAGAAGAAGCCGCAGGCCGGCTCCCGCCGCGTGCAGGAGGCGATGTCGCAGCCGCGCATGACCGAGACGCCGCAGCACCAGGAGCAGGATTTGCGCCTGTCGGTCTCCGACAAGGAGATCCTTCAGAAGAAGGATTTCGCGCAGATGAGCGCGGCCGAGATCAGCGAGGCGCTGCGCGCGATCGAGCGCATGCACCTGCCGCAGGCCGAGCTGCTGACGCGCCGGCATCGGCCCGACCCGCGGGGCCTACGCCTCGATCTGCGTCGCACGCTGCGCGCCTCGCTCCGCAGCGGCGGCGAGATCATCGACATCCACCGCCGCGGGCGGATCGAGAAGCCGGCGCCGATCGTCGCGCTGCTCGATATCTCGGGCTCGATGAGCGAATACACCCGCCTGTTCCTGCACTTCCTCCACGGCATCACCGACGCCCGAAAGCGCGTCTCGGTGTTCCTGTTCGGCACGCGCCTCACCAACGTCACCCGGGCGCTGCGCCAGCGCGATCCCGACGAGGCGCTGGCGAGCTGCTCGGCCTCGGTCGAGGACTGGGCCGGCGGCACGCGGATCTCGGCCTCGCTGCACAACTTCAACAAATTGTGGGCGCGGCGGGTGCTGAGCCAGGGCGCCATCGTGCTGCTGATCTCCGACGGGCTGGAGCGGGAGGCCGATTCCAAGCTCGCCTTCGAGATGGACCGGCTGCACCGGTCCTGCCGGCGGCTGATCTGGCTCAACCCGCTGCTGCGGTTCTCTGGCTTCGAGGCCAAGGCCCAGGGCATCAAAATGATGCTCCCGCACGTTGACGAATTCCGCCCGGTACATAATTTGAGTTCGATCCAGGAGCTGATCACCACGCTCTCCCGGCCGCTGCCGCCGCATCACCGCAGCCTGATCCGCTCCGCAGCTTGAGAGGCTTGACCATGCTCGATCGCGACGAGGATATCCTGAAGGCGGCGGAGGACTGGCAGAAGGCCGGCCGTGGCGTCGCGCTGGCGACCGTTGTCGAGACCTGGGGCTCGGCCCCGCGCCCGGCGGGCTCCAGCCTCGTCATCAACGACGAGGGCACTTTTCTGGGTTCGGTCTCCGGCGGATGCGTCGAGGGCGCCGTGGTCACCGAGGCCATGGATGTGATCGAGAGCGGCAAGCCCAAGATGCTGGAGTTCGGCGTCGCCGACGAGACCGCCTGGAATGTCGGTCTGTCCTGCGGCGGCACCATCCGCGTCTTCGTCGAGAAGGTCGGCTAGCCGTGAAGCTCGCGATTTTGCACGAACTCAATGCCGAGCGCGCCGCGCGCCGGCCGGCGATCCTGGTGACCGACACCGAGAGCGGCGAGCAGCGTCTGGTGAAATCGGCGGACTTCGCCAAGGATCCGCTGCGGGCCGAGCTGGAAAAGCAGCTTCGCATGGGCAAGAGCGCCAATGTAGAGGCCGGCGGCAAGAAGCTGTTCCTGAACGTTTACGCGCCGACCGCAAAGCTCGTCATCATCGGCGCGGTCCATATCAGCCAGGCGCTGGCACCGCTGGCGCGCTCGCTCGGCTATGACGTAACCGTGGTCGATCCGCGCACCGCCTTTGCCAGCCCCGAGCGCTTCCCCGATGTTCCGCTCGTCGCCGAATGGCCCGACACCGCGTTGCCGCCGCTTAATGTCGACGCCTATACGGCGTTCGTTGCGGTGACGCACGATCCCAAGATCGACGATCCCGCGCTGCTGCACGCCTTCGAGCGCAACTGCTTCTATATCGGTGCGCTCGGCTCGCGGAAGACGCATGCCAAGCGCGGCGACCGGCTGCAGGCGCAGGGCGCCAAGGACAGCGACATCGCGCGCATCCACGCGCCGATTGGCCTTGCGATCGGCGCTGTCTCGCCGTCCGAGATCGCGGTGTCGATCATGGCCGAGATCACGGCGGTGCTCCGCCTGCCTCCCAAAGAAAAAGAAGAAGCGGCATGAAGTTCGGTCCGGCGAGCCCCAAGGATGCAATCGGCGGGGTGACCGTCCACACGTTGCGCCAGGGGCCGCTGGTGCTGAAGAAAGGCACCACGATCGGGCCTTCCGAGGTCGAGGCGCTCACGCGCGCCGGCATCAAGGACATCGTCGTGGTGCGCATGGAGGCGGGCGACGTCTCCGAGGACGTTGCGGCTGCCAGCATTGCGCTTGCCGTCGGCGGCGAGGGCATCCATGTCGAGCGCGCCTTCACCGGCCGCGCCAATCTGTTTGCCGCGCAGCCGGGCGTGCTGGTGATCGACCGCGCCGCGGTCGACCGCATCAACAACATCGACGAAGCCATCACCTTTGCCACGCTCGCCGCCTACAAGCCCGTGGTCGAGGGCGAGATGGTCGGTACCGTCAAGATCATCCCGTTCGGGGTCGAGGGCAACTTGCGCGATGCCGCGGTGAATGCTGCCGGCAAGGACGTGCTCAGGATCGCGCCTTACGTGATCAAGCGCGTCGGCGTCGTCTCGACCCTGCTGCCGGGCCTCTCCTCCAAGGTGGTGGACAAGACCCTGCGCGTCACCGCCGAGCGGCTCGCGCCGGCCGGCGCCAGCATCATCGCCGAGCGGCGGGTCCAGCACGACGAGCGCGCGCTGTCGGCCGCGATCAAGGAATTGCTCGCGCTCGGCGCTGAGCTGGTCATCGTGTTCGGGGCGTCCGCAATCGCCGACCGCCGCGACGTGATCCCCGCGGCCGTCACGGGCATCGGCGGCGAGATCGAGCATTTCGGCATGCCGGTCGATCCCGGCAATCTCCTGCTGATCGCGCGTGCCGGCGAGGTGCCGGTGCTCGGCGCACCGGGCTGCGCGCGCTCGCCGGTCGAGAACGGTTTTGACTGGGTCTTGATGCGGCTCCTCGCCGGCATCAAGGTGACGCGCTCCGAGCTGATGGGCATGGGAGTCGGCGGCCTCTTGATGGAAATCGTGACGCGGCCGCAGCCGCGCGCCCAGCCCGAGACCGAGGGCAACAGTCAGGTCGCCGCCATCGTGCTCGCGGCGGGGCGCTCAACGCGCATGGGCGGTCCGAACAAGCTGCTCGCCGAGCTCGACGGCAAGAAGCTGGTGCGGATCGCGACCGAGCAGGCGCTCGCTTCCAAGGCATCCGAGGTGATCGTCGTCACCGGCCATCAGACCGAGCTGGTCGAGCAGGCGCTGCAGGGCCTGAAGGTGAAGTTCGTCAAGAACCCGGATTTCGCCGGCGGCATCGCGAGCTCGGTCAAATCAGGCATCGCGGCCGTGCCCGACAGCTGCGACGGCGCGATCGTCTGTCTCGGTGACATGCCGTTGATCGACGCCGGCCTGATCGACCGCCTGATCGACGGTTTCGCGCCGGACCGCGGTAATCTCATCGTCGTGCCCGTCAGCGAAGGTCGCCGCGGCAATCCCGTGCTGTGGTCGCGCCGCTTCTTTAAGGAGCTCATGACGCTCGACGGCGACGTCGGCGCGCGGCACCTGATCGCTAAGCACACCGAGGCGGTCGCCGAAGTGCCCGTCGACGGCGAGAGCGCCTTCCTCGACATCGACACGCCGCAGGCGCTGGAAGCGGCACGCCGGGGGTGACGGCGCCGTAGGGTGGATTAGCCGAAGGCGTAATCCACCATTACCTCTCGGCGGAAACAAAAGAGGTGGATTACGCCGAGCAGATGCGCTTCGCGCACCTGCAAGGCTAATCCACCCTACGGCACCTACCGATTTCAACCACCCGTTCACCATCTGGAAACGACCGCCGCTTAGAGTTGCGGCCACTTGCCTTGGGGGTGAGGGGTTTTTTCATGGCTTCGAACGTCGTCGCGCGCCGTTGCGCGATGTTTTTCTTTGCGCTGTCGGTCTGTGTTGCCGGTGCTCGCCACATTACGGATGCGCATGCCGCCGGTGCCTTTGCGGTCGGCAAGTGCGGCGCCTATGGCCAGGCTTTTGACTACGGCGCGGAGCATGAGGCTCGCGCCGCGGCGCAGAAGCAGTGCAAGGGCGACTGCACGACCGTGACGATGAAGCGCGCCTGCGCGGCGATGTCGGTCGATATGGCCAACCCCTGCGGGGCCTATGGCTATGCCGTCAAGCCGAAGATCTCGGCCTCGCTCAATGCCGCGACGCGCGAATGCTACAAATACGGCGGCAAGGAATGCGTGATCCGCGCCTGGGCCTGTGACGCCAAGGGCTGATCTTTCGAGCGCTGAATTTTCTTGCTGTCATTCCGGGGCGATGCAACGGTACCGCGCGGTGCGCGGATCTGAGCAGCGCAAGGAATGACAATCGGGGAAACACATGCAGTTCGACACCAAGATCGCCGTCGTGATCCGCACCGATCTTCAGGCCTGGCAGAAGCTCAACGTCGCGTCCTTTCTCACCAGCGGCATCGCCGCTGCATTTCCCGATTGCATCGGTGAGCCCTATGAGGACGCCTCGGACACGAAATACCACGCGCTGATCGGCCAGCCGATCCTGATCTACGGTGCCGACGGCCCGGCGCTGTCGCGCGCGCTCGACCGTGCGCTGACGCGGGGCGTGAAGCCGGCGGTCTACACCGAGGACATGTTCAAGACCACGCATGATGCCGCCAATCGCGAGGCGGTGAGGGCGGTCGCGCGCCCCGACCTCAATCTCGTCGGCCTCGCCATGCGCGCCGACCGCAAGGTGATCGACAAGATCGTGGACGGCTTGAAGTTCCATAGCTGACGCGGCGTCCAGCTATCCGTCACGACGCTGTCATCCCGTTTTCGCCGACGCATAAAGTTGCGCGGTTTGACTCCAATCAAGGGCGCGCCGCGCGGCATCGCTAGTCTGTCTCTCGTATTGCAATGGAGCAGACCCATGCCGACCATGAAAGCCGCCGTCGTCAAACAATTTGGCAAGCCGCTGGTGATCGAGGATGTGCCGGTGCCGCAGCCCGGTCCCGGCGAGGTTCTGGTCAAGGTGAAAGCGTGCGGCGTCTGCCACACCGATCTGCACGCCGCCTCCGGCGACTGGCCGGTGAAGCCGGTTCCGCCCTTCATCCCTGGTCATGAAGCCGCTGGCATCGTCGCAGCCCTCGGGCCCGGCGTGAAGAATCTGAAGGTCGGCGATGCCGTCGGCGTCGCCTGGCTGCATGATGCGTGCATGTCGTGCGAATATTGCGAGACCGGCTGGGAGACGCTGTGCGAGCACCAGCACAACACCGGCTACAGCGTGAACGGCGGCTTCGCCGAATATGTCATCGCCTCGGCCGCCTTCGCCGCAAAGCTGCCGGCGACGATCGATTTTGCCGGCATCGCGCCGATCCTGTGCGCCGGCGTCACCACCTACAAGGGATTGAAGGAGACAGAAGCCAAGCCCGGCGAATGGGTGGTGATCTCGGGCGTCGGCGGGCTCGGGCATGTCGCGGTCCAGTACGCCAAGGCGATGGGCCTGAAGGTCGCCGCGGTCGACATCGCCGAGGACAAGCTCGCGCTCGCTCGCGAGACCGGCGCCGATCTCGCGGTCAACGCGCTCGCAGCCGATGCCGTGGACAAGGTGCTGGCGGCAACGGGAGGAGGGGCCCACGGCGTGCTGGTCACGGCGGTCTCGACCGCGGCGTTTGCGCAGGCGCTGAAGATGGTGCGGCGGAAGGGCACCGTCAGCCTCGTCGGCCTGCCGCCGGGCGAATTCCCGACGCCGATCTTCGACGTCGTGCTCAAGCGCATCACGGTGCGCGGCTCCATCGTCGGCACCCGCCGCGACCTCCAGGAGGCCATCGCCTTTGCCGCCGACGGCAAGGTCAAGGCCGAGGTGACGAAGGTGCCGCTCGCCGAGATCAACGGCGTCTTCGACCGCATGAAAGCGGGCAAGATCGATGGCCGCATGGTGCTGGATTTTGGCTGAAGCGTTTTCGAGCGAAGCGGATACCGGTTCGCGTCAAGACAACGTGCCGAAACGAGAGCCTGTTGCCTCACCCCGGCGGCATGCCTTCGAATGTCGGCAGGCCGGGGTCGAGCCGGTCCCAGCCATGCCCGCGCGCGGCGTAGGTCACGGCTTGCGGCGTGTAGCGGGCGGGTTCGTCGAGGCTCGCGGCGCGGATGGTGAAGATCTCGGGCATGGCGGCGAAGGTCAGGTAGACCGGCAGGCCGCACTGCGGACAGAAGCCGCGCGTCTTCACGTTGCCGCTGTCGCCGACCATGTCCCAGTGCTTCGCTTCGCCCGTCAGCGTCACGCCGGCGCGCGCGAATGTCGCGTAGGAGCCGTGGCCGCTGCCGCTTTCCCGCTGGCAGTCCCGGCACTGGCAGTGATTGCTGAACAGCGGCTCGCCGACAATCGAATAGCGGATCGCGCCGCAGGCGCAGCCGCCGGTATAGGGTTTGTCCATCGCGATAACTCCTCACTCTTCGCCGCTGATCTCGTCGAGCTGGCGGACGACCTTCTTCCAGCCGCCGCTCATGACCGTGTAGGCCGACTCGTTCCTCGGCAGGACGAAGCCGGCATGAACCAGGCGGATCCGCGTGCCGGCTTCGACCGGCGTGAGCGACCAGGTCACGACCGTGTCGAGCGGCGCGCCGTAGCCGGTGTTGCGCTCATCGCCGCCCTTCCAGGCGTAGACGAGGCGGCTGAAAGCCACGACCTCGAGAACCCGGCAATGGATGACGCCATCCCAGTTGCCGCCCGGGGTGGTCTGGAACGTGAAGGCGTTGCCTTCGACGGCTTCGAATCCGGTCGGCTGCATCAGCCAGCGCGCGATCAGCTTTGCGCTGGTCAACGCCTTCCAGATCGTCTCGGCCGTGTGAGGGAAGACCTCGTCGATGACGATGTCCTGTGTTTCGGCTTTCAACGCGGCTGCACTCACGGATCGATCTCCTTCAAGAGGTCACGCAGGTTCTGGAAGCGCTCGCGCCAGAACACGCCGTAATGATCCATCCAGGTCACCAGCGGTTCGAGTCCTTGCGGCGCTGCGCGGTAGTAGACGTTGCGGCCCTCGGCGCGCTCGGCGACGAGGCCGGCCTGCTTGAGGGATTTCAGGTGCTGCGAGATCGCGCCCTGCGTCACGCCGCTGCCGCGCGTCAGCTCGGCGACGCTGATCTCCTTGCTCTCGAACACACGCTCGAACACGGCGCGGCGCGTCGGATCGGCGAGGGCGCGCATCACGGTCGTGACGGGGTTTGGGGTGGCTTCAATCATGCAATTCAATTAGCAATCGCTAATTCATTAGTCAATGCTAATCGATTTGCCCGAGTTCACGGGATAGGACTGCCTTACTGTCTTGACGATGACTGACCAGTCAGTCATAAATATTAGATGATCAAAAGGCCAACCAAAGCCGCCGCCTTGCCATCCACCCACGCCGGTGCGGAGCGCTCTGCGCCGGCGAGCCGCGAGGAGGCGCCCGCCTCGAGCCGCGCGGCGGAGCGGCGCGCGGCGATCGTGGAAGCCGCGATGGAGGAATTCATCGCGCGCGGCTTTGCCGCGACCAGGCTCGATGACATCGCCAAGCGCGCGGGCGTCGCCAAGGGCACGATCTACCTGCACTTCAAGGACAAGGAATCGATGTTCGAGGAGCTGGTGCGCACCGTGATCGTGCCAGTCGTGGCGAAGCTGAATGCGCTGCCGCCGCCGACCGGTTCGGTGCGGGATCTCATCGAGGCCTTCGCCGGCAACTTCCTGAAAGAGGTCATCGGCACCAGGCGCGGCGATCTCGTCCGTCTGATCGTGGCGGAGGGGCCGCGGTTTCCGTCCGTCGCAGATTTCTATTACCGCGAGGTGGTCTCGCGCGGGATCGCCGGGATGCGCGCATTGATCGAGCTCGGCATTGCCCGCGGCGAGATCCGCGAGAAGGACCTCGCGCGCTATCCGCAGATCCTGGTCGCACCCGCGATGATCGCGGTGATCTGGCAGAGCCTTTTTGCGCGGCATGCGCCGCTCGACGCGCAGGACATGCTGCGCGTCCATCTTGATTTGATTTTTGGCGAACGGAGGACGACATGACGTCGTCGCGGAAAATCTCTCACCTCATCCTGAGGAGCGCGGAACGCGCGTCTCGAAGGATGCAGGCCCGGCTGTGGCTCCTCGCCCTTCGAGACGCGGCTTCGCGGCTCCTCAGGGTGAGGGATCGGCAGAAGTATCTGCCGCAGCTCTGCTCCATCGCAATTCTCGTCCTCGCAACCGGCCTTGCCGGCTGCAAGGAGAAGCGCGAGCCCGGTTTCCAGGGCTGGGTCGAGGCCGACATGATCTATGTCAGCCCGGACGAGGCCGGTCGCGTGACCAAGCTGAACATTCGCGAGGGCGACGAGGTCAAGGTCGGCGATCAGCTCTATTCCGTCGACGACGACCTCCAGCTCGCCGATCTCAACCAGAACAAGGCGACGCTGGCGAACGCGCAGCAGACCTATGACCGGGCGGCGTCGCTGAACAAGACCGGTTCGGGCACGCAGGCCAATCTTGACTCCGCCGTGTCCTCGCTGCGGGTCGCGGAAGCGCGGGTCGCGACGTCGGAGACGCGGATGGCGCGGCGCAAGGGCTTTGCGCCCGTCGCCGGCACCATCCAGCAGATTTACTTCCGCGAGGGCGAGATGGTGGCGGCGCAGCGGCCGGTGCTCTCGATCATGCCGCCCGGCAACATGAAGCTGCGCTTCTTCGTGCCCGAGTCCGAGCTGCCGAAGCTTTCGATCGGCGACACCGTGCGGATCGCCTGCGACAATTGCGCGGCTGATCTCACCGCGAAGATCTACTTCATCGCGACCTCGGCGGAATACACCCCGCCCGTCATCTACAGCCTCGAGGAGCGCAACAAGCTGGTCTATCTGGTGCAGGCGCGGCCGTCGCGTCCCGACGCCCTGCGCGTGGGGCAGCCGATCGACGTCTATCTCAATCCCAAGACCCCAGTGGCAGACAAGCGATGAACGGCGGCAACGGCATCGCGATCGACGTCAAGGGCCTGACCAAATCGTTCGGCGGCCGCGAGGTCGTGCACGATCTGTCGATGCAGGTGAAGCGCGGCTCGATCTACGGCTTCCTCGGGCCGAACGGCTCGGGCAAGACCACGACCATCCGCATCCTCTGCGGCCTGCTGACGCCCGACAGCGGTGAGGGCACCTGCCTGGGCTACGACATCCGACGCGATGCCGACAAGATCAAGCGCCAGGTCGGCTACATGACGCAGCGCTTCAGCCTGTACCAGGACCTGTCGGTGCGTGAGAATCTCGAATTCGTCGCGCGGCTTTACGGTCTCGCCGACGCGCGCGGCGCTGCACGCGACATGATCAAGCGGCTCGGGCTTTCCGGCCGCGAGGAGCAGCTTGCGGGCGAGCTCTCGGGCGGCTGGAAGCAGCGGCTGGCGCTGGGCGCGTGCACGCTGCCGAGCCCCAAGCTGCTGCTGCTGGACGAGCCGACCGCGGGCGTCGATCCCAAGGCGCGGCGCGATTTCTGGAACGAGATCCATGCACTCGCGGCCGAGGGCCTCACGGTGCTGGTCTCGACCCACTACATGGACGAGGCCGAGCGCTGTCACGAGATCGCCTATAT
This sequence comes from Bradyrhizobium stylosanthis, assembly GCF_001641335.1. Lineage (GTDB taxonomy): Bacteria > Pseudomonadota > Alphaproteobacteria > Rhizobiales > Xanthobacteraceae > Bradyrhizobium > Bradyrhizobium stylosanthis. The sequence continues at coordinate 194,785 of NZ_LVEM01000001.1, forward strand.
CGCCTACGGCCATCTTTTGACGCATGGCACGGTGGAGGAGGTGATCGCGGGATCCGCGTTGACGACCTACACGGTGACCGGTGATGAGCTGAACGAGCTGACCGCGGCACTTGCCGGCAAGCCCGGCGTGGACATGGTCGCGCCGTTCGGCACCTCCTTGCACGTTTCAGGGCGCGATGTCGCCGCGCTTGAATCCAGCATTGCGCCGTGGCGCGACAAAAGCGGCCTGCACTGGCACAAATCGTCGCCCTCGCTCGAAGACGTCTTCATCGAGCTGATGAACCGCTCCAGGGACAATTTCCAATGAGCGCGATCGATCATCCCACGCCGGCGCACGAAGTCCGCGAACGCTTCGGCTTCTGGAAGCGCTCCTATGCGATGCTGATCAAGGAGTTCATCCAGCTGAGGCGCGACCGCGTCTCGTTCGCGATGATCGTGATGCTGCCGGTGATGCAGCTCATGCTGTTCGGCTATGCCATCAACACCACGCCGCATAACCTGCCGAGCGCAGTGCTGCTCCAGGAAGACAGCGATCTCGCCCGCTCGGTGCTGAAGGCACTGGAAAACACCAAATATTTCCGCTTCCTCTACGAGGTGCACGACGTCGATGATTTCGACAATCTGCTGAAGTCGGGCAAGGTGCTGTTCGGCGTCGAGATCCCGCGCGGCTTCGAGCGGGCGGTGCGACGCGGCGACAAGCCGGCACTGCTGGTCGCGGCCGACGCCACCGATCCCGTGGCGGCAAGCGCCGCGCTCGGCTCGCTCGGCATGGTCGTCCAGACTGCGCTCAAGCACGATCTCTATATCGGCGATCCCCCGGAGATGCCGTTCGAGATTCGCGCGCACGCCCGCTACAATCCGGCGGCGAACTCCAGCCTCAACATCGTGCCGGGCCTCGTCGGCACCATCCTCACCATGACCATGCTGATCTTTACCGCGCTCTCGGTCACGCGCGAGGTCGAGCGCGGCACGATGGAAGCCCTGCTGTCGATGCCGATCAAGCCGGTCGAGGTGATGTTCGGCAAGATCATCCCTTACGTGCTGGTCGGCTTTGTCCAGGCCTTCCTGATCATCGGCATCGGCGTGGTCATGTTCGGCGTGCCCGTGCTTGGCAATCTGTTCCTGCTGGCGCTGCTCTCGACGCTGTTCATCACCACCAACCTTTCGATCGGCTATACCATCTCGACGGTGGTGCAGAACCAGCTCCAGGCGATGCAGATGTCGATGATGTTCTTCCTGCCGAGCATCCTGCTCTCCGGTTTCATGTTCCCGTTCGCGGGGATGCCGGCCTGGGCGCAATATCTCGGCGAGGCCCTGCCGCTGACGCATTATTTGCGCATCGTCCGCGCCATCATGCTGAAGGGCGCGACCATGCAGAACGTGCGCTTCGACGCCCTGGCGCTGGCGGCCCTGATGCTGGTCGCCATGACCATCGCCGTGACGCGCTTCCGCCGCACGCTGGATTGAGGCACAATGCCCGGAGTCATTCCGGGGGGCGAAGCGCGAACCCGGAATCTCGAGATTCCGGGTTCGATGCTGTCGCATTACCTCGGAATGACCAGGGGGGATGATGGTCAGCTTTGCGAGCAGGAAGACGCGACAGCACGCCGTCTTGTCGGAGGATTTCGAGCGCGAGCTGACGCGGGAGGTGCTGCGCACCGAGCTGTTGCGGGTGAGGGCGCTGATCACAACCGGCTGCGTCATGACCCTCTTCCTCACCACGATTTATCTGATCGATCCCATCGTGGTGAACCGGGTCTGGCGCGGGGCCGAAGGGCTCGCCGAGGTCTACGGCCTGCTCATCGGCTTCATCCTGTTCGAGGTCTGGGTCCACACCCAGATCAGGAAGAACCTCAAGCTCGATCGCGATCTGCCGGTTGTCAGGCGCTATATCGGTGCGCTGATCGAGACGTCGCTGCCCACCGTGATCCTGATTCTGCAGATCCGGTCCATGGGCGCAAGCCAGGCGCTCGGCTTCGCGGTGCCGCTGATCTATTTCATCTTCGTCATCCTCTCGACCCTGCGGCTCGATTTCTGGCTTTCCACCTTCACCGGCTTCGTCGCCGCCGCCCAGCTGTTTGCCGTCGCGTCGATCTATGATTCATCGAGCTTCGGCGAGCCGCAGACCTATTTCCACGGGGTGCGCAGCACCATCATCCTGATCTGCGGCGTGCTCGCAGGCTCCGTCGGCGCTCAGCTTCGCCGGCAGTTTGCCGCGAGCATCGCCGCCGCCACCGCGCGCGACCGCGTGACCAATCTGTTCGGCCAGCACGTCTCCCCGCAGGTGGTGGAACGGCTGATGGCGGCGGGAACGGGCGCGGGCGGCGACGTCCGCCGTGTCGCGGTGATGTTCGTGGACTTCCGCGGTTTCACCGCCGGCGCCCAGTCGCGCACCCCGCAGGAGGTGGTCGACCGCCTCGACGGCGCCTTCGCGGTGCTGGTCGACATCCTCGACCGCGAGGGCGGCATCGTCAACAAGTTCCTGGGCGACGGCTTTCTCGCGCTGTTCGGCGCGCCGCTGGAGGCATCCGACGCCGCCCATCGCGCGGTCGCCGCGGGCCGCGAGATGCTGAAGGCCATGCACCGCATCAACGCGGAGACCAGCTGGCCGCTGCGGATCGGCATCGGCATCCATTTCGGCGAGGTCGTCGCCGGCAATATCGGCTCGCCCAGGCGCAAGGAGTATACGGTGATCGGCGACACCGTGAATTTTGCTTCGCGCCTGGAAGCGCTGAACAAGGAGTTCGGCTCGCAACTGCTGATCTCCGCGTCCGTCCGCGAAGCACTCGGCAAGGACGGCGACGATGCCGTCGCGCTCGGCGAGGTCGAGGTGCGCGGCTACGACCATAAGGTGCCGGTGTTCCAGCTGGGGTAGGGCACCTTCAAGTGCGCGTCGCATTTCCTTGAAGCGGATCGCGTTCCGTTGATGACACGTGATGAAATATCGCTGGTAATTTTCGGGTCCTGCATTGTGGAAGCCGAACGTCTCGGCTTTCGCTTGTCACCCGGAGAAAGCCAATGACCCGATTGACCCTCGTTGCGGCCGCCCTGATCGCCGCTGCTGCCACCCAGGCTCAAGCCGCATCGATGCGCCACGCTGTCTCGTCGCGCGCGGCGGTAACTCAGACAGCGACCGACGCTTGCGTCAGGGCTCCGGCAGAGGGCTCGTATGCTTCTGCGCCCTACACGCAGCCGCCCTGCCTGCCGAACACGGGCTACTCGTACGCCTACTGACGGTCACGATGGACGATGCCGGGCTGGTGAAATCCGCCAGCCCGCATCGCGAATTGCTGCCGCGAAATAGTCCCCGAAACGTCATTGCCATTGCTCCGATTGCTCCGAATTTTGGGGCATGACGAGCGATGTTTTCGGCTTGTAGACTGCCGCGCGATGCGGCCGGTCGCGGCCGCGATTTGCATGGGGAAGTGACGATGCAGCGCCGCTACATCACCGTCGACGTGTTCACCGATCGCGCCTTCGGCGGCAACCCGCTCGCCGTGGTGCTCGACGCCGGTGGTCTCTCGACCGCGCAGATGCAGGCGATCGCCACCGAGTTCAACTATTCAGAGACGACCTTCGTGCTGCCGCCGCAAAATCGCGGACACGATGCCGAGGTCCGCATCTTCACGCCCGTGCGGGAGCTTCCGTTTGCGGGCCATCCCAATGTCGGCACCGCTTTCGTGCTGGCGCGGCGCAGCAACGAGCCCTGGCCGCGTCTGTTGTTCGAGGAGAAGGCGGGGATCGTCCCGGTCGAGATCTGGCGGGAGCAGGGTGAAGTCGTGGGCGCCGAGCTGACCGCGCCGCAGCCATTGGCCCGCCTTGCGAAGCTGTCCGCCGAGGAGGTCGCCGCCTGCCTGTCGCTGACAGCGGACGACATCAAGACTGATCTTCATGTGCCCGAGGCCGTCGGCGTCGGCACGCCGTTCGTGGTCGCGGAATTGCATTCGCGCGAGGCCCTGCGGCGGGCGAACCCCGATGCTGCCGCCTTCGCGCGGACCTTGCCGCAAGGCGGCGCGTTCTCGGTCTATTTCTACACGCGCGACATCGCCGCGGCGGAAGCAGGTTGCGACCTCCAGGCGCGGATGTTCATGCGCGGCACCGGCGGTTTTTCCGAGGACCCCGCCACCGGCAGCGCAACGGTCGCGGCAGCAGCGCTGCTTGCCACGCTCGATCCCTTGCGCGACGGCGAGCTCAAGCTCACGGTTGGTCAGGGCTTCGACATGGGCCGGCCGAGCATCCTGCGCACGACGGTGGAGAAGGAGGGCGGCGCGCTGCTGAATGCTTATGTCGGCGGCAACTGCGTGCAGATGATGGAGGGGACGTTCAACCTCGCTGGGGAGGCGTAGGTCGTCGCCCCAAGGGTTACACCTGCCGCCCCGCCAGATTCTTCACTGTCACGCCATCGCGCTCCTCGATGATCTCCGCGATCATCTGGCGGTGGCAGTGGGTATGGTCGCGTTCGTAGCAGAGCAGGCACACAGGTCCCGCCTTCTTCACCAGCGCCGAGAGCTCGTCCATCTGTTCGCGGGCCTCCGGCGTCTTCAGGTGCTTTGAGAAGATCTTCTCCAGCACGTCGTATTGCCCGCTGCGGGCGGCGAGTCGGCCCTCCTTGGGCGTGCCGAGCGCGGCGAGATGGACATAGGCGATGCCGCGCTCGTCGAGGCCTGCGGCCAGCTGGTTCTTGGAAAAGCCCGGGCGCCGCGACGACGTCACCGCGCGCACGTCGACCACGAGCTTGACGCCGGCCCCTTCCAGCTCGTCCAGCACCGCCTTGGGCGGCGTCTGCTCATAGCCGATGGTGAACAGCTTCTTCGCCTTGGCCATAGGACACCTCAGGTCGTGTCACGGGGAGTCGTCATGCCCGGGCTTGTCCCGGGCATCCACGTTCTTCGCCCCACGCGGTGAGGCGTGGATGGCCGGGACGAGCCCGGCCATGACGATGCGGAGGCTTCAGCATTCCCCAGCGGGCAGGTCATGGCGACAGCCTTGTTTCAGCTCACCCGTGCGATCAGTTCCATGGCGCCATGCGGTGCGCGCACCTTGCCCTCGTGGATGACATAGGCGAACACGTCGCGCGGCTCCTTCTTCGGCTTTGCCTTGTCGACCTTCGGCAGGTCGTCGGGTTCACTGCCCGAGGCCCAGGCCTGAAAGCGCTCGGCCCAGGCATCGAGCTGCTTCGGCGGATAGCAGGTCTTGATCTCGTCATTGCCCTTCTGCAGGCGCGCATAGACGAAGTCGCCGGCGACGTCGGCGATTGCAGGATATTTGCCGTGCTCGGCGAACACCACGGGCGTCTCGAACTCGCGGATCAGCGCGACGAAATCCGGCGTGCAGAAGCTGTCGTGGCGAACCTCGACCACGTGGCGCAGCGCGCGCCCGTCGAGTTTTCGCGGCAACAGCTCGAGGAATTTGCCGAAATCGGCGCCGTCGAATTTCTTGGTCGGCGCGAATTGCCACAGCACCGGGCCGAGATGGTCGCCGAGTTCCAGCACGCCGGAATCATAGAACCGCTTGACGGAGTCGCCTGCCTCCGCCAGCACGCGACGGTTGGTGGCGAAGCGCGGTCCCTTCACCGAGAACACGAAGCCCTCGGGCACCTCGCTCGCCCATTTACGAAAGCTCTCCGGCTTCTGCGAGCCGTAATAGGTGCCGTTGATCTCGATCGAGGTCAGCTTCGAGGCGGCATAGGACAGCTCCTTCGCCTGCGTCAGCTTCTCCGGATAGAACACGCCGCGCCAGGGCTCGAAGGTCCAGCCGCCGATGCCGATGAAGATGTTGCCGGATTTTTTGGACGCGGTTTTTGCTTTGGCCACGGGAGGTTCTCGCATCGACGGGGGAGGGACCTCATCCTAGTCAAACCAGTTGTGATTGGCCAGTTGCGGCGTCCCGTTTAAGCTCGCGAAAAGATCGTCTGCGCAGAAGGAGAACAAGATGCGGATGCTGATGGTGGGAGCGGCGCTCATGGTGGTGACATCTGCTGCCATGACGTCAGGCGTTCTGGCTGACGATGACGACAAGAACGCGCAGAAGCTCGCCATGCAGGGCCGCGACGATTACTGGCATTGCCTGGCGCGGGAATATTCGCGCGACAGCAATCAGGGCCTGTCGGAACAGGATTTCGGCCGCTCGGTCGCGAGCGCCTGTCCGTCCGAGCGGCAATACTACCGCGTCGCCTTGCTAGGCTATCTCACCGCGCAATATCCCGACATCGATGCTGACGCCCATCTCGCGACCGCGAACAGGGCGGTGGCGTCGGCGCAGAAGGACATCGTGACGGCCTTCGTCAAGCACAGGCCGCCGACGAAGTAGGGCGTCGCTGCTCGCGATTCGCTACGCGCCATTCGCCCCGGGCTCTTCCGGCCGCGCGCTCATCCGTGGTATCACTCGTCGCATCTGGAACGGGGACGGGTTTCCATGTCGTCTGAGTCGGTGGGTGGCATTCTGGGCGCGATCGTCGCGGCGATCGTGCTCGCGGTCGCCGTCGTCTTCGGGCCGATCGGCCAGTACGGCAAGCCGCCCAGGCCGGCGAAGGTCGAGCCTGCGCCCGCCGCGGCGCCCGCAGCCCCCGCCGCGCCTGCGCCGCGCGGGCCGATAATCAAGGAAGTCCCGAACTAGTCCTGAAAAGGGGGTTTTTGCCCCCTTGAAAAGCGGTTTTCCGTCCCCATCTAGGTTCTAACGGCGACGTTGAGAGAAACACTCCGGCGCTGGAACGACCTTGGAATAGCTTGGGCCTGCGCCGGATGTACGCGCGGTCCGCCGTTCCGGGGTCGTTGGCATTTTGGGGGCCCTTTTGGCCCGCTCCCCTGGAAACCCCGGCTTGGCAGTTCAGGACGCGGCGGATATACGCTGCCGTCATGAATGAAGCGATCAGACCGGGCTCCGACCATCCGCAGCAGGCCCAAGAGGGGCCGGAACTGTCGGTCATCGTCCCGACCTTCAACGAGCGCGACAACGTCACGGTGCTGTACCGGCGCCTGGAGGCGACCCTTGCCAACGTCGCCTGGGAGGTCGTGTTCGTCGACGACAATTCGCCTGACGGCACCTGGGACGTCGTGCGCGGCCTCGCGCAGCAGGACAGCCGCGTGCGCTGTATCCGCCGCATCGGCCGCCGCGGGCTGTCGGGCGCCTGCATCGAAGGCATCCTGGCCTCCAGCGCGCCCTTTGTGGCCGTGATCGACGCCGACCTCCAGCACGACGAGACGCAGCTGCCGAAGATGCTGCTGCTGCTCGCCAGCGACGAGGCCGATCTCGTGGTCGGCAGCCGCTATATCGAGGGCTACAAGAGCGAAGGCTTCAACAAGCAGCGCGCCGGCGCCAGCGCGCTCGCGACCGAGGTCGCCAGGAAAATGCTGCGGGTCGAGATCGCCGATCCCATGAGCGGCTTCTTCATGATCCGCCGCGACCGTTTCGAAGAGCTCGCGCCGAAGCTGTCCGTGCACGGCTTCAAGATCCTGCTCGACGTCGTTGCGACCGCGCATGGCGGCCTGCGCGCCGTCGAGATTCCCTACACGTTCGGTGCCCGCCAGCACGGCGAGAGCAAGCTCGATTCCATGGTCGCGCTCGACTTCCTCGGCCTCGTGCTGGCCAAGCTCAGCAACGACATCGTCTCGCTGCGCTTCATCCTGTTCGCCATGGTCGGCGGCATCGGCCTCGTGGTGCATCTCACGACGCTGTTCCTCGGACTTCAGCTGTTCAAGGCGCCGTTCGCGGAGGCGCAAGCCGCCGGCGCGATCGTCGCCATGACCAGCAATTTCATCCTCAACAACTTCCTCACCTACCGCGACCAGCGGCTGAAGGGCTTTGCGCTGTTGCGCGGCCTGATCGCCTTCTACATCGTGTGCAGTGTCGGCCTGCTCGCCAATGTCGGCGTCGCCTTCTCCGTCTATGATCAGGAGCCGATCTGGTGGCTGGCCGGCATGGCCGGTGCGCTGATGGGCGTGGTGTGGAACTACGCGATGTCCGGACTGTTCGTCTGGCGCAAGAAATAGCCTGGGATGGGCGGGGCTGACGCGCGGATCGTCCGCAACACCGCGCTGGTGATTCTCGCGCTGGTGGCCTTGCGGCTTGTCGCGGCCGCGTTCACGCCGATCACTTTCGACGAAGCCTATTACTGGATGTGGTCGCAGAACCTCGCCGGTGGTTACTACGACCACCCGCCGATGGTCGCCTATGTCATCCGCGCCGGCACCATGATCGCCGGCGACACCGAGCTCGGCGTCCGCCTGGTCTCGATCCTGCTCGCGCTGCCGATGAGCTATGCGGTCTATCGCTCCGCGGCGATCCTGTTCGGCGGGGCGCGCGTTGCCGCCACCAGCGCCATCCTGCTCAACGTGACCATGATGGCCTCGGTCGGCACGCTGATCGTGACGCCGGATGCGCCGCTGCTGGTCGCCTCCAGCTTCGTGCTGTTCTTCCTTGCCAAGGTGCTGGAGACCGGCCGCGGTGTCTGGTGGCTCGCGGTCGGCGCCGCCGTGGGCGCCGCGCTGCTGTCGAAATACACCGCGATGTTCTTTGGCGCCGCCATCCTGATCTGGCTCGTTTGCGTGCCGAAGCTCAGGCGCTGGTTTCTCTCGCCGTGGCCCTATCTCGGCGGTCTCGTTGCGCTGGCGCTGTTCTCGCCGGTGATCCTCTGGAACGCCGACCACCAATGGGTCTCGTTCGCAAAGCAGCTCGGCCGCGCCAGGATCGAGGACTTCCGTCCCGTCTACATCGCCGAGCTGATCCCGACCCAGATCGCGTTCGCGACCCCGCTGGTGTTCATCCTCGGCGCGATGGGCCTGCACGCGCTGACCTGGCACCGCGCCGGCGCGCTGGCTTCGCGCGTGCTGATCGAGACGATGTTCTGGACCATCGTCGCCTATTTCGTCTGGCATTCGCTGCATGCCCGCGTCGAGGCCAACTGGTTCGCGCCGGTCTATCCGCCCTTCGTGGTCGCGGCCGCGGCCGCCGCCAACCTCGTGCAGTGGAAGCCGCGCGCGCGGCGCCTTGCGGATTTCTGCCTGCGCTGGGCCGCGCCCACGGGCATCGTGATGTTCGCCGCGCTGATCCTGCAGGCCAATACCGGGTGGCTCTCGGGCTATCGCCGCGATGCGACCGTGCGCAGCGTCGGCGTCGGCTGGCGCGAGCTCGCCGCGGGAATCGAAGCGGAGCGTGTGCGCGTTGGTGCGACCTGTGTGCTCGCGCCGGATTACGGCACCACGGGCTGGCTCGCCTTCTACCTGCCGCGCGGCACCTGCGTCGTGCAGCAGAACCAGCGCATCCGCTGGGTCAACATGCCCGAGCCCGATCCGAAGCTGCTCGCGGGCAAGCTGCTTTATGTCGACGAGCTGCGTGCAGGCGGCAATCCCGCCCTCAACGAGCTCTTTGCCAAGGTGACGCAGATCGCGCAATTGCAGCGCAAGCGCGGGCCGCTCGTGGTCGAGACCTACGGCATCGATCTGCTCGAAGGCGCCAAGGGCGACGTGCTCGACCGCTCGCCGCCGCCGGAAGCGCGGTAGACCTCTATGTCGTCCCGGCGGAGGCCGGGACCCATACCGGCGCAGGTGACGGTACCGCGCGAAGACCTTTTCACTGCCAGTCTTCGTCAAACTTCTGCTTGTGGTTGTGGGTCCCGGCCCCCGTGCGCAATTGCGCACTAGGCCGGGACGATGGCGGAGTGTTCGTTCACTCCATCATCTCGGCCCCGGCCGCCGCCTGGCCGGGCTTGCTCTCGTCACGCCAGAACCATACCGCGACCGTGCCGGAGCGGCCGCGGACCTGCGTGCGCAGCGGGCCTTTCAACGAGCTGTCGGGATCGCCGAGGAAATCGGCCGCATCCAGCAGCGTATCGCTCAGCGCGAGCCGTGCGCCGTTCTGGGCCGCGACCTCCATCAGCCGGTTCGCGACGTTGACGGTGTCGCCCGTCGCCGTGATGTGCTGGTGGCTGCCGCCAAGGCGCGAGGCGACGATCGGCCCGCAATGCGCGCCGATCTTGAAGCCGAGTTGGTCCCCGATTACGGGCGGCAGCGACGCGATCCAGGACGCGACGCTGCGATGCAGCTCGATGCCGCATTTGAGCGCGCGCGCGGCATCGTCGGGCCTCGCGCCGGGCAGGCCGAACAGGATCATGGCGCCGTCGCCGAGGAAGCTCGTGACGATCCCGCCGCACGCGGTCGCCGCCATGTCGATCCGCGCGTGAAACGCATTCAGCATGTCACGCAAGGCATCGGGATCGATCCGCTCGCTCAGCGCAGTGAAGCCGGAGAGATCGATGAAGACCACGGCTGCTTCCTGCCGGACGGGCTTTGCCAGGAAATCGGGATCCCGCGCCAGCCATTCCTGCACCGCCGGTGCCTGGAATTGCGCCAGCGACTGGCTCTTGGCGGTGAGATATTGCGCCTTGCGGCCGCCGACCCAGAGCTGCACGCCGGCGAAGACCGCGACCGGCGGCACCGTCGCGGCCAGCGTTGTCGCGGCATTCAGCCAGAGGCCGTGCGTGAAGGCGAACAGATTGAGCCCGGCCCAGGCCATCATCACGACGGCCGCCGCCATGATGCCGAGCGCGCTGCGGCGCCAGGCGAGCAGGCCCACCAGCAGCACCGGCAGCAGGATCGCGGTGAGTGCGTCGGCGATGTGGACGTTGTGGTCGCGCACGATGCCGTCGCCGGCGACGAGATGCGTGATCGCGGTGGAGATCACCTCGACGCCCGGCATCAGGGAATCGAACGGCGTCGGATAGAAATCGCCGCCGCCGGCGACCGAAGCGCCGATCACGACAATGCGGTTCTCGATCGCCGCGCGATTGAGGGTGCCGTCGAAAATGCTCTGCGCGCTGACCGTGCGGATGGTGCGGCGCGGGCCGTAATAGGTGATCGGGAGCGCGAAGTCGCTGTCGGTCGGCACCGCGCGATCGCCCAGCATGAGACGATCCGGCGCGATCGTCAGCGGCTTGTCGAGCGCGCGCGTGGCGACGCGCAAGGGGAATGAGAGCTCGACCTTGTCATGCGTCCGGAACAGCATCGGCACCGAGAGCGGCGAGCCTGACTGTCCGGTGGCGACGTTGACGACGCCGACCTCGGCGTGATCGGCAAACGCCGGCAACGGCAGCAGGAAGCGCTCGGCCTGCGGCAGGACGGCGAGGGGACCGTGGCTGCTGGGGGTCACGGTCTCGCTGGCGCTCGGGAAGATGGCCGCGGCAGCAAGCACCATCGGGCCGGTGGCGAGCGTACTGGCCAGCGTGGCATCGCCGATCGCAGCGCTGCGGTCGACCAGCAGGAGGTCGATGGCGATCACCTTCGGCTTGAACTGCACGATGGTATCGACCACGCGGGCGAGGTCGGCGCGCGGCAGCGGATAGCTGCCGCCGCGTTTGACGACGGTGTCGTCGATCGCGACGATGGTGACGAGATCCGGCGGCGCCTGCACGCCGCGAACCTGCGTCCGCCAATCCGTCACCGTCGCCTCGAGGCGATCGAGAAAGCGCAGATGACCGTTGGCGTGCGCGGCATAAACGCCGGCGCCCCACAGCGCGGTGAGGACGAGAGCCACCAGGATCTGAACGCGTCTAGTCATTAGTACTGCAATCTTCTTTGTCGCTCGAGCCTTGCTGCGCGAGCCTCAATGGTCTTGGTCTCAAACACCCGGTCTTATTGACCCAGTCCTATTGGCCCAGCCTTGCCATCAGCGCGTCGACGCGCGGCTGGCCCCATGTCTTGACGGTCAGCGGGCCGGCGGCCTCGACATCGACGCCTTCGCCCGGCCCGAGCACAACGCCGCGTCCGCCGCTCCTGCGGGAGACGCCGACACGGCCGTCGGCGACGAACACCGCGGTTTTGGCTTCCGTGACATCGACGGCCCATTTCGTGCCGCGGACCGCGGCGATCGCCCGTGGCGTCAGCACCTTGAAGGGATTGCCGCCGGGCTTTTTGGGCACTTCGACCAGCAGCGCCTGGCTGCTCAACTCAACGGAGTCAATATGTCCGTCGCGGTTGGCGTCCTTTAGTTCAAATCTGGCGCCATTCTCCGCGACAATGGTGATGCCGTTGTCGCAGCGCCAGGTCTGCGTTCCGGCCGCGGATGGTGATGGCGTACACCCGGCACGGGCCTGCTGCGCGGCCGCGTAGTCCACCAACAACAACGACCACGCCAGGGCGAAAAGCCCGGCCCGCGCGATCCCTCTCATGCCAGCCTCCCAGTTACGTGCTCGGCACAGTTCAAGGCGATGTTGATACGGTACCGTATCACACGCAGAGGCTGCTGAAAAGTGCCGCTCTACCAGCTATTTTCGCAGTGCGGCAATTTCCAGCTCGGCGCAATCAACTCTCAGTCACGGTGCCGTGCTGCGTGTGCGCCGGCCGTCTCTCGCAAGCCGGGCGAGGCGAGGATGGAGATGGCGCGCACCAGCTTCGGGCAATGCTTCCCCGTTATCGTCCGGGCATTGAAGACCACGAAAATGACTTGGTTCGATGTGCCTTAAGAGGCGGCCGGAGAGGTGTGCTGAGCGTGCCGATCCAGCCGAGAATTATAGTTAACAAACGCGCCTAAGTCCGTAGTTCTGCGGGCTTTTTTCTCGAAATGAGACAACGTTAACCCGGTGCCCCACATCCGCCCGAACTTAATCTGCATTTAACTAAAAGTCGCCTTAATGACGCTCCGACCCTCTGCGAAATGCTGGTTCCGGATCGTGACCAGCGGCACTTCGAAGGGGGACTGAGTGACACCGTCCTGGACGCAAGGCGAATGAGTACGAGTATCGCTGCGCAGAGTAACGCGGCACGGAAGTCCAAAAATCCTGGCAAGAATTCTCTTCGGAAGCCTTCCCGGAAAATGACCACGACCAATTGGCTCGGCGCCGCAGCAATCGGCTGCGCCGTGATGGGCGCCGGCTGGACCATCTACAGCAACGTCTTCGGCGCGAGCGTCTATCCGACCGTCGGCAGCCTCGGCTACGACGAGCCGGTGATCAAGCGCGCGCCCAAGGTTGCGCTGCGTGAGGCCGGTGAGGCCATCCGGGAGACCTTCGCGCTGCTGCCCGACCGGCTCCAGGTCGCAGCTCCGATCTCGCGCGAGGCGTTCAACGACCGCTTCGCCGCCGCCGCGACGCAAGGCGTAGCCTCGAATGCGGCGAGCGCCGCCCCGGCGACCCAGGTTGCCGTGGCCAAGGACGCCCCGAAGCAGAGCGTGATCGCGAAGGTCGCAGACGCGCTGAAGCCGGCTGCGGCCAAGGTGACGTTGACCGAGAAGGTCGCCGATGTCGCCAAGGCCAAGCGCGCGCCGGAAGGCCAGATGCAGCTGGCCTCGGCCGACCCGGCGGAGATCGTGCCGGCGCCCGAAGCAAAACCGAAATCCTTCGCCGACCGCGCCAAGGCCGCGGTGATGTCGATCACCGGTCCGCGCCAGTCGATGGTGGAGAAGCTCTGGGGCAAGCGTGAGCCGTCCGGCGGGCTGCTCGCTTATGCCTCGGCCGATGCCAGCATCACCTCTGCGATCGCGCCGAAGGAGCAGAACCCGATGTTCGGCGGCGCGCCGCCCTATGAGCGCGACACCGCGGTCTACGACATCACCGCCAAGACCGTGTATCTGCCCGACGGCACCAAGCTCGAGGCGCATTCCGGCCTCGGCTCCAATCTCGACGATCCGCGCTCGCAGCGCACCCGCATGCGCGGCGTGACGCCGCCGCACATCTACACGCTGAAGCCGCGCGAGGCGCTGTTCCACGGCGTGCCGGCACTGCGCCTGACCCCGATCGGCGGCGAGAGCGCGATCTACGGCCGCGACGGCCTGCTCGCGCACACCTTCATGCTCGGACCGAACGGCGACTCCAACGGCTGCGTGTCGTTCAAGGACTATTACGCGTTCCTCGACGCCTACCGCAACAAGGGCATCCGCAAGCTCGCGGTGCTGGCGCGGGTCGAGTAAGCCCGATCAATTCGAGATTATGCAAAAGGGCCGCATCCAGCGGCCCTTTTCTTTTCGCCCGTCGCCGGCGCGCTCAGCCCGGCCAGCACTGCCCGCCGCCGTCGATCCTCAGCACCTGGCCGGAGACGAACGCGGCCATGGGACCGGCGAAGAACTCGACGACGCGCGCGACCTCGTCGACGGTCGCGATGCGGTCGAGCGTGCCGGTCTCGACCATCCTGTCGGGATCCACCGCGCGCGTGCCGAGGAAGCGGCCGGTGCGGGTATCGCCGGGCGCGATGCAGTTGACCGCGATGTCGTAGGGACGGAGCTGGTCGGCGAGGCATCGCGTGTAGTGGGTCACGCCGGCCTTCGATACCGCGTAGATCGAGCCCTGGGTGCGCCCCTTGAACGCGGCGACCGAGCCGAGCGTGACGATGCGGCCACGTCGCCGCTCCATCATGCCCTTCGCGACCGCCTGGCAGGTCAGGATGGTTGAGAGCAGGTTGCGCTCCAGCACCGCGCGCACGTCGGCTTCCTTGATGTGGACGGCGTCGTTCGGGTCGGGCTTGCCGCCGGCGGCTGCGATGTCGCCGCCGGCATTGTGCACGAGGATGTCGATCGGCCCGAGCGCGGCTTCCGTCTCGCCGATCACGCGCGCGATGTCCTCGCCCCTGGTGAGATCGCCGAGCACGCGCTGGCTGCGGACCTTGAACTGCCGGCCGATCTCGGCGGCCACTGCGGTGAGGGTGGTGCCCTCGCCATATTCCGCCGGCCCGTTCTCGCGCATGCCGTGGATAGCGACGTCGGCGCCGAGCGCGGCGAGCTTCTCCGCAAAGGCGCGGCCGAGCCCGCGTCCCGCGCCGGTCACCAAAGCGACCTTGCCTGCAAGAATCTTCGTTCCGTCATGCGATGTCATGATCTTGTTCCCGTTGTAAGACGTCAGCCGGTCGCAAGATCTAGCCTAATCGTGGTCACCTGTTCCAGTGACCTGTCATGCCGGGTTTGTCGCCATGGTTTTGCGCAGCGCCACCTCCGTCGCGATCGCATCCCGCACGGCGGGCCGCGCCTGCATGCGCTGGAGATAGGCCGACAATGACGGCCATTGCGCGATATCGACACCGGCGGGGCGGAGCAGCAGCAAGGCCCAGGTGAGATGCGCATCCGCGACGGTGAAGCGGTTGCCGACGAGGAATTCGCGGTCCTCAAGGTGCGCCGCCGGCACCGACAAGGTCTGCAGAATCCGCGCGCGCGGCTTGGCGAGCGAGCCGTCGTCCTGGTACCAGAAGAACGGAAACAAGAACGCCTTGTGGATCTCGGCGCCGATGAAGCTCAGCCATTCCTGCACACGATAGCGATCGGGATCGCCGAAGCGGGGCGCGAGGCCCGCTTCGGGTTTCGCATCGGCGATGTATTGCAGCACCGCCGCGCTTTCCGTCAGCCGCTCGCCGTTCTCCAGCACCAGCACCGGTACCGCGCCCTTCGGCGAGATGCTTTGAAAATCGCTATCGTCGTCCAGGACCTGCTTGGTCCGCAGATGCACCAGATGATAGCGCGCATCGAGACCTGCTTCCATCAGTGCGATGCGGCTCGCAAGCGAGCAGGCCATCGGCGAGAAATAGAGTTGCAGCATCGCCCATCTCCGTCATGTCAGCGCATCGCCGCGCGCGATGATCGCGAAGCGGTCGGATAGCTCGGCCAGCGCAACCTCGTGGATGGTCCGCGCATCCAGCGTGCCGCCGCGGCCGTCGGGCAGGTCGCGCGTGGCGCAGGCATCGGCATCGATCGTGGTGCGGAAGCCGAGGTCGAGCGCGGCACGCGCCGTGGAGCTGACGCACATATGCGTCATGAAGCCGGCCAGCACGATGTTCTTCCGGTTGGTCGCATCAAGGCGCGCTTTGAGATCGGTGCCGGCAAACGCGTTGGGCAGCTCCTTCTCGATCACGAGCTCACCGGCGCGCGGGGTGAGCTCGGCGACGATCGCGCCGCGGTCGGCGCTGCGATCGAACAGGCTGCCGGCCTTGCCGCGGTGGGCGATGTGGATGATTGCCGCGCCAGCCCTGCGCGCATTGGCCAGCAGGCTAGCTGCCCGCACGATCGCGGGCTTGGCGTCGGGCAAGGCGAGGGGGCCCCCGAGATATTCGTTCTGGATGTCGATCAGCACCAGTGCGGCATCGCCAAGACGCGGCGGGTTGAGGTCGGCGCCGGCGAGCTGGAGCAGGGTCTTTGCGGTCGTCATGGTCTAGGCAATCTCCGGGGCGAAGGGCCTGTCCAACATAGCGCCGGGATCGCCTGCCGATATGCAGGGATATTGCAGCCATCGGCTGCGATATTGCAGGCTGCCCGCAGCCGATGTAGCTTCACCTCATGAACTGGGACGATCTTCGCATCATCGCCGCCGTCAGGGACGAGGGCACCTATGCCGGCGCCAGCGCGCGGCTGCGCATCGACGAGACCACGGTCGGACGTAGGCTGTCGCGTATCGAGCGCGCGCTGGGCCTGCGTCTGTTCGAGGCCGCCGACGGCGTCCGCAGGCCGACGCGGCAATGCGAGGCGGTGCTGGCGCATGTCGAGGCGATGGCGGCGCACGCCGCCGAGATCGGTCGCGTCGGTGAGAGCCTCGCAGGTCCGGTGGGGCGTCTGCGCATCGCCTCCACCAACACGGTCGCAGAAGAAGTGCTGTCGCCGCGTGCGAGCGATTTCCTGCGCGCCAATCCCGGCCTGACGCTGCAATTCCTGACCTCGAGCGAGAACGTCAAATTCTCGCGCTGGGAGGCCGATCTCGCCATCCGGCTGCGCAAGCCCGACAAGGGCGACTTCGCGATCTCCAGGCTCGGGGACATCCGGATCTATTATTTCGAGCCCATTGCGACCGAGGGCGAGCCGATGCTGTGCGCCTATCCGGACGAGCTCGGTGCCATTCCCGAGATGCAATTCCTGCGCGCGAAGAAAGCTCGCGCGCGCTGCGTCACCGACAATGTTCGCGTCATCCGCAACCTGATCCGCACGCATCGGGCCGCCGGCGTTTTGCCGGAGCATGTTTGCGCGGACCTGCTTGCCGATCGCCGCCTGCGCGCGACGCTGCTGCCCAAGCGGCGCGATGCCTGGCTGCTCGTGCAAAACCACCTCAAGCGCGACGCCGCAACCCGCGTGACCATCGACTGGGTGAGGGCGTGTTTTCAGGAGATGTCGCGAGAGTGACGCGACGTCGCGGTGTGACGATCGCGTCACAGTGCATGGTGCGCGACAAAAAAATCCTGAGCCGCCCCCTTGCAACCCGAATGTGCTTCGTTTATTGACGCGCTCCTTCGCTAGGCCATGGGTTCGGGCTCTCTGAGATCCCGACTGGCGCGGGCCGGTCTCCGGTTTCGTGTTCCGCCGAATGAAGGAAAAACGCAGGACGTAGCTCATGGAGAGCGTCGGGCTGAATACCCGAAGGCATCGGTTCGATTCCGGTCTCTTGCACAAAGGATAGCTCAGTTTGGTAGAGCAGATGACTGTTACTCATCCTGTCGCGGGTTCGAATCCTGCTCCAGCGCTCCGTTTCAGCCTGAAAAGCTGATACCTCTGAAGGGGACCGGACGCGCGCTTCAGTCGCCGTCCGGCCGCATTGCCCAAAAGGCTTTCGTCCGAACAATGACACTGTGAGACCGGCTTTGCGCCGCGGGTCGATACCGCTTGCGCCGATGCCGGGTGACTCCGCATGACCGCGCGACACGCGTCGCGCGATCGCGCGCGTGCGCCCGTCGTCATGCAAGCTCAAGCCCCGGTCCGCCGTTGTCATGGGAAGCGTCGTCCGCGTCCTCACATCCTGCAAACGAAACCTATCGTCCGGCATCCGGCCGGGCGCAAACGAAGGAGGCGTGCCATGACCTGGCATTTGCTGACGCTGAACGTGACGGTGAAGGATGGCGAGCGTGCGTTGCTGACGCGCAACGGGCAGCTCGTGCGCGTGCTCACGCCCGGCAAGCACCGGCTGTTCGATCCCCTGCACGAGTTGAAGGCCGAGGTGCTCGACGTGGTCCGCAGTGAATTCTCTGCGGAGCGCTACGCCGTGCTGAGGGCCGCGCGGCCCGATCTTGCCGCCGAGCTGTTCGAGGCGGTCGAGACCGGAGCGGACGAGATTGCCATCGTCAGCCTCGACGGCCGGCCCGTGCATCTGATGACGCCCTGGCAGGCGCGCGTCTACTGGAAGGTCGCAACGCGCATCGATGTCGAGCGCATCGATGTGTCCGGCGATCCCAAGGTCAGCGCGCGGCATCTGGCCATGATCGAGCGCAACCGCTCGGCCGTGACGTCGGAGACGGTGGTCGAGAACCACGAGGCGGGCCTGCTCTATGTCGAGGGCCGGCTCGTCGAGCGGCTCGCGCCCGGCCGGCACGCCTTCTGGACCGTCGGCCGCAAGATCGAGGTGAAGCGCCTCGACCTGCGGCCCCAGGCGGTCGAGATCACCGCGCAGGAGATGCTGACCAAGGATCGCATCGCGCTGCGGGTGACGCTGACGGCGTTCCGCCGGGTGGTTGATCCCGAGCGGACGGTTGCGACCGTGCCCGACGTGGATGCGTGGCTGTACCGCCTGGTGCAGTTCGCGATCCGCGAAGCGGTCGCGGGCCGGACGCTGGACGAGGTGCTGTCTGCGAAGGCGGCGCTGGATGCGGAGCTGCGCGACTATGTGCGCGCACGTGTCGCGGAGTCCGGTGTCGAGGTGACCGAGCTCGGCGTCAAGGACGTGATCCTGCCCGGCGAGATCCGGGAGCTGGTGAACAAGGTGGTGGAGGCGGAGCGGGTCGCGAAGGCGAACCTGATCCGCCGGCAGGAAGAGACCGCGGCGACGCGTTCGCTCCTGAACACCGCCCGCCTGATGGAGGAGAACCCCCTGCTGCTGCGGCTCAAGGAGCTGGAGTCGCTGGAGCGGCTGGTCGAGAAGGTCGGCCGCATCGACCTCCATGCCTCTAGCGGCGAGGGCCTCGACGCCCTCCTGACCCGCCTCGTGCGCCTGAAGGCGCCCGAGGGCGCGTGAAACCGAAGGGCCGCCCACGGGCGGCCCTTCATGCTCCGGTCGTTCGCGATGAACGCGCAAGCGCGTCCATGCGACCAAACTCCTGAGCGGGGATTGCGCGCGCGCGAAGGTTGCGTATTCTCGCGACGAAATTCGAGATCGGGCGACGCATGACCACGCTTCAGGACACCATCCGGCCGCGGTCCAAATTGGGGGAATGGAAGGCGATCGTCGTCCTGATCCTGCTGATCCCGGTGCTGTGGTCACCGCCGTTCCTGGTACGCTTCTTCCTGTATCAGCCGTTCAACATCCCCTCGGGTTCGATGGCGCCGACGCTGATGGTCGGCGACTACGTCTTCGCCGCGAAATATGCCTACGGCTACGGCCGCTATTCCTTCCCCTTCGCACCGTCCTGGATCTCGGGCCGTATCCTTGCCGCCGAGCCCAAGCATGGCGACATCGTCGTGTTCCGCACGCCGAAGGACACGTCGGTCGACTACGTCAAGCGCGTGGTCGGCCTGCCCGGCGACCGCATCCAGATGCGGGCAGGGCAGCTCATCCTCAACGAGCGCCCGGTGGCGCGCGCCGCTCTGAGCGAGACGCTCGCCGGCACCGCCTGCGGAGGCGACCTCAAGGTCAAGCGCTGGCGCGAGACGCTGCCCAGCGGCGTGTCCTACGAGACCTACGACTGTGTCGCTAACGGCTTTCTGGACAACACCGCCGTCTTCACCGTGCCATCAGGCCATTTCTTTGTGCTCGGCGACAACCGCGACAATTCGACCGACAGCCGCATGATGTCGACGATGGGGTTCATCCCGATGGACAATCTCGTCGGCCGCGTGACGCGGATCTTCTGGTCGCTCGACGAAGACGGCGAGCCGCACATCGAGCGGCTGGGCAAGGTGCGGTGAGGGGCGCTCGGTATTGCGGTGCGGCGGTGTGAATCTTGAGGATCGAGTCAGGAACGGCCGATGGTTGATGTAGAAAAAGCTTTACCCGGTTACTCGACCTTCGACGCGTCCGAGCTCGACCTGCTCGAGGGAACGGCAGATTGGGGGAGCGCTCGTTGGGAGGAGGAGTATCAGAAAACGCAAGAGCGCCTGCGGGCTTTTCTTGGTGCTCGCGATCCCTTTGTCGTCCTCGCTAGAACGGCCGCCCGGTACATTGTCGAGTCGTCCAAGCTAAATATACCAAATCGTCTTGAGCAATCAGAGGTAGAAATTGTTCAGGCGCTATTGTTGCTCAATGGCTCGATTCCAAAATCGGTGCCGACTTCGCCGGAAAATTTTGTTCGTTTCTGGCCGCTTGTCAGTCGTAACATCCATGCGTTCAGTCGCAAGCAGAGAGTAGTTCCTGAAAAATCGGAAGCAGGCGATTTCGTGAGCCGTCGGGCGCGAACTCAAACATTATACTATCGGAATCTCTTCACACGCCCCGACTGCGAACGGACTTTGTTGGGTATCCTCACTCGGTTCGATGGTCCTTCTCAGCAGAATCTCGGCTATCGCATCTCGGAATTGTTTCAAGCGATGGTGCGCATCGTCGATATTGTCCTTGAAAGGCTATTGGCGTTCGGCCTTCAGCAACAGACCTTGAGAGCGTCGACCTCGCATATAGAAGTCGTCGCGGCCATTAACTTCTTCCGGTCCGCTTATCCGTTGGCTGAAAAGGTATGGCGAGATCGTACAGATGAATTTGTTGAGATTGAACGCCTGCGATATGCCGGTTTTCAGATGTCTGAGCTTGCCTTTCCATGGGCATTTACGCTGACCGCCGACAAACTCAACTCCGAATTTCCGCGAGAGATAGTCGAGGCATTGTATCGGTTGTCGTTGAAGCCGGGTGATCTGTCGAGCTTCGATCCGCAGCACATCTATCTTAACAATCCGATCTGGCGGAAGCCATATGTTCGCCGTGGGGATGATCTGTTCGTCGCTTTGCCTCAACTCATATTCTCATTCCCATTTGCAATAATTGAGGAGATGATTGACGGCCGCCGCGATTTGGAGGTGGCCTACGAAAATGCGAGAGCTGAGTACCTCGAAGAGGCGGTAGTTCATCTTGTTGGTTCTGCGATTCCCAGTGCAAGAGTCTATCGAAGCGTCATGTGGGATGATCCCAAAACAGGCCAAGCTTGGGAGAATGATGTTCTTGTTGCGGTTGGAAATTTTATTTTCGTCTTCGAGGCGAAGTCGGGCCGGATTAACGAAGTTGCGCGCCGGGGTGGCGAACTGAGTTTGGTAAGGAATTTCCGGGAGCTTTTTGTTGAGCCCGGAATACAAGGATGGCGTCTGCAAAACTATCTTGATGAGCATCAGAGACTGGCAGTCTTGCGCAGCAAGGCGGATGGAAGTCTTGTCGACCTTGGTTTGGATCGTCCGAAGGTCGTCTTTAGGTTCAGTGTTTGCATGGAGCATTTTGCTTCGCTCACGAGTGCCAAACACTATTTTATGGAATTGGGTTTGGTGACTAACGACACCGCATGGGCTCCTGTCCTTTCACTTGGCGAATTGCAGATGATTTGCCGGTATCTGGATTCTGAGGTTTCTCTCATTCACTACCTTACTCGGCGGGCGACTCTCGAGGAGTTGCTAAACTTTGAAGGCGACGAGCAAGATTTGTTATCTTTGTATCTCACCAATGGACTATGCCTTGACGCGAGCGCGCTTGAAGGCCGAAGGGTGATGTTTCACAATGCCGATAGCTTAGTTCGCCGAAACAAGGTGCCCCGCATTAATCGCCGCGAATTTGAGATCCACGGCGTGCAGCTCTCTCCTTTGTGGTCAGCTCTCGTTCGAGAGCTATACCGAGACGACGGCCAGAGGCATCGGTTCGACATAATTAATGTCGTCCTCAATCAATTGCCGCCGGCGTTGGCCGAATTTGAACGTCGTGTTCGCCGCTTCAAACGTGGCGAACCGCACGGTGGTGAAGATCTGCTAATGACGCGTTTCGTCGTTGGTAAGAAGGTCTTTGTTCTAGCGCTCTACTTGGCGAAGAAGATGCCGGATGCGGGCGATTGGAAGGAGAAGGGGCGCGGCATCGTTGGAATGTTTCATGAAGGAAATGAGATGGTGGAATGTGCGGCTTTCATTTTCTTGAGGCGGTCAAAAGAGGCAACGTTCGATGGAGTGAGTTTCTACCGCTACGGATTTCGTCCGGAACCTGAAGATGCTTCCAAACCAACACAATAACAAAAACCCCGGCATCGCTGCCGGGGTTTCGTAGTTCTCGAGGGTAGCTGGACTTAGAAGTCCATGCCGCCCATGCCGCCACCCGGGGGCATCGCGGGACCTGCGCCGCCCTTCTTGGGCAGCTCGGCGACCATGGCTTCCGTGGTGATCAGGAGCGCGGCAACCGAGGCAGCGTTCTGGATCGCGGTACGGACCACCTTGGTCGGGTCGATGATGCCCTTCTTGACGAGGTCGGCATATTCGCCGGTCTGGGAGTCGAAGCCGTAATTATAGGTCTTGTTCTCCAGGATCTTGCCGACGATCACCGAGCCGTCTTCACCGGCGTTGATCGCGATCTGGCGAGCGGGAGCCGACAGCGCCTTGCGCACGATCTCGACGCCGGTCTTCTGGTCGTCGTTCTTGGTGCGCAGGCCCTTGAGCTGCTCGGAAGCACGGAGCAGGGCGACGCCGCCGCCCGGAACGATGCCTTCCTCGACCGCAGCGCGGGTCGCATGCATCGCGTCATCAACGCGATCCTTGCGCTCCTTCACCTCGACCTCGGTCGCGCCGCCGACGCGGATCACCGCGACGCCGCCRGCGAGCTTGGCSAGACGCTCCTGGAGCTTCTCRCGGTCGTAGTCCGAGGTGGTTTCCTCGATCTGCGCCTTGATCTGGGCCACGCGCGCCTCGATGTCGGCCTTCTTGCCGGCGCCGTTGACGATCGTGGTGTTCTCCTTGTCGATCATCACCTTCTTGGCGCGACCGAGCATGTTGAGCGTGACGTTCTCGAGCTTGATGCCGAGATCTTCCGAGATCGCCTGGCCGCCGGTCAGGATCGCGATGTCCTGCAGCATGGCCTTGCGGCGATCGCCGAAGCCCGGAGCCTTGACGGCCGCGACCTTCAGGCCGCCACGGAGGCGGTTCACGACCAGGGTCGCGAGCGCTTCACCTTCGACGTCCTCGGCGACGATGACCAGCGGCTTGCCGGTCTGCACCACGGCCTCGAGCAGCGGCAGCAGCTCGTTCAGCGAGGAGAGCTTCTTCTCGTTGATGAGGATGTAGGCGTCGTCCATCTCAACGCGCATCTTGTCGGCGTTGGTGACGAAGTAGGGCGAGATGTAGCCGCGGTCGAACTGCATGCCCTCGACGACGTCGAGCTCGGTCTCGAGCGACTTGGCTTCCTCGACGGTGATGACGCCCTCGTTGCCGACCTTCTTCATGGCGTCGGAGAGGAACTTGCCGATCTCCTGGTCGCCGTTGGCCGAGATGGTACCGACCTGGGCGATCTCCTCGTTCGAGGTGACCTTCTTGGAGTTCTTCTGGAGGTCCGCAACGACGGCTTCGACCGCGAGGTCGATACCGCGCTTGAGGTCCATCGGGTTCATGCCGGCGGCAACCGACTTGGCGCCTTCCTTCACGATCGCCTGGGCGAGCACGGTGGCGGTGGTGGTGCCGTCGCCGGCCGCGTCAGCGGACTTGGAGGCGACTTCGCGCACCATCTGGGCGCCCATGTTCTCGAACTTGTCCTCGAGCTCGATCTCCTTGGCGACGGTGACGCCGTCCTTGGTGATGCGGGGAGCGCCGAACGACTTGTCGAGCACGACGTTGCGGCCCTTCGGGCCGAGCGTGACCTTCACCGCGTTGGCGAGAACGTCGACGCCGCGCAGCATCTTGTCGCGCGCTTCAACCGAGAATTTGACTTCTTTGGCTGCCATCTGGAATTTTCCTTGAGATGTTTGACTGGAGGGAGGGAGGGGCTCTTAGGCCGCCTTCTTCTTGGAAGCGGGGACGTCGAGGACGCCCATGATGTCGCTTTCCTTCATGATCAAGAGATCGACGCCGTCGATCTTGACTTCAGTGCCGGACCACTTGCCGAACAGCACGCGGTCGCCGACCTTCAGGTCGATCGGGATCAGCTTGCCGGCTTCGTCGCGGCCACCCGGGCCAACGGCGACGACTTCACCCTGAGAGGGCTTTTCCTTGGCAGAGTCGGGAATGATGATGCCGCCTGCGGTCTTCTCTTCTGCGTCGATGCGCTTGACCACGACGCGGTCGTGAAGCGGACGGAATTTCATGCAGTCCTCCTAAGCATTTGCACGAGATGGAGTTTTTCAACTGTTAGCAATCGGCGCCCGCGAGTGCTAGCGCCGGCCGAGCTGAAATAGGACAGGAATTTTGCGGGGGCAAGGGCTTCTAGCAGAAAAATCAGCACCCGGAAGCGCCGACTGCCAGAATCTCTTTCCCATCGTTAACCAGCCCAAGGGGGCCTTGTGGAGCCCCTTGGGGGCCGTATTAGCACGGGGGCATGTCTGCTGCTAACGCATTGAATTTCAACAGCTTGTTAAACTTTTGGGCTTGAGATGGGTTCTCAGTTTGCGTCACATTTCTCTCATGTGAGCGCATCTCCACCGGGGGGCTCGTCGTAGCGTACCGGAAAGCCGCCCCTGAATGCGCTCCTGCAAAGGAGGTTGGCATGGGACTGCGGGTTGGGGGCGTTTCCGAGGACTTCCGGAAACAGATGCTGGGCTACGGGCTGACGACGGCACAAATTCTCTACCGGATGCCGGATCATCCCTCGCTGCTCCAGACCTATGTCTGGCAGAACTACGACATGTTTCCGAAATTCCCTGCGCTGACCGACTTCCTGGCCTTCTGGCAGGAGAAGCTCGAGGGTCCGCTGTTCTCGGTCACCGTCGCCCATTCCAAGCTGATCAAGCCGGCCGAGCTGCGCGCCGTGGACGGCGTGTTCCGGCTGCATTGAGGGCGAGTCAGGTCTCGCGGCGAGCACCGGTCTCGTAGGGTGGGCAAAGGCGCGCTAGCGCCGTGCCCACCATCTCTCCGTGATCGCATCTAACAGTGGTGGGCACGCTTCGCTTTGCCCACCCTACGATAGCTGCGTTGGAGCTGCGTCCGGCGCGCGGCCACGCGAAGCCTACACACACAATCAGGCGGCGCTGTCGCAATAGCGCTTCCACATCGCGCGATAGGCCTCGTCCACCGCCTGCGCGTAGGACACCGGGTTGCATGCGGCCGCAGCCCTGACCTGTCCGGGCAATTCGCCGCGCAGCCTGTCGAGGTCGCCGAGCTCGGCCGCACGGCTCACCGCGATGTCGACATAGCCTTCCTCGCTGTCAGTCACCCAGTCCGGCAGTCCGATCGCGGTGAGGATGGAGCCGGCGGCGCGGCTGGGCAGGCTGTTGCCGAGCTTCGCCACGACCGGCACGCCCATCTGCAAGGCTTCCAGCGTGCTGACGCCGCCATTCTGCGGGAACGGGTCGAGGGCGATGTCGACGCGGTTGTATGCCGCCAGGTGATCGATACGCAGCGTTTTGCCGAGCAGTTCGACGCGTTCGACCGGCACGCCGCAGCTTGCAAGCCGCGCCATCAGATTGTCGCGGACCAGTTGATCGTCCAGCGCGACATCCTTGATCAGCAGCCGTGAGCCCGGCACGCGCTCCAGGATCCTGGACCAGGCCGTTGCGGCCTGGTCCGAAATCTTGCTGACGCGGTTGAAGACGCCGAATGTGACGAAGCCGTTCGAAATCGCCGGCGTCGACACCTGCGCAAGCTCGATCGGCAGCGGCTCCAGCGTCACGAAGCAGGGCACGTCGACGACGGTTTCCGCAAACAGGTGCCGGACATCGGCGGGAATCGCGACCGGGTCCGAGAACAGATAGTCGATCGTCGGCAGCCCGGTGCCGGTGCCGTGGCCCCAGCCATGGGCCTGGATCGGCGCCGGCTTGCGCGCGAACACGCCGAGGCGGTTTCCCTTGGTATGGCCGGACAGATCGATCAGGATATCGATGCCGTCGGCGCGGATCTCCTCGGCGAGGCGATCGTCGCTCCATTGCGAGGCGTCGCGCCAGCGATCGGCGATCTTCTGGAATTCCTCGGTCGCCGGATCCACCTTGGACGAGCACGAGTAGCAGACCACCTCGAACTGATCCCGGTCATGATATTGCAGCACCGGCTTGAAGATGAACGCGGCCGAATGCGCGTTGAAGTCCGACGAGACGTAGCCGAGCACGAGGGGGCGGTCCGGATCGCGGTCGTTGTCGTGCGGCCTCGCAGCTTCTGCCGCGATATTCGCGCCGATCTGCTCCCACCAGACGCGGCGCGCCTGCTGGTGCAGCTCGACGCTGGCATCCGCCAAGAAGTCGAGCGTGAAGATCTTGTTGGAGATTGCGCTCGGCAGGTCCGGCTGGATCTCGAGGGCGCGGTCGAAGCTGGCGATGGCCTCCTGGACCCGGCCAAGTTCGGCAAGGCAAACGCCCCGCAACAGGTGCGCGCGGGCGGCCTCGGGATCGATCTCGAGAGCCTTCTCGCAATCGTGCAGTGCGTCGGCCATTTGCTGGATCTGCAGCGAGACGCCGGCGCGGCCGAGCCACCCGCTCATGTCGTCGGGCGCCAGGGCGATGGCCCGGTTGCAATCCGCCATGGCTTCGTCGAAGCGCAGAAGCTCGCGCAATGCGCCGGCGCGATTTGCCAGTGCCGAGGCATAGTTCGGCTTGATCGACAGCGCGCGGTTCAAGCTTGCGATCGCCTCGTCAAAATTGTTCAGACGATAGAGCACCCAGCCCCGGCCGTTGTGGGCCTCGGCAAGGTTTCCGTCGATTGCGAGCGCCTTGTCGAAGCAGGCGAGGGCCTCCATGAGATCGAGGGTCACGCTCGCATTGCCGAGATTGGACAGGGCCTGGGCGTAGTTGGGGCGCAGGGCGAGGACCCGTCGATAGCTCTCGCGGGCTTCGTCATGGCGCCGCAGCTTGTTCAGCGCGATGCCGCGGCCCATGTGGGCGTCGGCCGATTGCGGATCCACGACGACCGCGCGGCTCAGCAGGAGCTCGGCCTGCTCATAATTCTTGGCGTCGGTCTCCAGGCTGCCGAGCATATGCAGCGCGATGAACTGGTTGGGCGCGAGCTGCAGGACGAGGCGATAGGCAGTCCGGGCCTCGGCGATCAGCCCTTGCTTGTGCAACTGGAGGGCCTGTCCGAGCAACGGCAGCACGTCGGCCTTCTGCCGCTTTTGAAGCCGGGCATTGTGAAATGCACGCTGACCTACGCTGTTGCTCATGAATCAATCCCCCAGAATCTCCCGGCGAGATTAAGTCGGCGAGGGAGCGAATACGAGACGGGGGTCCTTCGGCACGACAGCCTGGGGCAAGCTACGCCGGGGCGGGCCATCACGTTTGCCGCCCCGTCCAGGAGTGGATAGTCTGCGGCCGGGTTGCACCCGTCCGGGCGCGGCCCGGATCAGGGAGGCAGACAATGGCCAGGCAAAAGGCATCAAGACCCGCAACCAAGACCGCGGTGAAGAAGCGGAGCAGCGCCAAGGCGGCGGTGCGATCCTCGGCACGCAAGGCGGTGAAGGCGAAGGCCCGCACGGCAGCACCGAAGAAGGCCGCACGTCCCAGGCAGCGCATCGCGATCAGCCATCACCGCGAGGAAGATTTTCGCGCCGACGGCCTGCGCACCTACGCCAAATACCGCGACCTCGGTATCGCCGCTGCGACCCATGGCCTCGCGCAGGCGCATGTGATCCGCCTGCAAGGCCCCTGCGATCCCGCGGAGGTCTCGAAGCTGCACTTCCACGACGTTGAATTCCAGATGGTCTACGTGCTCAAGGGCTGGGTGAAGACCTACATGGACGGCCAGGGCGAGACCTTGATGAAGGAGGGCAGCGCCTGGACCCAGCCGCCGAAGATCAAGCACATGATCCTGGACTATTCCGATGACGTCGAGTTGCTGGAGGTGATCCTGCCGGCGGAGTTCAGGACGGTCGAGCTGAAGGCGTAGGTGCTCTCACAGCCGTCATTGCGAGCGAGGCGAAGCAATCCAGAAATGTGCCCGGGCAGACGGTCTGTATTGCTTCGCCTCGCTCGCAATGACGGGGAGAGAGTTTCGTAGCATCCGGGCTACTTCAAACCGGTCGCTAAAATCCGCCGGATCGGAGAAACCGGGCAGTCATCAATCCCAGGGTTCCGTTGCGTCCCGCACGGCGCCGCTAACCAGTCGAAAACACCCCGCGCGTCAGTTTGAGGCCGTGAACATGCGGGAAATGTTTTCATGGCGACCAATACGTTTGGCCGACGCGGCGTCGTGGCGCCGCCCCCGAGAGCATCGTTTCAACCTGTCGCCGCGCCGGTCGCGCCGGCGATCATGCGTGACAGCGTCGAACGCTCGTCCGGCGAGGACACGCTTTTCGGCGACAACAAGCTGCTCGCCGATATTCCCTTCCTCACCATTGGCCTGATTTTCGGTCTGCTGCTGATCTTCGCCCTGCAACGCGCTCTGGCCATCGACGTTGGGCGTGACGGCTCGCTCGATGTCCGCTCGCTGATCGCCGATGGCGCGACCAGCTACGATCTGGTTGTCGGAAGGGGAGAGTGGTGGCGGATTGGCCTTGCGCCGCTTCTGCACGGCAGCCATTGGCACCTTCTCGGCAACTGCGTTGCGCTGTTCATCGTCGGCGTCAGGCTGGAGCCGCTGATCGGGCGCGGCTGGTTTGCGCTGATCTTCGTTGCCGGCGCCCTGGTCGGTGAGGCCGGCTCGCTGCTGGGCAATGCGCCGGGCATGCCGGGCGTCGGCGCGTCCGGCGCCATCACCGGCCTCATCGCCGCGCTGTTCGTCGCGAGCTTCGATCCCGAAGCGGACGCCGATCAAACGATGTCGCGACTGAAGACATCGCTGTTCTTCGGCGTTCCTGCATTGCTGCCGCTTGCCTTCGGCGCGTCCGGCAATGTCGACTATTTTGCCCATGCGGGCGGTGCGCTGGCCGGCGGCGCGCTTGCCCTCGCGCCATGGCTCGTCTTCTGTTCCTTCGACGGCCTGCCGCGGATCGCCGGCATGACGCTGCTGGCGGGTTTCGCCGGATCGCTGATCTGCGCCGGCTTCGCTGCCGCGCATTATTCGTCCTACATGACCGATGCCTTGCAGTATGTGCGCGCCTCGGAGCTGCCGGCGACCCCTCGCGAGATGGCCAGCCGGTCTTTCGATCTCGTCACCCGCTACCCCAGGGACCCGCGCGCTCATCTGTTCCGTGCGATCTACTTCATGGAGCAAAACAGCGCCGGTCCCGCCGAGGCGGAAGTGCGAACCGCCATGTCGCTCGCCGCATCGGACGTGGCAGGCGGGCCGGTGCGCACGATGGCGCAGGCCGTCCTGGCGGAATTGCTGCGGGTGCAGGGACGCAACAGCGAGGCGAAGGCCATGGCGGTCGAGTCGTGCAGCGCCAAGTCGGGCGAATTGCGCCGTATCTCGAGGAAGTCGAAGCTGTGCGACTGACGGGACCTACGTCAGCACCCCCACCACCGCGCCCATCAGGCACGTCGTCAGCGTCCCTGACACGATCGACTTCAGCCCGAGGGCGTTGATCTCCTCGCGCCGGTCCGGCGCCATCACACCTAACCCGCCGATCATGATGCCGAGGCTGGCGAAGTTGGCGAAGCCGCACATCGCATAGAGCATGATCAGGCGCGAGCGCGGATCGAGCGTATCGGGTGGCAGCTTCGAGAAGTCGACATAGGCGATCAACTCGTTGAGCACGGTCTTGGTGCCCATCAGGCTGCCGGCCGTCACCGCCTGGTCCCACGGCAATCCCATCAGCCAGCACACCGGCGCCATCACGAGGCCGAGCAGGCGCTGCAGCGAGATCGCGGCGCCGCCGACGTTGGGCAAGAGACCGAGGACGGCGTTGACGAGATAGACCAATGCCACCAGCACCAGCAGCATCGCGACGATGTTGATCAGCAGCTCGATCCCCGCGCTCGTGCCTTTCACGATCGCATCCATCGTGCTGGCGACGTCCATCTCCGGATCCTCCAGCGCGCCGCCGGTGCGCTTGTCCGAGGTTTCGGGCACCATGATCAGGCTGACGAGGATCGCCGCCGGTGCGCCCAGCACGGAGGCGATGACGAAATGCGCGGCGGCATCAGGAATAAGAGGAGCAAGGAGTGTCGCATAGAGCACCAGCACGGTGCCGGCGATGCCGGCCATGCCGCCGGTCATCACCAGAAACAACTCGCTGCGGGACATCTGCGATAGATACGGCCGCACGAACAGCGGCGCCTCGACCATGCCGAGGAAGATGTTGGCGGCGGTCGACAGCCCGACCGCGCCGCCGACCCCGAGCGTGCGTTCGAGCAGCCAGGCCATGCCGCGCACGATCGGCGGCAGCACGCGCCAATAGAACAGCAGCGTCGTCAGCACGCTCATGACCAGCACGATCGGCAGCGCCTGGAACGCCAGGATGAAATCGGCGCCCGGCACCTTGACGTCGAAGGGCGGGGTGCCGCCGCCGACATAGCCGAACACGAAGGCGGAGCCCGCGCGCGAAGCCGCCGAGATGGCGCCGACCGCGTCGTTGATGGCGCCGAAGGCATGGGCGACGACGGGCAGCTTCAGCAGCACAATCGCGGTGGCGAAGGTCGCGACGAGTCCGATCGCCGCCTGGCGCAGCGACACTGCGCGGCGATTCTCCGCGAGCGCGAAGGTGATCAGCAGCAATGCGAAAATGCCGAGTGCCGATTGCAGGCGAAGCATGATGTTCCCAAACCCTCAATGATTATGGCCGCGGGTGCGTTGCAAAGGCAATGCCGGGACGCGCCGGAAGCCGCCGCCTGTTGACAAGCAGGCCGGCCTCAGTCACGCGAGGACCCGTCGACATCAGGGGGCGAGCGGTCCGGGGTGCCCCAAGAGACGGTCGAAGGGACGATCCAACAGCCGATGCCAGAGCAGCCGAGATCCGAAAATCCGCCGGTCAGCGCCGGCGCACTGCTCCGCCATCGCGCCTTCCTGTACTTCCTGCTCTCGCGCAGCCTGTCGCGCTTTTCCAGCCAGATCGCGGCGGTCGCGATCGGCTGGCAGATCTACGATCTCACCGGCTCGGCCTTCGACCTCGGCATGGTCGGTCTCGTTCAGTTCCTGCCCACTGCGCTGCTGGTGTTCGTCGCCGGCCACGCCGCCGACCGTTTCGAGCGCAAGCGCGTGGTCCAGCTGTGCCAGCTCGTGGAAGCCGCGACCGCGCTCTACCTCGCCATCATCACCTATCTCGGCGCGGTCAGCGAGGTGCAGATCTTCATCGCGACCTTCGTGCTCGGGATTGCCGGCGCTTTCGAGAGCCCGACGACCGCGGCGCTGCTGCCGCTGATCGCGCCGCAGGGATCGCTCCAGCGCGCCACCGCCGTCGCGAGCGGTGCGGGGCAGGTCGCGACCATCACCGGTCCCGCGCTCGGCGGCTTCGCGTATGCGATCGCACCGCATCTTGCCTATGCCGTGATGCTGGTGTTCTGGATTCTCGGGATGATCCTGACCGGCTTTATCCGGCCGCGGCCGCAGGCCGTCGCCAAGGACATGGACGAGGCGGACAATATCTTCGCCGGCGTCCGCTTCATCCGCAGCAACCCCGCGATCCTCGGCACCATCTCGCTCGATTTGTTCGCCGTGCTGTTCGGCGGCATCACCGCGCTCCTGCCGATCTATGCCCGCGACATCCTGCAGACCGGCCCGCTCGGCCTCGGCGTGCTCCGCGCCGCGCCCGCGGTCGGCGCGCTGCTGATGACCATGGTGCTGGCGCGTCACGCCATCGCGCGGCATGTGGGCCTGCGCATGTTCCAGGCCGTGATCGTGTTCGGCGTTGCCACCATCGTGTTCGCGCTGTCGCCTTGGATGTGGCTGTCGGTGCTGTCGCTCGCCATTCTCGGCGCGGCCGACACGATCAGCGTCGTGATCCGCTTCTCGCTGGTGCAACTGTCCACGCCCGACGAGATGCGCGGGCGTGTCGGCGCGGTGAACTTCCTCTTCATCAACGCCTCCAACCAGCTCGGCCAGTTCGAGAGCGGGGTCACGGCCGCCCTGTTCGGCACCATGCCGGCGGCCGTGCTCGGCGGCGTCTGCACCGTGGCGGTGGCGCTGTTGTGGATGAAGCTGTTTCCCAGCCTGCGGCAGGTGGACAGTCTGGAGTAGGGGGAGGTCTCGTGTCCCGGACGCGGTGCGGCACGAAGTGACGCGCCGCAGAGCCGGGACCCAGAAGGCCAGGAGCGAAATCGCGGAGGCATGGGCCCCGGCTCAGCAGCGCGTCATTGCATGCCGCGCTGCGTCCGGGGCACGAGATATCGACTAGCCCCGCCCGACGAACGGCATCTTCGTCGCCATCACCGTCATGGTCAGCACGTTGGCGTCGAGCGGCAGGCCGGCCATGTAGGCGACGGCATCGCCGACCGCCTTCGCGTCCATGCGCGGCTCGTGCTTGGTGGTGCCGTCGGGCTGCAGCACGCCGGGGCCGTTGACCATGCGATCGGTCATCGGGGTCGCGGCATTGCCGATGTCGACCTGGCCGACCGCGATGTCATACATGCGGCCGTCGAGATTCGAGGCCTTGGTCAGGCCCGTGATGGCGTGCTTGGTCGAGGTATAGGCCGCCGAGAACGGCCGCGGCGCATGCGCCGAGATCGAGCCGTTGTTGATGATGCGGCCGCCGCGCGGGCTCTGGTCCTTCATGATGCGGAAGGCGTGCTGGGTGCACAGGAACGGGCCGGTGAGGTTGGTGTTCACCACCGCCTGCCACTGGTCGAGGCTGAGGTCCTCGAAGTTCACGGCAGGGGCGCCCATGCCGGCGTTGTTGAACAGCACGTCGAGGCGGCCATAGGTCGCCTTCACCTTGTCGAACAGCGCGGCAATGGAGTCCGGCTTGGTCATGTCGGCGGTGACGCACAGGCTCTTGCCCGCGGGGCCGAGCTTTGCGGTCTCCTCGAGCATCTCCATCCGGCGTCCGACCAGCACCACGGTGAAGCCGGTGTTCATCAGCGCCAGCGACGCCGCGCGCCCGACACCGGTGCCC
This sequence comes from Bradyrhizobium stylosanthis, assembly GCF_001641335.1. GTDB lineage: Bacteria > Pseudomonadota > Alphaproteobacteria > Rhizobiales > Xanthobacteraceae > Bradyrhizobium > Bradyrhizobium stylosanthis. Next base: position 227,666 of record NZ_LVEM01000001.1, read on the forward strand.
GCACCTGTCACCACTGCGATCTTCTTTGCTTCACTCATCGTTTCCTGCCTTTTCTTCGGTTGTCAGGTTTTGGGTTCTTTTTCGTTCTTGTAGGGCGGCCGCGGAATGTTCTGGTGCGCGGCGCGCAAGGCCGCCGACCAGCGCGAACGCAGATCGTGGAAATAGGGTTCGCCCGCCTCGATGCGGTGGTTGAGATCGGCCTCGCAGGCGTCCGTGCGCACCACCAGCACGTCGATCGGCAGGCCGACGCCGAGATTGGAGCGCATGGTGGAGTCCATCGAGATCAGGCCGGTCTTCAGCGCCTCGTAGAGCTCGACGTCGTAGTGCATGGCGCGGTCGAGCACCGGCTTGCCGTATTTGTGCTCGCCGATCTGCAGGTAGGGCGTGTCGGTGGTGCACTCGATGAAATTGCCGGCGGTGTAGACCATGAACAGACGCATGCGCGCGCCCTTGATCTGGCCGCCGAACAGGAAGGAGACGTCGAAGGAGACGTCCTCGGATTTCAGCGCGGGTCCCTCGGTCGCGTGCACGGCGCGGATCGCCCGGCCGATGCGCTGGGCGGCCTGGAACATGGTCGGCGCGTTCATCAGCGTCTCGACCTCGCCCGTGTTGGGGTCTTCGAGACCTTCGGTCAGTGTGGAGAGCACCGACTGGCTGATGGCGAGGTTGCCGGCGCTGGCGATCGCCATGATGCGATCGCCGGGCTTGGAGAAGATGTGCAGCTTGCGGAAGGTCGAGACGTTGTCGAGACCGGCATTGGTGCGGGTGTCGGCGATCATCACCAGACCGTCCCGAACCAGGATTCCGCAGCAATAGGTCATTTCCAGTCCCCGAACGCGTTTGCGCGGAATTACTAGCCAATTTCAGGGGCCACTCCAACCCCCGATTCCCGCGGGCGGGGCCTCAGTCGGCGGCATCGGCCAGAAACGCCTGATCGACGGGAACGCCGAGCGCCGTAACCAGCCGGTTGGTTTCCGCGGCCATGCCGACGATCGCGAGCAGCTCGCCATATTCGGCCGCGGTCATGCCCTTGGCCCGGGCACTCGCGGTGTGCGAATGAATGCAGTAGCTGCAACCATGCGCGACCGACACCGCGACATAGAGCATCTCCTTCACCTTGGGATCGAGCGCCCCCGGGCCCATCACCTCCTTGAAGCTCTCCCAGGTCCGCCGCAGCGTCTTCGGATCATGCGCCAGCGCGCGCCAGAAATTGTTGATGAAATCCGACTGCCTGACCTTGCGGATGTCGTCGAAGACGGCGCGCGCCTCGCTGGAGAGCTCGTCGTCCGAAAGCAGTTTTACGGTGGCCATGGGGGTCCTCGCAGGCGCTGGTCTGATCCTGCGATCATAGCACCCCGATGCGGTTCGCCGGCATGCGCCTTGCGACGAGCGCGCCTGCGCTAGCCCTGCCGCTGTGATTGCGACTGCGATTGCCCGCCGCGGCCGGCCTGTTCGACCTTGACGGCCACCGTCAGCGTCTCCGCGCCGCCGCCATAGCGGGTGCCGCGCACGGGGGCCGCGCCGAGATAGTCGAGGCCGATGGCGACGCGGACATGGGCGTCCGTGGTGCAGATGCAGTTGGCGGGATCGAAGCCGACCCAGCCGAGATCGGCGACGTAGGCCTCCGCCCAGGCATGGCCGGCGTCCTGATGCACCGTGCCGTCGGAGCGCAGGAAATGGCCGGAGACGAAACGCGCCGGCACGCCGCCGCTGCGAGCGCAGGCGATGAAGATGTGCGCGTAGTCCTGGCAGACGCCGCGCTTGAGCGCGAACGCCTCGGCCGCCGACGTTCCGCTGTTGGTCGGGTCCTCGTCGAAGGTCATGTGGTCGCTGATCTGGCTCATCAGCGTGTGCAGGAAGCCGAGCCTGTCGCTCTCGGCCTCGCTGCGCAGCTGCCGCGCGACCGCCGCCATCGCCGGATTGACGGTGGTGAGGTCGGTTGCGCGCAGGAACATGCCGGCCGGAAAGCGTTCGTCGGCGCCGCGCAGCACGCCGCCCGTGTCGTGGGTCTCGATCAGCCCCTCGGCGGTGATCTTGATGTCGCTGACGGGCCCGCAGGACAGCACATGGGTGACGTTGCCGAAGGCATCCTCGTGCGTGTCGAGCCTGGTGTCGGTGGAGACGTCGATCTGCCACTCCGCCACGTATTGCCCGTCATGGCTGCACGGCGTCATGCGCAGGATCTGGATCACGCTGGTCGCCGGCGGCTCGTAACGATAGGTCGTGGTGTGCTGGATTCGCAGGCGCATGGTGGACCGTGTCGTTCGTGGTTAGGCCCGACTGCTGCTGTGAAGAAGCTCGTCATGCCCGGGCTTGTCCCGGGCATCCACGTTCTTTCTCATCGCGCGACAGCAAGAACGTGGATGGCCGGGACGTCTAGCGCGAAGACGCGCTTCGCGCTTCTGCCGGCCATGACGGTATCCCATGTCGTCAGTCGGGGACATCAGATCAAATACTGCTTCGTAATGATTTCGCCCAGCCTGGAATTGTCCGCGATGAATTCCTGAATGAATTCATGCACGCCATGCTGGAAAATGTCGTTCATATTGCTGTGTTCGAGCCGGTTGCGGATGCCGCGGGCGTGGCGCTGGGCCGGGCCCTGGCGGCCATAGGCGACGCCGATCTGGTCGAGGTTGCGCGTGAGATTGTCGTAGCAGCTCGCCAGAGAGCGCGGCAGCGTGCCGTTGAGGATCAGCAGATCCGCGACCAGCCAGGGTTTCAGCGTCTCGCGATAGACCCAGTGATAGGCCGTCAGCGCCGACACCGAGCGCAGGATCGAGCTCCATTGATAGAAGTCGAGCGGGCCGCCGACATGCTCTTCCTCGGGCAGCAGAACGTGATACTTCACATCGAGGATGCGCGCGGTGTTGTCGGCGCGTTCCAGGTGCAGGCCGAGCCGCGAGAACCAGTAGGCGTCGTTGCGCAGCATGGTCCGGTAGGCCGAGCCGTCGAAGCGCAGCGAGGTCTCCTGCACGAAGCGCAGGAATTTTGCCAATTCCTCGCGGGTCGAGGTGCCCTTGCTCCAGACTTCCTGCAACTCGATCCAGGCCGAGTTGATGGTGTCCCACATCTCGCTGGTGAGCGCGGTGCGCACCGAGCGCGAGTTCAGCCGCGCCGCCTCGATGCAGTTCCGGATCGAGGAGGGATTGTCCGCCGAGAACGAGAGATAGTCGACGACGTTGCGCTCGTTGGCTTCCTCGTAGGTCTGATAGAAGCTTGTGGCGACGCCGGCGGTGAGCAGCGCCGAGTCCCATTCATTGGTCTTGCCGATATAGGCGGCCGGCAAGGCCGTGACGCGCAGCGTCGCATCGATCGTGCGCGCGAGATATTCGGCCCGTTCGACGTAGCGGGCGAGCCAGTAGAGGTTTTCGGCGGTACGCGACAGCATCTCTCTACTCGTCCAGAATCCAGGTGTCTTTGGTACCGCCGCCTTGGCTCGAATTCACCACCAGGGAGCCTTCCTTCAACGCGACACGGGTCAGGCCGCCCGGCACGATCGTGGTGTGCTTGCTGCCGGTGAGCACGAAGGGCCGCAGGTCGACGTGGCGCGGCGCAAGGCCCGTCGCCGTGCAGGTCGGGCACGTCGAGAGCGCCAGCGTCGGCTGGGCGATAAAGCCTTCCGGCTCGCGCTTGAGCTTCTCGCGGAAGGCTTCGATCGTCGCCTTGGTCGCGGCGGGGCCGATCAGCATGCCGTAGCCGCCGGAGCCGTGCACTTCCTTGACGACGAGATCGCCGAGATTGTCCAGCACGTAAGCGAGATCCTTCGGCTCGCGGCAGCGCCAGGTCTGCACATTCTTCAGGACCGGCTCCTCGCCGAGGTAGAATTTCACGATCTCCGGCATGTAGGAGTAGATCGCCTTGTCGTCGGCGATGCCGGTGCCGACGGCGTTGGCGAGCGTGATGTTGCCGGCCGCATAGGCCGACATCAGCCCGGGCACGCCGAGCGCGGAGTCGGGCCGGAAGGTGAGGGGATCGAGGAAGTCGTCGTCGACGCGGCGATAGATCACGTCGACCCGTTTCACCCCTTCCGTCGTGCGCATGAACACTTCGTTGTTCTTGACGACGAGGTCGCGGCCTTCGACCAGCTCGATGCCGAGCTTGTCGGCCAGGAAGGAGTGCTCGTAATAGGCGGAGTTGTAGACGCCCGGCGTGAGCAGGGCGACGGTCGGCTCGCTCGAAGCGCTGTGCGGCGCGACCGAGCGCAGGGCCGACAGCAGCTCGTCCGGATAGCGCTCGACCGGCGCCACCTTGTGGCGGGCGAACAGGTCCGGAAACAGCCGCATCATGATCTCGCGGTTTTCCAGCATGTAGGACACGCCGGAGGGTGTGCGGGCGTTGTCCTCGAGCACGATGAAGTCGTTGGCATCGACCCTGATGATGTCGATGCCGGCGATGTGCACGTAGACGTCGTGCGGCACCTGCTGGCCGTTCATCTCGGGGCGGAAGACCGGGTTCTGGAAGATCAGGTCGTCGGGCACGATCTCGGCGCGCAGGATCTCGCGGCCGTGATAGATGTCGCGCAGGAACATGTTCAGCGCCTTCACGCGCTGCTTCAGGCCCTTCTCCAGCAGCGCCCATTCCTTGCCGGACATGATCCTGGGGATCACGTCGAAGGGGATCAGGCGCTCGGTGGATTCGGAGTCGCCGTAGACGGCGAAGGTGATGCCGATGCGGCGAAACAGGAGCTCGGCTTCCTGGCGGCGATATTCGAGCGCCTCGGGAGGCGTCTCCTTGAGCCAGCGTGCCAGCTCCTGATAAGCGGGGCGAAGGTCCCCGCCTGGAATATTCATTTCATCAAACGCGACTGCCATAGATCCCGACTTGTCTCCGCAAGGCGTTGCGCCATTGGACAGGCCGCCGGCCCCTGGTGAAGACCGCAACGTCCTGTGGCCATGCATCAACAGTGCATGACTTTCATGTGGTAGCAAGGGCCGGGCCAGCGCGATAAGCATGGACTGGCAGGATTTAGCGGGGACGGACGGCGGCGTGCCTGAAAAAATGGCTGAGGACTGCTTATTTCGGCAGCAAAACCGCGTGACTTCAACGCGTTACCTCGGCAAAGTCTAGGCATAGGTGAGGGACTTAAGGCATGAGCGAGATCGTCACGGCAGGCATTCTGGTCATTGGGGACGAAATCCTGTCCGGCCGGACCAAGGACAAGAACATCGGCTTCATCGCCGAGTACCTGACCAATATCGGCATCGACCTGAAGGAAGTCCGGGTCGTCTCCGACGACGAGCCCGACATCATCGCCGCCTTGGATGCACTGCGGCATCGCTACACCTACGTCTTCACCACCGGCGGCATCGGGCCGACCCATGACGACATCACCGCCGACAGCGTCGCCAAGGCGTTCGGCGTCGGCATCGATCACCATCCGGAGGTGGTTGCCCGTTTCCGCGAGCGCTGGAGCGAGCAGGACCTCAACGAGGCCCGCCTGCGCATGGCCCGGATTCCCGACGGCGCCGAGCTGATCCAGAGCGCGACCATCCTCGCCCCGGGCTTCAAGATCGGCAATGTCATCGTGATGGCCGGCGTGCCCTCGATCATGCAGGCGATGATGGACATCGTCTCGCCCAAGCTGAAGTCGGGCGTGCGCATGCTCTCCGAATCGGTTCGCGCCAATGCGCGGGAAGGCGACATCGGCAGCCCGCTGCGGGCGATCGCGGCGGCCCACCCGGACACCATCATCGGCAGCTATCCCTTCATGGACGAAGAGCAGAAGCCCAACACCAACCTGGTGGTGCGCTCGCGCGATCCGGACAAGCTCTCGGCCGCGATGGCGGCGGTGAAGGAAATGCTGGCGGGATTGAATATCACCCGCTAGCAGAGACAACTGCCCGCAGATCAATGGCAGGAGACGACAATGGCTGCTGACGCACCGGAACTGAGCGCGCAGGAACGGGCCGGCAAGGCCTTTCCGGTCTCGTGGGACCAGTTCCACCGGGATTGCCGGGCGCTGACCTGGCGCCTCAACGAGGTCGGCCCGTTCCACGCGGTGATCGCGATCACCCGCGGCGGCCTGGTGCCGGCCGCGATCGTGGCGCGCGAGTTAGGGGTGCGCGTGATCGATACGGTCTGCATCGCCAGCTACGACCACAACAAGCAGGGCGAGCTCCAGGTACTCAAGGGAATCTCTGAACAGGCAATCAAGCTCGGCGGCGGTACCGGCAAGGGACTTTTGATCGTCGACGACCTCGTCGACACCGGCAAGACCGGCAGGATGGTGCGCGAGATGCTCCCCGATGCGCATTTCGCCACTGTCTATGCCAAGCCGATGGGACGCCCGCTGGTCGACACCTTCATCACCGAGGTGTCGCAGGACACCTGGATCTTCTTCCCCTGGGACACCGCGCTGTCCTATCACCCGCCGCTGCGCGACGGGGCGGCGTGAGTCTTCTTCGCCTCGCCCCGCTTGCGGGGAGAGGCCGGATTGCATCGGAGATGCAATCCGGGTGAGGGGGAGCTTCCGCGAGTCCGACTCTCACCTTATTTGGGGAGGCAGCCCCTCACCCCAACCCTCTCCCCGTAAGAACGGGGCGAGGGAGTGAACTCACACCATGCCCCTGCAAAACCGCGTCACCCCCACCGGCGAGATCATCGCCACACCGCATCGCGGCCTCTTCACCGGCAATCGCGGCATCATCCACGATCCCGCGACGAAGACGCTGTTGAACAAGCGCTGGTCGACGCCAGCCTGGATCACCTGCCTGTGCGAATTCCGGGGGTGGCGCCGTCCGGTGATGGCGCGGCGGAGCTGGACCGAGCTGTTCTTCCTCGACGAGGCCACCGCTTTCGCGGCGGGGCACCGGCCCTGCTTCTTCTGCCGCCGCGAGGATGCGAAGCGCTTTCGCGCGGCGTGGGAGCAGGGCAATGGCGTGAGCAACGTGAGTGCGAAGGCCATGGACGCCGTGCTGCATCGGGAGCGGCTCGATCGTGGCAACAAGCGGCTGCACGAATTGCCGATGCCGCTCGCGCAACTGCCCGACGGCGCGATGGTGCAGCAGGGGGAGGAGAGCTTTCTCGTGACGCAAGGCAGAGCGTTGCTGTGGTCTCTGGCCGGTTACGTCCGCGCTGAGCGCGAACTGGTGAATCCGATGCTGCTCACGCCGCCGTCCACGTTGCGCGCGTTCACCGCCGGATACAGGCCGCTGCTGCATCCGACGGTCCTGAATTAGCGCAGCGGCTTACCCTCTTCGTCCACCGTCGTCCGCGCATCGCGCAGGGCCCATTCGCGGATCACCTGGCGGCAGCGAGCGAGCTCAACTTCGCTTGCCGTGCCCGCGGTCTTCTCCGCGCGCTCCACCATCGCCTTGCAGTTGGCGAGCACGGAGCGATCCTCCGCGCGCGCAGGCAAGGCGATCGCCGCAAGCGCTGCGGCGACGAGTACGGCCCGGGCCACCGTCATCAGCCCAGCTTCTCGCGCGCCAGCGCGGCGCCGGCGCCGAGCGCCATCAGCTTGGCTTCGGCGATGTCGCGCCGCATCGGCGCCATGCCGCAATTGGTGGTGGCGATGATGTTGTTCTTCGGCACGAATTTCGACACCGCCTCGATCACCTTGACGACGTCCTCGGCGCTCTCGACCGTGTCGCTGGCGACATCGATCACGCCGGCCTGCACGATCTTGTTCTTCAGCAGCGCGAGCAGGTCGAGCGGCACCTTCGAATTGCGGCACTCGATCGCGACCTGCTGGATCGGGCTGGCGTCGATCGCCGGGAAGATCTGCTCGTACTGCCGCCATTGGCTGCCTAACGTCTCCTTCCAGTCGGTGTTGGCCTTGATGCCGTAGCCGTAACAGATGTGAACGGCGGTGGTGCAGGTCAGCCCCTGCGCGGCGCGTTCCAGCGCCTTGATGCCCCAGTCGTTGACCTCGTCCATGTAGACGTTGAAGGCGGGCTCGTCGAACTGCACGAGATCGACGCCGTCGGCCTGCAACGCCTTGGCTTCCTCGTTGAGCAGCTCGGCGAAGGCGAACGCCATCTTGACCCGGTCGCCATAATAGCGGTCGGCAATGGTGTCGATGATGGTCATCGGACCGGGCAGGGTGAATTTCAGCTTCTTCTTCGTGTGCGCGCGGGCCGCTTGCGCCTCGAAGGCGTGGACGCGGCCCTTGAGCCGGAGCGGGGCGACCACCTGCGGCACCATCGCTTTATAGCGGTCCTTGCGGATGCCCATCTCGACCTTGTGGGCGAAATCGATGCCCTCGATCTTCTCCAGGAAACCGTGCACGAAATGCTGCCGGGCCTGCTCACCCTCGGTGAGGATGTCGATGCCGGCGTCCTCCTGGATCTTCAGCCAGATCAGCGTCGCGTCGCGCTTGGCGCGAAGCAGCTCGTCGCCTTCGGACTTCCAGGGCGCCCAGAGCATGTTGGGCTCGGCAAGCCATTCGGGCTTCGGCAAGGAGCCGGCGATCGTGGTTGGAAACAGCATGGCGGCCCTCCCGGCAGGTTCAGTTGCGCCCCTTCCTGCCATGTCCTAACGTCGAGGTACAGAACAACGAAAGTCTCTCTCTATTCCTGCGGGGGCGACAGGGAAGGCCGACGAAAAGGCCAAAATAAGAGACCAAAGGGAAGACCAAGGGACAGGTCATGATCGACCTCTATTACGCGCCGACGCCGAACGGCTGGAAAATCTCGATCATGCTGGAGGAACTCGGGCTTCCCTATCAGGTGATCCCGGTGAATATCCGCGCCGGGGAGCAGTTCGCGCCTGAGTTTCTGGCGATCTCCCCGAACAACCGCATCCCCGCGATTGTCGATCACGATCCCGCCGATGGCGGCGCGCCGTTCTCGGCGTTCGAGACCGGCGCAATCCTGATTTATCTGGCGGAGAAGACCGGCCGCTTGTTGCCGGCGGATCTGCGCGGCCGCTCCACCACCATCCAATGGGTGATGTGGCAGATGGCGGGCCTCGGGCCGATGCTCGGCCAGCACGGCCATTTCGCGCTCTATGCGGCCGAGAAGATTCCCTACGCGATCGAGCGCTATCGCGACGAGGCGGCGCGGCTTTATGGCGTGCTCGACCGGCAGTTGGCCAAGACCGGCGCCTATGTCGCCGGCGACTATTCCATCGCCGACATCGCCTGCTTCCCCTGGACCATGACCCACAAGGCGCAGGGCTTCACGCTCGACGACTACCCGAACGTCAAGCGCTGGTACGCCGAAGTGCGCGCCAGGCCGCAGGTGCAGGCGGGGCTCGCGATCGGAAAGTTCGTGAAAGAGCCGTTCGACGAGGAATCACGCAAGATCATGTTCGGCCAGCGTGCGAAGGAAGTGCTGGGAAGGAAGTAGTGTCCATTCCTCATGGTGAGGAGCGCCGCAGGCGCGTCTCGAACCATGAAGGCCCGACTGTCACCCGTAGCCATCCTTCGAGACGGCCGCTACGCGGCCTCCTCAGGATGAGGTCCGTCAGTAAAGGAAACGCCATGATCGAATTCTTCTTCGACTGCTCCAGCCCCTGGACCTATCTCGCCTTCCACAACATCCAGCCGCTGGCGAAAGAGCTCGGGGCCGAGATCGTCTGGCGGCCGATCCTGGTCGGCGGCATCTTCAACACGGTCAATCCCAGCGTCTACGCCCAGCGCGAGACGCCGGTGCCGCTGAAGGCCCGCTATATGAAGAAGGACCTTGCCGACTGGGCGCGTTCCGCGGGCCTGTCGATCAAGATGCCGCCGACGGTGTTTCCGGTGAACAGCGTCAAGGCGATGCGCGGCTGCATCTGGCTCGGCAAGGACATGGTCCCGTTCGCGACATCCGTGTTCGAGGCCTATTGGGGCGGCGACAAGGACATCTCGCAGGATGCGGTGCTGGCCGAGATCTGCAGCAAGATCGGCATCGACGCGCCGAAATTCTTTGCCGGCATCTCCGATCAGGGCATCAAGGATCAGCTCAAGGCCAATACGGAGGAGGTCGTGGCGCGTGGCGGCTTCGGCTCGCCGACGATCTTCGTGAACAAGACGGATATGTATTTCGGCAATGATCGCCTGCCGCTGATCCGCGAGGCGCTCACGCGTGCCAAGGCGAGCGCGGCCTGATGGTGCGCGCAGTCGTCTGCCGCGCGCTCGGCGCACCCGAGACCTTGCGGCTGGAAGAGTTTCCATCGCGCGTCCTGAATCCGGGCGAGGTCCGCGTCGCGATCCGTGCCGCCGGGTTGAACTTTCCCGACGTGCTGATGGCGGCCGGCGAATATCAGCTCAAGCCCGAGCTGCCGTTCACGCCCGGCATGGAAGCCGCCGGCGACGTCACCGAGGTGGGGCCGGAGGCGAGGGGCGTTGCCGTCGGCGACAAGGTCATCGTGAAGATGCGCCACGGCGCGTTCACCGATGAAGCGGTGGTGACACCGTCGCAGCTCACACCGATGCCGTCGACCTTCGACTATGCGGAGGCCGCGACCTATCTCGCCGGCCACGGCACCGCCTATCACGCGCTGATCGACCGCGGCCGGGTCGAGCCGGGCGAAGTGCTGCTGGTGCACGGCGCCGGCGGCGGCGTCGGATTGGCCGCCGTCGAGATCGGCAAGATGCTGGGCGCGACCGTGATCGCAACCGCCTCCAGCGACGAGAAGCTGGCGATCGCGAAATCGCGCGGCGCCGATCATCTCGTTCGCTACGACCGCGAGCCGTTTCGCGATGCCGTCAAGCGCATCACCGACGGCCGCGGCGCCGACGTCGTTTTCGATCCCGTCGGCGGCGAGGTCTTCGAGAACTCGATGCGCTGCATCGCCTGGGGCGCAAGGCTGCTGGTGATCGGCTTTACCGGCGGCATCGGCTCGGCCAAGACCAACCTGCTGCTGATCAAGGGCGCCAGCGTGCTTGGTGTACGCGCGGGCGAGGCCGTGCGGAAAAATCCTGCGCTCGGTGAGGTGCGTCTAAAAGCGCTGTTGCAATGGGCCGCGGAGGGCAAGCTGCGCCCCAATATCTCGCACCGCCTGCCGCTTGAGGATTACGCCAAGGCGATGCGGCTGTTGCTGGATCGCAAGGCGATCGGGCGGGTGGCGCTGGTGATGGAGTGATTGCCTGCAGCCCCACCGAGAGAACGTAGATAAGTTGTATTGTTGACGTATTGAAACTTATGGGAATTGATTGGATAATCGCGGCATTAGCAAACAGGAGATTTTGTTAATGCCCAAGACTTCCATTGATTCCGAGGCGATCGACACTGCTTATCAGAACAAGCTCGGAGATCTGTACGCAGTATTGGTTCGCAATCTGATCGAGTTCCCCGATGATGAGCAGGGGTCCTTGAAGAAGTTCACGACAGGTCTGAACGTTGCGAGGCGCGCTCGAGATTTGGCAAATACTGCCATCAAGTAGGGCCGTAGGGTGGGTTAGCGAAGCGTAACCCACCACGTCTTTGTCCGCGGAGACAAAAGAGGCGGGTTACGCCTTCGGCTAACCCGCCCTACAAAGCTACTTGTACTCCCGCTCCGTCCACCACGGGAAATAGTCCGGCATATCGCTGGACACCTTGTTCTTGAACTGCGCGGGCCGCTTCTCCAGGAACGACACCACGCCTTCCTTCACATCGTCCGAGCGGCCTCGGGCGTAGATGCCGCGGCTGTCGACCTTGTGGGCTTCCATGGGATCGTCGGCGCCCATCATGCGCCACATCATCTGGCGGATCAGCGCCACCGACACCGGCGCCGTCTTGGCCGCGAACTCCTTGGCGAGGGCGCGGGCGGTCGGCAGCAGATCGTCGGGGGCGACGACCTTGCTGACGAGACGGCCGGCGAGGGCCTCCTGCGCCGGGAAGACGCGGCCTGAATAGCACCACTCAAGCGCCTGCGAGATGCCGACGATGCGCGGCAGGAACCAGCTCGAGGCGGCCTCCGGCACGATGCCGCGCTGGGAGAACACGAAGCCGAAGCGCGCAGCCTCCGAGGCAATGCGGATGTCCATCGCGAGCTGCATGGTGACGCCGATCCCGACCGCGGGGCCGTTGATCGCGGCGATCACGGGCTTCAGGCACTTGAAGATGCGCAAGGTGACCTGGCCGCCGCCATCGCGCACCTGCGGATCGCTGTAATCGACCTTGCCGTCGGCGAAGCGCTTGACCGGCCCGCGGCGCGCGTCGCGATCGAACGTATCGGCGCCCGACGAAAGATCGGCGCCCGCGCAGAAGCCGCGGCCGGCGCCGGTGACGATGATCGCGCGGACATTGTCGTCCTTGTCGGCGGCGTCGAACGCGTCGATCAGCTCGGCCTGCATATGCGCGTTGAAGGCGTTGAGCTTGTCGGGCCGGTTCAGCGTGATGGTGAGGATCTGCTCGGCGACCTCGTATTTGATCGTCTCATACGCCATGGGTGGTTTCCTTCCTTTGCTGAACGCGGTCTTGTGTAGACGTCATGCATGTGCGCCCCCGTCCGTCTTGCGCGGACTGGGCATGCGGCTCTGCTGAGTATCCAGACGACAATGGCCGGAGCAAGCCCCGGCCATGTCGCAGTCTGAGCGTATTGAAGCGGTCAGTGCGCCGGCGGCTTGGGCCAGGGCTTCTGCGCGCCCCGCAGGCCCTCGAACGCCTTGGCCATGCCGAGCACGCCGATGTCGTCGAAGCGGCGGCCGACGATCTGCACGCCGATGGGAAAACCGTTGGCATCGAAGCCGCCATTGATGGAGACGGCGGGGTTCTCCGACATATTCCACGGCACGGTATAGCAGATGTGCTCGAACGGTCTCATCGGATCGTTGGTGGGCGAGGCCCATTCCGCCGGGTAGTTCACGTTCGGTGCGGTCGGCGAGATCACATAGTCGAGCTCGCAGAACAGTTTTGAGGCGGCGGCGCGGATCGCCATGGTCTGGTTGAAGCCGCGGATGACATCGACACCCGACAGCTTCGCGCCGGACGCGCCCCATTTGAAGATATAGGGCAGCACCTTTGCCTGTTCGGCCGGCGTCAGCTTCGCCAGATCGTCCCACATCCGCGCGCGCCAGAAATTGTCGAGACCATCGAGCATCTCGCGCGTGAGGATGCCGTCGACTTCGGTAACGACCGCACCTGCGGATTCGAATGCCTTTGCGGCTTTCACCGCGACCTCGCGGACCGGCTTTTCCGCCGGCAGGCCAACGCCTGCATCGAGCATCAGGCCGATCCGCAATTTGCGCGGGGACTTCTCCAGTCCCTTCCAGTTGAGAGGCTCGGCCGGCAGGCTCATGCCGTCGCGCCGGTCGGGCTTTGCGATCACGCTCATCATCAGCGCGCAATCGTCGACGGTGCGGGTCATGGGACCGGCAACGCGGCCGACATAAGCAGGGTCGATCGGCACGCGGCCAAAGCTCGGCTTCAGGCCGACGAGGCCGCACCAGCCGGCAGGCAGGCGGACCGAGCCGCCGATATCGGTGCCGAGATGCAGCGGACCGTAGCCGGCGGCCGCAGCAGCGCCTGCGCCCGCGCTGGAGCCGCCGGGATTCTTGCTGAGATCCCAGGGATTGCGCGCCAGCGCATGGAAGCTCGACAGACCCGATGACAGCATGCCGTAATCGGGCATGGTGGTCTTGGCGAAGATGACCGCGCCGGCTTCGCGCAGGCGTGCGGCGGGCGGGGCGTCCTTCTCGGCCGGCACCAGCTTGACGCTGGCGGCACCCAGCGGCACCGGTACGCCCTTGGTCGCGATGTTGTCCTTCACGGTGACGGGCACGCCGTCGAGCGCGCCCGACGGCTCGCCGCCGCTCCAGCGCGCGGTCGAGGCCTTGGCGGCCTCGCGCGCGCTGTCGGGATCGAATGCATAGAGCGCCTTCAGATGCGGCTCCCACGCGGCGACATGCGTGAGCAAATCCTCCAGCACCTCGCTCGGCGAGAACTGTTTGGCGCGATAGCCCGCGATCAAATCGACCGCGGACAGATCATGCAAGGAGGTGACCGTCTCTTCAGGGCTCTTCTTGTGCATTGCTAGCCCACCGGCATACGCGTTTCGATGATGCGCGCGAACATGCTGGCGCCGATCGGCAGGATCTTGTCGTCCAGCACGAAGCCGGGATTGTGCACCGGCACCGAGCCGTCATGGCCGACCCAGAAATAGGCGCCGGGAATGGTCTGCAGCATGTCGGCGAAATCCTCGCTGCCCATCTTGGGCTGGGTGCGGGTGATCACGTTGGCGGGATCGACGATCGTGCGGGCAACCTCCTCGACCACCTTGGACTGCTCGACCTGGTTGACCAGTACGTCGAAGGTGTCGCGGATGTCGACGTCGATCACGCACTGATAGGCGCTCGCGATGCCGGCGCAGATCGTGCGGATGCGTTCGGCGATCAGGGTGCGGACTTCCCTCGAGAAGGTGCGGATAGTGCCGCACAGATGCGCATCGCCGGGAATGACGTTATAGGCCGAGCCGGCATGGATCTGCGTGATCGAGATGACGGCGGCCTGCAGCGGCTCGACGTTGCGGCTGACGATGGTCTGGATCGCCTGCGCCAGCGTGGTCGCGATGATCACCGCGTCCTTGGAGCGCTCGGGCATCGCGCCGTGCGCGCCATAGCCGGTGATGCGGAGGTCGAAGAAGTCGGCGCTGGCCATGGCGGGGCCGGGCAGGATCGCGATCTCGCCGTGGTTGAGGTCGGGCGCGTTGTGCAGGCCGTAGAGCTCGTCGCAGGGGAACTTCTCGAACAGGCCGTCCTTGATCATCGCGCGGGCGCCGCCGAGGCCTTCCTCGGCCGGCTGGAAGATCAGGTGAACAGTGCCGTCGAAATTCCTGGTCTCGGCGAGATAGCGCGCGGTGCCGAGCAGCATGGTGGTGTGGCCGTCATGACCGCAGCCGTGGAAGCGGCCGGGGATCTTCGAGCTCCATTTCAAATTGGTGTTCTCTTCCATCGGCAGCGCGTCCATGTCGGCGCGAAGGCCGATGCGCTTGGCGCCCGAACCCTTGCCCTTGATGACGCCGATCACGCCGGTGCCGCCGATGCCGCGATGCACCTCGATGCCCCAGCTCTTCAGCTTGTCGGCGACGATGCCGGAGGTGCGCACTTCCTCGAAGCCGATCTCGGGATGGGCGTGAATGTCGCGGCGGATGGCGGTGAGTTCGTCGGCATAGCCGTCGATGCGGTCGATCGTGGGCATGTGGTCCTGTCCAGTTAGCGTGAAGGCGGAGTGAAAACGGGGCCGTTCGGCTTGATGCGGATGCCCGGGCGCAGGCGCGTCCATGGGAGCGAGGCGGTATCGGCCGGCATCGCGCCGGGCGCGGCGCAGATCATCAGCTTTTCGGCGATCGGCTCGAAATCGGCGCGGAAGTGCACCGAGCTCTTGTTGACCAGGATCTTCTCCTGCGTCGGCTCGATGCCGACATAGCGATACATCGCCTGGTCGGCGAGCTGCGCCTTGTGCGAGGAGACGACGACGCGGACGTCGCCGATGCGCAAGGCTGCGGACGGACCCATCTCCATCTCGCGGCCGCCATAGTAAGGACCGGGCGCGATGAAGCGGCCGTCGGAAAGCTTTTCGACCACGAAGGTCTCGCGATAGGGCTCGTCGCCGGGAATGCCTGATTTGCCGCCGAGCGACAGCGTCACGGTGGCGCCGACGCCGGCCGCATGGGCGGCCTTCGCCGATTCCGGATCGTAGATCACGCCGGTCGCGGCGCTGGCCTTGTTGCGCACCAGCGCGCGCAGCATGCCGGTCGTGTCGGAATCGCCGCCGGCGCCGGGATTGTCCTGGGTATCGGCGATGATGATCGGCTTGCTCGCGCTCTTCGAGAGTTCCATGGCGTGGCGCACGCCGTCGTCGGGCGACCAGATCTTGCCGTCGAAATCGTCCTCGTGGCTTTCGATCAGCCTGACGATCGCATCGGCCGCACGGTCGGCGTCTTCCTGCGTCCTGCCATAGGCGAACACGCTCGGCCCGCAATCGCGGAAGTCGGCGGCGGGGAAGCCGGGCGCAAAGGACAGCGTCGGAACCGTGTCGCTCTCCAGCGCGGCGAGCTGCTCGTAGATGCCCTTGGTGGGAAAGTCGTTGGTGCACTGCCAGCTGATCGCGATCAGGAACGGCAATTGGCGGAACGACTTTGCGAAGCGCTGCTTCGTCTTCAAAAGCAAGGCGAGGTGACGCGCAGCGGCGCGGCCGGTGTCGGCCATGTCGACATGGGGATAGGTGCGGTAGGCGATCAGCGCGTCCGAATGTTCCATCATCGCGGGCGTGACATTGGCGTGCAGGTCGAGGCTTGCGACCAGCGGAACATCCTTGCCGATGACGCGGCGCACCCGCGCCAGGATCTCGCCTTCACCGTCGTCGAGATGCTCGGTCACCATCGCGCCGTGCAGGTCGAGATAGACGGCATCGAGCGGACCGGCGGCCTTGATGCCGTCAACCATCACCTTCACGATGCGCTCGAAGGCATCCTCCGTGACATGCGCCGAGGGGCTCGCGCCACACGCAATGGTCGGAACCAGTTCCCAGCCATTGGCTTCGGCGCTGTCGGCGAAACCGGCGAGGCCGACATTGATGCGGCGCATCACCTTCAGCACATCAGGCCCTTCAGTCATCGCCGGCCAGCCGCCGCCATGCTGGAAGTCCGCGAAGGTCGCCTTGGTCGGCGCGAAAGTGTTGGTCTCGTGCAGGAAGCCGCCAACGGCGATGCGTGTCATCAATTCAGTCCAGTCGATCAAAAGTTGCGCGACGTTAGCCCCGCCTTTGCGCGGAGAGCAAGGCGGGAAGCAATCGCGCCGTGCATAGGGTCAAGCTGTTTTGGGAATGCTGCGGATGCGGTGGGTGTTGTGAGTGAAGACGGCGCCGCACCTTCGGTGTCGTCCTGGCGAAAGCCAGGACCCATACCGCGAGGTCCATCGATTGTGTCGGGTGATAATCCCGAACGACCAGTCTTCGCCAAACGTCTCCCTGGGGTAATGGGTCCTGGCTCCCGTGCGCAATTGCGCACTAGGCCAGGACGACATTAAGCCGTCGCCCCCACGCCCTCCGCCACGGGCCGGAAGTTGGCGAAATCCCAGTCGCGGCCGGGGGCGGCATCCAGCAGCGCCTTGGTGTAGGCCTCCTTCGGATGCGTCAGCACTTCGGCGGCAGGGCCCTGTTCGACGACCCGGCCGTGCTGCATCACCACGACCTCGTCGCAGATTTGCGCTGCGACGCGCAGATCGTGGGTGATGAACAGGATGGCGATGCCGAGCCGCTTCTGGATCTCGTCGAGCAGTTCCAGCACCTGCGCCTGCACCGAGACGTCGAGCGCCGAGACGGCCTCGTCCGCCACCAGCACGTCCGGATCGAGCGCCAGCGCGCGGGCAATCGCAATGCGCTGGCGTTGGCCGCCTGAGAACTGGTGCGGATAGCGCGACACCGCGTCGGCGGGCAGGCCGACCAGCTCGAGCAGCTCGCGCGCCCGCTTCATCGCATCGGCATGCGAGGTGCCGTAATTGATCGGGCCCTCCGCGATGCTCTCGCCGACGGTGACGCGCGGATTGAGCGAGCGGTAGGGATCCTGGAACACGATCTGGATCTTCTGCCGGTGCGGCTGCAGCAGGCGGCGCGAGATGTCGGCGATCTCCCGGCCGGCAAGGCGGACGCCGCCCGAGGTCGGATCGATCAGGCGGACGATGCAGCGCGCCACCGTGGACTTGCCCGAGCCGCTTTCGCCGACGATGCCGAGCGTGCGGCCCTTGCGCAGCGTCAGCGTGACCTTGTCGGCGGCGACGACCTCGCGGCCTTTGCCGAAGAACGCGCGCTCCTTGTAGATCTTGCTGAGGTCGTTGGCCTCGAGCACCACGGGCTCGCGGCTCTCCTCGCGCGGCGGCCGCGGCACCAGGCTCGGCACCGAGGCCAGCAAGTTGCGAGTGTATTCCATGGTCGGATTGCGCAGCACGGCCTCGAGCGGACCGGTCTCGACGAGGCGGCCCTGCCGCATCACGGCGACGCGGTCGGCGATCTCGGCCACCACGCCCATGTCGTGGGTGATGAACAGCACGGCGGTGCCGTGGTCGCGCTGGAGCTCGCGGATCAGCGACAGGATCTGCTTCTGCGTGGTGACGTCGAGCGCGGTGGTCGGCTCGTCCGCGATCAAGAGCTTCGGCTCCAGCACCAGCGCCATCGCGATCATGATGCGCTGGCGCTGGCCGCCGGAGAGACGATGCGGGTAGGAGGCGAAGATGCGCTCGACCTGGGGCAGGTGGACCTGCTCCATCATGTCGAGGATGCGCTTCCTGCGCGCCCTGGCGTCCAGCTTGGTATGGGCGCGCAGCACCTCGTCGATCTGGCGGCCGACCGGGACCACCGGATTGAGTGCGGTCATCGGCTCCTGGAAGATCATCGCCATCTGCGTCGCGCGGAGCTGGCGCAGGCGGCGGTCGGTGGCGGTGAGCAGCTCTTCGCCGACCAGCTTGACGCTGCCGCTGGTCGGCACCAGCGTGCCCTTCGGCAGCAGGCCCATCGTGGTGAGCGAGGTCACCGACTTGCCCGAGCCGCTTTCGCCGACGAGGCACAGCGTCTCGCGCTCGCGCACCTGGATCGAGATGCCGTCGATGATCTTGTTTCCACCGGGCTTCTTGCCGACGGAGACGACGAGGTTGCTGATGTCGAGAACGGGGTTGGTCATCGCTTGATTGGTCATTACTTGCCTTCCCGCTGCTTCATGCGGGGATCGAGGGCGTCACGGGCCGCGTCGCCGATCAGGTTGATGCTGAGGATGGCGATCGAGAGCAGAAGGCCCGGCCAGAAGATCAGCGAGGGCTTGATCTGGAAGTACTGGCGGCCCTCGGCCATGATGTTGCCCCAGGTCGGCGTTTCCGGCGAGATGCCGGCGCCGAGGAAGGACAGGATCGCTTCGGTGAGGATCGCGGAGGCGCAGACATAGGTGCCCTGGACGATCAGCGGCGCGATCGTGTTCGGCATCAGGTGCCGCCACATGATCTTCGGCAGGGACGAGCCGACCGAGATCGCGGCCTCGACGTAAGGCTCCTCGCGCGCCGACAGCACGACCGAGCGGACCAGGCGCGCCACGCGCGGAATCTCGGGGATTGTGATCGCGATCAGCACGGTCCAGAGGCTGGCACCGGAGAGCGAGACCACCGCGATGGCGAGCAGGATGCTCGGCATCGCCATCAGGCCGTCCATGATGCGCATCATCACGGCATCGACCAGCTTGAAGAAGCCGGAGACGAGGCCGATCGCGAGCCCGATGACGATCGAGAGGACCGCCGAGCCGATGCCGATCAGGAGCGAGATGCGGCCGCCATAGACCACGCGTGACGCCAGATCGCGGCCATAGGCGTCGGTGCCGAGCAGGAACTGCGCCGAGGCCGGCTTCAGTCGCTGCGACGGCGCGAGCTGGATCGGATCATGCGGCGCGATCAGCGGCGCGAGGATCGAGATCAGCACGATCAAAGCGAGCAGGCAGGTCGCCGTCGCAATGATCGGCGTCGAGGTGAGGAATCCGAAGCGCGGCCGCAGCGGCGACGTGATCGGAATGGAGGACTGGGGAAGGGTATCGACCGACATTTTGCTCTTGTCCTTGCCTCAGTACCGGATCCGGGGATCGAGCAGGGTGTAGGCGACATCGATGAGGAGATTGACGACGACGTAGATCAGCGAGGTCAGCAGGATCATCGCCTGGATCACCGGATAGTCGCGCGCCAGCACCGCATCGACGGTGAGGCGCCCGATGCCGGGGATGTTGAACACGCTCTCGGTGACGACGACGCCGGAGATCAGCAGCGCAAAGCCGGTGCCGATCACGGTGATCACGGGCACGGCGGCGTTGCGCAGCGCATGCCGCATCATCACCGCGACCTCGTTGATGCCCTTTGCGCGCGCAGTCCGAACGTAGTCCTCGCCGAGCACGTCCAGCATCGCCGCGCGCGTCATGCGCGCGATCAGCGCGATGTAGATGAAGGAGAGGGCGCAGGTCGGCAGGATGATGCGCTCGAAGAACGGTCCGAAGCCGGCGCTGATGCTCTTGAAGCCCTGCACGGGGACCCAGCGCAGCTCGATTGCAAACACCTCGATCAGGATATAGCCGACCACGAACACCGGCACCGAGAAGCCGAGCACGGAGAGGCCCATCACGAAACGGTCGATCCAGGTGCCGTGCTTCCACGCCGCGATCACGCCCAGCGGCACGGCGACGATGACGGCGAGGATGATGGTGCACAGCGCGATCGAGATCGACGGCTCGACGCGCTGGCCGATCATCTTGATGACCGGCAGGTTGGAGATCAGCGACGTCCCGAGATCGCCGTGCAGCAGCTTGTTCACCCAGGTGATGAACTGCACGATCAGGGGCTCGTTCAGGCCGAGCGATTCGCGGATGCGCTCCAGACGTTCGGGCGTCGCGTTGTCGCCGGCGAGGATCGCGGCGGGGTCGCCCGGCGTCAGCCGCAGCAGCAGGAACACGAACAGCGCGACGACGCCCATCACGGGCACCGCGGCGAAGATTCGGCGAATGAGATATCCGAGCAAGTTGGATCCGTTGGATTAGAGTCAAATCGGCCGCAAGGCCTTCAGCAGGTTGCCATCAGCCTAACATTTCAGCAATTCCCGTGCCATCCGGGCCACAGGTTTTGCGGGGCACCTAGTCTCGTAGGGTGGGCAAAGCGGAGCGTGCCCACCGTTTCTCCATTCGGCAGAACGGCGGGCACGGCGCTTCGCGCCTTTGCCCGCCCTGCGGAATAGTGTCGCCGCTACTCCAGCGTCGCCAGCAGGCCCGCCATCAGGCGGCCGCGTTCGACCAGGCTTTCGACCTCGATATACTCCTCCAGCGTGTGGCCGTTGGCGCCACGCACGCCCAGGCCGTCGAGGGTGGGGATACCCATGGCGCCGGTGAAATTGCCGTCGGAACCGCCGCCGGAACTGGCATGCGGCAGCTCGGCGCCGAGCGATTTGGCGATGCCGCGGGCCTTTTCATAGAGTGCCATGGTGCCGGCATCCGGCTCCCACACCGGCCGCGTCACGCCGCGCGTCACCTTGAAGGCGACGTCGTTGTTGGTGCCGGACAAGGCCAGCATCCGCTCGACGCCGCGGTCGAGATCGGCCTGGCGCTTGGCCATCGACAGCGCCTCGCCGGTCGCGGTCGTGGCAACGCAGTTGACCCACTGGCCGCCATGCACGACGCCGACCGAGAAGGTGCAATCCTCGCTCGTCATGGCGTCGATCGCGAGAATCTGCCGGGCCATTTCGCGGATCGCCGAACGTCCCGCCGACAGCGTCGCGCCGGCATGGCTCGGCCGTCCGGTCGCCTCGAGATTGAAACGCGCGATGGCGTAACGTCCGGTGGTGACGCCGTTGTCGGCGCGGCCGGGCTCGGGCACCAGCACGTATTTATTGCGTGCGGCTTCCGCCTCGATGATGTCGCGGGTCGACGGCGTGCCGACTTCCTCGTCGGGCGTGAACAGCACGGTGATCGGCAGCGGCGTGGTGAAGGACGCGCGTGCGAGCTGCCGGATCGCTTCCAGCGAGAGGTAATTGCCGCCCTTCATGTCATAGATGCCGGGGCCGTAACATCTGTTGCCCTCGCGCCGCCATTTCAGCTTCTCGATGGTGCCGACCGGATGGACGGTATCCATGTGACCGGCGATCAGGATTCCCGGCTCGCCCTGCTTCGGATGCGGAAAGCGCGCGCGGATCACGCCGCCAAAGCCCTGGCGGCCGGCGATGCGCTCGATCGTCGCACCCATGATCGCCATATCCCGCGCTGCGATATCGAGCATGCGGTTCACCGCATTCGCGTCCCAGGTCGGGCTTTCGCATTCCACCCAGGTACGCAGGCCCTCGAGCATGGCCTCGGAATCGAAGGGAAGATTGGCTGGATTCATCTTAGTCTCTCTCAGGCTGCGAAAGATGGAACGCGCATTGCATCGGCGCGGGGCAGGACAAGCAGGGGAGCGTTGTAGAGCTAAACCGATCTTTGTGGAGCCCGTGCGCGCGCCGCGAGGGCTTGCAGCGAAACCGGATTGACGCGCTCAACACTGTCTGCAAGTCTCGAAAAGATAAAGGCATTGCATGAGGTTAGTTCGCCCAAGGAACGAACCGAATGCTCAATCAATAACCCGCCTTTGACCAGTTTCACGTCAGGAGAAACTTTTCCATGTCCAACTACCTGCGCCGGGGGTCTCGCGCGTTCGCCTCCAAACTTGCGCTGTCGGTCGTCGCGCTTTCGACAGCACTGGCCTCGCCGGTGCTTGCGGCCGGCAAGACCATCACCGCGGTGATGCATTCCGACCTCCGCATCATCGACCCGATCTTCACCACGGCCTATATCACGCGCGACCATGGCTACATGGTCTACGACACGCTGGTGGCCCCGGATTCGAGCTTCAAGATCCAGCCGCAGATGGCGGACTGGAAGATCTCCGAGGACAAGCTGACCTACACCTTCACGCTGCGCGACGGCCTGAAATGGCATGATGGCGCGCCGGTGACGGCGGAAGACTGCGTCGCATCGCTCAAGCGCTGGGCCGCGGTCGACGGCATGGGCCAGAAGCTCATGGACTTCACGGCGAGCATCGAGGCGACCGACGCCAAGACCATCACGCTGAAGCTGAAAGAGCCCTACGGCCTCGTCCTCGACTCCATCGGTAAGCCGTCCTCGCGCGTCGCTTTCATGATGCCGAAGCGTCTCGCCGAAGTGCCGCCGGACAAGCAGATCCCCGAGCAGATCGGCTCCGGTCCCTTCAAGTTCGTGCAGGGTGAATTCCAGCCCGGCGTGAAGGCGGTCTACGTCAAGAACACCGACTACGTGCCGCGCAAGGAGCCGGCGAGCTGGACCTCCGGCGGCAAGGTCGCGAAGGTCGACCGCGTCGAATGGATCACGATGCCGGACTCGCAGACCGCGGTGAACGCGCTGCAGTCGGGCGACATCGACTTCATGGAGAACCTGCCCTACGACATGCTGCCGGTGCTCGAAGCGAACAAGGAGATCACGATCGAGGTCTCCAACAAGTTCGGCTTCCAGACCCTCGGCCGCATGAACTTCCTCTATCCGCCGTTCGATAACGTGAAGGTGCGCCGTGCGGCCTTCCTGGCGATGAACCAGAAGGACGTCCTCGACGCGCTCGTCGGCAACGCCAAGTACCAGAAGATCTGCGGTGCGTTCTTCGTCTGCGATACGCCGTTCGCGACCGATGTCGGCGCCGAGACCCTGGTGAAGGGCAACGGCATGGCGGAAGCCAAGAAGGCGCTCGCCGAGTCCGGCTATGACGGCACGCCGGTCGTGGTGATGGCGCCCGGCGACGTCACGACGCTCAAGGCGCAGCCGATCGTCGCAGCCCAGCTGCTGCGCGAGGCCGGCTTCAAGGTCGACCTGCAGGCGACCGACTGGCAGACGGTGGTGAGCCGCCGCGCCAGCCAGAAGCCGCCGAAGGAGGGTGGCTGGAACATGTTCTTCACCAACTGGGTCGCGGCCGACGTCGCCAACCCGATCGCCAATCTCTCGATCGGCGGCCAGGGCAAGAAGGGCTGGTTCGGCTGGGCGGAAAACGCCAAGATCGAGCAGCTCAAGGACGCCTTCGTCCGCGCGTCCTCGGTCGACGACCAGAAGAAGATCGCGGCCGACATCCAGAAGGAAGCCTATGAGCAGGTGATCTACATCCCGCTCGGGCAGTACCTGCTGCCGAGCGGCTGGCGCAAATCGCTCACCGGCGTGCTCGACGGCCCGGCAACCCCGCTGTTCTGGAACGTCGACAAGTCGGAGTGATGTTGAAGGCGCTTCCCGCGTCTTGCTGACGGACCATCCCGCGGCGCCGCCGTTATCGGCGGCGCCGCTTCCCAGGAGAATGACGATGTTCCAACTCGTGCGGTGGGGGCGTCTTGCGTTCGCCCCAAGACTTACGCTTTCGGTCCTGGCGTTTTCGGTCTTGGCATTGTCGGCACCGGCGTCGCCGGCTCTTGCCGCAGGCAAGACCATCACCGCCGTGATGCATTCGGATCTGCGCATCCTCGATCCGATCTTCACCAGCGCCTACATCTCGCGCGACCATGGCTACATGGTCTACGACACGCTCATCGCCACGGATTCGAGCTTCAAGATCCAGCCGCAGATGGCGGACTGGAAAATCTCCGACGACAAGCTGACCTACACCTTCACGCTCCGCGATGGGCTGAAGTGGCACGACGGTGCACCGGTCACCGCGGAGGATTGCGTCGCCTCGCTGAAGCGCTGGGCGCAAGTCGACGGGATGGGACAGCAGATGATGCTGTTCACCGCGAGCATCGAGGCGACGGACGCCAAGACCATCACGCTGAGGCTGAAGGAGCCGTACGCGCTCGTGCTGGAGTCGATCGGCAAGCCGTCCTCGCGGGTCGCTTTCATGATGCCGAAGCGTCTGGCCGAGACGCCGGTGGAAAAGCAGATCCCCGAACAGATCGGCTCCGGCCCCTTCAAGTTCGTGCAGGGTGAATTCCAGCCGGGCGTGAAGTCGGTCTACGTCAAGAACACCGACTACGTGCCGCGCAAGGAGCCGGCGAGCTGGACCGCCGGCGGCAAGGTGGTGAAGGTCGACCGCGTCGAATGGATCACGATGCCGGACTCGCAGACGGCGCTGAACGCGCTGCAGTCGGGCGACATCGATTTCATGGAATACCCCGCCATCGACATGTTGCCCGCCATCGAAGCCGACAAGGATCTCAAGATCGAGATTCTGAACAAGTTCGGCTTCCAGACGGGCGCGCGGATGAACTTCCTTCATCCGCCCTTCGACAACGTCAAGGTCCGCCGCGCGGCATTCCTGGCGATCAAGCAGAAGGACGTGCTCGATGCGCTGATCGGCAATTCCAAGTACTACAAGACCTGCGCCGCCGCCTTCATCTGCGACACGCCGTTCGCGACCGAGGTTGGTGGCGAGACCCTGGCGAAGGGCGGCGACGTCGCTGCGGCCAGGAAGGCGCTCGCCGAGTCCGGTTATGACGGGGCGCCCGTCGTGCTGATGGCGCCGGGCGACGTGCTGTTGCTGAAGGCCCAGCCGATCGTGGTGGCCCAGCAGTTGCGCGAGGTCGGCTTCAATATCGACCTGCAGGCGACCGACTGGCAGACGGTGGTGAGCCGGCGCGCTAGCCAGAAGCCGCCGAAGGAGGGCGGCTGGAATATGTTCATCACCAACTGGGTCAGCGCCGACGTCGACAACCCGATCTCCAACGTCGCCGTCGGTGGGCAGGGCAAGAAGGGCGGCTGGTTCGGCTGGGCGGAGGACGCCAAGATCGAGCAGCTCAAGGACGGCTTCGTTCGTGCCGCCTCGCTGGACGAGCGCAAGAAGATCGCGGCCGAGATCCAGAAGGAAGCCTACGACCAGGTGCTCTACATGCCGCTCGGCCAGTATCAGGCGCCCAGCGCCTGGCGCAAGTCGCTGACCGGTGTGATCGACGGTCCGGCCACGCCGGTGTTCTGGAATATCGACAAGACCGAGTAAGGCGAGGGCGCATCCCGCGCCTTGCATCTCGACCCATCGCGCGGCGCCGCTGTCATCAGCGGCGCCGTTTTGCGTTGGTTGAGAAGGCGCGCCGCTTTTAACCCTTCTAGTTTCCAATCATTGCTATTTGTTTCTATCCTGAAATAAATGTGCCGTCTTCGCGCATCACTTTCCTTTCCTCATTTGCTTCCCGTGCCGCTCGATTTTGCATTCCAGGCGATGGCCGCACGGTCTGATCGCACGCCCGCGCGCTGGCGCCGGCCCTTCCTGCGGTGGCTCGACGGCGTCGAGGCGGGCTGGGCAGTGCCGCTTCTCATCGCGTGCTTCGTTGCGGTCTGGACGGTCTATCTCGCCGTCGCCTATGCCGGCGGCGGGCTGCATCCCGATACGCTCGAAGCCTGGACGCTGGGGCGGAATTTCGCCTTCGGCTATCACAAGCATCCGCCGCTGATGGGATGGGTTGCGGCGGCGTGGACCTCGGTATTTCCGCTCAGCGACTGGTCGCTGCAATTGATGGCGATGGCCAATGCCGGGCTCGCGCTGTTCTTCGTCGATCTGATCTCGCGGCAGTTCGTGACCGGGCACAAGCGTGTCCTGGTGCTGCTGCTGTTGATGCTGACGCCGGCCTATCAATTCCACGCCCAGCGCTTCAACGCCAACGCGGTGCTGCTTGCGGCCTGGCCGCTGGCGACCTGGTGTTTCCTGCGCGCGTTCGAGACCCGCACGGTGGTGTGGGCCGTCGCCGTGGGATTCACCACAGCGCTGGCGATGGTCGGCAAATATTACTCGATCTTCCTCGTCGCGAGCTTCGCCTTTGCCGCGCTGGCGCATCCGGGGCGGCGCGCCTATTTCTTCTCGGCCTCGCCCTGGATCTCGGCCGTCGTCGGGCTCGCGGTGCTGTCGCCGCATGTCTGGTGGCTCGTGACGACGGGTGCGTCGACCTTCACCTATGCGCTGGCCCACGCCCACGGCAATCTCGTGAGCTCGCTCGGTGAGGTCAGGAACTTCCTGCTGGGGCTGGCGGCGGCGATGAGCGTGTCGGCCGTGTTCTGGGCCTTGATATCAGGCACGCGGCTGAAGCAGTTTCCGGCGGACTTTGCCGCGATGAGCCCGGGCCTGCGGCTTCTCTTCTACGTCGCGATCGGAACCATCGCGCTGCCGGTGCTGACGTCGCTCGCGATGGGTACGGATTTGCCGTCGCTGTGGGCGTTGCAGGGGCTGTTCCTGTTCACCGTTCTCGTGGTCTGCGGCACGCGCTATCCGATCGAGCGCTTCTACACCGTCAATGTCACGGTGATCGCGGCCGGCATCGCGCTCGCCGCGGTTCTGGTCGCAGCTCCGATCCATGCCGTCTATCGCAACGACCACGGCTATGAAGAAGGACGCAATGTCTACGCGCCCGCGGCGAACGAGCTGACGCGCGCATGGCGCGAACTGACCGGCACGCCGCTGAGCGCCGTCAGCGGCGACGATGCGCTGGCGTTTGCGACGGCGTTCTACAGCCCCGACCATCCGCGTTATGCGCGGCCGTTCGCATATCAGTACAATTGGGGCTTGCCGCGCAGGACGACGCTGAGCCGCGGCTGGGCCGCGCTGTGTTTCCGAGACCAGGACGATTGCATCAGCTGGATGGAGTCGGTGTCGTCGCGCGCCGACCATTTCGTCAAGCGCGAGCTCACCGCGCAGGCGACGCTGTGGGGCAAGCCGGGCCTGACGCGGGAGGTGGTGGTGCTGATGGTGCCGCCGCAAGGAAAAAGCGCGGCACCGGAGAGCGCGGCCGAGGATTTCAGCGCAAGCAAGCGGACTACGGAATAGGGCTCGCGCTCAGCAATGGCTGTCGCGCAGGCGTTCGAGGCCTTCGCTGGCGAACGGTGCGGTGAAGGCGGCCTGCTCCGCATTCGGCTCGGAGCGTTTTGATTCCGCCGGCTCCGAGGCGTGATGGTCTTCGCGGAGTTCCAGTTCCATGGCAGCGCCTTTCGAATTGCTGCAGGACAACATCGAGCGCGCCGCGAAGTTCCTCACGCGATGGGGCGGTGATGCGGCCTGAACAGCCGTCCCTTCTCCACCACCAGCACGATCGCGAGCGCTGCCAGCGTCGACAGGAAGAAGCCGATCGAGAACGGCAGCAGCGTGCCGTCGAAACTCTGGCCGATCGCCATGCCGACCACGATGCCGATCAGCGTCGTGATCGAGCCGTAGAGCGAGGAGGCGGTGCCGGCGATGTGGCCCTGCGGCTCCATGGCGAGCGCCGTGAAGTTCGCGACCATCATGCCGAACGAGAACATCATCAGCGCGGAGAGCACCATGAACAGGGCGAGCGGCAGCACGCCGAGGATCTCGGTCAGCAGCATCACGCCCGCCACGACGGTATAGAGCGTCAGCGCGCCATGCGAGATGACGCGCATGCCGAGCCGTCCGACCAGCTGGGAGTTGAGGAAACCTGCCACGGCCGTGCCGGCCGCGATTGCGGCGAAGGCGACCGGAAAATAGTGTCCGAGATGATAGACGCCGGTGAAGACCTGCTGGGCGCAGAACACGTAGGCAAACAGCGCGCCGATGACGCTACCCGCGGCGGTCGCATAGCCGATGGTCTGGCGATTGGTCACGGTCTGGCGGAACGCCGAGAGCACGTCGGCGGGCGCCAGCGACCGGCGTTCCGACTCCGGAAGCGTTTCCGGCAGCCGCAGCACGCACCAGGCCAGCGCGAGCAGGCCGTAGAGCATCAGCACGACGAAGATGCCGCGCCACGCCGTTACCAGCAGCACGGCCTGTCCGAAGGAGGGGGCGATCACGGGGACGGCGATGAACACCATCATCGCGAGCGACATCACGCTCGCCATGCGGCGGCCGACATAGCAGTCGCGCACGATCGAGGTCGCGATCACGCGCGTCGCCGAGGTGCCGAGCCCTTGCAGCGCACGCGCCAGCAGCAGCGTCTCGAACGAGGGCGCGGCGACCGCCAGCACGCTCGCCACCGCATAGACCGCCATGCCGCCGAGCAGCACCGGGCGGCGGCCGAAGCGGTCCGACAGCGGGCCCATCACGAACTGTCCGGCGCCGAAGCCAATCAGGAAGGTCGACAGCACCAGCTGCAGATGATTGGCGACGGGAATCTGGAAGGCCGCGCCGAT
Organism: Bradyrhizobium stylosanthis; assembly: GCF_001641335.1. Classification (GTDB taxonomy): domain Bacteria; phylum Pseudomonadota; class Alphaproteobacteria; order Rhizobiales; family Xanthobacteraceae; genus Bradyrhizobium; species Bradyrhizobium stylosanthis. The sequence continues at coordinate 256,121 of NZ_LVEM01000001.1, forward strand.
GTTGGGCAGCGCCGGCAGCATCATGTCCATCGCAAGCGGATTGAGCGCCATGATGGACGCGATCACGATGACAAATTCGGGAAAACCCATGGGCCGGTGTCCCGAGGACACCCAACCGTCGGCATTGACGTCGGACAAGAAGCACCTCTGAAATTCAGGGCACTTTATCTCCCGTCCATGCTGCGTTGCACAACCCTTGTTTCGGGATGGCTGTCAGGCAAGGCGGCGGCGGACACGAGTTGGTGAGGTAGCCCGTCACCCCGGGGCGTTAAAGGCGGCCTAATCGCGGCCCGTCTTCTGCGCGGCCTCGACCAGGCCGCGCGCCAATTGCCCCGCGGTCTCGACATAGGCGAGATCGCGGTGGATCAGCATCACTGTGGTGGCGCCGTCGAGCAGGATCAGGATCTGGCGCGCCAGCCCCGCCGCATCGCGCACCCCATGCGCGTGCAATTCGGTCGCAAGCCACGCCTCGAAGCGCTTCTTGTGGGCCGCGCCGGCCTTGACCGCCGGATGTGCCGGCGTGTTCGCGAGCTCGGCGATGGTGCGGAGAAATCCGCAGCCGCGCCAGCGCGGCGTGTTCACGGAATGGCCGAGCCTGGTGAAGAGACCGCGGACCTTGTCGGCCGCGCTGCCGTCGGTCTCGGCGAACCAGCGCATGTAGAGCTCCAGCGTCGGCTGATCCCTCGCCGCAATGGTCTCGGCGACGAGTTCGTCCTTGCTGGTGAAATGATAGTAGAGCGTCTTCTTGGTGACGCCGGCCTTCTCGGCGACGGCATCCATGCTCACCGCCCTGATCCCCTCGCCATAGAACAGGCGCGTCGCCGCAACGACGATCTGCTCGCGCGTGCCGTCACCCTGTCTCGGCATCGTTCCAATGTATACTGCCTAGTGAGTATACACGGCAAGCCCGCTGTGGCTGACTTCCTGATCTGTTCGACCTGGAAGGAGCCTTCACTTGCCCGATCTCGTCCTCTCGGAAACGCGCGGCACTGTTGCGCTATTGACGTTCAATCGCCCGAACAAGCTCAATGCACTGAACTACGCCCTCATCGACCGCCTGATGGCGCTCCTCGACCGGATCGAGGACGATGCCGGCATCCGCGCCGTCGTGCTGACCGGTGCCGGCGAGCGGGCCTTCTCGGCCGGCGCCGACATCGCCGAGTTCTCTGAGAGCGTGAGGGGCGGGCCCGATGCCGCGGTAAAGGCCTTCGTCCGGCGCGGCCAGACGATGACGGCGCGTCTCGAGGCGTTTCCCAAGCCCGTCATTGCCGCCGTCAACGGCATCGCCTTCGGCGGCGGCTGCGAGATCACGGAAGCCGTGCATCTTGCCGTCGCGAGCGAGCGCGCAAGCTTCGCCAAGCCCGAGATCGCCATCGGCATCACGCCGACCTTCGGCGGCACCCAGCGCCTGCCGCGGCTCGCGGGCCGCAAGCGGGCGCTGGAGTACCTCCTGACCGGCGATTCCTTTTCACCACAGCGAGCCCTGGAGATGGGATTGGTCAACCGCGTCGTGCCGCATGATCAGCTCCTGGATGCCGCCTTCGCGCTGGCGGGTCGCATCAACAGGCATTCGCAACTCGCGGTCGCCCGGGTCATCACCGCCGCCACGCGCGGCCTCAACGTCTCCATCTCCGAAGGCCTCGCCATCGAGGGCGAGCAGTTCGCGCGCATGGCGGCGACACAGGACACGCGCGAGGCGCTCGACGCCTGGCTGGCCGCCCGCGCATCGCGGTAACGGGAGCCGGTTCCGCCGCCGCGGCGCGGGCCGGCAACCAATCATTCACCATAAGGCCTTGCCCGCCGCACCAGGGAGATGAATCCGCAACCCATCCTGCCCATTGTGGGCCTGACGGGGCGCCGCGCAGAGCGCCCCGTGGAACCCGTAAAGACAGGTATTTCGCACGTGTCCGACGCGACCGGCATAGCACGATGGCTCGGCCCTTCGGTCGACACGACCGCGCGTCGGAACACCTGGCTTGCCTGCCTGATCGCGCTGACCGCGCTGCTGGTGCTCGGCAATCTCGTCAGCGATGCCACGCTTCCGCTGAACTACGGCTGGGACGTTCGCGTCAATTGCGCCGCGGTCGATGCCCATGATGCCGGGCTCGATCCGTACTTCGTCAAAAATCTGAAGGGCACCAGGTTCTCCTATCCCTATCTGCCCGTTACGCTCGACGCGTTTCGCCCGTTATGCGCGGGCAATTTTCTCGTCGGTCATTACAGGGGCGTCTATCTCATCCTCGCCGTGCTCTGCGCGCTGATCCTGCCCGGTCTCGGCCGCGCGCGAACCAGCCCGCGCGACGTCGCGCTGAGGGTGCTGTGCGCGCTCGGCGCGTTCGTCGGCTTCGAATGGGTGCTGGCGTCGGGGAATTTCGCGATGCTGGCCGGCGTGCTGACCGCGGTTGCGTTGAGGCTCCTGCTGCGCCCGTCGGCATCCGGTGCTTGGGACCGCGGCTTCCCGCTTCGCCTCGGCGGAGCCGCGCTGCTTGGCCTCGTGACCTCGTTCAAGCTGGTGTTCTGTCCCGTGCTCGCCGCGCTCTATTTCCTGCCGCTGCCGCGCGGCCGCAAGCTGGCGCTGATCGCGGTGGCCGCGCTCGGCTTCGCATTGCCGATCCTGATATCGAAGCTGTTCTACGCCGATCTGTTCGCGAGCTGGCTGCTGGCGATTGCAGGGCAGATCCCGGATCAGCATGCCGTCGATCTCGTGGAAACCAATCCGTCGCTGCTGCTGCTCGCGCACAGCCTGCTGGAGCAGGCCGGGCTCGGCGACAGCAAGCCGCTGATGCTCGTGGTTTATGCGCTCGCGGCCCTTGCGCTCGTGCTCGTGCCGTTCGCACTGTCCGTCCTGCGCGCGGCCCTCGGCGGACCCGCCCGGGCCGGGGGATCGCTCCTGGCGCGGCTCGATCGCTGGCTGATCGACCATCCCCATGCGGCCTCGCGCATCACCGTGCTCGCGATGTTTGCGCTCTACGTAACCTCGCCGCGCCTCAAGGAATATGCCTTCTTCGAGCTCGCGGTCTATGCCGCAGTCCTCATCGCCGATCTTCCGGCCGTGGCACTCGCCGCCATGCTCGGCGCCGGCGTGCTCGCCCCCGGCCTGATCTCGATGACGGGACACACGGTCGAAGGCAGCTTTACCCTCCTCATCGTCGCACTCGCATGCTTCTGGATCCTGCTGCTCGATTTCCGCGCCGAGCCGATGCGGCTCGAGCCGGAGGACTCGCGTCCATGACGAGCCTCGTCTCGTCCGCAGACGCTGGCTCTGCGGCTGCAAGCGCCCCGGGTAGCCGCTGGCAGACCTGGCTGATCCTGGTCGCAGCAATGCTCGTCGTGATGTCCGTCTCTATCGACTTCGCCGCGGAAGACAGCTTCGGTTGGGACGTGCGGGTGAATTGCCTGGCCGTGGACGCGCACGCGGCGGGGGTCGATCCCTATTTCGTCAGGAACCTGAAGGACACCAAGCTTTCCTATCCCTATCTACCTGTTACGCTCGATGCCTTCCGGCCGCTCTGCGCCGGCGGTTATCTCGTCGCCCATTACAAGGCGATCTATCTGGTTCTCGCGCTGATCTGCGCGCTGCTGCTGCCGGCGCTCGGTACGGCGCGCCGCGGCTGGCGCGACACCGTGCTGCGGGCCGCGATTGTGCTCGGCGGCTTCCTCGGCTTCGACTGGGTCGTTGCGACCGGCAATTTCGAGATCCTGGGCGGGCTGCTGACGGCCGCCGCGCTCGCATTGTTGCTGCGTCCCGCGCAGTCCGCGGAGCGGGGCGATGCGAGCCTGGCACCTCAGCTCGCCGGCGCCGCCGTGCTCGGCCTCGTCACCGCGTTCAAGCTGGTGTTCCTGCCGATTCTCGCCGCGCTCTATTTCCTGCCGCATCCGAGACGCCGCAAGCTTCTCCTGATCGCGGTGGCGGCGGCTGCGTTTGCGCTTCCGATCGCGATTTCGCTGGCGTTCTATCCGGATCTGTTCCGGAGCTGGATCAGCGCGATCACCGGCCAAATTCCCGGACAGCATTCGCCCGCGAGCGAGGTCAATCAGTCGCTGCTCCTGCTGGCGTCGTCGCTTGCCGGCTCCATTGGCCTTGCCGGCAGCAAGCCGATCGTCATCGGCCTCTACGCGCTCATCGCGGTGACGCTGGTGCTCGCGCCGTTCGCGGTGTCCGTGTGGCGCATGTTCAGGCGGCAGGCCGGGACAGGCAAGACCGCGCTGCTCTCAGCATTCGACGACTGGCTGGTGCATCATCCTGCCGCCGCGATGCGTATCACCGTGCTCGCGATGTACGCGCTCTATCTCTGCACGCCCCGGCCAAAGGAATACACCTTCTTCCAGGTGGCGCTCTATGCCGCCGTTCTTATCGCCGATCTGCCTGCGGCACTGATGGTCGCCGCGCTCGCGGTTGCGGTCTTCATCCCGATCCTGGCGTCAGCGTCGGTCACCGCCTTCATGGGCGGGTACGGCCAGCTCACGCTCGCGCTGATTTGTTTCTGGATCCTGCTTCCGCGCGCGCCGCAGCGCGCGTGATCTCATTTCGGCGCAGCAGCCTGCGGCGCGATGTAGAGGCTCATATAGGCGCCGGTATAGTCTTCTTTCCAGCCCCTGCGGCCGACGAGAAACTGCCGGAGCTGTTCGTGGCCGCGGACCCAGAGCACCGCATCGATTTTGTATTTGCCGATCACCGTGTCCCAGGCGGTCTCGTCGATGTCCCAGCGCACCAGCTTGAGATAGTCGCGGAGCAGCTCGTCCGGATAGGCGGTCGCGGCCCGGCCGTCCACGAACATCGGCACCTTGCCGTGGGTGCGGAAGATCAGGAGCCCGCCGGAATTCCAGTGGTTCAGCACGCGCGAATGCGTGGAATGCGCGAGCAGGTAGGCAGCATCCTCGTCCGAGAGCATCTCCGGCAGCGCCAGCGCCGGCCTCACCTGCAGGAAGCTCAGCGGCAGCACGACCATTCCGGCGATCCCGGCCGCGAGCATCGCGCGGCTTATGTCGAGCCTCGATAGACGCTCGGGCAGCAGGCGGTCGACGTGAAGCGCCATCGGGACCGCCGAGAAGATGAAGAAGAACGCGATGTACCGGAACTGGTAGAGGCCAAGCGCCAGGAACAGCCATGCCAGCAGGCGCGGCTCCACCGGAATGGGCTTCGAGTTGCGGTAGCGCAGCTCGAGCGCGATGAAGGTCAGCGCGTAGGCGATGCCGGGAATGCTTCCGGGCAGCTCCATGTTGTGGAAGTAGGGCCGCCATTCGCCGATATTGGCCTGGATGAAGTGGCCGAGCGTCGCCATCACGCCATCGTAGATGTGCCATCCCAGCGGATTGACGAAGATCGCGGCGAAGCAGCCGATGCCCGCGAAGCAATAATTCCTGAAGTTCGTCCAGTCCCGCCGCAGCAGGGCCACGCCGGCGAAGACCCCGATGATCGGAAAGGCGAGCATGAAGCCGCCATGCAGATTGACCCACAGCACCATCATCGGCGGCAGCAGGAACCATCTGCGCCGCTGCAGGCATTCGCCGTAGAAGATCACCGCGAACAGCATGGTCGCGATGTTCGGCGATGCCGCAAGATACGTGTTGGGCGCCGCCTCGTAGCAGGGATAGAGCAGGCACGCGGCGAACACGGTGATGCAGACCGAAGCGGCCGATGCGCCGCTGCGCAGGCAGCAATGCGTGATGTATCCGACGATGATCGCGCCGCAGGCGACGACGAGCAGGACAATTCCGGCAAGCCCTGCGTGCTGATACAGCACGCTCGCGATCACGTCCCACAGCCAGGACAGATTGTACCACCGCTTGTCAGCGAGCGTGAACGCCCACGGATCCTGAAATGGAATCCCGCCGCGCTCCCTGATCAGGTCTCCCGCGGCGATGTGCCAGCCGAGGTCGTAATGGCTGAGCTGGACCGGCCCGTTCGAGATGTAGAACACCGACAGGAACGCGATCAGGACGAGGTAGATCTCGTAGCCGTGCAGATGGCCGCCGAACGCCGTGGGCGCCCCGCCAATCCCGGACCGGGACCAATTCTCGCGCGCGTCCATGAGAGCTCTCACCATCGAAGCCGGCGCTGCAGGCTTTCGCGTTTCCCCTGACGTCCGCGGCAACGGGCGGCAGCCATCGTCCGGTTTAGGGGAGGACGATCTAAGGGCGGGTAAAGGCGGGTTGTACTATGCAGGTTCCGCGACGCGACGCCGCCGTTGGTAAACGAGTGGTTGCGCGCGGTTGCCGTCTCAGCCACGCCCGGAAATGACGTCGTCTCCCCGTCAGCTCAGTTGGTGCGGGCAGCCGGGGTCGAACCGGCACAGCGCTTGCGCACCGAGGGATTTTAAGTCCCTTGCGTCTACCAATTCCGCCATGCCCGCTTGATCCAACGAGATCAAACACTTAAGTCCCTTGCCGGCCGTCTGGAATTGGCGCCTTGCCGGTCCGGTGGGTGGTTCTTCCTTAAGCGAGCCGGGCGCACAAGGCAAAGCCTCAATCCGGACACCTGTTGCTGCTTTAGGCATTCTCAATCCACGGGGACTATCTCTCGGGCATGGCTGCTTCGTTTTCCTCTTCGCTGCATTCCTGCGGCGTGCTTCTCGTGCTGCTCGCAGGCAGCGCTGCCCTGGGCGGCTGCGCCGGCATCAGCGAGACCGTCGCTCCGGCCTTTGCCGATCCCGCCCGGTACGAATTGTACGATTGCAAGCAGCTCGAGGCCGAGCGCAAGGCGCTGGCCAACCGGACCGGCGATCTGCAGAGACTGATGGACAAGGCGCAGACCGGGGCCGGCGGCGCCGTGGTGTCCGAGCTCGCCTATCGCAACGACTACGTCGCGGTGCGCGGGCAGGCTCAGCTCGCCGACGACGCCTGGCGCCGCAACAGGTGTCGGGAGACGCCGCCCGACGCAAAGCCCGAGCCCTCGACGCCGCAGCGGCCGGTGATCCAGCCCGCCCCGACGCGACCCGGCAGCACCGCGCGCTGAGCCGGCACGGCCGCAGCCTCAGGGCCGCCAGCCGTAGATCCAGTCCTGACGCGCCAGCATGCGGTCGCGGCCGAGCGCGCGGATGGCAAGGTCGCGCGCCATCGCGAGCGGCCCGCCGAGATGATAGATGCGGCCCTGCTGCCGCGCGGTCCGTTGCACCCGCCGCACGCGGCCCTCGCGCATCCCGCCATATTGCTTCAGCGCCGCCGTGATGCCCGCGGTGCTCTCGGCCGCCTCGCGGCTCAGGCATTGCGCGAGCACGGCGGCATCCTCGATCGCCATGCCCGCGCCTTGCGCCGCGAACGGCAGCATCGCATGCACGGCATCGCCGAGCAGGGCGACAGGGCCCTTGCTCCAGGGACAGCCGTCGGGCACGCCGAACAGCGCCCATTTCCGCCAGCTGTCGACCGCTGTGAGCATCATCCGCGCCGACGACGGCCAGCGCGGCGCCGCGAAGGCGTCCATCACCTCGAGCGGATCGCCGGGCGTGCTCCAGCCGGGCCTGTTCCAGGTGCCCGGCAGCACCGCGACCACGTTGATCTGGCGTCCGCCCGCGATCGGATAGGCGACGAGATGCGCGTTCGGGCCCATCCAGAGCTGCACCCGCCGCGCGGTGTAGTCCTTCGGCAGCTGCGTGGCATCGAGCGTGCCGCGCCAGGCGATCAGCCCGGAGAAGCGCGGCTGCACCTCGGGAAACAGATGCTGGCGTACCGTCGACCAGATACCGTCGGCGCCGATCAGGGCACTGGCGAGATCGCTGCGGCGGATCGTGCCGCTGCGATGGACCACCGTCAGTCCCTTGGCGTGCGGCGCGACGTCCTCGAAGGTCGCACCCAGCTTCAAATCGATGTCGGGGTTTTCCGAGACCGCGCCGGCGAGCGCGGATTGCAGGTCGGCACGGTGAACCACCCAATAGGGGGCGCCGGCGCGCTGCGAGGCGGCTTCACCGAGCGGCATGCGCATCAGCTCGCCGCCGGCCCGCGCGCTCATGATCGAGACCGCCTCGGGCACGACGGCGCGCAGCTTGAGGCGCTCGGCAAGGCCGAGCTCGACCAGCACGCGGCTGGCATTGGGGGAGAGCTGCAGTCCCGCGCCGACCTCTTCGAGCCGCTCGGCCTTTTCCAGCACGACGATGCGGAAGCCGCGCGCGGCGAGCGCAAGCGCCGCCGTCAGTCCACCGATGCCGGCTCCGGCAATGACAATCGTTCGGGAGAGCGCCACCCCTGACCGATGGACGCGGTCAGGCCACCTTGTCCTTCAGGACGCATTCCGGCGGACGGGCTTCGCCCGCCTTCAGGTCGGCGGCGAAGCGGTACAGCGTCGAGCAATAGGGGCAGATGATCTCGTTGTCGTTGCCGAGGTCCAGGAAGACGTGCGGATGATCGAACGGAGGGTTGGCGCCGACGCACATGAACTCTTGCGAGCCGATCTCGATGACGGGGACACCGGCATCGTTATGGAAGTGCGGGACGACATGGTCGGACATCGTAGTTCATCCTGGAGTGGCAATGGCGGCAGACACAATCACGAACTGACGCGGCATCTTTGAGGCGCCGCGGACCATAAAGGCGGGTTCGGATGATTGCTAGTCCAGCGGAACCGAAAGGTTCGCAATTGCCCCATGCTCATTTGCTCATGCAAATTCGACACAATCTTGCGGCCAGAGAGAAGCCCTTCTTTCGTCGGGGACGTTGTGTCGCAATTTTGGCATACTATGTCTCTGGGTGCGCGCAATTGCGGCGAAAGACGAATCATCAGGCGCCAACCATCAGGACTGTCCGGGCTTTCCGCATGAAATGGCTGCGAATCGGCACAGCTTTGACCGGGATTGCCGCATGCAGCCTCCTGCTCGCACAGGTAGTGCCGCAGGCCCGTGAGGCCGGCGCGATCCTCACAGCTCAGGACGATCCGGCCGTGCTCTCCGAGCTCCGGCTCGATGCGCTGCTGCGACAGAATAACCGTCTGGTCCAGGACAATATCGAGGCCGCGCTCGTGGCCGGCGACGCCGATCTCGCCGACAGCTTCGTGGCGCTGGCGCGCGAGCGCAACATCGCGCTTCCGGACGACCTCCTCAATCGCGTCAGCGATGCCGTGAGGTCCGAGAACTCCACCTCGCATTTCGCCAAGCGGTTCGCCACCGGGCTCGTCACGGGCAATGCCGACGATGTCGCGAGCCTGTCCGGGACTGTCGCCGGCGACCTCTTCGTGATCGGCGACATCAGGGACGTCGTGCGCGAGGGCAAGAATCTCGCGATGGGCGAGGAGACCGACCGTCTGGTGCTCGGCCTTGCGACCGCGGGCCTTGCGGTCACGGCGGCAACCTACGTCTCCGTCGGTGGCGCCGCGCCGGTGCGGGCCGGCCTGACGCTGGTGAAGGATGCGCGCAAGGTCGGACGGCTCGGGGAAGGGCTCGCGGCATGGGCCGGCCGGTCCGCGCGCGAAGTGGTCGACACGCCGATGCTGCAGAACGCTGTCGCCAAGGGTTCCGTGTTCCGCCCCGGTGAAACCGTGAGCGCGATCAAGGCCGCGTTCCGCGCCGAGAAGGCGGGGGCACTGGTCCGGCTCGGCAAGGACGTCACGCGCGTCGCCGAGAAGACCGGCACGCGCGGCGCCATGGACACGCTGCGCATTGCCGAAGGCCCGAAGGACGTTGCCCGCGCCGCGCGCCTTGCGGAGGCGCAGGGCAGCAAGACGCGTGCGATCATGAAGCTGCTCGGCCGCGGTGCCCTGCTGCTGATCGGCGGCGCGTTCGATCTGGCGATGTGGCTGTTCGGCGCGGCGCTGACGCTGTTCGGCCTGTTGTCTTCGATCAAGGCGACCACCGAGCGCCTGACCCAGGCCTGGTGTGATCGCAGGCGTGCGCGGCGGCTTCGCCGTGCCAAGGTCGCAGCCGAGGCCGCCCTGGCCAATGCGGCCGCGACGGCCTGAATCGCGCGGCACTTTCGGTTATTGTTTGAGCATGATGTTGCCGGAAAACGGCTGCACAGTCTTCCGGATCGTGCTCTAAGACCCATCACTCCCCACAACCTGCGGAACTGCTGATGCCGAGCTTTCACAACGGCGCCGTTGAAATTGCCTATCTCGACGAAGGCGAGGGCGATCCGATCATCCTGGTGCACGGCTTTGCCTCGAGCAAGAACGTGAACTGGGTCTATCCGACCTGGGTCTCGGAGCTGCGCAAGAACGGCCGCCGCGTCATCGCGCTCGACAATCGCGGCCATGGCGAAAGCGCCAAGCTCTACGAGCCCGCGCAGTATTCGATTCCCACCATGGCCGGCGACGTGCTGGCGCTGATGGACCATCTCGCGATCCCGCAGGCCGACATCATGGGCTATTCCATGGGGGGACGCATGACGGCCTGGCTCGGGCTGAACGAGCCGCAGCGGCTGCGCTCGGCAATCCTCGGCGGCATCGGCATCGGCGGCCTCATCGAGGGCACCGGCCCCGGTGAGACCGTGGCGAAGGCGCTGGAGGTGCCCTCGCTCGACGACGTCACCGATCCCGTCGGGCGCACCTTTCGCGCGTTCGCCGACCAGACCCGTTCCGACCGGCGGGCGCTCGCCGCGTGCCTGCGCGGGACGCGCGATCTGATGACGAGGCAGGAGGCTGCGCGGATCGAGGTGCCGGTGCTGATCGCGGTCGGCTCGACTGACGACGTCGCGGGAAGTGCCAGCGCGCTCGGGGCCATCATCCCCGGCTCTGAAGTGCTGGACATTCCGAACCGCGACCACATGCGCGCGGTCGGCGACAAGGTCTACAAGACCGGCGTGCTGGAGTTTCTGGCACGCCGCGCCTGAGGCAGTGTTGTCCGGGGTACACGTCGGCTATGGGCCAAAAGGCGACCTTTCAAAACGCGAAGTCCACTATGTCAGCCAAATAGTGTCCAAGAACTGCAGGCCAAAGTGCCCCGGATCGGCGGTACAACGTCATCAACAAGCCACCTGTCACCATAGCCGCGCCAATATTCCCGAAACCCGTCCACCAGTGAAAGGCTCCAAACAAAAATGAGGTTGCGAGAACCAAGGCATAGCCGTCATCCAAATAGCTCTTGAGCAGATGACGCGCACAGCGGCGGAATAAGATCTCCTCACTTAAGGCGACTAGCCCAAGACCGAAAAAGATATCGACGACATGTAGCCAGCCTTGCACTTCAGGATATGTCCCGAGCACTGTCGCAGGCAGGGCTCCATTAATGGTTCGTCGGATCCAGCTGCCCCCATAGTGGTCCACGAGGACAATGCCGACAATCCAGATGGTCACTTCCCATCGCGCTATTCGAAGTGATTCAAATCGGAAGGCTATCTTCCGCGCAGCAGGTATGGCGCACAGAACGGCCAGGGCCCCGAGGCGGCCTGCGTAATCCCAGACGATCCATGCGGCCGGATCGGATTGTTGCAGTCTTACAATTTGCGACACAACCATTGGGATGAGGGCCGCCGCGAACCAGAGAGGCGTGGGTATCGGGCGAGCCATCATCACGTATCTTTAGCGCGGCTAATACATTCACCGCAATGCGGCCTAGCGAGCAGGGCACGTCCGCTTCGGGGTCGCAAGCGACGGTCGAACTGAGCGCGCGCCCCGCGGCCGTTTTCCTGGTGTCAGTCTACATCAGGCTAGTTTCAGAGTGTTTCGGCTAAGGCCCAGTGGCGGGAAGTTACCCGCTGCTCACCCTCACCAGAGCTCCATGCCATCGAACCAAACCAGAGGGAGCCGCCACTAACGACCACAGCTTGGAGGTATTCGACGTGAAGTGGCTCAAATGTTACGCGGTCGGCTTCATTGTCACGGCCTTCGCGATCACGGGAATGCAAAGCTATCGTCGGCCCGGCGCAGATCAACCTATCGCTGGCACCATCGTCATGGCAGCGGTCTGGCCGATAGCGGCCGCTATCGTGCTCGGAGGCTCGATCGGGGAAGTCGCGAGTGACGGTTGGGACGCAGAAATAACCGCCGCACGGCTCGAAAAACAAAATGCGGCTTCGCGCCAATAGCGCGCGGGAGCGGGAGCCCCGCTCAACATGACGGTGCCCGGGCGGGCTGAGTACGCGCCGGCGCGCAGTCATGCTTCAAGGAGAACCGCGACGACGCTTCATCTCCTCTCACTTCCCCTTGACGTCATCCCCAAAACGGCGCGCCAGCGCCATCAGCACCACGAAGGTCGCGACCCACACCATGCGCGCGCCGTAGCGGTCGTGCGGACCGGAGATCACGGCGCAGATGAAGGCGTTGCCGAGCAGCGCCAGCGTCACGGTTGCTGCCAGCAGCGTCAAATCGTCGAGGCGGCGGTTCGCGAGCGCACGGCCGAGCAGCGCGACCAGCGCCAGCATCGAGGCCAGCGCGATCGGCACGTGCAGCCAGTTGATGGCGGTGAAGTCGAGCTGCCAGTTCTGCTGGCGCGCGGCGCGCATCGGCGCGGCCTGCGCGGGAACGTAGCGCTCGATGATGCCGCGGGTGTGCGGGATCCAGCCATCGGTGCCTTCGCCGGTCGCCACATGCAGCAATTGCTGGCCCATCGCCCGCAGCGCCGCGCCGGCCTGCCAGGCCGGATAATCCCTCAGCGATTGCACGACGATGGTGCCCATCTCGTCGTTCAGCCCTTCGAACCGGCCGAGCGTGTTGAACATGCTCTTGCCCCACAGGAATTCGTCGGCGGTGGCCGGCAATTGGTTGCGATAGGGACAGAGCTTGAAATGCTCGCGCGGGCAGTGGTCATTGAGAAAGCGCGTGACGATGCCGTCCTGCATCATGCGGCCGAAGGCGACGCCGTAGCCGCCGGGCGTCCAGGCCCATTTCCCCGACAGCGCGTGGTTCGCCGAGACCAGCATCAGCGCGCCTGCGACGATGGTCATGCTCGCCTGCGCCAGTCCTGCGAGCGGCAGCCTGCCGCCGAGGAACGGCCGCAGCATCCAGCCGGCGGCGCAGAGGCCGAGCAGCACGCCGAGCGTGGCGCTGTGGGTCGCGGCGGCAAAGGCGGTGAACACGAACAGCGAGATCTTCTCGAGCATCGACGTCCGTGGCCCGCCGACGACCAGCAGGAACAGCGACAGGATCGACAGCCCGGCAAAGATGTCGGTGAGCAGCATGCTGGCGAGCCAGGGCAGGGCGGTCGACACGATCAGCAGCAGGCTGATCGCGACGAAGCGCGAGGTCTGCATCAGGCCGAGCACGCGCAGGGTGAGCTGCAGCAGCCAGAGCGCCGCCAGCGACTGGACCGCGAGGTTGATCCAGAAGCCGAAGCCTTCGCCATAGTGCAGATAGAGGCCGAACACCGTGGACCGGCTGGGGACGAGATAACCTTCGTACCAGCGCGCCAGATAGCCGCCGGTATCCCATTGCAACAGCGGATAGCCGTTCCAGAACGCCGGCGCGATCATCAGAAGGGGCAAGGCCACCGCCGCCAGCCGCAGCCAGAGCGAGCCTGCGGCGCGCGTGCGCAATTGTTCGGTGGTGATGCTCAAAACCGCTCCGTCCTCGTCCGGACCATGCCCGCATTAGCGGCCGGGAGAGAATTCACCAATAGTTTGACGCGCCCGGCTTGAATTCGGCGAAACTCTGACCACTTTGAAGCAACCTTGCCGCCTGGGGGCGTCAGAAGAAATCTTTGTGTTTCAAGGCGTTGGCATGCTTTCGCGGGGCAAGGCACTGTTCACTCTCAGGCAAGCCGGTCAGGACTTTGTCGCCTAGACTGTGCTATAGAGCCCGCCAAACGAGCCAATTCGAAAGAGCAGATCCCATGGCAGTGCATCAGGTCAATCCGGGAGGAAAGCTCGCATCCCTCGATCCGATCTGGGACCGGGTCCGGAGCGAGGCGGAGGACATCGTCCATCGCGAGCCCGAGCTTGCAACCTTCATCTACTCGACGGTGCTGCATCACAGCCGCCTCGAGGATTCGGTGATCCATCGTCTCGCCGACCGGCTCGATCATTCCGCGCTGTCGGGCGACCTGGTGCGCCAGACCTATGACGAGGCGCTGCGCGACGATCCCGATCTCGGCAACGCCTTCCGCGCCGATCTCGTCGCCGTCTACGATCGCGATCCCGCCACCTCGCGCTTCATCGATCCCTTGCTCTACTTCAAGGGCTTCCATGCGATCCAGACCCATCGCCTGGCGCACTGGCTCTGGCTGAAGGGCCGCAAGGATTTTGCGTATTACCTGCAGAGCCGCGCCTCCGCGGTGTTCCAGACCGACATCAATCCTGCCGCGCGCATCGGCCGCGGCATCTTCCTCGACCATGCCACCGGCTTCGTCTGCGGCGAGACGGCGGTGATCGAGGACGACGTCTCGATCCTGCACGGCGTCACGCTCGGCGGCACCGGCAAGGAGAACGAGGACCGTCATCCCAAGATCCGCCACGGCGTGCTGATCGGCGCCGGCGCAAAGATCCTCGGCAACATCGAGATCGGCCATTGCGCGCGCATCGCCGCGGGTTCGGTCGTGGTCAAGCCCGTGCCGCACAACGTCACGGTCGCGGGCGTGCCGGCCAAGATCGTCGGCGAGGCCGGCTGCGCCGAGCCGTCGCGCACCATGGATCAGATGATCAACGCGATGGGACTTTGAGCTTGCGTGCAAGGGCCGGATTCTCCGGCCCTTTTTCGTCCCCAAATTGTTTGGCAATTCATGCTGGCGGTTCGTCGCGTCTCGTCCTAAAACGCCGCCAACCCATTTCGATCGGAGACTTGCCGTGGACGTCAAAGAAGTCAGAAAGCTCGATGCGTATCTGAAGCGCGTATTCGGCAATCCCAAGATTCGCGTCGTGCCGCGGCCGAAGAAGGATGACTCCGCCGAGGTCTATATCGGCGAGGAATTCATCGGCGTGCTCTTCGTCGACGACGAGGACGATGATCGCTCGTTCCAGTTCCAGATGGCGATCCTCGAGGACGATCTCGTCGATCAGGAATAGTTTTCGGCGCCTCCCGTGTCCCGGCTCCGCAGCGCACCGTCGAAGAGACGCTGCGCTGCGCCCGGGGCATGCACCGAAAAATCGAGGCGCGCTCTCTCCACATCGTCATTGCGAGCCAACGGGTCCGCGCGAAGCGCGGCCCGATGACAGGCTCCGCGAAGCAATCCAGGACTCTTTCCGCTGAGGGAATCTGGATTGTTTCGCTTCGCTCGCAATGACGGGTACTTTTCCCGCGCTCCGCGCTGCAGCCCGCAACTCTACGTCTTCGCAAGAACGCGCAGCCGCGCGGTGGCATCCGCGACAATGATGCCATCCGCATCGGCAAGCTCGGCTTGCACGACCATGTCGCGCTCCGTTCGCTCGACGACGCGCGCCCGCGCAATGATGAGCCCGACCGCCGCGGGTTTCAGGAAGCGCGTGTCGAGGCTCCTGGTGACCACGGTCTGATCGGGACCCAGCGCCGCGAGCGCGCAGATGCCGGTGGCGGAGTCCAGCATCGCCGCCAGAAATCCGCCCTGGACAGTCCCGTGCCTGTTGGTGAACGCAACCTGGGCCTGGAAGCGGATCAGCGCATCCCCGCTCTCGTCGAAGCCGAGCCATTCGCGCCCGAGCAGTTGCGCACCGGGCGGCAGATGTGTTGCCGGATCATTCACGCCGATCGCCCCATCATGACATCCTACCCCTGTTTTGCCCGACAGGTCAAATCGACTTCGAAAAAATCGAAGTCGTGACGGCCCCTCGCTACTGTGCATGGGGTTGTTTTCGAGGTTTTGTTTTGGAAGGGCCCGCGGCAGGGCGCAGACGGGGCTCAGCCCTTCGGCCCGCGCAATTGCGCCGTCAGCTTCTCCATCGCCTCCGCGACCTCGCGCCATTGCGACAGCCAGCTGCGGGGGAAGCGGAAGGTGAGGTCGGCGCCGCCGACGCGGCGCTCGGAGAGGCACATGCCGGGGGTTGCCGCATCGCGCGTGCAGCGCGCGGTCAGCGCGGGACTTGCGGCAGAATAGAGGTCCTCGCTGCCGTAGGGCGTCTCAGTGCGGAACGTCCGCATCGTCAGGCCTTCCTCGGGCTGGGTTGCGGCCTGGTCGAGATAGCGCGGATAGATCGTGGCCGTTCGCTGCTCGGGCGCGAGCGCATCGTGATGGGCCGCGATCGACAGGAAGATGCGGTCGATCGACTGCACCGCCGTCTCCACGGTGTCGGCGGTGACGTGCCTGGGCGCGCCGGGCGGCTCGAGCGAGGGATAGAGCACGTCGAGATCGATGCGCTCCTGCGGCCCGGAGTGGCGCTGGATCTTCATCCGGATCGCCGTGGTCGGCACGTTGAACAACGTCCCGCCGACGCTCACCGGCAGCCGGTCCGGGGCGCTGGCGCCGCCGGCGCCCCAGGTCGGCCACAGCAGATAGGCGACCAGCGCGACCGCGCCGAGCGCGGCAGCGCCGCCGAGCACGATCGGCACGATATGCGCCCGCGTGCGCGAGGGTCTGAGGGAAGCTGCCGAAAACACCGTCATGATGAGCGCGCGTGGAACCCGGGGTCGGCCGATGGCCGACGAATCAGCGGGGAATATGCCACGCGGCGGCGAATTCGCGCAGCCTTGCCGGCTGCGGGGCGGGGAGAGGGCCCTGCACGGACCGGCGGGCCTCGTTAACCTTCTCTTAAGGATAATGTAGCGTTAACCAGCACGATTTGTCACAGGAAGGCTCCGGCGTTGCGTAAGTGCGGACTGTTTCCGATGACACCTGAAGCTCTCAATTCCTTCTTCTCGATCTGCATCGGTTTCGCGCTCGCCGGCGCCCTCGTGAACGGATACCAGGCGTTCGCGCAGCGCCCCGCAGGCTTCGGCCTGTTGCAGGACGGCGTGGCGCCGAAGACCTTCGCGGCGGTGCCGTTCCTGGTGTTCGCCGCTCCCTTCATCATCATGCGCAACACGCTGCGCGGCCTGCAGGTGGAAAGCCGCCGCGTGGAATTCGTGATGATGGCGACCCTCATCGCCGGCTTCTGGAGCATGATGAGCGGCACCTTCTTCCTGATGACGCTGCGCGCCGCCGGCGTTCTGACCTGATCCCAAGACGCCGAGCGTTCCCCGGGACGATAACGTTCCTGACGCCGCCGGACCTTTGCGTCGGGGCTGCCGTTTCGCTATGCCTTGGTCAACCCGACAGGAGACCTTGATGGCGATCTACGAGCTCGACGGGCAGGCGCCCGAACTTCCCGCCGACGGCAATTATTTCATCGCGGAGACCGCGACGGTGATCGGCCGCGTGCGCCTGAAGCCGGGCGCGAGCGTGTGGTTCGGCGCGGTGCTGCGCGGCGACAACGAGTGGATCGAGATCGGCGAGGGCGCCAACGTGCAGGACGGCTCGACCTGTCACACCGATCTCGGCTTTCCCATGGTCATCGGCACCAACTGCACCGTCGGCCACAACGTCATCCTGCACGGCTGCACCATCGGAGACGGTGCGCTGATCGGCATGGGCTCGATCGTGATGAACGGCGCGAAGATCGGCCGCAACAGCATCGTCGGCGCCGGCTCCGTCATCACCGAGGGCAAGGAGTTTGCCGAACGCTCGCTGATCATCGGCTCGCCCGCGCGCGTGATCCGCACGCTCGACGACGCCCAGGTGCAGCGCATGGGAAGCGCGGCGAAGTTCTACGTCGCCAACGGCCCGCGCTTCAAGAAGGGCCTGAAGCGGATCGGCTAACGTCCTTCGGACTCGCGGGCTTCCCTGGCGCTCGCGATCTTCTCGTGGCCCGCCGACCACAGCGCGTGCTCGTCGCTGCCGTCCGTATAAGGATTGGCTTCGGCGGGAATGTTTTGGCGCGCGGCGCGTTCGCCTTCTGCAAAGGGGTCGCGATCGGTCATCGTGATGTCGCCTCCTGGTTCTCAAGCTGATGCCGCGGCATTTGTTCCGGAACCTGCATTCGCGGCAGCGGTTGACGGGCAAAGGAGATTTTTCCGATGGCGTCCTCCGCAAATGCTTCGATCAGGATCATGCTCGTGATCTTCGCCCTCGCGGCGATGCCGGCCGTCTCGTTCGCGCAAGCGACCGGCGGCTCTGCGGGATCGAGCGGTGCCTCGTCGGGATCGGGCGGAGGTGTCGCCAATTCACCGGCACCGCCGCCGGGCACCAACAGCCTGGGGACGGCTCAATCGTCGGGACCAGGCTCAGGCGTCACGACCGGCTCCGGGACCGGTGGCGGCACCGATGCCGCGGTCAACGCCGAGAACCGGCTGCTCGACAAGAAGCTGAAGAGCATCTGTCGCGGCTGCTGATGCTCGCGCGGAAGTGAGACAGTGTGGCTGTCCGGATTGCCCAATGGACGTTAGCTTGATCCCGCTTTGAAGCGTGGAGCGTGTCCACGCGGAGGAATCGAGTGATGTTACGCAAGACAATGATGGCGGCGCTGGCCGTCGCGGCAGTCGGACTGTCGATGCCGCAGATGGCCCAGGCGCGGGGCTTTGGACATGGCGGCGGCTGGGGCCACGGTGGTGGCGGCTGGGGTCATGGCGGCCACGGCCATTGGCATGGCGGCGGCTTCTGGCCTGGCGTCGCCATCGGCGCGGGCCTTGCCGGCGCCGGCTACTACGGCGCCTATTACGGCTACGGCTCCCCGTATTACGGCGATCCCTACTATTATGGGTCCGGCTATGACGATGGCGGCTACGGCGGCTGCTACGTTACCCGCAAGCGCGTGATGACGCCGGCGGGATGGCGATACCGTCGCGTCGACGTCTGCGAGTGAGGCGGGGCGACCTGACCTACGAAAAAACAAGGCCGTTGACGCAGTATACCGTCAACGACCTTGCCAGCCCCGGATATTAAAATCGGCTCACGCCATCCGGTAAGGGCCAGCATCGCGCGGAATCATACGGGGGAATGTGATCCAGTTCACAAGTGGAGAAATTAAAGCCGCCGGCTGAGGCCCGTTTAGCCGCGCGAGCGCTTGCGCGCGCTGGCACTGACGCGGTGACGCGCCGGTTTCCTGCGGGTAACCGTGGGTGTTTCGGCCTCGGTGGCCCGGGC
Organism: Bradyrhizobium stylosanthis; assembly: GCF_001641335.1. GTDB lineage: Bacteria > Pseudomonadota > Alphaproteobacteria > Rhizobiales > Xanthobacteraceae > Bradyrhizobium > Bradyrhizobium stylosanthis. Next base: position 275,002 of record NZ_LVEM01000001.1, read on the forward strand.
ACTGGCGAAGGACTGGCGCAGGCCGTCGATGGATTCGTTCAGCGTCGCCACCTGCTCGGAGAGGCGCTTGGTATCGGCCTGCTGGGACGCAAGCAGGCGCTTCACGGTCTGGAGCTGGTCCTGCACGACCTGAAGCTGGTCGATCGATTCCTGCTGGGTCGCCTCGAGTCCCTTGGTCTTCTCGACCAGCTGCTCGGAAGCCTGCGCGGTGCGGGCCTGGAGCTGCCGTGAGGCCACCACCCGGTCGGTCTCCGGCGCAGAGCCCGTATAGGCGCGCCAGATCGCGATCGAGGTCACGCCGGCGATCAGCAAAAACAGGGCGGCGGCGGTCAGCGCGATGGGCTGGGCGCCAAGGCGAAACAGGGGGTTGGACCGTGTGTCCTCTGCGAGATCGATCATCGCTGACAAAATCCAAATGGAAACTTGGTGAGTGGCGAAGAACCGGCAGCGCGGAACGCAGGACGGGCGGCCGGGATGTCCCGAAAGTGTTACTGTTCGGCAACAATTGGGACCAAAAAGAGGCTGGTGGCCAAAAAAGCGCTCTTTGCCCCTTGCTTATGGCAAGGATAGCCAAATTCAAGGCTGAAACGGCGAAAACGGCCCGGAATAGGTCTTCGGCCGCGGCGCCGCGTAGGGGCCGAGCCGCGATGTCTTCAGCCCCAGCCGCACCAGCGATTCCGCCAGGGTCACCGCGGCAGCGACGCCGTCGACCACCGGCAAGCCGTGGGTGGCGGCAAGCTCGGCGGCGAGATCGGCCATGCCGGCGCAGCCGAGCACGATGGCCTCGGCGCGATCGTCGCGGATGGCGGCGGTGATCTCAGCCGAAATCTTGCCGAGCGCATCGGCATTGCGTTCTTCCAGCGCGAGCACCGGGACCTCGGCCGCGCGCACGCGGGCACAGCGGTCGGCAAGGCCGTACTTCGTCAGATTATGCTCGATCGGCACGATGGAGACACCGAGCGTCGTCACCACGGCAAAGCGCGCCGCGATCAGGCTCGCCATGTGGAAGCCGGCCTCGCCGATGCCGATCACCGGCGCCTTCGCGGCGGCGCGCGCGGCATCGAGGCCGGTGTCGTCGAAGCAGGCGATGATGTGGGCGTCGGCACCGTCGCGATCGGCCTCGCGGATGCAGCCGAGCATGCCGGGCACCGCAAAGGCCTCGTCGTAGAAACCTTCGATGGAGACCGGGCCCATCGCGGGCTGGCGCGCGTCGATCACGGTGTCGGCAAGCGCAACGCTGCGCGCCGCGGCGGCGATCTTCGCCGTCATGGACGCCGTGGTGTTGGGATTGACGACGTGAAGCCGCATCGGATCAGACCAGCCCTTTATGAGACAAGCTATTAAACAAGCCCTTGGCCGGCGTCCGAGCCCTTGGCCGCCTGCCGCTTGTTGAGCACGTGGATGGTGCCGAGCGCAAGCGCGATCACCGTGAACGAGACGGCCGAGATCACGGTGCCGAGTGCGTAGATGTCGGGGTTCGTCACCGTCGTGGTGAGGCCCTGCAGATCCAGCGGCAACGTGTTCACCGCGCCGATCGCCTGGCTGGAGCGGGCGAGTTCGTCCCAGGACAGCGTGAAGCCGAACAGGCCGATGCCGATCACCGAGGGCAGGATGATCGGCAGCACGACATGGCGGAAGGTCTGCCACGGCGTCGCGCCGAGATCGCGTGCGGCTTCCTCGAGGCGCGGATCGAAGCGGTTGAAGATCGCGAACATGATGAGCAGGCCGAACGGCAGCGTCCAGGTCAGGTGGGCGCCGAGGCCTGACGTGAGCAGACCCATCGAGGTCTCGAAGTTCTCGTTCCAGTGCGCCTTGATGAGGTCGTCGATGATGCGGAATTCCAGCGAGATGCCGAGCGACGTAATGATGGAAGGAACAATGAGGCTCGCGATCGCCGAGTAGAACAGGATGCTTTGCGCCCTAAACTTCCTGCGGAAGGCCATGCCGGCGGCGACCGACAGCACGACGGTGACGATCATCACGATGATGCCGAGCAGCAGCGAACGGCGGAAGGCCGCGCCGAGATCGACGATGCCGGTGCCCTGGAACAGCTTTGCAATCCAGAACGTCGACACGCCGTTCATCGGGAAGGTGAGGCCGCCCTGCGGTCCCTGGAACGATAGCACGTAGATCGCGATCATCGGGCCGTAGAGGAACAACACGTAGGCCGCGAAGAAGACCGCGAGCACGTAGAAAGAGCGAGGGCGTCCTTCCTTCATGCTCAGAGCTCCTTCTTGATGTCGACGATGCGCGACATCATGGTGATGATCAGGAAGGTGATGATGAGCAGGATCACGGCGTTGGCCGCGGCTGCGGGGAATTGCAGCGCGTTGACCCGCGTCTCGATGATCTTGCCGGCAGCCGCGATCTGCTGGCCGCCCATCACGCCGATGGTGATGAAGTCGCCCATCACGATGGTGATGACGAAGATCGAGCCGATCACGATGCCGGGCTTGGCCAGGGGAATGACGACATTGACGAGGGTCTGAAAGCCGCTGGCGCCGGCATCATAGGCCGCCTCGATCAGCGACTTGTCGATGCGGATCATCGAATTGAAGATCGGCACCACCATGAAGAAGGTGAAGAGGTGGACCAGCGCGAGCACCACGGAGAATTCGGAGAACAGCAGCCATTCCAGGGGATGGTTGATCACCCCTGTCTTGACGAGGCCCGAGTTGACGAGGCCGTTGCGGCCGAGCAGCGGGATCCATGCGATCATGCGGATCACGTTGGAGGTCCAGAACGGGATCGTGCAGAGCAGCGACAGGCCCATCTGCCAGGTCTTGGACTTGACGTGGAAGGCGAGGAAGTAGGCGACCCAGAAGCCGATGAAGAGCGTGATCGCCCACACCATGAAGCAGAGCTTGAGCGTCTTCAGATAGGTCTTGCCGATCGTGCAGAGATCGGGGAGCTGCGCGATGCAGCCCTCGAACGTGTCGGTGTAGCCGCGGCCGGAGAACGCCGGCAGCAGCTGGTATTCATTGTAGTCCCAGAAGGACACGATGACGACGAAGACGAGCGGAATGAGGAAGAAGGCGAGAAACACCAGCATCATCGGCCCGGCCTGAAGCCAGGAGACGAAGGACGGCGACAGGCGCGTCGGCTTTGCGGCGCGCGCTGTTCCCGACCCCGGGATCAAGCCCGGGGATGCCTGTTGCAGGACTTCTTCCGACATGTCCGTCACGCCGCGATGAACTCATTCCACTTGCGGACCATGTAGTCGTTCTCGTCCATCACCGCGTTCCAGCACGCGACGCCGCCCATGCGGTCTTCGTAGGAGCCGCCGTCGCGCACCGCGCCGGCCTTCTCCAGCAGCGAGCCGTCAGGCGCCTTGATGTCCTTCTCGGCCGCCTTGCCTTCCATCCAGTACGCCCACTCGTAGGGCTCCATGTGCGCCTTGGCGGTGGAGAGCACGGCCGAGTAGTAGCCCTGGCGGTTGAGATAGGCGCCGGCATAGCCGGACAGGAACCAGTTCACGAACTCATAAGCCCATTCGAGCTTGGGGCCCGAGACGCCCTTGGAGACGCAGAAGCCCGAAGCCCAGGAGCGGTAGCCTTCCTTGAGCGGCTGGAAGGTGCAGGGAATGCCCATCGAGCGGACCTTCGTCACCGCAGGCGACCACATCGACTGAATGACGGTCTCGCCCGATGCCATCAGGTTGACGCTCTCGTTGAAGTCCTTCCAGAAGGCGCGGAACTGGCCGGCCTTCTTGGCCTCGGTCATCACCTTCATGGTGAGATCGATCTCTTCCTTCGTCATGTTGCCCTTGTCGGCATATTTGTACTTGCCGGAGGCTTCCACGACCATCGCGGCATCCATGATGCCGATCGAGGGGATGTTGAGGATCGAGGCCTTGCCCTTGAACTCGGGGTTGAGCAGCTCGGCCCAGGTGCTGATCGGGCGCTTGATCAGGTCGGGGCGGATGCCGAGCGTGTCGGCGTTGTAGACGGTCGGGATCAGCGTGACGAATTCGGTCGCCGAGGTCGCGAACTTCTTGGAGTCCTTGCCTTCGAGATAGAGCACCTTCCAGGGCGCGGTGCCCTGGCCGCCGATCTTCTTGCCGCCGGGCGTCTCGCCCTTGGTGAAGACCGGCGTGATGTTGTCGAATTCCTTGATCTTCTTGGCGTCGAGGGCAAGGATGTTGCCCGACGGCACCAGCTTCTTCAGCGAGAAATATTCGGTGTCCAGCACGTCGAACGAGTTCGGCTGGGTCATCACGCGCTTGGTGACGTCGTCGGTGGTCGCGGTGATGTATTCGATCTTGATGCCGGTGTCCTTCAGGCACTGCTTGGAGATGTCGTCGCCCTCGTTCACGGCGGTGCCGAGATAGCGCAGCACCTTCGCATCGGCCGACTTCACATAGGGAAAGCCGGTGATGGCGCCGGAGCCGGCGGCGAGGCCGGCGAGACCCGCGGTGCCCTTGAGCAGCGTGCGGCGGCTGACGCCTTTCGTCCTGGTGGTCTCGGTCATATCAGTCACTCCTCTGTTGCGCATTCCACTGATCGATCGGCGCTATTGCAGGCGCTGCGCCTTGGCGGGATCCCAGGTCGCCAGCACGCGGTCACCCGGACGGAACGGGTGGACGTCGAAGGCGGCTTCCGGAACATGGGAGAACAGGGCGGTGCCGTCGTCGAGCGTGAGCGAGACGGCGATGTAGGAGCCCTGGTACTCGGTCTGGGTCAGCAGCGCCGGTGCGCCGAACGCGCCGTCAGTGATCGGCTTGATGCCGAGCTGATCGGCGCGCACGGCGATGAGCTTGCCGGCGTCGCTGAGCACGTTGTGGCCGCCGATGAAGCGCGCCACGAATTCGGTGCGGGGGTGGTGGAAGATGTCGCGGGCAGTGCCCTGCTGCTCGATCTTGCCGTGGTTCATCACCACGATGTGGTCGGCGAGCGCCATCGCCTCTTCCTGGCCGTGGGTGACCTGGATGAAGCTGATCCCGAGCTCGCGCTGCAGCCGCTTCAATTCGCCCCGCATCTTCACCCGCAGGAACGGATCGAGCGCGGACAGCGGCTCGTCGAGCAACAGGATCTGCGGCTCGGTGATGAGTGCGCGGGCGAGCGCGACCCGTTGCTGCTGGCCGCCGGAGAGCTGGGCCGGCAGCCGGCCCGCATATTGGCTCATCGCCACCAGCTCGAGCAGTTCGCCGGCGCGCTTGTGGCGGGTCGGCTTGTCGATGCCGCGCATCTTCAAGGCGAAGGCGACGTTGTCGATCACGCTGAGATGCGGGAACAGCGCGTAGGACTGGAACATCATCGCGGTGCCGCGCTCGGCGGGCGGAAGATCGGTGACGTTCTGCGCGCCGAGGATGATGTCGCCAGCGCTGACCGCCTCGTGGCCGGCGATCATGCGCAAGGTCGAGGTCTTGCCGCAGCCGGAGGGGCCGAGCAGGCAGCAATAGGTGCCGGCCGGGATCTTCAGGTTGACGGTGTCGACCGCGAGCGTCGTGTCGTAGCGCTTGGTGACGGCGACCAGTTCGAGAGCGGCAGGAATGGCCATGGCGAGTCCGGCAGGAGGGCGGTGTCCGGCCTCTCTCCGCAAGGTCCGTGCCAACAGGCTCCAGCCGGGCAGATTCCAAAAACTGTGCAGCGGAGTCAGATCGTTAGATCGAATCCGGCGGATTCGGGCTGCCTGCCGCGCGCGCAGCCGCCTGCACACAAAACGGGCGAAGATTGTATAAAGTTTCGCCTGTGATTGGATACAGCTCGTCGTCTAACATTCGAGGCCGAACGTTGCCGATCGAGCTCTCACAGCCATGGTTGCCAAGACCCGCCCCAAATCCGACGCGCCAGACGCCAGCGACCGCGTCAGCCGCATCAGGGAGGGCGTGACCGCAGCGATCCTGGAGCATCGCCTGTTGCCGGGCACGAAGCTCGGCGAGGACGAGATCGGCGAGATCTACGGCGCAAGCCGCACGCTGGTCCGCACCGCGCTGCAGCAGCTCGCTCACGAAGGTATCGTCAACATCGAGAAGAACCGCGGCGCCTTCGTCGCGCGCCCCACGCCCGCCGATGCCCGCGAAGTGTTCGAGGCGCGGCGCCTGATCGAGCCCACCATCGTCGACCACGCCGTCGATGCGGTGTCGCCGGCCTGGCTCGATCGTCTCCAGCAACATCTCGCCGAGGAACGCGAGGCCGAGCTGCGCGGCGACGCGCGCGCCTCGGTCCGCCTCTCCGGCGATTTTCACCGCCTCGTCGCCGAGATGAGCGGCCACAGCATCTATCTCGGTTTCCTCAAGGAGCTGATCGCGCGCTCTTCGCTGATCATCCTGCTGTATCGCCGTCACGACACGCCGGCCTGCGGCACCGATCACCATGCGGGTATCGTCGCCGCGATCCGCAAGCGCGACAAGCAGGCGGCGCGCGCGCAGATGCTGTCGCATCTGCGGGAGATCGAGGACGAGCTGTTCCTGAAGGATCCCGCCGCCGACGAGTTGCGGCTCGCCGACGTGCTGGGCGCCTGATCGCGCGTGGCCTGACGTCACAGGCGAATGCTTTGATTCATTTGCTTTAATTCAATTGCAGCCTGACGCCGATCTCTCGTCAAAGCGGATGGCAGCGCTGCATATTGCCGCCATGGTTGTAAGTTGACGTAAGCTAAACGTCGGCGTCAACTGTGAGCAGACGTATGCGTGCCTGCCATCACCCCCTCGCGTAGCCTGAACCTGTAGGGAAGGCTGATATGTCGGGTTTGAGGATATCGGCCAAAGTATTCGCCGTCGCAGCATCGCTTGTCGGCGTTGCCGTGGTGCCCGGCAGCCTGTCATCTGCACAGGCCCAGGAGGCCGCGGTCCTGTTCCGCAACGTCCGGATCTTCGACGGCAAGGGCAGCGCGCTCTCGGCGCCATCCAGCGTCCTCGTCAGAAAAGGGATCATCGAGAAGATCTCGACGGCGGATATCACGAGCGCGTCGCAGGTCATCGACGGCGGTGGGCGGGTGCTGATGCCCGGACTGATCGATGCGCATTGGCACGCGATGCTGGTGCGGCCGACGCCGATGGCCGCGCTTGCCGGCGATATCGGCTACAATAATCTGCTCGCCGCCAGCGAAGCAACCGCGACCTTGATGCGCGGCTTCACCACCGTGCGTGACATGGGCGGGCCGAGCTTCGGGCTCAAGCAGGCCATCGACGAGGATCTGGTCGCGGGTCCGCGCATCTATCCATCCGGCGCCATCATCACCATCACCAGCGGTCACGGCGACTTCCGCCAATTGTCCGATCTGCCGCGCACGATCGGCGGCATGCTGAGCCGCATGGAGCGGATCGGCGGCAGCATGGTCGCCGACAGTCCCGACGAAGTCCGCGTGCGCGCGCGCGAGCAGCTCATGCAGGGCGCTTCGCAAGTCAAGCTCACCGCCGGCGGCGGCGTCGCATCGCCGTTCAGCCCGCTCGACGTCTCCACCTTCACCGAGCCCGAGTTGCGCGCGGCGGTCGAAGCCGCCGAGAATTGGGGCACCTATGTCGCAACCCACGCCTATACGCCGGTGGCGATCCAGCGCTCGATCGCCGCCGGTGTGAAATGCATCGAGCACGGCCATCTCATGGACGAGGCAAGCGCGAAACTGATAGCCGAGAAGGGCATCTGGCTCAGCACGCAGCCGTTCCTCGATCTCGCCGGCGCCGCTGCGCTCGGACCTGCGGAGCAGGACAAGATGCGGCAGGTGGTTGCCGGCACGGATCGCGTCTACGCGCTGGCGAAGAAGTACAAGATCAAGACCGCGTTCGGCACCGACGTCCTGTTCTCGAGGGCATTGGCGGAGAAGCAGGGCTCGATGCTCGCCGCGCTGACGCGCTGGTACACGCCGGCCGAAGCGCTGGCCATGGCAACGTCCGCGAATGCGGAGTTGCTGAGCCTGTCGGGTCTGCGCAATCCCTATCCCGGCAAGCTCGGCGTGGTGGAGGAGGGCGCGCTGGCCGATCTGCTGCTCGTCGACGGCAATCCGCTCGACAACATCGCCCTTGTCGAAGATCCCGCGAAGAACTTCGTCGTGATCATGAAGGGCGGCAAGATCTACAGGAACAGTCTCGCGCGTTGACGCGCGTCGCCTGGTGCGATCCGGCGAATTTGGAACGTTACTGGCGCTCGTCAGGGCGCGGCTGTTCGCGCCGCGCACTGTTCACGCTCTCGGGATTCACGGGCGGGCGCACAGGGCTTGTCACAATTTCGGGCCTGTCATCCCCGGCGTGACTTCTAAGCGTCTCAAGAACCAGAAAGAATTTCTCGGCCAGCATGAGTCAATCTCGTTGACGCGTTCATCTCGCTTTCGAGAACCGCGAGATTCGCTATCGAATTCGATCACTTGTTGCATTTGCCGGCAATTTAATTCGGCGCGACCACCCGATTATGACAAAGCTTGCCGAATTTTTTCGCAGGCCGCGTATGTGGAAGATCATGCATTGCCGCGCAACGTTACTATTCATCGCGGAGCGCTCCCGCTATATGCTGTCGCTCTGTCATTGAACTGTCATGTCACCGTAAAATGCTGAAATCAGACGCAACGCCGGCCCGCAAGACACCGGGCGCGCCGGATGGGAATCCTGACCCGAAGGATCGCAAGAAGACGCAAGTCGTCGCCGGGTTCCTCAGGCAAATTGATCCAGCCGAGCCCGGCGTGGAATCTGCGACCTTCGAGGGCGCTGTGATCGATCCGACGCCACCGCAGATAACGCCGCCGGCATTGGAACCATTGCAGCCGAACGTTGCCGCACGCCCCGCCGGTGAAATCGAGCTCAAGCTTCTCGTCGACGCCGATCGCATGGCGCACTTCGCTGCTGCGCCTGTCATCGCGGCGAACGCCCGCAACAAGGGCACGCGCAAGCATCTGAAATCCATCTACTACGATACGCCGGAGCGAACGCTGCGTCGCGCCGGACTCAGCCTTCGCGTCCGCCAGAGCGGCGCGCGCTTCGTGCAGACCGTGAAGACCGACGCCGCCGACGACCCGCTGCGCCGCGGCGAATGGGAGGCGAACGTGCCGTCGCTCGCGCCCGATCTCGCGCTAGCGATGCCCTTCATTCCGGAGAAGCTTCGCGCGCAGCTCGAAACGCAGCCGCTCGAAGCGGTCTTCACCGCCGACGTCCATCGTCACGCGCGCATGATCGATCTGCCGTCCGGCACCGTCGAGATCGCCTTCGACCAGGGCGTGCTGACATCCGGTGACCGTTCGGTGCCAGTGAGCGAGATCGAGCTTGAGCTCAAGAGCGGCAGCGCGAGCACGATCTACGAGATCGCGCTGCGCCTTGCCGAGCACGGCGCGGTGAAGCCGTCCATCCGCAGCAAGTCGGCGCGCGGCTTCGACCTTGCCGCGGACAAGCCGCCCTCGGTGCAGCGGCCGCGCAAGCTGCATCTCGATCCCGCCGTCGCGCTCGACGAGGCCTTCGCGACGATCCTGCGGTCGTGCTTCCTCCATCTGCTGCAGTCGCTGCCGGCGGCCGAGGACGGCCGCAACCCGGAAGGGGTGCATCAGCTGCGTGTCTCGCTGCGCCGGCTGCGATCGGCGCTCGACCTGATGCGGTCGGCCGGCGCGCTCAGCAATCTCGACGCATTGCGGTCGGAAGCCAGATGGCTGGCGCAGGATCTGTCCGCCGCGCGCGACTGGGACGTGTTCCAGCTCGAGACCTTGCCGGCGATCGCAAGCGCCTGTCCTTCGGTCGCCGGATTCGATGCGCTGGGTCGCGTCGCGGCGCGGCGCCAGTCGGAAGCCTATCGCAAGGCGCACCATGCGCTCGACGATCGCCGCTGCGCCGTGTTCCTGATCAATCTCGGCGGCTGGATCGAGACGCGGGGCTGGCGCAACGACGTCGCGCCCGAGGATCTCGGACGGCTCGCCGAACCGGCGGTCAATTTCGCCGAGCGCGTCTTGTCGGAGCAGCACGCCAAGGTGCTCAAGCGCGGCCGTCGCTTCAAATCGCTTGATGTCGACGAGGTGCACCGGGTGCGGCTCGCGACCAAGCGTCTGCGCTATCTCGGCGAGTTCCTGCTGCCGCTGTTCGCCGATCGCAAATCGTCGCGAAAATTCGCCCGCAGGCTCGCCGGCCTGCAGGAGGAGCTCGGCGCCTTCAACGACATGGCGGTGACGGCCTCATTGCTCGACGGGCTCGGCTCCGAGGATCGCGACAGCGCCATTGCGGCGGCCGCGATCACCGGCTGGCAGGCACGCGCATCGATCGGCGCACACCGGTCCCTGCTGGGCAGCTGGCGAGACTTCACCGCGGCGCGCGTGCCGTGGTCGGCGCAGGGCTGATCGCATATCCCGAAAAAAGTTGCGGCCAGCCATTGGGGGATGGCTGGCCGCGCGCGAACCGGTCTGGGACGGGGAGGGGTGGGGATGTGACCGGGTCGCGTAACCTGTTGTCTCGTTTCTAATCTCTCGCGCTGGCGGTGGAGACCGCCGGCCTGGTATCGCCGAGCGAGACCCAGACATTGGGATCGCCCTGCGACTGGCGCTTGACGAAGCGGTAGCCGGTCTCCGTCCAGGCAACGACGTTCTCGTTCTGATTGTCGAGAACGAACTCGCCCTTGTCGGTCTTCACCGTCAGCACCGCGTGCCCTTCGCCCTTCTTGTCGCGCACGACGGTGATGAGCAGGGCCTCGCGCGGCCAGCCGGCATCCATCAGCATCTTGCGCTTCAACAGCACGTAGTCTTCACAGTCGCCGTAGCCGTCCGAAGGCAGCGACCACTTCTCGATCACGCCCCAGTGCTCCTGGTCGGTCAAAGGCTTGACGGTCTCGTTGACCCAGCGATTGACCTTGACGAGGTCGCGCCATGCCGTCTGCGACATCACGATGTCGCGCGGCTGCGTCGGACCGCCCTGGCACTGCGCGGCGTTGTCCGCACAGAACTCGACCCAGCCGATCGGCGCACGCGTGGTGTCGCCGAGGCTCGCGTAGAGCAGACGGCTTTCGCCGGCCTGCGCTGCCGCGCTGATCCCGAAGAGCATGGCGGCAATCGCCAAGCCTTTCCCATGTCCCTTGAAGTTGAACATTGTCGCCCCCGTTTCTTGTTGGGACCACAATGCGCATCGAGCTTTTGAATTGCCGCTAAGTCGATCAAGTCAAGTCGAGACGAATACAAGTAAAAGGCGCGGCTAATTCGATCTATACTTGAATAGAATTTGCGTAAAATGCAGTATTACTGCAATTGATTCAAATTTTATCGATTAACGCGGAAACGCTGGTGGAACCGCCGTTTCGGCGCGCAAACGGCCCCCGCGTTAACTCGCGCTGGCGCCGTCACAACGCATGAAAAAGGCGGCGTCCGCATCGCGGAGGCCGCCTTCAGGGCTGGAAAATCGCTGGTTTTGGCGCGATTGCGCTTTACCGGGCGGTAACGCTCTCTTCGAGTGTCTCCACCGGCTGCTCGTGCATGAACTCCAGCGCGAAGCCGTCTTCGAGGTTTCGGACCACGCGGCCCTGCACGCGGCCGAGCAGAACGATCGATTTCAGGGGCGGGCGGTTCTCGGCGGCAATGGCCGCACCGGACAGCGAAAGGTCGATGATGCGGCAGGTCATCTTGGTGCCGTCCTCGAGCGTCAGCACCGCGATCGGGTTGCGCGGCACGATACGGTCGTGGCGGCGGTCTTCCGGCAGGTTGAGGATGTCGCGGTTGGCGAGCCAGGTGAGCTGGGCCGCGAGCTTGTCGCGCTTCCTGGGCGTCGCCCCGATCGTCATGGCAAAGCCATTGTCGATGATGCGGGTGATCTTGCCTTCGACGCGGCCGATATGGTCGAGATAGGCGACCACGCGGTCGCCGACATTGCCGATGCCGGGGGCGAGCAAAGCGAGCCCGCCGGGCGACATGTTGATCACCTGGCAGGGGAATTCACGGCGGTCCGGCAGCATGTAGCGGCCGAGCAGGTGGACTTTCACCCGCTGGAAACGCCGACGTTCCTCGGCGGCCGGTAGAAATTTTTTGTTCGCCAACGCCATTTTCACAACCCGACCCCCCGCCTGGCGGAGTCCGGCACGACCCTAAGGTGCACAGGGTTAATGCCGCGTTAGGATTGGGCGTGCCGAACACGCACAGACACAATGCGCTCGAAAAGCCACATCAGGGGCGGGCAGGCCAGCACCGCGAGTGCGCCGAGGTCGAGCGCGGCCGCGGCCGTTCCGGCCGATTTGGCCAGCCGGCCGGCGATTGCCGGCCCCAGCATCATCGCGGCATAGAAGAGTGTGTAGAACACGCCCATCCCGATCGCCCTGGTTTCGGGGGCGAGCACGCGGGCGGCAAGGCTCATGATCGGGCCGGCCGGGAAGCCCCCGACCATGCCGATCAGCACAAGAATAGTGAGCACGGCGTCGGACCGGGTCAGCCAGGCCAGCAGGGCGGCCACGACGAGGCTGGCCGCGATCGTCAGGACAAAGGGCCTGCCGCGATCGGCCAGATACCCGCCCGACGGCACCGAGATCACCGACAGCCACATCACGACGCTGATCGCCGAGCCGGCGGCGGCAATGCTCCAGCCGCGCTCGGCGAGCAGGGACGGGCCGAACGAGAAGATCATGGCGAAGCCGACATTATATAGGCCCCAGATCGTGCCGGCGACGATCACCGCCAGCAGCGCGAGGGGATCGAGCCGGCCCGAGCTGCTCGCGCTGACCGTTGCGCCGGGCGGCGGCTGGTAGAGCGTGATGAGTACAATGCCGATCACGGTCAGTGTGCCGGTCGCCGCGAACACGGCGCCCGCGCCATAGGCCGTGCCGATCGCCGGCAGCACCAGCAGCGAGATCGCAACGCCGGCGGGCCAGGAGTTGACGAAGATTGCCATCGCGGTGGCGATCTCCTTCCCCGCGAACCAGTCGGTGCCCATCTTGGTGAGCTGCACGGTCAGCAGCACGCCGCCGGCGCCGGAGACGAGACGGCCCGCCATCTGCCAGCCCCAGACATCGGTGGTGGCCATGACGAGGCTGCCTGCCGTCATCAGCAATAGCGCGGCAATCGTGGTCGGCTTGTCGCCGAAGCGCCGGCCGATCGCGCCGCCCGGCAGCGCCAGCACCACGCCCGGCGTGAAATAGAGCCCGATCAGGATGCCGATGTCGGCGAGCCCGACGCCGAAGGTCTGCTGCAACAGCGGTGCGACCGCTGCAACGCTCTGGAACTGGAACGCGATGGTGAGACGAACGACGAACAGGATCGCAAGAATGCCCCAGCGATTGCGCAATGCGTCGTCCCCCAAAAGTCCTGAGGGTGCGGTGGGCAGATGCCGGAGTCAACCGCCTGCGGCGTGAGGCCCGCGTCCCTACGCCTTCTTCGTCGCTCGCTGATACAGCAGGCACAGCAGCGCCAGCAGCACTGCGGCGGAGAGCCCGAGCGACCAGTGAATGCCGATCGCAGCGCCGAACACGCCGACGGTGATGCCGCTGAAGGCCCGCATGCCGAGCCCGGCCATGTTGTAGAGGCCGACGACGCGGCCGCGCATGTCGTGCGGCGCGTTCAGCTGTACCAGCGCCTGCGCCATGGTGTTGAACGACAGCTCGAAGAAACCGGCGAAGAACAGCAGCACGATCGCGACCGGATAGATCCGCACCGCGGCGAAGCCGAGCAGCGCGACGCTCCAGAGCATGGCCAGCATGATCGCGGTGCGCGGCGTGCCCTTCAGCCGTCCCCAGGATTCCAGCGCGATGCCGGCGAGCAGCGCGCCGCCGGCATCCGCCGCCAGCAGCACGCTGTAGGAGACGCCGGGATCGCCATGGCCGAGATCGCCGGCAAAGCCCGGCATCTGCGCGTGATAGGCATTGCCGATCATGAAGGAGGTGAGGCCGGCAAGCCAGGTCATCGCCGTCAGCACCGGCTGCGTGCCGATCGCGCGGATGGTGAGCACGATGTCCGCAAACCCGCGCACGGCGAAGCGCCGGACAGCCGCACTCTTGTCGCGGACGGGTGCCCAGAACAGCCACAGCAGCATCGGCAGATAGAACAGCGTGTTGAAGATGATGCCGTGCGAGGTGCCGAGCGTCAGCATGATGATTCCGCCGACCGCGGGCCCGACCAGAATGCCGAGATAGCGCGCCATCGCGTTGAGCCGCACCGCGCTGGGGAGATCCGCTGGGCCGACGAGGTCGTAGAGCAGCAGCTGGTTCGGTGTCTGCCACAACACGCCGGCGCAGCCGTGGATCACCAGCAGCAGCATCGCGTGCCACATCTGGATCGTGTCGGTCAGGAAGAAGAAGCCCCATCCGGCCGAGGCGACGATGAACAGCAGCATGCCGCACTGGATGATGCGGCGCGGATCGAACCGGTCGGCCAGCCCGCCGACCGCGACCGAGAACAGCAGGAACGGCAGCCAGTGCGACAGCACGGCGAAGCCGCCCAGCGTCGGCGAGTGGAATTTCTGGAACACCACCCAATAGCTGATCACATGCTCGATATTGTCGGCCATCATCGCCAGCACGTAGGCGATGAATTGCAGCCGGTACGGCACGGATTTCATCGCCGCGAACGAGCCGGACGCGACCACGGGATTTTGGGGCTGGGGGTTCAAGCGATCACCTGGGATGGGAATATGGTGGTCCCTACACGTTCACCTACTGGCGCTCAAGATATTTGGATGTGCTTGAAGAACAGCTATGTCTTGCATGGAAGTCATAACTTCAGCGAGGTCTATGGACCATGCCTCGGCAGTGCAAGAAGCCGCGAAGGACAAAAACAAAATAGGTGACGTCCCGGACGCGCACCTTGCTCATGCCTTGCGGCGGGTCCAGCTTTCCTGGGGCTCGTCGGCCCATGCGGTACCAAGACCAAGCATCGTGATCCAGGTCTCGGCCAGCTTGCCGCCATCAATGCGGTAGCTTTGCATGCCGGCACGACTACGCTTCTCGCCGGTCGTCGGATCGGGCCAGACGAACGCAAATCGGAACCACGCGCGGTCGATCGTGAAGGAATGATCATACACGACGACGCAGATTCCGGGCCGGTCTCGATGCACCGTCTGCAATTCCGCAGCATATTCGTCCCGTGTAACGGTCCGGTCGCCCCTCTCATCGTGACGGATGTAATGCGAGCCCACGCAGTCCGGGATCAGGTCAAATCGCCCCTCATGCCAGACTTGCTCCCAGCGATCGAAAAGCGCGCATATGCTATCAGTCATGGAACCCCGAATTGAATTGGTGCGTCACGGCACGCTTCGCTGCAAATTTCTTGCCGAAGTTCGGCCTCGCACCATCGAATGTGAGAAACATGCCGCCGGCGCAAGCCGCTCCCGTAGCCCGGATGAGCGAAATCCGGGGCGGCCGGTCCCGCATGTCGCTTCGCTCATGCGGGCTACAAATCCGAATCCTACGCCAGCGACTTCACGTACACCGCATATGGCACGCCCAGAATGTCCGGCGCCTCGCCGCTTCTGACAAATCCCATGCGCAGATACATCGGCAGCGCGACCGTCATGATCGTCGTCGTGTGCAGGGCGATGGCCTGCGCCTGGTCGCGCTCGGCGCGGCGCAGGCATTCTTCGGTCAATTGCCGGCCGATGCCCTTGCCGCGCGCGCCGGGATCGACCACCAGCATGCGGATCACCGGCCAGGCCGGATCGAAGAACGCCGGCTTCGGCGCGCGAGGGCCGATATAGGCCACGGCGCCGGCGATCTCGCCGTCGTCTTCGGCGACGATGATCTCGCCGGTCCTGGCCAGCTGCGGCATCTTCGCGACGTTGGCCGTGAACAGCGGCCAGTCGGAAAAGTGCGGCTCGAACTCGGCGAAAGCCGCCTGCGCGACGCGGACGATCGCGTCGGCATCCTCCTCTCGGTAGTCACGCAGCATCGGCATCCTCACTCGTAGCCCGGATGAGCGCAGCGACATCCGGGACCGCTGTTCCCGCATATCGCTTCGCTCATGCGGGCTACGGCATTACGGCACCTTGGCACGGCAACGCATCTCACATACGCTTCGCTACAGCCCGCACCATCGATCATAACAGACGGGCAGCGAGGACACACCATGGAGCAAATCCGCGTCTGCACCCACGCCGGGCCGGGCAGCGAACCCGTCATCAAGACCGTGTCGTGGCCGAAGGTCGGCAAGAAGGCCGCGCTGATCAAGGTCGGCGCCTGCGGGGTCTGCGGCACCGATCTGCATATCCTGAAGGGGCACTGGCCGAAGCCGCTGCCGTGGCCGTTCACGCTGGGCCACGAGATCGGCGGCGTCATCGTGGAATGCGGCGACGAATTCACCGAAGACTTCATGAGCAAGCCGCTCAAGGTCGGCTCGAAAGTGATGATCCCGCCGCTGATGCCCTGCGGCCAGTGCTATTACTGCATCCACTATCCGCAAACGGCGAACAAATGCCTGACGCCGGTCTATTACGGCCGCTATCTCGGCTTCGACAAGGCGCCGCACATGTGGGGCGGCTGGGCCGAATATGTCTATGTCGATCTCGAGATGCTGCCGGGCACCAAGATCTACAAGCTGCCCGACGACATGTCGCTGCGGTTAGGTGCGCTGTCCGAGCCGCTGACCTCCTGCATCCGTGCCTTCAACCGTGCCACCCGCGCCGGCGGATTCAGCTGGGGCGATACGGTGGTGATCCAGGGCTCGGGTCCGATCGGAATTCTCGCGGTCGCGGCCGCAAAGGAGATGGGGGCAGGGCGCGTCATCTGCGTCGGAGCGCCTGAGGAGCCGCGCCTAAAGCTCGCGCGCGAGTTCGGCGCGGAAGCGACCGTGAACATCGAGGAGATCAAATCGCCGCAAGAGCGGATCGATCGCGTGCGGAAAATCGTCGGCGGCTTCGGCGCTGATCTGGTGATGGACTGCTCGGGCCATCCGACCGCCGGCCCTGAGGGCATCGAGATGCTGCGCGACGGCGGCACCTATGTCGAGATGGGCCAGTTCACCGACGCCGGCTCCATCGACACATCGTGGCATCGCATCTGCACCAAGGACCTCAACGTGCTGGGCTCCTGGGGCTTCACCGGAAACGATCTGCCGCTCGGCGTGGATATGCTGTACCGCACGGCGGGCAAGTATCCCTGGCTGAAGATGCAGACGATCTATCCGTTCACGGAAGCGGGCGTCGCTCAGGCGGTCAAGGACGCCATGGCGATGAAGACGGTGAAGTCGACCATCGTGCCGTGGCCGGAACTGGTGGAGTGAGGATGGCGGCCGTCCCCGGCGATCTCGCCGCGTTCCTGGTCGAGGCCAAGCGGCGCACCTATGCCGGCCTCGACGATGACGCGACCGTGGCGGCGCCGCTGCTCGCCGGCGCGAAGCAACTCGAGCATCGCGCCGCGCCCTATGCCTATCGCGATATCTATTTCGGGATGGGATTCTTCGCCGGGCAGGAGACGGTGTCGCGGGACGAACGCGTCATCTGGTCGATGAGCTACAGCGGAGGGGTTGATGCGGGGATCGGGGATCGCGACACCTTTCTCGCGATCTACAAATTCCTGCGTCAGGCGTTGCTGGCCGTGTCCGTCGAACGGCCCTACCGGGGACCGCACCTGTTCGAGCAGGTGGGCATGATCTATCGCAACGAGGTCGAGGGGGCGCTCGGTCGTTTCCATGGCGTCGAGACGATCGCGCGGCAGAACGGCGCGCCGCTGTATGAATTGCGCTACAGTGGCGGTCTGCTGCGATAGATCAAATGCGCGGCGAGGACGAGATAATGCCAGACCCGGCCCGGCGCTCCCCCTTCAGCGCCATCCGCGCAATCGACTATACCGTGATCTTTGTCCGCGACATGGCGGCGATGCGCCGCTTCTACGAGGACGTCCTCGCGTTTCCGCTGCTGCGCGAACTCTCGCCGAACTGGATCGAGTACGGCATCGGGAGCAACACGCTGGCGCTGGCAAGGCCGAGCCGGACTGCGGCTGATGCGCCGACGCCGCCGGGCAGCGCCTCGCTGCAACTGGCCTTCAAGGTCGCAGCCGCCGAAGTCGATGCCTGTGCCGACGAGCTCCTTCGGCAGGGCGTGGCGCTGCTGTCGCCGCCGACGAACCAGTCCTTCGGCCACCGCACGCTGTTCTTCCGCGACCCCGACGGTAATCTGCTGGAGGTCTATGCGGAAATCTGAGCGTGGAGGGTGGTTTCACCCTCTCCCCTTGTGGGAGAGGGCGGCTCGCCGCGCAGCGGCGAGACGGGTGAGGGGTATCTCTCCGCGAGTCCAATTCGCTTTTGAATGCCGGGATAGATACCCCTCATCCGGCGCTGCGCGCCACCTTCTCCCGCAAGGGGAGAAGGAAGAGTACAGTCGCAACGGCCGCCGCAAAAGTTCCATCCGATATCCCCGAGTTATTCACGTCGAGGTGAAACTTCGGCCCAGGTTCCGGCTTTCACTTCGCAGGAGAGGTGCCGTGAAGCGAATCCTGAAACCGGTCACTTACATCCTGACCGCGATCTATTTCCTGGTGGATGCGGTCTTCATGGCCGTGGCGAGGCCGATTGCGCGCTGGATCGGGTGGCATTTCGAATTCAGGCGGCTGCGCGCCTGGATCAAGTCGCTGCCGCCCTATACGTCTCTCGCCCTGTTCTCCGTGCCGGTCATTATCCTGGAGCCGATCAAGCCGGTCGCGGCCTATCTCGCCGCAACCGGTCAGTTCGTGAGCGGCGCCGTGACGTTCATCGTCGGCGAATTGCTCAAGCTGGTGCTGGTCGAGCGCCTGTTCCACCTCACGCGCGACAAGCTGATGCGAATTCCCGCTTTTGCCTGGTGCTACGGAAAATACGCCGCGGCGAAAGCGTGGCTGCAGGCGACCGAAGCCTGGCGTGCCATCCGCGCCCTGGCCCGCGCGGCGAGGGACGCTGTTGCCCGCGCAAAAGCCAGACTGGCCGGCAGCTTCAGCAAACTGGCGGCCTCCCGGGATTAGGGTGCGCTGTCCGCTATGCGAGCTTGCGCGCGGCGGCGGTCGCCTTGTCGCCGGTGTTCGGCGTGCCGCTCGGCTCGATCAGCATGAGATGGACTTCCTCGCGCGCCACCGGGCGATGCTCGACGCCCTTGGGCACGACATAGAGCTCGCCCGGGCCGAGTGTGACAGTGCGGTCGCGCAGTTCGATATCGAGATGACCCTTCAACACGAGGAAAAAATCATCGGTGTCGTCATGCTTGTGCCAGGTGAACTCACCCTTCACCTTCACCACCATCACGTCGCAATCGTTGAAGGTCGTGACCGTGCGCGGCGACCAATGATCTCCGAAGGTTGCGAGCTTGTCGGCAAGCGATATTGCGTCGGTCATGTTTTCCCCGTTGCTCCCTGGTGAGGCAGGATTTGGGATCGAGGAGGGGGCACGACAAGGCCGTGCTCGTTCATCTCTCGATCCTGCCTGCTGAGGGGCGCGAAAGCCTCTACTTGACGTATCCGGACAGCATCGCGTGCGCCCATTCGGGGCGGCTGTTGGCGAGTGCACGCGCTGAGGCCGCCTGCCAGTCATATTCGAGCGCCAGAAGCTCGACCTGCCAGCCCCTTGCCCGCTTGGTGATGACCGCATACCGCGCGTGCGGCGAGCGATATTCCAGGTTTGCGGCAATAGGAATGTCCGCGAATACCGGGCAGCCGACGCTTCCCGGATTGAGAACCAGACATTCGCCCGGGGCCTGAATGACCGCCTGGCGGTGGCTATGGCCACACAGCACCACGCGGGCCGCCGGCTCACCCGCGAGGCGCGCTGCCAGCACGTCGCGACGGGCCGGCACAAAGCGTCCGTCGTCGAGCGATTCTTCGAGCAGGCACGTCGTATCGCTGTCCGGCGTGCCATGGCAGGCCAGGATCCCGTCGTCCAGCCGGATTTGGGAGGGCAGGCCGTGGAGCGTGCGGCGCTGCTCCGCGGTCAACGCGTTGCGCGCAAACAGGCCTGCCGGCGAGAGCTTGTCGTCCGGAAACTCCTCGATCCAGCGATCATGGTTTCCGCGCACGGTCGGCAACGACAGCGACTGGAGCGCTTCGAAAGTCTCTTTCGGCCACAACGGGCTGGTGACGCAATCGCCGAGGTTGACCGTGCGATCGACGCCCCGTGTCTTGATGTCGGCCAGCACCGCCTCCAGCGCGGCAAGGTTGCCGTGGATGTCGGAAATGATTGCCAATCGCATCGTTGCGCTCCCTTCTTGTTTCGCCCGAACTTGAGTCCGCCAGGTTACCGGACATATCTATCCACTTGGCAGAGGAGGTCACGCGCTCATTCCCGGCAGATCCGGTTGCGCCCACCTTAAGCAAGGTGGCCGGGAAAATCCGCTGCAACCTTCGGGCGCGGCCCTTTCCGCCAAGCCATGCATCAAAGGCATGGTGATTTGGGAGCACTTGGCGTAAAGAGCGCCCAGATCAAATCAAGCGTGCGGCCGGGCCGATTGCCGCGCACGCCCGCTCAGGTCCGCCGGTTCACCGTTTGCGCGCCTGAATTAACCAAGGTTTCCCATCTCGTGTCTCTTCCGGCCCTCACCCCGCCGCTCGCCCGCGCTTTGGCCGAGCGGAATTATGATTCACTGACCCCCGTCCAGCTCGCCGTGCTCGCCCACGAGGCGACCAGCCGCGATCTCCTGGTCTCGGCGCAGACCGGCTCCGGCAAGACCGTCGCCTATGGTCTGGCCATCGCCAAGAACCTGCTCGACGATGCCGAGCGGTTCGAGCAGGCCGGTGCGCCGCTCGCCCTGATCGTGGCGCCGACCCGCGAACTGGCCTTGCAGGTTCAGCGCGAACTCGCCTGGCTCTACGGGCATGCGGGCGGGCGGGTCGTCTCCTGTGTCGGCGGCATGGATCCGCGGCGCGAGCAGCGCGAGCTTGCCGCCGGTGCGCATATCGTCGTCGGCACGCCCGGCCGTCTGTGCGACCATTTGCGGCGCGGCCGGCTCGACATCTCCGAACTGACAGCGGTCGTGCTCGACGAAGCCGACGAGATGCTCAATCTCGGCTTTCGCGAGGACATGGAATTCATCCTCGAAACCACGCCGGAGACGCGCCGCACGCTGATGTTCTCGGCGACGTTCCCGCGCGGCATCGTCGCGCTGGCGCGGCAATACCAGCGCGACGCGTTCCGGATCGAGGTCGCGGGCGACGAGGGCGGTCACGCCGACATCGAGTACCGCGCCATCCGGATCGCGCCCGCCGATGCCGAGCACGCGGTCGTCAACGTGCTGCGCTTCTACGAGGCGCCGAGCGCTCTCGTGTTCTGCAGCACACGCGATCACGTCAGGCATTTGCAGGCGGCGCTCCTGGAGCGCGGCTTTTCCGTGGTCGCGCTGTCGGGCGAATTGACGCAGAACGAGCGAACCATGGCGCTGCAGTCGCTGCGTGATGGACGCGCCCGCGTTTGCGTTGCGACCGACGTCGCCGCCCGCGGCATCGATCTGCCGAGCCTCGATCTCGTCATCCATGCCGACCTGCCCAACGACGCGGAAGTCATGCAGCACCGCTCGGGCCGCACGGGACGCGCCGGACGCAAGGGGACGAGCGTCCTCCTGGTGCCGCCCGCGCGGCGGCGGCGTGCCGAACTGCTGCTCAATCTGGCAGGCGTCGATACGGAGTGGGGTACGGCGCCCCAGGCCGACGAGATCCGCAAGCTCGATCACGACCGCATGAAGGACGTGCTGTTCACCGAGGAGACGACTCCCGACGATCTGGCGCTGGCGCAGGCCTTGCTCGCCGAGCGTTCGGCCGAGGACATCGCCGCCGCGCTGGCGCGGCTCTATCGTGCGCGCCTGCCGTCGCCGGAGGACATCATCGATCCCGGCGAACGACCCACCCGGTCACGCGACGATCGCGGCCGCGACAAATTCCACGACAGGGGCKAGGGCGGCGACGATCGTCCCGGCAAGCCTCGTGCGAAATCGGGGAAGGCGTCGTCGAAGCACGCCATGGCGGAGGGCAGCGTCTGGTTCCGCGCCGCGATCGGACGGCGCAAGAACGCGGAAGCGCGCTGGCTGCTGCCGATGATCTGCCGCCGCGGCGGCATCGACAAGCGCGACATCGGCGCCATCAAGATCATGGACACCACGACCGAGTTCGAGATCTCCCAGCGGGTCGCGGAGTCCTTCGCCGTGAAGGTCAAGCGTCCGGACAAGGAAGACAGCATCCGGATCGAGCCGATGGCGGATGCGCCGCAGGGCCGCGAGCCCCAGGAGGAACGGTCGCACGAGCCGCGGCGGGAAGATCGCGACGGTGATCATCGCGAGCGGCGCGAGCATCGGCCGCGCGAGAAGGGCTTCAAGCCGGGCGGCAAGGGTTTCGGCGAGCGCGGGCCGAAGTTCGAGGATGCCCCGTCATTCGGAAAGAAAAAGAAGCACAAGAACAAGCCGGGCCATGCAGAGCCGTCGGTGACGCCGTGGCCCGCAAAGGGCGGCGCGCCGGGCAAGAAGCCGAAGAAGAAAAAGCACCGCGGCTGAGAACGCCAGACATGCAGACAGCAATGATGCCGCCGGATTGCGCCGGCGGCATCATCCGAAAAACCTGTGTGGGCTCAGCGGCCGCCGCCACCGCCACCACCACCACCGCCGCCACCACCACCGCCGGCATCACGCAGCGCCGAATTGTATCGCGGGTCGGTCTGCCTCATGTAGATGGGCGAGATGTCATGGGTGGTGCGAGCGACGCGACGTGCGCCGCCCTGGTTCGGCAGCTCGACCAGGCCGGCGCAGCCCTCGAAGAAGGCGAATTCGCAGCCATAGGTCCGGTACTGCGCCGCGTTGGCGCTGGTCGCGCTGAACGCCGCCGTCGCAGCAAATGCAATCAAGGCAACTTTCGACAAAGTGAGTTTCATGGATCTTCTCCAGTCTCGGTTCGGCGAAACCGGAACGGCCCGCACAGTTCTTCGACGGGAGCTGACCGAAGCCGGTTCGAGCGCGCGGCTTCACGCCCGCGTGAGCCGCGACTTGCCGGCTGGGACGTTAGGTCGCGGTGAGGTCGCGGAGCATGTAGGTCGCAGCCTCGCCATAGGAGGCGAGCTTTGCGCGCAGTTGCGCATCCGCCGGAACCGCCCGAAAGCCGTGCCGCTCCCACAGCGGCTTCGTGGCATAGACCGAGACCAGCGTGAGCGTCGCGATACCTGACGCACGGGCCAGCCTTTCCATGTCAGCGATATAAGCGCGCGACGCGCCGCCGCGGAAATCCGGCAGCACCGCGACGTCGTGCACATAGAGGCAGTCAGCACCGTCGGGGATTTGCTCGAGAAAAACGTCGAGCGGCGGAATGCTGTGCTGCTTCCAGGGATGCGCCAGCCCATACCCGGCGATTGCATCATCTGCGACGAGCACGCGGCAGCCGTCTGGACAGAGCCGCATCTTCTCCGCGAACACCTCCGCCCGTTCCGGAAGGTCGGGATGGATGCGCGCCGCGATCGCGCTGATCGCGGGAAGGTCGGAGGTGCGGGCGTTGCGCCAGTGCGGCTTGATCATGTCGGTCGTCGCTTTCGTCTCGCTCATTCCAGTTTATTCCGCCGTGCCGGTCCGCGCAGCGAAAAATATCTTGGCGGCTTCCGCAGGAATACGATGCCGTCTGCGGCGTCCTACCCATGCAAGCCAATTGCATGACAGGAGACACCATGACGTCCTCGATCCGCCTCGTGCTCACGCTCGCCGTCTCGCTCGCGCTCGTTCCCGCCGCCTTCGCCGCGCCGCCGACCAAGACCGGCAAGACCGACAAGGGCACCGTGCTCACCGACGCCAAGGGCATGAGCCTCTACACGTTCGACAAGGATGCAGACGGAAAATCGGCCTGCAACGGCCCGTGCGCGACGAACTGGCCGGTGCTGAAGGCCGAGGCCAGCGATGCCGCCGGCGACGGCTACACCATCATCACCCGCGACGACGGCTCGAAGCAGTGGGCCTACAAGGGCAAGCCGCTCTACACCTTCGCCAAGGACACCAAGCCCGGCGACGTCACCGGCGACGGCTTTCTGAACGGCGCCTGGCACCTGGCGATGCCGTAGTCCGTCTCCGGGATGCGCGGGGCGGGCTGTGTGACGCAGCCTGTCCTCGCATCGCACGCTTTACGCGGGCGGTGCTGGCACCAGACCATGGCGCAGCATCGTCTCTTTCATCTTCGCGGGATCTGGCGGCGTGCCGGCCGACAGGAGCGCGGCCATCTCCCTGAAATACTGCGGTCCCAGCACGCCAGGGCTCAGGATGCACAGGCATGTCGCAGGCCCGGCTGACCGGTTGGCGAAGCCGTGCACGACGCCACGCTTGATGAAGACGGATTCGCCGGGACCAAGATCGGTCTGCGCGCCGTCGATCGTCCAGGTCGAGACGCCGGACAGCCCGTAGATCGTTTCGTCCCAGCGGTCGTGATAGTGCGGGATCGGCATCCGCGCATTGGGCTGCAGCGTCATTTCGAAGATGTCGACGCTGCCGGCGGTGTCGTCCTTGCTCTGCAGGAAGCGGAGCTGAAGCGAGCCGAAATCAATGATGTTGGACATGGCTGTTTCGCCTGGATGAAAGGCTGCATCGAGACCGCGGCGCTCGGTCAGTTCGCAACGAAAGCGACCGCCGCCCGTCATACGCCATAAGCCCGCGTGCCTGCAATTTGCTCATCGCGTGCGGCGGACGCTTCTCCGCACCGCGTTCGTCGTCCGGGGGCCTGCAGGCCGGACTGATCTCAAGTTGGCGGATGCAATCGCAGCAACTTTAGAGACGCAGGATACCGTCCGCGGCCCCTCGTCGCTCGAAGCGAAATTATTTCAAGTCGAGAGTCCGAAAGCGAACCGAAGTCACGATCCCGGTTGGCCATAGTGGGCTCAGGCAGGGGGCGAAAGCGGCTTTTCAGCAGCATCGCTCCAATTCGAGAATAGGGGCACTGGTTTCCCGGTGCGGCCCGCACCTGGGAGAGCTTCTGGAAGTCTTCAATCCATTGTCTGGTTTCGCGTGAAGGGATGAATGACGATGAATGATGCCAATGTGAAAGCCGGGACGAATGCCGCTCCGCTGGGCGGGCCGGCGAACGGCGGTGCAAAGTTCAAGTTCGACATGCCATTTTTCAACATCCAGGCGATCTTCGGCGATCTCGCCGAGCAGGGCGCCGCGCGGGCCAAGGCCGATATCGAGCAGATGAAGGCGGCTTCCGAGGAGATCACCGGGGCGCTCCGCGAAGCCTGTTCGAGCAACGCCACGCGTGCAGCCGATTACGGCGCCAAGGTCATCGAAATTTCAAACATCAACACCAGCTCCACGCTGGAATTCCTGTCCCAGCTTGCGGATGCGAGGTCGTTTGCGGACGTCGTGAACCTTTCCACCGCCCACAGCCGCAAGACCTTCGAAGCGGCTTCCAGCCAAAACCGGGAGCTTTGGGACCTTGCCCAGAAGGTCGCCACCGAGACGGCCGAGCCGATCAAGAAAAGCTTCAACCGGGTTCTGCATAGGGCTGCTTGAATCGAGGCGACCGGCCGCGTGAATCGGCTGGACGAGCGTCTTCGCCAGAAGAGACGCCGTCCAGCCGATGCGGCGACAGCGTGCCGCAATGTGATGCCAGGCTGGAGGAGATCAGGATGGGTATGGTGATGATCAAATGCCCGGAAACGGGCCGCGCCATTTCGACGGGCATCGAGATGGATCGCGAGCGGTTTCGGTGCAGTACGGTGTTCTTTTCGCGCACATATTGCGGGATGTGCGCGGCGACGCACGAATGGTTCGCCCGAGAGGCCTGGGTCTATGAATCGGTCTTGGCGAACGGGAATTCCGGGGGCGGCGGGCAGCCGTTCCGCGCCGGCGCGGCGTGAAGCAGCCTGACGGCATCCTGCGAGACGATCCGATCGATCCTGCGGCTCATCACCTTGTAGCACTCGCATGCGACGACCTCGAGCCGTCGCCTGTCGATCTCGAGTTGGCCGCGCCGGTTGGATTTCAGCGCCCGTGACGCGCGAAGTGCGCTCACGACGTGCGTGACGGTGGTCCGCCGGACGCCGAGCAACTCCGACAACGTCTCCTGCGTCAGGGGCAGGACGTCGCCGCAGCCCTCCATCCGATCGTGAATGTGAAGCAGCCAGCGGGCAAGGCGCGCTTCGACGGAATGCAGCGCATTGCAGGCCGCGACGTGCTGGACTTGCGTCATCAGCGCCCTGGTGAAGATCTGAACCGTGGTTGCGAGGGCGGCACTGCGTTCGAGCGCAGCATGAAATCGCGCGGGCGAAATCTGCAGAGCGGTTCCGGCCACGCGGACGACTGCGGTCATGGGTGATCGGGTCGGACCGAGCGCCGTCAGAAGTCCGACGGCGCCGTCGTTGCCGATCACGGCAGTTGCCGCCGTCTGTCCGTTCGGCAACTCCATGATGAGGGCGATCGCGCCGCTGCAGGGAAAGGACAGGTGCTCGATCCTGTCGCCCGATCGCACCAGGACCGCGTCGTGCCGGAGCTCTACTTTTCGCAAATGGGGGGCAAGCAATGCGAAATCGGCCGGCGGTAACGCAGCTAACAACCGATTACCAACTCTGGTCGCTTGCTCCATCACGGGAAGCGTCCCTGGACGGAGGCCCGGCAGACGCGTTTTCACCGGTCGGGTCGCGCTGCCGCTTGCCATGGCAGTCGAAATAAACGCGACTTAAAAGTTAATGTTCCTCGGAGGGATTGGCAAGCCGGTGCGCGAATGTGTCCGATTGCGATCAGGCCGTCGAAGATCGCAGCCGGCCGTTCGCAACTGCGCGTCTGACGCGAGGGTGGTTCCTACCTCAGCCCCTCATAGACCATCAGCCCGCGGGCGACCTGCAATTTGCGGATCGCGCGCGGCAGCAGCTTCTCCGGCTGGTGCAGGTAGCGCCAGGAGGTGAGGGTGAATGCCGACAGCGTGCCGCATTCGTCGTCGAACGGCGCCAGCACGCCGGTGACGCTCACCGGTGTATGCGGGCGGGCATTGAAGGGCAGCAGCAGGAGCTCGAGATAAGCCTTGCTGCCGTCCTCGCGCGTGGCGGTGAGGCCGGCGATTGCGCCCAGCGTTTCGTCGGCGACGATGGTCGTGATCTCCTCGATCTCGCGCCGGCTCGTCTCGGTGAACAGCGCGGCGAAGCTCGCGTCCTTGAGGTCGCGTCCGGTGAGCGCGCAGACACGCGTGCCGGCGACGCGGAACGGGAAGCCGAGATTGGGCTCGCAGGAGAGCACGAAGATGTCGCCGAGCAGCTCGCGGACCGCGGCTGGATCGATGTCCGCCCGGTCGGGCGCCCGCGCGGTGCCACGCTTCTTGTCCCAATACGTGAAGAACGCGCGGCTCGACGAGTGTTTCATGGCTGAACGCTAACCCCGGGGTACGACTTCCGGGACAGATCTGTCCCGCTTCAGTGCACCCGCGATCCCTTCTGTTGTTGTGCAGGAGGCGATTTGCAGCGTCCATGCCGGGACGGCGTTTTCGCGCCCGTTAAGGCCGTCTTTGCGTTGTTAACGTTAAATTAACTATGCGCTTTGTGCCTCGCGCGGCCCTGCTATGGTGACCGCGGTCGCAAGCCTCGCCGCTTTTCTCCAGGTTCTCGGCGAGGTCTGTACACAGGGCGTCAAACAGTTTGGCCACGGGCCGGGGAGGGGTGGGGATACACCTTCATTCCCTGGGGGTTCGGAAGGCCGACACGGACAGGCAGGGCTTTCCCAGGGCCCTGCCTTTTCCTTTTGTGCACTTGCGCCGGGACGGTAAAGGCGACTATCTCCAAGACTGTCGCTCCGATCGGGCCTGAAAGCGAAGCTGCCTTGGATTCCCCGCAAGATTCGTCGCCGGACGTGCCGGCCGTCGTCGAAGAGGCTCCGCGCGAGCCGATCCTGACGCTGCCCGTGGCGCTGACCGCCTATATCGCGCTGCTGGCGGTGATCCATCTGCGGGTGCTGCTGCCGCCGGAGCTGGAGAACTGGACCATCGACGTCTTCGGCTTCATCCCGAAGCGCTACGATTCCTCGCTGCTCAATCTGCAGATCCCGGGCGGGGCCGGTGCCAAGGTCTGGAGCTTCGTCACCTATTCGCTGCTGCACGCCAATCTGACCCATCTCGGCTTCAACGTGCTCTGGCTGCTGCCGTTCGGCAGCGCGCTGGCGCGGCGCTTCGGCGCAGTCAGGTTCTTTATCTTCATGGCGGTGACGGCGGCGGCCGGCGCGCTGGCCCATCTCGTCACCCATGAGCATGCGGTGGCGCCGATGATCGGCGCCTCGGCCTCGGTGTCGGGCGCAATGGCGGCCGCGATCCGCTTCGCCTTCGCCCGCGGCAGCTTCCTGTCCTTCTCCCGTTCGGATGCCGATACCGCCGCGAAAGTTCCCGCGCTGCCGCTGTCGCGTGCGCTGCGCGACGGGCGGGTGGTCGCGTTCCTCGCCGTGTGGTTCGGCGTCAACATCATCTTCGGCGTCGGTGCGATCGGCGTCGATGCCGAAACCACCAGCGTCGCCTGGCAGGCGCATATCGGCGGCTTCTTCGCCGGCCTGCTGCTGTTCGCGCTGTTCGATCCCGTGCCGCGCGTGCGAAGCGATGCTGCGGATGCGTCATCACGGGACGTTTCAGATCGCATCTGAAGCGGCGCTTGCGGGACGGCCCGAATTCATCCATCATTCGCGTGAAGAATGTGCCGAAGCGACAAGCCCATAGAGGCAACGCTTCGACAAGCGCGCGAGCGTGAAACCCGCGCCGAAACTGTTAGTTGAAGACTCGCGAACAAGTCCGGGACCGCCGCCAAGGCGGACGGCTCCGATTCAGGGAGGCGACAATGACGGTACGTTCCATTCTCAACACCAAGGGCCACCAGATCATGAGCGTCGAACCCGACGCCAAGCTGGCTGCCGCGGTCAAGCTGCTCGGCGAGAAGAAGATCGGCGCGGTGCTGGTGATGAACCAGAGCCGGCTGGAAGGCATCCTGTCCGAGCGCGACATCGTGCGCGTGCTCGGCGAGCGCGGCGCCGCCGTCCTGGAGGCGCCGGTCTCGGAGGTGATGACCCGCAAGGTCGTGACCTGCAAGGAGACCGACACGGTGGCCGAGCTGATGGAGACGATGACGACAGGCAAGTTCCGCCATCTGCCCGTCCTCGATAACGGCAAGGTGGTCGGCCTGATCTCGATCGGCGACATCGTCAAATGGCGTGTCCGCGAATACGAGACCGAGCAGGAAGCCCTGCGCGACTACATCAAGACGGCCTGACCGGGGCCCGATCCGGACGAGCGCGCAGCGCGGCGTTCCGGAAGAAAGATCGTGCGCGAACAATCACGTGACGCGCGACAAGCTTCGCTCTCGCCGCGCCTTACTCCTCCACCTTGGGCGCGTGGCCCGCAGGCGCGGGCGCGAGCACCTCGATCGCCTCCTGGATCGATTCCAGCGCGCGCTCGGCGGCGCGCGTGCCGTGCGCGATCAGGTCCTCGGAACGGTGGAAGTCGAACCAGCCGAACTGGCCGACTCGCGGCGTGATCAGCATGTCCGGCGGGTCGCCGGCAAGGCGCGCGCGGGTGATGCGGTCCTGCATGATGTTGAAGGCATCGACCATCACCGAGGAGATGCCGGGCCGTCCGCCGCCGCCGAAGAACTCGCGCTTCATGGTCTTCTCGGGTGAGAACAGGCGCGGGAAGCGCCGCTTGGCGGTGGCTTCCTCCGGCGCGGGCGTGACCGCTTCCGGCGCGGCGCCATGCGAATGGATCGTCGTGGAATGGGTGAAGATGTCGCTGGAAAGATTTGCGGCGATGACGATTTCGGCGCCGAGCGCGCGGGCCGCCGAGACCGGCACCGGATTGACCAGCGCGCCGTCCACCAGCCAGCGGTCGCCGATCAGCATCGGCGAGAAGATGCCGGGCAGGGCGTAGGAGGCACGCATCGCGTCGACCAGGCGGCCGCGCGTCAGCCAGATCTCGTGGCCGGTGCGGACCTCGGTCGCGACGCTCGCGAACTTGATCGGGAGATCCTCGATCTGGATCTGGCCGACCGCCGCCTCGAGCCGGGTTGCCAGCTTCTCGCCGCCAAGCAGGCCGGAGCCGTTGAGGCGGATGTCGAGATAGCCGAGGATGTTGCGCATCCCCTGCAGGCTGCGCCCCCATTCTTCGAACGTCTCGAGCCGGCCGGCCGCATGCAGGCCGCCGACCACGGCGCCGATCGACGTGCCGACCACGACGTCGGGTACGATGCCGTTGGCGATCAGCGTTCTCAGAATACCGATATGGGCGAAGCCGCGCGCCGCGCCGCCACCGAGGGCGAGGCCGATGATCGGCCGGCGGGTCGCGCCGAGGCCAACCTTGTCACCGTTCGAGCCGTTCGCACCGCGGCCCTTCAAGATCTCGAGCACCAGTACACTCTCCTACGCAGGGGGCCAGCCCACCACCAGACTAGGCACCCCCTTTGCACTCCGCCATCTCTGGGGCGAAGCATGGTTTATGCCGCTTTGGGGAGGGCGCTGGGCAGGAGTATGGCGAGAGGCGTTTGCCTCATGTCTAATCACGCAGGCGTCAGCCGGGTTCCACAAGTCCGGCCGGGACCGTATTTCCTGGGGTATCAGAGGCTTGAATTTGCCGCGTTTTCGGTGAAAAGCAGGGAACATGACACGCGGGGGTGACGGCATCATCGGATGGCGGCGCAGCGGCAGGCTGCTGCCGGCGCTGGGTCTTGCCATGTGCCTCGTGATATCGGGCCAAAACGCCGCGCAGGCGCAGCTTTTCTCGGATCGGCCGCCGCCGGTGCCGCCTGCCTCGGTGCCCGATCCCGGCGGGGCGGTCAGCCTGGCGCCGCCCTCCGGCCCGGGTGCCGGACCTCCGAGCCTGCCGCCGACCCTGACCCAGCCGAATACGCCCAGCATGCCGCCGCCCGCGGTCACGACCGTGCCGTCGGCGGCGCCGCTCAATGCGGCCGTGCCCGGCCAGGGCGTGCTGTCGCTGACCGCGCGATACGGCAAGGACTCCGCGCCGATCACCAGCGGCCTGGTCTGGCGGGTATTCGCCGACCGTCCCGACGAGAACGGCACCTTCAAGCTGATCCGCGAGGATCGCAGCGCCACGCCGAACATCGTGCTGCCGCCCGGCAACTACGTCGTCCACGTCGCCTTCGGCCTCGTCAGCGCGGTGCGCACCGTCAGCCTGAAGGCCGAGACCGACCGCGAGTCGTTCGTGCTGCCCGCCGGGGGCTTGCGCATCGAGGGCCGCGTCGGCACCAGCCGCATTCCGCAGAACCAGATTTCGTTCGCGATCTACAAGGGCAGCCAGTTCGAGTCCGGCGAGCGCGCCTCGCTGGTGCCGAACGTCGCCGCCGGCGACGTCGTGCTGCTGCCCGAGGGCACCTACTACATCATCTCCAACTACGGCGATGCCAACTCGGTGGTGCGCTCCGACATCCGCGTCCAGGCCGGCAAGCTCACCGACGTCACCATCACCCACCGCGCCGCCGTGATCACGCTCAAGCTCGTCAGCGACAGGGGCGGCGAGGCGCTCGCCAACACCGCCTGGTCGGTGCTGACGCCCGGCGGCGACGTCATCAAGGAATCGATCGGCGCCTTCCCGCGCGTCGTGCTGTCCGAAGGCGAGTACCGCGCCATCGCCAAGAACGAGGGCAAGGTCTACGAGCGCGGCTTCAACGTCGTGAACGGCGTCGACGGCGAGGTCGAAGTCGTCGCGCGCTGATCGCGTGCTCCGGATGCGGTGCAGCACGAAGTGATGCAGCGCTGAGCCGGGACCTGGGCGTTCTGTAAGCGCTGCAATATCCTGCCGAACTTCTCATCCAGCGCACGAAAAGCCAATCAGACGCTGGC
This sequence comes from Bradyrhizobium stylosanthis, assembly GCF_001641335.1. Taxonomy (GTDB): domain Bacteria; phylum Pseudomonadota; class Alphaproteobacteria; order Rhizobiales; family Xanthobacteraceae; genus Bradyrhizobium; species Bradyrhizobium stylosanthis. Next base: position 306,584 of record NZ_LVEM01000001.1, read on the forward strand.
CCCCCTGCGCGGCAAGATCGCTGCGGCGAAGAGGGCGTTGCCGCAGATCGCATTTGGCTGGCTGCCGCGCAGAAGCCGTGGATCGCGCCGATTTCCGACAAGCAAGGCTGCACCGGTCCGAGGAAAATCTCGGCGTGGCAGTGGTAACGTTGTCCGAGCCGATCTTGCCAGCGGTGCTGACCAAGGTGATCGTGCAGGGAGACCGCTATCTGCCTATCTTCAGGCAAGGGCGCGGCCAACGGCTTAACATATATTGCACGCAAGGCCGGTGAGCGTTTGCTTACCGGGCTTCGTCTCTTGTGTTCGGATTTGCATACGCGTTGTGAGCGCTACCAAGCTGCATCGGAGCGCCGTTTAACACCGTCAGCGTCGGCTTATTCCGCGATGTCGTGACATCGCATCGCCGGTGGAAGATACGCAATTCCGATAATCAATTTTATTCTCTTTCCATCCCGCTGCGTTATATGTCGGGCATCCGTCCAATGGGGGACGCCGGAGCAGGCTGGTTGCCTGCGAGACCGGAAGAGCAGGGACCAAGCCCGTCGGCATGTTCGAAGTGATCCTTACCAGGCGCAAACGGTTCGGTTGGCGGTGGCAGGTGTGCGACCAGTCCGGCAAGATATTTGCCGACGGTTTCGAGCGCACGCGGCCGGCCGCCAAATATCATGGCGAGCGCGCGTTGTTCTTCCTGCTGTCGCAAGCCTACTTGCGCAAGCGCTCCGCTGCGTCCAGCGAGGACTAGGGCTACCAGCTCAGACATCCACGATCAGCTTGCCCTTGGCGGCGCGATCGCGGATCAGCGCATAGGCATCGCCGACAGTCTCGAGCATGAAGCGCCTTGTATCGACGAGCGGCACGAGCTTGCCGGCTTCGATCAGGCGCGTTGCCTCGCGCATGATCTCTCCGTGATGCGCGCGGCCTTCGCCTGTCAGCAGCGGCAGCAGCGTGAACACGCCGGAATAGGTGGCGGCACGGAACGACAGCGGCGCCAGCGCATGCGTGCCCCAGCCCAGCGCGCTCACCACATGGCCGAAGCGGCGCACCGCGGCGAAGGACGCATCGAGCACCTTGCCGCCGACGGTGTCGTAGACGATGTCGAAGCCGCGGCCGCCGGTGTGCTCTGCCACGTAGGTCTCGACCGCGGTGTCGCGGTCGATGAAGACGGCGCCGAAGCCTTCGATCGTCGCGCGCTGCGACGCCGAGCCCGTCGCGAACACGTCTGCACCGAGCGCACGCGCGATCTGGATCGCGACATGGCCGACGCCGCCCGCGCCGCCCTGGATCAGCACCTTCTGTCCGGCCTTCAAGGCCGCGCGGTCGATCAGGCCTTCCCAGGCCGTGATGAAGATCAGCGGCAGCGCGGCGGCCTCGCGCATGCTGAGATTGGCGGGCTTCAGCGCCAGCAGGTCGGCATCGACGGCCGCGAACTCCGCGAGCGATCCCTGCACGCCGCCGACGCCGCCGGTCATGCCGTAGACCTCGTCGCCCGGCTTGAACCGCGTGACGCCGCGTCCGGTCTGTTCGACCACGCCGGCGAGATCGATCCCGGGAATGGCGGGCAACGGATGGCGCGCATGCGCTGCGGCGCCCGCGTGGATCTTGGTGTCGAGCGGATTGACCCCGCTCGCGCGCACCCGGACCAGAACCTCGCCGGCGCCAGGCTCCGGCATCGAGATCTGGGAGATGCGCAGCGGCGCATTGTGGGCCTCCAGCACGCCTGCGCGCATCGTCGATGGTCTGGTCATGATGATCGTCCTTGCTCCGTTGTCGGCCTCCAATATGCCCATGAATTTTTGCATGGGAAGAAACAAGGATGTACAATCATCGTGCATTTTTGTATGGAGCTATCGCGATGGACTGGAGCGACCTGCGCATCTTCCTGGCGATCGCGCGCGAGGGCACCCTCGGCGCGGCCGCGCGAAAGATCGGACAGACCCAGCCGACCATGGGACGGCGGCTTCGTGCGCTCGAGGCGGCGCTGGGGCAGACCCTGTTCCAGCGCACCGCCGACGGCTTCGTCCTCACCGACGAGGGCACGGCCGTGCTGCGGCATGCCGAGCGGATCGAGGAGGAGGCGCTCGCACTGGAGCGGCGCGTGAGCGGCGTGGAGACCGAGCTCGACGGCTTGTTGCGCCTGTCGTCGTCGGACTGGTTCGGAACGGTGATGCTGTCGCCGGTGATCGCCGCTTTCGGAAAGCGCTACCCGAAGGTGACTGTCGAGCTCCTGACCGACGCGCGTCTCTACAGCCTGCCGCGCCGCGAGGCCGATCTCGTCTTCCGCATCAAGCCGTTCAGCGAGCCCGAGGTGATCTCGCGCAAGCTGCTCCACATTCCCTACGCGCTCTATGGCCGGAAGGGCAGCAGGGCGCCGCGTGCCGGCGACGGAAGCGGCGTCCGCGTCGTGACCATGAACGCCGAATTCGCCGACATGCCCGACGCGGTCTGGCTGAAGCGCACGCTGCCGAACGCGGAGGTCGCCTCGCGCAGCAACAACAGGCAGGCGCAGGCCGAGCTGTGCGCCGGGGGCGGCGGATTGGCCGTGCTGCCGCGTCCGATCGGCGATCGCGATCGGCGCCTCGTCGCGCTCGACATCGGCGCGCCGCCGCCCGGCCGCGACACCTATGTCGGCTATCACCGCGACCTCAAGCGCCTGGCCCGTCTGCGTGCGCTGCTGGACGTGGTGATCGAGAAGCTGGCGGGGTAAAGCCGTAGCCCGGATGGAGCGAAGCGCAATCCGGGGGCGCTTCATCCGCGGATGCGATCCCGGATTACGCTGCGCTCCATCCGGGCTACGAGACCTTGTGCTGCCCGACGGGCAAAACATCCCATCTCTCGGTCAACGCACGCGGCTGAAAATATTCCACTTTACCGAAATTCGGAAACGGCGTATCCATCGCCGCAACCCGGCCCATGGAAGAGGGGCGTATCGCGATCGTCACGAACGCGGGCCGGAAGGCGGTGGACGCGGATGGCGTTGGCGCGAACGGCCTTGCAGGGCGGGAGACCGTGAGCAAGGACCCCGCGCATACGACCGGTGCCATCAGCGTACGGCAAAATCGTGTGGTCCTGACGCCCGGGGTCTGTGCGTCAAGTCCCAGCGGTGGTGTGGCGGCCCGACCGGGCACGTGCATCAGCCATCTCGCGGGACGACGGGGGCAATAGTGCATCGCTCCCCGGGGAGAGCACGACATAAGCCGTAAAGCCACTGCGCAGGGAAGGCCGGATGTTTGGCTTCACCTGTATGCCGCTGTGCAAATTCTTGTTGCCACCTTCCGCACAGTGGACCGTGGGTGCCCGGCCGGCACCCGGTCTTCCCTGCGCCCTCTTTCATCGGGGGTGACACAAGCAAAGCTCGGGCGAAACCAGCCGCGAGGACGCGAAGGCGTGCCCGGGAGACGTAGGATGGGTAGAGCGAAGCGAAACCCATCATCTCTCCAAGCAGGAAGTGTTGATGGGTTTCGCTTCGCTCTACCCATCCTACGAGCTGCCACCCACGCGCCGTCATTGCGAGGAGCGAAGCGACGAAGCAATGCAGATTGTTCACCGCAGAGAGACTCTGATTGCTTCGCTGCGCTCGCAATGACGGTGTGGATGGGACTGCGGCACCATCTCCCCGATGTCGTCCCGGCGAAGGCCGGGACCCATACCGCGGAATCTGTCGATTGCATTCGATCGAAGTACCGAACCGCAAGCCCGCACCAAACTCACTGCTGTGGTTATGGGTCCCGGCCTTCGCCGGGACGACGTGGAGAGATCTGATCGCCGCTTCACCGCACGCGCAAATCAAACCGTCATAGTCTCTAACGCCCACTAACCAACACCGGACTTAAAACTGTCACAATCGAGAAATGGAACCCGCGTTCGCGCGCTCTTTACACGCCATTAAGTGCACCTGAATTGGATGCGCGGGGAAAGTGCGTTGGGGACTGCGATGACTGCCGCGAAGAAGATGCCGGGAAAACCGGCCGCCGAAATGTTCGATGACATCCCGGTGCTTCAGCGCAAATGGCGTGCGGCGTTGAAGCCGGGTGAGCGGCTGCCGCGCTACGAGGACGTGATGCTCGGCAGCCTCGGCCGGCTGGCCGATCACATCGCGCTCCTGAAGAACGACGGCGCGCTCGAATTGTCGCGCAGCGGCCGCTACGTGCAGAAATGGCTCGGCGAGGAGCGCTGGGACATCCCGGTCGCCGAGCTCTCGCCGGACTGCGCCACGGCGTTGTCGGAAGCTGCTGCCAGCGCGCTTGCGAACGGGCGTCCGCATCAGGCGAGCGCGCATTGCGTGCGCGACGGCATGGTCAGGACCTATGATGTGCTGGCGCTGCCGACCGCCTCGCGCTGGGGTGCCACGCTGGTGGGCGCCTATGTCAACGAGCGCGGTGCGCAATATAATCTGCTGGATGCGATCTTCTCGGCGACCGACGATGCGGTGATCTCGCTGGCGACGCTGCGCGATGCCGCGGGCAGGCCGTTCGATCTCCAGATCGTGCATCACAACAAGAGCGCCGCCGCGCTGCTGCAAGCCGCGGGCGCGGCCCTGCTGTGGCGCCGGATCGGCGAGAGCGGCACGCTGCTCGCAGCGCCGGAGATCATCAAATTCCTGGTCAAGACCGTCTCCGGCGGCCGCGGCGAGCAGCTCGAGATCGAGCACGGCGGCCGTCACCTCCGCCTGAGCGCCACCGCCTTTGCCGATGTGGTCTCGCTGACGATCTCCGATGTCACCGCCCTGAAACGGCGCGACGCCTCCTTCCGGCTGCTGTTCGACAACAACCCGATGCCGATGTGGGTGTTCGACGCACAGACCAAGGAATTCCTCAGCGTCAACGACGCTGCCGTCCAGCATTACGGCTACAGCCGCACCACGTTCCTGCGCATGAAGCTGCACGAGATCTGGCCGGAGGACGAATGGGACAGCCACGCCGAGGCGCTCGAGCGCGTCGGCGACACCTATCACTCCTCGCGCAACTGGCGCCATTTGCGCGCCGACGGCAGCGAGATCGAGGTGCTCACCTTCGGCCGCCGCGTCGCCTTCGACGATCGCGACGGCTACCTCGTTGCGGTGGTCGACATCACCGAGCGGCGCAAGGCCGAGGCGCGCATCGCCCACATGGCGCATCATGACGGGCTCACCGACCTGCCGAACCGCGAATATTTCCAGGAGCGGCTGAAGCAGGCGCTCGACCAGGCCGGGGGCAAGCGGGTCGGCGTGCTCTACATCGATCTCGACCTGTTCAAGAACATCAACGATTCCTTCGGGCATCCCTCGGGCGACCGCCTGTTGAAGGAGGTCGCCGAACGCCTGACCACCGTGGTTCGCGGCGCCAATCTCGCGGCGCGGCTCGGCGGCGACGAGTTCGCCGTGATCCTCGCCGCCGACGTCTCCCCGAACGAGGCGAGCGCCTGCGCGACCTTGCTGATCGACATGCTGAAGACGCCCTATGAGATCGACGGGCAGGAGATGGTGATCGGCGCCAGCATCGGCATTGCGCTGTCGCCGGGCGACGGCACGACGTCGGAGGAGCTGATGCGCAACGCCGACATGGCGCTGTACCGGGCGAAGTCGGACGGTGGCGGCGTGCATCATTTCTTCGAGCGAGAGATGGACCTGCAGGCGCAGAAGCGCCGCGACATGGAGCTCGATTTGCGCCGTGCCTTTGCCAACGGCGAGTTCGAGCTGCACTATCAGCCGCTGGTCTCGATCGCCTCCGACCGCATCTCCGGCTTCGAGTCGCTGCTGCGCTGGCGTCACCCCGACAAGGGCATGATCTCGCCGGCGGAATTCATTCCGGTCGCCGAAGACATCGGCCTGATCACGCAGCTCGGCGAATGGGTGCTGCGCGAGGCCTGCGCCGAAGCGGTGAAATGGCCTGCCGACGTCAAGGTCGCGGTCAACCTGTCGCCGGCGCAGTTCCGCAGCCGCAATCTGGTTCAAGTGGTGATCTCGGCGCTGGCGCAGTCTGGCCTGTCGCCGAAGCGGCTCGAGCTGGAGATCACCGAGTCGATCTTCCTGGCCGAGACCGATGCCAATCTGGCGACGCTGCATCAGCTGCGCGAGCTTGGCGTCAGCATCTCCATGGATGATTTCGGCACCGGCTATTCCAGCCTCAGCTATCTCCGCAGCTTCCCGTTCGACAAGATCAAGATCGACCGTTCCTTCGTCAAGGACCTGGCGCGGCGCCCCGATTGCGGTGCGATCGTGCGCGCGATCTCGGGGCTCGGCCGCAGCCTCAACATCACCACGACCGCGGAAGGCGTCGAGACCGAGGACCAGCTCGACTGGTTGCGCGCCGAAGGCTGTAACGAGGTGCAGGGATTTCTGTTCAGCGCGGCACGGCCCGCCGCCGAGATCGCAAAGCTGCTGGCCGATTTCGGCCAGCGCGCCTCACGGGCGGCGTAGCTCTTCGGGGAAGCAGCCGTAGACCAGCTCCTTGAACGCAGGCGTGATGCGGCTGCGCTCGTTCTGGGTCTGCTGCATCAAGAGGTAGACCATGTCGAGCTTGGGATCGACGCCGAAATAGGTGCCGCTGCCTGAGTCCCATTTCAGCTCGCCGATCGAACCCGCCGGCGGCGGCTTGGCATTGCCGGGATCGGTGCGCACGCCGATGCCGTAGCCATAACCAAAACCGTCGCCGGGGAAATAGAAATAGTCGCGTCCGACGCCGGAGCCGGGGCCGACGTGATCGGTCGTCATCGCTTTGAAGGCCGCCGGGCTCAAGTAGCGCTTGCCCTCGAACTCGCCGCCATTGAGCAGCATCTGCGAGAAGCGCTGATAGTCGGTGATGGTCGAGAGCAGGCCGCCGCCGCCGGATTCCCATTCGGGATGGGCGAGGCGGTCGCGCTCGCCGGCGAGCAGGATCGGATCGTTCGGCAGCGGCCGCGCCATGCGGGCGCGCTCCTCCGGGGTCGTCAGCACGAACTTGGTGCTGCTCATGCCGAGCGGATCGAGAATGCGTGCTTTCAGGAACTGGTACAGCGTCTGGCCCGAGATGATCTCGATGACGGCGCCGAGCACGTCGGTGGAATGGCCGTAGCGCCACAGCGTCCCGGGCTGGCGCGTCAGCGGCAGCTTGGCGATGCGGTCGGCGAATTGCCTGTTGTTGAAGGGGCCCTCGAAGATATTGGCGGCCTGGTAGACCTGCAGGACCCAGGGAGCGCCGATATATTCGTAGCTGATGCCGGAGGTGTGCCGCAGCAGATCCTCGATGTTGACGGGACGGACCGGCGGCTCGAGTTCGAGCTTCGCGCTGCCATCCGGCTCGATGCCGACCTTGGTCTCGGCAAAAAGCGGGATGTATTTCGAGACGGGATCGGTGAGCGCGAGCTTGCCCTCGTCGATCAGCATCATCGCGCCGAGGCACGTGACCGGCTTGGTCATCGAGTGGATCGAGAAGATCGTGTCGGGCGTCATCGCCAGGCCCGTCCTGGAGTCGCGTACGCCGATGCTCTTCAAATAGACCGGCTTGCCGTGCTGCTGCACCATGAGCACCGCGCCGGCCAGCCGGCCGGTCGTCACCTCGTTGTTGAAATAGTCGGTGATGCGATCGAGGCCGCCGGGCGAGGGGGCGGGGATGTTGGCGGCGGCGCTGCTTCGGCCCATCGAGCCGGCCAGCAGCGCGGCCCCGACCAGAAATTCACGACGTTTCATTCCGGCTTCCTCCCTCGCCGGGAACAAAGCCGCAAGACGTCGGAAGCGTCAACAAAACTTCGATTAAAAGCGCGTCACGATTTCCGAAAGGAACGGTCGCGGACGATCCTCGCTCGGCTTGGTCGGCGTGCCCACGTGGATGAAGCCGGCGAGCTTCTCGTCCGGCTTGAGGCCAAGCCCGTCCAGCACGTCGCGGTCGAACGAGAACCAGCCGGTCAGCCAGCAGGCGCCGTAACCGAGCGCGGTCGCGGCCGTGACGATGTTCATGGCGCTGGCGCCCGCCGACAATTCCTGCTCGAACGCCGGCACCTTGGGATGCGGCTTGGTGAAGCTGACGATGCCGATCACCAGCGGCGCGTCCATCAGGCGCTTGCGCTCGGTCTCGATGTCGGCGGCGGGCGCACCGGGATTCTTGCGGGCGAAGACCTTGGCGATCACCTCGCCGGCGCGCTGGCGCGCGTCGCCCTCGAAGATGATGAAGCGCCAGGGCGCGAGCTTGCCATGGTCAGGCACGCGCGCGCCGATGGTGAGGATGGTTTCGAGCTCGGCCGGCGAGGGGCCGGGCCCGGTCATCTCGCGCGGCTTGACCGAGCGGCGGGTCTTCAGGAGTTCGATGGCGTCGGGCACTGCGGGCGTCCTTGTGACTTGCTGTTCCTGCCCGAGATAGGCCTGGCAGAAGACGAATGGAAGGGATTTTAGAGGGATTATGAGGTCCGCAGGTGCGCAGGTCAGAAAGTTGTGGTCCCAAGTTGGGACTATGGTAAGATGAATTGAATGAGGATCATAGCGCTCAGCACGATCAAGGCTTTTCTCGATCGGGCCGACGAGGTCTCCGATGCCCGCGACCCCCTGATGGCTTGGTTTAGGCAGGTGAAACAGGCCGACTGGGCAAGGCCCGCAGACGTCAAGAGGGACATCCGAACCGTCAGTATCCTCAGGGATGGCCGCGTCGTTTTCAACGTCGCCGGCAACAAATATCGCGTCGTGGTCTGGATCAACTACCCTTACCGCGTGGTCTATATCCGCTTTGTCGGAACGCATCGGCAATATGACGCAATCGATGCGCAAACCGTTTAGAAGGTCGATAATGGAAATCGCGCCAATCAAGTCCAACCGAGACTATCGTCGCGTTCTCAAGGAGATTGAGTCGCTGATGAGTGCACGCCGAAACTCGCCTGAGGGTGATCGGCTGGATGTTCTTGTGACGCTGGTAGAGGCGTGGGAGCGTAAGCACTATCGGCTCGACCTTCCGGATCCGGTCGAGGCGATCAAGTATCATATGGAACAGAGCGATCTGCAGCCGAGAGACCTGATTCCGTTTATCGGCAGCCGAAACCGAGTGCACGAGGTGCTTAACCGGCGGCGTGAATTGACGCTCAGCATGATCCGACGGCTGCATGAGGGACTCGGCATTCCCGCCGAGTCCCTCATCAAAGTCGGGCAAAATAGAGCCGCTTAAACCCTGTCAGACCGCGCCGCGGGCCCGCCGGACGTCCGGCGGGGTCGCCTCGTCAACCAGGGCGGCGATCGCCTCCTCGGTCGTCATCACCTTCTGGCCGTCGCTGCCGAGCCGGCGGACCGAGACCGAATGCGTCTCGGCCTCCTTTTTGCCGACCACGAGCAGCGCCGGAATCTTGGCCAGCGAGTGCTCGCGGACCTTGTAGTTGATCTTCTCGTTGCGCAGGTCGATCTCGACCCGAAGCCCGGCGCGCCGCGCCTGCTCCAGCACCACCTTGGCGTACTCGTCGCCTTCGGAGGTGATGGTCGTGACCACCGCCTGCACCGGCGAGAGCCAGAGCGGGAAGTTGCCGGCATAGTGCTCGATCAGGATGCCGATGTAGCGCTCCATCGAGCCGCAGATCGCGCGGTGCACCATCACGGGCGGCTTTTTGCCGCCGTCATGGTCGATGTAGAACGCACCGAACCGCTCCGGCAGGTTGAAGTCGACCTGGGTGGTGCCGCACTGCCAGTCGCGGCCGATGGCGTCGCGCAGCACGTATTCGAACTTCGGCCCGTAGAATGCGCCTTCGCCCGGGTTGATCTCGGTCTTGATGTGATTGTTCTGCGACTGGATCTCGCGGAGCACGGTCGCCATCACCCGCTCGGCGTGATCCCACATCGCATCGGTGCCGACGCGTTTCTCCGGCCGCGTCGACAGCTTCACGGTGAGGTCGCCGGTGAAGCCGAAATCCGCGTAGGTCGACAGGATCAGATCGTTGATCTTCAGGCACTCCTCGGCGAGCTGATCCTCGGTGCAGAAGATGTGCGCGTCGTCCTGGGTGAAGCCGCGCACGCGCATCAGGCCGTGCATGGCGCCCGAGGGCTCATAGCGATGCACCACGCCGAACTCGGCGAGGCGCAGCGGCAGGTCGCGGTAGCTCTTCAGGCCGTGCTTGAAGATCTGCACGTGACCCGGGCAGTTCATCGGCTTCAGCGCAAACCAGCGCTTGTCCTCGGCCTCGTCGCCGGCCGACTGCGCCGCGAACATGTTCTCGCGGTACCAGCCCCAATGGCCCGAGGTCTCCCACAGCACCTTGTCGAGGATCTGCGGCGCGTTGACCTCGCTGTAGTCGCCAGTGAGGCGCCGGCGCATATAGGCGATCAGCTGCTGGAAGATGGTCCAGCCCTTCGGGTGCCAGAACACGACGCCCGGACCTTCCTCCTGGAAGTGGAAGAGGTCTAGCTCGCGTCCGAGCTTGCGATGGTCGCGCTTCTCGGCTTCCTCGATCTGCTTGAGATAGGCGTCGAGGTCCTCCTGCTTGGCGAAGGCGGTGCCATAGATGCGCGTCAGCATCGGGTTGTTGCTGTCGCCGCGCCAATAGGCGCCGGCCACCTTCATCAGCTTGAAGGCGTTGCCGACCTTGCCGGTCGAGGTCATGTGCGGGCCGCGGCAGAGATCGAACCAGTCGCCCTGATAGTAGATCTTGATCGGCTCGGTGCCGGGAATGGCATCGACCAGCTCGACCTTGAAGGCCTCGCCCTTGTCGCGGAACACCTGCTTGGTCTTCTCGCGGTCCCAGACTTCCTTCGTGAAGGGCTTGTCGCGCGCGATGAGCTCGCGCATCTTTTTCTCGATCGCGGCGAAGTCGTCCGGCGTGAACGGCTCGTTGCGGAAGAAGTCGTAGTAGAAGCCGTTCTCGATCACCGGGCCGATGGTCACCTGGGTGCCCGGCCACAGCGTCTGCACGGCTTCCGCCAGCACATGCGCGCAGTCATGGCGGATCAATTCGAGCGCGCGCGGATCGTCGCGGTTGACGAGCTCGATCTTGGCGTCGGCCTCGATGGGATCGTTGAGGTCGGCGAGCACGCCGTCGAGCGCCATCGCAACCGTGCGCTTGGCCAGCGACGGCGAGATGCCCTTGGCGATATCGAGGCCGGTGATGCTCTTGTCATACTGGCGCTGGGCGCCGTCGGGGAAGGTGAGGGTAACTTTTGCGGCGGGGGTCACGGGCTTGAGGTTCGACAGGCTGTACTGGAAACCGGACTCGGATTTGGGCTGATCGGTCATTGCTTTTCTCCTGAGGCTCACTCCTGCGAACGAGCGCAGGTAAGCGGGAACGAGCGATATATCAGGGGATTCGGCCTGCGCAATCCGGCATTTCCAAGAAAGTGGCGCGCAAAAGCGAGGGCGCAGCCCCAACTATTTGGCGCTCCGCCCTTTAACTCGTCATAGGCCGCCGCTACATGCGTTTGCATGGAAAATGCCCCTGCCGCCGGCCGTTTCGCGCCGACCGCCCTGATGCTTGGCAATCTCGTCACGGGCTGCTCGGTGCTGGCGCCGGCCGGCATGCTGCCGGAACTGTCGTCGGGGCTCGGGATAAGTATCCACGCGGCCGGGCTCCTGATCACCTTCGGCGCGGTGACGCTGTGCATCGGCTCGCCGCTGACGGCGTGGCTGACCAGCCGGATCGAGCGGCGGATCCTGCTCACCGTCACGCTGGCGGTGCTCGCGCTCGGCAATTTCGCTTCAGCGTTCGCGCCCGACTATACGAGCCTGCTCGTCATCCGCCTGGTCATGCTCGCGGTCGGCGCGCTCTACACGCCGCAGGCGGCCGGCACCGCGGCTCTGATCGTGCCGGTGGAGCGGCGCGGCAGCACGATCGCCTATATCTTTCTCGGCTGGTCGCTCGCTGCTGCCGTCGGCCTGCCGCTGATCACCTTCATCGCCAGCCGCTACGGCTGGCGCGCGGCCTATGGCGGGATCGGTGCGCTCGGCTGCATCAGCTTCCTGTTGTTACTGCTGCGCTTGCCGGCGGGGCTGAAGGGCACGCCGGTGGATTTGAAGACCTGGAGCGCGGTCGGCCGCAACCGGGCCATCCTGCTGCTGCTGGCGATCACGATGCTGCAAATGTCCGGGCAGTTCGTGGTGTTCACCTTCATGGGCCCGCTGCTGAAGAAGCTGACCGGGGCAGGGCCGGACGCCGTCGGCCTGGTGTTCGCCATTTACGGCGTCTGCGGCTTCCTCGGCGTTGTGATCGCCACCCGCATCGTCGACGGGTGGGGACCTTATCGCACCTCGCTGCTGTTCACCTGCCTGCTGCTTGCGGGCATCACGGGCTGGGCGCTGGGCGCCGGCACGCTGGTCCTGATGGCGATCGCAGTCGCGATCTGGGGGCTCGGCTTTGCCTCGACCAATTCGATGCAGCAGGTGCGCCTGGTCACGGCCGCACCGAAGCTGGCACCGGCGACCGTCGCGCTCAACACCTCCGTCCTCTACATCGGCCAGGCCGTCGGCTCCGCCATCGGCGGATTGCTGTTCGCTCGCGAGCTCCTGCATCCGCTCGGCTTCGTCGCGGCCGGTTTCGTCGTGCTGGCGCTGGTCCTGGTGGTCCTGAGCCGGCCCCGGCGGGCTGCTGCCGTCACGGCCTGAATCCCCCGCTTTCCTGTGCGCAAGGTGCTTGGCAAACAGCGCGCGGGAGGGCTAGAAGGCGAGGCATGGGGACCAAAGAGAGATGACTGAAATGAGGATGATTCTGGCGGTTGCCGCGGTGCTCTATTCAGCCTCGGCGTTCGCGCAAGCCGACAAGCCACCGATGGTGGGGGACAAGCCGCTGGTGCAGGTCAAGCCGAAGGGGACCAAGGCAGCAGCCGCGGCTGCGACGCCGGCGCCGAAGGGCAAGCCGCAATCGATCGCTGCGCGGCTCCAGGCCTGCCTCGAACTCGATGACGGCACCAAGGACCGGCTCAACTGCTACGACGCGATCATTCCGCCGACGCCGAAGCCGAAGCCGGCAAAGGCCAAGGGCTACGCCGATTGCCGTTTCTTCAAGGAAGAGGACGAGCGGCTGGCCTGCTTCAACGGTTTCGCCGAGAGCATTCCGAAGCTGCCCAAGACCTGATATCCAAACCTGAGAAGGTTGGAGCCGGACGGCTAGTCGCTGATCCGGCTCAGCACCGCCCTGAAGGCAACGCCCGGCACTTGCAGCGCGGTGCCTTCGAATTCCGCGGTGTCGCCGTCTTCCCGGCCGGTGAGCGTCAGGGTGATGCGGTCGGTGCCGAACAGCGCCTTGAAGGACGGATCGTCATTGTAGCGCTGGGTCGAGATCTTGACCTTGATGCTGGCGCCTTCGCCCGTATAGGTGCCGATGAAGGCGAAGGCGGAATTGCCGCCGCGCATCTTGCCGTCCACCACATAGACGACGCCGCACCCGGTCCCGTGAACCGTGTGGAAGTCGACCTTGTATAATCCCTGACGCAACGACCCGTCCCCGCAGAATTCGATGTGCAAACTGGCCGGCAAATTATGGCGCTCGCCAGCGGAAACAATCCGGTGGCTCCCGGGGGCCGTCGGCCATCAACATCACATTTTGATCAGCGCCTGAGACAATTGCAGGCAGCGCGGCCAAATCCCGGCCCGCGCAATTTCGATCAGCGGCTCGATGCGGCCGGATTGGTGGAGGCGACGCGCGTGAGCGCGAGTGACGGCGTTGCCGACATCTTGACCAGCACGTCCTTGAGCGGGTCCCGCGTCCAGGCGCGCGTCACATAGTCACGATGGGTGATGCCGTCGCCGGTCTCCACGAACACCACGCTGCCGGGACGCAAGGGGCCGTCCATGTCCTCGGAGACGCTGATGCCCTTCTGCCTGAGCATGCTCATCAGCTCGCGGTCGCGCCGTGCGGTGTAGCGGGTGTAGGAGCTGACGAAGAAGCCGGAGCGGTGGCTCTCGATCCAGGAGGCGAACTTGTCCATCTCGCCATAGACGGCGTCGAGCAGCACCACGCCACGAACGCGGTCGCTGATGCCGCCGACCTCGAGGCTCCAGGCGGTGGGCAGGAAGCCGCCGCTATAGCCGACGATGACGATCGGCATGTTGGCGAAGGTACGTACGCTGTTGGGATCGCCGGTGAGGCGGGCGAGATGGTTCGCCGATTCCTCCATGAAGCGCTTGAAGCCGCCGGCCTGCCAGAACTTTCCGGCGCTAGAATCGGCGGCATCGACCGCCATCTGCGGCGCAAGCAGGATCGCGTTGGCTCCGGAATCGGTGATCTGCCTCGGCACCAGCTGCCGGTCGCGCACGTCGCGCTCGAGCGTCGCGCCGTTGCCGTGGAAGAACACCACGATCACGCCCGGCTTGCGCACGTCGAAATGCTCGGGCACGTGCACCAGCACGCGGCTGTCGCTGTAGGTCTCGTCCTGCCAGTAGACGCGGCCCGAGTAGCTACGGTGGCCGCGGCGATCGCCCTTGGAGATGTTGAGGAAGGGCGCGTCGGAGGCGGGGTTGTTGCCGAAATACGGGAAGGCCGACGATTTCATGCTGACCAGCGTCGTCAGGTCTTCGCGCTCCGGGCGCTGGTAGGGGACCTGCGGCGCGAGCGAGGCCACCTTGTAGGGCGCTTGCTCCGGCTGCGGCGCCTGCACGGCGCGCTTGGGCGAGAAGTCCGACATCTGCCGCTGCAGAAAACTCTCGCTGGCCGAGGGGAAGCGCTCCCTGAATTGCGGGGCGGGGAAGCGGTCCTCGAACGTGTCTGCGCTGGCAACCTGCTGGGGATTGGTCTTGGCGACGACCTGGACATTGGCCTGCGAGTTCGCCGCGAGCGCTGCCGGATTGGGCGCCTTGCCGCATTGAACCAGCGTGAGCGACAGCGGCACCAAGGCTGAGATCAGGCCGGCCCGGAGCGCACGAGCGCGCAGACCGGACGGCGTCCGATCGGCACGAAAGTCAGCTCTCATGTTCGGAACGGCCCCGACCATCCACCCATGACCCCAAAGTCACGTCCATCGGCGATTTCTAGACAATTGAGCCGACTGGCGTTTAGGCGACGTTAAGCGTCCGGAGAAACTTCCCCACATCCGGAACGCTCAAAGGGACCATGCAATCGTGTCGTGATTGTGGGGGTGGGGAGCGGGATTTTCCGGGGTTTGCGCGGGTTTATTGCCCGTGACCGTGCATAAGAGGTGTCAATATACCGATTTCTGTTGCCTCATTTAACCCTTGTTAACCCTGCTTGAATTGACTGGATCAAACTGCACGATGCTTCTCACGAGGCGTGACGCCTGAGGTTCAAGGACCCCGATGACGGCATCAGATGCGGGTAGCGCGCCCTGGACTGGCCGGCTGACCGGAAGCGGCCCCGGCGTCTCCGCTCTGGTCGCAACCGCCATCGTCGTTGCCGACATGATCGGGGTCGGCGTCTTCACCAGTCTCGGATTCCAGGTCAAGGACATCCCCTCCGGCTTCTCGATCCTGCTGCTGTGGACGGTCGGCGGCATCGTCGCGCTGTGCGGCGTGTTCTCCTACAGCGAGCTCGGGGCGATGTTTCCGCGCTCGAGCGGCGAGTACAATTTCCTCGGCCGCGCCTATCATCCCGCCTTCGGCTTTCTCGCCGGCTGGGTCTCGGCGACGGTGGGCTTTGCAGCGCCCGTCGCGCTCGCCGCGATGGCCTTCGGCGAATATGCCAAGTCGGTCGTGCCCGATCTGCCGCCGATCCCGCTCGCCATCGGCGTGGTGTGGCTGGTCTCGCTCGTGCAACTGACCGGCGTCAGGCACTCCGCGACCTTCCAGCTGATCTCGACCATCCTGAAGGTCGTACTGATCGTGGCCTTCCTGGTCGCCGGCTTCATCATCGGCGTGCCGCAGCCGATCGCCTTCACGCCGCAGCCGGGCGATCTCGCACACATCGTCAGCGCGCCCTTCGCGATCGGGCTCGTCTTCGTGATGTATTCGTTCTCGGGCTGGAATGCCGCGACCTACATCATCGGCGAGATGAAGACGCCGCAGCAGAGCCTGCCGCGCGCGCTGCTCGCGGGTACGCTGATCGTGCTCGTGCTGTACGTCGCGCTGAACGCGGTATTTCTCTATTCCACGCCGGTCAGCGCGCTCGCCGGACAGCTCGACGTCGCCAGCGTCGCCGGCACCGCGATCTTCGGCAGTCTCGGGGGGCGGATCGTCGGCGCCATGATCTGCGTCGGCCTGGTCTCCTCGATCTCCGCGATGATGTGGATCGGCCCACGCGTGATGATGACGATGGGAGAGGACATCCCGGCGCTGCGCGTCTTCTCGAAACGATCGGTGAGCGGCGCGCCGGCCTATGCCATCCTGTTCCAGCTCGCGGTCGCAACCCTGTTGCTGTTCACGCGCAGCTTCGAGGCGGTGCTCGACTTTATCCAGTTCGCGCTGCTGTTCTGCTCGTTCTTCACGGTTGCTGGCGTCATCAAGCTGCGTATCACCGATCCGGATCTGCCCAGACCCTACCGCGCCTGGGGATACCCGTTCACGCCGCTCGTTTTCCTGCTCGTGACCGCGTTCATGATGTACTACCTGTTGACCGAGCGGCCGGTGCAGTCGCTGTCGGGGATGCTCGTCATGCTCTCGGGCCTGTTGATTTATGCTGTTTTCCGCGGGCGGCCGGTCGCCGCTGGCAATTCATCACATCGCGAATAGACATGGTCCGACCCTTGAGAATTGCGGCTGTCGCCCTTGCCCTGCTGGCTGCGGCCGTCTCGTCCGCACGTGCCGCCGACGTCACCTTCGACGACACCGCGCGCTTCCTCGCGGGCATGCAGCCCTCGGCGGACTCGCCGCTGGTGCCGCTGACCAGGGATCCCAACTGGCAGCATCACGCCAAATTCTTCGACAACGCCTTCGCCCAGCTCGAGCAGCGGCAGATCGCGAAGATCCGCAGCTGGGCCGACGTCAACCTGGCGGCGCCGCGGCCGACCATGTTCTACATGTTCAGCGGTCCGGACTTCCTCTACGCCAATGCCTTTTATTCCAAGGCGAGCACCTACGTGCTCGGCGCGCTGGAGCCGGTCGGCGCCGTGCCCGACCTGACGAAGCTGCCGCGTGGTTCGGTCGGCGCCGCGCTCTACAATGTCGAACGCTCGCTCGGCTCGATCCTGAGCTTTTCCTTTTTCATCACCAAGCAGATGAAGGTCGACCTGCACACCAACCAGGTCAACGGCACCTTGCCGATCCTCTATGTCTTCCTCGCCCGTTCCGGCAAGACCATCCGCAACGTCGAGATGGTCGCGCTCGACAACAAGGGCGGGATCCATGTGGGGAACGACAATCCAGGACCGAACGCGACGCGCGGTGTCCGCATCACCTTCGCCGGCAGCGACGGAGAGGTGCGCACGCTGTATTATTTCTCGACCGATCTTTCCAATCAGGGCGCGCGCGCGACCGGCTTCCTGAAGTTCTGCGAGACGCTCGGTCCCGGCAACAGCCTGCTCAAGAGCGCGTCCTATCTGCTGCACTCCGGCAATTTCACGGTCGTCCGCGACTGGCTGCTCGCCAACAGCGCGACCATCATCCAGGACGATTCAGGAATTCCGCTCGCGAACTACAGCGCGAAGCAATGGCGGTTCTTCCCGTTCGGCCGCTATCTCGGACCGATCAGCGAATTCCCCGGACGCTACCAGGAGCGCTACGCCGAACTGTTCACGCGCGCCCAGCCGATCGATTTCGGCGTCGGCTATCGCTGGCGCATGCAAGAGTCGAACCTGCTGTTGTCGGTGAGGGTGCCGGGCAGCGAGACCGCACCTGCTCCGGAGACAGTTTCGTCCACCGAGCCGGCGCCGAAGCCGCGCCCGAAGCGGCCTCGTCCGCCGGAGTCAGTCCCGCCGTCGTCCGGACGCTTTTTCTGGTTCCGCTAGTCGCGGCACGCGGCCGCTAGGTTGGACTCTGGGCGACGACGACGAGAACCTCTGCCTTCTGCCGCCCGAGGCTCCTGACCTCGTGCGGGGTCTCGCCTGAGAAATAAAGGCAGTCGCCCTTGCCGAGCGTCAGCTCCTCGCCGTCGAGCTTGATCGCGATCCTGCCGTTGATGACGAACAGCAGCTCTTCGCCCGCATGCGAGGCGCGCGTCGCCGCCTTGTGCGGCGGGCTGAGCAAGAACGGCTCCATCATCTTGCGGGTGCGGCCGGTTGCCAGCGGCACCACGCCGAACGTGTCCTTGAACAGCGGGACGTTGCCGCCCTCGCGCCGGAACAACGTGTAGCGCGGCGCCGGCTCGGCGTTGGGGTCGAAGAAGTTCGCGACATTGACCTCGAGCGCGGCGGCCATGCGAAGCAGCGCGGCGAGCGAGGGAATCTTGAGGTTGCGCTCGACCAGCGAGATGTAGCCGCGCGTGAGATCGCTCTGCTTGGCAAGCTGGTCCAGCGTCAGGCCCTTGGCGATCCGCGCCTGGCGGATATTGGCCCCGACCGCTGTCGCTTTGCTGACGTCAAGCACGCATGAGTCTCCCGAACTGCTGAGGCCTCTTTTGCAACAGATGCCGCCGGACCGCCAGCCCGGCGGCGCGCGCTGCCCATTTGGGCTGCGTGGTCATGTATTCCAAAAGAAAACTCCTGAGCGGAAATTTCGAGCAAGAGAGCGGATATTGTGAGCATGTGAGCTGGTATATCGCTGAATTGCGCTGAAAAATGGTGCAAATCGTCGGCTTTGCTGCGATCGGCGGCATTTGCCGCGTCTCGTGGCGTTGATTTCTAATAGTAAACATGATCGATTTTTACCGTCGCGGCCGCCGATGGGCTCCGCCGACCGAACCAACTGCTTTTCCCAGGCGCCGGTACCTTTTGGAGAGATCGATGACCGTAGCAGACGACGTAACCCTGAACGTAGCGCCGGACGAGGCGGCGAGCTTGCGACGGATCGTGTGGTCGAGCGTGATCGGCACCGCGGTCGAATGGTACGACTTCCTCATCTATGGCACGGCGACCGCCCTGGTGTTCAACAAGGTGTTCTTCGCCGCCGGTAACCCCACGCTCGCCACCATCGCCGCCTTCGGCACCTATGCGGTCGGCTTTCTGGCGCGGCCGCTCGGCGCTGCGATCTTCGGCCATTACGGCGACCGGGTCGGCCGCAAAGCGATGCTCGCGATCACGATCATGGTGATGGGCATCGGCACCTTCCTGATCGGCCTGCTGCCGACCTATCAGCAGATCGGTATCGCCGCGCCGCTGCTGCTCATCGGCCTCCGCTTCCTCCAGGGCATCGGGCTCGGTGGCGAATGGGGCGGGGCGGTGCTGATGGTGGTGGAGAACTGTCCGACGCATCGCCGCGGCCTGCTCGGCAGCATGGTGCAGGTCGGCAATCCCATCGGCAATCTCGCCGCGATCGGCATGTTCGCACTGGTGGCGAGCCTGCCGGAGAGCGACTTCATGACCTACGGCTGGCGCATTCCCTTCCTGATCTCGATCCTGCTGGTCGGCGTCGGTCTCTACATCCGCCTCAACATGGAGGAAACCGCGGCCTTCCGTCAGGTCCAGGCCAAGAAGGACGTCGCGACGATGCCGTTGGTCGAGATTTTCAGGCATCACCGTCGGCCTTTCTTCACGGCGGTCGGCCTGAAGATCTCGGAGATCGCCTATGCCAGCATCGGCGGCGTGTTCGTGATGTCCTACGCCACCGCCAATCTCGGGCTGCCGCGCACGGTCGTGCTGAACGGGGCGTTCGCTGCTTCGCTAGTCGCGCTGCTCGCTATTCCGCTGTTCGGCTGGCTGTCCGATCTGGTCGGTCGCAAGACCATGTTCTATGCGAGCTGCGTGTTCTCGGCGCTGTTTGCCTTCCCGCTGTTCTGGCTGCTCGACACCCGCGACCCCGCCATCGTCATCTGCACCATCGTCGTCGCGATCACCTTCGGCCAGATGGTGATGTTCGGCATCGGCGCGCCCTGGTACTCCGAGCTGTTTTCCGCGCGGCTGCGTTACAGCGGCGCTTCGCTCGGCTTTCAGGTCGGCGCTGCCGTTAGCGGCGGCTTGACGCCATTGATTGCGGCCTCTCTGATGGCGTGGAGCGGAGGAGCCACTTGGCCGGTCTCGCTGCTGCTGATCGTCTGTGCCGGTATCACCGCGACCGCGACCACGTTCGCGCCGGAGATGGCGAACAAGGAACTGACCTGATCCCGCGGCGCGCCGCCGGCGGCGGCGCGCCATCCCTTCTGACAAGGATTCCGTCATGCTTGATACCGTCAACGCCGGCCCGGCGCAAAAGGCAGCACAACTCGGCTGGACCGGGGTCGTGCGCTTCCTTCATCTTGCTCCGCGTGCGTTCCTGCCCATGCGGGCGGCCGAAGCCATCACCCTCGTCGCCGGCAAGGGCATCGAGGGCGATCGCTACATGATCGGCAACGAGGAGGGCTTTTACTCGCACAAGCCCGAAGAAGGCCGGCAGGTCACCTTGTTCGAGCTGGAAACGCTGGCCGCGCTGAAGCGCGACGCCGGCATCGAGCTCGGTCCCGAAGAGCACCGGCGCAATGTCACGGTCGAGGGCGTGCCGCTCAATCATCTGGTCGGGCGCCCCTTCTGGCTTGGCGAGACCCTGCTGGAGGCGACGCGGCTGTCGGTGCCGTGCCGGCATATCGAGGAGATCACCGGCAAGGCGATCTTCGATCCCCTGATCAACCGCTCCGGCCTCAATTGCAGGATCCTGCAGGGCGGCATCGTCCGGGTCGGCGATATCGTGCGGAACGCGGCATGAGCGCGCGCGCCATCACGACGGTCAAGACGATCGTCGCCAGCGTTGAAGAGGCTGGCGCAGGCACAAAGCTGTTCACCCTGGTCGATCCCGACCATTGGGAGCTGCCGCCGTTCAGGCCCGGCGCGCACATCGATCTGCATCTGCCGAACGGTCTCGTCCGCACCTATTCGCTGTGCAACGCGCCCGCCGACAACAAACGCTATGTCATCGCGGTGAAGCGCGAGGCGGAGGGACGCGGCGGCTCGCGTGCGCTCCACGATGATGTCCGCGTCAGCGACGTCATCGGCGTCTCGCTGCCGCGCGGCGGGCTCGGACAGGATGCGAATATCACGCGCCATGTATTTGTCGCAGGCGGCATCGGGGTGACGCCGTTTCTGTCGATGGCGCGACATCTCGAGGCGACGGGGCAGGCCGACTTCACGCTGCATCTGATCGTGCGCGAGGAAATACCGCTCGCCGTGCATCTCGCATCGCTGATCGATCAAGGCCGCGTCGTCGTGCATCGGACGTCCATTGCCGGGCGTCCTGATCTCGCGCAACTCGTCGGGGAGGGCGGATCGCAGACATTGGTCGCGTGCTGCGGACCGGAAAGCATGACGTACGATTTCGAGCAGGTGACTGCCGCTTGGCCCGCGGCGAACGTTCATATCGAGCGGTTCGTCGCGCCGCCACCGGTCATCGATCCCGACGCCAAGCCGTTCACGCTGTCGCTGGCGCGCACGGGGACCGAGATCCAGGTTCGCGCCGGCCAGACCATGCTGGCCGCGTTGCAGGAAGGGGGCATCGAGGTTGCGACGTCCTGCTGCGGCGGCATCTGCGGCGCCTGCAAGGTCGGCTGGCTGGAGGGAAAGCCGGTTCACCGCGACCGCATCCTCTCGCCCTATGAGCGCGAGCGCTATCTCATGGTCTGCGTCGCCGGATCAGATGGGGAGCGGCTGGTGCTGGACCTCTAGAGTCTTGCGCCAACGTGTTTCCTTGGCGCGACCCGGTAGTCGCGTCGCTCGAAAACGCTCGCGCTACCAGTGCACGCTCTGGCTTGGCACGACGAAGGCCGTCGTGCTGGGCGGCGTTGCAAAGCTCGTCGCGAGATACCAGCCGGAACCGACCGCGAGCGCGAGCAGCGCGATGATGGCGAGCAGGTCCAGGGTTCTGGGGTCGTGCGGTCTGTGACCGGGGTGGGGGCCGGGCCTGAAGTGAAAGAGGGGGCTGATTTTCCAGCGCATTGTTGTTCCTCCCGCGGGAGCATCACAACAACGCGAGGGAACGTTTTGGGTTCCACCGGGAATAGCGATCCACAAAGCACCGCAGCAAGGCTACGACGGATTGACCCCGCGCCAGCGCGCGTAACGCCAGGGCAGGTACCAGCGCGCGTTTTGCGGCGCGGCAAGGGGCACATTGTCGATGCCCGACGTGCCGAACGGATTGCAGCGGAGCAGGCGCGCGAGCGTCATCCAGCCGCCGGCCCAGAGCCCGAAGCGCTCGATCGCCTCGTCGCCATAGACGGAGCAGGTCGGCAGGTGCCGGCAATTGTAGCCGACCAGCGGCGAGAGCGTATGGCGGTAGAGCCAGATCAGCGCCCGGCCGAGTCTTCGCGGCAGACGAAGGACACCTTCGACCGGAGTGGTGCAGTGCTCGCAGGTTGAATGCTTCATGTGCGCGTTGCCGCGAGGTTGAGCGAGGACTTGCGCGGTTCCAATGCAGGGAACTGCAAGCTGTTGTTTTGACGCCATATTTACCGTGCTTTTTGGGAGCAGTGCAGCAAGTATCTATGGACGGGCTGTATTCCCCCGGATACCATTTTTGTGACGTTCACGTGTAGACTCATTGAACGCCGAACGGGGCTTGCCTGAATCGCCTTGGGGGCTTGGGGAAGGGACCAGTTTGAAACTACTGAAGTCGCTCAATCGTCGCGGCTGGTTGCTTGTGGGAACCGCCGTATGTGGGATCGTGATGGCGGGGGCCATCGCGACGTTCGGATCGTCGGCCCGGGCGGGGGCCGCCCTCGAAGAGCGCAAGCTGCCGATGAAATTCGGCTGGGTCTCCTGCGAGCCCAACTGCCGCGGCTGGATCAGCGCGGTCGGCATCATCACCGCTGACACCCCCAGGGATTTCGAGGAGTTTGCGCGCGGACGCCAGCTGGGCGGCGCCACTGTGGTGCTGGATTCCAGCGGCGGATCGGTCAACGACGCGATCTCGCTCGGCCGGCGCTTCCGCAATCTCGGGCTTTTGACCACGGTCGGGATCAGCCTGCAGAATCGCAGCGGGCAGTCGGCCCGCCCGGCGGTCGCGCCTGAGGCCTATTGCGAATCCATGTGCGTGTTCCTGCTGCTGGCCGGCAAGAAGCGCTACGTGCCGGATGCGGCCCATGTCCGCGTCCACCAGATCTGGATGGGCGACCGCGCCGACGATGCCAAGGCGGCGAGCTACAGCGCGCAGGATCTGATGATCGTGGAACGCGACATCGGCCGTCTCGCCAAATACACCTTCGACATGGGCGGCGCCGGGGACCTGCTGTCGCTCGCGCTCAGCGTTCCGCCGTGGGAAGATCTCCACGAGCTCGATTCCGGCGAGCTGAAGCTCACTAATCTCGTGACGACCGACCTTGTCGCCGACGTGCTGCCGCATGTGGACGTCACGGCGCCGGCCATGGCGGAGCTCGCACCGAAGACGCAGGCGCGGTTCGGTGCGGAACCGGAGCAGCCGGCCAAGTCGACCCAGACGGCGGAAGCCCTGGTGCCGACCGGTGGCGTCGCGGCGCCTGCTGCGGCGGCGCAGAAGTAAGCCCTTAGATCCAGGCAGTCATTCCGGGGCGTCGCGAAGCGACGAACCCGGAATCCAGAGATTGCTGATTGAGATTCCGGGTTCGCGCTACACGCGCCCCGGAATGACGGCCGAATGTCAGCCCTGCGCTGCGGCGGGCTGCTTGGCCTTGGCCTCGATCTGGCCGATCGCATCGACCACCGCATCGAAGGTCAGCAGCGTCGAGGCGTGGCGCGCCTTGTACTCGCGGACCGGCTCGAGGAACTTGATCTCCTCCCACTTCCCTTGAGGAGGGGCGCCGTTCTCCTTGAGCATCTTGCGAACGGTTTCGCGTAACTCACGGAGTTCGCTCGCAGTCGAGCCGACCACGTGACTTGCCATGATGGATGAAGAGGCTTGTCCGAGCGCGCAGGCCTTCACGTCGTGCGCGAAGTCGGTGACCGTGTCGCCATCCATCTTGAGGTCGATCTTCACGGTCGAGCCGCACAGTTTGGAGTGGGCAGTCGCAGTGGCATCGGGGGCCGGCAACCGTCCGAGACGCGGAATATTCCCGGCCAGCTCGATGATCCGCTTGTTATAAATGTCGTTCAGCATGTGATGGAGTCCAGGACTTCCCGGCCGGATCGGCCTTGGCGGGCGCCGTTCACGGTCTTATATAGGGTCGGAACTGGCGGAAAAACAGCCCAGCGGTGCGGCGGCAGCGGCCCAGATCTGCGCAGCCGACGTGATGACCCAAGGGCTTTTTTCGTCAAAACTGTTTCTCTTCAGGCGTCCGGCGGCTTGCCGCCCCGTCTGCCGGTGACACTCCGGCCTTTGAGGCCGTCGAACGGAGTAGACATGGACGCGACCATCAAGCCGATCCGCCCGACCAAGCAGCCCGAGGCCCGCCCGGCCGAGCTTGACCCCGCCGAATTCCTCGCGGCCGCCGTCCGCGCCGACCAGCCGCGCCCGGCACGTGCCGAAGCGGAAGCGGCGGTGAAGACGCTGCTCGCCTATATCGGCGAGAACACCAACCGCGAGGGCCTGCTCGACACGCCGCGCCGCGTGGTCGAGGCCTTCGACGAGCTCTATCAGGGCTACCACCAATGCCCGGCCGAGGTGCTCGACCGCACCTTCGGTGAAACCGCCGGCTACGACGACTTCGTGCTGGTGCGCGACATCGAGTTCACCTCGCAGTGCGAGCATCACATGATGCCGTTCTACGGCAAGGCGCACATCGCCTACACGCCGGTGGAACGTGTCGTCGGCCTGTCGAAGCTGGCCCGCCTGACCGACATCTTCGCCCGGAGGCTCCAGACCCAGGAGCATTTGACGGCGCAGATCGCCGCGGCGATCGACGAGATCCTCAAGCCCCGCGGCGTTGCCGTGCTGATCGAGGCCGAGCATACCTGCATGTCGGTGCGCGGCGTCGCCAAGCATGGCGCCTCCACCTTCACCAGCCGCTACACTGGCATGTTCCGCGACAATCCGGCGGAGCAGGCCCGTTTCCTGTCCATGGTGCGAGGCCTGCAGCGCTGACCTCGCGACTGTATTAAGCGAGGGCGCCCGTGTCCGCTCACTCCCACGAGATCGAGGAAGGCCTTGCCTTCCTCCCCAGGTTCGACGCGAACGGCCTCGTGACTGTTGTCGCGACCGACGTTGCGACCGGCGACGTGCTGATGGTCGCGCACATGAACGACGAGGCGCTGCGCAAGACCATTGCGACTGGCGAGGCCTGGTACTTCAGCCGCTCGCGCAATGCCTTGTGGCGAAAAGGTGAGACCTCAGGTCAGACCCAGCGCGTGGTCGAGATGCGCACCGATTGCGACCAGGATGCGGTCTGGCTTCGGGTCGAGCAGATCGGTGCCGCCTGCCACACCGGCCGCCGGTCGTGCTTCTATCGCAAGGTCGAGGCCGAGGGCGGCGGAGCCAGGCTCGTCTTCACCGACGCCGAGCGGCTGTTCGATCCGGACGCGGTCTACAAGAAATGATCTCCGTGATTCCGGGCTTGCGCTACGCGCGCCCCGGAATCACGGGGAAGCCCGAATTAACTCCGCATTAACCATACCTGTCCCACGGTGAGACGACAGGCGCCGAATTGCCGGTGCCGCTCAACGCCGCGCGGGGCGGGCACTCCATCATGTCGGTCGACAACTCCAGTGCCTCACAGACGGCGGTTCTCGATCCGACGCGGGCGCGCGTCGCCGGCGCGATCAAGCAGGCCTCGAACATCTCCGGCGTCAGCTTCCAGTACATGCTGACCACCGCCAAGATGGAATCGGACTTCGATCCGACCGCAGGTGCCACCACATCGTCGGCGCACGGGCTCTATCAGTTCATCGACCAGACCTGGCTCGGCACCGTGAAAGAGGCGGGGAGCCAGCTCGGCTACGGCAACTATGCCGACGCCATCACCAGGACCGCGTCCGGCACCTACACCGTTGACGACCCCTTCATGAAGCGGTCGATCATGAAGCTGCGCGACGATCCGGAGGCCGCATCCGGCATGGCGGCGGCGCTGACGCAGTCGAACAGCTTCAAGCTCACCGGCTTGCTTGGCCGCAGGCCAAGTGACAGCGAGCTCTACATGGCGCATTTCATGGGCGTCGGCGGGGCTGCAAAACTGATCGCCAATGCCGAGGACAATCCGCAAGCCGTCGGCGCGCGGCTGTTTCCCAATGCGGCATCCGCCAACCGCTCGATCTTCTATGCCAGGGACGGTCGCGCCCGCAGCGTCTCCGAGGTCTATTCGGTGCTCGATGCGCGCTATGCCAGCGCGGCGAATTCGAAAGTGACCCGCAGCGCGATGGCGATGTACGGCGGCACGCCCTCGACCACGGAGGTCGCCAGCGCCAACGGCGTGCAGCCCACCGCGCCAATGATCAACAACGCCGCTTATCTCCAGACCTTTCCCAATACGAATGCCGTGACGCCGGTGAGTGCGACATCGTCAACGACAGTTGCAGACAACACGCCGATCGCGCCCGCATTCCGTTCGATCTATCAGCCCGGCGACACCACCCAGCCGGTCTCGACCACGGTGCAGAAATTGTGGGGCAATAATGCCTCGCTCACTTCGGTCGCATCGGCGACGCCGGACGTGCGGCCGCCGCAACCGCTCGATCTCTTCAGCGATCGCAGCGGCACGTTCTCGAGCTAGCCGAGCTCTCGTGTCCCGGACGCGCCGCAGCGTGAAACGCTGCTGCGCAGAGCCGGACCCAGCCGTACGCAGTGCTCCCGGAAATTCTGGGCCCCGGCTCAGCGGCGCATCACTCGCGTGCTGCGCTGCGTCCGGGGCACACATCCCAGGCCTCTTTGTTCCCTTAACAAAACGTCAATAAAACCAGCCAGTTATGGTGAACGCTTTGTTAAGCGTCGTGGTTTATTTTGTGTTGCAGGTGACGAGCCGTCACCATTTTCGTTTGTTGTGTAAGCCGGAAGCAGCATGATTGTTCGGCAGTTCATCAATTGGATCAGGACGGCGCCCGCCGGCGAGCGGGCCGAGGCGACGCGGGCGTTGGCCCGGGCCTGGCTGATCTCGGATCTTTCCACCGACGACCGCATCGCCGCCGAGGGCGCGCTTCTGATGCTGCTCGACGATCCCTCGCCGCTGGTGCGGCAGGCGATGGCCGAAGCGTTTGCGCGCAGCCTCGATGCGCCCGCCTCGATCGTACGGGCGCTGTCGGCGGACCAGCCGACCGTCGCGCTGCCCGTGCTCGAACATTCGCCGCTGCTGATCGACGCCGATCTGGTCGACATCGTCGCGACCGGCAATCACGAGGTGCAGTGCGCGGTTGCCCGCCGCATCGCGCTGCCGGTCTCGGTCTGCGCGGCGATCGCCGAAGTCGGCTGCGCGGCGTCAGCGCTCGAGCTGATCGAAAATCCGCACGCCGAGCTCGCGCCATTCTCGTGGAATCGCATCGTCGAACGCCACGGCCATCTCGCCGCGATCCGCGAAGCGATGCTGGTGCTGGACGATCTGCCGGCGGCAACGCGCGCGGCCCTGGTGGCGAAGCTCTCCGAGACCCTCGCGCAATTCGTCGTGGCGCGGAACTGGCTGAGCGCCGACCGCGCCGAGCGCGTGACGATCGAGGCGCGCGACCGCTCCACCATCAACATCGCGGCGCGCTCGCGCGGCGACGACATGCAGGGCCTGGTGCATCATCTGCGCGTTACCGGCCAGCTCACCGCCGGTCTCATCCTGCGCGCGCTGCTGTCGAGCAATCTCGACCTGTTCGATGCGGCGCTGGCCGAGCTTGCCGACATGCCGCTGGCGCGCGTCACCGCGCTGCTGCACGATCGCGGCGGCAACAGCCTGCATGCGCTGCTGCGCCGCGCGGGCCTGCCCGAGGCGACGTTCGCGGCGTTCCAGGTGGCGCTCGATGCCTGCCACGAGCAGGGCTTCGTCGACAGCGACGACGGCGCGGCGCGGCTGCGCCGCCGCATGGTCGAGCGCGTGCTGACACATTGCGAGACCGACCGCGGCGCCGCCGAGCCGCTGATGGTCCTGCTCCGCCGCTTCGCGACCGAATCCGCGCGGGAAGAGGCGAGGCTGTTCTGCGACGAGATCGTCGCCGATGATGCGATCGATCCGGTGTACGACGATCTGATCGCGGCGTAACGAGATGCCGTAGGGTGGGCAAAGGCGCATAGCGCCGTGCCCACGATCTCTCAGTCATTTAGATTCGTGGGCACGCTCCGCTTTGCCCACCCTACGATCCTGTTCGTGTTGATAGAGCCGGCCTCCCAAAACTCCGTCATTGCGAGCGCAGCGAAGCAATCCAGACTGTTCCCGCGGAGGGATTCTGGATTGCTTCGCTGCGCTCGCAATGACGAGGGGAGAGCGGCGAGCCCTTACTCCGCAGGCACGATGCTCGGCGCGAGGATCGCCTCGAGATGCTCGGGGCGGTCGCGGTTGACCTGGGCGAGGTAGTCGTCAGCGACCTTGCGCAGGCGGCGGCTCAGCTCGGCGGAGACGCTGATGCTGTCGAGCCGGGTGTTCTCGTGCACGATGGCGAGGATGGCGTTGATGTGGTGCGTGAACAGCTCGGCCGGCACCTTCTCCAGGTCAGGCGCGTGCTCGATGACGCGGCACAGGCTCTCGGCGACGCCCGCCGCCGCCGGAAAACCGAACGTCGCGGCATCACCCTTGATGTCGTGCGCGGCGCGGAACAGCTCGTCGCGCCGCTCCTTGGTGAAGCCGTCATTGCGGATGGCGACGTAGGCGGCCGACAGGCGGCCCACCTCGGTGGCCATCCAGTCCCCGAACTCGCCGGAGAGGCTGGCCAGCGCCTGCTCGGCGCGGGCGACCGGATCGTCCATGTCCTTGTCTTCGACACGGCGCAGAACTTTGCGCAGCGGGTTCGGCTGCGTGATGACCTGATGCGTGGCGAAGGCCGTGACCTCGATGTCCTTTGCGCTGTTCTTCGCCATGATGCCTGCCTCGTCTGAAGACGTTGCGCTAGATGGAGGAGCGGGCCTTGTCGAGCAGCGAGGGCTGCTGCAGCACCTCGTGCTTTTCGCCGACGCGGCGCTCCGGGCCCATATAGGCGGAGTTGGTGTTGCGGCGCCGGTCCGGACCGAAATAGGTCTTGGTCTTGATGAAGGGACGGGGATTGGCGACGACGTTGAGGATGCGCTGGTACAGGCCCTTGGCCGAGATCGGCTTGGCCAGGAATTCGGTGACGCCGGCATCGCGCGCGACCGTGACACGGCGCTTCTCGGAGTGTCCAGTCAGCATGATGATCGGCGCGTAGGGATTGCCCTTGGATTCCGGCTGCCGGATCATCTGCGCGAGCTCGAGCCCGTCGAAGATCGGCATCGCCCAGTCGGTGATGACGATGTCGGGCACGTAATGGCTGTACATTTCCAGAGCCGTGGCGCCATCCTCGGCCTCATAGACCTCGCGCGCACCGAACGAATGCAGCAGCGTCCGCAGGATGCGGCGCATGTGCGGATTGTCGTCGCAGACGAGAAAGCGCAGCTTGTTGAAATCGATGCGGAACATGTCGCCCGGGCCGAAGCGGTCAATCTTCGTTAACCATATCGCGCCGGGGGTTAATGAAGGGTTGCCGGCGGGCGCCGGGCGGGAGGCTCAGGTGCCGAACTGCTCGCGCAGAATGCGCTCTTCCAGGCTGTGGCCGGGGTCGAACAGCATCCGCATCGAGATGCTCTTGTCCGAGAGCACCTCGACACGCCGGACCCTGCGCACTTCCTCGTGGTCGGCGACCGCCGCGACCGGGCGCTTGTCGTCTTCCAGCACCTCGATCACGACGTAGGCGGTGTTGGGCAGCAGGGCGCCGCGCCAGCGCCGCGGACGGAAGGCGCTGATCGGCGTCAGCGCCAGCAGCGCCG
Organism: Bradyrhizobium stylosanthis; assembly: GCF_001641335.1. Lineage (GTDB taxonomy): Bacteria > Pseudomonadota > Alphaproteobacteria > Rhizobiales > Xanthobacteraceae > Bradyrhizobium > Bradyrhizobium stylosanthis. The sequence continues at coordinate 336,241 of NZ_LVEM01000001.1, forward strand.
CGTTGATCGGCAGGATCGGGCCCTGCGCCGACAGATTGTAGGCGGTCGAGCCGGCCGGCGTCGCCACGATGATGCCGTCGGCGATCAGCTCGGGCATGCGCTCGCGCTCGTCGATCAGGATCCGCAGGCGCGCCGCCTGGGAGGTCTGGCGGAACAGATAGACCTCGTTGATGGCGTGGTGCAGGTGCACGCGGTCGTTGACGTCGGTCGCGCGCATCAGGAGCGGATTGATCTCGGATTCATGCGCGGTTTCGAGCCGCGCGCGCAGATCGTGCGCCGAATACTCGTTCATCAGGAAGCCCACCGTGCCGCGGTGCATGCCGTAGATCGGCTTTCCCGTGCGCATGTGGTGGTGCAGCGTCTGGAGCATCAGCCCGTCGCCGCCGAGCGCGACCACGACGTCGGCCTCGTCGGGATTGCAATTGCCATATTGCGCGGTGAGCTGGTTGAAGGCGGTCTGTGCCTCGCTGCTCGGGCTGGCAACGAAGGCGATCCGGTCGTATCGCGATGGCTTGGTCATGGCTGGTCGGGCAGGCCCGCTGGCTCGAGAAAGTTCCGCCGGGCTCGTCTATACGAGGTCGCCCTCCATTGTCGAGGATGACCGCCCGTCAAGGCAAACGACCGGCCGCCCGATCCGGGGGAAACCGGGGCGTTTCCAGCCCGATCGGCCTCGTTCGGCACCGTCGGGCCTCTGATCCCCCAAACCGTCGCAATTTCGCGCTACCCTTTCGGCCTCACCGGCTGTCACGGCCGGGCAGGGAGGACGAACATGGTCACGAGCTTGCCGGCACTGCGACGAACGGGGATGGTGCTGGCTGTATCCGCGATCGCGTTTGCCGGCTTTGCGCGTGCGGACGATCCGCCGCAGCCGCGCTCCGAGACAGCGGCGCCGGCCGGGCAGAAGGGCGGGCGCGGCAGTGGCGCGCAGAATTCGTCGGCGTCCGAGCCGCACCGCCTGCCGCCGGATTCCACCACCAGGCAGACGCTCGATCTGCCCGGCCGCTCCCTCAACTTCGCCGCGACCGCAGGCTCGATCCGCGTGTTCGACGGCAAGGGCGAGCCGCTGGCCGATATCGCCTACACGTCCTACGAGCTCGACGGTGCCGACCGCGCGACGCGCCCGGTGACCTTCCTGTTCAACGGCGGACCCGGTGCGTCCTCGGCCTGGCTGCAGTTCGGCGCCGTGGGCCCGTGGCGGCTGCCGCTCGATGGCGAGGCTCTCTCGCCCTCGGCATCGCCCGAGGTGAAGCCGAACGCGGAGACCTGGCTCGACTTCACCGACCTCGTCTTCATCGATCCCGTCAGCACCGGCTATAGCCGCTTCGTCGCGAGCGGCGAGGACGCGCGCAAGTCCTTCTACTCGGTCGACGGCGACGTCAATTCGATCGCGCTGGTGATCCGCCGCTGGCTCGAGAAGCATGATCGCCTGGTCTCGCCGAAATACGTGGCGGGCGAGAGCTATGGCGGCATTCGCGGGCCGAAGGTGGTGCGCCAGCTGCAGCTCCAGCACGGCGTCGGCGTCAGGGGATTGATCCTGGTGTCGCCGCTGCTCGACTTCCGCGAGTTCACGGGCACCAGCCTCCTGCAGTATGTCGCAACGCTGCCGAGCTACGTGGCGGTGGCGCGCGAAGCCAGGGGGCCGGTCAAGCGCGCCGATCTCGCCGATGTCGAGGCTTACGCGCGCGGCGAATTCCTGGCCGATCTCGTCAAGGGCGAGGCCGACAAGGAGGCGACTACCCGATTGGCGGACAAAGTCGCCGAGCTCACCGGCATCGACCAGGCGGTGAGCCGCAGGCTCGCCGGCCGCTTCGACGTCGGCGAATTCCGCCGCGCCTTCGACCGCAAGAACGGCAAGGTGACGGGACGCTATGACGGCTCGGTGCGCGGCTTCGATCCCTATCCGGATTCAGGCAGTTCGCGGTTCGGCGATCCCTCGGGCGATGCGCTGCAGGCACCGCTGACGAGCGCCGCGGTCGATGTCCTCACGCGCAAGCTGAACTGGCGGCCGGATGGCTCCTATGAGGTCCTGAACGGGAACGTCGAGGGCAACTGGGATTTCGGCCGCGGCATCAACCCGCCGCAATCGGTGTCGGACTTGCGCCAGATCCTCGCCACCGACGCCAGGCTGAACGTGCTGGTCACGCACGGCCTGTTCGATCTCGCCACGCCCTATTTCGGAACGAAGCGGGTGCTCGACCAGCTGCCGGCGTTTGCGAACCAGCGCGTGAAATTCGTGGTCTATCCCGGCGGCCACATGTTCTATTCGCGCGACGGCTCGCGGCAGGCGCTTCGCGGCGAGGTCGAGGCGCTGATCAGGGAGTAGGGCGACGCTTGCGCGGCGGGTACCGGCGCGCGAGCTCGCGGGCCACGACGCTTTCCGGCTTCACGTTTGCGCCGGCAATCCAGATGTCGCTGACCTTGCCGCGCGCGTTGCGGACGCGGCGGACCGGCTCGCCATGGCTGGCATAGCCGGCCGCCGAGACGATCTTGCCGGTATCGCGGCCGGTGACCTCGATCTCGCCGGCATCCATGAACGGATTGTTGAACTGGGGATTGGCGACGAGCACGCGGTTGCCGGCCGGTACGAGATCGCTTGCGCCCCACATCGTCCACCAGCGGCCGGTCCAGTCACGCACGCGGCGATCGGGTGCGCCGCGCGTCCTGAAGACGCGCAGGATCTGCATCGCGCCGTCCATCCAGAACGGCGCGGCGCCATCGAGTGAGTTGCTGAGGATGCTGATCGCGAGGTCGCAGGCGGGAATCGCAGAGGTCCGCGAGATGTAGCCCTGAAAACCGCCGCCATGGCCGAACCAGTCCCAGCCGTCGGTCTTGCCGGCGTTGACGCCCAGGCCGTAATAGGCCTCGAAGCTCTGCGGGATGCGCCAATGGTGCCGCGTCATCTCGCGGCGGCTGGCGATCGACAGCACGCTCTTCTTTGCATTGGGCGCGAGCTGCGCGAAGAAGCGGGCGGTGTCGGCGGCAGTAGCAACGAAGCCTGCGGCGGACGCCATCGCATGCGCGGGGTTGTCGCCCGGGATCACGCAGCGCTCGCCGAGCGGCAGCTTTCGCGTATGGCCGCGCGCGAACAGCGCGCCCCTCGGCAGCGGCGCATTCGGCTCGGTTTCGCGCAAGCCCGCAGGCTCGATGATCTCGCGCTTGATCCAGGCGGAGTAGGGCTCCTTGGTCACGGCTTCGATGACGAGGCCGATCAGGGCAAAACCGTGATTGGAATATTTGAAGCGTGTGCCCGCGTCGATCGCGGTCGGCAGCTTCAGCTCCGCGAGCAACTCCTTGGCGTTGAGATAGGGGCGGCTGTCGATGAACTGGCCGGAATCGGCGCCGTCCCGCGTCAGCCCGGCACTGTGCGAGAGCACCTGCGCGATCGTGGTTTCGGCGACGCGCGGATGCAGGCCGCCGACATATTGACCGACCGTGTCGTCAAGCCGGAGCTTGCGCTGCTCGCGCAGCTTCATGATGCCGGCCGAGGTGAAGCTCTTGGAGTGCGACGCGATGCGGAAGCGGTGGCGCGGGGTGAGCTTCTCGCCGGTGTCGAGATTGGCGAGCCCGAAGGCATGCTCCGCGACGATCTCGCCGCGATGGACGAAGGCGATGATGACGCCGGGCTGCTGGATTGTCGTCTGCTGGAATTCGATCCAGGAGCCGATGTAGTCGATCGCGGATCGCAGCCACGTATCCATTGCGCACCAATTGTGGGGGAGAGGATTCGTGCGCGAAGGCTAGCCGAGAAAGCAGAACCGGCACAACCCCTGGGGTTGTGCCGGTTCGCTTCGTTCTGACGACAGGAGATGACTTAGTAGACGAGCGTCGCGCCGGTCGGCTTGTCGAGCGCTGCGGCAAGCGAGCGATATTCCGAGCTGTCGGTGCCGGCGAGCGAGGCGATCTTGTTCAGATGATACTGCGCCTGTTCGCGGTTGCCCTGCTCGAGCTGCCAGAGGCCGTAATACTGCCAGGTGCGGACGTGGTTCGGATCGTCCTTCAGCGCCAGCTCGTAATAGACCTTCGACGACTGATAGTCGCCGAGCTTGCGATAGGAATAGCCGATCAGGTTCGCGACGTCGGCAACGTCATCGCGCTTGAGCGACTTCAGCTGACCGATCGCGCCGGTGTAGTCGTGGTTGTCGTAGATCGTGGTGTACGCGGTGCGATAGGCCGCAAGGAATTTCGGATCGCTGACGGAAGAGCTCTTCTTCTTGCCCTTCTTGGACGAGGAGGAGTCCGATTTCGGCGGCGAGGACGGCTCGTCACTGCCAGCGGCGTAGGCGCTGGACAGCACCGGAGCAGCCGCCAGCGACACGGCGACAAGGCCCGGCAGCAGAAGCATTGAGAGTTTGCGCATCTAAGTTCTCCCGTATGGAACGTGGCGATCCTACACGATTGCCCGAAGACCGGAACACCCGGGGGACGAAAACATTCCCGCTTCGCACGATCTATTCCCCGAAAGCCGGATGACAAACTTGTCATCCAGATGAACGGAGGCCTGCAACCGGCTTCAGACTGGGTTCAGCGCGCGGCGCCTAGGCTCCCACCTACGATCGAAGGGTTGGCGAGAGGGCGCCGCCTCAAGATCCTTCCAAGAGGAGACCACACCATGCTGAAGACCATTTCCGCAGCCTTGCTCGCAGCCTCCGTGATCGCAGCCCCGGCCTTCGCGGCCGAGGCCGGCAAGACCACAACGACCGCGCCGGTGATCAAGGCGGACCAGAGCCAGACCAAGGCGGCCACCACTGCCGCGAAGCCGGACGCCGGCGTCAAGGCCGACACCAAGGCCGCCGACGTCAAGGCGGATGCCAAGGTCGACACCAAGTCGAAGGCGATGAATGCCAATGCGGCGGTGACGCCCGACGAGCACAAGATCGTGCGCAAGCATCGCCATCACCACAAGCAGGTGTCATCGAAGAAGTCGCCGAAGGCGCAGCCCGACGTCACCAAGCCGGTGACGACCGAGAAGCGCAGCTAAGTCTGATCCCGCGCGGCGGCATCCCTGGCATTGCCCTGCTGCCGCGTGCGGAGTTCAGGCCCGTCCCGCCGTTCGGCGTCTTGCGCGAAAGCGCGAGGTGCCGGCGGCGGGCCGGTGCGTTGTGCAAGCGAATTCCCTTCGCGCTGCCTTGGAGCCAGGCGGTGTTGGAGCTAGAACGTCTCCTGATTGTGGGCGAGCGGAGACCGTGACCGGTGGGGCGATTGGCGAAACGTGCGGCGAAGCCGGCACTGATCCTGGCATTGCCGCTGGCGCTCGCAGCGTGTTTCGGCAGCGGCGGTGATCGTCCCGGCCTGGACGGGACCCAGGCCGGAGGCCCGCAGCCGTTTCCCGACAATTTCCGCAGCGACACGCTGGCCTTGATGCGCGCCTATCTCAACAACCCCGTCGGCGTGCGCGACGCCACCATGTCCGAGCCGGTGCTGCGCGAGATCGGCGGACGGCAGTTCTATGTCGCCTGCCTGCACTTCACGCCACGCGAGAGTGACGGCAGCTACAAGGCCATGCGCGAGCGGGCCGCCGTCTTCGTCAACGGACGGGCCGATCGCGTCCTCGACCGCGCCGGCGAGCTCTGCGCGGGCGCGGTTTACGGTCCCTTTCCGGAACTGGAAAAGATGACGCGGTAGCGCAAAGCCCGCCTTCATCGCCGCCTGCTAGAACGATGCCGGCCGGAGCCGCCGGATCACATTTTGGCGAGCTTTGAACGGGGCGGAATTGCCTTGCGACTAATCGTGACGGCAGGTCTTGCGCAAACGACGAAATTGGTCGGTGCAAGGCAACGTGACGATGTTGCCACCCCGTCACAGTTGCGAACGATCAACGTTCCGGCATCGCCGCGAAGCAACCAAATTCACGCCACGTTGTTTGCTGAGGGTCGATTTTGAAAGAACGGGGATGCACATGAAGACGATTTTGCTGGGCGCAGTCGCCTTGCTTGCGCTGGCCGCGCCGGCCGCAGCGGCGGACATGCAGCCGCGCCCCTACACCAAGGCACCGGCCTATACGCCGCCGCAGGTGATCTACAACTGGACCGGTTTCTACATCGGCGGCCATGTCGGCGGCGCGTTTGCCGGCGACAGCAGCTTCCAGTCGAGCGACGCCCGCTTCCTGGGCGGCGTGCAGGGCGGCTTCGACTACCAGTTCGCGCCCAATTGGGTCGTGGGTATCGAAGCCCAGTACTCCTGGCTGCCGACCAACAATAACGGCGTGACGTTCCCGGCTGGCACCCAGGTGACCTCCAACACCGACCAGCTCGGCTCGGTGACGGGCCGCATCGGCTACACCTGGGGTCCGACGCTGCTCTACGCCAAGGGCGGTTACGCCTGGCGCAACGGCGGCCTCGGCGTCAACGTCGCGGGCGTGCCCACGGGCTTCACCGCGACCGGCAACAACAAGGACGGCTATACCGTCGGCGCCGGCCTCGAATACATGTTCGCGCCGAACTGGTCGGCCAAGGCCGAGTACCAGTACTACAATTTTGGCAGCACGACCTTCACGGCCGGTCCGGCCGACATCGTCGGCGTCCGCGGCCGGGACGACGAGCATACGGTCAAGGTCGGTGTGAACTATCGCTTCGGCTGGGGCGGCCAGCCGGCCTCGCGCTACTGATCCGCCAGCGGGTCCAAAGGCATCGAATATCTGACAAAGGCCGGCTCCCAGCCGGCCTTTCGTTTGGCGGCTCCTTTGCGTCCCGGTCCGCCGTTTGCTTTGCGTGAACCATCTGGCGCGTCATTTGCAAGCAAACATTCCGGCACGCGGTTTCTCACGCGTGTCATGGGGCGGGCGTAAAGCAAAAATAATTTTTGCCGCTTACGGAACTCGCGCTCCGGAACGCGTTATATGACAATTACCGGGCTGGTGGGACGACGGTCATGCGTATCTTGGTGTCGGCGACAGTGCTCTCGTGCTTCCTCACCCTGCCGTGCGCTGCCCAAACAATCCTCAAATCCGAGCCTCTGATGCTGGCACCCTATGAGGTGGCCTTCGTCAAGGACGCCTCGTGTCCGTCCGGCAAGGTGCTGAAGGTGACCGGCGCGATCCGCGGGCTGCACCGCCGCAAGGCCTGCGTGGTGCTGGCTGGCGAGCAGGCTTCGCTGGCGACCGCGACGCCCTGATCTTTCCGGCGTCCGGGCCAGCCTTCAGGAATTCAGCTCGAGCTCCATCCGGGACTGGTGCTCGGCCTCGGCCTTGTTCTTCGCGGGGTCCTCGCCCTGGGCGGCGCGGCACGGCTTGATCTCGTAATCGTTGTCCAGCACTCGGCGCGGCCCATGGCGCTCCTCGTCGGTGCTGACATCCACGACCAGGCCACTCCGCTGCGCGAGTTTCCAGACGTCGGCCTCGTCGGGGTAGGCCTTGCTGATTTGGGCATCGTTGCAGAACAGGGCGTAGGGCATTCTTTCCGCTCCGGGAAAGCCCGTTAACGACTCCGGCGGGCCAGGGGTTCCGGCCCGATGGACGATCACGGGGCCGTGAACGGGCTGCCCGGGCCTTGAGTCGTAAACGAGTCCTGAATCCCTAAAAAAAGAATCCGTGGGACTCTCCGGCTGGAATCAGCGGATGTTTTGGCCCATGACGAGCGACCTCAAAACCTCCTGCGGGCACATGCTCCTGCCGCTGACGCTGGCGCTGTTCAGCGCCTGCGCAGCCAATCTCTGGATGGTTTGGTCCTGGTTGTAGGTGCCCGCGGACGGGCCGGCCTTACTTTTCGGCCGGCGGAGGCGGGGCGACGTCGCGGATGGCCGCGCGGAGCTTTGACAGGGTCGCCGCGCAATATTCCTCGCGCTCGCGTTCGAACCGCTCCTGGTGCTTGCGGAAATTCGCGATCCGGGCCTGCATCTCGGTGCGGAAATCGCTGGCCATGCGAGACGGCGGGACCGGGAGGGGCCGAGGAGGCTCCGGCGGAGGAGGTGTCGGCGTGGGCGGCTCAGCCTCGACCGCAACCGTAACCGCCTGGATGGTCACGATCTCCGTGGTTACCTCGAAAGCAGCAGGCGAGGGCTCCGGCGGATGGAATTCATCCTTCTTGCCGGTGACGGATTGGACGAAGGCCATTGTCTGCGCGATCAGTGCGTCGCGCTCTCTGATCCACTTCATGGGCTAATCCACCCCTTGCTGCGACCATTCCACCAAAGGTCGAGGACCGAATCAAGAAGGTATCCCGCAAGGGATTGCATATTTTTCCCGGTCGCCCGACAGTGGGCGAATGGAAGCCGGGAAAGAAATAGAAGAGTCGGACGACGTGGAAGGCTTGAGACTGGTTCGTGCCTTTCTCTTGTTATCGCCCGACAGACGAGCTGAGGTGATCGCGTTCGCCGAGGAACTGGCCCGTGCTCATGCCGACGCCAAGGAAGGCGAGGGCACGCCGGCGCGGTGAGGGCTATCGCTGGCGCGGATTGACGTTGGGCACGAAGGGCGCCCCGATCACCCGCACGGGCTCCAGGGCGGTGGTCTCGATCGACCCTCTGTCGGCGACCTGCCGCTCCGGCGGCGGTCCGACCACCGGCTCGAGCAGCGCAAGCGTGCCGGCCACGATGGTGCAGCACAGCGTCACTGTCCCCAACAGAACCATGTTTCGATTTTCTTCCCGGATCCTCATGGGCCGAAAACGACCGGCGCGAGCACTTTGTTCCGGCGGGGCTGGCGGCCCGGACGCCGGCGAAAATGCGCCCAAGCTGACGTGAAGCTTACGGGAAGGCGGCAGAAGGTTATTTTTCCGTATGACTACCCGCCTCAACTGGCATCAAATTTTAACGATGACCGGTTCCAATGCACGTTGCTGGGATTATGCCCTGAAAAATCATTGGACGGCTGAGATGAGCTTTTTGAACAATCTGAAGATCGTGTGGAAGGTCGCGTTGATCGTGGCCGTGATGGGCTGCGCCATGATCGCTGTCGCGGGCTTCGGCGCGCGCGAGCTCTCCGCGACCGTCGACGGATTTGGCGAGCTCGCCGCCGCGCAGTCCTCGGCCCTCAACCTGACGCGCGCCCAGCGCCGTGCCGAGACCTATCACGCGGCGCTCTATGCGGTTTTCACCGAGGCGACGGAGGCGGGCAATGCCGGCCGCCTCAAGACCGCGAACCAGAACCGCGCCGAGATCGCCCAGTATCTCGATGCCGCGGAGAAGGACGATCCGTCCCGCTCGAGCCAGATCAAGAGCATCGCAGACCAGCTCAAGGCCGCCTTCACCAGCTGCGATCCGGTGCTCCAGGCGGGCGCGCAGGCGAGCAGCATGGACGAGAACGCCAAGGCTGCCGAACGCGCGCACAAGGAGTGCGATCCGGTGCTGGATGCATCGCTCGCGCGCATCGTCCAGTTCGTGACCGAGACGGCGCAGGCGACGGCCAAGCGCAAGGAAGCCATCATCCGCGATGCCAGGTCTGCGACCTGGACCGTGATGGGCGTCAGCGCCGGCGGCCTCGTGATGGGCATCGCGATCGCGCTGTTCATCGGCTTCAACGCGATGTCGCGGCCGATCGCCCGGCTCAAGCTCGCCATGGAGGGCCTTGCCCGCAACGATCTCAAGATTGACGTGCCCGAGAAGGAGCGCCGCGACGAGATCGGCGACATGGCCAAGACCGTCGAGATCTTCAAGACCAACGGGCTCGAGGTCGAGCGGCTCAAGGCGGCGCAGGCGGAAGCCGAGAAGCAGGCGGCAGAGCAGCGCCGCCGCGACATGGTCAACCTTGCCGACGGCTTCGAGCGGGCGGTCGGCGAGATTATCGAGACGGTCGGCTCGGCGTCCACCGAGCTCGAGGCATCGTCCTCGACGCTGGCCACCACCGCGCATCGCGCACAGGAGCTGACCTCGGTCGTGGTCGCCGCTTCGGGCGAGGCCACCGGCAACGTGCAGTCGGTCGCGACCGCGACGGAAGAGCTGTCCTCGTCCGTGAACGAGATCAGCCGCCAGGTGCAGGAATCGGCGCGGATGGCGGGCGAGGCCGTCACCCAGGCGCGCACCACGACGGAGCGCGTGAGCGAGCTCTCGGTCGCGGCCACGCGCATCGGCGACGTCGTCGAGCTGATCAACACCATTGCCGGCCAGACCAATCTTCTGGCGCTGAACGCCACGATCGAGGCGGCACGCGCCGGCGAGGCCGGCCGCGGCTTCGCGGTCGTCGCCTCCGAAGTGAAGACGCTGGCCGAACAGACCGCGAAGGCGACCGGCGAGATCAGCCTGCAGATTTCCGGCATCCAGACCGCGACGCAGGAATCGGTGAACGCGATCCGCGACATCTCCGCGACGATCGAACGGCTCTCTGAAGTGTCGTCGACCATCGCTGCGGCCGTCGAGGAGCAGGGCGCTGCGACCCAGGAGATCTCGCGCAACGTGCAGCAGGCCGCGCACGGCACCCAGCAGGTCTCCTCGAACATCACCGACGTGCAGCGCGGCGCGGCCGAGACCGGCTCGGCCTCCTCGCAGGTGCTTTCGACCGCCAAGATGCTGGCCACCGACAGCAACCGGTTGAAGGACGAGGTCGGCAAATTCCTGCGCACGGTGCGCGCGGCCTAACGGCGCGCGGCGGCATCCGTCCGCCGCGCTATCGCGCCAGCAGAAATGCCATGGCGACGATGAACAGGACGGCCGTCGCGACGACGGCCGCAGCCGCGCCGGCGGCTATTTTCGCTTTCTCTCGGGTGGTCGTGGAGCGCATCGGGAGCAGACGGGCCGGATGACGCGAGCAGCTTCGCGCGCGATGATGTCGGACGTTGTTCTGCCAGTATAGTCTGGTTGCCTCCCAATTCCGAGTCGCGAGCGGTCCGATGATCCCCAATCGTCCACCGGTGCTGGCCCACGAACGCTTCGTCGCCGACCGCGAGAATTTCGCAGGTCTCGATCTCGCCGCGCGCTTCGAGCGGATCGAGCGGACCAATCTTTGGGGCGCGGCAAGCTCGGTCTCGGGCCTCGGCTCGGAGGATGTCGCCACGAGCGCAATCCGGGAAGCGCTTCCGCCGCTGTTGCAACGGCTCGGTGTACGCTCGCTGCTTGATGCGCCCTGCGGCGATGCCGGCTGGATCGGCCGCATCAAGCTCGATCTCGACTACACCGGCATCGACATCGTGCCGTCGCTGATCGCTGACAACAGCGAGCGCGCGGCGCGCGGTGAGCTTCACGGCCGCTTCCGCCTCGCTGACATCACGCGCGATGCGCTGCCGCCTGCCGATTTGATCCTGTGCCGCGATTGCCTTGTGCATTTGAGTTTCGCCAACATCGCGCACGCCATCGGGAATTTTCGTGCGAGCGGCGCGCGCTTCCTGCTGGTCACGACCTTTCCGGAATGGGACGGCAATGCCGATTGCGAGGACGGCGACTGGCGTGCCCTGAACATGGAGCATGCGCCGTTCAACTGGCCGTCACCGCGCGAGTTGATCAACGAGCGCTGCGAGGAGGGCGAAGGCGGCTGGCGCGACAAGAGCCTTGGGCTGTGGCGGTTGGATCAATTGCCCAACGCGGAAGCCACGTAGCCGCTCGAAACAGGGCGGCAGGCATCCCCGGGCTGACGAGGAGTGTTCAGATGACCGATGCCAGATGCAGCTGCGGCGCGCTCGCGCTCTCGCTTCCGGGGCCGCCCGCTCTGGTCGCGGCCTGTCATTGCACCGACTGCCAGCGACGAACCGGCGCGCCGTTCGGCGTCGGCGCGTTCTATCCAATCGATACCGTCACGATCTCGGGGCGGCCAAAGGAGTTCGTCCGCGACGGCGGCAGCGGCGCCAAGGTCCGCAACTATTTTTGCCCCGACTGCGGTTCAACGGTTTATTGGCGGGCAGACCGGCTGCCGACCATGATCGGCGTTGCCGTCGGTGCGATCGCTGACCCGAAATTTCGTCCGCCCGCGATGTCGGTGTTCGAACAATCCAAACATGCCTGGGTCGAGATCACCGACGCCGAACATTTCGAGCAGGGCAGTGCGGCAAAGGCTTCGCGCTGAATGGCATCGCAGAAGTGGTGCCGGCTGAGGGGATTGAACCCCCGACCTTCGGTTTACAAAACCGCTGCTCTACCGCTGAGCTAAGCCGGCGACGCTGGGAAGCGGGTGGGGCCGGCCTGCGCCGGGCTGTCCGCCCGCGCGCCGCAATATCAGACTTGATCGGAAAGTGCCAGAACCCGCGTGGGCGTTGAGCCGGCACGAAACAGGCGGCCCAAAGGGGCCGCCTGAAACCTTTCAACCGATCGAATAAGGCCTTACTGGCAGATGTGCCGGAGGCCGTCCGCTCCCTTGTACCAGGTCCCGGGCCGGCAAACGATGCCATTGCGGGCTGCGTAGGTATCCCAATTGCCGTACCAGCCCATTCCGCCGCGGTTGTAGCCGCCGGAAGTGTCATAGGCGTAGGAATTGCTCCAGCCTTGGAACGGTGCCGACGCAACTGCTGCCGCGGTGCCGACTGCGGCGCCGGCAACTGCGCCCGCGGTGTTCACCGGCCAGAACCCACTGTCATTGCGGCTTTGCTGCCGATAGGCCGCGTTCCGGTTTTGCCGCTGTTGGCGGCTGGTCGCATAGGGGCTGCCAGCGCCCGTATTCAGGCAGTTAGCGCTGGCGAACATGGATTCGCAGGCGGCCGGATTGGTGATGGCTGATTGACCCATTGCGGGTGCAGCAAGTGCGGATACGGCGATCGCAGCCGCGCCGATCAGTTTCAGGCTCGTCATGGCATCGACTCCATCCTGGTTGGCAACGGTTGCTAATTGTGCCGGCGACAGAATGGTTCCGCCGTTTCGTGTAAGCGGTGTCACATCGCTGTGAACCCGCTGAGGATGTGCAGTTTGTGCCAAGCAACTGGTTGCGCTTTGCCGCCTGTCGCGGATTTGCCTCCCCGTTAACGCTTCGCTAGCGCGCCTTGCGACATTTGAGCGGCGCGCAATCCTTACGCATTAGGCTTACCGGAATTTGGTGAGGAGGCCTTAACCCTCTCTGCGCAGCGATCGGATAGGTTGCGCTCCGGATAACCGGGGCCTTCTCATGCGCGCCATGGCGCTCGCTGCCATTCTGATCGGACTGCCCGCGACGGCGTTTGCCGACGGCGGCTTCGATATCGTGGTGCCCGGCCGTCCCGGCGTGCCCATCATCATCAACAACATCGATGCGTCCTATGCCGTCGTCGAAGGCGTGTGGGGCCTCGGCAAGAACGTCCAGGTGCAGCCGACGATCTATGGCGGACGTTATGTCGCCGAACGTCAACCCTCCGACGTCGGCCATTACTATCCGACGCTGGGCTTGCGGCCCGGCTACGGCCGGCTCGAGGTCGAGCCGCCCGCGAACCGCAAATTGCCCAAGCCCGCCGAAGGCTATCACCAGAGCTGGGGCGCGTCGTCCGCGCCGCTGCCGGTGCAGATGGATCCGCCCGTCGATCCGCCGCCGGTGATCTACGCGCCAGAGATCAACGATCGTCCGCGACCGCCCCGGCCGCGGCCGCGTGCACAGGTGCCCGGCAGGCCGCCGGGTTAAGAAACGACAAGATCCAACAAAACGGAAATCAACAGGAGAGAGTAATGCGTCAAATGATTTCGGGACTGGTCGCGGCGGCTGCCGTGATGTTTGTCGGGGCCGCGCCTGCCGCGGCTTGCGGCTTCAGCACGTGCGCCCCCGTTGCGCCGGTCTATAGCGGCTGCAACACCGGCTGCGGCGGCTATGGTTATGGCTACGGCGCCTATGAGCGTCTCGCCGAGCCGACCACGCAGTACTATTACGTCAACCAGGGCCCGACCTATACCGGCCCGGGCGCCTTCGCCCCGTATCCGACCTATCGTGAGGACGCGGTCGTCGCGCCCGCCAATTACGGCTACGGCTATGGCTATCGCGCCGCCGTGGCTCCGTATCACCGCCCGTACTACCGTCCGTACCGCTACGGCTACGGCCCGCGTTACGGCTATCTGCCGCGCACGCATTACGGTTACGGCCCGCGCTATGGCTACGCGCACCGTCACGCGCCGTATTACGGCGGTCACCGCGTGCTGCGTCGCTACTACTGATCTCTGATCGGCTGAGTTAAGCAAACGCCCGTCCGCGAGATGCGGACGGGCGTTTTGTTTTTCTCCGATGCGGCCGGGGCCTACCGCTTCATCAGCCCGAGCCGGCTGGCGCCGACATAGAGCGCGAGCACGGCGGCGTTGGAGACGTTGAGGCTCTTGATCTCGCCGGGCATGTCGAGCCGCGCCACGACGCTGCAGGTCTCGCGCGTCAGTTGCCGCAGGCCCTTGCCTTCGGCCCCCAGCACCAGCGCGAGCGGCTCGCGCAGCGTGACGTCCGCAATGTCCTCGCTGCCTTCGCTGTCGAGGCCGACGGTCTGGAAGCCGCGCTCGTTCAGGGCGGTGAGGGCGCGGGCGAGGTTTTGCACGGTGATCACAGGCACGAGTTCCAGCGCGCCGGAGGCGGCTTTCGCCAGCACGCCGGTCGCTTCCGGACTGTGGCGCGCGGTGGTGACGATCGCCTTCACCGCGAACGCCGCAGCCGAGCGCAGGATCGCGCCGACATTGTGCGGGTCGGTGATCTGGTCGAGCACCAGCACCATGCCTTCCTGCTCCAGGGTCTCGATGTCGGGCGAGGGCAGGGCATCGGCCTCGGCGAGCAGGCCCTGGTGCACGGCGTCGGGCGACAGCAGCCGGTCGATCTCCTGGGGACGGACGATTTCGGGGGTGACGCGGGTCGCGATGTTCTCGTCCGCGAGGCGCTTTGCGGCGTTCTCGGTCAGGGTCAGCTTGCGGATCCGCCGCGCCGGATTCTGCAGCGCCAGGGTGACGGTGTGCCAGCCATAGAGGATGACCGGCCCGTCGGGGTGCGAATCGCGGTCGCGCCAGGCCGGCCGGCCGGCCGATTTCCCTGTTCTGTTGAAGGGCTTAGCCCCGCCGCGGGGGCCCCTCGGGGCGAATTTTTTGTCCTTCATGGGCTCGCTTGTGTCACGGGTGCCGGAATATGGCAATTTGGGTGCCTCCGAGAGCGATTTTAGCTGTTCGCCTCGGTTGACTTTGCCCCACCGCTTCGCCCATAAACGCGCCCGGTCGCGCCCCGTTCGGGTTGTCGCGGCCTTCACGTTCCATGGCCGTCTTCGGTCCGCCGGCAAGGTCCGGCCCGATTGTGCTGCCGTCGAGCGGGGGAGTGTCCCGAGTGGCAAAGGGAGCTGACTGTAAATCAGCCGCCTCATGGCTTCGCAGGTTCGAGTCCTGCCTCCCCCACCAGCCTTCGCTCGCTTCGCGAGCTACGGCTGGGCAAGATGACCCAATCACCGTCACGCGAAGGTAGCGAAGGCTGTCGCGCCGTAGCCCGAAGGGCGCAGGCGGACTGAGGCCGCCCCCGGCCGCTATTCCATCATCTCCCGCACCAGCGGCACCACCTTGCGCCCATAGAGCTCGATGCTCGTCATCAGCTTCTCGTGCGGCAAGGGGCCGGCCGAATATTTCAGCTGGAAGCGCGAGATCCCGAGCGCCTTTGCGGTCTTCGCGATCTTGCGCGCCACCGTCTCCGGCGAGCCGACATAGAGCGAGCCGTGCTCGGCCTCGTTCACGAACTCGTCGCGACCCATTGGCGGCCAGCCGCGCTCCTTGCCGATGCGGTCGCGCATCGCCTTGTAATGGGGCCACAGCTCTTCGCGCGCCTGTGCATCGGTCTCGGCGACATAGCCGGGCGAGTGCACGCCGATCGGCTGCGCCGGGCGCCCGAACTCCTTGAAGGCGCGGTGATAGAGATCGACGAAGGGCGCAAAGCGCGCGGGATCGCCGCCGATGATGGCGAGCATCAAGGGCAGGTCGTAATGCGCGGCGCGGACCACGGATTGAGGGCTGCCGCCGACGCCGATCCAGGTCTTGAGCCGGCCGTTCTCGACCGGCGGATAGACCAGCTGATTGCGCAGCGGCGGACGCAGCTTGCCCTCCCAGCTCACCGGCTGCTGCGGCAGCAGCGCCGCGAACAGGTCGAGCTTCTCCTCGAACAGCTCTTCGTATTTGCGCAGGTCGAAGCCGAACAGCGGAAAGGATTCGGTGAACGAGCCGCGGCCGAGGATCACCTCGGCGCGGCCGTTGGAGAGCGCGTCCAGCGTCGCAAAGCGCTGGAAGACGCGGATCGGATCGTCCGAGCTCAGCACCGTCACGGCCGAACCGAGATGGATATGCTTGGTGCGCGCCGCGGCCGCCGCCAGCACGGTCTCGGGCGAGGAGATCGCAAAATCAGATCGGTGATGCTCGCCGAGCCCGATGAAGTCGAGGCCGAGCTCGTCGGCCAGCACGGCTTCATCGACGACGTTGCGGATCACCTGCGCATGCGCAAGCATGCTGCCGGTGGCGTCCTTGGTCACGTCGCCGAAGGTATCCAGTCCGAATTGAAGCGGTGCGGTCATCGCTGAGGCCTCTGGGCGCGCTTGCGCCTGTCGCATATGGGGGGAGATCGTTTTGCGGAGGAGCTAGGCCGCAGCGGCCGGTGCAACAATGCTGTTCCGGGAAACGCAGCGTTTCCTCTTTTTCATCTCCCGCGCTCAATCCGAGCTGGCGAACATCTCGACCAGGGTCTCGCGCAGCCAGCGCTGCGCCGGCACGGTGTCGTTGCGCTGGTGCCAGAACAGGCTGACGATCCGCGGCGGCGCCTTGAGCGGAAGCGGCATCGCATGCAGGAACGGCGCATGCCGGGACTGCGAACGCAAATCGCTCGGCAGCACGGCGATCAGGTCGGACTGGCGCACGACTTCGTAGGCGGCGCTGTAATGATTGACGGTCGCGACCAGATTGCGCGATTGGCCGCGCGAGGCGAGGAAGAGATCGTAGGACGGCATGGTCTTGCCGGCGAGGCTCACGTCGACATGGCCCGCGTTGAGGAAGGTCCGCGTGCTCAGCCGCTTCTGCGCGGCCAGCGGATGGCCGCGCCGCATGAAGCAGGCGTAGTCGACGGTCCAGAGCGAGCGCGAGCGAATGGAGGCCGGCTGCTGCGCCTCGTTGACATAGACGCTGAGCACGCAGTCCACCCTGTTGTCCTCGAGCTGGTCGGCGATCTCGACAACGGTGTTGGGCACGGTGTGGACGCGCGTCTTGGGCGCGACCTTGCCGAGATGGCCGAGCAGGTTCGGCATCACCAGCGAGGAGACGTAGTCCGACATCGACAGGCTGAATTCGGTCTGCGCGCGGGCGGCATCGAACACCTGCTCGTCAAGCGCGCCGCGCACGCTTTCCAGCGCCTCGCCGATCGGCTCCCACAGCACCACGGCGCGCTGGGTGGGGCGGATGCCGGTGCCGGACCTGACGAACAGGGGATCGCCGAGCGCGTCGCGCAGCCGCGCGAGTGCGTTGCTGACCGCGGGCTGGGTCATCGTCAGCGCGCTCGCCGCGCGCGTGACGCTGCCTTCGGTCATCAGCGCCTCGAAGACTTTCAGCAGGTTGAGATCGAGCGCGCGGAACGACACGAACATTCACCATAGTGATATATTAGATCATAATTATAAATTATGACGATAATGTCACTTTGTCTATGGTTCCCTCCCGAGCGGCGCGCCGGGCCCGTGACGTCAGAGGGGGACTTTCATGTCGATGATATCGGCGCGCATCGAGCGCCTTCCGTTCGCACGCTTCCACATGCACCTGTTGCTGATGGGCGGGCTCGGCTACATGTTCGACGCGATGGACGCGGCGGTGCTGGCCTTCATCCTGCCGGTGCTGCGCACGGCGTGGAACCTGACCAGCGTGCAGATCGGCGTGCTCGGCAGCAGCACCTATATCGGTTTCCTGTTCGGCGCGTTGTTCGCGGGCACGCTGGGCGACCTGATCGGTCGCCGTGCCGTGATGATGTCGGCGCTGGCGCTGTATTGCGTGGCATCGATCGTCAGTGCGATGGTGGACAGCTGGCCGTCCTTCTTCGCCGCCCGCGTCGTCGCCGGCATGGGCACCGGTGCTGAGAGCGCGATCATCGCACCTTATCTCGCCGAGTTCGTCGCGCGGCGTTACCGCGGCAGCTTCACCGGCGCGCTCGCCGGTTTCTTCTCCTTCGGCTTCGTTGCCGCGGCACTGCTCGGCTACTTCATCGTCCCCGCCTATGACAATGGCTGGCGCATCGTGCTGGTCATCACCGCGGTGCCGGTGGTCATGCTGCTGTGGTGGCGCCGGGCGCTGCCGGAATCGCCGCGCTGGCTCGAAAGCCGGGGACGGGAGAAGGAAGCCGAAGTCGTGCTCGACAGGATCGAGGCGAGCTTTGCGCGCGAAGGCCGTGTGTTGCCGCCGCCGGTCGTCGAAGCCGCAGCGCCCACGGGGACGGGCGGAACGCTGCTGGCGAATTTCGCGGCGCTTCTTGCGGCCCGCCAGGCGCGCATCACCATCATGACCTGGATCATGTGGCTGGCGATCACCTTCAGCTATTATTCCTTTTTCGTCTGGATCCCCGGCCTCCTGGTCCAGAACGGGATGAGCATCACCAAGAGCTTCGCCTACTCGATCGCGATCTATTGCGCGCAGATTCCCGGCTATTTCAGCGCCGCGTATTTCAACGAGCGCATAGGCAGGCAGGCGACTATTGCGACCTACATGGTGCTCGGCGGCATCAGCGCGCTCGGGCTTGCCTTCGCGCAGAGCGACCAGCAGATCATGGCGGCGGGAATCTTCCTGTCGCTGTTCATGAACGGCACCTACGCGGGCGTCTATGCCTATACCGCCGAAGTGTTCCCGACGCCGGTCAGGACCACGGGCGCGGGGCTCGCTTCCGCAATCGGCCGGATCGGCGCGATCGTCTCGCCGATCCTGGTCGGCTATCTCTATCCGAATTTCGGCTTCGCCGGCGTGTTCGGTATCACCACCAGCGTGCTGCTGATCGGCGCGCTCACCGTTGTGGTGATGGGCGTGCCGACCCGCGGCCGTTCGCTCGAAGAGATTGCGGCGGGCGAAGTCGCATGACGCGGACGAAAGTTACGGCTGATCCATTGCTGTGCGCCGTCGCGGCGTCGCAGGGCAGGGTAGATCAGCCGGCTGCGTTGTTCGCGGCGCTGGATGGCGCAACGAAGTCGGCGATCGGGCACAAGCTGTTCACGATCCTGACCTATGATGACGACACCGGCGAAGCGGCGAGGGTCTATTCCAATCTGCCCGGTCCCTATCCGACCGGCGGACGCAAACGCCTCGCGCCGGGCCCGTGGACCGAGGCCGTGCTCGATCGCGGCGAGGCCTATATCGGCTACAACAGGGATGATCTGCGCACCGTCTTCGCCGATCACGAGCTGATCGCCTCGCTCGGCTGCGAGAGCGTGCTCAACATGCCCGTGCGCTGGCGCGGCCGCACGCTCGGCTCGCTCAATCTGCTTCACGAGGCGGGCTGGTACGGCTACGACGATGCCGCCGCGTGCCTTCCCTTCGCCCAGCTCGCGCTGCCCGCGCTGCTGACGGCGACTTCATCCTGACCGGACAGGACACAACCATGCCCAGCATCCTCTTCAAGAACGCCGCTCTGCTCGATCCGCTCCAGCCGGATTTGCTGGAGGGACAACACGTGCTGGTCGAAGACAATCTGATCAAGGAGGTCTCCGACCGGCCGATCCAGGTCACTGCAGATCGCACCATCGATCTGAAGGGCAAGACGCTGATGCCCGGCCTGATCGACCTGCACGTGCACGCGATTGCGGTCGAGCTCAATCTGGCGCAGCAGGTGCACATGCCGAACGTGCTGGTGACGCTGCGCTCGACGCTGCTGCTGCGCGGCATGCTCAGGCGCGGCTTCACCACGGTCCGCGATGCCGGCGGTGCCGGCCATGCGCTGAAGCAGGCGATCGAGACCGGCCTCACCGACGGGCCGCGGCTGTTCGTCTCCGGCCGCGCGCTCAGCCAGACCGGCGGCCACGGCGACATGCGGGCACGCTCGGATTACCTCGCGAGCGACGCACCCTGTCCGTGCTGCGTGCGCGTCGGCGCGCTGGCGCGCGTCGCCGACGGCGTCGACGGGGTGCGCAGGGCTGCCCGCGAAGAGCTGCAGATGGGGGCCGACCAGATCAAGATCATGGCCTCCGGCGGCGTGGCGTCGCCGACCGATCCGGTCGGCGCCTTCGGCTACTCCGAGGACGAGATCCGCGCCATCGTCGAGGAGGCGCGGGGCCGTCAGACCTATGTGCTCGCGCACGCCTACACCGCTGCCGCGATCGAACGCGCGGTTCGCTGCGGCGTACGCACCATCGAGCACGGCAATCTGGTCGATGCGCCGACCGCGCGGCTGATGGCCGAGAAGGGCGCCTATGTGGTGCCGACGCTGGTCACTTACGAGGCGCTGGCCAATGAGGGCGCCCAATACGGCCTGCCGGCCGAGAGCGTCGCCAAGATCGCCGATGTCCGCGACGCCGGCCTGCGCTCGCTCGCGATCTATCGCGATGCCGGCGTGAAGATGGGCTTCGGCAGCGATCTGCTCGGACCGTCGCAGCGCCTGCAGAGCGACGAGTTCCGCATCCGCGCCGAGATTCTCGGGCCCCGTGCCGTCATCGCCAGTGCGACATTGATCGGTGCCGAAGTGTTGGGCATGGAAGGCAAGCTCGGCCGCATCGCACCGGAGGCCATCGCGGACCTGCTGGTGGTCGACGGCAACCCGCTGCGCGACGTCGCCTGCCTGCTCGGCCAGGGCGAGCACATTCCGATGGTGATGAAGGCAGGCAAGGTCCAGTTCGACCGGCTGAACGCGTAATCGCCGCCGCATCGCGCGCATGTGCGCGCCGATGCGGCGTCCTATTTCGCGATGCGCACGACCATCTTGCCGAGCGCCCCGCGCGTCTGCATGGTCCTGAACGCCTCGCGAAATTCTTCCAGCGCGAAGACGCGGCCGACCACGGGCTTCAGCTCGCCGTTGGCGAGCCAGTTCATCAGCTCCGACATCAGGCGCTTCTGCAACTCGGGCTCGCGCGTTGGAAGCTGCGCGAGGTCGACGCCGAGCAGGGCGCCGCCCTTCAGTAGCGGCAGATTGAACGGCAGCGCGGGGATGGCACCCGCGGCGAAGCCGACCACCAGATGGCGTCCGCGCCAGGCGATCAATCGAAAAGCCTGCACCGAGATTTCGCCGCCGACGGGGTCGAAGATCACGTCGGCGCCGTGCCCGTTGGTCAACTCCTTCAGCGTGTCGCGCCAGCCGGTCTGCGTGTAGTCGATGTCGGCGTCGGCGCCGTGCGCCCGTGCGAAGTCGCGCTTGTCCGGCGTCGATGCTGCGGCGATCACGCGGGCGCCGAGCAGCTTGCCGATCTGGACCGCCGCGATTCCCGTACCGCCGGCCGCGCCCAGCACGAGCAGCTGCTCGCCTTCACACAGCGAAGCGCGTCCGCTCAGCGCATAGAGCGCAGTCAGGTAGTTGGCGCGAAACGAGGCAGCGACCTCGGCCGCAACGCCGTCCGGCAAAGGATGGAGCGCTGCGGGACCAACGACGATCTCCTCGGCAAGCGCGCCCGACCGCGTCATGCCCATCACGCGCATGCCGGGTTCGAAGCCGCCGGCCATGCCTTCAATCACGACGCCTGCGAACTCCGTGCCGGGAATGAAGGGCAGGGGATCCTTGGTCTGATAGCGTCCCTCGATCTTCAAGCCGTCGACAAAGCCGATCCCCGCCGCCTCCACCCGGACGCGCAGTTGTCCGGCCTCGATGCGCGGGGACGGAACGTCCTTCAGCTCGATCTGATCGATGGACGCGTATTGCTCTACGACGACGGCTTTCATGTCGGACCTCTGTGGTTCCAGTTATCCTGACAGGTCCGGATGGCGGTCTCTTGTGTCTACCGCCACATCCCGCGCATCTTCGCGCCGATGTCGATCTTCGGTCCCTGGGCCGCTGTACGTGCTGCACCCGCTGCGGCCTTCGGCCAGGCGGTGCGCTCGAACAGGTAGACTAGGGATTCCGGGATGAAGCGGGTGCGCGAGGCGTAGACGTGGCGGTCGCCCTTGGCGGCCTGGCCGTGGACGAAGAAGCGCTGGGGCACGACGAGGTGCAGATCGTCCTTGGCGCGCGTCATCGCGACATAGAGCAGACGGCGCTCCTCTTCGATTTCGGCGCTGGTGCCGGCACCGAGATCGGACGGCATGCAGCCGTCGACGACGTTGAGCACGAACACCGATTTCCACTCCTGGCCCTTGGCGGAGTGGATGGTGGACAGGATCAGGTAGTCCTCGTCGCGGAGCGGGGGCCCGGATTTGTCGCTGGTCGCATCCGGCGGATCGAGCGTGAGCTCGGTCAGGAATTTTTCACGCGAGGCATAGCCGCTCGCGATCTGCTCGAGCTGCATCAGGTCGGCGCGACGCGTCTCGGAATCCTCGTGGATGCGATCGAGATGCGGCTCGTACCAGAGCCGGACGCGTTCGAGATCGGCCGGCCATTCCGAGTAGCGCAAATTCTCGACCGTGCGGACGAAGGCGGTCCAGTCGTCGCCGGTACGCGCCGGCACGGGAAACCGGCCGAGCGCGGCAAGCGGGTCCATGCTCTCCGCCATCTGGTCGAGCACGCGCTGCGCGGTGGCGGGGCCGATGCCGGGCAACAGGTGCAGGATGCGGAAGCCGGCGACGCGGTCGCGCGGGTTCTCGGCAAAGCGCAGCAAGGCCAGCACGTCCTTGACATGCGCGGCATCGAGGAATTTCAGCCCGCCGAATTTGACGAACGGGATGTTGCGGCGGGTCAACTCGATCTCGAGCGGACCGGAATGCGAGGACGTCCGGAACAGCACCGCCTGCTGCTTGAGCAGCGCGCCTTGCTCGCGGTTGGCCAGCACCTCCTCGACGATGTAGCGGGCCTGGTCGGCCTCGTCGTGCACGGTGACGAGCTGCGGCTTCGGCCCGGAGGTGCGGTCGGTCCAGAGGT
The DNA here is from genome assembly GCF_001641335.1 of Bradyrhizobium stylosanthis. Taxonomy (GTDB): domain Bacteria; phylum Pseudomonadota; class Alphaproteobacteria; order Rhizobiales; family Xanthobacteraceae; genus Bradyrhizobium; species Bradyrhizobium stylosanthis. Next base: position 359,003 of record NZ_LVEM01000001.1, read on the forward strand.
TTTTGGTGAAGCGCTCGCGCGCAAGGCCGATGACGCCGTTGGCCGCCGCCAGCACCGCCTGCGTCGAGCGGTAGTTGCGGTCGAGCGTGATCATCTCCGCGCGCGGCGAGAAGCTCTGCGGAAACTCCAGGATGTTGCGCACGGTGGCGGCGCGGAACGAATAGATCGACTGCGCGTCGTCGCCGACCACGGTGAGGCCGCGGCCCTCGGGCTTGAGCGCCAGCAGGATCGAGGATTGCAGGCGGTTGGTGTCCTGATATTCGTCGACCAGTACGTGGTCGAAGCGGCCGCCGATCTCTTCGGCGATCAGTGCGTCGCTCATCATCTGCGACCAGTAGAGCAGGAGGTCGTCGTAATCGAGCACGTGCTGGGCCTGCTTGGCCTCGACATAGGCCGCGAACAGGCCCTTCAGCTCGGCCGCCCAGCCCGCGCACCAGGGATAGTGCTGGCCGAGCACCTTCTCGATCTCCATCTCGGCATTGACGCAGCGCGAGTAGATCGACAGGCACGTGCCCTTGGCCGGAAAGCGGCTCTCGGTCTTCGACAATCCGCGCTCGTGTCGGACCAAATTCATCAGGTCGGCGGAGTCCTCGCGATCGTGGATGGTGAAGGCGGGATCGACGCCGATCCGCTCGGCATATTCGCGCAGGAGCCGCGCGCCGATGCCGTGAAACGTGCCGGCCCAGGCGAGGGCGTCGCGCATGATCGCGGCATTGTTCTCTCCCAGCACCTTGCGGGCGATGCGCTCGACCCGGCCGGCCATCTCGGCCGCGGCGCGGCGGGAGAAGGTCATCAGCAGGATGCGTCGCGGATCGGCGCCGGCAACGATCAGGTGCGCGACGCGATGGGCCAGCGTGTTGGTCTTGCCGGAACCCGCGCCGGCGATGACGAGCAGGGGGCTTCCCACGGTCGCGCCGTCGGCCACGCCATGCTCGACGGCGCGGCGCTGCTCCGCGTTGAGCGTATCCAGATATGTCGCCACGAATCGCCCCGGTGAAAGGGGCAGACTCGGCAATCCGGCGGCGCTCCGCAAGGCATACGTGGAGGGCGGGGGACCGCTGGCGCGGGGGACGGCGCCGGCGTCGGCCGCTGCACCACCGGCCGCAACTCAGCTCGGCCGTACCATGAACGGCATGCTTTTGGCGTCGGGCTGGCCGGTGACCTTGAGGACGAGGCGGTAGATTCCGGTCAAGGTCGGGGCCGTCAGGCGCAGAACCGTCACTCCCATCGGAGGTCCGGAGTAGCGGATCGGCTTGGCAGGCGGGGGCGCGAACGGCTTGAAGTCGCTCTCGTCGAGTTCCGCCTTGCCCGGTGACTGGACCGCGCGCTCCCAGGAGAGTTCGCCCTGCAGCGATGTCGCGGGGGAACTCGACTGGATGAGGACCTCGAACGGCGCCTGGACCGGGACGATGACATCCTGGACGGTAATGTCGAACCGCTCGTCTTCCGCCGCCAACAGACCGTCGGCGCCGAACAGTTCCTGAAAGGCAAACCTCGCCTCTTCGGCGGCGATCAGGCTCACATGCGACTTGTCGGTGAACTGGATCTGCTGTCCCGGCAGGAAGGCGCCCTGCAACGACACCGTGCCATCGCCGGCCGACTCGGTCTCGATCTTGTCGACAATTCCACCGTTCCAAACGAAATGCGTGATCGTGCTGAAACGCGTTCCGACCATCAGAAAGGTGCGGACATGCGCCGGAATTGGCTTCGTCGCGATGTCGATGGCGTCGCGAAAGGCCTTGGCAAGATCGAGGGTCGCCGCGCTGAGCTTGAGCTCGTTGACCGCAAATGCCCGGTCGCTGAGCGAAATCGGCCCGAGGCCGCCTTCCACCTCCCGCTTCCAGATGATCGGTTCATGCTGAAGCGGAAATGTCTGATAGAGGGCGGTGTAACGCGGATCGTTGGCCAACCGTTGTGATTGGTCGGCGTTGAGGAAATCCGCCGCATGCAGCCCCAATGCGCCGGCGAGCGCGACAGGCGCGCCGTTGTGCGGCGTGCCGAACGTGGTGAGCGAGCGAATGGCGGCAAAGCCAGGCTCGTTCGTAAACTTGCCGCTTTGCAGATAATACCTGGTGACGAGCCCGCCCATGCTGTGGGCGACGATGTGAATCTCCGCCTTGCCGTTCCAATCGGCATGGATCTGCCTGATCCTGGGAGCCAAGCGCTCTTCGGCGGATTTCGTCAGATCGATGCGCCAGTCATAGGGCGCGGTATAGAGGGTCTTGTCCCGCGCCGAGAACATCGCCTGGCGGTTCTTCCTGTCGCGCAGCCGCGAGAACGCCTTGAGCCATTGCGCGTAGATGTCGACGACGTATCCGACCTTTCCGATGACTTCGCCGACGACGAGGTTCGGCTGAAGCAGGCGCTGAAACCGCTCTTCGTCGAAGCCCACGATTCCATTGAGCAGCGAGCCCGGCCAGACCATTCCCTCGCCATCCGAAAGTTCCGAGCCGAGCAGTCCCGGAACGAAGAGCAGCACCTTGGTCATGGCGTGTACTCCCGGATCGCCTGGATCATCTTCACGACGCTCGCGCGCGCGTAGTCCGGTAGTTCCTCGAGGCTGTGCGGGCAGATTTCCATCTTCTTCAGCAACACCACAATGTCCTTGCGGTCGTCGCAATAGTCCATGATGCAGCCGCGCGTATCGTCGTGCTCCTCGAGATCGAAATATTCGGCGAGGACCTGGGCGACGATCAGGAGTGCGAGACAGGCCTCGAACGACCGCCCCGCCTTCGCGGCGTAGCCGCGCAACTCGTAGGCGGACACCAGGATGATGCGCTTGCTCGAGACCGAGAAGAAGTCGATCTCAACGCCGTCGCGGTCGAATGGCGGGTTGGTCACGCGGTCCGCAATCAACGGCGCCAGCAGGCAGACCAGCAGATCGGTTCCGGTCGATTTGAGGATCGGCCGGGCAACGGGATAGATGTCCTCGGCCCAGACGCTGTTTTCGAGCTGCGGGTCTTCGGCAGTTTTGGGATCGAGCTTTTGGATGATCTCGCGGGTGCGGCGGCCCGACATGGTCAGTCCCATCGGCACCGTTGCCTCGATCCGGACGAACCTGAACAGCTTCTGCTTCCGGTTGATGGCGTCCAGCACGCGATTGACGAAGCCGGAATGGACGTCGATGTCCCAGACCGCGACATCGTGCGTCCGCGCCTCGCGGGCGCTGGCCGCGCGAGGCTTCGCGACGGACTTGGCCGCGGACTTTGCTGGAGACTTGGCCGCAGACTTGGCTGCAGATTTGGCCGCGAACTTGGCGGCGGGCTTCATGGCCGCGGCTTTCTTCGCAGCCGTCGTCTTCGCGGTGGTCGGCGTCTTGCCGGCCGGAGCACGCGAGCCGGACCGGACGAAACGTGTGGCTTTTTGCTTCTTGAACATCAGGACCCCTTCAGGGGGTGAACAGCTGGCTGCAGCCCGGCCGCCGGTACAGGACAGGAATTCCCCACTCGATGGCGGCGAATTTGAGCGCCTCCATTTCCTTGACCAGGGCGATCCGCCCCTTGTTGACGGCGACGTCGATGTTGCCGTCGGTGAGGAGCGAGCGATAGAGCGCGCCGGTGAAATCCGCGATCGAGCTGACGGAAATCGGCAACTGGTTGGCGACGACGGCCGGTACCCCTGAACGCACCAGGTTCTCGGCGATCGTGCCGAGCGGCTGCACGTCCTCGATCAGGGCGGTGTCGCAGGCACTCAGGATCACCAGGGCCGGTTCGGCATCCGAGATCATTTTCGAGAAGGGCTCCGTCCCGAGGACGATGCCGCCCTGCTGTCCTGCGCCGCGCAGCAGGATGCCGTCCGGCCGGCCATGACCGATGAAGTGAACGATGTCGTAGGGCCTCTCCTCGAGCGCGTCGCGAACCGTCTTCCTTGTTGCGCCCTCGACGAGGTTCATGGTGATCCGGGCGGCTCCCGGCCCCTGGATCCTCTCGCCGATGATGCGCTCGAGGTTTTCCTTGGTCTCCGTCCAGGGAATCCTTTCCCGGCCGAGGACGTCAGCACCGATGACGAGCACGGCAATCTGGGAATTGCCGATCGGCTTCGGCTTGCGCTCGGCGCCGTTGGCGACCGGAACGCTTCGCGCAAACGTACGCTTGGCGTGAGGCCCTTCGTTGACATCAGGCCATACGATGAATTCCCACGGGACCCGCTTGAGGCGGTTGTCGGAGGTGCAGAGCGTGATCTGGATGTTGCGCTGGCTCGCCGCATAGTAGAGATCGTTCACCGAGCCGGAAAACAGCGTGCGGCTCAGCTCGAGGCCGAAGTCCTTGAGTTGCGCGAGGGTCGGGCGATCGTCATCGTCCGTCAAGCTCTTCTCGAGCCTGTCTCGTGTGTCGATCAGTCCCTTGAGGACCTGATCCACGATGTCCGGCCCGTAAGCGAGCGAATAGTCGTCTGCGGCAACGGGGAGTGCCCCGCCTTGCTTCTCGGGCAAAAGAAAAAGATTTATCCTTGCGGCATCCAGCGCCACTGGAAACGTCCTGTCGCAATTGGCGTCACGGGTCGAAAAAGGGAATGCAATATGAAGTCGCAGGAATGGTACATTACCATCCAAAAGATGCAAGGTGCCGCCCGCGCCACCGCTGGCGTCGGCGCCGCGACAAATGATCCGGCATGACCGAGCTCAGGCCCGACCAGTTCGAGATGCGGCGGCTGGAATCGCTCAGCAACACCATTTTCGGTGTCGCCATGACGCTTCTGGCCTATGACCTGCCCAAGGCGGCGGTGTTCACCACTGCGCCCGATTGGAGCGATCTCGCCCGGGTCTATTCCGGCAAGCTGGCCGGCTTCGCGCTCAGCTTCATCATCGCCGGCGTGTTCTGGATCAGCCATCACCGCCGGCTGGCGCGCCAGCCCGTCGGCGGCCGCGGCTGCGTGATCCTGAATCTGTTCTTCCTGCTCTCGATCGTGCTGCTGCCCGTCACCAACGGGCTCTACACCAATTACGGCATGAGCAGCGCAGTTGCGGTGCTCTACGGCTTGCATCTGACCGCGATCGCCGGCCTCAATGCCTGGCTGTGGTGGACCATTCTCGGCCGCTGGAGCCACGAGATCATGGCCTCGATGTTTCCGCTGGCCGTGTTCATCCCGGGCACGATCGTGGCGGCATTCGCGCCGCAGGTCGCGCCCTTCGTGTGGTTCATCGCTTTCGGCGGGCTGCTGATCCAGCGCTTCTACGTCGCACCGGCCGGGCCGGGCGCGTAGGCCGGTGTCTCAGCCTCGTGTCGTGCCGAACCCATCTGCCGGCACGTAAAGCTTGACCGGGCGGATTTCGTAGACGGCGGACGGATTGACCGCGCGCAGCTTCCGTGCCGCCGCGACCGCCTCGTCGTCCGTGGCGCAGTCGACGAGGTGGAAGCCCAGGAGTTGCTCCTTGGTCTCGGAAAACGGGCCGTCCAGCACCATCCCGGCGCCGGGGCCGCGCAAGGTGCGGGCCTTTCGGGTCTCGTCCAGGCGGGCGGCCGGTCCGAGCAGTCCGCTGGCCCGCATGGGCGCCTGAACCTCGATGACCTTGGCGACGACCGCGGCGTCCTGTTCGGGCGACCAGGACAGGATTTCGTCTTCCACGTGATAGGCCAGGATGGCGTAGAGCATCGTCACCTCGTTATTTTTGCTGCGCGCGTCCACAGGACGTATCACGGCAGCTTGGGCCGACAATGGCGGCACGGAAAATATTGCGTCCGTCCCCTGCGACGAAACCGTCCGGAAACCCGATTGCGGCCCTGGGGTGTGAACGTCGCCCGAAACCGGCGCGACTGATGGCCACAAGAACACTTCGGAGGCGGCCATGTCGACCATCAAGATCATCTGCGACGCGCGTCGGGCGGGAAGATCCGAGCCTGCGGATCTGCACGACCAGAGCGGCCACCACCGCTATTACGGCAGCTCGGCCGAAAACGGCGGCGAGCGCATCGTCGAAAGCCGCCGCGGCAAGCAGCCGCGCGCCGTCAATGTCTGCGGTTTCTGACGCCCCCACGACGCGCGACCATGAGCGTCCTGCAGATATCGATCGCTGCGATGCCGTTCCTGCTCTCCCTCGTGAGCCGGAACAGCAAGGCGATCGCTCCGTGCCTGCTCACGAGCATCTTCACCGTGCTGCTCGCCGACGAGCCGCCCCGGGCGGCCATGGCCTGGTGCATCGGCGTGTTGATCGCCGCCGTCGCCCTCCGCGAACGGCTTCGCGCGACCTGAGCGGGCACCGTTACGGTGCGCTCAGGATCTGCTTGACGAGCGCCTCGCGCAGCGTTGCAAGTTCGCCGCTCGCCTCCATCTGCGCAATCACCTTGCCGACCTCGGGCACCAGAGCGCGATGGCGTTCGTGCAAATAGTGATAGATGTGGATACGATCGAGCGGCGGCGAGAGCGGGTAGATCCTGGCCTGCAGGTTGAGCTTCCTCACAGCGACGAGACCGCTGAAAAGATCGGTGATCATCACGTCGAACCGATCGGCGTCGAGCATCTTGACCATGCTCTCCAGGCTGGTCGTCGCCGTGACGCGGGCCATGCCGCGCGTGCCGGCCTCCGATGAGCCGACGCCGCGGACGATGCCGATGCTGTAGTCCCGGATTGAATCCCAACCCGCGACATCGAAATGGAGCCTCGTCGTGAACACCGCGGGCTCGATGTAGTTGATCGCCGGCGTGACCTGGACCAGGGTCGGGTAGTCGCGTGAGAGCGTCCCGATCCGCTGGATCTCGCCGTCCACCTCGCCGGCACTCGACAGTGCGAGCGCCCGCTTGCCGGGGACGTCCTCGAATTCGAGCTTGATGTTCAGCTTGGCGTAGACGGCCCGCAGCATCTCGCCGCCGACATATTGATCGGGGATGTCGGCGATGCGCGCCAGCCGGATCAGGTCCTGCGCCTGCGATGGAGCAGCTAGCAGCAAAGACAGCCAGACGACGGCAATCCGCCACATCACGCTTCTCCCTGGTCGAACCCTTGCTACCGCTGGATTCGGAGGCCCACGCGATCTACCGGGGGTCGCGCCTGCGCACCGATCAACGCTCGCCTGGGTGATGCGGCTCCAGACTTTCACCGATGTCATTCTAGCACGCGAGGTGGTAGCTTGCGCGGGAATCCTGCTCGCTGGGCGCAAGACATGACCCTGCCGACCTCAAGCAGCCCATGGGCCGACAGGATCGCCACGCGCCGCGCGTGAACAGCATCTCAACTGTCGAACTGCTCGTGGCCGCGACCGGCCGGAGCAGTGCCGCCGTTCCCGGGACATGGTGCATGGGCAACTCAGGCGATGAGGATTCCAAGCGCGGCCGCGCCGTTGCCCCGGCCGCCGCGGAGCAGGATTTGGGCGGGATCGGCGCTGCACTTGCGCCGCCGATGACCGGAGCGTGGCTGTCGCGGATCTTCAACTGGTCACGTCGCGGCGTCGGGCCGCGCCTGCTGGCCGCTGTGCTGCTGTTCAGCTCCGTCGTCACGCTGGTGCTGACCGCACTCCAGCTCTATCTCGACTACAGCCGTGAGGTCGGTGTCATCGAGACGCGGCTCGACGAGATCGGCCGCAGCACCACCGGCAGCCTCGGCGAGAGCCTGTGGAATCTCGACCAGAACCAGCTCCGGCTGCTGCTCGACGGTATCCTGCGGCTGCCCGACATCCGCGCCGCCGAGGTGCGCGAGATCGCCGACCGTACCAATCCGATCCGCCTGGCGGTCGGCGAGCCGAACACCCGTTCGATCGTGACGCGCGACTATCCTTTGACCACCACGGTGCAGGGGGCGGTGCGCACCATCGGCGCGCTTCACGTCGAGGCGACGCTGAGCGAGGTCTACCGGCAATTGATGAACCGCGCCCTGGTCATTCTCGCGAGCCAGGCGGCGAAGACGTTTCTCGTCTCGCTGTTCATCATCTACATGTTCCATCTGCTGGTGACGCGGCATCTGGTCGCCATCGCCGACTTCGTCAGCAGATACAGCCTCGCGCAGCCACCGCCGCCTTTGCATCTGGAGCGCCGGCCGTCCTCCGATCCCGACGAACTGGACAAGGTGATCGTCGCCTTCAATTCCATGTGCGCCAATCTCGAGCGCGCTTATGGCGAGCTGCGCGAGGCCAACGCCAATCTCGAGCGTGACCTCAAGATCCGTCGCAGCGCCGAAGAAGACGCGCGCGCGAGCGAGCAGCGCTTTCGCGACTATGCCGAGACCGCGTCCGACTGGTTCTGGGAAACCGGACCGGATCATCGGTTCACCTACATATCCGAGCGGGCCGGCGCCTTCGGCATGGACCAAAAGGCGCTGATCGGCAAGCGCCGTACCGATGCCGCTTTCGACCACGACGCAGAGCCGGAGAAATGGCGCGTGCACGTGGCGACGCTGGACCGTCACGAGCCGTTCCGGAAATTCGAGTATCGCGGTCGCGATGCGAACGGACGCATGCATCATTTCAGTGTCAACGGCCAGCCGGTGTTCGCGTCAGACGGACGCTTCATGGGCTATCGCGGCTCCGCCACCGACCTCACGGAGCAGCACGAGACCGAGGAGCGGCTGCGCCAATCCCACAAGATGGACGCGATCGGCCAGCTCACCGGCGGCGTCGCGCATGACTTCAACAACGTGCTCACCGTCATCACCGGCACGATCGAGATCATTCAGGAGGGGGTTGCGGACAAGCCCCAGCTGGCTGCCATCGCGCAGCTGATCGACGATGCCGCCGCGCGCGGCGCCGAGATCACCTCGCAGCTTCTGACCTTCGCGCGTCGCCAGCCGATGGAGCCGCGCGAGATCGACGTCAATGCCCTCGTGCTGGAGACGGCGAAGCTGCTGAAGCCGATCCTGGGCGAGCATGTCGAGATCGTGACCCGGCTCGCGGACGACGCCTGGTCGGCGATGGCAGATCCGTCGCAGCTCTCGTCCGCGATCGTCAATCTCGCCGTCAACGCGCGCGACGCGATGCCGGGCGGGGGCAGGCTCACGCTCGAGACCGCGAACCGGGAGCTCGACGGCACGGAAGGTGCCGGCGAGGGCGAACCCATGCGCGGCGCCTTCGTGATGGTCGCGGTCAGCGACACCGGCCATGGCATTCCGGCCGACATCCGAGAGCGCGTGTTCGAGCCGTTCTTCACCACCAAGGGCGTCGGTCGCGGCACCGGGCTCGGGCTCAGCATGGTCTATGGCTTCGCCCGGCAGACCGGCGGCACCGTCGCCATCGAGAGCGAGGAGGGGCACGGCACGGTGATGCGGCTGTTCCTGCCGCGATCGAAGGGCGAGGCGCCAGCCAGGACGGCGCCGGTTCAGGCGCCGGCCACGGCGCGCGGGCGTGAGACGATCCTCGTGGTGGAGGATGATCCGCTGGTGCAGGGCTATGTCATCGCCCAGCTCGGCAGCCTTGGCTATCGCACGCTCGCCGCCGGCGACGGCGCATCCGCGCTGGCGCTGGTCGACCAGGGCGCCAAATTCGATCTCCTGTTCACGGACATCATCATGCCTGGTGGCATGAACGGACGAGAACTAGCCGACGCCGTCCGGGCTCGCCGACCGGGGGCGAAGGTGCTCTATACGTCCGGCTATACCGACGACACCATCGTCCACGAAGGGCATCTCGACCCAGGTGTGGCCCTGCTTCAGAAGCCATACCGCAAGTCGGAGCTGTCGCAGAAGATTCGCGAGGTCCTTGCGGGCGAGCCGCCCGCCTGAGCCGCGCCGACAGACGAAAAAGGCGCGGCGGGGAGGCCCCGTCGCGCCCGATTCTTGCTCGCTGGTCCAGGGCTGAGAGCGCCCCGATGCCAGGCCCTTTTCAGAGCTTAGCGGGCGATCCCAGCGAGGTGACAGCGCTTGAGATAAGACACTGGATCACCTCCTTTCGTTGGTTTCGGGACCTCCAATATAGGTCGAAATCGCCCGGCCGTTAAGGGGGAGGGCGTTTGGCCTGGAACAAAGGGCGTTTTGAGTGCGGGAAAGACCGCCCGGGGGCAGTTGAGACCGCCGCCCGGCCGTGTTAGGGGATCGCCCAACGCGGGTGTAGCTCAATGGTAGAGCAGCAGCCTTCCAAGCTGAATACGAGGGTTCGATTCCCTTCACCCGCTCCAGTCTTTTCAGGTCCCTCTCGGACGATTAAGCCGCGATCCGGACAAATGTCCGTCTTTCGTTCGAGACGCGCGCCGCCCTTTCGCGCCGTTAACAACTTGCCGAGGGCCCGCTTGGCATAGCTCGACCCGTGACGTTCGTGGAGCGGCCTGCGCCTTCATCTCGCGGTCGGCCAGTTCCGCGTCGTCGTCGAACTTCAAAGGCCATGCGAGGCATAGGGCCAAGGCGCACGCCGAGCCTTGACGCTCAGCATGATCACCTTGCTCGGCCGCCGGCACTCGTCGGCAAGCAGACTCCGGATGACGGTTTCGAGATCTGTGGTCTCAAGGTCGGCCTCGCGTCCGGCGCGCCGAAATCGTCCGTCACAAGATCGACCGTCGATTCGTCGGGAGGGACGAGGGAAGCGGCGTCAAGCGCGATCGTCCCGAGGCGTTGGCGGCAGCAAGCCATCGCAGGCGAGGGGCGTTTCGAATGCTGTCGATGCTGCCGACGAGGTAGCTCCTAATAGTGCTCGTCTTCGGGGGATTGCGGCAACCGGTCTCATTCACCCAAACTGCTCGTAGCCTCAGGATGGACGTCGCCGGCGAGAGAGGGTCTAGCGCCGGAAGCTCTCGGAAGAAATGCTATCCAGCCATCGAGGCGTTGATGCGTGGTTCTATTGAAGTAGGACATCGCGAGACGGACGATCTCAAGCCTGCGCCGATCGAGCCGTCGTGGATCGTTGAAGGCAATCCAGAGGCTCGCTCACGCCTTCTGTCGACGAGCGCCTGTGGGACGGCCTGGACCATGCTCTGGTCCTGCACCCAGGGCAAATTCAACTGGAACTACGATTTCGACGAAACCGTTGTGATCCTCGAAGGATCTATCGTCGTAGAGATGGATGGTAGACCGGCGGAGCGCTATGCGGCGGGTGACGTGATCTTGTTCCGCACCGGGACGCGTGCCAAGTGGCATGTCGAAGATCATGTCAGAAAGGTCGCCTTTTGCCGGCTGGACAATCCGGTCCCGCTCGGTTTCGCCATCCGTGCTGTCAACAAGCTCAGGTCACTGGTCAGGGGGCAGCCTCAATCATCCCAATTGAGTTGAGCAGCTGCAGAGTCGTTATCCGCGATATCGGGTGAACGAACTCGCTTGCAATCAATCCGATTCCGTGGAGCCGATATCCATGTCAATCGGCGCCAGATAGTCGGCATGCAGCGTGATTCGAACCTTTGATCCGTCCAGGACCAGGCGCACGCTTCTCGGATAGTACCCGCCGCCGATCACCGTGCCGCTCTTTCCGGCCAAACGGGAGCCTGCGGCAGGCGTGACACGAACGCGCGAGCCTGGTGGATATCCGAGGTTGGCTTGGGCCGGTTCCGGCCTGGCTCTCTCGCCGGGAATGAGGCCTCGGCGCGGCGAATGCACTTTCACGGGTTTTCGCATCGCAGCTCTCACCGAAGGTCGTGATCCCTTCAGACCCACCGCGGCGCCGGCGACGGCCTATGGCTTGACGTAGGTCCAACCCATCTCCTGCAACTCCATCACGCGCACGACGCCCGATTTCACGATCTCCGCTTGGCGAACGATCGGTATGTCCTTGTTCTCGGCCTTCTTCATTTTTTCCTGGGTGTTGCCGCAGGCCTTGAATGACACCTCGGGCATGCTCAGGGCCATTTCCTCGATGCGCGCCTTCACCGGGGATGTGTCTTCGCGCAGCATGTGCAGGCCAGGCCCAAAGGTGACGACTTCGATCTTCACTTTTTCGCCGGCGTCCTTGAAGTATTGCGCCACGTTGGTTGCGTTGTTCAGCGCGAGATTCATTGCCGGGGGATCGTTGGAGTTCACCTGCAGGATCAAACGATGTTCTTTCGTCTTCGGTGCCGCCGGCGCCTCCATGCGGGCAACCGCAGACCGTTGCCGTGTCGCCGTCGCCGGCTTCGCGACATGATGTCTCTCATGCGTCGTCCTCTGCAGGACGGGTTGCGTGTCTGCCGGCGTCCAGTATCTTCCGCCCTGCTCAGCGCTCGCAAACGATGTAGAAACCAGAACAGCAATGGTTGCCGTCGCAAACGCTGCGGCAATATGTTGGAACCTGACCATATCCGCCTCCATCAAAAAAATCCTATGCACGTCATCAACGATTGGGCGTTGCGATCGCGCGCGGCCATTTGCACGCGGCGGCCATCTTCGTGCGCGCCGCGTCGAGCCCGGCGAGAGAGAATGTTCCATCAGGGGCACCGCCGCCCCGTGACGAGAGCTGGACGATGAAGTCCCCGCTGTCGGGAAGGGATTGCAGCAAGCGAACGATGTCCCCCGTGAACGCAATGCCGGGCCCGGAGGCCGGGCTGCCTGCCGCGACCTGCACCGCCGCGTTGTTGTTGATGCGATAGGAAATGGCACCGGCGCCGCCTTCGCGCGAGATGCCGGGGCCTGTCAGCACCAATTCGGTCCGGCCGCCGCGGCAACGGATCGACATCTGCATCGCGGACTCGGCGGTCCCGCCGCGCGACGATGTCGTAGCGGTCGCGATTGGAGAATAGTCTATCGGCGAGGTCGTCTGGCTGACGATCCATTCGTCGTCTGAGGGCTGGCGTTGATGGGGGGCGACTGTGCGCGTCAGTTTGTCCAGACACGCGAGGCGCTCGGTGTGCGGCTTCTGCAGGCAGGAGCCGAGCTCCGTCGTTGAATCCTGGGCCGACGCCGTGCCGACCGTCGTCTCGACCGCAAAGAGAAGCAGGATTGCGATGCGGTTCATTGCGATGCTTGTGTTGCGCGGTGCTGACGATCCAGCCAGGCCTGCGCTGCAGGGACGCGCGCGAGGCCGGGAACTGTCGCGGCGAGATTGATGGATTTCCACTTCGAGTCGAAGCCGGGCGCCTGCAGTTTGTCGATCCGGGAGAACAAGTGGTCGATGAAGCGCGAGACGCGCTCGGCGCGATTCGATTTGGCCGGCCAATTGAACGCGACCAGAGCGGTCGACACGGCGATGGTCGAAACGCGTTCGCCCGGCTTTATCAGGTTGGGATAGTCGGCGTCGCCGAGCGCGGCCGGAAGATAATAGTCTTCGAACCTGCCGTCATAGGGGAGGGACAAGAACTTGAAACCGGGCTCCCAGCGGCCCCGCACGAAGGCATCCACCGGCTTCGATGTAATGAAGACAACGGCTGCCATATCGCCCTTGCGCATCTGCTCGAGCGCGACCTGATGTGGGATGAACGTCTTCTCCACATCGAGATTGAGTCGGCTGAAGATCAGCGGCCCCGAATAGGCCGCAGCGGTGCCCTGCGTATTGAAGTTGACCTTCTTGCCGGCGAGATCGTTCAAGCTCTGGATCTCCGGCCGAACGAAAATATGGAGCTCGGACGGAAACAGATTCAGGACATATGCGATCCTTCGCTGGATATCCGGCACCTGGCTTTTGTATTCCTCCAGCGCGTCGGAATTGATGATCGCCGCATCGATCCCGCGCAGATAGAGCAGGGAATTCAGGTTTTCCGTGGCTCCGCGGGTGACGACCGGCAGAACGTGCAAATTATCCCCGTCGTCGACCACGCGCGCGATCTCCGCTGCGAGGCGGATCGGTGCGCCCTCGAGCAGGCCTCCAGCCAGGCCGATTGTCCAGGCATTCATCAGGACCGCCTCAGGCCTTGGCTGCGGCGCCTCGGGCTGTGCCTGGCGAACCTTGTGAGGCCGATTATTCTGTGGCCGGGCATCCGCCCATGAATGGAGCGCCAGGAGGAATGGTGCGAACGCGGCGAGCAAGAGCAGCCGATGCAATCCAGTGAGCTTTCTCATCGACCATCATCCTCTCTACATGCCTCATGCGTATTGGACGCGTTCGAATGTCGATAGCGCGTGGCCGTTCTGTAGAATGGCCGCACCGGACAGCGCTATCGGCCCAGCGCTTCGATCCGCGCTGTCGCCTCCTTGACTCCTCCGGCTTCGGCCCGCGTATAAAGATCTCGCGCCTTTGTCGCGTCGCCGTGGGTCCCATACGTTCCGAAGCTGGGGAGGACCCGCGGATCATAGGTTTCCGCGAGCACGAAAATTGCCTGCGCATTGCCCATTCGGGCGACGTGCTCCAGAACGACCCGCGCCGCTCCGATGTCTCCCTGTTCGAGCAGCAAGCTCGCGCGTGCGATCAGCCTCGCGACTTGCGCCGCTTCGTCGGGATTGGCCCGGACCTCCGCTGCGCCGCGCGGCACCGTGCTTGGATCCTGAAATGTCTCATCCCGCACCGGCGCTTCCTGCACGGGCTCGTTCTTGAGCTGTTGCGGCCGCGCGCCGATTGGCTCCTCGCGCACAGCCGTTCCGACCGTTGCCGGCTGAGGCGCGGGAGGAGGAAATCTCGCCACGAACGCGCCGTTGTCGAGACGGGCCAATGCAATCTCGGTTTCCAGCCCCTGGGCCCGTTCGCGCTCACGCTGCAACATGCCGCGCAGCTCGGCTGCGTCCCGCTCCCCGGCCTGCTTGAGCCGCAGGACCTCCTCGCTCGCCTTGGACGCTCGCTCGGTCTGTACCTCGAGATCGCGGTTTGCTTTCGCCAGATCCCGTGCCAGCCGCTCGGCCCGATCGCGCTCCGCTTGCTGCGATTGGCCCAAGGAAGCTGTTTCGCTTTCTTGCGCCTGTTTGAGCTGCGCCGCGCTCTCGGCGGCTTTGGCGGCTTGAGCTTCGTATGCGTAGACCTTGCTGCGTGCGATCGAGAGATCCTGCGCCAGCGCTTCGGCTCTGTCATGCTCCTTCTGGATCGACCGTGTCCGCTCCGTGGCGCCGGCTTTTGCCGCCTGCGTCAGCCTGCTGATCTCGTCGCTCGCTTTGGTCGCCAGCGCGGTTTGCGCATCGAGCTCGCGCTGGGTGGCCGCCAGTGTGCGCTCCAGTTCGCCGGTCCGATCCCGCTCCTGTTGCAGGGAGTTCCGCAAGTCGACCAGGCCGCCATCCGCGGCCTTCTTGAGTTGGGTGACCTCATCGCTCGCTTTGGCCGCCAGTGCGGTTTGCGCATCGAGATCGCGCTGTGTGGTCGCTAGTGTCCGCTCCAGCTGGCCGGTCCGATCCCGCTCCTGTTGCAGGGAGTTCCGCAAGTCGACCAGGCCGCCATCCGCGGCCTTCTTGAGTTGGGCGGCCTCATCGCGGGCCTTGTCCGCCAGGGCAGTCCGATCTTCGACGTCGTGCCGCGTTGCTGCCAGGGCCTGTTCCAGCTGCTCGGCTCGATCGTGCTCCTGCGCGAGACGTTGCAGTAGCTCGATATCGTGCTTTGCGCTGCCGAGCTCGCACGACAGCGCTTCAGGTTTGCGCGGTTCCGGCTGCGGAGACTGCTGGGGCTCGCCGCTGCCAGGGACGGCCGCTTGCGCTAGTCGAATTGAGCCGTCTCTGCCGTGGCGGTGAGGCGGCTGCACGACGAATATGTTGCAGCCCTCGAGCCGGTAGGGCGTGGGGAAGCTGGAGACATTCTGCTGGGACGCATCCATGGGGCATCGCGCCGGATCGGCGAATGCCGCGCCGGACGCAGACGTGATCACGAGGACGGCCGTCGCCAGCTGCGGAATTGCCGAGCATCTCCGCACGGGCAGGGGCCTTTCCGTCCTCGCAGCGCAACGCGGCACGCCTGCGACGTCGCCATCGGCCAGAGAAAGAATAATCGTGCGACTCATTTGCATGGTCCGTCGCATGATCGGGGTGCTTGGGTATGGACGCATCATTATGCGCGCCGCCCATTCGCCTTCCAATAACCCGCATGGAGGAGCCTCGCTTACCCCTTTTTGCTGCCCGGAAGGAGTACCTCCAGGGATGCCCACAAAGGGTCGTTGTGTCCCTGCTCACCAGAGATCACGATGGCGCGCGTTGTCGTTCTGATTGCTCACGTTTGCAGCCAGTGGCGCGGTCGGACGGAATCGCCGCCGCTGAAATCGAGACTATTCGCCATGGACGCCAAGGGCAGCTCAGAGCGTGCTATCCGACACCCCAGCATGCCGCTTCGCAAGACAAGAAAGCGCTTGCTGCTGCTCGGGGCGGTCTCCGGGATCGCCCTTCTGGGGGTGGGTACGGTCAAGAATTGGAAAGCGATCGAGGTTGCTTCCGCAGCTGTCGCACGGTCGCTATCCGCTGCAGGCGGTGCGCCGCGAGAGCGGTCCGTTGACGCTGCGGCCGAAGCCGACACTGCGTTCGCAGCCCAAGCGCTGCCCGCAACGACGATCGACGGCAGTTCCACTCTCGCCGCCTCTACCATCACCGAGCCCCCGAAATTGGCCGGAACGCAGGTGGACGCATCGCCGGCAGCCCCGCTCGTGGTCGGCGATCGCCTCAAAATTGCGTTCTATGAGCGAGTGGATGTCGAAGAGGATAAGTGGGGGCGTTCCTCGTCGACGTCGGCTCTGCGCGGCATCCTCCAGCGTCCGGAACTGACCGGGGAATATGTGGTCCAGGAGGACGGTACGATTTCCGTGCCGTTGCTCGGTCTCGTTCCGGTCCTCAATCATTCAGCGCAACAGGTGCAGGAAGCGCTGGTGGACAGATTCGAGCAGCTGCTGGGGCGCAGGGGAATGGTCACCGTCTTGTCGGTAGAGCGTTCCCCCATTTACGTGCTCGGGCCGGTCAAGAACGCGGGTACGTTCAAATACGTGTCCGGCATGACCGTCCTGCACGCAATCGCGTTGGCGGGCGGGCTCGATCGCGGCACTAACGACCCCTGGCAGAAGATCGAAGCCGTGCGCGAGATCCAGAAGCGCAGCGGCGCCGTTGATGCGATGCTGAAATTGCTGGCGCGCGGGGCGGTGCTCAAGGCGGAGCGCGACGGGATTGCCACCAAGATCCCGCTCAGGCTGCTGGAACTGGTCGGCGCGACCGAGGCCGCCAACATCGTCAACGAGCAGAGCGACCGACGCAAGGCCGTTGCCACGGCCCGCAAGAATCGCGAGCACGCCATCCAGGCTGCATTGGAGTCGGCCAAGCAGGATGTTGCGGTCTATGGGCGCACGGAGGCGCTCGATGAACTGGTCAAATTGCGCCAGGATCGCGTGAACAGTATGCGCTCCCTCGTCGACCGCAACGTTCTCAGTATGACGGTCCTCAATCAGGTGCAAAGCGAGCTCACCGACGCGGAGCAGCGCCGGAGGGACGCGCTCAATCAGTACGGGATGGCCAAGCAGCGCCTTGCTTCCATGGAGGCGGAGGTCATGAAGGTCCAGGCCGACGTCAAAAGCGAATTGGAGAACGAGATCGAGCTGGTCGAGCGCCAGATCGCGGACAATGAGCGCGAGTTCAACATCAGTGAGGGGGTCCTGGGCACGTTGCCGGCGACACGCGGCCAATTCGCAAAGGAAGCGAACCGGGTGACTTACGAGATCGTGCGACAGACCGCGACCGGGCCGGTCGCCACACCGTCGAGCGGGACGAGCGTGCTGAAGCCCGGCGATCTCGTCAATGTCATCACGGGTGAAAGCGAGAGAGCGCAAAGCGGCGGGCCGGTCTCGGCCGCGAGGGAGGAACGATCGACAACCGGGCGTGCCGACTACTCGGAGACGACGGGTCGCGCCGTCGCGGAGCAGAGGACAGGCCCGAAGTGATGACCGTCCAGGACATTCGAGAGCAAAGGCTGGCCCGCATGGACAGGCTAGTCGGGGCCTGGCAATTCGTCTTCCGGTCGGGCCGGTCGGTTGCATGGTAGACTTTCAGTCATGGATGGTCATGTCCCCTTCTCGCCAACAACTAAGGCGGCATAAGCAAAGCGTGGCGTCGGCGAAATACATCGACGGTTTGCCCGAGCCCGGGCCAACCGTGCTCTCCGCCGCAGATGGACCGAGCCCGCCAGTCGCTGCAATTTCAGACCACAAGGACGAGAGATCGGAATTCGGAGCGTCCACACCGGTCATGCTGAAGCCGGACTACAGGGCGATCCAGCGGCGCTGGAACGATACCCGATCACCCGATCGCTTGATTGCCCACTATGAACTCGAGCGCCGGCTCGCAGATCGCCTGCGATCCGCGGCCCGGCACGAGCGTTCGCAGCTCTATGCCGAGGTCTATTCGGAGCTGTTCAACAGCCTGCCGGATCATCCCCAGCTTAGGGGAGGCGACAGGTCACGGCCCGAACGCGTTGCGAGACAAGTCAGGCTCCTCAAGCCCCTGATGACGCGCGGCGGCGTGTACCTGGAAATCGGCGCCGGCGACGCCCTGCTGCCCTATGCGCTGTCGACGATCGCCCGCGAGGTGCTCGGTCTCGACGTCACGGATGCTCTTGTGGACTTCACCACCGCGCCGGAAAATTTCCGGTTCGTGAAGACGGACGGGATCGGCATTCCCCTCGCGGACAACTCCGTGGACCTGGCCAACTCCGATCAGCTCATGGAGCACCTGCACGACGACGACGCCAGAGACCAGCTCCGGGAGATCCATCGCGTCCTGAGACCCGGCGGACGTTATGTATGCACGACGCCGAGCATCGTTACCGGCCCGCATGACATATCGGCTCTCGTCGATGACGTGGCAACGGGAATGCACATGCGCGAGTACGACTATCGCTCCCTCCGCGCCTTGATCCTGGCGGCGGGTTTCCGCCGGGTCAAATTCCCCCTGGTGATCGCCGGCTACAGGCTGGCCACGCCACCTTATTGGCTGTTGCGCGGCATCGAACGGGCTCTCGGACGGCTCCCGATGCATCTGCGGCGCAGTCAAGTGGTCGGCGCGTTGATGGGCATCACGGCGATCGCAACAAAATGAATTGTGAAGTTTCGCGGAGCCGAATGACGGCGATCGGCGCAGATCGACATTCTTTCTGCGGTCGAGGGCCGCTCAAGTCTGGAGCAGCTTGGGGGACGGGCTTCGCGCATCGGGCTCGCTGGCCGAATCCAGCGTTGTCGCAAAGAACAAGACAAGAGCCGCGCATGCGCCCTCAATGTTGACGGCGACCGTCCAAGCCACGGCCAGGCCTTGAAGCCCGCCAAGCTTCGCACCCGCGATTGCGGAACATATCTCCAGCAATCCACCGAATGCGAACCAGTGGGATGCTTTGCCCATTTTGTTGCGAAGCCGCGCCAGGCTGCAGGCATGATACTTGAACGTCGATCCCAGCAGACTGAACCCGAGCAAGCACAGGCTCGTGCCCGCAATCCGCGGATAAGCCGGATTGAAGACCGCAAGAATCTGTTGCGAATAGAAAAAGACGACGCTGGCGCAGACCAGTGAGAACAGCAATGAGACTGTCAGCGACACGAGCATATGGTGCCGGAATTGCTTCGCGTTTGCTCTGATCACGGGGAACAGGACGGTGGACATGGCTGCGGGGATCGTGCCGGCCATCGTCACCAGCATCCACAGCGACACGAACGCGGCATTCGTGGTCGCCGACAGGAGAACCAGCACAAGGTAGGGCATCACGATAACGGGCGCCTGGATGGTAACATCGAGCGCGTAATGACCGAATACCTTGTGTCGAAGATTGTAGAGCGCCCGGAAGTCGGGCGGCCCAAGGAGGCGCCGGGCTCTGCCGTGGGTCAGGACATCAAGTCCGATCCACGATATCAGCAACCCGGCCAACCATGTCAGCACGATCGCGGCGGTGGAAGCAAAGCCCGCGAGGGCGGCAACTGCGATCAGCATCAGCTTGCACGTGGAGAACAACACTTGTCGGATCATCCGGCTGGAGCTGTGCAGATCGCCGACGAGTGCCGCATCGCCGAGTTCGATGGGAACGGTCAGGCAGCACCCGAGGACGAAGGCAGTCCCCACGAGCCAATTGTCGATCGGACTGTTCGAACTGTTGAGCTGCGACTCTCCGACGACAAACGACAAGGCCAGGCCGAGCGCCAGCCCTAGCCCGATCGATGCTGCTGCGCTCACAAGACCGGCCACCCGGCCCGGGTGCCTGCCGATTTCGCCAATCAGCAACGTCCCAAGCCCAGCCTCTCCCAGCAGACCGATGAGGCCCATCACGGATAGGAGAGCGGAGGCCGTGCCGATGACCTCCGGCGGGAAGAGGCGGGCGGCAAGCCACCAATAGGCAAATCCCAACACAGCCGTGACCACCGTGCCGATGGCCATTGCGCCCGAGTTGATAACGAAGACCGCACTTTTCTGCACCGTCCCTAGAAGGCGCGTCATCGCGGTTCGGGTGGGCGCTGACATCGTGGCTCACCCGAATGTTGGTGCGCAGGGAGCATGATCCTGAGCGGTGGCTGGGTGCAGCACGTCATGGTAGACCTGCTCGATCCTCGTTACCACCGCTCCGGCCTTGAGCCGTTCGACCCTGGCGAGACTTCGCGATTCCATGCGGGTCAGCAAGGCGCGGTCGTTCAGAAATGATTGCATCGCACGGGCCAGAGCCGGTGCGTCACCCGGCGGAACGAGAAGTCCCGTCTTGCCGTGATCGACCAGATCCGGCATGCCGCCGACGTCGGTTGCGACGACGGCCTTGCCGGATGCCATCGCTTCCATGATGACGGTCGCGCAGGCTTCCGGCCCGACCGACGGCAGGACGCCAAAGAGCGAGCGATGCCATGCATGCATGATGGCGGCGTGTGGCCAGTTGCTGAAGACGCGGACGTTCGGCGGAAACTCGGCGGGCGTGTCGGCGAGCCGGCGCCCGATCAGGACCAGCGGCGGTGCTTGCTCGAGGCGGGCGTAGGCGCTGAGAAGAACGTCGATGCCCTTGAGCCGCATCATGTCGCCGACGAACAGAATGAAGTTTTCCTCGGGCAGTTCCCGCAGGCAGGGATCCTCCGCGCCAAGCACGCCGACGTCGTCAGGGACAAAATTGGGTATGACCTCGTACGGAGCGTGGCCGTCGGTCAGACCTGTATGACGCGCCACGGCATGGCTCACTGCGATGAATCGGTCCACCACCCGCCTGGCGAGGAAACTCGACGCGCAATTGCCCAATGTCGTCGCGATGGCCTTCGTCGTTCCGTAGTGGGCGGCGGCGCAGGGCAGGCACTTCGCGAGCTGCGGACCGTCGCACAGATCTGTACCCAGATGCATGAAGTTCTTCTTGGCGCAGACGAGGCCGTAGTCGTGCAGCGTCACCACCAGCCGCGCGCGACCGAGGGGCTTGATCGGCAGGAACGAGGCATAGATCCAGTTGTGAGCGTGGACGACGTCCGGCCGCTCCTGTGCGATCAGCCGCTTCAGAGCGAATACGAGCTCCGGGTCTGGAAACGGCGGCGCGTGGCGGCGTTCGGAATCGGCGTGGAGAGCCGAGAGGCGTTGAATTGTCCCACGCAGGCGATGCACGCGGACCGTGCCGTCCAGCTCGCTCCCCGGCGATCCAGCACGCATCAGAGTGCCGATGCTCACGTCATGGCCGCGCTGCGCCAGCGCCCTGCCGAGATTGCGAACATGCCGCTCCTCCCCTCCGATTGCCGGAGGATAGAATTGCGAGAGCAGCAGGACGCGCATCATCGAGCCTCGTCTTGACGGCGTGGCACCAGGGTTGAAACGCTGCGATAGAGTCGATTGTCGTCCGGGCGGTAGAGCCGGGCGTCGGCCCTCTGCGAAGTGGCCGAGATAGGGACCTGGATCTCTCGCGACCAGGTTTCGCCAGGCGCAAGTGTGAGCGAGTGGAATACGGCAAATGGCTGGCCGCCGAGGTTTATCTCCAGGTCGAAGCGCTGGGTGTTGGCCTCGGCGCTGCGGACGCCGACGGTCATCCGAGCCGGGCCGCCACTTGCCGGCGGCAAGATCCAGAACGCGGTATAGCTGAACTGCCGGTAAGTCGCCTCGTCGTGGACGGCCAGCGCGTAAGCGCCGCTAGCCAGGAGCAGTGCGGCGGCCATCGCGGTGCCCTGGGAGAGGCGCACCGGCACCGAACCGGGCCAGGGCGGCAGATCGGGAGCGTCGCTGCGGCGGCCGGCCACCAGTGCAGCGGCCACGGTGACGGCGCAGAACCAGCTCGCCCAACCGAGCGGCGTCAGCAGACCCGCAGCGTTCAGGATGAATCCCCCGGCAATGCCAATGACGAGGCTGGCGCCGACAGCGTAGGCGAGATGTTCGGACAAGGAGCTGGTCTTGATGCCGATCGCCCGCAGCATCGCGTGGCCGGAGACAAGAAAGACCATTGGCGCGACCAGGACTGTACGCAGCAGCACATTGCTGCTGAGGCCGACGGCAGCCAGCATGACGAGGGCCCAGAGCAGGGCGGCCCGAAGGTCTCGTTGGCTAGGAATTCTCATGCAATCCCCTGACGTCGTAGATGACGATCCAGCCGTTGTCGTAGATGCGCGAGACGCCCTTGATGTCGTTGAATTTGAGCAGATCGCTGCCGGAAAGCGCCTTTCCGTGTGCTGGTTGCCACGGCTCGAAGTAGAAGCCGAGCATCGGTGGAGCCGTGGACAAGCGCAGATCCACCAGCAGGAAATCGATGTCGCTCCTCGCCAGCACCCTGAGAATATCCGGGTCCAGCGTCTCGGCTTCGAACAATCGCGCCGTGTCAACGCCTGCGACGATCCTGACCCTCGCGTCTTGCCGGCCATAACTGGCAAGCAGAAGGCGATTGACTCGATCGGCAGTGAAGCGGTTGCCTGCCGCAAGCCATTCGTTGGTCCAGCGCGCGGTGTCTATCCCCATGGCCTCGACAGATTGCTGGTCGGCCCCGACCTTGTAGCGTCCCCGGATCGGGTCGGGTGCAGAGCTTGTGATGCCGCCCATGACGATAATGGAGAGCGCAACAGCCGGCCCCGCGCGGCGCCACCCGCGCGCCTCGCGGCCCTGCCAGAAATGGACGATGCTCACCGCGACGACCAAGCCGACCGAGATGAACACGAACGTTGCCATGCGGTTCGCGATCTCCCATGCCGATTGGGTCAGGCGCAAGATCACCGAGACCGGAAATCCGAAGGCAAGGATCGTGAGGAATACGATGCGGCTGTCGCGCCAGCGTCGCTTCAGAATGTCCCCGATCGGACGCCAACCCGATGGCGCACCGCTCGACGTGGCCAGAGCAAGCGACCTGAAGAAACCCGTCGCCAGTCCGAGCGACAACAGCAGGACTGCGATGGCGGTCGTCAGCCGCATGCCGAGGGGCTGGGATATTGCGCTGACCTCCGGCCGATGCGTGACCCCGCCCGAGAATTTCCGCATCAACGCTCTGAGACCGCTTTCGACCGCAGGGCCAAGGTAGCCTGAGAGAGGGTTGCCGCGGGCCATCACCCAGAGGACCGGCAGGGCGGCGGCGAGCGCGGCGATGAGGATGATGGCGAGCGTCGTGCCGATCCGCGACGCCCCCTGTCGGCGAAGAGCTTCGAAGGCCGCCAGCATGGCGAAGTAGAAGGCGGCAAAGGCCGCCGTCACGTGATGCGTCACCGCGAGGCAAGCCAACAGCAAGGCGATCAGCCCGAGTGCTCGCAATCTCGCGCGGGGATCGAAATCCCTTGACGCTGCTTCGACCGCGAAGGTCAGCATGCACAGCACGACGCCCAGGCTTTCGTACGAGAACATCGAGTCGAAAATGACGAAGGTCATGCAGCCCATGTAGGCCAGGCAAGCAATGGCCGAAATGCGGGGCGATCCCGTGATGGCTTCGTAGAACAGGAACAGAGCAACGACGAACGTGCCCTTCAGGATGACCAGGAGCAGCGTCCCCGCCAGGAAGACGGATAGTCCGGTCAGATTGACGATGGCAGTCGTCAGGATCTCCAGGGCCGGATAGGTCGGGCCGATCGGAAGCAGCGAATTGGACAGAAAGAGACGGCGCGCGGTCAAGAGATCGTCGGCCGCGACCCAGTGCAGGAATTCGTCGTGACCGATGAAGCTCGTCGGCGAGTACACAGTCTTGTAATAGAGCAGGAGTTCGGCAAACAGGAACAGCAGGAAGAGGCGTTCACCCCGAGCAACGCCGGGCCAGCCGATGCGAAGGCTGATAGGGACGACCAGCAGGACGACGCCGGACCAGAACAGCAGAGGCGTCACGTCGTAGGCTCGGCGCCCGGCCGCGTGCCCCGCTACGACCAGCAACAGAGCGACGGCCGCCGTCAGGCACAAGGCCGCGATCCAATCGCAGTTCACCGGCCGTGTTGGAGCATCGGAGCTGCTGCCGCGAAGATCTGGGCCAATGACTGCCGAGACGAGTTGGACCGCGCCTTGGACCGCGCCTTGGAGCGGACCTGGCCCCGTCGCTGCGGTCAAACGAGCAGGCATCATCTTCGCGCCTTCGTCGCGGGGGGCCACGATGGGATGCCGTCAAGCGAAGGGCGATGCCTTGACCGGCGGCTCAGAAAGTCAGTGTGAACATCGTCGTAGACTTCGCTCAGCATTCGTGCGCAGGCATCCCAGTCCGGCAGCGCCCAGTCCGGGACGTCCCGCTGGGCCTCCAGCTCTTCGGCCATGGCCGCAGCGAGGGTGCTCGCGCTTGCGTCCCGCGCGACCGCCCGGCAGAGCCCTTTGGACGCCAGCTCTCCAAGCCCGGAGGTATCGGTAACAAGGACCGGGCGCCGCAGCGCCAAGGCTTCCATGACGGCGACCGGATGAGCTTCGTATTCGCTGAACAAGACGAACAGTCCGGCGCTCGCCAGGATGTCCGCCATTTTCTGGCGTTCGGATCCGGGGATGCTCGCGATCGTAACCCGTTCTTCAAGCCCAAGCCTGGCGATCAGGCGCCGTAAGTCTGCTTCATGCGGACCCGATCCGACGATGTGAAGCCGCGCTTCCGGTCGCCGTTGGATCAACTCGGGCATGGCTGCAATCGCCCGGTGATGGCCCTTGTAGCGCTCGAGCCGGCCGCCGGAGACGATCAGATGAGGGTCGACCTTGACGGTGGGACTCGCAGCCGGCATTGCCGCGCCGTTTGGAATGACGACGAAGCGCTCGCGCGGTACGCCCATCCTGGTGCTGAAGAAGCTAGCCTCGAATTCGGAGACGCCGATCAGCCGCGCGGCTCGGGTCACGAGCGGGCGGAGCATTGCCTGCTGGGCCCCGCGTATGGCGTTGCGAAGCCGCGAGGAATGTCCGCCGCTGTGGAAGGTCAGGACGAAAGGCAGGCCGCCGCGAATGGCCGCAAGCATCCCGACCGGTGCCACGAAGGTGTTGTAGCCCTGGAAATGGACCAGATCCCAGACGCCGCGCCGGATCGCGGCGTAGATGCCCGGCGACACATACAGGTCCCATTCCCTAGGCCAGGCCCGCATGCGCTGCACGCGCATGCCGCGCATATATTCCTCAACCGGCAGCTCTCCCGACGGATCCGTGGTGAGGACATCGACCACGTGGCCGCGCGCCACGAGCCGTGGTCCGACTTCGTGGATGTGGGTCTCGATGCCTCCCATGAAAGGGTGGCAACGGGCGGCGACCATCAGGATTCGCATTAGCTATCCCTTCACCGGACGATCCCTCGATTGTCCCCGCCTTCAGGGGTATCCATAGGAGACCAGCGAGACCGGCGAAAGCACCCGCTCGCGAAGGATCGTCTTGAGCACCCGCCAGCCGTCCGGGATCGCGCGCAGATTGCTCCTGCCGCTGATGCGCGGAGCCTCGAAACTCGCCACCTCGACGATGTTGAGATGGTTCTTCAGCGCGCGCACATTGATGAGGGTCTCGATCTCGAAGCCGTCGCAATCGCAGTCGAGTGTGACGACGTGCTTGGTCCAGAACGCCATGTATCCGTAGCAAAGATCGGAGAATACACCGCCATAAAGCAGCCGGACGGTCTGGGTGAGGCCCCAGTTGCCCAGCATACGGAACAGCGACATATCGTCGGTACCCGCCCCCTGGATGAAGCGCGAGCCCTTGACGAGATCGGCGCCGGCGATCAGCGCGCTCACGAATATCAGGGATTCTTCCGGGATCATGGAGCCATCGGCATCGATCATGACGATGATGTCGCCGGCGGCAGCGCGGAATCCCGCACGCAGGGCCGCGCCCTTGCCTCGTCGGGGTTCCATGACGACCTTCACGTCACGCATTCGGCGCGCGACCGCAACGGTGTCGTCTGTCGAGCGACCGTCGACGATGATGATCTCATAGGCCCAGTTCGGGATGCGGGGCAGCAGCCAAGGGAGGTTTTTGGCCTCGTTGAGCGTCGGGATGACGAAGCTCACGCGAGGGAGAGTCAGCGACCGTCCCGGCGCGATATCCATCGGGTGGGGGAGCGGCGCGACGCCGAGATGGGCGAGAATGCTCGGTACTGGCGCGTTCATGGCAACACCGTTCGGTCAAGCGGCCTGAGCTGGAGCGCGGGCCGGTAGCGAGCCAACACAGCCGACAGGTGGCGGGCGAGATGCCGGGCTGAATGATCCGTGCCGCAGACGAAGCGACATACCGGGCCAAAGCTGTTGGCCGCAGCCGGACCGATAAAGTGCAGACCCGGTACGGTCGTCTCGTAATGCGCCGACAGTTGCGGGGCGCCGTCGACGAGCTGCAAATGCTGCAACAGCGCCGGGTTCAGGAAGCGCAATCGGCTGACGTCGATCTTGTAGCCGGTTGCGAAGATGACGTGGTCGGCTTTCATCAAACGCTCCGCACCGCAGGGATCGACGAGGTTGAGCATGACCTTGCCGTTGTGTGTCCCGACGTGACGGATCTCTTGCCCGAGCAAGGCTGGAATTTTTCCGACAACGCGATCCCTCACGAACGCGCCGCCCAGCGGGCCCAGTGCCCGGTGGTTGGCGAGCCGGATCCGCAGGTCCTTTGATAAATGCTGGATCAGTTGCGGATATTTGGCGCAGGTTGCCAGTGTCCAGCCATGGCCGATGCCGCTCATCGGAGCAATGGCGCGCGACAACCAGGAGCGGTGCCGCGGGCCATCGGCGAATTGGAGCTTTGGTCGGCGTGCAACCAGAGAAACCGAGATGCCTCGTTCGTGGATCAACGCCGCCAGATCGGACGCAGATGATCCGGATCCAACCACGACGACCTCTCTTCCGTCCAGGCCATCCAGTGAGCCGTATTCGCTGCTGTGCGAGCATAGCTCGGCAGGCAGAAGTGCAGCCTCCGGCGGCAGGCGCTTGAAGGGAGACAGGCCGATAGACACCACGACGCGGCGCGCCTCGACCGTTTCGCCGTCGTCGAAGGTGGCACGCAGGAAGCCCGCGCCGGGCTCCAACCCGATCAGAGCCTTGCGCTCGACGGCAGGCACATAACGTGATTGGAAGGCCTCGCCGTAGTCGACGAAGCGGCTCAGCGGCAGCGGCATCAACTCGTCATGATAGGGCAGGGCACGTTCAGCGCAGAAGCGTTTCAGGTCGAATTCCGAGTCCGGGTCGGAGAGGCTCGTTGCCCAGGGATAGGATTTGAGCAGCATGCCGGGAGGCATGTTGGTTTTCCAGGGACCCATGGGCTCCCCGAAAATCCGGTGCTCCACCGCGCGCCGGCGCAGGTGCGCGGCCAGCGACAATCCGTAGGGGCCTGCTCCAATGATCGCCACATCTACGAACGTACTTGACCTCGCCATCTTCGGCCTCAGGTACTGTGTACAACGCGAACGAGATCAAGGGAGATCGAGGCGAAATGTCTTGGGCGCTTCTCCCGACCTGAACGACCGGAGCATCCCCGATGGCAGGCTGCAATGAAAGCACGATAGTTGGTTAGCTCTTTGTGGTTATGCCTTCACGGCGTATCGAGTCTGCAACGTCCCGCATCCTTGACGCTTCATTCGCATCTGCCTTACGGCGTGGCCGAATCCGACTCGACCGCGGCAGGAGCCGGCCCATGGGCGCCGGTGGGACGGGATGCGAGCGGGCCATAGGAGGCCGTCACCTCTCGCAAGCCGTTGACGCGGCCGAAGAGATCCAGCACCTCCAGGCCGGACTGGCGGTTATATGTGTGGCATCCGAACGCGCCGGTCCGGATGCGGCCGACCGGCGTCTGCATGAATTGCGACCGGTCGAGTGCATCGATCCGGCAAAACGTTACCGCTCCGCCATACTGGCGCGAGCAATCCTGGACAGGGCGCAGCGTGCGCCCGCCGTGTCGAACGAACGCGCCTGCGGGACGGCTGAGAGCCGCGTCGATCAGCAAGGGATTGTGGACATGCGGCGTCCAATGACCTGACAGGCTTTCGGCGCGGTAGATGCTGAGGATGTCCCAGGACGTCGACGCCCATACTCGCGAGCTGCCGAAGAACCATAAGCCGCCGGCATGCTGCAGCAGCGTGGAATCGTAGAGTTCGATGCCTTTGGTAAGGCATGCCTCGCGTGTCCATCGGTGTGGGAATTCCACGGCTCTATAGAGGTTGACACTCCGGGCCGCGCCCGATTCCGGAATCATCCAGATCTGCCCGTCATGCTCGAACACGAACGGATAGGAGAGATGATAGGGCTCCTCGATGATGATCTGCGGCGGGGTGATGCCCGTCCGGTCCACTGTCGCGACAGCAATGCATCCCCGGCGCTTGGTGTTGAGATACTGTTCGACGAAAATGAAATGCCGTCCCTGGTGCTCAAACGGGAACGGGTCGGCGATAAAACCATTGGCGTGCGAAGCGAGGACACGGAAAGTCGCCTCATCCTTCTCGAGCAGGCTTGTCCCTTCGTCGAAACGCCAGGCGATTGCCCAGGTCTTGCCGCCCCGCGCAAGGATATCTGCGAACTTGATTGCCTTTGATGCGGCTGTGCTGGTTGCAAATGCCAGGGCCGAAAACGCGCCAAGGCGCCGCGTGGTCTTTGCCCAGGTTGTCCTGCAGACGTCGGGCGCGGTATCGCCGTGCAGCGCCTTGAAGATTAACGCCACGGCGCAGGAGAGCGCACTGTCGAGGCCAGCCGCAAACACGTTGCGGTCCAGCCGGGCCGGCCGGGCCGTCCACGCGCCCGAAGGAGACGCCGAGTCGTGCAGCTCGACGACGAGGTCCTCGCCATTGGCGAGCGCGGCCAAAACACCGACCTCGCCGGGGATGTCGTTGAAGAGCGGCGTCAGCACGCGTCCTGCTGCCGCGAGCTGCGCCTCGCCGCCGAGATTGATGATCGTGTCGGCATCGCCGATCGGAAGAGGCGGTAGAGATCGCAGCTCCGTTTCGACGGGGTCCGTGGCGCCATTCGCGCCGAAGCCATAGACCTGCCGTTCGAGATCGATCAGCAGACGGCATACCGATGGCAGAGGGCGCTGCGCAACCGCGAACGCGCACGAGACTTCATTCTCGCGCGTTCCGGCAAGCGCCTCCGCCAGCCAGTGATGCCAGCGCAGAAGTCGTGATGGATCGAGATACAGGCAGATGCGCATGTTACTCTCGCCCCACGGAGAGACGCCGGCTTACGGCCGCCCCGAATTTCTGCTGCAGCACCGTGACCCAAGGTTGCAGATGCAATTTTACGCCGCATGCCGCGTCGTGCGGATAGTGCACGCATGCCGGCAGCGGATCTTTTCGGCGCCAATAGCCATCCACCACAATGGACCGGGGCGGAATCGATCTTGCCGTCCGGCTGACCCGCTCGATCCAGGAGCTCTGCCAGACCATTCGACTGTCGACCGGCTTGTCGGGAAGGGGCCGCAGGTCAAGTTCGTGCCGATAAGCGATCAGGGGGATATTGATCCCGGCGAGGGTGGCCACCTCTTCCTGCCAATCGGTGCGCCCGACCGTCGGCTCGATGATCAGGAAGCGTCCGCTCCCGGCATCCCGCTTGTATTCGATGCCGCCAAAGCCAGAGTAGTTGACCTGGTCGAGAATGCCGATCGTCGCACGCTCCAGCTCCTTGTTGGCCGCGGCCGTGCAGAAGGCCGTGCTGCCCGTTCCTCGCGGCGTGCTGGCGAGCTTTCGCCCGGTGAACATGCCGAGTGTCTCCTGGTCGCGGCCCCGGTAGAACAGGCAGAAGAAGATGTTGTCATCCGCTCCCTCGACAGTTTCCTGCACCAGGACCTCACCGGCCTGAGGCAGAAGCTGCTCGGCGGCCGCGATTGCGTCGGCGCAGCTCGCTGCCGTGACCAGGCGAGGAGCGCGTCCGGCATGGACGTGGCGTTTGTCCGCGGGTTTGATGATCATGGGCGGACGGAGCGCTGCGATCCCCGGGATATCCGAGGAATTCCGGACGATCGCGCCGTTTGGCACGGGCCAGCCGTGCAAGCAGGCGCTCTCGTGAAACCTGGCCTTGTCGTGCAGCATGAGAACCGTCTCGTGAGCCGGCAGGCGGAAGCGATAGAGCTTCTCGAGCTCCTTGCGATGCTCCGAGATCGTCAGCAGCGCCAGCTCGTCCGTGACGGCCAAGAACGGTGGCTCTCCTATCCGGCGTTGTAGATCGCGCAGAAACGCAACGAAGGCGGGGCCATGCAGGGCGTTCGTGAGCACCCGATGGGCGTAGCGCGACCACAGCGCAGGCTTCGAGCGCTTGCAGTCGACGACCCAAATGGGCATCCCACCCATGGCAAGGCTGCGGCACACTCCAAGCCCGTTGAGCTCGCCACCGATCACGACCGCGGGAACGCGCCGCTCCGACGAGTGGGACAATTGGTTGGTTGCGGACAACACAGGGCCCTACCGCGACGACCGGGACCGCCAAAGCACCACTATGCCTGATTGGCGGCGAATCGTGCCGCGCCAGGAGAGGTAATCCTTCGGAGCGGTTGCGCTCGGCCTCGGGCGAAGGTCACGTGGAGAGATGAATGTCGATTGGAAACGGGCGGGAAACAGGCTGCGCGAGAGCGTGCGAATGCTGGTATTCGCGCTGCTGTGCGCTTCGCCCGCTGCGAATGCCGCCGACAATCCGTCGGCGACCTCCTTCGTCAGGATTTCCGGCACGAACTTCACGGTCGATGATCGGCAGTTCTTCGTCGTCGGCGTGAACAACCATTATCTGACGTACAGCTCGCGGAACGAGGTCACGCGGGTTCTCGATGATGCCGTGACCATGGGAGCCAATGTTGTCCGTATCTTCCTCCAACCGGTGATCGGGTCGTTGGATGGAAGTACGGCAACGGTCTGGAATTGGAAGAGCGGGGGCGACGCCAGCGATCTCGCGGTCAAAGGTTCATATCTGCTGTATTGGGACCCTCGCGCCGGCGGGATGGCGATCAATGATGGCCCGAATGGCATGCAGAAAGTGGACTTCGTCATTGCCGAGGCGGGCAGGCGTCATCTGAGGCTTGTCATCGGCTTCCTGGATTTTTGGTCTTACACGGGCGGCGCCCAGCAGATGCGGGCCTGGTATGGGAGTCAGGACAAGTCCGGATTTTTCTTCAGGGATCCGCGCACGAAGCGCGACTACAGGAGCTGGGTCAGTCATGTCGTGCAGCGGGTCAACCCGCTGACCGGGCTCGCATACCGCGATGATCCGACCATTATGGCCTGGGAGCTGATGAACGAAGGCAATGCGGAGCCCGAGGCGCTGCGATTGGCCTGGACTGCCGAAATGTCGGCCTTTGTGAAGTCCCTCGATCCCAATCATCTCGTCAGCTCGGGCCACGCGAATGTCGAAGCGAAGCTGTCCGATCTGACGATCCCGACTCTCGATTTCGGGACATGGCACGGCTACCCGCTGTTCTACAAGCTCACCGTCAGCCAGTTCAACGACAAGATCACCGAGTTCTGCCAGTTGGCGGCGCGCGCGAACAAACCGGTCCTTCTGGAGGAATTCGGCTATGCGCGCTCCAATCCCGACTCGGCACAGGCTTATGCGATGTGGCTCGACACCCTTGCGCGCGATTCAAACTGTGCCGGCTGGATGGTATGGCGACTGGTGTCGCGGCAGGACAGCGGACGCTATCCGATCGATGAGTATGACCAGTTCGATGTCCGCAACGATGGCGGCGCGATCTGGAATGTCTTCAAGGCTGCGGCATCGCGGGCAGCACAGGTCCGGAAAACTGCTGCGAGAACCCCATGACCGAGGCCTCCGTCGTGATCTGCGCGCATACGCTCGACCGCTGGAGCGAGTTGACGCGCGCGGTCAATTCGGTCCGCAATCAAACGCGCGCCGCGCGCGAAATTGTCGTGGTGGTGGACAACAACGATGCCTTGCGGGAGCGAGCCGCACGGGAGCTCTCCGGCGTGACCGTGCTCGCCAATGCGAAGGAAGCCGGCTTGTCGGGCGGACGCATGACGGGAGCAGAATGCGTCACGGCGCCTGTGATCGCCTTCCTCGATGACGATGCCGTCGCCGACCCGCACTGGCTGGAGGAACTGCTTGAGGCTTACAAGGATCCGGCCGTGCTCGGAGCAGGCGGCCCGGTCGAACCGTTGTGGCAGGCGCCACCGCCCTCCTGGTTTCCCGGTGAGTTCCGCTGGGTCGTCGGCTGCACCTATACCGGCATGCATGTGCGCGATGGCCGCATCCGCAATCCGATCGGCGCCAACATGTCGGTGCGCGCCGACGTGCTCCGCCGCACCGGCGGGTTCACGTCGCAGCTCGGACGCCGAAAGCTTGGATTTTCCGTCAGCGGCCGCGGCAGGATTGGTGGCAAGGCCGAGAGCTGCGAGGAGACGGAGTTCTGCATACGTGCCGCCCGCCAGCATGCTGGCGGCTATTGGGCGTATCGTCCCGGGGCGCGTGTGCATCACGCCGTGCCTGCCCACCGTTTGACATGGAAGTACTTCGTGCACCGTTGTCTGGTCGAGGGCAGCGCCAAGGCGGTGTTGACGGATCTTGCAGGCTCCAAGGATGGCCTGCGCGCTGAAGGGCGTTACGTACGCGAGGTCCTGCCGCGCGCGGTCGCGACGAACCTGCGGGCTGCCATGCACGGCAGGTTCAGTGAAGGGCAGAGGGCTGGAGCGATCATCGCAGGCTTCACCATTACGGCGTTTGCGTACGCGGCGGCCCGCCTTGGTGGGACCACCGAAGCGCTCTCGCGGCACTTGGGATCGCGGGCCCGGGTGTGGAGGGCGTAGCTGACACGACTCCAGGGGAGGCGCGGAGAACGGTGGGGGAAGGCGGAAGGTGTCAAAATGATCCTGGTCACCGGAGGCGCCGGCTTTATAGGGACCCACGTCTGCATCGCGCTGCTCGACGCCGGGCTCGACGTCGTGGTCCTCGACAATCTTTCGAACAGCAACAGGGCCTCGCTCGAGCGGGTGGAGGCCATCTGCGGGCGGTCGGTCATCTTCCGCCACGCAGATATCCGGGACGAAGAGGCGATTTGCGGCACGCTGCGTGCTTGCGGCGTGACGGCGGTCATTCATCTGGCGGGGCTCAAGGCGGTGGGCCAGTCCAATGCACAGCCTGTGACGTACTACGAAAACAATGTCCTGGGCACGATGCGGCTCGTGTCGGCCATGATGAGGGCGAATGTAAAGACGCTGGTATTCAGCTCGTCCGCGACCGTTTATGGCGTGCCGAAATACCTGCCGCTCGACGAGAGGCATCCCCTGGATCCGACCAATCCGTACGGTCGCACAAAGCGCGTCATCGAAGAGATACTGATGGATCTCTGCAGGTCCGACGACAGTTGGTGTATCGGCAATCTGCGCTACTTCAATCCCGTCGGCGCGCACGATAGCGGGCTCGTCGGCGAAGACCCGCTGGGTGTGCCGAGCAATCTCGTGCCGTTCGTGGCGCAGGTGGCGATTGGGAGACGCGAGAAGCTGCAGATATGGGGGAACGACTATGACACGCCCGATGGCACCGGGATCCGCGACTACATTCATGTGGTCGATCTCGCGGCCGGTCATCTGAGTGTCTTGCGTCACCTCGGACAGCCGGGTCTGATCACGATCAATCTCGGCACCGGCAAGGGCAGCAGCGTTCTGGATGTCGTCCGTACTTTCGAAAAGGTAAGCGGGCGATCCATCCCTTATGAAGTCATGGAGCGTAGAGCCGGTGATGTGGCTGTCTGCCTTGCCGACCCCGCCTTTGCGAAGCAGGTGCTGGGTTGGACGTCGACGCGATCGCTGGAGCAAATGTGTGCGGACCATTGGCGCTGGCAATTGCGCAACCCCAATGGCTATCATTGCGACGATCTCGCGAAAGCTGTTGGGCGACCGAAGCGTGTCCGTCACGTGCGATCGTCCGTGGCCGAACCCGGGGAGAAGCGCCAAAGGGCCTGATCGGACGAGCCGCGGCAGCCATATGCCGCCCATCGGAGGTAGCTCGTAATGACGCAAAATCTCCACGTCGCAGCACAAGCCTACAGGTAATATGCAGTCCGCATGGGGACTTGCGATGCCACACTATCGTGCATTCCTTCTCGACAAGCACGGCCAACTGGGGAGCGTGGTCAATCTTCATTGTCCCGACGACGCGTCCGCAACCGAACGGGCCGGGCGCCTGGCGGACGGCCATGAGGTCCAGCTTTGGCGCTTGGTCGCCGAGCTCAAGTTTGACGATCCGCAGCAACGGCACAAGCGGCGGAGCTTCCGTGCACCGATGCACTGACTGAATGCGTGCGTTAGCTGATGCGACCGTGACCGTTTGCGTGCGCATGACGGCGACGTCATCAAGCTCAGAAGCAACGCTTGCGTGCAATGGCCGCTGTATGATCACGCAGCTCGAAAGCAGCACCACATACCTATGTATGTGCGAATTCTTCTGTAAATTTCACATTTAGAAACATTTTTCGCCACGTTTCATTAATACCCCGTCCGCACCAGCAGTCGGGGGGGCACTTCAAAACCCACTGCTTTGAAATGGTGCTCGTCAAGCGAGAGCTTCGAGCATGCGGTATGTCGCGCGCCTTCGCGCTGCGGCAGTGGAATTCCCTGTCATCAACGTCAAGAGGATACCGGAATGACCCTTTCCGCACCGGCGGGCTATAGCTCCAGCGATCTCGTGTTCCAGGAAGACTTCTCCGGCACGACGCTCAGCAGCTATTGGCACACTTACCTCACGAGCAACGCCGCCAACGGCTGGGCGTGGAATAGCAATGGATCCGGCGGTAGCGGGATGGGCAACCAGAACAACGCCGAATACGACATGCCGAGCCAAGTCTCTGTGAGCAACGGAATGTTGGATCTCACGGCGATCCGGCAGCCCGTCAATGGTATCGCTGGTGGGACGCCGTATACATTTCCGGTCACATCGGGTTCGGTCACCAGCTACAACAACTTCGAATTCAACGGCGGCTACCTTCAGATCAGCATGAAAGCGCCGAGCGGCGATGGCGCATGGCCAGCCCTCTGGCTGTTGCCGGGCGCTGGTGCAGGCAGCAGCGGCGATAATTTCGAAATCGACATGCAGGAAGGCGGAATGCTCGGCTCGGGGCCGGCGAACCAGAACTTCGCCTGGCACCTTCACACGCCGTCCGGGACGTTCGGTGGCGTGGTCAACACGGGCGTCGACCTCACGGCGGATTTCCACACCTACGCCATCGACTGGCAGCCGGGTAAATCGATCACCTGGTATCTCGACGGGAAACAGGTCGGGCAGGTCACCAGCGCGCAGGCTCCGATCCCGAATGAGCCGATGGAATTGATGTTGAGCAATACCGTCGCAAATTCCAGCACATCCGGGTGGCATACGGCTCTCGATAGTTCGACGCCTTCGACGATGCAGATGCAGATCGACTCGATTCAGCTCTATCAAAAGGCGGGCAGCGGCGAGACGGTCAAGGGTGCGAATGTCACTCCGGGGACGCCCACGACTCCCACGGTCACACCCGCGGTGACGCAGGCCACCGCGTCTCCGTCGACGGGCATCGAGCATGCAGGTGATGTCATCACCCTGTCGCTCGCCTTCAACGAGGCCGTGACGGTGACGGGCACGCCGACGCTGTCGCTCAACGACGGCAATGTCGCCACCTATGCGGGCGGGTCGGGCACGAGCACGCTCACCTTCAAGACCACGGTTGCTGCGACCGACACCAACACCTCGGCGCTCGCCATCACCGGCGTCAATCTTCCGAGCGGTGCGGCCATCAAGGACGCCTCCGGTGTCGCCGCGAACCTGTCGGGTGCGGTGAAGACGTTCACCGGTCTTCAGATCGATCCGGTCTTGCCGGCCGTGACGCAGGCTACGGCTGCTCCGGGAACGGGCATCGAGCATGCCGGTGATGTCATCACCCTGTCGCTCGGCTTCAACGAGGCGGTGACGGTGACGGGTACGCCGACGCTGTCGCTCAACGACGGCAATGTCGCCACCTATGCGGGCGGTTCGGGCACGAGCACGCTCACCTTCAAGACCACGGTTGCTGCGACCGACACCAATACCTCGGCGCTCGCCATCACCGGCGTCAATCTTCCGAGCGGCACGGCCATCAAGGACGCGTCCGGTGTCGCTGCGAACCTGTCCGGTGCAGTGAAGACGTTCACCGGCCTTCAGATCGATCCGGTGTTGCCGGCAGTGACGCAGGCGACGGCTGCTCCGGGAACGGGCACCGAGCATGTCGGCGACACGATCACCCTGGCACTCGGCTTCAATGAGGCCGTGACGGTGACGGGTACGCCCACGCTGTCGCTCAATGACGGCGGAACGGCCACCTATGCCGGCGGTTCCGGCACGAGCACGCTCACCTTCACAACCACGGTTGCCTCGACCAACACCGCCACCTCGGCGCTCGCCATTACCGGGGTGAATCTCTCGAGCGGCGCGGCGATCAAGGACGCTTCCGGTGTCGCTGCCAATCTTGCCGGAGCCGTAAAGACGTTCTC
Source organism: Bradyrhizobium stylosanthis (assembly GCF_001641335.1). Classification (GTDB taxonomy): domain Bacteria; phylum Pseudomonadota; class Alphaproteobacteria; order Rhizobiales; family Xanthobacteraceae; genus Bradyrhizobium; species Bradyrhizobium stylosanthis. Next base: position 395,436 of record NZ_LVEM01000001.1, read on the forward strand.
CGGTCTGCAGATCGACCCGACGTCAACGACTCCGACGACGCCAACCACTCCGACCACGCCGCCGCCCGACGTGGTGACACCTGTCCTCACCATCGCGGACGACTCGCTCTGGGTGGCCGGGAGAGGCGGTACCGTCGACCTCGGGACCAAGGTGACGACGACCGATTCCAATGATGTCGTGACCGTGCACATCACCGGGCTGCCGAAATATGAAACGATCACGGACAAGCTCGACGGCCGGACGTTCAGCGGCAAAGACATCACGTTGACGGCTGCGCAGGTCGACAGCGGACTGACGCTGACGTCGACCTACAGGGGCGGGGGGCATCCGGTCGCGACGCTGACGATGACGGCAAGCGCGAAGGATCCGTCAACCGGTGCGGTCGCGACGGCTGCGCCTCAAACGATCACCGTGACCGATCCCCGACCCACGACGACTACGACAACGTCGTCACACGACCACCACTCTGCGACGGGTCACCAGGTTGTTGCTACCACGGCCGCGTCCCCGACGACCTCGCAGGCGATCGAGCCCGCGGATCATCAACCGACGGCCGCTGCAATCGCGGGGTTGGCCAGCCGGGGCTTTGCGCTGCTCCAGCAGCATTTCGACCCGTCAGCTCGTACTCTGGCAACGGCCTCTGCCGATCCGATAGTTGCGGCAGATCATCCGTCTGCGACGGGGACCGCGATGGCCTCGCTCGCAAGCCAGAGCTTTGCGCTGCTGAACCAATATCTGGCCGGTCACACCGGCCAGGTGGATCCCGGTCAGATCATTGCGGCCGTGTCGCAGGGAACCGGTTGGGCGCACGACGCCTTGCTGGCCCGGCCACAGCACTAAGGACCGAACCGCACCCGGGCTCAGTGCCCGGGTGCGGCACCGTCAATGTTTGGGAATGCATGAGAAGGAACATCGTACGCGGCCGGTAGCCGCGAAGGGTTGAGTTATATATGGCGATCCAGAATGGAAATGCCCATGCCGCAGATCTCGGGCTTAGATCTCTGGTTCTGTTCCTGCGCCTTCATGGCGTGAACGCCGAGCCCGATCAGCTCCGCGACCGCTGCGGAGACAGCGCAATCGGCATCCGTGCGATGATCAGCTGCGCCCGCGATTTCGGGCTGAAGGTCGCTTCGCGCACGACACATTGGAAACAGCTCGCAGGCATTGGCCTTCCCGGAATCGCAGCGCTGCGTGATGGCGGGTTTCTGCTGCTCGGGAAAGTCGAGGAAGACGCCGCGCTTGTGCTGCATCCGACCTCGACGCATCCGAAGTTGATGCCGCGTGCGGAATTTGAAGAGATCTGGGACGGTCGCTTGATCCTGAGCGGATCTGAAGGTCTCGCCGGCCGGGCGCATGATGCATTCACCGGCCTCGTCGCGTACGGGCGCGATCTGGCTGGGAGCGCCGGTTCCGCCCTGGCGCGCATGAATCCCTTCAATCGTCGCGATGTGCCGGTCCAGGAGCCGGGCTTCGAGCCTTCGGACGGCGATGAATCGGGCCTGATTGCAATGGCGATCTTGCTGCGGTGCCATGGCGTTGCGGCCGACCCGGAGCAAATTCGCCATCGCATGGGCACGTCGCGCATTGGCGTGACCGAGATCCTGCGCTGTACCAGGGAATTCGGCCTCAAGGCCCGGGCTCAACGCTCGAGCTGGAACAGGCTTGCCGTTACGCCGCTGCCGGCCATCGCCGCGCTGCGCGATGGCAGCTTCATGATTCTGGGCAAGGTCATCGAGGACAGGATTCTCGTCCAACGTCCATTGGCCCCCCGACCGGAATCGATGACGCAGGCCGAACTCGAGGCCGTCTGGGATGGCGACATCATCCTGATGACCCGGCGCGCGGCCTTGACGGACCTCTCCAGGCGGTTCGATATCGGCTGGTTTCTCGGAGCGATGCACAAATATCGCCGCCTGCTCGGCGAAGTGCTGATCGCCTCGTTCTTCCTTCAGGTCTTCGCCCTCGTAGCTCCGCTGTTCTTCCAGGTCGTGATCGACAAGGTGCTGGTGCATCGAAGCATCAGCACGCTCGACGTCCTGGTCGCGGGCCTCGTTGCGCTGACCGTGTTCGAGACGGTCCTTGGCACGTTGCGCGTCCATTTGTTCGCGCACACGACCAACCGTATCGACGTCGAGCTCGGTGCGCGGCTGTTTCGTCACCTGATGGCGCTGCCGATCGCGTATTTTCAGACGCGCCGCGTCGGCGACTCGGTCGCACGCGTTCGCGAGCTCGAGAACATCCGTCAGTTCCTGACGAGCTCGGCGCTCACGCTCGTGGTCGATCTCCTGTTCACCGTCGTCTTCCTTGCGGTGATGTTCTACTATTCGACGCTGTTGACGCTGATCGTTCTGGCCTCGTTCCCGTTCTACATCGGAATCTCGGCCGGCGCCGCGCCGCTGTTTCGCCGGCGCCTCGACGAGAAGTTCAATCGCGGCTCGGAGAACCAGGCCTTCCTGGTCGAGAGCGTCACGGGCGTCGAGACCCTGAAGGCGATGGCGGTCGAGCCGCAGATGCAACGCCGCTGGGAGGAGCAGCTCGCCGGCTATGTGGGGGCGAGCTTCCGCGTCCTCAGCCTGAACAACACCGCGAGCCAGGCTGTCCAGATGATCAACAAGCTGGTCACGGCTGCAACGCTCTATTTTGGCGCCAGGCTCGTGATCGGCGGCGACCTGAGCGTCGGCGAGCTGATCGCGTTCAACATGCTGGCGGGGCGGGTGAGCATGCCGGTGCTTCGGCTCGCGCAGATCTGGCAGGATTTCCACCAGGCCCGTCTGTCGGTCGATCGTCTCGGCGACATTCTCAACACCATTCCGGAGCCGAGCTTCAGTTCGGCGCGCGCGGCGCTGCCGCCGATCCGCGGCAAGGTCGTGTTCGATCACGCGACGTTCCGCTACCGTACCGACGGCCCCGAGGTGCTGCACGACGTGTCCTTTGCGGTCGAGCCTGGGCAGGTCGTCGGTATCGTCGGTTCTTCGGGCTCCGGCAAGAGCACGATCGGCAAGCTGATCCAGCGGCTCTACGTGCCGGAGAGCGGACGCGTGCTGGTCGACGGCGTTGACCTCGCAACGGTCGATCTGACCTGGCTTCGGCGCCAGATCGGCGTCGTCTTGCAGGAGAACGTGCTCTTCAATCGCTCCATTCGCGAGAACATCGCGCTCGCCGACCCCTCCATGCCCATGGAGCGGGTCATCGAGGCGGCCTCGCTGGCTGGCGCCCACGACTTCATCCTGGAGCTGCCGGAGGGCTACGACACCATCGTGGGCGAGCGCGGAAGCAGTCTGTCCGGCGGGCAGCGCCAGCGTGTCGCGATCGCTCGCGCGCTCATTACCAATCCGCGCATCCTCATTCTCGACGAGGCGACCAGTGCGCTTGATTATGAGAGCGAGCGTGCCATCCAGCAGAACATGAGGCGGATAGCCGCGGGCCGGACGGTGTTCGTGATCGCCCACCGTCTCTCGACGGTCCGAAATGCGAACCGGATCATCACGCTCGAGCACGGCCGGATCGTCGAGGACGGCAGCCATGATGAGCTGATCCGCTCGAACGGGCGCTACGCCAATCTCCACTACTTGCAGGCCGGTATCCATGACGTCCGCTAGCCGAAACATCGTTCCGTTTCCGAGGGCCGAGGTTCGACGGCGCCAGCACGAGATTGCGTTTCTTCCTGCGGCGCTCGAGATCACCGAATCGCCACCGTCTCCGATCGGACGCGCGATCGGGGCCAGCATCATCGCGGTGTTTTGCGTCGCGTTGTTGTGGGCATCCCTGGGCAGCGTCGATATCGTCGCCACTGCGACGGGCAAGATCGTGCCCGGCGGGCGCACCAAGGTGATCCAGCCGTTCGAGACGGGCGTCGTCCGTGCGATCCATGTCCGCGACGGCCAGAGCGTCAAGGCCGGCGACGTCCTGATCGAGCTCGATCCGACAATGACGGAAGCCGATCAGGAGCGTCAGAAGAGCGATCTCGTCGCGGCCGAGCTCGACGTCGCGCGGCTGCGTGCTGCGCTCACCGACGATCCGCTTGCCGCCTTCCGGTCACCGTCGGGCGCAAGTGCCGCGGAAGTCGAGATGCATCGGCAATTCCTGATCAGTCAGCGGGCCGAACAGAGCGCCAAGCTCGCGGAGATCGAGCGTCAGCAGGGCCAGAAGGAAGCGGAGCGGGCGACCACCTCGGCCAGCGTTGCGAAACTCCAGGCGACGATACCGGTGCTCCAGGAGCGGGTCGACATTCGCAAGAATCTGGTCGACAAGGCCCTGGCTTCGAAGGTCGTCTATCTCTCCGAGTATCAGGAACTGGTCGGCCTCCAGCAGGATATGGTGCTCCAGCAGAGCCGGCTGCGCGAAGCCGACGCCGCGATCGCCTTGCTGAAGGAAACGAAAGAGAGGACCGCCGCGGAGTATCGACGCACGACCTATGACGCGCTCGCGAAAGCCGAACAGAAGGCGGCGAGCGCCGCACAGGAGGTGGTCAAGGCGGAACGGCGTACGAAGCTCCAGCATCTGACCGCGCCGGTCGACGGTGTCGTGCAGCAGCTCGCCGTTCACACGGTGGGAGGCGTGGTGACGCCGGCGCAGGCACTCGCGGTCGTGGTTCCGAGCGAGAGCCAGCTCGAGATCGAGGCCATGCTCTCCAACCGCGATATCGGGTTCGTTCATCCCGGACAGAAGGCGGAGATTAAGATCGATACGTTCAATTTCACGCGTTATGGCCTGCTGCACGGGGATGTGCTCAGCGTTTCGACGGATGCCATCACGCGCGACAGGCAGGGCGGGCCGAACGATCGGAGTTCAGGAACGGCGCAAGGGAGCAGCGAGCCGAAAGGCCAGGAGCTCGAATATGCCGCGCGCGTTTCGCTCGACCGGACGCACATGCAGGTGGAGGACAAGCTTGTCAAACTCGGCCCCGGCATGGCGGTGACGGTGGAGATCAAGACCGGCGCGCGCAGGATCATCAGCTACCTGCTCTCGCCGCTGGCGAGATACAAGCAGGAGTCGCTGCGGGAGCGTTAAGACAAGGAGTCGCTCCCGTCTCCCGCCGCCCGGCTATTTGTACAGCCGTACCGCTGCGCCCGTCCGTTGGGCCGTTCCCTTGCGGAGTAGACCGTCGACAGGGGGTACCGCCACGTGACTGGACTGGCGGACCAGGTGAGCGGTCTCGTCGAGATGCTCCGGTTCGGGGATCGCCCCGTGACGCCTCACGATGGGAGCGCCGGCTTCACCGGCCGCCGTCGCGTGGTCATTTGCGGCGCGCACCTGCGATCCATGGTTCATTCCCCAGATCGCAGCCTGCGTCCGGTTTTGAACCCGTATCTTTCGCAGAATCGCCTTGACGTGGACTTTCACGGTCGCCTCGGCGATATCGATCTTTCGGGCAATGCACTTGTTGGAATCGCCTTCGATGAGGCAGGCGAGGATCGCGTTTTCGCGCGGGGAAAGTTGAGGCGAGGTAACGGTCTCTTGAGGGACGAGGGGCGCATGTTCATGTTGGGTGCGCTCCATCGTCTCACGTTCACGATTGCCGTCGAGAGCGAACGACAGGAATGCAGGCGGGAAGACCGTCTCGCCCATCGTCACCAGTTCGACCGATTTGATGAAGGCATCGCACGAATTGACGTTGACGAAGTAACCGCTGGCACCCGCACGAAATGCGGAGGCGAGCTCGACCGGCCGGTAGTTGTCCGACACGATCGCAACGGGCGCGTTGGGATATCGATCCTTCACATATCCGATCTCCGATACCGCAAGATCGAAATCATCGCCGGTGTGAACGATGAGAAACATCAGTTGCTGAGCTTGAAGCGAGCTTGGCAAGTCCTCCGGGGACGACACCGATATCGGCATTCGAAAATTGGCTTCGTGCAGTATTCTGGCAATGCCTTCTCTAATCAAAACGCTCTTTCCGATAAGAGCTACTTCGTAAGATTGATACCTCCTCATTGGGGCCTCCAGCCGACGCAATGACACACAACAGAAACGCAACAAAATAACGCAATCAAATTGGGTCTCACGAGAGACGGCCAGCCATCGGTGGTTGGCCGTTTGCGCTCGGGCCGTAGACGTCCGGGTATATGTGGCTACTCCGAGCGGGCGCCTTCCCGAAACGTCACCGGCAAATTCGTGGTTCCTATATTGTTTAAGCTTTTTAGAGTGTTAATCTCGAATTTACGATCGCCTATATGTCGTTCGTTATAGACGCGGAGCGCGTTGGAGACACGCAGACCTTTTGCTGCCGGCGCGGCGCTATCTGAGATCGTGTGTTCGTTCGTCGTTTGCGGAGCTCGCTGATTGCAGATTGGTCACGAACTCTCGCGGGCATTCGGTGCAAGTTGCGGGCGGAAGGCGGGCGCGCCAACCTGCTGATTGTATTGCATTGCAGCGGCGACGTCCGTGTCGGACGAAATTTTCGACCTATTGTTTGGAAATAGGAGTATGTTCAGCGCGTTGCTTGGGGGGACCTCGGCGGAGGAGCGCCCAATGGCATGTACCAATGTCGTCATTGCACACCGACATCCGATTGTCCTGGAGGGGCTGAGCATGGTGCTCGGCGCCCTGGCCGATTTCAAAATCGTCGCATCCTGTGAGAGTACTCCAAGCTGCATCGAAGCGATTAATAACCTCGCTCCCGATATCGCGATCGTCGACCCCGCGATGCCCGAGTGTGCCGAGCTTTTGGCCTTTTCGTCGCACGCATCACAAAATCGTTTGCCGGAAAGTCATTCGACACATTTAATCTTTTTTGGCTCGAGTGAAGATTGCGCGCTGGTGCTGGAATCCGGCCCCCCGACCTGCAGCATCATCCTGACAGACGCGGAGCCCGAGGCGCTGGTCGGGTTCTTGCGGCGCATCGCCGACGGCGACAGCCTGGCGCCGCCGACGTCACCCGACCCTGTCGCGTCGCAAGAGGAGAGGGCGAACGCGGACGACATGCTGGCAACGCTCACCGACCGCGAGCGCCAGATCATGCATCTGGTCTCCAAGGGATTGTCGAACAAGGAAATCGGGCGGCGGCTGAACATTGCCGACGGCACGATCAAGCAGCATCTTCACAACATCTTTCAAAAGCTTGAGGTCAGCAATCGGACGGTGCTCGCGGCCCTCGCGATCGCGCAATATGGTCGCGCGACGTGAACGACGGCGCGATGCCTTGAAGCTTTGTGGGTAGTCCGTTGGACCAGACCGCTGATCCGGAATCGCAGCCCTCGTATCGGCTGGAACGTGCTTTATTCGACGCCTGCGGGTCTGGGTCGTTCGCGTTGCCCGCTGTCAGTAACTCGTCGCGGTTCATAGCGAATGGCTCCAGTTGCGCCCCGCAGGGGTGTGCCACTGGGTTTCGGCATATTCAGAGCAGCGGCCCTGATCCTTTCCTGCCCTGCCCCCCAGCGATCAGGGCCGTTCTCTTTCCCCGACCTGCCAGCAGATCGCAGGCGCGCAAGGCCGATCCCGCGGCTGCCGCCGGTGACGAGGACATTACGCATCGGTGCGCGCCAGTTTCCCGGCCGCCGTAACGTCGAGCCGCTCCACGAAGCGGATCATCGCGGGCACCTTCCACACCGCCAGGCGATCCCTGCATTGGCCAAGAATCTCGGCGCGGATCGCCGCGTGGCGATTCTCGTCGGTCCCGTTCGCGAGGATGACGTCGGCGACCACGATGGCACCCGTAATCGGGCTCCTGCGCGATCGCGCGCGCGACATCTGGACGGAGGCGTGCCGGTTGATCACCGCCTCGACCTCTTCCGGATGCACCTTCAACCCGCCGATGTTGATGATGCCGCCGCGCCGGCCGACGAAGTGATATCGTTCGCCGCGCAACTCGACCATGTCGCCGGTATCGACGAACCCCTCGGCGTCGACGAGCGGCGGCGCATCCGCCCCGACATAGGCGCGTGCGGTCCGCCGCGAACGGATCCGCAGCGAGCCCTCGATCACTTTCATCTCCACGCCGCCTTGATTTTGGCCGATGAGGTGGGCGGGAAATCCCTCGCGCCCGTCGTCGACGCTGAAACCAACCCCGGCCTCGGTCGAGGCATAGGCATGACCGATCGAGGCGTGCGGAAATGCCTGAGCCAGGCCATCGAGCACGGCCTGGTCGGCGATTTCGCCGGACAGGCGGACATAGCGCGGCGAGAAATCGGCGGCCGCGCCGCTCATCAGGAGCTTGCGCCAGTGAGAAGGCGTTCCCGAAATGTGGGTGACGCCGCCCGCGCGCAGGCGTGCCACATGGGCCACGATGGCTTCCCCGGGTTCTGAAAGCACCATCGACCCGCCGCCGATCAAGGCACGCAGGAAGATCTGCAGGCCGCCATAGCGGCGGATGTCGTAGAACGTCGCCCAGGTCGCGCCGCGGCGGTGCGCAGGCCCGTCGGCGATGATGGCGCCGGCCAGTCCATCGAGCGTATGCCGGACGATCTTCGGCAGCCCCGACGTCCCCGAGGTCAGCATCAACCATTCGGTCGCATGGTCGGCCTCCGGCTTTATGGCTCTGCGTGCGGGCAGGTCGATGCCGAGGACAGCGCATTTTCCGGAGAGGTATTCGGATGGCGGGCGGTCGGTGACAATGGTATCGATGCCGGCCTGCGCGACCAGAATCTGCAGACGCTCCCAATCGACGTCGGGCGGGCAGAGGAGCATGCGGCGGGCTATCCCGTCGAGCTCGATCATGGCAAGCGCGGACAGCAGCTGCCTCGATGTTGCAAGCAGCACCGAGCGGCCTGACAGCTCGCAGGACGATCCGCCGATCAGGCAGCTGTGCTCGCTAAGGTCCGTCAGACGTACACTTTGCTGGGCATCGGAAATCGTGCGGTCCGTCGGACCCTCGTCGAGATACCGACGCAGCGCGATGACGTCAGGCGGGGACATTCTCGTAGGCCCTGACAAACTCACCGAGGGTCGAGGGGAAGGTTGCGTCTTCCGCGACAGTGAAGGGGTCGATACCGAGCTCGTCCTCCAGCCGCGCGACCAGGATGGCGAAGGCCAATGAATCGAATCCGGTTTCGTTCAGGCTCAGGTCATCCTCAAGCCGGGGAAGCGTCAATTTCTGCTCGTCGGCAATCTGCTTCATCGCGGAGAAGATCTTCGTTCTGACCAGCATGGTACTCACCTCACATTTGCGGCTTCCGAGCAGACGTCACAGCCTGATTGCGCCCTCGATGATGCGCGCGAAAACGGACGGGTCGATCGAATGATAGTCACCGGTCGCCGCATCACGGAAGAACAGCGGATCGTCCACCACAGAGGGATCGAATGCCTCGCGGATCAGCCGCTGCTTCTTCTTCCTGAAGGTGTCGGTCATCTCGAGCGACGGGCACAGCCTGACGAAGGCCGGAATTGCATAAGGCGGCAGCCTGCGCGAAAGGTGTTCGCGGAAGACACCGAAATCGAAATCCGGCTTCACCACCAGGGCCACCATGCCGGCGCGGCCATCGGTCCCGGACACCTCAACTCCATAGGTCGAGGCATCGAGTATGCCGGGGCAATCCGTGATCGTGTCGTTCACCTCGCTGGTCGCGACGTTCTCGCCCTTCCAGCGGAAGGTGTCGCCCATGCGGTCGATGAAGTGCAGATAACCGTGTTCGTCGCGCATCATCAGGTCGCCCGTGCGGAGCCAGGCATCACCCGCAGCGAAGACATCGCGCAGGATCTTTCTCGCGGTCTCCGCGGGATCCGTATAGCCCTCGAAACCCCAGCCGTCGCGACCGGCGCCGCCGATACGGCCTACGGCTTCTCCGGTCTCGCCGGGCGCGCAGGCGATGCAGAGCCCGTCGGTGTTCCGGACCGGGCTGCCGCTATCGGCATCGACCTTGATGATCGCGGCCGGAAAACGATGGGCCAGAACCGGCGGGATGCGGCCGACCGCGCCCGGCTTTCCATCGACGTTGAAGAGTGAAAAATTGCCCTCGGTCGCGGCATAGAATTCGATGATCTGCGGAATCGCGAACCGGCCGGCAAACGTCTCCCAGATGTCGCCGCGCAATCCGTTGCCGACGGCCAGACGCAGGCGGTGTCGCACCTCTTGTTTGGACGCCGGCGCCTTCAGGAGGTAGCGGCAGAGTTCGCCAATATACTGGAAGACGGTGCAGTCGAACCGCGCGACGTCGTCCCAGAACCTGCCGGCGGAGAACTTCTCGGCGATCACGACCGAGCCGCCCGCGAACAGCATGCTGCAAGGGGCTGCGACACCGCCCACGGAGTGATGGAGCGGCAGGCAATCGTAGAGACGATCGTCGATTGACGCGTCTGTCAGTCCGGCAAACCAGCCGCCCCAGGCGAGAACCCGGCGGTGACTGACGTTCGCCGCTTTCGGAAGGCCCGTGGTGCCCGAGGTGTAGATGAGGAGCGCGCGTTGGTCGATCGTGACGTCGCCGCGCTCGGCGGACGGCAGCGGTCGCGGCTCGAAGGCGGCGAGCGCGGCGTCCAGGTCGTGACCTGAACCGCCGGCGCAAAATGTCCAGCATTTCGGCACGCCATGCAGATGCGGACGCGCGCTATCGAATGCGTCCGCGCACTCCGGCGCCAGGATGAGGTGATCGGCATGAGCGACGTCGATACAATGGGCGAGCGATGGACCGACGAGCCTGGTGTTGATCAGCGCCACCGTCCCGCCAACGCTGCTGATACCCAGCCAGCAGGCAAGGTAGTCCGGCCGGTTCGGCATCAGCAGGCAGACGGTGCCGCCGGCATGGAGGCCGAGGCCCCGCGCCCAACGCGCATAGCGGTTGATCCGGTCGGCGAGCTCCCGATAGGTGAAGGACAGGCCATGCCCGAGCAGGGCGGGGCGATCGGGCTGACGCCGGGCCCAGTCCTGGACGATATCGGCGAACAGGTGGTGGGGCTGGGTCTCCGGCCGTGCGGTTAGCGCGATGGCTTTCAGCCAACTCTTCGCGGCGGAGCGTCTGCGTGGCGGAGCGTCCACTCTCATCGCCGGCTCGGCATGCGCGCGCACCCGTTCGATGCGGCTCGCCTCGTTGTCGAAGCAGGAGCTTTGTTCAGCCGGCTTCATCCCGACCCGGATCCAAGCTGATTGAGTATCATCCGCTCCATCGCCTTCACCGATTGGAAATTTTCGGGCGTGATCTCGAGTTGGGGAAGGATGAGATCGAACTCGGCCTCGACCTTGAGCATCAACTCGACCATGCCCATCGAGCTCAATCCGATGTCCACGAGTCGCGACTCCGGATGGACATCGGCCACGATCTCGTTCTGCTGAAGGACGTTCCTGACGACCGACAGAACGCGGTTCTGAACGTTGACGGCAAAGCTGTGCATGTCAGCCGGTCTCCTGCCGCGGCCAAGCGTGATCGCAATGGATGCGACGATACCCAACTGTTGCTCGGGTCAATAGCTCTGCTTCGGAGGTACCTCGCCCGGGACTGGAAGCCTCCTGATACCCACTTCTGCGCCAACGACGCGGTAGGGGAAGTGAGCTAGTTGTCGGTCTCGAGGGGAGATCTCCTCAATCTGTCTCGCATCGACTGGTCACGAAAACCATGAGACGGGAGGCCCGGCCTATGACTGTGCAGGAAGTCCAGTTTCGCGATGTCGCCAAGCAAATCGGGCGAATAGCGTTCTCTCCCGACAACTCCTCTTTCCGGCTGCGAACGGCAAAGGTCGCGGAAGTCGCTGCGGCAGAGGCCGAGACGGTCGATCGCACGGCGTGCTTCCCTCGGAAGGCGATCGACGCGGCGCGCAAGGAGAGATTACTCGGGGCTCAGATTCCGATCGAGTACGGCGGTGGCGGGGCGTCGATCTCCGAGGTCGCCGACATGTGCTATATGCTCGGCCGTGCCTGCGCTTCGGTCGGGATGATCTTCGCGATGCATCAGACCAAGATTGCGTGCCTGGTTCGTCACGGCGCCGGCAGTGGCTGGCACGAGAATCTCATGCGCCGCGTGGCCGCCGAGCAGTTGCTGCTGGCATCGTCGACCACGGAAGGCCAGAACGGTGGAAACATACGCTTCAGCTCGGCTGCCGTGGAGCACGCCGGCACCGAGATTTCGTTGGTGCGGGACGCCACGGTGATTTCGTATGGCGCGGAGGCGGACGGCATCATCACCATCGCCCGCCGCTCCGACGCTGCTGCCGGATCCGATCAGGTGCTGCTGGCCATCACCCGTGATGACTATACGCTGGAGCGCACCCTTGAGTGGGAGACGCTCGGCATGCGTGGGACCTGCAGTGCCGGCTTCAAGCTGAATTTCAGGGGAGCCGCGGAGCAGATATTCCCGGTGCCATACGAGAAAATCCACGCGCAGACGATGACACCCGTCGCCCACCTGTGTTGGTCCTCGGTCTGGGCGGGAATTGCGGCAGCCGCGGTGGACCGGGCGCAGCTCTTCATCCGCAAGGCTGCCCGCGGGGCGGGCGGCAACCTGCCTCCTGGTGCGACGCACTACACTGCCGCCAGGATGAGCCTGAACAAATTGCGCGCCGTGATCGCGGCGTGTCTCCAGTCCTATGAAGCGCGCGAACGCGATCTGCGCGCGATCTCGTCCGTCGATTTCCAGTCCTCGATCAATCTTCTCAAGGTGGAGGCTTCCGAACTTGCGGTTGCGACCGTCATGCATGCGATGCGCACCTGCGGCCTGTCTGGATACCGCAACGACACCGACGTGAGTATCGGCCGCCACCTGCGAGACGTGCTTTCCGCTCCGATCATGATCAACAACGATCGCATCCTCGCCAGCATGGGTACCGCCACGCTGATGAGCGCGGTTCCAGAGTCTCTGTGCGATTGATGTTGTTTTGAGAAGGAAAAGGCCCGATGAAGGTCGCCATCGTTGAAGCGCCGGCGGACGCCAATTCGCTTACGGCCGATCCGTTGGACCATCTTGCCGACACGCTGTTCCATGAGATGGGCTCGCCCGGCGTCTACGGCCGCACCGCGCTCTACGAAGACGTCGTGGAGCGGATTGCGGCGGTGATCTCGCGGAATCGCGAGCCGGACACCGAGGTGATGCGCTTCCCGCCCGTCATGAATCGCGCCCAGCTCGAGAAGTCCGGCTATCTGAAAAGCTTTCCCAATCTCCTCGGCTGCGTCTGTGGCTTGCACGGGTTGGAGAGCGAGATCGACGCGGCGGTCAGGCGCTTCGATTCCGGCGGTGACTGGACCGCGTCGCTGTCACCGGCGGATCTCGTTCTGTCGCCGGCCGCCTGCTATCCGGTTTATCCGATCGCCGCGAGCCGGGGACCCGTGCCGCCAGGCGGCTGGCGCTTCGACGTGGCCGCCGATTGCTTCCGTCGCGAACCCTCGCGCCATCTCGACCGGCTGCAGTCCTTCCGGATGCGCGAATTCGTCTGTATCGGCAGTGCCGATCTCGTGTCGGGATTCCGCGAGCGCTGGATCATGCGCGCGCAGAAGATCGCCCGGGATCTCGGGCTGACCTTCAGGATCGACCATGCCAACGACCCGTTCTTCGGCCGGGTTGGGCAGATGATGGCGGTGAGCCAGAAGCAGCTGTCGCTCAAGTTCGAATTGCTGGTGCCGCTGCGCTCCGAGGAGCGGCCGACCGCATGCATGAGCTTCAACTACCACCGGGATCATTTCGGCACGACCTGGGGCATCGTCGATTCCGCATCCACGCCGGCCCACACGGCCTGCGTGGCCTTCGGAATGGACCGTCTCGCCGTCGCCATGTTCCACACCCACGGCAAAGACGTCGACCTGTGGCCGATCGCGGTGCGCGATCTGCTGGGCTTCCCGGAGGCCGACCGCCGGCCGACTTCGACAATCGAGGAGTTGCGATGCGCCAAGGAAGTCGGGAGCTAGCCCGGGACCGGAGAGCCGTAGGGCCGGCGACCATGCGAAGAGAAACGCTCGCGGTCCACGGCGGCTTCGAAAGCGACCCGGCAACGAAAGCCGTTGCCGTGCCGATCTACCAGACGGCTTCCTATGTGTTCGACAGCGCCGATCATGGAGCCGCGCTCTTCAATCTCGAAGTGGACGGTTTCCGTTACACCCGGATCGGCAATCCCACCAACGCCGTGCTGGAGAAGCGCGTCGCCGCGCTCGAAGGAGGGATCGACGCACTCAGCGTTGCCTGCGGTCAGGCCGCCGTGAACTATGCGGTCGTCAACATCGCGGAGATGGGGTCCAACGTCGTCTCGGTGCCGCAGCTCTACGGCACCACGCATACGCTGTTCGCCCACATCCTGCCGCGGCAGGGCATTGCGGTCCGCTTTGCGGAAGACGACCGGCCGGAGAGCGTCGCCAGACTCATCGACGACGATACACGGGCCGTGTTTTGCGAGAGCGTCGGCAATCCCGCCGGAAACGTCTGCGACATCGAGGCGATGGCCGATGTCGCGCACCGTCGGGGCGTCCCGCTGATCGTCGACAACACCGTGCCGACGCCGATCCTGCTCCGGCCGATTGAGTACGGTGCAGACATCGTCGTGGAGTCGCTGACGAAATTCATGGGCGGGCATGGCACGACGCTCGGTGGAATTATCGTCGACGGCGGCAGATTCCAGTGGGCGGAGCATCGCCGGCGCTTCCCGATGATGAACGAGCCGGAGAAATCGTACCACGGCCTGGTCTTTACCGAGCGTTACGGTGCCGCCGCCTACATCGCGCGTTGCCGCGCCGTCTCTCAAAGGACCACCGGGGCCGTGCTGGCGCCGATGAACGCTTTCCTGCTGCTTCAGGGCATCGAGACCGTCGCCCTCCGGATCGAGCGGCACGTGGAGAACGGCGAGAAGGTCGCACAATTCCTGCGCCATGACCGTCGCGTCGGATGGGTGAATTATGCGGGCTTTCACGACAATCCCTATTTCGCGCTGACGCAGAAATATCTGGCCGGTCGGGCATGTTCGCTGCTGACTTTCGGCGTGGCTGGAGGATTTGAAGCAGGCAAGAGATTTTACGACAGGCTGAATCTCTGCAAGCGGCTGGTCAATATCGGCGATGCGAAGACGCTCGCCTGCCATCCCGCATCGACAACGCACCGGCAAATGTCGGTCGAGGAACAGCACAAAGCCGGCGTACGACCGGAGATGATCAGGCTGAGCGTTGGAATTGAGCACATCGACGACATCCTCGCGGATCTCGACCAGGCCCTCGGCGCCGCGAACTGATGCTTCGTCAAGCATAGAGGCAATCGAATGACTGTCCTGATCGACATCGAGTCGCACGAGCACCACCTCTCTTCGAGAGCGTCGGGCGCCGCCGACGCGAAGGCCTCACCGGGAAGGCGGGAGGAATATCTCGACATCGGGCTCGTCAACAACATGGCGGATGCAGCCTTGATGTCGACCGAGCGCCAGCTCTTCGACCTGCTCGATGCCGCTGCCGGACGGCTCTGCGTCAGGCTGCATTTCTACACGATGGAATCGACGCCCCGTTCGGATTGGGGACGCGATTACGTGCGTCGGTACTATCGCGGCATGGGCGATCTCCTGAACGGACGCCTGGATGGCGTGATCGTGACAGGTGCCGAACCCAGGGCCTCCTGCCTGACGGAAGAGCCATATTGGAGCACCTTCGCCGAGATCGCGGACTGGGCGACGGAGAATACCGTGTCGTCGATATTTTCCTGTCTGGCCGTCCACGGGGCGGTCCTGCACCTGGACGGCATTCCGCGCCACAAGCTGCCTGCCAAATGCTTCGGCGTCTTCGCTCAAACGAAGACGTGGCATCATCCGTTGATGCAGGACGTGCCGCGGACCTTCCGGATACCCCACGCCCGGTGGAACGAGGTGCAGGAGGAGGATCTCTCGGACTGCGGATATCAGGTTCTGACCTGGTCGACGGAGGCCGGGGTGGACTGCTTCGTCAAGCCGCAGAAGAAGAGCCTCTTCGTGCATTTCCAGGGTCACCCGGAATACGAAACCCAGAGCCTGCTGGGTGAATTTCGACGGGATATGGGACGCTTTCTCCGTGGCGAGAACGAAGTCTGTCCGACGATACCGCGGGGGTATCTGAACGAGGACGCGGAAGAAATCCTGATCGCTTTCCGGCAGAAAGCCCTTTCCGGCAGACAACCGGAGCTGTTCGCCGAGTTTCCGGTCGATCGGCTGGCGAAGGACCTGAGCAACGTCTGGCGTCTGCCGGCCCAGCGCATATACCGCAACTGGTTGCTGTACCTGGCGTCGCAGCGCGCCGGGCGTTCAAAGTCATCGGGAGCGCGAGACGAGACCTTCTCTGCGGCACGGCGCCACGGACGCAGGTTGGTTGCCGCGCGATCGGCTCATCCGGCGCGTGCGCAAGCCCGGTGACCAAAGGGCGCGCCGGGTGCCGCGGGCGAAACGAACATGATCCGATGTCGTGAGATAGAAATCGTCGATCTCGACGCCATCGCCGATCTCTTGGCAAACGGCTTTCCGGTCCGTCCGCGCGACTACTGGATCGATGGTCTCCGACGCCTGGCCGTGCGCGAGACGCCCGACAGCTTCCCGCGCTTTGGCTATATGCTCGAGCATGACCGGACGCCGGTTGGTGCTCTGCTCCTGATCCACACCGCCAGGTGCGATGGTGGAAATATCTCGATCCGGTGCAATCTCTCCAGCTGGTACGTGCAGCCCGCCTATCGCAGCTACGCACCCATGATGACCAAGGTCGCGCAACGTCACAGGGACGTGACGTACGTCAACATCAGCCCGGCGCAATGGACGTGGGATGCCATCGAAGCGCAGGGGTTCCGCCGTTATTGCGCCGGCCTGTTCTTTTCCTTCCCGGCCTTATCGCGACCTCCAAGGGATATGCGCGTGGAAGTCGTCCGGCAGGATACGCAGGCTATTGACGGATTATCGGAGTCAGACGTCGCCTTGCTCGCGCGCCACGCGCTCTACGGCTGTCTCGTTCTGGTGTGCCGCGCCGCTGATGGCCGCGCCTTTCCGTTCGTTCTGCAGCCGATGCGGCTGGGCCGCGTCAGCTTGCCATCGATGCAAATGATCTATTGCGCCGATGTGGCCGACTATATCGCGTGCGCCGGCGCCATCGGTCGTTTCTTGGTTCGACGCGGTTGGATATCGGTTGCTCTCGACGCCAATGGTCCCGTGACCGGCCTCGTCGGTATCTACAGGGAGCCGATCGGTCGCAAATACTTCAAGGGTCCGCATTGCCCCCGGCTTGCCGATTTGTCGGACTCTGAACTGGTGATCTATGGGCCATGACTGGGGCTAGGCGCCCAAACGCGGCGCCGGCCGAGCGGCTTTCCAGGTGGATTGAGCGCCGGACGCCTTGAGAGTCTTGCTGTCGCATCTCGTTTGGTCTCGGCAAAGTGAGGTTCCAAATGGAACCCCGCTGTTTTTTCCAGATTTGATTCAGGGAGGGCGAACGAAAGTCACGGGCGAATGCCTCGATCCTGCGAGCCCATTGATCATTCGAGGAGAGGCGTCAATTGACCGATAAAGCGCCGATGCAGAGTAGATACTTCATTCGGATGGGCGGCAAAGGGTGGATGGTCTACGATCGAGAGCGCAGGGGGCCGGCAATGATTGGGACGGACCTGGCTGAGAATCTGACCAGGGAGCGAGCCGAGGAAGTGCGGCACATGCTGGCGGCCTCAGGGCGAGGGCAAACGGGATCATCTTGATCTCCCGAGTTTGTTGAAAAGGGCGGGAGGGAGTTGATCGGTCGCGCTTCTGGGTGATACTAAAAGTATCAATTTGGAGCCCGCGGTGTCAATACGAAAAGTATCAATTCGCCAGATCAAGGCGGCCCGTGCTCTCTTGAATTGGAGCCAGGACGATCTGGCAATGCACTCTCAAGTGTCGTTGCCCACCATCAAGCGTTTGGAAGCCAACGACGGTGACGTGGGCGGTCGTCCCGAGACCCAGGAAGCCATTGTCGCAGCACTGCAAAGGGGCGGGATCGAGTTCATCCCGGAAAATGGCGGCGGAGCGGGAGTTCGCCTGACAAAACCCGGCAATCCATAGGTCGGTGCGGTGCCAACGGGGCCAGCCGGTCCTCCTGGGTCAGAGCGGGTCAGTAACGAAGCTCGTGGCGCGCCATGACCGGAAGCATTGCGTTTCAGCGCGCGCATTCGACACGATTTGCCGAACGGGCACTGAAACGACTGCATTGCCCTGACCCGCCAGGCTGAATACGAGGGCTCGATTCCCTTCACCCCCTCCAAATCCCCACGGCATTTCCGAGAGTTGACCGCAGCGGCCGTTCTGTCAAAGAAGGACGTCAAATCGAGGGTTGCCGCGAAGGGGCGGGCTGCCCGCGCGGTCAGCGGGAGTTAAGGGTTCATATGTCTGAGCGGATCGCTCTCATCACCGGCGTTACCGGCCAGGACGGCGCCTATCTCGCCGAATATCTGCTGTCGCTCGGCTATGTCGTGCACGGCATCAAGCGGCGCTCGTCCTCGTTCAACACCGCGCGCGTCGATCACCTCTACCAGGACCCGCATGTCGGCAACGTGCCGTTCCTGATGCACTATGGCGACATGACGGATTCGACCAATCTGATCCGTCTGGTGCAGCAGATCCGCCCCACCGAGATCTACAATCTCGCGGCCCAGAGCCACGTCGCCGTCAGCTTCGAGAGCCCGGAATATACGGCGAACGCCGATGCGATCGGCGTGCTGCGCCTGCTGGAAGCCATCCGCATCCTCGGCATGGAGAAGGAGACGCGGTTCTACCAGGCCTCGACCTCCGAGCTCTATGGCCTGGTGCAGGAGATCCCGCAGAAGGAGACGACGCCGTTCTATCCGCGCTCGCCTTACGGCGTCGCCAAGCTCTACGGCTACTGGATCACGGTGAACTACCGCGAGGCCTACGGCATGTTCGCCTCCAACGGCATCCTGTTCAACCACGAGAGCCCGATCCGCGGCGAGACCTTCGTCACCCGCAAGATCACGCGCGGCGTGTCGCGCATCGAGGTCGGTCTGGAAGACACGCTCTATCTCGGCAATCTCGAGGCCAAGCGCGACTGGGGCCATGCCAGGGACTACGTCGAGGGCATGCACAAGATCCTGCAGGCCGACAAGCCTGATGATTTCGTGCTCGCCACCGGCGAGATGCATTCGGTGCGCGAGATGGTCGAATTGTCGTTCGCGGAAGTAGGCCGCCGCATCGCCTGGCGCGGCAAGGGCGTCGAGGAGACCGGCATCGACGAGGCGAGCGGCAAGACCGTCGTGAAGGTCGATCCGACCTATTTCCGCCCGACCGAAGTCGATCTCCTGATCGGCGATGCCAGCAAGGCGCGCGACGTCCTCGGCTGGAAGCCGAAGCGGAGCTTTGCCGAGCTCGTCGCCGAGATGATGGCGAGCGATCTGGCCGAGGCAAAGCGGGACGCGGGCGATGGCAAACGCACCGTTTGAGCTGAAGGGCAAAAGCGTCTACGTCGCCGGCCATCGCGGCATGGTCGGCGGCGCACTCGTGCGCCGGCTCGAACGGGAAGACGTCCGGCTCGTCACGGTGACGAGGGGCGAGGTCGATCTCTGCAACCAGGCCGCCGTGTTCGACTGGTTCGCGAAGGTGCGGCCGCAAGTGATCTTTCTCGCCGCGGCAAAAGTCGGCGGCATCGTCGCCAACGACACGCTGCGCGCCGAGTTCATCTACGACAACATCGCCATCGCAGCGAACGTGATCCAGGCCGCGCATCAGAATGGCGCCGAGAAGCTGATGTTTCTGGGCTCGTCCTGCATCTATCCGAAGCTGGCGCCGCAGCCGCTGCGCGAGGACTCGGTCTTGACCGGCCCGCTGGAGCCGACCAACGAGCCCTATGCGATCGCCAAGATCGCGGGCATCAAGATGGTCGAGGCCTATCGCAGCCAGTACGGATGCGACTTCATCAGCGTGATGCCGACCAATCTCTACGGTCCCGGCGACAATTATCACCCCGAGATGAGCCACGTCGTGGCCGCCCTGATCCGGCGCTTCCATGAAGCCAAGGTGTCGGGCGCGAAGAACGTCGTGGTGTGGGGCACCGGCACGCCGCGGCGCGAGTTCCTCTATGTCGACGACATGGCCGATGCTTGCGTGCACCTGATGAAGACCTATTCCAGCCCGGAACTGGTCAACATCGGCACCGGCGAGGACATCGCCATCGCCGAGTTCGCGCGCGTGGTCGCCGACATCGTCGGCTACAGTGGCGAGATCAGCTTCGACACGTCGCGGCCCGACGGCACCCCGCGCAAGCTGCTCGACGTCAGCCGCCTGGCAAAGCTCGGCTGGCGCGCGACGACCTCGCTTCACGACGGCTTGAAGCGTGCATATGCGGCGTATCAGGTCGAGGCGCCCGGGGCCGCGCAGAG
This sequence comes from Bradyrhizobium stylosanthis, assembly GCF_001641335.1. GTDB lineage: Bacteria > Pseudomonadota > Alphaproteobacteria > Rhizobiales > Xanthobacteraceae > Bradyrhizobium > Bradyrhizobium stylosanthis. Next base: position 415,635 of record NZ_LVEM01000001.1, read on the forward strand.
GTAGGAACCTTCGCCACAAGCGCGAGTTGGCCGGTCGGGTCAGGCGAAAGCCACACGAGGCCAACCGTGCAGGAAGCTGTGCGCGTGCGCTCCACCGCGCAAATCGCGGGCCATCTGATTCATCCGATGCTGGTGCCGATTCCGATCGTGTGCGCCAGCGATAGAGCGTGAATTCGAGAGAGCTGGAGGAGAAGACCATGGGCCTTGCTCAATACGCGATCGTGCCGGTGCAGGACGAATGGGGCGTGCTGCACGACGGCGACGTCAAGAGCCGATATGCCACCAAGGAGGCCGCCTTCGAGTCGGCGGTGGCTGCGGCGTCGCTGGCCCTGCGCGAGGGCCACGAGGTCCATGTCAGCGTGCCCGGCCGCGAAGCCGGCGAGAACGCGCTCGGCATCTAGCGCGATCACACGATCAGCCGCCCGCGCCGCGCGGCAATTCCGATCGTGACCTCGGCGCCCGCGTTGAAGTCGAGGCGGTCGGCCTCGACGCCGTCGCTGAAGATGACGCCGTTTTCCGCCATCAGGGACCGGATGCGCAATTGATCCTCGGACGCCAGCCGTCCGCAGACGAGATTGGTCTGCGAGTGGCGGCTCGGGAAGGGTTCGCGCACGGCGAAGCGCAGCTCGGCTGCGTCCCAGGGCAGGGCGTCGTAGCTGGCCGGCGAGGGCTGGCCGAAACTGCCGGCGATCGCGAGCGAGCCGGTGACGATGCTCTTGAACCAGGCGGTCGAGCCGAGCCCGGTCGAGACGATCAGCCCGCTCGAGGACTGCCGCTCCGTCATCCCGCCGGCAGCGATCTCGTAGACCGCGGAGACGTGCGTGCGTGCGCCGACGAACAGGTCGTTCACGGCATGCAGCACCTGCCCGTCGGAGAGCCGCGCCTCCGCCATCGTCACCGCCTGGCTGTCACGCTTCTCGGCGGCGACATCAGGCAGGAGCTTTGCGAGGTCGCCCGGCACGAAGGGCAGGAGAATGCCGTCAAAGCGCGTCGGGTCCGGATTGACCCCGATCAGCGGATGGCCGTCGAGATACTTCATCGTGTTGGCGACGACGCCGTCCTGACCGAGCGCAACCACGATGTCATCGGGCGCGAAGATGAAGTTGGGCAGGAAGCCGCGCTCGATGACCTGATAGCGTCCCCATTGCTCCAGCACCTGCAGCGTCGTGCGACGCTGCGCCTGGTAGACCTCGTGCTCGCGCTCGTAGTCGGAGAAGTCGGCGCCGAGGTGCTCGACGTAGAACCGCGCCTGCGCCGGCGTCAGGTAGCGCGCGATCAGGTCCTCCAGCCTGGTCCGGCGCGTCACCAGCACGATCTTGCGGTCATTGGCGGCGGGCATTGGCGGCCTCGGGCTTCGGCTTCTCCATCAACTGGCTGAGCAGATCCGGAGAGACGTTGAGCTGGCCGATCTTCTCGGCCTTCTCGGCGATGCCGGTGAAGGCTTGCGCGATCAGCTGCCCCGGCTGCATGCCGGATGCGGCGAGCGCCTGGATCACCCGGGTGTCGACGCCCTCGAAGATCTTCATCAGCGCGCCGACCCGATAGGCCTCTGCGTCGGCCAGCGTCCGGGTGTTCTCGGCATTGAGGCCGACGAAATCCTTGCGCTTGCCTTCCAGCACGATGTCCGCGGCCATGCCGGCCTGCCTCAGTTCGTTGCGCTTGGCGGCAACGCTCGCCTCGGCGTCCATCTGGGTCTCGCGGATCGACCGTTTCTTCTGCTCGACCGCGATCTCGGTGTCGAGCTCGCTTTCGCGGATGGCGCGCTCCTGCTCGACGGCGAAGTTGCGCCGGGCGAAGATCGCTTCGTCCGCAGTCTTCAGGATCGCCTCGCGCGCTTCCGCCTCCAGCGCCTTTGCGGTGTCGGGCGTCGGCTTGATGCCGCGAATGGACACGCCGAGGATCTCGAGGCCGAGCGCGGCGATGTCGGCGCGCGCCCGCAAGCCTGTCGCGATGATGTCGGCGATGCGGTCGGAGGACTGCAGCGCGTCCTTCAGCGTCAGCTCCTTGATCGCCTGCTGGGCGAGGACCTCGACCGTGCCGAGGATACGCTGCGGCAGCTTCTCGGGATCGTCGGTCTCGTAGGTCCTGCCGTCGGCCTTCAGGGTGAAGTCGAGCATCGCGGCCGCCTTCTTCGGCTCGTTGATGCGGTAGGTGACGTGGCCCTGCACCGTCAGCGTCTGAAAGTCGCGCGCGATCTGCTGGAAGATGAAGGAGGCGTCGCGGCTGCCGATCGGCACGGCGACGAGCATGGTCACCGGCGCGTAGTAGAGCGCGGACAGACCGGCGCCCTCGGCGACGACAGCGCCGGCGCGATACTTCATCAGATAGGTGGTGGGCTGGGCCTTGATGAACCTGACGCCAAACATGGCTTTCTCCGTGGGGTCCTTAGTAAGTGTGTCTGAACAACTAAGTAAGTTGGACTGTACAACTAACTATGCTAGTGTCAAGGCCGATCAGCGGAGGTGGCAATGGCAGGTGAGCCCAGAAGCAAAGACCTTGGCAAAGACCTTGGAAAGTCGGGGCAATTGGACTTTCCGCGGCCCCTGACCACGGTCGACGTCGTGATTTTCACGATTTCGGGCGACAGCCTCCAGGTGTTGCTGGTGCAGCGCCCGGCGGACGAGGGCGAGCCGTTTCCGCAAGCCTGGGCGCTGCCGGGCGGCTTCGTCGATGTCGCCAAGGACCGCGATCTCGCGGCCTGTGCGGCGCGCAAGCTTAGGGAGAAGACCGGCGTCACGAGCCCTTATCTCGAGCAGCTCGGGAGCTGGGGCAGTGCGACGCGCGATCCGCGCGGCTGGTCGGCCACGCACGCCTATTTCGCGCTGATCCCGGACGACGCCGGCACGCTCGCATCCGATGCGCGCTGGTGTCCGATTCAAGGGGGCCGGCTCAAGGACAAGCTCGCCTTCGACCACGGCGACATCCTGGCAACGGCTATCCAGCGCCTGCGCAACAAGGTGGAGTACACCTCGCTGCCGGCCTATCTGATGCCGGCGGAATTCACGCTGCCGGACCTGCAGCGCGTTTACGAGATCGTGCTCGACCGCCCGCTGGAGAAGAGTGCGTTCCGGACCCGGATCCTGTCGGCCGACATGATCGAGGCGGTCGCAAAGATGCGGCGCGGCCCCAACCGTCCGGCGCAGCTCTACCGCCTGAAGAAGGGCAGGGAGCCCGTGTATTTTGTGCGGACGTTCAATCCGCCAGAATGATGTCGCGGCGACCGAGTTCGTGACGCATGATCCGAGGCTCCGGTTCGGCGCTTGAATCACGTCTTGGGGCGGCTGCACCAATGGTCCGTCGCTGATGTCGCTCCTGATCTGACTTCACTTCGGCTTTTGGGGCAAAGCGGCCGTGACTGGACCTGCTGCTGGCTGGCTCCAGTCGTGAATTGATCCATCTCGGGCAGTCGCATCGATTGGTGCAGCGAGGGAAACCTGACAGTGAGAGACCCGACCGGTCAGGCTTCTACTTCGGGCTTTTTCGAAAGACGTAGCTGTGTCCTTCCACCATCATCACGCTGAGGTTGTAGCCGCGACGTTGCTTCGGCAAAGTGATCCCGAAATTCTAAAACTCTGCCCGCGAAATTGAATAACGCGTGGGCAATGGATCAATTAATCGCTTGTCCTTTCAACAAAACGTCTGACAGCGCAGATGGGGGCGACTCGATGTCCACGATCACGACCAACGACGGTATAAACATCTTCTACAAGGATTGGGGATCAGGTCAGCCGATCGTCTTCAGCCACGGTTGGCCGCTGTCAGCGGACGACTGGGATGCCCAGATGATGTTCTTCCTTCATCACGGGTATCGGGTGATCGCCCACGACCGGCGCGGCCATGGCCGGTCCGACCAGCCGAGCACCGGCAACGACATGGACCGTTGGGTTGCGGACCTCGCGGCCCTGACTGAACACCTCAACCTGCGCGACGCGATCCACATCGGGCACTCGACAGGTGGCGGTGAGGTGGCTCGCTATGTCGCTCGCCACCAGGAGCGCGTCGCGAAGGCGGTCCTGGTCGCTTCACTGACGCCGAACATGTACCGGAGCGAGACCAACGCGTCCGGTCAACCGCCGGAGTGGTTCGCAGCGATCCGAGCAGGCGTGCTGGGCAACCGGTCGGAATTTTACCGTTTCGTCCCTGAGAATCCGTTCTACGGGTACAACCTCGATGGGGCCAAGCCTTCGGAGGCAATCATTGCGAACTGGTGGCGCCAAGGCATGGCCGGCGGTGCTCTCGCTCACCACGCGACTGTCGCCTCCTGGCTCGAAGATTATACTGAAGACCTCAAGAAGATCACCGTGCCGGTGCTGGTGATGCATGGCGAGGCTGATCAAGTCGTCCCGTTCGGAAGCTCCGTGCCGCGTGCAGTCAACTTGCTCAAGAACGGGTCGTTGAAGACCTATCCCGGCTACCCCCATGGCATGCTGACCACGCATGCGGATGTCCTCAACCCCGACCTGCTATCATTCATCAGGTCTTGACGGCATCTCTCATGCCGGCGGAATTCACGCTGCCGGACCTGCAGCGCGTCTACGAGATCGTGCTCGATCGCCCGCTCGAGAAGAGCGCCTTCCGGACGCGTATCCTGTCGGCCGACATGATCGAGCCGGTGGCAAGGATGCGGCGCGGCCGCAACCGTGCGGGCGCAGCTCTATCGCCTGAAGAAGGGCAAGGAGCCCGTGTATTTCGTGCGGACGTTCAATCCACCGGAGTGATGTCGCGGTGACTGTGTTCGTGACGCATCGTTCGAGGCTCCGGTTCGGCGCGTCAATCACGCCTTAAGCGACCGCATGGTCCGTCGCCAATGTCGTTCCTGATCTGGCTCTACTTCAGATCCCGTGGCAAAGCGGCCGTGACTGGACCTGCTACTGGCTGGCCCCAGTCGTGAATTGACCCGGAGCGGTCACTTGCCGTCCGAGACAACCTCATGTCTTCGCACGGCCGTTCGTCCGCATCTGACCCGACCTTCGGCTTATGACCCAACGCGGACTTGGTCCAACCTTCATTTCTCGTAAAGGCGATCTCTACTCAATCACTCGATCCGCCATCAGAAGCACTTGTTCCGGGACAGTCAGCCCCAATGCTTTGGCCGTGCGGAGATTGATCACGAACGCAAACTTCGTTGGCTGCTCAACCGGCAAGTCCGCTGGTTTCGCGCCTTTCAGGATGCGATCCACATAGTTGGCCGCAAGTCGAAAGAGGGCCTTGAGGTCTGGCCCATAAGCCATCAACCCGCCGCGGTCTGGGTAAGTGTCGATCTGATATACCGTGGGCAGCCGATACTTCAGGGCGATTGATGGCAACGCATCGCGCGGCGGATCTGCAAGGACATAAACGACCTCGCAATCCGCCGCTTTCATGTCGATGAACGCCTTTTCAAGGTCTTCCGGATTCGGCGCAATGAAACGTTGCACCGAAATGCCGACGGCTTCTGCGGCCTTGGTTGCAGTTTGTGCCATAGCCGGGTGCACGGGGTTGTTTGAGGTGAGTATGCCGATCTTCTGCACCTTGGGAAACAGCAGGCGAATAATGTCCAGCGTCTTGGCCGTTAGATCGGCGAACATATTGGCTGTGCCGGTTATGTTGCCACCTGGTCTGGTAAAACTCTTGACGAAGCCTGAGCCGACAGGATCGGTAGCTGGCGACATAACAATCGGAATTGTCGAGGTTGCTCGTTGTGCTGCTGCGATCGCAGGTGTCGCTTCAGCAATGATAACGTCCGGCTTCAGAGCGATGAGCTCCGAAACTAGATCGGGCAGCAGAGAGTAGTGACCTTTCGCCTCCCGCAGATCAATGATGAGGTCGCGTCCTTCTCGGTATCCCATCGACCTGAACGCTTCTCTGAACCATCCGATTATCCGCTCGCCCGAGCCTGAGGTAACCAACCCGATGCGCCATGGCCGCGATGAATCGGCATTTGCCAGAGCGACGATAGCAATCGAACAAGCGGTCGTAAGCACCGTGCGACGCGCTACTATTCGACTCACGATTTCCTCCTGATGTACGGCGATCCAAAGGTTAGCACGATCATTGCGGAGATGGCTCGCTTTGGCGGAGGTGTCTGCAATTGGCCCTTCGCGCCATTTGGCTGCGCACAGCATTCGGCCGATATTGGTGCACCGCGAACCTCTGCACACCTCCGCCCGGCAGATTTTTGGGCCCAAGGCCCAGATAACATCATGTTAGGTTTATCGCATAACAGGGTAATTGTGTTACCCCGGCGATAGCCTATTGTCGCAGTCAATCAGACACCCATCGGCAGTGACCAGCGCTCGCGGACATCCGCAGAGCGCTAGGAGAGTGCTGTCCAAATTCCCCAAGAAGCCCGCCAACGGGACGTCAGAGAAAAACGCAGTGGAGGAATTTTCAGATGACCGCGACCCATCAGATGAGTCAGTCCCGGAAGGCTGCCGCCAGCGGCTGGATCGGTTCGGCTCTCGAATATTATGACTTCTTCATCTACGCGACTGCCGCCTCGCTGATCTTCCCGCAAATCTTCTTTCCGTCCGAAAACCCCACCGTCGCGATCGTCGCATCGCTGGCGACCTATGGCGTCGGTTATGTGGCGCGTCCCATCGGCGCCTTCGTGCTCGGGCATTGGGGCGACACCCACGGCCGTAAGACCGTTCTCATCGTCTGCATGTTTCTGATGGGCATTTCGACCATGGCGGTGGGCCTGCTGCCGACCTATCATCAGGTCGGCATCCTCGCGCCGATCCTCCTCGTCATCCTGCGCCTCGTGCAGGGATTTGCCGTTGCCGGTGAAATCTCCGGCGCGAGCTCGATGATCCTGGAGCATGCGCCGTTCGGCCGGCGCGGCTTCTACGCGAGCTTTGCACTCCAGGGTGTGCAGGCCGGACAAATTCTGGCAGCCGCGGTCTTTCTGCCGCTGGCGGCCTACATGCCGACCGAGGCCTTCAACAGCTGGGGCTGGCGCATCCCCTTCCTGCTCAGCTTCTTCGTCATCGTCGCCGGCTACATCATACGCCGCGAGGTCGACGAGACTCCGGCCTTCGCCCGCGAGGGCGAGCGGGGCGAGACGCCGCGGGCGCCGATCGTCCAGGCCATCAAGCTGAGCTGGCGCGACATGCTCAGGGTCATCTGCATGGCGCTGATGAACGTCATCCCCGTCGTCGCGACCATCTTCGGTGCGGCCTACGCGGTGCAGCCGGCCTATGGCATCGGCTTTGCCAAGGACGTCTATCTCTGGATCCCCGTGCTCGGAAACATGCTGGCCGTGTTCGTCATTCCCTTCGTCGGCCATCTCTCCGACAAGGTCGGCCGCAAGCCTCCGATCATCGTGGGCGCGCTGCTCTCCGGTCTGCTCGCCTTCGGCTATCTCTACGCCATCAGCATCAGGAACGTGCCGCTGGCAATCTTGCTCTCGCTGCTGATGTGGGGCGTGGTCTATCAGGGCTACAACGCGATCTTCCCGAGCTTCTATCCGGAGCTGTTTCCGACCCGCACCCGCGTGTCGGCGATGGCGATCTCGCAGAACATCGGCACCACCATCACCGCATTGCTCCCGGCGCTGTTCGCGACAGTGGCGCCTCCCGGCTCGGCCAACATTCCCCTGACGGTGGGCGCGATCGCCTTCGGCATCACGGTCATCGCCGCGCTGGCCGCCGTCACGGCCCGGGAGACCTACCGGATCAGCATCGACGATCTCGGCAATCCCAAGGCCGTGCCGATGCCGCGCGCCGACTACGAGCGGCGGCGCGAGGAGGCCGCAAGCGGCGCGGCCGCCATTCCGACCTGACGGCAACGTGACGAGGCCATGCCGCTGCGAACGTCGATGTTTGCAGCGGCAGGGCTTCAGGCGTTATGTGTCTATCCGGCTTTGTGCGCGCGAGCGCGATCCTCATGAGGTCTCAAGATGAACCCCGTCGTCGTTGCCGTCGCCATCACCGGCTCCGTTCCGCGCAAGAAGGACAACCCGGCGGTGCCGATCCTGCCGTCCGAACAGATTGAATCGACGCATCAGGCCTTCGAGGCCGGCGCCACGCTCGCCCATATCCATGTTCGCAACGACGACGAGACGCCGTCCTCCGATCCCGAGCGCTTTGCCCTGGTGCAGCAGGGCATCAAAAAGCATTGCCCTCGGATGATCGTTCAGTTCTCGACCGGCGGGCGAGGGCGCGATCCCTCGGCGCGCGGATCGTCCCTCTATCTGAAGCCGGACATGGCTTCGCTGTCCACGGGCTCGGTGAACTTTCCGACCATCGTCTACGAGAACAGCGCCGCCCTCGTTGACTCGCTCGCCATAGGCATGAAGACGAACGGCATCCGGCCGGAAATCGAGATCTTCGATCTGTCGCATCTGCACGGCGCGCGCCGCCTGATCGAGGCGGGGCTGATGGACCAGCGTCCGCACGTGCAGTTCGTCATGGGCGTCAAGAACGCGATGCCGGCGGACGAGCATGTGCTCGACATCCTGCTGGGCGAATTGCGGCGGCTGATCCCGAAGGCGACCTGGACCGCCGCCGGGATCGGACGCCACCAGGCCGAGGTGATGGGCTGGGCGCTCGCGCGCGGCGCCGACGCGGTGCGGACGGGGCTCGAGGACAATATCCGGATCGACAAGACGCGCCTTGCCGCCAGCAATGCCGAGCTGGTGTCCGTCGCCTGCGAGGCGGTCGCGCGCCACGGCCGGCGCGTGGCGACCGCGGCCGAGGCGCGATCCCTGCTCGGTTTGGCGGCATAGAGGCTGCTGCCTCCTCCTGACATGCTTCCGGCTGCCGACTGCCATTCGGCGGCCGGCGTTCCCGCGCGCCGAGTCTGCGGGTAAGACGGGTACCTCGGGCGTGATCGGCGCCTGCGGGGCAGGCGACGTTTGGAATGCGATTCTTGAAAACCGACGGCAGGCTCATCGGCGTCCTGCTGGTTCTCGCGATCACCCAATTGATCGGGTGGGGCACAATAGGTCTTCCGGCCGTGGTCGGTCGCGAGCTTGCCGATGGCCTCGGCATGAGCCTGCCGGCGGTGTTCGCGGGCAGTTCGGTGCTTTACGTCACGATGGGGCTGTGCGCCCCATGGCTCGCCAAGGCCTTTGCGCGGCACGGCGCGCGCAAGGTGATGATGGTGGGCACGGTCGTCTCCGCGCCGGGCTACATCGTCCTGTTCTTCGCGCGTGAGCCGATGCTCTATTTCGCCGGCTGGGTCATTCTCGGCATGGGCGGCAGCGCCACGTTGTCGACCGGTGCCTACATCATGCTCAACGAGGTTGCCGGGCGAGGGGCCAAGAACGCCATCGGCGGGCTGATGCTGGTGACGGGCCTGTCCAGCAGCATCTTCTGGCCGACCACCTCGTTCCTGAGCGGTCATGTCGGCTGGCGCGGCACCTGTCTCGTCTACGCGGCCATGATGCTCCTCATCAATCTCCCGCTCTACGCGTTCCTCGTTCCGCGCCGGAAAATTGCGACCGGCGAAGGCGGCGGGCCGGTCACGGCCGCGCCGCCGCCTGCGATTCCGAGAAGCACCTTCGGTCTCGTCGTCTGCGTGATCACGATGAACGCCTTCGTCAATTTCGGCATCAGCGCGATCCTGATCGAGCTGCTGCGGGCGGAGGGCCTTGCGCCGGCGCAGGCGCTTGCGTTCGGCTCGATGCTGGGCGTGATCCAGGTCAGCGCCCGCGGGCTCGACCTCCTCGGCGGCGGCCGGTGGGACGGGATCACGACCGGGCTGGTGGCCGGCACCGCGCTGCCGGTCGCCATGCTGCTGTTGATGACGAGCGAGGGCGCGACCTGGGCGGTTGCGGCGTTCATCCTGATCTATGGCGCCGGCAGCGGCGCGATGGCGGTGGCGCGGGCGACGATTCCGCTCGTGTTCTACGACCAGGCCGAGTTCGCCAAGGCGATGTCGATGATCGCGCTGCCGCTCAATCTGGCGTCCGCTATCTCGCCGCCGCTCCTCGTCGGCCTGCTCACCCAGTTCGGCAGCCGCGGGGCGCTGGGTCTCACCTTCGTGTTCTCCTGCGCCACGGTGCTGATCCTGGTCCTGCTCGGCCGGCGGCGGCCGCATGTGGCTGCGGCGGCCGCGACCTGAGGCGATATTCGCGGCACGGAAATTCGCGGCACGGCCGCTCCTGCGCCGGGGCAGGGATGGCCGTATGTCCGCAGTGCAGTGCTCGGGGCCCGAAAATGGTGTATCCGCAGGGAGCGCGGCCCGCGATCTCGCCGCCGCGCCAAGATCAGCTCTAAGATCCAGTTCCCGGAGGAATTCGACATGTCGGCCTTGCCGCTCTCAGGCATCAAGATCCTTGACCTCACCCGCGTGCTTGCCGGGCCTTTGTCCGCCCAGATGCTGGGCGACATGGGTGCGGAGGTCATCAAGATCGAGCGGCCGGGCACCGGCGACGACGCGCGCGCCTTCGGCCCGCCTTACCTGACCGACCCCGAGGGCAAGGCAAACAACAACAATTCGTTCTACCTCTGCGCCAACCGCAACAAGAAGTCGGTGACCGTCAACATCGCCAAGCCCGAGGGGCAGGCGATCATCCGGGAGCTTGCCAAGGACGTCGACGTCTTCATGGAGAACTACAAGGTCGGCGACCTCAAGCGCTACGGCCTCGACTACGAGACGATCAAGGCGATCAACCCCGGCATCATCTATTGCTCGGTCACTGGCTTCGGCCAGACCGGCCCGTACGCGCCGCGCGCCGGCTATGACGCCATCCTGCAGGCGATGGGCGGCCTGATGAGCGTCACCGGCCATATGGACGGCGAGCCCGGCGAGGGGCCGATGAAGGTCGGCCCGTCCATCGTCGACTACATGACCGGCATGAACACCTCGATCGGCATTCTCTCCGCGCTCTACCATCGCGACGCCAATGAGGGGCAGGGCCAGCACATCGACGTCTGCCTGTTCGACACCGTCATCGCCTCGCTGTCGCACTGGCTGCAGATCTACCTCGTCAACGGCAAGACCCCGCCGCGCCGCGGCACCTGGGGCAATGGCGGCATGCCGGCCGGCGTGTTCCGCTGCACCGACGGCGAGCTGATGCTGGTGGTCGGCAATGACGGCCAGTTCCGGAAGACCTGCGCCGTGCTCGGCGAGCCCGAGCTCGCCAGCGATCCGCGCTTCGTCAAGAACAACGACCGCGTCACGCACGGCAAGGAGATCATGGCGATCTTCGCCGGGCTGTTCCTGAAGCAGCCGGTGGCCTACTGGCTGGACAGGCTGGAGGAGGCCGGCGTGCCCTCGGGCCCGATCAACAATTTCGAGCAGGTGTTCTCCGATCCGCACGTCCAGTCGCGCGGCATGCGGGTGAAGACCGAGCACAAGTTCGAGCCCGAGCTGTCGCTGATCCGCAACGCGCTGACCTTCTCGGAGACCCCGATCAAGACCTACCGCGCCCCGCCGCTGCTGGGCGAGCACACCCAGGAGGTGCTCGGTGGCAAGCTCGGCTACGACGCCGGCAAGATCGAGGACCTGAGGAAGCAGGGGATTATCTAGGCTTAGCGGAGCGGCGCGCGAGCTTTCTTTCCCTCTCCCCTTGTGGGAGAGGGTGGATCGCCGCGCAGCGGTGAGACGGGTGTGAGGGGTATCTCTCCGCGAGCCCAACTTTCGCTTGAGCTTGGTGATAGATACCCCTCATCCGGCGCCATAGCCGAAGCTTTGCTTCGGCGTTCTTAAGAACGGCGGCCGGAGGCCGCCTATGCCACCTTCTCCCGCGAGGAGAGAAGGGAAGACGGCAGCGATCGGGTTGAGATAGACGGGCAGAGGCAACTCAGATGACCACCGGCAAGACCATCATCACCTGCGCCATCACGGGCAATCTCACAAAACCCGAGCAGTCGCCGTATCTGCCCATCACGCCCGAGCAGATCGCGACCTCCGCGCTGGAGGCGGCCGAGGCCGGCGCTGCTATCGCCCACATCCACGTGCGCGATCCCGCGACGGGGCGGCCGTCGATGGAGATCGAGCTCTATCGCGATGTCGTGGACCGCATCCGCGCCCGCAACAAGAGCCTCGTGATCAACCTGACGACCGGCCCCGGCGGACGCTTTGTTCCCTCGCACGAGGATCCCCGCGTCGCCGGCCCCGGCACCACGCTGCTGCAGCCCGAAAAGCGCGTCGCGCATGTCGAGCTGATCAAGCCCGACATCTGCACGCTCGACCTCAACACCATGAATTCCGGCGGCGAGGTCGTGATCAACACGCCGCGCAACGTCCGCATCATGGCCGAGCGGATGAAGGCGGCCGGCGTGCTGCCGGAGATCGAGCTGTTCGATTCCGGCGACTGCCATCTGGCGCGTGACATGCTGGCCGACGGTTCGCTGAAGGGGCCGGGCCTGTTCTCGCTCGTGCTCGGGGTGAAGTACGGCTTCTCGGCGACATCAGAGACGATGTTCTACGCCCGCAGCCTGCTGCCGCCGGGCGCGATCTGGTCCGGCTTCGGCATCGGCCGCGCCGAGTTCCCGATGGTGGCGCAGGCCTGGCTGCTCGGCGGCCATGTCCGCGTCGGCATGGAGGACAATCTCTATATGTCCAAGGGCGTGCTGGCGAAGACCAATGCGGAACTGGTCGCGCATGCCGCGGGCATTCTAAAGAGTCTTGGGGCGAGTGTTGCGAGCGCCGAGGATGCGCGTGCCATTCTGGGACTGGCATGACGCTGCGCGGCACCGGATCATAGCGCATGGACCGGTGACCACAACGTGACGCTGGCGCGGCCTTGTCTGGAGCTTGCGCGCAATCCCCAGATAAACCCTGTCCGTAGTCGCACAGGCTTCCACTTCGCGCGCGACTCTGATTCGATCTCTCCACGTGAGCCGGGAGGGAATGAATGTCCTACACGATCGGGTTTCAGTCCAAGAACCAGAAGTCCATTCTGGCAACCGAGGCGGCGACCGCCAATCAGGCCGTTGCCATCATTGCCGCGCTGCGGCAAAGCGCCGACGAAATAAAGTTCATCCGCTCGCCGCAGGAAGGCGAGATGGGCATCGAGATGCTGCTGCTGCTCGCCAAGGAAGAGGCCGAGGAGATGCCGCAGCGGGCCTGAGCCCGCCACCACCACAGTTCGAGCAGAAGCGAAACATGCCGGCTGCATGATAATGTAGTCAGGCCTCAGTCTCGCTCGAACTGAAGGTGCCACATGAAACGCGAAGCGATCCGCGTCGAACCGATCTCGTCCTTTCTCGATCGCGTGAAGGCGCCGACCTCGCCGGTGACGCGCGCCGGCAACATGATCTTCGTCGCGGGCCTGCCGCCGTTCGACCCTGATACGGGCGAGATCGGCGGGATGGCAATCGAGCGGCAGAGCGAGATCATCATGGAGCAGATGAAGCTGTGCCTTCAGGCGGCCGGCGCCTCGTTCGACAATGTCATGAAGTGCAACGTCTACTGTACCTCGACGAAACACTTCGCCACGTTCAACACGGTCTATGCCCGCTACTTCCCTGTCGATCCGCCGGCGCGGATCTTCGTCGTGACGCCGGAATGGTTCGGCCCCTTCGACGTCGAGATCGACTGCATCGCGATGATGTGAGGGGAAGCGGTTGCCCTTGGCTTCGCCGCGGCCATCCTTCGGGACGCCCGCTTTGCGGGCTCCTCAGGATGAGGACGGCGTGCGGGGCTGCAGTTTCATCGGCCTAGAATGCCGCTTAGCCTCATCCTGAGGAGACCGCGAAGCGGTCGTCTCGAAGGACGAGGCGAGCGCTCGGTTCACTTGGGCTTATTCGTCAGCGCGCATCTCGCGCCAGCGCGCGCGCCGGCGCCTTCGCCTCGGCCTTGCCCGCCGTCAGCGCCATCGTCGCCACGCTGACGACGCGGGCGACCACGTCCTCGACGTCGTCGAGGTCGCATTTGCCTTCCGACAGCTTTGTCAGCCGCTCGCTCTCGCGGATGGTGTGGTGCGCCATGGCGAGCGCGAAGTTGAGGCCCCAATAGATATCGACGTCGCTGCGGTCGGGCAGGGACCGTCGCATCGCGCCGGCGAATTTGCGCAAATGGTCGATCTCGCGGTTCTTGATGCGTCGGATCGGCGGCACGGATTCGATCGAGGCGCGGATCATGAAGCGCGCCGCGGTGGAGCGCTGGTTTTCCGGGCCGAGGCAGCCGCGTAGCGTTGGCCCCACCAGCGCGCGCAAAATCACCTCGATCGGCGCGCGGCCGCCGCCGTCTTCCTCAGCCGCCTTCAGCTCCCGCAGGCGCTCGCGGTTGGTGGCGATCGAGCGGGTGACGAACAATTCCGCGATCAGCTCGTCCTTCGAGCCGAAATGATAATTCACCGCCGCGAGGTTGACGCCGGCCTCCGCGACGATGTCGCGCAGCGTCACGTCGCCGAAGCCGCGATCGGCATAGAGCCGCTCGGCGGCGGCGAGAATGGCAGACCTCGTATGATCGCTGGCCATGGCCCTTGTCCCGTCATTCCGGAGCGACGCGTGAGCGTCGAACCCGGAATCTCGCGCCACGACCTCGAGATTCCGGGTTCAGCCCTGCGGGCTGCCCCGGAATGACGTCGGAAGCGAGGGAGTTGCAATTCAAACAGTTGTATGAAACTATCGTTTGAAGGCCGGGAAAAGTCAATCCGCAATCGGGACTCGTTCGCAACTGCGACCGGTTCCGCTGGTGCTCGCAAGCAGCGCATTCGCGCTTGCGGGTCGCGCGCGGCGGGAGGACAGTCCGGCGCAAAACGACAAAGCGAGAGAGAAACGAGGAGCGTCCCATGGATTTCGATCTGTCCCCCAAGCAGAAGGAATGGCTCGACCGCGTGCGGTCCTTCATGGCCAAGCACGTGCGCCCGGCGGTGCCCGTCTATGACGAGCAGGATCGCACCGGCGAGCGCTGGAAGGTCATCCCGGTGCTCGAGGATCTCAAGAAGAAGGCGAAGGCCGAAGGCCTCTGGAACATGTTCATGCCGCCGAACGAGCATGAGGATGATGAATTCCGCGGCGCGGGATTGACCAATCTCGAATACGCGCTGCTGTCCGAGGAGATGGGCCGCGTCACCTGGGCCTCCGAAGTGTTCAACTGCTCGGCGCCCGACACCGGCAACATGGAAGTGTTCATCCGCTACGGCTCCAAGGAGCAGAAGCGCAAATGGCTGCGTCCGCTGATGGACGGCGAGATCCGCTCGGCCTTCCTGATGACGGAACCGGCGGTCGCCTCGTCGGATGCCACCAACATCGAGACCCGGATCGAGAAGGACGGCGATCACTACGTCATCAACGGCCGCAAATGGTGGTCGTCCGGCGTCGGCGATCCCCGCTGCAAGATCGCGATCCTGATGGGCAAGACCGATCCGTCGCTCGCCAAGCATCAGCAACAATCGCAGATCCTGGTTCCGCTCGACACGCCCGGCATCAAGGTCGAGAAGATGCTGCCGGTGTTCGGCTTCGACGACGCGCCGCATGGCCACGCCCAGGTGCTGCTCGAGAACGTGCGGGTGCCGAAGGAGAACATCCTGCTCGGGGAGGGCCGCGGCTTCGAGATCGCGCAGGGCCGCCTCGGCCCCGGCCGCATCCATCACTGCATGCGCACCATCGGCAAGGCCGAGGAGGCGCTGGAGAAGATGGTGAAGCGGCTCTCCTCGCGTACCGCGTTTGGCAAGAAGATCATCGAGCACAGCGTGT
The DNA here is from genome assembly GCF_001641335.1 of Bradyrhizobium stylosanthis. Lineage (GTDB taxonomy): Bacteria > Pseudomonadota > Alphaproteobacteria > Rhizobiales > Xanthobacteraceae > Bradyrhizobium > Bradyrhizobium stylosanthis. The sequence continues at coordinate 431,210 of NZ_LVEM01000001.1, forward strand.
GGGAGCAGCGCATCGGCGAAGCCCGCACCGACATCGAGATGAACCGCCTGCTGTGCCTCAAGGCCGCCGACATGATGGACAAGGTCGGCAACAAGACCGCGCAGCTCGAGATCGCCATGATCAAGGTCGCCGGTCCCAACATGGCGCTGAAGATCATCGACCAGGCCATCCAGGCCTTCGGCGGCGCCGGCGTCTCGGACGAGGCGGGCCTTGCCAAGGACTACGCCCACATCCGCACGCTCCGTCTCGCCGACGGTCCGGACGAGGTGCATAACCGCGCCATTGCCAGACTTGAACTTCGGAAGTATGCAAACTCTCCGCGTCACTGAGCAAGTCACGAGAGGGAGCGCCGCCCGGTGCTCCCGGCTTGCAGACAGGGCATGACCGGCATGGGCAACCGCTTGACGCAAGTGCGTCAGCGGTTACCCATTAGGATCGTGCCGGACCTGAAATGGTCGGGACTGAAGAGGGAGCGTCACCGTGGCTGACGGCGTCAGGAAAGACGAAGAGTTCTCCGGCACCAAGCCGGTCGAGGAGCGGCATCGTTTCGACGAGCTTCGCCTCGAGGCATGGATGCACGAGAACGTCGAGGGTTTTGAAGGCCCGCTGGTCGTGCTGCAGTTCAAGGGCGGCCAGTCCAATCCGACTTATCGCCTCAACACGCCGAAGCGTTCCTACGTGATGCGCCGCAAGCCGTTCGGCAAATTGCTGCCCTCGGCGCACGCGGTCGATCGCGAGTATCGCGTCATCGCGGCCCTCGGAAAGCAGGGCTTTCCGGTCGCGCACGCCTATGCGCTGTGCCAGGACGACAGCGTCATCGGCGCTGCCTTCTACATCATGTCGATGGAGGAGGGCCGCGTGTTCTGGGATCCGACGCTGCCGAGCCAGGATCCCGACGCGCGCCGCAAGATCTTCACCAGCAAGATCGAGACGCTGGCCAAGCTGCACATGTTCGATCCCGTTGCGATCGGGCTCGGCGATTTCGGCAAGCCCGGCAATTACTTTGCGCGCCAGATCGATCGCTGGACCAAGCAGTACCGGGCGTCCGAGACTCAGCACATCCCGGAGTTCGAGAAGGTCGCCGAATGGCTGCCCAAGACCGTGCCGGAGCAGGCGCGCGTCTCGATCGTCCACGGCGACTATCGCCTCGACAACATGATTTTCCACGCGACGGAACCGCGCGTGCAGGCCGTGCTGGACTGGGAGCTGTCGACGCTCGGCGATCCCATGGCCGACTTCACCTATCTCTTGATGCAGTGGATCATGCCGGGCCTGCAGGGCGCCGACCTCAAGGCGCTCAACATCCCGAGCGTGGAAGAGGCCGCGCAGATCTATTGCAACGTCACCAAGATGACGGTGCCGGACCTCAACTGGTACTTCGCCTACAATTTGTTCCGCCTCGCCGGCATCACCCAGGGCATCGCCGGCCGCGTCCGCGACGGCACCGCCGCCAATGCCAAGGCGCTGGAGTCCGCCAAGCGCACCGTCCCGTTGTCGAAGGCATCATGGGAATACGCGCAGAAGGCGGGCGCGGTGTAAGAACGACAAGGGCGCGGCTGATGGCCGCGCTTTTTTTCTTTTGAGCTTCGCTGCTGCTCCGTACTCGCTGTCATTGCGAGCGAAGCGAAGCAAGTCGCTTCGCTGAGTCTCGTAGGGTGGGCAAAAGCGCGGAGCGCTGTGCCCACCACCTGTCTCCGTAAACGAATCTGGTGGGCACGCTTCGCTTTGCCCACCCTACGGCACCTACGCCGCCGTCTTCGCGCAATGCGCGATCAGCTTCTCGACGAACCCCGCGCATTTCTCCAGCTCCGCCATCTCCACGAACTCGTCCGGCGTATGCGCCTGCGCGATCGCGCCCGGTCCGATCACCACCGAGGGGATATCGGCGATGCTGGTGAACAAGCTCGCTTCGGTGCCGAAGGCGACCTTGGCGTGGTCGTTGCGGCCCGCGAGGCTCTTGGCCAGCGTGACGATCGCCGCGTCGGCGGCGGTGTCGAGCGCGGGGTAGTCGAGAATCTCCTCGAAATCGATGCCGCACGCGGGATTCCTTGCCTTCATCGCCGGCTCGAGCTCCGCCCTGGCCCAGGCCACGATCGCGTCCGTCACCTCGCGCGACTCGGTGATGCCGATGCCGCGGCATTCGAAGTCCACCGTGCAGGTATCGGGCACGATGTTCAGTGCGGCGCCGCCATGCACGATGCTGGTGAGCAGCGTCGAATGCGGCACGTCGTAGAGGCTGTCGGACGAGCGCGTCGCGGCAAGCTTCTCGGCACGGCGGCGGATCTCGACGATCAGCTCCGCCGCATATTCGATCGCGTTGACGCCCTCAGGCGCGATCGAGGAGTGGCGGGCGAGCCCATGGAACGTCGCGCGCACGCCATGCTTGCCCTTGTGGCCGATGATGACCTGCATCTGGGTCGGCTCGCCGATGAAGGCGCCGAGCGGCCTGATCTTCTTCTTGGCGACTTCGCGCAGCATCGGCCGCACGCCGACGCAGCCGATCTCCTCGTCATAGGAGATCGCGAGGTGAATAGGCATCGTCAGCTTCGCCTCCAGCATCTCCGGCACCATGGCAAGGCACACCGCCACAAAACCCTTCATGTCGGTGGTGCCGCGGCCAAACAGCTTGCCGTCGCGCTCGATCAGCTTGAACGGATCGTGGCTCCAGTCCTGCCCGACCACGGGCACGACGTCGGTGTGGCCCGACAGCACGAAGCCCGGCCGGTCCTCCGGCCCGATCGTCACCCAGAGCGCAGCCTTCTCCCCGGTCTCGTCGACGATGCGCTCGCCCTTGAGGCCGAGGAAGGCGAGATAGCTCTCGATATGGGCGATCAGGGGCAGGTTGGTGCGATCGCTGATGGTGTCGAAGCCGACCAGATCGGCGAGAAGGTGGCGGATGCGATCGGGTCGTGAACTTGGGAAGATAGGGTTCGGCATTGTCATTTCTTGTCGTGGGAACAGAAGCAGAAGCGCTTGCACGAACCATACCAATGTGCGCGTCAAATGGGCAAATCAACACGGGCCTGTAGCCCGCATGGAGCGCAGCGCAATCCGGGGCCTTGGTACCGCATGGATGGATTCCCGGATTACGCTGCGCTCCATCCGGGCTACGGGGGTCCTCGGGCTACAAGACCTTGCGTTGCCCGACGGGCAAAACACCCCCGCGATCGGTCAACCGGCGCGGTCGAAAATATTCCACTTTACCGAAATTCGGAAACAGCGTATCGATCGCCGCAACCCGGCCCAAGGAAGAGGGGCGTATCGCGATCGTCACGAACGCGGGCCGGACGGCGGTGGACGCGGATGGCGTTGGCGCGAACGGCCTTGCAGGGCGGGAGACCGTGAGCAAGGACCACGCGCATACGACCGGTGCCATCAGCGTACGGCAAAATCGTGTGGTCCTGACGCCCGGGGTCTGTGCGTCAAGTCCCAGCGGTGGTGTGGCGGCCCGACCGGGCACGTGCATCAGCCATCTCGCGGGACGACGGGGGCAATAGTGCATCGCTCCCCGGGGAGAGCACGACATAAGCCGTAACACCACTGCGCAGGGAAGGCCGTGTGTTGGGCTTCACCTGTATGCCGCTGTGCAAATTCTTGCTGCCACCTACCGCACAGTGGACCGTGGGTGCCCGGCCGGCACCCGGTCTTCCCTGCGCCCTCTTTCAATCGGGGGTGAGGCGACGGAAGCAAAGCTCGGGCGAATGAGCCGCGAGGATGCGAAGCTGTGTCTGGGAGACGTAGGATGGGTAGAGCGCTTGCGAAACCCATCATGCTTCCGCGAACGGGAAACGTCGATGGGTTTCGCTGCGCTCTACCCATCCTACGAGCTGTTGCCTTACACTTCGTCATTGCGAGGAGCGAAGCGACGAAGCAATCCAGACTGTCTCCGCGAAAGGATTCTGGATTGCTTCGGTACGCTCGCAATGACGATGCAGTTGCGCGCCACAGTCCCGCTCTCGTGCCCCGGACGCAGCGCGGCGTCGCTTCGACGGTGCGCTGCAGAGCCGGGGCCCATGTTGCGCTGTGCCCGGGGCCTGCTGGGTCCCGGCTCGGCGGAGCGGCACTGCGTGCCGCACCGCGTCCGGGACACGAGACCCGTGCTACACCGGCTTGCCCGTATACGGCATCGACGCCGTCAGGCCGCCGTCCACCGGGAACGCCTGGCCATTCACATACGAGGCTTCGTCGCTGGCCAGGAACAGTCCCATCGCCGCGAGCTCGTGCGGCTGGCCGGGGCGCTTGAGCGGATTGAGCTGGCCGATCTTGTCCTGGGTGCCGCGCTCCTTGGCGCGGTCGAAGATCGGCTTGGTCATGCCTGTCTCGATCAGGCCCGGGCATACCGCGTTGATGCGCACGCCGGTGCCGGTGAGCGAATAGGCGGTGGTCTGCACCAGGCTGATCACACCGGCTTTGCTCGCGGCATAGGGATGCCCGCTGGCGCCGGCCTTGAGGCCCGCGACGGAGGCGGTCAGCACGATCGCGCCGGACTGCTGCTTCACCATGTGCGGCATCGCATGCTTCACCGCGAGGAACGGCCCGATCAGGTTGACGCGCAACACCTCCTGCCACTGCTCCACGGTCTGCTCGCCGAGCGGGACCAGCCCGCCGGAGACACCGGCATTGGCCCAGATCACGTCGAGCCGGCCATGCGTCTTCACCGCCTTGTCGATGACGGCGATCACGTCCTTTTCGGAGCCGGCGTCCGCAACCATCGCGTCCGCGACACCGCCGGCCTTCTTGATCTCATCGACGGTCTCCTTCACCGCTTCGGTGCGATCGACCGCGATCAGCTTTGCGCCTTCCCTGGTGAACAGCAGCGCGGCCGCACGACCGATGCCGCTGCCGGCGCCGGTGATGATGACGGATTTGCCTTGCAGACGGCCCATGCGTTTCTCCCTGTGGTGCCTCGCACGACGCTTGCCGCGCGACGGAATTTCAAACAAGATTTCAAACGGTAAAGTGTCTTGAGACACGTTGCCTACTCACGTACAGCGACATCAGACGGGATGGAAGGGTTTCGATGGCAGCCGAAGACAAGCCCAATGTGGTCACGACACGGTGGTGGTGGGTCCGTCACGCGCCGGTGCGCAACGACGGCGGCAACATCTACGGGCAGAGCGATCTGCCCTGCGACACCAGCGACACCTACGTCTTCAACGCTGTTGCCAAGGTGCTGCCACGCAAGGCGGTCTGGTATTCGAGCAATCTGATGCGCACGCACCAGACCGCGGAAGCGATCTGGGCGGCGGGCTACCCGAAGCCCGCATCGATGCCGTGGGAAGCCGATCTCGCCGAGCAGAATCTCGGAAAATGGCAGGGCATGAATCGCGCCCAGTTCATCGCGAGCCGTCCCGTGGGCTCGAGCTGGTTCGCCGACATCAACGAGCCCGCGCCCGGCGGCGAAAGCTTCATGGACCTCTACAACCGCACGCGCCGCACCATCGAACGGATCAACAGCGAGGCGGGCGGTCAGGACATCATCGCGGTCGCGCATGGCGGCACCATCAAGGCAGCGATCGGCCTCGCGCTTGAAGGCCAGGTGGAGAGGGCGCTGTCGTTCGACATCGACAATGTCTCGATCACGCGGCTCGACTATTTTTCAAGTCCCGGACGCTCGGTGTGGCGGTTGCCGATGGTCAATCAGCAGCCGTGGATCGCCGATGACGCGCACGCGGAGATGCATCAATTGGCGGGACCGGAAGTCAAGAAGCTCGCGTGAGTTAAGCTGTCATTCCGGGACGGTCCGCAGGACCGGACCCGGAATCCCGAAGTGAAAACGACAATCAAAATCTGGGAGAGAAACATGACCTTGTTCGACATGAAGGGGAAAGTCGCCGTCATCACGGGATCGACGCGCGGCATCGGGCTCGCGATCGCCGAGCGCATGGCCGAGCACGGCGCCAAGGTCGTGATCTCCTCGCGCAAGGCCGACGTCTGCGAAGAGGTGGCCAAGGGGATCAACGCAAAGTTCGGCAAGGGTACCGCGGTCGCGATCGCCGCCAACATCTCCTCGAAGGAGAATCTGCAGAACCTCGTCGACGAGAGCAACCGCGCCTTCGGCAGGATCGACGTGCTGGTTTGCAATGCCGCGTCCAACCCGTATTACGGCCCGCTCGCCGGCATCTCCGATGATCAGTTCAGGAAGATCCTCGACAACAACATCGTCGCCAACAACTGGCTGATCTCGATGGTGGTGCCGCAGATGATCGAGCGCAAGGACGGCTCGGTCATCATCGTGTCCTCGATCGGCGGCCTCAAAGGCTCGACCATCCTCGGCGCCTACGCGATCTCGAAGGCCGCCGACATGCAGCTCGCGCGCAACCTCGCCTGCGAATACGGCAAGCACAACATTCGCGTGAACTGCATCGCGCCCGGCCTGATCAAGACCGATTTCGCGAAAGCGCTGTGGGACAATCCGGAGAACCTGAAGGCCTCGACCTCGCGCTCGCCGCTGCTGCGCATCGGCATTCCCGACGAGATCGCGGGTGCGGCCGTGTTCCTGGGCTCGAAGGCCGGCGACTTCATGACCGGCCAGACCATGGTGATCGACGGCGGCGCGACGATCAGTTGATCTCTCGTGTCCCGGACGCGGTGCGGCACGCAGTGCCGCTCCGCAGAGCCGGGACCCTGAAGGCCAAGACCGAGGTCGCAGAGACATGGGCCCTGGCTCTGCGACGCACCGCTGCGCGCTGCGTCGCGTCCGGGGCACGAGACCTCAATCCACCGCCGCGTACACGAGATCCCGCACCAGCGTGCGCGTAAAATCGCGCTGTCCCGGCCCCTGGCTCATGAACACCGCGAACAGATCCTCCTTCGGGTCGATCCAGAAGAACGTGCCGGCAATCCCGCTCCAGAAATAATTGCCGACGCTGCCGGGGAAGGGCGCGATGCCGGCGTCGCGGCGCACCGCGAAGCCGAGGCCGAAGCCGTGGCCGGGCGACAGCAGCGTGCCGTTGGTTTTGACGTCGGGCCCGAGATGATCGGATGCCATCAGCTCCAGCGTCTTGCGGCCGATGATCCTGTTGCCGTCGAGCGTGCCGCCGTTGCGCAGCATCAGCGCGAAGCGGGCGTAGTCCATCGTGGTCGAAACCAGCCCGCCGCCGCCGGACTCCATCACGGGCTGCTCGAGCATGTTGAACAGCGCGACCTTGTCGCCGGTCCAGGGATCGGCCGCAAAGGGTTCGGCAAGCCTGTGGGCATTGGCCTCGGAGGTGGAGAAGCCGGTCTCGGCCATCTGCAGCGGGGCGAGGATGCGTTCGGTCAGGAACGCGCCGAGCGACTTGCCGCTGACGACCTCGATGATGCGGCCGAGGATGTCGGTGGAGCGGCTGTAGTTGAACTCGTCGCCGGGCTGGCAGACCAGCGGGAAGCTCGCCACCAGCGCCGCGTGCTCGGCATTGGTGATCTTGCGGCTGCGGACGCGGGACTCCTGGTAGAGCTTGTGCACGGGCCCGTCGCCCTGGTGCTCGTAGGTGAGGCCGGAGGTGTGGCGGAGCAGGTCCTGCACCGTCATCGGCCGCTTCGGCGGAACCAGCTCCAGCTTGCCGCCGCTGACCACGCCGACCTTCTGGTCGGCGAACTCCGGAATGAACTTGGCGACGGGATCGGCCAGCAGGAGATGGCCGTCCTCCACCAGCGCCATGATGCCAACCGAGACGATCGGCTTGGTCATCGAGAAGATCCGGAAGATCGAATCGCGCGCCATCGGCGCCGGCCCGGCCGGGCTCTGCTTGCCGAGGGCCTCGAACCAGCCGACCTGGCCGCGGCGCGCCACCAGCACGGTGAGCCCGGGAACGGTTCCCTTGTCGATCTCTCGCCTGAACGCGTCCGACATGGCCTGGAGGCGGGCGCGCGACAGGCCCAGCGTCTCGGGGCGGGCCTCCGGCAAAGGCGGCGTCTGGGCTGCGGAGGCGGGATTGAGGGCGGCTTGGGCGTTCATGAGGGCTCCCGGGTTGTTATTGTCGTTCGGACCGAACTGTCGCCCAGAAGTCGCGGTGTGAACAAGCGTCCTTGGCGCGCTTCTCCCTTGCAAAGCGGTCGCCCTATGTGCTTGAAAGCGGCCCTGATCCGCGGCAACGCCGGGTCCGTAGGAGTGTAGCTCAATTGGTAGAGCACCGGTCTCCAAAACCGGGGGTCGCAGGTTCGAGCCCTGCCACTCCTGCCAGCAAAATCAATGGTTTAGATTGAAGGCTGGCAGGGCGGGACGTAAGTCCCGCATGTCAAATCCCAAACCGGACGCCGCCCCGACCGGATAGTCCCGATCGAGGCCTTCGACTGCCGCTCAGAGCGCCGCGGTCCGGCCTGCCTGCGTGGAGATCTGGCTGATGTCGATGTTGCGGATCGGCTTGCGGAACACCAACGCGACGATGGTCTGGGCGAGCTGCAGATAGGTGCGCATGCGCAGTGCGCGCGACGATCCCTTCAGCTCCGCGTTCAGGCTCACGGGCACCTGGACGTGGGTGAGACCGAGCTGGAGCAGCGAGATCAGGGAGCCGATCTGGTAGCCGTAGCCGTCGACGTTCACCGCGATCTGGCGCAGCCATTTCACGGGGTAGATGATCATGCTGTGATAGTCGGACAACCAGAAGCCGAACAGGCAGTTCAGGATGAAGCGCAGCGCATGCGACTGGATCGAGCGGTTGACGGATCGGTCCGACTGGTTGTCGCGGTAGGTGATGACGAGGTCGGCTGCGCCCGCCGCCTTGAACATCCTGGCAATGCCTTCGTTCTGGAAGGCGTGATCGCCGGGGATCAGGGTGATGGCATCGAACTTGGCGCGCGACAGGGCATATTCAAAGCCGGCGCCGACGCCCCGGCGCTCCGCGTTGTGATGCACGATGATGCGCGGCTCGCTGGCCGCGAACTCGTCCATGATCGCGCCGGTGGCATCGGTGCTGCCGTCGTTGATCAGGAAGATCTCGAAATCGTCCAGCAGTTCGCGTGCGAGCGGCAGCACACCATCGATGGTATCGGCGATCTTGTCCTGCTCGTTCAGCGCAGGAATGACGATCGTAAGCCGTCTTGCCGCCCTCGAAGGTGTCATCGGATGCTGCCCCGTTTCCGGCCACTCTGTACTGGTGGAACCCCGATAGAACTTTAGGTCATCTGGGCCGGGCGAACAACGCCGGGCGTGCAGGTCTGGGTCCCGGAACTGGGGAAGTGTGTATTTCGCGCAACTAATCGGCGAAATCGTAGAGACCGGTGTCGCCGATACCAAAGACGTGGCGCAGCCGTCCGACCCGGCCGGCCATGCTCCGGCCTGCCGCTGTAGGGGAAAAATGCGAGTTTTCGGGCTTCACCAGGCCCCCGTCGACGAGGACGTCAATTCGCCCCTGGAACAGACGTGGAACCTGCTGCTCGACGATCACGGAGAGCGGTGCGCTCTGTTCAGGCCGGTTGACGAGACCGAGGAGGATGTCCAGCGAAACCGATTTGTACACCGCGCCAAAGGCGAAAACATACGCCATGACGAAAAATCCGAAAATCGATGCCGCGTCCCAGTAGTGGAACTGCGCGAGGAGGAGCGCGCCGAGGATCACGCCGAGAGCATGCGAGACGACCGCGGCGATCGCGATCAGCGTCACGGGCGCCAGCGGCCAGGCGCGAGCGCGCGCGATGAGCTGCAAGGCCGGTGCGAGCAGTGCGAAGATGACGACGCCGATGAGTCCGATGACGAAAGACATGGCGCCTACCCAAGACCCGTCGACAGACGAACAAGCTTGACGAGACGCGCAACCGCCAGCCCCTTCGCCGTCGGGGCGAGCCGTCCGTCGGTCGTCATCACCATGCCCGAGCCGATCAGGAGCTTCAGGCGGTTGTGCGTGAAGGTGCCGAGGTCTCCGCCTTGCATGTAGGCTGCGGCCCATTGCTCCGAGGTGAGGGGACGTCCGGCCTGGACCAGCGACGTGAGTAGCGTCAGCGTGAAGCCCCAGGCCAGCAGGCTGAACAGGACGTAGAAAAACATGATGGCCGTCGCCAGCAGGAAGGCTCCGCCGACCACGTCGTCAAGATGCCGCTGACCCGGGAGTGCGATGCAGGCGACCACGAACAGGATGATCACGCTCAGGCAGCCCAGCCGGAAACGACGGCCGGATCCGCGAATGATCCGCGCGTAGCAAATCAACAGCAGCGGAAGCGCGGCACTGAGACAGATCGCAGCGATCTGCGCGGGGCCTGGTAGCATGTTCATTTCGGCAAATCGTCCCGGTTGCCTCTGCGGCCCGGCGAGGGTGGAAACCCTATAGGAGGTCGCATTTTTACGGTCAAGGGAGGCCGGCATCGCTCTCTTGCGGCGCCCCGGCGGGCGTGCCAAATCTGCGCCGATGACCTCCCCATCCCGTCCGGGCAAATCCTCACTGCTGCGCCCGATAGCCATCCTCCTCCTGGCTCTGCTGGCAGCGCACGCACCGATGCTGCTGAACGACGGGCTGTTCATGGACGACTGGTGGGTGCTCAAGCCGCGTCCGGATTTCGTCATCGACATCGATTTCCTCCTCACCGGTGCCGGCCACCCGATCTTCTACAGTTACGACAGGTTCGCGAACTGGACCGGCGCGCCTGTTGCCGTGATGGTGTCGATGGCGCTTGCCGGGATTTTTCTCGGCGCGACCTGCTTGGTGCTGACGGCAACGCGGCTCGACCTGCTCGACCGCGCCGAAGCGGTCTGCTTCGCGCTGATCGTCTGGACCTATCCCGGCTATCAGCTCTGGGCGGGCAAGGCGAATGCGGTCTACGTGTTCAGCTTCGGTCTCCTGTTCGTCGGAACGTGGCTGCTGACGCTCGCCTTCGGCGCGCAGGGGCTGCAGCGTGTGCTGCTTCGCGTCGCCACTGCGCTCGTGTTCATCCTGAGCTTCGCGCTCAACTCGACGATCGTGCTTTATGCCTTCGCGATGCTTGGTCTGTTCGTTGCGACATGGCGGAGCGGCGAGGCGGCACACGGCTTCGTTCGTCGCACCTGGCGCGCGGGCTGGCGATGCGCCCTCGGCTATCCGGAGCTGGTCGTGCTCCCTCTGGTCTATTGGGGCGCGCTCAATATCTGGTTCAAGCGGATCGGCGTGTACGCGCAGCACTATGGCGCCCATTTCCCGACGCCCGGCGAGCTGGTGAACGGCTGGAAGGCGTTTTTCGTCACGAGCTATTGGGATCTCGTGACCAGTGCGCTCAAGCTGGCGATCGAGGCACCCGCGTTGTTCGTCGTCGCCGCGCTCCTCGTCGGTGCAGCCCTGTTCCTGCTGCGCTCCGAGCCGGAGCCGACCGCTGCCAAGGACGCGACCTCTGCGAAGTATGCGGTTGCCGCGCCGTTCCTGCTCGCCGTCGTCTTGTTCCTGGCCCTGTCGTTTCCCTATCTGGTCGCCGGGTTGCGGCCCTCCAGCCTGCACTTTTACGAGAGCCGTCATCTGCTGATGTTCGGGCTGCCGTCGGCGCTGATCATCCTTGGTCTCAAGCGATGGGGCCAACACTTGATCGGCTCGAAGACAGCCCTCGTGGTCGTGCTCGGACTTGGATCGGTGCTGTCGATCGGCCTGCTATGGAACACCTACATCTTCATGCAGGCGAGGACTCTCAAGCTGGAAGCGCTCGCTAGCAATCTGGCGGCCCGGCCACAGCCGGCAGCAACGGTCTTTGCGCTCGACGACGGTTTTGTCGACTATCCGTCGCGGCACGTGCCGTTCGGCCTCGCCGAGGTCACCGGCATGCTTCGCCTGGCTTGGGGAAATCAGCCTTTCTTCGGATTTGCGCTGCGTGCCGAGCGGCCGACCATCCTCCAGGAAATGGAAGTGGCGCGGACGTCGCCGGGAAGCGCGTTCACTCATATCGATCCGTCGGGGCCGCAGGCGACGATCTCGTTCCAGCCGGGGCCGGGCGCTGTGCCGAACCTGGCTCTGGTGCGCAAATATTACGGATGCCGGCTGCTGTCGCGCTGCGACGTATCACAGCTCCTGCAGCAACTTGCGGACGTCACCATCAAGCCGGGCCCGATCGCGGGAATATTGCCGGTCGATCGCTCGAAAACGGATGCGGCGCCTAGCCGCTGACCTTCGGCTTCCAGATCGCTTCGGCAAGCGCGATGTCGGTCACCGAATCTTCGCCTGACGCAACCGGTGTCCCTCGTCCGACGATGTCGGCGACGAATGCATTGGCCTGACGCCGAAACGCCCAGCTGCCTTCGCCCGCCAAGCGCGCGATTTGTCCGCCCTGGTCGATGATGACCTCCGCCTCCTGCTCGGCAAAAGGCGGGGGCAGCTCGATGGTCACTGCGCCGCGTTCGAACTCAATCCTCAGCCCCTCGCGCCAGGTGCCTTCGGAGCCGTTCACGAGCTGCAGCGCGCAGGCAATTCCCGCGAAGTCGAGCGTCACGGTCGCAGCGCCGGAGGTCTCGACGCTGCTGGCGGCGACCGTCGGTGATGATCCGAGCGCGTAGCGCGAAAGATTGATGATATGGCTGAACACGTTCAGAAAATTGTCGTAGCCGGGCCGCAACGCGCCCGGCATCCAGTCGGGACCATCCTGCCAGAGCTCGAGCCCGTCCGGCCGCGTTTCGCCGGTCATGACGAAATTGTCGTGCGATCGCCCGGTGTCGCCGCCGAAGCACCAGCCTCTGGCTCCGACGACGCGTCCGAGGGAGCCGTCGCTGCGCAAGCGCTTCAGTTCGGCCAGCGCGCGCGCCACGCCGGCGTCGTGTCGCTTCATGTAGCCGATGCTGTAGACGAGGCTCCGCCGCCGCGCGGCGTCGGCCAGCGATGCGGCCTGAAGCGTCGTATAAGCCATCGGCTTCTCCGACAGCACGTGGCGGCCGCTGTTCAGCGCGTCGAGCACGATCGGGCCGGTGGCACGGCGCTTGGTCACGACGACGACCGCGGAGACCTCGCCGTCAGCGAGCAGCTCCCGATGCGTGGCGTAGATCCGTGGGACGCCGAATTTCTGTGCAGCCGCGGCGGCGAGGTCCGGCCGCAGGTCCGCGATCGCAACGACGCGGCAGGCGGGATTGGCGGCGAAATTGGCGAGGTGGCACATCTGGCCGACCATGCCCGTCCCGATGATGCCAATCCCTGGCTTCACTGGTTACGCTCCCTCGGAGCGCTTCCGGACAACGAGGAAATGCGCCGGCTGGCCCCAGGTGTTGATGAACGCAGGATCCGACTGGGTGAGGGCAGCGATCGCCGAGGCGTCGCGTCGTCCAATCGCGCCGAAGATGCGATGGAAGCTGTCGAGCGTTGCTACGATGGCTTCGATGTCGGCAGCATCATCGGCGAGGATGTCGGTCGTTCGGACCGCCTCGCGCAACGAGGCGAGGCTCGCGACCACGCGGGGCAGGCTGGCGCCGAAGGGGTCGTCGATCATAGCGTCGACGTCGAGAACCAGCGCCTCGATCGATGCCGAGATCGCCTCGACCGCGTCGATCCCGCCGGCCAGATAGAGCTTGCGCCCGCCGAGGAAGCTCAGGCGGCTGCGGCCGAGATGGCGCGTCGTGCGCCGCAACTTATCATCGGCCGACAGGACTTTCTTGTGCCAGTAGACCTCGAGGCCGTCGCGATAGGAGGGCCACGCCGAATGGATGGCGAATCCCAGGCCGTGCGCCGCGCTGCACAGGGCGGTCGCGTCGAGGAAGTAGCGGTGGCGCACGAACGGATTTTCCAGCACGTCCATCAGCCAGGATTCGAAGCTGCGGGTATGCGGAATGCTGTTCCACTTCGGCTCAAACAGCAGCTTCGCCGTTTCGAGCGCCGGGCGCCCCGTCAACGCCTTGCCGGCAGCATGGATGGCCTTGAGCGCGAGCTCGAAGAAGCCGCCATAGCGTTCGTAATAGGACACGACGGCGTAGCCGTCCGGGTTGAGCAGCCGATGGAAGATGCCGAGCCAGTTTTCGGTCGGCTGCACCGTGTAGATAAAGCCCTCGGCATCGATGATGTCGAAGCGGCGCTCGCTGCGAAATCCCTCGACGTCGGCCAGTACGAGTTCCCGCAGGCGCCCGGTCAGGCCGAAATGCGCGAAGTAGGCCTCGATTTTCGGATGCGCGTGCCGGTTCGGCTCGGCCAACGTCATGTTTGCGCCCCAGCCGGCAAACACCAGCGCGTTCTCGCCGGAATCGGGGCCGAACTCGAGAACCTCCGCGTCGCGGAACAGCCGCGGCGGCAGCACGAGCTTGTCCGAAAACAGCTCGCGCCGCTGGCTGGCGTATGCATCGAGTTCGGCGGCCGATTTGAAGTTCCCGAACGTCGGCAGGACGTCCTGACGTTCGTAGTAGTTGAAGAGCTTGTCCTCAGCCATGCCGCGTCCCAAGCGCCGCCTCGAGCTTGTCGAGCTCGCTCCAGATGTCGGAGGGCGCGAAGATGGAAACGATATGCAGCGGCCGCTTCACGTTCTCGCGCAGCCGGCTGCTCACCTTGGCCTCGTTCTCCTGGTTCACGGCGAGCAGGCAGACGAGCGGATCCGACTTGGCGGCGAAGTCGTCGGGCGAGCGGATCGGGATGCCGGTGCCGGGCAGGAACAGTCCCTGACGCTCTTTCTGGTCGTCGACCGAGACGTCGACGAGGTCCGCCAGTTCGTGCGCATTGGTGAAGGTGCAGGCGCGGCAGCCCGCGCCGTAGATGGCGATCTCGGTGCCATTGGCGCGAGCCTTGGCGAGGATCGGCCGCAGGCGGGCGCCGTACTCCCTGGCGCGCTGACCGAATTTCTCACCGACGCCGGCCGGCGCGGGCGGCGCCGTCACCGGGCCCGCGGCACGGCGGGCGGCGATCGCGAGACTGCCGCCGCTGAAATTGTATTTCTTCACGGACACCGTTTCGAAGCCATGGCGCGCGAGCAGCGCGACCAGCGTCGGCTCGGTGAAGTAGCTGACGTGCTCCTCCCAGAGCACCGAGAGATCGCCTGCCGTCGAGCCGGGTGCGAAATCGGGCACGTCGATGAACAGCAGCCCGTCGTCCTTCAGCGCGATCTTCACGCAGGCGAAGAAGTTCTCGAAATCGACGATGTGCTCGAGCACCTGGCGCGAGACGACGAGGTCGAACTTGCCGGACTGAGCGACCGCGTCGTGGGCCATCTCCGGGCTGAGCATGTCGGCATAGACCTTGATGCCGCGCTCGCGGGCGATCTTGCCCGACACCGGATTCGGCTCGACGCCGACCATGACCTTGGTGCCGCGCTCGCGAAGCTTGTCCATGAACAGGCCGTCGTTGCAGCCGATCTCGAACACGGATTGATGCTTCGAGAATTTCGCGATGGTGTCGAGCTCGTCGACCTGGTGCGGCTCGGGCTTCCAGCTGCTGAAATTGTAGTTGAACTGCCGGTACAGAATATCGGGATCGATCGGCTTGACGATCTGCGGCAGGCCGCACTCGCCGCACGCGAGCACCTCGAACGGATACCGTTCGTCCTGCTCGTTCCGGCTGTGTCGAAGCCGATGCGCAATCGGCATCATTCCGAGGTCGATGACCGGTCGCAGGTCGGTCGAATGGCAGAGGCGGCAATGATCGGTCACGGCTATTCTCGCATTTGGACAGGTCTGACGAGACGATTCTTGATGAAACCGGCCCGGCAGGCAATGAGACGGTCCCGGATACATCCAATCCGGGGCGCACGGAGCAGTCCTTCGGCCGACGCGTTCCCTGTCGAAGCAGGTAGCAGTCGTCGGTAGGTCTTGCAAGACGTGTCGCCGTCCATCGACGGGAGGTAGATACGGCTCCTTACTTGCGGTTTTGTCGGCGCGACGTTGGTCAATGCCGCCTTTCGTAGAGTGTCAAATTACCCTTGGTCTCCACGGGCACGAAATCTTGCTTGATTCGTTCCATGGCTTCGCGGACGCGGGGAGACTCTGGCCGCCGCTCGACGATGTTATCGTAAAAGAGCTTGTTCGCGGCGCTCATCGAGCGATTCATGAACTGCGCATCAAAGGACACGAGGAGCGGCATGAAATAGGCTTCCGGGGCCCGATGGGCCTGCGCCAGATACGCCCAATCCATCATGGCAATGACCAGAACCCGTTCGTCGGGCTTGGTGTTGTCCTGGATGAACTTGGTTTCGGTCTCGGTGATCCGGCCAAAATCCTCCTGCCAAGTGCCGGGAGAGGGCGATACGAATGGCCACGTCAGAAGGCTGGGATAATTTGCGTACGATCGCAGGCCGTAGAGGTGTGGATTATTTCTATCTTGCACGAACAGCAGCGCGAGCACGGTTGCGACGGCCACCGAAGCACCGGCAGCATTCCGGAACCTCGGTTGCCATGCAGCCGAAAATTGACGAATCCACCAGGCCGCGACGATGACCAGCGGAAGCGCGTTCTGATGCCAGACGGCATCGAGGGTTCTGTTGACCCATTTGATCATCAGCGCGATGCCGATCATCGAGAGCGTCAGCAGAACGCCGGTCACGAACAGGTCGCGCTTGGAATCGGACGCCCGTGACAGCCGTATTGAAGCCCAGCCGATGGTAATGCATCCGACGATCTGGAGCGGCAGATTGTAGAGAATACTCCAACTCAGAGCCCATTTGATCGGCGTACTACCCCACCCCGTGCCGTAGAGCACGAGCGGGCGGAAGCATTCGATCAGAAACGTCAGGGAAAGGACTCTCGAGCCGAACAGCAGCAGGCACAGCAATAGTGCGGTCGCAATCGAGGTGACAATGAACAAGAGCGCGTTGCGATAGTCTGGAAAGCCTCCCGCGACCGCGGCGACGAAGGCGCCGGTCAGGAGGAAGAACAGTCCGATCTCGGTCTGCCAGAGCAGAGAGACGGCGCACATGATTGCTGACACGATGAGCCATGCGGGCCGCCTGGGCGCAGAGCAGTGGAGACCGATCGCCAGAGCAAAGACGATCAACAGAGGAAATCGCGTAGGATAGGCGGACGGCGAGTAGAAATGATTGGCAGTGGAGAAGGCCAGCACTGCGAGGGCTGTGACGACTCCTATCGCGGCGAGCCTCGACCTGATGAGATAGGTCAGGAGAAAGTAGGCCTGGATATATGTCGCCAGCGTGATCGCGATGTTGAGTCCGACTGCTCGCATAGCAGCCGACTTCCAGCCACTCCCCATGATGAGATGAAAGAACCAGCCGAGTGCCGGACCATAGTGCGAATGGTAGTCCAATCCTGGGACGAGGCCATGCGCGTAATTGTAGAGCGCAGGCCCGATGAAATAGCTAACCTTGTGCGACTCGTCCCTCACGACCGATGTCACACGTTCGAGATCGGAGGGTATCAGCAACAGGACGAGAAATGCGACCGCAAGCAAATCGACCATTCTCACCGTGAAGGGAAAATTGGTAGAGGCTTTTACGGGAGGGAAATAGTTATTGGCCCCTCGATTGATTCCGACCGTGACAGCGGCCATCGTCAGAAGGATCAACGCGTATCTGAAGCTGCCGTAATCGTTGGCGGCGTAGAGTGCAAGGTAGACCAGGGCCGCCGTGATCGTGCTCAGTGTGAGCGAGCCTGACGATTGGCGAGTCACATACAGTGCGGCCGCGGCCGCAATCGGTGCGGAGAGGAAGAAGGCTCCGTAGAACGCTTTCTTGCACACGTCGCAGTTTTTCTGCGCAGCGGACAGATCAAAGCCGTCGTCGAAATTCCATTGAAACGCCGGAAGGTGATTCTTCAACAGCAGCAACGCCACGTAGGCGACGGCACAGCCAAGGAGGCTGGCCACAACTGCTCTGGCGGCGACCGAGTATTCCTTCGTGTATTGCACTAGGAGGCCCCGTGGCCTTCAACAATCAAAATACAGAAGGAAACCGCCCCAACGGAGGCAAAAAATCTCACGCTTTCTGAAATCACGCCCCGTCCCCAATTGCCCTCAACGCAACTACTTGGATTGTATTCTACCACCCCAGCGTTCATCGAGCAATCTCGCGGTCCCGAAGGTTGCTTCCTGGTCTCGCGTGTCCGGGGGGGCGGTGCGCATACGCGATGCCGAGCAAGTTTTGCGCCCACTACACAGAGCGCACGGTCCCGTCGTCGCTAAAGGCCACGCGCGCGAACAGCATATCCGCAGCGTCGATCGTATCCTATTCAAAGCCTCGCCCGGTCAGATGCCCGGCGGCAAGCGCACCCATCCTCGCCACGTAGTCCTGGACCGCGGCAGCGTCGCTGCCATCGGGCGCCCAGTCGGGAAAGGCCGTGCGGGCCGGATCGAACGGGCCGGCGGTGGTTTCGTGAAACACCAGCCATTCCGAGGTGATCAGGATCGAGTGGAAGACCTTTTCCGGCATGCGATAATAGCAGCGCTTGCCCTGGCCGTAGGGCGCCATCTCGAGCACATCGCGAATGCTGCCGCCATCCTCGAAGATCACCACCTGCGCGGTGCCCTCGATCACGTGAAACGATTCAGGTTTGCCGAGATGCTTGTGGGGCCGGACATAGGCCTCGCGGTGATGCACGATGAGCATCTCGTGCAGGCCGGAGGAGGGATCGGGATGCGTGCACAGGCGGCTGCGCAGGCGCGGGTTGCCGGCGGCGATCCGCTTCAGCTCGCCGATCGTGGCATCGTCCGCGGTGACGATGGCGTCGTCGGAATAGTAGACTTCCGGATTCTGCGCACGGAGCGAAGTGGCCGTGCGCGAACCCGCCGTCTCATTCGAAGAAGATGAACCCATGGTCGCCCCGATAGCCGCATTTGTCATAGATCCAGGCCCATGTCCGCGGGCCGTGGAAGCTCAGGCAGGTGAGCTGCCAGTAGAGGAGGTTCGCTTTCTCGCGCTCGGTGCGGAACGATTCCACCATCAGGTATTTCGAGGTGCCGCGTCCGACGCGCTCGATCTCGCCCACCGCGCGGAAGACATCCTCGAGCGGAAGGTTGTGCAACACGCCGAGCGACACCACGAGATCGAAGCTGTGGTCGGGGTAGGGGAGCTCGACGGCGCTGCCGACCTTCAGCTGCGGCCGCACCTCCTCCTTGGCGTTGGCGATGCCGTAGTCGGAGATGTCGATGCCGGCGATGGTGAGATCAGGCACGAGCTGGGTGAACTCGTAGAGCAAATACCCTTTGCCGCAGCCGACATCGAGCACGCTCATGCCGGGCTTGATGCCATAGCGGTCGATCAGGGTCTGGGCGAGCGGGCGCCACCGTCCGTCATAGCGATAGCCGCCATAGCCGTAGCGCCGGTCGCCGTCCCAGTAGTCGCGTCCCCATTGCCGCGCAACGGTCGCCGACTCCGCCTTGTCATGCTCGACCACGCGCTGAACATAGTTCCGCTTGGTCGAAGCGTGCATCGGCTGGAGCAGGTTGACCTCGGCCATGGTCGTTAACCGGAGTGCGGTATCGTCACAGGATGGTCGCGTATTTGTTGACGAGCAGGATGTCCTCGACGGCCTGGATGTCCTTCTGCGAGGACAGCGTGATTTCCTCGACAGCGGCGTGCAGGTCGCAGCCCTCGCGCAGCACGCGGTCGTAGATCTCCCGTCGCCGTGCCTCGTCGGGCGGCAGCATGAAGATGCTGTAGAGGATCAGGCCATTCAGGCGGGGCAATTCGTCAAGGATGTCCTCGAGCACCATGTAGCTGCCCGGCATGATGTGCTCGACGGCGCTGAGCAGATATTGCAGGTTCTTGCGCCGCGCATAGTCGCGGATCACGATGTTCTGGACGTGCTGCGGGGTGCGGCTGCCGTTCAGCGGCCGGGCGCCGATATAGCCGCGATGGCCGGCTTGCTCAGCCATGGAAGCCTCCCGGCAGCTTGTATTGCATGCCGACGCGCGTCGCCGGACGCAGCAGGATCGGCTCGAAGAACTCGCCGAAGCGCTTGTCCGCGTAGGGCGACATGATGCTCTTGAACCGGCAGTTCATGCTCCAGCGCGTGCCGGGCTCCTCGTTGACGCGATTGCCGTGCATCAGGGTCTGGTTGAACAGCATCACGTGACCGTAGGGAATCTCGATGAAGGTCGCGTGCGGCTTGATCGTCTTGTACAGCTCCTCGGCGCTGCGCAAGTCGGCCATCTTGTCCTGCATGTCGCCGTTCAGCGACGGCGGCAGCAGATACATCGCCTTGGTGCGGTGGACGTCCACCAGCGGCACCCACACCACGACCTCGAACGGCGAGTCGCCCGACCAAACGTCGGAATGGGTGGCGAGCAGCGAGGAATCGTCGCCGGGCATCTGGATGCTGAGGTTGACGCGGCGCTGCATGCAGAGCTCGTTGCCGACGATGGTTTCGATCGTCGAGCGAGCGAGGCGGAAATAGGTCGGTCGGAACCACGGCTCGGCGTTGAGGCCATTGAAGACGTGCAGTCGCAGGCCGTTGAGATCGTCGACGCTCACGCGGGTATGGATGCCGTCGAGCATCGCATAGGGATCGTTGCTGTGCGGCAGCTTCAGATAGTCGGCGGCGAGTTCAGCGGCGCGCCGCTGGATCCGGTCGAGCCCGGCGCGGTCGTCGGCCGGCGTGGTGACGAAGCCGTTGTCGATGAAGCGCTGCGCCAGCGCCTGCTCATCGGCCTGGAGGAAGTCCGTATCCGTCATGCGAAGTACTCCCGCGCGGTCGCGCAGATATAGCTGATGTCGGCGGCCGAGAGGAACTGGTTGATGGGAAGCGTGAGGATCTGGTCCGCCTGCCGTTCGGTGACCGGAAACGCGCCGCGCCCGTGACCGAGATGCGCGGCGGCCGGCTGGAGGTGGATCGGGACCGGATAGTGGATCGCGGTCTCGACGCCCTTGTCGGCAAGATATTTCTGGAAGTCGTTGCGACGATCGGTCTGCACGACGAAGGTGTGGAAGGTGTTGAACTCGATGTTGCGGCAGGGCGGAATGAACAGCGGGAGCCCTGCGAGCTCGGCGCGATATTGCGCGGCGTTGCGCCGCCGGCGCTCGATCACCGAGGGCAGATTGCGCAGGCGAATGCGCAGCACGTCGGCCTGCAGCGTGTCGAGCCGCGACACGAGGCCCCATTCCTGGACGTCGCTGCGGTTGATCAGGCCATGATTGCGCAGGCGGCGAATGCGCGCGGCCATCTCGGCATCGGCGGTGACGAGGAAGCCGGCATCGCCCGCGGCATTGAGATTCTTCAGGGGATGCGCGGAGAAGCAGCCGAATGTTCCCATGGTGCCGCTCATGCGCCCGTCATAGGTCGAGCCGACGGCCTGGGCGCTGTCCTCGATCACGGCGAGGGCGTGCTTGCTCGCGAGCGCCATCAGCGGGTTCATGTCGGCCATGCGGCCGGTCAGGTGCACCGGCATGATCGCCTTGGTGCGCGGGGTAATTGCGGCCTCGACTGCGGCGGGATCGATGTTCTGGTCCGGCAGCACGTCGGCAAACACCGGCGTCGCGCCGACCGCGATGATCGCGGCGGTCGATGCCACGAACGAATTCGGCGGGGTGATGACCTCGTCGCCGGGACCGATATCGAGCGCGCGCAAAGCGAGGATCAGCGCGTCGGTGCCTGAGTTCAGCGTCACGACGTGCGGCGAGCCGAGATAGGCGGACAGCTCTTCCTCGAGCTTGCCGACCGCGGCACCGCCGATGAAGTCGCCGCGGGAGAACACGCCCTCGACCGCCTGCATGATCTCGGTGCGCTCTTCCTCGAATTGTGCGGGAAGATTGACGTACCCGATGCGGCGGCGGCCGGTGTCAGCGTCCATGGCAGAACTTCCTGACGGTCTCGATGACGCGATCCTGCTGCGCGCGCGTCAGGTGCTGGTCGACGGGGAAGCTGATGACTTCCTTGGCGTGGCGATCGGTGACCGGGAAAGTGCCCGGCGCGTAACCGAGATGCTTGAGGCCTTCCTGCTGATACAGCGGGATCGGGTAGTGGATCTTGGCCTCGATGCCGTTGTCCAGGCAGTACTTGTAGAGCTCGTCGCGACGCTCGGCGAACACCATGTAGAGGTGATAGACGTGCTTCACGTTGGGACGGCGCGTCGGAACGCGCAGGCCCGGCAGGCCGGCGAGGCCCGCATCGTAATAGGCCGCGTTCTCGATCCGGCGCCGCGTGATCTCGCCGGTCTGGCCGATCAGCCAGTTGCCGACGACGGCCTGCAGTGAATCGAGCCGCGAATTGCAGCCGAGGATCGAGATCTCGTCGCGATTCTTCATGCCGTGGTTGCGGATCAGGCGGAGCTTCTCGTTCATGCCGTCGTCGTTGGTGACGACGACGCCGGCATCGCCCCAGACGTTGAGGTTCTTGAGCGGATGCAGCGAGAAGCCGGCCGCGATGCCGTGGGTGCCGGAGCGCTTGCCGGCGAACTCCGACAGAATGCCCTGGCAGGCGTCCTCGACGACGGGAAGGTTGTGGCGCTGGGCGATCGGCATCAGCTTGCCCATGTCGGTGACCTCGCCGGTCAACTGTACCGGCATGATCGCCTTGGTCTTCTTGGTGATGGCGGCCTCGACCTGGTCGACATTCATGCAGAAGGAGTCGTCGCAGTCGACCAGCACGGGCGTCGCCCCGGTCTCCGCGATCGCGCCGACGGTGGCGATGAAGGTGTTGGCGGCGGTGATGACCTCGTCGCCATGGCCGATGCCAAGCGCCTTGAGCGGCAGCTTGAGCGCATCGGTGCCTGATCCGACGCCGATGGCGTGACGCACGCCGATCAGCTCGGCGAAACGCTTCTCGAATTCGGCGACGGGCTTGCCAAGGGTGAAATCACCGGTCGCGACCAGTCGGCCGATCTCGGCGAGGATCGGGGCGGGATCGGAGAATTGCTCGAGCAGGTAGGAATATCGAACGTCGTACATGGGGCCCGTCAGGTGGAATGGAGTTGAGGAGAGGCGGTGCGCGACGCCGCGAGCGCGTGCTCGATCGAGGTCGCAATGGCGTTGGCGGAGAGCCCGTGCTTCTTCAGCAGCGAGTCCTGCGAGCCGTAATTGTGCATGAAGCGGTCCGGCAGCGACAGCCGAAGCATCGCGGGCAGGCCGGAGCCGAGCTTGTCGATCAGCGTTTCGGCGACCGCACTGCCGAGCCCACCGGAAGGGACGTGCTCCTCGAGCGTCACCAGGAGGCGCGTCGCGCGCACCGCCTGCAGCAGCGCCTCGGTGTCGAGCGGCTTGACCGTATGCATGTGCAGGATGCCGGCACGGATGCCTTGCGCGGCCAGCAGGTCGGCCGCAGCGAGGGCGCGCTGGAGCATGATGCCGGTGGTGACCATCACGACGTCGCCGGGCGGCCGCATCAGGATGGCCTTGCCGATCTCGAAGCCGTGCTCGGCCTTGGAGACGACGGCATCGCCGCCCTTGCCGAGCCGGATATAGATCGGGCCCTTCCAGTCCAGCGTCTGCTCCATCATGCGCGCCGCTTCGTCGGCATCGCACGGGCAGATCACCGTCATGTTGGGCAGCGCCCGCATGATGGCGATGTCCTCGATCGCCTGGTGGGTGGGGCCGAGCG
The DNA here is from genome assembly GCF_001641335.1 of Bradyrhizobium stylosanthis. Lineage (GTDB taxonomy): Bacteria > Pseudomonadota > Alphaproteobacteria > Rhizobiales > Xanthobacteraceae > Bradyrhizobium > Bradyrhizobium stylosanthis. The sequence goes on from NZ_LVEM01000001.1 coordinate 454,518, forward strand.
GCGCATAAACGAGGCCGCCGCCATTGGCGATCAGCCGCACCGGCAGATTGTGCAGGCACAGATCCACGGCCACCTGCTCGTAGCAGCGCCGGGTGAGGAAGGTCGCGATGGTGTTCACGTAAGGAACAAAACCTTCCATCGCGAGGCCGGCCGACATGCCGATGATGTGCGCTTCCGAAATGCCCTCAATCAGGTGGCGCTTCGGAAACTCCTTGCTCATGTTGCGCAAGGTGCCGGCGCCGGGATCGGAGCCGATGTAGAGCACACGCTCGTCGCGCGCGGCGAGCTTGTGGACCATGTTCATCGCGGTGTTGCGCATGGGGAGCCGATCAAAAATCGCCGACAGCGACGCGGATGGCGTCGAGCTCGCTGTCGGACAGCTTGTTCTTGTGATGCCAATCGGCGTTGGACTCCGCAGCCGGAAGACCCTTGCCCTTGACGGTATGGCAGATGATTGCGGTGGGCTTGCCGGCGACGGGCGGGATCTGCTTGAGCACGGTGCGCAGGGCGCCGACGTCGTGGCCGTTCACCTCCTGCACGGCGAAGCCGAAGCTGCGCCACTTGTCCGCAAGCGGCTCCAGCGGCAGCACGTAGTCGGTCGGCCCGTAGCTCTGCAGCTTGTTGTAGTCGATCATCGCGACCAGATTGTCGAGCCCGTGCTTGGCTGCGCCCATCGCAGCTTCCCACACCGATCCCTCGTTGATCTCGCCGTCGCCGAGCAGGACGAAGGTCCGGTAGCTGCGCTCGCGCATACGCGCGGCAAGCGCGAGGCCGACACCGATCGACAGGCCGTGCCCGAGCGCGCCGGTCGACGCCTCGACCCCCGGCACCATGCCGTATTCGGGATGCCCGCCGAGGATGCTGTCGGTCCCGCAGAAGCCGTCCAGTTCCGACAATGGGAAGAAACCGCGATCGGCCAGGAGCGCATAGAGCGCGAGGCAACCATGTCCCTTGCTGAGGATGGCGCGGTCGCGATTCGGATCGCGCGGGTTCTTCGGATCGATCCGCAGCACGTCGTCATAGAGGACGCGGACCATCTCGATCAGCGACAGGGCAGGGCCGACATGGCCGCGTCCCGCGGAGCGGACAGAACCGAGGACCAGGCGACGCAGGTAGAGACTGCGCTCGTCCAGCGTGCAGGTGAGGGCGGCTTCAGCGTGGGGTGAGGTCTGGATCACGTTGGCAAATCGTTTGATGGAGCCGGCGGGCTTTGTCGAGCTGACCGGCAAGGCGGACCGTCAGATCTCCTCCTTGCGCAGCCAGGGCGCGCCGGGAGCGGCTTTCCGGCAAATAAGCATTCAGGACAATCAGGCACCAAATCGCCCCAAACAGAGGATACAGTACGTCTCGGCGGACCGCAAACGCGTCATCCCTAGCCGAGAAGGCTTGCGTGAGGCGTTCGATCAGGCGATTCGCGTCGTTTGCGGGTAGATCGCTACCCGGGTGGATCGCGGTGTCGGACAGGAGTTTGACCGGATCGTCCCAGCCGAAATATTCGAAGTCGATGAAGCGCAGGCGGCTGTCTTCGCCGCGCAGGGCGTTGTGCAGTCCGAAGTCGGACGGGCTCAGCGCGCGATGTGCGGGCGCAAGGTCCGCCGCGGGATCCCGGCCCAGTTCCGCGTAGCGTCGGCGGAGCTGCCGGATGGCGATGTCAGTGCTGGGAACCAGGCTGCCGTCGATAAATGCGCGCAAGTCCGGATGATCGTTGGAGGCCCGCCGCAGCCCGTCCAGGCGCTGCTCGTACTGGGCGATCGCCTCCTCGGGCGAGAAGATGGCGGCCGAAGCGTTCCGCAAGGTCTGCGCGCCCTCGGCATCGCGCAGCTTCTGCAGTTCGATCAGGAAGTCGGCGAGCTGATCCGCATCGCCGGCTTGCGGGCGCAGCACCGCCGCCTCGCCGTCGAACCATTGATACAGCGCGCAGTTCGCATCGACGTCCTTCGCGATCGGCCGCGGTGTCGATGTGATGCCATGGCCCGACAGAAACGAGAGCGCGTCGTATTCCTGACCCAGGCGATCGCGCCCGTCGGAGGGATAATGCTTGAGAGCAAGGGGCGGCCCCTCGGCCATCTCCAGCCGAAACACCCTGTTGTTGCTGCCGGACCGTGCCGGCTGGGCAGCCGTGACCCGCGTGCCGGCAAGGCGGCTGCCGATCGCGATCGCATCCGGCGTGCTGATGTCGGGCTCGCTCATGCCGCAAAGACCTCGCGGCGGATATCGGCCCATGTCGCGATCGGTTCGCAGTGCTCGGGGTGAGGGGACTGCGACCGCGTGAACAGGATCGCGCGCGTCGTCTTCGGGAAATGCGGCTGCTCGAACACATCGACGAGGTCGTCGATGAAGATGTCGAGGTCCAGACTTGCGAGCCGCTCGACCTTTGCCGCCAGCGTGGCTTCGAAATAGACGTCGCCGAGCGAGATCGCCGCATCGGCCGCATCGATCAGGCCCGCACCGCGCAGCCAGCCGCGCGCGGCATCGCGCAGATCGACGCGGTCCGGGTCCTGATGGCCGAACTGGGTCTTGTGGCTGACGATGCAGACGCTGGCGCCGGCCTGCCGGCAGGCGGCGAGGAATTCGCGAACGCCGGGATAGATCTCGGCGCCGCCGATACCTTTGCCGTAGACGAAGCCCTGAAGCCCCTGCCAGGCCAGTTCTCCGCCCGGGCGGGACCGCAGATAGTCCCGCACGTCGGTTTTCAGTCCAGCCCATCCCTCGGGCAGCAGGGCACGCTGGCGCGCGACATCGGCAAAGACCTTGTCGTAGCAGATGATCGTGTTGTCGAAATCGATGCCGATCCGCACGCCGCTCACTTCAGGCTGATGTTCTGCATCATCTTGATGTTGAAGTACCGGGGATTGTTGAGCGAGTCCGGCAGGCGACCGGACTTGAAGGCGTCCACCAGGCCGGAGACGGCCTGCTCGATCGTGTGCGTCGGCGCGAAGCCGAGCTCGCGGCGGATCTTCTCCGAGGAGACGTGGTAGGAGCGCAGATCGTCGGTCGGCTCGACCGCCACGTCGACGTTGTTGCCGACCACCGATTTGACGATGTCGGCGATCTTCATCAGCGAGTGGTTCTCGTAGCCGATATTGTAGGTCTTGCCGTCGATCTTCGCGTCATCCTGCTGAAGCAGGAACAGATAGGCCGCCGACATGTCCTGGATGTGCAGGTTGGGCCGCTTCTGAGATCCGCCGAACACGCGGATGCGGCCGGTGTTGACCGCAAGGTTGGTCAGGATGTTGACGACGACGTCGAGCCGCTGCCGCGGTGCGTAGCCGCAGACGGTGGCGGGGCGCACGGTGCAGGTGACGAAGCCGGAGGCGGCCTCGTCGGCAAGGTCCGTCTCGCACATTGCCTTGAATTTCGAATAGTCGGTCAGCGGCTCGCAGGACAGCTCCTCGGTCACCTCGGCTTCGTCCTTGATGCCGTAGACGCTGGAGGAGGACGCATAGATGAAGCGCTTGATGCCGGCCTTCTTCGCCGCGCGCACCATTGGCCGGAAGCAGTCGTAGTTGATCGACTTGCCGAGCCCCGGGTCGAGCTCGAACGAGGGGTCGTTGGAAATGCAGGCGAGGTGGATCACCGCGTTGTTGCCGCGCAGGGCCTCGTTGATCGCGGCCTCGTCGCGAATGTCGCCCTTGATCAGGCGAAGGTTGGGATTGTCACGAACGGTATTGAAGACGTCGTCGCCATACATGAAGAGGTCGAGCACGGTGACCTTGTGGCCGGCCGCGAGCAACTGGGGAACCAGCACGCTGCCGACATAGCCGGCGCCACCGGTGACCATCACGTTCCATTTCTGATCAATCACTGTCGTTCTCCAGATTTTTCGGTCGCGCTACTTCAACAACGCGGTGACAAACTTGACCAGCGGCGCCTTCTCGACCGAGCTGCGGTGGCCGACGATGCCGACCTTGATGGCGCCGGCTGCGTTACCGATGAAGGCGACGTCCTCGATGTTGCCGCCGGCCGCCACCAGCGGCGCCGTGATGGTCAGGAAGGCGTCGCCGGCGCCGACGGTGTCGACGACGGTCTTGGTGAAGGCGGGCACGCGCGCCACGCCGGTCTTGGCCGAGAAGGGGTAGCAGCCGAAGGAGCCGTGCGTGATGATCATGTTGTCGCAATCGATCTTGGCGTGCAGGCCGTTCTCGATCACGGAGGCGATGTCGTTGAACTTGTCGGTGGCGGCCAGCCGCGCTTCTGGCGCGTCGATGCAGATGTAGTCGGCGCGCGGATATTTCGTGACCAGATTGTAGCCGTGGTTGCCGCTGTTGCTCTGGGCGTTGACGGCCAGGAACTTGGAGTTCGCGATCAGCGTGTCGATCGTGCTGGATGCGATCATGCCGTGACCGAAATCGGTGACGATGACCACGTCCGCGCCGCGCACGCGCTCGGCGGTCACGCGGTCGATCTCATTGCGCGCGGCCTCGTCGAGCGGCGTGTCGTCCATCGTGTAGACTTCGAACAGCTTGTGCAGGTAGCCCATCTCGACGTAGCGCAGCTTGCGGGTGGTCGGACGGCCCTGAATGCGGATCGGCGTCAGCGTGACGTTCGGGCGGACATGCGCGCGAATGAACTCTTCGGGGTAGTCGTTGCCGCCGAGCGTCGTGACGATCTCGACCGACTTGCAGAAGCTCGCGACGTGATTGGCCGCGGCGATGACGCCGCCGGCAAACTGCTCGCCGTTCTTGAACAGGGTCGCGACGATGTTTTCCTTCGAGGCCTTCCCGAGCGCCGTGACGTACTGGTACTCGTCGATGATCGTATCCCCGACCAGCACGACGTGCATGTTCTGGATCTTGTCGATCAGGTTCAGCAGGCGTTCGGCGCCGCCGCCCTCGCGCACCTTCTGCAGGTAGTCGCGCAGAGGGGGATCGTAGATGTCGAAATAGCGGTTCAGCAGGTTCGACGAGCTGAAGGTCACGTCGCGCGTGAAGACGATACGTCCGCCATGACGCTCGACGGCATCGCGCTCGGTGGCGATCTTGCCGGTGACGTCGTCTTCGGGGTTTTCGTAGTCCGAGCCCTTCACATAGATGTCGGGGCGCACGGTATCGAGGACCGGCTCGGCGCTGGAGGTCCGGTTGATGCCGACGAAGTCGACCGTGCCGAGTGCTGCGAGCATCTCGGCGCGCATGTTCTCCGGAAAGATCGGCCGGCCGGGACCCTTGTTGACGAAACGGTCGGCGGTGATGGTCACGATGACCACGTCCCCCTCGTTGCGCGCAGCCAGAATGTGCCGGACGTGACCCAGATGCACGAGATCGAACACGCCGTGGCAAAGCGCGACGGTGCGGCCCTCGGCCTGAGCAGCCCGCGCGATCGCGCCGAGCTCATCCAGCGACTTGATCTTCTCGTGCGGTGCCGGATGGACCGCTGCCTTGTCTGTCGGAGTATGACCCATGTTAATTACCCAAAGTGCCGGCCGGCATCAGCCGGACGGTCCGAAATTGATCGATTCGCGGCAACGATACCCGGCGAACCTGTTCAATAGCTTGCCTTCGGCGTGCCGGACGCCGCATCCTTGTCGTCGCCGAGATACTTGAACCAGTCCTTGGTGGCATCGGCGATCTTGTCGACCGTCCACAGCGGAGCGTCCTTGTACTGGTCCATCGACTTCAGCATCGTCGCGACGCCGTCCTCGAACTTCACCTTCGGGGCCCAGTTCAGGACCCGCTTGATCTTGGTGATGTCGGCGTAGGTGCAGTCGGGCTCGCCGGGACGCTTGGGAATGTGGACCTTGTCGCCGCCGAGCAGCTCGACCAGCCGGTTGACGCTGTAGGTGTTGTCCGAGCCGACGTTGAAGATCTCGTGCGAGACGTCGGACTGCGCGGCCGTGACGAAGGCGTCGGCGACATCGCTGACGAAGGTGAAATCGCGGGTCTGCTCGCCGTCGCCGACCACCGTGAACGGCTTGCCGGCAAGCTTCTGCGCCATGAACACGCCGAACACGGCGCCGTAGGTGCCCGTGGTGCGATGACGCGGTCCGTAGACGTTGAACAGGCGCAGCGCGATCGCAGGCAGCTTGTAAACCTGGCACCAATGCATGACGCACTGCTCGCCGAGATTCTTGGTCAGCGCGTAGGGATACATCGGCCGGATCTCGGCGCTCTCCGCCGTCGGATAGGCATCGGGAATGCCGTAGCAGGACGACGACGCCGCATAGACGAACCGGCGGACGCCCGCATGCCGCGCGGCCTCGAGCACGTTGACGGTGCCGTCGACATTGGCGCGGTGATACGGGATCGGCGATTCGATCGAGGGAACGATGTCGGCGAGCGCGGCGAGATGAAAGACCCAGTCGACACCGTGGAAATACGGGCGGATCTGCTCAAGGTCGGTGACGTCGGCGCGCACGACCTTCAAGCGATTCGAATTGGCATGCGCGGACAGATTTTCGGGACGGCCAATGACGAAATTGTCGAGCGCAATCACCTCATGTCCGTCGTCGAGGAGACGATCGACAAGGTGGCTTCCAATGAATCCGGCGCCGCCAGTAACGATGCATTTCATGGGGAACATCCGTGATGCGAATGCCCAGCGAAACAGGCTCGCCAATGTTGAGTGAAACCCGAAGCCGGTTACCAGCCACGCGCAAGTTTGGCAAGTATTATACCTTTGCAATCCCTAGTAATAGCCGGTATCACACGCCCACATTGCAGCCGAGCCGCGAGCCCATGCCCACCGAGTCCGTTGATCCCGATCACAAGGCTTTCCTCGTCGATTACATGGGGCGGCTTCATCGCGCGACGGCTGTCGACGACGCTGTCTTCGCCCAGATATCGGCCACCCGCGCGGCCTGGTTGCGCGCGCGCGAGCAGGGCGGCCGCGTCATCTTCATCGGCAACGGCGGCTCGGCGGGCATCGCCTCTCATCTGGCGATCGACCTGGCGAAGAACGCGTCGGTGCCCGCGCTGTGCTTCAGCGATGCAAGCATGATGTCGTGCCTTGCCAACGATTACGGCTTCGAGGACTGGATTGCGCATGCGGTGCGGCTGAGCGCGCGTGCCGGCGACTGTCTCGTCGCGATCAGCTCGTCGGGGCGGTCGAAGAACATCATCAACGCGGTAGCGCAGGCGCGGACGATGAAGCTCGGCGTGATCACGCTGTCGGGCATGAATGCGGAAAATCCGCTGCGCAATCTCGGCGACGTCAATTTCTGGGTGGACAGCCGCAGCTACAACATCGTCGAGACCACGCACCAATTCTGGATGATGGCCGCGATCGACCTCGTCATCGGTCGCGCGGAATATCCGGCATCCTGAGGCAGGCATCGATGCAGTCGCGGTTCAAGCAGGCGGCCCTGTTCTCGGTGAAGCTGCTGCTGTCGATCGCCGTGCTCGTCTACATCGCACGCGGTCTCGATCTGAACCGGTTGCGCAGCCATCTCGTTTCCGTCGATCCCTCCCTGTTCATTCTCGCGCTGGCGCTGATCTTCCTTCAGACCTTCGCGCTCAACGGCCGGTGGGAGCTGATCATGCGCGCGCTCGGCGTGTCGCTGGACTGGCTCGCCGGCTGGCGGATCCTGATGATCAGCCTCTGGTTCAACCAGGTATTGCCGTCGTCGGTGGGCGGCGACGCCGTCCGGATGTGGATGCTGCGCCAGCGCGGCGTGCAGTGGCCCGAGGCGGTCAAGGGCGTTGCGGCCGACCGCTTCACGGCGTTGATCGGGCTGATCGTGCTGATGGTGGCGGGATTTCCGTTCCTGATGTCGCGTGTCTCCAACGAGGCCGCGATTCTGGCGATCGGCGCGCTGACGTTGGCGGGCGTCGCCGGGACCGTGGTCCTGCTGACGCTTGATCGCCTGCCCAAGCGCCTCATCGCGTTTCCCGCGATCGCAAGCTTCGTCCGCTTCGGCACGCTGGTCAGGTTTCTGCTGCTCCGATCCGAGCATCGCGGCTTGCTGTTCGGATCGGCGCTCTTCATCCATCTCGTGACGGCGACAGCCTGCTATGCCCTGGCGCGCGGCGTGGGGGCGCAACTCTCCGTCGTGGACGCCGGCATCCTGATTCCGCCGGTGGTTCTCCTGACGGCGGTTCCGATCTCGATCAGCGGCTGGGGTGTTCGCGAGGGCGCCATGGTCGCCTGTCTCGGCCTCGCCGGCATTCCTTCCGAGGAAGCGCTGTCGGTCTCGATTCTGCTTGGTGGCGTTAGCGTGATCATCGGTCTGGCTGGCGGCGTGATCTGGCTGGCAAGTCCGGAGCGCGGTTCCTATTCGGCGGACAAGGCGGCAAAAGCTGCGGAAGAATCGCCGAATTACGGGCGGGCAAAGGCCGAGGAGGTATCGAGCCACCCTTGACACTCTTGAACCATTGCCGTCGATCTGATCTTCACAGGGCGGGTTCGACCCGCTCGCACGCACATCTCCGTTTTCCGGTCCCCTGATGCAAAACCTGTTCTACGTCCGCCATACCTGCCGTCTCTGCCATTCCGACAAGCAGGAGCTGGTCGTTCCGATGGCCGGCATGCCCATCGGCACGCCGAACTTCCAGGTGCCGAACGCCAGCGTCGACGATCCGGTGTTCCGGGCCGCGGTGCCGATGGCGCTGCACCTGTGCAGGGATTGCGGCCACCTTCAGATCCTCCATGTCGGCAATCCCGAGGTTCAGTACCGCAACTACGTCTACACGACCTCGCTCTCGCTCGGTCTGCGCGAGCACTTCGCCGGTTATGCCAACGACGTCGTCAGCCGCTTCGGGATCGCGCCGGGCTCGCTGGTCGTCGAGCTCGGCAGCAACGATGGATCGCTGCTCGGCTACTTCAAGGAGCGCGGCATGCGGGTGCTGGGCGTCGATCCCGCCGTCGACATTGCGCGGCGCGCGACGGAGGCGGGGATCGAGACCATCGGCGATTTCTTCACCGACGTGATCGGTCACCGCATCCTTCAGAGCCATGGCGCGGCCAGCGTCGTGATCGCCAACAACATGATCGCCAATGTCGACAATCTCGATCCGCTGGTGATCGGCGTTCGCGACGTGCTGGCGCCGGACGGATTGTTCGTGTTCGAGACGCAGTATGGCGTCGACGTCACCGAGAAGAACCTTCTCGACACCGTCTATCACGAGCATCTGTCGTATTTTAACATCAAGCCGTTGATCCGTTTCTTTGCCCGGCTGGGCATGGAGCTGATCGACGTCCAGCACATCTGGACGAAGGGCGGCTCGATCCGCGTCACGGTGCAGCGCGCCGGCGGCCCCAAGAAGCCGTCCGCGGAAGTCGCGCGCTTCGTCGCCGAGGAGGACCGGCTCGGTGTCGATCAGCCGGCTTATTACGCCCCGTATGTGAAGAGAATCGCCGACATCCGCGACGAACTGATTGCGATGGCGGATGCCGCCCATGCGCGCGGTCAGTCGGTGGCCGGCTACGGCGTCTCGGTCGGTACCACGACGCTGCTGCCGCAGTTCGGTCTGGAGAACAAGATCGACTTCCTCGTGGATGACGATCCCAAGAAGGGGAACGTGATGGCCGGCCCGGGATACGACATCCCGATCCTGCCGCCGGCCGCCCTTTACGAGCGCAAGCCGGCCTTCGTCGTCGTCTTCGCCTGGCGCTATGTCGACCCGATCCGGGCCAAGCACGCCCGTTATTTTGCCGAGGGCGGAAAGTTCGTGGTGCCGCTGCCCGGCGTTTCCATCGTCGACCGGGCCGACTGATAGGGCCGGGCCGGCAGACGGGCGCCCGGTCGTGGGCGTTCCGCCGGATACCGGCCGGGCCCAGGACCTGTGCGGGGTGATAAGCCCTTGATCCGCATGGGCTCTGCAGGGCCGCCCGGAGGAGGGCGGTCTGCTCGCCCGGGCTGCCACGACCTTGACCTTTGGTCCCATCCGCAGTAGATACCCCGCACTCGCAGCCGGCCCGTTAGACGCGGATCTCCGGCGCGGCTTTTAAATCCCCGAACAATCGAGCCCGGTTTCCGGCTCATCCTTCGAGACAGAGGGCTGGGCCAACGGCGGCTGTTCGGATCCCTGAAATTCATTTGCGTCTATCGACGGACGCTGGACCCTAGGCGATGGCAGTCAGCCCGTTCAAGTTCTTGCAGGAAGTGCGCTCGGAGACCGCCAAGGTCACCTGGCCGACCCGTCGCGAGACCACGATCACCACCATTATGGTGTTCGTCATGGTCGCGGTCGCCTCGGTGTTCTTCTTCGCCGCCGACCAGATCATCCGCGTCCTCATCACCTTCCTTCTGGGCATCCACTGATGGCTACAGCAACCGCTCAACTGTCCGACAAGCGCTGGTACATCGTCCACGCCTACTCGAACTTCGAGAAGAAGGTCGCCGAATCGATCCGCGAGCAGGCCAAGCAGCGCGGGCTCGAGGAGCTGTTCGAGCTGGTGCTGGTTCCGACCGAGAAGGTCACGGAAGTGCGCCGCGGCCGCAAGATCGACGCCGAGCGGAAGTTCTTCCCGGGCTACGTGCTGGTGAAGATGAAGCTGACCGACGAGGCGTTCCATCTGATCAAGAACACGCCGAAGGTGACGGGCTTCCTCGGCGCGGAAAACAAGCCGATGCCGATCTCGGAAGCCGAGGCGATGCGCATCCTGCATCAGGTGCAGGAGGGCGTGGAACGGCCGAAGGCGTCGGTGTCGTTCGAGATCGGCGAGAACGTGCGCGTGGCCGACGGCCCGTTCGCCTCGTTCTCGGGTGTGGTCGAGGAAATCGACGAGGCGCGCTCGCGCGTGAAGGTCGCGGTGTCGATCTTCGGCCGTGCCACGCCGGTCGAGCTGGAATTCGGTCAGGTCGAGAAAGTCTGACCGGACGAGGCGTGAGGCTTTCGGGCCTCGCGCGACAAGAGGCCGTGGGAGGACGAGGGCGGTTGCCAGCCGCACATCGGTCCCGACCACGAACCTGAAACCGCCGGCCCTGCCGGCACAACAGGAGTGATACATGGCAAAGAAAGTGACCGGATACCTGAAGCTTCAGGTCCCGGCCGGTGCGGCGAATCCTTCGCCCCCGATCGGTCCCGCGCTCGGTCAGCGCGGTCTCAACATCATGGAGTTCTGCAAGGCGTTCAACGCGCAGACCCAGAAGGAAGAGAAGAACACCCCGATTCCCGTCGTGATCACGATCTACGCCGATCGTTCGTTCACGTTCGAGATGAAGACCCCTCCGATGTCCTTCTTCCTCAAGCAGGCTGCCAAGATCCAGTCCGGCTCGAAGGCGCCGGGCCGTGACAAGGCCGGCAAGGTGACCAAGGCGCAGGTGCGCGAGATCGCCGAGAAGAAGATGAAGGATCTCAATTGCGACACCATCGAATCGGCCATGAAGATGGTCGAGGGCTCTGCCCGCTCGATGGGTCTGGAAGTGGCGGGGTAAGCGGTCATGGCAATCGGAAAGCGTTTGAACAAAGCCCGCGAAGGTGTTGACCGCGAAAAGCTTTACCCGCTCGCGGACGCCATCAAGATGGTCAAGGAACGCGCCAAGGCGAAGTTCGACGAGACCATCGAGGTCGCGATCAATCTCGGCGTCGATCCGCGTCACGCCGACCAGATGGTTCGCGGCGTCGTGACCCTGCCGAACGGCACCGGCCGTACGCTCCGCGTCGGCGTGTTCGCCCGTGGCGCCAAGGCTGACGAAGCCAAGGCCGCAGGTGCTGACGTCGTCGGCGCCGAGGACCTGGTCGAGAAGGTGCAGAACGGCGCGATCGATTTCGACCGCTGCATCGCCACCCCCGACATGATGCCGCTGGTCGGCCGTCTCGGTAAGGTGCTCGGCCCGCGCGGCCTGATGCCGAACCCGAAGATCGGCACCGTGACCATGGACGTCACCGGTGCGGTGAAGGGCGCCAAGGGCGGCTCGGTCGAGTTCCGCGTCGAGAAGGCCGGCATCCTGCAGGCCGGCGTCGGCAAGGCCTCGTTCTCCGAGGAGAAGCTGGTCGAGAACATCAAGGCTCTGGCCGATGCCGTCTCGAAGGCGAAGCCGGCCGGTTCCAAGGGCACCTACATCCAGCGCGTTGCGGTGTCCTCGACGATGGGCCCCGGCGTGAAGGTCGAGCCGGGCACCATTCTCGGCTGAGGTTTGGAAATTGCATGAGGCGAGGGGCGGAATCGGGCGACCGATTCCGCCCCTCGTCGTTTGTGGCGGCACTCACCGGAAACAAGAACAATGGCTGACAAGGTCCTGATCTTTTCGCGCTTTCCCAAGACGATGATGGCGCGTTTCGCCGAACGGTTCGAGCTGCTCGACACCGGTGGCAAGCCGGCGCATGAAATGTTTCCGACAGAGGAGCTCGGCGGCATCCGCGCGCTGCTCACCGCAGGCGGTTCGCCGCTCGGCGCGGAAGCGATGGACCAGTTTCCAAAGCTCGGCGCCATCGTCTGCTACGGCACGGGCTACGACGGCGTCGACCTGAAGGCTGCCGCCGCACGCAACATCGCGGTCGGCCACAGCCCCGGCGCCAATGCGGCGTCCGTCGCCGACATCGCGATGACCCTGATGCTGGCGACGACCCGGCGGATCCTGGTCGCCGACCAATATGTCCGCAGCGGCGATTGGGCCGCCTCGAAGCAATCGCCGATGATGCGCCCGCAGGCCGGCATGCCCGGCCGCCGCATCGGCGTCTACGGCATGGGCGAGATCGGCCGCAAGATCGCGGCGCGCTGCGCCGCGTTCGAGAGTGAGGTCGGCTATTTCAGCCGCACCAGATACGATCTGCCCTATCAATATTTCCCGACCCTGGAGGCGCTCGCCGACTGGTGCAGTGTGCTGATGATCGCGGTGCGGGCAGGGGCCGAGACCCAGCACGTCGTCAATGCCGATATCCTGGGGCGCCTCGGCGCCGACGGCTATGTCGTCAACATTTCGCGGGGCTCCGTCATCGACCAGAATGCGCTGGTCGCGGCGCTGACCGACAAGACCATCGCCGGCGCCGGCCTCGACGTCTTCGAGAAGGAACCGCACGCGCCCGACGCCCTGACCGCGCTCCCCAACGTCGTGTTCGCCCCCCATATCGGCGGCCACACCCTGGAATCGCACGTCGCCATGCAGAACTGCGTGCTGGCGAACCTGACCGCGTTCTTCGAGGGCAAGCCGCTGCCTTACGCGGTCAAATCCTAGCGGGCGCGATCGAAGCGAAATTTTTCCTGCAACTCGCGCCGTAGCTTGTCGTCTTTCACCAAGGCAATGCGCGCCGCCGCGCGTTCGCGAAGCATCCGGGTCATGGGCGTCAGGGCGGGATAAGGGCTGCTCCAGCCCGCGGCTTGCAGGAACTGCTCGAGTCGCGCATCGGGCGCGCGATCGAGCTGCTGAGCAAGGAACCCGCGCTCCTCCTCATTGCGAATGAGGTAGACCCGTTTGAACGCCAGCACGCGGCTGACGAAGGCATCGCTGGCGTCATCGCGTATCACACGAAAACGCTGGCGCTGTTCCTCCACATATTGATCTGATTGATAGGCCGTCTTGTTGGCGAGGCGCAGCGCCAGCTCATATTCCCACGTCTTCAGGTCGCCTCGTTCCGCGAAGATCCGCGCGGCCTGATCCCCGACGCCTGGAAATTTCTCAGCATCCCAAGGGAACGGCAGCATGACGTCGTTGTAATCGAAGCCGACGGCGGGGTCCTGCATCCGCGTGACGATCAGGTCGACGAATTTGCGCTGCCGGCCGGGGTCGAGCTTGTACCAGAATTTCTGCAGAGCTTCGCGGACGTTGCTGGGAAAGCTCGACAGCTCGATGAATGACGCCATCACGCCGAGCAGTTCGTCGTCGATGCCGCCCTTGGCCTGCACCGTCAGGGCGATGTCGAGCGCGGCGGTGCGGGTCGGCCCCCTCGAAATCTCGACAGCGCGGCGGATCAACTCGGCAGTGCTGAGATCGGGTGTCTTCGGCGGTGCGGCCCAGTCGATGCCGTAGACGGCAGCCGCGAGGTCTTCGCCGGTGAAGGTGGGGCCTCCGATCCAGACCATTTGCGATGGACCGCCCGAAAATCCCTCCCACAGCGACAATGTCGGGTCCGGCAGGTTGGGCTGCCCGAACAGGGGAGCATAGCTGAGCACGAGGCGACGGCCAGAGTGCCAGGTCGCAGCCACGTGTTCTTCTCCGTTCTGCCGGACATTGAGCGTGCCGACGGTGCAGCAGCCGACCATCGGGTAATAGGGCCTGGGCTTCATGCGAACCACGAGGCCGTCAGGGATGGCGTCGATCGTCGCTGTCTTCAGGCATTCGCCGATGCGCCCTGCGCGTTGCAGGAGTTCCGAGTTGCGCAGCTCGTCGCCGGTGCAATCCTTGGCTGCGGCAAGCTCGGTCATCCGGATGGGGCCGATATGGCCTTTCTCGTCGTCAGTGGCGTGGACGTAGCGATCGACCAAGCCGTCGGCGAGCAGCGTGATCTGACCGCAGCAACCCCGGACCCCGTGGGTCACCAAGGTGACGGTACGAATGGACATTAATTCGGCCGGGATCGTGCGGACGGCGAGGGCGGGGTCGGTGGTCGCTTCGACGTGATAGCGGCTCCAGACTGATGCGCCGAACCAGATTGCGAAGAACACCGGGGGTGCGGCGATCAGGCCGGGATGTTTCCGGAGCGCGCCATACATCATCATGCCCAGGACCGCGATCATCCAGACAACGTTGAGGCCGCCCACGATGATGTGCATGAGAAAGGCGAGGGCCATCACCGGAAACGAACTGGTTCCCAACGCCCCGAAGATGGCAGCCAGGATCATCAGACCGATGATTAGGGTGACGACGTGCCGGGTCATGCTCGATTCGAATCTGGTCCCTGGACGGGAAGGGGCTCAACCTGTAGCTGAGAGACCTTGCCTGATCCGTAAGGCGTGTATTCTGATGAGGCCTTGTGCGAAAAGGCTTCGCTAACCTTCGGCCGGATCGTGCCTTTTGCGCGGGTTCAAGCCCCGTCGGCAATGGATTGGAACTGGTGTGAATTTTGCTCTTGGCAAGCAGGCAGAGAGCGGTTAAAGAACCGCCTCCGGACGTGCCGGCCTCGGCTGGCGCGTTCGTGCATGCATTCCGAAAACCCGACAGACAGGAGATCATTCCTTTTCAGGACGTCCGCGAGGATTTGCCGGAAAAGGAAGGAAAATCCGTCGGTTGGCTGGGATGCGGGCAGGGGTCGGGCGGTTCGCCGACTGACCTCGTCCTGTCCAAGACTGCAGGCGCCCGCGGGAAATCTCGATTTCTCAACGGCTTAATCGCATGGCCTGCATAGACGGGTGAAGACCGGATTTCACTTCGTACCCAGCTTTAAGGGCTGGCTCTGCGAAGCGGGTCTGGTTCGGACCTCGACACGCCGTGGGCTCTGATGGGCTCCCGGAGGGCAGGCTTTGAATTGTCGTCTCGCCCGGCGCGTGTCCTGGGGGTTTTGACCCCGAGGTTCAGGTTTTGGGTGGGGCGATGGGTGCAACCCGGCGGTCCCGCTTCTCGCGATGACCGCCAACCGGAAAGAGCTTGCTGTGGAACGAGCGGCAAAAAAGGAAGCGGTCGAACAGCTCAACGGGGTCTTCAAGACCACGAGCGTCGCGGTCGTTGCCCAATATTCCGGCCTCACCGTCGCCCAGATGCAGAAGCTGCGCCAGCAGATGAAGCAGGCGGGTGCATCGGTGAAGGTCTCGAAGAACCGTCTCGCCAAAATTGCTCTTGAAGGCACTGACGTCGTTGCCATCGGCCCCATGCTGAAGGGACCGACCGTGATCGCCACTTCGAACGATCCGGTAGCGGCGCCAAAGGTCGCCGTCGAATTCGCCAAGGCGAACGAAAAGTTCGTCATCATTGGCGGCTCGATGGGAAAGACCGTCCTGAATGTCGACAGCGTGAAGGCGCTTGCCTCGCTGCCGTCGCTTGATGAACTGCGCGGCAAGATCGTCGGCCTGCTTGTGGCCCCGGCGACCAAGCTCGCTCAGCTCGCCAACGCGCCCGCGGGCAAGCTCGCGCGCGTCATCCAGGCTCATGCCTCAAAGGGCGAAGCGGCCTGACGCCCTTCGCAAAACTCAAACCCGAACCAGACTTACACGTAAGGAAACTGAACAATGGCTGACTTGCAGAAGATCGTTGACGACCTCTCGAGCCTCACCGTGCTCGAAGCTGCCGAACTCGCGAAGCTCCTCGAAGAGAAGTGGGGCGTTTCGGCTGCCGCGGCTGTCGCCGTGGCCGGCCCGGCTGGCGGTGGTGCTGCCGCTGCTCCGGCGGAAGAGAAGACCGAGTTCACGGTCGTTCTCGCCTCGGCTGGCGACAAGAAGATCGAGGTCATCAAGGAAGTCCGCGCCATCACCGGTCTCGGCCTGAAGGAAGCAAAGGACCTCGTCGAGGGTGCTCCGAAGCCGCTGAAGGAAGGCGTGAACAAGGACGAAGCCGACAAGATCAAGGCCCAGCTCGAGAAGGCTGGCGCCAAGGTCGAGCTCAAGTAAGCACTGCTTACTGGCGGGGATCCCGGGCGGGCATCGGCTCGGCCCGGGATCCTGGTCCGCCCTCAAGAAGGGTGGTCCGGATGCAAAAGGCGTGCGACGGAACGAGCCGACGCGGGCCGAACACGAAAATGTGTGGGGATTTGCGGGTTTAACCCTCGAATCTGCACTATTGTCGCCCCATATCGGGTCGGCAGCACGAAAGCGCGGTGGGCAGGGGAGCCGGATTTCCCTGTAAGCCGTTGGGAGAGCAGGCTATTTCGGGCTTTTGCAGTCCGTGAAGACGATCGTTGTGACGGGCGGGCGCGCGCTAGCGCCCCGCGCGTCGTTTTGCGTTTTGAAGGTCTGAAGAACAGATTCAGGACATTCCCGCCTGAACCTGAGTTTTCCGACCCCCAAAACGGGTTCGAAAAATTCAACCCGGGGAGCGGCGGCAGCCGCGTTCCGGACGGCGCGCCCAGAGCGGGCGACGAAATGAGAGGCCACGATGGCGCAGCAGACATTCACCGGTCGCAAACGCGTTCGCAAGTTCTTCGGACACATCAAGGAAGTCGCCGAGATGCCGAACCTCATCGAGGTTCAGAAGGCGTCCTATGACCAGTTCCTGATGGTCGACGAACCCCAGGGTGGGCGCCTCGACGAGGGTCTGCAGGCGGTGTTCCGCTCGGTGTTCCCGATCTCGGACTTCTCGGGCACCTCGATGCTGGAATTCGTCCGCTACGAGTTCGAGCAGCCGAAATACGACGTCGACGAGTGCCGCCAGCGCGGCATGACCTTCGCTGCGCCGCTGAAGGTGACGCTGCGCCTCATCGTGTTCGATATCGACGAGGAAACCGGCGCGAAGTCGGTCAAGGACATCAAGGAGCAGGACGTCTACATGGGCGACATCCCGCTCATGACGATGAACGGCACCTTCATCGTTAACGGCACCGAGCGCGTCATCGTCTCGCAGATGCACCGTTCGCCGGGCGTGTTCTTCGACCACGACAAGGGCAAGACGCACTCCTCGGGCAAGCTGCTGTTCGCTGCCCGCGTGATCCCGTATCGCGGCTCCTGGCTCGACATCGAGTTCGACGCCAAGGACATCGTCTATGCGCGTATCGACCGTCGCCGCAAGATTCCGGTGACGTCGCTGATGTTCGCCCTCGGCCTCGACGGCGAGGCGATCCTGTCCACGTTCTACAAGAAGATTCTCTACAAGCGGACCAAGGAAGGCTGGCGCGTTCCGTTCGACGCCAACCGCTTCCGCGGCTACTCGACCGTCAACGACCTGATCGATGCCGATACCGGCAAGGTCGTGCTCGAGGCCGGCAAGAAGCTCACCGTCCGTGCCGCCCGCCAGCTCCAGGAGAAGGGGCTGAAGGCGCTGCGTCTGTCGGATGAGGAGCTCGTCGGCAACTACCTCGCCGAGGACCTCGTCAATCCCAAGACCGGCGAGATCCACGCCGAGGCCGGTGAGGAAATCACCGACAAGAACATGAAGGCGCTCAACGAGCACGGCTACAAGGAGCTGCCGCTGCTCGACATCGACCACGTCAATGTCGGCCCCTACATCCGCAACACGCTCTCGGCGGACAAGAACATGACGCGTGAAGACGCGCTGTTCGACATCTACCGCGTGATGCGTCCGGGCGAGCCGCCGACGCTGGATTCGGCGCAGGCGATGTTCCAGTCGCTGTTCTTCGACGCCGAGCGTTACGACCTCTCCGCGGTCGGCCGCGTCAAGATGAACATGCGCCTCGACCTCGATGCGCCCGACACCCAGCGCACGCTGCGCAAGGAAGACATCCTCTCCGTCATCAAGACGCTGGTGGACCTGCGCGACGGCAAGGGCGAGATCGACGACATCGACCATCTCGGCAACCGCCGTGTGCGCTCGGTCGGCGAGCTCATGGAGAACCAGTACCGCATCGGCCTCCTGCGCATGGAGCGCGCGATCAAGGAGCGCATGTCCTCGGTCGACATCGACACGGTCATGCCGCAGGACCTGATCAACGCGAAGCCCGCGGCTGCCGCCGTGCGCGAGTTCTTCGGCTCCTCGCAGCTCTCGCAGTTCATGGACCAGACCAACCCGCTCTCGGAGATCACCCACAAGCGCCGCCTCTCGGCGCTTGGACCGGGCGGTCTGACCCGCGAGCGCGCCGGCTTCGAAGTCCGCGACGTGCATCCGACCCATTACGGTCGTATCTGCCCGATCGAGACGCCGGAAGGTCCGAACATCGGCCTGATCAACTCGCTCGCGACCTTCGCGCGCGTGAACAAGTACGGCTTCGTCGAGACGCCGTACCGCAAGGTCAAGGACGGTCGCGTCACCGACGAGGTCGTGTACCTCTCGGCGATGGAAGAGGGCCGCTACACGGTCGCGCAGGCCAACGTGCCGCTCGACCCGAAGGGCCGCTTCACCGAAGACCTCGTGGTCTGCCGTCACGCCGGCGAAGTCTTGCCGGTGACGCCGGACAAGGTCGACTACATGGACGTGTCGCCGAAGCAGCTCGTCTCGGTCGCCGCGGCGCTGATCCCGTTCCTCGAGAACGACGACGCCAACCGCGCGCTGATGGGCTCGAACATGCAGCGCCAGGCGGTGCCGCTGGTTCGCGCCGAGGCGCCGTTCGTCGGTACCGGCATGGAGGGCGTCGTTGCCCGTGACTCGGGCGCTGCGATCGCGGCGCGCCGTTCGGGCGTGATCGACCAGATCGACGCGACCCGCGTCGTCATCCGCGCCACGGAAGATCTCGATCCGACCAAGTCGGGCGTCGATATCTACCGTCTGATGAAGTACCAGCGCTCCAACCAGTCGACCTGCATCAACCAGCGTCCGCTGGTGAAGGTTGGCGACATCGTCAAGAAGGGCGACATCATCGCCGACGGTCCCTCGACCGATCTCGGCGAGCTCGCGCTCGGCCGGAACGTGCTCGTCGCGTTCATGCCGTGGAACGGCTACAACTTCGAAGACTCGATCCTGCTCTCCGAGCGGATCGTGAAGGAAGACGTCTTCACCTCGATCCACATCGAGGAGTTCGAGGTGATGGCCCGCGACACCAAGCTCGGACCTGAGGAAATCACCCGCGACATTCCGAACGTTTCGGAAGAAGCGCTGAAGAACCTCGACGAAGCCGGTATCGTCTACATCGGTGCGGAAGTGCGCGCCGGCGACATCCTGGTCGGCAAGATCACGCCGAAGGGCGAGAGCCCGATGACGCCGGAAGAGAAGCTCCTGCGCGCCATCTTCGGCGAGAAGGCCTCCGACGTTCGCGACACCTCGCTGCGCGTTCCTCCGGGCGTGCAGGGCACGATCGTGGAAGTGCGCGTGTTCAACCGTCACGGCGTCGACAAGGACGAGCGTGCGCTGGCGATCGAGCGGGAAGAGATCGAGCGTCTGGCCAAGGACCGCGACGACGAGCAGGCGATCCTGGACCGCAACGTCTACAACCGTCTTGCCGAGCTGCTCGAAGGGCGGCAGGGCATTGCCGGTCCGAAGGGCTTCAAGAAGGACACCAAGATCACCCGTGCGGTGCTCGAGGAGTACCCGAAGTCGCAGTGGTGGCTGTTCGCCTCGCCGAACGACAAGCTGATGGCCGAGATCGAGGCCATGCGGAAGCAGTACGACGAGTCGAAGAAGGGCCTCGAACAGCGCTTCCTCGACAAGGTCGAGAAGCTGCAGCGTGGCGACGAGCTGCCGCCCGGCGTGATGAAGATGGTCAAGGTCTTCGTCGCGGTGAAGCGCAAGATCCAGCCCGGCGACAAGATGGCCGGCCGCCACGGCAACAAGGGCGTGGTGTCGAAGATCGTGCCGATCGAGGACATGCCGTTCCTCGAGGACGGTACGCACGCCGACATCGTGCTCAATCCGCTGGGCGTGCCCTCGCGCATGAACGTCGGACAGATCCTCGAGACCCATCTCGGCTGGGCCTGCGCCGGCCTCGGCAAGCGTATCGGCCAGACGGTCGATGCCTACCTGTCGAAGCAGGACATCAAGCCGCTGAAGGAAACCTTGAAGAAGGTCTACGGCGAGGACGAGACCATCAAGTCGCTCAACGACAATGAGCTGCTCGAGCTCGGCCACAACCTCAGCCGCGGCGTGCCGATCGCAACCCCTGTGTTCGACGGTGCCAAGGAAGCCGACATCGAGGAGATGCTGAAGCTTGCCGGTCTCGACGCTTCGGGTCAGTCGACCGTCTATGACGGCCGCACCGGCGATGCGTTCGATCGTAAGGTGACGGTGGGCTACATCTACATGCTCAAGCTGCACCATCTCGTGGACGACAAGATCCACGCGCGTTCGATCGGCCCGTACTCGCTCGTGACCCAGCAGCCGCTGGGTGGCAAGGCGCAGTTCGGCGGTCAGCGCTTCGGCGAAATGGAAGTGTGGGCGCTCGAGGCTTACGGCGCGGCGTACACGCTCCAGGAAATGCTGACGGTGAAGTCGGACGACGTCGCCGGCCGCACCAAGGTGTACGAGGCGATCGTGCGCGGCGACGACACGTTCGAGGCCGGTATTCCGGAATCGTTCAACGTGCTGGTCAAGGAAATGCGCTCGCTCGGCCTCAACGTCGACCTGCACAACTCCAAGGTGGGACCGGCGCCGACGTCGGAAGCGGCCGAGTAATTCGACCTTTCATGCCCGGCCTTCGCGGCCGGGCATTGGCGCCCCTCCCGATGCCTTGAGGGCAGGGCGCCCCGCTAGATGATTTTCGAATTTGCGGCCGGAGGCGACCGGTCCGCGAGGAGAAGACGATGAACCAAGAAATTATGAATCTCTTCAATCCGACGACGCCGGCTCAGGTCTTCGACCAGATCCGCATCTCGATCGCGTCCCCGGAGAAGATTCTGTCCTGGTCCTACGGCGAGATCAAGAAGCCGGAGACCATCAACTACCGTACCTTCAAGCCCGAGCGCGACGGCCTGTTCTGCGCCCGCATCTTCGGGCCGATCAAGGACTACGAGTGCTTGTGCGGCAAGTACAAGCGCATGAAGTACAAGGGCATCATCTGCGAGAAGTGCTCGGTCGAGGTCACGCTGTCGCGCGTCCGGCGCGAGCGCATGGGCCATATCGAGCTCGCAGCCCCCGTCGCCCACATCTGGTTCCTGAAGTCGCTGCCCTCGCGCATCGGCCTCCTGCTGGACATGACGCTGAAGGATCTCGAGCGGATCCTCTACTTCGAATATTACGTCGTGCTCGAGCCGGGCCTCACCGCGCTGAAGGACCGTCAGCTGCTGTCGGAAGACGAGTACCTGAAGGCGCAGGACGAGTACGGCCAGGACAGCTTCACCGCCATGATCGGCGCCGAGGCGATCCGCGAGCTGCTCAAGGGCATGGACCTCGAGAAGCTCGAGGCCAGCTTGCGCGTCGAGATGCAGGAGACCGACTCCGACATCAAGCACAAGAAGCTCGCCAAGCGCCTGAAGATCGTCGAAGCGTTCCGCCACTCCGGCAACAAGCCGGAATGGATGATCATGACCGTGGTTCCGGTGATTCCGCCGGACCTGCGTCCGCTGGTGCCGCTCGACGGCGGCCGCTTCGCGACCTCGGACCTCAACGACCTCTACCGCCGCGTCATCAACCGCAACAACCGCTTGAAGCGGCTGATGGAGCTGCGCGCGCCCGACATCATCATCCGCAACGAGAAGCGCATGCTTCAGGAAGCGGTCGATGCGCTGTTCGACAACGGCCGCCGCGGCCGCGTCATCACGGGTGCCAACAAGCGCCCGCTGAAGTCGCTCGCCGACATGCTCAAGGGCAAGCAGGGCCGGTTCCGTCAGAACCTGCTCGGCAAGCGCGTCGACTATTCGGGCCGTTCGGTGATCGTGGTCGGTCCCGAGCTGCGCCTGCATCAGTGCGGCCTGCCGAAGAAGATGGCGCTCGAGCTGTTCAAGCCGTTCATCTACTCCCGGCTTGACGCCAAGGGCCTGTCCACCACGGTGAAGCAGGCCAAGAAGCTGGTCGAGAAGGAGCGGCCCGAGGTCTGGGACATCCTGGACGAGGTCATCCGCGAGCATCCGGTGCTGCTGAACCGCGCGCCGACGCTGCATCGCCTCGGCATCCAGGCGTTCGAGCCCGTGCTGATCGAAGGCAAGGCGATCCAGCTTCACCCGCTGGTCTGCTCGGCGTTCAACGCCGACTTCGACGGCGACCAGATGGCCGTGCACGTCCCGCTGTCGCTCGAAGCGCAGCTGGAAGCGCGCGTCCTGATGATGTCGACCAACAACATCCTGCATCCCGCGAACGGCCAGCCGATCATCGTGCCGTCGCAGGACATCGTGCTCGGTCTCTACTACGTCTCGATCATGCGCGAAGGCCTGCCCGGTGAGGGCAAGATCTTCGGCGAGATGGCCGAGCTCGAGCACGCCCTGCACGCGAAGGTCATCCACCTCCACACCAAGATCAAGTACCGGTGGCAGGGCATGGATGAGACCGGCAAGGTCTCGACGCGCTGGATCGAGACCACCGCCGGCCGTGTCATGCTCGGCAACCTGCTGCCGAAGAACCCGCGGATCACGTACGAGATCATCAACAAGCTGATGACCAAGCGCGAGATCTCGGGCGTCATCGACCAGGTCTACCGTCACTGCGGTCAGAAGGAGACGGTGATCTTCTGCGACCGCATCATGGCGCTCGGCTTCTACAACGCGTTCAAGGCCGGTATCTCGTTCGGCAAGGACGACATGGTCGTGCCGCACGGCAAGTGGAAGATCGTCGACACCACCCGTACGCTGGCGAAGGATTTCGAGCAGCAGTACAACGACGGCCTGATCACCCATGGCGAGAAGTACAACAAGGTCGTCGACGCCTGGTCGAAGGCCACGGAAGAAATCGCCAAGGCGATGATGAAGGAGATCTCCGCCACCAAGAAGACGGCGAGCGGAGCCGATGCCGACATCAACTCGATCTACATGATGGCTCACTCCGGTGCCCGCGGTTCGCCGGCCCAGATGCGCCAGCTCGCCGGCATGCGCGGCCTGATGGCCAAGCCGTCGGGTGAGATCATCGAGACGCCGATCATCTCGAACTTCAAGGAAGGCCTCTCGGTTCTCGAGTACTTCAACTCGACCCACGGCGCCCGTAAGGGCCTCGCGGATACCGCGTTGAAGACCGCGAACTCGGGCTACCTGACCCGTCGTCTGGTCGACGTGGCGCAGGACTGCATCATCACGCAGTCGGACTGCGGCACCAAGCTCGGCATCAAGATGCGCGCCATCGTCGATGCCGGCACCGTGGTGGCTTCGCTCGGCTCGCGCATCCTCGGACGCACGGCCTGCGAGGACATCCGCGACAGCTCCGGCAAGGTGATCATCAAGCGCGACACGCTGATGGAAGAGAGCCATCTGGACGCCATCCAGCAGGGTGGTGTGCAGGAGGTGAAGATCCGCTCGGCGCTGACCTGCGAACTCGTCAACGGCATCTGCGGCAAGTGCTACGGCCGCGACCTCGCCCGCGGCACGCCGGTCAACCACGGTGAAGCCGTCGGCGTCATCGCGGCGCAGTCGATCGGCGAGCCGGGCACCCAGCTCACCATGCGCACCTTCCACATCGGCGGTGCGGCGCAGCTCAACGAGCAGTCCTTCGTCGAAGCCAACTTCGACGGCAAGATCGTGATCCGGAACAAGGCCATCGCCCGCAACAGCGAAGGTCACCTGATCGCGATGGTGCGCAACATGGTGGTGGCGATCGTCGATGCCGACGGCACCGAGCGTGCGACGCACCGCGTCCAGTACGGTTCGCGCCTGCACGTCGACGAAGGCGACATGGTCAAGCGCGGCCAGCGCGTCGTCGAGTGGGATCCCTACACCCGTCCGCTCCTCACCGAAGTCGAAGGTACGATCGGCTTCGAGGATCTGGTCGAGGGGCAGTCGATCTCGGAAACGCTCGACGAAGCGACCGGTATCGCCAAGCGCGTGGTCATCGACTGGCGCTCGACCCGCGGCGGCTCGGACCTGCGTCCGGCCATCGTGGTCAAGGGCAAGGACGGCAAGGTGCTCAAGCTCGCCCGTGGCGGCGATGCCCGCTACATGCTGTCGGTCGACGCCATTCTCTCGGTCGACGTCGGAGCCAAGGTCAACCCGGGTGACATTCTCGCCCGTGTCTCGACCGAAAGCGCCAAGACGCGTGACATCACCGGCGGTCTGCCGCGGGTGGCGGAACTGTTCGAGGCACGGCGTCCGAAGGATGCGGCGATCATCGCCGAGATCGCGGGCACCATCCGGTTCGGACGCGACTACAAGAACAAGCGTCGCATCTCGATCGAGCCGATGGACAAGACCGAGGAGCCGCGCGAGTACCTGATCCCGAAGGGCAAGCACATCCACCTTCAGGACGGCGACGTCGTCGAAAAGGGCGACTTCATCGTCGAAGGAAACCCGGCGCCGCACGACATCCTTGCGGTCAAGGGCATCGAGGAGCTCGCGGCCTACCTGGTCAACGAAATCCAGGAGGTCTACCGGCTCCAGGGCGTGCTCATCAACGACAAGCACATCGAGGTGATTGTCCGTCAGATGCTCCAGAAGGTGGAAGTCACCGACCAGGGCGACACGGACATGATCTCCGGCGAGCAGGTCGACAAGATCGAGTTCGACGCGCTGAACGAGAAGGCCAAGGAAGAGGGCAAGAAGCCCGCCACGGGAACGCCGGTTCTGCTCGGCATCACCAAGGCGAGCCTGCAGACCCGCTCGTTCTTCTCGGCGGCCTCGTTCCAGGAGACCACCCGCGTCCTCACGGAAGCGGCGGTCAACGGCAAGATCGATCCGCTCGAAGGCCTCAAGGAGAACGTCATCGTCGGCCGGCTGATCCCGGCAGGCACCGGCGCCTCCATGGCCAAGATCCGCGAAGTCGCGATGAAGCGCGACAAGCTGATCCTGGACGAGCGCGAGAAGCAGGCGTCCGTCGTGCCGCCCGCGCCGGAAGCGGAGCTTCCTGCGCTGCCGCCCGCGGAATGATCGTTCATCCGTAGGAATACCGAGGACAATGAAAAGGCCGGCGCAAGCCGGCCTTTTTGCTGCTTTGTTTGCTTGTTGCGATGCAGGATCGACCTTTGTTCATCTTTCCTTCAGGCGCAAAAGCGCTTCTGCTAGGAGAGCTTAGACCGGTGGATCCCGTGACGGGGGCAGGGCCGGAGACCACGGAACGGATATGCTTGATCTCGCAATCGTAGGCGGCGGCCCCGGCGGGCTGATGAGCGCCTGGTATCTGAAGCGCAAGCTCGGCGACCTCTGCCGCGTCA
The DNA here is from genome assembly GCF_001641335.1 of Bradyrhizobium stylosanthis. Lineage (GTDB taxonomy): Bacteria > Pseudomonadota > Alphaproteobacteria > Rhizobiales > Xanthobacteraceae > Bradyrhizobium > Bradyrhizobium stylosanthis. The sequence goes on from NZ_LVEM01000001.1 coordinate 480,083, forward strand.
CCATCTATGAGGCGTCGGACCGGCTCGGCGGCAAGATCGTCACCCGCAAATTCGATTCCGCGCCCGCGATGTACGAGGCCGGCGTTGCCGAGATCTACGACTACTCGATGACGGGTCCGGATCCGCTGCGCGAGCTGATCCAGCATTTCGGCCTGCAGACGATTCCGATGGACGCCGAGCAGGTGCAGTTCGGCGGCGAGCTGCTCAACGACGTGCCCGGCATGCGCCGCAAATACGGCGCCAAGACCGCGGCCGCGATCGAGGCCTTCCGCAAGCGCTGTGCCGAGGTGATGTCGCCGATCGAGTATTACGAGGGCGTCGGCGCGCACGACAACGAGAATCCCTGGGCCTACAAGACCGCCGAGCAGGTGCTCGACGAGGAGGTCGAGGACGAGACCGCAAAGCGCTTCTTCAAGGTGATGGCGCGCTCGGACATCGCGACCGAGAGCCACAACACCAACGGCCTCAACGCGCTCAAGAACTACCTGATGGACGTCGACGGCTATATCGGCCTCTATTCCATCCAGAACGGCAACGAGCAGCTGATCGAGTGCCTGCAGTCGGAAGTGAACGCCGACATTCAGCTCAATCATCGCGTGCTCACCGTCGGCAAGGCGCCGACCGGCCGCTATCAGCTCAAGATGATGAACGGCAAGGGGCCGGAGACGCGCGACTTCGATCTCGTGCTGGTCTGCCTGCCGCATTCCTGGCTCGCCACCATGGGGTGGGAGGGCGAGCAGCTGCGCAAGTCGATGGTCAAGCACGTCTCGTATTTCGACCGTCCGGCGCACTATCTGCGCGTCTCGATCCTGTTCGACTCCCCGTTCTGGGGCGAGAAGATTCCGGGCGCCTGGTTCATGTCGGAAGCCTTCGGCGGTTGCTGCGTCTACAACGAGGGCGCGCGCCACGACGTCGGCAAGCACGGCGTCCTGAACTGGCTCATTCCCGGCTCCGACGCGCTGGCCTTCGCCAATCTGTCGGACCAGGAGCTGATCGACGCCGCGCTGAAATCGCTGCCGGCCTCGCTCGGTGATGCCCGCGCGCATTTCATGGAAGGCAAGATCCATCGCTGGCTGTCCTCGGTGAACGCTATACCGGGCGGTCTGCCCGTGCGCGACGTCATGACCAATCACCGGCCCGAGCCGAAGGAACATCCCGGCATCGTGGTGGTCGGCGACTACCTGTTCGACTCCACGCTGAACGGCCTGCTCGACTCCTCGGACGCTGCGACCGACATCATCCTCACCGAGATGATGCGCCTGCGCCGCGAGCGCGCGCAGGACAATGGTGAGCCGATCTCGGACAAGATCGACCGCGACTATTTCGACAACTATCGCGGCCTCGGCCCTTACAGCGAAGTGTGGCAGCACTTCACCGATCCCGATTACCTGACAAAGCTGATCGGCATCGTCTGGGGCAAGGCGAAGGGCTCGAAGCTCCTGGTCGCCGGCTCGGCCAGCGGTGAGCTGGTTGGCGCGCTGCGCGATCGCGGCATCGATGCCTGGGGCATCGAGAACAACCGCGCGATCCACGCCAAGACGCCGAAGGCGCTGAAGAAGTACAACAAGCTCGGCTCCATCACCGACATGCCGTTCAAGGACGGCGCGTTCGACTTCGTGTTCGAGACCAGTCTCTGCCACGTTTCCCCGAAGCAGGTGGTGCGCGCGATCCGCGAGCTCAACCGCGTGGTCAAGACCGGCCTCGTGTTCGGCTCGATCACCTCGGACATGGCTTCTGTCGTGATCGACCGCTACGACCTCTTGCGCGGGGTCAAGAAGCTCGGCACCTGGTGGGAATGGTCCGAGCTGTTCTTCGGCAACGGCTTCGATCTGTCGATGCACCGCAAGGACTGCGCCGATGCGCTCTGGGAGGCGACGCTCGCCGCGGGCAAGGGCCCGGGCGAGTGGTACGCCGACGCGGACAGCCTGCGCTATTCGTTCTTCGACAAGGTCGAGGACGAGGACGAGGACGACGACTAGTCCTTAAGGCCGGGTGAATTCGCCAATTGCTTTGCCGAATGCGTCGTGATCGCATAGAATCGGTGTGATAGCGGTTTTCCGCTGTTTCCTGCTTTCTCTGCGGTCATGCCGGCCGTCAGCATCGGTTGGTTTCATGGCGTCCAAGCCCCTCCCGCCCGACAAACAGAAGCTCGCCGCGGAAGAAGCGGCCGAGCTCGAAGACAAGCTCACCCCCGCCAAGCCGGACCTCGAAGACGACGAGGCCGACGACGACGAGGAGGATGACGAGCTGGAGCTTGATGACGACGATGAGGACGAGGACCTCGTCGTCTTTACCGCGCGCGAGGCCGCCGGCGCACTCGCGACCATCCTGGGTTTCGTCAAACCCGTCCTCGCCAATTACAAGCGGATGCTGTCGTTCGTGGCGTTCGGCGTCATCGTCGAGACGCTGTTCAACGTCATCATGCCGCTCAGCCTGAAGTACCTGATCGACGACGCGCTCGGCGAGGAGGACTTCCAGGCGCTGTACAAGATCCTCGGCGTGCTCGCGGTCGCCGGCATCTTCACCTCGATCGTCGCTGTCTGGTACGAGCGCTGGGATGCGAGGCTGGCCGCCTGCGTCATCTCCGACGTTCGCAAGCGCCTGTTCGAGCACGTCCAGAACCTGCCGGCGTCCTATTTCGGTCGCACCAAGCGCGGCGAGATCCTGTCGCGCTTCTCGGTCGACCTCTCGGCGTTCGAAGGCTCGGTCAAGACCTTCGCCAACAGCGCGGCGCTGCCGTTCCTGGAATTGATCGCCGGCATCATCCTGATGATATTCCTGAACTGGCAGCTCGCCGCGGTCGCGCTGCTGGTGTTCCCAATCACGCTGATCGGCCCGCGCATCCTCACCCCGAAGGCGGTGCAGGCCAATTACGAGCAGAAGCAGAACGAAGCCGCGCTGCTCGGCATGGTGCAGGAGAACATCGGCGCGCAGGCCGTGATCAAGGCGTTCAGCCTGCAGCGCAAGATGTTCGGCTTCTTCACCTTCCGCAACGACGAGACCCGCAACAAGATCGCCTCGGCCGCGTTCCTGTCGACCATGGTGGAGCGGACGGTCACGATCTCGGTCCTGATGCTGCATTTGGTGGTGCTCGCGATCGGCGCGTATCTGGCGACCAAGGGCCAGATCACGATCGGCACCTTCGTCACCTTCGAGAGCGCGTTCTGGGAAGTCTCCTACAACATCGCCCACGTGATGCATTTCATCCCGGTGTCGATCTCCTCGGCCGCCGCGATCCGCCACATCCAGGAGCTGCTCGACGAGCCGACACGCGGCGCCGATCGCCCCGGCGCACCCGACCTGCCGCGCATCACCCACGACATCACGTTCGATCGCGTGACGTTCCAGTACGAGGGCAGCCAGACACCGGTGTTGGACAATCTCAGCCTCAAGCTGAACGTCGGCAAGAGCATCGCCATCGTCGGCCCCTCGGGCTCGGGCAAGAGCACGCTGCTCAACCTGATCCTGCGGCTCTACGTGCCCGACGAGGGGCGCGTCACCATCGACGGTGTCGACGTCCGCAAGGTGACGCTGGATTCGCTGCGGCGGAGCATGGCCGTGGTGTTCCAGGAGAACATGCTGTTCAACATGTCGATCCGCGAGAACATCCGGCTCGGCAAGGAAGGCGCGACCGACGCGGAGGTGGAGGAGGCGGCCAAGAAGGCCGAGATCCACCGCTACATCATGAGCCTGCCGCAGCGTTACGACACGCCGGTCGGCGAACGCGGCGACACGCTCTCGGGCGGCCAGCGCCAGCGCATCGCGATCGCGCGTGCGATCATCCGCAATCCCTCGGTTCTGCTGCTGGATGAAGCCACCTCGGCGCTGGACCAGACCACGGAAGCCGCGATCAACCGAACGCTGCTAAAGGTCGCCAAGGGCCGCACCATGATCTGGTCCACCCACCGCCTGACCTCAGTGGTCGAGATGGACGAGATCATCGTGATCTCGGGGGGCAGGGCGATCGAGCGCGGCTCGCATGCCGAGCTGCTCGCCCTGAACGGCACCTATCGCAAGCTGTGGAACGACCAGATCCACCAGCCGCACGGCGCGGCGGCTCAGGCCGACGACGACAGCGACGATGCCGACGAGGACGAAGACGACCTCGAGGATGATGAGGACGAGGACGACGACGAGGAGGAGTGACCGAGGAAGTTCGGCTCCAGGTCGAAAGCGCCTCCAAGCGGTCTCAACCATCCCTGAACCGACCAGGCGATGAAGCGTGCCCAGCGCTGCGCCGTCCAGTAAGGGCTCGTCCCGGTCGTAACCGAGCGGAAGTCGAACGCCTTCGCCGCCGACCATTCGTCGCAGGCCCGCTTGACCGGATCGGCGTAGAACGCGGCGATCTTGGCTGCGTCCATCCCGTCCGAGGACAGCCATTGCGGGATGTAGACGTTGCAGAGCCGCTCGACGTCGGTGAAGACCTTGTCGCAGCCGGTGCCGGCGACGGGGCAGGAGGTCGAGAAGGCATCGCCCACCAGCACGAGGCCCGGCTGGCCGCTCGCCTCGTTCACATAGAGATCGACCGGGCGAATCTTCAGCTCGCCGGGAATGTCGAACGGGCCGGTGATGCGCTTGAGCCGGGGCAGGGCGGCATGCAGCGTCTCGGCCGGGGCGCGGCGCAGCTCGCGCAGCCAGGGATCGTCGAAGCTGCGATAGACGAACAAATTGGCGCGCATGCGCGGGCCGATCGGAAACAGCGTGATGTAGGGGATACGATCGCCCGGCCGCTCCGAGAAATAGGTCAGCGCCGGGAAGCCGAATGCATCCCGCCCGGCCGGGACCACGTCGAACCCGATCGAGATCGAATGGCAGGCGCTAACGACCTTTCGCGCGATGCCGAGCTGGTGGCGCAGGCCGACATTGAGGCCGTTGGCGAGCACGACCAGGCGGGCGGAGACGGTCTCGTCATTGGAGAGGGTGATCCGCTGCCGCTCCGGGCCGGTCTCGACCGCGATGGCCTTGGCGCAGATGCGCTCGATACCCCCCGGGATTTCGTCGCGGACGGCGTTGACGAGGGAATCGTAGAGGATGTTGAACTGCCGGCTCGGCGACCGGTCGAGCAGATGGCCGAATCGCGCGATCCAGTTCTCGCCGGAATAGGTCGCGCGCCGCAGCACCGATTCTGCGATTCCGGTCTTCAGGAATCGGCCGACCTGCACCTCGCCGCTGAGTTTTTCGACTCGAAAGTCCGCCGGATAGCTCTCATGCGGATCGATCAGCACAGCCGAAATACCGGCCCGGCCGAGCATCGCGGCGGCGGTCGAGCCGGACAATCCCCCGCCGATGATGGCAATGTCGGTGTAGCGCATGATGCAAATCTCTGCCGAAGGCGGCAGATTGACGCATCAACAGGAAAAAAAGCCTTAGCAAGGGTTATAAAAGTATATTTTGCCCGGGTATAAATAGGTCGCTGGGGTAGCGGAACCGGGCAGGGATCGCCATATCGGGTTGGCGCGGTGAGAGCGGTAAACCTCGATTTCGACAGGCGCGGGAAGCGTTTTGTGACTGTCGTTTCACCTTGACTTGACCGATTCTCACTTATAGAAAGCGCCTCACTTACGACAGGCGGTGAGCATCGCCAGCGTCGGAACGGGCCACCCGTCAGATCCTCCGGGATCGTTTTAAAGCGGGCACCAACCTCGACGAATGCCGCTCAAACGCTGTCGATCATAGCTAGGCAATGCCAGTGCGATTCTAGGTCTCTTGAGCTCGTTCTCTTGAGGTCGAATTCGGATGCATGACCTCAGTGCGCGAGCCGCGGCGATTTCGCTGATCGGCTTCAATACTGCGGTCCTCTGTGGCGTCGAAGCGCTTTCTGCTCCCTGATGGAGCGGATGGCGCAATTCCGCTTTGTGTGGATTGTTCCGCGCGAGGCGGCCCCGTCGAGTGGGTGGCTCGAACAGAATTTGCGGTCCCGGTAACGGGCTGCGGCAAGACAGCAGGCCCGTGAGGGGCTGCGATAACAAAGGGTAAGGCCAGGATGCCGACGATCAACCAGCTGATCGCTCAACCGCGGGAAGTGCAGAAGTCGCGCAAGAAGGTGCCGGCGCTGCAGCAGTCGCCTCAGAAGCGTGGTGTTTGCACCCGCGTCTACACCACGACCCCGAAGAAGCCGAACTCGGCGCTTCGTAAGGTCGCCAAGGTGCGCCTGACCAACGGCTTCGAGGTGATCGGCTACATCCCCGGCGAGGGCCATAACCTCCAGGAGCACTCGGTGGTCATGATCCGCGGCGGCCGCGTCAAGGACTTGCCCGGCGTGCGCTACCACATCCTCCGCGGCGTTCTGGATACCCAGGGCGTCAAGAACCGTAAGCAGCGTCGTTCGAAGTACGGCGCCAAGCGTCCGAAGTAAGCGGGAACCAAGCCTATGTCTCGTCGCCACTCAGCGGAAAAGCGCGAAGTTCTCCCGGATCCGAAGTTCGGGAACATCATCGTCACCAAGTTCATGAACTCGGTGATGTACGCCGGCAAGAAGTCGGTTGCGGAAGGCATCGTCTACGGTGCGTTCGGCATCATCGAATCCAAGACCAAGCAGAACCCGCTCGGCGTGTTCGAGCAGGCACTCGAGAACGTCATGCCGACGATCGAAGTGCGCTCCCGCCGCGTCGGTGGCGCGACCTACCAGGTTCCGGTCGAGGTTCGTTCGACCCGCCGTCAGGCTCTGGGCATTCGCTGGCTGATCTCGGCCGCGCGCGAGCGCAACGAGAAGACCATGACCGAGCGCCTCTCGGCCGAGCTCCTCGACGCCTCGAACAACCGTGGCAACGCCGTCAAGAAGCGTGAAGACGTGCACCGGATGGCGGAAGCCAACCGCGCCTTCTCGCACTATCGCTGGTAACGGCGACACACGGAATTTAAGGAACAGCCCATGCCTCGCGTTCATGCCATAGAGAACTACCGCAATTTCGGTATCATGGCGCATATCGATGCCGGCAAGACCACGACCACCGAGCGCATCCTCTATTACACCGGCAAGAGCCACAAGATCGGCGAAGTGCACGAAGGTGCCGCGACGATGGACTGGATGGAGCAGGAGCAGGAGCGTGGCATCACGATCACCTCGGCTGCGACCACCGCGTTCTGGGCCGGCAAGCGCCTGAACATCATCGACACCCCCGGCCACGTCGACTTCACCATCGAAGTCGAGCGTTCGCTGCGCGTGCTCGACGGCGCCGTCTGCGTGCTCGACTCCAACCAGGGTGTCGAACCCCAGACCGAGACGGTCTGGCGCCAGGGCGACAAGTACAAGGTTCCGCGCATCGTCTTCGCCAACAAGATGGACAAGACCGGCGCCGACTTCTTCAAGTGCCTGGCCGACATCGTCGACCGCCTCGGCGCCAAGCCGATCGCGATCCAGCTTCCGATCGGTGCCGAGAACAACTTCAAGGGTCTCGTCGACCTCGTGAAGATGCAGGGCATCATCTGGAACGACGAGTCGCTCGGCGCGAAGTTCGACTATGTCGACATCCCGGAAGATCTGGTCGAGCAGGCCAAGGAATACCGCGAGAAGATGGTGGAAGCCGCCGTCGAGCTCGACGACGACGCCATGGCCGCCTACCTCGACGGCAAGGAGCCGGATGAAGAGACGCTGAAGCGGTTGATCCGCAAGGCGGTGCTGACCGGCGCGTTCTATCCCGTGCTGTGCGGTTCGGCCTTCAAGAACAAGGGCGTGCAGCCGCTGCTCGACGCCGTCGTCGACTATCTGCCGTCGCCGATCGACGTGCCTGCGATCAAGGGTACCGACGATCTCGGCAACGAAGTCGTGCGCAAGGCGGACGACAAGGAGCCGCTGGCTCTGCTCGCGTTCAAGATCATGGACGATCCGTTCGTCGGCACCATCACCTTCTGCCGCATCTACTCCGGCGTTCTCCAGAGCGGCACCGGCGTCGTGAACTCGACCCGCGAGAAGAAGGAGCGCATCGGGCGCATGCTGCTGATGCATGCGAACAACCGCGAAGACATCAAGGAAGCCTATGCCGGCGACATCGTCGCGCTGGCCGGCCTGAAGGAAGCGCGCACCGGTGACACGCTGTGCGATCCCGACAAGCAGGTGATCCTGGAGAAGATGGAATTCCCCGAGCCGGTCATCGAGATCGCGATCGAGCCGAAGTCCAAGGCCGACCAGGAAAAGCTGGGCGTGGCGCTGGCCAAGCTCGCCGCGGAGGATCCGTCCTTCCGCGTCTCGACCGACCAGGAGTCCGGCCAGACCATCCTCAAGGGCATGGGCGAACTCCATCTCGACATCAAGGTCGACATCCTCAAGCGCACCTACAAGGTCGACGCCAACATCGGCGCGCCGCAGGTTGCGTTCCGTGAGCGCGTCACCAAGAAGGCCGAGGTCAAGTACACCCACAAGAAGCAGACCGGCGGTACCGGTCAGTTCGCGGAAGTGTCGATCGTGGTCGAGCCGAACGAGCCCGGCAAGGGCTACGAGTTCGAGTCCAAGATCGTCGGCGGTGCGGTTCCGAAGGAATACATCCCCGGCGTCGAAAAGGGCCTCAACAGCGTGATGAGCTCTGGCGTGGTCGCGGGCTTCCCCGTGGTCGACGTCAAGGTCTCGCTGGTCGACGGTAAGTATCACGACGTCGACTCGTCGGCGCTCGCCTTCGAAATCGCATCGCGCGCGGCATTCCGCGAGGCGCTGACGAAGGGCAAGTCCGTCCTGCTCGAGCCGATCATGAAGGTCGAAGTGGTGACCCCGGAAGACTACACCGGCTCGGTCATCGGCGACCTGAACTCCCGGCGCGGTCAGATCCAGGGTCAGGACATGCGCGGCAACGCCAACGTCATCAACGCGATGGTGCCGCTCATGAACATGTTCGGTTACGTGAACAACCTGCGCTCGATGAGCCAGGGTCGCGCGACCTTCACCATGCAGTTCGACCACTACGCAGAAGCGCCGGCCAACGTGTCGGCAGAAGTCCAGAAGAAGTTTGCCTGATTGTCGTCGGTTGAAAGCTGACGATTGAACGGAGAGTCAAATGGCCAAAGCAAAGTTTGAACGTAACAAGCCGCACTGCAACATCGGCACCATCGGTCACGTCGACCATGGCAAGACGTCGCTGACCGCGGCGATCACCAAGGTTCTCGCCGAAGCCGGCGGTGCGACGTTCACCGCGTACGACCAGATCGACAAGGCGCCGGAAGAGAAGGCCCGCGGCATCACCATTTCGACCGCGCACGTCGAGTACGAGACGCCGAACCGCCACTACGCGCACGTCGACTGCCCCGGCCACGCCGACTACGTGAAGAACATGATCACCGGCGCTGCCCAGATGGACGGCGCGATCCTGGTCGTGTCGGCCGCTGACGGCCCGATGCCGCAGACCCGCGAGCACATCCTGCTCGCCCGCCAGGTCGGCGTGCCCGCGCTCGTCGTGTTCCTCAACAAGTGCGACATGGTCGACGATCCGGAACTGCTCGAGCTCGTCGAGCTCGAAGTCCGCGAGCTGCTCTCGAAGTACGACTTCCCGGGCGACAAGATCCCGATCATCAAGGGTTCGGCTCTGGCCGCTCTCGAAGATTCCGACAAGAAGCTCGGCCACGACGCCATCCTCGAGCTGATGAAGAACGTCGACGAGTACATCCCGCAGCCGGAGCGTCCGATCGACCAGCCGTTCCTGATGCCGGTTGAAGACGTGTTCTCGATCTCGGGCCGCGGCACCGTCGTGACCGGCCGTGTCGAGCGCGGCATCGTCAAGGTCGGCGAGGAAATCGAGATCGTCGGTCTCCGCGCCACCCAGAAGACGACCGTCACCGGCGTCGAAATGTTCCGCAAGCTGCTCGATCAGGGCCAGGCCGGCGACAACATCGGTGCGCTGCTCCGCGGCACCAAGCGCGAAGACGTCGAGCGCGGCCAGGTGCTGTGCAAGCCGGGTTCGGTCAAGCCGCACACCAAGTTCAAGGCTGAGGCTTACATCCTCACCAAGGAAGAGGGCGGTCGCCACACCCCGTTCTTCACCAACTACCGTCCGCAGTTCTACTTCCGCACCACCGACGTGACCGGTGTCGTGCACCTGCCGGAAGGCACCGAGATGGTGATGCCGGGCGACAACATCGCGATGGAAGTGCACCTGATCGTGCCGATCGCGATGGAAGAGAAGCTCCGCTTCGCGATCCGCGAAGGCGGCCGCACCGTCGGCGCCGGCGTCGTCGCCTCGATCATCGAGTAATTACGAGAAAAGGGACGGCGAGTAGCGAATGGTGACATTCGCTATTCGCTATTCGCCACCCACTGAAGAGAGACCACGGCAATGAACGGCCAAAACATTCGTATCCGTCTCAAGGCGTTCGACCATCGTATCCTCGATACGTCGACCCGTGAGATCGTGAACACGGCGAAGCGCACCGGCGCGCAGGTCCGCGGACCCATTCCGCTGCCCACCCGCATCGAGAAGTTCACCGTCAACCGTTCGCCCCACGTCGACAAGAAGAGCCGCGAACAGTTCGAGATGCGCACCCACAAGCGCCTGCTCGACATCGTCGATCCGACCCCGCAGACCGTCGATGCTTTGATGAAGCTCGACCTGGCCGCCGGTGTCGACGTCGAGATCAAGCTCTAAGATTTTGGATCCCGTTCGCGAAAGCGGACAAAGAGAACAGGAAGCAAGCCGATGCGCTCCGGAGTGATCGCACAAAAGGTCGGGATGACGCGGGTCTTTACGGAGGCCGGCGAACATATCCCCGTGACCGTGCTGAAGCTCGGCAATTGCCAGGTCGTAGGCCACCGCACTGAAGAGAAGAACGGTTACGTCGCGCTCCAGCTCGGTTCGGGCAGCCGCAAGACCGTTTACATGCCCAAGGCCGAGCGCGGCCAGTTCGCGGTCGCCAAGGTCGAGCCGAAGCGCCGGGTCGAGGAGTTCCGCGTCACCGCGGACGCCATGATCCCGGTCGGCGCCGAGATCCAGGCCGACCACTTCGTCGTCGGCCAGTTCGTCGACGTCACCGGCACCTCGGTCGGTAAGGGCTTCGCCGGCGGTATGAAGCGCTGGAACTTCGGCGGTCTGCGCGCCACGCACGGTGTGTCGATCTCGCACCGTTCGATCGGTTCGACCGGTGGCCGTCAGGACCCCGGCAAGACCTGGAAGAACAAGAAGATGCCCGGCCACATGGGTGTCGACCGCATCACCACGCTCAACCTCCGCGTCGTTCAGCTCGACGTCGAGCGCGGCCTGATCCTCGTCGAAGGCGCCGTTCCCGGCTCCAAGGGCGGCTGGATCCGCGTGCGTGACGCCGTCAAGAAGCCGCTGCCGAAGGACGCTCCGAAGCCCGGCAAGTTCAAGGTTGCTGGCGACGCTGACGCCGCTCCGGCTGCGCAGGAGGCGTGAGATGGAACTGAAGGTCACCACCCTCGAAGGTAAGGAAGCCGGCTCCGTCCAGCTCTCCGACGCCATTTTCGGTCTCGAGCCGCGCCAGGACATCATTGCACGCTGCGTGCAGTGGCAGCTCAACAAGCGTCAGGCCGGCACCCACAAGGCCAAGGGCCGCGCCGAGATCTGGCGTACCGGCAAGAAGATGTACAAGCAGAAGGGCACCGGCGGTGCTCGTCACGGCTCGGCCCGCGTGCCGCAGTTCCGTGGCGGTGGCCGTGCCTTCGGCCCGGTGGTGCGTTCGCACGCCACCGACCTGCCGAAGAAGGTCCGCGCGCTCGCTCTCAAGCACGCTCTCTCGGCGAAGGCCAAGGACGGCGATCTGCTCGTGATCGACAAGGCGGCTCTGGAAGCCGCCAAGACCAAGGCGCTGCTCGGTCACTTCTCGGGTCTGGGGCTCACCAACGCGCTGATCATCGACGGTGCCGAGCTCAACAACGGCTTCGCCGCTGCAGCCCGCAACATCCCGAACATGGACGTGCTGCCGATCCAGGGCATCAACGTCTATGACATCCTGCGCCGTCAGAAGCTCGTTCTGACCAAGGCCGCCATCGATGCGCTGGAGGCGCGCTTCAAATGAGCAAGAACATCGAGCCTCGCCACTACGACGTGATCCTGTCGCCGGTCGTGACCGAAAAGGCCACGATCGCCTCGGAGCACAACAAGGTGCTGTTCAAGGTGGCCGCCAAGGCGACCAAGCCGCAGATCAAGGAAGCGATCGAGAAGCTGTTCGACGTCAAGGTCAAGAGCGTCAACACGCTGGTCCGCAAGGGCAAGACCAAGGTCTTCCGCGGCAATCTCGGCTCGCAGTCGAACTCCAAGCGCGCGATCGTGACCCTCGAAGAGGGTCATCGGATCGACGTGACCACCGGTCTGTAAGGTCGTACGACGATGGCACTGAAGACATTCAATCCCACGACGCCGGGCCAGCGCCAGCTGGTCATGGTCGATCGTTCGGCCCTGTACAAGGGCAAGCCGGTCAAGGCGCTCACCGAGGGCAAGCACTCCTCGGGCGGCCGCAACAACACCGGCCGCATCACCGTGCGTTTCCGTGGCGGCGGTCACAAGCAGACCCTGCGCATCGTCGACTTCAAGCGCGACAGGGTCGATGCGCCCGCGACGGTCGAGCGGCTGGAATATGATCCGAACCGCACCGCGTTCATCGCGCTGATCAAGTATCAGGACGGCGAGCAGGCCTATATCCTGGCGCCGCAGCGCCTGGCCGTGGGCGACACCATTGTCGCCGGCAACTACGTCGACGTGAAGCCGGGCAACGTCATGCCGCTCGGCAACATGCCGGTCGGCACGATCATCCACAACATCGAGGTCAAGATCGGGAAGGGCGGCCAGCTCGCTCGTTCCGCTGGCACCTATGCTCAGCTCGTCGGCCGCGACCAGGACTACGTGATCATCCGCCTGAACTCGGGCGAGCAGCGTCTGGTGCACGGCCGTTGCCGCGGCACGATCGGCGCGGTGTCGAATCCGGATCACATGAACACCTCGATCGGCAAGGCCGGCCGTAACCGTTGGCTGGGCCGCAAGCCGCACAACCGCGGTGTTTCGATGAACCCGATCGACCATCCGCACGGCGGTGGTGAAGGTCGTACCTCGGGCGGCCGCCACCCGGTCACCCCGTGGGGCAAGCCGACCAAGGGCAAGAAGACCCGCTCCAACAAGTCGACCAACAAATTCATTCTCCTAAGCCGCCACAAGCGGAAGAAGTAAGGAACGACGGACATGGTTCGTTCAGTCTGGAAAGGCCCGTTCGTCGAGGGTTCTCTGCTCAAGAAGGCAGATGCTGCCCGCGCGTCCGGCCGTCACGACGTCATCAAGATCTGGAGCCGTCGCTCGACGATCCTGCCGCAGTTCGTCGGCCTGACCTTCGGCGTTTACAACGGTCAGAAGCACGTGCCGGTGGCCGTCAACGAGGAAATGGTCGGTCACAAGTTCGGCGAGTTCTCGCCGACCCGGACCTTCCATGGCCACTCCGGCGACAAGAAAGCCAAGAAGGCTTGAGGATTAAACGATGAGCAAACCTAAGCGCGAACGGAGCCTCGCCGAGAACGAGGCCAAGGCGGTCGCCCGGATGCTGCGGGTGAGCCCGCAGAAGCTCAACCTGGTCGCCCAGCTCATTCGCGGCCGGAAGGCGTCTGCCGCGCTCGCCGACCTGCAGTTTTCGCGCAAGCGGATCGCGGTTGACGTGAAGAAGTGCCTGGAATCGGCTATTGCCAACGCCGAGAACAACCACGACCTCGACGTCGACGATCTCGTCGTGGCGCAGGCCTTCGTCGGCAACGGCCTCGTGATGAAGCGCTTTGCCGCCCGCGGCCGTGGCCGCTCGGGCCGGGTCTACAAACCATTTTCGCAGCTGACGATCATCGTTCGTCAGGTCGAAGCCGAAGCAGCGGCTTAAGGGACGCAGGAGAACACGATGGGTCAAAAGATCAATCCGATCGGTCTGCGTCTCGGCATCAACCGGACCTGGGATTCCCGCTGGTTCGCTGGCAAGCAGGAATACGGCAAGCTGCTGCACGAGGACGTCAAGATCCGTGAGATCCTGCACAAGGAGCTCAAGCAGGCGGCCGTCGCCCGCATCGTGATCGAGCGTCCGCACAAGAAGTGCCGCGTCACCATCCACTCGGCTCGTCCGGGCGTGGTGATCGGCAAGAAGGGCGCCGACATCGACAAGCTGCGCAAGCGCGTCGCGGACATCACCTCGTCCGACGTCGTCATCAACATCGTCGAGATCCGCAAGCCGGAGCTCGATGCGACGCTGGTGGCGGAATCGATCGCCCAGCAGCTGGAGCGCCGCGTGGCGTTCCGCCGTGCCATGAAGCGCGCCGTGCAGTCGGCGATGCGTCTCGGCGCGGAAGGCATCCGTATCAACTGCTCGGGTCGTCTGGGCGGTGCGGAAATCGCGCGCATGGAGTGGTATCGCGAAGGTCGCGTGCCGCTGCACACGCTGCGCGCCGACATCGACTACGGCGTTGCGACCGCGTTCACGACCTTCGGCACCTGCGGCGTCAAGGTCTGGATCTTCAAGGGCGAGATCCTCGAGCACGATCCGATGGCCCAGGACAAGAGAATGGCCGAAGGCGAGACCAGCGGCGGTGGTGATCGCGGTGGCCGTGGGCGCCGTGACAACGCTGCGGCCTGATCCGCACTGAGAATTTGAGGGCTTAAAGCCATGATGCAACCTAAGAAAACGAAGTTCCGGAAGGCGCATAAGGGCCGCATCCACGGCGTTGCGTCTTCGGGCGCGACGTTGGCGTTCGGCCAGTACGGCCTGAAGGCGACCGAGCCTGAGCGCGTCACCGCGCGCCAGATCGAAGCCGCTCGCCGCGCGCTGACCCGCCACATGAAGCGCGCCGGCCGCGTCTGGATCCGCGTGTTCCCCGACGTTCCGGTGTCGAAGAAGCCGGCCGAAGTCCGCATGGGCTCCGGCAAGGGCTCGCCGGAATTGTGGGTGGCGCGCGTCAAGCCGGGCCGGGTGCTGTTCGAGATCGACGGCGTCAACACCCAGACCGCGCGCGAGGCGCTGACCCTGGCGGCCGCCAAGCTGCCGATCAAGACGCGCTTCGTCGAGCGCATTGCGGAGTAATGGCCATGGCCCAGATGAAGATCGAAGACATCCGCGCGATGAGCCCCGACCAGCAGGATGACGCCATCCTGAACCTGAAGAAGGAGCGCTTCAACCTGCGCTTCCAGCGCGCCACCGGGCAGCTCGAGAACACCTCGCGCCTGCGCGAGGCTCGCCGCGACATCGCCCGGATCAAGACCGTCGCCGCGCAGACGCGCGCGAAGAAGAAGTAAGGGGCTTACGAAGATGCCGAAACGTACTTTGCAAGGCGTGGTCGTCAGCGACAAGACTGCCAAGACCGTCGTGGTGCGCGTTGACCGCCGCTTCACGCATCCGATCTACAAGAAGACGATCCGCCGTTCGAAGAACTACCACGCGCACGACGAGGACAACCAGTTCAAGCCGGGTGACATGGTGTGGATCGAGGAATCGAAGCCGATTTCGAAGTTGAAGCGCTGGGTCGTGATCCGGGGCGAACACAAGAAAAGCGCCTGATCTGTTGGCTTTAGCCGACTGACTTCAGGGAAATGTTGAGCGCCGGCTGGGCTGGCGCAAAGAGAAAGAGGACGAGGTGCATCAATGATTCAGATGCAGACCAACCTCGACGTGGCCGACAATTCTGGCGCACGCCGTGTCATGTGTATCAAGGTGCTCGGAGGCTCCAAGCGCCGCTACGCCACGATCGGCGACGTCATCGTCGTCTCGATCAAGGAAGCGATTCCGCGTGGCAAGGTGAAGAAGGGCGACGTGATGAAGGCCGTCGTGGTGCGCGTCCGCAAGGACATCCGCCGCGCCGACGGTTCGGTCATCCGCTTCGACCGCAACGCCGCCGTTCTGATCAACAACCAGTCCGAGCCGGTCGGCACCCGTATCTTCGGGCCCGTGCCGCGCGAGCTGCGTGCGAAGAACCACATGAAGATCATTTCGCTCGCGCCGGAGGTGCTGTGATGGCTGCGAAGATCCGCAAGGGCGACAAGGTCGTCGTGCTGACCGGCCGCGACAAGGGCCGCACCGGCGAAGTGTTCGAGGTTCGTCCCGACGCCGGCACCGCGCTGGTGCGCGGCATCAACATGGTCAAGCGTCACCAGAAGCAGACGCAGGCCCAGGAGGGCGGCATCATCTCGAAGGAGTCGCCGATCCAACTGTCCAACATCGCGTATGTCGGCAAGGACGGAAAGCCGACCCGCGTCGGATTCAAGATTCTGGCGGACGGCAAGAAGGTCCGCATCGCCAAGAGCTCGGGAGCTGAGATCGATGGCTGAGGCCGCTTACACCCCGCGCCTGCGCGCGGAATACGATGCGAAGATCCGCACCGCCATGACCGAGAAGTTTGGTTATGAGAACGTGATGCAGGTTCCGCGCCTGGACAAGGTCGTGCTGAACATGGGCGTTGGCGACAGCGTCAACGACCGCAAGAAGGCCGAGACCGCCGCTGCCGAGCTGACCCAGATCGCCGGCCAGAAGGCGATCGTGACCTACTCGCGTATCGCGATCGCGACCTTCAAGCTGCGTGAGAACCAGCCGATCGGCTGCAAGGTCACGCTGCGCAAGGCCCGCATGTACGAGTTCATCGATCGCCTGGTGACGGTCGCTCTGCCGCGTGTCCGCGACTTCCGCGGCCTGAACCCGAAGAGCTTTGACGGCCGCGGCAACTACTCGCTCGGCATCAAGGAGCACATCATTTTCCCCGAGATCGACTTCGACAAGGTCACGGAAGCCCGCGGTATGGACATCACCGTCTGCACCACGGCCAAGACCGACGAAGAGGCGAGGGCCTTGTTGACCGCTTTCAATTTCCCGTTCCGGCAGTGAGACGCTGACCTAAAGCCTCTCAAACGCGGATACCCAGGAGCCAAGCATGGCAAAGAAGAGTTCAGTCGAGAAGAACAACCGGCGCAAGCGGATGGTGAAGAACGCCGCCGCCAAGCGCGAGCGGTTGAAGGCGATCATCGCCGACAAGAAGCTGCCGATGGAAGAGCGTTTCGCTGCGACGCTGAAGCTGGCCGAAATGCCGCGCAACTCGTCGGCGACCCGCATCCGCCTGCGTTGCGAGCTGTCGGGCCGCCCGCGCTCGAACTATCGCAAGAACAAGCTGTCCCGTATCGCGCTGCGCGACCTTGGCTCCAAGGGCATGGTCCCGGGCCTCGTGAAGTCCAGCTGGTAAGGAGGGTCGTTTAGATGTCTACGCACGATCCAATCAGCGATCTGATCACCCGCATCCGCAACGCGCAGATGCGCTCCAAGACCAAGGTCTCCACGCCTGGTTCGAAGATGCGCGAGAACGTGCTCGAGGTGCTGAAGACCGAGGGCTACATCCGCGGTTACGCCACGCTCGAGCACTCCTCGGGCCGCAGCGAGATCGAGATCGAGCTGAAGTATTTCGACGGCGAGCCCGTCATCCGCGAGATCGAACGTGTCTCCAAGCCCGGGCGTCGCGTCTACGCCTCGGTGAAGAACCTGCCGCGGGTCAACAACGGGCTCGGCATTTCGGTGTTGTCGACGCCGAAGGGGATCATGGCCGACCACAGCGCGCGCGACGCGAATGTGGGCGGTGAAGTCCTCTTCACGGTGTTCTGAGAAGGATTTTTCATCCATGTCACGAGTTGGCAAAAGGCCTGTGGCGGTTCCGTCGGGTGTGACCGCGACCGTCGATGGGCAGACCGTCAAGATGAAGGGGCCGAAGGGCCAGCTTCAGTTCGTCGTCCACGACGACGTCGAGGTGAAGCTCGAGAACGGCCAGGTCAAGGTCAAGCCGCGCGCCGAGACCAACCGCGCGCGCGCCCTGTACGGTACCGCTCGCGCCCAGGTCGCGAATCTGGTCGAAGGCGTCACCAAGGGCTTTGAGAAGAAGCTCGAAATCACCGGCGTCGGTTACCGCGCCGCGATGCAGGGCAAGAACCTGCAGCTCGCGCTCGGTTACAGCCACGACGTGATCTATACGATCCCGGAAGGGATCACGATCACCGTGCCGAAGCCCACCGAGATCACGGTCACCGGCAGCGACATCCAGCGCGTCGGCCAGGTCGCCGCCGAGATCCGCGCCTACCGTCCGCCGGAGCCCTACAAGGGCAAGGGCGTGAAGTATGTGGGCGAATTCATCTTCCGCAAGGAAGGCAAGAAGAAGTAACGGAGCCGGTCATGTCCAAAGCCAAGGTTACGAATGCCCGGCGCAAGCGGAGTGTGCGGCTGAAGCTGCGCCGCTCCGGTGGTGGCCGTCCCCGTCTGTCGGTGTTCCGCTCGTCCAAGCACATCTACGCCCAGGTCATCGACGACCTGAAGGGCGAGACGCTGGCCTCTGCTTCCTCGCTCGAGAAGTTGATGCGCGACGGCGGCAAGACCGGCGCCGACATCGATGCGGCGAAGGCGGTCGGCAAGCTGCTGGCCGAGCGCGCCGCCGAGAAGGGCGTCAAGGAAGTCGTGTTCGATCGCGGCAGCTACCTCTACCACGGGCGCGTCAAGGCTCTCGCCGACGCGGCACGTGAGAGCGGGCTGAGCTTCTAACAGAATTTGAGGATTGAGGCGTAAGCCTCTGAAGGATTGGAAAAATGGCAGAACGCGAACAACGTGGTGGACGCGATCAACGCGGCGGCGGACGCGAACGCAAGGAGCGCGAGGAGCGCGACAGCGAGTTCGTCGACAAGCTCGTCCACATCAACCGCGTGGCCAAGGTCGTCAAGGGCGGCAAGCGCTTCGGTTTCGCAGCGCTGGTCGTGATCGGCGACCAGAAGGGCCGCGCCGGCTTCGGTCACGGCAAGGCGCGCGAAGTGCCTGAGGCGATCCGCAAGGCAACCGAGTCCGCCAAGCGCAACCTGACCCGCGTCTCGCTGCGCGAGGGCCGCACGCTCCATCACGACATCGCCGGCCGTCATGGCGCGGGCCGTGTCTACCTGCGTGCAGCTCCTGCCGGTACCGGCATCATCGCCGGCGGCCCGATGCGCGCCGTGTTCGAGACGCTCGGCGTCCAGGACGTGGTTGCGAAGTCGATCGGCTCGTCGAACCCCTACAACATGGTTCGCGCGACCTTCGACGCGCTGAAGCATCAGGATTCGCCGCGTTCGGTCGCAGCCCGCCGCAACATCAAGGTGTCCACTCTGCAGTCGCGCCGTATCGGTGGCGATGCCGAGGCGGCTGCCGACTAACGAAGCTTTGGAGTAGACTCCCATGGCCAAGGCCAGCAAGACGATCAAGCTCGAGCAGATTGGCAGCGCGATCCGCCGCCATCACTCGCAGCGCTCGACGCTGATCGGGCTCAAGCTCAACAAGATCGGTCGCACCAGCGAACTGCAGGACACTCCGGCGGTCCGCGGCATGATCGAGAAGGTTCACCATCTCGTCCGCATCGTCGACGAGAAGTAAGTAACGGCGCGCGATCCCGGGAGCGGGTGACCTGCTTTCGGTGACGATCGTGCGCAAGACACAAGGAGAAGGGCGATGAAGCTCAGCGATATCGCCGACAACGCCGGCTCGCGCAAGAAGCGTATGCGCGTCGGCCGCGGCATCGGTTCGGGCAAGGGCAAGCAGTCCGGCCGCGGCGGCAAGGGTCAGACCGCGCGTTCGGGCGTGCGCATCAAGGGTTTCGAAGGCGGCCAGATGCCGATGCATCGCCGTCTGCCCAAGCGCGGCTTCAACAACATCTTCCGCGTCGAGTTCGCCGAGATCAATCTCGACCGGCTCCAGGAAGCGGTCGATGCCAAGAAGATCGACGCCGGCAGCGTCGTGAACGTCGAGGCCCTGGTGAAGGGCGGCGTGCTGCGCCGCGCCAAGGCCGGCCTGCGGCTGCTCGGCCGTGGCGAGCTCAAGTCCAAGCTCAACATCGAAGTGCATGGCGCCACCAAGACCGCGATCGCCGCGGTCGAGAAGGCCGGCGGTTCGGTGAAGATCCTCGCCCCTGCCAAGGAAGAAGGCGAGGCGGCGTAACAACTGCGTCATTGGCCCGCGGCTCGCGGGCCTTTACGCAGGCGGGACGTGGACTTATCGAAGCCGAGCCCCAGATAATGTCCGGCGTCCGCTAGTTAGTAGCCCGGCCGCGGGCATGACGGCGCAACAGGCGGCGGGAGAAAGTCCAAGATGGTCTCTGCAGCGGAACAACTGGCAGCCAATCTCAATTTCGGCGCGTTTGCCAAGGCCGACGAACTGAAGAAGCGCATCTGGTTCACCCTGGGTGCGCTGCTCGTTTATCGGCTCGGAACCTACATCCCGCTGCCGGGCATCGATCCCAACATCTGGGAGCAGGTGTTCAAGTCGCAGGCGGGCGGCATCCTCGGCATGTTCAACATGTTCGCTGGCGGCGGTATCCACCGCATGGCGATCTTCGCGCTGAACATCATGCCGTACATCTCGGCCTCGATCATCATCCAGCTCCTGACCACCGTCTCGCCGCAGCTCGAGGCGCTGAAGAAGGAAGGCGAGGCCGGCCGCAAGACGCTGAACCAGTACACCCGTTACCTCACGGTGATCCTGGCCGCGTTCCAGTCCTACGGTATCGCGGTGGGCCTCGAGGGCGCCGGCAACGTCGTCAGCGATCCCGGCATGTTCTTCCGCCTGTCCACGGCGATCACGCTGACCGGCGGCACCATGTTCCTGATGTGGCTGGGCGAGCAGATCACCTCGCGCGGCATCGGCAACGGCATCTCGCTGATCATTCTCTCCGGCATCGTCGCCGAGCTGCCCGCGGCGCTCGCCAACATGCTCGAGCTCGGCCGTCAGGGCGCGATGTCGACCGGCCTGATCCTGGTCGTCATCATCATGGCCGTCGCCGTGATCGCCTTCATCGTGTTCATGGAACGCGCCCAGCGCCGGCTGCTGATCCAGTATCCGAAGCGCCAGGTCGGCAACAAGATGTTCGAGGGCCAGTCCTCGCATCTGCCGCTTAAGCTCAACACCTCGGGCGTGATCCCCCCGATCTTCGCGTCCTCGCTGCTCCTGCTGCCGGCCACGGTTGCCAACTTCAACGCGGGCAGCGGTCCGGAATGGTTCCAGTGGATCACGACCCAGCTCGGCCACGGCCGTCCGCTGTTCCTGATCATGTATCTGGCGCTGATCGTGTTCTTCGCCTTCTTCTACACCGCGATCGTGTTCAACCCGACCGAGACCGCGGACAATCTGAAGAAGCATGGCGGCTTCATTCCGGGCATCCGTCCGGGCGAGCGCACCGCCGAATATATCGACTACGTGCTGTCGCGCATCACCGTGCTCGGCGCGATCTATCTTGCCATCGTCTGCTTGATCCCGGAGATCCTGATCTCGTACGCATCAGTGCCGTTCTACTTCGGCGGCACCTCGCTGCTGATCGTCGTGAGCGTCACCATGGATACCGTGGCGCAGGTGCAGGGCTATCTGCTGGCCCACCAGTACGAAGGCCTGATCCGCAAGTCGAAGCTGCGCGGCCGCCGCAGGTAAGCCCGCCGCAAATGACGACCGAGCTCGCGCGCCGCATCGCTATCACGATCGGCGCGCTTCTCATTTATAGGCTCGGCACGCAGATCCCGATCGCTGGATTGGATGTTTCGCGGCTCTCCTCGTTCCCCAGCCTGAACGGCCGCCTTTCGCTCTTTGCGCTCGGCCTCATTCCCTATTTGAGCGCGGCGATCTTGGTTCGGTTGCTGTCGGTGGTGTGGCGCGGCCTGAGTTCGCTGGAGCGATCGGGTGAGGGCGGCCGGCGAAAGGTCGCTCGTGCCACGCTTGTGCTGACGCTGGCCCTTGCGGCCTTTCAGGCCTACGGCATCGCCTCCACGCTCATTTCCTTTCCGGAGCTCGTCAGGAACCCCGACGGCTGGTTCTTAGTAACGGCGACGGCCTCGATGGTTGGTGGCGTCTTCGTGCTGGTGTGGATCAGTGAGCAGATCACCCGCTACGGCATCGGCAACGGCTTGGCGCTGATCCTGAGCGTCGGCATGCTCGTCTCCCTGCCGCGAGACGTCGCCGGCATCGTCGATGTTGTGCGGAGCGGAGCGGTCTCGGGCAATCTCGTGTTCATCCACGTCGTGTTCTGGGTCGTGACCGTCGCCGTGATCGTGCTCGTCGAAGGCGCGCGTCGAAATGTGCGGGTCGAGTTCGGCGCGCTCAATGTCGGCGCGCGGCAATTGCCGGCGCGCGATGCCGTGCTGCCGATCAAGCTCAACAGCGCCGGGTTCCTGATTCCCGTCACCGTTGCGCCGTGGGTCTTCTTTCTGCCGCTTGCCTTTGCGGGCCTTGTCCTGGGAAGCGATCATCCGCTGGTCGCGGCGGCCTACCAGCATCTCCAGCTCGGGCAGCCGGCGCACATGACCCTCGTGTCGATCGCCGTGTTCGCGCTCGCCTTCGTCTACACCGCCTATGTCGTCGATCCCGAATACACCGCCGAATCCCTGGCCCGGCATCACGGCGCAATTCCCGGTATCGCGCCCGGCGAAGCGACGGCCGCCCATCTCGATCGCGTGGTGTCATTGACGACGGTCGTCGGAGCCGTCTACCTGACTGCGTTGCAGTTGATTCCGGAGGTGTTCGACCTTTACGGGATCGGTCTGCCTTATAGTATGGTCGTCAATGGCGGTGCGGCGCTGGTTGTGGTTTGCACTGTCCTTGATATCAAAACACAGGTGCGCGACGTATCGCTCACCAATCCGGGGGGCGTACGCCGATGAGAATTATACTTCTGGGACCGCCGGGGTCGGGCAAGGGGACCCAGGCGCAGCTCTTGGTGCAGCGCTACGGCATCGTCCAGCTCTCGACCGGCGAGATGCTGCGCGCAGCCGTTGCGGCGGGAACGCCGGTCGGGCTGAAGGCCAAGGAGATCATGGCCAGCGGTGGCCTCGTGCCGGACGAGGTCGTGGTCGGAATCATCTCCGACCGGATCGACCAGCCGGACGCCAGGAACGGCTTCATCCTCGACGGCTTCCCGCGCACGGTGCCGCAGGCCGAGGCGCTCGATGAGCTGCTCCGGCACAAGCATCTCAAGCTCGACGCCGTGATCGAGCTCCGCGTCAACGAGAGCGCGCTGCTGAACCGGGTCGAGACCCGAGTCGCGCAGATGCGCGAACGCGGGGAGGAGGTCCGGGTGGATGACACGCCCGAGGTCCTGACCAAGCGCCTGGCCAGCTACCGCACCCAGACGGAGCCCCTGATTCACTACTATTCCGAGCGGAGGAAGCTCTCCACCATCGATGGCATGATGGCCATCGACGAGGTCACCCGCGCCGTCCACCGCCAGCTCCTGGCGCTCGGGGCGGTGGAACCCAAGACCCACGCCCGCAGCGCGGCCAAGTCGGCCCCGGCCAAGAAGGCCAAGGCAACGAAGACGGCGACCAAGAAGGCTGCCAAAAAGCCGGCGAAAGCGGCCAAAAAGGCTGCTAAACCGGCCAAAACCGCCAAAAAGGCGGCCAAGAAGGCCGTGAAGGGCGCCAAGAAGGCAGCCAAGAAAACGGTCAAAAAAGCCGCGAAAAAGACCGTCAAAAAAGGTTCGAAGAAGGGACCAAAAAAGGTCACGAAAAAGCGAGCCAAACGCTAGCAGCGGTTGACGAAAGCCCCTGGAATCCCCTAATAAGCCCCGCATCCAAGTCGGATAGTTTCAGACGATGCCGGGCCCCAGGAAGACCGGGGGTGGGCGTCGTGTTCGCGTTTGTGAACACCTGCCCGAGAAAGCAAGCACTTAAGCCCGATTCCTGACGAGGGATCGGCAACAGGAGAGAAGGCCGTGGCCCGTATTGCCGGCGTGAACATTCCCACCAACAAGCGCGTGCTGATCGCGCTTCAGTACATCCATGGCATCGGCCCGAAGATCGCCGGTGACATCATCGAGAAGGTGAAGATCCCCGTGGATCGTCGCGTCAATCAGCTCAGTGACGCCGAAGTGCTCCAGATCCGCGAAGTGATCGACCGCGACTATCTCGTCGAGGGCGACCTGCGTCGTGAGGTCGGCATCAACATCAAGCGTCTGATGGACCTCGGCTGCTATCGCGGCCTGCGTCATCGTCGCGGTCTGCCGGTGCGCGGTCAGCGGACCCACACCAATGCGCGTACGCGCAAGGGTCCGGCCAAGGCCATCGCCGGCAAGAAGAAGTAAGTTTTCGAATCCAATCGCGGCGTGTGGCGAAAGGGGAGACCCGTTCGCCACGCGCTTTTCGTTCCACAGGTGTAGCCGCTGGCATTACGGCGGCGTTTGAGATCTTCAGGAAAGGGACTCAATGGGCAAGGAAGCCACCCGCGTTCGCCGTCGTGAGCGCAAGAACATCGCCTCCGGCGTTGCGCACGTGAACTCGTCGTTCAACAACACGACCATCACCATCACCGACGCGCAGGGCAACACGATTGCCTGGTCCTCCGCCGGCACGATGGGCTTCAAGGGCTCGCGCAAGTCGACCCCGTACGCGGCGCAGGTTGCCGCCGAGGACGTGTCGAAGAAGGCGCAGGAGCACGGCATGCGCACGCTGGAAGTCGAAGTCGCCGGTCCCGGTTCGGGCCGCGAGTCGGCGCTCCGCGCTCTCCAGGCCGCGGGCTTCACCGTCACCTCGATCCGTGACGTGACCACGATCCCGCACAACGGTTGCCGTCCCCGCAAGCGTCGGCGCGTTTGATTTCTACAAGTTGCGGGCGCATCGGCGCCCGCAACGACTTTGCAAGAAGCCGCAGGGATGCTCTGCGGCCTTTCTCCAACGCCAGTATTTGATGCCTCAAATTGACTGGCCTGTATGGGTGAAACAGTGACGATCCAGAAAAATTGGCAAGAACTGATTCGGCCGAACAAGCTCCAGGTCACGCCCGGCAGTGACTCCTCGCGTTTCGCGACCATCGTCGCCGAGCCGCTCGAGCGCGGTTTCGGCCAGACCCTCGGCAACGCGCTGCGCCGCATCCTGCTCTCCTCGCTCCAGGGCGCGGCGGTGCAGTCGGTACACATCGACGGCGTGCTGCACGAGTTCTCCTCGATCGCTGGCGTTCGTGAGGACGTCACCGACATCGTGCTGAACATCAAGGACATCTCGATCAAGATGCAGGGCGAAGGCCCCAAGCGCATGGTCGTGAAGAAGCAGGGCCCGGGCGTCGTCACCGCCGGCGACATCCAGACCGTCGGCGACGTCGTCGTGCTCAACCCGGACCTGCAGATCTGCACCCTCGACGAGGGCGCCGAGATCCGCATGGAGTTCACCGTCTCCACCGGCAAGGGCTATGTCCCGGCCGAGCGCAACCGTCCCGAGGACGCGCCGATCGGCCTGATCCCGGTCGACAGCCTGTACTCGCCGGTCCGCAAGGTCTCCTACAAGGTCGAGAACACCCGCGAGGGCCAGATCCTCGACTACGACAAGCTGACCATGACGATCGAGACCAACGGCGCGATCTCGCCGGATGACTCGGTGGCTTACGCCGCCCGCATCCTGCAGGATCAGCTCAACGTGTTCGTCAACTTCGAAGAGCCGCGCAAGGAAGTCGCCCAGGAGATCATCCCGGACCTCGCCTTCAACCCGGCCTTCCTCAAGAAGGTGGACGAGCTCGAGCTGTCGGTGCGTTCGGCCAACTGCCTGAAGAACGACAACATCGTCTACATCGGCGACCTCGTGCAGAAGAGCGAAGCGGAAATGCTCCGCACCCCGAACTTCGGCCGCAAGTCGCTGAACGAGATCAAGGAAGTGCTGGCCCAGATGGGTCTGCATCTCGGCATGGAAGTGCCGGGCTGGCCGCCGGAGAACATCGACGAGCTCGCCAAGCGCTTCGAAGATCACTACTGATCGACTTCACTGTCGCGGCCGGACATTCCGGCCGCGATTTTTATGGGCGAACGCAGGAAGCCCACCTGAGCAACTGGTCCGACGAACCATCGCGGCAGTTCATAAGTAAGGAATAGACACATGCGTCACGGTAAGGTTCATCGGAAGCTCAACCGCACTGCCGAGCATCGCCGCGCGATGTTCGCCAATATGTGCGCCGCGCTGATCAAGCACGAGCAGATCGTCACCACGCTCCCCAAGGCCAAGGAATTGCGCCCGATCGTGGAGAAGCTGATCACCCTCGGCAAGAAGGGCGGGCTGGCCATGCGCCGCCAGGCCATCTCCGAGATGCGCGACAAGGACCAGGTCAAGAAGCTGTTCGACGTACTGGCGCCCCGCTACAAGGATCGCCAGGGCGGCTACACCCGCATCATCAAGGCCGGCTTCCGCTACGGCGACAACGCCGCGATGGCCGTGATCGAGTTCGTCGACCGCGACGTCGATGCCAAGGGCCAGGATTCGGGCCCGGTGCAGGAGAAGCAGGACGAGGCGGCGTAAGCCGCATCGCAATTACGGAATTGAAAGCGGCGCCCTCGGGCGCCGCTTTTGTTTTGGGGCTGGCGATGGATCGGCCCGATTACTCCTCCTTGATCCCCGCCTTCTGCGCGATCTCCTTCATCTCGGCCGTCTCCTTGCCGATGGTGCCGGCCCAGTCGCTGTAGCGCACGAAGCCCGGCTCGAAGCCGACCTGGTTGAAGCGCTCGATGACGGAAGGGGTGTTGACGATCTCCTCCAGCGCCGTCGTCAGCCTGTCGCGAACCGCCGGCGGCAGCCCCCTGGGCGCGACCACCGCGCCCCAGGACGCGAAGTCGATGCCGGCGTAGCCGAGCTCGGCAAGCGTCGGCACGTCGGGCAGGAACGGCGTGCGCTTGCCCGAGAACACCGCGAGCACCTTGACGGTGCCGGCCTCGATCTGCGGCTTCACGGCGATCACCGTGTCGACGTGGTACTGGATGTGCTTGCCGATCAAATCGTTCATCGCCGGCGCGCTGCCCTTGTAGGGCAGGTGGACCATCTTGATTCCGGCAGCCGATTTGAACAGCTCGCCGGCGAAATGCGAGACGGTGGCGACGCCGAACGAGGCCAGCGACAGCTTGTCGGGGTTGGCTTTGGCTTCAGCGACGAGCGCGGCCAGATCCTTGACCGGGTTGTCCTTGTAGGTGACCAGCGCCAGCGTGATCTTGCCGACCTGGCCGAGCGGCTCGAAATCCTTGGCGGCGTCGTAAGGCACCGTTTCCTTCACGGCCGCCGGCAGTGTGAAGCTCGAGTTCGAGCTGAAGAAAATGGTGTATCCGTCAGGCGCCGAACGCGCGACTTCCTTGGCCGCGATCGTGGTGCCGCCGCCGGGACGGTTCATGATGATCACGGGCTTGCCGAGCCGCGTCTCCAGTTCGCTGCCGATGATGCGCGCGACCACGTCCGAGGCGCCGCCGGGCGGGAAGGGGACGATCAATTGCAGCGGCTTGTCCGGATAGACCGCCTGGGCCGGTGCAAGCGAGTTGCCGCCTATCAGGCTGACCAGTCCGAGGATGATCGTGAGAGCCGTGCGCTTCATCGCTTCGTTCTTCCGTGTTCACGTGAGCAGGAGGCAGACACTGTACTACTTGTTAACGGCCGTTCCAGCCCGCATCCGCGCTGCGCGTTGCCGAGGGAAGATCGGCTTGTTAGCCTGCTGCTCGTGAATCCGGGCCGGGGGGCTTTCGATGAGGACGCTGTTTGGGATCGTGCTGGCGCTTGCGAYGTCGCCGGCCGCTGGCGAAACGCTGGTCGAGCGCGGCGCCTATCTCGTCGGCAGCGTGATGGTCTGCCACAATTGCCACACGCCGCGCGGGCCGCAGGGGCTCGATCTGTCACGCGCACTCTCGGGCGGCAGCCAGGTCTTCGACGAGCCCGCCTTCAAGGTCTCCGGCTCCAACATCACGCCGGACAAGGACACAGGCATCGGCAAGTGGAGCGATGCCGAGCTGAAGCGCTTCCTCGTCAGCGGCATCAAGCCTGATGGCACCAGGGCCGCGCCGATCATGCCGACCGAATTCTACACGGTGCTCACCGCCCGCGATCTCGATGCGCTCGCGGCCTATTTGCGTTCGGTACCGGCGATACGCCACGAGACGCCCGCGCCGGAATACAAGATCGCGCTGAAGCCGGAGGTGCCGACCTATGCCGGCAAGCAGGCGAGCGAGCAGGAGCTGGCCGACAAGCTCGCGCGCGGCCGCTATCTGCTGACCATCGCCCATTGCCTGGAATGCCACACGCCGGAAGGCCCGTCCGCGGTGCATGACTTCGCCGCGGCGAGCGGCAAGGGCGGCCGGACCTTCAGGGGACCGTGGGGCGAATCCGTGTCTCCCAACATCACCCCTGATCCTGCCGCAGGCCTCGGCCAGTGGAGCGACGACGAAATCAAACGTGCGATTACGCAAGGCATCGCGCGCGACGGTCACAAGCTCAAGCCGCCGATGGCCTATGCTGCCTATGCCAGCATGACGGCCCAGGATCTCGATGCCATCGTCGCCTTTCTCCGGACACTACCGGCGCGCAACTGATCGCTCACGCGTCGGTGAGGGACGATTGAAGCTGCTTGTGCAGCGCACGATATCTCCGTCAGCTTCAATGGAGATGAATGATGAAGATCGACCTTTCCGGAAAGACCGCACTCGTGACCGGTTCGACCGTCGGCATCGGCCACGCCATCGCCAAGGGCCTTGCCGGTTCCGGTGCCAGTGTCGTGATCAACGGGCGCGGCCAGGACAAGGTCGATGCGGCCGTGCGCAAGCTGGAAGGCGCGGGCGGTAAGGTGCGCGGCATCGCCGCCGACGTCTCGACCGCGGCGGGCTGCAAGGCGCTCGTGGCCGCGTTGCCCGAGGTCGACATCCTCATCAACAATGCCGGCATCTTCGAGCCGAAGGACTTCTTCGAGATCCCGGACGAGGACTGGACGCGCTTCTTCGAGGTCAACGTGATGAGCGGCGTACGGCTCTCGCGCGCCTACATGAAAGGCATGCTCAAGCGCAACTGGGGTCGCATCGTCTTCATCTCCTCGGAGTCCGGGCTCAACATTCCCGTCGAGATGATCCACTACGGCATGAGCAAGACGGCGCAGCTCTCGGTCGCGCGCGGACTGGCGCAGCTCACCCGCGGCACCGGCGTCACCGTCAACTCCGTGCTGCCGGGCCCGACCATGTCGGAGGGCGTCGAGACCTTCGTGAAGGATCTCGCCAAGCAAAACGGCCAGTCGGTGGACGAAGCCGCCGCCAATTTCGTCAAGCAGCATCGTCCGAGCTCGCTGATCCAGCGCTTTGCCAGCGTCGACGAGATCGCGAACATGGTGGTCTATGTCGCCTCGAAGGAGGCCTCCGCCACCAACGGTGCGGCGCTGCGGGCCGAAGGCGGCATCGTCAACACGATCGCATAGAGCATGATCCGGAAAAGTGTGAAGCGGTTTTCCGAGAAGATCATGCTCAAAACAAAAAGGGCCGGATCATGTCGGCTTATGTGATCTCCGAAGTCGAGATGCGCGATCCCGACGGTTTCGAGGCCTATCGCGCACTTGCCGCCAAGACGATCGCCCGGTACGGCGGACGTTATCTCGTCCGCGGCGGCAAGGTCGACCTTGCCGAAGGCAACCTTCCGCCGAAAGCCATCGTCATCGTCGAATTCGAATCGATGGCGCGGCTGAAGGAATGGTACGCCTCGCCGGACTATGCCGAGGCGCTGAAGATCCGCGCCGGCGCGCTGGAGCGGCGGCTGCTGTTCGTCGAGGGTGTGCCGGAAATGTAGAGTGGGTTAGCCCTGCAACTGCCGTAGGGTGGGCAAAGCGAAGCGTGCCCACCACCATTTGCTGTTTCGGAGGGAAGGTGGGCACGGCGCAAGTGCGCCTTTGCCCACCCTACGAGGCCTGACGTCGAAGCTGCTACCACCCCTCCAGCACGATCTTGCCGCGCGACTTGCCGCTCTCGAGCAGGGCATGCGCGCGCTTGAGGTTGGCCGCGTTGATCGTGCCGAAAGTCTGGTCGAGGGTGGTGCGCAGCACGCCCTTGTCGATGAGGTCGGCGACGTCGTTGAGCAGATGATGCTGCGCGATCATGTCCGGCGTCTGGAACGAGGAGCGCGTGAACATCGATTCCCAGTGCACCGAGATCGCCTTGCCCTTGAAGGTGCTCATGGTGAATTCCGGGGGATCGTCGATCAGGCCGAACCGTCCCTGCGGCGCCATGAAGTCGGCGATGCTCTTATAGTGCTGGTCGGTGAAGGTCAGGCTTGCCACCAGCGCGACCGGCGGCAGCTTGAGCTTGTCGATCTGCTCCTTCATCGGCTTGCCGTGATCGATCACCGCATGCGCACCGAGATCGAGACACCATTTCTGCGATTCCGGCCGCGTCGCGGTCGCGAGCACCGTGAGGCCGGTGAGGCGGCGGGCAAGCTGGATCAGGATCGAGCCGACGCCGCCGGCGCCGCCCGTGATCAGAAGGGTGCGCGGATCGACGCTCTTGCCGGGCACGGCACCGAGCCGGTCGAACAGCAATTCCCAGGCGGTGATGGAGGTGAGGGGAAGCGCGGCGGCCTGCGCGAACGACAGGCTCTTCGGCTTGTTGCCGACGATGCGTTCGTCGACCAGGTGGAATTCGGCGTTGGTGCCCTGGCGCAGGATCGAGCCGGCGTAAAACACTTCGTCGCCCGGCTTGAACAGTGTGACTTCAGGCCCGACCGCATCCACGACACCGGCGGCGTCATAGCCCAGGATCTTCACCTCGCCCTCGCGCGGCGCGGCACGCTTGCGCACCTTGTAGTCGACCGGGTTGGCCGAGATCGCCTTCACGGCGACGCGGATGTCGCGCCCCTTGGGATCCGGCTTGGCGGTCTCGAAATCGAACAGTGCGTCCTGATCTTCGATCGGAAGCGATTTCTTGTAGCCGACGGCCTTCATGGCTTGTCTCCATCAGATGGCGTATTCGCCTGCCGCCCTAACTGTCGCCCTGGCGTCCATTTGGCAAGTACTGTAAATTCGGGGATATAGTCCCTGTTTGGATACTATTGGGAAAACACGCATGAAACGGCGCGACTTTACCCGCCGGCCGGGCTGCTCGGTCGAGGCGACGCTGGACCTGATCGACGGCAAATGGAAGGGCGTGATCCTCTATCACCTGCAGAGCGGCACCCAGCGCTTCGGCGAGTTGCGCCGCCGAATGCCCGGCATCACCCAGCGCATGCTCACGAAGCAGTTGCGCGCGCTGGAGGAGGACAAGCTCGTCATCCGCAAGGTCTATGCGGAGGTACCGCCGCGGGTGGAGTATTGCCTCTCGGAGCTCGGCGAGAGCCTCAGGCCGGTGATCGACATCCTGAAGGCCTGGGGCGAGAGCCACCAGCAACGGCTGTCCGCCGCGCCGGAGCCGGTGGCCGTGAAGAAGCCGAAGCGGGCGGCGTAAATATCCGGGAGCGGTCCCTGCCGCTCCCGGACGAGATCGTCAGAACGCGAACTGCGTGCGCATCGCGATCGCATCGAACTTCGAGCCGACGTCGGCGGTGGAAACCGGCGAGGCCTGCCTCGACACCGTGCCATGCAGGTAGTCGAGCATGAAGCGGACGTTGCCGTTGACGTACCAGTTGAGCGCGAGCGTGTAGACGGTCTGGCGTCCGCCGGCGATGCCGGCGGCGGTCGCGAGCTGGTTGTTCAAATCCATCGTGGAGTAGCGACCGGCGATCTCCCAGGCGCCCCAGCCACCGCCATCGATCGAGAACGGGTGCTCCGGCTTGACGCCGCCATAGGCGGCATTGCCCGGATTGTACTTGCGGCTTTCCCCGGTCAGCACATAGGCCGCCTGGGCGTAGCCGCCCTGGAATTTCAGGCTTGGCGCTCCGATCAACGGCACGCTGGTATTTGCGTTGCGATCGATGTTGAAGAAGTAATATTCGCCCTGGACCCAGAGCGGTCCATAGGTTGCCGCGGCTTCCACGCCATAGACCTGTGCGCCCGCCACATTTGCAATCGCCCCGGTCGAGATCAGCGTCGTGGGGTCGATGCGCAGCTCGGGCCGGTCGCTGAGCGTGAGCGTTTGCGTGTTCGCGACCAGATTGCGCGGCGGCTGGATCAGCCACTGGGCGTCGCCGCCGAGATGCACCGAGTAATCCTTGCCGCTGACGATCTGGCCGGCAACGCGGGCAGTCGCGCCGTATTGCTCGCTGGTGCCGGGAGGCGAGGCGCTCGAGGCGGAGTGAATCGCACCCGTGGTCGGGCCTGTCACGTAGGCGCCGGCATAGAACACGTCGTTGTACCAGCGGGCACCGGCGGCCGAACGGAAGTCGCCGGCGGCGATGTTTTGCGCGATGATGCCGACCGTGGCACGTTCCATGAAAGCAATGTCATTGGAGCTGGTGGACTCATCCATGGTCCAGGCAATATCCATGACGCCGGCTTCGATCGCCATCTTGCCGCCGAACGGCTTCAGTCCGGTGTAGCTGACATAGGCGTTTTCGATACCGGAGGTGCCTCCGCCGGGCAGGAAGCCGACAGCGGTCCCGCCGGCGGCACCGGTGCCGCCAAATCCGTCGGACGAGCCGCCGAAATCGTAGATCAGCGCGAAATTCCAGTCGTTGAGGAATTTTCCGGTAACGCCGATGCGCGCGCGACGGACGTTCTCGCCGCTGTCGAGCTTTTGCGGCACGGTTGCCGCCGTGTTGGGGCGATAATTATAGCCGCCGACATCCCAATGCACGCGGCTGGTGATGGCGACGCAGTTGGCCTCGTCGGCGGTGCAGATGGTCGGCCGGTTGTTCGGCATCGTGACCACGACGCCGGAGGGGTGCACCGGTCCCTTGACCGGGATCGCCGCATTGGCGTTGGCGACCACCGCCTTCGCCTCCGAGCGCGCTTCGGCCTTCGCCTCAGCCTTGGCTTCGGCTTTTGCTTTCGCCGTGGCCGCCGTGTTTGCGACCGTCTGGCTCTGCAGCTTGTCGAGCTTCTGCTCCAGCAACTTCAATTGCTGTTTCAGCAGCGCGATTTCCTGCTCGCTGCTGCTTGCCGATTGAGCCTGGGCCTGCGAGGCCGCCAGCACGCCGGCGAGACCAATCGCCGTGGCTGCCATTCTTGTCCTGCTCACGATACGCCTCCATCCTTTTGATGAACTTCCCCAAGTCGTCGGCGGAGAGCCTAGGTATGGTCGATGACTGCCCCGCGACGGTGCACCCCGGTTGCGCGGTTCCCACTGGTGCAAATTCGCCGCAACCGAATCCGTCATGGAACAGAATGCTGGATGATGCGCGTCATGCCAATCTGTCGCGCCAGGCGGCTTGCGTTTTCGCACGGAGGCTTGCATTCCGGCGACACCCGAAGGGGGTGAATAATGCCGCCTGGCGGCCTTCTATTGCCCGGCGAACGCGCCTATATTCCGTCGTCTTTTCCGAGAGGTAGGAATGTTTCGATCGATCCGTCCGGCCGTTATCGTCACGGCACTGTGCATAGCGTTTTCAGCCCACTTCAATCCGGCCGCCGCGCAGGATCGCCGTGTTCCATCCTCGCCGGCCGAGCTGCGGCTGTCCTATGCGCCGATCGTGCAGCGGGTGCAGCCGGCGGTCGTCAACGTCTACGCCGCCAAGGTCGTGCAAAACCGAAATCCGTTGCTGGACGATCCGATCTTCCGCCGCTTCTTCGGCGTGCCGGGCCAGCAGCCCGAGCAGATGCAGCGCTCGCTCGGCTCCGGCGTCATCGTCGATGCCTCCGGCCTCGTCGTCACCAATGTCCACGTCATCGAGGGGGCGGACCAGGTCAAGGTGTCGCTGTCGGACAAGCGCGAGTTCGAGGCCGAGATCCTGCTGAAGGATCCGCGCACCGATCTCGCCGTGCTCCGGCTGAAGGACACCAAGGAGAAGTTTCCGACGCTCGACTTCACCAATTCCGACGAGCTCTTGGTCGGCGACGTCGTGCTCGCGATCGGCAATCCCTTCGGCGTCGGCCAGACGGTGACGCACGGCATCATCTCGGCGCTGGCGCGCACGCAGGTCGGCATCACCGACTACCAGTTCTTCATCCAGACCGATGCGGCGATCAATCCCGGCAATTCCGGCGGCGCGCTGGTCGACATGAGCGGCAAGCTCGCCGGCATCAACACCGCGATCTATTCGCGTTCCGGCGGCTCGCAGGGCATCGGCTTTGCGATTCCCGCCAACATGGTCCGCGTCGTCGTCGCCTCCGCCAAGAGCGGCGGCAAGGCGGTGAAGCGTCCCTGGCTCGGCGCGAAGCTGCAGGCGGTGACACCCGAGATCGCCGAGAGCCTCGGTCTGCGCTCGCCGACCGGCGCGCTGGTCGCGAGCGTGGTGCCGAACGGTCCCGCGGCCAAGGCCGGCCTGAAATCCTCCGACCTCATCACCGGGATCGACAACCAGACCGTCGACGACCCCAATGCCTTCGACTACCGCTTCGCCACCCGGCCGCTCGGCGGCACCGCGCAGATCGACGTGCAGCGTGGCGGCAAGCCGCTCAAGCTCGGCATTGCGCTCGAGACCGCCCCTGACAGCGGGCGCAACGAGCTCGTCATCACCACGCGCTCGCCGTTCCAGGGCGCGAAGATCTCCACCATCACCCCGGCGATCGCCGACGAGCTGCATCTCGATGCGGACACCGATGGCGTCGTCGTCACCGAGATCGGCGACGGCACGGCGGCGCAGAATGTCGGCTTCCAGAAGGGCGACATCATCCTCACGGTGAACAGCCAGAAGATCGCCAAGACCGCCGATCTCGAGAAGGCCGCCAAGGACACGCCGCGGCTCTGGCGCATCACGGTGGTGCGCGGCGGTCAGCAGATCAACGTCACGCTGGGCGGATGAGTCCGAAGCGACCACAGGAGACACCGACGCTGTTTGCCGCGGCGGGGCTCGACCACGAGGCTCCGCATCCGCTGCCGGACCGGCTGCGCCCCCGCGCGCTGTCGGAGGTCGTCGGCCAGGATCACATCCTCGGCCCCGACGGCGCGCTGACGCGCATGCTGGAGACGCGTACGCTGGGCTCGCTGGTGTTCTGGGGACCGCCCGGCACCGGCAAGACCACCGTGGCGCGGCTGCTGGCCGACGCGACGGACCTGCATTTCGAGCAGATTTCCGCGGTGTTCTCCGGCGTCGCCGACCTCAAGAAGGCCTTCGACGCCGCGCGCGCCCGCCGCGAGATGGGCAAGGGCACGCTGCTGTTCGTCGACGAGGTGCACAGGTTCAATCGCGCCCAGCAGGATTCGTTTCTGCCGGTGATGGAAGACGGCACCGTGGTGATGGTCGGCGCCACCACGGAAAACCCGTCCTTCGAGCTCAACGCGGCGCTTTTGTCGCGCGCGCGCGTTCTGGTGTTTCGCTCGCTCGATGCCGCCGCGATCGAAAAGCTGTTCACTCACGCCGAGGAGGTCGAGGGCAGGAAGCTGCCGCTCGATGCCGAGGCGCGCGCGGTTCTGGTGCGGATGGCCGATGGCGACGGCCGCGCCTCGCTGACGCTCGCCGAAGAGGTCTGGCGTTCGGCGCGGGCGGACGAGATTTTCGACGCCGCGCAGTTGCAGGACATCCTGCAGCGCCGCGCCCCGATCTACGACAAATCGGCCGACGGCCATTACAATTTGATCTCGGCGCTGCATAAATCGGTGCGCGGCTCCGATCCCGATGCCGCGCTTTATTATCTCGCCCGCATGCTCGATGCCGGCGAGGACCCGCTGTTCCTGGCCCGCCGCGTCGTGCGCATGGCGGTCGAGGACATCGGCCTTGCCGATCCACAGGCGCTCGTCATCGCCAATGCGGCCAAGGACGCCTTCGATTTCCTCGGCCATCCCGAAGGCGAGCTCGCCATCGCGCAGGCGGTGGTCTATCTCGCCACCGCGCCGAAATCGAACGCGGTCTACACCGCCTTCGGCACCGCGATGCAGGTCGCAAAACAGGCCGGCTCGCTGCTGCCGCCCAAGCACATCCTGAATTCCCCGACCAAGCTGATGAAGTCGGAGGGCTACGGCTCGGGCTACGCCTACGACCACGACGCCCCCGACGCCTTCTCCGGCCAGGACTACTTCCCGGAGGCCCTCGGCCGACAGACCTTCTACGACCCGCCCGAGCGCGGCTTCGAGCGCGAGATCAGGAAGCGCCTGGATTACTGGGCCAAGCTGCGCAAGGAACGGGGCGGCTCGCGCTAGAAGTGGCCATTTCGTCGTGACGGAAGGCCGCTTTTAGGGTACGCAGGCAATCATGAGCCGCCGCATCAAGAGAATGAATCCAAAGCCCCGTTCGCGTGACGAGCGCGATGATTCGCGTCCGCAGCAGACGCGCGGCGCGAAGAAGGCAGGGGCGCGTCCGGGCGGCAAGCCCGGCGGGAAGCCGTCGCGCTTCGCCGGCGAGCGCGCCGAGCGGCGTGGCCCCGAGCGCGCAGAACGGCGTCCGCCCAAGGAGGCGCCGGAAAGGGCGGCGCCCGAAAAGCCCGTCGAGGCGCTGCTGCCGACCAAGGTGCAGACCGTCAAGGTCTCGGCCGACGAGAACAACATGCGCGTCGACCGCTTCCTGGAAGCGCGCTTTCCCGGCCTGTCGTTCTCCCACATCCAGCGTGTCGTCCGCAAAGGCGAGCTGCGCGTCGATGGCAAGCGCGTCGACAGCAAGGACCGGTTGGAGGAGGGGCAGAGCGTCCGCATCCCGCCGCTGAAGCTCGATGCGCCGAAGGTCGTCGGCGAGCTCTCGGAGGCTGCGCAGAAGACGCTCAAGGCGCTGAAGGACATGACCATCTATGAGGACGACGACGTCCTCGTCCTGAACAAGCCCGCCGGCCTTGCCGTGCAGGGCGGCTCGGGCATGACGCGGCACATCGACCAGATGCTGGAGGTGATGCGCGATTCCAAGGGCCAGAAGCCGCGTCTCGTGCACCGTATCGATCGCGAGACCTCGGGCTGCCTGCTGATCGCCAAGACGCGCTTCGCCGCCTCGCACCTGACCGGCGCGTTCCGCTCGCGCTCGGCGCGCAAGGTCTATTGGGCGCTGGTGCCGGGCCTGCCGAAGCCGAAGCAGGGCCGCATCTCGACCTTCCTCGCGAAGGAGGAGAGCGAGGACGACACCATCATGCGCATCGCCCAGCATGGCGACGAGGGCGCCAGCCACGCGGTGACGTACTACGCGGTGGTCGAGACCGCCGGCAACAAGCTGACCTGGGTGTCGCTGAAACCGGTGACGGGGCGCACGCATCAGCTTCGCGCCCACATGGAGCATATCGGCCACCCCATCGTCGGCGATCCCAAATATTTCAACATCGAGAACTGGCAGCTGCCGGGCGGCCTGCAGAACCGGCTGCACCTGCTGGCGCGCCGCATCGTCATCCCACATCCGCGCGGCGGCGTAATCGACGCCACCGCACCGCTGCCGCCGCACATGCAGCAGTCGTGGAATCTGCTTGGCCTGGATGCCAGCCGTTTCGACCCGATCGAGAACGCGCCGGAGGAGTAAGGGCGGCCTTGCAGCTAACCCCGTCATTGCGAGGAGCGCAGCGACGAAGCAATCCAGACTGCCTCCGCGGATGCAGTCTGGATTGCTTCGCTGCGCTCGCGATGACGGTGTGGAAGCCGCGGTGGTTCACCACCCTCAATTCCGGAACTGCTCCAGAAACATCCGCAAGCTGTCGTGCGGGCTCTCGACATCCGTGATCAGCCAGCCCTCGGGTCCGTTCACCAGGACGAAGTTGAGCACCACCCGGCGGCCGTGATTGTCGAAATTCGCCGCGACATAGGTCTTGTCGTACTGCTGGCG
The DNA here is from genome assembly GCF_001641335.1 of Bradyrhizobium stylosanthis. Lineage (GTDB taxonomy): Bacteria > Pseudomonadota > Alphaproteobacteria > Rhizobiales > Xanthobacteraceae > Bradyrhizobium > Bradyrhizobium stylosanthis. Next base: position 517,513 of record NZ_LVEM01000001.1, read on the forward strand.
GACGACCGCGATCATGACAGGGCCGAGCCGCCAGCTCGGGCTCTGCACCAGGAAATCATAGGGTTCGATCCTCGGCGTGCTCCAGGCCTTGCGCAGGGGAGGATCGAAGAACTGCCGGGCGGTCGCCGCGTCCCGCGGCAGGCCTTTGGAGAGCTCCGGCGCGCCTTCGCCGTAATGGGCATAGACGTTGCGGACCAGCGATTCCGGGGTGCGAAAGCCGGCCTCCGCCGCGGCCAGCCAAAATCCTGCCAACAGGGCTCCGATGCCCGCAAGTTCCCGCATGCCCGCCGCTCGCTTTATCGGCCACAGGTCTTATCTTAAAAGCCTAGCATTCAGAGACCGGGGCCGAAAACTCACATGCGCGAATTGTTCGAAGAAGCAGCAAGCCAGCCCCCGCCGGATCCCAGGGAATCGGCGCGCGCCTCCGCGCGCACGCCGCTGCGCAAGCGCTTCTACAAGGAGGCCGGCGTCGCGGAAGCCGAGGGCGGTCATGCCATCACGCTCGACGGCAAGCCGACCCGGACGCCGTCCGGCCGCCAGGTGGTGATCCCCGCGCGCGCGCTGGCCGATGCGGTGGCGGCGGAATGGTCGGCCCAGGGCGAAACCATCGATCCCGTGACCATGCCGCTGACCCGGATCGCAAACAGCGTGGTCGAGGGCGTGGTCGACCGGGTCGAGCTCGTCAGCGAGGACCTCGCGAAATACTTCGAGTCCGATCTGCTGTTCTATCGCGCCGGTCACCCCGAGGGTCTGGTCGCCCGCGAGGCCGCGCATTGGGACCCCGTGCTGTTCTGGGCCGCGGAGACGCTGGGGGCGCATTTCATCCTGTCCGAAGGCGTCATGCATGTGAAGCAGCCGGACGAGGCGCTGAAGGCCGCCCGGGGCGCGCTGCCGGGCGATGCCTGGTCGGTCGCAGCTCTCCACATGGTCACGACCCTGACCGGCTCGGCCCTGCTGGCGCTGGCGCTGGCCCATGGCGTGCGCGATGCGGACCAGGTCTGGGCCGCCGCCCATGTCGACGAGGACTGGAACGCCGAGAAATGGGGCGTGGACGAGGAGGCCGCCGCCCGCCGCGCCGCCCGCCTGAAGGATTTCCAGGCCGCCGTGACCGTTCTGGCGGCCGTGAAGCCGCCTGCGGCGTAAAGGTCCTTAACGAGAGGTTTACGAGGCGGCCTTAGGGTGGGGGCACAGCATTCCCCGGGCCCCTTGAGATGCCGACGCCGATAAGCTCGATCCTGCCGGTCAGTGCCGCCAGCCCCGTGGCTGATGCGGCGACGCCCGATCTCGTGCTGCAGGCCGGCAGTGTGGTCGACGCCAGGGTGGTCAGCGTGATGGCCGACAATCTGGTGCGGATCGCGATCGCCAACCTCTCGATGGACGTGATGTCGGAGGTGGCGCTGACGCCGGGACAAAACCTCCAGCTCGCGGTGTCGCAGAACGACGGCACCATCAGGCTCGCGGTGATGAACGGAGCAGGCGAGGCGACCCCCGATCAGATCACGCTGACGCCACGTGCAGCCTCGCTGGTGGACAGCCCGCCGCTTGCGCCTACTGTGAGCGCACCACGCACCACGCTGACGCCGTTGGAGCAGGTCGCCGTGACTGCCGCCTCGGCCGAGGCCGTGACCAAACAGGGCAGCCAGGCGCCGCTGTTCGCAAATCTCGCCTCCGTCGTCACCGGCAGCGATCTGCCGGCGGGACTGAAGCAGGCGGTGCTGGACGTGCTTGCGCAGCAGACGCCGCTGAGCCCGGCCCTCGATGGCGGCGACATCGAATCCGCGTTTCAGAAGTCCGGCCTGTTTCTCGAGGCCTCGCTCGCCGCGGGCACGATGCCTTCGTCCGGCAATGTGCCGGATTTGAAAGCAGCGCTGCTGGTGCTGCGCCAGACGCTGACCACGCTCGAAACGGCCGCGCCGCAGGGTGCTGCAATTCCGACGGCGACGACGGCGGCACCACAGGCGGCCGCCGCGCCGGCTCAGGCTGCAGGCGAGGCCGCGCAATCTGCATCGCCTTCCGGCCCCGAGATCGCGCAAGCGCCGCAACTGCCGCGCAATGCCAATCTCGCCGCTGCCGTGCTGGCCGATATCGCCGGCAACGCTCAGCAAGCCGCGATGCCGCGCACCATCTCCGCAGGCCTTGCCGCAAGCCTCCTGCAGGAGGCCACGCAAAACCTGCCGCGCCTGACCGGTAACGTTCCCGGTTCGAACAAGGCCGTGCCCGACGGCCATATCTTCGAAGCCGCCGCGCGCACGGCGCCTCCGCCGTTCCGCGGCGCGCTGCCGGCACCGCAAGCGGTCGCCATGCCATCGCTCGCACCGGATACGCCGCTCTCCGCGACGGTGCATCGCCTGCTCGACGACACCGATGCCGCGATCGCGCGGCAGACGTTGTTGCAGGTCGCCTCGCTCCCCGATCGCACCGATGCCGGCGGGCACCGTATCGATCCGGCGGTGCCGCAGTGGAATTTCGAGATCCCGTTCGCGACGGCGCAGGGCACCGCGATGGCGCAGTTCGAGATCTCGCGCGATGGCGGGAACGAGTCCGCCGATCCCGCCACGCGCGCCTGGCGCGCGCGCTTCTCGCTCAATGTCGAGCCGGCCGGCCCGGTGCACGCGCTGATCACGCTGAACGGCGACAAGACCTTCGTGCGGATGTGGGCGGAGCGGCCGGCGACCGCGCAGCAGCTCCGCGCCGGTGTCAGCGAGCTCAGCCAGGCGATGACCAGGGCCGAGCTCAAGCCTGGCGACATCGTCGTACGCGAGGGCACGCCGCCGCAGCCGGCGCCGGCCCGTGCCGGCCACTTCCTGGACCGCGCCACATGAGCGATCCATCCAAGCTCGCGATCGCGCTGCATTACGAGAAGGGCACGAACGCCCCAGTCGTCGTCGCCAAGGGCAAGGGCACGATCGGCGAAAAGATCGTCGAGATCGCCAAGGCCAACGACATCCCGATCGAGGAGAACGAGATCCTGGCCGGCGCGCTCTCCAAGGTCGAGCTCGGCGACGAGATCCCGCCCGATCTCTACAAGGCCGTCGCCGAAGTGCTGGTGTTCGTGCTGCGCCTGTCGGGGCGGGGACGGTAGAAACCATCTGTCATCGTTTCACCACGTCGCGGCTGCATGGTCGCACCGGTTCTTCATTGCTCACGGATACCGCCCTTGCTCTCCCGCCGTTCCACCCTCGGTCTTCTTGCCGCAGCTTCGATCCTGCCGCAGCGCGCGCTCGCCCATGTCGCGCCGCCGCGCAACGAGATCCGCGACAGCCTCGCAAAGCGCTTCACCGATCTCGGCACGGCAGGCACCTTCGTCGGCTACAAGGTCGAGGACTATCTGATCGTCGCCAGCGACAAGGAGCGCTCGGGCGAGGGCAAGCTGCCGGCCTCGACCTTCAAGATTCCGAACTCGCTGATCGCGCTCGAGACGGGTGTCGTTGCTGATCCGGACAAGGACGTGTTTCCCTGGGACGGCGTGAAACGCCCGATCGAGGCCTGGAACAAGGACCACACGCTGCGCAGCGCGATCGCGGTGAGCGCGGTGCCGGTCTATCAGGAGATCGCGCGCCGCATCGGCGAGGTGCGCATGCAGAAATATGTCGACGAGTTCGACTACGGCAATCGCGACATCGGCGGCGGCATCGACCAGTTCTGGCTCACCGGCGCCTTGCGCATCGACCCGGTAGAGCAGATCGACTTCGTCGACCGGCTGCGCCGCCGCGCGTTGCCGATTTCGAAGCGCAGCCAGGATCTCGTCGCCGACATCCTGCCGGTGACGAAAGTGGGCGACAGCGTCATCCGCGCCAAGTCTGGTCTCCTGGGCGCCGAGCGCGGCGAGCCGTCGCTCGGCTGGATGGTCGGGTGGGCCGAGAAGGGCGAGGCGCACACCGTGTTCGCGCTCAACATGGATTGTAGGGAGCCGCGCCACATCGAGGCGCGCATGAGCCTGACGCAAGCCTGCCTTGCCGAGATCGGTGCGATCTAGCGCTGCCCGCGCCGATGCCGCTCGACTAGCATCCTTCCGGCCAACAAAGAAAAACCGGGAGGACAATAAATGAACTCAACGCCGCTCTGGCTGTCGTCGCTCACGCTTGCCGCTGCGGGCGGCTGGCTCGCCGCCACGATGTTCGCCGGCCCCGCTACCAGCAAGGAGCCGCGCTTTCCGCAGCTCACCATGGACCAGCTCGACGCCAAGCAGAAGCCGCTCGGTGAGCAGATCATGAAGGTGTCGAGCGTCGGCATCGGCGGGCCCTACAATCCCATGATCCGCAGCCCCGTGCTCGGCCAGCGCCTGTTCGACCTGTTCTATTATCTGCGCTGGGAGACCTCGGTCCCGACCAAGCTCAACGAGTTCGCGATCCTGATCATCGGGCGGCAATGGCGCTCGCAGGTGGAATGGTTCGCGCACGCGCCGCTCGCGGCGAAGGCGGGCCTCTCTCCCGACATCATCGCGGAGCTGAAAGCCAACAAGCGGCCGTCGAAGATGGCCGACGACGAGGCGGTGGTCTACGACTTCGTCACCGAGATCACCACGACTAAGAAGGTCTCCGACGAGACCTATGCGCGGGCGAAGAAGGTGTTCAGCGATCAGCAGATCGTCGATCTCACCGCGGTCGCCGGCAACTATGTGATGGTCGCGATGCTGCTGGCGATGGCGGAAGAGACGGTGCCGCCGGACAAGCAGGAGCCGTTCAGGCCGGGCGAGCCGTAAGCGGCATGAGAAACCCGCGGCAGAATTGCGGTGCCGTAGGGTGGGCAAAGCGAAGCGTGCCCACGAATTGCGGTTGACGGAGAGAGAGCGTGGGCACGGCGCCGTGCGCCTTTGCCCACCCTACGGCAGTCGGGCCTATCCCAGCTTGAACAGCGCCTGCAGGAACTCCTCCACCGCCTTGCGCGACTCCGCGGCGGTGGTCGGATTGCCGCCGACATGCGGATTGAGCTCGACGCAGGCATCCTTGTAGGTGAACGGCGCGTTGGTGTCGCCGTTCATCAAGACGCCGCCGTCGCCCTCCCTGATCTTGCAGTTGCGCACGGTCTGCGCGTTGGCGGAGACCGCAACGGTGTTGACGCCGAGCAGGCCGCTGTCGAAGCCGTGTGCGCTGTCGGGGTATTCGGTTAGCACCACGTCGCGGCCGGCGGCCTTGAGCCGCTCGACGAAGGCCTTGCAGCTCTTGACCGGATTGTAGTCGTCGGGCGTGCCGTGGAAGATGCGGATCGGGCGCGCGGCGACGTCGCCGTCGCCCTGATACGTCGTCGAGCAATCCGGGTAGAACGGGATGTACGCGGCGAACTGGACGCCGGACTTGTTCCAGAGCTTGTTGAAGCGATCGAGGCTTGCATAGAGCGTCGCCTGGCCGCCGCGCGAAAATCCCATCAGCACGATGCGGTCAGGGTCGACGCGCGGATGCTTCGCCAGGATCTCCAGCGAGCGGTAGATGTCGACGATCAGATTGAGCCGGCCGAGCAGGGCCTGGTTCGGTCCCACCACCGTCAGCCCGCGGCCGGTGAAACCGTCGATCACGAAGGTCGAGATGCCCATGGCGTTGAAGGCGTGCACCCAGGCTTCCGTGGTGGCGCCGACGCCGCTGGAGCCATGCATCAGCACCACGACGGGCAGCTTGCCGCTGCCTTGGGCAACGCGGAATTCGCCGGCAACCGTCACCGGCTTGGCGGCGGCCGCGTCGCCGCTGAGGAACTGCTGGTCGGAGAGGGTGAGCGAGGGGATCGGATAGATCTCGGCGCGGGTGGCGACTTCCTTCGGCAGCGCCTGCGCATTGGCAAGCGCGGTGGACGCGCAGAGCGCAATGAGCGTTGCAGCGACGCGGAATGCCGTCGGCATCGGATCCTCCCTTATGATTTTGGGGGAGTAGACCAACGGACCTGCGCGCTGTCAATTTGTCGCGGGCCGCTGAGCCTCCACGGCGTCATGGCCGGGCTTGTCCCGGCCATCCACGATCTTATTCAGCAGCACAAAACGTGGATGCCCGGGACAAGCCCGGCCATGACGACCTCTTGTGGATGCGCATATGCGATTAGCCCTTGTCGGCCGTCTTCTTCGCGGTCAGCGCCTGGTCGATGGCGAAGCCGCCGATCTCGCTCATCGCCTGCGAGATCACGTCGCCGCTTCGGGCAAAGCCGCTGGAGAGATAGTCGAACTGCGTCCGCGCCAGCCGCAGCACCTCGATCGGCACGGACACTATGGTCTCGTTGAAGCTGTCGACGGAGGCGCGCAAGGCGTCCAGCTCGCTCGTGAGCTTGCCGATGTGGCTTTCAGCGTGCTGCATCAGCCCGAGCAGCTTGGTGCGCTCGGCATCGAAGGCCGCGCGCTCGGCGGCGGCCGCTGCGGTGACCTCGGCAAGCTGGCTGCGCAGCGCCTCGATCTGGCCGACCATGGCGTCGGAGGCGAGCTCGGCGGCCACGCGCAGCTCGGTGCTGCGCATGCTCTCTTCCTGCGTCTGATGGTAGAGCCGCTCGGCCGACATCGCCCGATGGCCGAACTGCTCGATCAGGCTGGCCGCGCGCAGCAGCATCTCGCCGTTGCGCCCCGACACCATGCTGGCCATGCGCCGCAGGAAGTCGATGGTTTCGGACGATGGGTTCAGCGGCAGTGGGACGACCGTCGCGGACATGGTGTTGCTGGAGCCAGGGCATCATGACAGCCGCCGTACCGACTGGGCTCACGCAACACTCGGCGCCTGATCGCAAGGCCTTGAAGCAAGCCTGAATCGGGCCGCGGGGTCAACCGGCCGGGCCGTCAAATCACGCGTCCTTCTGCCGCCCGATCCGGCCGAGATGGGTGAAGCCGAACCCCGCGGAATATTTCAGGCCGTAGCCGAGCGCCCGGTCGATGCCGATATGGGCGAGCCAGATCAAGGCGATGGACAGGGTGAGGGGCGAGGCGAGGCCGAAACCCAGGGTCAGCAGCGCCACCGGCGCCATGTAGCTGTGGGCGGCGTTGTAGACGAGGGCGCCGAATTTGACGTCGGACAGGTATGCCAGGAAGCTCAAATCGGGCACGAAGAACAGCAGGGCGAACACCAGCCAGGAGCCGTCCCAGGCCGCGTACAGCATCACCATGCCGGCGAACAGGGTCAGGCCCTCCAGCCGCAGCAGGATGTTGACGCCGCCAGTTGCCGCACCCGTCTCGGCTGTTCCTTCAGTCATGCTCGTCTCCCGGACAAAACTTTGTAATTCCTTGCGCTTTCACGCTGCGGCAGGGCAGCCCTGCGGCGCCGAAAGCCGCTTCCCGGTCCGCAAAATGCCGTGTTAGAACCCCCGGCAAGCGTGGCTTAGTTAAATACTGGCGGGAGCAAATGAAACACATCCTGGACGCCCTTGAAGATCGTCGTGCCGGCGCAAAGCTCGGCGGCGGGGAGAAGCGCATCGAGGCGCAGCACGCCCGCGGCAAGCTGACCGCACGCGAGCGCATCGAGCTGCTGCTCGACAAGGGATCGTTCGAGGAGTTCGACATGTTCGTCGAGCACCGCTCCACCGAGTTCGGCATGGAGAAGAACAAGATCCCCGGCGACGGCGTCGTCACCGGCTGGGGCACGGTGAATGGCCGCAAGACTTTTGTCTTTGCCAAGGACTTCACGGTGTTCGGCGGCTCGCTGTCCGAGACCCACGCGCTGAAAATCACAAAACTGCAGGATATGGCGATGAAGGCGCGGGCGCCCATCATCGGCCTCTATGACGCGGGCGGCGCGCGCATCCAGGAGGGCGTCGCCGCGCTCGCCGGCTATTCCTACGTGTTCCGCCGCAACGTGCTGGCCTCGGGCGTGATCCCGCAGATCTCCGTCATCATGGGCCCCTGCGCCGGCGGCGACGTCTATTCGCCTGCCATGACCGACTTCATCTTCATGGTGAAGAACACCAGCTACATGTTCGTCACCGGCCCCGACGTGGTGAAGACCGTGACCAACGAGGTCGTCACGGCGGAAGAACTCGGCGGCGCCTCGGTGCACGCCACGCGCTCCTCAATCGCCGACGGCGCCTTCGAGAACGACGTCGAGACGCTCTTGCAGATGCGGCGCCTGATCGACTTCCTGCCGTCCAACAACACCGATGGCGTGCCGGAATGGCCGAGCTTCGACGACATCGGCCGGGTCGACATGTCGCTCGACACCTTGATCCCGGACAATCCGAACAAGCCCTACGACATGAAGGAGCTGATCCTGAAGGTCGTGGACGAGGGCGACTTCTTCGAGATCGCCGACATGTTCGCCAAGAACATCGTCACCGGCTTCGGCCGCATCGCGGGCCGCACCGTCGGCTTCGTCGCCAACCAGCCGATGGTGCTCGCCGGCGTGCTCGACAGCGATGCCTCGCGCAAAGCGGCTCGCTTCGTCCGCTTCTGCGACGCCTTCAATATCCCGATCGTCACCTTCGTGGACGTGCCGGGCTTCCTGCCGGGCACCGCGCAGGAATATGGCGGCCTGATCAAGCACGGCGCGAAGCTGCTGTTCGCCTATTCGCAGTGCACCGTGCCGCTGGTGACCATCATCACCCGCAAGGCCTATGGCGGCGCCTTCGACGTCATGGCCTCCAAGGAGATCGGCGCCGACATGAACTACGCCTGGCCGACCGCCCAGATCGCGGTGATGGGCGCCAAGGGCGCGGTCGAGATCATCTTCCGCTCGGACATCGGCGACCCCGACAAGATCGCCGCGCGCACCAAGGAATACGAAGACCGCTTCCTGTCACCGTTCATCGCCGCCGAGCGCGGCTATATCGACGACGTCATCATGCCGCACTCGACCAGGAAGCGCATCGCGCGGGCGCTGGCGATGCTGAAGGACAAGAAGGTCGAGGCGCCGGCGAAGAAGCACGACAATTTGCCGTTGTGAGATGGACGTAGCCCGGATGAGCGAAAGCGACATCCGGGTCTTTGCCCAGGTCCCGCATGTCGCTTCGCTCATGCGGGCTACGGGTGGAAGCAGGGAAGCGCAGTGACGCCGCGCCGTCGGTCGGAAAAGCAGATGATCGGGGAGCTGGAAGCAGGACGCGAGCGCCTGCTATCGGCGCCGGCCTCACGGAGGTTGCTATCGCTGCTTAGGCAGCGTCTGCAGTCGATCACCCGGAATATCTACATCGTCCGCCATATTCCGGAACAATACGAGGAACTATACGATATTCTCGTCGACGGGACGACCATCGTCTATGTTGAGCTTCCGCGCGATGCGAGCAGTACGGAGATTGTCTTCGAGAAGAGCAGCGTCAAAGAGTACTTGGACGCCCACAGGCGCATGACAAAGCCAGATCGTCGTAAACTAGAACTCGCGCTCGAGCTTGCCCAACAATGACCGAAGACGATCCGACCGACGAAATCTCCGACATCGAAGACCGGATCGAGGCTCTCGCCGAGATCGCCGAACGATGCCGGAAGTATATCCTGGCGTCCAAGATCGCCATCGGCGGCGGGACCGCTTTGCTGTTGATCACCATTCTTGGTTTGTTGGGGACCGGTCAGACCGCGGCGCTCGGATCGATCGCGCTTGTGCTGGGCGGGATCGTGTCGCTCGGCTCGAACATCAGCACGCTGCGGCAGACGGATGAAGCGATCGGTGCTGCGGAGGCGCGGCGCGCTGCGTTGATCAGCAGCATCGACCTGCGATTGGTTGCAGACGCGCCCTTGAAGCTGGTGTGACGCGTGCGTCCACCTGCGTAGGGTGGGTTAGCGTCAGCGTAACCCACCTCTTTTCTATCAGCGGCGACAGAATTGGTGGGTTACGCCCGGCGGACTGCGCTTCGCGCAGCCGCAGGGCTAACCCACCCTACGAGTTCTCGCGCGCCTTATCGGCCGCAGCGAAATGCGCCATCTGATCCGCGTGAGCCTTCGCAAACGCCGGACGACCCGTGGCGCGCGCGAGATAGGCGCGGCAGGCGGGGCTGTCCGCCAGGCCGTCGTAGCGATCGACGGGGCGCAGCACGTCGGCCATCAGGATGTCGGCGACGGAGAAGGAGCCCGCCAGCCATTCGCGGTCGGCCAGCACCGGCTCGAGATGCTTGAGGCGGAGTTTCAGGAAGCCGTCGACGAACTTCACGGCCGGTGAACCGTCGTCGCTGCCGGTGAACTTGAACATGGACCAGGGCAGGCTCGCCATCTCCACCGAATTGAGCGCCGCGAACAGCCATTTCGTCGCCTCGCTGCGGCCGCGCGGATCCGGCGGCATCAGCTTCGCGCTGAGCTCGCCGAGATGCAGCAGGATCGCGCCGCTCTCGAAGATGGAGAGGTCGCCGTCGGTCAGCCACGGCACCTGGCCGAACGGCTGGTGCGCCAGATGCGCCGCGCTCCGGTCGCCGAACGGCACGCTATCAACGCGGTACGGCAGGCCGGCCTCTTCGAGCGCCCAGCGCACGCGGAGGTCCCGCACGAGGCCGCGCGGGGGCGGGGGAACCCAGTCGAAGGTCGTCAAGGTGAGGTCGGGCATAGGGTGTCTCCGTGCTGTCCTAGGCATAGGACGGATGGACGACGCGCGTTCCGACACGGGAGAACGAATTTTCGTAGGATGGGTAGAGCGAAGCGAAACCCATCATGTCCTTGCTCGGCGAGACGATGGGTTTCGCTTCGCTCTACCCATCCTACAGGCCTATGGCCTCACCGGCACGCCGGGTAGCCGAAGCGCTTGACGATCTCGCCTCCCGAAATCGAATGAAAGGCGAAGGTGTCCATGAAATGATTGTCGGTGACGTACTGGCGCAAGGCGGCGTTGTAGGTGCTCGCCATTTGCTGCGTGCGCGACGGGCTGATGATGCCCTTTCTCATGGAGCCGCCCGCATGAAACAACAAGGTCGCGCCTGATGTGACGCAGACATTGCGGATCGAAAGGAACATGGTGCAGGCGGATTGACAGTGGCTGTCGATGCGGAAGCGTTCGCCTGACGCGTTGTACTGCGCGATCACCGCCAGGAATCGATCGAACTCGGCAGGCGTCGCGGCGCCGTAGCCCATATGCAGGGACGAGACCGAGCCGTCGGCATGGGCTGGTTGTGCAGCCAGGCTGCAGGACATGATGAGAAATCCAAGCGCGGGCAACGCACGCGCCAATCGTCGCCATCTGTGCAAAGCACTCTCCTGAATAAATTGAGTTCGTATGAAAGCGGTAACTCCGTCAGTTTGGCAGAGTCCGTAGGGTGGGCAAAGGCGCGCTTGCGCCGTGCCCACGCTCTTTTGATCCGCCGGACAGGTGGTGGGCACGCTTGCGCTTTGCCCACCCTACGGCAGCGTGGCCTCCTTACTGCCCCAGCTTCGCCAGCCTGCCTTGCTTCGCTGCTTCCACCGCACGCTCGGCATCCTCCGGCAGCAGCAACCGTTCCGCCACCTGCCGTGCCGCCTCGCGCTTCACCGCCGCGACATAGGCGCCGTCATCCGCGTAGCGCTCCGCGATCGACAGCCGGGGATCGTGCACTTCCTTCCGTGCGGCTTCCGTCGGGGCGAAGGGCACCACGGCGCCTTGCAGGGGATAGAGCGCGGTCGGGCCAAAGCCCTGCGCGCGCGGATTCCAGGCGGTGTAGGTCGCGCGGGGCACCGCCAAGGCAAGCTGGCGGATGCCTGCGATGGCCATGCCGTCGGTGTCCGCCTTCGGCACGAACACGGGATAGCGGCCGATCTCCTTCGGCGGCAGCACGCTCTGGTCGGAGAAGGCAGCCAGCGTATGGATGCCGGCGTAGGGCAGGCCGGGAATGTCCGAGGGCACGGCGCCTTGCGTCGGCACGAGCGTGCCGTGGGCGCGCATGGGGATCCGGCTTGCCGGCGGCCTGGTGCCGTCGCTGATCCAGGCGTTGAGGTCGGTGAGCAGCGCGCGCATCGGCATGCCGGCATGCATCGGGTTCTGCGGCAGCGACATCGCCGGCAAACCCTTCTTCATCACGTCGGCGGCTTCGGCGAAATGCGGCGTGCCGGAGATCATGTAGGCGCGGACGTTGTCGGGGAGGTCGAGATGGTTGCCGGCGAGATCGGTGACCAGCAGCGAGGCGTGCGAGGCCCACCATTCGTGCTCGCTGTCGGTCTGCATGATCCTGGGGCAGGTGGCCGAGAGCGAACAGCGTCGCAGCAGGCCGTCGGTCTTGCCGGAATAGGGATCGCTCAACGTCGCGTAGGTGAACGGGAACAGGTCGGCCTGCCACGCCGGATCCTGCAGATGGCGCGGATTGCGGCCGGGCTGGCCGAAGCGGACGTTGGTTGCCATGCGCCTTGTGCCCGCGACATGCGGCATCAAGCCGTCGAACACGGTGCGGCCCGACAAATCCTCGTTGAAGCCGAGATAGAGGAAGTCGCGCAGGAAGCGGCCGGACTGCGAGACGCCGAAGCCGATGGCGCGGCTCACCGAGGGATGCAATCCGTTCAACAGCGGGTTTGCCGGCGTCTCGTCGCGACGCAGGAAGCTGACGACGTCGCGCACGGCGGCATAGCCCATGCCGAGCGGCACCGGATCGCGCGCGGTGTAGGTGACCTCGTAGAGCGCGCCGGCATCGAAACCGTCGGGCCGGGTGATCTCGACCGTATTGGGATCGATGATCTTCGCGGAGAGACCCGGTGGCGTCTGCCGCGGATCGGCCCAGGCCGCGCGCACGGTGACGGTGAGGTTGGCCGCATCCGCCGCCGGCCATGTCAGCGTCGCGCGTGTGGGATTGGTCGTGTTGTCGAACACGAACTCCTCGCGCGCCGGGCCGGTGACGCTCTTCAGCACCGGTGCGGTGAGCGCCATCTGGCCGGGCTTGGAGGGGATGTCGCCCTGCCAACCGACCCAGACCATCGTAAAGCCCTGGCGGTGCAGGAAGCCGATGCCGGCATCCTCGGCCTTGTCGGCGTTGTTGGCGCCGGGCTGGGCGGAATCGTCGAACAGTTGCGGCGCCAGCTTGCGGCCGCGATTAGGCACCTCGAGCAGCAGCGTGCCGTTGCTGTGTGCGGGATCGCTGGGCCTGAGGATCACGACATCGGCGGTGGCCTCGACCTTGCCGTCGGCGCCGCGCGGTGCGAGCGCGAGATCAGTGATCACGGCATTGCGGTCGTCCGACGGGTTGAGCGCGAAGGTCGCGCGCGCGGTGATCCGCTCATAGGTGCCGACATTGCCGAAGCTGCGGCCGGCAAAGGCGGGCTCGCGTGCGAGGATGTCGAAGCGGACGATTTCGGCGGACGAGGCCGCGGGCCACAGGCAGGCGATCGCGATGAGACCCGAGATGATCCTGCGCATGGGCGTTCCTTCCCCGTGATCGCGCGAGGCGCGAGGCCCCGTCGCGTAGGTTGTTGTTGTTGTCCCAATCCATAGCACGCGGTGGCCCTAGCCGATACGCCGGCCCGGCATACGGCTCATGAGCCGATCGGTGTCCATCGGGCTGCAAGATTCCTGTTTCAGCTATCGCGCGACTGTACTACCTTAGGGTTATTATTTTTCATATTTCAATCGAGGCCGATATGACACCCACCGACGAGACTCCGCAGGACGCGGAGAGGCCCGCCAATACTGATCCCGCCAACGAAGCAGCGACGCCCCCCGTCGTACAGACGGCGCAGGACCCAGCCCCGCTGACTCCGCCTCCGCCTCCGCCGCCTCCGACACCGCCGGTCGTCGCCGCGCCGCGGGAGATCGATCGGGCGCTCCTGCGAACCTACAAGTTCATGCTGATCTACCAGTTTGGTGGAGCGCTGCTGCTTGGCGGCGGGATGCTTGCATCGCTGCTGCTTGCTTATCTGTTCAAGGGCAGCTTCCAGCCGCCGCTTCTGCTGCTCGTCGTGCTGGTGGGCATGTTGGGCGCGTTCTTCAGCGCGTTGACACGGCTCTACAGGATCGAGCAACTGGCGGATGCGGTGATATCGCCGACGGTCAGTCAGCTTGGTGCGTTCTATCTGCTGGTCTTTTCCCTGATAGCGCCCGTGGTCGGCGGCATCGCGGCGCTCGTACTCTACGTGTCCTTCGCGGGCGAGTTCCTTCAGGGCGGCCTGTTTCCGTCGATCAAGTGCAAGGGTGAGTGCGGCTCCTTCGTCGACGTCATCGCCAATTATGTTCCCAACGAACCGAAGGACTATGCCAAGGCGTTGGTCTGGGGGTTCATTGCGGGCTTCTCCGAGCGCCTCGTGCCGGACACCTTGCAGACATTCGCAACGCAGCGAGGGGCGCAAAGGCCGGCGGTCTGATCGCGCATCCCGGGGATGAGCAGGCGGGTGGGTTTGGTGCCGGCCATCGGTTATGATGGCTGCCAAACAACAGGAGGAAATCCGATGCCCGCCGCATTCTTCGTCGTCCGCGCCACTGTCACCGATGCGAGCAAGCGCGCCGCCTTCGACAAATGGTACGAGACCGAGCACGTGCCGGATGCGGTGAAGGCATTCGGCGTGAGCAAAGCCTGGCGGTTCTGGAGCCTGGACGATCCCTCGCTGCACCAGGCCATGTATCAGTTCGATGACGAGGCAAAGCTTACGGCCATGCTGAAGGGCGATGCGCTGAAACAGCTCGTCGCCGATTTCCAACGCGACTGGCCCGAGGTGAAGCGCACGCGCGAGACGCTGGTGCTGGCCCAGCAGTTCGGGGCGTAACGACACAGTTCGTAGCCCGCGGATGGAGCGGAGCGCAATCCGGGGCGGTGCGTCCACAACGACAGTTTCCCGGATTACGCAGCGCTCCATCCGGGCTACAGCAACTCCGAGCGAACCTGAACGCGCGATTCAGCTTCGGTTCATGTCGTGACCGCGACACTTCCTCTGCATCACTTGCGCGATATTCCAGAGGAGATGTCATGGAGCGTCGGAACTTTTTGAAACTTGCATTGGGTGTTGCGGCGGGAGCTGCCGCGCTCACCACCGCCGCGCAGGCTGCGCCGCTGTCACCGCAGCCGCTTGGCGGTCCGAACCGGATGCCCGAAGGCAATCCCGACGCCCATCCTGCCGTCACCACCAGCGATGAAGCCGCGCAGCTCAAGCCCGAGCAGGTGCACTGGCATGGCCACCATCGCCACTGGGGCTGGCGCCGCCGTCATTGGGGCTGGCATCGCCGGCGCTGGCATCGCCGCCACTGGTAAGCGCTCGGCCGTCGAGCGTGGGAACGGGGATCGCGCTTCGCGGTCCCCGTTTCGATTTGTRACTATCGCCGACGAGCCACTCGGAGGCCCGCAAAAGAAAATGGCCGCGCAGGCTGAACCTGCGCGGCCATCTTGCAATGCGGAAAGACGAGATCAGATCGGGCGGCAGCGGCCGGCGTACCAGCGGAAGCCGTAGGGGCACACGCGCGGGCGCACCACGACAACGGGCGCGGGGGCCGGGGCCACGACGACAACCGGCGGACGCCCGGCCATCGGACGGCAGCCGCCATAGGGGCCACGGTACCAGCCGGGGCCGCAGCCGCCGGCGGCGCTGGCCGCCTCGCTGAAACCGACGACGGCGCTCGCGAGCATGACGGCGGCAAAGAGATATTTCATTTGATCTTCCTTCTCGTCCTTGGGGCAGATTGTTTGGGGGGAAAGTCTTCAGGGCAAGTCGTTAGGGCTCGGCGCTTGCGGCGCACAATGAATCAAAAGACACGATTCGACACGTTAAATCTGGGGAGGACGTGCCGACACGTCGCGATCCAAACCTGCCAATCATGACCTGAATGCGGCATGAACGCTTCCCGCATCCTGCCTCAGGCGACATCCAGATGTCGCCAAAGCACGATCCGGAAAACCGCAGCGCGGCTTTCCGGAAAGGTCATGCGTAAACAAGAACCTGAAGCGCGATGATCGTCCGCCCAGGTCTCATCGCGCCTCAGCGGCCGAGAAAGCCCAGCACCAGCTCCTTGTACTTCTCCGGTGCCTCCAGGAAGACGAGATGCCCGGTATCCGGGACCACCTCGGCGCGCGCGTTCGGCATCTTCGCGGCGAGTTGCTTGGCGAGCTCGGCGTTCTGCCCCATCTTTGCGCGCAGCGCCTCGGGCGCGAGCGGCCGGCCCGGCGCGTTGTGGTCGTCGGCGCCCATGATGAACAGCGTCGGCAGCGCGATCAGCGGGATCTCGTGCGCCACCGGCTCGCGATAGATCATCTGGCCGGACGAGACGAAGGCACGCAGCCAGCGCGGATAATCCGGGCTGCCCTTGATGTTGAAGCGGGCGTCGATGAAAGGCGTGATCGCCTCCGGCGGCAGCTTGATCGCGTAATTGGTCTGGAGCTGCTTGCGATAGCCGTCCGGGGTGAGCTTGTCCTCGGACTCGACGATCTTCTCGGTCGGCGTCGGCGGCACGTAGAGGCGGTAGTCCTCGAGGCCAATGGGGGCCGTCAGGACAAGATGTGAGACGCGATCGGGATAGGCGCGCGCGATGCGCACGCCGAGCATGCCGCCGAGCGAGTGCGCGACGACCTCGGCCTTGTCGATCTTGAGATGGTCGAGCAGCGCGATGGTGTTGCGCGCCAGATTGTCGAAATGCAGCTCGCCCGCGGGCTTGGAGGATTTGCCGAAGCCGATCTGGTCCGGCACCACGACGCGGTAGCCGGCCTCGCTCAGCATCTTGATGACGGGCGCCCAGTAGCTCGACGGAAAATTGCGCCCGTGCAGCAGCACCACGGTCCGGCCGTTCGGCTGCTGGGGGGCGACGTCCATGTAGGCCATGCTGAGCTGCTCGCCGTCGTTGACCACGGGCAGCAGGTGCACGGGATAGGGATAGGCAAAACCTTCGAGCGCGATGCCGTAGGGTTCGCGTTGGGGCGTGTCGGCGGCGCGGGATGCAAGCGGGATAGCGAAGAGGGCGGCAGCGAGAGCAGCCGGGAGAATGCGGTTCATGAAGGTCTCCGTCATGCCCGGGCCTGTCCCGGGCATCCACGTGCCAGCGGCAATAAAGACGTGGATGGCCGGGTCAAGCCCGGCCATGACGACGGCGAGAGTTCACACGCGATTGTGTGTCGTCACGCGTCTCGCGTGATCAATCCTTGCCGTTCCCGAACAGCGCCGCGAACTGCTTCTCGCCGGTGCGGGTGAAGTTCACCACGCGGCTGCCCGGGGTGGCATCGCGCGCCGCCCATTTCAGCTCGGCGAAACGCTGCATCATGGCGGCGCCCAGCGTGCCGGCGAGATGGTGGCGCCGCTCGCTCCAGTCGAGGCAGGCCTTGCAGACGGGCCGGCGGGGGTGGGCGAGCATTTCGGACGAGATCTGCAGATGCTTGGCGAGAAAGCGCTCGCCCTCGGTCGTCAGCTCGATGTCCTGCTTCTTCTGCCGGACCAGGTTGCGCTCGCGCATGGTGTCGAGCATCTGCACGCCGAGATCGCCGGCGAGATGGTCGTAGCAGATCCGCGCGCGCCGCAGCGCGGGGTCCTTCGGCCCGGTGCGGACGCGCATGTGGCCGGTGCGCGCCGCAAGGCCGGCAAGGCCTTCGAGCACGCCGGCGACGTCGTCGTCGGTGAGGCGGTAGTAGCGGTGCCGGCCCTGCTTCTCCGGCTCGACCAGTCCGCCGGCCTCGAGCTTCGACAGATGCGAGCTCGCGGTCTGCGGCGTGATGCCGGCCTCCTGCGCGAGCTCGCTCGCGGTGAGCGCGCGGCCGTTCATCAGCGCCGTGAGCATGTTGGCGCGGGCGGGATCGCCGACCAGCGCAGCGACCATGGCAATGTCGGGTCCTGATTTCATGCTTCGATGGTAGCCGAAGCATTGTGGTCGGGCAAGGGCGTAGCGTGTTGCTGCAAACACGTCATTGCGAGCGAAGCGAAGCAATCCAGATGCTTCAGCGGCGACGGCGTCGCTTGCGCTTCTCGCGACGAAAATTCAGGAGCCCACCATGTCCGTCACCGTCTTCATCCGCTACCAGCTCGATCCGTTCAAGCGCGCGCAGTTCGAGGAGTATTCGAAGCGCTGGCTCACCATCATTCCGAAATGCGGCGGCGACCTGATCGGCTATTTCATGCCGCATGAGGGCACCAACAACATCGCGTCTGCGCTGATCACCTTCGAGAGTCTTGCCGCCTACGAGGCCTATCGCGCCCGGCTGCGGCAGGATGCGGAAGGCATGGCGAATTTCAACTACGCCGAGGAGCACAAATTCATCCTCGCGGAAGAGCGCACCTTCTTGCGCAAGGTGGTATTGTAGGCCTCCAACAAGAAGGAGAAGCCTATGATCGCCGTGATCTTCGAGGTCTGGCCCAAGCCGGAACACCGCCAGGACTATTTCGACCTCGCCGCCGATCTCAAGCCGCTGCTGCAAACCATCGACGGCTTCATCTCGGTCGAGCGTTTCGAGAGCCTGACCGAGAAGGGCAAGATCCTCTCGGTGTCGTTCTGGCGGGACGAGGCCGCCGTGCAGGCCTGGCGCAACACCATGGAGCACCGCCGCACCCAGGCCAAGGGCAGGGCGCAGATCTTTGCGGACTATCATCTGCGCATCGCCAGCGTCGTCAGGGACTACAGCATGACCGACCGCGAGCAGGCGCCGAAGGACAGCCGCGCGGTGCACGATGCGCACTAGCGCGCTCGAACATGCGTGCCTATGTCTGCGCGGCCAACAAGGGAGAGAAACATGCATGTGACAACCGCTGACAAGCGGGCCGCGTTCAGGAAGATGCACGAGAGCGGCTGCTTCATCCTGCCCAATCCGGTCGATGTCGGCAGCGCGAAAGCCTTGCAGCATCTCGGTTTCAAGGCGATCGCCTCGTCGAGCGCGGGCTTTGCCTGGACCATCGGCAAGGCCGACAATCACGTCACCGTCGAGGACGTCTGTCAGCATCTGGCAGCATTGAGCTCGGCCGTCGACATTCCCGTCAACGCCGATTTCGAGGGCGGCTTCGCGGTCGAGCCGGACAGGGTCGCGGACAATGTCGAGCGCGGTGTGCGCACCGGCGTTGCCGGCCTGTCGATCGAGGATTCCACCGGCGACAAGGACAAGCCGATCTACGATCGCGCGCTCGCGGTCGAGCGCATCAAGGCCTCGCGCAAGGCGATCGGCGACAGCGGCACGCTGCTGGTCGGCCGCTGCGAAGCCTATCTGTGGGGCGTCACCGATCTCAAGCTCGTCATCGACCGGCTCACCGCCTATGCGGACGCCGGCGCCGACTGCCTGTATGCGCCGGGGCTCAAGACCCGCGAGGACATCGCCGCGGTAGTGAAGGCGGTCGCGCCAAAGCCGTTCAATCTGCTGATCGGTGCGTCCGGCCTGTCGCTCAGGGAGGCCGAGGATCTCGGCGTGCGCCGCATCAGCGTCGGCGGCTCGCTCGCCCGCGCCGCCTGGGGCGGCTTCATGCGCGCGGCCAAGGAGATGGCGGAGAAGGGAACGTTTGCCGAGCTCGGCAGCGGTTATTCCGGCGGCGAGCTCAACAAGATGTTCAGCTAGCGGCGCAACGAGACAAACGAAAAGCGGCGGGATGTCGAGTCCCGCCGCCTTCTCATCCTCTCGGAGTCATTCACCACTCGATCGCCCGGTCAAGCCGGGCGATGACAGTTGCGTGCTACGCGACGGCAGTCGCGACGTTACTTCGCGCCGTCAGACGGCGTCTGCGTATCCGGCGCCGGCTTTGCAGCAGGCGTGTCCGGAGCCGGAGCGGCCGGCTTGGTCGGTGCTGCACCCGTGGTCATGCCCGGCTCGGTGTTGTTGCGCGGCGTCACGTCACGCATGCCGGGAGGGGCGGCCGGATTGGCCGGCGCCGTCTGCTGAGCAGTGCGCGACGTCGGCTCGGTGCTCGCCTGGTTGCCCGTGGTCGAGTTGTTCAAGCCGTAGAACACCGCGCCCAGCACCAGGGCGACGGCCACCGCGAACAATGCGACCTTGCCGCTGGAGGCGGGGCCTTCGCCGAGCTCGGGATCTGCTTGAAGGTCGCCGTCCCGGCGTGCCGCGCGAAGATACTCATCGTCGGCGAGGTTCGGGCGATACGGATCGTTGGGAAAACGGTCGTCAGCCATCGATTGGTCTCCTCGGTTAAGACGCCGGGACAACCCTCAGCTGCGAGATTCTGTTCCGCCCGCTTTATGCTTTCGTCGCATGTTGCCTCGGCGTAGGGAATCGGGAACCTGTTTCGTCAGGAACCCCGTGCGCGAGTTCCATTGCAGGGAGAAGGGAACACGGCGATGTGGAGCCCGCCGCCGACCGATAGCGTGCTGCATTTCCTGTCGCTGGTCGCGGTGGCCGCGCAGGGCATGACGGCTGCGCTCGCTGCGGGGCGCCGCAGCATGGACTGGCTAGGGGTCTGCTTCCTCGGCTGCATCACCGCGCTCGGCGGCGGCACGCTGCGCGATCTCTTTCTCGGACATTATCCGCTGGCCTGGGTGCAGAACCCGATCTATCTCGCGCTGGCCGGCGGTGCCGCGTTCCTCACCATCCTGATCGCGCGTCTCGTGCACCGGCTGAAGGTCGCCTTCATCGTGCTCGATGCGATCGGCCTCGTCGTCTTCACGATGGCGGGTTGCAACGTTGCCTGGCAGACGGACGCCTCGCTGCCGATCGTCATCGTCTCGGGCATGGTGACGGGTTGTGCCGGCGGCGTGCTGCGCGACGTACTCTGCAACGACGTTCCGCTGCTGTTCCGCTCCGAGCTTTACGCCAGCGTTTCGGTCGTGACGGGCCTGTTCTACGCCACCGCGTTCGGCCTCAATCTCAACGCCGAGCTCTGGACCATGTTGACCTTCGTCCTCGGCATCAGCTTCCGCCTGCTGGCGGTGCGCTACAAATGGGAGATGCCGAAATTCGTCTTCACGGGGGATGAGGAGAGGTAGGGCTTACTTCGCCCGCTCCATCCACACCGTCATGGCCGGGCTTGTCCCGGCCATCCACGTCTTGCTCACCGCACCAGAACGTGGATGCCCGGGACAAGCCCGGGCATGACGACTGAGGGCGGAGGGGTCAATCACCACCACGCGCCTTCGCCACCTGCGCCGGCGTCACCAGCGGCGCGGCGTTGCCCCAGGAATTGCGGATGTAGTTCGTGACCGCCGCGATCTCGTCGTCGGACAATTGTTTCGCGTAGCCCGGCATCTCGCCGGTGTTCGGCGCGCGCGGCGTCGTCACGGTGTGGGCGCCGTCGAGAATGATGCGCAGGGTCGAGGCCGGATTGACCGATTGCAGCAGCGCGTTGCCGGGCAGCGGCGGATAGATCCGCGGCGCGCCCGATCCGTCGGCCTCATGACAGGCGACGCAGAGCTTCGCATAGACGACCTGGCCGGCCGTCATCTCGGCCTCCTCGGGCGGCGTCACGATCGTCTCGCGCCGCGCCGGCGGCAGGCTCTTCAGGTAAACCGCGATTGCGCGGACATCGACATCGCTCATCTTCGCCGTCGAGTTGACGACGACCTCGGCCATCGGTCCGCCGGCATGGCTCCTGGCGTTGCGGCCGCTCTGCAGATATTCGGCGACGTCTGCCTCGCTCCAGGATTTCAAGCCCGTGCGCGCGGCGCCGTCGAGCCTTGGCGCATACCAGCCGCCGACCTCGTTGCCCGAGAGCGCCTGCGCCTGCTTGTCCGCGCCGAAATAGTTCTTCGGCGTATGGCAGGCACCGCAATGGCCGAGCCCGGTGACGAGATAGCCGCCTCTGTTCCAAGCCGCGCTCTGGCTCTGGTCCGGCTCGAACAGGCCGGGCTTGAAATACATCGCGTTCCAGATCCGCATCAGGCCGCGATAGCCGAACGGCCAGCGCAGCTCCGGCGGCTTGTTGCGGCTGACGATGGGCGCAAGGCTGCCGAGATAGGCCCGGATCGCCAGCGTGTCGTCCTTCGTCATCTTCGTGAAGTAGGGGTAGGGGAACGCCGGGTAATAATTCGAGCCGTCGGGCGCGATGCCATAGCGCAGGGCGCGGGTGAAGTCGGCATCCGCCCAGGCGCCGATCCCGGTGTCGCGGTCGGGCGTCAGGTTCGGCGTGTAGATCGCGCCGAAGGGCGTGTCGATGCGTTTGCCCCCCGCAAACGGTTTGGCCGGATCGGCGGTGTGGCAGCCCGCGCAATCGCCGGCTTCGACCAGGGCCTTGCCATAGGCGATCAGCTCCGGCGCCGGCTCGGCGGCGCGGGCCGCATTTGTCACCGCAACCGCACTGCACAACGCGAGACTGGCCAGAATCGTCCGCATCGAAAGTCTCTCCTGCGACCAATCGACCTCGTCCAGCATGCGAGGTGCGTCGATTCATTTCGTGATGGCCGGGGTATGGTGACACAAATTGCAAATGCGCGATGCCTTTCAGGCCACGAAATTGCGATTTTTACCCGGCGCTCGCTTTGGTCCAGATTTGTGATGCGTTGCGTTAAATATCCGACATAGAGTGGCGGAGGTGGTCGGCGCGCCCTAGCTAAAAACAACGGGCAGGCAACGGCTTAAGCGATCTTAAGTGACAAAGACCCGAACAGGGCGCGGAAAGAGGACAGCATGGGAATCAACCAGGGTCCGATCAGTCTCGATCAGAAATACACCCAGCAGACCGGGCACGTCTTCACCACGGGCATCCAGGCGCTGGTGCGCCTGCCCATGGCCCAGATCCGGCGCGACCGCGCCAACGGCCTCAACACCGCGGGCTTCATCTCGGGCTATCGCGGCTCGCCGCTCGGCGGCTACGACCAGCAGCTCTTCGCCGCCCGCAAGCATCTCGAACAGTACAATATCAAATTCCAGCCCGGCGTGAACGAGGACCTAGCGGCCACCGCCGTCTGGGGCTCGCAGCAGCTCAACCTCTCGCCCGGCGCCAAATACGACGGCGTCGTCGGCATCTGGTACGGCAAGGGTCCCGGCGTCGACCGCTGCGGCGACGTGTTCCGCCACGGCAATGCCGCCGGCTCCGCCAAGAATGGCGGCGTGCTGTGCCTTGCCGGCGACGACCACGGCGCGAAATCCTCCACCGTCCCGCATCAGTCCGACCATGCCTTCATGTCGGCGTTGATGCCGTATCTCTATCCCTCGAGCATCCATGAGATGATCGAGATGGGCCTGCTCGGCATCGCGATGTCGCGCTACTCAGGCTGCTGGGTCGGCATGAAGGTGATCACGGAGACGGTGGAAACCACCGCCGAGATCGACCTCACCGACGAGATGAAGCCCTTCATCATCCCGCCCGATTTCGAGCTGCCGCCGGGCGGCCTCAACCTGCGCTGGCCCGACGACCGTTTCGAGCAGGACCGCCGCCTGCAGGACTACAAGGGCTTTGCCGCGATCGCCTTTGCGCGCGCCAACAGGGTCAACCGCGTCACCATGGATTCGCCGAACGCCCGTTTCGGCATCATGGCATCCGGCAAGAGCTACGAGGACGTTCGCCAGGCGCTGCGCGAACTCGGGATCACCGAGCAGGTCGCCGCCAAGATCGGCCTTCGACTTTACAAGATCGGCATGCCCTGGCCGCTGGAGCCGGAAGGCGTGCATGAATTCGCCGTCGGCCTCGAAGAAATCTTCATCGTCGAGGAGCGCCGCGAGATCGTCGAGAACCAGGTCAAGCAGGTGCTGTTCAACTGGCGCGACGACGTTCGTCCGCGCATCGTCGGCAAGATGGACGAGCACGACAAGCGCTTTTTGACGTTCGCCGCCGAGCTCAGCGTCGCCTCGCTTGCGACCTCGCTCACCGAGCGGCTTCTCAAGCTCGATCTCAATCCCGAGATCGCGGAGATGCTCCGCGCCAAGGCCGACTGGTTCAACGGCCGCCAGGCCTCGCAGATGCAGGCCACGGCGCCGGTCTCCCGCACCCCGTATTTCTGCTCCGGCTGCCCCCACAACACATCGACCAAGGTCCCCGAAGGCAGCCGCGCGCTCGCCGGCATCGGCTGCCACTTCATGGCGCTGTGGATGGACCGCTCGACCGAGACCTTCACGCATATGGGCGGCGAGGGCGTGCCGTGGGTGGGCATCGCGCCCTTCACCAACGAGAACCACATTTTCGCGAACCTCGGCGACGGCACCTATTTCCATTCCGGGCTGCTGGCGATCCGGCAGGCAGTCGCCTCCAAGACCAACATCACCTACAAGATCCTCTACAACGACGCCGTCGCCATGACCGGCGGCCAGCGCCATGACGGCGATCTCTCGCCGCAGCAGATCACCTTCCAGCTCCACGCCGAAGGCATTCGCGAGATCTACCTGGTCTCGGAGAACCCGGATTCATATCCGGCCAGCACCATCGCGCCGGGCGTGAAGCTGCATCATCGCGATGAGCTCCAGGACGTCATGAAGATGTGCCGCGAGTTCAAGGGCACGTCCGCGATCGTCTTCGTGCAGACCTGCGCGGCCGAAAAGCGCCGCCGCCGCAAGCGCGGCCTGATGGAGGATCCGGCGCGCCGCGTCATGATCAACCCGGCGGTCTGCGAAGGCTGCGGCGACTGCTCGGTGCAGTCGAACTGCATCTCGGTCGAGCCGCTGGAGACTGAGTTCGGCCGCAAGCGCGCCATCAACCAGTCGTCCTGCAACAAGGATTATTCGTGCGTGAAGGGTTTTTGCCCGTCCTTCGTCACCGTTGACGGCGGCAAGCCGCGTCACCGCGCGCCGGCTGATCTCGGCGACATTGGCGCGATCCCGGAGCCGGCGTCGCGTCCGACGCTCGACAAGCCATACAACATCGCCGTCGGCGGCGTCGGCGGCACCGGCGTGCTCACCATCGGCGCGCTGCTCGGCATGGCCGCGCATATCGAGGGCAAGGCCTCCATGATTTTGGACATGTCGGGCCTCGCGCAAAAGGGCGGGGCGGTGCTCAGCCATGTGCGGCTATCAGATCATCCGGCCGAGGTGACCTGCTCGCGCATCGTCACCGGCACGGCAGATCTCGTGCTCGCGGCGGACGAAGTGGTCGCCGTTGCCAAGGACACCATTTCGCTGTGCGACTCCGGCCGCACCCGCGGCATTATCAACAGCCACGTCATTCCCACCGCCGACTTCGTCCTCAACCGCGACTTCAATTTCCAGACCCGCAAGCTCAACGGGCTGCTGGAAACGGCGCTGCACAAGGACTCCGTCTTCTTCGACTTCACCAAGCCGGCCGAGCAGCTGCTCGGCGACAGCATCGCCACCAACATGATGATGATGGGCTACGCCTATCAGAAGGGGCTGTTCCCACTGTCGGCCGAGTCGATCGAGCAGGCCATCGAGGTCAACGGCGTCTCGATCAAGATGAACAAGGAGGCCTTCCGCCTCGGCCGTCTCGCGGTCGCCGATCCCGAGCGCCTCGCCGGCATGCTGAAGGGAACGGACGAGGTGGCTCCGCCGAAGACGCTGGACGTCATGACGCTTGACGAAGTGATCGAGCATCGCGCCAAGCATCTCACCGCCTACCAGAACGGCCGCTTGGCCAAGCGCTATCGCAAGCTGGTCGATCAGGTTCGCGACGCCGCCAAGCAGGGCGGCTACGGCGATGCGCTGCCGCGCGCGGTCGCGGTGAACTACGCCAAGCTGCTGGCCTACAAGGACGAATACGAGGTCGCCCGCCTGTTCAGCGACGGCGCTTTCGAGCAGCAGCTCCGCGACCAGTTCGAGGGCGACTTCAAGTTCAGCTTCAACCTCGCGCCGCCGATCCTGGCGTCCGGTGTCGACGCGCTCGGCCGCCCGAAGAAGCGCGCCTTCGGCCCGTGGATGTTGAGCGTCTTCCGCATGCTGGCGAAGTTCAAGTTCCTGCGCGGCACGCCGCTCGACATCTTCGGCCGCAGTGCCGACCGCAAGCTCGAGCGCGACCTGATCGCCGGCTACGAGAAGGACGTCGCCACCGTGCTCGGCCTGCTGTCGCCGGTCACGGTCGACACCGCCGTCGAGCTGTTGTCGCTGCCCGACCGCATCCGCGGCTACGGCCCGGTGAAGGAGAAGGCCGTCACCGACGCCAAGGCCCGCTACGCCCAGCTTGCTGCGGATCTCGCGAACCCGCCGCCCGCACCGAGGCAAATCGCGGCGGAGTAGGGCAGGCCCGTAAGGTGGGCAAAGGCGCACTTGCGCCGTGCCCACCACCTGCCATTGACGACGAAGAACACGTGGGCACGCTTCGCTTTGCCCACCCTGCGGCACCTGCGACACCATCCCTTGCGTCGCCCGCCGGGCAAAACACCCACGCCATGGGTCAAGCCGCGCCGGCAAAAACATTCCGCTTTACCGAAATTCGGAATTGTCGTATCCGTCCGCCACCTCATCCCCTCGGAAGGGGCGTATCGCGATCGTCACGAAACGCGGGGTGCGCGGCGGTGGACGCGGGCTGCGTCGCGCGAGCAATCGTCTCGTGCACGACGGGCGCGGTCTCGCGTACGGCAAAATCGTGTGGTCCTGACGCCCGGGGTCTGTGCGTCAAGTCTTGCGGGTCGCCCGCAAGGCGACGGGGGCAATAGTGCATCGCTCCCCGAGGAGAGCGCGACATAAGCCGTAAAGCCACTGCGCAGGGAAGGCCGGATGTTTGGCTTCACCTGTATGCCGCTGTGCAGCTCTTCGTAGCGCAATTCTCGCACAGTGGACCGTGGGTGCCAGCGGGCACCCGGTCTTCCCTGCGCCCTCTGTTTTGAGGGTGACGTGGCCAGACAAAGCTCGGGCAGAAACTGCCGCGAGGATGCGAAGCTGTATCTGCCAGTTCAAGGCTGTAGGATGGGTAGAGCGAAGCGAAACCCATCACATTTCGGCACGCGAAGGCGAGTTGATGGGTTTCGCTTCGCTCTACCCATCCTACGGGCTGCCGTCATTGCGAGCGCAGCGAAGCAATCCAGAAATACGTCCGCGGAAAGAGTCCTGGATTGCTTCGCTGCGCTCGCAACGCCGATGTAGAGGCTCTCGTGCCCCGGACGCGGCGCAGCGCGGAGCGGTGCGCCGCAGAGCCGGGGCCCAGAACCTTCCAACACCGAATTTGCTGCCGCACGGGTCCCGGCTCTGCGCAGCAACGCCAAAAGCGCGTTCACGCGCGTCTTCGACACGCTATGGCGTTGCTGCGCGTCCGGGACACGAGAACATCCCCCACTTGCGCCAACCCGCTGCCCTCTCGCGGGGCGGAATATTTCCGCGCTTGCCAATCAGGCCGGTGCGGTTCAGAAAAAAGAGCCAAGAAGAAACGCGAGCGGAGACCTCTGTTTTGACCATCAAGGGCAAGGCCTACATTGCCGGGATCTACGAACACCCGACCCGGCATGCGCCGGACAAATCCACCGCCCAGCTCCACGCCGAGGTCGCCAAGGGCGCGATCGAGGATGCCGGGATCAGCAAGGATGACGTCGACGGCTATTTCTGCGCGGGCGACGCGCCCGGCGGCGCCTGGCCGATGGTCGATTATCTCGGCCTGAACACCAAGAAGCTGCGCCACGTCGATTCCACCGAGACCGGCGGCTGTTCCTACATCATCCATCTCGGCCATGCCGCCGAGGCGATCGCCGCGGGCAAGTGCTCGATCGCGCTGATCACGCTCGCCGGCAAGCCGCGCACCGGCGTGATGCCGCCGCGCGCAGCGGGTGCCGAGGTCGATTTCGAATCCGCTTACGGCGCGACCACGCACAATGCCTATGGCATGTGTGCCATGCGCCATATGCACGACTATGGCACCACCAGCGAACAGCTCGCCTGGATCAAGGTCGCGGCCTCGCATCACGCGCAATACAATCCGCATGCGATGCTCAAGGACGTCGTCACCGTCGAGGACGTCCTGAACTCGCCGATGATCTCCGATCCCCTGCATCGCATGGATTGCTGCGTCGTCTCCGACGGCGGCGGCGCGCTGATCGTGACGACGCCGGAGATCGCCAAGAGCCTGAAGAAGCCGCTGGTCAAGCTGATCGGCCATGGCGAAGCGATGAAGGGCCCGCGCGGCGGCAAGGATCTCGACCTCACTTACTCTGCCGGAATCTGGTCCGGCCCGCGTGCGTTCGAGGAAGCCGGCATCACGCCGAAGGACATCAAATACGCCTCGATCTATGACAGCTTCACCATCACGGTGCTGATGCAGCTCGAGGACCTTGGCTTCTGCAAGAAGGGCGAGGGCGGCAAGTTCGTCGCCGACGGCAACCTGATCTCGGGCGTCGGCAAGCTGCCGTTCAACACCGATGGCGGCGGCCTCTGCAGCAACCATCCCGTCAATCGCGGCGGCATGACCAAGATCATCGAGGCCGTCAGGCAGCTGCGCGGCGAGGCGCATCCGAAGGTTCAAGTGAAGAACTGCGATCTCGCCATCGCCCACGGCACCGGCGGCCTTCTCGGTGTTCGTCACGCCGCCTCGACGGCCATTCTGGAGCGCGTGTGATGAGCGAAGCAAAGAAGTATCCGGCCCCGGTGACCAATCCGGAAACCGCAGCGTTCTGGGATGCGGCGAAGCAGGGCAAGTTCATGATCAAGCGCTGCACCGCCTGCGGCGAAGCGCATTACTTCCCGCGCTCGATCTGCCCGTTCTGCTACTCCGACAAGACGGTGTGGGAGGAGGCTTCGGGCGAGGGCACGATCTACACCTGGAGCCTGATGCGGAAATCGCCGACCGGCCCCTACGCCATCGGCTACGTCACGCTGAAGGAGGGGCCCTCGGTGCAGACCAACTTCGTCGACTGCGATCTCGAGAAGCTCAAGATCGGCCAGAAGGTGAAGGTGGTGTTCAAGCCCACGGACGGCGCGCCGCTGCCGTTCTTCACGGTGGCCTGATAAACGCTACGTAGGGTGGGTAGAGCGAAGCGAAACCCACCGACGCCGGCGATGATGGGTTTCGCTGCGCTCTACCCATCCTACGAATTCTCCGTTCTTCACGTCGTGTAGGACGGTCCTCATCCTGAGGAGCTTGCGAAGCAAGCGTCTCGAAGGATGGCCACGGCAAAGAAGCGTTTCGGGCATCCTCATGGTTCGAGACGGCGCAAGAGCGCCTCCTCACCATGAGGATGAGAACCAGAGGAAACCAGAAAAATGTCCGCGAGATACGAAGAGCTCAAGGCCCTCAAGAACCTCGGCCAGAAATACGCCTACAGCGATCGCGAGGTCATGCTCTACGCCTATGGCATCGGCCTCGGCGCCGATCCGATGGACGAGAACGAGCTCGCCTTCGTCAACGAGGGTACGTTCACGCCGCGGCCGCTGAAGGTGGTGCCGACCTTTGCGTCGGTTGCCGCGTGGGGCTCGGGACCGGGCGAGATGAATCTGAACCGCGTCATGGTGGTGGACGGCGAGCGCGACATCACCTTCCATCAGCCGCTGCCGGTGGCCGCGAACATCACGGCGGACTCCTCGGTGGTCGAGGTCTACGACAAGGGCAAGGACAAGGGCGTCGTCATCGCGCACCAGACCGTGCTCAAGAACGAGAAGGGCGAGAAGCTGGCGACGCTGGTTGCCTCGCGCTTTGCCCGCGGCGACGGCGGCTTTGGCGGGCCGAACCTGACCCAGCCCGATCCGCACAAGATCCCTTCGCGCAGCCCCGACAAGACCATCGACATCGTCACGCGCCCCGACCAGGCGCTGGTCTATCGCCTTTGCGGCGACCGCAACCCGCTGCACTCAGATCCGGAGTTTGCGAAAAAGGCCGGTTTTCCGCGCCCGATCCTGCACGGCATGTGCACCTACGGCATCACCTGCCGCGGCGTGCTGCAGACCTATGCCGACTACGACGCCTCCGCCTTCCGCCAGCACGTCGCGCGGTTCTCCTCCCCGGTCTATCCCGGCGAGACCGTGACCATGGACCTCTGGAAGGACGGCAACACGATCTCGTTCGAAGCCAAGGTGAAGTCGCGTGGGGTGACGGTGATCAAGAACGGCAAGACGGTGCTGGGTTAGGCGGGCCGCTCGCGCGGCTCTGAGTTATTTCGTCATGCCCGGGCTTGTCCCGGGCATCCACGTTCTTTCGTGCCGTTGGGGACCAGATTCGTGGATGGCCGGGACAAGCCCGGCCATGACGGAGCAAGAAAACAAAAACAGGGAGAAGCTACCATGGGACTACTCGACGGCAAGGTCGCGCTGATCACCGGCGCGGGCGGGGGGCTCGGTGAGGCCTACGCAAAGCTGTTCGCGCGGGAAGGGGCCTCGGTCGTCGTCAACGATCTCGGTGGTCCCCGCGACGGTTCCGGCGCCGACAAGTCGATGGCGCAGCTTGTGGTGGACGCGATCAAGGCCGAGGGCGGCAAGGCGGTCGCCAACGGCGCCGACATCTCCACCATGGAGGGCGGCCAGTCGGTGTTCGACGACGCCATCAAGCATTTCGGCCGCGCCGACATCCTGGTCAACAATGCCGGCATCCTGCGCGACCAGACCTTCTCCAAGGCCAGCGAATCCGACTGGGACAAGGTCATCAAGGTCCACCTCAAGGGTACCTTTTGTTGCACCATGCCGGTGTTTCGCTGGATGCGGGAAAATGGCGGCGGCGTCATCGTCAACACCTCCTCGACATCGGGCCTGATCGGCAATTTCGGCCAGACCAATTACGGCGCGGCCAAGGGCGGCATCTGGGGCCTGTCCAACGTGCTGGCGATCGAGGGCCGGAAATACAACATCCGGATCTGGACGCTGGCCCCGGGCGCCCTGACCCGCATGACCGCAGACCTGCCCCGCTATAAGGAGAACCCAGGTGCGGCGCTGGGGCCGGACGGCATCGCGCCGGCCGTGCTATACATGGTCAGCGACTTGTCGGGCGACCAGACCGGCAAGGTGGTGGGCGTGTCCGGGCCCCGCGGCGTGCGCGAGATGCGGATGATGGAGATGGAAGGCTGGAAACCGCCGCACACGGGCTGGAACGCCCAGGACATCGTGGAGCATGCCAAGGAGATCTTCTTCTCCGAGGAGCAGATCAAGATGGGCGCGCGGAGGTTTTAGCCGTTGTTGTCGTTCCGGGGCGCGCGAAGCGTGAACCCGGAACCTCGAGATTCCGGGTTCGGCTCTGCGAGCCGCCCCGGAATGACGAACAGAGGAAAATGGACTGATGAAACTGACCGCCGACGCCAAGAGCACCTTCGCAATCGCGCCGACGCCGTTCCACGATGACGGTCGGATCGACGAGCGCTCGATCGACCGCCTGACCGACTTCTACGAGGAGGTCGGCTGCGACGGCGTCACGGTGCTGGGCATTCTCGGCGAGGCCCCGAAGCTCGATGCCGCCGAGGCCGAGCAGGTGGCGGTGCGCTACGTCAAGCGCGCCAAGAAGATGCAGGTGATCGTCGGCGTCTCCGCGCCGGGCTTTGCCACCATGCGCTCGCTGGCGAAGGCCTCGATGGACGCGGGCGCCGCCGGCGTCATGATCGCGCCGCCGCCCTCGCTTCGCACCGACGACCAGATCACCGGCTATTTCAAGCAGGCGGCCGAGGCCATCGGTCCCGATATTCCCTGGGTGCTGCAGGACTATCCGCTGACGCTCTCGGTGGTGTTCACCCCCGCCGTGATCCGCAAGATCGTCATGGACAATCCGAACTGCGTGATGCTCAAGCACGAGGACTGGCCGGGCCTGGAGAAGATCTCGACGCTGCGCGGCTTCCAGAAGGACGGCTCGCTCCGCCCGCTGTCGATCCTGTGCGGCAATGGCGGCACCTTCCTCGACTTCGAGATGGAGCGCGGCGCCGACGGCGCCATGACCGGCTACGCCTTCCCCGAGCTGCTGATCGACGTCGTGAACCTTTCCAAGGCCGGCAAGCGCGACGCTGCGCATGATCTGTTCGACGCGCATCTGCCGCTGATCCGCTACGAGCAGCAGCCCGGCGTTGGCCTGACCGTGCGCAAATACGTGCTGCAGAAGCGTGGCATCATCGCCTCCAGCGCGCAGCGCAAGCCCGGCGCGACGATGACGGCGACGGCAAAGGCCGAGGTCGACTATCTCTTGTCGCGCGTCGCCCGTTTCGACAAGCGTGCCAATCTCGGCCCGCAATCCAGCGCCGCAGGTTAGTTGCATGGCCGAGACATCAGCATCACGCCCGGCTTCGACGATCCTCCTGCTGCGCGACGGCGCACAGGAAGTCGAGATCTTCATGATGGTCCGCCATCATCAGATCGAGTTCAACTCGGGCGCGCTGGTGTTTCCCGGTGGCAGCGTCGATGCCGGCGACAACGAGATCGTCGCCCGCGCCGACCTCTATTCCGGTGGCGAAGGCTTGAGTGAATCGGATCGCGGCTTTCGTATCGCCGCGATCCGCGAGACCTTCGAGGAGAGCGGCATTTTGTTGGCGCGCGCCAAGGGCTCGAACACGCCCGTCGATGCCAGGCGCGCCGGCGAGATCGCGGACAAGCACCGCATTGCGCTCAACGAGCACAAGATCAGCTTCCTGAAAATCCTCGACGACAACGGCCTCCAGCTCGCGCTCGATACGCTGGTGCCGTACGCGCACTGGATCACGCCCGAGGGCATGCCGAAGCGCTTCGACACCTGGTTTTTCCTCGCTGCCGCGCCGCCCGACCAGCTCGGCGCACATGATGGCCGCGAGTCCACCGATTCGATCTGGTTGTCGGCGCGCGAGGCGGTGGAGGGCGGCGAGAGCGGCCGCTTCAAGCTGCCGTTCCCCACCACGCGCAATCTGATCCGGCTGGCCAAGCAGGGCAGCGTGGGCGCCGCGCTCGACCACGCCAGGGGCATGTCCATCGTCACGGTGATGCCGGTCATGACCAAGACCGCAACCGGCCGCCAGCTCCGCATCCCTCGCGAAGCCGGCTATGACGGCGAGGTGTTCGAGGTCGGCGCGGTCGGCTGATACACTTCGATACGCAGCGAAGTATCGGCGCGTGCGAACGCGCTAGGTTCCGTCCAACGCGGAATGGACGGGACGCCCGATGGACAGCAAGCAGGACACCAACATCGCCGTCGAGCTGGCGCTGCTGGTCGCGCTCGCAACGCTCTGGGGCGGCTCCTACACTTTCATCAAGCTCGGCGTCGCCACCATCCCGCCGATCACGCTGATCGCGGCGCGCACCGCGATCGCCGGTCTGCTGCTGCTCCTCGTCATGTGGGCGCGCGGCATCGGCATGCCGACGGATGCGGCGACCTGGCAGCGCTTCGCGTTCCAGGCCGTGCTCAACAGCGTCATCCCCTGGACGCTGATCGCCTGGGGCGAGCGCCATGTCGATGCGGCGCTTGCCACCATCCTCAACTCGGCCGGCCCGATCTTCACATTCCTGCTGACCGCCATCGTCACCCGCCACGAGGCGACTACGGCGCGAAAGCTGTTCGGCGTGGTTGCCGGCATGGCCGGCATCCTGCTGATCGTCGGCACCGATGCCTTCCACGACGTCGGCGGCGGCATCATCGCGGAGGCTGCGATCGTCGCCGCCACCATTTGCTACGCCTGCGCCGCGATCTTCGGCCGCAGCTTCAAGGGCCTCGATCCGATGGCGCCGGCCGCCGGCTCGCTGCTGGCGGGTGCTGCGGTCCTGATCCCGGCCTCGCTGGCCGTCGAGCAGCCCTGGACGTTGTCGCCCTCGCTCAGCTCCGTGCTGGCCTTGCTCGCGCTCGCGGTGTTCTCGACCGCGGCCGCGTTTGCGATCTACTTCCGCCTGATCCAGACCCTGGGCTCGGTCGGCACCACCGCGCAGGCGTACTTGCGCGTCCCCATCGGGGTCGCCATCAGCGTCGCCTTCCTCGGTGAAACCCTGAGCCGGACCGCTTGGATCGGGCTTGCCTGCGTCGTCCTCGGCGTCGCCGCCATGACGATCCCGGCCGGGTGGCGGGCAAGCGTCAAAACGTCATAAACCGGACGCGGAAAGGGGTCCAAGTACCCAGATATTAAGGATGTTCCGGGGCGGCAGGCATGTTCCCCCGAGCCGGCAATATCGTATATTGGGCTTCCAGCAGCCCGGTCCTCAACGCAGCCAAATGTCCGCCGAATTGACGCCGCCCCCCGAGAAAAAGCGAATTTTTTCGCTGTCCATCGGTCAGTTGACGTTCGGAAGCTTCATCCTGGTGCTGGCGGTGATCATCGTCACCTCGGCTGCGAGCGTGATCGCGATCCGGCACATCGACACGACCTTTGCCGAGCTGCAGCGGCTCCAGAGCGTCGGCGACCTCGCCGAGGACATCGACCGCCGCATGAACGAGCTGCGGCTCGCCGCCCGCGACTTCGTCACCGATCCCGGCGCCGGCATCCAGTTCAAGCAGGTGGGGGAGGCAGCCTCCACGCTCAGCGACATCCTGAAGAAGACCCGCATCGAGCTCGCGCCCGAGCAGCAGGACATGATCGATGGGGTCACCGAGCGGCTTGCGACCTACCGCAACGGTCTCGAGCGGATCTCGACCCTGATCGATCGTCGCGCCCAGCTGCTCGCCGGCCTGCCGCCGCTGCGCGACCGGTTCGACGCGGCCGTCGCCGGCACCGCCGACCGCGAGCTGGCGTCCCGCCTGTCGGAGGCACAGAGCCGGATCGCGCTCGGCCTGCTCGCGCGCAACCCGTCCGCGGCCGAGCAGTCCGCGCAGAGCATGCGGGCGATGGACATCGCCGATCCCAAGCTGAAGGCGGCCGTGAACGACTACGCCGAAGCGATCATGGCGGTGGCCGTCCGGGAACGGCAGATTGCCGACATCGACCGCGAGGTGCTGGGCACCGAGGGCCGGCTGATCGGCCGCGTCACCGAATTGCTGCGCGAGGTCTCTGCCCGCCGCGGCCACGTGCTGTCGCGCGATTTTGCCCGCACGCTGACCGAGGCACGCTGGCAGAGCATCGTGCTCGGCTCGATCGGCGTGCTGATCGGCATCGTCGCGGCCGCTTTCGTGGTGGGGCGGACGGTGCGTCCGCTGGCCCAGATCGCGCGGTCCATCCGCGCGCTTGCGGCCGGCCAGAAGGACACCTCGATCCCGTCGGCCGATCTCGACAACGAGATCGGCGACATCGCGCGGGCCGCCGAAGTGTTCCGCCGCGCGCTGGAGGAGGCCGACACCGCGCGCGAGGCCGCGGTGCGCGCGCTCACCGAGCAACGGCTGGCCGAAGAGAGCTACCGCAAGCTGTTCGAGGGCTCGGTCGACGGCATCTATGTCACGACGCCGGCGGGCGACCTCCTCAACGCCAATCCGGCGCTGGCACGGATGATGGGCTATGACAGCCCGCAGCAGCTGATCGACAGCATCAACGACATCGCCCACACCATCTACGTCCATCCCGAGGCGCGCGACGAATATCAGCGGCTGATGGCGCGGGACGGCATCGTGCGCGAATTCGAGTACCAGGTGCGCCAGCGCAGCGGCAACGTCCTCTGGCTCTCCGACAGTGCCACGGGCGTGCGGGACGAGCAGGGCAATATCGTCCGCTACGAGGGCACGCTGCGCGACATCACCGACCAGAAGCGGGCGGAAGACGCCATCGCCGAAGGCCGGCGTCTGCTCCAGCAGGTCATCGACACCGTGCCCGCGGTCATCAACGTCAAGAACCGCGACCTGCGCTACGTGCTGATGAACCGTTACATGGCCGGCATCTTCGGCATCGAGCCCGGCGATGCGCTCGGCCGCACCACGGCCGATCTGATGTCGCGCTACGGCGCGGCCAAGTCCGACGAAAGCGACAAGCGGGTGCTCAAGCTTCGCAAGGGGCTCGGCTTCTATGAGGAGGAGTACAAGGACTCGTCCGGTCACATGCGGCAATGGCTGGTCAACAAGCTGCCGCTGCTCGATGCCGAGGGCGAGATCGAGCGCATCGTCACTGTTGCGCTCGACATCGGCGAGCGCAAGCGCGGCGAGCAGGAGATGCGCAAGGCCAAGGAGGCCGCCGAGACCGCGCTGCGCAATCTGCGCGAGACCCAGGCCTCGCTGATCGAGGCGGAAAAGCTCGCGGCGCTCGGACGGCTCGTCGCCGGCGTCGCGCACGAGGTCAACAACCCCGTCGGCATCAGCCTCACGGTCGCCTCCGCACTGGAGCGCAAGACCGCGTTGTTTACCTCCGAGGTCGAGCGCGGCGAGCTTCGCCGCTCCACGCTCAACGACTTCCTCAACACCAGCCGCGATGCATCCTCGCAGCTCGTCTCCAATCTCAACCGCGCCGCCGAACTGATCCAGTCGTTCAAGCAGGTCGCGGCCGACCGCAATTATTCGGACCAGCGCAGCTTCGACCTCGGCGACCTGACCGAGCAGGTGGTGATGAGCCTGCGGCCGGGCCTGCGTAAGCACAACCTGACGCTCAACGTCGAGTGCCAGCCGGATCTGACCATGAACAGCTATCCCGGGCCGTACGGGCAGGTGCTGACCAACCTGTTCCTCAATTCGGTCGCGCACGCCTTTCCGGACGGCCGGCCGGGAACGATCGATATCCAGGTGCGCGAGTCCGGCAAGGACAATGTCGAGATCATCTTCTCCGACAATGGCTGCGGCATGTCGCTCGACGTTCGCCGCCGCGCTTTCGATCCGTTTTTCACGACGCGGCGCGACCAGGGCGGCACCGGCCTCGGCCTGCACATCGTCTACAGCATCGTCACCAATCGCCTAGGCGGTCGGCTCGACCTTGATTCCGAACCGGGCGGCGGCACGCGCATCCAGATGATCCTGCCGCGCACGGCGCCGCTGGAGCAGGCGGCGGAGTGATCTAGTCGGCGAGTGATCTAGTCGGCTTCGGCGAGCTTGTGCAGGGTGGCGCCGAAAATCAGGCTGGCCTTGCCGACGAGTGCGGTGCCCGTCATCTCCGCGCGCGTGTCGGTGTAGGTGCCGCTGACGCCGATACCGACCGGAGCAGGGCCGCCGAACAGCGGATTGTCATCGCCGCGCGGCGAAGTGTGCCGTTGCACCAGCACCTCACCCTTGAAGGTGTGGTCGTCCTTCACCACGTAGCTGCCGGTGTAATAGAGATAGGCGTCGCCGCCAAGAATCTTGCCGTCGCGGAAAAGAATCACGCCGCTGCCCTTGCCAGCTCGACCATCGAGCAGCGTGACGTGGATCGAATAGAGGCCGTTCTTCATCACGTCCCGTCGGCCGGCCGCCATCGCCCAATGGCGCAACCGGTCCTGCTTTTATGCCAAAGCGCATCGGCTCGCGCAACGCGGCAGTTTGCCGGCGGGCCTGCCCTTTCCCTCTGCGCGGACCGTAATTGTCCCGACTTGTCTGTGACTTCGATATGACGGTCTCCTCATGAGGCGAGGCCAGTCACTGCGAATCAAGTTTGGCCCGCGAAATGCATAACCATTGTTGCACTGGCCGCGGGGTGCTGGAGCAAGACAAACGTGAGCAACTGGATCGATTCCGGCGGCGATGAGCCGCGTCTGTGCAGTGCGCGTCCCACGAATTGCAAAAGCGAAGAACGGCGGATGGGCAGAGCGACGCGCCGCCGAGGCGTGACGCGGCTGGTTTGCGCCGCAGCTCTGATAGCGCTCGCAGCCCCCTTGGGGCACGCGCGCGACCGGGGGCAATTCGTCAACACCAATGCCGATTTGAAGGCCTGGTTCGACGGCCTGCGAAGCGCCAAGGGGCCGTGTTGCTCCGACGCCGACGGCTCGGCGCTCTCCGACACCGACTGGGAGCGCAAGGACGGGCACTATCGTGTCCGCGTCCCGCGCCACGGCGACGTACGCAACGGCCAGCAGCAGGAACTCGTCTGGGTCGACGTGCCCGAGGAAGCGGTGATCTCGGAGCCGAACCGGGTGGGGCGCACCATGGTGTGGCCGATCTACGGCTACATGGGTGTCACCATCCGCTGCTTCATGCCGGGCAGCATGACGTAAGCGCGCCAGGCGGCACGCCGCCCGGTCGCGCTGTTGCTTGACGCGGCTTGCGCGGTGTCAGGTGTATTTCTTGTCGCGCTCGAGCAGTTCGATCGAGATGCCTTCGGGGCCGCGGATGAAGCAAATGCGCACGCCGGGCCGGATCGTGGTCGGCTCGCGCGTGAAGGTGACGCCCTTCGCCTTGATCTCGGCGGCGACGGCGTCGATGTCCTTCACCGTCAGGCCGAAATGATCGAGGCCCTGATGCGGATGCGGCGGCGGCGGGTTGACGGCATTGTCGCCCTCGAGCGGGGCGATGAAGATTTTTGCGCCGCCGAGATTGACGTCGATCCGTCCCGGCGCGCGCACGATCTCGCCACCGAGAATGTCCCGCAGCCAGGCCGCCGTGGCCTCCGGATCGGGGCTGCGCAGATGGACGTGATCCCAGGTGACGGCGATTGGCATTTCATATTCTCCCAACGGGTCTTTCAATGTTGCGGCGCATGTTAGCGGTCCGGGCCGGTAATCACCACCGTCCCACCGACTCGCCTAAAGCGCGGGAACCTTAGTTCCTCTCCCGGATTAAGGTAAGCAGTGGACCACTGCGTCGTGCAAACGCAGTTCGGCGGCAATCGGTGGTGAACCATGAATGCCAGGCTTGACCGGATCGGGTTGGGACACTTTGCCGAGACCGGCGAGCGACTGGCCCGGGCCGTGACGGTTGCGAGCGTCTCGTTCGGCCGAGGCTTGCTGTGGCTGCTGGCGGCCGTCATCGTCGGTTGCGGCATCTGGATGCTGGTGCCGTTCTCCAAGGGTAACAGCACCGAGCCGGTCAAGTCGGACGTGGCAGCCGCCGAGGCGGCTGCTCCGGGCGATGCGGCGGCGGTCTCGCCTGCGGCTGCAGCTCCGGTTGCCGCGGCGGCAGAGCTGGATCGTCTCAGGATTTCATCGCAGACCTGGCGGCGCGGCGGCCTCGGCTCGAGGGCGCTGGTGACGTTCACCGTGCGAAATGACAACGACTATGCCGTAAGAGATGTCGAGATCGTCTGCGCCTTCACGCGTCGCGACGGCACGCCTCTCACGGCTCGCAGCCGCGTACTGACGGACACCGTCAGCATGAAGAGCCGCAAGACCTTCGCCCGCATTCCGGTCGGCTACGTCAACGTTAACGCCGATCAGGCGAAGTGCTCGCTGGTTGCCGCACGGCGGGCGTAAGGGCGCGCCGTTCACCGGTAGCGGAAAAGTTACCGTGTGCGGATCGGGTCCCGGTCTTGGGGAAAAACTTCTCGGCGCTATTTGAACCCAAGGGCCGGGCCAGGAACCAATCAGAGTATCGCCTGTTAAGGGCGGAGAGCCCACGCGGGGATGCGGGGGGCGGAGTGCGGCCAATGCCCATCTTTCGGTATTTCGTATTTGTCGGCGGAGCGTTGCTCGCGCTGCTGTTGGCGGTGAGCTTCGTTGCGCCGGCTTCGTCCGTGACGCAGGCCGTCGCGACCGCAAGCAACGACCAGCCGTTGATCCGGATCCGGTCCGATCGCCATCTGCCCGAGCGCGTCGTGCTCGACACCAGTCAGCCCACGATTGCCGCGCCTGCGGTCAAGACCGCCGCGGTCGCAGCGCCGCAGCCGCCGGATACCGCCTCGGCGGCGGCCCTCGCTGAGATGTCGGCAAAGGCGCGGGTGCGCGAGACCTTTGCCCAGTTCACGCCTGGTGATGCCGCGGTCAAGAAGGCCGATGCCAAGCCGCAGCAGGCCCAGCCCAAGCGCAAGGTCGCGAGGGCGCATCCGGCCCCGCAATATCAATATGGCGGGCCGCAATATGGCCGGCCGATGATGGTGGCCCAGCAGCCGCATTTCGGCCTGTTCAACACGACCTGGTGACAAGCCGGTCATGACCCGCCTCGATGGAGGCGGGGAGGGCTTTTTATTGGCCTGCCTCTCTGCTAATTCGAACGCGTCCGAACGCCGTCCGGTGCGCTGGCTCGCCAGTCACGGTCTCGTGCGTCTCGGTTGCGGCCCGATCCCGGGCCAGGGCGCTCGTAGCTCAGCTGGATAGAGCATCGGATTTCGATTCCGAGGGTCGGAGGTTCGAATCCTTCCGAGCGCGCCAGCGATTTCGCTGGAAAACCAATGCTTTGGGTGGAACCGCCTTCGTTCTCAGCCGGGGTTTTCGTGTTGCAGCCGCTGTAGGTCGCTTCAAGCAAAATCAATACGTTACAAGCTGATACAAACCACTCCACGCAACACGGCTGCAACACGGCGGTTTGGCGTTTGTTCTTAAAACGAGATGCCCGGGACTGGCCCGGGCATCGGCACTGCGACGGCGGCAAAACTGATCGCTAAGCGTAGATTTCCCGGAATGATTCCGCTTCGGCGCCGCCGACGAGATCGACCAGCAGTCGCCGTGCCATCAACGCGCTCCAGTCCATCTCCTCATCCGGCTGACGCCAATCCATGATGCAAGACAGAAGCACCTGCACCTTCGCCGAGCGGCCGGCTTCCGTCGTCGCTGGAATACCCCACATCTGCTCCACCAGCTCCGCCATGCGTTCGAAGTGCTCTTCGGCTAGGGCAACGAGCTGATCCAGTCGCTGGACCTCTGGCATTGCGTAGACGGCCTCGTGGCGTTCATATGAGCTGATGTAACGGCCCGAACTCCTTTCTTGCGCTAAAAGTCTATTATATTCGGTTTCTCGCAGCTCAGGCAGCAGAGCGGTCTCGTCATCGTGAGCGAGAGACGCCTCCCAGGCTTCAAAGATCTGGTCCCTGAGCCCTAGAAGCTCCGCATCATCGGCTGTGGCCGCGGCGACCGCCGCTACCGGGGTGACAGCCAGGGCCGCAACGGCGGCGCCGGCAAGAAAGCTGCGGCGTGATGTGGTATGAGTTTGAACAGCCTGCATAGGAATCCTACTCCTGTGTCGGGTTAGGGCCGGTCCGGAAGTTCGCGCTTCCGTCCGGCCTGCTTTTTAGGTATACCCAAATGATGGCGAAGTCAATTAAGGTGCACCCAAAAAAGCGGCGGGGTCGGCCAGCCACCGGCAAAGACCCCCTTGTGAGCGCGCGACTGCCAAAACCAATGATTGCCGATATCGAAGCTTGGGCTATCGCCAACGGCGTCGGTCGCTCTGAGGCCCTCCGCAGGTTGGTCGAGATCGGGCTCGCGAGCGGCAAATAGCCGCCACCGAATTGCTTAAAAGGCTACCTCTTTCGGTGGCGCTTCGGCGCGCCTATAGGTTGCAGACTAGGCAACACGGAGCGATTTCATGAATATTGACTGGGCTGTTGTTTTCGCGACGCTTGTTGGGCCGGTCCTCGCTGTCCAGGCCCAAAAGCTCATAGAGCGGACGGCAGAAAAGAAAATGCGCAGAACGCGCATATTCGAAGCTCTGATGACCAATCGGGCAACGCGCCTTTCGGATGCTTACGTTCAAGCTTTGAACCAAATCGACCTCGAATTTCACTCAAAATCCGACAGGCCGGTAATTGACGCTTGGCGAGCGTTGTTCGGCGAACTCAATAATCCTCTCCCGGATAACGCGGAGCACGCGATGAAGATTGCGTGGATCGAGCGATGTAACGACCGGCTAGTCGCCCTGCTTCTCGCAATGAGCAAGTCACTCGGACGCACACATTCTGAAGAGGAGATCCGACGCGGCATGTACTACCCCCAGGGTCGCGTCGACCTAGAGCAAGCCCATTTGGCCGTACTCTCAGGCCTCCAGAGGCTGTTGGAAGGCACCAATCCACTCAGGGTGCAGAATGCGGGCGAAGGTCCTTCTGAGCTGCAGCTCGCGGTTTTGAAGAGGCTGCACGATGCTTACGACGAGTCCGGCGCCTTAAGGGTCGTTTTCACGGGCGCTCAAGACAAACGCAACCTCAACTAATCGGAAGGTTTTGGGGCGATGCCGGCGCCGACTTAGCCCGAGCCTTCGTGATGGTCAGTTGCAACTTTCTCCCGACCCCTCTTGAACTCTCCTCAGGGTTGAGCAACACTGGCGCTTTCAGTTTTTAGTCGGGGCTGCTGATTTTCAAGTGA
Organism: Bradyrhizobium stylosanthis; assembly: GCF_001641335.1. Lineage (GTDB taxonomy): Bacteria > Pseudomonadota > Alphaproteobacteria > Rhizobiales > Xanthobacteraceae > Bradyrhizobium > Bradyrhizobium stylosanthis. The sequence goes on from NZ_LVEM01000001.1 coordinate 558,934, forward strand.
TTCTACTCCAGGGGTTTGCGGATGAAACAGATACTCGCCGCCTTTGCCTTGCTGATGCTTGCTTCGCCGTCGCTCGCGCAACAGAACAGCTCCACGACGGAGCGCCAGGTCATCAATCAACCGATCAATCCTGAGCCGGCAAACGGCGACATCCTTGTGAAGTTCGGAGATACGACGCAGGTCTACTTCAAGCGCCCGTTCAAGGGCATCAGACTCGGCGATCCTCTCATCGTGTCGGCCATCCCAAAGAGCGACCACGTTCTAGAACTAACCGGGGTGTCTCCCGGGAGGTCAGAGATTAGTTTCGAGACGAGCGACGGGGCTCAGAGAACGTGGGGCACGATCACGGTCATCCGGGAGCAACACGAAGTGAAGCTTTACCTGCCGCCACCGCGGCAAGAGAGCAAGCAAGGAAGCACGGGGGCAGGCGGCATCACCATCATCAATCAGAGCGGCCCGAACGTGCTGGGAACGACCGAGAGCCCCGATTTCCGCTCAGTCCTCTGTAACGAAGCCGGTTGCTCGCAACCGGCAGCGCCGAAGTAGACGACGGGACGCCTATTCGCCCTGTGGACCGTGCAGGCTCGGATTCGGCCGGTAGGCTTCAATGCGGCCGCTTGTGGTGCCCTCCGGAGATGGCGGCTCTAGAGCCGCCGCGATTGAACCAGTGTCCTTGGCTTTCTTCCAGCTGCCGGAGCCGTGCACCAGCACGTCCGGCTTTTTGCCCATCAGGTCCACGGCACTCGACAGCGGCGCCGGCTTGCCTTCGTCGGTGATGAAGCCACGGCGGTTCTCGACCACGCCTGTGTCGAGCGCGACATCGAGAAACAACTGGTACTCGCCGAGCTCGATCTCCTTGACGGCGTCGACATAGGCGCCGGTCGTCGGGAAGCCCAAGCCGTCATGATCCTCGCCGCCTGAGAACGGCACGCCGCTCGGCCGGTAGTCATACTTGCCCTGCTTGCCGACGGAATGGATGGTCTGGATGCGACCGAAATTGATCGGGCTGGTCGTGGTCGAGTCATAGGCCGTATCGGTCGCAACGATGTGGGCGCTGACCGTCAGAACAGCGTTTGGATCGGAATGGCCCTGCGGATGGTAGCAGGACAGCGCGCTTCCGGTCAGGTTCACGTCATCGAATGCCAGGCACATCCTGGACACACCCGTCGAACGCGAGCCAACGGTTGCCGGCGTTGCCAGTGAGCCGCTGACGATCGTGTAGCCGACGGCGGGCCCTTCCGGCGGAGAGATCGCCTGCTGCACGACGAAACCGCCTGCCGTCTTCACTGGCTGAGAGACGTCGAGCGAGAGCAAAACGTTGTGCCAGTGATCCGGCGTGACGCGCTGCCCGTTGTACCCAGGGTCGGAATTGTCGAACGGTGCCCCGCCGCGGCGCGCCTGTAGCGTGCGATACGTTTCCGGCACCTGCCCGAGGAAGATGTCGGCGGTTGTGTCCATCGCGTCGGAATACCAGTCATCGTTCGGGCTCAGAGGTCCGTCGGTGATCAGCTGACCGTCGGCGACCGAACCCAGATAGAGGCCGCCCTCCGGAATGTTCTGCGTGGTCGCAAGCCCGAACGTACTCGTGCCCTCATAGGCGGGCGCATCGCCCCCCGGCATGACGATGTTGACCGACAATTGCGGATAGTCGCCTGTGCAGTCGATGGCGAGATAGGAGGGATCAACCGTCTCGGTCGCACCTGTGAATGCCGGCAACGTTACCGTGTTGTCGTGATCTGTCAGACTGCCCGTCGGCGTGTAGATACCCCCGAACGAGCGCAGATAATTTTGCGAATTCGTGTGGCCAATCGTTCGCGTCTCGCCGCCCGACGCATCGACTTCTTTCTGAATCGTCGGCGGACCGAACACCAAGATCGGCACGAGGCCGCACAGCAACGGCCTGGGACCGCCTGGGCCGTCCCGCCAGGCCGCATATTCCGCCCTCGCTGCCTCGATCGACTTCGTCGGCGCGCGAAACCAAATAGATAGCGTGAATTTCTTCGTATCGGGGACGAGCGTCGCAAGCGTTGCGTGGCTCTCTTTTTCGTAAAACTTGGCCGCGATCGCACCCCAGCAAACGTTGACGATGCTCTGGAATGGATCGAGCCGGTACGGCGGATTGATGTCGTCCTTGCCCCTGATCTTCAACTCGGCTTTTTCGCTCTCGTCGACCAGGTATTGGTTCAGCAGCTTGGTCCTGCCGGCCTGACCGTTGACGAACAGCGAATTGCCCCGGTGCTTCAGGGCGAGCGGGATCTCGATCTCGACGTATTGTGCCTGGTCTTTGGTCTCGAGGTCTTTGTCGTAGTGCTGGCTGTCGATGACGAATTCCAGCAGGGTCGGGTCGGCGTCGATCGCTTTCTGCGCCAGCTTGTCGATGTTGGTCTCGTAGCTGACGATGCGCCGAACCTTGGTCGTGCGGGCGGACTGCACCGCCGTGTTCAGGAAATGGTCCTGGTAGTCTTCGCCGCGGCCGTTTCCGCCGGTCGATTTAGCGGACTTGATGATGCGGATCGGAATCCATTCGTCGGGATTGTTGACGTCCGTCGTCGCCTCGGGATCGCAGACCTTGAGGATTTCCGTTTTTCGGGTCTTGTTGCCCTTCGTGTCGTAATCGTCTTTGGTCGGATCGTCGCACCATTTCAGCTTGCGGACGATGCCCTGCGACTGCGATTCGGACGTCTGCGATTTGCTTTTGATGACGTCGGTGCGCTCGACGTCGGCCCACATATCGTCGAGGCGCTCGCCTTTTTTGTTGGTGCCGTAGACGCGCGTGATATGCGTCTTCCGCGTCGGCGGCTTGTTGGTGCCCATCAGTCCTCGGTCCAAGAGATTTCCGGGGACGGTTTGCCGGCCGCGGCGAGCGCGGCTTCATACCGTTCATGAAGCGCCAGAATCTCGGGGGTCATTTCGATGTCGACAGACACCTCCGGGCCCAGACCTTCAGCTTCGCGGATCCTCGCAGCTTCTGCCGCACAAGCAGCATCGAAGGCGCTTTTTGCTTCGGCAATCTCTGGCGTCATCGTCCATACACCCAGCTCGGCGCAGTGCCGCCTGACGCGATGCTGCTGTCGCGCGTGGCCTGCGCCATCTTGCGCAGGACCTCGTCGGAAGTCATCGCGCGGAAGTCGCCGCTGTTGGTTCGTAGATCGATGACGTGACCGGCGGCGCCGCTTGCGGCGAGCCCGCTATCACCAAGATCAGCGATCGACGGCTTGTCAGCCGCAGCGCCGCCGGTGAAGAGGTGACCGATGCTGTCGGCGAAGCTCACGGTGCCGCCGTCCGCGAAATGCCCGACCGGGCCGCCGCCGGAACGTCGCATCACGAAGCGATTGAGCAGCTTGATGCTCTCTTCCGGAGTTTGCGCATTGTTGAGCGCAACGAGCCTCAGCTGCTCGGGGCTAAGCACCGTTTCGTTGAGCAGCTGGATCGACTCTTCCGGCGTCAAGTCGGGATCGAACCATTCCGGCGCCAAGCCACCGCCCGCCAGGCGCGCCACCCCTCCGCCCTTTGCGAAGCCTCTGACCTTTCCAAGAAGTCGGCTGATGAAGCCGCCGCCGGCATAGTGACCCGAATTGAGCCGGTCGAGAGGACCGCGGCCAATTTTGCGAGCTGCTTCCGCACGAATGACATACTCACCATCGGAGAGCATCGCCGGGATGCTGTCGGAGGTCGATGTGCCGGGCCCCATGACGTGGCCGCCGCCATCCAGCCAGCGCACCAGCCCGCCGCCAGCGGCTGCCACTTCCGCCGATGGAGCGCTATCCGATCCGCGACCGCTGCTCTTCAGGTTCGCCGCGATCTCCTCGATCGCCTGGGCGAGCTTGCTGCCGGCGTCTTTCACCGAGATGGCGACATCCTTCGTGCTGTCCTCCAGCGCACCGCGGACGCCGAGGCTGTCAACCGGCTCTCGCACTTTCGTGTCCGGTGGATTGACGGCGTTGGCGCCGGCGGTGATGCCCTGCACAAGGCCGCGCAACGCGTCCTGGACGGCGGTGCTGAGATTGGCCGACTGCTGCTGCGGCTCGACGAGGTCGCTGCGCTGCTGCGGGAGTGCAGGTCGCGGCTTTTCCTGCAAGGCGCCGGGATCGCCGAACGCCTTGGACAGAAAGCCGCCGATGGTCGTGCTGCCGAAAAGATCGCCGATGGCTGAGCCCATCCGCCCGTAGCCCTTGGCCGAGTCCCGGACGATTCCGTAGGTCAAGCCCTCCGCCGTGCCCAGCGCCTCGCCGGCGGTGCCCAAGCCGGGAATGCCCGTCCGTTCGCCAAGGTCGCGGCCGGAGCGCCCGAACGCCTCGGCGGTTGGTTTGTTTGCCGCTACGCCTTTCGTGATCAGATCGAGGCCGGATGAAATGCTCTGGCCGCTCTCCGTTCCCACCTTGCCGCTCGAAGGGCCGAGGATGTCGCCAAAAGTCCGCTGCAGCTCACCGAGGCCGCCGCCGACGCGTTCGCCGAAGGTGCGGCGCTCATCCGCCTCTTTCACCGCCTCCGGTTCGACGCGTGGAAGCGCACGAAACACGGCGTCCGGACGAATAGCGCTCGCGCGCCCTTCTCTATCCCGCCGGCTCAAGAGAAGGTCCAGTTCCTCACGATTACGGATCGGTATGCCAAGCTCTCGGCCGATCGCACGCGCAACGAGATTCCCCTGGTTCGGTCCGAGTGCCTGCAATGCTCCTGCAGTCAAGCCCTGCGCAAGCTCGCCGTTGCCGATATCGTGTTGCTCATAGAGCGAACCGAGGAAGCCGCGCGCCTTTTGCGATGCTTCCGCTGCTGTCTGACCATCAATCCTGCCGCCGGCTATCAACGCTCGCTGCGCGGCTCTGAATTGCTCCTCTGATGCATCGGCCAGCCCATAGGGTGACTGGAGTTCTTGCCGACGTTTGAACGACAGAAATTCTTCGTTTGCGCTGGCCAAATCCTTCGGATCAGCCCCCACCTTGCGAGCGCTCTCGCGCAATTTGTCGAAGGCGCCGGCGCTGGCACCGAGTGCCTTGAACCGGGTTTCGACCAGCTCTGTCTCTTCGCGAATTTTGGCGAGCTGGGCGCCAAGGCCAGCCAGTGCGGCGGGAAGGCCGGCGCCAAGCGCGGCTCCGCCGATTCCCCTCAGCAAGCCGCCAAGGCCGCTGCCCTCGAGCAGCGGCGCGAACGCTTGCTGAACCTTGGAGAGCGGCGCCGCTGCGGAATCCGCAAACCGCTTGCCGGCATTCTCGCCTGCGCGGCCAACCTGCCGCTCGATATCCGCCAGCGACTGCTTGCCGGCCTCGCCGACGGCCTTCAGCTTGGACTTGATCTCGGCATCGCCCTCCAGAGCGATCGAGAGCAGGATCTCGTTTTTGCCACCTTTAGCCATCGGCGGTCTCCGTCGGTTCTAGGGCTGCAGCCCCCTCGGACTTCGTTTCCGCCACGGCCCGGTCGTATTGAAGCTTGGCCAGGGCAGCTCGGTAGGTTTCGGCGAGCGCCATGGCGTTCTCGATCGTCATGAACTTGCCATCGACGAGGATGGCTTCAACGTCGCGACCGGCCACAGGAGTGCGCGTGTCGATGCGTGTAGACCGTTGACGTCGCGGTGTTGACTTCGACGTGACGTCAACACCATCGCGTCGACGATTTACGTCTCGCGCCATCGCTCCGTCGACATAACGCGCCAGCGCAGCTTTGACTTTCTCAAGCTCGAACTTACCGTCGGAGCGCTTTGGAATCGTTCCTCTTTTCGCGTGCCGGCTTAACCCGGACTTGTCTCTGCCAAGCCGCTTCGCCAGTTCGCCGAGAGAAAGATATTCTACCATCTGCGGGTGTAGACCTCTCTGGTGTAGACTCAAATTAAAAACTCTGACGCTAGCGAAATCGGGCGCTTAGTCGCCCCGCATTGGTTTAAAGCCGTAAAAATCCTTTGGTTTTTGGCGGATGTCACGTCGGCACCTGGTAGACGACCGTATCGACCGAGCCCCAGATTGGCAGGCGGCTCCAGGGCGCGCCTCCAAAGGGCGGGACGCCATCGGTCTCCCTGATCGCCGCGATGGCGGCTGCCTTCGATGACCAACGGCCAAGCTCGTACTCGGGACGGGTGAACAGCTCCCACCCTTGCCAGTGCCACGCGTCTACACCTTCCTGTGTCATCAGGATGAAGACGTCGGTTCGCATTTCCAAAAGATAACCGATAATCGACCACCGGCCTTCGTTGTCACGACGCGTGATCTGTTGGCCGGGCAGGAACTTGCGATCCTCTGGGTCTCTCTTGCGTGATTGTGGTGTGTTGCTGACTACGACTGTCATAGCGCTCCAGCTTTCCTATCGCAGGGTGCGCGCCGCGAGGCGCGCACCCCTCCAGTTCGGTGCAGCCAAGCGGGGAAGGATAACCCGCGCGGTGTTCATGTGGAGGCGCGGCCCGAAGCTGAACGCCGCGCCTCCCGCCAACAGAAGCTCCGTCGAAAGCCGCTGCTGACGTTTTCCAAACATCGAATTCATGCCTCAGCGAGCGGCGGCATCGAGCTAGCGAGGCCCAACACGCAACGCACATCCGCGTCGCCGCGTCGGAAGACCGACATCTCGGCTTGTTCGGCCTGTCGGATGATCGCTTCCTCATCTCGCTCCGCGACCAGTATTTTCGCGAGTAATTCGGCTTCGCCGCGAGCGCGGTCGCCGTCGTTGATGGCGTTGGCGTCGTCAGCGAAACGATCGATTTCCGCATCGATCGCTGCAACGATCTGCTCGCGGAAGGCGAAGCAGAGGATTCCGAGCGCGTCGTTAAAGCCGCCGAAGGCGCCTGCACCGGCTCTTGGAATGGGCAAGCTCTTTCCATCGTGGTGGACGCCGCCGACCACCTCGGCTGAGAAACTTGCAGTCGGCCACAAAATCGGATCGCCGTGATCGATCGCCTGCGCCACCATGGGCGGTTTGGCGGTCACCTCCACGAGTTGTCGCGCGGTGCGCTTCACGTCCGCAGACGGACGCGGACGATCGCGAAGCTCTTTGAGATCGGCGCGCAGCTCGGCGACTTTCTGTCGAGCATCCGCAATCACCTGCTTGAGGTCGGTGCCCTTCCTGCCGGCGGCCTTTCCGTCGTGGAAAACGAAGTCCGCACCGGCAGCCACCAGACCGCGCGTGTAAATCTTGCACCGATCTAGAAGCTGGTCGAGAGCGGCGAAACGAGGCTGACTCGCTTCGAGCTTTTCGCCGATCTTTGCGAGTGCCTTTTCGGTGCGCGCCAGGTCTGCACGAAGCTGCACCAAGGCCGGATGGCTCTCGTCCATCAATACGGTGATGCCATAGCGCGATGCAGTGGCCTCGTCGGTGTTGATCCTGATCTTGCTGATGATCTCGCCGCGCTGCTTCGTGAGATCGACCTGATCGTCGACCAGGGCGCGGCGCGCGGCCCGGACCTCGTCCAAGGCTTCCTCAAGTCCATCAAGGATTGTCTGCACCGGAGCCGGAATACGGCCACGGAGCAATCCGAAAGAGGAATTGATGGGCGCCAAGGGGGCCGGCGATGCCGCCTCGACTCCACGGTTGAGGGCGCCCTGCAGTTCGGTAGTACGGGCCGCCGCGGCGGCATCGTGCGCCTCAAACGCGCGCGCCACACGATCAATGGTCTCTGGCGAAGTCGCCGCTGATGCCATGTTGACGAACCGCACCGTATTCGCGATGCGCGCGAACGAGGCTCGCTGCTCTGGCGTCTGGGCGGAGGCCCTTGCGGATTCCGCCATACTAAGGAGGTCGCTAAGAAGGTTATCGCTCCGGTGATCGTTCATGAAATCTCCTTGCACAGTTCTCTCGACTGCGAGTCGTCATCACCTTGCCCGAACTCGTTGGCCATGAGCCCCCTCAGCTCATGGCCAAAAGTGCACGGATGCGCCGGGCCGATAGCGGCCGATCGACAGCCCGCAGAATTGCCCAGCAATGTCCCCGGAGCGTGTCGCGATAGGGGATGCCGTCGGCGGTGCAGTCGCGTTTCCAGTCCGGGCCTGCCCGATACCGCGCGAGGCGCGCAGCGATGCTTTCCGCGGCCGCGCTCGCGGACTGCCCGGCATAGAACGTGGCGGCGATGGTGCGCAGCAGCCGCTGTTGCTCGACCTGCGCCACCCTGGTCGCCGCGCTTCTCTGGCCCGGCTTGGTTGGGGTGAGGACCAGCACGGCCCGCCGCAGCGCTTCCGCGGCTGCGGCACGGTCAGCGGCCGCCAGGTCGGCGCCGGCCTCAATCGCTGCGGCGATCGCCTCAATGTCGAGCGGCCGGCCGTGCAACGTCATTGGCGGCTCCGGCGGCGCTGCTCATCGATTTGCTGGCGGGCGAGCCGGGACGCCGCCACGCGCGGCAAGCCTTCGTCATATTCGAGGATGCCGGCCCTTTCGTCGAATAGAACTTGCCAGTCCAGATCGTCCCAATCCGCGGTGCCGCCCTCAGGACGTCCAACCGATTTCCTCTCAGATTGAGAGGAAATCCCCGGTCCTTCGGAGGCGCTAAGGCGCTCAACTTCCTCTAAGGTGCCCATGATAAAACGTGAGCCCCTTAATCGTTTTGTGAGCACCTTAGGGGGCTAGCGCTCGGCAAGCTCCACTCCCACCGGCCGGCGCTGGCCAGGCCTCCGACACGTTCCGAGTTCACTCCAATCTTGGTCTTGGCGCGCCGGACGGTGGCCCAGGAGATCCCGGCGCCCGACGCTTCCGCCTTGATATCTTCCGGCGACATTGGTCCGCCGGCGAGCAGGTCCCGGAGGAAGTCCTCGGCCTCCGATGACTTGGAGCCGCCTCCGGCGCCGTCGACAGCGGCCAGGGCCGTGTCGGCGGAGATGGTCACGGGCGCCGATTCGTACATGACGCGCGACGTGTTGATGGGATTGCCATCATGCTCGATCTGACACCCCTCGATGCGGTACGCCAAACCAGTTCCGATCGGGGCGATGTTGCTCTTCGACGGGATCAAAAGTCGCCGGGTCTCGTCGGCTTCATCTGGAACCACAACAAAGGCGGCTCGAGCTGCATTGACGAAGGCCACGCTGCCGAGAATACGAGCGTTTGCAGAGCCGCCCGCCTTGGAGAAGTGATTGTTCGCAATCACGACGGCCTTGGTACGAGCCGCAAAGTCGTTCAGCGGATCCAGGACGGCGCGGACCTCAGCGTTACGATGGCTATCGACGTGGCCCAGGTAGCTGCTGATGGGATCAAATATCCCCAGCGTAAAGTTGGGGAGGGACGCGGCCAAGGTTTCCAGGCGCAGCAGGTCGGCCTGAATGCTAAAACCACGGCGCGCGTTCTCATCCCGCACAGACCGCACAACGAAAACGCGGGTCATGTCGGCGCCGGCGGCGATCAGTCTTGGGGCGATGGTATCGGCGACGTCGTCCTCCGAGGAGAGCACGATGACATCGCCGGGCTTCGCTCCTGGTGAACCGTCAGGCCAATCATCACCGCGAGTTGTCCTAGCGGCGAAGTCAAATAGGACCGTCGATTTGCCGAGGCCGCCGTTGCCGGCGAAAGCGTGAACCTTTCCGCGCGCCAGGCGGCCGGGCCAAAGATAGTCGATCGCCACCGGAGCCACATCGGACATTCGAACGACATCAAGGCCGTGACGCGGCGGCAAGGGTGCTTGCTCGGCTTCCCCGGCGAGATCTGCCAACCAAACATCGACATCTCGAATGTCGACGCCAGCCGCAGAGGAAAGGTCGGCAATGGTGCACTTGATGAAGTCCCTGAAGTCCGGAAGCTTCTCTGCCAAGTCGCGCAGCTCAAGAGCAGCGTTCGCCACAACCTTCTGCGCGTTCTGTGCAGACGTCTGGTTAACGGTGCGTTCCCAGCTCTGGATCGCCTCCGCAAGGAAGCTGGGAATTTCAGGGGAGGGATGGCCGTCAGTGATGATGTGGCTATTCAACGCATCGCCTCCGTCGTGAAGGCGATTTCAGCGACGACGGTCGCGGTGGCAACTGGTAGCGAGAAGCGCGAGACCAATCGATAGACTTGCAACGTGCGGGAGGTGGCTGTATTTTGCTGATGATCGCCGCCAAGCAGATCATCGACAGATACAGCCCCGCCCTTGTTGGCGGGGTTTTCCATTTAGGCTGCCTTTCCTGCCGTGGTGATCTTGGCGTAGTGCTGACGGAGCACCTGCTTCGACGCGACCCATTCCCGCCCGTCCTTGCCGCCCGGCAGTTGGCCAGTGGTCAGCTTGTAGTTGGTCGCCCTGACATCCTCGTTGATGAACTCCGCAATGCTCTTCACGCCGCGGAGGAGGTCGGCGGCCAACTCGGTCTCTGTCATCATCGTCTGACGCTCCATGATTGGTGCAAATATACACTAACAATAACCGGGCGCGGCAATTAGTGCAAGTGCGCACTTGCACTAATCAACAGGCTGTGCTCTGGTGTGGCTCGTGCCCGTTTGGAGTGAGGGGAATGAATTCGGAATTGCGATGGTCGATCAGCTACGCAGATGCTGAAGGCATGCTGGCGCGCCTCCATCGCGCCGCCAACGTTCAGCAGGCAACCTTTCGGGCTCGGCTGAAGCACCTGAAGCGCCTCGGAATCCCGCTGGATAGCAGCCCAGGGAGGGGTGCCAAGATCCTCTACTTCGAAGACCAGATTTGGCAGTGGGCGATAGCGTTGGAATTGGCCGAGTTCGGCATCGATCCCGGCGCGGTTGCCGCCTTCATTTCAGAAAATTGGTCGTCTGAGCTGCTGCCCCGGTTTCAGCAGGTCATGAAGGAATACTCGACCAAGCTGGACGATGATCAGCTTCTGGTCGTCCATCCTAACTTGATGCAGGCAACTTGGTCCGACGACGCAGCTGCGCTCGGCTTCGAATGGATCAGATCGAGCGACCAGCGAAAGCTGTTCCGGGCCCTTGGAAATCGCCGCACACTTGTCGTGAACGTGGCGGAGCTTTTTCGCCAGCTAGGCTTAGCAAAGGTCGCGGTGCAGTCGTCTCGAAAGCCGGGAGGCAGCGTTGGCAACAGTTCGTAAGCGGAAACTCCCTTCGGGTTTGATCCGGTGGCAGGCTTCCTATGTTGACGGCGGCGGCAAACGCCGCGCGAAACTGTTTGAGCGAAAATCGGATGCCGAGGCTTGGCTTGTCGACACCCGGCACGATTTAGCGCGCGGCCTCCACACGGCGGCGACCGTATCGCCGACTGTGTCGGAGGCGGCGGCCCTGTGGTTGAAGCGTTGCACCGAGAAGGGACTCGAACGCTCCACCACGCGCAGCTACGAAGAACATGTCGACCTGCACATCAAGCCATTCATCGGCACCAAAAAGCTCGTCGAGATGACCGCGCCGGCGATCAATGCCTACGCCGACCTGCTGCGCGAGAAGGGGCGGTCGCCGGAAATGGTCCGCCGGGTGATCCGATCGTTAGGAGGAATATTCCGTGAGGCCCAACGGCGCGGGTTGTGTTCGGTAGATCCGACCGCCGGAATCGACCTGCACCTTCCCGACCGCGACGATCCCCGGCCTGTGATCCCGACGAAGCTCGAGCTGCAGGCCATCATCGGCAAGGCCTCCGGTCGCTGGCGGCCCCTGGTGCTGATCGCGGTGTTCTGCGGGCTCCGAGGAAGCGAGATACGAGGACTGCGCTGGGTCGACGTCGACTTTGAGGCCCGCGAGATCCAAGTCAGGCAGAGGGCCGATGCCTTCCACAAGATCGGCCGGCTAAAGTCCAAGTCTGGCTATCGGTCGATCCCCATGCCGCCGATCGTCGTCAATGCGCTCCGGGAGTGGAAGTTGACCTGCCCCCGCCTTGACACCGGTAAAAAGGATACTGCCGGCGCCCCCATCGCGGTTCTCGATCTCGTTTTCCCGACCGGGAAGGGGAAGTGCGAGTCCCACAGCAATATTGTCCAGAGAGGCTTTGATCCAATTCAGCTGGCAGCAGGGGTGACCGAGACAAGGCCGGTGCTGGACGCGGCCGGGAAGCCCGTGATGGACGCCGCTGGGGCCGCGAAGATGGCCGCTCAGCCAAAGTACGGTCTACACGCTCTGCGTCACGCCGCGGCCTCGCTATGGATCGAGCAGGGCCTCAACCCGAAGCGTATCCAGAAGCTGATGGGGCACGCGACCATCGCCATGACGTTCGACACCTACGGGCACCTGTTCAAGGACACCGACGCCGATCAGCGCGCAGCTGAAGACATCCAGGCGAGGCTGCTCGGAAGCTAGCGGCAACGCCAGCGCAACACGGTAGCGCTAACCCGTTGATTTTTCTGCATGTAAATCGGATTTCGATTCCGAGGGTCGGAGGTTCGAATCCTTCCGAGCGCGCCAGCCCTTCCTGGTCCCACCACCGTCGCATTCCCGGGCGATGCCGAGGCCGGATGACCTCGCCGCCGCTTGCGGCGTCGGCCGGTCTAAAGACCGGTGCGCCGTCCCCGTGCCAGCGTATCCGAGGGGGCCTCGTGGAAGGTCGCGCGGTAGGCCGCCGCAAACTCGCCCATATGATGGAAGCCCTGGGCGCGCGCGCAGGTGGCGACGCTGGCGCCGCCGCCCTTGAGGAGCCGGGCGCGGGTCGCCCACAGCCGCTTCAGCCGGATGTACTGGTGCAGGCTCATGCCCCGCACCTTGTTGACGGCGCCGCTGAGCGTCCGGATCGAGACGCCGAACTCGCCGGCGAGATCGGCCGTATAGATCGGCGCGGTCGGATAGGCCGCGACGTAATCGTCGATCCGCTGCACCAGCTTGGTCGATCGCCCGCTTTGGACCGAGGTGCTCCGGTCCGGACCAGTCCCGATCCGGAACAGATCGTCGAGGGCGAGCAGGAGGCCTTCCTGCAGATGCGAGGCAGCCTCGGTGGTCTCGAACAGGAACGGCTGGACGGAGGCGGTTCGCAGGATGTCGAGCACGAGCTGGCGCGTGTGGAGCAGGGCGGCCCGGTTCGCGGCATAGGCCCGCAGATCGTCGGCGTGATCGAACCAGCCCCGGTCTTTCAGGCCCGGCGAGAGGATGATCATCGCGTGATGGTTGGTCTGGGGCTCGACGAAATGGCACTCGTCGTTGCCGCGGAGCGCAACGAAAGAACGGGCATCGAGATCCATGCCTTTGGAATTGACCTGAAGGTCGTCGGTCATCGACAGGATCACCATCCCGCCCGGCATCCGATAGGCCGCGTCGAGGATGCGCGCGAAGGAGCGCATCACGATGATGCGGCAGGCCGGCAGCGAGACGACGGCGCGGGCAGGCGCGAAGCCGGTCACGTCGAGCGGGATGCTTCTCGCATCCTCCATCGACTCGATCGGCCTGAAGGCATCGACATCGGCAAAGCCGATCAGTTGAAGTGCGGAGGACGGGACAAGGGCATCGAACATGCGTCTGGCCGTTGCTGCAATGTGACAATTAAATGAACGTCAGTACATTGCCATCAATGGCTAAACATCCTGCTTCAGTAAACCGGATTTCAGGCCGTAGTATTGCGGACATCATGCCATGTCGCCCGCCAGATCATTGTCACCGTCAACGGTCGCGGCTCATCGCTTGGCCGGAGACGAGGTCGATGAAATGGAGGCGCGTGCAGGCGGGGCAGGCGAAGGACTGGAAGCTCCGCCCTTCGGGTCGCTGCTGCTTTTCCAGATGCGTCTGTACGTTCATGCCCGTCTGAGGGCATCGAAAAACGATCAAATCGGCCATGGACGCAGCATGACGCCGCGGCGGATTTCCACTTTGATCTAGATCAGTTTTGGAACGGCTCCAGCCTAGCCGCGTCGGCTGATGGTGAATTCGGGATCTCGCAAAAGCGAAGGGGCCCGAGGGCCCCTTCGAAACGTCACCAACGGCGGTAGCCGCCGTAATAGCCATAGGGGCGGCCGTAGTAGCGCGGCGGCCCATAATAGCGGGGCCCGTAATACGGGCGCGGGCCGTAATATCCATAATAGTTGGGGCGCCACCAGCACTGTCCCCAGGCGTTGCAGACCATACGGACCTGCTCGACGCCCGAGACCTGCGGGACCGCAGGGGCAGGTGCGATGGGCATGGCGGACGCCGCCGGCGATGCCATGACGGCACCGAACAAAGATGCGGCGACGAGGCCAATCTTAAGCTTCATGATGTCTTCCTCCGCTTACGCAATACAGAATATCGAAGTTGTTCTGATCAAATTGTGGCGGAACCGAAATGTAATGCTGATGAACAAATCTTCAGCCACTCCGCCGCGGGCCTGATCCAGCGCAGCAAGACTAGCTCAGCTTCGCTTCCCTGGCCATGACGCGCCCGCGTTACCATCCTTGATCTTGCGCAAGTCGTGCTGGCCGCTTCGTCCCTAATCTTGTCGCCGTGGGCAGTACTTCGCGGAATGCGAAGCGCGGCCGGCGGTTCGCATCGGTCCCGGCCCACTGTTGTTTGGAGCTGTGCAATGGACAAGATGAGAATCGACAAGGGCGACTGGCTGGTGGTGTGCGACGGGCGCAAGGCGCTCATCCTGGAAAATCTCGGCGACGAGATGTTTCCGAACCTTCACACCAGGGAGGTGCACGAGCAGCCCAATCCCTCGACGAGCGCACAAGGAAGCGATGCGCCCGGTCGGCTGCACGGCGCATCCGGCGGTGCGCGCAGCTCGGTCGAGCAGACAGACTGGCACGACGAGGCCGAGCGCGCCTTCCTGCGGAGCCTCGCCGGCCGGCTCGACGAGGCGGTCAGCTCGGGCGAGACCTCGGCCCTGACCATGGTGGCTTCGCCGCGCGCGCTCGGCATGATCCGCGCCGACTATTCGGACGGCGTGCGCAAGGCGCTCCGGGGCGAGGTCGGCAAGGACCTCGTCAAGCTGCCGGTCTATGAGATCGAGAAGCAGTTGCTGCGGTCGGGCGCCGCGAAATAAGGACGCCCGCCGTGGACGCGCCGGTGTCCCTCAGTAGCAGGGGTGCCGGCGGCGGTCCTGGCCGACATAGGCAGCCGAGCTCCGGTAGCAATGGTTGGTCGACGGACCGTCATAATAGGCAAAGGTGCCGGCGGTGATCCCGGGGCCGTAATTGTGCAGATAGCTGATCGGGTAGGGCAGCGGGCTGGTGTAATGGCGGTGGTACCGGTGATGGTGCCGTGCCTCGGCAAGGCTGGGGGCGAGGATTGCGGCCGACAGGGCAGCAACTGCGGCTACAAGCTTCAACTTGCTCATCTCGATTCTCCGGAACCTGCGCAAATAGCTTAGCTGTTATAGCCATTTCGGGCCGCCGGGACACCCGTCCGACGGGCGAAATCCGGGGCCAATCCCGCAGATTTCCGGGTGGGTGTGACAGAATTGCCGGAATGGCCGTCCCGGACTGCCCATTTTTGGCCTTTTCGGGATGCTTAACGAATTCCCCACACAAGTATGACCAAGAAGAATTCGGCTAGATTCCTGCCGGTCGCCTGGGGTGCTCTTCGAGGCCGGCCCGTTCCTGCAAGGTTTTCACCGTCCTTCGCCATGCGCATCACGCTTCTGAGCCTGCTGTTGCTCTGCTTCGCCGCTACGACGCCGGCGCGGGCCGATTTGCACATCACCCGCGACCATGGCGGCTACGTCGAAGAGTACAAGGTCAAGTACAAGCGGGTCCGCGACAAGGGCGAGCGCGTCATCATCGACGGCATCTGCAACTCGGCCTGCACGCTGGTGCTCGGCATCGTGCCGATGAACAAGATCTGCGTGACGCCGAAGGCCAGCCTCGGCTTCCACCAGGCCTATTACGACAAGGCCTTCACCTTCGGCATCAAGGTCACCAGCGCGGAAGGGACGTCCGATCTGATGTCCTACTATCCCGACACGGTGAAAGACTGGATCCGTCGCAATGGCGGGCTCACCACCGACATGAAGAAGATCAAGAACGGTGTCGAGCTCTGGAAGATCATCGACCCCTGTCCGGAAGAATGGTGAGCGGCTGAGCTGAGCCGCCCCGTCCGTCGCAGCGCAGCATCGCCGGGCGAGAAATTCGCATTGCCGCACGGGTCCCCTTGGGGCAATGAGGGCGGCAATGAACCAAAATCAAGAAGCCCTGACCGCCCGCGCCGCGCCGATCCTGTTCGTGCTGCTCTGGAGCACCGGATTCATCGGCACCAAATACGTCATCAACAACGCCGATCCCTTGACCTATCTCGCCATCCGCATGGCGATCGTGGTCGGCCTGATGGCGATCATCGCGGGCATTGCGCGGCCGAAATGGCCTGACCGCGCCGGCATCGCCCACAGCGCGGTCGCCGGCATTCTCGTCCACGGCTTCTATCTCGGCGGCACCGCGATCGCGATCGCCCATTCGATCCCGGCCGGGCTCTCCGCGCTGATCCCGGGCCTGCAGCCGATCCTGACCTCGACCATCGCCAACCGCTGGCTCGGCGAGAAGGTGACGCCGGTGCAATGGGCGGGCCTCGTGCTGGGCCTCGGCGGCGTCGTGCTGATCCTGCACAACCGCCCGATGACCGGCGAAGCCGGGCTCGGCTGGCTCGCCTCGGTGGTCTCCCTGATCAGCATCACGCTCGGCACGCTCTATCAGCGCCGCTACTGCAATCACATCGACTGGCGCGCCGGCAATCTGGTGCAGTACGTGGCCGTGACGATCTTCTTTGCGGTCGGCACCTTCCTGTTCGAGGACCGGGTGGTGCACTGGACGCGGGAGTTCGTATTCGCGCTGGCCTGGCTTGCGGTGGCGCTCTCGATCGGATCGATCGGGCTCTTGTACTGGCTGATCCGCCACGCCGCGGCGACGTCGGTGGCGAGCCTGTTCTACCTCGTGCCCGCGGTGACCGCGCTGATGGCCTATCTGCTGTTCGGCGAGAAGCTCGATGCGCTGGCGATCGCCGGCATGGCGATGTGCGCGGCGGCGGTCTTCGTGGTCAACCGGCGCATCTAGGCGGCGGAATACATCCCTGACGTGCGGGACGGGCTCGTGTTAGGCTGGGCTGATTTCAGCTTCCCTTTCACACGGTGATTTCCATGAAGAAGGCGCGGCGCGCACTGCTTGGCCGGTCCCTGAGGCCGGTCCGGATTGCCTGCATCAATTACGCGGACGAGACGATCAGCGGCCGCATGATGAGCAAGCTCACCGCTGCGCTGCAGAAATGCTACGACAGGCACTTCCTCCCGGTGTGGGGCTATCCGGTCGACCTCTATGTCACCGAGAAGCCGAGGCCTTCGGATTGGCAGCTCGTCTATTTCGATGATGCCTCGCACAAGAACATGCTGGGACGGCACGAGCTGACCCATCGCGGCCAACCGATCTCGAAGATCTTCGTCAAGGCGCTGGGCGACGAGCCCGTCAGCGTGGCGGCCTCGCACGAGCTGTTCGAGATGGTGCTCGATCCCATGGCCAATCTCTGGGCCGACAAGAATCCGAACACGCAATATGCCTACGAGGTCTGCGACGCCGTTGAGGAGGATTCCTTCCGCGTCGACGGCTTCGAGATGTCGAACTTCGTCTACCCGTCCTGGTTCGAGCCGTTCAAGCATCCGCGCGGCACCAAGTTCGACCACAAGGGCACGCTGAAGGAGCCGTTCTCCATGACGGAGGGCGGCTATGTCATCAAGAAAGTCAACGGCAGGAAGGTGATCAGGGCGTTCGGCTCGCCGGCCAAGCGGCGGCGCTTCAATGCCGAGGACCGGCGCGGTCATCGCAGCGAGTTCCGCGATCCGCAGGGCGAGCATCATCCGGGACGGCGCGCCGCCAAAAGGCGGGGGTAGGGGTATTGCGGGATCCGTCTCCGGGCGCGCCTGCGCCCGGAGACGTGCTGTCGCTTGCGATCAGCGCTTGGACTTCTTGGCCTTCTTTTTCTTCTTTGCGGCCTTCTTCGCGGATTTCTTCACCGCCTTCTTGGCAGACTTCTTCGCGGACTTCTTGGCCGCCTTCTTCGACGACTTCTTTGCAGCCTTCTTCGAAGACTTCTTCGCAGATTTCTTGGCCTTCTTCGGCGCTACTTTCTTCGCGACCTTCTTGGCGGCTTTCCTGACCTTCTTGACCGCGGTGACTGCGGCGTCCTTGGTCGCTTCCACGGCGGTGGTGATCGTCTCCATCGCCTGTTCGGTGATCGGCTTCTCGTCGTCCATAACCTGTCCCCCAGTGTTGTATGGAGCGATGACGATAGCGCGTTTCAAAATTGTGTCAAAGCAAGGCTCAACCTTTGCGGATCTTCGCGTAGGCGGCGAGTGCGCGCTCGCGTCCCTTCGCATGATCGACGATCGGTTGCGGATAGGTCTTGCCGAGCGTGATGCCGGCGCTCGCAAGCTCGATCGGTGTTGCCTCCCACGGCTGGTGGATCAGCTTGGCCGGCAAGTCCTTCAGCTCCGGCACCCAGCGCGCGACATAGGTTCCGTCAGGATCGAACTTCTCGCCTTGCAGGATCGGATTGAACACGCGGAAATAGGGCGCAGCGTCCGCACCGCAGCCGGCGACCCACTGCCAGTTGGCGGGGTTGCTGCCGGCGTCCGCATCGACCAGCGTGTCCCAGAACCAGCTCTCGCCGTCGCGCCAGTCGATCAGCAGGTGCTTGACCAGGAAGGACGCCACCACCATCCGCACCCGGTTGTGCATCACGCCGGTGTGCCAGAGCTCGCGCAGGCCGGCATCGACGATGGGATAGCCGGTGCGGCCGCGCTGCCAGGCGGCAAGGGCCTTCTTGTCGCCCTTCCAGGGGAAGCCGTCGAAATTCGCCTGCAGGTTTTCGGTGGCAAGGCCCGGATGATCGTGGAGCAGGTGGCGGCAGAACTCGCGCCAGCCGAGCTCGCTCAGGAATTTCTCGACGCCTTGGCCGAGCGCCGGATCCTCGGCCGCAGCGAACCGTGCGGCGTGCCAGACCTGACGCGGGCTGAGCTCGCCGAACCGCAAATGCGGCGACAGGCCTGAGGTGCCCTCCCGGTCCGGGCGGTCGCGGTCGCCGACATAATTGCGGGCGGTGTGCTTGAGGAAGTCGCGCAGGCGCGCGCGGGCCGCGGTCTCGCCCGGCGTCCAGCTTTCGCGCAGTCCGCCGGCCCAGTCGGGCTTGCTCGGCTCCAGCTGCCAGCTCTCCAGCCTGTCGCTCGCGCTCTTCGGACCCGGGCGCAGCTCCTTCGGTGCCGGCAGCGGTTTTGGCGGGTCGCCGAGCGACAGCACGCGTCGCCAGAACGGCGTGAACACGCGCAGGCCGCGGCCTTCCTTGTTGCGGATCGCCGAGGGCGGGACGAGCAGGTCGCCGGGGAAGATCTGCGAGTCCACGCCGAGCTTTGCGAGCGCAGCTTCGAGCTGTCGCTCAACCGCCTGATGCGGCGCCTGCGCGATCCCGTTCCAGTACACGGCGCGGGCGCCGCTCTCGCGCGCCAGCTCGGCGATCACCCTGGCCGCTGGCCCCTTGCGCAGGATCAGCGACCCGCCGCGCGCGGCGATATCCGCTGCTAGCGCCCGTAGCGACTGCGCCAGCCACCAGCGTGCTGCGCCGCCGGCGGACCGCCCGGCCGCGTCGTCGAGCACATAGAGGCAAACCACGGGCGCGCCGGCCTTGGCGGCGGCGTGGAGGGCGGGATGATCGGACAGGCGGAGGTCATCGCGGAACCAGACGATGACGGGCGGCGCACTTGGCGTGGTCAGGAGGGGCCTCGTTTACGATTTGGAAACCATGGCGCCGGCGGCGCTGTGAACCGTCGTTAATGCGGCCGTAAGCCGATTGCATGAATATGCAGGGATTCCGAGGGTTTTTCCAATCATGTCCAAACGTGCAACGGCGAAGTTCCTGCCGCAATTCAAGCTGGGTACCAAGGCCGTCCTGTCCGCGGTGCTGCTGATCGCCGTGAACACGGCGCTGGTGGTGGGTGCCGGCTATTGGTCGCTGACCTCCGCCTTCAACGATCGCGCGCTACGCGACATCGATGTCAATCTGCGCACCCTGGCGCTGGCCTTTGCCGAGATCGTTCCCGAGGCCAAGATCACGATGCGGGACGGCGCGGTCGTGCGCGCCGAGATCCCGAAGATGCCCGAGTTCAAGGACCATGCGATCGTCGATCGCGCGGTGTCCTATGTCGGCGGCAATGCGACCCTGTTCGTGCTCGACGACGCGAGCGGGCAGTTCGTGCGCCGCTCGACCAATGTGAAAAAGGAAAATGGCGACCGCGCCGTCGGCACCCAGCTCGCGGCCGATCATCCGGCGCAGGCCGGCTTGCGCCGTGGCGAGGCCTATAGGGGCCCGGCCGTCCTGTTCGGCAAATCGTTCATGACCGCCTATTTCCCGGTGATGGACGCGGCCGGTAAGGTCGGCGGAATCCTCTATGTCGGCATCCCCATGGCCCAGTTCGAGAGCATGCTGGCCCAGGCGATCTCGAGCATGGCCGCCGCCGCCGGACTGGCCGCGCTGCTGGTCCTCGTCCTCACCTTGCTGATCGTCCGCCGTGTCACCAAGCCGCTCAGCTCGGTCACGCACTCGCTGACGGCGCTCGCCAACGGCCAGAGCGACGTCGAGATCGATTGCGAGGACCGCGCCGACGAGATCGGCGAGATCGCCCGCACGGTCGCGGTGTTCAGGAGCAATTCGCTGGAGCGGGCGCGCCTGCGCAGCGAGCAGACGGCGGCCACCGCCGCCGCGGCCGAACAGCGCAAGGCGGAGCTGCGCAACTTCGTCGAACAGTTCCGCGGCAGCGTCGGCGGCATCCTCGACAAGGTGCTGAACTCCTCCGGCGAGTTCGAACGGGCGGCGCGGCAGCTCACCGACACCGCGCGCTCCACCGCCGATCTGTCGGCGCGATCGGCCGGGGCGTCAGAGGATGCCTCCGAGCATGTCCGCTCGGCGGCCGCAGCTTCCGACGAACTGTCCCAGTCGATCTCCGAGATCACCCGCCGGGTGCAGGAATCGAACCAGATCTCCGCCGAGGCCGTGCGGCAGGCCGAGGCCACCGACCAGCGCATCGCGCAGCTGTCCGAGGCGGGCTCGCGCATCGGCGACGTCGTCAAGCTGATCACCTCGATCGCCGAGCAGACCAACCTGCTGGCTCTGAACGCCACCATCGAGGCCGCGCGCGCCGGCGATGCCGGGCGCGGTTTTGCCGTGGTGGCTCAGGAGGTCAAGACGCTCGCCGGCCAGACGGCCAAGGCAACGGAAGAGATATCGAACCAGATCGCGAGCATGCAGCTTGCGACCGAGGAGTCGGTTGCCGCGGTCAAGGGAATCGGCCAGACCATCGAGCGCATCAGCAGCATCGCGGGCTCGATCTCGGCTGCAGTCGAGCAGCAGCGCAGCGCCACCCACAACATCGCGGCCAGCGTTCGCGCCGCGGCCTCAGGCACGGCCGATGTCGCGGTCAATGTCCGTCACGCCGCCCAGGGCGCGAGCGAGACGGGCGAGACGTCGAGCCGGATGTTCGCCTCCGCCCAGGCGCTGTCGGGCGAGAGCCTGCATCTGAAAGCCGAGGTCGACGGCTTCCTGGACCGCGTGCACGCGGCTTAATGTAAGCTGACGCCGTTATTCCGCGGCGGTGCGTAGGCACCGAACCCCGGTGCGCAATTGCGCACCGGCGAATCTCGAGATCCCGGGTTCGCGCTTCGCGTCCCCCGGGATGACTTCTTTCGGCCGCTAGGTGCGACCGCCAAAAGTCACTTCGGCTGCGGCACGATGCGGATGTACGGCTTCGGCTCTTTCCAGCCCTGCGGATAGATCGTCTTGGCCTCGTCGTTGGAGACCGAGCCGGCGATGATCACGTCCTCGCCCTGGGTCCAGTCGGCCGGGGTGGCGACGCGATGCTTGGCGGTGAGCTGGAGCGAGTCGATGACGCGCAGGATCTCCTGGAAGTTCCGGCCCGTGGTCATCGGGTAGACCAGCACCAGCTTGATCTTCTTGTCCGGCCCGATGATGAAGACGTTGCGGACGGTCTGGTTGTCGGCGGGGGTGCGGGTGAGGGGATCGCCCGAGGTCGAGGCCGGCAGCATCTCGTACAGCTTCGAGACGTTGAAATCGGTGTCGCCGATCATCGGATAGTTCGGTGCGGCGCCCTGCGTCTCCCTGATGTCCTCGGACCATTTGGCGTGGCGATCGACCGGGTCGACCGAGAGGCCCATCAGCTTGACGCCGCGCTTGTCGAATTCCGGCTTCAGCTTGGCGAGCGCGCCGAGCTCGGTCGTGCAGACCGGCGTGAAGTCCTTGGGGTGCGAGAACAGGAGGGCCCAGCTGTTGCCGATCCAATCGTGGAACTTGATCTTCCCTTCGGTGGTCTCGGCTTCGAAGTCGGGGGCGGTGGTGCCGATCGGGAGTGTCATGGTTCTACCTCATCACATTGAATTTGCTTGTGAATCTATTGCTGGCCGTCGCCTTGAGTATAGGCACTTGGCGAGGCCAAGTGAACGCTGACTGAACCGCTTCAAGTAAAATGTGAATTTCTTCTCTGAACGACCGAACTCCTAGCACTTTTCTGTTACAGGGGCGCGTGCGGCGAAACATCTCCACCGGAGCTTCACGGTCTCGATTGCCCCGATAAAGCCTTTTATGACCCGCATCACGCTCGCCCGACGCTCTCCGGAACCGAAATGGTCCTCGTAGCGACTAATCGGCAACCATTGAGAAAAGTCGCGATCCCCGTACCGAATCATTAACCACCCCTTTACGGCCCGCATGGAAATGCTGGTCGCTCAGAAGAAATCTGGAAGTGAACTATGTCTGCCGCTGCCAAGTCCGTCGAGTCGCCGTCCCTCGAACCGTCCTGCCGCGATACCGCGGCTGATGCCCTCTCCATCGTGCGCGACGGCGTGATCACGGGCGAAGGCCCGACCACCAAGGGCCGGGTCCATTTTTCCCGCTCGCTCGATGCCGATGACACCGCCTGGTGCGCGCGCATCCTGACCGCGACCGCCGTCAACGACCAGCCCATCAGCCGCACCGAGGCCGAGATCCTGTTCGAGATCAACGAAGCCGCAACCGAGCGCACCGACGCCGGCCGCTTCGACGACCTGCTCGCCAAGGCCGTTGCCCATTATGCCGCAAGCGCCTCCGGCCTGAAGGTGCCGCCGCGCAGCGTCGCGCTGTCGGCCGACACCGACATCGAGAGCTGGGCGCCGTCCTATGCCTCCAAGGTCAACAGCGAGATGCTGGAGTGGATCGCCGGCCAGATGCGCGGCAAGCGCCAGAACAACCGCCGCCTGATGGCGATGGTGGCGACGTTCCTCGGCGCCACCGCGCTGCCCCTGGCGGGCCAATTGCCGAACGTGTTCGACATCGGCATGTAACGTCACGAGATTGTCGCGCCCCTTGCGGGGCGCGAGCGAAGCGGCGGGGTTATTTCCCCGCCGTTTTTTGTTTGCCGGTCCCCATCCCAAGATGGTCCACCTCGAGCCCCAGCGTGCGGCCGGGGAAACCGGCGGCATCGAAATAGCGCTGGCTGCCGACGCGCTGGAAATTCAGCACGGTGATCAGGCCGCCCTCGGAAGGCTTGGACTTCTGCGTGCCGGCATAGGCCTTCGGCACGATGCCGTTGGGCAGCGCCTCCGACATCACCCGGCCGACCAGGCCGCCATTCTGCGAGGCACGCAGGCCCAACAGCTGCGCCGCGGTCATGCCGACGTCGGCATTGCTGACCGGCAGCTCGTCGACGTAGCCCGCTTTGAAGTCCGGACCGATGGCGGCCATGAAGTTCATGGTGTCGCCGCGGCTGAAGCTGCCATGCATGCCCTGGCCCTGGCGCAGCACGGTGTCGGCGACCTGCACCGAGCAGTTGGTCGGCGCCTCGCCGCAATCGCTGGCATAGGAGCGGAAGTTGACGACGATCGACGGCGTCGGGGTCGCCGCCTTGCCGCGCAGGTTGACGCTCGACAGCGGCAGCGTGCCGGGGAAGCGGCCGAGCGAGTCCTCGACGAACAGGCCGGAGACGTAGTCCTGCTCGAGCAGCGCCTTGATGGTCCTGGCCGCCAGCTTCTTGTCCTTGTTGGGCAGGTAGACCAGGTCGGAGCCGCCATTGGTGGCGACGACGAGGTCCGGCTTTTCCGGATCCTTGCCGAGCACGCCGTTGCCGGCCTTCGGATGCTTGTTGCCTTCGATCTTCGCATTCTTGTCGTTGGGATCGAACAGCGGCAGGTCGAGCGCCTTGGCGAGGTCGAGCGCCAGGAAGCCCATCGGCAGGAAGTCCTTCGGCGTGTCGTCATAGCTGACCTTGGCCGAGGGGCTGGTCTTGCTTTCCTTGGAGATGGTCGAGAAGCCGTGGTCGGCCTGCACCATGATGTTGGTCGTTGCGGCAAGGCCGAGCTCGTCGAGCGCCTTGCGGAGCTGGGCGAGGTTGTCGTCGGCATTCTTGATGCCGGCCATCGAGGTCGGCCCGTTGATGCCGGGCATGATCTGGTTGAGGCTGTCGCCGGTGTTGTGCTGGCTGCCGTCCGGGTCGCGCGACCAGAACACCAGCACGAAGGGCTTGTTGCGCGCCTTGAACATCGGCAGGAGGACCTTGGTGGCGACGTCGGCGAAATAGGCCTGCTGCGCGACGTTGGCGACGGTGGTGCCGGGCGTCTTGGCGTCGCCCGCCTTGGAATTGTCGCCGCGCGGCGGGGTGGCGAGGGGCAGGCCGGCCTTGGTCAGCGCCGCCTTCACCTCGTCCGACAGCGCCACGCCGTTCTTGCCGCCGGTGGCGTCGTCGAACACGACCGAATGCAGGCCGGGCTTCTCGGGCTTGTCGGTGTGGTCGAACTGATAAGTCGGGCCGTGCTTGCCCAGCGCCGCGGTGCTGTATCCCTTGTCGCGGGCCATCTTCAGAATGGTCTCTTCGTTGAGATAGTCGCCCTTGAAATGCTCGTCGATGTCGCCGAGCACGGCGTCGTTCTCGATGAAGGGGACCACCGTGTCGCCAGCGGGCACGGAGGTGTAGTTGGTCCAGATCGTGTTGGAGAACACGCCGGTGTCGCCGAGATAATGGCCGGTCGACATCGCCGAGCCGTTGGCCATGGTGAAGGTCGGGAAGAGCGAATGCGAGTTCTTGAAGTTGACGCCCTTGTCGCGGACCTCGGCCATCGCCGGGGCCGTTTGAGGGGTGACTTTCAGCGCGCGCAGACCGTCCGGAATGAACAGGATCAGGTTGCGGGGGGTATTGTTCTGGGCGGACGCAAGTCCGGTGGACAGCACTGTCAGTCCGGCGGACAGCAACAGCAGTGAGCGACGCATGGAAGTCTCCTGGCGGTGAGGCGGCATGGCCGCCGACCGCGGCCCCCGGCATTCGTTTAGTTTTGCTGCATGACAGTTTTGTTACAAGGCTTATTGCGGTGGCAAGAGGGCTGGGGAGGGCATCACGCTCGTGTCCCGGACGCGACGCAACACGCAACCGGTGCGACGCAACTGCGATCCGGATCTCGTAGGATGGGTAGAGCGCAGCGAAACCCATCGACCGTTCCCCGCTCGCGTAGGCATGATGGGTTTCGCAAGTGCTCTACCCATCCTACGCCCCTGCAGACACGCCTTTGCTCTCTCGCGGCTGGTTTCGCCCGAGCTTTGCTTGTGTCACCCCCAATGAAAGAGGGCGCAGGGAAGACCGGGTGCCGGCCGGGCACCCACGGTCCACTGTGCGGAAGGTGGCAGCAAGAATTTGCACAGCGGCATACAGGTGAAGCCCAACACACGGCCTTCCCTGCGCAGTGGTGTTACGGCTTATGTCGTGCTCTCCCCGGGGAGCGATGCACTATTGCCCCCGTCGTCCCGCGAGATGGCTGATGCACGTGCCCGGTCGGGCCGCCACACCACCGCTGGGACTTGACGCACAGACCCCGGGCGTCAGGACCACACGATTTTGCCGTACGCTGATGACACCGGTCGTACGCGCGTGGTCTTGCTCACGGTCTCCCGCCCTGCAAGGCCGTTCGCGCCAACGCCATCCGCGTCCACCGCCGCCCGGCCCGCGTTCGTGACGATCGCGATACGCCCCTCTTTCCCGGGCCAGGGTGAGAAATGACTAACAAAAATCAGAATTCGAATAAAGCGAATTATTTCGATGCAGGTCGATTGACCCGGGCCTGGGTGTTTTGCCCGACGTCCCGCACAAGGTGTTGTGGCCGCTCCGTCACTCCGGCGCGGTCGGTGCCCGCGTCGTCTGCGCCAGCGGCGGAGCCGGCTTGACCGTTGCGGGGCCGGCCCCTGACTTGGCGAGGTCGCGCCGCAGCGAAAGCGGGACCGTCTTGAGCGCATAGATGATCGCGATCTGGGTCCGGTTCTGCAGGCGGTATTTGCGCATGATGTTGCCGATATGCGCCCGCACCGTGTTCTCGGAGATCTTGAGCTCGTAGGCGATGTTCTTGTTCTGCAGCCCTCGCGCGATCAGCATCATCAGCTCACGCTCGC
This sequence comes from Bradyrhizobium stylosanthis, assembly GCF_001641335.1. Lineage (GTDB taxonomy): Bacteria > Pseudomonadota > Alphaproteobacteria > Rhizobiales > Xanthobacteraceae > Bradyrhizobium > Bradyrhizobium stylosanthis. The sequence continues at coordinate 585,121 of NZ_LVEM01000001.1, forward strand.
GCGGTGTCGGTGTGATCGAATCCTTCGAATCCGCACTCATGGCTGGCACCTCCCTGGTCTTCGCGTTGATAAGGCCGCCCCCGGCATCGTCTTACTCCGTCTTCAGCGCCTCGATCGGGCTGAGCCTGGATGCCTTGTGGGCGGGATAGAACCCGAAGATGAGACCGGTCACGATCGAGAAGGCGAGGGCAAGGCCGATCGCCTCGCTGTCGATCGAAGTGACCCATCCGGCCATGCGCGCGACCGTCATCGAGAGAGTGATGCCGCCGGCAACGCCGATGGCACCGCCGAGCAGGCAGAGCACGAGGGCCTCGCAGAGAAACTGCAGGCGGATATCCCGCATCCGCCCGCCGAGCGCGCGGCGGATTCCGATCTCCCGCGTACGCTCGGTGACCGATACGATCATCACGTTCATGATGCTGATGCCGCCGACGAGCAGCGAGACCGAGGCGATGGCGACGAGCAGGAGCGCCACGGTGCGGATCGCGCCTTGCTGCGCCTCCATGGCGGCGGCCGGATCCTGGACCTTGAAGTCGTCCTCCTGGCCGGCAGGGATGCGATGGCGCTGCCGCAACAGGCCCTCGATCTCCGCTCGCGCGCCGGCCATCTGACCGTCCGCGGCCACCTTGGCGATGATGTAGGCCACTGAATCCCGGTTGATGTTGCTGGCGCTGCCGAGGAAGCGCAGCTTGGCGGTCGAGAGCGGCACGAAGGCGACGTCGTCCTGCGCCGGGCCCTTGCGATCGAGCACGCCGACGACTTCGAGCGGCACCTTCATGATCCTGATCTGCGCGCCGATCGGATCGTCGCCCGGCGCGAACAGTTCGCGCGCGACCGTGCTGCCGAGGATGACGACCTTGCCGGCGCCGGACTCTTCCGCCCCGGAAAAATAACGCCCCGAGGCGAGCTGCCAGTCGCGCACCATGAAATGGCCGGTGGTCGTGCCGTTGATCGTCGTGTTCCAGTTCTTGCCCTCGTGGATGACCTGCGCCGTCCCGGCCAGCGAGCCGGCGGCGGCCTGGATCTCCGGGATCTGCTCGAGGATGGCCTGCACGTCGCCCTCGGTCATCGTCAGCTTGCTGCCGTCCTTGAGGCGCACGCCGCCCTGATAGACCGCGCCCGGGGTGATCATCAGCACGTTGGCGCCGATCGAACGGATCTGCTCCTGCAGGCGAAGCTGCGCGCCAGAGCCGATCGCGAACACCGTCACGATGGAGGCGACACCGATCACGATGCCGAGCATGGTGAGGAAGCTGCGCAGCGGATTGAGGCGCAGGGCGTGCAGGGCGATCTGAAACCCCTGGAGCATCGTCATGATACCGCGCTCCGTCTCGGCACCAGCTCGGCGACCCGCTCGTCGCTGACCAGTTCGCCGTCATGCAGGCGAATGGTGCGCCGGCACTGCGTCGCGATGCTGGGATCGTGCGTAATCATCACGATGGTCTGGCCGGTGCGGTTGAGGGCCGCGAACAGGGCGAGGATTTCGGCGCCGGTGCGGCTGTCGAGCGCGCCGGTCGGCTCGTCCGCGAGCACGATCAGCGGGGAGGCGATCAGCGCCCGCGCGATCGCGACGCGCTGCTGCTCGCCGCCCGAGAGCTGGCGCGGAAAGTGATGGGCCCGGTGCAGCATGCCGACGGACTGAAGGCACGCTTCGGCCCGCGCCAGGCGCGCCTTGCGGCCGACGCCGCAATAGACCAGCGGCAGCGCGACGTTCTCGATCGCGTTGTGGCGTGCCAGCAGATTGTAGGACTGGAACACGAAGCCGATGCTGCGGGCGCGCAGCGACGAGCGGCGGTCTTCCGAGAGCCCGGCGACATCGGCGCCCTCGAGGTGGACCGCGCCCTCGCTCGGCAGGTCGAGCAGCCCGATCATGTTCATCAGCGTCGACTTGCCCGAGCCCGAGGGCCCCATCACGGCGACGATCTCGCCCTGCGCGATGTCGAAGCTGACGTTGCGGACCGCCGTCACTGCTATTCCGTCGGTGCGATAGGTCCTGGATACGGAGCGGAGACTGATGAGGGGCGACTGGTCGGTCATGATCCGAACCTGATTCCGAGGAACTCCATGCCCGCCGGCCGGATGGCCTGGCCGACGGCGACCTGGCTGCCTTCGACCAGGTCTCCGCTCTTGAGCGCGACCTGTTCGGTGCCGGCCGCACCGACCGTCACCGCGATGCGCTGGAGCGAGCCGCTGGCGGTCCGCACCCACACGCCGCTACGTGCGCCGGCCGGCTCCGGCCGCGCGCCGGACGGCTGGAACCGGAGTGCGGCGAGCGGCACCTTCAGCACGTCGTCCTGCCGCTCGATCACGATCTTCACCAGCGCGGTCATGCCGGGCAGCAGCGCGCCGTCGATGTTCGAGGTCGACAGCACGACGGTATAGGTGACGACGTGCTGCTGGTTCTGCGGCGCCTTGCGCACCTGCCGCACCACCGCCTCGAAGCGGCGGTCGGGATAGGCGTCCACCGTGAAATGGGCGCGCTGGCCGGGAGCGATGCGCCCGATATCGGCTTCATCGACCTGCGCGTGGATCTCCATGTCTTCGAGCCGATGCGCGACCACGAAGGTGGTGCGCGATTCCAGACCGACGGCGAGCGTCTGGCCCTCGTTGACGAACCTGCCGACCACGACGCCGTCGATCGGAGAGCGGATCACGGTGCGGTCGAGATCGGCCTGGGCCGCGGCGAGAACGGCCGCCTTCTCCGGTACCGCCATGCGGGCCTGCTGCAGCTCGGCCTCGATGCGGCGGACGTCGGCCTGCGCGCCGTCGACGGAGTAGGCGTTGAGGGACATCAGGACCTCCGCCTCGCGCTCCTGGGCGAGGCGCGCGGTGAACTCGGTCTGGGCATCGTCGACCGTCGTCGTCGCGACCACGTTCTGCGACTGCAGCGCCAGCTTGCGCTGCAGGGTCTTCTGCGCCGAGGACTTGACCGCCTGGGCGCTCTCGAGCTTGGCGGCGAGCACGTCGCGGCTGCCCTTGGCGTTCTGCAGATCGATCCTGGCGCGGTCGAGCTTGGCGCGTGCGATGTCGACGATGGAATTGGCGACCGCGAGCGATGCCCTGGCCTCGTCGACCTTGGCCGCGAAGCTGCGCGGATCGATCAAAGCGAGCGGCTGGTCCTTCGCTACCGTGTCGTTGAAATCGACATAGACCCGGGCGAGCTGCCCGGAGAGCTGAGATCCCACTTCGATCGTCTTGACCGGCTGCAGGGCGCCGGTGACGGTAACGGTCTGCTCGATGCTGCCGCGCTGGATCGCGGCATAGCGGAACACGGGGGCATCCGACCCGAAGGTCGGTGCGTCGCTGCGGCCGGGCACGAGCAGCTGCTTGGTCTGGTCGTAGGCGTGAGCCGCCTTGTCTGCCGCGCTCCCGGCAGCGCCCGTGATGACGGCTGGTCCCGCGGCATAAATGGCGGCGAGACCGCATGCAGTTCCGAGCAAGGCAATCGCTGGCACAAATCGCATATCAAAACCCGCCTCGTTGAAATGTTCGTTGGCGGAGGGAAAAAGTGGCAACTCGCTATGGTTGTAAATCATCTAGAAGTAGTATCGATCGTCAGTATGTCGCGCTCGCGGGGCCGACGGTCGGGTGCGCATCATCATCCAGTAGTAAAAGTCGGTGGCTGCGACCTTTCGTGATTTGCCGGGAATGCATACTCGTCGTATCGATACGCTGCGCGCGGTATCGATACTCGATAAGCTGACTGAACGCCTCGTATGATCCGGCTGTTGCGGCCGGGGCCGGCGTTCAAGCCGGCATGTGGGTTGCAATGCCATGACGCAGTTGGCGATGCTGCGGCCAAGATACCGGACTGTCGCATTCGCGATAGCGCGCTTCGCCATGATGCCGCCTGTGGCGCGTCGAAATCCCCGCCATCACGAAGCCCAATGTGTGAACGCCTTCACTCGCCTCGGGCGAGCATTGGCCCTAAGACGTCGAACCGGCGGACGGACGCCGATCGTTCGATTCCCGCGAATTGATCCAAGCACCTTGTCTACGCTTGCAAGAAGAATGGACGGCGTTTTGCCGGTCCATCGAGCCCAAGCCGGGAGTTTGTTGAAATGAATTCAGGCCAGGCCACAGTCTATGTCGTCGACGACGAAATCCAGATTCGAAATGCGATTGGAAGCCTCTGCGAGGAGACCGGCCACCAGGTGAAGCTGTTCGCATCGACCGACGAGTTCCTCGCCGAGACTCTGTCCGAGGGGCCCTCGTGCCTCGTGCTCGACGTTCGCTTTCCCGGAACGTCGCCGACCGGTCTCGATCTGCAGCGCCGGCTCGTCGAGACCGGCGTGTTCATCCCGATCGTCTTCATCAGCGGCTACTCCGACGTCCGGGTTTCGGTCGAGGCGATGAAGCGCGGCGCGGTCGAGTTCCTGCCGAAGCCGTTCCGCGAGCAGGAGATCCTCGACGCGATCCGGCACGGCCTCGAGCGCGACCGCAGGCGGATCGAGCGCGAGGACACCGTCCGCGGCGCAAGGCAGCGCGTCGAGATGCTGACGAGCCGCGAACGCGAAATCATGATGCTGATGGCCGAGGGGCTCGTCGCCAAGCAGATCGCCGCAAGGCTCGGCGTCAGCGAGGTGACGGTGAAGGTGCATCGCGCCCGGATGATGCGAAAGCTGGAGCTGCGTTCGCCGATCGAAGTGGTGCGGCTGATCGACAGCATGGGACGCGAGAGGGAGGCGCCGCGCGCCGGTGCGGGCTAGCCGCACATCGCGCGGCTCGCGCGCGCCGAGCCGCGCAACGTCTAGTCGTTACCGACTAGCATGAACTGCAGTCTGTCGCGCGGCACATGATCGGTTCAGAGTATTCCCACGATGTCAGTCGCCTCCAGGACGGACATCCGAACCCAGTCAGACAACTTGGTCAGAAAGGAATACTCCATGCGCAAATTGTTTTTTGCTTCCGTTGCCGTGTTCGCCCTCTCGTCCGCCGCGCAGGCCGCCAACACCTCCACCACGGTGCAGGTCGGCGTCGTGAACGGCTCGAGCGTTTCGCAGCAGGGCCTCACCAATGACACTTCGTCGACCAGCCAGCTCGGCATCGTCAACAGCGCGACCACGATGCAGGGCACCAGCTCCGCTTCGCTGAACAACGGCAGCACGGTGAACCAGATCGGCGTGCAGAACACGGCGACCACCGGCCAGGTAGCGTTCGGCAACAACGGCAGCTCGATCACCCAGAACTCGTTCGGGCCGCCCGCGCTGCAGAACAACGCGGCCAGCGTCGGCCAGCTCAGCGTGTTCGGCATCAACGGCAGCTCCGTCTCGCAGACGGCGCACTGAGCCACGTCCCGTTCGGCCGGACGCACCCCTTGGTGCGTCCGGGCCTTTCTCGAAAGCAGCGCAATCGGGCCAAACGACCCATCGCAACGGCTCGCTTATTGTCGCGGAGGAAATGACATGCGGATCACCTATTTTTTTGCGGCGGTCGCCGCGTTCGGCGCTCTGACGGCCGTCGATGCACAGGCCGGCAACTCGGCGAGCGTGCTGCAGTTCGGCACCACCAACAATTCCTTCATCTCGCAGAGCGGCTCCACCAGCAACAGCGCCACGACGCTGCAGTTCGGCGCGACCAATAATGCGACCACGGTGCAGACGGGATCGCTGTTCACCGTCAATACTTCCGTGATCGGGCAGGGCGGCACCACGCCGACGGCGTCCAACACCGCGCTGGCCGCCCAGGTCGGCGGCTCCAATTCGAGCCTGATCGGCCAGATCGGCGCCAACAACATGGCCGGCGTCGGGCAGCTCGGAATCCTGAACGGCTCGACCATCCTGCAACAGACGCCGTGAGCAATCCCGAAGCGGTGAGGCATGTCATGAAACCTCTCTCGAAACATCTGTTGGCAGTCGCGAGCGGCGCAGTGCTCGCGCTGTCGGCGGCCGGCGCCGGACCCGCCGGCGCCCAGACCGCCGACATCAAGACCATCGTGTCGGTCGGCGGACCGCCGGTCGTGCTGAACCAGAACAGCCAGCTCAACATGGCGGGCGTGTTCATGATCGGCGGCAGCACCAGCGCGACGGTGACGCAGAACGGCACCAACAATGCCACCGGCGTGCTGCAGTTCGGCGGGACGAATTCGGCGTCGGTCGGGCAGACCGGGACGAACAATTTCGTCTTCGTTGGCCAGACTGGCCAGGCCGCGACCAGCCTCGTGTCCCAGCTCGGCGCGATGAACAGTAGCGCGGTGATGCAATTCGGCCTGGTCAATAGTTCGACCATCCACCAGACCGGACCGTAGGCCGCGCGCAAACTCATCGGCGCCGGAACGAAGGGGAAGCGCGATGCGCTCTGGCAGGAAAATGTTGAAGCGGGTGATGGCTGCTGCGGCGGTGCTGGCAGCCATCGGCACCGCGACGCAGGCGCAGGCGGGATCCGTCCAGCGCAGCGTGACGAACCGCAACGTGTCCATTGAGACGATCGTGCAGTTCGGCAACGACGTTCAGCCGGTCACGATCGAGGAGAACAGCCGCATCAACATCGCGCGGGTGATCCAGATCGGCGGCACGGGAACGGTCGACGCAACGATCATCCAGAACGGCACGCGCAACTATGTCAACGTGATCCAGGTCGGCGGCACCACCAACGCCGCGGTCGGTCAGGCCGGCCTCAGCAACATCGCCGACATCACCCAGGTCGGCAATTCCACAAATGCGCTCCTGCTTCAGATCGGTGATATGAATACGGGAGCGGTGCGGCAATTCGGACGTTTCAATTGGCTGGCGATCTTCCAGTTCGGCCGATGATGGAGGTGTGACATGAAAGTGCTTCTGCTCGCATCCGGAATAGGACTCATGAGCGTGATCGCAGCCGCGCCGGCCGGCGCTGCCGACGGTCACACCACGGTGGTGCAGGACGAGAACGGCACGGCGTCGATCACGCAAAGCGGCGATCCGGCGCAGGCCGAGGTCAGGATCGAGAAGGAGCCCGGGCGCACGACGGTCTACCGCCGCAGCGGCGGAAACACCGCGATCGTGACGCAAAGCACCGGAAATGGCACCGGAAATGGAAATACGCAGGAGATGCTCGAGTGGCTGCGCAAGCAGTTTCAGGATCACTGATGCGGTCTTGACGCACGAAGGCCCACCGTCCGGGAAAGGACGATGGGCCTTGTGGACGATTACCAGCGATAGACGCCGGTGAGCGTGCCGTTGTTGTTGCCCTCCGGGCCGACGTCGCCCTGCGTCGAGCTCGGCGCCGGATGGTTGCTGCCGTTGAGCGCGCCATGCGGTCCCGCGGCATCCGGATAGTAGGCGCGCGGCTGCACCGGTTCGTAATAGGCCGGCCCCGTGCGATTCCAGCCGACGCGCGGTCCGTCCCAGCCGTAGCCCTGCGCGGAGGCGGCCGTCGTGCCCGCGATCAGCGATGCCGTGATCAGGCCGAGGAATTTCGACTTGTTCTGCATTTCAGGATGCTCCCTTGCTTCTCGTCGGGGCCAACGGATGCGATGGGGGAGCGTTCCGGCGGTATCCGGCCGCTGCGATCAACTCCGATCAACAGGAAATGAAGCGCCGCCGCAGGGAACGAAGTGCCTGAAAGGCGACGGGAATTCCGGGCGTTCTGCCGCACCCTGTTCCCCGTTAATCGCGTGCCTTAACCAACAATTAATTATACGTTTGCGGCTGGGCGACAGCCCGGCCTAGCGTGTGATGGGGAGCCGCGAAGCCAAACGAGTTGGTGCGTATCATGATGTCCAGATCCCGTCGCAGAGCCATCTCATTCGGGGCGCTGCTCGCCTCATTCAGTGCAGCCGCGCTGTTCCTCGGCCCCAGCGACAGTTTTGCCAGATCCGCCGGCGCCGCGGCGCATGGCGTGGCGGGCGCTGCCGTACCGCCGGCCGCGGGCCGTCCGCCGATCGGGCCGGGCGCGCGGTTCCATCATCGCCGCAACAATCCCTTTGTCTACTGGCCGGGCGGCGGCGGGTTCTTCTACGACGGCGCGACCTACAGCCAGCCCTTTGGCGATGTCGGTCAGCCGCTCTCGAACGACGTGCGCTACACCTACAGCTATGACGTTCCCTGGGACTGGGCGCATCGTTTCCCGCCGAACGTGGTGCCGTCGGATCGGCCCTATGTGCCGAGCTGCCCGACGGAGCAGGTGACGGTGCCCGGCCGCAGCGGCGGCGAGCACACCGTCAACATCATGCGCTGCTACTAAGTAGAGCTAGCCAAGCTCGAAGCTGGTCACGCCGAACACACGGTCGATCCGCAGCGGCGCGGTCGGCCCGGTGTACATCCGCGCCGTCTCGAACACCGGCTTGAGGCCCAGGCCTTCCGCGAGCGCGATGGCCTGGTGATTGACCGCGGGGACATCGAGGAAGATCTCGCCGCCACCAGCACTTGCCAGCAAGGCCTGCACAATCGTCTCCGCCGCCACGCGATCGTCGGCGACGAGCGGGCCGATCTTGCATCCGGTCCGGCATGGGCGGATCACGCCCCACGCGGCAAGCTTGCCGTCGCGCATGAGCGCGCGGCCGACATGGCCCTTTGTTCCGATCCAGACGCCCAGGAAGGCGCTTCGTTTGGCCGGGAAGACCGTGGCATCGTCCGCTTCGACAAGCGCGAACGGAACAGTTTCGAGCGCGACGACACCGGCCGGCGGCTTTGGCGCGCCGACGGTGCCGCCGTAGCGGATGTTGGCATAGGCCAGTTGGAAGCCGGATTTCATGTAATTGTCCTGCTGCGCGACGACGCCATCGAGCCCGATCACGCGCGGGCGTGCGTGCGCGATCGCCGCGTTCCAGATCCGCAGGCCGTGGCCGGACCCGCGCAAATCGGCGCGCACGATGTAGAAGCCGAGGAAGGCGAAACGGTCGTCGTAATTGACGCAGGAGACGGTCGCGACCGGCTCGCCGTCGATCTCGCCGAGAAAGAAGCCTTGCGCATCCGGAATCGCAAAGCAGGCGGCGTCGGACAGGCCGGGATTCCAGCCCTCCGCCGCGGCCCAGTCGACGGCAAGGGAGATCTCCTCCGGGCGCAGGTTGCGGATGTGCAATTCGCTCATGATGGATGCCTTCGGCGGTGGACCTGCCGGCAGGTCCGGCGGTAGAAGCGCCCATGATAGGCCGGGCCTGCGGCTCGCCTCAACTCAAGGGATGATGGTCATGGCAGCAGAGAAGGTCGCACTCGTCACCGCCGGCGGCAGCGGCATGGGGGCAGGGGCTGCGCGGCGGCTCGCGGCGGATGGCTTTCGCGTGGCGATCCTGTCGTCCTCCGGCAAAGGCGAGGCGCTGGCGGCCGAGCTCGGCGGCCTCGGTGTCACCGGCTCCAACAAGTCGAACGACGATTTGAAGCGCCTGGTCGACGGCGCGCTGGCGAAGTGGGGGCGCATCGACGTGCTCGTCAACAGCGCCGGACACGGGCCGCGCGCGCCGATCACGGAGATCACCGACGAGCAGTGGCACACCGGTCTCGACACCTATCTGCTCAACGTCATCCGTCCGACCCGGCTGGTGACGCCGGTGATGGCGGCGCAGAAGGGCGGGGCCATCATCAACATCTCGACCGCCTGGGCGTTCGAGCCGAGCGCGATGTTCCCGACCTCCGCGGTGTTCCGCGCCGGCCTTGCCGCCTTCACCAAGATCTTCACCGACACCCATGCGGCCGAGAACATCCGCATGAACAACGTACTGCCGGGCTGGATCGACAGCCTGCCGCAGACCGACGCGCGCCGCGACAGCGTGCCGCTGCGGCGCTACGGCAAGGTCGAGGAGATCGCGGCGACGATCGCGTTCCTGGCATCCGACGGCGCCGCCTACATCACCGGCCAGAACATCCGGGTCGACGGCGGATTGACGCGCTCGGTCTGACGCGGCGCGAAGGAATCGCCTCGCTGTTCTCGCGCACTTGTCGTGGCGCGACGCCCATTTGCATCGCGCGCCTCTGCGGCACGCGCGATGCGTGGCGCTCGGGCCACACTCGTCACATGTCTTGCGCGATAAGTCACAGACTACGTCACAGTCCATACGATCTGCGCGGCAAACCGAGACGCGTGGACCGTGCATCTCTATTCCCAGTCCTGCGCCGGATGGCTTCCGCCCGCGCGCATTCGAAACGCGAGATCAATCGCGTGGGCAAGGAGACTGGAATGAAGAAGATTTTGCTGGCGGTTGCATCGCTTGTGCTGGGCGCCGCTTCCGTGCAGGCCGCCGACCTCGCGGCGCAGTACACCAAGGCGCCCGTGATGGCAGCGGCCTACAACTGGACCGGCTTCTATGTCGGCGGCACTGTCGGCGGACAGTGGGGCAGCGCCGATCCGACCACCTCGACGGTATTTTCGCCGACAGGCTATTTTGCCGCCAGCAGCGTGCCGGCGATCAACACGGTCGGCGCGCAGGGCCTCAACAGCTCCAGCGTGACCGGCGGCTTCACCGCCGGCTACAACTGGCAGGTCAACCATGCCGTGCTCGGCCTCGAAGGCGACATCAACTATTTCGGCTTCAAGGGCAGTGCGAGCGGTTCGGCGCTCTATCCCTGCTGCGCGCCGACCGGCTTTACGGTGTCCTCGTCGGTCTCGGCCGATTGGCTCGCCACCATCCGCGGCCGCATCGGCTTCCTTGCGGCTCCGACCTGGCTGCTCTACGCCACGGGCGGTGCGGCGATTGCCGAAGTGAAGGCCAATTTCAACTTCACCGATACGTTCGCGGCCGCGACGGAATCCGCGGCGATCCGCGATACGCGCGTCGGCTGGACCGCGGGCGTCGGCACCGAATATGCGTTCGGCGGCGGCTGGTCGCTGAAGGCCGAATATCTCTACGTCGATCTCGGCCGCGCCAGCACGACCAGCACGAACCTTGCCGCCTTCGTGCCGGCCGTCGCATTCCCGAGCAACGTCTACACCCACTCGGTCGATCTCAAGTCGAACATCGTGCGCGTCGGCGTGAACTACAAGTTCGGCGGACCCGTCGTCGCCAGATACTGAGCTTCATCCCGTTCCGGATCTGGTGGAAAGCCCCGGCTCAGCCGGGGCTTTTGCTTTGGGGGGCTTTTCTGCTTTGGAGCTCAGCCGGCATGCGGCGCGACCAGACGCGCCAGCGCGGGCAGGATCTTGTAGCGCGCGATCTCGTGCGGATATTCGCCGCGATTGGCGAGCAGCACGATGCCGATCCGCCGCGCCGGCACGAGGCCGAGATAGCCGGAGGTGTTGTTGAGCCCGCCGGGCTTGTCGACGACGGTGACGCCGGGCAGGCGTACGGTCTCCCAGGCCATGCCCTGTCCGAATTTCTCGTCGACGCGAAACGTCTCGCGCTGCGTCATCCGCAGCGCTTCGCGCAAATGCGGATCGAGCGCGCGGCCGTCGACGCAGGCCGCAACGAAGGTTGCAAGGTCCCGCGCAGACGAGAACACCTGGCCGGTGCCGGGGAAATCGAAATAGCTCTGCTGGTTGCCGGGCGCGCCGATCGCCATGCCCTGATCCGAATAGCCCTGGACCACGCGCTGCATCCAGGCTGCATCCATGACGGCACGATTGTCCTTGCCGCGCTCGGGCAGGGAGGTCGCGATCATGCCGAGCGGCCCAAGGATGCGCTGCTCGAGCAGCGTCGCGATCGGCGTGCGGTAGCAGTTCTCGAGCACGAGCTGGAGCAGCACGTAGCCGGCGTGGCTGTAGATGCGCTGCTTGCCGGGCGCGATGCCTGCGGGCGGTGTCCAGGCGTTGAGCATCCTGATGAACTGCGCCCGCGAGAACTGCTCGTTCGGCCATGGCGGATGATCGGTCGGCAGCAGCAGCCCCGACGTGTGGCTGACGAGCTCCCCGACGCTGATGCGGCGGACGTAGTCACCGCCGAGCTCGGGAAGGTATTTTTGCAGGCGGTCGTCGAGCCTGAGCTCGCCGCGAAGCGTGCCGAGCGCAACCAGCGTCGCCTCGAACGGCTTGCGCAGCGAGCCGAGGTTGAACAGCGTATCCGGTGTCACCGGCCGTCGCGTGCCGTCGTCGGCAAAGCCATAATTGAAGAACTCGACATGGCGGCCGGCATAGAGCGCGGCGGCAAGGCCGCCCGGATGGTCCGGCGTCGCCGTGGGCGCGAGCTCGGCGGCGACGATATCGCGCATCTGCGCGATCATGTCGGAATCCGCCGACGCACCTCGCGGCCGGAGCGCGATCGCAAGCGGGATGAGCCCGGCCCAGGCGAAGCTTCGCCGGCTGATCGATGATGAGGTGACAACAGGCGGCACGTTGCTGATGAAGATACTTGTGCGCCCCCGTTATGTCTTAGCGGGGAAGGCGCGAGGTCCCAATTCACGATTCCGCGTTGTGGGTTCCGCGGGGGCGGGCCTGTAGCCCGGATGGAGCGAAGCGCAATCCGGGGCCGCTGTCGCTTGTGGCGAGAACGCCGGATTACGCTGCGCTCCATCCGGGCTACGGTGCCACAAATTATGACTTAGCCAATCGGCTAACAATTGTTGACGTCCGTCATCGGTCGTGTATAGTTAGCTTCATGGCTAACCAACAAACCCTCGATCAGGTCTTCGCAGCGCTCGCCGATCCCACGCGGCGGGCCATCGTGATGCGGTTATGCGCCGGCGAAGCTTCGGTCGGCGAGCTCGCCGATCCCTTCGACATGGCGCTGCCGAGCTTCATGAAACACATCCACGTGCTGGAGCTGAGCGGCCTCGTTCAGTCGGAGAAATCCGGCCGCGTGCGGACCTGCCGGCTCAGCCCTGACGCGCTCGTCGGCGCGGAGGACTGGTTCCAGCAGCAGCGCGCGATCTGGGAGGCGCGGCTCGACCGGTTCGAGGCCTATGTGATGCAACTGAAGAAGGAGAGGGCGGCCGCCAAGCGACCGTCGCGTACAACCAAGAAGAAAGGTTCCGAGTCATGAATTATTCTGCCAACCCCGCTCTGTCGCAATGGTCGCTCGACCGCGAGATCGTGATGTCGCGCGTGATCGACGCGCCGCGCGAGCTGGTGTTCGAGGCGTGGTCAGATCCGAAGCACCTGCCGCAATGGTTCGGGCCGAAGGGCTTCAAGCTCGAGACCTTCGAGATCGACGTGCGGGTCGGCGGCGTCTGGCGCTTCAACATGATCGGCCCGGACGGCACGGTCTATCCGAACCGGATGCGCTTCCGCCGCATCGAGCGGCCGTCGCTGATGGAGATGGATCACGGCACCGACCAGGACGTGGATCCCAACATGTTTCGCTTCACCGTCACCTTCGCCGAGCAAAGCAACGGCAAGACCGTGCTGATGATGCGGCAGCTGGCCTCGAGCACCGAGCAGCGCGACGGCATGATCGGCTTCGGTGCGGTCGAATACGGCTACCAGACGCTGGACAAGCTCGCGGCCTATGTCGCGGGGGTGAAACGCTAGGCGAACGTCGTCGTTCCGGGGGCGATGCCTGGCATCGTCCCGGAACGAGCGGATCGATCGGCAGGCCCCTCGCAGCCGCAGGAACCATATCGGCCCTGCGGCTTTGCCGATCATGACGCACATTATTTTCAGTGACTACCGCAATGCGGCCGCCGCGCAGGCTTACGAGATCGCCTGGGACTTCCTCACGCGGACCGGCGCTGTCCGCGACGAATACGAGGCTTGCGTGTTCCTGGCCCAGCGCGTTGCCGCGATGGTCGACGAGGGTCAGAGCAACCGCATCCGCATGGCCAATCGCGCCATCTCCGAATATCAGCGCTTTGTCGCGGAAACCGATGACCTCATCCGCACCGGAGGTCGTCGCAGTAGCAGGCTTTGAGGGCCGCATCGGGTGCGGCTCGGGATCAGTCGGGCCGTCTCACCGGCAACCTACTCCTTTGCGTCGTCGGTGACGACGCCGCCGATCTTCTGCCAGCGCTGACCGTCGAACTGCACCATCTGAAACTGCTTGTTGACGCGGTAATCGGTCGGCGTGGTCGTGACCGAAATGCCCGGCAGGGTCAGGTCGAGCTCGATGTTCCTGAGATCGGCGGCCTGACGCATCACGTTCTCGCGGGTGAGGTCGTCGCCGCATTGCTTCAGCACCTGCACGAGAAGCTGTGCGGTGATGTAGCCATAGACGTTCAGGTTCGAATCCTTGTCACCGTCGGGATAGTACTTCGCCATGAAGGCCAGATAACGCTTCATGCCGGGATCGTCCGTCCATTCGGGATCGGCGGAGTCCTTGACATAGCCGACGCTGACGACGCCCTTGGCGTTGTCGAGCCCGGCCGGCTTCAGCACGGCGCTGACCGATGAGGCGTTGATGTCGATGATGTGCAGCGGTTTCCAGCCGATCTCGGCGACCTTCTTGATCGCCTGCGCCGCCTGCTTCGGCGTCGTCGCGCTGAACAGCACGTCGGCGCCGGCGTCCCTCAGCCGCAGGATTTGGGAGTCGATGGTCGGCTCGGTGATCTCGTAGGACGTCTCGGCCACCACCATCTTCGCCTTGTCGCCGAGACCGGCCTTGAGGCCGGCGAGGTAATCCTTGCCGAGGTCGTCGTTCTGGTAGAGCACGCCGATCCTGGCGTTCGGATGATTCTTCAGAAGGTATTGCGCGTAGATCCGGCCTTCGACGAGGTAGGACGGGTTGAAGCCCATGGTCCATGGAAAGTTCTTGGGATCGGTGAAGCGTGCCGCGCCGGTTGCGGCGAAGAGCTGCGGGACTTTCCTGGCGTTGAGATATTTCTGCACGGCGACGTTCGGCGCGGTGCCGATGATCTGGAACGTCAGCAGCACCTCGTCGCTTTCGACCAGCCTGCGGGTCTGCTCGACCGTCTTCGGCGGCGAATAGGCGTCGTCATACTGGATCAGCGCGACCTTGCGGCCGTTCACGCCGCCCTGGTCGTTGATCATCCTCATGTAGGCGGCCTGGGTCTTGCCGATCACCGCGTAGGCCGAGGCCGGACCGCTGAGCGGCACGGTCTGGCCGACCTTGATCTCGGCGTCGGAGGCGCCGGGATCGTATTTCTTCTGCGCCTGTGCGGCCGAAACCAGCAGCGCGAGGGCGACCGCCGCGCCCGCGGCGCGCTTGAGACAATCCTTCGTCATGTGCATGTCCTGTGCGTGAGGCTTATTCGCCCTTGAGACCGGCCTCGCGGATCAGCGCGGTCCATTTGCTGGTTTCGTTGTCGATGAACTGGCCGAACTGGGCGGCGGTGCCGGCGCGCACTTCCAGGCCCTGGGCGGTCAGCTTGTCCTTGATCGCGGGTTCGGCGAGCGCGCGGAGCACTTCGGCCTGGAGCTTGTCGACGATCGCGCGCGGCGTCGTCGATGGCGCCATGAAGCCGTACCAGCCGGCGGCGGCCACGTTGGGAAAGCCCTGCTCGCGCAGGGTCGGCGCTTGCGGGTAGAGCGCGCTGCGTTCGGGAGAGGCGACGCCGAGCACGATGAACTTGCCGCTCTGGATATAGGGCAGCGCGGTCGGCAGCGCCGTCAGTGTTGCGTCGACGCGGCCGGCGAGCAACTCGGTGTAGGACGCCGCATCGCCCCGGAAGGGGATGTTGAGACCCTTGACGCCGGCATCCCGAAACAGGAGCTCGCCGGCAAGATGCGGCTGCGAGCCGGCGCCGGGCGAGGCGAAGGTCAGCCCGTCCGGCTTCGACTTGCCGTAGGCGATCAGCTCGGGGAGGGTCTTGAACGGCGCGTCCGCGCTGATGATCAGGAACAAGGGCGCGATCACCGCCATGGCGACCGGCTGGAGGTCCTTCCGCTCGTAGGTCAGCTTGCCGAACAGTGCTTCGGCGGTGGCGTAGGGCGCGGCGACATAGAGGAGGGTGTAGCCGTCGCCCGGCGCATGCGCGACGGTGTCGTTGGCGATGCGGGTGCCGGCGCCCGGCTTGTTCTCGACGATGAATTGCTGACGCAGGTTGCGGCCGAACTCCTCGGCGAGCAGACGCAGCGAGATGTCGTTGGAGCCTCCGGGCCCGTAAGGCGAGATCAGCCGCACCAGGCGCGAAGGCCAGGCATCCTCGGCGTGCGCGGTCAGGCCCGGGCAGGCGACGAGGCCCCCGGCGATCGTGCCGAGCAGGGTCCGGCGTGTGACCTTGAACGATGTCACTGTTTTGTCCTCCCTTTTGTTCTTGTTGTTTCGTTATTGTTGTCTGGACGTCAGATCACCTTCCGCTGGGTGAGCTGCTCGATCTGCTGCTCGGAGAGACCGAGCCAATCGTGGTAGACCTCGCGATTGTCCTGGCCGACGTCGCCGGCGGCGTTGCGCATTCGGGTGGGATCGACGGTGAAGCGCGGCACGGCGTTGGTCATCGCGACGGTGCCGAAATCCCGGTCGGGCACGCGCGTGATCACCTCGCGTGCCTTCACCTGCGGATCGCTCGCGATCTGGTCGATCGCATAGATCGGCGCGAGCGTGCCCTGGGCGGCGTTGAATTTCGCAAGGACCTCGTCGAGCGGATGCGCGGCGCACCAGGCGGCGAAGATGTCGTTGAGCTCGGAGGCGTGCTTGACGCGCCGGTCATTCGTGGCGAAGCGGGGATCGTCGATGAGGTCGGGCCGTCCGATCGCCCGGCAGTTCGCGGCGTAGAGCGCGTTGGTCGAGCCCGCGAGCGTCACCCAGTGACCGTCGCTGGTGCGAAACACGGCGGCCGGAGCCGAATAGCCGTTGGCGTTGCCGATGCGGCCGCGTACGACGCCGAGCTGGTCGTGCTCGATCGCGAGGACGTCGAGCAGGCGGAAATTGGCCTCGGTGAGGGCGAGATCGATTTCCTCGCCGGGAGCATCGGGGTCGCGCGCCCGCTTCCACAGCGCGGCGAGCACACCGACGGCACCGAACAGGCCGCCGATCGAGTCCCCGATCGGATATCCCGGATGGGTCGGCTCGCCCGCGCTCTCGCCGGTGATGTAGGTGAGGCCGCCCATGGCCTCGAAGATGCGGGCAAAGCCGGGGCGCTCGCGGTAAGGCCCGTCCTGCCCGAACGCTGTGGCGCGCAGGATGACGAGGCGCGGCTGGATCGACCACAGCACTTCCTTGGACAGGCCCCAGCGGTCGAGCGTTCCCGGACGGAAATTCTCGATCAGCACGTCGAAGCGCGGCAGCAGCCGCTTGAACAGGGCAAGTCCGTCCGGCGTGCGCAAATCGAGGGTGGCGAACTTCTTGTTGCGGTTGGCGGCCTTCCACCACAGCGGCTTGCCGTCCTTGAACGGCGGAAACGAGCGCACGCCGTCGCCAGTCCCGGGCATCTCGATCTTGAGGACATCGGCGCCGTAGTCGGCGAGCAGCGTTGCAGCGAACGGCGCGGCGATGATCGTAGCGATGTCGAGAACCTTCAATCCCTCGAGCGGCCCAGCCATGTCATTTCCTTGCGCCTATGATCTTCTTCTGTTTTTGCGGCGCCGTCTGGGAGGCGGCCGTCTGCTTGACGATGGCGCGGATGCTGTCGGCGAGCGCCGCGATGCGCGGGCCGATCTCGCTCTCCAACTGTCCTGGCTGGAGCCGGAACGCGGGGATGCCGCAATTGATCGAGAAGGATTGCCGACTCTCGCTCATGTGAAACAGCGGCGCGGCGACGGCGTGGATCGAGGCCATGTACTCGCCCCAGCAGGTGCAGAAGCCGCGGCTGGCGCATTGCGCAAGGCCGGCGCGGTAGCTGTCGCGAAACGCCGCCCAGAGCTCGGCATCCTCGCTTGCGATGCGTTGCTCGAGCATCGTTGCGTCCGATGCGGGCAGGGTCGCAGCCGCGGCACGGCCCATCGCCGTCAGCACGACCGGAATGGGCATGCCGATGTCGGGGACGTGCGGGCCGACGTCGCCGGAGCGTGCGGTCTCGACATAGATCATCGAGGTGCCGTCGAGCAGGCCGATCGAGACGGTGCCGCGCACGCTCTGCGCCAGCTCCTGCATCATCGGGCGCGCGATCTGGCGGAATTGCATGTCGGCGAGCAGCGGATGGGCCATGCGCAGGGCCCGCGCGCCGACGCGATATTTGGCGAGCCTGGAATCGTAGCGGAGATAGCCGAGCTCGGCGAGCGTATGCGTGAGCCGCGCCACCGTCGGACGCGGGATGCCTGTCAGCCGCGACAGCTCCAGATTGCCGAGCAGTGTCGACCCGGCCTTGAACGCCTCGAGCACCACGAGACCTTTGGCCAGCGTCGTCGCGAAAGCGGCGTCATCGGCGCTCGAAGCAAGCGTCGCGGCTGCGGAGGGGAGCGTGTGAGAGGGCTTGGCCGCGGTTCGATCCATGCGGCATTCATGGACCCTGCGCAATCGGCTGTCCAATAGATTCGCCATTTGACGATAAAATGTCCATTATGCGGACATCGGCGCGCGCCAAATCGCGCGCTCCGCCCTGGGAAAAAATGCCCAGAGAGCGCTGCTGCACACAGATTTTTGTCGTGATTCCGTAGCTTCCTGTGACAGGATTATTACGAAGACGTGTCACGTCGATTACAGCGGAGCGATTCATCATGTTGCAGTGGCAGGCGCGGTCAAATCCCCTCGTGTGGTGGTGGGGGTCCCTGACGCTTGTCAGTGCGGCCAACATTCTCGTCTGGTTCATGCTGTACCGCGAGTTCTACCCGACGGTCGCGGGCAGCATCAGCGGCGGCTCCGACATCGGGCTGATGCTGCTGCTCTGCGCCGGCTATGTGTTCGGCTGTGCCTTCCGCTCGGTGCTGCCGCGCGCCGACGTGCAGCGCATCTGCCTGTTCGACACCTGGCTGTCGAGCGTCGTGGTCGGCCGCACCGTTGCGACCGTGGCCGAGCTCTGCTTCGTCGCGCAATGGGCGATCATCCTGCATCAGCTCGGCCGCATGACGGGAGCGGAAACCGCGGTGAACATCGCGCTCGTGATCGTGCCCATCATCATCATCGCGGAGTGCTTCTCCTGGTACGCGGTGGTGACGACGAACTTTCTCTTCAACGCGATCGAGAACTCGCTGTGGGCGGTGACCTTCTTCCTCGCCGGCATCGCGCTGTGCCGCCTGATGCCGGAATTCCAGGGGCCGGTGCGCTGGGCGATGATCGCGGGCATCATCGGCATCGCCTGCTTCCTCGCCTTCCTCGTCACCGTCGACGTTCCCATGTATCTCAGCCGCTGGCGGGCAGGGCATGCCGAGGGCAACAAATTCCTCGGCCTGCTCGAAGGCCTGCATGACGTCTCGACGCGCTGGGTGGTGACCCACGACATCGCGCACTGGAAGGGCGAGCTGACCTGGATGTTCCTGTATTTCAGCGCGGCGGTGTGGTCGAGCCTCGCGCTCTGCGCGCTCTATGCCATGGAAGGCTATCTGACGCGCTACCTGGCCTGAGAGTTATTTCCCGACCAGGCCGCACTTGCTGCGGTCGAGCGGGCGGAAGGCCTGGTCGGGCGGAATGGTCGCCACCAGCTTGACGAAGTCCCACGGTCCCTTGGATTCCTCGGGCGTCTTGACCTGCACCAGATAGAGATCGTGCACCATGCGCTGGTCCTCACGGATGCGGCCGTTTGGCGTGTAGGCATCCGACACCGGCGTCGCCTTCATCTTGGCCATCACGGTCGCGCTGTCATCGGAATCGGTGTCCTTCACCGCCTGCAGATAGTGGCGTACGGCCGAGTAGACGCCGGCCTGGATCTGTGAGGGCATCGCCTTGCGGCGGGCATAGAACGCATCGGAGAATCTTCGGGCCGCCGGCGAGACGTCCTCGAAGAACGAGGTGACGATGAGATCGCCGCGCGTCGCCTTCAGGCCGACCGCCTCGATGTCGACGTTCTGGAACGACATCGGCACGATCTTCATGCCCTGGTCGGCGAGGCCGAATTCTTCCGCCTGCTTGATCGCGGTGGCATTGTCGCCGGCGACGTTGATCGCGAGGATCTTTGCGCCGGAGGACTGCGCCTGCAACAAGAAGGAGCTGTAGTCGGGCGTGCCGAGCTGCGCCTTGACGCTGCCGGCGACCTTGCCGCCGAGCGCAGCGATGCGGTCGCGTGCGGTCGCCTCGATCGAGTGGCCGAAGGCATAGTCGCCGGTGATGAAAAACCACGGCTCCTTGCTGGTCTGCATGATGCCGGAGACCACTGCGGTCGCGGTCGAGTAGGCGTCCTGGGTCCATTGCACGCTGGTCGGCGCGCAGGCCTCGTCGGTGAGCTGGTTGGCGCCGGCGCCCGACACGAGGAAGATCTTGCCGTTGCCGCGCACCAGTTCCTGCACCGCGAGGGCGGCGCCGGAGCTGCCGCCATCCGCGATCGCCTGCACGCCGTCGCTGAACCATTTGCGCGCGAGCGAGGCCGCGAGGTCCGGCTTGTTCTGGTGATCGGCCTGCAGGATCTCGATCGGCTTTCCGTTGATCTTGCCGCCGAATTCCTCCGCCGCCATCCGTGCCGCCTCGAACGAACCCGGACCCATGGCGGTTGCAAAAATGCCGTTCATGTCGGTGAGGACGCCAATGCGGATGGCGTCGCCCTTGATCTCGGCGCGCGCAGGAGAGACTGCGAGCGCCAGCGTGCTCAGCAGGATGGCGGTGGATGTCGTGCGGATGGTGGCCATGGCGTTTCCTGACGGTGTTATGTTTGGTTGATGGGCGCTGGCGGTCAGGCCGACTCGGCGATGACCTTGTTGCGCAATATTCCAATGCCGGAGACTTCGACCTCGACCGTGTCGCCGGGCCGCATCCACAGCGGCGGCGTGCGCTTGGCGCCGACGCCGCCGGGCGTTCCCGTCACGATGACATCGCCGGGGACGAGAGGGCAGATGGTCGAGATGTAGGCGATCAGGTCGGGGATGCCTGTGATCAGCAGATCGGTCGTGGTGTTCTGGACGACGGTGCCGTTGAGCCGCGTCTGCAGTGTGAGCCTGGACGGATCAGGGATCTCGTCCGCGGTCACCAGCCACGGGCCGAAGCTGCCGCTCTCGGCAAAAGTCTTGCCGGAGAGGAACTGGCTGGTGTGACGCTGCCAGTCGCGGATGCTGCCTTCGTTGTAACAGGAATAGCCGGCGATGTGGTCGAGCGCGCGGCTGGCCGGGATGTGGCGGCCTTCCTTGCCGATGACGAGGGCGAGCTCGCCTTCGTAGTCGAAGTCGTCGCTCACCTTCGGTTTGACGATGGGCTGGAGATGGCCGACCTGGCTGCAGGGAAAGCGGACGAACAGGGCCGGCTTCTCGGTGACGGTGCGGCCGGTCTCGGCGACGTGGTCGCGATAGTTCAGGCCGACGCAGATGATCTTGCCGGGATCGGGGATGACGGGCGCGAAGCTGATGCTGTCGAGCGGATGATCCGGCGCCGTTGACGCGACCAGCTTTGCCGCCTCGGGCAGACGGCCGGCTTCGAGCAATTGCCGCAGCGTGGTGCAGGGCGCCATGCGCGTGCCGAGATCGACGACGCCGTTGTCCTTGACGGCTCCGAAGGAGGCGCGGCCGTTGGCGATGAAAGAGAGCAGCTTCATGGGTATCCTCGAATAGTGTTTGGTCAGGCCGCGGACGGCACGTGGGTTGAGGGTGTGATGGTGGCGATGAGCCGGTCGAGCTCGGCATCGTTGCGGGCGGTGCCGCGGACGTAGCGGTCGGGGCGAACGAGCGCGGCCACGATGCCGTGCTCGCGGAGCCAGTCGCCGATGCCCTCGGCGTCGTCACTGGTCAGGATCTTGATGCCCGCGTGGGAAAGGGCGACGCGCGATGTGGGCGAGGCCGCGTTTTCGACGAGCAACACGTGGCTGTAGCCGATCCCGTCGTCGCTGCGGCAGCCGTCTCTCAACGCGAACTGCGGCGCGAGATGTCCGGCGAGGGGCAGGTCGCCGAGCGCAAGACCAGGGCCGAGCAGGGGCTTCTTGACCTCGAGCTTGACCGGCGCGTTCTCGCGCGCTTGACCGGCGGCGAGCCCGGCCTCGATCGCCTTGGTGTTGATGACACCGCCGAGACGGATGGCGAGCTCGATGAACTCGCGCACATGCGGCTGGCGTTCGCTCTGATAGGTGTCGAGCAGATCAGATTCGGCAGTCCCGCGGATGACCTCAGCCAGCTTCCAGGCAAGGTTGGCGGCATCGCGGATGCCGGCGCACATGCCCTGGCCGAGGAAGGGCGGGGTCTGATGCGCGGAATCGCCGGCGAGCAGCAGCCGGTCGTTGCGCCATCGCTGCGCGATCACGGAATGAAAGGTGTAGACCGCGGCGCGCTCGAGCTCGGCATCTTCGGGCGTAACCCAGCGCGACAGCAGCTCCCAGACTTTTGCCGGCTGCGCCACGTCATTCGAATCCTCGTCCGGAAGAACCGTGATCTCCCAGCGCCGTCGCGCGCCGGTGCCGCGAACATAGGTCGCCGGCCGCCTGGGATCGCAATGCTGGAGGCTGTAGTCGCCAAGGTCGTCGCGCGCGCGTTTGAGCAGCACGTCGATCACCAGCCAGCGCTCGTGAAAGCCGAGATCGTCCATGCCGGAGCCGATGAAGCGGCGAACGATCGACCGTGCTCCGTCGCAGCCGATCACGTAAGCGGCGCGGACCTCGCGGAGCTTGCCGTTCGAGAGGTCCTCGTAGCGGACGCGGACGCCGGTCTCGTCCTGATCAAGTGCAAAGACATCGCAGCGATTGCGCATGGTGACGTGCGGCCACCGTGCGAGGCCAGCGATCAGCACGTCTTCCAGGTCGGGCTGGTGAAAGCGATAGCTGAGATTCCAGCCCATCGGCGTCAGCGTCTGGGGCCGCGACCAGTCAAGCAGCAGGCGGCCATGGGCATCGAGAAAGAGCATGCCGGGGCTGAGGATCGTTTGCGGCAGGATCGCATCGGCAAGGCCGATGGTCTGGAATATGCGCATGCATTCGTCGTCGAAATGCACCGCGCGCGGCAGATGATAGGTCCGCGCCTCGCGCTCCAGCACCAGCGTTCGCACACCGCACAGGCCGAGCAGATTGGCGAGCGTGGCGCCGACCGGGCCACGGCCGACGATCACGACGTCGAAGTCTTCGGAGGCGGATTTATCTTGCATGGGGCTATCTCTTCCCCAAGCCGCGCCGCAGCATCAACGCCGCTGCGCCAAGTGTCCGCCCAGCGGACGGGCTCCGTCATGGCCGGGCTTGTCCCGGGATTGACGATGGGGGAGACGCCAGTGCGTTAAGCCTCGACCGGAATGGCTGCCGCCGTCTCTTGAAGCTGGCGAGCGAACTGCGCCGTGGCTTCTTCGATCGCCAGCGCCGAGCGGATCCAGATGATCGAGATGCAACCGAATACGACGCCATCGCGAACAATCGGTACGGCGATCGAGGCGGTCTTGGGATTGTATTCGCCTTCGCTGCGGATCGCATAACCGCGCGCGGCGGTCTCGGCGAGCATTCGGTCGAGACGGGGCTGGTCAAGGAAGGGGCGGTCGTCGGCCTCGTCGATGCGGCGGAGATGATTGACGATCAGGTCGCGCTCGCGCACCGGGCAGGCGGCGAGATAGGCCCGTCCGGCCGAGGTTCGCAGCATCGGCAGGCGCTTGCCGATCATGCCACGGTCGATCGAGAGCGGGCTGCGCGAATGGGTGGTTTCCTGCACCACCATCGCGGCGTTCTCGTAAGTGGAGAGATCGACCGGCCAGATCAGGGTCTTGCTGAGCTCGGCAAGATAAGGCGCCGCCGCCTGGCAGATCACCACGCCGGGATCGTAACCATCGCCGAGGCTGAGGGCGAGCCGCGTGACGCGGAAGCGGTCGTCGCTGGCGCTGCGGGCGACATAGCCGAGCTCCTCCAGCGTTTCGAGCAGGCGGTAGACGGTCGGGCGGGGCAGGTCGAGCGCGCGGGCGACGTCGCCGGCGCGGATGCCGCCGGAGCGATTGACCTCCTGCAGCACGTCCAGCCCGCGCTTGAAGGCGCGGACGCCCTCCGACTGCCGGGGCTGTCCGTTCCGCGTCCGCTCCTTGGACACTTCGTATTTCCTCCCTTGTGGCCGGCGGCCTCGCGATTATCGTCTTTGCGAACGCGAAGCGATTGCGGGACGTCACCGTAGGATCGCGCGCGGCCGGTATCAAGTTCGCCGCACTGCGGCGAGCGCGATGCTCTCGGGAGGATGTCGATGGAAATCACCGCGCTCGGCTATATCGGGATCAATTCATCTCAGCTCGACCAATGGGGCCGGATGGCGACCGGGCTGCTGGGCATGCAGCAGGTCGATCGCGGCGGCAAGATGCGGGCCTATCGCATGGACGACCGCAAGCAGCGCCTGATCGTCGACGGCAGCAGCGATGCGGGCCTTGCGGTGATGGGCTGGGAAGTTCCCTCGACCGCCGAGCTCGACCAGTTGGCCGGCCGGCTGGAAAGCCACGGCGTCAAGGTGACGCGCGGCTCGCGCGCGCTGGCCGACGAGCGGCACGTGGCCGAGTTGATTACTTTCGCCGATCCCGCCGGCAACCGGCTGGAGGCTTTTTGCAAGCCGGAGCTCGCGACCGAGCCGTTTACGCCGGGCAGGCCGATCTCGGGCTTTCGCACTGGCGCGCTCGGCATGGGGCATGTCGTGCTCAATGTCGAGGACGTCGAGCCGCTGGTACCGTTCTATCGCGACGTGCTCGGCTTCCACGTTTCGGACTTCGGCCTCAAGCCCTACGGGCTGTATTTCTTCCACGTCAACGGCCGCCACCACTCCTTTGCGATGGTCGGCTCCGGGCGCAAGGCGCTGCACCATTTCATGGTCGAGCTCCGCAGCCTCGACGATGTCGGGCAGGGCTACGACCTTGCGCAGCTCGAAGACGGCCGCGTCGTCTATACGCTGGGCCGGCATACCAACGACCACATGACGTCGTTCTACGTCAACACGCCGTCCGGCTTCTTCATCGAATATGGCTGGGGCGGGCGCATCATCGATCCCGAGACCTGGCAGCCGCATGAGACTTTCGACGGTCCGTCGCTTTGGGGCCATGAGCGGCTCTACATGCCCGAGGAGCAGCGCAAGCGCCTGCGCGACATGCGGCTCGATGCGGCCGCGCGCGGCGTGCGCGTCGCCGATCCGCGCGTGCCGCCGCTGAACTGCGCGTGGCTGGACCAGGTGATCGCGCGCGAATGATCCGCGGCCACGCGGCCGGAATCTGACACCAAGGAAGCAATGATATGTTCAAATCCCTCTTGAAGGTGGGCTTCGTGCTGCTCGCTTTCAGCACGGCTGCGGCGGCCGAGCCGATCAAGGTGACGCTGCTCGGCACCGGCGTGCCGACGCCGCGGCCGACCAGCTTCAGTGCGTCGACGCTGGTGGAGGCGGGGAGCGAGAAGCTGCTGTTCGATCTCGGCCGCGGCTCGACCATGCAGCTCTACAAGCTGAAGATCCCGCTCGGTGCAGTCACCGCGAGCTTCATCACGCATCTGCATTCCGACCACATCGTCGGCCTTCCCGACATGTGGCTGACCGGCTGGCTCGCGACACCCTGGGCCTCGCGCAAGGGACCGATGAAGCTTTACGGCCCCAAGGGCACTGTCGCGATGACGGAGAACCTGACCAAGGCCTTCGCCGACGACATCCGTATTCGCATCGATGACGAGCATCTCGATCCGAAGGCAGTGGAGTTTGCCGCGAAGGATATCGAAGCCGGGCTGGTCTACGACAACAACGGCGTCAAGGTCACCGCCATCGAGGTCAACCACGGCGACAAGATCAAGCCGTCGTTCGGCTACGTCGTCGAATATGGCGGCCACAAGGTCGTGCTCTCGGGCGATACCAGATACGACGAGCGCATTGCGAAGGCGGCCGCGGGCGCGGACCTGCTGATCCACGAGGTCGCGGTGATCGAGCCCGAGCTGCTGGTCAAAAATCCCGTCTACAAGGACATCCAGGCGCACCACACCTCGCCGGAAGAGGCGGGTCGGATATTTGCGGCGGCCAGGCCGAAGCTCGCGGTCTATTCCCACATCGTGTTCGGCACGGTGAAGCCCGCGCCCGATATTCCCGAGGAGCCATTGATCCTGCGCACGCGCGCGACCTACGAGGGGCGGTTGCTGGTCGGCCGCGACATGATGTCGTTCGCAATCGGCGACACCGTCGAGGCCTTCGCGCCCGATGGAGCGAAGCTCGCGCCGTGACGCCCGCGGCGATCAGGCCTCGCCGAGATCGACCTGCGTCAGCAAGCCCTGGCGCAGCGCGAGGCGCACCAGCTCTATGTCGGAGCCGACGCCGAGCTTGTCCTTGATCAGCGAATGCAGGTTCGCCACCGTCTTCGGGCTGACATGCAGCGTCTCGGCGATCTCGTCGGTCGTCCTTTCGGCGAGCAGCAGCCGCATCACCTCGAACTCGCGCGGCGTGAGCACGTCGGCCGCCGAGCTCTCGCCGGCGAGCCGGCTCATCGCAAGCTCGTGGTCGATGTCGGGGCTGATGGCGATCTTGCCGGCGAGCACGTCCATCACCGCGCGCACCAGCGTCTCGGGCGGGCTGGTCTTGGTGACGTAGCCGCGCGCGCCGGCGCGGATCGCCTGCACGGCAAAGCCGGCATTCTGGTGCATGGTGAAGACCAGGATCTTCGCGCCCTTGTCCCATTGCCTGATGCGCCTGACGGCCTCGATGCCGCCGATGCCGGGCATGCTGAGGTCCATGACCACGAGGTCGGGCGCTTCGGATTTGAACAGGCGATAGGCTTCGGTGCCGTCGGCGGCTTCCGCGATCACGCGAAGGCCCGGCTGCTTCTCGAGCACCGAGCGATAGCCTTCGCGGACGACCGAATGGTCGTCGACCAGCAGGATGGTCGCATCGCCCGCGCTCATGCCGCGTGATCCAGCATCGGCCGGTCGGCGGCTTCGAGCGGGATGACGACGCGCAGCGCGGAGCCGCCGTTCGGTCCTGCCTCGAAGCTCAGCCGGCCGCGCAGCGCCGCGACGCGCTCGCGCATGCCGAGCAGGCCCATGCCGGATTTCGCGGCGGGATCGTTCGAGCGTCCGTCATCGTCGACCGCAAGCGCGATCTCACCGGGGCGCATCGTCAGTTCCAGGCTGACCTTGGAGGCGTCGGCGTGCTTGGCGGCGTTGGTGAGCGCCTCCTGCACGATGCGGTAGAGGTTGGCGCTGATCGCGGCCGGCAGCGTCTCGACCGCGCCGTCGAAGCGGATCGAGAAGCGCGTCTGGCCGCGGCTGCGCCCGTTCCAGCCCGCGACCAGGCCTTCGAGGCTGGCGACGAGCCCGAGCTCCTCGACATCGGGCGGGCGCAGCCGGAACAACGCGCCGCGCAGCGTCTCCATCATGCCGGTCGCGGTCCGCGAAATGCCGTCGCATTCGGACAGCAGGGAAGGGCAGTCCTGCGCCGCGGTCTGGCGCGCCGACGACGCGAGCGCGCGGATGGCGGCGAGCGACTGGCCGAACTCGTCGTGCAGCTCGCGGGCGAGATGGCGCCGCTCTTCGTCCTGCAGCGCGATCAGCTTCCGCGTCAGCTCGTTGCGCTCGGCCAGCGCGGTGTCGAGGCTTTGGGCGAGGTGGTTGAAGACGTCGCGGATGGCGGAGAGCTCGGCGAGGTCGAACGGCGGCAGCCGCGTGGTCAGGTCGTTGGCGGCGATGCGCTCGAGACCGGTCCGGATCATGCGGGTCGGGCGCAGCGCGCGCGCCAGCGCCGCGTAGACCAGCACGCAGAGCAGCGGCAGGGCGATGGCAAGCGCCAGCATCAGGCGGCCGGCCTCGTGCCAGGCCTCAGCGGTCTGCACGGCCGGATCGACCGAGACCACGCTCTCGCCGAGCCTGGTGCCGCGCACGATCACGGGACGCGCCGCCTCGCGGCCGGGGTCGAACAGGCTGCGGTAGAAGGCGGCGAAGACCTGCGGCGGCGGGTTCGACGGGATCGGCGCGCCGCTGCAGAAACGCTGCAGGATGTCGCCGGCAGGTCCCCGGAAGGCCAGGCACAGGCCGGGCGTCATCACATAGGCCGAGACCGGGTCGAGGTTGGGAAAGTCCGAGCGCGGGTTCGCCACCCACTGCACCTTGCCCTGCTGCAGCTCCAGCGATTTCGCCACTATGGCGGCGATGCTGTCGCTGCGCGCATGCGCGGCGCGGTCGGCCTCGAGCAGGAAATAGGCGGAGATCGCGGCGAAGCATGCGGCCAGGATGGCGGCCACGCGCAACGTCAGACGGACCTTGAGATCGAACCTCGGACGGTTCCACATCGGCAGGCACCTGGTGCGAACGGAATTGTCGCCCCCGCATTAAACGGCAGAACGCAAGCGGCGGAAAGGCTGGGTGTTACCGCAGTGCAATGTCGTGAAATTTTCCCGGTGCTCGCCGGGACGGGCGCTGCTGCGTAGCCCGGCGGGCGCCGTCCAGACTGTCGCGCCGCTCCATCGCACGAGGCCCGCATGCGCCGTATCGCTCTGATCCTCTTCGCCCTTCTATTCGTTCTTCCGGCAAGCCATTCGCCGGCCGGTGCCGAGGCCATCGGCGTCGCCATGGACGATTTCAGCTATACCGACACATCGGCCGAGCCGGCCAACCAGACCGCGGCGCACGAGCGGCGGCTTCAGGCGTTCATGGCGGCGCTCAGGCGGGACGTCAGTGCGGATGGCCGTTACCGGCTCGCATCGGCCCAGGACGGCGCGGCGTTCAAGGTCATCGGCGGCATCCAGAAGACGAGCACGCTGGTGCAATGGGCCAAGGTCGCCGTGATCGACGTCGGCGCCAAGAAGCTGGTGATGGACAAGCTCTACACCTTCCGCGGCGACAATGATGAATCATGGGAGCGGGCCGAGATGTTCGTGTCCCGCGAGGTGATGGCCGCGCTCAGCACGCCCGCACCGGTCGCGCTTGCGGTGTTCGATTTCGAACTCGAGGACACGACTGCGGCGACAGCAGGCGCCTCGGCCGCGTCGGATGCGTCCTATCTCGCCGAGGTCACCGCCGGCGTGCGGGACGAGCTAAGCCGGTCCGGCCGCTACCGCATCGTCGATGTCGGCGGCGAGGCGAAGGCGCGCGCCTTGCGCGACTGCGGCGGCTGCGAGGCCGCGATGGCGCAAAAGTTCGGCGCGGACCAGTCGCTGATCGGCGTGGTGCGGCGGGTCAGCCGCACCGAATACACGCTGGGCTTCCAGGTCCGCGACGCCAGGACCGGCGCGGTGCTGGCGCGTGGCGACAGCGGCCTGCGCCTCGGCGCAGACTATTCGTGGAAACGCGGGGCGGTCCGGCTCGTGAGCGAAAAGCTGGTCACGAGCCAGTAGGTCTCGTAGTTTTTGAGCATGATCTTATCGGAAAACCGCTGCGCACTTTTCCGGATCATGCTCTAGAACGTCAGCTGCACCTTCATCGACTGCGAACGGTCGCTGGCAAGCTCGAAGGCGGCGACCGCGTTCTCGAACGGCATGGTCGCCGTGATCAACGGCTTCACATCGATCAGGCCTTCGCCCATCAGCCGCACCGCAAGCTCGAACTCGGGATCGAAGCGGAAGGTGCCGCGGAGCTGCAATTCCTTGGCGACGATGGCGTTGATCGGCAGCGTCATGTCGCCGCCGAGGCCGAGCTGCACCAGCGTCGCGCCGGGACGGAGCACGTCGAGCGCGGCGCGCAGTGCCGCCTGGTTGCCGGAGGCCTCGAAAAGCGTGTCGAACACGCCCTTGCCGGCGCGCCAGGGATCGAGCGCGGTGGGATTGCTCGCGACGTTGATCGCGTGTGTGGCGCCGAGCTTCTTTGCGACGGCGAGCGGCGCATCGGCGACATCGGTCACCACGATCTCGGACGCACCGCCGAAGCGCGACACCAGAATCATCAGCGCGCCGATCGGGCCGCAGCCGGTGATCAGCACGCGCTTGCCGAGCAGGGGGCCGGCCTGTTTGCCGGCGTGCAGGCACACCGCGAGCGGCTCGGCGACCGCGGCCTCCGCCAGCGAGAGCTTGTCGGAGATCGGCACGGCCTGCGTCGCATCGACCGTGATGAATTCGCGGAAGCCGCCCTGCACATGAGGAAAGCGCATCGCGCTGCCGAGGAAGCGCATGTCGAGGCACTGGTTGCGCATGCCTTCCTGGCAATGCAGGCATTGGCCGCACGGCTTGCTCGGATTGACCGCGACGCGCGTGCCAGCCTTCACGCTGGTGACGCCGTCGCCGACCGCGGCGACGACGCCGGCGATCTCGTGCCCCAGCGCCATCGGCTGCTGGATGCGCACGACGCCGAAACCGCCGTGATGGTAGTAGTGCAGGTCGGAGCCGCAGATGCCGCCATTGGCGATCTTGACGCGGACCTCGCCCGGGCCGGGCGCCGGATCCGGATAGCTGTCGATCCGCAGGTCTTTCGGGGCGTGGATGACGACGGCGCGCATGGCCTGCTCCTTCGTTGTCTTCTCAGATCACATCGCGGCGATCATGCCGCCATCGACATAGATGATCTGGCCGTTGACATAGGTGGATGCGTCCGAGGCGAGGAAGATCGCCGCGCCCACGAGCTCGTCCGGCTTGCCCCAGCGCTTGGAGGGGATGCGGCCCATCAGCCAGTTGTTGAAATCGGGGTTGTTGACCAGCGCCTCGTTCATGTCGGTCAGCATGTAGCCGGGGCCGATCGCATTGGCCTGGATGCCGTGCTGCGCCCATTCCACCGCCATCGAGCGGGTCAGGTTCTTGATGCCGCCCTTGGCCGCCGTGTAGGGCGCGATCGTGGGGCGGGCGAGCTCGCTGCCGAGCGAGCCGATATTGATGATCTTGCCGCGCTTGCGCGGGATCATGCGTTTGCCGGCCTCGCGGCCGATCACGAAGGCGCTGGTGAGATCGGTCTCGATCACCTTGCGCCATTCGTCGGTGGTGAACTCCGCCAGCGGCTTGCGGTGCTGGATGCCGGCATTGTTGACGAGGATGTCGACCGCAAGCCCCTCGCGGTCGAAGCGCTCGAAGGCGGCGACGATGGCGGGCTCGTCGGTGACGTTGAACGCCGCGCCCTCGGCCTGATGCCCGGCGGCGCGAAACTCGGCGACGGCCTGCTCGACGCGCTTGGGATCGACGCCGTTGATGATGATCTTGGCGCCGGCCTTGGCCATGCCCTCGGCAATGGCGCGGCCGAGCCCGCGGGAGGAGCCGGTCACCAGCGCGGTGCGGCCGGAGAGATCGAAGAGGGAGGTGCTCATCCTAGGGAATCCTCAGACGTTGGAGCGGCGCACGGTGAGATCAGTGCGGTCGAAGACGGCGGGCAGGAGGTCGACGCCGAGGCCGGGGCCTTCCATCGGGAAGACATAGCCGTCCTTGATCGTGGGCATCGTCGTGACGAGCTCATTGTACCAGCCCTTGTAGAAAGCGCGCACCGATTCCTGGATCAGCGTGTTGGGCTGGCTGAAGGACATGTGGATGGCGGCGATGAAGCCGATCGGGCCGATGCAGTCATGCGGTGCGAAGGGCCGGTGATAGGTCTCGGCCATGGCCGCGATCTTGCGGCCTTCCGTGAGACCGCCGGTCCAGCACAGGTCCGCCATCACCACGTGCATGGCGTTACGGTCGAGCATGTCCTTGTAGGGGAAGCGCGAGCCCAGCGTCTCGCTGGCGCAGACCCAGACGTCGGTCGCGCGGGCGTATTCGGCCAGCGCCTGCGGCGAGTTCATGCGGATCGGGTCTTCGTACCAGGTCGGCTTGTAGGGCTCGAGCGCGCGCGCGATCTGCTTGGCAGTCGGCAGGTTCCACAGCGAGTGGAGCTCGACCATGATCTCCATCTTGTCGCCGACCGCTTTACGGATCTTCTCGAACGGCTCGATCGCCTGCTTCATCTGCGCGGCGGTGATGTAGAGGCCCTTGTTTTCCTGAGCGGCGGGATCGAACGGCCAGATCTTCATCGCTGAGATGCCGCTTTCCAGCAGGCTTTCGGCCAGTGCATCGGCGCGGTTCATGAAGCCGTCGAGGTCCTCATAGGGACCCTTGTTGGCGCCGAGATTCCAGTTCGCGACCGGGCTGATATTGGTGGAGCGCACATATTGCGTGCCGGCGCAGGTGTTGTAGATGCGCTGCTTGTCACGGCAGAGGCCGCCGAGCATCTGATGCACGGGCTGGCCGCAGACCTTGCCGAACAGATCCCACAGCGCGATGTCGATCGCGGACGCCGCGCGATATTCGACGCCGGTGGAGGACTGCGCCATCGGCAGGTTCAGCATGTCGCGATGGATCGCTTCGATGTGCAGGGGATTGCGGCCGAGCAGGCGGCCGGCAAAGGTGTCGTGGATCTGTGCCTCGACCGCGCCCGCGCCATAGAAGGTCTCGCCGAGACCGATCACGCCCGCGTCGGTGTGGACGCGCACCCAGATGACGTTGGAGAATTCCTCGGTACGCAGCGTCTCGATCGACGTGATCTTCACGGCAATTATCCTCCCATCGCACGGCGCCTTGCGCCGACTTCTCATTTCGCAGTGCAGCATGCTGCATGTCGTGCGGAAGTCTTACGCCTGCTTGTAATATATCACAACATGTTTTAAGGGTGCCACAAACAAGGCGCCGCGGAACAACGAGAGCGCGAACCTGACGGGAGTGAACGACATGGCACGGCGCAAGCGCGCGCTCGAGGTGGTGAGAAACGACGACGACGGCGAGGGCAGGCCCTCCCGGCGCAACCGGCTCAACTTCTTCGAGCTGGCCTACCAGAAGATCGAAGAGCTCCTTGTTCATTGCGAGCTCAAGCCCGGACAATTCATGACGATGCTGGAGTTGCAGCAGATCACCGGCTTCGGGCGCACACCGGTGCATCACGCCGTCAATCGTCTGTCCGCAGATACGCTCATCATCATCCGCCCGCGCCACGGCCTGCACATCGCGCCGATCGACCTTGCGCGCGAGCGCATGCTGCTGGGCCTGCGCCGCGACATGGAGCGTTTCGTCATTCGCCTTGCGGCCGATCGCGCCAGCCTCTCGCATCGCAATCAGGCGCTGCACATCGAGCGGCTGCTGCGCGAGCGCCGCGCCAGCCTGACGCTGGACGAATTCAACAGCATCGACCGCCGCATCGACGCATTGGTGCTCGAAGCGGCCGGCGAGCCGTTCCTGATCCATACGCTGCGGCCGTTGCACACGCTGTACCGGCGCATCGGCTACATCCACCACCGCTTCATGCCCGGGCAGGCCGACCTTTCCGGCACGATCGATCATCATCTCGCCATTCTCGCCGCCGTCGCGGGCCGCCGCGTCGAGGAGGCGGTGAAGGCAAGCGATGCGCTGATCGACTACATGGGCGAGATGTTCACGGGGATGGAAGCGGGGATCGACCCGCGCCTGCTCGATTGCAGCATTGAACCGCTGCTCGGCGCGTAAGAGTTTCGAAGAGAGGACCAAGAGAATGTCAACGATGGCAATGCCACAACCGACCGCGAGCGAAGCCGCGGTCCGCTACCTCATCACGAACTACAGTCCCAAGGGCAACAAGGTCGGCTGGCTGATGATGGCCTCGATCCTGGTCGAGGCGTGGGACCTCTATTCGATCGCCTTCGTGCTGATCTTCATCAAGGAGCAGTACAATCCTTCTGCACTGATGCTCGGCCTTGCCGCAGCAGGCACGCAGGGCGGCGCGCTCATTGGCGCACTGCTCGGCGGCTGGCTGTCGGACAAGATCGGCCGCCGCGTCATGTTCCTGACCACGATGGTGATGTTCATCGTGCTGGCGCTGGCGCAGGCCTTCGTGCCCGATATCACCTGGCTGATCGTGATCCGCTTCCTGCTCGGCATTCCGCTCGGCTCGGACATCTCGACCGGCTACACCTACATCATGGAATCCATGGCCAAGGGTGAGCGCGAGGTCATGGGCAACCGCTGGCAGTTCATGTTCGCGGTCGGCGAGGTGCTGACCATCGGCGTCATCGTGATCTTCCTGCTGATCGACATGCAGCACGAGATGCTGTGGCGCGTGACGCTCGGCCTCGGCGCCGTGCCGGCACTGATCATCCTGATCATGCGCCATGACGTGCCGGAGACGGCGGTGTGGCTGGTGCAGAAGGGGCGCTATCGCGAGGCCAAGCAGGTCGCGCGCGAGATGTTCAACGACAATCTCGACATGCTGCCGGACCACGACGTGGAGATGCCGAAGGTCTCGACCCGCGACTTCCTCACCGACCTCAGGAAGGACCCGATCCGCTGGCGCGCCACGCTGTACGGCTGGATCGCCTGTTTCGTGCAGGCCAGCGAGTTCTCGACCTTCGCGTTCTACCTGCCGGTGCTCTTCGTCATGGTCGGCGTGTCGAGCGTGCTCGGCATCAATCTGGTGACGATGGCGCTGTTCTCCTTCGCCGCCCTGTCGGGTTGGGTCGGACCGCTGCTGACGCCGAAGATCGGCCACCGCGGCATCTCGATCGCGGGCTTCGCGATCGTGCTGGCCGCGCTGCTGGTCGCGGCCTTCGCGCTCTACACCGACAACAAGATCCTGTTGCCGTTCGCGGCGGCTGCGATGCTGTGGGGCCATTATTGGGACGCGTCGAACTGCATGACGATCCCGACCATGGTCGCCAGGCCGAAATATCGCGGCACGGCCAGCGGCTTCGCCTACATGTTCGTGAAGCTGCCGTCGTTCCTGGCGATCTTCCTGTTCCCGACGGTGTTCGCCGCGATCGGGCAGGCCAACGCCACGCTGATGGTCGCGATCTTCCCGCTGATCGGATTGCTCGCCGCAATCTTCATCCTGCCGGAAGTCTACGGCTACGAGAACGACTAGAGCATGATCCGGAAAAGTGCGAAGCGGTTTTCCGACAAGATCATGCTCGAGCAATAGACTCTGAACGTTGCCCGGTCGCGGCCTTGGTGCCGCGATCGGGCTTCTCCCGCTACGGGCTCAGGAAGACCGGGTCGATTCCGGCTCCGTGGCCGAGCAGGCCGATGGCCTGAAGCTGGGCGGTGTGAAGATCGATCTGAACGATGGCGAACAGGGTGAACAGCACCGCTGCGGTGACGATCAGCAGGGGGTGGGACGTTTCGGCCCGGCTCCCGTTCGGCGCAATGAAGCCCTGAATCGCGCGACGCAGGGAAAAGCCCCGCGGCAATGCCTTGGATTGGATCTGCATGATGAACCTTCCTTGCCGCGCCAAATCCGTCTGACCTGCGCGACAATGAGAGTCTAGCCGCGGCTTCGCCGGCGGCATTGATGCACCGCAAATAGCTGCAACTGATTTCCGAGACGGCTCTGCCGCCGCTACCTGATGGCCGCCGCCAGCGCCGCGATCAGGGCCGGTGGCGTCACCAGCATGCCGAGCTTGAGGAACGGCCAGGCGCCGACCTCGATCTTCTCGCGGCGAAGCGCGACCAGCCACAGGATGGTGGCGAGCGAGCCGGTCACCGACAGATTGGGGCCGAGATCGACGCCGATCAGGATGGCGCTGACGACGGGGGCGGGCAGGTGATCGCTGGCGGCGACCGAGCCTGCGACGAGCCCGACGGGAAGGTTGTTGGCGATATTGGTGGCGAGGGCTGTGGCGATGCCGACGCTCCAGGCGGCTTGAGGCACCGATTGCGCGACGGCCTGGTGCAGCAGCGCGCTGAGCTGTCCGATCACGCCGGTCTTGATCAGGGCCTCCACCATCACGAAGAGCCCGCCGACCAGCGGCAGCACGCTCCAGGACACGCCGCGCAGCACGGGCAGCGGCGACTGGCTGCTGATCAGCAGTACGAGCGCGGCCGTCACCACGCCGCAGATGAAGGTCGGCAGGCCCAACTGCTTGTCCATTGCAGAGGCCGTGACCAGCACAACGCCGATCGCGACGATGCCTATGGCGGTCAGCTTGCCGCCGCGGCCGAGCTTCGGATGCGGCACGCTGCGCGCAATCGTCTCTTCCTTGAGCGCCCGGTGCTGGGTCAGGCGCAAGACGATGTAGGTCAGCAGGATCGAGGCCGCCGAGGGCAGGGCGAACAGGCGCAGCCATTCGGTCAGCTGCGGCATGCGCGCGCCGAACACGACGAGGTTGGCGGGATTGGAGATCGGCAGCACGAAGCTCGCGGCATTGGCGATGAAGGCGCAGACGAACAAATAAGGCAGCGGCTTGGCGCCGGCCGCGCGCGTCGCGGCATAGACGGCGGGTGTCAGCACGATCGCGGTGGCGTCGTTCGAGAGCAGCACCGTCACCAGCGTGCCGACGAGATAGATCAGCAGGAACAGCCGCTGCGGCGAGCCGCCTGCATATTCCACCGCGAGCGCGGCGAGATAGTCGAACAGGCCCTCGAGCCGGGCGAGCTCGGCAATCAGCATCATGCCGATCAGGAAGAGATAGACATCGAGGCCCTTCTCGATGCCGACAAGCGCGTCCTGCCAGGGCAGCAAGCCGAGCAGAACGAGAGCGCCGGCGCCGACGACCGCCCAGATCGCCTCGGGCAGGCGAAACGGCCGGATGATGACGCCTGCGGTCGCAAGCGCAATGATGCCCCAGGCCCAGATGGCGTCAGACGGCACGCTTAGTCCTCGATGTGGAAAGGGTTCATTCGGCAGCGATAGCCGATGTCGGCGGCGCTGTCTTCCCCTGCGGCGGCAAGGCGCCATGCCGTGTCTCGGGCAGGGCGAGGAGGCAGATGATTGCGCCGATCGCAGCGACCGCACCGAGCGTGATGAAGGCCGCGCTGTAGCCCGCGCCGACCACGACGAAGCCGGCAAGCGCCGTCGACAGCGCAGCTCCGATGCTCTGGGCGGTGATGACCGCGCCTTGCGCCACGTTGAAGCGGCCGGTGTTGCGCATGAGGTCGGCAACGATGACCGGGAAGATGGCGCCGAAAATGCCGGCGCCGACGCCGTCGAGAAGCTGCACGCCGACCAGCCAGAACGGATTGTCCGAGAGCGTGTAGAGCGCGCCGCGGATCGGCAGGATCAGCAGCGCTGCGAGGAAGAAGCGTTTGTGACCCCACCGGTCGGCCTTGGCGCCGACCAGCATCGCGAACGGCACCATCACGATCTGCGCCGCGACGATGCAGGCCGACATCAGGCTGGTGCCCATGTTCCTGTCCTGCAGCGCGAGCTTCTGTCCGACCAGCGGCAGCATCGCCGCATTGGAGAGATGGAACAGCAGGACGCAGACCGCGAAGACGAGCAGGGGGCGGCAGGTCAGCAGCACGGCGAGGCCTGAGGGCGGCTCATGCGGGCTGCCGCCATCGGCATCGTGCAGCCCGCGGGCAAGGTCGTGATCGATCGCCCGTTCGGGGATCGCGAGGATGCTGGCGAGGCTTGCGACCGCCATGGCACCGAGCAGATAGAAGACCACGGCCGGGCCGAACCAATAGGCGGTGAGCCCGGCAAGCCCGGCCGCGACCGCATTGCCGGCGTGATTGAAGGTCTCATTGCGGCCGATCCGCCCAGTGAAGGCGGCATGGCCGAAGATGCCGAGCGAGACGGCGGCGATCGCCGGCGGAAAGATCACGGCGGCGGCCTGCGCAATGCCTTGCG
Source organism: Bradyrhizobium stylosanthis (assembly GCF_001641335.1). Classification (GTDB taxonomy): domain Bacteria; phylum Pseudomonadota; class Alphaproteobacteria; order Rhizobiales; family Xanthobacteraceae; genus Bradyrhizobium; species Bradyrhizobium stylosanthis. The sequence continues at coordinate 622,239 of NZ_LVEM01000001.1, forward strand.
AGATCGCGACCGGCAGGAAGGTCGGAAACAGGGGAAGCGATAGCGAAGCCGATGTCACCATGATCGCGGCGACAGCCATCACCAGCCGTTTCGCGCGCGTCGCATCGACCAGCGCACCCGCCGGCGTCTGCGCCACGATGCCGGCGATCGTCGCGATCGACATCACGAGGCCAATGCGCGCCTCGTCCCAATGCTGCTCGGTGAGGAGATAGACGGCAAGATAGGGACCGAGCCCGTCGCGGACGTCGGCGAGGAAGAAATTGGCCGCATCCAGCGCGCGGCCGGCGCGCCTCGTCTGATCAGGATGCTGGTTCGACATCAATGTCTCGATCGAGGCGCGGAAGCGTCCGGCCAGAAACGAGCGTCATGGCTTTTTTGTTCCGCCTTAAAGCTTCACGGCCAGCAATACCGCGCCTGCGCCGATCATGGCGATGCCGACCCAGCCCTGCGCCGTCGGCCGCTCGCCGAGAAAGGTGAAGGCGAACAGGGCGACCAGCACGACGCTGAGCTTGTCGATCGGCGCAACCAGCGTCGCAGGCCCGAGCTTGAGCGCGCGAAAATAGCAGAGCCACGAGGCGCCGGTCGCAAGCCCCGACAGCACCAGGAACAGCCAGGTCTTCGAGGAGACCGCCGAGGGGACGACGAATTGCCCGGTGAAGAACAGCAGCAGCGAGAAGGCGAGCAGCACCACGATGGTGCGGATGAAGGTGGCGAGGTCCGGATTGATGTTCTCGACGCCGACCTTGGCGAAAATAGCGGTCAGCGCCGCAAAGCAGGCCGAGAGCAGCGCCCAGGTCTGCCAGGCGGAGAGGAGGGCGGGTTTCATGGGCGCTCTGTTGTAAAGGTAACTGTAGCCTAACACTCAATCGTCGTCCCGGCGAAGGCCGGGACCCATAACCACGAAAAGGTGTTTGGCGAAGATTGCCAATGACCATCTCGCGTCAAACTTCTCCCTGGGGTATGGGTCCCGGCCTTCGCCGGGACGACGATAGGGCCAGCACCTACCGTGCCACCGACAGCTTCTCCGTGATCGCCTTGCGCAGGATGCGTGAGAGCGATTCGACCGAATAGGGCTTCTGGATCAGCTCGAAGCCGCGATGGGCGTTTTCGGCGAGCACGTTGCTGTAGCCCGAGGTGAGCACGACGGGCAGGCCCGGATAGCGCTCGCGGATGATGCCGGCGAGCTCGACGCCGTTCATGCCGGGCATGATGACGTCGGAGAAGACGAGATCGACGGCGAATTCGTTCTCGCCGAGGATGGCGAGCGCCGCATTGGCATTGGCGACGCGGCGGGTGACATAGCCGAGGTCTTCCAGAAGCTCGGTAGAGAACTGGCCGACATCGTCATTGTCCTCGACCACGAGCACGCGATAGCCGCGCCCGGTGGTCGCGGCCTCGCTGGTCAGCGCTGCCGCTTCCTTGTCGGCGGTCGGACTCTGCGCCTGCGGCAGGTAGATCGTGAAGGTCGCGCCTTCGCCCTGCGCGCTCGTCACCGCGATGTCGCCCTCGGACTGCTTGGCGAAGCCGAAGGCTTGGCTGAGGCCGAGGCCGGTGCCCTTGCCGACCTCCTTGGTGGTGAAGAACGGCTCGAAGATGGACTCGAGGTGTTCCGCCGCGATGCCGCTGCCGGTATCCCTGACCGAGATCGCGACATAGTCGCCGCCGCGGGCCGACTGCGCGCGCAGGCCCGGTATGCCCTGGACCTTGCAGACCGCGATGGTGAGGCGGCCTTCGCCGTTCATGGCGTCGCGGGCGTTGATGGCGAGGTTGATCAATGCGGTCTCGAACTGGGCGACGTCGGCGACCGTGAAGCAGTCGGCGTCCTGGATTTCGACGGTGATCTCGATGCGGCCGCCGACCAGCGGCCGGACCAGCTGCGCTACGCCCTCGACCTGGCTGCCGACGTTGAAGATCTGCGGCTTCAGCGGCTGCCGGCGCGCGAAGGCCAGCAGCTGCGCCGTCAGCTTCGAGGCGCGCTCGACGGTGTCGGAGATGGCATCGACATAGCGGCGGCGGCGCTCTTCCGGCAGCTCGCGCCGGCGCAGGAAGTCGGTCGCCGAGCGGATGATGGTGAGGAGGTTGTTGAAGTCGTGCGCGACGCCGCCGGTGAGCTGGCCGATCGCCTCCATCTTCTGCGACTGCCGCAACGCTTCCTCGCCGCGCCTGCGCTCGGTGATGTCGACGGCCTCGGGCACGGCGCCGGTGATGTTGCCGTGACGGTCGAGCACGGGGCGCATGCCGAACTCGAAATCGCGTTCGCCGATCGGCAGGCGCAGCCGCATCTCCAGCCGTACTGCTTCGCCCTTCAGCACGGTGTCGAAAGCTTCGCGCACGGCGTCGCTCATGTGTTCGGTGCCGGTGAACCAGGGCGTCTCCCAGAACGGCTTGCCGATCACGTCGGCAGAGCTCGCCTTGATGCCGTCGAGCGCGGTCTTGTTGGCGTAGAGCAGCTCGCCCTTGAGATTGACGAGGCCCTGATACTGGTTGCTGGTCTCCAGGATCGCGAGCAGCCGGGCCTCGTTGGATTCGAGCTCAGCGGTGCGCTCGGCGATGCGCTCCTCCAGCGTCTCGTTGAGCTGCCGGAGCTCGATCTCGGCCCGCTTGGCCACGGTGATGTCGTGGGCAACGCCGATGAAGCCGATGTGCTTGCCGGTCGGGTCCCAGCGCGGCTGCGACTCCGAGCGCAGCCAGCGCCATTCGCCGTCGGCATTCTTGTAGCGTGCTTCCAGCACGAACGGTTTCAGCGAGGCCTCGCCCTGCACCGATTGCTGGAGCACATGCGGCAGGTCGTCCGGATGCAGCACCTTGCGCCAGTCGAAATCGATGGCCTGGTCGTAGGGCAGGCCGACGAAGTCGACATAGGCCTGGTTGGCGAAGGAGCGCTTGCGGTCGAGCTTGGTGACCCAGATCGGCACCGGTGCGCTGTCGGCGATCAGCCGGAAGCGCTCCTCGCTCTCGCGCAGCGTCTCGCGCGCCAGCGCCTGGTCGGTGATGTCGATATGGGCGCCGACCAGGCGGGTGGCGCGGCCATCGCCGTCGCGCTCGAGCTTGGCGACGACGCGGATCCAGCGGGTCTCCCCGTCGCTGGGGCGAATGATGCGGTATTCGGCGGTGTAGTCCTCGCTGGTCCCGGCGAGCGCATCGAAGAAATGGTTGACCGCGGCATCGCGGTCGTCGGGATGGATGCGGTTGACCCAGTCTTCGTGCGATTCATCGGTGGCCTCGGGAGGCAGGCCGTGGATCATCAGATATTCCGGCGAGCGGCGGTTCTTGAAGCCTTCGCGGAAGTCGACCTCGAGGCCGCCGACCTTGCCGATGCGCTGGATGCGCGCGAGCTCGGCTTCGCGTTCCTGGAGCGCGCGATAGGCGTTGTCGCGCTCGCGCGCGACGTCTTCGAGGTGCTGGCGCAGCCGTTCGGCGGCGATGGTCTCGGGCAAGGGATCGTTCAAGGCGTCGGCCGTTGTGATGCGTGAGCGCACGTGCCGGCCCGATATTCACACAGACAAAGCGCGATAGCCATTGCTCAAAAGGGAATAACAGGGAAATGCGCCGCCGGACTGCGTTTGGCGGGTATGAGCGAACGCCCGGTCTGGCTATTTGTTCCAAACATTGGAACGATGAGCCGCCGGCGCGCGTATCTGCGAGGCGCCGCAACTCTCATGCGTAAGACTCCCTTTCCGAAGAGGCTAAATCTTGAAGCTCTTTGTCTGCCAGGCCTGCGGCAACGTCCTCTATTTCGAGAACCGCGCCTGCGAACGCTGCGGTCACCGCGTCGCCTTCCTGCCGGAGAAGGAGACGATGTCGGCGATCGAGCCCGAGGGGGAGGGTGAAGCGACGTCCTGGACGACACTGGCCGACAAGGGCACGGGGCGCATGTTGTGCCGCAACGCCGAGTACGACGCCTGCAACTGGCTGACCGATGCCGGCGACACCACGGGCTATTGCCGCGCCTGTCGCCACAACGGCATCGTGCCCGACCTCTCCGACCCCGCGCAGCTCGCCGGCTGGCGCGAGCTGGAGGTGGCGAAGCACCGGCTGTTCTATTCCCTGATCCGCTGGAAGCTGCCGCTCAAGACCCGTCAGGACGATCCAGAGCACGGCCTGACCTTCAACTTCCTCGCCGACGATCCCAACAGCGGACAAAGGGTCATGACAGGCCATGACAACGGCCTGATCACGATCGCGCTGACCGAGGCCGACGACATCGAGCGCGAGCGGCGCCGGCTGGAGATGGGCGAGCCCTACCGCACGCTGCTCGGGCATTTCCGCCACGAGGTCGGGCATTATTTCTGGGACGTGCTGGTCCGCGAGGGCGGCAAGCTGGAGGCCTTCCGCGCGGTGTTCGGCGACGACACGGCGGATTACGGCCAGGCCTTGCAGCGCCATTACGCGGAAGGCGCGCCGCCGGACTGGCAGCAGAACTTCGTCTCGGCCTATGCGACGATGCATCCCTGGGAAGACTTCGCCGAAACCTGGGCACACTATCTCCACATCGTCGACACCCTGGAGATGGCCTCCGAGTTCGGCATGGAGGTGCGGCCCAAGGTGGACCGCGACGGGGAGTTGACGGCGCGCATCCGTTTCAACCCCTACGAGGCAAGGGACGTCCAGGCGCTCGTCGATGCATGGCTGCCCTTCACCTTCGCCATGAACAGCGTCAACCGGGCCATGGGCCTGCGCGATCTCTATCCGTTCATCCTGTCGCAGGCGGTGGTCGGCAAGCTGGGCTTCGTCCACGGCCTTGTGCGGGACGTGGCAAAGGCGAGGACCAAGGACAGTGCCAAGGCCGGGAAGGCCTGAGCCCGCCGGGGCTTGCCGCGCCGTCGCGGTCTTGCGCTGGTACGCCAGAGCGGGCCGGATTTAGACCGTTGCCTCCGGCCCATTTTGATGTACCACGGGAGCCACACGGCCCGTCCCGATAGGCCCCAACGGCTAAGGGAAGGGTCCCGCCCAAGGTCGAGACTCAAGAAAAGCATGTTCAAACGCATTCTGATCGCCAATCGCGGCGAAATCGCCTGCCGGGTCATCAAGACCGCTCGCCGCATGGGAATTCAGACGGTTGCGGTCTATTCCGAGGCCGACCGCGACGCCCTCCATGTCGAGATGGCCGACGAGGCCGTGCTGATCGGCCCGCCCGCCGCGGCCGAGAGCTATCTGGTGATCGAGAAGATCGTCGAGGCCTGCCGCAAGACCGGCGCCGAGGCCGTGCATCCCGGCTACGGCTTCCTGTCCGAGCGCGAGGCGTTTCCGCGCGCGCTGGAGGCGGCCGGCATCGTCTTCATCGGCCCGAACCCCGGCGCGATCGCCGCGATGGGCGACAAGATCGAATCCAAGAAGGCGGCCGCCAAGGCCAAGGTCTCGACCGTGCCGGGCTATCTCGGCGTGATCGAGGACGACAAGCACGCGGTCCGCATCGCCGACGAGATCGGCTATCCCGTGATGATCAAGGCTTCCGCCGGCGGCGGCGGCAAGGGCATGCGCATCGCCCATTCGAAGGCTGAGGTCGCCGAAGGTTTCAACCTCGCCAAGGCCGAGGCCAAGGCCTCGTTCGGCGACGACCGCGTCTTCGTCGAGAAGTTCATCGTGGATCCCCGCCACATCGAGATCCAGGTGCTCGGCGACAAGCACGGCAACGTGATCTATCTCGGCGAACGCGAATGCTCGATCCAGCGCCGCAACCAGAAGGTCATCGAGGAAGCGCCGTCGCCGCTGCTGGATGAAGCCACCCGCCGCAAGATGGGCGAGCAGGCCGTCGCGCTGGCGAAAGCCGTGAACTACGATTCCGCCGGCACCGTCGAGTTCGTCGCAGGGCAGGACAAGAGCTTCTACTTCCTTGAGATGAACACGCGTCTCCAGGTCGAGCATCCCGTCACCGAGCTCGTCACCGGCGTCGATCTCGTCGAGCAGATGCTGCGCGTTGCCGCCGGCGAGAAGCTCGCGATCGCGCAGAAGGACGTCACGCTCACCGGCTGGGCGGTGGAATCCCGCCTTTACGCCGAGGACCCGTTCCGCAACTTCCTGCCCTCGATCGGGCGCCTGGTGAAGTATCGTCCGCCGGCCGAGGTGAGCAAGGACGGCATCACCGTGCGCAACGACACCGGCGTGCAGGAAGGCGGCGAGATCTCGATCCATTACGATCCGATGATCGCGAAGCTCGTCACGCACGCGCCGTCGCGCGCCGCTGCCATCGAGGCGCAGGCCACCGCACTCGACTCGTTCTACGTCGACGGCATCCGCCACAACATCCCGTTCCTGTCGGCGCTGATGCATCATCCGCGCTGGCGCGAAGGCAATCTGTCGACGGGCTTCATCGCCGAAGAATTCCCCAAGGGCTTTTCGGTGCGCGTGCCCGAGGGCGAGGTCGCGCGGCGGATCGCCGCGGTCGGCGCCGCCATCGATCACGTACTCGGCGAGCGCAAGCGCCAGATCTCCGGCCAGATGGGCGGCCGCGTCGTGCAGCGCGAGCGCCGCCGCGCGGTGTGGCTCGACCGGCAGGAGATCCAGCTCGAGGTCGCACGCGAGGGCGAGGCGATCGCGATCCGCTTCATCGATGCCGAGGGCAAGGCGGGCAAAGCCCATCTGCTGCAGTCGCCGTGGAAGCCGGGCGATCCGGTCTGGCAGGGCACCATCGACGGCCATTTCGTCGCGGTGCAGGCGCGGCCGGTTCCGAACGGCATTCGCCTCGCGCATCAGGGCGTCGAGGTGCCGGTCTATGTCTGGACCGAAGCCGAGGCTGCCTCGGCCCGCCTGATGCCGGTGACGACGGCGTCCGACACCGGCAAGAAGCTGCTCTGCCCGATGCCCGGCCTGATCGTCTCGATCGCGGTGACCGAGGGGCAGGAGGTCAAGGCCGGCGAGACGCTCGCGGTGGTCGAGGCCATGAAGATGCAGAACGTGCTGCGCGCCGAGCAGGACGGCACCGTGAAGAAGGTCCACGCCAGCGCCGGCGCGACGCTCGCGGTTGACGCGCTGATCCTGGAGTTTGCGTAGGCGTGGGTGGCCCGGTGGGGCCACAAACGCCGTCATTGCGAGGAGCGTAGCGACGACGCAATCCAGAATGCCTCCGCGGATGCATTTCTGGATTGCTTCGCTTCGCTCGCAATGACGGAGTATGGTGCGGCCTCCGTGACCTAACCGAGATATCACCCATGGCCTTTCGTTCCCGCCGCGAGAAACTGCGCTCCATCCTGTCGGGCGGGACCTGCGTCCATCCCGGCTCCGTCTACGACGCGATCTCGATCCGCATCGCCGAGGATCTCGGTTTTCCGCTCGGCATGTTCGGCGGCTCGGTGGCTTCGCTCGCCGTGCTGGGCGACCCCGACATCACCCTGATCACGCTCACCGAGCTCTGCGAGCAGATGCGGCGGATGTCGCGTGCCTCCGCGCTGCCCGTGCTGGTCGATGCCGATCACGGCTACGGCAATGCGCTCAACGTGCGCCGCACGGTGCAGGAGCTGGAGACCGCGGGCGCGGCCGGCCTCACCATCGAGGACACGCTGCTGCCTGCCGCCTATGGTGAAGCGAAGACGCAGCTGATCTCGCTGGAGGAGGGCGTCGGCAAGATGAAGGCGGCGCTGAGCGGGCGCAGCGATCCCTCGCTCGTCATCATGGGGCGCACCGGCGCTGCCTCGATCAGCTCGATCGAGGATGCGATCCGCCGTGCCAGGGCCTACGAGGCCGCGGGCGTCGATGCGCTGTTCTTCACCGGCATCAAGTCGCGCGCCGAGCTCGAGGCGATCGCAGCGGCGACGCGCCTGCCGATCGTGCTCGGCGGCGCACCGGACGAATTGAATGCGATCGACTATCTCCAGAGCCAGCGCGTGCGCATCGCGCTGCAGGGCCATGCGCCGATCGCGGCGGCGACGCAGGCCGTCTACGAGACACAAAAGGCGCTCCGCGAAGGCACGCCGCCGAAGGCGCTCAAAGGCCTGGCCTCCGCCGAGCTGATGGGCCGGGTCATGCGCGAGGCCGAGACCAAGGCGCGCAGCGCCGATGGTCTCGGGCTGAAGACGTGAGCCGGGCGATCCTCCAGGTCATGGTCCGCGGCCGCGTGCAGGGCGTCGGCTATCGCGCCTGGGTCGAGTACCAGGCGACCGCGAGCGGCCTCGAAGGGTGGGTCCGCAACCGCCGCGACGGCAGCGTCGAGGCGCTGCTTGCAGGCCCGCCGCAGCACGTCGCCGAGATGGTTGCCCTGTGCCGCCACGGTCCGCCGTCCTCGCGCGTCGACAGCGTCACCAGCGAGACGGCGAGCGCAGATGAGCTGAATTTGCGCAGGGCAGGGGAAGCGTTCTCGGTGCTGCCGACGGTTTAGGTGCGCTGTCGCGGAAGGTCGTCATGCCCGGGCTTGTCCCGGGCATCCACGTTCTTCGTATTGCGCGGCAAGGCGTGGATGGCCGGGTCAAGCCCGGCCATGACGATGTGAGCCGGAGATCGTCACCGCGGCAGCTTGGCGATCGCCTCGCTCAGCTCGTGGATCTCGTACGGCTTGCGCAGGATCGGGAAGTCGCCACGGACGTGGGCGGCGACGTCGCTGTAGCCGGTGGCGAGCAGGATCGGCAGGCCGGGACGGATCTGGCGCAGATGATGGGCGAGGCTGAGCCCGTCCATCTTGCCGGGCATCACGATGTCCGAGAACACGAAATCGACGCCGTTGGTCTCGATCTCGCGCAAGGCGGCTTCCGCGTCCGCCACGCGGCGCACCTGGTAGCCGAGCTGCTCCAGCAGGCCGATGCTAACGAGCGCAACATCGGGATTGTCCTCGACCAGCAGCACCGTGCCGCTGCCGTGGAACGCCGGTCCTCCGGTCGGCTCGCGCGCGGGCGTGCCCTCGGCGCGCGGCAGCAGGATGGTGAACGTCGTACCCTTGCCGAGCTCGCTTGCGACCTTCACCGTGCCGCCGGCCTGATGGGCGAAACCGTGCACCTGGGACAGGCCGAGCCCGGTGCCCTTGCCGATCGGCTTGGTGGTGAAGAACGGCTCGAAAATCTTGTCGACGACGTCGGCGGGAATGCCGAGCCCGGTGTCGGCGATGTCGATCGCCACGAACTCGCCGGCGAGGTGAGCCTCGTCCAGCGCGACGTTGCGGGCGCGGATCGTCACCGTGCCGCCGTCAGGCATCGCGTCGCGCGCGTTGATGACGAGGTTGAGCAGCGCGGTCTCGAGCTCCGAGACGTCGGTCTTGAGCGGCCAGACCTTGCGGTCGACGTCGAAGGCGAGGCGCACGGAGCTACCGACGCCGGCGTCGAGCACCGCCCGGATCGCCGCGATGCGCTCGGCAAAATCGATCAGCTGCGGGTTGACGCTCTGCCGCCGCGCGAAGGTGAGGAGTTGGTTGGTCAGCGCGGCACCGCGCTTGGTCGCGGTCTCGATCGCCGAGATCGCGCGCTGGAGCCTGGTATCGTCGTCGACGCTCTTCTTCACGATGTGAAGGCTGCCGCTGATGATCATCAGGAGGTTGTTGAAATCGTGGGCGACGCCGCCGGTGAGCTGGCCGAGCGCATCGAACTTCTGGGATTCGGCGAGCTGTTTCTGCATCGCCTCGAGCTTGACCTGCGTGTTGCGCCGCTCGGTGATGTCGCGCGTGATCTTCGCAAAGCCGATCAACTCGCCGTCCTCGTAGATCGGGTCGATCACGACGCTCGCCCAGAAGAAGGTGCCGTCCTTGCGGACGCGCCAGCCTTCCTCCTCGTAACGCCCCTTGTCCCGGGCGATGCCGAGGGCGCGGGCGGGCTTGCCGTTGGAACGGTCGGTCTCGGTGTAGAAGCGGGAGAAGTGCTGGCCGAGAATCTCTTCGGGCGTATAGCCCTTGATGCGCTCCCCGCCGATGTTCCAGCTCGTGATGATCCCCTTGGGATCGAGCATGTACAGGGCGTAGTCGGCGACTCCTTCCACCAACAGCCGGAAACTGCGTTCGCTTTCGAACAAGTCTCTCTGCTGACTGGACTTTTTAACCATTCCGGACCCCGCCTCGACCCGGGCAAACGCTCGGGAGGGCGTTTGGTTCCGACCGTCTGGGAACTTTTTAGGCAAATGCCGCGGACGGTATGCAGGAGCGCATCCGGGCAAACGCCCTTGACAGTCAATCGCACCTATCAGATATTTCTGTTATGACAGAAATAACCGGAAAGAAGAAACTCCCTGCCGCCGTCGAGCGCTTCATCCTGCATTGGGGCGACATGGGGGATCAGTGGGGCGTCAACCGCTCGGTCAGCCAGATCCACGGGCTGCTCTACCTCGCCGAGGCGCCGATGACGGCAGAGGACATCGCCGACACGCTCGGCATGGCGCGCTCCAACGTCTCCAATTCGCTCAAGGAGCTGCTCGCCTGGAATTTGATCCGGCGCGTGCCGATCCTCGGCGACCGCCGCGACCATTACGAGGCCGAGACCGACATCTGGGAGGTCGCAGCGCGCATCGCGGCGCGGCGCAAGGAGCGGGAGCTCGATCCGGCGATCGCGGCGCTCAGGGCCTGCGTGTCCGATGCCACCGACGATCCCACCATCAATCCGGTCGCGAGCAAGCGGCTGAAGGAGATGCTCGCCTTCACCGAGCTCGCCGACCACTGGTTCATGCAGATGCTGAAAGTGCCGCGGCCGCGGCTGGTCGCCTTGATGCGGCTTGGCGAGAAGATCGCCAACCTGCTGCCGCTGGGCAAGGTCAAATAGTGTTGAGGAGGTTGCGATGACGTCGGCGAGATTATCAGGCTCCAACGTTCCAACCTCCGCTCACATCAAACTGCTCGACGACCGCCGCTTCCGCGCGCTGCTGTCGGCCGAGGATTGGGGCCGCTTGCCGCTGGCAACCTGGCGGCGCTTCTCGAAGCGCGTCGCCGACGGCGACAGCGTCGTCTATGTCGGCGTGGTCGACGAGGTCTCTTTCAGCGACATCGGCTGGTGGTTCGCGCAGGCCGCACGCCTGATCGGCGGCCCGCTGCCGACGGGGCGCGACACCGGCGTGCCCATGATCGTCACGGTCACCGAGGACGGCGGGACCGGCGGCCAGACCTGGACGCGCATCTGCGCGCGCAAGCGCGGCTTTCCGCAGGTGATCCATTCGGCAAAGCGCTTCGCCGGTCCGACCGGGCTCGAGGAATATGTCGGCTTCGGCGTCTCCATGGCGCTGCGCATCGCGGTCGAGGGCCAGGCGCTGACCTTCCGCAGTGCCGGTTACGGCCTGCAATTCGGACGTCTGTGGATCCCGCTGCCGCAATGGCTCACGCCGGGCGATCTCACGGTGACGCACAGCGATCTCGGCGAGGGCGCCTTCCGCTTCACCCTCGATGTCATTCATCCGCGTTACGGCGCGCTGATCCACCAGTCCGCCGTCTTCAGGGAGGCCGTATCATGACGCCGCTGCTGTGGACCCTCATCGCCATTCAGATCGTGATGGGTGTGTTCGACACTTTCTATCACCACGAATTCACCGAGCGCCTGGCCTGGCGCCCATCGCAGCGCTTTGAGCTGAAGCTGCACGGCATTCGCAACATGCTTTATGCGCTGCTGTTCCTGCTGCTGGGCTGGCTCGAGGTCTATGGTGTGCTGGCGCTGCTGGTCGTCGCGGTGCTGGTCGCCGAGATCGTGATCACGCTGATGGATTTCGTCGAGGAGGATCTGAGCCGGAAACTGCCGCCGAGCGAGCGGATCAATCACACGCTGCTCGCGATCAACTATGGCGCGATCCTGGTGCTGCTGCTGCCGGTGCTGATCGCCTGGGCGATGCAGCCGTTCGGCGTGAGCGTCGTGTATCAGGGCCTGCTCAGCATCGCCGCGACCGCCTGCGCGGTTGGCGCAGCGCTCTGCGGCATCAGGGACTTTGCCGCGATGCGCCGGCTCGGCCGCATGCGCAGCGTTCCCGCAGCCGGGCTCGTCGAGAAGCTTCCCGGCCGCAAGACCGTGCTCATCACCGGCGCCACCGGCTTCATCGGCAGCCGGCTCGCCGCGAGCCTCAGCGGGGCAGGGCATCACGTCATCGCGCTGATCCGCAATCCCGCCAAGGCCGAGATGCTGCCGCCGCCGGTGACGCTGATCACGGGCCTCGAGCAGCTTGCCTCGGACACGCCAATCGACGTCATCGTCAATCTCGCCGGCGAGCCGATCGGCAATGGGCTGTGGACCGACGCGAAACGCGCAAAGATCATCGGTTCGCGCATCGACATGACCGGCGAGGTTGTGAAGCTGATTGCGCGGCTCGACCGCAAGCCCGAGGTTCTGGTCAGCGGCTCCGCGATCGGCTGGTACGGCTTGTGGGCCGACCAGGTGCTGACGGAATCGGCGAAGTCGCACGCCTGCTTCAGCCACGAACTCTGCGCGGCCTGGGAAAAGGCGGCGCGGCCGGCGGAAGAGCTCGGCGTTCGCGTGGTGTATTTGCGCATCGGCCTCGTGCTTGGCACGGAAGGCGGCTTCATCACGCGCATGCTGACGCCGTTCGAGTTCGGCCTCGGCGGCCCACTCGGCACTGGCCGGCAGTGGATGTCCTGGATCGAGCGCGACGATCTGATCCGGCTGATCGCCTATGTGGTCGCAACGCCGGATCTCGCAGGACCCGTCAACGCCACCGCGCCGATCCCGGTGACCAACGCAAAGTTCACCGAAGAACTCGGTCGCCGCCTGCACCGGCCCGCGGTGTTCCGCATTCCCGGCGGCCTGTTGCGCCGGATCGGCGGTGGCTTTGCCGACGAACTCCTGCTCGGCGGTCAGCGCGTGCTGCCGAACAAGGCGCTGAGCCGCGGTTTTGTGTTCCGCCACGAGACGCTGCGCAGCGCGTTCGAGGCGATCTTGTGAGGTGATGTGATGGCTTGCGAGGCGCGTCTTCGGGCGTTCGACGGCTGGTTTCGTGGATGCCTGACTGCGACAGCCGTGCTGGATACGATTATCTTTGTAGTTCTGGCTCTGATTACGCCTGAGCGTAGCCCGAAGCGGATATTGGACGGCACGTTCGCGATAGCGGTTTTCATCGTGCCGCTGACATTCTTCGTGACCTGTGCCCTCACGAGCGTTCCAGCGGCCATTTTGATCTGGCTTGGCAAACGTCTGCGCACTCGCGCCACGTCGTTCTACGTAGGCTCCGGCCTCCTGATCGGCGCATTGTTCTGCGCGTTGCTCTTCAAGGACATGGGTTTGCTCGGCGTTGCGTTTGTCCTCGCCGGGGGCCCGGCCGGGCTCGTTTACTGGCGCGTGGCGGGCAGATACACGGGAGAAGACTAGGGACAACGAGCTGAGCGCTAAGCCGCCACGCTCCGGAACGTCGCCGCCACCGCACGCAGCGCCGCCAGCTTGGCGGGATCGCTGACTTTCGAATGCAGCATCACCTTCGAGCTGCCGAGCTTCGGCAGCTTGTGCGCAGGGCCGATGTCGATCAGCCCGGGAGGCGCGATCCGTCGCGCCAGCGGCGCGATGGCAAGCCCGGCAAGCGCGGCGGCGACCACCGCCGTGACGCCGCCGCCGACGAAGCGCTCGCGCCAGGCAATGCCGGCCTTGTCGAGCGCGCGCACGGCGACGGCACGAACGCCGCAGGGCGGGGCGAGGGTGGCGAGCGGCAGTGGCTCGCCCTTCGGCAAGGCGAAGCGTCGCGACGCAAACCAGGCGAACTCGTCCTCCGTCAGCTTCTCGCCGCCGCGACGGCTGCCTTCCTGGCGGACGATCACGGCATCGAGCTCGCCGGCGTCATAGGCATCCTGCATCTCGCGCGAGAAGCCGATGGTGACGGCGAGGGTGAGGTTCGACGACATCGCGTGCAGGCGTTCGAGCAGCGGCACGAGTTCAGGACCTGCCGCATGATCGGAGATGCCCAGCGAGAGCGACTGCGCGACGGGAGCCTCGGCCGAGAGCGCGCGGTCATGCGCCGCCATCAGCGCGCGGGCGCGATCGAGGAAGCCGGCGCCATCCGCCGTGAGCCGGACCGCGCGCGGCGAGCGCTCGACCAGGCGTTTGCCCAGCAAGCTTTCCAGCCGTTGCAGCTTGAGGCTGACCGCCGCCTGCGTCGTGCCGAGCGCTTCGGCCGCACGCGTAAAACTCTGGAGGTCGGCGACCAGCAGGAAGGCCTGGACCGTGGCGATGTCGAGTGTTGCTGTCATTATGATATGTTATCACTGGTATCAATAGAGATAAGATATCAAAATGACGAGGGGAGGTCTAGCTTCTCACCAACGCCGCGCAAACAGCGCGACATCCTGAGGAGAACGACAATGCCCCTGATCACCGTAGCCTATACTTCGTCCCGCCAGTCGCCCTCGCTGAAGGCCGACATCGCGAGCGCCGTGTCCGACCTCACCGCAAAGATCCTGCACAAGGACCCCAAGGTCACCGCCATCATCGTGAAGCCGGTCGATGCGAACGACTGGTTTGCCGGCGGCAAGTCGCTCGCCGAGCAGAAGCTCGCCAGCTACTGGATCGACATCCACGTCAGCGAGGGCACCAACACCAAGGACGAGAAGGCGGCCTATCTCGCCGCGATGTTCAAGCGCATGGCCGAGATCCTGGGCCCGCTGCATCCCGAGACCTATCTGCATGTCGACGAGGTCAGGGGCGATGCCTACGGCTTCGGCGGCCTGACGCAGGAGCGGCGCTACATCGCCGGCAAGCTCGAGGTTGCGCTGCAGGCGGCATGATCTCGCAGGCCGCGGGTGAGCCATCTCGCCCGCGGCCCGAAGTCTTCAGCTTGCGGCCCGGAACTGAACTTCCGCATTGTTGATGAAGCACGTCTTGTCGAACAGCATCAGGTCCAGCGGGTTCGGCAAGCGGACGTCGTCGAGGTCGGGGCAGGGCTTGGACGCGGGATCGTAGGACCGGTCGATCTGCGAGATGAAGGCGACGATTAAACCCCTGTCGCGCGCGAACGACTTCAGCGTGCGCACCTGCACGGTGAGATCGGGGTTTTCGCGCCTCTGGTCGAGCAGTTGCAGATAGTCGATCACGACGAACGTGCCGCGCTTCGCCGAAGCCATTTGTTTCACGACGTAGTCGGCGCTGATGGCATCGGAGCAATCGACCTCGAACAGCTTGTCGAACTGCGCCGGCTCCACGCCGATCGCGCGCAGGCGGTCAAGCACATCCCGCTCGGTGTATTCGAGCGAGAAGAACGCCGCGCGATGGCCGGATCTCATGGCCTCGATGGCCAGTTCGAGGCTCATCAGCGTCTTGCCCTGACCGGGCCGTGCGCCGACCAGCACGAGGTCGCCGGGCCGGAATTGCGGAAACATGCGATGGGCCGGCGTCATGGCCGCGGCCTTCGCCGCGAGCATGCTCCAGGCGGAAAACCCCTCCGTTGCGGCGACGCGGTCGAGCGCGTCGTGCAACGGAATGCCGGCCTCGCGGGACAGGCGCTTTGCTTTTCGCTTGAGATGATAGATCGGCGCAGAAAGCTTCATCGTCAGAACCTCCCATTGCGAGCAGAAACGCAATCCCTCCTTATGCCGGCGCTCGAACAGTCGGTCCGATGAGCAACTCGCCCGGCATGAGGTCTGCTTTCCCGGCGGAGGGGGGAGGCGTGGGCGGCGCCTGAAACGAGCATAGCCGATTCCGCAGCGAACGGAGGACGCGCGGTGGGCTCGAACAGAAAAAGTGCTAGACCACCGCTTCCGGCACCAACGCTTTGGTCGGTCCGAACAGCTCTTCAAAGGCCTGCCGAAGCGCGACGTCGACATCGGCCAAGGTCACGAGCTGGCCGAGATCGACCAGCGAGGTGACGCCGTAGCGGGGATCGGCAACGCCGCAGGGCACGATGCCGGCGAAATGCGACAGCTCCGGCTCGACATTGATGGCGATGCCGTGGAACGAGACCCAGCGCTTCAGCCGCACCCCGATCGCCGCGATCTTGTCCTCGTGTTCAGGCCCCTTGTCGGGCCGCTTCACCCAGACGCCGACCCGGTCCTCGCGCCGCTCGCCGCGGACGTTGAAGGCGGCGAGTGTCTTGAGGATCAGCTCCTCGAGGCTCGCGACATAGGCCCGCACATCCGGCCGGCGGCGCTTGAGGTCGAGCATGATGTAGGCCACCCGCTGGCCGGGCCCGTGATAGGTCAGCTGCCCGCCGCGCCCGGTGGCAAAGGTCGGGAATCGGGCATCGAGCAGGTCGCTGTCCTTGCCCGAGGTGCCCGATGTGTAGAGCGGGGGGTGCTCGAGCAGCCAGACCAGCTCCGGCGCCTCGCCCGCCGCGATCGCGGCAACCCGCGCCTCCATCGCGGCCACGGCCTCCGGATAGGGCACCGGGCCATCCGAGATTCGCCATTCGACGGGTTCGCCGCCAGCGGCGGAAAACGACGTCAAATCGAGCTCTTGGCGGGGGTTTTGAGGCGAATTAACCATTGGCTAACCATAACGTGGTGATCATCTCGGGAGCAAATGCCAAGTCCTTGGCGTAAGTCTCCAGTTGCGGCGGTCCCGACAGTGCCCACTCTCGATAAAGTCACCGTGGATCTCATGGTCGTCCTCGGGACGACCACGATGCCGATCCATCAAGTATTACGTCTTTCCCGCGGCGCCATCATCGAGCTGGACGCAACCGAGGCCGACGAGGTCAAGGTGCTCGCCAACAACCTGCCCGTCGCCTCCGGCGTCGTGCTGGTCGACCGCAACCGAATCGCGGTCGAGGTCAAGCAGATGCTGCCGCGCACGCAGGGGACGCGGTAGGGCCGGGTACGCGGTAGCGGTCCGGACAGCCGATAGGACCGATCCGGGCAGGGATCGTGATTTTCTTGCCAAGTTTCCTGCCAAGCTTGTGGAATTCAGGGCCTTTGCAGGCTTGTATCCCCCTGATGGATTTGTTAGATCGGCGGCCGCTGATCCGGCCAGCCTAACGACCTCAGGCCGGTATCTCCTAGCGCTCGTGGCGGAACTGGTAGACGCGCTGCCTTGAGGTGGCAGTGGGTAACACCGTGGGGGTTCGAGTCCCTCCGAGCGCACCATAAACCCACATTTCACATTGAAATGATTAGGCTTTTTTCTGGGTTTTACCCGGGAAAGTTACCACTCCGTTCCGGCTTGGCGTTCGCCTGCTGTTCGCCGGTGGTGCCCCGAGCCAGTCGTCGAGCGATTGGCTCTGATCAAAAGTCACGATCTTCTCCATCCCGCTGATTCCAAGTCTTTCCCGGTTCGCTTGTGCGATGTAGTGGGCGGGCATTTTGGGGTCCGTCCAGCCGAACATGGCCATCATCTGGCTCTCGGTGCAGTCGGCATAGGCCGCCACTTCCGCCCGGGCCTTGCGAACGCCATGGCAGCTCTTCTTTGGCTCGTTGACGCCTGCCAGGACCGCGTACTTCTTGAGCTTGGCCGCCCAGGCTTTCTTGTTCATCGGCAGGACCCTGCCGCGCACAAGCTTGCCGGTGAAGACCTCAGAGCCGATGATGTTTGCCGCTCGAGCCGCCTTCAGGCTTTCAGCGAATTCCGGATGGACAGGCACCGTGACGGTCGTGTTGCCCCGGCTTTTCTCGGTGGCGATCTGCACAGCCATTTTCCGAACGATCTGCCGCAGGTGAGGTGGCCCGAAACGGTGGGCATCTCCAAGCCGCAGGAATGTGTAGTGCAGGATGTCGAACATCAGCCGCGCTTCGGTGCCCAGCGGCCACTTCGCACGATAGAGGGCCATATCGTTCTCGGTCCAAGGAAGAAAGCCGCCGCTCTCGCGGCTCGCTTTCGCCTTGCCGGACTTCAGACCGATGGTCGGATCGTCGTCCTCGTCGAGATGCGCCTCGTCGATCATCCAGCGCATCATGCCCCGAACCGCCGATAGTAAGTTGCCCGCCTGCGACGGGGTACGCGCCTTCATCTCCGCTCTGATGACTTTACGCGTCAGCACCGCAAACGGCTTCTCGCCATTCTCGGGCAGCAGCGACTCGATCAGTCCAGTACGCTGGAGCCGGGTCGATTCCGCAAGGCCCTCGTGACCGACGCTGAGGTCGCCCAGCCAGTGATCACTTTGCTTATAGCCGTTCCAGTACCAGCGCAGCGTACCAGGGCGTGCCGGGGTCTTCGGTAGAGCAGGGCGCTCCTCGTTGCGCTGCTTCTGCGCGTTGATGTAATCGCTCTGGTCGCCGTACAGCGCGATTTGGGCGGCAACCGCGGCATCAACCTCCGTGATGAATTCAGTTGTTCCGTACTCGGCCTTGATCCGGATCTTCGGCAGCTTGTTGCGCAGTTGCACGTAGTACCTGACTTGACCTCGTTGGCTTACGTCGACGTGCAGATAGCGGCGCTCCGGTTGATCCGGCTTCGCGATGCCCTTGACGCGACGCATGCGCAGAACTCCCCCCAGCGTCGCAACGCCGGCCTCATAGGCGGCGTCGAACGCTGACGTTCCGTATTCCTCGGCGATCCCGATCCTTCGGCCTTTGCTGCTGACCTTGACGTACCAGCGCAGCGAGCCGGACTCGGAATAATTGAAGTAGAGATACATCCGGCGATCCCCGGGCGCGCGGGGGTCGCGTCTTTCCGTCCCAAGCATTGGCGTCTCCGTGGACCAATACTTGGAGTCTAGCGATGCGGTGACTCCGCATCAATTGCATAAGGTGCGTTTCACCCGCTTTCGGTGCTTTTCAGGTAACGCTGCAGCGCCTCCGATGGGATCCATATTTCGTCAAGACCGGTTGTGGGATTGGTCGGCGCGGCACCGGTCAGTATAATCCGAATAACGCCATCTGGACCGACGCTGACCGCGCTCGCGCCAGCCTCCTTGGCAGCTCGGATCGCGCGGGCGAGGTCGGCTTGCGTAACCTTTGCCGGGCGCCGCGGCATGACCTTTCTCCTATGCTTGATATTCATCGCTATTCCAGCTGCGCGCTTTCCCGTCACGACACCGGTCATTCCGAGTGCGACCACGGCGCGTTTGGCATTTGCCTCTGCGTCGGTGATCGCGAAATCGAAGGAGGAATGGACAAGAGAGAACGCCGCGTTGAGTCATTCAATCACAGTGCCCGGTAGTCACTCTACTGAAGCGAGGTAAAGCTTGGAGTATTGTGAGATAGTCGAAAGAGCCAGAAATCATCGTGAGCTAGCGAAAGCGAAGAAGAAGAGACCGATCATCTTCTCTTGATCGACTTAGATAAGAGGGGCTCTCTCAAGGCTGAAACAGGGGTTCGATTCCCCTAGGGAGCGCCAGTCGGGGCCGTCTCGCGTTGTGATCGCTCAGCTTTTTGCCGATTTCCCCAAATGTTCATTCTGGGTTTGGGGAGTTTGTCTGCGGCGTCGCGTCGAGCCGAGGCAATGGCTCGTCTGACAAAGAAGGGGAGTTAGGATCATCAGTGATGCCGGGTCTTGTGGCGTCGGCTAAATATAGGAATGAAATCCGTGCAGGCGCTTGCACGGCCTCCTATGAGGTAAGTTCGGCGACATTTGATCATCGCCCTTGGCTTTGGCGACGAAACAGCACGTTTTTTTGGTGTTTCCGGCCGGGGTAGGGGTAGGTAGCCGGGCGGAGCTAAAATGCACCAAAAATGCTCGGCTAGGCCGCTAGAAGGGGTCTGGCGGACTAAACGAAGGAAGACTTGGAAGCGCTGCATACTAATAGATGAATGAGAGCATTAGGCCCGACTAGCCGACCGACTGGGGACGACGAAGCAGTCGTCATTGCGACGGAGATTGAAATCACGAAGTGTCTGCCGGGCTCTACTATTAGGATAGGAAGACTTTGGCGGGAGCATCATCGCCAAAGAGCTTCTTTTTGCGTTGTTCGCGCCATTTCTTAATGCGCTGCTCGACACCTTTTTCGACGCTCGGCCAGAACAGGCTGTGTGGGCTACCCGGGGCAGGATTGTCTTTTCTCCAGAGATCGATCCGGCCATCGGCAACCTTCGCAAGCAAGACCGCGGAGGACCAGAAATCCTCGGGCCGCTGCGCTTCGCGCATGCTTTCGAACCAGTGATGGGACCAAGTATTTCGCTCGTATGCGTATTCTGCCGCGGCCGCCGCTTTCCCGATAAATCCGGGGGTGCCTTTGAAACGTTTGAGCACGCCTTCATTGAAGTCGCTGCGCTCACAAAAACCCGCCACCATCAATGCCCGTGCGATATCCGCCGGCCGCCCTGTCTGCAAACGCGCTTCGATGTAGCCTTGAAGGGACCTCTGCTTCCCGTTCCAAAGCGCCGCCAGGACCTCCGTCGCGAGATCGTCGTCATTGCCGGCCTTGTCTAGGCGGTCGAACCGGAGAGCCTCTATCGCGATGTGATCCTTTGCTGACCACAGACTGATTGCATCGAGCGGCAGAGACGCGCGTCCAAAAGTAATGCGCACCAAAGACTCGCCATCTCTCAATGTGGAGAACAAGCAAGCCGCCTTTTCCGGGTTCCAGTTGGCGAGCGCATGCGCCAGCAGCAATCCGATGTTGTGAACGGCGCGCCGACGGGCTTTCGGCAGACCGGCGAGGAAATCGAACCAACTCTCAGCAAATTCGCGATCCGACTCTGCTATAGCGTCAAATTCTTTCATCCTGAGGCCGTCGAGGATGATCTGTGCTTTTGTGCGGGTGAGTTCTGCTTTGAACGCTTCGAAGGCTTCCGAAAGTCGTTTCTGCCGCTCCTCAAAGGCTTCGTTCGTTTCCGACATCAACCGCAGCGCTTCTACAGGATCGTGCGACGGAGAACACTTTTCGGAGGCAAGATAGCGGGCAGGTTCGATGCCGTCCCCATCCCGATGCCGCAGTTCGATATCGGGTACGGCAATATCGAGCGATAGGCCGGCGGCGGCTTTGATCGACGCGTCAATCCGCTGCGCTATGCCGCGTAGCGCCTCATTGTCCAATCTTTTCGCCGCAGCTCCGTAGAGCGCTGGCGTCATTCGATTCAGCGCCTCATCAAACGAGATCATCTTCCGCTTGGCAGCTTCGATAACCAATAGCGAGCCATACCAGGCCTCGTATCCATCGTCCTGGCTTGTCTGCGTTACGGTCCATCCCGACTTGAGTACGGCATCGATCGACTGTTCGTCGCTCACGGCGACAATCAGGCCGAGCGCCTGCGCGCGCACCCGTTCTACCGGACTTTGCGTGAGCCTAGCCAGGTGCGCGCGGGCATTCGAAGATAGTGGCGTGCCCGTGCTCCTGGCGAACGCGAGCGTCACAAATTGTGCACGCTCGTCGTTGTCGCGAACGGCGCGGTCTAGCCGTGCCTCAAATGCCGCTTCTTCAAGGGGCTTAGCTATTTCCATCAAGTCTAGCAGGATGTTGTCACTCACGTCTCCATACAGCAGTGCGTCTATCTGCTGGTTTGCGCTCAAGAGCGGAAAAGAGACAAGCAGATGGTATTGCGAAATGAACCATGCATCATTTTCGCCGAGACCGCCGCCGGCCGTTCCCTCCCTCACCCGCTCGACAAGCCGTTCCGCGTGTCCGCTCGTAACAAGAGCGTTGTGGCGGTGCATCTCCAGAATTCCTTGGCGCAAGGGCAAGCCGTTGCGCTCGAGCACATCGGCGATGAACGCGCGGTGTTTGTCGATGGCGATCTGGGCCTCAAATCGTGCCATGCCTGCGCGCGCCATTTCGAAGAAATGGTCAACGTCGGTATTTCCAATATAAAGGCGGACGGCTTTTTCATCGATTGCCGCATAGTTGGCGGCAGTCGCCGCAATATTCTCGGGCTTTGCACTGCCGGGATTGCAAGGATCGGTTGCGCAGTAGTGTTCTACGCGACGCCAGCCTTGGAACCGCGGGCGGTCTGCTGTGAGTTCGCCAATGAGAGCATCGACCCTCGCCGCATCAGCAGGATCGCCCGTTGCGCTCAATATGTTTACGAGGGCCCACTTGCCGGTGCGCGAAACGTCGACCGCTTCCAGTACCTTGCTCGCATCCAACATGGATTCTCGCGCCTGCTGCCAATCCGCGCCGTTCAGGCGGACTAGATCAGTGAATTCTTTGTATGGCGCCCAGGGGGAAGTGTTGAGCGCGTTCGTAAAACTCCAGTGCATGAGCGAAGCCGTTAGCTGCGCAAGCGGCTTTCCGGCCATTAGCGTGAACGCGAAGCGCGATAGCGCATTCAGGTCGCCGTCATCCTTACGTACCAGCCTGTCCAACAACTGCCGTTCGGTCCCGGACAGCGTGCCCATCGCGGCATCGATCTTATCCTGTATTTTTGTCCGCTCCTCCTGCACTTTCTCTGCGGGGTCGTGGCCGGGATGCGACAACATGCGCACAGCGGGGGACAAAGAATAGAGGCCAAGCCAAGACTGGAGCCAGGGGATCATCACGGCCCACGCGCCGTCATTTTCTTTCGCGTTGTGCAGCGCTACCCGTACCCAGTCGAAATTAGACTGGTGCTCCGCCGCGAGGCAGAGCCGCTGCGCCGCCTGCATGAAGGCTTCCGGGCGCTTTCCGGCGAGGGCTGCGAAGGCGGGAAAATGATCCGTGTTGGGATTTTGAAGTTCAGCAAACGCGCCGACAATGGCAGCGCCGATCTCCGTAGGACAGTTCTCATCAAGACAGGCGACGGTTAACGCGGCCAAGACTACATCGGCTGTGCGATCAAGCGCGCTGACTGGCTCCAGCATAATGCCAAGCGCATCCGCAAGGTCGCGGTTGTTGCGCAGGGCCGCGCGCAGTTCGTCGAGCACAGCAAAGCCGAGAGCCAACGTCAATCCATTCTCATCAAGGCGGTACCGGGTCGGGTCACCCTCAAGCGCAACAAAAAAGCGCCCGTCAGAAACAGCCTCCAGGCCGCCGTCGAACACCTCCAGATCGTCGCGCTTCTGTGTAGCCGCACGGGAAAGAACTTCCCGTGCATGGTCCTGGAGCTTGCGGGCGAATTCGTTCGCAGGGCGCGGAGACGGAGCGTCGCGTTCATGCGCGCGCATGTGCTCGAACAGTAGACGGCTGACGCTCAGCTCTTCCATCTCCCCGATCTGTGCTTTTTGTAGCAGCTCAAGGGCGATCGCCAGCAGGCGAGGGTTACGAAGCGATATCGCGACCGCGGGGTGCAGACCAGCCACATGAATGTCATGGGCAGCCAAAATTGCGTCGCGTTCGGCGTCCGTCCATTCCGGCACATTCACCTGGACGGTTGACGAATAAAGCCGGCCTCTAACCTGGCTTGCATAGAAGGCCGTTCGCGCGGTGACGATGAGCCGTCCGCCGATTCGGTCCAGTTCTGAAGCCATCGCCTCGATCAGCCGCGCCCAATCGACTCTCGGTCGCTGGTTCAAGCCATCGATGATGACGACAAGACGCGGTGAGTCCGGAGTTCCGGCCTTGCTCCACTGTTCAATGCGCCGACGCCACCTGTTGCGGGCCGCCTCCGATACAGGTCCGTCGGTCTGGGCAATGATCTTGTCGATCAACGGTCCAGTGAGGTCGGCAGGAACCAAGGACTCATTGAAATCGTCCGCCGTGAATACAACCGTGATAGGCTTATCAGCGATAGAGAGCCAGCTCTGGGCGACCACCCATGACTTCCCATTCCCTTCATCACCAAGAACGGCTGCGATCTTGCCGTTTGGCTTGCCTGTCAGCAGTGGCACAATCTGCTTGACGAGCGCATCCCTAGGTACGGGTTGTCCCGCGCCTTTGTCGCCGGGAGACAAGGGCTGACGAAGGAAATGTCGTGCCCGCTGTCTGCTGCAGAAAACGTCAGTAAGCCACCGGATGTTGGCCCGCTTTGCGAGACCTGCCCCCGTGGTTGATTCTTCGAGCTGCGTACGAACTCTTGTCGCATGCGCCGTATAGCCGTTGTCCTCGCGAATCGCTTTCAGCGCGGCTGTTGCCCTGGCAACGTGATCGCCTTCGTTGACATACTGTCCGAAAAAGTTTTCAGTCGCGGCACTCGCCATTGTGAGCGCAACCGCTAACGGGGGCAGGCCTGTGCTGCTCCAATCGAGTATCAGCGTGGCGATCCCGCTCTTTTGTGCCAGTTCGCGGACGTCATCGACAAGTTGGCTTCTGACTCCTTTCGTCGCGCCAAGCACCCAGAGGTCCACATCGCCCCTGTCGCCGATAGTCAGTTCAGCAATTTTTGAAAGAACTTCTGTCCTCGGGATATCGCCGTCGTAACGCTTGCCCTCAAAGCAAACGCCGTCGCTTTGATACGCAGCTTTTCCATCGAGCCCGAATTGCGATCCACTCCCGGCAAGCCGGAACGGTACGCCGGAAATTTCCTCAAGAACTACAGCCAGCAGGCCTTCAAATCCGTCGGCGCCTGTCGCGGGCAATTTAAGCAAGGCGTTCCGCAGGTCATTCAGTGAATGAAGCAATGGGGACGTCATTGGGGGCTATAATGTTGTGCGTTCAATGGTTTGCAAGCTTGTAGATCTATTTTGAGAGGTGCGCTAGCTACCGTTTGCGAACGCCACTCACTCATCCCTCCAACTGCTTCGGCGCATCACCCAATAACGCCT
This sequence comes from Bradyrhizobium stylosanthis, assembly GCF_001641335.1. Lineage (GTDB taxonomy): Bacteria > Pseudomonadota > Alphaproteobacteria > Rhizobiales > Xanthobacteraceae > Bradyrhizobium > Bradyrhizobium stylosanthis. The sequence continues at coordinate 646,541 of NZ_LVEM01000001.1, forward strand.
GAATCTGCTTCGCTGGGCGAATCGCGCTTTGGCAGTGTTTGGGGACCGGGCGTAAAATCCATTGAAATGCAATGGTAGGCGCTTTCCCCAAAAATCCAGCTAAGCAATTGGTGCTAATAGCTTTCCGCAGTTCCCTAGGGAGCGCCAGAAATTTCAATGACTTAGATCCGTTTTGGAGAAGTCGTCAAATATCCGTTGAATAAGCGTCGGCGAACGTTGGCGAACTCCGCCGCGCTAATCAGCAAGCCCAACTACAGCATGTTCTCGCTTCCATCGCCGGCTAGCGTTCGCTGTGTTCGCTGTACGTTGAGATCGTCACGAGCACCGGCTGTGGGATCATCACACCGCGCTGGTCACGGTGAATCAGGCGTGAAACTCTGCTTGATGAAAGCGCCAGTTTCATCGACCAAAACGCTGAAGCGTCCACCTTCGATCTCCTGCAGTGTCTTCCCTGCGACTCGTACCTGCTTCACGCTTTCGCCGAACGAGTCGCGCAGCAGGCGTCCTCGCAGTGCAAGGTTGAGTTCACCCAACTCGAAGGGATCTGGCATCGCGGCCTTCTCGGTGATCGTCTCGTTCCTCATGTCGCACTCGGTATAAAACCGTGGGCGCTCTTTCAGAGTCAGATTCATAATGCGCCTCATCGATCGCGAGATGTCTCTGCTTCAACACCGAGCGGATGACGATCGGACAGGAGCCCGGAAATGGCTCAGTGTGTGAAGTTCACCCATAGGGTCAATACCGATCCAGACGACCTCCATTCCTGCGCCTCTGGTACGACTTGGCTGTGCTCGGCGCATGGCGCCCTGTGTCAACGCCCGCACGCTGTCGCCAATATACTGGCATCCACGGCGGTATTCAGATTTGCGAGTCGGGGTAGCTCGGATTGCGAGCGTCTGGATGCACGAACCGCTCAGCGTTGGATGGGCGGCTTTAGTAGTCTTGATTTTTTCGATTGTCCGACGTGTACTGTACAGCCCTGGGTTTCTCCCCCCAAAAATCTGGCGTGCAGAGAAGATCAATTGACCTCGAGCTTTCCCGCTGTGGACGGTTACGCAATACTTAGGCAGCCGCCCGCAACGGGACGGACAGCTCGGGTGTACCGAGCCGTTTCGCTGGAAAGTGGAGCTCCTGCAGCCATCAAGATGCTGACGGCGTCCGTAGAGCCATCGACGTTTCTCGACGAAGCGTTCAAACGAGAAACGACAGCGCTCGGGGAGCTGAAGCATCCTCATATCGTCAAGATGTTCTCATCTGGCACGGCCGGCACCGGCGAGAAATTCATCGTGCTCGAATGGATGGAATCCGATCTACTCAAATGGAAGGAGCGAAATTCAGGATTCGAGTGGGGTAGCTTCTGGGAGACAATCGGACGTCCGCTAACGGCGGCTACCGCCTATGCCCATTCCCGAAACATCGTTCATCGAGACCTGGCGCCCCGCAATATCCTCTTCAGCGACGATGGTACCCCAAAAGTTGCCGACTTCGGCGTTTCCAAGCTTCGTCGTTTCCTTCGTAGTGAACGGACGCTCCGGGAGTTCGTAAGTCCACCGTTCACCCCGAAGGAGTCGGACGACGGTTCTGGAAGCTTCACGCGCGACGTCTTTGCGCTCGCAACTCTGTTTGTTTGGGCCGCTTCGCCTCGCCCGCTTGCCACCTATGAAGACGTCGGGCGATTCGCTTCCGCGACCGATGCGTTCGAGGGTAGCTTGCGCGAGTGCCTGCTGTCGGCCTTAAGCGACGATCCGGACGAGCGGCCGGCCACCGCGGAACAGCTGTTGCACCAGATCGAGCGCCTCCGTAGTAGCGTAAGCAGCAGGAAGCGCCCGGCGTTGAGTTGTCAACTGAACCTACACGAGCAAAAAGCGGATGCTATCGCGCGATCATTCGGCCTGAGTGACCGACGTGACGTCGAAGACGCAATACTGGACGATTTAAACGCAGTTTGCGGTTTGAAGCCAATGCCGCCATTGCCGACTGAAGCTTCGGACGATCGAGTCGATTTGCTCAATAATCTGCAACTGCTCGGCCTGACGTTCAGCTATCACGCTCGGGTGGATGTGCGTGGGCAGGATCGGCTGGTCATTTTGGGTGCGCGAGAAACGCCCAGTGGTCTGCTCGATCGGCAGCGCGAAAGCGCCCTGGTGGTACCAATAGATTTCCGATTTGCTCCACGTGGCCGCCAGGCCGATCGGCAGGCGATTGCCGAGCTTCAGCACCTGCTGTCGGATCATCTGGCAAGTCTGGACCAAGCTTCGGAAGACGATATCGAGACACGTCTCTTCGACATGTGGTCGCGAATCCTCCAGGCCAAGCAAGATGTGGAGGCGTCACGCGAGCGCCCGATTCACTACGTGCGCTTCAGTTTGGATGGGCAAAGAGTAACCTTCAAGACCTACGGTCCGATACCTGCCGAAGTGATGCATGAGCCTCGTCAAGTCCGTCTAAACGACGGCTCATTTCTGACGGGGCATGTCGAGGCCGTGCAAGGAGACGAGGTCACGTTCTACGTAAGTGCGGGCGACGTCGGTCAACTGCGGCCGACGGGGGATATCGTGTTCAGCGTGTACGCGTCGAGTGAAGCTCTTCGTCGTCAACAACGGGCGCTGGACGCCTTTCGTCAAAAAAACGTCGCTCTCCCGCGACTTGCTAATGTTCTTACCGAGCCCGAGATCGCCCAGCAACCCGGGGACGTTTCGATCGCAAAGTTCTTCCAGGAAGACCTCGACGCGGACAAGCAGAAGGCGATCCAAACGGTAATTGGAGCTCCGGAAGTGGTCCTGCTCAAGGGGCCGCCGGGAACTGGTAAGACCACATTCATTGCCGAGCTTATCTTGCAGACATTGGAGCGATCGTCCGATGCTCGGATACTGCTTTGCTCGCAGACCAACGTCGCAATCGACAACGCCATCGAGCGCCTCACCGAGCTAGGCCCTTTGGCGTCACGATCTATTGAGGTCGTCAGGCTGGGAACCAACGACGAAAAAATCGCCGTATCGGTGGAGCCGTTTCGGTTGACGAGCCGGCTCCAGGCTTGGACGAAGGAGGTTACGGCGCGTGTCGACAATTACATCCAGAATGAAGCGTCGCGGCTCAATCTCGATCATCGAAACGTAGCAATCGGTATCCTGCTGGAGAAGTTGCTCGCAACTTACCAGGAGCTTTCGCAGCTCAACGAGCGCCTGCGAGAGGAAGAGCGTTCGCTGGAACGCATGAGGGAGCGGGGCGCTACCGAGATCGAGGATCAACGGATTGACCTCGACGTGGCTGGCAGCGTGAATGCGCGACGGTTGGAGATAGCTCGGATCCGCGACTTGATCCGCCAGACGAACGAGGTTCACAATTTGACTAAGCAGGAATTGACGGCCCTGGGCGGCGAAGCAGAGGAGCTTGCTACTGCGCCTCCCGCTCACCTTAAGGATTTCATCGATCTCTATTTTGATGGCCCTGGTGACGTCGAACACCTGAAGTCGCTGATGAACCTAGGTGCGGATTGGACCGCCCGCTTCGGCAGGCAGGATCATTTCGAAGCGCCATTCCTGTCTATGGCTGATGTCGTTGCCGGTACCTGCGTAGGCATAGTTGGACCGAGGTCTGCCGCGGATCTCGCATTCGATCTCTGCATAGTGGACGAAGCCTCGAAGGCCACGGCGACCGAAGTTCTCGTCCCCCTTTCGAGGGCGAAAAAGTGGCTGCTAGTCGGAGACAGCAAGCAACTGCCTCCCTTTCAAGATGAGGCGCTTCGAGACAAGGAAATACTTGAGCGATACGACCTTCGTCGCGAAGAGGTTGCTGAATCGCTGTTCGGGTATCTGGAACGTCGTCTTCCGAAAAACTGCATAACGGCTCTCACGGTTCAGCATCGCATGATCGCTCCCATCAGCGACATGATTGCGCATTGCTTCTATCCGGATCAGACGCTCGAATGCGGCCGGGAAGACAATGGTCGGAGCTTCAGTCCGGTTCTTCCAGCGCCAGTCACTTGGCTAGATACGTCGAAGCTCCCATCCCGGGGGGAGACGGAAAGCGACACGGGCGTATCGAACCGGTTGGAATGCGAACTCATTAGGACCAGACTTCAGGCACTCAACCGCCGTTTGGCGCGTCTAGACCGAAAGAAGGAAGCAAAGAAGGTCAGTGTCGCTGTTCTCACAGGCTATGCGGAGCAGCGGAATCTATTGGAACGGACGCTGAACCCTCTGTCGCACAAGTGGACCCACATCAACATTCTGCTCAACACGGTGGACGCATTCCAAGGTAGACAGGCCGACATGGCCATCTATTCGGTGACACGATCGAACGACTCCGGTTACCTAGGGTTCCTGAATCAATCTCCGCGGTTGAACGTCGCCCTTTCTCGCGGACGGGACGCGCTTTTGATCGTCGGAGATAAGAAGTTCTGCTCCGGGATAAACGGAGAGAATCCGTTTCGCGAGGTGATCGACTGGATCGATTGGAATACCCAGTGCATGGTCGAGGTCGCAGCCAAATGACGCCGGAAGAGACAGCACGGTACCATTCGGATCGACCTGGTTTCGAACTCATAGATTTTGCAGAAGTCGGATTGCCCGTATTCAAGATCTACATCATCGCATCGTTGTTGCTGCATACACCCTTGCCGCCGATATTCGAATTTGTCCTACGATGCGTGAAGTTGGGGGTGGACACTTGCGACGAGATTTCCGCTTGTCTCGGCATTCCGTCCCGAATGGTCGATCAGGCTCTCAAAGCACTTTATCGTGCTGAGGAATTGGCTTTCGTTCCAAACGATCTCTCCGACGCCGACCGCTTTATTCTGACGCGCAAGGGCGAGCGGACAGTGACGTCGCTCGAGCAGATTCTTCCCGAGCAGCAGACACTGCCTATCTACTTTGACGGGCTTGTGAGAAAGCCAATTGCGCCGCCGGCGATTCAGCTATTGAAGGGCAAAGAAGCCGTTGATTTCGGATTAAAGGAGATTCCTGCACTGCCAGCGACGCGGGTCGAGGCGGAAGACATCGACATTTCCCAGGCAGCGCGCCTTTTCAATCAGGAACGAGTAGGCGAGGCGCGTAGAGACCTTCTTGCGATCAAAGCCATCGACCGCCGCATGCGGCTGCATCTGCCTGCGACCGTCCTTGTGTTCAGGTCTATCGACGGCGATGAGATCGAACTTTCATTCGCGATAGAATCCAAGCTGCTTGACGATCACAGCAGGGCTTTCGCACTCGCGGAAGGTCCAAAGAAGGCACGGCTTCTTACGGATCTGGCGAAGCCCCATCTCATCGGGACGGATTCCTTCTCACGACGAATTTCGGCGATCGACCGCCAGATCGACGAGGTGCCAGCAGCCGGCAAGAAACCTCGACTGACACTCTCGCCAAGAACACCACAACTCCCGCGAAATTCGCTTCGCCGTCTGAGCGTGCTCGAGCATCCACCGATTTTGTGGGATGCGATCACGACCGCCAAGGATCGGTTGCTGATCATTTGTCCTTGGATCACGTCCCAGGTCGTGGATTCCAAGATGCTGAAGCAGATCGAAGCCATGTTGGAGCGCAAAGTGCGCTTCTACCTAGGCTTTGGTCTCGACGAGCAAGGTGGCAAGAAGGCGAAGCCGATACCGGAGCAGCTTGAAAGGCTTTCTCGAAGGTATGACAACTTCGTTCTTCTCCGGCTTGGGAACACTCACGAAAAGATACTGATCAAGGATCGCGAGTACGCAGTCCTTACGAGCTTCAACTGGCTATCGTTCAGGGGTGACCCGACTAGAGCGCTTCGGTTGGAGCGCGGGGTATGCATCACGGAGCCAGAATATGTGGAGGGTGAGTTCGTATCACTGGCTCCACGCTTCGAAACTCCCGCTGGAAGGCGGAAGGGCGGGCGAGACCAGAATGAGCCGAAAGAGGAAAAGCACCTGCCGGCGTCCGCATCTAAGCAGCACGGCTCCAGCGAGGAGCCTCGTCGGCAGGGCAAGTGATAATCCGCCGTTAGGGCCTCCAAAGTCAACCCGGGAAAGTAAAGACGCGCTATGTCGAGCCGCCAATCTCTTCTGAACATATTTAATACGAGGTTGGGTCGGGTTCCGATGCGGGCGGAAAGCGAGCTTTTCGCGGCTGATCTCGCGAGAACGAGTCATGAACTTCTGGAGCCTGCGCTGAGAGAGTTGGCGGCGAAAGCCGCGACGTCTCCACTAGGGCGCGACCTCCGGGATCAGACGCTGGCTGTTTTTCACCGAAAACTGGCCGAACAGTCTCGTCTCTTTCCCCTTTTCTTCATCTTCGAGACTGCCTTTCGCGCCTTCGTGGCCGCGCGCATGGAGACGATCTACAGGAGGGATGATTGGTGGAGGCCGATCGAAGCGGAGATCGCGGCCAATCGAAATCCCACTGCGCTGTCCACTTTGTATGGTGTGAGGGTGCCACGGGATATGGTTCGAACGGTCGAGCATATCTTGAGGGAAGCGGCTTCTACCAGGCGTCACACTTTTTCGACGGGCTATCAGGTCATTGCGGCAGGCACCATGGCTCATGTCGGTAAGCTGATCGAACAGCATTGGGCGGAGATGGTATCGGTCTTCAATTCGGCCCATAGAGTCAGGCCTCAGGGACGCATGACCTCGTCAGAGTTTCGACAGCACTTCACGCTGGTCCGCCATGCCCGAAATGATCTCTATCATCATCGAGCCGTACCTCGACAAACGCGCGTCGTCGAAGTGATCGATGAGTTGATTAGTATGCTCGATCTGGATCTCGGTAAGATTTATGCGGAGCTGACTTCAGTTTCGCTAAATCCGCTTCCGTTTAGTGGGAACTAAAAGCAGGCGCCGCACTGGTCAGCCCCATCGCCCTTCCCCAAGTCGATGCCAACGGCGCTGACGTTGCCTCCGGGCAAGGCGCCCGCCTAAAGTCGCGTCACGCCCGGCACCAACTTCATGCCGGAGACGTACCGCGTCGCCGATTATGCAGCTTACTACCGGCGTGTCCGGCGCAGCCTGGAGGAAGCCGTGTCGAGGACGCACTTGGGCTCAGCCTATCCCGAGCCCATCGATCACTGCGAGATATGCCGATGGCGGAGGCACTGCGACGAGCGAAGGAGGGCCGACGATCACATGTCGCTCGTGGCCGGCATCAGCAAATCGCAGATGGGCGAACTGGAGAGGAATGGGGTTGAGACAATGGCCGCGCTCGCAGCCGTGCCGTTGCAGTGGAGACCCGAAAGAGGAAACGTCAAAAGCTTCGAGAAAGTCCGCGAGCAGGCCCGTATACAGGTCGAAGGGCGCGAGAGATGAAGAGTAAGGCTGGCCAAGTGTTCTAAGGTGCTTCTCGCCGGGGGCGCTGGCTGAAGCGGCCCGGCGGCAAGCCGCCGTCGCTATCACTGCCGCGTCAGACGGGTACCGCTGAGAAGCCGGTCTCGTCGCTGAACTCGGACCCGCGTGCCCCTTCGGGTCGCTATGCTCACGCTCTCCGGGTGCCACATTTAGCCAGCCGACGTGCTCTGCGCAAGTTGGTGGGCGCTGCAATCAGCCCTTTGGCGAGACCGAGATCTTGCAGGATGAAGTGCGGCGGTAGCTATGCGCCCCTCTAAGGCGGCTCGCTTTCTGGTTGCGGCCGGCAGCCAGCTTCCTTATGATCAAGCCATTGTTTAGGGGATTTTTGGGGCAATGAGCCAGATTGCTTCGTGGTGGCATGCGATCGTCGCCTTTGTTTACGGTATCTATCAGACGACGCACGACTTCGTTCAGACCGTATCCGATATCTTCGATTTCTACTTCGCCCGGGATCACTACCGAAAAGTCTTTTTTGAAAGGTTCGGATTTAGTCTGGACTTAGCTGACTTTCTGGCAACATGCTTCGCATATACCAGCCGGGCCACGGCAATTGCCTTCGGAGCGTTTCTCTTCGCTCTTCACAAGGGGACGCTCGGCGGTAAGCAGGCCGCAATCGGTCTGCTCGCCTTCGGAGGCCTTTTTGCTATCCCGCCCTTAGTGCAAGTGGCTTACAGTACTCTCCCAAAGAATTCGTGCTTTAGTCAGGCGGATGGCAGGCCGATCAAATGGTATGTCGTCCGATCTTCGCAGTATGTCTTGTTCGACGACCAGGGGTTCGATCCGGCGGATGGAACGCCAAAACAGCCGGTCACTCCGGACATATGCCGGGCTTACGATCTGCAGCGCGCAGGTGTCGCATCACCCCCGCTCGGCAATGCCGAAGCCCTAGATTCATTGCCAACGGGCCTGTGGTTCTACCGCCGCGACAACCGCTTGTACGTGTTTGCCGCGCAGATCCCTGTTCCAGGTACACGCGAGCTAACCAAGCCTGTGACTCCTGAAATCGTTTTGGAAATACGGGCCAATCTGACCGAAGAAAAGCGAGTGGCCGAGGCTGCGGAAGCGAAACGGTTCGCCGACCAACGAGCGGCGGACGAACTCGCAAGGCGCACTCAGCTTGCGCCGTTAAGTAGTGAGCTTGCTTTGGTGCCTGCGCGTTACAAGTGCATCCTGCAAAACGACGGTCTTCGGCTAGATGCAAGTTTCAAAGATGTCGTCGCCTTCGACAAATTGACCGTGACAGTTGAAAATCTTCAACTCGAAGATGGCGCTGGCGGCCAAGGCCAAGTATTCCGCAGCGTGCAAGTCCTCGGTCCCGAATTCTCCACGAACGGGAAGCACCAATGTCTGGCCGTCGTCATACCGACTGGTGACGCGTCCGACGTGACGGGAACAGCCCGCATTCGGACCGTTCTACAAACCTTCCAGAGCCTCAACGCCAAGCTATTGGTGCAACCAGAGTCCGTATCTGCGGATCCGCCGACACCCCCAATGTCTTACGCTCCCGCCAGTGCTAACTCGTATCGCCCAAATCCACTGAACGACTTCTTGAACAAGATCCTCACTCCGGATCCCGGATATGTTGGTGGTCCGATGATCGGGGTGCCTTACGGCCAACAGCGAACGACGCCCCATCGCTGGAGCAATGGACCTTCACACGTTGTCCAAGGAACTCCCGGTAAGAGGTAACGACCTGACTGGGCGCATTCCGGGGTCGAATTGTCTACCCACGGCAGGGAGAGCGGTCGTGACGGGAAATCAAAGCGCCGCGACGACAGCCGGCGCGGCGGGCGGCTTTGAACATGAGGTCAAAGAATTCTCGAGCCACTGTGCCTATAGATGTCCGAGATATACGCCGTTGAACTTGCCTAGAATGATCTGGCTGGTTCATAGCGCAGCCTCAGTATCTGCGTCGGCGACATCCAATAATTGACACGTTCTCGATCCTGATCGAGGCGCGCGGCTAGCACGGCGCGGCAGTGCAGTGCTGTAGAGCTGCTGGCTGAGCGCATCGAGCGCTGGAATGGCCGGATACCGACGCAATTGTGCCTGACCCAGCTTGATCGCCCACTTCTCTCGCTCGCTTTTGAAAAAGTCCATCGACGTTGCTCCTGTTATGGGAGCTTCTCGATAACCCGACGCGAGCGCTTGATGTTTTGGAACGTTTGGGAATGTCCTGGATGGATTGGGGCGCTATTCGGCGGCGTTGCCCAGCGACTTAGGTTGGCAAAATGCTGATAGGCCGCGAGCCAGCCGATCTGGCTGTCAAGCAGTCGACCAAATTCGGGCTTGTGATCAACATGAAAGACGCGAAAGCAATCGGTCCTGACATATTGTCTTCCTGTTTGTCTGGGCAGCCGCTTCCATGCCCAGCTCAGCGCACGAACCGTGAATGGGAGCTTCTCAGGGAGGCGTGTTTTCTATCTGGAACGAGATCGTCTTATTGAAGGCCTTCGTGCCCTCCGAGCTGAACCGAAGCTCAATAGCGCTGACATCCGCAATTCCATTCACACAAAGGGTAGGAACTGCCGACGAGAAAATATTAGAAGTGGGGATGTATTCTCCCGAAAACGGCTCTGGCTTCGCGCTCCCTTTAACAAGCGTCTTGCGGATGCGAACGCGGTACGTGCGAGAGATAATCGGAGTGGCTGTTGAAACATAATGGTTGAGGGCGAAGCAGTAGCCGTCCGGTTGAGCAGGTAGCGTGACCTGACCCTCGCTCTGAATGAGTACGAACCGCGGTTGTGACGGGATGTCCCAATCATGAAACACGCCCTCGATGAAGAAGAGCGAGCCGAAGGGAGTACTATGCATTGCCTCGAACGATCCGAAGCGGCCTCCCAGGTCAGCGGCACAGACCGCCGAGCCCGATAGCAAAAACGTAGCCGTCCGAATGGCCGTGCGCATAATCATCGAATGCTGTGCCTAGCTGTTTGCAGCGATAACTGGAGGTATATCAGTGAAGAGATCCCGCACGGTCCTCCGAAGGAAGGTGGCGATCGTCTTTTGTTGCGCTGCATCCGCTTTGATTTCGCCCTTGATGATGGAAGCCGCGGCATCAGATGGGACCGCGAGATAGGAAGCAAGTTGGTCGACGGTAAGTGACTGTTCAGCCAGGCTTGGCTCCAAGCTGACGCGAGCCCAGCGGTCTGTCTCAGCTCCTCCTGTCGCAAAGAGCCGTTGTCCCTGATTCTGGACCGTAATGATTGCCTGTTCGGATAGCAGACCTGAGATGATTGCAAGGAACGATATGAAATAGGGATTGATGGGTGCATCTCCGGAAAGGCGGGACGCATCAGCTATGACCGGAACGCCGGCCTTCGCTACGATAAAGATCACGAGCGCGGTGATTGCGCCGACGCTGAGTTGGAGAGTGTAATTGCCAGGACCTCGAATCCTGCGGGACCTGAAGAGCGAGTGCAGGATCTGAAGAGAGCTTCCGAGCAGGCCCATAAGCACCACCAGATACAGCGCGAGCACATCTGGCTGCAGGATAACAAACCAATTGATGATCCGCTTGAACCATCCAGAAGATGGGTCCAGCTCGTAGAGCGCGTTCTCAATCTTCGCATGCGTCGGCGCATCGACGTTCTTCGTTATTCGCGTGAAGACAACATCGATACTCTTGCCGATCTCCGCGACACTCTCATTCAGGTATTTCAGCTTCTGCGCTAGGTTGGAGGATTGGGACTCCAGGTCGCTCACTTTCGCCAGTGCGTCAATATATTGCTGCCGCGCTTTGTCGAAATTGTCCAGGATAGGCCCCAAGCTTTGTGGGTTCGTCCGTAGGGCCGGTTCGGCCGCGGCGAGCGCGGCCGCGCGCGTTACCAAATCGGCGTCTCCGACGAGAACGTCATGCAGTTTGCTATCGATACCGTCGATGCGGGCCGCGATTTCCACCAACAAGTCAAAGAGTTGCGCTTTCGTCTGATTCAGGCGCTGGCTTGCGGCCAACACCTGGTCATCCAAGGCGAGCTTATCCGTTGTTGTTGTCCGGATTGCCCCTGTTTGCTTGAGGCTTTGGCTGCGCAACTCATTCCAATCCCTGCCCACGGAATCCAACTTCCAGATGCTCGCCTGAACACCGTCGAAGTTCAGGCTGAGAATACGTGATTGGGTTAGCGTCGAGGCGAGAGCGATGATGCACGCAATGCCGACGAGGAGCGTGAAAGCAATCAAGACGCCGCTTACGAGCATACTGAAGGCGCTGGATTTTGCCGGCTCTGCGGGGGGGGCGGTCTCTGTCATGATGACTAGTGCCCCCACCGTAGGGCATAGTGAGCCGGGACGGTCAGTGGGGCCGTGTGCGCCTGCCCATGCGCAATGCCTGAGATGTAGACGACCGAAGCGTCGTTCCTGTCTTGGTCGTGCGTATTGGTTTTGTAGCCGTCCAAATAGACTGGCATCAGCCTTGTCCCCAACCCCGAAGCCAGATTAAACTCTAGATTGTGGTCGGGTAGATTTCAATAGAATCCTGACCGTAAGCGCGGCGCCTTGAAACCGCGCGGGCAACGCCCGTGCCGGCGTGATGAGATCCTGTGTCGAACGCATGTGCCGTGTGACGTTGGGTCGCACGACGCTTTCATAGGCGAACCGGGCTCTTCGGCTTCGATCCCTCGCGCAAGATATAATGTGTCGCTCGCCGGAGGCACTCGCACGAAGGGCTGCCGCTTCGCGGCACCGCTATCACTGCCCGTCGCGCGGGTGCCTTCTTGAACCGGTCTCGCGACTGCACTCGGTCCCGGGTCTCGCCGCTTGCGCGTCGGCGCTATGCTGACCCTCCTGCGGGTGCCTCTTTTGATTTGCTCACTCTGCTCTTGTTTTCGATGTCTTTTTTTGGCTCGCGCTGACTTGCTCGACATTCTCATGCTTGGAGTCTCAGGGGCGCCGCCCCTCGCGCGCACCAGGGTGAAGCGCCGGCTGGCGCCGGCGCCGCCCCGAGCGGTCTCCCCGGTCTTCCGCGCTTTTTTCAATCTTCCGACTTCGGACTGCATGGCTAGCGCTTGTGCAGACCCGCTCTTGCGAGCGGCCCTCATCGGGCGGGCGATACCCCTCCGCTCGGGTCGCCCTGGCGCTTGCTACCCCCGATCTCGCCGATGGGCAGGGGTGCAGGCGCGTGGTGCACCTTGCACCCACGGAAGCAAAAGGAAGAATGATCATGTCGGCCAAGTCAGTTGAAATCATCCCCGCAAGCGGGACGGAGACGTTCATTCCGCTCAACAAGCTAAAGAAGTCTCCCAACAATGCGCGCAAGACGCCGCATAGTGAGGCGGCGATTGAGGCTTATGCCGCGAGTATCGCGGCGAAGGGCATCTTGCAGAATCTCGTGGTCGAGCCCGAATTGGACGGACAGGGAGCCGCTACCGGCTTCTATCTCGTGACGATCGGCGAGGGCAGGCGGCTTGCCCAACTGCTGCGGGAAAAGCGGAAGAGATCAAGAAGACCGAGCCGATCCGTTGCGTCGTCGACACCACCAACAACGCGCACGAGATCAGCCTGGACGAGAATGTCACCCGGGAAAACATGCATCCCGCCGACCAGTTCGAGGCGTTCAGGAGGCTCGCGGACGAGCGTGGTTTTGGTGCGGAGGAGATCGCGGCCCGGTTCGGCGTGACGCCGCAGGTGGTGCGGCAACGGCTGCGATTGGGGTCAGTCTCGCCGCGATTGGTTCAGCTTTATCGCGATGGCAATCTGGCTCTTGATCAGTTGATGGCCTTTGCCATCATTGGCGATCAGGCCTGGCAGGAAAGCATCTATGAGCGTTTGTCTTATGACCGTGAGGCCGGCACGATACGCCGTCTGCTCACCGAAACCCACATCGTCGCGACCGATCGCCGGGCGCGGTTTGTCGGGCTTGAGGCCTACATCGAGGCCGGTGGCACGATCCTGCGCGACCTCTTCACCGAGGATCGCGGCGGCTATCTGGAGGACGTAGCGCTGCTCGATCTCTTGGTGACGGCGCGGCTCGGCCGGGAGGCGGATGCCTTGCGGACGGCCGAGGGATGGAAGTGGACAGAGCCCCATCTTGACTTCCCGCATGCTCACGGCATGCGGCGCGCCTTCCCGCATCCGGTCGAGCTTTCGGCGGAAGATCAGGCCGCGCTCCAAGCCGTTCAGTCCGAGTTCGACCGGCTGACCGAACAGCATCAAACCTCCGACGAGCTGCCTGATGAGGTGGATGCTAGGTTCGGTGAACTGGAAAGCCAAATCGAGCAACTGGAGGCGAAACGGCAGGCTTACGACGTGCACGATGTAGCGCGTGGGGGTGCGTTCGTCATCCTCAATCATGACGGCACCGTCAGGATCGAGCGCGGTTTCATGAGAAATCCAAGTCCTCAACCGGTCAGGACGGCGACGCTCCGAACCCGGATGAGGAGGGGGGAGGAGACGATCAAGCAACGCGCGATGGTGAAGGAGAGGAGACGGAAAACGAGGAGGAAGACGGGGAGCAACGGTTGTCCGACACGCTCATTCGTGACCTCACCGCGCATCGCACCTTGGGGCTACGTATCAATCTGAGCGAGCAGCCGGACGTCGCCATCGTGGCGGTTACGCATGCGTTCGCAGCACAAATCTTCTACATCGGGGCCAATGCCCACGTGGTCGGCATCCAACCCGTGAAGACGGATTTGGGCACGCATGCGGTCGGGATCGAAGATACCCCGGCCGGGAAAGTGTGGTCGGATCGTCATGCCAATTGGGCGAGGCAAATGCCCCGGGACGTTGCCAAGCTGTGGGAATTCGTAGCCGAACTCGATCACGACAGCAGGATGGCGCTGTTCGCCCATTGCACGGCATTGACGGTAGATGCGGTCAAATTGCCATTTGACCTCAGGCCACGTGCGTTGGCGGCGGCCAGCCGTTTGGCCGAGGCTGTCGACCTCGACATGACCGGATACTGGCGCCCGACGGTGCAAGCTTATCTCGGCCGGGTGACCAAGGCAGTCATTCTAGAGGCTGTCCGCGAAGGCGACGGCGAGGAGGCGGCCGAACGTTTGTCGGGGATGAAAAAGGCCGAGATGGCGGCTGCTGCCGAGCAACTCTTGGCAGCGACCGACTGGCTGCCCTCCGTGCTGCGCACGGCCAAAGCGGAGGATCAGGCTCGTGCGCCGGACCCGACGCAGGGGCATGAGTTCTGCTCGCAAGCAGCCGAGTAGGAGGTGAGGCGGGACCGCAAGGAAGGCCCCGGCGCTCGTCAAATTCCGGCCGCGCACCTCACGGTGCGCGGCCTATTCAATTGAAGCGAAGCGGCGATCGCTCACGTTAGCTCGTCTCCAAAGGCGGGCCAGGATCGGTCTGATCTGCGCCACTTGTAGCGGCCAGCGAGGCTGTGCTGCGCCTCCTTTTGCACAGCGAGCGATCGGGCTGAGCGCGTTGATCGCGTCCCAACCACGCGTGCCGAGATTGCTGTCGCGAAGGCGCTCCTCCATGCAGTGCCGTCGATTTCCCCGCAAAAAATGTCGTCGGATCGCTTTGATTTGCTCCGTGAGTCGTCCTTGGATTGATGCACCGACGTCTCTTTTTTCGGACCGATGCCGCCGTTCTCCGATGCTGTGGAGAGTGTTGGCAGCCATGATAATCGCCGTCAGTCCGGTCATGGGCTCGCGTCCAACGCACCCTCGATTGGCTGATCAGGCCCGAGGGACGGCAAGAGCCTCGATCGCCTTCCCGCAACAGCTCACGCCTGCTTTTTTCCCCTGCCGCCTGGCGGCGGCATTCCTCGCGCAAGACAAAAAAGCAGGCTTTCGCCGTCCTCCGCTGCGCTGCGGGCCCAAGGGCTGCGGGCCGATCGCTCCCCGGGCCCAAGATCGCCATCGAGGCCGCGATGGGCGCGGCCCGAACAACAGACAGACGGAGATTATCATGGCGACCATCGGCACTTTCACCGCTTCGGACAACGGCTACACCGGTTCGATCAAGACGCTCACGCTCAACATCAAGGCCAAGTTCACGGTGTCCGAGAAGGACAACGACAAGGCTCCCGACTTCAGGATTTTCGCCGGAGCGACCGAGTTCGGCGCCGCCTGGAAGAAGACCGTTCGCGATAGCGACCGCGAATATCTCTCGGTCAAACTGGACGATCCGAGCTTTCCGGCTCCGATCTACGCCTCGCTGGTCAAGATCGAAGGCGAGGACGGTTTCAGCCTGATCTGGTCGCGACGCAGCGGCGACTGATCACTTCGGATCAACAGCCCCGCCTCTTCGGAGGCGGGGCTTTTTGCGTGCTCTGCGCCGCTTTAAAGGGGGAGGAAGGGCATTTTGTCCCTCAAAAGAAAGGTACAAAGCCGCGGATCCGCGGCGTGCCTTGAAGGCGCTCAACCCAGAATTAATCGGTCTTTTGGAGGCGTTCTTGCTGAATGGTTCGCGAGTTCAATCGTCATTAGCGCGGCGACTAGCGGCCCGATCGCCGGCGCCAGAGCGATGCTTCCAATGCGAAACCGGGCCTCTAGCCAGGCGAGCCAGTCGGGTATGGATCGCGCCTCGAACCATTGCCTGCGCGCCGTTTGCACGTGCGAATGGGCGCTCCGCGGCAAGGCCTGACACCTTCGTCTGTAGGGCACGATTCCCTGCTTCTGGCGCCACGACCTATGGCAGCCGTCCCCCATCCGAAACCCTCGTACGCTTCTTTTTTCCCCGCCGGCGAGCCGGTTCCTCGCGGTCGCTTCGCTGCAAAAAAGGAACGGACTAGGGTGCGCCGCTGCGCTTCGCCCCGAGGGTTCGGATGGGTGCCGGCCGCCATGACGGTCTCGCCATCGCAGGGCATCGGCCCCTGCGGCAACGAAGGAGACAGACCATGACCGCGATCGGATTCGTCACCCGCACAATTCACGGCGGCTTCAGCGGCGAGCTCAAACTTCTGCCCATCTGCACCCATATCGACATCGTACCGAACCGCGATAAATCCGGCGATATGCCATCAGACTTCCGCATCTTCACCGAAGGTTTAGAGGTCGGATCCGGTCGGATCCTGTGCGGTGACGGTCGTGCAACTGACTACGTCAGCCTGTCACTTGCAGCACCTGGTCTGGGGGGCCGCAAGCTCTACGCCAACCTTGGCCGAGGGGGTGGCCTGCGCGGCGAACGCGGCTTCTTCCTGGTCTGAAACCCTGCCGACTAGGTCAAGATTCTGGGCTCCCGCGTTTTGCGCGGGAGCCTTTCTTGCCGCCAGGACGCCAGATTTCTCGATCAACGTCGACGGCTCCGGCGTCAAGAACTTACTCGGCCGACCAAAGAATCCTCATCGGTTCGTGGAGTTTCCGAGGCCAAATAGGCGATCTTTCGAGCTCGGATTTCTTGTGTTTCAGCCAAATATTGTCTCTCCAAACTGCTCGTCGTGCTTCCAAATTCTGCGGTTGGCGACGTTGTCTGGCATCGATGCCAGGACCTTGTCATAGCAGGGACAGGAAGCGAAAATGGCTGAGGTCAAGCGCATCACAAGCAAGCGTCCGACGGCTGCACATGGCATTTGGGCGATGCCTTCGGCCCGCGCTCTATTCGTCGCTTCGCTCCTCACCGAGCCACCCTATGGGTGTCTCGGCCCTTCGGGTAACGATCGCTATCGCAAGCGCGGCAAACAGTGGCACGCGCGCGGTTGAGCAGCTGGCGAAACGTTCGTTTCGACCGGAGAAATGCACTTGCGCGGAGTGGAATTTTCCCCGGAATTGAAGGTCGCTCGATGGCTTTTCTCGCTATTCCGATGCGGAAGATCGTTGCATTTCCACTAGAGTTTGCGGCCACTCTATAGGCCGTCGGGAGGCTCATATTGATGGCCTGGACACGTGCCGAGTGGTCAGCTTTTTTGCGTGTCGCTTGGATCGGCAAACGCGGGTGCGGCAAGATGAGGAAGAGTCAGCGAGCAACAAAGAGGAAGGGGAGCAATTGCAAGATAAAAGCAATGGTGCCTGATCGCTTCTAAGTCGTTGTCTGCACATCCAAGAGTTAGGGATACCGCAGGCCGCGATGTCGCCAACCGGGGATCTAGATGTCGCCAATGGGGACCTAAGGCAATGCACTGGTTCGCCGATTGCGTCAGCGACTGGGCAATAGTTCATTGGCTTTACATTTCCGCGGTCTTCTCAGCCGGGAAGCCCACGGCCATGCATGGCGCCGCCGCCGACGAGTTCGAAGCGAAGGTCGGTTGCATCGGCAGCCGCAGAGTCTGGAAGGCGACTGGATATCTTCGGCGCATTCGGCACGCCGTAGTGAAGGCCGCCGCAACGGCTCATCGCGCGACGTCTGAGGCGACTGGATTGACCGCGGATACACATAAGCTGCGGTGCTTGCCACTCGGGGACTACCAGAGGTTAGCGCCGAGTTGTGAACAAGGCGCGCATCGTGCGCATCAAGGCGGCTGGCACCAGTGCCCATCCGCGTGCGTCTGCGCTACGTGCAGAGCGACGGTGTCACGCGAGAGGGCGAGTCGGACGAACTCTGTGAGGGCGCGACCGCGCCGAAGGCAAGCTCTTCACCGAATGCAGCGAAAGGCGACTGCCATCAGTTCTGGTTCATGGTGGCGCCTGAGGATGGCACGGAGCTCTCTGGCCTGGGGCCCTTCATGCGCGACCGGATGGGGCAAGTGGAACACCTCGCCAACAGGCTCGGCTGGCCAGTAGCGGATCACTCCAACACCGGTCATCCGCACAGCCAGGCTATGCTCCGCCGCAGGAATGATGCGGGGCATGACCGCGTGCTTGCTCGGGACTACATCGCTGGCGGTACGCAGGCACGGGTTTAGCGCAGACCGTCGATCTCGGGGTCCGGACCTAGCAGCGGAATCTGGGCCGCGGGCATATCGCCACTCCGCAGCTACCGGGTACCGGGAACTTCTGAGCCGGGATCGTCTTCTCCCGATCCCGAGGTCTACGTCGTGAGCCCTTGAACGTGCATAGCGGCGAGGACGGCCTTTACCCGCTGCATGGAAGTCTCGAGTTCTTGGAGCAAGCTGTTCAGTTCGCGCGGGCTAGCCTCCTCCATGCGGAGATTGTCACCGTGCAAGGTGTTTTCAATCAGTTGGACCAGGGAAACTCCTTCGGAGCTGTGGCCAGGCGCGCCATGATCGTTTGGCAGTTCAGCTTCGGCGACAACTTTTCCGTCGATCGTCATTCGAACGGAAGCCTGCAACGGAATGAACTGGGCGACCGTCGAGGCCGGGATTTCAATGATTGCGAAGGGAACGCCTGTTTGCTTGGATCGGTATCCAAGGCGGAACGTGTCGTTCACGCGCACAAGGCTTTGGTGTCCAGGGAATTCAACGAAAGGTTCAAGATCTTCCATCATGAGTGGCGATGGTTTGTCGATTAGAGGAAAAGAGATGGGGGTCTGTTTCGACACCTGACACCGTCACTACTCGCTGCAGTCTTTCCTGCCTGGCGTGGAGGAGCTGGGTAGGTTTCTTCGAGCTTCCTCGTCTGAGCGCGTTCGCTCCCCGTACGGTCGTGCAGACGCTTTGCCATACCAAGTGCTGCTCAGATCTAATTGTATCACCTGTTGATCCTTCCGCTCGGAAGAGCAGTTCAAAAGCCTGCATAATAGTAGCACTATTGTCCGTGGTTTAATAGGCCCATGAATGGTCGCTTGCGCGCATGAAAGCGCAAGCCTTGGTGGCCAGAAATATCCGGCGACTGCGCGTTGGCCAGGGACTTTCGCAGGAGGCCCTTGCGGTCGACGCGGGAATCGACAGAACCTATGTCAGCCGTCTCGAGCGCGGGCTTGAAAACCCATCGGTGGCAGTGCTTGAGAAGTTGGCGGTTGCGCTGAAGGCATCCATCCCTGATCTATTTGCTGTCCCTGTGAAGGGAGACCTGCCGCCGCGTCCGCTTAGGGCAGGGCGACGGCCAAGGAACTAATCTCGGCTTCAAAGTGTGGGCGACGCGCTGATCGACCGGCAGGAGTGTTGCCTAGCGGGGTCGGTCAATTGTCTCGCACACCAGTGTTCAAGCCGCTGATTGATTGCGGATTCCTTGAATGTGTAGCGGACGCTAGCACGCCGCCAGCAGACGCTAGCCCTCACGCGCGCTCGCGAGAGGCAGAGACAGATAAAGAGACAGAAAACCCCTTACCCCTTAAACCAACGAAAGCCTCCCGTCGTGTATCAACGTCTGCAATCCGCCTTGAAGAATTTCTCGGCAACTCTCAGTACCCGCTCCCTGAGTGGACCAACTGGGCCTTCCAACAATTCGGATGGGACGTTCAACGCTGCGGCCTCGAATGGGAAGACTTCCGCGACTACTGGACCAGTGGCAACGCCGTCCACGGCGGTCGCAAGGCCGACTGACCCGCAACCTGGCGCTCTCACTGTCGTCGCTCCGCGAACTGCCGAGGAAGCCGTACATCTGGAGCGCGGCAATGAGCTAGAAAAGGTCATCGCCCCGATGTTCGCCGTGATGGACGTCTACACCGGGGCCAGGCCAAGCTGACGCTGCAGGTCGCTGAATGGTGCCGCTACCTCGAAGACTTCCCGCTTTATGCCATCCGCAAGGTCGCGAAGTGGACCGTGGTCGGCCGGACCAAGCTGCCCAGCGTCGCCGAGTTCATCGCCGATATCCGGCTGGCCATCGGCTCGGGGGTGCTGGAGCGGCAACGGCTCCTGAACGGCTTGGCCCGATCCTAAAAGTGGAAAGGGGACCCGTAGGTCCCCTCCCAGATTATCGACCTCGGAGAATTCTCCTTACAGCCCTGAAGCCTTCCTCGTGGAGGATTTCCCTGGCTTTCCTGACTGTTACCCCCATACCTTTTCCGCAGTTGGGGCAGGTGATCTTGGTGTCATTCGGACACTGCCACTCCCAGGAAATGGTCTGGGGTCCACAATCGTTACAACGGAAGATGAGGTTGGAAGGTATTTTAGTAGTGTTCATTTGTTACTCCTATATTTGTTTAAGTTATTGAATTCAATTAAGAATCCTTCTTATTTATCATCGCGGGCGGGTTCCCTCTCGTTTCCGTCTATCACGGTTCCGTGAAAATCCTGGACTTATGTTCTCTCTTTGTTCTTCTCTGATAGACAGCGAGGTGATGGGCATGGGAATCGACCCAGTCAGGAGCGAGATCGAGCACATGCGCCGGCAGGTGGGCCGCCAGCGGAAAGAGATCCTGGCGCTTCAGCGGGCCGGAATATCGACCGCTTCCGCGGAAGCGCTGCTGAGCCGGATGCTGGCCAAGATCGATGGGCTGTGTGACCAGCGCGACCTGCTACTGGGTGAGGAGCGGCTGAAGGGTCCAGCTTACGCTTCCGGCAACCCCCTCAAAAGCACTCCTGCGAACCGCAGGGCCTGATGGACAATCTGCGGCGCTTCCCGGCTCCCTGGACCATGGAGGAGCGCAAGGACAGCTTCGAGGTGAAGGACGCCAGCGGCTTCTCTGCGGCGTCCCCCATCGCGAAGATCTCCATCGCAACGGCTACCAGTACGCCCACCAGTTTTTATCACGCGAGGAAGCGCGGCGGATTGCGAAGGCGATCTCCCGGCTGCCCGAGTTGCTGAAGCGGCCGCAGTATTGAGCTGCCGCAACCTCCGGGCGATAATGGGCCGGGGGGAGCATCATGGAGTCGTTTCTGATCGTGCTGGTGATCGCTGGAGCATGGTACCTGTGGCAGCGGTCAAGGAATGTGGAGCGGGCGAAAGTCGCCAATGAGCGACTAGCAAAAGACAACCGCCTCTACGATCACATCAAGGCGGGGATGCGCGAATACCATTGGCGGGAGCGCGACCAGCCGCTGTGGCGGGCCAAGCACGGCGAAATGGTGTTCGAGACCGCTCATCTCCAAGCTTTTCACCTCGACCATTTCGTCGAGAGCCGTGTTGGCTTCTATTTCAAAGATCTCGACGAATACGGGATGTACAGCTTCTTCGCCGGCAACGGTGACGATTTCATCGAGAGCTATTACCGGACCGACAGCACCTTCCAGAAGGAAGGTATGCTTCTGCACGATGAGGACTGACGATGGATTGGGGATACATCCTGATTTTCGCTATGGGGACACTTGCTGGCTACGGGGTTCGTCCCAAGGCAAAGCCTGCATCGCAGGACACCTCCGTGTCATCGCGGGCATCGGCCGTCGACCGCAGCAATCTCATCCATGCATATGCGCGCGAGCTGTCCAACTACCTCATCGAGATAAACCCAGATCGTTATTGCACCATCTATAACCGGGCGCTCGCAGAGCAGGAAAAGCTGTTTGCCGCGGATGCAAAGGTGTGGGAGGCTCAACTCCTCATCCTCACCGAGCGATACCCGGTGTATGAGAACTTCGACTTCATCGGGACGCGCCCCTATATTCTCTACCGGGAGACCCTTGAACGCTATAGCGAAGACGACCTTGAGGAGCACTTCTTGAATCTGGTGAGATTCCACTCGCTGCAGCGTGCGGCGTCAGAGGAATGGCGCATGCAGATGCCGATGCTCAGCAAGAAAGAGGAAGACCATCTCTACGGTTACGTGCGGAAAGTGAAGGACTCGAAATTCAAGGAGCGGCTGAAGCAAGCGGTGAGGGAGTTCAACGCCGCGCGTCGGAGTGCACTGTCCAATTTTCAACTGTCTGACGGCAGCCAGCTCTATGAGTCGGCCGAGATGGCCGTTTACAAGCTCTATGACATCGCTGAAGTGGTGGAAGGGTTCTGGCTCAAGGACACTAACGAGTACGGCGTCCATTCCGTGTTTTACGGCGATGATAAATCCTACGAGAGCTTCTACCGGAGCGATCGGACATTCGAGAAGCGGGAAGTCCTGCACACACTTTGATGATGAGAATCGTTTGACGGGATTCTCTCCTCGGCTCGCGATTCTGCCATGCAGACATTCCAGCCCCGGAAGCGACCTGGCCCTAAGCCGGGCAGGGGGCCGTATGGCGAACCTACCGTCCCCCTTCGCGTGCCAGCCAAACTCGTGGACGAGATTAACGCGCTGATCCGCAAAGCCCGGCGCAAGCTTCCTCTCTACGTTGTGGGTAAACCAACAAAGCCCAGTGCTTGAGCCGCAAGTACGTGCTCGGATTGGACCTCGGAACAACCCTCGGCATATGCAGGGTGTATCTAGATGGAGCACTCGATGCCCAGGCACTTCGGTTTGAAGGCAACATCGGCAGCAGGACGGTCGGCGTTCACGGGGTCGTCCAGCGCTTCGGCGGACTGGATTGCATCGGCGCCTGCATCGAGGAGCCATTCTCCGGCCAGTTCTCAAGCGTCAAAGCTCTCTTCCCAATGCTCGGAGCTGCCGCACTCGCCTGCGAGCTGGCGGGGCTGCCATGGTCGACGATCCACCTCAGCAAGCTGAAGATCCACGCCACCGGCAACGCGAAGAAACCTGAGATGCAGGCGGCTGCGAAGGATCGTTGGGGCAAAAATCTAAATGAAGATGAGGCCGACGCGGCATGGGCTGCGGCGTTCGCATTGGATACCTCGCTCTTCGGCGCGTAATCAAACTCTGCTCAGCAAAGTTGTTGCGACCTTAGCAACTGCGCCACCATGCGCGTAGAGCGCCCAGGCGACGCCGCTCGCAATGATCACGGCAGCGACACCCTGCAGGACGATTCTAATTGCGACAGCCCACTGCAGAACGCTCGGCCTGTTCGTTGAGAACTTACCGTTCTTGTCCTGATAGCTGAACCTATATTCGGGAGATTCGTCAGTCACGGCACACCTCTTCATTTAAATTATGAGGTGAAACCGGAAGGACTAGAATCTGTGTACACCAAGCGGGTTACTGATCAATAGGGTACCCCTTCTTTTGTATCGCGATGAAATATCTTGTTACTGGCGGAGCAGCCTACGCGGCTTTTTCCGCCGCGTAACGGGTGCTGCGGAAGCCTTTAGTATCTAAGCAAAAACAAGACTCTGCGACGTGCCAGAAGCAGCCGTGAACATTGAATCTTTCAAGAATTCGCGAGCCTCACGGATGGCCGGCATGCGATGGCTGCATAATAGAGTCCGACTCACTCAACTAGGTCTGCGCCACGAGCTTTAAGCATTTCGACTTTGGCTTGCGCTACACGCTAAGCTTCTTGGCCAGAGGCGTAAGTTCTTTCCCCAAGATCGGCCCATCCTGAGACGAGAAAATGCTTGGATCGCTCGCAGCATCGGCGGACATCTGGCCGAGGATCAAAGCCTCCTGGGAGTGGTCGTGCGCCCAAACGTATTTGACGGCCCGCTGAACCAGCTGCTTGTTGCAGCTGTAGACCAGGTCGCGAATTGGTATGGCCTTGATCGAGTCCATGCCCTGTTGCGTGGTGGCGGCAACGAACAGCATTGTAGGGCTAAGCGGCATGGCGAGGTGGCTATCAACGTAGCCAAGCCCATTGGTCATCACGACAGGCCGGTCCGACGTGAGAAGGCGATATCTGTACTTTGTAAGGTCGAGGCACACCCACGTCATGCTGTGGATGAGCATGCCAATCGCGTCGTTTGCGATGAAGCGGCGAAGTTGGATTAGAGCATATTGCCGCGCCATGCCCGGGTTGTGATCACCCAGCGGCGGCTCGTTAGGGAAGTCGATAGTCCACTGCTTCTTCGCGTGCTCCCATTGCTCTTGCAAATCTTCGGTGAATTTCTCGAAGGTGTCGGCGACGGCCTTTGGTGACCGCATCAGGATGCTGAGCACGAACAGCGTCCAAGCCTCGCGCATGCGCGGCGTCATCTTTCCGCGCTGGAGCTGCCTCTGGTGCGCGTAGGCCGCCTGGTCGTCTACCTTCTTGAAGAAGGTCTGCTCAATCACTTTAACAAATTCTTCGGTGACGCCGGGCATTCGGTACAGCCCGCGCACGTACCCGGTCGCATCCGGGAATTTGTACTGAGGTTTGACAATGCCCTTGTAGGGGGTGCTGTACTCAATCAGCCACCTATCGGCTCGCTTCGCCCATTCTTTCGAAGACGGGGATGTAGCGATGCTTGGGGAGCTTGAACTCCTTGCCAGACATGATCGACTCATTTGCGGAGTGACCACAAACTAGTTGCTGGCTTGCAGCATTTCAACCTTGGCCTCGGCTCGACGGATGCCGGCTTTCACTAGAAGAGTTTGACGAAGCGAAGCACGGTTGCGGCGCCGCTGGTGTAAGCGAGCGACACAATTCCCAGGATCGCGATGCCGAGGGTCACGATCAGGAAGCGGAGCGGCCACTTAACCGCATTGATCGCATCGACACCCTTGGCCGAGACGCGGCTCTTCCCGATCTGCAGCAGCAGCTCCGGCGGTTTGGTCGCGGCGGTCATGGGGAGAATCCTCCTTAGAAATCAAATGATTACTACAGCGGAGGACAGGAGTATGAGGCCCCAGAATTTGAGTTTCGTCAAGAGGCAGGGATTCAGTTTTGAACGCCACACTTACCGTGTCTATGCGTTCGGAATTTCAAAATTCGCTTACCGCTTGCTGCTAAGCTCTTTCCACCACCGTGTCAGTGCTTGAGTCACCAAGTCAGAATTAAACACGATGCCGGTCTCGGCCTTTAGGTTTTCGATGATTTCCTTCAGCTCCGGCCGGCGGTTCGTGTTGATGAAGATAC
Organism: Bradyrhizobium stylosanthis; assembly: GCF_001641335.1. GTDB lineage: Bacteria > Pseudomonadota > Alphaproteobacteria > Rhizobiales > Xanthobacteraceae > Bradyrhizobium > Bradyrhizobium stylosanthis. The sequence continues at coordinate 671,338 of NZ_LVEM01000001.1, forward strand.
CATCGCGTTTGTTATGCGCGCCGGCTTCAGTGAAGAGAGACGTGCGAAGTGGTTCGCGGCGTTCAAGATCGATCTGCTTCTCGTCCAGAGAGTCCGCAGGGACACACCGGGCGAGAAACTGTTCCTGGATGCCAAACACCCGGAGCTGCACCGCGAGGTGTTCGAGCTGCCGGGACCAATCGGGCAGGCGAGAGAGGCCGTAATGCCTTTCAGGGGTGAAGGTGTGCTTGCGAGAATCGAATACCTTGGCCTTTGGGTGGCTCGGTATCTCGTCTTCGCTTGCAGGTCGCCCGCCGCTCAAAACAAAGAGCCTCACTTCATTCTATCAGATCGGGGCAGGCGGAATTGTAGCCGGAACGGCTACTTGGCCCAATCCAAGACCTCAATCGTGGTCTTCGTGATCCGCAGAGCGAGAGCGAACGCGAGAATAAATGGCCATGCGAATAGTCCGTGCGAAGATATCCGGACGTCGTCTGACGAGATAGGTGCGTGAAATCTGACAAAGTCCGAATCCAACTTGATCCTATCTTGCACGGTCCGGAGCTTTTCGATCTCTTCGCCTATCTGTCGGAAGGACTGCGTTCGGAGGGCGTCGTTTGAGTCCGGTGGCTTGATCTGACGAAGGTATCTATCGACAGCCAAGCTAAAATCGAGGCGCGTCTCGCTTTCGCTCTCTTCCTGCATATCTCTATTGAGCTTCTTTATTTGCTCGCAGTATAACGGAACTAGCTGCACCTTTTCCGGTATGCATGATGCATGCTGTAGGGCCTTTATCGTATCAAGGAGCTCTCGATACTCCTTGCCTAGAAGGCGACGCCCCTCATCTTGCACTTCCAACTGAGTATATTCGTATCGCTTATGCTGGTAATTTATGGCGAGAACGAAAACGCCGACCGCTGCAATTCCAAGATATACATAGTCGATCAACCGCGCCTTGGTAGGCGTGAGCTTCTTCATAGCTCCGAACCACCAGTGGAAGAGAAAGAAAAGCGCGAAGAACCAAGTTAAAAGACGCACCTCATAATCCGGACGTTCGACAAAAAAGGTCGAGCCATACAGCAGGACGAAAACGAACGTGCCGATCTGAGAAATCCGAACAAGCGTTTTCCTGTCGATAAGTCGCTTCCAAATCGCCATTCTCCGGACTCTCCGCTATTTGGCTCACCGAGCGAGAGCTGCCCAACGTGCGCTCCCTTTTCGCTTCTTCTTTGACAGCGCCTTTGCCATAGCGAGTCCGCCAGGTTTTTCCGCTTCTCGCGTATACATGGCTGCATAATAGCACGACGGCAAGTTGAGCGGTTGTTATCCACAACTACAAAACTTGCGTGCCGCTGCGCATATGCGACGATCAACGCAAGATGATCCGTGGCAGAGATGTAGTTCGACCGGGAAATGAAACAGGCGTGGCGGAATTAGACCTTTCTCGAATATTGAACGGCCGGCAGTCCTGACACCTCATCGGTGATAGCAACTAAATCTGAGAAAATGATCGCCTCTGCAACTCGCTTCGACGGTTCGTTATCAATGCTTACGATCGCCTCAACACAGAACGAGCTGATGCCGTTTCGGGACAGTCCATTCTTCAATTTAGCGATCGCGGCCTCAACGATTTTCTTGGCATAAACCTTTGCCGCGGTGATGGACTGGCACCGCTACGCCCGCCTGAAAGCAGGGAAGCCCATGAAGCGGCTCAGTCAGGACCATCACAGCCAACGCTTGAACCTCCCGACCATCGAGCTTCACGTAGGTAAACCCCGAAACGCCGGCCGTAGGTTCGTTGAAATGCACGAACAATTCGCGGTCGAGCTGTCCAGCTTGTAACTCTACCTCATTGCGAAGCAGGGCTTGTTGAAACGACACTAGGCCGTCCGTGGGGGCGGTCATACCTGCCATTGTCGCTCCTCAGCTATCAGGTGCGGCGAGCCCTAGGTCCGTATAGATTGGCTTCATTTCAGCCTTCGTAAGAGGCCACGCCTCTTGAGCGTCTGCAGGCCGTTTCGCCGCAACGAGATAGGCGAGCATTATACTCGGCTGGCGGAACAGCAGCTTGGTCGGCGCGCGCTCCCTGATGCGATCAAGTAGAAACGGTTTCTCTGCGAACAGCTCGCGCGCCATCAACGCGGGCTGTTCGCCGCCGAAGACCGCGAACGCGTCGTTTAGCAGGCCTTCCGCCCTCGTGATGTCCGGCGAGCGACCAACAAGCTCCCGATATAGAGCGTCCATTTCGATGGATAGCTTCTTGTTCGGAGCTACGTTGTTTTCGATCAACTCCATGAGCTGTTCGAAATAATCGTTCGTGGCCTCGATAAGCGCCATGCTCTTGGCGGCGGCACGATGCATGTCGGGCGTATCGACGACGCTCGGCTTGTAGATCGTATCGTGCGTCAGTTCGCTATGAGCATGCTGAAGGATTGTCCGTACCTGAATCTCACAGGGCGTTCCTGCCGTCACCGTGAGCCCGCCAACATCTTTGCTGGCCTTGCAGCGGACAACGTAGTGGACGGATTGATACTTGAACTCATACGGACTTTTCGCCCGTTCCTCCTCGTAATCCTTGTCCTTGGAAGCCTCCCACTCTGAGCATGCCTCTATGGCATGACACACGGTCGCGATTTCCTTCGCGAGAAGCACGACGAACCGAACGCCGACCTTGTCGGTGATCTGCGCAAGGGGATCAGCGTAATTCTTGTCTCGATAAAAAGCCTTCGTCAGGATCGAGCCGTCGCCTTTGACACGCGGACTCGCCGGCATACGCACGAAAATGTCGGCTGACAGCGGCGCGATGAGCGGTGAAATTTCTTGCATGAGTTTCTGAGCGACAAACTTTCCCCACGCCTCAACGAGAGGTCGTTCTTGATACCAGCGCTCTAGGAACTCTTCCTCTGTCATTCTTGCGTCTGAATGCGGTCTTTAATCGTGATGATCGTCCATTGGCCCGGCGGCCCCGGTGCTGTGCCCTTGGCCTCGACCGTTTCCATGGTGATCAAATCCTTGAAGGACTCGGGCGGCGCGCTCAGCTCGATGCTTCCCGAGAAGCGAACACGTCTCTTACGCAACTGACTACGGACTTCGGAGATGTCTTTCTGAACGGCATTCAGGGGGAAGTTCTTGCCCTGCATGAAGTTTGTATAGTCGTCCCGCGCCTCAGTGGGCAGGTAAGCCGTTGAGAAATTGTTAACCTGGATCGTCGGCGTTTGGTCCACCTTCAGGTACGTGTACAGCGAGGTCAGAAGGTCGTCCCTGACTTCTGGCTTGACCGGCAGTGACCGAATGAAGGTTCGCGTGTGGTCGAAGAAAACGCGTGTCAGGTGCGCGCTGTTTTGAGGGATCTGGCAGCCAAGAAATGTGCCGAAGAAGTATTTCGCCGCACCCTCACGGTTCTGCGTCGTCATCTGACTATCGTAGACGTGCGCGGTCCAACCCTGTGGCAGGGTTTGCCCCGCCGTCATCTGCACGAAGAAGCCAATCTTGTAGAGCTTCGAGGCCGGTGTCAGGAACAGGTCTTTGAAAAAGTCTAGTGCTGTTCCGTGTTCTCGAAAGCCACTCTGTTTTTCCGCTTTGATGACGGCCACAAATGGGCATGGAGTGGCGCCGATCGTTCCCGAAAACACCACCAGCTTTCCGCCCGGAAGGTTTTTTGCAAGTTGTGCATTTGCTAGTTTGTCAGCGAACTTCACCGAATTTGCGACGAACGCCGCGTCGGGTATACCGACAAGAGATAACGCGAGGGCCACAGCGCTTTCCGGTCCCGCTTCGGCGATCTCCATTTCCATGCTTTGCGAAACGGCCCCCATCGCATCGACGACACGTTCCTTGAACATATCCATAGCTTCAGGAGGCAGGGCGATCAGTTGCGCGCCGTAATGGGGGGGCACCAGCGAGCCATCGAGGCGGCGCTTAAACACTTCATGCAGCACAACGCGTGCCACGACCAGATTTTCGAATGGCATTCAGACCCCACTAGTTGTGGGGAGGTTACCGAACCACCTCCGAAGGTGTCGAGACCGTCAAAAGTTCCATATGTTCGTGTTTTGTTCTATCAACTGCGAAGCGATGATACAAGCGTTTTCTCGTGAGTTTTCTTGCATTTCCCCTAGCCAGACAGTGCGACCGAGGGCGTGGGCGGCGGCGGGCTCCGACCGAAGCCTTATGCGGCGCAGTGGCATGCGAAGCGGCGGGAAGAAGTCGGCGCGCCGAGGGCAGCGCCGGCAGAGTGCGCTGAGATCAGCTTCACCCGAGCGGACGTAACCGCAGCTATCTTCGCAGTTGGCGCACGGACTCTTTCGAAGCGTAATGCGGCGTAGGCTCATCATGTGGTCCTCAGGTTGAAGCCAGCAGAGAGACCCGCGCTACGCGGCACGGGCCAGGGTTTGAAGGAACGGCTCCAACTTTGTCTCGATCGCGGTCCGTATCTTGGGCAGGTACTTTGCCAACATGTAGACCTCTGCCACGGCACTCACGATTCGGTCAGCTTGGTTGCCGATGGCGCCCATCGAGGGATTGAGCAACCGTTCGACGATGTGCGGCTCGACCTCCGTCTCGGCCAAGCCGGTCCTGAACGTCCGGCGCAAGTCGTGAAGGCGCCACGCTTCCACTCCGTCGCCGAGGCGCTTTTTGTACTTGCTCCACCCGGACATCCGCCGTTTATCTGAGAACTTCGGGGGAAGAGCAGGTCCGTCGAGTTGAGGCGAGGGCAGGCTTCGAGCTCGGCTGCGACCATGTCCCCGTGCGGGAAGGTGTGCTCCCGAGAGTTTTTGCAGAGCCACTCGCGTAAATGCGCACACGGGTTCATGGTCGTCTATACCGACAAGATGCTGCGAACGAAGATCGATGACGTGTCGAGTGAAGAGACCGCTTACGCTGTTCCGGTTCTGAAAGCTTACACGGTCTTGAATATCAAACAGATCGAAGGCTTACGGGAGTTTTCTATGCGCCAGCCGCGCCGCGCCTCGATCCCGTTCAACGCGTTGCTCGCGCTGGTGCGTTCTTCGCCGCGATCAAGCCCGACATGCGCCATAGTGGCGCGATGACGTACTACAATTTTGTGCGACACTTCGTGCAGATGATGACGCCATTCGAGTACTTTTGTGGCGCGGAAGGCTATTACGCGACGCTCGCGCATGAATGCACGCACTAGACGCGGCACCCTTCGCGCCTCGATCGCGATCTCGGTCGCAATCGCGTTGGCGATGAAGATGTGCGACCGAACAATTCGTGGCCGAACTCGGCGCGCCTTTTGTTTGCGCTGATCTTGACCTCTCCTTGGCCAATCGTGACGACCATGCGCCCCACATCGCGTCTTGGATGAGATTCCTGAAGAACGACGCGCGTGCGATATTTTTCGGCGCCGGCGCTTGCTCAACGCGCGACCAACTATCTATACGGTTCGTTAATTGCTCGCCTCGTCTGAAGGGGCGTGCCGATCACCTGGCGTTTGGCGGAACGAGAGTTGACGATGAGAACGCAATTGCTTGCGCACTACCTGACGAAACGGCAATGTTTTCAGATAAGCTGAAACCGGCGGCCGTTGGATAGTCTGTTAGTGCTCTAAGGGCGACTACGAAACGGCTTGCTCTTCGCAGCTCTATGTCCAATGGCCGGCTAGTCTAGTCAGGCGCATCAGGAGGTTAAGATGGAAAGTAAATTTTCCAAGATGAGCAAAGCTGAGGCTGTCGAAGCCACCAAGCTCTGTGATCAGCAAATCATAGTGTTGCAAAAATATTCGGCAGACCTGGAAGCGGGCGCCGTTAGCTCTCCGGCCAATCCAATGCGAAGGATCGAACTCATCGAAACCAATGGGAAGCTGATCAAGGCAAAGCTCGAGGAAATTGAAGAGCTCAACAAGGAGCTAGCGCGAAGAATCGGGTAAGTTAGTTTACGGCTAGATAGCGGCCGTTTACGAAGGTGAGGTCGCTGCTTTCGAGTCGTGGCCATCAAGATCGTAATCGGGCAATATACTATGCGAAGAGTCGTGTTCTATTCGTGGCAGTCCGATCTGCCAAACTCTACCAATCGCAGCTTTATACAGCGAGCGCTCGAATTTGCAGCTGCGGCCATCGCTGGCGACGACGGCGTTGCGGTGGAGCCGGTGATTGACCGTGATACCGAGGGTGTCGCAGGGTCTCCCGATATTGCCGCGACGATTTTCGCGAAGATCGCAGAGGCCGATGTTGTGGTCGTTGACGTTTCCATAATCAACAAAGCAACGGGTGGCAGGCCGGTACCCAATCCAAATGTATTGATAGAGCTCGGCTATGCGCTGAGAGCAATCGGCTACGAGCGGATCATTCTGGTCTTCAATCGAGCGTATGGCGCGATCGAGGATTTGCCGTTCGATTTACGAACGCGTCGTATTCTCACGTACGATGTCGCGCAGGATGCTGTCGAAAAAGCCGCGGTTCGTTCGGACCTTTCGAAACGATTGGACGTTGCGCTTCGGGCGGCGCTCGCTGGATTGCCGGTCGTTGGAGAAGAATCGGCGGTCTTGCCTGTGATTGCAGCGATCGAAGCGAGCCAAGGCAACCGTGCCGCCATCTTACGTCGTTCCTTAACCTCGATCCTGGAGAAGCTTGATACTTTGAAACCTGCAAGAGATTCAGCGGGCGACTGGATAGAAGAACTGGAGAAGGCGCTGAACGAGAGCCAGGCGCCGATACTCGAATTCTCCATGATTGCGGAGGCCATTGCGATTATGAATGACACCGCGGCGGGATTGGAATGCTACCGGTGGTTCGGCAAAGTCTTGGAGCGATACGATCTGCCCGAAGGCTTCTCGGGATCCTTTTTCGACGAAGACTTTGATTATTATAGGTTCGTCGGCCATGAGCTTATGGTGACGCTCATTGCATGCTTGTTGCGCGAGAGTCGGTACGCTTTGATCGCGGAAATTCTGCTAGAGTCGCTGCCTGTGGGCTATCTCCGTCGTACAGGTGGGCCAGGCAGTCGCGAATGGTCGGACGCATCCGCCCACATCCGCACGTTTGGAGCGGTAAACAGGCAGCGACAAAGAAACTCTGTCCACGCCGATATTCTCCATGACCGCCACACCTCTGGCAGCTTGGCAGCAATTGTGCCGGCGGAGAGTTTCATTGCTGCCGACTTCTTCCTGTTTTTGCGCAGCGTGTTGCCTCCAGAAATGCGGGGGGCTCACTCGTCTTGGCGGCCGTGGAGCTGCCTCTATTTAAAAGGTGCACCTCGGTTCTTACTCGATGCAGAGCGAAAAACGCGCGCTGAAGAACTTGCACGAACGTTGGACGTCCCTTCCATCGATGAACTCAAGCGGCGTCTCTTGGAACGCGGGCACGACATAGGTCATCTTTTCAGCAACGGTTTCTGGGACTACCCCATCAGCCAAAAAGACGTGGAACGCATCGGTAGCCGGTAAAGCCCCGCCCGTGCCTCCGCTCCTAGGACCGCGACCATACAGGCGTTGTCTCTGTTGGACCGATCAGGCATCCATACAACTATATGGTCACACAGAGCTAGGCCACGGCAAACGCATGTTCGTGAGAGTAGTATCCTCGATCCGGCCAACCAGATAACGGTCCCGGACGACCTCGATGGTCTTCGCTTACATCTATGAGGAGCAAGTTGCGCTCCTGTACGCGTACTTCCGATCGTCAGCCAGGAGAAATGCTTTGGCACCGCGATCAATCTGTTCGTTCGCGATATGCCGCGGCTCTCCGTCCAATATCGATCTCACATACCTCCCAATGGGGACCGAGCGAGGTCGTTCGCCGATATCGATGCCGCCGGGCCACCTGGATCCAAAAATGCAATTCCGAGGTTGAGCCGTTGGCGTGCATACACTGCGGGCGAGATCAGAGCAGCGAGAGCGGAACGCGACTGCCTCACGAACGAAATGTGGACATATCTGGTGCGGCGCCCGCGCTGCGAGCAACGAGCACGACGTAAGCTATTGATCACGTTGGTGGGCCCGGCAGGACTCGAACCTGCAACCAGACCGTTATGAGCGGTCAAGGTATTGGATATCTAAGTGTGATTATGCACCCCGTGCAGAGCTAGCAATTCTCGCAGGTCGCGGATGGCGGGAAAAACCTCCTGATTCCAGTCTCCGCCCTGCACGTCGTAGGCGGCCTGTTCCATCTCGACGATCGCGCGATCCTCGTCGAAGACGCGGTCAGTGAATTTGGCTAGGAATGGCCAAGCCAGCTCGAGCAGGCCGGGGATTTTCGGCCGACGGACGGAGAGCATGATGAACGTTCGGTTCTTGCGTTGTTGGACATCGACAGGCGTATAGCCGAGCCAGACATGCAGGACCGGATGCTCGCCTGAGGTCCAGAGACGCAGGGATTGGTGCGGGTAGTCCGTCCGGATCGTCATGAGGTCGCGCGGTGCGGCAGAGGGGGCGCGGAGACTGCCCACGATCATGCTCTCACCAAGCGGAGCACGTTCGCCGGGGCGGCGGAAGCTGTAGTCCAGCTCCATCCAGCCTTTACCCGATCGCTGGCCGAGATAGCGAGGGCTGACTTTTCCGGTGGTCTGTCGGTGCAGGAACTGATGGTTCATGTCCATCAGGTTCTCGTGCATGAACGTGTAGTGGCAATTGACGAATTGTCCGAACCGTCGCGTCTTGTAGGCGCGATCCGCAGCGGCCCCGAGCGTTGTAGGCGGCGGCTTGGCTAGCAATCGGCCCGGCCATACCAGAACGACGCCATCCAGTTCGCAGCACGGATAGGCGCACACGCCGTTCGGAAGTTTGTCCTTGCCGAGATAGGGAACGTCGACGCAACGGCCTGAGGAGTCGTAGCTCCAGCCGTGATAGCAGCAGTGCAGATGACAATCCTTGACGACGCCCTTCGACAGCGGGACCTGCCGATGCGCGCAGCGATCTTCCAGCGCGAACAGATCGCCGGCCTCGGTGCGAACGATGACGATGGGTTCACCCGCAAACGAGGAGGCGAAGGCACGTCCGCGCTTCACCTCTTGCGACCATGCCAGGGGATACCAGTGATCGGGGTGTGAACCCACTTGTCTCAAGTCGGCCGGCGCCTGATTTGCATCGGTGCCGGCCGCATTTCTAACGGAGTTCACGGATTGGACGCCCCCGACGTGCCGAGGTGAATCGCGAGGATCTCTTCGGGGGTCTCCCGAACCTCGATCGTCTGAGCCCCGCTGCCGACGAACTCCAGGATCGTCTTGTCGCCATCGCGCCACATCCCGCCGACCAGCGAGATATTGACGTGATAAGGCTTACCGCCGTCAAAACGGGTACATTTGATCCAGAAGCGCATCGGCAGTCTCCGTTTGGGGCCGAGGAGAGAGTTACATCAGCGTCACGACGCTTTTCGAAGCTCGCGTGCGGCAGCGACCATGTTGACGAGCGCCGGACGGACTTCCTCCCATTTGCGCGTCTTCAGGCCGCAATCGGGATTGATCCAGAGCTGCGAGTCCGACAGCCGCTTCCGGGCCAGCGTGATGAGGTCCTTCATCTCGTTGGTTTCGGGAACGCGCGGCGAGTGGATGTCGTAGACGCCGGGGCCGATGTCGTTCGGATATTTGAAACCGGTGAACGCATCGAGCAACTCCATCTTTGATCGCGACGTCTCGATCGAGATGACATCGGCATCCATCGCCGCAATCGCGTCGATGATGGCGTTGAACTCGGAGTAGCACATGTGGGTGTGGATCTGCGTGGCATCGAGAACGCCGGTCGAGCAGATGCGGAAGCTTTCCACGGCCCAGTCGAGATAGGTCTTCCACTCAGAGTGACGCAGCGGCAGGCCCTCGCGAAGTGCGGCTTCGTCGATCTGGATCATGGTCGCGCCGGCCTTTTCGAGGTCGGTGACTTCGTCGCGGATCGCGAGCGCGATCTGTCGGCAGGCCTCGCTGCGCGGAAGATCGTCGCGAACGAATGACCAGTTCAGGATTGTCACCGGACCCGTGAGCATCGCCTTCATCGGCTTCTTGGTCAGCGATTGCGAATAGCGCCACCACTCGACCGCCATCGGCTTCGGTCGCGAGACGTCGCCGAACAGGATCGGTGGACGCACGTAGCGCGAGCCGTAGGACTGCACCCAGCCATATTGGGTGAAGACGAAGCCGGAGAGCTGCTCGCCGAAATACTGGACCATATCATTGCGCTCGAATTCGCCGTGGACGAGCACGTCGAGCCCGATCTCCTCTTGCCAGCGCACGGTGCGGGCCGTCTCCTCCCTGAGAAACTGCTCGTACTGCGCATCGGTCAGCTTGCCCTTGGCGTGCGCAGCGCGGGCGTTGCGGACGTCGGCAGTCTGCGGAAACGAGCCGATCGTCGTCGTCGGGAACGCCGGCAGGTCGAAACGCTTGCGCTGGATCTCCGCGCGGCTTGCAAAGGCGCTGGTGCGACGGCGCATGGCATCGTCGATCGCCGCCATGCGCTTGGCAACCGCCGCGTTGTGGATCTTGGGTGAGGTCTGGCGGGCCTTGGCAGCCTTGTCCGAGGCGGCGAGGGTATCCGCGATGCCTGCGTCACCAGCGAGAGCCCTCGCCAACGTGGAGAGCTCCCCGATCTTCTGTACCGAGAAGGCAAGCCAGCTCCTCACATCGGGGTCGAGACCGGTTTCGAGTTCGAGATCGATTGGCGTATGCAGCAGTGAGCAAGAGGGGGCGATCTGCACGCGGGCCGCGCCGAGCCTGGCAATGACCGGCTTGTAGTGCTCGAGGAGCGCCGACAGGTTCGAGCGCCAGACGTTGCGGCCATCGATGACGCCGAGCGAGATCACGAGATCGGCGCGGGCGCCGGATTCGAACTTGCCAAGTTGCTGCGGCGCGCGGATCAAGTCGACGTGCAATCCGGCGACGGGCAAGGCGAGGGCGGTCGTGAGGTTGTCGCCGATCGCGCCGAAATAGGTCGCGAGCATGATCTTGATGCTGGGGACTTCCTTGGAGAAGTAGGCATAGGCGCGCTGAAGTGCACCGCGCTCGGCTTCGCTAAGGTCAAGCACCAGACAGGGCTCATCGATCTGAACCCATTCTGCACCACGCTTGGCCAGTTCCTGCAGAACCTCGACATAAACAGGCAGGAGTGCATCGAGCAGCGAAACCGGATCAAACCCTGCATCATGGCTCTTGCCGAGCTTGAGGAAGGTGACGGGACCAACCAGCACGGGGCGGGTCTGATAACCTAGCGCCTTCGCCTCGTCGTATTCCTCGATCGCCTTGCGTGAGGAGAGCTTGAAGGTCTGTCCTTTGTGAAATTCAGGAACCATGTAGTGGTAGTTGGTGTCGAACCACTTGGTCATTTCCTGCGCAGTCGCGCCGTGACCGTGATGGGCATGACCGCAGCTTGCATCTTGAGTGTCGCCCTGTGAACCGCGCGCCATCGCGAAGTAAGTCTTGAGCGAGACCGGGCCGCCCTTCCAGCCATAGGCGTCGGGGATGGCGCCGACCATGACGCTGGTGTCGAGCACTTGATCGTAGAGCGAGAATTCGTTCGACGGAATGATGGTTGCGCCAAGAGATTTCTGGCGTGCCCAGTTGGCGGCGCGGAGCCCGGCCGCGGTTTCGAGGAGCTGTTTCTCGCTGATCTTGCCTGCCCAGAAGCCTTCGAGCGCGAGCTTGAGTTCGCGGCGCGGCCCGATGCGGGGCGTGCCGAGTGTTGCGACTGGAAGTGAAAGAGAAGTCATAGCTTTAACCCCATTGTGTTGGGGCAAAAGGCCATGGCGGACGCTGGCAGGGCAGCCGTGGATGCGGCAGCTGCTTGGCGTACCACCGGGACACCCCGCCCGTGGACGATTATGTTGTCGGGGCAGGTCTCCTGGCTCGCGGGTCATCGCCTGCATCCTGGCCTTCCCGAAGCATGTGCTTCAGTGACACTTTTGGATGCGGGCTCACCGCTTACAGTTGCGGGGGCAGCGCCGGCATTGCATCAGTCCGAACGGACCGGGAGCGCACCGGCTTCCCTCTTAGCTCCGGATCAAGTGGGACCCGGAGAACCTCGACGTCTCCGATTAGCTGCAACGGTGGGGTTCCGTCAACCTCCCGCCGTTCACTTGCGCTGTGGCATACCTGATGGAACGATTGTCTGAACGATCGAAGAATCCAAAGCTTCGTAATCGTGTAGTCCGATTGTCGCGTAGAGCTCCGCGCGCGTCTGCATACGATCGACGAGCTTATGCGTGCCGCCATCACGCGAAATTGCAGCATAAAGTTCTGCCTGCGCCTTGTTGGCGACGCGCAACGACGACACGGGCCAGATCACCATTGCGTAGCCCATCGCCTCGAACTCGGCGGCTGTGAAGAACGGGGTCTTTCCAAATTCGGTCATATTGGCGAGCAAAGGCACGCCCGGCATGCGCTGGGCAAAGGCGCGGAACATCTCGGCGGTGTTGAGCGCTTCGGGGAAGATCGCGTCAGCGCCCGCTTCCACGTAGAGTTTGGCACGCGCAACCGCGCCGTCGAGGCCCTCGCTCGCGGCAGCATCGGTCCTGGCGATGATCACAAGATTGCGACGGGCTTTAGCCGCGGCCGCCACCTTGGCCGCCATGTCGTGCGCATCGGCAATCTTCTTGTCGTTCAGATGCCCGCACTTCTTTGGCAGGATCTGGTCTTCAAGGTGAAGCGCGGCCGCGCCGGCGTCTTCAAACACGCGCGTGGCATGCATGACGTTGAGGGCCTCGCCGTAACCGGTGTCGGCATCGACGAGAAGGGGCAGGCCTGATGCGCGGACGATCTGGCGGACGAAGAAGGCAACTTCATCCACGGTGATGATGCCGAGATCGGGCAGGCCCATCGACGCCGTCATAGCTGCGCCCGACAGATAAAGCCCCTCGAAGTCAGCCGCCTTGGCCTGGAGCGCTGCCATGCCGTTGTGGGCACCGGGAAGCTTCAAGATGCCGGGCTGCTTCAAGAGCTCGCGGAAGCGGAGACCCGCGGGCTCCTGCGGCAGATCGGCGGCAACGAGATAAGGCATCTGGCAGTTCCTCAGGCGGCGCGGACCGACGAACGCAATCCGTTGCGCTGTTCGAGCGGCACGAATTTCAGGTTCTCCGGGCCCACATAATTGGCCGACGGCCGGATGATTTTGTTGTCGATACGCTGCTCGATGATGTGCGCAGCCCATCCCGACGTGCGGGCGATCACGAACAGCGGCGTAAACATCGGCGTCGGCACGCCCATCATGTGATAGGACACCGCGCTGAACCAGTCGAGATTAGCGAACATCTTTTTGGTTTCCGCCATCACGGCTTCGATCCGGTCGGCGGTCTCGAACATCTTCATCGCGCCGGCCTCGCGCGACAGACGGCGCGCGACCTCCTTGATCACCTTGTTGCGGGGATCGGCGATCGTGTAGACGGGGTGGCCGAACCCGATCACGACTTCCTTTGCGGCGACGCGGCGGCGGATGTCGGCGTCGGCTTCATCGATATCGGCGTAACGCTTCTGCACCTCGAAGGCGACCTCGTTGGCGCCGCCATGCTTCGGCCCGCGTAGCGCACCGATTGCTCCCGTGATGGCCGAATACATGTCGGCGCCGGTGCCGGCGATCGACCGGGCGGTGAAGGTGGAGGCGTTGAACTCGTGCTCGGCATAGAGGTTAAGCGACGTATGCATCGCGCGGACGTGGGAGTCCGATGCCTTGCGGCCGTGCCGCAGATGCAGGAAGTGCCCGCCAATGTTGTCGTCATCGGTCTCCACCTCGACGCGGCGGCCGTTCTGGGAGAAATGATGCCAGTAGAGCAGCATCGAACCGAGTGACGCCATCAGGCGATCGGCGATGTCGCGGGCGCCGGGATGATTGTGGTCGTGGGCTTCCGGCAGCACGCAGCCGAGCGTCGAGACACCGCTGCGCATGACATCCATCGGATGCGCCGCCGCAGGAAGGGCTTCCAGCGCTGCCTTTACAGCGTTGGGTAAGCCGCGCAGGCCCTTCAGCTTGGACTTGTAGGCAGCAAGCTCAGTCGGCGTCGGTAAACTGCCGTGCACAAGCAGATGGGCGATCTCCTCGAACTCGCAGGTCTCTGCTACATCGAGGATGTCGTAGCCGCGATAGTGCAGATCGTTGCCGGTGCGGCCGACGGTGCAGAGCGCGGTGTTGCCGGCGACGATGCCCGACAGCGCGACCGATTTTTTGGGCGCCGGCTTTGAAGACACTTCGTTCGTCATGATGCCAATCCCTTGATTCCGAGAAAGCTTGCGTTCGCCGCCTTAGCGGCTGGACCAATCGAAGATGCCCGCCGATCCCTTCGCGCCGAGCTGCAATGAATCGACGGTGAAGGTGAGGCCGGAGAGGTCGCCGGCCGTCAGTTCTGGCAGGCGTTCGACCAAGCCGAGCAAGCGATCCTGCTCGGCCGGCGCGATGACACCATCGGCGAGGCTGCGGAACTTCGCGACATATTGCGGCCGGGCGAATGGGCGTGCGCCGAGCGGATGCGCATCCGCCACCGCAAGCTCGTCGCTGATGGTCGAGCCGCCCTTGAGCGTGACCACCACGCGTCCGCCGAACGCCTTCTGCTTGGGATCGTGGCTGTGATAGCGCTGGGTCCAGGCGGGATCTTCGACCGTGGAGATCTTGTGCCACAGCGCGACCGTCTCCGGCCGCGCAGCGCGTTCCGGCGCGTAGGACTTCTGGTGGTGCCAGCCGCCGTCTTCGAGGGCGACGGCGAAGATGTACATGATGGAATGATCCAGCGTCTCGCGGCTGGCCTTCGGGTCCATCTTCTGCGGATCGTTGGCGCCGGTGCCGATTACGTAGTGGGTGTGATGGCTGGTGTGGATCACGATGCTCTCGACTTTGGAGAGATCACCGATCTTCGGTCCCATGCGTCGGGCGAGGTCGATCAGGGCCTGGCTCTGGTACTCCGCCGAATGCTCCTTGGTGTAGGTGTCGAGGATGGCGCGCTTCGGCTCGCCCTTCTCGGGCAAGGGCACGACGTACTGCGCCTTCGGGCCCGACAGCAGCCAGGCGATGAAGCCATCTTCGCCTTCCCACGCGGGCGAGGGAGCACCTTCGCCGCGCATGACGCGATCCACGGCCTCGATCGCCATCTTGCCGGCAAAGGCCGGCGCATAGGCTTTCCAGCTCGAGATTTCGCCCTTGCGCGACTGGCGCGTGGTGGTGGTGACGTGCAGCGCCTGCTGCACGGCCTGGTAGGTCGTCTCGATCGGCAGGCGCAGCGCTGTGCCGATGCCGGCGGCGGCGGACGGGCCGAGATGGGCGATATGGTCGATCTTGTGTTCGTGCAGGCAGATGCCCTTCACCAGATTGACCTGGATCTCATAGCCGGTCGCAAGGCCTCGGATCAGCGCGGCACCGTCAAGGCCGCAGTGCTGGGCCACCGCCAGGATCGGCGGAATGTTGTCGCCGGGGTGCGAATAGTCGGCAGCCAGGAACGTGTCGTGAAAGTCGAGCTCGCGAACCGCAACACCGTTGGCCCAGGCGGCCCATTCCGGCGAGATGCGTTGTGCCTGAGGCAGCCCGAACACGGTCGCGCCAGGCTTAAACGGATGCGAGACGGCCTGAGCCCGCGCGCTGGCAACGGAACGACGCGCGACGGATGCCGCGGCAACGGCGGCGTTGTCGATGATGCGGTTGCCGATCATCTCGATCACGGCAGGCTCGACCGCGACGGGATCGGAGGCGACCTCGGCGATCTTCCAGGCGAGCTGGTCCGTCCGCGTCAGATTCTCGGAGGATTTGTAGGTGCGGACGTGGTGCGATTTCACGATCAATATCCTTCAGGCGTGATTGGAAGAAGCCGGATCGACCGGCGTCGGCTTTCCAGTCGCGTCGACCGCGACCATTTCGAACGAGCCCCGTATGGCGACGCGGCGAGAGCCTGTCGTCAGCGCTTCGGCAACGACTTCGACCGCGACAGTCATTGATGAACGGCCGACCCGCTCGACATGAGCAGTCAGCTCAACGAGTTCGCCGACTCGAACGGGCTCGTGGAATTGCACCTTGTCCGAAGTCGCCATCACCACCGCGCAACGGTCGCGTCGGGTGGCCGCGACAAACGCGGCCTTGCCCATAAGGCTCAGCGCATTGCCGCCGAACAGCGTTCCGTAATGGTTGGCCTGTTCGGGGAAGACGACCTCGACGAAGCGTGTCGGCTCGTTTTGTCCGGTAGCTTTGAGGGCGGCCTGCATGGAGCGATATCCGATGACCCTTGCAAGGCGGGTCCGTTATTCGCAATATCTGCAAGGTTAAAACTTGCGTATAGTACTGAAAAAGCAAAGCTTTGTGAAAGTCGAGACTGTTATTTTGCAAAGTTTGCGAAGTCGGTGTGGAGTTTCAGATGAAGAAAGCATTCATGGGCGTACGCCTGAAGCGCCTGCGCGAAGAGCGCAGATTGACGCAGCAGGCGCTCGCCTCGGCAATCGGAATCTCACTGAGCTATCTCAATCAGCTCGAGAACAATCAGCGGCCACTCACCATCGCCGTGCTGCTCAAGCTCAACGCCGCCTTCGGCGTCGATGTTCAGTTGTTCTCGGAGGACGACGAGGCCCGGCTCGTCGCCGATTTGCGGGAGGCGCTGTCCGATCCCGAAATCGGAGGGACGATCTCGTCGGCCGAATTACGCGAACTCGCAACCAACATGCCCGCGCTGGGCAGGGCTCTCGTCAGCATCAATCGTCGCTATCGGCAGGCGATCGAGCAGAGTGCCGCGCTCGCGGCCCGGCTTGGAGAGGATCGGCAGGCGGAGACGGCGATCCTGCCGTCGACCGCGTACGAAGAGGTGCGTGATTTCTTCTATGCGCGCCACAACTACATCGCTGAGCTTGATGAAGCTGCCGAACGTCTTGCACAGCAGCTTGCGCCATCCGACGCAGTCACTCCGGTTGTTCTCACTGACCATCTCCGTGCCAAATTCGACGTCACGGTCCTGATCGGTAACGGGGCTGACGATGTCCATCGCCGCTACGACCCGCAGAACAGGACCCTGCATCTTTCGCGCAGGCTTGAACCAGGGCAGCGCGCCTTTCAGCTCGCAACCCAGATCGCGATGCTCGGCCTCGACCGCGAGCTCAGTGCGCTCGTCGATGGAGCAGGATTTGCCAATCAGGAGACGCGCGGCCTCGCGCGCATCGGGCTTGCTAATTATTTCGCGGGCGCACTGATCATGCCCTACGGGCGTTTCCTGGCAGAGGTCAAGACGCAGCGCTACGACATCGATATGCTCGGTGAAGTTTTCGGGGTCGGCTTCGAAACGATCTGCCATCGCCTTAGCACGCTGCAGCGGCCATCGGCCCGTGGCGTGCCGTTCTTCTTCATCCGCGTCGACCGCGCCGGCAACATTTCGAAACGTCAGTCGGCGACGGATTTTCACTTCTCGCGGATCGGCGGCACGTGCCCGCTTTGGAATGTCTACGAGGCGTTTGCTTCTCCAGGCCGCATCGTGACTCAGTTTGCCCGCATGCCAGACGAGCGAGCTTATCTCTGGATCGCCCGGACCGTGTCTCACAGAAGCGGCGGCTACGAGTCACTAAGCAAGACCTTCGCCGTGGCCCTGGGGTGCGACATCAGGCATGCAGGTGAGCTCGTCTATTCACGAGGATTGGACGTTCACGATCCTGCGTCAGCAGTCCCCATTGGCATGGGTTGCAAGGTGTGCCAACGTATCCATTGTCCGCAACGTGCTTTTCCCCCTGTCGGGCGTTCACTGATGATTGACGAGAGACAGTCATTCTTTTCGCCATATGCCGCGTCCAAACCCTGAGACGCATGCACGAAGATTCTGCCCAAACCCGCTATCTGGATACGTCTGACGCAGCCGCGTGTCGCGTGGGCTTCGTTCCTTCAACACATTTGACCGCGGGCAGCACGAACAAGGCACACCAGGCAATTCGTCTCGTGAAATCGACGTTTCGTGGCGAGTTCAAATGCCTTGTCACTCAAGTAGAAGCTGGCATCATTATCGAGTGCCCGGAGGCGACCGAGTGCGCAATCCTTAATTTGTGCATTGTCGTCGAACAAAGATTGGAGCGTCTGAAGCAAGAGCCGCTCGCTGCCAAGATGGTCGAAGAGATTCTCGCGGTCTCAAGCGCCGAACTTCGTCGTTGGTCAAAGGACGGTCGCATTCCGACCAGTGGCCGAGCCTATTTCAGCCAAGGCAGGAAGCAGGTTGGGTTGTTTCTCTATTCGCCCGAGGTCATTCGCGGACTGTCGTCGCGCCCGGACCAAATCGCGCAATGGCGCAATCAGGATCGCTAGCCACAGCCTCAGCATTAAAAAAAGAATCTTGCCAGCGCGCCTGAGTGGCGCGACTCAGAGTGGTGAGAGTCGTGCGCGCGCGTTTCGAACAAGTTTCCCGTTAAATCCCGTATGAGACCTGATTGCACGGCCGTCCCGAATCGCCGGATGTCGGTGGAAGCCTGTGAAATTCCCACATTCCACAAGGAACCAGGCCACAGAGCCGCAACGAATCGTTGACACCGGCTCGCGAATATCACCACATATAGGCGTCACGGTTCCGCTGGATCGCAAGATTTAGTGGCTAAGAGGGAAGCCGGTGAACCTCGCCTTTGGTGAGGAATTCCGGCGCTGCCCCCGCAACTGTCAGCAGCGAGCTGCTTCCGTACAAGCGTCACTGATGCGTTCGCGCATTGGGAAGACGGGAAGCGAGCGACGACCTGCGAGCCAGGAGACCTGCCGTGACGATCTGAACGTCCACGGGCGGGGTGTCCGGCGGTCGCTTGCATGCACCGTCCGGCACTTTGCTGCCGGCGTTTCTGCGGCGTCCTTTCCAAAAGCCCCGTTCAAACACAACGCGCGCATCACGGGGCCGATTGATGTCACTGAACCTGCACGACGCGGAAGGCGCTTCCGCACCCATCATCCAGTTGCGTCCACAGTCACTTGCGGCTGCTTCCAGCGAGCCGTCCATGCAGATCATCCGTCGCAACGGCAAGGTCTCGCCATTCGATTCCGCCAAGATCGCCGTTGCCATGACCAAGGCCTTCCTGGCCGTGGAAGGCACCAGCGCGGTCGCCTCGCGCCGCGTCCATGAGAGCGTCGAGCAGCTGACGTCCGAAGTCCTCACCGCGCTGATGCGACGGGCAGGCGAAGGCCGCACCTTCCATATTGAGGACGTTCAGGATCAGGTCGAGCTCGCCTTGATGCGTAGCGAGCACCACAAGGTCGCGCGCGCCTATGTGCTGTATCGCGAGGAGCGCTCGCGTCAGCGTGCGGAGGAAGCCGCCGCGGAAGCCAAGACGACTGCCGTGCCCGAACTCCACGTCACGCTCGCCGACGGCTCGCGCGTGGGCCTCGACAACAAGCGTCTCGCGCTGATCATCGGAGAAGCCTGCGCCGGCCTCGACGGCGTCTCGCCCGCGCCAGTGCTGGCCGAGACCACCCGCAATCTCTACGACGGCATCAGCCAGGATGAGCTGGCGCTGGCCTCGATCATGGCTGCGCGCACGCTGGTCGAGCAGGAGCCCAACTACGCCTATGTCAGCGCACGCCTGCTGCTCGACAAGCTCCGCGGCGAAGTGCTGTCGCATGTCCACGGCGTTCCGAGCTCGGCCTCGCAGGCCGACATGGCGAGCCGCTATGCCGAATATTTCCCGGCTTATGTCAAAGTGGGCATCGCTGCCGAGCTGCTCGATCCCGAGCTCTCGCGCTTCGACCTCGGCCGCATCGCTGCGGCTCTGAAGCCCGAGCGCGACCTGAACTTCCAGTTCCTCGGTCTGCAGACGCTCTACGATCGCTACTTCCTGCATGAGCACGGCAAGCGCATCGAGCTGCCGCAGGCGTTCTTCATGCGGGTCGCCATGGGTCTCGCTGTCCGCGAGATCGATCGCGAAGCCAAGGCGATCGAGTTCTACGATTTGCTGTCCTCGTTCGACTTCATGGCCTCGACGCCGACCCTGTTCAATTCGGGCACGCTGCGCCCGCAGCTGTCGTCGTGCTTCCTGACCACGGTGTCGGACGATCTCGACGGCATCTTCAAGTCGGTCAAGGACAACGCGCTGCTCGCCAAATATTCCGGTGGCCTCGGCAATGACTGGACGCCGGTGCGCGGCCTCGGCGCCCACATCAAAGGCACCAATGGCGAGAGCCAGGGCATCATCCCGTTTCTGAAGGTCGCCAATGATACCGCGATCGCCGTCAACCAGGGCGGCAAGCGCAAGGGCGCGGTCTGTGCTTACCTTGAGACCTGGCATGTCGACATCGAGGAGTTCCTCGATCTGCGCAAGAACACCGGCGACGATCGCCGCCGCACCCACGACATGAACACCGCCAACTGGGTGCCGGACCTGTTCATGCAGCGCGTCGATACCGACGGCGAGTGGACGCTGTTCTCGCCCGACGAGACCCCCGACCTGCACGATCTCTATGGATCGGCCTTCAAGACCGCCTACGAGGCCTATGAAGCCAAAGCCAAGGCCGGTGGCATGCGCGTGTTCAAGACCGTGCGCGCGACCGATCTCTGGCGCCGCATGCTGACCATGCTGTTCGAGACCGGCCATCCCTGGATCACCTTCAAGGATCCCTGCAACCTGCGCTCGCCGCAGCGGCACATGGGTGTGATCCATTCCTCGAACCTCTGCACCGAGATCACGCTCAACACCTCGGCCGACGAGGTCGCGGTGTGCAATCTCGGCTCGATCAACATGCTCGCCCATGTCGGCGCTGCCGGCATCGACCAGGCCAAGCTGAAGCGGACGGTCAAGACCGCCGTGCGGATGCTCGACAACGTCATCGACATCAATTTCTACACCATCCCCGAGGCGCGCCGCTCCAACATGCGTCACCGCCCGGTCGGCCTTGGCCTGATGGGCTTCCAGGAAGCGCTTCAGGTCCAGCGTATCCCGATCGCATCGGACGCGGCCGTCACCTTTGCCGATGTCAGCATGGAAGCGATCTCCCACCACGCGATCGAGGCGTCGTCGGATCTAGCCGCCGATCGCGGCCGTTATCCGAGCTTCGAGGGTTCGCTGTGGTCGAAGGGCATTCTGCCGCTCGATTCCATTCACTTCGTCGCGGAATCCCGCGGCGGCCTCGATGCCGATCGCTCGTCGACCCTGGACTGGGATAGTCTGCGCAAGAAGGTCACCTCCAGCGGCATGCGCAACTCCAACGTCATGGCGATCGCGCCGACCGCGACGATCTCCAACATCTGCGGCGTCTCGCAGTCGATCGAGCCGAACTACCAGAACCTGTTCGTCAAATCGAACATGTCTGGCGACTTCACCGTCGTGAACGAATTCCTCGTGCGCGATCTGAAGGCGAGGGGGCTGTGGGACGAGGTCATGGTCTCCGATCTCAAATATTTCGACGGCAGCGTCGGCCAGATCGACCGCGTGCCTGATGACCTCAAGGCGCTTTACGCCACCGCCTTCGAGATCGACAGCGCCTGGCTGATCGAGGCGGCCGCGCGCCGGCAGAAATGGATCGACCAGTCGCAGTCGCTCAACCTCTACATCGCCAATCCGTCCGGCAAGAAGCTCGACACGCTGTACCGGCTGGCCTGGCGGCGCGGCCTGAAGACCACCTATTACCTGCGCTCGCGCAGTGCCACCCATGTCGAGAAGTCGACGCTGAAGGGCACGGACGGCAAGCTCAACGCGGTGTCCGCGTCGAGCACCATGTCGCACGCGCCGATCATGATCCCGACCGCGGCGGCGCCTGACCTCGATGGCATCAAGGCCTGCCGGATCGACGATCCCGAATGCGAAGCGTGCCAGTGAGGAGATGACGATGCTCGATTGGTCTGACACCGAAACCACCACAGCGGTCGCTCCTGCGGCCGCGACCCTCACGACGGCACTGCGTCCGCAGACCCAGTTCAAGCTCGAGCCGGTCGATCCGACTGGCCTCGGGGCGATCGACCGCGCCGGCGGCCGCGTCTCCGTCGACGAGAAGCGGATGATCAACTGCCGCGCCGACGTCAACCAGCTGCTGCCGCTGAAATACAAATGGGCCTGGGAGAAATATCTCTCCGGCTGCAACAATCACTGGATGCCGACCGAAGTCTCGATGCAGGCCGACATCGCACTGTGGAAGTCGCGGGACGGCCTGACAGAGGACGAGCGTCGCGCCATCAAGCGCAACCTCGGCTTCTTCGCCGCCTCGGAATCGCTCGTCGCCAACAACATCGTGCTGGCGATCTACCGTCACCTCACCAACCCGGAGTGCCGACAGTATCTGCTGCGGCAGGCCTTCGAGGAGGCGGTGCACACCCACACCTTCCAATACATCGTGGAGAGCCTCGGCCTCGATGAGGGCGAGCTGTTCAACATGTACCGCGAGGTGCCCTCGATCACCGACAAGGCGGCCTGGGCACTCAAGCACACCCAGCATCTGGACGATTCGTCGTTCGAGACCGGAACGCCTGACAACGACCGCGCCTTCCTGCGCGATCTCGTGGCGTTCTATGTCGTGTTCGAAGGCATGTGGTTCTACACGGGGTTCGCGCAGATCCTGTCGCTTGGCCGCCGCAACAAGATGGTCGGCATCGCCGAGCAGTATCAATACATTCTGCGCGACGAGAGCATTCATCTGAACTTCGGCATCGACGTGATCAACCAGATCAAGATCGAGAACCCGCATCTGTGGACCGCCGAATACCAGGACCAGATCCGGGGCATGATCCGCGAGGCGGCAGAACTCGAAGCCGCCTATGGTCGGGACACCATGCCGCGCGGCTTCCTCGGCCTCAACGCGGCGCTGTGCGAGCAGTACATGCACTTCATCGCTAACCGCCGCTGTGCCCAGATCGGCCTCGCGCCGGTCTTTGCGGATGTCGAGAACCCGTTCCCGTGGATGTCGGAGGCGATGGACCTGAAGAAGGAGAAGAACTTCTTCGAGACCCGCGTCATCGAGTATCAGAACGGTGGTGTGCTGAGCTGGGATTGAGCGGGTCTGGAAAGCCCGGCGAGGATCTTATGATTGCCCTCGCCGGTTGCGTTCCGAGACACGATCATTGAATGAGTACGTAACCCGATTCCGACTGGTTCAATTGCCTCGGGTGCGCGGTCCTACTGCCTAGCTGAAGCATCCAATGCCCTGCGGTTCGCCGGAGCTCTGCCTCTTGATCGTAGGGCTTGTTGGCGTCGAAAGACACTTTCACCTTGATATGAGTGTCATCTTCCCAAGCAACGAGCTCCCAGCTCTCGTACTGCTTGGCTCGATACTTGAATTCCAATTTGGGTGGTCGGTCTCTAGAGACCAAACTGCAATATCGTATTTGCGTGCGCAGGCGTCGTCTCGATCTATCGAGAGCAAATATTTCGCATTCGGCGACATAAGCGGAACTTCACGCATCACGATCTCGCTGCCTGTAGGCGACTGAGCCGGGTCAATTTGATCCGCTGCCCGGTTGGTCAACAGTGGCGCGCCGAGAACAAGAACCAATGCACAACGATGCACAAACATGGGTGAGAACCTAATGTATAGGCTGCGCTGCCCCTCTGAACTGCAAGCGTCGGAGTTGTCGCGAAGGGCTGCGCTTTTGCGATGAGACGGTCTGTATCGGGCTCTCAGTGGACCACGCAGCGTCTGAGCTAAGGCGCCGCTGTCTTCAGATTGACCGACTTGCTTTGCATCGTCGAGACATCCATGTACTTCCATTCCACGAGAGCTGTCTGGTTGTTGAGATCCTCGAACAAAATAGCCTCGCTGGCTCCAACGGACGACTCATTTCCATTGATCCAAAGCAACCAATAACAGTTCGCTGTAGCTCCGTCGGTCGTCCCGTCAATGCTATCGATCTGCGCGCCGTAGATCGAACGATACTCAACGCGAAATGTGAAGTTGCTCGGGTTCATTGCCTCACCAATGATCATCGCTTGAAGGACGGTGATTCCGGCAAACCAAGGCACGTCAGGTAGTACTTGAGTTGGATTTGGGTTGGTCGGATCTGCGTAGATTTTGATCTGAACGATATTGGCTGCCACAGCGATCCTCCATAAATTGAAAGCCAATTCTCGTGGTTGTTTTAGAGTAGTATGGCAACTCAAGGCGGTGTCCGCAAGGCTGATCGCTTTCTCCCGCTTGTTGACCTAATTGTCGACGACCGCAGACTGCAAAAAGGCACGCCGCGTGCTCCCATTCGTGACCACGTTCAAGCGGCGTCCGCCGGTGGTCGCTGCCGTCGTTCTTTGATCCCTTCTACATATGGGGATTGCAAGACATGAAACCTGCAGCGCCAAGTCGCAGGGGGCCTACGTCGGATAGCGCGCTGCGGCAGGCAACCCATGTTGACAGTGGTTTCTGGATAAACTTATGGTGACTGCGACGGTCCTCCTTCGGGAGTTTAATAGGGAATGCGGTGCGGAGTTTTGCTCCTAAGCCGCTGCTGCCCCCGCAACTGTAAGCGGCGAGCCTGCTGATCACTGGCCACTGGGTTTTCGGACCTGGGAAGGCGATCTGAAGGCGACGACCCGCGAGCCAGGAGACCTACCGTCAGTCGTGGTCACGAGCGAAACGCGTCGGACGGGGTGAGCCGAAGCGAGATCATCGAGCTGTTTGGCGGGTCACGTTGCCGTGGGGGCTCGTACGGTTTTGCCACTCAGGAAGCTGCCGTAGGTCGTTGCAGGTGTCGTGCGCGGTGATGCACGGCTCGCGCTTCTGCGCGTGCCGTGTATGGCCGATCAATCGCGCGTGAGGGGGTTGTTTTGTCCAGACTTCGTTCGAGTCTTCTTGCCCGTACAGGGCGGTCGAAAATTGAAGTGAGCGTGGCGGCTTGTGCTGTGGTGGTTTTGGCTGCCGGTGCCACCGCTAAGGCTCAGCGGGTGCCACGTGACACGGGATTGCCTCCGGTCGTGGTCCAGCCTACGGAGCCGGCAACCCGACAACCGGCGTCACAGAGCGCGAGCGGCACCAATGCGCCGCGTAGAGCAGCGCGACGATCGCGTCCAACGTCGGCGCAGGCGCCGGCATCAGCACCGGCGAAGCCCTCGGTAGACAGCGGCAATGTCAGCCAAACCCGCGATGGCGTCGACGGTTATGTCGCCCATGGGACCGAAGCCGGCAGCAAAGTTGCAACGCCGCTGCTACAATTGCCGCGGTCGGTATCCACCGTGACGCGCGAAGAAATGGCGGACCGAGACGCCCAGAGCGTGCGAGAGGCTTTGCAATACACCGCCAGTGTCGGCACTTATTATCGAGAAGGGCAGTTTACCCGAGATTACGGTTATATCCGCGGGTTTCAGGGACTGCAGTTCGTCGATGGGCTTCGGCTGAATGTCAACAACTACGGCCTGGAGCCCTATGGGTTCGAGCGCATCGATGTTTTGAAGGGACCCGCCGCGACCTTGTACGGGCAGGGTAGTCCCGGCGGCCTGTGGGATCTCACCAGCAAGCGTCCAACCGATCAAGCTTTCGGTGAGGCTCTCGTGCGTTTCGGAGTGCACAACACGGCCGAAGGTGCGTTCGATGTCGGCGGCCCGGTGACGCAGGATCATTCGCTACTCTATCGGGTTGTGGGACTCGGCCGGATCGGTGACGGCCAGATCGATTTCACCAGCAATGACCGCGCCTATATTGCGCCATCCTTCACTTGGCGGATCAATGAGGACACCACTCTCACCATTCTGGCTGCCTATCAATACGATCCTCACCTGACCGTGCTGCAGCCGCTGCCGTACGCGGGATCGGTCGTGCCGGGCCCGAACGGCCAGTTCGTCTCTCGCAACCTCTTCATGGGAGAGCCGAGCTACCATGATACATCAATCAAACAGGCGCGTATCGGCTATGAGTTCAAACACCGGTTCAACGATATTTTCTCGTTCCAGCAAAATTTCTACTATCAGAATATCGATATCAATCTGAACGAAGTGCAGGGCAACCCGACTACGCCCGTTACGACGACGATGCCGCGCATAGCTGCGCACCAGACGTTCCAGATCGACATGTACCAGATGGATAATCGGCTGAAGGCCGATTTTGCGATGGGCCCGCTATTCCATCACGTCGTGTTCGGTGGCGACTATTCTGCCACGCCCAACGTGCAGGGGACGGGTACTGGGACAGCAACCGCACTCAATTTGTATAACCCGTCTATGGACAGCCTTTCGTGAGTTCGCCCACGATTACGACGCTGCGCTATCAGGATCAGTGGCAGGCCGGGGCCTATATTCAAGACCGTGTTGAACTAGGGGGGGGCTCAACGTGTTGCTCGGCGCGCGTTACGATCAGCTCGAGCAGGATCAGAAGACACGCAGCCTCAATACTGCGACAGGTATCTTCTCTAATCCGGCTTGGACATTCGCACCGGACCATGGGTTCACCTACAATGGAGGCCTGATCTACAATTTCGCCAATGGCATCGCGCCCTACGCTAGCTACTCGCAGACATTCACACCAACTGCGGGAACAGATTTCTTTGGACGCGCTTTCGTTCCAGTGACCGGCGATCAGAAGGAGGTTGGCGTCAAATACATGCCGCCAGGCTATGATATTCTTATGTCCGCGGCCGTGTTCGACATCACGCAGTACAACGTGCTGACGCGCGACCTCGCCGCTGTACATACCGGCTTCTCGGTGCAGACTAGCTCGGTCGAGAGCCAGGGTGGCGAGCTTGAGATCAAGACCACGCATCTCTACGGATTCAATATCAGCGCCGCTTACACTTACCTGGATGCAAAAGTGATCGCGACAAACACCGCGGGCGGGCTCGGCAAGCATCCGGTCGGAATTCCCATGAATTCGGCCTCGCTGTGGACGACCTACCGGTTTGCCGGCGGCGAACTCGCAGGCCTCACGCTCGGCGGTGGCGTGCGTTGGGTCGGCGATCAACCCGTCGATGCCCTCAACACACTGCCGGTGCCTTCCTTCACGCTCTACGACCTCACCGCCCGTTACGAGCTTGGCGCGCGTTTCCCGACGCTGAAAAATTGGGATGTCGCGTTGAATGTCAAAAATCTGCTCGATACACGGTATGTCGGGTCCTGCGATGACGCCCAAGACTGTTACTATGGTCCAGGTCGCAACATTACGGGGACACTGCGTGCGCGCTGGTAGCTCATTCCGGACTCAGAGTCCGTGACGCCTGAGAAGGTTTGCGAGGCGATTGATCGATTGGCCGTCGCCGACTACGCGTCGTTCGGCGGGCGCCTTGTGACTTTGCAAGACCCGAGGCCGGGCGTGCCGTCGGATCGGCTCCTGGATGTGGCAATGCGCGAAGCGATCGAGCACCGCTTCGCGCGTCGCTTTGCGACAGAATTTGATGTCCGTTCGGTACAGTCGATCTGGATGAAGTGGTATCTGAACGCCTTCATCCCGCCCGTTCTCATGGCGGATATCCTGCTCGGTCAATCGATTTCGGTCGATCTACCCGATCTCAGCTTCATCATGGCAGATGATGGACGTGTAGCGGCGGTCAAGATCGCGAGCACACGTGACAGTACCGGAGAGGAGCCGTTTCATCGGCTCCGGCCGTTGATATTCGACCACTTCGCGCCCTTGATTGAGATGTGGTGCGACCGGACCGATGTCACTGCACGCGTGTTCTGGAGCAATGTTGGCAATACTTTCGAGGCGATGCTGCGCAGGATCGAGGCGGTTTCGGGCGCGTCGGAACGACTTTCGGAGGCGCAGCGTCTGCTCTCGGTGGTGGTCACGCCCTGGGGCGTGGCAAATCCGCTATTTGACGCTGTGTATTACGCGCTTGAAGAGGGCGCGCTGGAGCGGCGACGCCGCGTCTGCTGTCTGCAATACCTTTTGCCCGATCGACGCTTCTGCAAGGCGTGTCCGATCGAGGAGGCCCGGACCGTACATCGGCAGGAAGGGACCCGATCTTGAATCGCATCGCCTCCTTGGGAACCTCGCTACGCGAGGTCGCTCGCATCGCTGCGCCTTACTTCCGGTCCGAGGAGCGCTGGAGCGCGGCGCTGTTGTTCATCTCGATCATCTTGGCACAGCTCGCTTTGGTCGGCGCTGCTGTTGCAGAGAACTACTGGCGTAATGGATTCTTCCAGACCCTTCAGGATAGGGATTGGGACGGGTTTTTAGTCCAGTCCGGGCTCTTCAGCACCATCGGCGTCGTCTTCGTCCTTGCGACGGTTTATCAGCGGTATCTCACTCAGTGGTTGGCGATCCGTTGGCGTCGGTGGCTCACCACACAATATCTCGGCAAGTGGCTTGACGGTTCAGTTCACTATCGGGCGGCACTCGCTGGTGGGCCAATTGACAATCCTGACCAGCGCATTGCTGATGACATCAGGCAGTTTATCGACGGCGTAATCTCGCTCATCGTGGGCCTGCTCAACGCGATCGCGCGCGTTGTGTCATTTGTCGCTGTGCTGTGGACGCTGTCGAACCTGATGCCGCTGCAGATTTTTGGCGAATCCTACGTGATTCCCGGCTATTTGGTGTGGGCGGCGCTAATCTACGCGGCTCTCGGCAGTGTAGTCACCCATCTGATTGGGCGTCACCTCATCGGCATCGAGTTCGAGCGCGAGCGGCGCGAAGCGAACTTTCGTTTCGCACTCGTGCGCGTGCGGGAGAACGGCGAAGCCATCGCCATGATGCGAGGCGAGGCATCCGAACGAGAGGATTTGCTTGGCCGCTTTGCGGAGATTGCGCGGAATTGGTACCGATTGATGCGTTGGGAGCAGTTTGTATCGCTCTTCGCCGAGAGCTACAAATATTACTCTAGGTATTTTCCCTATTTCGCCCTTGCGCCGCTTTTCTTTGGCGGGCCTATGCAATTGGGGGCGTTCATGCAGGCGGGATCCGCCTTCAACTCGGTGCATCAGGCATTCTCGTATTTCATCAGTTCATATGTCCGGATTGCTGAGCTTGCCGCAACCGTTCAGCGTCTGTCTCAGTTTGAGCTAGCAATGCAAGAGTCCGCATTCGGCAGCGAGGCGATTTCGTCCGCCACGGACCTTGTGGTCGATGCCGAGAACCTCGTGGTGAGCGATGCGGCTGGCCGCGAACTCGCCTTGCTCAGGCGTCTTGCGCTAGCTCCAGGCGAGACAGCGTTGTTGATCGGGCGATCCGGTGCCGGCAAGACCAGTCTACTGCGGGCCATCGTGGGGATCTGGCCGCATGTAAAGGGAAGAGCGGGTCGTCACGCCGAGCCGATCATGGCGCTACCTCAGCGTCCTACATTCCGCTTGGAACGCTTCGACGCGCGCTCAGCTATCCGGCATCGGCAGGAGCGTACGGCGACGAACGCTTGCGTGAGGTGTTGGCCGCAGTCGGCCTCGGTTATCTGGATCAGTCGCTCGACGTGATGGAGGCCTGGGACAGGCGGCTGTCCGAAGGCGAGAAACAACGTCTGTCGCCTGCGCGCGTCCTTCTTGCCGAACCAGATTTGGTTTTGCTGGATGAGGCGACGTCTGCCTTGGAACGGCCTGCAGAACTTGCCCTGCACAGCCTGCTTCGCGAAAGATTGCCGCGCACGGTCATCGTTGCAGCGGCGCACGACGACCGTTTGCAGGATCGAAGCGTCGTGATGACTTGATGTGTTGACGTCTTGGGCTCGGGGCTGCCATCGGTGTGGCCGTCAGCCATGGTAGTCTGCGGGAATATGCTGTCGTAGATCGCGCGTGCCTCGCGGATGAGGCGCTCGCGCTCGAGCTCTGATTTCGAAACGAAGCCGACGACGTTGTTCATGGATGCGCTCCGGTCTAGGCGGCTTCGTCCGCGCGTCGCCAGACCGGGAAGGGGTCCGCAAGCGTCGCCCATTCCGCGAGGTTCATCGCAGGCTTTCCTGGAACGAGGCAGGCATCTAGCCGGGCGCGCAGTGCGGTTTCGTCCATGCCGCTGCCGATGAACACGATTTCCTGGCGGCGATCCCCGTAGATTTCGTTCCAGTTCGCTCGCAGCTGTTTGCGCCAGAACGGATCGTCCGGCCAGCGTTCCGCTGGCACGTTGGCCCACCAGAAACCAAGCGCCTGGGTGCGTGTGATCGAGCCGGCCTGGCTGAGTTCGCCAAGCCATTGCGGGCGCGTCGCGAGCCAGAAATGTCCCTTGGCGCGGATGACGCCGGGCCAAGATTCCTTGATGAACTTGTCGAACTTGGCGGGATCGAACGGGCGGCGCGCGCGATAGACAAAGTTTGTCACGCCATATTCTTCGGTTTCCGGCACGTGATTCTCGAAGCCGTAGAGTTCCTTAAACCACAAGGGATTCTGCTGCGCCTTCTCGAAGTCGAACCTGCCGGTGTCAAGAATGCGGTCGAAGGCAACCCGGCTGTGGTTGGCTTCGATGAGATCCGCCTTCGGATTGAGTGCGCGGATGATCTTTCGGGCCGCCTCACGCTGCTCGGGCGCGGCATCATCGACCTTGTTGAGGACGATCACATCGGCGAACTCGATCTGCTCGACGAGCAGGTCCACCAGCGTCCGCCGGTCGTTCTCCAGCGCCTCGCCGCGCTGTTCCAGAAATTCGGTGGAAGAATAGTCCTTCAGCAGATTCACGGCATCCACGACGGTGACCATGGTGTCGAGGCGCGCCACGTCGGAAAGGCTCTCGCCGTCTTCGGTACGGAAATCGAAGGTCGCGGCGACTGGAAGCGGCTCCGCGATGCCCGTGGATTCGATCAGCAGATAATCGAAGCGGCCGCTCTCTGCGAGACCGCGCACCTCCTTCAGAAGATCGTCGCGTAGCGTGCAGCAGATGCAGCCGTTGGTCATCTCGACGAGCTTCTCGTCAGTCCGAGAAAGATTCGCACCACCATTGCGAACTAGGTCCGCATCGATGTTCACCTCGCTCATGTCGTTGACGATCACCGCCACCTTTAGGCCGTGCCGGTTGTTCAGGACGTGGTTCAGCAAAGTTGTCTTTCCAGCCCCGAGGAATCCGGACAAGACGGTGACGGGGAGTTTGTGCATCGAGATCGAACAGCCTTTTCAAGGAGATACGGCGACGGCGTTTGGGAGGGGGCATGCGGACCAAATATGTAATGTTATAACATTACATTCAATCTGCGCCCGCCTGTCAAGGCGCGTTTCCGAGGCGAGCCGGTTTGAATATGGAAATCGGCGACGATTGCTGGCGTGCCTACCGGAGGGTAAGTCCGCGATGCGGTCCAGGCTCTACGCGCTACGCTTACCGAACCAATACGTCTCGGCCCTTCGGGTTAGGATCCATCTCGCAAAACATATTGAGCTCCTCGCCGGGGGCACTCGGGAAAGGGGCTCGCCCTCGGCGATCGCTATCACTGCCCCTGTCCCGGGTGCCGCTGTTGACCGGTCTCGTCGCTGCACTCGGTCCCGCGTGCCGCCCTCGCTGTTGCGAGGACGTCGCTATGCTCACGCTCTTGCGGGTGCCATCTCACTTGTCGCGATGCGCCTGCGGCGCACGCTGCTGGGGTCTGCGACCCCGCGGCGGTCAAGGGCCTTGCGAGCGCCGCAAGCGGCGCCCTTGACCGCCTTCCCCCGCTCATTGGCGCGGGCCTAGTCCGGTTGCATGCGCAACCGTCCCACAAGATTAGGAAATCCGATCTCAATTGAGACGGCTCGTCGTGGGCGTTAGGCTCGCCCGGTGATCAGCTAACGAGCTGCGGTCTCAGACTGGAACGTCATCAGGGTTTGATCAGGTAAATTCGGTCTGCCTTGCGGCCGCGTCGTAGACCTTGATTTGGATGGCCGGAAACCGGCCCTTAAGCTCGATGGCCGCCCTGTGTGCGCCTTCTCTGGTAGAGAAGGTCGCTTTAGAGTGGCCATCGACAATGATCGCGAACTCTTCGAGCGGAAGGTCTTCCAGGCGCTGGTGCATGATTGTTCGATATCCCCGTGCAGCGGATTTGGCGCGAGTCCATCGGACTGTTGGTTCCGACCGCGACCCGCCGGCCTCAGTCGGACAAACGTCGGATCGCGACGATGCGCCAACGAGCGCCGTCGAACCATTTCTCCGCGGCGCTGCGAGCTGAGTCCTCGTTCAAAGCTTTGAGGTCGGTCTTCAAGTTCCGCTCGCCGTCGGCGAGCTGAATTCGAAACATCGCCATTTGCGACTCCCTTTGTTTGGAGGGGAGGTTGGCGCTGTGTGGTTAATGAAAGGTTAACGGTCGCCGCCTCGGGCTCCCTACGACCGACCTTCGATCGGATGGCTTCGCACCGCAAGCTGAAAGGGACCCGTTGGGGTCGAAATGAACCTTTCGATCCAAGTTGCTGGAATAAGCCATTGAATTCGCAAGAAATGCGAACGCCCTCCGAGCGCACCAATGGTGATAACCCATTGACGCGAAAACATTTTCGCGATTTCTCTCCCCTCGCATTATGATCGCGGCGGATGTTGCCGATTTCGTGGGGCTCCGTGCTCGAAATTTTGCGTCTGGGTCCAGCGTTGCGCTCTGTTGGTCGTGTCCATTTGAACCAACGGCATGCGATGCAAATCCCTATTTGCTCGCGCGATCGCCGCTAACTGCGCCAGACACGAGCGGTGGTGGCGATGACAGCCAGCGTCGCCTTTGCGCCATCTGCCTCGCCCTTCTCGAAATCCCCCTCCGTCTGGGCCATGGAGTTGGTCACATGCGCGAAGCACACGATGGAACGTCCGCTAGTTGCGCTGAACGCATAGAGGGCCGCAGCTTCCATCTCAACGGCCAGCAGGCCGAGCTGGCGCGCCCGCGCGATCGCCGACTCGGTTTCGCGATAGGGCGCATCTGTCGTCCACGTTGCACCCCGATGCAACGCGATGCCAGGGAGGGCGAGCCCCGTCTGCTCGACGCGAGCGAGGAGCTTCGCGTCAGGTGCCTCGGCGAACGTGGAGCCCGGCAGATAGTGATAGCTCGTTCCCTCATCGCGTAGCGCGCGGTCGATCAGAACAAAGTAGGGCGTCGGTCCGATCGGGGTGATCTGGCCGGCGGACGTGACGCTGACGAGCAGCCGGCATCCGGATGCGAAAAGCTGCTCGGCGACCAGCACGGCAAAGGGAGCGCCGACCGCACAGCCCACGATCCCGACCTCGCCGATGCCCTCGAGATCGAAAGCGAGAAGCTCGGTGTGGTAGCAGGCCCATCCTTCATGAATGCGTCCCGCGCCGGTCCGCTTGAGATAGCGCACGACATCGCCATCCGGGTCCAGCACGCAGACCTCGGGTACCGCGACAAGCGGCAACTCCCTCTGCCTGCGTGCTTCCCTCAACAGGGCTTCGGGTCGGAACACCGAAGGGGCAGAGTGATTCTTCTCGCCGGCAATCGGCCATGCGCCATCCGCGCGATCGATTTTCTTGTCCATGATGCAACAGGATCCAGTTGGCTTAGGCGAGGGATTCGATGGGTAGACCGGCGGCCTTCCACTCGGGGTAGCCATCCTCAAGCCGGCGGATGCGATAACCGCGGGCTCTGAGCGCTGCCACGGCTTCGAACGAAAGGACGCAATAGGGACCACGACAATAGGCGATCACTTCGCGGCCTTTCGGAAGTTCGCCGAGACGTCGTTCCAGTTCGGCGAGCGGAATGTTGAGAGCGCCGGGAAGATGGCCGAGCGCGAACTCGTCTACCGGTCTCACATCGAGCACCGTGACCAGATCGTCCCGCAACCTTGCGATCAGGTCGTCACGGGAGACCGGCTCGAGCGAGTCGCGCGCCTGAAAGTAGTCAGTCACGACACGGCCGATCTCGGCGACATTTCGTTCGCCGACGCGACCCAGCGCCTTAAGCAGGGCGACCACTTCGGATTCGCCCGCCAGGCGATAGAGAACGTTCTTGCCGCGGCGCTCCGTCTCGACGAGGCGGGCCCGCCTCAGGATCTGCAGGTGGCGTGAGGTGTTGGCAAACGTCAGATGCGCCCGGACGGATAGTTCTTCGACGGTCCGCACGCCTTGGGCGAGATGCTCCAGAAGCTCAAGCCGATGCGAGTGCCCGAGCGCCTGTGCCACTTCGGCGAGGTTCTCGTAGATCGCCTGTTTCGGTCCGGTGCTTGACACGGTTGCTCCTGGATATATCATTCAGCAGATCGATTGAATATGATTTACCTGCTCTCGTGGAGGAGTGCAAGCCCATGATCCTGCGTCAGTTCTTGCATCACGATCCGGTCGGCATCTCCTACCTCTTCGGCTGCGGCGGCAAGGCGACGGGAGCGGTGGTCGATCCCGTTGGCGATATCCGACCCTACCTTCAAGCCGCAGAAAATGCCGGCATGAAGATCAACTACGTGATCGACACTCACGTCCACGCCGACCACATCTCCACCGGGCGGGCGCTCGCTGAGGCGACCGGTGCGCCCTATGTGCTCTCGGCCGAGGCGGGCGTCGGGTTTCCGTTCAAGGGCGTGCGGGACGGGGACGTCCTTCCGCTCGGCAACGTCACGGCCAAGGTGATGCACACGCCTGGCCACACGCCCGAGCACATCTGCATCCTCGTGACCGATCACACCCGCGGCGAGGAGCCCTGGTTCGTTCTCAGCGGCCACACGCTGATGGTCGGCGATCTCGGGCGTACCGAGCTGGCCACGAGCGCCGAAGAAGGCGCGAAGCAATTGTTTCACAGCGCACGTCGCTTGAAGGAGCTTCCAGACGACGTCGAGGTGCTGGCCGGCGCCTATGCCGGTTCAGTCTGCGGCCGGCGGCTCAGTGGCAAGCCTTGGTCGACCATCGGCTTCGAGAAGCGGCATAACCAGGCGTTCATGATCGCGGATGAAGCCGAGTTCATTCGCTTCATGGTGTCGGAGATTCCGCCGGCGCCGCCGGAGGCCGCGAAGATCAGGGCGGCCAATTCGGGCGTCGCGGCTGCCGCGTGATCCGATGAGCGAAGCGGTATCCAGTCCACAAGCTGCCCCATCAGTCAGGCTCGGCCTGAAGGAGAACTGGCCGCAATTCGCCTTGCTTGTCCTGATCAATGCCTTCGTCGGTGGCATGGTTGGGATCGAGCGCACCGTTGTGCCGCTGATCGGCGCCGAGGAGTTTCGGATCAGTTCGACCACTCTGGTCGTCTCCTTCATCGTCAGCTTCGGCGTGGTGAAGGCCTGCGCCAACCTGGTTTCCGGTCAGCTCGCCGACGCCTGGGGACGCAAGCGGGTTCTCATTCTCGGCTGGCTCGTTGGCCTGCCAGTGCCGTTCATGATCATCGCCGCGCCAAGCTGGAAGTGGGTCATCGCGGCCAACGCGCTGCTCGGCATCAACCAGGGCTTTGCATGGTCGATGACGGTCATCATGAAGATCGATCTGGTTGGCCCGAAATCGCGTGGCCTTGCCGTTGGCCTGAACGAATTCGCGGGCTATCTCGCGGTGGGCGTGACAGCCTTTCTCACCGGATACATTGCATCGGAATACGGGCTGAGGCCGGCGCCGATCTATCTCGGCGTTGCCTATGCGATCCTGGGCTTCGCACTTTCGATCCTTTTGGTGCGCGACACCCGCGATCATGTGCGGCTCGAGACGGCGGGCCATGCGCGGCAGGCGGCGCCGATCAGTTTTCGAGAGATCTTCCTCCTGACGTCTTTCAGAGATCGCAACCTGTTCGCCGCTTCCCAGGCCGGACTCGTCAATAACCTCAATGACGGCATGAGCTGGGGCATCTTCCCGCTGTTCTTCGTGTCGTTTGGCCTGTCGGTCGAGCGCATCGGCATCCTGAAGGCGGTCTACCCGGCAGTCTGGGGTATCCTGCAGATCGCGACCGGTCCGCTGTCGGACCGCTGGGGCCGCAAGGGCCTGATCGCCGCCGGCATGTGGGTGCAGGCCGCGGGCCTGTTCCTGACTGCGGCGACCAGTCACTTCGAATGGTGGCTCGTCGCGAGCGTCCTGCTCGGTGTCGGCACGGCGATGGTTTACCCAAGCCTGATCGCGGCGGTCTCTGATGCGTCGCATCCGAGCTGGCGCGCCCGTTCGCTCAGTGTCTATCGCTTCTGGCGCGATCTCGGCTACGCGATAGGCGCGCTATCGGCTGGCGTGATCGCGGACAGCTTCGGACTTTCAGCCGCCATTGGTTCGATCGCCGCCCTCACGTTCATTTCCGGCGGCGTCGTTGCGTTGATTATGCGCGAAGGCGAGGCGACTTCCGTTGATCTTGCGCAAAAGGCGAACCCGCCGGCGGAGTAGAGTTCGTTTCGTTTATGATGGAGCAAGCCAATGCGAAAAGTCTTGGTCCAGATGATCGGCGCTTTCTGCCTGTTACCCGGTCTAGCATGGGCGCAGGCATCGCCAGACACTGAACGCTACTACGGTTGGGGTCCGCATATGATGGGCTGGGGCGGAGGATGGTCCGGCATGATCTTCGGTCCGTTGTTCATGATCTTGTCTCTCGCGGCCCTGATTGTCCTCGTTGTTATCTCGGTTCGCTGGCTAAGCGGGTCAGCACGGGACAATACAGCCGCACCAATTACGCGCACACCGCTCGATATTCTCAAGGAGCGCTTTGCGCGCGGTGAGATCGACAAGGCGGAGTTCGAGGACGGCCGACGTGTTCTAAGCGAATAGACCGGGACGCCGACTCAAAAAGCTCGCCTGGCTGGATGAGGGGAAACGCGCCCGTGCAAGTTCTGCTGATACTGAACGACCCGCCCTATGGCAGCGAGCGGTGCTACAACGGCCTGCGACTCGCCCTCGCTCTCGCCAAGGCCGATCCTGCGATCGCCGTGACGGTGTTCTTGATGGCAGATGCGGTCACCTGCGCGAAGTCGGGCCAGAAGACGCCGGACGGCTATTACAACGTGGAGCGCATGCTGAAGGGCGTTCTCGCGGGTAAAGGACAGGTCCTGCTTTGCGGCACCTGCATGGATGCCCGCGGCCTCGCTGATGCCGAGATGTTGAGTGGCGTGAGACGCAGCACCATGGCTGAACTCGCGACGATCACCGTTTCCGCCGAGAAGGTGTTGGTGTTTTGAACCGCCCCGAGGAGTTGGCATGCGACCGATCTATCTCGACTACAACGCGAGCACGCCCATCGATCCGGCGGTGGCGGCAGCGATGCGGCCGTTCCTGGACGAGGCGTTCGGCAATCCGTCCAGCGGCCATTGGGCCAGCATCCCGGCGAAAGCCGCCCTGGAGCAGGCCCGCGGCCAGGTCGCCGCGCTGCTCGGCGCCGCACCAGACGAGATCATTTTCACCAGCGGCGGCAGCGAAGCAAACAACCTGGCCATCAAGGGCACGTTCTTCGCGCTGAACCGCAAAGGGGCGCACATCATAACATCGGCGGTCGAGCATCCCGCCGTTCTTGCTCCCTGCCGGTTTCTCGAACGGCTCGGCACTGTGGTCACGTATCTTCCGGTTGATCGCACCGGCCGCGTCGATCCCGAGGACGTGCGCCGCGCCATTACCCCGCAGACAGTCCTGATCAGCATCATGCACGCCAACAACGAAGTCGGCACAATCCAGCCGATCGAGGAAATAAGCGCGCTCGCACGGGAGCACGGGATTCGCCTTCACACGGACGCGGCGCAATCGGTCGGAAAGATATCGACCAAGGTCGACGCGCTCGGCGTCGATCTGCTGTCGATCGCCGGTCACAAGCTCTATGCCCCCAAAGGCGTCGGCGCGCTCTATGTACGCGGCGGGGTCGAACTGGATCCCCTCATTCACGGCGCCGGCCACGAGTCGGGCCGACGCGCCGGAACCGAGAGCGCACTGCTCGCGGTTGGGCTCGGGACGGCCTGCGCGACAGTCGCAGACCTTGCACCGATGGAACGTGTTCGGGCTCTACGCGATCGCTTCTGGCAGGCGCTGCAAAATCGATTCGGCGATAGTGTCGCCCTCAATGGCCATGCGACACATCGTTTGCCCAATACCCTCAACGTGTCGTTCGTCGGCAAGATCGGCGGGGACATACTGGGAGAGCTGAGCGGTGTCGCAGCATCGACGGGTTCGGCGTGCCATGCGGGGCGGATCGAGCTCTCACCCGTTCTCGCCGCGATGGGCGTGCCCGAGAGAATCGGAATGGGGGCGATCCGCTTCAGCCTGGGAAGGGCCACCACGTCTGACGAGATCGATGAAGTGGCCGCTCGTCTGGCCGCGATCGCATCGGCCTGATCTTTCGGCATTCCGCCCGTAAGGAAAGTCGCTCCGTGGGACTCATGCGAGTTGCGGCTTCCTCGTCGGAGATCAGCGTCCGCCAAATCACCGCGGCAAGGACAACAGCAGCCAAACGCCCGCGGCCACACTTGCAACGCCGGCGGCGCGCGCGATCCAGCGTCCGATCGGCGTGAGCTTCTCCAGAAGGACAAGCAGCGCCAAAAGCGCAATCCAGAGTACGTTCATCGCACCGCCGACGAACAACAGCGCCATCAAAACCCAGCAGCAGCCGACACAATAGCCTCCGTGTCGAAAGCCAAGCAGCAGGCAGCCTCGCAGGTCGCCGCGAAAGCCGCCGTGGCGCATCAGGAACAGAAATGGCGACTGGCATTGGGCTAGGCAGACGTCTTTGAGCGGTGTCCACTGATAGACACCCGCCGCGATCAGCACGATGGCGCCGAGCAGGTCGCTCGCGATCGCCATCCGGGAATCCAGCAGGGCTGCCCGCTCGATCGCCCATTGGACAAAAGTGGCCGCCAGCGAAAAGCCGCACCAGGCGAGGAGATAACCGGCGGCAAACCAGCCGGTCGCGGCGAACGGCTTGCCTTGCGCTTTGCCCTGTCGGCCGACGCGGGCGTACATCAGGATCATGGGCGCGGCCGAGGGTGCCATCATTCCGACCATCATCACCGCCCACATCAGGAACACATAGGCGAACTCGATCGTTCGCCAGGGCTCATTGGCCGGCAGCATGATTCCGATCCCGGCCGGGATCATGCGGAAGTCGGTCATGTCCATGCCGCCCATGTCCATGTCGTTGGCGAGCCAGAGCACATAGCTCCATGCCAGCGCGACAAGGAGGCCGATCGCGCCGCCGACGATCCAGCGATCGCGTCTCAGCACGGTTTCCAGGGGGCTGTCCGTCATTTGCGAGCGACGTTGGCGGCCCTGATGCAGGCCGGTATCGGGAGTTTACATCACGCCTGGTTCGACCAGCGGATCGGCGCATAGAGGCCGTTCCTGCCGGAATTATCCCAGCGCATCCCATGATCGCTGAAGGTATTGCCAGCGGCGCCGACGGCCATCACCATCGCGTCGGGGCTGACGGGATGACCGATGTTCACCCACATTTCCCCGCTCGGATGCATGGTCGGCAAGGGATCGACGGACATGTGCAGGATGCCGGGGATCTCCGCCGACCGCGTCTTGCCGTCGGTCCGGAACGTGATCGGCACCTTGCGCACCCCCAGGTTCTTGCTGATCAGCGGCGTGAACGCGGCCATCGGACCGCCGGCACCGCCGGTGAAGATTGCAGCCAGGGCCTCGGTCTGCTCATCATTGGCGCGCTGATCGATATAGGCGGCCACCGACCAATCTCCGTCCGCCATGACTCCAGGCGCGTGGAGGACGACGAGCACATTCATCCCATCGAGCGCGACATCGCCATACCGGCCACTCTCGATGTGGAAGATCAGCGGTACGTTGCAGAAGCCCTCGGTCGGCCGCGCGGTCAATGGAGGGGCCGCCGACACCAGGCAGGGACACACGATGCTGCAACTGCAATTCTCGAAATAGTCACCGGAAAGGTGCCATGGGACATCTGCCATTGCTCTCTCCCGCCTGGCCGAACCCGATAGATGCTTTCGAATGAGCTACGTAGGGTTGAAAGCTACGCCCCGTGGGGAAGCGCCGCAAGCCGATTTCACCGGCAGATGCCTGGTGTCGTTTCTCGCAAAGTCCAACCGGATCGAGATCGTCGATCGCCACGCTCGACGTGCCGCCGAATCCCGAACGATGGACGTGCCGCGGTTTCGGCCTGCGGATTCTCCCTGCTCACGCAATTGTTCCCCGGAATAGGCTGTCAGGGACGTGGGTCGATCGACATCTTATTATTGCAATATAGTGCTATTACACCCTATAATTGATCAACTCCAAGAAATGCCAAATATCGGTTGCTGGCTTCCGGGTCCGAACACGGTCGGCCGGAGTCGAGCACCTTTGCAGGGAGGGTAGCATGACGCTCAAGCCGGGATTTCAGTTCGCGGAGGCGCAGCTTCTGCTCGAGATGGCGCAGCATGCCTATGCCGGGACACCATCGCTGACCGAGGTGGTGGCGACCTGCGGCGTTCCTCCCGTGCCCGATCCAAGCTCGAATTGGACAATCCGCAAGGACCTGACTCCGACGAGCCCCACGCTGTTGGATAATTACTGGCAGGTCTGGCAGAACCAGAGTGACACCACCCAATACGCGATCGCCGTGCGCGGCACGGTCGCAACTGCTTCCAGCGTATTGGCCGACTTGCTGTTCCCCCTGATCAACGCGCGCTTTGACGTGAAGCTCGGTTCGATCTCGCTGCCGTTCTACCTCGCGCGAGACGAGGGCGACAGCGCGGTAAAAGCGAGCGTGCATTCGGGCTTCGCTCTGAGCTTGATGCTCATGCTGTTCACCACCAACAGCCCGTTGTTCGTGACCTTGGCGCTGCTCGCGCAGCAGGGCAACGACGTCTACATCACCGGGCACAGCCAGGGTGCCTCGATAGCCACGCTGCTTACCTCGCTGGTCCGGCACTCGACGGATGCTTTCAAGGGGCCGGCCTACAAGACCTACACGTTCGCGCCCGCCAAGGCCGGCAACGACCATTACGCATATGATTACGCGCAGCTTGCCGCGGTCGGCGGAAACGCCTGGGCGGTGACGTCGACCCAGGACTGGGTGCCGCAGGCGCCGTTTGCGCTGGAGTGGATATCAGACCTCAACACGCCAAATCCGCTGCGTGGGTTCGGCGGCAGTCCCGATCCCGAGGCAATGATCGCGCTCGGCAGCGTGGCCGCCGACGGTCAGGCCGCGGTCAATCGTGTTCGCGACGATGCGGTGGGACGGCTCAAGCAGCGGGTCGAGAGTCTGTCCCGAAGACTGACATCCGAGACGATCCACTTGAGCGCCGCCGATCTCGGCGCGCCGACCGCCGCACCGATCACGGGATCGACGATCTCGGACGTGATCCAACAGATCCTCGACCAGATTCAGGCTTCGCTGAATTATGCAGACGCCGGCGCGCTGCTGCCGCTCTTCGCCACCCCGGGCGGCAATCCGAGCGACGGGACGCCGGGATGCCAGAAGCTGGACTATTTCTGGCAGCACCACCTCGGCAACTACCTGAAATACATGAAGCAGCAGTACGGCGGCTGAGCCGACAACGACCGCGTGCAGGTGCGCTGATGAGCAAGTATCGCACCCGCTTCCACGGCCAGGTCGATCTCGCGACGGCGGAGGAATTGGCGGAGTTCTGGCGCGAGGAGGGCGGTGATCGCCGCCCGCTGGTTCGCCGCGCTCAGCCGTATTCGTCGCCGATGCCGTACTCCTTATAGATCTCCAGCGGATCGGACTCCGGGAACAGGCGGCATTTGGCCTGGGCGAGGTGCAGGCTCACCGCCGACGCCTCCTTGCCGTTCGCAAGCATCTTGCGGATGTCGTCCATATGCGCGCTCGGCTGGTGCTTCGGCTCGAGCTGCTCGAGCGCGACCAGCGCGGTCGCGAGGGCCTCGGTCAAAACCCATTCGTCGTGGCCCGTGATTCCCTTTTTCGGCATCGGCAGACCCCAGATATGGCGGCAGTCCCCAGTCTATCGCGTCTTCCGCCAAATCGCCATTGAGCCGTTGCGGGCGGGAGGGGTGCTGGCTAAAAGGCGGCAAGTTGCCGGGCCTTGGTATCTTTGTTGAAACATTGTTGGCGTAGACGGGCGCCTGCAGGGATCCTGCCGGCAGTTCCGGCCCGGGCCTCCCTGACCCCGCATTCGCGACACGCTTTCCGTTGCGCATCCTGAAGGCTCAAGCCAGCATGGTCTTTCTCAGCTTCGTCTACCGCTTTGTCACCAATTTCGCCTTCATGGCGATGGTGTATTTCAGCCTGAACTTCATGGAGAAATATCAGAACCGGGCGATCATCGCGATCCTGGTGCTGATCTATGCCGGCATGCGCGCGGCCTCGACGCTGCGGGCGTTCTACTTCTACCAGAAAATCGAGAAGCTGGAGGCCGAGACGAAGCGGCTCCAGGCGCCGATCAACGACGGCTCGGGCGGAACCAGCGCGCGCAAGCAGGTCGTCGCCGACGTCGCGCGGTTGCGGCGCGACGGCGAGCTCAAATCCTATATGGACTTGTTCTTCCTGGCGTTGATCGTGCTGCTCTGCGTCGCGGCCATCTTCCGGCAGTAACGGACGCCGCGGCGTTCCGACGGGATCGCCTGACAGCAGCCTGACGCGCCGGCAAGCCGCGCCTCAGGCGCGCTTCTTCGCGCTGGTCGCGACGCGGGTCGGGTGGGCCGTGCCCTTGGGTGCGATGTTCTTGGCCTGCGCACCGTGCTTGGCGGCAGCGGGCGCCGCATGCGCGGTGCGGCCAGCGTGCGGCTTGCCGG
This sequence comes from Bradyrhizobium stylosanthis, assembly GCF_001641335.1. Lineage (GTDB taxonomy): Bacteria > Pseudomonadota > Alphaproteobacteria > Rhizobiales > Xanthobacteraceae > Bradyrhizobium > Bradyrhizobium stylosanthis. Next base: position 713,537 of record NZ_LVEM01000001.1, read on the forward strand.
CCTTGCCCTTGGCGGTCTTGCCCCTGGCCGTGCCGGGCGTCTCGGCTGCCATGGCAAGCCGTGTCGCGGCGCGCCGCGACAAGCTGGTCGACAGCAGCACCTCGACCGAGCCCTCGGGGATCGCGAACAGATCGCGGCCGGGCACGGGCAGGGTGGATGCGATATCCGTCTGCGCCCTGGTCCGGCGCGGCAGCAGCGGCTGATGCTCGGTCTGCGCGTTGAGGTCGGCAAGGGAAGGCGCCGGCAGTGTCTGGGTCTGTGCGAACACGAAGCCCGGCACGCGCGGCCAGCGGGCGATCGGCGTCGTCTCGGTCGGCGGATGCAGCAGCCACTCCACCGGCGTGGTCGGCGTCGCCGGACGCTCGGCGGTCGCGGGCACCACATGCACGATGCGATAGCCGCGCGCCTTGAGGTCGCGGATGATCTTCGGGAACGCCGCCACGGTGCGCGCCTGGATGTCGTGCAGCAGCAGAATGCCCTTGCCCTTGGCCTCCAGCCGCTGGATCGCGAGCTGATAGACGCGATCGGACGATACGTGCCGCCAGTCGTCGGCCGGGAAGTCGGCGCTCCAGACCTGGATGCCGCGCGAGATCAGATAGTTCTCGACGGCCTCGGCCCGCATCAGGCCGGGAATGCGGAAGAACGGCGCGAGCTGCTTCGACGGATCGGTCATCGCAGCCGAGGTCCACTGGATTCCGCCGTTGATCTCGGGCTCGAACTTCTCGATTGGCATCCGGTCGAACGTCAGCGGATGGTCCATGCTGTGGGTGCCGACGGTGTGGCCCGCTGCGATCAGCTTGCGTACGCCTTCCGGATTCGCCTTGGCCTGCTGCCCGATGATGAAGAACGTCGCCTTGATGCACTCGTCGTCGAGCATCTTGAGGATCTGGTTCGAATATTTCGGCAGCGGACCGTCGTCGAAGGTGAGGACGACCTCGTGGTCCTTCAGCGGCAGCGTCTCGCGATACTGCATGGTGCCGATCAGCGGATGCTCGCGCGGATCGACGACAAGGGTGCGGGAGGTCCCGAGCGCGTCCGGATGGCCAGGGCAATCGGCAGCGTAGGCCGCCGGTGCACCGGCGGTCAGCAATCCCAGAAGGACGATCCACGATCGCGTCCGAACAACAACGCTACTTCCGATCATGAACCCGGTCTGCCCTCATGCGCGACTGCCGCCATCATTAGGTCGGAGCTGCACCGAAACGGTTCAGGCGCAAGTCCCCTTCCATCTTTGCATGGCGTAGCATGAACGGACTGTTAATAGGGTCAAAATCACCCCATTTTGCGCCGGCGTGACATTCCGGCATCAGCGCGTGTCGGCGCTCTTCTGTGACGTGCCCGGGACCACGTGAACCACGCGAAAACCGTTGTCTTTCAGGTAGCGCAGGAAGGCCGGCATGATCGCCGCCGTGCGCGCCTTGGGATCATGGAACAGGATGATACCCTTGCCGGCCGCAGCCAGGCGCTCGGTGACCAGCTTCAATTCCTGCTCGGGCGTCATCTCGTTCCAGTCGCTGGCCCAGAGGTCGGCCCCGAACACGACGATGCCGCGCGACTGCAGGAGATCGAGCTGTGCCTGCGTCGCCTCGAAATAGGGGAAGCGGAAGAACGGCGTCGACGGCGTCGTGGTCGAGACCCCGTTGAGCGCCATCTCGTCGGCCGCGATGCCGCGGTCGATCTCGCTCTTCGCCTTCTCGAACGGGATCCGCGCCATGAACGGATGCGAGAAGGTGTGATGGCCGATGGTGTGGCCCTCGCGCGCGATGCGCTTGACCATCTCGGGGTGCTCGGCGGCGTGCAGGCCGATCAGGAAGAAGGTCGCGCGCACGCATTCCTGCGCCAGCGCCGCCAGCACCTTCGACGTGGTCGGCGGATGCGGGCCGTCGTCGAAGGTCAGCACGACCTCGTGATCGGCCAGCGCCAGCGTCTGCGGAAAGCTCTTCAAGCCGACACGCGGCGTGGCCTTGGCGTCGACGCTCAGGATGCGCGAGGTGCCGAGCGCATCCTTGCGCGGGCACTCGGCAGCCTCCGCAGAGGCGATGCCGGCGAGGGCCGCGAGGACCGCGCCCGCCGACATCGATGTCCATTTCAGCCGAAGCATCTTTGCCATTGCGCTTGGAGTCGCCTTGTGGGTATTGCCTGAACCATCAGCTCAGACCACTCGTTCCAACCTGTCAAACGGCGAGGCGCGCCATGGATGAACATATGGACGGTGCCCCATCCGCCGCGGATTCGGTACTCGACCACGTGCCGATGCGCAATGAAGACGGCGAAATTCGGCACGAATTCGTCGAGGAAATCGCGCATGCGATCGAGGCCGGCGACAGTGTGTCGCTGCGCGCCTGCGTCGCCGAGCTGCACGAGGCCGATCTCGGCGACCTGATCGGGGCGCTGGCGCCCGACGACCGCGTCCGCCTGGTCGAGCTCACGGGGCGCGACTTCGACTTCTCTGCGTTGAACGAGGTCGACGAGAGCGTCCGCGAGGAGATCCTCGAGGAGCTGCCGCCGGAGACGGTCGCCGAAGGCGTCCGCGAGCTCGAATCCGACGACGCGGTCGAGCTGCTGGAGACCCTCGACGAGGCCGAGCAGGAGGAGATCCTCGAGAGGCTGCCCTTGCAGGAGCGCGTCGCGCTCGAGCGCAGCCTGCTGTATCCGGAAAACTCCGCCGGCCGACGCATGCAGACCGAGTTCATCGCGGTGCCCCAGGATTTCACCGTCGGACAGGCGATCGACTACATGCGCGAGACGCCGGATCTGCCCGACCGCTTCTACGAGATCTACGTCGTCGACAAGGAGCAGCATTGGCAGGGCGCAGTCCCGCTCGACGTGCTGCTGCGCGCCCGCCGGCCGGTGGCGCTCGCCGAGCTGACCGACGAGGACCGCCGCCGCGTCTCCGTCCTGGAGGACCAGGAGGAGGTGGCGCGCATGTTCGGCAAGTACAATCTCGTCGCAGCCCCCGTGCTCGACACCCAGGATCGCCTCGTCGGCGTCATCACCGTCGACGACGTCGTCGACGTCATCGAGGAGGAGGCCGACGAGGACCTCAAAGCGCTCGGCGGCGTCACCAGCGACGAAGAGCTGTCGGACACCTTCCTCACCATCGCCCGCGGCCGCTTCAACTGGCTGCTGGTCAACCTCGCCACCGCGTTCCTGGCGTCCTCCGTGCTCGGCCTGTTCGAGGGCCAGCTCGAGAAGATGGTGGCGCTCGCGGTGCTGGCGCCGATCGTGGCGAGCCAGGGCGGCAATGCCGCGACCCAGACCATGACGGTAGCGGTGCGCGCGCTCGCGACCCGCGAGCTCGGCTCCTCCAACGCCTGGCGCGTGGTGGTGCGCGAGTTGCTGGTCGGCCTCGTCAACGGCCTTGCCTTTGCCGTGATCACCGGCATCGCGGCGGTGGCCTGGTTCAAGATCCCGGGCCTCGGCATCGTCATCGGCCTCGCCATCATCTGCAACCTCGTCGCCGGCGCGCTCGGCGGCATCCTGATCCCGATGGCGCTGGAGCGGGTCAGGGTCGACCCGGCGGTAGCGTCCGGCACCTTCGTCACCACGGTGACGGATGTGGTCGGCTTCTTCTCCTTCCTTGGCATTGCGACGCTGTGGTTCGGGTTGAAGTAGGGGCGGGGGCAACTCGTGCTCTCGTGTCCCGGGCGCGCTGCAGCGCATAGCGCTGCTGCGCAGAACCGGGACCCAGAACGCGGCACGGTCCACTGGGCAACATGGGCCCCGGCTCTGCAGCGCATCACTTCGTGCTGCGCAGCGTCCGGGGCACGAGACCGTCTACGCGACGCCATCATCTTTAATCCGAACTTAAGCGACCTGCCGCATCATCATGCCCGCTTGGGGGAATGGACATGCGGTTGCGGCTGAAGGCGGACGGACGGGTCGTTGAGTTGCGGGATGGACAGGAATTTCCGGTCCAGCCGCTGGCGGCCGAACCCGCGGCCCATGCCGCCGCTGCCGATACCAGTTCGCTCGCGGTGCGCGATCTTCGCCGCCGCGCCTGCCTGACCCAGATGGAGTTCGCCGCCAAGCTCGGCGTTCCCGTCGAAACCATCCGCAACTGGGAGCAGGGCAAGCGCGCCCCGCGGGGACCCGCCCGCGCGCTGCTGGCAGTGATCGCGCATGCGCCCGACACGGTGTTCCAGGCGCTCGCCAAAGTCTGACACGAACCTCCTGTTAGCATTGCGCCGAAGATCCGGCCGGGCGTCCGTTGCACTCTCGCGGACCGGGTCCATAATGACGCTTGGGGCTGCCGTAACAGAGAGGATTCCTCATGCTGTTCGTCGAGGCCAGTGGCGCAAGGATTCCCGCAATCGGGCTCGGCACCTGGGAGCTGGAAGGGCGCACCTGCGCGCGCGTGGTCGAGCAGGCGCTGCGGCTCGGCTATCGTCACATCGACACCGCCCAGGTCTACGAGAACGAGCGCGAGGTCGGCGACGGCTTGCGCGCCTCCGGCGTGCGCCGCGACGACGTCTTCCTCACCACGAAAGTCTGGACCAATCATTTCGCGCCCCACGATCTGGAGCGTTCGGTCAAGGAGAGCCTCGCGCGCATGCGGCTTCCCAGCGTCGATCTCCTGCTGCTGCACTGGCCCAATCCGCATGTGCCGCTGGCGGAGACGCTCGGCGCGCTGTCGCATGCCAAGCGCATGGGCCTGGCGCGCCACATCGGCGTCTCCAACTTCACGGTGGCACTGATGGAGCAGGCGGTCGCGCTGTCGTCCGAGCCGCTGGTCTGCAACCAGGTCGAATACCATCCCTATCTCGACCAGGCGAAGGTGAGGGCGGCCTGCGACCAGCACGGCCTCGCGCTGGTCGCCTACAGCCCCGTCGCCAAGGGCCGCATCAAGTCCGACCAGACGCTCGCCGCGATCGGCCGCGCGCATCGCAAGACGCCGGCGCAGGTCTGCCTGCGCTGGCTGGTGCAGCAGAACGTTGCGGCGATCCCGCGCACCTCGCGCGTCGAACGCCTGTCGGAAAACATCGATATCTTCGATTTCGAGCTCGCCGACGACGAGATGACTGAGATCGCCGCGCTGGCCAGCCCGAGGGGCCGCCTGACCGATTTCGGCTTCGCGCCGAAATGGGATTGAGAGGGCACTGGGGTATGCTAGGACCGCGACGGCAACCCAAGATCGGTCGATGGAACTGCGGAAGATCATACGGACGGACATTGCGGCGTCGGCGATTGCGCATCTGACGCTGGTGGCGCTGATCATCGTGATCAGCGAGGTCCATCCGTTTCACGCCGCTGCGCCGGAGGCCGTTGCGGTCGACATCGTCACGCCCGAGCAGGTCAAGCAGGAAGAGGCGCGAGCGGAGGAGAAGGCCAAGGAAGAGGCCAAGGAGAAGCCGCCGGAGCCGCTCCCCGACCTGAAGCTGCCGAAGCTCGATGCCACCGACAAGTCGGAGCCGATGTCGAAGCCGGCGGCCAAGCAGCCGGCTGCAGCGCAGCCATCGCCCGAACCCCAGCAGCAGAAGCCGACGCAGCAGCAATCGCAGCCACAGCCACAGCCGTCACCCGTGCCGAAACCGCGCGAGGCCAACGCACAGCCGCAACAGCCGCCGCAGCCGACGCCGCAACAGCCGCCTCAGCAGACCCCGCAATCGCCGCCCCAGGCGATGCCGCAGCCACCAGCAGCGCAACCGCCGCCAGCTGCGATGTCGCAGCCCGAGGCAACGCCGCCGCCGGCCTATCGGGCCCCGGAGCCCGACGTCACCGTCAAATACGGCGTGATGCTGGGCCTGCCGCCCGAATTGCCGGTGGAGCCGAAGGACACGCCCAAGGACGACGGGGGCGATTCCAAGGATTCGATCGCCGCGAAGCTTCCGCCCGAAGTCATCGCCGAGTTGCGGCGGCATTTGCGAAGCTGCTCGAAACTGCCGGCCGGGCTCGATCCAACCGACAACGTCCACATCAAGCTGCGTGCGGTGTTCGCCACCGACGGCACGCTGGCGCGCGAGCCGATCCTGATGGCGGCCCCGCCATCCGCCAAGGGCGTGGCCATCGTGAAGTCCGCCATGAGCGCGCTGCAGGCCTGCCAACCCTACAAGATGCTGCCGCGCGATCTGTACGGAGAGTGGAAGGTGATGGATCTGCCGTTCAGCCCGCGGGATTTTGGCGGGTAGCTCCCGCGTAGCCCGGGTGAGAAGCGATACCCGGCTATTGTCTCGCGAAGGTCCCGGATGTCGCTTCGCTCATCCGGGCTACGAGACATCGAGAGAGTACGCGTCATACCCCGTTCTCGTGCCCCGGACGCAGCGCAGCGTCACTGCGACGGTGCGCTGCAGAGCCGGGGCCCATGTCGCTGAATTGCCCCGTATTGCCTTCTGGGTCCCGGCTCTGCGCAGCAGCGTTGCACGCTGCGGCGCGTCCGGGACACGGGCGCATCAATGACCGCGCTTCACCGCGCCTTCATCACCATCCACGACCTCCGGCGCCATCGCCGCCCAGGCGCTCGATGCAAACTGCCGCCGCCAGGTCACGATCACCACCGCGGCCGTGGTCACGAACAGCACCCAGGGGCTGACGAACCAGCCGAGATAGCCGAGCGCGAAGAAGAAGGCGCGCTGGCCGCGGTTGAAATGGCGGCCGGCGGATTCGAAGACGCGCGAGGTGCGGATGACGTGAGCCTCGGCCTGCGGCGTGCCGGCTTGCGAGGCCGGCGGCATGCCGCCGAACAGGATCGCGACATAGTTGAACAGGCGATAGGCCCAGGCGAACTTGAAGAACGCGTAGACGCAGATCAGCACGAGGCCGACGCATTTCAGCTCCCACATCGCCGGCGAGGTGCTGAGGTCGATCGGCAGCTTGCTCAGAATCGTGATCGCGTCGTTGGTGGCGTGCAGCAGCGCCAGCGCGCCGCCGAGCGCGAACAGGCTGGTGGAGGCGAAGAAGGCGGTGCCGTTCTGCAAGGAGGCCATGATCTGCATGTCGACCATGCGGGTCTCGCGATCGAGCAAGCGGCGCACCCAGACCTCGCGATAGCGGTTCATGCGCGCCGACAGGCTGTCGCGGCCATAGGCTGAATGCTCCAGCGTCAGGGCATAGGCCAGCCATTCGATGATGAAGAAGCCGACCGCGGTGATGTCGACCCAGTGCCTGCTCATGTCTTGCTCCCTCGGGGATCGCAACGATTGCCACGCATGTCCGGGCGCGGCAACGATTGATTGGCGGCAGGCGATGGCGCTAAAAGCAGCCGCACCAGACGGACTTTCGAAGGGATCAGTGACATGGCAACGCTCAAGCTCGCGATCGGCAACAAGAACTACTCGTCATGGTCGATGCGGCCCTGGCTCGCGCTGCGCGCGAACGACATCCCGTTCGTGGAGACCGTGATCCCGCTCTACACCGACAACCCCGCGGACAAGCAGCAGATCCTGTCCTTCAGCCGCGCCGGCAAGGTGCCCGTGCTGGTCGATGGCGAGACCACGGTGTGGGATTCGCTCGCCATCATCGAATACATCGCCGAGCGCTATCCCGAGAAGAAGCTGTGGCCCGACGACGCCGCGGCCCGCGCCCATGCCCGTTCGGTGTGCGCCGAGATGCATTCCGGCTTCGTAGCGCTGCGCAGCGAATGCGGCATGAACCTGCACCGCCCGGTCCGCGCCGTGGCGCTGTCGACGGACGCCAAGGCCAATGTCGCGCGCATCGAGGAGATCTGGCGCGAGTGCCGCGCGCGCTACGGTGCCAATGGACCGTTCCTGTTCGGCCGCTTCGGCGCGGCGGATGCCATGTATGCGCCGGTCGTGCATCGCTTCCGTACCTACGCGATCGACGTTGCGCCGGACACGAAGGCCTACATGGACACCATGATGGCGCTGCCGGCGTTCCAGGAATGGACCCGCGAGGGGATCGCCGAAACGCTCGTCATCGCGAAGTTCGAGGATGCCTAACCCGCGAATGTGATCGGGCGCCGCTTGACGATCAGCAAGCCGGCGGCGCTCAATCACGCGGCAACCAAGGCTTGGGAGAGGGCGCCATGGGAATCCTGGACTCGCTGGAAAACAATCCCGCGCTCCGCAGCGCACTCGGCCAGCTCGGCGCCGCCGTGCTGCCCGCCGTGCTGAACGAAGTGCTCGGCAGCAACAATCAGGGCGGCCTCAGCGCGATCGTCGCCAAGCTCCAGCAGGCCGGCTTCGGCGACCAGGTCAAATCCTGGCTCGGCAACGGCCACAATTTGCCGATCTCGGCCGACCAGCTCCGCGCCGTGCTCGGCAGCGACACCGTCCGCCAGCTCGCCGCGCGCTACAACATCCCGGTCGACCAACTGGGCCAGATTCTGGCCCAGGAGCTGCCCAAGGCGGTGGACCAGGCCAGCCCGCAGGGGCATCTGCCCCATACCGCCTAGGGAGCCGGTTCCAGCGGTATTACCGTGGTCCGCAGGCCTGCTTATCGTCCTGAAAAGACTTACTGATTTGTATATTTACCGGGCTCGCATGAGACTGGTCAAAAACGCCGCATGCGTGCTATACAGCACACGGGTTTCCGGCCGGCCATCGCAGTGGGACCATGGGCGAGGCAGGCGTTGTTTGAGTAATGGAGAGGGTGTTGAAGCACAAATTCCCCGTTGGAACGCGCGTTTTGTTCACGGCCAGCAACGTCGCGCGCCCCGCTGCCAGCGGCTCGTATGAAGTGATCCGCCTGCTGCCGACGGAAGGCGACGATTGCCAGTACCGGATCAAGAGCTCGACCGAAGCGTTCGAGCGGGTCGCCAAGGAAAGTCAACTGGCGCTCTCCTGACGCGCCGACGATCGCGCCCATTGCTTTCGCGGACGAATTTGCTTTGCTCGCCGTTAAAAGGCCCGCTTCGCCTTCACAAGGTGAGGCGGGGGCAGTTGCCGACTCGCGGTGCTCGCTTGACCATTCGCTCTTTGCTCGCGTGAGGGGACGTCGCGCATGAACTGGGCATGGGCCTCTTCGTTCGACCAAATCTGGCGCTCGGCGGCCTTTCCGATGTGGATGACGCTGGCGGCGGCCGGATTCTTTGGATTGATCCTGCTGATCACGCTGCTGCGCGCCGAGAAGTCGGTCGCCAACGGCGCGTTGACCGTCATCACGCTGCTGTCCATCGCGATCGCGGGGGCGGCCATGGTGCGCGTCTACGGGCCGGGCGCGGAGGACGCGCCGACCGAGGCGCGTGCGCAGGCCGCGGTCACCGCAAGCCTGCCGGCGCTGTCCTGCCTCGATGGTCTCGCCGGTGATGCCGTGGCCGCCGGCTGCGAGAAGGCACTGTTCGGCGCGCCCGAGACCGCGGCGGCCGCCGTCGCCTATACCGCGGCCCGGATCGACCGGCTGACCGCGCTCGGCGATGCCGCCTCCGCCGACAAGAGCCTGACGCTGGACATGAAGGTGCTGCGCAAGGCGCTCGAGCGCGACCGCTACGGCCTCGTCGCGCAGGTGCTGGTCGCCCGCGACGGCTGTACCCCGTTCGATTGTGCCGCCTTCCGCTCGCTGACCGATCAGCAGCAGGTCGCCGCCAACATGGATTCCCATCTCTACGATACGCTGGTCGCGCGCTACGCGCCGATCTGGAACGCGCCCGCAGGAGCGCCGGCGATGCCCGCCACCGCTGCGCTCGCCGGGCTGCCGCCCACGATGCCGACGGGCAAGCCGACCAATGCCGAATTCCCGAGCGCGTCGTCGACGCCGCCGGTGAGCATCATGAATCCGGAGCCACCCACCGCGGCGACGCGCCAGGCCGCCCCTGCCGGTGGCGCTGCGCCGGCGGCGCGTGCGCCGGCCGCCAGCTCCGCGCAGGCCGCAGCTCCCGCGGCACCGGCCGCCAAGAAGCCGCCGGCGCCGAAGGCCGCGCGTGCGCCGGCTCCGCCACCGGTTCCGCTCGCGCCGCCGCCCGCAGCGGCAGCTCCCGCGGCTGCGGATAACGAGTAGTTCGGCATTCCAAATGCGTGGCTGCCCGGCTAATGCTGGGGCATGCCGCTACATCTCATCAAGCTCGCCGTCGGCTGCGACTCCGTCAAGGAATTGAAGGAGTGGGTGGCCGAACGGATGCAGACCGCCAAGAAGAAGGGTCTGCCGCAACATCACATCCACATCACCCGCATGGTGCCCAAGCGTGACGCCGAAATTCTCGGCGGCGGCTCGCTCTATTGGGTCATCAAGGGTGAGATCGCCGCGCGCGAAAAGATCATCGGCATCGAGCCGTTCCGCGACAAGGACGGCATCGGACGCTGCCGGATCGTGATGCAGCCGAAGGTGATCCCGGTCTCGCCGCGGCCGATGCGCCCATTCCAGGGCTGGCGCTATCTCACCGACGATTCGGTGCCGTCCGATCTCGGCAAGTCCGCCGCGAGCTCGATCGCGGCGATGCCCGAGCCGATGCGGCGCGAGCTGCGCGATCTCGGACTGCTCTAAACCGCGATATTGTCGATCAGCCGCGTCGTGCCGAGCTTGGCCGCGACCAGGATCCGCAGCGGCCCGTCCTTGCGCGAGGTGACCTCGGCCAGTGTCTCGGCGTGGCGGACCTCGAAATAGTCCAGCGCAAAGCCGGCCGCCCTGATCGTCTCGGCGCCGCGCGCCATCGCCGGCGCGATGGCTTCGCCCGCCTTGATCCGTCCGGCGCTGTCCTTCATGGCGCGGTAGAGGACGGTGGCGGTCTGGCGCTCCTCGGCCGAGAGGTAGACGTTGCGCGAGGACATCGCGAGCCCGTCGCGCTCGCGCACGGTGCGGGAGCCGATCACCTTGACGCCGAGATCGAGGTCGCGCGCCATCTGCGCCACCACCCGCAACTGCTGGAAGTCCTTCTCGCCGAAGATCGCGAAATCGGGCCGGCATTGCGTGAACAGCTTGCCGACGACCGTGGCGACGCCGCCGAAGAAGTGCGGCCGGAAGCGATCCTCGAGGCCGGCGAGCGCCGGCCCCTCCGGCACGATGCGGGTCGCAAAGCCCTGCGGATACATGGCCTCGACGCCGGGATGCCAGACGATGTCGACGTCCTCGGCCGCGAGCTTGGCAATGTCCGACTTCCAGGTGCGCGGATAGGCGCCGAAGTCTTCGGTCGGAGCGAACTGGGTCGGGTTGACGAAGATCGACACCACGACGCGACTCGCGCGCCGCTTGGCGAGGCGCACCAGCGACACATGCCCGTCATGGAGGGCCCCCATGGTCGGGACCAGCGCGATCGTGGCCTTCCGCTTGCGGAGATTATCGGTAGCGCGCCGCAAGCTTGGGACCGTGCGGGCAATCAGGGGGCTTCGTGACATCAGGACTCGGGGGCTGGGGGATCGGTGGGCGCGGCCTGCCGCGCGGCCGGCTAACCTTAACAAGCAGCTGTCGTGGACGCCATGCATGCGGATGCGGCACAGCATCCCGCGCAAGGCCGCGCAGGGCGTCGCGACATTGTGGGCCGGATCACAGACGAACGATGGCGCCGCTGTTCATGATGAAGAATGGCGCACTGCTATTTGCATTTCCTGTCACGCATTTCACTTGACCGCAGACGCGGCCAACTCGAAGATATTGCTTAGGGGTGTTGAGGATCGCCATGCTTGTGCAGGCTAGCCAAAGCCAATCCGGCTCGGCGCACGTCGTTGTGCTTGGTAACGAGAAGGGCGGCTCTGGCAAATCGACCACCGCCTTGCACATTGCCGTTGCGCTTCTCAAAGCCGGCCAGCGCGTCGCCACCATCGACCTCGACTGCCGCCAGCAGAGCTTCACCCACTACATCAACAACCGCGCGGCCTGGGCCCGCCGCACCAAGCTCGACCTCGAGCTGCCGGTGCACCGCTGCATCAAGCTCGGCGAGACCATGCAGATCGCCGACAACGAGAACTCCGAGTTCCAGCAGTTCATGGAGGCGGTGTCGGCGGTCGAGAGCAGTTTCGATTTCATCGTCATCGATACGCCGGGCACCGACAGCTACCTGATGCGGCTCGCCCATTCGATGGCCGACACGCTGGTCACGCCGATCAACGACAGCTTCCTCGATTTCGACGTGCTCGGCACCGTCGATCCCGCCAGCTACGCGGTGACGGGCGAGAGCCATTATGCCGAGATGGTGCGGGACGTCAGGCGCAAGCGCCGCCAGCTCGACGGTTCGAGTACCGACTGGATCGTGGTGCGCAACCGCCTGTCCATGCTCGGCTCGCGCAACAAGCAGCTCGTCGCCGACGGCCTGAAGGATTTGTCGCTGCGGCTCGGCTTCCGCTATGTCGACGGCTTCGCCGAGCGCGTCGTCTACCGCGAATTCTTCCCGCGCGGCCTGACCGCCCTCGACGAGATCGACGAGGCCACGCTCGGCATGCGGCCCAATCTCGGCCATCTCACTGCGCGGGAGGAGGTGACGAGCCTGCTCCGCCAGCTCAAGCTGCCGCTCGACGAGCGCGGCCGGCGCCGTGCGGCAAATCGCGCCGAGTGGTTCAGCCAGGTCGACAAGCCGCTCGAGGTTCACGACATCCTCGGCGCCTGAGGCGGTATAAGGCTACTTCCGATCGATTTGAGAAGCAGGTTCCTGCCGGAACCAGACTGGCGCTTGGCCGTTTCACCCCATGTTTACTGCGAAATTGAACCCCGTGGCGACCGGTTGCGTCCGATAGTGACCTGCACCTTGACGTAGCCGTAAAAGAACGGGGTGCCCACAAAACGAGTGCGGCGCACAATGAAAGGGCTGATAGTTCACAATATTTAGCCTTCCTGTCACGCGGCTGTGACATATATTAGGGAATAGGCGACCAGAGGCCGAAGAGCCTCGGAAGAACACGATTTTCAACAGGGTATTCAGGCCGCAAGAGCCTGAGGCTGAGGACGAAAATGAAGCGTGGAATTGCCGTTCTGGTTTCGGTCAGTGCCCTCTGTGGCGTCGCCTATTTCACGGCGAGCAAGTGGGCGATCAAGCACGAGACCATCACCTTCTACGACGCTTCGCGCGACAACCGTCCCGTGCCTGTCGACATCGCGATCCGTCGCGACAAGGAAATGCAGGCCAATGCCGGCATGATCACGCTGCCGGTCGCAGTGATCAATCACGGCAACACCGTCAAGAACACCGAGTACGGCTTCCTCGCCAACATCTTCGCGGCGCGCGGCTACATGGTCGTCAGCCCGCAGCATGATCTGCCGACCGATCCTCCGATGGTGACCAAGCCCGGCGAGCTCTATGTCGGCCGCCTGCCGCAGATCCTGCGCGGTGTCGCCAACATCCATCTCGCCATGCAGGAGCTGAAGAAGGTCCAGCCCAACGCCGACTACGACAAGGTGACGATGGTCGGTCACTCCATGGGCGGCGACATCACCATGTATTTCGCCAAGCAGTATCCGGACGAGGTCAAGAAGGTCGTCACGCTCGACAATCTGCGCGTGCCCTTCGTCACCGCCGGCAAGTTCAAGATCCTGTCGTTCCGCTCCCAGGATCCGCAGTTCAAGACCGATGCGGGCGTGATCCCGACGGACGAGGAATGCGAGAAGGCCGGCATCCAGGTCGTGAAGACCGAATTCCAGCATAACGACATGCGCGACACCGGCCCCGATGCAGCCAAGAACTCGATCCAGAGCATGCTCGACAAATTCCTGAGCGCGACGGACAGCGAGCTGGCGCCGGTCGACACGCAATCGTCGCCGCCCAAGATCCTCGAGCCGGGCCCGGTCGCTCTGATGGCGCCTGCCAAGAGCTGACGCGTCGCTCATCATCCGTACCGACTTCGAAGCCTCCGCCGGCATCCGCCCGCGGAGGCTTTGCACATTGACCGGGCTCTTCGCGCGCACCACATTAGTCGCCCAGCTTGGTTGAGCAGCGATGTCGGGCGAACCCATCAAGCCGCGCGGTGATGCGGTTTCGACGAAGGCGGGCGGGGCGGTGCCGCAGGCCGGCGCGTCGACGTCCGAAGACATTGCCGCCTTCGTCGCCAGGGCCCGCGCGCTGTCACCGCATGCGCCCGGTGCGAAAGGCCGGCTGATCTTCGCGCTGGATGCGACGCTGAGCCGGCAGCCGACCTGGGACATGGCCTGCGCGCTGCAGGCCGACATGTTTCGCGAGACCGCGGCGCTCGGCAGTCTCGACATCCGGCTGGTCTACTATCGCGGCTACAACGAGTGCCGCGCCACCGGGTGGATCTCCGACAGCGCCAGGCTTGCGACGCTGATGAGCAAGATCGATTGCCGCGGCGGCGACACCCAGATCGGCAAGGTGCTGAGCGAGGCGCGGCGCGAGGCGGTCGCATCCGGCGTGCGCGCCGTCGTCTTCGTCGGCGATGCCATGGAGGAGAATGTCGACGAGCTCTGCGCCAAGGCCGGCGAGCTCGGCATGCTCAAGGTGCCCGTCTTCCTGTTTCAGGAAGGCCACGACGCCGTCGCCGAAAAGGCCTTCCGCGAGATCGCACGACTGACCGGCGGCGCCTGGTGCCGATTCGATCCGGGAGCTGCGGCGCAGCTGCGCGAGTTGCTGCGGGCGGCTGCCGCCTATGCCGCCGGCGGCCGCGAGGCGCTGTTGAAGCTGGCCGGCAGCGTGAGCGGTGCGGCGATGTTGATCGGCCAGATGAAGTAGGGCGCCGCGCGATCGGCGTGATCGAAGACGCCATGCTTTTTGACACGAGGACGACTATATTCCGGCCATGACCCTGATCGTCGGCGCCGTCGCCGTTATCACGCTTTACCTGCTGCTCCAGATGTTCCGCTCGGCCAATCCGGCGGTGCTGGCGCGTACCATCAAGTTTGGCGGCGGCGTGGTGGCGCTGGCGGTCGCGGCCTTCACGGGCCTGCGCGGCGAGCTTGCGGTCGCGATCCCGCTCGGGATTTTCGGCGCCGGGCTGCTCGGCTGGACGCCGCTGGCGAATGCCGGCTTCGGCAATGTCGGCGGGCTGTTCGGCGGCGCGGCGCGCCCGACCGGTCAGGCCTCGCGGGTGCGCTCGTCATTCCTGGACATGCGGCTGGACCACGATTCCGGCCGGCTCGGCGGCCAGATCATTGCCGGCCCTCACGCCGGGCGCGATCTCGACGAGTTCGATCTCGCCGCCTTGCTGGCAATGGTCCCGGCGTTCGACGCCGAGAGCGTGGCCTTACTTGAAAGCTATCTCGACCGCCGGTTTCCCGCTTGGCGTCAGAACGCGCAGGGCAATGCGGCAGGGGGGCAGCGCCGTACGGCGGCGAGCGGCAAAATGACGGCGGAGGAAGCCTATCAGATCCTTGGCCTGCAGCCGGGCGCGGGGCGTGACGACATCAGCAGGGCTCACAAGTCCCTGATGAAGAAACTCCATCCCGACCAGGGGGGCTCGACGTATCTCGCTGCCCGGGTAAACGAGGCCAAGGATACTCTGCTTCGCACGCATAACGGCTAACTCCGGCACCACGCTACAAACGCCCGTACCCGCGTGAGCTCCGTTTGCTCTGTTCTCGCCCGATGCCCGCCATTGTCGGCGTGGTCGATCCCTTGAGTAAAAATTTAACCGTAAATCGTTGACGAGAGGTTGTCGCGGAACAGGCTTCCGCGCACGCCGAAAACAAAAATGCCCGCGCAAGGCGCGGGCATTTTTTCGAAGCTATGCGGAAGATCAGTTGCGGACGGTGATGCAGGAGATGTCGGCGCGCTTCAGGGCGCGGCAGACGGCTTCGGCCTGGTCGCGCTCGAGGCCTGCGAAGCGGGCACGGTAGAGCTTGCGATTGTCCTTGGCGAGGACGGGCTCGGTGAACGGATCGGCCTTGCTGAGCAGGCCGCGGGCCGAGCTGCGCGCGGCGTCGATGCGCTGCTGGGCTTCGTTCTCGCTCTCGAGCGCGCCGACCTGGACGATCCAGCCGCTGTGGGTGACGGCCGGCTTGGTGGTGGCGCTCATCTGGATCGGCTGCGGCGCCGGATCGGCGGAGGCTAGCTTCGGAGCGGCAAGGGCAGGAGCAGGCGCGGGCGCAGAGGCGGTCGCGGCCGGCAGCACGCCGAGGATGCCGTTGCCGGTGCCGAAGCCGGCCGGCTGGCGCGGCAGCTCGGCGCGGGCAAGGTCCGCCTTCGGCGCTTCCGGCTGGCTCTGGGGCTCGGGCTTGTTGATCAGGTCGGCCCGGGCGACGACGGCGCCGGAGGTTTCCGCGACGTCGGAGCGGGAGGCAATCGTGCTCGTGACCTGCGGAGCAACCTGGGCCGGGGCAGCGGAAGCGACCTTCACGGCACCGGCCTTGACCTGAACGGTCTTGACCCGCACCGGCTTCATCGGCTCGGACGAGCCGGGGATGATCGAGAGCGGCTGGCTCGAGATCACGCCGTTGGTGAGCGGTGCCGGCTCGATCTTGGATTCAGTCGGCCGAACCTCGAGCTTGCTGGCTTCCGGCTTGGGCGTGGCCGGCGGCACCGCAGCCGTCGCCGCAGCAAGCGTCGACAGGCGCGCAGCGAGACGGGACGGGGCGGATTCGGGAGCAGGGGCGGCAGCGGCCTGAACCGGTGCGGCGGGCCGCGCCGGCGTATCCGACGCATCGGCGACCTCGGCAGAGGCGTCAGCGCCGTTGCGCTCGGTGACGGCGACGACGGTGCGGGTGGTCGCGCCCTTCTCCAGGTTCTCCGCGAGCAGGTTGCGCATGATGGCATCGCGCGAGCCGCCGCTGCGGCCGCCCAGCACCACGCCGATCAAATGGCGGTTGCCGCGGCGCATCGAGCTGACGAGGTTGAAGCCGGAGGCGCGGGTGTAGCCGGTCTTGATGCCGTCCACGCCTTCCACGCTGCCGAGCAGGTGATTGTGGTTGCGGATCGACTGGCCGCGCCAGTTGAACGTCGAGGTGGCGAAATAGCGATAGTAGCGCGGGAAGCGCTCCTGGATGGCGCGGCCGAGCGTGGCCTGGTCGCGCGCGGTCGTGACCTGCTCGTCGTTGGGAAGGCCGTTGGCGTTGCGGTAGACCGTGCGGGACATGCCGAGCGAGCGCGCCTTGCGCGTCATCATCTGGGCGAAGTCGTCCTCGTCTCCGGCGATCGCTTCGGCGATGACCACGGCGGCGTCGTTGGCGGAGCGGGTGACGAGACCCTTGATCGCGTCCTCGACGCGAATGGTCTGGCCGGGACGCAGGTTCAGCTTGGTCGGATCCTGGTCGGCAGCGTGCTGGGACACCGGCATCTCGGTGTCGAGCTTCATCTTGCCGGACTCCAGACGCTCGAACAGCAAATAGAGCGTCATGATCTTGGTGAGCGAGGCGGGGTGGCGGATTCCGTCGGGGTTGTTCGACTGCAGCACCGCGCCGGAATTACCGTCGACGATGATGGACGCGAATTTCGGGCTGGAGCTCTCGGATACGTCGCGCTGCACCCGGTGGTGCGCGTAATGCCGCCGGTGGCGCCGCGCTTCCGCTGCGTCAGTGGTGAAGATGACTGCGGTGGTGACCGTAAGAAGCCCGAAAACGCCAACCCGCGCCAAGCGCGAGGAAGACAAGTTTTTACGAAGCATGGAACCCCGTCCCCGTTTCTGACTAGATCACCGGCTCGTGAGGCGAAATTGTGCCCATGGGACCCGGGATCATTACCTGCTCAGGCTGTCCCTCCGCTGGTGTTCGCCGCGGGAGACGTTGGGCCTGAGCCGCTATTCTGGCTAAGGTGATGTTCTCAAACGGCTTTTGACCGATTGCGGAAGCTGAACACGTCCAGGGAATCAGGGTAGGGGGCTGCGGTTTCCAAAAGCTTAAGGAACCCTTGCGGGAAACCCCGGGAATCTCAGCGATTTGCATCTAATTTTGTGCGTCGCACAAGATTCTTGACTTTTTTGTGCGTTGCACTAATAATGGGCACGGTCAGGGAGCCGGGGCTTCCCGACGAGAGCCAGGGAAAAGGATTCCGAAATGTTCAAGGTTGAAGACTTTCAGAACTACGGGAAAGAGCACTTCGAGCAGTGCGTTGCCTCCGCGACCTCGGTGCAGCACGGCCTCCAGGCGATCGCCAGCGCCTATGGCGACTACACCAAGAAGTCGTTCGAAGACACCAAGTCCTTCGTCGAGAAGCTTTCCGGCGTGAAGTCGCTGGACAAGGCCGTCGAAGCGCAGACCGAGTTTGCCCGTTCCGCCTACGAGACCTTCGTTGCGGAGTCGCAGAAGATCGCCGGCCTCTACAGCGACCTCGCCAAGCAGGCGTTCAAGCCGGTCGAGACCGTCGTGTCGAAGTTCACCCCGGCCAACTAATCCCTTTCCGGATATCTGGAAGCAAAAGCCCGGCTGAACAGCCGGGCTTTTTGTTTGTCGCGATCGATTGACCCGGCGGGCCGAGCGCGGCCTCGACCGTCGTTCGACATCTCTAGGGTCGAGGCGGCCGGCAGCGCGCGCAATGTCGCGGCACGTGCGTCGTCGGTTCGCTTCCGGCGTTAACCAGCACGCAGGTCATGATGGTCGTCGGCCCCGATGCTCGCCGGCTGTCTTCCAGGCGATTCAATGGCGATGGGTTGGTCCGTAAAAATCCGGAGATGATTCCGCGCGAAAGCGTCGCAGCCCGGTTGCCAACCGGTTCCTGCTCAATACGTTCTAACCATGTGACGCGGAAATTTTTGTCAAACCGGCCCGGATTGATTAACCTCGCCAAGGATCGTCCGGATCAGGAATCGGGACCGTCGCGGCCGCATCGGCCGGACCTTCGCACGCTTGCGGCGAAGGGGGGCGGGCCCATATTGTTGACGACCGAGACGGCTTGGACCGGACCGGTTGGAAGCGGCGATCCAACGAGGCGGCGCGCCTGTGTGAAGCTCCGGAGGTTGGGGCTCCGCGGCGGACCGTCATACGCTTCCGTGGGGAATTTGAACGCCTGAGCCATGCCGCAACTGACTTCCAGACTCGACCTGTCCGCGGCCACCGCCGCCGTCGCTCCCCGGATGAGCAATGACGAGAACCGTTCCGGCAACCCGACGGGTCCGAACACCTCTGTCATCACCAAGGTCAAGCCGAAGACCAAGCGGCCGAACCTGTACCGCGTGCTGATCCTGAACGACGACTACACGCCGATGGAATTCGTCGTCCACGTGCTGGAGAAGTTCTTCCAGAAGGACGTCGAGGCGGCGACCAAGATCATGCTGCACGTTCACCATCACGGTATCGGCGAGTGCGGCGTGTTCACCTACGAGATCGCCGAGACCAAGGTGACGCAGGTGATGGACTTCGCCCGCAAGCACCAGCATCCGCTGCAATGCGTGATGGAAAAGAAGTAGTCGCGCGTTCGCGTTCTTTAGAGTGGTTCTGTTCGTGTGCCGTGTGATGGCAGCACATCCTGCTGCATGATCCCGCTTAACATCGCGCCGACTTCAACCTGCCCAAATGGGTAGTTCTGCCCAAATCGGAACGGGTTTTGCATCGAAAATACCGCAGGCGTGTTGCTTGCCCAGTCGCGGAACCGGTCTTTCGCGGCGGTCTTGTATAACTATATGTGACAAAGGTTGTTGTTGCCTGACCGGGCGATCACGACCATGATGGTGGGGGCCATAGAGGACGCGAATGCCGACTTTTTCCCAAAGCCTTGAACAATCCCTGCATCGTGCGCTGGCGATCGCAAACGAGCGTCATCACCAATACGCGACGCTCGAGCATCTCCTGCTCTCCCTGATCGACGACTCCGATGCAGCCGCCGTCATGCGCGCCTGTAGCGTCGATCTCGACAAGCTCCGCACGAGCCTCGTCAATTATCTTGAGACCGAATTCGAGAACCTGGTGACGGATGGCGCCGATGACGCCAAGCCGACCGCCGGTTTCCAGCGCGTGATCCAGCGCGCAGTGATCCACGTTCAGTCGTCTGGTCGCGAAGAGGTGACCGGCGCCAACGTGCTGATCGCGATCTTCGCCGAGCGCGAGAGTCATGCCGCGTACTTCCTGCAGGAGCAGGACATGACGCGCTACGACGCCGTCAACTACATCAGCCACGGCATCGCCAAGCGGCCGGGCGTCTCCGAGGCGCGGCCCGTGCGCGGCGTCGACGAGGAGACCGAGACCAAGGGCAACGAGGACGCCAAGAAGAAGGGCGAAGCGCTCGAGACCTATTGCGTCAACCTCAACAAGAAGGCGCGCGACGGCAAGATCGATCCGGTTATCGGACGCAATTCCGAGATCAACCGCGCGATCCAGGTGCTGTGCCGCCGGCAGAAGAACAATCCGCTGTTCGTGGGTGAAGCCGGTGTCGGCAAGACCGCGATCGCGGAGGGCCTTGCCAAGCGCATCGTCGACAGCGAGGTGCCGGAGGTTCTGGCAGCCGCGACCGTGTTCTCGCTGGACATGGGCACGCTGCTCGCCGGCACGCGCTATCGCGGCGACTTCGAGGAGCGTCTCAAGCAGGTGCTCAAGGAGCTCGAGGCGCATCCCAACGCCATCCTGTTCATCGACGAGATCCACACCGTGATCGGTGCGGGCGCGACGTCGGGCGGGGCGATGGATGCCTCGAACCTGCTCAAGCCGGCGCTGGCCTCGGGCACGATCCGCTGCATGGGCTCGACCACCTACAAGGAATACCGTCAGCACTTCGAGAAGGACCGCGCGCTGGTGCGGCGCTTCCAGAAGATCGACATCAACGAGCCGACCGTCGAGGACGCCATCGCGATCCTCAAGGGCCTCAAGCCGTACTTCGAGGACTACCACCGGCTGAAGTACACCAATGAGGCGATCGAGGCCGCGGTGCAGCTCTCCTCGCGCTACATCCACGACCGCAAGCTGCCCGACAAGGCGATTGACGTGATCGACGAGTCCGGCGCGGCGCAGATGCTGGTCGCCGAGAACAAGCGCAAGAAGACCATCGGCATCAAGGAGATCGAGACCACGATCGCCTCGATGGCGCGGATCCCGCCGAAGAGCGTGTCGAAGGACGATGCCGAGGTGCTCAAGCATCTCGAGCAGACCCTGAAGCGCACCGTGTTCGGTCAGGACAAGGCGATCGAGTCGCTCGCAGCTTCGATCAAGCTGGCACGCGCCGGCCTGCGCGAGCCGGAGAAGCCGATCGGCTGCTACCTGTTCTCGGGGCCCACCGGCGTCGGCAAGACCGAGGTCGCGAAGCAACTGGCGGCAACGCTCGGCGTCGAGCTGCTGCGCTTCGACATGTCCGAGTATATGGAGCGGCACACCGTGTCGCGCCTGATCGGCGCGCCTCCCGGCTATGTCGGCTTCGACCAGGGCGGTCTGCTCACCGACGGCGTCGACCAGCATCCGCATTGCGTTGTGCTGCTCGACGAAATCGAGAAGGCGCATCCCGATCTCTACAACGTGCTGCTCCAGATCATGGACCACGGCCGGCTCACCGACCACAACGGCAAGCAGGTCAACTTCCGCAACGTGATCCTGATCATGACCACGAATGCAGGCGCGGCGGATCTCGCCAAGCAGGCGTTCGGCTTCACGCGCTCGAAGCGGGAAGGCGACGACCACGAGGCGATCAACCGGCAGTTCGCGCCGGAATTCCGCAACCGTCTCGATGCCATCGTCTCGTTCGGCCATCTCAGCGTCGAGGTGATCGGCACCGTGGTCGAGAAGTTCGTGCTTCAGCTCGAGGCGCAGCTCGGCGACCGCGACGTCACCATCGAGCTGTCGGAGCCCGCCAAGACCTGGCTGGTGCAGCATGGTTACGACGAGCAGATGGGCGCACGTCCCATGGCCCGCGTGATCCAGGAGCACATCAAGAAGCCGCTCGCCGACGAGGTGCTGTTCGGCAAGCTCAAGGGCGGCGGCCATGTTCGCGTCGTTCTCGTCAAGGACGAGGCCGACGAGACCAAGGAGAAGATCGGCTTCGAGTTCCTCGATGGCCCGGTCACGCCGAAGCAGGAAAAGCTGCCCGGCACCCGCAAGCGCCCGCCTGGCAAGCCCAACAAGCCGGGCGGCCCCGGCGGCTCCAAGGGGCCGACCTCCAAGGGACCGCTGGTCAAGGCTTGATCGGCGCGGGATGAAATCGAAAAGGCCGGCTGCAAAGCCGGCCTTTTTGTTTGCGTCCGCCGTGCGGGCGCTAGGTGCCGGTGTCCGGCGCAGCCGCAGCCGGCGGCCGTGGTTTCTTCGGCGCGGGCGGCCGCGCGCGGGGAGGGGCGGACGGCTGCATGGTCACGATGACCGGATTGGGCTTGTGATCGGTCGCAGCTCCCGTTGCAGCATCGACGCCCATGCCGACGACACCGCCGAGCAGGAGATTGCCGGCGAAGCCTGCGGCGCCACCGGTCTGGATGTCCCGGGTGAGCGGCACGATCTGCGGCTCATAGCCTTCCTTCTGGAAGGTGATGGAGATGTCGGCATTCCGCTTGACGACCACGGAGCAGGGTGTCGTGCAGGTGGTCGGAACTTCCATTCCGCTGACCACGGCTTCCACGCCAGAAGGTGTCGATGAGATGCTGATATTTTCCGTCGTGCCGCGCGTGACAGACGCGCAGCC
Organism: Bradyrhizobium stylosanthis; assembly: GCF_001641335.1. GTDB lineage: Bacteria > Pseudomonadota > Alphaproteobacteria > Rhizobiales > Xanthobacteraceae > Bradyrhizobium > Bradyrhizobium stylosanthis. The sequence continues at coordinate 735,819 of NZ_LVEM01000001.1, forward strand.
GCCCAGCATGACGCTGAGCGCCACAATTCCAAATGAACGCATGAAATGCCCCTTTTTCCCGGCGCCAATCAAGCGCAACCGGAGCGGGAGGGCAATAGGTCATAGGTCCAGATAGTTAAGCCACGCACAAGTTGCGGGAGAGGATGGAGGTCGCCTCTGGCGTGGGCACCTGCTAGTCGCCGCGCAGGCGCTGATCGTCCTGCACCCGGACATGCTCGGCGCCGCGCGCGCCCGTGGAAGACAGCCGCAGCATGCTCAGCATCGCGCCGCAGAGCGCAAATCCGACACCGGTGAGAAGCGCCAGCCGCGTTCCGTCGACCGGATAGCGGCCGAGCAGCAGCGCCACCAGCGCAGCGCCCGTCGTCTGCCCGAGCAGCCGCGCCGTGCCCAGCATTCCGCTGGCGCCGCCGGCGCGCTCGCGCGGGGCGGCTGCAATCATGGTGCGGTTGTTGGGCGTCTGGAACAGGCCGAAGCCGGCGCCGGCCAGCGCCATTCGCCAGATCACGTCGAACGGCGTGGGCGCGGCCGGCAGGAAGGCGAGCGCGGCGAGGCCGCAGGCGAACAGCGTCAGCCCGATGCCGCCGAGCAGGCCCGCCGGATAGCGCTCGACCAGGCGCCCGGCCAGCGGCGCGGCGAATGCCACCGCGATCGGCCAGGGCGTGATCAGCAAGCCCATATGCACCGCCGAATAGCCGAAGCGGCTCTGCAGGTAGAAGGGGATCGCGACGAAGGCCAGCATCTGCCCGCAGAACGAGGCGATCGAGGTCGCGATCGACAGCGCGAACACCGGGATCCGCAGCAGGTCGACCGGCAGCAGCGGCGAGGTCATGTGAGTTTCGCGATAGACCAGCATCGCGCCCGCGATGATGGCGATGGCAAACTGAATGAGACAGGTGATCGCGGCCTCGCCGTGACCGACACTGTCGACGGCCGCGATGCCGACGCCGAAGGTGATGGCGGACAGGCCGGCGCTTTGCCAGTCGAAGGAACGGCTGGCCGGCCTCGTGTGCGGCAGGCTGCGCAGGCCGAGCAACAGCGTCACCGCGCCGAGCGGCACGTTGATGGCGAACAGCCATGGCCAGCTTCCGACGGCGAGGATGCCTGCGGCAAGCGTCGGGCCGACCGCGGCCGAGAAGGCGACGACGAGAGCGTTGAGCCCGATGCCGCGGCCGAGCTGGCTGCGCGGATAGGTGAAGCGCACCAGCGCCGCGTTGACGCTCATGATGCCGGCGGCGCCAAAGCCCTGGACGATGCGTGCGATCGTCAGCAGCGGCAGTGTATGGGCCAGCGCGCAGAAGGCGGATGCGAGCGTGAACAGCACGAGCCCGACCAGATAGACGCGGCGATAGCCGACGATCTCGCCGAGCGAGGCCAACGGCAACAGCGAGATCGTGATCGCGAGCTGATAGCCGTTGACGATCCAGATCGAGAAGGCCGGGCTGGCGTTGAGGTCGGTCGCGATCGTCGGCAGCGCGACATTGGCGATGGCGCTGTCGACCACGGCCATGATGATGCCGAGTGCGATCGTCAGAACCGCGTAGTTGCGCTGCGGTTGCGGCAGGCCGTCGGCATGTTCGATCGGTGCGGACGACATGATGGTGGCGCGGTTGATTTGGGCCGTGGTGCGTCTCCGGATTAGGAAATTGCAGGCTGGATCGCAACCCGGCAGAACCACGGACGGTTCCAGCGCCGGCGGCAGGCCTGCCGTGCGGCAAAATGGGTTGGAAAACGCCGCCGTCGGACTACCAGCGCCCCGTCCACTTTCCGAAGATGTAGAGCGTCACGAGGCCGAGCGTCACCGCGGTCGAGGCGGCGATGACGGTGCGATCCCAGTCGATGCGCGTCCGCTCGGCGCGGTTGAGACTAAGCACCGTGAACAGGGCCTTCATGGCAAATCGGCGCATCGGAAGCCTCGCGAGGGCCGCAGGATGGCACGGCCGACACACGCGGGCTTGATGCAGCTCAAGGGCGGTCGTTACACCGCCGGTGGATTGCGATCGGTGAAGGTGGTGCGCTGGTGCCAGTAGGGATAGGGCAGCGTCACCTTGCTGGCGGCATCGAGCTTGGCCACCTGGTCCTTGGTCAATGACCAGCCGACCGCGCCGAGATTCTCGCGCAGCTGCGCCTCGTTGCGCGCACCGATGATCAGCGTCGAGACGGTGGGGCGCTGCAGCAGCCAGTTGAGTGCGATCTGCGAGACACTCTTGCCGGTTTCCTTCGCGATCTCGTCGATCGCATCGACCACGCGATAGACGTGCTCGTCCGGCACGGGCGGACCGAACTCGGCGGTCTTCGGCAGGCGGCTCACTTCCGGCTTCGGCTGGCCGCGCCGGATCTTGCCGGTAAGGCGTCCCCAGCCGAGCGGCGACCACACCACTGCGCCGAGGCCCTGGTCGACGCCGAGCGGCATCAGCTCCCATTCGTAATCTCGGCCGATCAGCGAATAGTAGGTCTGGTTGGCGACGTAGCGTGGGAAGCCGTGCTTGTCGGCAACATTGAGCGACTTCATCAGGTGCCAGCCCGAGAAATTCGAGACGCCGACGTAACGGATCTTGCCGGCGCGCACCAGCACGTCGAGGGTCGAGAGCACCTCTTCGGGCGGCGTGAAGGCGTCGAAGCCATGGAGCTGGAACAGGTCGATGTAGTCGGTGCCGAGCCGGCTCAGCGAACCGTCGATGGCCGCGAGCAGATGCTGCCGCGACGAGCCGATGTCGTTGGGACCGTCGCCGAAGCGGAAGGTAGCCTTGGTCGAAATCAAAACCTTGTCGCGGCGGCCTTTGATGGCCTCGCCGAGCACGCGCTCGGACTCGCCGAGCGAATAGACGTTCGCGGTGTCGAACATCGACACGCCGGCCTCGAGGCAGATGTCGAGAAGGCGTCGCGCTTCGGTCGCGTCCGTCGTGCCCCAGGCCGCGAGGCGGCCGACGCCGCCGAACGTGCCGGTCCCCAGGCTCAGGGCGGGCACCATGAGGCCGGACCGGCCCAAGCGTCGGTATTCCATCGATATTGCTCCTCGGCTGGCCGCTGGTTGATCGGCGCGGCCTTTCGTTCGGGATGTTAGTGCAAGCAGGCGCGTCGTCCTACGACGTGCTCACATACCGGCCTTGCTTGGGAGCGGGCTAGTCGTGCCGAAGCATGTCATCGAAGGCCGTATCGGCAACGCGCGTGCCGACCGGATTCGATGCAGCCTGAGCCTCAATTCTTGTTGAAGGAGAACAGGCGGCATCACCATCATGCGGCTGCCGCGGCAACAAGGTGAGGCTCCAGCCGACGAGAACCAGCATCGCGAGCCGGAATGCGATCGCGCCCAGCAGCAGCTCCGATCCGCTTATGGTGGCGTTGCTCCTCATGTGCCACAGCCTGCGGCAGGCCGGCCGGCAAGACAATCTGGAATTGGCGAGCGCTGCCTTCGTCCCGAACGAAGGCTCCGCCTGATAGCTGCTCAGTGCGGCAACTGGCTCTGCCTGAACTCGCGCGGCGACATCCCGAAATGTTCGCGGAAGACGCGGCCGAAATGCGAGAGGTCGTTGAAGCCCCAGGCGAATGCGATCTCGCTGATGTGGCGATGGGTGAGCACGGGCGAAACGAGGTCGCGCCGGCATTGGCCGAGACGTTCGGCGAGAACGTAACGCTGGAACGAGGTGTCCTCGTCGGCGAGGAGATCGTTCACATAGCGTGGCGAGATACCGAGCGCGGCAGCAGTGTCGGCCAGCGAGAGGTCGGGGTCAGCGAGGTGCGCGCGAATGTGGGCCTTCAGCCGGTAGAGCAGGGCGGAGCGATGGGTCGACGACGGCAGCGTGGTGTTGCCGAGCCGCTCGCTCAGCGCCATCGCCAGCAGGTCGACGGCCTGCTCCGACAGGGCGGCCGCGTTGTTCGGCGCGAGACGGTCCGCGCTCTGGCAGAGCCTGATGATGAAATCATAGGCGAGCCGCTCCAGCGGTGCATCGGCGCCGAACGAGATCGCGGTGAGCGTCTCGGTGGCACCTAACCGTCGCTGCAGCATCTCGCGCGGCACCTTGAAGATGGTCTGCGTGAAACTGTCGTTGAACTTCAGTTCATAGGGGCGCGTCGTGTCGTAGAGTGCGAACTCGCCGGGATGGATCACGGTCTCGCGGCCGTCCTGCACCACACAGCCGTCGCCGCGATTGCCGAGCGCGACGAGAACAAAATCCTGATCCGAGCGCGCGATGCGAGAGGGCGTGCGAAAGACGTGCTGGCGGTCCGAGCAGACGTCGGAGCAGACGGCCTTGCCGAGCGAGGCTTGCGTCACCGAGCCGTGAAAGGCGCTGCCGAGGTCGGACTTGCAGTCGAGCCCGACGAAGACGTCGCAGACGATGTCCTGCCAGAGGGCGAGCCGCCGGTAGCCGGGGCTGCCGTGCGTCGTGAACTGGATAGTCATCGGCAAGCCTCCCTGTCCCATCCCCGCAAAGCCGCATGTTGGCGCAGGTCAAGCCTGACCTGAGGCAAGTCCCGTACCGGCGCGGCGGTCCCTTCCAGTCGAGTTTTTGTTCCGCCGCGGTCGAGCGCCCGGCCGCCCGGCTTGGCCAAATAGACTGCATCGGACGAGGTCCGCGATCAACCGGCAATGGAGGCGGCCATGGGCATCGAACATCCCAAATACAAGGTGGCGGTGGTGCAGGCGGCGCCCGCCTGGCTCGACCTCGACGCCTCGATCGACAAGTCGATCGCACTGATCAAGGAGGCGGCCGAGAAAGGCGCGAGGCTGATCGCCTTCCCGGAGGCTTTCATCCCCGGTTACCCCTGGCATATCTGGATGGACTCGCCGGCCTGGGCGATCGGCCGCGGCTTCGTGCAGCGCTATTTCGACAACTCGCTGTCCTATGACAGCCCGCAGGCAGAGCGCCTGCGCGATGCGGTACGCAAGGCGAAACTGACGGCGGTGATCGGCCTGTCCGAGCGCGACGGCGGCAGCCTTTACCTCGCGCAATGGCTGATCGGGCCCGGCGGCGAGACCATCGCCAAACGCCGCAAGCTGCGGCCGACCCATGCCGAGCGCACCGTCTATGGCGAAGGCGACGGCAGCGATCTCGCCGTGCATGCGCGGCCCGACATCGGCCGGCTCGGCGCGCTGTGCTGCTGGGAACATCTCCAGCCGCTGTCGAAATACGCGATGTATGCCCAGAACGAGCAGGTGCATGTCGCGGCCTGGCCGAGCTTCTCGCTCTACGATCCCTTCGCGCCGGCGCTGGGCGCCGAAGTGAACAATGCCGCGTCCCGCGTCTATGCGGTGGAGGGCTCGTGCTTCGTGCTGGCGCCGTGCGCGACGGTGTCGCAAGCAATGATCGACGAACTCTGCGACCGGCCGGACAAGCACGCGCTGCTGCATGCCGGCGGCGGCTTTGCCGCGATCTACGGGCCCGACGGCAGCCAGATCGGCGACAGGCTCGCGCCGGACCAGGAGGGGCTGCTGATCGCCGAGATCGACCTCGGCGCCATCGGCGTCGCCAAGAATGCCGCCGATCCCGCCGGGCATTATTCGCGGCCCGACGTGACGCGGCTGCTGCTCAACAAGAAGCGCTACCAGCGCGTCGAGCAGTTCGCGCTGCCGGTGGACACGATCGAGCCCACGGATATTGCCGCGGCGGCGAGCTGACCGCTGCGATCACGGGGAGGGCACGGCATGGAATCCGCAATTCCTCTGCATCTCGAAACCACGCGCACGCGCCACAAGCGCGTGCCGGACGATTATCAGCCGCCATATCCATCCTTCGTGGCGCGCTACAAGCCGGCCGTGAACCGGGTCGTGATGGCCTATTTCGGCCTGCAGTATCGCGGCACGGCGCCGTCGGGCGCGATGGAAGCGCTGAAGGATATCGCAGGGCTGTTCGCGGGCGAGGGTGGTCCGTCTCATTGGGACCGCGCGAGTTATGCCGACCAGGCCGGCTACGAGAATGTTGTCACGGTCGCCTATTGGGACGACGTCGTGCGCTTCGATGCCTGGTTCGCACCGGCGCGGGAGGCGTGGACCGGCCGCGTGCGCGAGGGCGTCGGCACCTTCATCGAGGTGCTGCGCCCTGTCGTGGCGCGGCACGAGACGCTGTTCTCCTCGCCCGACCGGCCCGAAGGCGTTGCCGTCATCGCGGATGGCATGAGCGGAGAGGTGCAGGAGCACGCCTATTGGGGCGGCATGCGCGACCGCATTCCGCTGTCGCAGACCGACGCAATGGCGCCCGGTGGCAGCCCGGAGCTGATCCGCGACGGCGCGCGCCTGCGCGTCAAGGCGCACGACAATCTCTGTCTGATCCGCTCCGGGCAGGACTGGAGCGATACCGAGGCGTCCGAGCGAAAGCTCTATCTCGACGACGTCGAGCCGGTGCTGCGCGAGGGCATGGACTTCTTGCGGGACGACGGGCTTGCCATCGGCTGCTATACCAATCGCTACATGAATGTGATCGCGGCCGACGGCAGCGTCAGCGAAAAGTCCTATGGCCAGAGCTGGTGGAAAAGCCTCGCCGCGCTGGAGCGCTGGGCGGAGTCGCATCCGACCCATGTCAGGATCTTCGGTGCGGCGATGAAGTACCTCTCGACGCTCGGGCCGTCAGCGAAGCTGCGGCTCTATCACGAGGTCACGGTGGCGGCCGCCGACGAGCAGTTCTTCGAATATCTGAACTGTCACGCCAAGACGGGGATGCTCGCAGCGGTCGAGACTGTGACCGCTTAGGCCACGCAGTGGCCGAGCAGCTCGGGATGCGCGGTGCAGATGTGATGCGCGCCGGCCTCCCGAAGCTCGGTCTCGCTGCCATAGCCGTAGAGCACGCCGATCGCGGTCATGCCGTTGGTGCGGGCGCCGACGACGTCGTGGCTGCGGTCGCCGATCATGATCGCCTGCCGCGGATCGACCTTGGCCTCGTCGAGCGCGTAGCGCAGCAGGTCGCGCTTGTCGACGCGCGTGCCGTCGAGCTCCGAGCCGAACACCCGCTCGAAATACGGCTTCAGGCCGAAATGATCGACGATGCGGCTGGCGTAGACCGCGGGCTTGCTGGTTGCCACGAACATGCGCGGCGTCGTCGCCGCAAGCGTCGTCAGGGTATCGACGATGCCGGCATAGGCCTCGTTCTCGAACAGGCCGATATCGGAAAAACGTTCGCGGTAGAGCAGCAGCGCGCGGTCCGCGAGTTCCGCGCTGCCCGTGAGTTTCTGCAGGCTGGCATGCAGGGGCGGGCCGATGCACCAGGTCAGCTCGTCCTCGCTCGGGACCTTGAGGCTCAGCCGCTCCAGCGCGTACTGGATCGAGCGGGTGATCCCGGGCTTCGGGTCGGTCAGCGTGCCGTCGAGATCGAAATAGATCGTGGTCATCAGGGCGGAACCGGCGTTGAGACTGCCGCCCGTTGCTAGTGGGCTGGGCCCTCAAGTCAAGCCCCGTTGCGTCATTGCTGCCGGGCCCAGGCGACGATCGCGGCGGCGTCCGGGCCGGCCTGGGCCTCCCACGCGGTGATCGTGCCTGACGCGGCGCCGCGCAGGGCCGCGACGAGGGATTGCGGCGCGGGCTCGACGATGCTCACACCGTTCTCGCGCATCCGCGCGTAATTCTCGGCCGTACGATGGGCGAGCAGTGCAAACTGGCGTTCCTCCGTCTCGGCGGCCGCCGCCAGCACCTCGCGCTGCATCGGCTCGGACAGCGCGGCAAAGTCCTCGTTGCGGACGAAGGCGATCGAGACCGGCATCGCATAGTTGATGGCGGTGAAATGCGGTAGGAAGTCCCAGAGCTTTCGCCCTGCGCCGCCGTCGCCGGAGGTGAGGAACGCGTTCAGCTGATGGTCCTTCAGGCCGGCCAGCGCCTTGTCCATCGGCAGGAACTGCGCATTGGCGCCGGCCGCGCGCATCACCGCGTTGGAATTGGCGTCGTAGGCCCTTAAGTCTAGCTTCGCCAGATCGTCGGCGCCCGCGAGCGCATGATGCGACCAGAGACCGGTCGCCGGCCAGATCGTCAGATACAGCAGCTTGAGGCCGCGCGCGGCGAAGGCCTTCTCGTAGAGCGGGCGTGCCCGCGCGTTGGTGGCGCGGGCAAGGTCCACCGATTGCACCACAAAGGGCAGGGTGGAGAGACCGAACACCGGGTCGAGGCCGGACAGTGCGCCCGCGAAGGCATCGCCGCCGGCGATGCGACCATCCATCGCGGCACGCGGCATTTCGCCCGAGCTGATCTTGAGCTCGTTGTCGAAGGCGTTAGCTACGGTCACGAAACCGTTTGTGCGCGCTGCGACGCGATCGGCGAAAGTGGTGAGGCCGATCCCGGAAATGTTGTTTTGCGGGTATTCCGTGGTCATCCGCCAGCTGACCTGCGCCATGGCCGGCGCGGCGGACAGGACGAGGGCGGCGACGGTTAAGGTCGCGCGGATCCGTTTGGCGAGGGAACGCGTTGGGCGAAGCAGGTCAGGCAGCATATATTGGCAACTCATTGAACCATGGCACGATGCCACGACATGGCGGATCATCTTGTCGCATGCCGCGCCGCAGCGCGCCACGTTGATGCTTGGGCAGTGTTGGCGCGGATTGCATCAATCCTCATAGCCACACTGCTCGTCTCGCCGTCGCGCGTCGCAGCCTGGGACAGCTCGCCGGCAAAAACCAACGTCGCCGTTCCCAGCGTTGAGGAGCTCGCGATGCCGCCGCAGAAGCCGGCGGATGCGCGCGAGAGCGACACGCGGGAATCGATCTGCCTGATCGTCGAGGCCGCCGCGCGCGATGCCAACCTGCCGCTGGAGTTCTTCGCCCGCGTGATCTGGCAGGAAAGCCGTTTCCAGGCCGATGCGGTGGGGCCCATGACGCGCAGCGGCGAGCACGCCCAGGGGATCGCGCAGTTCATGCCGGGCACCGCCAGCGAGCGCGGGCTGCTCAACCCCTTCAACCCGGTGCAGGCGCTGCCGAAGTCGGCCGAATTCCTGAACGAGCTGCGCAACCAGTTCGGCAATCTCGGCCTTGCCGCGGCCGCCTACAACGCCGGCCCGCGCCGCGTGCAGGAGTGGCTCGCCGGCACCGGGCCGATGCCGGAGCAGACCCGCAACTATGTCTACGCCATCACCGGCACGAGCGTTGACGCGTGGGCCAAGGCGGGCAGCACCGGCAAGGGGCCGCCGAGCTCGCCGCCCACCAGTTGCCGCGACCTCATGGCCCTTTTGAAGCGCGCGCCAAATCCGTTCGTCGCCGAGCTCGAGCAGCATGTCGAGCTTGCCGCGGCCAAGATCTGGGGCGTGCAGCTTGCCGCCGGATTCGACCGCAACAAGGCGCTGGCGATGTATTCCCGCGCGGTCACGCATCTGAGCGCGGTGATCGGCGAACGCGATCCGAGCCTGCTGCGTTCGGTGATGCGCAGCCGCGGCACGCGCGCGTTCTACCAGGTGCGGATCGGTGCGGATACGCGCAGCGAGGCGGATGATCTGTGCAACCGCATCCGCAAGGCGGGCGGCGCCTGCTTCGTGCTGAAGAACCGGGGTGTGACGGGGTAGGGCGCCTCTCCGCGCGCATGCCAGCCCCGCCGCGCGCTTCCTTGACGCGAGGCGCCGCATTGCCCGTTATGCGGGCACGATTCTGCAACTTCAGCCGGCCGTTCCGTGGCGCTCCCTCCGCTCGATTCCCCTCAATGGCAAAGTCCCTTGCGCGCCTTCGGTTGGGGGCTGCGCTCGGTCACGCAGACGATCCTGACGCTCGTCCTGTTCGCGACCTATCTCGGCATCGGCGCGCTGGCCCATGACACCCATTTCAGCCTGCTCTGGGCACTCTGCTCGACGCTGTTCGTCTGGGCGGGGCCGGCGCAGATCATCCTGATCACCACGCTTGGCTCGGGCGCCACCATCATCCAGTCGGCGATTGCCGTCACCGTCAGCGCGATCCGGCTGTTTCCCATGGTGGTCTCGGTGCTGCCGCTGATGCGGACGCCGACGACCAGGCGGCGCGAGCTGTTCTTCGCGGCACATCTCACGGCCGTGACGCTGTGGGTCGAATGCCATCGCTTCCTGCCGCAGGTGCCGCGCGAGCGGCGGATCGCCTTCGTCAACGGACTTGGCTTCGGTCTGGTCTCGGTGTGCCTCACCGCCAACACGGTCGGCTATTTCCTCGCCGCCAATCTGACGCAGACGCTGGGCGCGGCGATCCTGATGCTGACGCCGCTGTCGTTCCTGTTCTCGACCGCGCGCAACAGCCGCGAGGCCGCCGACGTCGTCGCGCTGACGCTCGGCGTCCTGCTCTACCCGCTGGCCGCGAAGATGAACTCCGGCCTCGACATCCTCGTCAGCGGGCTCGTAGCCGGCACCATTGCCTATGGCGTGCATTGGTGGCGGGAGGTGCGCGCATGAGCTACGCGCAGCTCATCGGCGACTGGCAGGCGCTCGTCGTGCTGTTCGTCGCCGGCGTCGTTCCCAACCAGATCTGGCGCATGCTGGGCCTGTGGTTCGGCGGCGGCATCGACGAGGGCTCCGAGCTGCTGGTCTGGGTGAGGGCGGTTGCAACCGCCATCCTGGCCGGCGTCATCGCCCAGATCGTGGTGCAGCCGCCGGGGGCGCTCGCCAGCGTGCCCGATGCCCTGCGCTATGGCGCGGTCGGCGCCGGCCTCGTCGTGTTCCTGCTGACCCGCCGCTCGATCTTCGCGGGCGTGGTGACGGGCGAAGTCTTCATGCTGGTCGGCAAGTGGTGGTTGGGCTAAAACCGCTTCCGACAAGCCAAGGAACAGGAAATATGGTTCGCGAAAACGAGCTCCGCGAAGGCGAGGTCGCCATCGAGCTGCCGTCCACCGAGGATGCCGGCCTCGTCTTCATCGGCCGCATCCGCACGCCCTGGACGTCGCGGCTGGAGACGCCGCGGCAGGGGCGCCAGGACGGCCCGATCTGCCGGCTCGAGATCTACGAGCTGTTCGTGCCGGCCATCAAGGGCGTCGACTTCTACAGCAATCTCGAAGTGCTCTATTGGCTCGACCGGTCGCGGCGCGACATCATCCTGCAGAGCCCGAAGAACAACGAGAAGACGCGCGGCACGTTTTCGCTGCGCTCGCCGGTGCGGCCCAATCCGATCGGCACGTCGATCGTCAAGCTGGTCGGCATCGAGGGCAATGCCATTCTGGTGCGCGGCCTCGATTGCATCGACAACACGCCGCTGATCGACATCAAGCCCGACCGCTGCGAGTTCACCCCGCTCGCCGCACCGCAGCCGGGGGATTTCCAGACGGAGTGAGGGGCCACATCGTCGCCTCCTCGTCATTGCGAGCGAAGCGAAGCAATCCAGTCTGTCTCTGCGGACGCAGACTGGATTGCTTCGTCGCAAGGGCTCCTCGCAATGACGGAGTGTGCGCCGGCTATCCCGCCTTCAGCGCCGCGATCAGCTTGGTCGCGTTCTCTTCGAGCACCTTGACGTCTTCCTTGCGGCTCGCGGGCGGCAGCATGGCTACGCCGTCGTGGCGCGGCATCACGTGCATGTGCAGGTGAAACACCACCTGGCCGCCGGCAGGCTCGTTGAACTGCTGCACGGTGATGCCGTCGGCCTTGAACGCCTTCATCGCGGCAGCCGCGATCTTGTGGGCGCCGCGGGCAACATGGGCGTAGTCGTCGGGCTTGATGTCGAGGATGTTGCGGGCAGGGGCCTTCGGGATCACCAGCGTGTGGCCGGGGACGCGCGGCATGATGTCGAGGAAGGCGAAGACGTGTTCGTCTTCGTAGACCTTGTGGCAGGAAAACTCGCCGCGCAGGATCTTTGCGAAGATGTTGTTGGGGTCGTAGGCGGTCATGGCGGCAGCTCCCAAGATTTTGCGCTTACTGTCACCAGCCCGGTGTGCGCGTCAAGGCGCCTCGTCGAAGCCTTTGCGGAACGGGCCGAGCTCGGCGAGCTCCCGTCCGGCCTCGGCGACATAGGCGCGCTCGCGCTTGAGGTAATCGTCGATGGCGCGGCGCAGGCCGGGATCGGCGATGAAGTGGGCGGAATGGGTCGTCTTCGGCAGGTAGCCGCGCGCGATCTTGTGCTCGCCTTGCGCGCCGGCTTCGACATTCCCGAGGCCATGTTTGATGGCGAAATCGATCGCCTGGTAGTAGCAGACCTCGAAATGCAGGAAGGGATGATGCTCGACCGCGCCCCAGTTGCGGCCGAACAGCGTGTCCGAGCCGATGAAGTTGATCGCGCCCGCGATCCAGCGGTCGTTGCGGCGGGCCATCACCAGCAGCACGTCCTCTGCCATGGTCTCGCCGATAAGTGAGAAGAACTCGCGCGTCAGATACGGCCGGCCCCATTTGCGCGAGCCGGTCTCCATGTAGAACATGAAGAACGCGTCCCAGGCATCCTCGGTGATGTCCTTGCCGGTGAGCCAGTGGATGGTGATCCCCGCGGCCAGCGCATCGCGCCGCTCGCGCTTGATCGATTTGCGGTGGCGCGAGTTCAGCGTCGCCAGGAAATCGTCGAAGCCGGCAAAGCCCTCATTGTGCCAGTGGAACTGCTGGTCGGTGCGCTGGAGGAAGCCGTGCTCGGCGAGCAGCTTCCATTCCGCCTCGCGCGCGAAGGTGACGTGAACGGACGAAGCCTTGCTGACGCCGCACAGCGCCACGAGCCCGCTTGCCAGCGCGTCCGTGATGCGCTCGCGATCGACGCCGTCGCGGACGAGCAGCCGCGGCCCCGTCGCTGGCGTGAAGGGAACCGAGACCTGCAGCTTCGGGTAATAGCGCCCGCCTGCGCGCTCATAGGCGTCGGCCCAGCCGCGGTCGAAGACGTATTCGCCCTGGCTGTGCGATTTCAGATAGCAGGGCACGACACCGGCGACGCGGCCGTCGAGCTTGGCCACGAGATGCCGGGGGCCCCAGCCGGTGCGGATCGTCGCCGAACCCGATTTCTCGACGGCCGACAGAAAGGCGTGCGAGACGAACGGGTTATAGGCGGGTCTTGAGAGGCCGAGGGAATCGCCTGGAACGGCAGATGAGGTTCCGTTGCCAGCCCCGTTGCAGCGGCCGCCGGGATTGGCGCAGGCGTCCCAATCCCCTGCAGACACTTCACCGATAGAAGGGACCGCCTCAAGCGTGATTTCAGATGATGCCATCGTGCCCAAGATCGTGCATTGCAGCAGCGACTTCAAGAGGGCGGCCCGCGCGTCGTCCTGGCGAAAGCCAGGACCCATTACCCCAGAGAGAAGTTGTAGTGCCGAGCTGCCAACCACCTGTCGTCGCCAAACGAGCGCCGGTGGTAATGGGTCCTGGCTTTCGCCAGGACGACGTCGGTGGCTACGGCACGAACCCCTCGAAGATCATCTGATCCGCATACTGCCCAACCCGCGTCCGCTGTTCGTCCGTGCGGACGGTCCAGCCTAGCAGGGCACAGCCGAAGACGTTGCGGGCGATCCAGGGGGCGGGGGCCGGCAGGTGATCGACCTTGAAGGCGACGAAATGCGGCTGGGTCTGGAGGCCGTGGCGCAGGTACAGCATGCTGTCGCGCTGCTCCTGCGTCAGGTAGGCCCAGTATTCGTCCTCATAGCTCCGCTGCGCGACGATGCCGCGCGGGCGGCTCGGCACCAGCTCGCGTAGCGCCAGCACCTGGTCGGGATCGAAGGACATGCCGACGGCAGGGCCCTGATAGGACGCCAGCACCTCGGCCATCCGCTTCACCAGCTTGCGGTCGCCGTCAAAATGGCTCTTCACCTCGATCACCAGCGGCACGCGGCCGGCGACCATGGTGCAGAGGTCGGACAGCGACATCATCCGCTCGTCGGTGTCCTTGAATTTGACGGCCCTCAGCTCCGCCGCGGTCTTCGAGACCACGTTGCCGGTCGCCTCGGTGAGGCGGCCGAGCGCATGGTCGTGATGGATCATTGCCTCGCCGTCGGACGAGAGCTGGATGTCCACCTCGATCGCGAAATTGCCCGCGATCGCAGCCTGAACCGCACCCGGCATGTTTTCGACGATGCCGCGGGCGATGTCGTGCAGGCCGCGATGGGCGACCGGCCGGGCTGTCAGCCAATCCGGAGCGCGCATGCGCGTCAGGCGACCTCGAACACGCCTTCGACCTCGACCGCCGCGTCCGCGGGCAGCGAGGCGACACCGACGGTGGTGCGGGCATGGCGGCCCTTGTCGCCGAAGGCTGCGACCATCAGGTCGGAGGCGCCGTTGAGCACCTTCGGCCCGTCCAGGAAGTCCGGCGCCGAGTTGATGAAGCCGCCGAGGCGAACCACGCGCACCACCTTGTCGAGGTCTCCGAGCGCCGCCTTGACCTGGGCCAGCAGATTGACCGCGCAGCCGCGCGCGGCCGCCGCGCCGTCCTCGATCGAGACGCCGGCGCCCAGCTTGCCCTTGGCGATCAGCTTGCCGGCGGGGTCGAAGCAGACCTGGCCGGACACGAACAGCAGGTTGCCGGTCCGCACGAACGGGACGTAGTTGGCGACGGGGGTGGGGGCCTCGTGCAGCTTGATGCCCTGTTCCGCCAGTTTTTGCTCGACCGTGCCCGCCATGTCCGACCTCGTTGTCCAAAAATCATTCATCCCGGCTCCCCTGGAGGCCGCCGGGCGCGCCCTGTTTCGCCCATCGTGCCGCCACATGCAAGCAACTGGAGGGGGCTGGGTTTTGTTGAGGCAGGCCAGCAGGTTCAACGCGGGGGCCGCAACTTTACGTGAAACGGCCTCAGTTGCGACGCAATGGAACGGTCATTAAAATGTCGAATCTGCGCTTTCCAGGGATGAGACATGGTGCACCTTTTCCGGACTTCGCTCGGTGTGATGGCGCTCGCGGCGGCCGCTTTCGGCTCTGGCGAAACGGTGCAGGCCGCCAACGGTCCGTTCCTCGCGCACCAGGCGCTCTATGACCTCAGCCTCGTCAAATCGCGCTCCAATTCGGTGAACAGCGCGCGGGGTCGCATCCTCTACAATTTCACCGGCAGTTCCTGCGAGGGCTACACCTCCGAATTCCGCCAGGTCTCCGAACTCGACAGCGGCGAGGGCAAGGTCACGCTGAGCGACCTCCGCTCCAATTCCTGGGAGGATGCCGCGGGCAAGAGCTACCGCTTCAAGATCGAGACGCGGATGAACGAGGCCGACGCCGGCCGGGTCGACGGCTCGGCCGAACGCGACGGCGACCACATCAACGTCAAGCTCAAGCTGCCGGCGCCGAAGAGCTTCACCCTCGACGGCAAGATCGTATTCCCGACCGAGCAGATCCAGCGCATCATCGCCGCCGCCAAGGAGGGCAAGTCGCTGCTCGAGCTCTCGGTTTATGACGGCTCCGACGACGGCCAGAAGGTCTACAACACGCTGACCGTGATCGGCCAGCCGATCGCCGCCGACCGCGCCACCTCCGCCGATCCGTCGACGTCGGACGAGCACATGAAGTCGCTGAAGCGCTGGCCCGTCACCGTCAGCTATTTCGACCGCGAGGCGCAGCAAAAGGAAGGCGAGCAGACGCCGGTCTATGCGATGGCGTTCGAGCTCTACGAGAACGGCGTCTCGCGCCAGCTCGTGCTCGACTACAACGATTTCGTCATCTCCGGCGCGATGGGCAAGTTCGACGCCAA
This sequence comes from Bradyrhizobium stylosanthis, assembly GCF_001641335.1. Lineage (GTDB taxonomy): Bacteria > Pseudomonadota > Alphaproteobacteria > Rhizobiales > Xanthobacteraceae > Bradyrhizobium > Bradyrhizobium stylosanthis. Next base: position 751,302 of record NZ_LVEM01000001.1, read on the forward strand.
GGACAGCAAGCCCTGTAATTGAGGGGCACGGCCACGTCGTACTCCTCTCTTTCACCGTCACTCCCGCGCAACGGCGAAGCCGTTGTCGCTGGAGGTGGCCGCTTCTTCAGCGGCCCTCGAAGGGCGACGGCCCGGCTGCAACAGTACGGCCGTGCATCCTTCGAGGCTCCCCGCGCGCCACTTCGCGCCACGCGGCTCGCACCTCAGGATGACGGGGCATCAGCGCTGCTCGTTGCATCTAGCTCTCGTCACACTCTCCCGCTACGCTACCTCCCAACCACAAACTCCGGGGAGCCAACCATGCCCAAGCTCGACCATCTCCGCCCCAGCGGCCTGCATCACAATCCCGCTTATTCCCACGTCGTCACCGCCTCCGGCGCGCGCACCATCTACATCTCCGGCCAGGTCTCGACCGACGAGGAGGGGCGGATCGTCGGCGAGGGCGATATCGCCGCGCAGACCACGCAGGTGATGCAGAATCTCGGGCATGCGCTGAAGGCGGCCGGCGCGAGCTATTCCAACATCGTGAAGATCACGACCTTCGTCGTGAACTACAAGCCGGAGCTGCGCCCGATCATCGGCAAGGCCCGCTCGGCCTTCTTCGAAGGCATGGAGCCGCCGGCCTCCACGCTCGTCGGCGTCTCCGCGCTCGCCGCGCCGGAATGGCTGATCGAGATCGAGGCGATCGCGGTCGCGGATTGAGGTGTTGACGGAATGACGTCGGAGAATATCCGGATTGCCGCCGCGCTGATGAGCAGGAGCGACGGACGCGTCCTGCTGGTCCGGAAGAGGGCGACTGAAAGCTTCATGCAGCCCGGAGGAAAGATCGAGGCCGGCGAGCATCCGCAGGCCGCGCTGCGGCGCGAATTGTCGGAGGAGCTCGGGATCGAGGTCGATCCGAGCGAGATGACCTATGTCGGGCGATATACGGCGCCGGCCGCCAACGAGCCCGGCCGGCTGGTCGATGCGGACATCTTTCGTGTCGTCATCGCCCATTCCGTCACGCCCGCCGCGGAGATCGAGGAGATCCTTTGGCTCGATCCGTCCTCGCCCGGAGCTGTCAAGCTCGCACCTCTGACACGCGACAAGCTGCTTCCGCTGTGTTCGCGGCAGTAGCCCGGAATGGAGCGCAGCGTAATCCGGGAAACCTGTCGCTGAGGATGCACCGTCCCGGATTTCGCTTCGCTCCATCCGGGCTACTGGTCTCCCGTCCCACCGAGCTCTCGCAACAGCGCCATCGCTTCGTCGGCCCGGTCAACCGGCACGAAGAGATGGTCATGATGGAAGGCCGACACGGCGTTCACGCTGATGCCGGCCTCGGCGAGGCGCGCGGTGATTGCCGCCAGGAAGCCGACTGCATCGAGCGCGGAGTGAACCGTCAGCGTGATCAGGCGCGAGGCGAATGCGTGGCTTAGTCCCGCCGCTTCGGCTTCCTCGTGCCGTATCACCAGCGTTATTCCTTCGCGCTCCCGGAATGTCAGCATCGGGCTGATCGTGGCTGGAGTGCTCACGCCCGGCGCAAGCGTGCAGAACACGAAGGTTCCGTCCATCATCTCCGGCTTCATGCCTTTCAGCAGCGCGGCGAGATCGCGTTCGCCGGTCAAGGTGCGAGCCTCCGGACGAGGAGGGGCGTCCTTGCGAAGCTGTCGGCGCAGGCGACTGTGGAAGCCTTGTCCAACATACCTTTGTATATCTCCTCTAATCCTTCTCATGCGCCGAGCTTACGCTGGTACAATTGAGCGACGGCGGGAGATTCTTACAATTTGAGTCCACTCGGGTCACTGCGAGGAAACTCAAATGAACGTGGTCATTCGAAAGCTCAACGGCTTATGGCACCTCATCGTCGGATCCTGCCAGATCCGAACGCCGTTCCTGGAAACGCAGGACCGGCAGTTGGTCGTTCAGTACGCCAGGCGCGCCTATCCGGGTGCACGGGTCTTCGAACGCGACTGAGCTGAGCGGGATCACTCCTGCGCCTTCTCCGGTCCGTCATAAGCGATGCCGCGGATCACCGCGGCGCTGCCGAACTTCTTGCGCAGGCTATCCACCGCGCGTTCGGCATGGGCGGCACGGCGGTCGAGCATGTCGGTGTCGTCGATCGCTGATCCCTCGCGCAGCGCGCTGACGCCGGCGCCCATCAGGCGGAAGGCGGTGCCGTCGATCTCCTTCGCCAGCATTTCACGGCAGATCGAGAAGATCTTCGCAGCGAGCTGCGTCGGCGCGGCGATCGACTGCGAACGGGTGCGCTGGCGGAAATCGGCGGTCTTCAGCTTCAGCGTCACGGTGGAGCCGGCGAGCTCGCTGCTCTTGAGCCGCGACGACGTCTTCTCGCAGAGTCGCCACAGAATCTTCTCCAGCGTCGCGAAATCGCGGATGTCGGTCTCGAAGGTGGTTTCGCTGGAAATCGTCTTGGCGCCGCGGTCCGGCTCGACATGGCGGTCGTCGATGCCGCGCGCGAGCCGCCACAGCCTGCGGCCGTCGCTCGGGAACTGCCGCATCATCTCGATCTCGTCCGCCTTCTGCAGGTCGGCGATGACGCGGAAGCCGCGCTGCACCAGGCGCTCCTGGGTCGCAGGCCCCACGCCGAAGATGAAGCCGACCGGCTTGTCCGCCAGCATCGTGCGCGCTTCCTCCTGGTCGAGCGCAGCAAAGCCGCGCGGCTTGTCGAGGTCGGAGGCGATCTTGGCGAGGAACTTGTTGCAGGACAGGCCGACCGAGACGGTGATGCCGATGTCGCGCTCGACCTCGCGGGCAAAGCGCGCCAGCACTTTTGCCGGGATCATGCCGTGCACGCGCTCGGTGCCGGAGAGATCGAGGAAGGCTTCGTCGATCGAGAGCGGCTCGACCAGCGGCGTCAGGGCCTGCATGGCCTGGCGCACCTCGCGGCCGACGCGGACATATTTGGCCATGTCGGGCGGGATCACGGTCGCATGCGGGCAGGCATCCAGCGCCTTGAACATCGGCATCGCCGAGCGCACGCCATAGGTCCGCGCGATGTAGCAGGCGGCCGACACCACGCCGCGCTTGCCGCCGCCGATGATGACGGGCTTGTCGGCGATGTCAGGATTGTCGCGCTTCTCGACCGTGGCGTAGAAGGCGTCGCAGTCGATATGGGCGATGGTCAGGCTCGCCAGCGTCCGGTGGCGGATGAGGCGGGGGGAACCGCAGGCCGTGCAGCGCCGGACACTCACGTCCAGATCGGCCAGACAATCCCGGCAGAAGCAGCGGGGCCCGGCCGGGTCGGGCGTGCTCACGGCACGTCGCGCTCCCAGGAGGGGTCGCCGAGCGCGTCGCCGAGCACCTGCCGCGCTGCGGCAACGTTGGTCGGATGCAGCTCCGAGGCTGTCGCGAAGGCCTTCACGGTGGCGTCATCGCGCAGCACGAAATCGAGCACGTTGAGGAGGAAACTCGGGTCCGCGGCGGCGTTCCGGAGGGTCTCCGGACCGACCCCTGTCTCAGCCAGGAACAGGCCCAGCCGCTCGGGGTCGCCCGCGACAAAGGACAGGGCCTGAATCGCAACGATTTCAGCGACTTCGCGAGGGTTGTGAACAGGCTTTTTCAAGGGAGCAGTTTGCCTTTCCGTTAACTTTCGGTGTCTACTTTGCATCATGCCCGAGTCTCCGCCTTGAGTCTTCCGGCCCGGGGCAAGCAACTGGAAACCACGTCGCAGAAAGTGGCCCCTCGGGTTTAACGAAACTAGAGCGAATCTGAGGCTAGTTTGAATCCAGTTTTCGAAGCGCCGGAAAGCGGCGCCTGAGGCGTCAGATGTATCCGGCTACGTGCCAATCAGGAGGACGGGATGGCTAAGACCGTCCTGATCGTGGAAGACAACGAGCTCAACATGAAGCTCTTCCGCGACCTGTTGGAGGCCCACGGCTACCAGACCTCCGGCACCAGCAACGGCTACGAGGCGCTCGACCTCGTGCGCAAGATGCGGCCCGACCTCGTGCTGATGGACATCCAGCTGCCGCAGGTCTCAGGCCTCGAGGTGACGCGCTGGATCAAGGACGATCCGGAGCTGCGCACCATTCCCGTCGTCGCGGTCACGGCGTTCGCGATGAAGGGCGACGAAGAGCGCATCCGCGAGGGCGGCTGCGAGGCCTATTTGTCCAAGCCGATCTCGGTCGGCAAATTCATTGAGACGGTCCGGCGTTTTATCGGATAGGAAGTGAGTTCACAGTGTCCGCGCGTATCCTGGTTGTCGATGACGTTCCTGCCAACGTCAAACTCCTCGAAGCCCGCCTGTCCGCCGAATATTTCGACGTGATGACGGCCTCGAACGGCACCGAGGCGCTCGCGCTTGCACGCCGCGCCGAATGCGACATCATCCTGCTCGACGTGATGATGCCCGACATGGACGGTTTCGAAGTCTGCCGCCGCCTGAAGACCGATCCGGCGACGCACCACATTCCCGTCGTGATGGTCACCGCGCTCGACAGCCCCGCCGACCGCAACCGCGGCCTCGAAGCCGGCGCCGACGATTTCCTCACAAAACCCGTCTCCGACGTCGTGCTGATCGCGCGCGTGCGCTCGCTGACGCGGCTGAAGATGATGACCGACGAGCTGCGCATGCGCGCCATCACCTCGCTCGAGATCGGCATGCAGGCGCCCGAGCGCAGCGCCGTGGCCGACACCGGCAAGGGCGGCCGCATCCTCCTGGTCGACGACCGCGAGTCCTCCTACGAGCGGCTGGCGACGATCCTCGCCGCCGAGCACACCATCGACGTCGAGCCGAACCCGACGGAGGCGCTGTTCCACGCCGCCGAAGGCAATTACGACCTGCTGATCGTCTCGCTCGATCTCAACAATTTCGACGGCCTGCGCCTGTGCAGCCAGGCGCGCTCGCTTGAGCGGACGCGCCACGTGCCGATCCTCGCCATCGCCGACCCCGAGAACTCGACGCGGCTGCTCCGCGGCCTCGAGATCGGCGTCAACGACTATCTCTTGCGCCCCGTCGACAAGATCGAGCTGCTGGCGCGCGCCCGCACCCAGATCCGCCGCCGCCGCTACACCGATCATCTGCGCGACAACGTGCAGAACTCGATCGAGATGGCGATCACGGACGCGCTGACCGGCCTGCACAATCGCCGCTACATGGAGAGCCATCTGGCAACGCTCGCCGAGCAGGCATCCACGCGCGGCAAGCCGCTGGCGCTGATGATCCTCGACATCGACTACTTCAAGTCGATCAACGACAATTACGGCCACGACGCCGGCGACGACGTGCTGCGCGAGTTCGCGGTGCGCGTGCGCAAATCGATCCGCGGCATCGACCTTGCCTGCCGCTACGGCGGCGAGGAGTTCGTCATCGTGATGCCGGAGACCGACCTGCACGTCGCCGGCATGGTCGCCGAGCGCCTGCGCCGCTCCATCGCGGGCGAGCCCTTCGCGATCCACAAGGGCGCCAAGCGCATCGAGGTCACCATCTCGATCGGCCTCACCACGCTGGAGCAGAAGGGTGAGGCGGTCGGCGACGTCCTCAAGCGCGCCGACACCGCGCTGTACCGCGCCAAGCACGACGGCCGCAACCGGGTGGTCTCGCACGCGGCGTGAGGCTGCTCGCGATCCAAAAGTTCGAAAACAACCCCATGCACAGTAGCCGGCGCGAGCGGGATCAATGGGTTATGCCGGTGGCAGGGAAGGGTGCGCCGCGGCGGCGCGCGGTTTGACTTGTCGGGCAAAACAGAAGCATTTTGGCAGGGTCGGTGCTGCATGGGGCGAATGCTGTCGCCACACCCACAGTGTCGTCCCGGCCTCCGCCGGGACGACGGCAGTTATTGTGGCGAGCGCTTGCCCTTCACGGGCGTCACCGCCTCTCCACCCACATCCACCCCCGCATTCCGCAAGAGCACCTTCGCCGCTTCCTTTGCCGCGCGCGCCATCGCGGGATCGTCGCGCACCAAGTCCTGGGCGATGGAGCCATCGACCAGCAGCACGAGCTGGGTGGCGAGCGCATCGGCGTCGGCAACGCCGAGCTCGGTGAGGCGGTCGCGAAACCAGACGCGGCGGCTTTCCTTGAAGGCGATGGCGATCTTCTTCACGGCGCGGTCGGAAGGGCCGAGCTCGGCGACCGCATTCACGAACGGGCAGCCGCGGAAATCCTTGGCCGCAAAGCGGCGCTCCAGCGAATCGAAAGTGGCGAGAATCTGCTCGGCCGGCGGCTTGTCGGAGGGGCGGGCGTGCACGAAGCGGCGCTCGAGATAGGCCGCGATCAGCGCGTCCTTGGACGGGAAGTGGTTGTAGAGCGTGCGCTTGGAGATGCCGATCTCGGCCGCGATGGTGTCGACGCCGATGGCGCGAATGCCCTGCAGATAGAACAGCTTGTCGGCGGTCTCGAGGATCCGCTCTTTCATCGTCTGTGGGGCGGGCGGGGGAGCCATGCGATAGCGCGCATCCTGTTGGCTTGACAGTACCGGCCTTTCATAGCCTAAGTACACAGGTCTGTGTAACCAAAATCAACCGATATTGCAGACGACGGCACGCGTGCCGCGCCGCCGAGGGAGAAAGTCATGCCCCTGTTGCAGGTCCTGCGTCCGACCTTGCCGATCCTGATCGGCGCCTCGATCATGCTGACGCTGAGCATGGGGCTGCGGCAGAGTCTCGGCATCTTCATGCAGCCGCTGACGCACGACATCCACATCTCGATCTCGGATTTCACGCTGGCGCTGGCCGTGCAGAACCTCGCCTGGGGCTTCCTGCAGCCGCCTGCCGGCGCGCTCACCGTGCGCTACGGCTTCCGCCCGATCATGATCGTGGGCGCGCTGATGTATATCGCAGGGCTTGCGCTGATGGCGACCGCCAACGGCCTGCTCAGCATCATGATCGGCGCCGGCGTGCTGATCGGGACCTCGCTGGCCTGCACCGCGGCCGCGATCGCGATGTCGGTGGCGGCGCGCGCGGTGCCCGCAACAGTGCGCTCCACCGTGCTCGGCATCGTCTCCGGCGCGGGCTCGCTCGGCGCGCTGCTGTCGGCCCCGATCGGGCAGATCCTCAACGAAGGCTTCGGCTGGCGCTTCGGCCTTGCAGGCTTCGTCGTCATGTCGGTGCTGATGATCCCCGCGGCCTGGTATGCCGGTCGCATCGACAAGATCCCGCTGCCGAAGCCGACCGCCGACGACATCGGCGATGCGACGGCCGCGACCGCGGCGAAGACCGCGTTCGGCAATGCCTCCTTCGTGGTGATGACTTGTGCCTATCTCGTCTGCGGCATGCAGCTCGTGTTCCTGACCACGCATCTGCCGTCCTACCTCGCGATCTGCGGCCTCGATCCGATGCTCAGCGCGCAGACACTCGGCATGATCGGCGGCTTCAACGTGCTGGGCTCGCTGTTCTTCGGCTGGGCCGGCCAGCGCTGGAACAAGCTGGCGCTGCTTGGCGGCATCTACATCCTGCGCTCGATCGCGCTCGCCTGGTACTTCACGCTGCCGGCGACGCCATTCTCAACGCTGCTGTTCGGCGCGATCATGGGCTTCCTCTGGATGGGCGTCGGTCCGCTGGTCGCCGGCGCCGTCGCCGAGATGTTCGGCCTGCGCTGGCAGGCGATGATCCAGGGCCTTGCCTTCATGAGCCATCAGATCGGCAGCTTCCTCGGCGCCTATGGCGGCGGGGTGCTCTACGATGCGCTCGGCTCCTACACCATGGCCTGGCGCATCGGCGTCGCGCTTGGGCTGGCCGGCGGCATCATCCAGGTCGCGTTCGCGCTGATCCGGCCGTCGCAACCGCCGACGCCGGTGTTGAAGGCGGCGTAGGCGGGGAGAGGCTCACGAACGTCAGCTCGAGCGCTTGTGGCGCACGACGCTCTGCTTCGTGCGATCGGCAGCTTCCGACCCATAATCGACATCACCCCTCTGGTACTCCAGCCAGGCGCAGTCCCTCACTGATCCGCGCCCGACCAGCAAGATACGTCGGATGGTCGCTTGATGAACCGAAGCCGAAACGGCGGATACTGAAGTCTGGGTCGAGCGCAAGTCCCGCCCTCGCAACTGTTCGTGCCTCATCCGAGGCTCCTAGCAGGCCCAAGGCAGCGGCCAACGCAAAATGTGCAGGAGGGTAATTGCGGTTAGTCTCGATACTTCGTCGCAGCCAACTGGCCGCCTCGGCATATGCACCGAGATGCATCTTGGCCGTTCCTACGAAATCCATCCACTGGTGGGCAAGCGTATCGCGCGGGGAGAGACGGAGAGCCTCGAGTATGTGAGCTTCGGTCTCGGCAGGCCGACCCATCTGAATTTTGGCTATGCCAATGGAGCTGTGCGCCCAGGCCGAGTTGCGATCAATCGCCAATACTCGCTCGCATTCTGCAATTCCTTGGGCGGCCCGATTTGTCAAAATGTAGACACCACCCAAGACCAAGTGGCCTAGCGTGTCGTCCGGTGCGAGCGAAAGTGCTTTGGTCGCATTTGTTGCCGCTGCGGAAAAGAGCGCCGCCTTATTGTCGGTGCGCACGGTAATTGCCATTCGGAAATCTACGATTGCCAGCCCGACCATCGCTCGGACATTTCGAGCGTCGATTGCCAAGGCACGTTCGAAAAAATCGCGTGCATGAGTTAGGTCCTTGGGGCTCGGCCCCTCGTATAGGCAAGCAAGACCTTGAAAAACCAGATCCAATGCGTCGGGATTGAGCGAGCGCTCCGCTCGTCGGGCCTCGGCGACAATGAGCTGGACGTCTAAGGCATTGGCGAGTCTCGATACAATTTCGTCCTGCATATCGAAAATATCGGCGATGAGCTTTTCGAAACGCTCGGCCCACAGGTGATTGGCAGTTTGAGCATCTATGAGCTGGACGTTGATCCGAAGTCGGCTCCGGCTGCGCTGAACCGATCCTTCGAGTACATAGCGAACGTTCAACTCACGCCCGACCTGTCGAACGTCTATAGACTTGCCCTTGTAAGAGAACGCGCTGTTTCGGGCAATAACGAACGAGCCACTGATGCGAGACAGATCCGTTGTAAGAGAGTCAGTTACACCATCGGCGAAGCAGTCTTGTTCAGGATCGCCGCTAAGATTGGTGAACGGTAACACAACAATGGAAAGATGCGGCGGCGAAGACGTGCTTGATCCCCCACGTTCAGACAGCGTCGCGGGCCTGAACTCATCCAAAATCACGGCGTAGACTCGAATCGGGCGGCCGATGTTTTTAAGGTTCTGTTCGCCGAGATCGGCAAACCTGTCTCCGATCTTGCCTTGGACCTGATCGTAAACAGATGAGGAAATGCAGATGCCGCCGGGGGCTGCGACGCTCTCAAGCCTCGCCGCGATATTGACGCCATCGCCAAAGATGTCGTGAGGTTCGACGATGACATCACCGATATTGACGCCCACCCGAAAAGCGATGCGGCTGTCTTCCCGATCGCCGGTCGTCAGTTCGCCGACACGCGTTTGGAATTGCATCGCAGCCCGAACTGCTTCGACGGCGCTCGGAAACTCCGCTAGAAGCCCGTCGCCAGTGTTTTTCACGATGCGACCGCCGTGCTCCGCGATTGCGGGCTCGACGCCGTCGGCGAGGAGTGCCATCAGCCTGGCATGCGTCGCCTCTTCGTCCGCGTGCATAAGCCGCGAGTACCCGGAGACGTCGGCCGCCAATATTGCTGCCAATCGACGCTCTGGCCTCGCGTGCACCATGATCGGCAAGTCCTGCTTGTTGCACTTTTACGCCGGATCACGCGAGGTGACAAACGCGCACGACCTATGAGCCGACGGTTCCGTCTCCTTCGATCAAAAACGACAACTGCACTGACCATCTGCTTGCTCGGACCGCCCGCACCGTTGTTGAAGACGGCGCAGGCGGAAGGTCGTTCACGAGTATCTGCCGGAGGGGAGCCGACGACGGTGTGCCTCCTGTGCCTGATAGCTGCTGCTTCAGGGACGAACGCGGATGATCGTATTCCCCTTGCGCCGGCCGCTCGGATTTAGGGCGGCGACCGCATCGTCGAAGGTGGAGACCTTGCCGATGTTCGTCCGCAGTCGGCCGTCCCGCACGCGCTGGACGATCTCACTTAGCTGGGAACGATCTGCCTCGACGACAAAATCGAGAGCCAGTCCGTTGGTCGGCCGCGCCTCGGCCGGCCCGACGATGGTGACCAGTGTTCCTCCGGCTCGGATCAGTGCTGCGGACCGCTTCTGGATGTCACCGCCGATGACATCGAACACCAGATCGACCTTGCCGATGTCTTCAAGGGCGTCGTTGTCGAGGTCGACGAATTCCTTCGCCCCGAAATCGAGCACCGTCTGACGGTCGGAGGCGCGACCGGAGCCGATGACGTAGGCGCCTGCCTCTCGTGCGAGCTGCGTCACCATCGAGCCGACGGCGCCCGCCGCGCCGTGTGCGAGCACGCGTTGCCCCGCCTGGAGGCGGCCGTGCTGGAACAGCCCTTGCCATGCGGTCAGGCCAGAGACCGGCAGGCTCGCGCCCACCGTGAAGTCAACGTCACCAGGCAGCGGCGCGAGATTGCGGGCCTCGATCGCCACATACTCGGCCAGCGAGCCATCGCGATACCAATCCGCAAGGCCGAACACCCGCTGTCCCACCGAGAGCCCGGTCGTGCCATATCCGAGAGCGGTGACCACTCCGGCCAGCTCGTGTCCAGGGATCGACGGTGTTCGGGCACGCTCGACGCGATCAGTCCAGGTCGAAGGCCACGTCAGCTCGGTCGGGACAAATCCCGACGCGTGAACCTGGACAATGACGTCGTTGATCGCTGCTTGCGGCTCGGGCCGGTCCATCAGCTTCATTCCGCCTGTTCCCGCAGCCTGTTCCGTGACAACGATTGCCTTCATGGGAATTATCTCCTCGATCCTGATCTGGTTGGGCCCAGCGATCAGCGCCGTCTGCGCCGGCCGGACCTCCCGCAAGACTGGCGGATCGGGATCGCTCCGGTCGCTGGCTAGCGGATAAATGCGCTGCGCCCGGCCATAGAACAGTACCAAGATTGCAAATTGCGCATGTACCAGGCGCGATGGCTTTGAGCTGAAGACACTTGCCGGATATTCCCCATTTACCGCATTTAACCACCGTCGGGCCGACTGCGGTGATAGGTACGTTCGCGTATCGCGCGCCGGGGCGCTCGTGGCGGGAAACGCTTGGAACCGAATCCTGAACGCCTCATCAAATCGAGGATCCAACGTGACCCAGCATGTTCTGTTCATCGTCACCAACGCAGCCGTGATCGGTCCGCACAGTCGCAAGACCGGCTTCTTCTTTGCGGAAGTCGCCCATCCTTTCGACGTGCTCGACAAGGCGGGAATCGCGGTGGAGTTCGCGTCGCCTGCCGGCGGATGGACGCCCTACGACGCATATGACGAGAAAGACCCAGCCCAGAAGGCGTTTCTCGCGAGCAAGGCTTTTCGTCGGCTCAATCACAGCCGCAAATTGTCCGAAGTCGATGCCGCGGACTACGATGCGATCCTGGTGCCCGGCGGCCTCGGGCCGATGGTCGACATCGCGCGAAACGCCGACGTGCAGAAGGCCGTCGTGCGCGCGTGGAGCACGGGCAAGCTCGTGAGCGCCGTTTGTCACGGTCCGTGCTCTCTTCTCGGCGTGGATCTCGGGGATGGCACGCCGTTCGTGCGCGGCAAGAAGCTCACGTCGTTCTCGACAAAGGAAGAGTACGACTACGCCCGGGACGACGTGCCCTACGAACTTGAGGATGCATTGAGGGCAGAGGGTGCCGAGTACTCGTCTGCATCCAACTGGCAACCTCATGTCGTTGTTGATGGCCGCCTCATCACCGGGCAGAACCCGGCATCGGCGGGACCGCTGGCGAAGGAACTGTTGACGGCCCTCAAACGGGCTGCCGCTGCAAGCTGATGCCTTCGGGCGCGCGCTTCGGATTGACGGTTTGAAACGCGGTCACTCACGCCCCAGCGAGCCCGGCGTAGCCGAGAGCATGCATCCGATCATGGCGGTGCTCGTCGAGCGCCGCCGCTTTGCGCCGCACGGGTCGATCGCGCCGCGGCAGCGGAGATCCCGTGCGCTGCCGGCAGTTGTCCGGCAGCTGTTGCGGCCTGATGCGCGAGCGACGCTGCAGCCCACGTATTGAACAGACGCCTCAGGCGGGCCGCCAGCAGGAGAACCTTCTTCCGCAAGCTCGGACGCGTCGCGGACGGGAGGGATGCAAGCGCTTGCGCGGAACCGCGATGTGCCAAGACGGCAAACCATCCGGCGCAATAGCGGTGCAGACGATCGGACGCACGGACCATGTGGCATCTCCGGTTGAAGGGCGATTGACCGATCTCTAAACTCGACCGATCCCTCGCGCTTGACGGAGTCCTTCAGGACACATTGGTTTTTCCCTGAGTTGGAGATTGTTTCGACGACGGCCGCCATATGCGGTCAGCCTCGCTAGGAAAGTGATAATGGTAGTAAAATACCGTTTTTCGGATTTCGAGGTCGATCTAAGCCAGCAAGAGCTTCGACGTGAGGGGACGCCTGTCCATATTGAACCTCAGGTCTTCGATCTCATCGTTCATCTGGTGCGCAACCACGAGCGGGTGGTGAGCAAGGACGAGCTCATCGACATCGTGTGGCATGGCCGCATCATTTCCGAAGCGGCTTTCTCCAGCCGCATCAACGGCGCGCGGCGCGTGCTCGGCGACAACGGAACCGATCAGCTCTTCATCAGGACGCTGCACCGGCGCGGCTTTCGGTTCGTCGCCCAGGTGCATGCGATCGGCGGCTCCGACGCCGAAGCGATCCGGCTTGCGCCGGAGCAGCGCGCGCCGATCGACGTTCCGAAACAGGCATCGCTTTCGACCGACGTGTCGCATCTCGACGACGTCGTTTCGGAATCGGTCAAGGCAGAGGCCAACGCGCGTTCGTTCATCGCGGTGCTGCCGTTCACGAACATGTCGAACGATCCGGAGAACGAATATTTCAGCTATGGATTGACGGAAGACATCATCCGGCTGCTCGCCCGCAACCGCTGGCTTTCCGTGATCTCGCGCCACTCGACGATCGGGTTTCAGGGGCGGGTGGTTGACGCGCGCGACGTCGGTGCGCAGCTCGGCGTGAGCTATGTCATGTCCGGCAGCGTTCGCAAGAGCCGCGATGTCGTGCGGATCACGGCAGAGCTGACCCGGGCCGCGGACGGGATGCAGCTTTGGTCCGACAAGTACGAACTTCAGCTCGAGAACATCTTCGATATTCAGGAGGAGATGGCCAAGCAGATCGCCGCCACCATCGAACCCGAACTGTCGAAGGTCGAGCAGCAACTCGCGGCACGAAAGGCGCCCGAAAGCCTGGATGCGTGGGACTGCTATCAGCGCGGACTATGGAATCTCTGGCGGTTCACCACGCCGGGATTCGACCTGGCCGAGGAGTATTTCCAGCGTGCGATCGCGGCAGATCCCGGCTTCGCGCGTGGTCATGGTGCGCTGGCCTACGTCAATATCCAGCGCGCGCTCTATGATGATCCGAAGATCCGGCCCGGGCGTCTGGAAACGGCGCTGCGCCAGTCCCGTCTCGCCGTGACGCTCGACGAGCTCGATTGCTTCTGCCATTGCGCGCTCGGGCGAGCGCTGTGCCTGACGCGTCGGAACGACGAGGCGCTGGCCGCCATCGACACCTCGCTGGAGCTCAATCCGAGTTTCGCGCAAGGGTATTTTGCGCAAGGGTTCAACCTTTTGTGGTGCGGGCGGGAGATCGAGGCCGAAGCGCTGCTTGATCGCGCGACAATGCTCAGTCCTCGCGACAGCCATCTCTGGAGCTTTCACCACGTTCGTTCGTGGACGCATTTCTCGCTTGGCGAATACGACATTGCCGTCGAGTTTGCCCGCAGGGCGACGCGGCAGCCGAATGCCACCTATCGTGCTTATGCGACGCTGGCTGCGTCCCTCGGCCACCTCGGTGACAAGGCGCAGGCCCATGCGGCAGCCGTCGATCTGCTGCAGCGCAAGCCGGATTACACGATCGCGACGGCGCGGCAGGAGCTGTTCTTTTGCAACGATCAGGGCTTCGTCGAGCGGTTCGCCGAGGGGCTGGCTGTTGCCGGTGTCAGCGGCCGCTGAAGGCCGCAAGACTGCGCGCGCCGGCTAGGATGCCGCGACCTTCACCTTGATCGGGGCGGGCAGGGGAAGGCGCAGTCCCAGGCCCCGTGCCAGCGCCGGGCGGCGCGATGCCGGCAGCCGCTTCGGCAGCCTTCCGAAATGCGCCAGCGTTTGCATCAGCGCGGACCTGACGGCCGGCTCGATCCTCGCACAGATGAACCAGCAGACCAGCACGAGTAGGCCCAGCGCGACCCACACGGCCGAGGTGGCATCGAGGCCCGCCTCGATCAATGCACGGATGATCGCAGAGCCAATGACGTTGTGGGTGAGATAAAGCGGATAGGTGATCAGTCCGAGCGTCCTCAGCCAGGCCGGCGCTTCGGGAGAAGCCACGGGTGCAGGGTGCCTGTTCCTTTTCGCGGCACGGGCAATGAGGAGCACCGCGGCCGCCCAGACGGTGATCGGCACCATGGCCGATTGATCCGAGATGGCGGGGATGGAGGTCAGGAAGAACGAGGCGAAGACGTAGATCTCGGCTGCGCCCGACAAGCAGGTGACGGCGACGGCAAGCTGTTCGAGCGCGGTCAATTCCCTGTTCGCGGAAATGAACAGCCAGATGCCCAGCGCAAAGAAGCAGCCGTGAGTCAGCAGGAATGCCGCGCACGGCACCCGGAACATCAGGATCAAGAGATAGGGCAGGTCGGATGGCGTCGTGCATGACGCAACCAGCAGCGCGATGGCATTGAACACCGCGCTGTAGATGGTGAGACCAAAGGCGAGGTGCCGCAGCGTGATCTTCCGCGTCAGCATCGCGCACAACACCAGCCCATAGAACGCCGTCTCGGCCGCGAGCGTCCAATAGACCTCGTCGAGCCATTGACCGGTGACGCCCTTCGGCACCATCAGCATGGCGTGGATGTAGGGCAGGATGATCTCGGACGCCGGTCCGCTGCCGAACAGCAGCAGGACGAGGAAGGTCGCGGTGGCGCAGACCCAGACCGCCGGATAGAGCCTGAGCGCGCGGCCAAGCAGAAACTCGCCGGGCGAGGCCGTGCTCGCGGAATTGGCAATGACGAAACCGGAAATGACGAAGAAGATTTCAACGCCGACCCAGCCGAACCAGGTGAACGGTGCGGCCGAGGGGTAGAGCACGTCGGCTGCAACGGTGCGCTCGAAACCGGGGACGCCGATCGATGCCCAGGCCCAGGACCAGAACATCTGGTGGAAAACGGCAACTCCGAGCGCGGCTCCGAAGCGCAGCGGATCCAACAGCGGCAAATGGCTCTTCACGGGAATGGACCAGGTTCATGCAACAATCCCGCTGGAGGTATTGGAGCCTGCCGCTGGCCTCTGCGACATGGGTCACACTTGGTCGACGGTTGTCCGGATGCGCAGTGCTTTGCGTGGGGTGCGTAGCCCAGCTCTCATGCCCCGGACGCAGCGCAGCGTCACTTCGACGGTGCGCTGCAGAGCCGGGGCCCATGTCTCCGCATTCTGCCGTGCCGCCTCCTGGGTCCCGGCTCTGCGGAGCAGCGCCATAGCGCGTCGAAGACGCGCGTAAACGCGCTGGCGGCGCTGCACCGCGTCCGGGACACGAGAGAGCTGAAGCTCGACAGCAACAGAAGGCGTGTGGAGAGAAAGAACTAGCGGCGTGCAGACCGCTTGAGGTCGGCGACCTTGAACCTGTTGCCGGCGGCGAGGCTGCTGCAGAACCAGTGGGCTCTGTTTCGATTCTCGCCCAGGAACACCTTCGTCTCGACGCAAGTCTCGTAGGACGTATGGGTGATGGTGTCCCGGCATGTGGGCGAGAAAGGTCCATAATTGATGTTGCCGCCGGACTCGCTGCAGCCGATCCAGGGCTCATTGCCGTGCCGGAAGCTTGAAGCACAGCCGCCGTTGCAACTGCTGGCGACTTTCTCCAGGCTGGCAAGCCTCGCCATGGGTGAGCCCGGCGCGTACGAAGGCGTGCGCGCGGTTGACGTTGGAGCTGTTGACGCCGTCCGGCGCGGCGCGGTTGTGGTTGCTCCCCGCTCCGACACGTGCGGTCTTGCCGTCTGCTTCGGCGCGTCGACCGTGACGGGGGGAAGCGTGGCGGCGGAGCCGGTTGGGATCTGCGACGCGGCCGGGGCGCACAGTAGGACGGTTGACAACGCGGCGGCGACTGAAGGCACGACAAGGCTTGATGACAATCTCATGACCATGTCCTTCCTGATCCGGGACGGAAATGCCGTGCCGGGAAGTGCACGCTAACATACATTCGGGATTGAGCAACCGAGGGTTGACGAAGATTGTCCGTTTCGAGCGACGTTGCTATGATGCCTCGATGCCGCCTTTGCTTGTTACTCTCTTGAATTGTGCCCTCATTGGCACATTCATCGCCGGGATGCTTGGAGGCGTCTGGGCCAACCATCAAATGTTGCTGCGAGCGCGGGATGCTGGTGGCCGATTCTGGTTGATCAATCCCTTGACGGCGTTCGCTGGGATAACGATCAAGCACGCTCTGATCTTCCTCGCGTGCTTGGCCGTCAGCATGTCCTCCTTTGCAGGATTGATTGCGCTGAACCAGGGGCTGCCGAAATTGAAGGCCGTGCTATTCGAGATTCAGGCTGGCCCCGTCAAACACTGATCGGCTTTTGCTGTTGGCCGCAGTTCACCCGGCCCAGTGTCGTGCTCCGGACGCAGCACAGCGGCATTTCCGAGCGGTGCTACGCATCGCTCGGGCTACGGCAGGTCCGGATCACGTGGGGGCGCAACCAGAAACGGGGCTGCGATGCCCCGTCGACTAACGTTGACGTGCCGATCGCTTGAGCTCGGCGACCTCACGCTTCTCCGCAACCAACGTGGTCAGCTTTTCCCCCTTCAGCTTCCCGCCGGCGAGCAGGCTGCTGCAATGCCAGCGCGCTTCTCGCGTGATCCAGCCCAGGAAAAGTTTGGTGTCCATGCACTCCGCGTAGGTCTTGTAGGTGAGCGTGTCGGTGCAGGTTGACGAGACCACCGAATTGATTCCCGCCGAATAGCTGCAGCCAACCCAGGGGGCGTTGCCGGTCTTGAAGCTGGTCTCGCAGCCGCCGTTGCAGCTGCTGGCAGATCGCTCCAGCTTGGCGATCTTCGCCATGGTCGATCCCGGCGCATAGGACGGCGTTCGGGCGGCCGACGATGTCGTCTGAGTTGCCGACGATGTCCGGCCGGATGTGCCGGTGCCTGCCGCGCGCTGCGGCGCAGACGGTTTTGCCGCCGGCTTCGGCGCGTCGACGGTGACCGGAGGCAGCGTGTCGGTGGAGCCCGCGTTGATTTGCGACGCAGCGGGGCCGACCAGCAGGACGGTCGACAAGGCGGCGATGGCTGAAGGCACGACAAGGCTTGGCGACAATCTCATGACCATGTCCTTCCCAAATCCGGCGCGGAAATGCCGCGCCGGTAACGGCACGCTAACATACATTTGAGGTTGAGCAACCGACGGTTGATGAGATGCCTGCCTATAAACTCGTCAGCGCGATGGCGGGCGGGAGAAGGCTGTCCTTGCGATCAAAGCCGTCGCGGCAATTCGTCTAACGGCGCAAGGATTTGGCTAGCCGGATAGCACCTTTGGCTCCGGCGGCGCCGCCCACTCCAAAGCACACCAGGGCTGCAGAGAACACGACGAGAGCCCAATCGCTGTGAATGCCGCCCGGTGCGTGACCGAGAAACGAGATGCCGATCCACAAGGCTGCGAATCCAGCGTGGCTGCTCCAAGCGCGAAGCCCACCAGGGCAGCGAGCGACGTTCTGGCTTCCATCGGAAAATTCCCCGGGCACTTCGAGCGTCCCCGATGATGACGGCAGGAGTCAACTCAGCTCGATGCGAAGCATCGTCCAATGCGGTGTGCTGCGGGACCTTGTCTTTGCGCGTGCCGAGTCGCTCTCCAGGTCCCGGCTCTGCGCAGCTGCGTTGCACAGTGCCGCGCGTCCGGGACACGCGAGGAGGGGCCAAAATAAAACGGGGCCCGAAAGGGCCCCGCAAAAGTCTTCAGCGTTTGCCGCGATCTTACTTGATCTTGGCTTCCTTGAATTCGACGTGCTTGCGCGCGACCGGGTCGTACTTCTTCTTGACCAGCTTGTCGGTCATGGTGCGCGAATTCTTCTTGGCGACGTAATAGAAGCCGGTGTCGGCCGAGGACACGAGCTTGACCTTGATGGTGACCGCTTTGGCCATGTTCTGAACCTCAGAGAATTGGGGAATCTGGAGCCGGCCAAACGGCCCGCGTTGGCCGGCAACCTAGCCAGAAACCGCCTGATGTCAAGGTTTCGAAGCGTTTTCCAGCGAAGTGGGCACCGGTTCGCGTCAGGAAAACGCGTCAAAAACAACAACCTAGAGCCCCGAACGGGGCTCTAGGCTGGAAAACCACTCAAATCGGCCCGATTAACCCTCGAAGAACCGGTTTTTCGGCCGCGGCAGGCCCAGATTCTCCCTCAAAGTGGTCCCTTCGTACTCTTTCCGGAAAATCCCGCGCTTCTGCAGCTCCGGGACCACCTTGTCCACGAAAACGTCGAGGCCGGCGGGCAGGAACGGGAACATGATGTTGAAGCCGTCGGAGCCGCGCCCGACCAGCCATTCCTCCATCTGGTCGGCGATGGTCTTGGCCGTGCCGACGAACGAAAGCCCGCCATAGCCGCCGACGCGCTGGGCGAGCTGGCGCACGGTGAGCTTTTCGCGCTTGGCGAGGTCGACCATGCGCTGGCGGCCGCTCTTGCTGGCATTGGTCTCGGGGATCTCGGGCAGGGGACCATCGGGATCGAAGCCGGAGGCGTCGGTGCCGAGGATGACGGACAGCGAGGCGATGGCGCTGTCG
This sequence comes from Bradyrhizobium stylosanthis, assembly GCF_001641335.1. Classification (GTDB taxonomy): domain Bacteria; phylum Pseudomonadota; class Alphaproteobacteria; order Rhizobiales; family Xanthobacteraceae; genus Bradyrhizobium; species Bradyrhizobium stylosanthis. The sequence goes on from NZ_LVEM01000001.1 coordinate 770,113, forward strand.
TAATGCACGCGGCTGTCGAGCAGCGCGCGCTTCTCCTTGGCCTCGTCGACGCTGTCGCCGACCACGACGAAGGCACCGGGGAGGATCTTGAGGTGCTCGGGATCGCGGCCGATCTTCTCCATGCGGCCCTTGATGTCGGCGTAGAGCTTCTGGCCGTCGGCGAGGCTGCCGCCGCCGGTGAACACGGCTTCCGCGGTTTCGGCCGCGAGCTGCTTGCCGTCGTCCGATGCGCCCGCCTGCACGATCACCGGCCAGCCCTGCACCGGGCGGGCGATGTTGAGGGGACCGCGCACCTTCAGATATTTGCCGTTGTGGTCGAGCGTGTGCATCTTGGCGGGATCGAAAAACAACCCGCTCTCGACATCGCGCACGAAGGCGTCGTCGGCGAAGGAATCCCACAGGCCGGTGACGACGTCGTAGAACTCGCGGGCGCGCTTGTAGCGCTCGGCGTGCTCCATGTGGTCGTCGAGGCCGAAATTCAGCGCCGCGTCGGGGTTCGAGGTGGTGACGATGTTCCAACCCGCACGGCCGCCGCTGAGATGGTCGAGCGAGGCAAACCGGCGGGCGACGTGATAGGGCTCGTCGAAGGTGGTCGAGCCGGTCGCGATCAGGCCGATCCGCTCGGTGACGGCCGAGAGCGCCGAGAGCAGCGTGAACGGCTCGAACGAGGTCACGGTGTGGCTGCGCTTGAGCGCATTGACGGGCATGTTCAGCACGGCGAGGTGATCGGCCATGAAGAATGCGTCGAACTTGCCGGCCTCGAGCTTTTGGATCAGCGTCTTGATGTGGCCGAAGTTGAAATTGGCGTCGGGCCAGGCCCCAGGGTAGCGCCAGGCGCCGGTGTGGATGCTGATCGGGCGCATGAACGCGCCAAGCTTGAGTTGCCGTTGTGCCATCGCCCCGCTTCCATGTTGGGTGTCGTTGGGGAAAGACATAGGCACGCTGGGGAACTCCGCCATCGGGGGAGGCGGGAAGAATTTTTTGTTTTTCGATCGACCTTCAGCACGTTCGCGTCATTCCGGGCCGCCGATCGGCGAGCCCGGAAGACATCAAGACGCGAGAGGGGATTATTGCCCCCGCGCCCTTTGATCGAAGGCGCTCAGCACGGCGAGCGTCATCGCGGTGACGCCGGTCTGGATGGTCGGCTTCGGCACCGGGGCGAATTGGGGCGAGTGGTTGCCGGGAAGCGGCGGGCCGCTGCCGTTGCGCGCGGCGGCGACGCGCTCGGGCTCATAGACGCCGATGTTGAAGAACATCGAAGGCACGCCGGCGTTGATGTATTCCGAATAGTCCTCGCTGGTCGTGTTCGCGGGGCTGACGTTGAACTTGTCGCCGAACGCCGCTTTCAGCACCCGCTCGGCCTGGCCGACGACAGCGGCGTCGTTCATCACCGCCTTGGTGCCCTCGTCGAGATGGATTTCGGGCGCCGGCGCATCCGCCATCGCCGCCACCGCCTTCGCCGTTCGTTCGATTCCGGCCAGCATCCTGGCGCGCACCTGCGGCTTGAAGCTGCGGATCGTGCCGATCACCCTGGCCTCGTCGGGAATGATGTTGCCGGCGGTGCCGGCGTGGATCGCGCCGATGGTGACAAGGCCGAATTCCGTCGGGTCCTTCTCGCGGCTGATCACGCTCTGCACGTCGACGACGAAGCGGGACGCCATCATCACGGGATCGATGGTCGCCTGCGGGACCGCACCATGTCCGCCGCGGCCGACGAACTTGATGAACAGACCGTCGACATTCGACGATCCGGCCCCGACCCTGTAGGTCAGGGAGCCGTAGGCGCCACTGCCGTCGTGCAGGGCAAAACCAGCATCGGGCTTGGGAAAGCGGGTGAACAGGCCATCGTCGATCATCGCCTTTGCGCCCCTGACCTCTTCCTCGGCGGGCTGCGCGATGAACATCAACGTGCCGTGCCACTGGTGCTTGAGGCCGACCAGCGTCTTCGCCGTACCGACCCAACTCGCCATGTGGATGTCGTGGCCGCAGCTATGGGCGACAAATGTCTCGCGACCCTGCCAGACCTGCTTGTCGCGGCTGGCATAGGGCAGTCCGGTCTTCTCCTCCATCGGCAGCGCATCGAGCTCGGTGCGGACCATGATGGTGGGACCGTCGCCGTTCCTGTAGATCGCCACAACGCCGGTCTTGCCGACGCGCTCGGTGACCTCGAAGCCGATCGCACGCATCTCGGCGGCGAGCTTCGCCGCGGTCTTCTCCTCCTGGAAGGCAAGCTCGGGATGGGCGTGGATGTCCTTGTAGAGGGCGTCGAGCTTCGGATAGTCGCTCTCGAAGGAGGTCTCGATCGTCTGCTTCAGTCTGGCGACGTCGAGGTCAGCATGGGCAGGCGGAGCGAGCAGGCCGCATAGTGCCATAGAAGCGAGCAGGGGCTTCACGAACCGCGTCATCCCATCCTCCAAACGCTCAAGTGAACTTTCCTAGACCTAGCACATCCGGGGCGTCTGTTCGAACCAATCTGCTCGTCACGCCGACCAAGCCATGACCTTCGCTCCCGAGGAGACCTCTCATGGCAGACGCAATGACGGTGGATGGCAATTTGATCCGCGTCGAGTGGCCCGGGCAATGGATTGCCCGGATTTTGTCGGTGCCGTTCCTTGCCGCGGGTTCGTATCTGCTCTGGAACGTCGCGCTCGGCGTGCGCAATGATCTCGCAGGGTTCGGCAGGCTGGCCGACGATCTGGTCCCGATCCTGGTCTTTTCGGGGATCGGCCTCGTGATCGTGATTCCCGGCCTTTGGCTCGCGACCTACCGCTATTTCGTCGAGCTCAACAAGCTGATGTCCGAGGTCGTCGTGATCCGCGCCTGTGGTCCGCTGCGGGTGCGCAGCCGGCGGAAGCTCACCGAATTCAGCTTTCTCAGTGTCACCGATCAGGGCGCCACCGACGAGGATCCGCCGTCGACCTTCGACGTCGCCCTCTGCGGCAAGCGCGGCACCGAGCCCGTGGCCTTGAGCAGCTTCAACACGCGCGACGAGGCCAACGCGTTCGCGCAGGAGATCGGCCGCGCGCTCAAGCTGCCGGCACGCGATTATGTCGGCACCGAGCCGGACGCGGATTGAACCCGCGAGCTCAGCTCAAAATATCCTTCTGCATCTTGCCGCCGTAGAAATGGAAGAACGGCACGGGCGCATCGTGGCGCAGCGGGCCGGTGGCGAGGCGGGTGTCGAGCTCGTTGAGCACGTTGCGCGTCATCGGATGCAAATCGGCGAGCGGCTTCGAGCCGAGCTCGACCCAGACCAGCTCGACCAGTTCCGCATCGGCATGGATCACGCCCTCGACGCGGTGGGTGATCGCGGAGGCATCGGCTGTGAAGAAGCGGGTGTCGAAGCGCTTGACGCGGCCGGGCGGGGTGATCGCGCGCGCGATCAGGAACAGGCTGGAGGGATCGGGCAAGAGGCCCGCATCGGCGAACGGCTTCCAGGCGCCTTCGAGCTTCGCCTTCACCTCAGCCCTGCGGCCGAGGCAGAGACCAGTCTCCTCGCAGGCCTCGCGGATCGCGGCGATCGCCAGTGACTTCGCGCGCGAGGCCGGCGTCTTCGGGCTGCCTTTGGCGAGATTGGCCTCGAGCTCCGCGGTGACGGGCGCCGCAATCGGCACGCGATAGTCGTCCTTGTCGACACGGCCGCCGGGGAAGACGAACTTTCCGGGCATGAACACCACCTTGTCGTGGCGCTTGCCGACCAGGACTTTCGGGATCGCGCCGCTGCGATCGACCAGGATCAGCGTCGCCGCATCCTTCGGGCGGAAGTAGGGATGATGGTCGGCTTCCTTGCCCTCGTGGATTTTTGCCTTTTCGTCCGCCTGCGACGTGTCCGTCATGTCCTCACCCAAAACGCTTTTTGATTATTTGCTTACACCGGCGGAATACCATCCGGAGGGTTCTCGTCAAAGCCGTGCATGCGCAGAGCCCATTGCAATCCGACCACGGCGCCCTTCACCGGCTGCAGCAGTCCGAGCGAGGCAAAGAAAGTGAAGGGCAGGTAGGCCGCGAAGCTGAGCCAGACCGGCGTGGTGTAATTGGTCTCGATCCAGAGGATGGTGGGCACCACGATGTGGCCGACGATGACGATGACGAGATAGGCGGGCAGATCGTCGGCACGGTGCGGCGTGAAATCGAGGCCGCAGACCGAGCAATTGTCCGCGGTCTTCAGGAAGGCGCGGAACAGCTTGCCCTCGCCGCAGCGCGGGCAGCGGCTGCGGAAGCCGCGCTTCATCGCCGTCCAGACGTCGCGCTTCTCGACGAGGCCGGTCTCGCGCGTCCAGATCTTGGGGGCCGTGCTCATCGTCACCATGCCTTGCCCTTCTTGCCCTTGCCTTTGCCCTTGTTCTTTCTCTGCTTCTTTCCTTTGCCCGACTTCTGCTTCTCCGGCTTGCGTTTTCTCTCCGGGCTGCGTCCGGGATGGGGCTTGGACGATTTGCGCTGTGGGCGGAACTGCCGGCGCTCGCGCGGGCGGCTCTCGCCCTCCGAGGACAGCAATTCGAAGCGCAGTGCGCCCGCGATGGGAGCGGCTTCGATCAGGCGGACGTCGACGACGTCGCCGAGCTGGTACATGGTGCCGCTGCGGGTGCCGACCAGGGCGTGGCGGCCCTCGTCATAGTTGAAATATTCCGTGCCGAGGGATCGGATCGGGATCAATCCGTCGGCGCCGGTCTCGCTCAACTTGACGAACAGGCCGGCGCGAGTGACGCCGGAGACGCGGCCCTGGAAGCTCGCGCCGATACGGTCGGCGAGGTGATGGGCGATCAGGCGATCAACGGTCTCGCGCTCCGCCTTCATCGCGCGCCGTTCGGTTAGCGAGATATGCGCGGCAACCTCGCTCAGGGTTTCCGGCGTCTCGCTGTCGGGCAGGGCGCCTTCGCCGAGGCCGAGGGCGCGCACCAGCGCGCGGTGCACGACGAGGTCGGCATAGCGGCGGATCGGCGAGGTGAAATGCGCATAGCGGCGCAGGTTCAGGCCGAAATGACCGTAATTCTCGGAGGAATATTCAGCCTGGGCCTGGGCGCGCAGCACCACCTCGCTCACCAGCGGGTAATAGTCGTGGCCCTCGAGCTGGGCCAGCACGCGGTTGAACGTGGTGGGGCGCAGCGCGCCTGATTTGGCGAAGGGGACGTCGAGCGTCTCCAGGAACTCCGCGAGCGCGTGGACCTTCTCCAGCGTCGGCTCGTCATGGACACGGTAGATCAGCGGGAGCGATTTCTTCTCCAGCATCTCGGCTGCCGCAACGTTGGCGAGGATCATGAACTCCTCGATCAGCTTGTGCGCATCGAGACGTTCGGGGACGACGACGCGGTCGACCGTGCCGTCGCTCTTCAGGAGAATCTTGCGCTCGGGCAGGTCGAGATTGAGCGGATCGCGCTCGTCGCGGGCGCGCTTGGCGCAGGCGTAGGCGGCATAGAGCGGCCTCAGGATAGGATCGAGCAGAGGGCCGGTGGTGTCGTCGGTGCGTCCATCGATCGCGGCCTGAGCTTGCGCGTAGCTCAGCTTTGCGGCCGAGCGCATCAGGATGCGATGAAAGCTGTGCGAGCGCTTGCGGCCGTCGGGGCCGAGCACCATGCGCACCGCCAGCGCGCCGCGCGGCTCGCCCGGCACCAGCGAGCAGAGATTGTTGGAGATGCGCTCGGGCAGCATCGGCACGACGCGGTCGGGGAAATAGACCGAGTTGCCGCGGTCGAGCGCGTCCCGGTCGAGCGCGGTGCCCGGGCGGACGTAGAAGCTGACATCGGCAATGGCGACGTTGACGATGAAGCCGCCCTTGTTGTTGGGGTCGTCGTCGGGCTGCGCATGCACCGCGTCGTCGTGATCCTTGGCGTCGGGCGGATCGATCGTGACCAGCGGGATGTCGCGCCAGTCTTCGCGTCCCCTCAGATTCGCCGGCTCCGCGGCTTCCGCCTCGCGCTCCGCTGTGGAGGAGAATTGCAGGGGGATGTCGTGGGCGTAGATCGCGATCAGGCTGATCGCCTTCTCGGACTTGACCGAGCCGAGCTTCTCTTTCACCCGGCCGGAGGCGAGGCCAAAGCTGCGCGTGCGGACGATGTCGACGCTGACGAGGTCGCCGTCCTGCGCGCCGTTCGTATCGGCCGGGGCGATGTTCAATTCGCGATCGGCGGACTTCTTGTCGACGGGGACGAGCCGTCCACCGCCTTCGGGAAGGCTGCGGAACACGCCGAGGATGCGGGTCTTGGTCTTGTCGAAGACCTTGATGACGCGGCCGCGATAGGCCGGTCCTTCGGTCTCCTCGGTGCGCTCGACGCGCAGCAGCACGCGGTCGCGTACGCCGGCGGCGGTGCCGGGCTTGGGCCGGCGCGGCATCTCGATGATGATCTTCGGCGGCTCGCCGCTCTCGACCTCGTCCCACTCGGTGGGCGTGGCGATCAATTCGCCGTCGCGGTCACGGCCGGTGATGTCGGCGACCAGCGTCGGCGGCAGCGTGTCCGGTTCGGACACCTTGTGGCGCTTTTTCTTGATGGTCCCGTCGTCGGCGAGCTCGCGCAGCATGCGCTTGAGCTCGACGCGATCGGCGTTCTTCAGGCCGAACTCGCGCGCAATTTCGCGAGTTCCAACCTTTCCAGGATTTGCCTTGATGAAGGCGACGATGGCTTGCCGGTCGGGAAAGCCACGGTCATTGTTTCGTTTCACTTAACCTCTAATTCTTCACTTAAGTCTTGCCGGCACTCTTCTTGGCCGGAGCCTTGGCGGTGGCGGCCTTGGTCGGCGACGTCTTTGCGGTCGACGACACGGCGGCGCGCGCCTTGCTGGTGGATTCAGTTTTCGATTTAGCCGCGGCTTTCTTCGCGGCCGGTTTTTTCTTCGGCGCGGCGTCCTCGCCGTCCGCGGCCTTCGCCGCAGCCTTCTTGGCCTTGGCGGGCTTCGCCGCCTTCTTCGCCTTGGCCTTGCCGCCGCCCTTGGCCGCGCGCTCGTCGATCAGCGCGATCGCCTGCGGCAGCGTGATGGCGTCCTTCTCGAACTCGGCGGGGATCGTCGCGTTGACGCCGCCGGCCGTGACATAGGCGCCGTAGCGCCCGCTCTTCACGGTGACGGTGCCGAGCGTCGGATGATCGCCGATCGCCTTGCCGGGGTCGGCGCCGAAGCGCCGGCTCGGGCCCTTGGCGACCTTTTCGGCGATCAGCGTGACCGCGCGGTTGAGGCCGATGTCGAAGACCTCGTCGCCGGATTCCAGGCTGGCATAGGTCTTCTCATGCTTCACGAACGGCCCGAAGCGGCCGAGGCCCGCGGTGATGGGCTGGCCGGTCTCGGGATGCTTGCCGATCTCGCGCGGCAGCGACAGCAGCTTCAGCGCAAGCTCGAGCTCGACATCGCTGGGCGAGGTGCCCTTCGGGATGCCTGCGCGCTTCGGCTTCTCGCCTTCCTCGTAATCCTTCTGCTCGCCGAGCTGGATGTAGGGGCCGAAGCGGCCGGCCTTCACCCAGACATCGCGACCGGTGTCAGGATCCTGGCCGAGCGAACGGTCGGCCGTCTGCTCGCTGTCGGCGGCGAGCTGGCGGGTGTAGCGGCACTCAGGATAGTTCGAGCAGCCGACGAAGGCGCCGAACTTGCCGGCCTTCAGATTGAGCCGGCCGGTGCCGCAGCTCGGGCACTGCCTGATGTCGCCGCCATCCGCGCGCGGCGGATAGATGTGCTGGCCCAGCATGTCGTCGAGCACGTCCAGCACCTGCGCGACGCGCAGATCCTTGATGTCGTCGACGGCACCGATGAAGCCGGTCCAGAAATCCTTCAGCACCTGCTGCCAGGAGATCTCGTTGTTTGAGATGCGGTCGAGCTGCTCTTCGAGGCTGGCCGTGAAATCGTATTCGACGTAGCGGGCAAAGAAGCTCTCGAGGAACGCGACCACGACGCGGCCCTTGTCCTCGCCGTGCAGACGCTTCTTCTCCAGCTTGACGTAGCCGCGGTCCTTCAGCACCTGGAGGATCGAGGCATAGGTCGAGGGCCGGCCGATGCCGAGCTCTTCCATGCGCTTGACGAGCGAGGCCTCCGAGAAGCGCGGCGGCGGCTCGGTGAAATGCTGGGTGACGGAGAGCGAGTCGCGCTTGATCGGCTCGCCCTGGCTCATCGCGGGCAGGCGGCGGGAGTCTTCGTCCTCCTCGTCGTCGCGGCCTTCCTGGTAGAGCGCGAGGAAACCGTCGAACTTGACGACCTGACCGGTGGCGCGCAGCTCCAGCGTCCGGCCGCCGGCCTTGGCGGTGATGTCCACGGTGGTGCGCTCGAGCTCGGCCGATTCCATCTGGCTCGCAATGGTGCGCTTCCAGATCAGCTCGTAGAGCCGGGCCTGATCGGAATCGAGCTTGCGGCTCATGCTGTCGGGGCGGCGGGCGAGGTCGGTCGGACGGATCGCTTCGTGCGCTTCCTGGGCGTTCTTGGCCTTGGCCTGGTACTGGCGCGGGGCATCCGGCACGTAGGCGTTGCCGTAATCCTCGCCGATCACCTTGCGCGCCTGGGTGATCGCCTCGGGGGCGATCTGCACGCCGTCGGTACGCATATAAGTAATGAGTCCGGTGGTCTCGCCGCCGATGTCGATGCCTTCATAGAGGCGCTGGGCGATGCGCATGGTGTGCGCCGGCGCAAAGCCGTATTTGCGGCTGGCTTCCTGCTGCAGGGTCGACGTCGTGAACGGCGCCTGCGGATTGCGGCGGGCCGGCTTGGCGTCGACCGCGGTGACCGCGTAGGTGGCGAGCTCCAGCGCCTTCTTGAAGTCTTCGGCTTCCGCGCCGGTGCCGATGTCGAGGCGCTGGATCTTCTTGCCGTCGGCGCCGACCAGGCGTGCCTCGAAGGCATCGCCGCGCGGGGTGAGCAGGGTCGCGATCAGCGACCAATATTCGCGCGGCACGAACTTCTCGATCTCGAGCTCGCGGTCGCAGACGAGGCGCAGCGCCACCGACTGCACGCGACCGGCCGAGCGGGCGCCCGGCAGCTTGCGCCACAGCACGGGGGAGAGGGTGAAGCCGACCAGATAGTCCAGCGCACGGCGCGCCATATAGGCATCGACCAGCGCACCGTCGATCTCGCGCGGATGCTTCATCGCGTCCGTGACGGCCTGCTTGGTGATGGCGTTGAACACCACGCGCTCGATCTTCTGATCCTTCAGCGCGCGCTTCTCCTTCATCACCTCCAGAACGTGCCAGGAGATGGCTTCGCCCTCGCGATCAGGGTCGGTCGCCAGAATCAGTCGGTCGGCGCCCTTCAGGGACTTGGCGATATCGTTGAGCCGGCCGGCCGCCTTGGGGTCGACCTCCCAGATCATCTTGAAATTGCTGTCGGGATCGACGGAGCCGTTCTTCGCGGGCAAGTCGCGGACATGGCCGAACGAGGCCAGAACCTCATAGGACGAGCCCAAATACTTGTTGATCGTCTTGGCTTTCGCCGGCGACTCCACAATGACGATATTCATGTAGTTCCAGTGACTTACGGGAAAATCTTGGGCCGAAAACGAAAGGACTCGGGTCGGCCGTTTCGACCCGAACATGGGTGGTGAGGCGGTCCCTGTCAAATCGAGGGGTGTTGAAAGCGCTCCGAATGGGAAAAGTTTCATATCGAGAAAGTTGCAAATTACCACCTTGGAGTTGCGATCCCGATCGGCGTAATGTTTCCACGGGGCATGGATTCGGGGTGGGGACGGTGACAAGGCCGGGAAAGAAACGGGCGCGCGCTGCAGCAGGCGCGCCGGCAGGCTCGCGTAATGAGGAACCCGGGGAAGGCGGGGCGGACGAGGCCGTGGCCTTCATCGCCGAGCAGGTCGCCGCCATGCGCAAGCTCGCCGAGCGCCACAAGCTGGACGTGCTGCATTATCTCCTGGGCATGACGCAGCTCGAGGCCGACGAGCATTTGCGGCTGCGGACGCGGCGCAAGCTGTCGTAGCGGACGGTGTCGCGCGTGTCGCCCGGATGAAGCGAAGCGTAGTCCGGGGCGACTTGCAGCGAGGAGAGAACCCGGGATGGCGCTTTGCTCCATCCGGGCTACGGATCATCTCCGCTCAAAGGGCGAAGGCGCTGTGATCGGCATGCGGGTCGATCGATCGGGCATGCCGCTTCGGCGTCCAAAATGCATGCCTGCATGCGTTGCGGCCGTGGTAGATTTGCTCTCGCGAAACCGGAGGTTTGCGATGATGTCGATCAAGCCGCTTCCATTCGTCGGGACGGATCTAGGGCGCGCGCGCCAGATCCTGAAGTCCTGGACCTCGCTCCGGCGGCTGACAAGCGATGAAACCGACATCGTCGTACGCATGATCGCACAGGGCCTCGCGGAGGGCCGGAAACACGGCTTCGAGTTGGCTGGTGCCGAAGGGCCGTCGGCAAGCCAGGATTATGTCGACGAGCTGCCGGACACTGCCGGCGCCCAATCGTAGATCTCACTGCCACATTTTGACGGGCCGAACCTGGTTCGGGCGCGCAGCTGCGCGCGTGTTTTCGCAAGCAACCGCGGAGACTGGCATGTTCGAAGTAACACGCGCGCTGCTGCTGCTGGCCGTCATCGCCGTTGCCGCGCCGGCGCTCGGGCGCGACGACGGCCGTTACGCCAATTCGCCGCTCAAGTCGTGGTTCGAGAGTTTGCACAGCGAATTTGGACAGTGCTGTACCAATGCCGACGGATACATCGTCTCCGATCCGGATTGGGACACCGATGGCGTGAATTATCGCGTTCGCATCGACGAAGAATGGGTGAACGTTCCTGCCGGCGCCGTGATCAAGCAGCCCAATCGTGCGGGGTTGACGATGGTGTGGAAACATTACCTCGACGGTCATCCCAAAGTCCGGTGTTTCATGCCGGGTAACATGGGCTGAGGCATGCCTCGCCAATGCGAGAGATCGCGCGCTCGCAGCGACGGCTGGTCAGCTGTGGCGGCCTGCGATCCTCGCCAATCGCCGGCCGAGATATTCGGCCGTGACGAGGTCGCTCTCAGGCAAGGCGCCGTCGATCAGGTGCGTTGCGAGTCCAAGCTGGCTGCCCAGCCGATTGCGGCCGGCCGGATCCTCCCCGCCCGGAATATCCAGTCCGCACCAGAGCATGCCGTGCTGGGTAGCCAGAATGGAAAAATAGGTCAGCGTGTGCAGTTGATCGCCGTTGGCGCATGCGCCCGTCGTGAAGCCGCCCGCGATCTTGTCGGCCCATCGCTGCTGGCTCCATCGGTCACTTGAAGCGTCGGCGAAGGCTTTGAATTGCGCGGTTGGGCCGCCCATGTAGGTCGGGCTGCCAAATGCCACTGCGCCGGCGCGGTCGATCGTCTCAAGCAACCGCTCATTCCGGAAACGGCCCGACACGATGTCGTCGCCGGCGATGCGGCAAAGACCGATCTCCGCCATTCCGGTGGCCCCGCGCGCTATTGCATGTGCCAGCTGTTCGGTGGTGCCGGAGATCGAAAAATAGACGATGGCGAGCAGGGGCATGTTGGCGCCGCTTTGGGATGCCTAGCCATCTTTGATGCTGTCGAGCTTTTGCACAAGTCCTGCAACGAGGCTGTCATGGGGCCCGGGGCTCTATGAATTCCGTCATCCTGAGGCGCGAGTGGCGCGATGCAAGGCATCGCGCCGGGAGCCTCGAAGGATGAACGGCCGGGATGCAGCCGCGTGGAGAAGGCTGGGCCGTCGCCCTTCGAGGCTCGCCGAAGAGGCGAGCACCTCCAGCGACAATGGCTTCGCCATTGCGCGGGGGTGACGGTGAGGGATTGGGGCGCGGTGCTCCAAGTTCGTCATTGCGAGCGGAGCGAAGCAATCCAGAGTGTCCCCGTGGAGGCAGTCTGGATTGCTTCGTCGCAAGCGCTCCTCGCAATGATGGCGTGGTGGCAGTCCTGCTCCGTCACGCCGACCGCCGGCGCGGGGCCGGTCTTGGCTTCACCATCGCATCCGCGGGGCTGAGCAGGCGGCCGTCCTCGGCGCGCATTTCGAGTTTCTTCACCGGGCGGCCTTTCTCGCGATCGACCAGGACGGTCGCGATCTGCTCGGGGTGGTCGTCGAACTCCTCGCTCCATTGCCGGAGCGCAACCAGGATCGGGAAGGTGCCGCGCCCCTTCGGTGTCAGCACATATTCCTGATAGGCGCTGCCGTCGGAGGCGGGGGCGGTTTCCAGGATGCCATGGTCCACGAGGGAGTGCAGACGGGCTGACAGGATGTTCTTGGCCATGCCGAGCTTGCTCTGAAACTCGCCGAAGCGGCGCAGGCCGAACAGCGCCTCGCGGATGATCAGCAGCGACCACCAGTCGCCGAGTGCGTCCAGCGAGCGCGCGACCGGGCAGGAGTCCCCCTCAAAGCTCGTTCGTTTCACCATTGTTCCAGGTCCTTTCGCGTTCGCACGGTCCGGCCGCCGATCACGCGCTCGTGTGGTTGCATCATAAAACCAAATGCCCTAGATGGCAATCTAGTTTCATAATGAAACCACTGGAGGCGAGCATGAGACTTCAAGGCAAGACGGCACTGATTACGGGCGGCAACAGCGGCATCGGGTTTGCGACGGCAAAGCTGTTCGTGGCCGAGGGCGCGAAGGTAGTGATCACCGGACGCAACAAGGAGACGCTGGCGGCGGCCGCCAAGGAGCTCGGCCCGAACGCGCTCGCGCTGGCGGCCGATGCGACCGACATCGCCGCGACGGAAGCCGCGATCAAGCAGGGTGCCGAGAAATTCGGCAAGTACGACATCGTGTTCGCCAATGCCGGCATCCCCGGCGGAACGCCGCTCGGCTCGGCGACGCTGGATGTGTTCGAGAAGGTCATCAGCACGAACCTCACCGGCGTGTTCTTCACGGTGCAATCCGCGCTGCCCTATCTCAACGACAACGCCTCGATCATCCTCAACGGGTCGGTGATCTCCGTGCTCGGCATTCCCGGCTATTCGGCCTATGGCGCGGCGAAAGCCGGCGTGCGAGCGATGGCGCGGATCATGGCTTCGGAACTGTCGCCGCGCGGCATTCGCGTGAACGTGGTCGCGCCGGGCGCGATCCGCACGCCGATCTGGGGCGCCGCGATCGCAACGCCGGAGGCCGAGAAAGAGTTCGAGAAGCGCATCGCGCTGTCGACGCCGCTCGGCCGCATTGGTGAACCAGATCACATCTCGAAGACGGTGCTGTTCCTCGCCTCGGATGACTCCGCGCATGTGCAGGGCCAGGAGATCTTCGTCGACGGCGGCGCGGTGGCATCGCCGAGCGGCGCGCCGATCTATCGCGGCTGATCAAATAAGCTGCAAATTGAATCGGTCGGCGCGATCAACTCGGTTGCGCCGGCCGGTTCCCTCGCGTTGCGCGACCTATTTTCTAAACCTTTGCGTGAGGTGTTGAACCTTCGCTTGTGCTGCAAAGACATTTTTACGGGCAGAGGGTCACAAGACTCATTTTCAAAGGAGCCCGTGATGCCGAAGGCAGCTCGCATTTTTTCGTCGATTTCAGCACCGCGTATTTTCACCGAACGTTCCGCCATTCCCGCCAAGCGCTCCGACACGTCCGAATTCATCGGCGTGGCTCTGTTCTCCGGTATCGGCCTGTTCATTTCGCTCGTGGCCGTCATCCTCGGTATTCAGGGCGCCTGGTTCTAGCTTCGTCGATCTGTCAGCCGCCGCCGGAGTCCGGCAGCGGCTGGTGTCGGTGTGAATCTTACGCAGCGCGCAGGCTGGTGGCCGCCTGAAGCGCGCTTGCGATCGACTTCTCGCGATGCTCCGGCCCGACCTGGATGCCGTCGGCGATGATGAATTCGGGATTGGTGATGCCCATGAAACCGAATACGCCGCGCAAGTACGTTTCGAGGTGCTCAAGCGCCGCCGCCGGCGAACCCGCGCCGTAATATCCGCCGCGCGAGATCGCCACGATCACACGCTTGCCGCCGGCAAGACCCTGCGGCCCGTTCGCCCCGTAGCTGAACGTCTTGCCCGCCACCAGGACGCGGTCGATCCAGGCCTTGAGCTGGCTGGGAATGGTAAAATTGTACATGGGCGCGCCGATCACGACGACGTCCGCGGCGAGGAACTCGTCGAGGGCAGCGGCGCTGGCAGCAAGGTCGGGGCCGAGTTCGGCCGGCGCGGGGGCGCCTTGCGCAACGGCCAGGTGCGATCCGGAGAGATGGGCAAGCGGGGTCTGGGTCAGGTCGCGATAGGTCACGGCGAGCGAGGGCGTCGCCTGCCGGAGCCGGTCGACGATGGCGGCGGAGACCTGCCGGCTGACGGAGTGGGGGCCGAGGACGCTGGAGTCGATATGGAGGAGTTTCATTTGGGGTCACCCTGGTATAGGTTTGTAACCAGCGCTAGATGAGTGACTATCGAAATCCCCGCAAGAACGCACTTTTTTGAGCCATGGGCACATCTTTGGAACCAGCACACACCGATTTACCCGCACCGCGACTGCCTGATCCGGACCATTCCGACTGCCGCGGCGTGGCCTCGGTCCTGTCGCGCGTCGGCGACAAATGGAGCGTGTTCGTCATCATGAATCTGAGCGACGGGCCCAAGCGCTTCAATGAGCTGAAGCGGATGATCAACGGCATCTCGCAGCGGATGCTGACATTGACGCTGCGCGGCCTCGAGCGCGACGGCCTCGTCACGCGCACGATTTTCCCGACGATTCCACCGCGCGTGGATTACGAGCTGACCGATCTCGGCCGCGGGCTGCAACAGCCGGTGAAGGCGCTTGGACAGTGGGCCATGGACCATCTGGCGCAGATCGAGGCGGCGCGGACGCGCTTCGACGCGCGCAACGAGCTCTAGATCAGCGACACCAGTCCGCCGCCGTGGCGCTCGAGCCGGCCGGCGAGCTCAAGCTCCAGCAGCACGGTCCGCACGATCGCGGGCGAGGCGCCGGACATCCGCACGAGATCGTCGATCGTCACGGGGGCAGGGCCGAGCAGGCCGGTGATCTGGTCGCGGTCGTGGCCTTGCGGATCGCTCTCGAACGGCTCGCTGTCGGGCTCGCTCATGGGATGCATCAGCGGCCGCTCCATGATCGGCTGGACCGCGTTGACGATGTCGGCGGCTTCGGTGACGAGCGTTGCACCCTGCTTGATCAAATCGTTGGTGCCGGCGGCGCGCGGATCGAGCGGCGAGCCCGGAACTGCGAATACCTCGCGGCCCTGTTCGGCCGCCATGCGCGCGGTGATCAGCGAGCCCGAGCGGTGCGCGGCCTCCACCACGACCACGCCGAGCGAGGCGCCTGAGATCAGCCGGTTGCGGCGAGGGAAGTCGCGGGCGCGCGGCTCGTGGCCGAGCGGCATCTCGGAGATCGCCGCGCCGGCGTGATCGAGGATCGCCGCGAGCAGATCGCCATGCTCGGGCGGATAGATGCAGTCATGGCCGCCGGCGAGCACCGCGATCGTGCCGCTCTCGACGCTGGTGCGATGCGCCGCCTGGTCGACGCCGCGGGCGAGCCCCGAGATGATGACAAAGCCGGCTTCGCCGAGCTCACGCGCGAGCTGGCCGGCGAACTTCAAGCCGGCGCCGGAGGCATTGCGAGATCCCACGATCGCGATCATCGGCCGCATCAGGGTCTTGGTGTCGCCGCGCACCGCGAGCAGCGGCGGCGCATCGTCGAGCGTTGCGAGCCGCGCCGGATAGCCGTCCTCGCCGGGCGCGAGCCAGGAGATGCCGAACTTGCGGCTCGCGGCGAGCTCGGCCTTGGCCTCGTCCGCACTGCAGATGCGCCCCGACCGCTGCGCACCGCCGCGGCGGGCGAGATCCGGCAGCCGCTCCAGCGCCGCGCGCGGGCTGCCGAAATGATCGACCAGCGAACGGAACGTGCGCGGGCCCACATTGTCGGAGCGGATCAGCCGCAGGCGGTCGATCCGCTCAGCCTCGGTCAGCTCAACGCTTGGGTTGATGGCGTCCACGGCGTCTCCTTGTGAGCGCAGCATGGAACAACCTGAGGGCGTAGGGAAGGGGTGGACCGCCACCCGGGACGGCGTTTTCCGGGCGTGCTGATTCAGGGCGACACCCTCCACTCACTCTGTTGCATGGCAGACGATGCCTGTTCGGCCCTCGACCGGTCGTCGGAAGCATACGAGAATGCCAACGAGCTCAGAAACCGGCTTTGGTCGTACCTCAATCACGACAAGGCCGTCCTGGATGAGCACAGCCTGCCTTTGCCGTTCAGCGGCCGAGGCACCTTGACCTAGGAAGACCCATGATCTCACTCGCCGACCTCCAGCGCCGCATCGAAGCCGGCGAGCTTTCGCCTGACGCCGCCATCGCCCAGTCGCACGCGGCGATCGAGGCCAGGGAGAAGGACGTCCGCGCCTTCGTCCGTCACGACAAGGCCGCCAAGGCGCAAAGCTCCGGCCCGCTGCGCGGCATCGCGGTCGGGATCAAGGACATCATCGACACCGCCAACATGCCGACCGAGATGGGCTCGGAGATCTATCGCGGCTGGCAGCCGCGCTCGGACGCGCCTGTGGTGATGATGCTGAAGCGGGCGGGGGCGACCATCATCGGCAAGACCACCACGACCGCGTTTGCCTCGCGCGATCCGACGCCGACGCTCAATCCGCACAATCTCGGTCACACGCCGGGCGGCTCGTCCTCGGGCTCGGCGGCAGCCGTCGGCGCCGGCATGATCCCGCTGGCGCTGGGCACCCAGACCGGCGGCTCGGTGATCCGGCCGGCGGCGTATTGCGGCGCTGCCGCGATCAAGCCGTCGTTCCGGATGCTGCCGACGGTCGGCGTGAAGTGCTATTCGTGGGCGCTCGACACGGTCGGTCTGTTCGGATCGCGCGCGGAAGATCTCGCGCGTGGTCTGTTGGGAATAACCGGCCGTACCGAATTCGCCGGCATCGCTCCGGCCAAGGCGCCGCGCATCGGCGTGGTCCGGCAGGAATTCGCCGGCGCCGTCGAGCCGGCGGCGGAAGAGGGGCTGCAAGCTGCGATTAGGGCGGCCGAACGTGCCGGCGCCAGCGTGCAGACGATCGCCGCGCCGGAATCGTTGGCGGAAGCCTGGCGCATCCACCCGATCATCCAGGATTTCGAGGCGCACCGCGCGCTCGCCTGGGAGTTTGACCAACATCACGACGAGATCGCACCGATGCTGCGCGCCAGCCTCGATGCGACGGTCGGGCTGACGCCGAAAGACTACGACGAGGCCCGCCGCATCGCGCGTCGCGGCCGCCGCGAGCTCGGTGAACTGTTCGAGAATTTCGACGTGCTGCTGACCTATTCGGCGCCGGGCACGCCGCCGGCCAAGGAGCTCGCCTCGACCGGTGACCCCCGTTACAACCGGGTCTGGACGCTGATGGGCAACCCTTGCGTCAACGTGCCGGTGCTGAAATCCAACGGACTGCCGATCGGCGTTCAGGTGATCGCGCGCTTCGGCAATGATCCGGTGGCGTTGTCGTCGGCGTGGTTCCTGGAGAACGCGCTGGCGAAATCAGGCTAGCGCCGCTTCGGCGGCGGGCAGCGCGTGTCGGGCGTCCGCGCCTGATGCGCCTTGCCCGAGCCAGCGCTCGGCGGCTTCGCGACCGCTCCGGTGCAGCGCGCGGATGAAGCCGCGGCCGAGATCGGTGGACGAGCGCTGCGCGAGCCCGTCGACGGAATCTTCGGCTGAGATCGTGGAGAGCCGCAGCGACGGCGCGGCCTGCGACTTCGCCCATGCGATTGCGGCAAGCTCGGCATTGAGCGCGGCGTTGGCGGCGATCTGGTCGAGCCGGCGGTCGATCGCCGCGAGCGTGATCGGCACGTAGCTGTCGCGGGACGGCGTGACCTGGACCAGCAGGAGGTCGGCGGTTGCAGATTCCTGCACCAGCTTCACCAGCGGCGGGTTGCCGCCGAAGCCGCCGTCCCAATAGGCCTCACCGTCGATCTCGACGGCACAGTGAACCAGCGGCGGGCAGGTCGAGGCCAGCGCGACATCGGCGGTGATGGCCTCGTTGCGGAAGATCTGCTGCTGGCCGTCGCGGATCCGCGTCGCCGCGATCAGCAGCTTCGGGCAGCGCGGATCGCGCAGAGCGGAAAAGTCGATGTCGCGCGACAGTGCCTGCCGCAGCGGATCGAGATCGAATGGATCGAACTGGCCGGAGCGCAGCGTCGGGCCGAACGCGACCGAGCTTCCCGCCGGAGAAAATCCGCCGACCAGCATCAACGAACGGAACGACGCCTCGTGCATCAGGCGGACCCAGAACCGGTTCAGCCGGCCGCGGGCCGCCTCACGGCCGCCCTCGGCAAGACCGCAGGCGAGCAGCAGCGCGTTGATCGCGCCGGCGCTCGCGCCGCTGATCGCGTCGATCTCGATGTCGGGCTGTTCCAGCAACCGCTCCAGCACGCCCCAGGTGAAGGCGGCAAAGGTGCCGCCGCCCTGGAGGGCCAGCGAAAGCTTTTTCGGCGGCCATGATCTTGATGGCTGCCTGATCCCAACGGGTGGGGCGACGGCCTCGACTTCGACGCGGCGCGGCGGTGGCGCGACGGCGATGGGCGCTGGGGGAGAGACGGGCGCAGGCTCTATCGCGGGAGGCGGCGAGGGAGCGCCGGACCAGATGTCCGTTGCCGAGAGCAGCTGGCTTGCCGCGGTGCGTGCCGCACCTTGCGAACCAGCATCGATATGCGCGTCCATCTTCTCGCTCATTCTGAGCAACCGCGTAACGCCATTTCCACTGTCAGGATGACAGGCGTGGAACCCGTTCGCTACAGCCTGCCGTGAGTCGGAAGAGAGTTGCGAACAGGATTTGGCATATAATGCGGAGATGGTGCGGCGGTATCCGTACTTTTTCCGGCTTCAGATTTTGGCTGACGCGAACCGCTATCCGCCTCACTCGAGAACGCGACTTAAGCCTTCTCGCCGATCCGGCTCTCCTTGCCCGATTGCAGGCGCTTGATGTTCTCGCGATGCGCGTAGAACAGCAGCAGCGTCAGCACCGCGAACAGTGCCGACAGCGCGAGGTGGCCGAACCACCACAGGAACATCGGCGTGATGAACGACGCCACCAGCGCGGAAAGCGAGGAGTAGCGGGTGGTGAAGGCGGTGGCCAGCCAGAGCACGCAGAACACCACCGCGGCCGGCCAAAACAGTCCGAGCAGGATGCCGATATAGACCGCGACGCCCTTGCCGCCTTTGAACTTGAGCCAGACCGGGAAGAGATGGCCGAGGAACGCGCCGAGCCCCGCCACCATCGCGGCATTGGGGCCGGCGATGTAGCCGCAGATCACCACGGCGGCAGTGCCCTTGAGCGCGTCGAGCAGCAGGGTGCCCGCGGCAAGGCTCTTGCGTCCGGTGCGCAGCACATTGGTGGCGCCGATGCTGCCGGAGCCGATCGAGCGGATGTCCTGCGTGCCGGCAAGCTTCGTCAGGATCAGCCCGAACGGAATCGAGCCGAAGAGGTAGCCGATGGCGAGCGCCACCGGCAGGAAGGCTTCAAGCCCCATGGCTGCACCTTGATGCTGAACTGCGACGCCACGCATGATCCCGCGCTTCAGACATGTTCATAGACCGTCCGTCCGCCGACAATGGTGCGCACCACGCGGCCTGTAAAGCGGGCCTCGTCGAACGGGGTGTTCTTGCAGGGCGATTTGAGGTCGGCCGGATCGACCACCCAGGGCGTATCGGGGTCGATCACGATCACGTCCGCCGGGCTGCCCACGCGCAGGGTTCCACCGGGCAGGCCCAGCAGCTCGGCCGGCCGGGTCGACATCGCCCGGATCAGCGTCTTCAGCTCCAGCTCGCCATTGTGCACCAGCCGCAGGCCGGCGGGCAGCATGGTCTCGAGCCCCACGGCGCCGGGCGCCGCTTCCGCGAACGGCAGGCGCTTGACCTCGACGTCCTGCGGATTGTGATCGGACATGATGACGTCGAGGAGGCCGGAAGCGACGGCGGCGACCAGCGCGCGGCGGTCGTCCTCGGTGCGCAGCGGCGGCGACAGTTTCAGGAAGGTCCGGTAGGGGCCGATGTCGTTCTCGTTCAGCGCAAGGTGGTTGATCGAGACCGAGGCGCTGACGGCGAGCCCGGAATCGCGGGCGCGCTTGAGCACGTCGAGCGAGTCGACGCAGGACAGCGATGCCGCGTGATAGCGGCCGCCGGTCAGCGCGACGAGGCGCATGTCGCGCTCCAGCATCACGGCTTCCGCCGCGTTCGGGATGCCCATCAGGCCGAGCCGCGTTGCGAACTCGCCCTCGTTCATCACGCCTTCGCCGACCAGATGCGGGTCCTCGGTGTAGTGCACGATCAGCGCGTCGAAATCGCGGGCGTAGGTCAAGGCCCGGCGCATCACCTGGGCGTTGGTGACGCTTTTGTCGCCGTCGCTGAAGGCGACCGCGCCGGCGGCCTTCAGCAGGCCGAACTCGGTCATCTCCTCGCCGCGCATGCCCTTGGTGAGAGCGGCCATCGGCTGGATGTTGACGATCGCGGTGTCGCGGGCCCGGCGCATCACGAAGTCCACGGTCGCCGAATTGTCGACGACGGGCAGGGTGTCGGGCTGGCAGATGATGGTGGTGATGCCGCCGGTCGCAGCCGCCTGGCTCGCTGACGCAAAGGTCTCGCGATGGCTGTAGCCGGGCTCGCCGACGAAGGCGCGCATGTCGATCAGGCCGGGCGCGACGATCTTGCCGGCGCAGTTGACGACGTCGGTGCCCTCGGGGACGCCGGCCGCGCCGATGCCGCGGCGGGTCTCGCGGATGGTGCCGTCGGCAATCAGGACGTCGCCGACGCCGTCGAAATCCCTGGAGGGATCGATGACGCGGGCGTTGGCAAGCAGGATCGGGCGGCGATCGGTCAACATGGGCATCACGCGTTCGGCAGGTTACGGGCGAGCGCTTCCAGCACCGCCATGCGGACGGCGACGCCCATCTCCACCTGCTCGCGGATCAGGGACTGTGCGCCGTCGGCGACCGCCGTGTCGATCTCGACGCCGCGGTTCATCGGGCCGGGGTGCATCACGAGGGCGTCCGGCTTGGCGTAGCCGAGCTTCTTCTGGTCGAGCCCGAAATAGTTGAAGTACTCGGAGGTCGACGGCACGAAGGAGCCGTTCATGCGCTCGCGCTGCAGCCGCAGCATCATGACGATGTCGGCGCCGTTGAGGCCCTCGCGCATGTCGCGCGCGACCTCGACGCCCATCCGCTCGATGCCGGGCGGCAGCAGCGTGGAGGGGCCGACGACGCGGACGCGGGCGCCCATGGTGTTGAGGAGGATGATGTTGGAGCGGGCGACACGCGAATGCAGCACGTCGCCGCAGATCGCGACCACGAGGCCCTCGATGCGGCCCTTGTTGCGGCGGATGGTGAGGGCATCCAGCAGCGCCTGGGTCGGATGCTCGTGGGCGCCGTCGCCGGCATTGATCACGGAACCGTCAACCTTGCGGGCCAGCAGTTCCACCGCGCCGGAGGCGTGATGGCGCATCACCAGGATGTCCGGGTGCATGGCGTTGAGCGTCATCGCGGTGTCGATCAGCGTCTCGCCCTTCTTGATGGACGAGGACGCGACCGACATGTTCATGACGTCGGCGCCGAGCCGCTTTCCCGCGAGCTCGAACGAGGACTGGGTCCGGGTAGAGGCCTCGAAGAAGAGGTTCACCTGCGTCCGTCCACGCAGGACGGTGCGCTTCTTGTCAACCTGGCGGTTGAGCTCGACATATTCTTCGGACAGGTCGAGGAGGCCGGTGATGTCGGCCGCGGAAAGGCCCTCGATGCCCAGCAAATGCCGGTGGCCGAGGACGAAGGTCGATTTCGATGTCATTAAAGCGAGAGCTATAGGCGCGGATGGCGGGGGGAGCAAGGGCCAATGCCGGGGTAGGGAGTTATCCCCTGATCTGTCTGGTCGGGCTCGTCCTCTCCGTCATGCCCGGGCTTGTCCCGGGCATCCACGTTCTTCTATCGCAATTGATGCAAAAAGAACGTGGATGGCCGGGATAAACCCGGCCATGACGATGCGGGGCCACCTATGAAAATAATGGCGACAGCTCTTCTGGCCGCAATGACGATCAGCGCCGCCCACGCCCAATCGCTCCCCGGCGGCTTCGTCTATCTCCGCGACATCGATCCCGGCATCATCCAGGACATCCGCTACGCGACCTCGAACAATTTCGTCGGCCGTCCGCTCGCCGGCTACGGTGCCGGGGAATGCGTGGTGAAGCGCGAGGTCGGGCTGCGGCTGAAGGCGGTTCAGGCGGAGCTGGCGGCGCAGAACCTGTCGCTGAAGATGTTCGACTGTTACCGGCCGGCGCGGGCCTCGCTCGACATGGTGAAGTGGTCGCAGAACGGCCACGAGACCGCCGCCGAACGGCGTTACAATCCGAAGATCCCGAAGACCGAGCTGTTTCGTCTCGGTTACATCGCGAGCCGTTCGCAGCATTCCACCGGTGCGGCGCTCGACCTCACGCTGGTCGATCTCAAGGCCGACAATTCCGGAAAATACGATCCGTCGAAAACCTATGCCGATTGCACGGCGCCGGTCGAGACGCGTGCTCCGGAAGGCAGCGTCGACATGGGGACCGGTTATGATTGCACCGACACCAAGGGCCATACCGCGGCACCGTCGATCGGTGCGGAGCAGCGCGCCTGGCGCAAGCGGCTTGTGGCTGCGATGGCGAGGCAAGGCTTTGTGAACTATTCGAAGGAGTGGTGGCATTTTTCCCTGCCGGGGGCAGGCGGGGAGGCCTATGATTTCCCTATTCAGCCGCGGCGGAACTGATTCCGCGCCGAGGACGAGAAGATGACCCAGCCCACATTTGCGACCCACGAGGTCTTCAACCAGTCGCCGCCGTTCGAAGACGTCGATCTGTTCGCGGTCGACCGTCCCCTGGTCGCGGCGGTGAAGGCCAATGGCGGCGCGGCGGCGGAGCGGGAGCTGTCGGAGTTCGGCAGGCATTGGGGCTCGGCCGCGATGGCCGATCGCGGGCGCGTGGCCAACGAGAACACGCCGAAGCTGCGGACCTTCGACGCAAAAGGCAATCGGCGCGACCAGGTCGAGTTTCACCCCTCGTATCACGAGCTGATGGCGCACAGCGCACGTGCCGGCGTGCACAATTCGACCTGGACGATGGAAGGCAAGCCCGCAGGCGATGCCGCCGAAGTCATTCGCGCGGCAAAGTTCTACATGGCCTCGCAAGTGGAGACCGGCCATCTCTGCCCGATCACGATGACGCGCGCCTCGGTCGCGGCGCTCGCGACTGAGCCGGATCTTTTGGCGCGCGTGATGCCGGTGCTGTCGACGAAGAGCTACGATCCCGCCTTTGCGCCGTGGTGGGAGAAGCGCGGCATGACGCTCGGCATGGGCATGACCGAGAAGCAGGGCGGCACCGATGTGCGCGCCAACATGACGCGCGCGGTGCGCGACGGCGATGCCTATCGCATCACCGGACACAAATGGTTCATGTCGGCGCCGATGTGCGATGCGTTCCTGGTGCTGGCGCAGGCCGAGAGCGGGCTGACCTGTTTCTTCATGCCGCGCTTTGCGCCGGATGGTTCGGTCAATGCGATCCAGTTCCAGCGGTTGAAGGACAAGCTCGGCAACCGCTCCAATGCATCTTCCGAGGTCGAATTCACGGGCGCCTATGCACAGGCGGTCGGCGAAGAGGGCAAGGGCATCCGCACCATCATCCAGATGGTGCAGCTGACGCGGCAGGATTGCGCGATCGCTTCCGTCGGCTTGATGCGCTCGGGGCTCGCACATGCGCTGCATCACGCCCGTCACCGCAGCGTGTTCCAGAAGCATCTGGCCGATCAGCCGCTGATGCAGGCGGTGCTCTCGGACATGGCGCTGCACGTGGAAGCGAGCACGGCCCTGGTGATGCGGCTCTGCCGTGCCTTCGATCGCACGCCGCATGATGCCGCGGAGGCCGCTTACATGCGGCTGCTCACGCCTGCGATCAAATACTGGACCTGCAAGAGCGCGCCGGCATTCCTTTACGAGGCGATGGAGTGCCTCGGCGGTAACGGCTATGTCGAGGACGGCATTTTGGCGCGCCACTACCGGGAGTCGCCGGTGAACGCGATCTGGGAAGGGTCCGGCAACGTGATGTGCCTCGACGTGCTGCGCGCATTGTCGCGTGAGCCGGAGGCGGCAATGGCCGTGCTGCAATCCCTTGTCGCCGAGACCAAGGGCCTGCCCGGAGCGGGCGAGGCGGCGGCGTTCATCGGCAGGACGTTTCGGCGCGCCGATGGCGAACGCGTCGCGCGCCTCGCGGTCGAGAAGCTGGCGCTGCTGGCCGCGGCCGCTGCGCTCAATGGCGTGTCGCCGCGCCAGGCCGAGCTGTTTGCCGCCACGCGCCTCGCAACGAACCACGCCAGCATGTATGGCGCGGTCGAGCTGGAGAGCGGCGACGTGCGCGCGTTGCTCGAGCGGGCGCTGCCGTGAGCCTTCCCAAGGAAAGCCTCCTGATGGACTCCCTCAATCCCGATCATCCGCCGCTCGTCATGACGCCCGCGCCGCCGCGTGTCTGGAAGTTCTGGGGCACGGCGCTGTGGGGCCTCTTCATCTTCGCCGCGATGTTCGTCGGGCAGATCGGTGCCATCGTTCTGCTGGTGGTGATGCGGGGTCTTCCCGCAAACCTCAGCTCGGTCGAACTCGTCGGTCACGAACCCCAGGCATTGGGGCTGTCGGTGATCATGGGGTTGCCAACGACGCTGGCCGCGGTGTGGCTCGCCATCCGCATCAAGAAGGCGTCCTTCGTCGACTACCTCACGCTCTATTGGCCCTCGTGGAAGCAGCTGCTGTTCGGCGCGGTCGGCCTCGTCCTGATCGTGCTGGCCTGGGAGGTGGCATCGCGATCGCTCGGCCGCGAGGCAACGCCGGGCTTCATGACCGACCTGTTGAAATCCGGCCGCGACAAGGGCGCCGCGCTCCTGCTGCTGGTCGCCTTCAGCGTGGCCGCGCCGATGTCGGAAGAAGTTCTGGCGCGCGGATTCCTGTTCCGCGGCTGGTCGGCGAGCTTCCTGCGCGTACCGGGCGCGATCCTGCTGTCGTCGCTGGTGTGGACGGTGGTCCACCTGCAATACGACCTATACTTCCTCGCCGAAGTCTTCACCATCGGGCTGTGGTTCGGCTACATGCGCTACCGCGCCAATTCGCTGTGGCTCACGATCATCCTGCACGCGCTGAACAACATGACGGCCGTGGTGCTGACGATGTGGCTGGGAGGTTAGCCGGTTGCCGCACACTCCGTCATTGCGAGCCAACGGGGTCCGCGCGAAGCGCGGCCCGATGACAGGCCCCGCGAAGCAATCCAGAATCCCACCGCGACGACAGTCTGGATTGCTTCGTCGCAAGGGCTTCTCGCAATGACGAGGTCTAGGCAACCAGCGCGATCGCGATCGGCATGGTGATCGCCGCCAGAATGGTCTGCAGCGTGATGATCTGTGCCAGCAGCGGCGCGTCGCCGCCCATCTGGCGGGCCAGCACGTAGGCGCTGGGCGAGGTCGGCACCGCCGCGCAGATGGCGACGATCGCAAGGCTGTTGCCGGACAGTCCGAACCAGGCGGCAAGAACCAGCGCGAGCACGGGCATCAGGACCAGCTTGAATGCCACGCCGATGGCTGCGCTCACGCTCGGGCGGAACAGGCCCTTGAGTTGCAGGCCGGCGCCGGTGACGAGCAGGCCGATGGCGAGCGATGAGCGGCCGAGCGCGTCCGCCACCTCGTGCCAGATCCTCGGCAGCGGCAGATGGACGACGTTGATCACGAGCCCGATGACGCAGGCCCAGATCAGGGGATTGCGGATCACCGTCATGACGATGGCGCGCACCGACTGCTTTTCGGGCGAGGCATAGTGCGCGAGCACGGCGACGCTGAATACGTTCACCAGCGGGATGATCGCGACCATCGCGACCGACGCCAGCGCCAGCCCGACATCGCCGTACAGATTGGCCGAGACCGACAGCGCCACATAGGTCTGCCAGCGCGTCGCGCCCTGGAAGATCGAGGTGAAGGCAGGGCCGTCGATGTCGAGCCGCGACAGGGCCGGGCGGAGCGCGAGGCAGAGCAGGGACATTGCCAGCGCCGACAGCAGCAGCGCGCCGCCGACCCCGGCGACCGGCACTTTCGTCAGGTCCGCCTTCACCAGGGTCTGGATCAGCAGCATCGGGAACAGCACGAAATAGGTCAGCCGCTCCAGCCCGTGCCACTGCGTGTCCAGCCGCATCAGGCTGTGCCGGAGCACCACGCCGAGCACGATGAGGATGAAGACCGGCAGCAGCGCCGCGATCACGACGAGCATGGGGTCAGCCGGTGCGCAAGTTTGCGAGGCGGTCGAGTGCCCCTTGCAGGATGAAGATCGCGGCGTGCTCGTCGATCACCTCGGCGCGCTTGGCGCGGCTGACATCCATGCCGATCAGCTCGCGCTCGACGGCCGCGGTCGAGAGGCGCTCGTCCCAGAGGCCGATCGGAAGCGCGGTCAGGCCGGCGAGATTGCGGGCAAAGGCGCGGGTGGATTGCGCGCGCGGGCCCTCGCTGCCGTCCATGTTGATGGGCAGGCCGAGCACGAAGCCGGCTGCCTTGCGCTCGGCCGCGATCGCGAGCAGCCGGGCGGCGTCGTGCTTGAACTGCTTGCGCTGGATGGTCTCGACGCCGGTCGCCAGCCGGCGGTCCGGGTCGGACACGGCAACACCGATGGTCTTGGTGCCCAAGTCGAGCCCGACCAGCGCACCGCGCTGGGGCCAGTGGGTTGCAGCATCGACGAGAGGCAGGATAAGAGCCGGCATGGATCTAGCGCATATCACGCGTCGCGCTGCGGAGTGAACCCTCGGCGATGGACACACTGACACTATTCGGCCTGTTTGCCGTGACGGCGATGCTGGTCTGCTATGCCCTGGAGGACCGCAGCCACTGGTTCGTGCTGCTGTTCGCGGCCTCGTGCGCGCTCGGGTCGGCCTACGGCTTCCTGCAGGGCGCCTGGCCGTTCGGCGTCGTCGAGGCGATCTGGGCCGTGGTTGCATTGCGGCGGTGGCATCTCAGGCCGCAGGGATAGTGGGCGAGGGGCCTGCCGCGCAGGCTGGAGGCGCCTCGCCCGGGTCCTGAGATCGCGGATCGAGATCAGCGGATCGCGATCGAGATCAGCGGATCGCGATCGGGTTGATCATCGCCTGCACGCCGCCGGTCCAGCGCGGCTGCCCGAGCACGAACAGGAACTCATAGCCCTTGTCCTTCGCGAGCGCGGCGGTGTCCATGTTCTCGAGGATGTAGGTCCCGTTCATCGCGAGCAGGATCTGGTGCACCTCGAACACGTTCTTGGACTCGAACGGCAGCACCTCGAGCGCCCAGGTGTCAGCGCCGACAGCGACGACGCCCTTGCCGGTGAGGTACTTCGCGCCCTCGACGCCGAGACCGGGCTCGCCGGCCGAGTAGCGCTTGTCGTCCTTGCCGATCAGGCTGAGCCAGCCGGTGTGGAAGATGACGACGTCGCCCTGGCGGATCTCGACGTTCTGCGCCTTGGCGGCTTCCTCGATCTCCTTGACGTTGAAGGCGGTGCCTTCCTTGACGATGTCGGTCTTGAAATAGGCGGCCATGTCGAGCAGCACGCCGCGAGTGACCATCGGCGGTACCTTCTCGATGCCGAGTTTCTTCAGCCCGTTCGGGTCGGCGAAGTCGGCGAGCTTGTTGCCGTTGTAATAGACGTGCTCGACGCCGAGATGGCCGAGACCGTCGAGCTGGCTGCCGATGCCGACCCAAGTGTCGAGGATGTCGTCGTTATAGGTGGCCTTGTTGGGGCCGAGACCGGGGATGCCGGCTTGTCCGGGCTGCACGATGGTGAGCTTGAACTGGCGCGGCGGATAAGCGGGCGTCTGCGGTGTGACGGGAATGCCGAGAGCGTAGGTCTTGCCGGTCTTCACCAGGGAGGTGGCCTTCACCACGAGCTCCGGTGTTATGTAGTTGGCGGCGCCGATCTCGTCGTTCGGGCCCCATTTCGATTTGGTCCAGTCCTGAGCGCTTGCAGTTCCTGACATCGCCGACAACGCGGCGACGCAGCACAACACGAGCGTATTGCGCATCGATAGTCCTCCCGATGTTTTTTTGCCGATGTTTTGGCTTCGTTGTGGTTTCGCGCTGGCCAGTCGCTCATCCTAACGTAGAACGATCGCGTGCTTCAAAACTTTTCGACGCGCGATGATGCGACCGCTGAACGCAGCATCGGCCGCGCGCAACGCAAATGGATTCGAGTACGACAGATTTGTGACAGTGAATTTCGCCGCGTGGAACGTTCGCTTTGCGTCAGGCCGCGATGACGTCGTCGTCCTTTTTCAGGCAGGCGACGAAGCCTTGAAGCGCGCTGTATTGATGTCCCGCGCTGCGCTGAATGAAGAGCGTCTCGGCACGCGCGTGCGAGGCGCCGAGCGCGTGCACCGACACGCTGCCGCTCATCGCGCTGCGTTCGACCACCGCGCGTGGCAACAGCGTCACGCCCATGTCGGCGGCGACGCAGCCGATCATGCCGTCGAGCGTGCCGAGCTCGAAGCGTGCGGCCGACGGCCAGCCGAATTCGACGAAGATCTGTTCGAGCCGTTGGCGATAGGTGCAGCCGATGCGGAACACCAAGGCGGTCGGGCCGGATTCCGGCGTGCCGGCGCGCAGCTCGGCGAGCGAGCTCCAGCGCCGCGCGCTGACGAGCACCATCTCTTCGCGGAAGGCGTTCGTCGCGGTGAGATCGGCATGTGCGATAGGACCTGCGACGAAGGCGCCGTCGAGCGTGCCGTCGAGCACGCTTGCGACGAGGTCGGCCGTGGTCGCGGTGCGCAGGGAGAGGCGCACGGCCGGGAAGCGGCGGTGGAAATCAGCCAGCAGCGGCGGCAACCGCACGGCCGCGGTGGTCTCCATCGAGCCGATCGCCAGCGGGCCCTTCGGCTCGCCATCGTCGCGTGCGGCGAGCACGGCCTCGCGCGACAACGCGGCCATGCGCTGCGCGTAAGGCAAGAGACGCTTACCGGCGCCGGTCAGCGTCATGCCGCGGCTGTGACGCTCGAACAGCGGGGTGCCGATCTCGGCCTCCAGCGCCTTCACGCGCTGGGTGACGTTCGATTGCACCGTGTTGAGCTCTTCGGCGGCGCGGGTAATGCCGCCGGTGCGGGCGACTGCGGCGAAGGTCTGGATGTCGCTGAGTTCCATGGTGTCGTTTCGCTTTTGAGATGGCAGCGTTCGCAACAATTCATTTTTCGAGAATGCTAGTCGCGCCTAGTCTCGCTGTCCAGATCAGGGAGGGACCATGCCGCTTGCGACATCGCTGACCACGCTGCTCGGGATCAGGCATCCCATCCTGCTGGCGCCCATGGACGTCATCGCCGGCAGCCGTCTGGTCGCAGCGGTGAGCCGCGCCGGCGGCTTCGGCATCCTCGGTGGCGGCTATGGCGAGCGGGCGTGGCTGGAGCAGGAGACAGCCAAGCTCGCGGGCCTCTCCGCGCCATTCGGCATCGGCTTCATCACGTGGAGCCTGGCCAGGCGGCCCGAGCTGCTCGACGTTGCGCTCGCCGCAAAGCCATCCGCGATCATGTTGTCGTTCGGCGATCCCGCGCCGTTCGCTGCGAAGATCAGGTCGGCGGGCGCCCGCCTGATCTGCCAGGTGCAGGACGAGCTCATGGCGCGGCAGGCGCTCGATGCCGGCGCCGATGTCCTGATCGCGCAGGGGACGGAGGCAGGCGGTCACGGCGCCTCGCGCACCACCGTCGATCTCGTGCCGGCGGTCGTCGATCTCGCCGCGGGCCGCGTGCCAGTCGTCGCGGCCGGCGGCATCGCGGACGGGCGCGGGCTCGCCGCGATGATGATGCTCGGCGCAAGTGGCGTGCTGCTCGGCACGCGCTTCTATGCCAGCCAGGAGGCCGACGGCGCGGAGGAGGCCAAGCGGCGCATCTGCGCGGCGAACAGCGGCTCGACCGTGCGCGGCATCATCTTCGATCTCTCCCGCAACAATGTCTGGCCGGCGCCGTTCACGGGACGATGCCTGGTCAACGACCATGCCCGACGCTGGATCGGCCGCGAGGTCGAGCTGATGCAGAATGTTGCCGCAGTCGCCGCGGACTATGCCGCCGCAAAGACCGCCGGCAATTTCGACGTGGCCGCGGTGATTGCCGGCGAGGCAGTCGGACTGATCCATGATATTCCACCGGCGGCGGAGATCGTCGAGCGGATTGCGATTGAGGCGGAGCAGCTTCTGGCTGGACGGAGAAACTCCACCGCGTCAGCCGCCTGAGCACAAGAGAGAGAACAACCATGTGGCCTGACCGTCGACTGATCGATCTCTTCAAGACCGAATTCCCGATCGTGCTGGCGCCGATGGCCGGCGTGATGGATGCGGAGCTGGTGATCGCCGTGGCGGAGGGCGGCGGGCTCGGCTCGCTGCCGAGCGCGATGCTGTCGCCGGAGAAGGCGCGCGAGCAGGTCCACATCATCCGCCAGCGCGTGAAGGCGCCGCTGAACATGAACTTCTTCTGCCACACGCCGGTCGATCTCACGGCGGAGGCGGAGGCGCGCTGGAAGCAGCGGCTCACGGGCTATTACACCGAGCATGGTCTCGATCCCGCAGCGCCGATCGCGGCGGCCAACCGTGCGCCGTTCGATGCGGCCTTCTGCGAGGTGGTCGAGGAGCTGAAGCCGGAGGTCGTCAGCTTTCACTTTGGCCTGCCGGAGCAGGCGCTGCTCAAGCGCGTCAAGGCGGCAGGCTGCCTCGTCATCTCGTCCGCCACCACAGTGAAGGAGGCGGTCTGGCTCGAGCAGCACGGCGTCGACGCGGTGATCGCGCAAGGTGCCGAGGCCGGCGGCCATCGCGGCATGTTCCTGACAGACAAGATCGCCGAGCAGCCCGGCACGTTCGCGCTGGTGCCGCAGGTCGCCGACGCCGTGAAGGTGCCGGTGATTGCGGCCGGCGGTATCGCCGACGGGCGCGGCATTGCCGCAGCCTTCGCGCTCGGTGCCTCCGGCGTGCAGGTCGGCAGCGCGTACTTGCGCTGCCCGGAATCCAAGGTCAGCGCGGGTGGCCGCAAGGCGCTCGCCGAGGCGCGGGACGATTCCACCGTCATCACCAATGTCATGACCGGCCGGCCGGCGCGCGGGGTCCAGAACCGGCTGATGCGCGAGGCCGGCCCGGTCTCGCCCGATGCGCCGCCGTTCCCCCACGCCGCGACCGCGCTCGGGCCGCTGAAGGCGGCGGCCGAAAAGCAGGGCAGGGTGGATTTCACCAATCTCTGGGCCGGACAGGCCGTGGCCCTCGGCCGCGAGGTCCCTGCGGCCGAATTGACCCGGGATTTGGCCAAATCGGCGCTGGCCCGCATGAAAGGGCTTGCTGGATAGGCCCCTGGCGCCGGTTGCGGCGCAAAAGCGGCCTCTGCTATACGGCACATAGGTTTTGCCGTGAGAGGCCTTATATAATGTCCGTCGACGCCGCTACCGTCCGCCGCATCGCGCATCTCGCGCGCATCGCGGTTTCCGAGGGCGAGGTTCCGCATCTGCAGGGCGAGCTCAACGCCATGCTCGCCTTTGTCGAGCAGCTCTCGGAGGTCAATGTCGAGGGCGTAGAGCCGATGACCTCGGTGACCCCGATGCAGATGAAGAAGCGGCAGGACGTCGTCAACGACGGCGAGATCGCCGACGATATCGTTGCCAACGCGCCGGCGACTGAAGGTCACTTCTTCCTGGTGCCGAAGGTCGTAGAGTAACTTTTAGGACGTGGTCCGATGTGTCTGCTTTGCGACGATGAGAAGGCCTATCAGGCCTACATGAATTACCTCGACAAGATGGAGCGGCAGGGCAAGGCCGCCGATCCCAATGTCGCCGTCAATGCCGTGCTCGACGAGCTCGAGGCCGCCGCGAATGCGGCCGCCAAAAAAGACGACCCGGCCAACGACAAGACCCTGTCTCCCTTCTTCTGCAGCCCGATCAATAAATGACCGATTTGACATCGCTGACGCTGGCCGAGGCCCGCAAGGGTCTCGCCGACAAGACTTTCACGTCGCTCGAGCTGACCGATGCGCATCTGAGCGCGATCGAGAAAGCGCGCGTGCTCAATGCTTTCGTGATGGAGACGCCCGACCAGGCGCGCGCCATGGCGCGCGAGGCGGACGCGAAGATCGGGAAAGGTGACGCGGGCCCGCTCGCCGGCATCCCGCTCGGCATCAAGGACCTGTTCGCGACCAAGGGCGTGCGCACCACGGCGTGCTCGAAGATCCTCGGCAATTTCGTGCCGACCTACGAGTCCACCGTGACCTCGCAGCTCTGGCGCGACGGCGCGGTGATGCTGGGCAAGCTCAACAATGACGAGTTCGCGATGGGCTCGGCCAACGAGACCTCGTGCTTCGGTCCCGTCGGCAATCCCTGGCGGCGCGAGGGAAGCAACACGACGCTGGTGCCGGGCGGCTCGTCCGGCGGCTCGGCCTCGGCCGTGGCTGCGCTGCTCTGCATGGGTGCGACCGCGACCGACACCGGCGGCTCGATCCGCCAGCCGGCGGCGTTCACCGCGACCGTCGGCATCAAGCCGACCTACGGCCGCTGCTCGCGCTGGGGCATCGTCGCCTTTGCGTCCTCGCTCGACCAGGCCGGCCCGATCGCGCGCAGCGTGCGCGACAGCGCGATGCTGCTGCGCTCGATGGCCGGTCACGATCCCAAGGACACGACGTCGGTCGATATCGCCGTGCCGGATTACGAGGCTGCGATCGGCAAGTCCGTGAAGGGCATGAAGATCGGCATCCCCAAGGAGTATCGTCTCGACGGCATGCCGGCCGAGATCGAGAAACTTTGGACTGAGGGTGCGGCCTGGCTGAAGGCGGCCGGCGCCGAGCTCGTCGAAGTGTCGCTGCCGCACACGAAGTATGCGCTGCCGGCCTATTACATCGTGGCGCCGGCGGAGGCGTCCTCCAATCTGGCGCGCTATGACGGTGTGCGCTACGGCCTGCGCGAGCAGGGCAAGAACATCATCGAGCTCTACGAGAACACCCGCGCCGAAGGGTTTGGCGCGGAGGTGCGCCGCCGCGTCATGATCGGCACCTATGTGCTCTCCGCCGGCTATTACGATGCCTATTATCTGCGCGCCCAGAAGGTGCGCACGTTGATCAAGAAGGACTTTGAAGATTGCTTCGCCAAGGGGGTCGACGCGATCCTGACGCCGGCGACGCCGTCGGCGGCCTTCGGCATCGGCGAGAAGGGCGGCGCCGACCCGGTCGAGATGTACCTCAACGACATCTTCACGGTGACCGTGAACATGGCGGGCCTGCCCGGCATCGCCGTGCCCGCCGGCAAGGACGCGCAGGGCCTGCCGCTCGGCCTGCAACTGATTGGCCGCCCGTTCGAGGAGGAGACGCTGTTCTCGCTCGGCGAGGTGATCGAGCAGGCGGCCGGCCGCTTCACGCCCGCGAGGTGGTGGTGAATGTCGCGGGCTTCATCGCGAGCCTCGACGGCGCGGCGCCAGCGCCGGAGCTGAACGCGCCGCTCGCCGGTCTTTGGTGGGCTGCCAAGGGCGACTGGGACCAGGCGCACAAGCTCGTCCAGGACGACCAGGGGCGCGACTCCGCCTGGGTGCACGCCTATCTGCACCGCGTCGAAGGCGATCTCGGCAACGCCGGCTACTGGTACCGCCAGGCGGGCAAGCCCGCGGCAAAGGATTCATTGGAAGCGGAGTGGGAGCGGATCGCTGCCACGCTGCTCGGGAGCACAACATGAGCACGGCCACGCACAAGCTTCTCAGGGGCGCCACGGGTGACTGGGAGATGGTCATCGGCATGGAGATCCATGCCCAGGTGACGTCGAACTCAAAGCTGTTCTCGGGCGCCTCCACCACGTTCGGCGGCGAGCCGAACAGCCACGTGTCGCTGGTGGACGCCGCGATGCCGGGCATGCTGCCTGTGATCAACGAGGAATGCGTCAGGCAAGCTGTCCGGACCGGGCTCGGTCTCAACGCTCAGATCAATCTGCGCTCGGTGTTTGACCGCAAGAACTATTTCTATCCGGACTCGCCGCAGGGCTACCAGATCAGCCAGTACAAGTCGCCGATCGTCGGCGAGGGCGAAGTCGTCGTCGAGCTGGACGGTGGCAGGACGGCCACCATCGGCATCGAGCGGCTGCATCTGGAGCAGGATGCCGGCAAGTTGCTGCACGACCAGTCGCCGTCGATGTCCTTTGTCGATCTCAACCGCTGCGGCGTGGCGCTGATGGAGATCGTCTCCAAGCCCGACATCCGCGACGCCGAGCAGGCCAAGGCCTATGTGACCAAGCTGCGCTCGATCCTGCGCTATCTCGGCACCTGCGACGGCGACATGGAGAAGGGAAACTTGCGCGCCGACGTCAACGTCTCCGTGCGCAAGCCGGGAGCGCCGCTCGGCACCCGCTGCGAGATCAAGAACATGAACTCGATCACCTTCATTGGCCAGGCGATCGAGTTCGAGGCGCGCCGGCAGATCGAGATCCTCGAGGAAGGCGGCGCCATCGACCAGGAAACGCGGCTCTATGACCCCAACAAGGGCGAGACGCGCTCGATGCGGTCGAAGGAAGAGGCGCACGACTATCGCTACTTCCCCGACCCCGACCTGTTGCCGCTGGAGTTCAGCCAGGCGTTCGTCGACGAACTGAAGGCCGAGCTGCCCGAGCTGCCGGACCAGAAGAAGACGCGCTTCGTCGCCGATTTCGGCCTGTCGGCCTATGATGCGAGCGTGCTGGTCGCCGAGCGCGAGAGCGCACTGTTCTACGAGACGGTGCTCGACAAGCTCGCCAACCGCGCGCGCGACGGCAAGATGGCGGCGAACTGGGTGATCAACGAGCTGTTCGGCCGTCTCAACAAGGAAGGCCGGGATATTACGGACTCTCCGGTCAACGCCGAACAGCTCGCGGCGATCGTCGATCTGATCGGCGAGGGCACGATCTCGGGCAAGATCGCCAAGGATCTGTTCGAGATCGTCTGGCAGGAAGGTGGCGACCCGCGCGCGCTGGTCGAAAGCCGCGGCATGAAGCAGGTCACCGACCTCTCGGCGATCGAGAAGGTGGTCGACGACATCATCGCGGCCAATCCGGACAAGGCCGCGCAGGTCAAGGACAAGCCGCAGTCGCTCGGCTGGTTCGTCGGCCAGGTGATGAAGGCGTCCGGCGGCAAAGCCAATCCGCAGAGCGTCAACGACCTGCTCAAGTCCAAGCTCGGCGTCTAGCCTCACGCGTTCGAACGAGGTGACGGACACGCTCCGTCACCTCGCTTGGTGTTTGCGATGCGACGCTCGCGCGTCATCGACGGCGAAGATCATCCCGTTCAAGCGCGATGCGGCGGCCGAATCGCAGCCCGCGCGATTCGCGCAAAACGGCGACTTGCACACGCTCCGACGAGCGCTTCCGCCGTTAAGCATGAAAATAATTTCGTTGCCAAAATTCGCGACTCAGAGTCCGCGACTCGCCTCCGCGGCGCCGTCGCGCGCCGTGCAGCGTTCGTCGACGCACTGATCGCACGCGATGTATGCGCACAGAATAATACTTGCTGCATAGTGTTTTTCTGCAATCGCTGCGCTTGCCGATGTCGCTGTTGCGAGAAGCATTCGCAATCGCGGACGCGTGTCTCCGCGTGTCGGCAAATCAAGCGCGGCTGGCGCACGCGCGCTGCGTCGTCAACACTTCCTTAAGTCAGAAGATGTTTTTTTCGTCGTGTTGGTGTATTCGGGGTGAGTGCATTCGATCCCCGAATGCGCGCAGCGATTAAAGCCATCTCACACATCGGAGGGCAACATGGCCAAGAAA
This sequence comes from Bradyrhizobium stylosanthis, assembly GCF_001641335.1. Lineage (GTDB taxonomy): Bacteria > Pseudomonadota > Alphaproteobacteria > Rhizobiales > Xanthobacteraceae > Bradyrhizobium > Bradyrhizobium stylosanthis. Next base: position 805,701 of record NZ_LVEM01000001.1, read on the forward strand.
GCGAAGAAGGCGAAGAAGGCGAAGAGCGCAGTGAAGAAGACTGCGAAGAAGACCCGCAAGGTCGCGAAGAAGAAGAAGTAACTTCGCTTCTGAAGTTGCCGGCCCCTAGCAGCCGGCACGTCATCAGCGCCTCCCAGAGGTTCTGATCGACGATAGAGGGTGTCGGCGAGACATCAGGTCAACGGTCGGGTCGTTCTCTTTTACGGCCCGGCAGAAGAAACAAAGTTTTCTTCGTTCGGTGCGGTTCTCTTTCCAAAGGGCTCCGCAATTTCACAAGCGGCCTTCGGGCCAACGTGAAATCTGGTCCTGACGTGTTCGCCGACGCCCTCGTTCTCCCTGAGGCCGGGGTATTGCCGGCATTCCCTTTCCCGACATTGCTGATCTGACCGCGACGTCGCCGCGCTGCCCTGAGGCAGGCAGGCCACGGCGCCAGTGGCGTTGTGTGCGCCATCTCTTCATGCGCGGTGCCGTCGCCGGGCTACGAGCGGCGGTCCTGCACGCCGAGACGGCCGTGGTCGAGCCGATCGGCCGCGGTGCGCCGGATTCCCCGTGGGCGCGGGGACTGGCGGGGGCAGGGTGCGGTCACGACGGCGCCGCTCCCACAAATTGCAGCCGCAGGACGCCCACCACCGCGCGCGATGGTTATCGATGTCCCAAAATCCAGCGGTAAACAGAATCTGACGAATCGCAAAAGTGCCTGCAAATCAGGGACTTTTTGAATTCCGCGCGCGGGTGCCGCGCGCTCGCGTTTACGTCTGCTTCATCGCGATACTTAAACTGCCATTCAAATTTGCCCGCCATCATTACCTCCAACAACAAGCCGGCAAACGGCGTTGGGGAAGAGTTGAACGGCGCAGGATCCCAGAAAGGGATTTTGCAAATCACAGTTGGACGGGAGCCGCGCTCGGGGGACGAGGCGGCATAAGAAAAAGGGGATGCGTTATGTTTCAGGGTACTTTCGATCTCGATACGGCCACTCCGATCGATGCGAGCGCGCTGTCGGACGTGCTGTTCGAGCGCGGGATCTATTGGGCGAGCGGCCGCTCCGGCCTCGTCGATCTCGTCGCCGCGCATAAATGGTTCAACCTCGCTGCCCTGAAGGGCCGCAAGGACGCCGTGGCGCTGCGCCAGGAAGTTGCCGGCCAGATGTCGGATGCCGAGATCTCGGTCGCGCAGCGCGAGGCCAGGGCCTGGGTGTCCGCTCACTAAGAGCCGTCTCCGTTCCGATGGAACCGGAGCAGGGCTTCCGGTTCCCATGTGACGCGCTTTCCACGCGCCAGCCGATATCGCCTTCGCTCGAAGCGGCTTTGAACTGAGAATCCGGTTCGCCCCCGTGTTTTCACGGGCGGCCTTGGTTGCGCTGAATCAAATCTTTCGTCGTGCCGTCGCTTAACAACCGGCGCGGTATGAGCACCCACGACATCAATGAACAATGGCTGCCGATTCAGATCGCGCCCGACGACTGCGTTCTGGAACTCGGACGGCCCTACAAGACGGGCATCGTGCCCTGGACCTTTCCGGCCCGGCGCACGTCCGGTGTCTGGTTCAACGTCTGGGCCGACGAGCCGGTGCTGATCTCACCCTCGCATTGGCGGATCTGGCGCTCCGGCGGCTAGGTGAGGGCACGCATATATAAGGTGAGCGGGGAATCGGGCTGAGCCCAACCGTGTGGCTGCGGCCAAGCGTCGTCTTCAGGTGAAAGAACGGCAGACCCTGATTCTGCTGCTGGTGGCGGAGAGGGAGGGATTCGAACCCTCGATACAGCTTGAGACCGTATGACGCTTTAGCAAAGCGTTGCCTTCAGCCACTCGGCCACCTCTCCGGTGCGAGCCTTATGCCTCTAATTGCTTGGGCCGGTCAATTTGTAAGCGCGTGTTTGCGCTCGAATATTCCCATCGATTTTCCGAACAGACCCGGTTTGCTTCCCGGACGAGAACCGTTACGTCGCAAGAACGGACGCGGGGCTCGAACGTCGCGCATGTGCAATGAGACTGCTCGTTGCGGGTGAGTTTCTCTCGTTCTGGCGTAAGTGGCTGGATTTGCTGTAGAATCAATCAATCTCGTGGAGGGGGTCATCGAGGGAGCGAAACCCCTCCGTCTCGGCGATCGTTACCTTAATGTATTGATTTTGCGTGTTTTTATTTCCGAATGCCTGTGTCGCAGGTGGGATGAGCTGCCTCTAGACTGTATCGGCTCAGACAGCCGGCCGATCTGGTAACGGTGCTCTCGGCGGGACCGGGCGACGCGAGCGGCCGAACCGGATGGGCCTTCGCAGGACCAGTTGCTAAGGTCAACGAGTTGGATTGAGGGAGGAATGGGCTTGGCGAATGAGTTGCAGGCCAAATTTCGGCGTGCTGTCGAGGCCTTTCAGGCCAGGGACCTGCCGAAAGCGGAAAAAATCCTCGAGCAGATCAGGAGAGCCTCCCCGAACATCTTCGACGTCGCCCACTTCCTCGGCGTGATCAAGCTGATGCAGGGCCGATTTTCGGAGGCCGAGACTCATCTCAAGGCGGCGGTCGCCCTGAACGGCAGCAGCGACGAAGCGCTCAGCAATTACGGATACGCACTCAAGAGCCTCAACCGGCCCCACGAGGCGCTGACGTATTTCACGCGCGCCTTGGCGGTCAATCCGCGCAATCCTCTCTCGTACCACAACAGAGGCACGATCCTCGCCGAATCCTCGCGAAACTATTCGGAGGCGATCGAACAGTTCGACAAGGCGGCATTCTACAATCCGAACTTTGCCGAAGCCTATTCGAGCAAGGGCAATTGCCTCGAAAAGCTCGCCCGCTTTGAGGACGCTCTGGTAGCCTACGACAAGGCGCTTTCGATCAGGTCCGACCTGGAGCCTGCATGGCTCGGTCGGGGGAATGCGCTCCGGAATCTCAAGCGCTACGATGATGCGCTTGCCACCTACGTCAAGGCGCTGTCGATCAACTCCGGTTTCGCGCAGGCATGGGTCGGCCGCGGCGATGTTTTCGCCGATCTCGAACGGCATGACGAAGCGCTGGCCGCGTATGACAAGGCGCTGTCGATCAAGCCCGATCTCGAGGGCGCATGGGCTGCCAAGGGCCATGTCTTCTGGCGCCTGAAGCGCTACGACGAAGCGTCGGCCGGCTATGACAAGGCGCTCTTGATCAAGCCGGACCTGGAGAATGCGTGGCTTGGTCGGGGCAATGTGTCGTTTGACCTGAAGCACTATGACGATGCGTCAGCTGCGTTCGACCGGGCGCTGTCGATCCGGCCTGATCTGGCAGAAGCCTGGCTCGGCCGTGGCAACGTTCTCAATGAATTCAAGCGCCATGACGATGCGCTCGCCGCATTCGGCCGGGCACTCTCGATCAAGCCCGATCTCGCTGAAGCCTGGCTCGGTCGAGGTAATGTCGCGTGGGCTCTCAAGCGCTATGAGGAAGCTCTGGCCGCCTTTGACCGGGCGCTCTCGCTCAAGCCTCGCCTCGTGGGGGCATGGATCGGTCGGGGCAACGTCTTCACGGAGCTCAAGCGCCATGACGAGGCATTTGCTGCCTTTGACAAGGCGGTGTCCATCGAGCCGGATCTGGAGGGCATTGAGGGGCTGCGCCTTCTTGCAAAGATGAACTTGTGCAATTGGGACAATCTGGAGGACGAGATCGGTCATTTGACGGCGGCGATACGAGCCGGGAAGGCGAACAGTTCGCCGTTTGCGCTGCTGTCGTTGACCGACACTCCCAATGATCATTTGTTGTGTGCCAGAGCGTGGGCGCGCGCAAAGCTCCCGCAATTGTCCAAGCCGAGCTCAAGAGGTGAGATCCGCAGGAACGACAGGATTAGGATCGGATATGTTTCCCCCGATTTGGGCCAGCATCCGGTCGGGTACCTCATCGCCGGCGTCTTCGAGAACCACGACACTGATCGTTTCGAGACCTACGCCTTTTCGCTAGGCCCGGACGACAACAGCGATCTGCGCAGGAGGCTTGAACGGCCGTTTCATCGCTTCGTCGATTGTCACCACAAGGTCGACAGTGAAATCCTGAGGGCCATCGACGATGCTCAGATCGATATTCTCGTCGATCTTGCGGGCCATACGCACAATGCCAGGTTGTCGCTGTTCGCGGCCCGTCCCGCGCCGATCGCCGTCAATTATCTCGGCTTTGCCGGAACATTGGGGAGCAGCGCGCTCGCCGACTACATCGTTGCCGATCACGTCGCGCTGCCGGACCAAATCAGCCAATGCTTCGAAGAGAAGATCGTTCGCTTGCCCGGCAGCTTCATGCCGCGCGGTGACAACGATAAGACGATCGGCGAGGTGCTCCCCAACCGGGCTGATCACGATCTGCCGCAGGATTGGACGGTGTTTTGTTGCTTCAACAACGCCTACAAGCTTAATCCGGCTGTCTTCCGCTGCTGGATGAATATTCTGACGCGCGTGGACCAGTCGGTGTTGTGGCTGTCCGACGTCGGCGAGATCGCCAAATCCAACCTGCGAAAGCAGGCGTCGGGCTTGCGCGTCGACCCGGATCGCCTGGTCTTTGCAAAGCGCGTTCCGTCCTCGGCCGAGCACCTGGCGCGGCATCGCCTTGCCGACCTTTTCCTGGACGTGCTGCCATACAACGCACATACGACGGCGAGCGATGCGCTGTGGGCCGGTCTGCCGGTCGTGACGCAGATTGGAGATAGTTTCGCCGGCCGCGTTGCGGCGAGCCTGCTTGACGCCGTCGGCTTGCCTGAATTGATCACGCGAACCCGCGACGACTATGAAGCCCTTGCGGTCGAGCTCGCACTGGACAGGCCGAAGCTTCAGGGAATTCGCCAGAAGCTGTGGGACAACCGCTCAGCGACGTCATTGTTCGATGTCGCGCGCTATACGAGGCACCTGGAAGCTGCCTACGAGACCATGCATCAAAAGCATCTGGCCGGATTGCCGCCGGATCACATCGACGTTCGGCCGCTCTGATCGGGCAGGTCCATGACGTGCGTCTGCCTTGTTCGGGCAGGCGAACGGCAAGGCCGGCCGCGTATGCGGCCATCTCCTTATATGTCATGCGAGCGGCGAGGCTGCTCGATCCTGGAACGAGACAACCGAACCGGGCGAGGGGATATCGCGGCAGGCCGGGATGTCTTTGGTATCCGTGATTCCTGGGTTCCACCGTAGAGGCTCTGCCTCCGCCCGGCGGCAGCCCGGCCCGGTCGATTGTCCAGCCGGCACCGCGGTCTCTCTCCAGGCCCCGTCAGGCCGGATGCCCCGTCGCGTGACGCCCCGGCGCGATCCGCGATCGCCGGATTCTCCTTTGATCAGCCGATTCCCGGTCGTCGATTGCACCGCCAGGTGCGGGCCGATTCCACGATTCGAGGGCGTCAAATGCGTAACTCCGCGACCGACGGCGCGCGGCGCCTCAAGTGAGGAAATTCAAGGGCAAATGGAACCGCACCGAAAACAACAGTAAAAACAATATGTTGTGGACGCGTTCCGATCACATCTGCGTGTTATTTGTGCAACACCCATTGGAAAACGCGCTTCATAGGCCGGGTTCGGAGCGTTCTGTTGTTGTGTGTGCAAGGACGTTCGGTAATTGTGACTGAGCGACGGAGGGGGGCATCCCGAGGTCGTCCCGTTTTAGGTGGTTCGCTTAAGTCCCTCGCGTTCAGCGGGTGTGTCCGAAGGCGCGAAGCGACTAAGCGGTGAGTTAAGGGACAAGGGAACCAACCTTAGGGTGTATCACCCAGCGGATCCGGAACCTTCCCTATAGAGCAAACTTGGAGGTTTAACATGAAGTTGGTTAAGAGCCTTTTGCTCGGTTCAGCGGCGGGTCTGATCGCCGTTGGCGGAGCGCAGGCAGCCGATCTCCCCGTGAAGGCCAAGGCGGTCGAATACGTGAAGATCTGCTCCCTGTACGGTGCCGGATTCTACTACATCCCGGGCACTGACACGTGCATCAAGCTGGGCGGTTATCTGCGCGCCGAAGTCGCGCTGGGCACCAACTCGGACTTCACTCTGAACCAGAACGTTTCGACGCAGGGCGCCAACGGTGCGCGCAACCGTCTGACGAACTACTACACGATGCGCGCTCGTGAAGATCTCAACATCGACACGCGCACCGCAACCGAGTACGGCGTCGTCCGTACCTTCTTCGACGGCGTGTTCTCCTGGACCACCGGCAACTACGTCGGCACCGGTTCGGCCACCGGCACTACCGCCTACAGCGGCGCGCTGGCGACTGCCACGACTCCTGGCGCGACCACCACGTCGCTCTTTGGCTCGGGCGGCGGCTCGGTGAACGGCACCGACGGCAACACCTCGGCCGGTTCGCTCGGCGTGTACTACGCCTTCATCCAGTTCGCCGGCTTCACGATGGGTAAGGCCGTGTCGCAGTTCGACGCGCCCTGGACCAACTATCCCGGCAACAACTTCGACGGTCTCGTCGGCGGCAGCGGCACGGTCACTGGTATCAACCAGTTCACCTACACCGCTGACTTCGGTCAGGGCGTGACGGCGGCCTTCTCGGCGGAAGATCCGACCTCATACATGCAGGCCGGCAATCTCAACATGTCCGGTGCGACCGCGTCGAGCGTCCTCGGTGCTTCCTATGGTTCCAACGCCATCGGCGGTTCGCGTTCGCCGAACCTCGTCGGTATGGTGCGTGTCGACCAGGCCTGGGGCCTCTTCCAGGCGTCGGTTGCGGCCAAGGATAACCACGTTGCTTACTATGGCTCGACCGAGCTGACCGGCCACCCCGATGACAAGTGGGGTTGGGCAGTTCAGCTCGCTTTGTCGATCAAGAACATCCCGACTGGTGCGGGTGACGTGATCAACATTTCGGGCGTCTACACCGACGGCGCGACCCGCTACAACTTCCAGAACCTGGCGGGCAGCACCTACGTGATGTTCGGCAGCTCGGGCACGGCCTACCAGAGCATCGGCTACGCTTCGGCTCCGGACACGGTGTTCATCACGGGCAGCTCGCAGGAGACGGTCAAGACCTGGGGCTTCCGCGGTGCTTACACCCATAACTGGGATCCCTACTGGAACACCGCGATCTACGGTGCCTACGCTCAGGCTCAGTTCGGCACGCTCGCCAAGACCACGCTCTGCGGCGCCGGTGGCGCTGGCGGCGGCGTGATCGGTGCTGGCTTTGCTGGCGTGACCTCGTGCAACCCGGACTTCGCGATCGGCCAGGTGGGTATCATCACCCGCTGGACCCCGGTCAAGAACCTGACGTTCTCGGCTGACCTCGCCTGGACCCACCTCGACCAGAAGTATGCTGGTACGGTGACCCCGGCCGCTCTGGTCCCGGTTCCGGCCAAGCCGGTCGCGACCTACGAGCTCAAGGATCAGGACTCGGTCGTTCTGCTCCTCCGCGCTCAGCGTAACTGGTAAGTTTGGTCTAACGACCTGACAGAGAGCCCCGGCGGGAAACCGCCGGGGCTTTTCTTTTGAGCGGTCGCTCGCAGCCAGGGGAAGAGGTGGTCGTCAGGGCGGCAAGTCCGCAAGGCCCGCAAGGACGGCATTCGATGCCGGCTCTTGATGCGAAAGAGGCCGCCAACGCCGCGGCTTCCCGAGATTCCCGAGCGAAGCCGGCGTTATCTCGGATCGAGGAGCCCTCGACGCTGGCCAAGCCTCGCTCCATCCTGCTGCTCCGGCATTCGTAGAAGGTCTTTAGGCCGAGAACCTTTCGGCAGTCCTGGACCGCGGCACCGGACAAGGGCATCCGACCCATGGACCACTATTGGGGCCGTTGCTGGTTTGGGCCGCGACCTTGATCGGGGCAGCGCTCAACGGCGCGATCGAGACGGCGCCAAGAACAAGCGCGGACATGCCAACGTCGTCATGGCTCTCCTCGTCGCGTTGCTTGGGACGGCAGACCTCCATCCTGGAGACGGTGCAGGGGTTTACTCAATCCAGACCGTCTGGCGCGTGAGGGCCGTGCGTTGGCCCGCCAGGAGAGTGGCTACTCGACGCTGCCGGCGCCGCGGCGCAGATCGGCCTCGATCTGCAGGCGCGTGCCGCCGCCGAAACGGGCGCGGTAGACCTGCAGGTTCTCCATGATCCGCTGCACGTAATTGCGCGTCTCGGAGAACGGGATCAGCTCGACCCAGTCGACCGCATCGACCTTCGCGTCGCGCGGATCGCCGTAGCGGTCGACCCATTTCTTCACGCTGCCGCGGCCGGCATTGTAGGCGGCAAACGTCATGATGTAGGAGCCGCGATAGTCCTCGAGCAGCCCGCCGAGCTCGGCCGAGCCGAGCGTGGCGTTGTAGACCGAATCGTTCTTGAGCCGTCCGAGGTCATAGGTCGCGCCGTGGCGCTTGCAGACATAGCGGGCGGCGTCCGGCGTCACCTGCATCAGGCCGTAGGCCTGCGCCGGTGAGACCACCGACGGGTTGAAGGCGCTCTCCTGCCGCGCGATGGCGTAGACGATGCTGCGTTCGACCTCGGGGCCGATCGGCGTGAACTGCGGAATGCCGTTGACCGGGTAGGCGTAGAAGTCGAACGGCAGGCCGCGGTTGAGCGCGGCCTTGCCGAGCAGCAGCATGCCGCGTGCGTCGCTGTAGCGCTGGGTGACCTCGCCGAGGCCCGCGAGCGCTTCGGGATCGCCGTTCTCGCCCATGTCGGCGAGCATCGGTATCGCCATCTCGCGCTCGTCGAGCTCGTAGAGCAGCTGCGCGGCGCGGACGATCTCGAGGCGCTCGGCGCCGCGGCCGCGCGGCTGGCTGTTCAGCTCGATCTGCGGCAGGCCTAGTTTTGCGCGCGCGAGCTGGCCGTAATAGCTGGTGGACTGCTCGGCGGCGCGGGCATAGGCGTTGCGCGCCTCCTGCTGGCGGCCGGCGGCTTCCGCGGCGCGGCCCTGCCAGTAGCCGGCGCGCGCCAGCGTGGTCGGGTTGACGCTGCCGACGCCGATACGGGCGAAATGCTGGGCGGCGGTGGCGGGATCGTTGAGGAAGCGCAGCGCGATCCACCCCGCGGTGAATTCCTGCTCGGTCTTGTAGATGTCGCGCGAGGGCAGGGCCGCATCGCGCGCGATCAGATAGGCGCTGCGGAACTCCTCGGTGTCGATCATCTTGCGCGCCAGGAGGCGCCGCTCGATCCACCATTCGTCGAGATTGTAGAGCCGGTTCGGATCCTTCGGCGCCGCCAGCATCAGCTGGGCGGCCTCGGCAAACTTCTCCTCGCGGCGCAGCAGCTGGATCTTGCTGAAGATGAAGCCGGGATCGTTGTGCAGCTCGCGCGGCACCGCATCGAGCAGGGCGCGCGCGTTGGGGGCCTTCTTGACGGCGGCGATGCGGGCCTTGGCCAACGCGATGTAGCCGGCGCCGAGGCGCTTTGCGGCGCGCAGCGCGGCCTCGTTCTCGCTGCCGTAGAGCAGGGTATCCATCCGCGCCTTCTGGTCGCCCGCCGTCAGCAGGGCGCCGAACTGGTCGAGCGCGTTGTTCTCGGTGTCCTCCGACATCGGATCGCTGCGCCAGGCCTCGCGCACCAGTCGCTCGGCATTGGCGCGGTCGCCGCGCGCCAGCATCGCCCTGGCGAGCGTGAAGCGGCCCTTGGCGGAGATCGGGGATTCATTCTCGAACCAGGACCAGGCGACCGACTCGTCGCGCCTGTCGTCCCACATCGCGGCCTCGAGCCGGCGGCGCAGGAAGGTCTGCGACGGCCAGCTCGGATTGGCCGAGAGGAAGGCGCGGTAGCGCTCGACGGTCGCGCCGTTGTCCTCGCTGCGCAGGATGATCCACTCCGCAAGCTTCCGCGCGACGGGATCGGAGATGGAGGCGGCGTAGTTGCTGGCGTCGCCCGCCTTGCGCTTGCGCACGAGCTCGATGACGTTCTCCAGCGTGTCCTTGTCGGCCTGCGACGTCGACGAGGTCGCAGCGACCGCGGCCGGCGTGACCGGCTTGCGCGGCGCGGCGTGCTGGCGGGTCGCGGGCGCAAGCACGGGCGCCGCAATCGGTTTGGCCGGGGCCGGGGCGGTCGGTTTGACGGTGGCCGTCACGGCCGGGGCGGGCGCCGGCTTGGAGGAGAAGCCGCTTGCCGCCGGATGCGGCTTTGCCGCAGCGGCCGCTGCGGCGGGCTTGGGCTTATCCTTGGTGGTGTCCTTGCCGGCGCTCTTTGCGGCATCCTGGGCCGGCTTCTTCGCGGCGTCCTTGGCCGGGGCGGCGGCCGCACCCTTAGCCGTATTCTTGGCCGCGCCGGCCTTCGCCGCGTCCTTGCCGGTTCCCTTGTCCTTGCCAGCGTCCTTTGCCGATCCCTTGGCAGGTCCTTTCGCGCCGTCCTTTGCCGCTGGCTTCGCGGTCTCCTTGGACCCTTCGGCGGCCGTCTCGTTGGACTTGGCCAAGGCGGCGCAGCCGACCGACAGCCCTGCCGCCAGGCTCACGACCAGACCTAGGGATCTCCATGCGGCGCGCGGGAAGCAGGTCACGGCGTTTCGTCGCCCCGAATCAGTCAAGTGGCTCAAGACCTATCTGTACAGGATCTCTCGGTATTCGATTGAATATGCGGACAAAATACCAACAGCCGCTTACTTTCGGCGGGTTTGCACCACCACCGCGGCAAAATCGCGGCCTAAACAGTGCGTCACGCGGCAGCGGCCCTTTTACCAGCGGGACAGACCCGATATGTATGGGGCTTGCTCTCAAGATTGCCGCGTACGGAGGAAGTCCATGGCAGCCAAGACGAAATTCCGGGGATCGTTCACCGCCTTGGTCACGCCGTTCAAGAACGGCTCGCTGGACGAGGCGGCGTTCCGCTCCCTGGTCAACTGGCAGATCTCAGAGGGCACCAACGGCCTGGTCCCGGTCGGCACGACCGGCGAGAGCCCGACGCTCAGCCATGACGAGCACAAGAAGGTCGTCGAATGGTGCATCGAGGAGGCCAAGGGCCGCGTTCCCGTGGTCGCCGGCGCCGGCTCCAATTCGACCAAGGAAGCGATCGAGCTTGCCCAGCACGCCGAGAAGGCGGGCGCCAATGCCGTGCTGGTGGTGACGCCCTACTACAACAAGCCGACCCAGGAAGGCATGTACCAGCACTTCAAGGCGATCAACGATGCGATCGGGATTCCGATCATCATCTACAACATCCCGCCGCGCTCGGTGATCGACATGTCGGTCGACACCATGAAGCGGCTGTGGGAGCTGAAGAACATCGCCGGCGTCAAGGACGCCACCGCAAGCATGGTTCGCGTTTCGCAGCAGCGTGCTGCGATGGGCGAGGACTTCAACCAGCTCTCCGGCGAGGATGCGACCATCCTCGGCTACATGGCCCATGGCGGTCATGGCTGCATCTCGGTGACCTCGAACGTCGCGCCGCGGCTGTGCTCGGAGTTCCAGGCGGCCTGGGCCAAGGGCGACACCAAGGCGGCGCTCGCGATCCACGACAAGCTGATGCCGCTGCACAACAACCTGTTCATCGAAAGCAACCCGGCGCCGATCAAGTACGCGATGTCCCTGATCGGCAAGCTCGACGAGACGCTGCGGCTGCCGATGGTTCCGGTCTCCGAGCCGACGCGCGTTGCGGTGCGCAGCGCCATGGTGCACGCGGGACTGATCAACTGATGAAATAGCAATCGGGGGGAGCCGTTCATGAGCGTCGACGAAAAGGGCAGGAAGATGCTCACGGAGTTCCGCGAGTTCGCCATGAAGGGCAATGTCGTCGACCTCGCGGTCGGCGTCATCATCGGCGCGGCCTTCGGCGCCATCGTCACGTCGCTGGTCGGCGACGTCATCATGCCGATCATAGGTGCTGCGACCGGCGGTCTCGACTTCTCGAACTACTACATTCCGTTGTCGAAGGCGGTGACCGCCACCAATCTGGCGGATGCGAAAAAGCAAGGCGCGGTCCTCGCTTACGGTAGCTTCCTCACGCTGACGATCAACTTCATCATCGTCGCCTTCGTGCTGTTCCTGGTGATCCGCGCCATGAACACGCTGAAGCGGAAGGAAGAGACCAAGCCCGCCGAGCCGGCGAAGCCGTCGGCGGAAGTCGTACTGCTGACGGAGATCCGCGATCTCCTCAAGAAGTGACGCGCGCCCTTCGTCCAAACTGTTAGCTTACGCGCGTATGTCGATCAGGTTTGTAGGTCATGGCCGATAAGAACGAACGTCCGATCAAGGTCATGGCGGAAAATCGCAAGGCCCGCTTCAACTATGCGATCGAGGACACGATCGAGGCGGGCATTGCACTGACCGGCACCGAGGTGAAGTCGATCCGCAACGGCAAGAGCACGATCGCCGAATCCTATGCCGACTCCAAGGACGGCGAGATCTGGCTGATCAACGCCACCATCCCGGAATATCTCCAGGGCAACCGCTTCAATCACGAGCCGAAGCGGCCGCGAAAGCTGCTGCTGCATCGCCGCCAGATCAACAAGCTGATGGGCGCGGTCGATCGCGAGGGCATGACGCTGATCCCGCTCAAGCTCTACTTCAACGAGCGTGGTCGCGCCAAATTGCAGCTCGCGGTTGCGAAGGGCAAGAAGCTGCACGACAAGCGCGAGAGCGAGAAGAAGCGCGACTGGAGCCGGGAGAAGGGCCGGCTGCTGCGGGCGAGGGGATAGTGCGATGAACCAGCGCAACCTGCTCGAGGTCGACTGGAGCCAGATCCCGGCGCCCGCCGATGACGGCGGTGCCGCGCATCTGACCGGCATGACGTTGCCGCCGATCGGCCTGCTCGCGACCGACGACAGGTCGGTGACGCTGTCGGCACTTCCAGGCCGGACCGTGGTGTTCGCCTATCCGCGGACAGGTGAGCCGGGCAAGATCGCGCTGGTCGATGATTGGGACATGATTCCGGGCGCACGCGGGTGCACGCCGCAGACTTGCGCGTTCCGCGATCTGTTTGCCGAGCTGAAGGCTGCCGGTGCCGCCCATGTGTTCGGCCTTTCGACTCAGAGCAATGAATACCAGACCGAGATGGCCTCGCGCCTGCACCTGCCATTCCCCGTGCTCTCGGACGAGAAGCTGGCGCTGACGCGCGCGTTGAACTTGCCGACCATGGAGGTCGCGGGCCTGACGCTGATCAAGCGCCTCGCGCTCGTCATCGACGACGCCAGGATCACGCATGTGTTCTATCCGGTGTTCCCGCCCGACCGGAACGCCGGCGACGTCTTGGACTGGCTGAAGGCCAATCCGGCCAAATCCTGAACCGAGAAGTCCTGATCCAGGCCAAAGCCTGATCCGAGGCAAGGCCTAGTCGAGGTCGGCCCTGATCTTCGCGAACACGCTGCGGAACATGTCGGTGGTCAGCACGCCGGTGTTCGTGTTGTAGCGCGAGCAATGATAGCTGTCGTACAGCTTGAAGGCGCCGGCCTGATGCACCGCCCCGTGGCCGAAGGGGGCCTGCGAGGCCTTCAGCTTCAGCGGCTTGAGCACGCTATCGTGCGCAATCCGCCCCAGCGCCACGATCGCGCGCAGCTTCGGCATGGTCTCGAGATTCGCGACGAGGAACTGGCGGCAGGTGTTGATCTCGACCGGAAGCGGCTTGTTTTGCGGCGGAACGCAATGCACGGCATTGGCGATTCGGCAGTCCACGAGCTTCATCCCGTCATCGGGCCGCGCCTGATAGGTCCCCTTGGCGAAGCCGTATTCGAGCAGCGTCGCGTAGAGCAGGTCGCCGGCATAGTCGCCGGTGAAGGGGCGCCCGGTGCGGTTGGCGCCCTGCATCCCCGGCGCAAGGCCCACGATCAGCAGACGCGCCGTGATGTCGCCGAAGGGCGGGACGGGGGCATTGTGCCACAACGGCTCCCGCGCGCGGTTCGCCTCGCGAAAGGCGACCAGGCGCGGACAGAGCGGACAATCGCGGTCGGGGACGAGGGTGGGGGGCTGGCGGCTTGACCGGACCGCCTCACTCCTCGAAGTCGTCATCGCCCCTCGGCGCCATGGTGGTCGCGCGCTGGAGGAACTGCGGGGCGTGATGGCGTCCCTCGCCACGCTCGCCGCGGTCGCGCGGGGCGGGACGTTCGGACGGGTCGCGGCCGAGCTTGGACTGCAGCTCGACGAGATCGGTGAAGACGTCGGCCTGGCGGCGCAGCTCGTCGGCGATCATCGGCGGCTGGCTGGCGATGGTGGAGACCACGGTCACCCGGACGCCGCGGCGCTGGACGGCCTCGACCAGGGAGCGGAAGTCGCCGTCACCCGAGAACAGCACCATCTGGTCGATGTGCTCGGCGAGCTCCATGGCGTCCACCGCGAGCTCGATGTCCATGTTGCCTTTGACCTTGCGGCGGCCGGAGGCGTCGATGAATTCCTTGGTCGCCTTGGTGACGACGGTGTAGCCGTTGTAGTCGAGCCAGTCGATCAGCGGACGGATCGAGGAGTATTCCTGATCCTCGATGATGGCGGTGTAGTAGAACGCCCGGAGCAGCGTCCCGCGGCTCTGAAACTCCTTCAGCAAGCGCTTGTAGTCGATGTCGAAGCCCAGAGTTTTCGCCGTCGCGTAGAGATTGGCCCCGTCGATGAAGAGCGCGATCTTGTTGGTAGGAGAAGGTGACATTCAGTTTGCTCGCGTAGTGTGTCGTGATTGATCGTTTATTGTTGGCGCGGCGGCCCCCAGCCGCGCAGTCCCATAGCGCCTAAACCCGTCGAAACCGCAAATCCGGAGAAGTCGGGGCAATCAAGGTATAGTTATGGCGGACTCTCATACACCCGGCGCCGCCCTCGATGGCAGCCCGGGAAATCACCCATCCCAGCCCCAATGTGGGGGTATCAGAGCCATTTGGCGAGGCCAAATCACAAATTGGCCTTGCGAAATCGCCCTGTCCCCTATAACTACCCCCAATCATCCACATATTTCGTCCCACCCACAACGGAGCGACAGTCTATGGCTCGCGTCACCGTAGAAGATTGTATCGACAAGGTCGACAACCGGTTTGACCTGGTCCTGCTGGCCGCCCACCGCGCCCGCATGATTTCGTCAGGTTCACAACTAACGGTTGACCGCGATAACGACAAGAACCCTGTTGTGTCTTTGCGCGAAATTGCCGACACGACCATCTCGCCGGAGGACCTCCGCGAGGAGCTGGTGCACTCGCTCCAGAAGTTCGTCGAGGTCGACGAGCCCGAGCCCGATACGGTGCCGCTGATCGGTTCCGCCGGCGCCAGCGTCGATGCGGACGATACCGAAGTTGCTGTCGAGCGCATGACCGAAGAGGAGCTCCTGAAGGGCCTGGAAGGCCTCGCTCCGCCGGAGGAGCAGCCCGAGGAAGACGAGTAAATCGTCCCGTCGCAATCATCGACTTCTTGTGATCTTATCAAAGGCCCGAACCGTTGTTCGGGCCTTTGCTTTTGTTGGCGTTTTCGTGGTTACCATAGTGTTGTCGATGGGCGCTGCGAACCTGTCACCGAATTGAACTGACGCACGCGCGATCGGGGCTAAGATGTATACAACGGGCCGCCTCGTGGTCCGTTTGAAGGCAGGACGGAATGGTATATCGGCGCCGGAGATCCACGCAGATGCAGGCCGCAACCGAATCGGTTGCCGTGGTCCCGACTGCGCAGGTCGCGCGCCCCGCAAAGCCGCGCGCGCGCATGATGCGTCAATATGACCTCGTCGAGCGCGTCAGGTCCTACAATCCCAACACCAACGAAGACCTGCTGAACCGCGCCTATGTCTACGCCATGAAGGCGCACGGCTCGCAGACGCGTGCCTCGGGCGATCCGTATTTTTCGCACCCGCTCGAAGTGGCGGCGATTCTCACCGACCTGAAGCTCGACGACGCCACCATCGTGGCCGCGCTGCTGCACGACACGATCGAGGACACCGAGGCGACGCGGGCCGAGATCGACCAGATCTTCGGACCCGAGATCGGAGCGCTGGTCGAGGGCCTGACCAAGCTGAAGCGGCTGGAGCTGGTGTCGCGCGAGGCCAAGCAGGCCGAGAACCTGCGCAAATTGTTGCTGGCGATTGCCGACGATGTCCGCGTGCTGCTGGTCAAGCTCGCCGACCGCCTGCACAACATGCGCACGCTGGAATTCGTGCCGACGGAATCACGCAGGCGCATCGCCGAGGAGACGCTCGACATCTACGCGCCGCTGGCCGGGCGCATGGGCATGCAGGAAATGCGCGAGGAGCTGGAGGATCTGTCCTTCCGCACCCTCGATCCCGAGGCCTATTCGGTGGTGATGCAGCGGCTCGATGCGCTCGCCGAGCGCAACCGCAACCTGATCGGCGAGATCGAGGACCAGCTCTCCAACAATCTGCGTCACCGGGGTCTGGGCGCGCGGGTCTATGGCCGCCGCAAGAAGCCGTTCTCGATCTGGACCAAGATGGAGCGCAAGTCGGTCGGCTTCGAGCAATTGTCGGACATTTTCGGCTTTCGCCTCGTCGTCAACGACATCGAGGCCTGCTATCGCGCGCTCGGCATCGTCCACACCACCTGGCCTGTCGTGCCCGGCCGCTTCAAGGACTACATCTCGACGCCGAAGCAGAACGACTACCGCTCGATCCACACCACGGTGATCGGCCCGGGCAACCAGCGCGTCGAGCTGCAGATCCGCACCGAAGCGATGGACCAGATCGCCGAGCGCGGCATTGCCGCGCACGTCTTCTACAAGGAGGGTGTGGGCTCCCCGACCGAATTCCTCAAGCGCGAATCCAACGCGTTCGCCTGGCTGCGCCACACCGTCGGCATCCTCTCCGAGAGCGCCAATCCCGAGGAGTTCCTCGAGCACACCAAGCTCGAGCTGTTCCACGACCAGGTGTTCTGCTTCACGCCGAAGGGCAAGCTCATCGCGCTGCCGCGCCATGCCAATGTGATCGACTTCGCCTATGCCGTGCATACCGACGTCGGCAACAGCGCCGTCGGCTGCAAGATCAACGGCAAGTTCTCGCCGCTGTCCTCGGAGCTGCAGAACGGCGACGAGGTCGAGGTGCTGACGTCGGAGGCGCAATCGGCGCCGCCGTCGGCCTGGGAAACGCTGGCGGTGACCGGCAAGGCGCGCGCCGCGATCCGCCGCGCCACGCGCACCGCCGTGCGCGACCAGTATGTCGGCCTCGGCCGGCGCATCGTCGAACGCCTGTTCGAGCGCGCCAAGATCGAATACGCCGACGACAAGCTCAAGGGCGCGCTGCCGCGGCTGGCCCGCACCTCGATCGAGGACGTCATGGCGGCCGTGGGGCGCGGCGAGATCAAGGCCTCCCACGTCGCGCGCGCGATGTATCCGGATTACAAGGAGGAGCGGGTCGCCCGTTACGGCATCAAGAAGGGCCTCGCCGCCAAGATCAAGGAGAAGTCGTCCGAGCCGCCGCGCAGCCCGGTCGCGATCCCGATCCGCGGTATCAATTCCGACCTGCCGGTGAAGTTCGCGCCGAACGGCGGCGCGGTGCCCGGCGACCGCATCGTCGGCATCGTCACGCCGGGCGAGGGCATCACCATCTACCCGATCCAGGCGCCCGCCCTGAAGGATTTCGAGGAGGAGCCGGAGCGCTGGCTGGACGTGCGCTGGGACATCGAGGACACCGCGCCGCAGCGTTTCCCGGCCCGCATCAGGGTCGAGAACGTCAACGAGCCCGGCGCGCTGGCGCAGATCGCGACCGTGATCGCCGAGCACGACGGCAACATCGACAACATCAGCATGCAGCGCCGCTCGCCCGATTTCACGGAGACGACGATCGATCTCGAAGTCTACGATCTGAAGCACCTGAGCGCGATCCTCGCCCAGTTGCGCGCGAAGGCGGTCGTTGCCCGCGTCGAACGTGTTAATGGATAGGCGCTGATTGCACGCGTCCGTCCCTCCGATTTCGTGAGTCCTGAAATGCCCGCATCTCCGCTCCGCCTCGGCGTCAATATCGATCACGTCGCAACCGTGCGTAACGCGCGCGGCGGCCGCCATCCCGATCCGGTGCGCGCCGCGCTGCTGGCCATCGAGGCCGGCGCCGACGGCATCACCGCTCACTTGCGCGAGGACCGCCGGCATATCCGCGACGAAGACATGGCGCGGCTGAAGGCGGAAATCTCCAAGCCGCTGAATTTCGAGATGGCGGCGACCGACGACATGATGCGAATCTCGCTCGCCACCAGGCCGCACGCGGTCTGCCTGGTGCCGGAGCGCCGCCAGGAGGTGACGACCGAAGGCGGCCTCGACGTGGTCGGCCAGCACAACGCGCTCGCGCCCTACATCGCGCGGCTGAGCGAGGCCGGCATCCGCGTCTCGCTGTTCATCGCCGCCGACCCCGCGCAGATCGAGATGGCGGCCCGGCTGCGCGCGCCCGTGATCGAGATCCACACCGGCGCCTGGTGCGACGCCGTCACCGACGGCCATACCGAAAAGGCCGAGTCCGAATGGGCGCGGATCGTTGCGGGCGTGAAACTAGCCAAGAACGCCGGGCTCGAGGTCCACGCCGGCCACGGGCTCGACTACGCCACCGCGGAGAAGATCGCCGGCCTGCCGGAGATCATGGAGCTCAACATCGGCTACTACATGATCGGTGAGGCACTGTTCGTGGGTCTTGCCGAGACGGTGCGCAAGATGCGCGCGGCGATGGACCGTGGCCGGAGCCGGGCATGATCATCGGCATCGGCTCCGACCTGATCGACATTACCCGCGTGGCCAAGGTGATCGAGCGCCATGGCGAGCGTTTCCTCGACCGCATCTTCACTGCGGCCGAGCGGGCCAAGGCGGAGCGCCGCGCCAAGAACGAGAAGATGGTGGTGGCGACCTATGCCAAGCGCTTTGCCGCCAAGGAGGCCTGTTCCAAGGCCCTCGGCACCGGCATCCGTCTCGGCGTCTGGTGGCGCGACATGGGGGTGGTCAACCTGCCGGGGGGGCGGCCGACCATGCAGCTGACCGGCGGGGCGCTGGCCCGGCTCCAGACCCTGACCCCGGCGGGATTCGAGGCCCGGATCGACCTGTCGATCACCGATGACTGGCCGCTGGCCCAGGCCTTCGTCATCATTTCCGCCGTTCCGCTGCCGAAGTCCTGACCGTTCGGCGGGCGTTTTATAAATCTCTTTAAAAATCAATGTCTTGGGCAGTTTTGATGCGATCCTTGATTGCGTGGCCCCCGACAACCGTCTAAAAGTCCGCCGACGCAAATCAGGCTGGGCGAATTCGGCTTTACGCCGGAATTGGCCCTCATTATCAGAATCAGGACAATCTCCTTGCGCCGCGAGCGATGGGCTGTTCGCGGGAGGAGGGCGCTCTGTGACCGCCGGCCGGAATTGAGAGAGCAATGAGCGTGACTTCGGGAACGAAAACTGAAAGCGGCGTCGGCGAAACGATCCGGGTCGTCATCCACGCCCTCCTGATCGCGCTGGTGATCCGCACGTTCCTGTTCCAGCCATTCAACATCCCGTCCGGCTCGATGAAGGCGACGCTGCTGGTCGGCGACTATCTGTTCGTCTCGAAATATTCCTACGGCTATAGCCACTATTCGATCCCGTTCTCGCCGCCGCTGTTCTCGGGGCGGATCTGGGGCTCGGACCCGAACCGCGGCGACATCGTCGTATTCCGCCTGCCCAAGGACGATTCCACCGACTACATCAAGCGCGTGATCGGCCTTCCCGGCGACCGCATCCAGATGCGGGACGGGCTGCTCTACATCAACGACACGCCGGTCGAGCGGCAGCGCATGAGCGAGTATGTCGGCGAGGATCCCTGCGGCGCCGAAAGCGGTGCGATCTCCCGGGTGAAACGCTGGAAGGAGACGCTGCCGAACGGCGTGTCCTACGAGACGCTGGACTGCGCCGACAACGGCTACATGGACAACACCAACGTCTACACCGTGCCGGCCGGCCATTTCTTCATGATGGGCGACAATCGCGACAACTCCACCGACAGCCGCTTCCTCGGCCAGGTCGGCTATGTGCCGCAGGAGAACCTGATCGGCCGCGCCCAGATGATCTTCTTCTCGATCGCCGAAGGCGAGCATGCCTGGATGTTCTGGCGCTGGCCGTGGGCCGTGCGCTGGAATCGCTTCTTCAAAATCGTCCGATGAAAGACGAAGCCAAGGACATCACGACCCAACCGATCGACGCGCAAGCCGTCTCTGACGGCGAAGCTGCCGCCAACACGCTTGCGACCAAGGTTTCTGAAGGCAAGGCTTCGGAGGGCAAGACGGCTGAAGCCAAAACGCCCGCGAAGAAGAAGCGGGCACGCAGCAGCAAGGCCAAGAGCTCGGACGCGAACGCGGCGCTCGAGGCGCGCATCGGGCACGCCTTCACTGATCCGAACCTGCTGATGCAGGCGATCACGCACGTCTCGGCGTTGAAGTCCGGGCGCAAGCGCGGCGACAGCTATCAGCGACTGGAATTCCTCGGCGACCACGTGCTCGGTCTCGTCGTCTCCGACATGCTCTACCATGCCTTCCCGAACGCCGACGAAGGCGAGCTGTCCAAGCGTCTCGCCGAGCTCGTGCGCAAGGAGAGCTGCGCGGACGTGGCCAAGTCGCTCGGCCTGCTCGACGACATCAAGCTCGGCTCGGTCGGCTCCAGCGCCGATGCCCGCCTGCGCAAATCCATCCTCGGCGACATCTGCGAGGCCGTGATCGGCGCCATCTTCCTCGATGGCGGCCATGCCGCGGCATCCGAGTTCGTCAAGCGCAACTGGACCGAGCGCATGCACAAGCCGCGGCGTCCGTTGCGCGATCCCAAGACCGTGCTGCAGGAATGGGCGCAGGGGAAGGGGCTGCCGACCCCGGTCTACCGCGAGGTCGAGCGCACCGGCCCGCATCACGATCCGCAATTCCGCGTCGCCGTCGACCTGCCGGGACTGGCGCCGGCCGAAGGCATCGGCGGCAGCAAACGCGCAGCAGAGAAAGTAGCAGCTTCGGTGATGATCGAACGTGAAGGTGTTGGCGGCAGCAATGACGGCTGAAGCGAGCGGCGAAGCGCCCACCGCGACGCGCTGCGGTTTCGTCGCGCTGATCGGCGCGCCCAATGTCGGCAAGTCCACGCTGGTCAATGCGCTGGTCGGGGCCAAGGTCACGATCGTCTCGCGCAAGGTGCAGACCACGCGCGCGCTGATCCGCGGCATCGTCATCGAGAACAACGCGCAGATCATCCTGGTCGACACGCCCGGCATCTTCTTGCCCAAGCGCCGGCTCGACCGCGCCATGGTCTCGACCGCCTGGAGCGGGGCGCATGACGCCGACCTCGTCTGCGTGCTGCTCGATGCCAAGACCGGGATCGACGAGGAGGCCGAGGCGATCCTCGCCAAGGCAGCCAGCGTCAATCACGAGAAGATCCTGGTCATCAACAAGGTCGACCTTGTCCAACGCGAGAAGCTGCTGGCGCTGGCGCAAGCCGCCAACGAGCGCATGAAGTTCGCGAAGACCTTCATGATCGCGGCGATCTCGGGCGACGGCGTCGACGATATCCGCACGACGCTGGCCGAGATGGTGCCGCCGGGCCCGTATCTCTATCCCGAAGACCAGATGTCGGACGCGCCGATGCGGCAGCTCGCCGCCGAAATCACGCGCGAGAAGATCTATCAGAAGCTGCACCAGGAATTGCCCTACCAGTCCACGGTCGAGACCGACAAATGGGAGGAGCGCAAGGACAAGTCGGTGCGGATCGAGCAGACGATCTTCGTCGAGCGCGAAAGCCAGCGCAAGATCGTGCTCGGCAAGGGCGGCGCCACGATCAAATCGATCGGCGCGGACTCGCGCAAGGAGCTGATGCAGATCCTGGACGTGCCGGTGCATCTGTTCCTGTTCGTCAAGGTGCGCGAGAACTGGGGTGACGATCCCGATCGCTATCGCGAGATGGGCCTGGACTTCCCCAAAGAATAACGAAGAAAAGATCGATCACCGATGAGCCTGCCCGCCAACGTCCAGCGCTTCGAAGCGTTGCTCTATGCATCGTTGATGCTGGATGCCGTGTCGGTCGCGGTGCAGGACCGCACGCCCAATGCCGAGATGACCGAGCAGATGATCATGACGGCGACGCTTCTCGCCGGCGGCATGATCCTGCTGCTGGTCTATTTCGTCTGGCTGGCCGCGCATTGGCGCAAGAACTGGCCGCGCTGGGTGCTGGCGGCGGCGCTGGTGCTGTCAGTGATCTCGCTCGGCCAGATCATCGGCGAGAAGGGCATGGAGCTCGACAGCGCCATCGAGATCGTCTCCTGCGTGCTGACGACGATGGGCCTGTATTTCTCCTTCAGCGGCGACGCCCAGGGCTGGTTCAACGCGTAGCGTCTCGCGCGGTGCCGTAGGGTGGGCAAAGGCGCGCCCTTGCGCGCCGTGCCCACCATAATCGCGTCGTAGTCAAAATTCGTGGGCACGCTTCGGTTTGCCCACCCTACGATTTTTGCGACCTACGATCGGTACGCGTGGACGATAATCGCCGCGCTCACGATGACGGCCCAGATCACGAAGCCCACGATCACCCCGAGCGCCGGTGACAGGATCACCCGGCCCTCGCCCTTCCGCGTGATCTGCAAGAGGCCTGTCCAGCCGATCCGTCTCAAGGTTTCCGGGAATTCGACGGTGATCCTGCCGAACGTGGCGACAAATAGCAGCGCGAGTGCAGTGAAATAGAGAACGGTCGGCAGTGCCGCCCAGACGACCCAGAACACCAGTTCGAGAACGACCGCGATCAGGTCGAAAATGATGCTGGCCATCGTGATCCCGGGCGTGTCCGAACTTCTGCATCAAGGCATATCGCGTTATACTTAACATATGGAATGGACCGACGAAGGCATCGTGCTGGGCGTGCGGCGGCATGGCGAATCCAGCGCCATCGTCGAGCTGCTGACACGCGCGCATGGCCGGCATCTCGGCCTCGTCCGCGGTGGTGCGAGCTCGCGGCTGCGGCCGCTGCTGCAGCCGGGCAACAGCGTCAGCGCGGTGTGGCGGGCGCGGCTCGACGAGCATCTCGGCACCTATGCGATCGAGGGCCTGAAGCTGCGCGCGGCGACGCTGCTCGGGTCGTCCCATGGCGTCTACGGCGTGACCCATCTGGCCTCGATCGCGCGGCTGCTGCCGGAGCGCGACCCGCACGAGGAGATCTTCGCGCTGCTCGAACATTCGCTCGACGATTTCGACGACATCGGCAGCGCGGCCGTGCATCTGATCCATTTCGAGCTGGCGATGCTCGCCGAGCTTGGCTTCGGACTGGCCCTGGAGAACTGCGCGGTCACCGGCGAGACCACGGATCTGATCTACGTCTCGCCGAAGTCGGGCGGCGCGGTGTCGCGCGGCGCGGGCGAGCCGTGGCGCGACCGGCTGCTGCGGCTGCCGCCGTTCCTGCGCCATGGCGAAGCCGCCAGCGAACTCACCGAGCAGGACCTCCAGGACGGCTTCCGGCTGACCGGCCTGTTCCTGCTGCGCCATGTGCTCGAGCCGCGCGGGCAGGCCCATTCGGACGCGCGGGCCGGCTTCATCAATGCCCTCATGCGGCAGCAGGCGAGGGCGGCTCTCCCCTCGCCATGAGCTGATCGCGTCTCTGCCTTGCCCCTCGGCATGGGGTTCCCCCGGAACGAAATCGGGCCGATCGCGTTCGCTCCCTCAGGGTTCCACAACGGGGACAGCCTAAATGTTGATCAGAGGATTTGCCTTGTCCGCGGCGCTGGTTGCGCTTGCGCCTGAAGCAACGGCCGGAGAGCCGCAACCGGGCGTGTTTCGACGCGCCTCCTGCACCGTCGTGCGGTACTATGTGGCCAAATATTCCGCTGCGGCCGCAGAGACATGGGCGCGGTCCCATGGTGCGACGGAGGCCGAGATCGAGGCCGCCCGCCGCTGCGTGGCCAATGCGCCGGCCACCGCGCAGCCCAAAACCCAGCAGACTGTGACAGCGGGCTGGGCCGGGCAATAGACCGTTTCTGCATTTGATGACAATTCAGCGATCGCCGGCGCGCCCATGGCGCGGCGGCGCGATGATTTGATCACGCAATAGCCCGCACGCTGCGCAGCGCGCGGGACGTGTTCGCTCGCCTGTGTGCGTAGATTTGCGCACCATATCGGCCCGATCAGATTCCGCGCATCTTTGACCGTTGACCTAAATCAACACCCGCATGTCCGGCCCTCGTTGAATGGCCGTGCGCGACGGCGAGGTCGAACATGGCGATGGAAAATCTGAAACTGCCCGATGGTCCGTTGTCGGGCCTTGTCGCATCCGCCGTCGAATATCTGGTCGATGCCGGACAGCGCAGCGTCCTGTTCCTCGACATCATGCGCCAGCGCGGCGACCAGTATCGCGAGCACGTCACGCAGACGGCGCCGCATGTGCTGCAATATGCTGCCGAATTGATCACCGACGGCCGCACGCTGGACGAGCCGGTCAATTATGCGCTGGTGCGCATCATTCCCCCCAAGGATGTCGAGATCGATATGAGCCGGCGGCCGTTCGTCGTGGTCGATCCGCGTGCCGGCCACGGTCCGGGCATCGGCGGCTTCAAGGCCGACAGCGAGATCGGCGTCGCGATGAAGGCGGGACATCCCTGCTATTTCATCGGCTTCCTGCCCGAGCCGGTGCCGGGCCAGACCATCGAGCGCATCGCGCGCGCCGAAGCGACATTCATCGAGACTGTTATCAGCCGCCACCCCGATGCCGACGGCAAGCCCTGCGTGATCGGCAACTGCCAGGCGGGCTGGGCCGTCATGATCCTGGCATCGCTGCGGCCGGAGCTGTTCGGTCCGCTGATCATCGCCGGCGCGCCGCTCGCCTATTGGGCCGGCGTGCACGGCAAATATCCGATGCGCTATTCCGGCGGACTGCTGGGCGGAAGCTGGCTGACGGCACTGACCAGCGATCTCGGCGCCGGTAAGTTCGACGGCGCCTGGCTGGTGCAGAACTTCGAGAACCAGAACCCGTCGAACACGCTCTGGACCAAGCAGTACAACGTCTATTCCAAGGTCGATACCGAGGCGGAGCGCTATCTCGACTTCGAGCGCTGGTGGGGCGGGCACGTCAACCTCAATGCCGAGGAGATCCAGTTCATCGTCGATGAACTGTTCATCGGCAACAATCTCGCCGCCGGGCGCATCGAGATGTCGGATGGACAGAAGGTCGACCTGCGCAACATCCGTTCGCCGATCGTGGTGTTCTGCTCCAAGGGCGACAACGTCACCCCGCCGCAGCAGGCGCTGGACTGGATCCTGGAATGCTATTCCGACGTCGATGAGATCAGGGCTTACGGCCAGACCATCGTCTATACCGTTCACGAGAACATCGGCCATCTCGGCATCTTCGTCTCCGGCGGCGTGGCGAAGAAGGAGCATGCGGAATTCTCCAGCAACATCGATCTGATCGACGTGCTGCCGCCGGGGCTCTACGAGGCCACGTTCGAGGCTCGCGGCGACAAGACGATCAACGCCGATCTCGCGGAAGGCCATTGGGTGATGCGCTGCGAGGCCCGCACCCTGGACGATATCCGCGCCATGGGCGGCAATTCGCCGGAGGACGAGCGCCGCTTCGCAGCCGCCAAGCGCATCTCCGAGCTCAACCTCGCGGCCTATCAGAAATTCGTGCAGCCCTGGGTCAAGAAGATGGTGACGCCGCAAATGGCGGACTTCGCCCGCAACATGCATCCGCTGCGGCTGCAATATGAGGCCTTCAGCAGCAAGAATCCCTGGATGTCCAGCGTCAAATCGGCCGCCGACCGGGTCGAGGACAACCGCAGGCCGGTTTCGAAGGACAATCCGTTCCTGGCGTTCCAGGAGCAGATGTCCAAGCAGATCGTTCATGCGCTCGATAGCTGGCGCGACGCGCAGGAGGCGCTGAGCGAAACCATGTTCCTCAATCTCTACGGCTCGCCGGTGCTCCAGGCCGCCGTCGGCGTCGATCCGGAGTCTGTGCCCTCGCGCCGCCGCGAGATGTCGGACGAGCATCGCGCCATGCTCGAGAAGCGGATCGCCGAATTGAAGTCGCGTATCGGCGAGGGCGGCCTCCGCGAGGCGGCGCTGCGGGCGCTGCTTTATGTCGGCTCGGCGCGCGGCATGGTGGACGAGCGCAGCATCGAGGCGCTGCGCCAGGTCCGGCGCGACCAGGCCGGCGCCCGGATGACGCTGTCCGAATTCAAGATGCTGGTGCGGGAGCAGTTCTTCATGCTGCTGCTGGATCGGGAGCGCGCCCTGGCCGCCATTCCGGGCCTGTTGCCCGACGACATGAACAAGCGGCGCGCGGCCTTCGCCGCGATGCGCGAGGTGCTGTCGGCGAGCGAGGACATCACCGGCGAGCGCGCCAATCGCTTGCGGCGCGTTGCCGTGCTGTTTGGCCTGGACGGAGAGGGCGAGGTGACCTCCAACGTTGCCCCTTTCGACCCTCAGGCAAGAGCATCGTAGCGCGGATTGGCGGAGACGGGAGTAACATCATGTCGGCCGATACGACGCACGAGACCGGCAGCAAGTACGACCGGTTGATCGCGGCGGCCAGGGCCGCTCCCCCGACGCCGACCGTCGTCGTGCATCCCTGCGACGAGACGTCCCTGCGCGGGACCGTCGACAGCGCGAGTGCCGGCATCATCCGGCCAATCCTCGTCGGGCCGGAGCGGAGGATCAGGGACACGGCCGCAAAGTTCGATCTCGACATCTCCGGCTTTGAGATCGTTGACGCCGCGCATAGCGACGATGCCGCAGCCAAAGGCGTCGAGCTGATCCATGCCGCCAAGGGCGAGCTGCTGATGAAGGGCAGCCTGCACACCGACGAATTGATGCGTGCCGTCACCGCCAAGGTCGGCGGCCTGCGCACCGACCGGCGCATCAGCCATGTCTTCGTCATGGACGTGCCGGCCTATACCGACACCATCTTCGTCACGGATGCCGCGATCAACATCTTCCCTGATCTCGACGCCAAGCGCGACATCATCCAGAACGCGATCGATCTCTATAACCAGGCCGGCTTCGGCCGGACGCCGCGGGTTGCGATCCTGTCGGCGGTCGAGACCGTGACGTCGAAAATCCCCTCGACGATCGAGGCCGCGGCTCTCTGCAAAATGGCCGATCGCGGCCAGATCACCGGTGGCCTGCTCGATGGTCCGCTGGCGTTCGACAATGCAATCGACCCGGAAGCCGCACGGATCAAGGGCATCGTATCCGAGGTCGCCGGTCGGGCGCAGATCCTCGTTGTCCCGGACCTGGAGTCCGGCAACATGCTGGCCAAGAACCTCGCTTATTTCGCCAAGGCGGATGGCGCCGGCATCGTGCTCGGTGCGCGGGTGCCCGTCGTCCTGACGTCGCGCGCGGATTCGCCGCGTGCACGGATGGCCTCCTGCGCGGTCGCGGCGCTGTATGCGCACGCCCGGCGCCAGAAGGCGCCGACAGTGGCCGCGTGATCGCCATGGAGACGATCCTCGTCGTCAACGCAGGCTCCTCCAGCGTCAAGTTTCAGGTCTATGCGATCGAGGGTGAGGGCACCCTTCGCCGGCACATCAAGGGACAGATCGACGGCATCGGCAGCCGGCCGCGGCTGCGGGCAAGCGGCGCAGGCGGTGATGCGCTGGCCGATCGCGCCTATCCGATCGAGACCGTGCCTGACGTTCCGGCGGCGATGGCCGTTGCCGGCGCCTGGCTGCGCGACGAGCTGCGCGTCACGCCGATCGCGGTCGGGCACCGGGTCGTGCACGGGGGACCGGACTACGCAAAGCCGGTGCTGATCGATCATGGCGTGGTGTCGCGTCTCGAACGTTTCGTATCCCTGGCGCCGCTGCATCAGCCGCACAATCTCGCGCCGATCCGCTCGTTGCTTACGAATTTCCCGGCGCTGCCGCAGGTCGCGTGCTTCGACACGGCCTTCCATCGCACCCATGACGCCGTCGCGGACCACTACGCCATTCCGCATCAGCTCCATGCCGAGGGCGTCAGGCGTTACGGATTTCACGGGCTGTCCTACGAATACATCGCCCGGACTTTGCCGAGCGTGGCGCCCGACATCGCCAAGGGGCGCGTGATCGTCGCCCATCTCGGCAGCGGCGCCTCGATGTGCGCATTGAAGGACGGCCGCAGCGTCGAAAGCACGATGGGCTTCACGGCGCTCGACGGCCTGCCGATGGGAACGCGTCCCGGACAGATCGACCCCGGTGTGGTGCTCTACCTCATCTCCGAGAAGGGCATGCCGGCCGCAAAGGTGCAGGACTTTCTCTACCGCGAATGCGGGCTGAAGGGCCTCTCGGGCATCAGCAACGATATGCGCGAGCTGGAAGCGAGCACCGACCCGCACGCGCGGCTCGCGATCGATTGTTTCGTTTACCGCATCGGCCTCAATGCCGGCATGCTGGCCGCCGCCCTGCAGGGGCTGGACGCCTTCGTGTTCACGGCCGGCATCGGCGAGAACTCGTCCTCGATCCGCGCGCGCGTCGCCAGCCGGCTCGAATGGCTCGGCGCCGTGCTCGATGCCGGCGAGAACGCCCGCCATGCGCGGCTGATCTCGGAGGCTGGCAGCCGTATCCCCGTCTACGTCATCCCGACCGACGAGGAACTGATGATCGCGCAGCACACGCTGTCGCTGCTGATGAATGGCCAATCGCACAACACACGATCTGAGAGGGTGTCATGATCCCCGTATTCCCCGACAGCAAGGTGGCCCTCAAGGGCAAGAAGGGCCTGATCGTCGGCATCGCCAACGACCAGTCGATCGCTTGGGGTTGCGCGCGGGCGTTTCGCGCGCTCGGCGCCGATCTCGCCGTCACCTATCTGAACGATCGCGCCAAGAAACACGTCGAGCCGCTCGCCAAGGCGCTGGAGGCGCCGATCTTCATGCCGCTCGACGTCATGGTCGAGGGCCAGACAGAGGCGGTGTTCGAGCGTATCGCATCCGAGTGGGGGCAGCTCGACTTCCTGCTCCATTCGATCGCCTTCTCGCCCAAGGAGGCCCTGCACGGACGCGTCGTCGACGTCGGCCGCGACGGCTTCCTCAAGACCATGGATGTTTCGTGCTGGTCGTTCATGCGCATGGCGCATCTTGCCGAGCCGCTGATGAAGAACGGCGGCACGTTGTTCACCATGACCTATTACGGCAGCCAGATGGTGGTCGAGAACTACAACGTGATGGGCGTCGCCAAGGCCGCGCTTGAGGCCTCGGTTCGCTACATCGCTGCGGAGCTCGGTCCGAAGGGCATTCGCGTCCACGCGATCTCGCCGGGACCGCTGGCGACCCGGGCCGCATCCGGCATTCCGGAGTTCGACGAGCTCATGGACAAGGCGCAATCGAAGGCGCCGGCGCGCAGCCTGGTCAGCATCGACGATGTCGGCAATGCCACCGCGTTCCTCGCGCTCGACGGCGCCAAGCTGATTACCGGTGGCGTGCTCTACATCGACGGCGGCTACCACGTCATCGATTGATCGCGCGGGGGCGTCCGCTGTCGCGGCCGGCGGGCTCGGAGCGAAGTGCTGATCGTGGCATCATGCCGGTGTTTTGCCCGACGGAACAATAGCTTTTTGGGGCTGCAGATTCGCTGATCGAAAAGCGTAACGATTCCAACCCGCCGCTACTGTGCATGGGGTTGTTTTCGAACTTTTTTGGTCAGCGGTAGTGCAGGGCGATCAGTTCGGCGACGCAGGCGGGCTTCTTGGCCCCCTCGATCTCGATCACGAGATGGTAGTTCACGCGCAGGCCGTCGGGCGGCACGTCTTCGGCTTCCGCAACGCTGACGCGGCCGCGCAACTTTGAGCCCGCCGGCACCGGCGCGAGATATCTGATCCGGTCGGCGCCGTAGTTCAGCGTGTTGCGGAGCCCCTTCAAGCCGATCACCGAGCGGATGAACAGCGGGGCGAGCGCGAGCGACAGCAGGCCATGGGCGATGGTCTTGCCGCCGGGCATCTCCCTGGCTGCGCGCTCCTGGTCGACATGGATCCACTGCTCGTCGCAGGTCGCTTCCGCGAACTGGTTGATGCGGTCCTGCGACACCTCGACCCAGTCGCTCACGCCGATCTCGGTGCCGACCGCGGATTTGATCTCGCTGAAATCGCTGAATATGCGCATGATCCCCCTCGTCAGATTTGCATCTCCGGGACGGTGTCGGGAACGGTCAGTTCCGCTTCCGTCACCGCCAACACCTCGCCGATGCTGATACCGGGCGCCGTCTCCAGCAGCGTCGCCTTGCCGCCGGGAAAGCCGATCACGGCCATGTCGGTCACCACGAGATTGACCGGCCGCGCCGACGTCAACGGCAGGGAGCATTTGGCGACGATCTTCGACTTGCCCTTCGCGGCATGCTGCATGGCGACGATCACGCGCTTGGCGCCGCTGACGAGGTCCATTGCACCGCCCATGCCCGGAACCATCTTGCCCGGGATCATCCAGTTGGCGAGCAGGCCATGCGCGTCGACCTGGAGGCCGCCGAGCACGGTGATGTCGACATGGCCGCCGCGGATCAGGCCGAACGACATCGCGCTGTCGAAGGTCGCTGCGCCCGGCAGCGCGCTGATCGGCCGGCCGCCGGCGTCGGTGAGCGTCGGGTGTGCCATGCCTTGCTCGGGAATCGGTCCGGTGCCGATCAGGCCGTTCTCCGACTGGAAGAACACTTTCAGATCCGCCGGAACGTAGTTCGCCACCAGCGTGGGAATGCCGATGCCGAGATTGACGAGGTTGCCGCTCTTCAATTCCTTGGCGACGCGCCGCGCGATGATGATCTGCGGATCCATATGTCACCCGTTCGTAATGAGGTAATCGACGAGGGGTGCCGGCGTCATGACGTGGTCGGGCGCGATGACGCCCACCGGCACGATGTTCTCGACCGTCACGATCACCGTGTCCGCCGCCATCGCCATGATCGGGTTGAAGTTGCGTGCCGTCAGCGCATAGGCGAGGTTGCCGAGATAGTCGGCGAGGAAGGCGTGGACCAGCGCGTATTGTGCCCGCAACGCCGTCTCCAGCAGAAATGATTGGCCGTCGACCTCGATCTGGCGTTTGCCTTCCGCGACGAGGGTGCCGACGCCTGTCGGAGTCAGCACGCCGCCGAGTCCGCATCCGCCGGCCCGGATGCGTTCGACGAAGGTGCCTTGCGGCACGAGATCGACGGCGATCTGGTTCCCCAGCATCTGCTGCTGCGCCTTCGGATTGAGGCCGATATGCGTCGCCGTGAGCTTCGCGACCAGCGCCGCATCGAACAGCTTGCCGACGCCTCTGCCAGGTATGGCGGCGTCATTGCAGATCAGGGACAGGCCGGACTTGTTCTGCCGGACGAGCTCGTCGAGCAGGCGCTCCGGCGTCCCGACTCCCATGAAACCGCCGACCATGACGCTGGCGCCGGCCGGGATCATCGCAACGGCTTCTTCGACGGAAACGGCCTTCATGCAGGGACCTCCGCGGCGGGCAGACAGATGCTGGATCGATGTTGCGGGCGGGAGGTCTCGCAGTCTTGATCTGCGTCAAGGCCTCGGTTCATTCGCGCTGGACGATCCCGATGCTTTCCAGGGTCTCGTTCCAGAGCCGGCGCACTTCGGCATGCCGCCGCTCGAGCGCCGCGCTGACGGCATCCCGGAAAGGAAGCAGGTCGGGTCCCTTCAGAAACAGGATCTGTGCCTGCAACAGCCGGCTGCTCTCGAACTCGATGCGGCGCAGGGCCATGACGAAAGGATCGTTCTGGCTCGCTTCCGTCGGCAGCAGGGCGGCCGGCCGTATCCCCGCGTGAATCGCATGCGCAAGGGTCGCAAGGTGAATGGCCTGCGCGCGGGCGGGATCGGCGATGTCCTCGACCGGAGCGGGAAGCCAGGCCATCTCCCAGGACGCGACCATGTGGGTTAGCGCGAAATCCGGAACCCATGCGGTCGCGCGCGCGAGCAGCGAGACGATCTCGCTCTCGCGATAGAACTGGGCGTTCAACTCGACCTGCCAGGCCGCATCGAATTTCGCGGGCAGGGCGACGGCGAATTGCCGTGCCAGCGCACCATGGGCCGAGACCAGGAACGCGGCGACCCGCGTCTGCTGGCGCGGCTGCACGCGACCGTCGGTCTCCAGCGGTCCAAGGAATGCGTTCATGTCGTCGCCGTCCTCCGCACGGGGATCGCGCGCAGATGGTCGTAGCCCGCGGGAAATGGCGAATAGTCTCCGCCGGCATCGTCCGGCGCGATCAAGACTTGCTTGTTGCCCTTCCAGCGTCCAGCCATGACGTCTTCGGCGAAGCGGGCCAGGAGGTCAGCGGTGAGCGCGGCCTTCTCGAGCGTGAAGGCGTGGTAGGCCTTCGGGATGATCACGAGCGCGCTGTCGGGAATCTCCACACGCAGCGTTTCGTGCAGCGCGCGCGGCGTGAGGAAGTCGAACTCGCCGTTCAGGATCATGGTTGGGACGGTGATCGAGGAGAGCAGTGGCGTCAGCGGCTTGAAGTCGAGGAAGGACTCCATGAGGTTCTGCAGAGCGTAGACGTCGTTCACCAGCCATCCCTGCCGTTTCACGCTATCGAGCTTGTCCAGCAGCGGCTTCAGCCACTGGTCCGACAGGTTCATCGGCAGCAGCAGATCCTGGAGATAGCCGGTGCCGCCCAGGATGAGACCGGTACGCAGGGCGTTGCCGATCAGCAGGAGTTGCGGCGAAAGCTCTGCAAAGCAGCTCATCGGCACGAGCCCGGACAGCCGCGCGCCGTGCTCGATGGCATAGCGCAGCGCGATCAGGCCGCCGAAGCTGATGCCGCTGAGGAACACCGGACCATCGCCGAGCTCACCGATCAGGCGATGCAGCACGGCGGTATGGTCGTCCTGATCGATGAACAAAGCGGGCTTGTCGGAAATGCCCTGGCCGAGCAGGTCGAAGGTCGCGACCCGAAAGTGCCGTGTGGTCAGCGCGTCGCGATAGCTGCCCCAGAGCTCGGAATATTGCGTAAGGCCGTTCACCAGGACATAGGTCGGCGCACCCGGCGGCCCGTCTAGCTCATAGCGGATACGATACGAGCCGTGACTGAGGAAGGGCATAGCGGTGACCGGCCAGATGATGATGGCCGCGATCCTCAACGCCGGCGTGCGGATTCCATTGAGTTAAATCAAACCTCCCTCGGACGCCGGACCTAGCGTTCGCGCAAAACATTGCCAGGAGGAGTCCGCCATGACCGGGGCAAAGGCGCTTCAGCGCTGCTGCGTCACCTTGATTGTGTTGCTGGTCGGCACCGCGCTTGCTGTCGCGCAGCCGTTCACGCGCCGCTCGTCGCAAGTGCAACATGACGGGCTGAAGAAGACTTACGAGATCGCGAACTTTCGCCTCGGCGGTAAATACGATCTGGCCAACCCGTCGAAATGGGAAAATGGCGGCGAGGGCGGAGTAACGCTGGAATCGCTGGGCGCCGGCAAGCTGCGTACGGCCTACATCGCAATCGGAAACCCACGCCGCAACGCGAGCGGCGAGATCACCAACGCGGTCGTGATCAACTCCTATTACTCCGGCGACTCCACCGACATGTACGAGCAGTGGGTCAAGGGCGCCGCTCTGTCAGGCGGCGTTCCCATCATCGGACCGGGACGGCCGATCGACACCGACCGCTACTATGTCGTCATGGTCGATCCGCTCGGGACATGGGGCGCGAGCAAGCCGTCCGACGGTCTCGGCATCAAGTTTCCGCAGTACAGTTACTATGACATGGTACAGGCGAATTACCGCCTGCTGCGCGACGAGCTGAAGGTCGCGCGCGTTGCGCTGGTCACGGGCGTCTCGATGGGCGGCACCCAGACCTATGTCTGGGGCGTGATGCATCCGGAATATGTCAGCGCCTTGATGCCGATCGGCGGCACCACGCAATCCGACGGCGATGACCCCGTCGGCAACTGGACCTTCCAGATGATGACGGCGGCGATCCAGGCCGATCCGGTCTGGCAGTCTACCAATGGCGATTACTACAAGCTGCCCAAGGAAAAGCATCCGGTGCCGGGCGTTGCGTTCGGCTGGTCGATTCTCGGAATGACCGGGTACGACTTCGCCTTCCGCACCAGCCAGAACTGGGGCGCCGTGCAGCCCGAAATCTTCTACTGGGATCCGCCGAACGAGAAGGCGGGATTGAACGTCGTCAACCGCGCCAAGCTCTACGACGCGGTCGACCTCGTCTGGCGCAACAGGGTCGGCGAGACTCACAACGTCAATCCCTATCTCGGCCGCATCCAGGCGCGCACGCTGGTGATGCACATCACCAACGATCTCTGGCTCAACTTCAAGCTGGCCCAGAAAGCGGTCGACCGGGTCCCCGGCGCCGATCTGATTGCTCAGGAAAGCCCGGTCGCCCATTACGGCGTGTTCCCGATCATCAACCAGCGCAAGAACGATCCGAAGTTCGTCGCCTTCATGGACGATGTTGCGAGCCTCGATCGCGCGCAGAAGTTCGTCGACAAGAACTACCGCGTCCCGGGCGTCGCCGAGACCATCGATCCCAAGAAATCCTTCTGGAAGGATTTCGTGACCTATCCCTATCCGGTCAAGTTCGCCAATGCCAAGGACAAGAGCGGCAACGCCTGGCAGATCGGCTACATGGATGAATACAACGGCACCGACCGGGATCCGAAGGTGCTGGTCATCATCCATGGCAAGGGCGCGTTCGGCGGCCATTACGGCAACATCATGCAATACGCCCTGCGCAGCGGGTTGCGCGTGATCGTGCCCGACCTGCCGCACTACGGCATGTCCGGGCCCGGCAATCTCGACAAGAGCCCGGCGCGCACCATGCAGGACATGCGCGAGGTCATCTACGACCTCGTCGTCAACCAACTCGACGTCAAGAAGGCCTATTACCTCGGCCATTCGCTCGGTGGCCAGTTCGTGACGGGCTATGCGCTGACCTGGCCGGATGCGGTGCAGGGGCTCGCGCTCGAGGCACCGTCGGGCCTCGAGGAATATCCGCGCGAAATCACCATCGCCAAGGACAAGAAGGCGAAGCTGTTCGACCCGGCCTTCGACCACGATTTCGACAAGTGGAAAGCCGTGTGGGACCAGACCGGCATCCTCGCGGCCGAGATGGGGCGTTCGGAGCAGAACATCCGCGACTTCTTCTATTTCAAGAAGCGCGATCCCGACACCGGAGCGGTGTCGGCGGCCAAGAGTGGCTATTTCTTCAGCGACAGCGAATATGCCCGCTTCCATACCGAGCAGCGCGTCGGGCTGACCAAGGGCAACCCGAAGGAGCTCGAGCAATGGTGCAACGTCTTCATCTACGACATCCACACGATCGGCGCCGAGGTTCAGCAGGACGATCCGAAGAACCTCTATGAGCGGGTCACCCAGATCAAGGCGCCGATCTTCCTGGCCTTCGGCGACAAGGAGCCCTTCATCCCGACGCCCGCCTTCAACGGGCTGACCGATCTCGGACGCGACGTCATCTCGCCGTTCATGACGCGGATGACGAATGCCGGCAACCGGCCGATCCTGAAGATCTACCCCGACACCGGACACTTCATCCACACCGACAATCCCGTCGAATATTCGGTCGACGTCGTGGACTTCGTCATCAAAGGCGGTGTCGACACGTCATCGCCGGCCGGTATCGACCGCATGATCAAGGGCGCCGTCGTCTCGGCGTTGCCGGTGGCTCCGAGTCCTCCCGGTGCCGCGCCCACGGCCGGCCTGAACAAATAGGGCCGCCCATGCGGACGGTGCCAGGAGTTGCTACCGGAATTGCGCCGAGGGTGCAGGCGGGAGAAGTCAAGCTCGGCTGGCGGGAGTGGGGACGCGGCGACGTGGCCGTCGTCTTCATCCACGGCAATCTCGCCAGCAAGGACTGGATCGAGCTCGCTGCGCCGTTGTTTCCAACGGGCCTTCGCGTCGTCGCGATCGACTGGCGCGGATGCGGCGACAGCGACCGGCCGAAGCCGGCCGCCGATTATTCCAACTATTCGATGCAGCAACATGCCGAGGACATGCTGGCTGCGCTCGCTACGCTCGACATCGGCTATTGCCATCTGGCGACACACTCGACCGGCGGCATCATCGCCGCGCGGATGTTGCTGATGCAGCCGCAGCGCTTCGGCCGCGTCTTCGCGCTCGACCCGGTGACGCCGCTCGGCATGGCGTTCAATGCCGACCAAATCGGCCTGTTCCGCGAGATGATGGAGAGCAAGGAGCTGACCCGGAAGATCATGGCGACGGCGGCCTCGTCCTTGTTTGAGCCCGAGAGCATGGCGCCGCATGCGGTCCCACGCTTCCGCGAGGGGCTGGCCGAGATCCAGGCGCTGTTCGACCGCATCATCGACCAGACCTTTGGCGTCTCGGAAGGCATCTGGATCGGCACCCCAGTCAATCTCACGCGGGAGAGGGAAAGCCGCGAGCTCGAGCGCCGCATGCCGGAGCTGCGGCATCCGCATCTCGTGGTGTGGGGCGAATGGGACGGCTGGATTCCGCCGGCCGACCTTCGCACCATGGCCGAGGCGATGCCGGATTGCCGCCTCGTGGTCGTGCCTGGCATCGGGCACTCGATGAACCTGGAAAGGCCCGCGCTCTATGCCGGATATTTCGGGGCCTGGTTCGGAGGACTTCCCGCGTAACGCAATCCCTGAAAGGAGAGGAACGTCATGGCAGAGATCAACGCGTCCGCCGAAGGCGTCCGCAACGCACTGACCGAGGCGCTCGGTCGCCTGCGCAAGGCCAATGCAGATTATTTCGAGCTGTTGGAGAAGAGCCTTGGCTCGTCGCCATTACCGATCGCGAACCAGGCCAAGGAGGTCTGCAGCTTCATGCAGCGCAACACCACCGCGACGTTCGATCTCGGCGAGAAGCTGATCCACGCCAACAACGTGCAGGATGCGCTCAAGCTGCAATCCGATTTCTTCCAGGACCAGATGCGCTCGCTGACCGATCAGGCCAGGACCATGGGCGAGTCCGCGATGAAGGCGGCAGGCGGCTTGTTCAGTCCGAAGAGCTGACACGGCCGGCGACGACAGCGCCAGCCGTCCGCGTCCAAGTCATCCCATTGCCGGTCGTCCGGGCGGAGGCCGCCCGATCGCCGGCCGGCCCGGCCGTCCGGGCTATCCCGGCTATGGGGGCGTTATCGGGGCCCGCGGGTGAAGCCACTTGCAGCGCAAATTCCTCGCAATTGTGGATAACTTCCGGGCACGGCCTCGGGAGAGCAGGGGCGCATGTCCATGCTGAGCCTGCTATACATCCGCCCGAATCGCGCCCCAGCCGGGGGCTATTGGGAACCATCTTGGGCCGCCGCCGGATTGCCGGCGGCAAGTGTCTGAAAGTAAAGGCTTTATGGGCAAGCGAATTGTGCCGCCGGAAGAGCCGGCCGAAATCCACGAGGTGCGGCTGCAGGAGGCGCTGGAAGAGCGCTATCTCGCCTATGCGCTCTCGACCATCATGCACCGCGCGCTGCCGGACGCCCGCGACGGCCTGAAGCCGGTGCACCGGCGCATCCTCTACGGCATGCGCCTGCTCCGGCTCGATCCCGGCACCGCCTTCAAGAAGTCCGCGAAAATCGTCGGCGACGTGATGGGCTCGTTCCATCCGCACGGCGACCAGGCGATCTACGACGCCATGGTGCGCCTCGCGCAGGATTTCTCCTCGCGCTATCCGCTGGTCGACGGCCAGGGCAATTTCGGCAACATCGACGGCGATAACCCTGCGGCCTACCGCTACACCGAAGCGCGCATGACCGACGTCGCGCGGCTGCTGCTCGAAGGCATCGACGAGGACGGCGTCGAATTCCGCGCCAATTACGACGGCCAGTCGAAAGAGCCGGTCGTGCTGCCCGGCGGCTTCCCGAACCTGCTCGCCAACGGCGCGCAGGGCATCGCGGTCGGCATGGCGACCTCGATCCCGCCGCACAACGCCGCCGAGCTCTGCGACGCCGCACTGCATCTGATCGAGAAGCCCGACGCGAAGTCCAAGGCGCTGATGAAGTGGGTCAAGGGGCCCGATTTCCCGACCGGCGGCATCTGCGTCGATTCCAAGCAGGCCATCGCTGAGGCCTACACGACCGGCCGTGGCTCGTTCCGCGTCCGCGCCAGGTGGGAGCAGGAAGAGGGCGCGCGCGGCACCTGGGTCGTCGTCGTCACCGAGATTCCCTTCCTGGTGCAGAAGTCGCGCCTGATCGAGAAGATCGCCGAGCTGCAGGACCAGAAGAAGCTGCCGCTGGTCGGCGACATCAGGGACGAGTCGGCCGAGGACGTCCGCATCGTCATCGAGCCGAAGTCGAAGAACGTCGATCCCGCGCTGATGATGGAATCGCTGTTCCGCCTGACCGAACTCGAAAACAAGATTCCGCTGAACCTGAACGTGCTGATCAAGGGGCGCATCCCCAAGGTGGTGGGGCTCGCGGAGTGCCTGCGCGAATGGCTCGACCATCTGCGCGACGTGCTGATCCGCCGCAGCAACTACCGCAAGGGGCAGATCGAGCACCGCCTGGAAGTTCTCGGCGGCTTCCTGATCGCCTATCTGAACATCGACAAGGTGATCAAGATCATCCGCACCGAGGATGAGCCGAAGCCGGCGTTGATGAAGGAGTTCAAGCTCACCGAGGTGCAGGCCGAAGCCATCCTCAACATGCGCCTGCGCTCCTTGCGCAAGCTCGAGGAGATGGAGATCCGCACCGAGGACAAGAACCTCCGTGCCGAGCTCAAGGGCATCAACGCGGTGCTCGCCTCGGAAGCCGAGCAGTGGAAGAAGGTCGGCGAGCAGGTCGGCAAGGTCCGCGACATGTTCGGACCGAAGACGCCGCTCGGCAAGCGCCGCACCACCTTCGCCGACGCGCCCGAGCACGATCTCGCCGCGATCGAGGAGGCCTTCGTCGAGCGCGAGCCGGTGACGGTCGTCGTCTCCGACAAGGGCTGGATCCGCACCATGAAGGGCCATGTCGAGGATCTCTCGGGCCTTGCCTTCAAGCAGGACGACAAGCTCGGTATCGCGTTCTTCGCGGAGACGACCTCGAAGCTGCTGCTGTTCGCCACCAACGGAAAGTTCTTCTCGATCGACGTGGCGAAACTTCCGGGCGGCCGCGGCCATGGCGAGCCGATCCGCCAGTTCATCGATCTCGAGCCGGAGGCCGCGCCGGTCACGCTGTTCGTCAACAAGGGCGGGCGCAAATTCCTGGTCGCGAGCCACGAGGGCCAGGGTTTTGTAGTCAACGAGGACGATTGCGTCGGCACCACCAAGAAGGGCAAGCAGGTCCTCAACGTCGACATGCCGAACGAGGCGCGCTCGGTCACCGAGGTGATCGGCGACACCGTCGCGGTGATCGGCGAGAACCGCAAGATGTTGATCTTCCCGCTCGACCAGGTGCCGGAGATGGCACGCGGCCGCGGCGTGCGCTTGCAGAAGTACAAGGACGGCGGTCTCTCCGACGTCGCCGTGTTCGAGGCCAAGGCGGGCCTGACCTGGAAGGACTCCGCTGGCCGCGAATTCTCCGCGACCATGAAGGAGCTCTCGGAGTGGCAGGGCACCCGCGCCGACGCCGGCCGCCTGCCGCCCAAGGGTTTCCCGAAGTCGAACAAGTTCGGCAAGGTGATCGGGTAGGGCGGTCTTGTCCCGGACGCGCAGCAGCGTGAACGCTGCTGCGCGAAGCCGGGACCCACGCCACGCGGATTGCTCGGGGACATGGGCCCCGGCTCTGCAGCGCACCGCCAAGTGGCGCTGCGCTGCGTCCGGGGCACGAGAGTGTGTTTAACGCGCACCTATCGCCCCATCGTCATTGCAAGCGCAGCGAAGCAATCCAGACTGCCCTGCGGAAAGACTCTGGATTGCTTCGCTGCGCTCGCAATGACGAGAGGTAGCAACCTCGCTCCTCCAATTCGCATCGCTTAGCCCGCAAACGCTTGGCAGATAGTCGTGAGTGCATAAGTGCCTGCGTTGATCGGGCACGAACATTGCTTTTTCTTCGCCTGCAAATGAACTCTCAAGAAGAAGCAAAAGGCACAATGTTCAAACTGAAGGCTTTCATTCCGGCGCTGCTCGGTCTCGCGCTGGTGGCGGCGCCCGCGCATGCGGCGGGCAATCTCGTCGCGGTGCTCGAGGCGGAGATCGTCACGCTCGATCCGCATTTCTCCACCGCCTACATTTCGCGCACGTTCGGCTACATGGTGTTCGACACGCTGTTCGCGAAAGACTCCAAGGGCGACATCAAGCCGCAGATGGTGCAGGACTGGAAGGTCTCGCCGGACGGATTGATCTACACGTTCACGCTGCGCGACGGCCTGAAATGGCATGACGGCCAGCCGGTCACCGCAAGCGATTGCGTGGCCTCGCTGCGCCGCTGGGGCACTCGCAGCGCGCTCGGCCGCCGCATCTTCGCGATCACGGCCTCGCTGGAGCCGACCGATGCCAAGACCTTCGTGCTGACGCTGAAGGAGCCGTCCGGCCTCGTCATCGACGCGCTCGGCAATCCCGTCAGCCCGGTCGCCTTCATGATGCCCGAGCGCATCGCGAAGACTCCCGGCGACCAGCGCATTACCGAGATCGTCGGCTCCGGTCCGTTCGTCTACAGCAAGGCCGATCACCGCACCGGCGACCGCATGATCCTGAAGAAGTTCGCCGACTATGTACCGCGCCCCGAGCCCGCCGACTTCCTTGCCGGCGGCAAGCGCGTCAATGTCGATACGCTCGAGATCCGCGTCATCCCGGATGGTGCGACCGCCGCCTCGGCGTTGCAGGCCGGCGAGATCGATTTCATGCAATACGCGCCGTTCGATCTGCTGCCGCAGCTGGAGAAGAACGCGCGCGTCAAGCTTGTGAACTTCACCGGCGGCAACATGTTCGCGGGCGCCTACCGCCTCAATGCTGCGTCGAAGCCGTTTGACGATCCGGAAATTCGCCGCGTGTTGTGGAAGCTGGTCGATCAGCGCGAGGTACTGGATGCGCTCGGGCTCGATGCGAAATATGCAACGCCCTGCGCGACCTACTTCACCTGCGGCACGACCTATGAGAGCAAGGCCGGCACGGATGCTGCCGCAAAGCCGTCGATCGAAGCGGCGAAGGCCGCGCTGAAGGCGACCAAATATGCCGGCGAGCCCGTCGTCGTCATGGAGGCCAACGATCTCGAAGCCCCGCGCATCTCGGCGCAGGTATTGGCCGAGCGGCTGAAGGCTGCCGGCTTCAACGTCGATCTGCAGGTGATGGACTGGGCGAGCGTGCTGGCGCGCCGCGCCAAGAAGGAGGGCTGGAGCGTCTACGGCGTCCACGCCGGCGGTTTCGACCTCGGCTCGCCGCTGACCAACGTCATGGTCGCCTTCAATTGCGCCGACTTCACCGGCTGGCAATGCGATGCGCGCATCACGCCGCTGATGGAAGCCTTCGCCAAGGCGCCGGCCGAAGCGGACCGCAAGACAATCGCGGGCGAGATCCAGGCCGTCATGTACGATCAGGCTCCCGCCATCCCGTGGGGGCAATTCGCCCAGCCCGCGGCCTATCGCGCCACCCTGCGCGGTCTGTTACCGTCCGCCATCCCCGTGTTCTGGAACGTTGAGAAGTAACGCGATGTACGATGTCATTGTTGTCGGCGGCGGCTCCGCCGGCGCCGCCGTTGCGGCCAGGCTCTCGGAAGATCCCGCCCGGCGCGTCCTGCTGCTCGAAGCGGGGCTCGACTGGCGCGCCGACGAGGCGCCCTGGGAGGTACGGACGCCCAACCCGATTCCGATCATCCACAAGCGCGAATATCAGGAGAAATGGCAGTGGCCTGATCTGCTGACGCGCCGCGTGGCGGGGCAGGAGCCGCGCTTCTACTGGCGCGGCAAGGGGCTCGGCGGCTCCTCGATGATGAACGGCCAGATCGCGATCCGCGGCGTTGCCGACGCGTTCGACGAATGGGCGGCCAATGGCTGCACCGGCTGGTCGGCGAAAGAGGTGATGCCGCTATTCTCGGTGATCGAGGACGATCTCGAGTTCGGCGACAGCGCAGGCCACGGACGCGGCGGACCGCTGCCGGTCTATCGCGCTCCGCCGGACAAGTGGGGCCCGATCGACTGCGGCTTGCGCGATGCAGCGCTGGCGAGCGGCTATCCCTGGTGCGCCGACCTCAACGGCCCCGATGGCGAGGGCGTTGCCTGCTATCCCATCAACAGCCGCGACTTGCGCCGCATCACCACCAACGAGGGCTATCTCGAGCCCGCGCGCGACCGCGCCAATCTGGAGATCCGCGGGCACGCGCTGGTCGAGCGCGTGCTGATCAGCGACGGCCGCGCGACCGGCGTCCGCGTGCATATCGAGGGGCAGGGCACCCACGATATCGCCGCGCGTCAGATTGTGCTGTGCGCCGGCGCGATCCACAGCCCGGCGATCCTGCTGCGCTCGGGCGTTGGACCTGCCGAGGAACTGAAGGCGATGGGGATCGCGGTCGAGCGCGACCTGCCGGTCGGCCGTCACTTCTTCGACCATCCGCTGTTCCGCGCCACGATCCAGCTCCAGGAAAAGCTGCGGCCGACCGATCCGGACACCCGCCACACCAATTGCTGCGTGACCTATTCCTCGGGCCTCGCCAATGGCGGCAAGCGCGACATGATCCTGATCGCCTTCAACCATCGGGGCATTGGCGTGCCCGGCGCGATCGGGGCAGGGCTGTTCAACGCCTATTCGCGTGGCACCCTCAAGCTGGCTTCGACCGACCCGTCGATCGATCCGGTGGTCGAGGAGAACATGCTGGCCGATCCCCGCGACATGCTGCGGATGATCGACGCGGTGAAGCGGCTCGCGGTGATCACCTCGCAGCCGGCGCTGTCAGGCATTGCGGACTGGATCAGGCTGACCGATACCGATCTGACGCTGCCGCAGGCAGCCGCCCTGCCGGATCATGAGCTCGACGCGCTGCTGCGGCGGGAGACCGGCGACATCCAGCACGCCGCCGGCAGCTGCCGCATGACCGGCGTGAATGACGGCGATGGCGTGGTCAACCCCGATGGCGGGGTGAAGGGCATCGCGGGCTTGCGCGTTGCCGACGCCTCGATCATGCCGTCGGACTGCCGCGCCAACACGCACTTCACGACAGTGGTGATCGGGGAAGCGATCGCACGGATGATGATGATGCGGTAACGCCGCAACGCCAGTGCCATGCCCCGGCTTTACCGGGGCATCCAGTGCGTCGCGGCCTCACGATTCAGGCACAACCGTCTCGGAGTACTGGATCGCCCGCCCCAAGCGCACAAGGCGGGCGATGACGCGCCTCAACTTCCGACGGTGCCCACCAGGCGAGGGCGGCGATTTGCGTGCGGCATCTCCGCCGACAGCGCGCTCAGCCATTCGCGGAAGCTGACGATCTCAGGACAATCCGCGGTGCCCTCAGGCGCAATCAGCCAATCGCCTACGCCGGCCCCTTGGCTGACACGATCGCAGCGATAGCCCGGATGGTGACCGACACCGCGCGCGATCAGCAGGTCGACCTTGCCCTCGACCAGCTCGTGCAGGCCCGCTGGGTGCAGCACCCGCAGACCGATATCCGCATGCGCGTTGCGAAATTCCGCCAGGGCGAGGCGGCGCAGGTCGAAGCCGCCGTGGACCCCCAGCTGCAGCAACACTGTGCCAGCCGGCTTCAATTGCGCGGTCGCGTCCGCGATGTGGCGAAAGCCTTCGGAGACCCCGGGCAGATAGGCCTGACCGGCCGCGGTGAGGATCAGCTGCTTATGCAGCCGCTCGAACAGCTGCACGCCGAGCCGCGACTCCAGCGCTTTCACCTGCTGCCCGACGGCGGCGGGCGTGACATGCAGCTCGTGCGCGGCGAGCTTGAAACTGAGATGCCGCGCGGCGGCCTCGAAAGCGCGGAGCGCGTTGAGCGGTGGGAGGGCGTAGGTCATCGCGCCTCAGTTTGACACCGATCGCTTGCGGCCTTGCAATAGATTTTCTTGCGCTGAACCGCAGGAATGATGCTTTGCGCCGCGGCGACGCTGCCGGATACGGTCAGCCCGCAACCGGAGAATACCCCATGCCCGCAGCCCACATCGTCAGCCATAATCCCGCAACGGTCCACCCTCCCGCCGCCGGTTACAGCATGGGAGTTGAGCTGACACAGCATCGCCGCCTGCTGTTCATCAGCGGCCAGGTGCCGGAGAGAGCCGACGGCACGGTGCCGGAGGGCTTCGAAGCGCAATGCGAGCAGGCCTGGCGCAACGTCATGGAGGTGCTCGCCGCCGCCGGTCTCGGCGTGGAGAATCTGGTCAAGGTCACGACGTTCCTGACCGACCGGAGCCAGCTCGTGCCCAACCGCACCATTCGTACCACGGTGCTCGGCGACCATCGGCCGGCGCTGACGGTGGTGGTCGTTGATACCGTCGACAGCAAATGGCTGCTGGAGATCGAGGCGATCGCCGCGGAATGAGCGGGCTTCACAGGTAACGATCGATCCAATGATATGAGGTTTCCAATGGCCGAGACCATCCATCCCTTCTACGAGAAGCATCGGGGCGCCATGGAGGCCGCCATGCGCCATCGCCTCGATCTTGCCGAGCCGATGCTGCGCGAGCGCGCGCATCTGTCCGACATCGGCGGGATCAGGCGGGAGGTGATGGCCGAATTCGACATCGTGCTCACGCAGACGCCCTATGTCGGAGGCGCGGCAAGCCGCATGAGCGATTTCTTCATGAGCCTGATCGGTTTCATGGCCATCAGCAGGGTGCTCTCGCGCCATGGCGTGCCGGTTCCCGTGATCGGCGAGATCGAGCGGGAGACCTACAAGGCGCAGTTGCTCACCGTACCGGAAGACGAGCGTCTCGCCGAGGGGCGTCAGTTCATGTCGCCCGAGAACCAGGCCTTGCTGCGCGAGCAGGCTGCGCAG
Organism: Bradyrhizobium stylosanthis; assembly: GCF_001641335.1. GTDB lineage: Bacteria > Pseudomonadota > Alphaproteobacteria > Rhizobiales > Xanthobacteraceae > Bradyrhizobium > Bradyrhizobium stylosanthis. The sequence continues at coordinate 850,191 of NZ_LVEM01000001.1, forward strand.
AGCAAGACAAGCAGCCATCGAGACGCGTTTCCGGAAGACTTCGTCTACGACTTCGTTGAGCCTGGGCCGGACGACGATTTTGAATTCGGCATCGACTACAAGGCGTGCGGCTTCTGCAAATTCGCGGCGCGCCATGGCGACAAGGATATCCTGTCGAACATCTGCGGCCTCGATTTCGACGCCTATGCAACGCGCGGCATCCGTCTTGAAAGGACGCAGACCTTGGCCGGCGGCGCGAGCCACTGCAATTTCCGCTTCTCGCGGCTGCCGTCGAGATAGGGCACAGATCTGATGCGCCGGCTTGATAGGGGCATCCGGTACGCCGCGGCCTCTGTTTTCAATCACGATCGTCTCGGAGTACTGGATCGCCCGGTCCCGTCTCCGCCAAGGCTACGCCGGGCCCACAAGGGTGCTTGGCCGCCGAAGCTTCAGCGAAGGCGGCAAGCCGGGCGATGACACCGAGAGTGAGGCTAGACAGGTCATAGCTCGGTTACACGTTTCAAACAGCGGATAAGAGTTCGCGTTCTCGCGGCGCGTCTCGCCCGAGTTTTCTTTGATGTGCTGCGCCCGGAAAGGCAAGGGCGCAGGGAAGGCCGGGCGCCGGCTGGCACCCGAGATCCGTGCGCCACAAAGAATGCACACGGGAGTGGACCACAGGTTCGCCGGATCGCCCGGCCTTCCCTGCGCGAATGGTTTTAACGGTGTCCTTCGTGCTCTCCCCGGGGAGCGGTGCACTATTGCCCCCGTCGCCTTGCGGATGACTGATGCGCGCGCCCGGTCGGGCCGCCACATCACCGCATGACTTGACGCACAGACCCCGGGCGTCAGGACCACACGACTTCTCCGTCCGCGCACGTCTTCGCCCGACGTTCGAAGGCTGGCCGTGTGCTCACCCTCGAAATCGCACGAAGACGCTGCCGGCGCCGTGTCGTACGCGCGAACGCCATTGCTCACGGCCAAGGCCGCCCTGCAACGCCGATCGCGCCCGACGCCGTCGCGTCCATCGCTGCCCGGCCTGCGATTCGTGACGATCGCGATCCGCCCCTTGTCTCAGGCCAGGGTGTCTCGTGTGTACGATAAATCCGAATTTCGGTAAAGTGGAATATTTTGGGCTGTGAGGCTTGACAAGCGGGCGGGCAAAATGGCCGGGCTGTTTTGCCCGACAGGCACAGGCCTTTATGAAATAGCTGATGGAGCCTTAAGTTGCTCCTTATCTCAAGCGCCTGAATGTTCGGGCGGTGGCCGAACCATGCCGGGTAGCGAGGGGATGCTCGTGACCAGGCGGCTGGCTATCGAATATTCGAAGGTTCTGGGGTCATAGAGACAATTGCGCAGCATCCCCTCATTGGAGTTGGTTGATGTGATTGAGAATGCGTGATTGCCAAGGCTTGAGGTCTGGGTCGTTCAAATGACCTCTTGCCCGTTCGAGCAAGTCGCCAGCCGGAGCCATCCGGCCCGGCGAAAATTGTCTATCTAACTGCCTTTCGAGGAGTGAAGTCGTCTCATGTTCCGCTATCGGCGCAAATATCAGATCAAACATTACATCATCTGGAAAAGCACGCTCATCCAGTCGCATGAAGGATATGGCTTTGATCCCCAAGCCAATCCGAAAGGGGTCGTGACTTGTAATCAAATGAAGAATGCGATCCTTCAAGATCTGAGGTTGAGTCCTCGATGCATTTGATGCGACCTGGGACCATGTCCATCCCGCCAAGCGATGCGTATCTGCGCCAATCGCTTCGTTTTGATCGAAGTAGTTTTCAATGCCGATCAGCACTTCTTCTAATGGGAAGGGCTCGGCCGATTTCCGGAGAGTTTCGACGTCGGTTCCAATAGCGTTTGCGATGAAGGAGAGACGGTCGATCGGCGGCCCTGCATCGATTGCCGGCGGCCGCGTTTCAAGCAGAAGTAGAAACTGCGTCTTGTTCGAGAGGCCGCCTTTGATGTGACGAGCCAGAAGGCGATCTTTGCCGTCAATGCGCTCAAAATATTCGAAGCTATCTCCCGTGAACCCCTTCGGAAGATCCGACTTCCGTGGCCATCTCGAGTCTGACCGTATGACACGCAACAGGAAGCCGTCCTCAAATTCGCCGAGTTTCCGTTGCGTTGCGCACTTGCCGGGATAGCCCCGTAAAAGAAATTCAAGAGCCAGTTTGGCGTTATTTTTCGCAAAACATGTAGCGCCATCAGCTTGAGTGTAGAGCATCCAATCGCGAGTCCGGGTATTAGATCGCAGTGCGAGCGTGTGGTTAGACGTAGCCAGAACTTTGATGCAGACGTCGTCGCAATGATTATTGTTGTCGTCTTCGATAGCCAAAAGCGTGTGATCTCTGCGCTCGGGTTCGGCGGTAAAGGATGTGAGACTAGCGAACAGGTCCATTTCTTCGGTTATCAGCAAGAAGGAGCCGCAATAGATGCTACCCGCTAGAATGATCGGGCCTAGGACAAAGCCGATTCGTCGCTTTGCAAGTCCATAGACGGGCAACAGAATAAACGGCGCGGTAAGTGCGCCGAAAAGCAGAGCAATCAAGCCCGGCGCGAACATGAGTGCCATGCCCATCGCCATAGCCGCGCTCCACGCGCAAGCCGCTGAGAGGATGGCGATCACAGCGGAGATGCAAGCGTCTCCAAGGATCTTAATCAGCGGGTGATATCTCACCTGGATGGAGGCCTTCGGAGCAGATGGCGGGCGGACATCCTTTGGTTGTGGACCATGTGCCCTAACGCTAGGTAAACCGGGTCCAGGGGCAACAACTCGTAGGATGGGTAGAGCGTAAGCGAAACCCATCAACCCTCCGCCCATGACGAGGCATGATGGGTTTCGCAAGGGCTCAACCCATCCTACGTACTGCGATACTTAAAGCGTCGTGTCGCACGACACCGAAAGTCGTCGCCTCCGTCTCGATCGTGATGTACCGTACGAAGGTCGTGGCGAGGCCCGGCTGCGTCGGAACTGTCCATTTCAGAACACTCTTGTCGGGCATGCGCTTCTCGAACTCGGGCGCTGTCCCATACAGCTCCGAAAAGAATGTCACGGCTCTTTCGATCGCGCCCGGGCCAGTCCCCATTGCCTCTCGCAGGTGTTGCTCATCGCTTGCGTCAAAGCATATTTTGAACTCTGCAGATGCAACAGTCGGAAAGACCACGACCAGTGAGGGCAAGCAAACGCATTCAATCTGGCTCCTCGGAGTAGCTCGGGTGACGTGAGGCCCTAGCTCGTAGGATGGGTAGAGCGTAAGCGAAACCCATCAATCCCTCCGCCGGTGACGTGGCATGATGGGTTTCGCAAGAGCTCTACCCATCCTACGCACTGTCGGCTCAACGTCGCGCTCTGGCGACAAGCCGGACGCGACGAGCCCACGAGGATACGCCCTAGATCACCCCCGCCATCCGCAGCACCACGCCCGCCGCGCAGCTGCCCGCCAGCACCGTCAGCATCCCCAGCTTGAAGCGGAAGATCGCGGTTGCTGCCGCGATCGCCAGCACCAGCGCGGGGAGGTCGACGCTGGTCAGCACCGGCCGGTCGAACGCGAACGGGAAGGCGTGCACGGGCACGGTCTCGCGGAACAGCGTGTGGAGCGCGAACCAGATCGAGAGGTTGAGGATCACGCCGACGACGGCGGCGGTGATCGCGCTGAGCGCGCCGGCAAGGCCGGTGTTGCCGCGCAGGCGCTCGATATAGGGGGCGCCGACGAAGATCCAGAGGAAGCAGGGCGTGAAGGTGACCCAGGTCGCGAGCAGGCCGCCGAAGGTTGCGGCGACCATCGGCGACAGGATGCCGGGATCGCGAAAGGCCGCCATGAAGCCCACGAACTGGAGCACCATGATCAGCGGGCCCGGCGTGGTCTCGGCCATGCCGAGGCCGTCGAGCATCTCGTGCGGCTTCAGCCAGTGATAATGCTCGACCGCCTGCTGGGCGACATAGGCGAGCACCGCGTAGGCGCCGCCGAAGGTGACCAGCGCCATCTTCGAGAAGAACAGCGCGATCTGGCTGAACACGTTGGCCTGGCCAAACGCGGCCAGCAGCGCGATGACCGGCACCAGCCAGAGCGCAAGCCACAGCGCGGCGACGCGGATCGCACGGCCGGTGTCGGGTTTGACGTGATCGGGCACGGCCTCGCCGAGCATGCTGTCGATTACGGCACCGCTGCCGCCATGGCCGTGACCGGCCGGGGCGAATTCCGGACGGCCTTGCCTGGCGCCGATATATCCGATCACGCCGGCGGCGATGATGATGATCGGGAAGGGGACCGCGAAGAAGAAGATCGCGACGAAGGCGATCGCTGCGAGCGCGATCATGATGCGGTTCTTCAGTGCGCGCTTGCCGACGCGGAACACGGCTTCGATCACGATCGCGAGCACGGCGGCCTTCAGCCCGAAGAACAGCGCCTCTACGAAGCTGACATTGCCGTAAGCGGCATAGATGTAGCTGAGCCCCATGATGGCGATGATGCCGGGCAGGATGAACAGCCCGCCCGCCATCAGTCCGCCGGCGGTGCGATGCATCAGCCAGCCGACATAGGTCGCAAGCTGCTGCGCCTCCGGTCCCGGCAGCAGCATGCAATAGTTCAGCGCATGCAGGAAGCGGCCTTCGGAGATCCACTTCTTCTCCTCGACCAGGATGCGATGCATCACCGCGATCTGGCCCGCGGGCCCGCCAAAACTCAGGCAGGCGACGCGCAGCCAGACACGGAAAGCCTCGTTGAAGCTGATGCCGTGACCGGCATCAGCTCCTGCTTGATTGGCACGCGTATCCATTACGCCTTTACCTTGTTGGTCGGCCAGTTGTGGGTCTCGGCCGTGGCATCGCGGCACCAGCGGTAGAAGGCGTCGTAGAGCAGCATGCCGGCCTCGAGCTGCTCGAGGTCGTCATCGTACATGCGCGACAGCCCGAGCGAGGCCGCGAGCAGGCCCGGCGCCTCCGGTGCCAGATCCGGCCGCGCGGTGTCGGCACCGCGCACCAGCGTCGCGAGTCGAAGCAAAGGCGGCGTGGCAATGCCGAATTCCTCGATCATCACGTCGAAGGTGCAGAGCTCGCCGCGGTGGCTCCAGAACACGTTCTCGATGTCGAAGGGCGCTGCATTGAAGCGCTCGCCGACGGCGACGACCTCGGACGGCGCCACGTACAGGAACACCGCGTTGGGATCGACGAAGCGGCGGATCAGCCAGGGGCAGGCGATGCGGTCGACCTTGGGCCGCGCCCGCGTGACCCACACGGTGCGTCCCTTGGCGTCGCGCGGCGGCAGCTTCCTTGTGTCGAGCAGCGGCAGTTTTGCAGCCTTCCAGCCCTCGAAGCCGTCCTCCAGGGTTTCCGCCTCGGCGCCAAGCTGCCTCAGCCAGGCGGCCGTGCCCTGCGCCAGCTTGGCGCCGCGCAGGCAGGAGACGATGGCGGAGCGGCCGGCAAAGTCGCCGCCCCATTCCGCGACGGTTTCGTGACTGAGCTTGATCGAGCCGGGAATCAGCCGCCGGTCGGCGGCAAAATCCTCCTCCGTGCGGACGTCGATCAGGACAGGAGCGTTGGCCGTGCCGATCAGGCGCGCCAATTTTTCGGATGATATGGTCGTGAACGTAGACATGGTGTTGCGTCCTCGCAAAAACCGAACGGGACGCGATACTTGGGCATGTCGCCTCGTGGGGAGATCGCTCAAATCCCCATGGGCCGATTACAGCCAAACTAAGCGGAACTGTCAATCCGCAGGACGATTGGGCCTTCGAAAATAGACCGCCGCCGGTCTATAGTGGGTGGCAACACATCTGAATCTTCTGGAGAATTCGATGCATTCCCACTCCATTGAACAGTGGACGCATGACCACGCGTTCCTCGGCGAAAAGCACGAGGAGAACGAGCGGCGCACCTGGCTCGTGGTGGTGCTGACGCTGGTCATGATGGTCGGCGAGATCGTCGCCGGCTCGCTGTTCGGCTCGATGGCGCTGCTGGCCGACGGCTGGCATATGGGCACGCATGCGGCAGCGCTCGGCATTGCCGCCTTCGCCTATCGTTTCGCGCGGCGGCATCTCGGCAATGCGCATTTCACCTTCGGCACCGGCAAGTTCGGCGATCTCGCCGCCTTCTCCAGCGCGATCATCCTCGGCCTGATCGCGGTCGAGATCGCCTATGAGAGCGTGCTGCGGCTGATCAATCCGGTGCCGATCGTCTATGGCGAGGCGATCGCGGTCGCGGCGCTCGGCCTGTGCGTCAACCTCGCCAGCGCGTGGCTGCTGCGGGGCAGCCACGATCACCACCACGGGCATCATCATGGCCACGATCACGGCCACGGTCATGCGCATCATGATCACGACGATCACGATCACCACCATCATCACGACAACAATCTTCGCGCCGCCTATGTCCACGTCATGGCGGATGCCGCGACCTCGGTGCTGGCGATCGCAGCGCTGCTGGTGGCCATGTATTCCGGCTGGGTGTGGGCCGATCCCGCGGTGGGCCTGATCGGCAGCGTGGTGATCGCGAGCTGGGCGTTCGGCCTCATCAAGAGCTCGGGCGCGGTGCTGCTCGACGTGCGCGCCGACGAGAAGCTGGAGCGGGTGATCCGCGCCCGCATGGAGGTCGGCGACGATCGGGTTACCGATCTGCATCTCTGGCAGGTCGGACCGGGCCATTGCGCCGTGCTGTTGTCCGTGGTGTCGGACCGGCCGAAGCAGCCGGCTGTCTACAAGAAGCGGCTCGCGGGGTTGAAGGGGCTCAGCCACATCACGGTCGAGGTCGAGACCTGCCCGCATTGACGTGATTGGTTGGTGCGGAATTCTTTGGTGCGAGCGGGGTTGATCCTCGGTCGCAGCCGGCATGGCCATAAGGAGAAACAGCAATGATGCCCAGGATCGCGCTCGCACTCACCGCCGTTTCGCTCGCTCTGTCCAGCCCTGCGGCGATGGCGCAATCGGAAAAGAGCGGGGTCGAAAGGCTCTACGTCCTCAATTGCGGCGAGGGTACCGCCGGCGACATCTCGCGCTGGACCCCCGGCCTCAACGAAGGCAAGACGATGGACTTCGTCGACAGTTGCTATCTCATCAAGCACGCCAAGGGCTGGTTCCTGTGGGACACCGGCATCGCCGATGCCGTCGCTGCCATGCCGAACGGGTTGGTGCCCGCCGATCCCAAGGCGGTAACCTGGAAGCGGCCGAAGACGCTCGCGGCCCAGCTCGAGCAGCTCGGCCTCAAGCCCGACGACGTCAAGGCAATGGCGGTCTCGCACACCCATCCGGATCACACCGGCAATGTCGAGCTGTTCCCGCAGGCCATGCTCTACGTGCAGAAGGCCGAATATGACTGGCCCGGCGCCAACAACGAACCGCGCTTCAAGCCGTCGCATCCGGTCGAGCTGCTCACGGGCGACAAGGACGTGTTCGGCGACGGCAGCGTGACCATCCTCTCGACACCCGGCCACACGCCGGGACACCAGTCGCTGCTGGTGAAGCTGCCGAAGACCGGCGCGGTGGTGCTGTCAGGCGATGCCGTGCACTTCAAGGACAATTGGGACAACCGCCGCGTACCCGGCATGAACGTCAACAAGGACCAGACCGCGACCTCGATGCAGAAGATCGCCGACACGCTCGCCAAGGAGAAGGGGCAGCTCTGGATCAACCACGACAAGGCCCAGCGCGACAGCCAGAAACTGGCGCCGGAGTTTTACGACTAGCGCCCTTTGGCGGCCCTGTTGCCACAGCGGTGGCAGCAGGGCTGTGCTAGGCGCAACCCGAAGCTCCGGGACAGGAGACGGCGTGTGGGCGAATGGCTCGGGGTTGCGATCGCGCTGGCGTCGAGCAGCATCGGCGGCACCGCCGCGGCGATCACCCGCTATCTCGTCACCGGCGCCGATCCGGTCCTGCTGGCGATCCTGCGCTGGGGGATCGGCTTTCTCTGCCTGCTGCCATGCGCGTTGCTGCTTCGCGTACGCTGGCCGCAGCGGTCCGACTGGCCGGCCGTGGCGCTGCTCGGCATCTGCTTCTTCGGTCTGTTCTTCATCCTGTACAACATCGCCGTGTCCTACACGACGGCGGCGCGGGCCAGCCTCGCGCTGGCGACGCTGCCGCTGCACACCATGGTGGTCGGCGCGATCCTCGGCGTGGAGCAGCTCACGGCGCGCAAGATCATCGGGGTCGGCATCGCCGTGCTCGGCGTCACGGCGGCGCTTGCCGCGGGGCTCGCGCAGAGCCCGCCGGGCGCCTGGCGCGGCGAGCTGATCATGACCGCGGCCGTGTTCTGCATGGCGTTCTACAACGTGCTGTCGCGTCCGCTGATGCGGCGCTCCAGCGCGCTCGGCTTTCTCACGGTCGGTATGGGCGCGGGCGCAGCGGTGCTGGTGCTGGCGGGGCTCATGAAGGGCAGCTTTGCGGCGCTCGATCACTTCACCACGGCGCAGTGGATTGCCGGCATCTATCTCGGGGCCGGCGGCGGTGCGCTCGCCTTCATCCTCTGGGTCATGGCGCTGGCGCGGGCGACGCCGACCCGCGTTGCCAATACGATGACGGTCAATCCGATCGCCGCGACCTTGCTGGCCGCACTGCTGATCGGCGAGCCGATCACGGCGAACCTCCTGATCGGGCTCGTCGCGGTGTTCGCTGGGATCTGGATTGCGACCGGCGAGGCGAAACCGGCCTAGCTCTTTGGCGCGGTCGCGGCAGGCGGGCTCGTCTCCGGCGTCTTCTTCGGCTTCAGCGTGCCGGCATAGAACGAGACCAGCCACACCAGGAGGAGGGCGAGGAGATAGACGCCCCAGGCCTGCGGCGGCGTGGTCGCCCAGCGCAAGAGGCCCTTGAAGGTGCGGGGCGGGTTGTTGTCGTCGGTCATGGCCCGCTTGTGCGCGAAAGCCGAGGTGCGGTCAATCCGGCCGCGGTGTCGGGCGGATCAGGAACAGGGCCGCCAGTGCCGAGAGGCTGAGCGCAGAGGAAACGATCAGCACCTTGGCACCCATGACGTCGATCAAGAGGCCGAAGGCCAGCGGCGCCACCGCCTGCGCCATCCGCGCCGGCGCACCGATGATGCCGAGGCGGTAGCCGAAATCCTTTGGGCCGAAGATCGATAGCGGCAACGTGCCCCGCGCAATGGTCAGGATGCCGTTGCCCGAGCCATAGAGCAGCGCAAAGGCGCTCGCGGCGGGCGCGCCGAAGATGGCAACGACGGCGGCGCCGACCGGCTGGGTGATGCAGGCCAGCCGCGTCGACCACAGCGGATGGAAGCGGCTGAGAAAGCTCGCCTCCAGGATGCGCGCGGCCACTTGTGCCGGGCCGATCAGCGCGCCGGCCGCGATCGCCTCGATGTGGGTGGCGCCCATCGTCTCGAGGATGCGCGGGAAGTGGACGGCCATCGCACCGGTGACGGTCCATGCGGCGGCAAAGACGAAGGCAAGCAGGATCATGGTGCGATCGAGCGGCACATTCGGCTTCTCGGCGGTCGCCGCCGCCTGCTTTGCGCCCTTGATCGCCGGCAGCATGAAGAAGTTGAGCGGCAGGCCGATCAGGATGTTGGCGGCGGCCCAGGCAAAGCAGGTCTCACGCCAGCCGATATGGGCAAGGCCCCAGGCGGTGAGCGGCCAGCCGACGGTGGAGGCAAAGCCCGCCATCAGCGTGATGCCGGTGATGGAGCCTCGCGCCTCGGTGCCGTAGATGCGCCCCAGCGCGGCGAAGGCGGCGTCATAGAGGCCCATCGCCATGCCGATGCCCAGCACGAGCCAGGCGAATGCCATCACCGCAACCGATTGCGAGACGCCAAGGAGCACGAGGCCGGCGGCGATGATCAGGTTGGAGGCCGACAGCACCTGCCGTCCGCCGACGAGGTCGATCTGCCGCCCGATGCGCGGGCCGAGCATCGCCGAGATCACCAGCGAGGCCGAGAACGCGCCAAACACCCAGTTGGAGGAAATGCCGAGCTCGTGCGCCATGGGATCGGCGAGCAGCGCGGGCAGATAGTAGCTGGACGCCCAGGCCAGCGTCTGCGTCGTGCCCAGCGCCAGGATGATCGGAAGCTGGCGCTGGCTCATGGTTCTGTACGTGGGGTCGGCGATGTCATTGGTTCCATTTGCAGTCGGCCGCGACAGCGCGTCAACAGCACCTGCGGCATATTCGACCTGCTGCAGGCGGGAGCCTTGGTCGCACGCCACGCCCTATGCGTGGCCTTTCGCTCGTCACGAATGCACGCCATAATGGCGCATGCAATTGACCTCGCGCCTCGCGCTGATGAACTGGCTGACCGGCCAGGGGCTCACAGGCCTGCCCGAAAACGAACTGCTCCGCGGGTTCTGCGAGCGCTGCCGCGCCGAGGGCCTGGAACTGTCGCGCGCGCTGGTCGTCATCGACACGCTGCATCCGATCTATGAGGGGCGGGGCTTCCGCTGGAGCGACCGCGCCAGCAACGAGAGCGACGCGTTCGAATACGGCTCGACCGCCGAGGGCGATGCCGCCAAGAGCTGGCGCCGCTCGGTGTTCTTCCACATGCTCGAGCACGGTCACGACGAGATGGTGATCGATCTCGCCGACGCACCGTCGCTGGATTTCTCGCAGATCGGCGAGCTCGCGGAAAAGGGCCACAAGCACTATCTCGCCTTCGTGCATCGCTTCGGCGAGAACGGTGCGCTCGGGCTGATGGACTGCCTCTATTCCTGCTGGACCACGCGGCGCGATGAGGGTTTCGACGAAGCCCAGCTCGAGGCCCTGCGCGATCTGGTGCCGGTGCTGGGGCTCGCGATCAAGTCGGCGCAGCAGGTTGACATCGCGCGCACGCTGGGCCGCGTCTATCTCGGCCGCGGCGCCTCCGAGCAGGTGCTGGGCGGACGCATCTCGCGCGGCGTCACCGAGCGCATCAACGCCGTGCTCTGGTATTCGGATTTGCGCGGCTCGACCGGCATCAGCGAGAGCATCGGTCCGGACGAGATCATCCCGTTCCTCAACGATTACGCGCAGGCCGTGATCGACGCGATCCACGATGCCGGCGGCGACGTGCTGAAGCTGATCGGCGACGGCGTGCTGGCGATGTTCACCGGCGAAGACATGGCGCATGCCCGCCGCGCCGCGCTCCGCGCCGAGCACCTGTTCCGGCAGAACGTCGCGGGCTTGAACGCGCGGCGGGCCGCCGATGGCCGTCCCACCACCTCCGCCTATATCGGCCTGCATGTCGGCGAGGTCTTCTACGGCAATATCGGCAGCGAGGACCGGCTCGACTTCACCGTGGTCGGCCCGACCGTGAACGAGGTCAGCCGCATCGCCTCGATGAGCCGCTCGGTCGATCGCGAGCTGCTGGCCTCGGCGGAGTTCTACAAGGGCCTGGACGCCGCCGGCCGCCGCTACCTCGTCTCCACCGGCCGCTACGCGCTGCGCGGCATCGGCCGCGCGCAGGACCTCTACACGCTCGATCCCGAGGTCGATGCGAACGAGCCCGTGACGGGGAGCTACGAGCGCTATCTGGCGAATTAGCCGGACTTACCCCCGGCGTCGTCCGGGCTTTCGCCAGGACGACGCCGGAAAAATCACCTAGCACCGCACCGCGACCTCATCCCCCACCATGTCCGGCTGCCGGTCGAGGCCCGCGGCCGGGGACAGCCAGATTACCAGCGCCTGCGCGCCGAACACGACGGCGGCGAGATAGAGGCACGCCTCCGCGCTCCAGAGGCCGCCGACGATGGCGCCCAGGGCCGAGCCGAGCGGGCGTGCGCCGTAGCTCATGATGTTGATGGCGGAGACGCGGCCGAGCAGGCGTGGCGGGGTCACCGACTGGCGCAGCGTCGTGGTCGAGATCACCCACAGGATCGGCCCGACGCCGAGCAGGAAGAAGCTCAAGGCGGCGAGCCAGGGCGAGGGGATCAGCACGGTCAACGCCATCACCACTGCGGCGACGAAGCCGGTGACGGGGCCGAGACCAACCACCGTTCCGAATGCGATGCGCTTCATCACGCGCGTGGCGAGGAGCGCGCCGATCACCATGCCGACTCCGTACATGGTCAGCACCGTGCCGACGCCGGCGGCGCTCTGTCCGAGATGACGCACCGCGTAGGGCACGAACACCGCGATCTGCAGGAACCAGCCGGTATTGAAGATGAACTGGGTGATGAACACCGGCCGCAGCAGCGGATGGTGAAACACGAAGGCCGCGCCTTCACGGATCTCCTGCAACGGATGGCGGCGCGGAGAGGGCGCCCGCGCGGGCTCGTAGATGCCGGAAAGCAGCACCACGGCGATGGCCGAGAGCGCCGCGGCGAAGCCGAAGGCCAGGCTCGCCCCCCACCATCCAACCAACGCGCCGCCGAGCGCAGGCCCGCTGGCGAAGGCAATGGTGCGCGCGAGCTCGATCCGGGCGTTTGCGGCGGGCAGGAGGTCCGGGCTCACCAGCGAGGGCACCAGCGCCGGCGCCGCGACGCTGTAGACGACGGTGCCGCACACCGCGGCGAAGCCGAGCAGGGCCAGCAGCGGCAGATTGAGCGCGCTCAGCGCGAGGAGCAGCACGATCGCCGCGAGCGCCGCGGCCCGCAGCGCCTCGGCGCCCGCCATCAGCGCGCGGCGCGAGATGCGGTCGGCGAGCAGGCCGGCCGGAATGGCGAACAGCACGAAGGGCAGGGTCAGCGCGGTCTGCAGCACGCCGGTCTGGCCTTCGGCGACGCCGAGCGTGAGCACGGCGACGATCGGGGCGGCGGCTAGCGCGATCTGCTCGGCGGATTGCGCTGCGAGGTTGGACCAGGCGAGGCGGCCGAAGGTGTCGGGAAGGCGCGGCGGATTTGACATGGCTCATTTCCTGCAAAGTCGGATTGGCGCCAGTATCGGCGTCCCGGCGCGGCCAAACCCACCCGCTTCCCGACAGGGCGGGGCAAAACGCGCCCGATGGGGGAACCGATGCGGCTAGATGCAGTTGCAAATGAGTTGCAATAAGGGACGACTTCGGTATTCTGACCGTATGGATGCACGCTCGCCCGACCTCACCCCCAACGCCGCCGGCTGGCGCGCTGACGCGCCAACCACCAAAAGCCTCGCCGAGGTGAACGGCACGGTCGCCATTCCGGCGGCCGCCCAGTGGTGGCGGCGGCTGCTCGCCTTCGTCGGTCCCGGCTACCTCGTCTCGGTCGGCTACATGGACCCCGGCAATTGGGCGACCGACCTCGCGGGTGGCTCGAAATTTGGCTACACGCTGCTCTCCGTCATCCTGCTCTCGAACCTGATGGCGATCCTGCTGCAGTCGCTGGCGGCGCGGCTCGGCATCGTCACCGACCGCGATCTCGCGCAGGCTTGCCGCGCCACCTATTCGCCGGCGGTGAACTTCCTGCTCTGGCTCGCCTGCGAGGCGGCGATCATCGCCTGCGATCTTGCCGAGGTGATCGGCACCGCGATCGCGCTGAAGCTGCTGTTCGGCATCCCCCTGATCGGCGGCGCGCTGCTCGCCGCGCTCGATGCATTCCTGCTGCTCATCCTGATGAATCGCGGCTTCCGATTCCTCGAGGCCTTCGTCATCGCGCTGCTGGCGGTGATCGCGGTCTGCTTCGCGGTCCAGATCGTGGCCGCCGCGCCGCCGGTTGGCGAAGTGCTGCACGGCTTCGTGCCGAAGGGCGAGATCTTCACCAATCCCGAGATGCTCTACATCGCGATCGGCATCATCGGTGCCACCGTGATGCCGCATAACCTCTATCTGCACTCCTCTATTGTGCAGACGCGCGCCTATGAGCGCAACGACACCGGCCGCCGCGAGGCGATCAAATGGGCGACGACGGACTCCACCATCGCCCTGATGCTGGCGCTGTTCATCAACGCCGCGATCCTCGTCGTTGCCGCCGCGACCTTCCACAAGAGCGGCCATTCGGATGTGGCCGAGATCGGGCAGGCCTTCGAGCTGTTGTCGCCGCTGCTTGGCCTCGGCATCGCCTCGACGCTGTTCGCCGTCGCGCTGCTCGCCTCGGGCCTCAACTCGACCGTCACTGCGACGCTCGCCGGCCAGATCGTGATGGAGGGCTTTCTCGACCTGCGCCTGCCGCACTGGGCGCGCCGCCTGCTCACGCGCGGCATCGCTATCGTTCCGGTGATCGTCGTCACAGCGATCTATGGCGAGCGCGGCACGGCGGATCTCTTGGTGTTCAGCCAGGTCGTGCTGTCGATGCAGCTGCCCTTCGCCGTCATCCCGCTGGTCCGCTTCGTCTCCGACCGCCGCAAGATGGGGCAGTTCGCGATCCCGACCTCCGTTGCCGTGATCGCCTGGATCGTCGCGGGCGTGATCGTGATTTTGAATCTGAAGCTGCTGGCCGATACGCTGTTCGGCTAAGGCCGCTTGCGCGCGTGGCGGCTAGCAGAGCCCGCTCATATGCTTGAACTTTAGGAGTGACGGCAGCCCTTGCGGGCTCGATTTCGGCACGTAGCCCCGCAAGGTCGCCTTCGGGCCCTTCTGCTTGTACTCTTCGATCCCGCATGACGTCGGGCCTTCGTACACAGTCACCGTCACGGCATAGAAATCGGGAAGTACGCCGTCGATCCGGGCCTCGGATTCGATGTCGATGTTCGGCTGTCGCCATGTATGGATGATCTTGCGGCCGGGCTCGGGCCTGTCGAACAAGGGAACGTCAGGTGCAAAGAGATCGGCGATGTCGCCGACCTTGCCGACCGGCTCGCCATAGTCCTTGATGAACTTGCGAAGCTTCGGGGATGGAGACGTCACCACGATGCACCGGCCAAAATACTCCTTGCGTCCGGCGTCACAGGCATGAGCGTCGATGTTCGACGGGATGATCAGCGCGAGTGCGAGGAAAAAAGACGCAGCCGACGGCGAGCGCATGCCTCTGCTTGGCGCGCGACATCGAACCAAGGTGTCTCAGTCCTGCGGCTCGGACGTCGCATCGCCCTGCGCGTCGATGCGCAACCAGCCCGAGGGCGCAAGGCGCTGCTGCGGCAGGAAGCGCGCCTTGTAGTCCATCTTCTTGGAGCCTTCGATCCAGTAGCCGAGATAGACGTAAGGAAGGCCCTGACGTCGCGCGCGGGCGATGTGGTCGAGGATCATGAAGGTGCCCATCGAGCGGCTGACCTGGCTCGGCTCGAAGAACGAGTAGACCATCGACAGGCCGTCGCTGAGGACGTCGGTGAGGGCGACAGCGATCAGTTCCTCGCCGCGGCCGGTGATGCCGCTGTCGGGGCCACGCTTGCGGTACTCGATGATGCGGGTCTCGACATGAGAGTCCTCGACCATCATGGCGTAGTCGAGCACGGTCATGTCGGCCATGCCGCCGTGGCGGTGGCGGGCATCGAGATAGGCGCGGAATACCGAATATTGCTCGGAGGTTGGCACCGCGCTGCGCTGCTCGCCGATGATGTCGGCGTTGCGCGCCATCACCTTGCGGAAGTTGCGGGAAGGGCGGAACTCGTTGGCGACGACGCGGACCGAGACGCAGGCGCGGCACTGGTCGCAGGCGGGACGGTAGGCGATCGACTGGCTGCGGCGGAAACCGCCATGGGTCAGGAGGTCGTTGAGGTCGCCGGCGCGCTCCCCCACGAGATGCGTGAACACCTTGCGCTCATGCCGGCCCGGCAGATACGGGCAGGGCGAGGGCGCCGTGAGGTAAAATTGGGGGGTGTCGCGCGAGTGCTGGGTCAAGGGACGTCGTGGGCCTCCGAAGTGAATATCAGCATCGCGCTACGAAAGCCCTCGGTCAATTGGTCTACTCGGCAGGTCAGATCAGCCAGCTTAGCCGGTTTTGGTTGACAGGCCCTTGATCAGTACGGCCCCGCTCAATAAGGCCTTGCCGCCTGCGGCACGGGTGCACGGACGGAATTGTTGATCACGACCGTTCCCAGCACGAAATCGTGCAGCAGGCGCCGGCGACCGTTGAACAGGCCGACCAGCACGACGAAGGGCGACAGGAACGACACCGTCACCCAGAACAGCACGGCATGGGTGGCGCCAAGCACGAAGTAGCCGGGCGCGCCGTACCAGGTGCGCAGTTCCAGGTCCATCACGCGCATGCCGATCGTGGCGGAGGAGGGGCCGCCGATGCAGGCGCCGTAATAGACGATGGCCCAGATGACGGACGCCGGCCAAGCCGGCCAGAACAGCGCCCAGCCGAGGCCGAGCGTGACTACGCCGAACAGCGCGATGAAGAGGTAGCCGAGGATGACCGGAACGGAGATCACGATCATGTCGATCAGGAAGGCGAACACCCGGCGCGTCGCCACGCCGCGGAACAGTTCCGGATGCAGATACGGATCGTAGGCGTGCGGCTGCACCGCGCCGTCGTTGCGCCAAATGCCTGAATTACCCGAGTCCGACATCGTCCGTTCTCCCAGCGAAGCCCCCATCGCAGGACATGGGAACACGCCATGCCCGCGCCAAGGGCGCGCCGGGGTAGCAAGCCGAAATATTCCGGCGATTCGGGGGCGGTGTGGGGACGACGCCGTGGAAGCATCTTACCCCTGGCTGCGCAGCTTCTCCGCGACCTTCGGTGCAAAATAGCTCAGCACGCCGTCGGCGCCGGCGCGCTTGAAGGCGAGCAGGCTTTCCATCATCGCGCGCTCGCCGTCGAGCCAGCCGTTGTTCGCAGCCGCCGCGATCATCGCGTATTCGCCGGAGACCTGGTAGGCGAAGGTCGGCATCGCAAAGGTGTCTTTCACGCGGCGGACCACGTCGAGATAGGGCATGCCGGGCTTCACCATCACCATGTCGGCGCCCTCGGCGATGTCGAGTTCGACCTCGCGCAGCGCTTCGTCGGTGTTGGCGCTGTCCATCTGATAGGTGCGCTTGTCGCCGGTGAGCGTCTTGGCCGAGCCGATGGCATCGCGGAACGGGCCGTAGAAGGCGGAGGCGTATTTCGCCGCATAGGCCATGATCTGAACGTCGAGCAGGCCTGAGCGGTCCAGCCCCTCGCGGATCGCGGCGACGCGGCCGTCCATCATGTCGGAGGGCGCGATGATGTCGCAGCCGGCCTCGGCCTGCACCAGCGCCTGGCGCACCAGCACCGCGACCGTCTCGTCGTTGAGGATCTTGCCGTCGGAGATCAGGCCGTCATGGCCGTGGCTGGTGAAGGGATCCAGCGCGACGTCGCAGAGGATGCCGATCTCCGGAAACTCTTTCTTGATCGCGCGCACCGCCTGGCAGACCAGATTATCGGGATTGGTGGCTTCCGACCCTTCCTCGTCGCGCAAGGAAGGATCGGTGTACGGAAACAGTGCGAGGCAGGGGATGGTGAGCTTCATGGCGCGCTCGGCTTCGCGCACGGCCTGATCGACGCTGAGGCGCTCGACGCCCGGCATAGAAGTAACCTGCTCGCGCTTGTTGTTGCCGTCGATCAGGAACAGCGGCCAGATCAGGTCATCGGTGGTGAGGACGTTCTCGCGCACCATGCGCCGGGCCCATTCGGCCTTGCGGTTGCGGCGCGGGCGGACGGTCAGATCGAGGGCATGGGGCACGGCCGTGCCCTCCCGGCGCGAGACCTCGCGCAATTCGATCGGACGTCCGTATTTGATCGCCATTACTCTTCCTCCGGCTGGAATTATTCTTATACCAGCTCGCATGGTTCCCGTCACCGCGGCTTGACCTGCCGCAAGGGATGGCAGCCGATTGATTTTGCTGGCCGAAGCAGCCAGAAGGGAGCCATGTCCGAGATCTCCACCCGCGATACGGCCCGCGACAGTGCCAGGGACGCTGCCCGAGACAGTGCCAGAGAAAGCGCGCTGTCGGTGGCGGCGATCTCGTCGGAGCGGCCTGAGTCCGACGACAATGTCTGGACGCGGCGGCTCGTGCTGTTCCTGCGGGTGATGGCGCTGCTCTCGATCCTCAAGGGCCTCTATCATTGGGCGCAGGTGACCGGCTTCGTCGGCGGCGAGGACGAGGCGTTCGAGAACCAGTCGATGGCCTGGCAGGCCGCGACCGTCTACTTCGCTGTGATCGAGCTCGTCGCCGCCGTCGGTCTGTGGCTTGCCACGCCCTGGGGCGCAGTGGTGTGGCTCACCACCGTTGTTTCGATGGCGGTGATCGAGCTGATGTTCCCTGGCATCTACGGCGGCAGCCTCGTCGTGGTCGGCGTCGAGGTCTTCATGCTCGCCGCTTATCTCGCGCTCGCCTGGATGGCCGCGCGCGAGCGGCCGCCGTAGCGCAGGCATTTCGTAGGATGGGTAGAGCGAAGCGAAACCCATCGATGCGACTGCGCGTGGATGATGGGTTTCGCTTCGCTCTACCCATCCTACATCTGTCCAGCTCCGGGACGCTGCAGAGCCGGGGCCCATCTCTCCGCATTCTTGCTTTGACACATCTGGGTCCCGGATCTGCGCTTCGCTTGTCCGGGACACGATGGCGGAGTTGTGCGCGATTGGTTGACCGCTGGTTGCCTCAAATTTGAGGTAAGTTTTCATTGACCAGTCCGTTCCGCCACAGCTGTTACGGGTGCGTTTCGAAACGGGGCGGGGCTGTTCTGGAATGCGACAGAATGGGCGGACGGAGGGTGAACAGGACCTTGCGAAGGTCAACAGACGGTTGCGAAAAGTCCTTGTGGCACAGGCTTAATCCGCAATTCACTGTCTTAAATTCATGATCTCTTTATTCTCTTATTTAAGCCGATCTTCAAACGAGCCCCTTAAGTTGCACCTATCAGACGGGACACAAGTTTCGTCGAATAAGTCGATAAAAACGACAACAGGGGAAGTGTCATGATGAAAGCCGTCGCAACTGCGGCAGATACCGCAGAGCGCGTCTCCGGCCAGCAGGGTTCGGTGCAGTCGCTCTATCTGGAAGCTTTGACTCTGGTGGAGCGGCTGCATCGCCGGCTCCTCGACGTGATCAAGGATGAATTCGATCGCCGCGGCCGTGCGGACATCAACTCGGTCCAGGCGCTCCTGCTCTACAACATCGGCGACAAGGAGCTGACCGCGGGCGAGCTGCGCACGCGCGGTTACTATCTCGGCTCCAACGTCTCCTACAATCTGAAGAAGCTCGTCGAGCTCGGCTTCCTCGATCATCAGCGCTCGCGCGTTGATCGCCGCTCGGTGCGCATCCGCCTGACCCCGCAGGGCCAGGAAGTCCGCCGCATCGTCGACGCGCTCTATCAGAAGCACGTCAAGACGGTCGAGCAGGTCGGTGGCATCTCGGGCGAGGAGTTCTCCACGCTCAACAAGTCGCTGCACCGTCTCGAGCGGTTCTGGACCGACCAGATCCTGTATCGCCTCTGAGCTTTCCGAGGGATCAAGGCCAAGCCGGCCCCGACAACAAGACCGGCAAGCCTCCCGAACGTGCCTAACTTCCCCAAGCGCGCCGGCCCGGAGTTGCCCCCGGACCGGTGCGTTTTGCTTTTTTGCGCCTGCGAAAAAAATCGCCGCCGCGTGGAACGAGTTCCCCTTCTGGCGCTTATCTCTTCCGGATCGGAGGCTACGATGCTGGTCGAGCGCGGCTTGGGGGTGATGAACGTGGAGCTCGTGAGCGAGGCCTACGCCATCGCCGCGAACTATCTGCGACGCTCCGGCGCGATCGCCGACACGCTCGTCACGGACGAGCATTTGCTCGGCATCATCGTCAAGCTGCTCCACCACGGCGAATTCAACAAGATCAGGCTGGCCAACAAGGCCATCGCACGATTCGAGGCCGAGACCGGGGCTCGCGCGGTTGCCTGATCAAAACTCCCCAAATCCCAGTGAACCAGAGGGTGCCATGGAAGCTGCCATCGACCGCATCATGCAGACCTATGACCTGCTCGCCAATCGCACGGCGGCGGCCAGCGAGGAGGCGCGGGAAAAGGTGACGAATTACCTCAACACCCTGATGGAAGCAGGCGAAAAGGACACCCACAGGTTGACAGTCTGCGGCCTGACCTATCTCCGCCAGCTCGACGGCAGCGTGGACCCGGTGAAGGCGGGGTACACCGGGCTATAGGTAAAATCCGGCCAGCCCGGCTGGGGCGTAAAGGTCCAAAGCGGACCCTTTAGGGATAATCGGACAAGGGCGGTTCCGCAGAGCGGTCCTGACGTCGAAATCCTTCAATCCCCACCATATGTTGCATAAATATCAGGCCCGACCCGCAAATGCTTGGCCGGGGGCGGGCGATGTGGTAGATCGCGCGTGCTTCCGATCGCCACACCAGACCCGCCCGTAGCCTGCCAAAAGGCCGCGGCGGTGGAGATATTCGCAAGATGACCCTCGCCAAAACCGCCTCTGCGCCCGATTCGTTTTTCACCGCCTCGCTCGAGCAGGCCGACCCGGAAATCGCCGCCGCCATCAAGGGCGAGCTCGGCCGGCAGCGCCATGAAGTCGAGCTGATCGCCTCCGAGAACATTGTCAGCCGGGCCGTGCTGGAAGCGCAGGGCTCGGTCATGACCAACAAATACGCAGAGGGTTATCCGGGCGCGCGCTACTACGGCGGTTGTGAGTGGGTCGACGTCGCCGAGAACCTCGCGATCGATCGCGCCAAGAAGCTGTTCGGCGCCAATTTCGCCAACGTGCAGCCGAACTCCGGCAGCCAGATGAACCAGGCGGTGTTCCTGGCGCTGCTGCAGCCGGGCGATACCTTCATGGGTCTCGATCTCGCGGCCGGCGGCCATCTCACCCACGGCTCGCCCGTCAACATGAGCGGCAAATGGTTCAAGGCTTCGCACTACACCGTGCGCCGCGAGGACCAGATCATCGACATGGATGCGGTCGCCAAGCAGGCAGAAGAGGTCAAGCCGAAGCTGATCGTCGCCGGCGGCTCGGCCTATTCGCGCGCCTGGGACTTCAAGCGCTTCCGCGAGATCGCGGACTCGGTCGGCGCGTATCTGCTGGTCGACATGGCGCACTTCGCGGGTCTCGTTGCCGGCGGTGTGCATGCTTCGCCGGTGCCGTACGCCCACGTCACCACCACCACCACGCACAAGTCGCTGCGCGGTCCGCGCGGTGGTCTGATCCTCTCCAACGACGAAGTGCTCGCCAAGAAGCTCAACTCGGCGATCTTCCCGGGCCTGCAGGGCGGCCCGCTGATGCACGTGATTGCTGCGAAGGCGGTGGCCTTCGGCGAGGCGCTGCGTCCGGACTTCAAGGTCTATGCGAAGAACGTCGTCGAGAACGCCAAGGCGCTGGCCGAGGCCATGAAGAGCCACGGCTTCGATATTGTCTCGGGCGGCACCGATAACCATCTGATGCTGGTTGACCTCAGGCCGAAGGGCCTGAAGGGCAACGTCTCTGAGAAGGCGCTGGTCCGCGCCGCCATCACCTGCAACAAGAACGGCATTCCGTTCGACCCCGAAAAGCCGTTCGTCACCTCGGGCCTGCGTCTCGGCACCCCGGCGGCGACGACCCGCGGTTTCGGCGTCGCCGAATTCCAGCAGGTCGGCGGCATGATCGCCGAGGTCCTCAACGCGATCGCGCAGTCCGACGACGGCAAGGCGCCGCTGGTCGAGGCCGCGATCAAGGAACGGGTCAAGGCGCTCACCGACCGGTTCCCGATCTACCAGTAAGGTCAGGCCAAACGGATGCGATGCCCGAACTGCAACAGTCTCGATACGCAGGTTAAGGACTCGCGTCCGACCGAGGACTCGTCCGTGATCCGCAGGCGGCGCGTGTGCGTCGCCTGCGAATTCCGTTTCACCACCTTCGAGCGCGTGCAGCTCCGCGAGCTCACCGTGATCAAGCGCAACGGCCGCCGCGTGCCGTTCGACCGCGACAAGCTGATGCGCTCGGTGTCGATCTCCTTGCGCAAGCGGCCGGTCGAGCCGGAGCGGGTCGAGAAGATGGTCTCCACCATCGTCCGCGAGCTCGAGACCGGCGGCGAAGCCGAGATCTCCTCCGAGGTGATCGGCGAGACCGTTATGGAGCATCTGCGCACGCTCGACGACGTCGCCTATGTGCGCTTCGCCTCTGTCTATCGCAATTTCCGCGAGGCCAAGGATTTCGCCGAGGTGCTCGGCGAGCTCTCCGGTGAGGAGGAAGCGCGGCTCGCCGCGATCCGCAAATGATCTTCCGCATCCTGGAAGATCAGTTCGCGCAGAAGGCTCGCGAGGCCAGGGACGCGGACCGTCGCTTCATGGAGCTGGCACTCTCGTTGGGCAGGCGCGGGCAGGGACGCACCTGGCCCAATCCGGCCGTGGGCGCCGTCATCGTCAAGGACGGGATCATCGTCGGCCGGGGCTGGACGCAGCCGGGCGGACGGCCGCATGGCGAGCCCGAAGCGCTGCGCCGGGCAGGCGAGGCCGCGCGCGGCGCCACGCTCTACGTCACGCTGGAGCCGTGCTCGCATTTCGGCAAGTCGCCGCCTTGTGCCGACGCCGTGATCGCGGCCGGCATCAAGCGGGTGGTAGCGGCGATCGAGGATCCCAATCCTGATGTCGCCGGCCAGGGCCATGCGCGCCTGCGCGCCGCCGGTATCACGGTGGATGTCGGCCTGTGCGCGGCCGAGGCCGCCTTCGACCACGCCGGCCATTTCCGCCGCATCCGGGACCAGCGTCCGCATGTGATCCTGAAGCTCGCGGTGTCGCCCGACGGCAAGATCGGCGCGGCCGGCGGCAAGCCGATCGCGATCACGGGCGAGGCGGTGCGCAACCGCGTGCATCTGCTCCGCGCGCAGAGCGACGCCATCCTGGTCGGCATCGGCACGGTGCTGGCGGACGATCCGCAGCTCAATTGCCGCCTGCCGGGCATGGCGGCCCGTTCGCCGGTGCGCGTGGTGCTGGACCAGAGCCTGCGCATTCCCGCATCGAGCCAGCTGGTGCGCTCCGCACGCGAGACACCGCTCTGGGTGATCGCGTCCGAGCTTGCGGAAGCCGCCGCCGCGACCCGCCTGGGCGCCGCCGGTGCGCAGATCGTTCGCGTGCCGCAGGGCAGTGCGTCCGGGCTCGACCTTCCGGCCGTGCTGCATGCGCTGGCCGGGAAGGGCATCTCGCGGCTGATGGTCGAGGGCGGCAGCCGGGTTGCGGCCTCGTTCGTCGCGGCCGATCTCGTCGACGAGATCTGGCTGTTCCGCGGGGCGGAAGCGGTGGGCGAAGGCGGCGTCGATGCGCTCGATGCATTGCCCCTGTCGAAAATCACGCAGTCGCAGGCCTACAAGGTTCATGCTAGCGAGACATTCGAGCACGATACTCTCACCATCTATGAGCGCGCCTAACATGTTCACCGGCATTGTCACCGATATCGGCGAGATCGTCGGCTTCACGCCGACCGCGCAGGGCCAGCTGCACCGGCTGCGCATCGCCTGCAGCTACGATCAGTCCACCATTGCCGACGGCGCTTCGATCGCCAGCAACGGCGTGTGCCTGACCGTGGTTGCTTCCGGCGTCGCCGGCGGCAAGGATTCCAAGCAAAGGACCTGGTATGACGTCGATGCTGCCGCAGAGACGCTGGCGCTGACGACGGCGAAGCACTGGAAGCTCGGCACCAAGCTCAACCTCGAGCGCGCGCTGAAGATCGGCGACGAGCTCGGCGGCCATATCGTCGCCGGCCATGCCGACGGCATCGCCACCATCGTCAGCCGCGAGGACCTGCCCGACATGGCGCGGTTCGAGCTTTCCACGACGCGGGAGCTGGCGCGGTTCATCGCCACCAAGGGCTCGATCACGCTCGACGGCGTCTCGCTGACGGTCAATACGGTTGCGGACGTGACCTTTTCGGTGCTGATCATCCCGCACACCCTGACGGTCACGACCATCGGCGGCTGGAAGGCGGGGGCCGAGGTCAATATCGAGGTCGATTTGATGGCCCGCTACGCGGCGCGGCTGACGGAAATGAAGTGACCGGCAAAGCCGGTCGTTCCGGGGCGCGGAGCGAACTAGGGTGCGCAATTGCGCACCGAGAATCTCGAGATTCCGGGCTCGATGCTTCGCATCGCCCCGGAATGACGGTGTCTTTGAACTTGGCTTGCTGGCCTGCGGCGACTACATAGCGGCCAACCCAGACTGAACGGATTTTGACGATGGCAGACGCGCGGCGCGCACCCCTGAAGGACCAGACCGACATCTCCGGCGCACGCGCGCTGATCGTCGAGGCACGGTTCTATGACGATCTCCAGGACGCGCTGCTGGACGGCGCGGTCACCGAGCTGAAGGCGGCCGGACTGACGCATGACGTGATCACGGTTCCGGGCGCGCTGGAGATCCCGGCGGCGGTCGCGATCGCCGTCGACGCGGCTGCGGCGAACGGCAAGCCCTATGACGCCGTGATCGCGCTCGGCTGCGTGATCCGCGGCGATACCATCCATTTCGAGATCGTCTCGCAGGAATCCTCGCGCGCGCTGATGGACCTCGCGGTTGCGCGAAAACTGCCGCTCGGCAATGGCATCCTCACCGTCAACAACGAGGACCAGGCCTGGGCGCGGGCGCGTGCCAGCGAGCTCAACAAGGGCGGCGATGCCGCGCGCGCGGCGCTTGCGATGCTGCGCATCAAACGCCGCCTGGCGCGGGCTTGAGACATGGCTGACGCGAAAAAACCGGCTGGCGCTCCCGAGAAGAAGGCGAACCGCCGTGGTGCGGCGCGGCTCGCGGCCGTCCAGGCGCTGTACCAGATGGACATCGCCGGCGCCGGCATCAACGACATCTTTGCCGAGTTCGAGAGCCACTGGCTCGGCAACGAGGTCGAGGGCGACACCTATTTGCCCGCGGAAGCCGCGTTCTTCCGCGACGTCGTCTCGGGCGTGGTGCGCGACCAGAAGAAGCTCGATCCCCTGATCGACGAGGCGCTGTCGAAGGGCTGGCCGCTGAAGCGGATCGAGGCGATCCTGCGCGCGGTGCTGCGGGCCGGGGCTTATGAGCTCCAGCACCGCAAGGACGTGCCGGGCCGCGTCGTCGTCTCCGAATATGTTGACGTCGCCAATGCCTTCGTCGATCGCGAGGAGACCGGCATGGTCAACGCGGTGCTCGACCAGATCGGCCGCCAGTTTCGCGGCGACGAGTTCGGGCGGGGGTAGCCTCTGACGAGGGCGGTGAATTGATGCGAGGTGGCTGCCCGATACTCCGTCGTCATCACCCGCGAAGGCGGGTGATCCAGTACGCCGCGGCCCATCGGGTTCACACGACCGTCTCTGGAATACTGGATCGCCCGGTCAAGCCGGGCGATGACAGCGGAGAATGGGGCTAGGCTAGTGGCAGACCCGCACAATCCCTCCGGCGAAGACTCCCTCATCGCGCGCTATTTCAAGCCGCTCGCGACCGATCCCGGTGCGCTCGGGCTGGTCGACGACGCCGCTGTCCTGGCCTCATCGGGCGAGGACATCGTCGTCACCACCGACGCCGTCGTGGAGGGCGTGCACTATCTTGCCACCGACCCGCCCGACACCATCGCTCGCAAGGCGCTGCGGGTGAACCTGTCCGATCTCGCCGCCAAGGGCGCGACGCCGGCCGGCTTCGTGCTGACGCTGGCGCTGCGCAGCAAGGAGGATTCCTGGCTCCGCCCATTTGCCGACGCGCTGGGCGAGGACGTAAGAACCTTCGCGTGCCCGCTGCTCGGCGGTGACACGGTGTCGACGCCGGGGCCGCAGATGATCTCTATCACCGCCTTCGGGCGCGTGCCGAAAGGGCGGATGGTCGGCCGCACTGGTGCAAGGCCGGGCGACCTTGTCTTTGTCACGGGGACGATCGGCGATGCCGCGCTCGGTCTCGATGTGCTCACGGGCGGCGTGACGGCCGATGTGCTGAAGGGGGATCGGATCGCGCAGGATTATCTGCTCGATCGCTACCGTGTTCCCCGGCCGCGCAATGCTTTGGCGGCGGCGGTGCTCGCTCACGCCAGCGCAGCGATGGATGTCTCCGATGGCCTCGCAGGCGATCTTGCCAAGCTCTGTGCTGCCTCCGGCGTCAGTGCCTCGGTCGAGGTGCACCGCGTTCCGCTATCGCAGGCCGCCGCTGCCGCGGTCTCCGCTGTGGGCCTGGAAAAGCTTGTGTCGGGCGGGGACGATTACGAGATCCTTTGCGCCGTTCCGGAAGCCCACTGCGACGATTTTGCGCGAGGGGCCGACCAGGCGGGTGTTCCCGTCACGGCGATCGGCACCGTCGTCGCCGGCCTACAGGCGCCGCGATGGACAGATGCGCAAGGCCGCGAGGTTGTCCTGAATAGGCTTTCCTACAGTCATTTCTAGACCCTGCGACCGAACGTCCGCCGGCTGGCGCGCTCAGTCCCTCTGCTTTCCCACGATAACCGGGTAATGTCGGCAATCGCAACTGACGGACTTGATTCGGATGACGGCGGCTTCAACCGAGAGCAAGTTGCAGCCCGTTCCCGGCAGGGAATGCGGAAGCTGCAGCTTGTGCTGCAAGGTCTACAACGTTCCAGAAATCCAGAAGGCCGCAGGCAAGTGGTGCGGCCAATGCAAGCCCGGTCGAGGCTGCAAGATCCACGACAACCTGCCGGACCAGTGCGCGACGTTCAATTGCCTTTGGCGAACGGAAGCAGCAATGCCGGCGCAATGGAAGCCGGATCAGGCGAAGATGGTGGTTACCATCAATCCGATTACCCGGAATATCCAAGTCCAGGTTGATCCGGGCCTGCCGTCGGCCTGGAGCCGCCAGCCCTACCACGATCACTTGCGTCAATGGGCAACGAAGAACATGGCGAAAGGCCAGTACGTCGTCGTTCTCGTCAATGAGCTGGCGACGCTGGTTTTGCCTGACCAGGATGTGGCGCTCGGCCCGCTTGCGCCCGAGCAGAAAATCGCAGTTCGGCTCGAGCCCGGTCCGAATGGCGGTGTCTACGAGATCAAGGTTTCGACCACGCGAACGACGGACGATGGTCAGACCTTCGAAATCGCGTCCTCGTCCCGTCATCCCGTGAGATCCGCGGCCTAGACATGGCCGCCGACTAGCTTGACCACCTTCGGAGGTCGCCGGCGTGCACTGCGGCAAGCCGGCGGCCGGGTGCTCGGGATTAGGCCC
The DNA here is from genome assembly GCF_001641335.1 of Bradyrhizobium stylosanthis. Lineage (GTDB taxonomy): Bacteria > Pseudomonadota > Alphaproteobacteria > Rhizobiales > Xanthobacteraceae > Bradyrhizobium > Bradyrhizobium stylosanthis. The sequence goes on from NZ_LVEM01000001.1 coordinate 876,975, forward strand.
AAATACCTGCCGAGATCGGCCTTTTCGGCTCTATCCGGCGTTGCACCCTCAATTTGATTTTGGCAAGCTTGCGGCTGACTAAGGCCGCCCTCGGGCGGCTTTGTTCAAAATCAAGGCGCCGCACCGCTCGACGGACAACAAAAGGCGCCGGGGGTACATCAAGGATCTGAGGCAAAAAATCACATGACAGCATTATGGTTGATAGTGCTCTGCGGAGTGCTTTCCGTCGTCTACGCGATTTGGGCGACGTCTTCGGTGTTGAGCGCGGATGCGGGGTCGCCGCGCATGCAGGAGATCGCAGGAGCCGTGCGTGAAGGCGCACAGGCCTATCTCCGGCGCCAATACACCACGATCGGTATCGTCGGCATCGTCATCTTCGTTCTGCTTGCCTATTTCCTTGGGCTCTATGTCGCGGTCGGTTTTGCCATCGGCGCCATCCTGTCCGGCGCCGCAGGCTTCATCGGCATGAACGTCTCGGTCCGCGCCAATGTGCGCACCGCCCAGGCCGCGACGACGTCGCTCGCCGGCGGCCTCGAACTCGCCTTCAAGGCGGGGGCCATCACGGGCCTGCTGGTGGCCGGTCTGGCGCTACTGGGTGTGACCCTCTATTTCGGCTTCCTGGTCCACTCGCTCAAGCTAGCGCCCGACAGCCGCACCGTGGTCGACGCCCTGGTGGCGCTCGGCTTCGGCGCCTCGCTGATCTCGATCTTCGCCCGTCTCGGCGGCGGCATCTTCACCAAGGGTGCGGACGTCGGCGGTGACCTCGTCGGCAAGGTCGAGGCCGGCATTCCCGAGGACGATCCGCGCAACCCCGCGACCATCGCCGATAACGTCGGCGACAATGTCGGCGACTGCGCCGGCATGGCCGCCGACCTGTTCGAGACCTATGCGGTGACCGCGGTCGCGACCATGGTGCTCGCGGCGATCTTCTTCGCGAAGACGCCGATCCTCGCCAACATGATGACGCTGCCGCTCGCCATCGGCGGCATCTGCATCATCACCTCGATCATCGGCACGTTCTTCGTCAAGCTCGGGCCGAGCCAGTCGATCATGGGCGCGCTCTACAAGGGCCTGATCGCAACCGGCATCCTGTCGCTGATCGGCATAGCCGTCGTGATCTACTACCTGATCGGCTTCGGCAAGCTCGACGGCGTCGCCTACACCGGCATGGCGCTGTTCGAGTGCGGCGTGGTCGGCCTGGTCGTCACCGCGCTGATCATCTGGATCACCGAATACTACACCGGCACCGACTATCGTCCGGTGAAGTCAATTGCCCAGGCCTCGGTGACCGGCCACGGCACCAACGTGATCCAGGGTCTCGCCGTCTCGATGGAGGCGACCGCGCTGCCCGCGATCGTCATCATCGCCGGCATCCTGGTCACCTACAGCCTCGCCGGCCTGTTCGGCATCGCGATCGCGACTGCCACCATGCTGGCGCTGGCCGGCATGGTCGTCGCGCTCGACGCCTTCGGCCCGGTGACGGACAACGCGGGCGGCATCGCCGAGATGGCGGGCCTGCCCAAGGAGGTGCGCAAGTCGACCGATGCGCTCGACGCGGTCGGCAACACCACCAAGGCGGTGACGAAGGGCTACGCGATCGGCTCTGCCGGTCTCGGCGCCCTCGTGCTGTTCGCGGCCTACAATGAAGACCTCAAATTCTTCATCGCCAACAAGAATGCCTACTTCCAGGGCGTCAATCCGGACTTCTCGCTGAACAACCCCTACGTGGTCGTCGGCCTCCTGTTCGGCGGCCTGCTGCCCTATCTGTTCGGCGCGATGGGCATGACGGCCGTGGGCCGTGCGGCCGGCGCGATCGTGGAGGAGGTCCGCCGTCAGTTCCGCGAGAAGCCGGGCATCATGCAGGGCACCGACAAGCCGGACTACGGCAAGGCGGTCGACCTGCTGACCCGCGCGGCGATCAAGGAGATGATCATCCCCTCGCTGCTTCCGGTGCTGTCGCCGATCGTCGTCTACTTCCTGATCTACGCGATCGCGGGCGGTGGCGCGGCCGGCAAGTCGGCGGCGTTCTCGGCGGTGGGCGCGATGCTGCTCGGCGTGATCGTGACGGGCCTGTTCGTCGCGATCTCGATGACCTCCGGCGGCGGTGCCTGGGACAACGCCAAGAAGTACATCGAGGACGGTCACTTCGGCGGCAAGGGCAGTGATGCCCACAAGTCCGCGGTGACCGGCGACACCGTCGGCGATCCCTACAAGGACACGGCCGGCCCGGCGGTGAACCCGATGATCAAGATCACCAACATCGTGGCCTTGCTGCTGCTGGCGATCCTCGCGCACTAAGGCACACGGCATCGTCTGGACTGAAGACCCCCGCGGCGCAGGCCGCGGGGGTCTTGTTTTGCGTGCGGCCAGCGCCTTCCGGGGTCATCGGAGCAAGCCGGCTCATCGGCTCGCGATCGAGCAGGGCGCGGCGGCGCGGGCCTATGGAAAAAGGGGCCGGCGACCGGGAGATGCACACACCTGAGAGGGTGTCATTTAAGGTTGCTTAACCCGCGGCCCTCTAGAAATACGAGAGGATATCGGCGGCTTCCGAGCGGGTTCCCATGAGAGACGCTCGCGACGTGTTCAGGTCATCGTCGCCTGCCGGCTGCAAATGGAGGTTCCGTTGCCTGCGCTGCCGATGAACGAGGTTGTGCGCGCGCTGATGGCGCACCCGGATGTGGCGGATGCCGTGCTCAGCTCCGAGCGGAGCCATGACGGCCGCCAGTTCGAGATCGCGTTCGTCGCGGTCGATCCCGACCGGCTGAGCGTCGGCAAGGCGAACCACCTTCAGGCCGAAACAGAGCGGAGGGTGGCGCAATGGCGCCGCGCCTTCGATCAAGCCTATCGCCATGATGCCGATAGCCTTGCGCCCTCGTTCGTAGGCTGGACCAGCAACTTCACCAACAAGCCCATTCCCGAGCCCGAAATGGCGGACTGGTTGGATCGCACGATCCAGCGCATTCGCGCGCTCGGTGCGAGGCGGGTGCTCGAGATCGGATGCGGAGTCGGGCTGCTCGTCGAGAAGCTCGCGCCCGGGTGTGAGGTGTATTGCGGGACCGACCTTTCGCCGGTCGCCGTTCAACGCTTGCGCGCGTTTGCGCAGTCGAGGCCCGAGCTTCGGCATGTCGAATTTCTGGAGCGGGAAGCCACGGATCTGACGGGCCTGTTGCCGCACTCGTTCGATGCCGTGGTGCTCAACTCGGTCGTGCAATATTTTCCGGGCATCGAATATCTGCACACAGTCCTGGATCGCGCCGCCGATCTGGTCGCTCCCGGAGGTCACATCTTCGTCGGCGACGTTCGCAATCTCGAGCTGCTGCCGGCCTTCCACCGCGAGGTCCAGGCCGCGAAGGCAGCGCCGGGTGCAACGGAGGCCTCGCTCGAGCGAAAGATCTTCCTGTCGATCGCCCAGGACCGCGAGCTGGTGATCGATCCCGGCTATTTTCAGGGCATCTCGGAGACCATCCCGCAGATCGGGGCGGCGGACGTGCTGCTCAAGCAGGGATCAAGCTATGAGCTGACCCGCTATCGCTACGACGTGGTGTTGCGTGTCGATCGCCAGACCGTCTCAGCCCGCACCGACAACAACAGCCTCGTGCCGGACATGAAGCACTGGGCGGATGAGCGTCGGCCGCTCGCCACCGACCCGATGGCCGCCGCGTTTCTTCAGCATCTCGGCATGGCGCTCGGCAACGCGTTGCGGGTCGAGCTTCCGGATGCCCAATTGCCCGCGGCAGTGATCGCGCTCAGCCAACGGGATTTCGCCGAAATCGTGCGCGCCTTGTTGCGCGCGCCGGCTGATCCCGGCAGCCGCGAAGCGGCGGAGGCATCGATATGACCGCCTATAATCTCGGGCTGCGCTTCGAAGAGGTCGCGGCGTCCTCGCCCGATGCCGTCGCCCTCATCTGCGAAGGCGACAGCCTCTCGTTCGCAGAGCTCGACAGCTCGGCAAACCGGTTGGCGCGATGGCTGATCTCGCAGGGCGTAGGCAAGGGCGTCGTGGTCTGCCTCGAACTGCCGAAGATTGTCGAGGCCTATGCGCTTGCGGTGGCCTGCATCAAGATCGGGGCGCCTTATGCGTTCCTCGATCCCGCGGCTCCGGCGGAGCGTGCCCGGCTGATGCTGGAGCGGTGCCGGCCCGCCTTGATCGTCAGCGTGCGCGAGGGATCCGGCCCGCGCACGGTGATCGGCGATGCAGCGGCCAGAGCGGCTCTGCAAGAGACCGTTTCGAAGTTCGACGACGGCAATCTGCCGCTGACGTCCCTGATCACCGGCGTTGATCCGGCCTATGTCATGTTCACCTCGGGCTCGACGGGCGAGCCGAAAGGCGTGGTCATCCCGCATCAAGGGGTGCTCCATCTGATCGCGTGGGCGAAGAGCGATCTTGGAATTGGACCGCAAGACCGCCTGACCAATGTCAATCCGATCTACTTCGACAATTCGGTCTTCGACATCTATGCGGCCTTGCTGAACGGAGCGGCGATCGTTGCGCTGGACGCGCTGAAGGGAAGGCCGCCTGCGGAGCTGGTGGCGGAGATCACGAAGCATCAGTGCACGTTCTTCTTTGCCGTGCCGACGCTGTTCATGTTCCTGGACTCCATGCATCTGCTGGGCCCCGAATGGCTGCCGAGCGTCAGCCGTTTCATGTTCGGCGGCGAGGGGTTTCCGCTGGCCCGGCTGCGCCGCTTCCACGACGCGTTTGCCGGCAAGGCAAAGCTGATCAACTGCTACGGCCCGACCGAGACGAGCTGCATCTGCAGCGGCTTCGAGATCGTCGAATCCGTTTTCGACACCGACGACGGGTTGGCTCCGCTCGGACAGCTCAATCCCAACTTCAGCTACCGGATTCTGGACGAAGACAGGAAGCCGGTCGCCGCGGGCACTGCCGGCGAGTTGTGGCTGGGCGGCCCGTGTGTGGGGCTCGGCTACATCAACAATCCGCAAGAGACGGCCCGCCGTTTCTGTCAGGATCCGCTGATCGAGGGCTATCGGTCGATCCTGTATCGGACCGGCGACCTCGTGGAGGCCGAGGCTGAAACGGGCGTGCTCCGTTTCCGTGGCCGTGCCGACAACCAGGTCAAGCTTCGGGGCTACCGGGTCGAGCTCGAGGAGATCGACCACGCGCTGGTGGCCTGCGAGGGGATCACCCGTGCGCTTGCCGTGGTGCTCCACGATGCCACTGGCGCAAGCCGGCTGCTCGCCGCCTATTCGGGTGCAAAAACCGCGGACGGCGATTTGCGTCAGCACTGCGCCGCGCGCCTTCCGGCCTACATGGTGCCGAGCCGGTTCGTCTGGCTGGAGAACATTCCCGTCAACGCCAATGGCAAGGCCGACCGGCGCTCGGTGGCGTCCCTGCTCGGTGAAGCGGTCGCGAGGGCCTCGTAGATGCGACGGCCCGCAGCGCTTGCGCGCATCCTCCGATGAGCATCGAAAGCCAGTCCTACGGCTACACGGCCACGGGCTTGCTCGTGAAGCCGTCGTGGCGGTTGATCCCCCAGATCGACCGCGATCCGAACCTCGTGGCGGGCGTCCAGGCCACCCGCGGCCGCTTGCTGCTCTGGTGCACCGTCGTGCTGCTCACCGTGCTGTTCTGGCGGATCGGTGTCGATTTCTCGGCGGCGGCTCTTGCGGTGGCGTGCGCCTATGTCGGGCGGCACCGGCGTGTGCTGATCCTGCTGGCAACCGTGCTGCTGCTTTACCGGAGCGGCTTCCTGATCGATCGCCCCTTCCTCGAGCGGATGGCCGTCACCGAAGGCGTCGCGGACCGGATCCATCAGCCGCTGCTGGAGGCGGTCACGCTGGTGGTGGTGCTTGCGCTGTTCGCGGGCCTGCTGGTCTTGCAGGGATCAGCGAGCACGGCGCTTCGCCGCCCGACGCTCAGCCTCCTCGTCGCATTCCTGGCGCTTCTCGCGCTGACGCAGGCGCCGGTGATGGCCGGCATGCCGCGCGTCCTGCTCTGGTCGTTCCTGATGACCTCGCAGCCCTATCTCTGGTTCCTCGCTTACGGTCTGGTCGATGCGAGCAAGAAGCGGTCTCCGGTGTGGCAGCGCCTGAGCGTCTTTCATCCCTTCTGGGGATCGTCGCTGACGCCGTTCGGGAAGGGGCTGGCCTATCTCGAACGCTTCGAGGCCAAGACACCGGAAGAGCTCGCGGTCACGCAGCTCAAGGGCGTCAAGCTGGCGGCCTGGATCCTCGTGCTGGCGATCGTCAAGATTTGCCTCGGCGAGCTCGTCCACGGTCGTTTGCAGCTTCCGATGTTCGACGACAACCTGCTGCAATATCTCGCCGGCCATCCTTTGCCGCGCCTCGTCGGATGGGCGAGCCTCGTCAGCTTCTTCGTGGAAGACCTGCTGGGCATGACGGTGTTCGGCGGCGTCATCGTCGCGACGGCGCGGCTCGCTGGATTTCGCCTGCTGCGCAACACCTGGCGGCCCCTGGAGTCGACGACGCTCGCCGACTTCTGGAATCGCTACTACTTCTATTACAAGGAACTGCTGGTCGATCACTTCTTCTACCCGACCTTCATTCGTTGCTTCCGCGGCCATCGCCGGCTTCGCATGTTCTTCGCCACCTTCATGGCGGCGTGCGTCGGCAACCTGCTGTTCCATTTCATTCGCGACATTCATTTCGTCGGCGACATGGGCCTTTGGCGGGCCGTGGTCGGCGAGCAGTCGCATGCGTTCTACACGTTCGTCCTGGCCGTCAGCGTGGGGCTCTCGCAGATGCGCCGCGCGCCGCAGCCGGCCTCGCGTGGATGGCTGCGCCGCCGCTTGCTGCCGTGCCTGTGGGTTTCGACCTTCTTCTGTCTCATCCACGTCTTCGACGCGCCGCTGGACCGCGAGCACACGCTCCTGCAGCGCGGCGAATTCCTGTTCTACCTCCTGGGAGTAACGACATGACCGCGAAAGCCGGGCCTGAAATCAGGTCGCAGATGCGCCGCTACATCGAGCAGCGGCTGCTCATGAAGGGCGACGGTGCGCCGCTTCATGACGACGATCTGCTGTTCACCAGCGGGCGCCTCGATTCACTCGACGCCGTCGAGCTCGTGATGAGCATCGAGACCGACTATGGGATCAATTTCGCCGACATCGGTTTCGACCTGACGCGCCTCGACTCGATCTCGGCCATTGCGGCGCTGGTCGGACAGCCGTCAGCCCAACCCGCCTAGCGCTTTCGCGCAAGGCGGGATGCCGGTTCGACCCAGCGCTACTGCACGTCCATCTGCAGCCCTTCCTTCTGGATGATGCCGGCGAACTTCTTCGTCTCGGCGTCCACGAAGTCGGCGAACTGCTGCGGGGTGCCATAGTCGGCGCGGGCGCCCATGGCGGCGATGTTCTTCTTCACGTCGTCGCGCTCCAGCATCGCCTTGACCTGGAGATTGAGCGCCTCGAGCACGGCGGGCTGGACGCCCTTCGGCAGGAACACCGAGAACCAGGACGAGACGTCGAAGTTCGAAAGCTCCGGCGCGCTCTCGCGCATGGTCGGCAGGTCTTTCGCGAGATCGCTGCGGTCGGTGGTGGTGACGCAGAGACCGGTGAGCGTGCCGTTCTGGACCTGCGGCAGGCTCGGATAGAGATTGTCGAACAGGATCTGGATGTCGCCGGCGAGCGCGGCCTGCAGCGCCGGCCCTGCGCCGCGGAACGGAATGTGCGTCATCTTCAGCCCTGTGAGCTGGAGAAACCAGGCGCCGGTGAGGTGAGGGCTCTGGCCGACGCCGGAGGAGGCGTAGCTCAACTTGTCCGGATTGGCCTTCAGATAGGCGATCAGCTCGGCGATCGACTTGATGCCGGTCTTGGGATGCGCCGAGACGATGTTCGGGATCCGGATCATGTTGGAGACCGGCTGGAGCTGGTCAGGCTTGTAGGTCAGATTCTTGAAGATGCTGTAGGCGATCGCGTTCGGACCGGGGTTGCCGATCAGGATGGTGTGGCCGTCAGGCTTGGCGCGGACCACCTCGGCGGTGCCGATCGTGCCGCCGCCGCCGGAGCGGTTTTCCACGACGACAGACTGGCCCCAAATGGGCTGCAAATGGGCGGCGAGGAGCCGGCCCATGACGTCGGTCGAGCCGCCCGCCGCAGCCGGCACGATGACGCGGACCGTCTCGGTCGGTTTCCAATCCGCCAGGCTCGATCGCGGCAGTATCGCTGCGGCTGTGAGGCCGGCGGCACCGGTGAGAACGCGGCGGCGGGACAACAAATTTTTGGGCACGAATCCACTCCCTGCTTCTTGTTTTGCAGGGAGCGTAGGGAACCCGGCGCGCAACGGCAAGTCGGAGGCGAAGGCAAGTCCCGCGCGAACAGCGGCACGACGCCGCAGGCCCGAAAACGCTATAGGTGCTCAGTCTTTGAAGCTGATCAGCTTGAAGATTGGCGCGAGGTAGCTCATCTCCTGGCCCGACGTCGGCGTGGTGCGGCTGACGAAGTCGAAGATCTTGCCGTCCTGCAGACCGTAATTGGCCAGCCGACGCACGCGCCGGTTCTTGTCGAAATAGATCGCGATCACGCGCTGATCGACCACCTTCTGGTTCATGAAGGCGACCATCCGCTCCGAGCGCTGCGAGATGTAATAGAAGACCTCACCGTCGAGGGTGGCGACCGTGGAGGGCGTGCCCATCACGATCAGCACCTGGTCCTGGCTTGCGCCGATCGGAATCTGCTCCAGCGCGCCGGGCGGCAGGATGTAGCCCTTCTGGAACTGCTCGCCGGTGCAGCCGGCCAGCGCTATGCCGACGAGGGCCGCAGCGGCAGCCAGGCGCAGGCCGCGCCAACGTGCATGAAGGCCGCGCCGCTTGTCCGCGCGCAGGCCGGTCTGGTTCGTTATCGTCATAGCGGAACTGATTCCGTCCCCTTGCGTCGCGCGAGGCGCTGAAGTACCGGGCTGGGCGTCTGAATGCAACTCGCGCGCGCCCGCTTGCGGAAACCACAATGCTTTGGCCGTTCAATCACTTCAGGAAACCCCGGCTTGCCCCGGCGCGCACCATTGAAGCCATCTATGGCATGATCGTGACGCAGGCGCGAGAACCCATATTTTACCGTGACTTGGGCGTGCCGGATACGGTTAACGGGCGTTTCGACCTGTTGCTGCTGCATCTGTGGCTGCTCCTGCGCCGCCTGCGCACGGTCCAGCACGCCACCGAGCTGTCGCAGGCGCTGTTCGACCGCTTCTGCGAGGACATGGACGACAATCTGCGCGAGATGGGTATCGGCGACCAGACCGTGCCGAAGCGGATGCGGGCGTTCGGGGAGGCCTTTTACGGCCGCGTGCAGGCCTATGATCAGGCCGTGGAGGGCGGGGCTGAGGCGCTGGCGGCCGCGATCTGCAAGAATATCTTGAACGGGACCGGCCTGGAGCAGGCCCGGCAGCTCGCGGCCTATGCCGTGGCCACCGAGGCCGATCTCGGCCGGACCGAAGAGGCCGCGCTGCTGGGGGCGTCCTTCAAGTTTCCCCCGGCACTTTCCGAGGATATTTCGCCATGAGCCGACCAAACACCGGATCCGAGCCCGATCCCTGGCGGGCCCCCATCATCGTGGCCCAGATTCCCGAGGCCGGCCTGCATCGCGAGCTCGAGGCATCGGCCGGCGAGCGGCAGGCCATGGCCGGGCTTGCCGGCCTGCGCGAGATCCTGTCGGCCCATGCCAGCTTCGACGTCGTGCCGAAGAGCGGTGGCCGCGTCCAGGTCACGGGGCTGGTCCGGGCCCGGGTCGGCCAGACCTGCGTGGTCACGCTCGATCCGATCGAGAGCGAGGTCGACGAGGAGGTGGACCTGACGTTCGCGCCCGAGGCCGAGGCACGGCGCCTGGCCGACCTGATCGAGGAGGGGCAGGACGACGAGGAGCCGCCGGAGGTGATCGATCCGCCGGAAGCCATCGTCAACGGCATCATCGACCTCGGCCGACTCGCCACCGATGCCCTGTTCCTGGCGATCGACCCCTATCCGCGCAAGCCGGGCGTCGTGTTCGAGGCGGAGGTTACCGCCCCCGATCCGGAGGACCATCCGTTCGCGGTGCTGAAGGCGCTTCAGGACGGGAAGAAGAAGGGCGAGTAGTTGCCGATTCCCCCGTAAGACCGCTGCCGCGGGGCACGAGGTGTCTGCGGCGGCGGTTTGAAAGTCCGGCTTATCTGATTGATTTCCATGGATTTCTTCTGAATCCGCCGGTTCGCGGCCGGATCGCCCTGAACGCAAAAGGCTGGGGGCAAGAGGTTGTTTCGGGATAACAAAACGCTATTGTCGCGCCCCGGTCCGGGTGCGGCGTGGCGCTTGGCCGGTCGCCATGTCCATGGCGAACCCATTTGCGGACCCGCTCGTTCAAGACCGCACCAGACCAGGTTTCCAGGACTTTCATGCCCAGCAAGGTTCGCATCGCGCTTGACGCCATGGGTGGCGACGACGGCGCCGCCGTGGTCATTCCCGGCGCCGCCATCTCGCTGGCCAGGCATCGCGACACCGAATTCCTGCTGGTCGGGGACCGGGCCAAGATCGAGCCCGAGCTCGAGCGGCATCCCCAGCTCAAGGCCGCCTCCAAGATCGTCCATACCGACGTCGCCGTCAGCGGCTCGGACAAGCCGAGCCAGGCGCTGCGGCGCGGCCGCAAGACGTCCTCGATGTGGCTCGCCATCGACGCGGTGAAGAAGGGCGAAGCCGATGTCGCGGTCTCCGCCGGCAATACCGGCGCGCTGATGGCGATGTCGCGCTTCCATCTGCGCACGCTGCCAAGCATCGACCGCCCGGCCATCTCCGCGATCTGGCCGACCAAGCGCGGCTCGTCCGTTGTTCTCGACCTCGGCGCCACCCTCGGTGGAGATGCCCATCATCTGGTGTCGATGGCGGTCATGGGCGCGGCCAAGGCGAGCGTGCTGTTCAACAAGAAGCGGCCCACGGTCGGCCTGCTCAACATCGGGACCGAGGAGGTCAAGGGGCACGAGGAGATCCGCGAAGCCAGCGAGATCCTCCGCGCGCGGAACCTGCCCGAGCTCGACTATATCGGCTTCGTCGAGGGGGACGACATCGGCAAGGGGGCCGCCGACGTCATCGTGACCGAAGGTTTCAGCGGTAACATCGCGCTCAAGACCGCCGAGGGAACCGCGCGGCAGATGGCCGAGTTGCTTCGTAATGAGTTGCAGCGGAGCTGGCTGTCCAGGCTCGGCTATCTCTTTGCCCGCCGCGCCTTCCAAGCCCTGCGCGACAAGATGGATCCCAACAAGTCCAACGGCGGCGTGCTGCTTGGGCTGAACGGGATCGTGGTCAAGAGCCACGGTGGAACCAGCGCCGAAGGCTTTGCCTATGCGATCGATGTTGGCTATGAGATGGCTCACTACGATCTCCTGAACAAGATCAATCAGATGCTCAACCGCGAGGGTGGTGCACTTAGTTCCGTGCAGGCCGCGCAGGAGGCTGTTTCGTGACGAAAATCCGTTCGGTCGTGCTCGGCTGCGGCTCCTACCTGCCGGAGCAGGTGGTGACCAACGCCCAACTGGCGGCGCGTATCGACACCTCCGACGAGTGGATCGTCCAGCGCACCGGCATTCGCGAGCGGCACATCGCGGCCGAGGGCGAGTTCACCTCGCACCTCGCCATCAAGGCGGCGCAGGCCGCGCTCAGCGATGCCGGGCTGGATGCGCAATCGATCGACCTGATCGTGCTGGCGACCTCCACGCCCGACAACACCTTCCCCGCGACCGCCGTCGCCGTGCAGCACGGGCTCGGCATCAATCACGGCGCGGCCTTCGACCTGCAGGCGGTGTGCTCGGGCTTCGTGTTCGCGCTCGCGACCGCCGACAATTTCCTGCGCACCGGCGCCTTCAAGCGCGCGCTGGTGATCGGCGCGGAGACCTTCTCGCGCATCCTCGACTGGAACGACCGCGGCACCTGCGTGCTGTTCGGCGACGGTGCCGGCGCGGTGGTGCTGGAGGCGCAGGAGCAGCCGGGCGATGCGGCGACCGACCGCGGCATCGTCACCACGCACCTACGCTCCGACGGCCGCCACAAGGCCAAGCTGTTCGTCGACGGCGGGCCGTCCTCGACCCAGACCGTCGGCCATCTGCGCATGGAGGGCCGCGAGGTCTTCAAGCATGCGGTCGGCATGATCACCGACGTGATCGTCGATGCCTTCCAGGCGACCGGGCTCAACGCCGACAGCATCAACTGGTTCGTGCCGCATCAGGCCAACAAGCGAATCATCGACGCCTCCGCCCACAAGCTGCACATCGCGCCGGAGAAGGTGGTGCTGACGGTGGACCGTCACGGCAACACCTCGGCGGCCTCGATTCCGCTGGCGCTGTCGGTGGCGCGCAGGGACGGCCGCGTCAAGAAGGGCGACATGGTCCTTTTGGAAGCCATGGGCGGCGGCTTCACCTGGGGCTCGGCGCTGGTGCGCTGGTAGCGCCACAGTCGATAAAATTTTGCCGGAATCAGTCGCGATTATCGATGCGTCTGCATTGATGAGCGCTGTTGACCGCCGTATCGTAAGCTCATAATTTCAGACAACAATTGTTCGCCGTGATGTGGGGCAGGGCGATGACCGATCAAAGTAAAACCGTAACGCGTGTCGATCTCTGCGAAGCCGTCTACCAGAAGGTGGGGCTGTCGCGGACGGAGTCGTCTGCGTTCGTGGAACTCGTGCTGAAGGAGATCACCGACTGCCTTGAAAAGGGCGAGACGGTGAAGCTGTCCTCGTTCGGCTCCTTCATGGTGCGCAAGAAGGGTCAGCGTATCGGCCGCAACCCGAAGACCGGCACCGAGGTGCCGATCTCGCCGCGCCGCGTCATGGTGTTCAAGCCGTCGGCGATCCTGAAGCAGCGCATCAATTCCCAGCACCGCACCAACGGCGACGCCAGCAAGGCTCAACCCGAGGCGTAACGCCCAACGGATAAGGACAGGCATTTGGACAAGGCGCCGGATGCGTTCCGAACCATCAGCGAAGTAGCGCAGGAACTCGACATTCCGCAGCACGTGCTGCGGTTCTGGGAGACCCGGTTCTCCCAGATCAAGCCGATGAAGCGCAGCGGCGGCCGCCGCTATTACCGCCCCGACGACGTCGACCTGCTCAAGGGCATCCGCCGCCTCCTCTACGGGGAGGGCTACACCATTCGCGGGGTGCAGCGGATCCTGAAGGAGCACGGCGTCAAGTCGGTGCAGGGCCTTGCCGACGGCGCGGCCGCGGTCTCCTTCGGAGCCATCGAGGACGCCATCGGCGCCAGCCTGATGGAGCCGGACGACGAGGGCCCCATCAAGGGCATCGCGGACGCCGACGATGACGACTACCAGGGGGATGAGGAGGAAGGCATCGACTTCCGCTTCACGGAGGTCGACGACGAGGAGATCCTCACCACCTTCCGCAAGGGCGGCACGCCCGCCGCGCCCGCCGGCCCCAGCGCGCTGGACCGGGAGCGCCTCGGAAAGGTGCTTGCCGACCTTGTCGCCTGCCGGGAGATGCTGGATCAGGCCCTGAAGGACGGGTAGGGGCGCATTTCGCGAGCCTTGCCGTTGTTCCGGGCCCTCGCGGCCTCCCGGCCGATGAAGCCGAGGCACCAAAATGGTGTGACCTCGCCTTGCGCATCGCGCCGATCCTAGCTAATGGAACGACGTTCGGAGCGTGGCGCAGCCCGGTTAGCGCACTAGTCTGGGAGACTAGGGGTCGGAGGTTCAAATCCTCTCGCTCCGACCATTTTTTCAAAAGCAGCTGTTGGGTGGAATGGCCGTCGGCGTGGAGCCTGCTTCCGCCGGTGATGTGGCCGTGCGATCGGTCGCGGATGGCAGCTTGGTAGACCGCCAAATCAAAACAACGAAAACAACCCCATGCACAGTAGCGAGCCGTTGGCGGAATGACGGTTTTCCGAATTAGTTCTGACCCGTCGGGCAAAACAGGGGTATTGTGCAATCGTGCGAGCCGGTGGGGGATGTAATTGGACTGCACTGCACTGCTCTGCATGCCCGCACTGAAAGCCTCGCCTGAGTTGGCGGGTGACCCGTCCGTCGACGCCGAGCCTCTGGTCCGTTATTTGCGCAATGATCTGAAGGCTGCGCGTACTTCTTCTGAAAACAGCTTCGGCTCCTCCCAGGCGGCGAAATGTCCGCCACGTTCGGCCTCGCTGAAATAGGCCAGGCTGGGGTACATAATCTCGGCCCAGCTTCGGGGCGCAGCAAAGATTTCGCCAGGGAACGTCGTAAATCCCACGGGGACCGCGACCGCAGGAGGAGACTTGCCGGCCGCACGGGCTGCGGCCTGTCCGGCCTCCCAGTACCACCGTGCGGCCGAGGCCCCGGTGCCGGTCAGCCAGTACAGCGTGACGTTGTCGAGGATGCTGTCCCGAGTGAGATTGCCCGCGGGCTTACCCTCCACGAACGCTCGGGAAATCTTGTAGTAGCTGTCCGTGTCGTGGTCGAGCATCCAGCTCGCGAGCCCGAGGGGTGAATTCAGCAGGGAGTAGCCGATCGTCTGAGGCCGCGTCGACTGCTCCAGGAAGTAGCCAAAGCCACTCGCCCTGAACGCCGCGGCCGCCTTCTGCGCCGTGCGTTCCTTCTCGGATTCTGCGGGCAGTTTGTCGGACATTGCCGCCACACCCGCGAGCAGGTTAACGTGGATGCCCAGAAGTCCATTGGGGGCTTGGCGCCCCATCGCATCCGTTACTGCCGCACCTACGTCGCCACCCTGGGCGACGTAGCGCGTGTAGCCGAGGCGATCCATCAGCGCCGCCCACGCACGCGCGATGCGCGCGGCGTCCCAGCCGAGTTCGGTCGGCTCTCCCGAGAAGCCGTAGCCAGGCAAGGATGGAAGCACCAGGTGGAATGCATCGTTGGAAGTGCCACCATATTTGGTCGGGTCAGTCAGGGGGCCGACTGTATCGAGGAGCTCGATGACCGAGCCAGGCCAGCCGTGCGTCATGATTAGCGGCAGCGCGTTCTCATGCCTGGACTTGACGTGGATGAAATGGATCTTCACCCCGTCGATCACGGTCGTGAACTGTGGCAGCGCGTTCAGCCGCGCCTCGCACTTGCGCCAGTCGTACTCAGTCGACCAGTAGCGGGCGAGCGCCCGCAGCGTCGCCAGCTGCACGCCCTGCGACCGATCCGCAACGAGCTCTTTGGTGGGCCAGCGCGTGGCCGCGAGGCGCCGGCGGAGATCAGCGAGGTCTTCACCCCGGACATTGATGCGGAAGGGAAGAATTGCGTCGGCCTTGGTCGTAGCGGGCGGGGTCTCTCCTTGCTTCGATTGTGCGCGTGCGGCGACGAAATGTATTGGAAGCAAGCTGACGGCACCAGTTGCGGCTGCCCCTGCGAGAAGGCTGCGCCGGGTGGGCGAAGAGGAGATTGCGGTCATGGTCGGCCTCCTTGTTTGCAAGCCCGCTCCCAAACTAACCGACGAACCAAGGCTGGTCCTACCTCAAATACCCCACCACCATCCTCGTCGTCTCGTCCACCAGCGTCTTTACCGTCTTCTCCGACCGCATCTCCGCCTGGTTCAGCACCGTGTTGTGCGCGACGGCTTCGATTGCGCTGACGCAGATGAAGGCGGCTAGGCTAGGGTCGATCTTGCGCATCTCCTTGCGGCGGCTTTCGAGATAGGCCCGGACGAGGGCGTGGACCTCGTGGTTGAAGGCTTCGACCTCGGCGAGGTGGCCGGAGCGGGGGATCTGTTCGGCGAGGACCCTGTGCAGGTCCGGGTCGATGTGATGGGCCTCGATCGCGACGGTGACGAGGCGGCGCACCGCTCTCTCGATCGGCATGTCCGCAACCTCGGCGAAGGCGGCGCGGACGATCGTCATGATCTCGTCGTTGTGACGATTGATCACGGCAGCGACGAGCGCTTCCTTGCTCGGAAAATACTGGTAGAGCGAGCCGACGCTGACGCCGGCGATCTCGGCGATGCGGTTGGTGCTCGTCTTCTCGAAACCTTCACGGACCAGAATGCGAGCGGTCGCCTCGACCAGCGCGTCGACGGTGGCGCGCGAGCGCGCCTGCGAGGCGTTTTTCCGCGGGTTTGTCGGCGGTTTGCGGGCCATGGGCTTGCGATCCCGAATGCGAGTAGAAAAAGCGAGTGATCGCTCGCATTATATCCGCGTGCGGTGGGCTGTCGGCAAGCCTCTTTGTCGCCATATGGATGCCGAGCCAAATGGAGGACGGACGATGAGCGTCGCACGACTTGTATCGGCCCTGCAGTTTTGTCCTGTCATCTGCGCGCCGCGCAATCGCGATCCCGCGCCCAGCCTGCAGAGCCGCGCCTTCAACCTGCTGCTCGGGCAGCTCCCTTACAAGCAGCAGCTCGCATCCGCCGAGGCCGTGCAGGCGCATGTGCAGAAGCTGGCGCTCGCGCCGGCCTCCTTCGAGCCGACGGGCCTCGGGCGCGGCGTCGAAGCGGTGTTGACCAAGATGGGCGGATGGCCGGTCTATTACACCGCGCCGTCGTCGGGCCATGAGGGCTGCAACTACGTGATGTTCCTGCATGGCGGCGGTTTCATCAACGAGATCGTGCCGGCGCATTGGCGGTTCGTCGGACAGATGACGCGCAAGGCGCGCGTGTGCTGCGTCGTGCCGATTTATCCGCTGGCGCCGCGCGCGACCGCTAGGGATGTCGTGCCGGCGACGGCCGAGCTGCTCCGCATGCTGCTCGAGGATGCCGGCAGCGCAAAGGTCACGGTGGTCGGCAATTCCGCCGGCGCGGGGCTCGCGCTCGCGGCGTGCCAGTGGCTGCGCGATCGCGGCCATCGGCAGCCGCACCGGCTGATGCTGATCTCGCCCGCGGCCGATGCGTCCGTGAGCCGTCCGGAGCAGGTTGCGATCGCCGCGCGCGATCCGATCCAGGACATTCCGGGGATCGTCGAGGCGGGACGGCTCTATGCCGGCGAGCTCGATGTCGGCCATCCCTTCGTCAGCCCGCTCAACGGCGCCTTCCGCGCGCTGGCGCCGATGACGATTTTTTCGGGCACGCGCGACCTGCTCTACCCCGACAGCGTCGATCTTGCGGAGCGGGCGAGGGCGGTGGGCGTTGCGGTCGAGCTGCATCTGCTCCGCGACCAGCCGCACAATTATGCGCTGATGCCGACGCCGGAGGGACGGCGTGCGCGTGCGCTGATCATGCGGGCGATAGCTTAGGGGGCAAAGCTAAAGGGCAAAGCTAAAGGGAAGGTGTGACTGACGTCACAGGGCGCGCAGCCTCGGTGGGTCTGGCGCTGGCAGTGCTCGGACAGGGGAAGGCTGCCCCGGGCGTTTCCTCGATAGACGTAATTTTACGGGGCCGTCAGGCGTGGCCCTTGATCTCGTAGTGACCCGGCACGCATTTGTAGCGCTCGAGGCGCCAGTTGGCGTGATAGATCGGATGCTCGCCCATCCATTTCGCCAATGGTGCCTGTGCGCCGATTGCACACTGCATCATCGACATCTCGGGCGTCATGTTGCTGTCGGTCACGATTTCCTCGACGCAAGCGCCCGAGGCAGATGCACCTAGCCGGCAGAGCACGGCAACGACGGTCACGAACATTCCTGTCACCTCATCGGTAGTTTCAGACCACGAAGAGGATGCAAGCGGAGTGCCAGAGCCTGTGACACAAACAACACGCTGGCCTGGACGACTCGACCCAGCGTCCGTCCTCATTTGACGATTCGGATTGTAAAAAAATTGCCCCTAAACCGAAGCCGGACAAATACGGGAACCGGAAAGGGATGTGTGGATTGTAAGCGCCGGGCCGCTTTCCGCTTGTGAGGCCGTTCACAGGGGCTGGCACGCCGATAGGTTCGGTTTGGTACGGATACGCGCCGGGCGCGCGGGACCGCCACAGGATCGCGGGATACGCGAGGGCGATTCCGTATCGGTCGCGCCGGTGCAGTTTCTGTTCAAGCAGGACGACGAGGCGGTGCTCGCGCGCGTCCGCGTGCTCGCGGACGAGGATCGCATGCCGTCATCATCGACAGCGTCGTGCCGCGCTCGGATCTTTCGAATAGTCCGCAGCCCGAAATAACGAATGTCGACCGATCCGCTTTTACCTGCGGTTGCGTCGCTGCTACATTTTGCGCGCACGCTCGCGAATGGCGTAGCGACGGAAGAAACATACCGACAAGGGAGGGGCCGAAAGTCCCATGAAGGATTTTGCTGGAAAGATCGCAGTCATCACCGGCGGCGGCACGGGAATGGGGCGCGAGCTCGCGCGGCAGCTCGTTGCCGAAGGCTGCAACGTTGCCATGTGCGACGTCTCGGAGGCTGCGATGGCCGAGACCAAGCGGCTATGCGAGGTCGAGAAGCTGCCGCAGGGCCTGCGCGTCACGACGCATGTCGCCGACGTCGCGATCGAGGATCATCTGAAGCGTTTCCGCGACGAGCTCGCCGAGCAGCAGAAGACGGACAGGATCCATCTCCTGTTCAACAATGCGGGCATCGGGGGCGGCGGCAGCCTGTTCACCAACACGCGCGAGCAGTGGGAGCGCACCTTCAACATCTGCTGGGGCGGCGTCTATCTCGGCGTGCGCACCTTCCTGCCGATGCTGGTCGCGGCCGACGAGGCCCACATCGTCAACACCGCCAGCGTCAACGGCTTCTGGGCCTCGATCGGCATGGGGCAGGCGCACACCGCCTACAGCTCGGCCAAGTTCGCGGTGAAGGGATTCACCGAAGCGCTGATCAACGATTTGCGCCTGCACGCCCCGCACGTCAAATGCTCGGTGGTGATGCCCGGCCATATCGGCACCTCGATCGTCTCCAATTCGCGCAAGGTGCAGAGCACGGACGGCTCGGAGCGGCTCAACGCCGACGAGGTCGCGCTGACCCGCAAGCGCATGGTCGCCGCCGGCGTGCCGGATGCGGAGAAGATGTCGGACGAGGACATCCAGGCCGTGTTCGCCGAACGCGCCCGCAGCTTCCTGGAGGACGCGCCGACGACCGCCGCGCAGGCCGCGAAGATCATTCTCGACGGCGTCAAGGCGGAGCGCTGGCGCATCCTCGTCGGCGACGACGCGAGGCGCCTCGACGAGCGCGTACGCACCACGCCCGAGCAGGCCTATGACCGCGCCTTCTACGAGAGTTTTACACAGGAGGTCGGCTGGCGACTCGGCTGAACTGGCTTCGCGCTGCCGGCCGGTGAACGCGCGCCAATATGGGTATGATGACCGTCATGGCAAGAGGCGCGCACGTCACCTCGCGTAATTTGGCGTGCCACCTCTTGCCATCGTTTGCAGCCTCATGACGAATTGGAATGTCACGCATGCGACATCGTCCGTCGTTCACCGATCGTTCAAGCGATGGTGATGCCAAACGGCTCTCATTCGGTGCACGGCAGCTTGGTTGGCGAACCAAAATAGTTTAGTCAGTCAGGGTAACGCGATGATAGAGCGTAGCTCCGATGATACCCGCATGCCTCTCCGACGACTGGATCCTCTGCCCGGAGCGAGAGGATATCTCCTCTGAGTTCACGCGGCTCCTCACCGCGGCCCAGGAGGGCGGCGCCACCATCGCGGAATGCCTGATGATCGCGCGGCAGCTCAAGCGCGGCGAGGACCAATCCTGGCATCGCGAGTGGAAGAAGCTCGCGCAGACCAATCGCCATCGCGCCGAGGCCGCGTTCGCCGAGGGCCACATGGCGACCGCGCAGCGCAACTGGCTTCGCGCGCTGAACTACTATGGTGCTGCGGCGATGCCGCTCGACCAGGCCGACGAACGCCGATGGGTCGCGGTGCTGGCGATGCAGGAATGCGCCCGCCGCTATCTCACGGCGCGCGCGCCGGCCGGCGAGGTCGTGACGATTCCCTGGGTCGAGGACCACGCGCTGCAAGGTTACTTCCTGCCCGCGAGCGCGGGCAGAGCGCGGGCACCGACCGTGATCTGCATCGGCGAGCCCGGCCATCGCAAGGAGGAATTCCTGTTCAAGCTCGCGCCGCATGCGCGCGAGCGCGGCTTGTCGATGCTGGCGCTGGACCTGCTCGGCGACCAGCGCGACGACTATACCGACAGCCTGTTGCAACGGCGCGATCTCGAGAGCTCGATTGCGAGCGTGATGGACTATCTGGAGACGCGCGACGACGTCGATTTCGACCGCGTCGCCATCGTCGCGGACGGGTGGGGCTCCTCTTTCGTAGCGCGCGCGGTGCTGCAGGAGCCGCGGCTGGCCGCGGCGGTCTGCGACGGCGGGCTGTGGGATCTGCACGAACGATCGTTCTTCGCCAGCCGCTTTGCCATGAGCGACCTCAGCATCGTCCCGGTGCCGCAT
This sequence comes from Bradyrhizobium stylosanthis, assembly GCF_001641335.1. Classification (GTDB taxonomy): domain Bacteria; phylum Pseudomonadota; class Alphaproteobacteria; order Rhizobiales; family Xanthobacteraceae; genus Bradyrhizobium; species Bradyrhizobium stylosanthis. The sequence goes on from NZ_LVEM01000001.1 coordinate 897,165, forward strand.
GCGCCGCTGATGGCCTCCAGCGCCGACTGTCCGGTGCTGATCACGCTCGGCGAAGATGGCTGGCTCAAGGCCGACCGGGCCCGCCAGATCGTCCAGCAATCCCGGCTCGGCAGCTCGGATATCATGCTGAAGGTGTTCACTGCGGCGGAGACCGGCGCGGCGCAGGCCCATGCCGACAATCCGAGCCTTGCCAACGAATACATCTTCGACTGGCTGGAAACGCGCCTCGGCGCCGGGCAAGGAATCTAAGCGCGCGAGCGCGCGCTTTTCGAACGAGCCGGCGTCTCAGAAGTCGAGCGAGATCCTGACGCAGGCCTTCTCCAGCCGGGTCTTCAGCGTCGCAAGCTTGCCGGTGAATTCGGTCAGCTCGTTCTCGTCGAACTCCTGGAAGACGAATTCGCGAATCGTCTTGTACTGCTCGTTCAGGCTCGCGATGTGCTTCTGGGTCTTGTCGACCAGCGAGAGCCGCACGACCCGGGCGTCGGTCGGCGAGGGACGCCGGCGCAGCAGGCCTTTCTTCTCCAGCAGCTTGGACTGGGTGGTGACGAAGGAGGGATCGACGTGGAGCAGCTTGGAGACCACGTTGACCGGCACGCCGTCGTCCTTGTCGAGGTCGGAGATCGCCATCAGGATCAACCATTGCGGGCCGCTGATGCCGAGCGTTCTCGCCCAGAACTGACGCAGCTCCTCCAGATACATGTTGATCGAGGATATCTCCCAGGTGAAGCGCCTGATGATATCCAGATTGCCGACGGAGCGCAGACGCGCTCCTTCTTTCCTCGTCGCGGACACAGCATCACTCCCGTGAAATGATTCTTCAGGCCGGTGTTCGTGGAGGGGCATAGTCCACGCAAGCCTGCCCTGACGCAAGTGCAGGGCAGGGTTATTTTGTCACTAAAATTACAAAGATGAGCCGCTCAGTATATTGGGCGGGCCCGAGTGTTGCGTGCGGGGCACAGGTTTAGTGAAACCAGAAAGCTTACTCAATAAACTATTTTGATAAGTGGAACGGCGCAGGCATATTGCCCCGCGACGGTGGGGGGTACTCAATCGTCCCGTTGCAGGTGGTTCGCTCACGTCCCTCGCGTCGAATGCGGGTGTGTCCGAAAGCGCGAAGCGGCCGAGCGGATTTGAAGAGACGGGGATCTGGGGGGCCTCACGGTCCAGTCTCCGTAAAATGAGCAACTTGGAGGTTTTAAATGAAAATGGTGAAGAGCCTTTTGCTCGGCACTGCGGCGGGTCTGATCGCCGTCGGCGGAGCGCAGGCGGCTGATCTTCCGGTCAAGGCCAAGGCGGTCGAGTACGTGAAGATCTGCTCGCTCTACGGCGCGGGTTTCTACTACATCCCGGGCAGCGACACCTGCATCAAGCTGGGCGGCTACCTGCGTGCCGAAGTCGCGCTCAATGCCGGCGGCAACTACAGCGCCCAGTACAACGGCGTGTTTGCGGCCAACAACCGCCTGACCAACTACTACTCGATGCGCGCTCGTGAAGACCTCAACATCGACACGCGCACCGCAACGGAATACGGCGTCGTCCGCACCTATTTCGACGCGGTGTTCACCTGGACGACCGGCAACTATGGCGGCACCGGTTCGGGCACGGGCGCGACCCAGTACAGCGGCACGGTCGGCCTCAACGCCGCGGGTACCGGACTCACGGGCTCGAGCGGCGGCGCCGTCAACGGCACCGACGGCGCTATCTCGGGCGGTTCGCTCGGCGTCTACTACGCTTTCATCCAGTTCGCCGGCTTCACCCTCGGTAAGGCGGTGTCGCAGTTCGACGCACCCTGGATCAACTATCCCGGCAACAACTTCGACCAGCTCGTCGGCGGCAGCGGCACCACCAACGGCGTCGTTCAGGCCACCTACACGGCCGATTTCGGTCAGGGCGTGACGGCGGCGTTCTCGCTGCAGGATCAGACGCAGGTCTTCCAGACCAACGTCTGGAACACCGCCGGCATGAGCACCACCGGCGTCCTCGGTGGCGCTTACGGCTCGAACAACCTCGGCGGCACCCGTGCTCCCGACATCGTCGGCATGGTCCGCGTCGACCAGGCCTGGGGCCTGTTCCAGGCATCGGTCGCCGCGCACGACAACCACGCCGGCTATTACGGCGCCACCGAAGTCACCGGTCATCCGGAAGACAAGTGGGGCTGGGCCGTTCAGCTCGCCTTGCAGATCAAGAACATCCCGACCGGCGCCGGCGACGTGATCAACATCTCGGGCGTCTACACCGACGGTGCGAGCCGCTACAACTTCCAGGAGCTGGCCGCGACCAGCTACTCGATGTTCGGCAGCTCGAACGCAGCGTATCAGAGCATCGGCTTTGCCGGCGTGTCTGACGCGGTGTTCGGACCGGGCAGCGGCCTCGAGCTGACCAAGACCTACGGCTTCCGTGGTGCCTACACCCACAACTGGAGCCCGTACTGGAACACGGCGCTGTACGGCGCGTGGGCTGCGGTCAACTACAGCGGCACGGCCAAGGGCCTGATCTGCGGCAGCGCCGCGTTCGCGACCCTGACCGGCACCTGCAACCCGGACTTCAACATCGGCCAGGTCGGCGTCATCACCCGCTGGACGCCGGTGAAGAACCTGACCTTCTCGGCTGACTTCACCTACAGCCACCTCGACCAGAAGTACTCGGGCGTGATCACGACCGGTGCGCTGACGGGCGTCGCCAAGCCGGCGGCCACCTACGAGCTGAAGGACCAGGACACCTACAGCCTGCTGCTGCGCGCCCAGCGCAACTGGTAAGGCTTTAAGCTTCTCTCGAACTCGACGAAGCCCCGGCGGGAAACCGCCGGGGCTTTTTCGCGGATAGAATTGTTTACGGGAAGGGCCTTCGGAAAATCCGGCGGTCCCGTGCAGGGGACGAAGACGAGCTATGCGATTCGATCGCCTTCAAACTTATTTACTTACCTGAGTTAATCAGCTATATAGTTTTCAGCCAAATACGAAAGTAGCGGCTCTTAGCTTCACGCTAAGCCTCCAGAAACCTCCGGTGATGCCCCGCCGGAGGTTTTTCGTTTTGGGCATGGCGTCTTCGCGCGATGCGGATGCGGGCCGTTGCGGCGACAACGTATCGACGAGACGTTAGCCGCGCATCATGCGGGCGCGCGAGTTCGGCCGGTAGGCGAGGCGGCTGTGGCCGGTGCAATAAGGCTGGCCGTCGGGCGCGGTATTGCCGCAGAAGCAGAAATCCTCTTCGCCCGGGCTCGAGATCGGCCAGCGGCAGCGGTTCTCAGAGAGCTCCAGCAGCGAGCAGCGATTGGCATCGTCGATCGAGCCGGGGGCAACAGGCGCGTCGGTCTCGCCGTAGATCGTTGCGAGCATCTCGTATTGCAGCCGCGGCACCGCCCGCGATGCGCGTGCCGGCGGCGCAAGGCTGCGCTCGAGCCTGCGGTCTTCGACGGCGCGGCTGCGCGTCAGATTGAGACGGGAGAGCTTGCCGATCACGGCATTGCGGCTGACGCCGATATCGGCCGCGATCTCGCGGCAGGAGAGGCCGGCTTCGAAATGCTGCTTCAGAAGCTCAATTCGTTCGTCAGTCCAGGTTGGTGAGAGAACAGGCATTGTAACGGTCCCAGGTTGCAGATGTCGGCCATCCGCATCGCAAGATCCGTCCGCATCACGTCCGGCGCGCGCTCACGTCCTGCCATTGTCGCGAATCGACAAAAGCCCGTCCTTGATGGCGAGACGGATGCCTTCCTCGATCAGGGTTCGTGCGACGCCGGGAACGCTGGTGCCGTGGGTGCCCTGTCTCACCAGTTTCTCCAGATAGGTGATGGTCGAGAGCGCCAAGGTTACGGGAATGCGGTCAGTCTCGGCTTTTTCGGTGGCCATGGCCCGAACGCTAGCCTCTTACTCAGGTACATAAAAGTAACGATTAAGACTCTATTTAGGTTCGGGGGTGGAAGTCAAATGCAGCCTGCGCTTGACGATCAGCCCGTTGGAATCGCACAGGAAATTTGGTGCGACTCAGCGCGCCGCACGGCAGGCCGGGCGGCGGCGTCGCGTTGACGGGGCAGGGAAGGCCCGGCCGCTCAGCCGTGCACGAGCGCCTTTTCGATCATGCAATGGATGCCCTTGGAGCCGTTGACGGTCTGGGTCACCCTGAGGTCGGCGGCCAGGCTGCACAGCGTATAGGCGTCCTCGCGCGACAGGTTTCGCTTCTCGCCGAGCAGCACGATCATGTCGCGCAGCGCGCGCATCGCGCACTGGTCGAGGTCGGGATCCATCGCCATGGTCATGTAGTGCGTCGCCGTTTCGGCGCGGGGGTACGCGAACTTCAGGTCCTTGCGCAGCGTCAGGCGGAAGCGGCCCTGCAGCGCGGTCTCGATCGCGGTGACGCAGACCTCGCCGTCGCCCTGCACGCCATGGCCGTCGCCACAGGAGAACATCGCGCCGGGAACGAACACCGGCAGATACAGCGTCGCGCCGGCGCCGAGCTCCTTGTTGTCGAGATTGCCGCCCATGGCGCGCGGCACCAGCGAGGAGATGCGGCCCCAGCTCGGCGGCGGCGACACGCCCATCACGCCGAAGAAGGGTTTCAGCGGCAGGTCGAGGCCCCACGGCATGCGGCCGACCATCCGCGACCGGTCGAGCGGGATGTTGAGGATGCGCGTCTCGTGGAAATCGTCGGGCAGGGTGCCGGAGAGCGGCTTGATCATGTTCCAGCCCCAATCCTGCCGGAGCTGAACGTCGAGGATCTCGACCGCGAGCACGTCGCCGGGCTCGGCGCCCTCGACCGCGATCGGGCCGGTGAGGATGTGGCCGGGCAGCATGCGCTCGTTTTTGGCGTGAACCTCGTGCATCTCCGGCGGAATGTGGAATTTGTCGCGGTCGGGCAGCATGTCCGGACCGCCGCTGATGGTGTCGACCGTCACCTCGTCGCCGCTTTTGATGGTGAGGACGGGCTTGAGCGCGGCCTCGAAGAAGCCCCAATGGCAGGTCTCGGGGCTCGAATGCAGGTGGTGATGGGTCATTTGCGGCCGTCCAATCGGTTTTGCTTGTGATGCCCGGGCTTGACCGGGCGATCGATCCTCTTCCAAGAAGATTTCTGAAGATGGACCGGCCGGTCAAGCCCGCGCACGGCATATCATTTCAGCGAGGCTCCCCCTGTATTTCGTTCTGTCCAAGACCCTCGGCATTGCGCTGCTGCCGATCAACCTCCTGGTCGAGCTCGGCATCCTGTCGCTGGTGCTGATGCTGACGCGCTTTGCCGCGCTCGGCCGCAAGCTCGCGGTGACCACGCTGGTCCTGCTGGTGCTGGCGGCGTTCTCGCCGCTCGGCAACCTGCTGCTCTATCCGCTGGAGTCGCGCTTTCCGGCGTGGGATCCCGCGCGCGGGGCGCCCGACGGCATCATCGTGCTCGGCGGCTCCGTCGACACCGATCTGTCGGCGGCGCATCGCACGCCGGTGGTGCGGCACGCGGCCGATCGCCTGTTCGCGCCGGCCGATCTGGCCCGCCGCTATCCGAACGCGCGCATTGTTTTCACCGGGGGCACCGCGAACCTGATCTCGACCGAGGCCAAGGAAGCCGACTATTCCGCGCCGGTGCTGGAGAGCCTGGGCATCCCGAAAGAGCGCCTGATCCTCGAGCGCGACTCCCGCAACACCTGGGAGAACGCGATCTTCACCAAGCAATTGGTGTCGCCGAAGCCGGGTGAGCGCTGGCTGCTCGTGACGTCGGCCTTCCACATGCCGCGCTCGATGGGGATTTTCCGCAAGGCAGGATTCGACGTCGAGGCCTATCCCGTGGACTGGCGCATGGGCGGGCGTGACGATCTCTTCGCATTCACCCGTGTCGGCGGCGAAGGGCTCGCCAAGACCGACATCGCCATGCGCGAATGGATCGGTCTTCTGACGTACCGCGCCATGGGCCGGACCAGCGAGTTGCTTCCGGGCCCGGCCACGGACTAGGCTCGCACAACAAGAACAAAGCACCGGCGCGATCCGCCGGCCGGAGGACGCCATGTTGCAGCAGAGTGCAGAGACAATCGACCTTGCCGGTCTCGTCGCCGATCTCAACAGCCTGTTGCGGCTGAAGACGACGGTGATCGGCATGAAGCTGTTCGCGCGCGCCGCGGACATGGAAGCGGTCCCCAAGATCCGGCGGCCGAACGCGGTCCACACCACCGACCAGATCGTCAGCATGGCGGCGCGGCTCGGCTGGACGGTCGGCATCACCGCCGACGATCTCGTCGGCGCACAGTGCCGCGCGGTGATCGGCCTCAGCCCCCAGGACGACAAATGGCTCGCCGGCGAAAACTATGTCGGGGTCTGGCACGGCACGGCGGAGGACGCGCGCAAGCGGCAGGAGGCGCTCGACGTGGTGCCGTTCGGGCAGTATCAGGCGCTCGCGGTCAGTCCGCTCGCCAGCGGCCGGCTCGATCCACCCGACATCTGCCTCGTCTACGCGACGCCCGGGCAGATGATCATCCTGATCAACGGGCTGCAATATACCGGCTACAAGAAGTTCGAATGGGGCGTGGTCGGCGAAACCGCCTGCGCCGATTCCTGGGGGCGGGCGCTGAAAACGGGCGAGCCGAGCCTGTCCTTGCCATGCTATGCCGAACGGCGCTATGGCGGCGTGCCGGACGAGGAGATGCTGATGGCGCTGAAGCCTTCGCATCTCGCCAAGGCGGTTGTGGGCATGAAGGCGCTGGCGAAGAACGGCCTGCGCTATCCGATCCCGCCCTATGGCATTCAAAGCGACGTCCGTGCCGGCATGGGCGTGAGTTACGCGAAAAAGTAAGGGACGACCATGAGCTCTCAGGAATTCGACATCGTCGTCTACGGTGCGACCGGTTTCACCGGCCAGCTCGTCGCCGAATATCTGGCGGCGCATTACAAGAACGACAAGGCGCTCAAATGGGCGATGGCGGGCCGCAGCCTCGACAAGCTGAAATCCGTGCGCGATGCGATAGGTGCGCCCTCGGACACGCCGCTGATCGTGGCGGACGCATCCGACGCCGCATCGCTGAAGGCGATGGTGGCGCGGACCAAGTCGGTGATCACGACGGTCGGTCCGTATCAGTTCTACGGCGAAGACCTGCTCGCGGCCTGCGTCGCCGGCGGCACTGACTATTTCGATCTGTGCGGCGAGCCGGTCTGGATGCGGCAGATGATCGACAAGTACGGTGCCGCGGCCAAGGCGAGCGGCGCGCGCATCGTGTTTTCCTGCGGCTACGATTCCGTGCCGTTCGAGCTCGGCACCTTCTTCGTGCAGGAAGAGGCGAAGCGCGTGTTCGGCGCGCCCGCGGCGCGCGTGAAGGGCCGCGTGCGCGACATGCGCGGCACGCTGTCGGGCGGCACCGCGGCGAGCGCGAAAGCGACGTTCGACGCGGTTGCGAAAGATCTCAGCCTCGTCGCCATTCTCAACGATCATTTCGCGCTGACGCCCGGCTTCACCGGACCGAAGCAGCCGAAGGGCAACAGGGCCGTGTTCGAGGAGGACCTGCAGTCCTGGGCCGCACCGTTCATGATGGCGCTGATCAACACCCGCAACGTCCACCGCTCCAACATGCTGATGGGTTTTCCCTACGGCCAGGACTTCGTCTACGACGAGATGGTCCTGACCGGCGCCGGCGAGAAGGGCGAGTCCAACGCCAAGCGCGTGATGGCGGCCAACGCCGAGAAGACCGGTCCGAACGCGCCGAAGCCGGGCGAGGGGCCGTCGAAGGAGGAGCGGGAGAAGGGGCTCTTCAACCTGCTCTACGTCGCGATCGCGCCCGACGGCCGCATGGTCCGTGCCGGCGTCACCGGTGACCGCGATCCCGGCTACGGCTCGACCTCGAAGATGATCTCGGAATGCGCGATCTGCCTGCTGCGCGACGCGAGCGACGTTCCGGGCGGCTTCTGGACGCCGGGCGCAGCGATGCAGCACAAGCTGATCAAGCGGCTGGTCGACAACGCCGGGCTGACGTTCGGGGTGGAGAGCTAGCTCGGTCCCGTGGGGTGGGCAAAGCGAAGCGTGCCCACCAGTGTCGCGATCGGAGAGAGAAGGTGGGCACGGCGCTTTGCGCCTTTGCCCACCCTACGGCACCGGTCGTGCCGCTACACCGCCCGCGCATCATACGCGTACATGAAGTCCATGGCCTTGGCGCCAAGCGGCAACAGCCACTTCATCATCTGATTGCGGACCCAGGCGCCGGAGGCGCTGAACTCGCGCTTGCTGTTGCCGTTGCGGCGGGCCATCGCAACGATCTTCTCGGTGCGCGGACGCCGTTCGGCCTCGAAAGCCTGGAAGGTGGCGCCGAGCTCCTGCCCCTCCTGCATCAGTCGGGCGAGCCGCATCGCGTCCTCGAGCGCGAGCGAGGCGCCCTGGCCGGCATGGGGGCTGGTCGCATGCGCGGCATCCCCGATCAGCAGCGAGCGCTTGCGGGACCAGACCGGCAGGGTCGCGACGTCGAGCGTATCGGTGACCACGATGTTCTCGGCGGCGTCGATGATGTCGGGGATCGGATCGTGCCAGCCGCGATGGAAGCCGCGCAGATGCTGCTTCAGCGTCGCCTGGTCGAGCGCGCGGAACATCGCTGCGTCCATGCCGTGCGCCGGCTGGGTGCTCCACCACATCACGCCGTCGTTGGGATCCGGGCTGCAATGGCCGTAGCCGAAGAAGCCGCTCTGGCCGAACGTGGTCTCGACATGCCGGCCGATGGCGCGGCCATCGAGGACGGCGTGCGGCACGAAGCCACCGAAGCCGATCAGGCCGGTGTTGAACGGTTGCGGGCCATCAGGCACGACCTGGCGGCGCACCACCGAATGCACGCCGTCGGCGCCGATCAGGAAGTCGCCTTCCGCGGTGGTGCCGTCGGAAAAGTAGGCGATGATCGGCTGGTCGCCGCGATCCTCGATCTTGATCAGGCGCTTCTCGAAATAGAGCGAGACGCAGGCGCACCAGGCCTTGTCGATCAGGATCTCGTTCAGGCTCGCGCGGGCGATGTTGACCGCCGGCTGGCCGAAGCGCCGCGCCATGTCGCGGTTGATCGAGCCGAGCCTCTCGCCGCCTTGCGAATAGAAGTCGAACGATTCCGCGACCGAACCGCGGCTGATCAGCTCGTTCGCAAGCCCGATCTCGTCCATCACATGCATGCCGTTCGGCGCGATCTGGAGACCGCCGCCGATGCCCTTCGAGTAGGGCCAGGCCTCGTAGATCGCGGATTCGATGCCGGCGCGGCGCAGCAGGATGGCGGCGACAGGCCCGGCGATGCCGGCGCCGATGATCAGGGCCTTGCGGGGACGGTTGGACATGGCTTGCTCTCGACGTTTCCGTGGTGCTAGGAGATATTACGGTCGCTAAATCTCTTAGTGACTAAGATATATATCGAGTAAGAGAAGAGGCCGACCTTGTCAAGGACGAAGGCGCGCACGGCGTTGTTGGGGCAGCTGGAGGAGGCGATGCGCAGGTCTTCGGCGCAGGGCGTGCTCTATGGCCAGACCGTTGCGAACGTTGCCGGAATTGCCAATTCCGACCTCGAATGCATGGACATCCTCTACCTTGAGGGACGGGTCACGGCGGGCAGGCTCGCCGAGGTCACGGGCCTCACCACGGGCGCCATCACCGGCGTGATCGACCGGCTCGAGAAAGCGGGGCTGGTGCGCCGCGAGCGGGACGAGGCCGACCGCCGCAAGGTCTTCATCACGGTCGTGCCGGAGGCGATCGACAAGCTCAGCCAGTTCTACGTGCCGATGCAGCAGGCGATGGAGAAGGTCTGCAATGGCTATTCCGACGAGGAACTGCGCCTGCTGCTGCGCTTCGCCAATGAGGGCTACAAGGGCGTGGTCGCGGCGACCGAAGCGTTGAAGGGCCTGCTCGATACGCCGCCCGAGAAGCGGCCCGCTCTCAAGCTGAAGACGTTTCGTCAGCCCTAGTCTTGTAGGCCTGCGCGGCGGCGATCATGCCCCACATCGCGCCCAGCATCATCCAGAAGTGCCGCCAGTGGTCGGTGTCGATCACGAAGCTCTCGCCGACGGTGCCGACGAAGGCGGAGAACACCGCGAGATAGGCCCGCTGCCAGGGCACGCGGACGAAGACGTGCCTGAAGCCCATGATCACGGTGGTGAAGACCAGTGCGGGATAGCACACGCCGGAGAGCCAGCCGCCGGACATGAAGGCGTTGAGGTAGGAGTTGTGGGTGTCCTCGGGGAAGTAGCGGTGGAATTGCAGCGGGCCGATGCCGAACGGCAGGTCGAGCGCCATCTCCGCACCGAGGATATGCCGGCCGAACCGGCCGAAGCGGCCCTCGTCATAACTCTGGTCGAAGCTCGCGCGCTGCTTGAACATCTCGGCGGTGGCATCGAATGACAGCAGCACCGCGATCAGCGCCAGTCCGAGCACCGCGGCGACGATCGCCATGATGACGATGCGCGAGCGCTGGGCGTTGGTACGGCTGGTCAGCACCATCAGCGCCAGCATGAAGGCGGAGGTCAGCACCAGCCCGCCCCAGGCGGCGCGGGAGAAGGCGAGCAGGATCGCCAGCGACATGATCCCGAAGGCGAAGACGTTGCGGATCGCCTTGCCGAGCTTGTCCGAGACCACGCTCTGCAGCGCGAACAGCGCCGGCAGGATCAGGAAGGCGCCGAGCACGTTCGGGTCCTTGAACGTGCCGCGCGCGCGTCCATAGAGCGTCAGCAGGTCGTTACCGCCGGGAACGAGGTGGAAATAGCCGGCGACCGCCAGGAGCGAGGCGATCATCGCGCCGACCACGAGGCCGCGGCGGAGCATGTCGAGCCGGGCCGCGGTGTCCTCGGACGTGACCATGGCGAAGAACACGACGGTTACCGCCATGTACCAGGAGGTCGCGATCCAGCTCACCACCTCGGGCTGGTCGTACAGCGGGATCGCGCTGATGGTGTAGCCCACATTGAGAAGGACCAGCATCAGCACCATCGGCATCAGCACGAGCCGCAGGCGCAGGCTGGTGGCGAAGAAAGCGACGGTCGCGAGCAGGGTCGCGATCTCGTACGGGCTCGGCTCGATGAAGACGATGGCGCCGGAGGCGCCGACCAGCCACACCAGCGCGCGCTGCAGCGCCAGCACGCCGGGCGCGGCCGGCGCGGCCAACTTCACTCCACCGGCTGTCGCCGCATACGCCATCACACGCTCACGCTACTCGTACGCCACAAACACCGCTGTCATCGCCCGGCCTGACCGGGCGATCCAGTATTCCGCGGCGCCTGTTGGAGAAAGCGGCTGGCGCTGCGGAGTACTGGATGCCCCGGTTAAGCCGGGGCATGACAGAGAAAACTCAATACGCGTTCTCGTTCTTGGTCAGCAGCGAGATCGGCGTCTTCAGGAGAATGACGAGGTCGAACAGCACCGACCAGTTCTCGATGTAATAGAGGTCGAACTCGACTCGCTTCTGGATCTTTTCTTCATTGTCGATCTCGCCGCGCCAGCCGTTGATCTGGGCCCAGCCGGTGATGCCGGGCTTGACGCGGTGGCGGGCGAAATAGCCGTCGACGGCTTCGTCGAACAGGCGGCTCTGGAGCTTGCCCTGAACCGCATGCGGGCGCGGGCCGACCAGAGAGAGATTGCCGGAGACGACCACGTTGAAGAGCTGCGGCAGCTCGTCGAGGCTGGTCTTGCGGATGAAGCGGCCGACGCGGGTGACGCGCGGATCGTTCTTGGTCACGACCTTCGAGGCTGTCGGATCGGCCTGATGGTGGTACATCGAGCGGAACTTGTAGACGTCGATGCGCTCGTTGTTGAAGCCGAAGCGTTTCTGGCGGAACAGCACCGGGCCGGGGCTGTCGAGCTTGATCGCCAGCGCCACGAGCCCCATCACCGGCAGTGCCGCGAGCAGCGCGAGGCAGCCGACGATGCGGTCGAACAGCCATTTCATCACCAGGTCCCAGTCGGTGATCGGCGCCTCGAACACGTCCAGCGTCGGCACCTCGCCGAGATAGGAATAGGAGCGAGGACGGAAGCGCAGCTTGTTGGTGTGCGCGGAGAGGCGGATGTCGACCGGCAGCACCCAGAGCTTCTTCAGCATTTCCAGGATGCGGGTCTCCGCCGAGATCGGCAGCGCGAACAGCACGAGATCGACGCGGGTGCGGCGGGCGAACTCGACGATGTCGTCGACCTTGCCGAGCTTGCGCGCGCCGGCGCAAGTGTCGAGCGCGCGGCTGTCGTTGCGGTCGTCGAACACGCCGAGCACGTGGATGTCGGAATCCTCCTGCGCATTCAGCGCCTCGACCAGCTGCTCGCCGTTGCGGTCGGAGCCGACGATGATGGTGCGGCGGTCGAGCCGGCCCTCGCGCGCCCAGGCGCGCACCAGCGAGCGTAGCACCAGACGCTGAGAGATCAGCGCGACGAGCCCGAGGAAGTAGAAGGCGGCGAGCCACAGCCGCGATATCTCGCTGCCGAACTTGGCGAAGAACGAGATGCCGATGAACAGCAGGAACACGAACGACCAGGACGAGATCATCCGCGTCATCTGGCGGAGCTGGCCGCGGAACAGTTGCACCTGGTAGAGGTCGGCGGCCTGGAAGCAGACCACCGCGGCGACCGCGACGGCGACGATCTCCGCAGGATAGATCCAGCTGAAGGATCCCGCGAGCGGCATGACATAGCCGACATAGACGGCGATGCCGACGAGGCTCAGCAGGACGAAATCGGCGAGGCGGACGAAGCCGGCGATCACGATCGGCGAATAGGCACGCGCGACCTTCTGGTTGACGACCTCGAGCGCGGCGGGTGTGAGCCGGCGGCGACGCTCCACGAAAGGCTGGTCAGCGGGCCTGGCCGCGGCGCTGGTCGCGGCATCGAGCATCGAGCGTGCGTTGAGCGGTTCCACGGGCGTCCACGTCCATTCCAAAAGCCCGCGGGTCGCGACTTTGCACCCCGGGTGAGCATCCCCTGGCACATCGATTATCGAACAAATCGGAAGATTCTCTAAAGCCGGCCTTAAGGATGGCTAATGATTGGTAAATGCGTCGCGATAACCCGCGAGCACGCCCTCGACCATCGCCTGCTGGGAGAAGTGCGCGGAGATCCGTTCGCGCAAGGACACCGCGCGCTGCGCGGTGGTTTTGGGATCATCGAGCGCCGCAGCGATCGCCTCCGCCATGGCCTCGGGATTGCTCGGTGCGAACAGAGCGGGGCTGTCGCTGCCGAATATCTCGGGGATGCCGCCGATCTTCGAGGCGATCATCGGGATGCCTGCGGCGCCGGCCTCGATCACGACATAGGGCATGGAATCGCCGCGCGAGGGAACGACCAGCAGCCCTCCCTTGGAGAAGCCGTAGCGCGCCTTGACGTGGCCGACGAAACGAATGGCACTGGTGAGGCCGAGCCTCTCGACCTGCGCCTTCAGCGCCGCCGTCTCCTCGCCGTCGCCGCCGAGCGTGAGCGTGACCTTCTTGCCGCCTTCGTGCAGCCGCGCGACGGCATCGACAAGGAGATCCGCGCCCTTGATGTGCCTGAACTCGCCGACGTAGCAGATGTCGGTGGCGTCCTCGGCGGTGATGACGGGCTCGAACTCCTCCGGTGTCACGCCGTTGAAGACGCAATGCACCACGCCCTTGGGCGTACCGACGATGCGCTGATAGGTGTCGCGGGCAAATGCGCTCTCGAACAGGAAGAGGTCCGTCGCGCCCATCAGCGAGCGCTCGAGCCGCGCGTAGAATTCGCCCTTCAGCGTGTTGAGCGGATAATGCAGCGAGCCGCCATGCGGGGTGTAGATACGGATGGCGTCGTCGGTGCGCCGTCGCATGCGGATGAATGCGCCGGCCTTGGCGCCGTGGCCGTGCAGGACGTCGGGCTTGAGCGTAGCGATCAGGCGCCGCATGCGGAGCCAAACCAGGAAATCGTCCGGCGACGGCTCGCGGCGGATCGCCATCCGGTGAACGCCGAGCTTCAGCCTTGGCGCGAGCTCGGCCAGCGCTTTGTCGGCGCGTTCGCCGCCGGTCAGGCTGTCGGCGAGAATCCCGACATGATGGCCGCGGTCGACCTGACCGTTGGCGACGTCGAGGATGTGGCGAAAGATTCCGCCGACCGGGGCGCGCACGGCGTGCAGGATTCGAAGCGGCTGGTCGGGTGAGGGGGGCATGATCAAAACCAGCGCTCGACGGCGAAGACCGAACAATTCCGAGGAAAATATCGCGTTGGATTAAGAGCCTTCGTGGTTAACAAACGGTGACGAGCGCGTGCGTGCAACGCGCGCGACGTCGCGATTAACCCAGCGGCAACCTTAATGGAGTGTAATCGCCCCGGTTGAGGTAGCTTGGTGGCGTTGCCCCTGCGGGAGTGTTCGATGCGTTTAGCGTTCTGGCGTGCCGGCAGAGCCAAGGCCGTGGTCGAGCGGGCTGTTTCGAAGTCCAGAGCCGAAGCCGCGCACAAGGCCGAAGCTGCCAAGATTGAATCGACCAAGCCCGAAGCGGCCGCGACTGAATCGTACAAGGCTGAAACCACCAAGGTTGAATCGAAGGCTGCGCCCGCCGCCGCGAAGCAGGCTCAGGCCGAATCCGGCGACCTCGATTTGCATGCGCTCGGCGCGGCGTTGGCGCGTAAGCGCGGCTGGATCATCGTGCCGACGGTGCTGGCGCTCGTCGGGTCGATCGCCGTCGTCAACCTGGTCACCCCGCGCTACAAGTCCGAATCCCGCATCCTGATCGACGGCCGCGAGAACGTGTTCCTGCGCCCGAGCAGCGACCGCACCGAGGAGCGCCAGGCGCTCGACGCCGAGGCCGTCACCAGCCAGGTGCAGCTCGTGCTGTCGCGCGACCTCGCGCGTGAGATCATCAAGAAGAACAAGCTTGCCGAGCGCCCCGAATTCGATCCGGTGCTGCAGGGCGTTTCGCCGCTGAAGTCGCTGGCGGCTCTCGTCGGCATCGGTCGCGATCCGTTCTCGATGACGCCGGAAGAGCGCGTGCTCGACGCCTATTATGAGCGCCTGCAGGCCTATGCCGTCGACAAGTCGCGCGTCATCGTGGTCGAATTCCAGTCCGCCGATCCCGACCTTGCCGCACGCGTCGCCAATTCGATCGCCGAGGGCTATCTCGTGCTGCAGCAGAGCGCGCGCCAGGACCAGGCCAAGAACGCGAGCCAGTGGCTTGCGGGCGAGATCGAGAATCTCCGCAAGAAAGTGTCCGACGCCGAAGCCAGGGTCGAGGATTTCCGCTCCAAGTCGAGCCTGTTCGTCGGCACCAACAACACCACGCTGTCGAACCAGCAGATGGGCGAGGTCAACACCCAGCTCAACAATGCGCGCTCGATGAAGGCCGATGCCGAATCCAAGGCGCGGCTGATCAAGGAGATGCTCCAGAGCGGCAAGCCGATCGAGGCATCCGAAGTGGTGAACTCCGAGCTGATGCGGCGCTTGTCGGAGCAGCGGGTGACGTTGCGCGCGCAGCTCGCGGAACAATCCTCCACGCTGCTCGGCAATCACCCGCGCATCAAGGAGCTGAAGGCCCAGCTCGGCGACCTCGACAACCAGATACGGGACGAGGCGGCCAAGATCTCCCGCTCGCTCGAAAGCGACGCACGCATCGCCAGCGGCCGGGTCGACGGCCTGACCGCGAGCCTGGAGCAACTCAAGAAGCAGGCGACATCGACCAATGGCCAGGACGTTCAGCTTCGTGCGCTCGAGCGCGAGGCCAAGGCGCAGCGCGACCTGCTCGAGTCGTATCTGGCAAAATATCGCGAGGCCAACACTCGCGAGACCATCGACACCGCGCCGACCGACGGCCGCATCATCTCGCGCGCCATCGTTTCCAACACGCCGGCCTATCCCAAGAAGCTGCCGATCGTGCTGATCGCGACCATCGCGACGCTGCTGCTGTCGTCGGGCGTCGTCGTCACCGGCGAGCTGCTGCGTCAGACCGCGCCGCGGGCGGCGGCCGTGTTCGCGCCGGCGGCCTCACAAAGGCAGGCTGCGGCTCGCCAAGAGCCGTTTGTTGAGCCGCCGTTTGTTGAGCCGCCGTTTGTTGAGCCGCCGTTCGTTGAACCGCCGGTCGTCGCGCCGCCTGTCGCTCCATCCGCCGAACCGGTCTTCGAACCGATCGTGGACGAGTCCCTGCCGCTTCAGCCGGAGATGACGGCCGATGCCGGTCTCGCCGAATTCGCCGAGATCGAGCACCTCGCTAACAGACTGCGCGCCGCGGGCGGGGCGGCGAAAAAGGTCACGGTGCTCGGCACCGCATCGGGCGAGGCCGTCACTTTGTCGGCGCTGACGCTGGCCCGCCATCTGGCGCGCGACGCGCGCGTCGTCCTGGTCGATCTCGCGGCGTCCTCGCCGACCATCGCCGCGGTGTCGGTCGACGCCTCCGCGCCCGGCCTTGCCGAGCTGATGCAGGGCGAAGCCTCGTTCGCGCAGGTCATCACCCGGGACAAGCTGTCGCGGCTGCATCTGGTCATGGCGGGGCGTGCCGGCTTCGACCGCAGCCTGCTGCAGTCACCGCGCGTGGGCCTTGCGATCGACGCGCTGCTGCGCGCCTACGACCATGTGCTGCTCGACGCCGGCGGTGCATCCGATCTTCCTGCGGAGCTGCTGACGACCAGCGCCCGCGCCATCGTGGTGCCCGATGCCGCGATGGCGGCCGATGCGCGCACGCTGATGTGCGAGCAGTTGAAGGCCGTCGGCTTCAGCGAGGTGACGATGCTGAGCAAGCCGGTCCAGGCGCCGAATGCAGTGGAGACCCCGCGCGTGGTGGCGGCGTGATCTTTCCCTCTCCCTTGTGGGAGAGGGTGGCTCGTCGCGTTAGCGGCGAGACGGGTGAGGGGTCTCTCTTCCCGAGTCCCACTGCCATTTGAGTCTGCGGAAACAACCCCTCATCCGGCGCTTCGCGCCACCTTCTCCCACAAGGGAAGAAGGGAAGGCAGGAATCGTAGGGTGGGCAAAGGCGCACTTGCGCCGTGCCCACCAGCTGTCAACGATTGCCATAGACGTGGGCACGCTTCGCTTTGCCCACCCTACGATACTCTGCGCGTGGACGGTTTTTACCCGAACGCCTGCCGCAGCCGGCGCGCCAAATCGAACAGCATCTGGTTCTGCTTCACCAGCCGCTTGCCGTGGCTGAGCGACGACATCGCCATCGCCGCCAGCTTTCCGCGCGAGGTCAGCGGCACGAAGCTGTCGAAAATGTCCTCGTCGTCCTTGCAGAACATCCGCTTGTACTCGTCGGAGCCGATGCCGAGGTCGAGCGAGCGGTAACCGCGCTCGGCGTAGCGGTCGATGATGTAGCGCATCAGGATCAGGCCCGGGCTGTAGCGGGCATGCTCGGACATCGTGTAGGTGTTGAACATCATCGAGAAGCGCTGGCCGTCGGCAACGCCGGCAAAGATCGCGATCACTTCCTCCTCGCATTCGAGCGCGTGGATGTCGATGACGCGGCCCTCGCCGCGCGGCGCGAGGCACGCGCTGCGGACGAACTGCTCGACCCCCGGCTCGGCGAAGACGTTCGGCAGCTTCTGCTCCGCCATCCGCACCGGCTTGACGCGGAAGAACCAGTCGAGCAGGCGGGTGACGTCGGCGTCGGTCGTGGCAAGATGATAACGATAGCCTGCGAGCGACTGGAGCTTCTTCTCCTTGCTCTTGAGGCGGCGGCGGAAGGAGTTGCTGATCCGCGATGCGGGCGGCCCGCCGGGCTCCATCGTCAGCAGCGGGCAGCCGTTGATCGCGCTCTGTCGCGGCAGGGCCGCAAACGGATTTTGCTGGTCGCTCCAACGCAGCGGCTGCTGCGTCAGCGCCAGCACGTCGACGTGCTCGCCGAGCGCGGCGAACAGGCCGTCGAGATCGGCGGCGCCGGCCTGGCCTGCGAATTCGCTATTCCACAGACCCATGTTGAAGGTCGTGTGCTTGCCGCCCATGAAGCAGGCGGTGCGTACGCCATGGCCCTGGCGCAGCGAGAGCGGCAGCAGCAGCAGCGGCTGGCGGTCGGCGTCGCGGGCGATGACGATGAAGGGACGGGCGCCTTCGTGAGCGCCGACCTGCTTTTGCCAGGGACCGAGCAGGTCGAAGCGCTGGTAGGGCGTGAAGAGGTGACCGGGCTCCTCGAAGGCGCGCCAGACCGCCTCGGCCTCGCCGAGCTCCCGGACGATATCGACATGCGCGATACGGCTCGCTTTCGACCGCGCTGGCGCTTCTGCCGTCCGGCTTTGCATCGCCGCAGCCATGGTCATTCGCGAAACCTGTCGAGAAAACGGAAAATGCGTAATTCGGCCTGTGGCCGACCTTTGCAAAGAAATGTCAACAAAGGGTAATGAGGATGGGCGAGGGAACGGGCCGCCGGCGAGCGCGAAGGTGGGATATTGGCATCCGACGACAGATGGCTGGAACGGCTGCGCCTCGAGCTGACCTGGTTCAGCGGCCAGGCGCTGCTGCGCAGCCGTGGAGCGGGCGCCATCCTGCGTTTTGCCCATGTGCGGCCACGGCGCCGCGGCGGATTCCAGCCGCTCCGCGCAGACGAGATCACGCCGCAATTCCTCGACCGCGCCATTCGGGCGCTGAAGCGGTGGCGTTATGATTTTATCGGCATGGACGAGGTCTGCCGGCGCGCCGTGACTCTGCCTGAGAAGCGGCGCTTCGTGGCGCTGACCTTCGACGGTGCTGCCAAGGACCTCATCAGCTTCGCCTATCCGGTGCTCGCGCGCCACGCCGTGCCCTTCACGGTCTATGTGCCGACAGCGTTTCCCGACGGCGTCGGCGAAGCCTGGTGGATCGGTCTCGAACGGGTGATCGCGCGCGAGAGCCGCATCAGCTTGATGATGGGCGAGAAGGAGCAGCGCTTCGTTGTGACCGGCGATGCCGAGAAGCAGGCGCTGTTCTCGCA
Organism: Bradyrhizobium stylosanthis; assembly: GCF_001641335.1. Lineage (GTDB taxonomy): Bacteria > Pseudomonadota > Alphaproteobacteria > Rhizobiales > Xanthobacteraceae > Bradyrhizobium > Bradyrhizobium stylosanthis. Next base: position 915,944 of record NZ_LVEM01000001.1, read on the forward strand.
TATCGAGAGCTGGCTGCGCTCGCTGCCGCCGGCGGAGCTGTCGGCTGCGATCGCCGATCTCTGCACGCGCTACCGGATCGATCTCGCCGCGCTCTCGCGCGAGGCGTCGATGGACTGGGAGGATATCGCCAGGCTCGCGGCCGACCCGCTCGTCACCATCGGCAGCGCGACCGTGAATTATCCCGTTCTTGCCAACATGAAGGACACCGCGGCGCTGCGCGAGATGACGATGGGCAAGGCGGTGGCGGAATCCGCGTTCCACCGCGAGATGAGGCATCTCGCCTTTCCGTTCGGCGACCGCGCGTCGTTCCGGCGCAGCCACGTCGTGATGGCCGAGGAGGCGGGCTTTGCCAGCGCGGTGTCGACGATCCCGGGCATCGTGGAGGCGGAAGGGCGCACCAATCTGCGCGCGCTGCCGCGGATTTCATGGGACGGCCGGATCGGCTCGCTGCGGATGCTGCGCGTGCTGGTGTCGGGGGCCGCGTTTGCGCCGGTGAAACCGACGGGAAGTACTACGGGCCAGACTTGACGCGGTCGGGCCGCTGCATCCAGCTCACGATCGGCATCGCCGGCAGCACCCAGCCCATGCCCACGACCACATAGTAGATCGCCTGCCGCCAGCCGGATTCGGCGATCCACGGCATCTGCGCCGCCGCCATGCCGAGCAGGGCCCAGACGGTGGCGAGCACCAGGAGCAGGATGGCGCCGAGGAACTTGCGGGTGCGGATCGTCATGGTCGAAAACTGCGGCCTTCGCGTAACTTGCGCTGCGGGAGCGGGGGACTATAAGGGGCACGCAGTCCGGTTCAAGTCTCTTAGGCACCAGGCCTCGTTTGCCCCTGAAATGACGACGATTTCCGCTTCCCCCGACCCGCATCGCGCCGTCCGCTGGTGGCTGATCTCCGTGGCCGCGCTGATCGCCCTGATGGTGCTGGTCGGCGGGGCGACGCGGCTGACGGAATCCGGCCTGTCGATCGTCGAATGGAAACCCGTCACCGGCAGTGTTCCGCCGCTCTCGGAGGCGCAGTGGACCGCGGCGTTCGAGGCCTACAAGAAGATTCCGCAATATCGCGAGCTCAACGCAGGCATGAGTCTGTCCGAGTTCAAGGAGATCTTCTGGTGGGAATGGAGCCACCGGCTGCTCGGCCGCTTCATCGGCGTCGCCTATCTGCTGCCGTTCCTGTTCTTCCTCTGGCGCGGCGGATTGGCGGCTGAGCTGAAGCGGCGGCTGTGGCTGCTGTTCGCCCTCGGCGGGCTGCAGGGCGCGGTCGGCTGGTGGATGGTGGCCTCGGGCCTCACCGAGCGGGTCGAGGTCTCGCAATACCGGCTGGCGACGCATCTGATGCTGGCGCTGCTGATCTTCGCCGGCATCGTCTGGACGGTGCGGCGGCTCAAGGAGCGGCCGGCGATCGCCGTGCCCGCGCGGTTGCGCTTCACGAGCGCGGTGCTGCTCGCCGTGACGCTGGTGCAGATTTATTTCGGCGCGCTGGTTGCGGGCCTGCGCGCCGGGCGTGCCTACAACACCTGGCCGCAGATCGACGGCGCGTTCATTCCCGCAGCTGAGCGGCTGTGGTTCGAGACGCCGTGGTGGCGCAACATGTTCGACAATGTGCTGACCGTGCAGTTCGAGCACCGGATGACGGCGTATGCGCTGTTCGCGCTGGCGGCGCTGCATGCGTTCGATGCCGTGCGCTCGCGCGCGGGCGCAGCGGCAAGCGGCGCGCTCTGGCTGTTCGCCGCGGTCAGCCTGCAGGCCGTGCTCGGTATTCTCACGCTGCTCAATCAGGTGCCGATCGGGCTTGCCCTCGCGCATCAGGCGGTTGCGATTTTGGTGCTCACGCTCGCCGTGATGCAGGTGGAGCGGCTGGCCTCACGCCAGTCCGCACACGCGCAGCCGCGTGCCGTTCCGGTCGGTCAGGTCGGCTGATCACCATCAGCCCCGGCTGATACCGGCTGATCAGCAATAGCCGTAGATGCCGCACGAATAGGGCAGGCGCCAGAAGTAATCGACTTGCTTCCCGCCGTAATAGGAGCCCTGGTAATCGTAGCTCCAGGGGCGGCCGTAATAGCCGGGCAGGGTGTGGGAGCCGGGCAGGAGCGGCGTGCCCGGCAAGTTGCTGATGTAGCTGCCGATGCCATACGCCGGCGAAATCAGCGCATCCGGATCGGTCTCGACATAGACCTTGGGCGGGTCCTGCGGCGGCGGAGCGGCTCGCCGTCTCGCCGTTGCCGGCAAATCAGCGGCCATGGCGGCCGAGACCGTCAGCATTGCCGCAAGGGCAGGCACAATCCAGCGCAGCATCGTCGGCTCCGAATCAAAAGGGCGATCCAGCGACGATGTATGCGGCAGATATGGTTAATGACTGTTAACTGACGGTCGCCAAGGCAACCGTCATTCCGGGGCGCGCGTGAGCGCGAACTACGGTGCGCAGTTGCGCACCCGAGAATCTCGAGGTTCTCAGGTGCGCAATTGCGCACCCAGTTCGGTGCTTCGCTCCGCCCCGGAACGACAGGAAACTAAGCGCTGAGCGCCTGCTCGAGGTCGGCGATCAGGTCTTCCTTGTCCTCGATGCCGATCGAGAGCCGGACCACGTCGGGGCCGGCACCGGACTTCACCTTGGCGGCGTCGTCGAGCTGGCTGTGCGTGGTCGAGGCCGGGTGGATCACCAGCGAGCGGGTGTCGCCGACATTGGCGAGGTGCGAGAACAGCTGCAGCTTCGACACCAAATTGACGCCGGCGTCGTAGCCGCCCTTCAGGCTGAAGGTGAAGACGGCGCCCGCGCCCTTGGGCGCATATTTGCGCGCGAGCTGGTTGTACTTGTCGCTCGCAAGGCCCGCATAGCTCACCGAGGCCACCGCCGGATGACCGGCGAGGAATTCGGCGACCGCCTTGGCGTTGTCGCAGTGCTTCTGCATGCGCAGCGGCAGCGTCTCGATGCCGGTCAGGATCATGAAGGCGTTGAACGGCGACAAAGCGGGGCCGAGATCGCGCAGGCCCAGCACGCGGCAGGCGATCGCGAAGGCGAAGTTGCCGAACGTCTCCTGCAGGCGGATGCCGTGATATTCGGGGCGCGGCTCCGACAGCATCGGATATTTGCCGCCCGTGGACCAGTCGAAGGTGCCGGCATCGACGATGATGCCGCCGAGCGAGTTGCCGTGGCCGCCCAGGAACTTCGTCAGCGAGTGCACGACGATGTCGGCGCCGTGGTCGATCGGACGAATGAGGTAGGGCGAGGCCAGCGTGTTGTCGACGATCAGCGGCACGCCCGCCTTGCGCGCCACCGTCGAGATCGCCTCGATGTCGGTGATGCTGCCGGCGGGATTGGCGATGGACTCGATGAAGATCGCCTTGGTGCGCGGCGTCACCGCGCGCTCGAAGCTCGAGATGTCGTCGGGATCGGCCCACACCACGTTCCAGCCGAAGCTCTTGAACGCGTGCGTGAACTGGTTGATCGAGCCGCCATAGAGCTTTCGCGCGGCGATGAATTCGTCGCCGGGCTGGAGCAGTTGCTGCAGGATGACGACCTGGGCGGCGTGGCCCGAGGCCACTGCGAGCGCGGCGGTGCCACCTTCGAGCGCGGCCACGCGCTCTTCAAGCACCGCGTTGGTCGGGTTGCCGATGCGGGTGTAGATGTTGCCGAACGCCTGCAGGCCGAACAGCGAGGCGGCGTGGTCGGCGTCATTGAAGACGAAAGAGGTGGTTTGATAAATCGGGGTCGCGCGCGCACCGGTGGTCGGATCGGGCTGTGCACCGGCATGCACGGCAAGGGTTGAAAATCCCGGAAGGCGATCGCTCATAGAAGGCGTCCTGTTCTCTTGGTCTGAAATCGCGCGGCATGCTGATGGGCGGGGCGTCCGCCGTCAAGGCGCCGCTTCACATCAGGATGATTTGGGAATGATCCTGCTACGCATTGTCGCGTTCGCGAAACGAAACCTTCGCAATTGCGTCAGCTCTGCTCGGTCTTGTTTTTCGCGGCGCGATCCGATGCCGCGGTGTCGCCGCCGCCGACGCTCATCCGATTGAGGGAGAGCCGCATGCCTTGCGTCGGCGCCGGCGCGCGCTTGGAGCTGAGCGTGCGCGAATTCACGCCCATCCAGGAGATTTCCGAGGACAGGCGGCCATATTCGATCTTGGGGCAGCGGTTCATGACCACCTTGATACCGACCGACTCCGCTTTCGCCGCCGCGGCGTCATCGCGTGCGCCAAGCTGCATCCAGATCACCTTCGGCAACGGGTCGAGCGTCAGGGCTTCCTCGACTACGGGCATGATGTGGCTGGAGTTGCGGAAAATGTCGATCATGTCGATGGGGCGACCGATGTCGGACAGCGAGGCGACGAACGGCTTTCCGAGCAAATCCTTGCCGACATGGCCCGGATTGATCGGGATCATGTCGTAGCCGCGCTGCGCCAGATATTTGAACGCAAAATAGCTCGGTCGCACGTTCTGCGGCGAGGCGCCGACCATCGCGATCGACTTCACGCTGTTGAGGATGCCGCGGATGTAATTGTCGGGATAGGCGTCGTGGTTCATCTTGTTCTTTCTCTGACCCTCATGGTGAGGTGCGCGGCACGCGCGTCTCGAACCATGAAGCCGCAGTCGGGCCTCTATCCTTCGAGTCGCCGCGTTCCGCGGCTCCTCAGGATGAGGAACTGATTACTCATCCCGCCATGTCGGCGTGCGCTTCTCGATGAAGGCGCCGATGCCTTCCTCGGCGTCGCGTGCCATCATGTTCTCGGTCATCACCTCTGCGGCATAACGATAGGCATCCGCAAGGCTCATCTCGGCCTGGCGATAGAAGGCCTCCTTGCCGAGCTTGACGGTATAGGCGGATTTCAGCGCGACCTTCTCGGCGAGCGCGATCGCCGCATCGCGCTCGGTACCGGCGGGCACGACGCGATTGACGAGCCCGATTTCGCGGGCGCGGTCGGCGGTGACGGGCTCGCCCGTCAGCAGCATCTCCATCGCCTGCTTGCGCGGCACGTTGCGCGTCAGCGCCACCATCGGCGTCGAGCAGAACAGGCCGATATCGACGCCTGGCGTGGCGAACGTCGCGTCCTGCGAGGCGATCGCGAGGTCGCAGCTCGCAACCATCTGGCAGCCGGCGGCCGTGGCGATGCCCTGGACGGCGGCGACTGTCGGCTTCGGCAGATGCACGATCGCCTGCATCATCGCGCTGCAGGCATTCATCATCTCGGCGAAGAAGGCACGGCCGCGGTCCGGGTCCGTGCGGCGGGCGTTCATTTCCTTGATGTCGTGGCCGGCGGAGAAGGCGGGACCGTTGGCCGCGATCACCACGCCGCGGATGGCCTTGTCGTCGCGGATCTCGTTGAGCTCGGCATGCAGGGTCGCAATCATCGCCTGCGACAGGCTGTTGCGCGCGGCCGGGCGGTTCAGCGTCAGGACGGCGATGCTGCCCACCGTCTCGCGCAGCAGGATCGGCGGTTGCGGGGAGGGGGCACGGGCGGCCTGAACGGACATTGACGCGACTTCCGTGGAATGATTGCAATTGGATGACACGGATAACTTAATGTAACAGGGCAAGCGAAGCGAGGGTGGGGAACAGCATGGCGTTAGCGAAAATGAGCGTGGCCGAGGTCGAGCAGTTTCTGCGCGACGAGTTCCCCCAGGCCTTCAGCGGCGACGACATCACGATCGAGAGCGCGGACGGCCAGACCTGCCTTTTGCGCCAGCGTTTCAGTGAAAGGATGCTGCGGCCGGGTGGAACGGTCTCCGGCCCGACGCTGATGGCGCTCGCCGATTTCGCGATGTACGTGGTGCTCCTGTCCGCCATCGGCCCGGTCGGGCTCGCGGTCACCACCAATCTGAACATCAACTTCCTGCGCAAGGGCCAGCCCGGGCAGGACGTGCTGGCCGAGGCGCGGCTACTCAAGCTCGGCAAGCGCCTGGCGGTGGGGGAGGTAAACCTCCTGTCCGGGACTTCACCCGACCCGATCGCCCATGTCACCTCGACCTATTCCATTCCAAATGTTTGAGCTTTTCGCAGGTAATATAGCACCGTATTTTTAAACCATTGATTTTGCTTCAGTAATTTGCGTCATCGGGCATTGACCGTTGCGCGGCGTTTCTCTAGAAACCCGGGCAGTCCGGTGCGGTTGTTCGCGCCGATGCTCCCCGTCCACGGAAACTCTGACATGAAAACCTTTTCGGCAAAGCCGGCTGAGGTGACGAAGAAGTGGGTGCTGATCGACGCCAAGGGTCTGGTCGTCGGCCGTCTCGCCACCATCGTTGCCATGCGCCTGCGCGGCAAGCACCTCCCGACCTACACCCCGCACGTTGATTGCGGCGACAACGTCATCATCATCAACGCGCAGCATGCGGTCCTCACCGGTCGCAAGCGCGAGCAGAAGACCTATTACAAGCACACCGGCTACGTCGGTCACGTCAAGGAGCGCACCGCGCGCCAGATTCTCGAGGGCAAGCACCCCGAGCGCGTGCTCGAGAAGGCCGTCGAGCGCATGATCCCCCGTGGTCCGCTCGGTCGCGTGCAGATGGGCAACCTCCGTGTCTACGGCGGCGCCGATCATCCGCACGAGGCGCAGCAGCCCGAGAAGATCGACATCGCCAAGTTGAACCGCAAGAACACGAGGGCCGCATAACATGGCCGAATCCATCCAGTCGCTCGACCAGCTCTCGCAGCTCAAGACTGCGGCGGCGCCCGATGCGCCCAAGCACGAGAAGAAGGTCGACAAGTTCAACCGCGCCTATGCCACCGGCAAGCGCAAGGACGCGGTCGCCCGCGTGTGGATCAAGCCGGGCGCCGGCAAGGTCACCGTGAACTCGCGCGAGGTCGAGGTCTATTTCGCCCGTCCCGTGCTGCGCATGATGATCGAGCAGCCGTTCTCGGTGGCCCAGCGTTCGGGCCAGTACGACGTGATCTGCACGGTCGCCGGCGGCGGTCTGTCCGGCCAGGCCGGCGCGGTCCGTCACGGCATCTCCAAGGCGCTCACCTATTTCGAGCCGGAGCTGCGCTCCGTGCTCAAGAAGGGCGGCTTCCTCACCCGCGACTCGCGCGTGGTCGAGCGTAAGAAGTACGGCAAGGCCAAGGCCCGCCGGTCCTTCCAGTTCTCGAAGCGTTAATCGCTTCGGTCGCATTCGCCGCGAAAGCGGCTTCAATGAGATGCAAAAGGGCGCTGATTTCAGCGCCCTTTTTGTTGTTCGTTTGTATGCAAATTGACGACGAGTTTCTGGAAAAGTTGGGGCTGCGCGAAAACCTGAATGGAACCCGCGGGACATAGCGTCGCATTCGGAAGGGCGCGCAAATCGGATGTGCCGATCGCGTAACTGCTATGTTTTCAAGGGGGCCGACATGATGTCGCTCGATAGCATCACGCTCTATTTGGTTGCCACCATGGTTGCCGCATTGCTCGGCGCCATGATGGTGTTCTTCGGCAAGCAGGAAAACAGTCCTGCGCTGAAATGGTGGGGCACCGCCTATCTGCTCGGTGCGACCTCCGTCGCGTTGTGGACGGCGGCCGGCGACAAGCTCGGCCCGCATCTCTACCTCGCGTTAAATGCCGTCGGCTTCGTGGCCTGCGGCATGGTGTGGAATGCGGCGCGCGTCTTCCACGGCCGCAAGCCGAACTGGCCCGGTCTCGTGCTCGGCGCGCTCGCCTGGGTCGCCGCCGTCTCGCTGCTCGATCCGGCGGCGTCCATGCTGCGCATGATCATCGGCGCGGGCATCGTCTCGGTGTATGCGGCGCTGACCGCGAGCGAGCTCTGGGTCGAGCGGCGCAAGAGCCTGCAGCGGCGCTGGCCAGCCTTCGTCGTGCCGGTGATGCACGGCTGCGTCCTGATGCTGCCGATCCTGATCGGCAGCTTCCTGCGTCCGCACGACGCCGGCTTCTCCTCCAGCATCTGGGTCACCGTGTTCGCGGTCGAGATCGTGCTCTATGCCGTCGGCACCGTGTTCGTGATCTTCATGCTGGTGTCCGAACGCACCGTCACTGCGCACCGGACCGCGGCGTCGACCGATCCGCTCACCGGCATGCTGAACCGACGCGGCTTCTCCGAAGCCTGCGGCCGCGTGATCGATCGCGAGGCCAAGGCCGGACGTCCCGTCACCGTGATGATCTTCGACATCGACCACTTCAAGTCGATCAACGACCGCTTCGGTCATCCCGCCGGCGACGAGATGCTGAGGCTGTTCTCGACGGTCGTCGTCAACAATTTGCGCATCTCCGACCTCTCGGGCCGCATCGGCGGCGAGGAGTTCGCGGCTTTGCTGCCGTGCTCGCTGGAGGAGGGTGTGCTGGTGGCCGAGCGCGTGCGCGAAGCCTTCGAGACCTCCGGCGTCGTGGTTGACGAAGGCCCGGTCGACACCACCGTCAGCATCGGCGTCGCCGGCGGTCCTGCCGGCACCGAGCTCGAGGTGCTGCTGGCCTCGGCCGACACCGCGCTCTACCAGGCCAAGCGCGGCGGCCGTAACCGCGTCGAGGCGGCGGAGGAGCTGCCGCTGTCGCTGGAGAACTGGCGCCGCCAGAGCGCGGCGCGGGTCGGTGCGCCGCAGGCGCGTCCGGTCACGGCGTGAACCCAAGGGCGGCCCTGCGGTAAGCCGCTGTTTACCATTCGATCCCTACCATTGCGGTCATGGAATCGATCCGTCGACAGACCCCGCAGGCCGCCCTGATGTCGCTCGAAGCCCACGCGGCGTCGGCGCGGAGCGGCTTTGCCTGCCTGTTCTCGACAGCGGAGGAATACGAGACCGCGCTGATCACCGAGCGCCGCGCCCAGGGACGCTACACGCAGGGACGCAGCTACTGGCCGGTCGCGCTGTTCATCGGTTGCACCCTGATCGTCCTGGGCACCGCGCTGCTGTTCTCCTGAGAGGGACGCATTTGGGGCCGGGCAGGGCGCCGTTTCGGCGCCTTTTTCTTTGTCCATGGCTGCGGTAGACACGCCCATCGAACAACAAAGGGTGGAAAACCGATGGTCACCGAGATCGCGCAAATCGACGTCAAGCCGGGCAGCGAGAAGGATTTTGAAGCCGCCGTCGCCAAGGCCAAGGCGGCCTTCGGCCGTTCCAAGGGCTTTCATGGCTTCGAGCTGCACAAGTCGATCGAGAAGCCGCAGCGCTACCGGCTGATGGTGAAGTGGGCAACGCTGGAGAACCACACCGTCGACTTCCGCGGCTCGGAGAATTTCACCGAGTGGCGTGGCCTCGTCGGCCAGTATTTTGCCGCGCCCCCGGAGGTCGAGCACACCGAGACCGTGCTGACCACCTAAGAGGGATCACGCCGCCTCCGCCAGAGGCGGCGCCTCATACGTCTTGAAATGGTCGATCATGACCTTGGCGATGGCGACCAGCGGGAGCGCCAGCGCGAGACCCCAGATTCCGAACACCACGCCAAGCAGGATCTGGAACGCGAACAGCGTCGCCGGCGGGATGTCGAGCGCCTGGCGCTGCAGGATCGGCGTCAGCACGTAGCTCTCCATGGCATGCACGCCCATGAAGAGCAGGAACGCCGACAGCGCCGGGATCCAACCCGAGGCGAGGCTCGCCAGCACCACGACCACACCGGCGATGATGGCGCCGACGGTCGGGATGAAAGCAAGCAGGCCGGCCTGAATCCCCAGGATGAACGAGCCGGGAATGCCGATGATGGCAAGCCCGATCCAGGTCACGGCGCCGACCGCGATCATCACCACGATCTGCGCGATCAGCCAGCGCTCCAGCGTCTCGCCGATCCGGTCGATGATCAGGGCGACGCGAGTGCGGTGCCCGGCGGGTGCGAGGAACAGCAGGCCGTCGTGGTAGACGCCGGGCTGGGCGGCAAAGGCGAGCCCGAGGAACAGCACGATGAAGATGTTGCCGACGGCGCTGATCGCGCCGAACAGCACCTTGAAGGTCTGACTGACGATCGCCCCGCCGCTCGAGGCGAGCGCGCCGGCGCCGCCCGGCAATCCGCCATGCGGGGCCGGGCTCGGGGCCGGCGCCGTGCTGTCCTCGCTGGATGCCGCGGGCGCGGCATTGCCGAGATCGAAGACGCTGGTGTCGATGCCGTGGCTCTCGAGGAAGGACCGGACGTTGCTGATCTGCGACTTGATGGTCTTGCTCAGCACCGAGGCCTGCTCCGCGATGGTGGCGCCGCCGAGATAGGCGACGCCGGCGAGCAGCACCGCAAGCACGACGCAGACGATCGCGAGCCGTACCGCGTGGGGCAGATGTACGCGCCGCCCCAGCGCAATGGTCAGCGCATTGAGGCCGACGCCGAGCAGCATGCCGGTGAAGATCAGCAGCAGGGTCGTCGCGAAATACCAGGTGAAGACCAGCATGGCCGCGAACAGGACGACACCGATGCCGCCGACCGAAATCGCCCAGGCAAGATCGCTGCGGGTCCGGGGCCGTTCATCTCTGGAAATGCTCACATCGGGTCCTTTTCAGCGTACCGCGCGCTGCACTCTTTCGACAAACGCGCTTCCGATCAAGGCCGCGTCAACGCGCTGGTTTGACGCTGCAGCGCGAACGGTGCAGAGCGATGAGAAAGAACAGGTGGGGGGCGCTTGAGTTTCATCAGCAAATGGGCCGGTCTGCTCGGGCTTCTGGCCGTGCTCGTGATCGGGGACCAGATCCGGATCAACCGGCCCGGGCACAAATACCGTCTGACGGTCGAGGTGGCGACGCCCGACGGGATCAGGACCGCATCAGGCATTCTCGCCGTGGTGCCCGACCGCAACTACAACCGCGGCGGCCGCACCACGATGCGCGGGGAGGCGGTGTTCGTGGACCTCGGCCAAGACGGCGGCAAAGATCGCGGCAAGGGCAAGAACCTGGTGGTGCTGCTGGCACATCGGCAGGGCGACAAGCTCGATCTCGACGACATCAACTATGTGGCGCTCCGCGCCTACGGTGCCGCGCGCGGCAACCGCGTCTCGTTCAACGACATCAGCCGGCAGACCGGCATTGTCCCGGTGCAGGGGGACCTGATCCCGGTGCTGGTGAGCTTTGGTGATCCCGCCGACCCCGCGAGCGCGCGTCTTGTCGCCAGCGACCAGGCGGACGCGGTCCTGGGCGATGGCTACGCCATCCGCGGCCTCACCGCCGAGGTGGTGCCCAACGGGTTCTGGCCGATCGATTTCGGGGGCGTGCTCGGAGAGCCCGTGACGCGCGGAATTGATGCGAAACTGCCCTGGCTGGCCACGCCGGGCGACCCCGCGGCGACCGCCCTGAAGGCCGCCGGCCTGCCTGCGGCGGGGGCAATTGAGGCCCGGGAGGCATTTGCGCGAAAATAGCATTGCCGTCCCGCGATCCCTTCAGTTGAATTTGTTCCATCCCAAGGGCATCTTTGGAGAATCTTGTTGCGGGGAGGTCGGAACGGGAGATGAGAAAGCCGGTCGTCGGCGTGATTGGGAATTCCCATCGCGTCGAGAATCGATTTCAGGTCCAGATGGTCGGCGAGCGAAATTTGCGCGCCGTGGCCGAGGTCTCCGGCGGCTTGCCGGTGATGTTCGCGGGCTCCCCTGATATCACCGACATCGCCGCACTGCTCGATACGGTCGACGGCATCGTCCTCACCGGGGCTCGTGCCAACGTGCATCCGACCCGTTTCAACGTCGACCCCTGCGAGAAGCACGAGCCCTACGACATCCATCGCGACGAGGTGGCGCTGGCGCTCTCGCTTGCCTGCGTTGCCCGCGGCATCCCGCTGTTCGGCATCTGCCGCGGCCTGCAGGAGATGAACGTCGCCTTCGGCGGCTCGCTGCATCCCGAAATCCGCGAAATTCCCGGCCGCATGAACCACCGCATGCCCCGGCTCGAGAACGGCGAGATCCATCCCGATCCGACCGTGGTGTTCGCCGACCGTCATGACGTCGCCCTCACGCCCGGCGGCGCATTCGCGACGCTCCTGGGGTGCGAGAAGATCAGGGTCAATTCGCTGCACGGCCAGGGTATCCTCGACCCCGGCAAGCGCGTGCTGATCGAGGGCGTCGCCGAGGACGGCACCATCGAGGCGATCCGCATCGCGGAGGCCCCGACCTTTGCGCTCGGTGTGCAGTGGCACGCCGAGTACGACCCGCAGCGCAACCCGATCAACCGAAAACTGTTCGAGGCCTTTGGCGAGGCGCTGGTGGCGCGGCAGAGGACGGCGGCTTAGCTCAAGGCTCCGTCCCGGACGCGTTGCAACGTTCTGCTGCACGGGGCCGGGACCAAGCGCAGGCTCGCGCATCAAGGCGTGAGCTTTGCGACATAGGCATTGACGGGGTCGGCGTAGCCCTTGAGAAGCAGGCTGCGCTGCTCGGCGGCAATGCCGGGCGGTGCGTCCTCCCGGACCACCGAACTGATGACCATCTCGCCGCCCTTGGCCGCAGCGACCAGCCGCGCGCAGAAGTTCATGGGGTCTCCGAGCGCGGCAAACTGGTAGTTGCCGTCCTCCACGCCGATCGAGCCGACAAACGTCTTGCCCGCATGCACGCCGACGCCAATGGAAAGCCAGGGGCCCGCGGGATCGTCATGTCCGGTCGCGCGCAGAAGTGCGAGCCCGGCCTTGACCGCGTGCCGGCGATAGTCGCTGCCTGAAAAGCCGGGCAGGAAAATTCCGATCACCTCGTCGCCGACCATCTTGTCGACCACGGCGTCGGTCTCGGCAAATACCTCGGTGGCCACCCGGAAAAAGCGCTGCATGAGCGCGGCAAACTCGGTTGGGCCCATGCGCGCAGCGAGTTGGGTCGATCCCCGCACGTCGGCATAGAGCATCGCGATCTCGATCTCGGCGCCGCCGCGCTCCTTGGCGAGCACCGCCTCGCACTGCTCGCAGATATGCGGGTTGCGGCGCCATGGCCGGAAGCCTGCAAGCCGTAAGGCCGGTGCGGTGAAGCCGTCGAAACCCACGCAGCAGAGCCGGCAGCGGTTATCGGCCGTCGGCGACAGCATGCGCATCACCGCGCGGCCGCGGCGGAGCGAAGGGTGCTCGCCGGACAGCATCTGCTGCCAGAAGGCATTGCGATCCTGATCGCCTGCGAGGTCCGACATCGAACGTCTCGTCCGATCGCCCGAGATTGGTCTTCTGCATTCTAGTCCGCGGGCCGGAAACCGGCAACGAAACATATGCGGCTGCGGCTCGCGTCGGTGAGAAGCCGGGGCGATTGCGCCATGCTTCAAAACGCACTCCGAATTTCAAACGCGATAAACCAATCAGTAGGAATTAGTCCGCCCCGATTTTCGCGGCTCTGATTTGTTCTTTGAGAACGAAGTGGAGTCAGATGCGGAACGAAAGCTGACGGCGCCGAGGCGCGACGCCATCGCTACGGTACGATCGCATCGTAGGCGCGCTCAGGCGGCAGTCCGGCTTCAGCCTGATCCAGCTTGTTCTCCTTCACCAGATCATGAATCGTGCGGGCGAGGTCCGTGACATCGGTGATCTTCCGAATCCATTGGCTGGCATAGAGGGGCACCGCCGCTTCACCGAGCCCGATCTGAATGGCGCGGTGGGGCAGCGGTCGAAGATGAAGGTCTCGTTCCGGGTCCCACTGAATCCGCACAGGCGAGTTGGTCTTCAGCCTGATCCAATCCTCCTCGTTCATGGTGGGATCGGGTTTGCTGGGGCAGGTATTTTCCAGGGCCCAGTGAAATCCCTCGCGGCTGATGTCTATCGCGAGGATCCGGCGCTGGCCCGCGTCCTTGTAGCTCCAGCCGCTGCGATACATCATCCAGAGAAAGGACGGCTTTATCCACGTCATGCGGTTGAGCTTGAAGGGAGGAGAAACGAACGTGCCTCGTGCCAGGGCCGCATCCGCGATTTCGTCGCCATAGGCCTGGTAGACCCGTATCGTTTGTTCGTCATAGACGGCCCTGATCTGCCGTTCGGGAACATCATTCATGGTCGGTCGCGCGCTTGTTCTCAATGGTTGGTGCCGGCATCAATCCGACGTCGTCGGCCGGGAGGCTAACTCGGTGTGGCCGGAAGCGGGCGCTCGAACTCGATTTCCGGGAAAGGGCTGTAGACGCGATCGGAATTGCAACTGATCAAGGCGACTTCCTTGCGCGCGCGCAGGTCGGTTGTGAGCTGACGATGCGTGAATGCGAACCAGTTGACCGCTGGCTCCGCAGCGTATTTGTCGGCATTACGCCCCCGGAAGCGGAAGCGCACGCAGACAGCGGCAACTGTGCCGCCTCCCAGGAGATTTCCGAATTGCGCCTGCGCATTGGAGATTTGCGCCTCCCGGATGCCCGTGAGGCCGTAGACCTGCGTCATCATCACGAATTCGCGCTTGAGTATCGCGCGGTAGTCGTCGGGCAGGTGGGTGGCAAGCTTGCTGCGTTCGGATTCCCGCTGCTCCGCCGATAACTCCTGCGAGGTCGTATTGCAGCCTGCGCAGGCCAGAAGCGTCATGACTACGAAGATGCGTCCCCACATGATTCGACCCCAAGCCTGTCCGGGAATTTTCTAGGACAACCTCAGAACGATGGCAATGAAGACGCAACCGGCGCTATCGCGAGAGCACGATGTGGCGCGTGCCGGCCGATCTCACGCTGTCCGCTCCATCCGCCGTGCACGATACGCCTGCGGAGACATCAGGGTCAGCTTGCGGAACGCCTTGCGAAAGCTGCTCTCGTCCTCGTAACCGGCGGCGCGCGCGATGGTCTTGACCGGTTGCGCCGTCGTCTCCAGCAGCGTGCGTGCCTGCTCGACGCGGCGGCGCATGATGAAGGCTCGCGGCGGCTCGTGCGTGAGCTCCTGGAACTTCCGGTTCAGCGTGCGTTCGCTCAATCCGAGCGCGCCGGCGAGGCGCTTCACCGTCATCGGGCTCTTGCCGGCGCGGCGCACCAGCAGGTCCGCCCTGGTCAGCAGCGGGTCCTGCGACAGCAGATAGCCGACGGGCATGAAGATCGACTGGGTGCGCTGCGCGGTGTCGATGACGACGTAGTCCGCGCACAGTTTTGCGATCTCCTTGCCGTCGACCATCTCGATCAGGCGGAGCAGGAGGTCGACCCACGACATCGGTCCGGCCGCGCAGACGATGCGGTCGGTCGCGGTGATGACGGCGTCTGGCGCGAGATCGATCGCGGGATGACGCTGCCGCAGCTCGCCCTGCAGCCACCAGGTGATCGTGGCGCGGCGGTTGTCGAGCAGGCCCGCGCCTGCGAGCAGGAACACGCCGCTGCAGAAGGCGCCGATCAGGCGGCCGTTCGCGTGCTGCTGCCGCAGCCAGGCCCCGGCGCGGGCATATTGCCGTTGCAGCCGGGCGGCCGTGACGTGATCGACGAGATTGCCGGGGACGAGGATCGCATCGAAGCTGCTGCGTCTGCCGATCGCGCCATCGACCGCGACGATCTGGCCGCCGCCGGCGCGCACGGCCTTGCCGTCGAGCGACAGCGTCTGCCAGGCGAAGCGGGATTTTGCGCCGCTCTGCTGCATCACGTGGTTGGCGAGCGACAGGACGTCGGCGATGCCGGCGATCGCCGAATGCATGCAGCCTTCCAGCGCCAGAATGGCGAGCTTCATTGGGACCTCCAGGCAGACGCGATGATCCTAGCCGATGGCCGCGTGGACCGAGTGGCTGAAATTGCCCGATCTCTGGCTTATCCGCCACTGCCTTGCCGGGCAACCCGGGTGCAAATTCGCGGCGTCGTCACCCGACATGATTGGAGAAAGACATGCCTTACGTCACCATTTCCACCGTCCGCGGCATCCTCGACGCCGCGCAGAAGAAGTCGCTGCTCGAGCGGATCACCGACCTGATGGTCGAGGTCGAAGGGCAGGGCAATGCGGACTTCCGCCGCAACGTCTGGGTCAGGATCGAGGAGCAGGAGCCCTCGCACTGGTCGCTCGGCGGCATGCAGCCGACGCCTGACGTCATCGCCGGCACGTTCGGGGCGATCGGCGCGGATGGCATGCGCGTCTCGCGGTCGTAGCAGCACATCGCGCGCGGGCGGATCGGCCGAAGGCATGGTCCGCCCCGTGCTCAATCTGCCTGCGGGGCGATCTCCATTGCATTGCACAACGACAACGGCGTGCACGCGACCGCATTGAGGTTCGAAAGACGCGCACCATATGTTCTGCAAGGGAGCCCGTGCCGTGCAGACCATGAAGGCGGCCCTCGTTGCGGCGATCAGCGCCGCGGCTTTGATCTGCAGCCTCCTTCCCGGCCTGGCGGAGGAGGGACGCCGTTTTGCATTGATTGTATCGATCGACGGGGCCATTGGCCCTGCGTCGGCCAGCTACGTGAAGGAGGCCTTGGCCACGGCGAGCGAACGGCGTGCCGAGGTCGTGCTTCTGAGAATGAACACGCCTGGCGGTCTCAATTCCAGCATGCGCGAGATCATTGCGGATGTGCTTGCCTCGCCCATCCCTGTCGTCGGCTACGTTGCTCCTTCCGGCGCCCACGCGGCGAGCGCCGGGACCTATATCCTTTATGCGACCCATATCGCGGCGATGGCGCCAGGCACCAATATCGGTGCCGCGACGCCGGTGCAGATTGGCGGGCCGCTGCCGGGGCTGCCGAGCGGCACGCCCGACAAGGATGGCAAAGACAAGAAGGATGAGCCGAAGGACGCGATGACGGCGAAGGTGACGAATGATGCCGTCGCCTTCATCCGCAGCCTCGCGGAGCTGCGCAACCGGAACGCGGACTGGGCCGAGAAGGCAGTCCGTGAGGCTGCCACGCTCTCCGCCAACGGTGCGCTCGAGGCTCATGCCATCGAGCTCGTCGCGCGCGACCAGGCTGAATTGCTGCGGCAGCTCGATGGTCGTGTGGTGGAGGTTGCAGGCGGTAAGACGCAACGCCTCGCGACGAAGGATGCCGTCGTCGAAGCCGTCGACCCCGGACGGATATCCCGCTTCCTGGCGGTCATCACCGATCCGAACGTGGCGTTCATTCTCCTGATGGTCGGCATCTACGGCCTGATCTTCGAGTTCATGTCGCCCGGTGCCGTCGCCCCCGGCGTCGTCGGCGCGATCTGCCTGCTGATCGGCCTCTATGCGCTCAATCTGCTGCCCATCAACTATGCCGGGCTCGCCCTGATGCTGGTCGGACTCGTGCTTCTCACCATCGAAGCCTTCAACCCGACAGTGGTGATCGGCCTCGGAGGGATCATCGCTTTCGTGCTGGGAGCCATGATGCTCTTCAGGGGCGAGGCGCCCGGCTACCAGCTGTCGTGGTGGGTGATCGGCATTGCAGCGGCCGTGTTCACCGGCTTTGCCCTGGTCGTGCTCAGTTCGCTCCGGCGCGTCCGCAAGGCTCCTGCACGGGTCGGCGCGCAGGCCATGCGCGGCTTGCCCGCCAAGGTTCTCGACTGGAACGGAAACGAAGGTCACGTCTTCGCCCATGGTGAGCGCTGGCAGGCGCGCGGCGCCGAAACGTTCAAGCCCGGAGAGACCGGCGAAATCGCCGACGTCGTCGATCTGACGCTGCTGATACGGCGCACACCCGCCCGAACCGGCGAGGGAGGCACATCATGATGCTGGAATATCTGACGTATGCGGCGCTTGCGCTGCTTGTCATCATGTTTCTATCCCAGGCCATTCGAATCCTGCGCGAATATGAGCGCGGAGTCATCTTTACACTCGGCCGCTTCACCGGCGTGAAAGGACCGGGCCTCATCCTCCTCATTCCGGTCGTGCAGCAGCTCGTCAAGGTCGACCTCCGGGTGATGGTGCAGGTCGTGCCGCCGCAGGACGTGATTTCGCGCGACAACGTCTCGGTCAAGGTCAATGCCGTTCTGTACTTCCGCATCGTCGACCCCGAACGGGCCATCATCAAGGTCGGCGATTACATGGCCGCGACCAGCCAGCTCGCCCAGACCACGCTGCGCTCGGTGCTCGGCAAGCACGAGCTCGACGAGATGCTTGCCGAGCGTGACAGGTTGAACGCGGATATCCAGGAGATTCTGGACAAGCAGACCGACGTCTGGGGCATCAAGGTCACCGGCATCGAGATCAAGGACGTCGATATCAACGAAACCATGGTTCGCGCGATTGCCAAGCAGGCCGAGGCTGAGCGGTTGCGGCGGGCCAAGGTGATCAATGCGATGGGCGAGCAGCAGGCCGCCGAAAAGCTCGTCGAGGCCGGCCGGATTCTCGCGCAGGAGCCTCAGGCGATGCAGCTGCGTTATTTCGCAGCTCTGCACGACATCGCGGGCGAACGGTCATCGACCGTCGTGTTTCCGCTGCCGACGGGCTTGCTCGACCATTTCATGCCGCGGCGAGACAATCCATAGCGACAGGCAGCAGGCCGACCCATCTTCGGCCTCAATGGGCGTATCGAATGTCGATCCCTACTTAAACGGGAGGACAATTCGATGATGACGCCTACCGCCAGTGCAGCCGGTCGCCGCCAAAGCTGGATTTCAATGCTCTCCATTCCCCTGTTCGCCCTCACACTTTGGACGTGCGGGGGCGGGGCAGCAGTCCAGGCTGCGGAGCCCGGCAAGGACGCTTCGGCCGGCAGCCTGCCGCGCATTCTCGTGCTCGCGACGGGAGGCACGATCGCCGGCCAGGCCGACCCGCGTGCGACGGGCGCGTACAAATCCGGGCAGATCACCGGCGAGCAGCTCATGGCGTCGGTGCCGGGCCTGGACAAGCTCGCCAAGATCAACGCCGAGCAGATCTCGTCGATCGGATCCCAGGACATGAACGACAAGGTCTGGTTCGCGCTGGCCCGCCGCATCCAGGACGCCTTCGACAAGAACGAGGCCGATGGGATCATCATCACCCACGGCACGGATACGCTGGAGGAGACCGCGTTCTTCCTCGACAATGTGGTACGCGGCGACAAGCCCGTGGTGATCGTCGGCTCGATGCGGCCGGCCACCGCGGTGAGCGCGGACGGCCCCGGCAATCTCTACGAGGCGGTCCAGGTCGCCGCCGATCCGCGCGCGCGCGGCCGCGGCGTGATGGCCGTGCTGAACGACAAGATCCAGGGCGCACGCTCGGTGACGAAGACCAACACCACGAGCATCGAGACCTTCGGCTCGCCCAATGACGGGCCGATCGGTTATGTCGACACCGCCGGCGGCATCCGCTTCATGGCGCAGGCTCCGGGCTTTAGGCGCGCGACCTATCAGCTTCCGGCCGGCGAGCAATTGCCGCGCGTCGCGATCGTCTACTCGCACGCCAACATGGACGCCATTCCGATCGAGGATGCGATCTCGCACGGCGCCAAGGGCATCGTGCTGGCCGGCGTCGGCGACGGCAACACGTCGAAGGCCGCGCTCGACGCGCTCGAGGCCGCCGCGAAGAAGGGCATCGTCGTCGTCCGCTCCACGCGGGTGCGATCCGGCTTCGTCACGCGGAACGTCGAGGTCGACGACGACAAGAACGGCTTCGCCGTGTCGGAGGATCTCAATCCGCAGAAGGCGCGCGTGCTCACCCAATTGCTGATCGCGAGCGGCGTCACGGCGCCGGCCGATCTGCAGAAGGCGTTCACGGCGACGTGGTAGGGGCTGAGTAGGATGGGTAGAGCGCAGCGAAACCCATCGACCTTGCGCGACGCAAGATGATGGGTTTCGCAAGGGCTCTACCCATCCTACGATCCCCCAAAGCGAAAAGGCGCCCCTTTCGGGGCGCCTTTTGCCTGTCTCGTCCTGTTCGAACGCTTAGTTCGAATAGTACATCTCGAACTCGACCGGGTGCGGGGTCATCTCGAAGCGGGCGACTTCGGTCATCTTCAGCTCGATGTAAGCGTCGATGAAGTCGTCGTCGAACACGCCGCCGTTCTTGAGGAAGCCGCGGTCCTTGTCGAGATTTTCCAGCGCCTCGCGGAGCGAGCCGCAGACGGTCGGGATCTGCTTCAGCTCTTCCTTCGGCAGGTCGTAGAGGTCCTTGTCCATCGCCGGACCCGGATCGATCTTGTTCTTGATGCCGTCGAGGCCGGCCATCAGCATCGCGGCGAAGCCGAGATAGGGGTTGGCCATCGGATCGGGGAAGCGCACCTCGACACGCTTGGCCTTCGGCGAAGCGGTGTAGGGGATGCGGCAGGAGGCCGAGCGGTTGCGCGCGGAGTAGGCGAGCAGCACGGGGGCCTCATAGCCCGGGACCAGACGCTTGTAGGAGTTGGTCGACGGGTTGGTGAAGGCGTTGATCGCCTTGGCGTGCTTGATGATGCCGCCGATGTAGTGCAGGCAGGTCTCCGACAGGTCGGCGTACTTGTTGCCGGCGAACACCGGCTTGCCGTCCTTCCAGATAGACTGGTGCACGTGCATGCCCGAGCCGTTGTCGCCGTAGATCGGCTTCGGCATGAAGGTGGCGGTCTTGCCGTAGATGTGCGCGACCTGGTGGATGCAGTACTTGTAGATCTGCATGTGGTCGGCCATCAGCGTCAGCGTGTCGAACTTCATGCCGAGCTCATGCTGGGCGGACGCGACCTCGTGGTGGTGCTTCTCGACCTTGACGCCCATCTTGGCCATGGCGCCAAGCATCTCCGAGCGCATGTCCTGCACCGAGTCCTGCGGCGGGACCGGGAAGTAGCCGCCCTTGGTGCGGATGCGGTGGCCGAGATTGCCGCCTTCATACTCGGTGTCGGAGTTGGTGGGCAGCTCCGACGAGTCGAGCCGGAAGCCGGTCTTGTAGGGCTCGGCCGAATAGCGCACGTCGTCGAATACGAAGAACTCGGCTTCGGGACCGACGAACACGCTGTCGCCCACGCCCATCGACTTCACCATGGCTTCCGCCTTCTTGGCGATGCCGCGGGGGTCGCGGTTGTAGGGCTCGCCGGTGGTCGGCTCGAGCACGTCGCAGGTGATGACCATCGTGGTCTCGGCGAAGAACGGGTCGATCGTCGCGGTCACCGGATCGGGCATCAGGCACATGTCGGACTCGTTGATCGCCTTCCAGCCAGCGATCGAGGAGCCGTCGAACATCGTTCCTTCGGCGAAAATGTCCTCATCGATCATGCTGACGTCGAACGTGACGTGCTGCCACTTGCCGCGCGGATCGGTGAAGCGCAGGTCGACGTACTTAACGTCGTTGTCCTTGATCGATTTCAGGACGTCTTTGGCGGTCTTCATGCATACCCCTTTTGGCTCTGCGGGTCGGTTTCCAGGTGAGCAGATTCGTTCTCGCTTTCGGCGAGTTGGCGCAACCGCACAAACGAAATCAGGCCGCCGAAGCAGCCTTTTTTCTTTCAGAGTGTCGCAAAATTCGGGATAGCACCCGGCTCAGATAGCGTCCAGCCCGGATTCGCCGGTTCGGATGCGGATCGCCTCTTCGATGTTGGAGACGAAGATCTTGCCGTCGCCGATGCGACCGGTTTGCGCGGCGCGGCGGATCGCGTCGATCGCCCGCTCGACCAGATCGTCGCCGATCACGATCTCGATCTTCACCTTGGGCAGGAAGTCGACGATGTATTCTGCGCCGCGGTAAAGCTCGGCGTGGCCCTTCTGCCGGCCGAAGCCCTTGGCCTCGGTCACGGTGATGCCCTGAAGGCCGACTTCCTGAAGCGCTTCCTTCACCTCGTCGAGCTTGAACGGCTTGATGATGGCTTCAATTTTCTTCACTGCGCGCCTCCCGGCCTTTCGATCAATAGCAACGTCTTCGTCAGGATGCGCTTTATCTCACGCACGATCGTGTCTTCGGTATGCCGGGATGCCTGACCAGCCCGACAACGACGGCCAGCCACACCCTGATAAATGCCAGCGAGCACGACAAACCGAAGCGGCTTCCTCGAAAGCAGGGTCTATGCCAAGTTGCAAATGCCCTGATTATTGGAGCGTTATCAGCCTTTTAACTGGCAACTCTGATAGGTGGAGCCGACCGGCTCAAAATACCGCAGACTACGAAATAGGCAAACGGTTCAATATCTGTGCAGATCGTTGTTCCGTAAGCCCAGTCGGCACGGATCGTGCCTGTTGAAAAGGCGTTTGGACCAGGGAAGTGGCATGGAAGTACTGACCAACGCTGAAATGCAGCGCGCGGACCAGCTCAGTATTGCGGCAGGCACGCCCGGCTTCAAACTGATGCTGAGCGCCGGGCAAGCGGTCGCGGAGGCCGCCAACGCGCTGGTGGAGGAGGGGCCGATTCTGATCGTGGCCGGCCCCGGCAACAATGGCGGCGACGGTTTTGTCGCAGCCGCCGAGCTCGCCGCGCAAGGGCGCGAGGTCTCGGTGATCCTGATGTGCGAGCGCGACCAGCTCCAGGGCGATGCGGCCTCCGCCGCGCGCGGCTGGAAGCATCCCGTGCTGCCGTTCAATCCTCAGGCGATCGGAAGGCCCGCGCTGATCATCGATGCGCTGTTCGGCGCCGGCCTCGGCCGCCCCGTCGAGGGCGAGGCGCGGGAGATGATCGAGGCGATCAATGCCAATGGTGCGCCCGTGCTCGCGGTCGACCTGCCGAGCGGCATCAACGGCACCAGCGCGGCAATGATGGGCGTTGCGGTCAACGCCGCCGAGACCGTCACCTTCTTCCGCAAGAAGCCGGCCCATTTGCTGCTGCCCGGCCGGATGCATTGCGGCCGCGTTCGCGTCGCCGACATCGGTATCGACGCGCAGGTGCTGGAGGAGATCAGGCCGGGGGTATTCGAGAACGATCCGGATTTCTGGGGCGCAGCGTTTCCGGTGCCGCTGATCGACGGGCACAAATACGCGCGCGGACACGTGCTCGCGGTCTCCGGCGATGCGGCCGCGACCGGCGCGGCGCGGCTTGCCGCGCGCGGCGCGCTGCGGTCCGGTGCCGGGCTGGTGACGCTCGCCACCCCGCGCGATGCGCTCGCGATCAATGCCGCCGCGCTTACCGCAGTGATGGTGCGTCCCGTCGATACCGCGGTCGAGTTCGGCAAGCTGCTCGGCGACAGGCGCTACAACACCTGCATCATCGGTCCCGGCACCGGGGTCGGCGATCGCACCTGCGACATGGTCCACACCGCGCTCACCGCGCAGCGGCACCTGGTGCTGGATGCGGACGCGCTGACGAGCTTTGCCGCAAATCCTGAGCGCCTGTTCGAATCGATCAAATCCTCTGGGGACAATGCGGTGGTGCTGACGCCGCACGAGGGCGAATTTCCGCGCCTGTTCTCCGACCTCAGCAACAAGCATCCGGGCCGCTCCAAGCTCGAGCGCGTGCGCGCTGCCGCCGAGCGCTCCGGCGCAGTGGTGCTCCTGAAGGGGCCGGATACCACCATCGCCGCGCCAGATGGCCGCACCACCATCGCCGCGAACGCGCCGCCCTGGCTCGCCACCGCCGGCGCCGGCGACGTGCTGTCCGGCATCATCGCTGGTCTCCTGGCGCAGGGCGTTCCGGCGTTCGAGGCCGCCAGCATCGGCGTCTGGATGCACGGCGAGGCCGCGACCGAGGCCGGGCCGGGGCTGATTGCGGAGGACCTGACCGAGACACTGCCGGCCGTGCACCGGCGCATCTACGATGCGCTGGGGGTGGAGTACTAGGCCGCCAGGTAGGATGGGTAGAGCGCAGCGAAACCCATCATCTCAAATCGCGGCGAGGGGCGGCGGGTTTCGCTGCGCTCTACCCATCCTGCGCGTCTTTCACTCCACCGCGTACCAGCGCACCAGGCGCGGGGCGGCCCAGTCCGTCACGACCGATTCGAGCAGCCATCGCCCGGGCGAGGTCGCGGCGAAGGCGATCCGCTGGGTCTGGCCGGGCTCGACCGCGAGCGTGTCGAGCCAGTAGGGCTTCCAGCCGTCGTCGAGCTTGTCGAGCAGGCGGAAGGGATGACCGTGCAGGTGGAAGACGGTCGTGACGGGGGCCGGGTTCTTCAGGGCCAGCACGACGGTGCGGCCGGCCTTGGCGCGGAAGACGGGGGCGGAGGCCGTGGAGAAACTCGCGGGACGGACCCAGCCGGCGTCGGCGCCGCCCAGCGCGACATCGAACCGCAGGGCGCCTTTCAGATCGAGCTTCTCGGGCAGGTCGTTCGACGGGAGCGGCTGCGGCGGCGACAGGGGCACGCGCCGCTCCAATGTGCCCGCTACCGTGAGGCGGCCGACCTGGCGCGCCTCCTTGCCGTCATGCAGCAGGAATGCGGCCGATGTGGCCGTATCCACAAACGCGTCGGCGCGGCCGCCGGGGGCGAGCACGAGGGCGCCGTTGCGCGCCGGGAACGGCTCGGCGGGCTGCCCGTCCAGCGCCATCACGCGGACCTCATGGCTCTCCAATTTGATTGCCAAAACAGTGCGTTGGGAGCCGTTGATAAAGCGCAGCCGCAGCCGCTCGCCGGCCGAAGCTGAGAGTTCGAATGAAGTGTTGCCGTTGATCGTATAGAGCGGCGTCGTGTCCTTCGGGTCCTGACCGGGGGGAAGGGCGGTGCCGTCCGGCCGCAGGCGCCATTCCTCGAACAGCAGGACCTCGTCGCGATCGACCGCGACCCGGCTGGTCTCGGCCGCGATGATCGGAAGCGGGCGCGCCGGCTGCTTCTGGCCGTCCTCGAAGAGTCGGAAGTCAGCCAGCAGGGTTCCCGCGTTAGATACTGAAATAATTGATGTTTCTGTCGTGTCCGGCGCCGCCGGGGCGCGCCCCCGGAGCGGGTCGGCCGGGGTCGGCGCGCTCAGTCCGTACCAGACTGGTGCAAGCGGCACAGGCAGGTCGTTCCGGAACACCACCTGGCAACTGTCAAAGCGCTTGAGACGGACGTCCCTGAGGTGGCTTACCGCAGCCAGCTCCCAGATCGGTGTAGGTGCCTGACCCGGCCGCAGAGCCAGCGTTGCCGCCCTTGCCTGAAGCGCGAGCTGGGCCGTCACCGACGGGCCGGCGCCGCCGGCGATCAACCCGGCCGCCGAGGCTCCAAGGGAAGCTCCAAACCCTGCCAAAACCTGCCGTCTGTTCGGGTCGAAAATCCGTGGTTTCATGCCGCGATCCGGACCACGCCGCGCTGGATAAGTCCAGCCATCGTGCCTACTTGAACCATGCCTCCATCGGGCCATTTTTTTGCTGCGAACAGTCAGGCACATGTTATAAGCCCGGCCGCCCGCGGCATCGCGGCCGGTCTTGATGCAAATTCACGCGGGCGTGGCGGAACTGGTAGACGCGCTGGATTTAGGTTCCAGTGACGAAAGTTGTGGGGGTTCGAGTCCCTCCGCCCGCACCAAGCGCTTCTCGCGTTTGCACGGATTACGAGGGCCTGCTCCTCGCGGATGTCTGTCCGCCTGAAGCCGGTCCGATGAACCACCGGCGTTGAGGCGTTCGCCTCGCGCCGGATCGATTAATGACAGCGTCCCGACGCATGCGCGCCGGGACCGAGCGAAAAGAAGATTGGACGCCATGCAGGTCACAGAGACCCTCTCGGAAGGTTTGAAGCACGAGTTCAAGATCAGCGTTCCCGCGGCTGATCTCGACGCCAAGGCCGGCGCCAAGCTCGTCGATCTCAAGGACAAGGTCCGCATCAACGGCTTCCGTCCCGGCAAGGTGCCGGTCACGCACCTGAAGAAGGTCTATGGCCGTTCGGTGATGGCCGAGACCATCGACCAGACCATCCGCGACACCAACACGCAGCTGTTCTCCGAGCGCGGCTTCCGTCTCGCCACCGAGCCTAAGATCACGATGCCGACCGAGCAGGCCGAAGTCGAGGAACTGCTGAACGGCAAGACCGATCTGACCTACACGGTCGCGATTGAAGTGGTGCCTGCGATCGCGCTCGCCGACTTCAAGACCTTCCAGGTCGAGAAGCCCGTCGCCGACGTATCCGACGCCGACGTCGACGAGGCGATCAAGCGCATCGCCGATTCCAACCGCGGCTATGCCGCCAAGACGGAAGGCGCCAAGGCCGAATCCGGCGACCGCGTCACCATCAACTTCAAGGGCTCGATCAACGGCGAGCTGTTCGAGGGCGGCACCGGCGAGGGCATCCAGGTCGTCATCGGCTCCAACACCTTCATCCCCGGCTTCGAGGAGCAGCTGATCGGCATCGGCGCGAACGAGACGCGCACGCTGAAGGTGTCGTTCCCGAAGAACTACATGAACGACAAGCTCGCCGGCCAGCCGGCCGAGTTCGAGACCACCGCGACGACGATCGAGGCGCCGCAGGACATCGCGATCGACGACGAGTTCGCCAAGACGCTCGGCCTGGAATCGCTGGACAAGCTGAAGGAAGCCGCGCGCGAGCGTCTGGTTGCCGAGTTCTCGACCGCGACGCGCCAGCGCGTCAAGCGTGCGCTGCTCGACCGCCTCGACGAGGCGCATCGCTTCGAGGCGCCGCCATCGCTGGTCGACGAGGAGTTCAATCTGATGTGGAACTCGGTCAAGGCCGAGATGGACTCCGCCGGCAAGACCTTTGCCGACGAGGACACCACTGAGGATGCCGCCAAGGAAGAGTACCGCAAGATCGCCGATCGCCGTGTGCGGCTCGGCCTCGTGCTCTCCGAGATCGGCGAGAAGAACAAGATCAGCGTGACCGACGACGAGGTCGGCCGCGCCGTGATCGAGCGCGCCCGGCAGATGCCCGGCCGCGAGAAGGAGGTCTGGGACTACTATCGCAACAACGCCCAGGCGTTGGCCCAGCTTCGCGCACCGATCTACGAGGACAAGGTCGTCGACTTCATCCTCGAGCTCGCCAACGTGACCGAGAAGAAGGTCTCGCGCGAGGATCTCTACAAGGACGACGAAGCGGAAAAGACCGCTGCTTGAAGGCTTTGAGCAATCAGCCTTCTATTAAGGATGATCCGCGATCAGGCCCGGCTAGCCATGTGGCTGGCTGGGCCTTTCTGCGAGAATCAGCTTCAACTCCCCGCTGGATTAAGCCTTAATTCGCTCCGCACTTGTCTGGCGCGAATTGGGCTATATCTGTCGGTACGCCCTGTACCCGAGTTCCTCTGCTAACTAGTCCTGCATCACGGGACGTCCATCGCCTCCGGCAAATCCAGCCCCACTGGCCAGCCAAGACAGGTGGTGTCCACGTCCGAAAACCCTAGGTGACTCATGCGCGATCCGGTTGAAACCTACATGAACCTCGTGCCCATGGTGGTCGAGCAGACCAACCGTGGCGAGCGCGCCTACGACATTTTCTCGCGCCTGTTGAAAGAGCGCATCATCTTCGTGACCGGTCCGGTCGAGGACGGCATGTCGACGCTGATCGTCGCGCAGCTGTTGTTCCTCGAGGCGGAAAATCCGAAGAAGGAAATCTCGATGTACATCAACTCGCCGGGCGGCGTGGTGACGTCGGGCCTTGCGATCTACGACACCATGCAGTTCATCCGCCCGCCGGTCTCCACGCTCTGCACCGGCCAGGCCGCCTCGATGGGCTCGCTGTTGCTGTGCGCCGGCGAGAAGGACATGCGCTTCTCGCTGCCGAACGCGCGCATCATGGTCCATCAGCCCTCCGGCGGCTTCCAGGGCCAGGCGACCGACATCATGCTGCACGCCCAGGAAATCCTGAACCTGAAGAAGCGGCTCAACGAGATCTACGTGAAGCACACCGGCCAGACCTACAAGACGATCGAGGACGCGCTGGAACGCGACAAGTTCCTGACCGCGAACGACGCCAAGGAGTTCGGCCTGGTCGACAAGGTCATCGACAAGCGCGCCGAGGAGCCGGCGGCGGCGAAGGCCCCGTAGCACTACTGGACCGTAACGGCGATCCCCTGGGATCGCCGGGTCCCATCAGGGTGGCGTTCACGCTTAGTGCGCGTGGACGCATTGCAAAACAGCGTTTTGCGCCCTGCGGCAGGCAGAAAGTTCCGCTTTCGTGCTTGTTTTTCGTGGCAATCCAGCAACGCCGGGGTGATTTCGGTCACTTCGTCCGTGCCAAGACCGGAAATCACGGTATTGTCACGGGTAGCCGGCGACCCCCGATTAGCGAATTCTTGATAGTCGGGTGACAGCATGGTTGGCTACGATTGATCGGCTATGATCGCGGGAGAATCGAGTGACCGTGATTCGCACGGGATGTAGTAACGCGTAGGTCTTTTTTGGTACGGAATTTGCTCTATTTAAACTCTAGGCCGGCCATCGTGTCGGAATGGAGCGATCGAGCGGAACGGGATCGAACCGCGGACGGAGACATGAATGAGTAAGGTCGGCACGAGCGACTCCAAGAACACGCTATATTGCTCGTTCTGCGGCAAGAGCCAGCACGAAGTCCGCAAACTGATCGCGGGTCCCACGGTCTTCATCTGCGACGAGTGCGTCGAGCTCTGCATGGACATCATCCGCGAGGAGAACAAATCCTCGCTGGTCAAGTCGCGCGACGGTATTCCGACGCCGAAGGAAATCTGCAAGGTGCTGGACGATTACGTCATCGGCCAGAGCCATGCGAAGAAGGTCCTGTCGGTCGCGGTGCACAACCACTACAAGCGCCTCAACCACCAGACCAAGCACAACGACGTCGAGCTCGCGAAGTCGAACATCCTGCTGATCGGTCCGACCGGCTCGGGCAAGACGCTGCTCGCGCAGACGCTCGCCCGCATCCTGGACGTGCCGTTCACGATGGCGGATGCGACGACGCTGACCGAAGCCGGCTATGTCGGCGAGGACGTCGAGAACATCATCCTGAAGCTGCTCCAGGCCGCCGACTACAATGTCGAGCGCGCCCAGCGCGGCATCGTCTACATCGACGAAATCGACAAGATCAGCCGCAAGTCCGACAATCCCTCGATCACGCGCGACGTGTCGGGTGAGGGCGTGCAGCAGGCGCTGCTCAAGATCATGGAAGGCACGGTGGCTTCGGTCCCGCCGCAGGGCGGCCGCAAGCATCCGCAGCAGGAATTCCTGCAGGTGGACACCACCAACATCCTGTTCATCTGCGGTGGTGCCTTCGCCGGCCTCGAGAAGATCATCTCGGCGCGCGGCCGGTCGACCTCGATCGGCTTTGCGGCTCAGGTGATGGCGCCGGAAGACCGCCGCACCGGCGAAATCTTCCGCCACGTCGAGCCTGAGGATCTCCTGAAGTACGGTCTCATCCCCGAATTCGTCGGCCGTCTGCCCGTCGTGGCGACGCTCGAGGATCTGGACGAGACCTCGCTGAAGAAGATCCTGACCGAGCCGAAGAACGCGCTGGTGAAGCAGTACCAGCGGCTGTTCGAGATGGAGAACATCGAGCTGACCTTCGCCGACGAGGCGCTTGGCGCGGTTGCCCGCAAGGCGATCGAGCGCAAGACCGGCGCGCGTGGTCTGCGTTCGATCCTCGAGGCGATCCTGCTCGAGACCATGTTCGACCTGCCGGGCCTGGAAGGTGTGGAAGAAGTCGTCATTTCGCGCGAAGTCGTGGAAGGCACGGCCCGTCCGCTCTACATCTACGCCGATCGGACCGATCGCGCCGTCGAGAACGCCAGCGCCTGATTTCGGCGCTGGAACGCTTCCTTTCGTCTTTCATAGTGGCGGCTGCGGAAATGAGCTCCGCAGCCGGTGTTGCGTCGCTTATTTGCGTGCGTAAGCGCCTGATGGCGCGCGTCTTTCAATGACTTGACACCCCCCCGGTCGATAGCCACCTAATGTCGGCGGCGAGCGAGAATTCTGTTCAAGATTCGCCTCAGTTCCGATCCGGCAAGCCCGGTCCAACCTACGAATGGTAGACCGGTTTTTTCGGATCACGTCGGCACCTTGTGGCGGTTGCGCATGAAGACGGCGGACTGCGTGCAAGGGGGCAAAGCAAAAGGAAAAGGCCATGACTAATCCAAAACCCCGGCCAACCATCGTCCACGGCGAAACGCACGCCTATCCCGTGCTGCCGCTGCGCGACATCGTCGTCTTCCCGCACATGATCGTTCCGCTCTTCGTCGGCCGCGAGAAGTCGATCCGCGCGCTCGAAGAGGTGATGAAGAACGACGCGCTGATCATGCTCGCGACGCAGAAGAACGCGTCCGACGATGATCCGGCGCCCGATGCGATTTACGAGACGGGTACGCTTGCGAGCGTGCTGCAGCTCTTGAAGCTTCCCGACGGCACCGTGAAGGTGCTGGTCGAAGGGCTCGAGCGTGCGCGCGTGCAGAAATACACCGATCGCGCCGACTACTATGAGGCCACCGCCGTCGCGCTGGCCGACACCGATGCCAAGTCGGTCGAGGCGGAAGCCTTGGCGCGCTCCGTCGTGTCGGACTTCGAGAGCTATGTGAAGCTCAACAAGAAGATCTCGGCCGAGGTCGTCGGCGTCGTGCAGGCGATCACCGATTTCGCCAAGCTCGCCGACACCGTTGCCTCGCATCTTGCCGTCAAGATCGCCGATCGCCAGGGCATCCTGGAGACGCTGTCCGTCACCACGCGCCTGGAGAAGGTGCTGGGCCTGATGGAGAGCGAGATCTCGGTGCTGCAGGTCGAGAAGCGCATCCGCTCGCGCGTCAAGCGCCAGATGGAGAAGACCCAGCGCGAGTACTATCTCAACGAGCAGATGAAGGCGATCCAGAAGGAACTCGGCGACGACGACGGTCGCGACGAGCTCGCCGATCTCGAAGAGAAGATCTCCAAGACCAAGCTCTCCAAGGAAGCGCGCGAGAAGGCGCAGCATGAATTGAAGAAGCTGCGCCAGATGTCGCCGATGTCCGCGGAAGCGACCGTCGTGCGCAACTATCTGGACTGGCTGCTGTCGATTCCGTGGAACAAGAAGTCCAAGGTGAAGAAGGACCTGGAGGCCGCGCAGGCCATCCTGGACTCCGATCACTACGGGCTCGAGAAGGTCAAGGAACGCATCGTCGAGTATCTCGCGGTGCAGTCTCGCGCCAACAAGCTGACCGGCCCGATCCTGTGCCTCGTCGGTCCTCCCGGCGTCGGCAAGACCTCGCTCGGCAAGTCGATCGCGAAGGCGACCGGACGTGAGTTCGTGCGCGTGTCGCTCGGCGGCGTGCGTGACGAGGCCGAGATCCGCGGTCACCGCCGCACCTATATCGGCTCGATGCCCGGCAAGATCATCCAGTCGATGCGGAAGGCGAAGTCGTCGAACCCGCTGTTCCTGCTCGACGAGATCGACAAGATGGGCGCCGATTTCCGCGGCGATCCGTCCTCGGCCTTGCTCGAGGTCCTCGACCCCGAGCAGAACGGGACCTTCAACGACCACTATCTCGAGGTCGACTACGATCTGTCCAACGTGATGTTCATCACGACCGCGAATACGCTCAATATTCCCGGACCGCTGATGGACCGCATGGAGATCATCCGGATCGCGGGCTACACCGAGAACGAGAAGGTCGAGATCGCGCGCAAGCATCTGATCCCGAACGCGGTGTCCAAGCACGGCCTGGACTCCAAGGAGTTCTCGATCGACGACGAGGCGCTGCTGCTTCTGATCCGCCGCTACACCCGCGAAGCTGGCGTGCGTAACCTGGAGCGTGAGCTCTCCACACTCGCCCGCAAGGCGGTGAAGGAGCTGATGATCTCCAAGAAGAAGTCGGTCAAGGTCACCGAGAAGACTCTGGAAGAGCTGCTCGGCGTGCCGAAGTACCGCTTCGGCGAGATCGAGAGCGAGCCGCAGGTCGGCATCGTCACCGGCCTTGCCTGGACCGATGTCGGCGGCGAGCTGCTGACCATCGAAGGCGTCATGATGCCCGGCAAGGGCAAGATGACGGTCACGGGCAATCTGCGTGACGTGATGAAGGAGTCGATCTCGGCGGCGGCGTCCTATGTCCGCTCGCGGGCGATCAACTACGGCATCGAGCCGCCGATGTTCGACCGCCGCGACATCCACGTGCACGTGCCGGAAGGCGCGACGCCGAAGGACGGCCCGTCCGCGGGCGTGGCCATGGCCACCGCGATCATCTCGGTGATGACCGGCATTCCGGTCCGCCACGATGTCGCGATGACCGGCGAGATCACGCTGCGCGGCCGCGTGCTGCCGATCGGCGGCCTCAAGGAGAAGCTGCTCGCCGCTGCCCGCGGCGGCATCAAGACGGTGCTGATCCCCGAGGACAACGCCAAGGATCTCACGGAGATTTCCGATGCGATCAAGGGCGGCATGGAGATCATCCCGGTCTCGCGCCTCGACGACGTCGTCGCCAAGGCCTTGGTGAAGAAGCCGGTGCCGATCGTCTGGGAAGAGGACACCAAGGTGACGGTGAAGCCGGACGGCGACGAAGCCGCCGGCGGTCTGACCGCTCACTGATCGCAGCTTGAAAGATCACGAAACGGCGCCTTCGGGCGCCGTTTTTGTTTTGAGCGACGGGGCCGCGCTAGCGAGGGCGACGGGTACGATTGAATGCAATTATAGATTGTGCTATCGATATCCCTTTACCCACAGGGGAGGATAGCAATGATTGGCAAGACATTTGGCTTTGTCTGTTTGCTGACGCTCGCAGTTGCACCCGTCGCGCACGCGCAGGCCGCCGTCGCCTGCACCGACATCTACGCTCCGGTTTGCGGTCTATCGAGCGTCGGGCTGCGGATGACCTATTCGAATGCCTGCTGGGCCCGCGCGAGCGGCGCGACGGTTCTGCATGCCGGCCAATGCCAGGGGCCGATCTGCTCCGACCTCTACAAGCCGGTATGCGCACGGCCGGTGGGAACGCGGATTCTGAAGACGTATCCGAACCTGTGCATGGCTGAAAATGCGAACGCGGTCTTCGCCTACAACGGCAGATGTCACAAGTAGGCTGGACGATCCGCGAGGCCGAACGTTACGGTGACGCCGGCGTTTCGCCGGGGCTGTGATCGTGCGCGAGAGTTGCCCGGTGCGGCGCCTTCGGGCGCCGCTTGTGCTGTGGGGCAAATCATGCGGATCGACGGGCAGTGCCATTGCGGGAAGATCGCCTTCGAGGCCGAGGTCGATCCGGAGGCCGTCTCGGTGTGCCACTGCACCGACTGCCAGACGCTGACGGGATCGCCGTTCCGGGTGACCGCGCTCTGCACCAGGGCCGATATTCGCCTGACCGGCGGTACGCCAAAAGTCTACGGCAAGCGCGGCGACAACGGCCGGATGCGCTTCCAGCACTTCTGCGCCGATTGTGGTTCCCCGCTGTTCACGAGCGGCGAGGGCGAGGAGGCCGGCGATTGGGGCATCCGCTGGGGCTCGATCCGCCAGCGGGACAAATTACGCCCCGTCAGGCAGCTCTGGTGCCAGTCGGCGGCGGTATGGATCGACGCCGTGCCGCTGCTGCCCGGCCGGCCGCAGGACTGAGGCCCAGGAACTGAAGTTCCGCGCTT
Source organism: Bradyrhizobium stylosanthis (assembly GCF_001641335.1). Taxonomy (GTDB): domain Bacteria; phylum Pseudomonadota; class Alphaproteobacteria; order Rhizobiales; family Xanthobacteraceae; genus Bradyrhizobium; species Bradyrhizobium stylosanthis. The sequence goes on from NZ_LVEM01000001.1 coordinate 948,902, forward strand.
GCTCGTTCGGGGCCTGTGAGGCTAAAGAGGCGGCGAGGGGCGGTTAGCTCAGCTGGTTAGAGCATCTCGTTTACACCGAGAGGGTCCGCGGTTCGAATCCGTGACCGCCCACCAGCCTTCGCTCGCTTCGCGAGCTACGGCTAGGCGAGCCAGCCTCGGAACATCATTGACGCGAAGCGAGTGAAGGCTGCCGTGCCGACTAAGTCGGCGAAGGCGGGCATCTCCCTGAGAGTTTCGGCTGGGCATCCACGGAGCGGACTGGATTAGTTACAGACTTCAACACTTTCGCCGGTGTGGGTGTTTGCACTACCGCCGCCCCTGCGAAATTCCAATCGACAACCTTTGGACACTGGTCGGCAGCCAGCGCTATTGCAAACAATCTGTCCGCTCGACTGTGGCTTCGCTGGCGTAGCCTCGACCTTCTTACGCTCTGCATCCCGCTTCGTCGCATCCTCGCGGGTCGCAACCGGCTTCTTGTCCGGCACCTTCTCGCATTCATTGTCGTCATTGACGCGGTAGCCGGCGCGGCAGGCGATCTTGATGCAGGCATCGCCGTCGGCCCTGAAGCCGTGGTCGCAGACCAGCGGGCAGATCCGGCCTGGCCTGGCCTTGATCGCGTCCAGCGCCTCGAAGCTCGCGACCTTGGCCTCGAATTTCGTGCCGGCGTATTTGTTGAACAGCGCAAGCGAACGCTCGGATGAGGCCGTCCAGATTCCATCCACGGGAGCCGGGTGGCAACCGACGCGTCGCAGTTCGGACTGCACCAGCTTGGTTCTCTCGTCCGCCGACATCGCCGGCGCGGCGGAGGAGGGCGTTACGGCGGCGACCTTTTGCTCCGCGGCGGCCTGCTTCTCGGCCATGACCTTCGCGACGGCCGCCTCGGCGTCTTTCCGCCGCTGCTCGGCTGCGGCCGCCTTGGCTTCCTCGACCTGCTTGGCCTTCTCGGCGGCAAGACGCTTCTCCTCGGCGGCCCTGGCGGCGGCTGCCGCCTTCTCCTGCTCGGCCTTGTTGGCCCGATCAGTGGCGAGGCGCGCCTTGTCCTCTTCGGCTTGCCGCGCCTTGTCGGCCGTCGCCGCGCGGGTTTCCTCGGCGGCGATCTTGTTCAGCTGGCCTTTGGCGAGATCGGCATAGAAGCCGATCGGAAAGCGGTTGAGGAATGCGGTCCATCCGTCACGCGTACCGAGCTGAAGCGCCAGTTCGTAGTCGCGCCGGATTTCGCTGTCGGGGTTTGCCTGGGGGCCGGCCGCGATCGGCTTGGCGGCGACCAGCGAGACGTCGTCGCCGCCGAGCGAGCCGTACACATAGGGCTCCTGCTTGTAGCCGGTGTTCTTGAGAACGTCGTCGCGTACGAAGCCGAACGCCTTGCGCAGGTCGAGCCCGGGCGTGGGGAGGCGTTCGACCAGCGCTGCGGCGAACGGGCTGTTCCTGGAATCGCCGTCCGAGGCCGTCGAGCCGGCCTTGGCGGCGAAGGCGATCATGGTGTTCGGGCTGGTCGGCTCGACCTTGGCGAGGCCGCGGCCGACGGCGCGCGCGGCCATGGTCCGCTTCATCGTCTTCGCGAACGGGTTGTCGCGGCATGCATCGAGGATGACGAGACGGAGCTGCCTCGCCGGCTCGACCGCGAACAGGGCGCGCTCCAGCGGCAGCGTCTCGTCGAGGACGTCGCTGTCGGTCTCGAGCGTGGCGTCCGTGGGGATCAGGTAATTGGTCCCGTCGAGCTCGATGCCGTGGCCGGCATAGTAGACGACGGCGACATCGGCCTCACGCGTCCTGCCCCCGAAGTCGCGCAGCGCCCGCCGCATCTCCGCGGCATTGAGATCGAGCTTGATGTCGACCTGGTCGAACCCTGCCTTCTTCAGCATGCCGCCGACCAGGGACGCGTCGTTCACGGGATTGGAGAGCCTGGGCGCGCTCTTGTAGGCGGAATTGCCGATCACGAGCGCCACGCGCTTTTCCGCGTGCGCCGCTCCACAGCCGAGACAGCAGATCGCCAATAAAAACAGAAAAATCCGAAGTGCGCCCATTGCAGCCCCAAATCGCAATGTCACCAGACTATTCGCAAGAGTGCCATCAAGGCAAAGCCCCCTATGTGACGAACATCACAGGCGGCCGCGCGGCAGCACGCCAATGTCAGATCCGCAAGTCACACCAGAGGGCCGCCCAATGTGTGCTCTGCTTGATTTCATCTATCGGAATTGCTGCCGGGCGCGCCTGCGCGAGCTGCGACGCGCGAGCCGGCGTGGCTCGATCATCCCGATCTAGTCATTTCCGCCCCGGTGTCCGCGCGCAGCGGCCTGTGATGGTCGCGCGCCGGGGGCGGCGGTCTCTCTCGCCAGCGGCCAGCCCGGTTCCGCCGGCATCTTCTGCTTGCGGCCTGTCGGCTCGTCGGGCATATCGGCCCGAACCGGGACGCGCAGAGCGGCTGCCCTACCCAGGGAATGCTCCGTCGGGGCGGTCGTGTGAGAAGGGCTTGCCAGGGGACGTCGGATGCTGCGCCAGATCATTGCCGAGGAAATACCCGGCAACCCCGATTTTTCCGCTTCCCTCTCGGATCTGCCGATCGACAGTTTTGGGCTGGTGGTGCTGAGGGGAAGGATCGAGGCGGCACTCGGACGCCCCGTCGGCGACGAGGCCTGGGGACGCGTCGAGACGCTGAACGACATCCTGGCCCTCTCGTCGGTGCAGGAGCCGGCGCGCGTCTCAGTGGCGGCGGCCATGGAGCGGCGCAGCCTGTCCGTGAACATGCCGCAGATGGCGATGGGAGGACTGTCGGAGTCCTGGCTCCTGAAGGAGCTGGGCGACATGCACTGGACCATGATCACCTCGGGTCTCCGCAGCCCGAGCTCGGCATTGAAGGATGGCGGAGGCAACCGCCTGTACGCGACGTTTACGCGCATCGGTTACTCGCTGCGCAAGCCGCTCAGTGCGATCGGCGAAGACAGCGGTCTCGATCTCACCGGGACGATTTCCCGGTTCGGAGCCGGCACGTTCATCTCGGACATCACGCTGCGCCACGACCTTGCCGGCGGTGAGGCGCGCCTCATGTCGAATTTTTCCCGGCGCGGCGAAGCGAACAACACCTCGCTCCTGAAGGGGCAGCCGACCATTCCGCCGGATTGTCCGATTCCGGAAGTTCCTCTGCCCGCCTTCGTGTCGGAGTACCGCGATCTCAGGGCGCGGACGCCTGCGGCGCCGCTGTTCGAGGCCGAGTACGACATCATCCCGTTTCACGACATCAATGGCGTCGGGCTGCTGTACTTCGCGTCCTATCCGATCATCAGCGACATCTGCGCGCTGCGCTACGACCCGACGTTTTCCGAGCTGAGCACGGTCTCGCGCGACATCTACTATTTTGCCAATTCGGACATCAAGGACCGTATCGTCTTCCGTATCCACAAATGGGAGCAGTCCGAGGCCGGGCTCGTTACGGAGATCTCCCTGTCGCGCAAGAGCGACGGTGTCGTGATGGCCTATATGCTGACGACGAAATCCCAAGGCTAACGCACTTGATGGCTGAGGCGTTCAATGGCTAAGGCGATGGCTAAGGCATTTATCTTCGGCGGAGGCGGCCATGCGCGCGTGATCGCATCGTTCCTCGATGTCGCGCCCGTCTTCGTCGTTCGCAGCCTGGAGGGCCAGCCCGCGCTGCCCGGAAGCGTGATGTCCGAGGACGACTATTTCCGCGAGCTTCCGTCCGGCGATGCCTATCTCGGAATAGGAGCCAACGCGGCGCGCCAGCTCTGTGCGTCCCGGTTGCGGGAAGCCAAGGTGAACATGCCGCCGTGCATCGCTCCGACCGCCTTCGTCGCGCGCGACGCCGAGATCGAGAGCGGCGCGGTGATTGCGGCCGGTGCCGTCGTGGGCTCGAGAGCCCTGATCGGGCGCGACACGATCGTCAACACCCTGTCCAGCGTCGACCACGATTGTGTGCTCGGTGCGCTGTCCCAGGTGACGGCCGGTGTGACCTTCGGCGGAGGGGTCAAGGTCGGCGCCAATTGCTTCTTCGGCATCAAGAGCGCCATCGTTCCGAACAGGACCATCGGCGACAATGTCCAGGTCATGGCGGGCAGCCTGATCACGGCCGACGTCGAGCCGAATGTCGTCATGGGCGGTAATCCGGCGCGGCTGGTCAAACGCATCGGTTGAGGCCGCGCGAACGGGCGGGCGGAACTGGCCGCCGGGACTTCGCTTTGCAGGATGCGATCGGCAGGGCGGCGTCGGATGAGGACGACACCGAGCGATTACGGATCAACGTCGGGCAGTCCGCGTCTGAGTATTCCCGAGACGGCGCTGACCACGAAGGTGAAGGCAAGCTCACGCTGCGGTTGTGAGACATTGCGCCTGCCACGATGCGCTGCTAGGTTGCCGCCGAATGGCAGGAACTCAGCTCCATGGCCGGTTGCCCGGCATTCAGGTCGGGCGCGCGATCGCTGCCTTGGGGGTTTTTTATTTTCATACTCATCTTGCGCTGAACTACTTCGATCCGGCCCGGCTCTATACTTGGAAGTTCCTGGCTGATCGCGGCGCCGCTGGTGTGGATCTCTTCTTCGCCATTTCCGGCTTCATCGTCTGTTACGTCTCGTCAACGCCGGGCTACACGCCCTTCAGCTTTCTCGCCAAGCGCTTCTTTCGCATCTACCCGCTCAATGCGCTGGCGACGCTTGTCATGATCATGCTCTTCAGCCGCAGCATCGGCGGGCCGCCGCACGAGATCGAGCTGGGGCGCGTCTTGCGATCGCTTCTGATCGTTCCGCAACAGACCCCGATGAATGCGGTCGGCTGGACGCTCGAATACGAGGTGGTCTTCTATCTGGTCTCCGCAATCCTCATTCCGCTCGGCGGAGTGCGGCTGTTGCTGCTCTGGTGCGTTGCCGCTGCTGCGATCGGGACCGAGATCGCTCCGCAGCCGCCGATCATCGCTCGTTTCGGTGACGACCATTACGCAAGCTTTGCGGCAGGTGTGTTCGCTTACATGATGGTTTCACGGCTGTCGCCGCGCTGGAGTTCCAGTCTGGTGCTGCTGGTCCTTGCAATTGTCACTTACGTCTATGGGCTAAACGTATCCTACTGGATGACGCCCGTGGCGTGCTGCCTCGCCGTTTCCGGCATGGCGCTTCTGCCATCCGCACCGCGCCCGTTCGTCAAGCTTGGCGACATTTCCTACGGTCTCTACGTCTGGCACTGGCCCGTGTTCATGATCCTGCCGTGGCTGGCGTATCGGAAGCAATTCGACCCGGCCAATGGCGAGCTCTGGCGCTGGTTCCTGCTTGTGGCCGTCGTCGCCGTCGCGTCCGCATCTTGGATGTGGTTTGAGCGCCCGATCAACCGCTGGGCGGCGCGTTGGCTGGCGCTGCGGTCAAAGGGCCGCGATGTGCCGGGCGATCCAAGCCCCGAGGTGATCAGGTAGGCAAGGTGATCCCCGGTATTGCAACAGCCTCGTGACGCCACGGGACGCGTCGCGAGAGCGGTGAACTCGCGTCTCGGGCCGGTGCCCTGCGCCTTGAGAAACCTGTCCCTTGCTGCTAATCCCGACATGAAAAGAGGTTCAGGACCAATGGCTCAGGTCTCTCGGCTGCCACAACCCGCGCCCGCGGACCCTCTCAAGACGGGGGCGGCGACGTATTCGAGCGGCATCGCCGATGCGCAGAACTACATGAACTGGGTCATCGAGCAATTCCGCCCGTACCTCAAGGGACGAATCGTCGAAGTCGGATTCGGTCATGGGCTCTACAGCAGGGTGCTTGGGGAACTCGGTGACTATTGCGGGATAGACCACGACCGCGACAGTGTCGAGCAGGCCAGCCGGGCCATGCCGGACCGCAACTTTGCCGTCTGCGACATTTTGGCTGGGGAACAGCTCCACGCGCTGTTCCCCAACGGGGTCGATGCGGTCTTCACCATCAACGTGCTCGAGCACATCGAGGACGATGCCAAGGCGGTCGCCAATCTGGTCGACGTGCTCAAGCCGGGCGGACATCTTCTCATCAGCGTTCCGGCCCTGATGCTGCTCTACAACGATCTGGATCGTCTTGCCGGACACTTCCGCCGCTACAGCACCACGCGCTTGCGCGATCTTCTCGCGGGACAGCCTGTCGAGCTGGTGAGGCTCAGCTATTTCAACCCCGTCGGCGGGTTGGGATGGCTTGCCAACCGTTTGAAGCGCCATGAGTCCCTGAACGACGATGCCGTGAACGGACAGATCGCACTGTTCGACAAGTACATGGTTCCGTTGTCGCGGGCGCTTGACCCCCTGTCGCGGAGCTTCTTCGGGCAATCCGTCACCTGCATCGCACGGCGCGTATGATTTCGGTCGTCATTCCAGCGCTGAACGAGCGCAACGGCATCGTCGATACGATCGCGCGGGCGAAGGCGGTTCTCGACGGAGCCCAACTCACTCCCTACGAGATCATCGTCGTCGACGACGGATCGAGCGACGGGACCGGGGCGCTGGCCGAGGAGGCCGGCGCAAAAGTCCTGAGGCACCCGCACAACATCGGCTACGGGCGCTCGCTCAAGGACGGCATTCGCATGGCGTCCTTCGAAACGATCGTCATCAGCGATGCCGACGGCTCCTATCCGATCGAGGCCATACCCAAGCTGATCGCACGCCTCAATGAGGGGTTCGACATGGTGGTCGGCGCGCGGACCGGCCCGAACTACCGGGAGTCGATGCTGAAATCGCCGCTGCGCGCGGTGCTCAAGGTCATCGTCGAGTTCACCGCCAATCGCGAAATCCCCGACATCAATTCCGGCCTTCGCGCCTTCCGGCGCCAGGTTGCGATTTCCTATTTCGACCATGTCAGCGACCTCTTCAGCTTCACGACGTCGCTCACGCTCGCGTACATGATGAACGCGAGATTCGTCGATTACATTCCGATCGATTACGCAGAGCGGATCGGACGATCCAAGGTCAATCTGTTCCGCGATTCCCTTCGCACCCTTCAATACGTCCTCGAAGCCTGCACCTACTACAATCCGCTGAAGATCTTCGTGCTGTTGGCGATGATGTGCATGCTGCTCGCGGTGGTGTCGCTGATCGGCGGGATCATCCTGCAGGTCGTCAGCGGTTTCGTGCTCGGGGTCGGAGCCATCCTTCTCAGCATTCTCGTCGTCGCGATGGGGCTGCTGGCGGTGCTTCTGAAGCAGATCATGAACCAGCGACCATGACCATCGATCACGCCAAAGCGCGATGTGCGGCATAGCCGGAATCTTCCATCGCGATGGCCGCCCGGCTGATCGCGCCACGGTCGCAGCGATGTCTGCGGCGTTGATCCATCGCGGGCCGGACGGCGACGGCTCCTGGCTGGATCAGTCCGTCGGTTTCGCGCACCGCCGGCTCGCGATCCGCGATCTGTCCGACGCCGGGCACCAGCCGATGCTGGATGCGTCCGGCCGGATCGTCGTGACTTACAACGGCGAGCTCTACAACGACGGCGAGCTGCGCCGCGAGCTCGAGCGGTCCTTCGGCTTCCGCTTCCGCGGGCACTGCGATACGGAAATTCTCCCTTACGCCTATCTCGCCTGGGGAGAGGCGATGTTCGAACGGCTGGAGGGCTTTTTCGCCCTCGGCCTCTGGGACCGTCAGGAGCGTCGGCTGATCCTCGCGCGCGACGGCATCGGCATCAAGCCGCTCTTTTTCTTCGAGGACCGTAGCGACGTCGTGTTCGCGAGCGAGGTCAAGGGAATCCTGGCGAGCCAGCGCATAGCCGCGCATGTCGATCCTGCCGCCTTGCACACCTTCCTGGCCGCCGGGCACACCGGGACGCGGGAGAGCCTGTTTCGCGACATCAAGCAGGTGCCGCCGGGTACGGTTATGAGCTTCACCGCCGGCGAATGGACCGAGCGCCGCTTCTGGCGTCCGGTTCGCGCGCCGACGATCGACCGGTTGGATGACGCGGTCGACCGCCTGCGGTCGACCATCCAGACGGTGGTCGAGAGCCAGATGGTGAGCGACGTGCCGCTGGGCGTGCTGCAAAGCGGAGGCGTCGACAGCTCCCTCGTCACGCTCACGCTGAAGCAGCTCGGATTGAAGCCGCCGCTGTTCACGGCAGGCTTTTCCGAGAAGAGCCATGATGAATCCACCGCCGCAAAAGACATCGCCGCCGCGGCCGGCCTGTCGGTCAGCGTGATCGACGGGGAAGGGGGCGAGGATGCCGAGACGGCCCTGCGCGCGGTGGTCCATCATTTCGACGGGCAGTGCGCCGATACGGGGGCGCTCGGCTTCTATCGTCTGGCCGGTGCGGTGCGGCAGCATTGCAGCGTCGTTCTGTCTGGCGACGGCGGCGACGAGTTCTTCGCCGGATATGAAACCTATGCCGCAACCGCCATGGCGGAGCCTTTGCGCCGCGTCGTGCCGCGCGGCGTTGCCGGCATGACCGGCCGGTTTGCCTATGCCGCCGTTCGCGGCAACGAGAGACGTCTTCCCGCGGCGGCGCAGCTGGCCCGTTTTGCGCTGGGTCTCAGCGAGGAGGGCGACAGCCCGCATTTGCAATGGCGGCGGCTGGTGCCTGGATTTCTTGCCGCGAAGATCTACGCGCCCGCAATGCTCGATGTCGCCACGGCGGATCCGTTCGCGGAATATGCGGAATATTATGCGGAGCCGCACGACAAAGTGCTCGATCGTGCGCTGATCGCCGACCAGCGCTTTCACCTGCAAAGCGTGCTCACGAAGGTCGACGCGATGAGCATGGCGCATTCGCTCGAGGTGCGCGTTCCGATCCTTGACCGGCGGGTCATGGACCTCGCGGGCACTATCGATGTCGCGCTCCTCAATCCTTGGCCGAAAGGAGCCCCGAAATACGTGCTCCGGAAGCTCGCCGAGAGCCTGGGAATGCCAAAGGAAGCCGCATGGTCGCGCAAGCGAGGATTCAACGTGCCTATCGCGCAGCTGATGAGGCGGGGCGGCCTGCAGGCGATCTGCGATCGCGTCTTCAACAAGGAGCCGGACGTCTTCGCGCCCTATCTCAAGCCGGATGAGATCCGGACGCTGTGGACCGACCATTTGGAGCGGCGCAGCGACAACGCCTTCGCACTGTGGCCCATCCTGACATTGGGGATATGGCTGATGGGGCTCGCGGCCCCGCGGTCGCGTTGAGCGAGCTGGACGCGCGCGCATGCCGGATCTGAAGCGACAGACGATCAGCGATTTCGGAGAGCAGTGGACTGCGTTCCGGGACAATCCCGGCTATTACGGGTCGGCGGATCTGCTCGCGGATCTGTTCGGTCCGCTGCTGACGCTTGACGATGTCAGGGGCGCGCGGGTCGCCGACATCGGAAGCGGCACCGGGCGTATCGTCAACATGCTGCTCGACGCGGGCGCCGATCGCGTCGTTGCGGTCGAACCATCGGCTGCATTCGAGGTCCTGAAGGCGAACACCACCGTCAATGCGGACCGCATCGAATATCTCCAGGTGCCCGGCGATCAATTGCCGCCTGGCCTTGGGCTCGACTACGTCGTCTCGATGGGCGTGCTGCACCATATCCCAGTGCCGGAGCCGGTCGTCCGCGCCGCGTTCGCAGCGCTGCGTCCGGGCGGGCGCTGCGTCGTGTGGCTTTATGGCTTTGAGGGGAACGAGACCTATCTGTCGATCGCCGTGCCGCTGCGCAAGCTCACGGTGCGGATGCCGCACCGGATGCTCGTGGCACTGTCGCACCTGCTGGAGTTCGCGCTGACGGGTTATATCTGGCTGTGCCGGATCCTTCCGCTTCCGATGCGCAGCTACATGCGTTCCGTCCTGGCGAAGTTTCCGCGTTCGGTTCGCCGCCTGACCATTTACGATCAGTTGAATCCCTCCTACGCGAAATACTATACGCGCGCCGAGGCGGAGGCGTTGTTGTCGGATGTGGGATTTGCGGATGTTCAGCTCTATCACCGGCATGGTTATAGCTGGACCGTGTCCGGCACCCGCCCGGCGGAGTCGCGCGGTCAGTCCGCGACCGGCGATATCAAGGGCGAGCATTGAAGATGAACGAAGCACGGGCCGGGCGCCCTGGATTGTTGCCTGCATGGCTCGGATGGGTGAGTTCCATCGCGTGGTTCTGGATCTGGGTCGGCGCGATCGGCTTCGTCCTGATGGTTCACCTCGCATTCCTGGTGACCTGGCCGGATCACTTCATCCATGAGGACAGCTGGGCCTATCTGACGCAGGCGGAAGCCATCCTGAAGGGGCACTATATCGAAGACGTGACGAAGCGTCCGTATGGCGTGGCGTTCTTCGTCGTCCTGCTGTCGAAGCTGTTCGGCCCAAACATCCTGGTGTTTGTCATCGTGCAGCACCTGATGAGCGTCGGCACCGCGCTTCTGGTCGCTGCTATCGTCCGTTTTGCCGGTGCCCCTCGCTTCTTTGCGCTGCTGGCATTTTGCCTTGCGGCACTGCATGGCCGTCTCGTCCACTACGACAACTCTGTCGGTGCGGAGACGATTTCCAACTTTCTGGTCAGTCTTGCGGCCTTCATCGCGGCCGGTGCGGCATTTCGGAACTGGCCGGCGTTTCTCGCAGCGGCGGGTATGGGCCTGGCTCTCGGTGCGCTCATGGTGTGCCGGTCGGCGGCGATAGGACAAGCCATGGTCATCCTGCTGTGGTTGTTCGTGACCTTGGATGCCCGGCTCTTGCGTCGGTTCGGTGCCGTTGGACTGGCGGTCTTCGTCGCGTCAGCCGTCTACCTCACTCCGGCGGCGGTCGATGCCGTGATTGGAAAGCCGCGCGCCGGCAGCGAGAGCGTTGCGGTCATGGCCTTTGTCGTCGGCTATTCCGGCGATTTCGATCACGGCGTGCACCTCGACCGGAAAGCCAAGGCGAGGCCGTATGTCGAGAAGATGCGGGCTGCCGATACGGCCAAAGGCTGGGCCGACACGGGCGAATATCAATGGCCGTTCGGCGCGGTGCAAGGGCTGAAAATGCCCGGCGACAGCGACGCCGACATCGGACAGGTCGTGCGCGATATTTTCATCGAAACCGTGACGACGCCGTCCACGCTGTATCGGCACGTCACGCGGCACTTCTTCCGGGAAATGTATTTCCTGCTCTTCGATGGAAATTCGGTTGCGCGGCGCGCGCCCAATCCGCAAGGGTACGAGTACTTCGTGAAGCGCGATGCCCTGCCGTTCTTCGGGAGCCCGACCGGATTCGAGCGCGGCCAGCTCGTGCGCGCGTACTACAAGCCCTGGTGGCCGTTGCCGCGGTTTTTGCCGACAGCGGATCAGTTGCAGAACTGGCTGACCCAGATCATGGGGCGTGGCTACGCGCCGAACTCGGAGTTGGTGACGTTCTGCTGCGGGGTGAAGGTCTCGACGGAATACGATGACCGTCCAGGCCCGATCCGGTGGTTGTCCGCGGCGACGCTCATTCTCGCGCTCGTCCTCTTGATAGGAGGCGCCGCGAGCTATGTGGGCCTTGTTCGGCGGCCGTCCCGCGGCCTTGTTGCCGGCGGCGCTTTGATGGTTCTGCTCGCCCTGGTCAGCGCCGCGTTTCCCGCCTTCCTCATTTATGGCTACAATCGTTATGCTTATTACGTCATTCCCTTCCTTGGGGGCTCGAGCGCCATTCTGGCGAGTTTGGTCTTCGATGCGATCAGGTCCTATCGCACCCGGGCCGGAGATGGCGGGGAAGACCGCAAAGTGCGAACGGCGCGCGAGCGCATGCAATGAGGCCATGATGCAGCAACCCAGCGGACACGAGCAAAACGCCGACCAGATTGCCTATTGGAACGGCCCGAGCGGGCAGCGCTGGGCCGATCGCCACGGGGTCCAGGAGAAGCTGCTCGGGCCGATCGCCGACGTGCTGATCGACCGGGCGAAACCGAAGCCGGGCGAGCGCGTGATCGACGTGGGCTGCGGCTCCGGTGCGACCACGGTAGCGTTCGCCAGGGCCGTGGCTCCCGATGGTTTCGCGCTCGGCCTCGACGTCTCCGATCCGATGCTGTCGCAGGCGCGGGCGCTCGCCCCAAAAGGCCTGCCGCTCGATTTCGTGCTGGCGGATGCAACGGTGCATCCGTTCGAGCCGGCGAGCTTTGACCTGTTGGCGTCACGCTTCGGCGTGATGTTCTTTGCCGATCCCGTTGTGTCCTTTGCCAATCTCCGCCGCGCGCTGAAGCCCACCGGGCGGCTCGCCTTCGTCTGCTGGCGCGAGCCCAAGGAAAATCCCTGGATGATGGCGCCGCTGATGGCGGTCTACAAACACGTTCCGAAAATGCCGCCGGTCGGGCCGGAGGAGCCGGGTCCGTTCGCGTTCGCCTCCGAAGAGCGCGTGATGCGCATCCTGAAAGGCGCAGGTTTCGTGGACGTCGCGATGGAGCCGCACAATCTGGCGATGGACATCGCGATCGGCGGCGGCCTCGAGGCGGCCGTCGAGGGCTCGCTCCAGATCGGCCCCGCCAGCCGCGCGCTTCAGGGCCATCCGCCCGAGACGTATGAGGCCGCCAAAGCCTCGATCCGCGAGGCGCTCGCGCCGTTCCTGAAGGGGCAGAGCGTGGCGCTGCAGGGCGCGATCTGGATTGTGACGGCGAAGGCGAGTTAGGGCTTAAGCGAAGCTCTCTCCACCGTCATTTGCGAGGAGCTCTTGCGACGAAGCAATCCAGACTGTTTCCGCGGAGGCAGTCTGGATTGCTTCGTTGCGCTCGCAATGACGACGCGGAGGTAGAGCGCCTCACACCACGTCGTCCGGCGCCAGCGCGCAGCCGTTATCTGGATGGGTCTCGACCTGGAGCGTGGTGTGGCCGATGCGGAAGGAGGCCTTCAGCATCTGTGCCGTCTCCATCAGGAACGCATCGCCGCTGCCGGCGGGCATGACGAGGTGACACGTCAACGCCGTCTCGGTGGTCGAGATCGGCCAGACGTGGAGATCGTGGATGGCGGAAACGCCGGGGCGCTCCAGCAGGAATGTCCTGATCGCGGCGAGGTCGGTACCCTTGGGGGCGGCTGCCATCGACATGTCGATGGAGCCGCGCAAGAGGCTCGTCGTGCTCCAGAGAATGGTGGCGCAGATGACGAGGCTGGTGACGGGATCGAGCCAGAGCCATCCGGTCCAGATGATCAGCCCCGCCGAGACCACGACGCCGAGCGAGACCGCCGCGTCCGCCGCCATGTGCAGATAGGCGCCTTCGATGTTGATGTCGTCCTTGCGGCCGCTGGCGAACAGCATCGCCGTGAAGCCGTTGATGAGGATGCCGATGCCGGCAACCACCATCACGGTCACGCCGGCGATCGGCTCCGGCTGGCGCAGGCGCAGGATCGCCTCCCAGCCGATGGCGCCGGTCGCGACCAGCAGCAGCACCGCGTTCGCGAGCGCAGCGAGGATGGTGGAGGCGCGCAGGCCATAGGTGAAGCGGCCGCTCGGCGCGCGCCGCGCTGCGATCGAGGCGCCCCAGGCCACGACCAGGCCAAGCACGTCGGAGAGATTGTGGCCGGCATCCGCGAGCAGGGCGGTTGAGTTGCTGATGTAGCCATAGATCGCCTCGGCCACGACCAGCGCGGTGTTGAGGACAATGCCGATCGCAAAGGCCTTGCCGAAGCTGGCAGGGGCATGGACATGACCGTGACTGTGGTCATGCCCGTGATCATGCGAATGGCCGGCATGGTCATGATGGTCGTGGCCGTGGTGGTCGTGGCTGCCCAAACCTAGTGCTCCCCGGACGCCGCCAAATCAGGCACCATTGTAGGCGTTTCGCGTGCCGCGTCACGCCGGAACAGCACGTAGAGCGCCGGCAGCACCAGCAGCGTCAGCACCGTCGAGGAGATGATGCCGCCGATCACGACGGTCGCCAGCGGCCGCTGCACCTCGGCGCCGGCGCCGGTGGCGAGCGCCATCGGCACGAAGCCGAGCGAGGCGACGAGCGCCGTCATCAGCACCGGCCGCAGCCGCGTCAGGGCGCCCTCGCGTACGGCCTCCGCAACGGGCCGCCCCTCGCTGCGCAGCCGCTCGATGAAGGCGATGATGACGAGGCCGTTGAGCACCGCGACGCCCGACAGCGCGATGAAGCCGACGCCGGCGCTGATCGACAGCGGGATGCCGCGCAGCAGCAGCGCCGCGACGCCTCCGGTCAGCGCCAGCGGCACGCCCGAGAACACCAGCGCCGCATCCGCCGCCGATCCCATTCCCATGAACAGCAGCAGGAACACCAGCAGCAGCGCGACCGGCACCACGATGGTCAGGCGCTTGGTGGCGGAGACCAGCTGCTCGAACTGTCCGCCCCAGCCGATCCAGTAGCCGGGCGGCAGCTTGACCTTCTCGGCCACGGCGGCCTGCGTCTCGGCGACGAAGGAGCGTAAATCGCGCCCGCGCACGTTGGCCATCACCACGACGCGGCGCTTGCCGTTCTCGCGGCTGATCTGGTTGGGGCCCGGCGCGATCTCGATCGCCGCGACCGAAGACAGCGGAACGTAGCGCAGCGCCGTACCCGAGGTCCCGGACCAGGCCGTCTTGGTGATCGCGGCGGCATCCTCGCCCGGCGGCAGCGGGATCGGCAGCGACTTGATCGTGTCCGGGTTGGCACGCAGGTTTTCCGGCAGCCGCACCACGATGTCGAAGCGCCGATCGCCCTCGAACAGCTTGCCGACCGGCTTGCCGCCGATCGCGATCTCGACGAGGTTCTGCACCTCGCTGAGGCTGAGGCCGTAGCGCGACAGCGCCTGGCGGTCGAGCTTGACGGTGAGGATCGGCAGTCCTGCGACCTGCTCGGTCTTGACGTCGGCGGCGCCCTCGATGCCGCGCACGATGCCGTTGACCTGCTGGGCGATGCCCGCGAGTACGTCGAGATCGTCGCCGAAGATCTTGACGCCGACGTCGCTGCGGATGCCGGCGATGAGCTCGTTGAAGCGCATCTGGATCGGCTGCGTCATGCCGTAAGCCGTGCCGGGCAAGGTGTTGGCGGCGCGCTCGATCTCCTCGATCACCTCGTTCTTCGGCTTGTCGGGATCGGGCCATTCCTCGCGCGGCTTCAGCGTCACATAGGTGTCGGCGACGTTGGGCGGCATCGGATCGTTGGCGATCTCGGCGGTGCCGACCTTGGAGAAGATGGTTGCGACTTCCGGTACCTGCTTGACGGCCTTTTCCAGGCGAAGCTGCATGTCGACGCTCTGGGTCAGGCTGGTGCCGGGAATCCGGATGGTCTCGATGGTGATGTCGCCTTCGTCCAGGCTCGGAATGAACTCGCCGCCCATGCGAGTCGCGGCAAAGACACTGCCGACGACGATCAGCACGGCAGCGAACGCGACGCTGCCGCGATAGCGGATCGCGCGGTCGAGCAGCGGCACATAGAACCGCTTGGCCGCCCGCATGAAGATGTTCTCCTTCTCCGAGACCTTGCCTGTGACGAAGATCGCAACCGCGGCCGGCACGAAGGTGACCGACAGCAGTGCTGCACCGGCCAGTGCCATCAGCACGGTCAATGCCATCGGCGTGAACATCTTGCCCTCGGTCCCCGTGAGGGTGAGGACCGGCAGGTAGACCACGGCGATGATCAGCGTTCCGAACAGGCTCGGCTTGATCACCTCGCTGCTTCCGGCGCGGATGGTGTCGAGGCGTTCGTCCAGCGTCAGCAGCCGGCCGCGCCGATGCTGCTCGGTAGCGAGCAGCCGCAGGCAGTTCTCGACGATGATGACGGCGCCGTCGACGATGATGCCGAAATCGATGGCGCCGAGACTCATCAGATTGGCGCTGACCTTGCTCTCGACCATGCCCGTGATCGTGAACAGCATCGCGAGCGGGATGACGCAGGCCGTGATCAGCGCGGCGCGGATGTTGCCGAGGATCAGGAACAGCACCGCGATCACCAGCGCCGCGCCCTCGATGAGGTTCTTGGCGACGGTCTGGATCGTCGCCTCCACCAGATGCGTGCGGTCGTAGACGGCGCGCGCGATCACCCCGTCGGGGAGCGATTTCGCGATCTCGTTGAGCCGCGCCGCGACGCGCTGGGCAACCGAGCGGCTGTTCTCGCCGATCAGCAGCATGGCGGTGCCGAGCACCGTCTCCTTGCCGTTGGCCGAGGCCGCGCCGCTGCGCAGGTCCTGGCCCTCCTGGACGTCGGCGACGTCGCGGATGCGCACGGGCACGCCACCGCGCGAGCCGATCACGATGTCGCGGATATCCTCGATATTGGCGACCTGGCCGGGGGCGCGGACGAGATATTGCTCGCCGTTGCGCTCGATATAGCCGGCGCCGACATTGGAATTGTTGGCGGCGAGCGCCGTCATGATGTCGCGGAAGCCGAGCTTGTAGGCCATCAGCCGGCCCGGGATCGGCAGCACGTGGAACTGCCGCTCATAGCCGCCGATCGAGTTGACCTCGACCACGCCGGGAATGGTCCGCAGCTGCGGCTTGATGATCCAGTCCTGGATCGTGCGCAGCTCCGTCGGCGTGAACTCCGTACCCGTCGGCGACTTCGCGCCCGCCCTGGCTTCGACGGAGTAGACATAGATCTCGCCGAGGCCGGTCGAGATCGGCCCCATCGCGACCTCGGTGCCCGCAGGCAATTGCTCCTTCGCCTGCTGGATGCGCTCATTGACGAGCTGGCGCGCGAAATAGATGTCGGTGCCGTCCTGGAACACGACGGTGACCTGGCTCAGCCCGTAGCGCGAGATCGAGCGGGTATAGTCGAGCCTGGGCAGGCCGCCCATGGCGGTCTCGAGCGGGAAGGTGATGCGCTGCTCGGCTTCGAGCGGCGACAGGCCCGGCGCGCGCGTGTTGATCTGAACCTGTACGTTGGTCACGTCGGGCACCGCGTCGATCGGCAGCCGCGTGAAATTCCAGGCGCCAAAGGCGCCGGCGGCGAGCGCGAGCAGCACCACCAGCCACCGCTGGCGAACCGAGAAGGCGAGGAGGGCGTCAATCATGATCGGCGTCTCCCTTGCCCATCTCCGCCTTCACGACGAAGCTGTTCTCGGCGACGTAGCGCTCGCCGGCCGACAGGCCGGCGCGGATCTCGACGAATTTTGGGTCGGAATCGCCAAGCTCGACGGGACGCGCCTCGATCTTGTCGCCGTCCTCGCGGACGAACACGATGGTCTTGTTCTCCAGCGTCTGGATTGCGCTCCGGCGCACGGCGACCGCGACATTGCGGGCGGCGAGGATCAGCCGGGCCGTGACGAACAGGCCGGGCCGCAGGCGTCCTTCCGGATTCGGCAGCACCACGCGCGCCAGCGCGGTCTGGGTCTCGCTCGAGCCGATCGGCGCCATGTAGGAGATGGTGCCCTTGATCTCGCCGCGGCCGTCATCGGGGTCGATCAGCACCTCGTCGTTGAGACGGACGCGTTTCAGGTCCTGCCGGTAGATCGATAGGTCGACCCAGATGGAGGAGAGGTCGGCGACGACGAAGGCCGGCTTCTGCTCGGAGGCGTATTCGCCGAGCGAGATCTGCCGCTCGATCACGGTGCCGGCGATCGGCGCCTTCAGCTCGTAAACCGTGAGGCTCTGGTTGCTCTCGATCGCCGCCAGCAGGTCGTCCTTGCCGACCTTGTCGCCGATCCGCTTCTGGATCGATTTTGCAATTCCGGGAAAGCGGGGCGTGACCTGGACGACCGCCTCCTGGTTGGCGCGCAGGATGCCGTTGAACGACAGCGTGTCGGTCAGCGTCGCGCTGGCGGCTTCCGCCAGGGTCACGCCGGCGGCGGCCAGCTTGACGTCGGAGATGCGGATGCGGTCGGCACCGTGCTCGTCCTGCTCGACATGGTCGTTCGGCTTCTCCGGCTTCTTCTCTTCGGCGTGCTCGGTGTGCGCAACCTTGGCAGGGGCGAGCAGCGAGTAACCGTAAGCGCCGAGCGCGGCCGCGACGACGGCTATGAGGAGGGTGGAGGATGTCTTCATCGCGCGCTCTCCCGGGCCAGCGCAAAGGGATTGCCGACGAGGCCTTCGATGGTGGCAACGCCGACGTGGAAGTTCTGCTGTGCTTCCTGCTCGCGCAGCCGCGCTTGCGTCACGCTGGCCTGTGCGTCGAGCACTTCGAGCAGGGTGAAGCGGCCCTGGCCGTAGCCTTGCGAGATCGCCTCGGACGCCTCGACCGCCTTGGGGATGGCGGTCTCGCGCAGCACGGCGAGCTCGCGCAGCGAGCCCTGCACCGAGTCGTAGGCGCGGCCGGCGATCACGATCAGCGTGTTGCGGTTGGCCTCGCGCTCGGCTTTGGTCTTGGCGAGGCTTTCCTGCGCCGAGAGGATGTTGCCCTGGTTCTGGTCGAACACGGGGATCGGCACCGAGACGGTGAGCCGCACCGCGTCGTCATTGCTCTCGTTGAAATGGCGCCAGCCCGCGGCGATCCGCACGTCGGGATAGGGCTTGAGGCGCGCGATCAGCAACTCGGCATTGCGCTGGGCGAAGACCGCGGTCCAGCGCACCAGCTGCGGATTGGCATCGATGGCGGCGATCACCGACTGGAAGGTCGGCGGCCGCCCGGTGGTGTCGAGCCGTCCGGAGACCTCGCCGAATTTCGCCGCGGGATCGCCCATCAGCACGGCAAGCTCGCGCCGGGCGCTCGCCAGCGTCGCCTTGAGGCGCTCGCGGTCGGCCTTCACCAGCGCGGAGGCGACCTCGGCGCGGCCGGTCTCGGCCGGGGAGGAGGCGCCGGCTTCGACGCGGCGACGAAGCAGCGGCGTCAGCCGGTCGATCGCGGCGATCTGCTCGTCGAGGATCTGGATGCGCCGCTGCGCGCCGAGCACGCTGAGGAAGGCGATCGCAGTCTCCGACAGCACCTCCAGCCGGACTGCCTTGCGCTGGATCGCGGCGACCTCGATGCCGGCCTGTCCGGCGGCAATCCTGGCGTCGCGCTTGCCGAACAGCTCGAAAGCCTGGCTGATCTGGAGCGTGGTCTCGGCCGATCTGGTGCCGCGATAGATGCCGGAGCCGAACGAATTGTCCTGCTCGTATGACAGTTCCGGATTGAGCAGCGCGCCCGCCTGGATGCGTTGGCCCGTGGCGATGCCGACATCGCGCTCCGCCGCCGTCAGGCGCGGGCTCGCGGCCAGCGCGCGCGAGAGCGCCGCGCGCATGGACAGCGTCTGGGCCTGCGCATGCGGCGTCAGCCAAGGGCCAATGAGTATCGCCAACGCGCATGCGAGGCGCGCGGCAGTCCGTCTGGAAGACATGAAGGTGACCTGTGAACAATAGCATCGTGGGCGCGCAAGGCGCCCGGCTGATCAGTTCAGGCCAGGTATCTGGGGGGAGGCGAGTCGGTATCGGGATCGATCCCGACCGAGGCGGGCTCGCGCGACGATGTCGGCACGGTGTGCAGGTCGACCGTTGTGGCGGGTTCGACGTGCTGGGCGACGGTCACCGAGAAGCAGCCGTGGCAGTGATGCGCTGCGATGGACTTGCCGTCACAATCGCCCGGCGTACCCGCCATCGAGACGATGTGCGACTGGCCGAACGGGTTTGCCACATCGAGGCACTGGCTGGCATGCAGGGCGCCCGACAGCAGATAGAGCACCGCGCAGACTACGGCCCAGGACCCGCGCCAGTTGCGCGGGCGGAACACTTTCCTGATGGACCGGCGGATCGAAAACACGGCGTCGCTCTCTTTGACTTCAAGCTGCCTAGCAGGGTCCGGGAAAAGTGTCGACCCGCAACAATGTTACGTGTGGGGAACTTGATGTCGCGGGGAGGGTGGGGATATCGAGATTGTCTGGGACGTGTTCTGGTCCTATCTTGCCGGCATGGCCGACGCATGCTGTTCACCGCCGCCACTCAATTTCGATCGCCATCGGGGCAACAAGGCGTATCGCCGCGTGCTGTGGGCCGTGCTTGCCATCAATGCCGTCATGTTTCTGGTCGAGATCGGCGCGGGCCTCGCCGCCGGATCGGCGTCGCTGCAGGCTGACGCGCTCGATTTTCTCGGCGACGCCGCGAACTACGCCATCAGCCTTCTGGTCGTCGGGATGGCGCTGCGCTACCGCGCCGCTGCCGCTCTCGCGAAGGGGCTGACAATGGGTGCTTTCGGCCTGTGGGTCGTCGGCACCGTGGTCTGGCACGCCGCTCATGGCACGTTACCGAGTGCGTTCACGATGGGCGCGGTCGGCATGGCGGCCCTTGCCGCGAACGCGGCCTCGTTCGGATTGTTGTGGGCGTACCGCAAGGGCGACGCCAACATGCGCTCGGCCTGGATCTGCACGCGCAATGACGTGCTTGGCAACATCGCGGTGCTGCTGGCCGCCCTGGGCGTGTTCGGCACCGGCACGGGCTGGCCCGATGTGATCGTGGCGGCCATCATGGCCGGCCTCGCGCTCCAGGGGGCGTCCGTCGTGGTGCAACAATCGACGATCGAACTGAAGGCCCGTCCGGCCTGACGACGTGGTGTGAGCTGTCAGTCGTCATTGCGGCCGTAGTAGCTCTTCATGAGCCGGTATTGGCCGCCTTGCGAGACGTATTCCTGATGCAGGCAAGTGTCGCCCCTGCAAAACCCTCCGCCCTCGCTGCAATGAAGATGCTCGAAATGCAGCCTGATGATGCGTGAGTTTTCAAGATAGGTTGCGAAATAGTGGGCGGCGCGTGCCGAACTTCTGCACATGTGCGCCACGGCGTTGCGGACTTCGAGCGGCAAGCGATCAATGTGTTCTGGATTCCAGGGGGCGTCGTATCCGCCCTGACTGCCGCGAGCAAATGCATGCGGCGTGCTCACGAACACCAATGAAACACAAGCCGCTATCGCGGGGAACTGTCCACGAAAGCTCCACATGCCAGCCTCCATCATTGCGGATGACTTGCTGCGTTTCAGAGATAAAAAACTATCACAGTACAGGGCAATCGGTGCAGAAATTTCAGTTCAGCAGCTTTGTCCGCTCGTCATAGACGTCGCGTGTTCGGAGATTTGCCTCGGCTACCAGCGCAGAAGGCGCGGGCCGAGCAGGGCGCCGGCCAAGGTACACAGCACGATTGTCCCGCCATACCAGACCGCCACGAACGGCAGCGAATCGTCTGTACAGTGAAGCGCGTAGGCGAACGCGCTGATTCCGCCGGCGACGAGACCGGCGAACGCGCCCGCGCGGCGAAGGTCGGTCGGCGCGGCCTGACGCGCCGCCCACATCGTCATCGCGAAGGGGACAATGGCGATGACCGGAATCGACACCAGACATTCGAGCCATGCGTCGCCTGTGACCATCCGGTCCCAGTGCGAGGCAGGCGCGGCGCCGAGACTAACGAGAGCGAGCGCGACGACGGCCAGGAAGGGCAGGACAACGACGGTCGCACCGTGCCTGAGCGACCCACCCGGGCGCGACAGCTTGGTCAGATAGGCGGCTGCCGCGCCCGTGACCGTCGCGGCAAAGGCGATCTTGAGAAGAAGGAAAGCCCAGGCAGCGGCCGAGTTGAGGCCGGTCCGCGGACCTAACCCGACCAGAATGGTAGTGACCGCGAGCGCGGATGCCAGAGCGACCGTCAAAGCGATGCGCCGGCCGACCTTTCGGGAGTCCACTGGCTCGACCCGGGTACTCAAGACGTTAACGAGGTCGTCGGTCTTCATCCCATGCTCCACGGCCCCGCCGGTCAAATCCGCAAACGGCTTTTCCCTTGAGCCGGCTGCTTTTACCACGATGGCACCATCGTCAGGCGGACCGGCGGCAGTGCCCGCCTGACGAATTCGAAGCGCGCGAACATCCGGTTACATCATCACGCGCACGTGATCTCGGGAGGATGGCCGCCGGAGACGAATCTCCCGATCGGCTGTCGCGCCGGGCGCTATTTCTTCTCGTCCTGCTTCTTGTCGGAGTCCTGACCAGCACGGCTCATACCGCCCTGGCCGCAGCATTTCATCGCCTTCATCCCCGACATCGCACCGCTGCCCATCCCCATCATGTCATGGCCGTCCGCACCCATGCCCATCTTGTCCTGTGCCGGCGGCGTCGCCGGACGGTCGTCCGCCATCGCAGGCGAGCCGGCCGCAATGCTGGCCACGACTGCGGCCATCGCGACCGCAAGTGCATGGCGCTTCATGATCGACGATTGATTGAATCCCATTTTGGATACCTCCGAGTGATTTGCCTGATCGATTTTTCCAGATTGAGGGGGCTGCTTCGCAACGCGCCTCAAGCCCATCTCGCAAATGAATTCGAGGTCTCCCGGCGGCCGGTTACAAGTTCACGCGCAGGTGATTGAGGTTGGACAACGAAGCAACTCATTTCGAGATGGGCCCGCGGATGTGGCCAATGGGGCGAGCCCGAAACCGGCGGACCAGGTCGAAGCAGAACCGGGCAAGAGCGACGGCCGCAAGGGCGGCCAGGATGATCAGCAGTGCCGCCGATAGCGTGATTGCCGCATCTGCGAGGCGAATACCGCCGACGGTCAGCGCGCCAACGCCTGTGTTCATACAGTTCATCATCATGCGGCGTGTTCTCCGATCGGATTCACGGTCGTGACGTTCGCTTCGGCAGAAGCAGACGCAGAACGGCGGCGTTGGCGAGCAGAAGCAGCAGAGCCGTCAGGACGACCAGAACCGGCCTCGACGTCAGGACAACCAGGAAATCCCCGGCCAGACGGCTCGTCGCATCCAGCACCCGATGAACGCTTCCGGACGGCATGCTGCCTTCCATCGCTGACATCATCTGGTGCATCGCGGACATGTGTTCCATGTTCATTGCTCCTTGTGATGCACGACCCTCGATGCGCTCACGTTGTGCTCGTGGAAGATTTGCGGTCGCCGAGCGACGCGGATGCTGGTCCTGTGCGGCTGCCAAGCGCTGGAATCATCCGGACCAGGATCGGGTCTCGGAAGATGAAATGATGAACGAGCGCGGCCAGCACGTGGAGGGAGATCAGGCTCAACAAGGACCAGGCGAGAAAGACGTGGACATGGTAGGCGGCCATCGCCCTCGCGGGATGGCCGAGCGGGATGCCCGAGCCGAGCGCATCGAGGTCTGGGAGCCCGGGGACGCCCATGCAGCACTGCATCGAGGAGGCGACGATCCAGCCGGTGAGCGGCGTCAGGATCATAAGGCCGTAGAGCGTCCAGTGCATCGCTTCGGCGACGACGTGCAGAATCCCGGAGCTTCCGGAGGGGGCTTTCGGCCAAGGCATCATCGTCCTCAGGAAGAGCCTGATCACGACGAGCCCGAGGACCGTAAGCCCCGCATGGGCGTGAGCAACGAAGGCGTCCTCGCGCGGGCCGCTTCCGTAGACGGCGCTCAAGCCGAAGTAGAGCGCCAGCAGGATCAGCCAGGCGCCAGCCCAATGCGCGGCCACCGAGACGAGGTTCGGCCGCCTCGCTTGTCCCGGCTGCGCGGGAGAGCCCCGACGCAGCCGGTTCAGCCTGGTTCGAACGAGACGCCGAAGATCGAGCATCACGACGTCGCATCAGAAGCCGCGCGACGGCGGGATCGATGATTTCGGACCGCCGATATAACGCGGGCCAGGATCTGCCGTGGTGGAAGAGGTCACCGATCCCATCGCGGCGAAGGGACCACCCGAGGCGGATTGCGCTCCCGCCGTCTGGTAGGAATGGGGGCCGACTTCGTTCGGCCAATACCGCCGATCGGAAATCGTCAGGCCCGCGTTTGCGGCTGCCGTCGTCGCGACCAGAGATGCCAGCACGGAGAATGCAAGAACGGATTTGGGGAAGATCGTCGACATGGTCTGCTCCTTTGTTACGAAAGGCGCCTCGTGCGCGCTTCTGCAAAGGAGTTCGGAGATTTTCTGCGACCGGTTACATCATCACAGCGACGTGAGATCATCGGCCGCGAAGGGCGATTTCGACTGCACGCGGGAGGACGATCAGGTGTCGCTGTCTTTTCTCAAGAACGAAGCAAGTGCCTTCAGCCCGCGGTGAATGCTGACCTTGACGTTCGATTCAGACATCCCGTACCGCTCGGCGGTTTCCGCAACACTCTTGCCTTCGAGCTTGACGGCTTCGATCGCCTGCCGCGTTTTCAGAGGCAGCCGGGCAAGCAGGGACGTCATGTCGTGTGTTCCCTCTGCGGCCGCGTGGTCGTCCGTTGCGGACAGCTCCAGATGGTCCTCGATCGGGACGTCCATCCTTGAAGCTCTGGTGCTGCGCAGGTGGTCGATCAGCTTGTATCGCGCAATGGCTTGAAGCCATGGCGTGAACAGCGCTTCGGGATCGTAAGTGTGTCGCTTGAGGTGAACCGCCAGCAGCGTCTCCTGCAGCAGGTCTTCGGCCTCATCCGCGCTGCGTCCTACGCCTGTCAGCCGGCGTTTGTAGTAACCGCGAAGGCGCGGGACGAGCTTCGACAATAGGACTCTATAGGCCGCCGCGTCGCCACGTTGACTGGCGATCATCAAGGCCTTGAGCTCGGCTTCCTGGTTCGTCACGTCAGCCCCGCCGATGTCGCGAGCGCAGCGTCGACCGGCGCGGCCATGGCGGCGCGCGCGAGGTTGGTGGTCACCATGTGATTGGTCCTCGATGGGTCTGATGGAGCCGCCGGAGCTGCGCCCGGCAGGCCGGATGCAGCAGGCGGCAGGCAATGGCGCGCACGACGGTGCCGGCGTGCACGATCATCAGGCGCGTCAGCGCCGATCAGGCCTTGCTTCGAGGGGGATGGTCGGGAGGTGTGGCGCCGAGCCCGTCATGCAGGCGGTCATTGCCGAGCGTCAGCGGGCGCCTCTGCAACGGCCGGAGCATCGCCGAGCTCGCTCCGGATGGCGCGGGCAGCGACAGGCTCAGCATGCACAGGGCGATGAATGGACAGGAAACGCAGTTCTTGCTCTCGCCCGGACAGCAGGGCATGTCGTCGGACATCGCCTGCGTATCGCCGGACATTGCGCTGACGCTGACGTGGGAGCCCGCCGCCGGCATGGCCGACGCCGGTGACGCCAGCGGCGCGAGCGTGAGCCCGGCCGCGACCAGCAGCATCACCACAGCATGGGCGAACCGTTTCAGGCGCATGCGTTCTTGTTGCATGCCGGGGTGGAACCCGTAAACCTGCGCGCTATCACGATTTGGCCAGCCGCACACGGAAAGGCCCCAGCCCGGGGCTGACCGGCTGAGGCCTCATGTGCTCACAATCTTCATCCTTGGGACTTGAGCTTCCAACACGCTCCCTACCGTATCGTTCCGGCGCGGCTGGAATTTTTTCGCCCGCAGCGGGGAGGAGCGGCGCCTACGCCTTCTCCTCCCAGATCATCGCGAGGTGCACGATGGTCTGCACCGCCTTCTCCATGTCCTGCCGGCTGACCCATTCCAGGCGCGAGTGGAAGGCGTGCTCGCCCGCGAAAATGTTGGGGCAGGGCAGGCCCATGAAGGACAGGCGCGAGCCGTCGGTGCCGCCGCGGATCGCGGTGCGCATCGGCCGCAGGCCGGCGCGGCGGATCGCCTCGATGGCGTATTCGAGAATGTGCGGGTGGCGGTCGATCACCTGCTTCATGTTGCGGTACTGCTCGCGGACCTCGAAATTGTAGGTCGAGCGCGGATAGTCCTTCATCACGTCCTTGACGATGGTCTCAAGCAGGACCTCCTTCTCCTTCAGCCCTTCCTCGGTGAAGTCGCGCACGATGAAGGACAGCGTCGCCTGCTCCAGCGCGCCCTCGATGCCGATCGGATGCAGGAAGCCCTGCTTGCCCGAGGTCGTCTCCGGCGAGCAGCCCTCCTTAGGCAGCCGCTCGACGATGGCGGCCGCGATCTTGATCGCGTGCTCCATCTTGCCCTTGGCGTAGCCGGGATGAGCGCTGACGCCGTTGATGGTGATGGTGGCGCCGTCGGCCGAGAAGGTCTCGTCCTCGACGCTGCCCGCGCTCTCGCCGTCCATGGTGTAGCCGAAATCGGCGCCGAGCTTTTTCAGGTCGACATTGTCGACGCCGCGGCCGATCTCCTCATCGGGCGTGAACAGGATCTTGATGGTGCCGTGCTTCACATCAGGATTGTTGATAAAGAAATACGCGGCATCCATGATCTCGGCGACACCGGCCTTGTTGTCGGCCCCGAGCAGCGTGGTGCCATCGGTGGTGATGATGTCGTTGCCGATCTGGTTCTTCAACGCCGGATGCTCCGCAAAGCGGATCACCTGGTTGGGATCGCCCGGCAGCGCGATGTCGCCGCCGCGATAGTTCTTCACCATCTGCGGCTTGACGTCCTTGCCGGTGACGTCGGGCGAGGTGTCCATGTGCGAGCAGAAGCAGATCACCGGCACCTTCTTGTCGGTGTTGGCGGGGATCGTTCCGTAGACATAGCCGTAATCGTCGAGATGGGCGTCGCCGACGCCCATGGCCTTCAGCTCGGTGACGAGCACGCGGCCGAGATCCTTCTGCTTCTCGGTCGAAGGCGAGCGCGGGGATTCCGGATCGGACTGGGTGTCGATGGTGACGTAGCGCAGGAAGCGCTCGGTCACGGTGTGCGAAAAGGTGAGGGAGGACATTTCTGGTCAAACCGCCGGGGCTTTGGGGAAGCTGGCGGTATATCAGAAAAGCGGGCCAGGTTGCGGCCGGAACGACGCTGGATCAGGCTTAACGATCGGTAAGCGGCTAGATCGCCTCTTTGAGCTCCTTGACCGGGCGGAACGCGACCTTCTTGCTGGCCTTGATGTGGATGGCTTCGCCGGTGGCGGGATTGCGGCCGGTGCGGGCGGCGCGCTTGCGGACCTGGAGGATGCCGAGGCCCACGATGCGGACCCGGTCGCCCTTCTTCAGGTGCTTGGTGATCAGCTCGACCATGTCGGTCAGGACGGCCTCGGCGTGCTTTTTCGACAGATCCTGGCTCTCCGCGATGTCGGCGGCGAGGTGCTTGAGCGTGATGGTGGCGGGAGCGGCTACCTTTTTCGCCATATCTGGCCTCCTCGATTCTTGCCGGCGGCCGGGGAGACGGCCCCGGAACCCTGCAAGTTCCCGGAGGCGTAGACGATTCGGGACCGGACTGACTACGCCGCCGGCGCGACCGCGGGTCACGTTGGCGCGGCCTGTCCGCGAAAATCAGCTCGTTCAGGCTGTGGATGCAACGTCCTTGACTTCACCTAGTCCGGCCTTTAAGTCCCCCCTCGTTCCGCAGACATTTGCGTGTCACGCGGGAGTAGCTCAGTTGGTTAGAGCGCCGGCCTGTCACGCCGGAGGTCGCGGGTTCGAGCCCCGTCTCTCGCGCCATTTTTGGTGGAATTTCAATCAGTTAAAATCAGCTAGATCCAGGCCTTGCTGCCCAGGGGCATGCGTGGGTACCGGCCTCGACCGCTGCGTTGATCCCATGCTAGTGCTCAATCCAGCATTGTTCGGGTCGATTTCATGCAGGCAGCCGATTTCAGCGCCACGCTGCAAAATTTGTTCGAGAAAGGCGTGCGCTACGGGACGGTCATCGATCTCGGCTGCGCCGATGGGCACTTCGTGCTCAACCATCTCTCGTGCCTCAGCGGTGCGGCGCCACTGAACATCGATGCCAACAGGATCTATGAGGACTCCCTCAAGGCCATCAAAGAGGCCCTTGGCGGGCACTATCGCATCTGCGCCATCACCGACCACGAGGGCGAGATCGAGATCACCGAATCGGTGCATCCCTACTGGTCGTCGCTCCGCCCGGCGGGCGACATCTACTGGTCGCGGGTCAACGACCTGACCACGAGCAAGGTGAAGGTGCCGGCGACGACGCTCGATGCGCTGGCCAAGGAGCTGTCGCTCGAGCCGCCGTTCCTGATCAAGCTCGACGTCCAGGGCGCGGAAATGGCTGCGCTGAAGGGCGCGCGCGACGTGCTCGAGAATTGCAGCGTGGTCGTCTGCGAGGCCGACATCGACGACTTCCAGGACATCAACGCGGCGCTGCTGGAGGCTGGTTTCTTCCTCTACGACCTGACGACGCTACAGCGCCTGCGCGATGGGACGCTCGGCTGGTTCTACCCGGTCTATGTCAGCGGCAAGCTCGCGCATCTGAAGCCGCAGGCGTTCTGGGAGGCCGGCGACAACGCCGCGGTGATCGGCGTGCAGGAGACGCGCCGTAAGATGATCCTCGAGCAGAACAGGAAGATCCTCAACCGGCTGCGTTATGGGCAGAGCAAGGTTAGCCGCAACGATCCCTGTCCCTGCGGTTCGGAGCAGAAATTCAAGCATTGTTGCGGTAGCTACTGAGGCAAACTTCAGTTGAATCATTAGCCTGGTGAGTTGCCCTCAACTGGGGTCGCGACGCAAAAAGGCCGCCCGGGGGCGGCCGTTTGGTCTCAAACCGGACCTTTCGTTCTCAGCGGATCTCCGAGGTCCCGGCGCTCGTCACCACGACGGGCTTGCCGGCCTTGATCACGTGGGTCGACTGGGCGGTCTGGCTGTAATCGGCGTTGGTCCGGGCGGCGATCCCGAAACCGGCCACTGCAATGCCGGCAACCAGCGCCACCACCACGATCTTCAGGTGGGTCGCACGATCAGCAGAATGAATTGAGTGGTTCATATGAGCCTCCCGACGGGCTTAGCCGCCGTCTATGGGCTCATCTTCTAAGGACCATCTGTTTCCGGATGGTTTCGCGGGTTCCGCAAAATGGTTTCATCTGGCTGCCCGGAGGGTTCCGCCGGGCGGCCGTCCCTGGGCGGCTTTCAGGCCGCCGCCCGCCCGATATCGTCCCGGATGCTCCGTGCCGCCCAGACGAACAGGAGGGCGCCGAGCGTGGTCGTGACCGCCGCCGAGAGCAGGGAGTAGCGCACGGCATCCGCGCCATAGCTGCCCTTCAGGGCATCGTTGACGACGCCCACGGCGAGCGGACCGACGCCCTGGCCGAAGCAGGTGGCGGTGAGCGCGATCAGCGCGGAGGCCAGTGCCCGCATGCTGGGCTTGGCCACCGTCTGCGCGATCGCGAAGATCGGGCCGAGATGGAAGCCGACCAGGAACGAGGTCAGCGCCAGCATCGCCACCATCATCGTGAAATCCTGCGTCAGCATGCAGAGCGCGAACACAGGGCCGGCGAGGCCGGAGGTGATCGCCGGCGCCCACAGCTTCCAGCGGTCGTCGCGGCGGCTCACTTGCGCCACCACGAAGCCGCCGAGCAGGGTGCCGGCCATGCCGGCGAGGCCCTTGAAGGTGCCGGCATAAGTGCCGATCTCGGCGCTCGACAGATGGTGCACGCGCGCCAGGAACGGCGGGATCCAGGCCGCCGTCGCGTAGTTCGTGTAGGTGGTGAGGCAGAACCCGATCAGCACGACGATGAAGCTCCGCTGCGAGGCCAGGAAGCGCAGCGTCGGGCCGAGCGGCTCGGGCACGAAGCTCTCCTGCATGGCGCCGCGCTTCGGCTCGGAGATCGTCAGCCACAGCACCAGCGCGAGCAGGATGCCGGGCAGGCCGGCGACATAGAACGCCATCCGCCAGCCATAGTGCTGGTTGACGTAGCCGCCGATGAAATACCCGAGGAAGACGCCGAGATAGGTGCCGATGGCGTAGATGCCGAGCGCGCGCGGGCGCTCGTTCTTGGCGAAGAGGTCGGCGACGATCGACTGCGAGGCGGGGGAGCCCGCGGATTCGCCGATGCCGACGCCGATGCGCGCCAGCGCCAGCGAGGTCAGGCTGGCGGCGGCGCCGCACAGCGCCGTCATCGCGCTCCAGAACGCGAAGGCGACGGCGACGATGTTGCGCCGGTTCATCCGGTCGGCGACGCGCGCGATGGGGATGCCGAGCAGGGAGTAGAACAGCGCGAAGCCGAAGCCTGCGAGCAGGCCCATCATGGTATCGCTGAGCTGAAACTCCTTCTTGATCGGCTCGATCAGGACGTTGAAGATCGTGCGGTCGAGGAAATTCAGCGCGTAGATGATGGTGAGCAGGCCCAGCACGTAATAGCGCCGCGCCGAGGGCTTTGCCGCGGCCGCCGTTTGCACCGACATCTGTGACGTCACATCGACCATCGCTTCCCCCAATTTGTCTTTGTTTTGTCTTTGTTGCCGTCACCAGTCCAGCCCTGAGGGCTGTCGGCTCATCCTTCGCGGATGTAATTCCCCGCTTCGAACTCGACCGGCGGCGCGCCAGCATCGAACGAGATGCCGATCGGATCGCGACCTGCTTCCATCGCTTCGAGCTGGTCGGTCAGCATGCGCCGGATCATCAGGATGCCGCGGTCGCTCTGGCCGAAATGCTCCTCGGAATGGACGGTCATCTCGCCCTGGCCGACCTGGGCCTCGTAGTCGCCCGGGAATTTCTGGTGCTCCTGCTCAGTCATGTCCCACCAGAACTTGCCGTTGAATTTCGAGCGCATGCGGCCGATGTCGCCGGAGTTCTTGACGCGGCCGGCGACGTAGATGCGGAACGAGGTGTCGTCGATCGGCAAGGTCCAGCCGATCGACTCGACGCGGGCGAACTGTGCCACGCGCGGGTTCGGCACGACGCGCAAGGTGGGGAGGGCGGCTTCGGTGACGCGGTAGAACACCTTGCCATCGTCCTGCTTGCGGATCGAGCGCACGGCGATGCCGCGCGGGGTCTTGTCGAACTTCACCTCCGGCATCGAGGCCATCATGTTGGTGAATTGCGGGCCCGAGAACGAGCCGTGCAGCACCGGCACGTGGTAGGGATCGACGACGTTCTCGAAATGCTGGAGCCAGTTGCAGGGAATGATCGCAGGGCCGCCTCCGCCGATCGAGGAATCGTCGGCCTCGACCAGTTCGCCGTCATCCATGTTCTCCAGGCACTCGTAGCGCGGCAGCACCGGGCGTTTCTCCGCCGGGCCCATATAGGCGAAGATCAGCCCGTAGCGCTCCTCGACCGGATACCAGGGCTGGCGCACCTTGTTCTTGAACTGGCCGCCCTCGGGCTCGCATGGCTGCTCCAGGCAGTGGCCTTCTGTGTCGAACTTCCAGCCGTGGTAGCAGCAGCGGATGCCGTCCTCCTCGACCTTGCCATAGTAGAGCGTGGTGCCGCGGTGGCAGCAGCGCGCGTGCAGCAGCCCGGCGCGGCCGTGCTTGTCGCGGAACAGCACCAGATCCTCGCCGAGCGCGCGCACCTTCTTCGGCGTGTCGGCGGCGTCACCGACGAGGCCGACCGGATGCCAGTAGCGGCGGAGCAGTTCGCCCATCGGCGTGCCGCGCACGACAGAGGTGAGCTCGATGCGCGTGTGCGCCGGCTTCATCGCATAGGCCGTGCCGAGATCGCGATCCCGCTGGGTGATGGTCATGCTGATCCTCCCGCCGCCGGCCGCGCTGACCGGGCCTTCTTGACGCGTTGGGAGCAGTGAAAAATAAATCGATGACAATGTCAACGATCTTCTAAATGCCTCTTAATCGCATTTGAGGAGAACGGCGGGGCCGCGGCGGCTCAGGCTTGGCAGGGCCGGGCTTTCTTGGCAGAGGTGGATGATGAACGAGACACCGAGCAGGGAGGGGTGGACGGCCCCCGAGGCGAGCAAGAGCGAACCGGCGCCGGTCACCGTGATGCTGTCGTCGCGGCTGATGGTGCTGGCCAATCTGCTCAAGCGCGGTGCCATCCTCCGCTACAAGCGGCTGACGGGATTGTCCTCCGTCGAGTTCGGTCTCGTTGCCTCGCTCGGCCGGCGTCCGCCGATGAGCGTGGCGCGGCTCGCCGAGGCGGTCGGCCAGGACAAGGGGCAGATCAGCCGCGCGCTGGCCAATCTGGTGTCGCGCAAGCTGATCGCGAAGTCGGCAAATCCGAAAGATAGCCGCGAGGTGCTGATCTCGCTCACCGCGGCCGGCCTTGCGGCGCATGACGCGATCGTCGAAGGCGCGCAGGAGCGCAACCGTCGTCTGTTGGAAAGTCTGAGCCCCGCCGAGTTCGAGATGCTGCTGCAGCAGGTCGATCAGCTCACGGCGATCGCCGCCGACATGCTCGAGAGCGAGAAGAACGCGCGCTGACGCTTCGATCGTGCCCGGGAACAATGGATCGGTTCTAAGAGCCGCTCTAAGAAGTTTTCAATTAGGGAAATCGCGCGCGCTCACATAAGCGTCGCCCTGGGCGCATGCCGTTGCCGGGACACGGCGGCATGACGCAGCAAACATGCAGCTTCGGGGTGGCGCGTTGAACAGTCTTGGAATGCTGCGGTCTGCCGTTTTGGCGACCGCATCCGCTTGGGTTTTGGTGCCGCAGGCATCGCTCGCACAATCGTCCGCGCAAAGCGGCGCGGAGAACCTGCCGTCGGTGACGGTCACCGCACCGGAAGCGCGCCGCCGCGCGCCCGCGGCTGCGGTACGCAGCGCGCCGCGGCGGTCGGTGCAGACAGTAAACAGGAGCAAGCCGCAGCCGCAGCGCAATGCCGGTTTCGTCGAGACGGCGCGCGGCCCGGTGAACGGCTATGTCGGCAAGCGCAGCTCGTCCGGCACCAAGACCGACACGCCGATCATGGAGACGCCGCAATCGGTGTCCGTCATCGGTGCGGAGCAAATTCGCGACCAGAAGCCGAACAAGCTCGACGAAGTGCTGCGCTACACCGCCGGTGTGCGGGCAGGGACCTTCGGCGCGGATACGCGCAACGATTGGTGGCTGATCCGCGGCTTCAAGTCCGACGATGTCGGTCTGTTCCTTGACGGCATGCAGTTGTTCTACACGTCCTACGCGAGCTGGAAGCTCCAGCCCTTCAACATGGAGCGCGTCGAGGTGCTGCGCGGTCCGTCTGCGGTGCTCTATGGCGGATCGAGCCCGAGCGGCATCGTCAACGTCATCAGCAAGATGCCGCCGGCGGCGCCGATCCGCTACGTCGAGACCGGCGTCAACAATTTCGGCAATGCCTATGTCGGCTTCGATGTCGGCGGGCCGGTCGCAACACAGCCCCAGGATGGCGAGCTGTTCTACCGCGTCGTCGGCCAGGTCCAGAACGGCCCGACGCAGGTCAACTTCACGCCCGATAACAACTACTTCATCGCACCGTCGGTGACCTGGAAGCCGGATGCCGACACCACGTTCACGGTGCTGGCGTCGGCCTCGAAGCAGGACACCCGCGGCATCAACTTCCTGCCCTATGTCGGTACGGTGACGAATGCCTCGTATGGCAAGATTCCGACCAGTTTCTTCGGCGGCGATCCCAGCGTAGACAAGTTCACGCGCGAGCAGGAGATGCTCGGCTACCAGTTCGAGCGCCATCTCACCGAAGACCTCACGTTCCGGCAGAACGCGCGGTTTGCGCATATCGACCTGACCTATCGCGGCTATGTCGGCAACGACGCCAATCAGGCGACCGCCACGCTCAATCGCTACAATTGGTATGCGAAGAACACGGCCAATCAGGCTGATCTCGACAACCAGCTCGAATATCGCTTCAACACCGGCCCGGTGAGGCACACCATGCTGTTCGGCGTCGATCTGAAGGGCTATCAGATCGACGATTATCAGGCCTTCGGGTTCGGCGTGCCCTCAATCAGCATCTTCAATCCCGTCTACGGCGGAGCCGAAACGCCGCTGCCGACCACGCCGTTCCGCAACTTCCTGATCACGCAGAAGCAGGCCGGCACCTATCTCCAGGACCAGATGAAGCTCGGCAATTTCACGCTGGTCCTGAGCGGGCGGAATGATTGGGTCGAGACGACGCAGGACGCCCGCGACACGGGTGCCAGTGTCGACAGCCGCAACGACAGCAGGTTCAGCGGCCGTGCCGGGCTGATCTACAATTTCGACAACGGCATTGCGCCCTACGTCTCTTACTCGACCAGCTACAATCCGATCATCGGCCTCAATGCGCAGAACAAGCTGTTCCTGCCGGAGACGGGCAAGCAGGCTGAGATCGGTGTGAAGGTCGCACCGAAGGGTTTCGACGGCTATTTCACGGTCTCGGCCTTCGATCTGGTCCGTCAGAATGTTGCGACGACACTGCCGGGCAGTGTTCCGGTTCTGCAGAACCAGACCGGCGAGGTGACCTCGCGCGGCATCGAGCTCGAGGCGGTCGCCAACGCCACCAAGGAACTGAAGCTGATCGGCGCGTTCACCGCCTATCATCTGTTCAACAGCAAGGACCTCGATCCGACCCTGGTCGGCAAGACCCCGACCAACACGCCTGAGATGCTGGTCTCTGGCTGGGCGGACTACACCTTCAAGGACGGACCGCTCGAGGGCTTCGGCTTCGGTGGCGGCGTCCGCTATATCGGCTCGTCCTGGGCCGATACCGCCAACACCCTCGAGGTTCCCGCGGTGGTGCTCGGCGACCTCGCGCTCCACTACGAATGGCAGAACTGGCGCACGGCCCTCAACGTCATCAACCTGACCGACAAGATCTATGTCGCGAGCTGCGCGTCGGCCACGTCCTGCTTCTACGGCGACCGCCGGCGGGTCACCGCCAGCGTCTCCTACAAATGGTGAGGCCAGGGTGAGGACAGGCGAGGGCAGTCTCGCGCCTGCCTGATCCCGTCCGCCTCCTGTCCTGACGACCGGACGACCGCCGATCTTCCGTTGGGGAGACGATGAGCTCCAGGCCATGCCCCCCGGCCGAAAGCTCATGCGAGCGCGGCGCGTGCGACGACCCAGCAAGTCGCCGCCGCGCTCGCGGTCGGTCGGGTCCGGAGCCGCCCCGACGCATTCGCCAGACGGGCCCCGGACCCGTCGTGATGCATGGCTCGTCCGATTGCCTCTGCCGTGCTGGTCCTGCCCATGGCCGAGATCATCTGCGCGGTGCCCGCAGTGCCCGTCGGCAATATGTCGCCGGGGTGACGGAAAGGGCCTCCGCACCGCGTCATGGCCCGGCCATGGGTGCGCTGCCACACGAAAAATCCGAGCATTTTGCCCCGATGCTGCGTGACGGAGAGCCGCCGCGCTCTATGCACCGCAATCTCGGAACGGCCGCCGTGCAAAACTGCCGTCACCCTTGCTGGGCTGGGCGATCTGCTCCATACCAGCCGCGGGGTGATTCCGGGATTTCCACCGTTCTGGGGCGACAAAGGGCCTAAAAAGAGCGTGTCTTGCGCCCATTGGTGCACTGCGCTAAGGCTCAGAATAATTCCAAATCGGGACGAATCCGCGGCTCCCCCGACGTCGCGGGAAAAAGGGCTCGCCAATGAGCGGCATTCTGCAGAACTATCTTCCACTCGTCGTCTTCATAGGGGTAGCGGGCCTCATCGGCCTCGTGCTGCTGATCGCGCCGTTCATTGTCGCGTTCCAGCAGCCGGACCCGGAAAAGCTGTCGGCGTATGAGTGCGGATTCAACGCCTTCGACGACGCGCGAATGAAGTTCGACGTCCGCTTCTATCTGGTCGCCATCCTCTTCATCATCTTCGACCTCGAGGTGGCGTTCCTGTTTCCCTGGGCGGTGGCGTTCGGCAAGCTTGGCGCGACCGGCTTCTGGTCCATGGTGGTGTTTCTCGCCGTGCTGACGGTCGGGTTCGCCTATGAATGGAAGAAGGGAGCACTCGAATGGGATTGAACCCTGCAACGTCCGCCGGTCCGGTGATTGCGCCGGCCCCCAAGGGCATTCTGGATCCGTCGACCGGCAGGCCGGTCGGGGCCAATGATCCGTTCTTCCTCGAGGTCAACTCCGAGCTGTCCGACAAGGGCTTCTTCGTGGCTGCGACCGACGACCTCATCACCTGGGCCCGCACCGGCTCGCTGATGTGGATGACCTTCGGTCTCGCCTGTTGCGCCGTCGAGATGATGCAGGTGTCGATGCCGCGCTACGACGTCGAGCGCTTCGGCTTCGCCCCGCGTGCCTCGCCGCGCCAGTCCGACGTGATGATCGTCGCCGGTACCCTGACCAACAAGATGGCCCCGGCGCTGCGCAAGGTCTACGACCAGATGCCCGAGCCGCGCTACGTCATCTCGATGGGCTCGTGCGCCAATGGCGGCGGCTACTATCACTATTCCTACTCGGTCGTGCGCGGCTGCGACCGCATCGTGCCGATCGACATCTACGTGCCGGGCTGCCCGCCCACGGCGGAAGCGCTGCTGTACGGCGTGCTGCTGCTGCAGAAGAAGATCCGGCGCACCGGCACCATCGAACGCTAAGGTTTTACGTCATGGACGACGGCAAGCTCGACGCCCTTGGGCAAACGATCGTTAGCGCGCTTCCGGGCGCCGCCACCGGTCACACGGTGGCCTTCAACCAGCTCACGGTTGATGTCGAGGCCAGCAAGATTGTCGAGGTGGTCAAGTACCTCCGCGACGATCCGAATTGCCGTTTCGTCAACTTCACCGACATTACGGCCGCCGACTATCCGTCGCGCGACAAGCGCTTCGACGTGATCTACCACTTCCTGTCACCGACCCTGAACACCCGCATCCGTCTCAAGGCGCAGGCCGACGAGACCACGCAGGTGCCGTCGTTGATCGAAATTTTCCCCGGCGCCGACTGGTTCGAGCGCGAGGCCTACGACCTCTACGGCGTGTTCTTCGTCGGCCACCCCGACATGCGCCGCATCCTCACCGATTACGGTTTCGAGGGTCACCCGCTGCGCAAGGACTTCCCGCTCACCGGTTTCGTCGAGGTCCGCTACGACGACCAGGAGAAGCGGGTCGTGTACGAGCCCGTCCGGCTCAACCAGGAATTCCGCAAGTTCGATTTCCTCTCGCCGTGGGAAGGGGCGGACTATCCGCTTCCCGGTGACGAGAAGGCGGGACCGAAGGCCTGATCATGAACGAGCAACCCGAACAGCTTCGCAATTTCACCATCAACTTCGGGCCGCAGCATCCGGCGGCGCACGGCGTGCTGCGCCTGGTGCTGGAGCTTGACGGCGAGATCGTCGCCCGCGTCGATCCCCATATCGGCCTGCTTCACCGCGGCACCGAGAAGCTGATCGAGCAGAAAACCTATCTCCAGGCGATCCCGTATTTCGACCGCCTCGACTACGTCGCGCCGATGAACCAGGAGCATGCCTTCTGCCTCGCGGCCGAAAAGCTGCTCGGCATCGAGGTGCCGCGCCGCGGCCAGCTCATCCGCGTGCTCTATTGCGAGATTGGCCGCATTCTCTCTCACCTCCTCAACGTCACCACGCAGGCGATGGACGTCGGCGCGCTGACCCCGCCGCTGTGGGGCTTCGAAGAGCGCGAAAAGCTGATGGTGTTCTACGAGCGCGCCTCCGGCAGCCGCATGCATGCAGCCTTCTTCCGCGTCGGCGGCGTGCATCAGGACCTGCCGCAGAAGCTGGTCGACGACATCGAGGCCTGGTGCGATCCGTTCCTGAAGGTCGTGGACGATCTCGACCGCCTGCTCACCGCCAACCGCATCTTCAAGCAGCGCAACGTCGACATCGGCGTGGTGCCGCTGAAGGAAGCCTGGGAGTGGGGCTTCTCCGGCGTGATGGTGCGCGGCTCGGGCGCGGCCTGGGACCTGCGCAAGTCGCAGCCCTATGAATGCTACGCCGAGATGGATTTCGACATCCCGATCGGCAAGAACGGCGACTGCTACGACCGCTACCTGATCCGCATGGAAGAGATGCGCCAGTCCGTGCGCATCATGAAGCAGTGCATCCAGAAGCTGAACGCGGCCGACGGGAAGGGCGCCGTCGTCGTCGAAGACAACAAGGTCGCTCCGCCCCGCCGCGGCGAGATGAAGCGCTCGATGGAAGCGCTGATCCACCACTTCAAGCTCTATACCGAAGGCGTTCACGTGCCGGCCGGCGAGGTCTACGCCGCGGTCGAGGCGCCCAAGGGCGAGTTCGGCGTCTATCTCGTCTCCGACGGCACCAACAAGCCCTACAAGTGCAAGATCCGCGCGCCGGGCTTTGCCCATCTGCAGGCGATGGACCACATCTGCCGCGGCCATCTGCTCGCCGACGTCTCGGCCATTCTCGGCTCGCTCGACATCGTGTTCGGAGAGGTCGATCGGTGATGGCGCAGGCGCCAATCCAGTTTGACCGCGCCTCGGGGGCCCTTGAAGGGGCCAACCTGTGGGAGCGGACGGCTGCGTTGGCGCTGGTGACGGGATCGAAGATCTCCTCGCACTTCTCGCACATGGGCTACATCGCCTGCGCCAACCTGCTGCGGAAGACGCTGCCGGAGCGCAACATCGCGATCAGGCTCAATCCCGACGCCGTGTTCGAATTCCCGTATGGCGACGGCTATTGGAGCAAGCTGCTCAACCGCTCGTACAATTACGAAGACGAGCTCGAGCTGCTGTTTTCCGACTCCATCGACGTCGACTACACGCTGCTCGATTGCGGCGCGAATTACGGCTACTGGTCGGTGCTGGTCTCGAGCAAGCCGTTCGGCGCACACAAGGCGATCGCGATCGAGCCGTCCGGGCAGAACTATCCGAAGCTCGCCAACAACGCCCGCGTCAACGCTGGTCGCTTCGAGACCATGAAGTGCGCGATCGGCTCCGCCCGCGGCACCGCGCGTCTGTCGGGCACCAAGCACGAGGCCTTCAGCATCGCCGGCGATCCGTCGGCGGGCGGCGAGGACGTGCCGGTCATTTCGCTCGACAACCTCATCGACGACGGCAAGGTCGCGGCATCGGGCAAGTACCTGATCAAGCTCGACGTCGAGGGCGTCGAGATCGAGGCGATCAAGGGCGGCGCCCGGCTGCTCCAGGCCGACAGCGTCATCATGTGCGAGGAGCACGGCAGCGACCGCTCCCATGCGGTGTCGCGCTACATCCTCGAGCAGACCCCGCTGAAGCTGATCGTGTTCGATCCGCGCAGCAACCGGATGGAGACCGTGACCGAGCTGTCGATCCTCGACCGCATCAAGGTCTCGACCCACGTCGGCTACAACGTTTTCGGCACCGCAAGCGCATTCTGGCAGGACAGGATCGAAGCCCTCAATGCCAAGACCGCGCGCCGCATGCAGTGAGAGATTGAAGATATGTCCGTTCGCCGATTAGCACCGAAGGAAGTCCAGCCCGCGAGCTTCGCGTTCACGGAGGAGAACCTCGCATTCGCCAAGCAGCAGATCGCGAAATATCCGGCCGGCCGGCAAGCCTCCGCGGTCATCGCCATTCTCTGGCGCGTCCAGGAGCAGCACGAGGGCTGGGTCTCGGAAGCCGCCATCCGCGCCGTCGCCGACCTGCTCGACATGCCCTATATCCGCGTGCTGGAGGTCGCGACCTTCTACACGATGTTCCAGCTCGCCCCGGTCGGCAAGAAGGCGCACGTCCAGGTCTGCGGCACCACGCCGTGCCGGCTGCGCGGCGCCGAGGATCTGATCCACGTCTGCGAGCACCGCATCCATCACGAGCCCTTCCATCTGTCCAAGGACGGCAATTTCAGCTGGGAGGAGGTCGAGTGCCTCGGCGCCTGCGTGAACGCGCCGATGGTGCTGATCGGCAAGGACACCTATGAGGACCTGACCAAGGAAAGCTTCGGCAAGGTGCTCGACGGCTTCGCTTCGGGCAATCCGCCCAAGCCCGGTCCGCAGAACGGTCGCCAGTTCTCGGCGCCGAACGGTGGGCCGACCACGCTGAAGGAGATCACCTGATGCGTGATCTCTCGTCGCCGGCCGTGCAGGGGAGCGGTGCCATGAAGAAATGGGGCTTCATCGCGATGCATGCCGCCGTGGCGGCTGCCTTCATCTTTCTCCTGCAACGCTTCAGCCTGAACGCGTCGCTGGAATCCAGCCTGCTCTGGGCGCTGACGTTTGGCGTCTGCGCCGCCGGGCTTGCCTACAAGCAAGCCAACCGTTGATCGGAAAGCACTGATATGCTCGAGGACAAGGACCGCATCTTCAAGAACCTCTACGGCCTCCACGACTGGGGGCTCGAGGGTGCGCGGCGCCGCGGCGCCTGGGATGGTACGAAGAACATCATCGACAAGGGTCGCGACTGGATCATCAACGAGATGAAGGCGTCGGGCCTGCGCGGCCGCGGCGGCGCAGGCTTCCCGACCGGCCTGAAGTGGTCCTTCATGCCGAAGGAATCGACCGACGGCCGTCCGAGCTATCTCGTTGTCAACGCCGACGAGTCCGAGCCCGGCACCTGCAAGGATCGCGAGATCATGCGGCACGATCCGCATCTCCTGATCGAAGGCTGCCTGATCGCGAGTTGCGCGATGAACGCGCACACCTGTTACATCTATGTCCGCGGCGAGTTCATCCGGGAGCGCGAGCACCTTCAGGCCGCGATCGACCAGGCCTATGATGCCAAGCTCGTCGGCAAGGACAACGTCAACGGCTGGCCGTTCGACATCTACGTCGCCCACGGCGCCGGCGCTTACATCTGCGGCGAAGAGACCGCGCTGCTCGAAAGCCTCGAAGGCAAGAAGGGCCAGCCGCGCCTGAAGCCGCCGTTCCCGGCCAACGTCGGCCTCTATGGCTGCCCGACCACCGTCAACAACGTCGAGTCCATCGCCGTTGCGCCCGACATTCTCCGTCGCGGCGCCGCCTGGTTCGCCGGCATCGGCCGTCCGAACAATGTCGGCACCAAGCTCTTCTGCATCTCCGGTCATGTCGAGCGGCCCTGCAACGTCGAAGAGGCCATGGGCATTCCGTTCCGTGAGCTGATCGACAAGCATTGCGGCGGCATCCGCGGCGGCTGGGACAACCTCAAGGCCGTGATCCCCGGCGGCTCGTCGGTGCGCATGGTGCCGGCCGAGCAGATCATCGACACGCCGATGGATTTCGACAGCCTGAGCAAGCTGCGCTCGGGCCTCGGCACTGCGGCCGTGATCGTGATGGACAAGTCCACCGACCTGATCCGCGCCATCGCCCGCATTTCGTACTTCTACAAGCACGAGAGCTGCGGCCAGTGCACGCCGTGCCGCGAGGGCACCGGCTGGATGTGGCGCGTCTTGACCCGCATGGCCGACGGCCGCGCCCACAAGCGCGAGATCGACATGCTGCTCGAAGTGACCAAGCAGGTCGAAGGCCACACCATCTGCGCGCTCGGCGACGCGGCGGCCTGGCCGATCCAGGGCCTGATCGCGCATTTCCGTCATGAGATCGAAGCGCGCATCGACCAGTATTCGCACAAGGCCGACATCGACGATATCGGCGTCCGCGATCCCGTGAACATGGTCGCGGCGGAGTAGAGAGAATGACCAAGCTCATCATCGACGGCAAAGAGATCGATGTCCCCGCCGAATACACGCTGCTTCAGGCGTGCGAGGCGGCCGGCGCCGAGATTCCGCGCTTCTGCTATCACGAGCGCCTGTCGATCGCCGGCAATTGCCGGATGTGCCTCGTCGAGGTGAAGGGCGGCCCGAAGCCGGTCGCGAGCTGCGCCTGGGGCGTGCGCGACTGCCGTCCGGGTCCCAAGGGCGAGCCGCCGGAGATCTCGACGCGTTCGCCGATGGTGAAGAAGGCGCGCGAAGGCGTGATGGAGTTCCTTCTCATCAACCATCCGCTGGACTGCCCGATCTGCGACCAGGGCGGCGAGTGCGACCTGCAGGACCAGGCGATGGGCTATGGTGTCGACACCAGCCGCTTCGCCGAGAACAAGCGCGCGGTCGAGGACAAGTACCTCGGCGCGCTGGTCAAGACCTCGATGAACCGCTGCATCCAGTGCACGCGCTGCGTCCGCTTCTCGGCGGAAGTCGCCGGCGCCCCCGAGATGGGCGCGACTGGCCGCGGCGAGGACATGGAGATCACGACCTATCTCGAGCACGCCCTGACCTCGGAATTGCAGGGCAATCTCGTCGACATCTGCCCGGTCGGCGCGTTGACCTCGAAGCCCTATGCTTTCGCGGCGCGCCCGTGGGAGCTCGGCAAGACCCAGTCGGTCGACGTCATGGATGGCGTCGGCTCGGCGATCCGCGTCGACACCCGCGGCCGCGAAGTGATGCGCGTGCTGCCGCGCATCAACGAGGCCGTGAACGAGGAGTGGATCTCGGACAAGACCCGTCACATCGTCGACGGCCTGCGCACCCAGCGCCTCGATCGGCCCTATATCCGCGAGGCCGGCAAGCTGCGCGCGGCGAGCTGGCAGGAGGCCTTTGCCGCGATCGCTGCGAAAGCGGCACGTACCGACGGCAAGCGCATCGGCGCGATCGCAGGCGATCTCGCCGGCGTCGAGGAGATGTTCGCGCTGAAGGACCTGCTGTCGAAGTACGGCTCGGGCAATCTGGCGGTGCAGGGCGGTGACGCCTTCGATCCCGCGCTCGGCCGCGGCTCCTACATCTTCAATCCGACGCTGGTCGGTGTCGAGCAGGCGGATGCGCTGCTCATCATCGGCGCCAATCCGCGCAAGGAAGCGGCTGTGTTCAACGCCCGCATCCGCAAGCGCTGGCGCGCCGGCGGCTTCAAGGTCGGCGTCATCGGCGCCAAGGCCGATCTCACCTACGACTATGACCATCTCGGCGCAGGCACCGAGACGCTCGGCGAGCTCGCAGCCGGCAAGCACTCCTTCATGGACGTGCTCAAGAACGCCAAGCACCCGATCATCCTGGTCGGCGCGGGCGCGGCTGCCCGTCACGACGGCGCCGCCATTCTCGCCGCCGCCGCCAAGCTCGCGCTCGACGTCGGCGCGCTCAAGGACGGCTGGAACGGGTTTGGCGTGCTGCACGAGACCGCCTCGCGCGTCGGCGCGCTCGATATCGGCTTCGCCGCCGGTCAGGGCGGCCTGAACGCCGCGCAGATGACGACCTTCGGCACGCTCGACCTGTTGTTCCTGCTTGGCGCCGACGAGATCAAGGCGCCGGACGGCACCTTCGTCGTCTACATCGGCACCCATGGCGACCGCGGTGCGCACCGCGCCGACGTGATCCTGCCGGCCGCCGCCTACACCGAGAAGTCCGCGATCTACGTCAACACCGAAGGCCGCGTGCAGATGACCGGCCGCGCCGCGTTCCCGCCGGGCGAAGCCCGCGAGGACTGGGCAATCATCCGCGCGCTGTCGGAAGCGCTCGGCAAGAAGCTCGGTTACGACTCGCTTGCCGCGTTGCGTCAGGCGGTCTTCAAGGCCGTGCCGCACCTGATCCGTCTCGACCAGATCGAGGCCGGCTCCGCCGACCAGATCAAGAAGCTGGCAGGCAAGGGCGGCTCGCCCGAGAAGGCGCCGTTCAAGCCGCTGGTCGAGGACTTCTATTTGACCAACCCAATCGCGCGTGCGTCCGCCGTGATGGCGGAATGCTCGCGGCTTGCCTCCGGGCAGATGCTGACCGCAGCGGAGTGAGCTGATGGAATTCTTCGAAAGCGCATTCTGGACCGGCTTCCTCTGGCCGCTGATCATCATGGTCGCGGAGAGCGTCCTGGTGCTCGTCGTCCTCCTGGTCGCGATCGCCTACATCCTGCTCGCCGACCGCAAGATCTGGGCGGCGGTGCAGATCCGCCGCGGCCCGAACGTGGTCGGCCCGTGGGGCCTGCTGCAGTCCTTCGCCGACCTGCTCAAGTTCGTGCTGAAGGAGCCGATCATCCCGGCCGGCGCCAACAAGGGCGTGTTCCTGTTGGCGCCGCTGGTGTCGTGCGTGCTCGCGCTCGCGGCCTGGGCGGTGATCCCGACCAATCTCGGCTGGGTGATCTCCGACATCAATGTCGGCATCCTCTTCATCTTCGCGATCTCGTCGCTGTCGATCTACGGCATCATCATGGCCGGCTGGTCGTCGAACTCGAAGTATCCGTTCCTGGCGGCGCTGCGCTCGGCGGCGCAGATGGTGTCCTATGAAGTCTCGATCGGCTTCGTCATCATCACGGTGCTGCTCTGCGCCGGCACGCTGAACCTGTCGGCCGTGGTCGAGGCCCAGCATGTCCGCGGTCTCGCCAGCCTGATCGGCCTGCCGCAGCTCACCATCCTCAACTGGTATGTCTGGCCGCTGTTCCCGATGTTCGTGGTGTTCTACGTCTCGGCGCTGGCGGAAACCAATCGTCCGCCCTTCGATCTCGTCGAAGCGGAATCCGAGCTCGTCGCCGGCTTCATGGTGGAATACGGATCGACCCCGTACCTGCTGTTCATGCTCGGCGAGTACGTCGCGATCGTCACGA
This sequence comes from Bradyrhizobium stylosanthis, assembly GCF_001641335.1. Classification (GTDB taxonomy): domain Bacteria; phylum Pseudomonadota; class Alphaproteobacteria; order Rhizobiales; family Xanthobacteraceae; genus Bradyrhizobium; species Bradyrhizobium stylosanthis. The sequence continues at coordinate 992,480 of NZ_LVEM01000001.1, forward strand.
TGTGCGCGATGGCCACGATCCTGTTCCTCGGGGGCTGGCTGCCGCCGGTGGACCTGCCGCCCTTCAACTGGGTGCCGGGGATCATCTGGTTCTCGTTGAAACTGTTCTTCATGTTCTTCCTGTTCGCGATGGCAAAGGCGATTGTGCCGCGCTACCGCTACGACCAACTCATGCGTCTCGGCTGGAAGGTGTTCCTGCCGCTGTCGCTGGCGATGGTGGTCGTGGTGGCGGGCGTGCTGCAGTTCGCCGGCATCGCGCCGAAGTGAGGGCCGTCATGGGTATCAACATCAACGCCACTGCACGCTCGCTCCTGCTGTCGGAATTCGTCTCGGCGTTCTTCCTCGCCATGCGCTATTTCTTCCAGCCGAAGCCGACGCTGAACTATCCGTTCGAGAAGGGCCCGATCTCGCCGCGCTTCCGCGGCGAGCATGCGCTGCGCCGCTATCCGAACGGCGAAGAGCGCTGCATCGCCTGCAAGCTCTGCGAAGCGGTCTGCCCGGCGCAGGCCATCACCATCGAGGCCGGCCCGCGCCGCAACGACGGCACCCGCCGCACCGTGCGCTACGACATCGACATGGTGAAGTGCATCTATTGCGGCCTCTGCCAGGAGGCCTGTCCGGTCGACGCCATCGTCGAAGGTCCGAACTTCGAGTTCGCGACCGAGACCCGCGAGGAACTGTTCTATGACAAGGCCAAGCTGCTCGCCAACGGCGACCGCTGGGAACGCGAGATCGCGAAAGCGATCGAGCTCGACGCGCCGTACCGGTGAGGTGAGGGCATGATCCTTCCCGCGCTGTTCTTCTATCTCTTCGCCGGCGTCTGCGTCGCCTCGGCCGTAATGGTGATTGTCTCGCGCAATCCCGTGCACTCCGTGCTGTACCTGATCCTGGCCTTCGTCAACGCCTCCGGCCTGTTCGTGCTGATGGGCGCCGAGTTCCTCGGCATGATGCTGATCGTCGTCTATGTCGGCGCGGTCGCGGTGCTGTTCCTGTTCGTGATCATGATGCTCGACGTGGACTTCGTCGAGCTGCGCGAAGGGTTCATCCAGTACCTGCCGGTCGGTGTGGTGATCGGCGGCATCTTCCTGTTCGAGCTGCTGCTGACCGTCGGTGCCTGGGTCATCAACCCCTCCGTGAGCAAGAACATCACGGCGGCGATCCCGACCAACGTCTCCAACACCGAAGCGCTGGGCCTCGTGCTCTATACGAAGTACATCCACTACTTCCAGCTCTCGGGCATGGTGCTGCTGGTCGCCATGATCGGCGCCATCGTGCTGACGCTGCGCCACAAGGCGAGCGTGAAGCGGCAGGACATCAACGTTCAGAACGCGCGCACGCCCGAGATGGCGATGGCGATGCGCAAGGTGGCGCCGGGGCAGGGGCTCTCGGATGCCGACGCGGCGGAGTGGGTGAAATGACGATCGGGCTCGGACATTATCTGGCGGTCGGCGCGATCCTGTTCACGCTCGGGATTCTCGGCATCTTCCTGAACCGCAAGAACATCATCGTCATCCTGATGTCGATCGAGCTCATCCTGCTCTCGGTCAACATCAACCTCGTCGCGTTCTCGACCTTCCTCGGCGACATCGTCGGCCAGGTCTTCGCGCTGCTGGTGCTGACGGTCGCGGCTGCTGAAGCCGCGATCGGTCTCGCCATCCTGGTGGTCTATTTCCGCAACCGTGGCTCGATCGCGGTTGAGGACGTCAATCTGATGAAGGGCTGAGCTCTCAAATGGTTCAGGCAATCGTTTTTCTGCCTCTGCTGGGCGCCATTCTGGCAGGGCTCATCGCCCTGGCCGGCGCGCATGCCCGCAACCCCTCGGGCGACGAGCTCGATCATCATGGCGACCATGGCCACGGCGATGCGCACGCTTCGGCTGCGCATGACGACCACGCTCACGACGACCACGGCCATGACGACCACGGCCACGGCCCGGTCGAGCCGGCCGCGGCCGGTTCGCGCGCCGCCGAGCTGATCACCACCGGCCTGCTGTTCGTCTCGGCCGCGCTGTCCTGGATGACCCTGGTCGACGTCGGCTTCATGCACCATGACGTCCGCATCCAGCTGCTGCCCTGGATCTTCTCCGGCGACCTCCAGGTCTGGTGGACGCTGCGCGTCGACACGCTCACCGCCGTGATGCTGGTGGTGGTGACGACCGTGTCCTCGCTCGTGCACCTCTATTCCATCGGCTACATGGACGAGGACCCGAACCGGCCGCGCTTCTTCGGCTACCTCTCGCTGTTCACCTTCGCCATGCTGATGCTGGTGACTGCGGACAACCTCGTGCAGCTGTTCTTCGGCTGGGAAGGCGTGGGTCTGGCGAGCTACCTGCTTATCGGCTTCTGGTACCAGAAGCCCTCGGCGAACGCGGCCGCCATCAAGGCCTTCGTGGTCAACCGCGTCGGCGACTTCGGTTTTGCGCTCGGCATCTTCGCGATCTTCATGCTGACGAGCTCGACCGATTTCGAGACCATCTTCCATGCCGCGCCGGGCCTCACCGGCAAGACCATCAACTTCCTCGGCTGGCACGCCGACGCCCTGACCCTGACCTGCCTCCTGCTGTTCATGGGCGCGATGGGCAAGTCGGCGCAGTTCCTGCTGCACACCTGGTTGCCGGACGCTATGGAAGGCCCGACCCCGGTGTCGGCGCTGATCCACGCCGCGACCATGGTCACCGCCGGCGTCTTCATGGTGGCGCGCTTGTCGCCGCTGTTCGAGCTCGCCCCGAACGCCCAGGCCGTGGTGATGTTCTTCGGTGCCACCACCGCGTTCTTCGCGGCCACCATCGGCCTCGTCCAGAACGACATCAAGCGCATCGTCGCCTACTCGACCTGTTCGCAGCTCGGCTACATGTTCGTGGCGATGGGAGCAGGGGCCTATTCGGTCGGCATGTTCCACCTGTTCACGCACGCCTTCTTCAAGGCGCTGCTGTTCCTAGGTTCCGGCTCGGTGATCTACGCGATGCACCACGAGCAGGACATCCGCAACATGGGCGGCCTCTGGAAGAAGATCCCCTACACCTACGCGGTGATGGTGGTCGGCACGCTGGCCCTGACCGGCTTCCCGCTCACCGCCGGCTACTTCTCCAAGGACGCGATCATCGAGTCCGCCTACGCCTCGCACAACCCGTTCGCGGTGTACGGCTTCCTGATGACGATCGTCGCCGCCGGCCTGACCTCGTTCTACTCCTGGCGCCTGATCTTCAAGACCTTCCACGGCGAGCCGCATGACGAGCATCACTACGAGGCCGCGCATGAGGCGCCGCTCTGGATCCTGATCCCGATCGGCGTGCTCGCGGTCGGCTCGTTCGTCGCCGGTCTTCCGTTCAAGGAGCTGTTCGCAGGCCACGGCGTCGAGGAGTTCTTCCGCGAGTCCGTGAAGATGAACCCGCACATCATCGAGGAGATGCACCACATCCCCGAGACCATCGCCTTCCTGCCGACGGTGATGATGGTGCTGGGCTTCCTCGTCTCGTACCTGTTCTACATCCGCCGGCCTTATCTGCCGGTCGAGCTCGCGAACACGCAGCCGATGCTGTACCAGTTCCTGCTCAACAAATGGTACTTCGACGAGCTGTACGACCTCATCTTCGTCCGTCCGGCGAAGTGGATCGGCTATCAGCTCTGGAAGAAGGGCGATGGCTTCATCATCGACGGCTTCGGCCCCGACGGCGTCTCGGCCCGCGTGCTGGACATCACCCGCAACGTCGTGAAGATCCAGACCGGCTATCTCTATCACTACGCATTCGCCATGCTGATCGGTGCCGCCGGCCTGATCACCTGGTTCATGTTCGGCTTTGGAGGCCAGTAAATGACAACCTGGCCCATTCTTTCGGTCACGACGTTCCTGCCGCTGGTCGGCGCGCTGATCGTCTATCTCAGCCGCGGTGACGACGAGGCGGCCAAGCGCAATTCGCGCTGGATCGCGCTCTGGACCACGCTGATCACCTTCGCGGTGTCGGTGATCCTGGTCATGCGCTTCGACCCCAATAACCCGGACTTCCAGTTCGTCGAGAAGGCGAACTGGCTCGCCGCCGGCATCACCTACCACATGGGCGTCGACGGCATCTCGCTGCCGCTGGTGATCCTGACCACCGCCGTGATGCCGTTCTGCATCATCGCGAGCTGGAAGGCGATCACCAACCGCGTCCGCGAATACATGATGGCGTTCCTGATCCTGGAAACGCTGATGATCGGCACCTTCTCGGCGCTCGATCTCGTGCTGTTCTACCTGTTCTTCGAGGGCGGCCTGATCCCGATGTTCCTGATCATCGGCGTCTGGGGCGGTCCGCGCCGGGTCTACGCGTCGTTCAAGTTCTTCCTCTACACGCTGCTCGGCTCGGTCCTGATGCTGCTCGCCATCATGGCGCTGTACTGGAACGGCGGCACTACCGACATCCCGACCCTGATGCACACGGCCGTGCCGCGTAGCTTGCAGACCTGGGCGTGGCTCGCCTTCTTCGCCTCCTTCGCGGTGAAGATGCCGATGTGGCCGGTGCACACCTGGCTTCCCGACGCGCACGTCGAGGCGCCGACCGCGGGCTCCGTGGTCCTCGCCGCGATCCTGCTGAAGATGGGCGGCTACGGCTTCCTGCGCTTCTCGCTGCCGATGTTCCCGCTGGCTTCGCATGACTTCGCGCCGTTCGTGTTCACGCTCTCGGCCATCGCCATCATCTACACCTCGCTGGTGGCCTTGATGCAGGAGGACATGAAGAAGCTGATCGCCTACTCGTCGGTGGCGCATATGGGCTTCGTCACCATGGGCATCTTCGCCGGCACCATGCAGGGCGTCGCGGGCGGTATGTTCCAGATGATCTCGCACGGCATCGTCTCCGGCGCGCTGTTCCTCTGCGTCGGCGTCGTCTACGACCGCCTGCACACCCGCGAGATCGCGGCCTATGGCGGCCTCGTCAACCGGATGCCGCTCTACGCGATGACCTTCATGATCTTCACCATGGCCAATGTCGGTCTGCCCGGCACCAGCGGCTTCGTCGGCGAGTTCATGACGCTGCTCGGCACCTTCAAGGTCTCCATCCCGACCGCGTTCTTCGCCACCTTCGGCGTGATCCTCTCGGCGGGCTACGCGCTGTGGCTCTACCGCAAGGTCGTGTTCGGGGCGCTGGTCAAGCCGTCGCTGGCGAGCATGAAGGATCTGACCTTGCGCGAATGCGTGACGCTGTTCCCGATGATCGCGCTGACGATCCTGTTCGGCGTCTGGCCCAAGCCCGTGCTCGACATGTCGGCCGCCTCGGTCCAGCAACTCGTCAACAATTACAACACCGCTGTGACGGCCGTGAAGGCCGCCGCACTGCTCCAGTGATCGGGCAGGTCAGGATATCGCCATGAGCTTTACGACTGCAGGTTATCAACTGGCGCCGGTGCTGCCCGAGCTCGTGCTCGCGATCGGCGCCATGGCGCTTCTGATGCTGGGAGCCTATCGCGGGCAGGGGACGACAAGCGCGGTTACCTCGCTGGCCGTGCTGCTTCTCGTCGTGGTCGGCGTGCTCGAATACATGCTGCCCGCGGGCAAGCAGGTCACCTTCGGCGGCAGCTTCATCGTCGACGACTTCGCCCGCTTCATGAAGATCCTGGCGCTGATCGGCTCGGCGGTGACGCTGATCCTGTCGACCGAGTTCCTGGCCGACCCGTCGCGCCGCATCTTCGAATACGCCATCCTGGTGCTGCTCTCGACGCTCGGCATGATGGTGCTGATCTCGGCCGGCGACCTGATCTCGCTCTATCTCGGCCTCGAATTGATGTCGCTGGCGCTCTATGTCGTGGCGGCCTCGAACCGCGACAACGCCAAGTCGACCGAAGCCGGCCTGAAGTACTTCGTGCTCGGCGCGCTGTCCTCGGGCATGCTGCTTTACGGCGCCTCGCTGATCTACGGCTTTACCGGCACCGTGAGCTTCACCGGCATCGCCGCCGCCGCGACGATGTCGAATGTCGGCCTGGTGTTCGGCCTCGTCTTCCTGCTCGCGGGCCTGTGCTTCAAGGTTTCGGCCGTGCCGTTCCACATGTGGACGCCGGACGTGTATGAAGGCGCCCCGACCCCGGTCACCGCCTTCTTCGCCTCGGCGCCGAAGGTGGCTGCGCTCGCCGTCTTCACCCGCGTCACGCTGACCGCATTCCCGGGCATCGTCTCGCAGTGGCAGCAGATCCTGGTGTTCGTCTCGATCGCCTCGATGGCGCTCGGCTCCTTCGCCGCGATCGGCCAGACCAACATCAAGCGCCTGATGGCCTATTCCTCGATCGGCCACATGGGCTTTGCCCTGGTCGGCCTCGCCTCCGGCACGGTCGAGGGTGCGCAGGGCGTGCTGATGTACATCGTGATCTATGTCGCGATGACGCTCGGTTCGTTCTCGATCATCCTCGCCATGAAGCGCAACGGCCAGGCGGTCGAGCAGATCAGCGATTTCGCCGGCCTGTCGCGCACCAATCCGCTGCTCGCCTTCATGTTCGCGATGCTGCTGTTCTCGCTCGCCGGCATCCCGCCGCTCGCCGGCTTCTTCGCGAAGTGGTACGTCTTCGTCGCCGCCATCAAGGCAAACCTGTTCACGCTCGCCGTGATCGGCGTGCTCTCCAGCGTCGTCGGCGCCTACTACTATCTCGCCATCGTCAAGACGATGTACTTCGACGAGCCGGCCGGCCAAGTCGATCCGGTGCGCGTCGAGGTGAAGACGGTGCTGGCGGTTGCGGGCGTGTTCAACATCCTGTTCGCGCTGATCGCAGGCCCGGTGGTGAGCGTCGCCTCCGCTGCGGCAAAGTCGCTGTTCTAGGATGGGGTTCGCGCTCGGTCCTCGCGCACAGGCCGCGGGCTACAGGCTCGCGGCTTTCGAACGGACCGGCTCGACCAACACCGACGCCATCGAGCACGCGCGGGCCGGCGAACGCGGCCCTATGTGGTTCGTCACCTCCGAGCAGACCGCCGGCCGCGGCCGTCGCCAGCGCGCCTGGATCGCCCCGAAGGGCAATCTCGCCGCCAGCGTCCTTGAAGTCCTGGACATCGCGCCTGCGGTTGCCGCCACCATCGGCTTTGCCGCCGGGCTGGCGGAGGAGGCAGCTCTCGAGAAGGTCAGCCTCGAGGCCGCGATGCGGCTCGGCGAAGGCCGTCCCCGCTACGCCCTGAAATGGCCGAATGACGTGCTCGCCAACGGCAAGAAGCTCGTCGGCATCGGCCTCGAGGCGGAAGCCGTCGGCGATCGCCTGGCCATCGTCACTGGCATCGGCACCAACGTCGTCGCCGCGCCCGAGGGCACGCCGACGCCCGCCGTGTCGCTGGCCGCCCTCGGCGTCCAGATCAGCGCGGAGGAGCTTTTCACGGCCCTGGCGGATGCCTGGGTCGAGTTCCGTGGCATATGGGACAATGGCCGCGGCTTCGCCGAGATCCGTAAACTGTGGCTGGCGCGCGCCGCCGGTCTCGGCGAGCGGGTGGGGATCCACACGGGGACGACGACACTGGAAGGTATTTTCGACACCATCGACGACACCGGCTGCCTGATCGTCCGCACCGCGGAGGGCCGGCGCGTGCCGGTGGCGGCGGGTGAGGTGTTCTTTGGTCCGGCCCGTTCCGTGGGAGCTGCGTGATGGCAAGGCCGGATGAACTGGTATTTGCGCCGCTCGGCGGCGTCGGCGAGATCGGCATGAACCTGTCGATCTATGGCCTCGGCAACCGCCACCAGCGCTCCTGGCTCGCGGTCGATCTCGGCGTCTCCTTCGGCGACGAGGAGCACCTGCCGGGTATCGACCTGATCATGCCCGACATCTCCTTCCTGGAGAAGGAACGCAAGAACCTGATGGGCCTCGTGCTGACGCACGCCCATGAGGACCATTTCGGCGCCATCATCGATCTCTGGCCGAAGCTGAAGTGCCCGATCTACGCGACCAAGTTCAGCGCCGCCTTGTTCGAGGCCAAATGCGCCGCCGAGCGCAATGCGCCGGAGATCCCGGTGACCGTGGTGCCATCCGGCGGGCGCGTCGATATCGGCCCGTTCAACGTCGAGTTCATCCCCGTCGCGCATTCGATTCCGGAAGCGCATGCGCTGGCGATCCACACTGAAGCCGGCATCGTGCTGCACACCGGCGACTGGAAGATCGACCCGACCCCGACGCTGGGCGCGCCGACCGACGAGAAGCGGCTGCGCGAGCTCGGCGAGGAGGGCGTGCTCGCTCTGATCGGCGATTCCACCAATGCCGTGCGCGACGGCCGCTCTCCTTCCGAAGCCGAGGTCGCCAAGACCATCATCGACCTCGTGAAGTCCGCCAAGGGCCGCGTCGCGGTGACCACGTTTGCTTCGAACGTCGCCCGCGTGAAGGCCGTGGCCGACGCCGCCAGGGCTGCCGACCGCGAGGTCGTCGTGGTCGGCCGCGCCATGGAGCGCGTGGTGCAGGTCGCGCGCGAGACCGGCTATCTCGAGGACGTGCAGAATTTCCGCTCGCCCGAGGTCTACGGCCACCTGCCGCAGGACAAGGTGCTGGCGCTGTGCACCGGCAGCCAGGGCGAGCCGCGCGCCGCGCTGGCGCGCATCGCCAATGACGACCACCCCGAGATCACGCTGAACCGCGGCGACAGCGTCATCTTTTCCTCGCGCACCATTCCCGGCAACGAGAAGGCGGTCGGCTCGATCATCAACAATCTGGTGCTGCAGGGCGTCGAGGTCATCACCGATCGCGATGCGCTGGTCCACGTCTCCGGCCATCCCCGCCGCGACGAGCTGCGCGACCTGATCTCCTGGGTGAAGCCGCAGCTCCTGATCCCCGTCCATGGCGAGGCCCTGCATCTGCACGAGCATGCCAAGCTCGCGCGCGCCGCCGGCGTGCCGCGGGTGCTGGTGTGCCGCAATGGCGACCTCGTCAAGCTCGGGCCTGGCGATCCCGGCGTGGTCGGCGAGGTGCCGTCGGGCCGGCTCTACAAGGACGGCACGATCCTGGAGGATTCCAAGTCCCGCGCGGTGGTCGAGCGGCGGCGCATGGCCTTCTCCGGCTGCGCCTTCGTCGCCATCGCCATGACCGCCCAGGGCGAGCTCGCCGACGAACCCGAGGTCGATCTGGTTGGCATTCCCGAGAAAAACCGGGCCGGCGAGACCTTCGACGACCTGGTCTTCGACGCCGTCATGTCCACGATCGAGGGGCTGCCGAAGGCGCGGCGCCGGGATCCCGACGCGCTCGGTGAATCGGTGCGACGCGCTGTCCGGGCCGTCATCAACGAACATTGGGGTAAAAAGCCCCCCTGTCTGGTACACGTCCTGACAGTGTAATCGCGTAGGCATGGTCTCGCGGGCGGGTCGCTTCGCCCAGTCCGGATCGTGCGCTGAGGGAGAAGAAACATGCTGGGTCGCCTCAACCATGTCGCGATCGCGACCAGGGATGCCGTCAAGGCCGCGAAGATCTACGGCACCGCGTTCGGCGCCCAGATCTCGGAAGCCGTGCCGCTGCCCGAGCACGGCGTCATCACCGTGTTCGCGACCCTGCCCAATACCAAGATCGAGTTCATCGAGCCGCTCGGGGAAGCCTCGCCGATCGCCAAATTCGTGGAGCGTAACCCGGACGGCGGCATCCACCATGTCTGCTACGAGGTGGTCGACATCATCGCCTCCCGCGACACGCTGGTGAAGGAGGGGGCAAGGGTGCTCGGCGACGGCGTGCCGAAGATCGGCGCCCATGGCAAGCCGGTGCTGTTCCTGCACCCCAAGGATTTTTCCGGCGCCCTCGTCGAAATCGAGCAGGCGTAAGCCGTCCCATGGCCATCCAGATCTCGACCGCGATTGCGATCTACTTCGTCATCTGGTGGGTCGCGCTGTTCCTGACGCTGCCGTTCGGCGTGCGCAGCCAGCACGAGGACGGCGTGGGCGCGCCCGGCACCGACCCCGGCGCGCCGATCCTGACGCGGATGGGCCGCAAGCTGATCTGGACCACGATCATCTCGGCGATCATCTACGGCCTCGGCATGTTGGCCTATCATGCCGGCTATCTCTCGATCGAACGGCTGTCGAAATTGATGGGCATGCCGTTCTAGCTATTCTTCGCTGGATTTTCCTGTTGCGTGGTTGTTGGGGAAACGAATGACTTTTCAAAGGATCGTCGTCGCGCTTCTGGTGCTGATCGTCGCCGGCCTTGGGGCCGTCGGCTATTTCGAATGGAAGATGGCGGTGCAGGTGCGCACCCTGAAGGCGTTCGTCGAGGGCTATGTCTTCAACGACGCGGTGATGGCCTGCGAGCAGGCCAAGAGCTCGACGCCGTTCAAGTGGAACGGCGGCAAGAGCACCTCGGTGATCGGACTGAACTCGGTCAAGCTGGACAAATACAACGTCGTCGCCAGCTACACGCTGGTGGCGGACGGCGTCTATTGTGATTACGATCCGATCAAAAGAAAGGCCGAGATCGGCTCGAGCTTCCTGGAGCGGGAGTAACGGTCCGGCCCCATAGAGCATGATCCGGAAAGTGTGAAGCGTTTTTCCTTGAAGATCATGCTCAAATATAAAAAACGAAGGCGCGATTTCATCGCGCTTTAGGGGATGGGATCGCCATGGCGCAGGCGGCGGATTACCGGATTCTGCATGAGGCCGACTTGCGGGACTATCTCGCGGGCCTTCCGGACCTGAAGGCGCAGCTCGGCGGCGCGCCCGCGTCCTGGGAGATCACCGAGGTCGGCGACGGCAATCTCAACCTCGTCTTCATCGTCAAGGGCGCGAAGGGCGGCGTCGCCGTGAAGCAGGCGCTGCCCTATGTCCGCCTCGTCGGCGAGAGCTGGCCGCTGCCGCTGTCGCGAGCGCATTACGAATATCTCGCGCTGTCGCGGCAGGCGCAGATCGCCCCGGGCCTCGTGCCGGCGCTGCTGCACCACAATGACAAGCTGGCGCTGACGGTGATGGAGCTGCTCGAGCCCCACATCATCATGCGCAAGGGGCTGGTTGCCGCAACGCAATACCCTGGTTTCGTGGACGACATCACCACCTTCATGGCGCGAACGCTGTTCTTCACCTCGGACCTCGCTTTGCCGGCCGCCGAGAAGAAGGAGTCCATCGCGGCCTTTGCGGGCAACCATGCGCTGTGCAAGATCACCGAGGATCTGATTTTCACCGATCCCTACCGCATCGCCGAGCAGAACCGCTGGACCGCGCCTTACCTCGATGGCCTCGCCGCAAACCTTCGCGACGACATGGAGCTGCATGTCGCGATCTCCCGGCTGAAGCTGAAATTCATGGCAAGCCCGGAAGCGCTGCTGCACGGCGATCTCCACACCGGCTCGATCATGGTCACGGAGAGCCAGACGCGGGTCATCGACCCGGAATTTGCGTTCTACGGTCCGATGGGGTTCGACGTCGGCGCGGTGCTGGCCAATCTGCTGATGGCCTATTTCGCCTCCGCAGGCCATGAGCGCACGCAAGGCGAGCGGGCTGCGTTCGAGGTCTGGGTGCTGGAGACGGTCGACAAGGTCTGGAACGAGTTCGCCCGCAAATTCCTCGACCTCTGGCGCACCGGGCCGACCGGCGATGCTTACCCGACCTCACTTTTCACCGGCGACAAGGGCGCCTTGCGTCTGGAGGCCGAGCGGCAGGCCTACATGCAGCGCCTGTTCACCGACACCGTCGGCTTCGCCGCCGCCAAAACCATCCGCCGTATCTTCGGCCTCGCGCACAACATCGATTTCGAGCTGATCGAGGATCCCAGGAGACGGGCGATCAGCGAAGCCCGCGCCGTGCGGCTCGCACGGGGCATGATGGTGGAGGCGGCGGCGTTCCGGACGATCGCCGACGTCACCGGCGCCGCGCGGAAAGTGCGCGACTGGCAGCCGGAGCTGACGGGCTGAGAGAGCTTGAGGAGCGCACCTTCGCGCTCGCAATCATAACCCGAGCAACAGGCGCAATTGTTCACCGTCACCCTGAGGTGCCGGAGCGAAGCGGAGGCCTCGAAGGGCGACAGCCCGGCTGCATCTCGGCCGTTCATCCTTCGAGGCTCAGCACGCGATTGCATCGCGCGCCTCGCACCTCAGGATGACGGTCACGCTGTTTACGAGAGCCCACGGGGCCAGACGGTCTCAATAAAGCCGTATCGGCAGCAGGACGCCGTCCGAACCGGCCAGCAGACCCCAGGTCTCACCGGCCGCGACCTCGAACTCCCGGCTTTGCGCCGCGCTACCGTCCACCTTCAGGGCGACCCTGTACTTGCCGGGCGGCAGATCGATCTTTTGGCCGCCGGGCAATTCGCCTGCGGCGGTGTCGGAGTCCGTCAGTTTCTCGCCGGCGTGCGCAGCCAGCCTGATCGTCTGCTCGGCGACGGTGATGACTGCTGCTTCATCCGTCTTGTTGCCGAGGATCAGCCTCACTTGCCCCGGCTTCGCCAGCAGGCCGCCAGTCGCCGCGACGAATTTGCGCCGGGACAGCTCGGCGATGGTCTTGTCATCCTGACGGGAGAGCCGGAGCAGGGCCAGCCCTGCGCCTGTCCTGAAGGTGATCACCGCCCGGTCGGATGCGACGACCGCGCCGTCATCCTCGGTCCAGCCACGCTGGCCGAGTGCGTCGCGGTAGAAGCCGAGCACGGCTGCGAGATCGCGCGGCGTCTCGGCGTAGACCGAATTGATCTGCGGCGAACTCTTCGCCGTCGTGAGGGTCCAGTCCTCGGGCAGCGGCAGGCCGGTGACCTCGGCGAGCTTGGCTTCGAAACCCGCGCCTGCGCCGCGCGCGATCATCCCGACGGGGATGCTGAGCAGCCGTTCGACGACATTATCCGCAGTCTCGTGGCTTCGGACCGCCCACCAGGTCTGGTCGAGATAATCGTTCGACCCGGAGGTGCGGCTCCAGCCAAAGCGAATGCCGTCCGCGTCGCTGTGCCGGCCGGGGTTGGCCGCGAGCGGGCTTGCGAGCACAGCCGCCGCGGCGACCAGACTGCCCGCGAGCAAAACACCTAAAATTCGGCGCTTCATCTTTTCCGCGATCCCATTTTTCCGCGATTCCCGCGGCTCAGATGACGATCCTGAGCTTGGTCGCGCTGATCGCGAAAAATGTTCACTGCTCCCGGTCATTCGATGATGCACCGCGTCAATCGGCAACTTGCACCGCCGTGGGATGCAACCCGGCCCGCGAGCTTGTCGCTGCCTCAGGAACCGGCATCACGTGGCATCAAATCGAAGCTTGCGTTCGACGGGCTACGAATGATCAAATCCGTGATCGAAATACCTGCGCCGGTGGGGGACATAAGATGTTGAGGAAGATCGCGATCGTTGCTGGTCTGGGGCTGGCACTCGCCGCCTCGGCAGAGGCCCAGACGCCGCGCAAGGGCGGAACCATCCGCATGACGGCGCCCTACGGCTCGAGCTTCACCAGCCTCGACATCCACACCACCCAGCGCGCCCAGGACGAAATCTATGCCAAGGCGCTGCATCGCTCGCTCTACATCTGGAATTCCGCGGAAGGAAGGCCGGTTCTGGAGCTTGCCAAGGAGGACGTGGTTTCGGGCGGAGGCCTCGTTCACACCTTCAAGCTGCGCGACGACGCCTATTTCCACAACGGCCGCAAGATGACCGCCGATGACGTGATCTGGTCCTTTACCCGCATCATGGACGGCACCAAGGCATTTCCCGGCGCACGCTTCGTCCGCGTCATCGAGGGCGCCGCTGCGGTGGAGAAGGGGCAGGCCAAGGAGATCTCCGGCCTGAAGAAGATCGACGATTTCACCGTCGAGATGAAGCTGACCGAGAAGGTCGATCCCGGTTTCTACTTTTTCACCGCGCTGACCTCGATCTATCCTGCCGACGAAGGCGCCAAGGAGAGCTTCATCCAGAAGCCGATCGGCCTCGGACCGTTCAAGTTCGTCGAGCACGTGCCGGGATCGCGCATCGTGCTGGAGCGCTGGGACCGCTTCTACAAGCCCGGCAAGCCTTACGCCGACAAGGTCGTCGTGTCGATCATGGCCGAGGCCGCGGCGCGCGACGTCGCCTTCCGCAACAAGGAGATCGACACGTCCGTGCTCGGGCCGGCGCAGTACGTGGCCTATCAGTCCGATGCCAATCTCAAGGGCACCATCGTCGAGGTCGCCGAGGTGTTCACGCGCTACATGGGCATGAATCCCTCGTTCAAGCCGTTCACGGACAAGCGCGTCCGTCAGGCGATCAACTACGCGATCGATACCGATCTGATCATCAACAAGCTGGTCAAGGGCAAGGCCTATCGCGCCACCAGCTGGCTGCCGCTGACTTCGCCTGCCTACGACAAGGCGATGAAGCCTTACCCCTTTGATCCCGCCAAGGCCAAGCAGCTGCTTACAGAGGCCGGTTACCCCAATGGCTTCGAATTCGAATGGACCACCAGCCAGAACGAGAGCTGGGGCCTGCCGATCGTCTCGGCCGTGATCCCGATGCTGGACAAGGTCGGCATCAAGGCGAAGGTCAAGCAGGTCGAGACCGCCGTGCTGGCGGAGGTGGTGCGCAGCGGCGACTACCAGGCCTTCATCTATTCGCAGCAGAGCGGCCCGGATCCCCAGGCTGCGCTCAAATGCTTCCACTCGGCGACGCCGCAATCGGCCTGCAATTACATGAACTTCAAAAATGCCGAGTTCGACAAGATCGTCGATGCGGCCGGGCAGGCTGACGCTCCTGAGCAGCGCGTCGCGCTGCTGCAGAAGGCCAATGCGCTGCTCTACGAGGAAGCGCCGGTCTGGTTCTTCAACTACAACAAGGCGGTCATGGCCGTGCAGCCATGGCTCAAGGGCGTTCAACAGAACGCGACGGAGCTGACCCACCAGAATGTCGAAGACCTCTGGGTCGACGAGACCTCGCCCGCGAAGTGACACGCGCGCTTCCTCGATTGCACCGGGCGATGGAGGGAGCGGGGAAAAGTGCCGATGCTCTCGTTCCTGATCCGTCGTCTGCTGCAGTCCATTCCGACCGTGCTTGCCGTCGTGCTGCTGGTGTTCGTGCTGTTCAGCGTCGTTCCCGGCAGCATCGTCTCCTCCATGAGCGACGATGCAGATCCGCAGGTCGAGCTGCGGATGAAGAAGCAGCTTGGCCTCGACGATCCCGTCTATGTCCGTTTCGGCAGCTATATCGCCAAGCTCGCAACCGGCGATTTCGGGACCTCGTTCCGGACGCGTGAACCGGTCATAACAATGATCGCCAAACGGGCCTGGCCGACGCTGCAGCTGATCTTCACGGCCATGGCGTTTGCGATCGTGATCGGCGTGCCGCTTGGCTTCGTCGCGGCGCTGAGGCCCGGCGGCCTCGTCGATACGCTTGCCATGGTCGTGGCGGTATCGGGTCTGTCTATCGCCAAGTTCTGGCTCGGACTCGTGCTGATGTATCTGTTTGCGTTGAAGCTTGGCTGGCTGCCCAGCTTCGGCTACGGCGACGGCGGGCTGAAATACCTGCTGCTGCCGGCGGTGACCCTCGGCGTCTCGCCGATGGCGCTGTTTGCCCGCACGACGCGCGCTGCGGTGCTTGAGATCATGACCGCCGATTTCGTCCGCACCGCGCGTTCCAAGGGCATGAGCGAGACGCGCGTCGTCAAATGGCACGTGATGCGCAACGCACTCGTCATCATTCTCACCACCGTTGGGCTGCAGTTCGGCGGGCTGATGGGGCAGGCGGTCGTCGTGGAAAAGCTGTTCTCGTGGCCCGGCATCGGCTCGCTGCTGGTCGACAGCGTCCTGCAGCGCGACATTCCCGCCGTCCAGGGCTCCATTCTCGTGGTGGTGCTGGCCTTTCTCGCGATCAATCTGCTGATCGACGTGCTCTACGGCGTGATCGATCCCAGGATCAGGTACGCATGAAGCTCCGCGCCAATCTCATCATCGGCGGCGCGCTGTTCGCGCTCGCGATCCTGGTCGGGCTGCTCGCGCCCTGGCTGGCGCACACCGATCCTGTCCTGGACGCCAATCTGATGAACGCGGAAGAGCCGCCGAGCTGGACTTGGTGGTTCGGCACCGACGACCAGGGCCGCGACATCTATTCCCGCGTGGTCTACGGCGCCCGCGTCTCGCTGACGGTCGGCATCGTCTCGCAGCTCATCAACAGCGTCATCGGCGTGGCGCTGGGCCTCAGCGCCGGCTATTGGGGCGGTTGGTGGGACGATGTCGTCAACGCCCTGACCAACCTGATGCTCGCAATCCCCTCGCTGATCTTCGCGCTCGCCATCATGGCGGTGTTGGGACCCGGCCTGACCAGCCTCCTGATCGCGCTCGGGCTCACCAACTGGTCCTTCACCTGCCGGATCGCCCGGGCCTCGGCATTGTCGCTGAAGAGCCAGGGCTATGTGCAGGCGGCCACCGTGCTCGGCTACGGCGATGTGCGCATCATGATCACGCAGCTTCTCCCGAACATGCTGGGGCCGATCGTCGTCATCGGCACACTCGGCATGGGTAGCGCGGTCTTGTCCGAAGCCGCGCTGTCGTTCCTGGGCCTCGGCGTCCGCCCGCCGTTCCCGAGCTGGGGCAGCATGCTGTCGGACGCCCGCGACCAGATCACGACGGCGCCATGGCTCTCGGTGTTTCCGGGCCTTGCCATCTTCCTGACGGTGCTCGGTCTCAATCTGCTCGGCGATGGCCTGCGCGACATCCTCGATCCCCAATCGCGGAGCCGGCGGACATGACGGGCGCGCCGCTGATCGAAGTCGAGGATCTCCGCATCGACCTGGACGATGGATCGCGGCGCGTTGCGGCAGCCGAAGGCATTTCGTTCCGCATCGATCGCGGCGAGACCTTTGGCCTCGTCGGCGAATCCGGCTGCGGCAAGAGTATTACGGCGCTTGCCTTGATCGGCCTGTTGCGGCCGCCGCTGTCGATCGGCGGCGGCGTCATCCGGTTCGAGGGCAAGGAAATCCAGCACCTGTCCGCGGCGCGGCAGCGCGACCTGCGCGGCAACCGCATCGCCATGATCTTCCAGGAGCCGATGACGGCGCTGAACCCGGTCTCGCCCGTCGGCCGGCAGATCGCCGAGATGTTCGTGCTGCACAAGGGCAAGAGCTGGCGGGAGGCCAACAAGCTGGCGGTCGAGGCCTTGGCGAGCGTGCGCGTGCCCGCGCCCGAACGGCGCGTCAACGACTATCCGCACCAGCTCTCCGGCGGCATGCGCCAGCGCGTCATGATCGCCATCGCACTCGCCTGCGGCCCGGACCTTCTGATCGCCGACGAGCCGACCACCGCGCTCGATGTCACCGTGCAGGCCGAGATCATCGAGCTGATGCGCAATCTGTGCGCGGAGCGGGGCACGGCGATCCTGATGATCAGTCACGATCTTGGCCTCGTCGCCAATGTCTGCCGCCGCGTCGCCGTGATGTATGCCGGCCGCATCGTCGAGGAGCGCGGCTCGGCCGATATTTTCCGCGCACCTTCGCACCCCTATACGCAGGGCCTCGTCGACTCCTTGCCGCGGCTGGGCAGCCGCGCCGCGCTCGGGCGGAGCAGGCTCAAGGAGATCGCGGGCGTGGTCCCGGCCATCACGAGCTTTCCGGACGGCTGCCGGTTCAATCCGCGCTGCGCGCGGGCGACCGATATCTGCCGGACCGTCGCACCGACGGCGGAGTGGCTGGAGGCGGGCGGCCTGGTGAGGTGTCATCACCATGCATGAACCACAGGGAAGACCGGCTGACGACTTGATCCTCAGCGTCGAGGATCTCGCGGTCCATTTTCCCTTGGGCGGTGGTCTGTTTGGCCGCGGCCGGCGGTTGCTCCGTGCCGTCGATGGTGTCGATCTCAGCTTGAAGCGCGGCGAATGCCTTGGTCTCGTCGGCGAGTCCGGCTCCGGCAAGTCCACGGTCGCGCTCTCGATCCTCGGCCTGCTGACGCCCACGCGTGGCCGCATCGTGCTGGACGGGCAGGTCGTGACGGACCGGGCATCCGTCGATCGCAAGGCGCTGGCCCGCACCGTGCAGATCGTGTTCCAGGATCCCTACGCCTCGCTCAATCCGCGCCAGACCGTGCGCCGCACGCTGGAAGATCCGCTGCGTGTGCACGGCGTGACCACAAAGAGCGAGATCGAAGACCGCGTCGCGACGATGCTCAAGCATGTGGGATTGCGGCCCGAACAGGCCGACCGCTACCCCCATGAATTCTCCGGCGGCCAGCGCCAGCGCATCGGCATCGCCCGCGCGCTGATCCTCAATCCCAAAATCGTCATCTGCGACGAGCCGGTCTCGGCACTCGACGTCTCGATCCGCGCCCAGATCATCAATCTGCTGCTGGAGCTGAAGGACACGCTCGGCCTGTCCTACATCATGATCAGCCACGATCTCGGGGTGGTCGAGCACATGAGCGACCGCGTCGCGGTGATGTATCTCGGCCGCATCGTCGAGAACGGCCACTGGCGCGAGATATTCGAACGGCCCGCGCACCCCTACACGCAGGCGCTGATCGCCGCCATTCCCGACCCGCTGCGTCACGCCCCGCTGGCGACGACCGGCGGCGATCTTCCCAACCCGCTCAATCCGCCGCACGGCTGCGCCTTCAGCCCGCGCTGCCGGCATGCCGAGGACGTGTGCCGGCGCGAGCCGGGGCCGGTGCTGGAGACGCGGCCAGATGGGCATGCGGTGCGGTGCTGGCGGGCTGAGGAGATTGCGGGGCAGGCGGCGGTGGCCTCCATCTAGCGGATATACTCGCAGCGCGCCGGCCCCGGTCGTCCTCAGCTCCTCTGAGCCGGATTACGGCGAACATCGAGGTGGTCGATGACCACCTTCGGCACAATCAGGCCGAGGCTTATGCCCAGCACGATCGCGATGGCGGTCACACCATCGGCAATCGTGGCCCCGACCAGGGCGGATGTCGCCTGTGCCGTGTCGGCGATTTCCAGTAGCCCGCTCGCCATCCGGAAGAGGTAGACACCAGGGATCATCGACACGACCGAGGCAAAGCCGATCGCGGCGAATGGCAAGTGGCGACGGCGTGCGATCGGGGTGAGGAGCAACCCGACCACGAGGCAGGCGACCAATGCGCCGGTCGCCGCGCCAAAACCCAGCTCCGAGATCGCGGCCCAGCGTGAGGCATGGGCAAGCATGCCGACGGCGACAGGCCAGGGCAGCATGGCGCTCGGAGTCGAGAAGAAGACGCTGTAACAGGCGACCGCGACGCCCGCCGCGATCACATCGAGCCAGAGCGGCACCGCCTGGCCCGGCGGGTCGATCGGGAGCGACTGATTGAGCAGCGTGAGCCCGAGCAGCAGCCCGGTCGAGATTGCGAAGACCACCAGGCCCGCATAGGTCAGGCGGGCCGCGCCCAGGTGAATGCGCGCCCTGAGGAGATCGAGCACGCCGTTGAGGATGTGCGGTCCGGGCACCAGCACCATGCATGGACACACGACGACCAGGCCGGGGTTGGGGCTGAGCTGGTAGCGCGCCGCAACGCCGCCGACGATCCCGGCCAGCAGGGCTGCGCAAAACGGCTGGATGAAGACATTCGTGCTGATCTTTGCGATGAGGCGCCGAAGCAGCCCGCCGAGGCCGGCGCTCGCGAAGATCAACACTGCAGTCAGCCAGTGCTGCATGCCGAAAATGATCGCGAGCGCCACCGAGCCGCTTGCCGCCGCCAACGCGAACAGCCAGGTCGGCGACGGTGGCGTGGCGGCGATGGCCTCGATGCGGCTGTGTGCATCCGCGATCGACAATCGACCGGCCTCGATGTCCGCGATCGCATGCATGGTGGACGCAACGCGGCTCATGTCGATCCCGGTCGGATCGGCCGGCTCGTCGGTGATTGATGTCACGCCGCCGGCGTCCACGCGCAACCGCAGCTCGCCCCAGCGCGACATCAGCCGGGCATTGACGCCGAGCTTGCGTCCAAGCAGTCCGGTTGCGGCGACGACCTGATCGGTCGCCTGGCCGTTGACGAACAGCGTTCTCGCGAACGCCAGGATCAGCCCGGAGCTGTCTTGACTGGTCATGGTCTCATCTCTCGACGCCGCCTCCGGGAGCTGGACAACCGGCCAGGGTGGGCGGTTCTCGCGGTAGTCGGCGATTGTCCTCCATGGACGGCAGCGCTGGCTTTCAGCTCCGAACGATAGCGAGCGGACCGGCGTGGAAGATGTCCGCATGGCCAGACGGCCATGAGGCAGTCGGCGCCGCTCCGCGCCAAATTCCCCAATGATTTGTAATGTGCGTGGGGTGGGCTACTCGACCGCCTTTTCCCTCAACCGCTGCGCATAGACGTTGATCACCAGCGCCGCCAGCAGGATCAGGCCTCGGATCAGGATCTTCAGGAAGCTGTCGATGTTGACGTGGTCGAGGCCGTTGTTGAGGACGCCGAGTACGAAGAGCCCGACGATGGTGTTGCCGATTCCGCCGCGGCCGCCGAACAGGCTAGTGCCGCCGACGACGACGGCGGCGATGGAATCGAGGAGGTAGGTGTCGAACTCGTTCTGCTGTGCGCTGCCGAAATGGGCGACGCCCAGCATGCCGCCGATGCCGGAGCAGACTGCCGAGATGATCATCACAGCGCCGAGAATGAGCTTGACGTTGAGGCCGGCATATTCGGCGGCCTCGCGGTTGCCGCCGACCATGTAGACGTAGCGGCCGAAGCGCGTGTAGGTCAGCACCAGATGGCCGCCGAGCAGCATGATGGCGGCGACGATGACGATCCAGGGGATGCCGCCGATCGATCCCGAGCCGAGCGTCGTGATCAGGCTGGGGACCTTGTAGGCGATCTGGCCGCGCACCAGCAGCGCCGAGATGCCGGCGGCGATCTGCATCATCGCCAAGGTCATGATGAAGGAGGGGATGCCGATGACGGTCAGCCCCAACGCGTTGACGAGCCCGAGCAGGGCGCAGAGCAGGATCGACAGGATGATCGCGACCGCGCCGGGCAGGGGTATGTTGGCGATGTTGACGTAAGATTCCTGCAGCGTGAAGTAGGCGACCGCGATGCCCGTGACATTGGCGATGCTGGCGATCGAGAGGTCGATCTCGGCGCACAGGATCACGAAGGTGAGGCCGACCGCGATGATGCCCGTCACCGACACCTGCGTCAGGATGTTGCCGAGATTGTCGAGCGTGGCGAAGGAGGGGCTGGCGAAAGCGAAGAAGCCGGAGAGGAAGATCAGCGTCAGGAACGGGGCGATGTTGCGCATCTGCGAGCGCAGGAAGGGCGCAAGGCCCCGTGCCCGCTGTCCCGCCGCCAAAGCCGTCTCGCTGCTCATGTGCTTCTCCGTCACGCGGCTTCCAGCAGGCGGTCCTTGCTGACCGGCTCGTTCCTGAACTCCCGCACCACCGCGCCGCGCTTGAGCACGAGGATGCGGTCGGCCAGCGACAGCACCGTTTCCGGCTCCGTCGACAGCACGATGATCGCGAGCCCTTTTGTGCGGAGGTCGCGGACGATGTTAATGACGTCGTTCTTGGCGCCGACATCCATGCCGCGGGTCGGCTCGCACAGCACCAGCAGCTTGGGCGGATAGGTCAGCCATTTGGCGAGGGCAACCTTCTGTTGGTTGCCGCCCGAGAGCATGCCGAGATCAAGGCCGACCACCGGCGGCCTGATCTGCAACTGCTCGACTTGGCGCTTGGCGATGTCGCGCTCTTGCGCCGGCTTCAGCAGCAGCGACGAGATGCGGTCCAAAATGCTGATCGAGATGTTCTTGTAGACCGGTTCCTGGTGGAACAGCATGTCGCGCCGGCTCTCCGGCACCAGCGCCACGCCGGCGCGCCGCGCCGCCGCCGTGCTGGCGAAGGTCTTTGGCGTGCCGTCGACGAAAAGCGTGCCGCCGTCCGGCTTCAGCTTGCCGAACAGGATGCGGGACAATTCCTGCTGGCCGCAGCCCATGAAGCCGTAGATGCCGAGCACCTCGCCGGCGCGCGCTTCGAAGGAGATGTCCTTCAGGCTGCGCGCGAGCGAGAGCTGGTCGACTTTCAGGACCACCGGGCTTTCGCTCGGCTGCGGCAGCATCAAATCGTCGGTGTAGCTGTGCTCGAGCGCCTCGCCGCCGCGGCCGATCATGGCCTCGATCAGCGCGCCCTTGCTGGTCGCAGCGCTCGCGGTCTCCGCGACCTTCCGGCCGTTGCGGAACACGGTCACCGTGTCGGACACACGCAGGATGTCCTCGATGAAATGCGAGATGAAGACGATGCTGGTGCCTTGCGCGCGCAGCCGCCGGAGCGTTGTGAACAGCCGCTCGACCTCCGGCGGGGAAAGGGCGGAGGTTGGCTCGTCCAGGATGACGATGCGCGCGCCGGAGAACAGCACGCGTGCGATCTCGATCAACTGCTGCAGCCCGATCGGCAGGTCACCGAGCCGCGACATAGGGTCGACGTCGATGCCGAAACGGGCGAGCTGTTCGCCGGCCTCGCGCGCCATCCGTCGCCATTGCACCAGGCCAAGGGCGTTGGTCGGCTGGTTGCCAAGGAAGACGTTCTCGGCAACGGTAAGGTCTGGGGCGACGGAGAGCTCCTGATGCACCATGGCGATGCCGGCCGCATGCGCGTCGCGCGCCGAGCGGAAATGCGTTTCGGTTCCGTCGATCAGGAAGCGGCCGGAGAACTCGGTGTGCACGCCGGCGATGATCTTCATCAGCGTGCTTTTCCCCGCGCCGTTCTCGCCGACGAGACCGTGGATCTCGCCGGGATAGAGCGCGAAGTCGACACCACGAAGCGCTTCGACGCCGCCGAAGCTCTTCGTGATGCCCTGCAGTTCCAGGATGGGCGAACGCGTCTCAGGCATGAAAGATCAGATCAGGAAGTGATCCTGCATCCACTGCATCCCCGCGGCGTTCGCCTTGGTCACGACAGGGCCGTCGGTGACGACGTTCTTGGGAATGCCCTGTCCGCTCTTCTCGCCGCCGACCACGGCGGACACGCCCGCGATGATCGCACCGCCATGGATGCGGCAGGACGGGTTGCGGACGGTCGCGTACATGCGGCCTTCGCTCACCGCCTGGATCGCCGGCGGCATGGCGTCGACGCCGCCGATCAGGATGTTGGTGCGGCCCCGCGCCTTCATGATGTTGGCGGCGGCGAGCGCCATGTCGTCATTGTGGAAGAACGCCGCGTCGATCTGCGGGTACTTCGTGAGGTAGGTTTCCCAGAGGCGCGCAGTCTTGGAGACGTCCCAGTCGGCCGGCTGGGTGTCGAGTACCTCGATGTTCGGGAACTGCTTGACGACGGTGTTGAAGCCCTTCGCGCGTCCTTGCGCGCCGGTGTGGCCGAGCGCGCCCTGCGTCATGATGATCTTGCCCTTGCCGCCCATCGCGTTGCACAGCGCCTGCGTCACCGAGGCGCCCATGAACTCGTTGTCGGGGGCGAGGAAGGAGTGGACGTTGATTTGATCGAGAGGAGCAATGAGTGTGTCCATGTCGATCACGGGTGTGCCGGCGTCGATCATCTTCTGCACGGGCTGGGTGAGGGTGCCGATGCCGAAGGCCTGGATCGCGACGAAATCCCATTTCTGCGAGGCCATGTTGTCGATTGCCGCGCGCTGCTTCACTGCGTCGAGCTGACCGTCGAACCAGGTGACCTCGACGTTGAACAGCTTGCCCCAGAATTCTGCCGCCTGCTTGCCTTGCGCGCACCACGTCGCCTGAAGGCCCGCATTGGAGAAGGCCGCCTTCAGCGGTTTCTCGCTGCGTCCGACCTCGGCGGCCAAGGCGGGGTTTATGCCCATGCTGCCGAACAGGGCAGCCCCGGCGCCGGCGGTCGCTGCCGCCTGAAGAAGATCGCGCCTCGTCGTCGAGAAATCTTTCGTCCCGGACATCGCTCGCTCCCATGTATTTTATCGTCGGCGCGTCATTGCTTGCGCGGCCGATGTCCGAAAGTCTCTCACAAGAGTTGTTCGCACTCAATCTGCAATCAGCGGCGTCGTGGCCGCGACATCGCCGCAGCTTGGTGCAGCGCAAAGGATCAGGCGGGAATGCTGGCGTATGCGTCGATCTCGACGAGCAATCTGTCCCAGGCCAGTGCAGTGTCCGCCGACCAGTCGTCGCCGAGCAGGTCGCGCAGCGTGTTCCTGATGACAGCGAAGAAGGCGATGAACAGCTCGCGCGAGGTGCCATATGCATCGTGCGAGGCGACCTCGCAGGCGATCAGCCGGAAATGCCCGCGGCGCTCGCCCGCAAAGTCGAGAATCGCCTCGATGGTCAGGGCCAGCATCGAACCCATCACGAGCTCGCTGCCTTGTGCGCGGAACATCGTTCGCGTTTCGGGATGCGCTTCGAACAGGCGCCGGTAGACCAGCGGCGTGAGATCGGCGCAGCGCAGCGCCGCGATTTCGAAACTCTCTTCGATACGATTGAGAGAAGCGCTCATCGGCTTTTCAGCCATGCGGACAAAAAAAGAGCGGGGCCCTGGCCCCGCTCAAAAATTGTGTCGACCCTATTATCCCCGATCTTAAGATTTGATCTTGATTGACGGGGCGACGCTGCGTTTTGCGCGCCAGGGGCTCCTCCCGAGACTTGGACCACCAGGCCATGACCTCGCGGTCAGCGCCTGAGCAAGAGGATGCTAGATCAACTTTTCTCACTTGTCATCATTTTCGGCAACGATTGTTCAAAATAACAGCAGCTGACGAAATGATCGGGCTGTTTACCGCGTAAGCATATGACAAATATAAGAAATCTGTGGATGCGGCGGGGTGGCCCGGCTGCCTCGAATACCAAACGTCCGGTCCCCATGGGGCGCCCGGACCACAGTTTTCGAGTAATTTGAGCCCGGCCAACCAGGCGGCGGAACTGGTCTCGACTCGGGTCGCGGCGAGGTGTTTAGATCGCAGCTGAACGAACGGTTCGGTGGATGCGCGCACGGCTGCAAAAATTCCTGCCTCTGGTCCTGCTCGCCCTGGCGATGCAGGTGCTGGCGCCGATTGCCGCCTGTCTGGCGGCAAGCCAGGCCGTTGCCGATCCGCTGTCGGCTGCCGTCATCTGCCACAGCCCGAGCGAGCAGGGTGGTCTGAACGACCGGACGGGAACGCCGACCGCGCATGCGGGCGCATGCGCGCTGTGCTGCCTGGCCCAGGCCAATGCCTCACTCGATTCGCCGCCGCACGTGGCGCTCGCCATTCCCTTCCGCCACGCCGAACGCGTGGTGTGGCACACGGCGGATGCATCCGCCGTGTCCGCCCATAGAGGCTCACACGCCCAGGCGCGCGCGCCTCCCCAATTTTCCTGACGACCCTCGTGATCGCCGCGGTCCGTCCGTAGGCGATTGATGTTGTCGAATGGCCGGAGAGAAAGCCGGCGTCAGGAATGCCCCATGTTAAGTCGTCATGCCCGCCGAGGCGTGAGCGTCGTTGCCGTTCAGGCCGCGCTGCTCGCGTCGCCGGGCGGAGTTTTAGCCCAGAGCAGCGCGGTGCTGCCGCCGGTGACGGTCGATGCGCCCGCCGCTGCGAAGCCCAAGCCGCGCAAACCGGTGGTGCGTCCAGTCGCCGCCAGGACGCAGTCGGCAAAGCCTGCCCGTGCGGGG
Source organism: Bradyrhizobium stylosanthis (assembly GCF_001641335.1). Taxonomy (GTDB): domain Bacteria; phylum Pseudomonadota; class Alphaproteobacteria; order Rhizobiales; family Xanthobacteraceae; genus Bradyrhizobium; species Bradyrhizobium stylosanthis. The sequence continues at coordinate 1,017,836 of NZ_LVEM01000001.1, forward strand.
GCCGCTCCCGCCGTCGCGGCCGAGCAAGGTACAGGCAGCGCCCGCGCATCGCTCGACGCCCCGGCCGCCGTCACGCGCTATCAATTGCCGCAGCGTTCCTTCAGCATCACGGCGAAGGAGGTCGATGAGACGATCAACCTCAAGGATCCCGAGGACGCCGTCAAATACATGCCGAGCCTGTTCGTGCGGAAACGCAACGACGGCGACAACATGGCCGTGCTGGCGACGCGGAGCTGGGGTCTCAATTCGAGCTCGCGAACGTTGATCTACTACGACGATCTCCTTATCTCGGCCCTGATCGGCAACAACAACACGAATGCCTCGCCAAAGTGGAACTTGATCTCGCCGGAAGCGATCGGGCGGGTCGATTACCTCAACGGCCCGTTCGCCGCCGCCTATCCCGGCAACTCGATCGGCGGCGTGCTGCTGATCTCGTCAAAGATGCCGGACAAGCCGTTTGCGGTGGCCAAGGAAACCGTGTCCGTGATGCCCTGGAATCAATACGGCACCAAGGACACCTACGTGACCAGCCAGACCAGCGCCGCCGCGGGCAATCGCGACGGCAAGCTGTCCTGGCTCGTCAGCGCCAACTATCTCGACAGCTACCAGCAGCCGCTCACTTACACGACCAGCGCTGCAATCCCGGCCGGCACGACCGGTGCGTTCCCCGCGTTGAACAAGCAAGGCGTTGCGGCCAACGTGCTAGGCACGGGCATCCTCGCGCATTCGCAGCAGACGTCGGGCAACATCCGCCTTGCCTATGATGTGACGGCGCAGGTTCAGGCGACCTATTCGTTCGGGATCTGGAATAACCACCAGGTCTCCGATCCCCAGACCTACCTGAAATCGGCCGCGACCGGTGCGCCCACATTCGCGGGCCTGTCCGGATTTGCCACCGGCAAATATGTCTGGGACCAGACTCACGTCAGCAATGCCGTTGCGATCAGAAGCGACACCAAAGGCACCTACGATTTCGATCTCTCGGCTTCCAGCTACAATTATCTCCAGGACATTCAGCTCAATCCGTTCACCGTCACGCCGACAGGCGTTGGCTATTCCCAGAACGGGAAGATCACACGGATGGACGGCACCAACTGGCAGAACGCCGATGCCAAGGGGATTTGGCGGCCGTTCGGCTACGACGGCCCCCATGAGGTCAGTTTCGGTCTGCATGGCGATCGTTACCGCCTGGAAAGTCCCGTCTATGCGTCATCGGTCTGGTATGCGACTGGAGACACTGGGACAGGCACGCTCTACTCACAGGGACAGGGTGAAACGCGGACCGGTGCGATCTGGCTGCAGGATGCCTGGAGGATTCTTCCCAATCTGAAGCTTACGCTCGGCGGACGGTTCGAAACCTGGCGTGCCCAGGACGGCTTCAATGTCAGCACCGGAACAAGCGCTGCCGGTGCGATTACGTCGATCGCCGCGGTTCAACAACCGCAACTCTCCTCAACGAATTTCTCGCCGAAAGCGTCGCTGTCCTTTGATCCGAACAGGGACTGGAACATCACAGCGAACTTCGGGCAGGCCTATCGTTACCCGACCGTCATGGAGCTCTATCAGAACCTGACGGTCGGCGGCGTGGCGACCATCGCCAATCCAAACCTGCTGCCCGAGCAGGATCTGACGGGTGAGCTGAACATCGAGCGCAGATGGAGCGACGGCCGCGTCCGGTTGACTCTGTTCCGGGAGCACGTCGATCACGCGATCATCTCCCAGACCAACCTCGTCACCAATCCGGTCACCAAGGTACAGACGCCGACGACGGTGATCAGCAATGTCGACGCGATCAGGTTGCAGGGTATCGAGTTGTCCGCCGACAAGGACAATGTTTTCGTTAACGGCCTCCAGCTGTTCGGCAGCGTGACCTATGTCGACTCGCGTATCCTGGCTGATGCGGGCTGGGCCGGACTTGATCCTCTGACGAACCTGCCCACGGCCGTCGTCGGCAAGCGCGTTCCGTACGTGCCGGACTGGCGCGCCAAGTTCGGCGTCACCTATCGGCCGAACGACAATTGGGCCTACACAATCGCGGCACGTTACAGCGGCAAGCAGTATTCGACGCTGGACAACACCGATCGTGTGTCCCACGTCTATGGCGCCTTCGACAACTTCTTCGTTGTGGATCTGAAGGTCCACTACAACGCGACGAAGAACTTCGCATTCGACTTCGGTATCGATAATCTCTTTAACGAGCAGTATTTCCTGTTCCATCCGTTTCCGGGGCGAACCTTCGTTCTCGCCGGCAAGTACACGTTCTGACTGATAGGGCGATGTCTACGACAAGAAAGGCAAACGACATGACCAGGCTATCAAATATCCTCGCGCTCGCAGTGCTCTCCGCGGCAATGTTCGCCGCCCCAGTGCGCGCCGACGACGTCAAGGCCGGCGATCTCGTGATCTCGCAGGCCTGGAGCCGGGCGACTCCGGGCGGCGCCAAGGTCGCGGGCGGCTATCTCACCATCGAGAACAAGGGAACGGCAGCGGACAGGCTGGTCAGCGTCTCCGCCGACATCGCGGGCAAGGCCGAGGTCCACGAGATGGCGATGGACAACGGCGTGATGAAGATGCGTCCGCTCGACAAGGGTCTTGTCATTGATCCCGGCAAGACCGTGAAGCTGGCGCCGGGCGGCAATCATTTGATGCTCCAGGAGCTGAAGGGGCCGTTTAAGGAAGGCGAGAAGGTGCCGGTCACGCTCGAATTCGAGAAGGCCGGCAAGGTCGCCGTCTCCCTCGATGTGCAGGGCCTTGGGGCCCAGGCACCGGGCGGCGGCGGAATGATGATGAAGAAAATGCCGGATCATTCGGGAATGAAACACTGATGAGCACGATCAAGCTCCATATGACCACGCGTCGAGCCATCCTCGGGATTGCTGCGTTGCTGTCGGTTGCCGCAACGCCGATGGCGGCGGCGACCGACGACGACAGCTTCTTCACGCATCTGCACACCGAGAAGGCGATGGCCAACGTCACGGTCTCGCCGGGCCGCGCCGGCCCGGTCGAGATCGCGATTCAGCTTGAGACCACGGACGAGACACCGCTCACGGCGAAGGCCGTGTCGGTCACGCTGGTGGACACGCAGTCCGGCAGGACGCTCGCGCCGGTCGAGGCTTCGCGCGAGGGCGAAGACGGCTGGCGCGTGAAGCTCGCGCAATTGACGCCCGGCCGCTGGATGCTCGGTCTTGGAATCTCGATCTCCGAGGCTGACCATGTGAACATTGAATCGCCGATCCTGATCAAATGATAGGGGGCCCGAACATGTCGAAGCGTTTTTGCCTGATCCTGATCGCCGCATGCGCGGCGTCGCCCGCGGCGGCGCATATCACGCTAGAGACCAAGCAGGCGGCGGTCGGTTCCTACTACAAGGCCGTCTTCGCCGTGCCGCATGGCTGCAAGGGTTCGCCCACGACAAAAATCCGGGTGCAGATTCCGGAGGGCGTCATCGCGGTGAAGCCGATGCCGAAAGCGGGCTGGAGCGTCGACGTCGTCGAGGGAAAATACACCAACGAGTACGACTATCACGGCAACAAGCTATCTTCCGGCGTCAAGGAAGTCGCCTGGTCCGGGGGCAAGCTGCCGGATCACAATTACGATGAGTTCGTCATCAGCAGCTTTCTCACCGATAGCCTGAAGCCGAACACGACCTTGTATTTCCCGGTCGTCCAGGAATGCGAGACTGGCGTCAGCCGCTGGATCGAAATCCCGGCGGAGGGGGCAAAGCACTCGCACGAGGGCAACTCGCCGGCGCCTGGCGTGAAGCTGCTGCCCAAACCGTGATGCGCCTCTTCGCCGCGCTTGCGACGCTGCTCCTTGTTGTCGGCTTCGCGACCGGCGCCTTTGCGCATGCGGCGCTCGTCGCGGTCGAGCCGGCGAGCGGCAGCATGCTGGCGGCTGCGCCCAAGTCCGTGGAGCTGCGCTTCAACGAGGCGGTGACGCCGGGCGCGGTCCGGCTGATCGACGGAGCGGGCAGGGCACGGGACGATGCGCGCGTCAGCGCATCGGGCGAGACGATCTCGGTCGCCATGCCGCCGGATCTGCCGCAAGGCACGGCAGTCGTGAGTTACCGCGTGATCTCACAGGACGGTCATCCCGTCGCGGGATCGGTGATCTTTTCGATCGGCATACCGACGGGAACGCAACCCCCCGCCAATGTGGACCGCGGGTTGAACGCGCTGATCTGGCTGGCGCGGGTCGGTCTCTATCTCGGGCTGTTCGTCGGCATCGGCGGTGTGTTCTTCGCGCGCTGTGTCGCCTGGTCGATGACGGGCCTGACCGTGCCGCGCGTCGCGCTGTTGGTCGGCATTCCGAGCGCGGTTGTCTCCCTGGGCGTGCTGGGTCTCGATCTCCTCGGCCTGCCGCCGGCGGCGCTCGCAACGGTTGCTCCGTGGAAGGTCGCATTCGCAGCCAGCGCCGGCCCCGCGCTGCTCGTTGCAGTCGTGGCGATGCTGCTTGCAATGACGGCGCTGCGCAGCGCGTGGTATGCGCGCGCCTGCGCGGTCGTCGCATTCATCGGCGTCGGCCTGTCGCTCGCCATGACCGGGCACGCCGCAACGGCACCGCCGGAGGCGCTGACGCGGCCGGCGATTTTCCTTCATGGCGTCGGTGTCGCCTTCTGGATCGGAGCCCTCGCGCCGCTCGCCGCGCTGATGTCGAAGCCGGCCACTGCGGCTCTCCCGGTCGTGAATCGCTTTTCCCGCGTCGCTGTGCTGGCGGTCGGTGTGCTGGCGTTGACCGGTCTTGGCCTTGCCATCGTTCAGCTCGAAAAGCCGTCGGCGCTGGTCGAGACCCGCTACGGGACCATCCTGTCGATCAAGCTTGGTCTGGCCGTCGTCCTGCTGGCGCTGGCCGCACTCAACCGGTTTCGGCTGACGCCGGCCCTGGCGGGGAAGGGGAACGCCGCGTCTGCATTGAAGCGTTCGATCGTACTCGAATGCATCATCGCCCTCGGCATCTTCGCCCTCGTTGCCGGCTGGCGTTTCACGCCGCCGCCGCGGACCATTGTTCCCGAGACGCCGCTGGCGATCCACATTCACACCGACAAGGCGATGTTCCAGGTGCTGGTCTCGCCGGGGAAGGCGGGCGCCAACGACTTCGTGCTCCAGCTCATGACGGGAGAGGCGACGCCGCTTTCGGCCAAGGAGGTGACGCTGACGCTCAGCCTGCCCGAGCGCGGCATCGAGCCGATCGAGCGGGGCGCCTCGCTCGGACCTGACGGCTACTGGCATGTCGCCAAGGCCGAGCTGCCCTTCGCCGGCCGCTGGCATGTCCGGATCGATGCGCTGGTGACCGATTTCGAGCAGGTCACGCTCGAGGACGATCTCGAGCTGGCGCCCCCTTAGTGGGGCCTGCGCGGTTCAAGTTAAACCTCAAGGCAACGGAAAAATGACAAGGAATTCCGCCGCGTTAGCGGCTTTTCCTCATTCCCGGCCTTGTATTTTCGCTCCCAATCCGGTTTCACTGCAGGCCCTCACTGATTCCTCGAGTATTGCCATGCGGTTGTCGCGATTCTTTCTGCCCATCCTGAAGGAAAATCCGAAAGAGGCGGAGATCGTCTCGCATCGGCTGATGCTGCGCGCCGGCATGATCCGGCAGGAAGCGGCCGGCATCTATGCCTGGCTGCCGCTCGGCTTTCGCGTGCTGAAGAAGATCGAGCAGATCGTGCGCGAGGAGCAGGACCGTTCCGGCGCGCTGGAACTGTTGATGCCGACGCTGCAGCTCGCCGACCTCTGGCGCGAGAGCGGCCGCTACGACGCCTACGGCCCGGAGATGCTCCGCATCGCCGACCGCCACAAGCGCGAGCTGCTGTACGGGCCGACCAACGAGGAAATGATCACCGAGATTTTTCGCGCGTACGTGAAGTCTTACAAGAACCTGCCGCTGAATCTCTATCACATCCAATGGAAATTCCGCGACGAGCAGCGTCCGCGCTTCGGCGTGATGCGCGGCCGCGAGTTCCTGATGAAGGATGCCTATTCCTTCGACCTCAACGAGGCCGCCGCGCGCGTCGCCTACAACAAGATGTTCGTCGCCTATTTGCGGACCTTCGCGCGGATGGGGCTGAAGGCGATCCCGATGCGCGCCGAGACCGGTCCGATCGGCGGCGATCTCAGCCACGAATTCATCGTGCTCGCGGAAACCGGCGAATCCGGCGTGTTCATCAATCGCGACGTACTGGAGCTGCCGGTGCCGGGCGAGGACGTCGACTATGACAGCGACCTGACGCCGATCATCAAGCAGTGGACCTCGGTCTACGCCGCGACGGAAGACGTTCATGATGCCGCCCGGTTCGAGCAGGAAGTGCCCGCGGACAAGCGGGTCAACACCCGCGGCATCGAGGTCGGCCAGATCTTCTATTTCGGTACCAAATACTCCGACGCCATGAAGGCCCTGGTCGCAGGCCCCGACGGCGTCGATGTGCCGATCCATGGCGGCTCCTACGGCGTCGGCGTCTCGCGCCTCCTGGGTGCCATCATCGAGGCCTGCCATGACGATGCCGGCATCAAATGGCCGGAGGCGGTGGCCCCGTTCCGCGTCTCGATCCTGAACCTCAAGCAGGGCGATGCGGCGGTCGATGCGGCCTGCGAGCAGCTCTATGCCGAGCTCCAGGCCAAGGGCGTCGACGTGCTCTATGACGACACCGACCAGCGCGCCGGCGCCAAATTCGCCGCCGCCGACCTGATCGGCATCCCCTGGCAGATCATGATCGGGCCGAAGGGGCTCGCCGACGGCAAGGTCGAGATCAAGCGGCGCAGCGACGGCTCCCGCGAGACCATGTCGCCTGCGGACGCAGTCGCCCGGCTGGTCGGCTGAATAGTGTTCATCGCGCGATAGCGGGCCGGTAATCCGGCCACATTTGCCCCCGAATCATGGGATTATCGAGCGATGGATGAAACCATGACTGAAGCCAAGCCAACCGCGCCTTTTGCGCCATTCGAGTGGATGCTGTCGGCGCGCTACCTGCGGGCGCGCCGCAAGGAGGGATTCATCTCGGTGATCGCCGGGTTCTCGTTCCTCGGCATCATGCTCGGCGTGGCGACGCTGATCATCGTCATGGCCGTCATGAATGGCTTCCGCAAGGAACTGCTGGACAAGATCCTGGGCCTGAACGGCCACATCCTGGTGCAGCCGCTGGAATCGCCGCTGACCGACTGGAAGGACGTCGCCGACCGCCTCAGCCAGGTCAAAGGCATCCGGCTGGCCGCCCCCGTGGTGGACGGCCAGGCGCTGGCGTCCTCGCCGTGGAACGCCTCGGGCGTCCTGGTGCGCGGCATCCGCTCCGACGACCTCAACAACCTCACCTCGATCGCCAAGAACATCAAGCAGGGCTCGCTCGAGGGCTTTGACGAGGGGCAGGGCGTCGCGATCGGCCGGCGCCTCGCCGACCAGCTGTCGCTGCATGCCGGCGACAGCATCACGCTGGTGGCGCCGAAGGGCGCGGTCACCCCGATGGGCACCACGCCGCGCATCAAGCCCTACAAGATCGTCGCCGTGTTCGAGATCGGCATGTCCGAATACGATCTCGGCTTCGTGTTCATGCCGCTCGCGGAGGCGCAGGCCTATTTCAACCGCAGCAACGACGTCACCTCGATCGAGGTGTTCACCACCAATCCCGACCAGATCGTCGCCTTCCGCCAGGCGGTGACGGAGGCGGCGGGCAGGCCGGTGTTCCTGGTCGACTGGCGGCAGCGCAACTCGACCTTCTTCAACGCGCTCCAGGTCGAGCGCAACGTGATGTTCCTGATCCTGACTATGATCGTGCTGGTCGCGGCGCTCAACATCGTCTCCGGCCTGATCATGCTGGTGAAGGACAAGGGCAGCGACATCGCGATCCTGCGCACCATGGGCGCCTCGCAGGGCTCGATCATGCGCATCTTCCTGATCACCGGCGCCTCGATCGGCGTGGTCGGCACGCTGGTCGGCTTCATCGTCGGTCTCGTCATCTGCCTCAACATCGAGTCGATCCGGCAATTCCTGTCCTGGCTGACCTCGACCGAGCTGTTCTCGCCGGAGCTCTACTTCCTGTCGAAGCTGCCGGCCGAGATCGACATCGGCGAGACCACGGCGGTCGTCATCATGGCGCTGACGCTGTCGTTCCTGGCGACGCTGTATCCGTCCTGGCGCGCCGCGCGCCTCGACCCCGTCGAAGCGCTCCGGTACGAGTGAGGGGCTGATGGAGCAGCAGGGGGCTGACGATGTACCGGTCATTTATCTCCACGAGATAAAGCGGCAGTACTTGCAGGGCGAGGTGCCGCTGACGATCCTGGACGGCGCCAAGCTCGCGCTGTGGCCGGGCCAGTCGGTTGCGCTGGTCGCGCCGTCCGGCTCGGGCAAGTCGACGCTGCTGCACATCGCGGGGTTGCTCGAAGCGCCCGATTCCGGCGAAGTCTATGTCAACGGCGCGCCGACCTCGCAGCTGCCCGACATCGAGCGCACCCAGCTGCGCCGCACCGATATCGGCTTCGTCTACCAGTCGCACCGGCTGCTGCCGGAGTTCTCGGCGCTCGAGAACGTCATGATGCCGCAGATGATCCGCGGCCTGAAGAAGTCCGAGAGCGTCAAGCGCGCCAAGGAGATTTTGGGCTATCTCGGCCTCGGCGACCGCATCACCCATCGTCCCGCGGAGCTGTCGGGCGGCGAGCAGCAGCGCGTGGCGATCGCACGCGCGGTGGCGAACGCGCCGCGGGTGCTGTTCGCGGACGAGCCGACCGGCAATCTCGATCCGCACACCGCGGACCACGTGTTCCAGGCCCTGATGCAACTGGTCAAGGCGACCCAGGTCTCCATGCTGATCGCGACCCACAACATGGAGCTCGCCGGCCGCATGGACCGGCGCGTGTCGCTGGCGAACGGCCAAGTCGTCGAGCTCGAATAAAAAGTTACGAAAACAACCCCATGCACAGTAGCCGAACACCGGCGGCTACTGGCGGGGTGACGCCTCCCAATCCTTTGAGATGCCGGGCATAACCGCTGCGACCGCGCATCGCCGCAGCGGGACGGCGAATTACGGCCTGATGACCGTCAGTTTGAACGGGCCGCCGTTGGCCGCGGCGTGCGCAACGGCGTCGTTGGCGTGGTCGAGGTCGAAGGCGGTGGTCTCATACTCCTCCAGCCGCAGCAGCCCCGAGCGCACCAGAGCGATCAGGCGTGCGGCCGCGTCCGGCGGATACATCCAGACGCCGCGAATACTGATGCAGTTGCGCATGATCCAGGGGTAGGGCAGCTCGAGGCCGGCGCCGCCGGCCATCCCAACGCCGCCCATCAGCACGACGCGGCCATAGGCCCGCACCGTCATGACCGCCGCGCGCACAACGGTCGGACTGACCGAGGGCGGCATGATGTCGAACACGCAGTCGATCGGGCCGGGCGCGGCGCGCTTCATCGCCTCGCGGTCGTCATCCTCATTGCCGGTCAGCCTGACCGGCTTCACCCGGCTGCCGAAGCGGCGGACGAGGTCAGCGAGGATCGTCTCGTTGCGGCCCGGCGTCACCACGCAGGCCGCGCCCATCGCCAGCGCGACGGACACCGCCGCGCTGCCGAAATTGCCGGTGGCGCCGCTCACCAGCACGGTCTCGCCGGCTTGCAAATTGGCGGCGAGGAAGCCGCCATAGGGCACCAGCAGCGTGCCGAGCGCGCACCATTGCGCGGCCTGCTCCGGCGTGATCTCGCCGATGCGTTTGACGTTCTCGGTGGGCACGCGCATCTGCCCGGCAAACGAGCCATGGCGAAAATGCTGCTGTAGCCGCATGCCGCCGGGACCGGCGGCCGTGAGTCCCTGCAGGGCGATGTCAGGCGCGACGGCATCGTCGCGCGAGCGCACCGTCGGGTCGCAGAACACCCAGTCGCCGACGCTGAGCTTCGTCGCGTCCGGGCCGACCGCGCGCACCCGGCCGATGCCGCCCGGTCCGGGGATGATCGGCAGGTCGAGCGCATAGTTGCGCGTCCCGTCGAAGACCTCGTTCATGTAGGACAGCACGCGCGTGGCTACGACGTCGATGATGACCTCGCCGGTGCCGAGCACCGGTTCGGGGACAGTCTCGATCGCCAGGGGCGAGCCGAAGGATTTGAGCACGGCAGCTTTCATGATGTTCACCTCGGGGATGGATGAAGCCGATATGCCCCGCCCTTGAACGGACAAGAAGGCCTGGTATTATCCTAGTATTGCAAAATCCCTCCATCGCGGGAGCGACATCATGGCCGATCCACGCCGCGTCGAATTCGGCGACTTCCTGCGGTCCCGCCGCGAGAAGCTGTCGCCGAAGATCGTCGGGCTTCCGGCAGGCCGCCGGCGCCGTACCGCGGGACTGCGCCGCGAGGAGGTCGCGCAGCTCGCCGGCATCGGCGTCGACTGGTACATCCGCCTCGAGCAGGGCCGCACCGTCAGTCCCTCGGTCACCACGATCGACGCGCTGGCCCGTGCGCTGCGCCTGTCGAAGACCGAGCACGCGCATCTGAAGGCGCTGGCGCGCGACGGCGACAAGCGCGCGTTCGTGCCGGAGGTCGTGCCGCCGTCGATCCGGCGGATGATCGAGAGCCTGAACCAGCCGGCCTACATCACCGGGCGGCGGTGGGACGTGCTGGCCTGGAACGATCCCGCCGAGGAGATCTTTGCTTTCGGTCAGTTGCCCGAGCAGGATCGCAACACGCTGCTCCTCATGATGACCAACAAGCAGACGCGCAAGCGTTACGGCGCAGGCTGGGCCGACGTCGCCAAGGCCATGGTCGCGATGTTTCGCGCCACCCACGACGTCTGGGCCGGCGATCCCGCCTTCACCGAGCTGCTGACGCGGCTGCGCGCGGGCAGTCCGGAATTCGTCAAATGGTGGGAAGCGCACGAGATCCGCAGCACCATGTCGGGCCGCAAGACCATGAACCATCCGACCCTCGGCGTGCTGCATTTCGAGCACACGAGCTTTCAGGCCAATGACGATCCCGCGCTGAAGCTTGTGATCTACACGCCGGTTTAGGCTGCCCGGATGACCGGTCGTATTTGCGTCATGGCGACGCCGGAGATCGCGAGCAGCCCGCCAACAATCAGTTTCGGCGTCACCTCGTCGCCGAGGAACAGCACGCTCGACATCAGGGCGAACACCGGGAGCAGCAGGCCGAAGGGCGCGACGCGACTCATCGAGCAGCGCGCGATCAGCCAGAACCAGAGACTAAAGCCGACGATGCCGCCGATGAAGATCGTGTAGGCGAGGGCGAGCCAGCCGCGTCCATCCGCTGAAGCGAGGCTTGCCAACTGGCCGTATTCGAGCAGCAGCGACATCAACAGCACCTGCGGCACCGTCAGCAGCGACGACCATCCCATCAGCATCAAGGGATCGAACGGCCCGTAGCGTTTGGTCAGGACGTTGGAGACCGCGAATGCGAAAGCGGCCCCGATCACGAGCAGCAGCGGAAGCGGCCTTGCCGACAGGCCGGGCTCGGCTGCCAGCACGACCACGCCGGCGAACGCAAGCGCCACGCCGGCGGACGTGGTCAGAGACGGTCGTTCCGCGAGCAGCGGCCACGCCAGCAGGACGGTGAAGGGCGTGGCGAGCTGGTAGGCGACCGCCGACATGCTTCCCGAGCCGAGCCCAAGGCCGACATAGAACAGCCCGAAGTTCAGACCGCCGAGGAAGATCGAGATGGCGATGACAGGGCCGAGCTGTCGACGCGTTGGCCTTTTGACGAAGGGGACGAGCAGCAGCGCAATGGCGAGAAAGCGCAAGGCGAGGAAGAAGAGCGGCGGAAATTCCGCGACGCCGACCTTGATGGCCACGAACTGATAACCCCAGAGCAGGGGTACCGCCACCGCGCAGACGATCTGGATCGCGGACATCGGACTTCTTCCTTTCAAGACCGATCGGTCTAAATATCGACGCGCCGATACGACGCGCGTCATACGGGTGGTTAGCTCACGAAACGGTCGAGAAGAGCGTCAGCACTGGCTTGCGACGAGGTCCGCGCCGGCGTGGTCTTGCCGATCACGCGCAGGCCTTCGACGAAACAGACGAGAATGCGGGCGGCGCTTGCAGGCTCGACACGATCCGCCAGCTTCTCCGCCGCCTTGGCGCGGGACAATGCATCGGCGAGCCTCGCCTCCATCGCCTTGAAGAAGCCCGCGACGCGGCGGCCGACCTCGGCATCCTGGCCGGCCAGCTCCATGGCGGTGGCGACGAGCAGGCAGCCGCGACGTCCATTGGTGCCGCTGGTGCGCTCGACATAGCCGGCAAGGAAGGTTCGCAGACCCTCGACGGGATCCCTGTGCGGGGCAAGCTCGACGTCCATCCGCGCGATGGCGTCGGCGATGTAGCGATCGAGTGCAAGCAGGAACAGCGAGTGCTTGTCGCCGAACGCGGCGTAGAGGCTGCCGCGCGACAGCCGCGTCGCGCGAAGAAGATCCGGCAGCGCCGTAGCGTGATAGCCGCGCGACCAGAACACATTCATCGCGCGTTCGACGGCGGCATCGACGTCGAAGCTTCGCGGGCGGCCGCGGGTCGGTTGCACGGGGGCTGGGCGGAGCATCGCGGATATATAGACCATTCGGTCCATATATCGCAAGGGCCACTTCCGAGCCCGATCCTATGGCGCCGGCGCCGCCGAAGGCGTTGCGCTGGCGTTCGGCTGCGGAACCGGAGGCCACGGACTGATCGGGCTGAGCGCCGACAGCGCGCAGGATGATTTGAGCTGGCTCCACAGCGAGGCGAGGCCCGTCAGGTCGATGTCGAATTTGGTCTCGTCGGTCTTGTCGTCCGGCATCGCGATGGTCTCGCGGACATGCAGGGAGCGCGAGGCCAGGATCGCCTTGAGCATGTCGGCATCGATGTTGCCGCGCCAGGTCTCGTACTTGCCGGATCGGATCGGGGCTCCTCCGGCCTGCTTGTCGGAGGCGTCCGCCGTCATCAGAAGCGTGCTTGTGCCGGTGGAGGCCTCGTCGATTTCGCCGGCGAACCACAGCGGCACGTGCGTCCTGCTTTCGCAGGACAGGCGCCACTCCATGGTCCGGAACGAGCTTTCGCTCGTCTTCAGCACGGCGAGCTTGCGGACGTACGGCCGCGCGGACTTCTCCAGTCTCCACGTCGTTTCCGCAAGCGGCCGGGTGTCGATGCCGAAACGATAGAGCTCGTATCGCGTCAGCACGTGCAGGTTCTCGAACTTCACGGTGTGGATCAGGGCATCGAGCTCGCGGCTGATCCCCATCGAGGTGATGAACGCGGCGCGCTCGCGCTCGGCGCTCGCCATGCGGCGCTGCCTCGCCTCGGCGATGATCTGTGGCGGAGGATCGCCGCGAACGCGGAAGATCAGCCTGGAATTGTGGACCGCCAGCGCAGCGTCGGGCGCCACCTCGCGGGACGTCGCACCGAGGAAGAGGTAGCCACAGGCCGAATTGCACATCGCGTTGCGGGTGGTGAGCTCGGCCTCGAGTTCGCCGCCGGCGTTCTTCATCTTCAGGCATGCGGCGTCGATCTGCGTGCCTGCCGCGCAGGCCGTCACGGTGGTGCGGCCGACCCGCGCGACCGCCTTGCGGCTGCGCAGCAGCCGTCCGATCGCGTAGGATTGATCGACATTGCCGCCGGGCGAATAGAAGTAGATCGGGCGCTGCGTGTCCTTGATGGCGGCGAGGAAGCGGCGAATGCGCGGCGCGGCCCCGCCATCGATCTCGCCCTCGACGGCGATCCAGCGGTCGCAGCCCGGCCCGCACGCATCGGGCGCGCCCTTGGCGAGATAGATCGTCAGCGTGGAGGGCATCCCGGCTTTCTGTGCCGGCGTTTCCGCATGCAATGCGCCCGATATCGACAGCGCGGCAACGACAAGCAGGATACGGGCGAGCATGAACTGGGAGACCGCGCGGCAAGACACGGATGGAGGCTATACGAAGATCACCCCGTGCACAACTTTCGGTGGCATGACGAAGTGCGAAGGCCGATCATTTGAAACGGTCGATGATCTGCAGCAGCCGCTCGCACGACGCCTCGATCCGCTTCAGCGGGGATGTCGCAACGCCGAGCAGCAGGCCCGGGCGCGCCGACGCCTGCGACCCATACCAGAGCGACAGCGCGGTCGGCGCCAACCCGAACGATGCGGCGTCCCGGGCGATCGGAAGATCGGGCGCTCCGTCCGGCAGTCGCAGCACCGCCGCCAATCCGGCAATCGCAACGTTGGCGGTGCGTGGACGCAGATATTTCACCAGCGCATCGGCCTGCGCCGCGTAAGCCCGCTTGGTGCGGCGGAGGTGCCGCAGATAATGGCCGTCGCGCATGAAATCGGCCATCGCGCGCTGCACCGCCGGCCCGGGCGCCGGTGCAAGGCATGCCGCAGCTTCGGCAAAGCGCGAGGCGAGCGCCGCGGGGGCCACGACGAAGCCGAGGCGCAAGGCCGGCGTGACGGTCTTGCTGAAGGAGCCGACGTGAATGACGCGGCCGGCGCGGTCGAGCGAGGCGAGCGCCGGCGTGGCCCGGCCCTTGAGCTGAAGCTCGCTGAGATAATCGTCCTCGATCACCCAGGCGCCGCGCTGTGCGGCCCAGTCGAGCAGGCGCGAGCGCCGTTCCAGCGACAGGGTCGATCCGAGCGGCGCCTGCTGTCCCGGCGTCACGACAGCCAGCGCCGCGTCGGGAGCGTGCTGCAGCCCGTAGGCGACGTCGATGCCGTCGGCATCGACGGGGATCGGTGCGAGCGACAGGCGCGCAAGCGCAAGGCCGTGCCGCGTGAACGGGAAGCCGGGGTCCTCCACCCAGGCCGTCTTCTGCTCGAGGCCGAGCACGCGGAGCGCAAGGCCGAGGCCGCCGCTGAAGCCGGCGGTGACGACGATCTGTGACGGTGCGCATTCGATCCCGCGCGCGAGCGCAAGGTAGGCGGCGATCTCGCGGCGCAAGTCCGGCTCGCCGCGCGGATCCGGATAGATCGCCGGCGCGCTCATTTCGACGCGAACCGCCTGCGCGCGGATGCGTGCGAGCAGCGTGGCGGGAAAGGTCTCCTGCGCCGGCACGCCCATCTGGAAGATCGCCGGCCCCGCCGTGAGCTCCTGGTACATCTCCATGAAGGAGCCGGGGTCCGGGGCCTTGTCCTGCCGAACCGGAAGCGACGGCCGGTCCGCGACATGCGTTCCGCTCGCGCGGGAGGCGACGATCAACTGGGCCGAAGAGAGCTTCTCGTAGGCCGACCGTACCGTGCCGCGCGCGACGCCAAGCTGGGCCGCCAGGTCCTGCCAGGACGGCAGGCGCGCGCCCGGGGCGAGCACGCCGCTCTCGATGGCGGCCCTGATCCCCCCATGGATCTGCTCGGCCAGCGGGGTCCTGGCGGATCGATCGAGCTCCAGCCGCAGCGGTCGGGTCATGGCCCGTGGTACACCCTTTTTGCGCGTTCTTGGTGCTTTTTTGTGGACCAGGGCAGGGGCACCTACAGGGGAGAAAAGGGCCGGGCAGCCCAAAAGACCATCAAGGAGCAAGGCAATGACTGGACGTCTCGACTACGAACGCATCGCACCTTCAGGCGTCAAGGCGCTGGGCGGCGTCTATGGCTACATCCTGCAAAGCGACCTGCCTGCGACGCTGGTGAACCTCGTCTATCTACGCGTGTCGCAGATCAACAACTGCGCCTATTGTCTCGACATGCACACGCGCGATCTGCTCAAGGGCGGGGTGAAGATCGAAAAGCTCGCGCTGTTGCAGGCATGGGCCGAAGCAGGCGATCTCTTCGACGCGCGCGAGCGCGCGGCCCTTGCATGGGCCGAGACGGTGACGCGCGTTGCGGACACCGGCGTGCCTGAGGAGGCCTATGAAGCGGCGCGAGCCGTCTTTGGGGAGCGCGAGCTCGTCGATCTCACCATCGCGATCGGCCTGATGAACACCTACAACCGGATGGCCATCAGCTTCCGCAAGACGCCGCAAGCCGTGCTGGCAAAGGCCGCCTGACCGGCCGCGAACGCAATCGACCGATGTGTGTGCAAGGCAGGAGCTTTAAGATGACCAATGTGATCTCCGGCGTGACGATCCCCGACAGCAAGCTGGCGCGCGAAGCCACTGAGCTGGTGCGCAGCTACGAAGACGAGATGCTGTTCAACCATTCGGTCCGCGTCTATGTGTTCGGCGCCATGAAGGGGCAGCGTCAGAAGCTGAAGTTCGATGCCGAACTGCTCTATGTCGCGGCGCTGTTTCACGACCTCGGCCTGGTCGATCACTATCACAGCGAGACCAAACGGTTCGAGGTCGACGGTGCCGACGCCGCGCGCGATTTCCTCCGGGCGCGCGGCATCGGCGAAGCGCAATCCGATCTGGTGTGGGAGGCGATCGCGCTGCACACCACCCCCGGCATTCCGCAATTCATGCGGCCGGAGATCGCACTCACCAATGCCGGCGTCCTGGTGGACGTCGTCGGTGTTGGATATGACGACTACACGCCCGAGCAGCGCGACCAGGTGATATCGGCGTTTCCGCGCGGCGACTTCAAGAACGAGTTCCTGAAGGTGCAGACCTGCTCAGCCCTGAAGAAGCCGCAGACGACGTTCGGGACGGTGAACTTCGACTACATCCAGGATCACGATCCGAGCTTCCACAAGCCGAACGCGTGCACGCGCATCCGGAATACGCCCTGGCAGAGCTAGCCGTTACGCCACCCTGTCCCTGGTACGGTTCTGATGATCCGGCGCCAATGGCGGCGCAGGTCTGGCGGGAGCCAACGGAGCGATATCGACGACGACCGGCGTGGACCCGGCGTCGCGCCAGGCAACGATCCAGATCAGGAAGCCAAGCAGCGCGAGCACCGCGCCGACGGGACCGGTGGAGGTCCAGCCCAGCCCCTCGCGAATGGCGATTCCGCCCAGGAACGGGCCGAGCGCGTTGGCGGTGTTGAACGCCGAATGGTTGAGCGCGGCGGCGAGCGCCTGCGCATCGCCGGCGACGTCCATCAGCCGGGTCTGCAGGATGGCGCCGAGCGAGACGCTGGCGCCGATCGCAAAGACGTCGATCGCCAGCAGCCACGGATTGCCGGCGACAAGCGGGAAGACCAGCAGCGCGACGGCGGCAAACAGCAGGATCACGCCCGCCGTCGGCATCAAGGCGCGGTCGGCAAAGCGCGGCACGAACAGATTGCCAAGCGTGGCGCCGATGCCAAAGATGGCCAGGAAGAACGGGATGACGGTGACGCTGACCTTCGTCACCTCGATCAGCGTGGTCGCCAGATAGGTATAGACCGCGAACATGCCGCCGAAGCCAATGGCGCCGATTGCCAGCGTGATCCAGATGCGGCCGTTTCGGAGCGCACCGAGCTCGCGCAGCGGATCGGACCGGCCGGCCTGGTCGCGTGGCGCGAACAGGGCGCAGAGCAGCACCGTGAGCAGCGCCAGCACCGAGACGAGGCCAAAGCTTGCGCGCCAGCCGATCGCCTGGCCGATCAAATTGGCCAGCGGCACGCCGATAATGGTCGCGACCGTCAAGCCGAGCATCACTTGGCCAACCACCCGAGAGCGGCGGTCGAACGGCACGAGTGAGGCGGCGACCAGGGCGGCGATGCCGAAATAGGCGCCGTGCGGCAGCCCCGAGAGGAAACGCGCCGCGATCATCCAGCCGAAGCCGGGCGCGAGCGCGGTCAGCGCGTTGCCGAGCGCGAACACCAGCATCAAGGCCAGCAATTGCGTGCGCCGCGCGAACCGCGCGCCGAGCACGGCGATCAGCGGTGCGCCCAGCACGACGCCGAGCGCGTAGGCACTGATCGCATGTCCCGCGGTCGGCTCGTCGATGCCGAGGTCGGCAGCGAAGAACGGCAGCAGGCTCATCGATGCGAATTCGGTGGTTCCGATCGCAAAGCCGCCCATCGCGAGCGAGACGAGGACGATGGCGAGGTGAGGGGGAGCTGCGGCGGCGGGTGAGTGGGCGCGCGGCGAGGTCGCGTGAGGCGAGGTCGTCATGAGTCCTGCATTGGTGGCGGCAACGGGAACCAGCCCAGCGAACGTCGCCACCCCTGCAAGATTTGTCCGACCTACTTAAACCTGTGCCGGCTTGCGTCAACGCTGCAAGCTCGCCGAATGGCGGCGCGCATATCAGCCTCCCGATTTGCACCTGCCGCTCAATGGTCGCGTCGCGTCCGGGACCGGGCCTTCGGTTCGTTCCGCGCGAAATACGGATTCACGATGCAGGTCGCCGACCGGCCGACCGCGAGATATCTGCACTGCTCGAGCGTCGCGTAGCGGCAGTCGGCATAACCGACGGGGCCGTAGATCTGCATGCAGACCGGAAAACGCGGATCGTAGGTCTGCGCATGCGCGGTCGCGCTCGCGAGCAGCGCGCCCGCGACGAGGAGGGCGAGGGCGGGCCTGCGCATCTCAGCGCGGCAGATAGTAGCCCGGCACCAGGTTGCGTGGACGATTCTGATACGCATAGGGATCATCGCTTTGTCCCCCGAAATACGGATTTGCGATGCAGGTCAGCGCGCGGCCCGAAGCGCTCGCCTGACACTGCGCGTAGGTGTCGAACATGCAATTGCTCAGTCCCGGCCATTCATCGCCCGTGAGGCAGAACGCGTGATGCGTACCGAATGCGCGTGCAGGCTTACTCGCGCTCAGCGTAAACGTGAATGTGGCGATTGCGAGCGAAAGTGTGGCGACAATGGGGAGGGCAATTCGTCCACGCATTTCTCGTTTCTCCAATCACGTGAATGTGCGCGCGACGATGTTACGCGCGCACGCATTCTATCGCGTGTCGCCGACAATGGAACTCTCGAAAACACTTGTTTCAAAGGGTTTCCAGCGCGCTCCGATAAATCTTCATTAATGAAGCGCGGGCCTTTGGCGCGGACTGTTGCGTCGTGGTTACAGCAATTCCGTCGAGCGCTGATATGACGACGCCACGGCCCGGGGGCCTAACGACGAAACTGGAACGGGAATCAAATGAAGAAGAATTTGTTGCTTGCTGCTGTGAGCCTCGTCGCGCTGAGCGCGACTGCGCCGGCGCTCGCTGCTGACCTCGCCGCGCGTCCTTACACCAAGGCGCCCGCGATGGTCGCCGCGATCTACGACTGGAGCGGCTTCTACATCGGCATCAACGGCGGCGGCGGTTCGGCGCACTCGACCTGGGACGTCGTCGGCGGTGGCCGTGAAGGTTCGCACGATGCGACGGGCGGCACGGTCGGTGGCCAGGTCGGCTATCGCTGGCAGTCCGGCCAGTGGGTGTTCGGCATCGAAGGTCAGGGCAACTGGGCTGACTTCTCGGGCGACAACGTCAGCGCGCTGTTCGCGACCCGCAACCACTCGAAGATCGATTCGTTCGGTCTGATCACCGGTCAGGTCGGCTACGCCTGGAACAACGTCCTGCTCTACGTCAAGGGCGGTGCCGCTGTCGCCAGCACCAAGTACGACGTGTTCAGCACCGCTTCGGGCGCGCTGCTCGCCTCGAACGACCAGACCCGCTGGGGTGGCACGGTCGGTGCCGGCCTCGAGTACGGCTTTGCGCCGAACTGGTCGGTTGGCGTCGAGTACAACCACATCTTCCTGCAGGACAAGGACGTCACCTTCGCTCTGGTGCCGTCGACCGATCGCATCCGTCAGGACGTCGACATGGGCCTCGTCCGCCTGAACTACAAGTTCGGCGGCCCGATCATCGGCCGTTATTGATACCGACCGCTCTTTCGAGCGCTCGCGAAAGCCCCGGCCATCGGCCGGGGCTTTTTTATTGCGTGAATTCAGCGAGTTAACCATCCGCTTGCGAGATCGTTGGTCCGGCTTGACTCCCGTGAACGAAATGAGAACAATGTTCTTCATACGTTCTAGCAAGGGAGCGAGACCATGTTCAGGATTTTCGTGGAAGAGGCGGCTGCACTGGCGTCCATCACGCTGTTCGTCGGGATGATCGCGATCTGGGCCCAGGTGATACCGCAACTCTGACTGCACGGCCGCACGGGATGGCCGGGTTGGGGAAAAGCGGGACGACGCGGCGGATCGGCCGGTCCGGCGTGGACTCTGGAGCTGCGACACCCCACCATTGCGAGGCGAGTCGGCGAGCGGGTGCATGATGCCCTAAGGAGCCGGCGACCGCTCCATCTCATCTGCAAGAGGCCGTCACGCGACCATGCCGAGCGCCGGATTTGTCCACCTTCACGTTCACTCGGCCTATTCGCTGCTCAAGGGCTCGATCAAGATCGCCAAGCTCGCTGAGCTCGCGAAGAAAGACCACCAGCCCGCGCTGGCGCTGACCGACACCGACAATCTGTTCGGGGCGCTTGAGTTCTCCGACAAGATGGCGGGTTCCGGCATCCAGCCGATCGTCGGCTGCGAACTCGCGATCGACTTCGGCGATCAGGATCCGAACGCGCGCAATGCGATGGGTCCGTCGCGAATCGTGCTGCTCGCCGCGCAGGAGCGCGGCTATCGCAGCCTGATGCGGCTGAACTCGCGGGCGTTCCTCGAAACGCCCGACAGCCATGCTCCGTTCATCAAGTTCGACTGGTTCGAGGGCGAGACCGAGGGGCTGATCGCGCTGACGGGCGGACCGGACGGGCCGATCTCGCTGGCGCTCGCCGGCGGCATGGCCGACCTCGCCGCGACGCGATGCGAGCGCCTGGCCAGCCTGTTCGGCGACCGCCTCTATATCGAGCTGCAGCGCCACAACATCGACAAGGAGCGGCGCATCGAGGGCGGCTTGATCGACATCGCCTATGCGAAGGGCCTGCCGCTGGTCGCGACGAACGAGCCGTATTTCGCATCGACCGACGATTACGAGGCGCATGACGCGCTGCTCTGCATCGCCGGCGGCCGGCTGATCGCCGAGACCGATCGCGTCCAGCTCACGCCCGATCATCGCTTCAAGACCCGCGCCGAGATGGCGGTGCTGTTCGCCGACATCCCGGAGGTGCTGGCCTCGACGGTCGAGATCGCCGAGCGCTGCTCGTTCCGCCCGATGACGCGCAAGCCGATCCTGCCGTTCTTCACGGTCGGCGCCGCCGCCAGTTCGGATGCCGCCGCGGTCGAGGCCGCCGAGCTGAAGCGGCAGGCGGAGGAGGGCCTCGCCAACCGCCTGCGCGTGCATGGCCTGTCGCAGGGCATGACGGACGAGGACTACGACAAGCGCCTGGCGTTCGAGCTCGACGTCATCATGCGCATGAAGTACGCGGGCTACTTCCTGATCGTGTCCGACTTCATCAAATGGGCCAAGGCGCATGGCATCCCGGTCGGACCGGGCCGCGGCTCCGGCGCAGGCTCGCTGGTGGCGTGGGCCCTGACCATCACCGACCTCGACCCGATCAAGTTCGGCCTGCTGTTCGAGCGCTTCCTCAATCCGGAACGCGTCTCGATGCCGGACTTCGACATCGACTTCTGCCAGGACCGCCGCGGCGAGGTGATCAAGTACGTCCAGGAGCGCTACGGCCGCGACCAGGTGGCGCAGATCATCACCTTCGGTACGCTGCAGGCGCGCGGCGTGCTGCGCGACGTCGGCCGCGTGCTGCAGATGCCCTACGGCCAGGTCGACAAGCTGACCAAGCTCGTGCCGCAGAATCCGGCTGCGCCGGTGACGCTGGCGGCCGCGATCGAGAGCGAGCCGAAGCTCCAGGCGTTCCGCGACGAAGACCCGGTGGTGGCACGCGCCTTCGACATCGCGCAGCGCCTCGAGGGCCTGACCCGTCACGCCTCGACGCACGCGGCCGGCATCGTGATCGGCGATCGCCCCTTGAGCGAACTCGTGCCGATGTACCGCGATCCGAAATCGGACATGCCGGTGACCCAGTTCAACATGAAATGGGTCGAGCCGGCGGGCCTCGTGAAGTTCGACTTCCTCGGCCTGAAGACGCTCACCGTGCTCGACGTCGCCTGCAAGCTGCTGAAGCCGCGCGACATCCATGTCGATCTCGCCACGCTGCCGATCGACGATGCCGACAGCTACCAGATGCTGGCACGCGGCGAGGTGGTCGGCGTGTTCCAGGTTGAAAGCCAGGGCATGCGGCGCGCGCTGGTCGACATGCGCCCCGACCGTTTCGAGGACATCATCGCGCTGGTCGCGCTGTATCGACCCGGCCCGATGGCGAACATCCCGACCTATTGCGCGCGCAAGCACGGCGACGAGGAGCCGGAATACCTGCACCCCGTGCTGGAGCCGATCCTGAAGGAGACCTTCGGCGTCATCATCTACCAGGAACAGGTGATGCAGATCGCGCAGGTGATGTCGGGCTACTCGCTCGGCGACGCCGACCTGCTGCGCCGCGCCATGGGCAAGAAGATCCGCGCCGAGATGGACAAGCAGCGCGACATCTTCGTTGCGGGTGCGGTGAAGAACGGCGTGCCGAAGGCGCAGGCCGAGACCATCTTCGAGCTCTTGGCGAAATTCGCCGACTACGGCTTCAACAAGAGCCACGCGGCGGCCTATGCGCTGGTGTCGTACCACACCGCCTACATGAAGGCGCATTATCCGGTGGAGTTCATCGCGGCGTCCATGACGCTGGATCTGAACAACACGGACAAGCTCTCCGAATTCCGCTCCGAGGCGCAGCGCCTCGGCATCAAGGTCGAGCCGCCGAACATCAACCGTTCGGGCGCGACCTTCGAGGTCGGCGACAAGGTCATCTACTACGCGCTCGCCGCGCTCAAGGGGGTCGGCATCCAGGCCATCGACCAGATCATCGAGGAGCGTACCAAGAACGGCCTGTTCACTTCACTCGCCGATTTCGCCGCGCGGGTGTCGCCGCGCGCGATCAACAAGCGCATCATCGAAAGTCTCGCCGCCGCCGGCGCCTTCGACACGCTGGAGCCGAACCGGGCGCGCGTGTTCGCCGGCGCGGATGCGATCCTCGCCGCCTGCCAGCGCGCGCATGAAGCTGCGACCGTCGGCCAGAACGACATGTTCGGCATGTCGGCCGACGCGCCGACCATCATGCTGCCGCAGATCGAGGCATGGCTGCCGGCCGAGCGGCTGCGCCGCGAATACGATGCGATCGGCTTCTTCCTGTCGGGACATCCGCTCGACGACTACGCCACCGTCCTGAAGCGGCTGCGCGTGCAGAGCTGGGCCGAATTCTCGCGCGCGGTGAAGACCGGCGCCACCGCCGGCAAGGTCGCGGCGACTGTCGTCTCGCGCATGGAGCGACGCACCAAGACTGGCAACAAGATGGGCATCATGGGCCTGTCGGACCCGACCGGGCATTTCGAAGCGGTGTTGTTCTCCGAAGGTCTCGCGCAATATCGCGACGTGCTGGAGCCGGGCGCCGCCGTGCTGCTCCAGCTCGGCGCCGAGCTCCAGGGCGAGGACGTGCGCGCCCGCGTGCTGCATGCCGAGCCGCTCGACGACGCCGCGGCCAAGACGCAGAAGGGCCTGCGCATCTTCCTGCGCGACACCAAGCCGCTGGACTCGATCGCCAAGCGCCTGGCCGGTCCCGATGCGGCCGCCCCGAACGGCGCTGCGCCAAAGGTCGGCAGCCCGGCCATCGCGCCGCGCTCCAACGGCGACGGCGAGGTCTCGCTGGTGATGATGCTCGACCTCGAGACCGAGGTGGAGATGAAGCTGCCCGGCCGCTTCAAGGTCTCGCCGCAGATCGCCGGCGCGATCAAGGCGGTGGCGGGCGTGGTGGACGTGCAGCAGATCTAGCTGCATCGCGCGTTGCGGCCGGCCGGTCATACGACAAAGTTGTCATAATGGATCGGTTGCAACCTTGCGCTGATTCTGGCTAGCATATCCCGGGGAATGGACTGGGGTATGCAATGCTGCGATGGGGCGCTTTGGTGCTGGCCGCCGGCGTGATGCTGGCTGGGTGTGTGAGTGATCGGGTCGGAACCGACTTTGCATCCGTGTCGAAGAAGATCGGTCCTCCGCGCGCGGGACATTCGCGCGTGGTGTTTCTGCAGGACAAGCGCAACGGCCTCAGCATGGCGATCTGTGCCTGCGAGGTGAAACTCGATGGTGCGCCGCTCGGGAAGATCGTGGCCGGGAAATACGCCTATGCCGATCTTCCGGCCGGGCGTCACGACGTGCTGGTGACCGAGGCGCTGTTTCCCGGCGACACCAAGCGCCAGATCGTGATGGAAGCCGGCCGGACGCACTTCTACCTGATCAAGAGCAGTGCGAGGCACGACGCCACGACCGGAGCCGCGGTGCTCGGCGGTCTGGCCGGACTGGCGGTCGTGTCCGTCGCGACGGCCGGCGAGGCCAATCCCGGCCCGGGCGAAATCGTCGCCCTGGACGAGGCAACCGCGCGCACGAAGCTCGCGGAGCTGCAAGCCGTCGAGTAGGGCGTACGCAGTACGATGAACTGCCTCCGCCCTGCGCCGCTGCAGGGGTGACGGGCAGCAGCTTTGGAGCGCGACGAGATCTGGACGAATCGCCACCGTGATCTGGATCGTTGCTTGAGCACGATCTTCACGCGAACGCGTGCCGCTTGCGTTGTTGAGAGGAAAAATTGCGGCGACCTTCTCGGATCGCTCTTTGGGGGGGCTGGTTTCGAATGATGCAGGCCGGCGCAAGCCCGTGCAGTCGTGAGGCGCACGATGAGCAATCGTTTTGGCTTTGCGGTACGGTTTGCATTGCAGCAATCGTCGGTTGCATCACTTAACATTTGTTATTTCTTCACATCGGCGTACCTATCCTCGCGGCACTTCCATTCGTCCACGGTAACTGGGGAAACGTCACATGTGCGACAAGTGCTCTGACTCTCTGCATCATCAATCACTGCATCAAGACGTCGTGCCGTCACGGCGGTCGGCGATGCTGTTTGGCGCCGCTGCGTTTGGCATGGCCTTCGCCGGCGGACCTTTCGCCAACGGCGCCTCGGCAAAGGAGGCCAAGCAGCCACCAAAGCCGCAGAACGTGCTGTCGCCCGACGAGTCGTTGAAGCGACTGATGGAGGGCAACGGACGCTACGTTTCGGGCGTGGCGCGGCGTCACGATTTCAAGCACGAACGCGAGGCACTGGCCGGCGGGCAGAACCCGTTCGCGGCCGTGCTGAGCTGTGCGGATTCCCGCATCGCGCCGGAATACGCTTTCGATACCGGCCGCGGCGATCTCTTCGTCTGTCGCGTTGCCGGAAACTTCGCGGGCACCGAGACCATCGCGAGCATGGAATATGCAGTCGCAGTGCTGAACGCGCCGCTGATCCTCGTGCTCGGCCATGATGCCTGCGGCGCGGTCGACGCGACGCTGAAGGCGATCAAGGACGACAAGCAGCCGCCGGGACATATCCCGTCGCTGGTCGATGCGATCGCGCCGGCCGCGAAGGCTGCGATGCAGCAGGGCGGGGACGTGCTCAACAAGGCAATCCGGCAGAACGTGGTCGACAACGTCGCCAAGCTGAAGGCGGCGGCGCCGATCCTCAATGCGGCCGTGGAGCAGGGTAAGCTGAAGGTCGTCGGCGGCATCTACCGGCTCACGACCGGAACGGTCGATTTGATCGCGCAGGGCTGAGCGGGGCTCGCGCCGCATTGCGGTCGCGAGGCTTACGCCGACCTGACGCTGGGTTTGATGTGGGGCGGGGGCGTCATGCCGCCGCCTCAATCCGCGCTTTTCGTTCAAGAGCCATTCAGCCGGCCGCGCGTTTGATGTGCGGTGGCCACCTCAACAACAAAAGCGGGCACAAGCCATGCGTGGGACGCTCAAAATCTTCATCTGCCTTCTCCTGCCGATGGCGGTCCTTGCCGCGGGCGCGCACCAGGCGCGTGCGCAGCAGCCGGAAAAGCGCATCGCGCTCGTGGTCGGTAACGGCGCCTATGCCAAGTCGCCGCTGGCGACGACCGCGAACGATGCCGGCCTGATCGCGCAGACGCTGCAGGCGGCGGGCTTCGACGTCGTCGGCGCGCGCGATCTCGACGGCGACACGCTGCGCAAGAGCTTTCGCGATTTCGTCCAGAAGGCGCAGGCCTCGGGTCCCGGCACCGTCGCAATGGTTTATCTGGCCGGCTATGGCGTGCAGCTCGCCGGCGAGAACTATTTCATCCCGGTTGATTCCAACATCACCCGCGACACCGACATTCCGACCGAAGCCCTGCGCCTTAGCGACTATGCGCGCCAGCTCGCTTCCATTCCGCTCAAGGCCAACATCCTCGTGCTCGATGCGGCCCGCGCGCAGCCCTTCATCGAGGGCGGCCAGCCGATCGCGAGCGGACTGGCGCTGGTCGAGCCCGATCCGAACATGCTGATCGCCTTCAATGCCGCGCCCGGTACGGTCGCGCCGGAGGAGCCGGGGCCCTACGGCATCTATGCGCAGTCGCTGGCGGAGATGATCCGCACCGGCGGCTTGTCGCTGGCCGACGTGTTCGACCGCGTCCGTCTGCGCGTCAACGAGGCCAGCAAGGGCGCGCAGGTGCCGTGGAACGAGCAGAAGATATCGGCGCCATTCTCCTTCTTCGAGCGCGCGCCCGATGCGCCGCCGGAGACCGCACCGGATCAGGTCGCCGCGATCCGGAACAAGCCGATCCGCGATCTCGGCGTGCGGGATGCCTATGCGGCCGCGCTCGAGCGCGACACGCTGCCGGCCTATGAGGAGTTTCTCGCCGCCTATCCGGGCGATCCGATGTCGAAGCGCGTGATGGCGATCGTCGCGGCGCGCCGCGAGGCGATCACCTGGCGCCGCACCTACCGGACCGACACGCCGGAGGCCTATTGGTCGTATCTGCGCCGCTATCCGCGCGGGCCGCACGCGGGCGATGCGCGCCGCCGCCTTGCGATCCTCACCGCACCGGTCGAGCCGCCGCCGAGCTTTGCGATGATCGACTACGACGTGCCGCCACCGCCGCCGGAGGAAGTGGTCTATGTCGACCGTCCGGTGCTGTATTTCAGCGATCCCGATTTCGGCTTCGCGCCGCCACCTCCGCCGCCGGTCTATTACCTGCCGCCGCCGCCGCCGGATTTCATCGTGCTGCCGCCGCCGCTGCCGGTGATCGGCCTGTTCGTGCTGCCGCAGCCGGTGTTCGTGCCGATCCCGGTGTTCGTGCGGCCGCCGGTCTATGTCGCGCCGCCGCCGAACAACATCATCTACGCCAACATCCACAACACCACGGTGATCAACACCGTCATCAACCGGCCGCCCGCAGCGCCGGTCGGGCCCGGAGGAGGGACCGGGCCCGGCAATCTGACGCCGGCGATTGCCGGCCGCGCCAACGCGGTCGGACCGGTCCTGCCGCAAGCCGCCACGCAACGCGCCGCCCTGATTCAGGAAGGCAAGGCGCCGATGCCGCCGAGCGCGACGATCCGGCCTATGGCGAGGCCCGGGACACCTCCGGGGACGCCGGCGAACGTCGCGCCAAGCGCTTTGCCGGGCGTCGCCGCACCAGGCACCGCTGCACCAAATGTGGCCCCGAACGCCGCGCCACAGGCCAGGTTGCCTGCGGCCAACACGCTGCCGGTTCCGGGCTCCCATGGCGGTCCGCCGGCACCGCCGGCGGGGGCAGGGCCATTGCCAGGCGGCAGGCCTGCGCCGACCGCGGACGCGCCTGGTTCGACGCCGCCTCAACCGGGGGCGCCGACGGCCGCAGCTCCCGGCACGACGACGCTGCCTGGCCATCCCGGTGCGCCGAATGGTGCCGGTTCGGTAACGGCTGCGCCCACCACGACGAATCCGACGCCTGCGCCCGGCCAGCCGCCGAAACCGCCGGTGGTCCAGACCCCGGTCGGGGCGGGGCCTGGCGATCGCGGCAAGTCCGCAGCCCGCGAGCCGTCCGGTCCGCCTCCGGCCGCAGCCGGAAAGCCGGTCGCGCCGCCGCCGTCGGCTGCGCATGAGCCGATCCGGCCGCAGGGCCGGCCGACGGCCCCGCCACCACAGGCGGCCAGACCCGCTGCTCCGCCGCCGCGGCCCCAGGCCGTGGCGCGGCCGACGCCGCCACCACCTCCGCCCCGGGTGTCGGCGCCGCCGCCGCGCATGGCGGCGCCTCCGCCGCCGCGACCCGCTCCGCCGCCGGTCGCCGCGGCCCGGCCCGCGCCGCCCCCGGTGGCTCGGCCTGCTCCACCGCCGCCGCCCCGGGTGGCCGTGGCCCCGCCGCGTCCGGCGGCACCCCCGCCACGCCCGGCCGCCCCGCCGCCGGCCGCCAAGAAGTGCCCCCCGAACCAGCAGAAGTGCTAGGACGGTAGGGTGGTATTGACGGAGGAGGGGTCTTTCGCGGGCGAAAACCGCCCCTGAAAGACCCTTATTTCCTTGCTTCTGGCCAAAATCGCGCTATATAGCGCGCCATCTCACACGGAAGCATGGCTCGCAAGGCCGTCCGGTGGCAACCGGGGCGACAACGCTCTGTTTTGCTCACACGCTTCCGGAGGAACCAACCGGAGAATTAGAACGATGGCACTGCCCGATTTCACTATGCGTCAGCTGCTCGAAGCTGGCGTGCACTTTGGTCACCAGTCTCACCGCTGGAATCCGAAAATGGCTCCGTTCATTTTCGGCGCTCGCAACAACATCCACATCGTCGACCTCGCCCAGACCGTGCCGATGCTGCACACGGCCCTTCAGGCCGTCAGCGACACCGTCGCCAAGGGCGGCCGCATCCTGTTCGTCGGCACCAAGCGCCAGGCGCAGGACGGCGTTGCTGACGCGGCCAAGCGCTGCGCGCAGTACTTCGTCAACTCGCGCTGGCTCGGCGGCACGCTGACCAACTGGAAGACGATCTCGGCCTCGATCAAGCGTCTGCGTCATCTCGACGACGTGCTCTCGGGCGGCGAAGCCAATTCCTACACGAAGAAGGAGCGCCTGACGCTTCAGCGCGAGCGCGACAAGCTCGACCGCTCGCTCGGCGGCATCAAGGACATGGGCGGTCTGCCCGACCTGATCTTCGTGATCGACACCAACAAGGAAGACATCGCGATCCAGGAGGCCCAGCGCCTCAACATTCCGGTCGCCGCGATCGTCGACACCAATTCGGATCCGAAGGGCATCACCTATGTGGTCCCCGGCAATGACGACGCCGGCCGCGCAATTGCGCTGTATTGCGACCTGATCGCGCGCGCCGCGATCGACGGAATCTCGCGTGCCCAGGGCGATTCGGGCATCGACATTGGCGCCTCGGTTCGTCCGGTCGCCGAAGAGCTGCCGGCGGCGTCCTCGAGCGGTTTCCAGGGCCTTGCGGGTCCCCGCGGCACCGCCGACGACCTCAAGAAGCTCCCGGGCGTCTCGGGCGCGATCGAGAAGAAGTTCAACGACCTCGGCATCTTCCACTACTGGCAGCTCGCCGAGCTCGACCACGACACCGCGCACACGATCGGCGAAGAAGTCGGTCTGCCGAGCCGCGCGGATGCGTGGGTGGCCAAGGCCAAGGCGCTGACCGCGGAAGCGGAATAATCAGAGCGATCGGTTGGCCGGATCGGATCCGGCCACCATTTCATTCAGTTGACGCGAATTCCTGAGATGGACCGCGGCGGGGCAATTGGAGCCACGCCGCGGCAAACCGGCAGGCAAGAAGGATTTTCCACGATGGCAACGATCACTGCTGCGATGGTCAAGGATCTGCGCGAGTCCACCGGCGCAGGCATGATGGACTGCAAGGCCGCGCTGACCGAGAACGACGGCAACATGGAAGCGGCGCAGGACTGGCTGCGCAAGAAGGGCCTGTCGAAGGCTGCCAAGAAGTCCGGCCGCGTCGCCGCGGAAGGCCTGATCGGTGCGCTCACCAAGGGCACCAAGGGCGTTGTGGTCGAGGTCAACTCCGAGACCGATTTCGTCGCGCGCAACGGCCAGTTCCAGGGCCTCGTCAAGATGGTCGCCCAGGTCGCCTTCGACGCCGGTGCCGACGTCGAGAAGATCAAGGCCGCCAAGGTCGGCGACGTCACGGTCGAAGCCGCGATCAATGACGCGATCGCCACCATCGGCGAGAACATGACGCTGCGCCGTGCCGCTGCTCTCGAAGTCAAGCAGGGCGTGGTGTCGCATTACGTCCACGGTGCGGTCATCGACGGCGCCGGCAAGATGGGCGTCATCGTCGCGCTGGACTCGCCGGGCAAGGCCGACGAGCTCGCCGCGCTCGGCCGCCAGATCGCGATGCATATCGCGGCCACCAACCCGCTGGCGCTCGATCCGTCCGGCCTCGATCCGGCGGTCGTCAAGCGCGAGAAGGACGTGCTCGCCGACAAGTACCGTCAGCAGGGCAAGCCCGAGAACGTGATCGAGAAGATCGTCGAGTCCGGCCTGAAGACCTACTACAAGGAAGTCTGCCTGCTCGAGCAGGCCTTCATCCACGACACCGGCAAGTCGGTGGCGCAGGCGGTGAAGGAAGCCGAGGGCAAGGTCGGCGGCGCTGTGAAGATCGCCGGCTTTGTGCGCTATGCTCTCGGTGAGGGAATCGAGAAGCAGGAAAGCGACTTCGCAGCCGAGGTCGCGGCGGCCAGCGGCAAGAAGTAAGCGCCGGAACGTTCCTTCCGGCGTGCCGCCGGAAGCGGCGCCCGGACGAGGAAAGTGCTCATGACTGATCCGGTCTATCGTCGCGTCGTGATCAAGCTGTCCGGCGAATATCTCGCGGGACAGCAAGGCTTCGGCATCGATCAGCCGACCATGGACCGGGTTGCGGACGATCTGATCGCCGCCCGCCAGCTCGGATGCGAGGTTGCGGTCGTGATCGGCGGCGGCAACATCTTCCGCGGTGTCGAGGTGTCGTCCCGCGGCGTGTCGCGTCCGACCGGCGACACCATGGGCATGCTCGCCACCATGATGAACTGTCTCGCGCTCGAAGCCACGATCGAGCGCAAGGGGACGCCGGCGAGGGCTCTCTCGGCCTTCGTCATGCCCGAGGTTTCCGAGCTGTTCACCCGCGCGGCGGCGCACAAATACCTCGCCGAGGGCCGGATCCTGCTGCTTGGCGGCGGAACCGGCAATCCGTTCTTCACCACCGACACGACCGCGGTGCTGCGTGCCGCCGAAATCGGCGCCCAGGCGGTGCTGAAGGCGACCAATGTCGATGGCGTCTACTCGGCCGACCCGAAGAAGGACCCAAGCGCCACGCGGTTCGACCGGCTGACGCATTCGCAGGCGATCGAGGGCGGTTACAAGGTGATGGATGCGACCGCCTTCGCGCTTGCCCGCGAGACGTCACTGCCTATCATCGTGTTTTCGATCGCGGAGCCAGGCTCGATCGGTGCGATTCTGCGTGGCGTCGGCCACGGAACCGTCGTCGCCGGCTGACGGCTCATCCAGCGCTCTTTCCGGGAAGGGGCGCGGTGAGGTCGTCGCCGGGATTTTGAAGGAGAAACGTGATGGCCACGGGTAATTTCGACCTCAACGAAGTGAAGCGCCGCATGCAGGGCGCCGTCTCCTCGCTCAAGCACGAGCTTGGCGGCCTGCGCACCGGCCGCGCGTCGGCCTCGATGCTCGATCCCGTGCAGGTCGATGCTTATGGCAGCCACATGCCGCTCAACCAGCTCGCGACCGTCAGCGTGCCCGAGCCGCGCCTGATCTCGGTGCAGGTCTGGGACAAGTCGATGGTCAAGGCGGTGGAGAAGGCGATCGTCGATTCCAATCTCGGCCTGTCGCCCGCGACCGAAGGCCAGGTGCTGCGCCTGCGCATCCCCGAGCTCAACGAGGAGCGGCGCAAGGAGCTGGTAAAGGTCGCGCACAAATACGCGGAAGCCGCCAAGGTCGCCGCGCGCCACGTCCGCCGCGACGGCCTCGACGTGCTCAAGAAGCTCGAGAAGAATCACGAGATGTCGGAGGACGATCAGAAGCGTCATGCCGACGAGGTGCAGAAGGCGACCGACGGCACCATCGCCGAGATCGACCAGCTGCTGGCCGCCAAGGAAAAAGAAATCCTCACCGTCTAGGGCTTTTTTTCCATGTCCAACGCCGCCGCGCCAGCAACGGAAGGGCCCGACCGGTCCGAGGCGCCTGCGCATGTCGCCATCATCATGGATGGCAACGGGCGTTGGGCGGCCGCACGCGGCCTGCCGCGTGCCGAGGGGCACCGCCGCGGCGTCGAGGCGTTGCGCCGCGTGGTGCGCGCCTCGCACGAGCTAGGCATCCGCTATCTCACCATCTTCTCGTTCTCGTCGGAGAACTGGTCGCGTCCGGCGAGCGAGATCGGCGATCTGTTCGGCCTGCTCCGCCGTTTCATCCGCAACGATCTGGCGAGCCTGCATCGCGACGGCGTCAAGGTCCGCATCATCGGCGAGCGCGACGGGCTCGAGGGCGACATCTGCGCGCTGCTCAACGAAGCCGAAGAGCTGACGCGCGACAACACGCGCCTCACGCTCGTCGTCGCGTTCAACTACGGCTCGCGCCAGGAGATCGCGAAAGCTGCGCAGAAGCTTGCGCGCGAAGTCGCGGAAGGCAAGCGCGACCCCGCCACGATCGACGCCGAGACGCTCGGTGCGCATCTCGATGCGCCCGACATTCCCGATCCCGATCTGATCATCCGCACCAGCGGCGAGCAGCGCCTCTCCAACTTCCTGATGTGGCAGGCGGCCTATAGCGAGCTGGTCTTCGTGCCGATCCACTGGCCCGATTTCGACAAGGCGGCGCTGGAAGGCGCGATCGCCGAATTTGCCAGGCGCGAGCGCCGTTTCGGCGGCCTGGTCGCGAAAACCGCCTCGTGAGCGAATCCGACACCGCACCCGCGGGCGCCAAGCCCGCCCCGAGCAACCTCGTGATGCGAGTCCTCGCAGCGCTGGTGCTGGCGCCGGTGACCATTGCGATCGCCTATGCCGGCGGCTGGCTGTGGGCGCTTCTCGTCACCCTGGTGTCGATCGGGCTGTTCGCGGAATGGCTGATGGTGGTCGGGGCGGGCTCGACCGCGCTGACCGGGGCGGGGACGATCGTCATTGCCATGATGGGCTTGTGCGTTGCCGCCGGCGCGCTCAAGACCGCCATCGTCGTCGGCTGCGTCGGCGGCGCCATCATCATGCTGATCGCGCGCGGCAGGTTCGTCTGGGCCGGGACCGGCTTTGCCTATGCGTCGGCGGCGCTGCTGGCCTCGATCCTGGTGCGGAAGGATCTCGTCAACGGTTTCGCCGCGCTGATGTTCGTGCTGCTGGTGGTGTGGGCGACGGATATCGGCGGCTATTTCGCCGGCCGCGGCCTTGGCGGCCCGAAATTGTGGCCGCGGGTGAGCCCGAAGAAGACCTGGGCCGGAGCCCTCGGCGGCTTTGCCGCGAGCCTTGCGGTCGCTTCGGGCTTTGCCGCTTGCGGGATCGGCAAGCTGGTCCCGCTGCTGCTCGTCAGCGCCGTGCTCTCGGTGGTGTCGCAGCTCGGCGACCTCTTCGAATCCGCGGTGAAGCGGCGGTTCGGCGTCAAGGATTCCAGTCACTTAATTCCCGGCCATGGCGGGCTTATGGACCGCCTGGACGGCTTTGTTGCGGCCATCCTGGTGGCCTGGATTATCGGCTTTCTCCGTCACGGTGTGCATAGCGCCGGAAGCGGTCTTATGGTTTGGTGAGGATATGAGCGCAGTCCCATTGCGTAATAACAGGCTTGCTGCGTCCGACGTTCGCAGCGTCACGGTTCTCGGCGCCACCGGCTCGATCGGCGACAGCACGATGGATTTGCTGCGCGCTTCGCCCGAGCGCTACCGCGTCGAGGCGCTGACGGCGAACAGCAATGTCGAAGCGCTGGCCAAGCTCGCGAAGGAATTTTCCGCGCGCTTCGTTGCGATCGCAGACAGCTCGAAGCTCGGTGAGCTCAAGACCGCGCTTGCGGGGACGAGCACTGAATGCGGCGCCGGCGAAAGCGCGGTGATCGAGGCCGGCGCGCGGCCGGCCGATTGGGTGATGGCGGCGGTCAGCGGCGCGGCCGGGCTGAAGCCGGCTCTGGCGGCGGTCGATCGCGGCGCGCATGTCGCGCTCGCCAACAAGGAATGTCTCGTCTGCGCCGGCGATTTCTTCATGCAGCGCGCTGCGAAAGCCGGCGCGTGCATCCTGCCGGCCGATTCCGAGCACAACGCGCTGTTCCAGGCGCTGGCATCGGGCAATCGCGACGAGCTCGTCCGCGTCATCATCACCGCGTCGGGCGGCCCGTTCCGGACCTGGAAGCCGGCCGATATCGAGCAGGCGACGCTCGAACAGGCGCTCAAGCATCCGAACTGGAGCATGGGCCAGAAGATCACGATCGACTCCGCCTCGATGATGAACAAGGGGCTCGAGGTGATCGAGGCTTCCTATCTGTTCGCGCTCTCGCCCGACGAAATCGACGTGCTGGTGCATCCGCAGTCGATCATCCATGGCATGGTGGAATTCTCCGATCGCTCGGTGATGGCCCAGCTCGGCGCCCCCGACATGCGCACGCCGATCGCGCACTGCCTCGGCTGGCCCGACCGCATCAAGGGGCCGGCGGCCAAGCTGGACCTCGCCAAGATCGGCCAGCTCACCTTCGAGGCGCCGGACTTCGAACGGTTCCCCGGACTGCGTCTGGCTTTCGACTCGCTCCGGACCGGGAAGGGGGCGACGACGGTCTACAACGCGGCCAACGAGGTCGCGGTCGCCGCTTTCATCGCCGGCAAGATCCGGTTCGGCGCCATTGCGCGGCTGGTCGAGGCGACGCTGGACGACTGGATCCGGAGCGGAAACCAGGCCCCGATGACATCAGCGGATGATGCTATATCTGTTGACCATGTTGCTCGAAATAGAGCCGCCGCCCTATTGCCTCAAATTGCCTTAAAGGCATCCTAGTTGGTTCGGGGCCAGGGCCTTGCGGCGCTGGATGAGGGATATCGATGATCGACTTTTTCGTCCATAGTTTCAATACGTTGAGCCATGGGCTCCTCGGTTACGCAGTTCCCTTCCTCTTCGTCCTGACCATCGTCGTGTTCTTCCATGAGCTCGGCCATTTCCTGGTCGCGCGCTGGGCGGGCGTTCGGGTGTTAACCTTTTCGCTCGGTTTCGGACCTGAGCTGATCGGTTTCAACGACCGTCACGGCACCCGCTGGAAGATCTCGGCGATCCCGCTCGGCGGCTACGTCAAGTTCTTCGGCGACGAGAGCGAGGCCTCGACCCCGTCGGCCGAGTCGCTGGCGGCGATGACGGCCGAGGAGCGCGCCGGCAGCTTCCACCACAAGAAGGTCGGCCCGCGTGCAGCCATCGTCGCGGCCGGACCGATCGCCAATTTCATCCTGGGCGCGCTGATCTTCGCCGGCATGGCCCTGTATTACGGCAAGCCGAGCACGATCGCGCGCGTCGACGGCGTCGTAGCCGACGGTGCGGCGGCCGCAGCCGGCTTCAAGATCGGCGACGTGGTCGTCCAGATCGACGGCAAGCCGATCGAGAGCTTTGCCGACATGCAGCGAATCGTTGCGATGAATGCCGGTTCGGCGCTTGCGTTCCAGGTCAAGCGGGACGGGTCCATCGTGTCGCTGACCGCGACCCCGGCGCTGCTCGAGCGCAAGGATCCCTTCGGCAACAGCCATCGTGTCGGCGTGCTCGGTGTCGAGCACAAATCTCAGGCCGGCGAGGCCTCGACCGCGCCGGTGGGTGTCGGCGAAGCGCTCAAGATCGGCGTCGAGCAGGTCTGGTTCATCATCACCAGCACCTTCAAGTTCCTGGGCTCGCTGTTCGTCGGAAACGGCAATCCCAACGAGGTCAGCGGTGTCCTCGGAATCGCGAAAATGTCGGGGCAGGCGGCCAGCGCCGGGTTCCAGTTCGTGATCAACCTCTGCGCGGTGCTGTCGGTGTCGATCGGCCTGCTGAACCTGTTCCCGATCCCGCTGCTCGATGGCGGTCACCTTATGTTCTATGCGGCGGAGGTCGTCCGCGGCCGGCCGCTGTCGGAGCGGACGCAGGAGATGGGGTTCCGAATCGGGCTGGGTTTGGTGCTGATGTTGATGGTGTTTGCCACCTACAACGACATCCTGCGGATGGCAGCTTCCTGATAGGGGCTTTTTTGTGGCGTTGCTGATCAGCAACGTCTTGGAATGAAATTGAAATTACGGCGCTTTCGGCCGTTTGCGGCGTGAGCGAAATTGGCTACAAGCGGCCTGAACTTGGGGAATCTCCGGACCGGCGTTGGGGTTGGGTCTGGCACGGAATGATAAGGGCGCGTTGCGCATGAAGTTTGGACTGCGACTCCGGGGGGGCTTGCTCGCAACCCTGATCATGTTCGGCGCGCCGGTGGCTGCCCCGGTTGGGGCTGTTTTTGTGTCTTCGTCTGCGCTCGCTCAGACCGTTCAGTCGATTTCCGTCGAAGGAAATCGCCGTGTCGAGGTGGAGACGATCCGCTCCTATTTCAAGCCGGGCCCGGGCGGCCGCCTGGATCAGGGCGCCATCGATGACGGCCTCAAGGCCCTGATCGAGACCGGCCTGTTCCAGGACGTCAGGATCAATCGCGGCCCCGGTGGCCAGGTCATTGTCTCCGTGGTGGAAAACCCGGTGATTGGCCGCATTGCCTTCGAGGGCAACAAGAAGATCAAGGACGAGCAGCTCACCGGCGAGGTCCAGTCCAAGGCGCGCGGAACCTTCTCCCGTGCCATGGTGCAGTCCGACACGCTGCGAATCGCTGAAATCTATCGCCGCTCCGGCCGCTACGACGTGCGCGTCACGCCCGAAGTCATCGAGCAGCCGAACAACCGCGTCGACCTCATCTTCACGATCGTCGAAGGCTCCAAGACCGGCGTGAAGTCGATCGACTTCGTCGGCAACGTCGCGTTCTCGTCCTACCGCCTGCGGGACGTCATCAAGACGCGCGAATCGAATCTGCTCAGCTTCCTTGCCAGCGGCGACATCTACGATCCCGATCGCGTCGAGGCCGACCGCGACCTGCTGCGCCGCTTCTATCTCAAGAACGGCTTCGCCGACGTCCAGGTCGTGGCCGCGCTGACCGAATACGATCCGGAGAAGAAGGGCTTCAACGTCACCTTCAAGATCGAGGAAGGCTCGCAGTACCGCGTCGGCGCGGTCGACTTCCGCACCAGCATTCCAAACTTCGATCCCTCATCGATGCGCGGCTATTCGCGCGTCAATGTCGGGTCGCTCTACAACGTCGAATCGGTCGAGAAGTCGGTCGAGGAGATGCAGATCGAGGCCTCGCGCCGCGGTTATGCCTTCGCCGTGGTCCGTCCCGGCGGCGACCGCAATTTCGAGGCGCACACCGTGTCCGTCGTGTTCAACATCGACGAGGGCCCGCGCACCTATATCGAGCGCATCAATCTGCGCGGCAACACCCGCACGCGCGACTACGTGATCCGCCGCGAGTTCGACATCTCCGAGGGCGATGCCTACAACCGCGCGCTGGTCGATCGTGCCGAGCGGCGCCTGAAGAACCTCGACTACTTCAAGTCCATCAAGATCACGACGGAGCCCGGCTCGTCGAGCGACCGCGTCATCCTGATCGTCGACATGGAAGAGAAGTCGACCGGCGACTTCTCGATCTCGGGCGGCTATTCCACGACCGACGGCGCGCTGGCCGAAGTGTCGGTGTCCGAGCGCAACCTGCTGGGCCGCGGCCTGTTCGCCAAGGCGGCGGTGACCTACGGCCAGTATGCACGAGGCTATTCGCTGTCGTTCGTCGAGCCGTATCTGCTCGACTACCGCGTCGCGCTGGGCCTCGACCTCTATCAGCGTGAGCAGAAGTCCAACAGCTACATCTCCTACGGCACCAAGACGCTCGGCTTCTCGCCGCGCCTCGGCTTCTCCTTGCGTGAAGATCTGGCGCTCCAGGTGCGCTACTCGATCTATCGGCAGGAAATCTCGCTGCCGTACTACCTGGCGAACTGTAACAACGTCGTCGGTTCAGCGGCGTTCAACCCGAGCCCGGCCTTCGTCAATTCCAATGGCGGCGTTCCGGACCTGAGCTCGACCAACGGCCTCGGCTGCTACAGCGACGGCGAAGCTTCGCTGCCGGTGCGCAAGGAGCTTGCCAACGGCAAGACCCTGACCTCGGCGCTCGGCTACACGCTCAGCTACAACACGCTGGACAACAACAAGAACCCGACCGACGGTCTGCTCATCGACTTCCGGCAGGACTTCGCCGGCGTCGGCGGCGACGTCTCCTATCTGAAGACCGTTGCGGACGGTAAGTACTACACCCCGCTGGTCTCGGACATCGTCGGCCTCGTCCATCTCCAGGGCGGTATCCTGACCAAGATGGGCAGCGATCTGCGCATGCTCGACCACTTCCAGATGGGCCCGAACCTGGTTCGCGGCTTCGCTCCGAACGGCATCGGTCCCCGCGATCTGAATCCCTTCGGCACGCAGGATGCGCTCGGCGGCACCAAGTATTGGGGTGCTTCGTTCGAATTGCAGATGCCGTTCTGGTTCCTGCCGAAGGAAGTGGGTCTGAAGGGCGCGGTCTATGCCGATGCCGGTGGCCTCTTCGATTATCAGGGACCGACGACGTGGTCGCTGACGAACGAAATGACCACGCCCAAGAACTCGAACTGCGTGCCGTCGACCGTCAATCCGCCCACGGCCGGAACTTGTACTGGCCTGGTGTACGACAACGGCAACACCGTTCGTTCGTCGGTCGGTGTCGGCCTGATCTGGCAGTCGCCGTTCGGTCCGCTGCGGTTCGACTACGCGGTTCCGCTCACCAAGGGCAAGTACGACCGCACGCAGGAGTTCCGGTTCGGCGGCGGCACCACGTTCTAACGTGAACAGCACGGCACGATCCGGATCGTTGGAGCCGGTTTCCGAAAAGGATCGTGCCAGTCCAAGAGATGAGGCATGATGCGGCCTTGCCGCTTCATGCCGAAGCCGGACCGCGACGGGGTGGAATGGCGCAGCCGATCTTCTTCACAAAACCGCCTGCGACAGCACTGGCCGAGATTGCCACGCTGACCAAGGCGCAGCTTGTCGACCCCGCAAGGGGCGGCCATGTCATCACGGGTCTGGCCTCACTCGACGAAGCCGGCCCGATGCATCTGGCGTTCTTCGACAATCTCAAATATGCCGACCAGCTCCGGGCAACCAGGGCGGGGGCCGTTCTGGTCAGTCCGCGCTTCGAGGCCCAGGTGCCCGCGCATGTGGCCGTGCTGCGCGTGGCGCAGCCGTTCCGGGCCTTCGTCAGGATCGCGCGCGAGTGGCATGGCGAGGCTCTGAGGCCGCAATCCTGGACCGGCAATGACGGCATTGCGCCGTCGGCCATCATCGATCCCACGGCCCGGCTCGAGGACGGCGTGGTCGTCGAGCCGCTGGCGGTGATCGGTGCGGATGTCGAGATCGGCAGCGGCACGGTGGTCGGCGTCGGCGCGGTGATCGGGCCCGGCGTCAAGATCGGCCGGGACTGCAATGTGGGCGCCCGCACGGCGATCCAATGCGCGCTGATCGGCAACAACGTCCTGATCCATCCCGGCTGCTCGATCGGCCAGGACGGCTATGGCTTCATCTTCTTCGGCCCCGAGGGGCATCTGAAGGTGCCCCAGACCGGGCGCGTGCTGATCCAGAACGATGTCGAGGTCGGCGCCAACACCACGATCGATCGCGGGTCGCTGCGGGACACGGTCATCGGCGAGGGGACCAAAATCGACAATCAGGTCCAGATCGGCCACAATGTGACCATCGGCCGGCACTGCCTGCTGGCGGCCCAGATCGGCCTCGCCGGCAGCCTGACCATCGGCGACAACGTGGCGCTCGGAGCAAAGGTGGGCATCAACAATCACCTCAAGATCGGCGATGGCGCCCAGGTGACCGCGATGAGCGCGGTCAAGGACGACATTCCTCCGGGCGGCCGCTGGGGCGGGCATTTCGCCAAGCCGACCAAACAATGGTTCAAAGAGATTATCGCGGTGGAGCGCCTGGTGCGGGACAGCAAGGCCGAGCCGAAGGACGAGGGACGGGAATGACGGAGGAATCACCTATCAAGTTCGAGCTGGTGGATATCAATGCGATCCTCCAGACGCTGCCGCACCGGTTTCCGATGCTCCTGATCGACCGCGTGATCAACATCAGGGCCGATTACAGCGGCATCGGCATCAAGAACGTCACCTTCAACGAGCCGGCCTTCCAGGGGCATTTCCCCGAACGCCCGGTGTATCCCGGCGTGATGATGATCGAGGCGATGGCGCAGACGGCGGGCGTGATCGGCATCAAGTCGGTCGAGGGCACTGAGAAGCCGCGCGCGGTGTATTTCCTCACCATCGACAAATGCAAGTTTCGCAAGCCCGTGCTGCCGGGCGATACCATCGAGTATCACATGCGCTCGCTCGGCCGCCGCAAGGCCATGTGGTGGTTTCACGGCGATGCCAAGGTCAACGGGACGGTCGTTGCCGAAGCCGACGTCGGCGCGATGCTGACGGACTGATCGCGCCGCTGCGCGAAGGGCGTCACGCGCGGCAGTCGTAGCGGCTGCCGCCAGCCTCGCGCCTGATATTCCGGTTGAAGAACTGGCCCATCGACGGTGCGCCCAGGAGGCGTTCGACCGTCTCGGCCGTGACGCCGCAATAGCGGCCATAGGCGCCGTCTGCGATGACGACGAGGTCCTGCCGCGCGCGATCGTAGCAGACCCGCTGGAGCACCGTGCTGCGGGTGATGTCGCGGCACTCGAACGTTGCGAGATCGACCAGGTGGCGCTCGGCGGTCTCGACCGTTTCGGAGACGATCGGCGCAGCCGCGAGCTGCGCGAGCAGAACTGCCAGGGCCCTGACCATAATGACTTCAAGCTCCACATGAACACGTTGAAGGGCCGGGATGGCGGCCTCATCCGGCACTTGAAACACGGCGAGATGATACGTCACTGGACAGATCGGGCATAGTCGCGCTAACCAGCGGAAAACCTAACGACTTCAACACACAATCAGACCTTCTTGACGAGTTAGATTGCTTGATGAGCAAGATTGATCCCACCGCACGGGTCGCGGACGGCGCCGTGATCGGCGAGGGCACCGAGATCGGCCCCTATTGCATCATTGGCCCGAATGTCGTGATCGGCGCGAACTGCAAGCTGATCGGGCATGTGCACATCACGGCGCAGACCACCATCGGGGACGATTGCACGATCTATCCTTTCGCCTCGCTCGGCACGCCGCCGCAGTCGCTCAGCTATCGTGGCGAGCTGACCAGGCTTACGATCGGATCGGGCTGCACCATCCGCGAGTCCGTGACCATGAACGCCGGCACGGTCGCCGGCGGCGGCATCACCTCGGTCGGTGACCGCGGCTACTTCATGAACTGCAGCCATGTCGGCCATGACTGCCATGTCGGCAACGACGTGATCTTCGCGACGTCGGCGACGCTCGGCGGTCACTGCGAGATCGGCGATTTCGTCTTCATCGGCGGCCTGTCCGCGGTCCACCAGTTTACCCGGATCGGGCCGCAGGTCATGGTGGGCGGCGTCTGCGGCGTCCGCGACGACATCATCCCGTTCGGACTGGTCAATGGCCAGTATGCCGCGCTCGAGGGCCTCAACCTCATCGGTATGAAGCGCCGCAAATTCACCAAGCAGCGGCTCGCGACGGTGCGTGGCTTCTACCAGAAGCTCTTCCACGGGCCGGGCACGTTCGCCGAGCGGCTCGAGGCGGCGCGGCCGCTGGCGGGAGAAGATCCCGCCATCGCCGAAATCCTCGACTTCATCGGCAAGGGCAAGCGCCCGCTCTGTCTTCCCGCCATCGCGAAGTGAACCCGGGATGGCCGCGGACATGACATCGGCGGCTCCTGAGATTTCATCGCCGGTCGGCGTGGTCGCCGGCGGCGGCGCGATGCCGTTCGCGGTGGCCGACTCGCTCGCCGCGCGCGGCATCACGCCGGTGCTGTTTCCGCTCCGCGGCGCCTGCGATCCGGCGCGGGTGGAGAAATTCCGCCACCGCTGGATCTCTGTCGGCCAGCTCGGCCGCGCGATGCGCCTGTTCCGCGAGGAGGGCTGCCGCGACCTGATCTTCATCGGCACCCTGGTGCGGCCGTCGCTGTCCGAGATCCGCTTCGACATGAAGACGCTGCGCCTGCTCGGCAATGTCATCCGCGCCTTTCGCGGCGGCGACGACCATCTTCTTTCCGGCGTCGGCCGCATCCTCGAGCAGGACGGCTTCCGCATGGTGGGCATCAAGGACGTCGCGCCTGACCTCTTGATGCCCGAGGGCTGCATCAGTCGCGCCTGGCCGAACGACAATGCCAAGGCCGACATCGAGCGCGGGCGCGCGGTGCTGACGGCGCTCGGTCCGTTTGACATCGGCCAGGCTGCCGTGGTGATCGACGGCCACGTGGTGGCGGTCGAGGACATTGAGGGCACCGACGCGCTGCTCGCGCGCGTGGCGCGGCTGCGCGAGGAGGGCCGCATCCGCGCCGCGACCGGCCGCGGCGTGCTGGTGAAGGCGCCGAAGAGCGGGCAGGATCTGCGCTTCGACTTGCCGACGATCGGCCCGCGCACCATCGAGGGTGTCGCCAAGGCCGGCCTTGCCGGCATCGCCGTCATGGCCGGCAACACGATCGCCGCCGAGCCGCAGGCGATGATCGCGCTTGCCGACGCCAAATATCTCTTCGTCATCGGCCTGCCCGCGTGATGCAGACCCGCGATCCCCAGCGAAAGATCTTCCTGATCGCGACGGAGGAATCCGGCGACCGGCTCGGCAGCGCGCTGATGAAGGTGCTGCGCCAGC
Source organism: Bradyrhizobium stylosanthis (assembly GCF_001641335.1). GTDB lineage: Bacteria > Pseudomonadota > Alphaproteobacteria > Rhizobiales > Xanthobacteraceae > Bradyrhizobium > Bradyrhizobium stylosanthis. Next base: position 1,060,203 of record NZ_LVEM01000001.1, read on the forward strand.
GGCTTGGCGACGGCGTGCAGTTCGTCGGTGTCGGCGGCCGCACCATGGCGCGCGAGGGGCTGGAAACGCTGTTTCCGATCGAGGAGCTGTCGATCGTTGGTTTCGCCGCAGTGGTGCAGCAATTGCCGAAGATCCTGCGGCTGATCCGCGGGACCGTGGACGCCGTTCTGGAAGCCGCGCCCGACGCGCTCGTCATCATCGACAGTCCGGATTTCACCCATCGCGTCGCCCGCCGCGTCCGTGCGAAGAACCCTGCGATCCCCGTCGTCGATTATGTCTCGCCGCAGCTCTGGGCCTGGCGGCCGGGACGGGCGCGGACCATGCTCGGCTATGTCGATCACGTGCTTGGCCTCTTGCCGTTCGAGCCGGAGGAATACCGCAAGCTCGGCGGGCCGCCCTGCAGCTATGTCGGACACCCCCTGATCGAGCAATTGTCTTCGCTGCGACCGAACGCGCAGGAGCAGGCGCGCCGCGACGGTGAGCCGCCGGTGCTGCTGGTGCTGCCCGGCAGCCGCCGCAGCGAGATCCGGCATCATCTCGACGTGTTCGGCGCGGCGCTCGGCCGGCTGCAGGGGCAGGGGCGCGCCTTCGAGCTGATGCTGCCGACCATGCCGCATCTCGAAGCCACCGTGCGCCAGGGGATCGCGAGCTGGGCGGTCAAGCCGCAGATCGTGATCGGCGAGGCCGAGCGGCGCGCCGCCTTCCGTCTCGCGCACGCCGCGCTGGCGAAGTCCGGCACGGTGACGCTGGAGCTTGCGCTATCGGGCATTCCCATGGTGACGGCCTATCGCGTCGGCGCGATCGAAGCCTTCATCCTGCGCCGCGCGATCCGCGTCTCCTCGGTGATCCTCGCCAATCTCGTGATCGGCGAGGACGTTATTCCGGAATACCTGCAGGAGGACTGCACGCCGGAGAAGCTTGCCCAGGCGTTGTCGGAGGTGCTGACCGACACGCCGCTGCGCCAGCGGCAGGTCGAAGCCTTCGCCCGGCTCGACCGGATCATGTCGACCGGCAACAAGTCGCCCAGCGTGCTCGCGGCCGATGTCGTGCTGGCGACGATGCGGAAGGGCCGGCGATAGAAGACGGTCTTGTAGGGTGGGCAACGCGCAGCGTGCCCACCTTGCCGTTGTTGGTTGCGGGAAAGTCGTAGGCACGCTTCGCTTTGCCCACCCTACGGTACTTCCCGTGCCGTTAGGCCAACCCGCCATCCACCCGAAAACACTGGCTGGTGATGCGCTGGCTCTCGTCGGAGGCGAGAAACAGCGCCATTCTGGCGATGTCTTCAGGCGTCACCGCGTCGGGGACGGCCTGACGGGTACGAAACTCGGCGATGACGCGCTCGTCCGGATACCACAGCCGGCGCTGGCGCTCGGTGATCACCATGCCTGGCGCGATCGCATTGACGCGGATGCGGTCGGGACCGACCGACCGCGCCAGCGAATTGGTGAAGCCGACGATCGCTGCCTTCGCCGCGGCATAGACCGGCAACGCCGGGGCGCCGCGCATCCAGGCGATCGACGACATGTTGACGATCGAGCCGCCGCCGCGCGCCTGCATCTGCGGCACCACGGCCTGTGCGGCAAAGAACACGTGCCTGAGGTTGACGCCGATGGTCCAGTCGAACTCGGCGGGCGTCACGTCCGCGAGCACGTGGCGCTGGTCGTTGGCGGCGTTGTTGACGAGCACTGCGGCGTCTCCGAGCTTGCGGTGGACCTCCGCCATCGCGGTGCGCAGGGCCTCGATGTCGAGGAGGTCGCAGCGCACGAATAGCGGCGTCGTGCCGGCCGCGGCCGCTACCTCCGCCGCCAGCGCCGCGCCCGCCGCTTCGTCGACGTCGAGAAACGCAACGCGGGCGCCTTGACCCGCGAAGGCGCGCACGAAGGCGGCGCCGATGCCGCTGGCGCCGCCGGTAATCAACACCACGCGGTCCGCGAGGCCTGCATAGTTCGTTCTTGTCATGCGATCAGTCGCTCCGTCTCGGGGTCGAACAGGCAGATGCGGCGGGTGTCGAGCGCGAAGGGCGCGACCTCACCCGGCGCAGGGCGGACGTCCGGGGAGATGCGCGCCTGCGCGGGCTCGCCGCCCAGCCGCAGCAACACAATGGTCTCGGCCCCGGTCGGCTCGACCATCTCCACCGGTGCGTTGACGATGATCGGCGCCTCGCCGGAAAACACCCGTTCACCCTCGGCGATGCATTCCGGCCTGATCCCGAACACCACCTCGCGGCCGACATAGGGCGCCGCTGCATCGTAGCCCCGGAGGCGCAGACGAACCTCGTCCGGCCGCCCGGCGCCGATCACGACCACCGGCCCGCCGGCATCGGCCTCGAGTCGCGCGGGCACGGTGTTCATCGGTGGCGAGCCCATGAAGCGGGCGACGAACAAATTGGCGGGATAGCGGTACACGGTGTCGGGGTCGGCGAACTGCTGCACCACGCCCCGATGCATGACGGCGATGCGCGTTGCCATCGTCATCGCCTCGATCTGGTCGTGGGTGACATAGATGATGGTGGCGCCGATGCGCTGGTGCAGGCGCTTGATCTCCATCCGCATCTCGACGCGGAGTTTCGCGTCGAGATTGGAGAGCGGCTCGTCGAACAAAAAGAGCAGGGGATCGCGCACCAGCGCCCGGCCCATCGCGACGCGCTGGCGCTGGCCGCCCGAGAGCTGCGACGGCTTGCGGCCGAGCAGTGGTTCGATCTGAAGCAAGCGCGCCACGTTCGCCAGCGCCTTCTCCTGCTCGGCCTTGGCGACACCCCGGCATTCCATGCCGAAGGTGATGTTCTGGCGCACCGTCATCGACGGATAGAGCGCGTAGGACTGGAACACCATGGCGATGTCGCGGTCCTTCGGCGGGACGTCGTTGACGACGCGCCCGCCGATTTCCACGGTGCCCGCGCTGGCATGGTCCAGTCCGGCGACGATGTTGAGCAGCGTGGACTTGCCGCAGCCCGACGGCCCGACCAGCACGGTGAACTCGCCGCTCTCGATGTCGAGGTCGATGCCCTTCAGCACCTCCAGATTGGCGTAGCGCTTCGACAGGGCGCGAATGCTCAACGCGGCCATAACCACTCCATCATTTCACGGCCCCCGCGGTCAGGCCGCGTACGAAGTACTTGCCGCCGATCAGGTAGATCAGCAGCGTCGGCAGGGCGGCGATCATCACCGCGGCGCTCTGCACGCCATGCTGCGGGATATCGGCGACGGCCGCGGAGAGCGCGATCAGCGCGGCGGTGACCGGCTGCTGCTGACCGGTCGTGAACGTCACACCATAGAGGAACTCATTCCAGATATGGGTGAACTGCCAGATCACGGTGACGACCAGGATCGGCGGCGAGAGCGGCAGGATGATGCGCCAGAAGATGCGAAAGAACCCGGCGCCGTCGATGCGTGCCGCCCTGATCAATTCCTGCGGGATGGCCACGTAGTAGTTGCGGCAGAACAGGACGGTGAAGGAGAGGCCCTGGATCGTGTGGATCAGGACCAGGCCCGTCAGCGTGTTCATCAGGCCGGTATCGCGCAGCACGATGGTCCAGGGCAGCAAACGCATCTGCTGCGGCAGGAAGATGCCGAGCGTGACGATGCCGTAGATCCAGCTGTCGCCGCGAAAGCGCCAGAGCGAGATCGCGTAACCGGCGACCGCGCCGAGCAGGGTGGAGAAGATCGTGGCCGGAATGGTCACGAGCGCCGAGTTCAGCATGTACGGCCGGATGCCGGCGCAGGTCTCGGCGACGCAGAAGCCGCTCCAGGCCGCGGCATAATTGCTCCAGGCCAGATGCTGCGGCCAGCCGATCATCGAGCCCTGCGCGATCTCCTCGTTGGTGCGGAGCGAATTCAGCACGACGACGGCCAATGGCGCGAGCCATGCGGCCGCGACCAGCGACACGATGAGATAGATCAGGATCCGGCTGGATGCGAAGCTGCGGTCACGCATGGATCGCCCGTCGCCGCTGGAGATAGCGCCACGCCGCATAGGGCAGCAGCACCGCAAGAAGAATGAGCAACATGAGGACCGCCGCCGCCGCGCCTCGCCCGAGCAGGCTACGCTGGAACATCAGGTCGTAGACGACGAGCGCCGGCAGTTGCGTCGCGATTCCAGGCCCACCATTGGTGAGCGCGCGGACGAGGTCGAAGGTCGAGATCGCGAACTGCAGCTGGATGACGATGACGGTGATGGTGATCGGCCATAGCGTCGGCAGGATGACGCGCCGGTACATCCGGACCGGCCCCGCGCCGTCGATCTGCGCGGCCTTGATCAAATCGGCATCGACGGACCGAAGGCCCGCAAGGAAGAGCGCCATGGCAAAGCCCGAGGATTGCCAGATCGCGGCGATGACGATGGTCCAGATCGCCATGTCGCGGTCGATCAGCCAGTCGAAACGGAAGGAGGTCCAGCCGAGGTCATGAACCAGCTTCTGGATCCCGAGGCCGGGATTGAGCAGCCAGCTCCAGACCGTGCCGGTGACGACGAACGACACCGCCAGGGGATAGAGGAAGATCGAGCGCAGCACATTCTCGCCGCGAATGCGCTGGTCGAGCAGGATCGCCAGGATCAGGCCGGTCGCCAGACTGAGCAGCACGAAGGCACTGCCGAACAGCAGCAGATTGTCGAAGGCGATCTGCCAGTTCCGCGATGCCGCGACCGAGGAATAGTTGCGCAGGCCCACCCAGCCCGTCACGGGGACCAACGTGGAGGGCGTGAACGAGATCCAGATCGTCCACAGCGTGAACGCAATGAGATGCGCGGCGGACAACAGCAGCGGCACCCAGATCGTCAGGATTTCGGGCAGCCGGCGGATCATCTCAGACCCCGCCGGCCGGCCCGCTCTCGTCGAGACGGCGATCGTCAACGTGCGCTCTCGACGGCCTCGGCGAGGCGTGTCGCCGCCTGCTCCGGCTTGATGGTCTTGTTCTTCACATACTCCGTGATCACGTCGATCATGGCTGCCGTCATGCCGTTTTCCTGCGCCATGTTGTGGGCAAGGCTGAGGACGGCCTGATTGCTGGCGATCGCGTCTTTCAAAGCTGCTGCGGTCCGCCGTTGACCGTCCGACCAGCCTTCGCCGGAGAGATCGACGTCGGTACGCACGGGGATCGATCCCGTGATCTGCGAGTACATGGTCTGGATCGCCGGATCCATCACGAGCTGGGCCATCAGCGTCTGGCCGGCCTGGAGGTCCGCCTCCTTACGCTGCCAGAAGATGAAGGCATCGGCGTTCAGCAGGAAGACCGGCTTGCCATTGTCGCTCGGGCCGGGAGCGATCATGAAGTCTTCGAATTTGAAGCCGGCGTTGCGCAGCACGCCCTGGGCCCAACCGCCCATGATCATCATGCCCATGTCGCCGTCGACGAAGCGCTTCAAATTGGTCGAGAAATGCTGGGCGCCGACATTGGGGTCCATCCAGTCGGCGATCTTGCGGACCTGCGCGAAGGCGGCCTTGATCTCGGGGGCCTTCAGCGCCTTCTCGTCGAGATTCATGATGGCCGTGCGGTAGACGGCGGGACTGATGCCCGCCAAGGCGGCCTCGAACTTCTGTCCGTCATCGGGGCGGGTGCCGCCGTTGGCGATGGGATAGGCCACGCCGCCCGATTTCATCTTCTCGGCGAGATCGTTGAACTCGGCCCAGGTGACGGGGACCTTGTCGGCCTTGGCCTTGTCCATGGCGCGCTTGGAGAGAAACAGCATGTTGGTGCTGTAGATCTGCAAGGGCAGCGCAATCCATTTGCCCGCCGGCCTGTGCAGCTTGGCAAGGTCCGGCGCGACGACCTTCTCATAGCCGGCGGCCGCGACGAGAGCGTCGAGATCGACGGTCGGCGCGATCTTCGACCAGGCCGCGATCTCGGGGCCCTTGAGCTGCGAGCAGGCCGGCGGATCGCCGGCGATGATCTGGGCACGCAGCTTGTTCATCATCTCGGTGGTGAATCCGGGGACGGGCGAGTGCTGCCAGACCCCGCCTTTCTCCTCGAATTTCTTGCCGAGCGCCGTGATGGCCGCTCCGTCGCTGCCTGCGGACCATTGCGAGATGGCGGTCAGGCGCGGCTTGACCGCGCCTTGGGCGCGGGCAAAGGCCGGCAGCGCAAGCGCGGCGGCAGATCCAGCAAGCAGACGACGCCTTGTTGTTGTGATCGGCATGGCAGTTCCTCCCGGTGTGAACTTCTCATTGGCGCGTTGAAGCCGCAGGCTCAGGGCATGTCAGGCGGCCTCCGTGGATGCCGCGGGCATGCCGCCGCGGCTGGCAAGACAAAAGGCGGCGAAGGCGAGTGCGGCCTGGGGATCGTTGCCGGTCGAGGGCGGCACGAAGGCGAGGGACACCTGCGCCAGGGTCCGGCCGCCCAGCAGGCAGGCGTCGATCCCGTCGATCACCGCTTTCCGATCCGCTTCGGAGAGCAGCGATGGCCAGCCGCTGACGACAACGCCGCGACACGGCTTGACGTTCAGCGTGTTGCCGATGGCCAGACCGAGCCTGAACAGCCGCTGATGCAATTCCTGGCGCATCCGCGAGGTCAGCGGGATCGTTGTCACCCATTCGCTCCCGAGCTGGAGCAGCTCCGCTTCGCCGACCCGGAGCAGCTCGGCCAGTGCCGGCAGCGACGTATAGGCTTCGACGCAGCCGTGATGGCCGCAGCGGCAACGCGGCCCCCCGGTTCCGAACACCATGTGCCCGAGCTCGACCGGTTGCAGCGCGTCCTCCTCGATCGGATCGCCCATCCACGTCCCCGCGACGCCCTGGCCGACAAACACGAACAGGTGCGCGTCGCTGAACGGGTAGTCCTCGGTCCGGCAGCGATGAAAGGTGGCATGCGCGACCACCGAATTGGTGAAGGCGACCGGGACGTCGGCAAACAGCTCGGCGACCATGTCGCCGATCTGTTCGACGTCGCAGGGGATGATCGGGTTGCCGAATTCGCTCAACCGGCCGAGGCCGGGAATGGTGATGCCGATCTGCGCAAGCGTGATGCGGCGCCGGCGCGTCCAGTCGCGCAGCAGGCCCAGCGCTTCGCGGAACAGGCGGCCGACAGTCTCCATGGCTGGCTTCTTCGGCAGCGGCAAACGCTCGGTGTAATGCATTTCGCCCGACAGGCTGCCGACGCCCAGGGTGAGCCACTGACTGTTCAGCTCGAGAGCCGCGAGGGCCACCGAACCATCAAGTGACACGAGGCCGGTCGGGCCGCCGACGTAAGGGGCAGGGCGCCGTACTTCCTCGATCAGGCCTTCGGCCTTCAGGTCGAACAGGATGCGCGACAGGCTGGCTTCCGACAGGCGAACGGCCTTGGCCAGCGGCGGGCGAAACGAGCCGCCCGACTGAAGCAGATGAGTCAAAATGGCGGCGCGTGTCTGCCGCCGACTTCTCGGCTGCTCCGGCATTTCCATCCCTGTCGTCATTCTTACTTACTGTAAGAATGCGCGCGGAGCATTTCGGCTGTCAAGCGATCGCCGGCGCAATGCGCCGACTTGTTGTTGTGCGCGGCAGCACGAGCGGGATGCGATCAGATCAGGATTTTGGCGGCCAGCCTTCCGCCCATTCCGCCAATTCGACCTTCGGGTCGTACCAGTCGGCTGCATCGGATCGCCAGATGTGCAGCTCGGGACGCTCCGCGATCTGCGTATCAAGACAGCCCATCCGCAACAGCACCGTGTCCTTGCCATCGCGCGCGGCGACGATGTGCGATCCACATTGCGAGCAGAAGTAGCGCGTCTTGCCGGGCGAGGATTCGAAACCGCGCAGCAACTCTTCGCCCTTGGTCCAGCGGAAGCGGTCGCGCGGGACGTTGGTGACGGTGGAGAATGCCGAGCCGTGCGTCTTGCGGCAGGTCTGGCAATGGCAGTGCACGATCATGCTCGGGGATGCGTCGACCTCATAGGCGACGCCTCCGCAAAGGCAGCTTCCGGTGAGCATGAGGTTCTCCAGATCCGTAGGATGGGTAGAGCGAAGCGAAACCCATCAAGGTCGGCCTGGGTAACGGAAGTTGATGGGTTTCGCTTCGCTCTACCCATCCTACAAGGTCATCGCGCAAACAAAAACGGCGCCATCTTGCGATGGCGCCGTTTCGTCAGACCCTAAAGTCCGATCTTACTTGCGGTCCTTCATCGCGACGTAGTCGCGGCGGGTGACGCCGGTGTAGAGCTGGCGCGGACGGCCGATCTTCTGCTGCGGATCCTCGATCATCTCGCTCCACTGGCTGATCCAGCCGACGGTGCGGGCGACAGCGAACAGCACGGTGAACATCGAGACCGGGAAGCCCATCGCCTTCAGCGTGATGCCCGAATAGAAGTCGACGTTCGGGTACAGCTTGCGGTCGATGAAGTACTGGTCGCTGAGCGCGATCTTCTCGAGCTCGAGCGCCACCTTCAGCATCGGATCGTCGCCATGGCCGGTCTCCTTGAGAACGGCGTGACACATCTTCTGCATGATCTTGGCGCGCGGATCGTAGTTCTTGTAGACGCGATGACCGAAGCCCATCAGGCGGACTTCGGAGTTCTTGTCCTTCACCTTGGCAATGAACTCGGGGATCTTGTCCACGGTGCCGATCTCGGCGAGCATCGCGAGCGCGGCTTCGTTGGCGCCGCCATGCGCCGGGCCCCAGAGGCAGGCGATGCCGGCGGCGATGCAGGCGAACGGGTTGGCGCCGGAGGAGCCGGCGATACGCACCGTCGAGGTCGACGCGTTCTGCTCGTGGTCGGCGTGCAGGATGAAGATCTTGTCCAGCGCGTCAGCGAGCACCGGGTTGATCTTGTACTCCTCGCACGGCACGGCGAAGCACATGTTGAGGAAGTTCTCGGCGAAGGACAGCGAGTTCTTCGGATACACGAAGGGCTGGCCGACCGTGTACTTGTAGGCCATCGCGGCCAGGGTCGGGATCTTCGCGATCATGCGCATGGAAGCGATCATGCGCTGCTTCGGATCGTTGATGTCGGTCGAGTCGTGATAGAACGCGGCGAGCGCGCCGACCGAAGCCACCATGACGGCCATCGGGTGAGCGTCGCGGCGGAAGCCCTGGAAGAAGCGGGCCATCTGCTCGTGCACCATCGTGTGATGGATCACGCGGTCGTCGAAATCCTTCTTCTGCGCGGCGGTCGGCAGGTTCCCGTAGAGCAGGAGATAGCAGGTCTCCAGGAAGTCGCCGTTCTCGGCGAGCTGCTCGATCGGATAGCCGCGGTATTCCAGCACGCCCGCGTCACCGTCGATGTAGGTGATCTTGGACTGGCAGCTCGCGGTCGAGGTGAAGCCCGGATCGTAGGTGAACAGGCCGGACTGGCCGTAGAGCTTGCCGATATCGATGACATCCGGCCCGACGCTGCCGCTGTGAATCGGGAGATCGTAGTTCTTGTTTCCGACCGTCAGCGTGGCGGTCTTGTTGGCTGGTTTTGCGTCCATCAGAGGTCCCCGATGTGTGGTGAAACGGGCCGGAGCCGGAGGCCCCTTGGGAGATTATGGGGGCAGGCCGGATGTTCCAGAATGTACGGGGAGATGGGTATATTATTGCTGTGTGCGCTGCAAGATCATGGCAGCCATGGTCTGCTCATGGCCTACTTACGTCGTAGACTGATCCTTAAGCCGCCCCAAGCTTTCCTGGCGTCCCAGCACGTCCAAAACCTCAAATATACCAGGCGACGTGGTCCGTCCGGTCAGCGCCGCCCGCAAGGGCTGGGCGACCGCGCCGAGCTTGAGACTATTTTCCTCGGCAAAAGTACGCAGCGCAGCCTCAGCCGTAGCGGCACTCCAGGTCTCGACTTTCTCCAGCGCGGAATGAAGCTGACCGATCAGCTTGCGGTTCTCGCCCGTCAGCAGGGCGGCCGCCTTGGGATCGAGCTGCAATGGCCGGTCGGCGAAGATGAAATAGGCGCCGTCGATCAGCTCGATCAGCGTCTTGGCGCGCTCCTTCAGGGCCGGCATGGCTTTGAGAAGCTGCGCCCGCGTGGTGTCGTTTAACTTCGCCTTAACATCGTCGCGGCTCGGCACGACGTGCTCGAGCACGTCCTCGAACATCTTCACGAGTGATTGATCGTCGGCGTGGCGGATGTAGTGGCCGTTGAGGTTTTCCAGCTTGGCGAAGTCGAAGCGGGCGGCGGCGCGGCCGACGCTGGCGAGGTCGAATGCCGCGATCATCTCCTCGGTCGAGAAGATCTCCTGGTCGCCGTGGCTCCAGCCGAGGCGGACGAGATAGTTGCGGAGCGCGGCCGGCAGGTAGCCCATGGCGCGGTAGGCATCGACGCCGAGCGCGCCATGCCGCTTGGACAGTTTCGAGCCGTCCGGGCCGTGGATGAGGGGGATGTGCGACATGCTCGGCAGCGCCCAGCCCATCGCATCGTAGATCTGCTTCTGGCGGGCGGCGTTGATCAGATGGTCGTCGCCGCGGATCACATGGGTGACGCCCATGTCGTGGTCGTCCACGACCACCGCGAGCATGTAGGTCGGGTTGCCATCGCCGCGCAAAAGCACGAGGTCGTCGAGGTTCTCGTTCTGCCAGACCACGCGGCCCTGGACCTGGTCCTCGATCACGGTCTCACCGGTCTGCGGCGCCCGCAGGCGGATGGTCGGCTTGACGTCGGAAGGCGCCGTCGCCGGGTCGCGGTCGCGCCACATGCCGTCATAGAGGCGGGTGCGGCCTTCCGCGCGCGCCTTCTCGCGCATCGCGGTAAGCTCGTCGGCGGTGGCGTAGCAGCGATAGGCCTTGCCGTCGGCGAGCAGCTGCTCGGCGACCTCGCGGTGGCGGGCGGCGCGGCTGAACTGGTAGATGACCTCGCCGTCCCAGCCCAGCTCCAGCCATTTCAGCCCGTCCAGGATGGCGCCGATCGCGGCCTCCGTGGAGCGCTCCCGGTCGGTGTCCTCGATCCGGAGCAGCATCTTGCCGCCATGCTTCTTGGCATAGAGCCAATTGAACAACGCCGTGCGGGCGCCCCCGATATGGAGGAAGCCGGTCGGCGAGGGGGCAAAGCGGGTGACGACGGAATCGGTCATTCTTGGCAGGGCCTATGCATTGGAGGCGGTGGTGTATAGCAGGACCGGAGCATAACTAAAGCCCGACGGCGGACGGCTTGTGAGCTCGCTTAAGGCCTTGGCGTGGGCACGCGAATTTGGCAGAAGAACCGCTGATTTCCCTACAGGATTTTCGTAATGACAGAACCGGTGGCAGCTGAGGTTGGGCGCGATTTCATTCGTGACATCATCCAGGCCGACCTCGATCAGGGCAAGTACAAGGAGATCGTGACCCGGTTCCCGCCGGAGCCGAACGGCTACCTGCATATCGGTCACGCCAAGTCGATCGCCCTCAATTTCGGCATCGCCCAGGAGTTTCCGGGCCGCTGCCATCTGCGCTTCGATGACACCAATCCGGTCAAGGAAGAGCAGGAATACATCGATTCCATCCAGGCCGACGTGCGCTGGCTCGGCTTCGACTGGGGCAAGAACCTGTTCTTCGCCTCCGATTATTTCGACCGCCTGTACGAATGGGCGGAGAAGCTGATCCGCGACGGGCTCGCCTATGTCGACGACCAGTCCCAGGAGGAGATCCGCCTTGCGCGCGGCACGCTGACCGAGCCCGGCAAGAACTCGCCGTTCCGCGACCGCTCGGTGGATGAGAACCTCGACCTGTTCCGCCGCATGAAGGCTGGTGAATTCCCGAACGGCGCACGCGTGCTGCGCGCCAAGATCGACATGTCCTCGGGCAACATCAACCTGCGCGATCCCGTGCTCTATCGCATCCTGCATGCGCACCATCCGCGCACCGGGACCAAGTGGAGCATCTATCCGAGCTACGACTATGCGCACGGCCAGTCGGACGCGATCGAAGGCATCACGCATTCGATCTGCACGCTGGAGTTCGAGGACCACCGGCCGCTCTACGACTGGTTCATCGAGAAGCTGCCGGTGCCGTCACAGCCGCATCAGTACGAGATGGCGCGGCTCAACCTGACCTACACGCTCTTGTCCAAGCGCGTGCTGACCCAGCTCGTCCGCGACGGCCATGTCGCGGGCTGGGATGATCCGCGCATGCCGACCGTGGCGGGGATGCGCCGCCGCGGCGTGCCGCCGGCGGCCCTGCGCGAATTCGTCAAGCGCATCGGCGTCGCCAAGGCCAACAGCGTGGTCGACGTCGGCATGCTCGAATTCTGCATCCGCGAGGAGCTGAACCGCACGTCGCAGCGCCGCATGGGCGTGCTGCGGCCGCTCAAGGTCGTGATCGAGAACTATCCGGAAGGGCAGACCGAGGAACTGGAGGCGATCAACCATCCGGACGATCCCAGCGCCGGTACCCGCAAGATCACCTTCGGCCGCGAGCTCTATATCGAGCAGGACGACTTCATGGAGAACCCGCCCAAGAAGTTCTTCCGCCTGTCGCCCGGCAACGAGGTGCGGCTGCGCTATGCCTATTTCGTCAAGTGCACCGGCGTGATCAAGAACGACAAGGGCGAGGTGGTGGAGCTGCGCTGCACATACGATCCCGCGACCAAGGGCGGCAACGCGCCCGACGGCCGCAAGGTCAAGGCGACCATGCACTGGCTGCCGGCGGCGACGTCCAAGCCCGCGGAGATCCGCATCTACAACCAGCTGTTCGCCAACCCGAGCCCGGACGCCTCCAACTTTGCGGCCGATCTCAACCCGAACTCGCTGGAGATCCTGTCGGACGCGCGCATCGAGGCATCGGTGGCCGAGAGCAATGCGACCGAGCCGATGCAGTTCGAGCGCCAGGGCTATTTCGTGCGCGACAAGGACTCGACGCCGGGCAAGCCGGTGTTCTCGCGCACCATCGGCCTGCGCGATACGTTCGCGAAGGAAGTCGCCAAGGGCTGACAAGCGCTGACAAGGGGCAGGGCCTATGAGCAGTGAAGCCGACGCCATCGTTTCCGCCATCATCGCGAAATGGTGCGCCGGCTTCGCGACGCTCGACGCCGCAGCGCTGTCGCAGCTCTATGCGAAGAACGCGTTCTTCTTCGGCTCCAATCCGAAGCTTTACCGGGGCCGGGATGGGGTTGCCGACTACTTCAACGGCCTGCCGCGCTGGCGCAAGCCGAGCGCGGTGTTTTCCGAGGTGAACGCAGCGCAGGCCGGCCCCGACCTGATCAACATGGGCGCGACCATCTCGTTCGACCTCGCCGGCGAGCGCCCCGATCTCGTCGTCAAGATGAGCTGGGTCATCATCCGCGAGGACGGCGACTGGAAGATCGTCAACCACCACGCCTCGGCGAAGGCGCCGCTGATCTGACGGAACAGCCGCACACGGCATCGTCATCTCGCGATAGCAACGAAGACACGTCACGCGCGTTGAGGCGGATTCCAACAAGGATCCCGCCATGCAGAACATCGCAGAGCATATGGAAGTCATCGGCGCCGACGGCGTCCATGTCGGCACCGTCGACAAGGTCGAGGGCAATCGCATCAAGCTGACCAAGAAGGACAGCGGCGAGGGCAGCCATAAGGGCCACCATCATTTCATCGACAAGGGGCTCGTCGCCGGTGTCGAGGGCAACAAGGTCCGCCTGTCGGCCAAGGCGGATGTCGCCGTGACCATGGAGGAGGAAAAGTAGGTCGCATCCCGTTCGTTCCTGATCCGTACCGCTATTCGCCCGCCTGCACGTTCCGGTAGCCTCTGCGCCTGTCGCGTATCGCAGGGGTTGCCAAGGGAATGGCGGAGCCGGGCCGGCCGCAGCGTGTCTCGCAAGGGATCGCGGGGACTTGGCCGACGGGCCGGTCCGCCTCGGCCGGCGGCTTTGCGCCAGTGGGCTCCGGCCTCTGGCCTGGGATCGTCGAGACGCTCCGCGCATGGGCCAGCGCCGAGGCTGGCGCCGGGCGGCTGTTGCCCTGGGTACCCGTCGCGTTCGGCGCCGGCATCGCGCTTTACTTTGCGGCCGACCATGAGCCGGTGTTGTGGGTCGTGGCCGCAACGGCGATCGCGCTCATGCTGGGGGCGGTCCTGCTGCGGCGGAGCCGGCTGTTCGCATCTGCGCTTCTGATCGCGGCGGTCGCGGCCGGCTTTGCGATGGCGACGTGGAAGACGGCGCGCATTGCGCACACCGTTCTGGCAAAACCGCTCTATTCCGTGTCGCTGTCGGGCTTCGTCGAGACGCGCGACATCCGCGAGCGCACCGACCGTTTCGTGCTGCGCGTCAGCGCGATGGAGGCCCAGCGCAGCGACGTCAAGCTCGAGCGCGTGCGCCTGTCGGTACGCAAGGGCACCGCCCCCGAGGTCGGCAGCTTCGTGCAGCTCAAGGCGCGGCTGCTGCCGCCGATCTCGCCGGTGCGTCCCGGCAGCTACGATTTCTCGCGCGACATGTTCTTCCAAGGGATCGGCGCCTCCGGCTTCGTGATGGGCGCGATCACGGCTTCGGTGCCGCCGGATGCCGGCGGCTTGCGGCTGCGCTACGCCGCCTTCATGCAGGGCCTGCGCGATGCGATCGATGCGCGCATCCGTTCAACGCTCGAAGGCGACAACCGCGCGATCGCGACCGCGCTGCTCACCGGCCGCCGCGATGCCATCACCGCGCCCGTCAACGATGCGATGTTCATCTCGGGGCTCGGCCACGTGCTCTCGATCTCCGGCTATCACATGGCCGTCGTCGCCGGCGTCGTGTTCTTCGCGGTGCGCGCGCTGCTCGCCCTGATCCCGGGACTGGCGGTCGGCCATCCCATCAAGAAATGGTCGGCGGCCGCGGCGCTGGCCGCTGCGGCATTCTATCTGCTGCTGTCGGGTGCGGAGGTCGCGACGCAGCGCTCGTTCTTCATGACGGCGGTGGTGCTGATCGCCGTCATGGTCGACCGCCGCGCCATCACCTTCCGCACGCTGGCGGTGGCCGCGCTGATCGTGCTCGCGGTCGCGCCGGAGGCGCTGGTGCATCCGAGCTTCCAGATGTCGTTCGCGGCGACGCTGGGGCTGGTGGCGCTGGTGCAGATCGGCATGCCGAACCTGTTCGCTTCGCCCGACCATTCCGCGACCGCGCGCATCGCGATGTGGGGCGGCCGCGAGATCGCGATGCTGTTCCTGGCCTCGCTGATCGCGGGGCTCGCGACCACGCCCTATGCAGCCTTCCACTTCCACCGCGTCACGCCATACGGCGTGCTCGCCAATCTCGGCGCGATGCCGGTGGTCTCAGCCCTGGTGATGCCGGCGGGGCTGCTGGGCCTGCTCGCTGCGCCCTTCGGGCTCGACGGCGTATTCTGGTGGCTGATGGGGATCGGCATCGACTGGATGGTCATGGTCTCGCGCTGGGTGGCATCGCTGCCTGGCGCGATCGGACGCATCCCGGCGTTCGGCATCGCGCCGCTGATCGCCGCGAGTCTCGGGATCATCGTGATGGGGCTGCTGCGCACGCCCTTGCGCTGGTCGGGCGGGCTGGTCCTGCTGGCAGCGGTCCTCTGGGGCCTGACGGCGCGGCCGCCGGATATCCTGATCGCCGGAGACGGCCAGAGCGTCGCGGTGCGGGGCAGGGACGGGCACTTCCACATGATCCGGGCGGGGAAGGACAACTTCCTCCTGAAGGAGTGGCTGGCGGCTGACGCCGATCCGCGCGATGCCGGCAGCCCCGCGCTCGCGGACGGCGTGTCGTGCGACGAGGCCGGCTGCGTGACGCCGCTCGCCGACGGGCGCCTCGTCGCGCTGGCCTTGCGCATCGACGCACTGGCGGACGATTGCAGCCGCGCTGCGCTGGTGGTGACGGCGCGGCCGGCGCCGCCGGATTGCGCGGCGATGGTGGTGGATCGCCAGCGTCTTGCCGCGCAGGGCGGGCTGGCGCTGACCCGGCGGGGCGATGGCTTTGCGGTCCAGGCGGTGAAGGCGCGAGGCGCTGATCGCCCATGGGCGCCGGCAGCCGCAGGCGAAGCAGATTTCGGCGCGAGCCTTGCGCCGCCGGTCCCGCGGAACAGGGATGCGACGCCGTCCGAGGCCGACTTGCAGGCCGATGATTGAACGGATCGCCTAGAGGTACCAGGCCAGCACGGCGTCGAGCCCGGTGCTTCCGATCACCGGCAGGGCCACCATCTGGCCGAGGCCGGCTGAGCGAGCCTCGGCCGCGGCGATCGAAGTGTCATGCGCGAGATCATCGTTGAGCGCTGGCATGCCGGTGGCCCAGGCGCCCCCGATGCTCCCGTCGCCTTTGGCAATGGATTTGGTCGCATAGAGCGCGGCGAGGTCGGTCTGAGCACTGCAGTCGCCGGCAGCAAAGACCAGCGCCGAGCGGGCCTCGTTCGGCACCCAGATCTCGAAGCGCCGCGCGATCGGGGTGGCCTGCGCGGAGAGGAAGGTCAGCACCCAGGTCTGGAGACCGGTCGGATAGGGGACACCGACGCCGAGATTGATCCCGACCTCGGCGGCGTCTTCCCAGCGCAGGAAGCTCCTGGCGTTGTGCAGGTCCTTGATGATCAGCGGCAGGCCGGCCTTCCAGGTGCGTCCGGGCAGGCCGAAGCCGCGCGGAAACCGGGTGTGGCGGGAGTTGAATTCGAACATGTCGGCGGTGCCATAGTAGCCGTCCACGAGCCCCATCTCGTGAGAGGTATCGGGGTCGTTGTGCCAGAGCTCGACCGCGCCGACATGGGCCTCGTCGTCGCCGCAGAACAGCACCATGACCGCTTGCAGGAATTCGCCTGCGAACACCGGCACCGCGACGCCGCAGGTGAGGCCGGCCGCGAGCGCCTGGTCCGTCCGCCTGAAATAGGAATTGGCGAATTTGGTGAGGATCACCGGATGGCCGCAGGCCCAGGCCTTGCCGGGAAGACCCTCGTCGAAGCCGAAGCTCAGCTCCTCGCTCACGGCCCTGAACGCGGAGAGCCCTTCGCCATAGAGGCCGCCGCCGAAAGCCAGCCGCGTGCGCGTCCGGTCGGGCACCCAGAGTTCAACGACGCGAATGAAGGTCTTCATCGAACGTGTCCGCCGCCTCGAGCTTCTGGCAGCATCGGCCATTTGCTCACGGAACGGACGTTCAAAATTCAGGCAGGAGCGCGCAAACTTCGTGCGACGGAGGGAAGCTGCGGGTGATCCCGGCGGACTCATTGCGGACGACGCAAACGACACCACGTCGCCGGCCACGGCCGGCGATGGCGATTTCAATCGGGCCCCGACCTACGGCCGGGGCAGTCCATTCAGCCGATCGGCAGACGTGTGATCGTCGGCCTGTCGGCAATGGTCTGCGGCTTCTGTTCACGTTCGCCAAGTGGCTGGGTGACCGGCAATTGCAGCACTGTTGCGCGCTGCCCCTCGACGAGCTGCGTCACCAGCACGTACTTGCCGTCGGGGAATTCAATCGCGTCGTGATGGCGGTCCGGAATGTTCGGATCGATCTTGCCGAACTTGCCGACCCGGGAGTTGATGGTGCGGGTCCAGATCCAGCGATTGTCGTAACGGACGTTGTCGGCGAAGGCGAGCTCCGTTCCCGGCAGCAGACATACGGCGACGGACATGTCGGCTTCGGAAGCGAAGCCGCGCGTCGAGGTGCCGCGGAATGTTGTCGTGACGATGGTCTCGCCGACTTCCGCGGGACGCGTCGCAACGGCGTGCAGGCTGTAGTCACACATCGGGGTGCTCCTCATTCGAAGATAGCAACCCGCGCCTCTCATCGAGGCGCAGGCCTCTATCAGAGTGGAAGCCCGCAAGCGTCTGCTTGGTTGTAGGCAAATCTGCGGCTTGGATCCGCGGGCCGCCATCACAATATCTTTCCCGCTTTCATTGGGAACAAAGTCCGTTCCCGTGCATTCCGGCAGCGTGTGTCAGTGTCCTGCCGGCGCCGACCAGCCGGAGTATTGCCAGGCGGATTGCGATGGCTGTGCAAGCGCAGCACGGGCGTTGCGGACTTGCTCGCTCGCTGTCGCCGGCGCCGTCTTGCGGACACGATGCGACGGTGCAGCAACGGCTTGCGACGCTGATGCCGTGATCAGCGCCATCGTGACGATGCTCAGGACGATCTTGCGCATGTTGTCTCCTCGACTTCTGAAAGACCTTGCGGAGCGATGCGTGCTCCGCGCGGTGTGCCGAGGATGTAGCGCTGGAGAGGTGGCCGGATAATCTGTGCAGAACGAGAAAGACTATCCAGCCGGAGCGGACAATGATCCGCTCCAATCGTTGAGGCGCGTCGCCAACCGGCGACGCCCGGATGCGCTCGCCTTTGGCTGAGCATCACTTTCCGGACAACCGCTGTGCGCTTGTCCGGATACTGCTCAGTACTTCCGGTAAAGGCCGATCAGCTTGCCCTGGATCTTCACGCGGTTCGGCGGGAGGATGCGGACCTCGTAGGCGGCGTTGGCGGGCTCGAGCGCGATCGAGGCGCCGCGGCGGCGGAAGCGCTTCAGGGTGGCTTCCTCATCGTCGATCAGCGCGACCACGATGTCGCCGGTGTCGGCGCTCTCGTTGCGCTGGATCAGCGCCATGTCGCCGTCGAGGATGCCGGCCTCCACCATGGAATCGCCGCGCACTTCGAGCGCGTAGTGCTCGCCCGAGCCGAGCATGTCGGGCGGGACGCTGATGGTGTGGCTGCGGGTCTGCAACGCCTCGATCGGCGTGCCGGCCGCGATGCGGCCCATGACCGGCACGGCGACCGGACGTTCACCTTCGTCGGCGGCCGGGCTGGATGTCGTGCGCACCTTGCCGAGATTGCCTTCGATGACGCTCGGCGTGAAGCCGCGGCGGTTGCCGGCGGCGGCCTGCAGCTCGGGCAGCTTGATCACTTCGATGGCGCGCGCGCGGTTGGGCAGGCGCCGAATGAAGCCGCGCTCCTCGAGCGCGGTGATCAGGCGATGGATGCCCGACTTCGAGCGCAGATCGAGCGCGTCCTTCATCTCGTCGAAGGAGGGCGGCACGCCGCTTTCCTTCAATCGCTCACTGATGAATCGCAGGAGCTCGTATTGTTTGCGCGTTAACATCTCGACCAAAATCCCCCGGTTGATGTCGTTCGATTCCGAGACGCTGAATTCAGCTATAAGCCGCTACATGCTCGAAACAAATCATGAACGGACACTATATGTTCGATACATGTTCCGCAACTGCTTAATTTACCGTGAACGCGGCAAACTTCGCGGAACACGTGGGCTGACGGCGCTCAGACCGGCAGCAGCAGCACCTCGCAAGGCGTGCCGGCTTCGGCCTTGGGCGCGAACGGCGCGCGCACGAGAAGTGCCTGTGCCGCAGCGAGATTCGCAAGCAGCGAGGAATCCTGATGATTGACGGGAAGCACGATCGGCGTGCCGTCGTCGCGCAGTTCCAGGCGCGCGCGGAGATAGTCCTCGCGGACATCGTTTGCGCCGACGTCGCGGCCGAGCACGGCACGTTCGCGCCGATGGTGAATCACCGAACGCCCCGACAACGCGCGAATCAATGGCACCATGAACAGGAAAGCGCAGACGTAGGACGACACGGGATTGCCGGGCAGGCCGATGACGCGCATCGCGTCGATGCGGCCGTGCATCATCGGCTTGCCGGGCCGCATCGCGATCTTCCAGAACGACATCGCGATGCCCTCGGCCTTGAGCGCCTGCTGCACCAGGTCGTGGTCGCCGACCGAGGCGCCGCCGGTCGTGATCAGGATGTCGGCGCCGCTCTCGCGGGCGCGGCGGATGCCTGATGTGGTGGCGTCCAGCGTGTCGGCGGCAACGCCGAGATCGATGGTATCCGCGCCCTCCTGGCGGGCCAGCGCGTGCAGGGCGTAACCGTTGGAATAGACGATCTGGCCGGGGCCAGGCGCTGAGCCCGGCATGACCAGCTCGTCGCCGGTGGCGAGGATCGCGACCTTCGGGCGCCGGCGGACGGGGAGCTGCGGATGGTTCATCGCGGCGGCAAGCGCCAGGTCACGGTCGGTGAGCCTGGTTCCCTTGCGCAGCAGCACATCGCCCTCGGCAAAGTCGACGCCGGCCCGCCGGATGTGCCGTCCGGGAAGCGCTGCTTCCTTGATCGTGATGCGCTTGCCGTCCGCGACCGTGTCCTCCTGGATCACGACGGCATCCGCTCCGGCGGGCACGACGCCGCCGGTGAAGATCCGCACGGCCTCGCCGGTGCCGACCGATCCTGCGAAGGGGCGCCCGGCGGCGACCTCGCCGATGACCGTCAGCTGGGAATCGACTGTCGCCGCGTCTGAAGCCCGCACCGCGTAGCCATCCATCGCCGACATCGCCTCCGGCGGCTGCGTGCGCCGCGCCGCGACGTCGCGTGCGAGCACGCGGTGGAAGGCTTGATCGAGGACGACCATTTCCTCAGGCTGGGGCTCCGCGCCGGCGAGCACGGCGGCAAGCGCGTCGGATACCGGCATCAGGGCCACGGGTGAGAACTCCTGCAGAGCACGTTCGGCAAATCGGCGGCGAGAGTTCTAGCCGAGTGGGGGCGCAGAGGCAAAACACCGCGGCGCAGGATGATTCATCCTGCGCCGCCTGGTTTGTCATGGAAGATGGATGTCAGGTCCTTCGCGGCATGATCCGGAAGGCGAGGCAAACCGGTACGAGGATGGCCATGGCAAGCACGAGAATGACGAGCGCCACGGCCAGCATCGGTCAACTCCCTGCCGATCCGCTCGGACTGACGTCGGGGGCCGCGGGGCCCTGATCCTTGTCGGGCAGCGGGTCGGCCTGGGATTTCAGGTCGGCGGCCTTGCTGATCAGCTTGGCGGACAGCTCAGAATCCGAAGTGGTTCTGGCGAACTTCATCAGCAGAGAGGCCTGCTTGGTAAGGTAGGTTTTGCCCAACACGTCAGTTACGTCCGATGTAGAATTCCCAACGGACTCTAGAGTCCGGAACAGGGGATTCCGTTCCCGGAACTTTGTACAAAAATGCACAAAGTGGTTTGGTTCCTCAGCTTGGGCAAAAATGGGTTCCGGGAACCGCGATCAGATCCCGGTCAAATCCCCAGTTTCTTCAGGGCATCGCCGACGTCGCGAGGCGAGGTCACGTGCACCGCGGTCAGCCCCCGCGCCCGTGCCCCCTCGACGTTCTCGGCAAGGTCGTCGAAGAACACGATGCGGCTGGCCGGCACGCCCATCGCCGCCACGACATGGTCGAAGGCCGCCGCATCGGGTTTGCGCAGGCCGATGCTGGACGACAGGTACAGCTCGCGGAAATGGCCGAGCAGGCCGGCATATTCCTTCGAGAAATGGTCCACATGCGGCCGGTTGGTGTTGGAGAAGGCGTAGAGCGGCATCTGCCTGGCCGCGCGCGGCAACAGCTCGGCGATATCGGGCATCTCGCCGGCGAAGATCGCGTTCCAGCCTTCCAGGAACTGCGCATCCGAGATGGCAATTCCCAGCGAGGCCCGCAGCGAAGCGAAATAGTCCTCGTCGCTGATCTTGCCGACCTCGTGCAGCCGGTAGGCCTCGCTGTCGCGCACATAGCGCGCGACGATGGCTTCGGGCTTGCAGCCGGCATGTCCCGCCCAGCAGGCGATCGCCTTGGAGAAATCGATGTCGAGCACGACGCGCCCGAGATCGAACAGAAGCGCATCGGCGCTGCCGGGAGAGAGCGAGGTCACCTGGGTCCTTTCAGTACCGGTACGGGTCGTGGTCGAACAGCGGGAACGCGCTGAACACGCTCGGCGCGTTCGTTGCGGTGGCCGGATGCAGGCAGGATTTGTTGACCTCGGCGAACGAGGTGGCGCCGAGAAGGCCGAGGCAGCGCAGCACCTCGTCCTCGAGCAGCTCCAGCATCCGCTGGACGCCGGCTTCGCCCGCCGCCGCCAGTGCCCAGCATTGCAGCCGGCCGATGCCGACGAGGTCGGCGCCGGCCGCGATCGCCTTGACGATGTCGGTGCCGCGGCAGATGCCGCCGTCGACCATGATCTTGGCGCGGCCTTTCACGGCATCGACGATTTCAGGCAAGACATGCATGGCGCCGCGGCCGTGGTCGAGCTGGCGGCCGCCGTGGTTGGAAACGTAGATCCACTCGACGCCGTGATCGACCGCGATCTGCGCATCCTCGGCGGTGGCGATACCCTTGAGGATCAGCGGGATCTTGAACTTGTCCTTGATCATCTTGACCGTCCGCCACTCCAGGCCCTTCTGGTAGTCGCCGCCGGTGGCGCGCAGGCGGCTTTCACGAACGTAGCGCTTGGCGATGTCACGTTCGCGACGGCTGTAATGGGCGGTGTCCACGGTCAGGCAGAAGGCGGCATAGGCGTTCTTCTCGCTGCGGCTGACGACATCGGCGACGAAGGCGTCGTCGCCGCGCACATAGAGCTGATAGAGGCGCAGCGCGTCGGGGGCGGCCTCGGCGGTCTTCTCGAGGCCGGGCTCGGACACCGAGCTCAGCATGTGGGCCGCACCGAAGGTGCCGCAGGCGCGTGCCACGCTCGCCGCGCCGTCCGGGTCGAAGATCTCGAGCGCGCCGACCGGGGCCAGCACCACCGGCAGGCGCATCTTGCGGCCGAACTGCTCGACCGAGCCCTCGACCTTGCGGACGTCGCGCAGCACGCGGGGGCGGAAGGCGATCTCGTCCAGCGCCATGCGGTTGCGGCGCATCGTGGTCTCGGTCTCGGCGGCACCGACGATATAGTCCCAGGCATTCTGGTTGAGGTTGGCGCGCGCCTTCCGGATGAATTCGTGCAGATTCTGGAACGGCTCGCTGCTGGCACCGAGTTCGACGTTCCGTTCCGGCCGGATGCGGGGCGCTTCGTTCATTGTTGTCCTCCCGAGAATTTGAAGCCTTGTGTCATCGCCTAACCCGTCCGCCTCTCCAAAACCATCCTAAAATCGCATAGCTGCGAAGCACGGGCCGGCAGGCGATTCCGGCCCTTGGTACGTGACGGTGTCGGAACGTTGCCAAAAGTTTAGGCCAGGACGAAGGGATTTTTGCAGGTACCGCGCCTGCGTTGCGGGCCGGCCTTGAAGAAACCTGAATGGTATTGTGAGAACCGGGCTGGATCGCCATTTGCATGGCGCCCCAAAGCCCCAAGCGAAAAGGTCAGACTACATGCGGAAATCCCTGCTGTTCCCCCTGGGCGCGCTCACCGGAGTGTGTCTGACCCTTCTGGTATCCGGTCCGCAGGGCGGACTATGGGCGGCGAGGGCGGCGGCAGGCGCGGACGATGCCTATTCCAGGCTCAACCTGTTCGGTGAGGTGTTCGAGCGGGTGAAGGCGAGCTATGTCGAGAGGCCCGACAATGCCAAGCTGATCGAAGGCGCGATCACTGGCATGGTGACGTCGCTCGATCCGCATTCGCGCTACATGAACGACAAGGCCTGGACCGAGATGCAGGAGACCACCTCCGGCGAGTTCGGCGGTCTCGGCATCGAGGTCACGATGGAGGATGGCCTCGTCAAGGTCGTCTCCCCGATCGACGAGACGCCGGCGTCCAAGGCCGGCATCATGTCCGGCGACCTCATCAGCAAGATCGACGGCGAGGCCGTGCAGGGCATGACGCTCGAGCAGGCTGTCAACAAGATGAAGGGCCCGGTCGATACCCAGACCAAGCTCACCATCGTGCGCAAGGGCGCCGATGCGCCGCTCGACGTTGCGATCAAGCGCGAGATCATCCATGTCCGCCCGGTGCGCTTCCATGTCGAGAACGGCGACATCGGCTATATCCGCGTTACCTCGTTCAACGAGCAGACCACCGACGGCCTGAAGAAGGCGATCGCCGCGATCTCCAAGCAGGTGCCGCAGGAGAAGCTGGTCGGCTACGTGATGGACCTGCGCAACAATCCGGGTGGTCTGCTCGACCAGGCCGTGTCGGTGTCGAGCGCCTTCCTTCAGCGCGGCGAGGTCGTCTCGACCCGCGGCCGGAATCCGGAAGAGACCCAGCGTTTCACCGCGCATGGCGGCGACCTCACCAAGGGCAAGCCGCTGGTGATCCTGGTCAACGGCGGCTCGGCCTCGGCCTCCGAGATCGTCGCCGGCGCGCTGCATGACCACAAGCGTGCGACGATCATCGGCACGCGCTCGTTCGGCAAGGGCTCGGTGCAGACCATCATCCCGCTCGGCACCGGCAATGGCGCGCTGGCGCTGACCACGGCGCGCTACTACACGCCGTCGGGCCGCTCGATCCAGGCCCAGGGCATCGCGCCCGACATCGAGATCCTCCAGGACGTCCCGCCGGAGCTGAAGGGCCGGATGGACACCATGGCGGAGTCGCAGATGCGCGGCCATCTCCAGGCCGCCGACGGCACCGAGCAGACCGGATCGCAATCCTACGTCCCGCCGGAAGAGAAGGACGACAAGGCCCTGCACGCGGCCTATGACTTCCTGCACGGCCAGACCGCGAACGCCGTCGCCGCCAAGCCCGCGGCGAAGGCCACGGTGCCGAACTAGAATCTTCCAGCGTTCAGATATCGCCCGGGAGCGGACAGCCGCTTCCGGGCGTTTTCGTTTGGGGGACTGGCTCAGCTCGGATTCATCGCGGCAAAGGTCGCCTCGTAGCGGCCCTCGCGCTCGGCCCAGCGGCGGGCGCGATCGCGTTCGACCAGCACCTCGTCGCGGGGATGAACCCGCAACTCCAGCAATTGCATGACCTCCGCGATGTAGGCGGACAGCGGCATGGCGCGCGCGTCGCTGGCCTGCTGCGTTCCGGTGAGCTCGGTCTGCACATAGGGCGGCGCGAGCTCCAGCACCTCGATCGGGACCTTGCGGAGCTGATGCCGCAGCGACTGCAGCCAGGAGTGCAGGAACGCCTTGCTGGCGCAGTAGGTCGGGAAGTCGGCACGCGGTACGAAGGCGAGGTTCGAGCTCGTTGCGATGATCGTCGCGCCCGGTTGCCGCGTCAGGATCGGCAGGAACGCCGCGGTCGCGCGGAGCACGCCCAGAATGTTGGTGTTGACGATCGCTTCCGCGTCCGACGCATCCCAGCTCTCTGCCATCAGGTCTTCCGGCCGCGAGATGCCCGCGTTCGCGATCAGCACGTTCAGCTCGGGGAAGCGTGTGCGCATTTCGGCCGATGCGTGCGCCAAGCTTGCGGGATCGTCGAGGTCGAGTTGCAGTCCGGTCAGGCTAGGCCGCCCGGCCGCGATCTGGTCGAGCAGGGCCTGCCGTCTGCCGGTGACGATGATGCGGTTGCCGCGGTCGTGGAAAGCCTCAGCCAGCGCGCGGCCTATGCCGCTGGTGCCGCCGGTGACGAGGATCGTGTTGCCAGTCATCTTCATGTGTTGCCTTTCGATTGAAGAAGGCCACGGCAACCACGTAGATCCTTCATGGCGCGCCAGAGGACAGGACAGCCGGCAGCGCGGCGCGTGCGCGCCGGTTGAAGCGTCTTGTCGGGGGAAGCATCCGCTGACAGGAGGAGTGATGGCATGACCGTGGCGTCTCGTGAATCGAGAATTCCCTGCTGGGATCCTCTCGACAAAGGACGCGTTGGATGACGGTAACGCCTACGGCAGCGCCCTTGCGGCGGCTGCAATCGTGCAAATACGTTGGCCGGCCGCCATCGTCAAGTCCGAAGCGGGGGACTGTCCGCCGCGAGCCGGCCTGGAAGACGGTGATCCCGCAGCTTCGCGAGCTGCGGGATCACCGTGAGATCATCATTGCTGCTTCTTCGGACCCATGTGGTGCGGGACCTCGGTCTTCGGTCCGCCATTGTAATGGTGGCTGCCGCCGGACCCGCTGGTCGATCCGCCGTCGCTCTCCTTCTTGCCCATGTGGTGCGGGACTTCGGTCTTCGGTCCGCCATTGTAGTGGTGGCCGTTCTTTTCATCGGTCGTGGTCGTCTGCGCCATCGCAGGCAGCGCAACGAACGACATGATCGCGGCGGCGACGATCAGCTTGCGGTGCTTCATTTTGGTTTCTCCTGTTGATCTCGTCGAGTTGGTGTCAATCAAGTCCCGGTGGCTCGATCGAGCTGCAACCAAACCCGGAGCGCGATGGTGTAAGTTGAGCAAGATCAAATGTCGACGCGCGCGCCCGCGTGTATCGCTGCGTGGATCGTCGCGTTGCCGCAGGCGACGAGAAACGTCGATCTTCTTACAGAAAAAAATTCCGGCGCATTGCGCAGGATTGCGGGGCGCTGGCGAGGCCTGGCGGTCATGTCGCGAGCGGCTGCGAGATGTCGTGGCCGATGACACTTCCGGCCGGTGACGACGGACGCGTCGATTCATTACGCGATTGAACCACAAAAAGATTTGGCTGGTGCGTCGATCCAATTTGATGTCCGTCAAACCGGCATCAATGACGCAACCTAGCGTGCCGGCGCGAACGAGCGGCGACATGATCGCGATCCGAAAGGGGTCGGCCGCCGAGATGGAGAACGAGCCGTTGACTGACGAGACGATCCACGCGCCTGCTCGGCCCTTGCGAGCGGTGTTTTTCCTGCGCCGCCGGTTGTGGGACACGATCACGATCAGGTCGGTGCTGGTCAAGCCGCGGCGCGATCTGCGCCTGGATCTGTTCCGCGGTCTGGCGAACTGGCTGATCTTTCTCGGGCACATTCCGGATTCGGCGCTCGCCTGGTTCACGACGCGAAACTACGGCTTCAGCGATGGCGCCGATCTGTTCGTGCTGATCTCCGGATACACCGCGACGTTCGTGTTCGGCTCGATGATGATGGAGCGCGGCTTCGTGATCGGCGCAACCCGGCTGTTGCGGCGGGTGTGGCAGCTCTATGTCGCTCACCTGCTGCTGTTCCTGGTCTATCTCACGGCCGTGCACTACATCGCGCACGGTTTTGACGATCTGCACCTGATGGATCAGTTCAACGTCGCGCCATTGATGAACTTTCCCGTCGAGACGCTCTTCCAGGGGCTGATCCTCAAGTTCAAGCCGCTCAATCTCGACGTTCTGCCGCTCTACATCGTGCTGATGGCCGCGTTTCCCGTCGTGCTCTGGCTGATGCTGCGATGGCGCAATGCCGTGATGATCGGCTCGCTCGGTCTCTATCTGGCCGCCCGCAATTACGGCGTTAACCTGCCGTCCTATCCGGCTGGGGTCTGGTATTTCAATCCGTTCGCCTGGCAGTTGCTGTTCGTGCTCGGGGCCTGGCTGGCCTTAGGAGGAGCGGCGGCGAGCCGCTGGCTGCTGTCGTCGCGCACGCTCCTTGTTCTCAGCTGCGGTTTTCTGATCTTTGCGTTCGGGATGACGCTGGCGGAACGAATTCCGGCGCTGCGGGACTACATTCCCGAGGACCTCGCAGCGATCTTCATTCCGAACGACAAGACCAATCTGGGTCCGTATCGCATCGTCCATCTGGCGAGCCTGATGCTCATCGTCGTCTCGCTCGTTCCAGCGGACTGGCCCGGTCTGTCGTCAAGATTGCTCCAGCCTCTGATCAGATGCGGTCAGCAATCGCTGTCGGTGTTCTGCGTTGGTCTCTTTCTGTCGTTCGTCGCCCATTTCGCGCTCGAATCCGGATCGGAAGGCTTGTGGGCACAGATGCTGGTCGGTGCCGCGGGCCTCTGGATCATGACGATCGTGGCCTACTACCGAACGTGGTCCAGGGACGTCGACAGGAGCCGCCTGACGGGGGAGGCGGGCGGATGATGACGTCGGGGTTGATTTTCACCGACGAGATCCGGGGCCTCATCCTGCATGGCCTGCACTGGACCGCCTCGACTATCGAGCTGCTCGGCGTGGTGGTCATCGTCGGCGGCGTGCTTGCTGCAGCGATCCGGTCGATGAACGAGATGCGGCGCGGGAATCCTGCCGATGCGTTCCGGTCCTATCGCGCCACTCTCGGGCGCGGCATCCTGCTTGGCCTCGAATTCCTGATCGCCGCCGACATCATCGGGATGGTCGCGATCGTACCGTCGTTCGACCGGCTCGGCATCCTCGCGCTGATCATCGTGATCCGCACGTTCCTGAGCTTCTCGCTCCAGATCGAGATCGAGGGACGATGGCCGTGGCGCAGGCACGACAAGGAGATGAGCGATGCAGGACGCTGCAGCCTTTGACGGCGGCGCGCGTAAGAGTTGCGGGCGCGTTGCGTCTATATGGCCTGACCCACCCGCCGCTGCGCTCGTCGCCGACCGCGACAGGCCGATCACCATCCCAAACACCGACTGGAGAAAGACCATGAACCGTCCGAGAAATGTCTTCGCGAACGCAGCCGCCTTTGCCGTCCTCGCCGTCCTCGTCCCGGGGGCGGTCGGGCTGTCTTCCGCAACCGCCGCCGGTCTTGGGCAGATCGCGATGATGGACGACGACAAGATGTCGAAGATGCCTGCTGCCCCGGATTCGAGCGCCAAGATGAACATGGGCCAACCGGCGGGGCAGCCGAACATGAGTGGCGGCCGGATGAACGACGACAAGATGCAGATGCCGCCGCAAGGCCAGATGCGGGACTGCCAGGGCGCCGGCTGCCAGGACAATTCCGGCATGATGCCGATGATGCAGATGATGGAGAAGATGATGCGGGGCCAGATGAGTTCGCCCGGCAACAACGGTGCGATGAGCGGCCCGGCGGACGTGACCGAGCGGCTCGAGGGGCGCATCGCCTTTCTGAAAGCGGAGCTGCAGATCAGTGACGGGCAGGCGACCGACTGGAACAATGTCGCGAACGCCTTGCGTTCGAGCCGGCAGCATCTGCTGGAAGCGCGAAAGATGCTCGCAATGGATGACAGGCTGGGCAGCGCCGACCGCCTGGAACATTACGAGCGGCACTTGTCCGAGCGTCTGGAGGCTCTCAAAGCCGCGCGACTTGCCTTCACGCGGCTCTATGCGTCATTGAGCGAGAGCCAGAGGCAGACCGCGGATACGATCCTGCTGCCGCTGATCGCGTCATTCTGACCGGGAGGCGAGGGCGGGATCATGTTCGCTCTGCCTCTTCGGCGTCGCCGGGGCCTGCTTGTGGCTGGTGTCCTGGCGAGCCAGCTTGCGGCCCATGCCGGGTCCGCATCGGATCGCGGCCACGGCGTAACGGCTGCGGCGGGACCGTCTCTCCCGCGCTGGGAGCTGGCGCAGGCGGAGGGCGATCATGCCGCGCATCATCCCGCAGCGTCCGGCTCCGCCGCAGATGCGGCGTCACGGCCGGAGGGACCTGCCGGTGCAGGCGCCGGCATGCAGCCCGGCGGTGACACGTCCGGAATGATGGGTGGAATGGGCGGCATGATGGGCCGCCCGCGCAAGGAGTTCTATCCGGCATTGATGGACATGCCGGCGCTCTCCGTCGATCAGCGGAGCAGGCTGGAGGCCCAGGCGCGCCAGCGGATCAGCGCGGAAGCCGATCGCCTTGCGGGGGCTGAAATGGACCTGCGGCATGCGATCGCGGGCGACGATATCGCGGCTGCGGATCAGGCGTCGCGGCGGCTGCGCGACTCCCTGAATGCAGTCCAGAGCGGCGTGAGTGCGCTGCGTTCGCTGCACGAGGGCAAGCCGCCGCGGCAGATCGCCCAGGCCTGGTTCAGATCGCAAATGAATCTTCCGCCTCGGCGAGACACGGCGGATGGGGATGACAGCGCGCCGGGAGTGTCCTGGTTTCACGTCACCACCATGGCGCTGCTTGTGCTGTTCTCGCTGGCGATGCTTGCCGTCTACGTCGCGCGGATGCGCCGGGCGAATGCACTGGTCGAGCGGCTGACGCGGGCCGCGGTTGCTCCGGCCGCCGCCGCGCCCCTCGTGTCCGCACCAGTTACCGGCGCACCAGCCCGCCAGGCCGAGGCGACATTCTCGGCTCCCCCGATCGGGCGGGACGAGCCGGTCCGCTCATGGAAGGGGCCATTGAGGATCTGCGCGATCTACCAGGAGACGCCGAACGTGAAGACCTTCCGCTTGCAGGCGCCGGGCGGCGGGGCGATTCCGTTTGCGTTCCTGCCCGGACAGTTCCTGACCTACGCCATCGAGATCGACGGGCAGACGGTCAGGCGCTCCTACACGATCGTGTCGTCCGCGGCGCAAACCGCCTACGTCGAGACCACGATCAAGCGTGAGGATGGCGGGCTTCTGTCCGACTACATGCATGGTCACCTGAAGCAGGGAGACCTCATCGAGGTCGCGGGCCCCTCCGGCGCGTTCACGTTCACCGGCGCGGAAGCCGACAATGTCGTCCTGATTGGCGGCGGCGTTGGCATCACGCCGCTGATGGCGGCGATCCGGTATCTCTCGGATATCGCATGGCCTGGCCAGATCTACCTCGTCTATGGCGCGCAGACGACCGAGCAATTCATCTTCCGCGACGAGTTGGAATATCTGCAGCGCAGGATGAGCAATCTGCATGTCGCGGCCACGATGGTGCGGACCGCAGGCACCTCGTGGATGGGAAGCGAGGGCCAGATCACGGCCGAATTCCTGACGCAGGCCGTGCCTGATCTGGCCGGACGTCGCGTTCATTTGTGCGGTCCGCCCGGAATGATGGAGGCGCTCCGGAAGACGCTGGTCGGCCTCGGTGTGCCGCGCGAGCAGATCAAGACGGAGGCCTTCGGGCCGGCCCGCGGAGCTGCTCCGCCTCCCGTCCGGAGCGTCGGCGACGTGCACATGCCGGACAGCGGAGCGGACGGTCGAGGTGCGGCGGCAATCGGTCCTGCGACGGCCAAGGTTCGTTTTGCGCGGTCCGGCAAGGTGGCGGCGCTGCCTCCGGACAAGAGCGTCCTAGAGGTGGCGGAGGCGGCGGGGGTATCGATCGACTATTCCTGCAGGGTCGGGGTCTGCGGGGTCTGCAAGACGCATCTGCTGCAGGGAAACGTCACGATGGAAGTCCAGGATGCCCTGACCGCGGACGAAAGGACGAATGGTCTCATCCTGGCCTGCCAGGCGAGATCCGTCGGCGATCTGGTCGTCGAGGCCTGACATGGTGAACGCGAGAGAGCGCCTGATTGCCGACCTCGTTTTGGCAAGCCTGTTGCTGCTGGTGCCGGCGTTCCTGCTCCACGCCGACGGCAGGTTTGCAGGAAGCCTGGCCGGCTTTGTGCTCGGGGCCGGTGCGGCTGCGTTGATGGTTCTGCTTCTCGTCTATCCCCTGACCAAATACAGCGCGGTGCTGAAGGCCATGGTCACGCGATGCGTGTCGATGCCGGCGCTGCTGGCATTTCACGCCTATGCCGGCATCGTCGCGGCTTTCCTCGGCCTTCTGCACACCGGGCACAAGTTTCAGAGCCCGCTTGGGATCGCTCTGGTGGCCAGCATGCTGATCGTCGTCGTCACCGGATTGGTCGGACGCTACTACCTGCCGCAGACCGCGACGGAGCTCCGGCAGCAGCAGGCGCATCTGGCGACCTTGAGGTCAGCCTACGAGCATGTTGCAGCGTCGCTATCGTCGCCCGAGCGTGCCGCGCATGACGGTGCGGCGATGCGGGCCTCCGCCGTGCAGACCGTGCCGCTGTTGCAGCTCGTTGACGGCATCTCCGACGTCGAAGCGGCGATCGGCTCGAGTGAGGCAGTCAAGAAGATCTTCATGCAACGGATCGGGCTGCACGTCCTCGCCGCGATCGTTATGTATTCGCTGCTTGCCGTGCACGTGGCGGCCGAGGTCTATTACGGGCTGCGGTGGCTCGCGTGACGATCAGAGGCCTGCTCTACGTCGTGGCTGCGACGCTGGCCTTGGGAGGTGCTGCCGTCGCGTCGATCGCTTTGTATCGGGGCGGCTCTGGAATCATCTCGGGATGGACGAGGTTCGTCAGTCCCGGACCGCTCTCGGCGAAGCATGCGTTTCTGTCCGACCAATGCGAGAGCTGCCATGCGCCCGTCAAAGGGGTCGCGGGGGCCGCCTGCATCGCCTGTCACGCGCCTTCCGCTGCCGATCTCGCCAAGCCGTCGACGGCGTTTCATGCCGTGGCGGGCGCTGAATGCTCAGGCTGCCATCGCGAGCATGCGGGCGAGCGGCGGCCGATCAGGATGAACCACGCGTCGCTGCTGCAAGTTACGATGCCGCCCTCCGGCGGGAGGCTGTTCGGCCGGGCCGCGGCCGATCAACTGACAGCGGATCTGAAGGAGTTTCTCGGCCTGCCGGGATCAGAGCAGCGAGAAAGGACGGCGCTCGACTGCGCCAACTGCCACAGCAACCAGGAGCCGCACCGCGAATTGTTCGGGCGGGACTGCGCGGAGTGTCACGGGCTGACGTCCTGGAAAATCGCGGGCTTCCTGCATCCCTCGCCGACGTCGCGGGACTGTGCTCAATGCCATCAGGCGCCGCCGAGCCACTACATGGGGCACTTCCTGATGATGGACCGCATGATCGCCGGGCAGGAGCATGCGTCGGTCGATCAATGCTTCCTGTGCCACAGAACCGACTCGTTCAACGACATCAAGGGCGTCGGCTGGATGAGACATCATTGACCAGCGCGACCGTGCGACGCAGTTGGGTGCAATATATTACGCAGGGCTCGACGAAAAAAAACGGAGACTACTTCCGTGCCGCATCGCGACGCGGGATGCTCGTGCCGAGCCTTTCATGCCCGCATGTCGCGCGCCTCTCATCGCCGTCCTGCAATACCGGTGCCGCGTGCGTCGTTTTCTATTGGCCGTCCCTGCAACCAGAGCTATATGTTCACGGTTCGAGACAGTGGGTGCAGGGATGATTGGCTTGCGAAAGCCAAGACGAAAATGGTGGGGATGGCTTGTCGCCATCGCTTACCTGCTCGCGTCGATGACGCCGTCTCTCGCGATCTCGATCTCCCTCGACGCAGCTATGCAGTGCGACCATCGGGCCGATCGGTCCATGGATGCGCACGAGCACGATGATGATCCCGGGTCGCCGGTGCATTCGCATGCGATGGCCGGGGATTGCGACGATGATCAGGACCGGCCCGGTGACCGGCATGCGACCTGTTGCGGCTCGGTGCTTTGCTTCAGCGCCGTGTGGCCGCAAGCTCCCGTCATCGCGGAGCACGCCGTGCCGCGCTCGCGCTGCGAGGCGCAGCCTGGCGTGATCGGCGACGAGGGCACCTTCCGCCGTCACTACCGTCCCCCCATCACCTGAGATAGCCGACCGAAAACCGGACTGCGTCGCTCCAGGTTCGAGCGCCGACCGGCTCGTCTGCGAAGGGCGCTGGCCCGACGCGGATGACGCCGACGCGCGCCAGGATATCGCGCACAGCGGAGTGAGCACGCCGGTCTCGGTGTTGCTCGCGCGCGCCGTGCGATGAGCGGACCAACGCCGAGAAAGCGATCACCGGTTTGCGGAAGGCGAGGTTGTCGCGCGAGCGCTGCCATCGCGGCGATCTCTCGCGCCCACCCGTTCGGAAGGCCGTCGTCCTCGCGGATGGCAGCCGTGCCGTCGCGTTTCCGCTTCCGCGAAGCGATCTACTGAATGTCATGCAAGGACGATGCGTCATGAAGTCGCCAAACGCGAATCTTCCGGTGCGAGCAGCCGGCTCCGAGGAAGGGCAGGAGGCGATCGTTCGCGCCGCCCTCATCGGCAGCTACGATCGTCTGCGCGCCTACCTGCAACGACGCTTTGGCGGCAAGGCGGAAGCGGAGGAGGTGCTGCAGGCATTCATGTTGCGTGCGCTCGAGCGGTCAGGCGACATTCGCGACGCAGACCTGGTGCGAGGCTGGCTGAGCCGGGTCCTGGCGACGACCATCGCCGACTTCCATCGCCAGGCATCGAGAAGCAGGACGCGGGAGATGCCGTTCCCGCATGAGCTCAACGATCGCCTCGCGGCCGACCAGGACGCCGCGGCGAATGCCGCGGTCTGCGAGTGTCTTCACGCCCATCTGTCCCTGCTCAAGCCGGAGCATGCCGAAGTCATCAGGCGGATCGATCTCGCCGGTGAACAGCGGGAGCTGGTTGCCGTCGATCTGGGCGTGACCGTGAACAACCTCACGGTTCGGCTTCACCGTGCGCGGCACGCTCTGAAGGAACGTCTCGAGCAGACCTGTGTCGTATGTCTGGAGGAGAGCTTCTGGGAATGTCGCTGCGCCGACACCCGAGGTCCGTCCTAGCCGGCCTCGCGCCGGCGGCCCTCGCTGCCGCTGCGCTGGGCGAGCCGGCTGCGATGCAGCGCGAACAGCTCCAGCATCTTGTCGGCGGGCTTGGCGGCACTGAACAGATAGCCCTGCATCTCGGAGCAGCCGAGCGTGCGCAGCAGGCGCTGCTGCTCCTCGGTCTCGACGCCCTCGGCCGTGGTGGTCATGCGGCGGGCGGCCGCGAGGTTGACGACGGCCTGCACGATGCTGGCGGAGCCGTCGGGGCCGGCGATGTCGTCGACGAAGCAGCGGTCGATCTTGATCTTGTCGAACGGGAAGCGGTGCAGGTAGCTCAGCGAGGAATAACCGGTGCCGAAATCGTCGAGCGCAATGCGCACGCCGATGGCGCGGAGCTGGTGCAGGATCGCAAGCGCGGTGTCGTCGTCGCGGATCAGCACCGCCTCGGTGATCTCGAGCTCGAGCCGGCTCGCCGGCAGATTCGACGCGGCGAGCGCGGCCATGATCTTGAGCGCCAGCGTGCCGCTCTTGAACTGCACCGGCGAGACGTTGACGGCGAGGCGGATGTCGTCGGGCCAGGTCGCGGCATCCCGGCAGGCGGTCGCCAGCACCCATTCGCCGATCTCGTTGATCAGACCGGTGTCCTCGGCGATCGGGATGAACTCGGCGGGTGAGACCATGCCGCGTTCGGGATGGCGCCAGCGCACCAGCGCCTCGCAGCCGGTGATGCGGTCGTCCTTCAGCGCGAGGCAGGGCTGGTAGTAGACCTCGAGGCCGCCATGGGCGATGGCGTGGCGCAGGTCGATCTCGAGCTGCCGCCGTTCGCGGACCTTGGCGTCCATCTCCGGCTCGAAGAAGCGATAGGTCCGGCGTCCTGCGGATTTGGCGGCATACATCGCCAGGTCCGCGTTCTTCAGGATCTGGTCCAGCGCCGTGCCGTGTCCCGGCGCCAGCGCGATGCCGATGCTGGCGTCGCTGGTGAGATGATGGCCCATGCAGTCGATGGGCGTGCGGATGGCCTGGAAGACCCGGGCGACGAGATCGTTGACCTGGTCCGGCGACGTCACCGCGCTCTGCACGATGGCGAACTCGTCGCCGCCGAGCCGCGCCACGAAATCGGTCGGACCGGCGCAGCGGCTGAGGCTCGTTGCCAATGCTTTCAGGAGCTCGTCGCCGACGAGATGGCCGAGCGCGTCGTTGACGCCCTTGAACTCGTCGATGTCGATGTAGTGGACCGCAACTTCTTCGCCGTTGGCGATCACCGCCAGCTCCTGGCGCAGATGCTCGTGGAACATGGCGCGGTTGGGCAGGTCGGTCAGCGCGTCGTAATGGGCGAGGTGCGTGATGCGCTCCTCGATGCGCCGGCGCTCGGTGATGTCCTCGTGCGTCGCCACCCAGCCGCCGTCCGCGAGCGGTTCGTTGAGGATGTGGATCGAGCGGCCGTCGGCGGTGTCGACCACCATGGAATTGCGCACGTGAATGTCGCGCAGCACGCGTTCGACATACTGATCGATGTCGCCGGTGAACGAGCCGGTCGTCTTGCGATGGGCGATGATGTCGTGGAAGCTGCAGCCGGGCTTCACCACGGCGGTCGACAGGCCGTACATGTCGATGTAGCGCTGGTTGCACACCACCATCCGCCGGTCCGCGTCGAACAGCAGCAAACCCTGGGTCATGTTGTTGACGGCGCGGTCGAGCCGTTGCTTTTCCAGCGTCAGCCGCTCGCGCGAGAGGCGGTGCTGCTCCAGCAGCTTGCGCACGATCGCGATCAGGACGCCGGCGATGGCGAGCGCGGACGAGGCGGCGACCGAGATCAGGATGCCGATCTGCTCGCGCCAGTCCGTCAGGGCCGCCGCGCGTGTCGTGGTGGCCATCATCAGGATCGGGAAGTGGGGCAGGGCGTGCGAGGCGATCAGGCGGTCTTCGCCGTCGACCGGACTCATGAAGCGACCGGCGAAGTGATCGAGCCCGAAGACGCGCTGGTGCTCGAACGGGCCGGTCTTAAAATTCTGCCCCATCAGCTCGCTGGAATGGGGATAACGGGCGAGCAGCGTGCCGTCCCGGTGCAGCATCGAGATCGTCGCACCTTCGCCGAGCACGACAGACTCGAAGAACTTCTCGAAATTGGCGGGCTCGATGCCGCGACCGACCACGCCCATGAACTCGCCGTTCGGGCCGATGATCTTGCGCACGATGAGGATGGTCCAGGCGCCGGAGATGCGGCTGTGCAGCGGTTCGATCAGGACATCGGGCGAATAGGGATCGTACTTGAAGGTACGGAAATAGGCGCGATCGGACACGTTGATCTTGGGCGCCGGCCATGCCGTCGACGAATTGATCACGTTGCCGTCGGAATCGATGATGTTGACGCCGCCCATGTAGGGCAGCGCCTCGATCTTCGAGCGCAGCATGCGGTGGATGTCCTGGCCGGAAAGGCGCTTGCGATACTCATCCGCGCCGGCGACGCCGATGCCGCGGACGTGGTCGACGAAGTCCTTCTGGATGACCGCGAAGTCCTGCAGTT
Organism: Bradyrhizobium stylosanthis; assembly: GCF_001641335.1. Taxonomy (GTDB): domain Bacteria; phylum Pseudomonadota; class Alphaproteobacteria; order Rhizobiales; family Xanthobacteraceae; genus Bradyrhizobium; species Bradyrhizobium stylosanthis. Next base: position 1,096,401 of record NZ_LVEM01000001.1, read on the forward strand.
GCTGGTCGAAATGATGCGCGAGCATCAGCACGGTGTTTTCCAGCTCGCGGCCGGAATTGCGCAGCGCGCGTTCGCGGAAGTTCTGCGCCATCAGCGTCGCACCGACCGCGATCGCGGCGATCAGCAGCGTGCCGCCGACCACCAGCCAGCGGATCGGTCCGCTGCGTACGAAGGCTTGGTCAAACAGACGGCTGCCAAATCTCGTCATCACACGCAATCATTGCCCTGCACACGCCAGGATCAATTCTGGATCCTCAAAACATCCGTTGGTTTACGGGAACGATGTGGAGGCGGAGTTAGGAAGCGCAGTTAACGCGACATGAATACCCACACGCAAATGCGATCGATGCGCGCGATGCGGGACGTGCAGGAATTGCCGAAGCGTCGCGCGATGCCGGTCAGTTTCTGCCGGTCGCGCGAGGATCAACCAAGGCTTAACCATCTAAGGTGCTGGCGATCCTCACGTCGGGCAATGGCACGCGATTTGCGAACATGCCTGCCGACGACACAGTGAGGAGTTGATCATGAAAACCGTTTTGAAGAACTTCATTGCCGACGAATCCGGCGCGACCGCGATTGAATACGGCCTGATCGCCGCCGGCATCGCGCTCGCCATCATCGCCGTGGTCAACAACCTCGGCTCGACGCTGAAGCTGAAGTTCGGCTCGATCAGCACGTCACTGAAGTAGCGGAGCAAAGCGTTTTCGAGCGAAGTGGGTACCGGTTCGCGTCAAGAAAACGCGTCAAAACAAAACGAGAGTTCCGTTCCGATGCGATCGGAACGGAATTCTAGGCGCGGTAATGGCCGGACTTGCCGCCGAGCTTTTCGACAAGATGGATGCCCTCGATACGCACGCCGCGCTCGACCGCCTTGATCATGTCGTAGATGGTGAGGCAGGCGACCGACACGGCCGTGAGCGCCTCCATCTCGACGCCGGTCGGGCCGGTGACCTTGACGCTGGCGCGCACGAGGCAGCCCGGCAGTTTCGCATCCGGCTCGATGTCGACGGTGACCTTCGACAGCGCCAGCGGATGACAGAGCGGGATCAGCTCGGAAGTGCGCTTGGCCGCCATGATGCCGGCGATGCGCGCGGTGCCGAGCACGTCGCCCTTCTTGGCGTTGCCGGACACGATCAGGTCGAGCGTCGCCTTCGTCATGAGGACGCGGCCTTCCGCGACCGCGAGCCGCTCGGTCGCGGGCTTGGCCGAGACGTCCACCATCCGCGCCTCGCCGGAGGCACCGATATGGGTGAGGGCAGGGCCGGGCTTGGTCGATTTGGCCTTGGTCGGTTTGGTCTTCGCAGGCTTGCGCGCCATGTCAGCGCGTGCCCGTGGCGCGCGTTCCGCCCTCGCGCGCGAGCAGCGTGCGCGTGGCCGCCGTGACGTCGGCCTGCCGCATCAGGCTCTCGCCGACCAGGAAGGTCGACATGCCGACGCGCTCGAGCCGGGCGAGGTCGGCGGGCGTGAAGATGCCGCTTTCGCCGACCATCAGCCGGTCCGCAGGGATCAGCGGCGCCAGCGTCTCGCTGGTCGCCAGCGTGGTCTCGAACGTGCGCAGATTGCGGTTGTTGACGCCGATCATCGGCGAACGCAGCCTCAAAGCCCGGTCGAGCTCGGCGCGGTCATGGATCTCGATCAGCACGTCCATGCCATAGCCGATCGCGGCGTCCTCAAGGTCTTTGGCGGTGGCATCGTCGAGCGCGGCCATGATGATCAGGATGCAGTCGGCACCGTGCGCGCGCGCTTCCGCCACCTGATAGGTGTCGAACATGAAATCCTTGCGCAGGACAGGCAACGAGGTCGCCGCACGCGCGGCCACCATGAAGTCGAGATGGCCCTGGAACGAGGGCGTGTCCGTCAGCACCGACAGACAGGCGGCGCCGCCGGCCTCATAGGCCTTGGCGAGAAGCGGCGGATCGAAATCGGCGCGGATCAGTCCCTTCGAGGGCGAGGCCTTCTTGACCTCGGCGATAAGCGCGTAGTCGCCATTGGCGTGCTTCGCCCTGATCGCGCGCACGAAGCCGCGCGGAGCGGCTTGCGCCTTGGCCTTGGCCTCGACCGCCGACAGCGGCTGCGCGCGCTTGGCGGCGGCGATCTCCTCGCGCTTGTAGGCCTCGATCTTGGTCAGGATGTCCGACATGTCAGGCTCAGCCGTTCGAGACCGCGATCAAATGCTTCAGCCGCGCGTTGGCCGCGCCGCTGTCGAGCGATTGCACACCGATCGCAACGCCCTCCTTGAGGTCCTTGGCACGGCCGGCCACGACCAGCGCGGCGGCGGCGTTCATCAACGCCACGTCGCGGTAGGGGCTCGGCTTGCCGCTGAGCACGCTTTGCAGCGCGATCGCATTGGCGTCGGCGTCGCCGCCCTTGAGCGCACCGGTCTCGCAGCGCGAGAGCCCGGCTTCCTCGGGCGTCACCTCGAAATTCCGGATCTCGCCGTTCTCGAGCGCGGACACGAAGGTCGGGCCGGTGAGGGTGATCTCGTCGAGGCCGTCGGATCCGTGCACGACCCAGGCGGCTTCCGAGCCGAGGTTCTTGAGCACCTGCGCCAGCGGCTGCACCCACTGCCGGGAGAAGACGCCGACCATCTGCCGCTTCACGCCGGCCGGGTTGGAGAGCGGACCAAGCAGGTTGAAGATCGTGCGGGTCGCGAGCTCGACCCGGGTCGGCCCGACATTCTTCATGGCGGGATGGTGGGCAGGGGCGAACATGAAGCCGATGCCGCATTCGCGCACGCAGCGGCCGACCTGCTCGGGCTTGAGGTCGATCTTCACGCCGAGCGACGCCAGCACGTCCGCAGCGCCCGAGCGCGACGACAGCGCGCGGTTGCCGTGCTTGGCCACCGGCACGCCGGCGCCCGCGACGATGAAGGAGGCGCAGGTCGAGACGTTGACCGAGCCGGAGCCGTCGCCGCCGGTGCCGACGATGTCGACCGCGTCGGACGGCGCCGTCACGGTCAGCATCTTGGAGCGCATCGCCGCGACTGCGCCGGTGATCTCTTCCACGGTCTCGCCGCGCACCCGCAGCGCCATCAACAGGCCGCCCATCTGCGAGGGCGTCGCCTCGCCCGACATCATGGCGTCGAAGGCGGATGAGGCTTCGTCACGCGACAGGCTGGCGCCGGTCGCCACTTTTCCAATGATCGATTTCAGGTCGTCCATCGCGTGCTTTCAACTCACTGGTTCGCGCCGGTCACTTGCGCGAAGGCGGCCTGATTAATGGTGGTCCCGATGTCGGTTTCAAGCTTGTTGACGTAGGAGGCGATCTGCTCCTCGGTCAGGGCGCGGTCGAGGCTTTCCGTCAGCTTCTTGACCGCGTCGGAGGCGGCGTCGACCGCGGGATCGACGATGTCGGTGACGCGGAACACGATCACTTCGCTGCCGCCGCTGACGGCCGTCTGCCCGACACCGTCCTTGGCGGTGCGGAAGGCGGCTGCAACGACGGTGCCGGGCACGCCGGCGGGCGAGTCGTCGCGCTTGAAGCTGGTCGCAGTCTCGAACTTGGCGCCGATCGCAGTGGCTTCATCGGCAAGCTTGCCGCCGGCTTCGAGCTTCTGCACCAACTCGGTCGCCTTGGCCTTCAGCTTGGTCGCGATCTGGTCCTGGCGCCAGCGCGCCTCGACCTGGTCGCGCACCTCGTCGAGGTTGCGATCGCGCGACGGCGTGATGCCCAGCACGTCGTACCAGGCATAGCCGCCCTTGAACGAGATCGCGTCGTTGTCGACGCCGACATCGGTGTTGAAGGCCTGCGACACCACGTCGAGGCCCTGCGGGATGTTGGCGACCGGCTGGCCGTTCGGGGCGCGGCCGGAGCGGTCGACGGCGTCGATGGTCACGGCGGTGAGGCCGAGCTTCTGCGCCGCGTCGATCACGCTGGCGCCGCCGCCGCGCTCGTCTTCCATCTTGTCGCGGAGATCGGCGACCTTGGTACGGGCGCGGTCGGCCGCGATCTCGCGCTTGATGTCGCCGGCAAGCTTCGCGTAGTCGGCCTCATTGCCCGGCTCGATCTTGTCGACCTTGACTATGGAGGTGCCGAGGGCGCCCTGGATCGGCTGGCTGATCTCGCCTTGGGGCAGCGCGAAGGCCGCATTGCCGACCGCAGCGTCGAGCGAGGACTTGGTCACGAGCCCGAGATCGATGTCGGAGGCGCTGAGACCGCGCTCCTTGCCGAGATCCTCGAACGACATTCCGCCGACGAGGCGCTCACGTGCAGCCTTTGCCTCGGCCTCGTTGGGAAACACGAGCTGCTGGATCTGGCGCTTCTCGGGCGTGCCGAGCCGGTCCTTGCGCTGCTCGAACACCTTGCGGGCGTCCTCGTCGGAGACCTCGCTCCATTTGCCGATCTCTTCCGGCGAGATCACGACGAACGCGATCTTGCGATATTCGGGGGCGCGGAACTGGACCTTGTGGTCCTCGAAATAGGCTGCGAGCGCCTCGGGCGAGGGCGCGTCGATGGTGCCTGCCTGGGCCGCGTCAAGCCTGATGAATTCGATGGAGCGCTGCTCGTTCTGGAAGCGCGTCAGCACGTCGATCATGGTCTTCGGCGGCTCGAGGCCGGCGCCGATCGTGCCGGTGATCTGCCGGCGCAGCGACACCTTGCGCTGCTCGGCGACGTAGCGCTGCTCGGTATAGCCGAAATTGCGGATCACGGCCTGGAAGCGGTTGGCATCGAAGGTGCCGCCGACGCCCTTGAAGTTGGGGTCGTTCATGATGACCTGGCGGATCTGCTCGTCGGACTGGCCGAGCCCGAGACGGCGCGCCTCCTCGTCGAGGGCGGCTTCCGCAATCGTCTGCTGCAGCACCTGCCGGTCGAGGCCGAACGCGCGCGCCTGGTCGGGCGTCAGCGGCCGGCCGAACTGGCGGCTGATCTGCTGCAGGCGGTCGGTGTAGATCTGCCGGAACTCGTTCAGCGATATCTCGGTGCTGCCGATCTTGGCCACCGTGGACTGCCCGAAGCCCTTGAAGATGTCGGCGATGCCCCAAATGCCGAAACTGATGATCAACACGCCCATCACCATGGCCATAATGGTTTTGCCGAGCCAGTTTGATGAGGCCTTGCGCATTCCTCGAAGCATTTGGTCCAACTTGTTTGGTCAGGAGGGGAACGGGAGCGCGTCTTAATGCAGATTCCGCAAAAGCGCGTCACCAAATTGATAGATCATCATAAAGTGGCGGCTTTCCCCCCGCAACCTCAGGTCAGGCCGTGGCTCCGCGCTGCGGTTAATCGCCCCTGGTCTCTGGAACTGCTGTGGCAGCTCTGCTAGCGCATGCACAAACCTCATCTTGCTGGAAATTAATATGACCGATGCCATCCGACCGCTGATCGCCGGCAACTGGAAAATGAACGGCCTGAAGGCCCAGGCTGCCGAATTCGACGCCATGCTCAATGGCGCGGCAGAGGTGGCCGCCAAGGCCGACCTGCTGGTCTGCCCGCCGGTGACCCTGGTTGCGGCTTTTGCCGGTAAAGCGGCCGGCAAGAAGGTCGCGGTGGGAGCCCAGGATTGCCATCCCAAGGCCTCCGGCGCCCATACCGGCGATATCGCCGCCGAGATGCTGGCGGATGCCGGGGCGACCGCCATCATCGTCGGCCATTCCGAGCGCCGCGCCGATCATGGCGAGGGTGATGCTCTCGTCCGGCAGAAGGCCGAAGCCGCCTGGCGGGCAGGGGTCACGGCGATCGTCTGCATCGGCGAGACGCAGGCCCAGCGCGACGCCGGCCAGACCCTGGACATCCTGCGCGGTCAGCTCGACGGCTCACTGCCGGATGGCTCCACCTCCGCCAATCTGGTCGTGGCCTATGAGCCGGTCTGGGCGATCGGTACGGGCCTGACCCCTACGGCGAAAGATGTCGAGCAGATTCATGGGTTTATCCGGGAATTCCTGACCTCCCGGTTCAAGGCCGACGGTGCCAGGATGCGCATCCTCTACGGCGGCTCCGTCAAGCCCTCGAACGCGGCCGAGCTGATGGCCGTCAAGAACGTCAACGGCGCGCTGGTCGGCGGCGCCAGCCTGAAGGCGGCCGATTTCCTTGCCATTGCCAAGGGCTGCCCCTAGCTAACCCAAACCGGTTGGTCCGGGCCCGATCGGGGGTGGCAATAGCCCCTCCGATCGTGTAACACCGCGCAACTTCAGGAAAACCCGCGAAGCGCGATCGGCCGCCGTCAGGCGCCGCCCGCTTGTGACGGAAGGACACTATGCAGACCGTTGTCATCGTCATTCACCTCATGATCGTCGCCGTCATGATTGGCGCCGTCCTGCTCCAGAAGTCGGAAGGCGGCGGCCTCGGCATGGGCGGCGGCGCGGGCTTCATGTCGAGCCGCGGCACCGCGAACCTCCTGACGCGGACCACCGCGATTCTGGCCGGGCTTTTCTTCCTCACCAGCATGTTCCTGTCCTGGCACGCGGGCTACAGCCGCGCGCCGTCGTCGATCATCGGCACGCCGGCCTCGCAGGGCCAGCCGGCTGGCGGCTCGCCGATCGCGCCCCCGACCTCAGGCGGCATCCTGGATTCGCTGAAGAAGGCCGACGAGCAGCAGCAGGCGCCGGCTCCGACCGGCCCGCAGGTGCCGCGTTCGCAATAAAGCAGGGGGGCCATGCAGGGCGGCGGCTACCGTCCTGCGTCAACAATCCCCATCAAGGCACTGTCACCACTCTTAGTTTTGGCTCACCCACAGGCCCGCAGAATCTTTGGGGCGGAATACGAATCGCTTTGGCGAATCGAATTCGAGGGATTAGAGGTTAGGTCCCATGGCGCGGTACATATTCATCACCGGCGGCGTGGTTTCTTCGCTCGGCAAGGGTCTGGCTTCAGCGGCACTCGGTGCCCTGCTGCAGGCCCGGGGCTACAAGGTCCGCCTCCGCAAGCTCGACCCCTATCTCAACCTCGATCCCGGAACGATGTCGCCGTATCAGCACGGCGAAGTGTTCGTTACCGATGACGGCGCGGAGACCGATCTCGATCTCGGTCACTACGAGCGCTTCACCGGCCGGCCTGCGACCAAGCAGGACAACATCACGACGGGGCGGATCTACCAGGACATCATCTCCAAGGAGCGCCGCGGCGATTATCTCGGCGCGACCATCCAGGTGGTTCCGCACGTCACCAACGCGATCAAGGAGTTCGTCCTCTCCGGCAATGACGACTACGACTTCGTGCTGGTCGAGATCGGCGGCACCGTCGGCGACATTGAGGGCCTGCCGTTCTTCGAGGCGATCCGCCAGCTCAAGAACGAGCTGCCGCGCGACCACGCCATCTACATTCACCTTACGCTGCTGCCCTACATTCCCAGCGCCGGCGAACTGAAGACCAAGCCGACGCAGCACTCGGTGAAGGAGCTGCGTTCGATCGGTATCCAGCCGGACATCCTGCTCTGCCGCACCGATCGCGAGATTCCGAAGGAAGAGCGGCGTAAGCTCGGCCTGTTCTGTAACGTGCGCGAGAGCGCCGTGATCGAGGCGCGTGATGCCGACAGCATCTACGCCGTGCCCGAGGCTTATCATAACGCGGGCCTGGACGACGAAGTGCTCGCCGCCTTCGGCATCGAAGCGCGCATCCCGCCGGTGCTCAAGAGCTGGAACCAGATCAACGAGCGCATCCGCAACCCCGAAGGCAACGTCACCATCGCCATCGTCGGCAAGTACACCGGCATGAAGGATGCGTACAAGTCGCTGATCGAGGCGCTTTCGCATGGCGGCATCGCCAACAAGGTGAAGGTCAATCTCGACTGGATCGAGAGCGAGATCTTCGAGAAGGAAGATCCGGCGCCGTTCCTCGAGCACGTCAACGGCATCCTCGTGCCCGGCGGCTTCGGCCAGCGCGGCGCGGAGGGCAAGATCCGCGCGGCGCAGTTCGCGCGCGAGCGCGACGTGCCGTATTTCGGCATCTGCTTCGGCATGCAGATGGCGGTGATCGAGGCGGCGCGTAACCTCGTCGGCATCGAGGACGCCAACTCCACCGAGTTCGGTCCGACCAAGGAACCCCTGGTCGGCCTGATGACGGAATGGCTGCGCGGCAACGAGCTCGAGAAGCGCTCGCAAGCCGGCGACCTCGGCGGCACGATGCGGCTCGGCGCCTATCCGGCTGCGCTCAATCGCGGCAGCCGCGTCTCGCAGGTCTATGGCGGCGCGACCGAGATTTCCGAGCGCCACCGCCATCGCTACGAAGTGAACACCGCCTACAAGGATCGCCTCGAGCAGCACGGCCTGAAATTCTCCGGGCTCTCGCCCGACGGCGTGCTGCCTGAGATCGTCGAGTACGAGGACCACCCCTGGTTCATCGGCGTCCAGTTCCACCCCGAGCTGAAGTCGCGGCCGTTCGAGCCGCACCCGCTGTTCGCCTCGTTCATTCAGGCAGCGATGGTGCAAAGCCGGCTGGTGTGATGGTTCAGCGCGCGGCCGAGTGGTCGCGCGCGTGATGCATCGGCTCCAGCGCCACCCGCGCTGACGGCTCAGGCGCAAGCGATCCCGTGATCAGCTTCATCTGCGGCCGCCGCGTCAACCTGTAGACGGCGGCGGGCGGTACGTTCAGCAAGGCGCGATCCACGAGCTTTGCGCGCAGGCCCAGCCGGTCGAGCACGGGCCGCGGCACCGGGCAGCTCATGCCATAGGTGAATTGGTAGAACGCGCCGCCGGGGCGCAAATAGCTAAACGCGCCGCCGAGGATCGAGATGACCTTGCGCCTGCTCATGTTGAGCAGCGGCAGGCCGCTCACGACCGCGCCGACCGGCGCGCCGTCATAGAGACGCTCGGTCGTCAGCCGGCCTGCGTCCATCCACAGCACGCGCGCGCCGGGAAAACGCATCTGCAGCAGCTTCATGAAGTCGGAGCCGTATTCGATCAGCGTGAGATCTTGCGGACGGACACCGCGCTTGAGCAGCTTGTAGGTGAACGCGCCGGTGCCTGGACCGAGCTCGAGGATCGGACCCGTCGATGCGCTGATCTCGCGCGTGATGAGGTCGGCCAGTGCCGCACCCGATGGTGCGACGGCGCCGACCCGGCGCGGTGACGACATCCAGGACAGGAAGAACGAAAGAAAATCGTTGGGCATGCGCACTCCGGCATCGTGGTTTGCACCTCCCGAGATCGGAGGTGAGACGGATGCAGTGTTGCGGAGGCGCATTGCGACAGCATTGCGCTGCCGGAAGCGGATGCGGATTGAATCAACTCTTTCGAACCGGCGGCAGCGTCATCCGGAAACAGGCGCCGCCCTCTGGTCCATCGGCCACCGAGACGTGGCCGCCGTGCAGCTGCACGATCTCGCGCACCATGTTGAGGCCGAGGCCGGCCCCGCGATCGAGCGGCGCCAGCCGGTAGAACGGCTCGAACACCTGTTCGCGCTGATCGGCGGGAATGCCGGCGCCTTCATCCGTGACCTCGATGTTCGCTGGACTAGAGACGCGAATCCCGATCGTGCCGCGGCGCGGGCCGTGCTGGATCGCGTTCTGCACGAGATTGGTCAGCGCGCGCTCCAGTGCCGCCGCATCGCCGATCGTCTCGATCTGTGTCGCCGGCGCATCGAGCGCCAGCTCGTAGCCGGCCGCGATCGCCAGCGGCGCGAGGTCGGCGGCAACGCTTTGCGCAACCGCGACGAGATTGAGGCGCGTGAAGGGATGACCGCAGCGGTCGAGCCGCTGGATGTCGAGCAATTGCTCGGCAAGTGTCGCAAGCCGTGCGGCATCCTCCAGCAGGCGGGTCTTGTCCGGGCCGGGGCTGAGCGACTCCAGCCGCGTGTTCAGGATCGCGATCGGTGTGCGCAGCTCGTGCGCGGCGTCCGCAACGAAGCGCTTGTGGCGGGCATAGCCCTGGTCGAGCCGTGCCAGCGCGTCGTTGATCGCGGATACCAGCGGCACGACTTCCAGCGGAATGCGCTCCACCGGAAGCCGCGCGCCGCGCTGGTGGATGTCGATGCGCCTAGCCTCGTCCGCCGCGGTATCGAGCCCCCTGAACGCGCGCTGCACGATCATCGGCGTCGCGATGAAGGTCGCCGTTCCCATCAGCAAGAGACCGGGCAGGGCGATGCCCAGGAACGCAAGCGAAGTCATGAACAGCGCCTTGGCGCCCGTCAGCCGTCCCTGCGTCGCCGTGATGACCTGCACATTGCCCGCTGGCGTGTCGACCCGTTTCAGCCGCGCCGCCGGCTTGCGTGGATCGTCCTCGAACATCTGCCAGCCGAGCCGCGCCTGGCTGATCTGGTCGAGGCCGTTGCCGATCGCGGCGAACTCGGCCGGCACGGTGCCTTCGCTGAGCGAGCGGCCCTGCCGGTCGCGCACCAAAAACCAGAGGTCGGGCGTTTCGTTGCGCAACTGCTGCAGCTCGGCGGTCGGCCGCAACGCCAGTCCGCCTTGCGCATCGCGTGTGAGCGCGCGCTGGACGACATCGATGACACGGTCCTCGTCGCGCTCGGCGAGCGCGAAGCCGGAGGCGCAGAGCCCGGCGATGACGATTGCGACCAGCGCGACCAGGATCGCCGCCTGGAGCGAGAGCAGGCGCCAGCTTAGCCGCGAGCGCAGGCAATAGGGATCGTCGTGTTTGCTCATATCAGCTTCTTCAGGCTGGCAGCTTCTTGAGGAGATAGCCGACGCCGCGAATGCCGTGGATCTCGATGCCCGCGTCGGCGTCCGCGAGCTTTCGCCGTAGCCGCGAGACATGGGTGTCGAGCGCGTTCGACTGGATCTCGTCGTCGAAATTGTAGACCGCCTCTTCCAGTGCCGCGCGCAGCACGGTCCGGCCCATGCGGCGGACCAGGGCTTCGAGCACCAGGAGCTCGCGGCGCGGCAGCTCGAATGGCGTGCCGTCGATGCTGGCCTCGCGATGACCGAGATCGAAGGCGAGGCGGCCGGCACGAATGACGTCGGGGGACAGGCCCGCGGGCCGCCGCAGCACGGCGCGCAGCCGCGCCAGCAACTCCTCGACCGCGAACGGTTTTGCCAGATAGTCGTCGGCGCCGCTGTCGAGCCCGGCGATGCGGTCGGCGAGCTCGCCCCGCGCGGTCAGGACGATGATCGGCACACCGTCGGCGCGCGCCCGGAGCTTCGGGATCAGGGCAAGGCCGTCGCCGTCGGGAAGCTGGCGGTCGAGCAGGACCGCGGCGTGGACGTCGGCGGAGATGGCTTCCTCCGCTTCGGCGAGTGTGGGGGCATGGTCAACCACCATGTCATAGCGCTTCAGCGCCGAGGCCAGCGCGCCGGCCATTTCCGCTTCGTCCTCGACCAGCAAAATCCGCATGTGACAGGCACCCAGGCTGCGACTGAGCCTTTGTAGCGGCCCGATCATTGCGGCAGCATTGCGGGAGTCCGGCGCAGCGCCGCAAGCGCAAGCTATGCGCGGAACGCCACAGGGGCGGCCGGGCGGGGCTCAAGACACCGTCGGGGCCAGCCGCTATAACCGCCGGGCCTGTTCAGGGAGGAACAAGAATGATCTATGAAATGCGCGTCTATCGCTGCGTCCCCGGCCGCCTGCCGGCGCTCTTGAAGCGGTTCGAGACGGTGACGCTGAAGCTGTGGGAGAAGCACGGTATCCGCCAGGCCGGATTCTTCACCACGCTGATCGGCGAATCCAACCAGGAGCTGACCTATTTCCTGGCCTGGGAGTCGCTTGGCGAGCGCGAGACGAAGTGGGGCAAGTTCATGACCGATCCGGACTGGATGAAAGCGCGCGCCGAAAGCGAAGCGGACGGCCAGATCGTCGGCAATATCGTCAGCCAGTTCCTGACGCCGACGGCCTTCTCGGCGGTGAAGTAGGAACCTGCCGACGCACGGGCGGCGCCGGGAGCCCCGGCGCAACCCTGATATTCGGATGACCCGGCCCGAATAGGGTTGATCCGACCCTCGCGGCGGCTATGGTTCGCGCCGAAACGAGGGATTTGCCTTGAGCTCTTCGACGTCAGCGGCGCCGGTCGTCACCATCGGCAGCGTCAAATTCGGCAATGATCTGCCGATCTCGATCATTGCCGGGCCCTGCCAGCTCGAAAGCCGCCAGCACGCGCTGGAAGTGGCCTCCGCACTGAAGGAGATCGCGGCGCGGCTGAAGATCGGCCTCGTCTACAAGACCTCGTTCGACAAGGCGAACCGCACCAGCGCGTCGGCGGCGCGCGGGCTGGGGCTGGCACAGTCGCTGCCGATCTTCGCCGAGATCCAGTCCTCTCTCGGCCTTCCCGTTCTGACAGATGTGCACGAAGCCACGCAATGCGCCGAAGTCGCGCAGGCGGTGGACATCCTGCAGATCCCGGCCTTCCTGTGCCGTCAGACCGATCTGCTGCTGGCCGCGGCCGCGACCGGCAAGGTCGTCAACGTCAAGAAGGGGCAGTTCCTGGCGCCCTGGGACATGGCCAATGTGGTGACCAAGATCACCAGCGCCGACAATCCGAACGTGCTCGTCACCGAGCGCGGCGCCTCCTTCGGCTACAACACGCTGGTGTCCGACATGCGCGCGCTGCCGATCCTGGCGCGCACCACCGGCGCGCCCGTGATCTTCGATGCCACCCATTCGGTGCAGCAGCCGGGCGGGAAGGGGACCTCATCGGGCGGCGAGCGCGAATTCGTGCCGGTGCTGGCGCGCGCGGCCGTCGCGGTCGGCGTTGCCGGCGTCTTCATCGAGACCCATCCCGATCCTGATCGCGCCCCGTCCGACGGCCCGAACATGGTGCCGCTGCGGGACTTCGAGGCGCTGATCCGTACGCTGATGGCGTTCGACGCGGTGACGAAAAGCACAACGCGCTGATGCACCAGCCTGCGACCGGGGCGCCCGCCGACCAGAAGTTTCCACCCGCGATCAACATCATCGCGCTGGCGAGCTTCTCGGCGGCACTGTCGACGCGCGCGCTCGATCCAGTCCTGCCGCATGTCGCCGAGGATTTTTCGATCAGCGTCACGACCGCCGCCAGCATCGCGGCCGGCTATGCCCTGATCTACGCGCTGGTCCAGCCCGTGATCGGCGCGGCCGCCGATATGTTCGGCAAGGCGCGGCTGATGACCCTGTGTCTGGCGCTGCTCGGTGTCGCCTCCATTCTCGGCGCGGTCGCGACCACCTTCTCGGGCCTGTTCGCGAGCCGCATCCTGGCAGGCATCGCCGCCGGCGGCGTGTTTCCGGTCGCTCTCGGCCTGACCGCCGACCTCGTCGTACCCGCCAAGCGGCAGGTCGCGATCGGCCGCACGCTCGCGGGCTCGATGACCGGCAATCTGTTAGGTGCGACCGCCTCCGGCATCATCGGCGAGTTCATCGGCTGGCGCGGCGTGCTGATGATCCTCGGCGCGCTCGGTCTGATCGCGGCCGTTGCGGTGGCGGCCGGCTTTCGCGGTGCCGCGCTGACGGCGCCGCCGAAGACCGATTTCAAGGCATTGCGACAGGGCTATCGCACCATCTTCGCCAACCCCAACACGCGCTACTGCTACTCGGCGGTGTTCGTCGAGGGCTGCTGCGTGTTTGGCCTGTTTCCCTTCATCGCTGCGTTGCTGTTCGATCTCGGCGAGAAGTCGCCGTCGATCGCGGGCATCGTCATCGCCGGCTTTGCGGTCGGCGGGCTGTTCTACACCTTCACGGTCTCGCGCTTCCTGCCATGGCTGGGCGTCAAGGGCATGATGATCGCGGGCGCGGGCCTTGTCGGGCTGCAGCTCGGCCTGCTCGCCTTAGGGCCCCAATGGAAGCTGCAATTCGTCAGCATGCTGGCGATGGGGTGGGGCTTCTACATGATCCATGGCTGCCTCCAGGTGTTTGCCAGCGAGCTCTCCGTCGGGGCGCGGGCGACCGCGATGTCGCTGCACTCGTTCTTCTTCTTCATGGGGCAGACGGTTGGCCCGATCGCCTACGGCCTCGGCCTCCAGCACGGCGGCAAGGTGCCGACGCTGCTCGTGAGCGCGGCGATCATGGTCACGCTGGGCCTCGTCTGCGCCCGCTGGCTCAAATCGCGGGCACCGGCGGACGCGCGCGCCTGACGGAAGTACCGAATTACCGGACATCCGTAATTGTCCGGGAGAAAACGGTAGCCAACTCCCTTCAATCTTAAATCAAATCTCACCGTTCGCTCCGTAGATTGCCGCGCAAACCGCCTCTAGCGGCAACATCTGTGGATCAGTCGATGCAAAAGCAGCGTTCGGTCGCCCGTATCCTCGGGGCGGTGGTTGGGTCTCTCGGTCTCGTCCTCGTCGTCATCTCGGCCTACGCGCTGAAGCTCGCGGTCACGCGCTACGCGGACAGCAACCGCATCGTCGCACTCACGATCGCCAGCCGCGACCTCACCAACACGCTGGTGATCTTTCGCCTGGAGCGCGGTGACACGCTCAGCTATCTGGCATCGGCCGCGCCCGCGCCCGAGAGCGTCATGAACAGCCTCGCCGGACAGCGCGCCACCGTGCAGAAGAACTACGCGCAGGCCTTGCAGAGCCTCGCTGCGGTCGAAGCCCCCGGTCTTGCCGAAAAGCTCGACAAGCTCCGCGGCATCTGGGCCCAGCTCGAGGAGCTGCGGCCACGTTCGGTGACGGCTCTGAAGCAGGAGAAGGGCGCGCGCGAAGCCAGCCTGACGCCAAGCTGGGCCAAGGTCAGCGACGCCTATATGGACGCGATCGGCGACGTCACTGCCCATGTCGACGGCGCGATGACGCTGATCGACCCCGTGGTCGATCGTCTGCTGATTGCCAAGCAGGCCTCCTGGCAGGCCCGCGCCAATGCCGGCCAGACCATCCTGGTCCAGTTCTCCTCGATCCTCGCCAACAAGACTTGGACGCCTGCGGACGGCGTCACCTTCGCCGACCTCCGCGGCCGCATCCAGCAGTCCTGGCTCGTGGTGCGCGACCTCAGCCCGAATGTGGCTTCGCCCGAGCTGCTCCAGGCGATCCGCAACGCGGAGCCGGAAATCTCCGGCGCGCTCAGCGACGAGCGCAACGCGATCGCCACCAAGCTTCTTGCCGGCGAGCCCGCGGGCGTCGTCGGCATCGAGTACCGCGATCGCCAACTGGTCGGCGCCAACAATGTCGTCATCGTCACGCAGACCGCGCTCGCCGACATGATTGCGCGGGCCGAGGAGGGCGCCTCACGGGCTCGCTTCAGCCTGATCCTGTTCGGCCTGCTCATGCCGGCCTCGCTGGCGCTGACGATCGGCGGTCTGATGCTGATGCGCAACCGCGTCACCCGGCCGCTGACCGCGATCACCGGTGTCATGACGCGTTTTGCCGCACATGATTTCGCCGGCGAAGTGCCCGGCCTCGATCGCAACGACGAGATCGGCCGCATGGCCGCTGCCTTGCAGGTGTTCAAGGATGCGATGATCAACGCCGAGCGCCTGTCGGGCGATCAGGCCGCCGAGCGCGCCGAGAAGGAGAAGCGCGCCTCCGATCTGTCCGGTCTCGTGCGGCAGTTCGAAAGCCGCGTCGGCCAGATGGTGCAGGCGCTGTCGAGCGCTTCGGGCGAGCTGGAGACGACGGCGCGCTCGATGTCGGGTACGGCGAGCGAAGCCCAGACCCAGGCCGGCTCGGCCTCGACCCTCGCCGACCAGGTCGGCAGCGGTGTGCAGACCGTCGCAGCCGCGGCCGAGGAGCTCAACGCCTCCATTCGCGAGATCAACCGCCAGGTCGACCAGGCGACGCGCGCCACCGAACAGGCGGTCGCCACGGTGAAGGAGACCGACACCACCATGCGCGCGCTTGCCGAAGGCGCCGACCGCATCGGCGAAGTGATCGGCCTGATCACCTCGATTGCCGGTCAGACCAACCTTTTGGCACTGAACGCGACCATCGAGGCCGCCCGCGCCGGCGAGTCCGGCAGGGGATTTGCGGTGGTGGCGAGCGAGGTGAAAAATCTCGCCTCGCAAACCGCGAAGGCGACCGAGGAGATCAGCAGCCAGATCACCGAGATCCAGGGCGCGACGCAGAAGGCGGTCGCGGCGATCGACGGCATCGTCAAGACCATCGAGGAGGTCTCAAGCATCAACCGCGTCATCGCTGCCGCCATCGAGGAGCAGAACAAGGCCACTGCCGAGATCGCCAACACCGTGCAGCATACGGCGGAGGCGACCTCGACCGTGACGCGCAACATCGCCAGCGTCTCGTCGGCGGCGAGCGAGACCGGGCGTGCGGCCTCCGGTGTGCTGAAGGCGGCCGGCAATCTGTCGAGCCAGTCGACCTCGCTGACCTCGGAAGTCGATGGATTCATCAGCCAGGTGAGGGCGGTGGCGTAGCGCTGCCGGACAGACCGGCCGGCTTCGGAAGGCCGTCGCGGCGTCAGGCTGCGGCGGCCTTCGTCGTTTCGCGTCACCGTGTCACGCGCGCTTCGGTATGCATGGCACGCGAATTGCTTCGATTTTGGGCAAATCGAGGTGTGAGACCGTGGACGCCCAGACCAGCCGTTCCGCCAGCGCAGCCAGCACGCCCCGCCCGACCGGATATCCTACCAGGCCACCGCTGCGGCGTTTCCTGACGGATTGCCACGAGGAATTCCGCACCAACAATTCCGGCGAGCTCGCCGACTACATCCCCGAGTTGAAGCGCGCCAATCCCGATCATTTCGGTATCGCGCTCGTCACCATCGACGGTCACGTTTACGAGGTCGGCGACAGCGACGTCCCGTTCACGATCCAGTCGGTGTCGAAGGCTTTCGTGTTCGCGCTGGCGCTGGAGATGGTCGGCGAGGCGCGGGTCGCGGCCACCATCGGCGTCGAGCCGAGCGGCGAGGCGTTCAATTCGATCCGCCTCACCAACGACAACCGTCCTTTCAATCCCATGGTCAATGCCGGCGCGATCGCCTGCTCGGGCCTGATCTACGAGGTGGAGGGGAAGGGGGCCTTCGAGCGAGTCCGCTCAAAGCTCAGCCAGTTCGCCGGCCGCGAGCTCGGCGTGGACGAGGCCGTGCACGCCTCGGAGACCGCGACCGGCAACCGCAACCGCGCGATCGCCTGGCTGCTGCGGAATTACGCGGTGCTGCCTGACGACGTCGACGCGGTGCTCGATGTCTATTTCCGCCAATGCGCGATCCTGGTTACCGCCCGCGATCTCGCGGTGATGGCGGCAACGCTCGCCAATCGCGGCATCAATCCGGTCACGGGCGTTCAGGTGATCACGCCGCACATCGTCGCGCGCACGCTGTCGGTGATGACGAGTTCGGGCATGTACGACTATGCCGGCGAGTGGACCTATCGCGTCGGCATCCCCGCCAAGAGCGGCGTCGGCGGCGGCATCGTCGCGGCGCTGCCTTCGCAGCTCGGGCTCGGCACCTTCTCGCCGCTGCTCGACAACCATTTCAACAGCGTGCGCGGCCTCAAGGTCTGCGAGGCGCTGTCGGCGCGGTTCGACCTGCACATGCTCAACCGCAACGCGGACGTACGCACCAGCATCATGGCGGATTACGACGTCTACGGCATCTCCTCGCGACGCAGCCGCCAGCCGCACGAGCAGCAGATCCTCGACGAGCGCCACAGCGACATCCGTGTGCTCGAGCTGGTCGGTGCGATGAATTTCGGAACCATCGACTACGTCACGCGAAGGCTCACCACCGAGCCGCCGAACGCACCGCTCCTGATCATCGATTTCCGCCGTGTCCCCGACATCACCGCCGCCGGCGCGGAGCTGCTCGGCGAGACGCTGACCGCCCTCGGCCATGCCGGCGTCACCGCCATCTTGTCCGGTTTCGAGGAGGCCTCGGCGGTGTGGAGCGCGATCGCCGCGCGCACGACCGAGCCGCGACGGCTGCGCCGCTTCGCGCTGCTCGACGATGCCATCGAATGGGCCGAGGATCAGGTGATCTACCGGTTCGGCGGCTTCACCGACATCAAGGAGAATGCGCATCTCGGCGAGCAGGCACTGCTTGCCGAGCTCGACGCGGAGGAGATTGCCGCGATCGTCAAGCTCTCGACCACGCGGCACTACGCGGCCGGCCAGCGCATCATCGCCGCCGGCGAGCCCGCCAATTCGCTGTTCTTTCTCCAGAGCGGGATGGTCAGCGTGAAGCTGCGCAGCGGCGTGCGGCTGGCCTCGCTCGGCCCCGGCATGGAATTCGGCGAGATGGCGATCCTGGAGCAAAGCCGCAGCGCCGACGTTCTCGCCGATACGCCGGTCACCTGCCTCGAACTGCCGCTCGACAGCTTTGCCGACTACCGCCGCCTGCATCCCGAGACGTCGCTGAAGATCATGCGCAACCTCGCCGCGATCCTGGCGCGGCGGCTGGTCGCGGCGAATGCCAAGGTCGATCTGCTCAGCGCGTACTAGCCCTTGGACTCGCAAGCTTGTTGGGCAGATCGCGCGTCACTCGGACGCCGGTAAGGATACTTTTGCACCTACTCAATCAGACAGCTGGCCGCCCCGATGAAGCGAGCCCTACAATCCCGGTGATCGCGCCGCCCAAGCCTTGGTGCCTTGGCAGCTTTCCATCGCTCGGGCATAGGCAGGGCGTGCCGTCGTGCGAGCGAGATAATCCCGCTCGGTAGATCCGGGGACGTAGTTGCCAGTTCGCAGGCCGAGCAGGAGCGCGTAGCTCACCGAGATATCGGCAGCGGTGAATCGATCGCCGGCGAGATAGGGGCAATCGGTGAGGCGGCGGATAACCAACCCCAGCCGACTCTCGAAAGTCTCGTGTGCCCAACAGGTAACCCGGGCATTTCGCTCGGCTTCGGGCGCCAGTTGGCGACCGACAAGGACGGCGTTCATCGGCCCGGCGAGCCCGGCCTCGCCCAAGTGGAGAAATTGCAGATAGGAGGCGAAGGCGGGATCGCCCGGGGCGACGGCAAGCGAACCTGAGCCGTAGCGGGCGAGCAGGTATTCAAGGATCGCGATCGATTCGACCATGATCGTCTCGCCGTCCTGCAGCGCGGGAATGAAGCCTGCGGGGTTGATCGCGAGGAAATCGCCATCATTCTCGACTGCGAACAGATCGACCGGGCGCAGCCGATAAGCCAACCCTAGTTCCTCAAGCAGCCAGACAACACGGAAGCCACGACCTTCGCCATAGACAGTGAGCATCGTTAAGCGCTCCTAGACTGGGCTGGACATACTACCGGCGAACGCGAACATCGATCGGCTATGGGGGCCAGAAATTCGTCGCGCTGGGTCCCGGCTCTGCGGAGCAGCGTTGCACGCTGCACCGCGTCCGGGACACGAGCAGGAGTTAGGCTCGCCTTAGTTCGCGCCGGCAGCCGGGATCGGCTCCATGCCGCTTGCGATGATCGCTTCGCGGGCGGCGGGGGACGCCAGGAACTTGATCAGGGCACGGCCTGCCTCGGGCTCCTTCGAAGCGGTCGCGATTCCCGCCGAGAAGATCGTGATCTTCTGCAATTCGTTCGGCAGGGGACCCACGATGTCGATACCCTTCACCGGCTTCAACTCGCTGATCTGCTGGAAGCCGAGCTCGGCCTCGCCATGCGCGACGATCTCGCCGACCGGCGTTGCCGGAATCTTGCGTGCCTTGTCCTTCATGGCCTCGGTGATGCCGAGCTTGTCGAACATCTCGGTCGAGACGTAGACGCCGCTGGCGCTGTCGGAATAGGCGATCGTCTTCGCTGCCAGCAGCGCGCGCTTCACCGCATCCACCGAACTGATGTCCGGCTTCGGCGCGCCCGATTTCACGGCGACGCCGATCGGCGACTTTGTCAGGTCGACCTGGCTGCCGGCGACGACCTTGCCCTTGCTCGCGAGGTCGTTGAGGGCATAGCCCACCATGATCAGGACGTCGGCGGGCTCGCCGCGCTCGAGCCTCACCGGGATCGCATTCGCGGTCGTTCCCATCGACGGGCCATATTCCGTCAGCACCTTGTTGCCGGTCGCCTTCTCGAATTCCGGTACAAGCGCCTTGTAGGCCGCCGTCAGGCCCCCGGAGATCATGACCCGGACCTCGGCAGCGTCGGCCGCGCCGGTGAACCAGAGGGCGCCCACAAGACCGAGAGCAAGGTTACGGAAAGTCGCTGACGTCGATTTCATTGTTCTTGTTCTCCTTGTGACTAGCCTCGCCCGCGATAGGGCGCGACGCCTTGCTCCGGCACCCAGAGTCCCTTCGGCACGCGGCCGGTCTGCCAGAATACGTCGATCGGGATGCCGCCGCGCGGATACCAGTAGCCGCCGATGCGCAGCCATTTCGGCTTGATCTCCGAGGCAATGCGCTTGCCGATCATGACCGTGCAGTCCTCGTGGAAGGCGCCGTGATTGCGGAAGCTCGCGATGTAGAGTTTCAGCGACTTCGACTCCAGCAGCCATTGGCCGGGCGCGTAGTCGATCATCAGATGCGCGAAATCGGGCTGGCCCGTGACCGGGCAGAGCGAGGTGAATTCCGGCACGGTGAAACGGACCAGATAATCGGTGCCTGCTTGTGGATTGGGCACGCGGTCGAGCCTGGCCTTTTCGGGTGCATCCGGCCATTCCACGGCGCGGCCGAGCTGCAAAGACGCTGACTTGGCTGGTGAGTTGTTCGATTTGCTGGGCTTTTTCGACATCGGTCCGCCTCCGTGGCGCCCTCTTAGCCAATCATGCGGGGAACGTCACCCGGCCTTTTCCGCTTCGATGCATTGCGGTAGAAGCACCGCCAACTGCCCCCTTTGTTTCCCGAAAAGAGGCCCCCCATGACCGCCATCATCGACATCATCGGACGCGAAATCCTCGACAGCCGCGGCAATCCCACCGTCGAGGTCGACGTCGTGCTGGAAGATGGTGCGCTCGGCCGCGCCGCAGTGCCGTCCGGCGCCTCGACCGGGGCCCATGAGGCCGTGGAACTGCGCGACGGCGACAAGGCCCGCTATCTCGGCAAGGGCGTCACCAAGGCGGTCGGCGCCGTCAACGGCGAGATCTTCGAGTCCCTGAGCGGCCTCGATGTCGAGCAGCAGGCCCAGATCGACCAGATCATGATCGATCTCGACGGCACGCCGAACAAGAGCCGCCTCGGCGCCAACGCCATCCTCGGCGTCTCGCTGGCCTGCGCCAAGGCCGCCGCCAACTCGCTCGACATGCCGCTCTACCGCTATGTCGGCGGCACCTCCGCGCGCCTGCTGCCGGTGCCGATGATGAACATCATCAATGGCGGCGTGCATGCGGACAACCCGATCGACTTCCAGGAGTTCATGATCCTGCCCGTCGGCGCGTCCTCCTTCGCCGAAGGCCTGCGCTACGGCGCCGAGGTCTTCCACACGCTGAAGTCGGAGCTGAAGAAGGCCGGCCACAACACCAATGTCGGCGACGAGGGCGGCTTCGCCCCGAACCTGCCGTCGGCGGACGCCGCGCTCGAATTCGTCATGAACGCGATCGGCAAGGCCGGCTTCAAGGCGGGCTCCGACATCGTGCTCGGCCTCGATTGCGCCTCGACCGAGTTCTTCAAGGGCGGCAAGTACGTCTATGAAGGCGAGGGGAAGACCCGCTCGATCTCCGAGCAGGCCAAGTATCTCGCCGACCTCGTCGCGCGCTATCCGATCGTGACCATCGAGGACGGCATGTCGGAAGACGACATGGACGGCTGGAAGGAGCTGACCGACCTCATCGGCAAGAAGTGCCAGCTCGTCGGCGACGATCTGTTCGTCACCAACGTCAAGCGCCTCGCCGAAGGCATCAAGACCGGCCGCGCCAACTCGATCCTGATCAAGGTCAACCAGATCGGCACGCTGACCGAGACCCTTGCCGCCGTCGAGATGGCGCACAAGGCCGGCTACACCTCCGTCATGTCGCACCGCTCCGGCGAGACCGAGGATTCCACCATCGCCGACCTCGCGGTCGCCACGAACTGCGGTCAGATCAAGACCGGCTCCCTTGCGCGTTCGGATCGCACCGCCAAATACAATCAGCTCCTGCGCATCGAGCAGCAACTCGGCAAGCAGGCGCTCTATGGCGGCAAGGCGGCACTGAAGGCGCTGGCATAAGCCGGCGCCTCGACAAACACAGGGGAGGATCGACATGAGCGACGGCAACACCGGCCTGCAACTGCGTTCGCTGATCAAGAAGAGCGGCGAGCTGGAGATCTCGCTCGTCGACGTGCCGACCCCCGAGCCCGCCGCGGACGAGGTCGTCGTCCGCGTCGAGGCGGCGCCGATCAACCCGTCCGACCTCGGACTGCTTGTCGGCGCGGCCGACATGAGCACGGCCAGGGCGTCCGGCACGAAAGCGGCGCCAATCATCACGGCGACCGTGCCGCAAGGCGCGATGCGTGCGATGGGCGCCCGGCTCGACCAGTCCCTGCCGGTCGGCAATGAAGGCGCCGGTGTTGTCGTCAAAACCGGCTCGTCGGATGCCGCGAAGGCGCTGATGGGCAAGACGGTCGCGATGATCGGCGGCGCCATGTATTCGCAGTACCGGACCATGAAGGTCAGGGATTGCCAGCCGCTGCCCGAGGGCACCACGGCGGCGGAGGGCGCATCCTGGTTCGTGAATCCGCTCACCGCGCTCGGCATGACCGAGACCATGCGGCGCGAAGGGCACAAGGCCCTGGTGCACACCGCGGCCGCCTCCAATCTCGGCCAGATGCTCAACAAGATCTGCCTCGCCGACGGCATCCCGCTGGTCAACATCGTGCGCAGCAAGGAGCAGGCGGAGATCCTGAAGAAGATCGGCGCCAAACACGTCGTCGATTCCAGCGTGCCGAGCTTCCTCGACGATCTCACCAATGCGCTGGTCGAGACTGGCGCCACGATCGCCTTCGACGCCATCGGCGGCGGCAAGCTTGCCGGCGACATCCTCAATTGCATGGAAGTCGCGATCAACAAGACCGCCAAGGAATACAGCCGTTACGGCTCCAGCGTGCACAAGCAGGTCTATGTCTACGGCGCGCTCGACGTCCGTCCGATCGAGCTGCCGCGCGGCTTCGGCATGGCCTGGGGCGTCGGCGGCTGGCTCCTGACCCCGTTCCTCCAGAAGATCGGGCCCGCCGATATCGGACGGCTGCGCCAGCGCGTGGTGAGCGAGCTGAAGACCACCTTCGCCAGCCACTACACCAAGGTGGTGTCGCTGTCCGAGGCACTCGATCCCGCCAACGTCGCGGTCTACGCCAAACGCGCCACCGGCGAAAAATTCCTCATCAACCCAAATAAATAATCGTGATGTGCTGCGGCACGTCACCGAAAGAAGGTCTTGCCTTCTGAGCGAAGCGGGAGATTATTCCGCCGCCTTTGAAAGCGGAAAAACCGCAAGGCGCTCAGAAGGGGACCTCTCCATGACTGATCTCAATCGTCGTCATCTGCTCGCAGGCGCCGCCGCCATCGGCGCGGCTGCCGCCACCGGGCTTCGCCCGACCATCGCCAATGCCGCAGTGCCGCAAGCCGGCACGCAGGCGCCGGGCTTCTATCGCTACAAGGTCGGCAGCCTCGAATGCACCTCGATCAATGACGGTGCGCGCACCTTCCCGATGCCCGACAAATTCGTCGTCAACGCGCCGAAGGAAGAGGCCGCAGCCGCCGGCGAGGCGGCCTACATGCCCAAGGGCATGGTCACGGTGCCGTTCAACCCGCAGCTCATCAACACCGGCTCCAAGCTGGTGCTGATCGACACCGGCAACGGCGTCGCCAATCTCGAGCCCAGCAAGGGCGCGGTCGGCCGCACGTTGCAGAACCTCCAGGCTGCCGGCGTCGACCCGAAGAGCATCGACATCGTGCTGCTGTCGCATCTGCACCCCGACCACACCAACGGCATCCGCCTCGCCGACGGCGCGCTCGCGTTCCCGAACGCGGAGATCATGGTGCCGGGCAAGGACTGGGAGTTCTGGACCAGCGAGGACAACACGGCGAAGGCCGAGTCCAACCCGATGATGAAGAACTACTTCGCCAACGTGAAGAAGACCTTCGCGGGCCTGGAGTCCAAGGTCACGAAATACGAGTGGGGCAAGGAGGTCGCGCCCGGCATCACCTCGATCGCGACGCCGGGCCACACGCCGGGCCACACCTCGTTTGCGGTCGCCTCGGGCGATGCGAAGGTGCTGATCCAGTCCGACGTCACCAACATTCCGGAATTCTTCCTGCGCAATCCGGACTGGCACGTGATGTTCG
This sequence comes from Bradyrhizobium stylosanthis, assembly GCF_001641335.1. Classification (GTDB taxonomy): domain Bacteria; phylum Pseudomonadota; class Alphaproteobacteria; order Rhizobiales; family Xanthobacteraceae; genus Bradyrhizobium; species Bradyrhizobium stylosanthis. Next base: position 1,120,326 of record NZ_LVEM01000001.1, read on the forward strand.
ACGCCGACGCCGCCATGGCGCAGGCGACGCGCCACAAGTTCTACGACATGGCGGCGGCCGAGAAGGCCACCGTGATCGGCTTCCACTTCACCTTCCCCTCGGTCGGTCACGTCGAGAAGGACGGTGCCAAGTACCGCCTGATCCCGTCGGCGTGGAATCCGACGATCTGATCCGAACCACGAAGTTGCGCGAAACGTCAGGCCGCCTCTTGGCGGCCTGATTGTTTTGGAGCGGAACTGCCTGTTCGAACAAAATGTCGAAAACAACCCCATGCACAGTAGAAATCGCGAGTGATTTCAGTGCTTCGCTAAAACCGAATGGAAATTTGCGCCGTCGGGCAAAACAGGGCTAGTCTGCAAGGGTGGACAGGCGCGGCGGTTAGCGGTTTTCGAGGCCCGGAGGGAGCCGACGGGCCGGCGCAAGGCGCCCGCCGATGACAGGCTCCGCGCACTCCGGGGCCACTGCATCCGGCTCGATCGGTCCCGGATTACGCTTTGCTCCATCCGGGCTACGCTGGGCCTCAATGACCACTTTCGCGAAACTCAGCGTTTCCAAATCGCGCCGGTTCATGCACTTGCATCCATCGCGGCAGATCGATTAAGTGCCGCCCGGCACTCCCGCTCTAGCCCTCGAGGACATTCCATGGCCTACAACATCGTCGTTATCGCCGGCAGCCTGCGCAAGGACAGCTTTTCGCTGAAGATCGCCAACGCGCTCACCAAGCTCGCGCCGGCCTCGCTCAAGCTCGAGGTCGTCACGCCGGCGGGCATCTCCTTCTTCAACCAGGACCTCGAGGGCGCGCCGCCCGCCGACTGGCTGGCGTTCCGCGACAAGCTGCAGAAGTCCGACGGCGTCATCTTCGTGACCCCCGAATACAACCGCGCCATCCCGGGCGTGCTGAAGAACGCCATCGACGTCGCCTCGCGCCCCTATGGCAAGAGCTCGTTCAACGGCAAGCCGGTCGGCATCGTCTCGAACTCGCCGGGCCCGCTCGGTGGCGTCAGCGCCGCCAAGACGCTGCAGAACATCCTGCCCGGCATTGCCGGCCCGATCATGCAGCAGCCCGAGATCTACCTGAACGCCGTCGGCGACGCCTTCGATGCCGAGGGCAACCTCGCCAAGGACTCGCTGAAGGGCGTGCTGCAGGCCTACATCGACGCCTTCGCCGCGCACGTGGCCAAGCACCACGGCTGATCTCTAACTCTCGCCGTCATGGCCGGGCTTGTCCCGGCCATCCACGCTCTAGCTTGCGGCGACGAAGAACGTGGATGCCCGGGACAAGCCCGGGCATGACGACTGGCAGCGGGCGAGTTAGCACTCCCTTAACCAAGCTGCCCCATCTTCCCAAGATGGTCTCCCGCGCGCGCCTGAAATCCATCCTGACCGGTCTTGCCCTCTACGCGATGGCGGCCGCCATCGTCGGCTATTTCGGCGTCAACGCCTATACCGGCAAGTACGGCCTCAACGCCCGCCAGGAACTCGACCAGGAGATCATCTCGTTGACGAGCGAGCTGGCGCAGCTCAAGCGCGAGCGCGCCAAGAGCGAGCAGCGGGTCTCGCTGCTGCGCTCCCAGAGGATCGACCCCGACATGCTGGACGAGCGGGCGCGCTTCCAGCTCGACTACGTCAATCCGCACGATCTCGTCCGGATGATCCCCCAGAACTAGCGCCTTCGCGGGCCGTCCTCTCGCACACCGAAAGTCGCAGGACCGCTACCTTGACGGAGCGGAGGGGGTGGGGGCATGGCTGTTGCGGTGCGCGGCCCCGAGCTTGACGGAGATCAATCCGGCCGCGCCGGCACGCCCTAGATTGCCACCCGGAGGAAACGGTGATGAATGGGTCAATGCCCCGGCATCACGCGGCCCGTGTCGAGGCCGCCATCGCATCAGGCCAGGCGGCTCGGTCCGCGCTCGTGGCCTCCTGGCGCCGTTCCTCCCGATTGCATCATCTCGACCCCTCCGGCCGCGGCCTGCCGCAGCGGCTGACGGAGGTGGAACTCCGCACGGCGCGCGAGCGCATCGCGCCGCTGCTGGCCGCCGCGCAGGGCGCCATGGACCGGCTCTATCAGGCCGTCGGTGCTGCCGGCTGCTGTGTGCTGCTGGCCGACGGCGAGGGGGTTCCCGTCGATCGCCGCGGTACGCCGGCGGACGATGCGACGTTCGAGTCCTGGGGCCTGTGGACCGGCGCGCTCTGGAGCGAGGAGCATGAAGGCACCAACGGCATCGGAACCTGCGTCGTCGAGCAGCGGCCGCTGACGATCGACCGCGACCAGCACTTCTTCACGCGCAACACGCTTCTGAGCTGCACCGCCGTTCCGATCTACGATCACGAGGCGGCCTTCGCCGGCGTGCTCGACGTTTCCTCCTGCCGCGCCGACCGCACCGATGCGTTTTCCAGTCTGATCGCGCTGGCGGCGGGGGAGGCGGCCAAACGTATCGAGGCCGATCTGTTCCGCCGCGCCTTCGCCCATGCCCGCATTGTGCTGACGCCGGGCTCGGACGGTCAGTCCATCGGCCTCGTCGCGGTCGATGCGGACGATCTCGTGATCGGCGCGACCCGCACCGCACGGGCGGGACTTGGGATCGCGCCCGGCCGTCCTTTGCAACCGGTGCCCGCGGCCGACCTGCTCGGCGGCGAACCCGCGCATGACCACCTTGCCGGCGGCCAGCGCGCGGTGCTGCAGCGGGCGCTGCTCCGCGCCGGCGGCAATGTGTCGGCCGCCGCCAAGGCCCTCGGCGTCAGCCGCGCCACGCTGCACAGGAAGCTGAAGCGGTTCGAGATCAAGCACTGAGTTCTATCCCCTCATGGTGAGGAGACCGCGCAGCGGTCGTCTCGAACAATGCAGGCCCCGCAGTGCCCGCAACCATCCTTCGAGACGCGCGCAAGGGCGCGCTCCTCAGGATGAGGACCGAGAACGTGGATGCGGCCGCATCACCTGTCGCAGAACTGCGACAGGTCCGCTCCGCCATCGCTCCCGCCCGGGCTGACAGAAAACACCTTCCGCGAGATCGTCAGCGCAAGTCGTGAACACACGGCGGATCGCGCAAACAGCAACATCGGGAGTGAGCAATGAACAAGGTGGAATTCCTCGGCGTCACCCAAAACCCCTTCGCCGAACGCTACGACAATTTCATCGGCGGCAAGTTTGTCGCGCCGAAGTCCGGCAAGTATTTCGACAACGCCTCGCCGGTGAACGGCCAGATCGTCTGCAAGATCGCGCGCTCCGACGCGCAGGACGTCGAAGCCGCCCTCGACGCGGCGCATGCCGCCAAGGGCGCCTGGGGCCGCACCAGCGTTGCCGAGCGCGCCGCGGTCCTCAACAGGATCGCTGATCGCATGGAGGAGAATCTCGAGCGCCTTGCGATCGCGGAGACCTGGGACAACGGTAAGCCGATCCGCGAGACCCGCGCAGCCGACCTGCCGCTCGCCATCGACCATTTCCGTTATTTCGCCGGCGTGGTGCGCGCCCAGGAAGGCTCGATCGGCGAGATCGACGAAGACACCATCGCCTATCATTTCCACGAGCCGCTCGGCGTGGTCGGCCAGATCATTCCCTGGAACTTCCCGCTGCTGATGGCGTGCTGGAAGCTTGCGCCTGCGCTGGCCGCCGGCAATTGCGTCGTGCTCAAGCCCGCCGAGCAGACCCCGGCCTCGATCATGGTCTGGGCCGAGATCGTCGGTGACCTCTTGCCGCCAGGCGTGCTCAACGTCGTCAACGGCTTTGGCCTCGAGGCCGGCAAGCCGCTGGCGTCGAGCCCGCGCATCGCCAAGATCGCTTTCACCGGCGAAACCTCGACGGGCCGGCTGATCATGCAATATGCCAGCCAGAACCTCATCCCGGTCACGCTGGAGCTCGGCGGCAAGTCGCCCAACATCTTCTTCAAGGACGTCACCGCGGAAGACGACGATTTCTTCGACAAGGCGATCGAGGGCTTCGTCATGTTCGCGCTGAACCAGGGCGAGGTCTGCACCTGTCCGAGCCGGGCGCTGGTCCACGCCGACATCTACGACCGCTTCATGGAGCGGGCGCTGAAGCGCGTCGCCGCCATCAAGCAGGGCGATCCGCGCGTGGCCGACACCATGATCGGCGCGCAGGCCTCCAGCGAGCAGCTCGCAAAGATCCTCTCCTATATCGACATCGGCAAGCAGGAGGGGGCGAAGGTGCTGGCCGGCGGCGGACGTGCCGAGCTCGGCGGCGATCTCGCCAGTGGCTTCTACGTCCAGCCGACGGTGTTCGAAGGCCACAACAAGATGCGCATCTTCCAGGAGGAGATTTTCGGCCCCGTGGTCTCGGTCACGACCTTCAAGACCGATGAGGAGGCGCTCGCGATTGCCAACGACACGCTCTATGGCCTGGGCGCCGGGGTCTGGAGCCGCGATGCCAATCGCTGCTACCGCTTCGGCCGGGCGATCCAGGCTGGCCGGGTCTGGACCAACTGCTACCACGCCTATCCCGCGCACGCGGCGTTCGGCGGCTACAAGCAGTCGGGCGTCGGCCGCGAGACCCACAAGATGATGCTCGATCACTACCAGCAGACCAAGAATCTCCTGGTCAGCTACAGCCCGAAGAAGCTCGGCTTCTTCTGATCGAAGATGTGATCGGGCGGACGAGGAAGTCCGCCCGGCCGTCATCCATCTGTCAGAGTCTTGGGACAAGACGGCAGCGCCGCCCGTTCGGGGCCGGCGCTGCTGGCGTTCGAGGCGATGCCAGGCAAAGACGGAGACTTGGCGATGCCGAACACGCGTTCACAACGCGCGATGTATATTGGGGCGATGCTGCTCGGTGCCGCGGTGCTCCCGCTGTCGATGGCTTTCGCGCAGACCGCTGCGGCGCCATCGGGCGCAAAACCCTTCCTGACCGTCGATGGAAAGGCGCCGCTGGTCCTCGGACATCGCGGCCTGCCGGGACTGGTGCCCGAGGAGACCGAGGCCTCCTATGACCTCGCCGCCGCCGTCGGGACCGACGCGCTCGAAGAGGATTTGCACCTGACCAAGGATTGCGTCCTGGTCGTGCGCCACAATCCCTGGCTGAGCGACAACACCAATGTTGCCGAAGTGGCGAAGACCAACGCGTCCGTGGCCGCGCGCAAGCGCACGGTGCCAGGCGTTCGCGTCAAGGCGCCGGCGTCGCCAACCGCGCCTGCCGATTACCTGACGGATCTCACCGATCCCTCGGATCCGAAATCGGTGCTGAAGTCATTGATCGTGGACGGCGAGGACCACACCAACGACTGGTCGATCACCGATTTCACCATGGCCGAGCTGAAGACCCTGATCGGCGGCACCACCTACGACGCCGCAAACGAGCGGCCGAAGGTCTTCAACGGCAAGCTTCCGGTCATCAGCTTCCAGGACGTCATCGACATCGCCAGGGCCAGGAGCAAGGAGACCGGACGGTCCATCCTGGTCTACCCCGAAACCAAGAACCCGACCTGGAACAACGCGCAGGCGATCGCCAATGGCTGCGGCGCCCCCGGTAGCCGCCCGCTCGAGGATGCCCTGATCAAGATCATCGGGGACAGCGGCCTCAACACCACGGATGCTCCCATCCTCGTTCAGAGCTTCGAGCCCGGCAGCCTGAAATATATGCGCAGCCACGGCCTGCAGACGCGGCAGGTCCAGCTGATCGACGGCAACGGCATCGACTTCAAGTCCGGCAAGGTCCTGCTCAACAACATCACGAGCTCGCGTCCGTTCGACTGGACGGTTGCAGGCGATGGGCGCCTCTACGATGCGATGCTGACCCCGGAGGGGCTTGCCGAGATCAAGACCTATGCCGACGGCATCGGTCCTTGGAAGGCCTACATCGTTCCACTCAAGATCGCACCGTGGAAGGACAGCAATGCCGACGGCACGCCCTACAAGGGATCGACGCCGGAGGCGACGACGCAGGAGGCGACCAGCCTCGTCGCCGATGCGCACAAGCTCGGCCTGTTCGTGCACGTCTTCACGTTCCGCAACGAGAAGAAATATCTCGCGGCCGACTATCGCGGCGATCCCAGCCTTGAATATCTCAAATTTTTCCGACTTGGCGTCGACGGGGTCTTCAGCGACTTCACCCATACCGGCGTTGCCGCCCGTGCAGCGTATTTGCGCGAGCTGGGCTGGTAGGCGGCACCGCGATTCGGCCGCGCGCGAAGGCTTGGAGCCGTCGATAAACGTGTCCGAATTTCGTCGCGTCGGCGGCGCACGGCAGCGTCGCTGGCGGGTGAGCTAAAGTTGCCTGATCGAGCCTAAAGGTTTTGCAAAGTTTCGACCACGTTGCAGTGCGGCATAATGAAAGTCGTGCCATGTCGCCGCGGTGCTTTCCAAGGGCGTTTGACTTGGGTTAGAGAGGGCAGAAGTTTTCTCTGACCCGGAATTCCCATGGCCGCACCCAAGAAAGCCGCCGCAGGCGCTGCACAGGACAAGACCGACGGCGGCTCGCCCCCGGAGTTCACCAGGGAGCAGGAGCTCAAGGCGCTCCGCGAGATGCTCCTGATCCGGCGGTTCGAGGAAAAGGCCGGCCAGCTCTACGGCATGGGCGCCATCGGCGGCTTCTGCCATCTCTATATCGGCCAGGAGGCCGTGGTGGTCGGCATGCAGATGGCCCTCAGGGAGGGCGATCAGGTCATCACCGGCTATCGCGATCACGGCCACATGCTGGCCACCGGCATGGAAGCCAACGGCGTGATGGCCGAGCTCACGGGTCGCCGCGGCGGCTATTCCAAGGGCAAGGGCGGCTCCATGCACATGTTCAGCAAGGAGAAGCACTTCTACGGCGGCCACGGCATCGTCGGCGCCCAGGTTTCGCTCGGCACCGGTCTTGCGTTCGCCAATCACTATCGCGGCAACGGCAATGTCAGCGTCACCTATTTCGGCGACGGCGCGGCCAACCAGGGCCAGGTCTATGAGAGCTTCAACATGGCGGAGCTCTGGAAGCTGCCGGTGATCTTCGTCATCGAGAACAACCGTTACGCCATGGGCACCGCGGTCTCGCGCGCCTCGGCCCAGCAGGATTTCTCCAAGCGCGGCGTGTCCTTCAACATCCCCGGCAAGCAGGTCGACGGCATGGACGTCCGCGCCGTCAAGGCGGCGGGCGAGGAGGCGGCGGCCTGGTGCCGCGCCGGCAAGGGCCCCTTCATCCTGGAGATGCAGACCTACCGCTATCGCGGCCACTCGATGTCCGACCCTGCGAAATATCGCACGCGCGAGGAGGTCGAGAAGGTTCGCCATGACCAGGACCCGATCGAGCAGGTGCGCAATCGCCTGCTGGCGGCCAAGGTCAGCGAGGCCGACCTCAAGGCGATCGACGCCGAGGTGCGCGACATCGTCAACGCATCCGCCGACTTTGCCCAGCATGATCCCGAGCCGGATGCCGCCGAGCTCTGGACTGACGTTTACCGCTGAACGCGCGCAAGCTTTCTTTTGGAGTCGATATGCCAATTCAAGTGCTGATGCCCGCGCTGTCGCCCACGATGGAAAAGGGCAACCTTGCCAAGTGGCTGAAGAAAGAGGGCGAGCAGATCAAGTCGGGTGACGTGATCGCCGAGATCGAGACCGACAAGGCGACCATGGAGGTCGAAGCGACCGACGAGGGTACGCTCGGCAAGATCCTGATCCCCGAGGGCACCGCCGACGTCGCGGTGAACACGCCGATCGCGACCATTCTCGCCGACGGCGAGAGCGCCGCCGATCTTGCGAAGGCGCCCGCACCGGCCGCGAAGGCGGCCGAGTCCGCTCCGCCTGCTGCTGCAAAGGCCGAGGCTCCCGCGCCGAAGGCTGCGCCCGCGCCGCAGGCTGTCGCCGAGCCGGATCCGGAAGTGCCCGCCGGCACCGAGATGGTGACGCAGACCATTCGCGAAGCCTTGCGCGACGCCATGGCCGAAGAGATGCGCCGTGACCCCGACGTCTTCGTGATGGGCGAAGAGGTCGCTGAGTATCAGGGCGCCTACAAGGTGACGCAAGGGTTGCTCCAGGAGTTCGGCGCCCGGCGCGTGATCGACACCCCGATCACCGAGCACGGCTTTGCCGGCGTCGGCGTCGGCGCCGCCATGACCGGCCTGAAGCCGATCGTCGAGTTCATGACCTTCAACTTCGCCATGCAGGCGATCGACCAGATCATCAACTCCGCCGCCAAGACGCTCTACATGTCCGGCGGCCAGATGGGCTGCTCGATCGTGTTCCGCGGTCCGAACGGCGCCGCCGCGCGCGTTGCCGCGCAGCACAGCCAGGACTATTCGGCCTGGTACTCCAACGTCCCGGGTCTCAAGGTCGTCGCGCCGTTCTCGGCCGCCGACTACAAGGGCCTGCTCAAGGCCGCGATCCGCGATCCCAATCCGGTGATCTTCCTCGAGAACGAGGTGCTGTACGGCCACACCGGCGAAGTGCCGAAGCTCGACGACTTCATCGTCCCGATCGGCAAGGCGCGCATCGTGCGCGCCGGCAGCCACGTCAGCATCATTTCCTGGTCGAACGGCATGACCTATGCGCTCAAGGCCGCCGACGAGCTCGCCAAGGAGGGCATCGAGGCCGAGGTGATCGACCTGCGCACGCTGCGCCCGATGGACACCGAGACCATCATCAACTCCGTCAAGAAGACCGGCCGTGCCGTCACGGTGGAAGAGGGCTGGGCCCAGAGTGGCGTCGGCGCCGAGATCGCCGCGCGGATCATGGAGAACGCCTTCGACTATCTGGACGCGCCTGTCGCGCGCGTTTCCGGCAAGGACGTGCCGATGCCTTATGCCGCGAACCTGGAGAAGCTTGCACTGCCGTCGGCGGCAGAAGTCGTCGAGGCCGCCAAAGCCGTCTGCTACAGGTAAACCATGGCGGGCCCGAAGGAGCAGCCACTGCCGCCCGACGTCATGACCCGCGACGACGCGGTCGAGATCTTGCGCGTGTTCGTGCTGGACGGCGGGCTGTCGATGGCGTTCCAGCGGGCCTTCGAGGAACCCGACATGTGGGGCCTCCTGCTCGTCGATCTCGCCCGCCACGCCGCGCGCGCCTATGCGCGCGAGAGCGAGTACACCGAGGAAGACGCGCTGAACCGGATCCTCGACATGTTCCAGGCCGAGATCGAGCGTCCGACGGACACCGGCACCACGACGCCGCGCGGGAAGGGGCACTGACCGTGGCGATCGAATCCCGTCATTTCGATTTCATGCTCGAGGCGATCCGCGAGGCGGAAGCCTCGATCGCACAGGGCGGCCTGCCGATCGGCGCGGTGCTGACGCGCGACGACAAGATCATCGCCCGCGGCCACAACAACCGCGTGCAGGAGAACAACGTCATCCTGCACGGCGAGATGAGCTGCCTGCGCGAGGCCGGCGCGATCACGTTCCACGACACCGTCATGTACACCACGCTGTCGCCTTGCTCGATGTGCGCCGGCGCGCTCGCGCTGTTCAAGGTCAAGCTGGTGGTGATCGGGGAGTCCGTCACCTTCGAGGGCTCCAAGGACATTCTCGACAAGTTCGGTATCCCCTGGATCGATCTTGCCGACGACCGTTCCATCACCATGATGAAGAATTGGCGTTCCGTCCCTGCCAATGAGCGCCTGTGGCAGGGCGACATCGGCAACTAAACCTGGTCTGTTCGTCTCCACTGTCGGAGGCGGCGTTTTTGCAAAGTTCTTCTTGAGGTCAGCATGCCCATCAACATCCTGATGCCCGCTCTCTCGCCGACGATGGAGAAGGGCAACCTCGCCAAATGGCTGAAGAAGGAAGGCGACAAGGTCAAATCCGGCGACGTGATCGCCGAGATCGAGACCGACAAGGCGACCATGGAGGTCGAGGCCATCGACGAGGGCACGATCGCCAAGATCCTGGTGCCCGAGGGCACGCAGGATGTGCCGGTCAACGACGTGATCGCGGTGCTCGCCGGCGAAGGCGAGGACGTGAAGGCCGCAGGCGCCGCCAAGCCCAGCGCGTCGGCTGCGCCGCCGAAGGCTGCGGAGGCTCCCGCGGCTCCGGCTGCCGCACCGGCTCCCGCTGCGCCCAAGGCTGCACCGGCGCCCGCAGCGGCTCCGGCGCCGCAGGCTGCCGCCCCTGCCGCGCAGGCCAACGGTCATGGCGGCCGCGTGTTCTCCTCGCCGCTGGCGCGGCGTCTGGCCAAGGATGCCGGCATCGATGTCGCCATGGTCACCGGTACCGGCCCGCACGGCCGCGTGGTCGCCCGCGACGTCGAGCAGGCCAAGTCCGGCAAGGGCCTCAAGGCGCCCGCGGCGGCGCCGTCAGGCGCGCCTGGAATCGCGCCCACCATGTCGGACAAGCAGATCCTGTCGCTGTTCGAGCCGGGCTCCTACGACATCGTCCCGCATGACGGCATGCGCCGCACGATCGCGCAGCGCCTGACCGCGTCGATCCAGAACGTGCCGCACTTCTTCCTCACCATCGACTGCGACATCGGCAAGCTGATGGCCGCGCGCGAGGAGATCAACGCCGCCGCGCCGAAGGACAAGGAGAAGAAGCCGCTCTACAAGATCTCGGTCAACGACTTCGTCATCAAGGCGATGGCGGTGGCGCTGCAGAAGATCCCGAACTGCAACGTCAGCTGGACCGAAAGCGGTATGGTCAAGCACCACCATTCCGACGTCGGCGTCGCCGTCGCGATGCCCGGCGGCCTGATCACGCCGATCATCCGCAAGGCCGAGACCAAGACGCTCTCGACCATCTCCAACGAGATGAAGGATTTTGCCGCGCGCGCGCGTTCGCGCAAGCTGAAGCCCGAGGAATACCAGGGCGGCACCACCGCCGTCTCCAACCTCGGCATGTACGGCATCAGCCACTTCACCGCCGTGATCAACCCGCCGCATGCCACCATCCTCGCGGTCGGCACCAGCGAGGAGCGGCCCGTCGTGCGCGGCGGCAAGATCGAGATCGCGCACATGATGAGCGTGACCTTGTCCTGCGATCACCGCGCCATCGACGGCGCGCTCGGCGCCGAACTGATCGGTGCGTTCAAGCAGCTGATCGAAAACCCCGTCATGATGATGGTCTGAGATGGCGCATGACGACGCGCTGGCCCTGGATCTCGATGCTGGTTTCGCTGATCCTCACGCTCAGCCCGCACGGCCGCGAGATCATTGACGCCGCCTTCTTCGCCGGCGAGGCGCTGTCGCGCAACATCTGGGCGCCGATCGCGCTCACCATCTTCGCCATCATGGCGGCGGTCATTCTCATGGAATGGCTGATCAGAATCTACATCCTCAATCGCCGCGCCCGCGGCGCAACGACCGCTTGAGTTGAATGGGAGCCGCCATGGCCGATACATCCTTCGACGTCATCATCATCGGCTCCGGTCCCGGCGGCTATGTCACCGCGATCCGCGCTGCCCAGCTCGGCTTCAAGGTCGCGATCGTCGAGAAGTCCTATCTCGGCGGCATCTGCCTGAACTGGGGCTGCATCCCGACCAAGGCGCTGCTGCGCTCGGCCGAGATCTATCACTACATGAAGCATGCCAAGGACTACGGCCTGTCCGCGGAGAAGGTCTCGTTCGACCCGAAGGCCGTGGTGCAGCGCTCGCGCGGCGTCTCCAAGCGGCTGAACGACGGCGTCGGCTTCCTGATGAAGAAGAACAAGGTGAGCGTGATCTGGGGCGCCGCCTCGATCGACGCGCCCGGCAAGGTCACGGTGAAGAAGTCCGACGTCGAGGGCCCCAAGGGGTCGCTGGGCGAGGGGACCTATCAGGCCAAGCACATCATCGTTGCGACCGGCGCGCGGCCGCGCGTGCTGCCAGGGCTCGAGCCCGACAAGAAGCTGATCTGGACCTACTTTGAAGCGATGGTGCCGGAGCGCATGCCGAAGTCGCTGCTGGTGGTCGGCTCCGGCGCGATCGGCATCGAGTTCGCCTCGTTCTTCCACACCATGGGCTCCGAGGTCACGGTGGTCGAGGTGCTGCCGCAGATCCTCCCCGTCGAGGACGCCGAGATCGCGGGCCTTGCGCGCAAGCGCCTGGAGAAGCTGGGCATCAAGATCATGTCCTCGACCAAGGTCACGAAGCTGGAGAAGAAGGCCGACAGCGTCGTCGCCACCATCGACGACGGCAAGGGCAAGCCTGTCACGACCGAGTTCGAGCGCGTGATCTCGGCCGTCGGCGTCGTCGGCAACATCGAGAATCTCGGCCTCGAAAAGCTGGGCGTGAAGACCGACCGCGGCTGCATCGTCATCGACGGCTACGGCAAGACCAACGTTCCCGGCATCTACGCCATCGGCGACGTCGCGGGACCCCCGATGCTCGCCCACAAGGCCGAGCACGAGGGCGTGATCTGCGTCGAGGCGATCAAGGGCCTGCATCCGCATCCCATGGACAAGAACATGATCCCGGGCTGCACCTATTGCCACCCGCAGGTCGCATCCGTCGGCCTGACCGAAGCCAAGGCCAAGGAGAGCGGCCGCGAGATCCGCGTCGGCCGCTTCCCCTTCGTCGGCAACGGCAAGGCCATCGCGCTCGGCGAGGACCAGGGCCTCGTCAAGGTCATCTTCGACAAGAAGACCGGCCAGCTGCTCGGCGCCCACATGGTCGGCGCTGAAGTGACCGAGCTGATCCAGGGATATGTCGTCGCCATGAACCTGGAGACGACGGAAGAAGAGCTGATGCACACCGTGTTCCCGCATCCGACCCTGTCGGAGATGATGAAGGAAGCCGTGCTGGATGCGTATGGGCGGGTGTTGAACATCTAGAGCGGGGCGCCCAATGGCGGCTCATGACGATTGGTCGGAGGCCGGCAATAGTATCCTTGCGCCAGAATTGTGGCCAAGGTTCGCGATATTCTGGAATGCGAGCCCGTTATTCTGGAACACCGTTTGTACGCGGGTAGTTCTGCTCCGTTGAGGTTCATCTTCGACGAATACGAAGACTTTGTCCGCCACCTGGAATTGCGCGCCCGTCCCGGCGATCATCTACTTTTTTGGGGCTACTCCGGTCTTTGCAGGGACGATAATATGTCGGTCGATGCAAAATACCCCGACGCTACGGGGCGGACCCCGCGCGGTGGCTCTTATTGAAGACGTAACTGCAAACCTCAAAACGAAAGAACAGTTGTGAAAGACAACGACAACCTCACCATCGAACGCCCGACCTTCGTCACCCATCTCGAATGCGCGATGGAGGGCGACCATTACGCCGCCGACCAGGTCCACAATCTCTCCAAGGCCGGCAAGCCGCTGCTGGTGCGCTACGACCTCGCGGGCGTGAAGAAGGCGCTGACCAAGGACGCGCTCGCCCAGCGTCCCGGCGACATGTGGCGCTACCGCGAGCTGCTGCCGGTGCGCAAATGCCAGGACATCGTCTCGCTCGGCGAGGTCACGACGCCGCTGATCCGGCTACCCAGGCTCGGCAAGAAGCTCGGCGACGGCGAGATCATCGTCAAGGACGAGGGACGGCTGCCGACCGGCTCGTTCAAGGCGCGCGGTCTGGTGATGGCGGTGTCGATGGGCAAGGCGCTCGGCATCAAGCACATGGCGATGCCGACCAACGGCAATGCCGGCGCGGCGCTCGCGGCCTATGCGACGAGCTGCGGCATCAAGACCACGATCTTCTGCCCGGCCGATACGCCCGAAGTGAATGTCAGCGAGATCGAGCTGCAGGGCGCGACCGTCTATCGCGTTAACGGCTATATCGACGATTGCGGCAAGATCGTCGGCGAGGGAAAAGCAAAAGTCGGCTGGTTCGACACCTCGACGCTGAAGGAGCCGTACCGGATCGAGGGCAAGAAGACGATGGGCCTCGAGCTTGCCGAGCAGCTCGGCTGGGACGTGCCCGACGTGATCTTCTATCCGACCGGCGGCGGCACCGGCCTGATCGGCATGTGGAAGGCGTTCGACGAGCTCGAGAAGATCGGCTTCATCGGATCGAAGCGCCCGCGTATGGTCGCGGTGCAGGCTTCCGGCTGCGCGCCGATGGTGCGGGCCTATGACGCCGGCACCGAGCACGCCACGCGCTGGGAGGATGCCCACACCATCGCCTCCGGCATCCGCGTGCCGCAGGCGATCGGCGACTTTTTGATTTTGCGCGCGGTGCGGCAGAGCAAGGGCTTTGCCATTGCCGTCGACGACGACAAGATCTCGGCGGCGCTCAACGAGGTCGCGCGCGAGGAGGGGCTGTTGCTTTGTCCCGAGGGCGCCGCGACCTACGCCGCCTACAAGGAGAGCCTTGCCGACGGCCGCGTCTCGAAGGGCGACCGCGTGATGCTGTTCAACTGCGCGACCGGCCTGAAATACCCGCTGCCGCCGGTCACCCGCACGCTCGACCGCCACAAGCCGATCGACTATTCGCAGTTCTGATCGAGACCAGCAGCCGGAGCGCGGTCAACGCGCTCCGGCGCGTCATTTGGTCTCTTCACGACTGGTCTCTCTTCCCGTACGCGGGAGGGCACAAAAACAACAAAGACATCGCTGGGGAGAACACAATGAAGAAGGCCGCCTGGGCTGGGCTGATCGGTATTCTCGCTATCGCAGGCGCCGCGCGCGCCGACGATTTCCCCTCGCGTCCCATCACTATCATCGTGCCCTTCGCCGCCGGCGGGCCCTCGGATGCGATGGCGCGCGTGCTCGCGGAACGCATGCGCGTGTCGCTGGGCCAGCCGCTGGTGATCGAGAACGTCACCGGCGCGGGCGGCTCGATCGGTGTCGCCCGCGCGGTGCAATCGCCGCCGGACGGCTACACCATCTCGTTCGGCCATCTCGGCACCCATGTCGCGAACGGCGCCGTCTACAAGCTCAAATACGATCTCGTCGCCGATCTCGAGCCGGTGGTGCTGCTGCCCAGCAACCCCATGATCGTCGTCAGCAAGAACGCGGTACCCGCGACCTCGCTGAAGGAGCTTCTGGAGTGGCTGAAGTCGCGCACCTCGCCGCCGACGGCCGGCACCGCCGGCGCGGGCTCGGGCAGCCACATCGCCGGCGTCTATTTCGAGAGCGTGTCCGGCATCAAGCTGCAATATGTGCCGTATCGCGGCACAGCGCCCGCGCTGAACGATCTGATCGCCGGCCAGATCGACGTCATCGTCGACCAGACCTCCAACTCCATCAACCAGGTCCGTGCCGGCACCATCCGCGCCTACGCCATCACCGACAGCAAGCGCCTCGCCTCGGCGCCCGACATCCCGACCGCGGAGGAGGCGGGCCTGAAGGGCTTCAACATGACGCTGTGGTCGGGCATGTGGGTGCCGAAGGGCACGCCGAAGGAGATCGTCGCCAAGCTGAATGCCGCCGCCGTGGACGCGCTGAACGATCCCGCGGTGAAGAAGCAGCTCGAAAGCCAGGGCCTGGAGATGACGCCGCAGGACCAGCTCACCCCCGAGGCACTCGGCGCGCGGCAAAAGGCCGAGATCGCCAAATGGTGGCCGATCATCAAGGCGGCGGACATCAAGGTCGATTGAGGGGCATGTTGGCCGACCATCAAGGCGGCCAACATCGCTGAGCCGGCGCTCGCAGAGGACGTAAGATGAAGTTGAAGACCATGTTGGCGGCGGCGCTATGTTCGATCGCCGCAGCCGCCACCGCAGCGCCGCCCGGCGCCAGCATCGCCGACGCTGCGCAGCTGCACCAGGAATACACCGACGTCGTGATTGCGTCGGAGCAGTGTCCGGGCGTCACGTTGGACATCAAGAAGTGGGATGGCGAGGTGCGTAAGCTGGGCGGACCCGGGGTGCTGAAGGCGTTCGACGTTTCAGAACAGGGCGGAGCGTGGCGCGACAAGCGATACGACGAGTTCAAGGCGAACCCTGCCAAGCAGTGCGCCGACGCGTTGGAGACCTACGGCCCCAAGGGCATGGGTCTGCTCCAGAGGAAGTGACGTCCTGGCCGTGAGGCTCGGCGGACGCGGCGGCACCGCATCACATCGTGGCGTCACTGGGGCCCGACAGGGCCGTCTCCAGGCATTGAAGCAGGGTTGGCGTTGAGAACGGCTTGGCGAGAAAGCAGGTCGCGCCGGCCTTCAGCGCGCGGTCGCGCACGCTCTCGTCCGGAAAAGCCGTCATGAAGATGAAGGGCGTGATGCGCCCGTGGCGGCGCATATGCGTCAGCAGCTCGACGCCGCTCATGGTCGACATCTGCACGTCCGCGATCACGCAGGAGGTCGTCTCCAGTTCGGCGGATTGGAGGAATTCATGAGCGGAGCCAAAGGTGTAGACCGTGTATCCGCGCGACGTCAGGAGGTTGTTCGTCGCCAGGCGAACGGAGGCATCATCGTCAATGACGGAAATGATCGAAGGCGCTGGCAATAGATCGCTCCTGAACGGCGAGCCGCCGGCCGCGGTTCAGCCGCCTCAGGGAAGGTGGGCCACCGGAGCGAGCTTGGAAAGCATACTTAGGTTTGCAAATGACCCCTGTTTCGCGGGATTCCGAGCGCGTCCGTCATTCTGACGAGATCGGCGAGCGACTTCGCCCCCATCTTCCGCATGATCTGCCCGCGATAGATCTTCACGGTGATCTCGGCCAATCCAAGCTCGGCGGCGACCTGCTTGTTCATCAGCCCGGAAGCAACGAGGGCCAGGACGTCGCGCTCGCGTGCCGTCAGCGCCTCGAAACGGGATCGCACACCCGAGATCGATTTCTCGGCATCGCGGCGCTTGCGATCTCTCTCGATTGCCGCCTGCACCGCATCCAGCATGTCCTGGTCGCGCACCGGCTTGGTCAGGAAATCGACGGCGCCGCTTTTCATGGCTCTCACGGTCATGGGGATGTCGCCGTGGCCGGTGATGAAGATGATGGGCGTGTGAATATTCGCCTTGGCGAGGTCCGCCTGGAGGTCGAGGCCGCTCGAGCCCGGAAGGCGGATGTCGAGCACGAGGCAACTGGGGACCGCGGGCGGCTTGGCTTCCATGATCTCCGCCGCCGAGCTGAAGGCTTCGACCTTGAGACCGACGGATTGAAAGAGATTGGTGAGCGCACGGCGCATCGACGGATCATCATCCACGATCAGAACGATCGGATCGCCGGCGCTCGGCCCGGCCTGCTTTGCATTGTCAGTCACGACGTGTCCTTGTGCGACAAGGGCAGGGCGATCTGGAATGTCGCACCGCGTCCCTCGTTTTGAAAGGCCGAAAGCCGTCCCGCATGAGCCTCGATGATCGATCGGCAGATCGAGAGTCCCATGCCCAGACCGCCGGATTTCGTCGTGAAGAAGGGGCTGAAGATGCGCTCCTTGACGTCGTTGCCGAGACCGACTCCGCGGTCCGTCACGGTGAGGAGCAGACGGTCGTCGTCATCCGCACAACACGAGCGGATCGCCAGCTCGCGCGGGCGATCGACATTGGCTTGCATCGCCTCGATGCCGTTCATCACCAAATTGATCAGCACCTGCTGGAGCTGGATCCGGTCGCCGCAGACCTGGGGCAGGTCGGACGCCAACTCCATCCGCACCGACACCCCATGGGTCGCGAGCTCGCGCCGAACGAGCGCCACGGCCTCCCTGACGACTTGGTTGATGTCGAGTGCAACGACTTCGATCTCGGTCTTCTTCGCAAGCGCCCTGATCCGGCGGATCACCTCGCTCGCGCGATTGGCGTCCTCGACGATCCATTCGGCGGAACGGCGCGCGGCTTTCAGATCGGCCGGTTCGCGGTCGAGCCAGGCGATGCAGGCGTCCGCGTTGGAGATCACCGCGGCAAGCGGCTGGGTGATTTCGTGGGCAATCGAGGTGGTCAGTTCGCCGAGTGTCGTGACGCGCGTGACGTGGGCGAGCTCGCCTTGTGCCTTGCGCAGCGCCTCTTCCGCCTGCTCGACGCGGATCGCCGCCGTGACGTCGCTGCTGACGCCGCGATAGCCGAGAAAATTGCCATTCGCGTCGTGAAAGGGCTTGCCGCTGGTGCGTACGTAGATGGGAGATCCGTTACGATCCTTGCTGCGGTAGATCAGATCGCGGAACGGAACGTGGGCATCGAGCGCCGCGCGATGCTCCTCCCATTTCTCCGGCTCGAGCTCGGCATCGGGTGGAATGTCCCAGCGGGGCAGGCCGATCACGCCCGTCGGCGGGGCGCTGGAGCTGTCGGCATGTTCCGATATCCTGGTGATGCGGTGGTCCGGCCCGGTCTCCCAGAACCAGTCCGATGCGGTTTCGGCGTAGTCGCGGAATCGCTGCTCGGATGCCTTGAGCTCGTCGAATGCCTTGTGCAGCGCATCTTTCGCCGCGAACTGCTCGGTGACGTCCACATGCGTACCGATGATCTCCATCACCTCGCCGTCGCGGCCCATCACGGGATGTCCCTCGCTGTGGACGCGTCTGATCGCGCCGTCGGGGCGCGCGATCCGGAAGTCGATCTGGAAGGGCTGCTTCTGCCGAACCGCTTCACGTTCGACCTCGATAATCCGCCGAAAGTCCTCCGGCAGGATACGTTGCTGAAAAGCCCGGGCCGGGACATCGGTCTGGTCCGGCTCAAACCCAAACAGGCGGTAGAGTTCAGCCGATCGGTAGGCGAACTCCTGGCGATGAACGTCCCAGGCCCAGCTGCTCGTCTGGCTGAGGCGCTGGGCTTCGGTTAAATAGGCTTCGCTGCGCCGCAGCCTCTGTTCCGCTTCCTTGGCAATCGTGACGTCGGTCACCGCCCCGACGAACTCGATGCGCCCGGATGGATGTCGAACCGCGCGCGCCACGGAATGCAGATATTTGACCGATCCGTCGGGCATCAGCAGGCGGTATTGGTGGTCGAAATCCTCCGCGAGGCGGTAGGCCCGCTCGAGGGTGCTGCGGACCGTATGGCGATCTTCCGGATGGATGCGCTCGAAGACGAAACCCAGGCTCGGCTTCGTCGCCGGGTCACACTGGAAGATGCGGAAGGTCTCCCTCGACCAGACGGCTTCGCCGGTCGCAAAGTTCAAGCCGAAGCTGCCGGTGTGGCTCAGTTCCTGGGCCTGGGCGAGGTAGTCCTCGCTCTGCCGCAGTGCATCCTCCGCTTCCTTGCGCTGGGTGATGTTCTCGCAGGCAACCAGCAGGATCGGCGTGCCGTCGCCGCGCAGCATCACCTTGGCGTTTTCACGGACCCAAAGTACCGACCCGTCCTTCCGGAATTTACGAATCTCCCAGGTATGCGACTGGTCCACGGTCGTCAGGCACAAGGCGACGCATTGACGTACGAAGTCGCGGTCTTCCTCGAAGAAGACGTTCAGCACGGATTGGCCGATCAGCTCGTCCGTCGTGTAGCCCAGTTGGGCGGCGCCGAACGTGTTGACGTTGAGCACCGTTCCGGCGGGATCGACCATGAAGTACATGACGGGATTGTGCTCGAACACCTCGCGCCATTGCTTCACGGCATCACGCAGGTCGGTATTCTTCCGCGAGGCGTCTACGACGGCCGGGCCGTCCTTCTCGCCGTTGCCGAATGACCGAAGCGCTGCAAGGCCGCCGAGCAGGAATTGTGCGGCCGAACTCCCGATTTTCGTGATCTGGCCAGGCATCATCGCAAGCGTTCCGGCTCGCTGGCGTCGAAGGCGAGTAGAGCACTTTGGCATAACAGGGGCAATTGCCTCCGACGCAAGTCGGATTCCTGGCAAAACTCCCGACTGCCGTGCAGCTTGCGCGCCTTGCGCCGTCACGTTGCGCGAGTGGGGAGGTCCGCAAAACTACGGCACAAACCTACGTATAGCTCGCACAACCCTAGTTCTAGCGTGCATTTACCTCCGTACAATTGAGCGGTGCGTTGCAAGGAGCCTAGTCTTGCGGCCAATCGAGAGAAGTCGATTGCGGAGCACAAATCGCCGAAATGCTCGGCGTGTTACTCCCGAAGAGCCAGGCTCTGCGTCCGTTGCCCCGACCTGCCGCATGACTTGGCGGTCGCGATCGAGAAGCCGCATTTTCCGTGACGACCGTGGCGCCTCCTGCCTTTTGCGCAGGGGGAAGCCAGGACCCCAGAGGTCAAGAGGAGAGGATCATGTGCGATAGCCCCGATGATTCCGATCGCCGTCCCGAGTCCGAAGGCTGCGCCCTCTGTGCCGGGAAGTTTGGCCTGATCCGGTACTACTCCTGGCGGACGCCGCTCTGCTCGCGGAAGTGCCTCGACCGGTTCAGGGCACGTCGCGAACGCGACCGCCGCTGGCTGTTCCAATGCCAACTGGCATGACGACCGACTGCCGCACCAAGCCCGTCAGGTCATTTTTCGTCCGGAGGCTGTGAGTTGAACCGAGGCTGCAAGCTCCTGTTGGCGATCGCGCTGCCGCTTCCGCTGGCGACGGGCGTGAAGGCCGAGGACGTTGGACGGGATGGTTCGCATCGTCACCATCCGCCTCAGGATCAAGTGCTGCACGAGAAGTTCTATTCGAACTGGCGCATGCCGGACAATCCGGTTCTGAGCTGCTGCAACAATGCGGATTGCTACCCGACCGAGATACGCTACGTCGAAGGCAGGATCTACGCACGGCGCCGGGAAGACGGGAAATACATCCTGATCCCGTCCCAGAAGGTCGAGCGCAACAGGGACAATCCCGACGGCCGCAACCATATCTGCGCGCCGCCGCCGTCCGCCTCTCTGGTCGATACGGTCTTCTGCTTCGCGCTGGGAGGTGCCACGTGAGATTCATATTGGTGAACGGCAGAACCCCGTTTCGCAAGACGTCATGTCTGTGGTGCTGCGAGGAGATCGACGGTGGCTATCTGCGCGATGCCAGGACGCTGCTGCGCTACTGCGGCTACGAGTGCTACGCAATTCACCAGGAAGCGGCGCCGTTGATCCAGGAGCGTACGCGCGCGGCGTCCTGAGCAGACAGGCAGGAAAGAGGCGAGGACACGGCATTGAGATTCATGCTCGTCAATCAGGAACATCCCCGCCACGGCGCGGCCTGCAGCGCATGCGCCCGGCCGCTGGGTTCGAGCTACGTCCGGCAGGTGTCCAGGCAAGAGCGGTATTGCGACTATGATTGCTACCGGCAAGAGACGGCCATGGACCTGTTGTGGCCCTACCACAGCGCGATCGAGACGGTCGCGGTGCTGACGGCCATCACGAGCTGGAGCTGGATGATGCAGATGGGCGCGCTCTCGCGCTCACTGGCTGAGGCATATCTGCGCGTGCACAACCTTCGAACCCTGGAAGGAGGTGACGGCTAGCCCCACGATGCCGGCCGCGCAGAACCGTCGGCCGCAGTTCCCGCGTCCAGCTTCGCGCCGCGTCCAGCCCCGGCGGTCGCGACGCTAGGGCGATGGGGCTGCGGCCGATGCCGTTGGTTCCGCGCTCACTTCGTGTGTCGTGACGCGCTGCTCGGATTTCGCGGCCATCATGCCGCTGCCCTCGAACCTTGCGCGGTAGACCAGCACGTTCTCTATCACACGCTGGACGTAGTTGCGCGTCTCGGACAGCGGGATGCGCTCGACCCAGTCGACCGGATCGACTTTGGGATCCCTGGGGTCGCCGCGGGCCTGCACCCATTCGCGCACCCGGCCGCGGCCGGCATTGTAGCCGGCGAAGGTCATGATCTGGTTGCCGCGATATTCCGACAGCAGCGCGCTGAGCTCGGCTGCGCCCATCTGCGTGTTGTAGACGGGGTCGGAGACCATCCGGTCCCAGTCATAGGTCAGGCCGAAGCGCTTGGCGGTGTCGCGGCCGGCTTCCGGCGTCACCTGCATCAGACCGACCGCGTTGGCGGGCGACTTGTCGCGCTGGTCGAACGAGCTCTCGGTGCGTGCCACCGAATAGATCACGCTGGTTTCGATCGCGGGCGCGACCTGCTTGTGTTCGGGGATGCCGATGGTCGGGAAGGCGTAATGGTCGAGCGCAAGCCCGCGCGACAGCGCCGTCTTGCCGACCTCCAGCATCACGCGGGCATCGTTGCGCCGGCCGGCGAGCTCACCGAGCGCTTCCAGCGCTGCGACGTCGGTGCTCTCCTTGGCGAAATCCTCGGCGTAGTAGAACGCCATGTCACGCTCGCCGATGCCGTAGAGCATGTCGGCAGCGCGCACGCGCTCGTCGGTCGGCGGCGTGTCGGCCGAGGCCAAAGCGGGCGAGGGCGCGCGCAACTCGATGCGGTCGATGCCGAGCCTGGCGCGGGCGAGCTGGCCGTAATAGGCGGTCGGATAGCGCGCCGCAGCCTTGTAGCTCATGCGGGCGTCGGCAGCTGCGCCCATGGCCTCGGCGGCGCGGCCCCGCCAATAATGCGCGCGCGACAGCGCGATCGGGTTGACCGAGCCCTCGTCGATCGCGGCGAAATGCACCATCGCCGTCCTGGGATCGTCGAGATAGCGCAGCGCGATCCAGCCGCACATGAAATGGTAGTCGATGCGGTAGACTTCCTTTTCCGGCACCGCCGCCGTGCGCACCACGTCGTAGGCGGTCTTGGCCTTGCCCTGGTCGAGCAGCTTGCGCGCCAGCAGGCGGCGTTCGCGCCACCAGGCATCGGTGTCCTGCGCCGCCATCGTCTCGGGCGCGGCAGCGAGGATCACTTCGGCCGCGTCGTCGATGCGGTCCTTCTGCAGATGCCATTGCGCGCGGCACAGCACATAGCCGAGATCGCGGCGCGCCTCGGCCGCGACGTCGTCGAGATAGTCCTTGGCCTTGTTCGCCTTGCCGGTGACGGCGGCGCAGGCCTTCACGATGGCCAGCGCGTCCTCGCCGAGGCGCTTGGCTGCGCGCCTTGCGCCGGCATAGTCCTTGGCACCGAGGCGCTTGTCCATGCGGGCGCGATGATCGTCGGCGGTGAGGAGATCGCGGAACGCCTCATAGGAATCTTCTTCGCTGCGCTCGGACAATTCGTCCGTGCGCCAGGCCTCGCGCACCAGCCGTGCGGCCCGGTCGGACTCGCCTTCGCTCAGCAGCACGCGGGCAAGCGCGAACTTGCCCTTGGCGCTGGTCGGCCGGTCCAGCGTGAATTTGTGCACGGTGGCCGCGTCGGACTTTTCCTGCCACAGCCGGGCCTCGGCGCGGCGGCGGAGCGGGGCGCTGCTCGGCCAGTCGGGATTGGCGGCGAGGAAGGCGGCGTAGCGCTTGAAATTCGCGGTGCTCTCGGAGTGGCGCAGCATGAACCAGTCGGCGAGCTTTTGTCCCGCCGGATCGGCGATGCGGTCGCGCGCGGCGCTGGCGTCGTCGCTCTTGCCCCGGCGCGTGAGATCGATGGCGTCCTTCAGCGCGGCGAGGTCGCCGGTGAATGCCGGCGCGGCCGGCTTCTCCGCAGGCTCGTCGTCCTGCTTCTTCGCCTTGCGCCTGGCCTCGGCGTGCTTGCCGTGACGCGACTTCGCGGCGGCGTGCCGCTGCTTGCCGGCCTTGCCGGCGGCTTTCGCTTCGTGCGTCTTCTTCGACGCGGACGATTTGTGACTGCTCTTCGCTGCCAGTTCGCACGGGAGAAGGGCCAATGCGGCCACGGCAACGACACACGCGAGCGAGCGTAGGCACTGGTTCATTGGATGGTCCCCCTGCGAAACCACTACAAACCAAGGTCCGCGACGACATGCGGCTTGAGAATCAAAAACGACACCAAAACGATGTCACGACATCGTTTCGCATTCCTCACGCTGTCGCAACAATGCGGCAAAATACGGATAGGGCCATGGAACTTCCGCAAAGGAGAAAAGGGCAGGTGCTTTAACCTTTGTTAACGATTTGGGCTCGCGCGCCGGTTGTGCGCGGTCTGGGGCGTCACGGCAGCCAGATTGCGCGTGTTCCCGCCGTCAAATCCGGTGTATGAGTTCCCTCAAACCCGTCCTTCAGCCTTTGCCCCGCACCTATGCCGATTTTCAACCAGTCGATCCGGCGCAAGATCGTCGGCATCGCCCTCGGATTGATCGTCCTGATGCTCGTCACCTCGATCCTGTCGATGGTGATGTCGAGCCAGGTCGGCGTCCTCCTGGACGAGCTGACCAACCGCTACATCCCCGCCTACGGCGACCTTGCGCGCGCCAATATCCGCTCGCTGGAGCGATCGGTGGCGCTGCGGCGCATGGTCATGATGAAGATGCAGGAGGCCTCGGACGAGGAGGCCTACGCGGCGCGCCTCAAGGAGTTCGAGGAAGCCGACCGCAGGATCGAGGAAGAGACCTCCGGCGCGCGCAAGCTCATCAACGAGATCATCGACGACAGCAGGACGCCGTCGGACAATGCCGCGCTGGCGCGGATCGACACCCGCATCGAGACCGCCGTCACCGAGCTGCGCCGCGGCATGAACGAGGACCACGCGAGGCTGCTCAGGCAGATCGACGCCAAGCAGATGCCCGAGGCGCGCAGTACGCTCGAGCACCTCGACTTCCTGCGCGACCAGTTCAACCAGAGGATCGATTCTGTCCGCGGTGACATGCTCAAGCAGGTGTTCGCCTCCACCTCGACGGTGATCCGCCACCAGCATCAGGCCATCATCATCTCGGCGGTCGTCACCGTCCTCGCGGCGGTCGTCGGCTTCGTCTTTGCGCTGATGGTCAGCAGCGGCATCACGCGGCCGGTGCGGCTGCTGCTCGCCGGCACCCGCGAGGTCGAGGCCGGGCGCTTCGACAAGACCATTTCGGTGTCGACCCAGGACGAGATCGGCGAGCTCGCGGCCGCCTTCAACCGCATGACCGAGCAGCTGCGCCACAACGAGCGCGTCCGCGAGACCTTCGGGCGCTATATCGATCCGCGGGTGGTGCAGGGGCTGATCGACCGGCCGGAGGTCGCGATCGACGGCCAGCGCCGGGTGATGACCATCATGTTCTGCGACATGAGCGGCTTCACCTCGATGAGCGAGGGCATGACGCCGCGCGGCCTCGTCAAGGTGATGAACCACTATTTCACGGTGATGTCCGCGCCGATCAGGGCGCATCGCGGCATCATCGACAAATATATCGGCGACGCCATCATGGCCTATTGGGGGCCTCCCTTCATCGAGGAGGACGAGCCGGCGCTGCTCGCCGGCCATGCCGCCATCGACATGGCCGACCAGGTGCCGGCGCTGCAGAAGCAGTTGCCGGACCTGCTCGGCATCCGCGCCATGCCCGGTCCCTGCGATCTGCGCATCGGCATCGCCACCGGCGAGGTCCTGACCGGAAGCATCGGCTCCGAGCTGATGATGAGCTTCACCGTGATGGGCGACGCCGTGAACCTCGCCTCGCGCCTCGAGCTCGTCAACAAGGTCTACGGTACCCGCATCCTGATCTCGCAGGCCACCGCGGATGCGGTCGGATCGAACCTCGAGCTGCGCGAGATCGATCGCCTCGCGGTTGCCGGCCAGAGCGCGCCGCAGCCGATCTTCGAGGTGATGAGCAAGGCGCACGGCCTGAGCGTGCCGCAGGAGGCCTTGCGTACGCACTATGCCGCAGGTCTCGCCGCCTATCGCGCGCAACGTTTCGACGAGGCCCGCAGCGCTTTCGGCGCTGCGCTCGAAGCCGTTCCCGGCGATGGCCCCTCGCGCACGCTGCTCGATCGCATCGCGCAGTTCGAGGCAAATCCGCCGGACGCGGGATGGGACGGCGCCTGGCGGCTGGAGCAGAAATAAGCCGCCCGCTACCGTCGCGACGCCTGCGGCGACGAAAATTGATTCTACTCCATAACGATGTTCGCCGTGACCTATTTCCCGGGCTTAGGTTGAGTGTCCTTGAGGCGTTTGATGGGGACACGCCGATGACAGAACTTGAGGACAGGCTGGAACGTTTCGAGACGCTCACCGCCGAATGCGAGCTGATCGCCAAGCTCGCCACCGACAGCACCAAGCGCGAATTCTATCTCAAGCTCGCCGGGCACTATTACGAGCTGGCGAATGAGACGCGCCGCGCGGTCGCGACCAAAGCTGCGGCTTGAGGCAGGAACGTTAGCGCCGCTTGATGCGGAACCCGTGCGGCACCGCGGGCTTGCGCCTGAAAGCCGTTTTTAACGTTTCGCGTGCATTCTTGATCGTGTGCGAGGGACGCCGCGTGGCGTCGTTCCCCGCGATGGGAATGCCGGGGTCCGTTGCGGCGCAGCGTGCCTCGTGGTCGTCACTTTGACCCGTGTTTCTCTCAGGCGATCCCATGCGTGTTCTGTTGTTGCTCGTGCTTGCGTTCACGATGGCGGCCTGCAACCAGGAGCAGGACATCACCGGCTCGACCGCGGTCTGTCCGATGCGCAGCTACACCTCGTACAATCCTCGCGACATGAACCAGTGCGTGGCCGCCTGCAAGGCGTGCGACCACGGCAATACGGTCACCTGCACGACGTCCTGCAGCCTCAAGGGCGCGCACTGAGGCGGTTTGCGTGGGATCGCAACGGCGCGGAACTCCGCCCGTCGTTGCGCGGCCGGCGCTGACGGTGCCGAGACACCGGAACGATTCACCTGTGTTGATCATTGAAGGGGCGGGCAGGACGCGGAGTCCGATGGAATGGGTATGCTCGATCCCGGACGGTTCCTGGTGTCGTGCTCGCATTGCGAGGCATGGCCGATGGCGGCCAATGTGAAGCGCTCGAGCTGGTCGGCATCCCCGCACGAGGTCCGCTTCGTGTGCCCGCGCTGCCGTCGCGAGGAGACCGCGATCATTTCCGCCTCCGGGCAGCTGATGCCGGTCAAGCGCGTTGAAGTCCCGCCGCGGGACGTCACCGCGGCCTGGGCTCAGGCCCAGCGGCCAAGAGGGCGGGCGTAGCGAGCCCGTCTCCAGCGCAAGAGGGCGGGCGTTGCCCGACCGTCTTAGGTGCAAGAGGGCGGGCGTAGCCCGCGCTGATCCCGTTTTGGAACCCGGCCGATCGTCCGACGTTTCCGCTCCGACATCCAACGCGACCGAGGCCGTGCGAATGATCAGCGAGCACTTCGACACCCGCACCCGCATCAACATGAAGCTGGCCCTGGACCGGGTCTGCCGCAATCGCCCCGACGGCGAGGTTCATGGCTTCCGCAGATCGGTCGCCGAAAACATCATCCGCTGTGCGCTGGCAGGCCGGACCGGCATCGGCCAGCTCGTCGACGCTGGCGAGCGGGCCATGATCACGACGCGCGCCGAGCAAGAGCCCGCCTAGCACCGGCCGCTTCTCGCATGCATGTCATATCGAGGCCCCCGGCGGATGTGCTAGGATCGGGACCGGAGATCCATGATGCCCGCCGAAATGCCTTCGCCCGAGATTGATCGTTTCCGCCTTCGTCCGGTGGCGCCGCGCCTTGCGCCGCTGTTCTGCTTCGCGCTGCTGACCGCGACGTGCGCGCTTGCGAGCTTTGCGCTGGCCTGTGCGACGCCGTTCGCGGCCTTCGCCGTCGTTGCGGCCGCGGCGCTGCCGCTGCGGCCGGCGCTTCTCGTGGTCGCCGGCGCCTGGCTCGTGAACCAGGGCATCGGCTTCGGCGCGCTGCATTACCCGATCGACGGCAGCACCATCGCCTGGGGCTTTGTCATCGGCGCGGCGGCGCTGCTGGCGACCGCGGCGGCATCGGCCGTGCTCCGCACGCTGCCGCAGGGCCGCACGCCGCTGATGCTGGCGATCGCGCTGGTTGCCGCCTATGCGGCCTACGAGCTCGCGCTGCTGGCCGCGACGCCGTTCCTCGGCGGCGAGGGCGCCTTCACCGCCGCCATCGTGACGCGGCTTGGGTTCCTCAGCGCCGTCTGGCTCGCCGGCCTCGTCGCGGCCTGCGAGATCGCCCGCCTGCTCGCTCCGTTCGGCCGCAAAGTGCGGAGCGCATGAGCGCCTCCTAGCCGCGCCCCGTGCGCGGCTCCAGCCACCTCATGATCACCGCGCACGGCGTCTGGCGGCGGCGCGGCAGCCTGTGCCGCTCGCTCGCATCCTGTGCGAAGGCGAGGGCCTGCTGGCTTGATCGGCGCTGTTCGGGGGCACGTGCCATCCATTCGCGGATGACGGCGCGCCGTGTCTTCGACTTCAACATGGGAGAGGGCTCCGTAAAGCGGGATCGAGCAGGGCCGGATCAAGCCGTTCGGCTCCTCCGGCCCCTGCGTGACCGGCGGCGGGCCTAGGCTGCCTTTTGCATCGGATAGGCCTGCGAGCGTCGTGCGAGCAGGGCGCTGCCGCAGGGATGTTCGGCGCCTTGCAGCACGATGAAGCCACGCTTCGCCACTGCGGCGCGAAGGTTGTCCTTCGCTGCCGGCTTCTGCGCGTCGAGCCAGATCACCAGCACGGCGCGCGGGCCGAGGAAGCCGTCGAGCCAATCCATGGCCGCATCGAGCGCGCCGAGCGGGCGCCGCCGCCAGTCCACCAGGGCTGCGTCGTACTGGGCGGCCGGGAGGCCGCAATTGCCGGCCGATGCCGCCAGAAAATATCCGCGCCGTTGCAGATCCATCATCAATTCGATGCTCTTCGCACCGACCACGACAATGCGCTGCCCTGGCGAGCAGCCTGCGAGCGCGATCATGGGGTCAATGATCCTGTCGCCGACCTCTGAGGTAGACATGAGTTCACCGGTTCTGTTGGTGTTGCCTGGCAGGGCTGGCCGAACCTTGCGGGACAGAAGCGGCGGCGTGCCGCGCTGTCGCCTCGTTCGCGTCCCTGCGCTCGGTCGCGCCGACAGGCGTGACCGGCTCGATATGTTGCCGGCGGCGATATGATTTCGAGATGAGCGCGGCCGCGATCGTATAGGTTCGGCATAGGACCACTACGCCGCGCCTAGAAACTGGCGGTCCGATCCCCATCGCATTCAAACATGTCCGCCGTCATGTTCTGACCAATAGATGCAACCCTTTGTGGGAGGTCAGGATGCCGGCATATCGCGCCTTCGTCGTCGGACGGCACAGCGTACCGATCGGCGTGGTTCAGATCGATTGCGCCGACGATGACGCGGCGATCTCCCGCGCCGCCAAGCTCGTCGACAGCCACGATGTGGAGCTCTGGCAGCGCGATCGCCCGGTCGCGCGCTTCGAAGCGCAGTCCGGACACATGCACCGGAAATAGGTCGCGGATAGCGTGTTGCCGGACGGGCAAAACATCTGACAATTTCGGCGAGGGCCGCGGCGTACTGGATTCCTCGCCTTCGCGGGAATGACAGCGGAGGACGGCGCCATTGCCTCACGCGCCGTCATTGCGAGCGCAGCAGCCTGCCAAGCACCCAGGCCTCGTAGGGTGGGCAAAGCGTAGCGTGCCCACGTCGATGCGCGTCGTGGCGGGATTGGTGGGCATGGCGCTTTGCGCCTTTGCCCACCCTACGGCATTGCGCCGCGTCGCTTGCACCTCCAGCCACAAGCGCGACGCGCCCGCGCGAGATATCGACGGGATCGGCGGCGAGGGCGACTCAGTTGCGGGTTCGTCCGTCCTTATCGCAAAGCCGCGTGCGTTCTGCGTGTCGAAAAATCTCCAGTTGTGGACCGTCATCTTTGCGAAGGTATCGCGGTAGCTTTCCCCGTGTCTTCCCGGTAACGATTGTGCCGTCTGCGCAACACTCACGGTGGATTTAACCCTCATCACGGGTCGTTCGCATCAGCGCCGCTTTTTGGCCACACCCGAACATGAATAAAATCACTCTAAGTTTTAGGCAGCGGCGATCCATCAGGCGGCAACGGGAAATCCCAAGGTCGATTCAAATCTTGGCTCTGATTTTTCGGGTCTGAAAGGGTTGACCGGGGAAACTGGTTTGCGATGGGCGCGAAGATTGACAAGCAGAGGCTGCCGAGCCGTCACGTGACGGAAGGCCCTGCGCGCGCGCCGCACCGGTCCTACTTCTACGCCATGGGTCTGACCACCGAGCAGATCCACCAGCCCTTTGTCGGCGTCGCCTCGTGCTGGAACGAGGCCGCGCCCTGCAACATCGCCCTGATGCGCCAGGCGCAGGCGGTGAAGAAGGGCGTCGCGTCCGCCGGCGGCACGCCGCGCGAATTCTGCACCATCACCGTCACCGACGGCATCGCCATGGGCCATGACGGCATGCGCTCCTCGCTGCCGTCGCGCGAATGTATCGCCGACTCGGTCGAACTGACCGTCCGCGGCCATGCCTACGACGCGCTTGTGGGTCTGGCCGGCTGCGACAAGTCGCTGCCGGGCATGATGATGGCGATGGTCCGCCTCAACGTGCCGTCGATCTTCATCTACGGCGGCTCGATCCTGCCCGGCAATTTCCGCGGCCAGCAGGTCACCGTGCAGGACATGTTCGAGGCCGTCGGCAAGCACTCGGTCGGCGCCATGTCGGACGAGGACCTCGACGAGATCGAGCGCGTGGCGTGCCCCTCGGCGGGCGCCTGCGGCGCGCAGTTCACCGCCAACACCATGGCGACCGTCTCGGAAGCCATCGGCCTTGCGCTGCCTTACTCGGCCGGTGCCCCGGCACCGTACGAGATCCGCGACGCGTTCTGCATGACCGCGGGCGAGAAGGTGATGGACCTGATCGCCCAGAACATCCGGCCGCGCGACATCGTCACCCGCAAGGCGCTGGAGAATGCCGCGGCCGTCGTCGCCGCGTCCGGCGGCTCGACCAATGCTGCACTGCACCTGCCGGCGATCGCCCATGAGTGCGGCATCAAGTTCGACCTGTTCGACGTCGCCGAAATCTTCAAAAAGACACCTTATGTCGCGGATTTGAAGCCGGGCGGCCGTTATGTCGCCAAAGACATGTTTGAAGTAGGTGGCATACCGCTTCTGATGAAGACGCTGCTCGACAACGGATTTCTCCACGGCGACTGCATTACGGTCACCGGTCGAACGATCGCCGAAAACCTCAAAAGCGTGAAATGGAATCCGCACCAGGACGTGGTGCACCCGGCAGATAAACCCATCACTGTCACCGGTGGTGTGGTCGGTCTGAAGGGCAATTTGGCGCCAGAAGGTGCGATCGTGAAAGTCGCGGGAATGTCCAACCTCAAGTTTACCGGTCCGGCCAGGTGCTTCGACCGTGAGGAGGACGCGTTCCAGGCTGTCCAGAACCGCACCTATCGCGAAGGCGAAGTCATCGTGATCCGCTACGAGGGCCCCAAGGGCGGCCCCGGCATGCGGGAAATGCTCCAGACCACCGCGGCGCTGACCGGCCAGGGCATGGGCGGCAAGATCGCGCTCATCACCGACGGCCGCTTCTCCGGCGCGACCCGCGGCTTCTGCATCGGCCATGTCGGGCCCGAGGCGGCGGTCGGCGGCCCGATCGGGCTGCTCGAGGACGGCGACATCATCGAGATCGACGCCGACGTCGGTACCCTTAACGTAAAATTGAGTGACGCTGAGCTGGCTCAGCGCAAGACCAAATGGGCCGCTCGCGCGACTAACCACACGTCGGGTGCGCTCTGGAAATATGCTCAGCAGGTTGGACCAGCGGTCGGGGGGGCAGTGACCCATCCGGGCGGCGCGCACGAGAAGCAGTGCTATGCGGACATCTAGGCGTGCCATTGTTGCGTTTGTGTTGGGGGCCAGTGCGCTGGCCGCGCCCGCGTTCGCCTTCGACGGCGCGCCGGTCAACAAGGACGCGGCTCTCCCTGTCGTGACGACCTTGCCGGGCGCCGCACCGACCGTGCGCAGCCGGACCGCGCCGGTCACCGCGCCCCAGGAAACCTCGCTCAGCGCCCTGCAATATGCCGCCGAGGGCGGTCATCCCATCGCGCAGTGGAAGCTCGGCCGCATGTATGCCAATGGCGACGGCGTCGCCCAGGACGATCTGCGTGCCTTCGAATATTTCAGCCGGATCGCCAACGCCCATGCCGAGGACAGCCCGTCGGCGCCGCAGGCGCAGGTCGTGGCCAACGCCTTCGTCGCGCTCGGCCGCTACTATCTCGCCGGCATCCCGAACTCGAAGATCAAGGCCGACCCGGACCGGGCGCGGGAGATGTTCTCCTACGCGGCCTCCTATTTCGGCAATGCGGACGCCCAGTACGATCTCGCCCGCCTGTATCTGAAGACGCCGGACGCCTCGCGCGAGGACTTCCGCTACGGCGCCCGCTGGCTCGGGCTTGCCGCCCAGAAGGGTCAGCACGAGGCGCAGGCCCTGCTTGGCCAGATGCTGTTCAACGGCGACCGCCTGCCGCGGCAGGCCGCGCGCGGCCTGATGTGGCTGACCCTGGCGCGCGACAGCGCCGGCGCCGAGGAGACCTGGATCAAGGAAAGCTACAACCGCGCCTTCGCCAAGGCGTCCGACGACGACCGCGCCATGTGCCTGCAAATGCTGGAACAGTGGGTGCAGGGGCGCCGGGAGTAAGCTCGGTCCCGTAGGGCGGGCAAAGCGAAGCGTGCCCACCACCTGTTTCCATCATGAAGAGATCGTGGGCACTGCGCTTTGCGCCTTTGCCCACCCTACGGCAGTTGCGATTGCCGCTGGCTAAGCCTACGCCGCCTCCAGATCCAGATCCGCCCACACCGGCACGTGGTCCGACGGCTTCTCCCAGCCGCGCACATAGCTGTCGATGCCGACATTGGCGAGCTTGTCGCTGGCCTGCGGCGACATCAGCAGGTGGTCGATGCGCAGTCCCTGGTTCTTCTGCCAGGCGCCGGCCTGGTAGTCCCAGAAGGTGTAGAGACCCGGCTCGTCGGTCACCGCCCGCAGGGCATCGGTCAGGCCGAGGCCGAGCAGGGCCTGAAAACTCTCCCGCGTCTCCGGCTTGAACAGGGCGTCCTCTGTCCAGGCGGCCGGATTGTGCACGTCGCGGGCATGCGGGATGACGTTGAAGTCGCCTGCGAGGATCAGCGGCTCCTCGGTCTTAAGGCGCTCCTTCGAATACTCAAGAAGCCGCGACATCCATTTGAGCTTGTAGGGATATTTCTCGGTCCCGACCGGATTGCCGTTGGGCAGATAGAGGCAGGCGATGCGCATCACGCCCGTCTTGAGCGTCACCACGCCCTCGAGGAAGCGGGCATGGGTATCCTCGTCGTCGCCGGCGAGCCCAGACTTGGTTTCGTCAAAGCGGAGCTTCGAGAGCAGGGCGACGCCGTTGAACGTCTTCTGCCCGTGCGTGACGACGTTGTAGCCGAGCGCCTCGATCTCCAGCCGCGGGAAGGCATCGTCGACGCATTTGATCTCCTGCAGGCAGACGATGTCCGGCTGGCATTCCTTCAGCCAGGTCAGCAGCAGGTCGATCCGCTGCCGGACCGAGTTCACGTTCCAGGTGGCAACTCTGATGGGCATGTCGGCAAGGCTCCGGGCAGGGGCCTTGGTTAGAACAAAATGCAAACGCGCCCGTCAAGGACGCCGCAAAATCTCCCACAAAATTAACCCGGCTTAAGCCGGCTGCAGGCCATTGATGGGAAAAAGGTTCCGCGGATGGGATGGCCGGTCGAGACTTCACAACGCATTGAACAGCGCGACGGCGTCGTCGGCGCGTTCCTGTACTGGCTCGGCGGCTTCGAGATCGAGGACGGCCTGACCGCCGATCTCAGCGAGCGCCAGATGGGCCGCATCCGCGCCAAGCAGATCGACGCGGTGATCCGGCTGATCCCGGTGACCATGGCCGTCACCATGCTCAACGTTGCGATCGTGCTGATCCTGTTCTGGGGCCGGGGCTGGAACGACTTCCTCGCGATCTGGGGCATGACCCTCGCCGTCACCGCTTCGCTGGCGGTGCGGGCCTGGCGGCGATCGCATCACAACCCGCCGCAGGAGGCCTCGCCCCGTGCCGCCAGGCAGATGATGCGGCAGGCGTTTTTCCTCGCCGCGATCTGGGGCACGCTGCCGCTCGCGCTGTTCAGCCGCATCGAGCCGACCAGCCAGCTCATCCTCGCCTGCCTGATGGTCGGCATGATGTCCGGCGGCGCCTTCACGCTCTCGACCTTCCCGCGCGCCGGCCTCGTCTATCTCGCCACCATGACGGTCGGCTGCGCCGGCGCGCTGCTGCTGTGCGGCTCCGGCCCGTATCTGGTGACCTCGGTGTTCCTGCTGCTGTTCGCGTTCTTCATGGCGCGCAACATCGTCTCGCAGGGCAATCTGTTCCTCGGCAACCTCAAGGCACAGCTCGAGCTCGAGCGGCAGACCGAGATCATCTCGCTGCTGCTGAAAGATTTCCAGGAGAACGCCAGCGACTGGCTGTGGCAGACCGATGCTGACGGGCATCTCACCGACGTGCCGCAGCGCTTTGCCGACGTTGCGCAGCTGCCGCTTCCGCTGCTGAAGGGCTCGCACTTCGCCGACGTGCTCGACATGCTCTGCCCCGAGGACAAGAGCGCGGCCTACAACATCGTCGGCCTGATGGAGCACACCGAGCCGCTGCACGAGATGAACCTCAAGGTCGTCGCCGGCGGCGAGGCGCGGCTGTGGTCGCTGACCGCAAAGCCCGCCTATGATCGCGACGGCCAGTTCCTCGGCTATCGCGGCTTCGGCCGCGACGTCACCGAGCGCTGGCGCGCCGAGAAGGCCGAGGCCGAGAGCCGCGCCAAGTCCGACTTCCTCGCGGTGATGAGCCACGAGATCCGCACGCCCATGAACGGCGTGCTCGGGCTCGCCAGCATGCTGCTCGAGACCAAGCTCGACGCGGAGCAGCGCGAGGCCGTCACCACGATCCGCGAGTCCGGCGACAACCTCCAGCGCATCCTCAATGACATTCTCGACCTCTCCAAGCTCGAGGCCGGCCGTTTCCAGTTCGAGGCGATCGACTTCGCCCCGCAGGCGCTGGCCGAGACGGTTGCGACCGTGGTGCGCGCGAGCGCGAAGAGCAAGGGGATCGCCGTCAGGGTCGAGCTCGATCCGAGCCTGCCGCCGACGCTGCGCGGCGACGTCGCGCGTATCCGGCAGGTGTTGCTCAATCTCGCGTCCAACGCGGTGAAGTTCACCGACGAGGGCGAAGTGACGATCGCTGCCACCTGCCAGGCGCGACGCGACCTGCTGGCGACCGTCGAATGGACGGTGAGCGACAGCGGCATCGGCATCGCGCCCGAGAAGCTCGGCCAGCTCTTCAGCGACTTCGCGCAGGCCGACGCCTCGATCAGCCGCCGCTTCGGCGGCACCGGCCTTGGTCTTGCGATCTCACGGCGCATCATCGAGCAGATGGGCGGCACGATCGGCGTCACCTCGACGCCGGGCGAAGGCTCGACCTTCCGCTTCACGCTGGTGCTGCCCTGGAGCCAGGCGCAGGCCTCCGATGCCGCGGCCGGCCGCGACGAGGCGGAGGAGTTGAAAGCCCGTATCACCGATCTCGACCGACCGCTGAAGGTGCTGGTCGCGGAGGACGACGCCGTCAACCGCATGGTCGTGAGCAAGATGCTGGGGGCCTTCGAAGTCGAATTGCGCGTCGTCACCGACGGTGTCGAGGCTGTCGCGGCGGTCTCGGAAGGCGACTTCGATGTCGTGCTGATGGACGTGCGCATGCCGGATATGGACGGCCTTGCCGCGACCCGCGCGATCCGCGCGGAAGGAGGACGCTTCGACGCCTTGCCGATCATCGCGCTCACCGCCAACGCCTTCCCCGAAGACGTCAGGATCTGCCGCGAGGCCGGGATGTCGGACTTCCTGGCGAAGCCGCTGCGCAAGCCGGCGCTGGTCGCAGCCTTGCTGCGCGCGCTGGACGGTCATTCGGTGTCGGAGGATGTGCCGCTTCAGCCGGAGCTGATGCCGGCGGACGTGGAGTGGACGGATGAGGAAAGGCAGATGACCGGCGCGTAGGCGCTAACCACGTGCCTGAATATGCGTTCCACGCCGGTCGGCCGGACGCTGGCAATTCGGATGCGCGGTGTTACCTTGCTCCACCATGCGCATTGTTGTCCTGCTTCTCATCCTGTTCACGGCCTCCGCCCGCGCCGGCGACGGGCCGCTGATGAGCGCGCACATGATGTTGCCCGTCGTGATCTCCGGCAACAAAGTGTCGCTCGAAAGCTTCGTCATTCGTCCTGATCGTCCCGGCAAATTTCCTCTCGTCGTGATCACTCACGGAATGCCTAGCGGTGGCGAGGAATTTTTCGCTGAACTCCTCGACCGTTCTCCGGTCGGTTACAGCAAGGCGGCCGTCGCCTTCGCGCAGCGCGGATATGCAGTGGCCTCGATCATGCGTCGTGGCTACGGCCGATCCGGGGGAGGGTTCTCCGAGTCTGCGCGGCAGACCTGCGACTATCTTCCGGCCACGCGCGCTGCCAGCGACGATGTCATTGCGGCGGTCGCTTCACTGAGTCATGAGCCCTGGGTCGACGCCGAGCACGTCGTCTTGCTCGGTCATTCCGTTGGGGGGCTCGCGGTGATGGCCGTCGCCGCACAGAACATACCGGGAGTCGTAGGCGCCGTGAATTTTGATGGCGGTCGGCATAGCTTCTCCGCACCCAACCAACCTTGCTCGCCTGATAATCTGGTCGATGCATCGGCCGCATTGGGGCGCACGGCCCGTGTCCCCCTGCTTTGGCTCTATGCCGAGAACGATCAATTCTACGGTCCGGACTTGGCACGGCGCATGTTCGCGGCCTACAGCGCCGGCGGTGCGCCCGCGCAGTTGCATGTGCTGCCGCCGTTCGGACCGAACGGCCACAACACCGTCATGCTCGCGCCGGCGGACACTTGGTTTCCGTCCGTCGAACCCTTCCTCGAAACGCTCGGTCTTCCAACCAAGACCGTCATCGAGGCGCCGCTGTTCGCTGCGCTGCCAATCCCGCCGGGGGCTGTCGCCGCTTGTCGGGAGGCGTTCGCGGACTACCTCGCCAATCCCGATGATGCCAAGGCCTTCGCGGTGAGCACGCGCGGTCATTGCGGGACTGGGTTTGGCCGCACAGTTGTCGAGGCGCGCGAGCCTGCCTTGATGAAATGCAAGATCAATTCGCGCGGCGAAGA
Source organism: Bradyrhizobium stylosanthis (assembly GCF_001641335.1). Classification (GTDB taxonomy): domain Bacteria; phylum Pseudomonadota; class Alphaproteobacteria; order Rhizobiales; family Xanthobacteraceae; genus Bradyrhizobium; species Bradyrhizobium stylosanthis. The sequence continues at coordinate 1,156,796 of NZ_LVEM01000001.1, forward strand.
TTGCAGGCTTTACGCGGTCGGACAGACGCTTGCGGGGGATTGAACCGCAGTCCACGCGACGGCAGCACTCCATCGCGATTCGCCGGAATGATCCGGCCACGCCCAGTCAAAAGGCGGGTCAGACCGAAAAACTGGTCCCGCAGCCGCAGGACGCCGTGGCGTTCGGATTGTTGACGCGGAACGAGGCGCCGATCAGGTCGTCGACGAAATCCACCTGCGAGCCCTCCAGGAACGGCTGCGAGGCGGAATCGACCAGCACCACCGCATTGTCCTGCTCGATCACGAGGTCGTCGTCGGTGCGGTCGCGGTCGATGTCGAACTTGTACTGGAAGCCGGAGCAGCCGCCGCCCTCGACCGAGATGCGCAGCATCGCGCCAGAGCCTTCGCCCTTGAGGATTTCCCCAATCCGGCGTGCGGCCCGGTCACTGATGGTCACGGCAGTCGTCATCGCAAGTCTCCGATAGTCCCGCGGTCATACCCAATTCATTTGGTATCCCGCGCCCGACATAGTTAAGTGCCACCATACGCAGAATCAAATGGATAGGGACTAAATTCGCCGTGTCCGTCGGAATGGCAGCCCCCCGCGCGCCCTATGCCTGCGACCCCGACCGCAGCCGCGGCCGGCTGGTCGCCGAGCCCCCGAGCCGGACCCGCAGCCCGTTCCGGCGGGATTGCGACCGGGTGATCCATTCCACCGCGTTCCGCCGCCTCAAGTACAAGACCCAGGTCTTCGTGTTCCACGAGGGCGACCACTATCGCACCCGGCTGACGCATTCGCTGGAGGTGGCGCAGATCGCCCGCGCGCTGGCCCGGCAGCTTGGCCTCGACGAGGACCTCACGGAAACCCTGGCGCTGGCCCACGATCTCGGCCATCCGCCGTTCGGGCATGCCGGCGAGCGGGCGCTGGACGCCTGCCTGAAAGACTTCGGCGGCTTCGACCACAATGCCCAGACCCTGCGCGTCGTCGGCTCGCTGGAGCACCGCTATCCCGAATTCGACGGGCTCAACCTGACCTGGGAATCTCTGGAGGGCATCGTCAAGCACAACGGCCCGCTGACCGATCGCAGCGGCGCGCCGGTCGGGCGCTACCGCGAGCACGGCATTCCCGTCGGCATCGCCGACTACATCAAGGTCTATGATCTCGAATTGTGGAGCTTCGCCTCGCTCGAAGCCCAGGTCGCCGCGATCGCCGACGACATCGCCTATGACGCCCATGACATCGACGACGGCCTGCGCGCCGGCCTGTTCGATCTCGACGATCTCAGGGCGATGCCGCTGACCGCGGAGATCATCGACGGGATCGCCGCGCACTATCCCGATCTCGAAGACGTCAGGCGCGGCGCTGAGCTCGTGCGCGAGTTGATCTCGCACCTGATCGGCGCGGTGTTTGCCGAGGCGCAGAAGAACCTCGCCGCGACCAGGCCGCAATCGGCCCAGGACGTGCGGCAGCTCGGCCGGGCGCAGGTCGCGTTCCCCACCGAGGTTGCCGCGGAGGAGGCTGCCATCAAGCGCTTCCTGTACCAGCACATGTACCGCCACAAGCGGGTGATGCGGGTAATGGGGGAGGCCGAGCAGATCCTGTTCGACCTGTTCGCAAAATACCTGAAATCGCCGGCCGAGCTGCCGCCGGAATGGCTGGTCGGGGCGCAGGCCGATGACGAGGGCGACCGGGCCCGGCGGATCGGCAATTTCATTGCCGGAATGACCGACCGTTTCGCCCTGACCGAGCACCAGCGGCTCTTTGACTCGACCCCGGATTTGCGTTAGGCGGCGCCCATGCCCCAGACATCCTCATCCCTGCATCTGTTCGCCGATGTGCTCGCACGCGTGCACGCCGCCTGCCGCGCGCTCGCGGCGGACGCCAGCTGGCCCGAGGGCATCGATTTCTCGCGCGTGGTGGTCGAGCCCCCGCGCGATGCCACCCATGGCGACATGGCGACCAACGCCGCCATGGTGCTTGCGAAAGAGGCAAAGGCAAAGCCGCGCGACCTCGCCGAGCAGATCGCCGAGCGGCTCCGCGCCGACGCGCTGATCGCCAAGGTCGATGTCGCCGGTCCCGGCTTCATCAATCTGACGCTGAAGCCGGCCGCCTGGGCGGAAGCGTTGCGCACCGTGCTGCGCGAGGCCGCCGATTACGGTCGCGTCCGCGGCGGTGCCAAGGTCAATGTCGAATACGTCTCGGCCAACCCGACCGGGCCGATGCATGTCGGCCATTGCCGCGGCGCCGTGTTCGGCGACGCGCTGGCGAGCCTGCTCCAGTTCGGCGGCCACGACGTCACCCGCGAATACTACATCAACGATGCCGGCGCGCAGGTCGACGTGCTCGCGCGCTCCGCGTTCCTCAGATATCGCGAGGCGCTCGGCGAGGACATCGGCGCCATTCCGGAAGGCCTCTATCCCGGCGACTACCTCAAGCCGGTCGGGCAGGCGCTGGCGAAGGAGCACGGCGACAAGCTGCGCGCAATGAGCGAGGCCGAGTGGCTGCCGACCGTGCGCGCCAAGGCGATCGCGATGATGATGGACGAGATCAAGGACGATCTCGCTGCCCTCAACATCCGCCACGACGTGTTCTTCTCGGAGCGGTCGCTGATCGAGACCGGCAACAACAAGGTTGCCGAGACCATCGATTTCCTGAAGGCCAAGGGCGACATCTACGAGGGCCGCCTGCCGCCGCCGAAGGGCGCGCCGGTCGAGGACTGGGAAGACCGCGAGCAGTTGCTGTTCAAGGCGACCGCCTATGGCGACGACGTCGATCGTCCGCTGATCAAGTCGGACAATTCCTACACCTACTTCGCCTCCGACATCGCCTACCACAAGAACAAGTTCGACCGTGGTTTTGCGGAGATGATCGACGTCTGGGGCGCCGACCATGGCGGCTACATCAAGCGCATGCAGGCGGCGGTGAAGGCGACCACGTCCGGCAAGGGATCGCTCGACGTCAAGATCGTCCAGCTCGTCAAGCTGCTGCGCAACGGCGAGCCCGTGAAAATGTCGAAGCGGAGCGGGGACTTCGTCACCTTGCGTGAGGTGGTGGATGAAGTCGGCCAGGACGCCGTCCGCTTCATGATGCTCTATCGCAAGAACGACGCGGTGCTCGACTTCGACCTCGCCAAGGTCATGGAACAGTCGCGCGACAACCCGGTGTTCTACGTCCAGTACGGCCATGCCCGCGGCCACTCGATCTTCCGCAATGCGCGGGCCGAGGTGTTCCCGGAGCTGCCTGAGGACGCCGACAAGCGCATTGCCTGGCTCAGTGAGTCGGCCGTTGAACGGCTGTCGGACCCCGTCGAGCTCGATCTTCTTAAGCGCCTCGCAATTTATCCTCGCATGCTGGAAGCGGCTGCCGCGGCCCATGAGCCGCACCGAATTGCCTTCTATCTCTATGACTTAGCGAGCGAATTTCACGCACTTTGGACGAAAGGGCGGGATTTGCCCTATTTACGCTTCATTATCAATAATGATGCAGATCTTACAAAGGCGCGACTGGCCATGGTCCAGGGCGTCGTCTCTGTCCTGGCATCGGGCCTCGCCATCCTCGGCGTCCATGCTCCGGACGAGATGCGGTAGTTTGGGGCGAACTACTTAATGGGAATTCGGGGGTAACCGGCAGAAGCCGGATCGCTTAGACTTGGTTGAATGCCTTGTGGGTCGGAAGCCGTGCCTTGGTCGAGGGGCGCGCGGCTTTCCCGAAGGGACGCATCATCACGATGGCCGAACGATATCACGACAGACCGTTTCCTTCCGATGACTATGGTCGCGGCGGCGATCAGCATGGAAAGGCGGACAGCGATCCTTTGGCCGAGCTCGCCCGCCTGATCGGACAGACCGATCCGTTCGCCGCGCAGGGCCGGCCCGCCGCGCAGCCGCCGGCCGCACCCGCGCAGAGCTACCAGGACGACGACTACCGTCAGGACGATTATCAGCAGGACTATGCCGAGCCGGCCGCGCCGCCGCCGTCCGGACCGCCGTCATGGATGCGCCGCGCCAACGTGCAGCCGCAGCCGGCACCCGCGCCGGAGCCCGACTATCCCGTTTCGGTCAGTCCGGTTCATCCGTTGCATCGCTACTCCGCCCAGCCGGCCGCGCCTCAGCCTGATGTCCATCAGGCGCAGGCGTATCAGGATCATGCCTATCAAGGGCAGGCCTATCAGGAGCAGGCCTACGCGCCGCAGGATCAGGGCTATCAGCAGCAGGCTTATCAGGAGCCGTATCAGCAGCAAGCCTATCAGGAACCGCACCAGCAGCCCGATCCGTCGCGCTACGATGATGCGCTCTATGGCCGCCTGGAGACGGGCGAGCAGGATTTTCAGCGCGACCCGGCCTATCCGGACGATCCTTACGCGTTCCAGAGCGACTATCCCGAGGCCGATCTCGACGAGCCGAAGAAGCAGCGCGGCGGCATGATGACGGTTGCGGCGATCGTCGCGCTTGCCGTGGTCGGCACCGGCGCAGCGTTCGCTTACAAGACCTATGTCGGCTCGCCCCGCAGCGGTGAGCCGCCGATCATCAAGGCCGACAACACCCCGACCAAGATCGTGCCGGCGCCGTCGGACTCCTCCGCCAAGGTGCCGGATCGCATGGTCACGGGCGATGGCAGCGAGAAGATCGTGCCGCGCGAGGAAGCGCCAGTCGACGTCAACGCCAGGGGAGGTGGTCCCCGCGTGGTGTTCCCGCCGCTGAACCAGAACGCCAATCCGCCCGCAGTGGCGAGCGTGTCGCCGTCCACGGTGCCGCCGCCGAGCGCGGGTCCGGTCCCGAGCAACGGCACGTTGCCGAACAACTCGCCGCGTCCGATCAGGACCGTGGCTGTGAAGGGCGACCAGACCGACAGCGCCACGCCGCAATCGGCCGCCGCCAGGCAGCCGGCAGCAGCGGCGGCGAAGCCTGTTGCAGCTCCGGCTCCTGCGGCCCCGGCCGCGCCGCGCAGTCCGCCGACCTCGGCCAATGCCAGTGCCAACCAGCCGCTCTCGCTCGCGCCGCAATCGGCGCCCGCGTCCGAGCCGCCGCAGCGGATGGCAGCGACCAACCCGACGCAGATCGCGCCCGCGAGCAGTGGCGGCGGCGGCTTCATCGTGCAGGTCTCCTCGCAGCAGAGCGAGGACAGTGCGCACGCCTCCTACCGGGTGCTTCAGAGCAAGTACGGCAGCGTGCTTGGATCGCGCTCGCCGGTGATCAAGCGGGTCGATCTCACCGACAAGGGCAAGGGGATCGTCTACCGCGCGTTCGCCGGTCCCTATGCGTCGGCCGAGGAAGCGACGCAGGCCTGCAACAGCCTGAAGTCCGCCGGCCTGCCGACCTGCTTCATCCAGAGGAATTAACGGCCGTTTCCTTGACCCCCTCGCGGGGCAGGGTTAATCGGCCGTTATGAGCACGCGGGCCTTCATTACCGGCGTTTCCGGAACCGAACTGACCGCCGACGAGCGGGCGTTTATCCGCGCCGAACGCCCATGGGGCTTCATCCTGTTCAAGCGCAATGTCGCGACGCCGGCGCAAGTTGCTGCGCTTGTTGCGGAATTGCGCTCGGCTGCGAATGCTCCGGACGCGCCTGTCCTGATCGACCAGGAGGGTGGACGGGTGCAGCGGCTGGGTCCGCCGCACTGGCCGGTCTATCCGCCGGGCGCCGTTTTCTCGACCTTGTACGACACTGATTCGGCGCTCGGGCTCACCGCGGCGCGTCTCAGCGCCCGCCTGATCGCGGCTGATCTCGCCGATCTCGGCATTACCGTGGACTGCCTGCCGCTGGCCGACGTGCCGGTGCCGGGCGCCGACGCCGTGATCGGGAACCGGGCCTATGGCACCTCGCCGGACAAGGTCGCGGCGATTGCTCGCGCGGTGACGGAGGGGCTCGAGCAGGGCAGCGTGCTGCCGGTGCTCAAGCACATCCCCGGCCATGGCCGCGCCACGGCCGACACCCATTTCAAGCTGCCGACCGTCGACACACCGCAGGACGAGCTGGAACGCACCGACTTCGCCGCATTCAAGCCGCTGGCCGATTTGCCGATGGCCATGACTGCACATGTTGTGTTTAGCGCGGTCGACCCCGCCCATCCGGCGACGACATCTGCGACAATGATTGCTCAGGTGATTCGCGGCGCAATCGGGTTCCAGGGTTTGTTAATGAGTGATGACGTGTCGATGAACGCGCTGGCAGGCAGCATTGCCGAGCGGACCCGCGCCATCTTCGCGGCCGGCTGCGACATGGCCCTGCATTGCAACGGCAACATCGAGGAGATGCGCGAGGTCGCCGGTCAGACACCTGAGCTGTCGGGGAGGGCGCTGGAGCGGGCGAACGCCGCGCTCGCGGCGCGCAAGGCCCCGCAGCCGTTCGACCGCGTCGCTGCGCGCGCCGAACTGGACGCATTGATCGCACGGGCAAACACGGCATCCGCATGACCGCAGAAATCCTATCGTTTGAAACCGGGCGGCCCGCAGAGCTCGCCGAGGGTGAGCCGGCGTTGGTGGTGGACGTCGAGGGGTACGAAGGCCCGCTCGACCTGTTGCTCGCGCTGGCGCGGCAGCAGAAGGTCGATCTCGCCAAGATCTCGATCCTGGCGCTCGCCGACCAGTATCTCCACTTCATCGAAGCCGCGCGAAAGATCCGTCTGGAGCTTGCTGCCGACTATCTCGTCATGGCGGCGTGGCTCGCCTTCCTGAAGTCGCGCCTGCTGCTGCCGGAGCCGCCGAGCGCGGAAGGCCCGAGCGCCGAGCAGATGGCGACCGCGCTCGCCAATCGCCTGCGTCGTCTGGAAGCCATCCGCGAAGCCGCCAACCGGCTGATGAACAGGCAGCAATTGCTGCGCGACATCTTCCCGCGCGGCGAGCCCGAGCAGATCGCCGAGATCAGGCATCCGAAATACACCGCGACGCTGTACGACCTGCTCACCGCCTATGCCTCGCAGCGCCAGTCGCGCGTGCTGGCCAGCGTGCATCTGGCCAAGCGCACGGTGTGGTCGCTTGCCGAAGCGCGCGCGACGCTGGAGCGGCTGGTCGGCAGCATCACCGAGCAGGACGATTGGGGCGTTCTCGACGACTTCCTGGTCCGGCATGTCGCCGATCCGACGCAGCGCGCCACCGTGTTCGCCTCGAGCTTTGCCGCAGCGCTGGAACTGGTCCGCGAAGGGCAACTGGAGCTGAACCAGAAAGAGGCATTTGCGCCCATCTATTTCCGGAAGGGGCGTCCTAAACCGGTTCCGGACGCAGCTCCTGCGCCCGACGCGCCGGTCGCTTAAGTGCAAGAAGGAGAATTTGCCATGGCAAGCCTGGCTGAAGTGCGGGTAGAAGAGGCCGAGCCGATGGAGAACGAAGCCCAGGCACGTCCCGAGGAATTGCGGCTGCTGGAAGCGCTGCTGTTTGCCTCGAATGAACCGCTCGACACCGCGACGCTGGCCAAGCGCATGCCTGACGGCGTCGACGTCAAGGCTGCGCTCGAGCAGCTGCAGGCCGACTACGCCTCGCGTGGTGTCAATCTGGTGCGGGTCGCCAACAAATGGACCTTCCGCACCGCTGGCGATCTCGCCTGGCTGATGACGCGCGAGAGCACCGAGACGCGCCGCCTGTCGCGCGCCGCGATCGAGGTGCTGGCGATCATCGCCTATCACCAGCCGGTGACGCGTGCCGAGATCGAAGAGATCCGCGGCGTCGTCACCTCGAAGGGCACGCTCGACGTGCTCTTGGAGACCGGCTGGATCAAGCCGCGCGGCCGCCGCAAGACGCCGGGCCGCCCGCTGACCTTCGGAACCACCGAGGACTTCCTGTCGCAGTTCACGCTGGAACAGCTCGGCGACTTGCCGGGCCTGGAAGAGCTGAAGGGCACGGGCCTCCTGGATTCGCGCCTGCCGACCGGCTTCAGCGTGCCGACGCCGTCGGACGACCCGGCGCTGCGTGAGGACGAGGATCCGCTGGAACCGGGCGAGGAGCTTGATCTCGCGCTCGCGCCTGCGGTCGAGCCCGAGACCTCGGAAGCGGCTCCGGAAGGCGGCAATGAGGGTAGCGGCGAGGGTGGCCCCGAAGGCGGCACCGAGGACTGATGTACCGTCCGTCCACGGGCCCTGCGACCAGTTACCACTTAGCAAGATTACGTAGTGCCAACAGAGAATTGGCACTGCCTTGGTCCTTGTTTTTGAGACCCGCCAAGCCTAGGTTTCGGTGAAGATCGGCCGGGTCCCCGGCCATGCGTGTTTGGAGGGTTGCAGGATGGGTTCACTCAGCATTTGGCACTGGATCTTGGTGATCGCAGTGGTCCTGCTGCTGTTCGGCCGCGGCAAGATTTCGGACCTGATGGGCGACGTGGCGCAGGGCATCAAGGCGTTCAAGAAGGGCATGCAGGACGACGACAAGGTCGCCGACAAGCCCGCCGAGCCGTCCAAGTCCATCGAGCACAATGCCGCGCCGACCGCGGCACGGACCGACGTCGGCAGCAAGGCCGTCTGAGCCGAAAGAAGCACGCGAGACGCGGGGTGCGACCCGATCCTGCGCACAAGGGATTGGGCCGGCTCCGGCTGGCGTGAACGGAAGACCTCATGTTCGACATCGGGTGGAGTGAACTGGTCCTGATCGGGGTCGTGGCCCTGATCGCCATCGGCCCGAAAGAGCTGCCGGGCGTGCTGCGCATGGTCGGACAGTGGATGGGCAAGGCCCGCAAGATGGCCGCCGAATTCCAGGGCCAGTTCCAGGAAGCGATGCGCGAGGCCGAAATGGCCGACCTCAAGAAGAGCTTCGACGAGGTCAAGGAAGCCGCCACGGGCTTCAATCCGCTGAGCTCGCTGCAGAAGGACGTCAGCGACGCGCTCCGCGTCGATGCGCTGGACAAACCGGCCGAGACGCCGGCGATTTCAAGTGAAACGCCGGCGACTTCAAGCGAAGCGCAGGCGACTTCGAGTGAAGCGCAGGCGACTTCAAGTGAAGCGCCGGTCACTCCCACCACGCCTGAGCCGCCGACGCCCGCGACCTTCGTGGAAGCCGAGGCGCATCCGGCCGTGGACGAGCCGCTCGTCATCACCCGTGAGGTCGAGCAGGCCAAGGTTGCGCAAGACCCTGTCGCTCAGGACACCGCGCCATCCGAAGCGATCAAGGACGCCAAAGCGTCATGACCGACGCCGATATCGAGGCCAGCAAAGCCCCGCTGATGGACCACCTGATCGAGCTGCGCTCGCGGCTGATCAAGGCGCTGCTCGGCTTTGGCATTGCCTTCATCTTCTGCTTCTTCTTCGCCAAGCAGATCTACAACGTGCTGGTCTGGCCGTTCGTGTGGGTCGCGGGACCAGAGAATTCCAAGTTCATCTACACGGCGCTGCTGGAATATTTCATCACCCAGCTCAAGCTTGCGCTGTTCGGCGCGGGCTTCATCTCGTTCCCGATCGTTGCCACGCAGATCTACAAGTTCGTGGCGCCCGGGCTCTACAAGCACGAGAAGCAGGCCTTCCTGCCGTATCTGGTCGCAACCCCGTTCTTCTTCGTGCTTGGCGCGGCGCTGGTCTATTTCGTGGTGCTGCCGATGCTGGTGCGCTTCTCGCTCGGCATGCAGCAGGCCGGCAGCGACGAGACCGCGCAGATCCAGCTCCTGCCCAAGGTCGGCGAATATCTGTCGCTGATGATGTCGCTGATCTTCGCCTTCGGCATCGCCTTCCAGCTTCCGGTGATCCTGACGCTGCTCGGCCGCATCGGCATCGTCACCTCGAAGATGCTGCGTGAGAAGCGCCGCTATTTCATCGTGATCGCCTTCGTGATTGCGGCGGTGCTGACGCCGCCCGATGTGCTCAGCCAGTGCTCGCTCGCGATCCCGTTGCTGGCGCTCTACGAGGGCTCGATCATCGCGGTCGGGATGGTGGAGAAGAAGGCGGCGGCGTCAAAGGCTGCCACCGGCACCGACGTCACGACGCCGGCCAATCCGGCGGAGTAGGGTACTTTCGCTCTATCATGTCGCTGCTGAGCCCATGATTCGTCATGCCCGGGCTTGACCCGGGCATCCACGAATTGATCTAAGGCGGCAGATACGTGGATGGCCGGGATGAACCCGGCCATGACGGGAAGACAGCCATGCACGACATCAAATCGATCCGCGACAATCCGCAAGCCTTCGACGCCGGTCTCGCCCGGCGCGGCCTGAAGCCGTTGTCGGCGTCGCTGCTGGCGATCGACGAGAGGCGGCGCGCGGCGATCCTGGCCTCGGAGCAGGCGCAGGCGCGGCGCAACGCGGCCTCGAAGGAAATCGGCGACGCCAAGAAGGCGAAGGACGACGCGCGCGCCACCAAGCTGATGGCTGAAGTCGCCGAGCTCAAGACCACGATGCCGGAGCTCGAGGCCGCGGCGAAAGCCGCCGACGAGGAATTGACCAAAGAACTGTCCGCGATCCCGAACATTCCGTTTGACGAAGTGCCCGACGGCGTCGACGAGCACGGCAACGTGCAGCACCATGTGTTCGGCAACAAGCGCAGCTACGGCTTCGCGCCGAAGCTTCATGACGATCTCGGCACCGCGCTCGGCTACATGGATTTCGAGGCGGCGGCCAAGCTCTCCGGCGCGCGCTTCGTCGTGCTGAAGAAGGGGCTGGCGCGGCTCGAACGCGCGATCGGCCAGTTCATGCTCGATTTGCACACCACCGAGCACGGCTACACCGAGATCAACCCGCCGCTGCTGGTGCGCAACGAAGTGATGTTCGGCACGGGGCAATTGCCGAAATTCGAAGACGATCAGTTCTGGGCGATCAAGGGCGAGCTGCTCGCCTCGCCGGACCATGAGCGGCTGAAGACCGAACGCCTCGGCCTGATCCCGACAGCCGAAGTGTCGCTCACCAATCTCGCGCGCGACTCCATCCTCGACGAAAAGCAATTGCCGATGCGCCTCACGGCGCTGACGCCGTGCTTCCGCGCCGAGGCGGGCGCCGCGGGCCGCGACACGCGCGGCATGATCCGCCAGCACCAGTTCACCAAGGTCGAGCTGGTCTCGATCACGACGCCCGAGACCAGCAAGGACGAGCTGGAGCGGATGCTGTCCTGCGCCGAGCAAGTGCTGCAGAAGCTCGACCTGCATTACCGCGTGATGACGCTCTGCGCAGGAGACATGGGCTTCTCGTCGCAAAAAACCTATGACATCGAGGTCTGGATGCCCGGGCAGGGCGAGGGCGGCATGTTCCGCGAGATCTCGAGCTGCTCGGTCTGCGGCGACTTCCAGGCGCGCCGCATGGATGCGCGCTCGCGCGGGCCGGACGGCAAGCCGCGCTTCGTGCACACGCTGAACGGCTCCGGTACCGCGGTCGGCCGCGCGCTGATCGCCGTGATGGAGACATATCAGCAGGAGGACGGCTCGATCGCAGTCCCCAGCGTGCTTCAGCCCTATATGGGCGGCCTGAAGGTGATCTCGCGCGACTAAAGCGTTTTCGAGCGAAGTGGGTACCGGTTCGCGTCAAGAAAACGCGTCGCAATAAGCGTCGCGTTGCTCATCTGAAACGCGAGAAACGTTTGGCGAAGATCGGGCGGCCGGGTATCCTGACGGCCACCCGTCAATGCGAACCTCGATTTCATGCCCTTGCACCGCGACATCTTCTGGGTCGGCAGACAATGGGCGGTGACGGGTGCCGGCATCCAGGCCGTCGACCAGCGCCTGCGCGGCGTGCTCGACATCGAGATCGCGCGGCTCTGGGACGACCAGCTCGTGCAGAGCCGGCGGGCCAAGCCCGGCGTGAACGCCGCGGATTTCGACAAGGCGGTGACCGTCGCCCGCGAACGCTTTCCGCAGGAAGCGGCGCCCGATCCGATCGTTGCGCAGCTGGAAGCGCTCGGCGTGGTCGAAGCACCCGCCGAAAGCCCGGTCCCGCCGGCAATGCAGCTGCGTGCCGAGGGCCGGCTTGCGCGCTTCCTGCCGCAATGGCGCGTCCGCCGGTAGCGCGACGAGGCCCGGGAACCAGGGCGGCCCCGAAATTGGCCCGGTTTGCCTGATCGGCCGTTGCCGGATAAGACGGCTCGGACCCCGCTTTTCCAGGAATCGACCAGCCGCATGCGCATTCTTTGCACCAACGACGACGGTATTCACGCTCCCGGCCTCAAGGTCGTGGAGGAGATCGCGCGCGCCTTGTCCGACGACGTCTGGGTGGTGGCGCCCGAGCTCGACCAGTCCGGCGTGTCGCATTCGCTGTCGCTGAACGATCCGCTGCGCTTGCGCGAGGTCGGCCCGCGGCACTTCGCCGTGCGCGGCACCCCGACCGACTGCGTCATCATGGGTGCGCGCCACATCCTCGGCACCAAGCCGCCCGATATCGTGCTGTCCGGCGTCAACAAGGGCCGCAACGTCGCCGAGGACGTGGTCTATTCCGGCACCATCGCCGGCGCGCTGGAAGGCACCATCCTGGGGCTGCCGTCATTCGCGCTGTCGCAGGAGTTCAGCGTCGAGACCCGCGAGCGGCCGCCGTGGGACACCGCGCGCAAGTTCGGCCCCGACATCCTGCGCAAGGTGATCAAGGCCGGCATCCCCAAGGACACCGTCATCAACGTCAACTTCCCGTCCTGCGCTCCGGAGGAGGTGCTCGGCATTCGCGTCACGCGCCAGGGCAAGCGCAATCTCGGCTTCCTCAGGATCGACGAGCGCAGGGACGGCCGCAACAATCCCTATTTCTGGATCGGATTCGAGCGCGCGGCGATGATGGATACGCCCGCGGAGGGCACCGACCTCGCCGCGCTCCGCGAGCGCTACGTCTCGGTGACGCCGCTCCGGCTCGACCGCACCAATGAAGCGTTTTCGGAAGAGTTGAGCGCGACGCTGAAATAGCGATGCCGGGCTACGGAAGTCTCCTAGCCGCCGCGTAGCGCGGCTTCGATGGTCTTGCCGAGCGCATCGAGTTGGAACGGCTTCTGCAGTGCCGGCCGGTCGCGATACTGCTCGGGCAGGCCCGAGGAGCCGTAGCCGGTGGCGAAGATGAAGGGGCAGCCCTTCGCCTTGATGACGTCGGCGACCGGCGAGATGACCTTGCCGTTGACGTTGACGTCGAGGATGGCGATGTCGAACTCGGTCGCCTGGGCAAGCCGCATGGCCTCGGTGATATCACCGGCTTCGGCTGCGACCTTGTAGCCGAGCTCCTCGAGCATGTCCGCGACCATCATCCTGATCATCACCTCGTCTTCGACGAGGAATACAGAGCGGCCGGGAAGCCCTGTCGCGGTCATTGTCGGTGAGTCCTTGCCCTATTTGCAGAAAACGTTCGCAGATAACACGAATCGACGCAATGCGCGTTTCGACGAACGGACGGCCGAAAATGGCCTTTGCAGCCTGTCCGCTGCAAGCCAATTTATGGTCAAATAACGCTGCAAAAGGCTATCATGGGTTCCTGAGCAGGAACAAGATTCGGGACCGCCGCTTGAGCTTTGCAGGCGAGGCTCCGTACCTGACGAGACGATACTGGCCGCAATGACCCCCACGCAGCATCCGCCGGAAAAGATGATGTTTCAGCTCACGCTGAGGCGTCGAGGCATCAGCGATCAGGCGGTGCTGCGGACCATGGAGGAGGTGCCGCGCGACGAGTTCGTCGACGAGGCCGATCGCGAGGGGGCCTATCGCGACAGCGCGCTGCCGATCGCTTGCGGGCAGACCATCAGCCAGCCCTTCGTCGTCGCCTACATGACCGAGCAGCTCCAGCTCCGGAAGCAGCACCGCGTGCTCGAGATCGGCGCCGGCTCCGGCTACCAGGCCGCGGTCCTGTCGCGGCTCGCAGGCCAGGTGCTGACGGTCGAGCGGTATCGCAAGCTGGCAGACACGGCGCGCGCCAGGCTTGAAAAGCTGGGCTGTCACAATGTCGAGGTGATGCTCGGCGACGGTCTCAACCTGCCGCCCAATATCGGTCCGTTCGACCGCATCATCGTCACCGCCGCGGTCGAGCAGCTTCCGGAGAACCTGATCGAGCGGCTCGAGGTCGGCGGCATCCTGATCGCGCCGGTGGGACCGCATCAGGGCGTGCAGACGCTGATCCGCCTGACCCGGACCGAAGCCGGGATCGAGCGTAGGGAACTCGTGGAGGTCCGCTTCGTTCCCGCACTGCCCGGCGTGGCGCGGGAGCTGTAGAATTCCGGATCGGCTGTGCTGCCAACATCTTATTGGGAGGGTTAAGCCGTTATTTACTCGGCGCGTGTTTACTTAAAACACCAGTTCAGTTGCGTACGAGTGAGTAACCATGTCTGTCGTCGCCGAGTTGCTTTACTCGCGCCGCGTGCCGCAGGTCGCGGTACTGGCGCTGATCTCCTTCAGTTTCGCAGGGTGCAGCGCCGACATGTCGTCGCGGCTGTCCCAATCGAACTTCTCCAACCCCTTCGCGTCCGACCAGACCGGTTCGGTGCAGCAGGCGCCGCCGCAGCAGCAGCGTGAGCTGCCGCAATATTCGCGGCCGCAGACGCAGCCCGGTTACTACCAGTCGCAGCCCTTGCCGCCGCCGGCGGTGTCTGCGCCGCAAACCCTTCCGGTTGCGGGAGGCGGTGGCGTGTCCGGTGGCGGGCGCGGCGTCAGCTCCTATGCGCCCCCGACGCAGCCGCACCTCGAGACCACGGCCACCGTGCCGCCGCGCTCCGTCGCGGCCGCCCAGCCGGCCGGTGGAACCAAGATCATCGTCGGCACCAGCGACACGCTCGACGTGCTCGCCAAGCGCTATCACGTCACCCCACAGGCGATCCTCGCTGCCAATGGCTACAAGGGCCCTCGCGCGCTCTCGCCCGGCCAGCAACTGATCATCCCGCATCCGGCCACGGCCGCTGCACCAGCGCCCGCGATGGCTCCGGTCGCGGCAGCTGCCCCTGTGAAGCCGGTGGCGGCCATTGCCGCACCGTCCAGCACCCACTTCGTCAACCGTGGCGATACGCTCGCCAGCATCGCCCGCAAGAACCATATCTCGGCCGCCGAGCTCGCCCGCGCCAATGGCATCGAGCCGTCGGCCAAGCTCAAGCTCGGCACCAAGCTGACCGTGCCTGGCGCCAAGACCGCTGTCCTCGCGGCGCCGGTTGCGGCGGCTCCGGTCGGTGCTGCCCCGGTTGCCGGTACACTCCAGCCGGTTGCGGCCGCTCCTGCGCCCGCCACCAAGATGGCCGCTGTCGCCGCGCCGGTACAGAGCGCGCGCCTCGCCCAGGCCACGGCCAATGTCGAAGAGAAGCCCGCTGCTGAAGCTCCGGCGAAGGCTGCGGAAACCACCAGTGCGCTCCCGACCTTCCGCTGGCCGGTGCGCGGCAAGGTGGTCACCAGCTACGGCGCCAAGACCAACGGCAAGTCCAACGACGGCATCAATCTCGCGGTGCCCGAGGGGACGCCGGTCAAGGCGGCTGAAGACGGCGTCGTTGCCTATTCCGGCAACGAGCTGAAAGGATACGGCAATCTGGTCCTGGTTCGGCACTCCAACGGCTACGTCACCGCATATGCCCATGCGAGTGAGCTGTTGGTGAAGCGCGGCGATACCATCAAGCGCGGTCAGGTCATTGCCAAGTCGGGTCAATCCGGGGAGGTGGCGTCGCCGCAGCTCCACTTCGAGATCCGCAAGGGATCGAGCCCGGTTGACCCGCTTCAATTCCTGAACGGGGCGTGAGGTCTAAATAGCCTCCGCACGAAAACTGTCATCGCCCGGCCTGACCGGGCGATCCAGTATTCCAGAGACATTCGTTATTTGAGCCGATAAGCCGCGGCGTACCGGATTCCCCGCCTGCGCGGGGAATGACAGTGGTGTGCTGGGCGATAGCTTTCGACTAATTACTTCGCCGTCAGCTTCACGCCGAGCCGTCCCGCCAGCTCCTGCACGAACTGCCAGGCGACGCGGCCCGAGCGGGAGCCGCGCGTGGTCGACCATTCCAGCGCCTCGCGTTCCAGCGCCTCGTCATCGACCTTGATGCCGAAATGGCTGCAATAGCCGCGCACCATGGCGAGATATTCGTCCTGGCTGCAACGGTGGAAGCCGAGCCAGAGGCCGAAACGATCCGACAGCGAGACCTTCTCCTCGACCGCTTCGCCGGGATTGATCGCGGTCGAGCGCTCGTTCTCGATCATGTCGCGCGCCAGGAGATGGCGGCGGTTCGAGGTGGCGTAGAGGATGACATTCTCGGGCCGGCCTTCGATGCCGCCTTCGAGCACGGCCTTGAGCGACTTGTAGGACGCGTCATTGCCGTCGAAGGAGAGGTCGTCGATGAAGACGATGAAGCGGAAATCGGCGTCGCGCAGCTTCTCCATCAGCATCGGCAGCGTCTCGATGTCCTCGCGGTGGATCTCGATCAGCTTCAGCCGGTCGGCCGCCTTGCGGTCGGCATTGATGCTGGCATGCGCTGCTTTGACGAGGGACGACTTGCCCATGCCGCGCGCACCCCAGAGCAGGGCGTTGTTGGCGGGCAGGCCGCCCGCGAAGCGCTCGGTGTTCTCCATCAGGATGTCGCGCATCCGGTCGACGCCCTTGAGCAGGAACAGCTCGACGCGGCTGACCCGCGGCACGGCCGAGAGGCGGCCGTCGGGGTGCCAGACATAGGCGTCGGCCCGCGCGAACGTTTCGCGCTCGACGGCGGGCTTGCCCTGGGCGGCGAGGTGCGCCGCAATGCTCTCCAGCGCGCGGACGAGGCGCTCCTGGGAGAGGTCCGGGGATGGCTTGGAATCTGCCTTGGAGGCGACCCTTCGGGCCGCCGTGGGGCGTTTTGCCGCGACGGCGGCGGGCTTCCTGGCAGGGGTACGGGGGCCTTTGCCGGCCGGGCTTTTGCTAAGGTTTTTGGGCATGTCCGAAGTTCCTGAGAATGCAGCCTTATCGGGCCTGACGGCGCGCCGCAAGGTGGCCAAATCGACGGTCTGGCAGCGTTGCAATTGGGGCAATGGCCGCTATAGTCCGCGCGAATTTGACCGAACCGGTCGCCTTGAGGGCCTGACCGGCTTTCCCCCGTTCTCACGAGGATCGTCCGAATGTTGATTACCCCTGCGTATGCCCAGGCTGCGGGCGCCGGTGACACCAACAGCATGTTGATGTCGCTGCTGCCGTTCGCCCTGATCTTCGTGATCATGTACTTCCTGATTCTGCGTCCGCAGCAGAAGAAGGTCCGCGACCACGCCGACCTCGTGAAGAACATCCGCCGCGGCGACACCGTCGTGACCTCGGGCGGCCTCGTCGGCAAGGTCACCAAGGTCGTCGACGACGACCAGATCGAGTTCGAGATTTCCGACGGCGTGCGCGTGCGCCAGATGCGCCAGATGATTTCGGGCGTGCGCGCCAAGGGCGAGCCGGCGAAGGAATCCAAGGATAGCGCGAAGGAATCCGCCAAGGACGACGCCGCGTCGAAGTGAGCGCTTCCGCGGCTTCCTCAAGTCTCCTGATCTGACAGGTCCAATCGATGTTGTATTTCACGCGGTGGAGGGCGCTCGGGATCATCCTGACGGCGCTGATCGTGTGCCTCTTCGCGGTTCCGAACTTCTTCCCCGAGGCGACGGTCAAGACCTGGCCCGCCTGGGCGCAGCGCCGGATCGTGCTCGGCCTCGACCTTCAGGGCGGCTCCTATCTGCTGCTCGAGGTCGATTCGAACTACGTGAAGAAGGAGCGGCTGGACCAGGTCCGCGACGACGTTCGCCGGACGCTGCGCGATGCCAAGATCGGATTCACGGGCGGCGTGACCGTGCGCAACGACGCGGCCGAGGTTCGCATCACCAAGGACACCGACGTGCAGCCGGCGCTCGCCAAGCTGCGCGAGCTCGCCCAGCCGCTGGGCGGCCTGATGGGATCGAGCGGACAGCGCGACCTCGAAGTGGCTGACGCCGGCGGCGGTGTGATCCGCCTGACCATCCCGCAGGCCGCGATGCTCGACCGCATGCGCAAGACCATCGAGCAATCGATCCAGATCGTCGAGCGCCGCGTCAACGAGCTCGGCACCGTCGAGCCCGTCATCCAGCGCCAGGGCAACGACCGCATCCTGGTGCAGGTCCCCGGCCTCCAGGACCCGACCCGCCTGAAGGAGCTGCTGGGCAAGACCGCGAAGATGGAATTCCGCATGGTCGACACGTCCGTGCCGCCGGATCAGGCGCAGCAGGGCAGGTTGCCGCCGGAATCCGAGCTGTTGATGAGCGCATCGCCGCCTCCGACGCCCTATGTGGTCAAGAAGCAGGTGCTGGTGGCCGGCGGCGATTTGACCGACGCGCAGGCGAGCTTCGACCAGCGCACGGGTGAGCCGGTCGTCAGCTTCAAGTTCAACACCTCGGGCGCGCGCAAGTTCTCGCAGGCCACACAGGAAAACGTGGGTCTGCCCTTCGCAATCGTGCTCGACAACAAGGTGATCTCGGCACCCGTCATCCGCGAGCCCATCACGGGCGGTCAGGGCCAGATCTCCGGCAATTTCACGGTGCAATCGGCCAACGACCTTGCCATCCTCTTGCGCGCCGGCGCGCTGCCGGCGCCGCTCACGGTGGTCGAGGAACGCACCGTCGGTCCGGGCCTCGGCCAGGACTCGATCGAGAAGGGCGAGCTTGCGGCCTATGTCGGCTCGATCCTGGTCATCGTGTTCATGCTGCTGACCTACCGCCTGTTCGGCGTGTTCGCGAACATCGCGGTGACCATCAACGTCGCCATGATCTTCGGCCTGCTGTCGCTGCTAAGCGCCACGCTGACGCTGCCAGGTATCGCCGGCATCGTGCTCACCGTCGGCATCGCGGTCGACTCCAACGTGCTGATCTACGAGCGCATCCGCGAGGAGCTGCGCGGCGGCCGCAACGCGATCTCGGCGATCGACGCCGGGTTCAAGCGGGCGCTCGCCACCATCCTCGATTCCAACATCACCACCTTCATTGCCGCCGCGGTGCTGTTCTACATCGGCACCGGCCCGGTGCGCGGCTTCGCCGTGACGCTCGGTATCGGCATCATCACCACGGTGTTCACCGCCTTCACTCTGACGCGGCTGATCGTCGCCGGGTGGGTGCGGTGGAAGCGGCCGCAGAGCGTGCCGATCTAGGAGCCTGATCGTGACTCACACCGTTCTCATCGGGCTCGGCGTCCTCATTGCCGTCCTCACCGTGGTCGCGGCCCTCGGTCTGCTGCCGTCGCTGCGCATCGTCCCGGACAACACGCATTTCGACTTCACGCGCTTCCGCCGCATCAGCTTCCCGATCTCGGCCGCGCTGTCGATCCTCGCGATCACGCTGTTCTTCACCCACGGGCTGAACCTCGGTATCGACTTCAAGGGCGGCACGCTGCTCGAGGTGAAGGCGAAGTCCGGCGTCGCCGACATCGCGGCGATGCGCACCTCGCTCGACGCCCTCGGTCTCGGCGAAGTCCAGCTGCAGCAGTTCGGCGGCCCCGAGAACGTCCTGATCCGCGTCGCGGAACAGCCGGGCGGCGACGCCGCACAGCAGGCTGCCCTCGCGAAGCTTCGCGGCGCGCTCGGCGACAGCGTCGACATTCAGCGCACCGAGGTGCTGGGTCCGCGCGTCGCCGGTGAGCTGCTGGCCTACGGCATGATCGGCCTGATGCTCGCGATCATCGCGATCCTGATCTATCTCTGGTTCCGGTTCGAATGGCAGTTCGCGCTGGGCGCCATGATCGCCAACGTGCACGACATCGTGCTGACGATCGGCTTCATGTCGGTCAGCCAGGTCGATTTCGACCTGACCAGTATCGCCGCTCTGTTGACCATCCTGGGCTATTCGCTCAACGACACCGTCGTCATCTACGACCGAATCCGCGAAATGCTGCGGCGGTACAAGAAGATGCCGATGCCGCAGCTGCTCAACGAATCCATCAACTCGACGCTGTCGCGCTCGATCATCACCCACGTGACGGTGACGCTGGCGCTGCTCGCGCTGCTGCTGTTCGGCGGCCACGCCATCCACAGCTTCACCGCGGTGATGATGTTCGGCGTGGTGCTGGTCGGCACCTACACCTCGATCTTCATCGCGGCGCCGATCCTGATCTATCTCGGTGTCGGCGAGCACCGCGAGGATGCCAAAGAAGACGCTCCGCCGGCGAAGAAAAACAAGGCATGATCCGAACTGCAGGTCCTCGCATGCGTTTGCGGGGGCGGTAAGCTCATTCGGACGAAACTGATGGCCGGCGATCCCAACGCACCGCATTTCCCGCGCTCGGCGCCGATCGATGCCTATGGCAAGGGCGGCTTCGCCTTTGCCGGCATGTCGCATCGGGGATCGCTGCTCTGCCTGCCCGACGCGATCTGGGCCTGGGATGTGACCGACCCCGCCAAGATCGACCGCTATTCGCTGGACCGGGTGTTCGCGGCCGCCAACAGCATCGACACGCTCCTGGTCGGCACCGGAACCGGCCTGTGGCTGCCCCCGCCGGAACTGCGCCAGGCGCTCAAGGCGGTGCGGGTGGTGCTGGACACGATGCAGACCGGCCCTGCCGTGCGCACCTACAACATCATGATCGGCGAGCGTCGCCGCGTCGCTGCCGCGCTGATCGCCGTCCCATGAGCGCCGCCGCCGCGCCGCCCGACAACGTTTCGTTCTGCGCCGATCTCGTGCGCAGCCACGATTTTCCGCGCTATGCCGCGACCCTGTTCACGCCCGCCGCCGAGCGCCGCGCGCTGCTGGCGCTCTATGCCTTCAACGTCGAGATCGTCCGCGTCCGCGACCAGGTCAGCCAGCCCTTGCCTGGGGAGATCCGCCTGCAATGGTGGACCGACATGCTGTCGGGCCACGTCCATGGCAGCGCCGAGGGCAATCCAGTGGCAGCGGAGCTGCTGCGCGCGATCCGCGATTTCGACCTGCCGGTGGAGCCGCTGTCGCTGCTCGCCGACGAGCATCAGTTCGATCTCTACAACGACCCCATGCCGACGCTGACCGCGCTGGAGGGCTATCTGGTGGCGACCTCGTCGGCATTGTTGGGTTTGGCTGGCCGGGTCATGGGCGCGCCGCCCGACGCCGCTGACCATCTCGCGCGGCATGCCGGGCTCGCCCAGGGCATCGTGCAGGTGATTGCCAATCTGCCGCGCGATGCCGCGCACCGGCAATTGTTCCTGCCGCAGCAGGTGCTGGAGAGTCACGGCTGCAACATGGAAGATGTGTTCGCCGGCAAGGCGACGCCGAACCTGGATGCGGTGCTCGAGCAGCTTGCGGGTGAAGCCCGCCAGCATGCGACGACGGCCTTGTCGCTGCTGGCGCAGGTGCCGCCGTCGGTGCGGCCGGCGTTCCTGCCGCTGAGCCAGGCGCAGGCCGACCTCAAGCGCCTGTCGCAGCCCGGGCGCAATCCGTTTGCGCTGCTGCCGCCGTCGCGACTGCGCACGCTGTCGACGCTGTGGCGGGCTTCACGTTCCCGGGAGTTTACCAAATAGCGTTTGGTTTCTCGCCCGGGCCGGGCAAATGCTCTATGCTGTCCCATGGCTGAATTGTCCCAAAGCACGTCTTCCGATCTCACCGGCTTGCCGGTCGCACCCGCCGACATTCATGCCGCCGCCGAGACCATTCGTGGCGCCGTCGTCGAGACGCCCTGCAGCTACAGCCGCACGCTGAGCAGCATCTGCGGCTGCGACACCTGGCTGAAATTCGAGAACCTCCAGTTCACGTCCTCGTTCAAGGAGCGCGGTGCGCTCAATCGGCTGAACGCGCTGACGCCGGAGGAGCGCGCGCGGGGCGTGATCGCGATGTCCGCGGGCAATCACGCGCAGGGCGTCGCCTATCATGCGAAGCGCCTCGGCATTCCCGCCACCATCGTGATGCCGGTCGGCACGCCCATGGTGAAGGTCGAGAACACCCGGCATCACGGCGCCGAAGTCGTCGTCACGGGCGCGACTCTGGAAGAGGCCGCCACCTTTGCCCGGAGCCACGGCGAAGCCCGCGGCATGATCTTCGTTCATCCCTACGACGATCCGCTTGTCATCGCGGGGCAGGGCACCGTTGGCCTCGAAATGCTCAAGGCCGTGCCGGAGCTCGACACGCTGGTCGTCCCGATCGGCGGCGGCGGGCTGATCAGCGGCATCGCCATTGCCGCCAAGTCGATCAAGCCGTCGCTGCGGATCCTCGGCGTCGAGGCCTGGCTCTATCCCTCGATGTACAACGCCATCCACGACGGCAATCTGCCGGCGCGCGGCGACACGCTGGCCGAAGGCATCGCGGTGAAATCGCCGGGCAAGATCACCACCGAGATCGTCCGACGCCTGGTCGACGATATCGCGCTGGTCAACGAAGCCGAGCTCGAGCGCGCGGTCGCGACCCTGATCTCGATCGAGAAGACGGTCGTCGAGGGTGCCGGCGCCGCCGGCCTTGCCGCGCTGATGTCAGATCCTTCCCGCTTTGCCGGCGAGAAGGTCGGCCTCGTCCTGAGCGGCGGCAACATCGACACGCGGCTGATCGCCTCCGTGCTCACCCGCGAGCTCGCGCGTGAGGGACGGCTGACCCAGCTCTCGCTCGATATCCCCGACAGGCCGGGGCAACTCGCGGCCGTCGCGGCGCTGCTGGCCGAAGCCGGCGCCAACATCATCGAGGTCTCGCATCAGCGGACCTTCTCCGATCTGCCGGCCAAGGCGACGCTGCTGCAGCTCGTCATCGAGACCCGCGACAGCGCGCATCTGGACGAGGTCATGGCGAAGCTCAGCGCCTCCGGATTGAGCGCGCGCTGCACGTAAGCTATCGCGGCGTCAGGGTCGCGAGGTGGGCGATCAGCCGGTCGACCTCGGCTTCGGTGTTGTAGTAATGCGGCGAGGCCCGCACGACGTCCGGCAACGCGCGCATTTCGGCGTCGATGCGGGTGCTCGCAGGATCTGAGGCGCCGATCGTGATGCCGGCCGCCGCGGCGTTGCGGACGATATCCTCCGCCTCGTGCCCGTCCATCGTGAAGCTGACAATCGCGCCCGGCGTGCGTCCAAGATCGCGAATCGTGACGCCGCGAATGCCGGCGAGGCCGCCGCGAAGCCGGCCGGCAAGCAGGCGGCAGCGCTGCGCGATCGGGCCGATGCCGATCTTGAGGGCATAGTCGACAGCCGTGCCCAGGCCGAGCCGGGCTGCGTAATTGTTCTCCCAGTTCTCGAAGCGGCGCGCATCGTCGCGCAGTCGATATTCGTTGCGCGAGACCCAGGGGGCCGCGAAATGGTCGATCATCGGCGGCTCGAGCTGTTGCATCAGTGCCCGGCGGACATAAAGGAATCCGGTGCCGCGCGGGCCGCGCAGGAATTTGCGGCCCGTGGCAGACAGCATATCGCAGCCGATCGCTTCGACATCCACCTCCATCTGGCCGACCGCCTGGCAGGCGTCGAGCAGATAGGGGATGCCGTGCGCGCGGGCGATCTTGCCGATTGCCGCCGCCGGATTGACCAGCCCGCCATTGGTCGGAACCCAGGTGATCGCGATCAGCTTGACGCGCTCATCGATCATGCGCTCGAGCGCCTGGACATCGAGCTCGCCGGTGGCATCGCTGGGCACGATTTCGACGACCGCGCCCGTGCGTTTGGCGACCTGAAGGAACGCGACATAGTTGGCGGCGTATTCCGCCTCGGCGGTCAGGATGCGGTCGCCCTTGCGAAACGGGAGCGAATAGAACGCCATCTGCCAGGCGACGGTGGCGTTTTCCACGAGCGCGATCTCGTCGGGAGACGCATTCAGCAGACGCGCGACGGAGCCGTAGACCGCGCCGAGCCGGTCGGATTCGCGGTCGGACGCGGCATAGCCTCCGATTTCGCACTCCAGATCGATGTGCTCCTTCATCGCTGCCGCGACCACGGTGGGCATGAGGGCCGCGCCCGCATTGTGGAGATATGTTCGCCTGGAGACGGCCGGCGTGTCGAAACGAATTTGGTCGAGATCGATCAATGTTACCTCCGCCTGCTGGCTGCACAGCCAGCATTAGGCGCGATGCCGCGCGTGAGCAAGGCCGAGGCCATCGCGCCAATCTTGGGAAGAATCGGCGAAATTGAGCGTGCGGTTGGTATCTGATTCCAATTCAGCAGCCTCGCTCTCGGCATTTTGAGAAACCCGGCGGCTTCGAACGCGATATTCTCCTGCATCGGAACATCGACCATGCAAGAGAAAACGCAGTCGTCGCGCCCGACCGGCGGCGCGCCCCGAATTAACATCGCCAGGCGGATCGATCTCACGACGCTCAGGCTGTTCATCGCCATCTGCGAAGAGGGCAATTTGACGCGTGCCTCGCAGCGCGAGGCGATCGCGCCCTCGGCCGTCAGCAAGCGCATGAATGATCTGGAGGAGGTTCTCGAGGTCACACTGTTCGAGCGGCATCCGAACGGGATGGCGCTGACGCCGGCCGGCGAATCGCTGCTGCATCATGCGCGCGTGACGCTGCTCAATGTCGAGAAGATCGCGGTCGACATGGCCGAGCATGCGCGCGGCGTGCGCGGGCACGTTCGGATGCTGGCCAATCTGTCGTCGATCGTCGAGTTCCTCCCCGACGATCTGCCCGGCTTCTTCCGCTCGCACGAGCTCGTGCGTCTCGACCTGCAGGAGCGTCCCAGCGCCGATGTCGTTCGCGGTGTCGAGGAGGGCGTGGCTGAAATCGGCATCTGCTCCGCGGATGTGTCGACGCGCGGGCTGGATCGGTTCTCGTACCGGCGGGACCGCCTCGTGATCGTGGTGCGCACGGACCATCCGCTCGCATCGGCCCGGGAGGTTTCGTTCGCCGATACGCTCGACTACGACCATGTCGGCCTGTTTGCGGCCAGCTCGATCTATCTGCGCTCGCAATACATGGCGCAGCAGATCGGCAAGTCGATCCGGCTGCGGGTTCATGTCCCGGGCTTCGATGCGGTGTGCCGCATGGTGCAGGCCGGCATGGGCATCGGCCTCATTCCCGATCGTGCGTTCGAGGTCCTCAGTCACGGCATGAACCTGACCGCCATAGAGCTGAGCGACGACTGGGCCGATCGCGAGCTGGTGCTGGTGGCGAGGGATCCGGCGGGATTGTCGGCGACCAGCCAATTGATGCTCGACCATCTGCGGATGCCGGGCAACAGGCCGCACTGACTCCACGTCGTTCGTCATCCGCGAACGCGTGTTCATCAAAGGATATTGGACTTGAGACGGTGAGCTCGGCGACACCTCGATCAAAGACGATCGAGGAGCGCGAGACATGGACGGACCACTATCCGGAATACGGGTCGTCGAACTCGGAACATTGATCGCCGCGCCGTTCGCCGCGCGGCTGTTCGCCGAATTCGGCGCTGACGTCATCAAGATCGAGCAGCCGGGCAGCGGCGATCCCTTGCGCAGATGGCGCAAGCTGCATCAGGGCACCTCGCTCTGGTGGTATCTGCAGTCGCGCAACAAGAAGTCGATCGCGATCGACCTGAAATCGCCTGATGGCCGCGACGTCGCGCTGCGGCTCGCCGCACAAGCCGATGTCGTGATCGAGAATTTCAAGCCGGGCAGCCTCGAGAAGCTCGGCCTCGGCTGGGATGTGCTGTCGAAGCTCAACCCAGATCTCACGCTGGTGCGCATCTCCGGCTACGGGCAGACCGGACCTTATCGCGATCGCTCCGGTTTCGGCGCGATCGGCGAAGCCATGGGCGGGTTGCGCTTCACCACGGGCGACCCGGACAGCCCGCCGGCGCGGGTCGGCATCAGCATCGGCGACAGCCTTGCATCCCTTCACGGCGTGATCGGCGCGCTGATGTCGCTGCTCCGCGTCAAGACCGGGCAGGGACGAGGGCAGGTCGTTGACGTCTCGCTCTACGAGAGCGTGTTCAATCTGATGGAAAGCCTTGTCCCCGAATACGATCTCATGGGTCATGTCAGGACCCGCACCGGCGGGGCCCTGCCGGGCATCAGTCCCTCCAATACCTATCCGAGTTCCGATGGACGCCACGTCGTCATCGCCGGAAACAGCGATGCGATCTTCAAGCGGCTGATGCAGGTGGTCGGCCGGCCGGATCTGGCCGACGAGCCGGCACTTGCCAGCAACGACGGACGGGTGCGCAGTAACGAGATGCTCGACGCCGTGATCGCGACATGGACGTCGGCGCGAACGATGGACGAGATCCTTGCGCGTCTCGATGCGGCCGACGTCCCGGCGGGCCGGATCTATTCGGTAGCCGACATCGTCGAAGACCCCCATTACGCCGCCCGCGAGATGATCCTGCCGACCGAGCTGCCGGGTGATGTCACCGTCAAGATGCCGGGTATTACGCCAAAGCTCTCGGAGACACCGGGCGAAGTGAAATGGTCAGGCCCGACGCTGGGACAGCACACCGACGAGGTGCTCGAGGGCCTCGGCCTGCAGGCGGGCGATATCGCGCAGCTGCGCCGCAGCGGAGCGGTGCAATGATGGCAACACGACCGGATATCCTGATCCAGGAAGTCGCTCCGCGCGACGGCCTTCAGATCGAAGCCAAGTGGGTTGAGACCGACGACAAGATCCGGCTGGTCAATTCGCTGTCCGCGATCGGCTTTGGCCGCATCGAAGTCTCGTCGTTCGTGTCGCCGGCGGCGGTCCCGTCGCTGCGCGACGCGGCGGATGTCTTCGCCGGCATCGAGCGCCGGCCCGGCACGATCTACACGGCGCTGGTCCCGAACCGGAAAGGCGCCGAACTGGCGCTGGCGGCCCGCGCCGACGAGCTCAATTTCGTGATGTCGGCCAGCGAGACGCACAACCGCGCCAACATGAACATGACGCACGCGCAATCGCTGGCCTCGCTCGCCGAGATCGTGAGGCCGGCTCATGCCGGCGGCGCTCTGGTCAATGCCACCGTTGCGACCGCGTTCGGCTGTCCGTTCGAAGGCGGGCAGCCGTTCAAGAAGGTGCTCGACATCGTCAAGCGCTATCTTGATCTCGGCGCCGACGGCATCACGCTCGCGGACACCACGGGCATGGCCAATCCCAATCAGGTCTCCCAACTGGTGGCCGAGGCCTTGATGCTGGTCACTGCGGACAGGCTCACGCTTCACTTCCACAACACGCGAGGCCTTGGGCTCGTCAATGTTCTCGCGGCCCATGACACCGGTGCGCGCCGCTTCGACGCTGCGCTGGGTGGCCTCGGCGGATGTCCATTCGCGCCGGGCGCCACCGGGAATGTCTGTACCGAAGATCTCGTCAATCTCTGCCACGAGATCGGCCTGCGGACCGGTCTCGATCTGCAACGCCTGATCGATCTGTCGTTCCGGCTACCGGGGCTGGTCGGACATGAGGTGCCGGGGCAGGTCGCCAAGGCCGGCCGTCCGCTCGATCTGCATCCCATACCCGAACGTTTGCGGCGTTCCGGCTGAACGGCCGCCGCCAAATCTCAAAAGCAAAATTGGAGGAAACCATGACGATTGCGACGGCGGCCACCGCCGACCTCGACGCTGGATTGACGGAGCAGCAGGTCATCAGGAAGATCGCCTGGCGGCTGATGCCGCTGATCATCATCTGCTACTTCTTCGCGTTCTTCGACCGCGTCAACATCAGCTTTGCCAAAACCGCGCTGCAGGCCGATCTCGGCCTCAGCAACACCGCCTACGGATTTGGCGCCAGCCTGTTCGTCGTCGGTTACGTCCTGCTGGAAGTGCCGAGCAACATGCTGCTCTATCGTTTCGGCGCACGGCGCTGGATCGCCCGCATCATGATCTCCTGGGGGCTGGCGACGGCGGCCATGATCTTCGTCCGCAGCGAATGGCAATTCTACGCACTGCGCTTCGTGATCGGCGCCATGGAAGCGGGTTTCGCGCCGGGCATTCTCTACTATCTGACGCTCTGGTTTCCGAAGTCGCATCGCGGCCGCATGACGTCCGTGTTCTTTCTTGCGACTGCGTTCTCCGGGATCGTCGGCGCGCCGATCTCCGGCCTCATCCTCAACTATCTGAACGGGCTGCACGGTCTTGCGGGCTGGCAGTGGCTGTTCCTGGCCGGCGGCATTCCCTGCGTCGCCCTTGGCTTCGTCGTGCTGCTGCGCTTCGACGACGGGATCGCACAGGCCGAATGGTTGAGCGATGACGAGCGCCGGCTGATCTCGGTCCAGCTGGATCGCCAGAACAGCGAGATCGGCGAGCATTCGGCGTGGCGCTCGCTGCTCATGCCCGGCGTGCTGCTGCTCGGCTTCATCTACTTCCTGATCCAGATCGCGTCCTACGGCCTCAACTTCTGGGCTCCCGATCTGATCAAGGCGGCCGGTGGCGGCAGCGCGGCTGCCATCGGCTTCCTGACCGCCGTGCCCTACATCTGCGGCGCCATCTGCATGATCATTGTCGGACGCCTGTCGGACGCGTCGGGCGAGCGGCCGAAGTTCGTCGCCGGCCTGGTGCTGGCTGCGGCCGTGGGCTTCTTTGCCTCCGGTGCATTCGACCGGAATGTCGTCACGCTGGTCGGTTCGCTTGCCATCCTCGGCGCCGGCGTCGTTGCGGCCATCCCGACGTTCTGGACGCTGCCTCCGAAGATCCTGACCGGCGCGGGCGCGGCGAGCGGGATCGCGCTGATCAACACGCTGGGGCAGATCGGCGGTATCGTCAGCCCGATCATGGTCGGTTCGGTCAAGGACATGACCGGCAGCACGACGCCGGCGCTCTATGTGATCGGGGGCCTGTGCCTGCTTTGCGCCGTCCTGGTTTTGACGGTGCTTCCGCGTGACCTCAAGGCCAAGGATCTGGCCGAGCCGATCCGGTAAGGGCGCGACCCATTCGCCTCAGTCAGGCAATGAACCGGGCCGGGATGCGCTGTCGATGATGTCATCCCAGCTCTTCCCGGCCGCGCGGAGAAAGTCGATGGAGGGCCCGGCCGGATTGCCGTATTGGGCAATCGTTCGCGCCCGAATTCTTGTCCTGAGCGGCTCCGGCGTGAGGTCCTTGAACGCCTTGGCGATCGCGAGGCGCTCGGCATGGACCGCTCTCGCAATGGTCTCGGCCTCAAGGCCCCGGCGCCGCATATCCATGGCCATTTCGGCGAGCGTCTGCACCTTCCGTTCGTACGCCGAGCGAAGGTCGTTCATGGGCGATGCGCTCTTTCGTATCTGGCCGTCTGCGACGACCAGCTCAGATGCAGAGGCTGAGCAGCTTGATGTGGCAGCTGCTGGATTTGGGCTTGGACTCGGATTTGGGCTTGCTGGCGGGCGCGGCCTCGCGCTTCACTGCGACCAGCGGCTCCGCGTCCTTGTTGCCCTTGCCTTTACCCTTGCCTTTGGGCTCGTAATCGCCGGCGATCACCATGGCCCAATAGGTGCGCTTGCCGCTGGCGTTCCTGGCGCTGGCGACGCCGACGCGGGAGGCGTTATGCAGCAACAGGTTCTTGCGGTGCCCGGAGGAGTCGATCCACTGGCCCAGCGTCTTCTCGAAATTGTCGTAGCCATAGGCGATATTCTCGGCGGCGCGGCCTGCGCCGGCCGGGGCGACGCGCCGGTTGAACGGGCCGAGCGCATCGTGGCTGAGATCGTCCTTTGCCGCCATCGCGCGGGCCTGGTCCATGGCGATGCGGTCGAGCGTTGAATCGCGGACGACACGGACTTCGCCGTGCTTGAGGCGGAAGCTGGAAATCAGCTCGGCCGCGGAATCGGCCATCGCCGGGGCGGCCGAGAGCAGCAGGAGGCTGGCGACGAGAGCGCCAACCACACGATGCATTACCGTCGCCCCAGTACCCATGACCCCGCCAAGTCCGAATGATCCGACCGCTTCTCTATCGCCAATGTGGAGGCTTCATGGCGCGGGCGGCGCTAGCCGGCCGGCAGATCGGCCTCGAAATTGAAGCGGTCGCGCAGGTTCTTTCGCTGCTCCAGGATGTCCTTGAGGAAGGCGCGGTCCTGGTCGTTCTTCATCATCGGCTCGATCAGGTCGAGCTGGTTCATGGCCACCAGCTGCAGGATCTCGGTGCGCGGCTTGCCACCGGCATCGCGCGGCAGCGCGTGCACCACCTGGATGTGTTCCGGCGGCTTGGGACCCTTGGCCGCCGAAAGCTCGCTGCGAAGCTGGCCCTCGAGCGTGGCCTGATCGGCTTCGACGAAGGCGTAGAGGCCGACGCCGGAGCGCCGGTCGGCAAAGGCGACGATGGCGGTGTCGCGCACCGCCGGGTTCTTGCGGATCAGCTCGGCCAGCACCGGCGCATCGTTGACGAGCCGGCGGCCGCCGCCCTCGCGGTCGGTGAAATTGAACAGGCCGCGCGTGATCGCGCGATAGACCTTCTTGCCCGTGGCAAGCCACAGGCTGGCGGCAAACGACTTCTTCGCCAAGATTGCTCGCTCGCGCGGCGTCAGCGCCTCAGGGGCGTAGGAGCGCTTGTGCTTGAGCAGGTGGCGGAGATCTTCGTAGGCAAGGATCCGGTAGAGGCGGCCGCGCCGCGCAAAGCAGGCCGCGAGCTGGAAGTCCGTCACATAGGCGCGGCCGTCGCGGCCGACCAGCCAGTTCTGCTCCTTGGCGAGGTCGTTGTGACAGATGCCGGCGCGGCGCAGCCGCCGCAGTGCCGCCTTGGCCGAGCGGAAATAGGCGAGGTCGCCATGGGGCTTTGCCAGGTGCAGCGCGACGCCGTCGACGAAGCCGCGCACCAGCGCGCGGCGTCCGGCCCACAGCAGCTCGGGGCCGACGTTAAGACCCTTGGCGAGTGCCAGCGCATGCTTCTCGCGGGCGAACAGATGGCGCGCCAGAGGGAATGACCACCACGGCACTTCATCCAGCCGGCGCAGCACCGCGTCGACCTCGCCGCTGTCGCCGCGAAAACGGCCGCGCTCGACGGTCGAGAACACGTCGCGCTTGAGCAGCACGCCCTCGGTCCAGCGCGCCGACAGCGTCGCGGCGTCGTCTTTCGGAAGACTCATCGATATCTCACGCGGCTGCGGCGATGCGCAAATGATCGGCGATCCAGCGATCGAGATCGGCAAGCGCCAGCGCGCTCATCGCCTGCTTCTTGGCCACCGTCTTCTCGTTGCCGCGCAGCCGCGTGCCGTCGGGCTTCTTCGTCGGCGCGCTTGCGAGCGGCGGGAACAGGCCGAAATTGATGTTCATCGGCTGGAACGAGCGCGTGCCCGGCTCGATCGTCTCGATATGGCCGCCGGTGATGTGTCCGAGCAGGGACCCCAGCGCGGTCGTGTTCGGCGGGCTCGCAAGCGTCTCGCCGCGTGCATCCGCCGCCGCATACAGGCCGGCGATCAGGCCGACGCTCGCGGATTCCACATAGCCCTCGCAGCCCGTCATCTGGCCGGCGAAACGCAGCCGCGGCTGCGCGCGCAGGCGCAACTGTCCGTCGAGCAGTTTTGGCGAATTCAGAAAGGTGTTGCGATGCAGGCCGCCGAGGCGGGCAAACTCGGCCTTCTCCAGCCCGGGAATGGTGCGGAAAATGCGCTGCTGCTCGCCGTACTTCAGCTTGGTCTGGAAGCCGACGATGTTGTAGAGCGTGCCGAGCTTGTTGTCCTGGCGCAGCTGTACGATCGCGTAGGCTTTCGTGGTGGGATCGTGCGGATTGGTGAGGCCGACCGGCTTCATCGGACCGTGGCGCAAGGTCTCGGGGCCACGCTCCGCCATCACCTCGATCGGCAGGCAGCCGTCGAAATAGGGCGTGTTGGTCTCCCACTCCTTGAACTCGGTCTTCTCCCCGGAAATCAGCGCGGCGACGAAGCCGTCATACTGCTCCTTGGTCATGGGGCAGTTGATGTAGTCGGCGCCGGTGCCGCCGGGGCCGACCTTGTCGTAGCGCGACTGAAACCAGGCCACCGACATGTCGATGGATTCGCGATGCACGATCGGCGCGATCGCATCGAAGAAGGCGAGCGCGTTCTCGTCGGTCAGCTCACGGATGGCGTCGGCGAGCGGCGCAGAGGTGAGGGGGCCGGTGGCAACGATCACGTTGTCCCAGTCCGCCGGCGGCAGGCCTGCGATCTCGCCGCGGGCGAGCTCGATCAGGGGATGTTCGTTCAGCGCCTTGGTGACGGCCGCCGAGAAACCGTCGCGGTCGACGGCAAGGGCGCCACCGGCGGGCACCTGGTTGGCATCGGCCGCGCGCATGATCAGCGAGTCGAGGCGGCGCATCTCCGCATGCAGCAGGCCGACGGCGTTGTTGGCGGCGTCGTCCGAGCGGAAGGAGTTGGAGCAGACGAGCTCGGCGAGCCCGTCGGTGCGGTGCGCCTCGGTCATGCGGGTCGGCCGCATCTCGTGCAGCACCACGGGCACGCCCGATTTGGCGACCTGCCAGGCGGCTTCGGAACCGGCAAGGCCGGCACCGATCACGTGCACACGATTTGAATGGGATCCTGTCATGGGGCGGACAGGTAGCGCTTTTCGGCGAGGAGTGGAATCGCCGAGATCGAGTTTTCTGCCTCCGGAAACGACAACGCCCGCACGAGGCGGGCGCTATCGGTCCGTTCCGGTGAAGGGCTGAACGATATCAGCCCTGATACTGGCCGGCGGCAACGCGCGGGATGTCCGAGCGATCGAGGCCGATGTCGGCCAGTTCGCGATCGCTGAGCTGGGACAGCTCGGCAACATTGCGCTGATAGTCCCGGAAGGCCTGGATCATGCGGATGAGCGAGAGCAGCATTGGTAGTCTCCTGTAGTTCGATTCAGCCTTTGCCTAGGCGTCATCGTTGAAATGAATATAAGTGAGAGTGGTGCAGTGCGAAAGTTCCGATGTTGCGACGCAGCTAAGCGATTGGCGCATAGCACTGGTAACAGCCGATTAACCTCTCGGCAGGCCCGCTCAATCGCTGGGCGGCCGGCCCCGCTTAGTGCAATAAATTACCGTGAAATCACGGATTTATGGCAGATCATGCGGTTCCATCGATGCTTGAAATAGGTCGCGTTTTCGTGATCCGCAAGAAAGTGGGGCAGCCTGTAAGCCCAAGTCTCGCATGCGAGAATCGCATGAATGCGGTCGTCGTATAATTGAATATAAATTCATATCATTGGGTGCTTGCGCCAGGCTTGAGCTGGTAGAAGGGCGAGCGGAGACTTGCAGAGCGCCGGCTTGGGCCGATTCCGTTCGCCCATCTCTCAGACCGGGCGCATTTGCTTCTTTGGTGCGACGCACACACGCCATGCGTGCGCTGTCGGGTTACGAAGTTGTAATGAAAATCAGAAGTTCCGCATACGCGCTCTGCGCAGCGCGCAACATCACGCAATTCTCGCGGGGAATTTA
Organism: Bradyrhizobium stylosanthis; assembly: GCF_001641335.1. Classification (GTDB taxonomy): domain Bacteria; phylum Pseudomonadota; class Alphaproteobacteria; order Rhizobiales; family Xanthobacteraceae; genus Bradyrhizobium; species Bradyrhizobium stylosanthis. Next base: position 1,189,746 of record NZ_LVEM01000001.1, read on the forward strand.
TTGCGGCAAGTTGCCGCAACCGGGGAAAGTCATGCCGCAGATTCCGGCAATGTCGCTGGTTCTGGCCCAAGAACAAAAGAAGGAAAGTAACATCATGACGAAGTTACTCGGGGTTATCGCAGTTGCCGCCGTCGCATTCGCCGTCGCGCCGGCCCAGGCCGCCAAGCACGCCATGGGCGGTTGCAGCGGGGCCAATCTGGAGAAGACGGAGACCGCGATCGAGGCCATGCCCGACGGCGACAGCAAGTTCGTCGCGCAGAAGGAGATCGCGGCGGCGCAGGACGCGCTGCTCAACGGCAAAATGGGTGTGTGCGGCACGCACCTGAACAAGGCGATGCACGCCACCATGGGCAAGTAAACGCAACCCAAGAGAGGGCCGGTCGCCTGGCGGTCGGCCCTGCGCTTTTTGTTGATTGTTGCTCTTAAGGAGCGCGCGCGAGCTGGGTGGCGAAATAGGCGACCGTCTTGGAATAGACCTCGCTCTTGTTCCACTGCTGGAGCACCGCGAAGTTCGGGCCGCCCGGCTGCCAGTCCTTGCCCTTCTGCCAGCCATAGCCGGCGAGATAATTGGCGGTGGAGGCGAGCACGTCGGGTGCGTTGTGCAGCAGGTCGCGCTTGCCGTTGCCGTCGAAATCGACGGCGTATTTCATCCATGACGAGGGCATGAACTGGGTCTGGCCGAGCTCGCCGGCCCATGCGCCCTTCATGTCGGCCGGCGCGAGGTCGCCGCGCTGGACGATGCGCAGCGCATCCATCAGCTCGCCGCGAAACTGCTCGGCGCGCCGGCAGTCATAGGCCAGCGTCGCCAGCGAGCGGATGGTGGCGAACTTGCCGGTGTTGACGCCGAAGTCGGTCTCCAGCCCCCAGATCGCGACCAGCACTTCGCCGGGCACGCCGTAGGTCTGCTCGATGCGCGACAGCACCGAGCCGTATTGCTTCATCATGTTGGAGCCGCGCGTCATCCGCGGCGGCACCATGCGGCCGGAAAACTCCTCGAAGGTCTGGGTGAAGACCTTTTGCGAGCGGTCGCGCTTGAGCACGCTCTCGTCGAGCGTCACGCCTGCAAGCCCCGCGGCGATGGCCTGCTGCGAGATGCCCTTGGCGGCGGCGTCGGTTTTGAAGTCCGCAAGCCAGGCGTCGAAATTGCCCGAGCCGCAGGCCACAGCGGCAAGCGCTGGCTGGGCGGACAGGATGGATGCGGAGAGGGCGAGGGCTGCGAGAGCGAGACGAGAAATCGTCGGGGTCATCAGATGAAATGGATTCCGTGAAGTGATCTGACCGGCCACGCAATCTCGGTCGGAACCGCGGCCAAAGCAAGGCGTCTGGCAACGCCCGGTCCTGCCCGGAGCCGGGCAGGACCGGATGTCACGCGATCGTTAGGCGCCTGTCCTGTTACGCCAGGGGAACAGATTGGCCGGGAAGTCGGCGGCCGGCTTGCGCGGACGATGCGGCGGGGGCGGGACGGGCCGCGCGCCGGGATCGGACGCGATCACCTTGCGGTAGAGATGCCAGGTGGCGTGGCCGAGCAGGGGGATGACGACGGCGAGGCCGAGGAACGCCGGGATCGTGCCGAGCGCGAGCAGCACCGCCACGATCACACCCCACGCCGCCATCGGCACCGGGTTCTTCGCGACGACGCGCAGCGAGGTGACCATCGCCTCGAACGCGCCGGCATGGCGGTCGAGCATCAGGGGGAACGACACCGCGCTGATGCAGAGCGCGGCGAGCGCGAACAGGAAGCCTGCACCGCAGCCGACCATGATCAGCCACCAGCCTTGCCGGGTCGTCAGCACGCGCGTGAGGAAGTCCGAGATCCCGGTGACGCCCTCATAGCCGAAGGCCGCGACATAGATCGCCTGCGCGGTCGCGACCCAGGTCACGAACAGCGCGAGCAGCAGCGTGCCGAGGCCGAGCATCGCGCCGAACGACGGCGAGCGCAGCACCTCCATGGCATCCCAGGCGCTGGCCTCCTCATAGCGTTCGCGCCGGCTGGAAAGCTCATAGAGGCCGAGCGCTGCGAACGGGCCGATCAGGGCGAAGCCCGCGGCCAGCGGAAACAGCAGCGGCAATACCGAATAGCCCATCGCCACGCGGGCGATCACGAGGCCCAGTACCGGATAGATCACGCACAGGATGATGGCGTGGCTCGGAACCGCCTTGAAATCCTCCCAGCCGCGCCGGAGCGCCTCGTGCAGGTCGGACAGTTGGATGGTTCGAATGACAGGTCCAGCCGCATCCGCGGGCTGGGCCATGGTGGGGACATTGCCCTGGTAGAGTGTGGCCATGGTCGCTAGCTCCCTTGCCGGGCAGCCGCACGCGACGCCGGCAAACGGCGCAAGCGGCCGCTCTTCTCTGAGTTTCGCGATTCCAACCAGACGCGAATTCCGGAGGGGATCGCGAGTTGAGCGTGGAGGCTACTCCCAATTCCGAGTCCTGTCCCTCACGCTTGGGTGAAATTCGATGCCGCAGTGCAACTTCGACGAATGTCATTCGGTCGTCATTTCGCCGCAGATAAGCTCATGCTGCTTGCCGGTTCGCAGAACGCGAGCGCAACGCAGTAACTTCGTCTATAAGTGGCCACTCCAGGCCCTTCCAACGGATCCTTTTCGGGGAGCAGACATGAGCATTTTCGGAAAAATCATGAGCGCGATCTTCGGCGGCCAGCCGGCTTCCGCCGCGCCCGCCGGTGGCGCAGCTCCGGGTAGTGCCCCCGCAGGGACCGCGCCGGGCGCATCGGCGCCGGCAGGTGCGCCCATGGCAGCCGTCGACGTCGCTGCCATCGTCGACAAGGCGGTCGCCGCGCACAAGGGCGAGAAGCTGGAATGGCGCACCTCGATCGTCGATCTCATGAAGGCGCTCGACATCGATTCCAGTCTTGCGGCGCGCAAGGACCTCGCCAAGGAGCTCGGCTATACCGGCGACATGAACGACTCGGCCAGCATGAACGTCTGGCTGCACAAGCAGGTGATGTCCAAGCTCGCCGCCAATGGCGGTAAGCTGCCGCCCGAGATCAAGCACTGACCGATCCCTCGGTCGTCGAAGGGCCCGCCATTGCGCGGGCCCTTTTTGCATCAGGCGACGAGGTCGGCATCCTCCGGATGCCTGTCGAGATAATCGACGACGAAGCCGCAGCCGGCGATAACCTTCTTGCCGTCGCGGCGGATCAGCTCCAGCGCACCCTTGACCAGCTCCGAGGCGATGCCGCGGCCGCGCAGCGCGCGCGGCGTCTCGGTGTGGGTGATGATCACCGCCGACGGTGTCAGCCGGTAATTGGCGAAGGCGACCTCGCTGCCGACATCGAGCTCGAAACGGCTTTTGTCCTTGTTGTCGCGTACCGATGCCGCCATGCGAAATCCTTCCGAAGCGCTGCCTTCCCCTGATCTAGGCCGCTGAACCGGCCCTTGCCAAGATGCGACCAAGCAAGGTTGCCGCAGGGGAGATATCCGGAAAATGCGTGTCCAGCTCAGCGTCATGGCGTTGCTCGCCGCGCTTGCTTCGGCGGCTCCGGTGCCGGCGGCGGCCGAAGGCGGTCCGGCCTGGGAAGCCTGTTTCGCGGCGGCCAGCACGCCGGACGAACGGGTCAAGGCCTGCTCGACCGTCATCGACACCGGGAGCGAGACCGGACAGAGGCTTGCCGGCGCCTATTGCAGCCGCGGCCACGGGCTGACCGAGAAGCGCGAGCTCGACGCCGCGCTGTCCGATCTCGACGAGGCGGTCAAGCTCGCGCCGGACTATGCCTGCGCCTACAACAACCGCGGCCGCGTCTACGGCTTCAAGGGCGATTATGACCGCGCCATCGCCGAGTACGACCAAGCCATCAAGCTCGATCCGTCGATGGCGCTGGCCTACAGCAACCGCGGCGATGCCCGCTACAACAAGGGCGACCTCGACGGCGCGATCGCCGACTTCGACGCGGCGATCAAGCGCAATCCGAACTATGCCCGCGCCTACGCCAATCGCGGCTATGTCTATGCCCGCAAGCACGACACAGCGCATGCGCTGGCCGACTACAGCATGCGGATCAAGCTTGCGCCCGATCTGCTCGCCTATATCGATCGCGGCAACGTCTATCGCGACAGCGAGCAGCTGGATCGTGCCGCCGCCGATTATGGCGAGGCAATCCGGATTGCACCGACGGATGCGCGTGGCTGGCGCAATCGCGGCATGATCCGGCTCTTCCAGGGCAACAACAAGGGCGGCGTCGCCGACTACGACAAGGCGCTGCAATACGATCCGTCCGACGCGTTCTCGTGGAACAATCGCGGGCAGGCCCGCATGCGGCTCGGCGACAAGCAAGGTGCGATCGCCGATCTCAGGAAGGCGCTGGAATTGAATCCGGACCTTGCGACTGCGCGCGAGGCGCTGCAGAGGCTCGGGGCGCTTTAGCTGCGGTGCGATATGGGGTGACGACCAGCGAGGATCGCGGCTACCAGCGAAATAATCCTCTCGCTTGCTCTTGCGTGGCCGTCCGCGGTTCCCACGTCCTTTGCAGGACATACGTCCGAATGCGGCCGGCAGGGTCGCCATACATTCGGAAGTCGTGATCGCCAGCCGCCGACGTGTGCTCTGTCATAGGAGGGTACGATGTCGGACTTTGGGTTTTTGAATACTCATCGCACGTGGGAAGACTGGGCCGGAATGCTGGTGGGCGCCCTGATCGTCGTCTCGCCATGGTTTCCCATCCAGGACCATCCCGCGATCGCCGGAGACTCGATGGTCATCCTGAATGCGGTCGCGGTCGGCCTGATCGTGTTTGGCATCAGTCAGCTCGAATATGTGGCGCTGCAGCGCTGGCAGGAGGTGGCGACGATCCTGATCGGATTGTGGCTCATCGCCTCGCCCTATACGCTCGGCTATTCCGCTGAAGGCTTCCTGCGCATCTATCATACGAGCCTCGGCGCGGTGGTGGTGCTCCTCGGCGTGCTGCTGCTGTGGCAGGACTGGGACCTGAACGATCAGGATATGCTCAAGCACGGGCAGTAAATCGCAGATGTCCGCGGGTTCGCCCGGCTATGGGCGGACCCGTGCGCTCATGGCTTCACGAGGTCCTGATAGTCCGGGTGCTTGTCGATCCAGGCCTTCACGAACGGGCATTGCGGGATCAGCTTCAGGCCGGCCGCGCGCACCTGGTCGAGCGCGCCTTGCACCAGCTTCGATCCGACGCCCTTGCCGCCGAGCTCTTTCGGCACATCCGTATGCTCGAACGTGATGACATTGCCGTCGAGCTTGTAATGCTCGGTCGCCAGATGGCCCTCCACCTCGAGCTCGAAGCGGTGATGGGCCTTGTTGTCGATGACGTCGCTCATGTGGTCTCCAGTCAGCTCTTGAGCGAGTCCGTCAGCATCTTGCGGATCGACCAGGCTTCGCCGTCGGAGGAGCCTCTGATGTCGCCGATCCGCCAGCTGCCGGCCTCGCGTACGAAGTCGTAACGCACGATCAGGTCGGCGGGTTTCCGGTCGTTGCGGTGGCCGGTGATGGTGACGGCAACGATCGCCTTGTCCGCCTCCATCTTCTCGGCGTCAACCTTGAACGACTTCACGTCCGGCTCCTGCGAATTGGTCACCGGATCGAAATCGACCGGACCGACGTCGCCCTTCGGCGTATGCGCATCAGCCTTGGCCCAGAGCGCGACCAGCGCCTTGGAGAGATATTTCGTCTTGGCCGCCTTGTTCTCGATGATGAACGCGCCGCCGCCATCGCCCTTGCCCTTGGCGGCGCGGGTGTAGATCGCGGTCAGGATGGCGACGGGATCGGCGGGGGCAGCGGTCTCGGCCAACGCCGACGAGATGCCGGCGAGCAGGGCGATGGCGACGAAGCAGCGGCGGGTGAGCATGAGATGTCCCTGAGATGATGGCGCATGGCGGCGGGCCGGGAGCCGGCGCGCATCTCTGTAGACCAGCGTGAAGGCGGTTCGGTTCAATCGCTCGCTTTGGCGAGTCTGGAATCTTCCGCCTGCGGCTGCGTAGGAAGGCAGCCCTGGCAGATGACGAGGGAGCGGTTGACCCTCGCGTCCTGCTCGGCCTCGATGCCGTCCTGGGCCTGCCACCATTCCCTGGAATAGGGCTGAAGTCCGGCTTGTGACTTGCCCCGCTCGGCGCCGGCACGCGTGGCTCGCGATGCCCCCGCGGCAGCACGCGGCTGATTGGGATTTTCGCCGGCGCCATCCCAGGCGTAGCGCGCAGGCGTGAAGGCGGGGTCGGAGGCGAGGTGGGCTTGCGGACCCATGGCGGCACACCCGGCGAGCGCCAGCGACAACAGGAGGAGGGCGGGCGCTTTGACCATGATGCGGCACTCTGTACGCGAGAACTTGTGAACGTTGCGCTGATCATGTTTAAAATTCCCTGAACGATTGCAGGCTCGCGCACGACCAACGCGAATGAGATATTGGCTGCTCCTGTTGACGATCCTTGCCACGGCTGCACGCGCCGACGACGCAAGGCCCTTCAATCCCGCTGACTATCCACCCGGCGTGCAGAAGGCTCTGCACTACGCCAATGAGGAGTGCGAGAGCCAGGATGGCGGCGCGGTCACGTTCGCACCGGACACTGTGCGCAAGCTCGACCTGACCGGCGATGGCCGTGACGACTACATCGTCGATTTCCGCGACACCAAATGCGGGGACCGCGAGACCACCTATTGCGGAACCGGCGGCTGCGTCATGACCATCCTGGTGACGCTGCCGGACGGCAGCATACGCCCCGTGTTCGACGGCTATGTCCGCAGCTACAGGATCGTGGCGCCGCCGGTGAAGCGCGGGGCTGCGCGCACCATCCGCTTCGACCTGCACGGGAGCTATTGCGGCGGCTTCGGCGCGCAGGCCTGCGTCAAGGAAAAGGCGATCACGGCGACGCCGTTCGCGTTCAAGCAGCCGTAGGGCAGGTGTGCGGCGCGCGGCCTTGCAGGGGCGCTCGCGATGGCGATAAATGGGCCGAAATGAGCGGACGGCCTGCGCGCCGTCCGCGCTCCCAAAGGAAGCCCGATGCAGCCCCTGCGCATGTCCCGCCGCGTCATGAATCTCGCTCACATGCTGACCCAGAATGCGCGGCGGCACGGGGCGCGTCCCGGCTTCGTCTGGGGTGACCGATCCTGGACCTGGCGCGAGGTCGATGCGCAGGTCTCGGCGCTGGCGGCGGCGCTCGCCGCGCGCGGCATCGCCAAAGGCGACCGTATCCTCGTCCATTCCAAGAACGGCGACGAGATGTTTGTCTCGATGTTCGCCGCGTTCCGCCTCGGTGCGGTCTGGGTGCCGACCAATTTTCGCCTGATGCCAGACGAAGTCAGTTATCTCGCGGAAGCCTCCGGCGCGAAGGCGTTTCTGTGCCATGTCGATTTCCCCGAGCATGCCGCGGTCGTGAAGGGCGGCGCGCTCGCGTTCACCTGGAGCATCGACGGCAAGGCCGCGTTCGCCGAGAATTCGGTTGCGGAGGCCATCGCCGCGCAGGCAGGTCGCGTGGTCGAGAACGTCGCGGTCGAGCACGACGATCCCTGCTGGTTCTTCTTCACCTCCGGCACCACGGGCCGCTCCAAGGCCGCGGTGCTGACCCACGGCCAGATGGGTTTTGTCGTCACCAATCATCTCGCCGATCTCACGCCCGGCGTGACGGAGGCCGATGCCTCGCTGGTGGTGGCGCCGCTCTCGCATGGCGCCGGCGTGCATCAGCTGGTGCAGACCGCGCGTGGCGTCTGCACCGTGCTGCTGCCGACCGAGAAATTCGACATCGACGAGGCGTTCCGCCTGATCGAGAGGCATCGGGTCGGTAATCTCTTCACGGTGCCGACCATCCTCAAGATGATGGTCGAGCATCCCGCCGTCGACAAATACGATCATTCCTCGCTGCGTCAGGTGATCTATGCCGGCGCGCCGATGTATCGCGAGGATCAGAAGACCGCGCTGAGGAAGCTCGGCAAGGTCATCGTGCAGTATTTCGGGCTTGGCGAGGTCACCGGCAACATCACCGTGCTGCCGGCGGCGCTGCACGATCCCGAGGACGGCCCTTACGCCAAGGTCGGCACCTGCGGCTTCGAGCGCACCGGCATGCAGGTCTCGATCCAGGATGACGAGGGCCACGAGCTCAACGCGAACCAGAGCGGCGAGATCTGCGTGATCGGGCCCGCGGTGCTCGCCGGCTACTACGACAATCCTGAAGCCAATGCGAAGGCATTCCGCAACGGCTGGTTCCGCACCGGCGATCTCGGCCACATGGACGAGGAGGGGTTCCTCTACATCACCGGGCGGGCCTCCGACATGTACATCTCCGGCGGCTCCAACATCTATCCGCGCGAGATCGAGGAGAAGATCCTGACGCATCCCGCGGTGGGCGAAGTGGCCGTGCTCGGCGTGCCCGACGCGACCTGGGGCGAGGTCGGCGTCGCCGTCTGCGTTCCCCGCGAAGGCGCCAAGGCCGTGAGCGAGGCCGAGATGGCGGCGTTCCTCTCGCCGAAGGTGCCGCGCTACAAGATGCCGAAGCGCTTCTTCTTCTGGGAGGCGCTGCCGAAATCCGGCTATGGCAAGGTGCCGAAGCGCATGGTGCGCGACGAGCTCGAGGCGCGCGGGCTGCTCGACCTCGACAAGACGAAAGCGGGCTGAGCGGACGCGATGCGGAGTATCAAGCAGCCGGGCGCGCCCGTCGCAGAGCGCATCCAATCGGTCGAGGCGAGGGGACGCGCCTTCTCCTTCACGCTTCAGGCAGGTGTGCCGCTGCTGGAGGCCGCGCGACGCGGCTTCGCGGCGGAGGGCTTTGCCGGCGGCGTGCTGAATTTCGAACGCGGTGCGCTCGGCCCGTTCGGCTATGTCATGCCGGCGCTGTCCAAAACCGGTGAGAATGCCGCGTTCTACAGCGACACCTACCGGCCGGGGGGCATCACACGCACCTCGCTCGGCAGCATGACGCTCGGCACGCGCGACGGTGCGCCGTTCTTTCACTGTCATGGGCTGTGGACCGAGGCCGACGGCAAGGCGAGCGGTGGCCACATGCTGCCGGACGAGACCATCGTGGCCGAACCGTTCGAGGTCGAGGCTTTCGGTCTCGACGGAGCGATGTTCACCGCCGAGCCCGATGTCGAGACCAATTTCAAGCTGTTCGGCCCGGTGGCCGCCGCAAGCAGCGGCGCGCGCACGACGAGCCGCGCCTTCGCGCTGCGGCTGCGCCCCAACCAGGACTTTGCAGGCTGCCTCGAAGACTTTTGCCGCGCGCGCGGCATCTCGCGCGCCAGGATTCACGGCGGCGTCGGCTCGACCATCGGCGCGCGTTTCACCCATGGCGGCGTGACCGAGCCGTTCGCGACGGAGCTCGCGATAACGTCCGGCGCGATCGCGCCGGGCGCTGCGGGCACGCTCGAAGCCACGCTCGACGTTGCCCTGATCGACTACACAGGCGGCATCGCGCAGGGCCGACTGATCCGCGGCGACAATCCCGTGCTGATGACCATGGAGCTGGTGCTCGAGGTGTTGGGCTAGGCTCGGCGCGTGATCATCGCGGGCTGGAACGCAGCTTGGCAATCGCCAGGTACGTGGAGTCGCTCAAGCCCGAGCCCGATCCCTGAAAGAGGTTGAGCAGGGGAGATTGTGCCTGACCGACGCTGTCGCTGTTCCGGATGTCGTACATGGCGGAGAACCGCCCGAGCAGCTTCTCGACCTTCGCGGGGTCGGACAGATCCTTGATCTTCATGAACTTGTCCACGAACTTGGCCTGCTGATCGATCGGCATGGCGGCCATTGAGTCAGGCAGATTGAAGGTGGTTCTGAACACCTCCGAAAGCGCCTTGTCGGCAAGGATGTCGTATGCGGACGTGATCTCTCCCGCCTTGCGTTGGAAGTAGAGCGCGAGGCGGATGCCGGGATTCGCATCCCCTTGCTGCTGCTCCAGGCTTTGCTGCAGATAGTTCGCTTGTGTTTCCCGAAGTTGAGTCTGCTTCTGCGGTCCCATCATCGGGAGGCGCGCGACGTTGCCCTTGCTGTCGAAATTGAACGACGACGCGATTTCGGCAAAGCGCGGATCGGTCTCAGTGTTCGCGAAGCTCTTGGGATTGTTCAGGTCGGAGGCGAAGATCTTCTTCAGATATTCGGTGCTGACCTTCTTGGGGTCCAGACCCTTGGCGATGAGAACGAAATTGATCAAATTCCGGTTCGCAAGCAGCTCGGAAACGCTGTCGACGCCGCCGATGGCTTCCTGATAGGCCGTCGCGTCCTTCTGGGCCTGTTCCCGAACGGCTTTCTGCTCGCTGGTGCTTGCCCCTCTCACCACCGCAATGACGTAGTCTTTCGCAATATCGAGGACTTTTGCCGGGTCCTGGGCCACGAGCGGCGTCGTCAGATTGCCCTTTGCGTCGAAGTTGAAGGCGCGCGCGAGCTCGACGTAGCGATTGTCCTTGAGCTTGTAGACAAAGCTCTTGGGATCGGTGAGATCGCTCTCGAGCACAGCCTTGATGGTGTCCTTCGAGACCTTTGCCGGATCGAGGCCGACGGAGCCCAGCGCAAAATTGTACACGGTCGGCGTCGATACGAACGCCTGGAGGGAATTCACCTTGACGACGGCCGTTCTGAATTGCGTGATCGCCAGGGCTTCGCTCAGCGGGCTCGCCGCCGCATAGACCTCGGACTTGCTGTCGTCGAACCACTGCTTCGTGAGCGTGATATTTGCGGCAGTCTGGGCCGACTGGCCCGGCGGAAGCGACCCGTCAGGCAGAAACTCGAACGCGCCGGCGAGGTCGACGAGGTTGCCGATCCCCGCGATCTGGTCGGTGAGGCTGGATACGCTCTTGGTGTATGTTTCCAGGTGATATTTTTCGACCAGGATCTGGACGTTCAACTGATTCACGTCGGCGCCGGGTTGCGAAAGCTGGGCCGTGTAGTCGGCGATCTTGGTATTGGTGGCGGTCACGTCCGACTTGGCTTGCGTGAGCTGGGCGTTGAGGCCGCTCAACTGAGACGTGAAGGTGGTGCTGACATAGCTGTTCGGGTCGGATGGATCGCTGCGCAGGACCTGGCTTATGGTGTCGCGCGTCCACTTGCTCTCGTCGATCCCGAATGCCGAATAGACGTAGTTGCGAAGACGATCGTCGTTCAGGATATCGTCGGCACTGGTGATGCTGCCGATCTTCGAGCTGTAGTAGTTGGATGCATCGGTCAGCGCATCGACCTGCTTCTTCATCGTCGCCGTGTACAGGCCGATCATCTCGTCGGTCTGGTCCTCCGATTGCGCAACCGGCTTTTCAGTGCCGTTGAAGGAGAATGCCGCGGCAAACTCCCGGTAACGCTTGTCGACCAGCTTGTTGACGAAGCTCGTGCCGTCGGAGAGGTCGCTCTCCAGCACCTTTTTCATGAAGGCCTTGGCGTAGGCCATGTCTTCGAGGCCGTATGCCTTCATCGCATAGTGATAAAGGCGGTAGTCCTTCATGAAATCATCGACGGTCTTCACCTTGCCGATGTTGGCTTTGTAATAAGCAGCCTCTTTCGCGATGTCGGCTTGCTGCTCGACCCGCGTCAGGGACTGCTTGAGGTGGTGCGAGATGTAATTGTAGCTGAAATAGGTCGATACCATCGCGCACTCCTCGCGGCTTCTGACGATCCCGGACGTCCCTCAATCATTGCGGGGTCGCGAGGTTGGGAAGCTGGCCTCATGCCAGCCGACGGTCGGACGGCCGCGTCCTGGGCTGCAATCTCAGATCCGGGAGCGCATGAGAGACACGTAGACCGAGTTTGTTGCTGTTTGTTTCCCAATATTTCTCAAATGCAGCTTTCGTGGGGGTTGCGTTCCCGATATGTTCTGGCTGGGACTCCGCTGGAATCTGTCCATCGTCCTTGCGAGCGCAACGACGGCGTGTGGGGCAGCGGCACTCCTCTCACTCGTGTCCCGGACGCGACGCAGCGCGTAGCGGTGCGGCGCAGAGCCGGGACCCCAGGAAGCGCCAGGGAACGCTGCTGCATGGGCCCAGGCTCTGCAGCGCACCGTCGAAGTGACGCTGCGCTGCGTCCGGGGCACGAGTGTCAAATCCATCCCGCATTTCTTATCCAGATCGCGCCCACGGTTTCGCATTCTCGCGGCCCATTCCGCCCGAGCTGTGCGTTGGCTGTGGCCCCCGAAAGTGCCGAGGGCGCAGGGAAGGCCGGGTGCCGGCTGGCACCCGCGGTCCACTGTGCGAAAATCGCGCTACGAGAAAGCGTGCACAGCGGCATACAGGTGAAGCCCAACATCCGGCCTTCCCTGCGCAGTGGGTTGACGGCTTATGTCGTGATCTCCCCGGGGAGCGATGCACTATTGCCCCCGTCGCCCCGCGGATGGCTGATGTTGCGGGCCCGGTTGGGCCGCAGCATCACCGCAGGACTTGGCGCACAGACCCCGGGCGCCAGGACCACACGATTTTGCCGTACGCAGGCTGCACCGGTCGTGTGCGCGCATGCCGTCGCTCACGGAGTGATCCGCCCTGCAACCGCCTTCGCGCCGACGCCGCCTGCGTCCACCACGTCCCCTCCCGCGTGTCGTGACGATCGCGATACGCCCCTCGGACCGGGCTGGGATGGCTGCAACATGCGATAATTCCGAATTCGCGTAAAGCGAATTGTTTTGACTTGGGCGCATTGACCGCGACCTTGGTGTTTTGCCCGGTGGGCAACCCAAGCAATGGTGTCGGGACCGGAATGCGCCCGCCACAGCCGCGCCACGAACCGGTCTCCCCATGGTCGAAAAATGCGCTACGATGCCCCCAGCGCGCCTCAAGTCGCGCAAGCTTCAAGGATGAGGAAACGAGATGAGGATAACGATCGGAACGGCGACCGCCGGGGTGGCGGCGCTGGCGGTGGCGGGGATGGCCTTGACGGCCGCCTGGGCCCATGGGCCGACCCGGCAGAAGGTACGGGAATCCATCGAGATCAACGCGGCTCCGGCCAAGGTGTGGGCGGCGATCGGCAATTTCCAGGACATGAGCTGGCTCCCGCCGGTCACCAAGACCGAAGGCGAGAAGGGCAACGAGATCGGCGCGACGCGCAAGCTGACGCTGACGGGCGGCGCCACCGTGGACGAGGAGCTCTACAAGTTCGACGCCGCCGCCATGACCTATTCCTACCGGATCACCAATGTCGACGTGAAGGTGCTGCCGGTCACCAATTATTCCTCGACGCTGACCGTGACGCCGAGCGCCGACGGCAAGGGCTCGACGCTGGAATGGGCCGGTGCGTTCTACCGCGGCTTTCCCAACAACGATCCGCCGCCGGAGCTGAACGACGAGGCCGCGATCAAGGCGGTGAAGGGGCTCTATCAGACCGGCCTCGGCGCGCTGAAGAAGAAGATCGAGAGCGGAAGCTGACCGTGCGGATCCTGGTCCTGGCGGCGCTTGCCGCCAGTCTTGCTTGTCCGGGCGGCGCCTCCGCCGAGGAAGCGTTCGTCACCAATCAGCTCAGCGACGATTTGATGGTCGTGGACCTCGCGACATCGCGCAGCGTTGCGACCATCCCGATCGGCGGCAAGCCGGCCGGGGTCGCCGTCAGCCCGGACGGACGCTTTGCCTATGTGACGAGCCCCGACGCCAAGGCGGTGACCGTGGTGGACGCTGCCACGCGGCAGGTCGCGGGCAGCATCGAGGTCGGCGGCGGGCCGCTCGGCATTGCGGTGTCACCCGACGGCAAGACGGTCTATGTCGCCGACTGGTATGCGGCGGCGGTGCGGGTGATCGACGCGGCCTCGCGCAGCGTCACGGCCAGCATCGCGGTCGGCGCCTCGCCGTCGGGCCTTGCGGTGACCCCTGACGGCAAGCTGCTGCTCTCGGCGGACCGCGACGACGACAGCGTCTCGGTCGTGGACACCACGACGCGCCAGCGCAAGGCGAGCATCAAGGTGGGTACCCGCCCGTTCGGCGTCACCATCGATGCCGACGGCAGGCGCGCCTACACCGCCAATGTCGGCTCCGACGACGTCTCGGTGATCGACCTCGCGGAAGGCCGCGAGATCGGCCGCGTGCCGGTCGGCATACGCCCCTATGCGGTGGCGCTGGCGCAAGGCCGCGGCTTCGTCACGGACCAGTATGGCGGCACCGTCAGCGTGTTTGACGTCGCCAGCCTCAAGCCGGTTAAGCGCATCAATGTCGGCGACTATCCCGAAGGCATCAATGCGACTGCCGACGGCAAGCGCATCATCGTCGCCTGCTGGGAGAGCAACACGCTCCATATCATCGATGTGGCCGAGCTGAAGGTGATCGGCGAGGTCAAGACCGGCGACGGCCCGCGCGCGTTCGGCGCGTTCCTGCGGAGGACGGAGTAGGGGGCGGTTGCGTAGGGTGGGTTAGCCGAAGGCGTAACCCACCACCTCTTTCACCGCGGAAACGAAAGAGGTGGGTTACGCCAGCGGACTCTGCTTCGCGGAGCCGCAGGACTAACCCACCCTACGGCACTCATCCGGGCTACCGGACGGCATGCCGTGGGCCCGGCATCGAACCGGATGTTGCTCTCCGCCGACAGATGCTATCCAGGATTGTTGTCATGCGCCGACTCGCGAGCGGCGGACGTGGAGACGTGTCTGATGGAAAAGTGGATGGTCGAACTGGCGCTGTCGTGGCTGCCGTTTGTGGCGCTGATCGGATTCTGGTTCTGGTTTTCGCGACGGAACGGGATGCAGGCGCGCGGCAAATCGGGCGCGTCCCTGATCGAACTTTACGAACAGCAGCTGATCGAAACCCGCCGCATGAACACGTTTCTGGAGCGCATCGCGGTTACGATGGAGAAGCACGAGCCGCCGCGTAGTTCGTAGCCCGCATGAGCGTAGCGACATGCGGGACCGCGCCATCCTCATTCCCTGACGCTCCCGGATGTCGCTGCGCTCATCAGGGCTACGGCACTTTCGCCGCGGCGAAATCCCGCAATTTCACGAAGAAATCCTTCAGGATCGCGTTGCGGTCCACATAGGTCACGTAGCGGATCGGATGCCGCCGGCGATCGACGCTCCAGGTCATCTGATCGGTGAGCACCGGGGCCGGGATGACCACGCTCGGCGCCCACAGGGGATTCAGCAGCCAGCCGACCGGCGCCATGTCCCAGATTTCCTTGGCCCAGCCCATGTGATCGGATGAATACTCCTTGAAGCGCATGGCGAGAAACGCGCCGATGCTGCCGTGGGGTTCGACGTATCGCTCGATCTCCGGCACAGTCGAATGGAGACGCGAGGTCACGCCCATGCACGGGACGAGGACGAGCGGCACGCCGCTGTCGAGCAGCACCTGCGCGCCACCGACGTCCTGCTTCAGATTGAACTCGACCGTGTGGGGCCATTCCAGCGCATGGCCGCCGAGCCAGACCACGACGATACGGTCGATGATATCGGGGGCCTTCAGCAGCGCAGAAGCGACGTTGCTGATCGCGCCGATGGCAACGACGTAGAGCGGATGGTCGGGCGAGCCGGCACGCGCCCGGGCGATGAGGTCATCGACGGCGGGTGCCGTCCGCGCCGTCTTGCCTGGGCCGACATAGTCGGTGACGCCGCGGTGAACCAGGCCTTCCGGCGCGACGTTGAGGCGATCCAGCAGGCGCAGGATCTCCTGATAGCTCAGCTCCATGCCGTGGCCGGGACTGTCCGCGCGCGCGTTGAAGAACGGCGCGGCATAGATCGCCTCAACCGCGAAGCGGTCCTTCGACAAGAGCATCTGCACCAGCGCGAACTGGTCATCGATCTCGTTATAGGTGTCGGTATCGAGCACGACCCGCAACCGGCCGGCCGGCGGCTCCAGCAGCTTGAGTCGGCTCGCGTCCGTGAGTGTCATCGACGTCTCCCCGAAGAGGTCGTAGGGTGGGTTAGCCTGCGGCTGCGCAAAGCGCAGTCCGCGGGCGTAACCCACCTCTTCTGTCTCCGCGGATGCGCACAGTGGTGGATTACGCCCTGCAGACGCGCTTCGCGCCTCTGCAGGGCTAATCCACCCTACGTTCCGCACAATGTCTCCGCAATGTCGCGTATGTGTCCGAACATGTGATCCGGCGCAAGCGCCCGCAGCGCTGCCGGAGCCGCATAGCCCCAGCACACCGCGCCGCAGGCGATGCCCGCCGCGCGCGCCGCCTCGATGTCGCGGACCTCGTCGCCGATCGCGATCACCTGGGCGGGGTCCACGCCGGCGCGACGGATCACCCGGCGGAATTTCGCGGCCTTGCCGAAGAGCGAGGCGGAGCAGTCGAAATGCGAAAACAGCGCCGCGGCCGGTCCAAGCTTCTCGCGCGCATTGGCTTCGCTGTCCGACGTCACCAGCGCGAGCTGTACGCCGTTCTCAGTCAGCGTCCGCAGCATCGTCTCGACGCCCGCGAACAGCGAAATCTCCGCTGCCGCCTCCGCCTTCAGCCGCCGCGCATGCCGCGCGATCGCCGGCAGCTTCCACAAGGGGACCTCAAGCCGGGTGAGGATGTCGCGGCTCGAAGCATTCCGCAGCGGCTCGATGTCCTCATCGGCGACGCGGCGAAAGCCGAAGCGGTCGGCGACGTCGTTGATGGTGCGCAGGAACCACGGAAAGCTGTCGGCGAGGGTGCCGTCGAGATCGAAGATGACGAGGGAGTAGGGCATGGAGGCGGGGTGGTCGAGCCAAGCGGCCGGATGTTACAAGAGTGAAACAGGAAGACACAGATGCCGGTCGATCAGGTCCAACTTAGCAAGTTCCTCAGCTTCGTGCTGAGACACAAGCCCGATGAGATCGGCTTGACGCTCGGTGCCGAGGGTTGGGTCAATATCGACGAACTGGTTGAAAAAGCCAATGCGGCGGGGACGACTTTTGACCGCGCCGACCTACTCGGCGTCGTCGCAAGCAGCGACAAGAAGAGATTTTCGTTGTCAGCGGACGGGCTGATGATCCGGGCCGCTCAGGGACACTCCGTAGCGGTGGAGCTCGGCTTGCCGCCGCGAGAGCCGCCTTCGATCCTGTACCACGGCACGGCGACGCGGTTCGTCGATGCGATCCTTGGCGAGGGCTTGAAGCCGCAGGCGCGCCAACAGGTGCATCTGTCCTCCGACGAGGCGACCGCGCAGCGGGTCGGGCAGCGCCACGGCAAGCCGCACATCTTCAGGGTCGATGCGGGCGGCATGCATGCGAAAGGTCTCAAGTTCTACCGTGCGGACAACGGCGTGTGGTTGACCGACCATGTGCCGCCGGAATTCCTGAACTGAGCGGGGCATGATTGTTCGGAGCGCGGTCGCGCAGTTCTTTGGGAAGCGCGCTAGGCCTTCCACACGGTCGCCTCGGTCCATCCGAGCTCGGCGAACTCGGCGGCCCTGAGCGGCGCCTCTCCCGCCGCGAAGAACTCGTCGAGCTGGGGCGGGGCGACGCTGGTTGCGGACAGCATCGCGTGCGCCTGTCCGCGATGATGGATCTGATGCTGAAACAGATGCATGAGCAGCCGGTCGCGGCGTTCGGTCTGGACGCTCGTGTCGCGGTTGATCCGGACAATGCCGTCGAGCAACTCGGGCGTAAGCGCGTCGCAGATGGCGAGCAGGCGCTTGTCCATGGCGGCCTGGGCCGGCTTCAGTCCGGCGAGGGAAGGGTATGGCACCTCGTTCGCCCAAGCCCGTGGTCCGAGCCAGCCGCCCTCCAGCGCATCGATATAGAAGTGGTCGATGACGTAGATGTGGTTCAGCGTGCGCTGCAGGCTCGGGAAGAAGCCGGTGCGGTGGGCTTCGAATTCCGACTGGCTCAGTGCGGCGCAGGCGGCGAGCAAGCGATGGTTGGCCCAGGCGTTGTTATGGGCGAAGGCGCGGTAGGTCTGCACGAGGCTGGCGGACATGTCGGTTTTCCTCCAGAGTCTACGGGTTCGTTGGGCGAGTTCACGAAGCGCGACCCGCCTGTCTCATGGGAAGAACAGTGGCGGCTTCCACAGGGTACCTCAAGCCGGGTGAGAATCTCCCGTGTTGAAGCATGCCGCAGCCCCTCGACATCCTCATCCCTCACACGGCGAAAGCCGAAGCGGTCGGCGACGTCGTTGATGGTGCGCACGAACCACGGAAATCTGTCGGCGTGCGTGCCATCGAGGTCGAAGATGGCGAGGGCGTAAGGCATGGAGAGACGTTGGCTATCCGCAGTCGGAATTCATGTCGAACAAGTTGCACTAATCATGTAGGATGTACCTAGATGGGAGCTTGCGCCAAGAGGACGTCATTGGTTCAGCGTGAAAAGATCAGTTGCTATTTGATTGCCCCTTCAACGGTGGATGTCACTGTTGCTCGGTCTACACTGCGAAGCCTGAACGTGAGCTTTGAGGATGTGGCGATGTTGCCCCCCTCTGGGGAAAGTGCGCCAGATGTATTGAGAAGGCGAGTTGAGAAGGCCGACTTCGTATGTGGCATGTTGCTTGAGAAGTATAGTGGCAGCAGAAATCGGGTAGAGAACGTCTTATTTGAACTAGGGGTCGCGGTCGGCCTCAACCGGCCGATCTTTATCATCGCTGAGCAGGCGAGTTTAATTCCGCTCGGGCTAGCCAGCTACCCCCACGTGCTTGGAGCCGCAAATAGTGAAAGTGTCTTGCGCTTCCATTTGGACGCCTTCCTGAAGCGTCTTAGCCTTCCGACGGAGCGCGCCGTTAGGCCGCCGCGATTGGCAGAACGGCCGCCATTGTTTTCGGCTCTTGATGAGTCCAAGGCACCACGCCCTCGGAAGAACCGACGAGCGGAGGTAGATAGAATCCGCGCGGGTGTAGATTTGGTCAGCCTTTCCGAGCGCGAATTGGAGAGGGCCGTTGCAAATGCGTTAGAAATCACGGGCGCAAACGTCGCGGTAGAACCTCAGATCGCCGACCATTTTCGACCTGACGTTGTAGCTTGGCTGCCTCGATCTAATACTGGCTTAGGTCCTGCATTACTCGTGGAAGTTAGGAGACGCATTCAAGGGGCCGGATACGAGCGCGCAATCGAGCAGATGGAGCGCTATATGTCTGCGGCGGGGATACGTACTGGGGTGCTGGTTTCGCCGGAGGCGTCCGACGAGATAGCGGTAAGAATAGCGACGTCAGGATATGTATTTATCGTTTCTTTGAACACTCTCTTTGACTTAGTTTCCGAAAACAATCTGGCGAGGCGCCTCATAGAAGCGCGCAACAGATTCGTTCATACGGGTGCTTAACCCGTGGCTGCGATCTCGGGTCAGCGAATTGCCACTGCGTTCACGTCGGGTGATGCCGCCGCAACTGCGCACGCGAAAGGACAGGCCTTAGAGGGGCTTCTCGGATACGTGTTCGAGAAATATCCGGGGGTCAAACTCCTAGATCGAAATGTGGTCGTCGCGAACGGGAGTGAGGAAATCGATCTGGTGTTTTGGAACGACCGCGTCGCCAACGGTCTGCCGTTCCTACCAAATATATTACTCTTTGAATGCAAGAATTGGGTGCATCCAGTTGGCAGTGATGCGGTCGTCTATTTCATTAACAAGGTTCGCTCTCGTCACCTGGAATTTGGTTTTCTAATCGCGGCAAATGGCATAACGGGAGATGCTGCCGACTTAAATGCGGCTCACCAGCAGATCCACAACGCCTTGATAGCCGATAACGTGAAGATCATCGTCATAAACCGCCAAGAACTACGTGGGATTAGCAGCACTCAACAGCTAACCGCTCTTATTCAAGCAAAGATTGCTAGAATCATTCTGCGGGGAGCATAGCTGATCAGTCACTCCGCCGCCTCGCTCGTGCTCCGCCGCTTCGGCTTCCTGGCCTTCTTCAGCACCGGCTCCAAAAACTTGCCCGTATAGCTCCGCGGCGCCTTTGCGATGTCTTCCGGGGGGCCCCAGGCGACGATCTCGCCGCCGCCGTCGCCGCCTTCGGGGCCGAGGTCGATGACCCAGTCGGCGGTCTTGATGACTTCGAGATTGTGCTCGATGACGACCACGGTGTTGCCCTGCGCGACCAGCTCGTGCAGCACCTCCAAGAGCTTCTTGACGTCGTGGAAGTGCAGGCCGGTGGTCGGTTCGTCCAGGATGTAGAGCGTGCGGCCGGTGGCGCGCTTGGACAGCTCTTTTGCCAGCTTGACGCGCTGGGCTTCGCCGCCTGAGAGCGTCGTGGCCTGCTGGCCGACATGGATGTAGTCGAGGCCGACCCGGTGCAGGGTCTGGAAGGTTTCCCGGACGCGCGGGACCGCCTTGAAGAACTCGGCGGCTTCCTCGACGGTCATGTCGAGCACGTCGGCGATGCTCTTGCCCTTGAACAGAACCTCCAGCGTCTCGCGGTTGTAGCGCTTGCCCTTGCAGACGTCGCAGGTGACGTAGACGTCGGGCAGGAAGTGCATCTCGATCTTGATGACGCCGTCGCCCTGGCAGGCCTCGCAGCGGCCGCCCTTGACGTTGAAGGAGAAGCGGCCGGGCTCGTAGCCGCGCGCCTTCGCTTCGGGCAGGCCGGCGAACCATTCGCGGATCGGCGTGAAGGCGCCGGTATAGGTCGCCGGATTCGAGCGCGGGGTGCGGCCGATCGGCGACTGGTCGATGTCGATGATCTTGTCGATATGCTCCAAGCCCTCGATGCGGTCGTGCGGGGCGGCGCCTTCGCTGGCGCCGTTCAGCTTGCGGGCGATGGCGCGGTAGAGCGTGTCGATCAGCAGCGTCGACTTGCCACCGCCGGAGACGCCGGTGACGCAGGTGAACAGGCCGAGCGGAATCTCGGCGGTGACGTTCTTGAGGTTATTGCCGCGCGCGTTCACCACCTTGATGGTGCGGCGATGGTTCGGCGGACGCCGCTCCGGCACCTCGACCTCGAGCTCGCCGGTGAGGTACTTGCCGGTGAGCGATTTCGGGTTGCGCATGATCTCGGCGGGCGTGCCTTCGGCAACGATGTTGCCGCCATGCATGCCGGCGCCGGGGCCGATGTCGAGCACGTAGTCGGCGAGGCGAATGGCGTCCTCGTCATGCTCGACCACGACCACGGTGTTGCCGAGGTCGCGCAGCCTTTTGAGGGTGTCGAGCAGGCGCGCGTTGTCGCGCTGGTGCAGCCCGATCGAGGGCTCGTCCAGCACGTAGAGCACGCCGGTCAGGCCCGAGCCGATCTGCGAGGCCAGGCGAATGCGCTGGCTCTCGCCGCCGGACAGCGTGCCGGACGAGCGGGACAGCGTCAGATAGTTGAGGCCGACGTCGAGCAGGAAGGTCAGGCGCTCGCGGATCTCCTTGAGGATGCGGCCGGCGATCTCGTTCTGCTGCTTGTTCAGCGCCTCCGGCACGCCCTCGAACCATTCGCCGGCCTTCTTGACCGACAGCTCCGAGATCTCGCCGATGTGCTTGCCGCCCACCTTGACGCAGAGCGCCTCGGGCTTGAGGCGGAAACCGTTACAGCCCCCGCAGGGCACGTCGTGGAAATATTTTGCGAGTTCCTCGCGCGCCCACTCGCTCTCGGTCTCGCGATAGCGGCGGTTGATGTTGGTGATGACGCCCTCGAACGGCTTCTTGGTGTCGTAGGAGCGCACGCCGTCCTGGTAGGAAAACTTGATCTCGTCCTCGCCGGAGCCGTAGAGGATCGCATCGCGCGTCTTCTTGGCGAGGTCCTTCCACTTGGTGTCGACCGTGAACTTGTAGTGCTTGCCGAGCGCGGTCAGCGTCTGCTCGTAATAGGGCGAGGACGACTTGGCCCAGGGCGCGATCGCACCCTTGCGCAGCGACAGCTCCTTGTCGGGAATGACGAGATCCTCGTCGACATGCTGCTCGACGCCGAGACCGCCGCAGGCCGGGCAGGCGCCATAGGGGTTGTTGAACGAGAACAGGCGCGGCTCGATCTCGGGGATGGTGAAGCCGGAGACCGGGCAGGCGAACTTTTCCGAGAACAGGATGCGCTCGGGTCCGCTCTTGTCGTGGATCTTGGCGGTCTTCTTCCTTTCCTCGGCGGGCGCGGCCGCCGGCGCGTCGGCGAACTCGACGACGGCAAGGCCCTCGGCCAGCTTCAGCGCGGTCTCAAAACTTTCGGCGAGGCGCTGGCCGATGTCGGCGCGCACCACGATGCGGTCGACGACGACGTCGATGTCGTGCGGGAATTTCTTGTCGAGGGTCGGTGCCTCCGCCAGCTCATGGAAGGTGCCATCGATCTTGACGCGCTGAAAGCCCTTCTTGAGCCATTCGGCGAGCTCCTTGCGGTACTCGCCCTTGCGGCCGCGCACGACCGGGGCGAGCAGATAGAGGCGGGTGCCCTCGGGCAGCGCCAGCACACGGTCGACCATCTGCGAGACGGTCTGGCTCTCGATCGGCAGGCCCGTGGCCGGCGAGTAGGGCACGCCGACGCGCGCCCAGAGCAGGCGCATGTAGTCGTAGATCTCGGTGACGGTGCCGACCGTCGAGCGCGGGTTCTTCGAGGTGGTCTTCTGCTCGATCGAGATCGCCGGCGACAGGCCGTCGATCTGGTCGACGTCGGGCTTTTGCATCATCTCGAGGAACTGGCGGGCATAGGCCGAGAGCGACTCGACGTAGCGGCGCTGGCCTTCGGCATAGATGGTGTCGAAGGCGAGCGAGGATTTGCCGGAGCCGGAGAGGCCGGTGAACACCACCAGCTTGTCGCGGGGAATCTCGACGTCGATGTTCTTGAGGTTGTGCTCGCGTGCGCCGCGGATCGTAATTGCGCGCTGGCTGGAGCCGGCGTTCTGTTGTTGGCGCTTCGCCTTGATCACTTCATCCATCCGAGTTGCCCTCAAGGAAGCCCAAAGGTGCGCAATCGCGCCAACAAAAAAAGGCGCGCTTCGCCCGGAACCGGGATCGGCGCCAATGGGTATGGCGGCGAACGTAGGAAGAACGGAGGCGGATTTCCAGAGGGAGTTGCGAATCGTCAACGGAATGTTGGCGCTCTGGCGGCATCTGGCAGCAGGAACTGCACCGGACCATGCCCGCAAAGCAGAAAGGCCGGCGCGAGGCCGGCCTTTCGTAACGCGAGTGCGTCGGAGCGACGCTCAGTACTTGGCGACGACCGGGCCGCCAAAGGTGTAGTTCACGCGAACCGTGGCCATGTCCACGTCCTGCTTGATGCTGTCGCTGCGGGTGTTCACGCCGAGGAAGGTGAAGTTGTCGGTGTGCTTGCCCATGAAGAGGTGGTTGTATTCGACGGCAACCGACCAGTTCGGAGCGAAGCCGAACTCGATGCCGGTGCCCACGGTGCCGCCCCAACGGGTTTCGTTGGCGGTGTCGAGCGTGACCCCAGCCAGAGTGCCGCTGAACTTGTTGTGGGTGACGGCCGCGCCGCCCTTCACGTACCAGAGCACGTTGTTCCAGGCGTAGCCCACCTGGCCGGTGAAGAGGCCAATGGCGTCGATCTTGGTGTTGTTCACCAGCGGGAAGAAAGCGGCGGGCGAGCTGGTGTTCGAGCCCTTCAGGTCAGCCCAATCGCCTTGGGCTTCGAGGCCGAACACCCAACTGGCGGACTGCCAGCGATAACCGATCTGGCCGCCGACGATTGCGCCGGTCGCATTGTGGCAACCTTCAGCCGTGACGGGGACTGCCACGCCGACCACAGCAGTCGTATCCCAGCAATTGTGGCTGGAGCCGCCACCGGCGTTGCCACCGATGTAGAATCCGCTCCAGTTGTAGATCGAGGCCACGGCGACCGGAGCCTTGGTGTAGGGGCGGGCCGCAAGATCGGCCGCCGAGGCCGGTGTCAACGCGCTGAGTGCGAACAGGCTGGCCGAGGCCAGCAAGATCTTCTTCATCTGAATTCCCCAGTTCCATTTCACTTGGCTGCCTTCCACAGGAAGAGCAGCGGACGCTACGACCCAAACGAATGCCGCAACCTTACATCATTGAATCCTAAGGTTGTGTCACTCGTGCGCCACAGCTCCCGGAAAATGGGTGTGACCGGCTGGCGTCTATCGCTACGCGCGCAAAAACAAAAAGGCCGGCGCGAGGCCGGCCTTTCGTAACGATGGTGCGTCGGAGACGAAGCTCAGTACTTCGCGACGACCGGGCCGTTGAAGTGATAGTTCACGCCGACCTGCACGGTGTGGAAGTTGAGCGTGCCGGTGGGCAGGGCGCCCGAGAAGTAGGTCTCGCCGCCGAGGCTGCGATAGAGGTATTCGCCCTTGACGGTCCAGTTCGGAGCGAAATACGCCTCGACGCCCGCACCGACGGTCCAGCCGGAGTGGAACTTGCTGTCCGAAACGCTCACGCCGAGCGCGGAGAGGGTGATCTTGTTGTCGATCCAGGCATAACCACCGGTGCCGTACAGCAGCACGTTGTTGACGGCCCAGCCGATGCGGCCGCGCACGGTGCCCATGGCATCGGTCTTCGAGCTGGCGGTCGCGGTCACGACGCCGAAGCCGGGGACGACGGTCGCGCCGGTCACCGAAGCGTTGACGTCAGCCCAGGCGGCATCCGCCTCGAGGCCGAACACGACGTTGCCGGTCTGCCAGTTGTAGCCGGCGGTGCCACCGACGAAGCCACCCTGCATACGGGGGGAGCCCGAGTCTTCCCAAGCGCCGCCACCGACGACACCGAGGTAGAAGCCGGTCCAGTTGTAGACCGAAGCCACGGCCACCGGAGCCTTGGTGTACGGGCGAGCCGCGAGATCAGCCGCCGACGCGGGGGCAGCCAGAGCGAACAAACAGGCCGAAGCCAACAAAACCTTCTTCATTTTCAACCTAATCCCAGTCCCAGTTTCTGTTGTTGCCTTCCCTCAACGGAAGGACAGCGGACGCTGTGGTCCAACTGGTGACGTCCATACACCAGCGAAGCCGCAAGTTGTGTACCCAAAAAGCCACAACAGTCCCAAAACGTCATAATCGCTGACCGACTGTCCCCATGGAACCCCGCCGCAACGAAAAAGGCCGGCGCGAGGCCGGCCTTTCTCCCAGGGATATCAGAGGGATATCAGTACCGCGCGATGACCGGACCGCCCCAGCGATAGTTCAGGCGGACGAGGCCCATATCGACGTCCTGGCTGATGCGCTCGGAGCGCGTGGCGACGCCGAGCGGGGCGATCCCGAAATTGCCAGAACCGGTGAAGCCGATGGTCCGGTTGCCGAGGAAGATGTGGTCGTACTCGACGCCGACGGTCCAGTTCGGTGCGAAGCCGAATTCGAGGCCTGCGCCCACAGTGCCGCCCCAGCGGGTCTCATTGGACCGGTCGAATTCCAGACCAGTGATGACGTCGTAGCTCCGGTAGCGGTCGTTCACGACCGCGCCGCCGCCCTTCACGTAGAACAGCACGTTGTTCCAGGCATAGCCGATCTGGCCGGTGAACAGACCGAACGCGTTGATCTTGGAACGGTCGCGAAGGCCCGTGCCGACGAACGTCAAGCTGGTGTTGTCGCCGGAGAAGTCGGCCCAGTTGCCCTGGCCCTCCAGGCCGAACACCCAATTGGCCGACTGCCAGCGATAGCCGACCTGTCCACCGACCGTGCCGCCGACCGCGTTGTGGCAACCTTCGCCGACGAGAACGCCGGTCACGGGAGTGACGAAGTCCCAGCACTTGTGGCTGCTACCGCCGCCGCCGTTGATGCCGATGTAGAAACCGCTCCAGTCGTAGATGGCCGCGACCATCGGGGGCGGAGCCTTGGTGTAGGGACGCGCAGCGAGGTCCGCCGCGCTCGCCGGAGCCGACAGGCCCAGCGCGACCATGCCAATTGCACCAATCAGAATTTTCTTCATTGCAGTCTCCCCAAGTTTAGGTCCGCTTCTTGAAATCCCCGAAGCGGCCAGTCAGGCGCGACGCCCATATGAAACAATTCCAGGGGAGAGCGTAACGTCGCGGGGAAGCAGAGTCCGTCTCCGAAATGCAACAGTCCGAAACCATCTGTGCCGCGTCTAACTTGATGAATGTTAAGAGGTTTTTCGATGTTCACGGGAACCTCGAAAGGTTCCATCCGTGCAGTCAATTCCGATCCACGGTCGCGGCTTGTTCTGCGTGCGCGGCAGCGACTGCAATTGCAGAACAAATCTGGAACATCGTGGGGGCCGATGCTATATGTGGGGATAAGTGGAGGGGCCATGGGCCGACCGGTCCGCGCAAGCGTATAGGGTCGCCTCAACAGGTTGCAGAGGACCGCGGGGCGCGGCCCGGCCTCATGAATTCAGTGGCATTTGGAGTGGAGAGCGGCGATGGCGGGAAGCGTCAACAAGGTCATTCTGGTTGGAAATCTCGGCAAGGATCCTGAAATCCGCCGCACCCAGGACGGGCGGCCGATCGCGAATTTGAGCATCGCGACGTCGGAGACCTGGCGCGACAAGAACAGCGGCGAGCGCAAGGAAAAGACCGAGTGGCACCGCGTCGTGATCTTCAACGAAGGGCTCTGCAAGGTCGCCGAGCAGTACCTGAAGAAGGGCGCCAAGGTTTACATCGAGGGCGCGCTGCAGACCCGCAAATGGACCGACCAGCAGGGCGCCGAGAAGTACTCGACCGAAGTCGTGCTGCAGGGCTTCAACTCGACCCTGACGATGCTTGACGGCCGCGGCGGTGGCGGGGGAGGCGGCAGCTTCGGCGACGAGCCGGGCGGCGATTTCGGCTCCTCCGGTCCGGTCAGCAGCGCACCGCGCCGTCCCGTTGCCGCCGGCGGCGGTGGCCGCAACAACGACATGGACGACGACATCCCGTTCTAGGTTCTAGGAAGGCGAAGGTTGTCAACTCGCGTGGCCGTCATGGTCGGCGCCGGCGAGACCTTGCGGCAGGCGCTGGAACGCGACGCGCATGCGGAGCGGAGGGAGACGGCGCTGGGCCTGCTGATGGGAGCCTGGTTGCGGAACGATGGTGTCGGTTACGCCACTAGCTCGAAATCCGGCAACTTCCAGCTCCGGTCAAGGTACGGCTCGAGCGGCCCGTAGAGCCGGAAATAGGCGAACCATGCCTTGCCGGGATTGGTCTGCAGCCAGTTCTTTTCGTAGCCGGCCGGCGCAGATGGCCCGACGTAGAGATCGATGGTGCCGTCCGGGTTCTTGCGCAGGCCCTCGTCGCGCGAGGACAGGTCCGCGTTCTGCGTCTTGTTGTCGATCCCGACGCGATCGTAGGTGTCGTAGATCGTCAGCGACCAGAATTGCTTGGCCGGCGGGTTGGCGGGAACGCTTAGCTTGTAGGTCTTGCCGCCGTCGAACCAGCGGTCGTTCTTGTCCTTGTAGGCGCCGAGATAGGCCTGGCCGATGCCGGGCGTGCTGCTCACCATGCCCTTGGAGGACGTCACGGCCTCGTAGAAGTAGTCGCAGCGTTCGTCGAGTTCGCTGAAGTTCTTCTTCTCCTGCCCCGGATCGAACATGATCACGTAGGCCCATTTCGTATCGGGCCTGTAGTACGAATTCTCGAACCGCTTGGCGTAGGAGATGTTCATCGACATCAGTTCGCCCATCAGCGCGCCTTCGGTGAGCAGCTTGGACTGACGTTCGTTGGGCTGGAACTGCCTGTCCTTCTCCAGCCCCAGCGGCGCCAACATGGCGGTGATCATGCGGTCCCGCTCCTCGACGGGCTCCTGCTGCATGATCTCGCTCAGACTCTCCCAGTATTTCAGCCCTCGCGGCTGCACCTGCGACCACGACTTGCCTTCCGGGGTTAGTTTGCGCTGCTTGGGCGGGTTGTCCCGCTGCGCGAGCGGATAGATCACGAAATTCTCCATCGCGAACTTCAGCTTGTCCTCGCCCGGTTCGAGCACGCGGATGCCGATGAACACGTTGTTGGTCCGCGATGGAATGACGTAGTAGCCCTCGACCTTCGGCGGTTCCTGGCCGGGGCCGACGATCAGGTATTTGCCGCCTTGACCCTTGTCCGGACCGGCTTGTCCGAGATCGGCGACCGGGCGCTGCCAGAAGTCGAGGACCATCCCGGCGAAGGCGCCGGCCGGCTCCTCGATCACGACGGGACCGCCCGACAGGTCATGGAACGTGATGATGTAGGGCGTGGTGAAGTTCGCCGTGAGAATGCCGAGCTTGTCCTTGTAGTTGTTGTAGAGGACCAGATCGCCCAGTTTTGCGCCGATCGGGCCGAGGTGAGCCCGCTTCCATTCGTTCATCGCCACGATCGGTATCGCCCAGATGTAGGCCTGACAGGCGCGCTGGAAATCCATCTCGTCGTAGATCTTGCGCTCGACTTCGGCGTTCGCCGGCAGTCCCATCGTCAGATCGATCCTGCCGATCCGAGAATCGACGGCCCCGGTGAATGCGCCGCCAGACGCTCCACCCTGCGCGAATGCCGACGACGGGAAGAGGCCCAAAGCCCCCACGGCCGAAGCGGTCGCCAGCGCCGTTCCACCGAGAAGGACAGTGCGACGCTCGTCGTTGATCCCGGTGTCCATGATGCTCTCCGACTCTCGCTGCCGATCGTGAATGTCAACGCTGCTTTTCGATGTCCCCGGGTTTCCAGGTCTTGTCGAAGAACGCTTGCTCCGGCCCGTAGAGCCGGAGGATCACGAAGTAGCCCTGGCCGGGATTGGTGCGCAGCCAGTTCTTGCCGTCGCCGGGCGAGGTCGGACCGAAATGGATTTCGGTGGTGCCGTCGGGATTCGCCGGAGGCTTGTCCATCGTGTTGAGCGAGGGAAAGGGCTGCCCGTTGTCGAGGCCGGATCCCGTGACGGCATCGTAGACGGTGACCGACCAGAACAGATGCGCCGGGATGTTCTTCGGCAGGGTCAGCCTGTAGCTGTCGCCGCCCTGCAGGAAATCGCCGTCCTTGTCGACGAAGGTGACCGGGTACTTCGCACCGACGTTGACCATGTTCGCCGCCATGCCGGGGCTCGCCGAATAGGCGACGTCGAAGAAGCCGCTGCGCGCGTCGATGTAGTTGAACGTGTCCGCGGTGAACGTCGCGTTGCCAGGGAAGACGTTGACCCACCTCCGGTCCGGGTACCAGTAGCCGTTCGCGACCAGCGACGATGGCCCGTAGGACATGGTGTGTATCATGCGGAACGCCGTCTTGGCGCCCTTGTCGAGCAGCGCTCGCGTCTTGTCATCAGGGCGGAACGTCTCGCCCTTGACGATGCCGAGCGCGGCCAGCATGCCGCGCATCTCCATGTCCTGCGGGTCGACATATTCGTGCTGGACGAAGCGGTCGATCATCTCGAAGGCGGCGCCGTCGGCGGGGTAGAGCAGGTCGGCAGGTGTTTTCGACGCGTTGGGGAACTGCATCGGCTTGGCGTTTGCCTCCTTGCCGAGCGGGTAGATCCGGGTCTGCTCCATGACCCGCACCGGTTCGGCGAGCTGCTTCGGGTCCTGGAAGAAACCCCGCCAGAACACGAATACGCCGTAGGTGCGCGACCGATAGGTGAGATAGCCGGCGGGCGCTTCGCCCTGGTGATCCGGCGGCAGGATGAGGTACTTCGCGCCCTTGCCCTTGTCGGGACCTGGCAGGCCGACGTCGCCACACCAGGTCTGGCCCTCGATCTGGCCGACCGAGCAGATCGGTCTCTGGAAGAAGTCGTCGAGAATGCCCTGAAGGCCCGGCGGGACTTCTATCACGATGGGACCGTCCTCCTTGAGGTCGACGTAGCCCATCGCGTAGATGACGTCCGAGTTCGGCGTGGTGACCAGCGTCTTGGCGTTGAGGCGGTCCTTGAAGATCGGCAGGACGTTGTAGCCCTTGCCGAAGACCTTCTCCGAGCCCTCCTTCATGCCGTACATGTTCAGGACCGGGAGCATCCAGATGTAGCTCTGGACGGCCCGCTGATAGGCGAGTTCATCCCGAAGGGTCGCGATCGCGTCTTTCGAGAGGAAGCCTCGCGTGAAGGGCAGGGAGGCCAGCGCGTCGTGACGTCCGGTCTGCGCGATTGCCGGCGCCGAAACAAACGCGGCGCAGAACAACAATATTCGTGCCGTGAAGGTCGCTCTCATCATGATCGCCTCCCTGTGGCAACGGCCCCGGGGCTGCGAACATTCACCCGGCACATGGGACCATCAAAACTGGCCTTCGGGCGACGTTGATCCAGATCAACGGTTTGGGCTCCGATCGCGGGCGACCGATCTGGCCGTCATGGTCGGCGCCGGCAAGACCTTGCGGCGCTGGAACGCGACGCGCATGCGGAGCGGAGGGAGACGGCGTTGGGTTTGCTGATCGACGTGGTCGCGCGGTAAACGGAGCCGACCATGAGCTACCGCAGGCTCAGTTGACCGGCACCGCTTCCGGAAACTTCCATGTGCCGTCCAGAATCTCGGGACGGGGGCGATACAGGCGCACCAGATAATTCCAGCCGGCGACGGTCGGCAGGCAATTGGGTATCTTGCCGTCGCAACCGCCGAACTGGACGGCGACCGAGCCGTCCGCAGCCTTCCTCGCCGTGACATTGTTGACGACGTAGGCGTCGTACGGATTGCCTTGAAAATAGCCCTCCGCGTTGTAGACGCTGCCAGAAACCGTCGACCGGCACGTCCTTGACGTCGAGTTTGTAGACCGTGGTCCCGTCGTTCCGGGCCGGCGTGACGTTCATATAGGTCGCCTCACGCTCGGGATTGCCGCCCCAACCGCCGGCGGCGCCGATCAGGCGCCGGACGGGGTCCACCTGCTCCTTCGTGCCGAACATGCGGTTCTGATCGGGCAAGGTGGTGTAGAGGACCACCAGCGCGTCCCGCACCTTCTTCTGGCTGACCGGATCCCAGTTCGGCACCTCGAACGTCCCGACACTGGCCTGGCTGGTCCTGGTCGCGTCCTGCAGCGCGTGGGCGGCCGCGACATCCTTCGGGTCGTTGGGGTCGACGAGCGTGCGGATACCCAGGAGGATGTAGCGCGTTCCGATCTGCTCGCGGGTGAAGGTGTAATCGCCAGCCTTGTAGTGCACCGCGGGCGTATACTGATCCTCGGAGATCACGATCAACGAGCGGAATCGTCGGCCCGCATCGGGCAGCGTGACCGTCAGCGGTCCGGCGTCGAGATCCCAAACCCCGGTCGAGTAGAGGGTATCGAGATTGCCGCGCACGACGATCTGCTTGTCGACTGGCGCGTGATTCCGATCGTGATGGAACTTGCCGATGCCGCCTGCATGCTCGATGGCGACCGCGAAGTAGCGATCGGTCTCGGCGCGGACGAAATTGTCCGGCGAGACGGGCACCGAGGCGCCGTCGGCGGTCTGCCCATGGACTTGGCCGAACGTCAAAAACACAGTGCCGACGAGACCGAAAGCGAGATTCCGCTTCATAAACCACCTCCCTGACGACACGCCTCTCATGCGTAGACTGCACCGACAGGACTGGCCCGGCAACGGAAGCCGAGGGGGCGGCTAGGGCCCCGATGATCTCTTGACGGCTTGACGTCGGAGACCTTGGAAGTTGACATCCTACGGGACGTCGCAGTGCGGAGGCGATTGGCGCTGCAGACAAACAGGACGTTGGTCACTTCACTGCTCTGGATAAACGATCGGGGAGAGCTCGGCGACCGCGCTCTTGGTAAGTGGTGGTGCTCGGTGGGTCGGCGCGATGGCTGCCCTTGGTTTGGCCGCTCGCGTAAAGCGACAGGATTTCTTACGAATTGACGGGTAAGGCTTGGCTTTCCGGCCTTGCCTCATGTTCTGCCTCAACGCTTTGACGGACTGCGATGTGAATGGTATTAACTTTATGTTAATCCTATTCACATGGTGCGATCCGTCGATCTGGGGAAGCCTGCATGAGCCTTACGCCGTTGCTTGAGGCTGCCCCTGCGATCCCGCTGCATGCCTTTGCCGCCATGGCCGCCTTCGTGCTCGGCCTCGTCCAGTTCGCCGCTCCCAAGGGCACGCTGCCGCACCGGACGATCGGCTGGATCTGGGTCGGCCTGATGGTCGTGGTCGCCGCATCCTCGTTCTGGATCCACGGAATCCGCATGGTCGGCCCGTTCGGCCCGATCCACCTCTTGTCGATCTTCACGCTCGTGGTCCTGCCGCTTGCGGTGTGGCGGGCCCATACCCATCGCGTCGCCGATCACCGGCGGATGATGATCTTCATCTTTGCCGGCGCGCTGGTCGTGGCGGGCCTGTTCACGCTGGTCCCCGGGCGCATCATGCACCGGGTGATTTTCGGGGCTTGAGGGGCGGTTCCACGCCGCTTGTTCCGGCCTTGTCCGAGGCGGTGCCGGGATAGGCGTAAGTCTCTGGAAAAACAGTCGGAAAAAGCGCTTCCAAGACCCCCGCAAGGGTGGTTATCAGGGGTTCGATGCGCTATATGATTCCCAGACAAAAACTCACCGGATTCCCCCTTGGCTGACGACGACAACAAGCCCGGCGACCAGCCGGCGCAACCCTCGGACATTCGCCCCGTTTCCATCTTCGAGGAAATGAAGAAGTCCTATCTCGATTACGCCATGAGCGTGATCGTGGCGCGTGCGCTGCCTGATGCCCGCGACGGTCTGAAGCCGGTGCATCGCCGCATCCTCTACTCGATGAACGAGCAGGGGCACACGCCGGACAAGAAGTACGTCAAATCCGCCCGCGTGGTCGGTGACGTCATCGGTAAGTATCACCCGCACGGCGACCAGTCGATCTACGACGCCATGGTCCGCATGGCGCAGGACTTCTCGATGCGCGTGCCGCTGATCGACGGCCAGGGCAATTTTGGCTCGGTCGACGGCGATCCCCCGGCCGCCTATCGGTACACCGAAGCGCGGTTGACGAAGGTGGCGCTCGCTCTGCTGGCCGACATCGACAAGGACACCGTCGACTTCCAGCCGAACTACGACAACAACGAGACCGAACCGTCGGTCTTGCCGGCCAAGTTCCCGAACCTTCTGGTCAACGGCGCCGGCGGCATCGCCGTCGGCATGGCGACCAACATTCCGCCGCACAATCTCGGCGAGGTGATCGACGCCTGCGTCGCGCTGATCGACAACCCTGCGCTCACCATCGACGAACTCATCAACATCGTGCCGGGACCGGATTTCCCGACCGGTGGCGTCATTCTCGGGCGGCAGGGCATTCGCTCCGCCTATCACCTCGGCCGCGGCTCGATCGTGATGCGCGGCAAGGTCGCGATCGAGACCATCCGCAAGGAGCGCGAGGCGCTCATCATCACCGAGATTCCCTACCAGGTGAACAAGGCGACGATGGTCGAGCGCATCGCCGAGCTGGTGAAGGAAAAGAAGATCGAGGGCATCGGCGACCTGCGCGATGAATCCGATCGCGAAGGCTACCGGGTCGTCATCGAATTGAAACGTGACGCCGTGCCGGATGTGGTGCTGAACCAGCTGTACAGGTTTACGCCGCTGCAGACGAGTTTTGGCGTCAACATGGTGGCGCTCGACAGCGGCCGTCCGCGGATCATGCATCTGAAGGACCTGCTCGCCATCTTCGTCGACTTCCGTGAGCGGGTCGTCACGCGGCGCACCAAGTACCTGCTCGCCAAGGCGCGCGATCGCGCGCATATCTTGGTGGGTCTGGCGATCGCGGTTGCCAATATCGACGAGATGATCCGCGTCATCCGAACCTCGCCCGACCCGACCACCGCCCGCGATACCCTGATGTCGCGCGACTGGCCGGCCCGGGATGTCGAGGACATGCTGACGCTGATCGACGACCCCCGCCACCGCATCAGCCCGGACGGCACGATCCGGCTGTCGATGGAGCAGGCGAGGGCCATTCTCGATCTGCGCCTGCAGCGCCTCACCGCGCTCGGCCGTGACGAAATCCGCGACGAGCTCGACAAGCTCGCCGGCGAGATCGCCGACTATCTCGACATCCTGCGCTCGCGCGAACGCGTGCTCAACATCATCAAGACCGAGCTTGCCGAGGTGAAGGCCGAGTTCGCCACGCCGCGCCGCACCGTGATCATCGAGCAGGAGGGCGAGGTCGAGGACGAGGACCTGATCCAGCGCGAGGATATGGTCGTGACCGTGTCGCACGCCGGCTATGTCAAGCGCGTGCCGCTGTCGGCCTACCGGGCGCAGCGCCGCGGCGGCAAGGGCCGTGCCGGCATGCAGACCCGCGACGAGGACTTCGTCTCACGCCTATTCGTGGCCTCCACGCACACGCCGGTGTTGTTCTTCTCGTCGCGCGGCCAGGTCTACAAGGAGAAGGTCTGGCGGCTGCCGATGGCCGCGCCGAACGCGCGCGGCAAGGCCATGATCAACATCCTGCCGCTGGAGCAGGGCGAGCGCATCACCACCATCATGCCGCTGCCCGAGGATGAATCGACCTGGGGCCAGCTCGACGTGATGTTCGCCACCACGGGCGGCAACGTCCGGCGCAACAAGCTGTCCGACTTCGTCGACGTCCGCCGCTCCGGCATCATCGCGATGAAGCTCGACGACGGCGAGGCGATCGTCGACGTGCAGATCTGCACCGAGCACGACGACGTGCTGCTGACGACGGCCGCCGGCCAGTGCATCCGCTTCCGGGTCAGCGACCCCCGACCCGACAAGGACGGCGAGATCAAGGAGCACGGCGTTCGGGTCTTCGGTGGTCGAACCTCGATGGGCGTTCGAGGCATCTCGCTTGACGGTGACAAGGTCATCTCGATGTCGATCTTGCGCCATGTCGAGACCACGTCCGACGAGCGCTCGGCCTATCTGAAGATGCGCCGCGCGGTGGCCGGCGATACCGCGGCCGAGGAGCCTGCGGTCGATACCGAGGCGGAAGAGACCTCTGGCAACTTCCAGCTCACCCAGGAGCGCTATGCCGAGATGTCGGCGGCCGAGCAAATCGTGCTGACCGTCTCCGTCAACGGCTATGGCAAGCGGACCTCGTCCTACGAGTACCGCACCACCGGCCGCGGCGGCAAAGGCATCGTCGCCATGAGCGTCAACAACCGCAACGGCAATCTGGTCGCGTCCTTCCCCGTGGAGGATGCCGATCAGATCATGCTGGTCACCGACAAGGGCCAGCTCATCCGCTGCCCGGTCGAAGGCATCCGCATCGCCGGCCGCTCGACCCAGGGCGTGATCGTGTTCGACACCGCCGAGGACGAGCATGTCGTCTCGGTCGAGCACATCACGGAAGAGGCCGAGAGCGGCAATGGGGCGAACGGAGAGGCAAGCGGGGAGTGACGTGTAGCCGGTAGCCCGGATGAGCGTAGCGATATCCGGGGCACATCTCCCCGCATGTCGCTCCGCTCATGCGGGCTACGGGCTCACGCTAGATCTCCAGCTCCGTGCCGAACTCCACGACCTGCTTGGTCGGCACGCCGAAGAACGCGGCGGAGCGTTCGGCGTTGCGCTGGAGGAAGGCGAACAGGCCTTCGCGCCAGACCCACATGCCCGGAACGTCCTCGCGCGGGATGATGGTCTCGCGGCCGACGTAATAGGTGATGTCGGAGAGGTCGATGCCGGGCAGCTTGCCCTGGCGGCAGGCGAGCGTCAGTCCCTCATAGATCGTCGGGTTCTGCATGAAGCCGTAGTGCAGGATCACGCGGGTGATGCCGGATATGATCTCGAGCACCTCGGCGCGGGCTTCGTCGGCGACGTGCGGCACCTCCTCGATCAGCACGGTGACGAGGATGATGCGCTCGTGCAGCACACGGTTGTGCTTGACGAACTGGGTCAGCGCGAGCGGCACGCCGCGCGGCGCGGAGGCCAGGAACACGGCGGTGCCGGGCAGCCTGGCGCTGCACTTGTTGACCGCTGTCTCGATCAAATCCTCTTCCGGCTGGCGTAGCCGGGCGCGTGCCGCTTCAACCAGCTTCACGCCGGCACGCCAGGTCAGCATCATGAAGGCCACGAGGGCCGCGAGCAGGAGCGGAAACCAGCCGCCCTCGAACAGCTTCACCGAATTGGCCGAGAAGAAGATCAGGTCGATGACGAAGAAGAAGCCGTTCACGGCGGCCACGAGCCAGGGCGAATAGCCCCACTGGATCGCGACCAGGGCGGCGAGCAGCGTGGTGATCGCCATCAGCAGCGACACCGCGATGCCGTAGGCGCCGGCGAGCGCGTCCGACGTGCCGAAGGAGAGCACCGCCCCCAGCGTGGCCGCGGCGAGCAGCCAGTTCACCAGCGGCACGTAGATCTGGCCGATCGCATCGCTGGTGGTGTGGCGGATCTGCATGCGCGGCAGGAAGCCGAGCTGGATCGACTGCTGGGTCAGCGAGAACACGCCGGAGATGATGGCCTGCGAGGCGATCACGGTCGCCACCGCCGAGAACGCGACCAGCGGATAGTGCAGGGCGTCGGGGCAGAGCTGGAAGAACGGATTCTCGATCATCGTGGGATCGGTGATCAGGAGCGCGGCCTGGCCGAAATAGTTCAGCACCAGCGCGGGCAGGCAGATCGCGAACCAGGCGAGCCGGATCGGCATGCGGCCGAAATGGCCCATGTCGGCATACATGGCCTCGCCGCCGGTCACCGCGAGGAAGGCGGCGCCGAGGATGGCGAAGGAGATGTGGAAGTCCTGGTGGATCAGGAAGTCGAAGGCATAGAACGGGCTGAGCGCGGCCAGCACCGCCGGTGCCTTGACGATGCCGTGGATGCCGAGCGCGGCCAGCACGACGAACCAGGCCAGCATGACCGGTCCGAAGATGCGGCCGATGAAGCCGGTGCCCTGCTTCTGCATCATGAACAGCCCGATCAGGATGGCGACCGTGACGGGCACCACGACCGGCGCGAGCGAGGGCGCGTCCACCTTGAGGCCCTCGATGGCTGACAGCACCGAGATCGCGGGCGTGATCGCGCCGTCGCCATAGAGCAGGGCGGCGCCGACGAGGCCGACGACGAGCAGATGCGCGCGCCAGGTGCCGGGCTGGGCGTTGCGGGCGTGCAGCAGGGCCAGCAGGGCGACGATGCCGCCTTCGCCGCGATTGTCCGCGCGCAGGATCAGCAGGGCGTATTTCAGCGAGATGATCAGCAGCAGCGCCCAGAGGATCAGCGAGGCAACGCCCAGGACAGCGTCGTGACTTAGCGTGCCGCCATGCGCCGCCGCTTTGGCGGCCTCCTTCAGGGCGTAGAGAGGGCTGGTGCCGATATCGCCATAGACGACCCCGAGGGCGCCCATGGTCATGGCAAGCGGCAGTGGATCAGGATGATGTCCGGAGGCGACTGCGGGCGTACTGGACAAAGGCAAACCCCCCGATGGGATCGCGCCCGGCGGGCCATTCCGACGGGCGCGAGCACGACGCAGTCTGCGACGGGACGTCGCAAATAGCCATGGTGTTTATCTTGGGAGGCCTAGCTGACGCGAAACTGACAGAGGCGGCTACGGCGTGCGGTCGGCCGTCACGAGACGGGC
Source organism: Bradyrhizobium stylosanthis (assembly GCF_001641335.1). Taxonomy (GTDB): domain Bacteria; phylum Pseudomonadota; class Alphaproteobacteria; order Rhizobiales; family Xanthobacteraceae; genus Bradyrhizobium; species Bradyrhizobium stylosanthis. Next base: position 1,226,726 of record NZ_LVEM01000001.1, read on the forward strand.
CTGGCGGACGTCGGCCTTGGTGCCGGCGCGGCGCATGCAGGACGCCTCGAAATTCGGCCAGGCCTGCTGGGAGCAGTCACGGCCGATGCTCCGGATATCGAGCCGGTCGCTCTTGGCCAGCGCCTGCGGCACGCTCGCCTCGACGGTCGGTGCAAAGCCGGGCAGGAGGGTGAGGGCTGCGGCAACACACGCAGAGAGTACGATCGCCGAAAGCGTCTTGATCATTGACTGTCCCCTGTGATGCGGCCGCCTACGCCCAGTGTGCGGCCCGTCTTTCGTTGGCCGGATTAGTAACCATGGCCAGTTTCCGGACGTCTTCGCGGACGCCGGAAATGGTTTCGTTCGCGCTCCGTTTTGTTTCGTCGCTGCCCCGAGGACGAAACAAAGCCGGGCTGGCCGACATTCCCGGCGGGGTAATTTCCGGGATAGGGCAGGAAAGACGGCAGAAGACCGACAAGGAACCTGTCCGGCTTGCCGGGCCGGGCCCGGCGCGGTAGGAGGGGGCCATGCCGCGCATTGCCTTCTATCCGGGTTCCTTCGACCCCATCACCAACGGCCATCTGGACGTGGTCCGGCACGCCGTCCCCCTGTGTGACAAGCTTGTGGTCGCGATCGGCGTCCACCCCGGCAAGAAGCCGCTGTTCTCGACCGAGGAGCGGCTGAAGATGCTTCACGACGTCTGCGGGCCGGTGGCGGCCCAGGCCGGCTGCACGCTCGAAGCCGTGACCTTCGACGATCTGTCGGTGACCGCGGCGCGCAAGGCTGGCGCGACCATCATGATCCGCGGCCTGCGCGACGGCACCGACCTCGACTACGAGATGCAGCTTGCCGGCATGAACGAGGCCATGGCGCCCGAGGTGCACACGGTGTTCCTGCCGGCCTCTCCCATGGTCCGCCCGATCACCGCCACTTTGGTGCGCCAGATCGCAGGGATGGGCGGAGATGTCTCGACCTTCGTGCCGCCGCTCGTTGCCACCCTGCTCAAGGCCAAATTCGCCGGATAAAGGCGCGCTTTCTCATCTCATCAGCTCCGGAGTTTTCATGATCCGTCGTCTCGCAATTCTTGCCACGATCTTTGCCGCGCTGTTGGGCGCGGCCCCGGCGCTGGCGCAGCAACTGCCGGCAAACCTGGACAAGGCCAACGCACTGGTCATCGACACCACCAAGGGCCGCATCATCATCAAGCTGCGCACCGATCTGGCGCCGCAGCACGCCGAGCGCCTCAAGACGCTCGCGCGCGAGGGCTATTACAACAACGTGCCGTTCCATCGCGTCATGGACGGCTTCATGGCGCAGACCGGCGACGGCGAGAAATTCAACGGCACCGGCGGCTCGAAATATCCGAACCTGAAGCAGGAATTCTCCAAGGTGCATTTCGCGCGCGGCATCGTCGGCATGGCTCGCCGCGGCGACAGCGTCGACACCGCCAACTCGCAGTTCTTCATCATGTTCGCCGACGGCGGCAGCCTCGACGGCCAGTACACCGTGATCGGCGAGGTCGTGCAGGGCATGGACGTCGTCGACAAGTTGAAGAAGGCCCCGGCGGGCTCGCCGAGCGGCACCGTCACCGATCCCGACAAGATGGTGAAGGTGCAGGTCGCTTCCGACATCAAATAGGATTGGCCATGGCGTACCGTGGCGACAAGCTTCTGCTGGTTGCCGCGGTGCTGCTCTCCGGCGTGTCGGGCGCGGCCGCCCAGGACGGGCAGGTCAACACCATCAAGGACCTGTTCCAGCGTCTGCACAGCTGCTGGAGGCCACCGCCGCCGGCCAAGGCCCGCCCCCTCGACATCACCGTCGTCGTGAGCTTTAACCGGTCCGGCGACATTCTGGGCCATCCGAGGATTAGCTATGAATCCGCGGAGGCCTCCGACAATGACCGGCTGCAATACCGGATCGCGGTGATGGAAGCGTTGCAACGCTGCACGCCGATGCCATTTACCGAAACAATGGCCGGCGCCGCGGCGGGGCGTCCCTTCGCGATCCAGTTCCGTAACCGCAAGACTTCACCTCCAACGCAAGAGAGACGAGCATGAGCGCCACCGAAAACACCCTGATCCTCGAGACCACGCAGGGCCCCGTCACCATCGAGATGCGGCCCGACCTCGCGCCCGGCCATGTCGCGCGCATCAAGGAACTGGTCCGCGAGGGCTTCTACGACGGCATCGTGTTCCATCGCGTGATCGAGGGCTTCATGGCGCAGACCGGCTGCCCGCACGGCACCGGCACCGGCGGCTCCGGCAAGAAGCTGAAGGCCGAGTTCAACAAGGAGCCGCATGTGCGCGGCACCACCTCGATGGCCCGCGCCGCCAATCCCGACTCCGGCGACAGCCAGTTCTTCATCTGCTTCGACGACGCCCGCTTCCTCGACAACCAGTACACGGTGTGGGGCAAGGTCACCGAGGGCATGGAGAACGTCGACAAGATCAAGCGCGGCGAGCCGGTGCAGAACCCCGACAAGATCGTCAAGGCGCGCATGGCGGCCGACAAGGAATAAGTCCATCCCCTCATGGTGAGGCGGCGCGCAGCGCCGTCTCGAACCATGAAGGCCAAGCTGCAGCAGCGGGGCCTTCATCCTTCGAGACGCGCGTTCCGCGCTCCTCAGGATGAGGAATGACTGTGTCGCGCTGAGCCCGACATGCGCACCGACCTCTTCGATTTCGACCTGCCCGCCGAGCGCATCGCGTTGCGCCCGGCGCATCCGCGCGACTCCGCCAGGATGCTGGTCGTGGAGAACGGCGCGCTGCGCGACCAGACCATCGCTGATCTCGCGCAATGGCTGAAGGCGGGCGATCAGCTCGTCGTCAACGACACCAAGGTGATCGCGGCGCAGTTGAAGGGCCGCCGCATCGGCCGCGAGACCGAGCCGAAGATCGAAGCGACGCTGATCAAGCGGCTCGACGGCTCGCGCTGGCAGGCGCTGGTCAAGCCCGCGAAGAAGCTGGTTGCCGGCGACCGCATCCGCTTCGGCAACGAGGGCAAGGTCTGCCTGCTCGGCCATCTCGACGCCGAGGTCGAGGCCAAGGGCAGCGAGGGCGAGGTGACGCTGTCGTTCTCGTTCCACGGGCCGGCGCTCGACCAGGCCATCGCCGATCTCGGCAGCCCGCCGCTGCCGCCCTACATCGCCTCCAAGCGCACGCCCGACGATCAGGACCTCGCGGATTATCAGACCATGTTCGCGGCGAACGAGGGGGCCGTCGCGGCGCCCACCGCCGGCCTGCATTTTACGCCGGCGCTGGAGCAGGCGCTGCACGCGCGCGGCGTCGGCATCAACCGCATCACGCTGCATGTCGGGGCAGGGACCTTCCTGCCGGTGAAGGTGGACGATACCGAAGGCCACAAGATGCATGCGGAGTGGGGCACCATCTCGGCCGAGACGGCCGAGACGCTCAACACCGCGCGGAAGAACGGCGGCCGTATCATCGCGGTCGGCACCACGTCATTGCGGCTGCTGGAAAGCGCGGCGAGCGAAGACGGCACGATCCAGCCGTTCGCGGCCGAGACCGCGATCTTCATCACCCCCGGCTATCGCTTCCGCGCCGTCGATATCCTGATGACGAATTTCCACTTGCCGAAGTCGACCCTGTTCATGCTGGTGTCGGCGTTTTCCGGGCTGGAGACGATGCAGGCCGCCTACGCCCACGCGATTGCGAGCGGGTATCGGTTTTACTCGTATGGCGATGCGTGCTTGTTGTTCAGGGCAGAACCGTAGCCCGGATGAGGGAAGAGATATCCGGGATCTTTCTTTGCGAATTCCCGCATGTCGCTTCGCTCATGCGGGCTACGACACTGCCGTAGGGTGGGCAAAGCGAAGCGTGCCCACCATCTTTCTTGAATGCACGGCGGAAGTGGTGGGCACGGCGCTTGCGCGCCTTTGCCCACCCTACGCACCTTCCGCTACGCCATCACCCGCTGCGGCAGCAGCTCCGCGATCTGCACCGCGTTCAGCGCCGCGCCCTTGAGCAGCTGATCGGCCGCCACGAACATCGAGATCGAATGCCCGGAGGGATCGCTGAGGTCCTTGCGGATGCGGCCGACCAGGACGTCGTCCTGGCCCGAGGCGTCGATCGGCATCGGGAAGTAGTTCTTGACGCGGTCGTCGACGATCTTCACGCCCGGCGCCTGCGCCATGATGGCGCGGACCTGGTCCTCATTGATCGGCTTCTCGCATTCGAAGGTGATGGCCTCGCAATGCGCGCGCAGCACAGGCACGCGGACGCAGGTCACGCCGATCGCGATGTTCGCGTCCTCGAAGATCTTGCGGGTTTCCTTGATGACCTTGGTCTCTTCGTCGTTGTAGCCGGTCTCGGGATCGACCGCGGTGTTGTGGTTGAAGAGATTGAAAGCGTAGGGGTGCGGCATCACCTTGGGCGTATAGACCTGCCCGTTGAGATTGGCGCGGGTGGATTCCACGAGTTCGTCCATCGCGGCGGCGCCGGCGCCGGAAGCTGCCTGGTAGGTCGAGATGATCACGCGCTTGATGCGGTTCTTCTGGTGGATCGGCCAGAGCGGCACCAGCGCGGTGATCGCGGCGCAGTTCGGGTTGGCGATGATGCCCTTGTGATCCCGGATGCGGTTCGCGTTGATCTCGGGGATCACCAGCGGCACGTTCGGATCCATGCGGAAGGCGGAGGAGTTGTCGACGACGACGGCGCCCGACTTCACCGCGATCGGCGCAAACTTCCTGGAGATGCTGCCGCCGGCGGAGAACAGGGCGATGTCGACGCCCTCGAAGGCGCGCTCGGTCAGTTCCTCGATGACGACGTTCTGGCCGCGGAACGACACCGTCTTGCCGGCCGAGCGGGCGCTCGCCAGTGCCTTGAGCTTGCCGACGCGAAAGCCGCGCTTGTCCATGGTGGCGATGAATTCGGCGCCCACCGCACCGGTGACGCCGACAATCGCGACGACGGGATCGTTACTCACTTTGTCCTCCATTGCATTTGAATTCGAGACAACAAAAAAGCCCCGGACCATCGAGGGCGGGGCTTCGGTAGAGCTGATGCGTTTAAGTCGACGACCTACGCGCGCACGCCTCCCCGGGCCCCTGGGGCCGTGGTGGTTTTGGTCGTGCGTTTGGTGGTCGTGAACATGGTGCGCCTTATGCGGGAGAGTCTGGCCCCCGTCAATGGCTTTTCGGCGGGAATGTGGCCGCGAGCGACCCGCCGTTATTTGGCGCGGGCGCCCGGCGGCTCCAGGATGACTTCCTTGAGGTCGTCGCCGCTGATCACGACGATGGCGAAGCTGAGCCGGCCGCCCTCGCGCACGAGGCCGCCGCTGATCGCCTTGCCCGAGGCTGCGCGCTCGGCGACGCGCACGGCATCGGCAAGGCGGTGCCTGATCGCGCCGAGCGCTGCGAGATTGCTGCGATCGTCGTGGTCGAGCTCGGCGAGGGGGAGGGCGGCTTCCCCGCCCACGAGCTCGCCGGTCGCGGCATTGATGGTGTGGCGCCAGATCCGGTCGTTGTGCAGGGTCTTCACCCGGTAGACCGGCACGCCCGAGGCGCCGTCGAAACTCACATCGGCGGTGGTGGCGCCGGCATGGCGGGCTTCCGCGATGGCCATGGCCTGACTGATCGTGATCGACGACGAGCGGAATCGTTCGATCTCGCGGCTCACCGCTTGGCGATCGGCCTCGGCGTCACCATCTGCCTCGCTGTGGAGGGCGGTGGGTGTGCTTCCGGCCGAAACGATCGCCTGCGCCGGCGCTGCGACGAGCAACGTCGACAGCGCGGCAGCGAATAACGTCCAGGCGTGTTGTCGTGCTGCCTTCATGCTCGAAACCCTCGGCCAGCGAGTGTGCCGGATGATCGTAAAGATTTCACGGCCGGCCTTGGGCAAGGCCGGCCGCGGAGCGTCGTAGCAGGTTGTGCCCGCCGCGGCGTTCGAAACAGCACGGTCCTCTTTGGGGCTGGTGAAAAAGCGGACCGTACCGGTTCATAACTAAACCATACCGTATCGTTTTATTTCGGTCAACGACGTGGCGCCGTTCCCCGCGGGGAAAGATCGCAAGCTCACGGAATTGTCAGCGCGACCGGCGGCGCCGCGGCGTGGCCTTGGGCGCGTCTTTGGGCAGGTCCTGGACGCGGTCGGCCGGACCCAGCGCGCCGGCCAGGAACAGCTTGATGGCGGCGCGCATCCGCTTTTCCGCGGCCTTCATCTCGAGCGCCATCCCGAACGTCGCCATGCGGTGGGTATGGCCGACGACGACGTCGAGGAACACTTCCGCTGCGATCGTCGTGTCCTCGAGGTCGAGCGCGCCCTGCGCCACCAGATGGTCGAAGAAGCGCGCGGTGGTGGCGACCGCCTTGAGCCAGCCTTCCTCCTTGCCGAGCTTGGCGACGTCGGGGAAGTTGATGGCCTGTGACGTCATCATGCGGCTGAAGGCGACGGCATCGGGCCCGCAGGTGAAGGTCAGCATTTCGCGCCCGATCTCGACCAGCCGCTGCTCGACGGAAATGTCCGAGGCGCTGGAGAGCTGCGTTTCGGCTGCTGCGGAAAGAGGCGCAAGCCAGCGCTCGATTTCGCGCCGGAGCACGGCGGCAAACAGGCCGCGCTTGTCGCCATAGCGGGAATAGACGGTCGGCTTGCTCACGCGCGCCGCCTCCGCGACGGCGTCGAGCGAGGTGGCGTCGAAACCGCGGTCCAGGAACAGGCGGGTGGCGACCTCGATCAGCCGCTGGTCGCGTTCGATGGCGGCGGTCTTGGTCGGCCGGCCGCCGCGCGATTTCGGCACCTCGCGCCGCGGCGATGCCGATCTTGTCCTGGTCGCAGTCAATCCCATGCCCAATGATTCCTGCGCGTTTCCTGTCATTCGCTCTATATCGCGCAGGAGCCGGGGCGTCATCGCGAATCTGGCCGAACTGGCCGTATCGTCAACGGTCTCGATACGACCTCGTTCCGTTACGGCGGGGTCACGGCAGCGTCGAGGTCCAGGCCTGGCCGGACGCGGCCTTCTCATATCCGTACTGGTAGAGCGCCCGCATATAGCCGGTGTCGAACCCTTCCGACGGCGGCGCGGGATAGTCGCGCGCGATATAGGAGAGGTGGAAGCCCAGGCGGTTGCGCTTGGCGAAATCGTAGGTCGAGAAGATGATCGAGCGGGTCTGCGACTGCGTGATCGCCGACAGGCTGCGCGAGGCGACGTCGATGGTGCTGTTGGACACCAGCTCGAAATTGCGCTCGATCTTCTTGTTGACGAGGATGTAGATGTCCATCCGCGCGCTGCCTGGCAGGCGGCTGCCCTGGAACAGCAGCGCGTCCGGCAACGTCAGCACCGGCGCCGTCACGCCGCCGTCGACATGCATCTCCTGGAATTTGCGGCCCTGGCCCTCGGCGTCGATCATGATCGGCGGAAACACCAGCGGAATACTGGCGGAGGCCGCCATCACGTCGCGAAACAGCTTGAGCGCCTCGGGCGTGCCGACGGCTGCGATCTTGCCCATGTCCCAGATCGCGGTGCGCTGGGTGTCCAGATCGGTCGTCACGATCAGCAACCTGCGGCCCTTGGCGTTCTCGCGCGCGACCTGCGCCATGATCTCGGGCCCGACATAGCGGGCGACGAGCTCGCGCAGCCGCGTGTTGCCGAACAGGCCGGATCCGAACAGCACGCGCATGATGCTGGGATCGTTCAGGAGGCTTTCCGCGATGCCGCTGGTGTAGACGTCCTTCAGCGTGTCGTCATATTGCGAGCCGAGAAACGCGAAAGGCGCGATCAGCCCGCCGGTGCTGACGCCCGAGACGACCGTGAAGGTGGGGCGGGTTCTGGCCGCGGTCCAACCATTGAGCACGCCGACGCCGTAGGCACCATCGGCGCCGCCGCCGGAGAGCGCCAGATAGGTCTTCGTCGCGGTGCTGGTGTCCTTCTCGAAGCTGAACTTCGTGACCGGCTCGTCGGCGTAGCGCCTGAGGCCGTCGATATCGAGCACGCGCGAGGCCTGGGCTTCGGCGGCCGTGTAGGGCGTGCGGGGCAGGGAAGTGCAGGCGCCGAGCGCCAGCCCCAGGGACAGGACCAGGAGCCCGGTCAGGCGGACACCTGCGTGCCTGATCCGGCCGCGCGAGGCGCCGGAGATTTCAGTCGAACTTGAAAGGGAAGGCATTGTCGGTGGCTGGCGATCACGCAAATACTGCCGCCGGCAAAGTCACCGCGGCATCTCGTCCAGCCCCCACGGTAAAACTACACTGTATCGTTTTATTTGGCAAGCCGCGGGAACACCGAGCCGCGCGTCAAATCTGTCCCACTCTGAGGCAGTGGAGGGTCCGAGCGGGTTGATCGGTCTCGCCTGACACGCAATAAGCACCGCCATGAATCCTTCTGATAGCAGCCTACCAAACCATTTCGAACTGCTCGGCACCGATGGCGCCGCTCGCACCGGGCGCCTGACCACACCGCACGGCGTTGTGCGCACGCCGGCCTTCATGCCGGTCGGCACCGCCGGCGCGATGAAGGGTATGCACTGGCGCGAAGTGCGCGACGCCGGCGCCGACATCGTGCTCGGCAACACCTATCATTTGATGCTGCGCCCCGGCGCGGAGCGGATCGCCGCGCTCGGCGGCTTGCAGAGATTCACCGGCTGGAACGGCCCGATGCTGACGGATTCCGGTGGTTTCCAGGTGATGTCGCTGGCTGATTTGCGCAAGGTCAGCGAGCACGCCGTTACCTTTCGCTCGCATATCGACGGCGCCAAGGTCGAACTGTCGCCGGAGCGCTCGATCGAGGTGCAGCGCTATCTCGGCTCCGACATCGCCATGCAGATGGACGAATGCGTGCGGCTTCCCGCCGAGCGCGACGACATCGACCGCGCCATGCGGCTGTCGTTGCGCTGGGCCGAGCGCTCCAAGCGCGCCTTCGAGAGCGCGCCCGACGGCTACATGCTGTTCGGCATCGTGCAGGGCGGCGACATCCCGCAGCTTCGTCACGCCAGCGCCCAGGGCCTCGTGGAGATCGGCTTCCATGGTTACGCGATCGGCGGCCTTGCCGTCGGCGAGCCGCAGGCGGTGATGCTGGCGATGATCGACGAGACCGCGCCGCTGCTGCCGCAGGAGCGGCCGCGCTATCTGATGGGCGTCGGCACGCCCGACGACATCCTCGAAGCGGTGAAGCGCGGCATCGACATGTTCGATTGCGTGATGCCGACGCGCAATGGCCGGCATGGCGTTGCCTTCACCCGTTTCGGTCAGGTGAACTTGCGCAACGCACGCCACGCCGACGATCCGCGTCCGCTCGACGCGGAAAGTCCATGGCCGTCGACGCGCAACTACGCGCGCGCCTACCTGCATCATCTCGTCAAGGCGGGCGAGACGCTGGGGGCGATGCTGCTGTCCGAGATCAATATCGCTTACTACCAGTCCCTGATGCAGGGCATCAGGGACGCGATCGCACACGGAACGTTCGACGAGTTCTACCAGCGTACGCGTGAGGACTGGGCGAGGGGCGATATCGCCCCGCGCTGATCACGTGCGCAACGTCAATTGCAGACGATCCGCTGCTTGACGGCGTGCTTGGTGACAAAGCCGTAGCCGCAATTGTCGCAGGTCCAGAGGTAGCTGATCATGTGGTCCGAGACGTAAGCGGATGCTTCAGCGGCGACCATGGAGTCGGCGCAGACGGGACAGGTGGGCAACTCGCTGCAACGCGGATCGCGGGTGTGCGCGACGGTCGACAACACTTCAGCAACTGCTGACATCGTGGTGACCTCCCTGCTTTAAGACGGAAGTCTAACATAAGCAGAAGCCGTTGACGAGGTCGCAACACAAAAGCGTTGGCTTTTCTAAAATTCGTCTCACCTTGGCGTGTTCTGCCGCTGTTTCGCTCTCGCTATTGCAGCGCAAACAATCCGTGTGCGTTGCGGGAGTCCGAGGCGCATTGCGTCACACGTCGTGACGCTTCGTCATTGCGCCGCGCGCTGCCGGCCGAGTGCCGGCGCGAGAGCAGCCGGCTTGCTGCGGTCTGAACGAAGCATGCGTCCAAACGCGATCCAGGGTTTCTCGACGAGCGAATGTGACAGCCAGCTGACAAAAATCGATGATGCGACGACCGCGGCGACAAAGGCGAACCATGCCAGCGGGCCATCGCCAAGCCAGGCGTAACGGTGCACCCAGACCATTGCGAACGGCGACAGCAGGTAGACCGAATAGCTGATCAGGCCGACGAAGGCGACCGGGCGCCAGGCCATCCTCTCGCCGAATGCGGCAAACACGATGAAGACGAGGGCGGCGCAGACATAGGCCGCACCGATCGAATAGCTGTAGAAGAAATTGTCCTCATACGTCCCGCCATAGCGCCTGCTGGCCAGCGCGATCGCGAAGACGGCGTACAGCGCCGTGCATATGGCGACATGCCGCCACCGCAGCGATCCGCCGATGACGGTATCGCGAACGATCTTGCCGAGGAACATCGCCGAAAGGTTCAGCGCGACCTCCATCATGATCCAGGCCGCCCTGTTCTCGACCAGGACAGCCACCGCGATACCGGCGAATGCGGTTGCAACGACGATGGCGATGGCGGTGGAGCGCCGGTTCAGCAGTCCTGCCGCAAACAGAACGATGCAGACCACGTAGAACAGCAGCTCGATCGTCAGTGTCCAGTAGAAGTCCCAGAGGTGAGGGACCTCCAGGAACGACTGCAGCATCGTGAGGTTCACGGCGATCTGCGCCAGCGAATAGGTCTTGGATTCGACCAGCAGCATCGTGACCAGGCCCAGCGCGATCGAGGCCCAGTAGGCCGGGTAGAGCCGGAAGAAACGACTGACCGAGAAGTCGTTCACAGGAGATGCGCTGGCGGGAAAACTGAAGGGGATGACGAAGCCAGAGACGAAGAAGAACAGCACCACGCCGAAGCGGCCGAAATTCATGTAGTAGCCGATCGCGTCGTGAAAGACCGCGTGATAACCGCCGGTCGGGTGCTCCCGCACGATCACCTCGAGCGCATGCTGGATCACCACCGACAGGACGGCGATACCGCGCAGCGTATCGATGAAGGCGAGCCGTTGATGCATCATGCGTTCTCTGCCGCTTCCGCCTCCGTCCCATGACCGGATCGGCCGGGCGGCACCCCGACCGCGGTCAGCCGGCCGGACGTCGCCTGTCGGGGGATATCCGGCTGAGACACAAGCGGGGATCAGGAGGCTGGACGCTGCCGGCAGTTCAGCACGGCAATCGTGAACAGATTGACAACGCACGACAGGGTGGTGCGCCCCCAAGCCAGGGGGGGTGGAACGGCCTGGCGGGTCACATGATTTTGCTGGGAGGCGGGTTCCGGGCGGGCCGTATTGCCGCTTGCGTGTCGCCGCCAGCTGTCTGTAACTGCAAGGCAGCTGCGACAGCGGTGAAAATTGTCGCCAGAGGGAGTCCATGATGGACGCATCGTCCAAAACGGGTGCAGCGCACCAAGCCGGCCGCGGCCGGATCTATTCTTCGATCGTCGAGGCTTTCGGCGACACGCCGATCGTGCGCTTGCGCCGCCTGCCGGGCCAGCACGGGGTGAATGCGACGATTTTGGCAAAACTTGAATATTTCAACCCGGCCGCGAGCGTGAAGGACCGCATCGGCGCGGCGATGATCATCGCGATGGAGAAGGCCGGCATCATCAAGCCCGACACCGTGCTGATCGAGCCGACCTCCGGCAATACCGGTATCGCGCTCGCCTTCGTGGCGGCTTCGCGCGGCTACCGGCTCAAGCTGGTGATGCCGGAATCCATGTCGATCGAGCGGCGCAAGATGCTGGCCTTTCTCGGCGCCGAGCTGGTGCTGACACCGGCCGCACAGGGCATGAAGGGCGCGATCGCGGCCGCCGAGGAGCTTCTGAAGACGACGCCGAACTCGGTGATGCCGCAGCAGTTCAAGAACCTTGCCAATCCCGAGGTGCACCGTCGCACCACCGCCGAGGAGATCTGGAACGACACCGAGGGCAACATCGACTTCTTCGTCGCAGGCGTCGGCACCGGCGGCACCATCACCGGCGTCGGCCAGGTGCTCAAGCCGCGCAAACCGTCGTTGCGCGTGGTCGCGGTCGAGCCGGAGGAGAGCCCGGTGCTGTCGGGCGGCCAGCACACGCCGCACAAGATCCAGGGCATCGGCGCCGGCTTCGTGCCCGACATCCTCGACCGCTCGGTGATCGACGAGATCGTGAAGATCAACTCGACCACGGCGATCGAGACCGCGCGCGCATTGGCGCGGCACGAGGGCATTCCGGGCGGTATCTCCTCGGGTGCCGCGATCGCCGCCGCGCTTCAGATCGCCAAGCGTCCGGAAGCTGCGGGCAAGACCATCCTGGCGATCGTGCCGTCCTTCTCCGAGCGCTATCTTTCAACGGCTCTGTTCGAAGGAATCTAGCCCATGGCGGATCAACCGAGGCGGCCGCGCACGCTGGGAGACGCGCGGACCGAGGCCGAGGCGGCGTTCAAGAAGGTGACGGCCAAGGTCGCCGCGCCGCCGCCGAAGCAGAATGCCGTCCCCGGCATCAAGGAGCAGGTCACGCTGCGCCTCGACCAGGACGTGCTGGAGTTTTTCCAGCAAGGCGGACCCGGCTGGCAAGACCGCATCAACGAGGCGCTGCGAAAGGCGGCGGGCAAGTAGGCGCGGCTGCCAAGGGCGCGCCGAAAGCCGGCGCACGAGCGAAACTCAGAGGACCTGCGACAGGAACCGCTGCGTGCGCTCGTCCTTGGCCGCCGTGAACAGGACGTCCGGCGGCCCGTGCTCGACGATCACACCGCGATCGGTGAAGTAGACGTGGTCGGCGACTTCGCGGGCGAAGTTCATTTCGTGGGTCACGAGGATGCACGTCATGCCATCCTCGGCGAGCTCCCGGATCGTCACCAGAACCTCCTTGACCGTTTCCGGATCGAGGGCGGCGGTCACTTCGTCGAACAGCATGATGTCCGGTCGCATCGCCAGCGATCGGGCGATTGCCACGCGCTGCTGCTGTCCGCCCGATAGCTCGCCCGGATAGGTGTCCTCCTTGCCCGCGAGCCGCACCTTGGCGAGCAGCGCCCGGGCGCGCGCTTCGACCTCGGCGCGCTTCTGGCCGAGAACATGGATCGGCGCCATCATCACGTTCTGCAGCGCGGTCCTGTGCGGGAAGAGGTTGTACTGCTGAAACACCATCCCGACCTTGCGACGCAGCGCGAGCTTGTCGAGCCTGGGGTCGGTAACCTCGATGCCCTCGATCTGAATGCTGCCCGATGTGATTGGCTGAAGCGCGTTGATGCAGCGGATCAGCGTGGATTTCCCCGATCCGGACGGGCCGATGATACAGATCACCTCACCTTTTCTGACCGACAGGCTGATGCCTTTCAGAACCTCGAGGGCACCGAACGACTTTCTGACGTCGACGCATTGGACGATGGGCTGATCCGGAGTCCAGCTCGTGGCCATGCTCTGCTTCCTCAGCGTACGCGGAACCGACGCTCGAGACGAGCGGTCCAGAGGTTGATCGGATAACAGTAGAGAAAGAAGCACAGCAGCGCGAAACCGTAGAGCGGTGCGAACAGCTCCGGCCTGCCGCCTTCCGCGGCGTGGACCTGCGCCGTCAGGGTGAGCATTTCCGAGACGCCCACGATCGATGCCAGCACCGTCGACATTGCGACGATGGCATAGATGTTCATCCAGGGCGGCAGCATGCGCTTGATGCATTGCGGCAGCATGATCAGCCACATGGTCTGGCGCCGCGTGAAGGAAAGCGACTCCGCCGCCTCCCATTGCGTCGATGGAATGGAGCGGACGGCTCCGCGCACGACCTCTGCGACATTGGCCATGACGGGCAGGGCGAAGCCCACGGTCGCCTTGATCCAGTCCGGCAAGGGGATGGTCGTCTTGAACAGCGTGATCTGGAACGGCACCAGAAACATCACGAAGAACAGCAGCACCAGCCAGGGCGCGTTGCGGAAGAATTGTGTGACGAGCCAGCTGACGGCCGCGAGCAGCCGGGACTCCGACAACAAAGCGAGACCCAGGCCAAGCCCGGCGATGGTCCCGAGCAGCATGGCCAGCAGGGAGATCAGGATGTTGAAGGCGAACCCGCGCAGCAGAAGCGGCGACCATTTTACGATGACTTGCAGCGGCGACAGTGTCGTCGGTCCGGCCTGCGCCCATGCGGTGGATGCGGCCATGATGGCACAGAAGCAGAGGATCGCGGCCGGCAGCGGGCCGATCCGGACGGACATCCGGGCCGGTGCGGGACGATACGGCAGAAGGACGGCCAGCCTGTGTCCGGTTGTCTTCATCGCGCATAACCGGGGATGTGCATCGCCCGCTCCCAGCGATGCATCATCCAGACGAGGATCCCGACCAGGATGCCGTAGGTCGCCAGCAACACGACCATCATCTCGAACACGTTCTGCGATTCCGACCAGATCTGCTTGACCGCATACAGCGTTTCGGGGACGGCGATCGCGTAGGCGAGGGTGGTGGTCTTGAGCAGGTTGACGAGGTTGTTGTTCAGGGCCGGAAGGCAGACGCGAATGGCCAGCGGCAGGACGATATGGATGTAGGCCTTGAGGCGTGTGTATCCGAGCGCCTCCGCGGCTTCCAATGTCGTTCGCGGTACCGCCTCGATGCCGGAGCGGAAGATTTCGACGTTGAAGGCGCCCGCGAACAGCGACAGCGAGATGATGGCCCACTGCACGTTGCTCAGCAGCGGCACGCGCATGCCCGCCGCCTCGACGGCCGGAAGCATGGTGCCGAGGCCGAAATAGAAAAAGAACAGCTGGACCAGCGGGGGCGTGTTGCGAAACACCACCACGAAGGCATTGACGGGCAGCCGCAGCAACGCCGACGGACTGCCCTGCATCAAGGCGCCGATCGCACCGACGATGAGGCTCAGCAGGATGGTCGTGACGCTCAGAAGCAGCGTCATCTTGAGGCCGCCGAGGTAGCGGCCCCAATCATAGGCGTCGTAGAATACGGAGAAATTCAGCCCCGTCGTGTCGTAGAGCCGCTGAAACCAGTCGCCGATTGCCTGCATGTTGCGCGACACCGAGATGTTGAGGCGATGCCTCGTGTCAGTGCATGGGTTCGACCTGTCCGGAGCGCAGGACCCGGCCTGCGCTCCGTCTCATGCGCTCATTTGTCCTTGAATTGCTCGTGCATCAAGAGCGAGTACTCGGTCGGCGTAATGCCCCACTTTTTCTCGGCATTCACGATGAAGCCGGTCTTCATCCAGTCCTTTGTCGTCTCTTCGAGCAACTTCTGAAGGCTGGTGTTCTCGAGCGCGACGGCGATCATCCATGGCGACGGCAGAACGCCCTTGAGCGGGAGGTCGTAATCCGCCTTCCACTCGTCCTCGAGCAATTTGCCTTGCAGGAAGGTCTGATCGTAGACGTAGCCGATGCAGTTGCCCTGCTTCATGGCGAACAGAGGCTTCTCCGAGCCGTCGAACGCAACAATTTCGGGGCCGTAGGATTTGGCGACGTCCTTGTTGTACCAGGCCCCCGACGTGGCACAGACGGGTTTTCCCTTGAGGTCGGCCCAGTCCTTGATACCGGCCTTCTTGTTGAGAAGGATGTTCACATAGTCCGAATAATACAGCGGCTCGATGGCCTGAACGACGCGACGGCGTTCCGGCCGATCCGACATGGTCGCGATCAGCAGGTCAACCTTTCCCTGCTGAAGAAACTCGATCCTGTTCGAGGCTGCGACCGGAACGAGCTCGAGTTTGACGCCGAGACGCTTGGCGATGTCTGCGGCAAGATCCGGCTCGATGCCGACCACGTTGCCCGCGGGATCGCGGAAGCCGAAAGGCTTGTAGTCAGCCTTGACGCCGACGTTCAACGTGCCGCGCTGCTTGATTGCATCGACGCCATCGGCTGCCTGAGCGCTGCCAAGCATCATCAGCGCCGCAGCACCTGCCATCATGGAAAGGACAACGTTTCTCATCGGATGACGCCTCCAGGATTGAAATCACGACGCGCGTTGCGCGTGCTTGTTGAGGATACAAGGCTCGTGCCAAACGTCACGAGAATCGGGATACGGAGAATGGCGTAAGGTCGATCGCGCTCCGGCCGTCGGTCACCATTGCGGCTGCGACGTTGCCGATCCCCGCCGAGTGCTTGAAGCCGTGGCCCGAGCAGGCGGAGATGACGAAGACTCTGTCCTGCTCGGGATGCCGGTCGATGATGAAGCCCCGATCGGGCGTCACGGTGTAGATGCAGGCGGCTGCCTGTGCGACGCGCGGCGTCGCGCCCGCGAGCCGTCCCTCGACGTGCTTGCGGTACATCTCAGCCGACTCCCTGGGATCGACGGTGCGGTCGATGGTGTCGGCCGTGGTGTCGGTCTCGTACTGCTCGGTTGCGACCTTGAGGCGATGGTCGCCGGGCAAAGGCGGGAAGCCGTAGAGGTAATCGACGTCGGTCGCGCCATGCATCCAGATGAACACGGGCGCATTGGCGCGATAGGCGCTCGTATCGTCGAGCTCGTACCAGTGCAGCACCTGCCGCTTCACGGTGAGGACGCGGTCGAACGGCGCGCCGAGCAGGTGTGCATTCCAGCCGCCGGCCGACACCACGACCTGGTCCGCCTCGAAGGTGCCCGAGGACGTTTCCACCCGAACGGCGGAACCCTTCTGCACGATCGAGAGCACCTCGACCCCGGTGCGTATCGTTGCCCCAAGCTGCGCCGCGCGCGTCAGCTGCGCCGTGATGCAGCGCTCCGGAAAAACGTATCCCCCGCCGGGCTCGTAATAGGCCTTCTCGTTGCCCTCGAGGTTCAGGAACTGCGGGAAGCGGTGTGCGACCTCGCGCCCGTCGATCACCTCATGCGCGATGCCGAAGTCGCGCGCCGCCGCAATCGAGCGCTTGACGAAATCCGGCTTGCCGTGGTGCGAGGTCTCGCCGACACCGGGCGCCATGACGACGAGGCCGCATGGGTTCAACAGCTCGGCGGACGTCTCCGCTTCGAGCTCGCGCCAGATCCGGTGGGTATCGAGCACCAGGGGCACGTAATCGCGGCCTTCGCCGACCGCCTGGCGGGTGATGCGGGTCTCGCCGTGGCTGGATCCCATCGTGTGGGGCGGGGCGAAGCGATCGAGGCCGACCGCCTTCACCCCCCGCTTGGCCAGCTGATAGAGCGCCGCGCTGCCCATGGCACCGAGGCCGATCACCAGAATATCCGCTTTCTCGCTCATCAATCGGAACTGCTTAATTGTTAGGACAGCATGAATTGTGCTTTCAGATGCGGCTCTCCGACAAGGATAATTCATGTAATGAAGCAAATTTGCATCTTCATATGACTTTTGCTTAAGTCGTGGAGATGCAGCCACCGCTCCCAGACCTGCGAAGCCTCCAGATCGTTGCCGCTGTCGCGGACACCGGCAGCATGCTCGAAGCGTCGCGCCAATTCGGGATGACGCAATCCGCCGTGTCGCAGGCGGTCCGGCGGGCCGAAGCCGCGCTCGGCGTCGCCTTCTTCAACCGCGGCCGGAGGCCGCTGACACTGACGCGGGCGGGCCGCATCCTTGCTGGTCGTGTCCGCGACCTGAATCGCGACTTCGACTCATTGCTCAGCGCACTTCGGGACGCGGCGAAACTGCCTGAACGTGTCGATCTGAGGCTCGGCCTCATCGACTCCTATGCCGCTACGGTCGGCGCGCACCTCGTCAAGGAGCTCATGACGGGCGAGGTCGCGCTGAGTCTGTCCGTCTGGTCGGGCCTTGCTCACTCGCACGCCGAGGCGCTGGTCAACCGAACGATCGACGCGGCGATCACATGCGATGCGATGGATGACCTGTACGATATCGAGCGCTTCCCGTTCTACCGCGAGCCAAATCTGCTGCTGGTGCCGCGCGGATTGGAAGCCGAATTTGCTGACCTTGATTTGCGGGAGATCCTGACCCGGCATCGCCTGGTCCGGTACAGCGAGCGCTCCTATGCAGGCGCTCAGGTCGAGCGCCACCTGAGCCGTTTGGGCATTCGCCCGCCACGGTCCTTCGAGTTTGACACCTCGGACAGCCTGGTCGCCATGGTCGCCACGGGGATGGGCGTGGCGATCACCACGCCGCTGTGCTTGTTGCAGGGGCTTGCTCACGCGGCCCAGGTCAGCGCTCTCCCGCTGCCGGGCCCCGGCTTCTTTCGCGAACTGCTTCTGGTCACCCGCCGTGGAGATCTCTCATCACTGGCGCCGCGGATCGCAGAGATGGCGCGAACGAGCATCACGACGCAGGCGATGCCGCGCATCCGAACGCTCGTGCCCTGGTTCGCCGAGGATTATCCGCAATAAAAAAGCCCGGCGCGAGCCGGGCTTTTGTTTGCGATCGCTCGTCGCGCTTTTCGTCTCAGCGCCGGAACATGCCGCCCATCATGCCACCGACGACGCCACCCACGAAGGCTGCACCGGCGGCATCGCCGGGATTGCTGCGCTGGGGAGCCGGGGCCGGCGCGCCGCTGCCTGCGGGCGCGGCAGCACGCCGGGGCGCCTTCTGGCTGTTGTCGCTGGCGGTCGGCGGCGCAGCGACGACTTCGGAGAGCAGGGCCTTGTGCTGGGGCTTGTTGAGGTAGCCCGACGCGGGATAGCCACGCGCGGCCTGCCAGCGCTTGAGGACGGACCGGGTTTCCTCGCTGAAGACACCGGTCTGCTTGGTGTCGAAGCCGAGGCCGGTGAGGCGGCGCTGCACGTCGCGGCGCTGGGTCTTGTCGAGGCCGATCTGGTCCTCGGTCAACAGGCTGGCCTCGTCGGTAAAGGCTGCGGGGTCGACGCCTGCATTGAGGGTGCGTGTCGCGGTCGAGGGGCCGCTCTTGATCGCGGCGAGCCGTGCCAGCGCCAGTGCCTTGAACTGACCGTTCGGATAGGCGGCGAGATAGGCGTTGAGCTCTTCCGGCTTGTTGCTCTCCTTGACCGAGCGCCAGTATTCGAGCTCGACGCCATCAGTGCCGCTGGTGGCCGCCGGCACGACGCCGGAGGCGGTCGGCGCCGCATTGGCAACCTGTGTCGTCTGCGACGGGTTGAGGTAGACCGCGCCGATCAGGTTGGTGTGGCCCCAGGGCAGCTGGCCCTTGCGGGTCTCTTCGTTGACCTGGGCGCGCACCGAGGTCATCGCCTGCTGGATCTCGACGCCGGGCTTGGTGATGTTGTCGATCAGCGCGCGGGTGAACGGGCTGTTGTTGCCTTCCTGGCCGTCGAGCGCGGTCTGGCCCGGGCCGGTCGCAAACGCGATCAGCGTGCCTTCCCCGGACTTCATCTCGGCAAGGCCGCTTCCCACGTTGACGCTGCGCGTCGCCGCGTTCGACTTGATCTTGGCGGCGAACGGATTGTCGCGGCAGGCATCGAGGAACACGAGCTTGACCTTGGCATCGCCCATGGTCTGCTCGAGCGTCAGGTCGATGTTGATGGCAGCGCCCAGCTTGACGTCCATCTCCGACTTGATGTCGGCATCGACGGGCAGGAGATAGTTGGTGCCGCCGACGGCGATGCCGTGGCCGGCATAATAGAACAGCGAGATGTCGGCGCCCTGCGCCTTGCGGCCGAAGTCGAGCAGCTTTTCCGTCATCTGATCGCGGCTGAGATTGGATCCTTCGATCACCTCGAAGCCGACATTGCGCAGCGTCGCCGCCATCGCCTTGGCGTCGATCGGCGGGTTCGGCAATTGCGCGACGTTCTTGTAGGAGCCGTTGCCGACAACGAAGGCGACGCGGCGGTCGGCTCTCGCGGCACTGACCGACAACGCCATGCACATGAGCGAGGCGAGGAGGGTGAGATAGCGCATCTGAAATCCCCAGAATCGAATTGCAGGCAGCAACAAATCGACAACGAACCTACACGAAGAGCCCGACTTCGCGCCACCGAAACGGCGGTACGGCTCGTTCAACCCGCTGCTGTGTGGCCGAATGTGCACGATGGAGGGGTTCTCCAACGTGATCCAAATCACGCTCGACCACTTTGTTTTGTCGCGCGAGGCGACACATGGTTCATGGCGCGCGGGTCGAAACCGGCGAAGCCGGCTTTAGATTCAGGAGGTTGCCGCACAGGATCAGCACCGCGCCGAGCACGGTCCAGGTGTCGAGCCGCTCGGAATAGAGCAGC
Source organism: Bradyrhizobium stylosanthis (assembly GCF_001641335.1). Classification (GTDB taxonomy): domain Bacteria; phylum Pseudomonadota; class Alphaproteobacteria; order Rhizobiales; family Xanthobacteraceae; genus Bradyrhizobium; species Bradyrhizobium stylosanthis. The sequence continues at coordinate 1,246,732 of NZ_LVEM01000001.1, forward strand.
CAGCCGACGGTCGCGGTGAGTGGAACCCGCAGGAAGTCCATGGGAACCACGATGGTTGCGTCGGCGTAGCGGAGCGCGCTGGCGAGGCAATAGTGCGAGAACGTGCCACACACGCCGATGACGAACAGCCAGCCCCACATGGCGGCCGAAGGCCAGACCCAGACATAGAACGTCGGAAGCAGGCCCATGACGAACTGCACGACGATCATCCAGAACAGGATCGAGAGTGCGCTCTCGGTCCGGGTCAGCGATTTCGCCAGGATCATGGAGATGCTGAAGCCGATCGCGGCCCCGAGTGCGATCAGCTGGCCCGGATTGATCTCGCCGGTCGCGGGCCGCACGATCATGACGACGCCGACGATGCCGAGCACGACGGCTGCAATTTTCCAGACCGTCATGCGCTCGGCCAGGAATGTCGCTGCGAGCAGGGCGGTCCAGATCGGCATGGTGAACTCGATCGCGACGACCTGGCCGATTCCGATCAGCGTCAGTGCGTAGAACCAGCCGAGCTGCGCGAAATAGTGCACGCCGTTGCGTGCAAGGTGTTGCGGCAGGCGCTTGGTCGCGACCGCCTTGAAGCCTCCCGCACGGTAGATGATCGGCAGCAGCAGCGTGAAGCCGATCACCGAGCGCACTTCCATGATCTGGAAGACGTTGAGGTCTCGGGTGGACTCACGGCCGGCGACGGCCATGACCAGCATCAGCGCCAGCCAGCCGGCCATCCACAGTGCAGCCATCGTTTTGGACGGTGTCGCGGTCATCGGTGCAAGTGCGGGAGATCGTACCTCGAGGGGACGGCCGGTATCGGCGACATCGGCGCGGTTTGCAACGGCCAAATCTGCGGATGCAGCGATGCAAGGCGGCGTGCTAAGCAGCATTGAACAACAAGAAAGGGAGACGTCGCTCATGCAGATCTTGCAGCCGGCCGAATGGAAAAAACCGCGCGGATTTTCCCACGGTGTCGTGGCCGAAGGGCCGGGCCGCTGGGTGGTGCTGGCCGGGCAGACCGGCGGCGACGAGACCGGCAATTACGCGCCCGACATGGCGGCGCAGGTGGCGACCGCCCTGAAGCGGATCATCAAGCTTCTGGCAGAAGCCGGTGCAGGCCCGGAGCATATCGTCCGCCTGACCTGGTACCTGACCAGCCGCAGCGAATATGAGGCCGCCGGCGCCGGAATCGGCGCAGCCTGGAAGGAGACGCTGGGGCGCAATTTCCCGCCCTCGACGCTGCTCTATATCGGCGGGCTCGTTGACGAGCGCGCCAAGGTCGAGATCGAGGTCACGGCCTTCGTGCCCGGCGCATAAGAAAAGGCCCGGCGTCGGGCGCCGGGCCTTTTCTCGCGTCGCGTTTTCTCGTGTCGCGGTGCTGTCGTCCTACTTCGACAGCGAGATGTTGGCGCCGCGGAACTGGCTGTCCGCGCGCATCGAGACGTTTTGTTTGTTGCCTGAGGTCTTCAGCGAGATGTTGGCGTTGAAGCCGGCGGTCGAGGCGATCAGTTCGTAATTGCCGCCGGCGCCGCGGCCCTGGAGCGATCCGGAGATGTTGCGGCTGGCCTCGGACCAGCTGCCGGCGATGGCTCCGCCTTCAGACTTCACGTTGGCGCCGAGGTTGAATTTGTAGGCGTCGCTGGCGCAGGTCAGCGACATCTCCATGGTCGGGCCGATCGGGGCGTATTTGGCCCGGCAGCGGATGCGTTCGGTCGAGCCGTCGTCCAGTGTAACGGTGCCGCTGCCGTTCCAGGTGCCGGCCAGGGGGGCAAACGGGCCGGACTGGGCCTTGCCTTCAGAGTTGACGAGCCCCGCCGCAAACAAAACGGCGGCCGCGATCAGCAGCCGCCGGTTCCGGGCGCGAGCCTCGATTGGTTTATTGGCGCGATGCTTCCCACCGCCCGCTGCACGGTATGCCTGCAGATGCTCCATTCCACTTCCCCGATCCGGCGTTGCCGTTGAGTTGACCGTTGGCATATGCACCATTGATCGAAACTTTCACAAGTCCCCCGCTGCCGATGGTGCCGGAAACGTTAGCGCCGGGCGCGGTGATCTTTCCGTCGGCGACCGTCAGCATCGAGCTTGCGCTCGGCTCACAGGTGCCGCTCTTGGTGACGATGGTGACCTGCCAGTTGCCGTCATAGGGGCTCTGGGCGAAGGCGGGAGCGGCGAGGGTGCCGGCGAAAACTGAAGCGGCACAGAACGCCGCGATGCGAGCAAAACGCATGAATTCCGTCCTTGAATATGTCCGATATGCTGTCGCTTATTCGGGCCAAATGTGACGGAAGTTTGTTGCAATGCCAAATCGAAAATTGTTCCAGTGGAAACAATGGTTTATTTGCGTTTTTGACTCCGATTTTCGAAGCAGAATCAATGCGGCTTCACGTTAAGGGTAAACGTCAGGAGAGACTCGGTGCCGAGGTCGCGAACTGCTCGTCCTGGACCTTGGCCGGCAGCGCCTTGTGGACCTTGGCATAATCGATCACGTCGGCCAGCAATTTGAGCCCGAGCGGGGCGAGCGCACGCTCCCAGAGGTCACGGGCGGTCTCGCCCTTCTTGACGAAGCACCAGTCCTGGGCGGCGATGGCTCCGGCGTCCATGCGGTCGGCAAGATGATAGATCGTGCCGCCGGCGATCGGATCGCCCTCCTTGATGGTCCATTCCACCGCCGCCTTGCCGCGGTGGCGCGGCAGCAGCGAGGGATGGTAGCCGATCCCGCCGAGCCTGGCGGCGGCCAGTGCGTCCTTGCCGATCCTGGCATGGCTGTGCGCGGTGATGATCAGATCGGTATCGGGGGCGATCTCGGAGGCCACCACCAGCTTGGGATTGGCCTGCACCACGACCTCGATGCCGGCTGCCTTGGCCGCCGCGGCCAGGCGATCCTCGGCGTCGGCCACCACGACCCGTGCGATCGAGACGCTGTGCTCCCGGAGCATGTTCAGGGTGGTCACACCGAAATGGCGGGAGCCGACGAGGGTAATGCGCATGGGGGTCCGATCCGTCTCGCAACTGCGTCGTACCCCCGATAACACGTCCGGCCGCCGTGTCACCAGCCACGGGCCGTTTGCGCCGGTTATCAACAATGCACCGGACGCGGGGACGTCGAATTCTGCGATTGCGCGGCCGGCCGTTGCAGTGCTTCCATATGCGCGTTGCACCGGCCCGGGAGCGAGCGCATGCGCAGCGCGTGGTTTTTCCTTCTTGTCGCACTGGTCGCGGCCACGCCGGCCCGCGCCGGCGGGCCTTATCCGGCGGTGCCGCCGGAGATTGGCGTTGCGCCGTTCATCGGCCCGACCTGGGATACGTTTCGCTGCGCCGACGGGACCATCCACAATTTCTATCACGGCGCCTATTACGGCGAGGAGCCGCCGGCGCTCTATCGCGGCTATGCCTACCGGCCACATTACCGATACAGCGCCTATCGCAGAGTGCCGCGGACCTATTTCTGCGTGACGGACTAGCGTTGCCGGTCTGCCACGGCTGGCCGGGAAGTGCGGCCACACGGTTCCTGTGTTTCATTTTTAACAGAAGCGATCGCCGGTTTGCGGCTAGAACGTGCCCCACCGGGGCTGGTCATATTTCAATCCCGATCCGTTTTCGAACCCGGCTTTGGCCGCTGGCGTAATCGCCAGCGGCTTTTTCATTCCGCGCATCGCGAAATCATCCGACGGTAATACGTTCTCAACCAGCTTGTCGTATCGACGAATCCGTCGCGGATTTGTATTGCGTACCGCGACACCGAAAATGTCCGCCGGCGTGGGTGCGCCGCGCGGGCCTTTTCGCCGGGACCGATTTTCATGCCGAGCGCAATTGAGCAGATCGTGGACGCCTATGTGCGGCTGAAGAACCGCCGTGGCCTCGACCAGCTCATGATGCACAGGCAGCGGCTCGCGGTCGATCTGAAGAGCAGGTCCGGCTTCGATTTCAGCCTGCCGATCGACAAGATCGACGAGGAGATCGCGATCATCGAGGCGGGCCTCAGCAGGCTGAAGGCGGTGAATTCCACGGCGCTCTAGCGAGCCTCGCCGCGCCTTGGGACTGAGGTACGGCGCGTCGTCGCAGCCCGCTTCCGGTTCATGCATGGTTCAGCCCGGCCGTGCCCCAATGAGCCGGTTGTTTCGTGGGACACGAATCCTGTTAGGCTTGTCCCCGACATTGGAGGAGACGTCATGATTGGACTCGCGCTGGCCGGCCTGATTGCGATTGCGAGCGTGCCGGCGGCATCGCCGGAACCCCTGGTCGAGCAAGTTCAGTTCAGGGGTGGCCCGGGCGGGCAATGTCCGGACGGCTATGATTTCAATCACTCGAACGGCCGCTGCTATCCCAACGACTATCATGCGCCCGGTTACTACAACCGGCCCGAGCCGAACTACGGGGGCCGTCGCGGGGGGCTTTGTCCGGACGGTTACGATTACAATTACTCGAACGGGAATTGCTATCCGAACCGCGCGCGGCCGCCCGGCGCCTACGGGGCTCCCGAGTATTACGGACGCCGCGGCGGGCTCTGTCCCGACGGCTACGACTACAATTATTCGAGCGGACAGTGCTATCCGAACCGCGCACGCCAGCCGGGCATGTACGGGCGCTAGGACGCCTTAAGAGGATTTGCCGCCGTCGATCACCGTGAACAATGGTCGGGCCTTGGTCGGCTCGACCAGCAGTTCGTCGACCATGGCGCTCGCAGCCTCGACATATTTTCGCGTGGGCTTGTCCAGGGGCCGCAGAGCCTCGTCGTCGAGCGCGACCCTGGCCGCCTCGACCAGCTTGCGCATGCGCTCGGCATGGTCGTCACCCGCCGTCAGCGTCGCGCGGGCCAGTGAGCGCAACACGAACAGCTCGCCCTCGAGGCGGAGGAGGCGGTCGTTGAGCCTGGTGAGGACGGCGTTGAGGTCGGCCATTGCTTGCTGTTCGGCGCGGAGGATCCATCCTGATCTAGCCGCCATGGGTGAACGGAGTCCAAACGCCATTGGTGCAATTGGGGCGATCTCCGGCGGCCTCCCGGCATCGGCGATGCCGCCGATGTGACCGATCGTGACCCTGCGGTCCATTGGGACGCGACTGGTTCCCGCACACATCGCAAGACGGGTGGACGTCTGGAGCACGTTCAATGCGGTCTGTTGTGGCTTTGGTTCTTCTGATCTCGGCGTGTGCGCAGGCGGCAGCCGCGCCGGCGCACCATGCGCGTCCGCGCCACCATGCCGTCGTCCGTCTGCCTGAAGACGCGCCGGTGCCGCCCGGCTGGTACAAATTCCCAGGCTACCCGCCGATCCCGCCGTCGGAGAACAGGAATCTCGATCCTTCGAATTTCGGCGGCGGCTGATCGCGCCTCACACCGCGGTCCGCGCCAGATAGTCGCGGGCGAAGGCGAGATACCAGTCGAGGCAGGCGGGATTGGCCATCGCCTCCTTGTTGATGACTTTCTCAACGGGCTGACCAAGCAAGAGCTTCTTGATCGGCAGCTCCTGCTTCTTGCCGGACAGCGTGCGCGGGATCTCGGCGACCGCGAAGATTTCATTCGGCAGGAAGCGGCGGGACAGGCCGGCCTCGATCGCCTTGTTGATCTTGGCCTGCATCGCGGCGTCGAATGCGGTGCCCTCGCGCAGCACCACGAACAGCGGCATGTAGCTGTCGCGGCCGAGATATTCGAGGTCCACGACGAGGCTATCGAGCACCTCGGGCAGGGCTTCGATCGCGGAATAGAGCTCGCTCGTGCCCATGCGTAGCCCGTGGCGGTTGATGGTGGCATCGCTGCGGCCATAGATGATGCAGGATCCATCAAGGTTGACCTTGAGCCAGTCGCCGTGCCGCCACACCGGTCCGCGGCCGCTGCCGTCGAAATTGTCCGGATAGGTCTCGAAATAGCTGCTGCGATAGCGCGCGCCGTCCTTGTCGTTCCAGAAGTAGAGCGGCATCGAGGGCATCGGCTCGGTGCAGACGAGCTCGCCGACCTCGTCGATCACGGCGCGGCCTTGTTCGCTGAAGGCTTCGACCGCAGCGCCCAGTAGGCGGCATTGCATCGCGCCCGGCGTCTGCGGCAGCTCGCGGTTGCCGCCGATGAAGGCGCCGGCGAAGTCGGTGCCGCCGGAAATGTTCGCCCACCAGATGTCGGCCTGCGCCGCGCTGCCGTTCGTCTTCGACAGCGCCGCGAAGCGTGCGTTGAACCAGGCTTGCGTGTCGGCGCTGAGCGGCGAGCCGGTCGAGCCCAGGCAGCGCAATCGCGAGAGGTCGCCCGCAGCGGTCAGATCGATCTCGGCCTTGGCGCAATTGGCGAAGAACGCCGCGCCGGCGCCGAAGAAGGTCGCCTTCGACTGCGCCACGAAGCGCCACAGCGTGGTCCAGTCCGGCTTGTCCTTGGCACCGCCCGGGCTGCCATCGAAGATGCAGCAGGTGGTGCCGCTCAACAGGCCGCCGACCTGGCTGTTCCACATGATCCAGCCGGTCGACGAGTACCAGTGATAGCGCTCGCCGAAAGAATTCTCGTGATAGGAGCAGCCGATGTCATTGTGCAGGCCGAGCAGCGCCAGCACCACGATGACGATGCCGCCATGGCCATGCACGATCGGCTTCGGCAGGCCGGTGGTGCCGCTGGAATAGACGATCCAGAGCGGATGATCGAACGGCAGCCACATCGGCTCGAACGCGTCGACGGCGGCGCCGGTTCTTGCGGTGATGTCGGAGAGCAGGGCATCTGGTGCGGTGACCGCGTTGGCCGCGCTGTGCAGGATGACATGCGCGACCGTGGGCAGCGATCGCCGCAGCTCGGCGACGACATCGCGCCGGTCATGCTGCCGGCCCGCATAGGTGACGGCATCGCAGGCGATCAGCACTTTCGGCTCGATCTGCTTGAAGCGGTCGATCACGGCGGGCGCGGCCATGTCGGGCGCGCAGACGCTCCAGACCGCGCCGATGCTGGCGCTCGCCAGAAAACCGATGACGGTCTCGGGAATGTTGGGCAGATAGGCCGCAACGCGATCGCCCGGCTTGACGCCTTGCTCGATCAGATGCAGCGCGAGCGCAGCCGCCTTGCGGCGCAGCTCCGGCCAGCTGGTCTGCCTGAGCTTGCCGTCTTCACCGCTGCTGACGATCGCGGGCAGGCCGGCGGCGTCAGCCGCGTCCACATGACGGAACACCTGCCGCGCGTAATTCACCTGTGCGCCCGGAAACCAGACCGCTCCCGGCATCTTGCGCTCGGCGAGAACGGCCGTGAACGGCGTCGGTGACTGCAGATCGTAATAGTCCCAGATGCTGCGCCAGAAAGCGTCGAGATCGCGCACCGACCATTGCCGCATCTCCTCGTAACTGGCGAAGGACAGGCCGCGCCGTTCGGCAAGCCAGTTGCGGTAGAGGGCGATCTGGGGAACGAAAGCTGCGGTCATTGCTTGCCGGGTTCGATTGCGGGGAGGCAAGTCTAGCTCGCAGCGCAGACGAGCAGAAGCCATCTTCGCGCAGAGCGCAATGGCGCCGCCATTGGAGCGGGCGTTCCCCGCGACGAAGTTGCCGCGAGCGCAAATCAGCGCTTCAACAATCTCGCTATGGCTTCGCTGTGCTTGCAATGTCAGCGAGTAGCGCGGATGAAGCGAAGACCTAGTCCCGGCTGCGGCACCGAGACTGCCGCCTCAGCTACCACTCCACGCCGGCCCAGCGCCGGCCGAACACCGGCGGCTTCGTCTTCACCGCCTGCCAGCCGAAGAAGTGGTGCTTGCCGGACCAGCTGTGCACCACGCTGCCGCAGATGCTGCACTTGAAGTGGCCGACATGCGCCTCGGTGTGCTCCTCCCGGGTCGCGGTGTAGTTCATGCTGCAACCGGTGCAGGTGAATTCTTCGATCGTCCAGATGCTGTTGGCCATTGCACGGAATGTTTGTTGGGACCTCGACGCAGGGTAGGCGCGGGCGTTTGCATCGGCGTAAACCGGCGAGCGGAAATCCGGTTAATCGCCGTTAGCCAAACCGGTCCGCGGCCAACGCGTTTGCATGATTTTCCTGGGTTTTGCGGCGCCCGTCAGTCCAAATCGCGCCGCCGGCAGGTCCAAGCGCGCCACTGATCCGGCAGCTAGATTTCACCCGTCGCCCCGGTCGGGCGGGGCAAGAGTCGATGGGGTGAGATCATGGGGAAGAAGCTCGTTTTGACGGCCGCGTTGCTGTCGCTGACAACGCCGGCATTCGCTGCCGATATGGTTGCGCCCGTGCCGATGAAGGCACAGGTCGCGGCACCTATCTTCACATGGACCGGCTTCTACATCGGCGCCCATGGCGGCGGCGCGTGGAGCAAGTGGAGCGGCATGGACCCGGCCGATCCGGCGGCCGGATGGAGCTCGGTCACGGCCAGCGGCGGTATCGTCGGCGGCCAGATCGGCGGCAACTACCAGATCAGCAATTTCGTGCTGGGCCTCGAGGGCACCGGCGCCTGGTCCAGCGTCACGCTCAACAGCAACAGTCCGTTCGGCGGCGGAGCTGGGTTCATCTTCTCGCTGAAGAACGACTATATCGCCACGGTGGCCGGGCGCTTCGGCGTCGCGTTCGACCGCGTGCTGCTCTACGCCAAGGGCGGTGCGGCGTTCACGCGCGACAAATACTGCGCCAATAACGGCCTTGCGGGCGCGCTCGCCGGCTCGGCCTCGGGCAGCTTCAACCGCACCGGCTGGCTGGCCGGCGCCGGCGTGGAATGGATGTTCATGCCGAACTGGTCGGTGAAGGCCGAGTACAATTATATGGGCTTCGGCGCGATCAACGAACTGCCGGTGACGACGGGCAATCTGGTGGCAACGCCCGCCAACGTGAAGCTGAACATCCAGACCGGAACGGTCGGCATAAACTATCACTTCTAGCCGCGCGGGGCCTTGCCGCGGGATCAGCCCTCGGTCCGCATGTCGCGGTCGATGCGCATCTGCACGCGCCTGACGGCGAGCAGCGGCAGCCTGCCTTGCACCCGTCCGGTGCGGACCTTGTCAGCGATCGCATAGGGATAGCGCCAATAGCCGGGAGCGCCGTTCGGCTCGAAAAGTGGATGCCGCGGTGGATCCCCGCATGTTGGTCGGGCTCTGTGGCGGCACGTGGCATCGTCTGCGAATGCCCCAGGGCTCGATGCGTTCCAATCCGGCGGCGGGCGCGTCTGCCGCAGGAGGAACCGGTCGTCTTGACGGCGGATGCGGGGCTGGCAATAACGGCTTGTTCGAGTGCCGGAACCCGCGTCGATGCCGCAAGGAAGGTCGTGCCCGTGAAAAGCCTCCGTCAGCTCCTCACGGGAGAGGACATCATCCAGCTCGTGATCCGGCTCGGCCTGCTTGCCCTGCTGATCATCTGGACCTTCCTGATCATCCGCCCGTTCGTGCCGATCCTGGCCTGGAGCGGCGTGCTCGCGGTTGCGTTCTATCCGGCCTTCAGCTGGGTCGCCAGGATGCTCGGCGGACGTCCCAAGACCGCCGCGGCGATCCTCACCCTCGTCACGCTCGGGATCGTCATCGGTCCCGCGACCTGGCTCGGCATCAGCGCCGTGGACGGCGTGCGCGAACTGGCGCACCAGCTCGGCACCGGCGATCTCGCGCTGCAGTCGGCGCCGGAGCAGCTCAAGTCCTGGCCGCTGGTCGGTCCATGGCTGTTTGAGCTCTGGGATCAGGCCTACACCAACATCCGCGCAGTGCTGCGCGAGGTTGCGCCCTATCTCCAGCCGCTGGCGGGGCCGCTGTTGTCGCTCGCGGGCGATGCCGGCGTCGGCACGCTCCAGTTCCTGGTCTCGGTGTTCGTCGCCGGCTTCCTGTTCCCGCATGGGCCGCGGCTGGTCGCCGCCGGCCGCGGCTTCCTGTTTCGCATCGTGCCCGAGCAGAGCGAGCATTTCCTGGGGCTCGCGGGCGCGACCATCCGCGCGGTGGCGCAAGGCGTGATCGGCGTCGCGATCGTGCAGGCGCTGCTGGCCGGCATCGGCTTCAAGCTCGCTGCCGTGCCGAGCGCGGGCCTGCTCGCCTTCATCGTGCTGCTGCTCTCGATCGTGCAGATCGGCGCCTTCCTGGTCCTGCTGCCTGTGATCATCTGGATCTGGACCGCGAAGGACGTCACCACCGCGCTGGTTCTCACCGTATTTCTCGTCCTGGTCGGCTTCATCGACACCATGTTGAAGCCGCTCGTGATGGGACGCGGCCTGAACACACCGACCATCGTGATCTTCGTCGGTGTGATCGGCGGGACGCTGGCCCACGGCATCGTCGGCCTGTTCATCGGACCGATCATCCTCTCCGTCGCCTGGGAGCTGATGATGGCGTGGATCCGGACAGAGGACCAGACGGGGACAGCCGAGGGCTGATTTTGGCCTGGCGGGCGCGAACTCGCCGCCGCCGCGCATAACGACGACGGCTTCGCTGCCTGTGATCAAGGCAAGCCGCGAACTTGTCTATCCGACTAGACAAGTTACGATGGCTCGATTCTGTTTTTGATTACGGCAGCAATGGCAAAGTCTTCCAAGCTCGTTGCCGCGAAGCGCGGCAAGGTATTGTTGGTCAGACGCCGGTCGGACGGGCTTTGGATGTTCCCGGGCGGCCGCAAACGTTCGCGCGAGTCCGACAAGGCTTGCCTGCGGCGCGAGATCAAGGAAGAGCTGCCCAAGCTGAAGCTCGGCCGGATTAGCCTCTGGAAGGAAGTGACGGCCAGGAACAAGCGCTCCGGCCGCAAGATGAGCGATGCGATCTTCATCGCCAAGGGCGCCAAGGGCAGGCTGGAGATCGGCGACAAGAAGGAGATCGACCGCGCCGCCTGGCACAAGCCGCGCGGCCTTCGCCTGACGCCGACCTCGCGCTACATCCGCGATCGCTTGTTTCCGCGCAAGCGGCGCTGAGCTAGTCCTCGCGTCCCGCCGATTGCGTCCGTCCGGCGAAGGATCTCGACCCGGCGAGGCGCGGCTCCGGCGCAGCGCGCCTCACGGCCTCGGCCTCGCGCTGCTCCTTGCGGGCCTTGCGCGCATTGCGCATCGCGCGCTTGACGAAGGGGTGCTGGGAATCCTCGGTGAAGAACAGCACCACTTCGCAACTCGGGCACTGCCTGGAATAGCCGTCCTGCAACCGCGCGGCGCGATCGCGGAACACGTTCTTGCAACGCGTGCACTGAATCTGGACGGAGCCCATGTGCGATCGACAATGACTGATGGAAATGCATCGTCATGCTGATCGCAAATGTCTGAAGAAAGCTTGAAAGCCTTCCGCGAATTCAACGTCACTGTGTCGCATGCCGATGCAGCGGGCGCGAGCACGCCGGAAATGCTCGCGTCGCGCGCGCGGCGAAGCGATCGTTTGCTGAAGCTGGTGGCAGGCTATTGCTTGGCCGCCATCGTCTCCAGGCAATGGGTGAGATAGGCGGTGCGGTCGCGCGGCAGCACCTTGTCGAGATCCGCCTTCAGTGCGCATTCGCGCTGCCGCAGCTGTTCGGCGCGGCGCTTCTCGGCGGCTTCGCGGAATTCGGGAGCGACCTTGTTGGGATCAACCAGCGCCTGCGCGCGGGCCGGGGTGGTTGCAAGCAGGATGCAGGCAGCGACGAAAATGAATGGTTTCAAATGAGCCTCCGTAAAAGGAGGCATCCTAGCGTGCCGCGCGCAAACCCTCAAACCGGGACACGCGGTACCCCGTTCCGCTGCGGCTGCGCCGGCGGGGCGTGTGAACCAGTTCACAAGCGCTCGGCGGATTTGCTGCTATGAAGTTGTCATTGCTTCACCAAATCATTTTCCACGAAACGCCCCGGCGTCCAAGCGCCGGGGTTTTTCGTGCTGGCAAGGCGCTATCTCCGATCGGGTCGGCCTTGAGCAAGGCATGATCCCGCGCAAGCAGCGGCTGCTTGCGGAACGGGTGGAGTTCCCCGCAATGGTTGCGCGGAACGTTGCCGCGAGGCGTGCGTTCGCCCGGCAAATCCCATATGGATGGCGGCGCGTCGCCGAATCGAATGAGGCCGGCGCGCGCGTTCAGTTGGTGGCGGTTGACGACCAGAAACGGATTCACGTGAGGCTTGCAAAGAAGGCGCGGGCGGCCAAGGTCTTGCCTAAGGCATTGCCTAGGACGAAGTCGCTCAAGACGACGCTGTCCAAGACGAGGTCGTTGAAAGCAAAGACATCGTCGAAGACCAAGGCTTCGCTGAAGACCAAGGCTTCGCGAGGGAAGAACGAGGGAGCGCAGCGCGCCACGATCTCGTCGTCGTCGCCTCTCGGTTCGATGGCGCTGCATCTGCTCGCGCAGTGGAAGCTGTCCGGGCCGAGCGGCATCGTGTTTCTCGCCGAGAACGAGAGCAGGGCGGAGCGGCTGGGCAGCGTCCTTCACGCGCTCGATCCGTCCTGCGAGGTGCTGGTGTTTCCGCGGCTGAACACCTTGCCGTTCGATCAGCTCGAGCCCTCGCATGAGCTCGCAGGGCGCAGGGCCTCGGTGCTGCGGCGCCTCGCAAAATCCAAGAAGCCGATCTTCCTCGTTTCGACCGCAGAGGCGGCGATGGAGCGCCTGCCGCCGCCGGCGAACCTGTTGCGCCTCAGCATCAGCCTGAAGGTGGGCGGCGCGTTTTCCGAGCGGGATCTCGAGACGCGTCTGGAATCCCTGGGATACGATCTCGACGACGAGCCGGACTATCCGGGCGGGGCGCTGTTTCACGGACAGACCTTCGAGATCTTTCCCGCGGGCGCGCTCGGGCCGTTCCGGATCGAGCATTCAAATCGCGCGATCGACCGCATCGTGGCGTTCGATCCGAAAGAGCACGAGATCATCTTCGAGACCAAGGAGCTTCTCGTCGATCCCATGTCGGAGCGGCTGGGGCTTTCCGGCAAGGGCGGCAAGCGCGCGACGCTGTTCGACTATTGCGGACGCGCCAAGTGGATCGTCGATGCCGGCGTGCCCTCGCACGCCGACGTCTGGTTCGACACGATCGAGGAAGCGGCACCGCGTGCGGAGCGCGAGCGCGAATATCTCGGTCGCCGCGACTGGAAGCAGCTCTCCAGGGGCATGAAGGTGCTGCCGCGCACGGCACCGTTCCAGGCCATCCCGGAGTTCTCGAAGCTGACATCCACGCGCAAGGCGCTGCGTGCCTTCGTCGAGGAGACGCGGCGGGCCGGCTCGCGGCTGATCCTCGTCGCGGCGCAGGAGGACGACCTGCGCGTGATGGAACGGATGAGCGGTGTCAAGGCGCAGCGCTCAGAGGATTGGGACGAGGCGAGCCGCGGGGGCAGCGGCGAGGCGTCGCTTCTGGCCGATCTCGATGCGGGCTTCGTTGTGCCCGGGAAAAAGCCGATCGTCGTCGTGACGGCATCCGACGTGCTCGGCAGCCGGGCGCATCATGCCCAGCCGATGGCGCGCGCCTGGAGCGCGGCGTTCGATCATGCCGATGTGCCGGAGCAGGGCACCGTGGTTGTGCATCTGCAGCGCGGCCTTGCCGTGCTCGACGGCCTGCAGACCGTCAACACCGGCGGCGGCGCGATGCGCGAGATGATCCGCCTGAAATTCGCGGGCGACAATGCGGTTCTGGTGCCGCCGACCGATCTGGCGCTGATGTGGCCCTACGCCGCCGAGCTCGGCAAGCTCGCGCTCGACAAGGCGGACGGCAGCACATGGTGGGGCCGCCGCAGCGAGGCCGAGCGCGAGATCCAGATCGCCGGCAAGGTGCTGGCCAAGCACATCAGCCAGCGCCGCCGGCGGCGCGGCGAAAAGCTGGTGCCGCCGGGATCGGCCTACGAGAAGTTCGTCGCGCGCTTTCCCTACTTCACCACGATCGACCAGGCCAGGGCGATCGGCGACGTGCTGGACGATCTCGCGTCCGGCCATCCGATGGACCGGGTGGTCTGCGGCGATGTCGGCTTCGGCAAGACCGAGGTGGCGCTGCGCGCGGCCGCGGCCGTGGTGCTGTCGGGCAAGCAGGTCGCGATCGCGGTGCCGACGACGGTGCTGGCACGGCAGCACGTCGCGACGTTCCAGAAGCGCTTCGCCCCGTTCGGCATCGAGGTCGGCAACCTCTCGCGCGCAACCTCCGGCGCGGCGCTGCGCGAGACCCGGGAGGGCCTGCGCAGCGGCCGGATCAAGGTCGTGATCGGAACGCAGGCGCTGACGGCGAAGGACGTGAAGTTCGACGATCTCGGCCTCGTCATCATCGACGAGGAGCAGCATTTTGGCGCGGCCGAGAAGGCCAAGCTCGCGGGCCTCGCCAAGAATGTCCATGTGCTGATGATGAGCGCGACGCCGATCCCGCGGACGCTCGCCGCGGGCCTTGCCGGCTTCCGCGATCTCAGCGTCATCGCCTCGCCGCCGGTGCACCGGCTTCCGGTCGCAACCAGGATCGCACCGCTGTCGGATGCGGCCATCGCCTCCGCACTGCTGCGCGAGCAGCGTCGGCACGGCCAGAGCTTCCTGATCTGTCCGCGCATCCAGGATCTCGATCCTATGCTGGCGCGGGTGCAGGCGGTGGCGCCGGACCTCCGCATCGTCTGCCTGCACGGACGGCTGGCGGCCGACGAGATCGACGATCGCATGATGAGCTTCGTCGAGGGCAGGGCCGACGTCCTGCTCGCGACCAACATCGTCGAGAGTGGACTCGACATTCCCCGCGCCAACACCATCGTGGTGTGCTGGCCGGAGAAGTTCGGCCTCGCCCAGCTCCACCAGCTGCGCGGCCGGGTCGGTCGCGGCGGCATCCGCGCTTTCGCCCATTTGTTGACCGAGACGCAGTCCGGCCAGTCCGAGAAGCGGCTCGCGGTGCTCGAGGAGTTCAGCCGGCCGGGCGCAGGCTTTGCCATCAGCGAGCGCGACCTGGATCTGCGCGGCGCCGGCGACCTGTTCTCGGAGGAGCAGTCCGGCCATGTCCAGGTGTTCGGACCCGTGCTCTACAGCCACCTCCTGAAGATGGCCTCGGAGAAGGCCGACGACGAGCGCGCCGCGGTGTGGGTGCCGGACCTCAACCTGCCGGTCGGTGACATGCTGCCCGAGACCTATGTGCAGTCCGAGCCGGTGAGGCTCGAGCTCTATGCGCGGGCCGCACGGTGCAGCAACGAGGACGACCTCGACGATCTCGAAGAGGAGACCTCCCGCCGCTTCGGGCCCTTGCCGAAGGTCGCGCGCGACTTCTTCGCCGCGGCGAGGCTTCGCATCGAATGCAAGCGGAGAGGCATCATCCGGCTCGACGTCGGCCCCGGCGCGGTGGCCGCGACGTTCCTGCCCGGGCGGTTGCGGAAGTCGCGCGGCAAGTCGCTGCAGCGCGACGGCGATCGCGTCGTCTATCACAGCCAAACGCGCGATGCGCCGTTCGAGACGGTGGAGGAATTGTTCGAGCTGCTGGACGAGGGGTAGGGCGAACTAAAAGTTCGAAAACAACCCCATGCACAGTAGCCAAGTGCTTGTCGGCACGATGCCTTTCCGCAGCCGGCTGGAGTGGCCGGTTGACCCGTCGGGCAAAACAGGTGCATTCGCCAAATTCGGAAAAACCGTTAAGCGCGATGCTCGCCGGCCGGACCGGCACACGCCGTCCGCGGCCTCGGCTATTTGGCGCGGTCCCGCCCATGGCGTCCCCGTAGTCGGCCGGAGTGACCGCTAACGTGGAATTAATCCAGAACGCCGACAATTTTAGGCAGTTGTGTATGGGTGCTGCGTAAAGGGGTCCTCGCGAGGGGCGTTCCAGGGGCGGCTTCCGTTTGCTCGCTCACTGGGGTCAATGCACGTGACCACGACTTTCGAAACGCAAGGCCTCGTCGAACAACTCGACCCTGCAGCCCTTGCCGCCGCCGCAGCGGCGGACGAAGCCGCTGCCTTTGAAGCTCCAGCCCCGATCGTACGGACCAGCCGGAAATCGGTGCTGGCCCTGTCGGCGTGCGCCCTCGCCATCGCCATCAATGGCGCAGCGGCGGTCTACACATTGCCGTCCATTCTTCCCGCGCTGAATGTCAGCAGGCTGGCTGAGCTGCTTCCGCGCCGGGAAACGCCGCCGCCGCCGAAACCGGATCCGGTCGTCGCGGCCTTGAAGGATATTCAGTCGGCCCAGCAGCAGCACACGGCCTCGCTGCAGGCGAACAACGACCTCGCGCAGCAGAACGCGGCCGCGCTGCAGCAGGATACGATGGTGCTGCTGTCCCTGCGCCAGAGCATTACGGACGAGCGGGTCGACGTCAGGAAGATCTCCTCGCAGCTCTCCACGCTGATCTCGAAGGTGGACTCGCTGCAGAATGTGATGATGTCGGACATGACGTCTTCCATTCGAAAGGCGAATGCGCGCTACGGCTTCTCGGCCGCGATGCGCAAGCGGATGCTGACCCGGCAGACCAAGCCTCTGGGGCCCGTCCCGGTGGGCGGCGCGCTAGGGCCCGTGTCGGTCGGCGGGGCGCCGCTGAGCATGCCGGCTGCGACGGCAGCTCCGGAGAGCTGAGGGGCGGTCGAGCAGATCGCCTAGTTCTTCTTGAAGCTGAGATACCGTACCGACTGATTGGCGCGCGAGCTGCAGGCGGAACTGGAATCCGAAGCGCCGTTGGCGAGTTGGAAGCTGCCATGGGTGCAGTACCTGCCGCGGCAGGCGGCTCCCTGTCTTTCGAAGAAGACGGTGATGGGATAGCCGCATTTGTTGGCCACGCTCAGGCACGCGCAATTCCTGCCGCCCGGTTCGTCCATGCACTGGGTGGGCGTGGAGCTGACCACCGACCCGCAGATTTCATCGGCCGATTTCGCCGCCGGCGGCGGATTTCCAGCGATCTTCTTGCCCGGTTGAAGCGGCTGCGAGCCTGATGGCTGGTACTCGGTTTGGAGAGGGGCGGATGAATCGCCGATCAACTTCGCCGGCGGCTTCTGCGGGGCGGGCTTGGCTTGTTGCGGCGCAGCCTGGCCGCCGCCGATCCGCGTGACGACGATGGAGCCGTAGGTCATCACGCCGCTCGACTGCAGCGTATAGACGTAAGTGCCTGCACTGTTGGTGTAGGTCAGGCTGTTGCCGTTGCAGGTCCAGGTGCCCTGAACGCAGAAGGCATTGCCGGTGCACTGCGCCCGCCCGTCCGGCGTCAACGTACCGATGTTGCTGGTGCCATGCTGCCAGGTGCCGACGAACTTGTTGGCGCATGATGACGGCGGCGCGGCCAACGCGTTGCCGGCGAGCAAAAGAAGAGCAAACAAGCCGAGAGCGCGCAATCCAATCATTCCAATTCCCTTTTTTGCAATGTCACGAGAGAGCCATCGTGCGAATTGAAAATCAAGGCGCTTTAACGTGGTTGTCTCGTCGGCGCGGAGCGCAGGTTTGCGCCGCAAGGGGCGTTGCGCGATCGCACGTCCATCGCCGGACCGTGATGCCGCGCCGGATTGCGGCGGGCCCGTTGGCGCATCACATCACCTCGATCGTTCGATTGGAGCTGATGCGATGCGCGTTGCCCTGGCGATGGGTCTGTTGATTGTCCTGTGCACCACCGCGAACGCCGCGCCGGCGCATCGCGTCCGTGCGCACCACCCGAGCTATTCCGAGATCGATGGTTATCCTGCGGGCGCGCGCCCCGGCGCGGAGGCAGATCCCCGGGCGCGTTTCGCGGTGCCCGGCTGGAGCGATGAAGCAACGCAGCGTTGGCTGAACAGCGCCTCGTCCAATGTCGGACGAGGGGGATAGCCATCGGGATCGGCTGTGGTGTCGGCTCGCGCTGGCGAGCCGATGGGGCCGGTTTCCGATTTGCAGGGGGAACGGAGCGGCTAGGCAGCCTGCTCCTCGAACGAGGTGTAGATGCGGCCGGCGGGATCGACGACCTGGACGTCCCAGCATCCGTCCTGGACCAGCTCTCTGGCCTTCTTGAGGGCGGCCGCGAGCGTCGGCCGCTTGAGGCTGACGACGCCTGCCGTGTCGAAACCGTTGATTTCAAACATGCCGCTTCCTCCTGTGATTTTCTCGAATCCTACATCTTTCCGGCGCTTTGTCTCGCGGCTTTTTGGGGCAGGGCGCCTGGAACCCGCAGGCTGGTCCCGTGTCACCGCGAGCGGCTGAAGGTCGTCGGACACCCTGCCGGCGACATGGACGTCCCCCGCTGGGGTTGCTACGATATTGGCTCACATTTTAGGGGTGTTTGCCGTGCGGCTCGATCGGCCCGCGGCCCGATTGGTCGAGCGGCATTACAAGCAAAGGCGTTGTCGAGGGATGGTCAGCCGGCGGCCAGCAGGGACAGCCGCGCTACTCGCGCTCCTTTTGTCGGCTGGACCTTCATTCGCGACTGAAACCGTCTGGGACGTTCTGGAAGGGTTTGGCCTGACCGGCGTCTGGAGCGTTGCTTGCGCAGCGCCCACGACGGCCGCCAACTTCCGCTACATCTATTCCAGGGCCGCCAATGGCGGTGCGACGCGCGAGCTCGATTTCGGTGTGAGCGAACTGACCTCGAGCGTGATCGAAAGCGCGGAGCTGCTCTCGCCGTCGACCCTCAAGATCCGTGTCCGCAGCACCGATCCGCGATTTCAGCACCTCAACAATTTGATCCTCGAGACCGTGCTGACAAAGCAAATCCATGCAGGGACCGGAGAGATGCGCGTCCGGTTCATCGAAGCCGGCGACAGCTCTGGCAAAGTGTACATCAAGGGCGGCATGGTCGTCGGCGGCGCGCAGGTGCGGGTCGGAAAGCCGACCTTCTGGCAACACAAGTGCCGCCCCACGATGACGTGACGGTGCGTTGATTGGGTTGGTGAGCGCCGATCAGTTGGAAAAGTCGTCCGAACGATAGCGCCGATATCGCCGAACGAATTTAGCCGGCGGTCGCTCGTCGCAGGTGCGAGGGAACGGGGATGGGACGATGATCTTCCTCGGCGGCCTCAATCCAGCACAGGATTGCGTCCTGCACATTTTGCACTGCTTCGAATTCGATGGCGCCGTCGGACACCAATCACTTGTTTACAGCAGTGACGTCAGAGAATCTAAAAATGAACTCCGGCTCTCTAATAGAACCATCCAGCGTCATGCTGGACTCCCGAACACAGTCCGTTCGATCGGGTATGAAACTGCCTGAGAAGGCTACGACTTGTCCGACGCTTAGCGAGGAAGCTCGTCGAAAGAGGGGCGAGCTGGGCTCGATCAAAGTTCCGGCTCCTGTATCTGAGAGAAAGTTATTCCATGTTTTCACGTGGACGTTGTTGCCTATCATGATCGAGAGCACGCCCTTTCCATCTCCGTTAGATGAGAGCGTAGCGACTTTTCCGATCCAGTTTTGTACGCGTTGCAGCTGGGATGATCCATTGCACAACAATTGCGCCCGTTGAGGTCTCGCGGCGCCTTTGGCCATCTCGTTGGCACCGGCTTTGTACGCCGCGCGCCCGGAATCGATGGCTGCGATAAAACGGGCCTGTTCATCGGGTATTGGAATCTGTCGGGACGTCGTCGCTGTGGCGTTGACGGAGCTCTCTTCTTTCGGCGACAAAAAAATGAATGCGCCGATAACTACCGCGACACTGGTGACAAAGTACGAGCGGGCGCTATTTGTCATGAACTGCCCCAATGCTGAAAGTGGAAATACAAACACCGGCAGCAGCGAGAGTCGATAGGATCTAAGCCGGATCTATCTGGCCTTCGCCTTCAGTCCTATCTCGACCAAGCGGCGGATGGCCCGAGGCGCCCTGGGAGGTCGTCCGGTTTGCGGGCGCCATTCGTCCAGATTTTGCAGTGCGTCAACGATCAAGCGGCAGACGAGCTGCGCCGCGTCAGCCAAGCCGGGAGGATCATTCCAGCGACTGCAATCCATCTCAACCTCCCTTGAGTCCTGACAAGCCCCTTTTGCCCCGATCTTGCTTGAGCGGTAGCACCCCAACATCCTATGCTCGCTTTGGTTTAGGGCCGGGGAAGCCGATGTTCGATATGCATTTTGGCGACGCCCTTTTGGGCGCGATTCTAGGTGGTGTCGTCACATTCATCCTGACAGTGATAGTGGAAAAGCAACGCAGTCCACGCTTGGGGGTCAAGATCGAATCTCCACCCTTGGACCTACCGCCGAGGGGCCCGTTCGCGGCCGGCTGGCGGGTCCTACGCGTAAGGGTCGCGAATAGGGCTCTGCCTGGATGGGCCAACTGGTGGCTCCTACGCGCTCCCGCCGACGATTGCCGTGCCAAGATCACCTTCTTACGCGGAGTTGATGGGACGGATTTCTTCGACGTGCCCATGACCGGACGTTGGGTCAACACGCCGGAACCGTACGTCAACTTCAACGCCACGCCGACTGGTCAGGTCCCAACCCTATTCAACCCGCAAGAACTGCGGAGTTCGATCTCGATCTTTGCCGGTGAGGATGAGCTCTTGGATATCGCAATACAGGTGCAGGGCGAGAGCGACGCCTTCGGCTGGAACAACGATGCTTATCTCTGCCCAGATTGGCGCAATCCGACCAAAAGGCTTGTTCCGGGGCGTTATATTGTAGAGATCATGGTGATCTCTTCTGGCCGAAAACATCGGGACTGGTTTCGGCTAGAGAACGATGGCTTTTTCGAACTGGGGCAACCAACACCGGAGCAGCGCGCAATGTTGCGCCGAAGACCGTTAGCCTGAGGCGCGATAGGCCTTGGCCGCATTTTGCGCGCGGGACGTGCAGCATTCGGCGGACTAGGATGAGATCAGTGCCGCCGCCCCCGCCAATCGATGTTCGACTTGTCGCAAGCGTCCCGGATGTACGTCAGCGCCTCAAGAATATCCTTCCGTGGGGCCCAATGGTTTCGACCGAACGAGTCAGAAAATCCGACGCGTTGGTAATTTCCCTTCGCCAGCAACTCGTGGGCCGGAACGAGATAAGCACTGTAGGTTTCGCCGACTGCAATCTTTGCCGGAAAGCCAACTCCCAATCCGCCGCGCCTGTGGTCCAAGTAGCGCGGGAACGCTTCGAGGGTGGACAAGAGTCCATAACTTGTCGTCTGGCCGAAGTAACCGGTGAACTTCACTAGTGCTTTGCTTAGCGTGATATCGCCCGGTCCCATATTGGTGGCGCTCAGCTCTAACACCTCAGGAACCCAGTCGAGATCGTTGGCGATGATCTGCACCATCTTGAATGAGACCCGGATCACCGGCTTCGGATAAATGAACTTCGACCAGACGTTCCAGATGAAGCTCGCGGCCGAGATGACCAGTGAGAACAGGCTAATGATCAGAGCCCAATCGGCGGTTTGCATGCTTGCGTTGCGTCCTTACCGGTGGGCCCTAACGCAATTCTCCACCATGGAGTCAAAATCGTTCTTGTGGTGCGAACGCTGGCCCATATGGTCCAAAGCTCGCAAGCAGGCTTTGGTGAGCGCGCTGGGGCTCGAACCCAGGACCCCGTGATTAAAAGTCACGTGCTCTACCGGCTGAGCTACGCGCTCCCATGGCCGCGGATGGCTTCGAAAGAGATTGCCATCGTCTTCGGACATTCGAGAAGCATGTCTTGCCGCAGCGCGTAAGGTTGCGTCGCGGGGAAAACCGGCTGTTTCCGGATCATGCTTTCGGCCCGCGCTGTGTAGGGGGAGTGGCTGCGCAGGTCAATAGTGCGGGTGGTTGCCGAAACTGTCGGCAGGGACGGGGATTTTCTCGCTGCTTCCGTTGGTTAAGCCGGAAGTTTCAACCTGATTGGCGGGTGGCTGTCCACGCCGAACTGCTGGGGGCGGCCGGAACGGTTCGGCCTGCATGGTTCGCCCGGCGATGCGGAGCATCGTCCGGACGCCCGCTTTGGCGGGCTCCTCACCATGAGGGTCTAAGGTCTTGCCGCGCCCCCTGACCTCATCCTGAGGGCCCGCCGAAGGCGGGCGTCTCGAAGGATGGCCGCAGGCGAGCTTCGTCCCTCAGTTCGCCTCGCGCCGGACCTCGTTCGGCACGGCTTGCGGCGTTCCCGCCGGGGTCGGGAGGGCGACCGGGCGCAGGCCGATCAGCTCGGCGGTGCGGATCGCGCTGTCGCGCCAGAACTGGAACGAGTTGATGCGGCTGAGCTCAAGGATGGCGATCGCGACCGCCGCCAGGAACGGCAGGCTCTGCAGCACCAGCACGCCGGCGAAGATGTAGATCTCGGTGATCTGGCGGAAGCTGTTGGACGCCACCAGCACGCCGGCGCCGACCAGGAGCAGGGTGCCGATCACGGCCTCCCAGAACGCCTGGAACTCGATCGACATGCGCGAGAGGCCGCCCTTGGAGGTGCGGGCGAAGGCGATGTGCTCGGTGATCAGGCCCTGCGCCACCGCGCGCGACACCGTCCACTGCACGCTCATCGCGGCGATCATGGCGCCTAACATCTGGCCCGGCTTGATCGCGACGCGGGCGCGGTACATCGACAGGAAGTGCACCAGCGAGACGATGAAGGCGCCGATGATCGGCAGCGTCAGGATCTTGTCGGGAATGGCGATGTCGGCAAAGGCGACGATCGGCACCCAGACGAGGTTGAGCAGCGCCACGACCACGCCGAGGCTTTCGGCGCCCAGCCAGTTCAGCCAGCCGAGGCCGTATTCGCGCTTCTGGTCCGCGGTCAGCCGGCTCGCGCCCGGCAGGAAGCGGCGCCAGTGCTTCTTGACGATCTGCAGGCCGCCATAGGCCCAGCGGTGACGCTGCTTCTTGAAGGCCTCGTAGGTGTCCGGCAGCAGGCCCGCGCCGTAGCGGGTGTTGGTGTAGTGCGTGACCCAGCCGAGCTCCTGGATCGCAAGGCCGAGATCTGAGTCCTCGCAGATCGTGTCGCTTGACCAGCCGCCGGCCATGTCCATCGCGGCGCGGCGGATCAGGCACATCGTGCCGTGCACGATGACGGCGTTGAGCTCGTTGCGCTGGACCATGCCGATGTCGAAGAAGCCGGCATATTCGCCGTTCATGATGTAGTGCATGATCGACAGGTCGCCGTCGCGATGCTCCTGCGGCGCCTGCACGAGGCCGACGCGCGGGTCGGCAAAAGCCGGCACGAGATCCTTCAGCCAGTCGGGCTCGACGACATAGTCGGCATCGAGAATGCCGATGATCTCGGCATCGACGGCGGTGCGGTCCATCGCGATGCGCAGCGCGCCGGCCTTGAAGCCCTGCACCTTCTCGGCGTTGATGAACTTGAAGCGTTCACCGAGCGCGCGGCAATGGTCCTGGATCGGCTGCCAGAAGGCGGGATCCGGCGTGTTGTTGATGATGACCACGCATTCGTAGTTCGGATAGTTGAGCCGCGACAGCGCATCGAGCGTCTGCTTGAGCATGTCCACCGGCTCGTAATAAGCGGGGATGTGGATCGAGACCTTCGGATAGTAATTCTCCGGCACGTTCTCGACCGGCTTGCCCTTGGCGAGCAGCCGCTGCGGCGGACGGCCGAAGGCGACCGCCGCGATCTCGTCGATGCGCGCCATCGCGATCAGCACCAGCGGGACAAGCAGGATCATGCCGAGCGTCAGCGCGAAGGCCGAGCCGAAGATGAAATAGTGGCTGTTCCAGAACGCGAACACGATGGCCGTCCAGGCGCCGACGCCGTTGGCGGTGGCCGACAGCAGGAAGGCCTGCTTCGCGGTCGGCTTCTCCAGCCGCAGGATCGGCAGCGAGAGCAGGATGCCGACCAGGAGCGCGATGCCCATCAGCTTCCAGTAGTCGGGATTCTCTACCGGGCCGGTCCAGGCGAATTTCGGCTCGCGGCTGGCGTTGAGGATGCCCCAGTACGGACCGACGCCGCCTTCGAAGAATTTCCAGGGCTGATCGATGGCCTCGACGATGTTGTATTCCATGCCGATGGCTTCGGCGCGGCTGACGAAGTTGCGCAAGGTCAGCGCCTGCTGGAACGGACCGGGGTCGGCGTTGCGCAGATTGTAGCCCTGGCTCGGCCAGCCGAACTCGGCGATCACGATGCGCTTGCCGGGGAACAAATTGCGCAACAGGTTGTAGCGGTCGACAGCCTGGTCGACCGCCTGGTCGGAACGGAAGTTCTCCCAGTAGGGCAGCACGTGCGCGGCGATGAAATCGACGTTGGAGGCAAGGTCCGGATTGTCGCGCCAGATGTTCCAGATCTCGCCGGTCGTGACGGGCACGCGGACCGAGCCCTTGACCTTCTTGATCATGTCGATGAGGTCTTCGACCTTCTGCTCGCCGCGGTAGATCACCTCGTTGCCGACCACGACGCCGACGACGTTGCTGTTCTTGCGGGCGAGTTCGATCGCCGCCTTGATCTCGCGCTCGTTGCGATCCTTGTCCTTGTCGATCCAGGCGCCGACGGTGACCTTGAGGCCGAACTCGGCCGCGATCGGCGGCACCAGTTCCACGCCGCCCGTGGACGAATACAGGCGGATCGCGCGCGTCATCGTCGACAGCGTCTTCAGGTCGGCGCGGATTTTCTCCACGCTCGGGATGTTGTCGATGTCGGGGTGGGCCGAGCCTTCGAACGGCGCGTAGGACACGCTGGGCAGCAGGCCCCTGAAATCGGGCGCGGGTTCCCTGTCGCGCAGGACTCCCCAGAGCCCGGCGTGAAGCACAGACACAAGCAACAGAACGGCGGCGACAACGCGCATCGCGGCTAAACCAAAAGGGGCTGAGGTGGCAGGGAAGCGGACCCGACCCCGAGATCCGACCAAGTCCGCGGCAAAGGGAGCATATCGCTGCCGCGCGGTTTCACAACTGTCATGGGCTCATGTCCTTATGAGGGCATGGGCTTTTCGAGCTCGCGTGGCAGTGCCAACCGCCTCTATGGCCGATCGTTCCTGAACGGCAGCTGAAACGATCGCGGCTATTTCTGGGGCGCCGGTGTCGGACTTGTCGCAGGCGAGGGGCTGGCGGCCGGCTGCGGCTGCGCAGCGTTGGCGGCGGGCGCTGCCGGCTGGGAGGCGGCGGCGGCGGCCTGCTGCGGCTGGGAGGCCGGGTTGATCCAGCAGGCGTGCACGCGGCTGTCCAGGGTCTCGGCGACCTTGGGATCGATCTGGCCGCCGAAGCGGGTCAGGCAGCGGAACGCGGCCTGGATGTGGCCGCCGGGGCAGCCGAAGCGGTCGTAGAGGTCGAGATGGCGGAACGCGGTATCGAGGTCATCCCGCCACATCAGCCGCACCACGCGCCGGCCGAGCCAGACGCATTCGGGGTTGCCGGCCGGGCCGTTGATGACCTGGGCGGCTTCGGCGAACTCGTCGGTGCGGCGCTGGTTCTGGGCGGCGTCCTTGGCGGCGGCGTCGGCGGGCTGGGCGGCGGCCTTGCCCTGGTCGGGAGCCGGGGAGCCGCTCTGGGCGGAAGCGCCGGTCAGGCCGGCCAGACCGAGAAGGGCGGAAACGGCCAAGGTGGCGGCGAACTGCCGCAGGACCGCATTTCGTGACTGACGCACCCGTTGCCGCATGAATTCCCCAACTTCTCCACTGACCGCCCGCGTCAGGATCCCCGCGGACGCGCCGGTGATGGCGTCCAAATGGGTCTCCAATGCGGCGGAAAATTCCCGCCAAGTCCCATGACCGGTATTTCGAATTTTGTCCAGCAAAGTCACGATCCTAGGCCTCTGTCGAACGGCCGCAGGTAAATTCCTTGGGGGAGCGATCGATCCATCCGGCATCACCTCTTGGCAGATGGCGTGCGAGCAGGTAATCGACGGCCCTTCGCGGAGGACGGAACTATTTCTCTTCGTACGCCACTGGCGCTTCTGCTCGTCTCACTGGGTGCGATTGCTGCCGTGTGGTGGTGGCTTGCCACGCCAATCACGCTCGCGCGCGCGCCGATCGATCCTGCCGACAAGGTTCAGTGCGTCTCCTATGCGCCGTTCCGGGGCGATCAGTCGCCGCTGAACGCGTGGACCCATATTGAAGCCGATCAGATCGAGCAGGATTTGCGTCAGCTCAAGGAGATCACCGACTGCGTCCGCACCTATTCCATGGAGAATGGGCTCGACCAGGTTCCGGCGATCGCCGCCAAGGTCGGCGGGATGAAGGTGCTGCAGGGCATCTGGCTCTCCAGCAACCGCACCAAGAATTTCGAGCAGGCCGCGCTCGCCGTCCGCCTGTCCAAGGATTTCCCCGGCATCGTCACCAGCATCATCGTCGGCAACGAGGTGCTGCTGCGCGGCGAGATGACGACCGCCGATCTCGTCTCCATCATCCGCTCGGTGAAGGCGCAGGTCAGCGTGCCCGTCACCTACGCCGATGTCTGGGAATTCTGGCTGAAGAACCGCGAGGTCTATGACGCCGTCGACTTCGTCACCATCCACATCCTGCCCTATTGGGAGGACTTCCCGGTCAAGGCGAAATTCGCCGCCGCCCATGTCGAGGCCATCCGCGAGCGCATGGCGGTGGCCTTTCCGGGCAAGGAGATCCTGATCGGCGAGACCGGCTGGCCGAGCGAGGGGCGCATGCGCGAGGGCGCGCTGCCGTCGCGCACCAACCAGGCGCGCGTCGTCTCGGAAATCCTCGGCCTTGCGAAGGCGAACAAGTTTCGCGTCAACCTGATCGAGTCCTACGACCAGCCCTGGAAGCGCAAGCTGGAAGGCACCGTCGGCGGCTATTGGGGCCTGTTCGATTCCGTGCGCCGCGAGCTGAAATATCCGCCGGGCCAGCCGATCAGCAATTTCCCGTCCTGGAAATGGTACATGGGCGCGGGCATGGGCCTGTGCGTGCTGGTGTTCGCGGTGGCGCTGATCACGCTGCGGCGGCGGCCCTGGACGCCGCGCTTCTCGGCCTGGCTCGGTGTCGCCATCTCGGCGACCACGGCGGGCAGCCTGCTCGGGATCGGCATCGACAAGATGTACTACGAGAGCTACGGCATCGGCGGCTGGCTGCACTGGGGTGCGCTGCTGCTCGCCGGCATCCTGGCGCCGATCTTCTGCGCGCAGGCGATGGTGATCGGCCGCAGCCTGCCGACGTTCCTGGATCTGCTAGGCCCGCGCGAGGGCCGAAAATGGTCGAAGCTCACCGCCGTGCTCGGCCTGACGCTGGCGCTGACCGCTGTCATCGCGGCACAGACCGCGCTCGCCTTCGTGTTCGACCCGCGCTACCACGATTTCCCCTACGCCTCGCTGACGATGGCGGTGGTGCCGTTCGCGCTGTTGATGCTGAACCGCCCGCAGGTCGGCCAGCGTCCGATCGCGGAAGCGGTGTTCGCGGGCGTGCTGACGCTGTCGGCGATCTACGTGCTGTTCAACGAGGGGCGCGACAACTGGCAGTCGCTGTGGACCTGCGCGATGTATCTGTTGTTCGCGCTCACGCTGTGGCGGGCGCGGGCCGAGCAAATCCAAGAATGAACAGGCCGATCGCAAGGCCCGACAGCACGACGTTGTAGAGCACGATGCCGAGGCCGGCGGCGATGATGCCGACGGTCAGGAGCACGATCGACGGCCGCATCAGGTTGAGCGTCGCCACCACCAGCGCGACGATGCCGAACACCGAATTCTTGAACAGCACGGTCGACACCGAGCGCGCCTTGCAGATCAGCGTCTGCAGGCCGGCGTCGCAGGCAAGGCCGACGGTCGAGAGCTCGATGCCGAGATAGCGCAGATAGAGCGCATAGCCGACGCTGGCAAAACCGACGACGATCAGGAACTGCACCTGGTAGGGCGTAAGGCGGAAGGGCTTTTTTGTCATGGCCGCAATATGGTCGGGATGACGGACAGGGGCAACAGGGGCGAGGCACTTTTCTGTCTATCAAGCGCGCGCCGTTCGGCCGGTGATCAAGTCAGGACCGTGAACTGCGTGCTATCCTTGTCGCAGCGGGGGGTGCTGAAATGGATGTCGAGCAGGTTCAAGACAGGAAGAGCTTTCTCGCGTTCGTAGCGGCAATGCGCAACGAATTGCAAACGGGCGCAAAGGGCTGGGAAAACGTCGATCTCGCTGACTTCCTCGAAGCGATGGCGGCTTGGGCGCACGACTCGCACGACCCAGCGGACCCCAACCCGTGGCGACACGCGGCTGCCTTGATGCGGGCGGGTATGCTGTACGAGTAGGTGTTGCTCAGAGTGTATTCGGCGCCATCAGCGATGCTGATGCCGCAAGCGAATGATCCGGCCGGCGCGAACCTTTCCCTACCGCCTGAAGAACGACGTCAGCGTCGATCCCGCCGATGCCGTCTCTGGCTTTGCCTGTGCGGCCGGCTGCGGGGCCGCGGGGGCAGGTGCGGGCTCTTCGCGCCTCGAGGAGCGCTTTGAGGAGTAGCTGCGGCGGCGCTTGTCGGGCTTTGCATTCGGCGCGGGCGCGGGTGCGGTCTCGGCTTGCGGCGCCGCCTCGTTCTTGTCGGCGCTCTTGTCCTGCACCCGGTCCTGGGACTTCTCCTGTCCGTTGTCCTGCGACTTCTCTTGTCCCTTGTCTTGTCCCTTGTCTTGGCTCTTCTCCTGGCTCTTCTCCGAACCGCCGCGCATCGACAGCCGCTGGCCGTCGAACACGGTGGTGTCGCAGTGGCGGTTGTTCTCGGAGAGCCCGGCGCAGAGCTTTGCGGCGGCCGCGGCATTGATCAGCGGGCCGGCCCCCAGGCGCAGCTGCATGCCGAGGCCGTTGGTGCCTTCCTTGATCATGATGATCGGCCGCAGCGCTGCGACTTCCGGATTGGATTTTGTCACGCCGCGCCAGAGCGCACGCAGGCCGTCGACCGAGTTGGCGCCGCCAAGGTCGATCGCAAAGCGCGTCTGCTGGACCGCAATGGCCGGCGCTTCGCTCTCGGTGGCCTCCGGCGGCTTGGCTGCAACGGCCGCGACCTCGGTCGGGGCGGGCGCTGCTTCAGGCTTCTTCTCGGCGGCCTTCTCGGTCGCGTCGGGTTGAACCAGCCTGGATGCGGCGGGATCAGGCGGCGCCATGATCGACTTGGACGGCACCAGCGGAAGTATCGGCAGCGCCGAGGTGGTTGCCGGCGCCTGCGATACCAGCGATGCGGCGGCCGCGCTTTGCGGCGGCGGATTTGCCGGCTCCTTCGCGGTATCCCTGACTGCGTCCTTGGCGGGCTCCTTCGCCTGCTCCCTGGCGCTCGCGCGCGGCTTGTCGGCGGAGGGCGCGGGCACCGAGGCGACCGGGCCGACGCTGGGGGCTGCGGATGCGGCTTGCGCCTCAGGAGCGTCCTGCGGCTTCGCGGCCTGTTTGGCGATGGCGCCGGTGACGGAATCCAGGCCCTGCTCCAGCACGGTGACGCGCGAATAGAGCCGATCGCGATCGGTGTTCAGCGTCTCGATGGCGGCGGCGAGGCGCCGCGCCTCGTTCTGGCTTTCCCGGGTCAGTTGCTGCAGCCGGTCGGCCTGGCGCGTCAGATCGGCGGCGGCGACCTGATCGCGGCGCCAGCCGAGCTGGGCCTGGTTGGCCATCACCGCGATGACGACGGCGCCGACGGCGGTCACGCCCCACGTGCCCAGGCGCCACATCATGCGGCGGTCGAACGTGCTTTCCTCGGCCCAAAGCCCGGAGAACAGCCCGCCGGTCTCCTTGGCGCCGAAGGCATCCGCCAGTAGGTCGGAATCCTTTGCCATGAACGTTAAATGCCCAGCCCCTGTCCGGCTTCCCCGAATCAATCAAGGAACATTAACAGGAAAACCCCGTCGCACTTGAATTCCGGGCGTTTGCGGGGGTAGCAAGGCGGCAGCTCACGAGGGCGGCGCACCGCCTGCCGCGCCAATTGATTCGGCCGTATCTGACAGGATTTCGATGACCGCCCGTTCCAGCCTCACGATCGTGCTCGCCGCCGGTGAAGGCACGCGCATGCGATCGAGCCTGCCGAAAGTGCTGCATCCCGTCGCGCACCAGACGCTGCTGGCCCATGTGCTCGCCGCCGCACCGAAGGGAACCGGCACCGCGCTGGCCGTCGTGATCGGCCCCGATCACGGGGCCGTCGCGGAGGAGGCGAAGCGCATCCGCCCCGACGCGCTCACCTTCGTGCAGAGCGAGCGCCTCGGTACGGCACATGCGGTGCTCGCTGCACGCGAAGCCATCGCGCGCGGCGCCGACGATCTGCTGGTCGCGTTCGGCGACACGCCGCTGATCTCGGCCGAGACCTTTGCGCGGCTGCGCGCGCCGCTCGCCAAGGGCGCTGCCATCGCCGCGCTCGGCTTTCGCGCCGCCGATCCGACCGGCTACGGACGCTTCATCGTCGAGGGCGACCGCCTGGTCGCGATCCGCGAGCAGGCCGACGCCAGCGAAGCCGAGCGCAAGATCGATCTGTGCAATGCCGGCGTGATGGCGATCGACGGACGCCGCGCGCTCGAGATCCTCGAGAAGATCGGCAATGCCAATTCCAAGGGCGAATATTATCTGACGGATGCGGTCGAGATCGTCCGCAAGCAGGGATGGGAGTCCGTGGTGATCGAGACCAGCGAGGACGAAGTGCGCGGCATCAACACCAAGGCGCAGCTCGCCGAGGCCGAAGCCGTGATGCAGGCGCGCCTGCGCAAAGCGGCGATGGAGGCCGGCGTCACGCTGATCGCGCCGGAGACGGTTTATCTGTCCGCCGACACCGTGTTCGGCAAGGACGTCACCATCGAGCCGTTCGTTGTGATCGGCCCCGGCGTGTCGATCGCCGACGGCGCGGTGATCCATTCGTTCTCGCACATCGTCGAGACCACGCTCGGCAAGAAGGTTTCGATCGGCCCCTATGCGCGGCTTCGGCCCGGCACCTCGCTCGGCGACGGCGCGCGCATCGGCAATTTCGTGGAGACCAAGGCGGCGACGCTGGAGGCCGGCGTCAAGGTCAACCATCTCTCCTACATCGGCGATGCCACCGTCGGCGCCAATTCCAACATCGGCGCCGGCACCATCACCTGCAACTACGACGGCTTCAAGAAGCACAAGACCATCATCGGGCAGGGCGCCTTCGTCGGCACCAACTCCTCGCTGGTCGCGCCCGTGAAGATCGGCAACGGCGCCTATATCGGCTCGGGCTCGGTGATCACGAAGGACGTGCCTGATGATGCCATGGCGCTGGAGCGCAACCAGCAGACCATCCGGGAAGGCGGCGCCAAGCGCTATCGCGAGATGAAGACGGGCGGCAAGAAGCCGGAGAAGTGAGCGGCCGCGTGCCAGGCCTGCGCGCTCATGGTCGAGTTCATCCGCAGTCTCATCGATGTTCTCGTCGAGACCTTCATCACGGCGACGGGACGGGGCGTGCTGAGGCTGTTCGGCCTGCGCCGTCCTCACGACATCGCTTCGCTGTTCGCAGGAATGGCCTGCTGGGCGCTCGTTGCCATCCTCATTTGGGCCGTCGTGGCGCCGAGTTGAGGGACCCCGCTATTCGTCGTCGGCGAATTCCGAGAAGATTGCGCGGGTCAGGCGCCAGCCGCGCGGTTTGGCGCGCTTGGCCGGCTCGCCCTGCACGTGCTTGACGAACACCGGCTTGCTTTCCTTGCCGCGCTGGGGCGGCGGCCAATGGGCGAGGTGCGTGCCCGAAGTCTCGCTGGCACGCAGATACAATGATGACAGACCTTTGCGGTCGGATGAGCCTTTCATGGCCTTGTTCTCCTGACCGGAATCGTTGGTCAAACTTGTTGACAACAAGTTAACGTGCGGGGTTAAAGGCCGGCCACAACGACGCAGGCAGGGCCTGGTACGGTCGGATGCTGTCTCAATCGGCAATAATTATTGAGTATCTGGTTCCTTGGGAATTTCGCTAAAAACTGAACGTGTCGTTTTGGCGATTTTTCGACGATTTGGGGGATATTGATCCGCATGTGCGGGATTGTCGGCATTCTCGGGCGCGAACCGGTTGCAGAGCAATTGGTGGATTCGCTCAAGCGTCTTGAATATCGCGGCTATGACTCCGCGGGCGTTGCCACGCTCGAAGGCAAGCATCTCGAGCGCCGCCGCGCCGAGGGCAAGCTGAAGAACCTGGAGAAGCGTCTGGAGGCCGAGCCGCTCAAGGGCACGACCGGCATCGGTCACACCCGCTGGGCCACCCACGGCAAGCCGACCGTCAACAACGCCCATCCGCACGCGACCGAGCGCGTCGCCGTGGTCCACAACGGCATCATCGAGAATTTCCGCGAGCTGCGCGAGGAGCTCGAGAAGAAGGGCGCGGTGTTCCACACCGAGACCGACACCGAGATCGTGCTGCATCTCGTCGACGATTTGCTGACGCGCGGCAACAAGCCGGTCGAGGCGGTGAAGCTCGCGCTGGGACGCCTGCGCGGCGCCTTCGCGCTCGGCTTCATCTTCGCCGGCGACGACGACCTCATGATCGGCGCCCGCAACGGCCCGCCGCTCGCGATCGGCTATGGCGACGGCGAGATGTTTCTCGGCTCCGACGCCATCGCGCTCGGCCCGTTCACCGACACGATCAGCTATCTCGAGGACGGCGACTGGGTCGTCCTGACCCGCAAGAGCGCCACGATCTTCGACAAGGACGGAAACGCCGTCCAGCGCGAGAAGATCAGGCACGCCGCCTCGACCTCGCTGGTCGACAAGGCCAACTATCGCCACTTCATGGCCAAGGAGATCCACGAGCAGCCGGAAGTGGTCGGCCACACCCTGGCGCGCTACGTCGACATGGCGAGCGAGCGCGTGTCGCTGCCGGTCAAGCTGCCGTTCGATTTCAACGAGATCCGCCGCATCAACATCACCGCCTGCGGCACTGCGAGCTATGCCGGCTTCGTCGCCAAATACTGGTTCGAGCGCTTTGCGCGCGTGCCGGTCGAGGTCGATGTCGCCTCCGAATTCCGCTACCGCGAGGCGCCGCTGCGCAAGGGCGATCTCGCCATCTTCATCTCGCAGTCGGGCGAGACCGCCGACACGCTGGCTGCGCTGCGCTACGCCAAGGCCGAGGGCGTGCACACGATCGCCGTGGTCAACGTGCCGACCTCGACCATCGCGCGCGAGAGCGAGACCGTGCTGCAGACGCTGGCCGGTCCCGAGATCGGCGTCGCCTCGACCAAGGCCTTTACGTGCCAGCTCATGGTGCTCGCCAACCTTGCGATCGCCGCCGGCAAGGCCAGGGGCGAATTATCCGACGAGGACGAGACCAAGCTGGTCCACGGCCTCGTCGAGGTCCCGCGCCTGATGTCGGACGCGCTCACCACCGAGCTGCAGATCGAGAAGCTCTCGCGCGAGATCGCGAAGTCGCGCGACGTGCTCTATCTCGGCCGCGGCACCAGCTTCCCGCTCGCGCTCGAAGGCGCGCTGAAGCTGAAGGAGATCTCCTACATCCACGCCGAGGGCTATGCCGCCGGCGAGCTCAAGCACGGCCCGATCGCCCTGATCGACGAGACCATGCCGGTCGTGGTCATCGCGCCCTACGACCGTGTGTTCGAGAAGACCGTCTCCAACATGCAGGAGGTCGCCGCCCGCGGCGGCAAGATCATCCTGATGACCGACGCGAAGGGCGCGGAGGAGGCGACGGTGGATTCCCTCGTCACCATCGTCATGCCCGACATGGCGGCGGCGTTCACGCCGATGGTCTACGCCGTCCCGGTCCAGCTGCTCGCCTATCATACGGCTGTCATCATGGGCACCGACGTCGACCAGCCGCGCAATCTCGCGAAATCGGTGACCGTGGAATAGGCAGAAGGGATACCGGTCGCGTCGCTTCGTGGTCTTCCAAAACCTGCTAGAAGACCCTAGCTTGTCAGCTGCGACCGACCTGGAACCCGAATGACCACCCGCGACGACGTCCCTGCGCCGCTTGATCCCGCACCGGAACCGCATACCGGGCTGATGGGCCGCTTCCGCAATTATTTCCTGACCGGCCTCGTGGTGACGGGGCCGATCGCGATCACCCTCTATCTGGTTTGGTGGTTCGTCACCTGGGTCGACGGCGTGGTGCGGCCCTTCGTCCCACTCGCTTATCGTCCCGAGACCTATCTGCCCTACGGCGTTCCTGGCTGGGGACTGATTGTCGCGTTCTTCACGCTGACCCTGGTCGGTTTCCTCGCGGCGAACCTGATCGGCCGGACGCTGGTCGATGTCGGCGAGACCTTCCTCGGCCGCATCCCGGCGGTGCGTGCCATCTATCGCGGCCTGAAGCAGGTGTTCGAGACGCTGTTCTCGGGCAAGGGCTCGAGCTTCCGCAAAGTGGGGCTGGTCGAGTTTCCCTCGCCGGGCATGTGGTCGATCGTGCTGATCTCGCAATCGCCGAGCGAGGACATCGCTCGCAGCCTGCCGGGACAGGAAGAGCATGTCTCGGTGTTCCTGCCGTGCTCGCCGAACCCGACCACGGGCTTCTTCTTCTACGTGCCCAGAAGCAAGATCATCGAGGTCGACCTCACCGCCGAGGACGCCGCGACGCTGATCATGTCGGCCGGCGTGGTGCAGCCGGGCTCGGCGCCCGACCCGAAGAAGGCTGCGGCGCTCGCGGGCATGGCCAATGCCGCGCGCATCGCCAACGCCTCGACGCTCCAGCAACAGCCCCAGCCTGCGAAGGTGGAGTAGGGCCATTCCGCTGCGGGATGGCCGCGTTCACGCAAGGCCTCGCATCCTCTGCTAATCTTCCGGTCGAATTGAGCGCCTCGCTCAAAGTTCGATCTGGAGTGCACGATGTCAAAGACCATTGCGATCCTCGCGCCCGGCGCCATGGGCAGCGCCGTCGCCCGCCGTCTCAGCGAAAACGGCGCGCGCGTGCTGACGTCGCTGAAGGGGCGGAGCGAGGCGACGCAAAAGCGCGCCGCGGATGCCGGCATGATCGGCGCCGAGGACGAGGCGATCGCGGACGCCGATATCATCCTCTCGATCGTGCCGCCGGGCGAAGCGGTCGCATTGGCCGAACGGCTGGCGGCGCTGATCGTCAGGCGCGAGAAGAAGCCGATCGTGGTCGATTGCAACGCCGTCAATGTCGATACCGTGCAAAGGATCGAGGAGATCATCGGCTCGGCACAGGCGCCGTTCGTCGATGGCGGCATCATCGGCTTCCCGCCGCAGAAAGGCGGCAAGAGCCCGGCCTTCTACATGTCCGGCGAGTACGCAGGGGACATCGCGATGCTCCGGGATTTCGGCCTCGACGTGCGGATTGTCGAAGGGCCGGTCGGCGCGGCATCGGCGTTGAAGATGTCCTATGCCGGAATCGTCAAGGGCCTCGCCGGCATCGGATCGGCCATGGTCGTCGCTGCCACCAAAGCGGGCGCTGCGGATGCGCTGCGCGACGAACTCGCGCTCAGCCAGCCCGCGATCCTCGCCCGCCTCGAAGTCGCGTTGCCGGACATGATCCCGAAAGCCTATCGCTGGGTCGCGGAGATGCGGGAGATTTCCGGCTTCCTCGGCGCCGACCATCCGGCCAGCCAGATCTACGAAGGCTTCGCGCGCTGGTTCGAGCATCTGGCCGCAGACGCAAAGGGCGAGGCGGTGGATGCGGAGCTGCTGAAGGCGTTTTCCGCGGGTATCGCGCAGAAGAAATCCTGATCGTCAGGTCTCACTCGCCGTCTATCGAGACGGACTCCAGAAAGCCCTGGATGTCCCGGTCGCGTCTCAGGCGCAGGACCGGGACATCGGGGCCATGTTGGATGCGCTCGGCTTCGATGTCAGGCACGCGCTCGACGTCGTAGCGCCAGGCCTCCTTCATCAGTTTCCAGTCGAACTGTTCCGGACATCCCTCGGGCAGATCGGGGCGAGCCGTGTCGCGATCGAAGGCCGAGCGCCAGAGGATGCGCCACTGGCAGACCCAGCGCGGGCGGTCGATGACGACGAGAACATCGGCACGTGCGATCGTGAGATCGAACGCCAGCCCCGAGAAGCTGCCGTCGACGACCCATGCATCGCCCGCGATCGCCTCTGCGACGCGCGTCCGAAAGCCTGCCTTGTCGGATGGTGTCCAGCCCGGTTGCCAATAGAGGACGTCGAGATGCACCACCGGCAGCCCAAGCTTCTGCCCAAGCTTGCGAGCAAGGCTCGTCTTTCCGCTGCCTTGTGAGCCAACCACGATGATCCGGCGCATGGCGGGAGGGTTGCACGAAGTCGGTCGCGGCGAAAGGGCAAGCCGCCTGAACTAGTCGTCATTGCGAGCGCAGCGAAGCAATCCGGACTCTTTCCGCGGAGGCAGTCTGGATTGCCTCGCTGCGCTCGCAATGACGGCCAGGAGACGGAGCGAGGCTCGTCTGCTAATGTCTCAGCGGCAGCAATTCTACTGCAGTGGGAGTTCGAATGAGAGTGCTCGTGATCGGCGCAGGCGCGCTTGGCGGCTACTACGGAGCTTGCCTGGTCCGGGCGGGCCGCGACGTGACCTTCCTGGTGCGGCCGGCGCGGGCAGGGCAATTGCAGCGGAATGGACTGCAGGTCGCAAGCCCGCATGGCGACTTCGCCGTAGAGCCGAAGCTGGTTGTGGCCGGCGATCTCAGGGAGCCGTTCGACGTCGTGCTCGCCGGCGTGAAGGCCTACTCGCTCGATGACGCGATGAACCAGTTTGCGCCCGCGGTCGGCCCCAACACGATGATCCTGCCGATCCTGAACGGATTGAAACATATCGACGCGCTCATTGGGCGGTTCGGCGCCGCGCGCGTCCTTGGCGGGCTCGCCAATGTCAGCGCGGGCCTCGATGCGGATGGCCGCGTCGTCCAGTTCATGGCCAATCAGACGATTGTCTTCGGCGAGACCGCGGGCGCCCTGAGCGAGCGTGCGCTCGCGCTGGAGGCGCTGCTCCAGGTTCCCGGCATCGACGTGCGCGCCAGCGAAGCAATCATGCAGGACATGTGGGAGAAATTCGTCCAGCTCTCGACGCTGGCCGGCATCACCTGCCTGATGCGCGCGAGCATCGGCGACATCCTGGCCGTGCCGAACGGCGAGCAGTCCATTTTCCGCCTGTTCGCCGAATGCTGCGCCGTCGCAACGGCGTCGGGTTTCGAGCCGCGCGCGCCGTTCATCGAGTTCGACCGCAAGCTCTTCACCACGCTGGATTCGCCGCTCAAGGCCTCGATGCTGCGCGACATCGAGCGCGGCTCGATCACCGAAGCGGAGCACATCCTCGGCGACATGGCCAATCGCGCCCGCGCGCTCGGCATCGACACGCCGCTGCTGGATCTCGCCCGCGCGCATGTGGCGGCCTACGAGATCGGGCGTCGGAGGGCCGCAGGCTAGCCCGCCATCCGCGGACACGGCGATATTGTGCCGGGCAACGCCTAGCTTGCTTCCATCAGCGGCAGATCCCCGTCGACCTGGTCGCGCGACCAGAACTGCATGACGCAGCGAAGCCCGCCGGGATTGAAGTCCAGATTCACGGACCAGCCGGTCTCGCCGGCAAACATGCCGGTGATCATCTTGGTCCCGAAGCCGCGGCGCGTGGGCTTGTGGACCAGCGGACCGTCCCGTTCCGTCCAGGACAGGCGAACCAGACCGGTCTCGTCCACCGTCCAGGAAATCTGCAGCTTGCCCGACGGGACCGAGAACGCGCCATATTTGGCCGCGTTGGTGCTGAGCTCCTGCAGCGCGGCGGAGATCGCCAATGTGACCTTTGGCGGCAGCAGAAGATCGGGGCCGTCGATGTCGAGACGTTCGGGACCGGCATAGGGTGCCAGGGTCTGCCTGACGATGGACTCCAGGCTGACGCCGACCCAGTTGTTTTCGGTGAGGAGATTGTAGGCCTGCGACAGCGCCAACAGCCGGCCCTCGAATGCGGCCGCGTACTCGTTGAGGTCGCTTGAACTCGCACGCGACAGCCGCGCGATCGACTGGACGGTGCCGAGCGTGTTCTTGACCCGGTGATTGATTTCGTCCAGCAGCGCCTTCTGCTGCTTCAGCGCGCCGGCGAGCTCGCTTCCAACATGATAGAGCACCTTCTTCATCCGGTTGACTTCGCTGATTGCGCCCAGCTTAGGCTCGGCAGCACCGGAACGCAGACCTGCGACATATCGTTCGAGATCGGAGAATTCGGCCAGGAAGCGCCGGGAGATCAGGCGTGCCAGCGCCAATCCGAGGACGAGCGTGAACGCCGTCAGCGCGACGATCCATTCGACCGTCCGGTGCAATGGGCCGTCGATGACGTCGCGTGGAACGGCAAGGTTGATCGACCAGCTGCTCTGGTTGGATCGCAGCAGCGAGGTGTAGGTGGGAACGCCGGTCCGCGACACCGCCTCGATCCACCAGGCGGACGGCTTTCCGAGTTGGGCCATGACCGCAGGAATGGTCGGCTGTCCCACCAGATCGTCGCCATCGAGCAACGGGCGCCTCGCCAGAAGCAGTCCGTTCGCATCGATGATGCTGCCCACCATTCCGGCGGAGACATATTCATCCATCATCGATGAAAGGTATCGCGTCGACAGTCCGATGTTGAGCGCGTAACGGATCTCGCCGCCGATACGGACCGGAACGGCGATCGTGACGATCGGTTGACCGTCGACCACGGCCCGCTGCAGGCCGGACACTTGCGGGCGGCCGGTCTCGATCGCCCGGCGCTCGACGTCGAATTCGGTGCGCTTGGGCAAGGGGGCATCGAGCTCGAGGCGCGTATTCGCGATCTGCTGACCATCGGGGGCATAGAGCACGATGGCGACGCCCCCGATCAGCTTGACCGCCTGCACGGCATGCTCCCTGAACTCCGCAAACCGGCCCTGCGCCAGTGAAGGCGACAGGGCGAGGACCTGCAGGTCGTCGATGATGTTTGCGATGCGCAGGTCGGCGGCGTTGCGCATGAGGCGCAGCCTGTCCTCGTACTCGGCCTTGGTGAGCTGGGAGGATTCGGCGACGAAATGGTAGGCGAGAAAGGCCGCACAGGCCGTGACCGGGACGGCGGTGGTGATGGCCAGCAGCAGCAGATATGCGGAAACAGGCCAGGTCAGCAGCGACCGCCTGAACCAACCCCTTCTTCGACTCCCCAAACCTCGCACCTGTCGCTCACCCCATTGGCGAGGCTGATCTCGCAATTGATTCCTTCAAGGTACCGGCTCGGCCGCGGCGAGCAACATGCGATGTGATGGAACCTGCTGCCGGAACCTTTGTTCCGAACGCGGTCCGATCAACCCGCGCCGATCAGCGGGATCGCCTCGTCCCGTTCGTAGAGATACAGGAGGCAGCGCAGCGCCTCGCCGCGCTCGCCCTTCAGCTTGGGATCGTCCTTGAGGATGCGCAGCGCCTCGTCTCTCGCCTGGGTGATGAGCTGGCCGTGGACCTCCGAGCGCGCGATGCGATAGCCGGGCAGGCCGCTCTGGCGGACGCCGAGCACGTCGCCTTCGCCGCGCAGCTTCAAATCTTCCTCGGCGATGCGGAAGCCGTCGGTGGTCTCGCGGATCACCTTCAAGCGCGCTTTCGACATTTCGCCGAGCGGCTCGCCGTAGAGCAGGATGCAGGTCGAGGCCTCCGAGCCGCGCCCGATGCGGCCGCGCAGCTGGTGGAGCTGGGCAAGGCCGAACCGCTCGGCGTTCTCGATCACCATGATGGTGGCGGCCGGCACGTCGACGCCGACCTCGACCACCGTGGTCGCGACCAGCAGCCCGATCTCGTGGGCGGCGAACTGGCCCATCACGCGGTCCTTCTCGGTGCCCTTCATCTGGCCGTGGACGAGGCCGACGCGGTCGCCAAAACGCTTCTGCAGGCTCTCGAAACGCTTGGTCGCGTTGGTGAGGTGCTCGGTGCCCTCGGCCTCGGATTCCTCGACCAGCGGGCAGATCCAGTAGACCAGCTTGCCGGCTTCGAGCGCACGGCCGACACCTTCCATGACCTCGCTGATCCGGCTGATCGGCACGGCGCGGGTGTCGATCGGCTGGCGTCCCGCGGGCTTTTCGCGCAGCTCGGAAATGTCCATGTCGCCGAAATAGGTCAGCACCAGCGTGCGCGGGATCGGCGTTGCGCTCAGCACCAGCACGTCGACGGCTTCGCCCTTGGAGGTCAGCGCCAGCCGCTCGCGCACGCCAAAGCGGTGCTGCTCGTCGACGATGGCAAGCGCGAGGTCTTTGAAGATCACATCGTCCTGGATCAGTGCGTGGGTGCCGACCAGGAGATCGATCTCGCCCTCGGCGAGCTGGGCGATGATCTCGCGCCGCTCCTTGCCCTTTTCGCGGCCGGTGAGGATCGCCACGCGCAGGCCGGCGCGCTCGGCGAGCGGGGCGATGGTCTTGATGTGCTGGCGCGCGAGGATCTCGGTCGGGGCCATCAGCGCGGCCTGCTTGCCGACCTCGGCCACCGCGGCAGCCGCGAGCAGCGCCACGACCGTCTTGCCCGAGCCGACGTCGCCCTGGAGCAGGCGCAGCATGCGCACCGGCTGTTGCAGATCGTTGGCGATCGCTGCTGCCGCGTCGCGCTGGGAGGTGGTCAATGCATAGGGCAGGGCGTCGATGATCTTGTGGCGCAGATGCCCGTCGCCGGCATTGCGCACGCCGGCGGGGCGGCGCAGTTGCGCGCGGATCAGGGCGAGTGCGAGCTGTCCGGCCAAGAGCTCGTCGAAGGCGAGGCGGGACCAGAACGGCCGGTCGGGCAGGATGTCGGTGAGCTCGACCGGCTGGTGCACGCGGGTGAGGGCTTCCGCGATTGGCGGGAAGTGGCAGCGGCGCATCACTTCGGGGCTGATCCATTCCGGCAAGGCGGGCAGCTTCTGCAGCGCCTGCGTGATCGCGCGGCGGAGCGAGCCGAGCGCGAGGCCCTCCGTCAGCGGATAGACCGGGTCGATGCCGGAGAGTTTCGAGATCGCCTCCTCATCCAGCACGCGGTCGGGATGCACGATCTGTGGGATGCCGTCATACATCTGCAGCGTGCCCGAGACGTAGCGCTTCTCGCCGACGGGCAGCAGCTTCTCGACATAGCCGGGCTTGGCGCGGAAGAAGGTCAGCACGAGGTCGCCGGTATCGTCGCTGGCATAGACCAGATACGGCGCGCGCGCGTTGCGCGGCGGGGGCGGGCGGTGGCGGTCGACGGTCACCTCCAGCGTCACCATGGTTCCCTGCGCGGCGTCGCGGATCTTCGGCCGGGACCGGCGGTCGATGACCTGGCTCGGCAGATGCAGCAAGAGGTCGACCAGCCGCGGCGTCTCGCTCCGGCTGAGCAGGTATTGCAGCAGCTTGTCCTGCTTCGGACCGACGCCGGCCAGGCTGGTCACGAGGGCAAACAGCGGATTGAGCAGGCTGGGGCGCATTCTCGCAACATTCGTCATGCGCGGGCTCGACCCGCGCATCCATCTTTTCAAGGAGGATGGATTGCCGGGTCAAGCCCGGCAATGACGGTCCCCAAACAATTGCAAAAACAAAGGGCTGACACCGGCGGTCCCAATGGCTATATCAGCCCCGCCCGGCACGTCCGGGCTTTCTGCGTTTGACTGGATTTGAGACATGACGGGAACGACACGATCGAGCAGCGGGCTGGACGAGCGCCGCAAGCGGCTTCTGTTCCGCTGCTGGCACCGCGGCACGCGCGAGATGGACCTGATCCTCGGCCGCTTCGCCGATGCCGAGATCGGCAACCTGTCCGACGCGGAGCTGACCGAGCTCGAGACCCTGCTCGAGGTCAACGATCCCGATCTCTATGCCGCCATCACCGGCGAC
Organism: Bradyrhizobium stylosanthis; assembly: GCF_001641335.1. GTDB lineage: Bacteria > Pseudomonadota > Alphaproteobacteria > Rhizobiales > Xanthobacteraceae > Bradyrhizobium > Bradyrhizobium stylosanthis. Next base: position 1,287,921 of record NZ_LVEM01000001.1, read on the forward strand.
AAGGTGCTGCCGGCCGACGTCACCGGCGCGCTGTTTGCCCGCATCAAGGCGTTCCCGATTACGGACGGCAATCTATGAAAACGGGGATGAAGTCGCCGGCCGAGCTGCTCACGCCCGGCCGCGCGGTGACGCTTGCCAATGTGGCCGAGGGCGCGGAAGGCCTCGTCGTCTCCGATCTGGCGCGGGCGATCGCGGCGCGGCCGAAGAAGCCGGCCGTCAGCCTTGCCGTGGTCTGCCGCGACGGCGCGCGCATGCAGCAGCTCGAACGCGCGCTGCGGTTCTTTTCGCCCGATCTGCCGGTGCTGACCTTCCCGGCCTGGGACTGCCAGCCCTATGACCGCGTCTCGCCGCATGGCGGCATCCTCGCCCAGCGCCTGACCACGCTGGCGCGGCTGGCCCCGCTCACCGGCAGCGACAAGCCGCTGATCGTGCTGACCACGGTGAACGCCGTGGTGCAGCGCGTGCCCGCGCGCGAGCTGGTCGCGGCGCAGGCGCTGTCGGTTGCCCCGGGCAATGTGGTGCCGATGGACACCGTCGTCGCCTGGCTGGAGCACAACGGCTACAACCGCTCCTCGACCGTGCGCGAGCCCGGCGAATACGCCGTGCGCGGCGGCATCCTCGACCTGTTTCCCGCCGGCCTCGAGCAGCCGGTCCGCTTCGACTTCTTCGGCGACAGCCTGGAATCGATCCGCTCCTTCGATGCCGAGACCCAGCGCACGATGCTCGACATGCGCTCGCTCGATCTGGTGCCGGTCTCCGAATTCCAGCTCGTCACCGACACCATCCGCCGTTTCCGCATGGGCTATGTCGCCGAGTTCGGCGCGCCCGAGCGCGATGATGCGCTGTACGAGGCCGTCAGCGAGGGCCGCCGCCATCCCGGCATGGAGCACTGGCTGCCGCTGTTCCAGGACCGCATGGACACGCTGTTCGACTATCTGCAAGGGGCAGTCGTCGCGATCGAGCCGCAGGCCGAGGACGCGGTCCGCGAGCGCTTCAAGCAGATCCAGGACTATTACGAGGCCAGGCGCGATGCGATGGAGCATCCCGGCGGCGGCGCCATCTACAAGCCGCTGCCCCCGGACCGGCTCTATCTGACCGACGCGGAATGGACCAAGCGCCTCGGCGACATTCCGCTGGCGCGGCTGACGGCATTCTCGGTGCCGACCGACGGCATCAGCGTCGTCGATGCCGGCGCGCGCAAGGGCCGCGATTTCGCGCCGGAGCGCAACGACTCCACCGTCAACGTGTTCGAGTCCGTCGTCAGCCACGTGATGGCACTGCAGGCCCAGCGCAAGAAGGTCGTGATCGCGCTCTGGAGCGAAGGCTCGCGCGACCGCATGACCTCGATGTTGCGCGACCACAAGCTGACCCACACCACCAGCGTCAATTCCTGGCGGACGGTGCAGGCGACCCCGCGCAACGAGACCATGCTCGCCGTACTCGGCCTCGAGAGCGGTTTCGAGACCGACGAGATCGCGCTGATCAGCGAGCAGGACATTCTGGGCGACCGCCTGGTGCGGCCGCGCAAGGCGAGCCGCAAGCTCGACAATTTCATCTCGGAGGTGACGAGCCTCACCGCCGGCGACATCGTCGTCCATGTCGATCACGGCATCGGCCGCTTCATCGGCCTGCAGACGCTGGACGTTGCCGGCGCGCCGCACGACTGCCTCGAGCTGCATTACGCCGCCGAGACCAAGCTGTTCCTGCCGGTCGAGAACATCGAGCTGCTGTCGCGCTACGGCTCCGACCAGACCACGGTCGAGCTCGATCGCCTCGGCGGCTCCGGCTGGCAGACCCGCAAAGCGAAGCTGAAGAACCGCATCCGCGAGATCGCGGGCGAGCTGATCAAGATCGCTGCCGCGCGCCATCTGCACGAAGCGCCCAAGCTTCCGGTGCAGCAGGGTCTCTACGACGAGTTCTGTGCGCGCTTCCCCTATGACGAGACCGAGGACCAGCTCGGCGCGATCGAATCCACCCTGAAGGATCTCGAGCTCGGCCGACCCATGGACCGCCTGATCTGCGGCGACGTCGGCTTCGGCAAGACCGAGGTGGCGCTCCGCGCCGCGTTTGCCGTTGCGCTCGAAGGCAAGCAGGTCGCGGTCGTGGTCCCGACCACGCTTTTGGCGCGCCAGCATGCAAAGACCTTCACCGAGCGTTTCAAGGGCTTTCCGGTGAACGTGGCGCAGGCCTCGCGCCTGATCGCAACCAAGGAGCTGAACCAGGTCAAGAAGGGCATCGCAGACGGGTCGGTGGACATCGTCGTCGGCACGCATGCGTTGCTGGGGAAAGCCATCAAGTTCCGCGATCTCGGCCTCGTCATCGTCGACGAGGAGCAGCATTTCGGCGTCACCCACAAGGAGCGGCTGAAGGCGCTGCGCTCCGAGGTGCACGTGCTGACGCTGTCGGCAACGCCGATCCCGCGCACGCTGCAGCTGGCGCTGACCGGCGTGCGCGAGCTCTCGATCATCGCATCGCCCCCCGTCGATCGCCTGGCGGTCCGCACCTTCGTCGCCCCGCACGATCCGCTGATGATCCGCGAGGCGCTGCTGCGCGAGCGCTATCGCGGCGGCCAGGCGTTCTACGTGGTGCCGCGCATCGACGACCTCGCCGAGGTCAAGGACTTCCTCGACAAGAACGTGCCGGAGATGAAGGTCGCGGTCGCGCACGGCCAGATGCCGCCCGCCGTGATCGAGGACATCATGACCGCGTTCTACGACGGCAAGTTCGACATCCTCTTGTCCACCACGATCGTGGAGTCCGGCCTCGACATCCCCAACGCCAACACGCTGATCGTGCACCGCGCCGACATGTTCGGTCTCGCCCAGCTCTACCAGCTCCGCGGTCGCGTCGGCCGCTCCAAGCTACGGGCCTACGCACTGTTCACGCTGCCGGCGCAGCAGAAGATCACGGCGCAGGCCGAGCGCCGGCTCACCGTGCTGCAATCGCTGGAGACGCTGGGGGCAGGCTTCCAGCTCGCATCGCACGACCTCGACATCCGCGGCGCCGGCAATCTGCTCGGCGAGGAGCAGTCGGGCCACATCAAGGAGGTCGGCTTCGAGCTCTATCAATCGATGCTGGAGGAGGCGATCGTCAATCTCAAGGCCGGCGTGTCCGAGCCCGCGGCCGACCGCTGGTCGCCGTCGATCACCATCGGCATGCCCGTGCTCATTCCGGAGGATTACGTCAGCGATCTCTCGGTGCGGCTGTCGCTGTACCGGCGTCTCGCCGATCTCGACACCGAGGAGGAAATCGAGAACTTCGGCGCCGAGATGCGCGACCGCTTCGGCGTGCTGCCGGACGAGGTGCGCTACCTGTTCAAGGTCGCCGCGATCAAGGCGTTCTGCCGCCGGGCCAATGTCGAGAAGATCGACGCCGGCCCGAAGGGAGCCGTCATCGTCTTCCGCGACAATTCCTTCGCCTATCCCGATCGCCTCGTCACCTTCATCCGCAGCTACGGCCAGGCCGCCAAGGTGCGGCCCGACATGAAGGTGGTATTTTTACAGGACTGGGAGACGCCAGAGGAGCGGCTGGCCGGAACCACCGAGATCATGCGGCAGCTGGCGCAGCTCGCCGAGAGCAAGAAGGCGGCGTAGAGGCTCTCCTGGGCCGCTGAAGAGGTATTTGGACACAATTACAGCGACATATGGCCACTTGCGGAATGATCGAGCAACAGCCATGTTCGATCCATCGAGCTCGGGCCGAAACGAATCGGCCCGTTCATGGAGCTTCTGGTTCGTGCGCCCCGCGACTGGTTTACCGGCCGCGGGTTTTTTGTACCCGCCCAACTGAAACTGATGAGGTCGCAAGCGTGTCTATCAATATCGGTTCAGGCCCGGACAATGACGACGAGCACGACGACGTCATGTATCCTCAGGTCCTGCCGTTTGTCCTGGTTCACGCGGGATGCTTCGCGGCGATCTGGTCAGGTATCTCGTGGCAGGCCGTGACGATCTGTGTGGCCCTGTACTGGCTGCGCATGTTCGGGATCACGGCCGGCTATCATCGCTACTTCTCGCATCGCTCCTACGCGACCAGCCGGGTGTTTCAGTTCATCCTGGCTTTCCTGGCCCAGAGCAGCGCCCAGAAGAGCGTGCTGTGGTGGGCCGCCAAGCATCGGCACCATCATCTTCATTCCGACACGGCGCATGACGTGCATTCGCCCCGGCACAAGGGCTTCCTCTACAGCCATGTCAGCTGGATCTTCTACCGTCAGCACGATGCAACCGACCTCGTGAAGGTCTCGGACCTCGCGTCCTATCCCGAGCTGATGTGGCTGCACCGGCTGGAGCTGCTGCCGGCGTTCGTGCTCGCGGGCCTCTGCTTCCTCGTCGCCGGCTGGTCGGGGCTCGTGGTCGGATTCCTCTGGAGCACCGTGCTGGTGTATCACGCCACGTTCTGCATCAACTCGCTCGCGCATGTTCACGGACGCAAGCGCTATGTGACCGGCGACGACTCCCGCAACAACTGGCTGCTCGCGCTCTTCACCATGGGCGAAGGCTGGCACAACAACCATCACGCCTATCAGGCCAGCGCGCGGCAAGGCTTCTACTGGTATGAGATCGATCTGACCTATTACATCCTGGTGGTCCTGTCGTGGCTCGGCATCGTCCGGGATTTGAAGACGCCGCCCAAGCTGGTCCTGCGCAACGAGCATCGGCTGGGATCGCGCGCGGTCAAGCAGGCGGCCGAGCAGCTCGCGGCCCGCTTCAACCCTGAGCACATCGCGCACGCGATCAGGACGTCGATCCACGAGACCGAATTGTCGGTGCGGGATACGCTTGTTCAGTTGCAGCACCACGCCGATCTGCGCCTCGCCAGCATGCCGACGCGCGAGCAGCTGCTGGCCGAAGCCCAGCGCATGTTCGCCAAGACGATCTCGCTCGACGACATCGTCGACCGCGCCCACGAGCTTCTGAACGAGACCGTTGGCTTTCTCCTGGCCGCTCCTGCGCCTGCTCTGGCGACCAGCGCGCAACCGGTAACAAAGGGCAACGGCTAGCGCGCACTGCCGTAGGGTGGGCAAAGCGAAGCGTGCCCACGGCTTTCGTCGTTGTTGAAGATGGTGGGTAGGGCGCCGCGCGCCTTTGCCCACCCTACGGCAGCGAGCTTGGGGTTACGACGCCGCCCTCGACGCGTCAGCCGACAGCCGGGCCAGCAGCGACCTTGCCGTATCCGACGGCGACAGCGAGTCCACGCTGACCACGGGATCGCTGCGCATCTCGTGCTTGCCGTTCGAGGTGTGCCGCATCACCGCCGACAAACGCCGGGCGATCATGTGCGCCGTGCGGAAGTCGGTTTCCGCAAACACGACGATAACCGAACCATCCTTCTGTGCTGCGCCAAAATCCATCTGCCGCATCAGGCGGCTGAGGATGCGCGCGGCATCGAGCTGGGCGCGGGGATTGTTGGGATCGAAGGCGAAGCGTGCCACCGACAGGCCGCCGCCGCGGGCGAGCGCCTGCTCGACCGCCTTGGCGAAGTCGCGGGCGAAGGCTTCCGTCGTCAGGAGGCCGCTGCGCGGGTCGAGCCAGCCGCCGGCGTCGATCGAACGCAGCGTGCGGCTCAGTTGCGCTTCCATCGCGTGCTGGCGGATCAGCGGCAGCGCATTGGCGGCGACCTTCGCCGGTTCGCCCACGATCAGCTCGAGATTGGGCAGGTCGTAGCTCTGCACCAGCTGGTGCGCGGTGACGACGACGGGCAGGGTGCGGAAGCGGGTGTCCTCGGCGAGCACCGTCAGGAAGGCGTCGGTCACGCGCGCGGTGAACCCTTCGGCGAGCACGACGCCGTCAATGTCGCGGGTGTTGAGATGCTTGGCCGCGGCCTCGATCGAGAGCGCGCCGACCACGCCGACGCGCTCGCCGAGCGCGACGGAGAGGGCGGGATAGGCCGCACCGCGGCCGATCAGCAGCACGGTGGCATCGCGCGACGGGTCGCCCTCGGGCAGCGCGACCTTCGCCTCGGGCAGCCGGCGCAGCATGGTCGAATGCAGGGTGCGGACGCGGAGCGCGGCGCGCAGCCGCGCGCTCAGGCGGTCGGGCTGGCCGCCGCGCGAGGCGAAGGGCAGGGCGTTGGGCGGCAGTGCCCCCGGCGCATCCAGGGCCACGAAGGGCAGGTAAGGCGATTGGTCAGCGATCTTCCTGGCGAGCGGCGCCAGATACGGCTCGTGCCCGCCTTGCATCGCGGCGAGCACCGCGGCCGGCTGCACCTGCTCGACCGCGCGCGCTGCGCTGGCCCAGTCGGTGTCGATCACGGGGAAGAGCCGGGCCTCATCCAGCGCCGCAACGAAGGCGGGGCGCTCGGCATTGGACACAAACAGGATCGGGCCCGCCTGGGACATTCGGAAACTCTGACTCGCGCAACAGGTGTCGCGCAATCTAGTCCGGTCGCCTTAATGCGGCGTCAATGGAACCGGCGAAACTGCGCTCAGGCCGGCCCGGAGCGGTCACGAAAAGCCTCGACCATCAGAGGGTTAAGCCCGAGCTCGCTGAGCGCCTCGCGGGCGCGGGCATTGTCCTGGGCCCGTCCTGCCAGCCGGTGCCCCGAGAGCCGGTCGGGCAGCGCGGTGAGCAGGGCACCCTGGCCGAGCCGGCGCGCCCATTCCTGCAGGTCGTTGGAGAGGAAACGGTAGCCGCCGACCGCCATGATGCCGGAGGGCGGTGCGGTGATGCAGATCGCCCCGCTCGGCCGGTCGAGCCGCGCGGCATAGCCGGTGTCGACATAGTCGCGCGGCGGCTGCGCCGTCAGCGTCTCGCCGACCGGCTGCGGCGGAGCATAAGCCGCGATCGGCACCATCGCCCCGCGCAGCCCGAGCGTGCCCTTCGGCGTCAGCAGGATCTCGCCGGCGATCGAGGATCCCGCCTGTTCGCGCGGCGCACCGTGCGGTCCCGGCATGACAGGCACCGGCATGCCGTCCTCGCCGCGGCGGGCGCCGAACAGTCCGGCCTCGCCGAACAGGTAGATGTCGGTGAGCGGCGCATGCGGCGCGATCCAGGCGTCGCTTGCCGCGACCTGCTCCGGCGCGCGCCACAGGCCGACGACGTTGCGCAAGCTCGGCAACCGCGCCGCGAGATCGGAATCGCCGAGCCGGAGCGCGAGTTGCGCCGGCGCGATCAGCACCTCGCATTCGTGCTCGTTGATCTGTTGCTCCAGCACGTCGTTCTCGAACGGATGATGCAGCGCCAGCGTGCCGCCCGACAGCAGCCACACCCCGAGCGAGGAGGCGAGGCCCGCAAACGACATCGGCGTGAACGCCGCCATCACGGTCGCGCCCTGCTTGATGTCGGCTTCGAGCGACATCGCCAGAGCGCCGGCGATCAGGCTGAAATGCGGCCGCGGCACCGGGCGAAAGCCCTCCGCCGTGACGTCGAAGGAGATCATCGCCGCCTTGCGGCCGTCCTGGATCACGGCGCGCGTGGTGCCCGGCGGGCGCGCCAGGACGTCGTCGAGCGAGGCCATTCCTTCGGGCAGATTGGCTCCGAAGCCGAAGACGTGGCGGATCGAGAAGGCCTCGGCCGCGGCGTGCATCGCGAGGTCGGCATAGCTGACGCCGTCGACCGTGCTCATGGTGACGATGGCACGCGCCGCCGTGCGGTTCAGCGCCGCGGTCAGCTCCGCGTGCCGCCACAGCAGCGGCAGCACGGCGACGACGAGGCCGGCGCGATGGGCGGCAAGCACGGTGAGCACGAACTCGACCGTGTTGGGGAGCTGGATCGCGATGACGGAATTGGCCGGCAGGCCCGATTCGACGAAATGGGCCGACAGCGCCTCGATGGCGGTATCGGCCTCGGCATAGCTCATCCGCCGCGGCTGATGCCCGGTGATGCGCGCCTTGTTGAGCGGATCGAGCAGGGCGGCCGCATGCGGCTGCCGCATCAGCGTGCGCTGAAACAGCGTGTCGAGCGTCGGCGATACGGCTTGCTGGTTCACGGCGTCACTTCGTTTGCGTCGCTTGAGGCTCACCCTTCGACCACCAGGTCTCCGGCAGGTAGCCGGACAACGCGGTAGTCTTTGGCCGTTCTATCCGATTCCAACGCGCGATCCATTGCTCGGATACGTTAAACAGCGGGATTGTGTAGAAGCCCGCGATCAGGGCGCGGTCGAGCGCGCGCACCGCCGAGACGAAATCCGTATGTTCACGGGCCTCGAGCAGGGCACCGATCATGGCGTCGACGGCGGGATCCCTGGCGCCCATGTAGTTGCGGGTGCCGGGATTGCCGGCGGCCGCGCTGCCCCAATAGAAATACTGCTCGTTGCCGGGCGACAGCGACTGGTCCCAGCGGTTCTGGATCATGTCGAACTCGTAGCCGAGCCGGCGCTGGTCGAATTGCACGGGGTCCACCGCGCGCACGCTGGCCTCGATGCCGGCGCGCTTGAGGTCGCGCTGGAAGGCGAGCGCGATGCGTTCCTGGTCGCGGGTGGTGACCAGGATCTCGAAGGCGAATGGCGCCTTGGTCGTGCGGTTGCGCAGCACGGTGCCGTCGAGATCGTAGCCGGCCTCCGCCAGCAGCTTGAGCGCAGCGCGCAGCGTCGTGCGGTCGCGGCCCGAACCATCGGTCACGGGCAGGCGGTAGCTGCCCTCCATGATGTCGGACGGGATCTGCGCGGCGAAGGGTTTTAGCAACTCGCGCTCGCGCGCATCGGCGGGCTTGCCATAGGCCGACAGGTCCGAGCCGGCGAAATAGCCGGCGACGCGCGAATAGAGGCCAAAGAAGTAGTTGCGGTTGACCAGCTCGAAGTCGAACAACAGCGTCAGGGCCTTCCGCACCCTGATGTCGGCGAAGACCGGACGGCGGGTGTTGAAGACCAGGAATTCGGACGGCTGCGGCACGCCGGGCTTGACGGTGTCGCGGATCACCTCGCCGCTTCTGGCGGCCGGAAAATCGTAGCCGTCGTGCCAGCGCAGCGGTTCGTGCTCGACGCGGAAATCGTAGAGGCCGCGCTTGAACGCCTCGAACTGGCCGTTCGCCTCGCGAAAATAGTCGAGCCTGATCTCGTCGAAATTGTAGAGCCCGCGATTGATGGCGAGATCGCGCCCCCAATAATCCGGATTGCGCGTCAGCGTGACGCTAGCGCCCGGTTTCACGGCGGTGACGCGATAGGGGCCGGAGGCGACCGGCGCCGCCAGCGACGTCTCCTCGAAGGTCGCAACGTCGACCGCGTGCTTCGGCAGGATCGGCATCAGGCCGAGGATCAGCGGAAGCTCGCGGTCGTTGGCGCCTGCGAGGTCGAAGCGGACGGTGAGGGGATCGGGCGCCTCGGCCTTCGCGACCTTGCTGTAATATTGCCGGTGATTGGGACGGCCGTGGTCGCGCAGCAGCTGCCAGGAGAACAGCACGTCCTCGGCCGTGACCTGCTTGCCGTCGGAGAAGCGCGCGCGCGGATCGATATGGAACGTCACGAAGGACCGCTCGTCGTCGGTCTCGACGGTCCGGGCGAGCAGGCCGTACAGCGTGAACGGCTCGTCCTGGCCGCGGGCGAGCAGGCTCTCGACCACATAGTTGCGAACCGGCTGCACCGCCAATCCCTTCACAATGAAGGGATTGAGGCTGTCAAAGGTTCCGAGAATGCCCCAGGTCAGCCGGCCGCCCTTGCGGGCGTCAGGGTTGACGTAGGGCATGTGGGTGAAATCGGGGGGCATCGCCGGCTTGCCGTGCATGGCGATGGCATGGGCTTCCTCGGCCCGCGCAGGGCCTGCCGGCAGCCCGGCCACAAGCGCGAAGGCGATGACGCAGAGGCGGAGACCGGGGCCCTCGAAGAGGCGCTGGAACATGAACATCGGCACACGTTGATTCGAGGACCGGCGGGCCTGAATCCTATCACAGGGAATTTGACCGGACGCGCCTGCGGATGTGGCCAAACATGGTTGTCGGCATTGATCTTTTCGTCGGCCACGCTAAGAAGGCACCCGATCGCGCAAGAGCGTCGAGCCCGTCACTTATCTGCCTCAATTGACGGGGAGAGAGCCGCGCCCAAGGCGGCTTGGTTCGGTGCTTCGGAGCGGTTCGGGCGCTTCCCGTTCAGAAAGGGTTTTCTGCAATGAATTTCCGTTATTTGGCCGCGTCCGTCCGGCCGCGCGGGCGAGTTCTCGCCCTGTTGACGGCGACGGCATTGGTCGTTCCGTTTGCTGCCGAGGCCCAGACCCCGGCGCCGGCCCCCGGTGCGCCCGCCGCGCCCAAGGCGGCCCCGGCTCCGAAGGCGGCTCCCAAGGCTGCCCCCAAGGCTCCCGCTCCGGCCGCCCAGGCGCCCGCACAGCAGGCTCCGGCCGCAGGCGCCCCTGCGCAGCAGGGCGCGGCTCAGCCGGCTGACCAGCAGATCCAGCTGATCTACGCCCCCTGGACCAAGTTCTGCCTCAAGGGCCAGGACGCCAACGCCAAGCAGGTCTGCTTTACCGGCAAGGACGGCCGCATCGAGTCGGGCCAGCCGGTCATCGCCGCCGTCATCATCGAGCCGGAAGGCGAGCCGAAGAAGATCCTGCGCGTGACGCTGCCGCTCGGCATGCAGCTCGTGCACGGCACCCGCATCATCGTGGACGGCAACGCGCCGCTGCAGCAGCCCTACGTGATCTGCTTCCAGAACGGCTGCATGTCGGACTACGAGGCCACGCCCGAGCTCATCAACAGCATGAAGAAGGGCCAGAACCTCGTTGTTCAGGCAATCAACGCCAACGGCGCGCCGCTGACCCTGCCGCTGCCGCTCGCCGGCGAATTCCAGAAGGCCTATGACGGTCCGCCGACCGATCCGAAGGTGTTCGAGGAAACCCAGAAGAAGCTCCAGGAAGAGCTTCAGAAGAAGGCCGACGAGCAGCGCAAGAAGCTCGAGCAGGGCGGTGGTGCCCCCGGCGCCGCGCCGGCCGGCCAGAAGTAATCGGGCTCGAATCCCGGACATGAAAAAGGCGCTCGCAAGAGCGCCTTTTTTGCTGGCCGCTGGTGTGCGGCGAAACCTCAGTTCAGCGACGGATTGCGCGGGCGATAACCGCCGTCCTTGTTCTTGATGAAGATCTCGGCGACCTGGGAATGCCGGATCGGCTCGCCGGAATCATCCGGCACCAGGTTCTGCTCGGAGACGTAGGCGACGTACTCGGACTCCGCGTTCTCCGCGAGCAGGTGGTAGAACGGCTGGTCCTTGTGGGGCCGCACCTCCTCGGGAATGGACAGCCACCACTCCTCGGTGTTGTTGAATTCCGGATCGATGTCGAAGATCACGCCCCGGAACGAGAAGATCCGGTGGCGCACGACCTGTCCGATCTGGAATTTGGCGGTCCGCGCTTTAATCATCCCCCGTCGATAGACCAGGATTGTGGCCGATGCTAGTGCCCTGATCTGGAATTAACCTTCGCCTGCTGGGCGGATAACCCCCAGGTCTTCAGAAAACACTTCACCAATGGCCGATATCCTCAATCTGGCGCTACCTTATTTTGGCTTGATCTTCGTTGGGTTTGCCTGTGGCAAGGTCAAATCGCTGCCGGAATCAGGCCTCGCCTGGATGAACTTCTTCCTGCTCTACGTGTCGTTGCCGGCGCTGCTGTTCGCGATCATGTCGAAGACGCCGTTTGCGGAGCTGAACAACCCGCCGTTCCTGATCGCGACGACATTGTCGACCGTTGTCGCGTTCACCCTGGCGCTGGTCGTCGGCAAGGTGCTGGGACGCCTGACATTGCGCGAGGCGACGCTCGCAGGTCTCTCCGGCGGCTACGGCAATATCGGCTACATGGGACCGGGGCTGGCGCTCGCCGTGCTCGGGACCAAGGCTGCCGCGCCGACCGCGCTGATCTTCTGCTGCGACAGCATCTTCCTGTTCACGATCGTGCCGCTGCTGATCGAGCTGTCGGATCGGGACCATCCCTCGATCGTGCACGCCTTCGGCGTCGTGCTGAAGCAGATCGTGCTCAACCCGCTGATCATGTCGGCCTGCTTCGGCGCGGCGGTGGCGGCGCTGCATATCGAGCTGCCGGTCGCGCTCGATCGCACCATCACCTTCCTCCAGAACGCGGCCGCGCCGACCGCGCTGTTCGTGCTCGGCGTGACCGTGGCGCTGCGTCCGTTCGACCGCGTGCCTTGGGAAGTGCCCGGTGTGATCGCGGTGAAGCTTCTGATCCATCCGCTTGCGGCGTTCGGCCTGATGCTGGCGTTCGGCCCGTTCGCCCAGCCCTGGGCCGCGACCGCCGTGCTGATGGCCTCGCTGCCGCCGGCGCTGAACGTGTTCGTCATCGCAAGGCAGAACGATGCCTGGATCGAATCCGCCTCCGTCGCCGTGCTGCTCGGGACGTTCGGTTCGGTGGTCACGCTGACCACCGTGATGTGGCTGCTCCAGACCGGACGGCTGGCGTTTCCGTGAGGCAGGTGGCTAGTGGAACTAACATCAACTGATTCATCGTTGGAATTGGGTCTGCCTCGATTGGTGGCTTCTGCACACGCTAGATGGCCCCACTATGCCTGAGGATCGTTTTCTTGATCGGATCGCAAATCTTGCGCCGCAATTGAGCAAGCCGCTCGATGCATTGAGAGCGGAGTGGGCACCTGAAGGGGTGCCCGTGACGCTCGCTGGAGCCAGATTGGCGGAGGCTCTGATCGAGAATTTCGACCAACTGCCACAGACCACGGTAAGATCTGTCTTTGAGCTCTGCGAGCAGGCGCTGGAAGATGGTTCGGCTGAAGAGCAGGCCGCTTTTTCGACGGGTTTTCTTGAAGCGCTGCAGCACGCGGACGGCAGGCTAGCATTCGATTTTACGGAGCTGATTGGCTTCCTCGGGGCAAAGTCTAAAGCGCATTGCCTATCGATGGATAAGTTCTGGAAGGCTACCACGCGCGGCTTGTAGAGAATCTACTTCCATCCAACGGAATCACCGCCGCCAGGTCGGTGTCAGGCCCTCGCGCATGGCAAAGCGGCGGAGCGGGCCGATGGCGCCGAGCAGGTGCATGCCGACGGCGCGGACCGGCTGCAGCGGCAGGAAGTCGTTGAGCAGGGAGCGGTTGGCGATGTCGATCGCGAAGGTGCGGCTCAGGATGTCCGGACGCCGCGCCCGGTCGTAGCGCTTGAGCACCTCGTCCGAGCCGGGATCTTCGCCGGCCGCGATGGCTTCGCCCGCGAGCCGCGCGATGTCGGCGGCGTCGCGCAGGCCGAGATTGAGGCCCTGCGCGCCGATCGGCGGGACCACATGGGCGGCTTCCCCGACCAGCGCGACCCGGTCGCGGCCGAACGATTTCGGACGCTCGATCGCCAGCGGGAACAGGTTGCGCCCGGGCTCCACCGTCATGCGTCCGAGGATCGAATGCGACTGCTTCTCGATCGCGGCGGACAGCTCTTCGTCGCTGAGACCGCGCAGCTGCTCGGCGTCCCCAGGGGCCGCGACCCAGACGATGCTGGAGCGGTTGCCGGGCAGGGGCACGAACACGCAGGGACCGTGGGACGTGTGGAACTCGGTCGAGACGTTGCGATGCGGCCTGATATGGCCGACGTTGAAGGTCAGCGCGGTTTGCGACAGATCCCGCCGAGTCACCGCAATGCCGGCCGCCTCCCGGCACAGCGAATGCCGGCCGTCGGCGCCGACCACCAGCCGGGCCGAGAGGAATTGCGCGGAGGCGGTGCGGATCGCGACGTCGCCGGCCTCGATGACGACGCTCTCGGCCTCGTCGTCGAAACGGACGATGCCGGGCAGCTCGGCGGCGCGCTCTTCCAGCGCCAGCATCAGCGAGCGGTTGTCGATGTTGTAGCCGAAGGCGTCGAGCCCGATCTCGTGACAGGAGAACCGGACCTCGGGGCTGCGGAACAGCCGGCCGGTGTCGTCGACGAGCCGCATCACCTCGAGCGCGGCCGCCTTGTCCCTGCAGCGCGGCCAGACGTCGAGGCCTTCGAGCAGATCGACGGAGGCGCCCAGCAGCGCGGTGGTGCGATTGTCGGCATAGGGCAGTCGCCGCGCCACCAGCGCGGTCCGCGCGCCCGTCTGCGCCAATGCGATGGCCGCCGCGAGCCCGGCCGGTCCGCCGCCGATTACGGCCGTGTCAAACAGTGTCGATGCGTCTGTCATGGAACGACAAATGACACGCTCCGCGGCAAATTCAAGCCCACCTATTTTGCCTAGGTTTTATGGCGAATTGTGCGACGGCGCGCCGGAATGGCTTATGTGCAAACCGGCCCCGTTCTGATAGCAGAAGCCATGGACAGCCAAGAGGATTCCCTGAAGCCAACCCCGGCGATCCGCGCCGCGGCGTTCTCGGTGCACATCTTCACCGCGTTCGGTGCGGCCATCGCGCTGCTGGCGATGCTGGAGGCCGTGCGCGAGCACTGGGCGGCGATGTTTCAATGGCTGGGCATCGCGTTGATCATCGACGCGATCGACGGTCCGATCGCGCGCCGGCTCAACGTCAAGAACGTGCAGCCGAACTGGTCGGGCGACGTGCTCGATCTCGTGGTCGACTTCGTCACCTACGTGTTCGTGCCGGCCTATGCGATCGTGGCGAGCGGGCTGTTGCTGCCGGTCGCCGCGCCCTTGCTCGGCGTCGCCATCATCGTCACCAGCGCACTCTATTTCGCCGATCTGCGCATGAAAGCGGACGACAATCATTTCCGCGGCTTTCCGGCATTGTGGAACGCGGCGGCGTTCTACCTGTTCCTGCTGCACTGGCCGCCGCTGTGGTCGACGCTGCTGGTCGCGGCCCTGGTCGTGCTGACCTTCGTGCCGTTCCACGTGCTGCATCCGGTACGCGTCGTGCGCCTGCGCTGGCTGACGATGTCGCTGATGGCGCTCTGGGCGGTGCTGGCGCTCTACACGCTGCGGATGGATTTCGGCGTCGGCGCCGGCGTGACCCTCGCGCTGTGCGCGATCGCGCTCTGGATCAGTTTCAGCGATGCGTTGATCCGCCTCGCAAGATCCTTCGCATGATGCATCTGGTCACCAGCCCCGAGGCCTGGGCCGCGCTCCTCACCTTGACCTCGCTCGAGATCGTGCTCGGCATCGACAACGTCATCTTCCTGTCGGTGATCGTCTCGCGCATCCCGGCGCAGCAGGCGAACCGCGCCCGCCAGATCGGCCTCGCGCTGGCGCTGGTCTTTCGCATCATCCTGCTCAGCGTGCTGGTCTGGCTGATCGGCCTGACCGCGCCGGTGTTCTCGTTCTCGGATTATGCCTTCTCCTGGCGCGACCTGATCCTGATCGGCGGCGGCCTGTTCCTGATCGCGAAGGCGACGCACGAGATCCATGCCGAGGTCGAGGCCGACGACAGCGAGGTCGATCAGAAGTCCGGCGGCAGCGCCTTCTTCTGGGTGATCGTCCAGATCATCATCATCGACATCGTGTTCTCGCTGGACTCGATCATCACCGCGATCGGCATGGCGCAGGACATCGAGATCATGATCGCGGCCGTCGTGATCGCCTGCCTGATCATGTACATTTCGTCCGGGCCGGTGTCGCGATTCGTCGCCGAGCATCCGACCACGAAAATGCTGGCGCTGGCCTTCCTGGTGCTGATCGGCGTCGCGCTGGTCGCGGACGGATTCAAATTCCACATTCCGCGCGGCTACATCTATTTCGCAATTGCGTTCTCGGCCGCCGTGGAATTCTTCAACGTGCTGGCCAAGCGCAACCGCAGGAAGGCGAGCAAGCCGTCGGTTTAGGCGTTCCTGTCGGCGTTGAGTTGACAAGGCTGGCGCGATGGCTTTCGCTCAGCCTTGAGAAGAGGAGGTCAGGCGATGACCAAAGCCGTCCGTGTGCACAAGGTCGGAGGCCCCGAAGCCCTGGTCTATGAGAGCGTCGAGGTTCCGGCGCCCGGCCCCGGCGAGGTGCGCATCCGCCAGCATGCGGTCGGGCTGAACTTCATCGACGTCTATTACCGCACCGGCCTCTACAAGGCGCCGGGGCTGCCCTTCATCGCCGGCAACGAGGCCTCGGGTGAGGTCACGGCGGTCGGGCCGGGCGTCACGCATTTCCATCCCGGCGACCGCGTCGCCTACTACCACAATCTCGGCGCCTATACCGGCGAGCGCAACATGCCCTGGGAGAAGCTGGTCAAGCTGCCCGACCACATCACCCACGAGCAGGGCGCGGTGCTGATGCTGAAGGGGCTGACGGTCTGGTATCTCCTGCACAAGACGTTCAAGGTCGAGCCGCATCATCGCGTGCTGATCCACGCCGCGGCCGGCGGCATTGGCCTGCTCGCCTGCCAATGGGCGAGGGCGCTCGGCGCGCATGTCATCGGCACCGTCGGCTCGCGCGAGAAGGCGGAGCTTGCCGAAGCCAATGGCTGCGACCACGTCATCCTCTACAACGAGGAGGATTTTGTCGCGCGCGTCAAACAAATTAGCCGCAACGAGGGCTGCGACGTCGTCTACGACGGCGTCGGCAAGGCGACGTTCCCGGGCTCGCTGTCCTGCCTGAAGCCGCGCGGCATGTTCGTCTCCTTCGGCAATGCCTCGGGTCCCGTGCCGCCGTTCTCGATCGCCGAGCTCAACAACCACGGCTCGCTGTTTGCGACGCGCCCGAAGCTCAACGACTATATCGGCACGCGCAAGGAGCTGCTGGAAGGCGCCGACACGCTGTTCGCCGCCGTCATCAACGGCAAGCTGCACGTGCCGATCAACCACGCCTACGCGCTCAAGGATGCCGCGAAGGCGCATATCGATCTCGAAGGCCGCAAGACCACGGGGGCGTCGATCTTGAAGCCGTAGGTGGTGGTCCCGCGAGGACTCGAACCTCGAACCTCCGCGTCCGCAACGCGGTGCTCTATCCCTTGAGCTACGGAACCTTGCCACCTTCGATCTAGGCCACCCGCCGTGCCGCGCCCGCCTTCGTCAAAATCGCGTCGAGACAATCGATCATCTCGGCGATCTCGGCGCGCGTCACGTTCAGCGCCGGCATGAAGCGCAGCGTGTCGACCTGCGGCGCGTTCAGGAGCACACCGGCCTCGAACGCCTGCGCGACGATCCCTGGGGCGATCGGCAGCTTGAGGTCGAGCGCCAGCAGCAGGCCGCGTCCCCGCACGCCGCCGAGCCCGTGCCGTGCCGAGACCTTCTGCAGCTCGCTTTCGAGCAGGAGACCGGTCTCGGCGACCTGTTTCAGGAAGTCGGGCTTGCCGACTTCCTCCAGCACCGCAAGGCCCGCCGCGCACATGATCGGGTTGCCGTTGAACGTGCCGCCCTGGTCGCCGTGCTCGAAGCAGGAGGCGCGTTCGGTCGCAAGCAACGCTGCGAGCGGCACGCCGCCGCCGATGCCCTTGCCGAGCGTCATGATGTCGGGCGAGATCCCCGTGTGCTCATAGTGGAAGAGCTTTCCGGTCCGGCCCATGCCGGTCTGGATCTCGTCGAAAATGAGCAGCAGGCCGTGCGCTTCGGTCAGCGCCCGCAGCTCCTTCAGGAACTGATCGGTCGCGGGCCACACGCCTGACTCCCCCTGGATCGGCTCGAGCATCACGGCGACGGTGTTGGCGTTGATCAGCTTCTCGACCGAGGCGATGTCGTTCAGCTTCGCCTTCTTGAAGCCCGACACTTTCGGCTCGAACAGCGGCTCGAACGCCTTCTTGCCGGAGGCCGACATCGTCGCCAGCGTCCTTCCGTGGAAGCCGCCCTCCAAGCTGATGATCTCGAACGCGCCGCCCTTGTGCAGGCTGCCATATTTCCGCGCGAGCTTGATCGCACCCTCGTTGGCTTCCGCCCCCGAATTGGCGAAGAACACCTGGTCGAAGGCACTGTTTGCGACCAGCGCCTGCGCGAGCTTGAGGCTCGGCTCGTTGTAGAAAGCCGGGCTCGGCGTCAGCAGCCGCTTGGCCTGGGCTGCAAGCGCATCCGCAATCCCGGGCGGGGAGTGGCCGAGGCAGTTGACGGCCCAGCCCTGCACGAAATCGAGATAGCGCTTGCGGCCATCGTCCCAGAGGTAGGAGCCGGCACCGCGGACGAACACGGCCTTGGGCCGTGCGGTGATGTCCATCAGCGCGTCATACGGATGGGTGGCGGTGGTCATGTCGAACTCCTCTTTAGGGTAGGAAGATCTGGTCGGCGGGCGGAAAAAGGACGCGGAAAAGCAAGAAGGCCGCACTTTGCGGGTGCGGCCTTCTCGAAAACTGGCTGAATTCTAGTGCTTCAGCGGCGTCGTCGGACATGGCGCAACCCATCATCGTCGCGGGTGCGACGACGGAAAGCTGCGCGGCGGTTGGTCCGAGAGTTGATCATGAGGCGCGTCCCTACAGCCGAATGCCAGGCCTTGTCAAGCGGGCGTTTTACAGGAGGCGCGCCCGACACTGCGCGCGAGGCTCACTCGATACCGTAATGCGCAAATTCGTCACCGATCTTGGCGTTGCTCGCTTTGGCCGCCGCGATGTCGCGCTCGGCGCCTTCGCTGTCGCCCTTCTTCCGCTTTGCAAGTCCGCGCCCATAGAGCGAGCTGTCGTAACCGGGCTTGGCGCTCAGCGCTGCGTCGTAATCCGCAATCGCCGCATCGAGATTGCCGAGCTTGAGATAGGTGAGGGCACGGCTGTCCAGCGTGTAGGGATCGTCGGGGGCCATCTTCAGTGACTGTTCGCAATCGGCCAGCGCCTCCTGCAGGCGGCCGAGGATCGCACGCGTCATACAGCGCGAATTGAAGGTGCCGGCATAGCTCGCATTGGCCTCGATCGAGCGGTCGTAATCCTCCAGCGCCCGCGCATAATCATGCTCGTCGAAATACATGTTCGCGCGCGCGAAGAAATCGCGGTCGTT
This sequence comes from Bradyrhizobium stylosanthis, assembly GCF_001641335.1. Taxonomy (GTDB): domain Bacteria; phylum Pseudomonadota; class Alphaproteobacteria; order Rhizobiales; family Xanthobacteraceae; genus Bradyrhizobium; species Bradyrhizobium stylosanthis. Next base: position 1,306,602 of record NZ_LVEM01000001.1, read on the forward strand.
GTTCGGGCTCAGCTGAAGCGATTTGGCGAAATCGGCCAGCGCACGGGCGCGATCACCGCGGTCGCGATAGATCCGTGCGCGATTGCCATAGGCATTGCCGTAGTTCGGGTCGAGCTTGATCGACATATCGAGATCGGCAAGGGCGCGATCGGCCTCGTCGTGCTCGCGATAGGCCGAGCCGCGGTTGTAATAGGCCAGCGCGAATTTCGGATCGAGCTTGATCGCCTGATCGTAGTCCGCGAGCGCATGCGCGTAGTCGTCCTTTCCGGCGTAGGAGTTGCCGCGGTTGTTGTAATAGAACGGATCGCGCGGGCTAAGCTTGATCGCGCTCGTATAGTCCGCGATGGCATGGTCGCGATCGCCGAGATCGTCATAGGCAATGCCGCGATTGTACCAGGCGATGGCGTCCTTGGGATCGAGGTCGATGGCGCGGTTGAGGTCGGCCAAGGCGCGCTCGGCCTCGCCCTTGCGCCGGAAGGTCTCGCCGCGATTGGCAAGCGCCCGCGCGTTGGATGGATTGGCCCGCAGCACGACCGAGCAGCCGGCGAGGCGCTGGTCGTCATCGATGCCGCTGGTGCCGAAGCACCATTGCCGCGCCTGCGCGGGCGAGGGGGATTGGGCACCGGCGGGAAGCGAAAGCAAAATCAAAGCTGTGCCAATCGCGTACAGCCCGCCTCGAATACCAACCTTGTGATTTTTTTTCATCGATCGCCGCGTAGAAACCATTGAGCCTCTAGCGCGTTTGTGATCAAGGGACGCATATTGGTTCGAACCGGACGCCGAACGGTCGAGACCAAGAATGGCGGGACCAACCAGACAGTTTTCAGCCTTGTCCGATACCCCTTACCCGATCGACCTCGACAGCATTCGCGGCGCGTTTCCGCCGGGAATCGAAGCACCACCGCTGCTGGTCGACTTTGCCGGCTGGCTCAAGGGGCGCCCCTGGGGCAGCGTCGGCTGCTTCTCCCTGCAAGGCCAGTTCTCCGATTCCGCGCCGATCGTCGACGGCAGCCCGTTGCGCGACCGGTTTTCCCTGTTCATGCGCTTGCCTGATGGCTCGGCCGTCGGCGGCTGGTATGGCGCGGGTCTGGACCGCGACAATCCGCCAATCGTCGGGCTGGGATCGGAAGGCGATTACGAGCTGCTCGCGCCGAGCCTCGACGCCTTGCTGACCAAGCTCACCTCGCAAGCCTTCGACAGCGCGTGGAGCGATCTGCGTCCGCACGAGGATGTCGAGTGCCAGACGGTCGAGCTCGCGCAATGGCTCGCCGGACAGCCGGCCGGCGACAAGGCGGCCTGCGATGACGGCGCATCGGAGCTTCCGGACTTCCGCGGCTTCGTGGAAAAATGGAGCAGGGACCGCGAGGATTATTGGGCCAATCATCGCCTGATGGCCGAGCTCGGCTGGCGGCTCGCCGCGCATCTGCCGAAGGGCAAGAAGCCCTGGGACAAGACGCATTTCGAGATCGCGATCGTCGGCAAGCAGTATGAGGCCCGCGTGCTCTCGCGCGGCCCTCAGCCGTTCGAGGAAGCGGCCTCGATCGAATCGCTGCTGCGCGACCTGCGCGAGGAGATGCGCCGCGCCCAGCCCGAGCTCGGATTGTGGTACGCGATGAAATTCGGCCTCTATGCCGACGGCCGCGTCATGCCGAGCTTCGAATACGACGTCCACCCGACCATCGACGGCGAGCCGGCGCTGCTCGCCGAGGCGAAGGCCGATCTCGCCCGCGCCCCGCGCCCGGAGCGCTGGGTGCCGAAATGGCTGGCGTGACGGCGCCTGCCGGTTTCTCGTTCTCCCGCCCGCCCAGCTAGCTCATCGTGCGTTCGGCCAGGCCGTGGCGCCATGGCGGTTTCCGATTGCAGGAATCCGTGCCGTCTACTTGTGGATTATGTTCCAGCCGCTATCCTGCCGCCGTTTTTCTTTGGGGGGGATTGCGGTGAAAATTCTTCGATTGAGTGCGTTGGCTGCGTTCGTTCTCACGTCACATGCCGCCCTGGCGCAAACGGTGATGAAGTCCGAGCCGCCTCCCGGGCAGCTCGGCCCGGGGCAGGTTGTCTATGTCGAATGCGGTCCCGGCAAGGCCAGGAAGATCACGGGCGGAAGCAATGTCAACTCGAGCGGCGTCGTCGGTCCGGGGCAGCGTCGCCAGTACGGGCCCTGCGTGGCGATGAAGCACTAGCCGGCACCGTAAAGCCTGCTGGCAGACATCTCAATGGCCGAGAGACATCGGGCCGGCTTTGCCGACCCGGTGCCGAGACCGTTGGTCGCGGGCTAGAACCCCGCGACGCTGCCGTGCAGATCATACTGATCGGCGCGTTCGATCTTCGCCGTGACGATCTCGCCGACGCGCAGCGGGCGGCGGCTGGAGAGATAGACCGCGCCGTCGATCTCCGGCGCATCGGCCTTGGAGCGGCCCTTGGCCACGGTGGGACCGACCTCGTCGATGATGATCTGCTGGCGCGTGCCGACCTTGCGCTTCAGCCTGCGCGCGGAGATCTTCTGCTGGCGGGCCATCAGCGCGTTGTAGCGCTCCTGCTTGACCTCTTCCGGCACCGGGTTCCCGATCGCGTTCGAGGTGGCGCCCGCAACCGGCTCGTATTTGAAGCAGCCGAGACGATCGATCTCGGCTTCATCGAGCCAGTCGAGCAGATAGGCGAAGTCGGCATCGGTCTCGCCGGGGAAGCCGACGATGAAGGTCGAGCGCAAAGCGAGATCCGGGCATTCCTCGCGCCAGCGCTTGATGCGCGCCAGCGTCTTGTCCTGCGCGGCCGGGCGCTTCATCGCCTTCAGCACGTCGGGACTCGCATGCTGGAACGGGATGTCGAGATAGGGCAGCACCTTGCCCTCGTTCATCAGCGCGATGACCTCGTCGACATGCGGATAGGGGTAGACGTATTGCAGCCGGACCCAGGCCCCGAGTTCGCCGAGCTCGCGGGCGAGGTCGAGGAATCTGGCGCGGACCTGGCGGTCCTTCCACGGGCTCTCGGCGTATTTGAGATCGACGCCGTAGGCCGAGGTGTCCTGCGAGATCACCAGCAGCTCTTTCACGCCGGCGCCGACCAGGCGCTCGGCTTCGCGCAGCACGTCGTTGGCCGGGCGCGAGACGAGGTCGCCGCGCAGCTTCGGGATGATGCAGAAGGTGCAGCGGTTGTTGCAGCCCTCGGAGATCTTCAAATAGGCGTAGTGCCGCGGCGTCAGCTTGATGCCCTGCGGCGGCACCAGGTCGAGATGCGGATTGTGCGCCGGCGGCAGCGCGCGGTGCACGGCGTCGAGCACGCTCTCATATTGCTGCGGGCCGGTGATGGAGAGCACGCCGGGATAGGCCTGCTCGATCTGCTCGGGCTCGGCGCCCATGCAGCCGGTCACGATCACCTTGCCGTTCTCGGCCATGGCCTCGCCGATCGCCGAGAGCGATTCCTGCTTGGCGCTGTCGAGGAAGCCGCAGGTGTTGACGATGACGATGTCGGCCCCGTCGTGCTTGCGCGCGAGCTCGTAGCCTTCAGCGCGCAGGCGCGTGATGATGCGCTCGGAATCCACCAATGCCTTGGGACACCCGAGCGACACGAAGCTGACCTTGGGCGCAGCCGTCTGATCCATATCCAAATCTGCCTGATTGACAGGCTTGAGCTAGTCCCAATTGCCCATAATTACAACCCTTTGCATGGCCTTCCGGCGTGCTATGGATGAATCACCTGCCGTGAGTGAGCTATGAGCGCCGAACAGTCGCCTAAAATCGTGATTGTCGACGAGAGCCCGATCCGGGCCGCGATCCTCCAGGAGGGGCTGCGGGAGGCCGGGTTCACCCAGGTGGTCCATATCAGCGAGATGCAGAGCCTCTTGGCCCGTATTTATGCGGTGGACCCCGACATCATCCTGATCGATCTGGAGAACCCCAGCCGCGACGTGCTGGAGGCGATGTTCCAGGTCAGCCGCGCCGTGAAGCGGCCGGTCGCGATGTTCGTGGACCAGAGCGATTCAGCCTCGATCCAGGCCTCGGTCGAGGCGGGGGTGTCGGCCTATATCGTCGACGGGCTGAAGAAGGAGCGCATCAAGCCGATCCTCGACCTCTGCGTGTCCCGCTTCAACGCCTTCGCAAAACTCCAGGAGGAGTTGGAGCGCACCAAGTCGCAGCTCGAGGATCGCAAGATCATCGAGAAGGCCAAGGGCATCCTGATGAAGGTCAAGGGCCTCACCGAGGACGAGGCCTATGTGCTGCTGCGCTCCACCGCGATGCGCGAGAAGAAGAAAATCGGCGAGATCGCGCAGTCGATCATCACCGCGTCGGAGATGCTGAAATGACCGCTCCCCTCCGCATCGGGTTCATCCCGCTGGTCGATGCCGCAGCCCTGATCGTCGCGGTCGACAAGGGGTTTGCCGCCGCCGAAGGCCTCGAGGTCGAGCTGGTGCGCGAGGTCTCCTGGTCCAACGTGCGCGACAAGCTCAATATCGGCCTGTTCGACGCCGCGCATCTGCTCGCGCCCGTGGCCATTGCGTCCTCGCTCGGTCTAGGCCACGTCAAGGTGCCGATCGCAGCTCCCTTCAATCTCGGCATCAACGGCAATGCGATCACGGTGTCGCCGACGCTGTATGCGGCGCTGATGGAAGAGATCGACGGCGACCGCTTCGATCCGCTTGCCACCGCGAAAGCGCTGGCGAAGGTGGTCGCCAAGCGTCGCAAGGCCGGCGCGGAGCCGTTGACCTTCGGCATGACCTTCCCGTTCTCGACCCACAATTACCAGCTGCGGTTCTGGATGGCTGCGGCCGGCGTTGATCCGGACGAGGATGTGCGCCTCGTGGTGCTGCCGCCGCCCTACATGGTCGAGAGCCTCAAGAGCGGTCATGTCGATGCGTTCTGCGTCGGCGCGCCCTGGAATTCCGTCGCGGTCGATCTCGGCATCGGCCATATCCTGCATTTCGTCTCCGACATCCTGGTCCGCGCGGCGGAGAAGGTGCTGGCGCTGCGTCAGGTCTGGGCCGACAAGAATCCCGATGTGGTCGCAGCATTGGTACGCGCGGCGGTGAAGGGAGCCGAGTTCATCGAGCAGCCCGCGAACCTGGCGGAAGCCGCGCAAATCCTCGCGCAGCCCGAGCGGATCGGCGTCGATGCCGAAGTCATTCAGCGCACGCTCACCGGGCGCCTCAAGATCTCGCCCGACGGCACCTTGCGCGAAAGCGGCCGCTACCTCCTCGTGGGACGCGAAGGGGCAGGGCGCCCGGAGCCGGTCCAGGCGGCCTGGCTCTACGCCCAGATGGTGCGCTGGGGGCAGACCGCGCTGACGCCTGATGGCGTCAAGACGGCGATGGCCGTGTTCAGGCCGGACCTCTACGACGCGGCCGTGGGGCGTGAGCCGCCCGCCGATGCCCCGGCAGCCTTCGGAGCGTTCACGGGGCCCGCCTTCGATGCCGGCAACATCCGGGGGCACCTGGAGGCCTTCGAGGTCGGCCGCTGGAAGGCCTGATTTGCCTCCTGCATAATTATTGGGCAATATTCGGCATCGGCTAAATTTTGAGCCGAGTGCTCGAATTTCATGTGAGTTCCGGGGCCGGTACTTTCCGGGGCAGCTCGTACTCCATTGAAAAACAACCCCTTTCACTTCCGTCAAAGCTGGCACGCAACTTGTATGTTGCACTGCGGCCAGCTTGTCATTGGTGCCTGCTGAGCCAAGTCCCGCAGCAACGAAGCTGATTGGACCGTCGGGTAAGCAGAGCTGGCTCCAGCGCCAGCCGTCTTCCCCGCGGGTCGCGCAATTGTCCGTCGATCCCACCGTGGTGGCCGCAGGAGCTTCGTTACCGACCATGAAAATCGATACGGTCTCAGTCGACTTTACCGACGAGCAGAAACGTTATCTCGAAGGCTTCACGACGGGCTTGCAGATCAGCCGCGTCGGTCGCGGACTTGGCGGCGGGACCGGCAAGGCGAATGCCGAGCCCACCGGTCCCGATGCCGTGCACATCAAGGCGCAGGACAAGGTCATCGCGGCAGGCAAGAAGCTCGCCGACCAGGAGAAGTTCAAGCGCGACGAGCATCCCTTCGATGCCTATCCGCGGCTGCGCCAGCAGGCCCACGACAACGCCCCGCCGAGCCCCGCCGACAATTTCCGCTGGCGCTATTACGGCATCTTCTACGTCGCGCCGACGCAGGACTCCTACATGAGCCGCCTGCGCATCCCCAACGGCATCATGAAGCACTGGCAGCTATCGGGCCTTGCCGATCTCGCCGACGAGCTCTGCGGCCCCTATAGCCACGTCACCACGCGCGCCAACCTCCAGCTACGCGAGATCCCGCCGAAGCACGCCATCAAGCTGCTCGAGGGCATCCAGGATCTCGGCCTGTGCTCACGCGGCTCCGGTGCCGACAACATCCGCAACGTGACGGGAACGCCGACGGCCGGCGTCGATCCGCAGGAAATCATCGACACGCGGCCCTTTGCGCGCGAGTGGCACCATCACATCCTCAACGACCGCTCGCTTTACGGCCTGCCGCGCAAGTTCAACGTCGCCTTCGACGGCGCCGGCAAGATCGCGGTGCTGGAAGAGACCAACGACATCGCCTTCACCGCCTATGAGGTGAAGGACGGTTTTGGCGTCGAGCCCGGCGTCTGGTTCCGGCTCGGCCTCGGCGGCATCACCGGGCACAAGGATTTCGCAAAGTACTCCGGCATCATCGTCAAGCCGGAGCAGGCGACCGTCGTCGCTGACGCCATCGTGCGTGTCTTCATCGAACATGGCGACCGCACCAACCGCAACAAGGCGCGGCTGAAATACGTGCTCGACGCGATGGGCCATGACGGCTTCCTCAAGCTTGTCGAAGAGCGGCTGAAGACGCCTTTCGCGCGCGTACCAGAAGAGGCCTTCGTGCCGCGGCCTGCGGCCGATCGCATGGCCCATGTCGGCGTGCACAAGCAGAAGCAGGACGGTCTCAACTGGATCGGCGTGTCGCTGTCGCTCGGCAAGCTCAGCTGCGAGCAGATGCGCGGCCTGGCCAAGGTCTCGCGCGATCTCGGCGACGGCGAGATCCGCCTGACGGTCTGGCAGAACCTGTTGATCTCGGGCGTGCGCGACGAGAATGTCGAGCTCGCCAGTGCCGCGATCAAGCACATCGGGCTCGCGGTCGAAGCTTCGCATATCAAGGCCGGCCTGATCGCCTGCACGGGCAATGCCGGCTGCCGTTTCGCGGCCTCCAACACCAAGCGCAATGCCGCCGAGATCGGCGACTGGTGCGAGCCGCGCGTCGCGATGGACAAGCCGGTCAACATTCATCTGACGGGCTGCCACCATTCCTGCGCGCAGCATTACATCAGCGATATCGGCCTGATCGGGGCGCGTGTGCCCGTGAACGAGGAGGACACGGTCGAGGGCTATCACCTCTTCACCGGCGGCGGGTTCGGTCCCGACGCCGATGTCGGGCAGGAAGTCTATCACGACCTCAAGGCCGAGGACGCGCCGAAGACGGTCGAAGCGCTGCTCAAGGCCTATCTCGCCCATCGCGCCTCTCCCGATGAAACTTTCCTGTCCTTTGCGCGCCGCCATGACGGCGAAACGCTGCGCAAGCTTGCCGATGCACAGGTGTCCGCATGAACCAGATCACGCCCCCGCCGAAACTCGACATCATTCCCTCAAGCGCCCCGTTCTCGGATGCGCAGCGTTCCTGGCTGAACGGCTTCTTTGCCGGCCTCTTGTCGCCTGACGTCGCAACGCCGTTGTCGGCGGAGCAGGGCGCCGCCGTCATGCAGGCCGGGGACGGCGACGACGGCGAAGCGCCCTGGCACGACCAGACTATGCCGATCGCAGACCGGATGAAGCTTGCCGAAGGCCGTCCCGTGCGTCGCAAGATGATGGCTGCGATGGCGCAGCAGGATTGCGGCCAGTGCGGCTACAATTGCCACGACTATTCGGAGGCGATCGCGGGCCGCAGCGAAGCGCGGCTCAATCTCTGCGTCCCCGGCGGCAAGGAAACCGCGCGGATGCTCAAGTCGCTGTACGAGGAGCTGGACAAGGCGCCCGCGGCGAAAGCACCCGAGAAAACGGACGCGGTCGCCGCGCCCGCCGTCACCGTAACCATCGCCGAGCCCGGCCGCTCGCGCGACAATCCGACCGAGGCCACCTTCCTGTCGCGCCGTCTCCTCAACAAGGGGAAGTCCGAGAAGGAAACCTATCACGTCGAGTTCGATCTCTCCGCGAGCAAGCTCGACTACGTGGTCGGCGACAGTTTTGGCGTGTTCGCGCGCAATGATGTCGGCCTCGTCGACCAGATCATCGCACTGCTCGGCGCCTCCCATACCACCAAGGTCAACGGCAAGACGCTGCGTGAGGCGCTGATCGACGACGTTTCGCTGTCGCCCGCGCCGGACTCGCTGTTCGAGCTGATCTCCTTCATCACCGGCGGCGCGCAGCGCGAGAAGGCGCGGGCGCTGGCGCAGGGCGAGGATCCCGATGGCGATGCGGCGACCCTCGACGTGATGGCGGCGCTGCAGAAGTTTTCCGGCACGCGGCCGCATCCCGAAGCTTTCGTCGAGGCGCTGGAGCCGCTGCAGCCGCGGCTCTATTCGATCTCGTCCTCGCACAATGCGACGCCCGGGAAGCTGTCGCTCACGGTCGATTCCGTGCGCTACGTGATCGGCAAACGCAAGCGCGTCGGCGTCGCCTCGACCTTTCTGGGCGAGCGCATCGCCGAGGGCGAGAAGCTCAAGGTGTATGTGCAGAAGGCGCACGCCTTCGGTCTGCCGCAGGACCCGAAGACGCCCGTGATCATGATCGGGCCGGGCACCGGCATCGCGCCGTTCCGCGCGTTCCTGTTCGACCGCAAGGCGACCGGCGCGCCCGGCAAGAACTGGCTGTTCTTCGGCCACCAGCGCAGCGATTGCGATTTCTTCTACCAGGACGAGCTCAATGCGATGAAGACCTCGGGCCTGCTGACGCGCATGTCGCTGGCCTGGTCGCGCGACGGCGAGAAGAAGTTCTACGTGCAGGACCGCATGCGCGAGGTCGGCCGTGAGCTGTGGACGTGGCTCGCCGAAGGTGCGCATCTTTACATCTGCGGCGATTCCAAGCGCATGGCCAAGGACGTCGAACGCGCGCTGGTCGACATCGTCGCCCAGTTCGGCGCGCGCTCGACGGACGAAGCCGTCAGTTTCGTTGCCGAGCTCAAGAAGACCGGCCGCTTCCAGGCTGACGTCTACTAAGCCGCGGCGGGGGCAACGGGAATCGTCCCGGCGGCGCAATCGCCGGGACTTCGCGCCCCGGTCCGGTTTCTACTGTGCATGGGGTTGTTTTCGACGTTTTGTTTGGAGGGGGCCGAACCGCTCCGACCGGCTGTCATCCCGGCGTCATGGAACCGGTTCCGGCTTGGTCGGATCTTAACGAATAAGATTCTTGGAACCCGCGCCTGAGAAGAATTTGCGCCTTCGGCGGGGCTTCTAGAGAGAACCCTCATCGCTATTTGTTCCGGAGTCTTGCCTGATCCCCCGGTCGATCCTTCATACTCCCACGGATGGAGCGTTGGAGATCGACCATGCGCGAACTATCGGCGGAAGCCAGACTGCACTTCTACGCGCGCTCGCTCTCACGGCGGACCTGGGCGAGCATGCACCATGTCGCGCTCTACAGCGCGTTCGCGGTCATTGCAGCGATCGTGTTCGGGACGCTGTCGGTACACCCGTTCTAACGAGCGTAACCATTCTCGTAAGGTGGGCAAAGCGAAGCGTGCCCACCACCTGTCTCGATCATGTGGAGATGGTGGGCACGGCGCATCGCGCCTTTGCCCACCCTACGGCACCTGATGTGCCTCACGCCCCGCGCTTGAACGGCGCGACCTCGATCCCCGCTTCCTTCAACGCCTGACGCAAGGTCCGCGCGATCTCGACTGCGCCGTGGGTATCGCCGTGGATGCACACCGTGTCCGTGCGCATCTTGATGACCTTGCCGGTGACCGACACCACCGCGCCGTCCTGCACCATGCGCACCACGCGGTCGGCGATCGCCTTGGCATCGTGCAGCACCGCGCCTTGCTTCTTGCGCGAGACGAGGTTGCCGTCGTCCTCATAGGCGCGGTCGGCGAACACTTCGTGCACCAGCGGCAGATTGGCCTCTTCGCCGGCCTTCACCAGCTTCGAATTGGCGAGCACGACGAAGATGAGGTTTGGATCGACGGCCTTGATGCCGGCGGCGATCGCCTTCGCCGTCATGTCGTCCTCGCAGGCGACGTTGGAGAGCGCGCCATGCGCCTTCACATGCGTGACCTTGTGGCCGGCCGCGGTCGCAATCGCCTGCAGCGCGCCGATCTGGTAGGCGACGAGGTTCTCGATCTCGGACGCCTTCAGGCCCGCGATCGGGTGACGGCCGAAGCCGTGCAGGTCGCGGTAGCCGGGATGCGCGCCGACCGAGACGCCGCGGGCTTTCGCCAGCTCCACCGTGCGGCGCATGATGTCGGGGTCCCCGGCATGGAAGCCGCAGGCGACGTTGACCGAGCTTGCGAGCTCGATCATCGCGGCGTCGTTGCCCATCTCCCACGCGCCAAAACCTTCGCCGAGGTCGCAATTGAGGTCGATCGTCTTCATGGGGTGCTCTCCGCCTCTGGTCTTGTTGCCGCTTACGGTTCCGCCGTCACCTGCCACGTTCCGGCGTCGACGGCGCTCACTGCATAGCCGGCGACGTTGGCATCGCTCAGCGCCTCGATGTTGAGCTCGACGGTGTCGGAGGAGCGCAGGCGGTCGGGGAGGCCGCGGATCAATTGGGCGAACTTGCGCGCCTCGTCCTGCGCCTCGGCCATGCCGACCTGCTTGAAGCGGAACGCCGTTCCTGCCGAGGTCTGCGCCAGCCGGCCGATGTCCGCGGTGATCACGGTCGCGATCTTCGGATAACCGCCGGAGGTGCCGCGGTCCATCATCAGCGCGATCGGCGAGCCGTTGCCGGGCACCTGGATGCTGCCGTTGACGGTGCCGTCCGAGACGATGTTGTGGCCGTGCAGGTGCTTGATCGCGGGGCCTTCGAGCCGGTAGCCCATGCGGTCCGAGGTCGCCGAGATCTTCCATTCGCTGTCGAGGAACAACGCCTTGTTGGCGTCGTCGAATTCGTCGTCCTGCGGACCCAGCAGCACGCGGATCGGACCTGTCGCGGGCTTCGGCAGCTCGATGCGCAGCTCCGGCGCGCCGCTCGCGGCATCGGTGGTGAACTCGTCGCCGGCCTGGAGCGGACGCGGGTAGGGGCTGCCGAGGCCAGCCCGGGCGTTCACGGCAAGGCTTCCGAACACGAGCTCGCCTTTGATGCCGCCTTCGATCGCCAGATACGTGAAGGCACCGCCGCGGGCAAAGCCCAGCGTCAAGGTCTCGCCGTCCTTCAGCGTCACCGACGTCTCCATGGCCACCGGCTTCCCCGCGACGTCCGCATTGCGCGGCGCGCCCGCGATCGCCACGCGCACGGCGCCATCCTTGGCGGTGAACGTGGCGCCGAACGGGCCGATCTCGACGCTGGCCGCGAACGGGTCGTTGCCGACCAGCGTGTTCGCCGCCGCCAGCGACAGGCGGTCCATCGCGCCGCTGACAGTCAGGCCGTAGCGCTGCGCACCGTGGCGGCCGCCGTCCTGGACGGAGCTTGCCGGCCCGATGCTGGCAATGACGAGCCGGCTCATGCGTCCACCTGCTCGGCGACAATCTCGCCAGCCTCGGCGGCGCGGTCCATGTCCTCGAACGTCTTGTGGTCGATGGCGAAAAACGTCACGCGGTCACCGGGTTCGGTGAGGAAGGTCGGATTGCGGTGGAGCTGATAGGTTCTGACCGGCGTGCGGCCGAGCAGGTGCCAGCCGCTCGGCGCGGCCAGGCACTGGATACCGGCCTGGATGCCGCCGATCGAGATCGTGCCGGCCGGCGTCAGCAGCCGCGGCGATTGCCGCCGCGACATGTGCAGGGATTTGTCGAGGCCGCTGAGATAGGACCAGCCCGGCGTGAAGCCGATCATGGCGACCTTGTAGTCGCCGCCCGCATGCCGGGCGATGATGTCGTCGGGCGTGGTGTTGAGGGCCTTTGCGACATCCTCGAGGTCGATGCCATGCTCGCCGCCATACGCCACGGGAACGCGCCAGCGCCGCGCCTTGGTGGCCGGCGGCAACGGCCGGCTGGCGATCGGGAGGATCTTCTCGCCGAGCGCGTCGAAGCCGATCTTGCCGGGATCGTAGTGCACAAGCAGCGAGCGATAGGTCGGCACGGTCTCAGTGATGCCGTCGATCGGGCTGGCGGCGAGCGCCTTGTCGAGCGCCAGCACGCGCTGGTTGGCGTCGTCGTCGATGGTGCGGCTGAACTCGACCGTGACGGCACTGTCGCCACTGGGCAGAAGACGGGGCGGGGGAAGCGTCGCGGCCATGAGCTGTCAAAGCGCTGTCGAAATCGGGCTTCTCGGGAAAGCGGGCTCGACCTTGAGTTCCGCTTGTCCCTGCTTCGCGTAAATGCGCCCGCAAGTCCAATAAATTAATGCCGGGGGGAGCGATAAAGCCTTGTTATCGCGTCGCATAACGGCGCTGCCGCCCTGCATTCCTGCAGGCCTTTTCGCCCTTGACGCAACGCTCGCGGCTCGCAAGATGCGCGCGTTCTTTCCCGCACCTCGGAGCTCGTTCTCGTCCATGTCGCTGTCCCCCGAAGCCCGCAAGACCCTCGCCGGCATCACCACTGCCACCATCACCACGGTCCTGCTGAAGAAGGGCCTGCGTAACGTCTGGATGCGCGGCGCGCGCCCGCTGCGTCCGGGCCTGCCGCGCCTGGTGGGACCCGCTTTCACGCTGCGTTTCGTGCCGGCGCGCGAGGATCTGGCGACGCCGGAATCCTGGTCCTCGCCGATCTCGACCCGCACCGCGATCGAGGCGATGCCGGAAGGCTGCATCGCCGTGGTCGATGCCATGGGCATCACCGATGCCGGCATCTTCGGCGACATCCTGTGCGCGCGCATGATGAAGCGCGGCGTCACCGCGCTCGTCACCGACGGCGTGGTGCGTGACGTCGAGGGCGTGCTCGGCACCAATCTGCCGGTGTGGTGCGACGGCTATGCCGCGCCGCCGTCGGTCGCGGGCCTGACCTTCGTCGGCTGGGGCGAGCCGATCGGCTGCGGCGGCGTTGCCGTTTTCCCGAACGATATCGTGGTCGCCGACCAGGACGGCTGCGTGCTGATCCCGCAGGCGATGCTCGAGCACGTCCTCAACGAGGGCGTCGAGCAGGAGCGGATGGAAGCCTGGATCGTCAACGAGGTGAACAACGGCGCCGTGCTGCCGGGCCTCTATCCCATGAACGCCGAGACCAAGGCGCGCTACGCCGCCAGCAAGAAGTAACAACACCCCAGAAGCGAGGTACCCCCATGGAGATTCACGTCGCAGGCACGCGGCCGACCCGCCGCGCGCCCAAGGAAAACTTCACCGGCACGGTGTGGCAGGACCCTGTGATCATGACGCCGGAGCCGGCGCACCTGAATTGCTCGCGCGTCTCGTTCGAGCCCGGCGCGCGCACCAACTGGCATCATCATCCGCTCGGGCAGACGCTGTACGTCATCTCCGGCGTCGGCCGCATCCAGGCCAAGGGCGGCCCGATCCGCGAGATCCGCCCTGGTGACACCATCTGGATCCCGCCCGGTGAGCTGCACTGGCACGGCGCGTCGCCGACCAACGGCATGTGCCACATCGCCATGCAGGAGGCACTCGACGGCAAGTTCTCGACCTGGCTTCATCCGGTGACGGACGAGGAATACGGCGCGGCCCTGGGCTAGGCTCTCGTGCCTCGGATGCGACGCAGCGCGGTAGCTGCGTCGCATCTACGAATAGCTCCTGACAGCATCGCAGTCGCCCGGACGCGACTCTGCAGCGCAGGGCTCAAGCTCGGGGCGGGCCTTCCGTCGGCGTCTAGTCCCGTTCGTGTTCTTGCTTCTTCCATGCCTTCAAGAAGGTACGAATAGCAGGGTCGGAGGTCTCATCCAGTGCAAGGCGCTCTAGGCGGCCACGAAAGGCCGGCACGTCGAGTATCTTATCGAGAGAACTGACTTCAGCTCGCGTGTTCCGTATAGCGACACGGTCCGCAAGCCCCGCCATTCCTAGGCTTTGGCTCCAGGAGTGGGTCGTAAAAGCCTGTGCGAAGACCGCAATCATCCTATCGTTACGAATCTGTTCGGCAGTCCAAACTTTCACTTCTTCCTCCCCATTTTCCGCCAGTTCCCGCCATCTGAACAAAAGGTAGGGGAGTTGTCTGGAACCAGCGAGAGCTCCTGAATGCGCGGCGTTTCGAATATGTTGCAAGGCGCGCTCCCGAAGTCGGTTCGCATCTTCTTCGGTAGTTAAGCATCGTTCTGGCGCCTCCGGCGGACGACCTTCACGTGGATAATAGTCGCGATATGCGGAGTCTGCGAAATCCACGAGCCACCCCAGGGATGCGAACTCGCAGGCTGAAGCAAAAATTTGCGACCGCTGCGATAGATCGAAGCGTTCAAGTGTGAGCCGCCGCAACAACCAATGAAGTCGAAGCCGATTATCCCCGATGTCAAAAGCGCCGGCGCGATCCGAATCGAGTTCAAGTTCGTCTGCGATCTCGAAGAGGGCGGACAAGAGTGGAAGAACAGCGTCGCTCGCTATCTCCGCGGCGTGCAGATTCAGCTCCTCCAGAAGCAGCATCGCCTTCGTCCTCCCATTTCTGCGAATCGTCGAGATCGCCGACCGGAAAGTGGCTTTGATGAATTCGGTATCTCTTGCACGAAGCATTACCGTGTCGAGTTCCGATTTCGGAAGTACGTCGTCTCCTATTGAAAAGCGGAAATATGAATCGAAGTGCTCTTTAGAGCAGACCAAGCGATCCCGTGCCCAGTCCTCTGCAGAATCGGCGCCATAGTGCACATTGCTCCAAACTGAACTAAGTCGAGGAAACAAGCGCATGAGGGCGCGACGGAGCCGGTCGTGATCTGAAGTGTCCTCTGAGCCAAGGAATACCCGATCGAGTTCGGTCGCCTCGTCCCGACCACGATTGTCCCTAGCCGTTCCGCATAGCCTATCTTTGTGACGCTTCAGGGAATGGTATAGACGGGGACGGAGCACCCGCAGGGTTTCAATTGCGACGAAGTCAGCTTCATCGACCGCCGTTTTTAGAGCAGGCCAGATCACCGCCAGAGTATTTACCAAGCGAACAAGATCGCGAGGGGTGCGCATTTCAGGCGCAACAACGTCGTAAAATACGTTCATGAAGCGAGCCATTTGTCTCTCAGGCGGCGAGCCGCATATCTGGCCTACCTGATGCAGCAATTCTTGGCTCAAGTCTGAAGGGCGTGGCGGAGGTGTGTCGAACGCTGCTTGAATGATCTTTTCTAGATAGTGGTGCCCCTCTGAAGGATAGCGTTCAGCAACTACTTTTTCTGCCAACTCACGATCAAAGACAAGCAAGTAAACAATATTTGGCAGCCGGCCGACCGACTTAACCAAACGAAACATGACAAGAGCTTCATCCGGAGACAAGCGATCGATGTCATCGATGATGATGAGAAATCTCTTCTGCTGCCTACTTAGCTCGTCTACTAGCTCTCGATGTAGTTTCTCCACAGTATCGCCGCCGCCGAAAAAATATGAGATCCAAGACGTCGCCTTGGAGAGAAGGGTCCCAGTTCCAGCTGTCGCGCCTGTAAGGTCAACCGCTGCACCGACAGTTGATCCCGCCTGCAGTACTCGCGTGGCTAACTTTGGCAGAGCCTTCCTAAAACGTTTCCCTAGAGACGGGCTAAGGCCAGCGTATAGT
This sequence comes from Bradyrhizobium stylosanthis, assembly GCF_001641335.1. Classification (GTDB taxonomy): domain Bacteria; phylum Pseudomonadota; class Alphaproteobacteria; order Rhizobiales; family Xanthobacteraceae; genus Bradyrhizobium; species Bradyrhizobium stylosanthis. The sequence continues at coordinate 1,322,346 of NZ_LVEM01000001.1, forward strand.
TGCCGAAAAAACTCTAGTGCGAGGGCCTCCTCACCCCGGAACCACCAGCATGCAAAATCGAGCACCGTTATCTCGGCACCTCGGCTCGTATCTCCAAGATGGTGCTTTATTAAGTTCACAATGCTACTTTTGCCGGAGCCCCAAGGTCCGTTTAAAGCGACCACCGTGCCGTCAGGCGACTCCATTCCGCGAAGGCTGGAAGCTAGTGTCTGCGCGAATGGGTCAACACCAAATCGATCCTCTGCAGGTCCTGCAATAGGCCTGTCGTTATGAAGTCTCGGGACATCGGCTGTGGTGAGCGTTGATCTCTTCATGGTTGATCTCGCGAGGTGATCCGCATATCAACGCTCTATAGCCCGCGGGGCAGGATACTCGCTATAGTTGCTCCGGTTATCCCCACCTTGGCAGACATCGAGTTAAGCTTAGACGAGAAGAGCTTTCCAGCGCTCGGTCAATGAGATAGCTTTCCGCCAAATCTCGTCAGGGGCGCTGTTCTCCCTCTCTAGCGTTTGACCTAGAGTGCAGATGGTGAGCCAAGCATCGGCTTGAGCAGTCTCTAGCTGGAGCCCGCGCTGACCCTTGTTGCTGATCGTGTGGGCCAGTTGCCGCACGATATCCAAGGATCGCTCAAATTCTTCAGTCTTTGCGCGGCGTAACTCCATAAGGGTCATCTCGCCTGTACAAGATCGTCGTCGATATCAGCCATAGTGATGCGCTCTTGATGCTGGGAGCGACTTTGCCGGCTGACTGATGTCTTCGAAGATCGCCAACAGGTTGAAGCATCTGGAAAACGTCACCAGCGACCAAAGTCGCACCGTGATATGTTTCCCTCGAATGCTCACCGGGGCGCCCGGGCTGGTTCGGGGTTTGGTCCTGCGCAGTACTGAGTCTGGGGCGTCCAGACGAGAGCCACGTAGCTGGGAAATCATAGCCGACTTTCGGCCGGATGGAAATCCTGCCGGTTACGATTGTCATGTTTCTTCGGTGGTGGAGGGCAGGCGCTCCTCTACTCTTCCAAGATCTGCCGTGCTCCTACTACATCCGCTCCGCCGTCCAGGTGCCCGTGCACAGCGCGCCGCGCCAGGTGCCGGAGCCGGAGGCGCCGCTGAGCCGGCCGAAGCCGACGGCGCGTTTGATGCCGGTGCTCAGGGTGACGTTGATGCTGCCGGCGTCCGCCACGCGGCCCGAGGCCGTCACCGCGGCGCTGCTTGATGCGATCTGACCATTGTTGATGCCGATCGCGACGGTCGCGCCATTGCCGCAGGTCTCGCTCGACGACGAGATGCGGACATTCCATGTGCCGTCGAAGCTGCTTGTCGCGGCAGACGCCTGCGTCAGCGGAAAAGCGATGGCGACAAGAGTAGCGAAGAGTCCTCTGCGAAAGCCGTGCATGGCACGCCCCTGTGGTTGACCATGCCGGGGAACGTGGCACGCCGCGTGGAACCGGCGATGTGAGGGGGCTCACGCCTGCAAGCGGCTCTGTGAGGTGGCTCACCTCGCCATGACATCGCGAAGCCAAGCAAAAGGGGCCCGGATCACGGGCCCCTTGTTTTGGTCAGAGCGTCGAGGCCGAACTCAGTTCACCCGCGTCCAGGTCTGGCCGCCGCAGAACATGCCGCCGAAGGCGCAGCCCTGCACGCGCAGGCGGTCGGTGCCCTTCATGGCGATCGTGGAGTCGTAGGTCGACCCGCTGTTGGGATCGAGGATGCGGCCGGACCATTTCTGGTCCTTGCCGGGCTTCATGTTGATCAGCACCTGCTCGCCGTTCTGGTTCGATTTGCTGTCGACCGAATAGCCGCAGAGATTGCTGCCGCATTGCTCGATGCGGACCTTGCCTTCCTTCTCCTCGGTCAGCCAGACGCCGAGCGGCGAATTGAGATCGCGCGTGGGCGCGGCGGCCGGAGCCGGCGGAGCAACTGCTGCGGACTGGACCGGTGCGGGGGCCGGCGCCGGCGGCGGGGCCGGGGGTGCGGGCGGCGCGGCTGCCGCTGTGGCCGGCGGCGGTGCAGGCGGTGCCGCCGGAGCGGCCTGCTGCTCGGCGGGAGCGGGGGCCGGAGGCGGTGCGGGTGGAGGCACGAGAGCCGTGTCGCCCGGAGCGGCGTTGGCGGTCGCGGGCGGTGGCGGAGCAGGCGGCACCGGAGGCGGTGCGGCCACGACGGGCGCGGGAGCCTGCGTGGCGACGGGCGGAGCTGCGGCCGGAGCAGGCGGGGGCGCCGGTCCGGCCGGCGGCTGCGGATCGACCTTGGCCTCCTGCGGCTGCTGGCCCGGCGCCGTCTCGTTCTTCTTGGTGGTCTTCTTGGCCTTGCCCTGGCCGGTATTGTCGTACACGCCGGGGATCTGCACCGTGCCGCGGTCGGGATCGATGCGGATGGTGCGCCCGCCATATTCGAAGGTGTACTGCGCCTGCGCGGCAGTGCTCGCCAAAAGGAATGCGGCCGCGGCCAACAGCTTCCTCATTTCCATCTCCTGAACAGGTGGTCCCCGCACCGACACTTACGCGCCGGCTTCATTCCAAAACGTGATCTAGATCACTGTCTCGGTATGAGTCGCCGTCCCGCTGTTCCGGGTTCAATAGGCGAGGGGCCGGCCACGGCCACGGCCTGCATCTCACACTGAAATATTTGGAGAGGATCGCACTGGCGCCCGGGATGGACGCGCCAGCGACGCTGGTGTTGATCAGGAAGGACGTGGCTTAGGCCCCTCAATTACCTGGCTCGGACAGCATCGACAGTTGGAACTGGATGATCCTGGGTCCAATGACAACTGGCATAACATCAGTGTTGGCGACCGTCGCGCGGGACACGATGGCAAAGGGAATTCGTCCGGCGTTTTCTTGCTGGTCGGTGGACAGCGAGATCACACCGAGGAAGCCGCCCCGATAAGTGCCTAACCGCTTGTCACCCGCAATGAAGATCCATCTGTTTTCAATCTCACTCAGAGACCCAATCTTTATCCGAGCCTGCGTATCGCGGCTGAACTTTGGCTCGGTGGACGTAGCGCTTCTCACGCCGGCCGAGGGCATGTAGGCCCACATGTCTCGTCGTGGAGCGCCAATGGTCGTGTTGAAGGTTTCCGGCGAATAGCCCGCAACGTAAGCGGTCAGATTTGTTCCTGACCGCGTGTATACACCCGTGAGCCAAATCGTTCCGTCGATGTCCCATATCACGTCGATGTCCTTGAGGGGAGGGGACTCGGCGTTTGCCTTCTGAGAGGCGCTCGGCGCCCGCTCTTCGCTCGTTGCAGTCGCCCTCGCTCCCAGCCCGAACGCTGCGGCACCAATCGCGAGCACGCCGATGATGACAAACGTTACGATGAAGTACCAGGAATCCAAGGCTCTCCTCCCGCTCGCCGTTCGATGGACGTGCCATCGATGGACGTAATGAAATGCAGGGAGTGATAGCATCAGGGTGCCGGCCCCCGCCAGAGTTGCGGCGATGCTTGAGCTGGTAAATCCGCTCACCTGAGCAGCGAGCGCGAGCACGTAAAATGCTGCTGACGGTGCAAATTCAAGGATCTTGTTCACAGGCTGCCTTTACCCCCTTGGGCCATTGCGGCAGCCAAGATGTACCCGATCAAGGTTGCATATTCAAAAGGAGTCGCTGCTTCCGCCCATGGCGTCTGCGCCTCGCTGGGGCGAGATGCGTATCCTGATCAGCGCGGTCGGCAATCGGAGTGCCGCGAACCGCTGTTCGGCCTGTGCGAACGTCGGGCAACTGTGAAGGTGAAGTAGATACATCGGCCGGCTCATGTCGCCTCCGCTTTCAGCTGCAGCGTCTCGCCCCGGATCTCCGCGCGGCCGTTGGCGAGCGGCGCGATGAACGGGTCGATTTTGGCCGTGCCAGCAACCTGCTTGGTCACCAGCCGGCATTCCCGCGCCGTTCGTTCTCGACGTTGCCGTCGACCCACGACATCAGCCCCTGTCCGCCATGCCAGAACGTTGCATCGGCGAGCTTGAACTCGAGTCCATAGCCGGTCCAACGTGTGGCGGAGACGAGCGACAGGAGGACGCGGCCTGGAGCGCCGTTCCCCTGGAATCGGAACGGCGCGCGAGCTCCAACGCGTGAAAGCGCCCTAGTCGAACCAGGCGGCGTAGATCTTCCTGTAGCTGCCGTCTTCCATGGAGATGTGCAGCCACTGGTCGACGAAGGCCTTGAACGCCATGTCGCGCTGGAGCCAGTAGGCCTTCTCCGAGAAGTCGAACGGCTTTTCCGGATGCACCGCGCAGAGCACGCCGGCGTGCTGCTTCTGCTGGTAGCGCGTCTCGGAGGCGTCCGTCATCATCAGGTCGGCATTGCCCTTCGCGATCTCGTCGAAGATCACGGTGTTGTCGGCGAACACGGTGATCTCGGCGTCCTTGATGTTGGCGCGCGCGAAGCGCTCGTTGGTGCCGCCGGGATTGACGATGACGCGGGTGCCCTTCTTGTCGATGTCGGCGATGCTCTGGTACTTGCCGACGTCGCCGCAGCGCGTGATCGGCGTCTTGCCCTCGCGCATGATCGGCATCGAGAAGAAGCCCTTCTTCTGCCGGTCGAGCGTCACCGACACGCCGCCCATGGCGATGTCGAACTGGTCCGCCTCGAAATCCTTCATCAGCTTCGGCCAGGCTGTCGCGACGTATTCGACCTTGACGCCGAGCGCCTTGCCGAGCGCCTCCGCCATGTCGACGTCGAAGCCGCTGAACTGCTGCGTTGTCTTGTCGAGATAGGTGAAGGGCTTGTAGTCGCCGGTCATGCCGACCCGCAATGTGCCGCGCTTGACGATCTCGTCGAGGCGCGAGGGCGCCTGCTGTGCCTGCGCCGAAAGGTTTGCCAGCAACGCCACGGCCAAAGCCGTCACGATTCGAACGGATATTCGAACGATCATCTTTTCCACCCATGCCCGAGCTGTCATTGTGCAGCTCTTCAGACGTGGATTTAGACCAGATGCCCGCCGCTGGCGAGGCGGAATTGAAAGGAATGCCGGGTGACGATCTCGATGTACGAGGCCTCGGTCGGCCTCTTCGTGCCGAATTTGCGCAACCTGTCGGTCCTGCTCGACAAGGGTGTTGCCTATGCGGAGGCCCGCAAGTTCAATCCGGCGGTCTTGCTCGGCATGCGCCTTGCGCCGAACATGTACGATCTGGCGCAGCAGATCGGCGAGGCCTGCCGCCACGCCACCGTCGCGCCGGCCCTGCTGGCGCAGCAAGAGCCGGTGGCGCTGCCGGTGCTGGAGCACGACATGGCCGGGCTCCAGGCGCGCATCGCGACCTCGATCGAATTCATCGAGAGCCTGCCGCGCGCGGCGATCGATGCCGCGGCGGAGCAGAACGTCTTCTTCAAGCTGAAAAACGGGACCGAGTTGCCCTTCACCGGGCGGACGCTGCTGCTGACATTCAGCGTCCCGCAGTTCTTCTTCCACGTCACCACCGCCTACGACCTGTTGCGGCACGCGGGCGTCGAGCTCGTGAAGAAGGATTATCTCGGACGGAAATAGCGGGAGGTGGGATGGGCACCTCTCCCCGGCCGGGGAGAGGTCAAGATCATGCGGGCGTCAGGATTCGCCCTTGCGCTCGAACTCGGCGAGCGAGCTGCGACCGGCGATCTCGCTGCGTAGCAGCTCGAACCGCCTGTTCGCCTCGTCCTCGTGCGCGTCGACGAAATGCACTGCGGCCTCGCTCGTCATGGGTCCGCTGACCACAGGCGCGGATTGCTCGCCGATGGTCTCGTGGACGTAGTACTGCCCGTCATCGCCGCGATGAACCGTCCATTTGAGGCGGATCGCCACCATCGGCCCGGGCCCGACCTTGCTGTAGCCGTCGGCATCGGTGTGCTCCGGCACCAGCGGCTGCTCCTCGACCACGGGATGCTCATCGGCGACCACATGCTCGTCGGCGGAGGCTGAATGCTCGCTCGTGACCGTATCCTCGTTGGCGTCCGTATCCTCGTGAGCGACCGTCTCCTCGTCGGCGGCCGCCGCTTCGGTGTCGCGGGCGACGAGGGCGGGCTCGGGGTGCTCCAGGATGCTGGCGATGGTCGCCAGCGCGTGGTCGGTCGGGTCGATCTCTGACAAGGGTCCATCCTCCAGCTCGACGCGGCCGGCAAGTCTGTCCCACTGCCGCCGCGGCCGGGAACATTACGCAGGTTTGATTAAGGCTGAGTTGGGGCCCGATCTGCACCAAAATGGGACGCTTTCTGGCGGTCCGAAGGCGGGCAGCGTGGGCGGCCCGCCTTCGTTGAGCTCAGCCGAGCACGTCCTGATTGATGACGTTCTGCGTGATCGGATCGCCGTCGAGCACGCTCAAAATGTTGCGCGCGGTCTGCTCGCTCATGCGCTGCACCGCCTCGACGGTGACGCCGGCGACGTGCGGAGCCATGATGACGTTGGGCAGCGCGAACAGCGCATTGCTGACCGGCGGCGGCTCCACCTCGAACACGTCGATGCCGGCGCCCGCGAGCTTTCCGGACACCAGCGCGTCGTACAGCGCAGCTTCCTTCACGATGCCGCCGCGCGCGGTGTTGATGAGATAGGATTTCGGCTTCATCCGGCCGATCCGCGCGGCGTCGAACAGGCCGACGGTCTCCGGTGTCTTCGGGCAGTGGATGGTAACGAAATCGGCGTTCGGCAGTGCGGCGTCGAGATCGGTGACCGGTTCGCATCCGGCCGCCTTGATGTCGGCCGCGCCCTTGTAGGGATCGTAGACCTGCACCTTCATTTCCATCGCCAGGCAGCGCTTGGCGGTGCGGCTGCCGATGCGGCCGAAGCCGATGATCAGCACGGTCTTGCCGTAGAGATCGAACGGCAGCATCCCAAGCCGGTTAGCCCATTGGCCGTCCTTGACGCAGGAATGCATTTCCTGGGCGCGCTTGGCGAGCGTCAGCATCATGAACAGGGCCTGCTCGGCGACGGACGGCGAGTTCGCGCTGCCGGCGACCATCAGCGGCACCTTGCGGCGGGAGAGGGCGGGGACGTCGACGGCGTCATAGCCGACGCCGATGCGGGTCACCACCTTCATGTCCTTGGAGGCCTCGAGCTCGGTCTCGCCGAAGGCGGTGGCGCCGAGCGCCACGCCATGGACCGGCGCATGGCTCTTCAGCATGGCCTCGAAATCCCCGGCCGAGATCAGATTCGAAAACTCGACGAGCTCGATATCATCCCGCTGGGTGAGGAGGGCGCGTGCCCCTTGCGACAAAGTTTGTGTAACGAAAATCTTCTTCTTGTTGGACGCCATCGCTCCCCTGCCTGCCTTGCGTTTCTTGAGCCGGCGTCACAGGACGGCGCCGGTCTCCTCGTTTAGCAGGTGCATGTTGTTGAGGTCCATCGCCAAACGCATGGGAGCCCCGTCCTTGGCGCCGGCATTGGGATCGACACGGCCGCAGACCGGCGTGCCGTCGAGCCCGAAATAGACCAGGGTCTCCATTCCCATCGGCTCGGTGACATCGAGCACGGTGTCGAACGTCTCGATGCCCGGCCCCAGATGCGCATGCGCCTCGGTGAGATGCTCGGGCCGGATGCCGAGCAGCAGCTTGTCGGTCCGCGGCAGCGCGTTGTAGCGCGCGGCGCGGGCCGCCGGCAGCGCGAAGGCGATGCGGTCGGTGAGACGAAGCTGAAGCGTGCCGCCGACATCCTCGAGGCGGCACGGGAGGAAGTTCATCGCGGGCGAGCCGATGAAGCCCGCCACGAAGCGCGTCGCCGGCTTGTGGTAGAGCTCGTTCGGCGTCCCGATCTGCTCGATCTTGCCCTTGTTCATCACCACGACGCGATCGGCCAGCGTCATCGCCTCGACCTGGTCGTGGGTGACGTAGACCGTGGTGGTGCGCACCTTCTGGTGCACCTTCTTGATCTCGATCCGCATCTGCACGCGGAGTTTCGCGTCGAGGTTGGACAGTGGCTCGTCGAACAGGAAGACCTTCGGATTGCGCACGATGGCGCGGCCCATCGCGACGCGCTGGCGCTGGCCGCCGGAGAGCTGCTTCGGCTTGCGGTCGATCAGGTCGGTGATGTCGAGGAGCCGGGCGGCTTCCGTCACGCGGGCCTTGATCTCGGCCTTGGGATAATGCTTCAGACGCAGCCCGAACGACATGTTCTCGGCGACCGTCATGTGCGGGTACAGCGCGTAGTTCTGGAACACCATCGCGATGTCGCGATCCTTCGGCGGCACGTCGTTGACGACGTCGCCGCCGATCATGATGTCGCCGTCGCTGATGTCCTCGAGCCCGGCGATCATGCGCAGGGTGGTCGACTTGCCGCAGCCGGAGGGGCCGACCAGCACGATGAACTCATGGTCGGCGATATCGAGGTCGATGCCGCGCACGGCTTCGACATCGTCGTAACGCTTGACTACCTTCCGCAAAGCAACGTCAGCCATGAGTCATCAACCCTTTGTCGCACCGGCGGTCAGGCCGGCAATGTAGTAGTCCATCAGGAATGCGTAGATGATCAGCGGCGGCGCGGCGCCGAGCAGCGCGCCGGTCATGATCTGTCCCCAGTTGAACACGTCGCCCTTGATCAGCGTGGTGGTGATGCCGACCGGCAGCACGAGCTGATCGACCGACGTCGTGAACACCAGGGGGTAGAGGAACTGCGCCCAGGACACCGTGAAGGCGAAGATGGTCGCGGCGATCAGCCCGGGCAGCGCGACGGGGATGAAGATCCGCGTCAAGGTCTGCAGCCAGGAGGCGCCGTCGATGAGGGCGGCCTCGTCGAGCTCCTTCGGGATCGAGGCGAAATAGCCGATCATGATCCAGGTGCAGAACGGCACCGTCAGCGTCGGATACACGAACAGCAGCACGTACCATCGGTTGAGCAGCGTGATACCGGTCACGTCCTGGACCACCCCGAGCATCTTGAACAGCGGGATGAACAGAAGGCTGTCCGGGATCAGGTAGGTCAGGAAGACGCCGGTAGCGAGCGTCGCCGAACCCCAGAATTTCATCCGCGCCAGCGCGAAGGCCGCGGGGATGCTGATCAGCATCGTCACGATGACGACGACGATCGACACGATCGCCGAATTCCAGAAGAAGCGCAGGAACTGGTTCGAGGTCAGGAGCTCGACATAGTTAGACAGCGTCGGGTGGAACACCCACCAGGGATTGGTGGCCGCCGATATCTCCGCGCTGCTCTTGAGCGAGGTGATCAGCATGTAGACCGGCGGCGTCAGGAAGAAGATCGCGAACAGCACCAGGAAGAAATAGGACCAGCGCAGTGCCCAGGTGCGGTCGCGGCTCATGCTGCCGTATTTGACCTTGCGGGAGGGGCCGGCCTTGTCGATTGCAAGCGTGCTCATCAGGCTTCGTTCCCGCGTTTGTTGACATCGCGCAGGATGAAGATCGCTGCGACGGCGAGGATCGGCACCATGAACAGCGAGACGCAGGCGCCGAGCGGAATGTCGCTGCTCTGGATGCCGACCTGGAACGCCCAGGTGGCGAACAGATGCGTCGTATCCAGCGGGCCGCCTGACGTCAGGATGCGCACGATGTCGAAATTGGCGAAGGTCACGATCAGCGAGAACAGGGTCGTGATCGCGATGATGTTGCGCATCATCGGCAAGGTGATGTGCCAGATCTTCTGCCACCAATTGGCGCCGTCGATCGACGCCGCCTCGTAGAGCTGGTCCGGCACGGATTTCAGGGCGGCGAGATACATGATCAGGAAGAACGGCGCGCCGTACCAGACGTTGACGAGGATGACGGAGAAGCGCGCCCAGAAGGTGTCGCCGAGCCAGGGGATCGGGCCGACGCCGAAGAAGGACAGCGTATAGTTGAAGGCGCTGTAGGAAGGATCGAACAGCCACAGCCAGGCCAGCGTGCTCATCGCCGGCGGGATCACCCAGGGCACCAGCAGCATGCCGCGCCATTTGCGCTGCTTCTTGCCGGGAATGTTGTGGACGAAATGCGCGACGATGAAGCCGATCAGCGCCTTGAAGATCACGGCGGTGATCGCGAAGATGCAGGACTGCTGCACCACCATCCAGAACGTCTCGCGCTTGAACAGGAAGGTGAAATTGCCGAGGCCGACGAATTTCGTCATCGCCTTGTTCAACGTCGCCAGATAGAGCGAATAGAAGGCGGGGTAGAGCACCAGCAGCGCGATCAGGAGGATCAGCGGCAGCGTCAGGAGGAACGCGACCGTCGATTTCCGCCCCAGCGTATTGCGCAGGCTTGATCCCTTACGCGCGCCCGTCGCACGGGCGACGGGACCTCGCTCAACGACGACATCGGCCATGTCAGCTTCCTTGAATCAGCTCTCTTGAGTGCTTCTCTTCGCAGACTTCCAACTGCAAAGCCGGCCGTTCGGGCGGCTTCGCAGGCATGCGCATCCGATGATGGGATGCGGACGGCTCGCGCACGCGGCGCGAGCCGTCCTGTCCCATCGCGGTCTAGCTTCGCATGAAGCCTTCGCACTCGCCTTCGGCCCAGGCGAGCGCCTGCTCCATGGTTTCGCCGCGCGCAAAGCGCAGCGCCATCTTGGTCAGCGTCGCCTGGAAGTAGATCTGTTGCGCGATCTTCGGCGGCGCCGGCGACGCTGCGATCGACAGCGTCTGATGCTTGTAGGGGTCCGGATAGTGGAAGAGCGTTCCCTTCGGCGGACCTTCCTCCTCCCATGTCTTGAACTTGGTCATGTTCGCGTAGGCCGGCAGGTCATAGCCGCCGCTGACTGCCACGAACTTCTCGATCGACGAGGGCGAGGACATGTGAACGAGCAGGCTCTTGGCGGCCTCCTTGTTCTTGCCGAAGCTCCAGACGCCCCAGAAGTAGGGCAGGTACGGTGCGAACCGCCCCTTCGGACCGGACGGGAAGCCGTGCGTCCAGCACTGCTCGGCGACCTGCGGCGCGTCGCGCTTGGCAACGGCCCACGCGCTCGGCGGATTGAGGATCATCGCGCCGCGGCCGGAGATCAGCCATTTGTTGTTGGAGGCGTCATCCCAGGACGGCGCATCCGGCGGCAGGAAGGCGATCAGCTTCTTGTAGAACTCCATCGCCTGGCGGACCTGGTCGGTCTTCACCGTGATGTCGCCCTTGGCATTGACGAGCTCGGCGCCGAACGACTGGAAGATCGCGCCGGCGGTGTCCACGCTGTCGGTGGTCTCGCCCATGCCGATGCCGAACGCGAAGCCCGCCTTCTGGCAAGCCTCGGCCGCCTTCAGGAAGGTCTCCATGGTCCAGTTCTCGACCTTGGGCGGGCCGCCGGCCGGATACATCTCCTGCACGTCGATGCCGGCGTGCTTCTTCATCAGGTCGATGCGGGAGCAGGGGCCCTTGATCTGGCTGCCGGGTGTCGCAGGCACTGCGAGCCATTTGCCGCCCGACTGCCCGAGATATTTGACGGTGCCGTTCACCTCGCCGTTCTGCTTGAGCAGCGGCTCCATGACGTCGTTGAGCGGCTCGAGATTCTCGGCGTAAGCCTGCGGCCACCAGCTCGGCATTTGCAGGATGTCGTGACCGGACTTGGCCTGCGCTTCGGCGGCGGCGGTCAGCTCGATCTTCTTGTTGTTGCTGGTGATGTAGTCGATGGAGACTTCGACCTTCTCCTTGGCGGCCCATTCATTGACGAGATCGGTCGAGGCCTTGTTGGCGCCCGGCACCCAATGGTCCCAGAAGCCTATCGAGAGTTTGCCGGCGGCGTAGGCGCCGCGGACGTAAGGCGCTGAGATCAGCGCCGCGGAGGACATTGCAGTGGCAGCCACAAATTGACGTCGCGTCAGTGTCTTTCGTGACATCTCGTTTCCTCGCTTGGGTGTTTTATTGTTCTGGGTTTCCTCTGAACTCTTCCGAGTTTTGCTTTTGATTTTCTTGTTGGCGTTTCTTGTTGATCGCTGCTTGATCGCGTCTTGCCGGTGCCGTCAGCGCCGATCCCGATCATGCGCCGCGCGACAAATTGGTAGCGCGATCAGATCATGATTGATTGCGTCTGTCGAGAAAGCCGAACGGCGTTTGTCTAGAACTAACGTTGTGCCCTGATGCGCGGCAGCGCCTTGCGTTGCTGTGCGCCGGACGCAAGCCGGCGTTGGCTTCTTTTGCGCCGCACACGTGGCGTCAGCCGCGCGGGAACGCTCCGTGCGCAATTACGCCGCAGTTTCGAATAAGCCTGCATAACCGCTTCGCGCGAAAGACTTTTCGGGCGTGGACAGCGATTGGCTGCGTCTGGACCTCGAAGCGGCGAAAACGATAGAGTTGCAACCGGCGGGAAGCTCCCACCCCGACAGAGGCCAATCCGTTCGACGATGGAGACGAGAATGATCGACCCGGCGCCGCCAGCGCGGCTTCACCTGCGACGATGGCTGGCGTTGGGGAGCGTGCTCACAGTGCTGCTCGGCGCGGCCGCAGTTGCCAATGCTCAAGGATTGGTCAAAGGCGTACAGGAGGGCGCGGCGGCCGGGAACAAGGCGGCCGGCCCCGTCGGTGGCGTGCTTGGCGGCGCGATCGGCGGCGTGGTCGGCGTGTTCACCGGCGTGCTCGGTGTCGGCAACAACAACAATGCCAGTCCGCCGCCCGCTGCCAACAAGGACGCCAGCAAGGATTCGAAGGACGCCAAGCAGCAGGGCGCCGGCAAGGACAAGGACGCCAAGGACACAAAGAGCGCCAAGGAGAATGCCAAGGCTGGCAAGGGCAGCAAGGCGAGCAAGGAAGCCAAGAACGCCCCGCAGGATGCCAAGGACACCAAGGACAAGGACGTCACCGTCCTGACCCAGCCTGGCGCGCCGCAGCAGACCGCCGAGCAGATCGTCGCCAACAGCGATTCCTATATCGAGCGGATCAAGACCGAGCTGAATCTCACGCCCGACCAGGAGAAGCACTGGTACGGCTTCTCGAGCGCAATGCACTACCTCGGGCATAATGGTGCAGAGCGGCTCAACCTGCGGGTTGCCCGCGCCAAGCGCGATCCGCCCGACGACATCATCGAGCAGATGCGCAACGAGGCGCAATTCCTGATCGACCGCGCCTCCGACCAACGCAACGTCGCCGACGCTGCCGAGCCGCTCTATTCGAGCCTCGACGACAAGCAGAAGCAGGTCTTCATCCAGGAGATGGTGCGCCTCAGCCACGAGCGCGGACTGGATTGATCAAGTTGAATCGGATTGCGGGCGCCTGAATTAACGGCGCTCGCCACGAATTCGTGAATCCTCTCCGCGATTCGGGTATGGTTAGCTTCGCAAGGCTGACTGCGGGGGTGATATGGCGGACGGACTCTCCGTTTTCCTGGTCGAAGACGAGGCGTTGATCCGGATGATGATGGCCGACATGGTGGAAGAGCTCGGCCACCACGTCGTCGCGGAAGCGGACAATGTCCGGGACGCGAGCGCCTTTGCGATGACCGCGCAATATGATTTCGCCATCCTCGACATCAATCTCATGGGCCTCTACGTCGATCCGGTCGCCGACCTGATCGAGCGCCGCGGCAAGCCGTTCCTGTTTGCCACCGGCTACGGGCCGGAATTGCTGCCCTCCTTGCTCCGCCGCAGGCCCATCCTGCGCAAGCCGATTTCGATCGACCGGCTCAAAGCGATGATCGATTCGATGTTTCCGGAAGCCACTGCAAAAGCGCCGCACTGAGCCGAGGCGCCGGACGACGGCGGAAGGCACCGCGCCAACGAAAATGGCCGCCCGAGGGGCGGCCATGTCGCGAAAGGAATTTGTCCCGGCTCACATCAGGCCGGCGCTGAGATCGATGCCGCGCGCCATCAGGCCGAGCGAGGCGAGAAGGCCCGCGCAGCAGAACAGCAAGATGGTCTTGAACGAAGAATTGGCAAAACGCGTTTCGGCGGCGACCGGCATTGCGGCAAGCGAAAGCATGCTCATGTTCATTCCCCCCTGTGTTGATCCTGAATTGCATCAGGTGAGGGAACTCTTAGAGCAAAAAGTTTGACGCGAGCTTGCGAGGGATCCTTAACGGAATCGCAATCGGTACGCATTGTCGCGCGTGCCGACAGCGACTCACACGCTACGGCATTGCAGGCTCAGCTGCGGCCGTTCTTCAGCACGGTGGCGATGGTATGCGCGGTCATGGCGGCGCGATCCGAGGCGCGCTGGGCGGCCAGCCGGTCTCGCGCCTTTTCCTCGATCAAGAGCTCGATCAGCGCGCGCCGCTTGTCCTCGTCGTCCGCCTCGGTCAGCAGGCGATGATAGCGGTGATAGTCGAATCCTACGTCCTGCTTACGCATGTCACGCCCCCGCAACTAACGCCACACACAGGCGCGAATTGTTTCCCATCGGAAACAAAGGGGCAAGCAGGATCGCGCGTGGAACCGCGTGTGCACTGCAATCAGCTGTGAATAGTTAACGGACCGGACAGCCTCGGTCGTGCTCAATCCGGATTGTGGTCGGCAAACGTCTTCAGGCCGAGGAAGCTCGCATCGGGCTTGGTGACCAGCCGGGTCGGAATGTTGCGCAGGTAATCCTGGAAGCGTCCCTTGGCTTCGAAGCGCGCGCGGAAGGCCGAGGCCGCGAGGAATTCCGGGAAACGCGGCACGATCCCGCCGGCGATATAGACGCCGCCACGGGCGCCGAAGGTCACCGCGAGATTGCCGGCGACCGAGCCGAGGATGGCGCAAAACATCTCCAGCGTCGCGCGGCTGTGCACGCAGCTGCCGTCCAGCGCCGCCTTGGTGATGGCGGCGGCATCGCGATGCGGCACCTGGGCGCCGTCGACCTCTGCCAGAGCTTCGTAGAGGCTTTGCAAGCCGGAGCCGGAGAGGGCGCCGCGCTCGATCGAGACATGGCCGAGGCGCTGTCGCAAGGCTGCGATGACGCGCTCCTCGCGCTCGTTCTCAGCCGGAAGCGTCGCGTGCCCCGCCTCGGTGACGACGGCGAGCCGCGCCCCGTGGCGCTCGACCAGGCAGGAGACGCCAAAGCCGGTTCCGGGGCCGACCACCAGCAGCGGTTCTCCGGACAGGCCGTCCTGTCCGCCGAGCGGAATGAGGTCCGCCGGCTGCAAGGCGGGCAGGGACCAGGCCACCACCTCGAAATCATTGAGCACGTGGACGCTGTCGAAGCCGAGCGCCGGCTGCAGTTCGTAGCCGTCGATGACCCAGGGACTGTTGGTCATGACGCAGCGATTGTTGGTGACCGGGCCCGCCACGGCCAGCACGGCGCGCGGGGGCGCCTCGCCACCGGTCCGGCGCGCCAACACATCGGCGATGGCTTCCCGAACCGTCGGGAAGTCGGCGACCTTCACATAGTCGATGGCCCCGATCTGGTCGCCCTGGCCCAGCGCGAAGCGCGCATTGGTGCCGCCGATATCGGCGAGAAGAATTTGGCCTGTCTTGCCGATACCCATGTCCTGCTGATTCCGATGCCCTGCGGCTGCCGCGGCCTTTCCGGCCTGCGGGAACCCTTGTCGCGGTTGCTGATCCGGTCCGCAACTTGCGAACGGTTCGAGAATCCTCGCCTGATTGTGCCTAGTCAACACGGAGGATGCCAAACCGTTGCATACTCATGACGCGCATTGGCTCGGCGCGACATCGCCACACGCTGTCGGTGGTTGCGAAGCCGGGCCGGAAGATCGACATTGAGGGAGCGCCGGGCACTTCGACGTCCGGCGGACGGAATGGAGCCTTGCGATGAAGATTGCCGACCGCGACGTGCTGCTGGTGATCGACGTGCAGAACGACTTCTGCACCGGCGGGGCGCTGGCCGTGCCTGGCGGCGAGAAAGTCGTGCCCGCCATCAATCGCATCGCCCAAAAATTCGCCAATGTGGTGCTGACCCAGGACTGGCACCCGGGCGATCACGTCTCCTTCGCGCAAAATCATGCCGGCAGGCAGCCGTTCCAGACCATCGAGCTCGATTATGGCACCCAGGTGCTGTGGCCGACGCATTGCGTGCAGGGCACGGACGGCGCTGAATTCCACCGCGCGCTGGACGCCTCGAGGGCGAACCTCGTGGTGCGCAAGGGATTCCGCCGCGGCATCGATTCCTATTCGGCGCTGTTCGAGAATGACCACAAGACGCCGACGGGCCTGCTCGGCTATCTGCGCGAGCGCGAGCTCAGAACCGTTTTCGTCGCAGGACTGGCGCTCGACTTCTGTGTCCGCTTCTCGGCTGAGGATGCCCGCAAGGCGGGGTTCGAGGTCGTCGTGATCGAGGACGCCTGCCGCGGCATCGACCTCGACGGCTCCATGGCGGCGGCCCATCGGAGCTTCGGCGAACACGGCATTTCCGTCATCAGCTTCGAGGCGTTCTTGTGAGGCGCGCGAGATGGATTTGGTGGACAAGACGGGCAAACAACCGGGCGGACCGGATCACGTCCAGGGCGACCAGCTGCTCTGGCCGTTTGCGGCGGCGCGCCTCGCTCTGGATGCCTGTTTCTGGTGGATGGAGCGCGGACCGGCCGACCCGCCGGCCGACAGCAGCCTGCCCTGGACCACGCCCGGCACAGTTGCGCTCGAGCTCGCAACCATGCGCCTGCGTGCCTGCGTGAAGGACCGGTCCGGCCAGCCGGCGCTGGTCTGCGCACCCTATGCGCTGCATCGGGCCCTGATTGCCGACTTCGCGCCGGGCCACAGCGTAGTGCAGTCGCTGCAAAATGGCGGCGTCGATCGGGTCTATCTCACCGACTGGCGGTCGGCGACACCGGACATGCGCTACCTCTCGATCGACAGCTACCTTGGGGATCTCAACGTCGCCATCGACGAGATCGGTGCGCCGGTCGACCTCGTCGGCCTGTGCCAGGGCGGCTGGCTGTCGCTGCTCTACGCGGCGCGGTTTCCGGCCAAGGTGCGGCGGCTGGTCCTGGTCGGCGCGCCGGTCGATCTGTCGATCGAGTCTTCGCTGTCCCGGCTCGCCCGCAACGCGCCGGAGCTGGTCTACGACCAGCTCGTCGCGCGCGGCGGCGGCAATGTCAGCGGCGAGGAGATGCTGCGTTTCTGGTCGCGGACGCCAAGCCGCGAGGATATCGCGGCCGCTCTGCAAAGGGAGCTCGCGGACGAGGAGGGCGCGGCGCTGCTGGCACGCTTCGACCGGTGGAACGTGGAGACGCTCGATCTGCCGGGCACCTATTATCTCGAGATCGTCAACCGGATCTTCCGTGAGAACCGGATTGCCGGCGGCGACTTCGTCGCGCTCGGGCGCCGGGTTGACCTGAAGGACGTCAAGGCGCCGGTCTTTCTGCTCGCAGGACTGGACGACGACGTGGTGCCGGCGACGCAGGCTCTTGCCACCGCCGCGCTCGTCGGCACGCCGCCGGCCTTCATTGCGGCGGCGTCCGAGCCGAGCAACCATCTCGGCCTGTTCATGGGCGCGCGGACCCATGCGCATGCCTGGCCCCGGATCGCGCAATGGCTGCGCGGCGACCTGTCCGGTGTGCTGGCCCGTAGCGCTTGAGATCGCCGGGATTGGCCCGGCCGGAGCGCAAATCCGTTATGCATGACGGCGGATGACCTGCACGGGGCGGGGTCCATAGGTTACATAAGAGGCAGAGCTGACGGCTGCGGCCGGCCGCGAAGAAATTAAGGGTACTGGATGACTTTCCACTCGATCTACGCCCACGGATTTGCGCGCGTGGCGGCCTGCGTGACCACCTCCCATGTGGCTGATCCCTCGGCCAATGCGAAGGCCGTCCTGGCGGCGGCGAATGCCTGCCACGAGCAGTCGGTTGCGGTCGCCGTGTTTCCCGAACTGTGCCTGTCCGGCTACGCGATCGAGGACCTCGTGAAGCAGGATCCGCTGCTCGATGCGGTCGAGCGCGGACTCGTCATGATCGTCGAGGCCTCCGCGGCGCTGATGACCGTGCTGATCGTGGGAGCGCCGCTGCGCTTTGGCCACCGCATCTACAATTGCGCCGTCGTCATCCACCGCGGCAACGTCCTTGGCGTCGTGCCGAAAAGCTACCTGCCGACCTATCGCGAGTTCTACGAGGGCCGCCATTTCGCCTCCGGCGCGGGGATCGCCGGCGAGAGCATTGCCTTTGGTGGTCTGCATGCTCCGTTCGGCGTCGATCTGCTGTTCGCCGCAGAGGACGTTCCGGGCCTGATCCTCGGCGTCGAGATCTGCGAGGACATGTGGATCCCGGTGACGCCGGCCTCCGAGCTGGCGCTGGCCGGTGCCAGCGTGCTGGTCAATCTCTCGGGCAGCCCGATCACCATCGGCCGGGCCCGCTCGCGCGCGCTGTTGTGCCAGTCGACCTCGGCGCGCTGCCTTGCGGCCTACGTCTATTCCGCGGCCGGTGCCGGGGAGTCGACAACGGATCTGGCCTGGGATGGCCAGACGTCGATCTACGAGAACGGCGTGCTGCTGGCCGAGGGCGAGCGGTTCCGCCAGGGCGGCCAAGTCACCACGGCCGACGTCGACCTCGACCTGCTCAGGCAGGAGCGCGCCCTGATGGGCACGTTCGACGACAACCGCCGCCAGCGCGAGGCGTTCTTCCGCAAGGTGACGTTCACGCTGAAGCCGCCTTCCGGCGACATCGGTTTCCTGCGCAAGGTCGAGCGCTTTCCGTTCGTGCCGAGCGACGAGAGCCTCTTGGAGCAGGATTGCTACGAGGCCTACAACATCCAGGTCGCGGGCCTCGTGCAGCGCATGCGCGCGACCGGCACCAAGCGCGTCGTCATCGGCGTCTCCGGCGGCCTCGATTCCACGCATGCGCTCATCGTCGCTGCCAAGGCCGTCGATCTGCTCGGACTGCCGCGAGAGAACATCCTGGCCTACACCATGCCGGGCTTTGCCACCGGCAGCGAAAGCAAGACCAACGCGCTGGCGCTGATGAAGGCGTTGCAGACGACCTGGCAGGAGCTCGACATCCGCACCACCGCGACGCAGATGCTGAAGGACATCGGCCATCCCTTCGGTAAGGGCGAGAAGGTCTATGACGTCACCTTCGAGAACGTGCAGGCGGGCCTGCGCACGGACTATCTGTTCCGCCTCGCCAACCATCACGGCGGCATCGTCATCGGAACCGGCGACCTCTCCGAGCTCGCGCTCGGCTGGTGCACCTATGGCGTCGGCGACCAGATGGCGCATTACAACGTCAACGCCGGCGTGCCGAAGACGCTGATCCAGCATCTGATCCGCTGGGTGATCGCCTCGAAGCAGTTCAGCGGCGACGTGAACCGGACGCTCGCCTCGATCCTGTCGGCCGAAATTTCGCCGGAACTGGTTCCGGTGCAGCCCGGCGAGAAGCCGCAGAGCACGGAAGCGTCCGTCGGTCCCTACGAGCTGCAGGACTTCAACCTGTTCTACACGCTGCGTTTCGGCATGCGGCCGTCCAAGATCGCCTTCATGGCGCTCCAGGCGTGGAAGGACGTCGCCGGGGGCGAGTGGCCGCCGGCATTCCCGACCGACAAGCGAAGGGCTTATGACCTTGCCGAGATCCGGCGCTGGCTGGAGGTGTTCCTGCGCCGCTTCTTCGCCTTCAGCCAGTTCAAGCGCTCGGCCATGCCGAACGGCCCGAAGGTGTCGGCCGGCGGCTCCCTGTCGCCGCGGGGTGACTGGCGTGCGCCGTCGGATTCGAGCGCGGCGGCCTGGCTCGAGGATTTGGAGCGCAACGTACCGCATTGATTGGCGAGGACGGAGAGTTACAGGGGAGACGATCTGATGTCGGCCGGGGCAGGCGAAGAAGCGGGTGAAGGGGCCAGCGTCGTCAACGGCCTCTACATCTTCGACATCAAAATGCGTGACGGCAAGCGGGGCCAGGCGAGGGGCGTCGTCGTGCTCTGCGACGGCCGCATCATGGGCGGCGACAGCTACTTCTACTACACCGGCAGCTACACCTTCCGGAACGGCAAATGGCGTGGCGACATGATCGTCAATCAGCACACCGAGG
The DNA here is from genome assembly GCF_001641335.1 of Bradyrhizobium stylosanthis. Classification (GTDB taxonomy): domain Bacteria; phylum Pseudomonadota; class Alphaproteobacteria; order Rhizobiales; family Xanthobacteraceae; genus Bradyrhizobium; species Bradyrhizobium stylosanthis. The sequence continues at coordinate 1,342,080 of NZ_LVEM01000001.1, forward strand.
CGGTCGGCAGAACGCTCGCCTTCGGAGGCAGGGAAGTCACCTGCGGCTTTTCCGGCGATTATTTCGCGGGCGGCGGCGACATCGAGGGCATGGCGCTGGTCGGCAAGACCAGCGTGACCTTCACGGCGCGGCTGACGCTGCAGGACGCGATGTGAGCTGACGCTCGGCGCGAACTGCTTCGCGGCAAGCACATGTGGATCTGGGAATATCTGGCGTGCCCGCGCTGATGGAAAGCGCGAGGTCCGGAGTGCCTAGGAGTCCGGACCTCGTCACCTTGCCCCAGCCTTCGATCCCCCGCCCCAGTTGGTCCCCCAACCCCTTGGTGCGCGATCAGAGGGTGATGCCCTTGGAAGTGGCCGCCGATCGATGTCGCGCGATGTACGCGAGATCGGGATAGGATTCCATTCCGGATCACTACGGACACGATTGAGCTTGCTTCTGCGGCAAACTGCACGCGGCTGCATCGACGGCGGCGCCGCTGCACAAGATCGATGCTGCCGCTGTTCGGGATGTCCACATCTGCCCGCTGCTGCGGAACATCGATTTCACGGGCCTGTCACTGAACTGGTCTAGCGCTGCTCCCGTCATCGCAGACGAAGGAGCAAGCCATGTCGAAGCCGGTGTTGGGCGCCGCATTGTCCATCAAGTCGATCCCCGCGCATCGTGACTGGCTGCTGGAGCGGCAGCGCGATCTCGAGATTCAGGATTTCTTCCGCGCCGATTTGCTCGATGGCGACTGGCGCAGCGCCGCCGGCGAAATCAAGCAGATGCTCGCGGGCCATACCGGCCGCCTCGGCATTCACGGGCCATTCTGGGGTTTCAAGATCGACAGTCACGACCCGATGATCCGCCAGGCCGTGACCAAGCGCCTGCTGCAGGGGCTGGAAGCCGCCGAATTCCTGGGCGCGACGCAGATGGTGATCCATTCGCCGTTCACGACCTGGGACCACAATAATCTCGACCTCTATCCCGAGAACCGCACCAACATCGTCGAACGCGTCAAGGCGACGCTCGCCGACGTGATCGCGCGCGCCGAGACGATCGGCTGCGAGATCGTGGTCGAGAACATCGAGGACAAGGATCCGCGTGACCGCGTGCGGCTCGCCAAGGCGCTCGAAAGCAGCAAGGTTCGCGTCTCGCTCGACACCGGTCATGCCAACTACGCCCACATCTCCACCGGCGCGCCGCCGGTCGACTATTACGTCGAGACCGCCGGCGACATGCTGACGCATGTCCACCTCCAGGACACCGACGGCTTCGCCGACCGGCACTGGGCGCCGGGCGAAGGCAACATCCCGTGGGTCGCCGTCTTCCGCGCGCTGGGACGGCTGACCTCGAACCCGCGGCTGATCCTGGAACTCCGCAACCACGACGACGTCCGCAAGGGCGCAGCGCATCTCGCCGCGCGCGGTCTCGCCGAATAACCGACATCACAGAGGGCAGGGGCTATTGCCATGACCAAACTCACCCGTCGCACCATCCTGAAGACCGGCGGCGCGGCCGCAGGCACGCTGCTGCTGCCGCGCTTTGCGATCGCGCAGGCCGACAACCGTCCGTCGGTGACCATCGCCGTCCAGAAGGTGACCAATTCGAACGTGCTCGACGTGCTGCGCGAGCAGTCCAATGTCGGCGAGCGCGTGTTCTTCTCCTCGATCTGGGAAGGCCTGATCTCCAAGAACTGGCGTGGCAGTCTCGAAGCCGTGCCCGGTCTTGCCACCGAGTGGCGCCGCATCGACGACCAGACCGTCGAGGTGAAGCTGCGTCAGGGCGTCAAGTTCCACAATGGTGACGAGCTGACGTCGGAAGACGTGGTCTTCACCTTCAGCCGCCAGCGCATGTTCGGCGAGACCGAGGCCAAGAGCCGCAGCACCATCCAGGCCTTCGAGAAGATCCCGACGCCGCGCCCGGGCAAGGAGCTGCCGCCTGACGTTCCCGCCGTTGCCCGCCGCATCTGGCCGGACCTTGTGCGCGTCGACGCCGTCGACAAGTATACGGTGCGCTTCTACAACGCGACGCCCGACGTCACCATCGAGGGCCGGCTGTCGCGCTACGGCTCCGACATCGCAAACCGCCGCGCCTGGGAAGAGTCCGCGAGCTATCTCGACTGGGCCCGCAAGCCGATCACGACAGGTCCGTACAAGGTCGTCGAGCTCAAGCCCGACGTGTCGCTGACCTTAGAGGCCCACGACGAATATTGGGGCGGCCGTCCGCCGCTCAAGCGCATCCGTTTCCTCGAAGTCCCCGAGGTCGCGAGCCGCATCAACGGCCTCTTGTCGGGCGAATACCAGTTCGCCTGCGACATCCCGCCGGACCAGATCGCCGGCATCGAGAAGAACACCGCGTTCGAAGTGCAGGGCGGCACCATCCTCAATCACCGCCTCACCGTGTTCGACAAGAACCACGCCGTGCTCGCCAATCCTCTGGTCAGGCGCGCCTTTACCCACGCGATCGACCGCCAGGCCATCGTCGACAGCCTGTGGGCCGGCCGCACCCGCGTGCCGAAGGGCTTGCAGTGGGAGTTCTACGGCGACATGTTCAACGCCGACTGGAGCGTGCCCGCCTACGATCCCAAGCTCGCGCAGGATCTCTTGAAGCAGGCCAATTACAAGGGCGATCCGATTCCCTATCGCCTGCTCAACAACTACTACACCAACCAGGTCGCGACCGCGCAGGTTCTGGTCGAGATGTGGAAGTCGGTCGGCCTCAACGTGCAGATCGAGACCAAGGAGAACTGGTCGCAGATCATGGAGCGTGCGCCGAGCCGCGCGGTGCGCGACTGGTCGAATTCGGCCGCCTTCAACGATCCGGTGTCCTCGCTGGTCGCCCAGCATGGGCCGAACGGCCAGCAGCAGCAGATCGGCGAATGGACCAATGCCGAGCTGAACACGCTCTCGGAGTTCCTGGAGACTTCGACCGACCGGGCCGCACGCAAGAAGGCGTTCCGCCGCATGCTCGAGATCGCCGAACGCGAGGATCCCGCCTACACGGTGCTGCACCAGAACGCGACCTTCACGGCCAAGCCGAAATCGATCAAGTGGAAGGCGGCGCCCGCCTTCGCGATGGATTTCCGCGCCGGCAATTTCGAGGTCTGACGGTGTCGCCGCTGGTCAGCATCCAGGGCCTCAGCGTCGCGTTCAACGGCGTGCCGGTCCTGCGCGGTGTCGACATCGCTCTCGGCAAGGGCGAGGCCCTCGGCCTCGTCGGCGAGTCCGGCTCCGGCAAGTCGGTGACCTGGCTTGCTGCGCTTGGCCTGTTGCCCCGGCATGCCCGGGTATCGGGCTCGGTGCGGCTCGACGGACGCGAGCTCCTGGGCGCGCCGGCAACTGAGCTTGATCGCGTCAGGGGCGGGCGGGTTGCCATGATCTTCCAGGACCCGGCAAGCGCGCTCAACCCGGTGCTGACAATCCGCAAACAACTCTGCGAAGCGCTGGCGCTGCATCGCGATCTCCAGGGCGAGGCGGTGAAGGCCGAAGCCAAGCGCCTGCTCGACCTCGTCGGCATTCCCGATGCGGCGCGCCGGCTGTCCGCCTATCCGCACGAGTTTTCGGGCGGCCAGGTCCAGCGCATCATGATCGCGATGGCACTCGCCGGAAATCCCGATGTCCTGATCGCGGACGAGCCGACCACGGCGCTCGATGCCACCATCCAGGCGCAGATTCTTGAGCTGCTCTCGACCATCCGCCGCGAGATGAGCATGGCGATGGTGCTGATCAGCCACGACCTCGGCGTCGTCGCCGAGAACTGCGACCGCGTCGCCGTGATGTATGCCGGCCGGATCGTCGAACAGGCGCCCAGCAACCAGCTCTTCGCCGATCCCGTGCACCCTTACGCGCAGGGCCTGATCGGCGCGCTGCCGCCGCTCGACGGGCCGCGCCGCCGCCTCACCGCCATCCCCGGCACTGTGCCCGATCCCGCGCACATGCCCGGCGGCTGTGCCTTCGCGCCGCGCTGCGCGTTGGCGGAAGAGGCCTGCGGCCTTGGCGCGCCCAGCCTGGCGCCGATTGCGAACGACCGGACCGTTGCCTGCATCCGCGCCGAAGCCTCGCGGCGGGCGCTGCTCGGAATCGCCGCCGAATGAGCCCGCCGCTCGTCGAAGTGTCCGGGATCTCGCGCAGCTACGCCATGCGCTCCGGAATGTTCGGTCGCAGTACCGCCGTCCATGCGGTCGACGGCGTGTCGCTGGCGATCGCCAAGGGCGAAACCCTGGGCCTCGTCGGCGAGTCCGGTTCGGGCAAGTCCACCACCGGCCGCATCGTGCTCGGCCTCGAGCCGCCCGACCGCGGCGAGGTGCGGTTCGACGGCAAGCCGATGGCCACACCGGGGACCGCTGCATGGCGTGCACAACGTGCGCGCATGCAAATGATCTTCCAGGATCCGCTGGGCGCGCTGGACCGGCGCCTGCCGGTTGCGACGCAGATCCGCGAGCCGCTCGACATTCATGGTCTCGGGTCTTCTGCCGAGCGCGAAGACCGCGTCCGCGAATTGCTGCGCGCGGTCGAGCTGACGCCGGCGCATGGCGCACGCTATCCCGGCGCGCTCTCGGGCGGGCAGCGTCAGCGCATCGTGCTGGCGCGGGCGCTGGCGACGAAGCCGGATTTCCTGGTCTGCGACGAGCCGGTCAGCGCGCTCGACGTCTCGATCCAGGCACAGGTGGTGAACCTGCTGTGCGATCTTCAGGTCCAGCTATCGCTGACGCTGCTGTTCATCAGCCACGATCTGCGCGTCGTCAGGCAGATCAGCAATGTCGTCGCCGTGATGTATCTCGGCCGCATCGTCGAAATCGGCAGCGCCGATGATCTCTTTGCGCGCCCCGAGCATCCCTACACGCAGGCGCTGGTCTCGGCCTCGCCCGCGCCGGGCCGCCGCAGCGCCGGCCGCATCGTGCTGGCGGGCGATCCGCCGAACCCGGCGGCGCGTCCGCAAGGCTGCGCGTTCCATCCGCGCTGCCCGCGCGCGATCGCGCGCTGTGCGAGCGAGGTGCCGGTACTCTCGGCCGTCGGCGGCGACAGGCAGGTCGCCTGCCATCTCGTCACCGGGCCGCGGGTTGAAAGGCGGGATGCGGCGTGATGGGACGCTATGTCGCCATTCGCATCGGACGCGCGGCGCTGACCATCGTGCTGGTCGTGACCTTTGCCTTCGTGGTGCTGCGCCTCTCCGGCGATCCAGCTCTGATGATCCTGGGACCCGAGGCGCCGCCCGAAGTAATCGCAGCCTTCCGCAAGGCCTGGGGGCTCGATGATCCCATCTGGCTCCAATATCTCGATTACTTCCGCGCGATCGCGCAGGGCGAGCTCGGCCGCTCCATGCGCGATGGGCGGCCCGCGATCCAGCTGGTGCTGGAACGCATCCCGGCCACGCTGGCGCTGACCTTGCCGGCCTTCTTCTTCAAGGTCGCGCTCGGCGTTCCCGCCGGGATCTACGCCGCGCTGCATCGGGGCTCGGGCATTGATCGCGCCGTGATGATGACGGCGGTCGCGGGCTTCACGGTGCCGAGCTTCGTGCTGGCCTTGCTGCTGGTCCTCGTCTTCGCCGTGCAGCTCGGCTGGCTGCCCTCGGGTGGGCAGGACAGCTGGCGTCATGCCATCCTGCCCATCGTGACGCTCAGCCTCGGCGGCGCTGCGGTGCTGGCGCGGTTCACCCGTAGCGCGATGCTGGAGGTACTGGGCCAGCCCTACATCCGCACCGCCTCGGCCAAGGGCGTGCCGTGGCGCAAGGTGGTGACCTCGCATGCGTTGCCGAACGCGGCGATCCCGACCGTGACCATCCTGGGCTTCATGGTGGGCACGCTGATCGCGGGCGCGGTCGTGGTCGAGAGCGTGTTCGCCTGGCCGGGAGTAGGGCGCCTCCTCGTCGTCGCCGTCGCCAACCGCGACCTTGCCGTCGTGCAATGCATCCTGCTGCTGGTGGCGATGACCATGGTGACGTCCAACCTGATCGTCGACTTCCTCTACGGCTTCCTCGATCCGCGGCTGCGCGCCAAAGGGGCTCACGCATGAAGCGAGGGCACGCATGACCGACGCCACGCTGAAGGACACCGCCATTCGCCGCCGCTTCAGCCTGCCGGCTATTCCGGTCTCGGTTGCGCTCGCGATCACCTGGATCGTCGCGATGCTGGTGATCGCGGCCTTCGCCGAGAAGATCGCCCCCTACGGCTTCACCCAGCTCGACCTGCGCAACCGGCTGGCCGCGCCCGGCAATGTCGCGCATTGGCTGGGTACCGACGAGCTTGGCCGCGACGTGCTGTCGCGCCTTCTCGTCTCCATCCGCATCTCGCTGCTGATCGCCTTTGGCGCCACCGCGATCTCGGCCGTCGTCGGCACCACGCTCGGCTTCCTCGCCGCGCATTTCCGCGGGGCTGTCGAGCAACTCGTGCTGATGCTGACCGACTTCCAGGCCAGCATGCCATTCCTGATCATGGCGCTCGCGGTGCTCGCCTTCTTCGGCAACTCGCTGCCGCTGCTGATCGGCCTGATGGGCCTGTTCGGCTGGGAGCGCTATGCCCGCATTGCCCGTGGCCTTGCCATCTCCGCCAACGCGCAAGGTTATGCCGCTGCGGTCCGCCAACTCGGCGCCACGCCGTCGCGGATCTATCTCCGCCACATCCTGCCCAACATCGCCTCCACGCTGATCGTCTCGACCACGCTGGTGTTTCCCGAGGTGATCCTGATGGAATCCGGCCTGTCCTTCCTCGGCCTCGGCGTGCAGCCGCCGATGACCAGCCTCGGCAACATGGTCGGGTATGGCCGCGAGTACCTGACCCGCACGCCCTGGATCATGCTGGCGCCGGCGACGACCATCGTGGTGACGACGCTGGCGGTCTCGGTGATCGGCGATTGGCTGCGCGACCGGCTCGATCCGACGCTGCAATAGCGCGACCGGCTTGAGCCGTGCGCCGATTTTGCCGCCGCTTCGATCCTTGGACGTCTAACCTTGGAACTCCGGCTTCTTGCCGCGCCCGAGCGCGAATTGACCGACCGGGCCCTCAATATGCAATTCCAGCCCCGTCATTTTCGCGAACAGATCGATGTCGGTCGTTCCGATGGCGCAGCCACCAAGGCCCATATCGGTCGCTGCCAGATAGAACGTCTGAAGCAGGCTGCCGACGTCCTTCAGGATCAACGAATATGCAATTGAGCTGTATTTCCAGGAGACCCGCCCAAAGCGCGCCGCGATGGTGATCAGGATTTGCGGTTGCCCAGGCGCGTCCATGGCGAACTGAGCCGCCACCGAGAGAGCCTGGAGTTGCTGGGCGGAGGCGCTGATCGCGACCAGCGCGTGTTGCCCTGCGTCATAGTGGTAGAAACCGCGCGCGAGCCCTTCGCAGTTCGAGACTGCCAAATACAATTCCAGCTCGTATGCGCTGCCCGCCGACGGATAGGGCCTCGTGCTGTATGTGACTTCGGGACCGCCGTCAAAATGCGGTCCGCTCTTCCATTCGGACACAACGCGCGCGGTGGTGTCGAGAAACTGCGCGAGTTCGTCGAGCGTGATCGGATGCTTGTCGTCGAAATCCCGCGTTGAATGGCGTTCGCGCAACAGCTTCGGGAGGAGAGAGTTCGGCTCCAGGGAGGGGAATTTACGCAAAGCGATCTTGTTGCCGGGCCAGCGCGGACGCACCGCCGGCGGCGGCGGAACGACACTCGCGTAGCTGAAAGCGGCACCGACCGGATTGGCTTGCCGGCCCTCCGTGCTCCGCGTGTGAAATACCAGATCATGGAAATCCCAGAGAACGAGATTGCCGTCGCCTTCATTCACGCGCAAGCCGTCGCCGCCTTTCGCATCGAGCTTGAGCAGGATCTGGCTTTCCACCAGCAGCTCGAGCAGAAGGAGGTTGAAGGAGAGCGCCTTCGGGCCGAGCTTGCCGATCTTCTGAGGCTGCGACAGCGCAGCAAGGGTAGCGGCGATGGCGGGATCGCCAATCCGGAACAGCGCGCCGGCGCGTGGCGATTCCAGCACCAACTCGTTGCCGCGCCGGCGCAGATAGGCAAAGCGCGACAACACGACGGTATCACGGCTGCTCAGCTTCGCGCGTCGCGGCCAGTAGTCGGGGACTTGAGGCTCGATGACCACGAGGTCCGGCCCGTCGCGCGAGGAGGAGAGGCGGTATTCCAGCAGCCCGTGCCGGGCCAGGCGATGCACCAGGGCGTCGATTTCCCTGGCGAGTTTGCTCTTGCCTGCAAACGAAGCGAGCGGAAGACCGGTGCTCAGATGTCGCGCATGGTCCATCGCAGCCTCGCTGAATTGTCCGAGGTTGACGGAATAGTCGCCCACAGAGGCTGCGATGTTTCCGTCCCCCTGCATCTGGAGGGAGAAGCGATGGCCCAATCGGGCAGCAATGTCTGGCGCGACCTTCCTGGTCGGCTTCTTCCGGGGAGCGCGCACGACGAGGAGGCCTTCAGGTGTGTGGAAGGAATGAGGTCAGATCGCTTTCCAGTCGCGGCCGCTCCAACAATCCGAGCTTCACCGGCACATCGTAAAGGCGGCCCGGCGCGAAACGGCGATAAAAATGACGCAAGCCGGGAACGAGCACTCTGACGACCGGAACCTCGACGTCGGGACGTGTCTGGTCGAGGACGAGGAAATCGTAGCCCGCACGGGCGGCGATCTCGACACAGGCGATGGCCTGGTCACGCGTATTGTCGTGAAGCTTGAGGCTCGGCGCTGGGGGGACGATCGGGCGATTGCTGGGGATCAGGAACGGGTAGTTTTCCAGGCGCAGCGGTGTCACACCGTCGAGGGTCGGCTTCTCGCCGCTCGCACTGCCCATCATGCTGACGGACATGAATTGGGTCAGCTCGGTGAGGGAGCGCAGCAGGGCTATGCGGCGGTCGAAATGCGCGCCGGAACCGAACTCGATATGCTCGTGTCCATTCTCCATCCAGTGCATGATTGCCACGTAAGTGGGAATGCCAAGGTCGGTCGTAACATCGAGCACCCACAGCTTGCGCCCGGCTTCCGCAAATTGAGACCGGAGATCCCGGACATAGAAATCGTCGAACTGCTCGAGGTCGACCTCGGCGCGCTGCACCCGGTTGTACCACCAGATCGCGTAGGCATCGCGTTCGATCAGTTCGAGGAAGCCCTGGACAATCGCTTCGTCGCGGGTGTTGCCGGCCGCGCATCCGTTGGAATCCGTATGAAAGCCGCCATAAAAGAAATACAGCAGGCCCGTCGGCAGATATTTGAAGCGCTTGTCGCGCAACGATGAGACGGGCGACCACTCGGTCCTCGTCGCAGGATCGAACGGCTCTGGAACCGGATGGGGATCGTCCGGCTGCTGGAGAAATCTGTTCTTGAACTGCGTTTCGCTGAAGAGCTGGACATCGTTGGGAAGAATCGCGTCGCCAGGCGCGAAGTCGGCAAATCGACGCGTCGTCCTGATCTCGTCGCCCTGGAAAATGCCCGAATAGCGTTCGATCGATTCCATCAGCGCGCTGGCTTCACCCTGCTCGGCGGTCGACCCCTTGCCAAAACTGCCGCCGCTCAATCCGGACCTGAGCTGGTCGATGCTGTGGGCCGGCGCGGAGAAATTATGCTGGGCGAAATAGTTGGTGTTCATCGGCAGATCGACGTCGATTCGTTCGAGCCTGGTCACTACCCCCGTCAGCGGGCTCACATGCTTGCGGAAGCGCGACACCGTCGACCGCGACGTCACGGTGCGATACCCACCGCTGGTCATGACGAGCCTCTTGCCCTCGGCAATCTCGACCAGGGCGGGAGATCGGCGCGGGTTGTTCAGCTTCCTGCTGCCGCAGGTCGGACATTGTGGACGTCGCGTCACGTAGTGCTTGGCGATCGCGGCGCCGGTCAGGTCGAAACTTGCGATGTGATCGCACAAATCGGTGCGAAAATCCGATGCAATCGCCTTGGCGATTTCGACGGCCGCAAAATGGATTCCGGTCTGGCCGACACTTTCTCTGACGAGCGGCGATATGGCAACCGCATGCGCCGGGCCCCTGTCGAGAAACCCCTTGATCTCCCGGTTGCGGATCATGCGATCGAACAGGCAGGTCCAGCAGGCGCTCTCGCCCGGTTTGAACACGGGTCCGACCAGCGGAAACGGGCCGGATGGCTGTACCAGCAGCCAGGGCGTCTTGCCGGCCACACGTTCCTGGTTCAGTTCAGCAAGTCCCCGGTCGAGATAGTCGTTCGCCAGCGTGATCGTGAGCTTCGGCGCTCGCTTGGCGATTTGAACACCGAGCTTGCTCAACGCCGCGGTCAGCTCCTTGGCGCCTTTGACGTCGATCGTCTCGATCTGGACGGGGCAATTGCGAAGATTTTGTTCCGCGATCTCCAAAGGCATGCCGAGGCTCGCCAGGAAACCGCCGACGGCGCCGTCGAATGCTTTCGCGGGCCGCGCAACGACGTAACGGCGATCGAGCAGCCGCTTGATCGCTTCCTCGATCTTGTTGGCCGGAAAGTGCTTCGAAAGCTGGCTGATGATTTCCGGCCACGTCTTGCCATGCTTTCCGATCGCGGTAGCCAGGGCACAGTAGAGCTCGCCGTGCAGGAAGAACTTGCGGTCCTCGGAATAGAGGCAAACCGCATCGGGAGGCAGGACGTAAGCGGTGAAGTTCGGTGCAAATCGGAGGATGTCTTTGCGGGTTTGCCGCGCGGCGCGGGTCTTGCGAGTTGCAGTCATTGCGTCAGCACGCTGATCCTGTTGCCGTCACGCCGGTTGTCGCGAAATCAAGCAATTGGCCGGACCCTTTCGTGAGGCCGGCCAATGACCTATCAACCCGTGAATGTGACATTCGGAGCGCGCCGAGGCCTAGCACCAGCGGCAGCGGCCCCACGATGCGCAGCAGCCCGCACATGATACGGCGCATCCCACCACGCCAACGCCACAGCCGACGGCACAACCCGCACATCGGCAACCGACGCCACATCGGCAACCACGGCAACCCCGACAGCCTCTGCAGCCGCGACAACCGCCGCATCCGCGCCATGCCAGCTGCACACGGCTGCCGGCGTTCTCCTTGTCGAAGAGATGGAAGGTGGCCAGGCTGACGTCAGCCATTTCCTCTTCATCGAGCGTGATTGCCTGACCGGCTCCAAGGTGGGGCAATTGTTGTATGTCGGGTGTCGGTACGGCGGACGCTGATGCGCCTCCCGCCAGCGAGAACGTCAACCCTGCGGCTCCGAACGCCGGCACGGCGACTTTGGTTACGCGCTTCTTCCCTTTAGAAGTCTTCTTCGCCTGCCGCATGGTCGAACCTCCGAGCATTGCAAGAAGCGTCCCAGCCGCGGTAAGCCTACGCCCAGGAAATGACGCGAGCAACAATTTCGCGCACAGAAGTGCGGCGCCGCACGTTCAGGATGATGCATTCATCTTCATGAACGGCATCGGCGCGGTCAGTTGACACAACGCATCAATGATCCACGCTGTTGGTGCGCGTGCAGTTTTGGTGCAGTGCCGCAAGTGCATCGAATCTCGAATGGAGAGAGCGGCGTGGCAGATCGATCAGGGCGCTTCGCTTGGTATGAACTCCTGACCACGGATGTCGCGGCGGCAGGCGCATTTTACAGCAAGGCCGTCGGCTGGGGCCTGAAGGACGAGTCGACCCCGGAACTGCCTTATACGGTGCTTAGGAGCGGCGGCGCTCCGCTCGGCGGGCTTATGGATATTCCGGAAGAGGGGCGGAGACTGGGGGCGACGCCGCGGTGGATGGGATACGTCGCCGTCGACGACCTGGACGCCACCGCCGCGCGGATCGGGCGTCTTGGAGGCACGATCCTTGTACCGCCGACCGACACCAATATCGGCCGCATAGCAGTCGTTGCCGATCCGCAAGAGGCGACGTTCGGGCTGATCAAAGAACCGACATATGGCCGGCGGAAGCCGGGCCGGCTGGACGAGCCGGGGCGCGTAGGCTGGCATGAGTTACTGGCCGCCGACCGGACCGTGATCTTCGATTTCTACAGAGAACTATTCGATTGGCAGCAGGCCGACGCACAAAGCGATCCAGCGGACTGGTATCAATTGTTCTCGGCGGGTGGGCAGACGGTCGGCGGCATGCTCACGAAACTTCCGAGCGTCGCGCAGCCGAGCTGGCTGCATTACTTCAATGTCGCCGACATCGGCGCTGCCAGCAAACATGTGATTGCCGGCGGAGGCCGGATCCTCCAGGGGCCGATCGAATTGCCTGACGGCTGCTGGATCGCACGATGTGTCGATCCCCAGGGCGCCCTGTTTGCATTGCAGGGCGCCCGAGGTCAGACAAGCATTGAACCATCCTCGGCTTCGGAAATCGGCTGGTCCGCCAAATGGGGGGGCATTGCCTCCCAAGGCAGAATTGTGCTGCCCAAGCCAAAGCGCTAGCGGTAGCGTCTGTCCGACGCTGCCGCGACCCCTGCAATAGCCCGCGCCGGGAGCAGGGAAGGCCTGCCATGCCCAAGTTCCCGTTGCGCGCGCCCGGTCCGTGCGCTATCCGGCCGGAAAGGCCTGAGGCGGCTCCATATTTTCCCGCCCGGCCACCCAAACCCGAGGACGGAAACCGCCATGCCAGCCTATCGCTCCCGCACCACCACCCACGGCCGCAACATGGCGGGCGCGCGCGGCCTCTGGCGCGCGACGGGCATGAAGGACGGCGATTTCGGCAAGCCGATCATCGCGGTCGTCAACTCCTTCACCCAGTTCGTGCCCGGCCACGTCCACCTCAAGGACCTCGGCCAGCTCGTCGCGCGCGAGATCGAGCAGGCCGGCGGCGTCGCCAAGGAATTCAACACCATTGCGGTCGATGACGGCATCGCCATGGGCCATGACGGCATGCTCTACAGCCTGCCGTCGCGCGAGCTGATTGCCGACAGCGTCGAGTACATGGCCAATGCGCATTGCGCCGACGGCCTCGTCTGCATCTCCAACTGCGACAAGATCACGCCCGGCATGCTGATGGCCGCGCTGCGGCTCAACATCCCCGCCGTGTTCGTCTCGGGTGGCCCGATGGAGGCCGGCAAGGTCAAGCTGCAGGGCAAGACCAAGGCCGTCGATCTCATCGACGCCATGGTGGCTGCGGCCGACTCCAAGGTCAGCGACGAGGACGTCAAGGTGATCGAGCGCTCGGCGTGCCCGACCTGCGGCTCCTGCTCGGGCATGTTCACCGCCAATTCCATGAACTGCCTGACCGAGGCGCTTGGCCTCGCGCTGCCCGGCAACGGCACCGTGGTCGCCACCCATGCCGACCGCAAGCGCCTGTTCGTGGAGGCCGGCCACACCATCGTGGATCTCGTCCGCCGCTACTACGAGCAGGACGACGCGTCGGTGCTGCCGCGCAACATCGCGAACTTCAAGGCGTTCGAGAATGCGATGACGCTCGACATCGCCATGGGCGGCTCGACCAACACCGTGCTGCATCTGCTCGCCGCCGCCCATGAAGGGCAGGTTGCCTTCACCATGCAGGACATCGACCGGCTGTCGCGCCGCGTGCCCGTGCTCTGCAAGGTCGCACCGTCGGTCGCCGACGTGCACGTCGAGGACGTGCATCGCGCCGGCGGCATCCTGGGCATTCTCGGCGAGCTCGACCGCGCCGGTCTGATCGACACGTCGTGCTCGACCGTGCACGCGCCGACGATGAACGAGGCGCTGGAGCGCTGGGACATCAAGCGCTCCAAGAGCGAGGCGGTGCGCACCTTCTATCGCGCCTCGCCCGGCGGTATCCCGACGCAAGTCGCCTTTAGCCAGGAGCGCCGCTACGACGAGCTCGATGCCGACCGCGAGAAGGGCGTCGTGCGCGACCTCGAGCACGCCTTCAGCAAGGACGGCGGTCTCGCCGTGCTCTACGGCAACCTCGCGCAGGACGGCTGCATCGTGAAGACCGCCGGCGTCGACGCCTCGATCCTGAAATTCTCCGGCCCGGCGCGCGTGTTCGAGAGCCAGGACGCGGCGGTTGAAGGCATCCTCGGCGGTAAGGTCGTCGCCGGTGAGGTCGTGGTCATCATCTATGAAGGCCCGCGCGGCGGCCCCGGCATGCAGGAGATGCTGTATCCGACCAGCTATCTGAAATCGATGGGCTTGGGTAAGGCCTGCGCGCTCGTCACCGACGGTCGCTTCTCCGGCGGCTCGTCGGGCTTGTCGATCGGCCATCTCTCGCCGGAAGCGGCCGAAGGCGGCAACATCGGCCTCGTGCGCACCGGCGACATCATCGCCATCGACATCCCGAACCGCAGCATCACGCTGGAGGTCTCCGACGAGGAACTCGCCAAGCGTCGCGCCGCGGAGGAGGCGAAGGGCGACACCGCCTGGCAGGCGATCGGCCGCAAGCGCAACGTCTCGACCGCGTTGCAGGCTTACGCCGCGCTCACCACCAGCGCCGCGCGCGGCGCGGTGCGCGAGGTGAAGCGTCGCTCGAACTGAGCGCTGCACCGCGCACACCACGCGCGCATGGTCAACAAGTTCTGAACGGCCGGCGAAAGCCGGCCGTTTGCATTAAGGACGTCCCCATGAACTTCAGCAGGTTCGGATTTTGCGGCGTATACTGCGGCGACCTTCGCAAATCCATTTCGGGCAACTGGGGCACCGCATAATGTCTCGTACTCTTGCTGTTGTTTTCTCCACGGCCGTCGCTGCGATTTCCATGACGGGCGCTGCTTCCGCCGGCTGCTACAATTGCTACACGCCGCCGCCGTGCCAGACCTGCTATCAGCAGCAATACGTCGCGCCGCAATACCGCACCGTGGACGAGACCGTGATGGTGTCGCCGGGCTCCGTCGTCGCGCATCGTACGCCGGCGCAGTATCGCACCGTGATGGTGCCGCAGACCGTGATGGTGGCTCCGCCGGGCGTCCAGTACGAGCGCATCCCGCCGCAATACGCCACGCGTCAGCGCGTCGAGATGGTCTCGCCGGGCTATTCCTATTACGCGCCGGTGCAGATGGGCTGCGCGTCCTGCGGCTACTGACGCCGACGCAGCAATCAACGTTTTCGAACGGCGCTCCCGCGGAGCGCCGTTTTCTTTTGCGCATCCGCAAACGAGGCCCGGATTGGAGGTGAACCCAACCGGGCCTCGTCACCAGCGACGCCCTGGGAGATGTCGCCGGTATCGCGGGTTGTTGAGGACGACAGGCTAAAGCACCAGGCTGACGCGCGCCTGACAAATCGCCGGATCAGGAAGTGTCGTCTGATCGTTCCGCGTCGCGCGGGACGCGCTTTCGATCAATGGGGGGCCGTGCCAAAAGCTGGATGCGTCCGATCGCCATTGTCATGGTCGGGCATCCCCGAGAGGAAGCATGGTGGACACATTCTGCAGTGACGACGCGCTCGCTTATGAACGCAGCCGGACGCATTTCGCACCGGGGCAGGGCATGATGCTTGACGATGCCTACCGGTTGGCGCATCTGCCGCTGGTCGCTCCGCATGATCCTCGCGTGATCGCAGCGAAGGATGGCACCCCCTACGACAAGGGCCGTCATCCAACGGCCTACTCGGTGGTGTTGCCGGTTTCGGCCGATGCACTCGAAGCATCGCCGGCCTATCGGGCGCTCGATGCGGAGATGCGGGCGGCTCCCTTTGCGCGCAAGGTGGCGTGGCACGTAATGGGCAGGCGGCGGCAGCGCCTGCATGCAACCATCTGCGGTGGCCTCGGCTCCGAATTGCCAGCGATCGAAGCTTCCCGTCGCTCGGCCCTGGCCGGGCTTGGACCCATCAGGGCCGAAATCCGCGGGCCGTTCTCGGGGAATGTGAACCGGGGACGGCTCTACCTGCGGGTCTACCCGGCGCTCCGCGACGGCGCCAACCTGCTCCATACGGTGCAGCGCGCGCTCGGCCGTCCGACAACGGATCTCTATGTCGTCGGACTTTGGAATTTGATGGACGACCTCGATGCCGGCGAGGCGGCAATCCTGGCGTCGATGATCGAGCGCTGGTGGTCACGCACGTTGCTGCAGGTCGAGGTCGGCGAGCTTTGGCTGCTCGGTGCGCGCGACGACCTCGTGCTGGATGGGGAAATCAGCGACCGTCTGCTGCTGCGCTGACGTGTCGTGACCTCGGATTTCGCTGTAGATTTCGCTGGAGCCTACTGATCTCCAACAGCCGCCATCTTGCTACTATTGCCAGAGCCGGCGAGTGATGTTGAACAAACCGGCGAGCGGCACGCCGACCAAAACGCCCGCAAGGCCGTACGCAATCCCGAACAGCGCTGCCGTCCATGGCCCCGAGCTTGTAGCGAAGCCGTATGCCGCAGCCAGCGCGCCAAGTGCCCCCGCAATCGCGAACATGTTCCGGTCGTTGCGCGCCTCTACGTTATGGATCGGCGTCCGCTTGCGACTAAGGACCGGAGGACCAAAAGGGTGTCGCGACCCGCAACTCGGGCACGCAGCGGCGTTCCCAGAGACTGAATGCCCACAGTCGTAGCAATCGATAAGTTTTTGAACGCGGCCCATCTCGGGCACCCTAGGCGGCGACACACACGTTGTCGATTCCCCGTGCTTTGTCCGCGGTGCCCTTTGATCCCCAATAGGCTGCCGGTTCGCACCCGGAACGTTGGGCGGACCAGAACGTCTTTCGACTAGCAGATGGCGGAAGGGGTGGGATTCGAACCCACGGTGCCCTTGCAGGCACGCCGGTTTTCAAGACCGGTGCCTTAAACCACTCGGCCACCCTTCCTGACGGAGAGGCTGTCGCTTAGCCCAGCCGACCGCCCAAGGCAACGCGAACTAGCCGGCGAACCGGCATTGCGGCATGCCGCAAGCAAGCCGCACCGCGATCATCGATCAGAATAACAGTCGGATCGGCGTCAGCACGCCGACATCAATATGCCTGACCAGGCCATCGCGCATGGCGCTAATTAACTGATATTGTGGGGTTTTATCCGGCTTCTACCGCGGTTTCGCGTCGATCGATGGAACCCTTTTAGGTCATCTGCGTTGTCTCGGCATGACTGAAGACCTTTCTTTTCGACGCAAACCCTTGACCCCCGAACAGCGCCAGGCGCGCGATGCGGCACGCCGCGTCGAGGCCGAAAAGGCCATGCGCGATCATGAAGAGGCGCAGAAGGCGTTTTACGCCAACAAGGAACGGTTGAAGGCCGAGCGCCTCGCGCGCGAAGCCGCGGCAGCCAAGGGCTGACCCGCCACTCGTTCCCCCGAGACCAATCCGAGATCAACCTTGCCGGTCGATGCCGTGCCTAGTGCCGGTGTCGGCCGGGAATGCGTGTTGGAATCAAGGCCAGCTTGAGGGCCTGCACCGCGCTCGCGAAGCCGCCGCGGGGCGATTGCGCCTCGATTGCTTCGGCCGCGATGCGGCAATCGTCGGCGACCTTGAGCAGCCCGGATCGTGTCAGGTCCATGTTGGAGAGGGCAGCCTGCTCCAGGCAGAGGCGTTCAAGTCGTCGAAACTCGCGCAGCTCTCTGTTCATGTGTCAGCTCTTGATGTGTCCCCCGGAGCCATGCGGCGCTGAGTCTGCTTAACAAACAGTAAACATCGAGATGTTGGCCGGTCTGGCTGGCGCGGGGCTGGTGCTGGCTGCGGTCGGCCAGATGCAGGCTTGACGGACTTTGCCTTCCGGGACGAAGCTTCAAATGATCCTCAACTGACACGAAATACGGAGACGTTCGCTCCCAGCCAGTCCATCCCATCCGCGAAACGCAATGGAGCTGACCATGACCACGTTCGACAAGCGCGAGCAGGGCTTCGAGGCCAAATTCGCCCACGACGAGGAGCTCATGTTCAAGGCCGCGGCCCGGTCCAACAAGCTGCTCGGGCTGTGGGCGGCCGGCCAGCTGGGTCTCACCGGGGATGAAGCGGCCAGTTATGCGACGATGCTGGTGACCGACAATGTCGCGAATCAGACGATGGATGAAGTCCTGGACAAGGTGTCTGGCGATCTCGCCGGCAAGGGCGTCGCGCGCGAGCAGGTCGCGGCCAAGCTCCAAGAATGTCTGCACGCGGCGTTGCAGCAGTTGGAAGCAAAGGAGTGAGCGCCGCAGCGTGGTGCTCACAGCTCCATATGTATGATCTCGATGGGCTCGCCACCGAGACCGTGAGAGAACTGTCCTCGACCTGTGCGTCTGAAACCGTAACGTCGGTAGAAGGGTTCGGCGTTGATGGTGGCTTCAAGGCGGATCGGCCCGCTATGGCCGAGCCGCGCCTGGGCCACGCCGATGTCGAGCAGCCGTTTTCCGACGCCGAAGCCGGCCGCCCCAGGCAGTACGAATAATCGGGTGACTTCGCCGGGCTCGGCATCGACGAAGCCGATGACGACGTCGTTGCGAAGGCAGACAGTCATTCGCCCCCTGACGATGAGTTCTTCGTAGAACAGGGGCGTCCGTTCGCCCATCCAGTTCTCGATCTGGGCCGGTGAATAGCATCCCCGCGAAAGACCCGCGATCGAGGCCTTGGTGATGTCAAACACAGTTTCCGCGTCTTCGGGGCACGCCGGTCTGAAGGAGATGTTGTCAGCGGGCATGCGGACTCCGGATCGAGATCGCAAATCGAACGCCTCACTCGGCGTGTCTGCGCATTCCGGAGTCGCTGAGCTTGTCGACATAGGCAATTCCGAGCGCGGAGACGATGAAGGTGATGTGGATCAGCACCTGCCACATCACGCCGGTCTCGGTGAAGCCGGCGCGGTTCGAGCCGAGATTGCCGGCCTCGATGAAGGTGCGCAGCAGCGCGATCGAGGAGATGCCGATGATGGCCATGGCGAGCTTGATCTTCAGGACGCTCGCATTGACGTGGCCGAGCCATTCCGGCTCGTCCGGATGGCCCTGGAGGTCGAGCCGCGAGACGAAGGTCTCGTAGCCGCCGACGATGACCATCACGAGCAGGTTCGAGATCATCACGACGTCGATCAGCGCAAGCACGCTCATCATGATCTGCTGCTCGGTGAGATCGATCGCGTGCCAGGAGAGGTGCCAGAGCTCCTTGAGAAACAGCACGATGTAGACGCATTGCGCCACGATCAGTCCGAGATAGAGCGGCAATTGCAGCCATCGCGAGCCGAAGATGATCATCGGCAGCACGCCGAGGCGCGGCGAGGGCGAACGGGATCCGGTCCTTGGCTCAGGCTCAACCGACATTCAGGCAGCATCCTTGCGAGCGGAGACGATCTCGCTCTCATGTACCCCGGCAAGATGGCCGGTGGAAGACGCGAGGCGCGCCTGGCTGGTTCGGATGGCCGCCTCTCTTGGCGGTTGTCCGGGGATCGTGCAGTTTCGTGCTAGCGTGGGATGCGGCCGTCGCGTGACGGGCCCGGATGGGGAGGCGAGAGGTTGCAGAGTTGCTTCGGCAGAAGGCCCGGCGGTTTGGCGCTGGTTGCGGTGGTGATGCTTGGTGCCGGCATCGGCGAGGCATTGGCTACGCCGCTGACGCCGTTTCGCTACGAAGCGCAGGCGCAGCGGCATTGTCCGCATGATCAGGTGGTCTGGCTGGATTTCAGGAAGGGCATCTACTACGCGAAAGGCCAGAAGCGTTATGGCCAGGGCTTCGACGGTAGCTTCGTCTGCCGCAGCGAAGCCCGTGAGAGCTTGTATCGCCGGTCGCTGCTCGGACTGCGCTGAGTGCGTGACCGGCGCTCCGGGACTCCGGTTATTTCTGGCCCGGGAGCTTCACCGGCACGTGCGGGGAGGTGCTGATGATGCGGGGGCTTCCGTCGGGATAGGTGCGATCGCCGCGGATCAGGGATTCCAGAACCAGGAAAAATTTCTCGGCAAGCATTTGCGTCACCTTCGTTGGTGAGGGCCTCTTGAAATGGGTCGAGGCGTCGAATGCAGAAATTCAATCAACTAAAGGAGAGCAGGGCAATCCAAAACGGATGGCATGCTGCATCGCGGTGTAGTTGTCGTTAGAAATGAGGAAACTCGTGGTCGTGCTCAGGCGAAGGCCAATGCCATGAGGCTCGAGCACAACAGCACCAGACCGCTCGCGGTCAATGCCAGGAAGCCATCGGATACGAGGTCATGGTTGCTGCGC
The DNA here is from genome assembly GCF_001641335.1 of Bradyrhizobium stylosanthis. GTDB lineage: Bacteria > Pseudomonadota > Alphaproteobacteria > Rhizobiales > Xanthobacteraceae > Bradyrhizobium > Bradyrhizobium stylosanthis. The sequence continues at coordinate 1,361,986 of NZ_LVEM01000001.1, forward strand.
ATGGGACACCTATTGGGACACCTGCCGCTCTCGTCTTCGATGCTCGGTCGGATTGATTAAAACTGTCCGAACGTGCCGTCTTGAAAGAGGTGATGCTTGCCGCCCGCGCGAATACCCTCAGGCCCTCGTGCGGTAACCTTCAAACGCATGGGCCAGGAAGATCCCCGCGCTTACCAGACCCATCAGTGCCGAAACCGTCTCGATCATCGTTAAATTCCAAATCCCGCCCTTGCATCCGAGAGAACGCGGGCGGCCTTGCACAGTCAAAAGAATTCCAGTGAGCGGCGCGACAATGGGGGTGGAGTGAGGATTTGGCGCAACAGAATGTCCAGGAGTGGCACAAAGCAGGCGCCTTCACGCCGTAGATCGACGGGGGAAAACGAACGCGGCGTTTACCATCCCGGCGCGATGGCTGTGGGCTCCCCATTTCCGCCGTGTTCGGGTTGCGTTATCCTTACTGCATCTGACGCGGTGGTGGGCCGCCTCGGATTGGATGACCGGACGGCGCTCCCCGTAGCTAAAGCGGGTTAGGTACGCCTCCGGCGAAGTGGTATTTGGGGCACATGGGGATCCGACGGTCAGATTCGGTTTTGCGGGCCGCGCGCGGTGTCGCGGTGGTCGCAAGCTGCCTCGCGCTCGCCAATTGCGCCTCCTCGAACAAATTCGCCAGCCGGGTCGATCCGAAATACGGCGTGTCGTCGAGCCCCCGGGTCGTCGCCTTTGGCGAGCCGGTCCCGAAGGGCGGCGGCACCTACCGCGTCGGCAAGCCCTATGTGGTGGCGGGCAAGACCTACGTGCCGGAAGAGGACGTCAACTACCGCGCCGAGGGCATGGCCTCCTGGTACGGCGATGATTTCCACGGCCGCCTGACCGCCAACGGTGAAGTGTTCGACATGGGTTCGCTGACCGCGGCGCATCCGACCCTCCCGATGCCGTCCTATGCGCGGGTCACCAACGTCTCGAACGGCAAGTCGCTGATCGTCCGCGTCAACGATCGCGGGCCTTATCACGGCAACCGGCTCATCGACGTCTCGAACAAAGCCGCCGAACTCCTTGAATTCAAAGGCAATGGCGTCGCCAAGGTGCGCGTCGAATATGTCGGCCGGGCGCCGCTCGAAGGATCCGACGACCGTCAGCTGATGGCGACGCTCCGCACCGGGATCCCGGCGCCGTCGCCCTCGATGGTCCGGGTCGCCTCGGCCAGGCCCTTCGTGCCGGAGCTGCCGTCATCGAATCGTGGCGCCATCCGCGGCGAGGTTCCGATGCCGGAAGGGCGGCCCTACAATCTCGGCAATACGTCCGCCGACATGGCCTCGCTCAATGCGACCTCGGAGATGTCGGCCTCGAGCCGCAGCCGGGGCCGGGCTCTCCAGAACGCCAGGCAGGTGTCCTATGACGACGAGGGGCGCTACGCGACCGAGAGCGCTCCGTCCGCCGCCTACACTTCGGACGGCGCCGCCGAGGCCCGCAGCATCCTGAGCGGACGCGGCCTCTACTGAGCCTCGCAAGTCAATCAGCGACGAAGCCCGTCGCTGAGATCCGGTGATCAGAACGGGATGCGCGCGCGTCCCGCAAACGTCCAGATCTGCGTGTTGCCGCCGATGCCGCCGAGTTCGGCGCCGAAGCCGACGGTGGCCCCGCCCGCCAGCCTTGCACCGATGCCGCCGGTGACGCGCGCCGACCAGCCTTGCAGCAGCGGCGTCGATGCCAGCGGAATGCCTCCCGCAGCAACGATCGCGGCCGCGTCGTCCTGGGTGAAGTAGTAATCGGCGTAGACGCCGGCATAGGGCAGCAGCAGCACGCTATCGAGCCACGGTACGGGATAGGACACTCTGTTGCCTGCCGAGGCGCGGCCGCTGGAGAAGGTGCGGGCGGCCTGCGAGGTGCCGAGCGAATCGACATAGGCGTTTTCACGTTCCCACAGCGCGTAGACCTTGGCCGACGGCTCGATGTTGAAATTGGCCCAGCTGTAGCTGCCGGTGAAACCGGTCGCGAACATCCAGCGATTGCCGTTGAAATTGCCCTGGGCGGTGCCGGCGGTGCCGTCATAGCCGATACCGGAATAGGTCACCGCCGCGTCGTAGCGCAGCGTCGGGATGATCTTCCAGCCGACATAGGCGCCGACGGTCCAGCCGTCGCCCTTGAGCTTTCCGCTGATGTCGGTCTGGGTGTAGCTGAAATTCTCGTAGCCGCCGACGACGCCGACCAGCAGGTCTGGCCTGGCACGGTAGGTCAGGCCCGACAGCAAATTGATCTGCTGGCCATAGAGCGTGGCCTGCGTTGCGCCCTGACCGATATTGCCGGACGAGCCCCAGCGGTCGATGCCGGTGCCGCGCACGTCGATCCAGAACAGCCAGTCCTTCTGCTCCTTGAACCGCGCACGCGGTGCCTTGGTCGGCGCCGCGCGGTCGATCGCGGCGAAGGCATCGTCGATCCGCGAAGCCCCGCCGGCACGGCCGGCCCTGCCGGAGCGTCCGTCGCCGGCATAGGCATTGGAGCCCTGCTGATCGATGGAACGGCCGGCCGGAGGCTCGTCGTCGCCATCGGGCGCTGCGGCGAAGTTGACCCGCATCCCGCCGCCGCCCGGCGTGATGTATTGTCCGCCATTGCTGAAGCCTTCGGAGATGGCGGTGTCGATGGCGCCGGAGATCGCCTGTCCCGAGCTTTGTGCGACGACCTTGGTGACGTTGAGCTGGAGCGCGCGCAGCCTGGCGCTATCGGCGGGAATATCCACCGACTGGGTCAGGGCAGACGAGGTCGAGCGGTCGAACGCCGGCGATCCGCCGTAGGTCGCGGTGATCGTGTGATTGCCGACGGCGAGCGCGGTTGTCGCGAAAGTCGCAGTGCCCGCCGCCAGTGCCGACGTTCCGATCGGCGTTCCGCCGTCGTTGAAAGTGACCGTTCCGGTCGGCGTTCCGCCCGGGCTTTGCACCTTGGCCGTGAAGGTGACGGACTGGCCGTAGCTGCTCGGATTCTGCGACGACGTCACCTCGGTCGTCGTCGTCGAGGACAGATAGGTGAACCGGTCTGCGGCCGAGGTGGGCGATGTGCCGCCGACCGTGGTCACCGTGACGTCGACCGTGCCGGAGCCGGCCGGTGAGGTCGCCGTGATCGACGTCGCCGAGTTCACCGTGAAGCTCGCCGTATTGGCGCCGAACTTCACAGCGGTGGCGCCGGTAAAGCCGGACCCGGTGATCGTGATGGACGTGCCGCCGACTGCCGGGCCGGATGTCGGTGAGATCGAGGTGACGGCGGGCGCCGGCGAGTAGCTGAACTGATCTGATGCTGACGTCGGGGAGGTCCCTCCGGGCGTCGTCACGGTGACATCGACAGTGCCGGCGCCGGCGCCGGGCGGCGAGGTCGCCGTGATCGAGGTCGCCGAATTGACGGTGAAGCCGGTGGCCGTGACGGTGCCGAACTTCACGGCGGTCGCGCCTGAGAACGCGGTGCCGGTGATGGTGACCGACGTGCCGCCCGTGGTCGGGCCTGCATTCGGCGACACCGACGTCACTGTCGGCGTTGCGGCGTAGGTGAACTGATCCGCGGCAGAGGTGGCCGACGTTCCGCCCGGCGTCGTGACTTTGACATCGACGGTGCCGGTCCCTGCGGGAGAGGTTACGGTGATCGTCGTCGCGTTGACGACCGAGAAGCCACCTGCCGTTGTCCCTCCAAAGTTGACGGCCGTGGCGCCGGTGAAATTGGTGCCGGTGATCGTCACCGACGTGCCGCCGGCCAGTGGACCACCGTTCGGTGAAATCGACGTCACCGTCGGCACGCCGAAATAGGTGAACTGGTCCGCCGCCGAGGCGGCCGATGTACCGCCCGTGGTCGTCACCCTGACGTCTACGACGCCGGTCCCGGGCGGCGAGGGCACGGTGATCTGGGTGGCGGAATTGACGATGAAGCCTGTCGCAGCCACCGCGCCGAAGGTCACTGCGGTTGCTCCGGTGAAATTGGTGCCGGTGATGACCACTGACGTGCCACCGGCCTGCGGGCCGAGAGTCGGCGAGATCGAGGTGACCGTCGGCGTCGCTACATAGGTGAACTGGTCAGCAGCAGACGTCGCCGAGGTGCCCCCGGCTGTTGTCACCCTGATGTCGACAGTGCTGGCGCCGGACGGTGATGTCGCCGTGATCTGGGTAGCGGAATCGACATTGAAGCCCGTTGCAGCTACGCCGCCAAAGGTCACAGCCGTCGTGCCCGAGAAGTTGGTGCCGGTGATCGTCACCGTGGTGCCGCCTGTACCCGGACCTGCGGTCGGGGAAATCGACGTCACGGTGGGGGCTGCGACATAGGAGAATTGGTCCGCAGCCGAGATTGCCGACGTCCCGCCGGGCGTCGTGACGGTGATGTCGACGATACCGGTGCCGGCCGGCGCGGTCGCGGTGATCTGGGTCGACGTATTGACGGCGAATCCGGTCGCCGCCGTGCCGCCGAATGTCACCGCGGTCGCACCCGACAGGTTTGTGCCGGTGATGACGACACTTGTGCCGCCGGTCTGCGGACCTGCAGTCGGCGAGATCGACGTGACGGAAGGTACCGCGAAATAGGTGAACTGGTCCGCCGCGGAAGTCGCCGACGTGCCGCCTGGAGTGGTGACCCTGACGTCGACCGCGCCAGTGCCCGCGGGAGAGGTCACGGTGATCGTCGTCGCGTTGACGACCGAGAATCCACCTGCCGTTGTCCCGCCGAAGCTGACGGCCGTGGCGCCGGTGAAATTGGTGCCGGTGATCGTCACCGACGTGCCGCCGGCCGTGGGCCCCGAGGTTGGCGAGATCGAGGTGACGGTGGGAGCGGCGATATAGGTAAACTGGTCTGCCGCCGAAACTGCTGACGTGCCTCCGATCGTCGTCACCCTGACGTCGACGGTGCCCGAGCCTGCCGGTGCGGTCGCCGTGATCTGGGTCCCGGAATCGACATTGAAGCCCGTCGCAGCTACGCCGCCAAAGGTCACAGCCGTCGCGCCCGAGAAGTTGGTGCCGGTGATGACCACCGACGTGCCGCCCGTCGCCGGACCTGAGGTCGGCGAGATCGACGTGACAGTCGGCGCGGCGACATAGGTGAACTGGTCCGCGGCCGAAGTCGCCGATGTTGCGACCGACGTCGTCACCGTGACATCGACAATGCCGGCGGTGCCGGCCGGGGAGGTCGCCGTGATCTGCGTACTGGAATTGACGGTGACGCCGGTTGCATTGTTGGCGCCGAATTTCACGGCGCTGGCGCCGCTCAGATTGGTGCCCGTGATGATCACGGTCGTGCCGCCGGTTGTTGGACCTGATGTCGGCGATATCGAGGTCACGGTCGGCGGGTTGGGCAGATTGACCGTGATCGTGAACGAAGTGTCGGTGAGATGAACACCGGAGTTGCAAGGCGCACTCTGCGAGCAGCTGCTGGTGTACCAGAGGGTGATCGTATCGGTGCCGCTTCCGGAAATCGTGTTGATCTGGATGTCGTATTCGTCGGTGTGCTGGTTGTTGACCCCGTTGTTGACGGGCACCAGGGTGTAAGTGGCATTTGCCGTCGTGTAGTTCAGGTTCGTGAGGGTCGTTCCGCCGGCAGTCATCGGATAGTGCTGGAACGCATCGATGTTTGGATTGGTGCCGTTCGAGGAGCCGTAGAGACCCCACCTGACCGTATCGTTGCTCACGCAGAGCCCGACCGCGTTGCCGGCACCGGTCCCGGTGAAAGTGATCGTGCCGCCAGTGGGCGACGCGGACGAGAAATTGCACGCCGCGTTCGCTGCGGCCATCGCGCCGAGCATCAGGACGACCGCGATGCAGATGCGTTGAACCGCGCGCCAGAGGGGCCGCAAGGCGTGCCGCGACACGGCTCCGCCGTCGCGCACGTAGACCGCCAATTCCCCGCTTGTTCCTGGCACGGCCACCGCAATTGCGTGACTCACCGGCCCCCCTTCGCGGCACTCTTTCGCAGAGCTCCGCCCTGAAATCCCTGATTGTGTAATTTTTCACTGATATCGTTGCGTGCATTTGGCTGAGATGCGGTGCACAACGCAAGCGTGTGAGCCCGAACACCGCGCTTCCAGCGCAACTTTTCAGCGAGCCGTTGCGCCACGGCAACAAAAGCGTGATCGAGCACAAGTAAGTTATTCGTCTGAGAGCGCATTTATGGTTGCGCTGGCGCTTGACTGTCGGGACGGTCTGTTGAACAATCTTGGCGAGTAGATCGTTTGTCGTGCATTTTATAATTTAATAGACCGTCGTCGTCGCATCACGAGACGATGGGGCGCCTGTTCTTTTTCGGGGAGGGGTCATGCCGTACCAGCCAGTTCTCGGCCAGATCATGCCTTTTGCCAGCGGCATCGTTCCCAGAGGCTGGGCACCCTGCAACGGCGCGCTGGTGGCGATCCAGACCAATCAAGCGCTGTTCTCGCTGCTCGGAACCTATTACGGCGGCAACGGCGTGACGACGTTTGCGCTTCCGGATCTTCGCGGCCGTGCCATCATCGGCTCGTCCGGCGGCAGCGGCCAATATCCCGTCGGTATGGTCAGCGGATCGATGTCGATCAACCTCACGGTGTCTCAATTGCCGAGCCACAATCACCTGATCCAGGCGATTGCGACACAGGGCAGCGGCCGTGGTGCTCAGGTTGCCGGCAACATCTTCGGCACGAACACGCTGCCGTCCGATAATCCGAAGAAGATATTCGGCCCGGCCGGGAGCGCCGATACGCCTTTGGCAACCGCCACCAATCTGGTGAACGAAGGCCAGGGGCAGCCTCACAACAACATGCAGCCCTATCTCGTCATCAGCTACCTGATCGCGATGCAGGGAATTTATCCGTCGCGAAACTAGGCGGCGGGCCGCGACATTTTCGCAGCCGTTGATATCGATTTCGAAGATCGGCGCATTGCCCGACCGGATCGGGAGCGCCCAGGCAGGGGATCAAGTGCAATGGCGGATCCGTTTATCGGCGAGATCAGGTTGTTTGGTTTTCCGCGAGTGCCGACCGGTTGGTTCGCCTGCAATGGTCAGGCGATGTCGATTTCGACGTATCAGGCGCTCTACACGGTGATCGGCACCACCTACGGCGGTGATGGCGTCAACACTTTCAATCTTCCCGACCTTCGCGGGCGCGTCGCGATCGGACAAGGGCAGGGCACGGGTTTTCCGGTCTATGTGCTGGGCCAGGCCGCGGGTGAGGAAAACCACACGCTGGTCGAGGCCGAAATGCCGACCCATAGTCATGCGCTGATGTCCTCGACCGCGACGGGCGAGACGTCCGTGCCCGGACAGAGCGTGCATCTCGCCACTGCGTCCGTCGGCAATTTCTATGCGCCGGTCGCGAACGCGGAGCCCTACGCAACCATGGCCGCCTGCGTGATGCCGGCCGGCAACAGCGTCGGGCACAACAACATGATGCCCACCGTCGTTGCCAACTACTGCATCTGCAGCGACGGCATCTTCCCTTCGCCCGGTTAGCAGCGCATCGATCCGTATTCAGTCTCGAGGAGACACCATGTCCAGTCCGTATGTCGGGGAGATCCAGGCCTTCACGTTTCCCTTTGCGACCGGCGGCTTCAACAATGCCTGGCTCCCATGCCTCGGCCAGATCGTACCAATTCAGCAATACACCCCGTTATTTTCACTGATCGGGACCAACTATGGCGGCAACGGCACGACCAATTTTGCTTTGCCCAATCTGAACGGTTCGGTCGTGATCAGCCAGGGCCAGGGGCAGGGGTTAGAGGATCGCATCATCGGCGAGGTCGTCGGCAGTCCGACGGTCAACCTGATTTCAAGCGAGATGGCTATTCACACGCACGCCCTGCAGCTCGGGGCCGGCAACGCACAGAATGCCGCGCCGGCTCCCGGGACGGCGCAGAACATGGTCGCACTCGATCCGCAATTCAACGGCTTCATCGCGCCGCCCGGCAATCTCACTTTGGCCCCCAATGCCGTCACGCTGACCGGGCAAGGGCAGGCCCACGACAACATGCAGCCGACGCTGGCCATTATCTGGTGCATCGCCTATGCAGGAATCTTTCCGTCCTTCGGCTGAACGCGCGGGCGCGGCGTGACGGCATGATGGACGGCATGTCGCTAGATATCGTCCCTGATGATCCGGCTCTACGGCTGCGATCGGTGAGCCCGATCGACGCCTCGTTCATCCGCCATCTTTTCGAGCAGGTCAGGACGGCGCAATTCACCGCGACGGGCTTGTCGGGACCGATCGTCAGGCAGATCGTCGCGCAACAATTCCGCAGCCAGACGACAGCCTATGCCACGCAGTTTCCGGAGGCGATTTCGCTGATCGTCACGCGAGACGGAACCGCGATCGGCCGGCTGCTGCTTCATTGTGCGCGCGAACGCTGGCACATCATCGACATCGCGCTGCTGCCGGCCGATTGCGGTCTGGGTGCCGGCACGAAGATCGTCGAGGCGCTGGGAGCGGGCGCGCGGCAGCACGGCGTCTCGGCGCTGACGCTCGCGGTGCTCGCGGCCAACCAGGGCGCGCGCCGGTTTTATCAGCGACAGGGATTTGCCGAGACCGGGGCGCTGGGCGCCGCGCACGTCGCGATGCGGAAGGACCTTGCGCCCTAGCGTGCCGAAGCCTCGCGCAGGAATTTCACCAGCGCGGCATTCACCTCCTCCGGCCGCTCCTGCTGCACCCAATGACCGGCGCCTTCGATGATGAGCTTCCGCGTCAGATTGGGCAGCACGCGCTCGAGCTCGTTGACGCGCTTGGCCCCGATCAGCCCGGTGATGACGGCGTCCTTCGAGCCGGCAATGAAGAGGGAGGGCTGATGGATCTGCGCATCCTGCCAGGGCGCCGTGAGCTCCCAGTTGCGGTCGAGGTTGCGATACCAGTTCAGCCCGCCGCGGAAGCCCGATTTGCGGAAGGTCTCGGTGAAATAGGCGAGGTCGGTCTCGCTGAGCCAGGCGGGCAGCGGCTCCTCGGTGGTTGCGTGGCCGAGAAAGCCCTTGCCTTCCTGCACGAACATGGCGGCGCTGGGGTCGGCGAGGCCGCGCCCGCCGAGCACGATGCGCATGGTGCGGGCGACGTCGCGCTCGAGCTCGGCCTCGGCGACGCCGGGCGCCTGGAAATACTGCCAGTAGAAATTGGTGACCCCGCCCTGGCGCAGCAGGTCGAGCGGCTTGCCGCGGCCGCGGAACGGCGGCGGCACACTCAAGCCCGCCACCGCGCTAAAGATGTCGGGCCGGAACAGCGCTGCATGCCAGGCCACCGGCGCACCCCAGTCATGGCCGACCACCATCGCCCTGGTCTCGCCCAGTGCCTGCACAAGGCCGACGACGTCGCCGACGGTGTCGAAGATGGAGTAGGCAGTCACATCCGCCGGCGCCGCGCTCGCGCCGTAGCCGCGCATGTCGGGGGCGACGACGTGAAACCCGGCCTCTGCCAAGGCCGGGATCTGGTGGCGCCAGGAATAGGACAGTTCCGGCCAGCCATGGCAGAGCACGACGAGGGGACCCTGGCCGGCTTCGCGGATGAACAGCTCGATCCCGTTTGCCTTGATCACACGGGTGGACGACATCGCTTTTCCGCCTTTTTTCAGGGGTTTGGTCGCTAAAGATGAGGCGTCACGATAGGGGCGCCGCGAGAATCATGCAAACTCGGAGGCCGGCGCCAACCTCGTATTGTTCGGCCCGGTTCCAACTGTTAGAACGCCGCTCTCAGGGCTTGGCCATGGCATTTCGTCTTTTTCCGCTCCGTCGCACCGGGTCCACCGCCGGCATGCTGGCGCGCGGGCTGATCGCTGCGGTCCTGGTGGCGGGCATCGGCTGGGGCGGGGCGCTCTATGCGGCCAACCAGAGTGTCCAGGGCGCCAAGAAGGCGGAAGAGGTCGGCTTCGACGGCGATGCGCCGACCGCGATCCTGATCGAGGCCTCCAGCGGCAGCGTCCTGTTCGAGAAGAACGCCGACGAGTTGCGCGCGCCCTCCAGCATGATGAAGCTGATGACGGCCGAGGTGGTCTTCAACGCCATCAAGAAGGGCGACATCAAACTCACCGACGAGTACCGGATCAGCGAGAACGCCTGGCGCAAGGGCGGCGCGCCCTCGGGCGGCTCGACCATGTTCGCCGCCATCAACAGCAAGGTCTCGGTCGACGACCTCCTGCATGGTGCGATCATCCAGAGCGGCAATGACGCCTGCATCGCGCTGGCCGAAGCCATGGCGGGCAACGAGCGGATCTTCGCCGCCGACTTCATGACCAAGCGGGCCCGCGAGCTCGGCATGCCGAAGTCGACCTTCGGCAATTCCAACGGTCTGCCCGACCCCGGCAACAAGATGACGGTGCGCGAGCTCGGCATCCTCGCCCGGCACATCATCCTGGACTTTCCGGAGTTCTACAAACTGTTCGGCGAGAAGGAGTACACCTGGAACAAGATCCGCCAGCCCAACCGCAATCCGCTGCTCAATTCGATGGAGGGCGCTGACGGCCTCAAGACCGGCTACACCAAGGAAGGCGGCTACGGCATGGTCGGCTCGGCGGTGCAGAATGGCACGCGGCTGATCGTCGTCGTCAACGGGCTGGAAGATCCCGAGGATCGCGCCACCGAAGCCAAGAAGATGCTGGAATGGGGCTTTCGCAACTTCGAGACCCGGACACTGATCGCCGCGGATCAGCCGGTCGGCTACGCAAAGGTGTTTGGCGGCGAGAGCCGCTCGGTCAAGCTGGTCGCCAAGACGCCCGTGAAGGTGATGGTGCACAAGAACGGCAGCGACAAGCTGATCGCCCGCGTGGTCTATAAGGGCCCGGTGCGGGCGCCGGTCGAGGCCGGCCAGCAGGTCGGCGTGGTCAAGGTCTGGCGCAGCGGCAACATCGCGGTGGAGACGCCGGTCTATGCGGCCGAGGCGATCGGGACGGGCTCGACGATGCGCCGCGCGATCGATGGTGCCAGCGAGCTCGTGATCGGCATGTTCCGCGCGGGCGCCGAGAAGCTCTGACCATGAGTGACAACGCGGCAAAGCGACCGTCCGGACGCGGACGTTTCATCACCTTTGAGGGCGGCGAGGGGACCGGCAAGTCCACCCAGATCAAGAAGCTCGCCGACCGCCTCAAGGCGGCGAGGATGCGCATCCTCGTCACGCGCGAGCCGGGCGGCTCGCCGGGCGCCGAGATCATGCGCCATCTGGTGCTGTCGGGGATGGGCAAGCTGCTCGGTCCCGAGGCGGAGACGCTGCTGTTTGCCGCAGCGCGCGACGACCATGTCCGCACCGTGATCCAGCCCGCGCTCAACCAGGGCGCCTGGGTGCTGTGCGACCGTTTTGCCGACTCCACGCGGGCCTATCAGGGCAGCCTCGGGCGCGTCCCCGTCGGGCTGATCAACGCGATGCAGCGGGTCACGATCGGCGATCTCAAGCCGGACCTCACCATCATCCTCGACCTGCCGGTCGAGATTGGCCTGCAGCGCGCGGCCGTTCGCCGCGGAACCGGCACGCCCGACCGGTTCGAGGGTGAGCAGCTCAGCTTCCATCAGGGCCTGCGCGAGGCCTATCGCAAGATCGCGGCGGAAGAGCCCGCGCGCTGCGTGCTGATCGATGCCAATTTCGATCCCGATACGGTCGCCGACCGCGTCTGGACGGCGCTGCGCGAGCGTCTGCTTCCCACGACCGCCTCGGTGATCTCCGCATGAGCCCGCGTCAGGTCGAGCGTGAGAGCGCCATTCCCCATCCGCGCGAGACGAGCCTCCTGTTTGGTCATCGCGAGGCTGAGACGGCGCTGCTGACGGCCTATCGCAGCGGCCGGATTCCACACGCCTGGCTGATCGGCGGGCCGCAGGGTATCGGCAAGGCGACGCTGGCCTATCGCATGGCACGCTTCGTGCTGGCGCACGGCCAGCCGCTTGCGCCGGCCGTGCAGAGCGCCGACAGCCTCGCGATCGATCCCGACGACGCCATTGCGCGGCAGGTCGCCGCCGGCTCGCATGGCGGCCTGCTGACGCTGGAGCGCACCGCCAACGACCGCGGGGTGATGCGCACGGTGATCACGGTCGACGAGACGCGCGAGACGATAGGCTTCTTCGGCTCGACTGCCGCTGCGGAAGGCTGGCGTGTCTGCATCGTCGACACCGTCGACGAGCTCAATCCCAATGCGGCGAACGCGCTGCTGAAGATCCTCGAGGAACCGCCGCAGCAATCGCTGTTCCTGCTGGTGAGCCATGCCCCCGCACGCGTGCTCGCCACGATCCAGTCGCGTTGCCGCAAGCTGCGCCTGCGCTCGCTTTCAACCGATGACGTGATCGGCGCAGCCGCCGCGGCTACTGACGTTGCGCCGACCGATCTGGCGCTGCGCGAGGCGGCCGAGGCCTCCGAGGGCAGCGTTGCGCGGGCCCTGACGCTGCTCGGCGGCGATGCGCTGAAGCTCCAGCAACGCACGGCGGCGATGCTCGCGCGACTGCCGGAGGTCGATCCGCGCGAGCTGCACACGCTCGGCGATTCGCTTCCCACCAACGACCGCGTCGCGCTTGCGGCCTTCATCGACGGCATCGATCGCTGGATCGCCGATCGCCTGGACGCGGACGAGGCCAACGCCAACCAGAACCTGCCGCGCCTTGCGCGCCTTGGCGAGGTATGGGAAAAGATCGTCCGCGCCGCGCGCGACACCGAAACCTACAATCTGGAGCGAAAGCCCTTGGTTTTCTCGGTGTTCGGCTGGCTGGCGGACGCAACGCGCTAGAAGCATGATCCGGAAAAGTGCGCAGCGGTTTTCCGAGACGATCATGCGCAAAACAATGACCTAACTCAGGTTCGTTTCCAAATTTCGAGAAGCCGGTAAAAGGAATTCGTCGTGGCAACGCGAGCTAAGAAAACCGTCAAAGCCAAGGGCAGCAAGAAAGCTGCAAAGAAAGCCACGAAAAAGGCTGTGAAGGCGCGCGCCGGCAAGGCCGTCAAGAAGGTCAAGAAGACCAAAAAGGCGGCCGCCAAGAAGGGCGCGAAGAAGAGTGTCGCGAAGACGGTAAAGAAGGCCGGCAAGAAAGCTGCAAAAAAGCAGGCCGTCGCCAAGAAGACGGTGAAGAAGGCGGCCAAAAAGCCAGCCAAGAGTCCGGCTACGAGCAAGGCTCCGGCGAAGCAAGTGGCCAAGAAGGCGAGGGTGAGTGCGCCTGCCGTTGCCGTTGCGCCGGCTCCTGTTGCTTCGCCTCCGAAGGTCGTGAAGCCCAAGGTGTCGAAGCCCAAGATCTTGAAACCCGAGATATCAAAGCCCGAGATCGCAAAACCCGTGGCGCCGCCTGCGCCGAAGCCCGTCGCAGCTCCGCAAGCCGCCGCACCGATTGCAGCGCCCGCGCGCGACAACGTCTTCTACATCACGACTGCGATTGCCTATCCCAACGGCGTTCCGCATATCGGTCACGCCTATGAGGCGATCGCGACCGACGTGCTGGCGCGCTTCGCGCGGCTCGACGGCAAGGACGTGTTCTTCCTGACCGGCACCGACGAGCACGGTCAGAAGATGGTTCAGACGGCCGCCGCTGAAAACATGCCCGTCTCCGCACTCGCCGCCCGCAACGCCGGCCGCTTCAAGGAGATGGACGAGCGTCTGAACGTGTCGTTCGACCGCTTCATCCGCACTACCGAAGAGCAGCACCATCGCTCCAGCCAGGAGATCTGGCGGCGCATGGAAGCAAACGGGGACATCTACGCCGACACCTATGCCGGCTGGTACTCGGTTCGCGACGAGGCGTATTACGCCGAGGACGAGACACGCCTGAACGACGACGGCGTGCGCCTCGGGCCGCAGGGCACGCCGGTCGATTGGGTCGAGGAGAAGAGCTATTTCTTCCGCCTGTCCGCCTATCAGGACAAGCTGCTCAAGCTGTACACGGACAACCCTGATTTCATCGGCCCGGACTCGCGCCGCAACGAGGTGGTGAGCTTCGTCAGGGGCGGCCTGCGCGATCTCTCGATCTCGCGCACCACGTTCGACTGGGGCGTCAAGGTGCCCGGCGACGAAGAGCACGTGATGTATGTCTGGGTCGACGCGCTGACCAACTATATCACCGGCGTCGGCTTCCCCGACGAAAGCGACAAGAACTGGCGCTACTGGCCGGCCGACGTGCACATCATCGGCAAGGACATCATCCGCTTCCACGCGGTGTACTGGCCCGCATTCCTGATGTCGGCCGGCATACCCGTGCAGAAGCGCGTCTATGCGCATGGCTTCCTGTTCAACAGGGGCGAGAAGATGTCGAAGTCGGTCGGCAACGTCGTCGATCCGTTCAACCTCGCCGACCAGTATGGCGTCGACCAGATGCGCTATTTCTTCCTGCGCGAGGTGCCGTTTGGACAGGACGGCAACTACAACCACGAGGCCATCGTCGCGCGCATCAATGCCGATCTCGCCAACGATCTCGGCAATCTCGCGCAGCGTTCGCTGTCGATGATCGCAAAGCAGCTCAGTGGCGTGCTGCCGGAGCCGGGCGAGTTCAGCGACAACGACAAGGCGATCCTGGCGATGGCCGACGGCATGATCGCCGCGAGCCGCGAGGCCATGGCGACCCAGCAGATCCATCACTGGCTCAATGCCGTGTGGGCCGTGGTCGCGGAGGCCAACCGCTATTTCGCGGGCGAAGCGCCGTGGGCGCTCGCCAAGACCGATCCTGCCAGGCAGAAGACGGTGCTCTACGTCACCGCCGAAGTCGTGCGCCAGATCGCGATCCTGGCCCAGCCGGCGATGCCGACTGCCTCGGGTCTGCTGCTCAATAGCCTCGGGATCCCGGCAGGCGAGCGCACTTTCGCGATGCTTGGTGGCGACAAGCGCATCGCGCCAGGCTCGACGCTGCCGGCGCCGACGCCGGCGTTCCCGCGCTACATCGAGCCGGCGGCCTGAGGCGGGCGTATCGATGCTGGTCGACAGTCACTGCCATCTGGATTTTCCTGACTTTGCGGAGGATCTCGACGGGATCGTGTCGCGCGCCCGCGCGGCCGGTCTCGCGCGCATGGTCACGATCTCGACGCGGGTGAAGAAGCTCGATCAGCTTCTCGCCATCGCCGAGCGCTTCGACGACGTCTATTGCTCGGTCGGCACTCATCCGCACAATGCGGATGAGGAGGACGGCATCACACCTGACGAGCTGATCGCGCTGACGCAGCACCCCAAGGTGGTTGCGCTCGGCGAAGCCGGGCTCGACTATTTCTACGACGACGGCTCGCCTGAGGCGCAGGCGAGGGGGTTCCGCGCCCACATCGCCGCCGCGCGCGCCACCGGCCTGCCGCTCGTGATCCACACCCGCGAGGCCGACGAGGACTGTGCCCGTATCCTGGAAGAGGAGGCGGCCAAGGGATCGTTTAACGCCGTGCTGCATTGTTACACCGGCGGTCGCGAACTGGCGCTCAAGGCGGTGTCGCTCGGGCTCTATATCGGATTTACGGGCATCCTGACCTTCAAGAAATCGGAAGCCTTGCGCGCGCTTGCGGCCGAACTGCCGTCCGATCGTATTCTGGTTGAAACAGACTCGCCCTACCTTGCGCCGGGCAAGTTCCGCGGCAAGCGCAACGAGCCGGCCTATGTGGTCGAGGTGGCCAAAGTGCTCGCCGAGACGCGCGGCGCGTCGTTCGACGAGATCTCGCGCCAGACAAGCGAAAACTTCTTTCGCCTGTTCTCCAAGGTGAAAGCATAAGACTGGGAGCCGCATGACTCTGACGCTGACGATCCTGGGCTGCGGCTCCTCCGCCGGCGTGCCGCGCCCGGCACTCGGCTGGGGCGCCTGCGATCCGACCAATCCGAAGAATCGCCGCCGGCGCTGCTCGTTGCTGGTCGAACGGACCTCCGAGCACGGCACCACACGGATCGTGATCGACACCTCGCCGGACCTGCGCGAGCAATTGCTCTCGACCAATGTCGACCACATCGACGCGGTGTTTTTGACCCACGAGCATGCCGACCAGACCCACGGCATGGACGATCTGCGCTCGGTCGTGATGCACATGCGCCGCCGCATCCCGACCTATTTCAACCAGTCGACCGCCAAGGACATCCTGTCGCGCTTCTCCTATTGCTTCATTTCGCCTGAGGGCAGCGACTATCCGCCGATCCTGACGCGGCATTCGATCGAGGCGGGCGGGAGCCAGACCATTCTGGGCAAGGGTGGCGCCGTGACGATGACGGCCTTCCTGGTGCAGCACGGCACCATCCCCGCGCTCGGCTATCGCATCGGCGACGCCGCCTACACACCCGACCTTAACGACATCCCGCGCGAGAGCTGGGGCGCGCTGGAAAACCTCGATCTCTGGATCGTGGACGGCCTGCGCTACACCCAGCATGTCAGCCATTTCAGCATCAACGACGCGCTGTCCTGGATCGAGCGCTTCAAGCCGAAGCGTGCCGTCATCACCAACATGACGGCCGACGTCGACTATGAAGTGATCAGGCAGTCGCTGCCTGCCGGCGTGGTGCCGGCCTATGACGGCTTGCGGCTGGAGACGCGCTGAGCCTATCCAATGGAAATTTGCCGCTTGTCGGCATGCTCCTTGCTTTCGCGACCCCCATCGTGTTGGTCTAACGTCTCAAAGACAGGCGTTGGCAGGAGGCGATAATCAGGCACGGCGAGCTATCGCCGGACTTGATTGCGCCGCAAGATGAGGATGGGGGCCGCGTGGCAGGGCACGGCGACGACGTAGAGACTGTCGGACCGGTCCGACGCGCTCTGGATCTGCTTTATCTCGGTTCGGGCATTGCGGCCGGTGCCTTCCTGGTCGCGATCTTCGCCATCATGATGGTGATGTCGGTGGGGCGGCAGTTTGCGCTCAACATCCCCGCCGGAGACGATTTCGCATCCTGGTGCATGGCGGCGATGGCGTTTCTCGGCCTCGCCCACACCTTCAAGCGCGGCGAGATGATCCGCGTCGGCCTGCTGCTGGAACGGCTGCACGGACGGACCAAGCAGGTCGCGGAGATCGTGGCGCTCGGCATTGCAACCGCCTTCATCCTCTATTTCACGCGGCACGCGCTGCAGATGACCTATGATTCCTGGCGCTTCAACGACGTGGCGCAGGGCGTCGTCGCGCTTCCCCTCTGGATACCGCAGCTCGGCTTTGCGGGTGGTCTCGTGATCCTGTCGGTCGCGCTGATCGACGAGATGGTCAACGTCATCGGCGGCAACCGCCCGAGCTACGAGAAGGGCTCACCGGACGAGACGCCGGAAGAATTCGTCGAGCGCATCTCGCAGGGCGGAGGCGGTTGACCATGGCCAATCTCGGCATGATCGAGCTCTCTTTCATTCTACTGGGCGTGATGATCCTGCTGCTCGGAAGCGGCGTCTGGATCGCGGTGTCGCTCGGGCTCGTCGGCTTCGTGGCGATGGCACTGACGACGAGCTTGCCGCTCGGTTCTGTGCTTGCGACCACGACCTGGAGCGCAAGCTCGTCCTGGACGCTGGCCGCGCTGCCGTTGTTCATCTGGATGGGTGAAATCCTCTTTCGCACCAAATTGTCGGAGGAAATGTTTCGAGGCCTGTCGCCCTGGGTTCAGTGGCTGCCGGGACGGCTGACGCATGTGAACGTGATCGGCTGCGGCATCTTCGCCGCAGTATCGGGATCTTCGGCCGCAACCTGCGCGACCATCGGCAAGATCGCGCTGCCCGAGCTCGACAAGCGTGGCTATGACAAGGGTCTGAGCCTTGGATCGCTCGCAGGCTCCGGCACGCTTGGCCTGCTGATCCCGCCGTCGATTCCGATGGTGGTCTACGCGGTCACGGCGAACGTCTCTGTGCTTCAGGTGTTCCTCGGCGGCTTCCTGCCGGGTTTGCTCGTGATGGTGCTCTATTCCGGCTACATCATCATCTGGTCGCTGCTGAACCCCGGCAAGATTCCCCCGCGCGATCCGCCGATGCCGTTTCGTCGAAAGCTCCAGGAATCCGCCAAGCTCGTACCCTGCCTGCTGCTGATCCTCGCAGTGTTCCTCTCGCTCGTGCTCGGCTTTGCGACCGCGACCGAGTGTGCGGCTTGGGGTGTCGCCGGCGCACTGCTGCTGGCGTGGTGGAGCGGCACGCTCACGCGCAAGAACTTCCTCGAGAGCATCATGAGCGCGACGCGCCTGACCTGCATGATCATGTTGATCCTCGCGGGCGCGGCCTACACCACGGCGGCGATGGCCTATACCGGCATCCCCGCAGCGCTCGCCACCTGGGTCCAGGGGCAGCAGCTCACGCCCGGCATGCTCGCACTGTACCTGAGCATCATGTACATCATCCTGGGATGTCTGATCGATGGCATCTCGATGATCGTGCTGACGGCCGTCATCGTGCTGCCGATGGTGAAGCAGGCGGGTCTCGATCTGGTCTGGTTCGGGGTCTATCTCATCATCCACGTCGAGATGGCGCAGATCACGCCGCCGGTGGGCTTCAACCTGTTCGTGCTCCAGAACATGAGTGGCCGCGACACTTTCACCGTTGCGCGGGCTGCGTTTCCGTTCTTCGTGTTGCTGCTGGCCGCCGTGTTCATCATCACGGAATACCCGCAGATCGTGCTGCTTCTGCCCAAGCTTGCTTTCCCCGACTGATCTCGTTCGACCGTGAGGAGAAGTCCGATGAAGTCCCGTCTCGTCCGCGCAGGCCTGATCGCCGGCGCCGTGCTGGCCGCAACGCCCGCCCTGGCGCAAACCAAATGGAATCTGCCGGCCGCGTATCCCGCCGACAATCCGCACTCGGAAAATCTGGTCGCGTTCGCCAAGGACGTCGACGCCGCCACGTCCGGCAAGCTCCAGATCACGGTCCATCCCGGCGCCTCGCTGTTCAAGGCCCCGGACATCAAGCGCGCGGTGATGACCGGCCAGGCGCAGATGGGCGAGGTGCTGCTGTCGATCCATGAGAACGAGGACCCGATCTACGGCGTCGATGTCGTTCCGTTCCTCGCGACTAGCTTTCCGGATGCGATGAAGCTTTATCAGGCGTCGAAGCCGCTGATCGCCAAGAAGCTCGACGCACAGGGTCTCAAGCTGCTGTTCGTCGTGCCGTGGGCGCCGCAAGGCGTCTACGTCAACAAGCCGCTGGCCACGATCGAGGACATGAAGGGCCTGAAATGGCGCGCCTACAATGTCGGGACCGCGCGCATCGGCGAGCTGGTCGGCGCGCAAGCCGTCACGATCCAGGCGGCCGAGCTGCCGCAGGCGCTCGCGACCGGCGTGGTGAATTCCTTCATGTCGTCAGGCGGGACCGGCTACGATTCGAAGGCCTGGGAGTCGCTGAAATATTTCTATGACGTGCAGGCTTGGATCCCGAAGGACTACACCTTCGTGAACAAGGCTGCGTTCGAAGCCCTCGACAAGCCGACCCAGGAAGCCATCCTCAAGGCCGCCGCCACCGCGGAGACGCGCGGCTGGAAGGCCTGGGAAGAGAAGGCCAACTGGTACATCGATCAGCTCAAGGCGAAGGGTATGACGGTCGAGCCGCCCAGTGCTGCGCTCAAGGCCGGCTTCCAGAAGGTGGGCGATCAGCTCACGGCCGACTGGCTGAAAAAGGCCGGTACTGACGGTCAGGCCGTGGTCGACGCCTACAAGAAGTGAGGGCGAAGAGCATCGCAGTGCGTGCGGTCGGCGGCGTCCGCGCGCCGTCGCCGATCAATACGCCTGGTCACCAAGCGTAGCGCAGCACGGCCCTGCCGGTGTAGGAGCGCATCAGGCTCGACACTTCGCTGTCGAAGTTCGCCGCAGCGGACCAGCCGTTCACAGCGCGCAGCTCGAGTGCGACGCCCGTCAGCATGGCGTTTGGCGCTAGCGACGTCGCCGCGGCAATCGGTCCTGGACCGGGCTGCGACTGGAACGATGCCGGGATCGCTTGCCCCGCGTTGAAGCCATGCGCCCAGGCGAGCCGGCCGCGCAGGTTCACTTCGCTTCCCGCCAGGGCAAGGGACGTGCTCGTGCGGAGGCCCAGCTCGGTGCGGCCATCGCTGAGACTGTCGCTTCCGGTCGGGCTCGAAAGTGCATTGGCCGCGCCCGGCGGCGGCTGCGTCGCACTGGTGGAGGAGGGCAGGCGGAAGCTGGTGATCTGTGCCGCCGCGTAGGGCGTGACACCAAGCCAGGGTGTGGCCAGACGATAGCCGCCTTCGATGCGGCCGGAATAGGCGTTGGCGTTGATCGCAGCAGCGAGCTGGCCGGAGCCGGCCGGTGTCACCGGATGATCATTGCTGATGGCTTGCCAGCCGTAGGCGAGGCCCGTGGCAACATAGGCCGACCCGACGCTGTGCCGGATGAAGGCGCCGGCCTGGAACAGATCGGAGCGGCCGCTCGAGAAATTGTTGGCGAAGCCAGTGCCGCCTCCGGCCAGTGCAAAGCCCATCCGGGTCTGCGGCGAGAGAGAATAATCGGCTCCGGCCACGGTGCCGTAACTGCGGCTGGCGGAGCCGGTGCTGCCGGTCGCCATCTGCGAGCCGCCAAAGCCCGCCGCCCAGACGTTCCAGTGCGGGGCTGCGAGCGAGGGCCTGCCGTAGATCGCCCCGTAGGCGTCGCGGCCGATGCCGCCATGGGTCGGATCGTTGCCGATATCGGCGTAAGCGGCGAGCTCCGCGTCCAGTTCGGACCTGCCCGGGCCGCGGCCATCGACGGCGGGATCGAGCAGGGTCTGCGTGAACTGGGACATCGCCAGGAACGTGGCCTGCGCCGTCTCGCCCTGCGTGGCCTGGTCGGAGCCGCTGCCGAAGCCCTGTCGCATGCCGAACCGCCCCGTGCCGGCAAGTCCGGGCGGCTCGGTGTTCCAGCCATAGTTCGGCGGCATGCCGCCGGCGCCACCCGTGCCGCCACCGCCAAATGGCGCTCCGCCAAAGCCGGAGGCTTGCGGTCCGCCGTACATCGGACCACTCATCGCGCCGCCGAAATTATTGAAGCCGTTGCCGGGCGGGTTCGGACTAGGCGCGCCGAAATTCTCGGAGCCCCCGAACGCGCCGAATTCGCGCATGACCTGCGCGTCGGCCGCGCGCGGCAGCAGCAACCCGGCCGTCAATAGCAGTAGCGTCAGACGCGCACGCACGTCTGCGCTCACGACACAAACCGCATGAAGCGCCCCAACCGCGCCGGATGCCAGCCGCGCAGCCCGCGCGGCGAATCAAATGGAAACAGCGAATCCGACGGAGCTGAATCGTAAATGCGTCTCTAATGTTTTCCAATCTTTTCCTGGCGTGTCGCGATGTCGTCGAACCCGCGCGAACGGTTTCGCGACGATGCGGCCATCGCCGCTGCGCTCAATGTTTCAAAATGTGTCTGCGGCTTAGGCCGTGATTGCCTTTGCCGAGCCCACCTCGTTGCGCAGCAGGAATTTCTGGATCTTGCCCGTGGAGGTCTTCGGGATCGGCCCGAACACGACGGCCTTCGGCGTCTTGAATCCACTCATCTGCGTGCGGCAGAAGGCGATGATGTCGGCTTCACTCGCGCTAGCACCGTCCTTCAGCTCGACGAAGGCGCAGGGCACTTCGCCCCATTTCGGATCGGGCTTTGCGACCACGGCCGCGAACAGCACGGCCGGATGCTTGTAGAGGACGTCTTCGACCTCGACGGACGAGATGTTCTCGCCGCCGGAGATGATGATGTCCTTGGAGCGGTCCTTGATGGTGACGTAGCCGTGCTCGTCGAGCACGCCGAGATCGCCGGTGTGAAACCAGCCGCCCTCGAACGCTTCCTTCGTCGCCTTCTCGTTCTTCAGGTAACC
This sequence comes from Bradyrhizobium stylosanthis, assembly GCF_001641335.1. GTDB lineage: Bacteria > Pseudomonadota > Alphaproteobacteria > Rhizobiales > Xanthobacteraceae > Bradyrhizobium > Bradyrhizobium stylosanthis. The sequence goes on from NZ_LVEM01000001.1 coordinate 1,383,601, forward strand.
CTTCATCACTATGTTGCCGCGGAACATGACCTCGCCGATGGTCTCGCCGTCGCGCGGCACCTCTCGCATCGTCTGCGGATTGATCACGGTGACGCCTTCCTCGAGCGGGTAGGGCACGCCCTGCCGCCGCTTCATGCGCGCGCGTTCGGGCGCGGGAAGATCGTCCCAGCCGGGCTGCTCGGCGCAGACGGAGGCGGGGCCGTAGACCTCGGTCAGGCCGTAGACATGCGTGAGCTTGATGCCGATGCTTTCGGCGCCTTCCAGCACCGCGACCGGCGGCGCCGCACCCGCGATCAGGCCGACGACACGGCGGGCCGCATTGCCTTTCGGCGCATCGGGCGCGTTGATCAGCGTGTTGTAGACGATCGGCGCGCCGCACATGTGGGTGACGCCATGCTGCTTGATCAGCTCGAAGATCCTGGTCGGCTCGACCTTGCGCAGGCAGACATTGATGCCGGCCGCGGCCGCGATGGTCCAGGGGAAGCACCAGCCGTTGCAGTGGAACATCGGCAGCGTCCAGAGATAGACCGGATGCTGGCCGAGATTGCCGGCGAGGATGTTGCTGACGGCGTTCAGATAGGCGCCGCGATGATGCGTGACGACGCCCTTGGGATTGCCTGTCGTGCCCGAGGTGTAGCTCAGCGCGATCGCATCCCATTCGTCGTTGAGCGGGACCGCGGCGAAGCCGGGATCGCCTTGCGCGACGGCGGCCTCGTATTCGATCTCGCCGATGCGCTTACCGCCCTTGAAGGCGGCGTCGTCGACGTCGATCACGAACGGCTTCGGGCCGCTCATCCGCGCCAGCGCGTCGGTGATGACGGTCGAAAATTCGGGATCGACCAGGATGATCTTGGCGCCGCCATGGTCGAGCTGGAACGCGATCGAGGGCGCATCGAGGCGGATGTTGAGCGCGTTAAGCACGGCACCCGTCATCGGCACGGCGAAGTGGGCCTCGTTCATGGCCGGTATGTTCGGCAGCATTGCCGCCACGGTGTCGCCGACGCCGATGCCCTTGCCAGCAAGATACGACGCAAAGCGCCGGCAGCGCTCATAGGTCTGCCCCCACGTGAAGCTGCGGCCTTCATAGACGGTGCTGACATGGTCCGGATAGACGGCGGCACTGCGCGCGAGGAAGCTCAGCGGGCTCAGCGGCACGTAGTTGGCGGGGGTCTTGTCGAGGCCGATATTGTAGGGGTTCTGGCGCTCACTCATCGACACCCTCCTTCAAACGCGTCAAAGAAATCCGATCGAGATCCAGGGGAAGATCGCAACGATGATCAATCCCACCAGCAGCGCCAGCAGATAGCCCCAGATCGGTCTGATGCCTTCGGCCGGATCGACGCGTCCAATGGCGCAGGCGGCATAATAGCCGACACCGAAGGGCGGGGCGAATAGCCCGATACCCATCGCCAGAATGATCACCATCGCATAGTGCACCTCGTGCACGCCGACGGCGCGGGCGATCGGAAACAGCAGCGGGCCGAACAGCACGATCGCCGGGATGCCCTCGAGCACGCTGCCGAGGATGGTGAAGGCCAGGATCGACACGGCGATGAAGGTCGCTGCTCCCCCGGGCAATCCCGTCATGGCTGATGCCAGCGAGCGCGAGAAGCCGGACTGCGTGAGGCCCCAGGCCATGCCGGTCGCCGTGCCGATGATCAGCAGGATCGCGCCCGACAGCGCCGCGGTCTCGACCAGCATCGGAAACAGCCGCCGCCAGTCGAACCGGCGGTAGACGAGGAGGCCGACCAGGGCGCCGTAGACGATGCCGATGGTGGAGACTTCGGTCGCCGTGGCGATGCCCTCGACCACGGCGTAGCGGATCACGAAGGGCAGTGCGAGCGCGGGCAGGGCAATGACGAACGTCTTGCCGATCTCGCCGGCCGTGGCGCGGCGGACATGGCTCATGTCCTCGTGGCGGTAACGCCACCACACCAGCATGCAAAGCGTGACGGCAAGCACCACGCCGGGCAGCAGGCCGCCGGTGAACAGCGCTGCGATCGAGACGCCCGTGACCGAGCCGATGGTGATCAGCACGAGGCTCGGCGGAATGGTTTCGGTCTGGGCGCCCGTGGCTGCCAGCAGCGCGACGAGATCGCCGGGCTTGGCGCCGCGCTGCTTCATCTCCGGGAACAGCACGGGGGCGACCGCGGCCATGTCGGCGGCCTTGGCGCCGGAGATGCCGGAGACCAGGTACATGGCGCCGACCAGCACGTAATTGAGGCCGCCGCGGACATGGCCGAGCAGGCTCGCCAGGAACGCCACCATGGCCCGCGCCATGCCGGTCATTTCAATCAACAGCCCCAGGAAGACGAACAGCGGCACCGATAGCAGGATGAGGTGGCTCATGCCCTCGTCCATCCGCCCGACCAGCACCATGACCGGCGTGCGCGTGGTCAGCGCCAGATAACCGAAGATCGCAAGGCCGAAGCCGAACGCAATGGGAACGCCGGCGAAGACGCAGAAGCCGGCAACGCCGACGAAGAAGATGACGAGGTTGAGGTTGCCGAGCGGCCGTAGGTAAGGCTGCGCCAGCCAGAACAGGCCGACCACGATGGCGACCGAGATCACGGCAGCCAGCACCATGCGGTAGTCGGCGGCGCGCAGCAGCCGCAACAGCGCGAACGCCGCCATCAGGCAGATGCCGGCCGGCAGCGCCGCGGCGCGCCACATGTTCGAGATCTGCAGCGCCGGCGTGGTGATGAAGCTTTCCTCGTAGGCGTATTCGGCCGACGGCCACACGATCAGCGCCAGGAACGCCAGCGCCGCCGAGGTCGCGACGACGTCGAGATAGGCGCGCATGGCCGGCCGCGCGCTGGCGACGATCGCGGTCATGCGCATGTGCTCGGAGCGGCGGAAAGCCACCGCCGCGCCCAGCATGGCCAGCCACAGGAACAGGATCGAGGCGAGCTCGTCGGACCAGATCAGCGGCCGGTGCACGCCGTAGCGTGCAACGACGCCCGCGAACAGGATCACGATCTCCGCGACCACCAGGATGGCCGCGGGGATCTCGACCAGGAGGCCGAGCAGGCGCTCTGTCGAGGCCAGCAGCGAAGGTCGGCGAGGGGACTGTACCGTCGCCTCGCCCGCCACTTCCATCACTTGAGCCTCGACATGAGCCATGACGGCCCCAACGCGTTACGACAGCTTGCCGACGGCCTTTTCCAGGAGATCCCAGGCCTGGTCGCCGTATTTACCTTTCCACTCGGCATAGAAGCCGGCGGTCCGCAGCTTGTCGCGGAACGGCGCCACGGCCGGCTGGTTGAAGGTCAGGCCCTTGCCCGCGAGCTCCTGCTGCAGGTTCGCATTGAGCTTGGCGGTATCCTCGCGCTCCTTGACGGCGGCGGCGTTGATGTTCTTGGCGACGATGGTGCGGATGTCCTCCGGCAGCGCGCTCCAGGCCCGGCGGTTGGCCAGGAACCAGAAGCCGTCCCACATGTGGTTGGTCAGCGAGCAGTACTTCTGCACCTCGTAGAGCTTGGCGGTCGAGATGATCGCCAGCGGGTTCTCCTGGCCTTCGACGATCTTGGTCTGCAGCGCCGAATAGACCTCGGCGAAATTGATCGAGGCGGGCGCCGCATCGAACGCCTTGAACATCGAGGTCCACAGCGGCGACACCGGCACGCGGATCTTGAAGCCCTTGAAATCGTCCGGGCCGTTGATCGGCTTGGTCGAGGACGTGGTCTGGCGGAAGCCGTTGTCCCAGATCTTGTCCATGACCTCGAGGCCGGCCTTCTTGATCTCGCCGCGGACGAAGCCGCCGAGATCGCCGTCCATGGCCTTCCAGACCGTGTCGTAGTCCGGGAATGCGAAACCGATGCCGTTGATGGACGCGGCCGGCACCAGGGTCGACAGGATCAGGCCGGACAGCGTGAAGAACTCGACGCCGCCGGAGCGGATCTGGCTCAGCATGTCGGTATCGGACCCGAGCTGGTTGTTCGGGAAGATCTGGAGGTCGAACTTGCCGTTCGTCTCGGTCTTGATCGCCGCCGCCATCTCCCGGGCGCGCACGTTCAGCGGATGGGTGTCGGGCAGGTTGTTGGCGTATTTATAGGTGAACTCGGCGCTTTGGGCGCGGGCCACATGGGGCGCGCCGATGCCGCCCAGGACCGCGGTCGCGGCGGAGGCCTTGAGAAGCGTGCGTCGGGAAAAACTCATGGGTCTGCTTCCTCGGAAGTTTGTTCTTGTTGTGAGATGCAAACCTATACGGACGTCACGTCAGAAGGTCATCTGCGATCTCGCGAAGCTCGCTTATTGCAGCCGGACAACGCCACGGCAATATCGGCTTTCGCCACATGCGGCCGGATACAAAATGGCGAAAACAACCCCATGCACAGTAGCCGTCAAGCGCTGCGATGAGGCTTCGGTGCCCAAGCCGGAAACGGTGCGGGAGCGAACGTGCAGTGGCAGGAAATCTGCCTAAATATCTGATCCAATTATATATAAAGATATTCCATAATATACCTTATGCGAATTACGGATATAGGTCTGGAGATCTGGACCCGCCGACCCTGTCCGGCGGCTTTGGCTCTCCCAACGAGACCAAGCCGGCGCTGGAGCATTGCCCCTGGGCGCGACATGTTCGGACATGGCGTCGTCGGCACCGCGACACCAACGGCCCGTGGCCGCGGGCGGAGCCACGTCAAGCGCCCTGCGCTTGATTGATGGAGATCGATCGAGAGCGGGCCGCGAAAGTTCCGTCACGGCGGCCCGGACCGTGGTGGTTGGTCCGAGGTGAGCGAGCGCAGCCAGGCCAGCCTTGAGATCGCCCTCTCCGCCAGCAGCTGCAAGGCATGGACGCGGTCGGGGTCGTCCGCGCGGTCCGCGCCGTCGAGGTAGCCGTCCGCCAGGACTTCAGCGATGTCCAGGAGGTCTCGTCGCTCGCTGGCGATCGGAAAGCGTCCTAAATCGGCGGCGGCCTCGGCCATCTCGGTCGTCTCCAGGCGAATTTGCCGCGCGCGGCCGGCGGCTGGTCCGCTCAGGCGTTGCTCGAGATCGGTGAGGCCGGCGACCATGCGAAGCTCGAGCCTTTGCGCATCGACGTGCGACGGGTCCGTCGGCGATGCCTCGGGGCTGTTCCGGCCCTGTTCGTGATGGTAGGCGCGGCGCCTCTCCTTCCGCAACGTTGCAACATGGCCGAGCTCTTCCCTGGCCATGGCCTCGGAAGCGCTCTTGATCTCAGGATCATGAGAGTAGGCTGCAAGGTAGGACCAGAAGGCGAAGGCGCGCTCTTCGTTGCGGACCGCCATGGCGAGCGCGCGGTATGGGGTCATCAGACGTGACGTCTTCACCTCGGCCGTCAAATCGGGATCGAGGGGTTCCGGCGCCTCCCAGCGCACCAGGGCGGGATCCGGACTCTTGCCGCGGCGCAATTGCGACCAGCGTGTAACGCTGTCCACGTGCTCTCGCTCGGCGGCGGCAAGCCGCATGAACACCTCCGCGAGATCATCCTTGCCTTGCCCGCGCATGTCCTCGGCAAGAGCATCGTACCGTTTTGCCGCCTCCTGCTCCATTGCATGAGCTAGCGCAAAGAGTTCGTCGAGCGACTGCAGTACACCGACTGGCTCCACGCTCAGCAATGACGTGCGCAGGAATGACATGGCGAGGACTCCAGATGCAGGCTTCTGATTCTTTTCCGCGCGAACAAATGTTGTCGCCGGGCTTGACAGATGTGGCGACGCACGATGAGCTTCGCATGTCAGCGGCGACAAATCATCGAAGAAAAATCTCGAGGCACGCGCGTCCAATGTGGTCGCGCTGATCGCATTTGAATCGATATGTTGAAGCGGCCGAACGACGATATCGTCTTCGCAACGCGTGCAGCGCTCGCGCTGGCCGGCCTGCTGCTGTTGTGCCTGACATATATTTCATCGTCCGCATGCGCTGCCGGTGATTTGCAGAGATATCTTCCGAAGGTCATGCCGGCTGACCTTTTCGCCGGCGCAGATCGTTTCGGGCCGCCGCAAGGCGATCCGCCTATCGTGCCCGTCTACCGCGGCGATCAGCTCCTGGGCTTCGTCTTCCTCAATTCCGATTTCGCAAATGCCGTCGGCTACTCGGGCAAGCCGATTCACATGCTGGCGGGGATCGACACGAAGGGCGTCATCACCGGCGTGAGGCTTGTCGACCACAAGGAGCCGATCGTGCTGGTCGGTATCCCCGAAGCCCGCGTCGTCGGCGCCATGAATGCGCTGATCGGCAAAGACATGAAGCCGGTCGCGCGCGGGGCCGAGAGCCCGCCGAAGGTGGACATTGTCAGCGGCGCGACGGTCACCGTGCTGGTGATGAGTGACAGCGTCGTCCGCGCGGCGTCGAAGCTCATCCGGAGTGGTCGCGTCGGCGGCGGAGACGGCGTTGCGGCTGTGACGGCCCTGCCCCCGGTCATCAAGACGCTCGATCTCGAGCACCGCGAGGTCCGCAACTGGGAGAGTCTCGTGGGCGACGGCTCACTGCGACGCCTTCATCTGAGCATAGGCGACATCAACGAGGCGTTTGCCAAGTCGGGCAACGCTGCGGCTGCCCAGTATCCCGAGCCGGGTGATGCGAGCGACAGCTTCATCGACCTTTACGCGGCGCTCGTGAGCGCACCCACGATCGGCCGCAGCCTGCTCGGGGAGGACGGCTATCAACGGCTGAAAGCAAGCCTGAAGCCCGGACAGCAGGCGATCGTCGTCGCCGGCAATGGCGCCTACTCCTTCAAGGGTTCGGCCTACGTTCGCGGCGGCATCTTCGATCGCATCGAGATCCTGCAGGACGGCAGCAGCACGCGCTTCCGCGACCGCAACCACACGCGCCTTGGCGCACTGGACGCCGTCGATGCGCCCGAGTTCAAGGAAATCGGCCTGTTCGTCACGCCGCCCGAGTTCACCCTGGATCCGACGCAACCATGGCAACTTCAACTGCTCGTGCAACGGAGCCTTGGAGGCCGCGACAAGGCATTCCTGACCTTCGACCTCAGCTACGCCCTGCCCGACAGCTATATACGCCGCGAGCAGCGCGCGGTGACGGTGCCGGAGAATACGCCGCCTCCGGCCTCGCAGGTTGCTGCCGCTGCGACCGCTCCGCCTCAAGAGACAGAGGAGCCGCTCTGGGTGCGGATCTGGCGATCGAGCACGGTCTCGGTCGGCATCACCGCTTTCATGCTGGCCGCCCTCACCGGCATCTTCTTTTTCCAAAATCTGCTGGTGCGGCGTCCCGTGTTCTACAACTGGGTCCGGCGAGGATACCTCGCCTTCGTGCTGATCTGGCTCGGCTGGTACGCGAACGCCCAGCTCTCCGTGGTCAACGTCGTCACCTTCACGAACGCGCTGGTGACGGGATTCCACTGGGAATTCTTCCTTGCGGCTCCGCTCATCTTCATCCTGTGGGCTGCCACTGCCGGCGGTCTTCTGTTCTGGGGACGCGGCCCGTTCTGCGGCTGGCTATGTCCGTTTGGCGCGTTGCAGGAGCTCACCAACACGGCGGCGAAATGGCTGAAGGTGCCGCAATTGACGGTGCCATGGGGGCTGCATGAACGGCTCTGGCCGATCAAGTATGTCATCTTTCTCGGCCTGTTCGGCCTTTCGCTGTACTCCGTCGACATGGCCGAACGCTTCGCCGAGGTCGAGCCCTTCAAGACCGCGATCATCCTGAAGTTCTCGCGAAGCTGGCCGTTCGTGCTCTATGCGGTCGCCCTGCTCGTGATCGGCCTGTTCGTCGAGCGCTTCTTCTGCCGTTATTTGTGCCCACTGGGCGCCGCGCTCGCAATTCCCGGACGTATCCGCACGTTCGAATGGCTGCGCCGCTGGCCGGAGTGTGGATCGCCATGCCAGCGCTGCGCCAAGGAATGCCCAGTGCAGTCGATCCACCCCGAGGGGCACATCAACGTCAACGAGTGCATCTACTGCATGCACTGCCAGGAACTCTATTACGACGATCACCGCTGCCCGCACATGATCCAGGTGCGGCTGAAACGAGAGAAGCGCGAAGCGCTGTCGTCGCCCTCGATGCGCACGGGCGGCAAGGGTCCCGCGACCGTCATCACCGCCGGCGGCAAGCCCGTCGGCGCATCACCCGCAATCTCCCCACCTTCAACCTGAAACCGAGAGCCGAGGAGGCAATCATGAGCGAGAACGAAAGAGCAAAGGGCATCAGCCGACGAACGGTGCTGGGGACCACGGCGGCCGCAGCAGGCGTGGGCCTGGCGGGCGGAGCGACGATCAAGGATGGCGGCAGTTTCGTCTCGACCGCGGACGCGCAGACCAAGGCGGGGGCGCCGAAAGCCCCCCCTGCCCGGCCGGCCGTGCAGAAGACCGAGGTCGCGCCGGGAGAGCTCGATGAATACTACGTGTTCTTCTCGAGCGGCCAATCCGGCGAGATGCGTGTGGTCGGCCTTCCGTCGATGCGCGAACTGATGCGGGTTCCCGTCTTCAACCGTTGCAGCGCGACAGGCTGGGGCCAGACCAACGAGAGCCTCAAGGTTCTTACCGAGGGAATGCAGCCCGCAACCCGCGAATTCCTCAAGAACCGCGGCGGCACGTTCATGAACGGCGACCTCCACCACCCGCACGTCTCCTTTACGGACGGCACCTATGACGGTCGCTACGCCTTCATGAACGACAAGGCCAACAGCCGCGTCGCGCGCGTGCGGCTCGACATCATGAAATGCGACAAGATCATCGAGCTGCCGAACCAGCACACGGTCCACGGCCTGCGGCTGCAGAAATATCCGCGTACGGGTTATGTGTTCGCCAACGGCGAGGACGGGGTGCCCCTGCCCAACGACGGCAAGATCCTTGATGATCCCAAGCAGTATCACTCCATCTTCACCGCGATCGACGGCGACACGATGAAGGTGGCCTGGCAGGTGATCGTCAGCGGCAATCTCGACAACGTCGACTCCGACTACCAGGGCAAATATTGTTTCTCGACCTGCTACAACGGCGAGGAAGGCGTCACCCTGGCCGAGATGACGGCCAGCGAACAGGACTGGGTCGTCATCTTCAACCTCAAGCGGATCGAGGAGGCGGTGAAGAAGGGCGACTTCAAGGAAATGAACGGCGTGCCTGTGGTCGACGGCCGCAAGGGCTCCGCCTACACCCGGTACGTGCCGGTCTCGAACAATCCGCACGGCATGAACACCGCACCCGACGGCATTCACATCGTGGCGGCGGGAAAGCTTTCGCCGACCGTGACGGTGATGGACGTCCGCAAGTTCGACGATCTGTTCGACGACAAGATCAAGCCGCGCGACGTCGTGGTCGCGGAGCCGGAGCTCGGCCTCGGCCCGCTGCACACCGCCTACGACGGCAAGGGCAATGCCTATACGACGCTGTTCCTCGACAGTCAGGTCTGCAAATGGAGCATCGACCTCGCCAAGCGAGCCTTCAAGGGCGAGAAGGTCAATCCCATCCTCCAGAAGATCGACGTGCACTACCAGCCAGGCCACAACCATTCCTCGATGGGGCAGACCAAGGAGGCGGATGGAAAGTGGCTCATCTCGCTGAACAAGTTCTCGAAGGACCGCTTCCTGAACGTCGGGCCGCTCAAGCCGGAGAACGATCAACTGATCGACATTTCGGGCGATCAGATGAAGCTCGTTCATGATGGCCCGAGCTTCGCCGAGCCGCATGACGCCACCATCGTCCACCGCTCCAAGATCAACCCGATCTCGATCTGGGACCGCGCGGATCCGATGTTTGCGGACGCGGTCAAGCAGGCCAAGGCCGACGGCGTCGACCTCGAGGCGGATTCCAAGTTGATCCGAGACGGCAACAAGGTGCGGGTCTATATGACGTCGACCGCGCCGGCCTATGGACTGGAGCAGTTCCAGGTCAAGCAAGGCGACGAGGTCACCGTCTTCATCACCAATATTGATGCTGTCGAAGACCTGACGCATGGCTTCTGCATCGTCAACTACGGCATCAACATGGAGATCGGACCGATGGCCACCTCGTCCGTGACCTTCATGGCCGACAAGCCGGGCGTCTACTGGTACTACTGCTCCTGGTTCTGCCATGCCATGCACATGGAGATGAAAGGCCGGATGTTCGTTGAACCGAAGTCGGTTTGATCGGAGCGATCACGTGGGCCTGTTGTCACGCATGTTGCCGGCGGCGCTCGTCGCCGCCGGAATTTCCGGCTTCGCCGATGCGGAGACCTTGACGGCTGCGCCGGACCGGCCGCTCCAGGCGCTGCTGGACGGTGCGCGCGACGGCGACGTCGTCGAGCTTGCGCCGGGTGAATATCACGGCGGGATTCGGATCGACCGTTCCCTTGTACTTGTTGGGAGCCAGGGCGCGGTGCTCGACGGCGATGGCGCAGGCAACGTCATCACCGTCGGCGCGCCCGACGTCACGGTCCGCGGCGTGACCATCCGCGGGTCCGGACGCGATCTGCAGGTGATGAATTCCGGAATCTTCCTCCAGAAGACGGCCGAGCGCGCGCGGATCGAAAACAACCGCCTGGTGGGAAACCTGTTCGGCGTCTATGTGCATGGCGCCCAAGGCTCGCGGGTGGTTCACAACGAAATCGAGGGAATGCGCGGTTGGCGTCTCAGCGAGGCAGGCAATGGCGTCTCGCTTTGGAATGCGCCCGACGTCACCATCGCGGACAACACGTTCCGCTACGGCCGCGACGGCATCTTCTCGATCTCAAGCCGCAAGGACCGCTTCGTCGGAAACCGCTTCGAACAGGTTCGCTTCGCGATCCACTACATGTACACCAACGACAGCGAGGTGAGCGGCAACGTTTCGATTGGAAACCATGTCGGCTACGCCATCATGTACTCGAACCGCTTGGTGGTCCGCGACAACATTTCCGATCACGATCGCGACCATGGACTTCTGTTCAACTATGCGAACTACGCCGAGATCGACGGCAACCGGGTGACGGGCGGCCCACTGGACACGGTAGCGGACAGGACGGACGACGGTCCGAACGAGGAACGGGGCATGATTCCGGAGTCGAATCGCGGCCCCATTCGTCGCACCGGTCCGGAGAAATGCGTGTTCATCTACAACACCAACCACAACAAGTTCCGCAACAACTGGTTTGAGCGCTGCGCCATCGGTGTTCACTTCACTGCCGGCTCCGAGGGCAATGAGATTACCGGCAACGCCTTCGTCAACAACGCCAACCAGGTGAAGTATGTCGGCACCCGGCACCTGGACTGGTCGACCGGCGGACGCGGCAACTACTGGAGTGACAATCCGGCATTCGACCTCAATGGGGACGGAATCGCCGACACGGCGTACCGGCCGAACGACCTGATCGATCGCGTCTTGTGGACTGCGCCCGCGGCGAAGGTCCTCATCAACAGCCCTGCCGTCCAGGTGATCCGCTGGGCGCAGGCGCAATTCCCTGCCCTGCTGCCGGGCGGCGTCGTCGACAGTCGTCCTCTCATATCTCCTCCCACGCGCCGTGCGGCCGAGGAGGCACGATGACGAAGACTGTGCGCATCTGCGATGTCACCAAGGACTACGGCAGCGTCAAGGCGGTCCGCGGTGCTTCGTTTGAACTCGGCGAAGGCGAGTTGGTCGCCCTGATCGGCCACAACGGCGCCGGCAAGACCACGCTCATGAAACTGATGCTCGGGCTGATCCGGCCGAGCAGCGGCTCGATCGAGGTCCTCGGCGACAATCCCGCCGCGGGTGAATTCGCAGGGCGTCGGCAGCTTGGTTATCTGCCCGAGAATGTGTCCTTCGAGGCTGCACTGACCGCCCGCGAGACGCAGGCCTTCTACGCCAGACTGAAGCGCGAGCCGGTGGCGAAGGCGCTTGATCTGCTCGACGCCGTCGGACTGGGATCGGCCAGCCGGCGGCGGATCGGCACCTATTCGAAGGGCATGCGCCAGCGCTTGGGACTTGCCCAGGCCCTGATTGGACGCCCGCGAGTGCTGCTGCTGGACGAGCCGACCACCGGCCTCGATCCGGAGCTGCGCCAGACCTTCTACGATGTCATCGCGCGGCTCGCCAGCGAGGGCGCGACCGTGTTGCTGTCGTCGCACGCACTTACCGAGCTCGAGGAGCGCGCCGGCCGCGTCATCATCATGAACCGCGGCGTCAAGGTCGCCGACGGATCCATCGAGGAACTGCGTCGCCTGGCCCGCCTGCCCACCAGGATCCGTCTCAAGGTTTCGGGCCTCGCCCCGCACGAGATGCCGGCATGGGCGCCTGCGGACGCGATCTGCCGCCGCCTGAACGGCCACTTCGTCGAGATCGACGCTGCGCCCGAGCGGAAGATCGAGCTTCTGCATCGGGCGACCGCCTTGGGCAATTCGGTCGAGGACGTGGACGTGATCCCGCCGACTCTCGACGAGCTTTACGCTCACTTTCTTCGGCAGTCGGAGCAGCCATCATGAATGTGCTGATGATCGCGGCCAAGGAAATTCACCAGGCGATCCGCAATCGCTGGGTGCTGGCGGCCACGCTCCTGCTGGCCGGGCTTGCCCTGTCACTGACCTTTCTCGGCAGCGCGCCAACCGGGAACGTCGGCGTTCGCACGCTCGACGTGGTCATCGTCAGCCTGTCGAGCCTGACGATCTTCCTCGTTCCGCTGATCGCGCTTCTGATTTCCCACGACGCCATCGTCGGCGAGATGGAGCGAGGGACGATGCTGTTGCTGCTGAGCTACCCGGTGGCGCGATGGCAGGTGCTGCTTGGCAAGTTCCTGGGCCATCTCAGCGTCCTCGCCTTCGCAACCTGCCTTGGCTACGGACTGGCCGTCGGAGCACTGGCCGCGACGGGTGGCCAGATCGATACCGATAGCCTCCTGGCCTTCGTGGCCATGATCGGCTCCTCCGTGCTGCTCGGCGCAGCCTTCGTCGCGATTGGATATCTGATCAGCGCGCTGGTGCGCGACCGGGGAACGGCGGCCGGCATCTGCATCGGGTTGTGGCTGCTGCTGGTTCTGATCTACGACATGGCATTGCTGGGCGTGCTTGCGCTCGACCAGGGACGCAACATCTCGGCGGCCGCGCTCAACGCCATGTTGCTGTCGAATCCGACCGACGCCTACCGGCTGATCAATCTGACCGGGTTCGCCAATGTCAGCACGTTTGCCGGCATGGCCGGCCTCGCTCAAAGCACGTCCCTGACGGTGCCGGTCCTTCTGATCGCCCTGCTCTGCTGGACGCTGGTGCCGCTGGGGCTCGCCGCGCTCGCTTTCTCGCGGAGGGAGCTATGAGGCGCCGAACGATACTTTTCGCCTTGCTCGTGCCGCTCGCGCTCGCGGGCTGCGATCAGAAGCAGACCGCGCAGATCCCACCGCCCCACCGGATGACCGCGGAGGACATCGGCCACTATTGTGGCATGAACGTGCTCGAGCATCCGGGCCCAAAGGGCCAGATCTTCGCTGCGAGCCTCATTCAGGCGGTCTGGTTTTCGTCCGTGCGGGACGCCCTCGCCTTCACCATGCTGCCGGACGAGCCCAAGGACATCCTGGCAATCTACGTTTCCGATATGGGCAAGGCACCGAGCTGGGACCAGCCCGGCCCCGACAACTGGGTCGAGGCGCGCAAGGCATTGTTCGTGATCGAGAGCCGGGCCAAGAGCGGCATGGGCGGGGACGAGGCCGTTCCGTTCTCGGACCGGGCGGCGGCGGAGAAGTTCGCAGCTGAAAACGGAGGCAGGATCGTCGGCTTCGACGAAGTACCGCGGGACTACGTCTTGGCGTCGGCGAATGTCACCGGCAACGCGGCGATCGACGAAGCGAGTGGACGGATTCCGGGCGAACGATCGAGGAGAACGCCATGACGCAGTCGCTGACGCGCCGACGCTTCATCCGGATCAGCGCCGCAGCGGCAGGCTTCGGCCCGCTCGGCCTCGGACGCCCCGTTCGCGCGGGGAGCGAGCCGACCATCTGGCGCGGCAAGATGCTGGGCGCGGTCGCGACGATGGAGATCCACGACGACGACCGCAGCCGCGCGGAACGGCTGATATCGCTCGCTTGCGCCGAGGCGCGCCGGCTCGAGCAGTTGTTCAGCCTCTACCTGGGCGAGTCCGCCCTGGTCGAATTGAACCGGACGGGCATCCTGATTGATCCCGCCGCCGAGATGGTCGATCTGCTTTCGACCGCGCAGCACTATTCCAGCCTGACCGGGGGCCTGTTCGATGTCACCGTGCAGCCGCTATGGGACCTGTATGCCGACCACTTCGCACGAGAGAACGCGAATCCGGCTGGCCCGACGGCGGCGGAGATCCGGACAGCGCTTGCGCGTGTCGGCAGCAGCCGCCTGTCCATCAGTCGCGACCGGATCGTGATGCCTCGGGGGATGGCCGTCACCCTGAACGGGATCGCGCAGGGCTACATCACGGACAAGGTGGTCGAGCTCCTGCGGGCGCACGGCATCTCGCACAGCCTTGTCGACATGGGCGAAGCCCGGGCGATCGGCTCGCGTCCCGACGGCCGACCTTGGGAGGTCGGCATCGCCGATCCGGACCATGCGGGCCACACGAAAGCGGTGCTGCCGATCATCGATCGCGCAGTGTCGACCTCGGGCAGTTACGGCTTCCAGTTTGGCTCCACGTCGCGGTTCAACCACCTGTTCGATCCCCGAACGGGAGGCTGCGCCCTCCGCTATCGCAGCGTGACGACCGTATCTCGCACTGCGACCGCCGCGGACGCACTGTCAACGGCGTTCTGCCTGATGCCGGAAGCTGACATCCGATCGTTGCTGTCACGTGTCGGCATCGACCGCGTTTACCTCGTCAACGACGCCGGCCAGTCGGTCGAATTCGCTGCTTAGCGTCCCCGCGCTCACGGCCAGTCGGCGAAGTTGAGCGTCGGCGGCGATCGTCCGGCGCGGACGCGGGCCGCAACGCGCCGGCGCCAAACGCCTGGAGCCTCGCCGGTGTGCTTGCGGAAGAAGCGGTTGAAATAGGCGGTGTCCTTGAAGCCCAGCGCAAAGGCGATCTGCTTGACGGCAACCGTGCCGGCCTCGAGCCGGCTTGCGGCTTCCTTGACGACGCGCTGCTGGATCAGCTCGCTCGGTGATCGCTTCAGCTCGCGGCTGCAGAGTGCGTGCAGGCGGTCCGGCGTCATGCCGAGGAGGCCGGCGTAATCGCTGACGCGCAGATGCTGGTGGTAGCGCTCCTCGAGCAGCCTGCGGAAGCGGCTCAGGATCTCGGTGCTACTGCCCTCCTCGTCCCGGTCGGTATCGCCTGCGAACAGACGCCAGAAGCGCAGCACGCACAGCGTCAGCTCGGCGGATAGGATCGACGCTGCGCCGCTGCGTGCCGGCGACGCGATCTCGGCGGCGATCGCTGCAATCGAGCGCGACATCGTGGTCACGAGGTCGGTTTCGACCGGCCGAGCCATGATGCCGCCGGCGGCTTCGAGCGCGAGATAGGCCGTTTCGGCCGATGGCGGCAGATAGCGATGCCACACGCCCGCGCGCAGCTGCAGCAGCTCGGCGCTCGCACCGGCGGACACCTCAAGCCATTCGGCCGAGCCCGCCGGCAGCCAGACGATGGCCGGGCCGGTGAAGGTCATGGTCTTGCCGGGCTGGCCGACCTCGGCCGCGGAAGCGCTGTGCAGGCACAGCAGATGGATGAACGGCCGGGCCGCCTTCGATGTCAGCATCCAGCGCCGGGCCACATAGTGCGAGGCAATCAGCTCGGCGCCGACGGGCGCGGCGCCGCTCGCGGTCGCTGGACCTGGGCCCGCGACGCCTCGACGCACTTGGGCGCCCCGACCAGAAAAGTCCAATCTTTCGCCGGATCTGTCCATTGTGCGAACAAATCCCCCGGTGCTTGCTAGGTCAAGTCCTGATCGCGGCGGGCTCAAACATGCCGCACCTCAAGAAATCGGGACTGAGAGGAACGACCCAGTACATCGTCGCGAACAATCGTTTGCGTGAAACACGAGGGAGGATCGACATGTTTTCGGCGAACCGTCGAACGTTGCTGCGCGTCACTGGCCTTGTGGCCGTCGCCACGGCACTGGGGACCTTTGCGTCCACCGCCGAGGCGCAGGAGAAGATCCGGATCGGCTATGCCATCTCCAAGACCGGCCCCTATGCCGGCGGTGCCGGCATCACCACCCTGCCCAATTACGAGCTGTGGGTGAAGGACGTGAACGCCGCCGGCGGCATCAAGCTCGGCGACAAGAAGCTGGCGATCGAGGTGGTCGAATACGACGACCGCAGCAGCTCGGAAGAAGCCGTCAAGGCGATCGAGCGGCTCGCCAACCAGGACAAGGTCGATTTCATTCTTCCGCCCTGGAGCACGGGCCTCAACCTTGCGGTCGGCCCGACGCTGAACCGTCTCGGCTACCCGCACCTCGCGGTGACCTCGGTGACCGACAAGGCGCCGGAGCTCGCCAAGCGCTGGTCGAACGCGACGTTCTGGCTCGGCACGTCGGCGCAGATCTCCGAGGGGCTGGCGGATCTGCTCGGCAAACTGAAGAGCGAAGGCAAGATCGGCGCGAATGTCGCGATGGTCAGCGTCGCCGACCAGTTCGGCATCGAGCTCTCCGCCGCCGGCCGCGAAGCGTTCAAGAAGCACGGCTTCACCCTCACCTATGACAAGACCTATCCCATGGGCGCGCAGGATCTCCAGCCGCTGCTGAAGGATGCGATCGCGTCGAACCCGGATACGTTCGTCGCCTTCAGCTATCCGCCGGATACGATCGCGCTGACCGAGCAGGCGCAGCTCCTGAAGTTCAATCCGAAGGTCTTCTATGTCGGCGTCGGCACCGCCTTTCCGCTCTACAAGGGCAAGTTCGCCGGCAACAGCGACGGCGTGATGGGGATCGGCGGCTGGAACGCGGATTCGCCGCAGCTCAAGGACTATCTCGCGCGCCACAAGGCCGCGACCGGCAAGGAGCCGGATCGCTGGGCGAGCTCGATCACCTATGCGAGCCTCCAGGTGCTGCAACAGGCGATCGAAAAGGTCGGCAAGCTCGATCGCGCCGCGGTCGCAGCCGAGATCCGCTCGGGCACGTTCGACACCATCATCGGCAAGGTCAAGCTGAAGGACGGACTGCTCCAGGACGTCTGGAGCGTCGGCCAGTGGCAGAACGGCGAGTTCTACGCGCTCGCGCCGGCCTCGCTGCCGGGCGCGCGTGCGCCGGTCGTGCCCAAGGCACCATGGCAGTAAGGCCGTTGGCAGGCCTCCCGCTTGCGAGGCCTGCCGTCCGCGCGAAGGGCTCCGTTTCATGCTGCTTGTCGACATCATCCTGCCGGGCCTCGTGCTCGGCGGCATGTACGCGCTGATCGCGCTCGGGCTGACGCTGCAATACGGCGTGGCGCGGATCATGAACCTGTCCTACGGGGAGTCGCTGGTCGCGGCCGCCTTCGGTGCGTTCTCGCTCTACAGCGGCCTCGGCCTCAGCCCGCTGGCTGCGCTGCTGCTGGCCGTCCCGGTCGCGATGGTGCTGAACTGGCTGCTCTATCGCTTCCTGCTGGAACGGCTGATGCGGCGGGGCAAGGATCGCGGCGCGCAGGAGATCGACAGCATCCTCGTGACCTTCGGCGTTCTGTTCGTGATCCAGGGCGCCATGCTGGTCGCCTTCGGCGGCCAGTATTACAGCTATAGCTATCTCTCCATTCCACTGACGGTCATGGGCTCGACCCTTGCGGTCAATCGCCTGGTCGCGCTGCTGTTCGCAGCCGTGGTCGGCTTTGCGGTGTATCTCGCCCTCACCCGCACCCGCATCGGGACCGCCGTGCGCGCCATCGCGGTGGATGCGAATGCCGCGCGCCTCGTCGGGATCGACGTGGCGGCCTTGTCGGGGCTGGCCTTTGCCTTTGGCGGCGGTCTCGTTGCCGTCGGCGGCGTGCTGGTCAGCATGTTCCTCACCTTCAATGCCGCAATGGGCGTGGTCTTCACCATGAAGGCGCTGGTCGTCGTCATCATGGGCGGCGTCGGCAACGTCCTGGGCGCGCTGGTGGCGGGGCTGCTGCTCGGTGTGGTCGAGACCGCGGTGGCGCGGCTGGTCGATCCCGGCCTGACGCTGGCCGCGACCTACGCGTTGTTTCTCGGCGTGCTGCTGATCAAGCCGACCGGCCTGTTCGGGAGGGCTGCGTCGTGACTAGGCCCATGCGTGCAGCGCTGTGGTGCGGAGCCCTTGGCCTGGCTGCGGCCGTCGTCACATATCCGCTCTATGCCAACGGCTACTATCTCGCGCTCGGCATCAGCGTGCTCTATTTCACGATCCTCGCGACGGCGTGGGCGATGTTCTCGGGGCCGACCCGCTACGTCTCGCTGGCGACGGTCGCCTTCTTCGGCCTCGGCGCCTATACGGCCGCGGTACTCGGCGAGACCATGTCCTGGCCGGTCGTGCTGCTGGCCGCCGCCGGCGTCGGTGCCCTCACCGCTGCCATCACCGGGCTCTCGACGCTGCGGCTGTCGGGCATCTATTTCGTGATCTTCTCGTTCGGGCTGGCCGAGCTGATCCGGCAGCTTGTGATCTGGTACGAGGTCAACATCCACAAATCGGTCGGCCGCTATCTGTTCAGCGCGGTGACGCAGGACATTCTCTACTGGCAGCTCCTGGGCCTGACCTTCATCGTCTTCCTGGTGGGCTGGCTGCTCGGGCGCTCGCGCTACGGGCTGGCGTTACGCGCCATCGGCACCGACGAGACCGCGGCCAGCCATTCCGGCATCGATGCGACGCGCATCAAGCTCGGCGTCTTCATCCTGAGCGCGACATTCATGGCGATGACCGGTGCAGTGATGGCGCCGCGTTGGACCTATATCGATCCCGCGATCGCCTTCAACCCGACCATCTCGTTCCAGGTCGTGATCATGGCTTTGCTCGGTGGCGCCGGCTCGTTGTTCGGGCCCGTGCTCGGCGTCATCCCGCTGGTGCTGCTGTTCGAGGTGCTGACCGCGACGCTGCCGAACCATTTCAGCATCGTCCTCGGCATCATCTTCGTCTTCATCGTCATGGTGCTGCCGAACGGCGTGATCGGCCTGTTCGGGGCAGGACGCTGGCGCGTTCCGGCGGGTAATCCCGCCCCCGGGGCAGCTCGTAAGACGGACGCAACGCTGCTCGCGGTCGACGGCGTCAGCAAATCGTTCAGCGGGCTGCGCGCGGTCGAGGACGTCAGCTTCACGGTCGCGCCGGGCGAGATCATCGGCATCATCGGCCCGAACGGGTCGGGTAAGACGACGCTGCTCAACACGCTGTCCGGCGCCTTGCGCCCCTCGTCCGGCACGATCCGGTTCAGCGGCACCGTCCTCAACGGCCTGCGCGCGCATCAAATCGCGCGGCTCGGCCTCGCGCGCACATTCCAGCTGGTACGCGTGATGCCGGACCTGACCGTCGCCGAGAACGTCGCCGCGGCGCGGTTGTTCTCCACCTCGAGCGGTTGTGACGCGACGGGAGGCGAGCTGCTGGATCTGGTCGGGCTCGGCACCATGCACGAAGCCCCCGCCGGCGAATTGACCTATATCGATCAGAAGCGGCTCGAGCTTGCCCGCGCGCTGGCGCTGCAGCC
Organism: Bradyrhizobium stylosanthis; assembly: GCF_001641335.1. Lineage (GTDB taxonomy): Bacteria > Pseudomonadota > Alphaproteobacteria > Rhizobiales > Xanthobacteraceae > Bradyrhizobium > Bradyrhizobium stylosanthis. The sequence continues at coordinate 1,403,024 of NZ_LVEM01000001.1, forward strand.
GCGCCTCGTGCTGCTCGACGAATGGCTGGCGGGCCTCAATCCGAGCGAGCTCGAGACCGGCATCGCGCTGATTGCGAAACTGCGCGACCGCGGCCTCACCATCATCATGGTCGAGCATGTCATGGATGCGATCCGGGCGCTGTGCGGCCATTGCATCGTCATGAACGCCGGCAGCGTGATCGCGCGCGGCACGCCTGATGATGTTCTGGCCGACCCGAAGGTCGTCGCCGCCTATCTCGGAGGCGACGATGCTTGAGGTCACCGCCCTCTCCCACTTCTACGGCAAGCACCAGGCGCTGGCCGAAATTGCGCTCGGCATTGGGCAGGGCGAGATCGTCGCGATCCTCGGCGCCAATGGCGCCGGCAAGTCCACCCTGCTCAAGAGCATCGCCGGGCTCATCAAGCCTGCACCGGGCGCGATCATCAGGTTCGACGGACAGAGCATCGCCGAGCTGCCCGCCCATCTGATCGTGGAGCGCGGCATCGCCCTCGTACCGGAGGGACGCGGCGTGTTCGGCGACCTGACCGTCGCCGAGAATTTGCAGCTCGGCGCCTATCCCGCCCGTGCGCGTGCGAGCGAAGCGGACCGGCTCGCCGGGATCCTGCAGCTCTTCCCGCGCCTTGCCGAGCGCATGACCCAGGCCGTCCGCACCATGAGCGGCGGCGAGCAGCAGATGGTGGCGATCGGCCGGGCGCTGATGTCGAACCCGCTGTTGCTGTTGCTCGACGAGCCCTCGCTTGGCCTCTCCCCCCTTCTCAGCCGCGAGGTGTTTCGCGCGCTGGCGCAGATCCGGAGCAGCGGCCTCAGCGTGCTCCTGGTCGAGCAGAACGCACGCGCCAGCCTCGACATCGCCGATCGTGTCTATCTGATCGAGTCCGGCCGCAATGCCGGCAGCGGACCGGCGGAGGCGATGAAGAACGATCCCGAGATCCAGCGCGCCTATCTCGGCAAGGCGCGCGCCGCATCACCCCCTCATTGATCCCCCCAGCACCTCATGGAGAGCGCCATGAACGCAATCGACCTTCTCATCGGCGGCAAGGACCAGTCGGCCAGCAACCAGCGCACCTTCCAGCGCCGCAATCCGATCTCCGGCGAGGTCGCGACGATAGTCGCCGCAGCCTCGATCGACGATGCGATGCGCGCCGCCGATGCCGCGGCCGCCGCCTTCCCGGCCTGGTCGCAGCTCGGCCCCTCCGAGCGCCGCAAGCGGCTCAGCGCGGCCGCCGACATCCTTGCGCGCCGGGCCCCGGAGTTCACCGCGCTGATGGTGGCCGAGACCGGCGCCACCGCGGGCTGGGCCGGCTTCAACGTGCATCTCGCCGAAGGCATGCTGCGCGAGGCCGCCGCCATGACGACGCAGATCTCGGGTGAGGTCATCCCGTCCGACAAGCCCGACAATCTTGCGATGGCATTCCGTCAGCCGGTCGGCGTCGTGCTCGGAATTGCGCCGTGGAATGCGCCTGTCATCCTCGGCGTGCGGTCGGTCGCGATGCCGCTCGCCTGCGGCAACACGGTGGTGCTGAAGGCCTCCGAGATGAGTCCCGGCGTGCACCGCCTGATCGGAAGCTGCCTCGCAGAAGCCGGGCTCGGCGACGGCGTCGTCAACGTCGTGACCAATGCGCCGGAGGATGCGCAGGCCGTGGTCGAGGCACTGATCGCCCATCCCGCCATCCGCCGCGTCAACTTCACGGGCTCGACGCGGGTTGGCCGTCTCATCGCCCTGGCTTGCGCCAAGCATCTCAAGCGCGCGTTGCTGGAGCTCGGCGGCAAGGCCCCGCTCGTCATCCTCGACGATGCCGATCTCGATGCCGCCGTGAATGCCGCGGCCTTCGGCGCCTTCATGAACCAGGGTCAGATCTGCATGTCGACGGAGCGGATCGTGGTCGACGACAAGGTGGCGGACGCGTTCATCGCCAAGTTCGCCGCCAAGGCGAAGAGCCTGCCCCACGGCGATCCCGGCAAGGGCAATGTCGTGCTCGGCTCGCTCATCAGCGGCGCCGCGTGCGAGCGCGTCCGTGGCCTGATCGACGATGCCGTCGCCAAGGGCGCGGTGCTTGCGGCAGGCGGCCACGGCAGCGGCACGATCATGCCGGCCACCATCGTCGATCACGTCACCCCGGCGATGCGCATCTATGGCGAGGAAAGCTTTGGTCCAGTCGTGACCGTCGTGCGGGTCAGCGGCATGGACGAGGCGGTGCGGGTCGCCAACGACACCGAATACGGCCTCTCCTCCGCCGTGTTCGGCCGCGACATCGCGCGCGCCCTTGGCGTTGCCAAGCGGATCGAAGCCGGCATCTGCCACGTCAATGCACCGACCGTGCACGACGAGCCCCAGATGCCGTTCGGCGGCACCAAGGCGTCAGGCTACGGCCGCTTCGGCGGCAAGGCTGCCATCGACGAATTCACGGAGCTGCGCTGGATCACGGTGCAGACCGGGCCGCGGCATTACCCGTTCTGAAGCAGACGCTGTGAGCGCTGAGGTCCGATGCAGCGGAGTCGCAGATGGAAGCGTTTCCCCTGTGGCCATCCTTCGAGACGCCCGCCGTTGGCGGGCCCTCAGGATGAGGACCGAATGCGCGGCCGTCGTTTCGGCAGGTACCAATGCTGCTTAGCCTCATCCTGAGGAGCCTGCGCAGCAGGCGTCTCGAAGGACGAGGCGTTCGCTCGACGCGTGCGACGGCCCTTTGCCCTAGCGCAGCAGTAGCTCGTCCAGCTGGCTCTGGGCTTTCTTCACCGCTGCCGCGAACCAGGGCTGGCTCGGCGCTTCCCTGGCGAAGCACTTGGTGTAGGCGTCCATGGCCTGATCCTCCCTGGCCATGTCGTCCTGCGGGGTCTTCTTGGCCATCATCTGCTTCCAGACCTTCTCGCAGGCCGGGATCTCCGCCGTCTTCACGGCGTCCGTTGCGGCGAGGAAAAAGACCTTGTCGCCCTGGATCGTGACGACGTCGATTTCGTGCGGCGTGCCCTTGAGCCCGCCATTGCCGCGCAGGCCCAGGACGGCGAACGCGGCGCTTGCCGATGCGGGTTTTGTCACCGGCAGCGGCGCATAGATCGCGAAGGCGGCGTCCTGGATGGCGTAATAGTAGAAGCGGTCCGATTTGAAGGCGGCGCCGATGTCCTGCGGCATGCCGTCGGTGCGGTGCTCGGCCAGCCAGTGCTTGAGCAGCCCGGTCGTGGTCACCACGGCCTGCCTCTTGTCGCCTTCGGTCGCGAAACCGAGCCCGTCGAGATGACCGAACCCGATGTCGCTCTTGAAGAGCGTGTCGACGTTCGACTTGCCGTCCGCCGGCAGCCCCTTGATCGTGACCGGCCCCACCAGGCCGCGCAGCACGCCCGCCAGCTCTTTCAGCGCGGCATCGTGCTGCTTGTAGATCTCCTCGCTCTCCTTGGCCTTCGAGAACTTGGCGATGTAGCGGTCGCGCAGGTCGAGATAATGCTGCTCGGGCGCGGCCGCCCGCGCGGGCATGGCCAGGATGAGCAGGCAGAGCAAGGCAAGCGATCTCATGAAAGGTCCGGCAGGCTGGCAGCGATCTCCAGTCTTTGTGCCCCTGCCGGACGGTCAGGTTCAATTCCTTGGGAGTTCGGACGCCCCTACTCCGCCGGCGTGAGCTGCCGGTTCAGGCGTATCGCCGCGGTCTCGCGCACGCGGACCCGGGCGCGGCGCTTGCGCCACCAGATCACGACGCCGGTCACCGAGAGCGCGGCCACCACGAGGCCCATGATCGAGATCAGGATGCGGCCGGGCAGCCCGACGATGCGGCCCGAATGCAGCGGGAACTGCGCCTGCACGAAGATGTCGGCGGCGGTGCCGACCCAGGGCAGCCGCTCGCCGATCGGGCGGCCGTCCTCGCTGTCGTAATAGAGCTGCGCCGGGCCGACGCCGCCGGCGCCGTGATCGTCGCCGGGGTGGAAGAACGCGGCGGCATAGACGCCATGGGCCGGGCCGTAGCTGAGCGCGCCGACCGGGGTGGTCCAGCCTCGCGCCTTGCCGTCGGCGGCGGCGCGCACGGCGATCTCGGCGAATGTCATCCTGGGTTCGATGGGATCGTCGAGATCCCGATAGGGCCGCTGCTCATACGGCGTCGGCGTGTAGTTCGACACCATCTTCATCAGCGGCGAGAACACTTCGAAATAGAGGTTCAGCGAGAACGCCGTGAAGGCGATGATGAACAGGACGCCCCAGGTCCACAGGCTGAAGGCGCGGTGGATGTCGAAATTGATCCGGTAGGCGCTGCCCGAGGTCTTGATGGTCCAGGCCGGCGCCCAGCGCGCCCAGAAGCCGCGTTCGAGCTGCCGCGAGACCTCGGGCGCGCGCGCCGCCTTGGCACGGCGCCGCGAGGGCAGCGTCAAGTAGAAGCCGACGAAGCAGTCGATGGTCCAGATGATCGCGATGACACCGAGCACGCGCATGCCCCAGCGATCGCTGCCCCAGAATTCGGGGATGTGCATGGTGTAGTGCAGCTTGTAGAGGAACGAGACGAAGTTTTCGCGAGTGACCGGCCACACGGCGCCCCAATAGCGGCGGCCGAGCTCCGCGCCGGTGTTGGGGTCGAGGAACACCTGGTTGTAGTCGAGCGGATAGCGCTTGCCGGTCGCCGGATCGATCCGCGGCATGATGAAGAACCACAGCGAGTGGCCCTCCTCCGGCGTCATGAAGAGATAGACGACGCGCGCCCGCGGGTCGCGCTGCTCGATCATCTTCGCAAGCTCGATCGAGGGAATCGCCGGGCCTTTAGTCGTGACGTCGAACAGATGGCTGTTCAGGACGTCGTCGATCTCGTGGTCCCAGGAGATGATTGCGCCCGTGATGCCGGAGAAGAACAGGAATCCGGCCGTCAGCAGTCCCGCCCAGCGATGCAGCTTGCCGAATATCGCTCTCATGGTTCAGGTCTCGATAAGCTTGCGCGTCGTCATGCCCGGGCTTGTCCCGGGCATCCACGTTCTTCGTCCTGCGGGGCAAGGCGTGGATGGCCGGGACAGGCCCGGCCATGACGACCTCCCGTGCGTGTTCATCGACCCCATTTCACACTCACCACCGGTAGGTCAGCTTGCCGATGGCCTTGCGTCCCTCCGCGTAGAAGCAGCCCGACAGGCTGTAGCAGGCGGCGACATAGCGGGTATCGGCGAGGTTGGTCACGTTCAGCGACAGGCGCCAATTGTCCCGGCTGTAGGCGAGCAGCGCATCCAGCACCGTGGAGGCGCCGACCTTGAACGTGTTGGCGTCGTCGCCCCAGGTCGCGCCGACATAGCGGATGCCGCCGCCGAACTGCAGGCCCGCCAGCATCCCGCTCTGGAGCGTGTAGTCGCTCCACAGCGAGGCCCGGTTGAGCGGCACGGTGACCGGCGCCTTGCCGACATTGACCGGATCCTGCGTGACCATGGCGTCGACATAGGCGTAGGCCGCGCGCAGGTTCCAGCCGTCGGCGAGCGACATCGTGCCTTCGAGCTCGATGCCGCGCGAATTCACCTGGCCGGTCTGCTCGGCGAACACCGACCCCGGCGCATAGACGACGACGTTGTCGCGCGTAAGGTCGAAGGCGGCGAAGGTGAACAGCGCGTTCCAGCCGAGCGGCTGGTACTTGACGCCGACCTCGTACTGGACGCCGGTTTCGGGATTGAGCATCTGCCCGCCCGGCCCCGTCGCCAGCACCGGCAGGAACGATTCCGAATAGCTGAAGTAAGGCGCGATGCCGTTGTCGAAATTGTACATTACCGCGGCACGGCCGGTGAAGGCCGAGGCATCCTTCGAGACCGTCGTGTTGGCGATGCCGCTGTCGACCTGGGTCGTCACGAAGTCCTGGCGGCCGCCGAGCTGGAACGACAGCCGGCCGAGCTTGATCTGGTCCTGCGCATAGAGGCCGGCCTGCGACTGCTTGACGCCGGTGTCGTCGCTCTTGCCGCCGATCGCATAGTCGTAGCTGTAGACCGGGTTGAAGACGTTGATCTCGGGCGCCGACGTCGTGACGCCGAAGGCCGTGTCGCGGAAGGTGGTGTTGCGATAGTCGAACCCGACCAGCGTGGTGTGGCTGAGGATGCCGGTCGTGAACTTGCCCTGGAGCTGGTTATCAACCGCGAAGGAGTTGATGTAGGAGTTGCTGTAGCTGCCGTAGCGCGCCAGCTGCCCCGCGGTCTCGTTGGTGTAGCCGCCGCCGTAGAACACCTTCTCCTCGTTGTGCTGGTAGGCGTAGCGCAGGTTCTGGCGGAACGTGATGTTGTCGGTGAAATTGTGCGAGAGCAGGTAGCCGACCGTCGCGATCTCGGTGTTGAAGGCGTCGAAGCTCGGCACGCCCGCGAAGAACGAGACCGGGATGGTGCGGCCGTTGTTCGGCCAGACCGTGCCCGAGGCCGGCAGGAACTGGAGGCCCCACCCCGCCCGGTCCCTCTGGTAGTTGGCGAGCACGGTGAGGGTCGTATCCTCGTTCGGCTTGAAGGTGACGGCGGGCGCGATGAAGACGCGGTTGTCCTTGCTGAAATCGACCTGGGTCTCGCCGTCGCGCACCACGCCGGTCAGGCGCCACAGCACGGTCCCTTCCTTGTTGGCGGGACCGCCCATGTCGAACTGGCCCTGGTAGCGGTTGAAGCTGCCGCCGGAGATCGAGACCTCGCCGAACTGCTGCGCGGTCGGCAGCTTGCTCACGTAGTTGAGCAGGCCGCCGGTGCCGCTGCCGCCATACATCGCCGAGGACGGTCCCTTGAGAACCTCGAGGCGTTCGGCGCCGTAGGGATCGAGCCCGTTGAAATGCACGTAGTTGCTGGAGGGAATCCGCAGGCCGTCGATGTAGAGCCCCGGCATGGTCATGTCGAAGCCGCGGATCTGCAGGCCGCCGAAGCGGGTGTCCGAGCCGCCGTTGACGTCGCCGCTGACGCCGGCGGTGTAGCGCAGCGCCTCGCCGATCGAGACCGCGCCCTGGTTCCTGACCTGCTCGGTGGTGATGACAGAGATCGATTGCGGCGTCTCGATCAGCGGCGTGTCGGTCTTGGTGCCGGTGCCGCTGCGGGTGGCGACGAAGCCGCGAACGGGTCCGCCGGCGCGTTCACCCGAAGTGCCGTTCGCCGCCGACTGGTTTGGCGCGGCCTGCTGCGCCGGCGCGCGACGATTGGCGCGAGCGCTGCGCGTTGCCGCCGAACGTCGCGAGGCCGCGACCGCTGCGGGTCGTGCGCGCTGGGCCGGCGCGTCGACGGTGACCGAGGGAATTTGCGTCTGTGCCTGCACGGGACCTAACGGAAGGATCAGAGCGGCTGAACTCACGGCGCCGAAGAAGAGCACCTGAAGCTGTCGATGGCGCGTTTGAACACGCGAAGGAAGTTGGAAGTCGGTCACGTCTGTCGCAGCCCCACGCACTGCCGGCTTTGCCGGTATCGTTTTTGATGTCCCGCCGTAACGCAGGCGGTTTCGCAGGGCGATAGGAACCGGGTTAGAACTTCTCCAGACCTGTGCGTGGGATGTGCGGCGAATGCGCTCAGCTGCGATGAAAGCCAGCGTGCTCCTCGCGTTTGGAATATTTCTAGACGATGACGAAGCGCGCGCTCCCCTGACGTGCGAACGCGGGCGTGAAGAACGAATCCTTTACCATGGCTGCGGCGCTCGATTGAGCCCGGGGAACCGCAGCGGTAGAATCTGTTGCGGGATATTTCATTTGCGTTGCCGACCGTGTCGCAACGCTGTGCCAGCTTATGCTGGGCATCCGGGGGCGACGTCCATGAGCGAATTGCGCGCTGCGACCAGGCAATCCACGGCAAGGACCGGGCTCGTCGAGTTCGACGGTCCCAGGGGCACCGTCAGCATCCCCTGCACGATCGCGGACGTCTCAGGCACCGGCGCGCGGCTGAAGCTCGACTGGTCGCTGGCGTTTCCGAAAGAGGCGACGCTGATCTTCGCCGACGGGCTGCGCAAGACCTGCCGTGTCGCCTGGCAGAAGCGGCGGCTGCTCGGCGTCGCCTTCGCCGACGGCGTTGCGAGCCACGACGAGCAGGCGCTCATGATGACCGAGGAAGAGCAGGCCCTGCACCGGCGGCATATCGGCGCCCAGGTGCGCGCCGCGCGCGAGGCACGGGGCTATACCGAAAGCCAGATGGCGAGCCTCATCGGTCTCTCGCCCGGCGATCTGTCGCGGGCCGAGCGCGGCGAGATCAGCATCCCGCTGCACCAGCTCACGCACATGGCCGATCTGCTGCTGGTCGACCTCGACAGTCTCGTGGCCGGCCCGGCCTCGATCGAATCGCCGCCCCTCGGCGACGCCGAGCTCGCGGCCGGCTGCCGCTAGTCCTTGTGGCAGCACGAGGCGCTGCCACCCTTCCCTTCGCCCGCGAGCACGCTGCGGCTGTTGCGCTCCGGCGGGATGTCGCCCGCGGCATTGGCCGCGAAAAAGCCGGTCGGCTTCAGCATGAAGCCGGCATATTCGACCGGCATGATCGGGAAATCCTCGGGCTTGCAGACATGGGTGTGGCCGAAGGAATGCCACACCACGATATCCGCATTCTCGATGTTGCGGTTCTGCGCGGCGTAGCGCGGCAGGCCGTCGCCGCCGGCATGGACGTTGGGATAGTCGCCGCTGGCGTATTTCTCAGCCGGGTCAAACGCAGTCACCCAGACATGTTTGGTGGCAAAGCCGCCGCGCTTGCGCACATAGCTGCCCTCCTGCGCCAGCATCAGCGGGCTTGGATTGACGACGAGCTTGTAGGCCGGCGCGTTGCCGACGGAGTTGGTCTCGTTGGGATTGCTGATCTTCCAGAACCGGCCGGTCTCGCCATTGGCGACCGCGGCCGCGTCGCGCTCGCGTGACAGCACGCGCGTCGTGGTGTCGAACACGTTGCCATGGGGATTGTCGTGGCCCCAGGGCCGCGGCACGAAGTCGTGCTCCGTCACCATGTTGCCGCCGCCGTCGAGATCCATGTGCAGGCGGACGTTGAAGAAGTGCTGGTGCGTCGGCCCGCCCAGATTGTCGTCGACCATGCCGCCCCATTTGTACTTTTCGCCTGATGGCACGGCGGCGGTCTGGATGATGCCGGTGAGTTTTGTTTCGAGCTGGATCGTGCCGTCCTGGTAGAGATACCAGTAGAAGCCGTAATCGTAATTGCCGACGGTGGCGAAGAACGAGATCACGAGCCGCCGGGACCTGCGCACCTCGAACAGGCCGTTGCGGAATTCGTAATGTTTCCAGGCAATTCCGTAGTCTTCTTCATGCATGCAGATAGCGTTCTGCATGACGAAGGGCTCGCCCTTGTTGTCGGCGGCCGGCACATCGAAATAATGGATGTTGCCGAGGCAGTCGCAGCCGAGCTCGAGCGCATTGGCGAGCATGCCGAGCCCGTATTCGCCGGCGTCGAACGCCGACTTCCAGAAATGGTTCGCGGTCGGATCGGCGTAAGGCACGACCATCTCGGTGACGCTGGCGCGGTGGATCAGCGCGCGCTTTCGCGCGCCGTCCTGATAGGCGAGTTGATGCAGCACGAGACCCTCGCGCGGCGTGAAGCCGACGCGAAAGCTCCATTTCTGCCAGTCGACCTTCCAGCCATCGACGCGAAAGCTCGCGCCCTCCGGCTGCTCGATGTGGAGCGGCTTGATGTCGGTGCGCGGGTTCTTGACCTCGTGCGCGCCGTAGTTCCGCTTCTTGCGCGGGATCGGGATGATCGGGTCCTCGTCGGTGAGGTCGATCACCCTGCCCCCGATCAGGTCGACGACGGCGACCACGCCTTCGATGGGATGGGCATAACCATTGTCCTGCAGGTGCTCGCGGAAATAGCTGACGGCCCGCACGATGCGCGCTCCGCGCTCGAATTCCTTGTCGAAGAAGCCCGAGGAGAACGGATCGACCTGGACCAGCTCGATGTCCTTGTCGGTCAGCCCGCGCCGGACCATCGCTGCACGCCAGCCGGGATCGGCCTTCACCACGGCCTCGCACTTGAAGAACTCTTCCAGCATCACCGAGGGCTGCCCGTAGGGCGCCTCGCGGTTCGGGATGATGTTTCGCGTGACGATCTCGCTGCGGGCGAGATCGACGATGTGCTCGATCGCCTCGCCGGTGGTCACGTCCAGCGTCAGCACGAAGGCGCGGCGCCCTGCCGGGCCGGCCGCAAGCTCCTGCTTGGTCGGCTCCTCCAGCCGCACCGTCGGGAAGCGGCAGTGCTCCGGTGAGGCCGCGGCGGCACGCACCAGCGTGCAGGCCGCGGTGATCTCTGCGGCGGTCAGCGGATCGAGCGGATGCGGCGCGGCAGCCTGGGCTTGCGGTTTGACCTTGGCGGTATCGAGCATGGCGATCTCCAAAAGTCAGGCGAGATGCGCGGTGATGGCGCTGAAGGCGGCAAACCAGCGCTGGTCGATCGGAACGTCCATCGCCTTGGGCTGGGTCGCTAGCTTCGCGATAACGGTGTCGGAATCGAGATCGACATAGAGGTGCTGGCCGTGAATGCCGATCGCCGTGAGCGCGTTGCGCGACGGGTCGATCGCGAACCATTTGCTGCGATAGCGCGCGCCCGGGAAGAACTCGGCGAGGTCGCCGTCGGCCCAGGCCTGGGGATCGCCGTTCTCGCGGATGTCGTCGATCCACCAGCCCGGCACCACCTGTCGTCCCTCGACCACGCCGCGGCAGCGCATCATCTCGCCGAAACGGACGAGATCTCGCGCGGTGACGGAGATGCCGCCGGCGATGCGGCCCATGCCGTGGCTGTCGAGCGTGAGCGAGCCGTCCTCTTCAGTGCCCAGGGGCTGCCAGAGATATTCGGAGAGGATGCGATGATAGGGCATGCCGCAGGCGCGCTCATAGACCCAGCCGAGCACCTCGGTGTTGGTCGAGACGTAATGGAACACCTTGCCATGCGGCTTGCCCGTCCCGCGCAACGTCGTGAGATAGGCGCGCTGGTGACCGGGCTCCACACCCGGAGGCGGCACGTCCCAGCCCGAGGAGAAGCGGTAGCGCGCGACGTCGCCGGCGGGATCCTCGTAGTCCTCCTCGAACTGGATGGCGACGGCCATGTCGAGCAGGTTGCGGACGGTGCAGCCGGCATAGACCGAGGTCTCCAGCTCCGGCACGTAGCGCAGCACCCTTGCTTCGGGATCAATCAGGCCCCGCGCGGCGAGAATGCCGCCGAGCGTCCCGGCGATCGCCTTGCTGATCGAGCAGATCAGATGCGGCGTGGTCGCGGTCATGCCATCGCCGTACCATTCGTGGATCAGGGTGCCCCGGTGCATCACGAGCAGCGTGTCGGTGAAAGTCTCGCGTAGCGTGGCCTCGATCGTGGTCTCTCTGCCGTCGGGCGCGGTGAAGCCGAGTTTTGACAGCTCGCGCGGGGCGCTTGGCATCGGCGTCGGCCGGGCCGAGCGGCGGATCTCGGCGGTCGGCAGCACTTCGCGGGTGTGGGTGAAGCCCCAGCGGATGGCAGGAAAGCTGCGCCAGTTGGAGCGCGTCACCTGGGCCTCCGGCGCGGGCGGGCTGCCGCGCATGACGTCAGTCGGTCGCATCTCGATCCCTCCGCAAAGCGCCATTTCGGGCCGCGATGTCGGAGCGGCCGCAACGGAAGCCTGCACCGAGCCGCGGCCGTGCGTTATCGAAATCGCGCAATATTTTGCTGGACACGGCTGCGGAGCGTGCCAGTCTTGGCGCAGTTCTTGCTGGTTTCCGGCTGGCAAATTCCGACGTGGCGTCATGGCCTTGAGCGCAACTCTTCCGATTCAGGACTCGGCTGCCAGCCTGTTCCAGGCGAGCAGCACGGATGTCGACGAGCACTGCGCCGCGCTCGGCCGCTGGCGGCTGAGCTACGACCAGATCAGTGCCGGGGCCTTCCGCGGCAGCTTTACCCAGCTTTCCCTGCCCCGCATCGAGGTGTTCCGCGAGATCACCAGCCAGCAGGTGCGCCAGTACGGCCAGCTCGGTGCCGACAGCTTTGGCATCGGCCTGCCCTGGGACGGCGATGGCGAGCTCAGCTGCAACGGCACCAGTGCCGGGGGCGCCCACGTGCTCGCCAGCATCGACGCCGAGATCGACATGTGCACGCCGAAGGCCTTCGAGCTGCGCGGCGTCGTCGCCAGCACGGCGCTGATCGCCGACCTGGCGGCCAGGCTCGATATCGAGCTGCCGCGAAGCGTCTGGCATCAGTTGCGGGTGATCGAGATGGCGGAAGCGCCGGTCGCGCGGCTGCGCGCGGATCTTGCCGCCATTCACGAGACCATCACATCGGCCCCCGGGCAGTTCGACGATCCCGCGGCACGGCAGGCGCTGGAGGATGCCCTCCTCCTCGACATCATGGACATGCTGCCGACGGCGCGGCCGAGCGATCCCGGCCGCAGCGCCGCGGCACGCAGGCGCACTGTCGACCGCGCCCGCGAGCTGATGCATGGCAGCGGCGACCGCGCGCTGTCGCTGCTGGAGGTCTGCAAGGCGGTCGGCGCCAGCCCGCGCAAGCTCGGTTATTGCTTCCAGGAGGTCGTGGGTACGAGCCCGATGCACTACTGGCGCGCGATGCGGCTCAACCGGGTGCGGCGCGACCTGAAGCGCGGCACCGATGCGTCAGTCTACGACGTCGCCGTGCAGCACGGCTTCTGGCACTTCAGCCAGTTCTCGCTCGACTACAAACGCCACTTCTCCGAGCTGCCCTCGGAGACATTGCGGCGCGCCAGGCTGGCCGCCTGACGCGCGCTTTCTGCCTTTACCAGGTCGGCAGATAGGTCCCCTTGAAGCGCGTTTCCAGAAACGCCTTCACGGGCTCGGAGTGATAGACCTCGATCAGCTGCTTGACCCACGGCTTGTCCTTGTCCTCCTCGCGGACGGCGAGGATGTTGACCCAGGGTCCGTCGGGGTTTTCGCGCGCGATGGCGTCGGTCGCGGGGTTGAGGCCGGCCTGCACCGCGTAGTTGTTGTTGATCGAGACGACGTCGACATCCTGCAGCGCGCGCGGCAGCTGGGCGGCATCGAGCTCGACGAAGCGCAGCTTCTTGGGGTTGTCGGTGATGTCGGCAATCGTCGAAGAGACGTTGTTCGGGTCCTTCAGCTTGATCACGCCGTGCAGCGCCAGGATCATCAGGCCGCGCGCGCCGTTGGAGGGATCGTTGGCGATGGCGACGCGGGCGCCCTCGGGCAGGTCCGCGAGCTTCTTGTATTTCTGCGAATAGACGCCCTGCGGCGAGCCGATCGTGTTGGCGACCTTGACGATCTTCCAGCCGGTCTTGGAAATCTGGTTCTTCAGGTACGGCTCGTGCTGGAACGAGTTGGCCTCGAGGTCCTTCAGGGCCAGCGCCTGGTTCGGGATCACGTAGTCGGTGAACTCGACCACCTTGATGTCGAGGCCGCGCTCGGCACCGACCTTCTTCACGACGTCGAGGATCTCGGCGTGGGGGCCGGCGGTGACGCCGACCCGGATGGTTTCGGCCTGGGCGGTGGTCGCAAGCAAGGCTGCAGCCGCAAGGGTTGCGAGAAAACGCATTGAAGTCTCCAGTTTCAGGAAGTTTGGATCAGCGATGCCGCAGCCGGCGATTGACCCGGCGCGCCAGATAGTCGCCGGCGCTCTGCACGAGCTGCACCAGCGCGATCAGCACGACGACGACGGCGAGCATCATCTCCGGCATGAAGCGCTGATAACCGTAGCGGATGCCGAGGTCGCCAAGGCCGCCGCCGCCGACGGCGCCGACCATGGCGGAGTAGCCGAGCAGGCTGACCACCGCGAGCGTCAGCGCCAGCAAGAGACCGGGCAGCGCTTCGGGGATCAGGACCTTGAGCACGATCTGGATCGGGGATGCACCGAACGAGGACGCGGTCTCGATCAGGCCGCCATCGACTTCACGGATCGCGGCCTCGACGAGGCGCGCGATGAACGGCGCCGACGCGATGGTCAGCGGCACGATCGCGGCCGTCGAGCCGATCGAGGTGCCCGCAACAAACCGCGTGAACGGGATGATGGCGACGACCAGGATGATGAAGGGCGTCGAGCGCGTCGCGTTGACGACGGCGCCCAGCACGCGATTGACGAGCGGCGCTGCGAACAGCTCGCCCTTGCGGCTGGTGGCGAGAAAGACGCCGAGCGGCAGGCCGAAGGCAGTGCCGAGAGCTGCCGCGATACCGACCATGTACAGGCTCTCGAAGGTCGCCTGAACGATGAGGTTGATGAGTTCAGGCGACATAGCCGAGACGCTCCGCCGGGAATTGATATTGAGACAGCCAGGCGAGCGTCCGCGTCACCGCGTCCTCGCCGCCAGAAATATTGAGAGGAATACCGAGCGTCAGCGAGCCCACATGCTGGCCGCCGATCTCGTCGATGCGGGCCGACAGCAGCGCGACGTCGAGGCCAAGCTCGCGCGCGAGCCGCGCCACCACGGTGTCGCCCGCCCCTGCCCCGCGCACCTGGACGCGGATCACGGCCTGTCCGCCGGCCGCTGCTTGCGGAACGATCCGGCTCGCCAGCGAGACCGGCAGGCTGTCGCCGATGACCTCGGCGAGGAAGGATTGCGTGATCGGATGCTTCGGGTGCGTGAAGATGTCGGCGACATGGCCGCTCTCGACGACGTGGCCGGCATCGAGCACCACGACTTCCTTGGCGAGCTGGCGCACCACGGACATTTCATGGGTGATCAGCACGATAGTCACCCCCAGCTCGCGATTGATGTTGGCGAGCAGATCGAGAATGGCGCGGGTGGTCTGCGGATCGAGCGCGGAGGTCGCCTCGTCCGACAGCAGCACGCTTGGCCGCGTTGCCAGCGCGCGGGCAATGCCGACGCGCTGCTTCTGGCCGCCGGAGAGTTCCGACGGATAGCGGTCGTGCTTGTCTGCGATGCCGACCAGCGCCAGCAGCTCGGCGACGCGGGCCTTGATGTCGGCCTTGGCCCAGCCGGCGATCTCGAGCGGCAGCGCGATGTTGTCGGCGGCGGTGCGCGAGGACAGCAGGTTGAAGTGCTGGAAGATCATGCCGATCGAGCGCTGCGCCAGCCGCAGCTCGCGCCCGGCCAGGGCCGAGATATCGCGGCCGTCCACGATCACGCGTCCGGTGGTCGGCTTCTCCAGCCCGTTGATGAGCCGGACGAGGCTCGACTTGCCGGCGCCGGAGCGGCCGATCACGCCGGTGATCGAGCCGCGGGGGATCCCGAAGTCGATGTTTTGGAGCGCGTTGACGCCGGGCTTGCCGCGATAGGCCGGATAGGTTTTCGAGATGGCTTCGAACCGGACCATCGCGTCCGGTTCAGTGACAATCGCTGCGCGTGTCTCGATCGGTTCTCCGACCACCAGCGATGGGTGCGCGTTCATGGAAGCAGCTTTCATGCACGAAAGTTAGCTCGCCCGCCCGAACGGCGCACGAGGCTGAGGTCGCATCAAGCGACGGGAGGTGGAACAGCAGCAGATCGTCCGGGTGCGGCGCGCTGCACTGCAGCACACCATCGCCCGAACCGGTCTTCCTTGCAATTTCAGATATTTGCGGGGACTTGGACGAAGATTTCCCAATCCCTCCCCGGAGAAGAATATTCCTCCGCCGGGGGTATCAGCCTCCGGCCCTGAGCTGCAACCACGGCAATACGATCAGCAGCAGGCCTGCGAAATACAGCAGGCCGAAGATCAGCCCAAATCCCCAGAACTGCCCCTTCCCGATATAGCCGCTGCCGAAATACATCGGCGCCGGACCCGTCGCGTAGGGCGAGATCACGCCCATCAGGCCGAGCGAGTACATGCACAGCATGGCGAGCGTCGTCACTGGCAGGCCGGGAATCCCGGAGCCGACCGCGAGCACCACCGGCAGCACGGCGGCGGCATGCGAGGTGATGCTCGAGAAGAAGTAGTGGATCCAGAAGAACAGCGCGACCAGCAGCAGCATCGCGGTCGACGGCGACAGCCCCGCGAGCGGCTTTGCGTATTCGGTCGCGAACCATTTGATGAAGCCGATCTCGTTGAGGCCCGAGGCCAGCGTCAGCAGCGAGGTGAAATAGAAGAACACCTCCCAGGCGCTCTTCTCGCTGACGATGTCGGCGAACTCGATGACGCCGGTCACCAGCATCAGGGAGATCACGATGAACACGACGGTGGTGGCATTGACGAAGTTGGAGCCTATACCGGGAACGTGGATGTCCGGGCTCGAGCCCGCGATCCACAGGAACATCGCCAGCACGATCAGGGCCAGCATGATCCACTCGTTGCGCGACATCGGGCCCATCTCGCTGAGCTCCTTCGCCGCCCATTCGGTGATCTCCGGGCTGCGCTTCACCTCGGGCCGGCAGACCAGATAGCTGAGCAGAGGCACGACGATCATGAGAAGAAGACCGAGCGGGGCAAAGCCGATGAACCACTGCGCCCAGCTCACCTCGACGCCCGCGGTCTTCTTGGCGATCGCAAGCGCCGCCGCATTGGGCGCGAGCGCGGTGAAGAACAGCGAGCTGGTGATCGCGGTCGCCGCGAACGCGGTCCACATCACGTAGGTGCCGATCTTGCCGGCAGTCGGCCCGGGCTCGGAGCCGTAGATGCGCGGGATGTTGCTGATGATGGGATAGACGATGCCGCCGCTGCGCGCGGTGTTGGAGGGCGTTGCCGGCGCCAGCAGGAAGTCGGACATCGCAACCGCATAGCCGAGGCCGAGCGTGTTGCGGCCGAGCCGCTGCACCAGCACCAGCGCGATGCGCCGGCCGAGCTGGCTCTTGCGGTAGCCGATCGAGAACACGAAGGCGCCGACGATCAGCCACACCGTGCTCTCGGCAAAGCCCGCCAGCATCCAGCGCAGCGACTTGCCGGGGTCGGGATCGATATAGCCGGCAACGCCCGCGACCGTCAGGCCGATGAAGCCGA
Organism: Bradyrhizobium stylosanthis; assembly: GCF_001641335.1. Lineage (GTDB taxonomy): Bacteria > Pseudomonadota > Alphaproteobacteria > Rhizobiales > Xanthobacteraceae > Bradyrhizobium > Bradyrhizobium stylosanthis. The sequence goes on from NZ_LVEM01000001.1 coordinate 1,419,776, forward strand.
CCGCGCCGACCGGCATCGATTCCAGGATGAGCCCAGTGATCACGGCCGCAAACACCGCGAAATAGTGCCATTGATTGACGTTGAGGCCCGGCGGCACCGGCCACAGATAGATCACCAGCCACACCACGAGCGGCGCGATCAGCTTCCAGCGAAACCCCTTTGCTGCGGGCGCCTGCGAACCAGCGGCCATGAATCCTCCCCTCGATTGCCGTCACATCGTGCGCCCGTTGGCCGGGCTGCTTTTGTCCTTCCGCGGCGTATACGGATTGTCCGCGATGCGATCAATGGTCTGACGTCAGGTTTCTACCGTCCCTTGAAGCGCGGCTTGCGCCGCGTCAGGAACGCCTCGACTCCCTCCTTGTGGTCCTCGCTGAGGCTTGCGAGCGCAAACTGATCGACATCCATGTGGCTGGCGAGATCATCCAGCGCATGCGCGAGGCGGTTGACGGTCAGCTTGGTCATGGCGACCGAAAGCGGCGGCTGCGCGGCGACCTTGCGGGCAAGTTCCATGGCGGCATCGAACGCATGGCCGGGATCGGCCACCTCTTCCACCAGGCCCCATTCATAGGCCTCCTCCGCGCTGATGCGCTGGTCGGCCAGAATGACCGCCTGCTTGGTGCGGGCCGGCCCGACCAGATGCAGCATGCGCGGGATGCTCTGCCAGCTCATGTTCATGCCGAGCCCGATCTCGGGCACGCGCAGATGCGCGTCGCGTCCCATGATGCGGAAGTCGAGCGCCACGGCAAGGGCGACGCCGCCGCCGACGCAAAAGCCCTCGATCGCCGCGATGGTGATCTGCTCCATCTCCTGCCAGGCGTGGGTGAGACGCGGCCCGAGCTTGAGATGCCGCCGCAGCGCGCCGAGATCCATGTCCTTGCGCGAGCGGCCCTCGACGTCCTTGAGGTCGAAGCCGGCGCTGAAGGCGCTGGTGCTGCCTGTCAGCACCACGACGGAGGTCTCAGCGTCGTCCTCGAAGCTGCGCGCGGCCGCAGTAAGCTGGCGCAGCGCCTCGGGCGAGAGCGCATTGATGCCGTCATTGCGGTCGAAGCGCACGATCGCGATCCGCCCCTCCGGCCCGAGCCCCTTCTCGATTGTTACATAGTCGCTCACCACAGGCCTCCCTGTTCTTGTTGTTCTTGGATCGCTCACAAATGCCCGGTGCGCCGATGCTCCGGCTCACTGCCGCGGACCGGAAACCGGATCGTGGTACCGATGGTGATCCAGTTGGCATTCTCGCCGGTGATGTTGCGGCCGTAGATCACGTCGACGGAAAATATCTCGTTCGGCCGGTAGCGTACACCGGTCTGGAAGCGCGGTTGCACGATGCTCGCGATCTCGGATCTGCCGGCCTGGCCAAACGCCTCGATCGTCCACTGCAACGTGTCGGTGAACTTCCAGTCGAAGCCGATGCCGTAGGTCAGGTAGTGGCGATCCACGGTGCGATCCCAGAGCCAGCCACCGTTGACGTTGATCCGCATGGTCTCGGACAGGCGGAAGGTCGCGGGTATGACCGCAAAGGCGGCCAGCGCCTCGCCTGTCATGACATCGAACGACCCGCCGCCATAGGCCGACAGCCCCCACCGCCCGATCCCGGTGGGGATGAAATTCGTCTTGGCCTTCGGAGCGACCGTCGTGCTCCAGTCGCCGTCGCTCCGGGCGCGGATGGTCTGCATGCTCAGCTCGATCGGCCTGAAGGGATCGACGACGCAGGACGGATTGGCCACCGCCAGGACATCCGTATTGGTCGCCGCCGACATCCAGCTTTCGACCTTGCAGGAGCCGACCTCGGAGATGTCGGCGGCATCCACCGCATAGGCGCCATTCGCGGCGCGCGCATCCTGGGTCGCAAGTGCGACAAGAGCCGCGATTGCAGCGGTTATTCCGGAGTCTTTGGCCCAGCCCATGCCCCGATGTTAGCAGAGTCTTCGCCTCGACAAGGCCCGGATTCTGGGACTATCTTCGCGCCATGAGCGAGCATCATCACGACCACGATCACGACCATTCCGAGCTGTCGGAGACCGAGCTGCGCGTGCGCGCGCTCGAAACGATCCTGACCGAAAAAGGCTATGTCGAGCCGGCCGCGCTCGATGCCATCATCCAGGCCTACGAGACCAAGATCGGCCCGCACAACGGTGCCCGCGTCGTCGCCAAGGCCTGGACCGATCCGGCGTTCAAGAAGGCGCTGCTGGAGGACGGCAGCAAGGCGATCGGCACGCTCGGCCATGTCAGCCGTGTCGGCGATCATCTCGTCGTGGTCGAGAACACGCCGGAGCGGCACAACATGGTCGTGTGCACGCTGTGCTCCTGCTACCCTTGGGAGATGCTGGGGCTGCCGCCGGTCTGGTACAAGGCTGCGCCCTATCGTTCGCGCGCGGTGAAGGATCCGCGCGGCGTGCTCGCCGATTTCGACGTGACCCTGCCCAAGGACATCGAGATCCGGGTCTGGGATTCCACGGCCGAGACGCGCTTCCTGGTGCTTCCGATGCGCCCCGCGGGCACCGAAGGCTGGAGCGAGGAGCAGCTCGCCGAGCTCGTCACGCGCGACTCCATGATCGGGACCGGCTTTCCGAGGATGCCGGGAGCACCGTCATGAACGGCGTGCACGACATGGGCGGCATGGACGGGTTCGGCAAGGTCGAGGCTGAGCTGAACGAACCTGTCTTCCACGAGGAGTGGGAATCGCGCGTGCTGGCGATGGTGCGTGCGATGGGCGCCGCCGGGGCCTTCAACATCGACACCTCGCGCTTCTATCGCGAGTCGCTGCCGCCGCACGTGTATCTGTCGAGCTCCTACTACAAGAAGTGGTTCCTCGGGCTCGAGGAGATGCTGATCGAGAAGGGCTACCTCACGCGCGAGGAGGTTGCGGCCGGTCACGCGATGCAGCCCGGCAAGGCGCTGAAGCACGGCAAGTTCGATCTCACCCAGGTCGAGCGCATCATGGTGCGCGGCAAGTTCGCCCGCCCTGCCCCGGCACCGGCCCGATTCAACATCGGCGACCGCGTGCGGGCGAAGAACATCCATCCGGCAACGCATACACGGCTGCCGCGCTACGTGCGCGGGCATGTCGGCGTGGTCGAGCTCAACCACGGCTGCCATGTGTTTCCGGATTCGGCGGCGATGGAGCTCGGCGAAAATCCGCAATGGCTCTACACCGTGGTGTTCGAGGGCCGCGATCTCTGGGGCGAGGATGGCGATCCCACACTGAAGGTGTCGATCGACGCGTTCGAGCCGTATCTGGACCCGGCCTGATGAGCAGCAATGCGGCCGCTACCGCGACGGCGGCGATCCCGAGCATTCCGCGCGACGATGAAGGCCCGGTATTTCGCGCCCCGTGGGAAGCGCACGCCTTCGCGATGGCGTTGACCCTTCACGAGCGCGGCGTCTTCACCTGGCCCGAATGGGCTGCGGCGCTCGCGGACGAGATCAAGCGCGCGCAGGCCGCCGGCGATCCTGACACCGGCGAGACCTACTATCTGCACTGGCTCGCCACGCTGGAAGGCCTCGTCGCGCGCAAGGGCGTGGCTTCGATGGACACCCTGCACCGCTACCGCGACGCCTGGGACCACGCCGCGGACCGCACGCCGCACGGCAAGCCGATCGAGCTGCGGGACGAGGATTTTAGGTAGCAGGCTCTCCCAGGCCCCCCAGATCGCGAAAAACTTCTTCTAATCCATATAGGAAGTTGTAATATCTTAGCGTTTGCTAACTGCATATTTCAATCAATAATTGCGTGCTGGGGGCTCTGATGGTCGCAAGGATCGCAATCGTTCTATTGCTGCTTACCGCTATTTTCGCCGTTCCCGCTCCGGGCCAAGCCGCGTGCAACGTGCCCCCACCACTGTGCCTGGACAAGACACCACAGAAGGACACCAACCTTCAGCAGATCGTCGCAAGCCGATCTTCGGTTCCCTACAAGGTGGACGAAGTTGCCGACTTTAGCTACGCGGATATCAGGATCGATTGCAATTCCGCAGGGCTTGAGCGGTTCGCCCGGCAGTTTGTTGATCGCGCGTGGTCCGTAGGTCTACTATCCGAAAATCGCGAATTCGCGCTTTCGGTCGACATCGAGCAGATCAGCAGGAACTCCGCCGATCCACCCAAGCCGCTCACTTATCTGATCGCGCAAATCAAACGCGACGCTGGTGGGAATACCACCGTGATGGGTTGCGACAATCTTCTTGCCACCAACATCTCCTTCAATTCGACACTAAGGCTGAAATTCAAGCTACTGCAATCGAAGACGACGACGGTCAATCCGTCGACTTACAGTGCCATCCGCATCCTTTCGAAAGTGCTTGGTTTCGTTTTCGCCGGACCGGGCGGCGCCGCGATCGCCACAGAAGCCACAAAAATTAGCGATGCCATCAAGGATAACAAGAGCGACATTGACGAGATCGCCAAAGCGTTCGACGAAGTCAACACGCAGCAGCCCCAGGCGACGTTCGACGTCAATGAAAAAAATGTGACGCTCATCCTCTCCGACAATTCGAAATTCACGATATCTCGAATTGGCAAACGCTCCGCCTTCCTGACGTTCGCAGGCCCAAAACTGAATGCGCCGGGCGCGCCGCTCCAGAAGCTCATATCCGAGAAGACCGGAATCGATCTTGCTGCCTATCTGACGACTAAGGCAGGCAACTGGGACACGATGGTCATCAGTGAGGATGTCGACACGTCGAGGACAGGCTGCGGCAAGATTCGTGAGGCGCTCGGATACCTCTTCACGAAGGAAGAGATGATTATCATTCTTGCCAAGGAGTTCGACAGGTTTGGAGACGATACAGTCAAGGACCTGAAGGACCCCTGCTTCAGGGCTATTGAGCGGGAGGCTCTCAAGACGATGGGACTGACAGATCCCCTCGCCGCCCGCGCAGCGCCGCAGGAGAGCAGCGGTCTCCCTCGAGATCCGGCAAAGGACGCCACCGATCCGATCCGCTGGAGCGCGATCAGGGAGTTTCTCAACGAATTTGGACGCGCGCTCAGTTCGATCTCTGCAGCGAACCTCTCGCCCGAAGTTCGTGCCAAAAAGCTGGCGCTCTACTTGGATGCAAGGGTCGCAACTGAGTCGTTCGATGCGCTTGACCTCTTGCCGCCTAGCACCGGGGTCCTCAGGGAGTCTCTCGCGGCGAAGATCGCAGGCTGGCCGATCGGTGCATCGATCCGGTATGGATGTTTTCTCGCGCCGGACAAGCAGCTACTCACCAAATATTCGGCACAGATGCTGGTCTTGCTTGATTCCGGAGGCGGTAACCAGAGACTTGTTAATCTCATTGTGGGCTTCACAGACCCCAAGGCGACCAATGCCGACGGACTTCTGATCGGGAATATGCTGATCGAGAAGCCGACGGCGGCAAGCCTGGCCGCGGTCTCAACGGCTTACAAATCGGGCTGCGGTGATCGTTCGGATCCGTGGAAGCCCTGGGAAGAGATCAAGACAAGCTCTGTGTTTCGAACACCACCCTTCAGCTGACATCCATACTCGCCGCAAACTCCCGCCAGCCCTTCGCCCGCAGGCTGCACGCCGGGCATTCGCCGCAGCCATAGCCCCACTCGTGCCGCGCGCCGCGTTCGCCGAGATAGCAGGTGTGCGACTTCTCGCGGATGAGGTCGACCAGCCCCTCGCCGCCGAGGTCATGCGCGAGCTTCCATGTCGCGGCCTTGTCGATCCACATCAAGGGGGTGTGCAGCTCGAATTGCCTGGCCATGCCGAGCGAGAGCGCGGCCTGCATGGCCTGGATCGTGTCATTGCGGCAATCGGGATAGCCGGAATAGTCGGTCTCGCACATGCCGCCGACGATGTGGGTGATGCCGCGCCGGTAGGCCAGCGCCGCGGCAAAGGTCAGGAACACCAGATTGCGGCCGGGCACGAAGGTGTTGGGCAGGCCGTCGGCGCCCATCGCGATCGCGACGTCGCGCGTCAGCGCCGTCTCGGACACCGCCGCCAGCGTCGGGATCGACAGCGTATGGCTCTCGCCGAGCTTTGCGGCCCAATCGGGGCGCAGGGCCTTGACGCCGTCGAACAGGCTGTCGCGGCAGGCCAGCTCGATGGCGTGACGCTGACCGTACTCGAACCCCAGCGTTTCCACGCGGGCGAAGCGGCTCAGCGCCCAGGCAAGGCACGTGGTGGAATCCTGACCGCCGGAGAACAGCACCAAAGCGGTTTGTGATGAAAATGCGTCGCTCATGGCCCGCGCTTTAGCACTGTGGAACGTCCCAGCCAATCGGTGGAAATCGGCCTGTTCCGTGCCGTTACGCTGGGATCGACCGGCTGCTTTTGGCATAAGTCTCAAGACCCAGGAGAGACGCCCCGCAATGACCCCTTCCCGTGACATTTCCCGCCTGATCGAGATCATGGCGGCGCTGCGCACGCCGGTGACCGGCTGCCCCTGGGACCTCGAGCAGGATTTTTCGACGATTGCGCCCTACACGATCGAGGAGGCCTATGAGGTGGTGGACGCCATCACCCGCGGCGATCTCGACGATCTCCGGGAGGAGCTCGGCGACCTCCTGCTGCAGGTCGTATTCCACGCCCAGATGGCCGAGGAGCAGAACGCCTTTGCCTTTGGTGACGTCGTCGAGGCCATCACCCGCAAGATGATCCGGCGCCATCCCCATGTCTTCGCCGACAAGAACGGCAATCTCGCCCCGCACCACGTCAAGGAGGTCTGGGACCGCATCAAGGCCGAGGAGAAAGCCGAGCGCGCCGCGCGCCGGCCGCTGGAAGAAGCACCGGCGCACACATCGCTGCTGTCGGGCATCAAGGCCGGCCAGCCGGCGCTGACGCGCGCCATGGAGCTGCAGCGCAAGGCCTCCACCGTCGGCTTCGACTGGAACGACCCGCGCGCCGTGCTGGCGAAGATCCGCGAGGAAGCCGACGAGATCGAGGCGGCGCTGGAGCGCGGCGACAAGCAGGAATTGGCGGAAGAGACCGGCGACCTGATGTTCGCCCTCGTCAACCTCGCCCGCCATGTCGATGCCGATCCGGAAAGCGCGCTGCGTGCGACCAACGCGAAGTTCGAGCGGCGCTTTGCCTATATCGAGCGGGCGCTGGAGGCGCAGGGCCGGACGCTCAAGCAGGCTTCGCTCGCGGAGATGGACGCGCTGTGGAATGCGGCGAAGACGGCCACGTGATGCAAGGGCGCGCCATGGAGATCCGGCAGGACGATCCGAGGGCGCCACATGTCGCCGACCTGCTGGCACATCATCTGGAAGAGCTCCGCAGCGTCATGGGCGAGCACGCGCAGGCGCTCGATGCGAGCGGTCTTTCGGCTCCCTCGGTGACGTTCTGGACGGTCTGGCACGGCGATGTGCTGGCCGGCTTTGGTGCCCTGAAGCAACTGGACGATACGCACGCGGAGGTGAAGTCGATGCGCGCCGCGCCTGCCGCGCGCGGGACCGGGGTCGGCCGCGCGATCCTGCGGCACATCATCGCCGAAGCCCGCAAGCGCGGTTATGCGCGGCTCAGCCTGGAGACCGGCACGGCACCGCTGCATGCTCCTGCCGTCGCGCTCTACCGCAGTGCCGGCTTCGTATCCTGCGAGCCGTTTGCCGATTACGAGGCGAGCCCGCACAACCAGTTCATGAGCCTCGACCTCGCGAATTGAGTGGGTACGTTCTAGGGCAAGTAAACCTTCTTCAAGATCTGCTTCGCCTCGGCACCGACCGCTTTCGTGAGGACTTACAGTTCAGCGAGCAGACGCGTCGCGTTGATCACGGCGGCCTGGCTGGCTTTTCTTGCGCGCCACAATAGAGCCATGCGCTCTGTGTCATCAGGCGAGACCTCTGAAGCGGTCCTGGACGACATATCGAGTCTCAAGGAACGAGCCCATTTTGCCAAGTTCCGCTCAGACGACCAGCGCTTCTCGTTTCGCGCGGTGGTTACAAACGTGCCCAACCAGTCAGCGGGCGTTCGCGGCGGTGACATTGGCTGGCAAAGGTCATTCTTGAGATCGTCGTCATCGATGGTCGCCTCGACATATCCCAGCACAGCGGCGCTCAGAACCGCTCTTCCCCATTTCACCCATTGCAGGGTGATCTTGTCCGGCTCGAATATCGCCTTCGTTTCGCGCGAGGGAATCCCGGCAGCCGTACAATCGACGTACAGCCAGTCATCATTCGCAGAGACTGTCCCCTCTTCAAGGTCGACGCGGTCTCGATGAATGAGGCGGACATGCCCCCTTCGGACGATGTCCTTGATCAGTCGCAATTTCTCCAATTCGCCCTTTGAAACCGTCGCGCCATGGAACATCGTCGGAGTGATCGAACGATCAAGCCGCAGCCACAGGTCACGTCCCTCGAATTGCAGGAAGAGATCGTCAATCGATGATGCCTCGCCAATTGCCTCCACGAGGTCTGCCGCGTACCTGAATGACGGCTCAAAGAAGTCCTGGGTGAATTGAACCTTCGATCTGTTGATCCACCAGGAATCACGGGGGACGATCCACCTGATATTGTCTGGATCGGCGCCATTCTCGAGCAGCCAAAGGCACGCATCGACCCCGGTTTTCCCTCCACCGATGATGCAATAGCGATGCGCTTCACCGGAAATCCTGACCAGATCGTTGACGGGGACACACCGCACCCCTTCCTCTGCCTGAAACCTGCGCTTATGCATGCTTGGCACTTCAACCGCCGCGTATGTTGCATCGACGAGTTTCTTGCGTGCTTTGACTGCGCGCCGCTCTCCGGTGACCAGGGAAACGGCGTGCCCGCGCCAGTCGATCCGCGTCATCGGCAGATAGGCGACCCGACCGGTCGGCAGGAATACATGGTCCATTACATCGCGATAATACGAGACGATCTCGGGCCCGGATGCCATGGACGACAAGCCGTCATTCAACCCTCCTCGAATGATCGAGGCATTCCCCAGCACGCGGGACTCCACGCCATAGTGGGGTGAAGGCAAGTGAAGTGTGACGAAGGGATATGAATGGTTCCAGTGCCCGCCTGGCGCATGACCGGCGTCTATGATCGCGACCGTGGACGTGCCGTGGTGCAGCAGCGTGTCGGTGAAAGCCATACCGGCGGCGCCAGCGCCGACGACGACATAATCAGCCTCGAGGACATTATCCGGCATCGCTTCGCCTCCCACATTGTGTGACGAACCGCCAGGCCCGCTGATCTATGCAGCGCGCAACGTTGCTTCCTCTTCCTGAACAAGCACGATCATTACCATGGAGAGCGGCTTCCGCTTAAGCCAAACGGGCGCCGCCCAAGGTCAGATTCGGGTGATTTTCGGCGAGCCCGAATGGGCGTAGTTCACGCCGACAGACGCGGCACGGCGTCGAACCTGTTCACCACGATATCCCGCTTGGTCTCGTCCACCCGCACGGTCATGTCGAAGCGGCCGTCGTGCAGCTCTTTCGCCAGCACCTCGGAATTGCGGTGCAGCCAGGAGATGCCGGCGCCATCGGCGGCGTCGATCGAGAGGTCGAGCGTGGTGCGCTTGGCGGCGAGCCGCTCCTCGATCGCGGCGAGCAGTGCGTCGACGCCCTCCCCGGACACTGCGGAGACCAGCATCGCCGGATGATCTTCCGGCCGGCGCGCGGCGATGTTCAAAAGCTCTTCGCGCTGCTCGGCATCGTAACGGTCGATCTTATTCCAGACCTCGATGATGCGGCCGCTATCATCGGGGTTGATGCCGAGCTGGCGCAGCACTGCGTCGACGTCGCTCTGCTGCGCCTCGGCGTCTTCATGGGAGATGTCGCGCACATGCAGGATGACGTCGGCTTCCAGCACCTCCTCCAGCGTGGCGCGGAAGGCGGCGACGAGCTGGGTCGGCAGATTGGAGATGAAGCCGACGGTGTCCGACAGCATCGCCTTGCCGCCATGGGGCAGGTTGAGTGCGCGCAGGGTCGGATCGAGCGTGGCGAACAGCATGTCGGCCGCCTGCACGTCGGCGCGCGTCAGGCGGTTGAACAGCGTCGACTTGCCGGCATTGGTGTAGCCGACGAGCGCGACCACGCGATACGGCACGCGCTGACGCCCGGCGCGATGGAGCCGCCGTGTCGCCTGCACCTTCTTCAGCTCGCTCTCGAGCTTGGAGATGCGCTCCTGGATCAGGCGCCGGTCGGCCTCGATCTGCGTTTCGCCCGGACCGCCCATGAAGCCGAAGCCGCCGCGCTGGCGCTCCAGATGGGTCCATGAACGCACCAGGCGCGAACGCTGGTAGTTGAGATGCGCGAGCTCGACCTGGAGCGAGCCTTCCCGGGTCTTGGCGCGGCGGCCGAAGATTTCCAGAATGAGGCCGGTGCGGTCGAGCACCTTGGCATGCAGCTCCTTCTCGAGATTGCGCTGCTGGATCGGCGCCAGCGCGCAGTCCATCACCACGAGCTCGACGTCGAGGCTCTTGGCGAGCGCTGCGATCTCCTCGACCTTGCCCTTGCCGATATAGGTGGCGGGCCGGATCTGGCTGATCGGCGCGATGATGGCGTCGGCAATGACGAGATCGATCGCGCGCGCGAGGCCCGCAGCTTCGTCGAGCCGGGCCTCGGCGTCACGCTGAGCATGATTGGGAAGGGCATGGCTTTCCGATTGCGCGTCGGCACTTCCCGCGCGCGCTCGCAAATAGGGACCGATGACAAGCACCCGCCCCGTCTGCTTAGCCCCTGCCGGCCGCGGACGGTCGGCATCCCCGTCGAAATTCCGGGGTTCCAATCAGATCACTCTCAAGCCGGCTGATCCTCGCCGCCTTCAAACAACTGGATCGGAGCACCCGGCATGATGGTCGAGATCGCGTGCTTGTAGACAAGCTGCGAGTGACCGTCGCGCCGAAGCAGCAAACAGAAATTGTCGAACCAGGTCACGATACCCTGGAGCTTCACTCCGTTGACCAGAAAGATCGTCAGTGGCGTTTTGGTTTTACGAACGTGATTGAGGAAGGTGTCCTGTAGGTTTTGTGCGCGGTCTGCCGCCATTGTTTTTTTCTCGCTTTGAGTTTCTTTTTATTGCGCCGGATGCGGCCCTCTTTGTCGAGCTCGGGGCCTCCTCCGGTTGCCGTTCCTCATGAGATCCCCCTCGGAGGGAACAGCAGTTCGATTAGAGGACAGGTCGGCTTATTAGGCAAGCCGCTTCACGCGGCAGGCGATGTTCTAATGCTCCGAAAAACTACGGAAATGGATGATTTCGTTCGTTTTTCCCAAGCGCGGCGCCGCAACGTCGCGGCGCCCGGCCTGTTGTCCCGGTGCGAGCGCTGTATGCGGACCGGTATCCACTTCGCTCGCGGCGGCCTAGCCGACGCCAAGCGCTTTCAGCTTCCGATGCAGCGCCGACCGTTCCATGCCAACGAACTCGGCCGTGCGAGAAATATTTCCTGAAAAACGGCTGATCTGAGCAATCAAATAGTCGCGCTCGAAGACTTCGCGCGCCTCGCGCAGCGGCAGGCCCATGATGTGCTCGCCATTGTTGCTGGTCGGCATTGCCGGCACCATCGAGCCGACGTCCTGCGGCAGCATGTCGGCGGTGATGATCACCTCCGGACCACCCGCAGCCAGAATCATGACTCTCTCAACGTTGTTGCGGAGCTGGCGCACATTGCCGGGCCAGACATGCGATTGCAGCACCGCCATCGCGTCCTGCCCGATCTGGCGCTTGGGCAGGCCGCTGCCGGCCGAGATCTGCTCCATGAAGTAGTCGATCAATTCCGGGATGTCCTCGCGCCGCTCCGAGAGCGCGGGCACGCGGATCGGCACCACCGAGAGCCGGTGATAGAGGTCCTCGCGGAAATGGCCGGCCGCGATCTCCTCTTCGAGATTGCGTGCGGTGGAGGAAATGATGCGCACGTCGACCTGCACCTTGGAGGTGCCGCCGACGCGCTGGAACGACTGCTCGACCAGCACGCGCAGGATCTTGTTCTGGGTCTCGCGCGGCATGTCCGCGATCTCGTCGATGAACAGCGTGCCGCCATGCGCCTCTTCGAGCGCGCCTGGCTTGCGCGGCTGCTCGCCGTTGGACTGCTCGATGCCGAACAGCTCGTGCTCCATGCGCTCAGGCGTGATCGCGGCGGCATTGATCACGACGAAGGGGCCGTCGGCACGGCCCGAGGCGGTATGCAGGGTGCGCGCGGTCAGCTCCTTGCCGGCGCCGGCGGGACCGACGATCAGGATGCGGCTGTTGGCCTTGGCCGCACGCTCGATGGTCTGGCGCAGCTGGTTCATGCTGGGCGAGCGTCCGACGAGCTGGCTGGCGCTCGGCGCGAGCTGCTTCAGCTCCTTGACCTCGCGCTTCAGCCGCGAGTTCTCCAGCGCACGGTTGGCGACGAGGATGAGCCGGTCGGCCTTGAACGGCTTCTCGATGAAATCATAGGCGCCGCGCTTGATCGCGGCGACCGCGGTCTCGATGTTGCCGTGGCCGGAGATCATCACGACCGGCAGGTCGGCATTGTCCTTCTTGACCTGCTCCAAGAGCTGCAAGCCGTCGAGCTTGGAGCCCTGCAGCCAGATGTCGAGGAACACCAGGTGCGGCCTGCGATTGGCGATTTCGGCGAGCGCCGAGTCGCTGTCGCGTGCGGTCCTTGTGACGAACCCCTCGTCTTCGAGAATGCCCGCAACGAGATCCCGAATATCGGCCTCGTCATCGACAATCAGAATTTCACTAGCCATGGGTCGCGCCTGTCTTCTCAGCTGCCTGTTGAGGCTTCGATTTTCGTTGAATCATTGGTCATTTCAGCCGGCTCTTTGGTTTGGGCGGCCGGCTCTTTTGTTTCCAGGCCGTTGTCTGAATCCTTCACGGATTGCTGGCCGGATTCCCTAGGGGAATCCGGGGGCGTGTCCTTGGTGTCGGGCTTGGCCGCGGGCGCGGGCGCCTGCTCGGCTCCCTGGCCCTTCGCGGGCTGGCCCGTGATCGCAAAGCGCATCCGCATCCAGGCGCCGCGCTGGCCCTCGCGGAAATCGGAGGCGTCCTTCAGCTCGATGCGCCCGCCATGGTCCTCCAGCACGCGGCCGACGATGGCCAGCCCAAGGCCGGTGCCCTTGGCGCGCGTGGTCACATAGGGTTCGAGCAGCCGCGAGCGCGCGACCTTGGGCAGGCCGATGCCGTTGTCGATGACGTCGATCAGCACGTCTTCGCCGTCGCGCGACACCACGACGTCGATGCGGCCCTTGCCACCGTCCTTGCCGAGCTCCTCCGGCGGGACCTGCTCGATCGCCTCGGTGGCGTTCTTGACGATGTTGGTGACCGCCTGGGAGATCAGCCGCCGGTCGAACTGCGCCCGGAGCGGATCCTCCTTGAATTCCGCCTCGATATCGAGCTCGGGATGGGCGACCTTCATCAGGAACACCGCCTGCCGCACCGTGTCGGCGACGTCCTCGCCCTCCATCACGGGCTTGGGCATCCGCGCGAAGCGCGAGAATTCGTCGACCATGCGCCTGATATCGTCGACCTGGCGCACGATGGTGTCGGTGCACTGATCGAAGATCTGCTTGTCCTTGGCCTCGGTGATGTCCTTGCCGAATTTGCGGCGGATGCGCTCGGCTGAGAGCTGGATCGGCGTCAGCGGGTTCTTGATCTCGTGGGCGATGCGGCGCGCCACGTCGCCCCAGGCCGAGGTGCGCTGCGCCGAGACCAGCTCGGTGATGTCGTCGAGCGTGATGATGTAGCTGTCGTGCGGCTGGTTCTTCTCGGCGCTGACGCGGACCGACAGATTGCGCTCGGCGCCGTCGCGGGTGATCGTGATCTGGCCCTGCACCAGGCGCTGGGTCCCTTCCCGCGCGGCCTTCATCATCTCGTCGAGCTCGGGCAGCACGTCCGAGAGCGGATGGCCGAGCGTCTCGGCTTCGGAGTGCCCGATCAGCTTCTCGGCTGAGCGGTTGAGGATGCCGACGCTGCCCGATGTATCGACACCGATGATGCCGGCGCTCGCCGAAGACAGCACGGCCTCGATGAAGCGGCGGCGGCTGTCGATGAGATCGCTGGCGTTGACGAGCTCGTCGCGCTGGCTGCGCAATTCCTGCGTCATCTTGTTGAAGGTCTCGCCGAGCTGGGCGAGGTCGCCTTCCGACTGGTGCACCGGCACTTTGACGTGGAGGTCGCCGGTCGAAACCGTATGGGCCGCGTTCATCAGCCGCCGGATCGGCGCCACCAGCGAGTTGGCGAAGTTCAAGCCGATCAGCACCGAGGCCATCAGGATGGTCAGCGCGATCACCGCGAACATCAGCGCGAAGGCGACCTGGATGCCGAGCCGCCGCGACTCGATCTGGGCATATTCGGCGACGCTGACCTCGGTCTGCTTGAGCTGGTTGACCACATTGGGATCGAGCGGCCGCGCGACGTAGAGAAAGGTGTCGTTGAAGGCGCGCAGCCGGATCACCGCGGCGACGAAGCTCGCATCCGGCAGTACCGCGATCTCGGGCTCGTTCTCGTTGACGTTGCTGAGGAAGTCGGGGGCCGGCGGCGAATAGGCCAGCCGCATGCCGGTGTCGGCGGATTCCAGGATGTTGGTGTTCTTGTCGATGATCATCGCGCCCGGCAGATTGCGCGAGCTGGCGCTGGCGGTGAGCATCTCGCGGAACGAGCGCCGGTCCTGGTCGTAGAGCGGCCTTGCATGCGCGATGTCGTTGGCCATGCCGAGAATGTCGCCGCGGATCAGCTGCGCGTGGTCCTGCATGTAGGCGCGCGCGATGTTCAGCGAGTTCTGGATGACCTCCTTGGTCGGCCCCGAGAACAGCCGGTCGAGGCCGCGCTCGAGGGTGACGTTGGCGACCACGGAGACCAGCACCGCCGGCAGCACGGCGACGATCGAGAACAGGCTGACGATCTGGACATGGAGGCGCGCCGCCGCCCTTCCCCGCCGCCGCGCCAGGATGAGCTGCCAGAGCTCGCGGACGATGATCCCGACCAGCAGGAGGATCGTGCCGGCATTGATCAGGTAGAACGAGCGGACCACCTCCGGCGTCGGATCGATCCGCGTCAGCCCGGTCAGGACCAGGAAGGTCAGGAGCCCCGACAGCAGTGCGAGCGCCACGGCAAAGGGCGCCAGCCATCGCCGCGGCGACCAGCGTCGCGGTTCTTCGGCTGGGGCCGTGTCAAAGGATGCGGCCGAGGTATCTGCGCTGGTCATTCCGGCAATGGTGCTGAAAAACGGATCCGCGGCTGGCGGAAACTGATGTATTCGTACCACATTGTTGCCGAGACACTACAGTGTCAAATAGCCACGTGATCTCAGTAGCTTAGAGAATTCAACTTCTTCTTTTAGCCATGATTTACCAAATCGGTGGCAGCGGGATTCGAGACTTGCCGGCCGCTCGCCGAAGCTCCTCCGGCCGTCTTACTTCAGGGCGATCGTGATCTGGCCGATATTGGCCGCGAGCTCCAGGCCCGCCTTCGGGCCTTGCAGCGTGAGCTTCACGCCCTTCTCGTTGCGCAGCTGGACGCCGTTGACGCCGCCGACGAGGGCGAAGCCGCCGCCGACGGAACTGTAGGTCCCGGCAAAGTCACTGACCTCGCGGATCCCCGACGCCCGCCCCTCGAACCGGCCGACGCTCGCGCCGGCGGTGATGCCAAAGCTCAACCCGGCGACCTTGAACGGATAGTTCCGGCCGCGATAGGTCAGGACGCCGCTGCCTGCGCCGCCGCCGACCAGAAGGCCGGCCTTGACGATCTTGACGCGGACCTCGCCGCTCGCCTGCGCGAAGGCTGGCGTCGCCGGGATCGCGAGCAGCACGAGCACCAGCGCGGCGACACTGGCTGCAATAGTGCGAAGGCCTCGCACGCTAAGGCTTCTGGGCATCGACCTTCTTCCAGGTCTGGTCGGGATCGAACAGCGTCGTGCGCGGTGCAATGAATTCGGTCCGCGCGCCCAGATCCTTCTGGTAGACGTTGCCGGCGTGATTGACCAGGAAGGTCATGACGCCGGAATTGCCGTACTCGGCGGGCCAGGCGATCAGTCCGAAGCCGCCGATCATCTTGCCCTTGACGACGTAGTTGAGTGCGCCGCCCGGCGCATCCGCACCCTGACCTTTCAGGATGCGGAAGTAGTAGCCGTGATAGGGCGCCGGAGCGTCGCCTGCGCCTTGCTTGTAGCCTTCGGCCGCGGCATCCGCGACCAGCGCGCCGAGCGGGCTCGGATCCGCATCGTCACGCCAGAACAGGCCGTCCTTCTTGCCGGGCGTGGAGAGGAAGCGCTGTGCGTAGACGCCGGCGCCCTCGCCGCGATCCTTGTCGGCATATTCGTTCTGCGCATCGACATAAGCGAGCGCGGTTTGGATCGCATCGAGCTCGTTGCGGCCGATGCGGCGGCGAAGCACCTCGATGCGCCCCTCGTCGGTGTCGAACTCCCAGCCGGTCTTGCTGTTGACCAGCGGAATCGGGAACGGGAAATCGTCCGGCCCCAGGAACAGCGTCGCGCTCTTGTTGCCTTCCGCCTTGATGCCGTGCTTGGCGTCATACATCGAGGTGAACCGCGCGCGGATATCCTTGTCGGCGACTTCGTCGCCGGAGGAGACGATGTCCTCGGCGGCCCGACCGAGCACTTTCAGGATGTCGTCCGGACCGCTCTTGACCGCGGCCGCGAGTGCGGCGGCCGCGTCTTCCGGGGTCTTGTAGGATTGCTGCGCCTGCGACGCAGTACCGAGCAAGGCCAGCGCGATCAGGCCCGGAAATACGGCGCGGCGAAACGATTTCAGGCGGGTCATTGCATCACCTCCGCAGGAATCTTCGCGCCGCCGGCGAGCCAGTCGCGGTAGGTGCGGAATTTCAGGCCGAGCATGTCGTAGTGGACGCGCAGATAACCGTCGCTGCCGCGGCTCACCGCCGCCGGCATCACGCTTTCGACCTCCTGCGCCATGACGCCGACATAGGCCCTGTCGCTGCCGATGTAGCTGAAGCGGTAATAGCCGAGGCCGTTGCCGAGATGGCCGAGCAGCGTGATGTCGTGCTTCAGCGCGATGTCCGAGCGCCGGCCACCGCCGCCGCCTCGCCCACCGCCTCCACCACCGCCGCGGAAGCCACCGCCTCCACCGCCACGCATCGCCATTCCGCCGCCGCGTGGCATGCTCGCCATGCTGGCGCGTCCACGCGCCGATGCCGCGCTCGCCGCCCGGCCGGAAGAGACGTTCATCGCGCCGCCGCGATTGCCGCCGCCGCCACGATTGGCCGCTCCGCCGCCGGCACGGTTCGCAGCCTTGGCACGGTCTCCGCCACCTTTGGCGCGATTGCCAGCGTTCTTGCCCCGGTCTCCGGCGCCGGCCCGATCGCCGCCGCCCGGCCGGTCGCGCGTGCCCGCACTGGGACGATCACCGCGATTGCCGGCGCGATCACCGGGCCCGCCGCGATCACCTGCACGATCTCCCGCGCGATCGCCCGCACGGTCGCCCGCGCCCTGATTGGGACGCAGCACCTGATTGCCGTCACGGCCGCGGAAATCCATCCGGTCCGACACGCCGGCCTTCAGATTGTTGTTGCCGAAGCGCTGCTGAACATTGCTGTTGTTGTAGCGAACGCCCTGGCGATGAGCCGGATTGTGCTGCCACCCGTTACCGATGTTGGTGGTGCGATGATTGACGTAGACGTTGCGGTTGCCCCAGTTGCAACCGCCGCCCCAATAATTGCCCCAGCGTCCGATCGCCCAGGCCGTGCCGAAAGCAAGGCCTGCCGCAACAACGCCCGCGCCGATATAGGACGGATAGCCCCAGTAATACGGCGGATATTCCGCATAGGGCCAGCTGCCATAGACCGTCGCCGGATCGTAATACGGCACATACATTTCCGCGGGATCGGCCTGCTGGATCACGACGACCTGCTTGCCCTCCTGCGACTGCACGCTGACCTTCTGCTGCTTGGTGGTGGTCAGCTTCTTGTTGTCATAGGCCTTGTTGCGCAGGCGCTGGATCGCATCCATCACGTCGGGCTGCTGCGCGAGAAAGGCATCGCCGAGCTTCTTGGTCCATTCGAGCTGGTCGCTCATCATGGTCAGGACGTCGGCGGTGCTGGCGAGCGCCTTGATGCTGTCGTCCCAGCCCTGCTTCTCCACCTCGGTCCGCAGCGCATCGCCCTTCAGCGTCCTGCGCTCCTTCAGCCAGCGGTCGGCCTGCACCACTTCGAGCGGATAGGTCGAGGCGGCCAGCACGTTGGCGAGCAGCTCGTCGGGATAGAGCGCGATCGGCGCGACCAGTGCTTCGAGCTGCTCCGGCTTCAACAGCTCTGCGGCCGGTGCTGGTGCCGGTGCCGGCGCAGGAGCCGGCTGCGCCTGTGTGCTCGGGGTCGCCGGTTTGTCGGCCGTCTGCGCGATTGCCGCCAACGGCAGCGCCAGCATCAGCGTAACCGCCATCAGGGTTTTGCTGCAGCGAGACATGTCCACCCTCCATTCCAGCTTTCCGAACGCGAAGATCGGGGCCGCGGCATGGGCGTTCGTTGATCGAGATCAACGAAACGGGGCCGGTCGCTGTGCTGCAACGCAAGACCGAAGGCCTCACTCGATCAGCTCAGCCTCGATCAGAAACCGGCCCGGCACGGTCAGCCCGAGCGCATTTACGGCCTTCATGTTGATGACGAGCTCGAACTTGCTGGCGAATTGCACCGGCAGCGTGCGGATATCCGCTCCGCGCAGGATGCGATCGACGTAGCCGGCGCCATCGCGAAACTGCTGGGTCAGATCGGCACCATACGACATCAGGCCGCCATTGGCGGCGTAGAAGCGGACCGCGAAGATGGCGGGCACGCGGCGCTGTGCCAGCAGCGAGATCGTCATCGCGCTCTGTGCGCCGAAGAAGCCGCCGTCCGGCAACACCACGAGGCCGGCGCCGTTGCGCGCTGCCGCGTCGATGACCCCGGCAATGTCGGCTGCGCTTCGCACGCTCGCGCCCGCGACCTTCATGCCGAGGCGGTTCTCCATCTGGTGTGCGGCCTCGACGTAGAACGGCGCGTAGGGTGCCGAGTCCGGATTGAACAGAACCGCGGCATGCGCCATGCCCGGCACCATGTCCTTGAGCAGGCTGAGCCACTTTCCGCTCATCGAGTGCTCGTAGAGCGAGAAGCCGGTCAGATTGCCGCTCGGGCGCGCCAGATTGGCGACGAGACCGGTCCCCACGGGATCGGAGAGCCCGACGAAGACGATCGGAATCCGCTGCGTCGCATCGCGCAGCGCCCGGGTCGTGCCCGTGCTGGTCGCGAACAGGACGTCGGGTGCGGCGGCGACGAGCTCGAGCGCCTCCAGTCTTTGGCGCGCCGGATCGGGCCCTGGCCAGCGGATCTCGAGCCGATAGTTCTGATTGGCGATCCAGCCGCGATCGGCCAGTCCCTGCTGGAAGGCATCGACGCGCATCTGGGCGCCGGGATCGCTCGCAATATTGCCGGTCAGGACGCCCACCGACGGCATCGACTGCCACGGCGCCCTTTCCTGCCCCCGCACCGCGGCTGGAAACGCAGCCGCAGCGCCAAGCAGGGCCATGAACTCGCGGCGCTTCATGATCAACCACCCACCCCCACCATGCCCGCGCCCAGCCCGGCCATGACGCAAGTGCGAACAAAACGGCTTCGGCGGGCGGAGGTTTGATCGAGATCAATGTATTCGTGTCAATCTATGAGTGGCAGCCTGATCGTGAACAGGGCACCGCCCCACGGCTGGTTCTCGGCGGCGATCGTGCCGTGATGGGCCTCGACGATGGTCCGCGCAATCGCAAGCCCCATCCCCATGCCCTCCGGCTTGGTCGTGAAGAACGGATTGAAGACGCTGCCGAGATCGGCGGAGGCGATGCCCGGGCCGGTATCGGCGATCTGGATCTCGGCCTGGTGGCCGGCACGGACGGTCGACACGCTGACCTCACGCTTCTTCATGTCGCCGTCCGAGACGGCATCCATCGCATTGATGATCAGGTTGAGCACGACCTGCTGAAGCTGCACGGGATCGCCCCGGACATGCAGATCCGCTGATACGGGCATATAGGCCAGCGCGATGCGGCGGCCGTCGGCGAGCGCCCTTACGAGGCCGATCGCCTCCCGCACGGTGTCGTTGAGCTCGATGTCCCTGACCTCGAACGGCGTCTTCTTCAGGACGCTGCGCAGCCTGCGGATCACCTCGCTCGCCCGCTGATCGTCGCGCCTGATGTCGGCGAGGATGTGCCGGATCTCGTCCATGTCGGGCGAGGCCCCTCTCAGCATGAGCTCGGCCGTCTCGGTGTTGGTCAGGATGGAGCCGAGCGGCTGGTTGAGTTCATGCGCGATCGATGTCGTCAGCTCGCCGACGGCCGAGTACCGGTTCACGTGAGCGAGCTCCGCCAGCCGCTGGCGCGATTCCACTTCGGCGAGCCGGCGGCGGTGGCGTTCGTGCAACAGCCCGGTGATGAGCCCGGCCTGGACCAGGAAGACGGCCGTGATCATCAGCATCTGCCAGCGAAAGCGCTCCCAGATGTTCGGCTCGCGAAACAGGATCTCGCTGCCGGTAGGCAGGCGGCTTTCGCTAATGCCCCAGCGCTGCAATTCCCGCCAGTCATATCGGGGCGGCGAAAAACCCAGCGGTTCGTAGTTGATGCTCGCAGGCTTCTCGCCCCCGAGAATGCGGATCGCAACGCTGACGGTCCGCGCGCTGGTTTGCGCAACCGAATGCATGGGGCCGCCGACGGTGCTGCCGCCGAAGAACGGGTCCTGGTAGGAAAAGATCGGCGCGTTCGCGACCGCGCGCAGGCTGCGCAGCGCCATGTCGCTCTCGTGGACGATGCCGGCCGCATCGACCGACATCAGGCCCCAGAACAGCACCGTGTGCGGCGGCAGCTTCGCGGCGCGTTTCAATATCTCCTCGAACGACAGGTCCGAGTACCAGACGAGCTCCAGTCGCTCGCCGAGGGGCTTCAGGTCCCGCTTCACCTCCTCGACCCAGTACCTCTCGAGCGGCGAGGCGCCGATCACGATCGCGACCTTCCTGGTGTCCGGCAGCAGCTGAAGGATGTTGTCGAACGCGGCCATGAAGTCGTTGCGGATCGCGACGACGACGTCGTTGTCGGTGAGGTCGGCGCGATTGACCAGCCGGCTCTCGACCGCGGCGAGGACGAGCGGCGTGTCCGGGAACAGCTTGGCGCGATATCGCTGCGCGAACCGGGCGGCGGGCGCGCCGATGCTCAGCACGATGTCGGGCAGCGCCCCCTGGTAGAGCGATTGCAGATATTCGACGAACGGCGCCTCGGGACCGGGATTGTTGAAGCGCGCCGTGAGCAGCGCATGCTCCTGGATGTCGAGCGGCCACGGCGATTGCCGCTCGAGCTCGGCCTTGATGGCGCGCGCATACTCGCTCCAGGGGCGAAACTCGCGGCCAAAGGAATGCAGCACGAGGACGCGCTTGAGCTCGCCGCGCAGGCTCCGCTCGACGGCTCCGGCCGGTCCGAGCGATAGGCACATGGCGGCGAACAGGCTCACGCACAGCAGCAGGGCCGCGGCTGGCCACGGCCTGACCGAGTCAGAGGACATTCACCCGCTCAGCTCCAATCCTCGCAGCTTCCAACGGCTGCTTTCAGGGCATCCTAGCGGCAATCGGCGGGCACGGACAGTCCGTGAGATCACGCTTCGGCAGCGCGTGGTGAGGCGGCCATAGGGAGGCTTGCCCTGCACGCAGGACGGCTGTCATGGAGCCCGGCAGCCGTCGCCGGGCGCTAAGGCGCCGGGCAACGGTGATAGCGGATCTCCATGTCCTCCATGCCCGGGAATAGCCGTGCGACGCTGTTTGCATCCAGCTCCTTCAGGCTGAACTGGACGTTCGACAGCATCATGTCGGTGGCGCAGGAGGCAACCAGGTTGACGTTCGGACCGCTGTCCTTCCTGGCCTTGATGCGGCAGCGCGCGAATTTCCCGATGATCTGATCGCCGTCGACAATGAAGCCGCCGCCATAGACGTCCGACATGTCGGTGAAGCCGAGCTGGGGGCCTTTGCGGACGAACACCTTGGCGCAATTGTCGGGATCGCCGACCCATGCGCCGTTGAGCTCGACGGCATGGGCGCGGCCAGCCATGACGGCCAGCGGGACGAGCAATGCTGCACAGAATGCGATCGTTTTCGGACCGTTCATCGCGTCATTTCCTCCCGGGCTCAATGGCCGCTGAGCACCAGCGTCTTGATCGGCATCAACAGTGCTTGAATGCGCAGGAGAAGCGCATGAACAAGCCCGACACCGTCGACCACGTGCAGGGCGACCGCGCGGCCCGTGCTGGTATGCGCAGCGGAAATCTCCTCGTGATTGCTAGTATAGGCGTTGACGATGCAGCTGCTTCCCGGCGTGACGCCGTCAAGACCGTTCTTGTAGAGCGGCTCGAGGAACACCAGAATAGTGCCTGGCTTTATCGTGCTCTGTGCCTCGATCAGTTGCTGGCCGCCTTGGATCTGTCCAGCGGCGATGTAGTCCTGCACGCTCGTAATGACCATGGGAATGATCACCCACGGCTTGGAAATGCAGGCGGCTTCCGCCACCATGCCTTCCTTCAACACGCCGGCCTCGATCTGGCCGAAGCCAGCCTGAAGGGCGCTCTTGCCGGCACCATCAGGTATGAGAACGCCGGCCGGCCGCATGATCTGCGCCACGAGGTCGCCGGGACGGAGGAAAAACTGCTCGACGCGTCCATCGACCCCTGCACGGATGGTGGTCTTGTCGAGGTCGACCTGGGCCTGATCCCGCGCGGCCTCGGCGCTGGCCTTCTGCGCCGGCAGCATGGTTGAGACTTGCAGGCTCGCCGTCTGCATTGACGCCGTGGCAGCATCGATCCCCGCCTGACGCTGATCGACCAGCACCTTGAGCTTGTCGATATCACGTTGCGGCACGATACCGGGATTGCGGCTCTGCAGCTCACTTTTGACGTCGAGCTCGTCCTTGGCCTGCTGGTAATTGGCCTTGGCTTCCTGGATCTGGGCTTCCGCCTTGACCACATCGGATTGCGCGGTCGTCAACGTGGCATCAACCTCGGCCACCTTTCGCTTGGCCGTCTCGAGAGCAGATCGCTGCCTGGAGGCGTCCAGCGTAAACAGGACATCGCCCTTCTTCACGGGCTGGCTAAATTTGACCTTCACCTCTTCAACGCGCCCCGATCCTTCCGGCAGGATCGGCACGGTGCGGTAGTAAAGGGTCGCGGAGTCCGTCGCGGGATGGAAGTAGAAGATCATCGTGATCAGCGACACTGTCAGCATCAGGCAGCCAGTGATGCCCCAGCGCAGCTCGTACCAGATCGAGAAGAAGGTGATCTCCTTGCCCAGGCGTTTGCCCTGGACATAGCGGCGGTAGAGATAATCCGGCACGATGGTGAGGAGCGAGCAGAACATCAGCTCAAACATGGCTGTGCTCCTTCTCCTTGGCGGGGCCCGGCTTGTCCGCCGGCGGCAATTCGGCCTCGCCGCTCGCCTGGGCGGCAGCATCCCTCTCGCCGGCCTCGCCCGGCGTCGCATCGGCGATCTTCTCCACGGAATCCGCGATGCTCCGCAGCGGCGTGCCGAAGTCAGGGATATCGATCAGCGCCAGCAACAGGCCGGCGATCCAGAAGATGTGCATGTGCGTGAAGAGCGAGATCAGACCGAGCACCGCGACGAGCTCGAACTGCAGCTTCTGCGATTTGTGCGCCATCCGTTCGGGCAGGCTGTGCAGCTTCCAATAGAGCGTGCCGACCCAGAGGATGGTACCGATCAGGAATAGGCCCATCACCACCATCAGCGTATCGGTCCCGCTGCCTGGCGCGAGATAGAACGGCAGATGGTGTGGGGCCATCGGATGCAGCTGGTCGCTCAAACGTCTCTCCCGGTCAAACGTGCTCTACGGCACCTTGTTCAGGCAGCATCCCAATTTGCTTGATTTGAATCAAGGGAGTGCCCCCTACCGAACATAGCGTTTTGTGAATGCCGACTTCACAAGCACAGGGAGCCGCCGCCATGCCCGGCCTCGATCATCTCATTCCCAACGCCGCCACGATCAGAAAGGAAGCCGCCCTCAAGGAGGCCGAGAAGGCCGAGGAATATGTCCGCCTCGCTGCCGCAGCCGAGGCCGAGAAGCGCGCCCTGATCGAGCGGCTGAGCAAGCCCTCCGGCAAGAGCGAAGAGGAAAAGATCAAGCTCGCCTCGACCATCATCCAGCGCGCGGTGCGCAATGGCCTCACCGAGGTGCTGGTCTATCGTTTCCCCAACTCGCTCTGCACCGACAAGGGACGCGCCATCAACCAGATGGAAAAGGGCTGGGAGAATACGCTGACCGGCATTCCCAAGGAGATCTTCCAGCTCTGGACCGATTACCTGAAGCCGCGCGGCTATCGCATCGCTTATCAGATCATCGATTTTCCGGGCGGCGTGCCCGGCGACATCGGCGTGACGATTTCATGGGACGATTGACGCGCGCAGCAGCGAAGGGACCGCCATGGCCAAGGACGAGCCCGCGGAGAAGATGAAGCGGAAGGACTATGAGAAGAAGCTTGAAAAGCTCCAGGTCGAACTGTGTCATCTCCAGGAATGGGTCAAAGCCCAGAAGCTGAAGATCATCATCATCTTCGAGGGCCGCGACGCCGCCGGCAAGGGCGGCACGATCAAGGCGCTGACCGAAAAGGTCAGCCCGCGCGTCTTCCGCGTCTGCGCCCTGCCCACGCCCTCCGACCGGCAGAAATCGCAGCTGTTCCTGCAGCGCTATATCGAGCAATTTCCGGCCGGCGGAGAAATCGTGATCTTCGACCGCAGCTGGTACAACCGCGCCGGCGTCGAATATGTCATGGGCTTCTGCTCGCCGGCCGAGCACAAGCGATTCCTGGAATTGTGTCCGCTGGTGGAGAAGTTCGCCGTCGACGCCGGCATCATCCTGATCAAGCTCTGGCTCGAGGTCGGGATGGAGGAGCAGGAGCGCCGCTTCCAGGCGCGCATCGAGGATCCGCTGCGGCAGTGGAAGCTCAGTCCGATGGACACCGAGTCGTTCGGGCGCTGGTACGATTACTCGCGCGCGAGGGACCAGATGTTCGAGGCGACCGACACCAAGCACGCGCCGTGGCGGCTGATCCGCTCCGACGACAAGCGGCGGGCGCGGCTCAACGTGATCTCGCACATCCTGCGGACGATTCCCTACAAAAAGGTCAAGCGGGACAAGGTCAAGCTGCCGTCGCGGTCGCACAAGGGACGCTACAACGACCAGGCCAGCCTGCGCGGACTGAAGTTCGTCGAGGAACGCTACTGAGACGTACGATCATATCGAACAGCAAAACGGGCTGCGTCACCGCAGCCCGTTCGCTTTGAGGTCCCCGTCAGCCCTATTTCAGGCGGATCGTCACGCCGCCGACCGCGGCCGACACCTCCGCGCCGATCCTCGGGCCGGTGAGCTGCAGGATCACGCCATTGCCGTTCTGCAGCTGGACCGCACCGGCGCCGGCTGCAACCGCGCCGCCGGCTCCGCCCACCGCATAGGAGCCCTCGATCGACGCGGGCCCCCTCAGATTGAGGGCCTTGCCCACGAACTTGCTGGTCGATGCGCCGATCGTGAATCCGACGCTCATGCCGGAGACGGTGAAGGGATATTTCTTGCCTCTCAGAAGCAGCACGCCCTCGCCGCCGCCGACACCGACGATGAATCCGCCCTTGGTGAAGACGACGGCGACATCGCCGGTCTCGGCACGCGCGGGCGTGCTGACGGCACTGACAGCAGTGAGGACCAGAGCAGCACCAACAACAAACCCTCTCATGACTTTCGTTCCCCTTCTTGATGTTTGACGTCCAAAGAATCCGGACCCGCAGGCGGGCCTGCTATCGCGCCGCCTTGGCATTCTCGCCTCCCACCGAGGCCTCGTATGCGTCCCGGTAACCTCGTGCGATGGCCCGGACGCCGCGACCGATGTCGTCGTAGACATCGTCCGGAAGATTGGCCAGCGATACACGCAGGGACCATTCGGGTGCATCAAAACCGCCGCCGTTCAGCAATACGATGCCGTGGGCCTCGGCCAGGCGGAATGCGAGATCGAGCGGATGGATATTCTTCTTCAGATAGTCGACGGCTTTGTCTCCGATGTTCTTCCGCGCCCAGAACTCGAAATCGATCAAGCCGTAATAGGCATCGTAGTTCGGATTGGGTGTCATCTTGTCGGCAAGGCCGAGCCCGTCGAGCAGCGCCCACAGACGCTTGTTGACGATGTCCATGCAGGCGGCCTGATAGGCCTTTTTGGTGTCCATCATCTCCGAGAGCGAGAAGAGGCTCATCATCACCTGTTGCGGCAGCGACAGGCCCGCGGTGTGATTGAGCGCAACGTCGCGGCTGTCGGCGACGATGCGGTCGATCAGTTTCAGCTTGCGCGGCTCCAATGTCAGCGGCCCGTAGCGCTTGTCGAGCGCCTTGACGGCGGCGTCGGGCAGCTTGGCGATCATCTTGTCGAAGATGTTGTCTTCGTGAATGGCGATGGCGCCGAGCCGCCATCCCGTGCAGCCGAAATACTTGGAATAGGAGTAGACGCCGATGGTGTTGTGCGGAAGTTCGCCCAGCAGCGAACGGAAACCGTGGACGAAGGTGCCGTAGACATCGTCGGTCAACAGCATGAGATCGGGACGCTTGGTCTTGACCAGCTTGCTCAGCTTGCCGATCGTTTCCGGGCTTACCCCCATCCCGCTGGGATTGGCAGGATTGACGATGAAGAACGCCTTGATCTTCGGGTCCTCGAGCTTGGCGATCTCCTCGTCGGTGAACTGGAATTTGTTCTCCTGGGGCGCCTTGATCTGGACGACCTTCAGATCGTAGTCCTCCAGATGCGTCATCTCGATGTAGGGCGTGAAGATTGGCGTTCCCAGCGCGATGGTATCGCCGGGAAGCAACAGGCGGTTGGCCTTCAGCGACTTGAAGAGGTAGCACATCGCCGCCGTGCCGCCCTCGACTGCATAGATGTCGAACTTGCCTGCCGGCCGCGGCTCGCCGCAAACCGCCCACATCAGATATTCGTGCACGATCTTCTCGTTGTGGACCAGCATGCGGTCCGGCACGGGATAATTGTCGCCGATGATGGAATCGACGAGCTCGTGGATGAAGGCGTCCGGCTCGAAGCCGAATTTCTTGACGGCGAAGGGCAGCATCTCCGACAGGAAGCTCGCCCCCGGCATGTCGGAATGCTTGGCGAGCCAGGCTTCGTAGCGTGCGGCGATGCCTTTGGCCTGGGGCATGCCGCCGAGGCCGGCCGCGTGCTCCATGACCCGCTTGCTCTCGGTGATCGCGAATTGCCCCAGCAGGAAGAAACCTTCGCGCGGTGTGGTGGCCACCCAGTTCGGGTTCCCGCGCCCAGCGTTCAGAAACGCGGACTGCGTCCGCTTCGACGTCGCCTTGGCGAGATTGATCAGCTCGTCCTTGATCTCGAACGGGCTCAGCGCCTCGAATTTCTTCAGCGTCAGGATATCGGCCATAGGACACTCCAGGACGGTGCTATCTGTTGGGACGAGGTGGAGGAGGATTCACGCCGGTCATCGCGTTTACGATGAGCGGCAGCCGAGCTCGGACCTTGATCTAGCTCAAGGGTCTTGTGACCCGCTTTCCCCGCGACGCAGCGAAGTGACGCCGCTCGATCGTGGGCGCGGCCATGCTCAGCCGTTGACATAAATCAACATGTCGGCCGCAGGCCATCGCCTCATTCCGATCGACACGGGTTCAGATCTCGTTCTCGGGATCGTCGCAACGTGGCGCGGAGCGAATTGGGCGCGCGCCGGTGCACGAAGGGGTGACATCATGATCGACTGGTTCTTTCAGACGCTCAAGAGCTATCCGGAAATTGCGATCTTCCTGTCCCTGGCTCTCGGCTACTATTTCGGCTCCTTCACGTACAAGGGCCTGGGGCTCGGGGCCGTCACCGCGACGCTGGTTGCTGCTGTGATCATCGGTCAGATCGGGATCACGGTGACGGGGCCGCTCAAGCCGTTCTTCTTCCTGATGTTCCTGTTCGCCATCGGCTACGGCGTCGGACCGCAATTCGTGCGCGGGATCGCGCAAGACGGCGTGCCCCAGGCGATCTTTGCGGCCGTCGTCTGCGTGTTCTGTCTGATTGCCCCCTACGTCGCGGCGAAGATTGCGGGGTACGATGTCGGCTCGGCCGCCGGACTTTACGCAGGCTCGCAGACGATCTCGGCATCCATGGGTCTGGCGACCGATGCCATCAACCGGCTCGGTCTGTCGCCCGAAGAGACCAAGAAGATCCTCGACGGCATGCCGGTCGCCTACGCGGTCACCTATATCTTCGGCACGGTCGGATCAGCGATCGTCCTCGCGCTTTTTGGCCCGGCCCTGCTCGGCATCGACCTCGAAGCCGCGTGCAAGAAGTACGAGGAAGAGCACGGTGGCAAGAAGCAGTTGGGCGGTCCCGGCACCGCGTGGCACCAGTTCGACGTCCGCGCCTTCCGCGTCCGCGAGCGCGGCCCAGTGGTCGGGAAAACGGTGCAGGAAGCCGAGGCGCTCCTCCCCGATCATCGCGTATTCATTCTGCGCATGCGGCAGGACGGGAAGATCGTCGACGCCACCGCCGACGCCGTGATCCACGCGAACGACGTCGTCGCAGTCGCCGGCCGGCGCGACGTGCTTGTGCAGTTGATCGGCGAACAGGCCGAGGAGGTCGATGACCGCGAGCTGCTCTCGATGCCGATCGAAGGCGTCGATGTCTACGTGACCAGCAAGGAGGTCGACGGCAAGACCCTGGAACAACTGGCGCAGGTCCGGGCATCGCGTGGGGTTTTCCTGCGCAAGATCACCAGAGGCGCGATTGCGGTCGAGATCCCGATCCTGCCCAACACCAAGATCAATCGCGGCGATATCGTCACCATCGTGGGACGTACGCCGGATGTCGCGGCGGCGACCAAGATGCTGGGGCGGCCGGACAAGGCAACCGACGTGGCCGACGTGGCTTTCATCGGTGCCGCCATCGCCATCGGCGCGCTGATCGGCGCGATCGTCTACAAGGTCGGCAGCGTCCCGCTGACCCTGTCCACCTCCGGCGGCGCGCTGATCTCGGGCCTGTTCTTCGGCTGGCTGCGCTCCGTGCACCCGACCTTCGGCCGGATCCCCTCGCCGACCGTCTGGTTCATGAACTCGGTCGGCCTGAACGTCTTCATTGCCATCGTCGGCATCTCGTCGGGACCGGGCTTCGTTGCCGGCCTGAAGGCGCTCGGCATCGGGTTGTTCCTGTGGGGCGTGGTGGCGACGACCGTGCCGCTGATTCTCGCAATGTATGTCGGCAAATACGTGTTCCGCTTCCACGACGCGATCGTGCTCGGATGCTGCTCGGGCGCACGCACCACCACGGCTTCGCTCGGCATGATCAATGACCGCGCGCGGAGCCAAATTCCGGGGCTGGGCTATACCGTCACCTACGCCGTCGGAAACACGCTGCTGACGATCTGGGGCATGGTGCTCGTCATGCTGATGACGTAGGGCGGTTCGACGTGCTGACTGGGATGCTGACCTGGCTGGAGCAGTTTCTCGTCCGTTATCCGGAGCTCGCGCTGTTCCTCGTGATCGCCGCGGGCTACTGGATCGGAAGCTTCAAGATCGGGACGTTCAGCCTGGGCCCGGTCACCGGCGCATTGTTCGCCGGCCTCGTGGTTGGGCACTTCGCGCACGTGCCCGTGTCGGGCATGACCAAATCCTTCCTGTTTCTGCTGTTTCTGTTCGGCGTCGGCTATTCCGTCGGTCCGCAATTCGCGCAGGCGATGAAACGCGGCGGGCTGCAGCCGATGCTGCTCGCCGTCGTCGTATGCGTCACTGGTCTTGTCACCGCTATCGTCGCGGGGAAGGTCCTTGGTCTCGATCCCGGCCTCGCCGCCGGGCTGATGTCGGGCGCCCTCACACAAAGCGCGGCGATGGGAACCGCGACCGACGCGATCAACGGACTCGCAGTGCCCGAGGCCCAGCGGGCCCTCTATGTCTCGCACATCGCGGTCGCGGACGCTGTCTGCTACATCTTCGGCTATGCCGGCGTGATCCTGTGGATCACGGTGGTCGCGCCGGCCCTCCTCAAGATCGACCTGCGCGACGAAGCGCTCAAGCTCGAGCAATCGCTGGGAATGAGCCGGAGCAAGCCGGGTCTGGCGTCCGCATGGCGGAAGTTCGAACTGCGCGCCTATCGGCTGGACGCGGGCTCTCCGCTGATCGGATTGACAGTCGCAGCCGCCGAAGCGCGCGGGTCGGAGCACCGCGTATTCATCCATCGCATCCGCCGCGGCGAACGCGCGTTCCCGTCGGAACCGGGCAGCATCCTCGCGCCCGGGGACGTCATCGCGATATCGGCTCCGCGTCAGATCATTGTCGAGCTGGTCGGAGCGCGTGCCGAGGAGGTCGAAGACAGGGAGCTGCTCGACATTCCCTTGATCTCCGTGGAAATATTCCTGATCAACGCAAAACTTGCGGGGATGAACCTGCAAGAGGTCTCGCAGCAGGACTGGACGCACGGCCTCTATCTTCGCTCGCTGACCCGGGGCGGCCAGGAGCTTCCGATTGCTCCCGGGATCGTCCTGCAGCGTGGTGATATTCTGCGCATCGTCGGCCCCGAACCGGCCGTCGAGAATGCGGCGAAGATGATCGGCGTCATCGTTGCGCCCAGCAGCAGCATCGATTTCGTCGTGATGGGGCTGGCCATCTTCCTTGGCGGCATCGTCGGCGTGCTCGTGAGCTTTCCCGTCGGCAGCATCAAGATCGCGCTCAGTACCAGCGTCGGCACGCTGCTGGCCGGGCTTCTGGTCGGTTATCTCCGCACGCTCAATCCGCGCTTCGGACATATCCCCGACGGTGCCGTCAGCCTGATGACGTCACTTGGCCTCGCCGCCTTTGTCGGGCTCACGGGGATCCACGCCGGTCCGATCTTCCTGTCCGCCTTGCGCGAGTCCGGCGTTGCCCTGCTGTTGGGCGGCGTGGTCGTGACCTTGCTGCCGCAGGTGGTCGGATTTTGCTTCGGTCATTACGTCCTGCGCATGAACCCGATCCTTCTCCTCGGAGGCTTGACCGGCTCGCAAACGGTCACGGCCGCCATGGCCGCGCTCCAGGAGCGATCGGGAAGTCCGGTGCCCGTGCTCGGATACACGCCGGCTTATCCCGTCGCGAACATTCTGCTGACGACCTGGGGGTCGCTCATCGTGGTCGTGTTCGCCGCCTGACCGGCCGCACTATGACGCGGCCTTCAGCTTTGGCTGGGCAGCGGGCTTCGGCCGGCCGAGTTTCGCCAGGGCTTCCGTGCGCACGAGCTTCAGTCCCTCCTTGGCGTCGTAGCCATGGATCTCCTTCACATCGAGCTTGCGCATGAAGTCGATGGTTTCCTGGGTGATGACCTGCCCGGGCACCATGATCGGGAAGCCCGGCGGATACGGGATCACGAAATTGGCCGACACGAGCTCGGGGCCAGCCTTCAGCCGCCGGTCGATCTCGGGATCGCCAAGGCGGATATGCTCGCAGCCGGCGACGTCATAGGCCGCATAGAAGCCGGTGCGGATGTCACCTTCGTTGGTCTTGGTGCCGGCATCGCCGCGGAAGCTCGGGTGGAAGTGCGAGAAGTTCGGCAGGTCCGGCACGTCCTTCATCAGGCTCGTCACCCGTGCCTCGAAGGTCTTCCGGGCATTGGCGCCGCCCTGGGCAAGGCCGCGGTCGATCTCGCCCGCGATCTCGGCGAGCACGCGGATGAGATGGGCGACGTCGCTGCGGGTGTTGTTGATGTTGGACTGGACCAGCACCGAGTTGCGCGAGGTCTTGTTGACCTGGATGTTGTACTCGTTGGCCAGAATGCCCTTGAACTGGGTGCCGTCAAAGCCGGCCATGCCGCACACCAGCGTCATGCGGGTCGGGTCGAGGCAGAACTCGTCCTCGTCCAGGCTCTTGAGGCTGTTCGCCCAGTTGACGCCATCGGCGAAGAAGTCGGTGAAGCCGCTCTGGCGGTATTGTGCCGGCACCATGGCGTCGGCACCGAGGATGCGGAAGTATTTCGAGATCAGCGGGTTCTTGTTGACCGCCTGACGGATGGCGAACGCGATTTCGATCGCGTTGGCGACGAGGCCATAGCCCTCCAGCTCCATCTGCCGCCGCGAGATGTCGAGGCTGGCGATCAGCTGCTGGTTCGGGCTGGTCGAGGCGTGGGTGAACACCGCCTCCTTGAACTGCTGCTCGACGGTATGGAATTCGACGTCCTTGACCGAGAGCATCGAGCCCTGGCGGATCGCCGACATCGACTTGTGGGTCGAGTTGGTCTGGTAGACGCGCAGCCGGATCTGCCTGGGGTCGGGGATCAGACGGGTCTTGAGCAGCAGCTCATCCGATGGGTTCTTGCCGAGCTCGGCCTGCTGCTTCTCATAGGCCGCGACCGACTTCGGATCCTGCATCCACGCCTCGATCTCGTTGGCGGCGCCGAGGCCGGTGCGGCGGCGCAGGAACGGCGAGAACCGCGCGAAGCCGAACCAGGCCTCGTCCCACAGGAAGATCAGGTCGGGCTTGATCGCGAGGCACTCCTCCATCACCCGGCGGGTATTGTAGATGTGGCCGTCGAAGGTGCAGTTGGTCAGGTCGATCAGCTTGATGCGGTCGAGCCGGCCGTCGGCCCGGGCGTTGAGGAGCGCCTGCTTGATCGTCTTCAGCGGCACCGCGCCGTACATCGAGTATTCCGTCATCGGGAAGGCTTCGACATAGAGCGGCTGGGCGCCGGCGAGCACCATGCCGTAGTGATGCGACTTGTGGCAGTTGCGGTCGACGATCGCGATGTCGCCCGGCGCGAGCAGCGCCTGCACAGCCATCTTGTTGGAGGTCGAGGTGCCGTTGGTGACGAAGAAGACGCGATCGGCGCCGAGCGCCCTCGCCGCCTTCTCCTGCGCCTTCTTGATGTTGCCGGTCGGCTCCAGCATGCTGTCGAGGCCGCCGGTGGTGGCACTGCTCTCGGCCAGGAACAGGTTCGGGCCGTAGAACTCGCCCATGTCGCGGATCCAGTCGGACTTGAAGATCGACTTGCCGCGGGCGATCGGCAGCGCGTGGAAGGTGCCGATCGGGCGCTGCGCGTATTTCTTCAGATTGTCGAAGAACGGCGTGTCGTAGCGATCCTGGATGCCTTCGAGGATCGACAGGTGCAGCTCCAGAAGCTCTTCGACCGAATAGAAGATGCGGCGAACCACGCTGGCCTGGGGATTGCCCGCCAGCTCCTCCACGTCGTGGTTCGAGATCATGTAGAGATCGAGCTCGGGCCTGACCCGCTTGATGATCTGCGCGAGCCGCAATGCCGAGGCGTCGGTTTCGTCGTTGAGACCGGCCGCGGCCATCATCGAGCGGAGCACCGGCGCATTGTGCCGGGAGCGCAGGCCGAAGCCCTCGTTGACGATGACCGCCCCGATGTTCGGGTTGAGGATCGTCGCGCAGAAGGCATCCTCGAGGTTGCCCACGATGACGGGCTCATAGATGAAGGCATCGACCGGACGCCGCAGCTTGCGCCATTCCGCCGCAAGCGCCGGCCAATGGCTGGACGACACGCCGGTGACGATCAGGGTCTCGAAATAAGGCCGGCGCACCGAATGGGCGCCGAAGCTCGGCGGCACCAGCTCGGGCGCATCGCCATTGCCGTCGTCCTTTGCGCTCCAGTCGCCGGCATGCTGCCGGAACGACCGCGTCGCCAGCGCTTGCGCAATCCTGGTCGCAAGCGCGAACGAGGTCGCGCCGTCGCCGGCAGCGGCGGCTTCCCGCAGCGCCGCCATCAACTGCATGCCGGGATAGCCGTGAAATTCCTCGATGACCGAAAGATCGGCCAGCGCCGCATCATAGGCCGCGCGATTGCCGACGCGCGCCCACATCTTCGCTGCTTCCACGAGGTCGCGCCAGTCGTCTGCCCGGGCACCGGGGCCGGAGAAGAACTGGTCGATGCGCTTCTGTGCGGGCTTGATGTCTTTGGACATGGCTCTCTCCCGATCGTGCCGGCCTTGGGGCGAAGGTGATGGCGGATCGTGAGTGCGGCCCGCACGGCTCCATTGATCCAAGTCAACGGTCGCGCGTTATGCTGGCTCGCGCGTTCGGCGGCCGACGCTCTATGCAACGCAGCACGCACAGCCGCTGGCGGCACCGGGAGAGGCAGCCGGCCGGACCGTTCGCATCGGACGACGGGTTCATCTGATCACTTCGCTCCCATCGCATGAACCCAGAGCAGGATCACGTTGGCCGTCTGCGCATTCGCCATCACGCCGTGAATGATCCAGGTATAGGCGTCGATATAGCCGCCGGCGAAAGCGAGCAGCAGCACGATTCCGACCGTTTCATCGCGGCGGATCGCGCCGGCTGCGACGTCCAGAGTGCTCATGTCGGCAATGGCTGCTGTCGCGAACGCATCATCAGCATTGGCGGCGGCATGCCGCCGGCCAGGCTTGATCTGGATCAAGCAATGGTCTCGCGCGCGCCATCAAATCCGCCGCAAAGTGCCGGGGAAAAGCGACCATGGATACCGTCAGGTGGATCATCGCCACCGCACCGGAAATCTTCCTGCTGCTCACGATCGCGATCGGCACCGTCCTCGGCCGGATCAGGATTCGCGGTTTTTCGTTCGGCACCACCGCCTCCATCCTGATCGTCGCGGTGCTGATCGGACAGCTCGGGCATTTCACCTTCCCTCCGATCCTGAGGGCGATCTTGTTCAGCCTGTTCGTCTTCACCATCGGCTATCGCTCAGGGCCGGAGTTCTTCGCCTCCTTGAGCGTCAGGACGCTGGCGCAGGTGGTACTGGCGCTGGTGATCGGCAGCACCGGTCTCCTGCTCGTGCTGATCTTCGCCCACGTGTTCAAGCTCGACACCGGCACGGCCGCGGGCCTCACCGCCG
This sequence comes from Bradyrhizobium stylosanthis, assembly GCF_001641335.1. Taxonomy (GTDB): domain Bacteria; phylum Pseudomonadota; class Alphaproteobacteria; order Rhizobiales; family Xanthobacteraceae; genus Bradyrhizobium; species Bradyrhizobium stylosanthis. Next base: position 1,454,483 of record NZ_LVEM01000001.1, read on the forward strand.
GGGCCCTGACGCAATCCTCCGTGATCGGCACCGCATCGGGCGCGCTGGCCCAACTCGGCCTGCCCGCCGAGACGTTGAAGCAGCAGGAGGCCAATATCGCGGCCGGCTATGCCGTGACCTATGTGCTCGGCTACATCCTGACGCTGCTGTTCGTGCCGTTCGTGGCGCCGCGTCTGATGGGTATCGATCTGAAGGCGGAGGCCAAGAAGCTAGAAGCCGAGCTCGCCGGCGGCGCGCTGCCGAAGACGGAAAACCTGTCCTATCGCAAATTCCAGGCCCGCGCCTATCGCGTCACCGCCGGTGCGGGCCGCACGGTCGCGGCGATCGAGGCCGAGATCGGCAGCCGGACCATCGTGGAGCGGATCGTGCGCGGCGGTGCCGACCTCAAGCCGCAGCCGGACATCGTGCTCGCGGTCGGCGACGACGTCGTCATTGCCGGGCCTACCGCCGCCATTGTTGCGGCCAAGCCCATCCTCGGGGACGAGATCGATGCGGGAGAGCTGCTGCGCAATCTGCCCGGCAACGTGATCGACGTGCTGGTCCAGAGCCGCGAACTGCACGGCCGCTCGCTCCGCGAGATCGTCGACCGGCTCGGCGACAATGCGCGCGGGGTGTTCCTGCGCGGGCTCACGCGCATGGGCCGGGAGGTGCCTCTTGGCCCCGACACCCGCGTCTATATCGGTGACGTCATGACGCTGGTCGGCAACACCGGCAACATCACGCGAGCGACTGCCCGAGTGGGACATGCCCTCAATAGCGCCGACCGGACCGACATCGCCTTCCTCACTATCGGTATCGCCGCCGGTCTTCTCGCAGGTCTCGCCAGCTTCAAGGCGGGCACGGTCGCGCTGACGCTCGGTGGCGGCGGCGGCGCGCTGATCGCGGGCCTCGTCTGCGGCTGGCTGCGGACGCGCAGGCCCGGTATCGGCGCAATTCCGCCGGCCGCGCAGCAGACGCTGAGCGATCTCGGGCTCGGCGGCTTCATCGCAGCCATCGGCCTCGGCAACGGGCTTGCCGCCTGGTCGGCGATCCAGGCGCATGGCGCCCTGCTGGTCGGCATGGGCATCGTCGTCACGCTGATCCCGTTGACGATCGGAACGCTTGTTGCCTATTACCTTCTGCGCATGAACCCGGTCGTGACCTGCGGAGCGCTCGCCGGGGCCATGACGGTCGATGCCGCCGTCACCGGCGCCTGCGATGTAGCCGAGAGCCAGACCCCGGTGCTCGGCGTCGCGGTCCCCTATGCGGTCGGCAATGTCGTTCTCACCGTACTCGGTCCGATCGTCGTGGCCGCCACCTTCAACGGTTGAGGAGGCTAGAATGCGCTTCGACGTCTCCGCAATCCGCCGTCACCTCGCGATCGTCCTGTTCCTTGTCGCCGGGATCGTGGCGCCGGCCCGCGCCGAGAATGACATCCGTATCCAGGAAGAGATCTGGGCGCTGCCGCTGCCGCTACCGATGTTCGCCTATCTGGTGCGCCCGGTCGGCGACGGCCCCTTCCCGCTCGTGATCATGAACCATGGCGTCTCGCTCAACCCGACCGACCGGAGCTTCTTTCCGCTGGTCGAATTCCGTGACGCCGCAAAATGGTTCGCAAGGCGCGGCTATCTCGTGGTGGCCCCAGTCGGCAGCGGCTATGGCGCGGCGGCCATAGACATCCCCGAGCGCGCGATCTACGGACCGTTCTTCTCGAAGGTCGGCAAATGCACCAATCCGAACTTCCATGATGCCGGCCTTGCGGTCGCGCAGGTCGATCTCTGGATCATCGACTACCTGACCGCCGAGAAGCGGATTATCCCAAAGGACGTGATCGTAATCGGCCAGTCCGCCGGAGGCTGGGCCTCGATCGCGCTGTCCAGCGTCAACCCGCCGCAGGTGAAGGCCATCATCACCTTCGCCGCCGGCCGCGGCGGCCGGGTCGGCGGCAAGCCCAACAACAATTGCGCCCCCGACAGGTTGGTCGAGGCCACCGCGGATTTCGGCCGCACCTCGCGGGTGCCGATGCTGTGGATCTACATCGAGAACGACACGTTCTTCGGACCGGATCTGTCGAAGCGGATGCATCAGGCGTTCACGGCGGCCGGCGGCCGCGCCGAATATCACCTGATGCCGCCGTTCGGCAACGAGGGACATTTCTTCATCGGCTCGCCCGATGCGATCCCGCTCTGGTCGCCGCTGGTGACACAATTTCTCGACGCGCAAAAATAGAGCCTGCCCTGGAGGCCCGACCATGTTCGCCATCCGCAACCGTGTCTGTGGCCTGCTGATCGCCGCCGTCTTCGGAGCTACGACATATTCCGCCCTCGCCGCGCCGAAAGCCGCGCGGGCCGACAAGCCCGCCGAGGCGGCCACACGCGGACAGCGCGAAGCCAAGGACATCACCTATGGTGACTGGCAAAAGCTGTGTTTCAAGGCCGGCGGTGCGCCGATGCTGTGTCGGACGACGATCACCGGGACCTTCCCGACCGGGCAGATGGCGGTGCGCATCGACCTGATCGAGCGCGACGACGCGCCGTCGGCCCGGTTGCAGCTTTTCGTGCCTGTCGGCATGTACCTGCAGCGGCCGGCAAAGCTGACCGTCGACCAGCGGAACAGCTTCAGTGTTCCCTATAGCTGGTGCCTAACCAACGCCTGCATCGCGGCCGACGTCGTCTCGCCCGGCTTCGTCAAGGACATGGACTCCGGCAAGACGCTGGCGCTCGAGGTCGTCGATTCGAACCTCCTGGCCCTGACGACCCTGGTGCCGCTGACGAAGTTCGCCGCGATCCACAAGGGCCCACCGGCCAAGACGCTGGAACAGTATGTCGACGAATGAGCGTTTCGCCTTCTTGCGCTATGCGGCGGCGGCACGCGTGACCGACTCGATCAGGGACTGCGCCGTGAACGGCTTTGTCAGGTAGGCGACGCAACCGGACGCAACTGCAGCCGTGCGATTCACCGCGCTGTCGTTGCCGGTAATGTAGATCACCGGTGCCGTGACGCCCTCCTCTGCCAGCTTCCGCCTGAGATCGACGCCGGACTTTCCGTCGAGATTGATGTCGAGCACGATGCAGATCGCCGTCTCGAAACTGTCGTGATCGAGCAAGGCCTCCGCGGACTCGAACAGCGCCACGGCAAATCCGTGCGCGCGCAGCAACCTGTTCAGGCTGGCCCGCACCGACGGATCGTCGTCGACGACAAAGACGGATTCGCGCGTCGGCACTGAAGCGACCTTTCCGGCTTGACACGAACGGTGACGCGGCAGCAACGATCGATGCGCTCTGCCACGATCTCGCGAGGACGAACACAACGCGCGTCGCAGTGACATGGCATCACCACGTCAGCGTACTTCCTATTGACCTTTGGGGCAGTGACATCGCAGGAACTGTATTCGAAGCGACAGAACAGCTAACCGCCGTTCGAATCCAGCATTCCAAGCCGCTCCGCGATCGAAACGAGCTCTGCAAGCGAATGAACCTGCATCTTCTCCATCACCTGATGGCGGTGCGCCTTTACAGTTCGCTCCGTCGTTCCGAGTTCATACGCGATCTGCTTGTTGATCTTGCCGCGAACGATGAGATCGAACACTTGCCGCTCGCGCTGTGTCAGCGTCGCAAGATGCACGCGGAAACCGTCGAGCCTGCCGCGCTGGCTGCGCGCAGCGTCCTGCCTCGCCAGCGCTCGCGCGATCGCATCGAGCAGCAGTTCCGATGAAACCGGTTTGGTCAGGAAGTCTTCCGCACCCGCCTTGATGGCCTGCACCGTCGTCGGCGTGTCGGCGTGGCCGGTCAGGAATATGATCGGTAAGTTCGAGCCCGCCGCGATCAGGCGGCTTTGCAGTTCGGGGCCGCTCAAGCCCGGTATGCGCACGTCGAGCAGAATACATCCTGGGCGTGTATCGTCCGGCGCCGCATCCAGGAGGTCCTGGGCGGACGCGTAGGTGGCGACGTCATAGCCGGCAAGCTTCAGCCGGCGCTCGATCGCCGTCCGGAACGATGCGTCATCATCGACGACATGGACAAGACCGGACACCATTCACCTCGCGCGAATTCAAGAAAATCAACACCGGAGAGTGTTTAACCGAGGAAACGCGGATGCCAATAGTTTGGAAATTGAAATAACTGCTTCGCAACAGGATAATTCCGGGCCCCGGCAGGGCCTTCTCAATCCGTGCAGCAAGCCGCCTTGCTGTCCCTTGGTACATTGAACCTTGGGACAATGGATGGAAATACCGCGTTAGTCGTAAATCAACCTCGGCGGGAGAGCGGGTTCAGCGCGGCTGCCTCTGCCGCTGCACGGCCTTTTTGTCTGACACAGACCAATTCAGCGTTCAGCAGAGGAGTTGGCCATGTTCGTTCGCATCGCGACTGAGTCCGCCGCACCGCGCCCCAATTCCCTTCGCGATCTCGGCATGACGAGTGAGACAAATGCGCTCGTCAGTTTAATCGAATTTTCCTACAAAAAGGGCACCGAGATCTACGGCGAGAAAGAGCCCGCCGAATACGTCTACCAGGTCAAATCCGGCGCGGTACGAAGCTACAAGCTGCTGTCCGACGGCCGCAGGCAGATCGGCGCCTTTCACCTGACCGGCGACATCTTCGGCTTGGCGAACGGAAGCGAGCACCGTTTCACGGCGGAGGCGATCGTCGATACCACGGTGCGCATCGTCAGGCGGCAGAGCCTCGAGATCGTGGCGGAAAGCGATGCCATGGTCGCCAGAAACCTGCTCAGCATGACCACGCGCAACCTCCAGCACGCGGAAGATCACATGCTGCTGCTCGGCCGCAAGACATCGCTGGAGCGGGTCGCGGCATTCCTGCTGGAGATGGACAAGAGGCTGACCGCCGCGGGCGTGATGGCGTTGCCGATGTCGCGGCGCGACATTGCCGATTATCTCGGCCTGACGCTGGAGACCGTCTCGCGTGCCCTGTCGCGGCTGCATGAGCTCGGCGTTCTCGGCTTCATCGGCAACACCCAGCGCCAGATCGTGCTTCTGGACCGCCACCAGCTCGCCAGCCTCGACCTGCAGCCCTGAGCGGTGCGGTAGCGCGTTATGGAATCGCGCGCGGAGCCGTCTCCATGATGGACCGCGCGACCTCCGAAATTCCCGTGATGATGATCTGCACGCCGATGCAGAGCAGCAGGAACGCCGACAGTTTCGTAACGACGCTGGTGCCTTCCTCGCCGAACAGGCGCGCCATGGCGCTGGATTTGCGGTAGGCATGGTAGATCGCCGCGGTCATGGCCAGCGCGACGAGCAGCGACACGATCGATGAGGCGAATCTGGCATCCAGGCTGTCCGATCGGCTGATGCCGATCGCGATGGCGGTGGCGATCGTCCCGGGCCCGGTCGTGAGCGGGATGGTCAGTGGGAAGAACGCCATGCGCTGGATCGTCGCGGCATCGGCCGACGAGACCGCGTGTGCGCTACCGGACGTCGGCACCGCATGCAGCATTGACCATCCGGTCGCGGCCACGACGAGACCGCCGGCGATGCGCAGCGCGGGAATCGTGACGCCGAAAAAGTTCAGGATCTGGCTTCCGAGGAACTGCGACACCAGCAGGACCGCGAATGCATAGGCTGCGACACGCCATGCGACACTGGCACGCTCGGCCTCGGACAGGCTTATTGTCCTGTCCAGAAAGACGAAGGCGAGACCATAGGGATTGATGATCGCAAACAGCGCGCCGAAGCCGAACAGGAAATCGGCAACCCACTTCGACGACGTGAATTCAAGCATTCTTCCTGCCCGGGAGCCGTTCGATTGCCGCGAGATGCTCGAGGGTCTTCTGCAGGACCTCGAACAGGATGGCCGCCGACCAGCCGAACAGCAGGATGCCGTTCATGGCCGTCAACGGCCCGATCAGCCGCCATGCGGGCACCGGCGTGATGTCGCCGTATCCGAGCGTGGTGTAGTTCACGAAGACGAAATACAGGAGGTCGCTTCCCGGCGGCGCCGCCTGGACCAGCCAATATGTGCAGACCCAGACCAGGACCTCCATTGTGTGCGCAAGGCTCAGCGCTACGGCGGTTGCGACCATCACGCCCATCAGATGCAGTCGCGGACCATCGGTCTGCCTGTAACCGGCCGTTCGCGCGATCGATATGGCTGCGACCGTCGCCAGCGCGTGGATCCCGATATTGGTCGCGCTGACCAGCGTGGCGACAAGGACTTGAAGCAGCATAGCGACGAACTCACTTCTGGACGGCCGCGGACATCCCGGACTTGTCTTGCTCCTGGAACCCTGCGGCGCGGTCGATCCGGATCCAGGCCGCCGCGAGCTCCCAGGCGACCGCCAGAATGATCGGACCAATGAAGAGGCCGATGATGCCGTGCGCCAAGGTGCCGCCGATGACTCCGATCAGGATGACGAGCGTCGGCGTGCTCAGGCCGCGGCCCATGACCAAGGGTTTGAGGATATTGTCGAGCAGACCGACGACGACGAGAAAGATCGTCAGCAGCAGCGCCGTCGTCACGTCCTTGTCCATCCAGATCCAGATCACCACGGGCACGAGCACGATCGCGGCACCGATCTGCACGATCGACAGCAGCAGAACGAGGATGGCGAGCAAGCCGGCGCTGGGGATGGCCGCGAGCTTGAGGCCGATGCCGGCCAGCAGCGCCTGGATGATCGCAACCCCGATCACGCCTTGCGAAACCGCCCGGATCGTCGCGCCCGCCAGCTCGAGAAAATGCTCGCTCTGCTCCGGCACGATGCGGAATAGGAAGCCGCGAACCGCGCCGACGAGCTGCGGTCCGTACGGAAACAGGAAGCCGGCGACGAGCACCGACAGCAGGAACTGCAGCGTGCCGACGCCGGCGCTGCCGGCGAACGACAGCATCACCCCCGCCAGCGGCTTCAGATACGGCGCGACCTCGCGCAGAACGGCACGAATGTTGGTGTAGGCCAGCGTCCAGAGATCGAACAGCTGCGGGCCGACCAGCGGCCAGTCCTTGAGCCATTCCGGTGCGGCCTGCAGCACGAGATCGCCGGTGCCGATCTGGCTCGCGAGGTCCTTGATGCCTTCGACCGCGCTCAGCCCGAGCCATGTCGCCGGACCGATGACGATGGCAAGCGTCGTCACGGTGAGAATGACCGCGGCCATCCGGGGCCGGCCGCCGAGGCGTTTGGCGAGCCAGCTGAAGGCGGGATAGAACGCGACCGCGAGCACGGCGCTCCAGGTCAGGATCGGCACGAAGGGACGGATGATCACGTATGTCCATGCGATCAGGAGCCCCAGCAATCCGAGACGGATCACGAGCTGGACAATTTGTTCCGCGGACAGAAGTTTGCGAAGCGGGGTCAAGACGACGCTATCCTCTGGGAGAGCGGATACCCGATGGACGTAGCGGCCTCCGCCGTGCGGCATTCTTGATCCAGATCAAGCGGTCCCGGCGACCGGTTCCTGCTCCCCGATCACGTGCCGCCCCGGGCGGCTTGATGCCGGTCGAGGTCGAGCCGGCCTGCAATCAAACGAATCGGCCGGCCGGTGTCGGATGCGCGTGAAGAACGCCGGCCAGACATCCGCGCGGCAGACGTCGGCAAATGCGAAGCCCGTCAACCGATTGTGACGTATGGATTATTTCGCGGACGCCTGGAGGGCGTAATCCACAGATCAGAGGCTGATCCGCGGGAACGGATTCCCTTGCCTCTGGATTGACGGGGATGGACAGGTTCTTTCTCGCAACGATGATTTCAGCCGTGCTGCTGCTGATTGTGGCCGCCGACCTCCTGGTCAACGGCGTGGGGCTACAGCCGCCGGCGACGCAGCTCGCCAACATCGTGCCGGTGCCTGCACGCCTGGTCAGGTAAGGTTCGGTGTCGCGTCCTGCGGACGAATGACTATTTCGACCGACAAGCGGAACATTTCGCCCGATCCGGACTTCTGCTCACCGCGCCAGCCAAAACGGCCAGCGCGATCCGGACAGGCTCAGCTCCGCTGTGGTAGGGGGAGCTGAGCCACCGCCGCGCAGAGCGGCGCCGGGCGTTCATCGTTAAAACTAGCCGCCGCTCCGATAGACCTGGATATCGAGATCCCGGATCTTCTTGCGCAGCGTGTTGCGGTTGAGGCCGAGCAGGTCGGCGGCGCGGATCTGGTTGCCGCGGGTCGCGGCGAGCGCGGCCGTAAGCAGCGGCACCTCGATCTCCTTGAGGATGCGGTGATAGAGGCCCGGCGGCGGCATGCCGTTCGGAAAGCCCTGGAAGTGCGAGGACAGATACGCTTCGACCGCGCCGCCGAGATTGTCGACGCCCTGCTGGACCGCGGCCCCCGGACTGACCGAGGGCGGCGCCAGCTCGCCGTCGATGACGGAGGCCGTGATCACGTCCTGCGGATAGAGCGCAGCAAGACGGCGCGCGAGGTTCTCGAGCTCGCGCACGTTGCCGGGCCAGCGGTGCTGCTTCAGCCGTTCCAGCGCCAGCGTGTCGAGCTTCTTCGGCGGCAATCCGTCCTTCTCGGCGAGCGCGAAGAAGTGACGCACCAGGTCCGGCAGATCCTCGATGCGCTCACGCAGCGGCGGCAGCCGCAGCGGCACGACATTGAGGCGGAAGAACAGATCCTCGCGGAACAGGCCCTGCTGGATCAGGACGCGCAGATCCTTGTTGGAGGCCGCGACGATGCGGACATCGGTCTTGATCGGGGTGCGGCCGCCGACGGTGGTGTATTCGCCCTGCTGCAGCACGCGCAGCAGCCGCGTCTGCGCCTCCATCGGCATGTCGCCGATCTCGTCGAGGAACAGCGTGCCGCCCTCGGCCTGCTCGAAGCGACCGGAGGCGCGGGTGTTGGCGCCGGTGAAGGCGCCGCGCTCATGGCCGAACAGTTCCGATTCGATGAGGTCGCGCGGGATCGCGGCCATGTTGACGGCGACGAACGGACCATTGCGGCGCTTGCCGTAATCGTGCAGTGCGCGCGCCACCAGTTCCTTGCCCGTGCCGGACTCGCCCGTGATCATCACGGTGAGATCGGTCTGCATCAGCCGCGCCAGCACGCGGTAGATTTCCTGCATCGCCGGCGAGCGGCCGACCAGCGGGATCGCCTCCATCTCGGCGTCCTCGTCCGGCGTCGAGACCCTCTCCTTCGGCTCGGCCAAAGCGCGGCCGACGATGGCGATCAGCTCCTTCAGGTCGAAGGGTTTTGGCAGATATTCATAGGCCCCGCGCTCGGAGGCGCGGATCGCGGTCATGAAGGTGTTTTGCGCGCTCATGACGATGACGGGCAGATTCGGCCGCATCTTCTTGATCCGCGGCAACAGGTCGAAGGCGTTTTCGTCCGGCATCACAACGTCGGTGATGACGAGATCGCCCTCCCCCTGGCTGACCCAGCGCCACAGCGTGGCGGCGTTGCCGGTGAGCCTGACTTCATAGCCGGCCCGGGAAAGTGCCTGATTGAGAACCGTGCGGATGGCGGTGTCGTCATCAGCAACGAGAATGCTACCTGCGGGCATCGTTAATCCTCATTTTGCCCCCTGTGACGCAGACGACGACTTCCCGGCAGAGCCGTCGCGACTGCTGTGATCGGCATGTTTCACCGATGTGGAATACATCGGCATCAGCACGCGGAAGGTGGTCTTGCGCGGCTGAGATTCGCATTCGATGATGCCCCCGTGATCGCCGACGATCTTGGCGACCAGAGCAAGACCCAGGCCAGAGCCGGTCTGCTTGGTGGTCACGAAGGGATCGAACAGATTGGGCAGAAGATCGTCCGGCACGCCTGGTCCATTGTCCTTCACGCAGAACTCGAGCGGCAGGGATACCCGGGATTTTTGACCGGGGACTGACAGTCGCACGCCGGGGCGGAACGCGGTGGTGAGCTGGATCTCGGCGTCGGGCACGTCGATCAGCGCTTCGGCGGCATTCTTCACCAGATTGAGGAACACCTGGATCAGTTGGTCCTGGTTAGCCAGCACCGGCGGCAGCGAGGGATCGTAATCCTCGATGAAGCGGATGTTGCGGGCAAAGCCCGACTGCGCCAGCCGCTTCACGTGATCCAGCACGGAATGGATGTTGACCGGCCCGCGCACCACGGGGCGCTCGTCGCCGAACACCTCCATGCGGTCGACCAGCGTCACGATGCGGTCGGCCTCGTCGCAGATCAGCCGCGTCAGCATGCGGTCCTCGGACGAGGCCTGCTGCTCCAGTAGCTGCGCCGCGCCGCGGATGCCCGAGAGCGGATTCTTGATCTCATGCGCGAGCATGGCTGCCAGCGCGATCACCGAGCGCGCGGCGCTGCGGTGGGTGAGCTGACGGTCCATCTTGTCGGCGATGGTGCGCTCCTGCAGCATCACCACGATGTGGCCGGGCCGCTCCGTCAGCGGCGCCACGTGCAGGTCGACCTGGCGGTCGCCGCCCATGCGGGGCGTGCCGAGATCGACCTTGTATTCGTTGACCGGCGCGTTCGACGAGCGCACCTGGTCGATCAGCGCCAGCAAGGGGCTGCCGAACGGCACCAGCTCCTTCAGCGACTGCCGCTTCAGGAACTGCGTCGAGATCTCGAAAAAGGCTTCGGTCGCGATATTGGCGGCGACGATCTTGCCGTCCGGCCCGATCATCAGCACGGGATTGGGGAGTGCATCCAGGATCGCGTCGCTGTCGGACGGGATCGGCCGACGATGTTCAGCAGCTGAGCTCATGCAGCAGCGCTCCATGCGAAGTCGTCGAAGGCATCTTGCAGTGACTGGTGGACGAGGCGCGGATCCTCGGAGGTGAGGATCTTCTGGCGCCAGGCTTTCAGCTTCTCGGCCGGCGCGCGGCCGGCATCGGCCGCGACGTCGAGCGCCCAGCCGAGATGCTTGCGCGCATGCTTGAGACCGACGCGCAGTCCATAGAGCGCGCAGACGCCTTCATAAAGCGTGCGGACATAATGAAGCTGCGTCGCGAGCGACGGCGCCATTTCCGCCGGCCCGCCATTGAGGCGGCGGCCGATCTGGCCGGGCAGCCAGGGCTGGCCGTTGGCGCCGCGGCCGATCATTACGGCGTCGGCGCCGGAGGCCTCGAGCGCCGCGAGCGCCTTTTCGTAAGTGGTGATGTCGCCGTTGACGATGAGCGGGATAGAGATCGCCTCGCGCACGGCGCGGATCGCGTCCCAATCGGCCTCGCCCTTGTAGAACTGGCAGCGGGTGCGGCCGTGCACCGTCACGAGCTTGATGCCGGCGGCTTGCGCGCGCCGCGCCAGCTCCGGCGCGTTGCGGGTGCGATCGTCCCAGCCGAGCCGCATCTTCAGCGTCACCGGCACCTTCACCGCCGCGATCGTTGCGTCGATCAGGCTGACGGCATGGTCGAGATCGCGCATCAGGGCCGAGCCGGACTGGCCGCCGGTGACGTGCCGGGCCGGGCAGCCCATGTTGATGTCGATGATATCGGCGCCTTCGGCTTCGGCGATCCGGGCGCCTTCGGCCATCCAGTGCGCCTCGCAGCCGGCGAGCTGGACCACGTGCGGGCCGATTCCGGTCGCTTCGCAGCGCAACCGGGACATCCGGTGGCCATTGGCCAGCTCATCGCTCGCAGTCATCTCGGAGACAACCAGACCGGCCCCGAGCTCGGCGACCAACCGGCGGACGGGCGAGTCAGTCACCCCCGACATCGGCGCCAGGAAGACCGGGGTGGCGACTTCAATATCGCCTATTTTCAACGGCTTAGAGCCGGATATTGCCGGGCCGGTCACGGGGGTCTCGTCAACTCAGCAGCGCCTCATCGCGCTGGCCATGATCTATCTTGCGCACAATTCTTGTGCAGTCAAGCGTCATGCCTACAGTTTAGACAGTTCTGCAAATCTTTCAAGTGCAGTGCAGCAAATTGCTGTTTCCCACAATCCGGGGAAACCCCCTTTTTTTGCGGGCCTGCCGTGCTAGAGGCATGCGGCATCACCCCACTCCCCGACTCTTTCACGAACAACTGAGTATTTGAGTCCTATGGCGAAATCACAGCGCACCGCAGTCGTTCTTGTCGCGGCCGGACGCGGCCTGCGCGCAGGCGCCGGCGGGCCGAAGCAGTATCGGACGATCGGCGGCGTGCCGGTGATCTTCCGCGCCATGGAAGCGTTCAGCCGCCATCCCGATGTGTTCGCGGTGCAGCCGGTGGTGAACCCCGACGACGCTGCGATGTTCACGGCGGCGGTCGCAGGATTGAATCACGAGACCCCGGCCAATGGCGGCGCCACCCGTCAGGCCTCGGTGCTCGCCGGCCTCGAAGCGCTGGCCCGGCATAAGCCGGACATCGTCCTGATCCACGACGCCGCGCGGCCCTTCGTCTCGGCAGGCGTCATCTCGCGCGCGATCGAGGCGGCGAGCCGCACGGGTGCCGCGATCCCTGTCGTTCCCGTCACCGATACGATCAAGGTCACCGGCGCAAGCGGCGATGTCGAGGACACGCCGGACCGCGCCGCCCTGCGAATCGCGCAGACGCCGCAATCCTTTCGTTTCGATGTCATCCTGGAGGCGCATCGTCGCGCCGCAAAGGACGGGCGCAGCGATTTCACCGACGATGCCGCGATTGCCGAATGGGCGGGATTGACGGTTGCAACCTTTGAAGGCGATGTTGCCAATATGAAGCTCACCACTCCCGAGGATTTCGTGCGCGAGGAAGCGCGCCTGGCTGCCCAGCTCGGCGACATCAGGACCGGCACCGGTTACGACGTGCATGCCTTCGGCGAAGGCGACCACGTCATGCTCTGCGGCGTGCGCGTGCCGCACAGCAAGGGTTTTCTCGCCCATTCCGACGGCGATGTCGGCCTGCATGCTCTGGTCGACGCGATCCTCGGCGCATTGGCCGACGGCGACATCGGCTCGCACTTTCCCCCGACCGATCCGAAGTGGAAGGGCGCCTCCTCCGACCAGTTCCTGAAATATGCCATTGAGCGCGTCGCGGCGCGCGGCGGCCGCGTCGCCAATCTCGAGGTGACGATGATCTGCGAGCGGCCGAAGATCGGCCCCTTGCGCGACACCATGCGTGCCCGCATCGCCGAGATCTCCGGCGTCGACATCTCCCGCGTCGCAGTAAAGGCGACCACCAGCGAGCGGCTCGGCTTCACCGGCCGCGAGGAAGGCATCGCGGCCACCGCGAGCGCCACCATCCGCCTGCCCTGGAGCCTGTAGATCATGGCCGGCAGCGACGCACGCGCCCTCTCCCGCTCGCTGCTCGACCTCTGCCGGATGCGCAAGCTCACGATCGCCACGGCTGAATCCTGCACCGGCGGCCTCGTCGCCGGCGCGCTGACCGACATCCCCGGCTCCTCCGACGTCATCGACCGCGGCTTCGTCACCTATTCCAATGACGCCAAGCGCGCGATGCTTGGGGTCGAGGCCAGCACGCTCACCAATTTCGGCGCCGTCAGCAAGGAGACCGCTACCGCGATGGCGGTCGGCGCGCTGGAGCGCGCCGATGTCGATCTCGCCGTCGCCATCACCGGCATCGCCGGCCCCGGCGGCGCCACGCCGGGCAAGCCGGTCGGGCTCGTGCACTTTGCCGCCGCCGCGCGCGATGGCCGCATCATCCACCGCGAGCACCGCTTCGGCGCGATCGGCCGCAGCGCCGTGCGCGCCCGCTCGGTGGTGGAGGCGCTGCGCATGCTGATGGACCTCGCCCGCGGCCCGCAAGTCCAAGCCAAGCCGCAGCGCACCGCCGCAAGCCGCCTGCGCCCCCGCGTCACCCGCTCGCCGCGCCGGCATGCGGTGAAGCGCAGAACTCCGCGCTCGCCGCGAGGCTGAGGTCGCAGCCCGGGTGGAGCGAAGCGCAGTCCGGGAACACTATGTCCGCGGATGCGAATCCCGGATTACGTCCGCTCCAGGCTACGAGATTGCCCAAGCTGATGAGACGCCTCACGCCGCCGCCAGCAACGCGCTGGCGTGATCGAGGACGCACTGCTTCACCGCACCGGCCTCGGACGGCTTCGCCTTCGCGCTGACCGTCAACTCCAGGATCGGTGCCGCGGGATTGGCGACATCGAGCACCTTGGTGACGGAGACGGCAGGCTGCGCCTGATGGTCGAGGCGCGCGTCCTTGCGCAATTCCTCCAGGATGCGATCGGCCAGCGTATTGGCTGCATTTGCCGGGACCGGAAACGCCACCTTGACCTCGCCCGTGCCGGGATAGGCGCTGTGGTTCACGATCGCCGCGCCCCAGACCTGCCCGTTCGGCAACAGGATCTGCGTGTTGTCGGCCGCGACCAGCTCGGTCATGAACAGCGACAACGATCTCACCTTGCCGGCCTTGCCGGCGACCTCGACGTCGTCGCCGATGTGAAACGGCCGGAACAGCAGCAGCATGACGCCGGCGGCAAGATTGGACAGCGTCCCCTGCAGCGCGAGGCCGATGGCCAACGATGTCGCGCCCAGCACGGCGACGAGGCTCGCGGTCTGGATGCCGAACAGCTGCAGCACGGCGATGCCGACGATCGCCAGCACCCCGTAGCGCGCAAGGCTGCCGACGAACAGGGTGACGAGCGGGTCGACACGGTGAGTGACGCTCAGCATGCGCGTGACGAAACGCTGCATCGCGCCGGACAGATACCAGCCGATCGCGAGCAGCAGAATCGCGTAGATCGCATTCAGCCCATAGAGAACGAGCGAGGCCTTCAGCGTTTCGAAATTGACGGTCATGGCGGCTCCAACCGGGACAATCGGTTGAGAACTCGCTGTCGCGCGAAATGATCCCTTCCGGGAACGACGTGAAATCCGGGCATTGCCAGCAGCTATTCCGCCCTCACCGGGCGGCCTGCCGCTGCGGCGTTCGCTCGTTCCGATAGATGACGGGGAGCTTTTGCTCGATCGCCTTCGCGAGGACTGTTCCCGTGGTCCGTCCGAGCTCTTTCGCGATCGTCGTGACCGGCTTGGTGCCCGCGAGCTTCCTCAGCCGGTTGAGATCTTCCTCGCTCCACGATTGCTTCCAGCGCGCCATCTGTCCTGGTCCCGCCTCACAAGCCCCGCGCCCGATTCGGATGTTAGTTGAGCGTCCCACGAAATACATCCCTTGCAGGTGTGCCGCACGCGGCAATGGGTGTTCCGTCACGGCCGGCGTTTTGGCACAAACTGCACTTGTCACCGCCGCGCCCACGACATCTGAATTCGTGTTTGTTCATATGCCGGGGTGCGCGCCTGCGCACGCCTACAAGTCCTTGTGCTGCCCGTCGGGCAAAACACACGAGCATGGGGTCAATTGCCGCCCGCAAAAATATTCCGCTTTACCGAATTTCGGCTTTGACGTAGTCGTGTCTCACCTCATCCCCTGTCAGAGGGGCGTATCGCGATCGTCACGAGCGCGGGGTGAGCTGCGGTGGACGTGAGTTACATCGGCGCGAAAGGCATCGCAGGGCGGGCAACCGTGAGCGGTGGCCGCCGCGCATACGACCGGTGTGACCTAGCGTACGGCAAAACCGTGTGGTCCTGGCGCCCGGGGTCTGTGCGCCAAGTCTTGCGGTGATGCGGCGGCCCGACCGGGCACGCGCATCAGTCATATCGCAAGGCGACGGGGGCAATAGTGCATCGCTCCCCGGGGAGAGCTCGGCATAAGCCGTCAAACCACTGCGCAGGGAAGGCCGTGTGTTGGGCTTCACCTGTATGCCGCTGTGCAGTTCTTGTTACCACCTTTCGCACAGTGGACCGTGGGTGCCCGGCCGGCACCCGGTCTTCCCTGCGCCCTCTGACATCGGGGGCGACATGAGCGTGCAAGACTCGGACAGGAGGTGTCGCGAGAGCGCAGCGTCATGTCTGCTTTTCAAAAAGCACGCAATTCTTGTCGAATTCGATCAGGATCACAAATGTGCAGACGCGACCAAACGTCGTCTCTCGTGTCCTATCTTGCGCCCGAAAGTATAGACGCAATAATGTCGCGCTACGTTGTGATCCGGAATCAACCGGACCCGTTGTGGAGGGCGACGACAGTGTTCGCTCGCGTCGCGGCTTCGGCCGTCGTCATCGTCACTTTGGCCGCCTTTGATGGCGCGGCTGCGCAAACCGCCAACCAACCGCCGGATACCATGGCGGCGCGGGTGGAGGCGTGCACGCCCTGTCACGGCAACAAGGGCGAAGGCACCAGCGACGTCTATTTCCCGCGGCTCGCCGGCAAACCCGCAGGCTATCTCTACAACCAGCTTCTCGCCTTCCGCAGCGGCCGGCGCAAATACCCGCCGATGAACTATCTGCTGGAATTCCTGCCCGATCCCTATCTGGAAGCGATGGCGGAATATTTTGCCGGCGAGCATCCGCCGCTGCCGCAGCCGACGCCGAGCGAGGTCAGCAAGGAGGTTCTGGCGCAGGGCGAATTGCTCGCGACCAGCGGCGATGCCGGTCGTAACATACCGGCGTGCGTGAGCTGTCACGGCCCGGGCCTCACCGGCATGCAGCCCGGTATTCCCGGCCTGTTGGGCCTGCGCGCCCCTTATATCAGCGCCCAGCTCGGCGCCTGGCGCTACGGCACCCGCACGGCGAAATCGCCCGACTGCATGCAGCTCGTCGCCGGCCACCTGACCGAGGCCGACGTGACCGCCGTCGCAGCCTGGCTTGCGACGCGGCCGGCCCCCGCCAATCCTGCTCCCGTGCCGAAAGGCACTTACGCGCTGCCGTTCGGCTGCGGCAGCCAGCCCAACTGACGAGGCGGATGATGGGCTCGAAACTGTCGATCGCATTCCTGGCACTCGCCGCGCTCACTGGCGTCGCGCAGGCGCAGGACAAGACCAGCGACAAACCCGGCGACATCATCGCGCGCGGCGAATATCTCGCGCGCGCCGGGGATTGCACCGCCTGCCACACCGCGCCCGAGGGGCGCCTGTTCGCCGGCGGCCGCGCCATGCCGACCCCGTTCGGCACGCTCTACACCTCCAACATCACGCCCGATCCGGAAACCGGCATCGGCAAATGGACCGCCGACGATTTCTACAAGACCATGCACAGCGGCCGCTTCCCGGACGGCGGGCTGATCTATCCGGCGATGCCATTCGCCTCCTACACCAAGGTCACGCGCGCCGACAGCGACGCCATCTTCGCCTATCTGCGCTCGATCCCGCCGGTGAACCAGAAGAACAAGCCGCACGAGCTGCGCTTCCCCTACGACAACCGCCAGCTCATCCTCGGCTGGCGCACGCTGTTTTTCCGCGAGGGCGAGTTCAAGCCCGATCCGACCAAGTCGGCCGAATGGAATCGCGGCGCCTATCTGGTCGAGGGCCTCGGCCATTGCGGCATGTGCCATTCGCCGATCAACGCGCTCGGCGGCACCTCGCAATCCGACGCCTTCAAAGGCGGCCTGATCCCGATGCAGAACTGGTACGCGCCCTCGCTCACCTCCAACCGCGAAGCGGGCTTGGGCGACTGGAGCATCAAGGACATCACCGATCTGCTTCAGACCGGCGTGTCGGCGCGCGGCGTGGTCTACGGCCCGATGGCCGAAGTCGTGCACAACAGCCTGCAATATCTCAGCGACGAAGACACCCGGGCGATGGCGGTGTACCTCAAGGGCATCTCGGAGCCCTCCGCGCCGCCGCCGGCGAGCTCGACGCTGCCGACCACGGAAAGCAGCCTGCTGATCAGCCTCGGCAAGACCGTCTACGACAAGAACTGCGCGAGCTGTCATGGCGCGCAGGGCGAAGGCAAGCCGCCGCACTGGCCGCCGCTCGCCAACAACCAGTCGATCGAGATGCAGTCGGCGGTCAATCCGATCCGCATGGTGCTCAATGGCGGCTATCCGCCCGGCACCAAGGGCAACCCGATGCCGTACGGCATGCCCCCGTTCGCCGGCATCCTCTCCGACAACGAGATCGCCGCCGTCGTCTCCTACATCCGCACCGCCTGGGGCAATCGCGGCACGCCGGTCTCGGCGCGCGAGGCCAACGAGCTGCGCTCCGCACCGCTGAACTGAGAGGCGCCAGAGACCCGTCATGATCAATTCGGATCCGCCAACCAGCCCAGCCGCCGCCGATCAGGCCGTCGAGGAGGTCGTGGCGCAAGGCCCCTCCGGCGCCATCGTGCTCGCGGGGATCGCGACCGCCTGCGTGGTCGCGATGTGGCTCGCCTTCTATCTGTTCGTCTTCCTGCCGCGCGGGCCGCTGCAATGAGCACCGAGGAAACCCATGGACACGGCAGCACCAGCGCCAGCGCCGAGGTCGCGGCCCGCGTCGAGCGGCGCTGGGCGACCATCGCCGTGGTCATCATCGTGATGATGGCCTTGCTCGCGGCATTCGCGGGCATCCATCGCGCGACCATGCCGCAGCCGCGCGTCGAGACCACCGATCCCTCCCGGATTCACCTGTCCGGCGAGTTCATCGAGAGCAATCTCGGCAGCGTGCTGGAGGCCAACGGCAACGTGACCGTGCGCGCGATCGGCCAGCAATATTCCTTCACGCCGGCCTGCATCGTGGTGCCCGTGGACACGCCGATCACGCTGCGCGCCACAAGCGCCGACGTCGTCCACGGCATCCTGGTCCAGGGCACCAATATCAACACCATGCTGGTGCCGGGCTACGTCTCCGAGCAGCTGATGCGCTTTGCGAGGACCGGCGACTATCTGATGCCCTGCCAGGAGTTCTGCTCCTTCGGCCATGAGGGCATGTGGGGCAAGGTCAAGGTGATCGACAAGACCGAATTCGCCAATCGTGCGAAGGGCGGCGGGAGGCTGAGCTGTGTTGGTCAATAGGAAGCTCATCCTCGCCCATTTCTGGCTGGCCTTCGGCGTATTTGGCATCGCGCTGACGCTCGGCGCCTGGCAGATGTTCATCCGGAGCCCGATCGGCACCTGGCTGTCCAATCCGGAGCTCTACTACCGCTCGCTGACCGCGCACGGCACGGTGATGGGCTACGTCTTCCCGACGCTGGTCGCGATGGGGTTCGGCTATGCCATCAGCGAGTCCGCGCTGCAGCAGCGCCTGGTCGGTGTGCGCTGGGCCTGGGCCGGATTCTGGCTGATCGTCGCCGGCAGCATCATGGCGGTGATCCCGATCGCGCTCGGTCGCGCCTCGGTGCTCTACACGTTCTATCCGCCGTTGATCGGCAACGTCTTCTACTATCTCGGCGTCGTGCTGGTCGTGGTCGGCTCCTGGATTTGGGTCGCGCTGATGTCGATCAATCTGCGCGTCTGGCGGAAGGCCAATCCCGGCGCGGCGGTGCCGCTTGCCATGTTCGCCAATGTCGCGGGCTCCTATCTGTGGGCCTGGACCGCCGTCGGCGCCGCGCTCGAGCTGCTGCTGCAGATCATTCCGGTTGCGGCCGGATTGAAGGCGACGATCGATGCCGGCCTCGCGCGCGTCTTCTTCTCTTGGACGCTGCACGCCATCGTCTATTTCTGGCTGATGCCGACCTACATCGCCTATTACACCATCGTGCCACGCGCGATCGGCGGGCGGGTCTATTCCGACAGCATGGCGCGGATCTCCTTCATCCTGTTCCTGGTGGTGGCGATGCCGATCGGCATGCACCACACCTTCGCCGATCCGCAGGTCGGCGCCGGCTTCAAATTCATCCACTCGGCCTTCACCGCACTGGTGGCGCTGCCGACGCTGCTGACGGTGTTCACGATCTGCGCCTCGGTCGAGATCGCGGCGCGGCTGCGCGGTGGCCGCGGCATGTTCGGCTGGATCAAGACCCTGCCCTGGGACAATCCGATGATGCTGGCGCTGGCCTTCTCCTTCGTCATGCTCGGCTTCGGCGGCGCCGGCGGTCTCATCAACATGAGCTACCAGCTCGACGCCTCGATCCACAACACGCAGTGGATCACCGGCCATTTCCACCTGATCTTCGGCGGCGCCATCGTGATCATGTATTTCGCGATTGCCTACGACCTGTGGCCGCATTTGACGGGGCGCGAGCTGATCGATCTCCGCCTGATCCGGACCCAGCTCTGGCTGTGGTTCATCGGCATGATCGTCACGACCTTCCCGTGGCACTGGGTCGGAATCCTCGGCATGCCGCGCCGCATGGCCTATTTCGACTTCGGCGATCCCGCTATCGCGCCGCAGGCGCTCTCCGTCACGCTCTCCGCGATCGGCGGCTTCATCCTGCTGACCTCAGGCATCCTGTTCCTGGTCGTCCTCGCCCGCGGCATGCGCGCGCCTCAGGCCGACGCCGGGCCCTATCGCTTTGCGGTGGCGGTGCATCAGCCCGTGATCGTGCCGGTTGCGCTCAACACCCATGCACTGTGGGTGGCGCTGATGATCGCGCTGACCCTCACCAATTACGGCTATCCGATCCTGACGCTCGCGCTGACCGAAGGCACGTCGGTGCCGGCCGTCTATGTGGGGGCGCAGTGATGAGCGCGCGCGACCTCTTCACCTTCAGCAATCCGCATTTTACCCGCGGCGTCGGCATCACCGCTGCGATCCTGGTCGTGACGGCGATCGTCGGCTTCATCGTGCTGCCGTTCGCCCAGCCCTGGGTCCAGTTCGCCAATGTCTGGGATGCGATCTGCAGTGCCGCCGGCGTGCCGCAGCGCGCGGCGTCCGTCGCGGCGCCGGCTCAGGACAAGCGTCTGTCCGAGGTCGTGCTGACGTCGAGCACGCTGTCACGTCCGAGCCAAGAGGCGATCGGCCGCGGCGCCACGCTGGCGCAGCGCTGCGCGATCTGCCACGGCCCGACCGGCGTCAGCCGCGCCGACTCGCCGAACCTCGCCGGTCAATATGCCGCCGTGATCTACAAGGAGCTGCACGACTTCCGCTCGGGCGCGCGCACCAATGCCGTGATGTCGCCGTTTGCCGTCAATCTGACCGACCAGGAGATCGCCGATCTCTCGAACTACTACGCGTATCTGCCGCGGCTGCCGGCCTATCACCCGACGCCGCAGCTGCCCAAGCCGAACATCGTGATCTTCGGCGCGCCGATGCGCGGGATCGCGCCGTGCGGCTCCTGCCATGGCAGCCTCGACAACAAGACCGGCAGTCCGTGGCTCGAAGGCCAGTCCGAAGCCTACATGAAAGCGCAGCTCCAGGCCTTCGCGTCAGGCGAGCGGCGCAACGACATCAGCCAGCAGATGCGCAACATCGCCCGCGCCATGACGCCGCAGGAGATCGAGCAGGCCGCAGCGTATTACGCCTCGCAGCCGCCGGATGTGGTGAAGGCGGTGGATTGAGAGGTTGGCACGTCTGTATCTGCATCGTCATTGCGAGGAGCTCTTGCGACGAAGCAATCCAGGCTGCCTCCGCGGATGCACTTCTGGATTGCTTCGCTTCGCTCGCAATGACGGCGGATGGAGTGGAATCCGTAGGAAAGCCTACGTCGGCGCCAGCTTCGGCCGGCCGTAGATCGCATCGGCCCGTTTCTCGAACGCCGTCGAGAACCGCGCGAAGGCGGCGTCGAACATCGAGCCCATCAGCATCGCCAGCATGCGGCTCTTGAATTCGTAGGACAGGAAGAAGCCGACGTCGCAGACGCCCTCACCCTTGGGCTCGAACGTCCAGCGGTTCTCGAGGTTGCTGAACGGACCTTGCAGATATTCCACCAGGATCTTCAGATTGGCGCGATCGAGCGTCACGCGGCTGGTGAAGGACTCCTTGACCAGCTTGAACGACACCGTCATGTCCGCGACCAGCACCTCGATGCCGTCGGGCTTCGCCATGCGCTGGCGCACCTTCAGCGCGCTGCACAGCGGCACGAATTCCGGATAGCGCTCGACGTCGGCGACCAGATCGAACATCTCGGATGCGCTGTGATCGACACGGCGCTTGCTCGAAAAACGGGGCATATCTGTTCAGCGGGCGCTAGCTGCCCGTGCGGCCTTCAATCTCGCAAAATCCTCTCCGGCATGATGCGAGGAGCGGGTGAGCGGGCTCGCCGACACCATCAGGAACCCCTTGGTGTAGGCGACCTTCTCGTAGGACGAAAACTCGTCCGGCGGCACATAGCGCATCACCGCGTGATGCTTGCGGGTCGGCTGCAGGTACTGCCCGATGGTCAGGAAGTCGACGTCGGCCGAGCGCAGATCGTCCATCACCTGCTGCACCTCGTGGCGCTCCTCGCCGAGGCCGACCATGATGCCGGACTTGGTGAAGATGGTGGGGTCGAGTTCCTTGACCCGCTGCAGCAGCCGGATCGAGTGAAAGTAGCGCGCGCCCGGCCGCACCGTCAGGTAACGCGACGGCACCGTCTCGAGATTGTGGTTGAACACGTCGGGCCTTGCCGCGACCACCACCTCCAGGGCGCCCTCTTTGCGCAGGAAGTCGGGCGTCAGGATCTCGATCGTGGTCGAGGGACACGCGGCGCGGATGGCGCGGATGGTCTGGGCGAAATGCTCGGCACCGCCGTCGGCGAGATCGTCGCGGTCGACGGAGGTGATGACGACGTGGGCAAGGCCGAGCTTGGCGACGGCTTCGGCCACGTTCTGCGGCTCGGCGGCATCCAGCGCGTTGGGGAGCCCGGTCTTGACGTTGCAGAAGGCGCAGGCCCGGGTGCAGGTGTCACCCATGATCATGAAGGTCGCGTGCTTCTTGTCCCAGCACTCGCCGATGTTCGGGCAACCCGCCTCCTCGCACACCGTATGCAGCCCGTTGGCGCGCACGATGTTGCGGGTGTCGGCATAGCCGCGGGTGTTGGGCGCGCGCACGCGAATCCAGTCCGGCTTCGGCGGGGAAGCGGAATCGGGGCGATTCACCTTTTCGGGGTGGCGCGGGCGCAGCGGGTTCGAGATGGTATCGACGATAACGACCATGGGGTGTCCGGTCTGTTCAGGTCCTACCTAGTCGGTCTGGCCCGGCATCGCAACCCGGCTCGCACCACTTCAGGGAACATGGCAGATATGGGCAATATCCTGCTCTGTTCTCAGGCGATTCTCACCTCGAATGGCTCCAGTCTCGAAACCTTCCACACCCCGGCTTGGCAAGGCCCTGAAGCGCGCCTTTTTCAACCGCGACGTCCGCGAGGTGGCCCGCGACCTGATCGGGGCCACCATGCTGGTCGACGGCGTCGGCGGGATCATCGTCGAGGTCGAGGCCTATCACCATACCGAGCCGGCGGCGCACTCCTACAACGGTCCGACGCCGCGGAACCAGATCATGTTCGGCCCGCCCGGCTATGCCTATGTCTACCGCTCCTACGGCATCCACTGGTGCGTCAACTTCGTCTGCGAGGAGGCAGGCTCGGCCAGCGCCGTGCTGATCCGCGCGCTGGAGCCGACCCATGGCCTCGCCGCCATGCGCCGCCGTCGTCATCTGCAGGAGGTTCACGCGCTCTGCTCGGGCCCAGGCAAGCTGACCGAGGCGCTCGGCATCACCATCGCGCACAACACACTGCCGCTGGACCGCCCGCCGATCGCGCTGCATGCGCGGACCGAGGATGTGGAGATCGTCGCCGGCATCCGCATCGGAATCACCAAGGCGGTCGAGCTGCCCTGGCGCTATGGCGTCAGGGGCTCAAAGTTTCTGAGCAAGCCGTTCCCGAAGTGACGGTCATTCCGGGCCGATGCGCAGCATCGAACCCGGAATGACGATAAGATCACGACGCCTGCTTCAGCCGCTCCATCGCCTCGAGCAGCTTGGCCTTGCGGGCCAGCGCCGCCTCGCGCTTCTCGCGCTCTTCCTCGACGACTTCCTCGGCCGCGTTGGCGACGAACTTCTCGTTCGCCAGCTTGGATTCGGCGCGCTTGATGTCGGCATCGGCCTTGCCGATCTCCTTGTCGAGGCGCGTGCGCTCGGCCGCGACGTCGATGACGCCCTTGAGCGGCAAGGCGGCGACCTCGCCGCGCACCAGGAGCTGGACGGCGCCGTCAGGCGCGCGGTCGGCGAACGAGATATCCGACAGCCGCGCCATGCGCTTGATGACGTCGGTCCAGCGCGGCGCACGCTCTTTCGTCTCGGCGGAGGCGCCCGCGAGCACCAGCGCCGTCAGCGTCGCCGGCGCGATGTTCATCTCCGCGCGCACCGAACGGATCTGCGTGACGAGGTCGATGACCCAGCCGATCTCGGCTTCAGCCTTGGGATCGGTGAAGTCGGCGTGGTCGAAGATCGGCATGACCAGCGCCGGCGAGATCAGCGGATCGGTGGGACCTGCCGCAGCGGCGAGCATCGCGAGCTGCTCCGGCGACGGCTCGGCCGGCTTGAGCGGCCACGGCGCCAACGCGAGCAGGCCGTCGCGCTTGGCCGTCACCTCCCACAGCTCCTCGGTGATGAAGGGCATGAAGGGGTGCAGCAGCTTGAGGATCTCGTCGCGCGCCCAGGCGACCATGGCGCGGGTCTCGTCCTTGGCCGGGCTGTCGGGACCGAGCAGCACGGGCTTGGCGAGCTCGACATACCAGTCGCAATAGACGTTCCAGACGAACCGGTAGATCGCGCCGGCCGCGTCGTTGAAGCGGTAGGCCTCGATCGCCTCGGTCACCTCGCGCGTGGTGTGCGCGCTCTCATGCGCGATCCAGCGGTTCAGCGTCTCCTTGGCCTTCGCCGGCTCGAAACCGTCGGGCACGGCACAATGGTTCATCTCGGCGAAGCGCGAGGCGTTCCAGAGCTTGGTCGCGAAATTGCGGTAGCCCTCGACACGGCTGGTGGCGAGCTTGATGTCGCGGCCCTGCGCCGCCATCGCGGCCAGCGTGAAGCGCAGCGCGTCCGCGCCGTACTCGTCGATCAGGTTGAGCGGGTCGATGACGTTGCCCTTCGACTTCGACATCTTGGCGCCCTTCTCGTCGCGGACGAGGGCGTGGATGTAGATGGTCGAGAACGGCACCTCCTTCATGAAGTGCAGGCCCATCATCATCATGCGGGCGACCCAGAAGAAGATGATGTCGAAGCCGGTCACCAGCGCGTTGGTCGGATAGTAGCGCTGCACCTCGGGTGCGTCTTCGGGCCAGCCGAGCGTCGAGAACGGCCACAGCGCCGAGGAGAACCAGGTGTCGAGCACGTCCTCGTCACGCGTGATGAAGCCCTCGCGCTTGTTGCGGTCGAGCGCCATCTCGCGCCCCTGCTCCGGCGTGATGACCTCCTGCTCGACGTAATAGCCGAGTGCGTGGCTGATCGCCTCCTCCTCGGTCTCGGCGACGAACACCTTGCCGTCGGGACCGTACCAGGCCGGGATCTGATGGCCCCACCACAGCTGGCGCGAGATGCACCAGGGCTGGATGTTCTCCATCCACTCGAAATAGGTCTTTTCCCAATTCTTCGGCACGAACGAGGTCTCGCCCGAACGCACCGCCGCGATCGCCGGCTTCGCCATCGTCTTGGCGTCAACGTACCACTGGTCGGTCAGGTAGGGCTCGATCACGCTGTTGGAGCGGTCGCCGTGCGGCACCATGTGGGTGTGCGGCTCGATCCGCTCGACGAAGCCGAACGATTCCAGCCGCTCGACGATGCGCTTGCGCGCGACGAAGCGGTCGACCTTGTTGAACTCCTCGGCGAACTGCGAAGCGCCTTCCGGCAGGTCGCGCAGGTAATCCTCGTTGTCGAGGAGATCGAGGCAGCCTTCCTTGTCGAGCACGCTGATGCGGCGCAGGCCGTGGCGGTTGCCGACCTCGAAGTCGTTGAAGTCGTGCGCCGGCGTCACCTTGACCGCGCCCGAGCCCTTCTCGGGATCGGAGTAGTCGTCGGCGACGATCTTGATCTTGCGGCCGACCAGCGGCAGGACGACGTTCTTGCCGATCAGCTTCAGATAGCGCTCGTCCTCGGGATGCACGGCAACGCCGGTGTCGCCGAGCATGGTCTCGGGGCGCGTGGTGGCGACCACGATGAAGGTCGAGGGATCCTCGGGGTTGAACGTCTTGCCTTCGATCGGATAGCGCAGATACCAGAGATGGCCCTTGACCTCGGTCTGCTGCACCTCGAGATCGGAGATCGCGGTCAAGAGCTTGGTGTCCCAGTTCACCAGCCGCTTGTCCTTGTAGATCAGGCCGTCGCGGTGCAGCTCGACGAACACCTTGATGACGGCCTTCGACAAGCCCTCGTCCATGGTGAAGCGCTCACGCGACCAGTCGCAGGACGCACCGAGCCGCTTGAGCTGGTTGATGATGGTGTCGCCGCTCTCGGCCTTCCACTGCCAGACGCGCTCGAGAAACTTCTCGCGGCCCATCTCGCGGCGACCCGGCTGCTGGCGCTCCATCAACTGCCGCTCGACCACCATCTGGGTGGCGATGCCGGCATGGTCGGTGCCGGGCTGCCACAGCACGTCGCGGCCGCGCATGCGCTCGAAGCGGCAGAGGATGTCCTGGAGCGTGTTGTTGAGGGCATGGCCCATGTGCAGCGAGCCCGTCACGTTCGGCGGCGGGATCACGATGGTGAACGGCACTGCGTCGCGGCGGTCGGGACGGCCGGCCTTGAAGGCAAGGCTGTCCTCCCACACCACGGACATGCGGGCTTCGATATCGGCGGGCTGGTAATTTTTCTCGATCATGGGCTGCTAGAAAGACGCGCAGGCGGGTCAAGTCAACGAAAAGGTCGACAAAGGGGCAGCGGAAGGCGCCGCGGCAAATCGGCTTCCCGGCCCGTTCGGAACGGGCCAAATCATGATGCTTAAGCGCGGCTTAATGAGGGCCCTCGCCCGAGGCCTACCGGCCGCCGCGCGAGACCCGCTCGATTTCCGCCTTCACGATGCGTTCAACCAGACCCGGAAGGTTGTCGTCGAGCCAGGATTTCAGCATCGGACGCAGCATCTCCTTGACCAGATCCTCCAGCGTCCGCGCATTGCTGCTCAGCACAGTATGGGCCAGGGAGTTGAAGGCCGATTCGACCGCGGAGACGGTCGATTGCGCCAGGATCGGCTGTTGCGGCGGCAGCGGCGGGGCATCGAAGTCGACCGGCGCAAAGGATGGTGCCGGGCGCGGCGGCGGCGCCTCGGCAAATTCGAGGTCGTCCCGCGGCTCGACCTTGCGGAAGCTTGGCGGCGGCGGAGCCGGTGTCGGCACCGGGTCCATCGCCATCTCGTCGGTCAATTCGAGCACATCGGGTTCTGGCTCCGGCTCCGGTTCCGGAGCACGCATCTCGGGTGCCGGCGTCGCCGCGTCGAGCCCGGCGAGCAGCGCGTCGATATCGTCCTGGTTGTTCGGTCCGGCATCCGCTGCGGGCGCCGGAGGCGGCGGCGCGGGAGCCGGCTTTGCGGCCGGCGGTGGCGCGGGCTTCTCGGCGGCAGGTTTTGCGGGGGCGACCTTGGAGGGCGGAATGTCGTTCATGGCCTGCGGCTTGGGTGGCGCAGCGGGGGCTGCAGCCTTCTCGGGCTTCGCAGCTTCAGCCGGCGGCGGCTTCGCCTCATCGTCGGCAATGATGCGCCGGATCGAGGCCAGAATCTCCTCCATCGAGGGTTCTGTGACCTTTGCAGGCTGCGTCATCTCCGACTCCACATCATCATCAACGCCCTCGCATGCGTTGTTTTACACCAAGCACGACAGGATTGGCCGGTTCCGCAACGAACGCCCCGACATTTTCGTCGCGGCAGCCCGACTTGTCCCCAGATCACGGCTCAACGTGCGGCGGTGCGCCCCTGCCCTCGGCACTCAAGCTTTACGCACACGACATCGAATGCGGAGCGAATCGATCCGCATCATCTTGGCAAGGCTATGTCAGGGGTTTTGATGATTGCAAGCAAAGCACCGATCGGCCTTCGCTGTTTGCGAGGCCGACCGGATCACTACGGGACTCAGCGCCCGTCAGGAATACGCACGCCGGCCCAGCTGTCGCGGACCTGCTGGTAGTGCACGCTCGGATCGTAGACCGTGGTGTTGAGACCAAGCACCTGCGGTGCGAGACGGCCCACCGCGTTGAGCACCGAGTAGGATGCAACCACGCGATCGTGCTGTGCGGTCACCAGCGCGACGCGCGCGTTGACCAGCGCCTGCTGCGCGTTGAGCACGTCGAGCGTGGTGCGCTGGCCGGCCTTGGCTTCTTCGCGCACGCCGTTCAGTGCGATCTCGGACGCCGTCACCTGCGCCTGTGCGGACTGCACCTGCGCCTTGCCGGCCTCGAGCTGGCCCCAGGCCTGCACGATGTTGGCGCGGGTCTGGTCGCGGGTGGTTTCGAGATTGAGGCGCTGCTGCGCCAAATTCTCTTTCGACTGCCGGATCAGTGCGTATTCCGCGCCACCCTGGAAGATCGGCACGGAGGCGGTCGCGATGGCGGATGCGGTCGTCGTCCGGAACACCGTCAGGGTCTGCTGGTACGACTGGGTGATGCCGGCCTGGACCGTGACGGTCGGCAGCAGCGCGCCCTCGTTGATCTTGACCTGGAGATAGTTGACGTCGATGCCGAACATCGCGGCCGTGACGTTCGGGTTCTCCACCAGCCCGAGATTAACCGCCGAGGCAATCGTCCCGGGCAGGAAGCGATCGACCGGCGAGCCCGGAGCCAGGTTTGCCGGCTCGTTGCCGATGATGCGGCGGAAGTTCGCGCGCGTCGTCGTGAGATTCGATTCGGCGGTCAGGGCCTGCGTCTTGCCGGCCGCGAGCTGGGCTTCGGATTGCGCCACGTCCGTGCGCGTCACCTCGCCGACATTGAAGCGATCGCGCGTCTGCTTGAGCGTCTGTTCGAGCACGCGCACGTTGCTGCGCTGAACTTCGAGCGTTGCCGAGTCGCGCAAATAGTCCATGTAGGTGGTGGCGGCCTGCAGCAGCACCGTCTGCTCGAGCACACGCAGCGCCTCGCGCGATCCGGAGACCTGGCTCTCCGCCGCACGCGTCCTGTTGGCGGTCTGATTGCCGTTGTAGAGCGTCTGGTTGACGGTCAGGCTGGCGGCGTTGGGCTGAAGGGGCTCGGGGGCGCCGACGCCGTTACTGTGGATCGTCGGGCCCTTCTGGGTCTGTTGGATATCCTGATATTGAGCCCCGCTGCTGAGGGTCAAATTAACCTTGGGGCGGTAGCCCGACAAAGCTTGCGGCACGTTTTCGTCGGTCGAGCGCACCTGCGCGCGCTGTGCGTTGAGCTGCGGATTGTTTTGATAGGCGCGCACCAATGCGGCCTCGATCGTGTCCGCCAAGGCAGGCGTCGGCCCGGCGAGCGCCAGCAGCAGGACCGAAACTGCAGCTCCGGTGAAGAGCTTCACCCCATGCATCCCAAAAATTCCGTTCATTCTAACGCCCGACTCGTGCCCGCGAGCTGGGTTATCGTCTACCGAGTGGAGTCGTTGCCCCGCCGCAACATAGGACGCGGATTGGCGCGACGGAACTACCTCAAGGTAGTTCTCGGTGGAAACTCTTCACGTGCAGCATCCCGGCCACACTTCTGATTCAGAACGGTATTTTAACGGGATTTTGGGGGTCAGAAGACGAAAGCGGCGGCCCGCTCCAGCCCGGGAAGCACCGGAGCCGCAGCGTCGAACAGCGCCCGATGGCCGAATTCGCCGTGGGTATGGGTCACGATCATGGCCCGGGGCGGCCGCGATTCGGCCGATACGCCGACGAGGCGCCCGCCCTCTTTGAGCTGCCCGAAAAGCGCTTCCGGGGTGACCTCGGTGGCGCCGTTGAGGATGATCACATCATAGGGGGCGGCAGAGGGGTCGCCCTCGGTGCAGGGAGCGGCCTTGCAGGTGACGTTGCCGACGCCAAGCGCGACCAGGGCCTCCCTGGCCTTCGCGGCCAGAGCCGAATCGCATTCCGTCGCGGTGACCTGGCGGGCGAGCTTGGAGGCGAGCGCGGCGAGGTATCCGGTGGCGCAGCCGACGACCAGGACGTTGTCGCCCTCGCCGATCTCGGCGGCCTGGAGCAGCTTGCCGGTCAGCTGGGGCTTGATGAGGAACCGCTTGGCGCCGCCCTCGCTGACATCGAGATCGACGTCGAGATAGGCCAGGGCCTGCCGGCTCGCCGGCACAAAGGCCTCGCGCGGAACGGTGAGCATGGCATCGAGAATTCGACGATCGGTGACGTCATTGGTGCGCACCTGGCCATCGACCATTTTGAGGCGCGCGGTCGAGAAACCGGACATTTGCGGACCCTGAAATGCGGACGATGCCGCGGACGGAAGTTGGCGGCATCTTTGGAACATGCCCGGCGAAAACGCAACATGGCCGTTGGCGCCAGCGTGCCACGCCGCACATCTCACCGCATCAGGGAACAGGACGCTATTCGATCGTCACCGCGAGACGGCCGATCAAGGCGGCAACCTCGTCCAGCCGCGCCGAATCGGGCGTCTCGACAGCACGCTTCAGGCGGGCAAGGCACTCGTCGTCGCTGAGCTCGGGAACGTCGGCCGGCAGAATCGAGGGAGCCTGGTGGGCGCGGTCGATCTGGATGTCGGGCATAGGAATCAGCTCCGTAAGAGTCCGGCCCTCCGAAGCTCGATTTGAATTAAGTCGATTTGGTGCCGCCCCCGCGGCTTGGGCGGGACTGCGCACACATCTGGTTGAACGCGATTCTGGCTGGGATGGGCGCGGAAGGGCTTGAGAGACTGCGCGAACGCAGTCGTGCGCCACATCAGAAAGCGCTCACAAGGCACTGATTTTACGGTGAAATTTGGCTCCCCGGGCTGGATTCGAACCAGCGACCATCCGATTAACAGTCGGATGCTCTACCGCTGAGCTACCGAGGAAAAGGGCGAACTGTCGTCCGCGCGCGGGTGCGTATAACAAAGCCGGTTGCGCTTGCAAAGGACGAATTCGTTATCTTCCGCAACGCATCCGAGGAAGGGCCTGGGCCGGCCCCTCCTCCGGGCCACGAGGTTTTGGTCTGCCGCGTTGTCTTGACGCGAGCGAGTATCCACTTCGCCCGAAGGCGCTCTCGCCGCGAAAACTATTCGGCGACGAAAGACGTGGTCTTGGTGCCGGGATCGTAGCGCAGCCGGAGCGCGGTCATCTTGCAGAGGTTGACGTTCTTCCACAGCACGGCTTCGTCGTAATTCTGCCAGTCGACGCGGATGTTCCAGACGCAGCCCTCGTCGTCCTCGTCGAATTCGACATAGGTGCTCGCCTGGTTCTGCAAGACCTTCTCGAGCTCGTTCTCCCATTCGTCCAGGCCATCGTCCGGCGCGTTGAAGCCGAGGAACTTGATGGCATAGCCGGTCTCGTTGACGACGGTGACGTTACGGGCATCGGCGGCGAACGACGCCGTGGCCGCGATCGAGAGGCCGATCGCAAGCAGTCCGGAGAGAAAATACTTCATGTGAAAAATCCTCGGATCGAAACAGGCTTGAGGCGCCTGACGTCGATCGGCGCAGGCGCCGCGGCAACAAATGACGTTGCCTCTTCAAAGCGTCCGGAGTGCGATCGAACGATACGAGACGCGATCGACCAGCACTCCGGGACGTTGCGCGACGCGAGACGCGCACGGCCCGTTTCTATCGTTTCGATTTCTCAGCAGCAATGAATGGGCATTCATAGATCGGCGGCGTTTGTTTTCTCCGTCGCGGGCGCCGGCACTGCGGCACCGTTGCTCTTGCCCGTCACGGCACCGACCAGCGCCTTCACGGGATCGTCGCCCGGCGCAAAGCCGCTCTGGCGCAGTATCTCGTCGATCATCGGGCGCAGCGCGTGCACCTTGAGCAACTCGCCGGCGAGGCCTTCGCCGAAGCCGACGCCACCGCCAGCGGCGCCATTGCCGTTGCCGCCGAAGGCGCCGCCGGTATGTAGGATGCGGACATCCTTCAGGTTGGCGATCGGCTTCACCATCTCGGCCAACGCCGAGGGCATGGTCTCGATCCGCTTCTTGGCGATCTCGAAGTCGATGACATTGCTGCCGAGCTTGTTCTGCGCCTCGTTCTTCATGGTGATGACGGCGGCCTCCGCCTCACCGATATTCCTGACACCGACCGCCTTGATCTTGTTGGACTCGGCCTCCGCCGTGGCCAGCGTCTTGACGGCCTCGGCACGGTCGAGCGAGGCTTTCTTCTCGGCTTCGGCGGCGACGATCAGCTCGGTCGATTTGCGCTCGGCCTCGGTGCGTGCGGCGAGCACCTGGGTGAGACGGGCGCGGTCGGCGACTTCGACCGCGCGTGCCGTGACGACCTTTTCCTCCGCGGAGACGGCGACGGCTTCGGCGGTCTTGGCTTCGGCGACCGCTTCCGAGGTCTGCTTGCTCTTGGACGCGATCTGGATCTCGTTCTCCTGCGTCGCGATCTGGATCTCGCGCTGGGCGTCGGTCTTGCGCTTGTTGATGGCGAGATCGGACTCGATCAC
Source organism: Bradyrhizobium stylosanthis (assembly GCF_001641335.1). Classification (GTDB taxonomy): domain Bacteria; phylum Pseudomonadota; class Alphaproteobacteria; order Rhizobiales; family Xanthobacteraceae; genus Bradyrhizobium; species Bradyrhizobium stylosanthis. The sequence goes on from NZ_LVEM01000001.1 coordinate 1,486,438, forward strand.
CGCGGTTTCCTTGATCTGCTTGGCGCCCGCCTCCTTCTCGGCGACGGCACGGTCGGTGTCGATGCGGGCGTTCTCCTCGGTCAGGCGCGCGGTTTGCGTCGCGGATGCGACCTCGGCGCGGGTGCTGGCAGTCTTGTTGGCGATGTCGCGCTCCTGCGACAGTTCGGCTTCCTTCTTGGTCCGCTCGATCCCGAGCGTCTGCTGCCGCGCCTCGAGGTCCTTCTGGGCGATCGCCACCTCGTTGTCGCGCACGATGGCGTTGCGGTCGCGGCGGCGGGTTTCCGTGACGGTCTTCAGCTGGGTCAGGCCTTCGGCGTCGAAGAAGTTCTCGGGGTTGAAGAACTTGACGTCGGTCTGGTCGAGCTTCGTGAGCGACACCGATTCAAGCTCGAGCCCGTTGGACTTCACGTCGGACTCGACGGTCGCCTGGACGTGCTTGACGAAGTCGCTGCGCTTTTCCTGCAATTCCAGAATGGTCATGGTTGCGGCCACGGACCGCAGGCCGTCGACGAACTTCGCCTCGACCTGGTTGCGCAGGGCCTCCGCGTCATTGGTCAGTGCGCCCAACGTCTGGCTCGCGAGCGCGATGCTCTCGTCGTCGGGGCGGACGCGCACGTAGAACTCGGCGACGATGTCGACGCGCAGGCGGTCCTTTGTAATGAGGGATTCCCGCTCCTTGCGCTCGACCGTGAGCCGCAGCGTCTTCAAATTGACGCTGGCATAGGAGTGGAAGATCGGAAGGATCATGGCGCCGCCGTCGAGCACGACCTTCTTGCCGCCGAGGCCGGTACGCACGAAGGCCTCGTCGCGCGTGGCGCGCTTGTAGAGAATGGTGAAGACGATCCCCAGGACAACGATCAGCGCGACGCCGATCATGGCCGGGACTGCGATGTCGAACATGACTTTCTCCAATGAATGACCTAGCTGCTGCTTAGACTGGGCTTGGACGGCTTGAGTTCATCCTCGGCTTTCACCGCCACGAAGCGGGTGCCATCGCGATCGACGAGAAGCACCAGGGTTCCCTGCGGCAGGGGCGATGACGAAGGCGCCGCCACCGCCAGCACGAAATGGCGGTTGCCGTGGACGTCGGCGACGCTGACGCGGCCGGGCGGCCCCTGATCGAGTGGACCGACCACCACCTCGCCGACACGGCCGACGAGATCGCCGAGGCCGACGACGTAAGTCTCGTCCTTGGGAATGATCCGCGCGATGGCGCCGCTGGCGGCACGCACCAGCGGAACCGAGACCGCGACGGCCGCGATCGAAGCGACCGTCGCCGGCAAGGGACCCGCCACCATCCGCGCGATGTCCTGGATCAGGAAGCCGGTGATGGAGAAGGCGCCGAGCACCAGCAACAGGAAGATCAGCAGCGGCACGCCGCCGACATTGATCCAGGAGATGGCGTTGAGCACGCCGTTGTCGCTGGGATGGCTGAAATCGATGCTGGTGCCGAGCATCTCGCTGAGGGACGCTCCGACCAGCATCGAGATCACTTCGAGCGAGCCGACGATGAGGATCATGGCCGCCGCGATCGAGAACGGCCTGACCTCCGGCATCATGACGTGTTCGAGCAATGTGCTCATGACACGGCACTCAGGAGCGCGACTTCAACCGCGCCAGCCTCGCTGCAATTTCCTTGTCGCGATGCAACGCGCTGAGCTCGTCGATGTCGCTTGAATACGGGATGCCCTGCGGCACGCCGGTCGCCCTTGCCACCGCCCTGCCCGCCCGCAAGGCTTTTGCCGCCGCGGAACTGCCGCCGGACTTGCGGGGCGAGGTCGAGGCCTGGTGGCTGGCGTGGGCTTCGCTCTTCTCGAGATCGGCGCGGCGCTGCTCGGCATCCTGCAGCGCCGACAGCACCGCGCGCAGCGAGGTCACGCATTGCTCGATCTTCTCGTTGTTCTCGTCGATGGCGCGGGAGAGCACCTCGAACTGCGCCTCCAGATCCATCTGCCGCGCGATGCCGGCGCGGGCGAGATCATCGCGGCTGTCGGTGATCGCGCCCTCGATCTTGGCGGCAAGATCTGTCATCTCGCGCTCGATCTCGCCGCGGCGGGCGTTGAGCCGATATTCCTCGGCCCGCGCGGCCGCGAGCGCATCGCGCGCTTCGCTTTCCGCACGCTCGATCTCGCGGATGGCCTGACCGACCACCTTGAGCTTGTTCTTGCCTTCCGCCTGCTCGATCGCGTCGTAGGCGATCCCGGCGATCAGGCGCCCGACCCGGGACAGGAAGTTGTCGGGGGCGGCAGCGATGGTATCCATAGCGTTCTCCTCCTCTGGCAGGCTATTCGGCGTGACGCCGTAGTGAACTTCGAAACCGTCGTCGGTGCGGATGAGGTGCGCGGGCACGCTCTGCCCCCAGCCCTCGGCATAGCCGGCATAGTCGAAGGGCACGCTGAAGCGCCCTTGCACGGTCGCAATCGAAATGGTGGCGGGTCCCTTGATCTTGGCGAGCTTGTCGTCGAGCGGCAGGCGGCGGCCTTGCGCGGCGCGATATTCCGAGCGGTCGCGCAGGCCCAGCGTCACCAGGCGCGAGGGCAGCGCGGTCTCTTTCCGGATCGGCTCATAGGCATGGGCGTGGAGCAGGACGACGTTGGAGCCCACATTGTGGGTCCGCGCGACCTCGTCGAGTATCTCCATCATGCGGTCATAGGCCCTGAACGTCGCCTCGATGGCGGCCTTGGCGGCCGGCTCAGGGGCAAGCCTGTAACGCAGCGCGGACGGCGCGTTTCGGGGCGACTGGCTCATGAAAAGCACTAAAGCACCATTTTGGTGCTTTAGGAAGAGGAAGCTCGATCACGTTCCACTGATCCTTGTGCACTCCAAGGGTTAGTCGCTGTCGCCCGGGGCTGCGTTCAAGGCGGCGGATCACTCCTGGGTCACCGCCGATCAAGACTTCCTGCACGGACGGGCAAAGCTCTCGCGTCCCGAACGCGCTGCAACGCTCCTGGCGTTGCTGCGCAGAGCCGGGACCCACGCCACACGGATTGCGTCGTGACAGATGGGCCCCGGCTCTGCAGCGCATCGTCAAGAGACGCTGCGCTGCGTCCGGGGCACGAGACCGAGGTGGAGGCGCACGCTCTCTCAACGTCGTCATTGCGAGGAGCTCTTGCTCCGAAGCAATCCAGAGTCTTTCCGCGGAGGGATTCTGGATTGCTTCGCTTCGCTCGCAATGACGGAGTATGAGGCAATCGCGTCGCTCTCCCATCTGGCATTCAGGTCACAGACACGCCTTCGCATTCTCGCGGCTTGGTTCGCGCGAGCTTTGCCAGGTCATTCCACCCTCCTTTGTCAGAGGGCGCAGGGAAGACCGGGTGCCGGCCGGGCACCCACGGTCCACTGTGCGAAGGTTGCGCTACAAGAGGCTGCACAGCGGCATACAGGTGAAGCCAAACATCCGGCCTTCCCTGCGCAGTGGTTTGACGGCTTATGCCGAGTTCTCCCCGGGGAGCGTTGCACTATTGCCCCCGTCGCCTTGCAGATAACTGATGCGCGCGCCCGGTCGGGCCGCCACATCACCACAAGACTTGGCGCACAGACCCCGGGCGCCAGGACGACACGGTTTTGCCGTACGCGGATTACACCGGTCGTGCGCGCGACGGTTTTCGCTCACGGTTGCCCGCCCTGCGAACCTGTCGTGCCGATGTAACTCGCGTCCACCGCAGCTCACCCCGCGTTTCGTGACGATCGCGATACGCCCCTCTGACTGGGGTGAGGTGGCGCCACGAATACGTCAAAGCCGAAATTCGGTAAAGTGGAATATTTTGCGCGGTGCGGATTGACCCGTTACTTGGGTGTTTTGCCCGTCAGGCAGCGCAAGGTCTTGTAGCCCGGATGAGCGAAGCGACATCCGGGGGATGCTCGTTCGCGCGGTTCCCGGATGTCGCTTCGCTCATCCTGGCTACGAAAGCGCGGCTCACGGCCGCCGGCACACCAGGTCGATCTCGATCAACGCGTCGTACGCGAGCCCGGTGACACCGACGCAAGTGCGGGCCGGCAGACGATCCGCTGGAAAATAGGTGCGGTAGGCCTCGTTCATCGCGGCGTAATCGTCCTTGAAGCGCGTGAGATAAATCCGGGTCATCACGACATGCTCGAGGCCGAGACCGACGCCGGCGAGAACCACCCTCAAATTCTCCATCACCGCCATCGTCTGCGCGACGATGCCGTCGGGCAGCACGCCCGGCGTCTGCGGCGTATCGGGCATCTGACCGGTGACGAAGACGAAGCCGTCGGTTTCGACGGCGTGGCTGAAGGGCGCGACCGGCTTCGGTCCGCCGCTGATCATGTGGAATTTCACGTGATGTGTCCTTGTTAGGTCGCGCCCTCGAACAGGCGCTTGCTGAGAATGGCGTGCACGCCCCAATTGCCGTCGACGACCTGGGTGACGCCGAAATCGACCGCAGCCGACATCAAGGCGATCGCCTCGTCCTCGCTGAGGCCCTTGGTGTTCATCAGGAAGCGCCGCATCTTGCGGAACGCATCCTTCATGGCACGGTCGAGCGACGACTTGGCGTAGACCTCGCTCTGCCCCTGCGCGCCGAACTCGGCGAGGTAGTTGGGATGGCTGAACCCTGTCAGCACCCAGTCGGTCGCGGTCTCGATCAGAGGGTATGAAAGATCGGCGAAGGGCTGTCCGGCGAGATCGGCCTTCTTGTGCAGGATCACCTCGAAGGTGCCAGTCATCGAGCACTCGATCGCGGTGCCGCTCAGTTCGCCGTCGCCCTGCGCGGCATGAGGATCGCCGATCGACAGCAGCGCGCCCGGTACGGAGACCGGGAGATAGACGGCGGCCCCCTTCCCCAACCGCCAATTGTCGAGATTGCCGCCGAAATAGGACGGCGGCACGGAATCGACGAAATCCACCTCGCGCGGCGCTACCGCGATCACGCCGAAATGCGGCCGCAAGGGAATGCGGATGCCGTCGAGCACGGCGTGGCGGCGCTTGATCGTACCGGGTGCGACCGGGACGCCGGGATAGTCGTAGGTGGCATGCACCACGCCGGAGGGATCGGTCTGCGGCTCCCAGCGATAGGAATAGAGCGCGCGGGCATGCGGCGCCTCGGGATCGTCGAAGATCTCGTAGATGGTGACAGCTTCGCGCGGCTTGAGACCGCCGAGAAACTCGTTGTAGTGATAGCCCCACCACGCCGCCACCGATGAGCCGAACACGCGCCCGGCATGGTGCGGGCTGCGGCTCGCCCGCGGTACGATGTCGAGGATGCGCACCTCCAGGACATCACCGGGCTGGGCGTCCTTCACGGCGACGGGCCCGGTGCAGATGTGCACGCCAAACCCCTCGCCGGCACCGCGGCCGAACACGCTGGCATCCATGGGCCCCGCGCCGCGGCGGTCGACATTCTTCTTGCTCCGCGTCCAGCCGAACACGCTCTCGGCGGCAGCATCACCGGCGATCATCAGCTCGGGGTCGTCGGAGGCGTGCTGTGTCAGCGTTTCGATGGTGATCGTATCGCCCGACGCGATCTCGATCTGCGGCGGCAGCGAGCGGCTGAAATACCCCCAATGAACGCGGCTGGCTTCGACCGGGAGGTGGTGATGCCTGCGCTCCGCGGTCGTCCGCTCCTCTGCGCCGGCCCGGGCGACGTTGCTGCGTGCCTCGACGCCCTGATGCGCACGGAGCTGTGCCAGCGCCTCCTGGGGCCAGCCGCGCTGGCCGGCAGTGCCGTGCTGCGAGGTTGCCCGCTCCGCCTCCTGCTGGCGAAACTCGCGCGGCGGCAGGCCGAAGCGATGACGGAAGGCGCGGCTGAAATGTGCGGAATCGCCAAAGCCATAGGCGTAGGCGATCTCCGAGATCGAGCGATGCGCCTCGGTCGGACTGGACAGATCCGCCCAGGCGCGCTGGAGCCTGCGCTCACGGACGTAGTGAGTGAAATTGTCGCCGACGGTCTCGAACAGCTTTTGCAAGTAGCGTTCGGAGATGCCCTCGGCCTGCGCGACACGCCCCGGCACCAGGTCGGGATCGTCGAGCCGGCGCTCGATGGTCTGACAGATCCGATGCAGCAGCGCGGCCTGCGTCGCGCTCGACCCGGCATCGGACGCCGAGGCTGCCAGCTGATGTGCGAACGTCAGGAGCAGGTCGACCAGCGATTGCGCGAGCGAATTCCATTCGGCATCGCTCAAGCTGTCGAGTGTGCGTGCCGTCGCGTCCATGAGACGCGCGAACACCTCGGCGAAGCCGCTTGGCGGCACGACGCGGGGCTCGCCAAGCCGCGGCTTGCCCGACAGGCGTCCGTGCAGCGCCTCCGAGGTCACCGACAGCACGATGGCGCGCATGTCGCGCTGGAACACGATGCTCCAGTCGCCGCCGCGCGGCAGCAGCACGAGATGGCCGACGGGAACGATGCGGTGACCGCCGGCGCTCTTGAGGACCATGCCGTCCTCGACGGGCATCAGCGCGATCGGAAGGTCTTCATGGGCTTGCGAGAGAGGTGCGACGCTCTGCGCGCCCGCGGCCATGCGCGTCAGCGCAATGCCTGGGGCATGGCGATGCGAGGCGGTTGCGTGCCCGTCGAAGAAGGAATGGCCGCCTGCCGGCTGCAGGCCGACCGCCGCCAGCACGTCCCGCCAGGCTTCGGGGCGGTCGTCTTGTGCGTAGGACTCGCTCGTGAACGGCCGGAAGCTCATCGGATCGACCCAGATTGCAGTCGATCGAAGCAACCTCTGTGCCAGACGAACGCGGTCATCCGTTGCTGCGACGGGCCGCAAATGGTCTCCGCTTGTCACCGGCTCATCCCGAAAACAGACCGCGTCTCAAGGCATTAGTCGCACCGGAAGATGTTCTTGCGGATCGTGCCGTGGACCCCCCAATTGGCATCGACCACCTGGGTGACGCCGAAATCGGCGCCGACCGACATCAGCGAGATCGCCTCGTCCTCGCTGAGGCGATGCACGGTCATCAGGAACCGGCGGAGTTTTCTGAAGGCATCGCGCATCGCACGGTCGAGGCTGCTGTGATTGGCAATCTCGGTTTGCGCGTCGATGCCGAGGGCTGCGAGATAGTTCGGATAGGTGAAGCCGTAAAATGACCAGGCGTGGTCGGTCTCCAGCATGGGATGATCGAGGCCTTCCAGATGGGTGCCCGCAAGGTCGGCCTTCTTGTGCAGGATGAATTCGAAATCGCCAGTCAGCGAGGTCTCGATCGCGGTGCCGCCGAGCTCGCTGTCGCCTTGGGCGGCATGGGGATCGCCGACCGAGAAATAGGCGCCGGGCACGGCAACCGGATAGAACATCCGCGCGCCCTTGCCGATCCGCCAGTCGTCGATATTGCCGCCGGTGTAGCTCGGGGGGATCGAGCTGACGAAGTCAGCTTCCGAAGGCGCGAGACCCATGGTGCCGAAGTGCAATCTTGCATGCACTTTCACGCTGGAAAGAATGTTCTCGCGCTTCCTGATGGTGGCGTGATCGACGCGAACACCGGGATAGTCGATGGTCGGATGCACGATGCCGTCGGGGTCGGTCTGCGGAGTCCAGACGTAATTGTAGACGGCCTTCGCATAGGGCTCGCCCGAGGTGTCGAGTTCGAAGATGGTGACGACTTCGCGCGGCTTCGGCTCCTCGATCAGGTCGTGGTAGTGAAAGCCCCAATTGGCGGCGACATTGGAGCCGAAGCAGCGACCGGCGTGACAGGCACTGCAGCTCGGCCGCGGCCTGACATCGAGGATGCGCACTTCCAGGATGTCACCGGGCTCGGCACCTTCGATCGCCACCGGGCCGGTGAGCAGATGCACGCCAATGCCCTCGCCCGCGCCGCGGATGAACGGGCCCTCTGTCGGCCCCGAACCGCGCCGCGCCACCGCCTTGTGCTCGCGCGTCCACCGGAACACGCTCTCGGCGCCGGGATCGCCCTGGATCATGCGCTCGTAATCATCGTTGGCGTGATGGGTCAGCGTCTCGATCGTTGCGCGATCTCCCGAGCGCAGCGTCAGCGCCGGGGTGACTGTCTTGGAGAAATATCCCCAGTGAACGGTCTTCGGCGAAACCGGCAGGGTGACATGCTTCATGAGGTGGCCTCTTCGGAGAACGCGGTCGTGAATCTTGCGGGGGCAGCGCTCATCGCACCGCCTCCGGAGTCTTGTCGGCTTCCATCACGCTGAGGAAACGCGCCGTCAGCGCATTGCGCGGGTTGGAGAGCACCTCGTGCGCCGGCCCCTCCTCGATGATCGCCCCGCCGCTCAGGAAAGCGACGCGGTCGGCGACCTCGTCGGCGAAGCGGATCTGGTGCGTCGAGATGATCATGGTGAGGCCGTCGTCGATGGCCAGACGCCGGATCACCTCCAGCACCTCGTTGACGAGTTCGGGATCGAGCGCCGAGGTCGGCTCATCCAGCAGCAGCACGCTCGGATTGGGCGCTAGCGCGCGGGCGATGGCGACGCGCTGCTGCTGCCCTCCGGAGAGATGCCGCGGCAGCGCATCGGCGCGATGCGCGAGGCCGACGCGGTCGAGCAGCTCGCTCGCGCGGCGATCGGCGTCGATGCGGGTCATGCCGTGGACCCAGCGCAACGGCCCTGCGATGTTCTCCTTGGCCGACAGATGGGCGAACAAGTTGAATTGCTGGAACACCATGCCGACGCCGACGCTCGCCCGCTCGTTGGCGATGGCGCGCGGCGATAGCGGTTTGCCGTCCTCGGAAAAGCCGAGGCGGCGGCCGCCGACGCGCACGGTCCCGGCGTCCCAGTTTTCGAGATGGTTGATGCAGCGGAGCAGCGTGCTCTTGCCGGAGCCGCTCGGACCGAGCAGCGCCACCACCTCGCCGACACGAACCGTGAGGTCGAGACCGTCGAGGACCTTCTGCGGACCATAGCTCTTGGTGAGAGCTTTGGCCTCGACCGCGACATTGTTGCGCGCGATCGTCGCGGTGCGGCGGGCGCGTTCCTCGCGGGTCAGGGCCAGCGGCGGCGTATCCGTGAGCTCTGCTTGCGCCGGCTCGGGATCGAGAGCGGTCGCATCGGTATGTTCCGGCTTGGTGACGAGCTCGACGCGGCGCCAGCGCAGATAGTCGGCCAGCTTCCGCTCCCGCCCTTTCGCGCGGTCGAGATCGAGCAGCCATTCCGCGAACAGCTGGATGCCGCTGATGGTCGCGGTCAGCACGAGATAGAGCAGGCCCGAAGCGAAGAAGATCGAGAAGAAGTCGAAGGTGGAGGACGCCAGCTGGGTGGAGCGCAAGGTCAGCTCCTGGACCGCGACGACCGAGGCGAGCGAGGAATTTTTCAGCGCACTCACCGCCTCGTTGCCGAAGGCCGGGATCATGGTGCGGATGGCCTGCGGCGCGATGACCCTGCGCATCAGCACGGACGGCGTCATGCCGAGCGCCTGCCCCGCGGTCACCTGCCCGCGGTCGACGCCGAGCACGCCGGCCCGCAGCATCTCCGCGATGAACGGCGCCTCGTTGCAGGCGAGTGCGAGACCGGCGGCGAGCACCGCCGGCAGCTTGATGCCGATATGCGGCAGCGCGTCGTAGGCGAACACCATCTGCAGGATCAGCGGCGTACCGCGGAAGATCACGGTGTAGGCCCTGGCGATCGCAGCCAGGGGCCAGAAGCGCGAGAGCTGCATGCCGGCGAGGATCAGTCCGAGGATCAATCCGCCGCCGAGCCCAAGGGCAGTCACCTCGAGGGTGAGCTCGATGCCCTCGAGCAGATACGGCATGCTCAGATAGTGGAGGAACAGCGACATCAGTCGGCCGTCAGAATGTCCGGCTCCTTGAAATTGTTCACATCGAGCCCATGCTTCTTCAGGAGCTCCATGTGCGTGCCGGCCTTCTGCACCTCGATCAGCGCAGCGAGCACGGCGTCACGGAATTTCGGCTTGTCCCTGGGAACGGCGATGCCGACCGAATACGGGATGGTCACCGCGATCGCCTTCTCCAGCTTGTCCGGATAGGCCTTCACGGCGCTGTCGACGGTGTTGACGTCGTTGATGTAGGTGTCGGCGCGGCCGGCGAGGATCGCCTGGATGCAGTTGGCATTGTTGTCGTAGAGCTGGATGGTCGGCTCAGCCTTGCCTGCCTTCTTGCACTCGGGGATCAGCGCCTGGATCAGCGGCACCTCGACATAGCCGGTGTTCTCGGCGGCTGCCGTGCCGCACATCGACATGTTGATGCCGTTGATGCCCTTTGGATTGCCCTTGGCGACCAGCACGCCGTCGAACACCTTCGAATAGGTGATGAAGTCGGCCGCCTTCGCCCGCTCCTTGGTGGCGTAGATGTCGGAAATCACGATGTCGGCCTGACCGGCCGCGAGCGTGGTCAGGAGCGCTGCGAACGTCACCGGCTTGTAGGTCAGCTTGAAGCCGAGGCATTCGCCGATGGCCTCGCCGAGATCGATGTCGAAGCCGATATACTTGCTGGGATCCTTGGGATCGATGGTCTCATAACCCGGGGTGTGCGGGTTGATGGCATTGACGAGCGTCTTGCCCTTCCAGTCCGGGTACTTTTCCTGGAGCGCCGTGCAGGCGGCGGGCGCCGCGGCCTGGGCGCTCAGCGGTGCGGCGACGACGAGCCCGAGAGCGATGGCCGCGCCTGTTGCAGCCTTGCGCCATGGCTTCGATGCGCGAGCCGTTCCCCGCCGCGCCTGGGGCAATTCCGGTCTGTCCATGTGCTGCTCCTTCGAATTGGCCTGGCCGTGTGGCTGGACTCGGCCGTGCTGCTGAACTCGAAGGTCAGCCTAGGTGCAGAGCGCACGTGAAAGCTTGTCCGCGGGCGTACAAAAAATTGGATGGAGGCGGCCCGCGATTTGGGCACACGACTGCACAAAAACTGTTCGCTCCTCCGGAAGCGCCGCTGGCGCGGGATTCCGAATTCGGGAGAACCAAATCATTGGGATGCTGTAGCGATCAGTACGGCCTCGAAACCACCTGATGAGGCGGTTTCACGGGGATATGACGCCTGCTGACGGAGATGCTGCACTGGGTGAGCAGAACTGCGGCGACTCCCACAGCATTCCACAGCATGTCCGCAGCATATCCACAGCCCGACTATGCCGGATTCGTCAGGCCGCACGAGCCACTTGCTGCGCACAAACCCACAGGACAGCCATGTCAGCCGCCGGCCTGGTCGAACACGCTGCGGCAAGCCTCGCTCAAGCTTGAGCGGTTACGGCGCAAACAGGCCGTGATGGCGCGGACATTGGGGATCTCGCCGGCGCAGAGCCGGTAGACGTCGGGGGTGCAGGCGCGGCGCTGCTCGGGCGTGCCCTGCTGCGCCTGAGCGGCTGAGGCGAACAACGTCAGGAACAACCCGATCGTGGAGGCGCGGCGTGCCCGGCTCTTCACACCCGCAAACCGCAGGAACCTTGCCTTCATGACAAACTCTCCCGTTCTGCCCGCCCCGGCTCGCATGGGCCGTTGCGCGAGGGGTAGGAGAAATAAATCGCGGGGGATGTGATCTCTTTCACACTCGCGCTGCCCGGGAGGACCGTAGGGTTCCCGCGGGGATTTTTAGAAATCGCTAACCAATCGAGACCTGATCGCCGGATCGTTAAAATGCGAACGATCGGCTCAATCGGGTAACAAACCGGCTTTGCGACAGTGCGCCATCCGCGTTCCGGAGGGTGTGATGAGCGAAGCCGAATTCAACTTGATGCTGGATGCCGTCCGCGACGCCATGATCAACGAAGATTTCGCGCCCGTGCCGGAGGAGGATTTCGTGCCCCGCTCCTGGTCGTATGCCGCAACGCCCAAAGCCGCCAACGACAACGAGGGCGCCTGGCCGCTCCTGCCGTTTCCGGACGGCTGGTACGCCGCCTGCTGAGACCGGCCCCTTGCGGCGAGCCGATGCGCCCGCCTTTGCGGGCGTTTTGCCGTCAGCCCCGCGCCTGCCCCGGCGCAGTCCCGATCAGGTCTTGACGCGCTCCTCGCCATTCGGCGGCACCCGGTCGGGTGCGGCGGACGGGAAGATGCTGTCATAGATCGCGCGCGCCTCGGCGATGAGGCGAGCCCGCTCCAGCTCGGATTTCGGAACAAATCGGACGATTTCGCCCACGTGCTCTCCAGCGCTCGGTTGACGACGATGCATCACTTCGCAGATGCGAAGTCTATGCCATCGGGTCTGAATCGCTGGTTTCCGCCAAGCCCCGGGCAAACCCGGTGGAAACGGCGCGGCAGGCCGTTTCACCGCCCCTGCGGCAGGGCAATTTGTACCGGAAGATCAAAAGGTTGCGATGGAGGCCACGTCGGGACTCGAACCCGAGTAAACGGTTTTGCAGACCGGCGCGTAACCACTCCGCCACGTGGCCCCGTAAGGGCGGACCAATATAGGGGATCAATGGCTTAAGCAACCGCCTTCGTCCGACTTCGGGGGCGATAGCTGCTTTCCGATGTGGACCAAAGTCAGGCGCGCTTGGCGCGCCGGAAGTTGCGCCGGCGGTCCTTCGCAGCCGGCTTTGGCGCCAGTTCCGGCATCTCGGCCTGGACCTCGCGGTAGCGCGCCAGCATCCGCTCGAAGCTGGCGTTCAGGGTTTCGGCGATGTCGGGGCGCTTCTCGAGACCGGCCATGAGCGTCGCGGCGGCTTCGATGGTCGAGAGGCCGTCGCTGCGCGGCTCCTTGCGCAGGCGTCCGTAGCGCGATGGGCGCGACGGGTTGAGGATCACGCGCTGGCATTTCAGCATCCAGGGATTGCGCCACCACAGCGCCTTGGCCTGGCTCCAGGTGCCGTCGAGCAGCACCACGCCTTCGAGCTTGCCGAGGCGCTCGCGCTGCTTGTCAGCCACCTCGCCCTTGCGGTTGAGCGCAACGATCTCGGCCTCGGTCTCAAGGTCGGCAGCCCGGGCCGAGCCGAGATAGAGCACGGCCCAGTGCGAGGCGTTCTCGACCGGCCGCTCCAGCGCCTTGGACAGGCTCGACCAGGACAGGCCGACCCGCACCGTGGCATCGGCAAAATGCTTCGCAAGCAGCCGCGCTGTGCCGAGCGCCCTGTCCTGCTCCTGCGGATGCTGCAGGATCAGGAGCGAGAGGCGGTTTTCAATGGGCGTGACACTGTCGCAGATGCACAGCGGCATCGGCTTCTGGCAGTGCGGGCATTCGGGGATCGGCTCGGGCGCGGCGGCCGCGGTCTCGGAGGGGTTCGACATGGCCGCCGCTATACGCTTCGCGCAGCGCCGCAACAACCTATTCCGCCGGCACGGCGACCGGACGGGGTTCGGAGCGCCGCCGCAGGCGGTCGATCAGGAGGTAGATCACGGGCGTGGTGTAGAGGGTCAGGATCTGCGAGACGAACAGGCCGCCGATGATGGTGATGCCGAGCGGCCGGCGCAGCTCCGTGCCGGGGCCGGTTGCGATCACCAGCGGGATGCCGGCGAACAGCGCCGCCATCGTCGTCATCAGGATGGGCCGGAAGCGGGCCTGGCAGGCCTCGAAGATCGCCTCCGCGGAGGACAGGCCGCGCTGGCGCTCGGCGTCGAGCGCGAAGTCCACCATCATGATGCCGTTCTTCTTGACGATGCCGATCAGGAGGATGATGCCGACGAAGGCGATCACCGTCAGCGGCGTGTTGGTGATCTGCAAGGCCAGCAGCGCGCCGAGGCCGGCCGAAGGCAGCGTCGAGATGATCGTGAGGGGATGGGCAAGGCTCTCGTAGAGCACCCCCAGCACGATATACATCGCCACCAGCGCGCCGAGGATCAGCAGCGGCTGCCGGCCACTGGTCCTGGCGAAATCGCCGGCATTGCCGTCGAAGCTGCCGCGAATGCCCTCGGGCATGTGCAGCTCCTCCACCGCGCGCTGGATGTTCTGCGTGGCGGCCTGGAGCGGCACATCGGGCAGCAGGTTGAACGACACCGTGGTCGAGGGGAACGACTGCGAATGGTAGACCGCGAGCGCGGCGAGCCCGCGTGTCGCATGCACCACGGCCGACAGCGGCACCTGGACGTCATTGGCGCCGGCGACATAGATGCGCTCGAGGTTGGACGGGTCGACCTGGAATTTCGGGTCGATCTCCAGCACGGTCATGTACTGGTTGCGCTGGGTGTAGATGATCGAGATCTGCCGCTGCGAGAAGGCGTTGTTCAAGGCGTTGTCGATGTCCTGGACGTTGACGCCGAGCGCGGAGGCCTTCTTGCGGTCGATGGACAACGTCAGTTGCAGCCCGCCGGGATCGCGGTCACTGGAAATGTCGGTGATGCCCTCGACGCTCTCCATGCGCTTGGCGACGATCGGCGCCCACTTCTGGAGCAGGCCGAGGTCGGTGCTGGTCAGGGTGTATTGGTAGTCGGAATCGCTTTGCCGTCCGCCGGCGCGGACGTCCTGTGCGGCGAACATGAAGAGGCGGATGCCCGGCACGGGATATAGCGCGCGCCGCAGGCGATCGATCACCACCTGCGTCGAGACGTGGTCGCGCTCTTCCGGCGGCTTCAGGCTGATGAACATGGTGCCGCGGTTCGAGGTCGCGGCCCCCGGCCCCCCGCCTCCGCTGCCGACGGTCGAACCGATGCCGGCCACCGCCGGATCCTGCATCACGATGTCGGCGAGGCGCTGCTGCAGGCCCAGCATCGACTGGAACGAGATGTCGGCTGAAGCGCGCGTCGCGCCGATGACGAAGCCGGAATCGTCGGTCGGGAAATAGCCCTTGGGGACCTTGATGTAGAGCGTCACCGTGAGGCCGATCGTGGCGAAGAACACCAGCAATGTCAGCATCGGGTATTCCAGCACGGTCCTCAAGGTCCGGGCGTAGAAGGCGACGATGCGCGTCAGCGAACCCTCGATGATGCGGTCGAACAGCGTCGCGGTGCCGGAAGTGGTCTGGCGGATGTAATGCGCGCAGATCATCGGCGTGACCGTCAGCGACACCAGCGTCGAGACCAGGATCGCGAAGGTCAGCGTCAGCGAGAATTCGCGCAGGAGGCGGCCGACGATGCCGTCCATGAAGATCAGCGGCGTGAACGCCGCGATCAGCGACAGGCTGATCGAGACCACGGTGAAGCCGATCTGCTTCGCGCCCTCCTGTGCCGCCTGGAACGGCCGCATGCCGTGCTCGAGATTGCGGTACATGTTCTCGATCATGACGATGGCGTCGTCGACCACGAAGCCGACCGAGATGGCGAGCGCCATCAGCGACAGATTGTCGATCGAGAAGCCGGCGACCCACATGCCGGCGCAGGTGCCGGCCAGCGCCAGCGGCACCGAGATGCCGGCCGCGATCGTCGGCGTCAGCCGCCGCAGGAACACGAACACCACGACCATCACCAGAAATGCGGTCGCCAGCAGCGTCCATTGCATGTCGAGCACGCTGGCGCGGATCGTGCCGGTGCGGTCGACCAGGGTGGAGATGTCGACGCCGGCCGGAATCCACTGCTTCAGCTCGGGGATCAGCGCCTTGACCCGGTCCACGGTGTCGATGACGTTGGCGTCGCCCTGCTTGGTGATCTGGATCAGCACCGCCGGCTGCTTGTTGAACCAGGCGATGGAGCGGGCGTTGCGGACGGAATCCTCGATGTCGGCGACGTCGGAGAGCCGGACGAAATTGCCGTTCGAGCTCTTGATGACGATATCGCGGAACTCCTTCGCCGTGCGCATCTGCTTGTTCAGCGACAGCGTCTCGCTCTGGCGCTCGCCGTTGAAGATGCCGACGGGGCCGAGCGGATTGGCGTTGACGATGGCGGTCCGGACGTCGTCGGTGGCGATGCCGGCATTCGACAGCGCGACCGGATTGAGCTGTACCCGCACCGCCGGCTGGTCGGCGCCCGACACGGTGACGTCGCCGACGCCCGGCACCTGCGAGATGCGCTGCGCCAGCACGGTATCGGCGACGTCGTAGATCGCGCTCGCCGACAGCGTCTTCGAGGTCAGTGCCAGAACGAACACGGGCGCGCCGGCCGTGTTCGCCTTCCTGAACTTCGGCAGGGTCGGCAGGTCGCTCGGCAAATCGACCAGCGACGCGTTGATCGCCGCCTGCACGTCGCGCGCGGCCTTGTCGATGTTGCGGCCGATGTCGAACTGGAGCTGGATGTTGGTGGTGCCGAGCGAGCTCGTGGACGTGATCTGGTTGATGCCGGCGATCTCGCCCAGGCGCCGCTCCAGCGGCGAGGCCACTGTCGCCGCCATCACGGAGGGGTCGGCGCCCGGCCGGCTGGCCGAGACGAAGATCGCGGGAAAGTCGACGTTCGGGACCGAGGCGACGGGCAGGAACTCGTAGGCGACGACGCCCAGCAGGAACAACCCGATCGACAGCAGCGTGGTCGCCACGGGCCTCCGAATGAAGGGCTCCGAGATCGATACCATCACTGCATCCCCTCGGTCGCACCCGCGACCGGCGGGCCGCCGGATTCCGCCGGCGGCAGCGCCTGCTCGAGGCGGCGGTTGATGCGGTCGAGCGCGAGATAGATCACGGGCGTGGTGTAGAGCGTCAGCAGTTGGCTCAGCAGCAGGCCGCCGATGATGGAGATGCCGAGCGGAAAGCGCAGCTCGGCGCCGGTGCCGCTCTCGATCGCCAGCGGCAGCGCGCCGAACAGCGCCGCCAGCGTCGTCATCATGATCGGGCGGAAGCGCAGCAGGCAGGCCTGCACGATGGCTTCGTTGGGCGACATCCCCTGCCCGCGCTCGGCTTCCAGCGCGAAGTCGATCATCATGATCGCGTTCTTCTTGACGATGCCCATCAGGAGGATGATGCCGATCAGGCCGATCACCGAGAGGTCCTGCCCGCACAGCACCAGCGCCAGGATCGCGCCGACGCCGGCCGAGGGCAGCGTCGACAGAATCGTGATCGGGTGGATGTAGCTCTCGTAGAGCACGCCAAGCACGATGTAGATCGTGATCACGGCGGCGAGCAGCAGCCAGGGCTGTCCGGCGAGCGCCTTGGCGAATTCGGCGGCATCGCCGGCATAGACGCCGACGATGCTGTTGGGCATTTCGATCCGGGTCTCGATCGCCTTGACGGCTTCGACGGCATCGCCGAGGGCCGCGCCCGGCGCGAGGTTGAAGCTGAGCGACACCGACGGGAATTGCGCCTGATGCGAGATCGCGAGCGGCGCCGTGGTGCGCTTCAGCGTCGCCACCGCGTCGAGCGGCATCTGGGCGTTCGGCGCGCCGACGGTGGTGCTGGCGGCGCCTGGTAAATAGAGTTTTGACAGGATTGAGGGATCGCGCTGGTACATCGGCAGCGCCTCCAGCACCACGCGGTACTGATTGGCCTGGCCGTAGATGGTCGATATCTGCCGCTGCGCGAATGCGTCGTTCAGCGTGTCCGTGATGGCCTGCAGGCTGACACCGAGCTGGCCGGCGCGGGTGCGGTCGACGTCGAGCTGGGCCCGCAGGCCGCCCTCCTGCGCCTCCGAGGAGACGTCCCGGAACAACGGATCGCGCCGCATCTCCGCGACCAGCTTGCGCGCCCATTCGGACACCAGCGCGGCATCGGTGCCGGTCAGCGTGTACTGGTATTGCGAGCGGCTCGACTGGGTCGATATCTGCACGTCCTGGACCGGCTGGAAATAGACTGTCATGCCGGGAATGCCCGCCACGCGCTGCTTCAGCCGGGTCACGACCACGCTGACATCGTCGCGCCGTTCGCCGCGCGGCTTGAGCGTCATGACGAGGCGTCCGACATTGGTGGTCGGATTGACCGAGCCTGCGCCGATCACGGAGACCACGCCGACCACGTCAGGGTCGGCCTTGATGGCGTCGGCGGCCTCGGCCTGCCGTTTCTGCATCTCCGCAAACGAGACGTCAGGCCCCGCCTCCGTCACCGCCGTGATCGAGGCGGTGTCCTGCAGCGGCAGGAAGCCCTTTGGCGCGACGACGTAGAGAACCAGCGTCGCAATCAGCGTCGCAAAGGTCACGACCAGCGTGAGGCGCTGGTGCTGCAGAACCACCAGCAGCGTACGATGATAGAACTCCACGGTGCGATCGATGAAGCGGCTGATCGCGGCAAGGCCCGGCACCGCCAGCTCCTCGTGGGCATGCCGCAGCAGCCGCGAGCACATCATCGGCGTCAGCGTCAGCGAGACCACGGCCGAGGTCACGACCGCGATCGTCAGCGTCAGCGCGAATTCGCGGAACATGCGCCCGACCAGGCCCGACATGAACAGCAGCGGGATGAACACGGCGATCAGCGACACCGTCAGCGAGATCACGGTGAAGCCGATTTCGCTGGCACCCTTCAGCGAGGCCTGCATCGGACCGTCGCCGTTCTCCATGTGGCGGACGATGTTCTCGATCATGACGATGGCGTCGTCGACGACGAAGCCGGTGCCGATCGTGAGCGCCATCAGCGACAGATTGTCGAGGCTGAAGCCGGCGAAATACATGATGCCGAAGCTGGTGATCAGCGACAGCGGCAGCGCGACGCCCGCGATCAGCGTGGCCCGCAGCGAGCGCAGGAACAGCAGCACCACCAGCGTCACCAGCACGACGCTGAGGATCAGCGTGAACTGCACGTCGCGCACCGAGGCGCGGATGGTGACGGTGCGATCGGAGACGATGGTGAGGTTCACGCCGGCCGGAATGGCGCGCTGGACCTTCGGGATCTCGGCGCGGATCTGGCTGACGACGTCGATGACGTTGGCGCCGGGCTGGCGCTGGATGTCGATGATGACGGCGGGCGAGCCCTGGTACCAGCCGCCGGTGCGGTCGTTCTCGAGCCCGTCGACGATCTGCGCGACGTCGCCGATCGTGACCGGCGAGCCGTTGCGGTAGGCGATGATGACGGGCTTGTAGGCCTCGGCGGCGGCGATCTGGTCGTTGGCGGCGATGATGTAGGATTGCTGGGCGCCATCGAGCGAGCCCTTCGGCCCCGACACGTTGGCATTGGCGATCGCGGTGCGCAGATCCTCCATGGCGATGCCATAGGCGGCAAGCCGCGCCAGGTCTGCCTGGATGCGCACGGCCGGCTTCAGCCCGCCCAACACGGAGACGCGGCCGACGCCGGAGATCTGGCTCAAGCGCTGCGCCAGCAGTGTATCGGCGATGTCGCTCATCGCCCGGAGCGAAATCGTGTCCGAGCGGAGCGCCAGCGTCATGACAGGCGCGTCGGCCGGGTTCACCTTGGCGTAAGTCGGCGGGTAAGGCAGCGTCTTGGGCAGCACGCCAGCGGCCGCGTTGATGGCGGCCTGCACGTCCTGCGTCGCGCCGTCGATGTCGCGGTTGAGGTCGAACTGCAGCGAGATCTGGCTGACGCCGTACGAGCTCGTCGAGTTCATCGCAGACAACGACGGGATCTGGCCGAGCTGCCGCTCCAGCGGCGCGGTGATCAGCGAGGCGATCACGTCGGGGCTGGCGCCCGGCAGTTGCGTCGTCACCTGCACGGTCGGGAAATCGACCTGCGGCAGCGCCGAGACCGGCAGCGAGAAATAGCCGAGCAGCCCGCCGATCAGCAGCGCGATGCCGAGCAGCGAGGTCGCGATGGGCCGGCGGATGAAGGGTTCGGAGACACCCATGGGATCTGCCTGCCGCCTAGGCGGCTGTTGTCGGGATCATGGCTGCTTGGCTCCAGATCCCGATGCGCCAGGCCCAGGTACAGGCCCCGGAGCCGGACCGGTCTGCCCCTTCTGGTCGCCCTCAGTGCTGCTGCGCTTGGCGCGATGCTCGCCGTCCTTGCCCTGCCACTCTTTCTGGCCGTCCTTCTGGCCTTCCTTGGCACCGTCCTTCTTCTGGCCGTCCGGCCCGCGCGATCGCTTGCGCGGGGCGAGATCGGCCGACGGCGTCTGGTCGTCGCGGCCGACGACCACCTTGGAGCCATCTGACAGATTGGCAAAGC
Source organism: Bradyrhizobium stylosanthis (assembly GCF_001641335.1). Lineage (GTDB taxonomy): Bacteria > Pseudomonadota > Alphaproteobacteria > Rhizobiales > Xanthobacteraceae > Bradyrhizobium > Bradyrhizobium stylosanthis. Next base: position 1,506,138 of record NZ_LVEM01000001.1, read on the forward strand.
CCGTGGTGACGACCTTGTCGTTCGGCGACAGGCCGCTCGCGATCACGGCGTCATGCTCGTTCTGCTGCGTCACCGTCACGGGCTTGGCCGAGACCACATTGTCCTCGCCGATGACATAGCTGAAGGTCCCGATCGGGCCGCGCTGCACCGCCGAGGTCGGCACCACCAGCGCCTGCGCCAGGGTCTCGACCTTGAGGCGCACATTGACGAACTGGCCGGGCCAGAGCTGGTAATTGGCGTTGGGGAATTCCGCCTTGAGCCTCAGCGTGCCGGTGGTCTGGTCGACCTGGTTGTCGATGCCGGTCAATTTGCCGGTGTCGATCACGGTGACGCCGTCATTGCCGAACACGTCGACCGCGAGCGCGCCCTTTGCCGCCGCGGCGTTGACCCGCATGATCTGCTGCTGCGGCAGGCTGAACCACACCGCGATCGGCTGCAATTGCGTGATCACCACGAGGCCCGTGGTGTCGGAGGCGTGGATGATGTTGCCCTGGTCGACCTGGCGCAGGCCGGCGCGTCCCGACAGCGGCGCCACGATCTTGGTGTAGCTCAGCGTTGCCGCCGCATTGTCAATCGCGGCCTGGTCGGCCTTGACCAGCGCCTCGGTCTGCGCGACCAGCGCGCGCTGGGTGTCGGCCTGCTGCTTGGAGCCGGCATTGGAGGCAGCTAACTGCTCGTAGCGTGTCAGGTCGATGCGCTGGTTGGCGAGCTGGGCCTGGTCCTGCGCCTTCTTGGCGACCGCCTGGTCGTAGGTCGCCTGATAGAGCGCGGGATCGATCTCGCCGAGCACGTCGCCCTTCTTGACATCCTGGCCTTCGGTGAAATTCACGGCGATCAGCTTGCCGTCGACCTGCGAGCGCACGGTCACGGTGTTGAGCGCGCGGATTGCGCCGACGCCGTCCAGATAAACAGGCACGTCCTGGATACGCGGGGTCGCCGCCAGCACCGGCACCGGCAGATCGGGCCGCTGGTTGCCGTTCTTCGCCTGCTGCTGATGCGTAACGGTCCAGCCGACATAGAAGAGGCCGCCGAGGATCGCGAGCGTGATCAGGGTCATGACGAAGCCGCGGTCGCGCGACTTTTTCGCAGTCCCCTCTTTCGCGCCTTCCTTCGTATCCGGCTTAAAGAGCATTGACCGGTTTCTCCATTCGCGGCTCCCAGCCGCCGCCGAGCGCCTGATACAGGCTGACGATGGCCAGTAGCCGTGCGAGTTGCGCCTGCGACAGCGCGTCTTCCGCCGTGAACAGCGTCAGCTGGGTGTTGAGCACGGTGACGATATCGGCGGTGCCGGCGCGCAATTGCTGCTCCGACAGATCGAAGGCGCGGCGCGAGGCAGCGACGACGTCGCGCTGCAATTGTAGCTTGATCGTGGTCTGTCTGATCGAGAACAGCGCATTGTCCACGTCGGTGAAGGCCTGGATGATGGTCTTGCGATAGGTCTGCAGCAACTCGTCCTGCCGCGCCTTCGCATTCTCGAAATTACCGAGGATCCTGCCGCCGTCGAAGATCGGCTGCGTCGCGCTGCCGACCAGTTGGAAGAACGCCGCATGCGGCTGGAACAGCGATACCAGCGCCGAGCTCTGGTACCCGCCATTGCCGGTGAGCTGGATGGTCGGAAAGAACTGCGCGCGGGCGTTGCCGATATTGGCGGTGGCGGAGGCGAGCTGCGCCTCCTGGCGGCGGATGTCCGGCCGCTGCGTCAGCAGCTCCGACGGCAGCCCCGGCGTCACGCGCGGGATCGCAACGGCGTTCAGCGAGCCGCCGGCGATGCGCACGCTTTCCGGCGGGCGAGACACCAGCACGGCGAGCGCATTCCTGTTCTGGTCGAGCGTCTGGCGCAGTGGCGGCACCAGCGCCTTCTGGTTGGCAAGCACGCTCTCCTGCTGGGCGACGTCGAGATCGGTGCCGGTTCCGGCCTTGCGGCGCTCCCTGACCGCATCGAGGATACGCTGCGCGCTCGCGATGTTGCGCTGGGAGGTCCTGATGCGATCCTGCGAGGCCAGTACCTGGAAATAGGCGTTGGCAACGCCGGCCAGCGTCGTCAGCGCAACGGTGTCGCGATCGAAGCGGTTGGCGTTTGCCGTTTCCTCCGCCGTCTGCAGCGCGTCGCGGTTCTGGCCCCAGAAGTCGAGCTGATAGCTCGCGCTCAGCGAAGCCGAATAGTTGACGACCTCGCGTCCGCCGATGGACAGGCCCGATGCGCTCGAGCCCGAGGTGCGCGAATAGGTTTCAGATCCGCTCCCCGACAGGCTCGGCAGCAGCGCAGCTCCTGCCTGCCGCGCCAGGGCATCGGCCTGGACGATACGGGAGACCGCAGCGGCGATGTCGAGGTTGACGGTCTGCGCCTCCTCCATCAGCTGCGTCAGCTCGGCGGTGCGGAAGCCGCGCCACCAGTCCAGCGGCGGCGGCGCATCGCCCTTGCCGGCATATTTGTAAGTCGTGGGAACGTCGAGGGCGGGATCCGGGAGATCCTGCGTCAGCACGCAAGCGCCTGAACTTGCCGCAAGGCACACCACCGCAAGCCAGCGCGCCGTGCGACGCGTCCGGGACGCAGACCCCAAAGACCGCCGCATGGCGATCGCCGGAACACGCTGTGTCACATCCACCCCCCGCCGGGCAGATCGAGCCGCCACCGCAGAGCCGGATTAACCGATTCGCAGGCAGACAGTCGGGGGGCTTTCGGCAACTCGTGCACAGGTGATGCTTTCTGCGGAACCTTGAGCTTCATACTAGCCGGGCGCGGAACAGCGGGACAGTCCCGCAGGTGCGAACTGACGGGCGCTTTGCTTTCCAAGCGAGACCTTGCAAATCCAAAATACGCCTGTCTCGCAATGGTTTCTCGACTTTCGATGCCGTCGCAAACCGCGCTCAAGCTTACCAAGATTTCATGTGATATTGGGGCCACACCTGCAGAGAAGCCGTCGATCCCCCTGCACTGCCCGGCAACGAGCTGCATGCGGCGGCAGCGCCATAGCGACGCGCGGGCGCATTACGCTGGAAGCGGACCTCGAGTGCTTGAGCGCGATACCCGGCTGCCGCAGGTGAGGACCATTTTCTTCCACGCTGCGACGTCGGCGGGACATATCATTCCACTGATGTCGAGCACGGCAGCCCACATTGCCCGCGCTGATCTTTGCTGCGGAATATGGTTGCTCCTCCCGCCATTTCCACCGCCTTCGCCGCAGCGCAAAAGCCTTCCCCTTTGGGCTCCCAGGCACTAGGTTCTGCCCAGCCAGATCAACCCTTTGCCAGTGATTTCCCCCGACATGACCTTTCGAACCAACGTTGTCGAAGCCATCGGCAACACCCCGCTGATCAAGCTCAAGCGCGCCTCCGAATTGACCGGCTGCACCATCCTCGGCAAGGCCGAGTTCATGAATCCCGGCCAGTCGGTGAAGGATCGCGCCGGCAAATGGATGATCCTGGAGGCTGAGAAGCGGGGCGAACTCAAGCCCGGCGGTCTCGTGGTGGAAGCGACCGCCGGCAACACTGGCATTGGCCTTGCCGTCGTCGCCAGTGCCCGCGGCTATCGCACGCTGATCGTGATCCCGGAGACGCAGAGCCAGGAGAAGAAGGACTTTCTCAAGCTGTGCGGCGCTGAGCTGATCGAGGTGCCGGCCCTGCCCTACGCTAACCCGAACAACTACCAGCATGTCGGCCGCCGCCTCGCCGACGAGTTGCGCAAGACCGAGCCGAACGGGGTGCTGTTCGCCGACCAGTGGAACAACCTCGACAACGCCAAGGCGCACTATGACTCGACCGGGCCCGAGATCTGGGAGCAGACCGGCGGCAAGGTCGACGGTTTCGTCTGCTCGGTCGGCAGCGGCGGCACACTCGCCGGCACCAGCCGCTTTCTGAAGGAAAAGAACAAGGACATCCGGATTGCCTGCGCCGATCCGGCCGGCGCCGGCATGTATGAATATTTCAGGACGGGGACCGCCAAGGCCACCCCCGGCGACTCCATTACGGAAGGCATCGGGCTCGGCCGCTCGACCGCGATCGTCGAGAGCGCGAAGGTCGATGACGCCTATCTCATTCCCGATGCCGAAGCGGTGACGATGATCTACGAGCTGCTCCAGCACGAAGGCCTGTGCCTCGGCGGCTCCACCGGCATCAACATCGTGGGCGCGATGCGCCTCGCAAAACAGATCGGGCCCGGCAAGACGATCGTCACCGTGCTGTGCGATTCCGGCAGCCGCTACCAGTCCAAGCTGTTCAACGCGGACTTCATGCGCGCCAAGAACCTTCCGGTGCCGGAATGGCTGGAGAAGCGCAGCAACATCAAGCCGCCCTTCGTCTAAAGCGCGAAGCCGATCAGCTCCAGGTCGGACGCTGCGCTCCCTGCGACACGCGCGCCAGGCGCTCATTCGTCAGTGATGGCGCGGCAGCCTGCGTGTGCGACTGGAGGGGGTTGGCATAAGAGCCTTCGCTGCCGGCGCTCGGCCAGAACGTGAGCACCAGGATCAGCACGAGATTGACCAGCGCGCCGACGGCCGTGCCCTGGTGCTCCCCACCGATGGCCCAGGCCGGAAACCGGCCAGCGACGACATGATCGACGACCATGAGCGCGATCCAGGCCGGCACCACGCAGACCGGGTCCCAGCCGATGTCGCGGATGCGCATCGATTGCAGCATGAAGGTCGCAAATCCAAACAGCACCATCGCGGCAATGACCGCCCGGTTCTTCAGCAGATCTTCCGGCCGGATCAGGGCGGGCGAAGTATCGTGAAAGACAGCCATCGCGATCGCGAAGCAGATCGCCGTCATCACGACCGCAAGCGCTATCGTCCCGAGGAAGAAATGCAACCGCCCGAGACGCGCATTGAGGCCGAACAGGAAACCGAGCATTGGCGCACCTATTTGGCGCCATATGCACAGAAAGAGCTTTCGGAGCCGTGAAGCGGCGCGGCCGCGCAACGGCGCATGGTTTCCCGAAAGCTAATTTGGGCGTTCGCCCCGGGGATCGGTTGGGTCAGGCGCCCTCGCCTTGCCCGGCAGCGGCGGCGCTATAGTCGCGCCAGAACTGGCGATAGCCTGCCTCGAGCTCACGCGTGTAGATCTCGACATTGCCGGCGGGCGACGCTGCGATCCGGGCCGGTAGATCCGCGCGCAACTTCGCCAGAAGCTCGGGCTGCGAGGCAAACCTGCGGGCGATCTCGATATAGCCCTCGTCATCCTCGGCGACCCAATCGCCGAGCCCGACGGAGGTCACGATGGAGGCGCCGGCGCGCGAGGAGGCACCGTTGCCGAGCTTGGCCACGACGGGAACGCCCTTGTAGAGCGACTCCCAGGTGCTGATGCCGCCGTTCTGCGGGAACGTATCGAGGGAAATATCGACCTTGCCGAAGGCCAGCAGATGGTCGCCGCGCGAGGTGGTGCCGAGGCAAGTGATGTCCTCCTCGGCAATGCCTTGCGCCACAAAGCGTGCGATCACGCCGTCGCGCACCAATGCATCGTCAAGCAGGGTATGTTTGAGGATGATCTTCGATCCCGGCAGCTCCCGCATCAGGCGTGACCAGACGCCGATTGCCTGATCCGAGATCTTGTTGACGCGGTTGAACACGCCGAACGTCACATGGCCGTTGCGGAGCATGGGAAGCTCCGAAGGCGACACATGCAGGATCGGATCGATCGTGTTCAGGCACGGCAGGTCAAAGACCTTTTCGGCCAACAGATGCCGTGCCGATTGCGGAATGAAGACAGGGTCCGCGAGTACATAGTCCATGGTCTGAAGGCCCGTGCCTGTGGCGTGCCCGAAACCGGTGGCCTGGATCGGGGCCGGCTTCCGCGCGAAAACGGGAAGCCTGTTGCCGGTCGTATGCCCTGATACGTCGATCAGGATATCGACCTTGTCGGCCTCGATGCGATCGGCCAGCTCGTCGTCCGAAAGCTGCCAGGCATCGACCCAGACGTCTGCCAACGACTTGAATTTGGCGGTGAGCTCGTCTCGTGACGGCGAGCACGAATAACAGTTGATCTTGAAGCTCGCGCGATCATGATGGCGCAGGACCGGCAGCAAGGTGAGCCCTGCCGAGTGTTGCCGGAATTCGGCGGCGACATAGCCGACCACAATCTGCCTGTCCGGATCAAGCGATCGCTCTTGCAGCTTCCGCCGCGGTATCTTGGAGCCGATCGAGTCCCACCAATCTCGCCGTACCGCCTGCTGGATCGCGAAATCGGCCTCGGCGCGGAAGTCCTGAAGGAAGATCTTTCCCGTGATCGCATCCCCATAGTCCGGCCGGATCGCCAGCGCGCGATCGAGATATTCGATTGCGGCGTCCATTTCTCCCTGGTTCGAATGAGCAAAGCCCATCATCGCCAGCCCCACCTCCGAGCGCGGATTTCGCTCGATCAAGGCAGCGGCAGCGGCCATCGCCTGCGCGGTCTTTCCCATCGTGAGGCAGACCTGTGCCTTGCCCCGGAGCGCCAGCTCGAGCCCGGGCGAAATCGCAAGCGCCGCCTCGAAATCCGCAAGCGCCGGCTCCAGGCGTTGCAACTCGTAACTGAGCCGCCCACGCTGCGCCAGTATCTTCGCCGAACCGGGCCTGATCGCGAGCGCCGCTGCGAGCGCGGCTTCCGCCTCATCGAAATGCTTGAGCTCGATGCTGACCACGCCTTTGCCGGCGAGCGCCTCGGCGTGGCGCGGTTGAAACAACAGCGCGCGCTCCAAGCTTTGCCTGGAGCGCTCAAACTGGCCCAGCGCCAACTCGGCCAGGCCACGATTGCAGAGCGCATCGGCATGGTCGGGCTTCAGGGCGATGGCGCGATCGTACATCTCGATAGCCTGCTCGCGCAGCTTCATCTGAAGCAAGGTATTGCCGAGACCGACCAGGGCCGGCACAAAGTTCGGCTTCAGCGCGATCGCCCTCTCCTGACAGGCGCGGGCCGCTTCGAATTTCTGAAGGACGAAGCACACGGTCGCGAGATTGTTATGAGCCTCGTGTGAACGCGGATCGATCGCGATCGCGCGCTCGAGCAACTGTTGAGCTTCGTCGAGGCGCCCGCTTTGTTGCACGCACAGTCCGAGAAAATGCAAGGCGTCGAAATGATCCGGAATCGCCTGCAGGATCTGCCGGCAGAGCGCATCGGTCTCCGCATACCTGCCCTGGCCATAGGCGCTCGACGCAGCAGAGATGATGGCGTCCGCCTGCTTCTTCAATTTCTTCTGCAATCGCGCATTCTGGAATGCGCGCGCGCCGGCGCTGCTCAAATTGTCTCTCCGGAGGCCGCGGCACAATAGTCGCGCCAGAACTTGCGATAGCCAGCCTCGAGCTCACGCGTGTAGATCTCGACATTGCCGGCGGGCGACGCTGCGATCTGAGCCGGCAGATCCGCGCGCAACTTCGCCAGAAGCTCCGGCTGCGAGGCGAATTTGCGGGCGATCTCGATATAGCCCTCGTCATCCTCGGCGACCCAATCACCGAGCCCGACGGAGGCCACGATGGAGGCCCCGGCGCGCGAGGAGGCGCCGTTGCCGAGCTTGGCCACGACGGGAACGCCCTTGTAGAGCGACTCCCAGGTGCTGATGCCGCCGTTTTGCGGGAACGTGTCGAGGGAAATATCGATTTGCCCGAAAGCCAGCAGGTGGTCGTCGCGCGAGGTGGTGCCGAGGCAGGTGATATCCTCCTCGGCAATACCCTGCGCCACGAAGCGCGCGACGAGGCTGTCGCGCAGCAGGGGATCATCGAGCAAACCATGCTTGAGGATGATCTTCGATCCCGGCAGCTCCCGCATCAGGCGTGACCAGACCCCGATTGCCTGATCCGAAATCTTGTAGATACGGTTGAACACGCCGAAGGTGACATAGCCGTTGCGGAGCATCGGCAGCTCGGTCGGCTGCAGATTCGTGACCGGCTCCATCGTGATCAGGCACGGCAGATCGTGGATCTTCTCAGGAAACAGATGCCGGACTGATGGCGGAATGAAAACGGGATCCGCGAGCACATAGTCCATTGTCTGCATGCCGGTGCCCGTTGCGTGGCCGAAGCCGGTGGCCTGGATCGGCGCCGGTTTCATCGCAAAGACCTGCAGCCTGTTGCCGGTCGTGTGGCCCGACACGTCGATCAGGATGTCGACATCGTCAGCCTGAATGCGATCGGCGAGTTCCTCGTCCGAAAGACCCCAGGCGTCGACCCAGACGTCGGCCATCTCCTTGAACCGGGCCGTGTACTCGTCCGAGCCCGGCCATGAGTAATAGCAGATGATCTTGAAGTTGGCGTGGTCGTGATTGCGCAGCACCGGCAGCAGGGTGAGGCCCGCCGAGTGCTGGCGGAATTCGGCCGCGACATAGCCGACCACGATCTGCTTGTCCGGATCGAGCGGCCGCTTCGCCAGCGTCCGCCGCGGCAACTTGGAGCCGATCAGATCCCACCAGTCTCGTCGTACCGCCTGCTGGACCACGAAATCGGCCTCGGCGCGGTAGTCCTGCAGGAAGATTTTGCCCCTGATCGCATCGCCATAGTCCGGGCGGACCGCCAGCGCGCGATCGAGGTACTCGATCGCGGTGTCCATATCGCCCTGGTTCGAATAGGAGAAGCCCATCAGGGCCAGGCCCATCTCGGAGCGCGGATTCTGCTCGATCAAGGCCGTTGCCGCCGCCATCGCCTGCGCGGTCTTTCCCATCACGAGGCAGGTCTGCGCCTTGCCCCGGAGCGCGAGCTCGAGCTTGGGCGAGATCGCAAGCGCCGCCTCGAAATCCGCGAGCGCGGGCTCCAGCTGCTGCAGCTCGTAACTGAGCCGCCCGCGCTGGGCCAGAATCCTCGGCGCGCCGGGCTTGATGGTCAGCGCCATGGCAAACTTGGCCGCCGCTTCCTCGTAGTGCCGGAGCTCCGAGCAGACCATGCCGCTACCGACAATCGCCTCGGCGTGACGCGGCTGAAACAGCAGGGCGCGCTCGAAACTTTCCTTGGCGCGCAGGATCTGGCCAAGCACGATTTCGACCATGCCGCGGTTGCAGAGCGCGTCGGCATAGTCCGGCTTGATCTTGATGGCGCGGTCGTGCAGCTCGATCGCCTTTTCGTACTGGCCGAGATGCATCAGCGTGTTGCCGAGGTTGGTCAGCGCCACCGCGAAATTCGGTTTCAGCGCGATGGCCTTCTCCTGGCACCGCCGCGCCTCCTCGAGATTGCCGAGGTCGAAATGCACGGTCGCGAGGTTGTTGTGGGCATCGTGCAGGCGCGGGTCCAGCGCGATCACGCGCTCGAGCAGCTCTTGCGCCTCCTCCAGGCGCCGGCCGTCATGCGCGCACATCCCGAGCAGGTGAATGGCATCGATATGCTCGGGGAGCACCTTCAGGATCTCGCGGCAGAGCGCCTCGGTCTCGGCATATCGTCCCTGGCCATAGGCGCCGGCCGCAGCGGAGAGGATCGTCTCCGCCTGCTTCATCAATTTCTTCTGCAATCGCGCGTTCTGGAATGCGCGTGCGCCGGCGCCGCTGTTCTGCAAGGTTGCTCTCCGGAGGGTGGCCCGAGACGAGTCTAACTGATTCGTCAGCCCGGCCAGCCGGCCGGCTGGACCGGCCGTGCCCCCGGAATTTCCCGGTGTTCGCGTCCGCTGATCCGGCGTAGCCGATGGCTACGCCACCTCGCCGCTTGCCGAAGCCGAGGCACAATAGTCGCGCCAGAACTGGCGATACCCCGCCTCGATCCTGCGCGTGTAGCTCTCGACGTTGCCGGCCGGCGAATTGGCGATCTGGGCCGGCAGCTCCGCGCGCAGCTTGGCCAGATGCTCGGGCTGGGCGGCATATCTGCACGCGATCGCGGCATAGCCCTCGTCGTCCTCGGCGACCCAGTCGCCAAGACCGACGGCCGCCACGATCGACCCGCCGGCCCGCGCTGAGGAACCGTTGCCGAGCTTGGCCACAACCGGCACGCCCGCATAAAGGGATTCCCAGGTGCTGATGCCGCCATTCTGCGGGAAGGTATCGAGCGAGATGTCGACATTGGCAAAGGCCCGCAAATGCTCGTTGCGCGGGGTCGTGCCCATGCAGATGACGTGCTCCTCGGCAATGCCCTGGGCGACGAACCGGGCGACCAGCCGGTCGCGCAGCAGCGGGTCGTCAAGCAGCCCGTTCTTGATGATGATCTTCGATCCCGTCAGCTGGCGCATCACCTTCGACCATACCCGGATCGCCTCGTCCGAGATCTTGAAGATGCGGTTGAAGACGCCGAAGGTCACATAGCCGTTGCGGAGCATGGGCAGCTCCGAAGGCGGCACGTCCAGGATGGGATCGATCGTGATCAGACACGGCAGGTCATGGACCTTTTCGGCCAGCAGATGGCGCGCCGAGTGCGGAATGAAAGTCGGATCCGCGAGCACGTAGTCCATGGTCTGCAGGCCGGTTCCGGTGGCATGCCCGAAGCCCGTGACCTGGATGGGGGCCGGCTTGCGCGCGAACATATGGAGGCGGCTTCCGGTCGTATGCCCGGAGACGTCGATCAGGACGTCGATGCCGTCGGCCTGGATGCGATCAGCCAGCTCGTCGTCCGAGAACTGCGCGGCCTCGACCCAGACGTCGGCGCAGGCCTTGAACTTCTCGGTCATCTCGTCCTGCAGCGGCCAGCAGGAATAGCAGACGATCTTGAAGTCGGCGCGATCGTGATGGCGCAGCACCGGCAGCAGCGAGTACGCCGCCGAGTGCTGCCTGAATTCGGAAGCGACATAGCCGACCACGATCTGCCTGTCCGGATCGAGATTGCGCGGCGCCAGCGTCCGTTGTGGAAGCTTCGCGCCGATCTGGTCCCACCAATATTTTCGGGCCGCCTGCTGGACCACGAAATCGGCCTCCGGCAGGTAATCCAGCACGAAGATCTTGTATCCGATCGCCTCGGGGAAATCCGGCGCGATCGCCAGCGCGGCGTCGAGATGCACGAGCGCGGTCGCGATGTCGCCCTGGTTCGCATAGCAGGCGGCCAGCAGCGCCATGCCAGCCTCGGACTGCGGATTGACCTCGAGCAGGGTCTTGACGCCCGCCATCGCCCCCGCCGTGTTCCGTACCATGATGTCGACTTGCGCCCGCCAGCACAGCGCGAGCTCGTTCCGCGGCGATTGCGCCAGCGCGGCGTCGAAATCCTCCGCAGCCTTCTGCAGCCGGGACAGGGTCAGATAGAGCCGTCCGCGCTGCACCAGAATGCGCGGCGAGCCCGGCTTGAGCGCCAGAGCGAGATCGAGGGCGGCTTCCGCCTGCTCGAAATGCCGGAGCTCGAGGCACACCATGCCCTTGCCGGCGATCGCTTCTGCGTGACGCGGCTGAAGCGACAGGGCGCGATCGAAGTTCTGACCGGCGCGCTCGAATTCTCCGATCATCAGTTCCGCCATGCCGCGGTTGCAGAATGCATCGGCATAATCCGGCTTCAGCCTGAGGGCGCGCTCGTGCAGCGCGATTGCCTCCCTGGCAAGGCCCATGTGAAGCATCGTGTTGCCGAGATTGGTAAGGCTGGTCGCGCAATTCGGCTTCAGCGCAATGGCCTTTTCCTGGCACGCGCGGGCGTCCTTGTACTTCTCGAGCGCGAAATACACGGCCCCGAGATTGCCGTGCGCATCGGGCGAACGCGGATCGAGCATGGTCGCGCGCTCGAGCAGGAATTGCGCGTCCTCGAAGTGCCCGCCGTCGAATGCCCGCAGGCCGAGCACGTGCGTGGCGTGGAAATGATCCGGAACCTCTTTCAGGATCTCGCGGCAGAGGATCTCGGCCTCGGCAAGATTACCCTGCCCGATCGCCTCAATCGCGATCGACATGACGGCGTCCGCCTGCTTCCTCAGCTTCTTCTCCAGGCGCGCAGCCTGGTATGCGCGTGCGCCGACACTGCTCAAGGTCTCTCTCCGGAATCTGGTCCGAAGAAGAGACAAGTGATTCGGATGGTGCGAAGCTGGTGGCGCAGTCCCGCAGCGCCGCCAGGCGGCAGGCGGTTACCGCAGGATCTGGCTCAGGAACAACTTGGTGCGGGCATGCTGCGGGCTGGCGAAGAACTCGTTCGGGGTGTTGGCCTCGATGATCTGGCCGGCGTCCATGAACACGACGCGGTTGGCGACCTCGCGGGCAAAACCCATTTCGTGGGTGACGACCAGCATGGTCATGCCCTCTTCGGCGAGGTCGACCATGGTGTCGAGCACCTCCTTGACCATCTCGGGGTCGAGCGCCGAGGTCGGCTCGTCGAACAGCATCACCTTCGGGTTCATGGTCAGCGCGCGGGCGATCGCGACGCGCTGCTGCTGGCCGCCGGACATTTGGCCCGGGAACTTGTTGGCCTGGTGCGGGATCTTGACCCGCTCCAGGAATTTCATCGCGGTCGCCTCGGCATCCCGCTTGGGGATGTTGCGCACCCAGATCGGGGCCAGCGTGCAGTTGTCGAGCACCGTGAGGTGCGGGAACAGATTAAAGCTCTGGAACACCATGCCGACCTCGCGGCGCACGGCGTCGATGTGCTTGAGGTTCGGCCCGAGCTCGATGCCGTCGACGACGATCTCGCCCTCCTGGAACTCCTCCAGCGCGTTGATACAGCGGATCAGCGTCGACTTGCCGGAGCCCGAGGGGCCGCAGATCACGATGCGCTCGCCCTTGCGGACCTCGAGGTCGATGTCGCGCAGGACGTGGAAGTCGCCGTACCATTTGTTCAGGCCGGTAATCTTGACGATGGGGTCGGACATGATGGCCTCGATCAGTTGCGACGGTGGGCGTTGAGGCGGTGCTCGACGAACAGCGAGTAGCGCGACATTCCAAAGCAGAACAGGAAATAGATGATACCCGCAAAGGCAAAGCCGGTGAACAGCGTCGACGGCGCCGACCATTTCGGATCGGCGAACGAGGCCCGCAGCGATCCCAGCAGATCGAACAGCGCCACGATCGAGACCAGCGAGGTGTCCTTGAACAGCGAGATGAAGCTGTTGACGAGGTTCGGGATGACGTGGCGCAGCGCCTGCGGCAGCACGATCAGCGAGGTCGTCTTCCACCAGGACAATCCGAGGGCTGCAGCGGCCTCGCCCTGCCCGCGCGGGATCGCGGCGAGCCCGCCGCGGACGTTCTCGGCCTGGTAGGCGCCGGTGAACAGCGCGATGCCGATCAGGGCGCGGACGAGGCCGTCGACCGTGAAATTGCCCGGCAGGAACAGGGGCAGCATGTAGGTGGCGAAGAACAGCACGGTGATCAGCGGCACGCCGCGCCAGAACTCGATGAAGGCGATCGAGAATATCCGGATCAGGGGGATGCTGGAGCGGCGGCCGAGCGCGAGCGCAATGCCGATCGGCAGCGAGGTGACGATGCCGGCCACGGAGACCACCAGCGTCACCAGAAGCCCGCCCCAGAGCCGCGTCTGCACGACGGACAGCCCGCCGTGGTCGAGCCCCATCAGCTTGATCACGATCGCGATGGCGGCGAACGTGGCGAGGCTCCACGCCAGCGGACGCCATCCCGCGCGTACCCCGCCGCCCAACGCGAAAGCGATCAGGGACACGACGGCGGTCGTGATGGCGAAATCCGTCCAGACCGACTGGCCCGAGGCCTCGAGCTGGTCGCGCAGCCAGGTCAGCGGAAAGATCAGCCAGTAGATCGCCTTGCCGACCAGAACGATGAGACTGCCGAGCACCCAAAGCAGCGGCGCGATCGCCGAGGTCTTGCTGAGATTGAGCAGGACCTGCCCGGCGCCGATGATGCTGTCGTCGAACAATTGCAGCAGCCCGGCGGTCCAACTCAGGCCGAAGCCCGAGATGCCGCCGCCATGCAGCAGGAAGAATGCGACGACGGGAAAGGCGAAGAAGAACAGGCTGGCGTTGATCGCCTTCGCCGGCAGGCGCGGCACCAGCATCGGCACCAGCAGGACCGCGGCGAGCGCGAATGTGAGGTTGACGCGCCAGCGCTCGGCCTCGGGATAGAAGCCATAGATCAGTTGCGGCAGCTTGGCCTGGATGTACGGCCAGCAGGCACCGTTCTCGGTCAGGCACGCCGTGCGGTCCGTGCCGGTCCAGACCGCGTCCACGAACAGGAACTTGACGCTGGGAACGATGGTGAACCAGAGCAACAGGGCACTGACGATAGTGATCAGGATGTTGGTCGGCGAATTGAGCAGGCGCGTGCGCACGAGGCCGATGAAGCCCGTGGTCTTCACCGGCGCGGGACGCTCGGTGAGCAGATCCTGGCGGACATAGGCGGATGCGGTGATATCGCTCATGCGCCCAGGCTCCGGCTGACGCGCCAACCGTAGACGCTCATGATCGCGCTGGTGAGCAGCGAGATCAAGAGATAGACGCCCATCGTCATCGCGATGATCTCGATCGCCTGCCCGGTCTGGCTCAGCGACGTGCCGGCCCATACCGACACGAGGTCAGGATAGCCGATCGCGACGGCCAGCGACGAATTCTTGGTGAGATTGAGATATTGGTTGGTCAGCGGCGGCACGATGACGCGCATCGCCTGCGGCACCACGATCAAGCGCAGCGTGGCGCCTCGGCTGAGGCCGAGCGAAGACCCCGCCTCCATCTGGCCCTTGTGCACCGACAGGATGCCGGCGCGCACGATCTCGGCGATGAAGGCGGCGGTGTAGGTCGACAGCGCCAGCGTCAGCGCCACGAACTCCGGAATGATGCGCGAGCCGCCCGCGAAATTGAACCCCTTGAGCTGCGGCAGTTCGAGTGTGAACGGCAAGCCGAACACCAGCATGGTGGCGAGCGGCAGGCCGAACAGCAGGCCCAGCACATAGGGCCAGATGCGGATCACCTGCCCGCGCTGGAACAGCGCGCGCCGCGCATGGATCCGCAGCGCCAGCGAGGCCACGATACCGAGCGCCAGCACCGCGAGGAACGGCATCAGGCCGCTGCCGCCGATCGGCGCGGGGATGACGAGGCCGCGATTGCTGATGAAGGCGATTCCGAGCAGCGAAATGCTCTGCCGCGGATTGGGCAGCGCCGCCAGCACCGCGAGGTACCAGAACAGGATCTGGAACAGCAGCGGCAGGTTGCGGATGATCTCGACATAGATCTCGCCGACCCGCGACAGCAGCCAGTTCGGCGACAGCCGGCACAGCGCGACGACGAAACCGAGCACGGTGGCGAAGAAGATCCCCACCACCGACACCACGAGCGTGTTGAGGAGCCCGACCACGAACACGCGCAGGAACGTGTCCGAGCCGGTGTAGGGGATCAGGGTCTGGTTGACGTCGAAGCCGGCATTGTTCCGCAGGAAGCCGAAGCCGGCGGCGATGTGCTGGTTCTCGAGGTTGGCGCGGGCATTGGAGACGATTTCATAGCCGATCCAGCCCAGGATCGCCGCGAAGGCAAACTGGACGGCAACGCCGTTCCAGCCGGCCTTGCCGCCCAGAATGCGCCTGATCTTCAGCGCGATCTGGGCCGGCGGTTTTCGAGCCTCGGTGCTCATCGCCGCGAGCTGCTGATCAGGAGCGATCAGCGGATCGGGGGCGCGTACTGGAGACCGCCCTTGTTCCAGAGATTGTTGAGACCGCGGTTGATGGCGAGCGGCGAGCCGGCGCCGACATTGCGGTCAAACACCTCGCCGTAATTGCCGACCGCCTTCACGATCCGCACCACCCAGTCCTTGGTCAGGCCGAGCTGTTCGCCGAAATTGCCGTCGGTGCCGAGCACGCGCTTCAGCTCCGGGCTTTCAAGCTTGGCCTTCTCGTCGACGTTCTTCGAGGTGATGCCGAGCTCTTCGGCGGTGACCATCGCAAACAGCGTCCATTTCACGATGTCGAACCACTGGTCGTCGCCGTGGCGCACCATCGGGCCGAGCGGCTCCTTCGAGATGATCTCGGGGAGCACCATGTGGTCGTTGGGATTGGCGAGCTTGAGGCGGTTGGCGTAGAGGCCGGACTGGTCGGTGGTGAAGACGTCGCAGCGGCCGGCCTCATAGGCCTTGACGGTCTCGTCGTTGGTGCCGAACGCGATCACCTCGTACTTCATGTTGTTGGCCTTGAAGTAGTCGGCGAGGTTCTGCTCCGTGGTCGTGCCGGTCTGCACGCAGACCGAGGCGCTGTTCAGTTCCAACGCCGAATTCACCTTGAGCGACTTCTTCACCATGAAGCCCTGCCCGTCGTAATAGGTCACGCCGGTGAAATTGGCGCCGAGCGAGGTGTCGCGCGAGATGGTCCACGTGGTGTTGCGCGACAGCACGTCGATTTCGCCGGACTGCAGTGCGGTGAAGCGGTCCTTGGCCGAGGTCGGCACGTACTTGACCTTGGACGGGTCGTTGAAGATGGCGGCCGCGATGGCACGGCAGACGTCGACGTCGAGGCCGGTCCAGTTGCCCTTGTCGTCGGGCGAGGAGAAACCCGGCAGGCCCTGGCTGACGCCGCAGGAGAGCGTGCCCCGATCCTTGATCGTCTTGAGCGTTTGCGCATCGGCAGCCTGGGCGGACAGGCCGGCGGCGAGAGCGAGGGTAAGAGCCAAGGTTACGCGTTTCATGGGCTAAAGGCCTTTCAAGGTCGTCTCAAGGTCAGGAATGTTGTCTTTGGGATCGTCTCTGCCGGGGGGTAGCCTTGCAAGAGTCATGCTGGGAAGCCTTGCCGAACACCCGCCGATATCGGGAGGCCATACCTTAATCCACGCCGGTCGCGCCCGCATCTTTGGCTGTGGCGCAAGGTCCGGTCAAACGATGGATCGAAGGTCGCGCAGGCCCCTCAACATGCAGCGACTGAA
Source organism: Bradyrhizobium stylosanthis (assembly GCF_001641335.1). Classification (GTDB taxonomy): domain Bacteria; phylum Pseudomonadota; class Alphaproteobacteria; order Rhizobiales; family Xanthobacteraceae; genus Bradyrhizobium; species Bradyrhizobium stylosanthis. The sequence goes on from NZ_LVEM01000001.1 coordinate 1,522,779, forward strand.
TAGCACCTGCGCATCACAGAACGACTGGCGAGCCGGGTCAAGGGGTTGACGGGAGTCTTCTGTGTTCTGTTATTAACGCGAGCGGCCTTTCGGCCGGCCTGCCAGGCGCAAGGCGCCCCGGCGGAAACGCGGTTTTGAAAGCAGACGCATGGATTCCTCTCACCCCTCCCAGCAGCAGGCCGAGACCCGGCTGGTCACCTCCGGCCGCGACACCAAGGCGCAGAAGGGGTTCGTCAATCCGCCGGTGTTCCACGGCTCGACCGTGCTGTATCCGACCGCCGAGGACCTCCATGCCCATCGCGGCGAGTTCACCTATGGCCGGCACGGCACCCCCACGACCAGGGCGTTCCAGGACACGCTGATGGCCCTGGAGGGGCCGCAATGCGCCGGCGTCGGCATCGTGCCGTCGGGGCTGTCGGCGATCTCGACCACCCTGCTCTCGGTGCTCAAGGCCGGCGACCATATCCTGGTCGCCGACAACATCTACCGGCCGTCGCGCAATTTCTGCAACGGCATGCTGACCCGCTTTGGCGTCGAGACCACCTATTTCGATCCGCTGATCGGCGCCGGCATCGAAAAGCTCTTCAAGCCCAACACCCGTGCGGTGCTGGTGGAGGCGCCCGGCTCGCAATCCTTCGAGATGCCCGACATCCGCGCCATCGCCGAGGTCGCGCATGCGAAGGGCGCGCTCGTCATCGACGACAACACCTGGGCGACGCCGCTCTATCACCGCTCGCTCGAGCAGGGTGTCGACATCAGCATGCAGGCCGCCACCAAGTATATCGGCGGCCACTCCGACATCATGTTCGGCACCATCTCGGCCAACGCCAAGGCCTGGCCGCAGATCGCCGAGGGCATCCGCCTGCTCGGTGTCTGCGCCGGCCCCGACGACGTCTTCCTGGCGCTGCGCGGCCTGCGCACGCTGTCGGTTCGGCTCGCACAGCACCATCGCTCCGGGTTCGACATGGCGCGCTGGCTGGCGGGGCGTCCCGAGGTCGCGCGTGTGCTGCATCCGGGATTGGAGACAGATCCCGGCCACGCGATCTGGAAGCGCGACTTCACCGGCGCCTCGGGCCTGTTCAGCATCGTCCTGAAGCCGGCGCCGCAGCAGGCGGTCGACACCATGCTCAACACGCTCAAGCTGTTCGGCATGGGATTCTCCTGGGGCGGCTTCGAGAGCCTCGCGATTCCCTTCGACTGCAACGACTATCGCACCGCGACCAAATGGGCGCCGGGCGGCCCGACGCTGCGACTCCATATCGGCCTCGAGAGCGTCGACGATCTCAAGGCGGATCTCGATCGCGGCTTCGCTGCTCTCAAGACGGCGATGTGAGCTCGATCGGCCTCACGTCGCATTCAATGCCGGAAGATCAAAATCCAGCACGGTGATGGTGTCGCCTTTGGCGATCGCGAAGCGGCCGCCAGAGGGATCGAACGCCATGACGGGCGGTATCGCGTCGCCGCTCAGGCCCCAAATGATGCTGCCGTCCTGACGGCCGGAGGAGAGTTCGGTCCAGGCATGGACGACAGTGCCGGTCGAAAGCTCTATCAGCTTCGGATGCCGGTACAGGGACAACACGTGGCACTTCCCGAGCGGCAAGATCGTTCCAGGCTGCTCGTCCATTTTGAAGGCCCGCAGGCAGGTTCGGCTCGCGACATTGTAGACGGCGAGCCCACACGGATGCAGGCGCGGTTCCCGGTCGTCCTCGATGCTTTCCTGCTCGGGCTCGGCTGAGGCCGCCACCGCAAGGCGATCATCGTCGAGCCAGCAGGCCGAACTCTCCTCGACCAGACCTGGATTGAATGATGCACTGAGTTCATGGCGGCCATCGAGGTGACAGGGGTCCGCGATGGCTTGCGCGACGTCGTAGCACACCGCGAGACTGAGCGGATGCCACAGCCACCCGGCACTGAGCAGACGCCTTCCGTCAGGGCTCGCGCTTAGCCGCGAATGGAAAAAATCAGACGGCTTGCGCTCGACCGATGCCGTGAGCGGCCGGCCTGTTTCGGCCTCCTCCAGTTCGAGGCGGCAATAGTTTCCGGGACAATGTGCCAGCAAGAGCCGGCCGTCCGGAGCGTTGAACAGGGCAACAGGGAATTCGTAGGCGTCTGCGAAGTAGTAGCTACGGTCCAGCTCACGAACAATCCGTCCGTCGCGAAGCAGGAGCCCCTTCGTGCCCAGTCGCTCGTAGATCACGACAAAGCGGCCATCCGGCGACGCCGTGGCGGCGTCGAACCGATAGCCGAATTTCACGATCGCGCGCTTTTCCCCACCGTCGACCGTGAATGCGCGCCCGCCGCTGACCCAGTCCACGAGCTCATCGCCGCGCCAACAGAGCGAGCGTACATCGGACGCGCTGAAACGGGATTGCTTGAAGAGGGCCATTGAGATTCGCAGGCTATCGAGAGCCGGTATCATAGGTTTGACCACGCTCTTGCGATACCCGGCAGCGCAACTCGACCCGAGCGCCGCCGGGAGAATGCCCTGAAGGCAGCAATGTGAGCCTGCTCACAAGGCATCGCGCTGCGGGAACGAGCAGTCCGCGCAAACGTTAACGCCGATGCACCAACAAATGGTTTGATCCCCAAGCATTTGGCGCTAGCCTCACCAATCGACTCCAATCCGGACACGGAGCATGGGAACGTTGGTTCTGCTCGATCTGATGGGCGGCGTTGCGCTGCTGCTGTGGGGCCTGCACATGGTCCACAGCGGGATTCTGCGCGCGTTCGGTCCCGACCTGCGGCGGCTGCTCGGCAAGGCGCTGGGCAACCGCATCAGTGCGTTTGCGGCAGGCCTCGGCCTCACCGCGCTGCTCCAGAGCAGCACAGCGACGGCACTGATCACTTCGTCGTTCGCGGCCGAGGGCCTCGTCAGCCTCGCAGCCGCGCTCGCGATCATGCTGGGCGCCAATGTCGGCACCACGCTGATCGTGCAGGTGCTTTCGTTCAACATCGCGGCTGTCGCGCCCGTCCTGTTCGTGCTCGGCCTCGTCGCCTTCCGCTCCGGACCGCGCTCCCGGATCAAGGACATCGGCCGCGTCTGCATCGGCCTCGGCCTGATGCTGCTGTCGCTGCACATCCTGCTCGACACGCTGGCGCCGGCGGAGAACGCACCCGGCATGCGCGTCGTGATGGCGGCGATAACAGGCGATCCCGTGCTATGCATCCTCATCGCCGCGCTCGTCACCTGGGCGGTGCATTCGAGCGTCGCCAGCGTGCTGCTGATCATGTCGCTGGCCTATTCGCAGTTCATCACACCGTATGCCGCGCTGGCCCTGGTGCTCGGGGCCAATCTCGGCAGCGCCATCAATCCCGTGTTCGAAGGCGCACGGCGCGACGATCCCGCAAGCTACCGCCTTCCGGTCGGCAATCTCGTCAACCGCGTGGTCGGGATCGCCCTCGTCATGCCGTTCCTGGGCGTGATCGCCGCGCACATGCACGCCTGGCAGCCGGATCTGGCGAAGATGACGGCCGCGTTCCACATCGCCTTCAACGCCGGAACCGCGATCATCTTCATCGGCCTGCTCGACACCATGTCGCGCCTGCTTACCCGCCTTCTGCCCGACCGCGTGCAGGAGGCCGATCCAGGCCGACCGCGCTATCTCGACGAGACCGCGCTGGAGACGCCGTCACTGGCGCTGGCCGACGCCGCCCGCGAGGTGCTGCGCATGGGCGATCTCGTCGAGGTCATGCTGCGCAAGGTGATGACAGCGATGATGACCGGTGACCGGGCGCTGGTCGATCAGGTCTCGAAGACGGACAACATCGTCGATGGTCTCGACGAGGCGATCAAGCTCTACGTGACCAAGCTGATGCGCGGCAGCCTCGACGAGAGCGAGGGGCGGCGCGCGATGGAGATCGTCTCCTTCGCCATCAATCTCGAGCATATCGGCGACATCATCGACAAGAGCCTGAGCGAGCTTGCGACCAAGAAGATCAAGCGCCGCTTCCAGTTCTCGGCCGAGGGCGCCGAGGAGCTCGCCGCCTTCCACAAGCGCACGATGGAATCGCTGCGGATCGCCTTCGGCGTGTTCATGTCGGGCGACGCCAACGAGGCGCGCAAGCTGCTGGTGGAGAAGACCATGCTCAAGAACACCGAGCTTGCCGCGGTCGAGCGCCATCTCGACCGATTGCGCGAGGGACGGCCTGAGACCATCGAAACCACCTCGTTGCATCTCGACGTGCTGCGTGACCTGCGCCGCATCCACTCGCACATCTGCTCCGTCGCCTATCCCGTGCTGGATGCGGCCGGCGAGCCCTATCGCAGGACCGAGGCGGAGACCGCCGCCCTGCCCGACTCAGGCGCGGCCTCGGCGCTGCCGCGCTAGGGCGATGCGAACGGCAATCGCGCCGCCTGCCAGAAGCAGCCCCGCGGCGCAAAGCAGGACGGGAGCGATCCAAAGCGTCAGGAACGACAGCAGCCGCGCATCCTCCGGCCGCCGGGGATCGTAGGCGATCCGGACCCGCTCGCCGTCCGCATAAGGCTGGCTTGTCGACCCCGATGAGGATGTGAACGTGATCGGGCGCCCGTCCGCCGTCTGGAATTGAAACGTCGGATAGAGAAACGTCCCGCCATGGTTTCCGCCGCTGCGCGCGACGGCACCGGCGAAATGCGCCTCGGCCTGCTCGGCCCTTGCAAGAAATGCGACGACGACGCCGAGCTCGAACACGCCGAGCCCAAGCAGCACAAGGCCGATCAGAACAACCGATCCAAACAGAGCTGCCGGTAACTTGCGCATGGCGATCGGGATATCCGGATGCCCTGCCGTCGTAGACCGCGATCAGCGCTCCAGCGTCTTCGAAGCGCGGCCGCGGTTCTTGATGATCAGCATGATGTTGCGGATATAGATGATGGTCGCGAGCGACTGGCCGAGGATGATGACGGGCTCGCGCTTCACGACGCCATAGACCAGCGTCATCAGGCCGCCGCCCATCGAGCAGAACCAGAACGCCATCGGCACCACGCTGTTGCCGGCGCGCTCGCTCGCGATCCACTGCACCAGGAAGCGTGCGGTGAAGAACAGCTGCGCGACGAGGCCGAACGCGAGCCAGAAGTCGAACTTGGCGACGAAGACGTCGTAGAGATAGTTGCTCAGCGCCTGACCGTATTGGATGATCATGCGTTCACCTCGGTTACATCTGGTGTCGGCTTCTTGCGGCGGATCAGCCACCACACACCGGCCAGGTCCATGATGCCGATCCACAGCCGGTCGAAGAAGCCATAGTTGGACACGCCGGACCGGCGCGGCCGGTCGATCACGTCGACATAGGCAATGTCAAAGCCCTCGCGGCGGACCAGCGCCGGCAGAAAGCGATGCAGCCCGTCGAAATAGGGCATCATCAGGAACACGTCGCGACGGAACGCCTTCAGCCCGCAACCGGTGTCGCGCGTGCCGTCCTGCAGGATCGCGTTGCGGACCTTGTTGGCCACGCGCGACTGGAATTTCTTGAAGCCGGTGTCCTTGCGCCCGACACGCTGTCCCGCGGCAAGGCCGACATTGGCACCCTTCTCGACCGCGGAGATCAGGTCCGGCAGGAAGGCGGGATTGTTCTGTCCGTCGCCGTCGAGCGTGGCGACGATCGCCCCGCGCGCCGCGCGCACGCCGCTGCGCACCGCGGCCGATTGGCCGCCCGATCTGACGTGCCGCAGCTGACGCAGATTGCTCCGCTGCGCCATCACGGCCTTGAGTCGCTCGCCAGTCGCGTCCGTCGAGCCGTCATTGACGTAGATGATCTCGTAATCCCAGCGGCCATCGAGCGCCGCCGTGATCTCCTCGATCAGCGGCACGATGTTGTCGGCTTCGTTGCGCACGGGAACGACGATGGAAACCGATGGCTGGGACGTCGACAAATCGAGGCTCGTGGTTGGAATTGGCCTGCCCTCGGGGAACCGGGGGCCCCGGCAGGCAGCCGCTTTTATGGGGCGGACGCCCCGCGGGCAACCCTTTTGAGGCGCCCTGTGACCGGCCCCGGAAGCGGCACGATGGTGCCGTCGGCGCGGATGGCGAAGGCGAGCCGGCGGGCTGCAAACCAGTACCGGACCGCCATGGCGCAGACGATGCCGACCAGAGCCCCGGCGGTGACGTCGCTGGGGTGATGCGCGAGCAGCACGAGGCGCGTCAGCAGGATCACGATTGCGTAAGTGAACATGAACACCCGCAGCCGCGGCCACAGTGCGGAGACCGCAAACGCCAGCGCGAACGCCGCGATCGCATGGCCCGACGGCAGGCTGGCATAGGCTCCCGAGCCCTCGAACGGGATGAAGTTGAATGGATCGGCCTTGCCGCCGACGAAGGGACGCCCCCGGCCGATGAGATATTTCAGGATCTCGCCGATCAACGCGGAGAAGGCAACGGACAGAAACAGGAACTGCAGCCGCGTGCCGAGGCCCAGCAGCAACGCGCGCCGTGTGCCGTGAAGCCCCGCCGCGGCCAGCGCCACGACGACCAGCATCACGCCCAGCACCGAGAGCACGTACTCGTCCTTGCCGAAATCGGTCAGGATGCGGATCGGCCACAGGCTGGGCGTGCCCCGCGCCGGCATCAGCTGGATCTCGGTCAGGTCGAACACCAGCATCAGCGCGATGACCAGGGCCGCGCCCGCCACGCTGAGCCACAGCGAATGCCGCGCCAGCTTTCGCGCGGCCTCGGCGCGGCGGGAATGCGAGGGCGAGCGCACGAGCTGCGCCAGCGCGCGCCCCGACACCGTGAGCAATTGCACGGGATAGGCCGGGCGCGAGGCGCTATCGGTGGTCGCCGGCATCTTACTCGGTGCCCTCCGAGCGGAAGATCGAGATCGAGATCGCGCGCCCTTGCGAGAAATTATAGCCGTCGATGCGCGCGCCGACCTTGTAGCGCAGCCCGATCGCCTCGGCGCGCTGCACGAAGCTGCGCTCCGAGCGCTGCTCGATCAGCGCGAAGCGGCAGCTGCCCTGGCGCAGGAAGTCCGCCGCGCCCGAGCCGTCGGTGAGCAGCGTCTGCGTGCCGACCAGGAAGACGAGGCTCGGCTCGTGGTAGCCGGCCGATGCCGCCTTCGGCCCGACACAGGTGACGCTGCGCAAGGCGCGCGCGATCTCGATGCTCGGGAACAGCGGTGTCAGCGACGGCAGCACGATGCCGTAGACCGTCACGGCCAGCATGAGGGCTGCGACCAGCGCATTCAGAACCGAGCGCTCGGCGCGGTTGGTGTCGAACAGCCACCAGGCGAACAGGCCGAAGATCAGCGAGGCCGCAATGAACGGCCAGGCCACGAAGGCCGGCTGCCGCGTCAGCATGACCGCGCCGACCACCGCTATGATCGAGGCCGCCGCAGGGATCGCGAACCACCAGGCCGAGCCGCGTGCGAGCCAGGACCGCGACAGCACGCGCCGCTCCAGCGCGCCGACGGTGAGGATCGCGATCGCGGGATAGAGCGGCAGCACGTAATGCGGCAGCTTGGTCAGCACCGCCTCGAACACGATCCAGGACGGGATCAGCCAGGCCAGCAGGAACTGCGCGCCCGGCTCGCGCCGCGCCCGCCACACCGCAGGCGCCGCCATCGCCGCCAGCGGCGCACCGGGCCAGAACGTGATCCAGAACAGCGCCAGGTACAGTCCGGGCGGCGCGCCATGGGATTCCTGGGCGCCGAGCTTGCTGAGCATGTCGCCGCCGACGGAATCGGCAAAGAAGGCGTCCCCGGCGCGCCAGAAGATCGCGATGAACCAGGGCAGCACCAGCACCAGCGTCCACATCAGGCCCCAGAGCGGGCGCAGCTTCCACAGCCAGGAGGCATCGCGGTCCAGGATCGCGAGTGCGACGATGGTGAGACCGGCGAACATCAGGATCAGCGGGCCCTTGATCAGGATGCCTACCGCAAGCGCGCTCCAGAAGATCGCGGGCCAGCTCCAGGGCGGATGCGTCTCGTCCTCGGCGCGCTGCCAGGACAAATAGGCCCGCGCCATCGCGCCCATCGCGGCGGTCACGCAGAACAGCAGCATCGCGTCGGTCTTGGCGAGCCGCGCCTCGACGCCGAGCAGCACCGAGGCGCACATCAACAGCGCCGCGAGCACGGCCGCGCGCCGCGTGACAAAGGCGAGCGCCGCCCAGTAGGTCATAAGCACGGCGCCGATGGCACCGATCAACGAGGGAATCCGGTACACCCAGATCCGCAATTCGGCCTTCGGCAGCCTAAGGGCGGACGCGGCTTCAACGGCCGCAGATTGCAACCAGTAGATGCCGACCGGCTTCTTGTAGCGGACGTCCTCCTGGAAGCGGATGTCGACATAGTCGCCGCTCTCGACCATCTGCTTGGTCGCCTGGGCGAAGCGCGCCTCGTCGCGATCGATCGGCGGGATCGTGAAGAAGCCCGGCAGGAACAGCAGCAGCGCGCAGAGCAGCAGGAACGCGACCGCGCGGGCGTGGCTGGCCGTCGCGATATCGAGCATCGTCACGAGGCGGCTGCCCGGATTTACGGGCGATTTCGGCTCGCGGGGGGCTCCAAAACGGGGACTTGGGTAGGTCTCGACCATTGGTTCCGCTTACGCTGAAACCGCCATCGCCACAACCGCTTAAGCCGGGCTCATTGAATTCGAATGACAACTGTGTCCGCGGCGCCCGTGGCATCGATCACGGTGAGCCGCGCAAAGCCCGGCCCCGGCGGATCGATCAGGCGTTGGCGGCGGCCGTCGATCTCGCCGCGTGCGGCGCCGTTAACCATGACGGTCATGGGCAGAACCCCGCCGGCGACCTTGACCGGCATGGCAGCGCTCTCCGGCCCGCCCGAGCGATCGACATCGATGCGCGAGCCGTTCAGCGGGAACTGGATGTGCAGCGCCTGCTCGCCGCCGGTCCGCACCAGCTCTCCGACCGGGCGGAACCGTTTGAGCGGCAGCGGCAGTTTGGCGTTGCTGGCAACCAGAGTTCCCTTCGGCGGCTTCGGCAACGGAATCAGCGTCTTGCCGGTCCGGGCGAAGGCGTCGAACAGGATGGGCGCGGCGGCGACGCGGCCGATCAGGCCGGGAACCGGCGCGCCGTCGGGCCGTCCGACCCAGACGCCGATGGTCATGCGTCCGTCGAAGCCGACCGACCAGGCATCGCGATAGCCGTAGGAGGTGCCGGTCTTGAAGGCGATGCGGTTGTGGGCGGCGTTCTCCGGCGGCGGCGTGCCGAGCAGGACATTGCCGACCTGCCAGGCCGCGACCGGATCCAGCAGCCGCATCGGCTCGCGGTCGTCGTTGGCGGCGACGATCTCGCGCAGCGGCTTGGTGGTTCCGAGACGAGCGAAGCCCGCGTAGAGCTGCGCAAGGTCCTGCAGCGTGACGCCGACACCGCCGAGGCCCATGGCAAGACCGGGCGCTTCGTCCTTGGGCAGGATGAGATTGCCGCCGGCCTGCCGCAGCCGCGATGCCAGACGGCTCGAGCCGACCCGGTCGAGCAGCACGATCGCGGGCACGTTCAACGACAATTGCAGCGCCTTCTTCACTGGCACCGTGCCCTGGAAGGTCATGTCGAAATTCTCCGGCGCGTAGGAGCCGAAGCGGACCGGACGGTCGTCGATCAGGCTGTCGGGATGGATGAAACCATCCTCGAAGGCGAGGCCGTAGATGAACGGCTTCAGCGTCGAGCCCGGCGAGCGGATGGCGCGGGTCATGTCGACCTGCCCTGCCCGGCTCTCGTCGAAATAATCGGCCGAGCCGACGCGCGCGAGCACATCGCCGCTCTCGTTGTCGACCACGATGATGCCGACCGAGATGTTGGGCCCCAGCGCGATCGCGCGGTCGCGCGCCAACGGCTCCAGCACCTTCTGCAAGGTCGCATCCAGCGTCAGCTTGATGATTGGCGTGTCCTTGACCGTCGACAGCGCCGCGTCGGAGGCGTGCGGCGCCAGGATCGGCATCGGCTTACGCAGTGTCGGCACCGGCGCGGCCTTGGCTTGCCTCGCGTCGTCCGCGCTGACCACATGCTCCGAGACCATGCGATCGAGCACGCGATCGCGCGCCTTGCGCGCGGCGTCGGGATAGCGGTCGAGCCGGCGCGTCTCCGGCGATTGCGGCAGCGCGACCAGCAGCGCGGCCTCGGCCAGCGACAGTCGCTTCGGCTCCTTGCCGAGATAGGCGATCGAGGCCGAGCGGATGCCTTCGAGGTTGCCGCCATAGGGCGCGAGCGCGAGATAGAGATCGAGGATCTGCTCCTTGCTCATGGTGCGCTCGATCTCGATCGCACGCACCATCTGCCGCAGCTTGGCGTAGAGCGAGCGCTGCCGCCGCGGCTCCATCAGGCGCGCGAGCTGCATCGTGATGGTCGAGCCGCCCGAGACGATGTGGCCGCGCGTGCCGAGCTGCAACGCCGCGCGCCCCAGCGCCAGCGGGTCGATGCCGTCATGGGCGTAGAAGCGCTGGTCCTCATAGGCAAACAGCAGCTTCAGATAGGTCGGATCGACGTTGGTCCTGGCATCGACCGGCAGCCGCCAGCGGCCGTCGGCCATGGCATAGGCGCGCAGCAGCTTGCCGTTGCGGTCGACGATGGTGGCCGAGACCTGCCGCGCCTCGTCGAGCGGCAGCGGGCCGAGAGAATAGACCCAGCCGACGAAGCCGATGATGGCGAGGATGAGCGTGAGCGCGAGGGCTGAGAGGATGCGAAGGCCCCCGCCCCTTGCTCCGTCATGGCCGGGCTTGTCCCGGCCATCCACGTTCTTGCCGCTCGTGCCCAAGTTCGTGGATGCCCGGGACAAGCCCGGGCATGACGACGGAGTTTGTGGCGCGACTTCGCTCATCCGACTCTATTCCGCTCGTCTCACTTCGCCGTCCGCACCTCGACCGTACCCGTGCCGGTGCGGCCATAGCGCGAGGGATTGTACATGTCCTCGACATAGGCCTGCGGCAGTACGTATTTGCCGGGCGAGACCGCGCGCACGACATAGGCGACGGTGAATACCGACTTGGAGTCCGAGGCCCGGTCAACGGCCGCGGTGAAGCGGTCGTCGCGGAACTCGGTATCCTCAGGCTCCTCGCCGTCCTCGATCCAGTCCAGCGTGCCGCTGTCGCCGGACGAGACCAGCTTCGGATTGTCGATCTCGAGGCCCGCCGGCAGATAGTCGGACACCATGATGTGGCCGTACTCCGGCTTGGCTTCGGTGATCTTCAGCACCACCGCGAAGCGCTGGTTCTGCTTGACCTTGCTGATGTCAGCGGGCTTGCCGTCGAGCGTGAAGTAGCTGCGCTCGATCTTGAAGCCGTTCGATGCCGCCGGCTCCGGCGTCACCGGCGAGCCGGACACCGAGACCACCGCCTGCACCGGCGCATCGCCGGTGTTGGTGATCTTCAGCGGCTTGCCGCTCAGGGTGTCCGCCTTGTAGCTGCGATAGAGCGCGGTCTTGACCGGCTGGCCGTCGACTTCGATCGAGAGGTTCTCCTTGGCCAGCGCCCGCGCAGCCAGCACCAGCCACGCATTCTCCTGCGTGGAGGTGTAGGGCGTCAGCCCGCGCGCGGTCTCGACCCGGCTCACCGCCTGCGTCAGCGTCGCCTTCGGCGCGTTGCCCTCGCTGGCGAGCGAGACCAGCGCCGCGGCATCGCGCAGCTGCGAGCCGTAGTCGGTACGGCCGAACTCCAGCACCGGCTTTGGCGCGAGGCTGTCGAGCGCGGCACCATAGACGCGTTCGGCGCGGTTGCGGTCGCCGACCAGCGCGAGCGCCGCGGCAAGCTGCGACTTTGCAATCGGCGTTGCGAGGTTGCCGAGCTTGGTATCGGCGAGATAGCGGAGGTCGCCGATTGGAGCAGCGCCGTTGCGGGCGAGCACGTAGAGGCCATAGGCGAGATCGCGGCCGCCGTCCTTCTCCGGCTCGTTGCCGTTGACGACGGAGTTGCGGATGCGGTCGAGCGCGTTCTTGAACAGGACATCCGGCACCACAAAGCCCTTTTCGCGGGCGCGGGTGAGGAAGTCCGTCACGTACGCATCCAGCCACGCATCGTCGCCGCCGGCCGACCACAGGCCGAACGAGCCGTTGGAGCCCTGACGGGCCAACAGCCGCTCGATGGCGTCGCGGATGCGCTGGTCGACCTCGGTATCCATGGCAAGGTGCGCGCCGGCCGCAAGGTCGTTGACGTAGAGCAGCGGCATGGCGCGGCTCGTGATCTGCTCCGAGCAGCCATAGGGATAGCGGTCGAGCGCTTTCAGGATCGTCGCCGCATCGAGCGCGGTGGACAGGCTCGCCGAGACCGAGACACTGCCGGTGCCCGGCACGAGGTCGGAGAACATGTCCGAGGTCAGCGTCAGGCTCTCGCCCCTCGCGAGCGTCCGGATCGAGCGCCGCGCCAAAACTTGCGTCGCCGCCTTGACGTCGAACGCGTAGTGACGCGCCAGCGCGAGGCCGTTCGGGCCCTTGATGTCGACGTCGAGCGTCGCCTGCCCCGCCGCGGTCGCATCGAGCGCGAGCGTGAACGAATTGCGCTGCTTGGCGGCGAGCTTGACGGTGGTTGCGGGGTTGCCGGTCATCTTCACCGGGCCGCCGGTCTTGACGTTGATGACGTAGTCGCCGGCCTGGCCCTCGACATTGTCGATCTCGAGATTGACCGTGCCGTGGTCGCCGTTGAGCAGGAAGCGCGGCAGGGTCGTGGTCAGCACCACGGGATCGCGGATCACGACGTCGGTGTTGGCGCGGCCGAGCTTGGTCGCGGTCCATGCCACCGCCATGACACGGGCCGTGCCGGCGAACTCCGGAATGTCGAAGCTCACTTCAGTGGTGCCGTTGGCCCCGACCGTCACGATGCCCGAGTAGAGCGCCAGCGGCTTTTGCGAGGGCGGCGAGCCCTGCAGATCGGCCGCGCCGGCATCGCCGCCGGACTTGATCTGGCCGCGCGTGCCCGACATGCCGTCGATGAGCTGCCCGTAGAGATCTCGGATCTCCGCGGAGAGACGACGCTGGCCGAGATAGTAATCATCCGGGGCCGGCGGCTTGTAGTTGGTCAGGTTGAGGATGCCGACATCGACGGCGGCGATGACGATCTTGGCGTCCTCGCCGGGATTGAGCCCGTCGAGCTTGACCGGGATCTTCAGCATCGCGTTGGGGCGGATCAGAGCCGGCGGCGTCAGCTTCACGGCAAGCGTGCGGGCCTGCTTGTCGATGCCGAACCATTTCAGGCCGATGGCGCGGCCCGGCATGCGCTGGGCGGCGGCATCGAGCGGACGGCGCAGCGTTGCCACCACGTAGGCGCCGGTGCCCCAGTCCTTGCCTACCGGCAGCTTCACCTGCGCGGTGCCTTCCTTGACGTCGACGGTCTGCGTCGTCAGCAGGCGGTCGCCGAGCACGTTGATGGTCAGCTTGCCGGCAGAGCGGACGTTGACCGACACCGTCATGGTGTCGCCGGAGGAATATTGCGGCTTATCGATCGAGGTCTCCAGCAGGTCCGGCGTGTCGGCGCTGCCGTCGGAATACCAGCCGACATCGAACTGCACCGAGGTCACGGGGCCATCGGCATCGTTCGACTTCACATCCAGCCGGTAGCGGCCGGGCTGCGGGGTGAGCGAAATCCGCGACGGCTTGTCGGCGGCAATCGTGACATCACCGTCGGAGACGCGCGAGGTCGACTTGACCGGTTCGTACTCCCAGTAATTGTTCTGGCGGTACCATTGGTAACGCGACTCCATCTTCAGGAGCTCGTAGCGGAGGCCGTCGCGTCGCAGCGTTTGGCCCTCGGGCGAGACGAACACGACGTCGAACTCGGCCTTGTCGCCCTCGGCGACGTTCTTGTCGCCAAACAGCGGCTTGATGCCGATCTGCGCCGCGGTCGGCGCGACCGGCAGCACGATCTTGCGCTCGACGGCGCGGCCGCCGGTCTCGACCATGCGGACGAAGATCTGCGCTTCCTGCGGACGCGTCGAGGCCGGCTGCTTGTCGAGCGTCACCGGGAAGGTCGCAACGCCATTGGCGTCGGCCTCGGGCAGGCCCTCCAGCGGCGTGCGCTCGTTCGAGGTGGTCTCCTCGTCGGCGACGCCGAACTGATAGCCTGCAAACCCCGGACGTCCGGCCGCGGGCGCGACCAGCATGTCGCCTTCGAGTGCAAGACCCGAGGCCGGCGCGCCATAGAGGAAATGGCCGTCCGCCTTAAGCTCCACTGGAGCGTTAGCTTTGATCAGCTTGTCCTTGGCGGACAAGTCGAATTCGATCCGATCGGGGACGTAGTCCTCGACCATGAAGGTGGTCTCGCCGACGGAAGCGCCCTTCGGATCGGTGAACGCGCGCACCCGCCACGTGCCGGTCGGCACGGCCGAGTTGAGCGGCACGGATAGCGTGCGGCCGCCGGCGCCCTGGTCGGCCAGTACGGCGCGGCGGTATTCGACGCCATCGGGGCGCTCGATGACCAGCGTCATCGGACCGCCGGTCACGGCATTGCCCTGCCCGTCGCGCAGCAACGCGGTGAGGAAGACGGTCTCGCTGGAGCGGTAGACGCCGCGCTCGGCATAGACGAACGCATCGGCGCCGGCGGGCACGGCGCGCCCCGAGACGCCGCGGTCGGACAGGTCGAACGCCGAGGTCTTCAGGCTGAGGAAGGCGTAGTCGGCCTTCTCGCCGGTAACCGTGAGCATCGCCGGCGACAGGCCGCCCTCGCCGCGCGCCAGGCCCGCCTCGAACAGCACGTGGCCGCTCTCGTCGGTCTTGCGCGTCGCCAGGATCTCGTTGTTGCGCGCGACCAGCCGCACCTCGGCCTTGCCGACCGGATCGGTCGAGGCCAGCGAATTCACGAAGACGTGGATGCCGTCATTGCCGGAGTAAGCGGCCACCCCGAGGTCCGAGACGATGAACCATTGCGTGGCGAGCTGGTACTCGTCGTCCGAGCCCGGGCCCTTGGCCGCCGCCGTCATCACATAGACGCCGGGCTGCAGCTCGCCGAGTGCCTGGTCCACCGGGAATGCCGTGGTGACGTCCTGGTTCAGCGTCATCGCGGTCGAAAGCTCGCCGGTCCAGACCTTGACACCGCGCTCGTCGCCGAGATCGCTGAGCTGGTATTTGGTCAGCGTCTTCTGGAAGTCGCTGTCGACCACCGTGTTGATCAGGTTGCGGTCGCCGATGCGGAAGACGTTGATGTTGACCGCGGGCGTGTTGACGCTGACCACGGGGATGCCGCGCTGGCCGGTCCTGGGCAGCACATAGGCGCGGCTGGTGAAGCGCACGAACGGCTTGCGGTCTCGGACATAGATGTTGAACTCGGCCGATTTCGGCAGCCCCTCCTTCACCGTGGACGGCAGGCCGGCGCGCAGATTGATGTTGTAGCGCTCGCCGTGCTTCAGCCCGTCGACGCAGAGCTGCTTGCCCTCGGCCGACAGTGCCGGCTTGTCCTGGCCCGCCAGCGCCAGGAACGGCGCGAAGTCGGTGCGCTTGGCGAGCTCCTCCGAGAACTGGAAGCAGGCGCGCGGGCTCGCCGAGTCCGAATCCACGGTGTAGTCGAGCAGGCGGAAGCCGTGCTCATCGCGCATCTTCTCATATTGGCCGCGAACGTCGGCGACCTCGCGCATGTCGAGCGACAGCCGCAGCGCGTCCAGCGCCGGCCGCCACAGCTTGCGTTCGGCGAGCGACTTGCCGAGCACGGCGAGCGCATCGGCCTCCTCGCCCGGGTTTCCGGCGCGGGTGTAGGCGATGTAGGCGGCGGTCGAGGCGCGCTCCAGCAGGAAGGTCTGCTCGCTCGAGTTCTTCGGCCAGATCTGGAAGATCACCTTGGCGAGCCGCAGCCAGTTGCCGGCATCCTCAGGCGTGGTGGCCGCGATCTGGCCAAGCACCGACAGGCCGGTGCGGTAGTCGTTGCGCTTGAAGGCGGCGTCGGCATCCGTGCGCAGCGTCGCACTGGTCTTGGCGACCGGCCCCGCCTCGCTCTTGATCTGCGCCTCCAGCTTGATCGCGGAATCGGCAAGGTCGTCTCGCTTGAAGGCTTTGTCGGCGGCCTGCGCGGCCGACAGGCCAAGCGCCAGCGCTGCGCAGATTGTGACGGCGCGAACAAGACCGATCATGGATGGACTCCCGGGAATCGCGGACGAGCGCCGCTGGTCGCATGAAATGCGTGGAAAGGTGACGGACTCAAGGCGATGGAACCAAAGGTGCAAATCGTCGCATTCGCCATGACAAGGCAGGCCCAGAGGAGACCGGCCGAGATACCGCCGCGCACGCCGTCCTGATGGCGCAGCAACACCTCACCGATCGTCCGGCGACCGCATCCCGGAAGCTGTTCAGCGTTCCCGGCGATGTGAACCATCGTCCAGTCCGCTGCCGCTCAACCCGGCACCCTGACACGCCACCGTTCCGCTTTGTCGCGGCATTGAGGAAAACGGTTCGCTTCAGGCTTGGCGAAAGACCAGATTTTTCATATTGGCATGCTAGATGAACGGCCAGCCGCCCCGACCGGGCGGCCCAGGACGGTCCCGTAGCTCAACTGGATAGAGTAGCGGATTTCTACTCCGCGGGTTGCAGGTTCGAGTCCTGCCGGGATCGCCAAGAAAAAACCCCTAGCGATCAAAGGCATTTAGGTCGCCGCGAAATAAAATGATACACGCATGGACTCGAACGAGTGGGGATCAGAGGCGCTCGGTGAGGCAAAAATCCCCGGAGAAATCCCCATCCGCGTTTTCGCTGTGCGGAACGCCGCTTGACCTTGGTCCGCCAGCTTCGACGAGTCTATCGGCCTGATCCGCTGATAGGTCAGGAGCCGGAAGGACCCGATGACGTCGCCGCTCGCTTGGACGGCAACGGCATGAAGCCGCGCAGCATCCATTGCGAGGCCGCGCTCTCCCGCGTGGCGCGAAGATGCGCGGCCAGCCCCAGCACTAGCAGCAGGATGAAGTCATGGCTGGTGCGGCCATGGACCATGCTAATCAGTACCACGAACAGCATCAGGCAGGCCGCAAACCGGTAATCGGGCAGCACCCGCGCGAGCGGTATCAGCGCATGCCAGGTGGTGACGATCACCGCGACCAACAGCGCGCCGGCGAACCAACCAAATTCAATCACGGCCTGGATGAAGCTGTTATGCACGCTGTGCCCGCGCACGCAGCTGCGCAAGGCGAAGCCGCCGGCGCCGACGCCGAATGGCCCCGCCTGAGGCAACAGCCGCACCGCATCGGCCAGCAGCTGCTTGCGGATCGCGAGCGAATTATCGACGTCGACCGGCGGGCATTCCTTGGCGACCGGCAGCAGCATACTGGCATCGGGCGCAATGCGGGCCATGCCCGTTGCCGTCAACAGATGCCGGCCAAACACCGCGGCTGCGCCCCAGCGCGCGCCAGCGCCGGCCCCGATCGCGACAATGAGCAAGGCCACCAGGACGAGCCCACGCCGCCGCGCCCTGCCCTTGCAGAACAGCGCGCCGGCGCCTGCCGACACCACGAGCGCGAGGAGCGAAAACCGCACCATCGACGCTGAAAAGACGGCTACGGCCACGACAGAGAGCAGACCCACCCCTACAAAAGTCCAGCGCGGCAGCCGATCCGACGACACGGCGGCAATCACGACCACGCCCAGCAGGACGGCAAACTGCGTCGGCGCGGCATCGAACTCGCCGAACACATAGGGCTTGCCGTGGTTGTCGGACCATTGCTCGACCAGGGCAACGATTGTTACGGCGATCCCGATCACAACCACCCCGACACCGAGCGACAGCAGGCCGCTACGAGCATCACGGACCGGAGCAAGCCGGCCGGCGGCATATTGAGCCAGAACGACGGCGAGCAGCGCCAGCTCTTTGCGGTCCGAAACGCCATTGAGCAGGCAGGAGATCACAATGCAGCCCGCAAAGGCTGCGACCAGGATGTCGCAGAGATCGACCCGGATTTCCCGCCAGGATGCAACCGACGCCAGCAGCAGCACAGGCACAACCAGAACGAGCCCGGTAAAGATCGCGCCGAGGTCAAGCAGCCCATGCGCGAGAACGGCAATCGGGCCTGCAGCAAAGGCCACGCCGAGCGCGGCCGCACGTAGGAATTGATTCAACAAATGGTTGCCCCGGGCACGCAAATCACGCGTACCGAGCGTGCCGCAACTTCCGTTTGAGATCAAGCCGAGGTTGAGTGTTCCAATATTGCTCGCGTTGGGAACCACCACAAGAAAAGCCGGGCGCACCGCGGGGTATCGCGGCCGGATCGGTGCGCCGGGCCGGAACCGCTGGCCGAGGGGACACATTCGGTTTGGGCGACCTTCGTCCGCGGGAGGTTAATCGCCGGACGAATTCAATCGAGCCGCTCGCCCATGACGAAGCCGAGCGAGCTGATGCCGAGCGTCGGGCCGGCGCGACCGAGATCGACGCAGCGGCCGGTAATGAACGGGCCGAGGTCGGTCGACACCGCCTCGATCGCGACGCCATTGCTAAGGTTGGCAAAACCGTGGTGCGCGGCGCTGCAAATCGATCGCAGCAAAATCAATGCGTTATACGGCGTTGCAAACCGCTCCACGGAACACGGCGGCAACACCGTTTTTCGTTACCTGCTCACTGGAGGCGCGTCATGATCTGCTTCTGGATCATCGAATTGCCTTGCTGGTGGCCGCCGTCGCGTTCGCCCTCTTGGCGATCGTCCTCAAGACTCAACAGCACGAGCCAGGAATCGAATAGAGTGCTTCAATGGTGCTGAACAGCAAACCGTACTCGTGGCAACGGCGATCGTTATTGCGCTTCTGGTCGTCGCGCGCATCCTGCGTTACGAGCCGTATGGCGCGGACCAACACCGCAATCGCTACACCGGAGCAATCTGCAACGTCTCTCCGAAGAATGCTGGTTCAAGTGAGCGGTCGGTTCGGACTCGCTCGACGCCGCAGCATTGCTACGGCTGGCAGTAGCTCGCTCGCGTTCCGAACTGCCGATACGAGTTTCAGGTCAGCTTCGTCCAGGACGCGGTACACTTTTGGGTGATCGCCGTTTTCAGGGCGGGAATCCATGAGCTGTAGGCTGCGGCCCGATAATGGACCTTATCCGACATCATCGAGTCGGCCGTTGCTGGAATCTGAGGCTTCACAAAGGCGACGCCGCGGGCAGCTGTCGCAGCGGCAATTTCCCGGTTCATCGCCTCATCGGACGTCACAGCGACCGCCACCAGCGGGCGCTGCGAGAGCGGCTTGACGGCATCAATCAGCGCAACGAAATCACTTTGCGCCGACGCCGATCCGATATCGTTTGCTCCTACCGTAAGAGCGACCAGGAAAGCGCCACGTTCGCCCAGGACACGCGTTGCCAACCGTTTCGCCTCTTGAATCGTTTGGCCACCAACACCCGCATTAATAACCGGATGCCCGCACAGCTCGTGCGGAAGAGTGGCCATCTCGGTAATGCTATCGCCGAGCACGAAGATGGGTTCGGGAGCGTCGGCCAGTGCCGCTGCAATCATGTACTCCCGCACGTCTTTGTGATCGTGGAATTCGTGGCGGGTCAGTTCGCCGATGCGGCCCTTGAGCCGGTGGACCTCCGAGAAAGCGGCTCCGGCCGCGATAAAACACACAGCGGCCGCCGTCCACGGAATAGCTTTCCTCAGTCCCATTGCAGATTTCAAAGATCATCGTTCTTAGAAAGATGCAACCCGGCCACGTCGATCAACGGATAGGCTCGCCAGCGTGGACCGGCGGGCCTCCTCTTAGGACTGACACAGCGGCAACGGCGGAGATGAATACTCGATCTCGATGATCGTCTGCCCCGCCAGTGCAAGACGTAGGCTCGCTCGGAAGCCGAGCCGGGAGGCTAGCAGCCGGATTAGGCGCACGGGCTCATTTCCATCGCTTGCTGCTTCGCATCATCGGTACTCCCCGGTCGGCGACGTCCCGCTCGTGGTCAGCGAAGTAGCCCGCGCGCCAAGCGTGATCTTGGTGCAGGAGCCGATCGAACTGCCAAGCGACGGCTCGGCCTCCTCCGGCTCGCATTCGTCGTCGCAGGAGTCGCCGGCCCTAGGCTCAAGGCTGAAGGCAACGCCACGGGCTCGCCAGTGTTTCAGGCCTGAAATCAACCACTTGGCGCCGTCTCGACGTCGTGCTGGCCTCCCCATGTCTCGTTGCACGGTGCTGCAAGCCAGCGCTCGCAGGGGATAACGGTTCGGTGAACGAAACAACTTGCTTGTCGCTCGAAGCATACCGGAAACAGATGGATCCTATTCTTGGGGATCAGATTTAGTCGGGAGACTGAACATGATTGCCCTCAAGCTCCTTGCAGTTGCTCTTGGCGCCGGCTTCGTTCTTTCGATGTATTTCGGCGACCTCGGGGCTGACGTCGTGCTCGCCATCATCTCCTGCCTGGCATGATCTAAAGGACCCGCCAGCGTGAACTGGCGGGCATCACTGTTCAGCGGCCACCGGTCGAGACCCAAATAGGCCGCGCCCTGCTCTGCGCAGCCCCGCCCAGCATCTCGATCATGACTGGGATGAAGTTGGCCCGCCACTTTGATGGCTGCATGCTGCGAGACGTTCACCACGACACGCCTTGATACGACCATGACCCCGGTCGGGCCTGCCGAATTTCGAACGCGGCAAGCGCCGCCCGCCCGCGAGTTCCAACGCATTTCAGCGCCCCGGCTTCAACCGCACTCCCTGAAGGCTGTGTTTCGCGCGCAACTTGATATTTGATAATGCGGGAACTTTCGGCAATCCAGTACATTGGAATTGCTGCTGATTTTTGCACTGTTCATCGCCGTACCGGATCCCTCAAGTTTGAGGAGCTGCCGTTGAACCGGGACTTAAAGGAATTCCGCAGACTCGAGCGCGCCTGCCGAGAGCACGCGGCCGTCGCTTCCTTCGACCTTGAGCGTGAGGGCCTGCTCAAGGTGGCCGAGTATTATCGGAAAGCTATCGAGGCCTTGCAGCGTAACCCGCAGCGGACAGCCGATCTGTAAATTTCCCAAGAGGCAGTCCAGCAGCGGCGAGCAGGCATTGGCATCCGTGCGGCATCGAAGCGCACGGATGGCTGGAACGCTCGGTGCAGCGCTGCGTTCTCCCGGTCCCCTGACTTTCCACTCCCAAGTGATCGATTGTAATGGGTTTGCCTGCAAGCTGGCGTCTCACGCTCGCGCCGATGTCGCTCGTCCAAATCGTCAGGCCTGCGACGACAGAGGCAAAACCTTCTAACGACAATCAGCTTGCATGGCCTTTGATCGCGCTTCCCGCGGGATGGCACGCGTCGAATTGAGCATCAGCCGGCCTGGACTGCTGGGCGCCGGATAGCGTGAACCTTGGGAGCCGCCGGCTACGGGCGTCGCGCACCTTTTGCCGGCGGTCCGTTCGGACTCGCCTGTCTAGGGCGAGCGCCAATCAAAGCAGCGCATCGCGCAAAGTTCCTGGCTCCTGCCCGGCAAATTGCTGCGCTTCCCTTTCTCAAGTCTCTCCGCGCCGCGGCGGCCATGGCTCGCACGCAATTCCGTCTCCGCCACGATCGTGATGCTTCCAATAGCCGGGCTGCCCTCGCGTCGCCGGTGCCAAGCCAACCCAGCGAGCGACCCCGCAGTTTGGCGCGGACGCGATATGCCGAAGCGTCGCAGCGATCGGCCATGGGCTCGAAGCAAGTATCCACACGACCGCGACGACGAATGCAGCGGCCACTAACGCGGTTGCTGCCTGAAATCTCCGTCGCAGAGAAGGAGCTTCCCCGTTGCGCCTCGATACCGCACGGAAACGCTGCTGCAAGTCGCGCAGTCGCCGCTCGGACCCGGGTCTAACCGGATTTGGACTCGGTAGGCGTGGCATTGGCATAGCAGCTCCGCCAAACAGACCACGTATGAACTAGAATCAAATCTGGTACCACGCAGCAAGCGCCGGCAAAGGCTGCTCGGCTGCCTCTGGCCTATCCAACACAACGCCAGCCAAACGACGCTCAGCCGAGCCATCGTTCTTCACGAACGCGTGGGTAACCCCTTCCGGGTCTTTGAACCGGCCACATCAGTCCTATCTAAGCGCCGGGCAAAGTTTCGCCCGAGAAGGACCCTGATGCCGCTGTCGGACTGGACGAGAATGGCCATCGCATCTGCCGTGGCCGTGATCGCAATATCGTTTTTGGCAATCGATGCGGGCGTCGACGTGAACGCCGGCGCGATTGCAAAGCGCATCGCGACGGCGCGTGCGTCCATTATGGATGCGGTGGTGCGCCAGCACGAGGTCGCCTTCGCCGTTCAGGCGTGGTCACGCGGCAATCACGACAAGCCGCTCTCGGAGAAGCAGCATCTGGAGCAGTGCCTGGCCATCGACTGATTCGGCGCGCTTCCCGGATCACCCCTCACCTTGATACGTGTAGTTTCGCGATCGACGTTCCGATCTGACTGAACGCGGTCGCGATCTGACTGGATTGCGTCAGCAGAAAAGATTTCGACGTATCGCTCGCACATGCAGGCAGCACAGCCGATGGCCCCGCCCCGTCGGTATCGATCTGCACCGCGTAGATGGTCACCCCGGAATTCTTGATGTTGGTGCACAGCGTGCTCATCCGGTTGTCGACCTGCGTGCTGGTGCTCTGAAAATCGCCGTACCAGCGATCCCCGGTATTCAGACCATCCGTGAACAGCACAATGATATGCTGATACGTGTTGGTCGGAGACTCGGCCGGCGCGTTCATTGGCGCTTGCTGCAGCAACGACAGCCAGCCCCACAACAGACCGATGGTTTGATTGGTCGCGCCCTGCGCCGTCATCGCGTTGATCGTGTTGTTGACGGCAGTCCAGTTGTAGGTCAGGGGCAAGATCGGCGCCGTTGGACAGGATTGATCCTGGTCCGCGATAAAGAATGTCCCGGTCGAGGACGGTGCCGTGGAAAGGGTGTCGTAGTTCTGGTCGCGATCCGTCACGCAGCCGTTCCACTGCGATTTGTTCGAGGTATTGGGCGTGTGGTTCCAGGAATATCCATGCCCGACGCACTGGGCGTAGGTCATCCAGTAGCCGCCGCTGCAATAGGTCTGGTACGGGGCCGAAGCGTTTGGATAGTTTTTGGGATCCCAGAGATCCCAGCGCAACCAGCTTGCGCCCACGTTCGATGTGCCGACGTTGACGTCGATCTCGAACGGAATGACCGAGATGTAGACGTCGCCATCCTTGGCCGCGAGCTTTGAGAGCTGCGAGACCAGGCTTGTCGCAGCGCTCTGCAATGATCCCAGCTTGTTGTAGTTGGCCATGGAGCCGGTGTTGTCCAGCACGAGCGCCACGCGCAGAAGGCTCGCCCCCCAGGTACTGGTCGAACTGGTGCTGAAGCCCAGCTTGGGGTAGCCCACGATCTGCATAAAATCAGACTTGATCTCTCCGGCGCCCGTCGCCTGGATGGTTGCATTCCCGCTGCCGCTGGGAGCGGTGTAGGTGGCCGAAACAACGATCGACTGCGCACCATTGTAGGTGAACAGGCCAGTGAAGTAGCTCTGGACCTTTGCGCTGATCTGGGACGTCGTGATGGTCCCCTGAGCCAGGTCCTTGGCCGCCATCAACACGGCAGAATCCAGCGCCGCTTGCATCGACGTGCGCGCCGCAACAGCACGGCTGTAGTCGATGGCAGCGCCGATGAAGCCCAGAAGCGGGACGAGCGCAAAGGCAAAGATGGCTGCCACGTTGCCGCGATCGGCGGCGATGAAATCGAACAACTTTCCGGTAAGCCGGCGTACGCCGAATCCGCAGAGCATAAACGGCCCCTGAATGTCTCAAATACGGCGATTGTGGAGAATGCAGTTGAAGGGATAATTAAGCCGCAGAAATGTAAGCGGTATCAAAGTCCATTTTTTGCATCGATCGTCCGGGCTGGAAGTCGGCGGCCGTCGCGATGATTGAAGGTGAACGATTCACTAATCCAGCGCCGACCGCCGCATCACAACATCAGGCCCCTACGGAGCCTTTTGTTTGTTCACGATCCGACTCCGCTTCGTTCGCAAAGCACGAATCGCGACCGCGCAAATCGGCTGCGCGCAAATGTTAAGATGAGATTGCCGCGACGC
The DNA here is from genome assembly GCF_001641335.1 of Bradyrhizobium stylosanthis. Taxonomy (GTDB): domain Bacteria; phylum Pseudomonadota; class Alphaproteobacteria; order Rhizobiales; family Xanthobacteraceae; genus Bradyrhizobium; species Bradyrhizobium stylosanthis. The sequence goes on from NZ_LVEM01000001.1 coordinate 1,546,663, forward strand.
TATCGGCTCATGCGTTCGCGATCACGACCAGCGGCCGCAACCGGTACGCATCGATGGCGGCGTTCGACAGCAGCAGCCTGCGCTTCTCGCCGCGCAGCATCATGCGGTCGATCCTGTTCAGGATGAAGCGCGCCGATTCCCTGTGCTCGCCCGTGAGCAGGCCGGACTGGTCGAGATATTTCCAGGCAATCTCGAACGACTGTGCGCGCAGCTGGAGGTCGGTCATATCCGCACAACGTCGGCGCGGAACGAATGTTCCTGATCTCGGCGAGGCGCAACGTGGTGGCGCGCGATATCCGCAGGCTCTAATCCGTCTGCTCATCCTCGCGACGCTCGCGGGCAAGCTGATGCCACGCGATGGCGAGCTCGATGAGACGTTGCCGGTCAGGACCTTCGGCCGCTGCGGCGCGCTTCATTGCGGCCTCGGCTTCGTGCTGCGGGTCGTACTTGTTACACATGAGGCCTATTGTAGCCGCCCGATCTGGACAAGTGCGTGGCAATTTCGTCCGTATGATTGCGGAGAACGGGCGTTGTCGAAAGCGATTTCGGCACCCTCCGATTGTGGCGGATATGAAACGTCACTCGCGGTTTCAACCGCGTCCGGGACGCTCGTGAACGAAGGTTCGTCCTCGCTCGGACCCATCTGTGAATTGCATCACATCGGACCTCCGGCGTGTCGCGGTAAACATCGTCTCAACGCTTCCAGGAAGCGCAAGACGGCGTGGGAGGTCTTCCCGTCATGAGACAGGACGCAGCGGCTCAAGCCGGCATTCCGGCACAGCGACAGAGGCCCGATCTGTTCGGCATCGCCTGTCTTGCGACCATCGGCATCGTGATGCTGGCCTGGATCGCGGGCCTGGTCTGGGGCGCGATGGCCTTCTTCAACTGGCTCGTCGCCTGACGCGCGATCGGCTCGCATCCGCGCGGCGGAATCGGCCCATTCGAAAAACAAAAGAGGCGGGCTTTCGCCCGCCTCTTCGATTCACATCCTGCGCAGCGGCTCAGTAGCAGGCGCGCGGATCGGCCTGGACGTACTGCCCGTTCGGATAGCGGTAGTAGCAATTGCCCTGGGCCACGTAGTAGCCGGGGCGCGAGGCGGCCGTCGCGCCGGCGATGGCGCCGGTCGCGCCGCCGATCACGGCGCCCGCAGCCGCGCCCGTCGCGTTGCCCGAGATCAGGCCGCCGAGCACACCGCCGACAATGGCCCCGCCCAGCGCGCTCGCGCCCGGATCGGCCGGCGGAGGCGGAGGTGGCGGCTCATAGGCAACCGGAGGCGGCGCCGGGGCATAGGCCACCGGCACGTCGTCGTAATATTCCTCCGAAATGTAGCCGGGCGGTCCCGCCATCCGCTGCGGATAATAGTACCAGACGCCGCCAACATCCCACCACCAGCCGGAACGGCCGTTGTGGACTTCGCGACGCCAGCGCCCGCCCTCCCAGGCGAGATTGCCGCGATAGGCATGTCCACCCCAGTCGCGCGCCGGCGCGGGGCCACGCGCGTAGTTGCGGCCGGGCGGCGGTCCGCCGGCCTGGTGCGGGCCGGGACCGGGGCCGCCAGCGTGAGGCTGGCCGCCGGGCTGCGGCGCCGGGCGGGCCGCCTGCTGCGGCGGAGGACCCTTGCGCATGTTCTGATTGGCCTGGGGCGGCGCACCGGCGCCCTGGCCGGCCGGCGGCGGGCCTGCGTCCCTTGGCGGCCTCGCCTCCTGCGCCTGCGCCGAGAGCGCGAGCAACGACATGGCCGAAACCATGGGAATGATGATCTTGATGCGGCTGGACGCACTCATGCGTGCTTGACCCCTACTCTCTCTGCCGTGGTCCCCGCGCAATAGACGGACGAATCGTCTCGCGCCGGGCTGATGCCGGCTGCCATAACTGACCTGCTTGATCGGCCAAGTCCCGTTACAAATGATTAAGATCACGGCAATTTTTCGGCCCGCCGAGGCCGCGGACGGCGTCGCGGAGCGCCTAGCGCGCCGGCTCGATCACATTGCAATTGGTCCGCCCCGACATCAGGCAGTCCTGCATCTTGCTCGCCGAGGTCAGATCCCGGGCGAGCCACCAGCCGACGCCGAGGATCACGATGGCAATGATCAGCCCGGCGATCGCGCCGCGGCGATTGTCAGCGGATGGAGGTCGCGGCGGGGTTCTGGGCTTCTCGCCCGGTTCGGGCTTCGACGTGGCCTTGGACTCGGACTCGGGCATGGCGACCTGATTGCACGGGCGGGCCGGCTTTAGCACCTCTGCGGCGTGGCGTCACATCCGGGTTTGCCGGTCCGCATCAACCGCGGGTCTGGCGGATCGCGTCCTTGCGTGAGGTCTCGACAGCCGGGATTGCCTGCTGGGCGCGCGGTGCGCAGGTCGTGAGCACGAAGGCCGTCTGGCTGCACTCCCAGCCGGCGCCCAAAACGGTGTTCTCGACCGGCTGCGGACGGGCAAACAGCAATGCGGCCCCCGCCAGCGCCGCCACCACGAAGGTAAGCGCAAGCGCCTTGAGGCCTAGGCGGAAAATGGTCATGCCCGAGCTCCGTCTCGTCTTGGGGCGGACGCTAGGCGTGGCGTCGGGTGCCCACTATGAGGGACATCACAATTCGGCAGTTTTTCGGGGCTACGAGAGATCGTCGGGGCGCGATTTTTCGTCTACCTGATCGGCTGCGATTATGGGTGGCTTCGCGACGCGCGCCGATGTACACGCTTCTGCGTCGCGTGGCGCCTGCTATGCCCAGCCGACGTACCAATTGAAGTGATGTAGGATCGAAAGCGAGGAAGACAAGGCTCGTCCATGAGTGGATTCAGGGAACCCGGCTTCGCAGACCGGCAAAAGGCGGCGCAGGACGCACGCAAAAATCTTTTGAACAAATTCAAGTCGCAGCCGGGCCAAGACGATCCGGCAGTGGCGGCACGCCGCGCCGAGCGCGAGGCCCTCGCGGCCAAGCGCGCCGAGACTAAGGCCGCGCGCGAAGCCGAAAAGGCCGAGCAGAAGCGCATCGCGGAAGAAGCCGCAGCCGCGGAAGCCGCGCGGATCGCCCGCGAAGCCGAAGAAGCGGTTGCCAGGCAAGCCGAACTCGAGGCCGAGCAGAAGGCCAAGCGCGACGCCCGCTACGCCGCCCGCAAGGCGAAGCGCAAGTAGCGGTCGCCAAGCCACCTTCGCGAAGTCATCTTCGCAAAGTCACGTTCAATTGAACTTGAGCCGAAGCATATTCCAGGGCGGTCCACGTGGCCGCCCCAGAATTTTTGACGTGAGAACGCGCGCGCCTGTGTTCGCTGCCGCGCGCCCCGAAGACGGCGAAGATCAGTTCTTCTTCATCATCCCGTCGTCCTTCTTCATCCCGTCCTTCGACATGTGATCCTTCTTCATGCCGTCGTCCTTGGACATGGTGTCCTTCTTCATGCTGTCCTTGGACATCGTGTCCTTCTTCATCATGCCGTCGTCCTTGCCCATCTTGTCCTGGGCAAAAGCCGCCGGAGACAGCGCGAGGCCGAGCGAGACAACGGCAGCCGAGACGCCGAGCGCGATACGGGTACGAATGGTCATGGATCGTCTTCCCTTCGAGATGTGTTTGTCAGCGACGGACGCCGCTATCTGATCTCGACGGATCGACGGACGGATTTGTTACGGCGCGCCAATAAATTCTCCGGGCCTCCGCGCATTCGCCGTAATCACGTTCGCGATATCCGGCCTCCATTCGGAGGAGTATCGACGGCAAGTGTGCAGCGCAGCACGACCGGCCCTTGCCGCGGCATTCGGTCTCGAACTATCAGATGAGAGAACATCGCCTCAAAGACCGGCTAGGATGGGCCCGAACGCCGGTCTGGCAAGACCCGACCCAAATCACGCAACAAGAACAGTCCAAAGAACCGTCCAAGGGGATTACACCATGATTACGCGCCGCCATCTGATCGCGACCGCCGTCGCCGCACCCGCCATCCTGCGCTTCGGCACCGGTACCGCGCATGCCGCCACCACGCTCAAGATCTCGCATCAATTCCCCGGCGGCACCATCGACAAGGGCGACTTCCGCGACCGGCTCTGCCGCATGTTCGCTGCCGAGGTCGCCAAGCGCAGCAACGGCGACATCGCCGCCGAGATCTATCCGAACTCCTCGCTGATCAAGACCAACGCGCAGTTCTCCGCGATGCGCAAGGGCGCGCTCGACATCTCGCTGTATCCGATGCCCTATGCCGGCGGCGAGCTGCCGGAAACCAATATCGGCCTGATGCCCGGCCTCGTCACCACCTACGACCAGGGCATGCGCTGGAAGAAGGAGCCGGTCGGCAAGGCGCTCTCCGACTTCCTCGCCGACAAGGGCATCATCCTGCTCACCTGGGTGTGGCAGGCCGGCGGCGTCGCCAGCCGCTCCAAGCCGATCGTCGCCCCCGAAGACGCCAAGGGCATGAAGGTGCGCGGCGGCTCGCGCGAGATGGACATGGTGCTGCAGACCGCCGGCGCCTCGGTACTGTCGGTGCCCTCCAACGAAATCTACGCGGCGATGCAGACCGGCGCGTGCGATGCCGGCATCACCTCCTCCACCAGCCTGATCTCGTTCCGCCTCGAGGAGGTCGCGAAGTCGCTGACCTCGGGCGCGGGCGCCTCCTACTGGTTCATGCTCGAGCCCCTGATGATGTCGAAGGCGATCTTCGACAAGCTGCCGAAGAACCAGCAGGACGTGCTGCTCACGGTCGGCGCCGAGCTCGAAGCCTTCGGCCGCAAGGGCGCACAGGACGACGACGTCGAGGTCGCCAAGGTCTACGAGAAGGCCGGCGCAAAGGTCTCGGTGCTCGATGCCGCGACCGTCGGCAAGTGGCGCGACATCGCCCGCGACACCGCGTGGAAGGATTACGGCGCCAAGACCGCGACCGCGGCCAACCTGCTCAAGCTCGCCACTGACGTTGCGGCATGAGCCACGGTCCGCTTCCGGATCGTGACGACCAGGCGAGCGTTGCCGCGGGGACCGGCCCTGCGGCGGCGATCGATCGCGGTCTCGCCGTCCTCAACAGCATCATCGTCGTGTTCGCGGCGATCGCTCTCGTCGCGGCCTGCGCCATCCTGAGCTACAGCGTGCTGAGCCGTGCGCTGTTCAAGGCCGCCAATTACTGGCAGGACGAGGCCGCCGTGTTCCTGCTGGTCGGCGCGACCTTCATGACGGCCGCTTATGTGCAGCAGAACCGCGGCCATATCGGCATCGAGGCGTTCGTCGGTCTGCTCTCGCCGTTCGCCAACAAGGTCCGGCTCTGGCTGGTCGATGTCGCGACGTTCCTGTTCTGCGCCTTCTTCACCTGGAAGTCCTGGACGCTGGCCCATGAAGCCTATGTCGACGGTCAGGTCTCGAATTCGATGTGGTCGCCGCCGCTCGCCATCCCCTATTCGCTGATGGCACTCGGCATGAGCCTGCTCTGCATCCAGATCCTCGTGCAGCTTGCGCTGCCCTTCGCTGGAGCCAGGCGGCCATGAGCGTTTTCGGTATCGGCCTCGCCTATGGCATCGCGACGCTGGTCATCATGTTCTCGGGCATGCCCATTGCCTTTGCCCTGGGTGCCGTCGCGGTCGTGTTCATGGGCATCTACATGCCCACTGCTTCGCTCGATACGGTGACGCAGAATGTCTACGAGGAAATGGCCTCGATCACGCTGCTGTCGATCCCGCTCTTCATCCTGAAGGGCGCCGCGATCGGCAAGTCGCGCGCCGGCCAGGATCTCTACTCGGCGCTGCACGCCTGGCTGCATCGCGTGCCCGGCGGCCTCGGCGTCGCCAACGTCTTCGCCTGCGCGCTGTTTGCGGCGATGGCGGGCTCCTCGCCCGCAACCTGCTCGGCGATCGGCTCGGCCGGCATCCCCGAGATGCGCAAGCGCGGCTATTCCGGCGGCTTTGCGGCCGGCATCATCGCCGCCGGCGGCACGCTCGGCATCCTGCTGCCGCCCTCGATCACCATGATCCTGTTCGCGGTCGCCGCGGAAAAGTCGCTCGGACGGCTGTTCCTCGCCGGCATCGGGCCCGGCCTGCTGCTGGTCTCGCTGTTCGGCTTCTACGCCGTGTACCGCTTCCGCCGGGAATATGCGGCCGCGGAAGCGATCTACAAGAACGGCGGCCCGGAGGCTCCGATCCTGGCCCGCGACGAGTACACGCTGGCCGAGCGCTTCAGCGTGCTGCCGCGCGTGATCCCCTTCGTGCTGCTGCTCACCGGCGTCATGATCGCGCTCTATGGCGGCTACGCCACGCCGTCGGAGACCGCCGGCCTCGGCGGCCTGCTCGCCCTGGCGTTGATCGCGGCGATCTACAGCGTGTGGCGGCCGAGCGATCTCGCCCCGATCATGAAATCGACGATCCGGGAATCGACCATGCTGATGATGATCATCGGCATGTCGCTGCTCTATTCCTACGTGATGAGCTATCTGCACATCTCGCAATCGGTCGCCGAATCCATCGTCGCGATGCATCTGCCGCGCTGGGAGCTGCTGTTCGCGATCCTCGTCATGGTCGTCGTGCTCGGCTTCTTCCTGCCGCCGGTCTCGATCATCCTGATGACGGCCCCGATCATCCTGCCGCCGCTCCGCGCCGCCAATTTCGACATCATCTGGTTCGGCGTGGTCATGACCATCGTGATGGAGATGGGCCTGATCCATCCCCCCGTCGGCCTCAACATCTTCGTCATCCGCAACGTCGCGCCGGATATTCCCCTGCGCGAGGTGATCTGGGGCACCCTGCCCTTCGTGCTGCTGATGATGTTCGCGGTGCTGCTGCTCTGCTTCGTGCCGGGCATCTCGACCTGGCTGCCGGATCTCGTGATGGGACCGGACGGGAGCAGGTAGCGGCAGTTACGTCTGTCGTAGGGTGGGCAAAGCGGAGCGTGCCCACCACCTGTCGGCGATCACGGACAGATGGTGGGCACGGCGCGTCGCGCCTTTGCCCACCCTACGAGACCTACGATTTATCCTTCCGCCGCCCTTTCGGCGCGATCGCCACGACCTGCAGCAGATCCTTGCGCACGGCCTCGATGTGCCGCTCCAGGAAGCGGCAGGCCTCCTCGACCTTCTGCGCCCGACACAGCGCGATCAGATGGGCATGCTCCTTCTCGGCCGTCCCCATCGCCTTGGTGTTGGAGAGCTGCAGGCGCGTGTAGCGGTCGCTGGTCTGGAGCAATGACAGCACGATCGCGCGCGTGCGCGGCTGCGGGGCGTGCATATAGAGCGCCAAATGGAAGTCGGCGTTGAGCTGGCCCCAGTCGCTGACATTCTTGGCCTTGATGGCCTTCTCGAATTGCCTGTGGATGTCGTCGAGTGCTTCGAAATCTTCGGCGGAGAAATGCGGCGCCGACTGCGCCAGCAGGCGCGGCTCCAAAATACAGCGCAGATCGAACACGTCGTTGATCTCGTCCAGCGACAGCTCGGAGACGATGGCGCCTTTTTGCGGGACGATGCGCACCAGCCCTTCGGCCTCGAGCTGGAACAGCGCCTCGCGCACGGGGATGCGGCTGACGCCATAGGCATCGCCGAGCGCGTCCTGGCGGAGCTGCGAGCCGGCCGGATAGGTGCCGTCGAGGATCGCCTGTCGGAGCTGGTCGACGATCGCAGCCGACAGGGTGCGATGTTTCAGAGGCTGTTTCATCTGATCGTCTGCTGTCCTTCCCGACTCGTCCGGCCGACGCGGTCCCTGTCTTGCATGTTGCGGCGCGCGACAAAAGTGCGGAGCCCGGCAAAAGCCCGTGCCCAGCAAAAGCGCGCCCTGCCTCCGGATTGACCGCAATCTCCGTTTGACACCCCAAATGTATAAATTATACATTTGGCAATCGCACGACAAATCTTCGGGGGTTGGGGCCTTCTTCATGATCGAGCAGACGATGCCGGCCACGCGCGCGCTCAGCCTCCGACGTACGGTCGTCCGGATGTCGGGTGCCCTGCTCGCCTTCGAGCGTCTGGCGCTGATGGGCCTGATGTACCTGCTCACGGCGCTGATCCTGGTGAACGTCGTCACCCGCTACGCGCGCTTCCCGATCTACTGGATCGACGAATCCGCGGTCTATTGCGTGGTCTGGCTCACCTTCATCGGCGCGTCCGCGATGACGCGGCTGCGGCTCGACTTCGCGGTCACCATGCTGACGGAACGTCTTTCGCCGCAGCACCAGAAACTTGCAAAGGTGATCTCGACCGGCCTCGTCGTGGTGTTCGGCGTCGCCCTGACCATCACCTGCGTGCTCTGGATGGATCCGGTCGGGCTCGCGCGCGCCGGCTTCGACGGGCGCAAGCTCGCGGCCGAGACCTTCAACTTCCTCTACACCGAGCGTACGCAGACGCTGAACTGGCCGACCTGGGTGCTCTATCTGACGCTGCCGATCTTCGCGGTGTCGATGACCGTGCACGGCCTCGCCAACCTTCTGGAAGATCTCGGGCTGGTGCCGCGCACGCCGCCGAAAGGCTTCGAGCTCTCCGAGCTCGACGGGGTCAACTGATGATCACCTCAGCCGCCTTCGTCGCGATCATGCTGGTCGGCGTGCCGATCGGGCTCTGCCTGTGCCTTGCCGGCCTCGTCTACATCGCGGCATCAGGCAATCCCGTGCTGTTCCAGTCCTATCCGCTGCAGCTGTTCGGCGGCGTCGACAGCTACGGCCTGATCGCCATCCCGCTGTTCATCCTGATCGGCGAGATCATGAACGGCGGCGGCATTACGCGGCGCATCGTCGACATGGCGATGGCCTTCGTCGGCTCGCTCAAGGGCGGGCTCGCCTACGTCAACATCCTCGCCAACATGTTCATCTCCTCGATCCTGGGATCGGCGACCGCGCAGGTCGCGATCATGGCCCAGATCATGGTGCCGGAGATGGAGAAGAAGGGCTACGACAAGACCTTTGCGGCCGGCCTCACCGCCTATGGCGGCATGCTTGGCCCGATCATCCCGCCCTCGGTGATGTTCGTGGTCTACAGCGTGCTGGCGCAGGTCTCGGTCAGCGACATGCTGATCGCCGGCATCGTGCCGGGCGTCATCCTCACCGTAATGTTCTGCCTCGTCATCGCGTTGATGGGATACATGTACAACTATCCCCGCGCCGACTATCAGACGCCGCGCCAGCGCCTGATGACGATCCTGCGAACCTCGCCGACACTGCTGATCCCGATCGTCATCGTCGGCACGATCCTGAGCGGCCTCGCCAACGCAACGGAATCCGCCGCCGTCGGCGCCGTGGCCGCAGCGCTGGTCGGGAAATACTGGACCAAGGAATTCGAGTTCTCGCAGCTGCCGCAGATGATGCTGCGCAGCGGCATCTATTCGGCCATCGTGCTGTTCCTGGTCGCAGCCGCGGCCGTGTTCTCCTGGGTCCTGATCTTCGGCAAGGTGCCGCAGGAGACCGCCGGCTGGATCCAGTCCGCAGCCAAGGACCCGGTCAGCTTCATGCTGATCTGCAACGTCATCCTGCTGATCATCGGCACCGTCATCGACGGCATCCCCGGCCTGATCATGACCGTGCCGATCCTGCTGCCGGTCGCAACCGACGTCTACCACATCGATCCCCGGCATTTCGGCGTCGTGGTGGTGATCAACCTCGTGCTCGGTCTGCTGTCGCCGCCGGTCGGGCTCTGCTTCTTCGTCGCGGCCGCCGTCACCGGCGCCAAGCCCGGCAAGATGTTCATGGTGACGCTGCCGTTCTTCGTCATCTCCTGCGTCCTCCTGGTGCTGCTCTCGCTCTATCCGTCGCTCTCGCTGATCCTCATCAAATAGGCCCGTTCAAAAGGAAGCCCGACCATGCCGCTTTCACGCCGCCGCTTTCTCGCCGCCAGTGCCGCCGCTTCGGTGTTCGCGCCGTCGCTGGCGCTCGCCCAGGCCAAGGAATTCCGCCTCGGCCTGATCACGCCCAACGGCCATTCCTGGAACAAGGCCGCGCTCAAATTCGGCGACGAGCTCAAGGCCGCAACCAACGGCCGCCTGACCCTGACCGTGTTTCACTCCGGCCAGCTCGGCAACGAGCCCGCGATGATGCAGCAATTGCAGTCCGGCGCGCTCGACATGGGATTCATCCAGGCTGCCGAGCTCGGCTCGCGCGTGCCGCATATCGCCGCGATCAACGCGCCCTACATCGTGCGCTCGACGCCGGCCGTGGCGAAATTCGTGCGGCATCCGGCGGCGGTGAAGCTGTTCGAGGTGCTGCCGCAGGAGACCGGTACCATCGGGCTCGGCTGGGGCATCACCGGCATGCGCGCGGTGTTCTCGTCCAAGGACCTGAATTCGCTCGCCGACATCAAGGGCATGAAGCTGCGCATCAACCCGACGCCGGTCTATCGCGACTTCTATTCCTCGCTCGGCGCTGCGCCGACGCCGATCCCGACGCCGCAGGTGTTCGACGCCATGGCCAATGGCCAGGTCGACGGTCTCGAGGCCGATCTCGAATTCTCCTGGAACCAGCGCTTCGACAAGGTGTCGAAGGTGATCCTGCAGATGAACGCCGTCTTCATGCCGATGGCGGCGGTCGTCTCCGGCCGGGTCTGGCAGTCGCTCCCCGCGGCCGACCGCGAGCTGATCACCAAGACGATCAAGACGACGCTGGACGCGCAGATCGACGAGCTTGCCGGCAACGAGCCGGCGCTGATCGAGAATTTCAAGAACGCGCCGATCCCGATCCGCCAGGTCCCGGCCGGCGATACCGAAGCCGTCATCGCCGAGTTCGACAAGGTCTGGCTGCCCAAGGCCCCCGTTCTCGCCGAGCTGCGCAAGGTCGGCGCAACGCTCTGATCCTGCCCGCCATCCTCTTCACAACTGCCGGCGGCCCCAGCCCCCCGCCGGCCTTTTCATCTGGAGAAAAACAATGAGCCGCCGCGTTTCCTGGGAAGGTGTCTTCCCGGCCGTCACCACCCAATTCCACGACGATCTCTCGCTCGACATCGACGCGACCGCGAAGGTGATGGACGGTCTGATCCGTGACGGCGTCTCCGGCCTGATCGTCTGCGGCTCGGTCGGCGAGAACACCTCGCTGGAGCGCAAGGAGAAGGTCGCGATCATGGAGACGGCCAAGTCCGTCGCGGCCGGCCGCGTGCCGGTGCTGTGCGGCATCGCCGAATTCACCACGGCGTTCGCGGTCGAGACCGCCAAGGAAGCCGCGCGCGTCGGCATCGACGGCGTGATGGTGATGCCGGCCCTGGTCTATTCGTCCAAGCCGCACGAGACCGCCGCGCATTTCCGCGCCGTCGCCAGCGCGACCGACCTGCCGGTAATGCTCTACAACAACCCGCCGATCTACAAGAACGACGTCACCCCCGATATCCTGGCCTCGCTGGCCGACGTCGAGACCGTCGTTTGCTTCAAGGATTCCTCCGGAGACACGCGCCGCTTCATCGACACCCGCAACATGGTCGGTGACCGCTTCGTGCTGTTCGCCGGCCTCGACGACGTCATCGTCGAGAGCGTCGCCATGGGCGCGGTAGGCTGGGTTTCGGGCATGTCGAATGCCTTCCCGCGCGAAGGCGAGACGCTGTTCCGCCTCGCCAGGGCCGGCCGCTTCGCCGAGGCGATGCCGCTCTACGAATGGTTCATGCCGCTGCTGCATCTCGATGCCCGCCCGGACCTCGTCCAGTGCATCAAGCTGTGCGAGCACATCATGGGCCGCGGCACCGCGCTGACCCGCCCGCCCCGCCTCGCCTTGCTGCCGCAGGAAAAGGCCGAGGTCGAGGCCATGATGGCCAAGGCGCTGAAGAACCGGCCGCGCCTGCCCGATGTCGGCCTGAAGGCCGCCTGACCGCGGGTCCCGTGTAGCGGGCAAAGCGATAGGCAATCGCAACTGCCGTAGGGTGGGCAAAGCGCAGCGTGCCCACCACCTGGCGCGATCATGGAGGGTTGGTGGGCACGGCGCTATGCGCCTTTGCCCACCAAACGGCCTGCGCCTTACACTTCATGGAGAGCAGTGCCAGGTTTCCGCCTGAGAATGTAGCTCTCGCCAAGCTCGTCAAGGCAATCCAGAGAGATCCACGTTTTCAAGCGGATCCAATAATGCCACACCTCCATGACCACCACGAAGCTCAGCACCAGCACGCTGTAGACAAACGTTTCCGCCTCGCCCGGAGGGAGTCCGATCTTTTGCGCGACGACCTGGGCCGTCACCAGTGAGCGAAATGCGGGGACAAAGGCGAAGGCGTCGATGATGACGACAATCATCGCACCTGCACCGAGACGCCACCATTTCCAATTGCCCTGAATTTGCTGTCTCACCAATCTGAGCTTTTCCAGCGCAAAATACTCCCTCTTCTCCCTGAATGCCGTGCCTGACTTCTCCCCTTCGTCGGCGAGCACAGCCACCAGATGCCGCCAACCCAAATGATCCAGGATAAAGAACGACGTCAGAGCGATCGAGAACCAGAAGACGCTTCCTTGTGTCGCCACGAGCACCACGGCGACCGCGATCAGTAGCCCAACGATACCGTAGCTCCGGAATGGCCATTGTCCTTTATTGGGCATGCTCACATAGGCCAGCTCCTGGATGTCGGTGTCGCGAATACAGCCAAAGCGCCAGCACCAGAAGTAGGCGATCAATGCGCCGCGCCAGATCACTTCGGATGCTGTACCGGTAATCACCGGTACAACGGTGACATCGCGGACCTGCAGCGCAGTGAATCCGAGCGCCAGCCCCGTGGTGATATAGACGACGACCTTGCGCGTATTGCGCGCAAATATCGTCCGGTACCGGCTTGCATCAAGAAGGGAAGGTCGCGGCATGACCCGATCGCCAGGCAAATGGATGGATCAATCAATGAGAGCAATAATTGATCGTACAACCATTCCTGACAGGCGGCAAGGCGAAGCCATCTCCGGTAACTGCCGTAGGGTGGGTTGGCCGAAGGCGTAACCCACCAACTTTGCCACTGCGGAAAGAGAGGTGGCGGGTTACGCCGAGCGACTGCGCTTCGCGCAATCACAGGTCTGACCCACCTTGCAAAGCTAGGAAGCTGCCCGCTTCTTCTTCGCGTTCAGCGCGGACGCCACGCGGCTCACCGGCGGCTTGCCCAGCACGGTGCCCATCGCGTTCGTTGCCGCCAGCAGCTTCTCCATGTCGACGCCGGTCCTGACGCCCATGCCCTCGAGCATGTAGACGACGTCCTCGGTCGCGACATTGCCGGTCGCGCCCGGCGCGTAGGGACAGCCGCCGAGGCCGCCGGCGGCGGCGTCGATGACGCGGACGCCCTCCTCCAGGCCGGCATAGAGATTGGCGAGCGCCTGCCCATAAGTGTCGTGGAAATGCATCGCAAGCTTTGCCGGCGGGATGTCGGCGGCAACCGCGCGCAGCATGTCCTTGGCTTTGCTGGGCGTGCCGACACCGATGGTGTCGCCGAGCGAGATCTCGTAGCAGCCGAGATCCCACAGCGTATTGGCGAGGTCCGCGACCGCCTTCGGCTTGATCTCACCGTCGAAGGGACAGCCGAGCACACAGGAGATATAGCCTCGCACCGGCACGCCATCGGCCTTGGCGCGCGCCAGCACCGGCTTGAAGCGTTCGATGGACTCCGCGACCGTGCAGTTGATGTTGGCGCGCGAAAAGCCCTCTGAGGCCGCTGCGAACACGGAAACGACCTTCGCGCCGGCGGCGCGCGCGGCGTCATAGCCCTTCTCGTTGGGCACCAGCACGTGAAATTCGGCGCCTTTCACATGGGCGACGCCCCGCAGCACGGCATCCGAGCTTGCCATTTGCGGGATCGCCTTGGGTGAGACGAAGGCGCCGACCTCGACCGTATCGAGGCCGGCCGCCACCAGCGCCTCGATGAAGGCGATCCGGGCCTCGACGCTGACGGGCGTCTTCTCGTTCTGGAGGCCGTCGCGCGGCCCCATCTCGATGATGCGGACGGGATCGCTCATGTCACTCTCCCGACGCCTCGACCACGGCGAGCTCGATGCCCTCCTGGACGATGTCGCCGACCTTGCATTTGATCGACTTCAGCACGCCGGCATAGGGCGCGCGCAGCGTTTGCTCCATCTTCATCACTTCGAGGGTGAGAATCGGCGCGCCCTTGTCGAGCTTGGCCCCTTCCTCCGCCAGCACGGCGACGACGGTGCCGGGCAGCGGTGCGGCGATCTTGTCCTCGCCGGTCTGCTCCTCGGTCTCGCCACCGAACTGATCCACCCAGTGCAGGTCGAAACGGCCGTTGCGCGTGCGCAAATACAGCTCATGGCCGTCGATCACGGCCGCGACGGACGATTTGACGCCGTCGAGCGTCAGGTCGAACCCGCCATCCTTCGCCGCGATCGTGAACGCCAGCTCGCGCTCGCCGATCACCAGCGTCGACGGCCCGCTGCCGTAGTTCAGAGAGATCTTCTGCTCGGGCCCATGTCCGACACGGAAGGAAAAATTACGCTGGCGCCGGCCGACCGGCTGCCAGCCAAAGGTTTGCCAGGGTGAATTCGCTTGCCCTTGCGCGGCCTGCCGCTCCTCGTTGACGATCGCCGCCACCGCGGCGCAGAGCTCGAGCTCGCCGGGCGCGGGGGAAGCCGAGGTCAGGACCGTCAGCTCGCGCTCGATGAAGCCGGTGTCGATCGCGTTGGTCCGCACCTTCGGGTGCGTGATCAGCGCGGAGAGGAACGGGATGTTGGTGACGATGCCGCGAACGTCGGACTCTTCCAGTCCGCGGTTCAGCCGGTCGATCGCGACATCGCGCGTCGGCGCCCACGCGATCATTTTTGCCAGCATCGCATCATAGTACGGCGAGACGCTGTCGCCTTCGCGATAACCGGCGTCGATGCGCAGGCCTCCGGTCTCGGCCGGCAGCCGCCAGGTCGAGATCTTCCCGACCGACGGCATGAAGTTCTTGGTCGGGTTCTCCGCGTAGACGCGCGCCTCGACCGCGTGGCCGTTGAGCTTGATCTCGTCCTGCTTCAGGGGCAGCGCCTCGCCGAAGGCGACGTGGAGCTGCCATTCGACGAGGTCGATCCCGGTGATCAGCTCGGTCACGGGATGCTCGACCTGGAGGCGCGTGTTCATCTCGATGAAGAACACGTCCTTGCCGTCGGAGACGAACTCGATGGTGCCGGCGCCGACATAGTTGACCGCCCCCGCCGCCTTTCGCGCGGCCGCACAGACGGTCTCCCGCTGCACAGCGTTGAGCGT
Organism: Bradyrhizobium stylosanthis; assembly: GCF_001641335.1. Lineage (GTDB taxonomy): Bacteria > Pseudomonadota > Alphaproteobacteria > Rhizobiales > Xanthobacteraceae > Bradyrhizobium > Bradyrhizobium stylosanthis. The sequence continues at coordinate 1,561,731 of NZ_LVEM01000001.1, forward strand.
CGGCGACGGCGCCTCCTCGATTACCTTCTGGTGCCGGCGCTGCAGCGTGCATTCGCGCTCGAACAGCGAGAGCAGATTGCCCTGGCTGTCGCCGATGATCTGCACCTCGATATGCCGGGGATTGTCGACGTATTTTTCGATCAGCATGCGGTCGTCGCCGAACGCGGCCTTGGCTTCCCGCTTGGCGCTGACGATCGCGGGGCCAAGCTCGGCGGCCGAGCGCACGATGCGCATGCCGCGGCCACCGCCGCCGGCGGAGGCCTTGACGAGAACGGGGAAGCCAACCTTCTCGGCCGCCTTCGCCAGCGTCGCATCGTCCTGGGCGTCGCCGTGATAGCCCGGCACCAGCGGCACGCCGGCCTTCTCCATCAGCGCCTTGGAGCCGGATTTCGAGCCCATCGCCGTCATCATCTCGGCGGTCGGGCCGACGAAGACGAGCCCGGCATCGTAGCAGGCCTGCGCGAATTCGGCGTTCTCCGACAGGAAGCCGTAGCCGGGATGCACGGCCTCGGCGCCGGTCTTGCGTGCGGCCTCGATCAGCCGTTCGACATTGAGATAGCTGTCGCGAGCCCGTGCCGGCCCGAGCAGCACGGCCTCGTCCGCGAGCGCGACATGCATGGCGTCGCGATCGGCCTCGGAATAAACCGCGACGGTGCGCAGGCCCATGGCGCGCGCGGTGCGGATGACGCGGCAGGCGATCTCGCCGCGGTTGGCGATCAGGAGCGTGCGAAAACGGCGGTAGAGCTTTGAGCGGTCCATCGCATCACATCCTGAACAGGCCGAACTTGGTGGGCTCGATCGGCGCATTCGCCGCCGCCGAGAGGCCGAGGCCGAGCACGAGGCGGGTGTCGGCCGGGTCGATCACGCCGTCGTCCCACAGCCGCGCGGTCGCGTAATACGGGTGCCCCTGGCTCTCATATTGCGCGCGGATCGGCTCGCGGAATTTGTCTTCCGCTTCCTTCGACCAGCTATCGCCCTTGGCCTCGATATTGTCGCGCCGGACCTGGCTCAGCACCATCGAGGCCTGCTCGCCGCCCATCACCGAGATGCGCGCGTTCGGCCACATCCAGAGGAAGCGCGGCGAATAGGCGCGGCCGCACATGCCGTAATTGCCGGCGCCGTAGGAGCCGCCGATCACGACGGTGAATTTCGGCACCGAGGCGGTCGCGACCGCCGTGACAAGCTTGGCGCCGTCGCGCGCGATGCCGCCGGCCTCGTATTTCTTGCCGACCATGAAGCCGGTGATGTTCTGCAGGAACACCAGGGGAATACCGCGCTGGCAGCACAGCTCGATGAAATGCGCGCCCTTTAGCGAGCTTTCGCTGAAGAGAATGCCGTTGTTGGCGATGATGCCGACCGGATAGCCCCAGATATGGGCGAAGCCGCACACCAGCGTCGTGCCGTAGAGCTTCTTGAACTCGTCGAATTCCGAGCCGTCGACGACGCGGGCGATGATGTCACGGACATCGAATGGCTTGCGGCCGTCCACGGGCACCACGCCGTAGATCTCCTCCGCGGCAAACAGCGGATCGCGCGGGGGATGCATGTTGAGGTTCGGCTGCACCGACGGCTTCAGCGTGCCGACGATGCGGCGGGCGATCCCGATCGCATGGGCATCGTTCTGGGCGTAGTGATCGGTCACGCCCGACTGCCGCGAATGCACATCGGCGCCGCCGAGCTCTTCCGCGCTCACGACCTCTCCGGTTGCAGCCTTCACCAGCGGCGGGCCGCCGAGGAAGATCGTGCCTTGATTCCGCACGATGATGCTCTCGTCCGACATCGCGGGGACATAGGCGCCGCCGGCGGTGCAGGAGCCCATCACGATCGCGATCTGCGGAATGCCCTGCGATGACATCTGCGCCTGATTGTAGAAGATGCGGCCGAAATGCCGCTCGTCCGGAAAGATCTCGTCCTGAAGCGGCAGGAAGGCGCCGCCGGAATCGACCATGTAGACGCAGGGCAGATTGTTCTGCCGCGCGATGTCCTGCGCGCGCAGATGCTTCTTCACGGTCATCGGGTAGTAGGTGCCGCCTTTGATGGTGGCGTCATTGGCGACGATGACGCATTCGCGGCCCGAGATGCGCCCGACGCCGGTGACGACGCTCGCCGAATGCACGTCGCCGCCATAGAGGCCGTAGGCCGCCAGCGGCGACAGCTCGAGGAACGAGGTGCCGGGATCGACCAGGAGGTCGACGCGCTCGCGCGCCAGCATCTTGCCGCGTGAGGTGTGGCGATTGCGCGAGGCCTCGCCGCCGCCGCCGGCGACCTGGCTGAGCTTTTCGCGCAAGTCCGCGACCAGGCCGCGCATGGCCTCGGCGTTGCGTGCGAAGTCTGATGAGGACGGATCGATGCTGGAATGGAGCGGCATGCAGGTCCCGGGTGGCTGGTGAGGTCTGAGAGGCCGCGGACAGGTTGGACCAGTTCCGCGGCAATTCCAATTGGGAGGAGCTTACGCGGTCTCCGCCATCAGCTCGCGGCCGATCAGCATGCGGCGCACCTCGGATGTGCCGGCGCCGATCTCGTAGAGCTTTGCGTCGCGCCACAGGCGCCCGACGGGGAATTCGCTGGTGTAGCCGACGCCGCCCAGCGCCTGGATCGCCTCGCCCGCCATCCAGGTCGCCTTCTCCGCGGAATAGAGGATCGCGGCGGCGGCGTCCTTGCGCAAGCTGCGGGCATGATCGGCGCGGTCGCAGGCGCGTCCGACCGCATAGACATAGGCCCGCGTGGCCTGCCAGGTCGCATACATGTCGGCGAGCTTGCCCTGCATCAGCTGGAAATCGCCGATCGGTTGGCCGAACTGCTTGCGCTCGTGCATGTAGGGCACGACAGCGTCCATGCAGGCCGCCATGATGCCGAGCGGGCCGCCCGAGAGCACCGCGCGCTCGTAGTCGAGGCCGGACATCAGCACCTTCACGCCCTCGCCCACCTTGCCCATCACGTTCTCCTCCGGCACCTCGCACTCGTCGAAGAACAGCGGATAGGTGTTGGAGCCGCGCATGCCGAGCTTGTCGAGATGCTGGCCGTGGGTGAAGCCCTTAAAACCCTTCTCGATCAGGAAGGCGGTCATGCCGCGCGGACCGGCCTCCGGATCGGTCTTGGCGTAGACCACCAGCACGTCGGCATCGCCGCCATTGGTGATCCACATTTTCGAGCCGTTGAGCACGTAGCGGTCGCCGCGCTTGTCGGCGCGCAGCTTCATCGAAACCACGTCGGAGCCGGCGCCCGGCTCGGACATCGCGAGCGCGCCGACATACTCGCCGGAGATCAGCTTGGGCAGATAGCGCTGGCGCTGGGCGTCGTTGCCGTTGCGGCGGATCTGGTTGACGCAGAGGTTGGAATGGGCGCCGTAGGACAGCCCCACGGCCGCCGAGCCGCGCGAAATCTCCTCCATGGCGACGACATGGGCGAGATAGCCCATGCTGGAGCCGCCATATTGCTCCGGCGCGGTCATGCCGAGCAGGCCGAGGTCGCCGAAGCGCTTCCACAGGTCTGCCGGAAACAGATTGGCTTTCTCGATCTCGGCCGCGCGCGGGGTGATCTCCGCCTCCACGAAGGCGCGGAGCGTGTCGCGCAGCATGCCGATGTCTTCGCCCAGATCGAAATCGATGCTCGGGATGTTCAAGGCGATTCCTCCGTAATTTGAGACCGAACCTAGCCGGGAGCGGGCCCTCTTGCGGTCGAAAAGGTTGCATTTTCCGCCAAACTTGGCGAGGATTTTCCCGAGGAGTCCGATGCCTTTTCAGGTCGCAACCGCAGTTCCGCGCCGCGCCGTCACCCCCGCCGCCTTCGTCCGCGGCGTGGTGGCCGCCTATGCGCGCTACGGCCGCGATCCGGCCGAGGCCCTCAGCCGGGGCCAGGTGGCGCCGGACCTCGTCAATTCCCCGGACGGACGGGTCACCGCGACCCAGTTCGAGGCCCTCGCCGGCCATGCCATGCGCGAGCTCGACGACGAGGCGCTGGGCTGGTTCTCGCGCCGGCTGCCATGGGGCACCTATGGCATGCTGTGCCGCGCCTCGATCACGGCGCCGACGCTGGAGGTAGCGCTCAAGCGCTGGTGCCGGCATCACCGCCTGCTCACCGAGGACGTGCTGCTCGACCTCGCCGTCGGCGAGGAGACCGCGACGGTGACCATTCGCGAGCTGCGCGACCTCGGCGCCTTCCGCGAATTCTGCCTCGTCACCCTGCTCCGCTACGTGCTCGGCTTCTCCTGCTGGGCGGTGGATTCCAGGATCGCGCTGCGCGCCGCCGAATTTCCCTTTCCCGAGCCCGGCCACGTCTCGGTCTATCCGACCATCTTCTCACGGACCATCCGCTTCGATGCGGCCCGCGCAGCCATCGTGTTCGACAAGCACTATCTCTCGCTGCCGCTGACGCGCAGCGCCGCCGATCTCGACAACATGCTCAAGGGGGCGCTCAGGCTGACCGTGCTGCCCTACCGGCGCGACCGCCTGCTGGTCGAGCGCGTCCGCCGCGTACTGCGCAATGCGCGCGGACGGGTGCTCGGCGCCGAGGACGTCGCAAGCGAGCTCGCGCTCTCCACCCGCACCATGCATCGCCGCCTGCGCGAGGAAGCCACCTCGCTGCGCGATCTTAAGGAAGAAGCAAAGTTCGAGCTGGCAAAGCAGGAGCTGATGCGCGGCCGCACGCCGATCAAGCGCATCGCGGAGATCGCCGGCTTCCGCAACGAGAAAAGTTTTTCGCGGGCCTTCCGGACCTGGACCGGCGCGAGCCCGCGCGAGTTTCGCGACCGGTACCGGTAAGCCCCGCGCGCGCCTGCCGGACATAAATTGACGGCCCCCGAGATCGCTCTCGGAGGCCGCAATGTCCCGGAGGAGATATCCGTTTCAGCCGTTAGTTCTGTGCGCCGGCGCGAGCCTTGGGCTGCTTGGTCTGCTTCGGCTGGAACGCAAGAGCGTCGTTGTTGGTCTTCGCGCCACCGGCCTGCGAGCACGAGCCGCCGATGCCGCCGGCGGCCTGACGGCAGGCTTCCATGGTCGGATAACCGCAGCCATGCGCGGCCTGGGCGCCGTTGGTGATGCAGTAATCCTCTGCCTGCGCAGCCGGCGCGGTCATCATCAAAAACGCAGAGGCGAACAGCGTCGCAGCGGATGCGACGAACGTCTTCGAAATCGAGGTCATGTTGTCTTTTCCTGGCTCAGGGTCCCACAAAAGAGTCCTCCGCATGCGACGCAGGCGCGAGGTACACACCTCGGATGTAGGCCGCCGTCAGGAACCGACAATCACGGTTCAGCGCATTGCAGGACTTCCCAAATCACATGTCAAAATTAGGTGAGTTACTAAGCATTATAATTCGGCTTTGGTGAAATCCCCGATTCGCACGCCGCGGCCCGGCTAGCCCGCCGGCAGCGCCGCCACCTCCTGCAACGGCAGCGGCACGTCCTTGGCCACGCCGAGCACGGGGAAGCTGCGGACGTTCTTCACGTTCGGCATGGCCGCGAAATGCAATAGCTGCTGGCGCATGCTCTCGACGCTCGGTGCCACGCATTTGAGGAGATAGTCGGTGTCGCCCGAGATCCGCCAGCACTGCTGGATGCGCGGGATCGCGGCGATCGAGCCCTCGAACGCCTCCAGCACAGGCTGGGCCTGGCTGCCGAGCTGGATCGAGACGAACGACACCACCTCATAGCCGAGCCGCCGCTCGTCGATGACGGCGCGGACCGCCCGGATCACGCCGCGGCTGAACAGCGATTTCAGCCGTCGCAGGCAGTTCGGCGCGGACACGCCGACGCGCAGCGCCAGCTCGTTGTTGCGAACCCGCCCATCCTCTTGGAGCTCGGCAAGTATCTTCAGATCGACGCCGTCGAGCTGGTCACGCCCCGCCATCCCCTGCCCTCGTCATGGTCCCGTCACGCGGGAAGCGAAGCACGGGGCGGAAGAGGTGCCAAGGGGCCGGAGCTGCGCATGTCGCTCCCCGCGCGCGAGCAGAATACCTCTCTCCGCCGTCATGGCCGGGCATAGCCGTCCGAAGGACGGCGTCGCTTCCGCTCGCCTATGTCCCGGCCATCCACGGACTTTCAGGCGCCCAAAACGTAGATGCCCGGGACGGGCCCGGGCATGACGAATTCGGCGTGCGTGGAGGCTGGTCGTTAATGCGTCCAGGGCTCGCCGCGGCGGAACGAGAAATTGTCGGCATAGGCGACCGGGCGGCGGATCGATTCCTGGGGCTCGATGACCTGGTAGGCAATGCCCTTACGCTCGCAATAGGCGACCGCCTCGTCCTTGCTGTCGAAGCGAAGGGTGATCTGCTGCTTCATGTCGCCCGACGAGGTCCAGCCCATCAGCGGCTCCACCGACCGCGGCTGCTCCGGCTCGTAGTCCAGCTGCCATTCCTTCGTCTTGGACCGGCCGGATTGCATCGCGTTCTTGGCGGGCTTGAAAATGCGTGCGGTCATGGGTGGTCCGGGCCTCGTTTTGCGTCTTTATCGTTCAATTTCGATGCGTCAGGGTGGCAGTTGTTGCAAACCTCAGGGATAGTATAGAGACACCGATCGGGAACTGATTGGTGATTCCGGCCCTCCGGTAGCCTCTGCGACGGTATAGTCATTATGCTGCACCGTGACAATTGCGTACCCGCCTCCCGCCCCGGGGTCCCGCCCGGGGCTACTGCCTCGCCGACATCAGCGTATCCGTCCTTTCCGAGAGCTCCCGTCGCATGGCCTTCCTGAACATCAACGCCACGCTGCCCGAAAAGGGCCGCGACCTCCGGCTCGACCTGTTTCGCGGTGTCGCCAACTGGGCGATCTTCCTCGACCACATCCCCGACAACGTGGTGAACTGGATCACCACGCGCAATTACGGCTTTTCCGACGCGGCCGACCTGTTCGTCTTCATCTCCGGCTACACCGCCTCCTTCGTCTATGCGCGGATGATGCTGGAACGCGGCTTCATCGTCGGCGCCACCCGGCTGACCAAGCGGGTCTGGCAGCTCTACGTCGCCCACATCATCCTGTTCGTGATCTACATCGCCTCGATCAGCTATCTGGCGCTGCGCTTCGGCGATTCCGAGATGATCAACGAGTTCAACGTCGCCGGCCTCGTCGATAACGCCACCGAGACGCTGCGCCAGGGCCTGTTCCTGCGCTTCAAGCCGCTCAATCTCGACGTGCTGCCGCTCTATATCGTGCTGATGGGCCTGTTCCCGCCGGTGCTGTGGTTCATGCTGCGCAAGCCCGACCTGACCATGGCGCTGTCGATCGTGCTGTGGCTCACCGCGCGCCATTTCGGCCTCAACCTGACCGCCTATCCGGCCGGCCAGTGGTACTTCAACCCCTATTGCTGGCAGGTGCTGTTCGTGTTCGGCGCCTGGTGCGCCATGGGCGGCGCCCGTCGTTCGATGACGCTGATCAACTCGCCGATTACGCTGTGGCTCTGCCTTGCCTATCTCGCCTTCGCGCTCGTCATGACCATGGCCGGCCGCTTCCCCACCTTCGGCGGCATGTTCCCGGAATGGCTGTTCTCGGCCTTCAATCCGAACGACAAGACCAACCTTGCGCCCTACCGCTTCCTCCACTTCGTGGTGATCGTGGTGCTGGTGATCCGCTTCGTGCCGAAGGACTGGCCGGGGCTGGAGTGGAAGGTGTTCGATCCGCTGATCGTCTGCGGCCAGCAATCGCTCGCGGTGTTCTGCGTCGGCGTGTTCCTGTCCTTCGTCGGCCATTTCGAGCTGTCGATGAGCTCGGGCTCGCTGTTTGCGCAGCTCTTCGTCAGCATCGCCGGCATCGCGATCATGACCACGGTGGCCTATTACATCTCGTGGTCGAAGAAGCAGGACAAGCCGCTGAAGCCGCCGCCGCCCAAGCCGGCAGCCGCGGCCAAGGCGGCCTGAGCAAGGCCGCCTGAAGGAAGACCGCTGAGAGAGGCGGCGGCTAAGCCGCCTCCTCGCCGTCGAATTCGGTGAATTTCTTGTAGATCCAGTCGCGGCCGTCGTGGCGCCGCCAGACCTTGCCGTAAACCAGCTGCCCGTTGATCGAGCGCCGCGGCACGATCACCGTCCAGAGGTGCCAGATTTCGGTCCAGCTCGCTTGCGAACTGACGATTTTGAAATTGCGATCGAAAGACATGACGCAGAACTCGACTGATACGCGCGCCGCAACGAACTGTGACCTTGTGTGAGCACGGATTTCAGGCAGCCGTCGCGGGCCAGGGCCGATTTGACCACGCCGGCGGAAGCGGCCGCAACAACCGCTCGCCCTTAACCTAACCGGTCAACCTTACCCGCCGCGAACGGCCGGCGAGACAGGTTGAAACCCGGCGCCGGCTTTTCTAGAATAGATGCGCAATTTGAGAACGAGCGCGCCGTTTTGGACGCGTGGCGATTTTGACCGACATTGATTTTGAAGAATGACTTACTCGGCTGGGGCGATCGCAATGAACTTGCAGTGTGTATGTCTGCGCCTGGCGGTGCGTTCGACACCGCCTGCCCCGCTGCTCCTGACATCTGTCCAGGAGCCCCCCAAGCCCGCCAACGACAATCAGATGGTCTGGCCGTTCGTACCGTTTCCGCCCGGCTGGCACGCATCGAGCTGATTGCGCCTGCCTGAAAAAGCGCAACGCCGCACAAGCGGAATATCATCGCTTGGCGGCGTCCGTTTAGACATTGGGCGCTGAAATCCCCAACACCCTTTTGTCTGTGGCGACAGCCAAAGGTTCGATGAATCCCAGGTAATTCTGCGCCGTGTGCTGTGCGGCTAGACGGCGGCGGCGACACTGGACGTGCTGGTGGACGCGCTCTGGGCACCGGTCCCGAGCGCGCCTTGCGCGTTGTAGGTTTGCCCCGCCTGACTGCCTTGACCACCTTGCGAGCTCGCGGACGTCTCGACCTCGGTCGTGCCGTCGGAATAGGTGATCGTCGTTGTGGTGACGCCGTCGATGGTGATGGAGACCTCGCTGACGATGGTCTTGGCCGACCCGCCGCCTCCCGATCCCGAGCTTCCGCCCGCCGACTGCGAAGACGATGCGGCCGATGCCGCCGATGTCGATGACGTCGCCGCTGTCGACGAAGCCGCCGACGTCGAGGATGCCGCAGACGTCGAGGCCGTCGCGCTCGATGCGGACGTCGTCATGGCGGCAACGGTTGATGCAATCGCACTGATCGACATGAAAGCCTCGCTTGAAGATGTCCCCGGGCGCGGCGGCGTCGCCTGCGCGATCATCTCCTTCAACGCGGCGGTCGGGCGAAGCAGGCGCGAGGAGCGTGAAAAAAATCGACGTGATAGACATTTTTCGCACCCGGGCGCCGCAACCAAACGGCCATCCGCGCGTTGCTGTTTTTTCCCTCCGCCTTTTCCCCTCTGTTTTCCCACCCCTGGCACCCGCGTGCGTCGCAGTCTGCGCGCCCGCTATGGATGCCCAGTCATCTCGTCTCACGTCCGTGTGAGCTGGAGCGCGGCCGGTGAATTTCTTCGACCGAGCAGAGACCAATCAAGAGCAGGCCGCAAGGCAAGGGGATGCTGTGAGCCAGATTGATACGACCGAGAAACTCGAGAGCGCGCCTGAAGCCAAAAATTCGCTGTTCGCACTCTGCGGCCTCGGCTTTGCCGCCATCGCCATGCTTGGCTGGATCTGCGCCCTCGCCTGGATCGCCTGGCGTCTCGCCGACTGGCTGCTGTTCTGAACTCCGGAACGCGGCCGGCTCCCGGCAACGGGAGCGGCCTCCCGACCGCATCAGTAGTGATAGTTCACGCCGACCGTCGCGGCATGGATGGTATCCTTGAGGTGCGCCACCGTGATGCCTTCGACAGGACTGATCAACTGGATCGGGCCCTTCGTGCCGAAGTCGTGGTAATTGTATTCGACGTTGGCCGACCAGCTTGACGCAAACGCCCATTCCACACCGGCGCCCAACGTCCAACCGGTCCGCATGACGGATGCGCTGGGATCGACCGCAAAGCCGGCCGCCGGGCTGACATAGGCGTCATCGACCTTCTCGTGAGTCCAGGCAACGCCGCCCCGCGCATAAAACAGCCAGCTTAAGCCGTAGGCATAGCCGAGCCGTGCCGTCACCGAACCCAGGAAGTCGTTCTTGAGGCCGAACCGCGATGGCACCGCGAGATTGCCGAGCGCGGGAAATCTGACATTGCTGCCGTGCTGGCTCGACAAGCTCGACCATGCTGCACGGCCCTCGGCGCCGACGACCCAGTTGGATTCGAATTGATGATCACAGCCGGCCTGTCCGCCGCCGACAAAGCCGGAGGATCCGAAATCAACGGTCCCCCCAACGCTGTTGATCGTGCGATCCTCGCTCGCGGCGCCGCCGATATGGCCGCCGATGTAGCATCCGGTCCAGTTGAAGGTGACTCGCGCAGTTGGCGGCGCCTGCAACGCAAGATCAGCCGCAGATGCCGTCGTTGCGGACAGGGCGAAAATCGCCGCGCCGTAAAGAGCTTTCAACATATCCTCACACTCCCCCGTTGCATCGCTTGATTTGTGCACGCGAAGCTGACGCGGAGGTTGCGTAGTGGACAAGTTGTCGCGGGAAGCCCTGCCGGCGGAGACGGACGCCCGCGATGACGGACCAGAGCCTACCGAGTCGAAATCTGCAGGAAGTTGAAGGAGATTCAGGCCGGGGACTGGTCGGGGCAGCTGGATTCGAACCAACGACCTGCAGTACCCAAAACTGCCGCGCTACCAGGCTGCGCTATACCCCGAATGTCCGGCGAGCCCCGTCGATACACGCTTCCAAAGGCGCCAGCAAGGCTGCCGTCGCCCCCGCCCGTCGGTGCTATTTGCTGCCGAACAGCGGGTGGCCGACACGGTCGCCGGGCCGGATGCCGTATTTCTGCGCGGTGCCCGCCACCACCTCCAGCACGGCTCGCGCCGGCCCTCCGGACGAGATGATCTTGGTCGACAGCGGCTCGGTGTTTTCCGCAATCCGCAGGATGCGGCCGTCGGCGCGGATGAAGATCATGTCGAGCGAGACATAGGTGTTCTTCATCCACATCGAGATTTCCTGCTCGGGGTTGAAGTCGAACAGCATGCCTTTGCCGTCCGCCAGCTCCTTCCGATACATCAGGCCGGTCTGCTTCTCCTGCTCGGTCGTTGCCATCTCCACCGAGAACACCTGCACGCCGTTCTTGGTGACGATCTCGAGCGGCTGGAAGCTGGCGGCGCCTGCGGGCGCGCTCGCGACGGCGAGGCCGGCGACGACGAGGATGGCGGCGAGCCAACTCCCGGCAAGGAACCGAAAGGGCTTGCGATCAGACTTCAAGGCAAAACGCATGGGGGATGGCACTCGAGGCGTGGGAATGGAACAGTCCTACGCGGCGACCGCCGGAAAAGCCAGAGGCGCGCCGGTCGGCCGGCGCGCCTCTGCTCACGATTGCGGGAATTGGTTTCCGGCTAGTGCGACTGCAGGCCAGGCGATCCGGTCTCGGGATGGATCTCGGCTGCCATCATGCCCTTGGAACCGGGCCCGAAGCGGACCAGCACATACTGGCCGGGCCGCAGCTCGGTCATGCCGAAGCGGCGCAGCGTCTCCATGTGCACGAAGATGTCGGGCGTACCCTCGCCGCAGGTCAGGAAGCCGAAGCCGCGCAGCCGGTTGAACCATTTGACCTGGGCCCGCTCCAGTCCGCTGGTCGCCGTGACCGTGACATGGGTGCGCGGCGGCAGCATCTGCGCCGGATGGATCGCGGTCGACTCGTCCATCGAGACGACGCGGAAGGCCTGGTAGCCCTTGGCGCGCTGGATGCATTCGACGACGATACGCGCGCCTTCGTACGCGGTCTGGAAGCCATCGCGCCTAAGCACGGTAACGTGCAGGAGCACGTCGGGCCAGCCGTTGTCCGGAACGATGAAGCCGTAACCTTTGGATGCATCGAACCATTTAATGACGCCGGTCACCTCGACGAGGTTGGCGCTCGCCTCTCCCAACCCGGTGAAGGGACTGAGCGCTGTGTCGCGGCCGACGCCATGCTCGCCCGGCGTCAACCGCCCTGGCGCAGTGCCCTGTCCGGGAACTCCAAGCTTCTTGGACTCAAATCCGTCCGACGACCCCATAACCCCGGACCCCACACTGCCATGCAACCCGCCACATTGGCGGCGCTCGAATCACGCGTCTTAAGAGAATGTTCTCAATTGGACGCGACGCGAATCTTTCGACTCAAAAGATAACACTCCCGGTTGAGAGGCATAGATAAAAAAGAGATTCGCCGGAACCTATGAACAGCTTGCACAGCCGCGAATCAAATTGATGCCTCAATTACCGACAAAGGGGCCGAGGGTTTCGCCGATGTCGTGGCGGATGACGAGATCGGCGATGTCGTCCTGTTCGGTCGGCTCGCGATTGATGATCACCAAACGTGCACCGGCATTCTTCGCCATCATCGGAAAGCCTGCGGCAGGCCACACCACAAGCGACGAGCCGATCGCGATGAAGAGGTCGCAATGCTGCGACAGCTCCGTTGCGCGCTGCATTTCATCCTCGGGCATCATCTGACCGAACGAGATCGTGGCGGTCTTCACCGGTTCGCCGCACACGGTGCAGTTGGGGGCGGCGCCCTCTTCGTCAAATCGTCGCTTCACCCAGTCGAGCTGATACGCCTCGCCGCACCCGATGCAGCGCGCATAGGTGGTATTTCCGTGCAGTTCAATCACGTGCTCCGCGGCGAATCCCGACGCCTGGTGCAAATTGTCGATGTTCTGCGTGATGATGGCGGGAACCTTGCCGGCGCGGTAGAGCGAGGCCAGCGCCCGATGGCCCCGGCCGGGCTTCGCCGCGGCAAAGACCTCCTCCATCGCAAAGCGGCGGCGCCAGGATTCGTCGCGTGCGTCCTGGCTGGCGACGAACTCGCCGAACTCGATCGGACGGTAGCGAGTCCAAATTCCGCCCGGCGAGCGGAAATCGGGGATGCCGCATTCGGTCGAGATGCCGGCGCCGGTGAACGGCACGATGGTCCTGGCTTCGGCGATCATGTCGCCGAGACGTTCAACGCCGCTACTAAGATCTGACGCAATCATGGGCAAGCCATCCTGACTTGAAAGCATGGCTCTATAGCATGGCCCGCGCCGGTCGTTGGTGCGTTCCTGCCTCGCAGCGGACCAGACTCAGCGCGCGCCAGGCCGGCGTCGCGACGTCATCCTCGTCTGACCCGCCGGCGCTTCGATGCCGAGTCGATCGAACGCGATTGTCGCCATGCTCGGCGCCTGATTTGCACTTGCGGTTTGGCGTTCGGCTAGCTGCGTCGCATCCAAGCGACAAGATTGTTGACGCTCTTATCCACCGCGAACAAACGCATCGTGTGACGCACGCAGAGCAGCGGAGCTCGGCAATTTTTTCCGACCATCGCTAATCACATTCCTGCAATGCCTCCTCCCCATTGACGCCCCAATCAGAAGCGCCAATGCATGTGTTGACGCGACTCAAGCTGATTGCGGCGGCAGGACTTGAGTGCAGTAGTGCACACATACTCACGTGTAGAGGGGATTTGACATGACCGAAGACGAACAGCGCAAGATCCGCGAACGCGAAGAGATCGCCGCCCGTGTCGCCGCCTTCCGTGCCACGCAGGAAAAATTCAAACGTGAACGCGAAGAGTATTTCGTGTCGACGCTCGAGAACGCCCGCAAGGTGGAACGGCCCTCGCTCTGGCCCTAAGGCACGCCTGATCGGTGCGCACGAAAAAAGCCCGGAGCATCGCTCCGGGCTTTTCGCTTATTGAGCCGTTACCAATGGCGATAGTAGTGGCGGTGCCGGTAGTACGGTCCACCATAATAGGCGTACGGGCCCGATCCGTAATAATAGCCCGGTCCGTCATAATAGCCGTAGCCCGGACCATAATAGCCGTACGGATGCGACGCGGCGACCGCGCCTGCGGTGATGGCGCCGGCCGCGAGGCCGAATGCCAGACCCGGACCGATGCCGCGACCGCGCGCCTCAGCCGGCGCAGGAGCCGCGATCGCCGTCACGCCGACGGCAGCGACGGTGGCCAGAACTGCCAGGGTTTTCTTCATCATGCACTCCTCCTTCGCATCTCGGCGGGACAACGCGGTCCGCCTGCGATGGTTGCGCGCAGGCTGGAACCGGAGGCTGGCAAAAAATTCCGCGACAGGCGGAACGAAAGTGTGCCGGCCTGGTTGAGGTTGCGAGTGCAGAGCCTCCGCTATCCGGTAGAGGCAACAGCACGAAGCCCCGTCAGTATCCTCCGCGATGCTGGCGGGGTTTTCAGTTCCACGGGAGCAAATGGCAGCAGACGTTAACGGCTGCCAATGCGGGGCGGACACGAGGGAGGAAGGATTGCCGCTATCCGCTTTGCTGGCCCGTATCCGCAGGCTCGTGCCCAAATCCGGCGACCAACATTACGACGAGATCGTGCGCAATTTCGGAGTTGGGACGCTGCGACCGCCACCAACGCCGATGAGTGACGGCGAGCTCGCGCGGGCCATAGGCGAGTTCCTGAGGGAACAGCCGTCATCGGAGTCGGTCGCCACTCTCGGCAGGCGGCTCGACCCCTCCTCTCGCCTCTAACGCACGATCGGAAAAGCGCGGAACGCATTCGATAAGGTCGGGCGCGAAGAGCGGGCCCAAGCACGATGACAATCCTCCCCGGTTGCGCGCTCCAGGGAGATTTCTTTTCGTGATCGCGGAACAAACGCGCGGTTTGCACGTTGAGGTTGCCTTCACCAACGAGGCCCGACATGCCCGCGTGGCTCGAGGTACTGCTCAATCTGTCTGGCTATGCCGGTTTCGTCGCGCTTGCGAGCCGCGGCGGCGCGTGCACGCGCGCCTCGGTCGACGAGCGCATCGCCGGCGACGAGCGCTAGCTAGTTGGTGCGCGGCGCCTGGCCGGCGGTGCGGACCAGCCGGTCGGCCTTGACCGCGACGCGCGTGTCCTCGAGTTGCGGCCGCAGCGAGAAGCTGATCACCACGAAAGCGAGGCAGAACAGCGAGCCGACGATGGCGACGCGCCGGTAGGTGTGCCGGTCGCCTTGGTAGAATGACGGTTCTGAAAAAGGTGTCATGAGAAATACGTTGGCAAAGTTGCTTCTTGGCAAAGCGGTTTCTTGATTGTCCTTGCAGGACATACCTACGCCAAGCAGCAGCGATCGCAACGCAATTGGGCTTTTAACCTAACCGAATAGGGTTATCCGCTTCCGCGCAAGCTTCCGTTAGGAGTTGGCGCAGCGCCGCGCTGGGCGAGCGATCGCGCATTGCGCTGCGCTCCGTCCAGCCAACGGGTTCGCCGGTTTTCATGCGGCGCCGATCAGGCAAAGGCGCGCGCTGCTTCGTCTCACGCTGGCTCGTTCTGACACAGGTGCGGCGTCGAAGCGCGCGCAGCCACGCCTTGTTCTGCATCCGACTCCATTTCGTTCCCGAAGAACGAATCGGAGTCGAGAAAACCGGCGCTACTCTCTTCCTAACGAATGATGAAGTCGCGTGCCGCTGCGGCCTCGGAGGCAGAGATTTTCGGCGGCAGGAATTTCGACACGACCGCAAACACGATGACGATCTCGCGGCAGGGCTCGCATCGAAAGCTGTTGGTCGAGGTCGCCGTCATCGGCCTTGCGCATCGCGGACACATCATGGGGCGCGAACGCTGATCCAGCATGATCGTTCCTAAGCGATCACACGGCGAACAGATCGAAGCGCAATGCCCTGCGCGAGAGCCGGCTTGCGATCAGAAACCCGATGCAACAAACGCCACGCGGCAATGCCCGATCAAGCGCGGGCGACCTGAACGAGTCCGCCGCCTGCCCGATCTCGCCGAATTCGGCTGCACGCGGCTCAAGCCGCGCGCCTGGCTTTGCCCTTCTCGGAAAAGCACTCGAGGATCTGGATGCGGAGCTCTTCCGCCGCCGGGCCCTCGACCTTCCTGAGCTCGTTCCAGAGCCGGATCACTTCGCGTTGTTTATCGACGGTCATGAGTCACCTCCAAGGTGGACTCATAAGAACAAAATGAGAACAAGAAGTCCAGCCCTCGCGCGCGATCTCCGCGAAATTATCTTGAACCTTCCGTGCGCTGCGCAGACTCATGAGCACTGGGGATTTCAGCGCCCAGCAACAAAGCAGCGCCGCTTGACGAACATATTCCGTCACCGCGGCGCTGTTGCTTTTTGGATTTTCAACCTTAAGTTAGAGGTGGAGCTGACGGCCAGGCGCTGAAATCCCATCGCCGTCAGTTTGGAAAGCCCCGTGCGAGAGCGCGGGGTTTTTTCCCGTCAGGCATCGCAAGCGCTTGGCGCGGACACCCATCGCTGGAACGGCTCTGCGTCCTGCCCGTTACTCCGTCGAGGGTGACGCAATGCCAAGGACGTTTTTCGCCATCGAGGTCGTCAGGCAGGTCGAGGCGACGGTCGAGATCATCGTGGAAGCTGCAGATGAGGATACCGCGCAAGCCGCGGCGCTCGCGCATCTGAAGGCGCGCGGCAACGAATATGAATGGCTCAATCCGAAGTCGGAATTCATCGTCTGGCGCAAGCGGCCGGTTGACACGCCGCCGATCGTGGACGTGACGGCATGATCCGCGCGCGCCGGCTTGCGCACGACGAGCGGTGGAACGGATTGCGCGTCAGCGCATTATCACGGTGAATTCAGTGGTGCTGAGGGCCGTGCGACGCGGCCGTCAGCTTTGAAGAACCCCGCAGCCCCCGCGCGGGGTTTTTCTCTTTTTGGAATTGGCGGCTGAACCTTTTCGGCGCCCGCGCGTCTAATTAAATGAAGCTTCCCCCAGGCTTCACCCCCACCAGAAAGCCCCGCTTCCCCCAGGCGGGGCTTTCGCGTTTACGGGGTAGCCGCGCCGCCGGCCCTGCATGCAGCAGGCGGCGCGATCGCCGTATCAGACGGAGTCCTTGGCCACCTTCAGCGGCGAGGCCTTCACCGACTTGCTGGCGGGCTTGGCCGCGAACTGCATCGGCTCCTTGGTGAAGGGATTGATGCCCATGCGGGCTTCGGTCGCCGGCTTGTTCACGACCGACATCTTCACGAAACCGGGAATGACGAACTCGCCGGACTCGTTGAGCTCCTTGTATCCGACGGTGGCCATGTACTCGATGACCGACTTGACGTCGTTCTTCGCAAGCTGCGTGCCCTCGGCGATCGCATCGATCAATTGAGTCTTGGTCATCTTCGCCATGTCGAGAATCCTTCTGAATTGGGTGCGCGTGAGTGTTGAGTTCACTCCGCCGGGCACATGACAAAACCGCGCAGCGCGCTTCGTGGTCATGCCGACGGTCAGGAAGTCACCGGGCTTAGAACCCATCGAGGCCGAAAACGCAAGCCGCAGTTTCACGGCCATCCCGTCACTTTTTGCTTGCGCCTGCCGCCCGTTGCGCAAGATCTCGCGCGCTATATCGGCGGTGACATGGCGAAACTGCGTCGACGACTTTCGCCGTCAACGCGCGTTCGCGATGCCGTTGATATAGGTGGCCGGCGGCTGGCCGAGCGCCTTCCTGAACATGGTGATGAAGGCCGTGACCGATTCATAACCGAGCTCGGCCGAGACCTGCTGCACGCTCGCGCCCGCGGCGAGCTCGCGGATCGCGACGATCAGATGCAGCTGCTGACGCCAGCGCCCGAACGTCAGTCCGGTCTCCTTGACCACGAGACGCGCAAGGCTGCTCTCGCTGAGCGCGAGATGGCTCGCCCATTCCGCGAGCGTGCGACGATCGGCCGGATTGTCCGCAAGCGCTGCCGCAATGCGCTTCAAGCGCGGCTCGGCCGGGAGCGGCAGATGCAGCTGCTGCAACGGCATGCGCGGCAGCTCGCCGAGCAGCACGCCGATCAGGCGTTCGCGCCGCGCCTCGTCGTGCTGCGTGCCGTCGGACAACTCAACGATCAATTCGCGCAGCAGGGGCGAGATCGAAATCGTGCAGCAGCGCCCGGGCAGCCGGCATAGCTCCGGCTCGACATAGACGAAGAACAGCCGCGCATTCGCAGTCGCCCGATTGCTGTGCGCCATGCCGCCGGGAATCCAGACCGCGCAATGCGGCGGCACCATCCACAGGCCGCCAGGGACGCGGCAGGTGACGCCGCCTCCGAGCGAGACCACCAGCTGCCCCTTGCGATGGCTGTGCTCGGGCACCTCGCCCTTCGTGCCGTCGGCATCGACGCGCACGGCAATGACCGGCGCGGAGCGGTCGTCCACATCGAGGTCGAGCCAGGGATAGCTGAGGGGCTGCCGCATGATTGACGGTTTTTGACGATCGATTGCGATAATACGCAAATTCTTCCAGCCCGGAAGCCGGTAAATCCGAGATCGCCCCCAGCAGGAGATGCACCGTGGACGCCCTCACCACCTCAAAGACTGCGGAACTCGGCCGGCTGGTCCGCACGCAGGCAGGCTATGTGCGCGGCGAGGCACGGGACGCAAACGGCGTGCTGGCATTCAAAGGCATTCCCTACGCCGCACCGCCGGTCGGGCCGCTGCGCTGGTGCGCGCCGCAGGCCGCATTGCCCTGGCACGATGTGCGCGACGCCTCGGCCTTCGGCGCGGCATGTCTCTCCTCGCTCGCGAACGATCCCCGCCCGGGCCCGCGCAGCGAGGATTGCCTCGCGCTGAATGTCTGGACCGCAGCGACCGCATCAGACGAAAAGCGGCCGGTGATGGCCTGGATCCACGGCGGCGGCTTTCAGTTCGGCTCCGCCGCCAATCCCGCCACCGACGGACGCCTGCTCGCCGCGAAAGGCGTTGTCGTCGTCAGCTTCAACTACCGCCTCGGCATCCTCGGCTTCCTCGCCCATCCCGATCTCGACACTGAGGCGCCGTCGGGCAATTACGGCCTGCAGGACCAGCTTGCGGCGCTGCTCTGGATCCGCGCCAACATCGCCGCGTTCGGCGGCGACCCCGACAACGTCACCCTGTTCGGCGAGTCCGCCGGTGCGATGGCGGTCGGAATCCTCATGGCCTCGCCGCTTGCCCGTGGCCTGTTCCACAAGGCGACCGGCCAGAGCGGCGCCTTCTGGGACGGCCGGCACGGCCCTATGCAAAGTTTCGACGAAGCCCGCGCGCGCGGCCTCGCTTTCGCGCGCCGGCAAGACAACGCGTCGATCGCAGCGTTGCGCGACATGCCCGCCGAGCAGCTGATCGCCGCCGCACCCTGGAGCTTCGCGCGCGACCACGTCACGGAAGCGTTCTCGCCGAGCATCGATCGTCACCTGATACCGGATGCGCCCGCGCGACGCTTCCTGCGCGGCGAACAGATGCAGATCCCGCTGCTGGCCGGCTGGAACGGCGCGGAAGGATTCCCGTTCATGGCGCTCTCTCTCCCCGCGCAATCCGCGCTGGCGTTTCGCGCTGCGGCCGAGGCGATGTTCGGACCAGCGCGCCTTGCGGATTTCCTAAGCCTCTATCCCGCCGGCACCGACGCCGAGGCCGGTGCGTCCGCCGCCGCGTTGACGGGCGACATGGTGATCTCCGAGCAATGCTGGCAATGGCTGCGGCTGCACGCTGCCGGCCGTGCGCCGACTTACGGCTATCACTTCAATTACACCTCGCCCTACACGCCGGTCGCATCGCACGTCACCGAGATCCCCTTCGTGTTCGGCACGCTGACGCCGCAGCAGATCGTCGGCAGCACGGCACCGCCGGCCGAGGAGGACCGCGCGCTGTCACGGACGATGATGGACTACTGGGTCAACTTCGCGCGGCGCGGAAACCCCAACGGACCGGGCCTGCCGTTTTGGCCCGCGCATGACGAGACCGACGTGGTGCAGATCCTGGATACGACGATCGAACCTCGCAAGACTCCGCAGGCCGATCGCTTCGCCTTCCTCGGCGGGTTCAGGGAGAACGGCGTGCTGCCGATGCGCTGGCGAAAGGTACGCCAAACGCCGGCTGCGATCCTCAGTCCGCCGGAATGAAACGCAGCGTGCCGGCGCGGCGCGTCGGCTGGCCGGTGTCGTTGGTGTGATTGACGCCGTCCATCACCGGCACCTCCGGGAAGTCGAACGGGCTGACGCCGTCGAGGCACGCCACGTTGACGGCATAAAGGGTCGTGTCGGACCGCCGCTGATGATGGGTATAGATGCCGCAACGCGCGCAGAAGAAGTGCTGCGCCGTCCCGGTGTGAAAGCGGTAGCTGGTCAGCGCGTCCTCGCCCGCCAGGAACCTGATCCCGCCCATCTCCGCCATGACGACGACCGCCCCGCGCATCCGGCAGTAGGAGCAGGTACAGCGGCGGATCGAATCGAAACCGTCGCTCAGCGTCGCCTCGAACCGTACCGCGCCGCAATGGCACTGCCCTGCCCGAATGGTCTTCTCGCTCGCCATCGTGTCCGTGTCTCCTGTTCCGGTCCCTCTCTGCCTCCGGAGGTATCACAGATCACGTCTGGCTGGGGACCTGAGCAAGCGCCTCGTCCTTCGAGACGCGCTACGCGCTCCTCAGGATGAGGCCAAGCGGCATTGGCATCCGCAAAAATTGCCGCCGCGAACTCCGCCCTCATCCTGAGGGCCCGCCATCGGCGGGCGTCTCGAAGGATGGGCCGCGAGCGAGCTGCCGCCCCATGTCGTCATTTGCGACAGCCTCGCCGTCTCCACACTCCCGATGGGGACAAGGAGTCACCTCGCCGTGAAACTTGTGACTTGAGAGGTGTTGTTCAGACTTCAGTAACCCAACGCATCCAAGCTCGCGTCAGTATCGTTGCGTTGGAGTATCCCCACAGTGCTGGATTTTCACGAGCTGCGTGAACTCGCGGCTGATGTTCGCGTGTTCATCGACGTCGCCGAAGACAAGGCCGAGGCGCTCAGGGCCGTGATCGCGGCCTATGACGTGGTGCTGGCGATCTTCCCGGCAAGGGAAGGCATGGGCCTGCACGTCATCAAGGGCAAGGAGATCCTCGACAGGATCGCAGGCGCGCGCAGCCACGCGGTCTACAGCCACACCGCCATCGCGGTTCCCGACCTCGCCCACGCCGAAGCGCTGAAATACCTGACCACGCCGGTCGAGCAGCGCATCGCGGCTTAGGTCCAGCGGCATCAATCCCGCGACCTCTCGCAACAAGCACGACCTCATCCTGAGGGCCCGCCGCAAGGCGGGCGTCTCGAAGGATGGGCTGCAGGCAAGATCGCCGCCTGATCATCTCGAGAGGCGAGAAACCTCACCTGTTGCCGGGGCGGCGCGTCAGCCGCCCGGCGGCTTGTAGGACGAGCGCAGCTTCGCCGCGTTCTGCCGCACCTGCTTGATCTCGTCCTGCGTGAACAGGCGCGTCAGCTTCACGTTCTGCAGCGTGCCCGCCGTGACGGTGAGCCCGGAGATCGCCGGCGCCGCGCTGGGATCGGGCACGTCGAAGATCACGAGGACGCCGGGGCCGTCGGCCGCGACGCTGTACATCGAGACCAGCTTGCCGCCGGCCGCCTCGATCAGCTTCGCCGCCGCTTCCTGACGGTTGGTCGTGGGATTTTCCAGAATGGCATTGAGCGCGCGCGGTGTGTATTGCCCTGTGAGACAGAAATGCATGGCTTGCTCCGTTCTGAAATGAAGACGCGCATCGCGACGAGCTGATCGTCGCGATGGTGGGCTCTGAAATGAATGGAGTGCATCGCCCGCCGTGGGCACAAACGCCGCCAGGTACTGACGAGGTTTCGGCACACCTCGTTGGCGGCTCGATAGCGAACATACAGCAGCGGGCGTGCACGTGAAAGGCGGTTTCGCCAAGCCGCTCGAGGGAAACGTTGTCCCTCGGTTCCCTGCTACCTCACAATGACCGATACGAGGAACGCTCCATTGTCCCGCGAATTGACTCATCTCAAGACAAGGAGATTGCGATGAGCGTTGAAGGCAAGGTCAAGGAAGGCGCCGGCTACATCAAGGAAGAGATCTACGAGCACGGCAAATCCCCCGAGAGCCAGAAGAAGGCCCAGGAGGGCCGCGACCTCCGGAACGAGGGACGCGTCGAGGACGGCAAGCCGCCGAAGACGACGAAGCCCGGCACCGGTCACTAGACCGATCATTTCGGAGAACCGCTCCTGCCAATGTCAGGGGCGGTTTTCTTGTCAGATGACGGGCGGGTTGGCCTCTCGCCTCCCTAGCGACCGTCGTCCTGCATGTCCCTGGTCGCGAAGTGGCAGCCGAACGCCACGAGGACCAGCGCGAACGTCGACCCGAGCAGGATCCGCAGCGTCTCTCCCATCTCCGCGCTCACATAGCGGACGTCGTGCCGCTGCGCGTAGCGTTCGGGATGCCCCGCATCCGGCGCTTGAGGGGAGATTGTCGTCAGCACGAGCCAGGCGACCGTGCCGCAAAGCGCCGCGACCCTCGCCACCTTCCCCAGCCTTTGCAGCCAGCGCTTCATGCCGCCCTCGTCATGCGTGGAGCTCCGCTTCGTCTTTGCCGGGCTCGCTTCCGCGAACTCTGAGCTCCAAGCCTTTAGTCGTCGGCATGCCCCAGGATGTTCAGCGCGGGAATTTCAGGCGCCTTCCGATCGCCCTCGCCCCGGCTGGCAGGATGCTCCGGCTGTTGTATATGGTCGGATGTTGTTCGCGAGGGACTGATGAAGCTTGCCATTGTTATCGCCGGTGTGATCGTGGTTGCCATTGCCGCCCTCGTGGCGATCCAGCCGGGCTTCCTGAAGCCCGCATCGCTGGCCGACGTGAAGAAGTCCGACATCCTCGGTTTTTCGCCCGGAATGACATCCGAGGAGACCAACAAGGTCATCACGCAACGCCGCTATCGCTGCCGCCAGCTGCGCGACACTTTCACCCTCGAATGCGCCGTCGATGGCGCCAAACTCACGATCGACAGCGACGCTGCCGATGACAGGCATCCGATCTGGCGCGTCCATGCGGAGCTGAGCAATCCGGGGCCGCAGGACGCCGCCGTCAAATCGATCTCCGACCAGTTCAACGCCCAGCCGGTCAAGGACGCCCGCGGCGGATGGACATGGATCGTCGGCCGCGGCTTGAAGCTGACCTACGACGGCGCCGCCTTGAAGCTCGTGGACGAGGCCGAGGAAACGCGGCGCAGCAAGGACGGACCGAAGCGCTAGAACCAAAGGCATCGATCATCCTCATGTGTTGCCCTCGCCCGTGCCTTCGCGCGGAGAGGATCACGCATGCACGGCCCGCACCTTGCCTTGCCGGCAAGACGGGCTAGCATCCCCTGCAACCACAAGGCGCCAATTCAACCGGCGCCACCCAAGGGGAGATCACCATGACGACACGCCGCGCCCGGCGCATCCTGCTGTTGCCGCTCGCCCTCGCCGCCACGCTCAGCGTCGCCTCCGCCGCCGAGCTCAATCCCGCCGCCGTCGTCACCAAGCTGCCGGACCAGATCCCCTGGGGCCCGGTCGACGCGCGCGGCGCGCAGACCGCCGTGGTGGTCGGCGACCCCAGCAAGCCCGGCTTCTACGTGGTCTACAACAAATGGACCAAGGGCAACCATTTCAGCCGCCCGCACTTCCATCCCAACGACCGCTACATCGTCGTGCTGCAAGGCACCTGGTGGGTTGGCTCGGGCCCAAAATTCGATCCCGAGAACGGCACCGTGCCGATGCCGCCGGGCAGCTTCGTCACCCACTACGGCAAGCAGGTGCACTGGGACGGCGCCAAGGACGAGGACGCCGTGCTGCTGATCATGGGCGAAGGGCCTGCGACGAGTACGGCGGCTGAGGAGAAGTAGGAGAGAGAGACGCGATTAAGTCTTGGGCTCGTCAGCCGGTGATGCCCCGTGCGTTTAGCTCTCCGAACAGGATTTGCTGGACCATGTTCTTGTGCTCGAAGGACTGCCTATCTCCGCCCGCGAATATCACAAAATACGAACGGGCCGTTTTCATATTCCCGAAGGTTGCGATGACCTGGACCGAATTGGGCTGAGGCGCCCACACGACCTGGAAGTAGTCCTGCGTCTCATCGTGATATGGTCCGTCGATGCGATAGCCTGGCCGAACCTGCCGTCGGAGATAATAAGCCAAGTCGACGTAAGCATTCCTCTCGGGAAGCGGAGGCGGCGGAGGACCTTTTTCGACGTGCCCCAACACGCATCGCTCCAATTCACGAATCTTGGAAAACCCCTCCGAATTGGCATCGAACGCTCTTGCAAAATACATCCTGCCCTCCTCGATGTAACCAAAAGCAATCAAATGCTTGGGACCGAAGATGAGCTGGTAGAATTCGACACCCTCGTTCGAGATCGGACCAGCCACGCGAAATTTGGTCCCATGCCCGGCACTTATCCTGCTTGATAGATCACGTAGCTTCTCCGAAGGAGAAGAAAAGAAGCCACCGAACAATGCCATGTTGCGCCCCAGTGGAAAATTGCAAATGAATGAAATCACGTCGGGATGATCCGGTGGATAGCTAACTGCCTTAATAGCTGTTGCGACCAGAGATCATTGCTCTCGAAGAACGTCACGTCCCGATCGTGAAATTTATGGAAGTAGCGGCCATCGGGCATCAAGCCGAACATCAGAAAAATGTCGGCATCGTCTGGCTCGCCATAAACAACCGAGTACCAAGTATAGGGCATTTCAGGCGTTGGGAGATGGACGCCGGTCATCCAAAAGCGATCATCGTCGATGGCATCATCAATGAAGCGGGCCAACAGCGCGAAGCGACGATCACGCGCCTTGTAGTCAGCGCAGTAGGTGACCATAAAATTCGGCTTTGGGACCTCCCCCATTCGCAAATCCTCGTAAGAACCGGCTCCTGGTGCGGTGGGCACTCCGGTCGATCTGCCTGGCGATGTTGATCACATACGTGTCCCCACTACGGTGGAGATACATCAGAAGTGCGCCCTACCCTCCATGCAACCTTATCGGTCTGCGCCCAGATTGACAACCTTTACGCGCACTGGCATGCTGTTTCAATTACAGTAAGCGGGGATTGCATGCCCACTGTTGCCGAGCGTCGCGCCTTGGCCTACGCCAAGCATTTCGCGCCTCTTTTCATTTCCCGGTATATTCACGCAGCACGCACGGGCCACGCTGACATCATCCCCGCCCAGTGGCGTGAGAATGTCCTTTGCTACGTTCAGGGCCGTATCCCATCGCGTGCCATCAATTTGGAAGACGAAGTCCGGACAGCCCTGTTCAAGCACAAGATGCAGACAGGCAACGAGCCTGCGCTGCCGCCTGACTACAGCGGCGGGCCTGCAAGAACTCCGACGGCACCGATGCCCACCACAACACAGGTGGTCCTCTCGGCAGCAGCTGCGGGAGCCAAAAAGGCTGCCAGGGGGCAAGGCCGGAAGTTGGCTCAGATCGTCCTTTCCTCGATTTTCAGGCGATGACGCTCGATATCCTTGCCGTGTTTTCTTCAGCCGTTGAACGACGACGCATTCCTTCAAGTTTGAGGCGGTTGCGGCCCTAACAGCCGGGATCTCCGGCGGCACGCACTGATTTTCGTACCCTTTCTAGAAACACTTGGGAGCAACGATGATGCTGTGCGAAACCTGGACCGATGAGACTCATCTCGCATCAAGGGAAGCCTGTCGCCGTTGCGACGGCAGCGGTACCGAAGTTTGCGACCGATGCAGCGGCTCCGGAAAAAATCGCCACGAAAATTCGGCCTGTGGCCGATGTGGTGGCACCGGAAGAATGAAGTGCTCGATGTGCGGAGGCCGCGGATATCCCTAATGGCGGCGACACTGCATTGAATTTGCTCGTTAGGACTGTCCTGCGGCAGTTCAAGTTCGATCGGCACAACGTCAATTCAGTCAAGCACTGATACCACAATCGCAACTCCGGAATCGTTCCAACGAAAGACCTGCATGTTTCGTTTCATTGCTCAATTATTCGACCCTGCACCCGTGAAATTGCACCGCAGGCTTCTCAAGGAATGCAAGCGGCGGCACCAGAGATACATGCAATGTGATCCCCTCGTGAGGGAGTTACGAGGCGCTCCAAAGGCCGTTGAAGAACTCGAGGCAATGAACGCGGAACAGCTGAGCGATGCGATTCAGCTATACAAGAATGCAGACTCGGTTGAACCCAGTGTCGGCCGCGAGCGTGACATCAGGGCGAGCCTCGCAGTCCCTAACGCGGTCGCGTCGGCCAGCTATGTTTCTCCCCGTCAAAGTGTAGAAGTGACATGGTCGAGGCCGTGGAGCACCTTTGAGACCGAAGATGCGCGGCAGTTTCTGTTCGTTCGACTCCTGAACAACTACGGCCTGGTAGATGCTTTCGAAGCACGTCAAATCTGCATCGGTTTGATATGCGTAACAAACAACTTTTCCAAGCACTACCGGTGGGCTGAACCTCCGGGCCCGAGCAGAGGATATGAAAGCGCGCGCGAATTTGGAGATCGTGAATGGATCGACGGTGTGGGCAAGATTGGATTTAACACGCGCAACGGCATCAATCTAATATTTCAGCGAGAAATGGAACGACTTAAAGCGAAGCCACTAAAGCCCTTCTTCCGACTTCAGAGAGAATATCTCTCCGGACAGCAGCCTGCGAGCTAGCAGCCGCAACTGACCGCCGCCGATCGAGCCTACGCGCCGGCCCAACTCACTCTCGGTCTCATGTCCGTCAAGGGACAGGGCGTCGAGCCCAATGCCGATGCTGCTCTGAGCTGGTTCAAGAGAGCCGCCGATAACCCCACTGCGGCCAAGGATGTTCGAGAGGACGCTGTTTACAACCGCGATTTTGTTGAAAGGCGCCTCAAGCAGATCGAGCAAGCTCAGGCGGCTGCGCGCGCACAAGCTGCAGCCGCGAACTCACAAGTCACCGCAACTTTCAGATCGCGGGTGTCGCCGGAATTGGAGAACATCGGGCGAGCGACGAGACGCCAGGAGGAGCTCGGGGAAATTGCGAGCGCCAGAAACGCCTTTGACAGATGCTCGGTCATCTCGCGCCATGCATACGAGGCTGCCCAGCGTGCCGGCGGGACCCAACAAGATGCCGATGCAGCAGCCACCGCTGCTCACAAGCGTTGAGAGCCGTCCATCAGGGCGGAAGAAGAGGTAGAAGACCGGCAGCGGAAATACAAAGAGACCATGGAAAGGCTTCGTGCGGAGCAGGCACAAAGAGATGCCAACTACTACGAACTAAGAGCGCGCGCGTTGTCCAAGGGCTCGTTTAGCTTCAGGTGATTGCGAGCCAAGATGCGCTGCAAGTTGCTTGCGGCATTGGAGAAGGCTACCCCGCCCTGATCTTTGCCTGTATCGGCAACCTATTCCAGGCGCGGAAAGCGGGGTCCTCATCCTCCATCCGCCTGATCTCTGCCGCGGCCCGTTCGACGCTCTCAGCCATCCGCTGCATCTCTGCCTTGGCATTCTGACCAGCGATGTAGTCATCAAAGGTCATTTGCGGATCATTCGGCTCCAGCGCACGCCAGACCGGCATGATCACAAGCAGCAGCGCGAACACGGCGGCATAGCACTTCCATCCGTAATCGAAGCTGACGAAATTCATGATCGCCCAGGACAGAAACAACCCGACGACGCCAGCGCCACACGCCCACGTCAGAAGCCTGTGCAGTCCCTTCCGCTTATCTTCCCATTCCTTCACGACATGAACGAGATGCTTGAGTGCGAAAGCGGTACTGCCAAGCATGATGGCATCGACAATCAGCGTGATCACCAGATGCTCGAAGTGTGCCTCGAGCGCGTGATAAGCAGTGAGACAAATCTCACCAATGAGGACGACGATGGACCCAATGGCCAGAAGAGCAGCGGTCGCGGGGGTAAAGCGAAGTTTGCGGCGCACGTTTCCCTCCCTGTTCTCTATATGGACGTGGGGGCACCTCAGTGCCTTCACAAGACCGACACAGTAACTTCGGCCCACCTCGTTCAATTTACAGGCGATTTCGCTCTCGCATATGCGTCCCCACCCCCTGCCCCTTCTCCCCGTTTCCTGCTATCTCCTACCCCCGCCATCCCGGCCCAAAGCAAAACTCTCCGTCCATCAAAGGGAGCAACAACCATGCGATACCTCCACACCATGCTGCGCGTGCGCAATCTCGATGCCGCGCTGAAGTTTTACCAGGATGCGCTGGGGCTGAAGGAGGTGCGACGGATCGAGAACGACAAGGGGCGGTTCACGCTGGTGTTCCTGTGCTCGTCGGACGATCTCGAGGCGCTGAAGAAGCAGCCGCAGACGCGCGGTGCGCCGCTGGTCGAGCTCACCTACAATTGGGACGAGGAGAAGTACGGCGAGGACCGCTTCTTCGGCCATCTCGCCTATGAGGTCGACGACATCTACGCGACCTGCGAGAAGCTGCAGAAGGCCGGCGTCACCATCAACCGTCCGCCGCGCGACGGCAACATGGCCTTCGTGCGCTCGCCGGACCTGCACTCGATCGAGATCTTGCAGAAGGGCGATCCGAAGCCGCCGCAGGAGCCCTGGGTTTCCATGCCGAATACCGGCCATTGGTAGGCTAGCTGCGCAGGAACAAGCCCCCGTCCCCCGCGTTCACCCCAGGACAATGCGATTGGAGGAGAACGCGATGGGACGCGGAATTTTGCTGTGGCTGCTGGGCGTGCCGATCCCGGTGATCATCTTGCTGTGGCTGTTCTTCGGCCACTGACGTCAGGTTCGATTTGCGATGAAAAGCTCCGCCCCGGGCGGAGCTTTTTGCATGAGGGGTCCCGCGCAATCGCCGACGCTGCGGTGAGGAAATTCCGCTACGAGATGGCCTGTAGCCCGATGAAGCGAAGCGCAATCCGGGATTCTTGCCGCAGGCGATGGCGGCCCCGGATTTCGCTTCGCTTCATCCGGGCTACGACACCGGAAATGCCGCGGGAGGAAACTCATGCCTGACACCAAGCTGACGATCTGGGGCCGCGCCAATTCGGTCAACGTGCAGAAGGTGCTGTGGTGCCTCACCGAGCTCGGCCTCGCCTACGAGCGCATCGACGCCGGCATGCAATACGGCAAGACCCGCGAGGCCGATTATCTCGCGATGAACCCCAATGCGCGGATCCCGACGCTGGTCGAGGGTGACTTCGTGCTGTGGGAGTCGAACTCCATCATGCGCTATCTGTGCCTCGCGCACGGACGCGGCACGCCGATCTATCCGGAGGCGCCGAAGCTGCGCACCAGCGTCGACCGCTGGCTCGACTGGACGCTGTCGGCGGTGCAGCCGGTGGACCGTCCGGTGTTCTGGGGCATCGTGCGCACGGCGCCCGCCGAGCGCGACATGATCAAGGTGCAGCGCGATGCCGATGCCGCCGCCGAGGTCTGGGCGATCGCCGACCGCCTGCTCGCCACGCGCCGCTTCATCGAGGGCGAGCAGTTCACGCTCGCCGATATCGCGATCGGCTCCTATGCGCGGCGCTGGCTCGGCGTCGAGGGCATCACGCGGCCGGCCCAGCCGCACCTGACGCGCTGGCTGGCCGAGCTCGGCAAGCGGCCGGGATTTGCGCAATTCGTCGCACCGCCGATGTCGTGAGCCGGCGGCGCGGCCTAAGGCTCGCTGCGTGCGCGGGAAATCGCCGTTCTGGCGCGAGGCGTTCGGCGTCGCAGCCGCGCTTGACGGCTACTGTGCATGGGGTTGTTTTCGCACTTTTTATCTGACTAGTGCGCCCGCCTAGCGCCAGCCGCGCTCGACCAGCAGCACGCAAAAGATCAGCACGAGCGTCACCGCCGCGGTGGCAAGCTTTGCCGTCCAGCTCAGGCCGCGGCCGACCCACCACAGCAGCGCGCAATACATCAGCACGGGGACGATGATGTCGAGCCGCAACAGATCCGGCTGCATGTGGCTTCAGCGCCTGACGGTGGCATCGACGCTGATCGAGCCGCCGATCTTCACGCAGGTGCCGGTCGCCTCGACCATGTGGAAGCCACGGCCATAGGAGGCGCAGGAGTTTGCCTTGGCGGTGCCGCCGCTGCCCTTGAGCGGCAGGGCCTTGCCCGTCTGCGCCGGCTCGGCGGCCGGCAGGCGCAGCGCCTCGGCCTGTGTCAGGGACGACGTGGTGAGCAACGAGATCAGGATCAGGAGCGGTGCACGCATGCCGCTGTTCTAGCCCGCCCGGCCGCCGTGCGCCATCCGGCCAGATGTCAGATGAATCGGACGCCAGCCGACCTGCCGCGGCGCCAGATCACCTGGCAGCTTCGCCCGGTCCGGGCATCGCGCGCGAAGGCCATCCGGATCACGCCGGGCAGCTGGCTCGCGTCGTCGTCCATCATGATCTTGGCGCCGGTGTCGGAGATGTCCTCGACCAGGCAATGCCGCGCCGCGAACCCGCCGTCGAGCGTGATCCAGGCGTGCCGCGACAGCAGCTTGCGGGCTGCGCGCTTCTTGGGCTGTGGCATCGGCGAAAATTCTCCCGCTTTAGCGCTAGCTCAGGGAACCCTAAGAAATCGTTGAAATCGCCGCGAAATGCTGGCCTGGGCCGCGCTGTCCACCGGTTCCAAAAGACGTTCCCGAACGGCTTGCCCACGGCCGCAAAGGCCACTATACGTTCGCCCGCTGCAAGCCGCCGGGCACGACTCGGACTGGTCAGCGGCCGTGCCGCCCAAAGCGGCGGGGCCTTGCGTTTGCTCCCTTCGTCTATCGGTTAGGACGCCACCCTTTCACGGTGGAGAGAGCGGTTCGATTCCGCTAGGGAGCGCCATCCGCGAGACAGCTCGCTGAAGCCGCAGCGAAATTCGCCCCCTTGATGAACCTCCCTGCCCCTAGATGCCGACCAATCGTCGATTGGAACCGGACGAGGCCATGGACCCGCGCAAATCCCCTTCGGACAGCCAGCCCGGCGTCTCCCCTCCGGCGCCCGCCTGGATGCGCCGCGCCGCGCCTTACGCGCCCGAGCGCCGCGCCAGGATGCTCGAGCACATGGCGCGCGCCAGATCGCTGCCGCAGCCGCAGGCCGCGCCGAAGCAAGCGCGCACCGACGGCGTTGAGATACTCCTCGACGTCATCGGCCATGTCGTCGTGTTCGGCGTGATCGCCATTCTCTGCATGTCGCGCATTCCGCTCTACATCGGCGCGTTCCTGTTCCTGACCGACGGCGAGCGCATCGAACGCATGTTCGCGGCGACCGGCATCCGGTTCGAGCCCGCGGCGTTCGGGCCCGACATCG
This sequence comes from Bradyrhizobium stylosanthis, assembly GCF_001641335.1. Lineage (GTDB taxonomy): Bacteria > Pseudomonadota > Alphaproteobacteria > Rhizobiales > Xanthobacteraceae > Bradyrhizobium > Bradyrhizobium stylosanthis. The sequence continues at coordinate 1,592,643 of NZ_LVEM01000001.1, forward strand.
TCAAGGGCTTTGCGTCCTGGTTCGGATGGTTCGCGCTGCTCGGCGCATTGAAGGGCTCGGTCCCCGCCCTGATCGCGCAATGGCTGCCTCCGGCCGAGTCGTGGTCCGTCATCGCCGGCATCGCGCTTCTGCTCGCCGGCACTGAGGTGTTCGGCTCGCTCGCGATCCGGCGCATCCTCGTGTGGTCCGGACTGGAGCACCGGGTGCGTGGCCTGATCTGGACGGCGATCAAATTGCTGATCGCCCTCGGCCTGCTGGCTCTGCTGGTGCTGTTCGGACCGAACTAGCGGGCGTTGCTCGTAAGCACGCGGCAATGACGATGCCGTGAGACTGCATAATTTCGTCCACGATCGATCCCGCGCATTTACCGGAAATTTACCCCTGCTCGTGAGCGCCGGTATCATTTGCTTAGAATTTGATTGCTACCGTGAATCTACGGAAGCAGTCCGAAACACAAATTGGCGCCCATGTCCGTCGCAGAGTTCCTCAGGCAGCGTGCAGTGGAAGTGACGGTCAGCGGCAGCTACTCGCTGCCGCGCTGGTACGATTGTGAGGGCAAGCTGCGCAGCTTCGCCTGCCGGACCAAGCGCGTGTCGCCGTTCCGCATGATCGTGGACGTGCCCGTCGTCGGCAAGGTCGGCGAGCGCCTGACCTCTTATTTCCAGGATTTCGGCGAGTTCCAGTGCACCATCAGCGCGACGCTGAAATCGGGCTTCCTGATGGAGCTCGAGATGACGCGGGCCCGGCGCGCCTGGATGTCGGAAAAGCTGACCTGGCTGGAGAAAAAGCAGAAGGACGACAGCATCCAGGAGCTGCGACGCGACGCGCGCTTCGTCCCACAGATCTCCCATACGCTGCTGACGCTCGCCGACGGCAGCATCCATCCCTGCTTCATCATCGATGTCTCCACGGCCGGCGTTGCCATTTCCTGCGAATACGATCCGCCGTTGGGAACCGCCCTTGCCGTCGGCGCCTGCGTCGGGCGCGTCATCCGCAAGTTCGACAATGGCTTCGCAGTCAAATTCGCCGAAAAGCAGTCGCGGGACGACCTCGACCGCCTGATCGTGCGCTCGCCGCTGCTGCAGTCGGCTTGAGGCGCAACCGAGCAATCTTAACTCTTTTTTAACTAAACGCTGGAGGCGGAGGCCCCTGCGCGTTAGGGTGTGAGCCAGTACGTCCGCAATCATTGCGGGCCTTCAGTATTGGAAGTTCCGGAATGTCCATCGCCGAGTCCGCCCCGGCTGCAATCGCAAATGCCACCGTCAGCGCAGCCAGGCCGCAGCTTCCGCCGGGTGTCGTGACCGAGGGACCGCTAGTCCAGGCCAAGCTGCGCGAGAGCTATCTCCTGCTCGGCATCCTCTATGTCGGTGCCGTCGCGGGCATCGTCTGGGCCATCACGCAAGGGGTCGGCAAGGTCGAGCTGTTCACCTTCGCCTGGATGTTCGCGCTGACGACGTTCGGCATCGGCGCCGGCATGCACCGCCTGTTCGTGCATCGCAGCTTCCGCACCGGCCCCATCATGCGCGTCTTCTTCTGCGCCATCGCGCAGATGGCCGTGCAGGGCTCGATCGCCAAATGGGTCGCGAACCACCGCCGCCATCACCTCTATGCCGACGACGTCGGCGATCCCCACAGCCCGCAATTCGACGGCTTCGGCAATCGCTATGTCAGCGCGTTGAAGGGATTCCTGCACGCCCAGGGCAGCTGGGTGTTCGATCAGGCGACGACCGACAACGAATATTACGCCAAGGACATCCTCGCTGATCCCATCGCGATGTTCTTCGTCCGCACCCGCTGGGTCTGGTACGGGATGTCGGCCGTGTTCATCCCCGGCGTGGTCGGCTACACCTTCGGCGGCGTGCACAGCATGATCGGCTGCGTGCTGTTCTCCGGCCTGCTCCGCGCCTATCTGCTGATCCTCACCAGCCAGCTCACCGGCTCGGTCTGCCATGCCTACGGCTATCGCCGCTTCGAAGTCGACGATGCCTCGACCAACGAGTTCGTGACCACGATCCTCACCTTCGGCGAGGGCCTGCACAACAACCATCACCGCTTCCCGCGGGACGCCTATATCTCGCATGCCTGGTGGGAGATCGATCTCAACGGCCTGATCATCCTGGGCCTGGAAAAGATCGGCCTCGTCCACGACGTCTTCCACGCCTCGCACCGCCAGCTGGAGCGGGCCGAAGCGCAGGCAGCCTCGACGGCGCGCTGAACCGGCAGGCGGCGGCCGCGCCTCGCGGCCGTCTTGCCTCCGCATCGCCGCCCTATCCTGGCCCCATTGCGGGATCAGCTTTTGAGTGTCCGTGCCGCGTGCCGGACGTCATTTGCGGACTTGCGATCGGGGGACCGGATGGCAGTCAACAAGATCACCTGGGACAGGGTCGGCCGGGTCACCGAGCCCGGCCGCTACATGTACACGTTCGGCTGGCTCACCATCACCGCCGGCGATCTCGAGATCTGGAAGCAATATCCCAACGCCGCTTTCACGCTGCTCGCGCACAATGTCGAGCCGAACGCGTTTGTCGGCGAGGAATTCCATCTCGGCGCCTTCGACATCACCCCCGAAGCGCCGCCGCCATACACCACGCACTGACGCCCGGAAACGCCGGCCTCGGCGACCTCGCGCAGGCCGCCGATTCGAGCCGCACAAGCAGCGCTGTGCGGACGGCCCGCCTGCGCAAAGCGCAGGTCATGGCGGGAACAGGTGGCACACGCGTTGCTTAATAACTGCCATGATACACATCCCAGCCGTCGATCAGGCCTTCCTGCTGCTGCTCATCGTCTTCTGCCTCGGCACGTGCGTTGTGCGTGCCTTCTGGGAGCTGGAGCAGGTGCGGGCCCGCCGGATCGCACCGCCGCCGCGCCGTCGCACGATGGAGCGTGACTAGGCCGATGCGTTCGGACGCGCGCGACCCCGGACGGGGGCAATCCGTCCCGGGACCGCGAGGACATCCAGCGTGAATCGAAGAAATCTTCGCACTCCCCTGATCTGGCTTGCCAATTCGCCCGCTGCCGGTGAAATGCCGTCGTTGCCGTGGATGACGAAGCGATCCTGTCATGCAATTGATTGTGCTCGTATTCTACACATGACGGCCCCGATGAACGTTGGCTGTCGCGCACGTTAAGCGAGGCGACAGCCGGCGCATGACAGATGGTCGCATCGGTAGAAGTAGCTAAGCGGGCCAAGGGAACCTATTTTCGGCGCCGATGTACCTGATTGAAGCGTTACCCACCGTCATCGGAACCGCCGCCATCGCTCCGGCGCTGCTGATGCTGTGGCTCGTCATTGCCGCCGAAGAGCGCCCCGGACCGCCGGCCCAGGTCTGGACCGCGTTCCTGCTCGGCGCCGCCAGCATTTCCCTGCTGGGCCTCGCCCGCGCCCCCTTCGCCAAGATGGTCGCCGCTCCGGACAACCCCTGGGCCGCGCTGGCCATGCATTCGGTGTTCGGCGTCGCGCTGCCAGAAGAGGCCGTCAAGGTGATCGCCATCGTGCTGGTCTCCTCGACCAAGCGGCGGACCTTTGCGAACCCCATGGACACCGTGGTCTATGGCGCGGCCGTCGGCCTTGGCTTCGCCGCCTATGAGAACCTTGCCTACCTCGTCCAGCACGCCGAGATGTGGCGGTCGCTGGCGGCCCTGCGCAGCGTGCTGACCGTGCCGTTCCATGGCGCCCTCGGCATCATCGCCGGCGCCTACCTGACCATTGCGCGCGCCGGCACGGCGCTGGGCGCGAACCGTCACAACCGCGACTGGGCCCGTCTCTCCAGCCGCCTGCTGATCTTCGGCGGTCCGCTGGCGCTGCATGCGGCCTTCGACTTCCCGCTGCTCACGCTCCAGCGCATGCCGGACCTCGATCCCACCTTGCGGATGTGGCTGGGCGGCGCGAGCCTCTTGATCGGCTTCAGCTCGATTGCCTTCGCCATCCGCCTGGTCCGGCGCGTCGCGCGCCACCATGCGCCCCGCACCGAGATCGCGCGGGAACGGCTGAGCCAGCTACGGCGGATGTGGGCCCTGCTGCTGGCCGGCGGCGGCGTCGGCTTTCTTGGCCTGGCCTTCGTGCTGACCTCGATCCATCACTGGCTGATCAACCCGGAGCGCAACCTGACGCTGGCGCTGATCCCGATCGGCTTCGTCTCGATCCTGCTCGGCCTTGCGCTCCTGATCGTCACGATCGCGATCTACGTTCTCGGCCGCAACCGCGTTCGCACCAGTGGTGAAGGTTTTTCCTCGGCGCACGGCGGCGGTTGAGCCGCGGGATGGCGAGCGCGCGGCGCAACGGTTAGATTGGGTCCATCCGTTGCCAATGTGAGGGTCACCATGACTTCGCCCGAGGATTTTTCAAAGCTGCAATCCGCCATGAGCGAGGCGGTGAAGTCGCATTGGAAGGCCTTCCTGTTCGAAGGCATTCTGCTCGCCGTGCTCGGCATAGCCGCGCTGATCGTGCCGCCGCTCGCAAGCCTTGCCACCGCGATCTTCCTCGGCTGGATGTTCCTGATCAGCGGCATCGGCGGTTTGGTCGTGACCTATTGGGCGCGCGCCACGCCGGGCTTCTGGTGGTCGCTGATCTCGGCTGCGCTCGCGGTGCTTGCCGGCATGCTGCTGCTGGCGCGACCGATGCAGGCCGTGCTGACGCTGACCATCGTGCTCGGCGCCTATTTCCTCGCCGAGGGCGTCGCCACCATCATGTACGCCCTGGAGCATCGCCGCGAGCCCAGCGGCCGCTGGTCGTGGCTCCTGATCTCGGGCCTCGTCGACATCGCGATCTCCTTCATGGTGATCACGGGGCTGCCGAGCTCGGCGGAATGGGCGGTCGGCGTCCTCGTCGGTATCAACCTGCTGTTCGGCGGCGCCACCCTGATCGGCGTGGCGCTGGCGGCGCGCAATAGCAACACCTGAGGGGGCTCGTCACCCAAAGGGCCGATTGGGGGGGTGACAACCCGCCCATGGCACGCTATATGGCCAACCATGATCACCGTCGCCACCAGCTATTTTTGGTACTTTAGCTACGACAGCTCGCTGGCGGCAGGAGGATCGCGCTCAATCTGAATATTGAAGCAAACGTCCGAACAGCCGCCAGACCTGGCGGCTTTTTTATTGGCCGGCAGGTTCTGAAACAAACAGGAGCCCGCCGTGCTGAGCACGACTGACGATCTTCGTATCCGCGAACTGAAAGAGCTGAGCACGCCCGATGAGGTGATGCGGGAAGTCCCGCGCACACTCACCGCGACCCGTGTGGTCATGGCGGCGCGCAACGCCATCCATGCCATCCTCAACGGCCAGGACGACCGCCTGCTGGTCGTGGTCGGCCCCTGCTCGGTGCATGACCCCAAGGCCGCGCTCGAATATGCCGAGCGGCTTGCAGCCTTGCGCGAGGACCTTGCCGACCAGCTCGAGATCGTGATGCGGGTCTATTTCGAGAAGCCGCGCACCACTGTCGGCTGGAAGGGCTTGATCAACGATCCTGATCTGGACGGCAGCTTCGACATCAACAAGGGCCTGCGGCTGGCGCGCAACGTGCTGTCGGCCGTGAACAATCTCGGCCTGCCTGCGGGCACCGAATTCCTCGACATGACGACGCCGCAATACATCGCGGATCTCGTGTCCTGGGCCGCGATCGGCGCGCGCACGACCGAGAGCCAAATCCACCGCGAGCTGGCCTCCGGCCTGTCCTGCCCGGTCGGCTTCAAGAACGGCACCGACGGCAATGTTCGCATTGCTGCAGATGCGGTGAAATCGGCCTCGCATCCGCATCACTTCATGGCCGTCACAAAACTCGGCCGCTCGGCGATCGCCTCGACCGCGGGCAACGAGGACTGCCACATCATCCTGCGCGGCGGCAGCAAGCCGAACTACGATGCCGCAAGCGTTGCCGCGGCCTGCAACGATCTGGCGAAATCCGGCGTCGCTCCGCTGGTGATGGTCGATGCGAGCCACGCCAATTCGAGCAAGAAGCCGGAAAACCAGCCCATCGTGATGGCCGACATCGCCGGCCAGATCGCGGGCGGCGAAAACCGCATCATGGGCGTGATGATCGAGAGCAATCTCGTCGCCGGCCGCCAGGACGTGGTGCCGGGCAAGCCCCTCACCTACGGCCAGAGCATCACGGATGGCTGCATCGACTGGGCGAGCACGGCAACCGTGCTCGAGCAGCTCGCTGACGCGGTCGAAATCCGTCGCAACGCCCAGCGGGCGGGACTGCACGAGCGGTCGGCCTGAGGCCGTGCAAAGGGCGGGCGGGGCGATGCTGTTCGCGCCCTGCCCGCCGTTGCTTTTCTGCGCATGATCTCAGCGCAAACGCGTTCCGCGTTTGTCGCGAGGGAAAACCTACTTCCGGGTCCTGCTCCGATCAGCAGCCGCGGCAGATGCTCTTGATCTTCTTGTCGAGCAGAGCGTCTTCCTTGTTCGCGGGCGTGTTCGGATCGCTCAGGTTCTTCTCGCTGGGCACATCGCTCGCGCGCGGCTGACGATGTCCGACGGGGGCCGGCAACACCGATCCGGAAGATGCACCGCTCGAGGTCGATCCCTTGGAGCCGCCGGTCTGCGCAACGGCCGCGCTGCCAAGCAAGACCACGAGCGATGCTGCCAGCATGATCTTCGTCATTTCCGTTCCTCCATTCTCGACAGGCGCTCCCACCATCCCCGCTCAGGTCTCGGGCGGATAGAGATGAACTTCGCCGCAATAGTCGACGATACGATAGCGCGTTTCGGCCGCCGCATCATCCGCGTCGGGTGCGGTATTTTGTGCCGCCAACACGTAATTCGGTCCGACCGGGGATTTGCCGGCGCCGCCGGGAATATCGATGACATAGTCAGGCTGACACAGTCCTGAGTTTCGTCCGCGCAACTGCCGCATCAAAGCCTGCCCCTCGGCCAGCGTCGTTCGCAAATGCACGGTGCCCGGCGCGAGATCGCCGTGATGCAGATAGTAAGGCTTGATCCGGCATTCGACGAAAGCTCGCATCAAATCCGACAAGGCGGCGACGTTGTCGTTGACGCCGCGCAACAGCACGGACTGGCTGACCATGGGAATTCCGGCATCGACGAGCCGCGCACAGGCGGCGCGGGCGTCGGCCGTGAGCTCGCGCGCATGATTGGCGTGCAGCGCAACCCAGGTGGTCGCGGCCGGAACCTTCAGCGCGGCGACCATCTCCTCGCTGACGCGCGCGGGATCGGCCACGGGCACGCGGGTGTGGAGGCGGATGATCTTGACGTGATCGATCGCGGCGAGATCGGCCATGATCTCGCTCATGCGGCGCGGCGACAGCATCAGCGGATCGCCGCCGGTCAGAATCACCTCCCAGATCTCGCTGTGGGAGCGGATGTAGTCGATCGCGGCGCGATAGGCGCTGTCGGAAAGCGCGTTCTCCTTGCCGGGACCGACCATCTCGCGGCGGAAGCAGAAGCGGCAATAGACGGCGCAGACATGAACCAGTTTGAACAGCACGCGATCTGGATAGCGATGCACGATCCCCGGAACCGGCGAATGCGGGTGATCGCCGATCGGGTCGGCGCTCTCACCCGGCTGCATCTCCAGTTCGGCCGCGGTCGGAACGAATTGCCGCGCGATGGGATCCTCGGCATCCGAGGTGTCGATCAGCTCGACCAGCGCCGGCGTGATGGCGACCGCGTAGCGCGCGGCGACGCGCTCCAGCGCCGGCAGTGCCGCGGCCGGCGCAAGGCCCTCGGCCACCAGTTCGGCCGGCTCGCGCAAGGTGCGTGCAAGGTTGGTCTTCGTCATGTCTCACTTCACGTTTCATCTGCAGGCGGTGTCCACACCACCTGATCAATCCGTGTTGCGCCGCTCGCCAGCATCACCAGCCGGTCGAAGCCGAGCGCGACGCCGCTCGCTTCCGGCATGGCGGCGACGGCAGCCAGAAAATCCTCGTCCAGCGGGTAGGCCTCGCCATAACGGCGCTGCTTCTCGGCCATCGATTCCGTGAAGCGCTTGCGCTGCTCCTCGGCATCGGTCAGTTCGCCAAAGCCGTTGGCGAGCTCGACGCCGCAGGCATAGACCTCGAACCGCTCGGCGACCCTGGGATCGCCAGACTTCACCCGCGCCAGGGCCGCCTCTGGAGATGGGTATTCGAGCAGGATGGTCAAACGTCCCTGCCCCAGCTGCGGCTCGACATGCTCGACCAGGACCTTGCTGAAGATATCCGACCAGGTGTCGTCCCCGGCCACACGGACCTTGCCGCCGGCCGCCTGGGCCAGCGAGGCACGGTTACCCTCGCCGCCCGAGATTGTCGACAGCAGGTCGATGCCGGCGAAGCGGTCGAAGGCGCCGGCCACGGTCAGAAGCTCGGGCTCAGCGAAGGGATCGGCGGTCCGCCCCCGGAACGAGAAAGTCCCGATCCCGGTCGTTTGCGCCGACCGGGCGATGACATGGACGGTATCGGCCATGATGGCGTCATAGGGGGCGCGGGCCCGGTACCACTCCAGCATGGTGAATTCGGGCAGATGCAGGTCGCCACGCTCGCGGTCGCGGAACACCCGTGCAAACTCGAAAATCCGCTCCTCCCCCGCCGCCAGCAGCTTCTTGCAGGCGAATTCCGGGGATGTCCGCAGGTATCGGCTGGCCCGGCTGCCATCCGGCCGCATGATCTCGGTCCGGGGGGCGTGCAGATGGGTCTCATTGCCCGGGGAGACCTGGAGCACGGAGGTTTCGACCTCGACAAACCCCTGTTCGGCGAAATAGCCCCTGAGAGACCCGGTAATGGCCCCCCGCGCCCTGAGGAATGGCCGCCGGTCGACATGCCTGCCAGGCGACCAGAATGGCGAGATCGGCTTGTCCCCAGCCATTAACCGACCGCCCCGCAGGCCAGCAAAAAGCTGGCATCCAGCGGCAAAATCAGTATGTTGCGGCCCGAAACGGGCGCCGAGGTCTGATTTGAGGCCCCAAGTCCCCCATCAATTTGACCACGTCCTGGCCGCAGCCGGGCCAAGCAAGCAGGAAATACAGCTTTGAGAGTCATCGCCAGTTCTATTCGCAAGGGCAACGTGATCGAGCAAGACGGCAAGCTCTATGTCGTCGTGAGCGCCGAGAACATCCATCCCGGCAAGGGCACCCCGGTCAGCCAGATCGAAATGCGCCGAATCTCGGACGGGGTAAAGATCTCCGAACGCTACAAGACCACCGACCAGGTCGAAAAGGCCACGATCGAAGAGCGCAACTACACCTTCCTGTATGAAGATGGCGACGGCTTCCACTTCATGAACCCCGAGACCTACGACCAGGTCCAGGTGCCCAAGGACGTCGTCGGCGACGCGGCCGCGTATCTTCAGCCGGAGATGATCGTCAAGCTGTCGACCCACGACGTCAACGTGGTCTCGCTCGCGCTGCCGCAGCGCGTGACGCTGGAAGTGGTCGAGACCGAGCCGGTGACCAAGGGCCAGACCGCTTCGTCCTCCTACAAGCCCGCGGTGCTGTCCAACGGCATCCGCACCGCCGTGCCGCCGCACATCTCGGTCGGCACCCGCATCGTGGTGATGACCGAAGACGGCTCCTACTCCGAGCGCGCCAAGGACTAAGAGGGATCAAAGCAGGTGCCGCCAGGGGGCGAGACAGTGGTTGGGAAGAGTTTCCGCTTCGTCTCGCTGCTTCTGGCGTCGCTCTCGCTCCTCTATGCCGCTCCGCTCGCCGCGGACGAGTTCCGCAGCCCCTCACTCACGGCCCTGCGCGTCGATTGGCGCGCAGCACTCGACCAGCTCCGTGCCGAGATCAACAGCCGCCCCCAGATCGCGGGCGACTTCACCTTCGTGCCCCGCCGCTCGGTGCCCCGCTACGATCCGCGCGCAACGCCGGCGCTGGTGCAGCTCAACGGGATCTCCTCGCAATTCTTCACCGGCATTGCCCGCAGCTCCGTGCCGGTGCTGCTGCCGTTCGATGCGGGGGCCTATCTCGAGGCCCGGCGCAGCGGCGCACCAGCAAGCCTGTCGCTGTCGCGCTACCAGGCTGATTTCAATCCCGTCGACATGTTCGATGCCGGTCCCGCCGGATACAGCGCGACCTTTTCGCTCGAGCCCGGCGCCGGCGACGGCATGCCGAGCCGGGTCTATGCGCGGCCGGTCGAGGTGCAGATCACGGGCTCGGCGCTGCTCTACGACATCGCTGACCCCAACGGCGGCAAGGGCGAGCCGGTCAAGCCGCTCGCCACGACCTATCCGGACCTACGCAAGTTCATCCGCGAAGGTTACGTCCGCTACGCCTTCGCGCGCTTTGGCGTCGCCTATGTGGTGTCGGTGCAGTGCCTCGACAGCGTCGCAAAACCGCGGCGGCTCGCCTGCAAGGAAGCCTATCCGGTGGCCGAGCGCTTCCTCAAAGCGCTGCGCGTTGCCGGTGGCCAGCGCATCCGGCCGCTGACGGACATTGCCTCCGGCGTTCTCGACCGTCCCGCGGCGCGCTCCCCCGATTTCAGCTATCGTCCGAGCGGCGACATCATCCCCAACACCGGCTATCGCAACAAGAGCGGCCATCCCGACGTGATGGCCTATGCGCAGATCCGCTTTCCGCTCGACAAGGCCCCCGCTTTCGTGCGCTCGCAATCCTACGCCAAGCGCGACAGAAACGAGGGCGTGACCTCCTATCCCTGGCGTGACAATTTCTGCGAGTCCCGCAGCTTCGAAGTCTGGCAATGCGCCGGCGGTTACGGTCATCAGGGCGAGGACATCCGCGCGGCCGAGTGCCCTCCGCCCGGCGAGGGCCGCGAACCCTGCGATCCCAAGCAGCGCGCGGTCGTCGCCGTACGCGACGCCGTGGTGATCCGCGCCTCCAAGGACCAGGCCGCGACGCTCGAGATCAACAGCCGGACCGAGCACATCCGCTTCCGCTACATGCACATGAATCCGCAGGCTATGAATGCCGACGGCCTGCTCAACGGCCGCATCGTCGCCGAGGGCGAGAAGATCGGCGTGGTCTCGAACTATCTCGACCATCCCGCCGGCACCTCGCTGCACCTGCATTTCGACGCCCAGGTGTTCACCCGCGACGGCTGGATCTGGGTCAGTCCCTACGTCACGCTCGTGTCGGCCTATGAGCGCCTGATCCGCGGCCGCGGCCGCGAGATTGGCCCGGAGATCGCCGTCACGTCCCAGCCGGTGGCTCACGCGCTGCCGGAGGACGTGCTCAAGCCGGACCTGCGCGAGGGATCCAGCAGCGACGAGAATTGACGGCTTGCTCGTTCCAAATCCGGGCGGTGCACGAGCGGGTTGTCGCGCGCGACCGCCGGCCCGCACGAAAAAGGGTTGGTGTTGATGAGTGTCGGACTGATCGGTCTTCTCGACGAGATCGCGGCGATTGCAAAAGTGGCAGCCGCCTCGCTCGACGATGTCGCGAGCCAGGCTGCCAAGGCAGGCGTAAAGGCCGCGGGCGTAGTCATCGACGATGCTGCCGTCACGCCGAACTATGTCATCGGCTTTGCCGCGAAGCGCGAACTGCCGATCGTCGGCAAGATAGCGGTCGGATCGCTCCGCAATAAATTGCTCATCCTGCTCCCCGCTGCGCTGCTGCTCGGCTATTTCCTGCCGTCTGCGGTCACGCCGCTGCTGATGCTGGGCGGAGCGTTCCTCTGCTACGAGGGTGCCGAGAAAGTGCTCGAGGCGGTGATGCCGCATCATGCGCACGAGCACGAAGCCCAGCTTCAGCCGATTGCGTTGAACGCGCAGTCGGTCGAGGACGAGAAGGTCGCGAGCGCCATCAAGACGGATTTCATCCTGTCCGCGGAGATCATGGCGATCACTCTGGCGGCGCTCCCGGCAGGCAGCATCTGGACGCAGGCGCTGGTCTTGGCGGTGGTCGGTTTCTGCATCACGGCCGGGGTGTATGGCCTGGTCGCGCTGATCGTGAAGGCCGACGATGCCGGCCTCGCCCTTGCGCGCTATGACGGCGCCTCGGTCGTCGGCGGTGCGATCCGCGGGCTTGGACGCGGCCTCGTCCGCGGCATGCCCGGCTTCCTGACGGTGCTGAGCACCGTCGGCACCGCCGCCATGATCTGGGTCGGCGGCGGCATCATCCTGCATGGCATCGAAAAATATGGCCCGCCCGCGATCGGCCACACGGTCCATGCCGCAACCGAGGCTGCCGCGCACCTCCTTCCATCCATCGCCGGCGTCATGGCATGGTCGGTCGGGGCAGCCATCTCGGGCGTGGTTGGCCTGCTTGTCGGCGCGCTTGCGATTCCGGTCGTCGAATACGCTCTCTCACCGGTATGGAAGCGGTTGAGGCGATCCTGATCGTCCCGAAACCGGCGAGCCGTCCCCCGACTACTCCAGCAACGTCGTCAGTTGCGCGCCCTCGTCAGCCACGAACACTGCGATCAATTCTGCTGGCTCCGTCATGCTGGCATTGGCCGAGACGAGATGCGTCGAGCCCGGCGGCTCGAAGAAGGACTGGCCGACGCCGAATGTCTCGACCGGTCCGCCACCAAGCTGGGAGCGGATCTCGCCCTTGGTGATGTAGGCGGTCACCGAGCCGGCATGGCGATGCGGCCGCGAGAACCCGCCCGGGCCGTAGAAGACACGGACGATGGTGACGCGCTTGCCCGGCACGTTCGGCAAGGCGTAGGAGCCGATCGGCTCGACCCTGTCGAGCGGCGAGCTCTCGGGCGCGGTGGCGCAGAGCGGCGCCAGCGCACCGGCGACGGTATCGATCGTCAGCGGCAGCGCCTTGCCGATCGCGAACGCGCAGGCGAGCCCTGCAATGGCCGCGAGAGCCATCGAACGCGACGGCATGGGACGTTGGGCGGCGGAAAAGCTCATGGCTGTCATCGTGATCTCCCTTGTCTGCATCAGGATGCGGCGGCGGCCGCTGCGACCGGCCGCTTCGCGGGCGTCCAGCGGAACGCCGCGCCAAACCGGTTCCAGACGTTGATCGAGGCGACCGCCGAGGTCAGATAGGTCAGCTCCGTCTCGGAGAACTCGCCAGAGGCTTCCGCGTAGATTTCCTCGCTGACGCCATCGGGCAGACAGGTCAGCGCCTCGGCCCAGGCCAGGGCCGCCCGCTCGCGCGCGGAAAAGATCGGCGCCTCGCGCCAAACCGCGACCAGATGGAGCTTGTCGGCCGGCACGCCGATGCGCTCCGACAGCAGGACATGATGCTGCACGCAGAAGGCGCAGCCGTTGATCTGCGAGGCGCGCAGCTTGACCAGCTCGAGCAACTGCTTGTCGAGGCCGGCCTTGGCCGCCACCTGGCCCAGCGCCAGCACCAGATCGTACGCGTCCGGCGCGATCCTCTTGAAATCCTCGTATTCGCTGCGGGCGTGTGACATTGCCGTGCACCTCGTGTTATTGTAAGAGTGCTTACATTGTATAAGAGCTCTTACATGACGCGCAAGACCGCCGACATCACAAGATCGAAGGCCCCGCGGAAGGCCTCCACCGACGACGGCGCCGTGCGCGTGCCCGCGCCCGGCGAGGGCAAGCGCGGCGAGGACGGCTATCTCGGCTATCTGCTGCGCCAGGCCCATGCCGCGGTGCGCCTGACCATGGAGCGGACGCTCGCCGATCTCGGCGTGACGTCGCCGCAATTCGCGGTCTTGACGATGCTCAAGGCCTATCCGGGCCTATCCGGGGCCGACGTCGCCCGCCTCACCTTCCTGACGCCGCAGACCGTCGGCGTCATCATCCGCAATCTCGAGCGCGACGGCGCGATCGTGATGACGCCTCATCCGGTCCACGGCCGCATCCAGCAATGGACGCTGACGGCGCGTGGGACGACGCTGCTGAAGGCTTGCCGCGAGCGCGTGATCGCGTTGGAGAAGCGCCTCGCCGAGGGGCTCGATGCCAGGGCCGAGGCGAGCATTCGCCGCTGGCTCGCCAACATCGCAACCGAATTGCAGGACGACCAGGCCTAGTCGCCGCCGCCTCCGTCCCCGCCGCCGTCACACCCGGCGGCATCCGAGAAGTCGCCGCCGGTATCGCCACCACTGTGAATGCCGCGGCCAAAGTTCTCGGCAAGGATCATCAGGATCACGACAAATAGTCCTGCGCCGAAGGGCCAGGGGTTGGCACGGATGATGTCGAACAGCTCCCGCATGCCCGCATCTTGCGAGACAAGAACGAACCGACCGTAAAACGGCAGGCTTAAGATCGTGGATATCGTGCCGGGCGGGAGGGCACCTACCCGCCCATCAATGATTTCTTAACCTCGCGGTCCGACCAGTTCTCACCGGCTGCGATCACCCGGACCCGGCTCTGGTCCGCAGCGTTCACCAGCACATGCGAACTCACCCGGTCGCCGCTCGGCTCCAGGTGCAGATCGGTTTCGGGCTTCCAGCCCAGCGTGGCCGCGAGATCGCCGGGAAAGATCTGCCATTGCGATCCGTCGTCGAGCTCGACGACATGGCTCTCCGCATGCGCGCGTATCTTCATTCCACCCCGATTTCTCGATGAACGGAAAGGCCCCGGCACTCATGGCCGGGGCCTGATCCGTCAGTCGTTGTCGTGATGAATCACGGTCTTGCTGCGATTGCCGAATTCATCTTCCTTCTTGATCACGGTGGTGCGGTTCGCCGGCTCCCGCTCCTTGATGACAGTGGTGCGGTCACGCTCGCGGACGCGATAGTCCGGGGACTGACCGACCGTGACGCCGGCGCCGACCGGGCCGACGTGAACGCCGACTTCATCAGCGAATGCGGGGGCCGCGATGGCGGTGACCATGGCGGCGGCAAACAGGTACTTCCTCATATTCTCCTCCTCATTGTCGTGCGGAGGGAATGCAGGACTGCGACACTTTGTTCCGAGGGAACGGCCTATCCGGCAGTTCCAGGAACCGGCTCACACGGGCCTTGTTTCCCGCTAGAATGGGCCCATGAAACACGCTGATTCCTCGCATCGTCACACCCGCCGCACCCTGCTGAAATCCGCACTCGGCGCCGCAGCCTTGATGGCGTCGCCGACACGCATCCTTGCCGCACCCGCAGGCTTCGACGAATGGCGCGAGTCCTTTCGCGCACGCGCGATGGCGAAGGGGATTTCGGCCGCGACCTGGCAGCGGGCAATGGGCCGGGTCGAGCCCGACATGAGCGTGTTCAAGCAGATGCGCAACCAGCCTGAATTCCACGAGCAGGTCTGGCAGTACATCAACCGCCGCGTCTCCGACTGGCGCATCATCAACGGCAAGATCGCGCTGAAGAACAACGAGGCGCTGCTCGCGCGCATCGAGCGCGACTTCGGCGTCGAGCGCGGCACGCTGCTGGCGCTGTGGGGCGTCGAATCCGCCTATGGCGATCCGCTGGTGCAGCAGAACCACATGACGCCGGTGTTTCCCTCGCTCGCCGCGCTCGCCTGGAACGAGCCGCGCCGCAAGGCCTATTGGGAGACCGAGCTGATCAATGCGCTGCGCATCGTCGACAAGGGCTGGAGCACGCCGGAGGAGATGAAAGGCTCGTGGGCCGGCGCGATGGGACATTCGCAATGGATGCCGGAGGTCTGGCTCAATGTCGGCATCGACTATGACGGCGACGGCAAGGTGTCGCCGTTCGGCAAGCCGGACGACGCGCTGGGCTCGACCGCAAAATACCTGGTCAATCGCGGCAAGTGGCGTCGGGGCGAGCACTGGGGTTACGAGGTGCGCGCATCAGGCGAGGCGAACGGCAGCCGGACCTATGCGGCCTGGCAGGCGGCGGGCGTCGGTCGCGCCGACGGCCAACCGTTCCCGCAGCCGAATGCGACCGCGCAGATGTGGACGCCTGTCGCGGGCGGACCGACCTTCCTGCTCGGGCCGAACTTCTATTCGGTGAAGAGCTACAACCCTTCCATGAACTATGCGCTGGCAATCTGCCATCTCGGCGATCGCTGCCTCGGCGCGCCGCCCTTCATCCAACCCTTCCCCGGCTCCGAGCGCGCGCTGACGCTGGCCGAGGTGCAGGAGATGCAGACGCGCCTGACCAAGGCCGGATTCGACACCGGCGGCACCGACGGCCGCGTCGGCAACGACACCATGAAGGCCGTGAAGGATTTCCAGCAGCGCGCCGGCATCGCGCCGGCGGACGGCTACGGCGGGCTGAAGGTGCTGGCGAAGCTGCGGCAGGGGTCGTAGGAGCCGATCATTCCGGGGCTCGCGTAGCGAGAACCCGGAATCTCGCGCAAACGATCTCTGGATTTTCGGGTTCGCGCGTCGCGCGCCCCGGAATGAGGTCAATGCCGATATTGCGGCTCTTCCGCATCGAGCTGCCTGCGGATTGCGGCGAGGTGCAGCCGCGCGGATTCTGAATCGCCGTCGCGCATCTGCCTGTAGGTTTCTGCCGCGATCGCGGGATCGACCGGCAGCACCTTTCGGCCGGTCGACATCGCCAGCACCTGCACCTCGGCGGCGCGTTCGAGGTAATAGAGATCGTCCCAGGCTTCCGCGATGGTCGGCGCCAGCACCATCACGCCGTGGTGCTTCATGAAGACGATGTCGGCATCGCCGACGGCGGAGGCGATGCGCGCGCCTTCGCGGTTGTCGAGCGCAAGGCCGTTATAGTCGCGGTCCACAGCGGTACGGCCGTAGAATTTCAGCGCGGTCTGGCCGGCCCAGATCAGCGGATCGCCCTCGGTCATCGACAGCGCGGTCGCGTAGGGCATGTGGGTGTGGAAGGCGACTTTCGCGCGCGGCAGCAGCCGGTGCATCTCGGCGTGGATGTAGAACGCGGTCGCCTCGGGCACGCCCTCGCCGTCGAGCACGTTGCCGTTGAAGTCACAGATCAGCAGCTTCGACGCGGTGATCTCGCGGAAGGCGTAGCCGTAGGGATTGACGAGAAAGAGGTCGTCATGGCCGGGCACGACGGCCGAAAAGTGATTGCAGATCCCCTCCTCAAAGCCGTTGCGCGCGGCCATACGGAAGCAGGCGGCAAGGTCCTCGCGCGCAGTGCGGATCGCATCGGTCGCGAGATCCGGACGGTTCGAGCGGAACGGCGCGGGCGAGGAGGAAGACGAATGAAGGCTGTGCGCCATGGCGAAGAACACCTTTGTCGGTCGGGAGCTTCGCGTTGTACAAGGGCTGCGCCTGCGCGTCAGCCCCTGCGGGCGCCACCCTGCCCTGCGCCGCTCAGGCGCGCCGCGGCACGCCGCCGGCGTTCATGCCGCCGTCGATGACGAGCTCGCTGCCCGTGACATAGCGCGAGGCATCGGAAGCCAGGTACAGCACGCCCGAGGCGATCTCCGCAGCCTGCCCGGCGCGGGCAAGCGGTGCGACAAGCCGAGCGCGCTCCTCCGGATCGATCGGCGCGTTCTGGCCGGCGCCGGTCGCCCCGGTCGGGATCTTGCCCCAGATCGGCGTGTCGATGATGCCGGGATGCACGGAGTTGACGCGGATACCGTCGGCCGCGATCGCGCACTCCATCGCGATCGACTTGGCAAACAGCCGCACGCCGCCCTTGGTTAGCGAATAGGCCGAAAGGCCCGGCGAGCCGCGCAGGCCGGCGAGCGAGGACATCATCACGATCGAGCCGCCGCCGGTCTTGCGCATCAAGGGCAGGCAGTGCTTGACCGAGAGAAACACGCCGTCGAGGTTGATCGCGTTCTGCTTGTGCCAGTCGGCGAGCGTCATGTCGACGATCGAGGGCACGGCGATGCCGATGCCGGCATTGGCGACGAGCACATCGAGCCGCCCGTAGCGCTTTGCGACATCGGCGACGATTTCGATCCAGCGTTCCTCGGACGTGACGTCCTGCTCCAGGAAAATCGCCTTGCCGCCGGCTTTGGTCACGCGCCTGGCCAGTTCAGGTCCGCGCAGATCGTCGATGTCGGTGATGACGACAGTCGCGCCCTCGCGCGCGAACAGCTCGACGATCGCCTCGCCGATACCCGATGCTCCGCCTGTCACCAGCGCGACCTTGCCCTCAACCTGACCTGCCATGTTCACTCCCTTTTTTGTTGTTTGAGCGATCCATTCTTGACGCATGATGTGGCCGGATCTTGCGTTTATCTGATCACGGACGGCCCCTGGTCCGGCAGCGCGATGTCGATGACGCGAAACTGCACCCGTTCCGCGCCCTGGTAGCGATCCACCGAGAGCGAGCCGGCGACATGCACTTGCTGGCCGCGATTGGCGAGCAGCGCGTTGCCGAGCTTCTGGCCGACCGAACGGAATGCGATGCCGTTGACGATGGCGCCGTCGCCCGACTTGAAGCGCAAGCGCAGATGCGCCTGGCCGACCTCGTCGGCGAACACCAGCTGGTGCCCCGGCAGCGCCAGCACCGGCTCCGGATTGCCGCTGCCGAAGGGACCGGCACGATTGAGCGTCGCCGCAAGCTCCGTCGTCACCGCACGCGCGGTGACCGCGCCGTCGATGTAGAGCTCGTTGACATGGCGGGCCTCGGCAACGTCCTGCGCCAGCGCGTTCTCGAGATAGGCGCGGAATTCGGCGAGCTTCTCTTTGCGCAGCGTCACACCCGCGGCCATCGCGTGGCCGCCGCCCTTGAGCAGAATGCCGTCCGTGACCGCCTGCCGTACCGCCTTGCCGATATCGACGCCGGCGATCGAGCGGCCCGAGCCGGTGCCGATGCCGCCCGGCTCCAGCGCAATGGCGAAGGCTGGCCGCGAAAACTTCTCCTTCAGGCGCGAGGCAACGAGGCCAACAACGCCCGGATGCCAGCCCTCGGAGGCCGTGACGATGACGCCGAGCTTGTCCTCGAGCCCGATCGAGGCCAGCGCCTCGGCTTCGGCCTGGGCTTCAGCCGCCTGCTCGATGACGCGGCGCTCGCTGTTGAGACGATCGAGCTCGGCGGCGATCCGCGCCGCCTCGACGCTGTCGCCTTCCAGCAGCAGCCGCACGCCGAGATCGGCGCGGCCGATGCGCCCGCCGGCATTGACGCGCGGGCCCAGCATGAAGCCGAGATGCCAGGCCTCCGGCGGGCCGTTGAGCCGGGCCACGTCCATCAGCGCGGTGTGCCCGACATGGTCGCGCCGCCGCATCGCGATCAGGCCTTTGGCGACGAAGGCGCGATTGAGGCCGATCAACGGCGCGACGTCGGCGACCGTCCCGAGCGCGACGTGATGCAGCATGCCGAGCAGATCGGGCTCGGGCATCTCGGAATTCCAGAAACCGCGCTGGCGCAGCTCGCGATTGACCGCAACCAGCGTCACCAGCACGAGGCCGACGGCGGCGAGATGGCCAAGGCCGGAGAGATCGTCCAGCCGGTTCGGGTTGACCAGCGCGTCAACCTCCGGCAGGTCCGTGCCGGCCTGATGGTGGTCGATCACGACCACGGACATGCCGAGACGCTTGGCCTCGGCGAGCGGCTCGATGCTGGTGGTGCCGCAATCGACGGTCACGAGCAGCGTTGCGCCCTTGGCCGCGAGGCCCCGCACCGCTTCGACGTTCGGGCCATAACCCTCAAAGATGCGGTCGGGAATGTGGATCAGCGGATCCAGCCCGCAATGACGCAGGTGCCAGGCCAACAGCGCCGACGAGGTCGCGCCGTCGACGTCGTAGTCGCCGAAGATCGCGACCTTCTCGCCTTTCGCCGCGGCATCGGCGATCCGCTTGGCGGCAGCCTCCATCTCCGTCACCGTGAACGGGTCCGGCATGAGCTTGCGGATGGTCGGGTCGAGAAAGTCGGGCACGGCGTCGATATCGACCCCGCGGCCGGCCAGCACCCGGGCCAGCAATTCCGGCAGTTGGTGCCGCTGCACGATGGCGAGCGCCTGGGCCGCCCCACGGGCATCCAGCCGGTCGCGCCAGAGCTTGTCGGTGAACGAGCGCGCGACCCCCAGGAATGCCTGGGGCGACTCGACGGGCAAGGCGGTGGCGGGCGGCGTCATAAATAGCAATTGGCTCGAGGAACTCAGGACCTGGCGGCAGATCGGCAGCGGGACGATTGGCCGGGAATCCCCCGGGATTTGCAATGTCCACGCCGCACAAAGCGGTGGATTGCCGCTTTGCTGCGCGGACTGACTATCATTTGGGCATTCCGCAAAACAGCAAATTAAGCAGGCGTTAGGCGGAATCCTCGAAAAAGAATCGTATTCGATCTGTAAGCATTTGTTCCGGGTTCATTGCAGATCAGGCCTCATTGCCAAGGGAAGTCCCCGATGTCTGCTGCGCTGGGTTTGAAAGCCAAGCCAATCGCCTCCGAACCCGCCGACGATGATTCCGACATCTCCGCGCTGATCAATCGCCTCACCGCGGAGGTCAACCAGATCGCGGTCGACAAGACCAAGGCGATCCAGCAGATCACCAACCAGATGAAGATGCTGGCGCTGAACGCGCTGATCGAAAGCTCGCGCGCCGGCGCGCAAGGCGCGGGCTTTGCGGTGGTGGCGCAGGAGGTGCGCGGCGTCGGCCAGCAGGTCGAGACCATCGCGCGCGAGCTTGAGACCCAGCTGACCAAGCGCACCGGCGACCTCGTCGCCTCGATCGACCGCATGAGCCAGCGCTCGCGCGGCGAACGCATGGTCGACCTCTCCCTCAATGCGGTCGAGCTGATCGACCGCAATCTCTATGAACGCACCTGCGACGTGCGCTGGTGGGCAACCGACTCTGCGGTCGTCGATTGCGCGGCCTCGCCGACACAGGCGGCGGTGAGCTATGCCTCGCAGCGCCTCGGCGTGATCCTCGGTGCCTACACCGTCTATCTCGACCTCTGGCTCTGTGACCTCGACGGCAACGTCATCGCCAATGGCCGGGCGGATCGTTTTCGTGTGGTCGGCCAGAACGTCGCCCACACCAAATGGTTTCGCGAGGCGCGCACCTTGCGCACCGGCGACGACTATGTCGCCGGCGACGTCGAGAACCAGCCCCTGCTCGGCAATGCGCAGGTCGCGACCTATTGCGCCAGTGTCCGCGCCGGCGGAGAGGCCCATGGCGCGCCGATCGGCGTGCTCGCGATCCATTTCGACTGGGAGCCCCAGGCCCGCGCCATCGTGCAGGGCGTGCGCGTCGGCGACAACGACAAGGCCCGCGTGCTGCTGGTCGACTCGAATCTCCGCGTCATCGCAGCTTCCGACGGCCAGGGCATCCTCAGCGAGCGCATCTCGTTGTCGCTGAACGGCCAGCGCTCCGGCTTCTATCAGGATCGCTCCGGCACGATGGTCGCCTTCCATGCAACGCCCGGCTACGAAACCTATCGCGGCCTCGGCTGGTACGGCGTCATCGTCTGCGGCGCGTAAGGCCCGCGCCTGCCCGATCAAAGTTGCGAAAACAACCCCATGCACAGTAAGCGTCGGGCTGTTTTTGTTCGTGTTTTTCCGTCTGCCCCTGCGGTTTGACCCGTCGGGCAAAACGCCGGCATTCTGCGACCATGGCCGCCGCTAGGCTCTGACGATATCTGCCCCGCCCACCGGCGATGTCATGATTCCGAGCGTCTGCGACGGACGCTCTCCGAACATCGCGAAGTAGTATTGCGAGAACCGGCCGAGCTCGTAAAACCCCTGCTGCATGGCGACGGCGGACACGGTGGTCGAGCCGGGTGTGCTCTCGCGCAGGATGGAATGAACCGCGCAGAGGCGCTTGTGCCGGAGGAAGCTGACCGGGCCGAGCCCGAACACTTCCTGAAAGGCGCGGTGCAAGGTCCGTCGCGATACGCTCATCGCCGCGCAGATCTCCGACACATGGACCGGGCGCGTGCCCGCCTCGTCGAGATAGTCCTCGACCCTGCGGATCATCCGCCGTGCGGAAGGCAGCCAGCCGATGTCATCGGGCGGCAGCGACGACATGACGTTGGCCGCCATGCATTCCACGATCGACCGCTTCCAGAAATCCGCCGTCGAGGGCGTCAGGCTGCCGGCGCGGGTGCGCAGATGCGACATGATCCGGACCAGCCGGCGCGAAGCGATCGCGCCGCTTTCGATGTCCGCCCGAAAATGCCCGCGGCTGCGCCAAGTCTCGGGATCGCACAGCCGCGCCTCGCCGCCAAAAAGGGATTCGACCTCGGCGAGATCGAAGCGCATCGCGGCATAAGCGGATGCGCCGTGGAAAACGCCGTCGTGATCGAGCAGCGGCGGGATCACGAGCACGTCGTTGAGCTGCATGTCGAACGACCAATGGGCAACGCGATCTTCGGCCGCGAGCAACATCCCGATGATCAGCTTGTCATCGCTCGAGACACGCTGCGTGCGCATGCCGACATTGAAGGTGCCGATGCTGAGCGAAAATTCCCCGATGCCGATATGCGACAACGTTCCGCGCAACCGCCCACGTCCGAGCTGCATCACGTCGACATGAGAGCCGTGAACAGCCTGGTGGAGACCTTCGAAACCGTCCAGCTTTTTCGAATCAACCAGAAGGAATTGCCCCATGGCTGCACTCTGGTCCTGAAGCGCGACAATTCTGCGGCAAGGAAAAGCGAAATACCACTACAACGCGAGGTGGTTACAGCAATCCGGCTTCGCGTTTTAAGGCAAATCTGCGACGAATTTGACGCAAGCATCTGCAATGCACAGCACTGTGCATAGGATAAATTCGTATCATGAGGCATCAGGTCTCATGGCGCGCTCCGCGTGCTGGCACAAATTGCACATTACAGGCTGCCAATCTTCGGATACCGTTTGCAACCCTAGCGATATCGATGAAAGCGCTCTGCGGAAGACAGGGCGCACGTGGCGGTTTGCCGCGTGCAGAACGAAGTGCGCGCAAAGGAAAGAGCTGTTGACGCACATACCGGCGTCCCTTCTCTCCCTGAGCGCCAAGAAGGAGGGGACCAGACAATGCGTCCAATCAACTGGGCAATGCGCCGTCGTCGACATAAGCTAGAGTCTGCACAATAGCGTCGGGTGGAATTCGCGGATCGGAGTTTCCACCATGCTGCGGGCGGATCTGGATCACTGCGAGTGGCTGCCGGACGACCTGAAGTCGGGCGAGATGGTCTTCATTCCCGGCGGAACCTTTCGCATGGGATCCGACCATCATTACCCCGAGGAGGCACCGAGCCATCGCGTCTCCCTCGATGGCTTCTGGATCGATCGCACGCCGGTCACCAACCGGCAATTCAAGCAATTCGTCAACGCGACCGGCCATGTCACGGAAGCGCAGATCGTCCCGAACGCCAAGGACTATCCTGGTGCGGTGAAGGAGATGCTCTACGCGGGGTCCCTGGTGTTCTCGCCGCTGCCGCGCATCACCGATCTCACCGACTGGAGCCAGTGGTGGTCCTTCATGCGCGGCGCCAACTGGCGCCACCCCTATGGCCCCGGCAGCAACATCAAGGGCCTCGACGACCATCCGGTCGTGCACATCTCCTATAGCGATGCGGAGGCCTATGCGCGCTGGGCCGGCAAGGATCTGCCGACCGAAGCCGAATGGGAGTTCGCCGCGCGCGGCGGTCTCGAGGCCGAAGAATTCGCCTGGGGTGATGCGCTTATGCCCGGTGGCAGGCACATGGCCAATATCTGGCAGGGCAACTTCCCCGTCCAGAATCTCGGCGAGGATGGGTACGAGCGTACCTCGCCGGTGATGGCCTTTCCGCCGAACGGCTACGGCCTGTACGACATGATCGGCAATGTCTGGGAGTGGACCTCGGACTGGTGGTCGTCCCGGCACGCGGCCGAGGCTGCAAAGCCCTGCTGCATTCCCAAAAATCCCCGCGGTGGTCGCGAGGATTCGAGCTACGACCCTCGCCTCCCCGACATCAAGATTCCCCGCAAGGTCCTGAAGGGCGGCTCGCATCTGTGCGCGCCGAACTATTGCCGCCGTTATCGTCCCGCTGCGCGCCACGCCGAGCCGGTCGACACCTCGACCAGCCATGTCGGCTTCCGCTGCGTGGCACGGCTGCCTCTCGTCATCCACCGCGAACCAGAAGGATCGTCTGCAATCTAGTCTGCTGCAACATTTGGAGTATCGCATGAGCAGCGAGTTGGAGAACAAGAACAACCCGCCCGGGGCTGAGCAACCGATCAATCGCCGAAATCTCCTCTTGGGAACGTCATCGATCGTCGCAGCAGCGACACTGACTTCGGAAGCGCTCGCGCAAGCGCAGAAGGCCGCGCCCTCTCCGGCCGCAAGCCCCGCTCCCGCTGCTCCTTCCGGCCGCAAGCCAAACATCCTCGTCATCTTCGGCGACGATGTCGGCGTCGCCAATATCAGCGCCTACTCCAACGGGCTGATGGGTTACGAGACGCCGAACATCGACCGCATCGCCCGCGAAGGCCTCAAGATGCAGCATTACTACGGCGAGCAATCCTGCACCGCCGGCCGGGCCGCATTCCTCACCGGCCAGCACGGCATCCGGACCGGCCTCACCAAGGTCGGCTATCCCGGCGCGCCGATGGGGATCAGCCAGCTCGATCCGACGGTCGGAGGCCTGCTCAAGAATCTCGGGTATGCCACCGGGCAATTCGGCAAGAACCATGTCGGCGACCGCAACGAAAACCTGCCGACGGTGAACGGCTTCGACGAGTTCTTCGGCAACCTCTACCATCTCAATGCCGAGGAAGAGCCGGAGCTGCCGGACTACCCCAAGGATCCCGCCTATCGCGCCAAGTTCGGTCCACGCGGCGTGCTCCGCTGCAAGGCGACCGATCGCGACGACCCGACCGAGGACCCGCGCTTCGGCAGGGTCGGCAAGCAGACCATCGAAGATACCGGCGCACTCACCAAGAAGCGGATGGAGACCATCGACGACGAAACGTCCGCCGCCGCGATCGAATTCATGAAGCGGCAGCAGAGCGCCGGCAAGCCGTTCTTCGTCTGGTTCAATTCGACGCGCATGCATCTGCGCACCCATGTGCGGCAGGACCATCGCGGCCGCTACACCCACGGCGATAGCGAATATATCGACGGCATGATGGAGCATGACGACACGGTCGGCCTGCTCCTGAAGACGCTCGACGACATGGGTGTCACCAACGACACCATCGTGCTCTACACCAGCGACAACGGCCCGCACATGAACACCTGGCCGGACGCAGCCATGACCTGGTTCCGTTCGGAGAAGAACACCAACTGGGAAGGCGCATTCCGTGTGCCCTGCCTGGTGCGCTGGCCCGCGACGATCAAGCCCGGCACGGTCAGCAACGAGCTGATGAGCCACAATGACTGGGTCCCGACGTTGTGCGCCTTCGCGGGCGAACCGGACATCATCAGCAAGCTGAAGGCCGGCTACACTGCGAACGGCATCGCCTACAAGGTGCATCTCGACGGTTACAACCAGTCGGCTTTCCTGCGCAATGTGAGCGGATCGGTCGCCAACAACAACGGCACCAAGAGCCTCCGCAACACGTTCTTCTATTCTGATGACGACGGCCTGCTCGTCGCGATCCGGCAGGGCGACTACAAATACGTGTTCTCGGAGCAACGCCTGCAAGGCACGATGGGCGTCTGGGCCGAGCCCTTCACCACGCTGCGCATGCAGAAGATCTACAATCTGTTCCAGGATCCGTTCGAGCGCGCCGACATCACCTCCAACACCTATTGGGACTGGCTGATCAATCACGTCGGAACGGTCTACGGCGTGATCGACGAGGTGGCGGTGTTCGCGGGGAGCTTCAAGGAGTTTCCGCCACGCTCGTTCCCGCCGAGCTTCAACCCGGCGACCATGATCGAGGAGATCACGGATGGGATCAAGGACGAGCGAAACCGTGCGGCAGGGAGGGCCCAGAGCATCGACAAGATCCGTGCGAATCTGCGGCAGATGATCGACCAGCAGATTCAGCAACGCGCGAAATAGCGCTCCGTCGGCCTGATGAAAGGACACCACGCATGGCGTCCCTGATCCGCCGCAGCCTTGTGATCGGTTTGGCGGTGCTCGCTTTCGCGAGCGCCCGCCAGGCCCTGGCGCAAACCGACCCATTACCATCCTGGAACGACGGCGCGGCAAAGGCCTCGATCATGACCTTCGTCGCGCAGGTGACCAGGGACGGCGGACCTGATTTTGTCGCGCCCGCCGAGCGCATCGCCGTGTTCGACAATGACGGGACGCTGTGGTGCGAGCAGCCGATCTATTTCCAGTTCGCCTTTGGCCTCGACAGCGTCAAATCGATGGCAGCGACACATCCTGAGTGGAGGCAGCAACAGCCGTTCAAGGCCTTCCTTGCGGGCGACAAGGACACGCTCGCCGCACAGGGCGAGAAGGGCTTGCTGACGCTGGTTGCGGCCGCTCACAGCGGCATGACGACGGAGGCCTACGCGACGTCGGTCGCCGACTGGCTTGGCAAGGCCAGCCATCCACGCTTTCGTCGCCCGTATAACGAGCTCGTCTACCAACCGATGGTGGAGCTGCTCACCTATCTCCGCGCCAACGGCTTCAAGACCTTCATCGTCTCGGGCGGCGGGGTCGAGTTCATGCGGGTGTGGGCCGAGAAGGCCTACGGCATCCCGCCGGAACAGGTGGTCGGCTCGTCCGGCGTCACGCAGTTCAGGATCGGCGCCGACGGGCGGCCGGTGCTGATGAAACTGGCCAAAGTCGAGTTCATCGATGACGGCCCCGGCAAGCCGTCCGGCATCAATCGTTTCATCGGGCGCCGGCCGATCTTCGCCTTCGGCAATTCGGACGGCGACCAGCAGATGCTGCAATGGACCGCGGCCGGCCCCGGCGCCCGCTTCCTCGGCATCGTCCATCACACCGACGCGGCCCGCGAATATGCCTACGACCGCCAGTCCAAGATCGGAAAGCTCGACAAGGCCTGGGACGAAGCGGTGCAGCGCGGCTGGACCGTCGTGGACATGGCCAAGGACTGGAAGACCGTTTTCGCATTCGAGCGCGGCAGCACGGGGCCGTCGCAATGACCAAGTGCCGCCAACCCAAACCCCGAGAGAGCAAGAAGAGGTGCGACGATGCCTGATCCAGCACGTGCCACACGATTTGCGACCTGCATTCTTGTGTGCATGGCGGGCGTGCCTGCCTCGCCGGTAGCAGCCGCCCCGCTTCAACCCAACGCGATCCAGCACGACGCCGCCACGTCAGCGGACATCATCGAGATCCGCGCCGCCGTTCGCCGCGGCGGTGCCGTGGTCGGTCCCCGTGGCGGCGCGGTCGTCCATCGCGGCGGCGCCGTCGTGGGGCCTCGCGGCGCGGCCTATCGCGGACGGACCGTTGCAGTCGGCCCCCGGGGCAACGTCGCGGTTCGCGGCACGACGGCGGTCGCCGGGCGCGGCGGCTGGGCGCGGCCGGGCTGGTATGGCTGGCCGCGCGGCGGAGCGATCGCCGCGGGCGCCGCGATCGGGGTCGTGACGGCGGCGACGGCGGCCGCGTGGGCGGGGGCGGCGCCCGCGCCCGGCATGTGCTGGTACTACACCGATCCGTCCCGGACCCAGGGGTTCTGGGACTATTGCCAATGACGGCAGCGCTCCGATGACAGCGAGGCGACCATCATGAGCGGTTACGACATCTTCGCCTGGATCGTGCTGCTGATCCTGCTGGCGAGCGCCGTCGGCGTCGTTTGCATCGCCGGCTGGCTGCCCGGCCACATCGCGAAATCGCGCAGCCATCCCTATGCGCAGGCCGTGACGGTCGCCGGCTGGGTCACTCTGTTCTTCGGCTTCGCACTGTGGCCCCTCGCCTTCATCTGGGCCTATGTCGACGTTCCCTCACGCAAAGCCGGAGATGCGTGATGGCCGTTGCCATTCTCAACACCTACCTCGTTCTGCTCTTCCTGCTGGTGCATTTCGGGCTGGTGCGCTTCAACCTGTTCTGGAAGGCCTCGCCCGCAATCGTCATGGTCCTGGTACTGCTTGGATTGTTGATCCCGATGGGCTGGGGCGCGCCGCAGGGCACAGCGCTGGTCGTGCGCAACGCCGTCTCGATCGTACCCGACGTCGCCGGCGAAGTGACCGACGTCCCCGTCGCCGCCAACGCGCCACTCAAATCCGGCGACGTGCTGTTCAAGATCGATCCGACGCCCTACGCCGCGCAGGTGAAGGCGATCGACGCGCAATACAAGCTCGCCAGGACGCGCCTCGGCCAGATGACGGAGCTCTATCAGCGCGACGCCGGGCGCGGTTTCGACGTCGAGCAGCGCCAGTCCGAGGCCGACCAATTGTCCGGCCAGCTCGAGGCCGCGCAGTGGAACCTCGACAAGACCGTCGTGCGTGCACCGGCCGATGGCTACGTCACCAACCTCGCGCTGCGCAAGGGCGCGCGGGTAGCCAACCTGCCGCTGTCGCCGGTGATGGCGTTCATCGATACCTCCAACACCATCATCGGCGTCGAGATCAACCAGATCGACGCGCGCTACATCGCGCCCGGCCAGGAGGTCGAAGCCACCTTCAAATTCGCGCCCGGGCAGATTTTCACCGGCAGGGTCGAAAGCGTGCTTCAGGCGATCTCCCCCGGACAGGCGCAGATCTCGGGCACGGCCGTGCTGCCGAAGACGATCGAGGCGGCGCCCTTCATCGTCCGCGTCAGGCTCGACGATGCCGAATTCGCGAGACGCCTGCCGGCCGGCAGTGCCGGGACCGCCGCGATCTACACCGACCGCCTCATTCCAACCCACGTCGTCCGCCGCGTGCTTCTGCGGCAGGTCGCGATCCTGAACTATGTCAATCCGTTCTGAGGAATCTCATGAAAAGAGCATTACTCGCATCGATCGGTTTGAGTATCGGGCTGATGGCCGGAAACCCAGCTTGGGCGCAGGGCATATCCGAGCAGCAGGCCTACGAGATCGCACGGGACGCCTACATCTACGCCTATCCCATCGTGACAATGGACGTGTCCATGCGTCAATCCACCAATGTCCCGAACGCAGGCGCGATCCCGCTCCGTGCTCCCGTCAACCAGTTTGCTCATGCCCGCACCTATCCACGTGCCGAGGACAGGGACGTCGTGCGCTACAATTTCGATACGCTCTACTCGCCGGTCTGGCTTGACCTGACGCGAGAGCCGATCGTCCTGTCGGTCCCCGATACGGATGGCCGCTATTACCTGCTCCCCATGCTGGACATGTGGACGGACGTATTCAGCGTGGTGGGCTCGCGCACGACCGGGACCGAGGCACAGAACTTCGTCCTGACTCCGCCGGGCTGGAGTGGAACGCTGCCGGAGCAGACGACTAAGATCGTCGCACCGACGCCGGTCATCTGGATTCTCGGGCGGACGCAGACCAACGGGCCTGCGGATTACGACAACGTGCACAAGATTCAGGACGGCTACAAGCTCACCCCGCTCAGCCAATGGGGCAAGGCATCCACGGCAGCGGCGAGCGCACCGACCGATCCGTCCATCGACAACAAGACGCCGCCGTTCGTTCAGGTCAACGGGATGAACGGCGTTGCGGTGCTCGGACGCCTGGCCGAACTGATGGCGAAACATCCACCGCATCCCAACGACTATCCGATCCTGTTCCGGATGCGGCAGATCGGGCTTGAACCCGGCAAGCCATTCGACGCGGCGAAGCTGGATCCGTCGCTGGTCAAGACGATCAATGCCGCAGCCAAGGAGGCGCTCGTCGATCTCGAACAATCCGGCAAGAGCGGCGCGGGCATCGGCCTTCACGTCAATGGCTGGTTCTATCAGACCAGCACCGTCGGCACCTACGGCACCGCCTACAAGCTGCGTGCCATGGGTGCGTTGATCGGGCTCGGCGTCAACCTGCCGGAAGACGCCGTCTATCCGGCTTCCTTTGTCGATTCCGACGGCAAACCTTACAGCGGCACCGGTCGGTACGTCCTGCATTTCGACAAAGGCAAGCTGCCGCCGGCAAATGCCTTCTGGTCAGTCACGCTCTACGACAAGGACGGCTTCCAGGCCCCGAACGCGCTCAACCGCTTTGCGATCGGCGATCGCGACAAGCTCCGGTTCAACGACGACGGTTCGCTCGACATCTACCTCCAGCACGAACCGCCCGAGCTCGACAAGATGGCGAACTGGCTGCCCGCCCCCGCCGGCGAGTTCAATCTCGCCATGCGCCTCTATTCGCCACAACGCGCGGCCCTCGATGGCACCTGGACGCCGCCGCCGGTCAAACGGGTGAATTGAGAGAATTGGCCGTCGGTCACCGTCCTCACGCTTGGATTTGATGAGAAGCAACATGATGAGAACAATCGCCGGAGCTGCCATCGCCACGCTGCTGACCCTGAGCGCGCAGGCCCAGACCACAGCGCCTGACGACCTTGCCGCGCGCAACATCCAGCGCCGCGCCGTCGAAGCCATGATCTGGGGCATGCCGGCGGTGAACGCCGATCTCATGCTCCAGACCATGCTGAAATCGACCAAGGCGAAGCCGAACGAGATCGTCTACTGGTCGAAGCCGGTGAACTGGAAGAACCAGACGCTGACGCCCAATCCGGATTCGATCTACTTCATGTCGTTCTGGAATGTGAAGGATGGGCCTGTCGTCGTCGAGATTCCACCGGCCGAGGGCGGCTCGATCGCCGGCAATATCGTGACGCTGTGGCAGATGCCGCTGGAAGACACCGGACCTGAAGGCGCCGACAAGGGTCAGGGCGGCAAATATCTGATCCTGCCGCCGGGCTACAAGGGCGAGGTGCCCGCAGGCTTCATCGCGCTGCAATCCGACGTGTTCAGCGGCTTCGCGCTGCTGCGCTCCAATCTCGCCAGCCACAGCGATGCCGATGTCGAAAAGTCGGTCGCCTACGGCAAGCGCATCAAAGTCTACCCGCTCGCGAACGCAAAGGAGCCGCCGCCGACCAGCTTCACTGACGCCTACGACGTCCTGTTCGACGCGACCATTCCCTATGATGCGAGCTTCTATCGCGGTCTCGATCGCGTGGTGCAGAACGAGCCGTGGCTCGATCGCGACCGCGCCATGATCGACCAGCTCGCGACCATCGGCATCGTCAAGGGCAAGCCGTTCAATCCGGACCCGAGCACGGTCGCGCTGCTCGATCAGGCGGCACGTGAGGCGCACGCGCTGCTGGCCCGGATCTATGACGCGGGCTTCCCCGTGATCAATCCCGGCATTCGCTGGTTCCCGGCCGCGGTGCCGGAGATGGTGAAGGCGGCCAGCGGCGGCTACGGCGATCCCAACGCCTATCCGGTCGACATGCGCGGCGTGACCTACACGCTCGGCTATACCGGCATCAAGCGGCTGGGGACGGCGCAGTTCTACCTGATGGCCAACAAGGACAAGGATGGCCGGGATTTCGACGGCAACGGCACCTATCGCCTGACCGTGCCGGCCAACGCGCCGGTCAAGCAGTATTGGTCCGCGACCGTCTACGACCGCGAGACGCATGCATTGGTGCGCAACATGCCGAGTGCCAGCCGCGCCTCGATCAGTCCGGGCCTTCAGAAGAAGGCCGACGGCTCGGTCGATGTCTATTTCGGGCCGAAGGCGCCGGAGGGGAAAGAAGCCAATTGGGTGCCGACCGACCCTGCCCGCAAGTTCGAGCTGCTGTTCCGCCTCTACGGGCCGGAGAAGGCGCTGTTCGACCACAGCTGGAAGCTGCCGGACGTCGAGCGCGTCGCAATGACGGTCGGGGGTGCGAGGTAGCCGCTTTGCGGTCTCTGTTTCAGTCTCAAGAGCAAAAAGGATCAGGACAATGAAGACGACGCTATTGCTGACGGCGGTCACACTGACGATCCTGTGTCACGAACCAGCTTACGCCGAAGGACAAGCCCCCTACAGTTTCGAACGCGGCTATCCAAGCGCCGACACGACCAAGCGGGCGCGGGACGATGCGGACATGCAGCGTGCGATCACGGCCTACCGCTTCTGGTATCCGACCGTCTCCGTGGAAGGCATCTTCAACGGCAACCGCGAACTTGGCTTAAAGGACGGCGAGAAGATGGGCATCGTCGCCGCAGGACCGCAGCAGGTCGGCTTCACGCTCAACTCGGATACGCCTTACGGCTCGGGCGTCATCGACGTCAGCAAGGGCCCCATCGTCATCGAACTGCCGGCCGGCCCCTATATTGGCCTGGTCAACGACCACAATCAGGGCTGGGTCCAGGACCTTGGCCTGCCCGGCCCAGATGCCGGCAAGGGCGGCAAGCATCTTGTCCTGCCTCCGGACTACAAGGGCAAGGTTCCCGCCGGCTATCATGTCGGCCAATCAAAATCCTACAAGAACCTGCTCGCCGTGCGCGCGTTGCCCGTCGGCGGTGACGTCAACAAGGCGATGGACGCGTTGCGGGCCATCAAGATCCATCCCCTTGGCGGCAACACCAATGTTGCCATCGTCGATATGACCGACCAGAAGCTGGACGCTTCATCGCTGCGCTGGGAGGACAACGGCAAGTTCTGGACGGTGCTGAAGCAGATCGTCGACGAGGAGCCGCTCGTCACATCGTTCCTGCCGATGTATGGCCTGCTTGCCGAGCTCGGCATCGAGAAGGGCAAGCCTTTCGCACCCGATGCGCGGATGACGGACATTCTCGATCGCGCTGCCAAGGCCGGACGCGACCAGATGCTGGTCTCGGCCTTCGACAGCGCGCGCCCTGACCGCATCAACTGGCCCGACCGCAAATGGGAATGGGTCGGCCTCACGCCAGGCAGCGCTCAGTTCGAAACCCCGACGGGTATGGACCTCGAAGCCCGCGACCGCTGGTTCGCACAGGCCATCGTGACATCGCCGGCGATGTTCCGTCGCTCGGCCGGTGCGGGCTCGCTGTACTGGATGAGCACGCGCGACGACACCGGCGCCTTCCTCGACGGCGCCAAAAACTACAAGCTCTCCATGCCGCAACCGGTGCCCGGAAGGCTGTTCTGGTCGGTCACGGTCTACGACACCCAGACCCGTTCGCAGGTGCAGACCGACCAGGCCAGGGGCGCGCTACGCTCGATGTTCGAGTTGAAGGACATCAAGGGCACCGCACCGGCGGACCTCTTCTTCGGTCCGGATGCGCCGCGAGGCAACGAAGCGCACTGGATCAAGACGCAGCCGGGACGCGGCTGGTTCGCCTACATCCGCATCTACGGTCCCGAGCAAGCCGCCTTCGACAAGAGCTGGAAGCCCGGTGACTTCACGGAGGTGAAGGCAGGCACGATCGGCAATGCGACGAGATGAGCGCGGGCCGCGAAACGCGACCTGTCGGGGTGGATGACATGATGGGACCAGGGAGACGTGATATGATGGGACATCTTCGCAAGGCTACGCTTGCAACCGCATTGACGATGGCGAGCTTCAGTGCTCAGCCCGCCCTCGCCGATTCAGGCGGGGTCAGCTTCTGGCTTCCCGGCATCTTCGGCAGCCTTGCCGCCGTGCCGGTGACGCCGGGATGGGCCTATTCGACGATCTACATCCATCTCAACGAGAAAGCCGGCGGCGGGCAGAACTTCGTCACCAGCGGCGGCATTCCCGGCTCGGTGACCGCCGGCCTCAACGCGCATGCCGACGTGCTCGTGCAAGGCATCACCTACACCTCGCCGATGCCGGTGCTCGGCGGCCAGGCCGCCTTCACGCTGCTCACCGCACCCGGCAATATCGGCATCGGCATCGATGCGACGCTGACCGGACCGCGCGGCAACGCCATCTCAGGCGGCGTCACGGACAACCGCACGACGCTGACGGACGTGTTCTATCAGGGCACGCTGAAATGGAACCAGGGCGTCCACAATGAGATGGTCTACATCACCGGCAACATCCCGAGCGGCACCTATGATTCCACGCGGCTCGCGAATTTGAGCTTTGGATTTCCCGCGGTCGACGCCGGGGCCGGCTACACCTATCTCGACCTCAAGACCGGCCACGAATTCTCGGTCGTCGGCGGCCTCACCTACAATTTCATGAACGGCGCACTGCAGTACCAGAACGGCATCGACTTCCATGTCGACTGGGCCGCTTCGCAGTTCGTGAGCAAGACCATCCATGTCGGCATCGCCGGCTATTTCTTCCAGCAGATCACCGACGACCGGGGCCCCGGCGCCAAGCTCGGCGGCTTCCGCGGCCAGGCGGTCGGCATCGGTCCGCAGATCGGCTTCATGATCCCGATGTCCGACGGCTACCAGGGCTATCTCAACGTCCGCGGCTACAAGGACCTCGAGACCGAGAACCGGCCGAACAGCTGGTCGACCTGGGTCACCTTCTCGGTCTCGCCGGCCGCACCCGAACCGGCCGCGAAAAAGCCCATCGTACGAAAGTTCTGACGGAGGCGTCGTGCAGCTCCGATGACCGGAGAGACGAAAAAACGGCAAGTCCGCATCGGCTTCCAGACATCGATCATCACGGTGTTCGTGGGCGTGGTGCTGCTCGTCGGCCTGACCCTGGTCTATCTCAGCTTCGAGCGCGTGACCGCTATCACGCGGACGGCGGCTTCCGGCTTCACCGAGAAGGTGGCGCAGCTCGGCGCCGACCATGTCGACGAGCAGTTCAAGAATGTCCGCGACAATCTCGACATCCTGGCCGGCCTGCCGGCGATCCAGGAAGCCGACATCGCGGACAATACGCGGCTGTATGGCCTGATGGCGGCGATGCTGCGCAACAACCCGCAGCTCTTCAACCTCTATGTCGGCTACGAGGACGGCTCGTTCATCGAGATGGACGTGATCGACCGCGCCAAGCCGGCGTTCAGGGCCGGCCTGAAGACCGATGAGGATGCCGCCTTTCGTCTTGTCGTGATCGCGCGCACGTCGGGCAGCGCGCCGGTGACGCAATATCTGTCGGAGAATCTCATCGCGGTCGCGGAGGTCCCCGGCCCCACCGGCTACGACCCGCGGCAGCGGCCCTGGTATGTCGAGGCGTTCAAGAACGACAAGACCCTGCTGACGGGCCCTTACGTGTTCTACGCCACGGGCGAGCCCGGCTACACGCTGCGGACGCCGCTGAAGGAAGGCCGCCGCGGCGTCGTCGCCGGCGACGTGCTGCTGAACCGGTTCGAGGACATGCTGGCGGAGCAGAAGCTCGGCCAATCGGGACAGGCCTTCCTGTTCAACGATGCCGAGCGCATCGTCGGCCATCCCTCGATGAGCCGCCTGATGGCGCAGATCCCGGAACGGCAGGACGACCTGCCGCAGCTCGGCGCGCTCGGCCTGCCCGCGGTGGTGCCGATCGTCCGTTCCTGGCGCAATGGCGGCCCGGCGCAGCAATTCTTCGACGACGACGCGGGCCGGACCTACATTGCGGCGGTGCATCGGCTCGAGACGACCGGGTCGGCCAATGTCCGGCTCGCGATCGTCGCGCCGCTCGACGAGTTCTACGCCCGGATCATCGGCGAGCGCCGCACGCTGTTCGCGCTGGCGCTGGCCTTCGTCGGCGCAACGCTGCCGTTCGCGTTCTGGCTGGGGTCGCGGATGGCGGAGCCGCTGCGCAGGCTGGCCGAAGAGACCGACGCGATCCAGCGCTTCGACATCGCCGAGCGCCCGCGCATCCGCTCTGTCATCGCCGAGATCGAGGAGCTCGGCCGCTCGGTCTTCACCATGCGCAGCGTCATCAGCAGCTTTGCGAGCTTCATCCCGCGCCCGATCGTGCGGCAGCTGATCGAGACCGGCTCCGCGCTGCGGCTTGGCGGCTCCCGGCGCGAGGTGACCGTGCTGTTCACGGATGTGGCCGACTTCACTGCCAAGACCGAACGCGCCGACCCGTCGCAGGTGATGATCTATACCTCGCGCTATTTCGCGGCGCTCTCGGATGTGATCATGCAGCACCACGGCACGGTCGACAAATATATCGGCGACGCCGTGATGGCGTTCTGGAATGCGCCCGCGGACGATCCCGACCATACCGCCAACGCCTGCCGCGCCGTGCTCGCATGCCTTGCCGCGAACCAGGCGCTCGACAAGGAATTTCGCCGCGAGGGCTGGCCGTCCTACGACACACGCTTCGGCCTGCATGTCGGCGATGCCGTGGTCGGCAATGTCGGCTCGAGCGACCGGATGAACTACACCGCGCTCGGCGCGACCGTGAACCTGGCTTCGCGCCTGGAGGGCCTCAACAAGAGCTACGGCACGAGCGTGCTGGTCAGCTCAGCCGTTCGTGCGCGCGTCGGCGATGCGTTCCTGTTTCGGAGCGTCGACAGCATCACGCCGAAGGGATTTGCCGAGCCGATCGAGGTCAGCGAGCTCCGCGGCGAAAAGGCCATGGCCAACGAGGCCGAGATTGCGATGTGCCGGCGCTGGGACCAGGTGTTTGCGTCGATCGCGCGGGACGGTACGGCCGAGGCCGCCCTGGTCCAGCTCTCCGGATTCCTGCACGACTATCCCAGCGACCCGATCGCGCTGTTTCATGCCCGGCGATTGCGGTCCTCGGCCGAGGGGGCCGCAGCATGAGCGTTCGCGCCATCGATCGCCGGCAATTGCTGCGCCGGGGCGTGGCGCTGGCGGCGACGTCAATGCTCGCGGCCCCGGCCATTGCGCAGGCCCGCACGAAACTCCGGCTCGGCTATCTCCATGTCGTCGCCGTGGATGGCCACATCTGGACCGGCCTCGACCGCGGCTCGTTCGACCGCGAGGGCATCGATTTCGAGCTGTACGAGTTCAGCACCGGCCCCGAAGTCTTCGAGGCCATGACGCGCGGGGAGCTCGACGTCGCCTCCGCGGGCGGCGTCATCTCCAATTACCTGGCGCTCGGCCGCGGCCGCGGTTTTCTCATCAACGACATCGAGGTCGCGACCGCGCAGCTCTGGGCCCGGCCGTCGCTCGGGGTGAGCAGGCTCGCCGATCTCCGGGGTAAGCGGATCGCGACGACCGCGAAGACCACGGCGCACATCTTCCTCGACCGCGCGCTGCGCGCCAACAACATCAGGCCATCCGAGGTGGAGATCGTCAGTTCGAGCATGCCCGATGCGGTCAAGGCGTTTATCGCCGGCGAGGTGGCGGCCGTCGCGCTCTGGGTGCCGTTCAACGTCGCCGTGCGCGAGGCGCTACCCGACGCGGTCAAGCTGGTGGATGCCTCAGCCTTCTATCCGCAATCCGCCGTGCTCGGCGGATGGGCGGCGCGGACGGATTACTATGCCGGAAACAAGGACGTGCTGAGCCGGATCATCCGCGGCTGGATCGAAGCGAACGATCATATGGTGCGCAACCCCGCCGCTGCGGCCGAAGCGCTCCAGGCCTATTACAAGCCGTCGCGTCCGGCCGATCTCACCGAGGCCTTCAGGGCGCAGAAGCTCTACTCCGCGCGCGAATGGCGTCGGCTCTATGCGGACGGAACCGTCGCGAAATGGCTGCAGCAGGTCAGCGATTTCTTCATGACCGACGCCGGCATCACTGACGCGCTGCGCGCGTCCGATTATTTCGATACCAAGCTTTACCTGGCAGCGGTCGGATAGCGATCGTCCGTGAACGCGACCGGCGTGCCCTTCGCAACGCGTGCGGCGACCCGCTCGGCGTCCCAATTGGTCAGGCGCACGCAGCCGTGGGATTCCGCCTTGGAGATCTTGTCGGGCGACGGCGTGCCGTGAATGCCGTAGCCGTCGGCGGAGAGGTTGATCCAGACCGTTCCAACCGGATTGTTTGGGCCGGGCTTGATGGTGAAGGGCTTCCGGGACTTGACGCCCTTGAAGCGATAAGCCGGGTTGTAGCGGTAGAACGGATTCTTGCTGATCTCGGTCACCTTGAGCGTGCCTGACGGTGACGGCTTCTCCGTGCTGCCGACGGTGGCCGGATAAAACCCGATCAGCGCGTTCGACTTGTCGAACAGCTTGACGGTCTGCCTGACCTTGTCGACCTCGACCCTGTCGGCCTTGGCTTGCGCCTCCTCGCCCGCGCTCGCGGTGTCGACGACGACGATGGTGTCGCCGGCGCGATCGAAACGCTGCCCGGGGTTCAGCGCGGCCAGAAGCCGCTCGCTCATGTGAAACTTCTCGGCCAAGGCCTCGCGCGGACTGGTGAAGCCGAGCTTCGGGATGTCCTTCATGTCCTCCATCTTCGCAGGCAGCTTGTTCAGGAACGGGCCCGCCACATCCTGTTCGGTGATGGTATAGGTCAGCGTCGCCGGCCGCCCGTCGGTCCGCAGCGCCTTCCAGACCTCCTCCGTCGGGGTGTCCGAACCCGGCAATTGCCGGGCTTCCGCATAGGCCCGCAGCGCCTTCCTGGCGTTCTCGCCGAACCTGCCGTCGATCTCGCCGGGCGAGAAATGGGCCCTGTCCAGCAGGACCTGCAGGCGCACGCCCGCCGGCGTCGGCTTGTCGTTCGAGAGGCTCTTCTTTGATACCTCCGCGGCATTGATGGCGTCCGCGGTCATCTCGGCAGCGAATGCCGGCGTTGCGGTCAGGGCAAGGACCAGGACGATGCAGATGTCCCGGGCACGGCCCGCCGACCACGCATTCATCACCGTTCGTCGGAACACGCCATCTTCCATGTGCCAGCTCCGGAATGGAGACATTCACTGGATTGGCAACTCGGCGCGACCGTGGAAGTTTCTTATCTTTCCCGGTCTGGTTGGCGAAGCGGCATCAATGTACCAACAAAAGATTGCGCGGAGCTCGGTAATCGCGCCGGGCCTGGGATAACGAATCTCCATCGATATTCGGCATCCGACCTCCGGAAGAATACGGTGGTCGTCGCCGAGCTTGCGTTCGATCAATTCCGTCTTGTCCGCCCCTGCCTAGTTTTCCTGAAAACCGGGAGGACGACCATGCTCATCCGGGTCAACACGGCGTCCCGACGTCCGATCGATGGACCCATGGCTGCCGTCGCCGGTCCGCGCGCGCTCTGCAGCGAGTTCAAATATCGCAGAGGCAGCGAGATCTTTGGCGAGGGCGAGCACGCGGAGTACATCTACCAGATCAGCTATGGAGCCGTGCGCACATACAAGTTGCTCGCAGACGGCCGACGCCAGATCAATTCGTTCCATCTGCCAGGTGACATGTTCGGATTTGAGAACAGCGAAACCCACCGCTTTACCGCAGAAGCCATCGTCGAAACACATGTTCGCATCATGAAGCGATGCAACCTTCTCGAGGCGATGCCGAGCGAGGCGGCCGGCTCGAAGAAGCTGATCGGCTTCGTCACCGAGAATCTTCAGCATGCCGAGAACCACATGTTGCTTCTGGGACGGAAGACTTCGCTGGAGAAAGTGGCGGCATTCCTGCTCGAAATGGACGGCAGGCTTGCGCATCCCGATGTCATGACCCTGCCGATGTCCCGCCGCGACATCGCAGACTACCTCGGGCTCACCCTGGAAACAGTCTCGCGCGCTCTCTCGATCCTGCGCGATGACAAAATCCTGCGATTTCACGGGACGACACAGCGGGAAGTCGAAATG
This sequence comes from Bradyrhizobium stylosanthis, assembly GCF_001641335.1. Classification (GTDB taxonomy): domain Bacteria; phylum Pseudomonadota; class Alphaproteobacteria; order Rhizobiales; family Xanthobacteraceae; genus Bradyrhizobium; species Bradyrhizobium stylosanthis. The sequence continues at coordinate 1,631,599 of NZ_LVEM01000001.1, forward strand.
CTCGACCGTGAGAAACTCGCGAAGCTCGACGCCTAAGTCGAGCAATCCACGTCAAGTCAACTCGGCCAGTCGGAGTTCATCGTCAAAAACAAGGGGAGGAATGGTGATGCTGATCAAAACGCTGACACTGTGTTCCCTCACCTATCTCGTTGGCATTGCCAGCGCGGTTGCGATTCACCAGAGCGATCCGTGGAGCTCAGCCGCAGGCCGGGGTGGCTCTCATCAGCGGCCGCCTCCCGCGGCGAAGGGCGACAGGCTGCCCCTCAAGCCGATCCGGGCTCCCGTCAGCGACAGCGCGCCCGTGCAACCGCCGGCAAGCAACGCTCCGAATCCGTGGACCGGAACGGCCTGCAACGCGCCTATCGACGTGCGCGGGCGGTGCTTTGCACGGATCGAGATGACCGATCAGGCGGCGTGAATCGTCTGCCGCGGGACCATCGGCAGCGAACACCGGCGACGTGTCACGGCGACGACGAGAAGCATGCAAACCTGTCCCGTTTTCGTCAGCGACATCGCCGCCTCCTCTCAAACGTTCAACCGTTGCGTCTCGAATTCTCCGGCGGCAGTGCCGACCAGTTCGCGGTACCTGTCCACATACTGCCGCGCCATTCGACGTGACGTGAAGCGATCCTCGAAGCGGGCACGCACCTTCCTTCGGTCCAGCTTGCCCAGTTCACCGACAGCCTCGACGGCCTGCGCCTCGTTCTCGACGATGAACCCGGTCAGGCCGTGCTCGATGACCTCGGGGACCGATCCGGAGCGATAGGCAATCACCGGGGTTCCGCATGCCATGGCCTCGATCATGACCAGCCCGAAAGGCTCCGGCCAATCGATCGGGAACAACAGGGCGGCGGCTCCAGCGAGGAAGGGTTGCTTCTTCACGTCGTCGACTTCGCCGACAAGCTGGATCGTCTCGCCGTCGATCTGCGGCTCCAGGTGTTTCTTGAAGTATGCGGTCTCGGCGCGCGGAATCTTCGCGGCGATGCGGAGCGGCATCCCGGCGGCGCGCGCAATGCGAATGGCGTCCTCCGGCCCCTTGTCCGCCGTGAGCCGGCCAAGAAAGGCGAGGTATGATCCCTCCCCTTGGACGGGGTGCAACAGGTTTGGCGGCAAACCGTGCTGGACCGTGCCGATCCACCTCGCATCAGGAAGCGGCAAGCGCTGGTGATCGGAAATCGACACGAAGCCGGCGTCAGCGAACTCTCGAACGACATCAGGCAGCCCAGGCAAGTCGAGCCGGCCGTGCATGGTCGTCAGGAACGGCACGCCAAGGCGACTGAGCAACGGCAGATGCAGCCAGTCGATGTGGGCGTGGATCACGTCGAAATCACCGGCCCGCTTCGCGATCGCCTCCATTAGCATCGCCAAGGCGGCGCTTGGATCCGCACCCTTCCGGCCAAGACGCAGTGCGCGGGGCCATACGGGATGGAGTTTCCCGGTGGTCCGCGAGTCGGCGCTCGCAAACAGCGTGACCTCGTGACCGAGTTCGACAAGCTCGTCCACCAGCCATGCCACCACCCGCTCGGTGCCGCCGTAGAGCTTCGGAGGAACACTTTCGGCGAGAGGGGCGAGCTGAGCGATGCGCATGGGAGCCTGCTACACCGCTGAACGGAGGATCAGCACGATGGCTGCGGACACGAGGTTCGAAATCGCCAGCAACGTCCAATCCGGCCTCGCGCTTGCGCTGGCCAGGCGGCACGCCAGGCTCTCAAGTATCCCTAGCATTCGTCATCGGAAAGCCGCTCGAGGTAGGCAAGCCCGAACGCTGCGAGTTCCTGGGCATCACCGTTACTCTCGCGCGCTTCCCGCCTTCCTTGCAGATGACGTTCGAGGAGGCAGCGACGGCCATCCGCGGCATCGACATCGCGATGCCGAGCGCGGTACACGCACCATGCGGTATCGACCGCTGTTCGTAGCGGACCCTCGTCGACCATGTTCCCAGCTCCGACGTGGAGATGTTCATGGGAGGCCAACTCGTCGCAGCGGCGGAAGTTTCCAGTATTTCCCGAAAGTCTAATCCTGCGCGCGAGGCGAGCGCGATCAGCACGCGCTCTCCTGGCGCGTGCAAATCAGACCGTGCGGCGCGCCGCCATCTCCGCCGCGAGCAGCAGTGCGGCGCGGCTGGCGCCGATCGAGGCGATGCCCTGGCCTGCGATGTCGTAGGCGGTGCCGTGCGCGGGCGTGCAGATCGGGAACGGGAAGCCGCCGAGCAAGGTCACGCCGCGATCGAAGCCCATCAGCTTCATCGCGATCTGGCCCTGATCGTGATACATAGTCAGCACCGCATCGAAGGCGCCGCTCTTGGCGCGCAGAAACACGGTGTCGGCGGGAAACGGCCCCTCCGCGGCCATGCCCTCGGCCTGCCCGGCCGCGACCACGGGCGCGATCACGTCGATCTCTTCGCGGCCGAAATTGCCGCCGTCGCCCGCATGCGGGTTCAATCCGGCGACCGCGATGCGCGGCCGCGCGAATCCGGCCTTGCGCATGCATTCATCGGTCAGCCTGAGCGCGCGATGGATGCGTTCGCCGGACAGTTTTGCCGCGACGTCCTTAAGCGGGATGTGCGAGGTGACCCGCGCGTTCCAGAGCCGGTCGAGCACGTTGAATTCGCTTGCGGGTGTCCTGAGCCCGACGACCTCCGCGGAAAACGCGATCTCGTCGTCATACTCGGCGCGGGCAAGCCGCATCGCCTGCTTGTTGAATGGCGTGAAGCAGACCGCATCGACGCGCCGGTCGCGGCCGAGCTCCAGCGCGTGCCGGTAGTTCGCCAGTGCGAATTTTCCGCCGGCAAGGGTTGCCGTCTTCGGAGTGACCTCTTTGGGATCGAGGTGACCGAGATCGACGAAGAGCGCTTCGTCCTTCGCCGCGCGCAGGTCGGCCCCCTGCTCCACCATGGTCAGCCCCGGCGTGACGCCCGCAACCCGCGCGCCTTGGTCGAAGATGCGGCGGTCGCCGATCACGACAAGGCGGCAGCCCGCGCGGATGTCGTCCTGCACCACCAGCTTCGCCGTCAGCTCCGGGCTGATGCCGGCGGGATCTCCCATCGCCAGTGCAACGAGCGGCTTTGCGGTCATATGATCACCTTCTCCTGAGCGGTCGTCTCATTGGCGGATGGCGCCGGCTTGCGCCCCAGGCGCGTGAGCTGCAACACGAGCGGCAACAGCAGCAGCGCGATGCCGCCCACGATCAGGCACGTCACCAGCTTGTTCGCGAAGAAGATGCCGAGGGAGCCCTTGGACAGCAGCATCGACTGCCGGAACGCATCCTCGGCCTTGTCGCCGATGACGATGGCGAGCACCAGCGGCGCCAGCGGATAGAACAGCTTCTTGAAGAGATAGCCGACGACGCCGAAGCCGAGCATCATGACGACGTCGAGATAGGAGTTCGAGACCGAATAGGCCCCGACGACGCAGATGATCACGATCAGCGGGGCGATGACGACGAAGGGGATCCGCATCAAGGCGGCAAAGACCGGAACGGTCAGCAGCACCAGGACGACGGCGACGATGTTGCCGACATACATCGAGGCGATCAGACCCCAGACGAAGTCCTTCTGGTCGACGAACAGCATCGGCCCGGGATTGAGACCCCAGATCATCAGGCCGCCCATCATGACTGCCGCGGTGGCCGAGCCGGGGATGCCGAGCGAGAGCATCGGCAGCAGTGCACTGGTGCCGGCGGCATGGTCGGCCGTCTCCGGCGAAATGATGCCTTCAACCTCGCCGGTGCCGAAATATCGGCCGCGGCGGGAGAAACGGCGGGCGATGCCGTAGCTCATGAAGGAGGCCGCGGTCGGGCCGCCCGGCGTGATCCCCATCCAGCAACCGATCGCCGCGCTGCGCAGCAGCGCAACGCTGTGGCGCGGCAGCCGGCCGACGGCACGGAACACTTCGCGCCAGTCGATCTTCGAGGAGACCGCGCGGGCATGAAACTCCTCCTCGACCGCAACCAGGAGCTCGCCGATGCCGAACAGGCCCATCACCGCCACGACAAAGTTCACGCCCTTCACCAGCTCGTCCACGCCCATGGTGAGGCGCACGCTGCCGGACACGGTGTCGATGCCGATGGCGGCGATGGCAAAGCCGATCGCGAGCGCCACGACCGTCTTGATCGGGGCCGCGCCTCCCATGCCGACGAAGCTCGCGAAGGCCAGGAAATAAACGGCAAAGTATTCCGGCGGGCCGAACGCCAGCGCGACCTGCGCCACCCAGGATGCGAGGAAGGTGATCAGGATGACGCCGATCAGCGCGCCGAATGCCGCCGAGCCGAAGGCGGTGGCGAGCGCCGTGGTCGGCCGGCCGTCGCGCGCCATGGGGTAGCCGTCGAAGGTGGTCGCGACGGAGGACGGCTCGCCCGGGATGTTGAACAGGATCGAGGTGACGGAGCCGCCGAACAGCGCGCCCCAATACATGCTGGAGAGCAGGATGATCGCCGACACCGGCTGCATGCCGAAGGTGAGCGGCAACAGCAGCGAGACCCCGTTCGGCGCGCCGAGGCCCGGCAACACGCCGACGAGGATGCCGAGCAACACGCCGATCGCCATCAGCAGCAGGTGCGGCACGGTCACCGCGATGGTGAAGCCGTGGAGGAGCTCCGAGAGATTGTCCATCGGCCTCCCCCTCAGAAGCCGAGCGCGGCGGCCAGCGCGCCGTGCGGCAGGCTGACCTGGAACATGCGCTCGAACACGACGTAAAGCGCCAGCGCCGTAGCCGCCGCCATGGCCAGCGCACGCGGCAGGGATTGATGCCTCGGGATCGCCAGCACGGCGAAGACGTACCCCGCCGAGGCCAGATACATGCCGAGCAGCGGGATCGCGGCGACGAAGATCGCGGCCGGCACGAACAGACCGGCCAGCCGGCGCAGCTCGAGCGGCGTGATCGCGATGGGCACGTTTGCCAGTGACGCCGCCGGCACAAGACCTCGCACCAGATTGTAGAGGCTGCCGAGCACGACGATGATCCCGGTCAGGAACGGAAACGTGCCGGCGTCCACGCCCGCGCTCGACCAGCCGATGCCGTTGTCGAGGCTCTGGACCACCACGGCCACGCCAAAACCGCCGGTGAGGATTGCGGTCGCAAGCTCGAGGGCGCGACGCGAGATCATCGAGGGCTCCGTTCGAGCTGCGGATCCAATATTAGCCGTCGTCCCGGCGAAGTTTGTGGCACGGCGGGCGCGATGCGGCTGGAAGCCGTGTCCAAATCTTCACGTTCGTTACACGAGCCCCTCACTTGACGAGCCAGCCCTGCTCGCCCGCGACCTGCCTGACGTGCTCGAGGTCCTCCTTGATGAACTTGTCGAACTCGGCACCGGTCAGGAACGTGTCCACCTGGGAGGTCTTCTCGATGTAGTCCTTCCACTCGGGCGTCGCCTGCACCTTCTTCATGAGGTCGACATAGAACGCGGCCTGCTCCGGCGTGACCTTGCCGGGCAGCCACACGGTGCGCGGCTGCTCGTATTGCTTGATGTCGAGCCCTTGCTCGACGCAGGTCGGAACATCGCTCCAGCCTTCGGTCGCGGTGACCTTCGGCCCCTGCGGCAACCGCTTCGGGCTGAACACGCAAAGCGGCCGCTGCGTGCCGCCGCGCCATTGCCCGATGCTTTCGCTGGGATTGTTGACGTGGGAGTCGAGATGGCCGCCGGCGAGCTGCACGGCGGTCTCGGCGCCGCTCTTGAAGGGGATGTAGGTCAGCTTGACCTTGCCGGCCTTCTCGATCATGCGGGTCAACACCTCGTCGGTGTCCTTGGACTGCGCGCCGCCCATCTTGAATTCGCCCGCTGCGGCCGCCTTCAGATAGTCGCCCGCATTCTTGTAGGGCGCGTCCTGCTTGACCCAGAGCAGGAACTCGTCCTGCGCCATCGCCGCGATCGGGGTGAGATCGGTGTAGTTGAAGGCGACCTTGGAGACGAGCGGCTGCTGCCAGGCGTTCGACGTGCCGAAGATCACCTTGTAGGGATCGCCGGCGGAGGCCTTGCCGTAGACATAGCCTTCGGCCCCGCTACCGCCGCCCTTGTTGACGACGACGATCGGCTGCTCCGTCAGCTTGTGTTTGGTGATGATGTTCTGCACCGCGCGCGCGAGATTGTCGGTGCCGCCGCCGGGACCGGCGGTGGCGACGAACTCGATCGGCTTTTGCGGCTGCCAGGCGGCGAGCGCCGGCATCGTGCCGGCGAGCACGGCTGCGGCCGCGGAGAACAGAAATATTGACGTCCGACCCATGATTTCCTCCAGCTGATTTTTGTCTTTGTTCTTGTCAGTCGTATCGGCATCCGGTCAGGCGACGCGCTCCTCGCGTATCCTGGCCGCCGAAACGATCGCGCCTTCTTTTTCGAGCGCTTCGATCTGCGTCTTGTCGAACCCGTACTCGGCCAGCACCTCGCGGGTATGCTCACCATAGACCGGCGCGCCTGCCGCCACTTTGCCTGGGGTCTCCGAAAACTTGACGGGAAGCCCTATCGTCTTCACCGGGCCGAGCGTGGAGTGCTCGACCTCGACCACCATCTCGCGCGCCAGCGTCTGGGGATCGCTGAGGGCCTCCAGCATGTCGTGCACGGGGCCGCAAGGCACGCCCTTCTCGTCCAGCGCCGCCAGCCAATGCGCCCGCGACCTGGTGCGGAAGCGCTCGCTGAGGACGGCCTCGAGCTCCTTCAAATTCGCCATGCGGTCGGACCCATTGACGAAGCGCGGATCGGCGGCGAGCTCGCTTGCGCCGAGTGCCTCCAGCATCAACAGCCAGTGCTTCTTGTTGGCGCCGCCGACCACGAGCCAGCCGTCCGAGGCTTCGAACGCCTGATACGGCGCGTTGAGCGGATGGGCCGAGCCCATCGCACGCGGCGCGGTGCCCGCGGCAAGCGCGATGGTCGACTGCCAATAGGTCTGCACCAGCGCGGCCTCGTAGAGCGAGGTCTCGACCCACTGCCCCTCGCCGGTCTTGAGGCGATGGGTGTAGGCGGCAAGGATGCCCATGCTCGCGAGCAGGCCGGCGGTGATGTCGGACAGCGGCGGGCCGCATTTGACCGGCGGGCCATCCGGGCGCTCGCCGGTGAAGCTCATGATGCCGCTCATGGCCTGCGCCACCAGGTCGAAGCCGCGTCGGTGCTTGTAGGGGCCGGTGCGGCCGAAGCCGGACAGCGAGCAGTAGATCAGTGATGGAAATTGCTTGTGCAGCTCCTCATAGCCGAACCCGAGGCGCTCCATGGCGCCCGGCGCGAAATTCTCGACCAGCACGTCGGCATCCGCGATCAGGCGTCGCAGCACCTGCTTGCCGCCCTCGGTCTTGAGGTCCAGCACGATGCCGCGCTTGTTGCGGTTCATCATCAGGAAGGACGCCGCCTCGTCGCCGATCTTCGGCGGCACCGAATGGCGGGTATCATCGCCGTTCGGCGATTTCTCGATCTTGATGACGTCGGCGCCCATGTCGGCGAGCATCAAGGTGCAGGTCGGCCCGGCCATCACATGGGTGAGATCGACGACCTTGAGGCCGGCCAGCGGTCCGGAACGGCGAGCAGCGGATTGCGAATGTTGCATCGGGGCGTCCTATTCGCCGCGCCATTGCGGCGCGCGCTTGTTGAGGAAAGCATCGAGCCCTTCGCGAAAATCCTGGCTCGTGTAGCACATCAGGATGAGGTCCTCGCCCTCGTCCTGCGTCAGCCGGCGTTGCAGGCGAGCCACCGCCTGCTTGGTCGCATTGAGCGTCAGCGGCGCGTGGCTGGCGAGCAGCCGGGCGACCTCGTCGGTACGCCGGTCGAGCGCTGCGAGGTCATCGACGACCTCGCCGAGCAGCCCGACGCTGACGGCCTCGGGGGCGTCGATCAGGCGCGCGGTGAAGATCAGGTCCTTGACGCGGGCGGCCCCGATCAGCGCGGTGAGACGGCTGACATTGGACATCGACAGGCAGTTGCCGAGCGTCCGGGCAATGGGAAACCCGATCTTCGCGCTTCTGGTGCCGATGCGGAGATCGCAGGCTGCGGCAATGCCCGCGCCACCGCCGGTGCAGAAACCGTTGATCGCAGCGATGGTCGGCACGCGGCACTGTTCGAGCATGGTGAGCACGCGATCGATCCGGTTCTCGTAATCGATCGCGTCCTGCGGCGTCTTGAATTCGCGGAACTGGTTGATGTCGGTGCCGGACGCAAAGGCCTTGTCGCCGGCCCCACGCAGCACCAGCACCTTGATCGAGGGATCGCGGTCCGCGTCCTCGCAGATCGCCGCGAGGCGCTCGTACATGGCGAAAGTGAAGGCGTTGCGGGCCTGCGGGCGGTTGAAAGTGATCCGCCCGATGCCGTCCTTGCATTCAAAAACGAGGTCGTCCGCCTCCGGAGCCAGATCCATTTCCTCATATCCTCTTGTTTTTTACATTTTTGAATGCAAAATTTGCGATTAGCAAGTCGGAACTTCCAGATTTCGACTGGTTACTTCGATTTTGCATTCAAACTGGAGCCTCAGCCCCATGCTTCATGAGGAGGTCGTCGGCCGTATCCGCGCCATCCTGCTCGACGGCGAGATCCCGCCGGGCGCGCGGATTCCCGAGCGCGAGCTGTGCGAGCGTCTCCAGATCTCGCGCACGCCTCTGCGCGAGGCGCTCAAGGTGCTCGCCGCCGAAGGCCTCGTGCAGCTCCTGCCCCATCGCGGCTCACGCGCGGCGAAGCTGACCGACAAGGACATGCGCGACCTGTTCGAGGTCTGCCAGGGACTCGAGGCCCTCGCCGGCGAGCTCGCCTGCGAGCGCATCAGCGACGCCGAGATCGGCGCCATCGCCACGGCACATGACGAGATGGTCCGGCATTATCGCGACGGCGATCTGATCCAGTACTATCGCGGCAACCGCGCCATTCACGAGGCCATCGTCAGTGCCGCCGGCAATCCCGCGCTGACCGGGGTCTACGCGTCCGTCACCGCGCGCATCCGTCGCGCGCGCTACGTCACGCCGATGACGCCGCAGCGCTGGGCGCTCGCCGTGAAGGAGCACGAGGCGATCCTCAACGCGCTGCAGCGGCGTGACGGCGCTGGTCTCTCCCACATCCTGCGTGCGCATCTGCGCCACAAGCGCGAGGAAGTCCTGCAGGCGGGTTTTGCCGAGACTGATGCAAGTGATCTCACGCTGCGGATCGCGTGAGATTTCCGTCGGGCGAATTTTGAGAACACAATCGCGACACAATCATTGATTGTTTCTTACCCGCGCAGCCATCAACGCAATCCGTTTCCTCTTGCGAGCTCGTCTGAACCAGCGCAGCATCGCGTCGGCTCATAGCCGCATGTCACGCACGAAAAATGGTGCGGATCAAAACACAAAATGGAGGAACGAATGCCACTCGATGTCTCGCGTCGATCCCTGCTCGCGCTTGGCGCAGGACTTGGTGCCAACGCCCTGCTCGGCAGCAGTGCGATGGCGCGCGCCCCCAAGCTCGGCACCCAGACTCCCTACTGGCATCGCTTCATTCTCGGCGATGCCGAAGTGACGGTCGTGTCCGACGGGCCGTTGCCGCTCGGCGATCCCTCCGGCACCTTCACCGGCGTCCCCAAGGAAGACGTGAAGAAGATGCTGTCGGACAACTTCCTGTCGCCCGACAACGTCGTGCTGGAGCAGAATTCCCCGATCGTGAACACCGGCGACAAATTGATCCTGTTCGACACCGGCATGGGCTCGTCCAAGCTGTTCGGCAACACCACGGGGCGGCAGCAGAAGAGCATGATGGAGGCCGGCATCAAGCCGGAGGACATCGATGCCGTGGTCTGCTCGCACGCGCATATCGACCATATCGGCGGCATCGTGGATGCCAACAACAAGCCGTTGTTCCCTAACGCGCAGATCTACATCTCCCAGACCGATTTCGATTTCTGGACCGACGAAGGCAAGCTGGGCAGCGCGGCCAAGGACTTCGTCGTGCATGCCCGCAAGAACCTGCTGCCGGTGCGCGATCGCATCGTCTTCTTCAAGGACGGCCAGGAATTCCTGCCCGGCGTGCAGGCGATCGCGGCGCCCGGCCATACCGTCGGCCACACCATCTTCATGGTCTCGTCGGCGGGCAAGTCGTTCGCCTTCCTCGGCGACCTCTCGCACCATTCGGTGCTGCTGCTGGAGCGGCCGCGGATGGAATTCTCCTACGACACCGACCCGAAACAGGCCGCGGAATCGCGCGTCAAACTGCTGACCATGCTCGCAGCCAACAAGACGCCGGTGATGTCCTATCACTTCGCCTGGCCGGGCTACGGCCATGTCGCCAAGGCCGGTGAAGGATTCCACTATTATCCCGAAGCGATGCAGATGACGCTGTAGGCGGCGACATCAAGCCCGGGTCGCACGCGTGCGGCCCGGGCCGATCCCCCGATCGCTTGCGCGAGCACAGGGACACGATCCCTGACCCACTCTCGCCGTGCGCGCGTCCGGAGCATTTTCCGGCAAGGCAGGCCCGTTCCAGGCAAGCGCCCGCCGCATTGCTCAGGTAAAACTCGCCTCGCATCATCGTCATCGACGCGAGAGCGCAACGTCCCATCGGCCTTGCCCCTCACGTTCGAAAAATGCGCAGGAGACTTGCCATGAAGATCGTCGTGATCGGCGGCAGCGGATTGATCGGGTCCAAGCTTGTGGCGAAGCTGAAGCAGCAGGGACACGAAGCGGTGGCGGCCTCGCCGAAGACAGGCGTGAACGCCGTCACCGGCGAAGGCCTCGCGGCCACGCTGGCGGGCGCGGACGTCGTGGTCGACGTTGCCAACGCGCCGTCCTGGGAGCCCGCCGCCGTGCTCGAATTCTTCCAGCAGTCGAGCAAGAACCTCGCGGCGACGGAGGCCGCAGCGGGCGTCAAGCATCACGTCGCGCTGTCGATCGTCGGCACCGATCGCTCACCCGACATCGCCTATTTCCGTGCCAAGCTCGCGCAGGAGATCATCGTCAAGGCATCGCCGGTGCCCTACTCGATCGTGCGCGCCACCCAGTTCTTCGAATTCCTCGGCGCCATTGCCGACATGGGCGTGGCCGACGGGCGGGTCGTGGTGCCATCGGCGGCGTTCCAGCCGATTGCGTCCGACGACGTGGCGACTTGCCTTGCGGAGGTCGCGACGGGACGGCCACTCAACGGCACCATCGATCTCGCCGGGCCTGAAAAGGCGCCCTTCAACGAGTTTGTTGCGCGCCGCCTGAAAGCGGCCGGCGACGGCCGCCAGGTCGTGGGCGACGCCAAGGCCGGATATTACGGTTCTCCGATCGTCGACACCTCGCTGGTCCCGCTCGGCGAGGCGCGGCTCGGGAAGACCCCGCTCGCGACATGGCTGGCGACGGTCTGAAGCCCCACAGCAATGAAGGACACATCATGCGCAGATTGTTGATCACGACGGCGGTCTACGCCGCATTCTTGCTGCCGGCCCAGGCCGCCGAGACGCCGCTGGCGGCGAAGTCGGCCAAGGTGACCGTGGTGTTCGACCAGGCGCTGCCGAACGTCCCGGGCAAGAGCATGAAGGGCGTGTTGGTCGAATATGGTCCCGGCGGCTTCACGCCGGCCCACACCCACGCGCACTCGGCATTCATCTATGCGACGGTGCTCGAGGGAGCGATCCGGAGCCAGGTCAATGACGGCCCCGCCAAGGTGTATCAGAAGGGCGAGAATTTCTCCGAGAAGCCCGGCGATCGCCATGCCGTCAGCTCCAATGCCAGCGACACCGAGCCCGCGAAGCTGCTTGCTGTATTCGTGGTGGACACGGCGGACACCGAGCTGACGACGCTGATCAAGTAGCGCGCGCTATTCCGCTAGCCGCGCCATGGCGATGTCAGGCGTCTGACGATCTTGCGATTGCGGATGCGTGCGCCGGACGATTGAGCCGGCGCAGCGCCGCGCCCGGGTCGAGCGCCCCTCAGCATCCCAGCCTGTCGGCGATACCGCCAAAGTCCTTGGCGACGATGTCCCAGTTGCCGGTCGCCTCGAAGTCCACCTTCTGCAGCGGGCCGTATTCGGTCGGACGCGCCACGAAGGCGGTCTTCAATCCGTTCTTCTGCGCGGCGGCGAGATCGCCGTTGTGGGCGGCGACCATCATCACCTCTTCCGGCTTGAGACACAGAAGACGCGCGGCGCCGAGATAGGTCTCGGCATCCGGTTTGTAGTGCTCGAACAGCTCGGCCGACATGATGAGGTCCCAGGGGAGCCCTGCGAACTTCGCCATGTTGGTGAGCAGCGCGACGTTGCCGTTCGACAGCGGCGAGATCACGAATTTGGTCTTGAGCCGGGTCAGGCCGGCGACGCTGTCGGGCCAAGGATTGAGGCGGTGCCAGCCCTTGGTGAGATGGTCGAGATCCGCGTCGGTCAGGCCCTTGATCGCGAACTTCTCGACCAGCTTCTCCAGCGAGCGGCGGTGCAGGTCGTCGAGCATGACATAGCCGCGCTCGGGGTGCTTGCGCACATCGTCCATGGAGGCGACATACATGCCGCGCCAACCGTCGACCAAAGCGGTCCAGTCGGCGCTGATGCCGCGGCCTTTCGCCCACCACATGAAGTCTGTGATCAGGCTGGTGCGCCAGTCCACGACCGTGCCGAACACGTCGAAGACGAGGGCTTTGACGGCGGAGAGATCGGACATGGGCGCTTCCTCTGTTGTTGTTTTGTCATTCCGGGGCCAAGGGACCGCGCAGGGCGCGGTCCGGAGAACCCGGAATCCAGAAGTTGTGGCGCGAGATTCCGGGTTCGCCGGACCGCGCCTTGCGCTGTCCCGCCGCCCCGGAATGACAGCGTGCGTCAGTCCAGATGGAACTTCGCGAGCTCGCGGTGCTCGGCCTTGATGTAACGCACGGTGCCGGTGACGGAGCGCATCACGACCGTCTCGGTCTCGATCACGCCGTCCTTGCGGAACTTCACGCCCGAGAGCAGCGAGCCCGTGGTGACGCCGGTGGCGGCGAACAGGCAGTCGCCGCGCGCCATGTCCTCGATGCCGTAGATCATCTTGGGATCGTTGACGCCCATCTTGGCGGCGCGCTCGACCTTCTCGCCGGAATCGAGGATCAGCCGGCACTGCATCTGGCCGCCGATGCAGCGCAGCGCCACGGCTGCGAGCACGCCTTCCGGCGCACCGCCGGTGCCGAGATACATGTCGACGCCGGTGTTGTCGGGGTCGGCGCAGTGGATCACGCCGGCGACGTCACCGTCGGTGATGAGACGCACGGCGGCGCCGGTCGAACGCACGCTCGAGATGATGTCGGCGTGGCGCGGACGGTCGAGCACGAGGACGGTGATGCCATCCGGCTTGACGCCCTTGGCCTTGGCGAGGCGGCGAACGTTGTCGGCCGGGCTCGCATCGAGCTCGACGACGCCCTTGTCGTAGCCGGGGCCGATCGCGAGCTTCTGCATGTAGACGTCGGGCGCGTGCAGCAGCGTGCCGCCATCGGCCATCGCCATGGTGGCGATCGAGCCCGGCATGTTCTTGGCGCACAGCGTGGTGCCTTCGAGCGGATCGACGGCGATGTCGACCTTGGGGCCGGCCTTGAGGCCGACCTGCTCGCCGATGTACAGCATCGGCGCCTCGTCGCGCTCGCCCTCGCCGATCACGATGGTGCCCTGGATCGGCAGCTTGTTGAGCTCACGCCGCATCGCGTCCACCGCGGCCTGGTCGGCCGCCTTCTCGTTGCCGTGCCCGCGCAGCCGCGCCGACGACACTGCCGCCCGTTCCGTCACCCGCACGATCTCCAGCGTGAGAATGCGCTCGAGCAAGGCGTGCGGGGGGACTTCAATATGGGTCGACATCGGCTAACTCCTTCGAAACGGTTCTGGGCGGGACTCTCCGCCCACATCAACTCGTAACACCCACAGTTCGTTCGAACCGTGTCAGTTCTTCTCAATCCTGATGACCTGCGGCCGTCCGCTGATCACCTTGTCCTTCTGCACGGCGGCCAGCGCGCGGCGCACCGCGTCCTCATGCGTCGCATAGGTGATCAGGATGACGGGCACGGGCACCGCCTTGCCGTCGGCCGACGCAGCACCGCCATTGGGATGACGCTGCACGATCGACTCGATCGAAATCTTCTGCTCCGCAAGCCGGGTCGCGATCGCAGCCGCAGTGCCCGGGAAATCGCGCGCCAAGAGGCGGATGTAGTAGCCGCCTTCATGCCGCTCCATCGGCGCCTTCTTGGTGTCGCGCAAGTGCGAGATCGGCCGGCCGAACGGATTGGCGCGAATGCCGCGCGCGACGTCGGCGATGTCGGCGACGACGGCGGAGGCCGTTGCAGCACCGCCAGCGCCTGGGCCGACCAGCGTGATCGGCGGAATGCCCTCGCCATCGATCGTGACCGCGTTGGTGACACCCATCACCTGCGCGATCGAGGAGGATTTTGGAACCATGGTCGGATGCACGCGCTGCTCGATGCCCTTGGCGGTGCGAACCGCAACGCCGAGCAGCTTGAGCCGGTAACCGAGATCGTCGGCCGCGCGCAGATCTTCCGGCGCGATGGAGGAGATACCTTCGACATACACCGCGCTTTGAGCAACTTTCGTGCCGAAGGCGAGGCTGGCGAGAATGGCGAGCTTTTGCGCGGTGTCGTGGCCGTCGACGTCGAAGGACGGATTGGCCTCGGCATAGCCGAGCCGCTGCGCATCCTTCAGGCACTCGGCGAACGACAGGCCCTCCTGCTCCATCCGCGTCAGGATGTAATTGCAGGTGCCGTTGAGGATGCCGTAGACGCGGTTGATGCCGGTTCCGGCAAGACCTTCGCGCAACGTCTTGATGACGGGAATGGCAGCGCCCACCGCTGCCTCGAAATTCAGCGCGCCGCCGTGCTTTTCGGCGGCCTTTGCCAGCTTGATGCCGTGCTTGGCGAGCAGCGCCTTGTTGGCGGTGACGACCGACTTGCCGGCAGTGAGCGCAGCTTCGACCGCGGAGAGCGCGGGATCGCCCGCGCCGCCCATCAACTCGACGAAGCAATCGACCTCGGGATGCGTGGCAAGAGCCAGCGGATCCTTGACCCATTCGACGCCGCGCAGATCGACGGCGCGCTTCTTGGCCTTCGAGCGCGCGGTGACAGCGACGACGCGAATGCTTCGGCCGCTGCGGCCCGCGAGCACGCGTCCCTGGGTTTCAATCAAACGGACGACTTCGGCACCCACGGTGCCAAGCCCCGCTATGCCCACTTTCAGGGGTGCGACCATGATGCTTTCAGAAAACCTGTCGAAGAGAAATCAGCGCCGATTGGCGAGCGGAACCACGTTGTGCAACGTTTCGATGCCGCTTTCAAGGAAGCGGCGCACGCCGCGCGCGGCCTGCCTGATCCGTTGCTCGTTTTCCACCATGGCGATGCGGACATATCCTTCACCATGCTCGCCGAAGCCGACGCCGGGCGACACCGCAACGCCGGATTTCTCCACCATCAGGGTCGCGAACTGCATGCTGCCGACGCTGCGGAAGGCTTCCGGCAGCGGCACCCAGGCGAACATCGAGGCCTCCGGCGGCGGAATCTCCCACCCCGCACGGCCGAACGATTCCACGAGCGCGTCGCGGCGCTTGCGGTAGGTGTCGCGCATTTCCTTGATGCAGTCGTCGGGACCGTTCAGCGCCGCGGTCGCGGCGACCTGCACCGGCGTGAAGGCGCCGTAATCGAGATAGGATTTGACGCGGGCGAGCGCTGCGATCACGCGCTCGTTGCCGACGGCAAAGCCCATGCGCCAGCCGGCCATCGAATAGGTCTTCGACATCGAGGTGAACTCGACCGTGACGTCCATCGCGCCGGGCACCTGGAGCACCGAGGGCGGCGGATTGCTCTCGTCGAAATAGACCTCGGCGTAAGCGAGATCGGACAGGATCAGGATCTCGTGCTTCTTCGCGAAGGCGACGAGGTCCTTGTAGAAGTCGAGGCTCGCGACATAGGCGGTCGGATTCGAGGGGTAGCAGACGACGAGCGCGAGGGGCTTGGGGATCGAATGCACGATCGCCCGCTCCACCGCCTCGAAGAATTGCGGCGTCGGCTCGGAGGGCACCGAGCGGATCACGCCGCCCGCCATCAAAAAGCCGAAGGCGTGAATCGGGTAGCTCGGGTTCGGACAGAGGATGACGTCGCCGGGCGCGGTGATCGCCTGCGCCACGTTGGCGAAGCCTTCCTTGGAGCCGAGCGTCGCCACCACCTGGGTGTCGGGGTTCAGCTTCACGCCGAAGCGGCGGGCGTAATAGGCGGCTTGGGCGCGGCGCAGGCCGGGGATGCCGCGGGAGGCCGAGTAACGGTCGGTGCGCGGCTTGCCAAGCGTCTCCTTCAGCTTCTCCAGCACATGCGGCGGCGCCGGCAGGTCCGGATTGCCCATGCCGAGATCGATGATGTCGGCCCCGGCGTTCCGCGCGGCCGCCTTGGCCCGGTTGACCTGCTCGAACACGTAAGGCGGAAGGCGGCGGATGCGGTAAAATTCTTCCATGGCTCTCTGGGCTCCGGGCAACCGGTCAGGACAGAATCGACTGGCCACGAGCGCCCATCACATAGGCACCCGCCCTCGCCGTAAAATGGCTCAACATCAAATACTTAGAGCAATTTCTGGCGGCAGCGGCTGAAGTCGTTCGCCCTGACTCTCGGCTGAACTCAGGTCTTTTAGCACGGCATGGCGGGGGCGCCAGCGATTACGTTGCACTGCCTCATTTGGCATCCTTGGCGGCAACGGCCTGACGGTCCCGCGCGGCGGCGAGCTCAGCCTCGATCTTGGCGCGCTGGTCGGGGGTGATGACCGCCTGATCGCGATCCGGCGGCAGGTCATGCACCGGCAGATAGGTGCCGGGCTCCCTGGGATGGGCCTGCGCATCCGCAGGCGTGAGATCCGCGAGCTGACTCGAACAGCCGCCCAGCGCGAGCGCCGCCATCAGCAGCGCGCCGCGGATCGGCAGCGACTTTTGCAGGTCCCATAACGCCAACACTTGGGAATTCCCCTACTCGTCCCAAAGCACGGCCCCGGGTAAGCCTACCCGACCCCGCGCCCAAGCTCAAACCATTGCTGCCCAAATGGTGCGAGCGAGAATAAAACCCCGCCGTCATCAACCCGCCCGGTGCGGCTTGATTATGACGGAACCAAGAAAACTTGTCGCAGTGCAGCACATCTTGGAGCGTGTTTAACGCCAAACGTGCGAGCTTCGCGGTGACGAATACGGAATGAGTCGTTACTGTTCTGCGTATGAGTACCGCCACGACCGACAAGCCCAGCTCCGGGGCAAACCCGTCCGAGACGAAGTTCGATGCGGAAGCCTTCGCGATGAATGTCGCGCGGGCGATGGAAAGCGGCGGCAAGGCGCTGGCCGCCTACCTCAAGCCGCGCGAGAGCGGCGAGGTGCAGGACCGCCCGCCGGCCGAGCTTGCCGAGGTCGTCAAGACCTTCACCTCGGTCGCCGAATACTGGCTGTCGGATTCGTCCCGCTCGTCGGATATGCAGACCAAGCTCGCCAAGGACTATCTCGACCTCTGGGGCTCGGCAGCACGGCGCATGGCCGGCCAGGACGCCGAGCCCGCGATCGCGCCCTCGCCGCGCGACAAGCGCTTTGCCGATCCGGAATGGAAGTCGAACCAGTTCTTCGATTTCATGATGCAGCTCTACCTGCTCACGGCCAGATGGGCGCAGGAGCTGGTGCGCGACGCCGAACTCGATCCGCAGACCCGCCGCAAGGCCGAGTTCTACGTCCAGCAGGTCACCAACGCGATCTCGCCGTCGAACTTCGTGCTGACCAATCCGGAAGTGCTGCGCGAGACGGTGGCGAGCAGCGGCGGCAATCTGGCGCGCGGCCTGAAGATGCTGGCCGAGGACATCGCGGCCGGCAAGGGCATGCTGAAGATCCGCCAGTCCAACCCGGACAATCTCGTCGTCGGCGTCAACATGGCGACGACGCCGGGCAAGGTGATCTACCAGAACGAGATGATGCAGCTGATCCAGTATTCTCCGACCACGGAGAACGTGCTGCGCACCCCCCTTCTGATCGTGCCGCCGTGGATCAACAAGTTCTACATCCTCGATCTCAAGCCGGAGAAGTCCTACATCAAGTGGTGCGTCGATCAGGGCATCACCGTGTTCGTGATCTCATGGGTCAATCCCGACAAGCGGCTCGGCAGCAAGAGCTGGGAAGACTACATGAAGGAAGGCCCGCTCACGGCGATGGACGTGATCGAGAAGGTCACCGGCGAGATGAAGGTGCACACGGCAGGCTATTGCGTCGGCGGCACCATGCTCGCGACCACACTGGCCTGGCTTGCCGAGAAGCGTCGCCAGCGCGTGTCGTCGGCGACGTTCTTCGCGGCGCAGGTCGACTTCACCCATGCCGGCGATCTCCTCGTCTTCGTCGACGAGGACCAGATTGCAGCCCTCGAGCAGGACATGAAGGCGGCCGGCGTGCTCGAAGGCTCGAAGATGGCGATGGCCTTCAACATGCTGCGCTCCAACGACCTGATCTGGTCCTACGTCGTCAGCAACTATTTGAAGGGCCAGCAGCCGAGCGCGTTCGACCTGCTGCACTGGAATTCCGACGCAACGCGCATGACCGCGTCGAACCACTCCTATTACCTGCGCAATTGCTACCTGGAGAACCGCCTCTCGACCGGCACGATGGTGCTCGACAACACCCTGCTCGATCTCTCCAAGGTCAAGGTGCCCGTCTACAACCTGGCCACCCGCGAGGACCACATCGCGCCCGCGGAATCGGTGCTGTACGGCTCGCAGTTCTTCGGCGGCCCGGTGAAATATGTGCTGTCCGGCTCGGGTCACATCGCTGGCGTCGTCAATCCGCCGGCCTCGAACAAGTACCAGTACTGGACCAACGACAACATCAAGGGTGTCACGGTCGCGGACTGGATGAAGGGCGCGGTCGAGCACAAGGGCTCGTGGTGGCCGGACTGGCGCGAATGGCTGGGCGGGCTCGATCCCGAGGAAGTGCCGGCGCGCATCGTCGGGAGCGAGACGCTGCCCCCGATCGAGGATGCGCCCGGCAGCTACGTCAGGGTTCGCGCGTAGCGGACTCTGCCGCGCTCCTGTATAGACTCGCTCGCACCACAGCGACGACAGAGGGGACCGGACTATGACGCGCGAATTGTTCTGGCTGACACTGACGGTGATCCTGACCGGGATCCTCTGGGTGCCCTACATCATCAACCGCTGTCAGGTTCGCGGCCTCGGCGGCGCCATGGCCAACCCCACGCGCAGCGACAAGCCGCAAGCCGAGTGGGCGAACCGCCTGATGTTCGCGCATGACAACGCGGTCGAGAACCTCGTGATCTTCGCGCCGCTGGTGCTGATCCTGAACGCGATCGACTATTCCTCGAAATGGACCGTGCTCGCCTGTGCCGTCTATTTCTGGTCCCGCGTCGCGCATCTGATCGTCTACGCGATGGGCATCCCGGTGTTCCGTACCCTCGCCTTCACCGTCGGCTTCCTCGCCCAGGCCGTGCTGGCACTGGCGATCTTCAAGGTGCTCTGAGCGCGCGCCCGGCGCCTCGCAATGCATCGCGATTCCAGCCGGGATTTCCTCCGGTTTCACGACCTCGGCGCGGACGCGCTCCTGTCCATCATCGCCCGCGCGCAGCTCCTGGCTGCGGCATGGCGGGACCGCTCCATGCCGCAAAGCCTTGCCGGCAAGCGCGTGGCCCTCATCGCGGACGACGGCGGATGGAGGAATACGACCGCGTTCGATCTCGGCGTGAAGGCGATGGGAGGCATCTGCGTGCAGCCTCCGGTCAGGTTCAATGTCCATGAGACCACGACCGATCTTGCCGGATATCTGGACAATTGGTTCGACATCCTGGTCGTGCGCACCCGGGAATTGGCGACGCTGCACGAGCTCGCAGCGCATGCGGCGGCGCCCGTCGTCAATGCCAGAACGCGCGCAAATCACCCCTGCGAGACCCTTGGCGATCTCGCCTATGTCGCCGGCAAACGCGGAACGCTGGAAGGGCTCAAGGTCGTGGGCGTGGCACCCGATGCCAACATCCTCCGCTCCTGGGTTGAAGCGTCCATCGCCCTGCCGATCGAGGTGGTGCAGGCCTATCCGGCGGATTGGCACATCCGCGACATCGCAAGTCCGGGATTCACCGCAAGCACCGATCTCGACGCCTTGCGCGATGCGGACGTGATCGTCACGGACTGCTGGCCCGGCGAGGCGCTTGACGATCAACTCGCGGACTACCGGATATCCGCAGCGCTCCTCGACACCTGCCGCCGCGACGCGATCTTCCTCCCCTGCCCGCCGGTGACCCGCGGCCAGGAGGTCACGGCGGACGCGATGACCCACGCCACCTGCCAGAGCACGGCGGCGAAGGCTTTCCTTCTGCACGCCCAGAACGCCCTGCTGGAATGGATCGCCGCATAGCCGGCGCCGCGCCGGAAATTTTCAGGACGGATGCCTCGGTCGCCTGCCCATTCTGGCGGCAACCATCAACCTCAGGTGTTGCCGAGAGATGACACTCGGGTAGAATCGGCAGCGTTCCGGCTTACACACACAAGTTGTCGTCCATCCCCATGTACATTTGCGCATCGCAATTGATTGATTCGGGGCAGAAATGAATTGGAAGATTGCATTCGCGCTCGGCGCGTTCTCGCTCGCAGCTGTTACGACCCAAGCGAGCGCCGCTGATCTCGCCGCCCGTCCCTACACCAAGGCGCCGCCGATGATCGCGGCGATCTATGATTGGAGCGGTTTCTACATCGGCGCCAACGGCGGCTACGGCTCGTCGCGCAATTGCTGGGACGGCACCGTCGGCTTCCCGGCCGGCATCGCCGAGGGCTGCCACGATGCGACCGGGGCCGTCGCCGGTGGCCAGATCGGCTATCGCTGGCAGAGCAGCGCCTTCGTGTTCGGCCTCGAAGCGCAGGGCGATTGGGCCGACCTCTCCGGCCGCAACGCCAGCGCCGTGTTCGGCGTCGCCAACCGCACCCGTGTCGATGCCTTCGGCCTGTTCACCGGCCAGGTGGGCTACGCCTGGAACAATGCCCTGCTCTATGTGAAGGGCGGCGCCGCCGTCACCAGCAATCGCTACCGCGGCATCGGGACCGGCGGCCTGGCCGGCGCGGAGTTCGATGGTGCCAACGATACCCGCTGGGGCGGCACGATTGGTGTCGGCATCGAATACGGCTTTGCCCCGAACTGGTCGGTCGGCCTCGAATACGACCATCTGTTCATGGGACGGCACGACGTCACGCTCACGGCCAACGGCGTGCTGGCACCGGTCGGTACGTTCTCCCGCACCGACCGCATCGGTCAGGACGTCGACCTGATCACCGCCCGCATCAACTACCGGTTCGGCGGCCCGATCATCGCGAAGTACTGAGAGCACCGATCTCCGTCATCGTCATGCCCGGGCTTGTCCCGGGCATCCACGTTCTGCCTTGATCGCGGCTACGCGTGGATCGCCGGGACAAGCCCGGCCATGACGCGCAGCACGAACTCCCCCTGTCCCGGGCGCGGTGCAGCGCGTGAGCGCTGCTCCGCAGAACCGGGACCCAGAAAGCCGCACGCAAAGCAAGAAGAATGGGCCCCGGCTCTGCAGCGCACCGCCAAGTGGCGCTGCGCTGCGTCCGGGGCACAATCGTATTTTACGCGTCCGCCAAGCCCAGCATCAGCCGCATGTTCTGCACGGCTGCGCCCGAGGCGCCCTTGCCGAGATTGTCCAGCCGGGCGACCAGCACCGCCTGATGGTACTTGTCGCTGGCGAAGACGTAGAGCTCGAGCATGTTGGTCTCGTTGAGCGCCTCCGGCTCGAGCCGGCCGCCCTTGGTGGCCTCGTTCTGCAGCGGCATCACCTTGACGTATTTCGAACCGGCATACCGCTTGGCCAGCGCGGCCTGAAGATCGGCACCGCCGGGCTTGCCCGGCAGCGTGTCGAGCTGGAGCGGCACCGAGACCAGCATGCCCTGCCGGTAGTTGCCGACGGAGGGAATGAAGATCGGCCGCCGCGTCAGGTTCGAATAGAGCTGCAGCTCCGGCAGATGCTTGTGCTCGAAACCGAGACCGTACAGCTCGAACGACGGCGCGCTGCCGTCCTCGAAGCTCGCGATCATCGACTTGCCGCCGCCGGAATAGCCGCTCACCGCGTTGACGGTGACGGGATAGTCTGACGGCAACAGGCCGGCATCGACGATCGGCCGCAGCAGCGCGATGCCGCCGGTCGGATAGCAGCCGGGATTGGAGACCTTCTTCGCCGCCTTGATCTTGCCGGCCTGGTCAGCCGTCAGCTCCGGAAAGCCATAGGCCCAGTCGGGCGCGACCCGGTACGCAGTCGAGGCGTCCAGCACCTTCGGCCCGGAGGCGCCCATGCTGTCGACCAGCGCCACCGTCTCCCTGGCGGCGTCATCGGGCAGGCACAGGATGACGAGGTCGACCTCCTCCATCAGCGCCTTCTTGGCGGCGGGATCCTTACGCTTGTCGTCGGCGATGGTCTTCACGACGACGTCGTTCTGCAGCTTCAGCCGCTCGTTGATGCCGAGCCCGGTGGTGCCGGAGCCGCCGTCGACGAAGACGGTGGCAGGCTTCTTGGCGGCGGCAGCGGTCGGGGCTTTCGTGGTGTCCGTGAGGCTCATGGCGTGCTCCTTTCGAGCATGTTGGTTTCGTTCACGAAGGCCTCCGGCCTCACGTCCTGCATCAATTGTGCGATCTCTCTGGCGTCGGCGTCGGCTTGCGCGCCGAGCGCGTTGGCGATCGCCGTATAGTCGGCGTCGGATTTGTGCTGGTTGAGCTTGAAGCTGCCTTCGACCTCTTCAACCGTCATCACCAGACCCACGATCCCCTTCTTCATCGCCTCGAGCCGGCCGGCCGTCATCTTGCCCGACGTCCACGGCGTCTTCGGCAGCAGCCAGTTCTCGAACTTGTCGCTGAGGGTGTCGATCTGCACCGCCAGCTCACCGTCCGACAACATCCGCACCGGCCCGCTCAGGTGCACCGCCTGATACAGCCAGGTCGGCACCTGGTCCGGCGAGACGTACCAGTCGGGCGATACATAGGCATCGGCGCCATTGACCGCGAGCAGCCAGGAGGCCGCGCCATCCGCCAGCTTTACCAGCGGATTGTGACGGGCGGCATGAAAGGCGGCCTGCGGCGTGCCATCGGCGGCGTAGGTCAGATAGAACGGCAGCGGCGAGGCTACCGGCTTGTGGCCATCGAAGGCGCACATGGTGCCGAAGCCGCGCTCCTCGGCGAATTTCAGGCTCGCGGCGCGATCCGGTTTGAAAAAGGGTGGCGTGTACATCGTAATCTCCTGCTGGGCCTCCTTGGGGGGCCGCCGGATCAGATCGCGCTGACAGGAGAGAGAATGCCGCGGATCGGGTCCAGCGGCAAAGACGATGATCTCAAACGCGATCGACCGCCCAAACCGCAGAGCTGCGGCGGCGGCGACGGGCGAACAGGATGGTCGCGGCGTTGATCATGGCGCGCGGCTATAAGGCCAGCGGGTTCCAGGGTCAAGTCCAAATCGGTGCGGGCGGACGGCAGGATGCCGCACCGCGTGACGGCATGATGTCATCGGGCTGCAGCGGAATTTCTCTTAAAGCCAGGGGTTCCCGAGATTAACCGGCGCCTCTCGGCGTCGGCGGTCCGTGCCCTTCGCAACCCAGCTTCAGGACATCGCCATGACCGACATCACCCGTCGCGCAACGCTGGCCGGCGCCGCCGCCTCGGCGCTCCTGCCTTTCGTGAAAACCTCGCCCGCGAGCGCCGCCGCGCCCCCGGCCACCGCCCAGAACGCAAGCTTCTACCGCTACAACGTCGGCACCCACCAGGTCACGGTGGTCTGCGACGGCGTCGCCACCGTCACCCTGACGGACAATTACGCGGCCGGCGCCAGCAAGGACGACATCAACAAGGTCTTCGCCGAGCATCATCTGCCGGCCGACAAGGTCACCCACACCTTCAACCCCGTGGTCATCAACACCGGACCGAAGCTGGTCGTCATCGACACCGGCCTCGGGCCCGACCAGTTCGCGCAGACCAAGGGCAAGGTCGGCCAGTTCCACAACAACCTCGCGGCCGCCAGCATCGACCGCGCGGCGGTCGATGCCGTCATCATCTCCCACTTCCACGGCGACCACATCAACGGCCTGCTGGCAGCCGAGAACAAGCCCGCCTTCCCCAATGCCGAGATCCTTGTGCCGGCGGTGGAATGGAAGTTCTGGATGGACGACGGCGAGATGAGCAAGGGGACCGGCAATCCGATCCTCGAGAACAACTTCAAGAACATCCGCCGCGTGTTCGACGCGCTCGGCCGCAAGGTGACCCAATACGAATCCGGCAAGGAGGTTGCGCCCGGCATCACCTCGGTCGCGAGCCCCGGCCACACGCCGGGCCACAATTCCTTCATCGTCGCCTCCGGCGCGGAGAAGGTGCTGGTGCAGGTCGACATCACCGCAGGCGCGGCGTTCCTGTTCGTGAAGCATCCCGAATGGAACATCGCCTCCGACGTCGACAAGCCGCTCGCGCAGGAGACGCGCCGCAAGCTCTACGACATGGCGATTGCCGAGAAGATGCCGATCCAGGCCTTCCACGCCGCCTTCCCCGGCCTCGTCCGCGTCGAGAAGGAGAAGGACGGCTCCGGCTATCGCTGGATTCCCTCGATCTGGAACGCTTCGCTCTAGGCGTTGCGTAATGCTCTGACCGGGCGGCCCGACTGCCCGGTCAGAGCAGCCGCCAGATCCATTCCATGACCTTGGCGATGACGTCGCCGAACAGCAGAAGTGCGGCCGACCAGATCAGCGCCGAGACGAAATTGGCGGCCTGAAAGCTCCAATAGGGCATCTCGAAAATGCCGGCCGCCAGCGGCACCGAGGCGCGCAAGGGGCCGAAGAAGCGGCCGATGAAGATGCTGGGTATCCCCCAGCTCCGCACGAAGGCCTCACCCCTCGGCAGCAGCTCCGGATAGCGCGAGAGCGGCCACATCTGGGCGACGTGCTCCTTGTAGCGGTAGCCGAACCAGTAGGAGACCCAGTCGCCGAGCGCCGCGCCGAGGCCGCCCGCGATCCAGACCGGATAGAAGCTGATGCCGCTCGCGCCGATCAGCGCACCGATCGCCACCAGCGCGCCCCAGGCCGGGATCAAAAGCGAGATGAAGGCGAGCGACTCCCCGAATGCAAGCGCGAACACGATCGGAGCTGCCCAAGCCTGGTGAGCACGCACGAATTCGGCCAGGGCGTGCGCATACTGCTCCATTCCAGAAAAGCCTTCCCGCCCTTGCCTTAAGGTGCTGCTCGATGAAAACGACTGGTAAGCCAAGGACTTGTGTGACATCAAGTCACAAAACCCGCGGCAAACGGGACCACGATGTCAAATTGCCGGGAATTGGGGGGCCTGCGGCGTAAAATCGCCGGGATTGGCTCCCAACCACCGGGCTCAACCGGCCCCGCGGTAACCTTTCCGAGCCAGAAGTGGCATAGTCGCGTCAACCGATTCGCCGCACGCGCGGCCCTCAAAGCACATCAAGATATATGTCCAAGCAGTTGAAACCAAAAGCAAAAGACGATTTTTTCGGTGGCGATGAGCCGAAGCCCCGCGCTGCCGCCAAGACGGCTCCGCGCGGAAGCGGCGGGGAAGCGGACTACACCGCCGCCGACATCGAGGTGCTCGAAGGCCTGGAGCCGGTGCGGCGCCGGCCCGGGATGTATATCGGCGGAACCGACGAGAAGGCGCTGCATCATCTGTTCGCCGAAGTCATCGACAACTCGATGGACGAGGCGCTGGCGGGACACGCGACCTTCATCGGCGTCGAGCTGAGTGCTGAAGGCTTCCTGACCGTCACCGACAACGGCCGCGGCATCCCGATCGATCCGCACCCGAAATTCCCGAAGAAGTCGGCACTCGAAGTCATCATGTGCACGCTGCATTCGGGCGGCAAGTTCGACAGCAAGGTCTACGAGACCTCGGGCGGTCTGCACGGCGTCGGCATTTCCGTGGTGAACGCCCTCTCCTCGCTGCTCGAGGTCGAGGTCGCGCGCAGCCAGAAGCTCTACCGCATGACGTTCGAGCGCGGCCATCCCAAGGGCAAGCTCGAGGACCTCGGCAAGGTCAACAACCGCCGCGGCACGCGCGTGCGCTTCAAGCCCGACACCGACATCTTCGGCGCCAAGGCCGCGTTCAAGCCGCAGCGCCTGTTCAAGATGACGCGCTCGAAGGCCTATCTGTTCGGCGGCGTCGAGATCCGCTGGAACTGCGCGCCCGAGCTGCTCAAGGGCATCGAGGACGTGCCGGCGGAAGCGACCTTCCACTTCCCGGGCGGCCTCAAGGATTATCTTGCCGCTGCGATCCACGCCGACACGCTGGTGCATCCGGATATCTTCTCGGGCAAGTCGGGCCGCAACGGTGCGCACGGCGCCTGCGAATGGGCGGTGGCCTGGACCGCGGACGCCGATGGCTTCCTGTCCTCCTACACCAACACGGTGCCGACGCCGGATGGTGGCACCCACGAATCCGGCCTGCGCAGCGCGCTGCTGCGCGGTCTGAAGGATCACGCCGAGCGCGTCGGCCAGGGCAAGCGCGCCTCGTCGATCACGTCCGAAGACGTGATGGTGGGCGCGGCGGTGATGTTGTCCGTGTTCGTGCGCGAGCCTGAATTCCAGGGCCAGACCAAGGACCGTCTCGCCACGGCCGAGGCGCAGCGCATCGTCGAACAGGCGATGAAGGATCCGTTCGACCATTGGCTGTCGGGCAATCCGAACATGGCCAACCGGTTGCTCGACTTCGTGATCGACCGCGCCGAGGAACGCCTGCGCCGCCGCCAGGAAAAGGAAACCGCGCGGAAAACCGCGGGCAAGAAGCTGCGCCTGCCCGGCAAGCTCGCCGACTGCAGCGATGCCGGCACCGAAGGCTCCGAGCTCTTCATCGTCGAGGGCGACTCGGCAGGCGGCAGCGCCAAGCAGGCGCGCGATCGCAAGACGCAAGCGGTGCTGCCGCTGCGCGGCAAGATCCTCAACGTCGCCTCCGCCGGCAAGGATAAGCTGACGGCGAATGCGCAGCTCTCCGACCTCGTGCAGGCGATCGGCTGCGGTCAGCTCGCGCATTATCGCGAGGAGGATCTTCGCTATCAGCGCATCATCATCATGACCGACGCCGACGTCGACGGCGCCCACATCGCATCGCTGCTGATCACCTTCTTCTACCGGCAGATGCCGCGGCTGATCGACGAGGGCCACCTCTTCCTCGCGGTGCCGCCGCTCTACAAGCTGACGCATGGCTCGAAATCAGTCTACGCCCGCGACGACAAGCACAAGGACGCGCTGATCAAGAGCGAGTTCAACGCCAACGCCAAGGTCGAGGTGAACCGCTTCAAAGGCCTCGGCGAGATGATGCCGGCGCAGCTCAAGGAGACCACCATGGATCCGAGCAAGCGCACGCTACTCAAGGTGGTGCTGCTCGCCGACGACCGCGACACGACGGCAGATTCGGTCGAGCGCCTGATGGGCACCAAGGCCGAGGCGCGCTTCGCTTTCATCTCGGACAAGGCGGAGTTTGCCAGCGAGGAGCTGCTCGACGTCTGATCTTGCGCACATCCGCCCCAAAAGCCCCGGCTCTCGTCCGGGGCTTTTTCATTCGGGGCGGTGGAATCGGCCGTTGGCGAACCGGGCCGGAGCGCGACTCGGCCAGCGACTCAGTGCGGCCAGGGCTGAGGCAGGAATGCCTCCGTTTCGGACAAAGCCGAATTTGCTAACGAAAACTTACCAGAACGCCCAACCCTCATATTCTCGTAACATATTGAAATATCTTCCTTTTTATGATTCTTCGGATTGCGGCCCCATATCCCCGCCGAGCCGCGTTTTCCGGCGACTGTGCCTGACCTGCAACAGCATTTCGGCGAGAACCGTCTATAGTCCGGGCATCAGATCACACGGACTTCAGTGCGCTCGCGCCTACAGACCAAGGTTGGGGATTTTATCATGAAGAAGATTTTGCTGGCTCTGACCGCAGTCGCGGCGATGACCGGTTCGGCCTCGGCGGCCGACCTTGCTGCCCGTCCCTACGTGAAGGCCCCGGTTGCGGCTCCCGTCGCCAACTGGACCGGCTTCTACGTGTTCGGCGGCGGCGGCGGCGGCCTCTCGAATGCCGACCAGCACGTCCAGACCACTGTTGGCGCCATCCCGCTGACGATCGACCAGCGCCAGGGCGGCTCCGGCTGGTTCGGCACCGTCGGCGCCGGCTACGACTGGCAGTTCAGCGGCACCTGGGTCGCCGGTGTGTTCGCCGACGGTCAGTTCGGCAACATCCGCGCCACCATCCAGGATCCGATCGCTGGCATCACCGGCAACCAGAAGCTGGAAACCTCCTGGGCCGCGGGCGTTCGCCTCGGCTGGCTGGTTGCTCCGAACGTTCTGTCCTACGTCAACGGCGGTTACTCGGGCGCTCACTTCGGCAGCACCAACTTCATGACGTTGGCTGGCGTTCCCGCCGGTATCCATCTCGACGGTTACAACCGCAACGGCTGGTTCATCGGCGGCGGCGTTGAGAACAGCCTGAACTTCTTCGGCATCACCTCGCCCGGCTGGTTCATGAAGACCGAGTATCGTTCGGCCTTCTACAACGCCAAGACCTCGAACGAGCTGTTTGACGTCACCAACACCCTGGTCGGCCGCGACATCCGCGCGAACAGCTGGAACCAGACGATCTCGACCTCGCTGGTCTACCGCTTCAACTGGACCGGTCCGGTCGTCGCCAAGTACTGATCTGATCTCATCGTTCAGACGTCAAAGCCCCGGCATCGTCCGGGGCTTTTTCGTTGTGCGACGCTCTAACGACCGATGCTCGCCTTGAGTGACGGTAGGCCTCGCCAAGCCCCGCCTATCGATCTTCGTTCAGTCAGTGATCGCCTCGCCGCGCGCGTCGCGCAAGGCCGCGGCCTTACGCATGGACATGCGCCCTACTCGCAACCCTGCGGCCACTGCCCATTGTATCCGAACCGAAGCTACGGCTAGTCTGGCGCCAAGTTTTCGTGGGCCGGCATTCGTTGATGCCGTGGTCGCGACAGAAGCAGATCGACAGGGAGGAATGCATGCGCAGATTTCTGCTTGTAGCAGGCCTGTTTGCCCTCGCCGTCGGGCTGCTCTGGATCGGACAGGGCACGGGCACCGTTCCCTGGCCGCGGTCGAGCTTCATGGTCAACCAGCTGCAATGGGCCGGCTACGGCGTCGCCATGGCCGGCTTCGGGCTGGTGCTGATCTGGCAGAGCAACCAATAGAAGAAACCAGGAAGTGAAAGCATGACATCCAACCGGTTCGATCTCCGCGGCAAGGTCGCGATCGTCACAGGCGGCAATGGCGGCATCGGGCTCGGCCTCGCGCACGGGCTTGCCGATGCCGGCGCCAGCATCGCCGTGGTCGGGCGCAACGAAGCCAAGTCGGCCGCGGCCGTCGCCGATCTCAAAGAGCGCGGCGTGAAGGCAATCGCCGTCAGCACCGACGTGACCGACAAAGCGGCGGTCGCCGCGATGATCGACGGCGTCGTTAGGGAGTTCGGCCGTATCGACATCCTCATCAACAACGCCGGCATGAGCATCCGCAAGCCGCCGCACGAACTCGAGCTCGACGAGTGGAACAAGGTGATCGACACCAACCTCACCAGCGCCTTCGTGTGCTCGAAGCTCGCCTATCCGGCGCTGAAGGCCTCCGGCAACGGCAAGGTGATCAACATCGGCTCGATGATGTCGATCTTCGGCGCGAGCTTCGCGACCGCCTATGCGGCGAGCAAGGGCGGCATCGTGCAGTACACGCGCGCCTGCGCCAATGCCTGGGCGCCCGATAACATCCAGGTCAACGCCATCCTGCCTGGCTGGATCGACACCGACCTCACCCGCGGCGCGCGCCAGCAGGTCGCGGGCCTGCACGAGCGGGTGCTGGCGCGCACGCCCGCGGGGCGCTGGGGTGAGATCGACGACTTCGCGGGCATCGCTGTGTTCCTCGCCTCGCCCGCATCCAACTTCGTCACGGGCACCGCAATCCCCGTCGACGGCGGGTTCTCGGTGATGGCGTAAACGCATCGATGAAGAAAGCTCCGGCGTGACAGCCGAGGCTTTTGGATCGTCGAGCTGCACACAAAAAAAGAAGCCCCGGACAATGCCGGGGCTTTTGAATTGGGTCGTGATCGTTTTTTGTTGCTGGCTTTGTCGTTGCGTTGACGCGCTCAGAATTAGTAGCGGGCGATGACCGGCGCGTCGAACTTGTAGCTCGCGCGCACGACGGCCCACTGGATGTCACGCGGCTTGGCATCGAAGGTGTAATTACCCGCGAGGCCGCCGAGCTGATAGGTCTGGCTGCCGAAGGCCGCGTAGTTGTATTCGAGGCCGACGATCCAGTTGCGGGTGACGCCGTATTCCCAGCCGGCGCCGACGGTCCAGCCGTTGGCCCAGTGCGTCTGACCGCCCGTGCCCGTCACGACCGGGTCGGTGACCGAGAGGCGGTTGTTGACGCCCGCGTAGCCGCCCTTGATGTAGAAGAGGTTGTTCTGCACGGCAAAGCCGGCGCGGCCGACGACCGTCGTCAGCACGTTGGCGCGCCAGGAGAACACGTCGTTCGCCGGACCGAACGCGGTGTTCCGGAACGAGCCCTTGTTGTCGAGGCCGGAGATCGTGCCTTCCATGCCGAACACGAAGTTGTTGGCCTGCCAGTTGTAGCCGATCTGGGCGCCGCCCATGATGCCGGAGCCGCGCTGACGATAGCCCTGTCCCGGGATCAGATCGCCGAACGCCGCGCCCGTGCCGTTGTTGATGAACTGCTCGTTGGTCCATGCACCGCCGATGTGGCCGCCGACATAGAAGCCGGTCCAGTTGAACAGCGGCTCGACATAGGCCGGCGCCTTCGTGTAGCGCGCACCGAGATCGGCGGCGGACGCAGCGCCGGTCGAAACCAGAGCGCTCGTGCAGGCGAAGGCGGCAATCAACTTGTTACGCATGGTACACCCCGTGTCCTTTGATGGGCGCACGGTCACACGCAACTCTTACTCAAATTTGAATCAAGAAAGTTAAGACGCCGCATTGGCGATCGGCGCGACTTGAATCCGCCGGCGCTGTTGCACACACGCAACGCGCGAAGCGCGATTTAACGCGGCATTATCCCTACCGAATAGCTGCGCTACGGCGACGGTGCGGCCTTCGCCTGCACGTGCTCGGGCCGCACGCCGAGCGCAAGCAGGCGCGCCGGAATGCCCTGCAGCCACGGCAGCGCGGTGAGCAGGCGCAGGACCAGCGGCACCTTCAGCGGCCGGTCGCCTCCCTGCAGGGCGCCGCTGATGATGTTGTTCTGCACGACCACCTGCATCCCTTGCGTCATCTTCACCGGAAACTCGCGCCGGCGGCGCACGGCGTCGAGCTCGTCCTCGGACGGGCAGCCGCGCGCAAGCTTGTCCGCGAGCAGGTTGGCGGTCGCGACTGCATCCTGCACGGCGAGATTGACGCCGACGCCGCCGACCGGCGACATCGCATGCGCGGCATCGCCGATCAGCAGCAGGCCCGGCTGCGTCCAGCGCTTGAGGCGGTTGATCGCGACCGTGAGCAGCTTGACGTCGTCGAAGCTCTTCACGTCGCCAATGCCGGACTTGAGGATCGGCGCCATGCGCACGACGTCGTCGAGCAGCGCCTGCAGTCCCCTCGCCTTCACTGCATCGTGCTGGCCCTTGGCGATGACATAGGCGCATTGCCAATAGTCGCCGCGATCGAAGGTCACCATCATCTTGCCGGGCTCGATGCGCGCAAACAGGTTCTCGGTCTCGTCGGCCTTGCGGCCGGCGCGGAACCAGAGCACGTCCATCGGCGCGCCGATCTCCTCGACCGCAAGGCCCGCGCGCTCGCGCACCGTCGAATGCCGGCCGTCGCAGGCGATGGTGAGATCGGCCTCGATGTCGATGATGCCGTCCGGCGTCCGCGCCCGCACGCCGGAGACGGTGTCGCCGCGGCGGATCAGGTCGACCGCTTCGGTGTTCATCATCACCTTGAGCGAGGCGAAGCGCTTGCCGGCTTCGCGCAGGAAATTGAGGAAGTCCCATTGCGGCATGAACGCGATGAACGGGTATTTCGTGTGCAGGCGGGTCAGATCGGCAATCCGCACCGGCGTGCCGCCGAACAATCCGTCCATCTTCTGCAGACGCTGGTGCGGCAGCTTCAGGAAGCCGTCGATCAGACCGAGCTCGTCCATCACCTCGAGCGTCGAGGGATGCACGGTGTCGCCGCGAAAGTCGCGGAAGAAATCGGCGTGCTTCTCCAGCACCACCACGTCGATGCCGGCGCGCCCGAGGAGATAGCCGAGCATCATGCCGGCTGGCCCGCCGCCGACGATGCAGCACCGGGCTTTTACGGAGGAACCCGGCGGAGTTTGCGGCGTCTCGGGTTTCACGGCCCGCCTCTCATTTACGAGTTAAGTTTTCTGTGCAGCGCAGCATGCACGATTTGTTTTGCCGCAATGGCGAATGCCCGTTAGCGTCGCCGAAGATTTCGATTGATTTCAGGACATTGCAGTGCGGACGATCCTCATACTGCTCGGCGTATGGATTCTGATCAACGTGCTTTTCGTCGTGATCATGATCCCGCCGCGCAAGCCGCGAAAGCCTGCCCCGGAGCAGACGGGCGCCCTTGCGCCGGTGCCGGTCAGCCGGAATGGCTATCCGTACGAGGAGCAGGAGAAGCTCCTGCTCCGCCACGTCATCGTCGCGATCGCGATGGGCGCCTTCCTGTCGCTGACGCCGCCCCTGATCGAGGCGGTCGAGTCCGTCAAGCGCTTCTTCGGCAAGCGGCGCGCCTAGCACGGGCGGCCCGCCGCGTCCTCCGCCCGGTCAGTTGTTGCTGCGGTTCGCCGTGCGGAAACTCTTGATCTCCGACACGCTGCCGTCGCGATAGGTCAGCTCCACCGAGATGAACTGCGTCGCCGGGGCGAGCTTCATGTAGAGCGGCATGCCGGCGCTGATCGCACTGGGATCGCGCATGTCGCAGTTCGGCATCTTCAGCACCTGGTTGGGAACGGCGGTGTCGATGCCGATGCGCACCTCGCGGATGGCGCAGCGGTAGGACACCAGATGGGTGTAGTAGACCAGCAGCCCGTTGAACTCGCGGAATGACAGCCAGCTCGTCGCGGTCATGTCGAGGATCTTGCGCTGGTCGCGGATCAGGGCGGCCTCGGGGTCGAACCTGATCGGGAACGGCCCCTGCATCTCGCCGGACTGATCGACATAGCGGACCTCGATGGTGCCGGCCTGCGCATCCGGCGGCAGTTCGATCGAGGGGTTCGGCATCCGCTTGCGCGTGCGCGGATCGAGCGTGTCGATGAAGCCGGTCTCGCGGAAATCGCTGTTGCCGGCCATGCGCCAGGAAATGCCGAGGGTCGGGTCGGCGAAGGAGAACACCACGCTCCAGCCGCCATTGTGACGCGAGAAGCTCGCGATCGGCGCGTTGGTGGTTTCCTCCTTCGGCAGGCGCGGCACCGACACCGGCGGCAGGGCCGCAACCTTCTGCGGCGGCGGATCGGCCGGGCGCGCGGCGGCCGCGTCCTTGGCGGCGCCGCTGAGGAAGACGTCGTCGACCATCTGGTCGAAATAGACCGGCACCTGCCTGTGCTTGACGGTGTCGGCCATCTCGCTGACGAGACGGCGGGTCCGCTGCGCCACCTGCACGAGGTTCTCGCCGGGCTGGAGCAGCTCCTTGGCGAAGGTGCGCGTGAACACCGAATTGGGATTGGCGTCGTCGTTGGACAGGCGATCGAGCGCGGTCTGGCGGGGACCCGCCGAGAACACCGAGAACACGCCTTCGGGCAGCTGCACCATCGGGGCAAGCCCGCCACCGCCGGCGACGGCGCGGGTGCCCTTGCGCTCGAACGGATTGTTGCGGCAGGCGTCGAACACCAGGATCGAGGTCCGCGCCTTCTTGTTCTGCAGGCGCTCGACGATGCGGTCGGCCAGGATCGAGGCGTCGCGCACCAGCTCTTCCTGCCCTTCCGTCGCCGCCGGCACGTCGGTCGGCAGCAGATAGTTCTGGCCTGCGATCTCGAAGCCATGGCCGGCGTAGAAGAAGAACGCGGTGTCGCCGGGCTCGATCACGCGGTCGAAGGCGAGCAGCGTCTCGGAGAATTGCTGCCGGCTCTGGTTCTCGGCGACCATCACCGAGAAGCCGAGCTGCTTCAGCGTGTCGCCCATGGTGCGGGCGTCGTTGACCGCCTTGAGCAGCTTCGGAACGTTCTTGTAGTCGTTGTTGCCGACGACGAGCGCGACGCGCTTCTCGGCATGGGCTGGAAGCGCGAAGCCGCTCAGGCCTGCCGCGAGGCCAAGGGCCGCCAGAATTCTGAAAAGCCGACGCGTCATCGAAAAAATCCCGCTGCAGAACGCCCTCACGCCCGCTCCTCGAACAGTCGTTCATTGGAACCACTGCCGTTGATGTGATAGTCGGCCCAGCCATATCGGCGGTTCAACCGTCGCGTCTTCGATTCCATGGTTTGGCCTATGGCAGATTCCACTGGAATCTGCTCTTTCTTGGACAGGTTTTCCCGGACAATCGCGCCGGAAGCGAGGGGCTGCCGTGTTTCGCTGGTCTACGGACGAAGTCGAGCCGCACGAGCGTTTCGATTATTGGCGCGAGGTGCGATCCAAGGGCCTGTTCGGCGTCACGGCTGAGCTCGAGCGCGAGCGGCGCACGGACTTCTCCGGCGAATTCTCACTGCGCCAGCTCGGCGGCGCCGGCCTCGTCGAGCTGAAGGCTTCGCAGTACAGGGTCGAGCGCAGCAGCTCCGACATCGCCTACGCGCCCGGCGACAGCATCTGCGTCTACCAGCAACTCGGCAGCGGCGGCTGGTTCGGCGGCCTGCGCGGCGGCGAGTTTTCGATCGCCAATGGCAGCTTCGCCACCAGCCATACCGACCTGCCCTATCGCACGGCTCCGCTCGGGGACGGTGGCTTCCATCTGCGGATCCTGAAGATCCCCGTGAGCGCCCTGCCCACGCAGGACAAGCGGGTTCGCGAGCTTGTGCCCCGGACCTTCGGCGATCCCACTTTGGCACCACTGCTGAGCGCCTGCTTTGCCGATCTCGGCGAAGCTGACGGGGCGCTGGATGCAACCTCCCTGGTCCAGGCGCTGGCCCATCTGGCGCTGATCGAGCGCGGCATCCTCAGGCCCGGCAGCCGGCGCGGACAGGCCGCGCTGCGAACCGCCCGCCATTCGCAGGCGCGGCGCCTGATCGCGCACCATCTGCAAAACCCCGACCTCGACCCGGCGATGGTGGCCGACCAACTCGGCGTGTCCGTGCGGCACCTGCACATGCTTTTCGAGGCCGCCGAGAAGAGCTTTTCGCAGACCGTGACCGACGAGCGCCTCAAGCAGAGCCGCCGCCTGATGCGCGAGGCGCCTGAGCGGCTGATCGCCGATATCGCGACCTCCTGCGGCTTCGAGAGCCTGGCGACCTACTACCGGGTCTTCAACGCCGCCTATGGCATGGCCCCCGGGGACTTCCGGGCCAGGGGCTCCGAAGGGCATTAGCCTGTTCCCTGGGCCGGCCGCCGGCCCGGCTCATGGACGGGCGGAAAACCCAGCCGTCCCCGTGATTTGGTTAAAAACCTCAGGGTTTTTAGGGCCTTCCCGCGCCTGCTCCATTGACTTTGGCCAATTCCCGCCTATGTTCCGGGGCGACGCGGCTCAGATCGAAGAGCGATTCCTGAGCCTTGCGCTTTGTTCGCGTGAGTCAGCACCCCCAGCTTCCTTGAGAGCGCGCCGTTTCGGGGTGGAACGCGACCAGCCTTATTACCCTCGATTCCGAACGGCGGTTTCGACCAGAGGCTCAATGTCCTTTTCAGATCTCGGACTGTCCGAAAAAGTCCTCGCCGCAGTGGCGGCCACCGGTTACACCAACCCCACCCCCATTCAGGAACAGGCGATCCCCCACGTCCTCGCGCGTAAGGACGTGCTCGGCATCGCCCAGACCGGCACCGGCAAGACCGCGGCCTTCGTGCTGCCGATGCTCACCATCCTCGAAAAGGGTCGCGCCCGGGCGCGCATGCCGCGCACGCTGATCCTCGAGCCGACGCGCGAGCTCGCCGCCCAGGTGAAGGAAAACTTCGACCGCTACGGCGCCGGCCAGAAGCTCAACGTCGCCCTGCTGATCGGCGGCGTCTCCTTCGGCGACCAGGACGCCAAGCTGATGCGCGGCGTCGACGTGCTGATCGCCACCCCCGGCCGCCTGCTCGACCACACCGAGCGCGGCGGCCTCCTGCTCACCGGCGTCGAGCTGCTCGTGATCGACGAAGCCGACCGCATGCTGGACATGGGCTTCATTCCCGACATCGAGCGCATCTGCAAGCTCGTCCCCTTCACGCGGCAGACCCTGTTCTTCACCGCGACCATGCCGCCGGAAATCCGGCGCATCACCGAGGCCTTCCTGCACAATCCGCAAAAGGTCGAAGTCTCCCGCCCCGCCACCACCGCCGTGACCGTGACGCAGGCCCAGGTGCCCGCCGGCCGCGAGGCGCATGAGAAGCGCGAGCTGCTCCGCCGCCTGCTGCGCGAGGCCAAGGACCTCAAGAACGCGATCATCTTCTGCAACCGCAAACGCGAAGTCGCGATCGTTCACAAATCGCTGCAGAAGCACGGCTTCAGCGTCGGCGCCCTGCACGGCGACATGGACCAGCCGGCCCGCATGGCCGCGCTCGACCAGTTCCGCAAGGGCGAGCTGCCGCTCCTCGTGGCCTCCGACGTCGCCGCCCGCGGCCTCGACATTCCCGAGGTCAGCCACGTCTTCAATTTCGACGTCCCCCATCACGCCGACGACTATGTCCACCGCATCGGCCGTACCGGCCGCGCCGGCCGGACGGGCACCGCGATCTCGATCGTGACGCCGCTCGACCAGAAGTCGATGGTGGCGATCGAGAAGCTGATCGGCCAGAGCATTCCGCGCGCCGAGGGCGATTACGAAGTCAATGCCGACGCAAGCGAGCAGAGCGATCGTCCGCGCGAGTCGCGTGGTCGCGATCGTGAACGCTCCCGCGGCGGACGCGGCAAGCCGCAGCGCGGTGGCCGCGATCGCGAGCGCAGCCACGAGCCGCGCGAAGCGCGTGGCGAGCCAAGGCACTCTTCTGAGGGAAGGCATTCTTCTGAGGGAAGGCATTCTTCTGAGGGAAGGCATTCTTCTGAAGCAAGGCAGTCTTCTGAAGCACGGCATTCGTCGGAAGCACGACAGCCCGCTGAAGCGCGGCATCGCTCCGAAGAGAAGCACGCCGGCGAGCCGCGTCGCGGCGCGCGCCAGCAGGCCAACAATTCGCATGTGCCTTCGATCGGCCGCCCCGAGCCGCGCCGCCAGCGCGAGGTCGATACCGAGCCGGGCGATCATTCGCACCTGCCGGCGTTCCTGCTCCGGCCCGTGCGTTCGTCTCCTGCCGGCGCCTGATGCGACGAGGCGCCTCAGGATCGGTTGAGCAGAGGCGCCCCACACTTTTTATGATGCATTGGCCACCGTATATTTACTGGCCGTTCACAAACGTCCATTAGCCTACGAACATAATTTAAGCATTGCTACGGTCGATTGCGCACCGACCGCTGTGGGGTATGTTCCGTGGTCAAGGTTCTCGACGAACACGAACGCACGATGGCGTTCGCCGAAGTGGCACTCGGTCAGATCCGGTCGCTTCGACAGACTGCAATTCCCCGCAATTACGAGATCTGGTACGTCTACGCGACGGGCTACAACGCCCCGCTCAACAAGATCATCAACGAGACGCTGGCGCGCCACGGCAAGCTGACCGAAGGCGATCTCGAGCAGATCTACGAGACCTATCTCTCCCACATCAAGACCACCGACCGCATCGACAAGGTCGGCGCGCGCGTCATCGGCGAGATCGACGACGTGATGAAGGTCCTCGGCGAGGCGCTCGGGATGACCGGCTCCTACGATGCGAGCCTGTCGGGTGCCTCCGAAAAGCTGTCGTCGGCGAAGAGCCGCGAACAGATCAAGGGCATCGTGGAGACGCTGCTGCGTTCGACCAGCGAGATGCGCGAGACCAACAAGGCGCTCGAGGATCGGCTCACGCTGTCGAAGAACGAGATCAGCAATCTGCAGCAGAGCCTGGAGGCGATCCGCGCCGAGAGCCTGACCGATCCGCTCACGGGCCTCGGCAACCGCAAATATTTCGATCGCATGATCGACACGGCGGTACAGAACGCGCTCGCCTCGGGCGAGCCGCTGTCGCTGCTGCTGTTCGACATCGATCACTTCAAGTCGTTCAACGATTCCTACGGCCATCTCACCGGCGACCAGGTGCTGCGGCTCGTCGGCCTATCGCTGAAGCAGACCATCAAGGGCCAGGACATCACCGCCCGCTACGGTGGCGAGGAATTCGCGGTGGTGTTGCCCAACACCGCGCTGCGCCAGGCGCTCACCGTCGCCGATCACATCCGCCGCGCGGTGATGGCGAAGGAATTGAAGAAGAAGTCGACCGGCGAGATTCTCGGTCGCGTCACCATCTCGGTCGGCGTCTCCATGCTCAAGCCGGGCGACGACACCGACGCGCTGATCGAACGCGCCGACGCCTGCCTCTACGCCGCCAAGCGCAACGGCCGCAACCGCGTGATCTGCGAAGCCGATCCGGAATTCGCGATCGAAAGCCATAGCCGGGTGGCGTGAGCTTTCGTCAACTGCCGTAGGGTGGGCAAAGGCGCGTAGCGCCGTGCCCACCTAAGTCCGTGGGCACGCTTCGCTTTGCCCACCCTACGGCACCGTCGCTTGACATTACTCCGCGGCGAACAACATCTGACACGACATCGGCCGCCTGCACCCGAGCCCGCAAAGGACTTGTCGTCGTGCCCAATCCTCATGATTTCCATGCGCCGCAACCGTCGTACAGCAAGGACGATCTGCTGAAGTCGAGCGAAGGCGGCTATTTCGGGCCTGGCAATGCGCAGCTCCCAGCGCCGCCGATGCTGATGATGGACCGCATCACCGAGATCAGTTTGGATGGCGGCACGTTCGGAAAGGGCCATATCGTCGGCGAGCTCGACATCGCGCCGGGCCACTGGTTCTTCGACAGCCATTTCCGCGGCGATCCGACGATGCCCGGAAGCCTTGGGCTCGACGCGATGTGGCAGATGATCGGCTATTGGCTCGGCTGGTCGGGCTCCCCAGGCAAGGGGCGCGCCATCGGTGTCGGCGAAGTCGAGGCCACCGGATTTGTCACGCC
This sequence comes from Bradyrhizobium stylosanthis, assembly GCF_001641335.1. Lineage (GTDB taxonomy): Bacteria > Pseudomonadota > Alphaproteobacteria > Rhizobiales > Xanthobacteraceae > Bradyrhizobium > Bradyrhizobium stylosanthis. The sequence goes on from NZ_LVEM01000001.1 coordinate 1,670,672, forward strand.
GGAAACGCGATGCGTGCGCTACGAGGTCGCCATGCGCATGGTTCGCCGCGGCAAGCTGGTGCTCGGGATTGCCGACGGCCGTGTGCTGGCGGACGGTGCCTGTGTCTTCGCAGCCAAGGACATGAGGGTCGGCTTGACCAAGGCCGTGGATTAAGCATCCGGTCTCGTAGGGTGGGCAAAGGCGCAAAGCGCCGTGCCCACGATCCCTGGATAGCTATTTCGAACGGTGGGCACGCTTCGCTTTGCCCACCCTACGTACTGTCGCCTTCTTCGCTACGGACTTCCTGGGCGCAACCTTCTTCGCCGCCTTCTTTCCCTTCGGCCGCTTCTTCACCCTGGCGCGCTGGGCGGCGGCGAGCGCGGCCCTCGCCCATTGCGCCAGCTCCGCGGAATCATCGAACAGGCGCGCCGGCAGCTCCCAATAGGAGTTGACCAGCACGGTTTTGGCGCGGGTCGAATATTGAAACGGCTTCGAGCCTTCCGCTTCGAAGTCCGGAATGGTCACCTCATCGGCGCGGAAGAACAGGCCGGCGCGCAGCGACAGCGCGAAATTAACGCCGTCGGCGGAGATGCCGTGGCCGGAAAACATCTTGCGGATGGTGACGGGGCCAAAATCGGCGAACAGGTCGATCAGGAATTCGCGGTCCATGCGCACGCTCTCTCGTGCCCCGGACGCAGCGCAGCGTGCCATAAGCGCGCTCACGCGCGTCTTCGACACGCTATGGCGCTGCTGAGCCGGGGCCCATCCGTCTCGCGCCGATTATAGCTTGGGTCCCGGCTCTGCGCAGCAGCGCAAACGCGCTGCAGCGCGTCCGGGACACGAGAGTGGAGCTTGAGGCGAAACTACCCGTCGATCTTCGCCGGCCGCAGCTCGACCGACTCGCCGCAGCCGCAGGCGGAGATCTGGTTGGGGTTGTTGAAGACGAACTGGGCCTGCATCTTGTCGGCCTTGTAGTCCATCTCGGTTCCGAGCAGGAACAGCACGGCCTTGGGATCGACCAGGATCTTGACGCCCTTGTCCTCGACGACTTCATCGGTCGGGCGGACGTCATGGGCGTATTCGACCGTGTAGGACTGGCCGGCGCAGCCGCCGTTCTTCACGCCGACGCGCAAGCCGACGATCTCGGAGTCGGCACGCTGGGTCAGCTCGGAAATACGCTGGGCCGCGGCATCCGTCAGCCGCATCACCTGCGGGCGCGGCCGCCGGGGTTTTGGTGAGGATGCAGGTGTTGCCTGGGTCATGTTATTTATGTGGTCCGTTGCAGAACGAATTCAATGCGCGTTGAGACCGTCACCACATGTTCAGCACGAGGCGCGCCTCGTCGCTCATGCGCTCGGGCGACCACGGCGGCTCCCAGACGACCTTGACGTCGACCACGCCAACACCGGGAACGCTGGCGACCGCGTTCTCGACCATGGTCGGCAGCTCGCCGGCCGCCGGGCAGTTCGGCGTCGTCAGCGTCATCTGGACGTCGACGGAACGGTCGTCCTTGATCTCGACCTTGTAGATCAGACCAAGCTCGTAGATGTCGGCCGGAATTTCCGGATCGAACACGGTCTTGAGGCCCGCGATGATCTCGGTGGTGAGGCGTTCAGTCTCCTCCGGCGGCAACGCCGAATGGGTCTCCATCGGATTGGCTTTGATTTCGGCCGTGTCACTCATGCGAACAAATCCCGCGCCTTCAGCAGCGCCTGTGCCAGATGATCGACTTCTTCCCGTGTATTATACATGCCGAACGAGGCCCGGCACGTCGCGGTGACGTTGAACCGCTCTAAAAGCGGCATCACGCAATGGGTGCCGGCGCGCACCGCGATCCCCTGGCGGTCGATCACGGTGGCGACGTCGTGGGCATGGGCGCCCTTGAGCTCGAAGGAGATCACCGGGCCCTTGCCGCGCGCGGTGCCGATCAGCCGCAGCGAGTTGATCTCGCGCAGCTTCTCCTGGGCGTAGGCGGTGAGATCGGCCTCGTGGGCGGCGATGCGCTCCTTGCCGATCGAGTTGACGTAGTCGATGGCGGCGCCAAGGCCGACCGCCTCGACGATCGCCGGCGTGCCGGCTTCGAACTTGTGCGGGGGATCGCCATAGGTGACGACCTCGCGCGAGACCTCGCGGATCATCTCGCCGCCGCCGTTATAGGGGCGCATCGCGACGAGGTGGTCGTATTTGGCCCAGAGCACGCCGATGCCGGTCGGGCCATAAACCTTGTGACCGGTGAAGACGTAGAAGTCGCAGCCGAGATCCTGGACGTCCACGGGCAGATGCACCGCGCCCTGGCTGCCGTCAACCAGCACGGGAATGCCGCGCGCGTGGGCGATCTTCACGACCTCCTTGATCGGCACGATGGTGCCGAGCGCGTTCGACATCTGCGTGATCGCGACCAGCTTGGTCTTCGACGTCAGCAGCTTCTCGAACTCGTCGATGAGGAAATTGCCCTCGTCGTCGACCGGCGCCCACTTGATCACGGCGCCCTGGCGTTCCCTCAGGAAATGCCACGGCACGATGTTGGAGTGGTGCTCCATGATCGAGATGACGATCTCGTCGCCCTCTTTGATATTCGGGCCGCCCCACGACGACGCGACCAGGTTGATCGCCTCGGTCGCATTGCGGGTGAAGATCACTTCCTCGGTCCGCGGCGCGTTGATGAACTGCGCCACCTTGGTGCGGCCGCCCTCATAGGCTTCGGTCGCGGCATTGGCGAGGTAATGCAGGCCGCGATGGACGTTGGCGTATTCGGATTGATAGGCCTGCGTCATGCGGTCGAGCACGGCGCTCGGCTTCTGCGCCGAGGCGGCGTTGTCGAGATAGACCAGCTTCTTGCCGTAGACCTGCATGGCGAGCGCCGGAAAGTCCTGGCGCACGCGCGCGACGTCATAGGCGCCGTTCTTGACTGCAGGATGCGTGCTCATTGGCGCCGCTCCAACCAGCGCTCGGCAATGCCGATCACGTGCTCGCGCAGGCCGTCATCGGCGATCTGCTCGATGGCTTCACCGACGAAGGCCTGGATCAGCAGCGCCTGGGCCTGCTTCTCGGGCAGGCCACGCGCCTTCAGATAGAACAGCAGGCTCTCGTCCAGCGCACCCGCGGTGGCGCCGTGGCCGCAGGAGACGTCGTCGGCGAAGATCTCGAGTTCGGGCTTGTTGTCGGCCTCGGCTTCGTCCGAAAGCAGCAGCGCCCGCGTCATCATCTTGCCGTCGGTCTTCTGCGCGTCGGGACGGACGATGATGCGGCCCTGGAACACCGAATGGGCGCGATCGTCGATCACGGCACGGAAGACTTCGCGGCTGACGCAGTTCGGCACGGCGTGGTCGACCACCAGCGTGGTGTCGCCATGCTCGGTCTTCTGCAGCAGGTTGACGCCGTTGGCGGAGAGCTCGCTGCCCTCGCCCGCCAGCGTGATGAAGCCCTGCAGGCGGCTGACCGCCGCGCCCGTCGTCATGTTGAAGACGTTGAATTTGACGTTGGCGCCGATGGTCACGAACTGCGACGTGATGTTCACAGCATCAGCCGCATCGTCCATCAGACGAATATGCGCGACGTCGGAATCGTCGCCGACCGTAACGATCACGGCGTCGTTGACCTGGTAGGCCTTGGCCCCTGCCGCGACGAAGGTCTCGATGATGGTGGCGCGGACGCCCTTCCCGATCGCGACCTGCGAACGGGTGAAGGCCGCCGCGGACGAAGCGGTCGCGACGTGGATGATCTGGATCGGCGCGGACAACTGCGTGCCCGCGGCGATATCGAGCACCACGCCATCCGTCGCCATCGCAGCGTTCAGCGCGATCACGGCATCGGTGGACGCGGTCTTCAGGAGACCGGCATCCTTCTCCAGCGCCTCGCGCAGCGTCTTGAAGCCGACCTCGGCGGCGAGTGCCTTGACGTCGGAGAGATCGGCCGCGAACACGCCGTCGACCAGCACGAGCTTGCGGGCGCCTTCGATCGCATTTGCCTTCACCGCCTCGGCAGCGCGCTTCAGCGCGGCCACATCGGGGCTGGCTGCGAGCGACAGCACCTCGCCGACCAGCGCACGCAGGTCGGTGTACTTCCATTCCTCGATCCGGCGGTGCGGCAGGCCGAGACGCTCATAGGTCTCGAACGCCTCGCGGCGCACTGCCACCACGGCCGGCGAACCCGGCAAGCGGCCTTCGGCGCTGGCGAAGAGATCGCTCACCGCGCGGCCGTTTCCGGTCTTTGCCACAGCAACGTTCATCGCAAAATTCCTTACGCGGCGTCCTCGAACTGGGCGTAGCCGGAAGCTTCCAGCTCCAGCGCCAGTTCCTTGCCGCCGCTCTTCACGACACGGCCCTTCGACATCACGTGCACGATGTCGGGCACGATGTAGTTGAGCAGCCGCTGATAGTGGGTGATGACGACCATCGCGCGCTTGGGCGAATGCAGCGCGTTGACGCCGTCGGCCGCGATGCGCAGCGCGTCGATGTCGAGGCCGGAATCCATCTCGTCCAGGATGCACAGGCTGGGCTCGAACAGCGCCATCTGCAGCACCTCGTTGCGCTTCTTCTCGCCGCCGGAGAATCCGACATTGACGCCGCGCTTGAGCATGTCCTGCGGGATGTTCAGCGACTTCGAGACCTCGCGGACCTTCTTCAGGAAGTCCGGCACCATCAGCTCGCTCTCGCCGCGCGCCTTGCGCTGCGCATTGAGCGCGGTGCGCAGGAAGTTCATGGTGGTGACGCCGGGGATCTCGACCGGATACTGGAACGCCAGGAACACGCCCTTGGCGGCGCGCTCCTCGGGCGCCATCTCCAGGAGGTCCTCGCCCTTGAACAGGATCTGGCCGTCGGTGACCTCGTAGCCGGGCTTGCCGGCGATGACGTGGGAGAGCGTCGACTTGCCGGAGCCGTTCGGCCCCATGATCGCGTGGATCTCGCCCTCGTTGACGGTCATGGTCAGCCCGTGGAGGATCTCACGCTCCTCGACACGAACCTTGAGGTCTTTCACTTCAAGCAAAGCCATCTTGGTATCCAGTCTATTCAATTGATGTTGGAGCGCCGGAGCGCGCCGCGAGGGTCGGCAATTAGCCGACCGACCCTTCAAGCGAGATCGAGATCAGCTTCTGCGCTTCCACCGCGAATTCCATCGGCAATTGCTGCAGCACGTCCTTGACGAAGCCGTTGACGACGAGGCCGACAGCCTCTTCCTGGCTGAGGCCGCGCTGGATGCAGTAGAACAGCACGTCCTCGGAAATCTTCGAGGTCGTGGCTTCGTGCTCGAACGTTGCCGACGAGTTCTTGGCCTCGATGTACGGCACGGTGTGCGCGCCGCATTTGTCGCCGATCAGCAGCGAATCGCACGCGGTGAAGTTGCGCGCGCCCGTCGCCTTCCGATGCGCGGTGACGAGACCACGATACGTGTTCTGCGACTTGCCGGCCGCGATGCCCTTCGAGATGATGCGGCTCGACGTGTTCTTGCCGAGATGGATCATCTTGGTGCCCGAATCGACCTGCTGGAAGCCGTTCGAGATCGCGATCGAATAGAACTCGCCGCTCGAATTGTCGCCACGCAGGATGCAGCTCGGATACTTCCAGGTGATCGCCGAACCGGTCTCGACCTGGGTCCAGGAGATCTTGGAACGGTCGCCACGGCAGTCGCCACGCTTGGTGACGAAATTGTAGATGCCGCCCTTGCCTTCCGAATTGCCGGGGTACCAGTTCTGCACCGTCGAGTACTTGATCTCGGCGTCGTCGAGCGCGACGAGCTCGACCACGGCCGCGTGCAGCTGGTTCTCGTCGCGCTGCGGCGCGGTGCAGCCTTCGAGATAGGAGACGTAGGAGCCCTTGTCGGCGATGATCAGCGTGCGCTCGAACTGACCGGTGTTGCGCTCGTTGATGCGGAAATAGGTCGACAGCTCCATCGGGCAGCGTACGCCCGGCGGCACGTAGACGAACGAGCCGTCAGAGAACACCGCCGAGTTCAGCGTCGCATAGAAATTGTCCGAGGTCGGAACCACCGAGCCCAGATATTTCTGCACCAGTTCAGGGTGCTCGCGAATGGCTTCCGAGATCGGCATGAAGATCACGCCGGCCTTCTTCAGCTCCGCCTTGAAGGTGGTCGCAACCGAGACCGAATCGAAGACAGCGTCGACCGCGATCTTGCGGCGCGCGGGGTCTTCTTCGCCGGGCTTCGGCTCCACGCCCTCGAGCATGGCGACTTCCCGCAGGGGAATGCCGAGCTTCTCGTAGGTCTTGAGAATCTCCGGATCGATCTCGTCCAGCGAGGAGACCGTCTTCTTCGGCTTCGGCGCGGCGTAGTAATAGAGGTCCTGGAAGTCGATCTTCGGATAGTCGACGCGGGCCCAGGTCGGCTCGGTCATGGTCAGCCAGCGCCGATAGGCTTCGAGCCGCCACTGGAGCATCCATGCGGGCTCGTTCTTCTTCTCGGAGATGAACTTGACGATGTCTTCCGACAGCCCCTTGGGCGCCTTGTCGGACTCGATCTGGGTCTCAAACCCATAACGATACTGGTCGACGTCGATGCGCTTGACGCGCTCGACCGTCTCTTGCACGGCTGGCATTCTATCCTCCGCTCGCGGTTTCAAGGACCGCGGTGGATCAAACTCGGACGAGTATTACGATGTTTTTTGGCGGAAAGCACGGGCTTAGAACAGTTCAAGCCGTGTTTCGTCGCTTAGGCTCTAAGTAGGGTATTACCAAGCTTTCGCCAAGCCTCTAACGCCCTATTGATGTCTTCAGGTTCCGTAGACCAGCCCAGACTAAGGCGCACCGCTCCCTGGGCCACGGCCGGGTCATACCCCATCGCCGACAGCACGTGGGACGGCTGGACCTTGCCCGAGGAACAGGCCGAACCGGACGACACGGCGACCCCTTCGAGGTCGAATCCGATCACGGCGGTCTCGGCCTTGAGGCCGGGCGCCGTGAACAGAACGGTATTTGGCAACCGATCCACCTCTTCCGAAAACACCGTCGCGCCGACGGTCGATCGGATACCATTTTCCAAGCGATTCCTAAGGGTTGCTATCCGCCCCGCATCCTCAGGCAGAGTCTGAAGCATCGCTTTCACGGCCGCGCCGAAGCCGGCGATTCCGGCGACATTCTCGGTTCCCGCCCGCCGGCTGAGCTCCTGCCCGCCGCCCCGCAGCACCGGTTCCAGCCCGGTCAGCCCGTCGGTAACCACGAGAGCGCCGACGCCCTTGGGACCACCGATCTTGTGCGCAGAAAAGGTCGCAAGGTCTGCGCCTACCTCGTTAATATTGAACGCAGTTTTGCCGAGCACCTGGATCGCGTCGACATGCAGGAGGCCACCCGCCGCGTGAACGATCCGCGCCGCCTCAGCGACCGGCTGGAGCGCGCCGGTCTCGTTATTGGCCGCCATGATCGAGACCAGCGCCGGCGGACCGTCTCTGAGCTGGGCCTCCAGATCGCCGAGATCGATCACCCCGGAGCGCGTCACCCGGATCTGCCCGACCCTGTCAGCCGCAAACCGGCCCCCGGCCAGCACCGAGGCATGCTCGACGGCCGAGACCAGCAGCCGTTCCACGGGACCGCCGGAAGGTCCCCGCAGCCCCGGCGACAGCGCCAGCGCATTGGCCTCGGTTCCGGCGGAGGTGAAGATCACATTCCGCGGCAGTCCACCGACCGCAGCGGCGAGCGCGGCACGGGCATCCTCGACCAGCCGCCGCGCCTCCCGGCCCTCGGCATGGACCGAGGACGGATTGCCGATCAGGTCCCAGGCCGCAAGCATCGCCGCCCGCGCTTCAGGGCGAAGCGGCGTCGTCGCATTCCAGTCGAGATACACGCGGCTCGGCATAGAGTATTATACTACCTAAGACATCGGCGAGCGGCTCGCCCGCCCTCACCGCCCGACATGGGCCGCGGCCGCGCGCTTGGCAACCTGATTCCGGACCCGCTCATGGCGGTGACGCGCTCATGACACGCTAACGCCTTGAGCCCATTGACCGATGTTCAAGATGCTTGCTTTTTGCCCCTGCGCCCATGTTAGAACGCGCACCGTCAAGTCACCGCGCGCCGTTTGCGCATCACCGCGAGGCGCACGCCTTCTCACCCTTCCATTCGCGCCTTCGTCGGCATCGCTGTCGATGAGGCCACAATCGGTTGATTGCCGAGGATCCTCGCTCCAGCACATCAATCAAGAGATCACCGATGCCTGAAGTCATTTTCGCCGGCCCCGCTGGCCGTCTCGAAGGCCGCTATCACCCGGCCAAGCAGAAGAACGCGCCGATCGCGATGATCCTGCACCCGCACCCGCAGTTTCACGGCACGATGAATCATCAGATCGTGTACCAGTGCTACTACGCGTTCGCGCATCGCGGCTTCTCGGTGCTGCGCTTCAACTTCCGCGGCGTCGGCCGCAGCCAGGGCTCGTTCGACCACGGCACCGGCGAATTGTCGGATGCGGCGGCAGCGCTCGACTGGGCGCAGACCATCAATCCCGAAGCGCGCGCCTGCTGGGTCGCCGGCTTCTCCTTCGGCGCCTGGATCGGCATGCAGCTCCTGATGCGCCGTCCCGAGGTCGAGGGCTTCATCTCGATCGCGCCGCCGGCCAACCTCTACGACTTCTCGTTCCTCGCGCCCTGCCCGTCCTCGGGCCTGATCGTGCATGGCGAGAAGGACGCGGTGGTGCCGCCCAAGGACGTCAACACGCTGGTCGAGAAGCTGAAGACGCAGAAGGGCATCGTGATCGACCAGCAGGTCATCCCCGGCGCCAACCACTTCTTCGACGCCAAGCTCGAGCCGCTGATGGAAACCATCACGGCGTATCTCGACATGCGCCTCGCCAACGTGCGGTAAGAACGACATGGCCGCGTTCGTAGCCCTGCTGCGCGCGGTCAATGTCGGAGGCACCGGCAAGCTGCCGATGTCCGAGCTCAAGGCGATGTGCGAGGAGCTCGGTTTTGGTGCCGTGCGCACCTACATCGCCAGCGGCAATGTGGTCTTCACCAGCCGCAAATCGGAATCCGCCATCAAAGCTGCGCTTGAAAAGCGCCTGCACGCCTACGCCGGCGCGCCGGTTGGCGTGCTCGTGCGCAGCGCCGCCGAGATGGCAGAGGTTTTGGCTGACAATCCGTTTGCAAAGATGGCGCCGAACCGCACGGTCGCCATCTTCCTCGACAAGCCGCCACCTGCGAACACCCTCGCCGATATTCGCGGCCGGAAAGATGAAGAGATCAAGCTCGGCCGCCGCGAGATTTACGTGCATTATGGCGACGGCATGGGGACGTCGAAACTCGCAATCCCCGCCGCCAAGACCGGAACCGCGCGCAACATGAACACCATCGCCACGCTGGCGAAGATGGCCGCGGAGCTCTAGGCGAGCTTGAGCGCCACGATCCCCATCAGTACGAGCGCGATGCCGGCAAGCTTCATCGCACTCAATGTCTCCCCGAACAGAGCGACGCCCATCACGAAGGTGCCGGCCGCACCGATACCGGTCCACACCGAATAGGCGACGCCGACCTCGAGCACCTTTAGGGCTCGCCCGAGCAGGAAGACGAAGGCGGCGAGCAGCACCAGCGAGACGATGCTCCAGCCCACGCGCGTGTAGCCTTCCGCGTACTTCATCGAGATCGCCCAGCCGACGTCGAGCGCGCCCGCGATCACCAGCATCAGCCAGGCCAGGGATTGTGACATCGGCGTGCGCTCAGGCCGCGAGCTTGAGCAGATGCGCGTCGTGGCGAACGAGGAACGCGCGCAGCAATTGCGGATAGTCCTCCCCGACCGCGGTGCGCACGCTCGGGCGTTTTGCAAGCGCGGCGCGCCAGGCGCGGACCTTCGGCACATCCCTAAAGATGCCGTGCTCGGTCAGTTCGTCGAACAGGTCGAAATAGCGGAAGACCGGCGCGAACACGGCATCGACGAGACTGAACGCTTCGCCTGCGAAATAAGGCCCGGCGCCAAGCGCCGCCTCGACGCGCGCGAATTTTGCGACCAGCGCCTGCCGCTTGCTCTCGAACGTCGCCGGATCCGTCGTGGTCTCCAGGCCCCAGAGGTCGCCGAGGATCGCCGAGCCGAATTCCATCCAGGCACGATGTTCGGCCCGCTTTAGAGCGTCGGCCGGATGCAGTTTTGTGCCGCCTTGCGTCTCCTCGATGTACTCGCAGATCACGTTGCTCTCGAACAGCGCGACCTCGCCCTTGTCGGTCGTCACCACCAGCACCGGCACCTTGCCGAGCGGCGAGAGTTTGAGGAACCAGTCGGGCTTGTTGGCGAGATCGATGTCGATCCGCTCGAAGGGCACGCCCTTCTCTTTCAGCGCGATCACCGCGCGCTGCACGTAGGGGCAAAGCTTGTGGCTGATCAGTCTGAGCGAAGCGGTCATGGCAATGATCCCGGGCAGTTAGATGCAACTGCATCCACGATAGATGCATTTGCATATATCTGTCAAGTTCAATGCAACTGCATGAATCACTCCCCCTCAGGGCCGCGCGATCACCCCGCCGGTCATCGGCATCGGCACGCCCGTGGTAGCCGGATAGGACAGCGGCAGGCCCTTCAGGCCGCGCGCGGCGAGGAAGCCGAAGGCTTGCGCCTCGATGGCGTCGGAGGCCCAGCCGAGCGTCTCGGCGGCCTCGACGGTGGCCGACCCGACGCGGTCCCGCAGCATCCGCAGCATGGTCAGGTTGCGGGCTCCGCCGCCGCAGACGATCCAGCTCCGCGGCCGCCGCGGCAACAGCGGGATGACACGGGCGATCGCAGCCGCAGTGAAGGCGGTCAGCGTCGCCGCGCCGTCGGCCGGCTGGACGTCGCCGAGCTTGAGCGCGGCGAAATCGTTGCGGTCGAGCGATTTCGGCGGCGGAGCCGCGAAGAACGGCAATTCGAGCGCCCGCGCGATCCAGGTCTCGTCCGCCTTGCCGAGCGCCGCGAATTTGCCTTCGGCATCGAAGGCCTGGTTCATGGTGCGGTACATGAAATCGTCGAGCAGGGCGTTGCCCGGCCCGGTATCGCAGGCGATCAGCGTGTCGTTGCCGTCGATATAGGTGATGTTGGAGACGCCGCCGATATTGACCACGACGATCGGTCCCTCGCGGTCCAGCGAGTTCGCGAGCGCCCGGTGGTAGACCGGCACGAACGGCGCGCCCTGCCCGCCGGCTTCGACGTCGGCGGCGCGGAAATCATACATCACGGGGATATGGATTGCCCTCGCCAGTGCCGGCGCATCGCCGATCTGGACCGTCAGCCGCTTCTCGGGGCGGTGCAGCACGGTCTGGCCATGGAAGCCGACGATGTCGATGTCCTCGGGCCGCATCCGGTTCTGGGCGACGAAGGCGGCGACCGCCTCGGCATGGGCCAGTGTCACGGCGCGTTCGGCCTCGGCCAGCACCCCGGGCCGGGCGTCGCGCTGCGACAGGTGCACGGCTTCGGTCAGCGCCTGGCGCAGCAGGTTGCGCTCCGCCGGGCTATAGGGCCGATACCCGGCGGGGCCGAACGCCTTCACCAGCTTTCCATCGGTTTCGATCAGCGCGACATCCACCCCGTCCAGCGAGGTGCCGCTCATCAAACCGAGTGCCGTTAACATCATGGATCAGCGTCCTCAAAACACCCCCTCTGGCATGCCGATCTTGTGCCAGAGGGACACATCTTATAATGCCACAGCGCCAAGTGGCGGGCAGCAATCGAGTTCCCACGGAAGACCCTTAAATTGCTCCCAAAACAGTAAACCAAGAATTGTCAGGCATGCCGACAGATGACTGCTTTTAAATCGGATTTCCTCAACACCCTGCAGGAACGTGGTTTCATCCACCAATGCTCCGATTTCGCGGGGCTGGACGCACTCGCCGCCAAGGGCGAGGCGATCGCCTATGTGGGCTATGACTGCACCGCCCCGTCCCTGCATATCGGCAATTATCTGACCATGATGCTGCTGCACTGGTTCCAGCAGACCGGCAACAAACCGATCACCCTGATGGGCGGTGGCACAACCATGGTCGGCGATCCCTCCGGCAAGGACGAGACCCGTGCGATCCGTACCATTGCGGAGATCGAGGCCAACAAGGCATCGATACGCGGTGTCTTCGCCAGAGTGCTGCGCTACGGCCACGGCAGAAGCGACGCCATCATGCTCGACAATGCCGAGTGGCTTACTAGGCTGAACTGGATCGAGATGCTTCGCGATGTCGGTCGTCACTTCTCGGTCAATCGCATGTTGTCGATGGACTCCGTGCGGCTGCGCCTCGAGCGCGAGCAGGAGATGAGCTTCATCGAGTTCAACTACATGATCTGCCAGGCCTATGACTTCGTCGAGCTTGCCAAACGCACCGGCTGTCATTTGCAGATGGGCGGCTCGGACCAGTGGGGCAACATCATCATGGGCGTCGATCTCGGCCGCCGCATGGGCACCCACCAGCTCTACGCGCTGACCACGCCACTGCTGACCACGGCGTCGGGTGCGAAGATGGGGAAGACTGCACAAGGCGCGGTGTGGCTCAACGCCGACCAGTTCTCGCCGTACGATTTCTGGCAGTACTGGCGCAACACCGAGGACGCTGACGTCGGCAAGTTCCTGAAGCTGTTCACGACGCTGCCGATGAACGAGATCAGGAAGCTCGAGGCGCTCGGCGGCTCGGAGATCAACGAGGTCAAGAAGGTGCTCGCAACTGAGGCGACCGCGCTCTTGCACGGCCGCCCCGCCGCAGATCAAGCTGCAGAAACCGCTCGTCGAACATTCGAGGAAGGCATCCTCGCTGAAGACCTGCGTACGTATGTAATGCGCGAAGAACTAGCGAAAGCATTTTTCGAAGAGGAAGGGGTTCCTGTTCTAGTCGCCGCCCGCGACACGGAATTAGTCCGGTCCCTTGGCGAAGCAAAGCGCCTGATAGATGGACGCGGTCTAAGGGTAAATGATGTCACGGTCACAATGTCGACCATGATGCTTACTCCGGCCAATCTGACGCCAGAAGGCGTCATCAAGCTCTCCCTTGGCAAGAAGAAGCACGTTTTGCTCAAGCCGCCTGCATAGGCGTATGAGCTTTTGATGCTTGTCAGGGCGCGCGGATGCGCGCTCCCTGATAGGCAATGGACCAGAACACGCCCAGGGAAGCGAGCAAGGACAAGCATCGCGCAGGCGTCGTGGCGACGACACACGGCGCCGTGCGCATCGCGCTCACCGTGCTCGCACTCTGCTTCACGCTGGCCGTGCTCGGCCGCGGGCTCGGCGACAGCTTCACGGTGTTCCTCAAGCCGATCTCGGAAAGTTTCGGCTGGGACCGCGCGCAGATCGTCTCGGTCTATTCGCTCACCTGGCTCGCGAGCGGCTTCACCGCGCCCTTCGTCGGACGGCTGTTCGACCATTCCGGACCGCGCATCGTCTATGCAGTCGGGCTGCTGCTGCTCGGCGCCGCCTTCCTGATTGCGGCGCACGCCCAGCATCTGTGGCAGTTCCAACTCTCGATCGGCCTCTGCGTCGGCATCGGCATCGCCTTCATCGGCATCGTGCCGAACTCCATCCTGCTCGGCCGCTGGTTCGGACCTCGCCTGCCGACCGCGATGTCGGTGGTGTATTCGGCGATGGGCGGCGGCGTGCTGGCGCTGCTGCCGGCGTCCCAGATCCTGATCGATCACATCGGCTGGCGCGACACCTACCAGCTGTTCGGCTTCACCGCCCTGGGCCTGCTGGTGCCGCTCCTGCTGCTGCCGTGGCGGCTGTTCGCTGCCGGCTCGCCGCATGTCGTGAAGAAGACCGATCCTGATTTCGTCGACAATGGCTGGACGCTTCTCGGCGCGATGCGCCACCACGCCTTCTGGGCGCTGTTCTCCACCTTCTTCTTCACCGCCGTCGGCATGTATTCCATCGCCGCCCAGATCGTGGCCTATCTGATCGACGCCGGCTTCCCTCCGCTGCAGGCCGCGACCGCCTGGGGCTTTTCCGGCGTCGTGCTGGTGTTCGGAATGTTGGGAGTCTCCGCGCTCGATGGGCTGATCGGGCGCCGCCCCTCGGTGCTGCTCAGCTACGCGATCTCGATCATCGGCATCGGCCTGCTCTGGCTGCTTCAGTATTATCCGAACATCGTCCTGCTCACGGGCTTCGTCGTCTGCTTCGGCAGCATGATGGGCTCGCGCGGCCCGCTGATCAGCGCCACCGCGATGAGGATTTTCCAGGGCAAGCGCGTCGGCACCATCTACGGCACCATCTCGATCGGCAGCGGCCTCGGTTCGGCGTTCGGCTCCTGGAGCGGCGGCCTGATCCACGACGCGACCCACGGCTACAACGCGCTGCTCGCCTTCGCACTTGCGAGCGTCATCCTCGGAATGATTCCATTCCTAATCGTGCCCGCCTTGCGGCGCTAGGTTTCACAGGGGTAACCTGAGCGCATTCGCGTCACCGCAAAATTACGGACGGCGCGAGACAAAGGCGCGAAAAAAATGCCGATAGACCTTGGCTGAATCGCCGGGATGCGGTGTTTTGTCCGACATGACAAAAATGTCAGCGCGAATTGGCGCGGAGCCGCTTGCGGGGTGGAACTGAATGCGGTCCAAGTCGCGCATTGGATGGAGGGCAAACCAATGAACTTTCCTTATCTCACTCGCTTTCAACCGGTTCTGCTGAGCCTGTTTCGCTTCATCACCGGCCTCTTGCTGTTCCAGTATGGCGTCGCCAAGCTGTTCAAGTTTCCGGTGCTTCCCTACTTCGCCAACATCCCGCCGCTGATCTACGCGGCCGGGACGATCGAGCTCGTTCTCGGCGCGCTCCTGATGCTTGGCCTGTTCACCCGCCTCGCCGCTTTCATTCTCGCGGGCGAGATGGCCTTCGCCTACTTCATGGGCCACATGTTCAAGGGCGAAACGCCGGTGTTCCTGCCGCTGCTGAACGGCGGCACCGCTGCGATCCTGTTCTGCTTCGCCTGCCTCTATCTCTCGGCGGCCGGCGGCGGTTCGGTCAGCGCCGATGCAGCGATGGGCAAGGACTAACGACCCGACCTGCAGCGCGCTCGCACCAGCCGATTCGCGCGATTAACCAGCAAGTAACGGATGGCATCGGCAGATCTGCCGATGCCATTTTTGCTACCGCGCCCCCAGCACGTTCCAGATCAGAACGAGGGCCGCGACGAGCAGCACGGACATGATGATGCGATGAACGAATCGATTCATTGCAGGTCCAGCTCCACTCCGTAGCGACCAAAATCCAGAACCGATTTTCCGGCGCACCCGCATCGGCGGATGCCCGACACGCGCGTTTTGCCTGCAGAATTGAGCATTTGGCTGCGGATGCCATCGCACGCGGCGGGGCGCCGCACGCGTCTATTCATGAATGGTAAGAATTTCATGCTACCGACGCGAGCAATAACAACCATTTCGTAGAGGCCGCGATGAAGCTGCTCAGCCACCTGAAGATCCGCACCAAGCTCGCGAGCATGGTCTGCCTCGCAGCGCTCACGGTGACGGCCATCATCGGCGTATCGGCTGTCCTCAGCAAGAGCCGCATGATGGAGGACCGCGTCCAGCAGATGCGGACCGCGGTGGAACTCCTCTACAATTATGCGCAGTCGCTGCAGGAAGATGTCACGAACGGCAAGCTGACGCTGGATGACGCCAAGGCCCGTTTCCACGAGCGCGGCCGGCGCATGAGCTTCAACGGCGGCCAGGGCTATCCGGTCGTCTACAATCCCGACACCTCGCTGTTCGTGAACGGCGCCAACAAGCAGCTCGAAGGCAAGATCACCGGCGCCGTCGATTCCAACGGCATCATGATCGCCGACGCGATCATGAACGTCGCGGCCCAGAATCCCCAGGGTGGCGTCGCCTCCTATCTGTATCCCCGTCCCGGCCAGACCGAGCCCGTCCGCAAGACCGTGTTCGCGCGCAAGTTCGCGCCATGGAACGCGACCATCAGCTACGGCCTCTATGTCGACGACATCGACGCCGACGTGCGCGCCCTGACGCTGGAGCTGGCCGCGATCGGCGTCGGCCTGATGCTGCTGATGGCGACGCTGTCCTGGCTGATCGCCCGCGACGTGCTCGGCGCGCTCGACCGCCAGAAGAACCGGATGCAGGCAATTTCCGAAGGCGCCATCGACAAGCCGGTCGAGGAGACCGATCGCGGCGACGAGATCGGCCGCATGGCCGAGACCCTCGAAGTGCTCAGGCAGACCGCGCTGACGGCCCGCACGCTCGAGTCCGAACAGGTCGCCGCCAAGACCCGCAGCGAGCAGGAGAAGCGCGACGCCCTGATCTCGCTCGCCGACCGCTTCGATGCCTCGGTCGGTCAGCTCGTCGGCCTGATGGCGTCCGGCTCCGGCGAGCTCGAGACCACCGCCAAGTCGATGTCATCCACGGCCGAAGGCACCAACCGCCGTGCCGCCGTGGTCGGTTCGGCCGCCACCGAAGCCAGTCAGCGCGTTCAGACCGTGGCCGCAGCTGCCGAGGAGCTCTCCTCTTCCATCACCGAGATCAGCCGCCAGGTCGCGCAGTCCGCGGAAGTTACGGGGCGCGCCGTAGACAGCGCCCGCCGCACCGACACCATCGTCCGCGCGCTCTCGGACGGCGCCCAGCAGATCGAGCATGTCGCCGAGCTGATCTCCAGCATCGCGGCGCAGACCAATCTGCTCGCCCTCAACGCCACCATCGAGGCGGCGCGTGCGGGCGAAGCCGGCCGCGGCTTTGCCGTCGTCGCCTCCGAGGTGAAGTCGCTGGCCAGCCAGACCGCGGAAGCCACGCGTGAGATCGGCGACAAGATCGCCCAGATCCAGGGCGCGACCAAGGAGGCCGTCGACGCCATCGGCGGCATCACCGCCACCATCGAGGAGGTCAGCCGCATCGCCACCTCGATCGGCGCTGCCATCGAGGAGCAAGGCGCCGCCACCGCCGAGATCGCCCGCAGCGTCTCCCAGACCGCGGAGGCGACCAAGGAGGTCACCACCAATATCGGCGGCGTCTCCACCGCCGCCAACGAAACCGGCAATGCCGCCGGCATGGTGCTCGCCGCAGCCTCCAACCTCTCCAAGCAGGCCGAACAGCTCTCCGGCGAAGTCGGGACGTTCCTCGCAGGCGTGCGCGCGGCGTAGTCGCGCGACATCTGTGGCTCGAACACGACGATGCATCGACGAATCGATGCATCGCTTGAGCCGGCGCGCGGCGGCGTAAACACGATCACGATCCATATCTTTTTTGGACACGTCGCCGCAGGCGTTGGCTGCTCGTCTGCATATGCGTGTCCACGGCTGCGCGGATTGCGACACGCCTGAACGCGCCATCTCCTGCATTCAGGAATGGTAAGTACTTCCTGATACGGCTGCGCGAGAACAAGCATTCTACAACCGTTCTCGAGGCCGTCATGACGCTGCTCAGCCATCTGAAGATCCGCACCAAGCTCACAAGCATGGTCTGCCTTGCTGCGCTCACGGTCACCGCGCTCATCGTTGCGTCGGCCTATCTCAGCAAGACCCGCATGCTCGACGATCGCGCACGGCAGATGCAGACAGCAGTCGATCTGCTGCACGGCTTCGCGCAATCGCTCCAGGACGATGTCACGAACGGCAAGATGACGCTCGCCGATGCGCAGGCGCAGTTCAAGCTACGCGGCCGGCAGATGAAGTTTGGCGGCGGCCAGGGCTATCCCGTCGTCTACACCGCCGACTCGACCGTCATGATGAACGGCGGCGCGCCTCAGCTCGAGGGCAAGAACAACGGCATCAAGGATGCCAATGGCATCGTGATCGGCGATGCCACCGTCAACACCGCCAGGCAGGCCCCTGAGGGCGCCATTCTGTCCTATCTCTTCCCGCGTCCGGGCGAGACCGTTCCGGTTCGCAAGCTGGTGTTCGCGCGTTACTTTGCCCCCTGGAACGTCGCGATTGCCTACGGCCTCTATGTCGACGACATCGACGCCGACGTGCGCGCCCTGACGCTGGAGCTGGCCGCGATCGGCGTCGGCCTGATGCTGCTGATGGCGACGCTGTCCTGGCTGATCGCTCGCGACGTGCTCGGCGCGCTCGACCGCCAGAAGAACCGCATGCAGGCAATTTCCGAAGGCGCCATCGACAAGCCCGTGGAGGAGACCGATCGCGGCGACGAGATCGGCCGCATGGCCGAGACCCTCGAAGTGCTCAGGCAGACCGCGCTCACGGCGCGTAACCTCGAGTCCGAACAGGTCGCCGCCAAGACCCGCAGCGAGCAGGAGAAGCGCGACGCCCTGATCTCGCTCGCCGACCGCTTCGATGCCTCGGTCGGTCAGCTCGTCGGCCTGATGGCGTCCGGCTCCGGCGAGCTCGAGACCACCGCCAAGTCGATGTCATCCACGGCCGAAGGCACCAACCGCCGTGCCGCCGTGGTCGGGTCGGCCGCCACCGAAGCCAGCCAGCGCGTTCAGACCGTGGCCGCTGCCGCCGAGGAGCTCTCCTCCTCCATCACCGAAATCAGCCGCCAGGTCGCGCAGTCCGCCGAAGTTACAGGGCGCGCCGTAGACAGCGCCCGCCGCACCGACACCATCGTCCGCGCGCTCTCGGACGGCGCCCAGCAGATCGAGCACGTCGCCGAGCTGATCTCCAGCATCGCGGCGCAGACCAATCTGCTCGCCCTCAACGCCACCATCGAGGCGGCGCGTGCGGGCGAAGCCGGCCGCGGCTTTGCCGTCGTCGCCTCCGAGGTGAAATCGCTGGCGAGCCAGACCGCGGAAGCCACGCGTGAGATCGGCGACAAGATCGCCCAGATCCAGGGCGCGACCAAGGAGGCCGTCGATGCCATCGGCGGCATCACCGCCACCATCGAGGAGGTCAGCCGCATCGCCACCTCGATCGGCGCTGCCATCGAGGAGCAAGGCGCCGCCACCGCCGAGATCGCCCGCAGCGTCTCCCAGACCGCGGAGGCGACCAAGGAGGTCACCACCAATATCGGCGGCGTCAGCACGGCGGCGAACGAAACCGGCAACGCCGCCGGCATGGTGCTCGCCGCGGCCAGCAACCTCTCCAAGCAGGCCGAGCAGCTCTCCGGCGAAGTCGGAACGTTCCTCGCCGGCGTGCGCGCGGCGTAAGTCCGGGCGCCACCATCCCTACACGCGTCATGGCCGGGCTTGTCCCGGCCATCCACGTTCTCGGCGCTGGCGAAAGGAAAGTGCGGGGATGCCTGGGACAAGCCCGGGTATGACGACCTCGGCTACCGCCGCGCGAGGCTGCAGCCGCTCGACAGCTGGCGCGTCGATCCGGTCGAGCCGTCGTTCGACTGCGACGGGAATTCCTCGAACGGCGAGTTCTGCTTGCCGGTGTTGAACTCGAAGATCTTGCGGAACAGGCCCGGCGCCATCGCCGAGATCGGGTTGACGCGCATCACCGGCGCGGCCGGCGTGCCGACGACCTCGTAGGTCACGCCGATCAGGCCCTCGTTGTTGCCGCCGCCGAGGAAGATGCCGAACAGCGGAATCTGGCCGAAGATGTTGTTGACGCCGTACATCGGCACGAAGGTGCCGCTCATGCAGACCTGGTTGCCGGGATAGTCGATCGAGCCCTCGATGGTGGCGCCGATCATCGGTCCCTTGACGACGCCGTCGCGGATCGTGAGCGCACCGTTCTGGCGGGTGAACTCGGCGCGCAGCGCGCTGAAGGAGACGCCGTTGCCGGTGCCGTTGGGCGCGCCCGCGGCGACGCGCTCGAGCTGCGCCTCGCCCTTGACGGTGAAGTCGCGCACGTTGATCAGGCCTTCGCGCGCGGTGTTCGGCTCCGACGTCGGCGGCTCCATCGCCACCACCATCTGGCCGCCGACCGCCTTGGTGTAAGTGTCCGTGAAGCGCAGCAGCGCGCCGGCATCGTTGGTCTGGAGGTAGATCACCTCGCGGTTGCCCTGGGCACGGCCGCCGCGCAGATCAGCCGCAACCGGCGTGTCGCGGCCGATCTTGCCGCTCAGCGTGAAAGCCTTGATGGCGCCGCTGCGCTTCGACATCTTGGCATCGACGCTGCGCATTGCTTCGCCGTTGAAGCCAGCGACCGCGCCGAGCTTCACGTCGATGTCAAAATCGACGTTCTTGAGCTTGCTCTTGGCATCGTCCTTGGAATTGCCTGAGATCGCCGACTTCAGGAAGCCGCGGCCGTCGAACACATCGCCGCGCATGCTGCCGCGCACCACGCCGTCCTGGCTGCGCTCGACCTTCAAAGACGCCTTGTCGCCGTCCGACGGCGCGTAGGTCGGGAAGTTCGCGTTCACGAGGTCGCCGTTCGGATCGACCTCGAGCGAGCCCTTGATCGACGCGCCGCCGCCCTCGATGACGATGTCCTCGAAACGGGTCGACTGCGCGGTCGGCACCACCTTGAAGCTGGCCTTGCCGGACTTGCCCGGCAGCTTGACCCAGCCCGGCAGGATATTGTCGAGCTTGACCGAGGTCAGGTCGGCCTCGACGCCGAGCTTGGTGGTCTGGTCCGGACCGCCGGCGATCTTGCCGGACAGCTTGATCGGCAGCGAGCCGCTGACGGCGGGGCTGAGATCGAAGCCGAGACGGGCGCGGCTCGCATCGTCGAGCGTCGCCTGCAAGCGGACATCCGCATCGCCCTCGGCCGGCTTGCGGTAGTCGAGCGAAGCCGCCTGCCCGTTGATCTTGACGTCGCCCTTGACCTGGTAGCCCTGGTTGTTGGCGGCGATCTTGAGATTGTTGGCCTCCAGCTTCTGGTTCATCACCAGCTTTTCGGCGGAGAAGCCGTTGAGATCGGCGCTGACAGCGTAGGTGGTGTCGGCCTTGGTCAACTCGCCCTTGACCGGCATGCCGAGCTGGATGTTCGCCGAGAACGTGCCCTTGGCGGTGTTGGGATCGACGACGGTCGCCGACAGATCGCTGAGCCGATCATTGGCGAGCATTTCGGCAGCCGCCGGCACGGGACCGTCGACGCGGAACCGCGTGCGCGAGGGCGACGGCTTGGGTGCCATGTCGGGCACCTCGAAGGTGAAATCGGAGATCGTGACCTTGCGGCCGGCGGGCGTGTCGGCAACGCCCTGCGCGATATTCACGGTCGCGGTACGCCCGGTCACGCGCGCCTTCAGATCGGCATCGTGCACGACGGGCATGCCGTCGACGGGCCGCACCGCGACGCCGCTCGCGACGATGTTGACAGAGAGGCCGTCGTCGGGGATCGGCGGCCCCTTGCGCGGAAGGTTCTTCGTCGGCGAATTGACGCCGATCTCGATGCGCTGGAGCGTGCCGCGCTCGATCCGCTCGATCACCCACTCACGCAATTCAGGGACGATCAGCGTCGGCCACATCCGCTTCAGCGCGGACGCCGACATCGGCGTTCCCGCAAAGCCGAGCGTGAGCCGCGGCTCGCCCGAATAGTCGATCGCGCCGGTGCCGGCGACGCCGATCTCGCCGTTGGAGACGTCGGCCTGCGTCAGCAGCATCCGCTTGTGGTCGGTGTCGAAGCGGAAGCCGATCGCGATGCGGTTGAAGACGAGCGGCGGCTCGTTGTCGATGCCGCCGAGCAGGATCGATCCGCCGCTGAAGCCGAGCTGCCAGTCGTTGATGGTGCCGTTGGGCGGCTCGACATGGGCCAGCAGCGTCACGCGGTTGGCGCCGGAGAGGATTTTGAACGGGGCGACCAGCACCCGCCGGTTGGCGTCCCACTCGACATTGATCTCGGCGGAATCGATCGCCATCGGATAATCAGGCGTATCGGTGTCGATGATGTTGCCCGCGCCGATCGTGATCTTGCCGCGGAAGAAGGTCGGCACGCCGTCGCGGCCGAGCTCGCCCTTCAGCTCGCCCGTCAATGGCAGGTCGGCGGTATAGGTGAGATCCTTGACGCGCAGCGCCAGCAGGATGTTGGAGGTCGAAACCTTGTCGGCCTTGATGTCGACCGAGCGCACGCCGTTCTCGGCGGGGCCGATCGTGGCGCGCAGCATCCACGGCTTCGCCCCCTCCTCGCCGAGGCTGAGCGCGACGCCCCCGTGGCTCGGCCGGCGCAGGCTAAGCGTAATGTTCTCAAACGTCCATTTGCTGCCGCGCTGCTGATCGTCGACGATCAGGTTGCCGTTCTTCAGACCGATCTCGTTGAGGTTCTGGCCGTCGAGGCCGGTCATGCTCAGACTGTCGAGCCAGTCGAGACCCTGGAGGATACCGCTCTGCGCGGTCGCCTGAGGCGCGGCCTGGGAGGCGGCTTGCGACGGGTCCTGGCCCGCGGGCGCAGTGGCGAAAGGCGGCGGCGGGACGCCATTGCGCGGGAATGTCGGCGGCAGGCCGGCATCCTTCTTGGAAGCAACGCCCGTTGCCAGCGGCTTTGCGGTGTCGCCGGCGGAGACCGTGACGGTCCCGTCGGGCGCGATGCGGATGGCGAGCTCGGCGTCGACGAGGTTGAGGCTTTCCGCACGCAGATGCCCCATCAGCAGGCCCGCGCCCGACAGCCTCACCTCCGCCTTCGGCGCGCTGGCGACGATGGCGTGGTCGCGGTCGCGCACGATGATGTCGCGGATGCGCACGGCGATACGGACCCGCCCGGCCCGCTCGATCTGGGTGCCGCCGACCTCCACGGTGTTGCCGTGGCCGATATTGTCCTCGATGGCGGCCGCCAGCCAGGGCGTGGCGATGTCGAGATTGATGGGCCCCGCGCCCAGCCGCCACCACAGCGCGCCGAAGCAGCCGACGAAGATGACGATGAGGGCACCGACCACCAGGGCCAGCCGCTTCAGCCAGCGGCCCCCGCCGAACCATCGGCGCACCGACCCGAAGCCGTCACCAAAGCGATGGAAGCCCGAATGGGAACGCGACAGCAGCCGGCGCGCCCGATGGCCCGCCGCCGCTTCCTGCTCCGGATCCCAGTCGGCGTCCTCCCATTGCTGCGGCTCGTCCTGGCCGCGCTGCCGATCGAAATCCCGGTTGTAGTCCTGGGGCGACGTATTCCTTGCCATTGCCTCTCGATACAGGCGCCCATCGTGGGGTTGAGCGCCGCCGGGACCGCAGCCGTCGACAGGGATCGAAGCGCCCCGCCCCGGCATTGCCGCCATACCTCGAATA
Source organism: Bradyrhizobium stylosanthis (assembly GCF_001641335.1). GTDB lineage: Bacteria > Pseudomonadota > Alphaproteobacteria > Rhizobiales > Xanthobacteraceae > Bradyrhizobium > Bradyrhizobium stylosanthis. Next base: position 1,693,581 of record NZ_LVEM01000001.1, read on the forward strand.
TTCCTGCTGTTCGTCATTTCGCCCCGGGAGCGCGTTCAACGAGCAGTGGGGTGGTGCGTGGAATTCCTTGTAACCATACTCCGGCGTCGTCAGACTTGCCCAGCCGAGGGCACGATTCCGGCACACCGGACGAGAGCTGCAATACCGCTTCGGTTGACAGGCCGAAAGCGTCGAAAGGAAGGCGTATGTCCAAGAAATCCCGAAAGAAATCGACCAAAACGCCCTCCGGCATCGCAACCGCTAAAAAGAAGACCCCGAAAACCCGGGCAACGACTCAAACAAGGGCTGCGAAAACACAGCGGACGCCGTCCGGCAAATCAACCGGGAGCATAGCAAAGCCAGCATCGCATGGGGCCGCGTCGAAACAGTTAAATTCCTCCAAATCGAAGCCTGCGGCGAAGCCGGCGCTGACGGAAGGTCAGAAAGCCCCCGCCTTCCGCCTGCCCCGCGACGGCGGCGGCGTCGCCACGCTGGCGGACTATGCCGGCCGGAAGCTCGTCCTGTTCTTCTACCCCCGCGCCGACACCCCCGGCTGCACCCGGGAGGCCATCGACTTCACCCGTCTTGCCGGCGCCTTCACGGCTGCCGGCACGGCCGTGGTCGGCATTTCCGCGGATCCGTTAAAGGCCCAGGAGAAGTTTCGCGACAAGCATAGCCTCGGCGTCCCGCTGATCTCCGACGAGAAGCACGAGATGCTCGAAGCATATGGCGCCTGGGGCGAAAAATCCATGTACGGCAAGAGCTTCCTCGGGATTCTTCGTACCACGGTACTGGTCGGAGGCGACGGCAAGGTGGCCAAGGTCTGGCGCAATGTCCGGGTCGACGGCCATGCCGATCAGGTGCTGGAAGCCGCAAGAAGTCTTTAACCAGCCCGTTAAGTTCTAGCGGTTCCGTTTCCGGAAAATTAACCATGACGGGCCCAGATTGCCGCGGCAATTAGGCCGCAAGGAACCCATCCGACCGGCGCCGGGAGTGCCGATGTCGAAAAGTTCTGCCCAATACACGCAGTACCCGCAGCATCACCCCCACGACCACGGACGGGCTTACCAACGGCGTCCCCTTGCCGTCGCAGCGGCCGCTGCGATTCCGCTTCCCGATGCCGACGACGCCTATACCATCGCCCATCACGGCAAGCAGGTTCGTCTCGGACCGGTCGTGTTCTGGATCGTGGTCGGCACCGTCGTGCTGCTCGGCCTGTGGTCGGCCGCGACCGCCACTTATTTCGCCTTCCGCGACGACGTCCTGACCCGGCTGATCGCCCGCCAGGCCGAGATGCAATACGCCTATGAGGACCGCATCGCGGAGTTGCGCGCCAGGGTCGACCGGACCACGAGCCGCCAGCTGCTCGACCAGGAGCAGTTCGACCAGAAGCTCGACCAGATCATGAAGCGCCAGACGGCGCTGGAGTCCCGGGCAACGGCGCTTGGCGCCATGCCTGACGTGACGGGATCGATCCCGCGGACGGCGCCGCAACGCGGCGATGCCAATCAGGGCGCGACGCAGGGCACGCCCAAGCCGTCGCCGATCAGCGACACCGTGATCTTCGTGGCGCCGCCGGATCGCGAGGCGCGGCTCGAGTCGCGCGCGCCGGCCATGCTGGCCGCTCCGACCCAGTTCGCCAAGAACCAGGGTTTCGACAACGTCCTGGTCCGACTCACCACCTCGCTCGACCAGGTCGAGCGCCGCCAGATCGCGGCGCTGAGCGCCGTCGAAGACGGCATGGATTCACGGATGCGCCGCATGCGCGGCGTCGTCAGCGATCTCGGCCTCAATCTCGCCAGTCTCGAAGCCGCCGTGCCGCGCAGCGCGATGGGCGGACCGTTCGTTCCGGTCAAGCTGACCGCCAATGCCGGGCCGTTCGAGAAACAGCTCAACCGCATCAACACGACCCGCGCCGAACTGGATCGGCTCAATCGCACGCTGGCGCTGGTGCCCTATCGCAAGCCCGTTATCGGCGAGGTCGAGTTCACCTCCGGTTTCGGCGTGCGCAGCGATCCGTTCCTCGGCCGGCCCGCGATGCACACCGGCCTCGACTTCCGCGCCGCTACCGGCGATCCCGTCCGCGTCACCGCCTACGGCAAGGTGGTCTCGGCCGGCTGGTCCGGCGGCTACGGCCGCATGATCGAGGTCGATCACGGCAACGGGCTTTCGACGCGCTACGGCCATCTCTCCGAGATCAGCGTCAAGGTCGGCGAGATCGTGAAGATCGGCCAGGTCGTCGGTCTCGTCGGCTCGACCGGCCGCTCGACCGGTCCGCATCTGCACTACGAAACCCGCATCGACGGCGAAGCGGTCGACCCCCAGAAGTTCTTGCGCGCCGGCGTCCGCCTCAGCGCGGGCTAAGCCCAAGCTCTAGCCAAATCCAAGCCAAACTCTTTCAGAGCGCGCGGACCGGTTCAGCGCCGGCCGCCCATCCCGCCTCCGGGACCGCCAAAGCCTCCGCCACCCATTCCGCCGCCGGGCCCCATCGGTCCGCCGGGCGAGCCCATGCCGCCGGGGCCCGACGGACCGCTCGGTCCGGTCGGCCCAGAGCCTGGGTTTGCACCGGGGCTCGATCCAGGCGCGGGCGTGCCGCCCGGGCCGGGCTGACCGCTGCCGGGATTCGGCGCGCCGCTGTTCGGATGCAGGATCGAGCCACCGCCCGACCGGTTGGGACCGCCGGTGCCACCGGGCGACTGTTTCGGCGCGCCCGGGAATTGACTGACCGCCTGCGCCGAATCCACCTGCAGGCCGCGCGAGCGATCGAACACGCCGTTGACGACCATGCGCGCTTCGCCCGCAGCGGGCCCGAAGCGTGAGCCGTCGCGTGCGAGGAGACCCGAGCCGAGCTGGAGGTTCGCGCCCGACCGCTGCACATAGGCCTCGATCGACAGCCGGCTCGCGCCGACGAGATCCGAGAAATCATCGATCCGCGTGCGCGCGGCCTGCATCGCGCCCAGGCTCGCACTGCCCTCGACCTGGACGCGCTGGCCGACCAGTAACGGATCGACGCCGTTCAGCCTGAGCCCGCCGATATGCAGACCCTCGGGACCGCGCTCGACAAGACCCGTCACGCGCGCGGCTGTATCACGGCGCGGCTCGACCAGGCTTGCAACGATGACGCCGTCGGTGCGGCGCAGGCCGTAGACGGCGACCTGCGTGCCCGCGCGAAGCTTGCTCTCCTTGTCGCCGGCGACGATCTTCTGACCGAGCACCGTCAACTCGTTGCCCTTCACCTGCTCGATCGGCCCTGCGACCTCGCTCGCGATCGCGATGTTGCGCGTGACCAGCGTGCCGTCGGCCTGCCGGGTCGCGACCACGCGCGCGAGCTGACCGATGCGCAAGCTGCCGGTGCCGGCCGGCTCGCCGTCGATCCGGACCGGAACATCGCTGGCATAGGTCACGCGCTCGCCGTTGACGTAGATGCTGCCGAAGCGCTGGATCACGCCGACGATGCCGGTGCCGCCGATGCCATGGTCATCTCCGCGCGTGATTCCGGTGCCGCCGATGCCCTGGTCGGTGCCGCGCTTGACCTGCGCGCGGGCCATCGCCGTGCCGGCGAGCCAGAACCCCATCAACAGCAGACGGCGGGAGATCAGCGGCGGGCGGCTCATGAACCACCCTCTTTGCCGGTTTCCTTGCCGGCGTCCTTCGTCTCGCCCTCTTGATCGGCGTCCTCGCTGTAGATGTAGATGCCGAAATTCCAGCGGGCGTCACCGCCCTTGTCCTTGGCGAGCGCGCGGTTGGCCTCGCGGTTGGCGGTCTTCAGCGCGTCCATGGCAAGCTCACGCGAGCGCGCCTCGAGGCGCCGCGCCAGCTTGGGCGAGATGTTGTTGTAGTGCACTGCGCGTTCGAGGAAGCGCGGCCCGTCCGTGACGTTATGCGCAGCGGCGGCGATGTGGTCGTGCAAATTGCGGCCGAGATAATGCCATTTGCTGTCGTCCTCGCCTGACGGAACGAAAGCGGCCTCGACCAGCTCGATCTCGTCTTTCTCGTTGATGGTGACGAGCTTGCGATCGACCCACTCGTCGAGCACGGCGCGCGGGCGCACGTCCTTGGTGACGGAGGCGACGAGCTGCTCGAATGACGGCGCATCGCCTTCGGCCGTGCGCGGCAGCGCGAGCGGCTCGCCCTTGGCGTCGGTGAATTCGGGGGCGGCGAGCCAGCGCGCGATCACGGCACTGGTCAGGGACACCGCGGCGGGGGCCTCGTGCACGGGCGCGCCAGCGCCGCGCAGCCGCGCCACCTCCTTGCGATGGATGCCGGTGAGCAGGCTGACGCGGCTGTCGGTCTGCTCCTTCCCTTCCAGCGCGAAATCATGCTCGGCGACGTTGACGAAGAGTTCGCGAAGCAATTGCGCCAGTGCCGGAAACGTCATGCCGCTGCGGATGCACAGCCGCACGAGCGGGCGCAGCAGCCGCGCCAGCGGCGCGTGCAGCTTCGCGGCGGCATTCGGCTGTGGTGCCGCTGCTTTGGGCCCGGACTTCGCATTCATGTCTGAATTGTACCAATGCCCCACGTGGGACACAATCCCACATTTTCCCGTTTTGCGATTGACGTGGTAAATTTTCCCACATATACGAAACGCCACTGAGGGGCGCGACGTAAAGGGAATCACACCCATGGCTGACCGCTTGGTCCGCATTTCCAGTTCACTGCGTGCTGTGCCGGCTCCCGATTGGAGGCACGGCACGATCGAGCCGATGCTGCCCGCGCTGCTGCGCGGCGTGATCTTCATCTCGGTGCTGGCCGCACCGTTCGTCGCAGCACTTCTCGCAGGCTGACCGCGACCATGCATCACACCCAAGAGACTTCACCCGAAACGCTCGAAGCCCCGCGCCGCCCGTCGGTGCTGCACATCTTCAAGATCTACTATCCCGACCTGTTCGGCGGCACGCTGACGGTGATCCGCGACATCTGCGCGAGCCTGAAGGACGCGTTCGCCTCCGCTGTGCTGGTCTGTTCGCAGTCGGCTGAGCGGCGCGAGATCGTCGTCAACGACGTGCCGGTCGAACGCGTCCGCTCGTTCGGCAATATCATGTCGCTGCCAGCCGCTCCGACCTATCCCTGGCGTCTGTGGCGCAAGATCGCGGCGCACGATCTGCTCGCGCTCCACGCCCCCTTCCCGCTCGCCGACCTCGTCTTCGCCTTTGGCTTCGGCGCCAGGCAGCCGCTGGTGGTGCATTGGCACGCCGACATCGTCACCCATGCCGGGCTGCGCTGGTTCATCCAGCCGTTGATGCGGCGGACGCTGCGCCGGGCCAAGGCGATCATCGTCTCTGACCACGTCTTGATCGACAAGACGCCGTTGCTGCGCGAATTCGCAGACAAGTGCCACGTCGTGCCGTTCGGCATCGACACTTCGGGCTACGACTGGCCGACGATCGAGCCGCACCACGTCAACGATCGCGGCCGCCTCGTGCTCGCCTGCGGCCGGCTGGTACCTTACAAGGGTTACGACGTGCTGATCCGCGCCGCGGCCGGGCACAATTTCGAGGTCTGGATCATCGGCGAGGGCGTCGAGCGGCCGCGCCTCGAGCAGTTGATCCGGGAACTCGGCCTCGGCGACCGCGTGCGCCTGCTCGGCTCGGTCAACGATTGCGAGCGTATCAAGCTGATGTGCCTGTCCGACGTCTTCGTGATGCCGTCGGTGACCAATGCCGAGACCTTCGGCCTCGCCCAGCTCGAGGCCATGGCGGCCGGCCGCCCGGTCGTGAACACCGCGCTCGACACCGCGGTACCGCGCGTCGCCCGCCACGGCGTGGAAGCGATCACCGTGCCGCCGGGCGATGCCGAGAAGCTCGGCGAGGCCATCGACACCCTGATCCGCGATCCCGAGCGGCGCCGCCGCATGGGACTGGCGGCGCGCACGCGCGCCCTGTCCCGCTATTCAGCCACGGCCTTCAAGCAAGGCATGGAAACCGTCTACCGCGACGCCGTCGCCGCATCCAACGCGGAGCGACCGGCGACCGCAGAACCGCCGCGAGCCACCGGCTGGCTGGACACGGTGCGGATCGCGGCGGCACTGGCCTGGTCCGACATGCGGCACCGCTATGTCCGCTCGCTGCTCGGTCCGTTCTGGATGTCGCTGCAGATGGCGATCGTGGTCCTGGTTCTGGGCTCGGTGATCGGGCAGATGTCGAACACCGGCATGCTGGCGCGCCTGCCGATGCTGGCGCTGTCGATGACGGCCTGGACCTTCCTCAACGGCGTGGTGCTGGACGCGACCACGGCGCTGCAGAACTCGGCGAGCCTGATCCGCGACCGGGCACTGCCGCCGGTGATCTTCCTCCTGCAATGCACCTTCCGTCAGGCGCTGTTCGCACTCCATAACGCCTGCGTGCCGCTGCTGCTGTGGCTCGCGTTCTCGCCGCACGACCTCTCCCATGGGCTGGCGGCGCTGCCCGGCCTGCTGCTGTTCGTAGCCTGCACCTTCGCCCTCAGCCTCGTCCTCGGCGCCATGGCGACGCGCTATCGCGATCTCAAGCCGATCATCGAATCCACCTTGATGCTCGCCTTCCTCGCCTCGCCCATCATCTGGTCGTCCGACATCATCAACCACCGCTCGACGGTGATGCGCATCAATCCGCTGACGCATCTGTTCGCGGTGTGGCGCGAGCCGCTGGCGGGCGGCCATGTCGATCCCGCCAGCATCGTCTACGTCCTCGTCGTGCTGACGCTCCTGGTGCTCGCGAGCGTGCTGACGCTGGTCCACCTGCGCAAAGCGGCATTCTGGATCTGACGCATGGTCTCGGTCAGCCTTCGCAACGTCTGTCTCGACTACCCGCTCTATGGCGCCTACGACTTCTCCCTGAAGCGGCGGCTGCTCGGGCATCTCATCCGCGAACCCGGCGAGATGCGGATCATCCGCGCCGTCGACGATGTCACGATCGAGGCGGAAGCCGGCGCCCGCATCGGGCTCGCCGGCCCCAACGGCTCCGGCAAGTCGACGCTGCTCCGGCTGATCGCCGGCGTGTATCCGCCGAGCCGCGGCAGCGTTGCGCTTAAGGGCAGCGTCGTGCCTCTGCTCGGTCTCAACGCCGGCGTCAACCTGGATTTCGTGGCGGAGGACAACATCGCGCTGCTGCTGCGGATCAGCGGACACAAGCCGGGCCGCACCGTGATCGACGAGATCTGGGCCTTCACCGAGCTCGAGGAGCGCATGCGGCGGCTGCCGCTGCGGATGTTCTCCTCGGGAATGCTGATGCGGGTGCTGTTTGCGACCGCCACCGCCTTTCCCGCCGACATCCTCCTGCTCGACGAATGGCTCAGCGTGGTCGACGAGCATTTTGCGGAGAAGGCGCAAGAGCGGCTGCTGAACATGGTGTCGCAGGCGGCGATCGTGATCATCGCCTCGCACGACCAGCCGCTGCTCCGCCGCACCTGCACCAGCATCATCAATCTCGATCACGGCCGCATCGCCTCGACCGTTACGGTCGAGCCGCCCGCCACGCACGCCAATGAGCTTCGCGAGAAACGCGCATGAAACAGAACATCCTCGTCGTGTCCGAGTCGCTCGGACAGCCCAACCACAAGCGCGGCATCTTCCATTTCACCCGGGAACTGGTCCGCTCGCTCGCCTCGGAGGGTCACGAGCTCACGCTGCTCGTCGAGACCTCCAAACGCTACCGCAAGCTTTGCCGGCGCGAGCGGCGCACAAAGCTGTTCACGGCACAGGCGCGCAACATCGAGCTGCTGGCGCTTTATCGCTTCCTCGACGAGATCAACGTCAGCGGGCCGGTGACGCTCAGCGGCGCGCGCGGCAAATTCGACTGGCTCCGTCACAGGGCCGGCACGTTGCTGTCGCGGGACAACATGCTCTGCCTCCTGCGCGCCATCGGCCTGCGGGGCCTGAATGTGCGGCTGATCGAGAACCGGCCCACAGCCCTCGAATATATCCCGCCGGATCTGAGCCATCTCGAGCTGTTCAGCGATTTTCAGCTCGAATCCGGCTTCTTCAACTACCAGGACTCCTCGGCCTTCTTCCTGCTGCCGCCGCCGCGGATCGACGCGCGCGACTACGACGTCATCGTCGTGGACACCCCAACCCGGGTGGCGATCAAGCGCAGGCCCGACGCCAAGGTGATCTGCGTCGTCCACGATCTGCTGCCGCTCACCGATCTCAAGCTCAGCGACATCGCCACACGCCAATTCCTGGCGCGCATCCGTACCAGCCTGCGTCAGGCCGACGAGCTCGCCTTCGTTTCAAGCTACAGCATGATGCGGTTCAGGGAACTGTTGCCGCAATTTGCGCATCTACCGGCGCGGGTCGTGTATCCCCGCACCCGGTTCGACGCCCCGGATGTCCTGCACCTCCCAGCCCCGTCGGGGCGTCCGGGGCGGCCGAGCTTTGTCGTCATCGTCTCCAATGAGCCACGCAAGAACGTCGCCGCCGTCATCCGCGCCTTCCGCAGCGTGCCGCAGGCCGATCTCGTCGTGATCGGCTATGCCGGCGAGACCAGCCGGATGCGCAACCTCCCGCAAAACGTCCGCTTCGCCGGCTATGTCGACGAGCACGAGAAGGCCGCGTTGATCGCCGAGGCGCACGGCCTGATCATGCCGAGCCTTGCCGAGGGGTTTGGCGTGCCGATCATCGAGGCGCTGGCCGCGAACACGCCGGTGCTGTGCTCGGACATTGCGGTCTTCCGCGAGGTCGCGGGCGAACTTGCCGACTATTTCGACCCGTTCTCGACGGACTCGATCGCTGCCTCCGTCACCCGCGTGCTGACGCGGCAGGAGGAGTGGCGCGGCAAGATCCGCGCGCGGCGCCACGAGCTTGCGGCGCGTTTCGGCTATGAGACCCAGGCCCGCGATTTCCTCGGGCGCGAGGTGCCCAGGGAGCGGCTGGTCGCGGCGCGCTAGGCGTCTGCGCATGACCGCCGAATCCGCGTTGTGGTCCGGTCCGGCCGCACCTAGCGACATGCACGGCCGCTGGCCTTCGCTGGGTCGGTCGCGTGCGCTGATCCGGACCGCGGATGTGCTCGTGGTTCTGATTGCGGCGTCGCTGCCCTGGTCCACCACGGCGCCATCGATCTTCGTCGGCCTCTGGCTGCTCGCGGTGACGCCGACCATCGACTGGCGCGACTATGCACGCGAGCTCACGCGGCCGGCGTTCGTCTTGCCCTTCGCGCTCCTGCTGCTCGCGCTTGTGGGCACGTTGTGGTCGGAGGGGGCTTGGCCGGACCGGCTGCATGCGATCAAGCCGGTGGCAAAGCTCGTGCTGATCCCGCCGCTGCTTCACCATTTCAGCCGATCCGAGCGCGGCCATTGGGTCGGCCTTGTCTTCCTCGTCTCCTGTGCACTGCTCGCGGTCTTCTCCTGGACCGTGCTGTTCAATCCGGACTGGAAGATCACCGCGACGGCTTCATCAGGCGTCCCCGTCAAGAACTACATCGACCAGAGCCAGGAGTTCACGCTCTGCGCCTTTGCGCTGACGCTGCCGGCGATGACCTTCTGGCGCGACCGTCGTACGGTCGCGGCGGCCATCTGTCTGGCATTGATCCTGCTGTTCGTCACCAACATGGTGTTCGTCGCCGCGGCCCGCACCGCCCTGCTCTGCATGGCCGTGCTGCTGGTCTTGTTTGCCTGGAAACATCTAAGCCGCCGGGCGGCGCTGGTCCTGCTTGCGGGTGCGGTCGCCGCGAGTGCGCTGGCCTGGACGGCGTCGCCCTATCTGCGCCAGCGCATCGCCGACATCGCTGTCGAATACCGCCACGGGCACGAAGACATCAGCCGCGCCTCGACCGCCCAGCGGCTGACCTATTGGCGCAAGGCGCTCCGCGCCATCGCCGAGGCGCCGCTGATCGGCCATGGTACCGGCGCGATCAAGCGCCAGTTCGAGCGCGCCGCCACCGGCGAAAGCAGCCTCGCTGCGGAGATCGTCAGCAATCCGCACAACCAGACCCTCAACGTCGCGATGCAATGGGGCCTTTGGGGCGTCGTCCTGCTCTACGCCATGTGGATCGCGCAGCTTCGCCTGTTCCTCGGCGACGGTCTTGTGGCCTGGATCGGCCTCGTCGTTGTCGTGCAGAACATCGCGAGCTCATTGCTGAACTCGCATCTGTTCGATTTCCACGAGGGCTGGATGTATGTGCTCGGCGTCGGCGTCGCCGGCGGCATGGTCCTGAAGGCCCGCGCCCGCGGCTAGGCTCCGGCTATTGGCTGCGTTCGTGGCCGACCTCGCCGGTGATGACGTCGCCGAACAGCTCCCAGGCCTGCCCGTTGAAGCGCATCAATTGCATCTGCTCGATCGGGAAGTAGTCGTCGGCCGAGGTGTTGACCATGATGCCCGGCAGCATCAGGTCCGTGTGGAAGTTCTTGAGGTTGGCGGCCTGCTTCATGACGTTCTCGCGCGTGAGATTGTCGCCGCACTGCTTCAGCACCTGGGCCATCGCCTCGGCCTGCACATAGCCGTAGATGTTGTTGGCATTGGCCTTGTCGCCGTCAGGATAATACTTGTCCATGAACGCGCGCCATTTGATCACGGCCGGGTCCTTGTCCCAGGTCGGATCGGTCGGGTCCTTCAGATAGACGGTGGAGATGATGTCCTTGGAATAGTCGAGCCCGGCGGGCTTGAGCACCGAGGCAACCGATGTGGCGGTGTTGGCCAGGAAGAACTTCGGCTTCCAGCCGAGCTCGCCCACTTTGCGGATCGCCTGCGCCGAGCCTTTCGGGGCAGCCCATGAGAAAAAGATATCCGCCCCGGAATCGTGCAGCGCAACGATCTGCGAGTCGATCGAGGGATCGCTCACCTCATAGGACTTGTCGGCGATGATCATGCTCGCCTTGTCGCCGAGCCCGTCCTTCAGGCCCTTGAACTGGTCCTTGCCGGCGTCGTCGTTCTGCCAGAACACCGCGATCTTGCCGTTCGGAAAATTGTCGCGGATGTATTTTGCGTAGATGCGACCTTCGCTCTGGTAGTTCGGCTGGAAGCCCATGGTCCACGGAAAATTCTTGGGGTCGCCGAACTTGGTGCCGCCGGAGGCGACGAAGAGCTGCGGTACCTTCTTCGCATTCATGTATTTCATGATCGCGGAGTTCGAGGGCGTGCCGAGCGACTGGAAGATCAGCAGCACCTCGTCGCTCTCGACCAGCTTGCGCGCCTGCTCGATCGCCTTCGGCGGCGAATAGGCATCGTCATAGCTGATGAAGTCGATCTTGCGCCCGTTGATGCCGCCCTGCTCGTTGATCATCCTGAAGAACGCGGCCTCGGTCTTGCCGATCACCCCATAGGACGACGCCGGCCCGCTATAGGGCATGATGTTGCCGATCTTGATGTCGGTATCGGAGGCGCCGGGGTCGTATTTCTTCTGCGCCGAGGCCGGTGTCGTGGCGAGCACTACGGCAGCAAGCAGAACGAGGGCAGCGAGATTCTTGCGACGACCCGGCATCGGTCTCTCCCCTATTTTGTAGTCTTGTTTTGTGGAGAGTGTCGCAAGGAGACTCGTCGCTGGCAAGCGCTTCGATTTTCCGCAGCGTGAAACGATGCTGCGGAACCTATTCGACGCGGCGCAGCAAGCCGAGCGCACGCCCGTCGATCACCAGCAGCGCACTGCCGATCACGATCGCGCCCGCGATCTCGCGCAGCGAAACCGGCTCGCCCAGCACCAGCCAGCCCAGCAGGATCGCGGTGACGGGAATGAGCAGCGTCACCAGCATGACATTGCTCGCGCCCGAGCGCCGGATGATCTGGAAGAACACGATGTAGGCGAGCGCCGTAGACAGGGTGGCCAGGCCGAGCACCGCGAGCCACGTCATGGCGCCGGGCATCGGACCACGCCACGGCTGCTCCGCGACGCCGGCGACCACCGCCATCATCACCGTCGATGCCATCAGCTGAAACGTCGCCGTTCCGAGCGGCGAAGCGTCCTTCAGCAGCCGCCGCGCCGCGAGCGCCGCAAAGCCGTAACTGAGGGCGCCGCCCAGGCAAAGCAGGATGCCGAGCCCCTGCCCCGGCCGCGTCTCGATGCCCCATCCGCGCAGGACGACCACGCCGGCGCCACCCAGAACCACCCCGGCCAGGCGTCGCGTCTGCAAGGCTTCTTCACCCACTGCTGCCATCACCATCACCGTGAACAGCGGCGTGGTCGCATTCAGGATCGACGCCAGCCCACTCGGAATAAAAGTCTGGCCAATCACGATCAGCGAGAACGGGATGACGTTGTTGAGCAGCCCGATCGCGAAGAACGGCGTCCACCCCGCGATGCCCTTCGGCAAACCTATCCCTTGCATGCGGAGCAGCGGCAGCAGCATGGCCGCGCCGAGCGCGACGCGCAAGAACACCAGCGTCAGCGGCGGCAATTCCCGCAAGGCCGCGCCATTGAAGAAGAACGAGCCGCCCCACAGCACCGAGAGCACAGCGAGCAGCGACCAGCCTCGCGCGTCGATCCGGTTTTCATTCGGGGGCATAGCGTCTCATCTCGGCGGCCGAGCCTGTCGCCTAGGATACCTCGGTGACCAGCGCCACCCGATTTCCGATGAAGCTCGGTTTGCAGACCCAAAGTCCGGAGGCAGCGGAGCGAGCGAAGCTGCTCCATGTGATGTGACCGGCCTAGGACGGCTTCTTCGGCCGCGACACCAGCTCGATCATCCTGCCTTCATCGTCGTCGGGCATCGCGGCTTTCGCCTGCGCGTAGGACTCGACCGCGGCGCGCGACACCAGCGGCTTGTCGGCGAGCAGGCTCTCGGCGAGCTTCACGGCGTAGGCGGCATCCTTGTGCCGCAGCGCCGCGGTGAAGGTCGCGCCGGAAAAATCGCGGGCGACCATCCGCTTCGAATGCCGCTGCACCTGCGGGCTTGCGGCGACGCCCGCCTGGATCGACTCCAGCACCAGGTTCATGTCGAGCCCGGCTTGCTCGGCGATCGCGAGCCCTTCCGCGAGGCCGGCGATCTGGATCGCGCCCATCAGATTGTTGATGAGCTTGTAGACGGTGCCGGAGCCGACAGCGCCGAAATGACGGATGGTCGAGCCGATCGGTTCGAGGAACGGCCGGGCGCGCTCGAGATCGGCGCTATCTGCGCCGACCAGCAGCGTCAGCTTCCCGGCGGCTGCCGCATCCGGCAATCCCGTCACGGGACAGTCGATATATATCAGCCCGCGCGCGTTCAGCTCGCGGCCCATCTCGCGGGCGTGGTCATAGGAGACGGTGGAGCATTCGATCGCGATGGTGCCGGCTTTGGCCGTCTTGGCCGCGCCCTCCGGCCCGAGCCAGACCGCGCGCGAGGCATCGTCGTCGGCCACCATGGTCACGACCGCATCGGCATCGATCGCGGCGTCCTCGGGCGAGGTCGCCCACAGCGCGCCGCGCGCGATCAGGTCTTCCGCCTTGGCCTTGCTGCGATTCCACAGCGTCACCGTGAAGCCGGCATCGAGATAGCGGCCGGCCATGCCATGGCCCATCCGTCCAAGCCCGATGAAGGCGACGCGTGTCATGGCTAGTCCACGTCCTCGACGTCGCCTGCGGTGGTGCCGAAGGCGCGCTGCGCCAGGGTCGCGGCCATGAACTCGTCGAGCTCGCCATTGAGCACGCCCGACGTGTCGGAGGTCTGCACGCCCGTCCGCAGGTCCTTCACCATCTGGTAGGGCTGCAGCACGTAGGAGCGGATCTGGTGGCCCCAGCCGATATCGGTCTTGGCGGCCTGGTCGGCGGCAGCCTTCTCCTCGCGCTTCTTCAGCTCGATCTCGTAAAGGCGCGCGCGCAGCATGTCCCAGGCCTGCGCCCGGTTCTTGTGCTGAGAGCGACCGGCCTGGCAGACTACGGCAACGCCGGTCGGGATGTGGGTCAGGCGCACCGCGGATTCGGTCTTGTTAACGTGCTGGCCGCCGGCGCCGCCCGACCGCATCGTGTCGACGCGGACGTCGGATTCCTTGATGTCGATCTTGATGCTGTCGTCGATGACGGGGAACACCTGCACGCTCGAGAACGAGGTGTGCCGCCGCGCGTTGGAATCGAACGGCGAGATGCGGACGAGGCGGTGCACGCCCGCTTCGGTCTTCAGCCAGCCATAGGCGTTGTGCCCGGAAACCTGGATCGTCGCCGACTTGATGCCGGCTTCTTCGCCCTCGGACTCTTCGAGATACTCGACCTTGAAGCCGTGCGTTTCGGCCCAGCGCGTGTACATGCGCAAGAGCATCTGCGCCCAGTCCTGGCTCTCGGTGCCGCCGGCGCCGGCATGGACTTCGAGATAGGAATCGAAGCGGTCTGCTTCGCCCGAGAGCAACGCCTCGAGCTCGCGCCGCGCCACTTCCTTCTTCAGGTTCTTCAGCGCGGCTTCGGCTTCGGCCACGACACCGTCGTCGCCCTCGGCCTCGCCGAGCTCGATCATGCCGATATCGTCTTCGAGCTCCTGCTCGACCTTGCCGATGCCCGACAGCGAATCCTCAAGCGAGGTCCGCTCCTGCATCAGCTTCTGGGCCTTCTGGGGATCGTTCCAGAGATTGGGATCTTCTGCGAGCTTGTTCAGCTCGGCGAGGCGTGCCGTCGATTTCTCGACGTCAAAGATGCCTCCTCAGCAGCCCGACTGACTGCTTGATCTCTTCTACCAACCGTTCGATTTCGGCGCGCATGTCGTTCTCTGGTCTCGCGGAATTCCGCGTGCAATTCGAGATGGGGATGTAGCGGCGGCGGCTGCAAAGCGCAACCGCCCGAACCGCAATCGTCAGTCTTGTCCTAAGCCTTAGTAGAGACCACCGGTGCCCGGCCGCATGAAGAAGCCGGAATCCGGCTGCTGCTGCTGCGAGGCCGGCATGCCGCCGCCGCCGCGCCCGTCCGCGTCGGCCACGCCAATGACCGAATAGTTATCCGGCGGCGCCGTGCCCGGCTTGAAGGCCTCCAAAATGGTTCCGCCGGTCTCGCCGGGGCCGGCGCGCATGCCGGTCTTGGAGACGACGCGAACCAGCTTGATGCCGGCCGGCACCTTGAACGGAACGGCGGGCTTGTCGGCGAGCGCGAGCTTGAGGAAATCGCGCGCGATGGGCGCGGCCAGATGGCCGCCGGTCGCGGCGTTGCCCTTACCGAGCGCGCGCGGCTTGTCGTAGCCCATGTAGATCGCAACCGCGACGTCGGGCGAGAAGCCGACGAACCAGGCGTCCTTGGCCTCGTTGGTGGTGCCGGTCTTGCCGGCGATCGGCTTGCCGACCTCCTTCACCACGGTCGCGGTACCAGCCTGCACCACGCCTTCCATCAGCTCGGTGATCTGATAGGCGGTCATGGAATCCAGCACCTGCTCGCGGCGGTCGATCAGCTGCGGCTCGTTCTGGTTCTTCCAGCCGCCCGGTGCATCGCAGCCGCGGCATTCGCGCTGGTCGTGCTTGAAGATCGTGTGGCCGTAGCGGTCCTGGATGCGGTCGATCAGCGTCGGCTTCACGCGGCGGCCGCCATTGGCGAGCATCGAGTAAGCCGTGACCATGCGCATCGCCGTGGTCTCGCCGGCGCCAAGCGCGTAGGAGAGATAGTTCGGCAGCTCGTCATAGACGCCGAAGCGGCGGGCATATTCGCCGATCAGGGGCATGCCGATGTCCTGCGCGAGGCGCACCGTTACGGTGTTGAGCGACTGCCGCAGCGCGTTGCGCAGCGTCACCGGTCCCTGGAACTTGCCCGAGGAGAAGTTTTCAGGCCGCCACACGCCGGCGCCCTGCCCCTGGTCGATTTCGATGGGCGCATCGAGCACGACGGTCGACGGCGTGTAGCCGTTGTCGAGCGCGGCCGAGTAGAC
Organism: Bradyrhizobium stylosanthis; assembly: GCF_001641335.1. Taxonomy (GTDB): domain Bacteria; phylum Pseudomonadota; class Alphaproteobacteria; order Rhizobiales; family Xanthobacteraceae; genus Bradyrhizobium; species Bradyrhizobium stylosanthis. The sequence continues at coordinate 1,709,274 of NZ_LVEM01000001.1, forward strand.
GATCGGCTTGAACGACGAGCCCGGCTGCCGGTAGGCCTGCGTGGCGCGGTTGAACTGGCTCTGGTCGAACGAGAAGCCGCCGACCATCGCGAGCACGCGGCCGGTCCACGGATCCATTGCGACCATCGCGCCGGACACTTCGGGGATCTGGCGCAGGCGGTACTGGCCTTCGACCGGCTGTCCCTCCTTGGTGTAGAGCGGATCGGCGTAGATCACGTCGCCGGGCTGCAGCACTTGCGCCACGGAGGTCGGGGTCCTGCCCTTGGCGTTGCCCTGGGCCGCCCGCGCCCAGCGTACACCGTCGACGGTGACGAGGCCGGTCTCGCGCTGCTTGCTGATGGCGCCGCCGAGCTCGCGGCTCGGCTGGAAGCCGATACGCGCCGATTGGTCGCTGGTCTCCAGCACCACCGCCATGCGCCACGGCGAGATGTCGGACAGCGACTTGATCTCGGCGAGCTTCACGCCCCAGTCACCGGAGATATCGAGCTTGCTCATGGCGCCGCGATAGCCCTGCTGCTCGTCATAGTTCACGAGCCCGGCAACCATGGCCTTCCGCGCCATGACCTGGATCTTCGGATCGAGCGTGGTGCGGACAGACAGGCCGCCCTCGTAAAGCTTCTTCTCGCCGTAGCGCTCGAAGATGTCGCGGCGGACTTCCTCGGCGAAATATTCGCCGGCGAAGGTGTGGGCGCCGTTGGAACGGTTGGTGACGGCCAGCGGCTCCTTGCGCGCCTTGTCGGCGTCGGCCTGCTTGATCCAGCCGTTCTCCAGCAGACGATCGATCACATAGTTGCGGCGCTCGACGGCACGGTCGCGGTTGCGGACCGGATGCAGCGTCGCCGGCATCTTCGGCAGCGCGGCCAGATAGGAGGCTTCCGCCACCGTCAGCTCGTTCACCGACTTGTCGAAATAGACCAGCGAAGCGGCCGCGATGCCGTAGGCGCCGAGGCCGAGATAGATCTCGTTCAGATACAGCTCGAGGATCTTGTCCTTCGAGTAGGTCTTCTCGATGCGCATCGCCAGCAAGGCTTCCTTGATCTTGCGCGAGAAGGAGACCTCGTTGGTCAGAAGGAAGTTCTTTGCGACCTGCTGGGTGATCGTCGAGGCGCCCTGCGGACGGCGGTTGGAGCCGAAGTTCTGCAGGTAGAGCACGCCTGCGCGCGCCATGCCGGTGTAGTCGATGCCACCATGCTCGTAGAAATTCTTGTCCTCGGCCGCGAGGAAGGCGTTGATCACGAGCTTGGGCACCGCCTGGATCGGCAGGTACAGCCGCCGCTCCTTGGCGTATTCGCCGAGCAGCGAACCGTCGACCGCGTGGACGCGGGTCATCACCGGCGGCTCGTAATCCTGAAGCTGAGAGTAATCAGGCAAGTCCTTGGAGAAATGCCAGATCAGGCCTGCCACGGCTCCGACACCGACAAGGAACACCACCGTTCCCGCGGCGAACAGGAAGCCCATGAACCGCACCAGCAAGCGCATTATCTGTTTATCCGTTCAAACTCTGGATCAGCCCAGTATCAGCCCCTTGGCACCCGAAACTGGCGCCAACCTCACGTCGCGAATTCACCGGCCTACGCAATCACATCAAGGCCGGGCCTAAAGACGCTTGCCGAGCGGGATTCTCTCCGATTCCGGAACCCCCTGCGGCGTTTTTATAAAGCGTCCGCTGTGGCCAAACTAGGGCCTTTGCGGCAGGACGGAAAAACCCGTCTTCAATTCGACGCGCCGGCGCTTGTCGCCAGCCGTTTGGCCAGGAACCCGTCGATCGCCTGCGCCATCGAGCCCACGGCCTTGGACCGCCAGCCCTCGGACACCAGGTGCTCGAGGTCGCCCTTGTTGGAGACGTAACCGATCTCGACCAGCACCGAGGGCACGTCCGGCGCTTTCAGCACCCGGAAACCGGCCGATTTCAGCGGATGCTTGTGCATCCGCACCGTCGACTTCATTTCGCCCATCAGCAGATGGGCAAAACGGTTTGAAAACGTGCGGGTTTCCCGCTGCGTCAGGTCGATCAGGATGTCGGCAACGTCGGTCGGCTCCTCCGCAAGGTTGAAGCCGGCGATGGCGTCCGCACGGTTTTCCGCGTCGGCCAGACGCTGGGCCTCGGCGTCGGAGGCCTTGTCGGACAGGGTGTAGATAGTGGCGCCCTGCGCATCGCCCTCGGCACGCGGCAGTGCGTCGGCATGGATCGATACGAACAGCGCCGCCTTGAGGTTACGGGCGACTTTGACCCGGTCGTTGAGGGGGATGAACGTGTCGTCGTCCCGCGTCAGCACCACGCGATACTTGCCGGCCTTCTCGAGCCGGTCGCGCAGCGACACGGCAAAGGCCAGCACCAGGTTCTTCTCGCTCTCGCCGCTCGATTGCGTGCCGTTGTCGATGCCGCCGTGGCCGGGATCGATGACCACGACCGGCCTGCCGTCAGCCTTCTGCTGCGTTGCTTCGGGCGCCGGCGCGGCGGGAACCGTTTTCGGTGGCGCATCGGCGATGGCGGGCCGCAGCTCGGGACGGTTCTCCGGGGCCAGCGCCTGCACGAAGGCGGCGCGGTCGACCTCCTCCAGTTCGAGCACCAGCCGGGCCGGCTGGCCGTTGGCCGCTTCCACCACGTAGGAGTTTGCGATCTTGGCCGGTCCCGCCAGGTCGAACACGATTCGCGAGCCGCCGGGCATGACCAACCCGTAGCGGAAGGCCTTGACCAGCCCCCGTCCTGCGACCCCGGTGCCCGCAGGCAGCTGAAAATTGACCTGCGGCACGTCCACGACCACCCGGTAGGGGTCGGCGAGCGTCACGGCGCGGAAGGTGACGGTCTGGTCGATGTCGAGGATGAAGCGGGTCTGCTTGCCATCGCCGGCCAGCCGGGCCGCCGAGGCGATTGGAAAATTCGTCACCGCAACAGAGGGTTGCGGCTGCCCTTCCGCCGCGCTCAAACGCGAGGAATCGGCATACGGCAATGCTGCGGCGCACAACAACGCGCATCCCAGCAAAATCCATTGATTTGTGCGGCTCGCCACCGATTCCGTGCCTCCGAGCAGCCTTTTTAACGCAATAGAACCACAGGGTTAAACGATCCTTAATGACAGAATCGCGAAACTCGCTGACTGTGACCGCCGTGCGACGCTCCCTTGCACCGTTGGCCCATTCCTCGTATGTACGGAATGCTGACGGCCGATATTTCCGGTTGTGTCGCATTCAGCCTCCCGGTGCAGCGCCGGAGCTCCCAAGATTTGGGAATTCCAGCGTTTTCCGTTCTCCTCCAAGACCAGCGCGGTGCGCGGCAACGAGGTGGAACGGGCCAAGCCCCGGCGGCGGACGGTCCCCGGATACCACTTCCGTGTCCGGGACGGTTCTGACAGCGGCGTAACCCATTACCCGGTCCCTTGATCCCAAGGGGGCGGTTCGTGATCCCCAGGGCGAGCGCGCTCGCGCCATGCCTGGCCAGCAGCAACTGATTGAGGGGCGGCCTCGCCGCCCAATGTTTCATACGGGCCGACGCTTGATGCGCCAGACTGTGCCGACGAACTCTGAAGGATCATTCGCGACGCTGCGGAGTGACAAACCCGCGCGCCGCAATGGTCCTGAAGCTTCCGGTTCGGCAAGGCGCGAGAGACGGCGTTTCGGCCTTCCCCTCACCCCCGAATCAGGTGGACCGTCGCGTCACCCGGCAGCGCAGTTTGCGCCCACGGTGAGTCGCGCCCGCCGCCGCCAAGAGTTAAGACATGCCCAACAAGATGTTGATCGATGCCACCCACCCGGAAGAGACCCGGGTCGTCGTGGTCCGCGGCAATCGCGTCGAAGAGTTTGATTTCGAGACCGCGCAACGCAAGCAACTGCGCGGGAACATCTATCTCGCCAAGGTCACAAGGGTCGAACCCTCCCTGCAGGCCGCTTTCGTTGAATATGGCGGCAACCGCCATGGCTTCCTCGCCTTCAGCGAAATCCATCCCGACTACTACCAGATCCCGGTTGCCGATCGGCAGGCGCTGATCGAGGCCGAGGAACAGGCCCATCGCGAGGCCGAGGAAGAGAGCGAGAACCGCTCCCACGGCCGCCGCCGCTCGCGCCACCGCAACGCCCGCCGCCGCGGTCATGGCGAGCGCGTGCGCAGCGAGATCGTCGAAGGTCTCGACGCAAATGGCGATGCCGCTGCCCAGCCGGTCGAGGGCGAAGCTGCGAACACCGAGGGCGCGCCGCACGAGGGCGAGCACCTGCACGCCGATGCCGGGCATCACGGCGAGCACGACGGCCACGACCACGAGCATCACGACCACGACCATGGCGATCATGATCACCACGATCATGACCACGCCGCGCACGCGCATGATGACCACCATCACGCCCATGCCGACGATCACGCCCATGCCGACGATCACGCCCATGCCGACGATCACGCGCACGACCACGACCATGGTCACGATCACCATGACCATGACCATGCCGGCGAGACGCCCGCCCCGGTCGCGGCGGTCGGCGCCGAGCCCGTGGTCGCCAGCGAGACCGCTGCCGAGCCGCAGGAGGTGCAAGCCTTCGAAGCTCACAGCTCCGAGCCGCACGACGAGGCTTTCGCCGAAGCCGTGACCGCGGCCGCCGAGCCGGCTGACGCCGTGTACGGCGAGAGCGGTGAAGCACCGCATGCCGAAGCCGCGGAAGCAGCCGGCGAAGACGACGACGAGGACGAGGACGACGGCGAGGAAGCCGAAGAGGAAGTCGTCGAATCCGTCGGCGGCGACGACGTGCTGGAGGAAGTGCCGGAGCGCACCTTCCGCCCGCGCCGCCAGTACAAGATCCAGGAAGTCATCAAGCGCCGCCAGGTCATGCTGGTGCAGGTCGTCAAGGAAGAGCGCGGCAACAAGGGCGCGGCGCTCACGACCTATCTCTCGCTCGCCGGCCGCTATGCCGTACTGATGCCGAACACCGCGCGCGGCGGCGGCATCAGCCGCAAGATCACGAGCGCGCAGGATCGTTCCCGTCTGAAGGAGGTCGTGCAGGATCTCGACGTGCCCGAGGGCATGGGCATCATCCTGCGCACCGCAGGCGCTGCCCGCACCAAGCCCGAGATCAAGCGCGACTTCGAATATCTGATCCGGATGTGGGAGACGGTTCGCGACCTCACGCTGAAGTCGCAGGCACCGACCCTCGTCTACGAGGAAGGTTCGTTGATCAAGCGCTCGCTGCGCGACCTCTACAACAAGGAGATCGACGAGATTCAGGTTGCCGGCGATTCCGGCTACCGCGAAGCGCGCGACTTCATGAAGATGCTGATGCCCGCCAATGTCAGCGCGGTGAAGCAGTATCGCGACGGACAGCCGCTATTCTCGCGCATGGGGGTCGAGAGCCAGCTCGATGCGATGTTCTCGCCGACCGTGCAGCTACGCTCCGGCGGCTATATCGTGATCAACCAGACCGAGGCGCTGGTCTCGATCGACGTCAACTCCGGCCGCTCGACCCGCGAGCACCATATCGAGGACACCGCGCTCAAGACCAACCTGGAGGCGGCCGAAGAGGTCGCCCGCCAGCTTCGCCTGCGCGACCTCGCCGGCCTGATCGTCATCGACTTCATCGACATGGACGAGAAGCGCAACAACCGTGCGGTCGAGCGCAAGCTGTCCGATTGCCTGCGGCAGGATCGCGCCCGCATCCAGGTCGGCCGCATCTCGCATTTCGGCCTTCTGGAGATGTCGCGCCAGCGCATCCGCGCCAGCGTGCTCGAGAGCTCGACCGATCCCTGCCCGCATTGCGGCGGCACCGGCCATGTCCGCTCGGTGTCCTCGGTGGCGCTGCAGCTCTTGCGCGGCCTCGAAGAGATCCTGATGAAGGGCGCGACCCACAATCTCGTGGTCCGCACCCGCACCGACGTCGCGCTCTATGTGCTGAACCACAAGCGCGGCCATCTGCGCGACCTTGAGAACGGCTTCAAGGTCACGCTGGCCGTCATCGCCGATCCCAGCGTCAGCGGTCCGCAGGCCTACCTCATCGACCGCGGCGAGCAGGTGCACACGCTCGAAGCCGCCAAGGCGCTGCTCGTTGCGCAGGCCGCTGCGAGCCCGCCGCCGCTGGCTGAAGAAGCCTATGACGACGAGGAGTTCGATCCGGAGCTGGAATCCGAGATCGAGACCGAAGAGACCGAAGGCCTCGCTGAAGAACAGGCCGGCGAAGCGGCCCCCGAGCAGGACGGTCAGCGCCGCAAGCGCCGCCGCCGCCGCCGTGGCCGCGGTGGCCAGCGCGACGGTGAGCTGCGTGAGGATGCCGCGGCGAGCCCGTCCGAGCCGGCGATGGTCGCGGGCGAAGGCGAGGAAGAAGCCGAGTCCGAGCAGGATGGCGAGGAAGGTGACGAGCAGGCCGCTCGTGGCGAGCAGCAGGGCAGCGGCGAGCGCCGGCGCCGGCGCGGTCGCAGAGGTGGACGTCGCCGTCGCGGCGGGAACGAGGAAGGTCTCGCCGGCTCCATCGGCGACGAGCTCGCTGGCGGCGCGCCTTCGGAAGCCAGCGATGCGGTTGCCGATTTCGACGGTAATGGCGGCGAGGCTGCGCCCTCGATCGCGCAGGCCGAGCACACCGCCGAGCCGCAAGTCACGCAACACGATGCTCAGCCCGACTACCGGACCGAGGTTCCGCCCGCGACGCCGGTCGCGCCCGAGCCGGCGCCCGCCGCCGTCGTGGAAGACGAGCCCGCCGACGACAAGTCCGCGCGGCGCCGCTCCACGGTCCGCGAGAAGGTGAGCTTCATGTCGAGCAGCGCGAGCGAGCCGGCAGCGCCGGTTGCCGCGGCACCGGAGCCGGTTGCTCCGCCTGCACCGGCCCCCGAGCCTGCGCCGGAAGCGGCCAGCGAGACGCCGGCCACGCCACGCCGCGCCGGCTGGTGGTCGCGCCGCTTCGGCGGCGGCGAATAAGCCGGACACGGAATAAAAAACGCCCGGCCAAAGCCGGGCGTTTTTCGTTTCAGTGGCTCGCGATATCGCTACGACGGCAGCTCGTCATCCCCGAGCGGCGCGACGTCGCGCGCGGCGATCTGGCGAAGCTGATCGTAGAGATCGGGCGCCTCGCTGGTGCAGAGACAGACGCCCGTGGCGGAAGGCCCCTCGCCGGCGTTGAGGTAGGCGTGGCCCATGGTGCTGTCGATGTACATGCCGTCGCCCTCGCCCAAAATCTCGGGCGCATAGAACTCGGTGTGGACGGCGACGCGTCCGCGCGTCACCACGAAATACTCCTCGCCGGCATGGCGCAGCAGGGGCCCAAACTCCTCCAGCGAGCGCGCACGGACTTCGGCGACGATCGGCACCATGCGTTTGCCGATCAGGTCGGTGCATTGATAGGTGTAGGTGTAGAACTTCGTGGTGATCACCTGGCCCTGCCCGGCCCGGCTGATGCTCCGCCGCGCGGTAACCGGCCGGCCCTGCGCTGGCGCCGCGACCGCCGGATTGAACAGCTCGGCAATCTCCATCTTCAGGCCCGAGGTGAGCTGAAGCAGCTTGTCGTAGGTCAGCGACATCAGGCCGTTCTCGACCTTGGACAGGGTCGAGAGCGCCATGCCGGTCCGCTCCGCCACCTGCTTCAGCGTCAGGCCACGCGCCTGACGGGCGGCCTTGAGGCATTGGCCAAGCTGGGAATTGGCAATTTCAGGGGGCGTGGTCTCGCTCATGGCGCAATGCTAGCACGGCCGCGGAAAAATAGTTGATCGATCGGCCTAATCTTTTCGGCCGATACGAGCCAGATCGGCCCTATACGAAAGCTCGAAGGCCGTCCCGGCCGCTATCAGCGAACAAAACAGGGAGGTTTGACGATTATTAATGCGTCGCCTTCGCTTTCCGATATGCTAAATTGTTTTCATAATCTGAAAGGGAGCGTCCGTGTCCGGACTTTGCGATTCCAGCGCCGTTGAGCTGCGCCGCCTGCTGTCTGCCAAGGCGATCTCGCCTGTCGAGCTGCTCGACGCCTGCCTGTCGCGCATCGCCGCCGTCAACGGCGCCGTCAATGCCGTCGTGACGCTGGACGAACCGGGCGCGCGCGCTGCCGCAAAGGCGGCGGAGGCGGAAATCCTGCGCGGCGGGGATCGCGGCGCGCTGCATGGGCTCCCGGTCCTGATCAAGGACACCCAGGACACCGCCGGGATGCGCTCCACCTATGGCAGCCCGTTGCTGCGCGACAACGTGCCCGTCGCCGACCAGGGCTCGGTCGCGCGCTTGCGCGCGAGCGGCGCCATCATCTTCGGCAAGACCAACACGCCGGAATGGGCGGCGGGCGGCAACACCCGCAACCCCGTGTTCGGTGCCACCGGCAATCCGTTCGATCCGATGCGCTCTGCGGCCGGCTCCTCCGGCGGCTCGGCGGTGGCGCTCGCCTGCGGCATGGCCCCGCTCGCCTCGGGCTCCGACACCGGCGGGTCCTTGCGCAATCCGGCCGGCTTCTCCGGCATCGTCGGCATGCGTCCGTCCTACGGCCTCGTGCCCAGCGAAAAGCGCATCTTCGGCTGGTCGAACCTGTCGACCGACGGGCCGATGGCGCGCAATGTCGCCGATACCGCGCTGATGCTCTCTGCGATGGCGAGCGACGATGCCCGCGATCCGCTCGCCTACACCCTGCCCGGCGAGCCTGTGCGCGCGCGGGCCGAGCGCTGGGCCGCGCCGCATCCCGCCGATCTCGGCAAGCTGCGTCTCGCCTTTACCGAAGACTTCGGCTTCGCGCCGACCGAGCAGGCGATCCGCCGCGTGTTCCGCCATCGCGTCAGCAAGCTCGCGCCGCTGTTCGCCGAAAGCCGCGAGTCAACGCCCGACTGCACCGGTGCTGACGACGTCTTCGCCGTGCTGCGCGCCGGCATGTTCCTGGCGACGCACGGCAAGAACTACAAGGAGCGTCCGGAGATGCTCGGTCCGAACGTGCGTGCCAATGTCGAGGAAGGCCTCGGCTACACGCTCGAGGACCACGCCCGCGCCGCCACGATCCAGACGCGGATCTATCGCGCCTGGCAGGCCTTCTTCGCAAATTGCGATGTGCTGATCAGCCCGACCATCACGCTCAGCCCGCGTCCCTGGTCGGAACTCTATCCCGCCGAGATCGACGGCGTGCCGACCAAATCCTATTTCCACTGGCTCGCGCTCGCCTATGCCGTCACGCTTCCCGGCCATCCCGCGATCAGCATTCCGCTCGGTCTCGATGAGGCCGGCCTGCCCTTCGGCCTTCAGATCGTCGGCCCGCGCGGCGGCGATGCCATCGTGCTCGCGGTCGCCGCAAGCATCGAGGCTGCGTTCGCGCACGATGCCCAAATGTGCCGGCCCGTGCCCAATCTTGCACGGCTCGCTGCCGCGCCGCCGCTGTCGGCCGCGCCCGATTTTCTCACCTGGGAATGACCCGGGTCTGACAGGAGATTTCTTCCGATGCAAAGCGCGATCATTCTCGGCGGCGGCATGGTCGGTGTGGGTGCGGCGCTGCACCTGCAGCGGCGCGGCTGGGCCGTCACGCTCGTCGACCGCAGGGAGCCCGGCCGCGAGACCAGCTACGGCAATGCCGGGATGATCCAGGCCGAAGCCGTGCGCCCCTATCCGATGCCGCGCGACCTCGCCACGCTGCTCAAGATCGCGACCGGCCGCACCAACGACGTGCGCTACAGCCTGTCCTCGCTTCACCGCCATATCGAGCCGCTGCTGCGCTACTGGTGGCATTCGGCGCCGAAGCGGCATCGCGAAGCCATCGTCGGATGGGCGCGCCTGATCGGCTATGCGACGAGCGAACACGACATCCTCATTCGCGAGGCCCATGCCGACAACCTGATCCGCCGCGCCGGCTACCGGGCGCTGTACCGCGATGCCGCCGACCTGGAGCTCTCGGTCAAAAACGCGGAACAGGATGCGCGCGAGTTCGGCGTGAATTTTCGCGTGCTGTCCGGCAGCGAATTGACCAAGGCCGAGCCGATCCTGCGCGACGATCTGCCGGGCGCCATCCACTGGCTCGACACCTGGACGGTGTCCGATCCCGGCGCGCTGGTCACGGCCTATGCCGAGCTGTTCCAACGCCTCGGCGGCCGGATCGTGCTCGGTGATGCGCAAAGCCTGCAGCAAACCGCGACCGGCTGGTCGGTCGACACCGATCCGGGGCGCATCGACGCCGCGCACGCCGTCGTGACGCTCGGACCGTGGTCGCCCGATCTCCTGTACAAGTTCGGCTATCGCATCCCGCTGGTGCGCAAGCGCGGCTACCACATGCATTACAGCGGCGGCGCCTCGCTCGATCTGCCGCTGGTGGACAAGGGCAACGGCTACGCCATGGGACCGATGGCCAAGGGCATCCGCATCACCACCGGCGCCGAGCTGACGGGCCCGGATGCGCTCGCAACGCCCGTGCAGCTCGAAAGTGCCGAAGCCTCCGCCCGCGAGCTGATCGATCTCGGCAAGCGCGCCGAGCCCGATCCGTGGTTCGGCACCCGCCCCTGCACGCCCGACATGCTGCCGGTGCTCGGGCAGGCGCCGCGCCACCCCGGCCTCTGGATGAATTTCGGCCACGGCCATCAGGGCTTTACGCTCGGGCCCGCAACGGGACGCCTGCTCGCCGAGATCATGAGCGGCGAGACGCCCTCGATCGATCCTGCGCCTTACCGGCCGGAACGCTTCTAGTCCTCCGCGCCTGCGGCGAGCACCGCGAGCGCGGCCGACAGGCGCATCAAGGGATCGTCCCATTCGCGCGGCGCTCGCTGGCGGAACAGCCGCATGGTCGGATACCACGGACTGTCCTCGCGATCCCTAAGCCAGCGCCAGTCGAGCGCGTAAGGCGTCAGCATCCACACCGGACGTCCCAGCGCGCCGGCGAGATGCGCCACCGACGTGTCGACGGCGATGACGAGATCGAGCGCCGCCACGGCCGCCGCGGTGTCGGCGAAATCGCCGAGCGCCGGCGCAAGGTCGATGACGTCTTTGCCGAGCGCGGCCAGCACCTCGGCATCCCCGGGCCGCGGCTCCTTTTGCAAGGAATAGAGCTGCACGCCCGGCATCACGAGGCGCGGCAGCACGGCTTCTGCTGACAGCGAACGCTGGCGGTCGCCCTTGTGCCTGGCATTGCCGGCCCAGACGACACCGACCTTCAGCGTCGTCACATCCGCAAGCGCCGCGCGCCAGCGCGACAGTCGTGCGGGATCGGCATGCAGATAGGGAACGTCCGCCGGGATGGTCTCGCGCGTGGTGCCGAAGATGCGCGGCAGGCTCATCAGCGGCAGTTGCAGGTCGAACGGAGGCAGCGGCGCGCCGCGCGCGATCACGGTGACGCCTTGAAGCTGCCGCAGCAGCGCGGCGAGCGCGGGCTGAACCTGCAGGATGATCCGGCCGCCCAGCGCTGTCACCATCGGCACATAGCGCACGAAATGCAGGGCATCGCCGAGCCCGTATTCGGCGAACAGCAGCAATGTCCGCCCCGCGAGCGGCTCGCCCTGCCATTCCGGCTCGGCGAATTCAGGATCGCCGTCCGACAGTGCCTTGCATCTGCGCCGCCAGCGATAGGCCTCGAAGCCATCGGCGAACTCGCCGTTCATCAGCATGAAATGCGCGTGGTTGTACTGCGCCAGCGGCTGCTCCGGATCGAGCGCGATGGCGCGATGCGAGACCGCGAGCGCCTCGTCGATATCACCGGCATTGCGCAGCGCGACCGCGAGATTAGCGTGGCCCTTTGCGTAAGCGGGATCGGCGACGACCGCGCAGCGGTGCGCGGCGACCGCGTCGCCGGCGCGGTCCTGCTTCTCGAAGATGATGCCGAGATTGGTCCAGGCCGGAGCGTGATCGGGCTTCAGCAGCAGCGCATGCTCGCAGGACGCGATCGCCTCCTCCAGATGACCGAGCTCGGAGAGGCAGGCGCCGAGATTGCTGGCGACCACATGATCCGATGCGTCGCGCGTAAAGACCTGCCGGTAGACCTCGTCGGCTTCCCGCAGTTGACCGGCCTCGTGCAGGACGAGACCGAGCAGGCGCATCGCCGGCACATTGTCCGGCGCGATCGCGATGGCGCGGCGGTATTGCACGATAGCGTCGTCGAGCAATCCTTGCCGGTAGAGCGCGGCGCCGAGATTGCACAGCACGCCGGGATCATCGGGATCAATTTCGAGCGCGCGGCGATAAGCCCCCTCCGCCTCGCCGAGCCGCGCCTGGTCGATGAGGAGATTGCCGAGATTGAGCCAGACGCCGCGATAGGAGGGCTCGCGCGCGATGACCGCACGATAGGCCTCTTCGGCTTCAGTGAGCCGCCCCTGTCCGGCGAGCACGACGGCAAGATTGAAGCAGGCCCGCGTCAGATGCGCATCGAGCGCCAGCGCGTGGCGGTAAGCAGCTTCCGCCTCCTCGAAGCGCGCGAGCTCGCCGAGCGCCACGCCGAGCTTGTTGTGCACGGTCGCATCGTCGCCCTGCCGCAGCAGCGCGCGGCGGAACGCCGCCACCGCCCCTTCCTGCTCGCCCTTCAGCGCCAGCGCATCGCCGAGCGTGACAAGCGCCGGTGCATGGTCGGGATCGACGCTGAAGATGCGGCCGAGCAGCGCCGCGCCCTCGGCCGCGCGGTCGGTGACGAAGGCTGTGACCGCCGCCAGATGCAGCGCCGGAACGTAATCCGGATCTGCCGCCAAAACCTGCGCGCACAGCGCATCCGCCTGATCCGGCCGCCCCGCAGCAAAATGCTCTGCCGCCTGCAACATGATCGGATTCACAGCCGCATTGCCCACGATACCACCCACCCCTCGACGCCTGAGATGCGGGTTAAACGCGCGAGCTCGCCAATTCCGTCAGTCGGCGCGCTCGGCAAGCAATGTCCTGATCCGCTCGGCATCTTCCGGTGTCGCCGGGTTATAGACGATCATGCTGAGATCGGGCCGGGCCTCGACATTGAAGCTCGAATATTCGAACGACATGGTGCCGTGCACGGGGTGGCGCAGCCGCTTGGTGCCGTCGCCATGATGGCGCACGTCGTTGTCGCGCCACAGCGACGCGAATTCCGGGCTGGTCCTACACAGCTCGTCAACGAAATCGGCGACATGCGAGACCGCGCCGGCGCGCGCGGCATCCGCCCGGAACGCCGCCACCACGAAGCGCGCCACGCTGTCCCAGTCGTATTGCGCGGCGCGCACGCGCGGATCGCAGAAGATGAAGCGCAGGATGTTGCGCTGGTCCGGCGGGATCGCGCCGTAGTCCGTCAGCACGGCGGTTGCCGCCCTGTTCCAGGCGACGACGTCCCAGGTCGCGGTCCGCACCAGCGCGGGGCTGAATGCGAGCGCGTCGAGCACGCGCTGCAGCCGCGGCGAGACGCCCTCGCTCGCCTGGTAGCGCACCTCCGGCGGACGGCCGAGGCCGATCAGGAACAGGTGCTCGCGCTCGACATCGGTCAGCATCAACGCGCGGGCGATGCGGTCGAGCACATCGGCCGATGGCGCCCCGCCCCGGCCCTGCTCCAGCCACGTGTACCAGGTCGGGCTGATATTGGCGCGCTGGGCCACCTCCTCGCGCCGCAGGCCGGGCGTGCGCCGGCGGCTGCCGCTGAGGCCGAACGCAGCGGCATCGAGCCGGGTGCGGCGGTCCTTGAGATAGGCCCCAAGCAGGTTTTCAGCCGAAGCGGTCTCGCTCATCCTGTTAGCTATTATACCCTGATAAGGTCACTACTTTACCCGGATAAGACTAGCGCAGATGGTCGTCTCCACCAACCCCTTCGCCAATCCCTGGAGATAGCTCATGCGTGTATTCGTCACCGGCGCCACCGGCTTCGTCGGCTCCGCCGTGGTTGCCGACCTGATCGCGAACGGCCACCGCGTCACCGGCCTCGCCCGCACCGATGCCGGCGCCGCCGCCCTCGCCGCGATGGGCGCGGCGGTCCATCGCGGCTCGCTCGAGGACCACGCGTCCTTGCGCAGCGGCGCGGCCGCCTCCGACGGCGTGCTGCACCTCGCCTTCAACCACGACTTCTCGAAGTTCGCTGACAATTGCGAGCTGGACCGCCAGGCGATCCTCGCGCTCGGCGACGAGCTGAAGAGCTCCGAGCGTCCGCTCCTCGTCACCTCGGGCGTGGCGCTGCTCGCGCCGGGACGTCTTGCGACCGAGGACGATGCGGCGGCGCGCCACTTTCCGCGCGTCTCGGAAGCGACGGCCGAAGACCTCATGCAGCAAGGGGTCCGCGCCGGCATCGTGCGGCTGCCGCCCACCACCCATGGCGAGAGCGACCACGGTTTCGTCCCGCGCCTGATCGCGATCGCGCGCGAGAAAGGCGCTGCGGCCTATATCGGCGACGGCAACAACCGCTGGCCGGCCGCGCACCGTTTCGACGCAGCGCGTGTCTACCGGATGGCGCTGGAGCAAGGCGCATCCGCGCGCCGCTATCACGCCGTCGCCGAGGAAGGCGTGCCCTTCAAGGCGATCGCGGAGGTGATCGGAAAGCGGCTCGGCGTGCCCGTGGTCTCGAAATCCGCCGACGAGGCGGAAGCGCATTTCGGTTGGTTCGCGCGGTTTGCCGCCGTGGACGTCCCGACCTCGAGCGCGAAGACGCGCGCCGCACTCGGCTGGGCGCCAAAAGAAAAAGGGCTGATCGAGGATCTCGACCAGCCCTATTACTTCAAGGTCTAGCGGCGCGTAGCGCCGTTAGATCCGGTTCAGTCCGTCGTGATGGCGGTTTCCATGTCCGTCGGATCGATTTGCCTCGCAAGGGCGGCGTTGAGCTTGTCGCGATCGAGCTCACCCTCCCACCAGGCGACGATCACGCAGGCCACACCGTTGCCGCAGAGGTTGGTCAGCGCGCGGCACTCGCTCATGAACTTGTCGATGCCGAGCACGATCGCCATGCCCGGCACGAGCCGCGGATCGACCACGGCGAGCGTCGCCGCCAGCGTGATGAAGCCCGCACCGGTGATGCCGGAAGCGCCCTTCGAGGTCAGCATGGCCACGACCAGGATCGTGAGCTGCTGGCTGAAGCTGAGGTCGAAACCGAGCGCCTGCGCGATGAACAGCGTCGCCAGCGTCATGTAGATGTTGGTGCCGTCGAGGTTGAACGAGTAGCCCGTGGGCACCACGAGGCCGACCACCGACTTGGAGCAGCCGAGACGCTCGAGCTTCTCCATCAAGGACGGCAGCGCGCTTTCCGAGGACGAGGTGCCGAGCACGATCAGCAGCTCGTCCTTGATGTAGGCGAGGAACTTGAAGATCGAGAACCCCGCCATGCGCGCGATGATGCCGAGCACGACGAACACGAACAGCGCCGCCGTGACGTAGAACGTCGCGATCAGGCCGACCAGGTTGAGGATCGCGCCGGTGCCGAACTTGCCGATGGTGTAGGCCATCGCGCCGAACGCGCCGATCGGCGCCGCGCGCATCACGATGGAGATGACGCCGAACACCGCATGCGCGGCATCGTCGATGAAGCTGCGGATGGTGTGGCCGCGCTCGCCCAGGCTCATGATCGCGAAGCCGAACAGCACCGAGAACAGCAGCACCTGCAGGATCTCGCCCTGCGCGAACGCGCCGACCACGGTGTCCGGAATGATGTGCAGCACGAAGTCGACCGACTTCTGGCCGGCGGCCTGCTTGGCGTAGTTGGCAACGGCAGCTTCGTTAGCCGCGGCATTGCCGAAACCTGCGCCCGGCCTCACCAGATTGCCGATGATGAGGCCGATCACCAGCGCGAAGGTCGAGACGATCTCGAAATAGACCAGCGCCTTGACGCCGATGCGTCCGACTTTCTTGGCGTCCTGGATATGGGCGATGCCCGAGACCACGGTGCAGAAGATGATCGGGGCGATCACCATCTTGATCAGCTTGATGAAGCCGTCGCCGAGCGCCTTGATCCAGTCGTTGGTGGCGACCGTCGGCCAGAGCCAGCCGACGATGGCGCCGAGCACGATGGCGATCAGCACCTGGACATAGAGAACCTTGTACCACGGCTTGGCTGCGGGCTGCGCGACCGGCGCTCCCGCCATCGTTGTCGTCGTCATTGTTTCACTCCCCCTCGAACTCAGAGCCAGCCAAGATCAACTTGGCCGGCTCTGTCAATTGGAACCAGTCGGAATGGTGCGCTTTACCCGCGGCGGTCGACGAGCCGGCGAGCCGCCGGCATCAGCGTCGCGCCCAGCGCGTTCTTCACCAGGGACGCTGCGATGAACGGCGCAAGGCCGACCTGCCAGGCCTTCGCGGCTCCCAGCCCGAGGCCGTAGGCGAGCCAGGCGAACCCGGCCACCAGTATGACGATATGACCGACGGCCATTGCCGCAAACAGCAGCATTACGCTGCGATCCCAGCCGCGCTCGGCGAGCCAGCCGGTGACGAAGGCCGCCAGCACGAAGCCGAACAGATAGCCCGCGGTCGGCCCGACCAGCGGTGCAATCCCACCCACGGGGCCCGCGAACACCGGCAACCCCATCGCGCCCTCGGCGAGGTAGGCGATCATGGTTGCGCTGCCAAGCCGCCAGCCATAGGCGGCGCCGATCATCAGCACGACGAGCGTCTGCAGCGTCATCGGCACATAGGGCAGCGGCAGGTTCACCTTGGCTGACAGCGCCATCAAGGCGGTGCCGAGCGCAATCAGCACGAACGCACGCAGCGCGCCGACTGTTTCGCCCGGACGGGTCGGCCACATCAATGCGGCGAGAGGAGAATGCGTGGCGGACGGGACGGAACGGTCAGACAAGTTGAACTCCGGAAGGCTGGCGAAAACTGGCGGCTATTTAAGCCAGTGAGCGATCCGGTCAACTGCCTCCCGCATCTCTTCTGCCGAACGAGCATAGGAGAACCGTATGAATGAACGGCCATGGATGGGATCGAAATCGACGCCGGGCGTCGCCGCGACATGGGCCTGCTCCAGCATCTGCTTGGCGAATTCGAAGCTGTCGGAGGTGAAGTCCGAGACATCGGCATAGAGGTAGAACGCGCCATCGGCCGGCAAGAACTTGCTGAGGCCGGCTTTGGGCAATCCCTCGATCAGAATGCGACGGTTTTCCTGGTAGCCGTGCTTGATCTCCTCCATCTCGGCTGCGCCGTCGAAGGCGGCCTCGGCCGCGATCTGCGACAGCGACGGCACCGAGATCGACAGGTTCTGCTGGAGCCGCTCGATCGGGCGCACCAGAAGCTCGGGCACGACCATCCAGCCGACGCGCCAGCCGGTCATGCAAAAATATTTCGAGAACGAGTTGATCACGAGTGCGTGGTCGGACAGCGCCGCCGCCGTCACCGCCGGAAACGCGTAGTCGAGCCCATGATAGATCTCGTCCGAGATGAAGCGGATCTTGGCGTCCTCCGCCGCCGCGATCAGGCCGGAGAGCGCCTCGCGGGACATCATCGTTCCCGTCGGATTGGCGGGACTGCCGACCAGCACGCCCTTCAACGGCGCCTTGCGATGAGCGGCGAGCAGCGCCTCTCCGGTGAGCGCATGGCGCGTCTCGTTCGTGGTCTCGATCAGCACCGGCTCGCAGCCGAGCGCGGTCAGGATGTGCCGGTACGGCGGATAGCCCGGCACCGTCACGGCGACGCGGTCGCCGGGCTCGAACATCGCCAGGAACGCCAGGATGAAGCCGCCGGACGATCCGGTCGTCACCACGATCCGCTCGGCGCTGACGTCGCACCGGTAGACGTCGCGATAATGCCGGGCGATGCGCTCGCGCAGGGATGGGATGCCGAGCGCGGAGGTATAGTCGATCCGGCCCGCCTCGAGCGCCGCATGGGCGGCCGCGATCGCGGTCTTCGGCGCGCCGGCCGCGGGCTGGCCGACCTCCATGTGGATGACATGGCCCCCGGCCGCCTCGATTCGGGCCGCCGCGGCCATCACGTCCATCACCATGAACGGGGGAACATCGCTGCGGCGGGAGGGATCAAGCCACTGCCCCAACCGGTTCCTCAATGTCGCATCGTGCATCGATTTCTGCTATTTCGCTGGCGGGCCGGCCGTCCGGTCCGGAAAACGGGGCGCTTGCGCCCCAGACTGGCCGTATTGTACGGCTCATAAGGGGTACGGCTCATAGGCCATATCGCGTATCCGGTCCGCCGCCAATCGCCAAAACCAATCACGAAACTGCTTGCCAGACCGTTTGACCCAGACCGTTTGATGTTGCTCCAGACCGCATTGCGCAAGAAGGCCTCCGCCCTCACCGCCGTCGTCACGGCGGCGGCGATCGCGCTGTCGCCGCTCCCCGCGGCACGCGCGCAGAGCAAGGGGCCGCCGGTGCTGCGCGACACCGAGACCGAGCAGCTCCTGCGCGACTACACCCGCCCGATCCTGCGCGTCGCCGGTCTGGAAAAGCAGAACATCCAGATGGTGATCATCAACGAGGCCTCGTTCAACGCGTTCGTCGCGGACGGCCGCCGCATATTCGTCAATTACGGCGCGATCCTCCTGTCCGAGACGCCGAACCAGATCATCGGCGTGCTCGCGCACGAGACCGGGCATCTGGCCGGCGGCCATCTGTCCAAGCTGCGCGAACAGCTCGCCAACGCCCAGACCCAGATGATCATCGCCATGTTGCTCGGCGCCGGCGCGATCGCAGCGGGCAGCACCCAGCGCAGCAGCGCCGGCAACAACGGCCTTGCCAATGCGGGCGCAGCCGCGATCGCGGGTCCCCAGGAAATGATCCGCCGGACGCTTTTGTCCTACCAGCGCCAGCAGGAGGAGAATGCCGACCGCGCCGGCGTGAAATTCCTGACCGCGACCCAGCAGTCGCCGAAGGGTATGTACGAGACCTTCAAGCGCTTCACCAGCGAGAGCCTGTTCGCCGCACGCGGTGCCGATCCCTATCTGCAGTCGCATCCGATGCCGGCCGAGCGCGTCGCCGCGCTGCAGGAGTTCGCGAGCACCAGCCCCTATTGGGACAAGAAGGACGATCCCGCGCTCCAGCTCCGCCACGACATGGTGCGCGCCAAGATCTCGGCCTTCATGGAGCGGCCGGAGACGGTGTATCGCCGCTATCCGCAGACCAACGACAGCCTGCCGGCGCGCTACGCCCGGGCTATCAGCACCTATCTGCACGGCGATCTGCGCAGTGCCCTCGCCCAGATCGACGCTTTGATCCAGGTCCAGCCCAACAACCCGTATTTCTACGAGGTGCGCGGCCAGGCGCT
Organism: Bradyrhizobium stylosanthis; assembly: GCF_001641335.1. GTDB lineage: Bacteria > Pseudomonadota > Alphaproteobacteria > Rhizobiales > Xanthobacteraceae > Bradyrhizobium > Bradyrhizobium stylosanthis. Next base: position 1,728,311 of record NZ_LVEM01000001.1, read on the forward strand.
TCTGGAGGGCGGCAAGCCGGCCGAGGCCATCGCGCCCCTGCGCAAGGCTGTCGCACTCTCCAACAACGCCCCCCTCATCGAGATGTTACTTGGGCAGGCTCTGGTTGGATCGGATAATAAGGCCTACACGGAGGACGCCGTTCGGATTCTCCGGGCCGCCGTGGCGCGGGAACCGGAGGCTGCTCTCGGCTATATGCAGCTCGCGATGGCCTATGGCCGGAAGGGCGACTATGCCGAGGCCGATCTCGCCTCGGCCCAGGCCGCCTATCTGCGCGGCGACAACAAGACCGCCCGCGAGCTCGCAACGCGCGCGAAAACCCGTTTCGCCGTCGGCACGCCCGGATGGGTCAAGGCCGACGACATCGTGGCGGCCAAGCCACCGCGCAACTGACGAGAACGACGCCTTAAGACCACGACGTCACGACACCGAGCTTTGAGTCCGCCGGGACGTTTTCCGAAACCTGCTTTGGATAAGAGGATTTGCCAATGCCTTCGCTGCGTCTGCTTGCTCCCGCGCTGTTTGCGCTCGCCATCTTCGGCGCAGCCGCGCCCGCGTCGGCCGACAGCTTCTCCGATGCCCAGCGCACCGACATCGAGGCCATCATCAAGAACTACCTCGTCACCCACCCCGAGGTGCTCGAGGAAGCGATGACCGAGCTCAGCAAGCGCCAGGCCGCGGCCGAAACGCAGAAGCACGAGGCCAGCATCGCGCAGAACTCCGAGGCGATCTTCAACTCGCCGCGCCAGGTCGTGCTCGGCAACAAGGACGGCGACGTCACCTTCGTCGAGTTCTTCGACTACAATTGCGGTTATTGCAAACGCGCGATGACCGACATGCTGGACCTCATGAAGGCCGATCCGAAGCTGAAGGTCGTGCTGAAGGAGTTTCCGGTGCTGAGCCAGGGCTCGGTGGAAGCGGCGCAGGTCGCCGTCGCCGTGCGCATGCAGGATCCCACCGGCAAGAAGTATCTCGACTTCCACCAGAAGCTGCTCGGCGGCCGCGGCGCGGCCGACAAGGCGCGCGCGCTGCAGGCGGCCAAGGAAGCCGGCCTCGACACCGCGAAGATCGAGAAGGACCTCGCCAGCCCCGAAGTGCGCGCCACCATCGAGGAGAACTTCAAGCTCGCCGAAGCGATGGGCATGAACGGCACGCCGAGCTACGTGATCGGCAAGCAGATCGTGATCGGCGCTGTCGGCCTCGAAGGCCTCAAGGAAAAGATCGGCATTGCCCGCTGCGGCAAGGCAACCTGCTGATTGCACATTTTCCGATATTGGACGACGCGAGAAGGCCGGCTGAAAAGCCGGCTTTTTTCGTGGGACAAACCGTGGCGCGATCCTGCCAAATCGTTCATCCGGCATTCAACAAACAAATGCCGCGGAACAGGCGAAGTTCCGGAACAACTCAAATCTCCTTTCGTTGTCGGCGCGGGCAATGACGCAAGAAACCACGTGAGGAGAATTTCGATGTTGAACCGCTTTATGATCTCGGTTGCCGCAGTCGCACTCGTCGCGGGCACCGGTCTGGCGAACGCACAGGACAAGGGCCGCGACACTGGCGGCGCTGGCGCGCAGCAGCAGATGCAGCACTCGCAGCCTTCCGGCGGCGCCGCTGAGCGCGGCTCGATGGGCCGTGACTCCAATCATGAGAAGGGCACCGTTGGCCAGGCCGGCGGCGCCGGCAGCATGAAGTCCGGCACCGCGGCCGAGGACAAGTCCTCCGGCGCGATGAAGGACGAGCATCAGGGCCGCGAGATGAACAAGAACGCAGCCGAGGACAAGGCCGGCGCGACCAAGGGCCAGCGCACCGACGAACGCGCGCAGGGCCAGCAGGACAAGTCCAAGAGCATGAGCCAGGACACCAGCAAGCCCGGCGCGAAGGACAAGGACATGAAGGCTGAGGGCAGCAAGAGCGGCACCTCGACCAACAACGCCGAGAACCAGAAGGGCAGCACGACCACCAACCAGAATGCCCAGGGCCAGACCGGCACCAGCACTAACCAGAACGCCCAGGGCCGGACCGGCACGAACACGACTGTCGGCCAGGCCGGCGCCGGTGCCAAGCTCACGACCGAGCAGCGGACCCAGATCACGTCCGTGATCCGCGAGGAGCGCGTGCGGCCGGTGACCAACGTGAACTTCTCGATCTCGGTCGGTACCCGCATTCCGCGCGAGGGCATCGAGCTCCACGCCCTGCCGTCGCGGGTCGTGACGATCTATCCGGAGTGGCGGACCTACAAGTACGTCCTGGTCAAGGAGGAGATCGTGATCATCGATCCGGACACCTACGAGATCGTGGCAGTCCTGAACGTCTAAGGCCGTAGACCGGCAACCTCAGGGGGCGGGCAGCAATGCCCGCCCTTTGCCGTTCGCCCGCCAGCCATCCTTTGGACTGGTTAACAAGCAATTTCCGTAGTTTCCGCACAGGTTTTTGCATGCCGGATGAGGTGCTTGAACCCTCCCCTAAGGCCCTTCAAGGCTTCCCCTAGGACGCTTTGTTACCTATAACCCCGCCACGCCGAAGCACCTCTGCCGGGACAAGAATGGCTGAACCAGCAACCGATACGATCCTCGTTCTCAACGGGCCGAACCTCAACATGTTGGGGACGCGCGAGCCCGAAAAGTATGGTCACGCGACCCTTGCCGACGTCGAGGCACTGTGCCGCGAGACGGCCGCGTCGTTCGGCCTCAAGGCCGATTGCCGGCAGTCCAATCGCGAGGGCGAGCTGATCGACTTCGTCCACGAGGCGCATGCCCGCAAGATGAAGGGCATCATCATCAACGCCGGCGGCTATTCGCACACCTCGATCGCGCTGCATGACGCGCTGCTCGCGGTGCAGATCCCGACGGTCGAGGTGCACGTCACCAACATCCACGCCCGCGAGAGCTTCCGTCACCACTCCTACACCGCGCGCGCGGCCTTCGCCTCGCTGTGCGGTTTCGGCATCGAAGGCTACCGCCTCGCCATCCAGGGCCTTGCCGCCAAGCTCGGCATCAAGCCCAAAGCCTGACGCTCCCATCACACAGAACATTCGGATCAAACAACATGGCGCGCCAGCCAGACGACAAAGCAGCCGCAAAGTTTTCCAGCGAGGATTCCGCGCTCGTCCGCGAGCTCGCCCTTCTGCTCGATGAGACCAGCCTCACCGAGATCGAGATCGAGCGCGCGGGCCTGCGCCTGCGCGTCGCCCGCAACATCAGCGTGGCCGCGACCATGCCGATGCCGATGGCAGCCGCTCCCATGGCCATGCCGGCAGCCGTTGCCGCCGCGGCGCCTGCCGCTGCCGCGGCTGACCTCTCGAAGCATCCGGGCGCCGTGACCTCGCCGATGGTCGGCACCGCTTATTGGGCGCCCGAGCCCGGCGCCAAGCCGTTCATCGAGGTCGGCAGCAAGGTCTCGGTCGGCCAGACGCTGCTGATCATCGAAGCCATGAAGACCATGAACCAGATCCCCTCGCCCCGCGCCGGCACGGTGACGCAGATCCTGGTCGAGGACGGCCAGCCGGTCGAATACGGCGAGCCGCTCGTCATCATTGAGTAATCGATGAGGGCGGCCAGCCGCCCTCGCCGCGTCACGCGCGCCAGTCCCCTAAGGACACCATGTTCGACAAGATCCTCATAGCCAATCGCGGCGAGATCGCCCTTCGCATCCTCAGGGCCTGCAAGGAGCTCGGGATCGCGACGGTCGCCGTGCACTCCACTGCCGACGCCGACGCCATGCATGTGCGCCTGTCGGACGAGAGCGTGTGCATCGGGCCTCCGGCGTCCAAGGACAGCTATCTCAACGTGCCCGCGCTGCTCGCGGCCTGCGAGATCACCGGCGCCGATGCCGTGCATCCCGGCTACGGCTTCCTGTCCGAGAATGCGCGCTTTGCGGAAATCCTCGGCGAGCACAATCTGCATTTCATCGGCCCCAAGGCCGAGCACATCCGCCTGATGGGCGACAAGATCGAGGCCAAGAAGACCGCCAAGAAGCTCGGCATCCCCGTGGTGCCCGGCTCCGACGGCGCGGTCGGCCCCGACGACGACGCGATGGCGATCGCCAAGAAGATCGGCTTTCCCGTGCTGGTGAAGGCTGCGGCCGGCGGCGGTGGCCGCGGCATGAAGGTCGCGCACAGCGAGGCCGACTTGCAGCTCGCGCTGTCCACGGCGGCCAACGAAGCCAAGTCCGCCTTTGGCGACGCCTCGGTCTATCTGGAAAAATACCTTCAGAAGCCGCGCCACATCGAGATCCAGATCCTCGGCGACGGCCGCGGCGGTGCGATCCATCTCGGCGAGCGCGACTGCTCGCTGCAGCGCCGCCACCAGAAGGTCTGGGAGGAAGGCCCCTCGCCCGTGCTGGCCGCCGCCGCGCGCGCCAAGATCGGCGAGACCTGCGCGAAGGCGATGCGCGAGATGAAATATCTCGGCGTCGGCACCATCGAGTTCCTGTTCGAGGACGGCGAGTTCTACTTCATCGAGATGAACACGCGCATCCAGGTCGAGCATCCCGTCACCGAGAGCATCACCGACATCGACCTCGTGCTGGAGCAGATCCGCATCGCCGCCGGCGGCGACCTGCCGGCCAAGCAGGAGGACGTGCAGATCATCGGCCACGCCATCGAGTGCCGCATCAACGCCGAGAATCCGCAGACCTTCCGGCCCTCGCCCGGCCGCATCACCCAATACCACCCGCCCGGCGGCCTCGGCGTCCGCATCGATTCGGCGGTCTATCAGGGCTACCAGATCCCGCCTTATTACGACTCCCTGGTCGGCAAGCTGATCGTTCACGGCAAGACCCGCACCGAGTGCCTGATGCGCCTGCGCCGCGCGCTGGACGAGATGGTGGTGGAAGGCATCGAGACCACACTGCCGCTGTTCCGCGACCTCGTCCGCCAGGACGACATCATCAACGGCGACTACCACATCCACTGGCTGGAACAGTATCTGGCCGGCAAGGTGGAACCCACGGCCAAATAAATCCGTCGCTTGAGGGAACCCATTGCCTTCGCGGGCGTTTTGAGCAGTCGGGAGCTGTTCGAAAAAGGGGCGTCGGAATTCCGTTGTTAAAGTACGAGGCGACACCGTCGTGACGGCTGAAGCGCAGCGGCGGCGCGCATTCTGGCAGGTCCTGCTGTTCGCAGCGGGCCTTTTGGTGCTGACCGCGATCAGCGCCGGCTCGGTCTACCTCGTCAACAAGGCGCGCGGCGACAGCGAATGGGTGGTTCACACCATCGAGGTGGAGAACCAGATCAACTCGCTGCTGCTCGAGCTGCGACGGGCCGAGAGCGGGGCGCGCGGCTATCTGCTGACGCAGGGACCGGATTTCCGGTCGGACCACGACAAGGCCGTTGCGGCGATCGTCCCGGCCCTCGACAAGCTCACACGCCAGATCGGCGACAATCCCGCGCAGCGCGAGGGCATCGAGAAGCTGAGCGCGGCGATCGAGACCCGCCTCGGCCAGTTCGCACGCGAGATGGAATTCGTCCGCCAGGGCGAGGTGGACAAGGCCACCGCCCTCGTCCGGGAGGCTGCCGCCGGCAACACCACGACCACGATCAGCAACCTTGCCAACGCGATGATCCGCGAAGAGGAACGGCTGTTCCGCCTTCGCTCCGAAAATGCCGACCGCAGCCAGACGCTCGCCGCCTCGCTCACCGGCATCGGCTCGGGCCTCGTCGTCGTGCTGGCCCTGATCTCGATCTGGCTGGTACGGCGATCCGCGCAGGCGCGCGATGACGCCGAGAACCGCCTGCGCGATGCCTACGCCAATTTGGAAGCCGTCGTCGACGAGCGCACGGCAGACCTGCGCGAGGCCAACAACGAGATCCAGCGCTTCGCCTATATCGTGAGCCACGATCTGCGCTCGCCGCTCGTCAACATCATGGGCTTCACCAGCGAGATCGAAGAGCTCGGCGGCGATATCTTCCGCCGCGTCAGCAGCCTCACCCACGTGCCTGCGGACGGGCCGCCGCTGGCCTCCGGCGAGGTCGCGCTGGAAGGGGCCGACCAGCAGCTTTCGGCCGATTTCTCCGAGGCGCTCGGCTTCATCAAATCGTCGATCGCCAAGATGGACCGGCTGATCTCGGCGATCCTCAACCTCACCCGCGAGGGCCGGCGCGAATTCCAGCCGGAAAAGATCGACGTCCGCGAGTTCGTCGAGGCCATCGTGTCGACGCTGGCGCACCAGGCCGCCGAGGCGCAGGCGGAGATCCACGTCGAGCCGCTGCCTGATATCATCAGCGACCGCCTGGCGCTGGAGCAGATTTTCTCCAATCTGATCGACAACGCCATCAAGTACCTGAAGAATGGCGTGCCCGGCGAGATCAGAATTCGCGGGCGCACCAAGCTCGGTTACGCTATCTTCGAGGTCAGCGACAACGGCCGCGGCATCGACGCTAGGGACCATCAGCGGATATTCGACCTGTTCCGCCGCGCCGGAACCCAGGACAAGCCGGGACAAGGCATAGGCCTTGCACATGTGCGTGCACTTGTGCGCCGTCTCGGCGGCACCATGTCGGTATCGTCGGAACTGAACGCGGGCAGCACCTTCACCATCACGCTGCCCATTGCATGGAACGCAAGCACCCGGAACACAGATCGATGACGCAACCAGTCACCATCATCATGGTCGAGGACGACGAGGGCCACGCCCGGCTGATCGAACGCAATATCCGCCGCTCCGGCGTCAACAACGAGATCGTCTCGTTCGAGAACGGCACCGATGCGATCAAGCACCTGTTCGGCGCCGACGGCAGCGGGCTGTCCCAGAAGGGCAACGCCCTCCTGATCCTGCTCGACCTCAATCTACCCGACATGAGCGGGATCGACATCCTCAAGCAGATCAAGGAAAACAAGTATCTCAAGGCCTCGCCCGTGGTCGTGCTGACCACGACCGACGATTCCCAGGAGATCAAGCGCTGCTACGAGCTCGGCTGTAACGTCTACATCACCAAACCCGTCAACTACGAGAATTTCGCCAACGCCATCCGGCAGCTCGGGCTGTTCTTCTCGGTCATCCAGGTCCCGCCTGCCGCCACATGAATCAGAGAACGCCGACCCTGCTCTATATCGACGACGACGACGCGCTCGCGCGGCTGGTCAGTCGCGGCCTGACGCGGCGCGGCTACAGGGTCGTTCATGCCGCCAGCGGCGAGGAAGGCCTCGACCACATCCGCCGCGCGGAGACGCAGGGCGGCATCGACGTCGTGGCGCTCGACCAGTACATGCCGGGGCTCGACGGCCTCGAGACGCTCGAGCAGATCATGGCGATCCCGGGCGCGCCGCCAGTGGTGTTCGTCACGGCCTCGCAGGATTCAAGCATCGCGGTCACGGCGCTGAAGGCGGGCGCGGCCGATTATCTCGTCAAGGACGTCAAGGGCGATTTCATCCCCCTGCTCCACGTCGCTGCCGAGGGCGCGCTGCGCCAGGCCGAATTGCAGAAGGCGCGCGAGGAAGCCGAAGCCGAGATCCATGCCTCGCGCGACCGCTACGCCGCGCTTGCCGCCGAACGCGAGCTGCTGCTGCGCGAGGTCAACCATCGCGTCGGCAACTCGCTCCAGATCATCGCCTCGCTGCTGCACCTTCAGGCCAGCTCCGCCGGGCAGGAAGAGGTCAAGGCCGCGCTGACCAATGCGATGGGCCGCGTCGCCGCGGTCGCGCAGGTGCATCGCCGCCTCTACACCTCGCAGGACCTCAAGAGCGTGGTGCTGAACCAGTATCTGGACTCGCTGCTGGAGGATCTGCGCCGCTCGGCCGAGGGCAACCGGATGTCGCGCCTGACGCTGAAGGCCGAGCCGATCGAGATCGACCCGGACCGTGCCGTCGCCGTCGGCATCATCGTCAACGAACTGGTGATGAACGCGGTGAAATACGCCTATCCCGACGGCGCCGGCCCGATCCATGTCGAGCTGACCTCGCAAGGCGAGGATCTCCAGCTCACGATCACCGACAACGGCGTCGGCGACAACGTCAAGGCCGATCCGCGCTCCACCGGCATGGGCCAGCGCATCGTCGCGGCGATGGCCAGCAAGCTGGACGCCTCGGTGGAGCGTGACCCCGCCCATTCCGGAACCCGCATCGTGCTGCGGTTCCAGCGCACGCCGCCCGCGCCCGGCAAGGCCAGCACCGCCGCCGCGAGCTGACCTACCACCCTTGCCCCCATCGCAACCGCACAACGATCCTGCTATTGTCGCAAGCCATGACTTCGCGCGATTCCGCTTCGTCTGAGATCACGCCGGCCGTGCTGCTGCGCGCCTATGCCTGCGGCATCTTTCCGATGGCCGAGAGCGCCGACGATCCGACCCTGTTCTGGGTCGAGCCGGAGCTGCGCGGCGTCATCCCGCTCGACGGCTTTCGCGTCGCCTCGCGGCTTGCACGCACCGTGCGCTCGGATGCGTTCCGCGTCACCGTCAACACCGCCTTCAAGGCCACGATCGCCGGCTGCGCCGCGCCGCAGGAAGGACGCGAGGACACCTGGATCAACAAGCGCATCCGCGACCTCTATGGCGGCCTGTTCGAGCTCGGCCATTGCCACAGTGTCGAAGCCTGGCAGGGCGACGACCTCGTCGGCGGGCTCTACGGCGTCAGTCTCGGGCGCGCCTTCTTCGGCGAGAGCATGTTTCACACCGCGCGCGATGCCTCCAAGGTCGCGCTGGTACATCTGGTCGCGCGGCTGATTCATGGCGGCTTCGAGCTGCTCGACACGCAATACGTCACCGAGCATCTGAAAAGCTTTGGCGCGGTGGAGATATCGCGGCGGCGTTACACCGCGCTGCTCGACAAGGCGCTCGCCGGCGATCCCGGCGAATTCCTCAGGCTCTCGCCCGGCGACGAGATCCCGGGCGCGCGCGCGCTCGAGATCATCGCCTCACGGCAATAATCCAGCTTTACCGGCTGCCGAACCCGGGAATACCGAACAGACCCGGCCGCTGCTCCGGCGGCGGAGGCGGTGGCGGCGCGGCTTGCGGCTGCTGCATCGGCGGCAATGGCTGCGGCGGACGCTGCTGCACCTGCTTAGGGGCGGCCTTCTTCTGTGCTGCGGGCGGCGGCGGAGGCGCGGGCTTGGTCGCGGGATCCGGTGCCGCGGTCGCAACGGTCTGCTGCGGCTCTTTGCAGTCGGTCAGCCAGATGTCGTAGATCGGATGCTCGACGCCATGCAGGCCGGGGCTTGCGGCATACATCCAGCCCGAGAAGATCCGCTTCACTTCGCCCTGCAAGGTGATCTCGTCGACCTCGACGAAAGCGTCGGTGTTGGCGGCCTCCGTCGCAGGCCGCGTGTAGCAGGCGTCGGTCTTGACGCGGAGCGCACCGAACTGGACGGTCTCGCCGATCTCCTCGTCGAAATTGATGATGCGCCCGGTGATCTTGTCGAGGCCGGAGAAGGTCGCCTTCTTGTTGACGATCTTCTGGGCCGGCGGCTCGGTCACGACCTCGTCGCCCGGCTGCAGGCTTGCCGGCGTCTGCGGTACAGGACCACCGGGTGCGCCCTTCTGACCGGGCTGGCGCTGACCGGGCGCGCCCGGCTGGGCGGCACCTGGCGGCGCGACGGCGACGGGCGGCGGCTGGTTCGGCGGGGCGACGGGCGAGCCCGGCGGCGGCGCCAAAGGCTGGGTCTCCACCGGCCCGGGCAAGGCATTGCCCTGGCGTCCGGTCGGCGGCGGCATCGGGCGCGACGGCAGGACGCGGCCCTGCGGCGGCAGCTCGGGGACCTCTTCGTCGTCGTCGGGTACCTGCGGCTGCGGCTGGCCGCGCGGAATGCTGCCCGGCGGCCGCGGCGGCGGATCGGAGAAGATCGTGCCGATCTGCGCCTGAGCGGGCGTCGCAACCGTCAGCGCGGTGGCGGCCAGCAGCGCCGCAAGGCCTGTCAGGGTAATGGTTTTGAACATCTCGCGCGGCTTCAACAGCGAATCGGGCTTGTTGGACATTCTACAGGGGATACCGCCGCTCGCAGGTCCTCCGGTTAACACGCCGAATACGGCGGGGGAAGGGCGGCATCCCTGCCCTTCCCGGCGCCGGCTGGCCAGACCGGTTCGCGGATGGGATAGTCGGACGCCCCTCCCCGGGGCCTGAGGCGGGCCTTCGCCCTCCGAAATCGACGTCCAGCCAGAACCCGAAGCCCCAGAGGTCGCCCCGATGCCCGTTGTGCTCGATCCCGACGCCGCCGCTGTCTACAAGGCGTTCCAGGAGGCCGGCCGGCCCGCTTACGAGACCCTGACGGCCCCGGAGGCGCGCGCCTATTACGCGCAGGCACGCTTTGCCACCAATCCCGAGCCGCCCGAGCTTGCCCGGGTCGCCCCGCTCGCGATCCCGGCCCCGCACGGGACGATCCCCGCGCGCATCTACGTGCCGAAGCAGCCGCGCCAGCACGACGGTCTGTCGCCCGCTTTGGTGTTCTTCCATGGCGGCGGCTGGGTCATCGGCGATCTCGACTCCCACGATGTCGTCTGCCGCCAGCTCGCCGACGCAGGCGCCCTGGTCGTGATCTCGGTCGATTACCGCCTCGGCCCCGAGCACAAGTTTCCTGCCGCCGCCGATGACGCGGTCGCCGCAACCCAATGGATCGCCGAGAACGCACGCAAGCTCGGCATCGACGCGTCGCGCCTGTCGATCGGCGGCGACAGCGCCGGCGGCAATCTCGCCGCCGTCGTGGCACTCGCTGCGCGTGACACCGGCGGCCCGGCGATCGCCGGCCAGGTGCTGATCTATCCCGCGACCGATTTCGCCATGACGCACGGCTCGCACCGCGAGCCCGAGACCAGTGTGCTGCTGACGCATTCGGTGATCCGCTGGTTCCGCGATCACTATCTCAATGGCACCACCGACATCCACGACTGGCGCGCCTCGCCGGCGCGCGCGCAAGATCTTGCCGGCCTGCCGCCCGCCTACGTGCTGACAGCCGGCGCCGATCCGCTGCGCGACGAAGGCGACGAATATGCCGCGCGCCTGAAACAGGCCGGCGTGCCCGTGGCCTACAAGCACTTCCCCGGCCAGTTCCACGGCTTTTTCACCATGGGCAAGCTGCTGCCACAGGCCAATGTCGCAGTGAACGAGATCGGCGCGTGGTTGAGGACCCTGTAGCCCGCATGAGCGATAGCGAACTGCGGGACCGCTCTCGCCATCCGCAAACATTCGTCCCGGATATCGCTGCGCTCATCCGGGCTACGGACCTTCACTGACGCTAGATCGAGATGCCGTCCTTCCTCAACACCGCCTTCGCCCTCCCACTGCGCGCTCTCACCTGGCTCGGCAGCCAGGGTACGCGCGGAGTGGCCGCTATCGTGTTCGTCGCGGCCGCCGTGCCGCCGCTCGGCGCATTGCTGCGTCCCTATCTCACCGAGGCGATCCTCTGCCTGCTCTGCATCTCCTTCATGCGGGTCGATCTGGCCGCGCTCTACAGCCATCTGCGACGGCCGGCGCTGGTCGCGACCGCGACGGCCTGGACGACGATCGGCGTGCCGCTGATCGTCGGGCTGATCGCGCACGCAACGGGCCTGACGACACGCGCGCCCGGGCTTTCGCTCGCCCTGATGCTCCAGAGCATGGCCTCACCGATGATGGCCTCGCCGGCCCTCGCCGCGCTGATGGGGCTCGATGCCACGCTCGTGCTGATCACGCTGGTGACCTCGACCGCGCTGGTACCCTTCACGGCCTCGCTGTTCGCGGGTCTCTTCCTTGGCGACATGCTCAGCATCACGCCGCTGACGCTGGGCCTGAAGCTGCTCGGCATTCTCGCAGCATCGCTGCTGGCCGCGACCGCCATCCGATGGATCTTCGGCGCGGCGGCGATCCAGCGTCACAAGGCGCCGATCGACGGCCTCAACATCATCATCCTCTTCGCCTTCGCTGCGGCGATCATGGGCGACGTCGTCAGCGACCTCCTGGCCCAGCCGGTGTTCACCATCAGCCTCGCGGCCCTGTCCTTCGCGATCTATTTCGCGCTGCTCGCCATCACCACGCTGCTGTTCCGCCGCATCGGCTATGAGCGCGCGCTGGCGCTTGGGCTGATGGTGTCACAGCGCAATCTCGGCCTGATGCTGGCGGCAACCGCCGGCGTGCTGCCGCCTACCACCTGGCTCTATTTCGCGATGACGCAGTTTCCGATCCACCTTGCGCCCTACATGCTGACGCCGATCGCACGGCGGCTAAGGGCGCGCGGCGACACGTCTGCCGCGACGGCGGCGGGCAGCACGAACTAGGGCGCTCTCATGCCTTCGCACCGGCAGGTTTCGACGCCCTGAAGATGTAGCGGCTGGTGCTGAAGAAATATTGCCCCGCCGCGGTTAGACGCTCGAACTCGCCGTGCCACTCCCGGAGATCGTCGGCTGGGATGCCGCCGGTGCGGCTGAGGAAATCTCGGATCCCCTGCGCCAGTCCCTTGCTGTAGCCCTCGTCATCGTAGCGCAAATTCAGGATCGGAAAGACGGATGCGCCGTCCAGATGAAATCCGCACCTGATCAATCTGGAGGCCATCGATCTGGGCAGGCGCGGATGGGCGCAATGCGCCTCCCATGCTGTCATGACGGCGGCCATGCGCGCCCGGTTATCGGAATGCCAGACCACGCCGTCCCAATCCGTCGCAACGAAGATTGTCCGGCCGCCCGGTTTGAGGACACGAAATGCCTCACTGAGGACACGGTCGACATCTGGGATGTACTCGGCGACCTGGGTGCACACGACTGCGTCGAACGATGCATCGCTCGGGCCCAACTCCGTCGCGTTGCCGATGGCATAGGAAATCCACGCATGAGCCTTCTGCCGGTTGCAGAAAGCGATCAGGTCGGTCGACACATCGATACCGACGACAGCTCCATCCGGCCCGACGAGCTCGGCCATGCTTTCGCAGAGATAGCCCGGTCCGCATCCGATATCGAGAACGCGCTCGCCGGCGGACAGGTCGAGCTGCCGGATCGTCTCCGCACGTTGGGCCTTCACGTCGCCCGTGAGATAGAGCCGCTGCAGCCGCTTGGCGTTCTCATCGCTGTAATCCCATCCGCTCATCGCCGCCTCCATGGTCGCATGGCAACTGAGATGCCCTACCCCGCCCGCGCCGCGCGCCGCAGCGCCTGTGGCGGCTGACCGTAGGCGCGAATGAAGGCGCGCCGCATCCGCTCGGGGTCGCGGAATCCGGTCGTTTCAGCAACGAGCTCGATCGCCTCGCGCGAGGACTGCACGCGCTCGCGCGCGACCTCCAGTCGGAGCCGCTCGATCGCCTTGGAGGGCGTCGTGCCGGTCTCGGCGGCAAAGGCGCGGGCGAAGTGCCGCGCGCTCATGCCGGCGCGATCGGCGAGGTCCTCCACCGTGAGCGGCGCGTCGAGATTTTCGCGCGCCCAGGACAGCAGCGCGCCGAAGCGGCCGTTCGGCGTCTTCAGCTCCAGCAGCGAGGAGAATTGCGACTGGCCGCCGCTGCGGCGATGATACAGCACGAGATGGCGCGCGGCCTCTTGCGCGATCTCCTCGCCGTGATCCTCGGTGACCATTGCGAGCGCGAGGTCGATGCCAGCGGTGATACCGGCCGAGGTCCACACATTGCCGTCGCGGGTAAAAATCTGGTCCGGCTCGAACTTGACCCTGGGATAGCGCGCGACGAAATCACGCGTGCGCCCCCAATGCGTGGTGGCGCGGCGGCCGTCGAGCAGGCCCGCTTCGGCCAGCACATACGCGCCGGAGCAGACGCTCGCGACGCGCACGCCGCGCTTTGCCAGCCGCTGCACGAAGGCGCGCGTTGCCTCGCAGCGCGCGGCGTCGGTCACGCCTGCGCCGCCCGCGATGACCAGCGTCGTGATCGCATTCGCCGACTTGAAATCTCGCGCCATCATCTCGACGCCCGACGAGCTGCGCACGGGTCCCGCATTCAGCGCCAGCACCCGCAGCGCAAGCGGCTTGCCGGCACAGCGCGCGGCGACCTCGAACACCGAGATCGGGCCGGACGCATCGAGCAACTGGAAATCCGGGAAGATCAGGATGCCGATCATGGGCCAGGTCCTTTTGAGATGTCCGAAAGTGAGGGAATTACGCCATTTTGGACAGCAGGGCATCATGCCAGTTTGCCGGCGTCAAGCTCTTCATTGGAGGTTCTCATGTCGGCACCGCTCCAGATCGGTCTCTTGGTGTTCCCGCGCGTCACCCAGCTCGACTTCACCGGCCCCCTGCAGGTATTCGCCATGCTTCCCGGCGCCCAGCTGCACCTGATCTGGAAGCGGATCGAACCTGTGCCGAGCGATTCCGTGCTCACGCTGACGCCGACCACGACCTTTGCCGATTGCCCGCAGCTCGACGTGATCTGCGTGCCCGGTGGCGGCGGCACCAACGACCTGCTCAATGACGAGGAAGTGCTCGGCTTCCTGCGGCGGCAGGCCGAAGGCGCGCAATATGTCACCTCGGTCTGCACGGGATCGCTGGCGCTGGGTGCCGCCGGCCTGCTCAGAGGTTATCGCGCCGCCACCCATTGGAGCGCGATGGAGATGCTCACCCAGTTCGGCGCGACGCCGACCAAGACGCGCGTCTGTATCGATCGCAATCGCATCACCGGCGGCGGCGTCACGGCAGGCATCGACTTCGCGCTGACGCTGGTGTCGATCCTGCGCGACCGCACCACCGCCGAAGCGATCCAGCTCCAGATGGAATACAACCCCGCTCCGCCGTTCAATTCCGGCTCGCCCGACACCGCGTCCCCCGAGGTGCTGGCGCTGCTGCGAGAGCGCGGCGCCCAGAATCAGGCCCGGCGGCTCGAAGCTGTGAAACGCGCGGCCGAGAGGGTCGCGTAATCCCCGCATCCGTGTCCCGGACGCGGTGCGGCACGCGGTGACGCTCCGCAGAGCCGGGACCCAGGAGGCTACACGGATCACTGCACCATGGGCCCCGGCTCTGCAGCGCACCGCTGAAGCGCTGCGCTGCGTCCGGGGCACGAGACTCCGCGCCACAACAGAAAAAGGCCGCTCGGTTTCCCAAGCGGCCTTTCCTGTCTTACGGCGGCTGCACATTCACATCGGGCGATTTCGGAGCTTCCAGACCGGGGGCCTATCTCCCGATCGAGTCCTTATCGGCGGCCGCTGCATTTCGGGACAGTCGCGAACTGTTGCCCGAACCGAACGCGATGGTTTCCCATCTCCGTAAGATGCGATCATTGAGCCGCATCGCCCTGATCGGCGCAACGGACGCGCAAGCGCGATCCCCGCTGTTCCCGTTGTCCACAGCGGCGTGAGCGGATGCGGATGCATCCAGTCGAAGAAGGGACGGTGGCTAGCCGGGCGTCCAGGGCTGGTAGTCGCCGGTCGCCTTGGGACGCTTGCCGCTGGCAAGCGTCGAGCCCGAGGGCCGGTAGGCCATGGCCGTGCCGGTGAGATTCGGCTGGTGCGGCTTCTCCCACTCGCGGGGCTGGTAGTTGGTCTCGGTCGGCGGGGTGTCGACGACGTGGTGGATCCAGCCGTGCCAGGCCGGCGGGATGCGGCTCGCCTCGGCGTAGCCGTTATAGACCACCCAGCGCCGCTCGAAGCCGAGTGTCGGGTCGATCGCACCGCCGCGGGTGCGATAATAGAGGTTGCCCTGCTCGTCCTGGCCGACCAGCTCGCCATAGCGCTTGGTCCAGAGCTGGGTGCCAAACGTCTGGCCATTCCACCAGGTGAAGAACTTCAGAAAGAACTGTTTCATGCGGCAAGGGCCCTGCTTCGTGGGGTCCTGATGCCATCCGGGCGGCAAAATGTCCAGTTCGCCGGGGTCCGGCTGCGCCTTCCATAAACGCAGGGCCGCAGGCGGCCTGCCCGCCGCAAATCGGACGTGATCCGTTCATGCCGGGTACAGCGGTCCGGTGAGACCGTGCGATCACGCAACGCAAACCGGCGTGATCCAGGAACCACCACGCCGTCGTCGTGTTGGCTTCCGGGAAAAGGAGTTTGATCATGAAAAGTCTGAAAGTTTTGAGTGCCGCGGCTGCGATGGCGCTGGTTCTCCCGTTGGCGACACCGAGCTTCGCCCAGGGCCATGGCGGCCGTGGTGGCGGCGGCGGTGCGCATTTCGGCGGCGGCGGTGGCGGCGCTCACTTTGGTGGCGGCGGCGGCGCGCATTTCGGTGGCGGCGGCGCAGCGTTCCGGGGCGGCGGCGGCAATTTTGCCGCAGGTGCCGTGGCCCGTCCGAGCGGCGGCGGTTTCGCCGCAGGCGCGGTGGCCCGTCCCGCCCTCTCCCCGTCCTTCAGCGGGACCCGTAGCGTCGCAACGGCTGGCAACTGGCAGGGCGGTGGCGGCAATTGGAGCGGTCGCCACTGGCGCGGCCACCGTGGCGGCTTCTGGCCCGGCTTTGCGGCCGGCGCCGCGATCGGCGGTCTCGGCTCCTACGCCTATTACGGCGGCGGCGACTACTATGACGACCCCTACTACTACGGCGACAGCTACTATGATGAGCCGTCAGTGGCGGTGGTGCCGGACGGCGGCGGCGACTCCGCGGCCTACTGCGCGCAGCGCTACAGGTCCTATGACCCGGCCTCGGGCACGTATCTCGGCTATGACGGCCAGCGCCATCCCTGCCCGTAAGCCGACCTGACACGTCACAGGAAAAGGCGTCGCAGCGATGCGGCGCCTTTTTTTCGCGAGTGTCATACCCGTCACCTGTTTGGCGTGTATCGGCATGTCGCCGTCAAACGTTGTGTACAATTTGAGGTAACCGGACCCCAATTCACCGCACCGTGCATATCTACCCTGATCCAATCCAAAATTGACCCGACCCACGATTCGCGGATATCACCAATGCGGGGACTTCGATCTACTGGGAAATGTCATGCCGCGTATCCTCGTGGTAGATGACGATCCGATGGTCGGCGCGACCATCGAGGTCCTCCTCCAACGTCAGGGCTTCGACGTCACGCTGGCTGACGGCGGCGAAACGGGATTGGCTGCACTGGAAACGCAAGCCTATGACGTGATGCTGGTCGACATCTTCATGCCGCACATGCGCGGCTTCGAATCCATCCGCATCTTTCACGAGCGCGCGCCGGCGATCCCGCTGATCGCGATGTCCGGCTATGCCTTCGCCTCGTCCGCCTCGCCCTCTCCCGATTTCCTGCGCATGGCGCTGGAGCTCGGCGCGACGCGCTGCCTGCGCAAGCCATTCACGCCGGACGCGCTGCTGACCGCGATCCGGGACTGCCTCGGCGAGGCCGCACTGCCGAAGGACAAGAAAGAAGCCCCTTGATTCCCACGCAGCGCGTCATTCTCGGTGCTGGACTTGCAATCCTCCTGATCATCACCGCCGCCTCGATCGGGCTCGACGTCAAGTCGCGGTCCGACACGGCCTGGATCAACCACACCGTCCAGGTCCAGAAGAAGATCTCCGATCTGCGTGTCCTGCTGCGCCGTGCCGAGAGCGCCGCGCGCGGCTACGAGATCTATCGCAGCGCCGCCTTCAGCGAGGAATTCCAGGCGGCTCACGCCCAGATCGCGCCGGCCCTCGCCGACCTCAAGCGCGGCGTGCGCGACAATCCCGATCAGGTGATGCTGCTGGAGGGCACCGAGTCGCTGGCGCTGCGCCGGGTCGAGATCGCCGCCGAAGCGATGCGCCTGCGGGCCGCGAACGACGAGGCCGGCATCGCCGCACTCCAGGGCAAGGCCGAGGGCCGCGGCCTGATGGACACGGTGATGGGCAATCTCGACCGCCTGAGCGAGGAGGAAGAACGCCTGCTCGCCGCGCGCTCCCAGGATTCGCGCCGCACCAGCATCGTGCTGCTAGGTATCGATGTCGCCGGCGCGCTGGTGATCCTGCTGCTGCTCGTGATGGTGATGCGCGAGAGCCAGCGCGCGCAGACCGCGCTCAAGAGCACGCTGATGGAGGCCACGGCCGCCAAGGCGCAGCTCGAGGCCGCGGTCGCCGAGGGCACCGAGCACCTGGTGACCGCCCATGACGAGCTGCGCCTGTCGATCAACGTGCTCCAGAGCACCTTTCGCAGCATGGCGGAGGCGGTGCTGGTCATCGACGCCGAAGGCACCGTCCTGCTGTCCAATCCGGCCGCCGAGCGCATGCTGCTGCATCGTGCCGGCATGAACCTCCGCAATCTTCGCGCGCTGTCGGATGTCTTCCATGGCGACGGCGTGACACCGCTGCGGACCGACGAGCTGCCGTCGGTGCGAGTCTTGCGCGGCGACCAGTTCGAAGACCTCGAGATGATCGTCCGCCCGCACAGCGGCAATTCTCCCCGTCATCTCATGATCAGCGGCCGGCCGATGCTGGACGGGCAAGGCCGGATCTCGGGTGCGGTGCTGGTCTATCACGACGCGACCACTTCGCGCGAAACCGAACGCCAGCTGCACCAGTCGCAGAAGTTGGACGCGATCGGCAAGCTGACCGGCGGCGTCGCGCACGACTTCAACAACATGCTGACCGTGATCTCAGGCAACACGGAAACGCTTGTGGCCGAGCTGAAGCAGCAGCCGGAGCTGCAGCGCGTGGCGCGCCTGATCGACGATGCCGCCGAGCGCTGCGCCGAGCTGATCCAGCATCTGCTCGCCTTTGCGCGCAGGCAGCCGCTGCAGCCGCGCGACGTCGAGATCAACGCGGCGATCTCGGACATCGCAAAGCTGCTGCGCCCCACCCTCGGCGAGCAGATCCAGATCGAGACTGTGCTGCAACAGGGGCCGATGACGGCGCATATCGATCCGTCCCGGCTCACCAATGCCGTGCTCAACATGGCCATCAACGCCCGCGACGCCATGCCGAACGGCGGCAAGCTGCTGCTGGAGACCCATCGCGTCGTGCTCGATGAAGCCTATGCGCAGGCCAACGCGGACGTGAGGCCCGGCGCCTACGTGATGCTGGCGGTCAGCGACAGCGGTACCGGCATGTCGGCCGATACCCAGCAGATGGCGTTCGAGCCGTTCTTCACCACCAAGGAGGTCGGCAAGGGATCCGGCCTCGGCCTCTCCATGGTCTATGGCTTCGTCAAGCAGTCCGGCGGCCACATCAAGATCTACAGCGAGGAAGGCCACGGCACCACGATCAAGCTCTACCTGCCGCCGGGCGAAGGCGCGAGCGAGGTGGCGGCCAGCGTAGCGCCGCAGGCCGAAGGCGGCGCCGAGACCATTTTCGTGGTCGAGGACGATCCGCTGGTGCGCAGCTTCGTCACCGCGCAATTGCAGAGCCTCGGCTACCAGACCATCGCCGCGCCCGACAGCAAGGTTGCACTGGAGCTGATCGAGGCCGGCCAGGAATTCGACCTGCTGTTCACCGACGTCGTCATCCCCGGCGGGATGAGCGGGCGCGAGCTCGCCGACAAGGTGGCGACGCTCCGCCCCGGGCTGAAGGTGCTCTACACCTCCGGCTACACCGACAACGCCATCGTCCACCACGGCAAGCTCGACGACGGCGTGCTGCTGCTGACCAAGCCGTACCGGCGCAACCAGCTCGCGGAGATGATCCGGAAGGCGCTGGGCGGCTGAGATCGTAGGATGGGTAGAGCGAAGCGAAACCCATCGTCTCGCCGCGCGGCCAGGATTGATGGGTTTCGCTGCGCTCTACCCATCCTACGCGCTGTCGCGCCTCATCGCGTCGCCAGCACCACCGCGGTCAGCGTGAACACCAGCGCGGCGATTTGCCCTGCCCCGAGCGGCTCGCCGAGCGCGATCGCCGAAGCCACCACGCCGATGACGGGCACCGCCATGGTGCCGATCGCGGCGACGGAGGCCGGCAGGCGCGCCAGCGCTGCGAACCAGCTGACATAGGCGATGCAGAACTGCACCACGGTCGAATAGACCAGCAGCCACCAGCCGACCGGCGTCACCTTGTCCAGATGCGTGGTCTCGATCAGGAGGCCGATGAGCGAGATCGGCAGGCAGCCGATCCCGATCTGCCAGGCCGCGGCCGTGATCGGCGGCAGATGGATCGGGTACTTCTTGGAGAACACCGTGCCGACGGCAAAGCCGAGCGCGCCGGCGAGCGCCATGACGATTCCCGGCAGCTTCTCGGCGCTCGCGGCGATGCCGTTGCCGCCCATGATCGAGGCGAGGCCGGCAAAGGCCATCACCAGCCCCAGCGTGCGCAGCACGGTCGGCCGCTCGCCCAGCACCGGCCAGGCGATGATCGAGGCCCAGACCGGCATGGTGTAGGCGATCAGCGCCGCCTCGCTCGCCGGCAGCCAGAGCAGCGCCAGCCCCATCAGCACCATCCAGCCGGTGACGTTGAGCATGGCGGCGGTGACAAGGCGCGGCCAGATCGCCGGATCGACCTTCAGGCTCTGGCGGCGGATGACCGCCAGCGCCGCCAGCAGCAACGCCCCGAGCACGCCGGTGACGCCGCGCAGGGTCAGCGGCGGCAGCTCGGCGAGCAGGAATTTCGTGACGGGCCAGTTGAAGCCCCAGCCGATCGAGGTGATCGCAAGGAACATCAGGCCGGCCGGGGCGATGCGCGATCGCTGCACCGGCCGAGTCGAATCAAGCATGTGGGTGTCCGGCAAAATCAGGCGTCAGCTTGGCCCGGATTCGCCCCCCAGACCACCACCTCGGCGGGCATGCCAGCCCTCACCTTCCGTAGGGCTACGTGAGTCTTGCTGACGCAATCCCGTCGCCCAAAAATATACCTGCCCTGTGAACAGCGGGATGAAGGGTCCGCATCCACACAAGATGCAAATTTTTTCGGTTGGGAATCCCTGAGGACTCACTGATACTTGGCTCAACAACAGGTGATGGCTTGCCCCCTGTTATCCCCCGCAATCCACCATATTTAGTATTTGATTCAGGAACTCGCACTAGTTCTTGACGGGCGCAACGGAGAGTCCTAGCTTTCGGACCGTTCGGCGCGAGTGAGTTTGCGTCCCGCCGGCACTCCCCCAAAGGGTCCGCAGAACTGCACTCCGCCAGGCCAGACGAAGGCAGCGGGATGTGGGCTTGTCTGCCCGCGAAAGCGGACTTTTTGGGGCGCCAGAACGGGCCGGCAAAAGGCTCGAATGGCATCGGTAAAAAGTGACGTTGTGGGGCGTTGAACGCATGTCGCGCACATCCCGTTGGGGCGGATGGGTGTGGACATGCCGGCGGATGATCGATGCACGCATCGAATAGTCGCGTCGGGAGAACAAGGGCCGGGTCCACCGGCTGAACTGCGTCGCCCGAGGGCTCTGATGGCCGGACGGCAACGCGAAGCGAAATGACGACCCGGAACGCCTGAACGGAGGCGGGACCGGTCAAAGAAAAGGACGGGGCAAGACCATGCGGATTGAGCGGCGCCACACCACTTCGGGACAGTCACCTTACGCCGGGATCGAGTTCCGGCTGACCACGTCGGAGATTCGCAATCCCGACGGCTCGGTCGTGTTCAAGCTGGATAACGTCGAGGTCCCGACCGAATGGTCGCAGGTCGCCTCCGACGTGCTCGCCCAGAAGTATTTCCGCAAGGCCGGCGTTGCCGCGCGCCTGAAGAAGGTCGAGGAGGAATCCGTCCCCTCCTTCCTGTGGCGCTCCGTGCCCGACACCGATGCCCTTAGCCAGCTCCCTGAGAAAGAGCGCTTCGTCAGCGAACTCAGCGCAAAGCAGGTGTTCGACCGCCTCGCCGGCTGCTGGACCTATTGGGGCTGGAAGGGCAAGTACTTCACGACCGACGAAGACGCCCAGGCCTTCTACGACGAGCTCCGCTACATGCTCGCCATGCAGATGGTCGCGCCGAACTCGCCGCAATGGTTCAACACCGGCCTGCACTGGGCCTATGGCATCGACGGCCCCGGCCAGGGCCACTATTACGTCGACCCCTTCACCGGCAAGCTGACCAAGTCCAAGTCGGCCTACGAGCATCCGCAGCCGCACGCCTGCTTCATCCAGGGCGTCGGTGACGACCTCGTCAACGAAGGCGGCATCATGGACCTCTGGGTCCGCGAAGCCCGCCTGTTCAAGTACGGCTCCGGCACTGGCTCCAACTTCTCGCGCCTGCGCGGTGAAGGCGAGAAGCTGTCCGGCGGCGGCCGCTCGAGCGGCCTGATGAGCTTCCTCAAGATCGGCGACCGCGCCGCGGGCGCAATCAAGTCGGGCGGCACCACGCGCCGCGCCGCCAAGATGGTCGTCGTCGACGTCGATCACCCCGACATCGAGACCTATATCGACTGGAAGGTGAAGGAGGAGCAGAAGGTTGCTGCGCTCGTCACCGGCTCCAAGATCAACCAGAAGCACCTCAAGGCGGTGCTGAAGGCCTGCGTGAACTGCGAAGGCTCGGGCGACGACTGCTTCGACCCCGAGAAGAACCCTGCCCTGCGCCGCGAGATCAAGCTCGCGCGCCGTAGCCTCGTGCCTGACAACTACATCAAGCGCGTCATCCAGTTCGCCAAGCAGGGCTACAAGGACATCCAGTTCGACACCTACGACACCGACTGGGACAGCGAAGCCTACCTCACGGTTTCCGGCCAGAACTCCAACAACTCGGTCTCGCTGAGGGACGACTTCCTGCGCGCCGTGGAAACGGATGGCGACTGGAACCTGAACGCCCGCACCTCCAAGAAGGTGACGAAGACGCTGAAGGCGCGCGACCTCTGGGAAAAGATCGGCTACGCCGCCTGGGCGTCGGCCGACCCGGGCCTGCACTTCAACACCACCATGAACGACTGGCACACCTGCAAGGCGTCCGGCGACATCCGCGCGTCGAACCCGTGCTCGGAATACATGTTCCTGGACGACACCGCCTGTAACCTGGCGTCCGCGAACCTGCTGACCTTCTACAACACCGAGACCAAGCGCTTCGACGTCGAAGGCTACGAGCACCTCTGCCAGCTCTGGACCATCGTGCTCGAAATCTCCGTGATGATGGCGCAGTTCCCGTCGCGCGCGATCGCCGAGCTCTCCTACGAGTTCCGCACGCTGGGCCTCGGCTACGCCAATATCGGCGGCCTGCTGATGACCATGGGCCTGCCTTATGACTCCAAGGAAGGCCGTGCGCTCTGCGGCGCGCTGACCTCGGTCATGACCGGCATCACCTACAAGACCTCGGCCGAGATCGCCGCCGAGCTCGGCACCTTCCCCGGCTACAAGAAGAACGCCGCGCACATGCTGCGCGTCATCCGCAACCATCGCCGCGCCGCGCACGGCGAGGCTAGCGGCTACGAGGCGCTCTCCGTCAACCCGGTGCCGATGGACCTCGTCTCCTGCCCGCAGGCTGATCTCGTCAGCCACGCCCAGGCGGCCTGGGATGCGGCGCTCCAGCTCGGCGAGCAGCACGGCTATCGCAACGCCCAGACCACGGTGATCGCGCCCACCGGCACGATCGGCCTCGTCATGGATTGCGACACCACCGGCATCGAGCCCGACTTCGCGCTGGTCAAATTCAAGAAGCTCGCCGGCGGCGGCTACTTCAAGATCATCAACCGTGCGGTGCCCGCAGCGCTGCGTGCGCTCGGCTATCGCGAGAGCGAGATCGCGGAGATCGAAGCCTACGCCGTCGGCCACGGCTCGCTCTCCAACGCGCCCGGCATCAACGCCTCGACCCTCAAGGCCAAGGGCTTCACCGATGAAGCCATCGCCAAGGTCGAGAAGGCGCTGCCGACCGCCTTCGACATCAAGTTCGCCTTCAACAAGTGGACCTTTGGCGAAGACTTCATCCGCGACCAGCTCGGCATCGGTGCCGAGGCGATCGCGGCCCCCGGCTTCGACCTGCTCCAGGCCGTGGGCTTCACCAAGCGCGAGATCGAGGCGGCCAACGTCCACATCTGCGGCGCGATGACGGTGGAAGGTGCCCCGCACCTCAAGGCGGAGCACTATCCGGTGTTCGACTGCGCCAATCCCTGCGGCAAGATCGGCAAGCGCTATCTGTCGGTCGAGAGCCACATCCGCATGATGGCGGCGGCCCAGCCCTTCATCTCGGGTGCGATCTCCAAGACCATCAACATGCCGAACGACGCCACGGTCGAGGACTGCAAGTCCGCCTACATGCTGTCGTGGAAGCTCGCGCTGAAGGCCAACGCGCTCTATCGCGACGGCTCCAAGCTCTCCCAGCCGCTCAACTCGCAGCTCATCAGCGACGATGAGGACGAGGACGATGCGGTCGAGAGCCTCTACGAGAAGCCGATGGCGGCGCGCGCCACCCAGGTTTCCGAAAAGATCGTCGAGAAGCTCGTCGAGCGCATCATCGTGATGCGCGAGCGCGAGAAGATGCCGGATCGCCGCAAAGGCTACACCCAGAAGGCGGTCGTCGGCGGACATAAAGTCTATCTCCGCACCGGCGAGTATGACGACGGCCGTCTCGGCGAGATCTTCATCGACATGCACAAGGAAGGCGCGGCGCTCCGCTCCTTCATCAACAACTTCGCGATCGCGGTCTCCCTCGGTCTGCAATACGGCGTGCCGCTCGACGAATATGTCGACGCCTTCACCTTCACCCGCTTCGAACCGGCGGGCCCCGTGCAGGGCAACGACAGCATCAAGTACGCGACCTCGATCCTCGACTACGTCTTCCGCGAGCTCGCGGTGAGCTACATGTCGCGCTTCGATCTCGCCCACGTCGATCCCAACGAGACCGGCTTCGACGCGCTCGGCAAGGGCGTCGAGGAAGGCAAGGAGCCGGACGAGCATGACCACTCGCACACGACCGCAAGGTTCGTTTCGAAAGGTCTCACTCGCTCTCGAACTGACCGATTAAGTGTGGTCGCACGCGCACCTGGCGCTCCAGCCGTAGCACATGCGGTAGCTTCTGCAGTAGCCGAACCCGAGACTTCTCCGGTCAAGCTCGGATTCACACGCCTAGATACTAAAACGGCAGCTCGAGAAGAAGCTCGGGCTAGAGGCTACGTCGGAGAAAGCTGCAGCGAGTGTCAAAATTTCACGATGGTGAGAAACGGCACTTGCCTCAAATGTGAGACTTGCGGAAGCACCACCGGCTGCTCCTAACAGGATGGTAAATGGAGTTTACCGACCATAAGGTACCGTTCCGAAGCGAGGATTTCATCGCGGCAATTGCGATGAAGTGCTGGCACATCGGAACGGTGCCTGGGTCGAAGCAAGTCGACTTAAAGGTCATCCTAACTGAACTCGAAGCACACGGCGTAGAAAGCCTCGTCCAAATCCGCGGAATGAAGCGGAAAGGCCGCCTGCGCATCGAGATAATTGACGACGACGCCGGAAAGTATCCGGCGTATGTCACGTTCAGCCCGCGCTTGACTCTGCATGTTAAGCGCACCGTCTGGACAAGATTCCAGCAGGGCTACAGCGAGGAGCGGGTCATAATTGCTCACGAGATCGGGCACATCTTACTTCACAGCGATGACGCAAAGCCGTTCTTGAGAGACCCAAGCCTACAGATTCAATTTGCCGAGAACGAAGATTCGGCGGAAGGCCAGGCAAACCTCCTTGCTGACCACCTGTTAATCCCCAATCACATCGGGCGGTCAATTCCAGACCCAGCCCGACTCGCGTTCGCGTGCAACGTTCCCGACCGCTTCGCATTTGAACGGCTAGATTCGATCGGGCGCATCAAAGAGCGACTTTCCGTCGTCGACAATTGCGAACCATGCCCCGCCTGCGGCGACTTCGCCGTCACCACCGAAGGCGGAAGAAAGAAATGCAAATCCTGCGAACGACAGCGAACCCCGCACGATCGCTTCGGCCAATAACAATATCGGCACAGCAAGCACAGCCCCGAATGAGCGCGCGGACATAGAAGCTTTCGGTGGATAACTGCCGCTTGGACTGCCGACCTAGGTTACGCTACTGCCCTCCAAGATGATTCGCCAATTTGGAACTCCGGTGATGGCCATAGCTGCGCTGACTTGCGCCTCTCGAAGGCAAACGGCACGACGCTCTGTCCTGAGTCGCGCAACTAAAACCACATGGTGGAAGCGTCCAAATGTCGCCCCCTCGCTCACTCGCAAGAAATGACGCGACCCTTCTCGACTGGTCCCTGGTCGAGAAAGGCATTTCGAATCGGCTCGACTCATCCCCAAGTCGCGAACACGCGTTTCATAGCTATTTGCTAGAGAACGTCTTCAACATACTTCCCGACGCTGCCGATGACTACATTATAGACGGCGGCTTCGACCGTGGGATCGACTTCATAATTGTCGACCACGAGAGTCGAACAATTGATTTAGCGTCAACCAAGGTTGTCGCAAGCTTCAAGAAATCTCAAAACAACTTTCCCGGCGCAACAATCGACAAGGTCATCTCTTTCGTTGACGACCTACTCCACCGCCGTGACACACTGCTCACCGATTGCAATCCTCTTCTCCGCCTCAAGGTGGAGGAGATTTGGGATGCGCTTGAGCACGACACTTACGAAATTCGGGTTCATCTTTTTTCGAATCAGCGACCGTTGGGTGGCCCCGAAAGGGAACGGCTAGAGACTCACCTATCCCGCTGCAATGTTGGACTCTTTGAGAGGCACCTCTACGAACTCTCTCACGGAGCGATTCGCGCATCGAAACCTCGCCTTGTAAAAACCATCAAGGCGAATGCCGAGAATAGCTTCGAATATAAGGAGGAGCGTGCCCGCGCATTCGTCGCCAGACTTGACCTTACAGAGCTGCACGAATTTCTCACCGACCCCAACGGTAAAAACTTCGACGAACGCTTGGTTGCTCAGAACGTACGTTACTTTCTGGGTAGCAGCA
Source organism: Bradyrhizobium stylosanthis (assembly GCF_001641335.1). Taxonomy (GTDB): domain Bacteria; phylum Pseudomonadota; class Alphaproteobacteria; order Rhizobiales; family Xanthobacteraceae; genus Bradyrhizobium; species Bradyrhizobium stylosanthis. Next base: position 1,754,838 of record NZ_LVEM01000001.1, read on the forward strand.
TTCCAGTTAATCGCGAGATTCGAGAAACTCTTGTTGGCGGACGGGCGAGCGAATTTTCCCTTCTAAACAACGGCATGACCATAGTCTGCGATCAAATGATCATGACCGCAGGAGGGTGCTTCCCAATAAGGTTAGTAAACCCTCAGATCGTCAACGGTGGACAGACCGCGGTTGTGATTCACTCTGTCGGAACGTCTCCTCCTCGAAACTTCGCTGAAGGCTCGATAAACATCAAGATTGTTGAGACCTCAGATGCGGATCTCATCGAACGGATCGCGATCGGAAGCAATACACAAAATCGAATATTCGGGCGCGACTTGCGCGCAAATGACGATGTCCAGCTACGGCTCGCTTCGTCGCTTAGCGCTCACGGATATTTCTATCGACGCAAACGCGGTGAGCAAGCACCCCATCCACGCATGCGAATAATCGACGCGATAAGGGCTGGCCAACTTATCTTGGCTTACGCGATCGGCGAGCCATCAAAAGCGAAGACAGGCACGAATGAGCTTTTTGGAGATTTGTATGAGGCGATATTCAATCCGAACAAGATTTCGGCCGATCTCGTAAAAGCTGCCTACGTTTGCTTCGAGAAGATTCAAGATCGAAAGCGGACCGCGCTGGCATATCAGCGGCAGATCACTCGCCGTTCATTTGACGAGGCTTGGATCATCGAGGGCGCATTTCATGTCCTGTTCGTCGTTGGTGAATTGATCCGCCGCAAAGGGCTAGACCTAGCTGACGCCGACTTGGCGATAGCGGAGATCGATTTCGCATTCGATGTAGTCGAGCAGTTGGTGCAACTTCACCCGAAGACTTCTGCCTATCGGCTATTTCGGCTTGCCTCGTCAAAAGAGCATCTTTTGGCTCTGCTGCCTAATATCCATGGCCGGCCAATTGTGCCACATCAAATGAACCTACCGTTGTAGAAGTCCCGACCCTAGTGAACGGACCAGATGACTCTTGATCAAATACTAACGATAGGCGTGGTCGGATTTTCTATTGCAGCGGGTGGGGCGTGGCTGCGTTCGGCAACCGGAAAGATCAAAGCACCGCGAGCGGAGGACGGAGCGGTGAGCTTCCAAGCGTCGCTTGGAGATGGGCCCCGCGAATACCAAATGATAGTCGATGGCGTCGATCTATTGCCAACTATTGCACTGCAATCTCGCTGGAACGCACGCGCCGCCGCGGCGGCGTGCGCGGCTGCGCTTCTCCAAGCTTGCCAAGCAACTATGCACTGGATCTGACCTGTGGGCTCGAGCCCGTACCCCATCACCCGTTGCATGCTGAATTTCGCAAGGGTACGACGCTCGACCTAGTCTCCAAGCTCCATGCCAAGCAAACGCAGACGCCTTCTCCGTACCCTTCGCAGCGTTCGACGAGGTATTCGATGGGCACGAAGAAAGTTCGCGCAAGGTCCGCGCGTGGTTGGGATGGCGACAAGCGCCGCGACTTTGCTCGCAGCCGTCTCCCTCCTGAACATCACCTATCACTTCATCCGCAAACCAACCGAACTCTTCGTCCTCCTCGGCAACGCTCTCGACAAGGAGCCCGCCGAGACCTGGCGACAATACGCCCCCCTCTTCCGCACCTATTCCACCGCGACGATCTCGCCCGAATTGCTGGCCGCGCTGACGCAGGTGGAGAGTTCTGGCAATCCGGTGGCGCGGACCTATTGGCGCTGGCGGTGGAGTTTCAATCCGCTGGCGATTTACAAGCCCGCCTCCAGCGCTGTCGGGCTCTTTCAGATGACCGATCCGGCCTTTGCCGAGGCCGCGCGGTTCTGTGTCCGTGGCAATGCGGTCACGCAGACCGGCTGCGGGTCGAGCTTCCTCTACATCCGCGTGATCCCGAGCCATGCCGTCGAGCTGGCCTCGGTGTATCTGGACCGACAGGTGGCCATGGTTCTCACGCTCGCGGGCGACGTGAAGGCGGGCGCGCAGCAGAAGCAGGATCTGGCGACCTTCATCCATCTCTGCGGTGCCGGTCCCGCGGCGGCCTATGCGCGGCGCAAGTTTCAGATGATCGCGGGCGAACGCTGCGGCGATCACCTTGTCGCGGCCTATGTCGCCAGGGTCAACACGATGAAGCGGCAGTTTGTGCGGCTGGCGGCGGAGGATTCGTAGGGTGGGTTAGTCCGGCAGATGCGCGAAGCGCGTCTGGCGGCGTAACCCACCTCTTTCGTTTCTGCAGAAACAGAAGTGGTGGGTTACGCCTTCGGCTAACCCACCCTACGCGCTTTCGCGCAGTCGCGGGGCTAACCCACCCTACGTGCTGCGCCGCGCAGCAAACACCTCCTTGGCGGCGAACAGGCCATTCAGCGCCGCGGGGAAGCCCGCATAGACGGCCATCTGCATCATGATCTCGGTGATCTCGTCCCTGGTCAGCCCGACATTCAGTCCCGCCTCGATATGGACTTTCAGTTGCGGCGTTGCGGTCCCCATCGCCGTCAGCGCTGCGATGGTTGCGATTTCGCGGGCGCGCAGGTCGAGGCCGGGGCGGCTATAGATGTCGCCGAACGAAAACTCGAAAATGTAATTGGCGAAATCGGGGGCGATGTCCGCCAGCGCGGCGATGACGTTGTGGCCGGCCTGGCCGTCGATGTCAGCGAGCGCCCGCTTGCCGCGTTCCAGCCGGCTTTCGCCGGCGCTCGGGGATTGATGCGTCATAGTCCTTCATCCTCATTTTCACGCCGGCGTATCCGGCGATCTTGGTGTCGAGGACGACAAGGCAGGCTTGCAGATCGGCCAATTGAGCGCGAACGCGCTCGCGGTGCTGCTCGAGCAAGACGCGGCGTTTCGCTTCCGTGCCGGCGCCACGCTCCCGCAGGGCCGCATATTGCAGCATGTCCCGAATGGGCATTCCGGTCGTCTTGAGACGGCCGAGAAATTCCATCCAGGTCAGGATCGATGCGTCGTAGTCGCGTTGGCCCGATGGGTCCCTGTCGGCGTGGGGAAGCAACCCGATCCGCTCATAGTATCGGATGGTGTAGGTCGTCAGTCCCGAACGCTTTGCCAGTTCGCCGATCTTCATGAACGCCCTTCTTTCGTCACGACGCACGGGAAGCTACTGGTTAGAGCGCACTCTAAGTCAATAGGGAAAAATGCTGCGGCTCGCGAGCGTTTGCGGCGGACGATGACAACTCAAACGTGAGGAAGGAGCGTAGCCCGGATGGAGCGAAGCGAAATCCGGGGTCGTGCCTCGAGCGGCGCTGGTCCGGATTGCGCTTCGCTTCATCCGGGCTACAGGCGTCTCCCCTCCCCGCCATAATTTTACCTCTGCACACGCGTTGTGTCTGATGGCGGCGAGACCTATCCTTCCCAAGATCGGACTGCCTCTCATTGACGCCCGACCGGATGGAGAGCGCATCGGTGCCTGAGACGAACGACCCTAAAGCTGATGCCGGCAAACCTGATGCAGGCAAGCCCGAGACCCCCAAGCCGGACGAGACGCGCGCCGACGGCGCGCTGGCGCGGGCCCTGGACCGGATCAAGAGCACTCAGGAAGACCTGGCGCGGCTGGACCGGCTGGTTTCCGGCATGGAACACGACAGCGAAAGCAAACCGGCTGCGCATGCAGGTGCCGGCGCAACGGCTGCCGCCGCTTCCGCGCAGAAAGACACCAGACTTCCGGATACCAAGCTCGTGGCCGTCCGCGCTCGCGATCAAGGCTTGCGGAAAGATCCGGCCATGATGCGCGCACTGGTCATTCTCGTGCTCGCGATCGGCCTGCTCGGCGCCGCCGTCGCGTCGCAATATCGCGACGAGGCCAAGTCGATCTTCGCGCGATTGGCTCCGCCGCCCGCGAGCGAGCCCCCAAAAGCCACCGCGGTGGAAACCCCGGCGCAGCCGCAGGCCGTGCTGCTGGCTGCCGCGGACGGGCCGAGCCCGGTGCCGGCGCCCCCGGTCGCCAAGGACACCGACGCCGCTCCGAAGCCTGCCGCCACCGCGCCCGACCCGTCATCGTCCGAGCTCGCGCAATCGCTCAAGGCCATCACGGGCGAGCTTGCCAACATCAACGGCAAGCTCGAGCAGCTGAAGAGCCGCAACGAGCAGACCCAGCGCGAGCAGGCCGACACCATCCAGCAGCTCAAGGCGGCGCAGGAGAAGGAAGCAGCGGACAATGCCCGCCTCGCCGCGCAGGTGCAGTCGCTGCAAACCCAGCTCACCAAATCACCCGCGCCTGCAGCAGCGGCCGCGCCTGCAGCGGCCGCAAAACCCGTCGTGCGCAGCGTGAACAGCGAACCGGCCGCGCGGCCCCGGCCGCCGCCGTACATCCCGGAGGCCGCCCCCCGTCGTCCCAGGCCGCCGCCGCGCTGGATGCCGCCGCCCTATATGGGCGACCCCTACGAGGATTGGTGAGCCCGCGAGGCTCGGGCGTTGAACGCGCGCCTCCTCCTTCGAGACGACCGCGGGGCCTGTCATCGGGCCGCGCTTAGCGCGGACCCGGTGGCGGTCTCCTCAGGATGGGGCCAAGCGGCATCGGCGCTCGTTGAAACTGCTGCCGCGAACTAAGTCCTCATCCTGAGGGCCCGCCAACGGCGGGCGTCTCGAAGGATGGCCACAGCCAGCGTAGCCTGGATTACGCTTCGCTTATCCGGGCTACGGGCATTAACGGCGACGCGTGCCGAGATGCCGTAGGGTGGGCAAAGGCGCGCCAGCGCCGTGCCCACGAAATCGTCCCGATTTAGCTTTGGTGGGCACGCTTCGCTTTGCCCACCCTACGATTTCTGAATCTGAACTGCCGCTGGATGCAGGGCTACCGCACGTGACATTTTGCGCCACTTGAACGCGCGCCTCGTCCTTCGAGACGACCGCTTTGCGGTCTCCTCAGGATGAGGCTAAGTGGCATCGTCGTTCGTCGAAACTGGTGCCGCGAACTCGACCCTCATCCTGAGGGCCCGCCAACGGCGGGCGTCTCGAAGGATGGCCACAGCCACCTGGTCAGCTCACCACCAATACGGCCAGCGCCACGCTTCGTAGCGGATATACGACGGCACCAGCGGCGGGCCGTTGGGATCGACGCGGTCGTCCTCGGGGCGATAGCGATAGCGCGGAACGATGTAGTAATCCCACGGCGTCGGCCGCAGCACGGGCGCCGTGACGATGAGCCTCTCCTGCGGTGCGCGAACGACGACGACCTTCCGCGTCCGGGCTTCGGCACCTGACGTTACGAGGCTGCTCAGCGCCAGGGCCGTTCCGAGCGCACAGGCGAGCGTGAGTTTTGTCATGCTTCGGTCTCCTTCGCCGAAAGAGTGCTCAAGGAAGCCTTGTTAGGCAAGTCATTTCGTTTTCGATTTGCCTGAATGAACGCTGCCGGCTTCATGCGGATGCGCCCGCCGCGCAATCCGCCAATGCGCTACTCGCGCTGAACTTTTTTGGTCCCCGGCCGTTCTCTGTGACAATGGAGGACGGCGACAATGTTCGATCTGCGGGCTGTGGTGATCGCGGCAAGTTTCATCCTGGCGTCCATCGCGGTGGCGGCCGCCGACAGCGCGCAGGACCAGCCCGCGAGGGTGAGCGTACCCGCGGCCGGCACGCCCAGCGAGGCGCGCCCGATCCGCGTCGTGCTGCCGGCGCCCTGGGAGCCGGCCCCGGCCTCGTCAGGCACGCAGGCGATGGTTCAGAAATAAGCTCTGCGCTTACTCGCCGCGCTCCTCCCCGAGCAGCGCGAGCGCGCGCGGAACCTGATCGCGGTCCGCAACCAGCACATATTCCTGCTTCGCAAGGCTGGCGCCGCTCGCGACCACGACCGCCCGTTTCGGGCAAAGTCCAAAACACCCGGTCATGACAAGCTTGGCCGGCTTGGTGCCGTCGCGCCGCGCCGCCTTCAGTTCGGACTTCAGCGCGCGCCTGACATCGCTGCCTTCGTCGCTGCGCTTGAGGCACTTCCGGCACACCAGGACCGGCGCCGCGCGGCGCGGGCGCACGACCATGGGACTTCCAGTCTTCGGGGACTTTTTGGGCATCGCGGACCTATATGGGATTGCTCTCATATAGGGATGGAACCGCGATCCTGCCGCCGCGTGCGACGCCGCAGCGTGAATGAACATGCCTTACGGGCGCCTTACGCGCGCGACTTGCGCAGCGCCTGCTCGAGCTTCGTCCTTTGCTTGTCCCAACGCGCCTGCTCGGCCTCGGCGCGGTCATCGAGCGCGGCGCGCGCGGCCTCGATCGCCTCCGCCCGCATCTCGTGCTCCCGCCTCGCCTTGTCCAGCGCAGCCTGCGCTGTCGCGACCGCCTTGTCCCGGCGCGCGCGCTCTGTCGCGCGGGTGGCCTCCTCCTTCCGGCGCTCGGCCTCGCGGCGCCGCTCTTCCTTCTCGAACGCAGCGGCGGCCTCGCGCGCCTGCTTGCCGTCGGTCTTGCGCGATGCTTGCGGTGCGGGCTTGGCCGCCCGCCGCTTCGCGCGCGGCCGGGCATCGCCCTCGGCGAGATCGGTCGGCAGCTCCGCGCTCTCGGTGAACGCCTTGTTCGACCCGACCGGACGCCTCAGCACGATTCCGGGCTTGGCCATGGTCGCGGCGACCACGTCGGGATCGTCGGTCTCCTTCGCAACGCCCTGGTGAAACAGATTGGAGCTGGCGCCCCAGGCCGCAAGCGCCGCCTTCATCGAGGGCGCGGCGACGGCCTGGTCGTAGAAGCCGAGCGAGGTCTGGTAGGTCTTCAGCTGTCTCGTGGATGTCTTCGGCATCTCGCCCCGCGGCCCAGCGACGCTGTCTGCTCCCCGCCGTCGCACGGGCGCCATCCTGTCAACATACCCCTGTTTTGCCCGACAGCGCAAATGCCGTTCGGTATCGCCGAAGTCGGCCCGACGGGCAGGCGCGACTCCCCGGGATTCCGACTGACCCGACGGGTCACCATTTCGGACTCGCCGAACTTTGAAATCCCTGGGGTTTTCTACTGTGCATGGGGTTGTTTTCGACGTTTTGGTTTGGACGGTACCTTCGCACTACGCCGGAAATATCTTGCAGCATCGCCCGATACCTTCCGCGGAACTTTCGCTTGCTTTGCGCCGCAACGAACCTACGGTGCGGCGCGCTCCGGACGGCGGGGCAACGAAGGCGAAGCGATGACCGATGCGATGAAATGCCCTGCGTGCAGCTCCGAGCACGCCTATCAGGACCGCGGCCTCTGGGTCTGCCCGGAATGCGGCCACGAATGGAGCGGAGCGGCGGAGCTGGCTGCCGACGCGGCGCAGGAGGCCGGCGTGCGCGATGCCAACGGCAATGCGCTCACCGACGGCGACAGCGTCATCGTGATCAAGGATCTTAAGATCAAGGGCTCGTCCTCGGTGGTGAAGGGCGGCACCAAGGTACGCAACATCCGCCTCCAGGACGCCAGCGACGGCCACAACATCGCCTGCAAGATCGACGGCATCGGCGCCATGAACCTTAAGTCGGAGTTCGTGCGGAAGGCCTGAGCCGAGGGGTTAACCAGGCGAGGTAACTCTAATTCGCTGTTCCTGTCCCGGAACACAGAATTCATTTTGTCGATCGGGAAAAATATGCAAGGCTGTCTTTGCCGGGCTCGCCTTTGTAGTGCGTAGCAATTGTATCAACCCGGGGCTGGCTTATTTGAAGACGCGTTTGATTGCATCACACCTTGAGACTTGAATGGCCGCCCTTCGGGGCGGCCTTTCGTCTTCTGGGGCGGCCTAACGCTGCCGCTGCGCCAGGTAGAAGCCGCACAGCACCGTCACGAGGCCAGCCGTCTGCAACAGCGTCGGCGCCTCGCCGAGCAGCACCCAGCCGGTCAGCAGCGTCAGCGCCGGCACGCAGGCCGGGAACACCGCCGCGCGCGCGACGCCGAGGCGCTGCACCGAAACCGCGAACAGATAGAGCGCGGCGGGACCTGCGAGCACGCCCTGCGCCAGAGCCTGGATCGCATTCTCCCACACGCCGATCGCCGCGACATGCGCAAGGCCGACGATCGCGATGTAGAGCGGCAGCAGCAGCAGCGACAGCACGTTGATGACGAGCGCGGCCGACACCGCGGAGACGCGCCAGTGCCGCAGCGCCGCGCCGAAGCCTGCGAACATCAATCCGGTCAGCACGAAGATCAGGTCGCCCTGCACGCCCTCGGCGCCGATATGCCCGATCGATTCCGCGCCGATCACGCCGAGACCGCCGACGATGACGAGCGCGCCGATCAGCCGCGAGGCCGAGATCTTCTCCTTCAGGACGATCGCTGCGAGCAGCAGCCCGCCGAGCGTGGCGCAGGAGGGCTGGATCACGCTGCCATGGCCGAGCGGCACGAACAGGAAGCCGGTGTAGGAGATCAGCGACATCACGGGGCCGCCGAGCACCATCAGCACGAGGCCCCTGCTCCAGCCGATGCCGCAGAGGTCGGAGATTCCGGCGCGCAGCACCAGCGGCAGGAACGCGATCCCCGACCAGACGTAGCGATGCACCAGGAGATCGACCGGCGTGAAGCCGACCTTCAGCCCGTGCCGCGTGCCGGCAAAGCCGAGCGCCCAGAACAGCGCCGCCGACAGGCCGCAGACGACGCCGAGAAGCGCCGGTGCAGAATCGTTCTTGTGAATGAGAGCGTCAGCGCCGCTCGTCCGCTGATCCATGGATCAAGCCTTATGTCAGGGCGCGCATCGCCTCAACCCACGCCGCCGCAGGGCTGGCACGCGGGCTCATGCCCCCTCCCCGAACACCATCCGCCATCCCTTGCGCGTGTCCATGTATTCCCTGACCTCGCGGATCCGGTCGCCCGCCACCGTGAACACGAAACAATAATCGTTCTCGTATGGCTTGCCGCCGGGCAGCGTCGCGCGCATCCGCTCCTCCACGATCACGACATCGCCGTCGGCATGGACGCCGCGGAAGGCGATGTCGATCTCGGAAAACAGCCTGTGCATCTCCTGTGCGATGAAGCGCGCGATCTGCGTTGCTCCGACCATGTGATCGGTGTGATCGAGCGCGACCGCGGTGGCGTTGCCCTTCGGCGCGATCCATTCGGCATCGTCCGTGAACAGCGCGGCGATGCGCGCGGCATCGCGCGACGAAAAGGTCTTCCAGGCGTTAAGTACGATATCCCTCGGGCTGGTCACGGCAGGCTCTCCGGTTGCGTTGGATTGAGAGCCGCGTTCTAGGCTGCGATGCGAATTGCGGCTCGCCGCATTCGGACTCGGTCATCCCGCGGCTCTTCCGCATCCCCGGCTCTGCGCTATCATCAGGCCATGCTGAGCTTCGAGACTTGCAACGCCGCCCGCCTGCGCCGCGATCCCCGCTATGACGGTCGCTTCTTCACCGCGGTGAGGACGACCGGCATCTATTGCCGCCCGGTGTGTCCGGCCAAGCAACCGCTGACGCGCAACGTCGCCTATTATCCGACCGCTGCGGCGGCGGAGGCTGCGGGCTTCCGGCCCTGCCTGCGCTGCCGTCCCGAGACCGCGCCGTTCTGCCCGGCCTGGAACGGCACGCGCTCGACCGTGGCGCGCGCGGTGAAGCTGATCAACGGCGGCGCGCTCGATGAATGCTCGGTGGTGACGCTCGCAACGCGCCTCGGCATCTCCTCGCGGCATCTGGCGCGGCTGTTCGAGCGGCATGTCGGCGCGAGCCCGCAGCAGCTCGCCAAGACGCTGCGCGTCCAGCGCGCCAAGCGCCTGCTCGATGCCGGCGATCACAACATGACGGAGATCGCGTTCCAGGCCGGTTTCGGCAGCCTGCGCCGTTTCAACGCCGCCTTCGCCGAGCTCTACGGCCGATCGCCGTCGAGCCTGCGCGCGAGACGCGCATAGTCCTCAGAAGAATCCGGGGCTGAGATCGAGGCCGTAGGTCAGGCTGAGCACGAACACGAACAGCGCGGCGGCGGCGAACAATGCGAGATGCCTGACGATGAATTCACGCGGCGACGTAGTGGCAACAACGGCTTTTTGTGCAACGGGCATGACGGCTCCGGTTATGATTCCAGAATTGGCCGCTCAATATGCGGCCCGCGCATCAGGCGCCGCGATCTGCAAAACAACTATTAAGAGGATCACACTCGTCTTGAACGGCCGTACATAACGCGCAGCGTTCGCGATTCTTTTTTGCTTCCGGATTCTCGTTCCGCGCACACAAGGAAAAACCGCGCTCCGAATGGGAACGCGGTTCGAGAATGACGCGAATTCGCAAGCGGCGAATTCACGCCAACGTTCGGTATCGCTGGCTTAGCGGGCCGAGCCCACGGTCGCGGTCTTCACCTTGCGCGGGGCGAGGACGCTGGCCTGCAGCGCGGTCACGCTGGTGGCGGGCGCCGAGACCTGCTGCTCGACATGGGCGGCACCGAGCACGCGGACCTGCAGGGGCGATGCCGGAATGCCGTTGGCCTCATAGGCCGGCAGCTCGGCGGCGAAGGCGGCAGTCGAGCCCGCGATGACGAGGGCGGCTGCGATCGACAAAGTCTTCTTGTTCATTGGTGATGCTCCAGAAGGAAGGTTCGGAGCACATCTAAGCCTGATTTGCTGCATTGCGATATGCACTACCGCAACGCAACATCGCGCCCCGCGCATGGCGATATGTTTAACGCGCCCAAGGTCTTGGCTGGATTCCCTGATTCCGGGCGGGTCAGCCGCCGAGAACGTTGCCCCACCCGTCGAAGACATAGGTCTTCCAGGCCACGGTTCCATCGCCCCGCAACCGGCCGGTGCGGCGATAGTCGTCGGCCTGCTCGGCGGTCCAGGTGATGATCCTGCCGGAAACACGATCGTGCAGGATGGCGGGCTCGGTGGGGTCGAAGGCGTCCATCGGACGCAGCGAGGAATGCGTGGTCATGGCCCACCCAACGCGCCGCCGCCGGCGAAGGTTGCCGCGGCGCGCAGAATTCTCCTTTACCGAATAATGAGCTCCGGAACCCCTTTGGAACCCGCGTTGCCCGCAGGCCACACTCCTCGGAAAAGCCGATTTTCGCCGATTTGCGCCATTGCGCCGCCACACGGTCCCCCGAACAATTGACGCGCTGCGTGCCTTTCTGTGCAAGACTGTTCCAACGAGACTGGTTCGAACAGAACCGTTTGGAGGCAGGGATCATGAACGATCGGCGGTCTCTTCTGGTGGCAGTCTCCTGCCCTTCGGCTGTGATGGCCGGCTGGCTCGCGCTCTCTCTCTCCGCTTACGCCCCGGCCCTGATCGAGAACAGCGGCGCCAATGCGGCCGCCGTCACGCGTGCAAAGGATCTCGGCCGTCTCGAGCTCGCCGACGTCCCGCGCGCGGTGACCACCGAGGACGGCATCGCGCTGACCGCTGAAATCGCCGCCGCTGTTGCTGCCACCCCGGTTCCGGCGCCAGTTGAGGCCGCGGCGCCTGAGGTGCCTTCCATCAAGCTTGCTTCCGCCGATCCGGCCGAGATCCTGCCGGCCGAGCCGCCGCGCACGCCGCAACTGCTCCCTGAACCAGCGCCCGTCGCCAGCGAGGCTGCGCCGGCAGCGGAACCCGTCAAGCCCGAACCCGTCAAGCTCGCCTCCGCCGATCCCGCCGAGATCGTGACCACCGACGCCTTGTCGCCCGCGTCCCTCGCGACCGGGCCGGCGCCCGCGGTGAGCAAGGCCTCGCCCCCCGCCGACACCGTTGCCGTACTCGACGAGTGCTTCATCGTGGACGCCTGCATCGACCGCTATCTCTGGGCGCTCTATCAACGCACGCCGAAGGAGGACTCGATCAAGGTGCAGGAGCGCCGCGCCGTTACCATCAAGCGCAGGGGCAAGATGGTGACCGTGATGCGCAGCTTCACCAAGCTGGTCGACGAGGATTTCGGCTGGAAGGACCCGAAGGCCGCCGAGCACGCCAACATGTCGATGATGGACTACGTCATCGGCGGCATGGACAAGAGCTTCAAGCGCAAGCTGTTCCGCACCCTGCTCGCCGCCGAGGCTGCAGGCCTTTCGCCGGGCATCACCAGCGCGTTCCGCGACGACTATCGCCAGTCGATCGCGAGCGGTCTGAAAGCGGCGTCCGATCGCTCCTATCACGGCGGCAGCACGCGCGGCGGTTATGGCCACGGCATGGCCGCGGACATCGTCTCTACCGCCGGCAACAACCGCGCGCAGCGCTGGGTCTCGACCGAAGTGCTTTGGAAGTGGGTAGACGCGAACGGCAAGGCGCTCGGCATCGGCCGGCCCTATCTCGGCCGCGATCCGCCGCATGTCGGCCCGATCGACGGCGCGGAATACGTCTCCAAGCGCGGCACCTCCGATCGCAAGGACGTCGCCAGCGCCAAGCCGAAGAAGCCGCGGGCGGTTGCCAGCAGCAAGCCCCCAAAAGCGCAGGCCGCGCGCGAGCAGAAGAGTTCGGCCAGGCCGCAGAAATCGGCGCAGTCGACCAGCAAGCGCGCCACCTGACCGGTTACGGCTTGCGTCCCGCCGTCGGTAGCGGCACGAGCCGCATCTCGGCCGTACCGGCCTCTTGCGTACGCACCAGCACGGCAAAGATGGTCTCGACCGCGAGCCGCACCGCCGCCTCCATCGCCGCACCCTTGGCCAGATGCGCCGCGATCAGGCCGGTAAGCAGATCACCAGTCCCATAGGGTCGGATCGGCAGGCGTGGCGTCGCAAAGCGCGACAGCAGGCCGTCCGCGCACAGGATCGTCTCCACCTGCCCGTCAGGCGTGTCGGAGAGCGTGCAGCCGGTCGCAACGACGTCGATGCGGCCCTCGCCCGCGAGCGCCGAGCAAGCCGCGCGCAGCCCCTGCGTATCCGCAATCTTGATGCCGGACAGCAGCTCGAGCTCGAACTGGTTCGGCGTCGTCAGGTTCGCGGCCGGCAGCAGGCGGTGCCGCACCACGTCCAGGATGCCGTCGGCAACGTAGACGCGGCCGTCATCGCCGATCACGGGATCGCAGAGATAGACGAGCTTCGAATTCCGCGTCAGCGACCGCTCGACGAAATCGGCGACGACAGCCGCATTGCCGGGCGAGCCGAGATAGCCGGTGACCAGCACCGCAGCCTCGTCGACGAGGTCGCGCTCCTCGACGCCCCTGAGCAGATCGGCCACGAGCTCGGTCTCCAGCACCCGCCCGCGCAGGCTCGGATAGCGCGGATGGTTCGACAGCAGCGTCGTCGGCACCGCCGCGACGTTCACGCCCTCCGCCTGCATCGCATAGGCGGCCGCGCTGTTGCCGACATGGCCGTGGACCACCTGGCTTTGAATGGAGATGACGAGCATGGGGAGGTCCGTAAGGTCAATCGCGGCGCAAGGCAAGCATAGCGCGCTATCCTGGCTACGGGACCTCGTAATTGAGTCCCGGCCGCAATGCCTGCATCTTCCGCGCCAGCCGCCGGTGCCCGCTCTCCTCCGAGCGCGCAAGGCGGCCCGCGACTGCGACGTGATCCGCATCGCTCTTGTGCTGGTTGAGCTTGGCTTGCCCCTCGACGCTATCGACCATGAGATCGATGACTCGGATCGCCGCCAGCATGCTCTCGCGCTTGCCCGGCTCCATCTGCGCGAGGTCCCATGGCGGCTTCGGCAGCCGCGCCTCGGCGACCGCGAGCAGCGCATCGCCATGGCCGCGGTTCTGGTCCATGTCCCTGAGATGAGCGACGCCCGACAGATGCACGGCGTCGTAGAGCCAGGTCGAGACGTTGTCGCGCGAGGCGTACCAGTCATTGGAGATGTAAGCATCGTCGCCGGCGACGATCAGCAGAAAGCGCCGCGAGCCGTCGGCGAGCGGCACCAATGGATTCTTGGCTGTGAGATGGATCTGCACCATGGCGCGGCCGTCGCGTTCGCCCAGCACGAACGGCACATGCGAGGCGCGCGGCCCGCGCTCGTCCGCCGCCACGATCGTGCCGAAGCCGCGTTGGCCGGCGAATTCCAGTGCGCGCTGCTCCTCGATATGAAACTGGGGCCGAAGAACATGCATGCGCGGCGCTCGATGGCTGGACGATGGACGGATTGAAGCTAGCGCATCATGCGCCGGAATCGGAACGATATCGGCCTGCAAAGGCGGATGTCAGGAATGTTTCCGGCGCCGCGCAAGCGCACCGAGATAGGCGCAGAGCATGTCGGCCAGCCCGTCGGCATGGCGAGCGATCTCCGCCTCGCTGCGCGGCGTCTCCGAAAACCGCTTGCCGACCTCGCTCAGCGTCGTCGTGATCAGCTCGGAGGCTAGGACGCGCGTGGCATCCGGGGCTCTCGGCAGTGCCTCCCGCATGAAGGCCGCGACGATCCCCTTGCCGGCTGCCCGGGCCTCCTGCGCCTCGGGCGCATCGCGGTAAAGCGGCGCAGCGTCGTCGAGCGCGGTGCGGATCGCAGCCTCCTCGCATTCGGAGCGGACGAAGGCATGAACCAGCGCGCGCAGCCGCGCCGGCGGCGGCCTGGCACCATCAGCGAGAATTCCGCGCAGCATATCGCTGGTGCGCCGCCATTCGTCGCTTTGAAGGCGGAACAGGATCGCCGCCTTGTTCGGAAAATATTGATAGAGCGATCCGACGCTCACCCCGGCCCGCTCGGCGACGCGCGCGGTGGTGAAGCGCTGCGCGCCCTCCTTCGCCAGGACCTGAATAGCCGCGTCGAGAATGGCCGCAACCAGCTCGGTGGAGCGCGCCTGCTGCGGCTGTTTTCGTGAGGAAACTGAACGGCTTCGACGGTCGGCCATGGCGTCCCCGGGGGATGTGAAGGGAATGCGAATAGGAAATGCGACGAATTAGTCGTATTTCAGAATCCGCGCAAGCCCGCGCTTCTTCGCGACCGCTTGTAGACTTCTTGGAGACCTCACATGACCACCCCGACCATCACATCGCTTGCGCCGCTGCTGGAGCGCCTCTTTGACGAAGCCGAGGCTGCGAATGGCGCAATCCACGCCGCAATCGCCGACCTGTCCGACGCCGAGCGGGCACGGATGATGCGGAGCAAGACCGCTTACCGCGATCTCTATGGGCGCCTGAAGGACGTCCCGCTCGCGGTCTCGCGCGAGACCGGCCTGCTGCTCTACATGCTGGCGCGCAGCTCCCGCGCCAAAGCGATTGTCGAGTTCGGCACCTCGTTCGGCATTTCGACCCTGCATCTTGCCGCAGGCTTGCGCGACAATGGCGGCGGCCGTCTCATCACCAGCGAGTTCGAGCCGTCCAAGGCGGCACGGGCGCGCGACAACCTCTCGGCAGCCGGGTTGATCGATCTCGTCGACATCCGCGAGGGAGACGCGCTGAAGACGCTGAGCACGGATCTGCCCGATACGGTCGATCTCGTGCTGCTCGACGGTGCCAAGGCGCTCTACCCCGAGATCCTCGATCTGGTCGAAGGCCATCTCCGTCCAGGCGCGATTATCGTCGCCGACAACGCCGACGACAGCCCCGACTATCTGGCGCGGGTGCGGGCGCCCGGCAGCGGCTACATGTCGACGCCCTTTGCCGAAGACGTCGAACTCTCTGTCCGAATCAGCTAGCGCGGCATTGGAACCTGCGACAATCGAAGCCGCCGTGCGATTCATCGCATGGCGGCTTCCTGCTGCGGTCCGGCCTGTCGCAGGCTCGTCACCGATACGTGATAGCAGCGTCTGGCAAAGGCCATGTTCGGCGTGCTAAACATACCTACCGCGCGGTATCTTTCGCGCCTATATGAGCTTGCCATGACGTCCGCCTTCAACGCCTACGCCGCGCTCGCCCTCGCCATCGTGCTCGAGGTCACCGCATCCGCCTTCCTGCAGCAATCCGCGCAGTTCACGCGGCCGTGGCCGACGCTCGCCATGGTGCTGTTCTATGTCGCCTCGTTCTATGCGCTGTCGGTCGCGATCCGGGTCATTCCCCTCAGCATCGCCTATGCGATCTGGGGCGGGGTCGGCATCATCCTGACGGCGACCGTCTCCTTCGTGCTGTTTCGCCAGATGCTGGATGCGGCAGCGTTCGTCGGCATCGGCTTGATCGTGTCGGGGGTCGTGGTCATCAACCTGTTCTCGCAGACGACGGCGCATTGATGCCGGCGAGCGCCTATACCCGCGCCAAGCAGCCCGAGCAGGTGCGGCGCGCCCTGCTCGACCACGCCGCGGCCATTGCCATGGACCACGGCGTCTCCGGCGTCACGGTGCAGGCCGTGGCGGCGGCGGCCGGCGTCACCAAGGGCGGACTGTTTCATCACTTCGGCAGCAAGCAGGCCCTGATCGAGGGCCTGTTCGCCGATCTGCTCGGCCGCGTCGATGCCGAGATCGACGCCGCCATCGAGGCCGATCCAAAGCCGCGCGGCAGCTTCACGCGGGCCTATGTCAACGCCGTGTTCACCGGCAAGGCTTTCGGCTTTACGACGCCCTGGGCGGCGCTCAGTATGGTCGTCGTCACCGATCCGTCATTGCGGCAGCTCTGGAACGACTGGATCAAGGCCCGGCTCAAGCGCCACCGCGCAACCGACGCGACGCCCGAGCTTCATGTCGTCCGCCTCGCCGCCGACGGAGCCTGGCTGACCTTCGTCACGACGGGACAGACGCGCATGAGCGCCGAGCTGCGCACCGTGCACGACCGGCTGATCGCGCAGACCTATCGGCGCGGTAGCTGACCGCCGCTCCGTAGCCCGGATGAAGCGAAGCGCAATCCGGGGCAACTGCCGCCGCGGCCAGAGATGTCCCGGATTTTGCTGCGCTCCATCCGGGTTACGAGCTCTACGAACTACGGCGCCGTTCTGATCTTCGCGCGCAGCGATGCCGGCTCCACGATTCCCGGCAGGAAGCTGAAATTCGCCGAGGTCTTGCCATCGACCAGCGTCGCGAAATTGTGGCAGCTGACGCATGAGCCCGGACCCGCGGCCCCATTGCTCAGATAGTTCTGGATGTAGGTCTCGAGCGTCATGTTGGAGAGCATGCCCGGCACGGCGTTGGACGGAACAGGATTTGGCGGGGTCGGCGGCTCGACATTGCCGCCCCATTGCGTGCCGACCAGCATGTAATTCTGGAACACGCTCTTGAGCGACCCAAGCGCCATTCGCCATTGCGCGTTGAGCACCTCCGTCGTCGGATAGATCCGCCAGCAGCGCACCGCCTGCGGCTGCGCCGTCGCGCTCGTCGTGCTGCCCTGCGCGTACGGCTTGCGCGGATTCCAGGGAAACGCCGTCTTGGTGCCGCCGGGCGATTGCGGCGAGATATTGGTACCGAGGCCCGACGTGGTGGGGTTGAAGAACGAGAAATGCGCGCCCGGCGCCGGGCTCGCCGGTCCGCAGCTCGGCTGGTTGATCCAGTTCGTGGCCTTGTCGGTGCCGCAGCCATCCGCGACGTTGCAGGGCGCGTTCGCGAGCGGCGCGTTGTCGACATGCTCGAAGGTCGCCCATATCCATTGCGGCCGCAGCGCGGGATTGGTCTTGTCCAGCGGATTGCGCTGGAGAATGTGCATGCCGACCAGCCCTACCCGCTCGCTGCGGCAGAACGGGCGGCCGTCGCGCACGAGATCGCCGGATACCGCGAGCAGGATGTTCTGCGTGAAGAATTTCGACGGATCGTCCTTCGACGGGTCGAGGATGCGCCAGGATGCCTTGATCTCGATCGAACCGTTGGCGCCGTCGGGCACCGTGGCCGACGATGTGAACGCGGCACCTCCAGGGTTGTTCTTGATGAACTCGAGCTGGCCCGCCCTGGTCGTCAGCGTCTGCGACTTCTGGCCGCCCGGCGCCCTCAGATATTGCGCCTCGATGTCGTTGACGCGCCGCTCGAACAGCGTCCAGTTGCCGTTGATGTCGATCAGCGGCTTGTTGGTCGCCGCCTGCAGATATTCCTCATTGTTCGGCATCGGCTGGCCCTTGCCGTTCGAGCCGATATGGAAGATGGGGAGAGCCAGCGCCTGCGGGCAGCCGGCGACGACTGGCGCGTTGCCGAACAGCGACGAGACGGTCGGATAGGTCTGCCAGACCCGCCGTCCCGGCTGCGTCAAACCTTGCGCCGCCGGATCCTTGACACCGCTCGCCACCCAATTGAGCGCGACGAACATCTGCCACGACATGTTGTCGAACGGCGATTGAACGTCTTCCTTCTCGTTCTGCGGCGGCTGGCCATAAAGGCCGTTATAGCCCTGGGTTTGCGCCAGGCCCTGATCGGGACCGATATAGGCCGGCACGATGGAGCACAGTCCGCCCGTGCCATTGGCGCAGAACTTTGCCTGCGGAAGATAGGGCGGTGCTGCCGGCTGCGATTGCTGCGCCTGCGCCTGCCGATGTGGCGGCACTGCCAGCACGACCGCGGCGAACGCCAGCGACGTCAGGGCCAAAGACGTCCAATGCTTCATGGGAGGTCCTCACTGGATGCGAGCTCAACCGCCCCGTCCTCGCCCGAGCTCAAAATGAGATGTTCGACAAAATCCCGAAACCTGCCCGACAGGACATCTCGGTTGCTTTCCAGATCAAAGCTACTTTAGGTTTAATACCACCTCACGACGGATCGTACAATCATTCTATTTCTGATTGAGACGATGGGCGAGGAAACGGGACGCAGCAGATCGCCGCGACCGCGACTAGTTGCTCGTCACCGGCTTGGGCGGACGCGGCGCTGATTTGGAGGGCTTTGCACCTGGCTTGGCCGCGGCGCGCGGCGGCGGCGTATCGACGGACACCAGATACGCGGCGAGCGCCTTGGCGGAGTCGGAACTGGTGGCGTAATGGTCTTTCAGGAACCAGGACAGCGTCAGGCTGAAGCGCCCCTTGGCAAGGCCGCGCGGGCTGCGGTGGCAGGTCGCGCAGCCGTCGGCAAACAGCCGCTCGGCCGACTTGCCGGCATCGAGATTCTGCGCGAACGCGACCGTTGCCGTCAGCGCGGCGGCCGCCACGATCATCAGGGGCGCGATCAGGCCGCGCCCCGGTCGGAATAGCGATATCAACGTCATCCCCCGGAGCGTTTTCGAGCGAAGCGGATAGACCGCCTCGCGTCAAGAATACGCCTCAAACCAGAGCCTGTCGTGCGGTCAAGCCGCCAGCAACTGATCGAATTCGGGCGGCGCGTAGGCCTTGCCGTCCTGGTCGGTGATGACGACCTGCCATCCCTCGCTCGCCCACACCCTGGCCTTCGCCACAATCAGCAGCCGGCTCTCGCGGTTGAAACTGTACTTCTCATTGTCGCGTTCTGCGACCATCTTGTAGGCCAATGCGCATCCCCTTGCGTCGCCCGCACCCACATTCCCAGTGGCAGCGGGCTTTGGCGGCAATTCGCCGGGAGCGTGGCAATTTGGTGCCATCCGAGGCAGCATTGTGCTGGGCTCCGGCCGAACCACGGAGGTCGATCTTGCGCCCGATCATGAATACGATTCAGCTTGTCGCGGGCTTGCTTGGCATCGCTTTGCTTGGCATCGCTCTGGCCGGCGCGCCCGCAGCGGCGCAGACCTACGACCCCCGCTATCCCGTCTGCATCGAGGTCTACACGATCGACGGCAGCTCGATCGATTGCAGCTTCACCTCGATCGCGCAATGCGCTGCGACCGCGTCCGGTCAATCCGCGCAGTGCTATGCCAATCCCTATGCCGCGCAGGGCCGGCAGCAAGGCCTGGCCTCGTCGCCGCCGCGACGAAACCGATAGCCGGAGCGTCCGATCAGTGGACGCGGATAACGTGGGGACGGCCGAGATCGATCAGCCCCTGCACTGCCGAGAGGCGGTCGTCGAGGGCCGCGATCGTCAGCAGAAGATTGTTGCGGCGCTCGTCGAGCATTCCCATTTCAGCGCCGGAAAGTTTCGTGCTCGTCCGTTCCTTTTGGATCCCTTCGAGGGATTTGCGCAGTCCGGCAATCAGGCCGGACAGTTGCTTGGCCTCTTTGGTCATTGACCGCTTCGCGACATTTTGGCGGCGCGTCTCCGCCTGGCTCTGTCTCATCACATCCTCCCGTGCCCCGCTGCCCCGAGTGGATGCTTACATCTTTGGGTACACATCTTACGATCGATGAAATCTGCCGGCGAAGAACTTTCTTAAATTGTACGCGCAGGGAACCGGAACCGGCCGCAGTGAAAAGCCCGGCGCGAAGGCCGGGCTTTTCTTGGGATCTTAGTGCTTCTCGTGGCCGCCGCCGGGGCCACCAGCGGGCGCGCCACCACCGCGCGGCGCGGCATTCATGTGCGGAGCGCCGCCGCCACCACCGTGCGGCATCGCAGGCGCGGCGGCACGCGGCGCCGGCATCTGCGCGCGGGCGTTCATCGGCGAGCCGTGGCTCACATTGGGCTGCGCAACATGCGGCATCGCAGGCCGTGCGGCAGGTGCAGCGGACACGCGCGGTGCTTCATGCGCACGTGCCATCGGCGGCGCATGCGCGGCCGCGCGGTTCGCAGGCTGCTCGCGCATCATCCGTGCCTGGGCATCGCGCGGATTGCGGATCTGCGCATTGGTCCGCTCATGAGCGATGCGCTCGCTCCGGCCCGCACGGGTCCGGTCGGCTGCAACAGCAGCATCGCGCTTGGTGATCGCTGCGTCACGCTTCGTGATCGCTGCGTCGCGTTTCGCGATCGCTGCGTCGCGTTTGGTGGTCACAGCATCACGGTTCGTGATCGCTGCATCACGTCCGGAGATCGCAGCGGGACCCTTGCCACGCACGCCTTCGCGGCCCAGCGCGATCGCCGCATCACGCGTCGCCGCGCGGCCGATACGGGCCGCACGCGGATCAATCGTCATCCGCGTCGCGACGTTCTGATGCGAGGTCCAGTAATTATTCCAGTAGGCGTGGCGGCGATACCAGGGCCGTCCCTCGTAATAGCTCGACCAGTACGAAGTCAGCACGAAGGGGACGACGGGCACGTCGATCTCGTCGACATAGTCCGGGAGATAGACGTAGTGATTGCGGTAGAGGTATTCGAGATATTGCGACGACACCCAGCCGCGATCATCAGAGAAGCTCACGTCGCACCAGGCATTGCCGCGCAGGCAGCCATGGATGTTGACGCGGGCGCCTTCGGGGATGCGATCGACCATTGGAAACCCCGAACCCGGTCCGGCGCGCAGGCCGGTCGAGACGGTGACGATGCCCGGCGCGGCCAGTGCGGCCGTCGGGGCGAGCAGCAATGCTGCAACCAGAACGCTTTTGAGTCTCATTGTGTGTTCCTCCTCTGCGAGTCGGAACGCGCAGGCGGAACGAGCGTTCCGCGTGCAGAGGTCGCATCCGTCGAAAGATTGAGATGCAACCCGCACACGGTTCAATATTCATTCGCCGTTCATCGGCGCGGCGCGCAGAAGCACTGCGAGCGCGTCAATTCGCCGGCTGCATGAAGCCGTCGAAATACGACGCAAGCGCAGCAAACTCGCCAATCGGCAGCACGCATGCGACGTACTGATCCGGCCGCACCACGACCACGCAGCCGGCGGCGCGATCGATGCCGCGCATCGCAAAGACGTCGTCGCCGCCCTTGAGGTCCGGACAGAACATCTTCTCGTAGTCGATGAGGCCATAGCGGCCCTTGCGCGGCAGCAGCAGCGCGGGCATCGCCTCGACGGCGAGCGCGCGATGATCCTGCTGGAAGACCGCGCGCAGATCGATCACGCTGTCGATGTCGGCGCCGGCGGGCGTGTAGCGCCGGAGCGGCGATCCCCTCGCCTCGCTGAGGAAATCGCACAGCGCGCGGATGGCCGAGCCCGAGGCAGCAGGATCTTCCGCCGGCGCGAACGCGTAGATGCGGAAGCGGCCATCGGCCTGCGATGAGTGGCCGAGATGGACCGGCTTGGCATCCCCGAGCCGGATGACCGGCGCGGAATGGAAGCGCTTGCCGATGACGAAGCCTTCGGCGAGATGCTGATGAGTCGTCACACCGGTAAGCAGCGATGGCTTATAGTGCGTCGCCGTGCCCGCGGTGTAGCGGCCGTGCCGGACGAAATAGTCCTGCGTCCTCGCCGCATCGGCGCCACCGGCCTTGGCGGCCGACGCCAATATCCCCGCCCACTCCCGATCGAAATCGATCAGCTCCTTCGCGACCGCCTGGCGCTCCGCCGAATAGGAATGCAGAAGGCTCGGCGCGCACCGCCCCCGCAGCACGGCCGCGAGCTTCCAGCCGAGATTGAAGGCGTCCTGCATCGAGACGTTCATGCCCTGCCCGGCCTTCGGGCTGTGGGTGTGGCAGGCATCGCCGGCGATGAAGATGCGCGGCTGGCGCGAGACGATCTCGGCTTCCGGCACATCGTCGAACTTGTCGGTCAGTCGCTGCCCGATCTCGTAGACCGACCACCAGGCGATCTCCTTCACGTCGAGCGTATGCGGCTTCAGTATCCGCTGCGCCTTCGCGATCACGTCGTCGGCGGTGATATTGCGATTGGCGACGCGCTCACCGACATCGAGCTTGGCGAGCTCGACATAGATGCGGACCATGTAGCCGCCTTCGCGGGGAATGATCAGCAGGCTGCCGTCCTTCGCCGACTGGATCAGGGCCTTGAAGCGGATATCGGGAAAATCGGTCACCGCCAGCACGTCCATCACGCCCCAGGCGTGGTTGGCGGAATCGCCATGCAGCTCGCGGCCGATCGATTTGCGCACCGTGCTGCGCGCGCCGTCGCAGCCGACGACGTAGCGCGCCTTGATCGTCTCGACCTTGCCCTCGTGTCCGGCATCGACGCGATCGAGCCGCACAGTCACGGCATGGTCGGAAGGGCCTGCGGCCGGATCGACCTGGAGGTCCAGCAGGCGGCGGCTGTAATAGGGCTCGAGCTTGGCAGGCGCCTTGCGCATGACGTCGAGAAAGCCGTCATGGATGCGCGCCTGGTTGAGGATGACATGCGGGAATTCGGACAGCCCGTCCTCGACGTCCTGCACCCGGCCGCTGCGCACGATCCTGTCCGGCGCCGCTTCGTCCGGCTTCCAGAACGTCGTCTCGTTGACCCAATAGGCCTCCTTCAGCACGCGCTCGCTGAAGCCATAGGCGTGAAACATCTCCATGGTGCGGCAGGCGATGCCGTCGGCCTGCCCGACCTGCAGCCGGCCCGGCTTCTGCTCGACGATGCAGGTCTTGATGTCGCCGAACTGCGCGAGCTGTGCCGCGTGCGTGAGGCCCGCGGGCCCGCAACCGACGATGAGGACATCGACCTCGGCCGGGACAGTGCCCGCCGCGCCGGAAGCCTGAACGCGCTCCGCGGGATCGGCGATCTCGGGGTCGCCGGGCTGAAATCCATTCAGATGGAATTGCATGAGCACCTCTCCCGTCAACGTCTTCTTCGATATTGCTCAGTATGCTGACTATCAGTATACTTGTCAATAATTCCCGCCGTCCCCGCTTGCTGAGGAGAATTCGGTGAAAGACAACAACGACATGCCCGGGCACCTGGCGCGCCGGTTCCAGCAGATCGCAGTCGCGGTGTTCCTGGCCGAGGTCGGTGACGCCGGCTTCGACCTGACGCCGGTGCAATACGCCGCGCTTGCGACCATCAAGGCCAATCCGGGGCTCGACCAGGTGACGCTGGCCGGCCTGATCGCCTACGACCGCACCACCATCACAGGCGTGATCGACCGCCTGGCGCAGAAGGGTCTGATCGAGCGCCGCGCCAGTCCGCGCGACCGCCGCGCCCGCGAGCTCGAAATCACCGACGAGGGCCGGCGCACGCTGCGCAAGATCACGCCCGCGGTCGAGTCCGCCCAGCGCCTCATGGTGCGCGGGCTCAGCGCGAAGGAAGCCGAGGATCTGATGCGGCTGCTGCGCAAGGCCATCGCCGCCGGTAACGAGCTGAGCCGCGCGCCGCTGCGCGAATAGGCGTGTTTTGTCCGTAATTGCCGCAGGCCCGCGAAACCTGGAACTAACCTTCGGCTGTTACGGTCGGCAACATTCGGCGCTTAACGCGCGATTAACTTTGCCGTTTCGGGAGTTTTGGATGTCCAGATTCATCATTGCCGCGGCGGCCATCGCGCTCTCGGCCGTCCCTGCGCTCGCGAACGGCCATGGCGGCGGCGATGCCCCTCCTCCGCCCAAGCCGGAAGCTACGACCGCGCCGGCCAAGGTGGTCCTGACCAAGCAGGGTCCCAAGCTGGTCGATCTCAAGGGCATGACGCTCTACACTTACGAGCGCGACACCACCGGCAAGTCATCGAACTGCAACGGCAAGTGCACCGAGGCCTGGGTGCCGCTGCCCGCGACCGCCGACGCCAAGGCCGTCGGCGACTTCACCGTGATCAGCCGCAACGACGGCAGCAAGATGTGGGCCTATCGCTACCGCCCGCTCTACACCTCGCCCGCCGACAAGGCGCCGGGCGATGCCAACGGCAACGCGACGACGCTGCAATGGCGCATTGCACGGCCCGAGGAGTGAGCAAGGCGCGGCGCGCGAGCTAGCCGCGCCAGTTCCTGCTTGCCGAGACCTGCGCGCTCTGTCCGGGCGGCAGCACCACGACGGTCGAATTGAGCTTCACCCGGTCGTAGAGATCGATCACGTCCTCGTTGCGCATCCGGATGCAGCCTGACGAGATCGCCTGCCCGATATATTCGGGCTGGTTGGTGCCGTGGATGCGGTAGAGCGTGTCCTTGTTGCCGGCATAGAGATAGATGCCGCGTGCGCCGAGCGGATTGGCGGGACCGCCGGGAACGCGTGCCGGATAAGGTCCGAGCCGCGCCTGGATGTCCGCCGTCGGCACCCAGTCCGGCCATTCCGCAAGGCGGCCGACGCGCGCGACGCCGGAGAAGGCCATCGCCTCCTCGCCGACCGCGACGCCATAGCGGATCGCCTTGCCGTCAGGCAGCACGAAATAGAGATAGCGCGCATCGGTATCGACCAGGATCGTGCCCGGCATCTCCTTGCGCGGATAATCGACGATGTGACGCAGATATTGCTCGGGCACGCTCGCCTGGGCGTAAGGCGTATGCGCGAGCAACTGCCGGTCGCGCGGCGTCATGCTCGCGTCCGTAGATGGCGAAAGCGTCGTCTGCATGCAGCCGCCGAGCGGCAACAAGGCAACGACGAAAAAAGCGAGAACAGATTTTGGCACCACCGGCCCCCCGATAGCGGATAGCAGCGCCCCCAGCGCTTCGAGATACTGCCCAAATCGTGCTGAAAAAAAGGCAGGCTGGAACACGTGCCCGTGTTCGATAATCCCGGTTCCATCACCACAAACGGCGGAAGAGCGTCGCACCATCTCCATCCTCGCGCCTTGCTTTGGTCAAACGCGGCTGGACTCGTGCGTCATTCGCCCGATGACGGGGCTTCACCTGGCTCGCGCCAATGCGAACGACCAGTCTCGAAACACCTGGGCTTCAACACCCGGGCCTCTAAAGGAGCTGCGATGCTCGCCACGCTGAACAGCAAGCAAATCGTCGATGAGATCGTGAAGGACACGGTCAAGGACAACGATCCGCACGACGCGATACAGATTTCGCCGGAGATCGTGCTGGCCTCGCGCCCGATCAGCGTCGCGCCCGCGCTGGCGCCCGAGATCACGCCACGTCCGGAGCCGAAGTTCGCGCCGGAGCCGAAAATCGATTCCGAGCCCAAGATCGATTCCGAGCCAAAGCTCAGTTCCGAGCCGCGGTTCAGCCCCGAGCCGAAATTCAGCCCGCATGCGGAGCCACCCGCTTCAGTGTCCTCGGTGGCCACCGAAGTGCGCGTCACGGCCGACGATGGTCACGGTCGAAAGAAGCGCTCCTCTGCCGGCAGATGGATGCGCGGCGCCTTCGTCACGTTCCTGTTTGCGGGCACCAGCGCGGCCGCCACGGTTGCGTGGGAGAAGCACGGTGATACCGCAAGGCAGAAGCTCGCGGAATGGACGCCGGTATTGGCTTCGCTGCTGCCGTCGACATCGCAGACTGCGCCGGTCGCCGCTGCACAGGCCGCCCCGCCCGCGCCGCAAGCCGCAGCGGATCAGCCGATCGATCAACCCGCGGCGCAGGCCATGGCCGATCAACCTGCGAGCCCGCCTGCGGTTCAGGTTGCAGCCGCCGCGCCCGTGGCAACGCAGACCGATGCAACGCAGTCCGTGCAGTCGATGACGCGCGATATCGCGGCGATGGCGCAGCAGATCGAAGCGCTCAAGGCCAACATCGCCGAGCTGAAGGCCGGGCAAGAGCAGATGGCGCGCGAGATGGCGAAGCCGCCCGCACCGAAGCCGGTCGTCGAAGCAAAGCCGCCCGTCGATCCGCGCGCACGCGTGTCTGCGCTGCCGCCGCGCGCACCGGTGCCGACACCGTCGCCGGTTCGCAAGCCGAAGCCGGTCGTGTCGCACACCTACATGCCGGCCTATTCGCCCGCGCAGGTCGCACCTCCGCCGCCGCCATCGCAGGCTGCGGCGGTCCCGCCGCCTCCGCCGGTCACGACGACACAAGCGGTTGCGGATGACGACGGACCTGTCGTGCGTCCGCCGATGCCGCTGCGCTAGAGCGTGACGCGGAGCCGAAGGGCCGCGTTGGCGCAAAGCGCGACGCGGTCTTTCGCAAAGATCATCCGAGTCGATGTGATGCGTTGAGTCCGGGTGACTACGGGAAGCGATGCTTCGATCGCTTTCTTCAATGAGAAAAGGCCGTCGGGATCTAAGCCGCCGGCCTTCTCTTGCAGCTGCCGGTTCCCGGAGCCCGGTTCTGCTGCAATTCCATGCCTTATGATCACGCCGGTATATTTAATAAACTCTTAACGAGCTTTCATGCTGCACATCATTTCTGCGCCATAGGCACAGAGATTGTGCGGCTCGTTCATTCGATAAAGACAGACTCAGTGGTATCATCCGCGATGTGTCGGGACTTCCGTTGAAGACTTGATTTCAAGATTTGAAATGAGACTTGAAATAGAGACTTGCAACTGAAACTTGGGTCGTCACACCGGGGAATTCGGATGCCTTACTACTCCTTCGATCTTGTGGTCGGTGAAGAGTTCAAGAACCAGGGTGGAATCATCCTCGAGGACATTGAGGTTGCTTCCGACCGTGCCGATCAGCTGGCGTGCGAGCTGTCGCAGGTGAAGCCGGAACTGCAGCAGAAGGGCTGCGCCGTGCGCGTCACCGACCGCGATCAGAATGAGGTCTATCGCACCCCGCTCGATCCCGTGCCGGCCTGGCAGCGCTAGCTACTCATCGAGCACCGGCGCTTCGAACCAGTTCGTCAGCGACAAGCCGCCGTCGACGACGAAGGCTGCGCCGGTGACGTAACCCGAGATCTTGTTCGACAACACGCTCAGCGCCATCGGAGCGAGGTCGTTCGCCTCGCCGAGCCGTCCGAGCGGAATGTGCCGCGCCAGCGAGGCGTCGGCGACGAACCCGCCCGCTGCGATCGCACCCGGCACCAGCGCGTTGACGCGGATGTTGTGGCGGCCAAAGCTCTTCGCAAGCTCCTTCACCAGCATCGCCATGCCCGCCTTTGCCGTCGAGTAGTGCGGCAGGTTACGCGGCGTGCCGGCGTGCAGCGAGGTGAGGAACAGGAACGAGCCGGGTCGCTTCGCTGCGATCAGTCCTTTGGCAAGCTCGCGCGCCAGGTGAAAGCCGGCATCGAGATTGACCGCATGCATCTCCTGCCAGGTCCTGCGATCGACCGCGAGCGCATGATCGGCCTCGCGCCGCGGCGGCGAGGCGCTGTGCACGAAATGCGTCACCCCGCCCAGCGCCGCGCGCGAGGCGGCCAGCAGCGCATCGCAGGCTTCCAGCTTCGCGAGATCGCCAACCCAGGGCACGGCCAGCTCGGGCCTCGCGCTCGCGGCGATCGCGGCACTCACCCGTTCCGCACTGACATCGGCGAACACGGTCCGGACGCCCTCGCCGACCAGCGCCTGCGCGATGGCGCGGCCGATGCCGTTGCCCGCGCCGGTGACGAGCGCGGTGTCGGCTGCGGGATCGAACGGGGCGCTGAACAGGCTCATGTCGTTCTCCGGGGTCCTCTGGCGCCAGTCTAGTGCACCGCACCGCGATGCGACAATTGCGTCCCGGCACCATTGCGGAGCAGCGCCCTGGACGCTAGCCTCCGCAAAAATCGAGGAGGATACCAAGGATGCGCACCGGTTTTCTGATTGCGGGCCTGCTGCTGCTGACCGCGCCGGCCCAGGCGGGCGACGCGCCCATACGTTCGACCTACGTGACGATGGTCCTGCAGGCCTTCGCCGCCAAGGTCGAATGCCCGGGCACCGATCTCGTCTATCAGGACCTCGTGCAGAAGGCCCAGCAGATGCAGCTGCCCGACGGCACCACCGAGAAGGTGCGCAAGGCGATCGCATGGATGCACACCGGCGGCAAGATGGGCGAAAAGCAGGACGACGATCTGATGGCCGAGGTCGCGGTCGCGACCCAGGCCACCGACATGGACCAGCGTC
Organism: Bradyrhizobium stylosanthis; assembly: GCF_001641335.1. Taxonomy (GTDB): domain Bacteria; phylum Pseudomonadota; class Alphaproteobacteria; order Rhizobiales; family Xanthobacteraceae; genus Bradyrhizobium; species Bradyrhizobium stylosanthis. The sequence continues at coordinate 1,782,951 of NZ_LVEM01000001.1, forward strand.
GTCTCGGCATGCCCGGCTGGTGCGAGGCGCAAAAGACCAACCTCGCCGGCCTGATCCGCAGCAAGGGCGGCTAACCCGGTCTTTCCAATCGGGCGTTAAGCACGCCGCGGCGGAACCGACGCCGTGGCAAATAATCGTCACATTCCTCGCGAGCATGCGGCTCTTCGAACAGGAGACCTCCATGCGGATTGCGCATTTCGTCTTGGCCGCCGCGCTTGCGGCGAGCGCCGCGATGGCCGCCCCGGCCCTCGCCAGGAACAACGACGCCCAGAAAGGCGAGGACAAATCGATCTCGTCCTCCACCTGCAGCGCCTATCAGCAGGCGGCAGACGGATCGTGGGAACAGCTTCCCTGCAAGGAGACGGGCGAGCGCGGCCAGCCGCAGACGCAGCAAAAGAGCGGCCGGCAAGGCACCGATCAGGGCGAGCACTGAGCCGCCGAGGAAACGGGAACCTTCGGGTTCCATCCGCGTTGAGCGGGTGGCATTGGTGGGATGCCCATTGGATTGGCATGGGCGGGACCGCCAAGGCGGCCTCTGGAAACGCAAACCCTGCGAGCGGGCGTGGCTTCGATCGAGTTTGATGACCTTCAACACCGTCTGAAGGCGCTGGAGGAGGAAAACGCACGCCTTCGCGCGCTCGGGATGGCTGACCAGACCGGGCGCCGCAGGGCAGAATCCGCACTGGCCGAGAGCGAGGAGCGCTACCGCACGCTGTTCAACTCGATCGACGAAGGCTTCTGCATCATCGAGTTCTTCGACGGCCCGCACGGCCCGCTCAGCGACTACGTCCACGTCGAGGCCAATCCCGCCTACACCCAGCACGCCGGCATTCCCAACGTGGTCGGCCAGAAGGTCCGCGAGATGGTCCCGGCCGAGGCCGACGGTTGGGTCGAGCTCTATGGTGGCGTGCTCAGGACCGGCCAGCCGATCCGCTTCGAGCGCGAGCTGGTCGCGACCGGCCGGCATCTGGAGCTCGCCGCCTTCCGTGTCGAACCCGCCAGCCGCAAGCAGGTCGCCGTGCTGTTCCAGGACATCACGTCGCGCAAGCGCGCCGAGCGGGAATTGCAGCAGCTCAACGAGACGCTGGAAGCGCGCGTGATCGCCGCCCTGGCGGAGCGCAAGCTGATGGCCGACCTCGTCGAGGGGACCGACGCCTTCGTCCAGGTCGTCGCCCCCGATTTCCGCTGGCTTGCGATCAACGGCGCCTCGGCGCGGGAATTCCACCGCATCTACGGCATCTTGCCCAAAGTCGGTGACAACATGCTCGAACTGCTTGAGGATCAACCCGAGCATCGCGACGCCATTCGCGCCGTCTGGTCGCGGGCCCTCTCCGGTGAGGCCTTCGTTGAAATCGCCGAGTTCGGCGAGCCCGGCCGGTCCCGCCGCTGCTACGAGATGCGTTTCAACGGCCTGCGCGACGGCGAGGGCCGGTTGCTCGGCGCCTACCAGTTCTCCTACGACGTCACCGATCGCCTGAGGGAACAACAGCGGCTGCGGGAGGCCGAAGAAGCGCTGCGCCAGTCGCAGAAGATGGAAGCCGTCGGGCAGCTCACCGGCGGCATCGCGCACGACTTCAACAACCTGCTCACCGGGATCATCGGCTCGCTGGAATTGCTGCAGACCCGGCTCGGCCAGGGCCGCGTCAAGGAGATCGACCGCTACGTGACGGTGGCGCAAGGCGCCGCCAAGCGTGCCGCGGCGCTGACGCACCGGCTGCTGGCATTCTCCCGGCGGCAGACGCTCGATCCCAAGCCGACCGACCTGAACCGGCTCGTCATGGGGATGGAGGACCTGATCCGCCGCACCGTCGGCCCCGAGATCGCGCTGGAGGTCGTCACCGCCGGTGGCCTGTGGCCGACCCTGATCGACGCCTCGCAGCTGGAGAACGCCCTCCTCAACCTCTGCATCAACGCGCGCGACGCGATGCCGACCGGCGGCCGGCTCACGATCGAGACCGCCAACCGCTGGCTCGACGATCATGGCGCCGGCGAGCGCGATCTGGAGCCCGGCCAATACGTCTCGCTCTGCGTCACCGATACCGGGACCGGCATGCCCCCCGACGTGGTCGAGCGCGCGTTCGAGCCCTTCTTCACCACCAAGCCGATCGGCCAGGGCACCGGGCTCGGCCTCTCGATGGTCTACGGCTTCGTCCGCCAGTCCGGCGGCCAGGTCCGGATCTATTCCGAGGTCGGCCAGGGCACGACCATGTGCCTCTATCTGCCTCGGCATTACGGCAAGGACGCTGACAAGCCGTCCGCGCTGACCACGAGGAGCGCGGCGCGGCAGAAGGCGAGCCACACCATCCTCGTCGTCGACGACGAGCCGTCGATCCGCATGCTGCTGACGGATGCACTGGAGGAGCTCGGCTTCAGCGTGCTCGAGGCACATGACGGCCCGACCGGCCTGAAGATCATGCAGTCGGATGCGACCATCGACCTGCTGGTGACCGATGTCGGCCTGCCCGGCGGCATGAACGGCCGCCAGCTCGCGGACGCCGCGCGCACGACGCGGCCTGCGCTGAAAGTGCTGTTCATTACCGGCTACGCGGAAAACGCCATCATCGGTAACGGCCAGCTGTCCCCCGGCATGCAGGTGCTGACAAAGCCGTTCGTTGTCGAGGCGCTGGCGAGCCGCGTCCTCGACATGATCAAGGATGGAACCGGACGAAGCTAAGCGCGCGTCAGCTGAGGGCCGGCCCGCGCATGATCTTCATGGCATCCTCAATGTGACGCCATTCCTTGGCCTCATCGGCCTCGCCGCGCCCCTCGCAGGCCTGCGCCTGTTCGGCCGCCTTCGCGATCGCCGCAAAACCGTGCCGCTCCAGCATCTGGCGCGCAACGGTGTGGACCTGCAGCTCGGACATCATGGGCGCTCTCCCTTTATGAGGACACCGCGGCGCCCGGCTCGGCGCTTCCCGCGGCTCCGGGATAACGATCTCGCCGTGATCCCCGTTCCGGCCGATGCCGATCACATCCGCAGCCCCTGGAACTTGAGCCGCCAAAACGAAGAAGGCGGCCCGCCATGCCCGGCGGACCGCCTTCTCACCCACCCCAAAGCTGAAATTCGCTAGCCGCGTCCCCTACGCGACCGCCGCTTTCTTGCGCTCGAAGTCATTGGGCACCTCGATATCGACCTCGAGGGTCGAGACCTCGTCGCCGCGCTCGAGCCGGACGATGACCTTGGTCGGGTCCAGCGTCACATGCTTGGACACGACGGCGAGAATTTCCTCACGCAGCACGCCGAGCAGATCGGGCTGGCCGCGCATTCCGCGCTCATGGGCCAACAGGATCTGCAGCCGTTCGCGCGCGACCGGTGCAGTGGCCTTGTTGCCACGGAGAAGCCGGAGCAGACCCATGCTCATGCAGCCCTCCGTCGCAGCAGACGATCCATGAAGCCCTTGCGCTCGGTCGGCACCTGCATGGCGATGGTCTCGCCGCACAGCCGCCGCGCCGCGTCCATATAGGCCCGCGCGGGCGCACCGTCCGCGTTGGACAGCGTGACGGGCGTGCCGACGTTGGAGGCCTTCAGCACGTCCTGGCTCTCGGGGATGATGCCGAGCAAGGGCGTTGCGAGGATCTCAAGGATGTCGTCGATGGTCAGCATCTCGCCGCGCGCGGCGCGGGAGGGATCGTAGCGGGTGATGAGGATGTGCTTCTCGACCCGCTCGCCCTTCTCGGCCCGCACGGTCTTGGAATCGAGCATGCCGATGATGCGGTCGGAATCGCGCACCGAGGAGACTTCCGGATTGGTGACGATCACGGCCTCGTCGGCGAAGCGCATCGCCATGGAGGCGCCGCGCTCGATGCCGGCCGGGCTGTCGCAGATCACCCAGTCGAAGCGGCCGCGCAAGTCGTCGATGACCTTGCCGACGCCCTCTTCCGTCAGCGCGTCCTTGTCGCGGGTTTGTGAGGCCGGCAGCAGCCAGAGATTCTCGAGCCGCTTGTCCTTGATCAGCGCCTGCGGGAGCTTTGCCACGCCCTGCACCACGTTGATGAGGTCGAACACGACGCGGCGTTCGGCGCCCATCACGAGGTCGAGGTTGCGCAGGCCGACGTCGAAATCGACGACGACGACCTTGTCGCCGCGTTGCGCCAGCGCGGCCCCCAGTGCGGCGGTCGTCGTCGTCTTGCCGACGCCGCCCTTGCCTGATGTCACGACCAGTACCTTGGCCATCTCAAATATCTCCTTCTGGTCAGTTCAGCGCGGTAATTCGCATGGTGTTGCCTTGCAGCCAGGCCTGCGCAGGCCGGCCGCGAAGCGCGGCGTCGATATCGTCGGCGGTCTGGTAAAACCCATCGATTGCAAGCAGTTCAGCTTCGATCTTCTGGCAATAGATGCGCGCGCTGGTGTGACCGTTCACGCCGGCCATGGCGCGGCCGCGCAGCGCGCCGTAGATGTGGATGGAGCCGCCGGCAACGACCTCGGCGCCGGAGCCGACCGAACCGAGAATGGTGACGTCGCCTTCCGGGAAGATCACGGTCTGGCCGGAGCGCACGGGCGCCTCGAGCAGCAGCGAGGTCGGCTTGGCCTCGACCTTCGCTTCGGACTTCTTGGGCGCGGTCGGCTCGACCACGCAGCTGCGGCCGCCCGAGAGCAGCGGCGGCATCATCGGCGTCAGCCGTCCCTCTTCCACGCCCTCGATGCCGAGCACGCGGATGTTGCGGTCCTGCAGGCTGGTGAGCAGATGACCGATGCCGGCCTGGCTGAGGTCGACCGAGGACAGGTCGATCACCACGGGACGGCCGGCGAAGAAGCCCGGCGAGCGGGCAATCGTGGCGTCGATCTCGGCCAGCCAGTCCTGGATCGGAACCGTCGGCACGAACACGAAGGCCACGTAGGATCGCCCGCGCAGGCGCACCATCTGGCGTTGGACTTTTGCTGCAGCCTCCATAGCGGCCGACTCGTTCCCTGTTATTGAATGGTTAACGATGCGGCGGATATGGTTAACGGCCGGTTAATTTCTCCGTGGGGTTACGTAAGCGCGTGGATGAGCCTGGCTGGCCCTGCTCTCGTGTCGCGGACGCGGTGTGGCGCGAAGCGCCGCTCCGCAGAGCCCGGACCCAGGAGCGGCACGGACAACGCGGAGAGATGGGCCCCGACTCTGCAGCGCACCGCCGAAGGGACGCTGCGCTGCGTCCGGGGCACGAGAGCGGAGCGAGTCGCGCCCCCTCACCCCACCCTCCTTGTGATCGCAGTCCCGATTGACACCGTCGCGCCAACTGGTTTCGATCCGCCTCCCCTGAGGACGGAGCCGATCATGTCAATTCAGTCGTCCATCAAGCGCAAGACTGCGCCGGACATCCGGGCGCGCAAGCGCGGCGAGCCGATCGTCATGCTGACCTCGTATCATGCGCACACGGCGGCGCTGGTGGATCGACATTGCGACGTGATTCTGGTCGGCGATTCCCTCGGCAACGTCATGCACGGCTTCGAGACGACGGTGCCTGTTACGCTCGACATGATGATTCTCCAGGGCGCTGCCGTGATGCGCGGCTCCAGGCAGGCGCTGGTCGTGGTCGATATGCCGTTCGGATCGTATGAAGCCTCCAGGGAGCAAGCGTTCAACGCCGCAGTACGGATCATGAAGGAAACCCAATGCGGCGCGGTCAAGCTTGAAGGCGGCGTCCGCATGGCCGAGACGATCGCATTCCTGTCCGGGCGCGGCATTCCGGTGATGGGCCATATCGGCCTCACGCCGCAATCCATCAACACGCTCGGTTCGTTTCGTGCCCAAGGGCGCAATGAGGCGGATTGGGGTCCGATCGTCGACGACGCCAAGGCCGTCGCCGAGGCCGGTGCCTTCTCGGTCGTGGTCGAGGCCGTGGCCGAACCGCTGGCGCGCAAGATCACGGAGACGATCGCGATTCCCACCATCGGCATCGGCGCGAGCGGGGCCTGCGACGGCCAGGTGCTCGTGCTCGAAGACATGCTCGGGCTGTCGCCCCGAACTCCGAAATTCGTCCGGCGGTACGGCAATCTCGGTCCGGCCATTGAAGCCGCGATCGAAAGCTACGCCGCCGACGTCCGGTCACGCGCCTTTCCCGGCCCCGAACACGTCTACGACATGAAGAAGAACTGACGGCAGCAAGCCGTCAGGCGCCGCTGACCTCACCGCTACTTCTTCACCTTGCTCGCATCCATCTTGATGGCGGGATCGAGCATCTTCGTCGTGAACGCCGTGGTCACGTCGAACGGCTTCTCCATGCCGAGATAGGTCTGGACCAGGTCGTAGTCCTTCTTCATCCGCTCGCCGTCGATCCAGCCGAGGCCCTTGGTGGTGGTGAACTCGTCAGTCATCAGGAACTTGATGCGCTCCCACTGCCGCTCCTGGTTCTCCTTGTCGAGGCCGGAGACCTGGTCGAGCAGCGCCTTCAGGCACGGCGCGGCATCGGCGACGCAGGCCGCGAAGGCCTTCTGCGTGACCCGGACGAAATCCTCGACCACCTTCGGGTTCTTCTGCAAATACGCGCCGTTGACGATCAGCGAGTTGCCGTACGGATTGAGGCCGATGTCCTTCCAGTTGACGTAGCCGAGGTCCTGGCCGAACTCGATCACCTTGAGATCGTGCTCGTTGTAGAAGTCGCTGATGATGTCGACGGTGTGGCTCTTCAGCGCCGCGATCTTCGCGGTCGGTCCGACATTGACGAAGCCGACCGCATCGGGTGCGATCCCCGCGGCCTTGGCGAAGGCCGGCCACATCACGCGCGAGGCATCGCCCGGCGGATTGCCGATCTTGTGGTTCGGGAAGTCCTTCACCCCGTTCACGCCGTAGCTCTTCAGCCAGTAGAACGTCTGCCCGGTGTTGGCGTAGACGCTCATCACCGCGACCGTGTCGGCGCCCTTGCTCTTGGCCACCAGCATGGTGGCGAGGTCGGCGACGCCGAACGGCGAGCCCCCGGACCCGACCTTGGCCGCGGAGACGCCGGAGCCCTTGCCGGTCTCGATCGTGAGGTCGATCCCCGCCTTCTCGTACCAGCCCTGCGCCTTGGCGTAATAGTACGGCGAATGGTCGGCCGTCGGCGTCCAGTTCAGGATCAGGTTGACCGCCTCGCCCGCGCTCGCCGGCACCGCCGGCAAACCGAGCGCCAACGCCACAACAGCCGCCTGCAAATGCTTCATCGCATCTCTCCTCATTCCCGCGACCCGGCTTGTCGCTCTCCCCTTGTGAGGATACCAATGCAACAAGCCTGCCCTCCACTTGTCAACTGTTTGGTTGGAAATGCCCGCAAAGCGATCTGGCGACACCGTGCCGCAGCGCCGCGATCCCGTCGCGACCCGCAAGAAGCTGCTCACCGCGGCGCGCCTGGAATTCGCCCGGCACGGCCTTGCCGGCGCCCGCGTCGACGAGATCGCGGAGCGCGCCGCCGTCAACAAGCAGCTGGTCTACCACTATTTCGGCGACAAGGACGCGCTGTACCTTGCCGTGCTCGAATGGGTCTATGAGGACATCCGCGAGCAGGAGCGGAAGCTCAATCTCGAAGGCCTGCCGCCGGACAAGGCGATCCGCAGGCTGATCGAGGCCTCGTTCGACCACCTGGCGGCAAACCCTGATTTCATCGTGCTTCTGAACGACGAGAACCGCGGCGGCGCGCCTCATGTCCGCGGTTCCACGCGGCTCGAGGCGATGCATTCCCCGCTGGTCAAGAGCGTCTCCCACATTCTGCACGAGGGCGTGCGCAGCGGGCTGTTCCGCAAGGGGATCGACCCCGTGCAGCTCTATATCTCCATTGCAGGCCTTTCCTATTTCTTCTTCTCCAACACGCCGACGCTGTCGGCGATCTTCGGTAAGGACCTGTCGAGCCGCGCCCAGCGCCGCGCCCGCCGCCGCCATGTCGTCGATCTCGTGCTGCAGTCGCTCCGGCCGTAATCAACCAACTGGTTGAAACTTGCCCCGGAGGCGTCTAGGCTGACCGCGGCGGCAGAGAGGCCGCGGGCAACAGGGAGCAGACGGTGGCAGCTGACGGCGCAGGCACTGCACGCAGTTTTGCGATCATCCTGATCGCGCACCTCGCCGTGCTCGTGCTCTGGCAGGTCCTCGTCGACGCCTTCCACGTCCCGAAATTCATCCTGCCCTCGCCGCTGGCGACGGTGCAGACGCTGGGCACCGCGAGCTATGCCTGGGGCGCCAACACGCTGGTGACGGCGATCGAGATCCTCGGGGGCTTTGCCCTCGGCGCCTTCGTCGGCGTCACGCTGGCCGTGATCTTCAGCTGGGCGCCCCTGCTCAGCCTCGTGCTGCTGCCGCTGTTCGTGACGCTGAACATGATCCCGAAGGTCGCGCTCGGGCCGCTCTTCATCGTCTGGTTCTCCTACGGCATCGTGCCGAACATCCTGATCGCCTTCAGCATCTGCTTCTTCCCGATCCTGCTTACCACCGCGCGCGGCCTGCGCGAGGTCGAGCCTGATCTGCTCGACCTCGTGAAATCGCTGCGCGGCTCGCGCTGGACGCTGTTCCGCAAGATACAGCTGCCGGGATCGCTGCCTTACGTCTTCTCGGGCATGAAGGTCGGCGCCATCCTCGCGGTCGCCGGCGCCATCGTCGGCGAGTTCATCGCCTCCGAGCGCGGGCTCGGCTACCTCATGATCCAGGTGCAGTCCTCGCTCGACACGCCCGCGATGGTGATGGCCGTGGTGCTGCTGACCCTGCTCGGCGTCGCCCTCTACGGCCTCGTGCTCGCCCTCGAACGCACGTTCGTGGTCGGCGATGCGAGACAGACCTGAAGACCAAGGACGAAATCCATGCTCCTCACCCGCCAGACCCTGCCGAAGACGATCCCCGATATCGCGGCGCTCGACGATCTCCTGTGCCGGCCGACCCAGGCGCTGATCGACGACCTCAAGAAGGTCGAGGGCGACATCATGATCCTCGGCGTCGGTGGCAAGATGGGCCCGACGCTGGCGGGCCTTGCGAAGGCGGCCGTGCCCGATCGCCGCGTCATCGGCGTCGCCCGCTTCAGCGAACCCGGCGTGAAGGACCGGCTGCACGCGCGCGGCGTCGAAACCATCAACTGCGATCTGATGGACGAGAAGGCGATTCAGGCGCTGCCGAAGGCGCCGAACATCGTCTTCATGGCCGGCCGCAAATTCGGCGCCGAAGGCGATCTGTCGCTGACCTGGGCCATGAACGCGCATGTGCCGGCGCTGGTCGCGCAGGCCTTCCCGTCCTCGCGCATCGTGGCGTTCTCGACCGGCTGCGTCTATCCCTTCGTGCCCGTCGACGGCAAGGGCTCGACCGAGGACATGGCGCCGAACCCGCCCGGCGAATACGCCCAGTCCTGTGTCGGCCGCGAACGCATGTTCGAGTATTTTTCGCGCAAGTCCGGAACGCCCGGCCGGCTGTTCCGGCTCAATTACGCGATCGACATGCGCTATGGCGTCCTGCACGACATCGCGACCAAGGTGCTCACCGGCGCGCCGATCGACGTCAGCCTCGGCCATGTCAATTTCATCTGGCAGGGCGATGCATCCGCACAGGCGTTGCGGTGCCTGGCGCATTGCACGGCGCCGACCTCGCCGATCAACGTCAGCGGCCACGAGATCCTTGCGGTGCGCGATCTCGCGCAGAAATTCGGCGCAAGGTTCGGCCGCGCACCGGTGCTGGTCGGCAAGGAGGAGCCGACCGCGTGGCTCACCGACACGTCCCAGGCCGTCGCGCTGTTCGGCCTGCCGGTGGTCGACACCGAGCAGTTGATCGCCTGGACCGCGGACTGGGTCTCCCGCGCCATGCCGAGCCTCGGCAAGCCCACCAAATACGAGGTGCGCGATGGACGATACTGACACAACGCTCATCCTCAAGCTCGGCGCCAGCGACGCGATTGCCGGGCTCGCGCTATCGACGGAGGCGCACTGGAACCAGACCGAGGAGGACTGGCGCATCTTCCTGCGCGACGGCGTCGTGTTCGGCATCCGTGACGGCATGCGGCTGGTCGCGACCGCGGCGCTGCTGCCCTATTCCGGCAACAACGCCTGGATCAGCATGGTGCTGGTCTCGGCCACGCACCGCCGCCGCGGCTTCGCCACCCGCCTCGTCGATACCTGCCTGGAGACCGCAAGCAAGAACGGCCTGACGAGCTGGCTCGACGCCACGCCCGACGGCGCCGCCGTCTACGGGCCGCTCGGCTTCACGCCGACGCTGCAATTGCGCCGGCTGAAGCTGGCGAAGCCCGCGCAGACCGCGGCGCCGGCGCCCGCAATCGCTACGCTCGAGGCCCTGCGCGCGCGGGACCGGCGCGTCACCGGTTTCGACCGCACGGCCCTGCTCACCGCCTTCGCGCAGCGCTCAGGCTCGCGCCTCGTCACCGCGAACGGCAGCATCGCGCTGATCCGCGACGGCCGCACCGCGCGCCATATCGGCCCCTTGTTTGCCGACAATGCCGCTGAAGCGCTGAGCCTCGTTCACGCCGTTGCGCGCTCCGAGACCCGCCCCCTCCTGCTCGATGCGATCGCCTCGCAAGGTCCGTTCCTGGAGGGATTGACCGCATCAGGCTGGACCGTCGAGCGCCCGTTCCAGCGCATGCGGTTCGGCCCCGCCACGAGCGCGGGCGACGAATTGCCGTTCGCCGTCGCCGGTCCCGAATTCGGATAGGACATCATGCACCACAGCCAGATCAATGCCGACATCCGCAAGCTGATCGCCGACGGCACCGTGCTGCCGGCGCATCCGCTCGCGCTCACCGCCGAACGCCAGCTCGACAAGACGCATCAGCGCGCCCTGACGCGCTATTACATCGACGCGGGCTCGGGCGGCCTCGCCGTCGGCGTCCACACCACGCAATTCGCGATCCGCGATGTCGGCCTTTACCGGCCGGTGCTGGAGCTCGCGGCCGAGACCGCCGCGAACTGGACCAAGCGTCCGCTGGCGATGGTTGCGGGCCTCGCCGGCCCGACCCGGCAGGCCGTCACCGAGGCCCGCACCGCGCGTGACATCGGCTATCACGCCGGCCTGCTCAGCCTTGCCGCGATGAAGAGCGCCTCCGAGGACGAGATCATCGCGCATTGCACGGCGGTCGCCGCCGAGATTCCTCTGGTCGGCTTCTATCTCCAGCCGGCCGTCGGCGGCGTCATCCTGTCGAGCCGGTTCTGGCAGCGCTTTGCGTCGATCGACAACGTCATCGCGATCAAGATCGCGCCGTTCAACCGCTACCGCACGCTCGACGTGCTGCGCGGCGTCGCGGCTGCCGGCGCGCTCGACCGCGTCGCGCTCTACACCGGCAATGACGACCACATCCTGCTCGACCTGATGCTGCCGTTCGACCTGCGCGACAAGGGCGTCACGACGCGCACCTATTTCAAAGGTGGTCTGCTCGGCCATTGGTCAGTCTGGACCGCGAGCGCCATCAAGCAGTTCGAGCGCTGCAAGCAGGCGCGACACAAGGACAGCGTGCCGGCCGATCTGCTCGCGCTCGATGCCCGCGTCACCGACTGCAACAGCGCCTTCTTCGACGTCGCCAACAATTTTCACGGCTGCATCGCCGGTTGCCACGAGATCCTGCGGCGCCAGGGCCTGATGCAGGGCCTGTGGTGCCTCGATCCCAACGAAGGCCTCAGCCCTGGGCAGAAGGACGAGATCGACCGCGTCTGCCGCGAGCATGCCGACCTCAGCGACGATGACTTCGTCGCCGCCAATTTGAGCAAATGGCTGGCATGACGGACGAGCCCTTCATCAGCCTGCGCGGCGTCCGCAAGGTCTATGGCAGCGGCGGCACGGAGTTTCTCGCCGTGTCCGACGTCACCATGGACGTGCAGGAAGGCGAGCTGGTCTCGCTGGTCGGTCCCTCCGGCTGCGGCAAGACCACGGTGATGAAGATCCTGGCCGGCCTGCACGGCGCCGACGGCGGCACCGTCAAGATCGGCAACGCCAAAAGCCCGTTCGATCCGACCCGCGACATCGGCATGGTGTTCCAGCAGGCGCTGCTCTTGAAGTGGCGCACCATCCTGGACAACGTGCTGCTGCCGGCGGAGATCGTCGGCCTTCCCATGAAAGCCGCACGCGAGCGCGCGCGCGACCTGTTGAGGCTGGTCGGGCTTGCCGGCTATGAGCAGAAATATCCGCAGCAGCTCTCCGGCGGCATGCAACAGCGCACCGCCATCGCACGCGCCTTCATCCACGATCCCAAGCTGATCCTGATGGACGAACCGTTCGGCGCGCTGGACGCGCTGACGCGCGAGCAGATGAACCTTGAGATGCTCAGGATCTGGCGCGAGAGCGGCAAGACCATCATCTTCGTCACGCATTCGATCCAGGAAGCGGTGTTCCTGTCCTCGCATTGCGCGGTGCTGACGGCGGGTCCTGCGAAGATGGCCGACTACTTCCCGATCGACCTGCCCTTCCCGCGCGACCTGCCGCTGAAGACGACGGACGCGTTCGGTGCCTATGCCAGGCGCATCTATGCAAGGCTGGGGCTTGCTTCGTAGCCCGGATAAAGCGAAGCGCAATCCGGGCTACGCACCACGAACTCAGGTCCCGTAGGGTGGGCAAAGCGCAAGCGTGCCCACCATCTGCCCATGAAGCGAGAGAACGTGGGCACGGCGCGAGGGCGCCTTTGCCGCCCCTACGAGAGCCGGGCGCGGCGTGAACACCGCGCCCTCCTCGTCATCAGGTCTTGTTGCGCATCTTGCTGAGCAGATAGTTGTCGTAGAAGTTTTCCGCGATCTGCGTGTAGAACAGCAGCTCCTTCATATACGCGTCGTGGCTTTCCTTGGTGCGCTTGAACAGGTCGCTCTTGGCGGCGAGCTCGTTCAGATGCTCCTGGGTCGCGTTGTAGCAGGCTTCCATCACCGGCTGCGGGAATGCCTTGAGCTCCGCGCCGTTGGCGATCAGCCGCTTCAACGCCGCCGGGTTCACGCTGTCGTACTTCTCGAGCATCCAGGCGCCTGCCGCGGACGCAGCCTGGTTGACGACCGCCTGGTACTGCTTGGGCAGGCTCGCCCATTTCTCGTCGTTGACGATCATGTGCAGCATGGCGCCGCCTTCCCACCAGCCGGGGAAGTAGTAGTACTTGGCGACCTTCTGGAAGCCGAGCTTCTCGTCGTCATAGGGGCCGACGAACTCGGCGGCGTCGATCGAGCCCTTCTCCAGCGCCGCATAGACGTCGCCGCCGGCGAGCTGCTGCGGCACGATGCCGAGCTTGGCCAGCACATGGCCCCCCATGCCGGCGATGCGGAATTTCAGGCCCTTGAGGTCGTCGACGGTCTTGATCTCCTTGCGGAACCAGCCGCCCATCTGGGTGCCGGAATTGCCGCAGAGGATGGCGTGCGTCTTGAACGGCTTCAGCGCCTCGTTGGTCAGCTCGGCGCCGCCGCCGAAGTACCACCAGGACTCCTGATGACGATGGTTCATGCCGAACGGCGCGCCGGTGGCGTAGGCCAGCGCCGGCTCCTTGCCGATGTAGAAATACAGCGGCGTCTGCGCCATCTCGACCGAGGCGACGCTGACGGCATCGAGCGCCTGCAGGCCCGGGACGAGCTCGCCGGCCGCGAAGGTCTGGATCTGGAACTTGTTGTCGGTGGCCTCGGCCACGTATTTCGCGAAGGTCTGCGCCGTGCCGTAGATGGTGTCGAGCGACTTCGGGAAGCTCGACGTCAGGCGCCATTTGATCTCGGGCGCGCTCTGCGCGATCGCAGGTGCAGCAACCAGCGTCGTCGCGCCGGCGACCGCGCCGCCCTTGAGGAATGTACGGCGTTTCATGATCGGGTCTCTCCCTTGATGCAAAGCTTCGAAACGGGTGGCTCTGTGACCCGGCTGGCCACGGCCTTGGCCGACCGTTTGCCTGTTCCCGGCGCAGAGTTCAAGTTACGAGAACGCATGGCGCCGCTTCCATCGGCCGCCAAAAGGGCTTAACCAACCAAGGGCTTGATCAAAGACCTGCGAAAGGCGGCTCAGGCGTCCTGGAGAAAGACCGACAACGCCCGCTGCAGCTCCTTGAACGCGCGCGGTCCGATCTTGGCCGCGAGCGTCTTCTCGCTCTCGGCGATCGCCGGGCGGAGGCGGCCGAGCAGCGCGGCGCCGGCCTCCGTCAGATACAGCACGTAATAGCGGCGGTTGATCGCTGAGGCCGAACGCTGCACCAGCCCCCGCCGCTCCAGATGATCCACGAGGCGCCCGAGCCCGGCCCGCTCGATCGAGAGGGATTGCGCAATGGCGAGCTGATTGACGCCCGGGTTGGCATCGATCACCGACAAGACCGAGAACTGCGCCGCGCTGATATCGAAGGCGGCGAGCCGGCGGCTGACGTCCTTGAAGACCCAGAGCTGGGCCCGCCGGATGCGATAGCCGAGCGAACGGGACAGGTCGTCGGAGGCGAGCAGCCTGGGCCGGCCGGTCTTTGCGGCCGGCGCGGGGCGCGGCGCGGATCGCTGCGGCTTCGTGGCGGGTGCCCGGCGCTGTGCGCCCTTGGACGATCGCTTCCTGACGCCCGCCTTCTTCGGCTCCATCGACGATGATCTCTCGCAAGCCGGCGCTGCGGCATCCACCCCGGCCATCCGGGATTCGAACATCGAGACTATCGCAGCCGGCCCGGATCGAGAAGCCGGGCCGCCCCGCGCGCTTCGCGAGCACAGCTTCTACGACAGGTTGCACCGCATGATCGCGTGCCGCGTCATGTTGACACGGCAACATCGCGCGCCCTAGGATCGCGACATCCCGCCGCAACACGAGCGGGACCAAGGGGGATGACGTCCGTGCTTCCATCAGAGATGGGCAACGAGCCGCGCGCGCTTGCGCGTCGCGGCGCGATCTATGCGCGCAGTAGGCCGGCGCGCGATTGGCGTCCCGCCCCCCGCTTCGGCAACGACATCGTCAACGACACGATCTGAACGAACGCGCCTCCGCGGCGCGCTTTCGCTCGACCATGGTGGATGAAACTGGGAGGGACTGACATGAAACGCCTATTTCTCGCATCGACGATCATGGCCGGCTGTGCCGCTGTGGGCACGCAGGCCATCGCGCACGGATTTCCGCCGAGCGGGGTCGCGCCGCGCGCGTCCTGCACGGCCCTCACCGGCCTCACGCTGCCGAACACGCAGATCCTGAGCGCGACGCAGAAGTCGGGCTATTGCAACGTGATCGGCATCATCAACAAGCGCGTGTCGACGCAGGACCCCGATCATTTCACCTACGGCATCGGCTTCGCGCTCAACCTGCCCAACACCTGGCACGGCCGGTTCGAGATGATGGGCGGCGGCGGCACCGACGGCAGCCTCAATGCCGATCCGCAAGGCGCCGCCGGTGTCGAACTCGGCCAGGGCTGGGCCGTCGCGGCCAATGACGGCGGGCACGAGGACAACGCCAACAATGTTGTCGGCGGACATCAGGACGACGATGTCAATGCCGGCGGCTCCGCGCATTTCGCGATCGACGCGCAGGCGCGCAGGGACTACGGCTACAACGGCATCGAGAAGACCGCGACGATCTCCCAGAAGATCATCTCCTATTTCTACGGGCTCGACACGGTCTATTCCTACATCATGGGCTGCTCGAACGGCGGCCGCGACGCCATGATGGCCTCGCAGCGCTTCCCCTGGCTGTTCGACGGCGTCATCTCGCAAAATCCTGGTTTCAACCTGCCGCAGGCGGGCCTTGCGGAAGCCTGGAACGAGCAGGTGCTCGGCACGCTCTCGACCAGCACGGACGTCAACGGCCAGCCGTTCATTCCCGACACGTTTCCCGTGCAGGACCTCCAGGTGGCCTCGGCCGCGATCCTGAGCGCCTGCGATGCCCTCGACGGATTGGTCGACGGCATCATCGACAATTATCACGCCTGCACGGCGAAGAAGGTGTATCCGGCGCTCGCCAAGTACACATGCGGCACCGGCTCGCACGGCAACACGCCGCATGGCGGCACTTGCCTCACCACCGGGCAAGTGGACGCGCTCAAAAAGATCTATGCCGGCCCGGTCAACTCCAGGGGACAACGGCTCTATTCGAACTGGTTCTGGGACGCCGGCATCTGGACGCCGCCGACCGCGCCGGGCGCGGGCTGGCAACTCTGGAACGTCGTCACCGCGCCGGTGCCTGGGGTCAACACCGCGATCAACCTGACGCTCGGCGCGGGCGCT
This sequence comes from Bradyrhizobium stylosanthis, assembly GCF_001641335.1. Lineage (GTDB taxonomy): Bacteria > Pseudomonadota > Alphaproteobacteria > Rhizobiales > Xanthobacteraceae > Bradyrhizobium > Bradyrhizobium stylosanthis. The sequence continues at coordinate 1,799,008 of NZ_LVEM01000001.1, forward strand.
ATCCCGATGATCTTCCAGACCCCGCCGGTCGTCACGCCCGTGAACGGGCCGAACGGCCAGGAAGCCTTCGTGTTCAAATTCAACTTCGACACCGACGCGCCGAAGATCTTCACGAAGACGGCCGCCTATCCCGAGAGCAGCATGGACTTCATGGCGGCGACCTCGACCGATCTGCGTCCGTTCAAGTCGCGCGGCGGCAAGCTGATCATCTCCTCCTCGGTCAATGACGGTATCTTCTCTGGCGCTGCGATCGCCCGCTGGTACCGCAACATGGACCGGCGCATGAGCGGACGCGCCGAGGATTTCGCGCGGCTGTTCATGGTGCCGAACATGGCCCATTGCGGCGGCGGCGCGGCCACCGCGAGCTTCGCCGGAAACGAGCTCAAGGCCCTCACCGACTGGGTCGAGAAAGGCATCGCGCCGGAGCGCATCGTCGCGGCCAACACCAATGCCACCTCGCCCTATCCGGCCGGCGGGCTGTTCGATCCGCGCATTGCCCAGAACTTCCCGGCCAGCGGCACGCGGCCGCTCTGCGTCTATCCGAAGATCGCGGCCTACAAGGGCAGCGGACTGACCAACGACGCCGGCAGTTTCGCCTGCATCGACCCCGGCTTCAGGCCGGGCGGCGACCACGACTTCCACGATGACGACGACGGGCGCGGCGACGACAGGCATTGAGGCGTCGTCTGTCCCTCTCGTGCCCCGGACGCAGCGCAGCGCCCTCTTCGGCGGTGCGCTGCAGAGCCGGGGCCCATGCTTCCACGTTGTACCGTGCTCGCTCTGGGTCCCGGCCCTGCGCGGCAGCGCAAGAGCGCTGCAGCGCGTCCGGGACACGAGATCGATCACGCGCGTGCGCTCATCTGTCCTTGCGAAATGTCCTAAGCCCTCACGCGTCGTCGGCCCGCGCGTACAGCCCGGCCATGAACTCGCCGAACGTCGGCGCCAGCGGCAGCACGTAGCCCCATTGGTCCGACATCGCCTGCGCGAGCGTCCAGCCCTCGTCGTAGCTGGCGACCTCGTGATCGATGAACCAGATCCTGCCGAAATGCGCCTCGTCGATCGTCATGCAGATCGGGTTGCCGCCATGATCGCTCATGATCCACAGCAACTCGTCGATCGTCGGCCATTGCGGCGTCTTGCGCGTGCGGACCAGCGAGCAGACGTCGCGCCGCAATCCCAGCACCTCCTGGACCGCGCCGGCCCAGTGCCCTTGCGGCCAGTTGAACCGGGCCCAGCCCTGGAAATAGCCGCCGGCGCAGGCCAGCAGGAACGAACGATACTCGTCCGGCAAGCGGCAGCCGATCGACTTCTCAAACGACTCAAGCGCCGCTGGCGTCGGCCGCTTGGTGCCGGCGCGATCGACGCCGGCAATGAATTCCGGGATATCCATGCGATCCTGTGTCCTTCGCGCGAAACGCGTCCAGGCTTGGTCGCAGCCCAGTAAGGACAGGTTCGGTGAGATGGCCGGAGCCCGGATGGAGCAAAGCGCAATGCCGGACGGACTATCGCGCAGTGAAAGCTACCAGAGCGCTGCTCAGAGCAGCTTCGCGCTCACGAACAGCGCGCGCACGGCGTTGGTTGCCTGCACTGCCAGCATGGCGTTTCCGGCCGCGCCCTCGAGGGCCGCAACCGCGTCCTCATGCAGCGAGCGGAATTCCATCCACTCCACCGATTTGAAATTGGTCAGGAATTGATAGGCCTGGCCGACGGTCGCAATCGCCAGCGTGTCTCCGTTCAGCTTGATCTTGAACGTCGTGCGCAGCGGGGTTTCGGAGTTTGCTGGATCACTCATGAGCTGCTTCTGGACGATGACGACTTAACGAAGGGGAAACGGCAGCCCCGCCGCAGCAGGCAAATGTCGAACATCGAATATCAGGAGTCGGTGCTGGCGCGCTGCGAGGCGGTCGCCGATCCGCTCAGGCTCGGCACCACGACCAGGCGGTTGAACTCGCCATTGTCGTAGGACTTCAGGAAGCGATCATAGTCCTTGATCGAGACGCAGCCGTTGGAATCGCCGCGCGGGCCGAGCATGTAATTGTGGGTGAGCAGGCCGACGCGGCCGAGAGCGCTGGTGCCGTCGGTCGGGGTCATGCGCAGCGCGCGGACGCCATGGAACGGCTTTTCGCGGGGCTTCAAATCGTAGGTCGCCGGCGGGGTCGCACCGACCATGCGCTGGTCCACATGCTGCGGGTCGTCCATCAGCGCGCCCATGCCCGAATGGGCTTCCAGCGCGATTCCGCTCGGCAGGTAGAGCGCCTTGGCCGAGATGTCGTAGACCGCGGTACGCGAATCATAGCCGAGCGCGGCGAGATCAGGCGCCTTGGCGAACAGGCCGTCACCGGGCGTCAGCGAGGCCAGCTTGATCTTGTCGGTGAATTTCTCGAAGAAGTTGCGGTTGTCGACCCTGGGATTGGTCTCGGCATAGGACTGGCTCGAGGCGATCTGGGCGGAGAAGTCGGCCTGGACCGGACGCGAGCGCGGCATCGGGACAGCGGCGTCGGCGCGCTGCGAGGGCTTCGCCTCCTCGGCCACATGGCGGTCGTCCTCGGTCAGGGTCGAGCGCCACTCGTCGCCCTGGAGCTTCTGGGCCAGCATCGCCTTGGCATCGCGCAGCTTGAGCTGGACCGCGTTCACGGCGGAGCGCTCCAGCGACCGCAGGCCGAGCTCGCGGGCGGGCGGGTTGGCCGACGCCGACGCGAAACGGTCCTCGAAGGACGGTGAATTGGCAGGCGGCAGCGCGGCGGTGACGAGCGGGGTCGAATCGCCGATATCGGCGACCCAGGCGGCAGCGCCGAGCGCCAGCGCGACGGCCGCCAAGGACAGCATTATCGTCTCCGCTCGCCCAATACGGCGGCGCGACAACAGCCTCTCGGCGCGTGCGCGGTCGGAAACCATCAGATCCCCAAATCGACCCCCGGGGGGCCCAACCCCCGCCCGGAGACTCTATACCAGCTACCACATTGGGAGCCAAAAGTTAGGCATAATCGCGGCCGGATAGGCGGCACCAAGGTATCCCATGACCGATCCTTTCGACCTAGATCGCTTCGTCCGGGCCCAAGACCCGGTTTTTCGCGACGTCCAGGGGGAGCTGGCAAGGGGCCGGAAGCAGAGCCACTGGATGTGGTTCGTTTTCCCGCAGATCGCCGGCCTCGGCTTCAGCACCATGTCGCAGCGCTATGCCATCGGCTCCCGCGCAGAGGCCGTGGCCTACCTCGCCCACCCCCTCCTCGGCCCGCGGCTGATCGAGTGCACGCGACTCGTGCTTGGGGTCGATGGCCGGACCATCAACGCGATCCTCGGCGCGCCCGACGACGCCAAGTTCCGCTCGTCGATGACGCTGTTCGGCGCCGTGTCCAATGAGCCCGTTTTCGATGAGGCGCTCGCCCGGTATTTCGCGAGCGAGCGTGACGCCGCGACGCTGGAGATCCTCGCAAGGCTCGATCGGCCGGCGTAGCGCCTGCGATCAGCGCCCCTGGAAGACGGCCGCGCGACGCTCGATGAAGGACTGGATGCCCTCCTTCGCGTCCGCGCTGCCCAGCACGCGATCGCGGATTTTCGGGATATGGGCGATCGCAGCCGCCTCGCCGGCTTCGACATATTTCGCTGCCGCTTCCTTCGTCACCTGGATGCCGAGCGGTGCGTTGCGCGCGATGATGGCGGCGAGCGCCATCGCCCGTTCGATCTGCTCACCCGCCGGCACGACCTCCTGCACGAGGCCGATCGCATGCGCGCGCGGCGCCGAGAACTCGTCGCACAGGAACAGATGATACATCGCATCGCCCCAGCCGGCGCGCGACAGGAAGCGGAAATGCGCACCGCCGAGCGGCGCGATCCCGCGCTTGGCTTCCATCTGGCAGAAGCGTGAATCGTCGGCCGCGATCACGATGTCGCCGGCGAGCATCAGCTCGATGCCGATGGTGAAGACGATGCCCTGCACCGCCGTGACAACGGGCTTTCGGCAACGCTTGTTCAGCCCGAACGGATCGACATTGCCCGCCTTGATGTTGCGCTTTTCCGCGGTGGGTCCGAAGAATTTCGGCATGTCGAGACCGGCGGTGAAATCCTTGCCTTCGGCGCAGATCACGCCGACGCGGTAGGCCTCGTTGTCGTGCAGCTCGGTGAGTGCATCGGACAATCGCTCCATCATCGCCGGGGTGAACGCGTTCTTCTTCGCGGCATTGTCGATGATGATCTTGAAGACGTGGCCGTGCACCTCGGTGCGGATCTGACCTTCGCTCATGTGTTTCTCTCCGGATTGTTGGTGTTGGCAGAACGTCAGGCCGGCGACTTGATCGCCGCGCGGATCGCATCGGTCCGCGCCGGCGTGAATACGCCGGAGTCCAGAAGCTGAAGGATCGAGAGCACCCCGCCGCGCGATCCCCAGCTTCCCTCATCGATGATCTCGAAATTGACCCACCAGGTCGGCGACGGCGCCGGCATGCAGCAGGCCTCCGCAAGCCGCGCCAGCACGTTGCGGATCACCTCCGCACGCAGCTGCGCGGGCCACGCCGCGTTCATCACCGCGATATTCACCGTGATGATGTCGCGTGGTGGATCCTGGTCGCACAGCAACCGGCCGCCGATCGCCATGCAGTCGGCCGGCAGGTCATGGAAGTGCACCTGAAAACCCATTCGCGCCGCCGGCGCGTGCTGGCCGACCTCCGGCTCGAGCACGGCGTCGGTCAGGCTTTCCGCGAGACGCCGGCGCTGCGGCAGGCCGAGCCGCCCGGCCGGCGCGGTCACGGTGATGATGGTCAAATCGGCCCTCCTCCGCGGATATGACGATCGTCATATTTCAGGACGACTTGCCTATGTCAAGCGTCATAGTCTAGATGGAGGCAACCAATCGTGGGACTTCCGATGACCGCCACCACACGCGACAAGATGATCGCCGGCGCTGCCGACCTGATGAGCCGCCGCGGCGTCAACGCCACCAGCATGCGCGACGTCGTCCGCCACACCGCGACGCCGCGCGGCTCGATCAGCCACCACTTCCCGGACGGCAAACCGCAATTGATCGCCGAAGCCGTGACCTTCGCCGGCCGGCAGGTGTCCATCCCCCTGGAGAGAGCCATGAACGAACGCGGCGTGATCGGCGGTCTCAAGGCTTTCGTCGCATCGTGGCGCCGCCAGTTGGCCGCAACCGGCTTCGAGGCCGGCTGCCCCGTGCTCGCCGTCGCCGTCGACCGCTATGTCGGCGAGCCCGGCGACAAGGACGACGCGGCTGCGCAGCAGCATTTGCTCGATCTCGCCGACGGCGTGTTCGCCGATTGGCGGCAGATCATGCACGCAGCCTTGTTGCGCGAAGGACTGGCTGCCGGCCGCGCCGAGCGGCTTGCAACGCTCGTCGTCGCCTCGATCGAGGGCACGGTCGCGATGTGCCGCGCCAGCCGCAGCGCCGATGCGCTCGATCAGGTTCAGGAGGAGCTCGAGACAATCCTGTCCGCCGCCCTCGCCCATACCGCCAAATAGATTGGATGCACGCCGATGGATCTGTCCCGACAGCGCGAACTCGCGCGCCATCTCGCCAGCCTGCGCCGCGAGAGCCGGCAGCAAAGCGGTCTTGATGCGCATCTTGTGCCGCCGGATGCCGACACCGCGTATCGCGTCGCGCAGATGGTGGAAGAGGAACTGGGTTGGGATGTCGTCGGCTGGAAGATCGCCGGCATGAAGCCTGGGCTGCAGCGCCAGCTCCGCACCTCCTCGCCGATCTACGGGCGGGTGTTCGCGCCGCTGATCGAGGTCTCGCCCGCGACTGTCGAGCACGCCAGGCAGTGCAGCCCGATTCCGGAGGTCGAGTATCAGGCACGGCTCGGCGCAGACCTGCCGCCACGCGCCCTGCCCTACACCGTCGAAGAGATCGGCGATGCCGTTGCCTCGCTGCACCCCGGCATCGAGCTTGCCGAATGCCGCTTCGTCCACGACGCGGCGTTTCCACCGATGGCGGCGATCCTGGCCGACGGCGCGGGATCGGGGACCATCGTCCTCGGCGAGGCGATCGCCGACTGGCGCAGCCGCGACATCGCGAATCAGGCGGTGGTGTTGAACTGCAACGGCGTGGAAAGGCGCCGCGGCAGCGCCGCCGAGGCCATCGATCACCCGCTGGTGCCGCTGACCTGGCTCGCCAACGAGCTGTCGCGGACCGGCATCGGTCTCAAGGCCGGGCAAACCATCAGCACGGGCACCCTGACCGGCATGCTGCGGCCGAAGGCCGGCGAAACCTACCTCGCCGATTTCGGTCCGTTCGGAACCGTAAGCGCGACCTACGCCTAGACGAATGGACGCATGCAGGCGGGGCATGCCGGGCGGCAGCGTAAACCCCCGATTAATACCGGCTGCCTATCGTTCGCGCAGAATAATTTTCTCCCGCGCCAATTGCCGGACAGATCATGAAAATCGGAACGCTGCTGACCACCGCCATCGTCTCGCTCTCGACCGTGGGCGGCGGCCTCGCCGTCTACGTCGCCGTGACGAAGTACCAGACCATGGAGCGGATCACCGAGGCGCAGGGCAGGCTCGCGATCGTCCGCGCCGTCAGCGACATCCCGCGCTATCTCAATCCCGAACGCGGCTTCTCCACCAACATCCTCTACGGGCCCGCAACCATCGACCCCACACTGATTGCCGAGCAGAACAAGCTGCGTGGGCAGACCGACGGTGCCCGCGACAAGATGAATGCGCTGCGCAAGGAGCTGCCCGGCCCGTTCGACGACGGCACCACCATCGGCAGCAACATCGACGGCATCAATGCGAAGTTCGCGGCGCTGCGCGAGGCCATCGACAAGGCCTTGTCCGGGCCGGCCGAGGCGCGCAAGGACGCAGCCAAGAAGATCGTTTCCGACAATGCCGTGCTCAACGGCGGCGTGACCGCCCTGCTCAACGAGCAGGTCCGCCGCATGGCGATCCTCAACGGCGATGCCTACCGGCAGGCCAGCTACGCCAACATCGCCATGACGCTGCGCGACGTCGGCGGCTTCAACTCCAGCCTCCACAAGAACCTCGTCGGCGGCAAGAAGCCGGCGACCGATACCGAGAAGGCCGACATCAGCCGCTCGCAGGGCCGCAACGACCAGATCGTGATGTCGCTGCAGGAATTGCGCGGCAATCCGGCAACTCCGGCGAATGTCGCCGCCGCGCTTGAGAAGTTCAACGCGATCTATGTCGAGGAGTTCGGCCGCGAGCTCAAGCTGGTCAAGGACGGCGCGGTCACCGGCAAGTACGAACACGACATGGACACCTACTACGCCTCGACGCAGCGTGGTCTCAGCACCATCATCGAGGTCCGTGACGCCTTCTACGACAATGCCGAGCAGATCCTCGCCGGCGCATCCTCCGCCGCGCGCACCAGCTTCACGATCGCGCTTGTCGGCCTCCTCGCCGTGCTGATCGCCAGCGCCGGCCTCATCGTCATGGTCCGCCGCCGTGTCTGCGCCCCGATCGTCGGCCTGACGAACCGGATGTCGCGGCTGGCCGACGGCGACCTCGCCGACGAGATTCCCGGCGCCGAACGCTCCGACGAGATCGGCGCGATGGCCGCGGCCGTCCAGGTCTTCAAGGACAACATGATCCGGGCCGACCGCCTTGCGGCGGAGAAGCAGGCCGAGAACGACGGCAAGATGCGCCGCGCACAGGCGCTCGACGAGCTCACCCGCGCCTTCGAGGCCAAGGTTACCGAACTGGTCGGCGGGCTGTCCCGCGCCTCCTCCACCATGGAAAGCACGGCGCAGTCGATGACCTCGACGGCGGCCCAGACCAACAGCCAGGCCGCGGTCGTCGCCGCCGCCTCGGAGCAGACCTCGACCAACGTGCAGACCGTCGCCAGCGCCACCGAGGAGCTGACCTCGTCGATCGCCGAGATCGGCCGTCAGGTCGCGCAGAGCACCGAGATCGCGGCCCGCGCAGTCGACAATGCCCGCCGCACCGGCGACACCGCGCGCGCCCTCGCCGATGGCGCGCAGAAGATCGGCGACGTCGTCACGCTGATCCAGAGCATCGCGGAGCAGACCAACCTCTTGGCGCTGAACGCAACCATCGAGGCCGCGCGCGCCGGCGATGCCGGCCGCGGCTTCGCCGTCGTCGCGTCCGAAGTGAAGTCGCTGGCCGGCCAGACCGCCAAGGCGACGACCGAGATCTCCGAGCAGATCACCGCGATTCAGTCGGCGAGCGACGAGACCGTGGCCGCGATCCGCAACGTCGCCGACGTCATCGCCGAGATCGACCAGATCGGCACCGCCATTGCGGCCGCGATCGAGGAGCAGGGTTCGGCGACGCGAGAGATCTCCCGCAGCGTCCAGGAAGCCGCCCGCGGCACCCAGGAGGTCAACAGCAACATCACCGGCGTGCAGCGCGCCGCCGACGACACCGGAGCCGCCGCGAGGGAGGTGCTGGGCGCAGCCGAGCAGCTCTCAACCCAGTCACGCGATCTCGCCGGACAGTTCGACCGGTTCCTCGGCGAGGTCAGGGCGGCGTAAGCGGAAATTCGTAGCCCGGATGAAGCGAAGCGAAATCCGGGAAAGTCTCACCGCGGATGCACCGCCCCGGATTGCGCTACGCTTCATCCGGGCTACGGGACTGTCCTTGCGGTAACGGATCTCAATACGGCGGCGCCTTCCGCGCCCGCTGCGCCTTCGCCGCCTCGATCCACCACAACAGATCATCCGCAAAGCGCGGGAACGCGCGCTCCAGCGCCTTGCCCCCCTCGCCGATCGGCTCACCCTCCGCAGACAAGGTCTGCGCGATCGGGCCGACGCCGATGGTGCTCGACACCACCACCATGCCCATCTCCGACAACGTGCCGTGCCAGGCGGTCGCCGCGCGTGCGCCCGAGAAGCGGCCGGCGGAATAGCTCACGATCGCGGCCGGGCGCCAGAACCATTCTTCGAGGAAATGGTCGGTCAGGTTCTTCAAGCCGGGCTGAATGCCCCAATTGTACTCGCCGGTGACGAAGATGAAACCGTCGGCGCCGCGGATCTGCTCCGCCAGCTTCTCGAGCGCCTCGGGCGCGGCGCCCTTGGGATGTTCCTTGTACATGCGATCGAGCATCGGCAGGCCGATCGCCTTGGCGTCGATGAACTCGACGTCCTCGCCGCGGCTGCGCAGGCGATTGATGACGAAATTCGCAAGGCGGATGCCCATGCGGTCGGAACGGTAGGAACCGTAGAGGACGAGGATGCGATTGCTCATGGCGGCAGGCTAGCACGAAAGCCGGCGGCGAATCCTGTCGATTTATCGCGTTAGCGCCCGCGGCCGCGGTCGAGCGTTTGCGACGGCGCCTCGCCGAACTGGTCCCGGTAGCTTCTGGAGAAGTCGCTGAGATGCCAGAAGCCGAAGGCGAGCGCGACCGCCTTGACGCTGTCGGCGCCGGCGAGCAGGCGCTGGCGCACCAGCCAGAGCCGGCGCAGCCGCAAATAGCGATGCAGGCTCATGCCGCGATAGCGGCGCACGACGTCGTGCAGGGTGCGCACGGACAGGCCGAGCTTGCGTGCGATCTCCTCGCTGTAGATCGGCTGCGAGAGATCCTCGGACAGCAGCGCGCGGATGTCCTGGAACACCCTGAACTGCCGCCCGTCGTTCGGCCGCCTGGTCCATCGCGCGGCGACCAGATTGGCAAAGACGTCGTCGACCGCGCCGAACAGCGACTCCTTCATCGCAGCGCCCTTCAACGGCACCTCGGCCGGCTCGATCGGCCCGGACGCGGCCGCTACCACCTCCCGAACCAACTTCCGCAGCCGGAGCAGTGCCGGCATGCTGGTCTCGAAGATCTTGAAGCTGGACTGCGTCTCGGGCCAGCCGCGGCCCTTCACTTCGGGGTGAAACACGATCGAGGCGATCTGCCGCTGGACCTCCTCGATGGTGTTGTAGGCCGCGCCGTTGCTGCCGATGACGATGACCGCGCGGTCGCGCTGGGCACCGTTGAAGCGGATGGGAACCTCGAGATCGTCCATCGCAAAGCCAACGGCCGTGCAATCGGCCACCAGTTGCGCGTCCACCACGCGCGGAAACGCACGCGTGACGTTCACGTCGCAGCCGGGCAGGCGCAGGATCACCTGCTCGGCCGCGATGCGTCGCACGAACGGCGTAAACTCGACGTTCAACCCGCGTATCGAACTGCGAAACTCGTCGACATCGGAGAAACGAAATATCTTTGGCGCCAACCCCGGCGCATCATCAATGTTGCTCATGACAAATAAAAAGCCGCGTCGCGAAATGACGCGTCCGGCAAATCTGCCGATCTCAATATCCCCCTTTCGGTAGCGCCTGGACCGAAAGAATCACCCTAGCCTGTTCGGGCCAGTTGGCGAGGGTCTGTTGCAAAGGACAAGCTGACGGTTCGCGTCCTGCCAAATTTCGATAGCGTTTCAAATGCGAACGACGGTGTGGTGATACCCGAGACGCCTCGCCCAGAATCCCGCGCCGGCGCTTCCAGAGAGTTCCACTGGGATCGCAGTCGCACAAGTCACGGCAGATGATGACTGCGAAGGCCCTGTCTTCGCCGGCGGGTCGACGATGTGGTCGCGCCCTCGACAGGAACGCGGCGGTCTAATGCGTCGCGCGGTATCTGGCGCGGCGCGGCATCGAGCGGCATGCCAGACCTTCGGCCAGCAGCTTCATGTCCTCGGGTCTGCCGCTTCGGATCAGCCGGCCGAACTCATCAGGTGTGAAAGGAAGATTGGGATCATCGTCGATCGGGCGCCGCGCTCGCGGGCCGAACAACCGTCGCACCAGGCTAGCCAGCCGCCGCATATCAATTCCCTCGCGCCAGCAACAAACCTTTCAGTCCGCATATTGTTCCTCCCGCACGTTGGAGATTGCAAGAGGCCGCCAGCCGGTCCGCACCAAAAATTTCGGGAATAGAATTTTCTCCTCCGCGCAGCGCCGATCGACTTACACGCGCTAATCGGCAAAGCCGACATAGCGCACGAAATCGTCGTTGTGCTCGCGATCCGAGCGCACCGCGTTCGCGGCGAAGTCGTCGTCGGGATAGCCCATCGCGACGCAGGTCATGATCACCTCGTCCTCCGGAATCTTCGCGACCTCGCGCACGATGTCGGAGCGCATGATGCCTTGGCCGTTGATGACGGAGCCGAGGCCACGGTCCCACGCCGCGAGCACGATGCCGTAGCAGAGCGCGCCGAGATCGAAATGACAGACCGCGCCAGGATCGAGCACGCGATCATAGGTCAACACCAGCGAGACCGGCGCGTCGAACTGGCGGAAGCCGCGCAGCACCCAGTCCTGCCGCATCGGCTTGTCGTCGCGCGCGATCCCCATCGCGCCGAACAGCTTCTTGGCGATGTCGACCTGCCGCGTGCGATGCACGCCCTGATACTCGCCGTGGCTGATGATGTCGCGCTTGACCTTGGCGCCGCCGATCATCTCCTCCATGTTGCGGCGGCGCACCTCTTCAAGAGGATGACCGGTGAGCACGTGGACATGCCAGGGCTGGGTGTTCATCGACGACGGCGCGCGCTTGGCGCTTTCGATGATCGCCTCGATCACCGTGCGCGGCACCGGCTTCTGCTTGAAGCCGCGCACGCTGCGGCGCGACTGGATCAGCGTTTCGAATTCCACCTGTTTGGCCTCCCTGCCCGTTTATTTCGTAGCATCGCACCACGGTTGCCGGTGCGGCGCGCAAAATCTATGCTAACCCGCAAGCAAGACCAAGAACCCTGGAGGACTGCCCATGGCCGCGCCGCTCGATCCCGTCATCGCCCAGATCATTCCGCTGATGCCGATGCGGGATACCACCACGATGACGCCACAGAGCGCCCGCGATTCCTTGCGCGCACTGGCTGCCTCTCGCGCGGCCATTCCCCCGCCGCCGGTCGATAGCGTGCAGGATATCAAGGTGAAAGGCGGTGCGGGCCCGCTCGATGCGCGCGTCTATCGGGTCGGCGCCACGCCCGCGCCGACCGTCGTGTTCTTCCATGGCGGCGGCTGGGTCGCGGGCGATCTCGAAACCCATGACAGGCAGGCGCGCAATCTCGCGATCGAGACAGGCGCGGTCGTCGTCTCCGTCGACTACCGCCGTCCGCCGGAGACGCGCTTTCCCGGCGCCTTCGAGGATGCCTTTGCGGCGGTGCGCGACATCTTTGGCCGTGTCGCGGAATTTGGCGGCGACGCAAAGCGCTTCGGCGTTGCCGGCGACAGCGCCGGCGGCAATCTCGCGGCAACGACGGCGCTCGCCTGCCGCGACGCCGGCATCAAGCTCGCCGCGCAGCTCCTGGTCTATCCCGTCACCGACGTCGTCGGCGGTTACGCCGATGCGGGCGAGAACGCGCGCTTTCCTTCACGCGCCGAGAATGCCGATGGCTACTTCCTGACCCGCGCCACGATGGAATGGTTTTGCGGCCACTACCTCGCCGACCCCGCTCACGCCGGCGACTGGCGTGCTTCGCCGCTGCGTGCGCCGTCGCTCGAAGGCCTTGCACCCGCGATCGTCACCACCGCCTGGTTCGATCCCCTCCGCGACGAGGGCGCCGCCTATGCGCGGGCGCTGGAGGCGGCCGGCGTGCGGGTCAAGCACCATGAAGGCCCCGGCCTGATCCACGGCTATTTCGGCATGGGCGACGCCTCGGACGTCGCGCGCGCCGAGGCGCAGCGCGCGCGGGCCGACTTCAAGGCACTGCTCATGCGAGGGGTGTAACGGCCAGCTAGGCGCCGGGCGCCCGCTGCGCGGCCGTGTGCCCCCAGGCCTCGTCCCAGTCCTGACCGGAGGCATCGACCACGCGGCCGTCGGCCTCGAAGAACTTGTTCGGCACCTGGAAGATCGCAAGGATCAGCGCGCCGTCGGGGCACCAGGCGGCGTGCCGGCTCCCCGCCTCGCGCCAGATGAATTCGCCGGCCTTGCAGGCGATGCCGCGGGCGGGCCCCTCCTTGTCGACGAGCGCACCTTCGATCACGTAGCTCTGCTCGATGCCGACATGCTCGTGGTCGGGCAGCACCGATCCCGGTGCGAAGCGCATCAGGGCCGTCATCAGGCCGGTGCTGCGATCGAACAGCAGGGTCTTGGCCTCGCAGCCGGGAAAGCGCGTCTTCTGCCATTCCATCGCCTGGGGTTGAACCAGATGGGAATGCTGGTCGGCGGCCTCAGGGTTCGTCACGGCGTCCATGGCAACGCTCCGTTCCTGCTGCAATGGGATCAGCCTAACAGGTTCGCATCGCACGGTCTGCGCGCAGTGCAGCAAGCGCCCGCGAATCCTGAAGCAGCCCGCGGGCTGCGTGCGCGTCAAGGTAAGACGCATTCAGCGCATGCGGGAAAATTTGCGCAGGCCGGGCCCGCCACGCTGCGATCCTGCTTGATTGCGCCACGATTTGCGGCTCCAATCCGCCCGCCATTTCTGGTTTAGGAGACACCCATGATGAAGCGGATTTTCCTGGCTGCGATCGTTGCCACCTTTGCAGCCGGCTCGGCCTTCGCAGAGGACACCTGCGAGAGCAAGGCGGTCGGCAAGGACGGCAAGCCGCTGGCCGGCGCCGCCAAGACCTCGTTCATGAAGAAGTGCAAGGCCGACGCCTGCGCGCCCAAGGCCGTCAGCGCGGACGGCAAGCCGCTCGCCGGTGCCGCCAAGAACAGCTTTATGAAGAAGTGCGAAGTCAGCGCGTAAGGCGCGGCAATTTCGTTGCCCCTTTGCCGAAGCATCGCTCCACGAATTCGTCATGCCCGGGCTTGTCCCGGGCATCCACGTTCTTCGTGGGCGTGTGACAAGATCGTGGATGGCCGGGACAAGCCCGGCCATGACGGCAGAGAACCTCACTCCCGCCTGAACCGATAATCGAACGCCGCACCAAGCGGCTTGATCACCCCTACCGTCGGCGCCGGAAAATGAACCGGCAGGATTAGCGTGTCCGTGTCCGCCACGGACGCAAAGAACTTTCGCCGTGAGGTCGCCGACTGCTTCGGATCCCAGTCCGGCTTTGCCGACCAGTCCGGCTCGCGGCACTGGATCTGGTGATGCATGAGGTCGCCGGCGACGACCGCGCGCTGCCCCTTCGAGACGATGTTCACGCAGCAATGGCAGGGCGAATGGCCCGGCGTCGGCGTCAGCGTCACGGTGTCGTCGAGCGCGTAATCGTCGTCGACCAGCAGCGCCTGCCCGGCTTCGACGACCGGCAGGCAATTGTCGCGAAACACGGTGCCGGGCGGGTTGCTGCCCTTGGCATGCTCGGCCTCCCAGGCCGCATACTCGCCCTTGTGGAAGACGTATTTCGCGTTCGGGAACGTCGGCACCCAGCGCCCGTCGCGCAAGATTGTGTTCCAGCCGGTGTGGTCGATGTGCAGATGGGTGCAGAACACGTAGTCGACCTGCTCGAAGCCGATGCCGAGCGCGAACAATTCGTTGCGCCAGCGCTCCTTGCCGGGGAAATCGAACGGCGGCGGGTGGCCCTTGTCCTCGCCGGTGCAGGTGTCGACCAGGATGGTGTAGCGCGGCGTGCGCACCACGAAGGTCTGGTAGGTGATCACCATCATGCCGCGCGCGGTATCGAACACCTCGGGCTCCATCGTCGGCAAATGGCGCTTGAAGACGCTGTCGTCATAAGCCGGGAAAAAATCTTGCGGCCGCCGCCACGGCCCCTCCCGCTCGATCACCGCATCGATGGTGATGTCGCCGATCCTGAGCTGCTTCACGCATCTCCTCCTGGTTTTTCTCAAGCGTAGCGAACGAGTTCGCACCGTTCAAGGCGCATGAGCGCGTGCATGCACTGGTGCGAGTTCCCAGCGCGAGCGCGACTGCTCGTCATTCGGACTCCGGCGACAGCATTCCACGGCTGCGCACATGCGTCGTTCAAGCGTCACACGCGCGTCGTCAGCCGCGCTCGATAATCTCCGTGTCATCTCGGGTTAAGCGCGCACAGATTGCGCAACAAAAATCATGGGGCATTCACGTGAAAAAGCTCTTCTCCCTGATCTCTTCGCTGTCACTCGCCGCAACGCTGACCGGTGTTGCAGCGACGGCATACGCCGATCAGGATGACAACGGCCGCGACCGCGGCTCCGACAATTTCCGCGATCGCGATGATCGGGGCCATCACCACGGCCGCAAATCGCCCGTCATCCTCATCTCGCTCGACGGCGCAAAGCCCGATTTCATCCAGCAATTCATCGACGAAGGCGTGCTACCGCGCGATGGCGGGCTGGCGCGGCTGAGCCGCCATGGCGCCGTGGCCTTGCAGAACATCACGGCCTCGCCGTCGCTCACCGCGGTCTCTCATATCGAGATCGCCACCGGCTCGACCTCCGTTCACAACGACATCCCCTCCAACACCTTCCAGGCGATCGTCGGCCCGATCACATCGAGCCTCAGCGGGTTTGCAGCGCCGATCGGCGGCTATCGCGAGAGCCCGCTTGGACCCTCGCCGCGGCCCTCGGCATTGCCGCTCTGGGTGCAGCTGCGCCAGCAGGGCAAGAAGGTCGTCACCGCGACATGGCCGGGCGGCGACGGCGCCGATATCTCGATCAACGGCACCGTGGTGCAGCCGGCGCAGCCGATCCGCGTCACCGACTACACGGTGCCGTTCGGCGCGTTCGGCGGGCTTAGCGCGCAGGGCTTCTCGTTCACGCAGTCCAATTTCATCCCCGATCCGGCGGTGGGCGCGGCGCTGCAGGCCGCGGGCCGCTTCTCGTTCAGCCCGGTGATGGCAACGCCCACGGCGATCGAGACGTTCTCATGCGCATCGGTGCCGACCGCGACCTGCACCAATGCGGCGACACAGGACGTCAAATACGCGATCCGCGTCGCGGCGCTCGACACCACCAACGACAACAAGGTCAATTACGACACCCTCGTCTTCTTCGACGCCACGCGCGGCATCGCGGCCGGCCCGTTCGCGCCGCCGTCGACTGGCCCCGCCTACGCGAAGATCGGCGGCGAGAATGCCCCGTTCTTCTTCGAGGGCAGCGGCGCCAAGGTCGGCGCGGCCTATTTCGTCTCGCAGCTCGCGCCCGACCTGTCGGTGGTGCACTTTGCCCGCTACGGCGCCAACTATATCCCGCGCAACACGCCGGTTCTTGCCGACGTCGACGACATCAACAACAGCGTCGGGTTCTGGCGCCCGCAGGCCGACTTCCGCATTCCGGAGCGGCTCAGCCCGGGTTTCACGGGCTTCCCCGACATCGAGATCGAGGCGATGTTCGAGGACATGGTCAAGACCTTCGTGCGCTACCAGGCCGATATCGGCGAGCGCGCCATCAAGAACAATCCCGATGCCGATCTCGTCATGATCTACATCGAGCAGCCGGACGGCTCCGAGCATCAGTTCCTGCTCACCGATCCCCGCCAGGGCACCAATCCCAGGGATCCGAACTCGATCGGCGCCGGCCAGGACGCCGCCAAGGTCGCCCGCTACAAATCCTACATCCGCTTCGCCTACCAGACCGCCGACAAGGCGGTGAAGCGGATTGCGGACGCGGCCGGGCCGGACAGCAATATCATCGTGGTGTCAGACCACGGCTTCGCGCCGTTCCACACCTCGGTCAGCATGACCAACATCCTGAAGAATGCCGGCATCGACACCAGCAAGGTGGCGATCCGCACCTCGGGCCCGGCGGTCAACATCTACGTCAATCTGCAGCAGCGCGAACAGGGCGGCACCGTCGATCCCGCCACCTACACCGCGCTGGTGACGCAGATCACCGATGCGGTGAAGAACGCGGTCGATCCCAACCCGAAATTCAACGGCTCGCTCGAGGGTAGCAGGCTCTTCACCGTGGTGGAGACCCGTCCGCTCCAGTGCGAGGCCGGGATCGGGCAATGCACCAGCAAGACCATCGGCCAGGATTTCGGCGATGTGTTCGCGCTGATGGCCCCGGGCTACAATTTCGACGGCATCCAGAACCCCGGCGTCGCACGCCTCGGCGACGCCCCGTTCAACGCCACGACCACCACGCTGTCGATGCCGAACTTCTACGGCGCCCACGGCCACGATCCGAAGCTGCCGGTGATGAGCGCGACCTTCATCGCCGCCGGCCCGCAGATCCGCAACAACACCACGATCCGCCGCATGCGCAATCTCGACGTCGCCCCGACCGTCATGCAGATCCTCGGCGTCAGGCCGCACCAGGTCGACGGCGAGGTGCTGCGCGAGATTTTGCGGTAGCGACCGAAGGCTCTGACGGATGGGCGCCAGTTTGGTGCCCATCCCGGCTCGTAAGCTTGTGGCTCAGGGCCGCTAACATCTTTGGGGATTGCGCCGCTTGGCAAATTCCATACGAAGGCTACCATGGCGCAACTCCTCGGAGAGATGCTGTGGTGATGACGGTCGAATTGGTAGCCCGGTTGATCGGCTCGCTACCGGCAAGCAAGGACACCGAGGCGGCTCTTGGTTTCCTGAAACAGCCCGACATCATCAGAATCGCTCCGTCGGGAAGCGAAGTCAGCTTCGGGCCGGCAGAAGCGTCCTTGCGAATTTGCCGAATTAGGCAGCAGGTCACCACGGAGGCCGGCGTTACCACATACGGCTTTCCCTCACTGTTATCCGCACTTGCGAAATTGCATCCCGCAGAGCTCGTGACCGCCGCGGCATTCACCACCGCTGACTGGTACGGCACCTTCTTGTTAGACAACACCGATCGGCTTGTGGGATTTGTGCTCGTGAAGCGCCGATCTCCCGAGGAAGAGCAGGAGCGCCTGGACTGGTTTCGGCGAAACCTGACGTAGCTGACTACGACCGCAACCCCGGCGCCTCCTGCCCGGTGCGGGCGACGTACTCCGTGTAGCCGCCGCCGTACTGGTGGATGCCTTCCGGCGTCAGCTCGAGCACGCGGTTCGACAGCGTCGCAAGGAAGTGGCGGTCATGCGAGACGAACAGCATGGTGCCCTCGAAATCCGACAGCGCCGTGATCAGCATTTCCTTGGTGGCGAGGTCGAGATGGTTGGTCGGCTCGTCCAGCACCAGAAAGTTCGGCGGATCGAACAGCATCTTGGCCATCACGAGCCGCGCCTTCTCGCCGCCCGACAGCACGCGGCAGCGCTTCTCGACGTCGTCGCCGGAGAAGCCGAAGCAGCCGGCGAGCGCGCGCAAGGACCCCTGCCCCGCGGTCGGAAACTGGTCCTCCAGCGACTGAAACACGGTGCGCTCGCCGTCGAGCAGGTCCATCGCGTGCTGGGCGAAATAGCCCATCTTGACGCTGCCCCCCAGGGCCACCGTGCCCTGGTCCGGCTCGCTCGCGCCGGCAATGAGCTTCAACAGCGTCGACTTGCCGGCGCCGTTGACGCCCATCACGCACCAGCGCTCCCGGCGGCGGATCATGAAGTCGAGGCCGTCATAGATCCGCTTGCTGCCATAGCCCTTGTGGACACCCTTGAGCGCGACGACGTCCTCGCCCGAGCGCGGTGCCGGCAGGAAGTCGAAGGCGACGCTCTGGCGGCGGCGCGGCGGCTCGACGCGCTCGATCTTGTCGAGCTTCTTGACCCGGCTCTGCACCTGCGCGGCGTGCGAGGCGCGCGCCTTGAAGCGCTCGATGAACTTGATCTCCTTGGCGAGCATGGCCTGCTGGCGCTCGAACTGCGCCTGCTGCTGCTTCTCGTTCTGCGCGCGCTGCTGCTCGTAGAACTCGTAGTCGCCGGTGTAGGTGGTGAGCGAGCCTGAATCGATCTCTATCACCTTGGAGATGACGCGGTTGATGAACTCGCGGTCATGCGAGGTCATCAGCAGCGTGCCTTCGTAATCGTGCAGGAACTTTTCCAGCCAGATCAGGCTTTCGAGGTCGAGATGGTTGCTCGGCTCGTCGAGCAGCATGACGTCGGGACGCATCAGGAGGATGCGGGCCAGCGCCACGCGCATCTTCCAGCCGCCGGAGAGCTTGCCGACGTCGCCGTCCATCATCTCCTGGCTGAAGCCGAGGCCGGACAGCGCCTCGCGCGCACGGCCGTCGAGCGCGTAGCCGTCCAGCTCCTCGAACCGGTGCTGCACCTCGCCGTAGCGGGCGATGATCTCGTCCATCTGGTCGGCCTTGTCGGGGTCGGCCATATCGGCCTCGAGCGCGCGCAGCTCGGCCGCGACCTCGCTGACGGGACCGGCGCCGTTCATCACCTCGGCCACGGCGCTGCGGCCAGACATCTCGCCGACGTCCTGGTTGAAATAGCCGATGGTGATGCCGCGATCGGTCGAGACCTGCCCCTCGTCGGGCAGCTCCTCGCCGGCGATCATCCGGAACAGGGTGGTTTTGCCGGCGCCGTTCGGCCCGACCAGGCCGATCTTCTCGCCCTTGTTGAGGGCGGCGGAGGCTTCGATGAACAGGATCTGGTGGCCGGCTTGCTTGCTGACGTTGTCGAGGCGGATCATGGGGTCATTTTGGGGGATTTTTGCGTTGCAGCGTCATAGGCCATGCGGGCCGCCAGGGGAAGCCCGGCGGGGTACGGACTGCCCCGCCAAGCGCAGATTCCTCCCGATTGGCCCGATGTTTACGCCCGTGCAGGGCTTCTGCGGGCCGGTGGCCGGCTCGCTGCCCATCCCCTGGAGCCTTGGCGACCCAATGCGAGCTGTTTCCCTGAAGGCAGCCTAGGCGAAGAAGGGATGCGGCGCGTCGCCGGTTCCCTTCGCCTTCATCACGGCGACGCACGCGTCGATCTCCTGATCGGACAGGTTGAGCCCGAATTCGCCGCGCAGCACGTCCCTGAATTCGTTCTCCGTCGCCAGCCGGCGTTTCTCCGCGTGTCCGTCCGCGTCGCGGACGGTGACACGCGCATTGTACATGGTGATCCGGCTTCTGTTCGGTCCCGGCTTCGCCACGATGATGTTGCCCTGATAGGGCGTATCCGGATGGGTCGCGGTGTACCAATTGGTGATCTCGTATTCGCCGTCGTAGCGGGGATATGGGATCACCCGGTAGATGTGCTGCCAGCCATGCCTGAGCCGTGCCTGGAGCGTCAGCTCGCCGCCGACATCGATGAAGCGCATGACCTCATGGGGCGTCTCCTGCTCGATCTCGGGCACGAGCATGAGCGCGGAGGTCGGCGCCAGATTGCCGAAGCCGACATCCGCAAGATAAGTGCCCTCCGGCAAGTCCACCTTCAGCAACATGTGGATCGCCGGGCGCGGTGCGTCGATCTCCAGTCCGCGGACGACCCGCCCCTGCAGGCTTGTGATGCTGTAGCCGAGCGAGCGAAGTCCGGCCCGGAACAGCATGTTCTGTTCGAAGCAGTATCCGCCACGCCTCCTCTCGATCATCTTCCGCTGAAGCGTCGGCACGTCGAGCCTGGGCGGCCGCCCGAGCATGATGTCGAGCGTCTCGTAGGCGATCGCATGCGCGTGCGCGAAGATCAGTTGGTTCAGCGTATCGAGCGTTGGCGTGAGCGGCCCGGCATAGCCAATGCGCGAGAGCCAGGCCTTCCGATCGAATTGCGTGTCGGACATCTCACCCGCTCCAGACGACCAGGGCCGACCATATTGCCATTCTCCCGCCCGGCGTCCAGCGCCCGCCGGGGTGCGCCCGACCGGCGTTTTGGGTGGCGACATCAGGCGTATTGATCTTGATCAAAGCTCTTCGATGATCATGGCGGAGCCTGTGGCGTCGGCTTGAATTTGGGCTGCTTGGCCCCGGCGCTGCGCGCGCAGCAAAACCGTGCAATGAAACATTGCGCACCTCAGGACGATTGACTGCAGATTGCCGGAAACGGCGCCGCGTGCGGGAGTGACGTTTGATGAAGCAATGGCTGCCCGGACTGGATACGCTTCGTCGCTATGAAGCCGCCTGGCTTCCGCACGACGTCTTCGCCGGCGTGGTGCTGGCGACGATGCTGGTGCCGGTTGGAATTGCCTATTCCGTCGCATCGGGATTGCCCGGCATCTATGGCCTGTACGCCACCATCGTGCCGCTGCTGGCTTACGCCTTGTTCGGCCCGAGCCGCATCCTCGTGCTCGGCCCGGATTCCGCGCTGGCGGGAATATTGCTCGGCGTCATCACGCCGCTGGCTGCCGGCGATCCCATGCGCGCCGTGACGCTCGCCGGCATGATGGCGATCGTCTCAGGGCTGGCTTGCATCCTGGCCGGTGTCGCGCGTCTCGGCTTTGTCACCGAGCTTCTGTCCAAGCCGATACGCTATGGCTACATGAACGGAATTGCGTTGACCGTGCTGATCAGCCAATTGCCAAAGCTCTTGGGTTTCTCCATCGAGGGCGAAGGACCGCTGCGAAGCCTGTGGGCGATCGCCAAGGCGATCCTTGACGGGCAGATCAATTGGGTCGCGTTCGCGATCGGCTTCGCGACGCTGGCCACGATCATCCTTCTCAAGAACACCAAACTGCCGGGCATCCTGATTGCCGTCGTTGCGGCGACCATCGTCGTCGGGATGCTCGGCCTCGGGACGGGATACGGCGTCAAGGTGTTGGGCCCGCTGCCGCAGGGGCTGCCGGGTTTCGCGGTCCCATGGATCACCCAAAGCGACATCATCCCGGTGCTGCTCGGCGGCTGCGCGATCGCAATGGTGTCGTTCGCCGATACGAGCGTGCTGTCACGCTCCTACGCCGCGCGACTGGGGATGCGGGTCGATCCCAACCAGGAGATGGTGGGGCTCGGCGCCGCCAATCTGGCGACCGGCTTTTTCCAGGGCTTTCCGATCAGCAGCAGCAGCTCCCGCACGCCCGTGGCCGAAGCCGCCGGCGCCCGCACCCAGCTCACGAGCGTCATCGGCGCGCTGGCCATCGCCCTGCTCCTGCTGGTTGCGCCAAGCCTGCTGGAGCATCTGCCCACCGCCGCATTGGCCGCCGTCGTCATTGCCTCGGCGATCGGCCTGTTCGAGGTTGCCGACCTCAAGCGGATCTATCGCATCCAGCGCTGGGAGTTCTGGCTCTCGATCGTCTGCTTCGTCGGTGTGGCAGTGCTCGGCGTCATTCCGGGGATCGGCCTTGCGATCGCGCTCGCGATCATCGAGTTCCTGTGGGACGGCTGGCGGCCGCACTCCGCGATCCTGGGGCGCGCCCAGGGCGTCAAGGGTTACCACGACATCACCCGATATCCGGCTGCGCGCCGCGTGCCGGGACTGGTCCTGTTCCGGTGGGATGCGCCGCTGTTCTTCGCCAACGCGGAATTCTTCCGGGAGCGTGTGTTGGATGCCATCTCGACATCGCCGACGCCCGTGCGCTGGCTGGTCGTCGCCGCCGAGCCGGTGACGAGCGTGGACGTCACCGCCTGCGATGTGGTCGCCGAACTCGACCAGACGCTGACCGCGCAGGGCATCGAGTTCTGCTTTGCCGAGCTCAAGGACCCCGTGAAGGACAAGCTGAAGCGATTTGGCCTGTTCGCGCAGCTTGGCGAACATTATTTTTTCCCGACCATCGGCGTGGCCGTCTCCCGCTATCTCGAGATCAACAACGTCGAGTGGAACGATTGGGAGGATCAAGCCGAGGACGGCATCGAACCGCTCGCGGGCCGAAATCTCAAGGCTGGCCCCTAGGCGGGATTTCAATCTCGCTTCCCGACATAAGCCGACGCGGCGTCGATGAGCCCAGGCTTGCGCCCTTCACGTCAAAATCCTGCACGATCGCCAAACCGCATGTCGCCTTGCTACCTCACCGCAAACGGCGCCTGATAAGGCCGGCCGAACGGCACGCCGTTGATGACCGTCTGGACCGGCTTGAGCTGGGCCTTTCCGTCTCGCTTGTTGTTGCGGGTGTCGAGGAAGCTGACCGGCCCCTCCACCAGCTCCATGATGGCGACGTCGCCGGGCGCACCGACCTGCAGCGTGCCGATCTTCGGCGCGCGACTGATGATCTTCGCCGGGGCTGTCGTGGCCATGGCCACCACCTGCTCCAGCGTGAAGCCGAGCACCATGAACTTGCTCATCACGTTGGGCAGGAACGGAATGCCGGGCGAATTGCCGGAGAAGACGTGGATGTCGGACGAAATGGTGTCCGGCGTGCATCCACCGGGAATCGCCACTTCCGCCACGGTGAAATCGAAGCTGCCGCCGCCATGACCGACATCGAACAGGACGCCGCGCTGCTTGGCCGCCAGGGCCGCGGGCAGCAGCTTGCCCTCCTGGACGATATTGGTGAAGACGTTGGACATGTTCGGGGCGCCCGAATAGGCATGCGTCAGCACGTCGCCCGGGCGGAGCAGATCGAGGATCTGCGACATCAGCTCCTTGGACTCGACGCCACCGATATGCACCATCATCTTCGCCGGCCAGCCGCACATCTCGCAGGCCTGGATGCCGCGCTTCAGCGGCTCGAGCCCGTGCTTGTAGATCACGTTCTCCGACATCCGCACCTTGACCCCGAGGAGGAAGTCCTGGTTCTCGGCGAGCGCCATCGCGCAGGCTTCGGTTTGCGCGGAGTCGATATTGTAGAGCTCGGCGACGGGGAATGCCGAAAGGCCGTTGTTGGCGATGTGGACAAAGGCGTACATCCGCGCCCGCGTCTGGGCCACGATGAAGCGGCGCAGCGCCGCCAGATTGTTGACGCCGGCATCGCCGGCCGACACGACGGTCGTCGTGCCCTGGAATTGCACCAGCTCGTCGGCGGGAATGCCGATGGCCGAGCCATAGGGATAGACGTGACAATGCAGATCGATGAGGCCGGGCATCACGAGCTTGCCCGACGCGTCGATGCTCTTCAGGGCGCGCTCGGCGGGGATCGTCTCCTGGACGGTTTCGATCACGCCCCAGCGGATGCCGATATCGCGTTTGGCGCGCAGCGACTGGCTGGGGTCGAGGACCTCTCCCCCGCGGATCACCAGATCGTACTTGTCATTCGGTCCCATCGCGGCGCGCGCCGGCGCGGCGAGGCTGATGGCTGCGGCTGATGTGGACAATGCAAGGAAATCGCGGCGTGACAACGCGGACATGATAACCCCCCTGTGCTTTTATTCGCCGGTGCGGCCGGCTTTGACGAGCGATCCTACGGCGCCACTTCCGCGTTCAAAACGAACACGTTGAAACTGACGCCCGTTCGCTCGGGTGATCCGATCCTATGACGACAAACGCACGCTGAGAAGTCGCGAAATCATTCCAGCGTCGGTGGACCTTCCGGGACAAGCGCCGACCAGGCGAGCCCCGGGCCCTTGCTTCGAATGCCGATCAGCTCGGGGGTCACTCGGGCAACCCCGCCTTCCGGAGACCCTCGATCAATCGCTTCGCCTTGGCCTGACCACCGCGGCCGATATAGGTCGATATCGTAAAGGTGGGATCGTGCTCGATCACGCCGGCCGCCGCCTCGCGCGCCTGCGCGTCATGGCCGAGATGCGCAAAAGCGCTCGCCAGGCACCGGTACGACGCCGCATGAGCGGGATTCTGACGAACAGCTTTCTTTGCTGCCATGACCGCCTCGTCAAAACGGCCGAGTTCGATAAGGGCCATCGCCATTCCGATGAGCGACCGGTGCAGTTGCGGATCGACCGGGCTCAAGCGAAAGGCATGTTCGAAGTTTCTGATCGCCTCTTCCGGCTGCCCCGCAATCCGGTACACCCAGCCTCTGGCATGCCATGCGACAAATGAGTTCGGGTTGAGTGCGACCGCACGATCCGCCATCTCGATCTCGCTTTCCCAATCGCCGACCATGAAGGCCGAGACGACGGCAGCGTGAGCCAGCGTTGCCGGGTCGCTGTCGTCGATATTCAGCGCCAGGCGAAAATGGCGAATGGCTTCCCTGCGATCGAATTGAGGATCGACGGAGTAGCCCATGGTCACATTGAGCGAGTGGCAGGAAGCTGCCAAACCAGCCGCCAAGGCGAACCGGGGGTCCTGCTCCAGGGCATTGTGCGTGAGCCTTATCGCCTCTGCGATCCCTTCGCGGGTGGAGGCGGAATAATGCGGCAAAGCCCGCAGATAGAAATCATAGGCCGTAAGGTTCTCCGGCCGCCGCCGCGTCGCCAACGCGATTTCAGTTTGAAGCAATTTCGGCTCGATGGCCGAGACCACGGCAACGGCGACCTCGTCCTGAAGGGCGAACACGTCCGTCAGGTCGCGCTCGAACCTGTCGGCCCAGATGTGTGCGCCCGTCACCGCATCGATCAACTGCCCGGTGATGCGAACCTTGCCCGGCGACTTGCGAACAGACCCCTCGAGAACATAACGCACGCCGAGGCTGCGGCCGACCTCCTTGATGTCGACTGCCCTGCCCTTGAACGTGAAGCTCGAGTTACGCGCGATGACGAACAGCCATTTGAACCGCGACAGCGCGGTGGTGATCTCTTCGACCATGCCATCGGCAAAGTACTGCTGCTCGGGATCGCCGCTCATGTTCTCGAAGGACAATACGGCGATCGAAGGCTTGTCTGGCAGCGCAAGCGCGGCCTTTGACGAATCCGCGTCACCGGAGTGAGCCGTGGCGGCAGGCGGCCTGTCCTCCTCGCGAACCACGCCGACGAAACGAAAGCCCTTTCGCGGCAGCGTCTTGATCAGGCGTTGCTCCTCGCCGGAATCGCCGATCGCGCTCCGGGCCGCGTTGAGGCGGGTCGTCAGGGCGACGTCGGACACGATACGTCCGCTCCAGATGGCGTTGACCAAATCGTCTTTGCTGACGACGCGCTCCCTTTGCCGGATCAGGTAACCGAGCAGGTCGAAAACCTGCGGTGCGGTCGGGACGATATGGGACCCACGGCGGAGCTCGCATCGGTCGGTGTCGAGATCGTAGTCCTCGAAGAAATAGCGCACGCTACCGCTCCCTCGTCACCTCACGGGTCGCCTCACACGCTCCGGCACTGTCGGGAAACGAAAGAATATGCCGCCGGTAAGGAAAATGTAAGCCGGATGTCAAGCGCATCCCGGAGCGTCCGGGCATCCTTGCCTTGTCGAGGCAGATACCGGGGAGATTTCAGATGGCTACAACCTTCGATATGTCCACGTCGCGCCGGACGCTCACGCCAGTTCGACTTGGGTCGGCTCGCTTTGGGCTGGTTCGCTTTGGGCTGGACCTGCTCACCAATTGCCGCGCTGCTCTTCGCGAAAGGCACGAACGCCGGCGGGTCACGGCCCGGCTGGACGGCCTGAGCGACATGGCGCTCCACGATATCGGCATCTCGCGCGGCGAGATCGACTACGTCGCCGCGAACCGGGCTGTCGATCCAAGAGGCGCCCGATCCGCTCCCTAAGCCCGCCGCATCAGCTTGAGCGAAGCCGCAAGGCGCAGGCTGCGCTTGCCGGCGAGCGCGATGCCTTCGAGCTCGCCGCTGTCTTCCGTGCAGGTCCCGGAGAAGCCGATCCCGACCTCGAAGCCGCCGAACACGGGGTTCTCGCCTTTGGCCGGCGTGTGCTCCTGGTTCAGCATCTCGCCCTTCCAGCGGCCGTCCGCCGAGGAATAGGAGCCGAGATAGTAGAAGAACGCATCGCCGCCGAGGATGCGGCCGTCGATCAGCAGCATCACGCCGGACAGCCCGGCATCGACCCCGTCGAGCGCCCGCAGGCTCATCCCGTAGAGCCCGTTGGCGATGCCGCCCTGCCCGATCGCGCCGCGCGGCGGCAGCGCCCCATCGTCGAGCCGGGTCAAATTGGCCCAGAAATGGGCGCCCGGCATCGTGTTCGCACCGCCCTGCAGGCGGATCTCGTTGCCGTGCAGCCGGCCCCGCGCCCCGATCGAGGCGACGTCCGCTCCCATCAGCGGCTTGTAGCCGGGATCGAGGTTATGCCGCTCGGTGATGACCTCGGCGACGATCTCGCCATCCTGCTCGGAATAGGTACCGAGATGCGCAAAGCCCGAATTGCCGCCCAGCATCTTGCCGTCGTGCAGGCACATGATGCTGCGGCCGAACGCATCGTTGACGCCGTATTCAACCTTGTAGAGTCCGTCCAGCAATGCAATGCGCCCGCAAATCCAAAAAGAATCGCCGGCTACCTAGCATTGCTGCCGCAGCGATTCCACCCGGCTTTTCCGCGCAGGGCCCTTCAGGGCTCGCTTCGAGGCTCCCTAGGGCCGCGCTCTGCCACCTCGCCATTATGCCCCTGTTTTGCCCGACGGGTCAAATCGGCTTCGTAAAATCAGCAGAACGGGATTTCGCTGTAATGTCAGGGCCCCGGCTACTGTGCATGGGGTTGTTTTCGGCATTTTGTTTTGGCGGGCCGTCCGGGCGCTTCAGTGCCGCTTGAAATACTGCACCTCACGCTCGTGCTTCTCGGCCGCCGCGCGGCTCCTGAAGGTGCCGAGGTTTCGGCGCTTGCCGGTCTTCGGGTTCACCTTGCGTGAGTAAAGGCGGTACTCGCCGGATGCCAGCTTGCGGATCATGGTCACCTCTCCCGCTTGTCGGGGTTCAACGGTCCTTGCTGGAGCTGGTTCCTCCTCCCCGAGGCGGCTTCGAACCATCAGGCGCAGGCGCGCGACCAAGGGGCATGAACCAGACGTCGAACCAGACAGAGCCATCCCCCGAAGAGCAGATCGCGGAATTCGTCGCGAGCGCAGCGAAGCAGCCGCTGCTCGATGCCGCCTTCGAACTCTGGCGCTGGCGCTACCGATTGAATTCGATCGAGGGACGCCCGACCGCCGAGGAGGTCCGCATCAATCGCACCCTCACGCCGCAGCAGATGGGCGAGAAATACCGCTATGACCGCGACCACGCCCATGAGGGGCCGATGTTCGGCTATCTCAAGCGCGCCCATCCCCGCGCCGATGACGATGCGATCCGCAAGGCCATCATCACCGCCGTCAAGTTCGAGGGCGCGACTGAGGCGCATTTCAAATGGGATGGCGACTTCTGGGCCTGTGTCGTGCGCGCCGTCTCGCAGGCCGCCGCGGAGTATCCGGACTTCCTCGAGACGACCTATCGCGACGCCCGCAACAATCTCGCCTACTACATGAAGTGAGCTGAGACAGCGTCGCCCTCGCCTCTGTCGAAGCGAGAGCCGGCTCAGAAGCACAGCGTGGTGACGAGCTTGCCCTGCTTGTCCTTGATCGCATAGGGGCAGCGAAGCCGCTCCAGCGCCTTCTTGGCGTCCTCGTCGCCGAGCGCAGCGGCGCGCTCGTAATAGGCCTTCGCGGCGTCCTTGTCCTTGGGACCGCCGCGGCCTTCCTGCGTGAAGGCGCCCATCCGCTCCAGCGCAGCGGGATGGTTCTGCGCCGCCGCCTTCTCGAACAGCGCGCGTGCCGCGACGTCGTCCTTGGCGCCGCCAGTGCCTTCGGACAGCATCAGGCCGAGCTGATATTGCGCCTCCGCGTTGGTTTCTGCGGCTTTGCCGAGCAGCGCACGGGCCTGCGCGGGATCGGCCGGTGCCGCGCCACCTGCGCCGCCGAGCGCGGCAAGGTTGCTGACGCCGCGGGGATTGCCCGACTGCGCCGCCTTCTCGAACAATTTGCGCGCCTGCGCTTCGTCCTTGGCAACGCCGGCGCCGGTGCCGTAGAGCACGCCGAGCTCGACCATCGCCGCGCTCGATCCCTTGTCGGCCGCCTTGCGCCAGGCGGCGATCGCCTCCGCCGTCTGCCGGTTCGCCGCGTAAGCGCGCCCCAGCTCGAACATCGCACGGCGCGAGGATGATGCTGCCTGCTTGCAGAACTTGATGGCGGTCGCAACGTCGGACGCCGCGATCTCCGCAACGCCTCTCACGTCGGCCGGCTTGTCGGGATCGCTGGGGTCGGCGGCGACCCGGTCGCACAGGACGAGGTCGGCCGATTGCGCATGCGCCGCGAGGGGCGCGGCGAGCGCGAAGACGATGGCAAGGAGATAAGTCCGCATGGCCGCCACGTTGCGTCCCCGCTCCGGCAAATTCAAGGCTCGAGTCCCGATTGGCGCAGCACGGGCACGACGTCCGGAGATGCGAGGTAGCGCAGCAGCCGATCGGCCGCGTCGGCATGCTTCGCATTCGCCATGCGCCCGGCGGAGAACACCGCCGGCGTCTGCAGCTCGTGCGGGACCGGGCCCACCACCTCAATGCCACCGACCTGCTTCAGCTCGCTGATCTGCTGCACGGCAAGGTCGGCCTCGCCGCTGACCAGCCGCTCGGCCGTAAATCCCTGCTCGACGACGGTGGCCTTCGCGTTGATCTCGGCCGCGATCCCCATCCGCACGATCAACTGGGCGAAGTACACGCCGCTCGCACCAAGCCGCGAATAGGCGACGGACCGCGCCGCAAGCAGCGTCTGGCGCAACGCGGCCTCCGTCGCGATATCGGGATGCGCCTGCCCCGCAAGCACGGCGATGCCGACATAGGAGCGCGCGAGGTCGGCCGCGCCGTCCGCGATCACGCGGCGCTCGGCGATCATCTCATCTAACCCCTCGCGGGTGAGGATGACGAGATCGGCGGCCTCCTCCGCGCGTAGCCGCTTGAGCAGCGCCAGAGTCGGCGCGTAGTCCGCATCGACACGAATGCCGCTGGCGGCCTCGAACGCGGAGGACAGGCTCCGCATCGCGCCCATCAGGCCGAGCGTCGAGAGCATGCGAATGGTGTTGGTCATGTGGATTCCCGAAAGTGCGATCAGGCGCGGTGGATCAGCTTGAGCGCGGCAGTGAGGCGCAAGGATCGCTTGCCGGCCAGCGCCGTCGCCTCCAGCACCGCCTCCTCCGCATCATACGAGCCGGAGAAGCCGATGCCGACCTCGTGGCCGCCGAAGATCGGATCGTCCTTGGCCGGCGTGTGCTCCTGGTTGAGGATCTGGCCCTTCCAGCGGCCCTTCGCGGCGGTGTAGCTGCCGAGATAGTAGAACGCCGCATCGCCGCCGAGGATGCGGCCCTGGTTGAGCAGCATCACGCCGCTGAGGCCGCCGTCGACGCCGTCGAGCATGCGCAGGTGGATCGAGTAGAGGCCGTCGGCAATGCCGTCCGCACCGACGCTGCCGGCGATCGGCACTTCGTCTTCGGTGATCGGCGTCATCAGCGACTGGAACGGCACGCCCGGCAGCTCCTTCAACTCGCCCTTGAGGCGATAGAGATCGCCGTCGGCCCAGCCCTTTGCGATCAAGGTCGCATCATCCGTGCCGGCCATGGCGCGGTAATTCGGATCGGGGTTGTGGCGGACGGTCTTGATGACGATGTCGACGCCGGCTTCGGTTCGCTCATAGGTGCCGATATGGGCGAACGCCGTATTGCCGCCCAGCAGCTTGCCGTTCGCCACATGCATCACGCTCCGGCCGACCGCGTTGCCGAGCTGAAATCTCGTCTTGTAGAAACCCTCAAACACCAGCCGTCCCCGGCCCCGCGCGTATCCTGGCAGCACTCTATCCCGCTTTGGGCGGCGATGGACAGGCTTTGGGCCAGCATGGCCGGCAGACCCACAACAACGGCTGTCACCAGAATGCAAAAATCCGCCGGAGCGTTGCCGCTCCGGCGGATTGAGATCCAACCCAGGCCAGCCCCCCAGCCCGGGCCGGGAGGATCTTAGGCCGCGGCCTTCTTGTCAGCCGGGACCGACGCGATCGTCTTCAGGATCTGCGAAGCGATCTGGTATGGGTCGCCTTGCGAGTTCGGACGGCGGTCTTCCAGATAGCCCTTGTAGCCGTTGTTGACGAAGGAGTGCGGAACGCGGATCGAGGCGCCGCGATCGGCAACGCCGTAGCTGAACTTGTTCCACGGCGCGGTCTCGTGCTTGCCGGTCAGACGCTTGTCGTTGTCCGGGCCGTAGACGGCGATGTGGTCCATCAGGTTCTTGTCGAAGGCGGCCATCAGGGCCTCGAAGTACTCCTTGCCGCCGACCGTACGCATGTACTCGGTGGAGAAGTTGGCGTGCATGCCCGAGCCGTTCCAGTCGGTGTCGCCGAGCGGCTTGCAGTGGAACTCGATGTCGATGCCGTACTTCTCGGTGAGGCGCAGCATCAGGTAGCGGGCCATCCACATTTCGTCAGCGGCCTTCTTGGAGCCCTTGCCGAAGATCTGGAATTCCCACTGGCCCTTCGCGACTTCCGCGTTGATGCCTTCGTGGTTGATGCCGGCCGCGAGGCAGAGGTCGAGATGCTCTTCGACGATCTTGCGGGCGACGTCGCCGACGTTCGAATAGCCGACGCCGGTGTAGTACGGACCCTGCGGGGCCGGATAGCCGGCCTCGGGGAAGCCGAGCGGACGGCCGTTCTTGTAGAAGAAGTATTCCTGCTCGAAGCCGAACCAGGCGCCGGCATCGTCGAGGATGGTGGCGCGCTTGTTGGAGGCGTGCGGGGTCTTGCCGTCGGGCATCATGACTTCGCACATCACCAGCACGCCGTTGGTGCGCGCGCCGTCCGGGAACACGGCGACGGGCTTCAGCACGCAATCGGAGCTGTGGCCTTCGGCCTGCTGGGTGGAGGAGCCATCGAAGCCCCAGAGCGGAAGCTGCTCGAGCGTCGGGAACGACGCGAATTCCTTGATCTGAGTTTTGCCGCGCAAGTTCGGAGTCGGCGTATATCCGTCGAGCCAGATGTACTCGAGCTTATACTTGGTCATTGAGCCTCTCTGTAGATGATGCGAAAGGTGGGGTTGAGAGCCCCGCACGTTTGTACCCGGCCATCATCGGCCAGCCCCCTACAAGCATTTTACGTGCCAAAAGGACGCAGCCTGGGAGGTTTTCCACCGCGGCCGATCCGGCCGGCTCACGGCCGATCGTCCACAGCGGCCTGCGTCATAGCCGCGCACCTTCGCGTGAAGCTGCACCGCAAAAATCCCGCGGAAAACGCCTGATTCTGGAGCAGGCCAGCGGGTGCCGGAAGTTGCCGATGAAACGCGCATCAACGTCCGGCAATTTTCGCAAAGCATCCGCCCCCTGCCTAGCAACCTTTGGAATGGCCCAGGCGTTAGCCACTCAGGCGGTGCCTTGGGGGGTGCAGCCACTCGCTTGCTCAAAAATTGGGCGGAAACTGATTTCCTTTTCAGCACTTCCCAATCCGGGAGCCGCGGCCGATATGGGGATTCCAGTAACCACAATCGAACGAGTCGAGCGCACCATGGAGGCCAAGGCGCTTCGACCAAGGAGAATCGCAATGATGAACAATGGTCTGAGTCACGGATCTGCGAAGATCTACCAATTCCCCGTCGGGGGCCGCGCGGCTCTCGCCGGACGCCGCTATGGCGAGACCCGCCTTCCCGCCGATCAGCTTTCGCTTCCCGCGAACGTCTCGATCTGCAGCGATAGCTGGTACCACCAAGACGCGGTCGACGAAGCCAAGCCCAAATGGGAACGATGATGCCAGTTGCCGGTTTGGTACCGCCCCGCGCTCGCAAGCGGCCGGCGGCAGTTTGAAAAAGGGTCGAAACAACGGTGTTTCGGCCCTTTTTGATTCCAGGATTCCCTCCCGGCTAGATCCCGGGCTTCTCGACCGTCGTACAGGTCGTGACCGGCCGCTTCAGGTGCTTCACCGTGATGGGCCCGGTCTTGGGAATCCTCAGCGTGACCCCCGCCCCCGAATAGCGCGCACCTGAGACCGCCAGCCGCTTGGCGAGCGTGACAGGCTCGCCGTCGATCTGGAGGAACGCGCGCTTGTCGTAGTCATAAAACCCCACGATGAACTGCGTACCATCGGCACAGCGGTAGGTCTTGAAGGTCTGCGCATCGGCCTGCCACGCACCGGAAATTCCGCCCGCCAGCATGATGGTCGCTAAAACAATGGCCTTGTGCCGGCCCATGATCGCCCCCTGTAATAGACCTCAAGGACGCCAGACGTGCGTCCGGTGGAACCATAACCCAAGCTGAGCCCATGCAAGACTCTTCCCTGAAAGACTCCCCTGCCCGTCATCTCGCCCTTCAAGGCGCCAGCAATTTCCGCGACCTCGGCGGCTACAAGACCGTCGACGGCCGCACCACGCGCTGGCGGCACATCTTCCGCTCCAACCATCTCGGCCAGCTCACCGCAGCCGATGTCGAGATCGTTCGCGCGCTCGGCGTGCGTAGCGCCTTCGATTTCCGTGGCGTCGAGGAGCGCACGTCCGGCGTCTGTGTCGTGAACGAGATCACCGTGCATTCGCTGCCGATCGAGCCGACGGTGGTGGTGGCGCTGCGCGCCGAGCTCGCCGGGGGGACGCTGACCGCAGCGGTCGCGCTCGAGCTCATGCGCGAGTCCTATCGCAACTATGTCCGCCACAACACGCACAGCTTCCGCATGCTGTTCGGCCATCTGCTGGAGGACCGCGCGCCGCTTGTGATCCACTGCACCGCCGGCAAGGACCGCACCGGCTTTGCCAGCGCGCTGATCCTGCATGCGCTCGGTGTGCCCGATGACGTCATTGCCGAGGACTATCTGCTGACCAACCGGCACTACAAGCGCGACGCGACGGCGGCCACCGACCTTCCCGAGGACGTCCGCAACGCCATCGGCAATGTCGAGGCGTCGTATCTTGCGGCCGCATTCGAGGCCGTCGGCAAGGAGTATGGCGATCTCGAAACCTATCTGCGCGACGGGCTCAAGCTCGGCACCGCGGAGCGGACCGCGCTGAAGGAGCGTTACCTGCAGGCGTGATCCGCGGCGGCAGCCTCAGGCCATCGGCCCGAGGGCCTTGATGATGGTGTTCTTGAGCGCCAGGGACACTTGTTGGGTGCTCCAATCGTTCTGGTGCAGCTTGTCGGGATCACCCGTGTCGATCAATTGCTCGAACGAGACATTGTTCTGCACGTGCCAATGCCGCATCAGCGACCAGCGCTGAAACAAATTCACTTCGGCCTCGTTGGCGGCTTCGCGGATCAGCCGGACCATCTTGTCAGCGAGCTCAGCGCGGTCGTCCCAAAGCATCTTCGTCACATATTGCGGATCGATCATCAGAACCTCGAAGCCGCGCGCGCGTAGTTGCGCCAGGCCCTTCCTGATGTTCCCGGCGACCACATCCACGTCGTATTTGTCGTTGTGAAAGACCGCGTTGGTTCCGACCTGCCAGATGACCAATGCCGGATCGTCACGAAAAATATCGGCCTCGAAGCGTCCGAGCTCCTCGTTTGCCTCTTCGCCGCCCTTGCCCCGGTTCAGCACGTCGATCCGGATGTCCGGCCGCTGCACCACGTCCTTGAAGTACTGCCGCAAATACATCTCCAGCCGATACGGATACGGGACGACATCGGCCCGTCCAGCCGTTGACGACGAGCCCATGGCGACGATGCGCACGGGTCCCTTGCCGTCCAACGCCTGTCGAAGCCGCATCAGCGGATATTTGAGGTCGACGATCGCAGCGGGAAATTCGATGGTCGGCAAATTGTCGGGCATGAAATGGCCTCCTCGACGATCTAAAGTTGCATTTATAGCCCAGTCCTGGAGTTGCCGCCATTGCAAGCGCAATTCACCCCGCGCAATAGTCGGTGAAGGTTCAAATGACGGAGAGCACCGTGCAGGGAAAAGTCATTGTCGTGACCGGCGCGCTCGGCGCGCTCGGCAAGGTGGTCGCCGAGACCGCGCAGGCACGCGGCGCGCGCATCGCCGGTATCGACCATGCGCCCTCGCAAATCCCCGCAACGACAGAGCGCATCGAAATCGGCGGTGTCAACCTGTCCGATGCAATACAGGCGAAGAACGCCGTCGATGCGGCCGCAAAGCATTTCGGTCGGCTCGACGCATTGATCAACATCGCCGGCGGCTTTGCCTTCGAGACGGTCGGCGACGGCGACATCAAGACGTGGCAACGCATGCATGCGCTGAACGTGCTCACCGCGCTCAACGCCTCGCACGCGGCACTGCCGCACCTCGCCGCCTCCAAGGCCGGCCGCATCGTCAATATCGGCGCCATGGGTGCGCTTCAGGCCGGCTCCGGCATGGGTCCCTATGCGGCTTCGAAGGCCGGCGTGCACCGCCTCACCGAGGCATTGGCGAGCGAGTGGAAGGGCAAGGTCACGGTCAACGCCGTGCTGCCGTCGATCATCGACACCAAGGCCAACCGCGCCGACATGCCGAAAACCGACTTTTCCAAATGGGTGACGCCGCAGGAGCTCGCCGAGGTCATCCTGTTTCTTGTCAGCGACGCCGCAAGCGGCATCACGGGCGCGCTGATCCCGGTCGGCGGGCGGGTGTAATCAATCCGGCACCAGCAGCCGTAGATTACCCTTGAAACGAATGCTCTGCTTGCCCGCGAGCGCAATGCCTTCGCCGTACGCGGTCTCGTCATTGTAGGTGCCGCTGAAGCCGATGGTCACGACCTTGCGGCCCCATACCGGGCGCTCGTCGAACGAAGGCGAGTGCTCCTCGTTGGTCAGTTCGCCTTTCCATTTGCCGTCGGCCGAGGTGTAGCTGCCGTAGGCGAAGAAGAATGAATCGCCGCCCCGCATGGTACCGTCGCGCAGCACCATGACGCCCTGGTTGCCGCCCTGGACGGCGTCCAGCATCTCGATGCGGATGTGATAGAGCCCATTCCTGATCGTCATCTTTGCAAGGTGCCCGACTGTCCCGTTCGCAGGATAGCCGCACCATCGGTTCCCGGGCAAATGCCGGGGGAGCCCGAAGTCCGATCCGGGCTAGACTGCCCGCAACTGATTCTCCGATCGGACCACCCGTGGAAACCGCGCTTTATCTACCCGTCAAACGCTTCCTCGAAGAGCTCGGCTTCACCGTGAAAGGCGAGATCGGCGGCTGCGATCTCGTTGGGCTCAGCGCAGGCGATCCGCCCGTCGTGGTGATCGGCGAGCTCAAGCTCGCCTTCAATCTCGAGCTGATCCTGCAGGCGGTCGACCGCGCGCCGGCCGGCGACGAGGTCTGGATCGCCGCGAAAATGTCCGTGCGCGGCAAGGGACGCGAGAGCGACGCGCGCTACCGCAATCTCTGCCGGCGGCTCGGCTTCGGGATGCTCGGGGTCACCGACCGCGGCCAGGTTGAGGTGCTGGTGAAACCGCCGACGGCGGCCCCGCGCCGCGAGCCGAAGATTCGCTCGCGACTCGTGGCCGAACACCAGCGCCGCCAGGGCGATCCGGCGCTCGGCGGCAGCACCCGGGCACCGATCATGACGGCCTACCGGCAGCAGGCGCTCGCCTGCGCCGCGGCACTCGCCGAGGGACCGCAGCGCGTGCGCGATCTGCGCGAGCGCTGTCCCGATGCCGGCAAGATCTTGCTTAACAATGTGTATGGTTGGTTCGAGCGGGCCGAGCGGGGAATTTACGGGCTGACCGCGGCCGGACATGCCGCCCTGAAACGCTGGCCGCAACAAAGCGTTGCGATCGCTGCGGGTGCGGCGTCACCGCCCTGACACCCGACCGGTGCATAGCTGTGATGCCACATTGATTTCATATTGCAATGCAACATCTCCAGCACTAGGTATCCCGGCATCGAAACGAGGCCGTTATGAGCGCAGACTGGAATACCAAATATGGCACGCGGCGCGTGCGTCACGATCCGCCCACCCTGGACGAGGCGATCTTCGCCGCCGTCGGTATCACCGACGACCAGGAGCAGCAGGCCGAGATCGCCGCAGCCCTGATGGGCATGCCGCTCGATGTCGTCCAGGCCGAGGTCAAGAAGCAGGCCCGCACCAACAGCCGCATCACCGCGACGCGCGTGATCGCCGGCGAACAGGGCGCCCAGCGCTCGGTGGTGGTGGAGCGCCGCGTCGTCCGCCGCTTCAGCACCGCGACGCGCACCGGCACCTGAGCTCTCATTTCGCGATCCCAATACAAAAGCGGACCGGTTTTGCCGGTCCGCTTTTTGATTCCAATATCCGCTTCTGAATTCAGGCGGCGCGATTGCCGTACATGCTGGAGATGATCTTCCAGCACGTTGAGTTGAAGCTGAGCAGAGCACGACCAGCCTTGAAGGGCGAGGCCGCGAGATCGGCGAGCTCGTCTTCGGTGGTCTTGACCAGATCGATCGTGCCGGTCGATTCGCCATGCCGGAACTGCAGGTGCGCTCCGAACTTCCTGGCGAGCGCCCGCATCGCGTGGTTCTCGGCGCCGGTGGTGATGCGCAGGCGCTTGTAGCCCTTCCAGCGCGCTTCCGCGATCAGCCGGCTGAACAACACGGTGCCGACGTTCTGGCGGCGCGCGGAGGCTTCCACGCTGAAGGCCACCTCGGGCAGCGAATCGCCCTCCGGCGGATGCAGCTCGGCCGCACCGCGGACCACGCCGTCGACGATATAGGCGACGATTACGGTGCCGTCCTCGGCGCAACGCGCGGCGTAGCGCTCGATGAAGCTGTCGTCGAGAAAGCCGTTGAAACGGTCGTGCCGGCTTTCGGCATCGAGTCTGAGCAGGTGATCGCGCAGAAGCGGCAACTCTTCCTGCTGGCTCAGGGTCCGCACATAGCCCTGGACGGACGGCGCGCGAACGGTGTCTTCAAGTACCACGTCAAAACTCCTCTTGGTGTCCCTCGAGGAGGCGTTCGAATCCCTAGGCTCCCTATATTGTGCATCGCAACAAGGTTTTCAAGGCGGGAGCCTGCCCAACTTAGCGGCACCGGAAGCGACTAATTCGTTAACAAAATCAAAGCCCCGTAATCTTACAGGACCAGCTGCGTCTGGGTCACGACGGCGACCAGCTTGCCGTCCTCGGTCTCCAGCCGGGTGGTCCAGACCTGGGTCCGCCGGCCCCGGTGGACCGGGGTTGCAGTGGCGATCACGGTGGTTCCCTCCTTGGCGCCGCCGATGAAGTTGGTCTTGCTCTCCAGCGTTGTCGTGCCCTTGGCGTCCTCCGGCAGGTTGATCACGGTCGCCGCCGCGCCGACGGAGTCGGCCAAGGCCATCACCGCGCCGCCATGGATGGTGTGGTGAAGGGTACAGAGGTCCGGCCGGACCATCATCCGCGCCACCACGCGGTCCTTCCCGGCCTCGACGAATTCGACGCCCTTGAGCTCGGCGAACGGCATCTTCATCGCTTTAAGTTTCTCGAGCGGCGTCATCGGATCTCCTCCCAAATCATTGTTGTCTCAACGTGAATGGCTTCGCGCCGCAAAGCAATGACGTCCGAGGTAATGCTCGCCGTGACATCCGCCGCGGCATCAGCGCATATGGTCCATCATGCGCCACTACCCGCCCCGCCGCATCGTCTGCCTGACCGAAGAGACGGTCGAGACACTCTATCTGCTCGGCGAGCAGGACCGCATCGTCGGCGTCTCCGGCTACGCCGTGCGCCCGCCGCAAGTGCGGCGTGAGAAGCCGCGGGTGTCGGCCTTCGTTTCAGCAGATATCCCAAAGGTCCTGGCGCTGGAGCCTGACCTGGTGCTGGCCTTCTCGGACCTGCAGGCCGGGATTGTCGCAGACCTCGTGCGCGCCGGCGTCGACGTCCACGTCTTCAACCAGCGCGACGTCGCTGGAATTCTTGCAATGATCCGAACGCTGGGCGCACTGATCGGTGCCGCCGGGCGCGCGGAGGAACTCGCTCAAGGCTTGGAGACGCATCTCGCCGCGATCGCGGCAACACCACGCCCCTCGCCGCGCCCAAGAGTCTATTTCGAGGAATGGGACGATCCGCTGATCTCGGGCATCGGCTGGGTCTCCGAGTTGATCGAGATTGCCGGCGGTGAGGACGTGTTTCCGGAGTTGCGACATCGGCAGGCGGCAAAGGATCGCATCATCCCGGCGGAGGCGGTGCGCGAGGTCGCACCCGACGTAATCCTCGCCTCCTGGTGCGGCAAGAAGGTCGTCCCTGCCCGCATCCGCGCGCGCGACGGCTGGAGCGAGATTCCCGCCGTCCGCGCGGACCGCATCATCGAGATCAAGTCACCGATCATCCTGCAGCCGGGACCGGCAGCGCTCACGGACGGGCTCGATGCAATCGTTGCGGCTTTGTGGGGATAGCACTCCCGATCTCTCCGCCGTCATTGCGAGCAAAGCGAAGCAATCCAGACGGCCTCTGCAGAGAGATTCTGGATTGCTTCGTCGCAAGGGCTCCTCGCAATGACGCCGCGAGAAATTGCCTTCCTCACGTCACGGCGTTCACGACCTGATACTCCGGCCTACGCCATATCTCGTCTTTGATCACCTCCTCGATGATCTCCGCCGCCCGCACGATCTCGGCTTCGCCGATGTACAGCGGCGTAATGCCGAACCGCATGATGTCGGGCGCGCGGAAATCGCCGATGACGCCGCGGGCGATCAGGGCCTGCATCGCGGCGTAGCCGCCCTCGAAGGCGAAGGAGACCTGCGAGCCGCGGCGCTCATGGGCGCGCGGGGTGACGAGCTTCAAGGACGGGCAGCGGCGCTCGAGCTCGGCGATCAGGAGATCGCCGAGCGCCAGCGATCGCGCCCGGACTTCCGCGATATCGACGTGGTCCCAGATGTCGAGCGAGGCCTCCAGCGCCGCCATGGCCAGCACCGGCGGGGTGCCGACGCGCATGCGCTCGACGCCGCCGGCGGCGGCATAGGCAAGCTCGAACGCAAAGGGTTTTGCGTGGCCCATCCAGCCCGACAGCGCGGCGCGTGCGGTATCGGCATGGCGCGGCGCGACGTAGAGGAAGGCCGGCGCGCCGGGACCGGCGTTGATATATTTGTAGGTGCAGCCTGCGGCGAAATCGGCGCCGCAGCCGGCGAGATCGACCGGCAGCGCGCCGGCCGAATGCGCGAGGTCCCAGACGGTGACGATGCCGAGCGCATGCGCTTTCGCCGTCAACTTCGCCATGTCGTGGCGGCGGCCGGTGCGGTAGTCGACCTCGGTGATGTACAGGACAGCGACCTCCTCCGACAGCGCAGCCTCGATCTCCTCCGGTGCCACCAGGCGCAATTGATGGCCGCGCCCCAGCGTCTCGATCAGACCCTCTGCCATGTAGAGATCGGTCGGGAAATTGCCGGTGTCCGACAGCACGACCTTGCGCGATGCGTTCATGTCGAGCGCAGCCGCCAGCGCCTGGTAGACCTTCAGCGACAGCGTGTCGCCGACCATCACGGAGCCGACTTCCGCCCCGATCAGCCGGGCGATGCGGTCGCCGACATGGCGGGGCTGCGCGTACCAGCCTGCGGTGTTCCAGGCGCGGATCAGCTCGTTGCCCCACTCGGTGGTGATGACGCGGCTGACGCGCTCGGCAACGCCCAGCGGCAGCGCGCCGAGCGAATTGCCGTCGAGATAGATCACGCCGTCAGGCAGATGGAACAGGGCCTTGGTGTCGTCATAGACGCGATATCTGGTCATGGACATTTCTACAGGATGGTGCGGACGCGCCAGAGCTCGGGAAACAGCTCGACCTCGAGCATGCGCTTGAGATAGCTGACACCGCCGGTGCCGCCGGTACCGCGCTTGAAGCCGATGACACGCTCCACCGTCGTCACGTGGTTGAACCGCCAGCGCCGGAAATAATCTTCGAAATCGACGAGCTTCTCGGCGAGCTCGTAGAGCATCCAGTGCGTCTCCGGCGCCTCGTAGACAATACGCCAGGCCTGCAGCACGCCCTCGTTGAAGCTGTGGGTCTCGCGGACGTCACGCGCGAGCACGGCCGCCGGCATCTTGAGCCCGTTGCGGTCGGCAAGCCTGAGCACCTCGTCATAGAGGCTGGGCGTCGCCAGCTCCGCCTCGAGCAGTTTTGTCGTTTCCGCATCGTGCGCGTGCGGCTTGAGCATCGCATGATTGCGATTGCCGAGCAGAAATTCGATCAGCCGGTACTGGCGCGACTGGAAACCCGAGGACTGGCCGAGCTGAGAGCGGAAGCGCGTGTACTCGCTCGGCGTCATCGTGCGCAGCACGTCCCAGGCGTTGTTGAGTTGCTCGAAGATGCGCGACATCCGCGCCAGCATCTTCATCGCGGGGGCAACCTCGTCTTTGGCGATGGCGCGGCGCGCGGCGCTGAGCTCGTGGATGGCGAGCCGCATCCACAGCTCCGTGGTCTGATGCTGGATGATGAACAGCATCTCGTCATGCGCTTCCGACAGTGGATGCTGC
Organism: Bradyrhizobium stylosanthis; assembly: GCF_001641335.1. Taxonomy (GTDB): domain Bacteria; phylum Pseudomonadota; class Alphaproteobacteria; order Rhizobiales; family Xanthobacteraceae; genus Bradyrhizobium; species Bradyrhizobium stylosanthis. Next base: position 1,839,594 of record NZ_LVEM01000001.1, read on the forward strand.
GCGCCGAGGATCGCATCCAGCGCCAGATAATCGCCGTAAGACATGCGCCGGGCGAAATCGGTCTCGGCGCCTTCTTTGGTGGGATCGTAATCGCTGGACGTCATGGCTGGCCCTTTCGATCGATCGTACCGTGCCTAGTCGAGGCCGATCAGGCGCGCGGTGATCGGCGACGACGGATCCTTCAGTCCGTCGATGACGGTGAAATGGTTCAGCCCGGGATCGACGACCAGACTCGTCGGCACGTCGAAACCGGTCCAGACATTGGCCATCAGGTCGGACTGGCGGATGAATTCGGGCCGCTCGCTGCCGCCGACCCAGGCGGTCACGGGCGAATGTCCGCGCGGCAGATGCAGCGCGGCGCTTTCGAGCGTCGCCTCCTCCATGGTCATGCGCAGCGTCTCGTTCATCTTCGTCTTCAGCAGCGGCCGCAAATCGTGCAGGCCGCTGATCGAGAGCGTGCCGGCAACGCGGTTGAACACGGCAGGCTCGAGCCGGCTGTCGTCGCACAGCATGCGCGTCACGAGATGGCCGCCGGCGGAGTGTCCGGCGAGCCGGATCGGGCCGGCGGAGATCGCGGCCGCCTTCGCGATGGCGGCCGCGATCTCCGCCGTGATGTCGGAGATGCGTGCGCCAGGCGTCAACGTGTAACTCGGCAACGCCACCGTCCAGCCATGGTGCCGGGCGCCTTCGGCCAGATCGGTCCAGGTCGATTTGTCGAAGCGCATCCAGTAGCCGCCATGGACGAACACGACCAGCCCCTTGCTGTCGCCGTCGGGCAGGACCAGGTCGAGCCGCTGCCGCTCACCGGAGCCGTAGGCGATGTCGGCGCGAAGATCCTCCAGCCCGGCACGGTAGGCCGCCGCCCGCTCCGCCCATTGCGCGGGCATCTTGTCCGAGCCCGGGATATGGGCCGAATTGGCGTAAGCATCATCCCAATCGCGCATCGTTCATTCCTCGGCGGACTCAAGGCCCCGCGACCACGCGCCAGTCTGCCACCGGGAGGGCCGGCATCCTAGTCTTTATTTTAAGCTTAAAGGATTTGGCGAGCCGGTGGATTGGGCAGCGGAGCGGCAAGATATTTCCGCCGTCATCGCGAGGAGCGCACCGACGAAGCAATCCAGGCTTCTCCTGCGGAGGAAGCTGGATTGCTTCGCTGCGCTCGCAATGACGACGGATACAGTGCCGTAGGGTGGGCAAAGCGAAGCGTGCCAACGCATCTGGTCATGTCGGAGAAAAATCGTGGGCACGGCGCAAGCGCGCCTTTGCCCACCCTACGGCACCGCGGACGGAGCGCCCCTTACGCCTTCTCCACCCCGCACCATTCCGCGATGAACAGCGCCATCGCCTTGGTGCTCTTCTTCAGCGAGTCCAGGTCGACATACTCGTTGAAGCCGTGCATCTCGCCGCCGCTGGCGCCGAAGCAGAGGCTCGGGATGCCGTGGTTCAGGCCGTAGAAGCGGGTATCAGTCAGCGCGGTGAAGACGAGATCCTCCGGCATGCCGCCATAGACCTTGTTGAAGGCCTTGCCGAACGCCGCCTCAGGCTCCGCCGCATTGGTCAGCTCATAGCCTTCCGACAGAAAGCCCGACCATTCGATCTCGGGCGGATTGTTGGCAAGGAAGCGGTGATTGCGCGAGGCCGCCGCGACGCACGCCGCAATCTCCTTCTGGTGATCGGCGACCGACCAGCCCGGCAACACGGCGATGCGGCAATCGACGTCGCACCAGGCCGGCACGCTGGAGGCCCAGTCGCCGCCCTTGATGATTCCGGGGTTGAAGTTGATGGGATGGTTCAGCGTCTTGAAATGCTTGTCGGCCTTGGCGCGCTCGTTCCATTCGATCTCGAGCTTCTGCAGCGCGTGGACCAGATGATAGGCCGCCATGATCGCATTGGAGCCCGAGCCGGCAAAGGCGACATGGGTCGGATGCCCCTTCACGCGCAGGCGGAACCAGATCACGCCGACCTGCGAGCGCACCATCTTGCCGCCCGTCGGCTCCGGGATGAAGCAGGCATCGGCGCGATAGCCGCGCTGCAGCGTCGAGAGCGCGCCGACGCCGGTGCTCTCCTCCTCGATCACGGACTGGAAGTGAATCCGCGCCGTCGGCTTGAGGCCCGCGGCCTTGATCGCATCGAGCGCATAGAGCGCGCCGATGGTGCCCGACTTCATGTCGCAGGCACCGCGGCCGAACATCTTGCCGTCCTTGATCACGGGCGAGAACGGCGGCGTCTCCCACAATTCCAGCGGACCCGCCGGCACCACGTCGCAATGGCCCTGGAGGATCAGCGATTTGCCGGCCTCGGTCGCGGGACGGTAGGTGCCCACTACGCTGCGCGCCTTCGAGAAATCGTGCTCGATCGGGCCGAAGCCGCGCAAATCCTTGAGATCGTCGACCTTGATGTGCCAGTCGTCGACCTCGTAGCCGCGCGCGCGCAGGAGGTCGCCGATCATGTCCTGGCACGGCCCCTCCGCCCCGCGGGTCGAGGGGATCGCGACGAAATCGCGTGTGGTCGCAAGCTGGGCTTCGAAGCCGGCGTCGACGGCGTCCAGAATCCTTTGCTGCGTTTCGGCATTCATCAGGGCAACTCCAGGCATTTCATTCCTCAGGGAGCGCGCAAGCTAGCCGATTTCAGCCGTTCGGGTACTCCACAAAATAAGCATCCCGCAATGCATCTTCGAGCAGGCGGCCTTCGGAATAGCCATCGAGCGTCGCAGGCCGGCGCACGCCGTCGAGCAGGCGCGTGCAAGGTTCCGGCGCGCCGAGCACGGTGCGCACCGGAATGCGCTCGGCATAGATCGGCAACGCGTAATCCTCGTCGTCGTCGGCCACACCCTTGGCGCGGATTTTTGCCGAGGCCTCCTCGATCTCCATGGCGATAAAGGAGGTCGCCTTGATCTCCTGCGTGCTGCTCGCCCGCAGGCTCGCGGTGCGGTCCGGGAAGAAGCGGTCGACCATGGCGATCACCGCCCGCTCCTTCTCGGCGGGGTCGGTGACGAGATAGGCGGTGCCGAACGCCATCACCGCGCGATAGTCGGCGGAATGATTGAAGCCGCAGCGCGCCAGCACCAGGCTGTCGAGATGGGCGACCGTCAGGCAGACGCGCTCGCCTTTGGTCTGGTTGCGCAGCATGCGGCTGGCGCTCGAGCCGTGCCAGTAGAGCCGCGTGCCCTCGCGCCAGAAGAAGGTCGGCGTGCAATAGGGCTGGCCGTCGATCGCATAGGAGACGTGGCACAGCATCGAGGAATCCAGGATGCGGTGAACCGTCTCATGATCGTAGAAGCCCCGGTCGTGACGGCGCTTGACCTGGTTGCGCGCTGAGGTCGGATAGGAATTTGGGCTCTCGGTCTGGCTCACGGCCGCTCCTGTCGGGATTGGAACAATTCCTGAGCAGTTGTAGCCATGGATTTGGTCTGCGATAGTTCCAATTCCATGCGAAAAATTCCGACCAATTCTCCGGCCAAATCGCCCGCGCCCGCCAAGGCCGAGCTGCCGCTCGATCTCAGCGGCCCGCACATCACCGCCGGCGCCTCTTCGGCGCATCGCCTCTATCAGGCGCTGTGCGAGACGATCGTCTCCGGCCTCGTCAAACCCGGCGAGCCGCTGCCGCCGTCGCGGACGCTGGCAGCGCAAACCGGCTTTCGGCGCAACGCCGTCGTCACCGCCTATGAGCGCCTCATCGCCGACGGCTTTGCCGACGCTACGGTCGGCTCCGGAACATTCGTCGCCGCGCGGATTCCGGCGCGCACGGCCGGGCCGAAGCAGGCGAAGGTCGTGGTCGACGCGCCCCGGCAAGGCGCGTTCTCGCTCGGCTGCACCCATATCGACGAGCGCGCAGTGCAGCGCTTTCGCGCCTTCGTCGGCCGCCGCATGCGCGCGTTCGGCTCCGAGCACCTGCACTATGGCGATCCGCGCGGCAGCCGCGAGCTGCGCGCGGCGATCGCCGACCACCTGCTGTCGGCGCGCGGCCTGCGCTGCGATCCCGATCAGATCATGCTGACGTCAGGCACCCTGCATGCGCTGCGCATCGTGCTGAGTGCGATCCTGAAGCCCAACGATCAAGTGTGGTGCGAGGACCCCGGTTACCCTGCCGCGCGAAAAACCATCGCGCATTGCGGCTACCGTGCCGTGCCCGTTCCCGTCGACGAGCACGGCATGCGCGTCGCCAAAGGACGAACTGCGGGGCCGAATGCCCGCGCGGCCTATGTGACACCGTCGCATCAGTTCCCGCTGGGCGTGCAGATGTCGATGCCGCGGCGGCTGGAGCTCTTGGACTGGGCGAGGCAAGCCGGCGCCTTCGTGCTGGAGGACGATTACGACAGCGAGTTCCGCTATGACGGCGCGCCGCTGATGTCGCTCGCCGGCATCGATCATCTCCAGCGCGTGATCTACATGGGCACCTTCGCCAAGACCCTGTTTCCGGGCCTGCGCATCGGCTATTGCGCCCTGCCCGAGCGGCTGATCGGCGACGTCACCGACGCGCGCGCCGCGCTCGACCGCTTTCCCGGCACGCTGATGGAGGGCGCGGTCGCCGACATGCTCAATTCCGGCGCGTTCGCCGCAAACCTGAAGCGCGTCCGGAAGCTCTATCGCGAGGCGCGCGATGCGCTGGCCGGAACGCTGGAAGCGGTATCCGACGGCGCGCTGTCCGTGCCGGTGCCGTCACAAGGCCTGCATCTTGTCGCCCGGTTCGATCCATCGGTCGAACTGTCGGTCGCGGCAGAGGCCAAGCGGGCCGCGGGCGCTGAGGGCTGGCTGCTCGCCGACACCTATTCGCGGACGCGCCCACTGCCCGGCTTCGTGTTGGGATTTTCGGGGCATGCGGTTCCCGGGCTCGTGGCTTCCGCCCAGCGGCTCGCGCGGGAATCGCGGATCGCGTTGCGCGCGAAAGGCAGGCCGGCCCGGCGGGCGTAACCAACTTCCCTATCAGAATCGCCGATCGCTCCCTACATTGCGGCATCCAGTTCGGGAGCCTTCACGATGTCACTGCGCCGCGCGGCCTGCCTTTCGCTTCTGATCTCCATCGCGCTTGCCTCGACGGCGGGCGCAGCCACTATCGGGCGCGAGCAGGACATCGTGGATCTGAAGCTCGGCCAGCGCGTGCTCGTGGATGACGGGACCTGCCCTGCCGGTCAGGTCAAGGAAGTGCGCGGCGCGAAGATGACCGACAAGGGCGTTGCGCGCACGGCCTCCTGCGTGCCGCGGCACGGGCCGAAAACGAAATGATGATCTGAGAAGTTACTTCGCCGGATCGAACATGCACTGAAGCGTCGGCTTGGCGATCTTGGTGAAGGTCGGGCCGATCTCGCTCTGCTTTGAGGTCGGCACCCAATCGGTCTCGATCGTGGGCACGCCGGTCTCGCTGATGCCGCGCAGCAGCGCTTCGCGCAGGTCGCGGTCCTCGACGACGGCGGCGGCGTGGTCATGCAGGCAGCCGCACACCTCTTCCGGGTGCTCCCAGCGCCCGAGCATGCGCGGCGCACATTGACGGACGAATTCGCTGCGTGGATCGGGCAGACGCGAGGGCGCGCGTACCTGCGCCTGCACGGAATTGAATGTCAGAAGGCAGATGAACGCTGCGGCGCTGAAACGAAGCGACATGATGGTGCTTGCCGGCTGATTTCTTGCGGGATCAGAAACGCGCGGCGACGACGATCGGCTGCTGCGCCGGCGTCATGACCGGCGTACCGCTGTACTGGAAGGTGCCGACACCCGGCAGATTGCCGTCGGGCATGCCCGCGAACGAGGAACCGGCCAGCACGAAGCCGAAAGCAAGGATGAAGCTGAGCGCGCGCATGGTCTTGTCCCTCAATTCCGCAGCCGACGATCCGCCGTCGTCGTTGCGAAGCTGATAACCATGGGCGGTTTCGCGCGTGATGCGCCAAAAGCCGAAAATGGTTTCATCTTCCTGCGAATTGTTTCGTCCGCCTCGAGCCGACGAAACAATTCTCGGAAAATGCCAATCATTTCAGAGAGGGGACCCGACGGCTCAAAACCGCCCGCCGGGTCCGGATCAGCGCGAAACGGCGCCGGCGCGCAGGCGCCGTCATGCGCCCGCCTTACACGCTTCACATGCGTTTTACGTTTTTCTGCTGAAGAGAAGCCAAACGAAGGCTGGATCCTGTCGAACCGGGAACGCTTCGGCCGCGACCCAAGCCATCGAAACCGAGACGCCTGGGATCACCGGGCGCATTCACGTGAGGAATGGCCATCATGATGGCACGAGATCGCGCAACGCCGCGCGAGGCGGACCAGCGGACGGACCGCGGAGATCAACCGCCGGTTCGCAGCGGCGCCACTTCGGGGAGCGAAATGGCGCTGCAATCGAGTCGCGGCTATGAGGCCACGCCGCAAATGTTCGTACGGTTGACCGGCTCGCATCTTGCGACACCGCGCGCCGGTCGCACCGTCGTTACTGAGTGAACGGAAGCGCGTCACTGAGTAAAGAACTCACCGCATTTCTGGACGTTGGCGTCGGTCGGCCCCCACGGCATGATTGGCACGGTCGAGGTCGAATTCTTTGGCGAGCCTTCGATCAGCTTGTCCGAATAGACCATGTAGACCAGCACGTTGCGCTTGGCGTCGCAGCCGCGCACGATCTGCATCTTCTTGAAGAACAGCGAGCGGCGCTGACGGAACATGTCGTCGCCCTGCTCCATCTTGTTCTTGAACTTGATCGGGCCGACCTGGCGGCAGGCGAGCGAGATGTCCGAGACCTCCTCGGCAAGGCCGAGCCAGCCCTTGAACCCGCCCTTCTCCGGCACCGTGAAATGACAGGCGACGCCCTCGACCTCGGGGTCGTCGAGGCCATAGGTCGCAAGCTTGTCGTTCGGGCTCATCCATTTGAACACGGTGGAGCGGCGGAAGATCAGATCGGGCTCGTCGGCAGCTTGGGCAGACATTGTGGGCAGAGCCACGGCCAGGAGGAATAAAGCGAGGCCTTTCAAGCGGATGCCCGAAAGACCGGGGAAACGAGATGACATGAAGTTCTCCGGTAACAAGTCCTGGCAATGTAGGTATCGTCTGGCGGGTCAGGAAGACGACGGGGAGCCGGGCACGGCCGCCGTTTACCGCTCCGTGAGGCTTTTTTGCTACGTCTTGGACAAAAGTAGCTGATGGCAGAACCGCCTTGCTGGTGAACGCGTATCCCCTCTGCGAGACTAACGTCTGATTTGGATTATGGATTCGAGGATGAACAGCGTGAACGGGTCCGGTTTTGCTGCCAAGCCGACGCGGCTCTGGCAGGTCGCCATTCTGACGGCGGCGGGTGTGCTCGGTACGGCGAGCCAGGCGGACGCGGCGTTCTACTACTGGACGGATTATTCCGACGGGTCCTACGCCTCCCGGCAGGATCGGCATCCCGACTTCCCGCGCCAGAAGCCGCCGCAAAAGCGCGGCGCAGCGGGCAAGAAGGCGATCGTCCCCGAGAAGGAAGCCGGCACCAAGCCGCAAGGCCCCCTCGTCATCGTCGTCTCGATCGAGCGGCAGAAGGTCACTGTCTACGATACCAACGGCGTGTTCGCGGAATCCCCGGTGTCGACCGGCATGAAGGGCCATTCGACGCCGATGGGTGTGTTCAGCGTCATCCAGAAGCACAAATTCCACCACTCCAACATCTACAGCGGCGCGCCGATGCCGTACATGCAGCGGATCACCTGGTCCGGCGTCGCCATGCATGCCGGCGTGCTGCCGGGCTATCCCGCCTCGCACGGCTGCATCCGCATGCCGATGGCATTCGCGGTGAAGATGTGGAATTGGACCAAGATGGGCGCGCGCGTCATCGTCTCACCCGGCGAGATGACGCCGCACAGCTTCCAGCATCCGCTGCTCGCTTCGGTGCGCGTGCCGCCGCAGCCCGCGGCGAGCCTCGAGCCGCAGACCAATGTCGACGACAAGAGCGACAAGGGTGCCCCCGCCAAGGTCACTGAGGGCAAGCCAGTCGAGACCAAGACCGCCAGCGCCGACGCGGTGCTGGAACTGCGCTCGTCGGTCGGCCACACCGTGATGTCGGACGTGACCACGGGTAACGCGCCGGCGCGCGATGACGTGGCCGCAACGGCTGACAAGGTTGACGCGCCCGCGAAGTCCGAGTTGAAGACCGCCGAGGCATTGGACGCGGCCAAGCCGGCGAACGCCGAAGCCAAGCCCAGCGAGACCGCGGAAGCGCCCAAGGCGCCCACACAGACCGATGACAAGGTCGAGACGGCCAAGAGCGACACGCCGAAGTCTGACGCGCCAAAATCGGAGCCTGCGAAGACTGAAGCTGCCGATGCCGCCAGGAAGCCCGATGCGGCAACTGCCTCGCCCGACCCGAAGAAAGACGAGACGCGCATCGCCGATCCCGCGCCGGCGGCAAAGCCGGACGCCCCCAAGCGGGCCGGCCAGATCGCCGTCTTCATCAGCCGCAAGGATTCCAAGGTCTATGTGCGGCAGAACTTCGCGCCGCTGTTCGAGGCGCCCGTGACGATCGCCGCCAGCGACCGCCCGCTGGGCACGCATGTCTTCACCGCCGAGATCGACAAGGCCGACGCCAATGCGCTGCACTGGTCGGTGGTGTCACTGCCCGTCACCGCCCGCTCCGCTGCGCGCGAGGACGACGGCCGCGTGACGCGCCGCAAGGGCGGCGCCGCCGTGATCCCGGTCGCCGCAAAGCCGGTGGTGACGCCGGACAGCCCGGCCGAAGCGCTCGACCGCATCTCCGTGCCCGCCGACACCATGGCGAAGATCAACGAGATGCTGACCACCGGCGGGTCGATCATCGTCTCCGACCAGGGCATCAACCAGGGTGAGACCGGCGAAGGCACCGATTTCATCGTCCGTCTGTACTAACCGTTTTCGAGCGACGTCAGCACTGACGTCCCATCGCTCCCGATAACGCGGTGTTGACGAGGCAGGTCGCAGCCGCGGAGTAACATGCGCCCCGGATCATTTCGGGGGACACCGTCATGATGAATCGCAGGACCATGCTCGTCGCAGCGCTCGCAGGCACTGTCGCGCCGGTGACGCGCGCATTCGCCGATGGCGGCATGAGCCGGGTCTCGGCCTACGCCTTCTCCTTCCCCGCGCTGTCAGGCGACGACATCCGCCTCGCCGCATTCACCGGCAAGCCGCTATTGGTGGTGAACACCGCATCGCTCTGCGGCTACACCCCGCAATATGCGGGCCTGCAGGAGCTCTGGGGCGAGTTTCGCGCGCGCGGGCTTACCGTGATCGGCGTGCCCTCCAATGATTTCGGCGGACAAGAGCCCGGCGGCACGAGCGAGATCACGGAGACCGCACACCACCAATATGGCGTGACCTTCCCCATCGCAGCCAAGGCCGTCGTGGTCGGCGCGAAGGCGCATCCGTTCTACAAATGGGCGGCAGAGGCGCGCCCACGGGAAGTTCCGCGCTGGAACTTCCACAAATACCTGATCGGCCGTGACGGCTATATCGCCGAGGTATTTCCGTCCGCGGTCGAGCCGGCCGACACACGGATCAAGACGGCCGTTGCCAAAACCCTCGCCGATACGTGACGCACGCTGGCCCAATCCGGTTGGGCACAATTGTGGCGGGATGCCAAACAGGCGTTGCCATGGCGATGGCCCACCATCTAGGCTAGGATCGTTTGGGGCAGGACGGTTTTGCCGGAGGCAAAAAGCCACGGCGGAACAACGGGATCAATCTCGAGGACAACACCATGCGTGTGGCGGCAGGACTGATTTTGGCAAGCGCGATGTCCGTTGCGATGACGGGCGCCGCATGGTCGCAGACCCCGGCCGCAAAGCCCGCGGCCGCAACGCAAGCCGCACCTGCGGCAGCGCCGGCCGCCGCCGCACCGCCCGCTGCAGCTCCGGCAGCTGCGCCCGCCGCCGCTGCCGCCGCGCCGGCAGGCTTCGTCAATCCGCCCCCGCCGAAGCAGGCGCCGCAGCCGGCGCGCGCGGCCTGCAACACGCAAGGTGCGCTCGGCGTTGCCCGCACCGTCGAGATCGACACCACGGGCGGCCCGGGCTTCGGCTTCGAGCATTTCAAGGAGCTCGACTTCCTGCGCGACAAGGAGGTGGTGCTGACCTTCGACGACGGCCCCTGGCCGAAGAACACGCCCGCCGTGCTGAAGGCGCTCGCCGACGAATGCACCACCGGCATCTTCTTCTCGATCGGCAAGCACGCGACCTACGAGCCCGAGATCCTGAAGCAGGTCTACGCGGCCGGCCACACGGTCGGCACCCACACCTGGTCGCACGCCAATCTCAACAACAAGAAGCTCACCGAAGCCCAGCGCAAGGAAGAGATCGAGAAAGGTCTTTCCGCGGTGAAATGGGCGCTCGGCGGCATCTCGCCCTCGCCGTTCTTCCGCTTCCCGGCGCTGCAGCACCCGCCGGAGATGGTCACCTATCTCGGCAACCGCAACACGGCGATCTTCTCCTGCGACATCGACTCCTTCGACTTCAAGGCCTCCAAGCCCGAGAAGGTGGTGGAGACCGTGATGAAGAAGCTCGACAGCAAGGGCAAGGGCATCATCCTGATGCACGACTTCCAGAAGCACACGGCCGAAGCCCTGCCCGAACTGCTCAAGCGCCTGAAGGCCGGCGGCTACAAGGTGGTGGCGATGCGCGCAAAATTCCCGGCCTCGACACTGCCCGAATACGACCAGGAGCTGATGAAGGACATCAAGCTGCCGACGGTGAGCAGCCGCCCGGTCAATTCCGTGGTGACGACCGTTTCCGAATAGCCGGCACTTGTCTCTTCGTCTCGAAGGCTACGTCATCGTCTCTGCGGACGGCATGCTCGCCGACGCGAGCCATGTCATGCCCGACACCCTGAAGTTCGAAGGCGACAAGCTGTTCTTCGAGCAGGCGCTCGATCGCGCCGCATTGATCGTGCACGGCCGTCGCTCGCACGAGCAGCAGCCGAACTCGCCGAAGCGCAGGCGCCTGATCCTGACGCGCAAGATCAAGGCCCTCACCGTCGATCCCGAAATGCCCAATGCGACGTTGTGGAATCCGGATCACGCGAGCTTCGAGGAGGCCTGTGCCTTCGCCGACGTCGCGTCCGGCATGGTCGCGATCATCGGCGGCCCCGTCGTGTTCGACATGTTCATGGACCGCTACGACACGTTCTGGCTGTCGGAAGCCCCGCACCTGCGCCTGCCCGGCGGCGAAGGCTGCTTCGTCGGCGTTCCCGAGCGAACGCCGCATGAGGTGCTGGCCTCACATGGAATGAAGCCGGGCGAACCATACCTGCTCGATGCGGCGCATGAGGTCACCGTGACGCCGTGGCGGGCGGCGCGAGGCGCCACCTGAACTTCTAAAACAACCCCATGCACAATACGGGTATCAAATTACCCATTTCTATCGCCTCGTCTACCACGCATATCGGACGACGCCTTTTCCCGTATAGGCCCGCGTCACGCTCGAAAACTCGCCCTCGAGGGTCGCCGCGGCTGACCAGCCGCTCTGCCATCGCTTTTCAAGAGCGGCCGTGAGAAGCGCGGAGTCCGCGGCCTGCGCAGCGCCGTTGACGACGAAGCTGGCATCCGGCAGCGCCTGAAAGGTCGCAGCGATCGCCCGGTTCGGATTGAAATCATGCGCCCAGGCGAGACGTCCGCGCAGCGTGAGGACGCCATTGGTCGCGGCAACCACTCTGTCGGCGCGGAAGCCGAGCTCGGCACGGGGATCGGTGACGCTCTTCGAACCATAGGCGAGCGCAAACGCGTTGCTTCCCGACAGCACAGCCTCGGCATAGCCGGGCAGCGCGATGGTGGTGAACTGCCCCGCCGCGTAGGGCGTCAAGCCGACATTCATCCATGGCGGCGCGAAGCGATGGCCGGTCTCGACCCGACCCGACCAGGCGTTGGCATTGAACTCGGCCCGCAACCGGTCCGAGCCGGAGATGGTCACCGTGCGGTCTGTGGTGACGTCCTGCCAGCCATAAGCCAGCGCCGCGGCGACATAGGCCGGGCCGTTCACGTGGCGCAGATACGCGCCGGCCTGGAACAGGTCGGAGCGTCCTCTGCCAAGCCCGTTCACGGCAAAATTGGTCCCGCCGCCGGCCAGCGCAAAGCCGGCTAGCGTATCGGCCGAGAACCGGTAATCGGCCCCGACGGCGGTCCCAAACACGCGACTCGTCGCATCGTTCGATCCGAGCGCGGCGTGTCCGTTACTTTCCTGCGCCCCGCCAAAGCCGGACGCCCACACCGACCAACGTGCAGCCTCAGGGCACAGGCGCGGCTTGCCGCGCTGCTCCGGCACGGCGCAATCCGGTACGCTGCGATCGGCGAGCAAGTTGACGAACTGCCCCATCGCCTCGAACGTCGTCTGCTGCACGCGCGTTGCAAGCTCGCCGGAGGCTTGCGTCAGGCCTCCAGCCGACAATGCGGCATAGACGCCGGGAATGCCGCCATTCCGGTTGAACGAGTTCGTCAGCCCGTTACCGACATTGCGCTGGTTGACGTTGAGGTGCGGCGCGATCGCGAAATCGAGCGCGAGGTTGAGATAGACGTTGTTGGCGTCGTAGCTCAGGCTGCTGTGGACGTTCGACGGCAGACCCGTGTTGAGGAGCGACGCAAACGTTCCGGACACACCGCCCGCTGCGCTGAGGATCGTATAGGTCTTCGAGACGTAGCTGCCCGCAGCAAACACCGCCTTCACGGTGGCACCGCCGAGATCCGCCGTTCCCGTGACCGTCGTCGAGGCGGCAACGGACGGGTTCACCTGCACGAGGTAGAACGCGCCGGACGCGAAGGCGAGACTGCCGTCGAGCGTCAGCACCGTGCCGGCGCTGCCATTGCCCGGCGCCAGCGTGCCGCCGCTGTCGACCGAGACGATCGGCGAGACGATGCTGCCAGTCCCCATCAGCACCGCGCCGGACTGCACGGTCGCCGACGAGGTCCCGTTGAGGGAGCCTTCGACGTCGAGCACGCCGCCGGCAACGATGGTCCCGCCGGTGTAGGTGCTCGTGCCGGTCAGGACGAGCGTGCCCGTGCCGACCTTGGTCAGCGAGCCGCCCGAGCCCTCGCCACTCCCGCCGTCCTGCAACACGCCGGCATAGGCGGTCGAGAGATTGTTGCCGCCAACCTCGAGATTCGTCGAACCGAGATAGATCGTGCCGGAGCCCTCGATCGAGCCCATCGTGACGCTGGGCGCGGTGCTGGACGATATGTCGACATAGGCATTGTTGATGAAGCGCGCCGTACCGCCGCTGCTGCTGTCCTGGAGGTAGATGATGCCCGAGCCGGAATTGGTGATCGTGGCATTGCCGGCCGTAGCCCCGCTCATGAACGTGACGGTGCCGAAATTGTTGATGCTGGAATTGCCGGCGGTGCTGGTGTTCTTGAACGAGATATCGCTGTCGCTGTCGTTGTTGATCACGGCGCTGCCGGCCGTGGCACTCTGGGTGAAGGAGAGCGAACCATTGTTGACGTTGATGGTCGCGGTCCCCGCGGTACTGCTGTTTCCGAACCTGACACCGCTGACATCGATGTTGAGGACAACGCTGCCACCGTTGACGACAATGCCGGCGCCGAGAAATCGCAATGACACCTCACCATCAACGGTGATGACGTAGTTTCCCGCGTCGGAGTTGAAGGTCCATCCGCCGACCGATTGAATCGTCATAATGCTGAGATTTGTGATGGTGGACGCCCCGAACGAGGCGGTGCCGTCAGGAACGCTGCCGCCGCTCCAGTTCGATCCCGCCGCATAGACGTCCGAGCCGGGCGTGGCGAGCCAGGTCGCATCGATCGCTTTCGCGGGGGATGCGACCATCACCAGCGCCGCCGTCACCAGAGCCGAAGTGCCGAGCAAGGTGGTCAACGACCGCGCCGATGCACGCACCCACCCGTCAGCGGACCGGGCTCCGAAGACCGTCCCGAGATCACCACGCAACACCATTCCAGCCCTTAACCCCGCCTTCGGCATCATGCCGTCGTGGACCCGGTCTCCCGCTGCCCTGGGGCGCTATTCGAGCCTCCACGAGGTAGCGTCAATGCGAGCAAGCGGCCTGGAAACGCCGCATCAATAGACTGAGACAAACGAGCAAGAGCCCCGGGGGCTTCGGGGCGTGACGGGCACGCGGATCGGACGCTGAGTACCCAACGATACCGGCGGGATTCGCATACAAATGATCCGCTTTCCCTCTGCCGGAGATCGCCCTATACCCCGGAGCCGGCTTCCCCGGCTGCCCCTCCCAAGACGATCGATACGCGACCACGACCACCATGAGCGACAACGGCACAACCACACGTCCGAAGGACGCCTCCGGACTGACGGGCGATGCTGCCCCGGCCTCATCCCAGCTCCCGGCCTTCGGCTTCACGGCCGACCTGATGGATCCAAGCGCGAACATCGCGGCCTGGCGGGAGGCCATCGCGACGCTGTTCGACGTCGACGAATTGGCTGCCGACGAGCCCGGCCCGTTCCGTGCCGACGTCAGTTCCTACGCCATGGGGCCGGTGCTGATCGGGCTGAGCCGTGCCAGCGGCCAGCGTTTCCGCCGCACCCCCGAGACGATTGCGCGCAGCGGCGTGGACCACATCATCCTCCAGCTCTATGTGGCGGGTGGCTTTGACGGCGTTGCCGGCGCCCGGCCGGTTCGCGTGCGCGCCGGCGACATCTGCCTGTTCGACCTTGCCCAGACGCTGGAGACCAGGGCGACCGCCTTCGAGAATGTCACCTTGGTCGTGCCGCGCCCGATGTTCGGCACGCATCTGCTGCGGGTCGACGATTTGCACGGCCTCGTCCTGCCCGCGAGCGGCGTGATCGCAAGGCTGCTTGCGGGGCACCTCAGCGCCCTGTTCGAATTTGCGCCGCGCATGACGCTCGACGAATGCCAGTCGGTGGTCGAGGGCACGGTCTCGCTCCTTGCTGCATGCTTGCGCAACGAGCTCGAACGCGTCGAGGCCGACGCGGAGCAGCCCGTCACCGCGGGACCGTCCCTGATGCGCATCCGCCAGCATATCGAGGCCAGCCTTGGCAGCGACGATCTGTCGGCCAGTTCGATCGCAACCCGCTTCGGCTTGTCACGGGCCTCGCTGTACCGGCTGTTCGCGCCGGTCGGCGGCATCGCCGATTACATCCGCAGCCGCCGGCTGCACCGCGCCTTCTTCGACCTCGCCAATTCCGATGCGCGCAACTTGAGGATCAGCGAGGTCGCGCGGCGCTGGCAGCTCGGCACCGACGCGCATTTCACGCGCTCCTTCAAGGCAGCCTATGGCATCACGCCGCGGGCAGCCCGCGAGGCCGCACTGCTCGGCGTGCAGCGCGGCAGTGATGGAGCGGGCGGCGCGACAATTTCCCGCTGGATGCGCGAGATCGCGCCACCGAGCCCGGACTGATCGCTCGTCCTCCCCGCGCAACAGGACCTACGGCGTCGGCAAATGATAGACCAGCGATCCGCGCAGCGTGTGGATCGTGCCGCCCGCGCTGACGCTGGTGAACAAGCTGTCCGTCAGATCGTCGCGCGTCTCGACATGCGTCAAGCGATATTCGGCACGGGCCGAGATCCTGTCGCTGAAGAAGCGCTCGAAACCGCCGCCAACAGTCGCGCCGTGATATTCACGCTCGGGGCTGGTGCTGACAAATCCCAGCAGATTGTAGGTGACGCCGCGTGCGGTCGACCCGCTATAGCCGCCCAGCACATAGACCAGCGTCTCTGGCGAGACGAGATAGCCGGCGCGCCCACCGACGGTCCAGGCCCACTTCACCGACGCGAGATCCGACGTGATCGTCGCGCCTCCGCCCGTTGCCGTGACGCTGGCCCCGCCGTTCGTCGCAAGATCGATCAGGCCGAACGCACCAATCACCCATTTCGGTGCGATCTGTCGATCATAGCCGATGGTGAAAGTGCCGCCCACATCGGCGCCGCCGAGACCCTCGGCGTTGAAATCCAGTGCCCCGGGAATCGATGCCGCCACATGCGGCGTGATGGCATCGCCACCGATGCCTGCGCCGACATAGACACCCGTCCAGGCCGGATTGAGCGCCGGCGCGGCAGCCGTGGTCGCAGGACCGCCGAATTGACCAAAGCGGTAGGCCGCACCGATCCGGATCACGTGCTCCGACAGGTCGGTGGTCCAGACCGCGCCGAGCGGATCGACCGTCGTGTTGCGGCCGAGCCCGACATAGCGATACTCACCGCGCAGCGACACGTTGCCGGCAAGACGATACTCCACGCCCGCGCCGACCGTATAACCATGCGAGGTCTGTGCCGGCTCCTGCACCGTTAGGGAGGGGCCGCCCCCGAGGATCACGTAGCTCAGATTCCAGTTGTTGATGCGCATCTGGCTGTAGCCGGCGAGCCCGTAGAGCAGGATATCGGGTGTCGCCAGAAATCCGGCGCGGCCGCCGATGGTCCAGCCCTGGTCGAGCGACGGCATGCCTGCGGTCACGTTCAGCCCCAGGCCATTGCCCCCGACGTTCACAATCGTCCGCTGCCGCGACCAGTCGTAATCGACGAAGCCGCCGACCACGAAGCGCGGCGCAACCTGGACGTCGAAGCCGGCGAACGCCGACAATCCAAGATCAGCACCCTGCAAGCCGTCGAGGCCGAACAACGAAGGGCCGCCGCCGACCGGCGTCAGGTTCGAGCGCCCCGACATGAAGTCGAAACCAAGTCCTGCGCCGATATAGAACTGGGTCCAGTTCGCCACCGGAGCAAGTCGTGACGGCGCCTTCACGGGCAAGTCGGCTGCGCGTGCGGCCGTTACGGCAAAGGCGGCGACCTGCGCGGCTCCGAGCAAGGTCACCGCACGTACCAGCCGTCGCTTCGAATGTACCAAGTCTCGCCCCTGTCGCCCCGTGCCGGTCGCGCCCATGCAACCGGTCGAGCCGTCGTATTCGGTTCCGGGAGAGTCCGACAAGGCTAGAAACGCGCGCGCTCCTCAACGCCCGCCATTTTGCGGAACCGCTGTGATCTCAAAGCCATAACGTGTGAATGAAGGTTCACGCCACGCGCATCTGCGCGTGCGGAGGATGCCTCGTCGGCTACACGTCGCCGTAAGCCGCCTCGGCCGGACGCGTGGTGCGGCCATAGCCGATGATCATGCAGAGCGCACCGATGATCGAGAGGTTCTTGAGCGCGTCGACCAGCATCTTGGCGTTGTCGGGCGGCACCTGATTCCAGAAATCGTAGAACAGGACAGTCGCAACGGCGACGTAGACGATCAGCAGCATCGCGAAGAAGCGCGCGCCGAAATTCAGCGCGATCATCAGCCCGGCGATGATCTCGAGCCCGCCGACCGCAATCGCCAGCAGCTGCGGCGTGGTCATGGCGGTCGCCGTCTCGACCTGCTTGGCGTAGGGCGCGATCGCGTCGGGCACCACGACCTTGGTGGCGATGTAATCGGCCGTTGCCTGGATGGTGAAGAGCTTGGTGGCGCCCGTGTAGATGAACAGCACGGCGAACAGGATCCGCCCGAAAGTCACGAACGCTGGCATGATCGGCCTCTTGGCTCAGGCTTTTTGAAATCGGAACTTGGACTACGCGATTATGGAGAGTCCGTTTGCGGTTTTCAAACGGGGAAATGGAAAACTGCGAGCAATTCAAAAGTTGGCGGCGCGGGTGTGTCCCTCTCCCCTTGTGGGAGAGGGTGGATCGCCGCGAAGCGGCGAGACGGGTGAGGGGTTTCTATCGGCATGGGCAACTCTCGCGATCGCGGCTCGCGGAGAGATACCCCTCATCCGGCGCTACGCGCCACCTTCTCCCACAAGGGGAGAAGGATTTGCACCTCCCGCGCGGCGACAGCTCGCCCTTACGTGAACAACGTCGGCTGCTGCCTCGCCGCGCGCTCCTGCGCTTCCACGACTGCCACCGCGGTCATGTTGAGGATGCCGCGCGCGGTCACCGAGGGGGTGAGGATGTGCGCCGGGCGCGCCGGGCCGACCAGGATCGGACCGACGGGCAGCGCGTCCGCCAGCGACTTGATCATCTGGTAGGCGACGTTGGCGGTGTCGAGCGTCGGCATGATCAAGATGTTGGCCTCGCCCTCGAGCTTGGAGTGCGGCAACACCATGCGGCGCGCGGCGGCGGAGAGCGCGGTGTCGCCCTGCATTTCGCCGTCGGCCTCGATCTCCGGGTGCTTCTCCTTCAGGAGCTGCGTCGCCCGGCGCATCTTGCGCGAGGATTCAGTGTCGTAGCTGCCGAAATCGGAGTGCGAGACGAAGGCGATCTTCGGTTTGATGTTGAAGCGCTGGACGTGGACCGCGGCGAGCGAGGCGATCTCGGCGAGCTCCTCCGCGCTCGGATTGGGGCGGACCTGCGTATCGGCGATGAAGAAGGCGCCCTTGCTGGTGATCAGCAGAGCCAGCGCGGCGTAGTCGCTGATCCCCGGCGAGAAGCCGACGATCTCGCGGACGTGGCGCAGATGGCTCATGTAGCGCCCCTCGACGCCGCAGAGCATCGCATCCGCCTCCCCGCGCGTCACCGCGAGCGCAGCGATGACCGTGTTGTTGGTGCGCACCACCGTGCGCGCCGCATCCGGCGTCACGCCGCGGCGGCCGGCGACCTCGACATAGGACTGCACGTAGGAGCGGTAGCGCGGATCGTCCTCGGGATTGACCAGATCAAAATCCTTGCCCGCCTTGATCGACAGGCCGAAGCGCTTGATGCGCGCCTCGACCACGGAGGGACGGCCGACCAGGATCGGGCGCGCCAGCTTCTCCTCCAGCACGACTTGCGTCGCGCGCAGCACGCGCTCGTCCTCGCCTTCGGCATAGATCACGCGGACCGGCTGGGTCTTGGCCTTGGCGAACATCGGCTTCATGACGAGGCCGGAGCGGAAGGCGAAGCGCTCGAGCAGCGCGGTGTACTCGTCGAAATTGGTGATGGGCCTCGTCGCGACGCCCGATTCCATCGCAGCCTTCGCCACGGCCGGCGCGATGCGGAGGATCAACCTGGGATCAAAGGGGCTTGGGATCAGCGAGCCCGGGCCGAAGCCCTGCGTCTCGCCGGTGTCAAACCCTTGCGCGACCGCATCGGACGGGGCCTCGCGCGCGAGCTGCGCGATGGCTTCGACCGCGGCATGCTTCATCTCCTCGTTGATAGCGCTGGCGCCGACGTCGAGCGCACCGCGGAAGATGAAGGGGAAGCAGAGGACGTTGTTGACCTGGTTCGGATAGTCGGAGCGGCCGGTGCAGATCATCGCGTCGGGGCGGACCTTGCGCGCCTCCTCCGGCATGATCTCCGGCGTCGGGTTGGCGAGCGCCATGATCAGCGGCTTGTCGCCCATCGCCTGCGCCATCTCCGGCTTGAGCACGCCCGGTGCCGACAGCCCGATGAAGATGTCTGCGCCGCCGATGACGTCGGCGAGCGTGCGCTTGTCGGTCTTCTGCGCATAGACCGCCTTCCAGCGGTCCATCGAGGTGTTGCGGCCCTCATGGACGAGGCCGTCGATGTCGCAGACCCAGATGTTCTTGCGCTGCGCGCCCATCGACACCAGCAGGTTCAGCGTCGCGATCGCCGCGGCCCCCGCCCCCGATGCCACGATCTTGACGTCGGACAGCTTCTTGCCGTTCAGCCGGAGGCCGTTGGTGATGGCGGCGGCGACGATGATGGCGGTGCCGTGCTGGTCATCATGGAAGACCGGGATCTTCATGCGCTCCTTCAGCCGCGCCTCGATCTCGAAGCACTCCGGCCCGCGGATGTCTTCCAGATTGATGCCGCCGAAGGTCGGCTCGAGCGCCGCCACGGTCTCGACCACGCGGTCGATGGTGTCGGCTGCGATCTCGATGTCGAACACGTCGATGCCGGCGAATTTCTTGAACAGGACGGCCTTGCCCTCCATCACCGGCTTGGAGGCCAGCGGGCCGATATTGCCGAGGCCGAGCACCGCGGTGCCGTTCGAGACCACGGCGACCAGATTGGCGCGGGTGGTCAGCGTGGCGGCCTCGGCCGGGTTCTTGGCGATCTCGGTGCAGGCGGCGGCGACGCCGGGAGAATAGGCAAGCGCGAGGTCGCGCTGGTTGGCAAGCGGCTTGCTTGCCTGGATCTCGAGTTTTCCGGGGCGCGGCAGACGATGGTAGGCGAGCGCCGCCTGGTGGAGATCATCAGAATAGGACGACATGCGGTGTCTCGCTTCGCGTTACCGGCCTCAAAATGCACGATCCGGAGCGGTCGTCCAAGCGGGCGATATTTCCGGGTCGTGGAAACGGGATGAAGCACGGCCGCAGGCCCGGTGGCAACATCCGATTGCGCCCCCATCAACAGGGCGCATGGTCAAATATCTGATAGCGCTAGCTTTCCGCTAGCTTTCTCTGGACCGCGCCGCGCTTCCCGAATATGGCAGGTTGCGCGGTGCGAAACGAGCAACTGGAGCTGGGAATGAAGCGGATCCTGATCGGCCTGGTCGTGGCAGCCGCGCTCGCCGCCGGCGGATGGTTCGGCTTCAACCTCTACGTCCAGCACCGCGCCACGGCCGAGGTCGAGGCCGCCTTCGAGCGGATGCGCAGCGGTGGCGGCAAGGCAAGCCATGGCAAGATCACGTTCGAGCTCGCCACCCGGACGCTGACGATCGAGGATATCGCGGTCGAGCCGACCCAGCCCGAGCTGGCCAACGTCAAGGTCGCAAAGGTCACGGCCGTCGGCATACGTCAGCCGGACGAGGCCCATTTCTCGGCCGACAGCATCGAGCTATCCGGGGTGGAAGCCGCCTTCACATACACAGAGCGGACGAAGCTGAAGGCGAGCTACAAGATCCCCGAGATCACCGCGCGCGACTTTTCCGGTCCCACCCGTGCGGCCAGCGCTCCGCTGTCCGGCACGGTCATCGACATGTACCGCTTCATCCTCGCCCAATACGCGACCATCTCGGCGTCCTCGATCGTGGCGCCGACCATCGCGGCGACCGTCGATGCGGGCGCCGGCAAAGCCGGCAGCGGAGACTTCCTCTATTCCGGTCTGGAGGTCCGGAACATCAATCGCGGGAAGGTCGAAACGGCGAAGACGGACCGTATCACCTACTCGCTCGATGTGACCCAGCCGGGCAAGCCCGAGAAAATGAAGGGCGAGCTGTCCGGTCTGGCTGTCTACGATTTCGACGGCCACACATTGGCGGCTGCGCTCGATCCGCAAGGGTCGAGCGACGACAGTTTCCGCAGGATCTATCGACGCGTCGCGGCCGCTTCCTACGCGGTGACAATGGCGGCAGGCGTGCGCGTTCAAATCGCCGATGTCGGCATCGACGACATCGCGATCCGGCCCTCGAAATTCCGGCCGGCTGAAATCATGGCGCTGGTGCCGGCTGACGGCTCGATCCCGACGCCGGCGCAGTCGCGCGACATGATCGAGAAGGTGGCCGAATTCTTCGACGGCTTTCAGGTCGGCAAGGCCGAAATCGGCAAGCAAACCATCGAGACGCCGCAAGGGACGGCGAGGCTCAACGCCGTCAAATACGATCCGGAGAAGATCGCGCTGGAAGGCCTCGACATGCCGATGCCGCAGGGGCAGCTCAGGATGGAGCGCTTCGCGCTGAAGTCCTTCAGCGCGGCCAATCTGATGCGCTGGGCGGCAAGCCTCAGGACATCCGGCCAGACGCCCTCTCCGGACCAGATGATGGGCCTGTTCCGCGTGCTCGAAGGCGCCGAGATCAAGGGTGTGGTCTCGCCTTACAAGAACACCCGGCAGCTCATCACCATCGACACGATCAGCCTGAATTGGGGGCAGCTGGTCGGCTCGGTCCCGACCAAGGCCAACCTCGTCGTGAAGATGGTGACGCCCACCGATCCCGCCAATCCGGCGCAGCGGCCGCTGATCATGGCCGGCGTGGACAAGCTCGCGATCGACCTCGATCTCGGCGCCGCATGGACGGAGTCATCGGGCGCTTTCGCGCTCGCGCCGGCCACGCTCGATCTCGGCAATCTTGCGCGGGCGCAGGCGAGCCTGGCGCTCGCCAACGTGCCGCGCGGCCTATTCACCACGACAGATCCGCGGGAGGCCATGGGTCATTTGGCGGAGGCCGAGACCGGCGCGATCGAGCTCTCGCTGCACGACAGTGGCGTGGTCGATCTCGTGGTGTCGCAGTTCTCGCGGATGCAGAACCTCAGTCGCGACGCCGCGCGCAGCAAGATCGTCGAGATGATCCGCGCCCAGGGCGAAAGGATCGCCGCCTCCAATCCCGACACCAGGGTTGCGGTGGACGCGCTCGCCGGCTTCGTCGAGACCCCGGGGCAGAAGCTGACCATCAGGCTGACGCCGCTCGGCAAGGTGCCGGTGATCCAGCTCTTGGACGCGCTGAGCGACGAGCCGATCGTGGCGCTGGCGCAGTTCCGGATCGAGGCGTCGACGGGGCTCTAGGGAGAACGGCCTCGTGTCCCGGACGCGCTGCGGCACGCAGTGACGCTGCGCAGAGCCGGGACCCAGAAAGCTGGTTGCTCGCGGAGACATGGGCCCCGGCTCAGCAGCGCACCACTAACGTGCTGCGCTGCGTCCGGGGCACGAGCAACCGGCTCGCCTCACTTCTGCGGCAGATTCACCCGCACATGCAGCTCGCGGAGCTGCTTTGCCGTGGCTTCCGACGGCGCGCCCATCAGCAGGTCCATCGCCTGCTGGTTCATCGGGAACAGCGAGATCTCGCGCAGGTTCGTGGTGCCGCAGAGCAGCATCACGATGCGGTCGACACCCGCGGCCATGCCGCCATGCGGCGGCGCGCCATACTGGAACGCGCGGTACATGCCGCCGAAGCGGTCGACGACTTCCTGCTCGCCGTAGCCGGCGATCTCGAACGCCTTCACCATGGCTTCCGGCACGTGGTTGCGGATGCCGCCCGAGGCGATCTCGTAGCCGTTGCAGGTGATGTCGTACTGGAACGCCTTGATGGTCAGCGGATCCTGGCCCTTCAGCGCGTCCAGGCCGCCCTGCGGCATCGAGAACGGGTTGTGCGAGAAGTCGACCTTCTTGTCGTCCTCGTTGTACTCGTACATCGGGAAGTCGACGATCCAGGCGAGCTCGAACCGCTCCTTGTCGGTGAGGTTCAATTCCTCGCCGACCTTGTTGCGGGCAAGCCCTGAGAACTTCCAGAACTTGTCGGGATCGCCGGCGACGAAGAAGGCGGCATCGCCTTCCTTGGTGCCGATCTGCGCGCGGATCGCCGCGGTGCGCTCCGGCCCGATGTTGTTCGCAAGGGGACCGGCGCCCTCGCCGCCCTCGCGCCACATGATGTAGCCGAGGCCGGGCTGGCCTTCGCCCTGCGCCCACGAGTTCATGCGGTCGCAGAACGCGCGGCTGCCGCCGCCCGTGGCCGGGATCGCCCAGACCTGGTTCTTGGGATCTTCGAGCATGCGCGCGAACACCTTGAAGCCGCTTCCGCGGAAGTGCTCGGAGACGTCCTGCATCTCGATGGGATTGCGCAGGTCCGGCTTGTCGCTGCCATACTTGCGCAGCGCCTCGGCGAACGGAATGCGGCGCCAGTTCTTGCTCACCGGCTTGCCCTTGGCGAACTCCTCGAACACGCCGGTGATCACGGGCTCCATCGCCGCGAACACGTCTTCCTGCGTGACAAAGCTCATCTCGACGTCGAGCTGGTAGAACTCGCCCGGCAGACGGTCGGCGCGCGGGTCCTCGTCGCGGAAGCACGGCGCGATCTGGAAGTAGCGGTCGAAGCCGGACATCATCAGCAGCTGCTTGTACTGCTGCGGCGCCTGCGGCAGCGCGTAGAACTTGCCGGGATGGATGCGCGAGGGCACCAGGAAGTCGCGCGCGCCTTCCGGCGAGGACGCGGTCAGGATCGGCGTGTTGAACTCGAAGAAGCCCTGCCCCTCCATGCGCCGGCGCATCGACTTGATGATCTCGACGCGGGTCATGATGTTCTGGTGCAGCTTCTCGCGACGCAGGTCGAGGAAGCGGTACTTCAGGCGGATGTCCTCGGGGTATTCCTGGTCGCCGAACACCGGCAGCGGCAAATCGCCGGCCGGGCCCAGCACCTCGATCTCGCTGACATAGATCTCGATCTTGCCGGTCGGCAGCTCGTCATTGTCGGTGCCGTCGGGCCGGCGGCGGACCTTGCCGTCCATCTTGACCACGAATTCCGAGCGCAGCTTTTCGGCCAGCGAGAACGCCGGCGAGTCCGGGTCGACCACGCACTGGGTCAGGCCGTAATGGTCGCGCAGGTCGATGAACAGCACGCCGCCATGGTCGCGAACGCGATGGACCCAGCCCGAGAGGCGGATGGTCTCGCCGATGTTGCTCTCGCGGAGCGCGCCGCATGTATGTGACCGGTAGCGATGCATGGTCGTCCCAAAATCAATGTCGGAGGAAGCGAATCGGACGGCCTGAAACGACCGGTCCGAAGTTGCGGCAGGGTTTACCCGACGAGGCGGGGGGCGGCAACCAAGGGAACGGCCCGATTTGGGCTAGAAGCGCCCATTTTTGGCCGATCTGGCCTCAAGGCTTTGCCATCAGGTGTTCCCCGCCTATCTTTACCTCCATGACCGTCCATTTCCCCTTCCAGAACTCGTATTCGGCCCTGCCGGACAGCTTCTTTGCCCGCGTCGCGCCGACCCCCGTCGCCGCCCCCCGGCTGATCAAGCTGAACCGCCCGCTCGCGGTCCAGCTCGGGCTCGATCCCGACCTCCTGGAGACCCCGGAGGGGGCCGGGATCCTGGCCGGCAAGACGGTCCCTGCCGGGGCCGATCCCATCGCCATGGCCTATGCCGGCCACCAGTTCGGCCAGTTCGTGCCCCAGCTCGGTGACGGCCGCGCCATCCTGCTCGGCGAGGTCATCGACCGGGACGGCGTCCGCCGCGACATCCAGCTCAAGGGAGGCGGCCCCACCCCGTTCTCCCGCCGCGGCGATGGCCGCGCGGCGCTCGGACCGGTCCTGCGCGAATACATCGTCAGCGAGGCGATGTTCGCATTGGGCATCCCGACCACGCGCTCGCTCGCCGCCGTCGTCACCGGCGAGCACGTCATCCGCGAGACCGCCCTGCCCGGCGCGGTCCTGACCCGCGTCGCCTCCAGCCACATCCGCGTCGGCACCTTCCAGTTCTTCGCCGTCCGCCGCGACACCGGGGCGATCCGCCGCCTCGCCGATCACGTCATCGCCCGTCACTATCCGCACCTGCTGCATGCGGCGCGGCCCTATCACGACCTGCTCGCGGCCGTCGTCGCGCGCCAGGCCGATCTCGTCGCGCGTTGGCTCTTGGTCGGCTTCATCCACGGCGTGATGAACACTGACAACTCGTCGATCTCGGGCGAGACCATCGATTACGGTCCCTGCGCCTTCATGGACGCCTACAACCCTTCGCAGGTGTTCTCCTCGATCGACGAGATGGGCCGCTACGCCTACGCCAACCAGCCGCGCATCGCCCTGTGGAACCTGACGCGGCTCGCCGAATGCCTGCTGCCGCTGTTCTCGGACGATCAGGAGAAGGCGATCGCCGAAGCCCAGGACATTCTCGGCGCCTTCGGCGAAATCTTCAGCGACTCCTATCAGGCCGGTCTGCGCAGGAAAGTCGGCCTGTTCACGGAGCGCGACGGCGACGAGGCGCTGATCCAGGACCTGCTCGATGCCATGGCGAAGAACCACGCGGACTTCACCCTCACCTTCCGCAGGCTCGGCGACGCCGCGGCCGATGACGGCACTGATGTGCGCGCGCAGTTCATGGAGCCCGCCGCCTTCGACGAATGGGCCGGCCGCTGGCGCGCGCGCATCGCGCTGGAGCCGCAGGGCGCAACCGAGCGGCAGGCCGCCATGCACGCCGTCAACCCGGTCTTCATCCCGCGCAACCACCGCGTCGAGGCCGTGATCCAGGCCGCGGTGAACAACGACGACTACGCGCCGTTCGAGGAGTTGGTGAAGGTGCTGGCGAAGCCGTACGAGGACCAGCCGGACTACGCCGCCTACGCCGATCCGCCGCTGCCGGACCAGCGGGTGTTGCAGACGTTTTGTGGGACGTGAGCCACAAGCGCAGTGCGTAGGGTGGATTAGCCGAAGGCGTAATCCACCACCTCTCTCAACCAGCGGAAAGTGACGTGGTGGATTACGCTCCGCTAATCCACCCTACGGACCGGCGCAACCTTCACGCCCGCTCGCCAAACTCGCCGACAGCCTTCACGTCGCCGCCCCAATCCGCCGGAAACAATCCCGCGCGGACGTCGCGGTGAAACGACGAGTACGGCCAGT
This sequence comes from Bradyrhizobium stylosanthis, assembly GCF_001641335.1. GTDB lineage: Bacteria > Pseudomonadota > Alphaproteobacteria > Rhizobiales > Xanthobacteraceae > Bradyrhizobium > Bradyrhizobium stylosanthis. The sequence goes on from NZ_LVEM01000001.1 coordinate 1,865,682, forward strand.
CGCCTACCTTCGAGACATAACCGTGCTTGACGGGATTGTAGTAGCAATACTCGACATGGCGCGCATAGTCGGCTTCGTCACGAATGAGATGCTCCCAAAACCGACGTTGCCAGATGCCGCGCTCGTTGCGTGCTGCACGAACCGCGCTCAGCCGTTCGGTCGACGGTAGCGACTTGGCGAAGCGTGTCTTGATCAAGCGCCAACGCACCGAAAAATTGGAGTCGCCTGGCGGCAATTGCCAAATCGCGTGGAGATGGTCCGGAAGAACCACGAAAGCGTCGATCTCGAAGGAATAGCTTTGACGTGTTGCGGCGACTGCGGCCCGCAAGATTTCGATCTGGTCGGTCAAGAGAGCCTTGCGCCGATCGAGCAGATTCACGGTGAAGAACCAGCATCCTCCGGGGACGAATACTCGGCGATAATCGGACATCTGCAACCGATAGCACAACTTGAAGTTGGCTCACAGTGGTGGATTACGCTTCGCTAATCCACCCTACGGACCTCCTCCTACTTCGTCGCCTTCCTCACCCCGCCGAATGAGCTGCATCGAACTTCTGGGGATCGACGGGCTCGTATCGCGACCACTCCATGCCGGGCACGCCGGCGCAGCGCTCTGTCCACACCCTAGGACCGCCCGCGGGAACCGCTGTCATCAAACTGAAACACACGCGCTCTAACGGGCTGGCAGGGCCGCCTTGCCGGAGGCGCCCATCCTCCAACTGTCCCGACAAAGCGTGCCATGCCCTTCAAATTCATCCACATCACCGACACGCATCTCGCGAACCCCGGGCTGAAGCTCTATGGGCTCGATCCGCGCGCCCGGCTGGATGCGGCGATCGCCGACATCAACAAGCACCAGTCCGATGCCGCCTTCACAGTCGTGACCGGCGATCTCACCCATTGGGGCGAGGCTGAATCCTACGCCAATTTCGCCGACGCGATGGCCGCGCTGAAAATCCCGTACATCGCCATGGTCGGCAATCACGACAAGCGCGTCGCCTGCCTCGACGGTCTCAAGTCCGCGCCGCGCGATCCCAACGGCTTCGTGCAGGGCACCCGCACCACCGAGCACGGCCTGTTCGTCTTCCTGGACACGCTGGACGAGACCAGCCACGCCGGCGAGATGTGCGGAAAGCGCCTCGGCTGGCTCGCGAGCACGCTGGCTGCCGCGTCCGCCGACCAGCAATTCGTCGTGTTCATGCACCACCCGCCCTTCCCGGTCGGCGTCCACGCCATGGATGAGATCGCGCTGAAGCAGAGCGCCGAATTCGCCGAAGTGATCGCGCCCTATCGCGCCCGCATCCGCCACCTCTTCTTCGGCCATGTGCACCGGCCGATCTTCGGCAGCTACGGCAAGATCCCGTTCTCGACTCTGCGCGGCACCAACCACCAGGTCTGGTTCGAGCTCGACGCCAAGGTCACCGATCATCTGGCGAGCCATGAGCCGCCGGCCTATGGCGTCGTCCTGATCGACGATCAGAACCTCGTCGTGCACAGCCACGATTTCCTCGACACCAGTCTGCGCTTCCCCTTCGAGCCACCGGCAGGAGTGGATGGCCGCGACTATGCGCTCAATTTCCCGGCGCGATGAGATGAGCCTCGCTGAACCCGCGGCTCTCCCGGTCGCGGCATCAGTGGCACCGCGTCTGCACGTCCTGAAGCGGTTTTCGAGCCGATTCAAAACCTCGCTGCCGGCCTATCTGCTGCTCCTGCCCTCGCTGATCTTCCTCGCGCTGTTCACCTATGGCGCGATGGGGCGCGTGTTCATCGATGCGCTCTACCAGCGCGCCACGCCCAAAGCGCCGGTTCGCTTCGTCGGCCTCGACAACATCAACGCCGTGCTCGCCGACCCCGCCTTCATCGGCGCCGTCGTCAACAATTTGATCTATGCCGTCGGCACGGCGATCCCGAGCATCGGACTTGCGCTGCTGTTTGCGCTGGCGCTGTCACGCACCCATGCCGTGAACAGTGCGCTGCGCGCCGCTCTGTTCCTGCCGGTACTGATCCCGATGGTCGCGGCGTCGTCGCTGTTCCTGTTCATCTTCCTGCCCAATGTCGGCCTGCTCGACCACTACATCGGCCGGCTGCTTCCGGTGCTGCCGAACTGGCTCGGCGATCCCGACATCGCGCTCTATGCGATCATGGTCATCACGATCTGGAAGAATGCCGGCTATTACATGCTGTTCTTCCTCGCCGGCCTCCAGGCCGTGCCCGAGGACGTGATGGAAGCCGCGCATCTCGACGGCGCGGGGCCGTATCCGCGCTTCCGCCACATCATCCTGCCCGAGCTCAAGCCCACCTTCCTGTTCGTCATCGTGGTCGCCACGCTCAACGCGGTGACGCAGGTCGACCACGTCTTCGTCATGACCAAGGGCGGCCCGTCCAACTCGACCAACCTGGTGCTGTTCTACATCTACCAGCAGGCGGTCGAGCACTACGACATCGGCAAGGCGTCCGCGGCGACGCTGCTGACGCTTGCCGCGCTGATGGGCCTCACCGCGCTCTCCTTCCGCACCATGGCCAACCGCGAGGGCGGGCCATGAAGCTGCTCGATGCGCTCTGGAAGGACGCCCCGCTCGCCACGCGCGGCGAGATCACGCCCAAGCTCGGCTTCCTGCTGACCGTGCTGCTCGCGATCGTCTGGCTGATCCCGCTCCTCTGGATGGGCGTTGCGACGCTGCGCCCGGCCTCGGACGGCATCAACGCCATGGCCGAGCTGATGCCGAGCCTGAAGCCGACGCTCGACAATGTCAGGGATGCCTGGGAGATCGGCGACTTCCCGCGCTACGCCCTCGACACCACGTTCATCTGCGCGGGCATTCTCCTCGTGCAGTTCGTCACGATCACGCTGGCGGGTTTTGCGTTCGCGCGCCTGAGCTTCGCCGGCAAGACGCTGATCTTCTACATGTTCCTGATGCAGCTGATGCTGGTGCCGGTGCTGCTGATCGTGCCGAACCTGAAGCTGGTCGCGCAGCTCGGCCTCTACGACACGCTGACCGGCGTGATGATGCCGTTCTTCGCCTCGGCCTTCGGCACCTTCCTGATGCGCCAGGCGTTCGAGGCGATCCCGACCGAGCTGGAAGACGCCGCGCTGATCGACGGCGCCAGCCTGTTCCAGCGCATCCGCCACATCTACGTGCCGCTGTCGATGCCGAGCTTCTCGGCCTTCGCCATCATCTCCGTCACCAGCCACTGGAACGACTTCCTGTGGCCGCTGATGGTGATCAATTCGCCGGACAAGCGGCCGCTCACGGTCGGGCTCTCGGTGTTCACCGCGACCGCGGAGGGCACCCAGGCCTGGGGCACCATCGCCGCGGGCACGCTGATGGTGATCGCGCCCCTGCTCGTCACCTTCCTGATCTTCCAGAAGCGTTTCATCAGTTCTTTCGTCACCTCAGGCATCAAATAGGAGAATTTTCGATGCTGTTTACCCGCAGGCTCATGCTTGGCCTCGCCATGGCCGGCTCAATGGCAGGCGCCCTCGCCGTCCCCGCGATGGCCGAAGGTCCGACCGAGATCGACCTGTTCTTCCCCGTTCCCGTCGACGGCAAGCTCGCCCGCGACATGGGCACCTTGATCAAGGAGTTCAACGAGACCCATCCCGCGATCAAGGCGACCGCCGTCTACACCGGCTCCTATGACGACACGCTGATCAAGACGCGCGCATCGATCAAGGCCGGCAAGCCGCCGGCCGCCGTGATCATGTCAGCCAACTTCCTGCTCGACATGCAGATCGAGAACGAGCTCACCAATCTCGATCCCCTGATCGCCGCCGACGGCACCACCAAGGACCAGTTCCTGGGCCAGTTCTTCCCGGCGCTGCAGGGCAACGCGGTGATCAACCGCTCGGTCTACGGCGTACCCTTCCACAATTCGACGCCGCTGCTCTACATCAACGCCGACAAGGCCAAGGAAGCCGGCCTCGATCCGAACAAGCCGCCGCAGACATGGGCCGAGCTCACCGACTGGGCCAAGAAGCTCACCAAGCGCGACGGCGACAAGGTGACCCAATGGGGCATCGCGATCCCCTGCGCCTATGATTATTGCGGCTGGATGATGGAAACGCTCACCATGAGCAATGGCGGGCGCTACTACAACGAGGAGTTCGGCGGCGAAGTCTACTACGACACGCCCTCGATGCTCGGCGCGCTGACCTGGTGGAACGACCTCGTCACCAAGCACAAGGTGCATGCGCCCGGCGCCACGCCCGGCCCGGCCGTCAGCACCTCCTTCATCTCCGGCAATGCCGCGATGATGATGCTGTCCACGGGCTCGCTGACCTATGTGCGCGACAACGCCAAGTTCAACTACAAGGTCGCCTTCATCCCGCGCAACGTCCGCAACGCGGTGCCGATCGGCGGCGCCTCGCTGATCGTGCCGGCAGGCCTCGAGGCCGACAAGCAAAAGGCCGCCTGGACGCTGATCAAGTGGATGACCTCGCCCGAGAAGAGCGGCTGGTGGAGCCGCGCCACCGGCTATTTCGCGCCCAACATGGCCGCATACAAGACGCCCGAGATGGTCGACTTCCTGAACAAGAACCCGGACGCCAAGACCGCCGTCGAGCAGCTTGACGTCGCAAAGCCCTGGTTCGCGACCTACAAGACCGTCCCCGTCCGCAAGACCCTCGAGGACGAGGTGATGCTGGTCCTCAACGGCAAGAAGCAGCCGAAGGAAGCCCTCGTCGCCGCCCAGAAGGCCGCAGATGAGACGCTGAAGCCGTACAATGCGGAGACGTCGCTGAAGCTGCCGTAAGGCCTCCAGCTCATCGCATGAACGACCATCGGCGCTCCGCCATGCGGGGCGCCGAAATCGTTTGAGCCCCCAAATCCATTAACCCCTCGTCCACCATTCCACCCGCCCCTCCGCCGGTAACCATCGCAATTAACAGACCATCAACGCCCCGCCGACAAATCTACCGATGTTTCTGGAGATTTCCGCCGTGGATCTGTTGGTTTTCGAGTTCCTGGGGCTGGCACTTGTGGCCATGTGCGTGGTCGTGGTGGCGCTGCCCTGCGCCCGCAAATCCTCGCACCGGATCCGCTACGAATAGGAATTTCGTCGGAAACAGGCGATTCCGGCCCGATGCAAGGCTCGAATTCGCTTAGAGCCCCTTGACATCACAGCACTTTCGGCAGAACGGCTGATACCAAGTGTCATGGGCCGTTCATGGATTTGATTACCACCACCGCTGACCTCGCGGCTGCCTGCAGCCGGCTGGCCAAGCACCCCGTCATAACAGTCGATACCGAGTTCCTCCGCGAAACCACCTACTACCCGCTGCTATGCGTGGTGCAGATGGCGAGCGCCGAGGAAGCGATCGTCATTGACGCCCTCGCCGAGGGCATCGACCTCAAGCCGTTCTTCGAGCTGATGGCCAACGAGGGCGTGCTGAAGGTATTCCACGCCGCCCGCCAGGACATCGAGATCATCTGGCACCAGGCCAACATCATCCCGCACCCGGTGTTCGACACCCAGGTCGCCGCCATGGTGCTCGGCTATGGCGACAGCATCGCCTACGACCAGCTGGTCGAGAAGGTGACCGGTCACCGCCCCGACAAGACCCACCGCTTCACCGACTGGTCCCGCCGGCCGCTGACCAAGGAGCAGATGCATTACGCGGTGTCCGATGTCACGCATTTGCGCGATGTTTTCGCCGCCCTCGACGCCGACCTGAAGAAGCGCCGCCGCAGCGAGTGGGTCTCCATCGAGATGGAGATCCTGACCTCGCCGCGAACCTACGACTTCCACCCCGAGCGGGCCTGGGAGCGGCTGAAGACGCGCGTGCGCAAGCCCAAGGACCTCGCCGTCCTGATGGAGGTCGCCGCCTGGCGCGAGCAGGAAGCGCAGAGCCGCGACGTGCCGCGCGGCCGCGTGCTGCGCGACGAGGCGATCACCGACATCGCCACCCACGCGCCAAACACGCTGGAGAAGCTCGCGAACCTGCGCTCCGTGCCGAAGGGTTTCGAGAAGTCCAAATGGGGCGCGGACATCGTCGCCGCGGTCGAGCGCGGCCTGGCGCGGGATTTCTCGACGCTGCCGAAGCTGGAGAAGCCGCGCAACAATTCCAACGGCGCGGCCATCGTCGAGCTCCTGAAGGTGCTGCTGCGGATGACCGCCGAGCGCCACGCGGTGGCAAGCAAGGTGATCGCCACCGTCGACGACCTCGAAGAGATCGCAGCCGACGATGCCGCCGACGTCCCCGCCTTGCGCGGCTGGCGCCGCGAGCTGTTCGGCGAGGCCGCCCTGAAGCTCAAGCGCGGCGAGTTGGCGCTCGCGATCGAGAAGGGTCGCGTGATCGGGGTTCAGCGGGCCTAGGTCCGCGATCCCTCCCCGGCGTCGTCCCGGCCTAGTGCGCAATTGCGCACGGGGGCCGGGACCCATAACCCCAGGGACAGGTTTGACGAAGATCCGTCGTTCGGTACTCCGACCGCCACCAACCGACAGATCACGCGGTATGGGTCCCGGCCTTCGCCGGGACGACACCGAAGATGTGGCGGCAGGTCCGCCTGGAATGCCCCCTACGCCGGCGTCAGCTTCGCCACTTCCGGCTTCATGTCGTTCAGCACGCCCGCGATCGCGGCGACCAGATCGTCGATCTGGGCCTTGGTGGTGATCAGCGGCGGGCAGATGGCGATGGCATCCAGCATGTTGCGCGAGATCACGCCGCGCTCCTGCAGCATGCGGCTGGCCATGCCGCCGACGGCGCCGGGCGTCGCCGCGGCCGTCTTGCGGGTCTTGTCGAGCACGAGCTCGAGCGCTGCGATCATGCCGACGCCGCGGACCTCGCCGACCAGCGGGTGGCTGGTGAGCTCGCGCAGCTTGCCCTGCATGTAGCCGCCGAGCTCGGCGGCATGCGCGACCAGGCCGCGCTCCTCGATGATCTTGAGGTTTTCCAGCGCGATCGCCGAGCCGACCGGATGGCCGCCGGCGGTGAAGCCATGGCCGAGCACGCCGATCTTGTTGCTCTCGTCCGCGATCGGCTCGAACATGCGGTCGTTCATGATGATCGCCGAGAGCGGGAAATAGCTCGAGGTGATCTGCTTGGAGACCACGATCGCGTCCGGCTTGATGCCGTAGGTCTCGCAGCCGAACATCTTGCCGGTGCGGCCGAAGCCGCAGATCACCTCGTCGGCGACCAGCAGGATGTCGTACTTCTTCAGGACCGCCTGGATCTTGTCCCAATAGGTCGCCGGCGGCACGATGACGCCGCCCGCCCCCATCACCGGCTCGCCGAAGAACGCGGCGATCGTATCCGGCCCTTCCTTCTGGATCAGCGCATCGAGCTCCTCGGCCCGGCGCGTGGCGAACGCCTCCTCGCTCTCACCGGGCGCGCCGTCCTTGTAGAAATGCGGCGAGCCCGTGTGCAGGATGTTCGGCAGCGGCAGGTCGAACGAGCGGTGGTTGTTCGGCAGGCCGGTGAGGCTCGCCGAGGCGATGGTGACGCCGTGATAGGCGCGCATCCGGCTGATGATCTTCTTGCGCTGCGGCTGACCGAGCGCATTCGAACGATAGGCGATCAGCTTCAGCACGGTGTCGTTGGCTTCCGAGCCGGAATTGGTGAAGAAGACCTTGCTCATCGGCACCGGCGCGAGCGCCACCAGCTTCTCGGCGAGATCGATCGAGGGACCGTGCGATTTGGCGGAGAACGTGTGGTAGAACGGCAGCGCCTGCATCTGCTTGTGCGCCGCTTCGACCAGGCGCTTCTCGTTGAAGCCGAGCCCGACGCTCCACAGCCCCGCCATCGCCTCGAAATAGCGCTTGCCCGCTGCGTCGAACACGTACGGACCATCGCCGCGCTCGATCACCAGGGGACCGGCCTGCTGATGGGTACGGGCATTGGTGTAGGGATGGAGCTGGTAGGCCACATCCCGGGCCTCTTGCGAATTGGGCAGCATGGACATTGCGGGATTCCTTGAAGTCGTCACGTCGCAGGCACAGCCAGCGATCATCACGCGATGATCGGATTGCTTGGGTAGTTACTTGGCTATTGCGACAGCGCAGAACTTGCAACGTCAATTCGTCGGCAGCAAGCGCTCGGCAGCGTTGCACAAAGCCGCATGCGGGGCCGGCCCTCAGGCCGCGCTGTCGTCGTCCCCGTCATCGGAGGCGGCTACGGCCTCCCTCACCTCGACCAGCGCCATCGAAAGCAGGTAGACCGTCGTGGGCAAGCCGACGCGGCGCGCCGCTTCGACGGCACGCGACAGGTCGCTCGCCAGCTCCTTGAGCTTGTCTCCCCGTGACAATGTCCAACCCCATCCGCCGGTCGCGGCCGCCTACACCGCGACGGCGCCGCTGGTTCTGATCAGTTCGGCGCTGGATTGGATTGTAGCAAAATTCCCGACGACATTCACTACCGCCTGCTTGTAGGCGGCAGCATCGCCCACGCCCGGTTTCCGGCAGGCCACGGCATCGGCAGCCATCTGGTAGCGATGGCTGCGGTGAAACCCGTCAACGGCGGTGGCCAGGATGGTTTCGTCCAGAGAGAAGCCGATCAGCACGCAGCGCACGTTACGGATGTTGGACATGTAGTCCACGAACCGGGACGAGCTATAGGCCGAGGGCAGCGGATGTTCGAACGTCATCTCGCCCGGCCGCGGCTTCGCCTCGGCGATCCAATCGGTCAGCCTGGATGCCGGATTGAACCAGGCCGCCTGCGCGATGCGCTTCAGATGCATCACCGGCCAGAGATTCTGGCGCCACATTGCAAGGAGTTCCAGGCAGCGCACGGTGGCCGCCTCGCCGTCGAGGATGACGTGGCGGCGACCAGGGGTCAGATATTCGGCCTGGAGATCCGCACAAACCAGGATCGGCGGATCATCGGTGATGGATGCCAGCATTATCTTGCGTTTGACTGCACCAGTTTCAACGATCGGCGAGCGCGAGGTCCCGCAGCGGCGAAGTCACCGCCCGCCCCGCGGAGGCATCGAGCACGCCCGGCCGGTCCCAATCGCCCTCGGGACGGATGATCACGTAAGGATCGCTGTCCAGCGTGATGGCATCCGGCCCCGGCTCGATCTCCAGCAGCATCTCCGTGTAGGAGAAATCCGAGAAGGTGATCTTGCGGTTGTGGCCGAGCGGCTTGGCGCCGAAATGTGCCCAAAAATCGACCAGCCGGTCCTGCGCCTGGCCGTAGATCTTGCGAAACCCCTTGCGCTTCACGTAGTCGACGCTCGCCTGCACCAGCTTGAACGAGACCCGCGAGCGCCGGTACTGGTGCCGCACCGCGAGCCGTTCCACCTTGGCGAAATCGCCGAAGAAGCGCACCCGCAGGCAGCCGGCCGGCTCGTTGCCGACATAGCCGATGAAGTGCGCGGCAACCATGTCGTTGCCGTCGAACTCCTCCTCGAACGGACAATCCTGCTCGGCGAGATAGACTGCCGAGCGGATGGCGGTCACCAGCATGAGATCGCTGGGATCGCGCGCGAGGCGGATGGTGATGGCGCGGGAGTCGGGCTTCGCGAGAGGAATCCTAGTACCGTGCATCTGCAAAACTCCTTGCTTGGATCATCACGCCCGGCATGCGCATCGGCTGCCGGTGCCAGGGGCGCTCGTAGCACCACAGGTCGGGTTGGAAGCTCGGGACCGGTTCGAACCCGGTCGCTCTCATGATCTCGCGTCCGGCCACGGTTGATGGCTGCGCATAGCAATCCGCGCCGCGAAATCTTACCTGCCGCAGATGAGCCGCCGCCTTGCCGAGACCTGCGATGCCCCGCCCCGTTGCGGCGATCGCCCAGATGTAGATGGCTGCAACGTCTTCCCTCGCGGAAGCGAGGTACTCAGTCTCGGGCGCGGTGAGGCAGATCTCGTCGAGCAGCAGCGCATCGTGCCCGCGGTCGTTGAGGAACAGGAAGGCCATGCCGCCGAGCAGACGGCCCTTCCGGCTGAATGTCAGGATGCTCTCGGGATCGAATGTGTAGTATTTCGCGAGGTCCGCCGTCCCGATCCGCACGCCCGGCACCAGCCGGCGCGCCATGTCGGAAAGCGTCGCAATTTCGGAAAATTGCGCACAGCGGACATCGACCTCCGGACTGAGCGGCAACGCGTCGAAATCATGCCTTGCGGCAAACGAGCCCCTTTCCATACCCGGATCGCCCCTCTATCGTTCGCGGCTTTCATGCCCCGCTATATCGAGCTTAGCGGCTGGGGATCAGGAGTATGCAGCAGTTATTGCACCGGGGTGCTGCGATGATGCAGCACCGTGAAGAAGCCCTGGGCGCGTCCTGGGATGATTTGAAGCTGTTTTTAGCGTGCGCAAAATATAAAAGTTTCCGCAACGCTGCCGAAGAACTCGGCCTCACCTCGACGACGCTGATGCGCCGGATCGACCGGCTAGAGGAGAGCATCGGCTGCAAGCTGTTCTTGCGGGACCAGAGCGGGCTCACGCTCAGCGACGAAGGCACCGCGATGATTGCCGACGTCGCGCACATGGAGCGTCACGCCTTCAACGTCTTCCGCCGCGCCTCGCGCTCGTCGAACGATACGTCGGGCACCGTGCGCGTCGCGGTGACGGAAGGTCCCGGCAATTTCTGGATCCTGCCGCGGCTGATCGATTTCCAGAAGACCTATCGCAAGATCACCGTCGACCTGCGCTGCGCGATGGAGCAGGCCGATGTCGCACGCCTGGAGTCGGACATCGCGATCCAGCTCGAGCCGCCGACCAATCCCGACCTGATCGTGGCCAAGCTCGGCCGCCTGCACATCTATCCGTTCGTCTCCAAGGAGTACGAGAACCTTTACGGCCTGCCCGCAAACCTCGCCGACTTGAAGAACCATCGCATCATCAAGCAGAGCGCGCCGCAGGTCGACGATAGCGCCTATGCCCGCGTGCTCGGGCTGAAATCGCTCGAGGGCATCGTCGGCATCAAGACCAACTCGTCGGTCGGCGTCCTCTATGCGGTGGAGCGCGGCGCGGGCATCGGCTTCCTGCCGACCGTCTCGATCGCGCTCGGCGCGCCGCTCGTCGCCGTCGATCTCGGCGTGAGCCATCACGCCGATCTCTGGCTCACCTATCACAAGGAGTTTCGCGGCTCGGAGCGCCACAAGATCGTGGTCGATTGGCTGAAGAAGATCTTCGATCCAAGGGTCCATCCCTGCTTCCGGGACGAATTCATCCATCCAAACGAGCTGGTGTCGATGATGACCGCCGCGCGCGAGGGTTTTGGATTGACCGGCTACGTCGCGGCAACGCCGGTTTAACCTGGTTCGCCGGACGGGTCCGGCTGCATGCGATGCATCAGCCGAAGCGCACGCCGATCCGCTTCGGCTTGCGCCAGACCACGGTGCAGTGCCGCTCCGCCGATTCCATTTCGATCACCAGACGGAAATTGTCGGGAACCAGCGCAAGATTTGCATCCTCGATGGAAGCGCCGCCGGCGGAAATATCGCGGACCATGCAGGTCAGCCTCTTCCCGGGAAAACTGATCTTGGCAGCACGTCTCACGGCGCGCCGCGGTAACCCGCGATTGTCGCGCGCGCTGGTCGCCTCCCTCTTGCCTCGCGCGCAGTTCGATGCGGCGATGTCCGGCTGCTTCGCGGCCTCGCTCGACCTGATCAGGCCCGAGAAGACAGTCGTGGCCTGCATCTTGAAATCGCCGACCACCTGGCGACGCGTGTTGACGTTGGTCAGCTGCAGCGACGCCAGGATTTGTTCGACGACGCCATCACGACCAAACGGCAGCAACAGCCGGTGACAATCCACGCGTTGACCGTTGGGGCCAATGGTCGAGATGATCGCGTAAACGGCGCCCCCCTTGCTCGTGCAATGCTTCGCGGCATCCAGTGTCACGCGCCGCAGCGACATCGGCACGACCTCTTCCATCGTCTTGCCGGCCCAATCCGAGTTGAAAGCCTGCGATACGTTCTCGCCCTGATACAACGCGCGGAATTTCTGGCGAGGCCGCTGGCCCTCGACATTCCAGACGACGAGTTGCTTTGGATCGTGCGGCAACGCCATTGCGTCGAGCTCAGTGAAAGCCGGAAAACGCCGGCCGTCCGCCAGCCGATCCCAATAATCGGTGAGCGCGCGCTGGGAGGGCGATTTGATCGCCCCAGGCGAAATGAGCTTGAGCGTCATCCGGTTGATCCGACCTGCGTGAGGCTTAAACACTGCAGGAAGTGACTTAAGGATGGCTGAAAACGGCCCTCGAACCGCTCGTCATGCCGATACCGTTTCCCGATCCTAGGGAGCCAGTCGACCTACCAAGATACCGCGCCGAGGCCGCTACGCTCTTGCCGTCTTCTTTAGGCGCGTGCGGATGATGCTTCGCCTCACCATCGGTATTCGAAGCCGAGCGTGCCTTGGTGCGACGTCAGCTCGTTGCGGAACTTGCCGTCGTAGTTGACGTAGAGCCGCGCGGTGTTGGTCAGGCTGAGCGAGGCCGAGGCGCCGGCATCCATGCCGTAGCGGCTCTCGCCGATGCCGGGGACGATGATGCTCTGGGTCCCGAGACTGACCTGCACCGATCCAAGGTCCTGATAGAAATTGTCGACGAACTTGCCATAGGCCGACAGGTCCAGGATCTTCTGGTCGAAGATGAAATAGCGCCCGATCTCGGCACCGACCATGACACGTGCGCGCGCGAGCGTCGTCGAGCCGACGTTGAGCGGATCGAGCCCACCGGCCTCCTGGAACGCGACGCTGGTGGCGCGCACATATTCGAGCGCGCCCTTGGGCACGACGCGCATCTGGTCCTTGGTCCAGTAATAGCTGATCTCGGTCAGCGCGCCGTCGACGGCGGCACGATAGCCGGCGGTCGCGAGGCCAAAGCCGGTATCGCGGCTGGAGTGGACCTTGCCGAAGCCATGAACCACCGCGAAGGCCCATGTCCACGGCCCCTTGTCGACCGAGCCGTTGAAGCCGAGCTGGGTCAGGTCGAGCGTGGCCGACTGCAGCGCCAGCGGCACGTCGATGTCGGTGTGGCTCTGATCGATCGAGAAACCGAGATTGACGCCGGGCGCAACCCGCGCGCCGAAACCGGCGACGCCGCCGAACGTCCTGCGCTTGTCGCCGACGAAGTCGCCCTGGGCGTCGGTGCGGACCGAGATGCCATAGCCCTCGAACCAGGTCCGGTAGCGAGGATCTTCGGTGGCGGCGGCCGCACCACCGCCGCCGGGGTTGGTCCGGAACGACCGGTCGAAACCATTGGAGGCCTGGTTGCCGAGCCGCTCCAGGAATCCCGACCCGAAATTGAGCATGCTGTTGCCGGCCGACTGATTGAAGTTGGTCGAGGTGGGCATCGGGATAGGGGTCGGCGACGGCGTGGGCGTCGGGGTCGGAGTGGGCGTCGGGCTTTGAGCAAGGACGGGCGCAGCCGCAGCCATCGTCACGACCAGCGCAAGCGCGATGACTGCAAAAGTCCTCGCGACCGCAGCCCTCACCCGGACGCGGCCCAGCCCGATCATCTGCCGTGTCCCGAAGGGCTGCGAGGCGCAGCGCATGACGACCAATCCCGAAGCAAATCGCGGCCCGCAAAAATGCAACATGGGCGGCTCGCGCATGCGGCGATTTGTGCCGAACTGCCACGGAGGGTCAACCGGTTGGCACGCCATCACCGAGGCTATTGCCTCGATTGTGGTTCCTCGGCCACAGGTCGCAAATAGCAGACGATGGCACCCGCCCCGGTCTTGAAATTCGCGCGCTGCTTGCTAACGCGCGATTTTCGTGTTGCAATATCCGACACAATCGGAATTGGCCGCTCGACTGTGCGTTTCGCGACGATGAGACTCGAACAGACTTCCGGAAGCCCGTTTGTGGCGTGGCACGCGAAAAAGCGGCCGCGTCTTTTTTCTGTCTAGTGGAGGAGACTGAGGATGCCACAAAAGGGCACCGTCAAATGGTTCAACCCGACCAAGGGCTATGGGTTCATCAAGCCGAACGGCGGCGACAAGGACGTGTTCGTCCATATCTCGGCCGTCGAGCGCGCCGGACTCTCGACCCTCAACGAAAATCAGGTGGTTGAATACGACCTCGTGGAGAACCGCGGCAAGTCGTCCGCGGAGAACCTCAAGGTCTCCTGATTTTCTCTCAACGACACGCGAGAGATCATGACGTTGCCCCCGGCTCTGCCGGGGGATTTTGTTTGGGGAGACGAAACGTTTCGGCGCTTCAGCTCACGACAGGCGCAACCAGAAAATTCTCCGACGCTGCGCTCCCCGCCGTCCTGCACACATCGCCCTCGATGCGGATCTTGCCGGTGGCCAGCAGCCGCAACGCTTCGGGATAGATGCGGTGCTCGACTTCGAGAATGCGCTCCGACAGCGTGTCCGCGGTGTCGTGGTCGCCGACGGGAACCGCGCCCTGCATCACGATCGGGCCGGCATCGGTCTCGGGGATCACGAAGTGCACCGTCGCGCCGGACAATTTCACGCCGGCGCGCAGGGCCTGGCCGTGCGGGTCAAGGCCCGGGAACGAAGGCAACAGCGAGGGATGGATGTTGAGCATCCGCCCGTACCAGGCCATCGTGAACTCGGCCGTGAACAGGCGCATGAAGCCGCCGAGACAAATCAGCTCGATGCCGTGCTGGTCGAGGGCTGCCTGCAGCACCTTCTCGAAGCCGGCACGATCCTTGCCGAACGGCTTGCTCTCGATCACCAGCGTGTTGACGCCGCTCGCCCTGGCCCGTTCGAGCCCGAGCGCGTCGGCCTTGTTCGAGATGACGAGCGAGATCTCCGCCGGGAAATCCGCGGCAGCGGCGGCCTTGATCAGCGCGGCCATGTTGGAGCCGCGGCCGGAGATCAGGATGGCGACACGGCGCTTCATCACAGCGCCAGTCATCACAATGCCATGTCGAGATGGCCGTTGTAGACGACGCGATGCTCGCCCTCGGCCGGAATCACGGTGCCGAGCTGCGCCACGGTCTCGCCGGCGTCGGTGAAGACCCGGACGACCTCGTCGACCTTGTCAGGCTCGACGATCGCGATCATGCCGATGCCGCAGTTGAAGGTCCTGAGCATCTCGAGCTCGGCGATGCCGGCCTGCGCCGCCAGCCATTTGAACACCGGCAGCACCGGCAGGCGCGCCAGATCGATGCCGACGCCCAGATCCTTCGGCAGCACGCGCGGGATGTTGTCGGTGAAGCCGCCGCCGGTGATGTGGGCGAGCCCCTTCACCGCCCCTGTCTCGCGGATCGCGCGCAGGCAGGATTTGACATAGAGCTTCGTCGGCGTCAGCAGCGCGCCGCCGAGCGTCATGACCGGCGCGAACGGCGCAGGTGCCTCGAAGCCGAGGCCGGACTGTTCCACGATCTTGCGCACCAGCGAGAAGCCGTTGGAGTGCACTCCCGACGAGGCCAGGCCAATCACGGCATCGCCCGCGGCGATGTCCTTGCGCGGCAACAGCGTGCCGCGCTCGGCGGCACCGACGGCAAAGCCGCCGAGATCGTAATCGCCATCCTTGTAGAGGCCGGGCATCTCGGCGGTCTCGCCGCCGATCAGCGCGCAGCCGGACTCGCGGCAGCCCTCGGCAACGCCGGCGACGATCGAGGCCGTGGCCTCCGGATCGAGCTTGCCGCAGGCGAAATAGTCCAGGAAGAACAGCGGCTCGGCGCCCTGCACCACGAGGTCGTTGACGCTCATGGCGACGAGGTCGATGCCGATCCCGCCATGCAGGCCGGTCTCGATCGCGATCTTCACTTTGGTTCCGACGCCGTCGGTGGCGGCAACCAGGACAGGGTCCTTGAATCCGGCCGCCTTGAGGTCGAACAGGCCGCCGAAACCGCCGATTTCGGCATCGGCGCCCGGCCGCGCGGTGGCGCGCACCATCGGCTTGATCAGGTCGACCAGGCGGTTGCCCGCGTCGATATCGACGCCTGAATCGGCGTAGGTAAGGCCGTTTTTGCGGTCGGTCATGCCGGATTTCCAGTGGGTTTGCGGCTGGTTACGTCGAATTCCGGGGATGCGCAATGGCTCGCATGGCGCTCCCGGCCGTACTATGTAGATATCAACCGGTTCAGCCTCCCAGGGGGCCGGATTCGAGGTCAGACCGGGTGCCGGGAAGCGCTTTCGTGAGTATTCCGAACATCATCACGCTGGGCCGCATCATGCTGGTCCCGATCATCGTCTGGGCCATCGTGTCGAGCCAAATGGAGGTGGCATTTGCCGTCTTCCTGATCGCGGGCATCAGCGACGCCGTCGACGGCTTCCTGGCCAAGCGCTTCAACATGCGCAGCGAGCTCGGCGCCCTCCTGGATCCGCTCGCCGACAAGGCGCTTCTGGTCTCGATCTACCTGGCGCTCGGCATCTGGGGCGACATCCCGCGCTGGGTCGTGATCCTGGTGGTGTCGCGGGACATCATGATCGTCACGGCCGTGATCGTGTCCTGGCTGTTCGACAAGCCGGTCGAGATGAAGCCGTCGAAAGTATCCAAGCTAAACACAGCCGCCCAGGTCGCCTACGCCGCCCTGGTGCTGGCGTCTCTTGCCTTCGGCTTCAAGCCCGCGCCCTATGATATTATCCTGATGGGCTTCGTCACGGTCTTCACGCTCTCCTCCGTGTCGCTCTACCTCGTCGAGTGGCTGCGGCACATGAGCACCATCGAGGCCAAATGAGAGGCGACGCGGCCCCGCAAAAGGCCAACTCCCGCTCGATACGTCCGATCTCTTCAAACGAGCCGGCCCGCCGGCATGGAGCACAGCAAGCGTGGCAGGCCGCGTTCATCCCCGACAATTGGCGTTCGCGCTTCCGCATGCGGAGAGCCTCAGCCGGGACAATTTCCTTGAAGGCCCCGCCAACGCGGCCGGTCTCGGCCTGATCGAAGGCTGGCCGGAATGGCCGAACCGGATCATGTGGCTGGCCGGCCCCGAAGGCAGCGGCAAGAGCCATCTCGCCGCGATCTGGGCCGAGATATCGGGCGCCCGCTCGACCACGGCCAATGCGCTGACCGCCGCCGGCGTGCCCGGCGCACTCGCAACCGGCGCTCTGGTGGTCGAGGACCTCAAGGCCGGGGATTTCGACGAGCGCGCCCTCTTCCACCTGATGAACCTCGCCCGCGAGGACGGCGCCTACATCCTGTTCACCGGCCGCGAGGTCCCGGCCTCGCTCGAGATCGACCTCCGCGACCTGCGCTCGCGCCTGCGCGCCGTGCCTGTGGTGACGCTGCTGCCGCCGGACGACCAGCTGTTCCGCGGCCTGATCGTCAAATTCTGCGCCGACCGTCAGCTTGCGGTGGACGAGAGCGTGGTCGGCTACCTCGCCACCCGCCTGGAACGGTCCTCGGCCGCCGCGCGGCAGGCCGTGGAGCGGCTCGACAGCGAAGCCCTGCGGCTCGGCCGCCCCGTCACGAGGGCGCTGGCCGCCGAGTTGCTGCGGGACGCCTGACCCCCGTCCGCGCCGATCCAGCAACGCCGCTTGACGCCGCACGGCGGCGGAACATCAATGTCATCGAAACGTCATCGCTCTAACACATGCTCCCGCCGATTTTGCGCGTAAGCCGCAAAAGGGGGTGAACTGGATGGATCGACTTCTCATGGACTCCGCGCAAGCTGTTGAAATCAAAGACAAAGCCCCGGAGACCGAGGTGCTGCCGGCGATCGCATCGAGCCCGGAGCGATTCATCAACCGCGAGCTCTCCTGGCTGCATTTCAACCGCCGTGTCCTGGAGGAATCGGTCAATCCCAGCCATCCCGTGCTGGAGCGGGTCCGATTCCTGTCGATTTCGGCAAACAACCTCGACGAATTCTTCATGGTCCGCGTCGCCGGCATCAAGGCCCAGGTGCGCGAGGGCATTGCCGAGCGCGCCCCCGATGGCCTGACGCCGTCCGAGCAGCTGGCACTGATCAACCGCACCGTCTCCCAGCTCGCCTCCGACCAGCAGGCGATCTGGCGCGACCTGCGCGGCACGCTGGCCGACGTCGGCATCGTGCTGGTGGACGGCAAGGACGTCACCAAGGCCGAGCGGACCTGGATCGAGGAATACTTCCTCAACAACGTGTTCCCGCTGCTGACGCCGCTTGCGATCGACCCGGCGCACCCCTTCCCGTTCATCCCGAGCCTCGGCTTCACCATCGCGCTCCAGCTGACGCGCGCCGCCGACGGCAAGCAGATGAACGCGCTGATCCGCATGCCCGGCAAGATCGACCGCTTCATCCGGTTGCCGTCCGAGGGCAAGGTGGTGCGCCTGATCACGCTGGAGCAGGCGACCGGCCTGTTCATCAATCGCCTGTTCCCCGGTTATAACCTCCATGGCCAGGGCGCCTTCCGCATTATCCGCGACTCCGAGCTCGAAATTGAGGAAGAGGCCGAAGACCTCGTCCGCCTGTTCGAGACCGCGCTGAAGCGCCGCCGCCGCGGATCGGTGATCCGCCTCGAGATCGACGCCAAGATGCCGGAGGAGCTGCGCAGCTTCGTGCAGCACGCGCTGTCGGCTGCCGACGACGAAGTGTTCCTCGTCGACGGCGTGCTCGCCATGAACGAGCTCTCGCAGCTCACCCGGCTGGATCGTCCCGATCTCGAATTCACCCCCTACGTGCCGCGCCATCCCGAGCGCGTGCGCGAGCATGGCGGCGACATCTTCGCCGCGATCCGGCAGAAGGACCTCGTCGTCCACCACCCCTACGAATCCTTCGACGTCGTCGTGCAGTTCCTGCAGCAGGCCGCACGCGACCCTGATGTCGTCGCGATCAAGCAGACGCTGTACCGCACCTCCAACAACTCGCCGATCGTGCGCACGCTGGCGGAGGCCGCGGAAGCCGGCAAATCCGTCACCGCGCTCATCGAGTTGAAGGCGCGCTTCGACGAAGAGGCCAACATCCGCTGGGCCCGCGACCTCGAACGCGCCGGCGTGCAGGTCGTCTACGGCTTCCTCGAGTTGAAGACGCACGCCAAGCTGTCGATGGTGGTGCGCCGCGAGGGCGGCAACCTCACCACCTACGTCCACACCGGCACCGGCAACTATCACCCGGTCACCGCGCGTATTTACACGGACCTCTCCTACTTCACCTCGGACCCGACCATCGGCCGCGACGCGGCGCGCGTGTTCAACTTCATCACGGGCTACGCGGCGCCGAGCGATCTGGAGAAGATGGCGGTGTCGCCGCTGACCCTGCGCAAGCGCATCATCGAGCACATCCAGGGCGAGACCGCGCATGCGCGGCACGGCCGTCCCGGCGCAGTCTGGATGAAGATGAACGCGCTGGTCGACCCCGACATCATCGATGCGCTGTACGAGGCCTCGCAGGCCGGCGTGCAGGTCGAGCTCGTGGTGCGCGGTATCTGCTGCCTCCGTCCGGGCATCCCCGGCCTCTCCGAGAACATCCGCGTCAAGTCGATCATCGGCCGTTTCCTGGAACACGGCCGAATCTACTGCTTCGGCATGGGCCAGGGCCTGCCGAGCGCGAAAGCGGCTGTGTATATCTCCTCGGCCGACATGATGCCCCGCAACCTCGACCGCCGCGTCGAGGTACTCTGCCCGCTGCAAAATCCCACGGTGCATCAGCAGGTTCTCGAGCAGATCATGGTCGCGAACCTCAAGGACAATGAGCAGAGCTGGCAATTGTTGCCGGACGGGTCCTCAACGCGTATGAAGGCCGCGAAGGGCGAGGAGCCTTTCAACGTCCACAACTACTTCATGACAAATCCGAGTCTGTCTGGCCGTGGAAAGTCGCTCAAGGAATCCTCGCCGCGTCGTCTCACGCGCCGGAATGAACGTCACCAGTCCTGATCAGGGATCTGCGACGTGACGCGGCCGCGCAAGCGCGGCGCCAGCGTCGCGGTCATCGACATCGGTTCCAACTCGGTTCGTCTCGTCGTTTACGAAGGGCTGGCGCGGAGCCTCATTCCGATCTTCAACGAGAAGACGCTGTGCGGCCTCGGGCGCGAGGTGCAGAGCACGGGCCTGCTCGCGCCCGATGCCGTCGACAAGGCGCTGACCTCGCTCAAGCGTTTTCGCGCGCTGTGCCGCGTCATGCAGGTCGGTCGTGTGTTCGCGATCGCGACCGCGGCCTGCCGCGACGCCTCCAACGGCCCCGACTTCATCGCCAGGGCCGAGCGCATCTGCGCGGTCAAGATCGAGATCCTGTCGGGCCCGCGCGAGGCACGGCTGTCGGCGCTCGGCGTGATCTCCGGCATCCATCATCCCGACGGCATCGTCGGCGACCTCGGCGGCGGATCGCTGGAGCTGATCGACGTGCGCCGGAACAGCGTGCGCAGCGGCGTGACGCTGCCGCTCGGCGGCCTCGCGCTGCAGGACCTCGCGCATAAATCGCTCAAGCGCGCCGACCGCATCGTGCGCGAGGAGATCGACGAGGTCGAGCTGCTCGCCGCCGGCCGCGGCCGCACCTTCTACGCCGTCGGCGGCACCTGGCGCGCGCTCGCGCGCATCCACATCATCCAGAGCGGCTACCCGCTCCAGGTCATGCACGGCTATTCGATTTCCGCGGCCGAGGCGCTCGACTTCTCACGTCGGTTGCGACGCCTCGCTGCCGCCGACATGCTCGCCGACATCGAGATCGTCGCCGATGCCCGCCGCCCGCTCCTCACCTATGCGGCGCTGGTGCTCGAGCACATCATCCGCGTCGCCAAGCCGAAGACCATCGTGTTCTCGACCTTCGGCGTGCGCGAGGGCCTGCTGCACGAGAAGCTGCCGGAATCCGAGCGCAACAAGGACGGCCTGATCTGCGCCGCCGAAGAGCTCAACCAGCTGCTGTCACGTTCGGCCAAGCACGCCCGCGAGCTGATCGCCTGGACCGACCGCCTGGTGCGCGTGGTGAAGCTGCGCGAGACCGAGGAGGATCGCCGCCTGCGCCATGCCGCCTGCCTGCTCTCCGACATCGGCTGGCGCGTGCATCCCGATCATCGCGGCGAGCAGACGCTGAGCCTCGTCGTCAACGGCAATTTCGGTGCGATCACCCACACCGAGCGCGCCTTCGTCGGCCTGTCCGTATTCTATCGCTATGCGGGCCTCAGCGAGGAAAACCAGCCGCCGGTCACCATGCAGGAGCTGCTGACGCCGGCGCAGCTCGAGCGCGCCCGCCTGCTTGGCGCTGCGTTCCGTGTCGCTCATCTGATCTCGGCGGCGCGGCCGGGCGTCCTGCCCGCCACGCATTTCCGCAGCCAGGGCCGCAAATTGATGCTGGTGTTCGAGCACCGGCTCGTCGATCTCGTCGCCGACCGCGTCGGCAGCCGCTTCAAGCAGCTCGCCCGCCTCGTCGGCCGCGCCGGCTCGATCGTCCGGCGCTAAAGCCCATCCGCAAAACGGCGCCGCGATTTTCCCGCGCGGATCGCTTGCGTAGTGATCGCGCTTGAACAGCAAACTGAAGTGCGCTGACGTTTGAACCGATCGCGCCGCGACAGTTGCGAGCACGAGGCATTTGCATCGACATCTACTTTGCGACGAACCGGCTGCCATTCCAGCGCAACGTTCGGCTGCTGCCATGGCCATCGAGCAGCTCGACGAAAGCCTGATTGTTGGCGGACGACAATCGAATGTCATGGGCGCGCACGGCGAGCACGCGGCGGTATCGACCGCCCGTCGCGATATACACTTCGTGCGGACATCCCGCGGAATCGCAATGAACGGCCCCGCTGCGGCATTGAAACTCGTCGAAGTGAAGGGCCACGAACTCCGCGCCCGGCACGGTCAGATAGAGCGCAAAATACCGAGCGGCCGCAATGGAGCCTCCGCACGCGGCGCTCCATTTCTGCACGTCTGCACGGATTTCGGCCGGGAGCATGTCAATGCGCGCCCGGCTCCAAGGATGCTGCGCCGTTCCGCTATAGGAAAGCGCTGGCTGCAAGAGAACGAGCGAGGCCATCACACCGCCTAGCAGCGTGCATGTGAGTTTGCTCAATTTCACGACCCTGCTCCTGCATATTCCACGACCGCCGGAGGCCATCGCGCCCGGCAGTCACCTCCGACGGCCGAACAAAAATATGCTCCGCAAGCGAGGCGCACTTGATGCACATCAACCCACCGGCGTCGCGCCGGGGTATTTGAAGCATCGAAAGCGGCGCTTCGGACGACTTCCGCCATGCAACTGCACCATGGGATTTTCCTTCTGAGCCACGCTCGGAACACGACTGCCCGTGTTCTGCTTGCGCTCGCGTTGACCTCGTGGCCGTCTGCACCGAACGCACAGGATGAAGTAAAGCTAAGCGATGCTCAGGCGCGCAATCTCGGCGTGCGCGTGGTCCATCCGGTCGCGAGCCGAACCGATCTCACGCTGCCCTATCCCGTTCAAATCGTGATCCCCACGCAGCAATTGTGGGTCGTCAGCGCGCCGGTCGCCGGCATGGTCGCCAATCTCCTGGTTGGGCGCGGTGACCGTGTCTCGGCCGGCCAACCTCTGGTCACCCTGGAGAGTCCAAGCTTCGTCTCGCAGCAGCGCGACTATTTGCACGCGATCGCGCAGGAGCTTCTCACCGGCCAGCAGCTCAAGCGGAACGTCGATCTGTTCGAGGGCAAGGCCGTGCCGCAGCGCGTGCTGGAGGCCAGCCAGGCCGAAGCGCGACAGGCTGCTCTCGTGGTCGCCGAACGGCGACAGATGCTGCATCTGAGCGGGATGTCGGACGAGGCAATTTCCCGGCTGGCCCAGGAAGCTGCGATCAGCGCGACGCTCACGGTCAATGCGCCGCAAACCGCATCAGTGGTCGACATCACGGTATCGCCGGGGCAGCGGCTCGAACAATCCGCACCGCTCGTCAAGCTCGCGCGGCTCTCGCCGCTATGGGCCGAAATCGCGGTTCCCGCGGACAATATCCGGGTGATCCGGACCGGTGCGAAAGTGGAGATCGAAGGCTATTCCACGCCCGGCAAGGTCGTGCTGGTTTCCGAGACGATCGACCCTGCCACCCAGACCATTCTGGTTCGCGCGGAAGTCCCCAACGACGGCGGGCTGCATCCCGGCCAGACGGCGGCTGCCCGCATCGGCTTTCTTTCCGCCGGCGAAAGCGCCTGGGAGATTCCCTACAGCGGGCTGGTACGGCGGGGCGAGCAAACCTCGGTCTTCGTCGCCGTCGACGGCGGCTTCCGGCTGGTACCGGTCAAGCTCCTCGCCGAGGATCAGGACCACGTCGTCGTGTCGGGTCCCATCACAGACCAGGACGATATCGCGATTGGCGGCATCTCGGCGCTTCGCGGCATTCTCTCCGGACTGGGGCAGTAGATGCTCCGGCGCCTGGTTGCGTTCGCGTTGTCGCAGCGACCGTTCGTCATGCTGGGCGTGTTGCTGGTGATCGGCGCTGGCGCCGTTCTCCTGCCGAGCCTGCCGATCGACGCGTTTCCCGACGTCTCGCCGATTCAGGTGAAGATCATCATGAAGGCGCCGGGCCTCACTCCCGAAGAGGTCGAGCAGCGCATCACGGTCCCCGTCGAGCTCGAGCTGCTTGGATTGCCAAACAAGAAGGTGCTTCGTTCGACCACCAAGTACGCCTTGGCCGATATCACCGTGGATTTCGAAGACGGCACCGACATCTACTGGGCACGTAACCAGGTCTCGGAGCGACTATCGAATATCTCGCGTGATTTCCCCGACGGGGTGAGCGGCGGTCTTGCGCCGATCACAAGCCCTCTCGGCGAAATGTTCATGTTCACGATCGACAGTCCCGAGCTTTCGCTCGCAGAGCGCCGTACCCTCCTCGATTGGGTGATCCGTCCTGCCCTGCGCACGGTCGCCGGCGTTGCGGACGTCAATGCGCTCGGCGGTTACGTACGCGCCTTCGAGATCGTGCCGCGCAACGATGCACTTGCCGCCCGCGGTATTTCCTACGACCTGTTTCGCCGGGCTATCGAAGCCAACAGCCGCAATGACGGCGCCGGACGGGTGAACCAGGGCGAGGACAGCGCCCTGGTTCGGATCGAAGGCAGCATCCGTTCGATCGAGGACATCAAGGCCATCGTCATCGATACCCGCGAGGGCGTGCCGATCCTGGTCAACGACGTGGCGAGCGTCAAAGTCGGTACGCTGACGCGCTATGGTGCAGTGACGTCGGACGGCCACGGCGAAACCGTCGAGGGGCTCGTGCTCGGCTTGCGCGGCGCGAATGCGGGCCAGCTCGTCCGCGACGTGCGGGCTCGGCTTGCCGAACTGCAATCCTCGCTGCCCAAGAGCGTTTCGATCAACGTGTTCTATGACCGCAGCCGCCTGGTCAATCGCGCCGTCGGTACCGTGGTGCGAGCGCTCGGTGAGGCCAGCGTCCTCGTCATCGTTCTTCTCCTGCTCTTCCTCGGCAACTGGCGCGCCTCGCTGGTGATTGCGCTCAGCCTGCCGCTCGCCATCGTCATCGCACTGATCGTCATGCGCGTCGTGGGGATGTCGGCCAACCTCATGAGCCTCGGTGGACTTGCGATCGCCATCGGCATGCTGATCGACGCACTGGTTGTCGTGGTCGAGAACATCGTCGGCAACCTGAGCAAGCACGAATCGAGCCAGGCGCTTCCGCCGATCCATCTGGTGTATCGTTCGGTTTGCGAAGTCCTGGAGCCGGTCGCCTCGGGCGTCCTCATCATCATCATCGTGTTCGTCCCGCTGCTGACGCTGCAGGGGCTGGAAGGCAAGCTGTTCATCCCCGTCGCGCTGGCAATCATTTTCGCGCTGGCCGGCTCTCTGCTGCTCGCGCTCACGGTGATCCCGGTCGCAACGTCCTACGTGCTCGCGTCTGCGTCCCATCGCGAGCCGCTGCTGGTTCGCGCGGCACAACGGGTCTATGCGCCTGCACTGGACTGGGCCCTCAACAACGAGCGCAAGGTGATGGCTGCGGCACTCATCGGCCTGCTCGCCGCGGGCTTCGCCTATACGAAGCTCGGCAAGACGTTCATGCCTACCATGGACGAAGGCGATGTCATCGTCAGCGTCGAGACGCTTCCGTCCGTCAACCTCGACGAGTCGCTTGCCATGAATGCAAGGCTCCAGGCGGCGCTCCTGGCCGTGCCTGATATCGCCGGCATCGTCGCGCGCACCGGATCGGACGAACTCGGCCTCGACCCCATGGGGCCCAACCAGACCGACACGTTCCTCGTGCTCAAGCCGGCCTCTGAGAGACAGACGGATAATCGCGAGGCGCTGCTGCAGAATCTGCGCGAGGTCCTGGCCGGTTTTCCCGGTATCTCGCTCAGCTTCACCCAACCCATCGACATGCGCGTGCAGGAGATGATCAGCGGCGTTCGCGGCGACGTCGCCGTCAAGATTTTCGGCCCCGACATCGCCAAGCTGAACGAAACCGCCGCGAGGCTGTCGGCCATCCTCTCGAGCATCGATGGGGCCGAGGACGTCTACACCACGCTCAACGAAGGCGCGCAATACTACACGGTGGCCGTCAACCGGATGGAGGCTGGCCGCCTCGGCCTGACGGTGGACTCCATCGCCAGCTCGCTCCGCACCCAGATCGAGGGCCGAACGATCGGGACCGCCCTCGAGGCAGGACGCCGCACGCCGATTCTCGTCCGGGGCAGCAACACGACACGCGAGGCGCCGACGCTTCTGGCGAGCCTGCCGCTGACCCTCGCTTCCGGACAGCACGTTGCGTTGTCGCAGGTCGCCCGGATCCAGCGCGTGGATGGCCCGGTGAAGATCGACCGCGAAGACGGCGCACGAATGAGCGTGGTGCGCGCCAACGTCCGGGGGCGCGACATGGTCGGCTTCGTCGAAGCGGCCCGCCAGAAAGTCATCGCCGGCCTCCCGCTTCCCGAAGGCTACCGTCTGACCTGGGGCGGGCAGTTCGAGAACCAGCAACGTGCCGCCACGCGCCTGTCCGTCGTGGTGCCCGTTGCGATCGGCCTGATCTTCGTGCTGCTCTTCACCACGTTCGGCGCCATCCGGCAGGCCTTGCTGGTGCTCGTCAACATTCCCTTCGCCCTGATCGGGGGCGTCTTCGCGCTGGTCCTGACTGGTGAGTATCTGTCGGTGCCGGCGTCGGTCGGATTCATCGCGCTGCTGGGCATCGCCGTCCTCAACGGCGTCGTCCTGGTCTCTTACTTCAACCAGCTCCGGGCCCATGGCCTGAGCCAGGATCAGATCGTCGTCGAAGGCGCCATGCGCAGGCTTCGGCCGGTGCTGATGACCGCGAGTATCACCGCCCTGGGCCTGATCCCGCTGCTGTTCGCCTCGGGCCCCGGGTCCGAAGTTCAGCGCCCCCTCGCCGTCGTCGTGATCGGAGGGCTCGTGTCCTCCACCGTGCTCACCCTGATTCTCCTGCCGATCCTGTATCGCCGCTATGGCGGACCGCCGAAGGGAGCCAAATGATCGAGCAGCCGGTCTGCCTCACGCTCATCGTGCCGCGCCAGCTCCGCGACGAGGTATTCGATTATCTCGCCGAGCGGGCCGACCTGATTTCGGGATTCTCGGCGTCGGCCGGTACCGGTCACGGCGCCGACGTCCGATTGCACACGGCCGCCGAGCGCGTGAAGGGTCATGCCGACCAGGCCATCGTGCAGGTTATCCTGACGGGAAGCGATGCCGGCCGCTTGCTTGAAGGTCTGCGGGTCTCGTTCGCCGGCACCAGGCTCGTCTATTGGACGACGCCGGTTACGGAATTCGGCAGGATCGATTGATCCTATTCCGCCGAGGCCTTGGCGTGATGCTCGGAGGACTCGAGCGCGGCCGCGCTCAGGCTGCGCCGGCGCCAGATGGTGCCGACGACCAGCACCACGACGACACCGAGCGCCGCGCAGAGATATTCGCCGCCCGAGCCGCCATGGCCGAACTGCAGCGGGATGTGCAGGCCTGACAGCATCTTGTCCAGGGAGACGCCGAGCGGGCCGTCGAACAGCGTGTGCAGCCTGGGCGCGACGCCGGGATCGGTCGCGATCACTTCGCCCGCGATCCAGCCGAGCAGCGCCGCACCGGCCCACACCAGCACCGGCAGCTTGGCGAGCAGCGCCATGATCAGCGCCGCACCGGCAACGATCAAGGGAACGCTGATGGCGAGGCCGAGGATCAGCAGCGGCACGCTGCCATTGGCGGCGGCGGCCACCGCAATGACGTTGTCGAGGCTCATGACGATGTCGGCGACGACGACGATCTGCACCGCCTGCCACAGATGCGAGGCGGACTCGACGTCGTCCTCGTTCTCGTTTTCCGGCACCAGCAGCTTGGCCGCGATCACGATCAGCGCGAGACCGCCGACGAGCTTCAGATACGGCAGCTCCATCAGGCTCGCGACGATGCCGGTGAAGATGATCCGCAGCAGCACGGCTGCGCCGGCGCCGAAGATCATGCCCCACAGCCGATGCCGCGGCTTGAGGCCGCGGCAGGCGAGCGCAATCACCAGCGCGTTGTCGCCGGAGAGGAGGATGTTGATCCAGATGATCTTGCCGACCGCGATCCAGAAGGTCGGCTCGGCCATCTCATTGCGGAACTGGGTGAAGAATGCCCCGATCGTAGCGGGATCGAAGATCTGCCAGAGCCAGTTCACAATGAGTCCTTTCCCCCGTCGGTATTAACTGATCGGCTGACGGATCAGCCGACGATCTCGTTACCCGAGAAGAACTGCGCGATCTCGATCGCGGCGGTCTCCGGCGCATCCGAGCCGTGAGCCGAGTTCTCGCCGATCGACTTTGCGTAGAGCTTGCGGATGGTGCCCTCGGCCGCCTTGGACGGATCGGTCGCGCCCATCGCGTCGCGGTACTTGGCGATGGCGTTCTCGGCTTCCAGCACCTGGACCACGACCGGGCCCGAGGTCATGAACTCGACCAGTTCGCCGAAGAACGGGCGGGCCTTGTGGACCGCGTAGAAGGTCTCGGCCTGTTCCTTGGTCATGCGGATGCGCTTCTGCGCGACGATGCGCAGGCCCGCCTTCTCGATCACGGCGTTGACCGCACCGGTCAGGTTACGCGCGGTCGCGTCGGGCTTGATGATCGAGAAAGTGCGTTCGATGGCCATAATCTTGTCCTTGGAAGAAAGCGGTGGTTCGGAGTTGCGGCGCTTATATCGGCGCCTACGCGCTACGGCAAGCGACCCCCGAAACGGCCCGCACAGGCGCTTCGCCGCAGGCCGGCCCGCCCTGCCCCGGCATGGATTACCGAGATTTCACCCAGATGAACCCAATCTGAAGGCCCCATTCAGCCTTTGGTTCAGCCTTGGCGGCGTAAGGTCGGGTCCATCGAAACCGAAGCCCGATCATCAGGCGGACCGTTTCGGCGGCCTTTCCATCGACGCGATAGCCCCGCGCCGGCAGTTTTGAGGAGATCACCATGTTGAGGAAACTTTCGCTTGCCGCTGTCGCCGCGGTTGCGCTGGGTGCCGCGCTGGCCCCGACCTCGGCCTCCGCGCACTGGCATGGCGGCGGTTGGGGCTGGCACGGTGGTGGCGGCTGGCACGGCGGCGGCTACCGCTGGGGCGGACCGCGCTTCTACGCCCCCGTCGCCTACGGTTATGGCGGCTGCTACGTGCGCCGGCTGGTCCCGACCCCCTGGGGACCCCGCTGGCGGCTGATCAACCGCTGCTACTGAGCCCGACAGCACATTTCCAAGGGTACCTATGCCCCCCAAAGGTACCTTCCAAGCGAAGCCCCGGCGTTCCCCTGCGCCGGGGCTTTGTCTTTGGGCGGAAGCGGCCATTTCATACAATTTTTACTAGAATGCCGGGCGTTCCCCACGGTCAGCGAAACCATTTTGGGGGGCAAAGACTTGGTACCGTGTCTTTACTTTGAGAACACGGAACCCAGCGATGGCCGGCCTTTTTGCCAATGACAGCGAACAGATCGACCGGCGCACGAGCCGCTCCATCTGCGATGCCGTGGGCGAACGGCTGCAGCAGAGCCTCCGCCCCGAATCCCGCCTCCCGACCCATCTGGAATCTCTCCTGAACGAGCTCAGGAAGCGCGATCGGGATGGCGATGCGCACTGACTGAGGCACACAAAAACGGGTTGCGTTCGAGGCGCCTTGCGGTGACAAGGCCGCATGCTGTCCATTACCGACCTCTCCATCCGCCTCGCCGGACGCCTTCTCATTGACCAGAGTTCCGTGCAGATCACGCCGGGCTCGCGCGTCGGCATGGTCGGACGCAACGGCACCGGCAAATCGACCCTGTTCAAGGTGATCCGGGGCGAGCTGGCGGCTGAGCATGGAACGGTGACCCTGCCGCCGCGCTGGCGCGTCGGCAGCCTCGCGCAGGAAGCCCCGAACGGCCCCGAAAGCCTGATCTCGGTCGTGCTCAAGGCCGACCTCGAGCGCGACGCATTGCTTCACGAAGCGGAGAGCGCGACCGATCCGCATCGCATCGCCGAGATCCAGACCCGGCTGGTCGACATCGACGCGCATTCGGCGCCCGCGCGCGCGGCGGCGATTCTCTCCGGCCTCGGCTTCTCCGCAGCGGATCAGCTGCGCCCCTGCGCCGAGTTCTCCGGCGGCTGGCGCATGCGCGTCGCGCTGGCTGCGACGCTGTTCGCAGCCCCCGACCTTCTGCTGCTCGACGAGCCCACCAACTATCTCGACCTCGAAGGCACGCTGTGGCTGGAGGATCATCTCGCGCATTATCCGCGCACGGTGATCGTGATCAGCCACGACCGCGACCTCCTGGAAAGCTCGGTCGATCAGATCCTGCACCTCGAGCGCGGCAAGCTCACGCTCTATAAGGGCAGCTATTCCTCCTTCGAGGAGCAGCGCGCCGCGCGCGAGCTGCTCGATGCCAAGGCGGTCAAGCGGCAGGAAGCCGAACGCGCCCGCTTGCAGGCCTTCGTCGACCGCTTCAAGGCCAAGGCTTCGAAGGCGCGGCAGGCACAATCACGTGTGAAGATGCTGGAGCGGCTGAAACCGATTACCGCGCTGGTCACCGAGGACGTGCGCGAGATCAGCTTTCCCGCGCCCGAAAAGATCCTGTCGCCGCCGATCATCGCGGTCGACAACGCCGCCGTCGGCTACGATCCGGCAACCCCGGTGCTCGGCCGTGTCACGCTTCGCATCGACAACGACGACCGCATCGCGCTGCTCGGCGCCAACGGCAATGGCAAGTCCACGCTGGTCAAGCTGCTGGCCGGACGCCTCGCGCCCTTCTCCGGCAAGGTGACGCGCGCGGACAAGCTGTCGATCGCCTATTTCGCGCAGCACCAGCTCGACGAACTGAACGAGGATGCCTCGGCCTACGACCATGTCCGCAAGCTGATGGGCGATGCGCCTGAAGCAAAGGTACGGGCGCGCGCCGGCGCGATCGGCTTCTCCGGCAAGGCCGCCGACACCAAGGTCGGAAAACTGTCGGGCGGCGAAAAGGCGCGCCTCCTGCTGGGGCTTGCGACCTTCTTCGGCCCCAACATGATCATCCTGGACGAGCCGACCAACCATCTCGACATCGACAGCCGCGCCGCGCTTGCGGAGGCGATCAACGAATTCCCCGGCGCCGTCATCATGGTCTCGCACGACCGCTATCTGATCGAGGCCTGCGCCGATCGGCTCTGGATCGTCGCCGACCGCACCGTCACCAATTACGACGGCGACCTCGACGAGTATCGCCGCCTGGTGCTGTCCACGCGCAACGCCGAAGCGCCGCGCGAGCGAAGTGCGCCAAGCGAAAAACCGCAGCGCCCGAAGTCCGACAACCGCGGCTCGCTCAGGAAGCGCATCGCCGAAGCCGAGGCCGAGATCGCCCGCGTCACCGACATCATCGCCAAGATCGATACCGCGCTCGCCCTGCCCGACATTTTTGCCCGCGATCCCAAGCAAGCCGCGCAACTGTCAAAGGCCCGCGCCAATGCCGCCGACGCGCTGACGCGCGCAGAGGAGCAATGGCTGGAGGCGAGCACGCAGTTCGACGAGGCGGCGGGTTAGTTCTGGGGCCGAGACGTCCATCAGAAACAACCCCACGCCTTGTACCGGTATTATATAACCATCTTCCATCATATGACGTTCTCTGATGTAAATCCCGTCCGTGACCGTTGCGCGACGGTCACGCCCCGATCGGATTGAAGACCTCGCGAGTCCGCTGGCGGGTGATGCGTACGCCGCGCCGGGTCAGATCGCGCAGCTGCACGAACATCATCGCGGTCATCAACGCGTCGTTGAAGGCATCATGCTGCCCGAGGGGCGGAATGCTGAGGTCGCGGAGAATCGCGGCGAATGACAGATCGACCGAGGTGTTTGGAGGCGCATCGCCGTATTTGCGGTCGTAGTAAAGGCGCGACACTTCGATGCGTTCGTTGGGCAGCTCGATTCCCACCAGCGGCAGAATGTACTTATCCAGCATGGCGACGTCGAAATCGACATAGTAGCCGATCAACGGGCGCGGCCCGATGAAGTGCAGAAAGCTCGGCAGCACCTTCCAGACGATCGGCGCAGCCTCGACGTCGGAGCGGCGCAAGCGATGAATTCTGATCGCCTCTGCCGCCAGTTCGCGGTCAGGGTGGATGATGGCTTCGAAACGCGCGCTGGTCAGAATCCGGTTGCCGCGGATCTTGATGGCGGCAATGGCGACAACGTCGTCCGTTCGCACGTTCAGACCGGTGGTCTCGCAATCAATGACGACGAACTCGTCGTCAGGCGCGCGGCCGAACATAAAGCGGTAGGACTGGTCGCTCAGGGTTGCCTGGTGCAACAGTCGCTTGAACGCGCGAGGCAGCATTCTAGAACATGCCCAGCTTGAAATGATGACCGACGATCTCGCGAAGCTTCTTCACCACCTGGAGTGCATCGCGCAGGAGATGGCGTTCCATGCTGGACAAGTGCGCCGGTCTCACCAGCGTCCCCGATGCGCCGGCGGACGCCGCCAGTTGCCCGTCGAGGCGAAGCATCAGTAGGAACCGGAAGGCCTGTTTCAGGTCGCGTCCGAAATCCGCTTGCAGCACGCCGAGGTCACATAGCCGGGAGATGCGCTTGTCGGTAGAGGTCTCGCGCAGCCCCTGCTCGAGCGCCAGGCTGCGAAGGCCGTGCACGATCGGAAAGATGCCCCCCTTCTTGAGGTCAAGCGCGTCGCCCGTGCCTTCGGACGTGATCAAATTGTTGAACAGGCCGATCGGCGTCTCGAACGCGTCGACCGCGCGCGCGAAATGCGCCATGAACGCCTGCTCGCCCCGGGTCATGTCGATCAGCGCCGTCTTGGCGTCGTCCAGGAGCTGCTGATCGCCCGCGATCGCCTGTGCATCGTAGATGATGGCCACATTCATGTGTCCGGCCTGGTCGGGAAGCACGATCCAACGGCGCAGGTCTGCGAGATAGTCGGAGAGCGGCCTGGACCACGCCGGATTGCGCACCATGATATCGCCGGGACAGGGTGGAAAGCCGAAGCTCTGGAGAGCGTCGAAGAAATCGTGACGGAACACCTCCACGACTTCGCCCTGCAGCGGGCCGGCCAGGATGAGGCCGTTGTCCTGGTCGGTACGGACGGTCTGCTCCCCTCGTCCCTCGCTTCCCATCACGATCAGACAGCTGCCGGTGCGCAGCTCGGCCGGCGCGACCATGTCGAACAACCGCGACAGCAGGCGACGGTTGAGATCGGAGACGATCTCCGCAATGACTTCCACCTTGACGCCTTGCCGCCGCAGCACGCGCGTCTGCGTCTCGATCTCGCGCGCCGCGGTGGCAAGATCCTGCCGGCTCGAGGCGCGGTCGATGCGACCGGCCGTGACCTGGGCGCTTCCCGCCAGGAACCCCAGCAGATCGATCTCCTCCAGGATTCCGACGAATTCCTCATCTTCACGTACGACAAGCCGCCGCTTGTTGTGCTTCGTCATCAGCAGGAGAGCGGAGGATACGAAATCTTCGCGTCGCAAGGACACGATATCGTAATTCGCAAGCGTGCCCACCGGGGTCTGGATCGACTGGCGCCTCAGCACCACCGCCTTGGACAGATTCATGCCTGTCACGATGCCGACCCGCTCACCGTCCCGGACGAACAGCGCGTTGCTGTTGATCTCGCGCATCAGGTGACCGGCGGCCTCGATCGTATCGCTGGCCGCCAGAAATACCGGCGGATGCAGGAACAATTCGCCGACCTTGGCGTGCATCAACGAGCCGTAGCGTTGCGCCTCCTCGTCGTTGGCGAGCTCGTCCAGCTTCTGGGATATCTCGCGGTAGAAGAACGCGGCAAAGCGCGGATTTGCCTTGATCAGATCGAGGGCGACCTTCTTGGGGATCACATAGCAGAGCGTCTCCTCGCGGGCGACAAACCGGTGGCCGTTGTGATCGTGAACGAGCGCGCGACTGTCGAACGTGTCCTTGGGGCCCAGCAATGCGAGCAGGTCGAGCTCGCTCCGCTCCTCGACGATGCCCTTGATCACGACATAGAGCGCCTCCGCCGGAGCGTCCCGCCTGATGATCGCTTCTCCCGGACTGAAGTAGGCGATGTCTAGCGCGGCCCGCAACGTCTCGGCCTCGCTCGGCGTCAGGCGGTCGAACGGCGGATTGCTGATATCGAACGCCTTCGGCATTTCGACCTTTCGAAGATGCGGATGATCCAGGCCCCCGTCGATCGACCATCGAACGAGTAGGCACCGGCAGGGCCAACTGACCCGGCCGGTGCCGAACCGACGTCCCTGGACCCTCGTTCAGTGAGCCGTAGCCGAAGCAGCTCCGATACCAGTCTGGGACCGGACATATTGCGCATCGAAGCCATCGCGGTCGACCGCGGCACGCTTGCTGCGATCCAGGATCGAGACCAGCCAGATCCCCGCAAAGGCGATCGCCATCGAGAACAGCGCCGGATTGTCCAGCTTGACCGGAGCAGACCCCTTGGCGAAGCCGAGCGTCACCTCCCAGACGGCCGGCGAGAGCACCACACCCACGACCGCGCTGAGCAAACCGAGGAAGCCGCCGACCACGGCTCCCCGCGTCGTCAGGCCCCTCCAGAAGATCGACATCACCAGCACGGGGAAATTGCAGGACGCCGCGATGGCAAAGGCAAGGCCCACCATGAAGGCGACGTTTTGGTTCTCGAACACGATGCCGAGGAAGATCGCGAGCACGCCAAGCACCAGTGTCGCAATTTTCGACACGCGGATCTCGTCCTGCTCATTCGCGTTCCCGCCCTTGATCACCATGCCGTAGAGATCGTGGCTAATGGACGATGCTCCCGCCAGGGCCAGGCCAGAGACGACGGCGAGGATCGTGGCGAAGGCAACGGCCGAGATGAAGCCAAGGAACAGATTGCCGCCCACGGCGTTCGCGAGATGAATCGCCGCCATGTTGGAACCGCCCTTGATCGCCGCGATTCCGCTCTTGGTCTTCTCGAGGATGCTCCCGTCCAGGAACATCGCGTCGGTCGAAACCAGCGTGATCGCGCCGAAGCCGATGATGAAGGTCAGGATGTAAAAATAGCCGATGAAACCCGTGGCGTAGAAGACCGACTTGCGGGCGGCCTGGGCATCTTTCACGGTGAAGAAGCGCATCAGGATGTGAGGCAGGCCCGCCGTTCCGAACATCAGCGCCAGGCCGAGCGAGATCGCCGAGAGCGGATTGGAGATCAGCGTTCCGGGCTCCATGATCGCGAGCTTCTTGGGATGCACTTCGGTCGCCTTGGCGAACAGAGCCTCCGGGCTGAATCCGAACTTGTAGAGGACGGCGCCGGCCATGAACGTCGCCCCCGAGAGCAACAGCACCGCCTTGATGATCTGCACCCACGTCGTCGCTTTCATGCCGCCGAACGTCACGTAGATCATCATCAGGCCGCCGACCAGGACGACCGCGATCCAGTAATCAAGACCGAACAACAGTTGGATCAGCTTGCCGGCCCCGACCATCTGCGCGATGAGGTAGAATGCAACGGTCACCAGCGAGCCGCATGCCGCCAGGATACGGATCTCGGTCTGCCCTAACCGAAACGACGTGACGTCGGCAAAGGTGAACTTTCCGAGATTGCGCAACTGCTCGGCGATCAGGAAGGTGACAATCGGCCATCCCACGAGCCAGCCGACCGAGTAGATCAGGCCGTCGTAGCCCGAGGTGTAGACGAGGCCCGAGATGCCGAGGAACGATGCTGCCGACATGTAGTCGCCGGCGATCGCAAGCCCGTTCTGGAAGCCCGTGATTCCGCCACCTGCCGAGTAAAAGTCCGCGGCCGACGCGGTCCGTTTGGCGGCCCAATAGGTGATGACGAGCGTCAGGCCGACGAACCCGACGAACATGCCGATCGCTGACCAGTTGGTCGCCTGCTTCGAGCCACCCTCGACGGCGCCTGCGGCAAGCGCGATGGTGGGTAGGCTTGCGAGCAGAATTGCCGATAACCAGGCGAATTTCTTCACGAGCGGTTCTCCTCGACGATTTTGCGGATGAGTACGTCGTAGCTAGAATTCGCCCGGCGGACGTAGATTCCCGTCAGCACGAAGGCGAGCACGATGACGGACAGTCCGACCGGAATGCCGATCGTCGTCACACCGCTGCCCAGCGGTATTCCCAGAAACTTGGGAGCGTAGGCTACCAGCAGGATGAAGCCGAAATAGATGACAAGCATGACCGCCGACAGCAGCCAGCCCAGCGACGATCGTCGGCGCACGAGTTCCTGGTAATTCGGATCGCGTTCAATCTTTGCGAGGCTGCTCACATCAATCATCCCTGGAATGTTTCTCTGAAATTCTTGCCATGACGGCAGCCCCTTCTCTCGGGGAACTGATCTAGGATGCCCGCACGGCCGACGGAGCTCCATGATCCAGATCAAGAACGATCAATCCCGCACGAATGTCGTGCGGGGCCGAACGGCGATGGCCTGAGGCGAGCACACACCTGACGCGCAGATTGCAGCGGCACGCGCAAAGCTATCAGCGCGGTCGAAACCACCGAGCTGGTCGTTGAACGAGCGTTCGCGATTTCCGATGACTACTGGCCGTCGACGGTCGTCACCAGCTTGGCCTGCGTATTGGCAAAGCTGTCGGAGACCGAGAGCGCGGAGCTCAAGCGCCGGATGCAAGATTGCCGGCGAGCGCGTGCGGAGAGATCATGGTTCATACCGCCGCCACCGCAATCAAGGGACGCAAAGCCGCTTGATGATCCGGCTGCTCACGAGCGGCTGACCGTATTGACAGCCGCGACCGGCTCCAGGGCGGAAGGCCGACGACGTGTTACGCCTGCTTCTTCTTCGGCTTCGGCTTGGTCGCCTTCGGCACCACCTGCGGCTCGGGATTGCCCTCGATCGAGGACAAGCGGCCGGACGTGAAGGTGTAGATGCCGGCACGCGGACCGGTGCTCCAGGTGACCACCGCGACACGTCGGCCGGCAGGATCATTGGAGAGGTTGACGTTCGAGGGCGCGCCGATGCCGCGCACCACGTCGCATTCGGTGTGGCCGAGCGCGACCGTGCCGCCCACCGGCGCTTGTGCCGTGGTCGACGCATTGGCATCGGCCGGCCCGGGCGACGGCGCCATGCCGGGGCAAGCGCCATCGGCGCTGACGAGATCCTCAGCTGCCACAGGCTTGTCCGGGGTCAGCGGCGGCGATTCGATCGAGATGTTTCTGATGAAGACCCGGCCCGGCCGCTGGAACCATTCGGTGTCCTTCGACAGCAGATCGGGGGCACCGCCCGAGCAGCCCGCGACCAGCGGTGCTACGGCAGCCAACGCAACTATGAGCGAGCTGGGAAGCTTTTGATGTCGCACGATAAACTAAATTCCCCGCATGAAGGACGAGCCCTAAGCGTTTGTCCCAACACCACTTTGCGGCACGAAGGTGACAGAAGCCAGCATCGCCCGAAAAGTGCAAATTATCATTAATTGCGGTCGGCCGCTAATTCCGGCGCTGCCACCGCCCCCGCTCGTCGGCCTGCCAATAGGTGACATCAAATCCCCGCGCCTTGCAATCCGTCCAGGCGCTCCGGGCCAGTGCCAGCGCATCCGGATCGTCGCCGTTGAACAAAAGCACCATGCGCTCATAGCCCTGCGCGTCCGGCGGCAGTGCGGCGTTGTCGACCAGGAACCGCACATTGGCGCCGTTGGGATTGCCCTCCTCGATCGCCAGCACGATCGGCTGATCGGCCGCGTCGTTCACCCGCCACGTCGCGTGCGGCAGGAAGGAATCGTCGCGGTAGGTCCACAAGTGCGCGTCGAGCGCATCGGCGCGCTCCTCCGACGTCGACTGCACCACGACGCGCCAGCCGCGCTCGAGCGATTTCTCGAGAAGCGGCGGCAACACGTTCTCCACCGTCATGTTTTGCAGATGGTAGAACAGGACTTCAGTCATCTCGGCTCATTTGCGCTCGTAGTGATCTGCGACCAGACGATCAAGAAGCCGGACGCCGTAGCCGCTGCCCCAGCTCTGGTTGATGTCCGTCTTCGGCGCGCCCATGGCGGTGCCAGCGATGTCGAGATGCGCCCAGGGCGTGCCGTCGACGAAACGCTGCAGGAACTGCGCCGCCGTGATCGAGCCACCATGACGCCCGCCGGTGTTCTTCATGTCGGCGAACTGGGAATCGATCAGCTTGTCGTATTCGGGACCGAGCGGCATGCGCCAGACCTTCTCGCCGCTCTCGATGCCGGCCGCCAGCAGGCGCTCGGCCAGCTCGTCATTGTTGGAGAACATGCCGGCATGATCGGTGCCGAGCGCGACAACGATCGCGCCGGTCAGCGTCGCCAGATCCACCATGAATTTCGGCTTGGCCTTCTTGGCGACGTACCAGAGCACGTCGGCGAGCACGAGGCGGCCTTCGGCGTCGGTGTTGATGATCTCGATGGTCTGGCCCGACATCGAAGTGACGATGTCGCCCGGCCGCTGCGCATTGCCGTCGGGCATGTTCTCGACGAGACCGATGGCGCCGACCACGTTGGCCTTGGCCTTGCGGGCTGCGAGCGCGTGCATCAGGCCGACGACGCAGGCGGCACCGCCCATGTCGCCCTTCATGTCCTCCATGCTGCCGGCCGGCTTGATCGAGATGCCGCCGGTGTCGAAGCAGACGCCCTTGCCGACGAAGGCGACCGGGGCCTCGCCCTTCTTGCCGCCGTCCCAGCGCATGATGACGGTGCGGCTCGGCCGCGCCGAGCCCTGGCCGACACCGAGCAGTGCGCCCATGCCGAGCTTGTCCATCGCCTTGACGTCGAGCACCTCGACCTTGACGCCGAGCTTGCGGAGCTGGCCAGCGCGGCGCGCGAACTCCTCGGGGAACAGCACGTTCGGCGGCTCGTTGACGAGATCGCGCGCGATGATGACGCCGTCGACGACGTGGCCGGCCGAGGCAAACGCCTTCCTCGCCGCCGTGGGATCACCAACTGCCAATGAGATGTCGGCGCGCGAGCCGCCCTCCTCGCCGTCCTTCTTCTTGGTCTTGTAGCGGTCGAACTTGTAGGCGCGCAGGCGCAGGCCCGAAGCGATCTCGACCACCTGCTCGCTCGTCATGGCCCCATTGGGGAGTTCCGCCATGATGGTCATGGCCGCGGCTCCCGCGGTGAGCTTGCTCGCCGCCACGCCGCCGAATTTGAGGAAATCGTTCGCTTTCAGGTTCGCGGCCTTGCCGGCCCCGATCACGATCAGGCGAGTCGCCTTCACCCCCTCCGGCGCCAGGATGTCCAGCGCCGCCCCGCTTTTGCCCTTGAAGGCGGCCGCCGAGGCCGCGCGCTTCACCAGGTCGATGGCGCCGCCCAGCGCCTTGGCGGTCGCCGGGCCGACCTTCAGGCTGTCGTCACAGAACACAACCAGAATGCCACGGGCGGCGGCAGACAACGGGACGAAGCCGACCTTGATGGCATCGGACATGGCTAACTCCTCAAAAACATGGGGCTTTCCGTCATTCGGCGGTCCCGGCCATGGGCCGGAGCTGAACGGCGATTCACTGGACTTCCCCTACTATGGGCCACCGGCCCGGCAGATGCCAAGCACCGCCCGTGGCCGCGAGGCCACAAGAGGGAAATATTAACCATATATTGATGGTGCCACGGGGCAGCCATTTTGTTGACGGATCAAAGGGATGGTAGTGAGAAAGTAAGCTGGCGGACGAGGTGTTCGCCCGACCTTGGGGATCCCATATCGGGATTGGTTGGGCAGCTGGAGTTCCGGCTGGGATTTGGGACTTGGTGGGATTCGTGCGGTAGCGCATGGGGTCAATCGATAGGTATATCTTCCGCACGACGCTGGCGTCGTTTGCGCTCGTCCTGGTCAGCCTCACCGGCGTGATCTGGATTACGCAGGCGTTGCGCGGCATCGACCTGATGACGAGCCAGGGTCAGACCATTCTCACCTTCCTCGGCATCACCAGCCTCGTCATTCCCGCGCTCGTCCTGATCATCTCGCCGATCGCGCTGATGATCGCTATCTCGCACACGCTGAACAAGCTCGCGACCGATTCCGAGATCATCGTGATGAATGCCGCCGGCTTCTCGCCGTTCCGGCTGTTCTATCCGTTTTTCTACGCCACCTGCGTGGTGGCGGCGCTGGTCGCCTTCATCGCGGCCTATCTGGCGCCCGACGGCATGCGGCGCATCAAGCAGTGGGACGCCGAGATCACCGCGGACGTGCTCACCAACATCCTCCAGCCCGGCCGCTTCGCCCAGCTCGACAAGAACCTGACCATCCGGATCCGCGAGCGTCAGCCCGGCGGCATCCTCGCCGGCATCTTCATCGACGACCGCCGCGACCCCAACGAGCGCGTCTCGATCGTCGCCGAGCATGGCGAGGTCGTGAAGAACGAGACCGGATCTTTCCTGGTGCTGGAGACCGGCAATCTCCAGCGCTTCGAGGCGGGCAAGCGCGATCCTGCGCTGGTGGCGTTCGGCCGCTACGGCTTCGACATGTCGAAATTCTCCGGCCAGGGCCGCGACGTCACGCTGGGAATTCGCGAGCGCTATCTCTGGGAGCTGTTCTCGCCGGCCGAGGACGATCCCGTCTACAAGCAGATCCCCGGGCAGTTCCGCTCGGCCCTGCATGACAGCCTCCTGGCTCCGATTTATCCGTTTGCCTTTGCCGTGCTGACCTTCGCCTTCCTCGGCGCGCCGCGCACCACCCGCCAGAGCCGCAACTTCTCGATCGGCGGCTCGGTGCTCGCCGTGTTCGGCCTGCGCATGGCCGGCTTTGCCTGTTCGGTGATGGCAGTGAAGTCGCCGGGGGCCGTGCTGGTCCAGTACGCGATGGTGTTCGGCGCCATCGGCGTCGGGCTGTGGATGATCATCGGCGGCATCGTGGTCGAGCCGCCGCCCCGCCTCATGGAGGCCATCAACAGGTCCAACGCGCGCATCGCGCGGCTGTTCGGACGGCCGGCCACCGCATGAGCATGCTCACCAACACACTCGGGCGCTATTTCGCCGGCCGCTTTGTGGTCGCGGCGCTTGGCGTGTTCGCCAGCATCTTCCTGCTGCTGGTGCTGGTCGACTACATCGAGATGGTGCGCAAGACCTCCGGCCTCGCATCCGCCTCCGCGATCATGGTGGCCGAGACCTCGCTGTTCCGGGTGCCGCAGCTGCTGGAGAAGCTGACGCCGTTCTGCATGCTGATCGGCGCCATGACCTGCTATCTCGCCCTCTCCCGCCGGCTCGAGCTCGTGGTGGCGCGCGCCGCCGGCATCTCCGCCTGGCAGTTCATCTCGCCGGCGCTCGGCAGCGCGTTGCTGATCGGGGTCATCGCCACCGTCGCCTACAATCCGATGTCGGCGAACCTGCGCGAGCTCTCCAAGCGCATGGAGGCCGAGCTGTTCGGCTCGGCGCCCGGCGGCGGCATCCAGGATGCCTCCGGCTTCTGGCTCAATCAGGTGACCAGCGACGGCCAGACCATCATCAATGCGGCGCGCAGCGAGCAGCAGGGCATCCGCCTCACCGGGCTGACGTTGTTCCGCTTTGATACAGAGCAGCACTTCGTGGAACGCGTCGAGGCGCGCGAGGCCGAGCTCGAACCCGGCCAGTGGATCTTCAGGGGCGTCCGCCGCTACACGCTCAACGGTCCGCCGGTGGAGCAGGCCGGCTTCTCGATTCCGACCACGCTGACCGAGGCGCAGGTCCGCAACAGCTTTTCCACACCCGAGACTGTGTCCTTTTGGCAACTACCGAGCTACATCCGCTCGTCCGAGAGCTCAGGCTTCGCGACAGCCGGATATCGACTCCAGTATCACAAGCTGTTGGCACAGCCGTTTTTGCTGGCCGCCATGGTGATGCTCGCGGCCTCCGTGTCGTTGCGCTTCTTCCGGATGGGCGGCGTGCAGAAGATGGTTTTGAGTGGCGTGGGCGCAGGCTTTCTGCTCTACGTTCTGTCGAAAGTGACTGAAGACTTGAGCAAGGCTGAGTTGATGCATCCGATCGCTGCGGCGTGGTTGCCCGTGGTGGTGGGCGGCCTCACCGGCTTTTTGGCCTTGTTGTACCAGGAGGACGGTTAGTGACTGCCGTCCGTCGAGGACCCGTGTCTCGTTTGGCGCGGCGCACCGTGGTGCGCGCGAACGGGTGCGGCTTGTCTGTTCGCAGGCTCCTGCTGGCCGTGGCCGCCGTGGCATCGCTCGGCGCCGTGATTGACGTTGCGGCGGTGACGCCCGCCTCCGCCCAGAGCTTCACCTACAATCCGCTGCCGCCGCGTCCGAAGCCGCCGAAGGTCGCCAACGACAACCAGATGCTGGTTCAGGCGACCGAGGTCGATTACGACTACAACAATTCGCGTGTCTCTGCGGTCGGCAACGTCCAGCTGTTCTACAACGGCACCAGCGTCGAGGCCGACCGGGTCATCTACGACCAGAAGACCAAGCGGCTGCATGCCGAGGGCAACATCCGCATGACGGATGCCGACGGCAAGATCACCTATGCCGAGATCATGGATCTCTCCGACGACTACCGCGACGGTTTCGTCGATTCGCTGCGCGTGGACACCGCCGACCAAACCCGCATGGCCGCGAGCCGCGCCGACCGCTCCAGCGGCAACTACACGGTGTTCGAGAACGGCGTCTACACGGCCTGCGCGCCCTGTAAGGACGATCCGAAGAAGCCGCCGCTGTGGCAGGTCAAGGGTGCCCGCATCATCCACGACCAGCAGGAGAAGATGCTGTACTTCGAGACGGCGCAGCTCGAATTCTTCGGCGTGCCGCTCGCCTACATGCCCTATTTCTCGACGCCCGACCCGACCGTGAAGCGCAAGACCGGCTTCCTGATGCCCGGCTTCACGTCCTACACGACGTTCGGCTATGGCGTCGAAGTCCCGTTCTACTGGGCGATCGCGCCCGACATGGATATGACCTTCAGCCCGCGCATCACCTCCCAGCAGGGCGTGCTGTTCCAGACCGAGTTCCGCCAGCGCCTGATGGACGGCGCCTACCAGATCCGCCTCTACGGCATCGACCAGCTCGACCAGAAGCAGTTCGCGGGCCTGCCCGGCGACCGCCAGTTCCGCGGCGGCGTCGAGACCAAGGGCCAGTTCGCGCTCAACGACAAATGGGTCTGGGGCTGGGACGGCGTCCTGCTCTCCGACTATTACTTCATGTCGGACTACCGCCTCGCGCAGTACCGCGATCCGCTCGGCTCGTTCCTGAACCTGCCGACCGACGCGCTGTCGCAGCTCTATCTGACCGGTGTCGGCAACCGCAGCTTCTTCGACGCGCGGACGATGTACTGGCTGAGCTTCTCCGGCAACCAGGACAAGGTCCCGGTCGTCTACCCCGTGATCGACTACTCGAACGTGCTGAACTATCCGGTGTTCGGCGGCGAGTTCAGCTACAAGACCAATTTCGTGAATCTGTCGCGTGAAAACGCGGTGTTCGATCCGATCACGACGCTGGCCAACACCAACAGCCTGTGCGCCACCGCATCGGCCGATCCGCT
The DNA here is from genome assembly GCF_001641335.1 of Bradyrhizobium stylosanthis. Lineage (GTDB taxonomy): Bacteria > Pseudomonadota > Alphaproteobacteria > Rhizobiales > Xanthobacteraceae > Bradyrhizobium > Bradyrhizobium stylosanthis. The sequence continues at coordinate 1,908,235 of NZ_LVEM01000001.1, forward strand.
CGCGCGCACGCCGTCGCAGTGCCTGCTGCGCGGCTTCCCCGGCACCTATACCCGCCTCACCGCCGAGGGGCAGTGGCGCAAGTCCTTCACCGATCCGCTCGGCCAGATCTGGACGCCGTTCGCGAGCCTGCGCGCCGACGCGATCAACTCCTCGGTTTCCAACCAGCCGGGCGTGTCGAACTATCTGCCGGTCGGCGACACTCAGGCGTTCCGCCTGATGCCGACCGTCGGCCTCGAATATCGCTACCCCTTCATCAACGTTCAGCCGTGGGGCTCGACCACGGTCGAGCCGATCGCGCAGATCATCATCCGCCCGAACGAGACCTATGCCGGCAAGCTGCCGAACGAGGACGCGCAGAGCCTGGTGTTCGACGCCTCGAACCTGTTCAACGTCGACAAGTTCTCCGGCTACGACCGCGTCGAGGGCGGCGGCCGCGCCAATGTCGGCGTGCAGTCCACCACGCAGTTCGACAAGGGCGGCGCCGTCAAGGTGCTGTTCGGCCAGTCCTACCAGCTGTTCGGCATGAACTCCTTCGCGGTCCAGGACTCCATCAACACCGGCCTCGATTCCGGCCTGGACAAGCCGCGCTCCGACTACGTGGCGGGCGCCAGCTACTCGCCCAACCGCACCTATACGTTCAGCGTCCGCTCCCGCATGGACGAGCAGACCTGGAACGTGCAGCGCTTCGAGGCTGAAGGCCGCGCCAATTTCGATCGCTGGTCGGTCAGCATGATGTACGGCAATTACGCGCCGCAGCCGGAACTCGGCTATCTGACGCGCCGCGAGGGCATCCTGACCTCCGGCTCGCTGAAGGTCGCCACCAACTGGGTGGTCACCGGCTCGGCGCGCTGGGACCTCGAGGCCAACAAGCTGAACCAATATGTGCTCGGCGCCGGCTATGTCGACGATTGCTTCGTGCTGGCCGCTAACTATGTAACCTCGTATAGCTACTCAGCGGGCTCGACCCCGCCCGTGCTGAGCCATGCGTTCATGTTCCAGATCGGCCTGCGCACGCTGGCGACCTCGTCGACGACCAGCAGTTCAGCCGGCCTCCAGTAAACGGTTTGAAGTGTCGGCCGCTCGTTCCCGATCGCAGGTTCACCGCGGCTGACATCCGAGCGATAAATCCATGACGATTGCCTTGTCCTCGTTCCGCCTCCTCCTCGTCCTCGCCGCCCTGGCCCTCGCCGGCGCGCCGGTGCACGCACAGAACATCGTCGTCATGGTCAACGGCGATCCCATCACCGACTACGACATCGAGCAGCGCTCCAAGCTCGACCAGCTGACCACGCAGAAGACCCCGAGCCGCCAGGAGGTCATCAACGAGCTGATCGACGACAAGGTGAAGCTGAAGGAAGGCAAGAAGTACGGCGTCGACCCCGGTGTCACCGACATCAACCAGTCCTTCGAGGGCATGGCGCAGCGCATGCGCATCACGCCGGACCAGCTCGCCAAGTCGCTGGAATCCAAGGGCGTGCGTCCCGAGACCCTGAAGGGACGCATGAAGTCCGAGATGGTCTGGACCAGCCTCGTGCGCGGCCGCTTCAAGGAGAAGCTGCTGGTCGGCGAGCGCGACGTCGCGCAGGCCGTGCAGGCCCAGACCGGCGACAAGCTCCAGATCGAGGGCACCGAGTACAAGATGCAGCCGATCGTGCTGATCGTGCCGCGCGGCTCGTCCTCGGCCTTCCAGGAGACGCGGATGAAGGAAGCCGAGCAATATCGCTCCCGTGTCGGAAGCTGCGAGGAAGCCAATTCGCTGTTCCGCTCGACGCCGAACGCCACCATCCGCGAGAGCGTCACCAAGACCACGGCGGACCTGCCCGAGGCGCTGCGCAAGGTGCTCGACGACACCCCGATCGGCCATCTGACCGCGCCTGAAGTGACCAAGGCCGGCATCGAGATGGTCGTGCTGTGCTCGCGCAAGCCGACCATGATCGACACGCCGAAGAAGCGCGAGGTCCGCGAGAAGATGTACCAGGAGAAGTACGAGAAGACCCAGAAGGCCTATCTCGACGAGCTCCGCAAGGCGGCGATGATCGAATATCGCAACCGCTGATGGCCAACGCCCCGATAAAGCCCCTCGCCCTGACTCTGGGAGAGCCCGCCGGCATCGGCCCCGACATCACCATCGCAGCGTGGCTCCGCCGCCGCGAGCTGAACCTGCCCGCCTTCTACCTGCTCGGCGACGAAGCCTTCATCGCGCAGCGCGCCAAGGCGATCGGCGCCGATGTCAGGATCGCCGCGGTGAGCGCGAGCGAAGCCGTCTCCGCCTTCGCCGAGGCCCTGCCGGTGGTCGCAACCGGCGAGCGCGCGACGGCCGGGCCCGCCAAGCCTGATGCATCCAGCGCGCCGGCCGCACTCGCCTCGATCCGCCAGGCGGTCGATGACGTACGCATGGGCCGCGCCGGCGCCGTCGTCACCAATCCGATCGCCAAGAGCGTGCTCTACCGCGCCGGCTTCCGCCATCCCGGCCACACCGAATTCCTCGCCGAGCTGGCCGCACAAAACGGCCGCGTGCCGCAGCCGGTGATGATGCTGTGGTCGCCGCGGCTCGCCGTGGTGCCGGTGACCATCCACGTCTCCTTGCGCGAGGCGCTGAACCAGCTCACCAGCGATCTGATCGTCTCGACCGTGCGCATCGTCGCGGCCGAGCTGAAGGCGCGCTTCGGCATCGCGCGGCCGCGCATCGCGATCTCCGGCCTCAACCCGCATGCCGGCGAGGACGGCTCGCTCGGCCATGAGGAGCAGACGGTGATCGCACCGGCGCTCAAGGTTCTGCGCAATGACGGCATCGAGGCGAAGGGCCCGCTGCCCGCCGACACCATGTTCCACGAGGCCGCGCGCGCCGGCTATGATTGCGCGGTCTGCATGTATCACGACCAGGCGCTGATCCCGATCAAGACGGTCGCCTTCGACGACGCGGTCAACGTCACGCTCGGCCTGCCCTTCATCCGCACCTCGCCCGACCACGGCACCGCCTTCGACATCGCCGGCACCGGCAAGGCGAACCCGTCGAGCCTGATTGCCGCGCTCCAGCTCGCGGGCCGCATGGCCGCGACCCAAAGCTGATGAGCGCGATCGACGACCTCCCGCCGCTGCGCGAGGTCATTCGCCAGCACGCGCTGTCGGCCCGCAAATCGCTCGGCCAGAATTTCCTGCTCGACCTCAATCTCACCGCGCGCATCGCGCGTGCGGCCGCGCCGCTAGACGACTCCACCATCGTCGAGATCGGCCCCGGCCCCGGCGGACTGACGCGCGCCCTGCTCGCGCTCGGCGCCCGGCGCGTCATCGCCATCGAGCATGACGAGCGCACGATCCCGGCCCTGCAGGATATTTCCGCGCGCTACCCCGGCCGGCTCGAGATCGTGCACGGCGACGCCATGACCTTCGATCCAGGGCCGCTGCTCGCCGGCGAGCGTGCCAAGATCGTCGCCAACCTGCCCTACAACATCGCGACCCAGCTGCTCATCAACTGGCTCACGACCGAGCCCTGGCCGCCCTGGTACGACATGATGGTCCTGATGTTCCAGCGCGAGGTAGGCGAGCGCATCGTCGCGCACGAGGACGAGGAAGCCTATGGCCGTCTCGGCGTGCTCGCCAACTGGCGCTGCGAGACGAAGATCCTGTTCGACATTGCGCCGTCCGCTTTCGTGCCGCCGCCGAAGGTCACCTCCTCCGTGGTGCGCCTCAAGCCGCGCGCAGAGCCGCTTCGTTGCGATCGCAGGCTGCTCGAGCAGGTCGCAGCCAGCGCCTTCGGCCAGCGCCGCAAGATGCTGCGCCAGAGCCTGAAATCGCTGGGCGTCGATCCCGCGCGGCTCGCGCAAGCAGCCGGCGTCGATGCGACGCGGCGCGCGGAGACCATTCCGATCTCGGGCTTTGTTGCCATGGCGCGTGAATTGGCGGATATACGCAAGCAAGCTGAGTAGAGCATGATCCGGAAAGGTGTGAAGCGGTTTTCCGACGAGATCATGCTCAAATAACAAAACCAAAGCGCGCTAATGGCGCTTTGGTACAAATTTCGGAGGAAGGAATATGGCGTTGATGCGTCGGCAGTCCCTGGTCAAGTTCGATGCGCCGCTGTGCGAGACCATCGTCGACACGCCCAAGCCGCAAGGCCGCGAAGTCCTCGTCCGCATCGAGCGCTGCGGCCTCTGCCATTCCGACCTCCACATCCAGGACGGCTACGCCGATCTCGGCGGCGGCAAGAAGCTCGACACCACGCGCGGCATGACGCTGCCCTTCACGCTCGGCCACGAGATTGCCGGCGTCGTCGACGAGGTCGGCTCCGACGTTCCGACGAGCCTCGTCGGCACGAAGAAGGCGGTGTTTCCCTGGATCGGCTGCGGCCAGTGCCGCGACTGCAAGAACGGTGACGAGAACCTCTGCGCCAAGCAGCGCTTCCTCGGCGTCTCCATCGACGGCGGTTTTGCAACGCACGTGCTGGTCCCCGACGCCAAGTATCTGCTCGACTACGATCCGCTGCCCGTCAACCAGGCCGCGACGCTGATGTGCTCCGGCGTCACCGCCTATGGCGCGCTCAAGCGCCTGGTCGACCGTCCGCGCCAGCGCAATCTGCTGCTGGTCGGCCTCGGCGGCGTCGGCATGATGGGCCTGTCGTTCGCGCAGGCCATGTTCAAGCAGCCGATCACGGTCGCCGATCTCTCGCCGGCCGCGCGCGAGACCGCGCTGAAGAACGGCGCGTCCGCCGCCTACGACCCGTCCGAGCCAGACGTGATCAAGCGCATCCTGAAGGAAACCGACGGCGGCTTCGACGAGGTCGTCGATTTCGCCGGCAACGAGAAGTCGATGGCCTTCGCGGTCGCCGTTGCCGCGCGCGGCGGCAAGGTCGTGGTCTCCGGCCTGATGGGCGGCCAGTTCACGCTGCCGATGGTGCAGTGGGTCTACAAGCGCCTGACCGTCGAAGGCTTCATGGTCGGCACGCTCACGGAGGCTCACGAGCTGATGGCGCTCGCCCGCGCCGGCAAGATCAAGCCGACGCCGATGCGCGAAGAGCCGATGGGCGATGTCCAGAAATGGATCGACGAGCTGCGCGCCGGCAAGGTCGTCGGCCGCATCGTGCTGAAGAACTGATACGCGAGGAACCGGTCAGCGCCGGCGAGATCGCAAGATCTTGCCGGCGTTCGTTCTCGCAATCCGGTGCGGAACGCCGGAGGGCTGCGCTGCGTTGGCAGCGCATGTCGATACGTTGCACCGTCGAGAGCGCTTTCTTCATCGCCTGGAGCTGCCTTGAGCAGGGCGGCGAGCTCGGCGATCCCGACCAGACCGCGAACTTCCTTCTCGACGCCATCGAAGCCCAGCTCAGGCGCGGCGAACGCCGGCAGTTGATGCTCGCGAACCGGGCGATCGACGCCTGGCGCGCGCACGCCGCCGTGAGCCGACCCTCGCGGGACGCCCGCTTCGGATAACCCGGCGAAGCCCTCGGACCCGCCGGCCCGGCGGCGTTGGTGATCGTATGGGCCGGCGGTCGTCGGGCGGAGCGCACGGGGTGCGCGCTTTCGCAAGGCAGACGTTACGCCGATCCGCTGCCTCTTGTGTTCACTCCTGAACAGAGCGCGGCACGCCCGCCCCGCCGACTTTTCGACGCTCCGCAATTCCTTGTGTGCACTTTGGAACCGTCGGTTCCGCCGCGGAAACGTAGGGTCTCGCCTGGCGCCGATTCCCGGCAAAGACCAAGCGACAAGAGAAAACGACGTGACCGGTCGGCCCCAGAACGATCTTCTCCAGCAGCTCAACGCCGCCGATTTCGAATTGCTTGCCCCGCATCTTCAGCCGGTCGACCTCGCGGCGGGGCACATCCTGCATCATGCCGGCGACGAGGTGACGGCCGTTCATTTCCCCTGCGGCCCGGCATTGGTGTCGTTCGCCGTGCCGGTCGAGGACGACCGCGAGGTCGAGAGCCTGCTGGTGGGCCGCGAAGGCGCCGTGGGCATCGCCGCCGGCCGCCGCCCTTCGCCGGCCTATACGCGCATCGTCGTCAAGCTCGGCGGCACGCTCGTCCGCCTGCCGCTGCGCGCGCTCGAGCAAGCGCAGCAGAGGTCGCCCACGCTGCAAGAGGTCCTGTCGCGCTATGCCGACTGCCAGTTCGCACAGCTGCTGCAGACCGCGGCCTGCAACGCCGCGCATTCCATCGAGCAGCGCGCGGCCAAATGGATTCTCTCCGCGCATGAGCATCTCGGTGAAGTCGAGATTCCCCTCACCCACGAGCAGCTCGCCGGCATGCTCGGCGTCTCGCGCAGCTATGCCAGCCGCGTCATCCAGATGTTCAAGGCAAGGCGCATCCTTGCCACCCGCCGCGGCGCGATCCTGATCCTCGACACGCCGGCGCTTGAGGCCAGATCCTGCTCCTGCAACGACTCCATCAGGAAGCATTTCGGCGAAGCGCTGGGCGGCGCGGCCGACGGATAGCCTCGAGCCCCGTGCGCTGCTCCGTCGGAACATTCTCCCGCACGCCGCATTGCCCGACATGCCGCAGTACTTCTTCCATTTCGAAGGCCACAAGCCACACACCGACACGACCGGTGAGATACTGGCCGGTGACGAGGCCGCCTGGCGCGAAGCGGTGCGGCTCTCCCGCGACGTCGAGCACGCGCTCCGCCCCGGCGACAGTTGGACGCTGGGCGTCTACGAGGAGGACAAGCCCGTGTTCGTGCTGGCCATGGTGACGCGGCGGTTTCGCTGACCCGTCCACGGGCCGGCTCCGCGCCGGATGACACCAACGATCCCGCGCCCTTGGACCTGCCGAATTCCGATAGTGATTTCGTCGCGCGTCTCTCGACACTGTCCGTCGGGACAATCTTGCATCGGCCTGCGAATGGCCGTTCAATGCCGGTTTGGATCGGCTCCGCGTTATTTTGTGATTCTTTGGAATGCGAACCTTTTTCATTATTCTTGGCATCTGGCTGCTGATCAACGTCCTCTTCGTCGTCGTCATGATGCCGCCGCGCAAGCCGCGGAAGCCCGACCATCCGCGCTCATCGGCCGGACTTGCACCGGCAGCCATCGAGCCCGGCGCCTATCGTCCCGTCGAGGACGAGAATGTCTCGTTTCGCCACGCCATCATCGCCATCGCGATGGGCGCGCTGCTCTCGCTGACACCGCCGCTGCTCGAAGCGATCGATGACGTCAAACGTCTGATCGGGAAGTACCGCAGGTCCGGGCCACCGCCTGAAGCCGAGGGCGACGAACGAGCAAGGCCTCCCCAGGACATCGGCACGCGCGAGAAACGTCAGCCGGACGTTGCCCGCTCGTCCGATGAGAGCAACGCACCGAAGCGCTAGCGCCCGGATTCTCCCCGCAAGTTCCGCCTCTTGCGAGACGTTGGAACGTCGCGCGCCTTCCGCGCGTTGGCTTTCCGTCACGGCAACGACAGGGGGGATCGAACAGAGGAGAAGCGCGTTGATCAATCTGGGCAAGTGGTACGATCCCATCTCCGAGCGCTGGATCACACCGCGCGAACCGCGCAGGGAGACATCAGCGTCGCAGATGAGCGCGAACCACGTGCTGGAGTTCGAAAGGACAGTCGAGATCCAGCGCATCTGGCGAGCATTACTCGATTGCTGCGCACGCGATTGATGTTTCTCCGCCCGCGCGCAAACTGGAACGAGCGGCCGGCAGCTCCGTTCTCAATCGCATGAGCGATCCCGCACTCCCCACAAGACCAATCGCAACCGCGCTACGCTATCTCGCAATCATCGTCGGCTGCGCCTGCCTGCTTCTCGCCGCCTTTTGCTTGGCCATCGCGGCACAGGTTTTTGTGCAGACCGGCGTTTTTGCGCAGTCATACGCAATGGTGGGTCTCATCAGTGCCGTTCTGGGTGTCCTGGCGCTGATGCTGGCGTGGAAATAGGTCGCCCCATCAGCCGTCCGCGAACAAAATCACCACCACAGCAGGCGCGACCCGTCGGGCAAAACACCGTCAACCCCATACGGCAAAAATATTCCACTTTCCCGAATTTCGGATTTGTGGCATACCCCGCGCATCCCGGCCCTGCCAAAGGGGCGTTCGCGACCGTCACGAGATGCGGGCCGGGTGGCGGTGGACGCGGCAGCGCCGGCGCGCAACGTGTGGGACAGGGCGGGAAACCGTGAGTCCTGCGCGACGCGGTACGACACGGCGCGGTCACAGCGGTTGGGTTGGTCGTCGTGGGCGAGCACACGCAAGCCCGTGATGATCCGGCAAAGCCGTCCGCGGACGGAGAAGTCGTGTGGTCCTGACGCCCGGGGTTTGTGCGTCAAGGCTTGCGGTGGTGCGGCGGCCAACCGGCGCGCGCATCGATCATCTGCAAGGCGACGGGGGCAATAGTGCATCGCTCCCCGGGGAGAGCACGAAGGACACCGTTAAAACCATCCGCGCAGGGAAGGCCAAGCGATCGGCATCACCTGTGATCCACCCCGTGTGCATTCTTCGCAAGCGCACGGATCTGCGGGTGCCGCCGGCGCCCGGCCTTCCCTGCGCCCTTTGGCATCCAACGGGGCGACGAGCGACAGCAAGCCACGGGCAGAACCTGCCGCGGGAAGGATAATGCGTGGTCTCTCGCCTGATAGCTTGACGACTTGGGTCCCATTGTTTCCGCACCGTCATGGCCGGGCTTGTCCCGGCCATCCACGCCTTGCCGGGTCGCACGAAGAACGTAGATGCCCGGGACAAGCCCGGGCATGACGATCTCGCGGAATACCAATAGCCAGACCGTGGCACCGCTTTTCGGCCGCGCACCTAGCTGGTAGATTAGCGCCATTATTTTGGGGAATTTTTGATGCGCGCGAGGTTTTTCAATCGCGTTGTGGGGCTGGCGGCGCTGATCGCGGCCGCTGCCGTGACGCAGCCTGCATCGGCCGAGAAGCGCATCGCGCTGGTGGTCGGCAACTCCGCCTACAAGAACATCACGCCGCTGGACAACCCGTCCAAGGACGCCAGCCTGATGGCGGAGACGCTTGGGCTCCTCGGCTTCGCGCTGGTCGGCGGACGCGCCCAGCTCGATCTCGACAAGGCCGCGATGGACATCGCGGTGCAGAGCTTCGGCCGGCAGGTCCAGGGCGCCGACGTCGCGCTGTTCTATTATGCCGGCCACGGCGTGCAGGTCGCGGGCTCCAACTATCTGGTGCCGGTCGGCGCCAACCCGACGCGCGAGGCCGATGTCGATTTCCAGATGACCGACGTCAACCTCGTGCTGCGCCAGATGCAGGGATCGGGCACGCGGCTCAACCTCGTGATCCTCGATGCCTGCCGCAACAATCCCTTTGGCTCACGCGGCCTGCGATCCTCCGACGGCGGCCTCGCGCAGATGCGCGCGCCCGAGGGCACGCTGATCTCCTACGCGACGCAGCCCGGCAACGTCGCCCAGGACGGCAGCGACGGCCACAGCCCCTACACCAAGGCGCTGGCGACGACGATCCGGGTCGCCGGCCTCGACGTGTTCCAGACCTTCAACCAGGTCGGCCTCGCCGTGAAGCGCGCCACCGCAGGCGCACAACAGCCCTGGGTGTCGTCCTCGCCGATCGACGGCACTTTCTATTTCGTGCCGCCGACGCAAGCAGCGCCGCCGCAGGTCGCGGCGATGCAGCCCGATCCCGTCCCTGCGGATCGCCTGCGCGCCGATCCCGACCGCGTGCCGCTGCGCGATGCCGCGCTGCTCAGCGAGCTGAGCGAGCGGCTCTACGAGCTCAATTTCGATCCCGACACGCCCGACGGCCTCACCCGCGCGATCACGAAGCTCCAGCAGCGCATCGCCATGGCGCCGACTGGAGAGCCGACCGAAGGCCTGCTGCTGCGGATGCGCAAGATGGAGGATCTGAAGCCATGGGGCTCGATCGTCTACGGGCCGGACGGCAGCAAATGGGGCATGTCGTGGAATCACGCCTCGCGGCGCGCGGCGGTGGCCGATGCGCGCGGCAATTGCGGCGGCGCCAAGTGCCCGATCGAGCTGTCCTTCTACGGCAAGAGCTGCGGCGCCTTCGCGATCTCGGACAAATCCTGGTCGCTGGTCCAGCGCGAGGGCGTGCAGCGCGCCAGGGACGCCGCGCTTGACGAATGCGGCAAGGCTGGCAAAGCTTGCCGCATTATCGGAGCTGTCTGCGCCGACGGCTCCGGCCGCTGACATCCTTTTTCATTTTCGGATTTTTGCCCATGCCCAAATCCGCTCACGCGATTGCCCTCGCCTTGCTCCTCAACATCGCCCTCGCCGCATCGCCCGCCGTCGCGCAGTCCGGCAGCGCCGGCGGCTCGATCGGCAACGACGAGAAGTCGCTGTCCGGCTCACGCCAGGATTCCTCGTCGGGCCGTTCGGCGGAGCCCGCACCCTCGGCGCGCCGGAGCAAGCCGGCGGCGGAGGAGCGCTCGGCGCTGCGGCGAAACGGCGGCGGTGGTGGAGGCGGCGGTAGTTTTGACGGCGCCTGGGTGGTCACCAGCATCGGCTGCGGCGGCACGACCACTGGCGCAACCGTGGTCACCTCGGGCCGCGTGATTGCCGAAGGCGTCACGGGGACCGTCAGCGCGAACGGCGCGGTGCGCACGTTCGGCCGTGGCGAGGGCGGCATTACCTACACCGGCGCCGGCCGGCTCGGAACCCGCAGCGGTTCCGGAACGTTCCGCCGCTCCGACGGCTGTGGTGGAACCTGGACCTCGGTCAAGCAATAGGAGGCGACATAGCCTGATAACGCGGCGGAACGAACGTGCCGCAGGCCCAATTCAAGCCACATCCTCTCCGGAATTGCGGCTCATTGCCACCCAAGTCTTTGACGAGAAAGGGCTGGTTAAGAGTTGCGTTGTGCGTAACCGGGAGACCAGGATGGGCAACCGAACCGCGAAATTCGTATCTGCGCTTGTTGGCAGCATCATTGCCGGCGCGCCACTCGCCGCCGTATCGCAGAACGCGCCGAGCGTATCCAGCACCGCCGCGAGCGATTGCCTGCCCTCGCCGAAGGGCGCCGCCCCGCAAGGGCAGCACTGGTACTATCGACTCGATCGCGCCAGCAAGCGGCAGTGCTGGTATCTGCGTGCCGAAGGTGGCAAGGTCACGCAGACCGCGCAGGCCACCGGCGATGCGCAAAGTGCCGATACTCCGGCGCAGCCCTCCGTGCAGAATGCGCATGCCGAATACATCGCGCCGCAGACTACCGCCGCACCGGCCATGACTGCGCCCGCCCCGGCTGCAGCGAACGCAGCGCCGGCCGCACAACGGCCGTCGATCAGGATTGCCGACGCCAGCCCGCAGCCCGCCGTCGCCGCGCCCTGGCCCGATGCCTCGACTGACACCGCCTCGCCTGCACCACAAGCCGCGCCCGCGCCTGTCGCTGCAGCCCCGCAGCCGGGCGCCAAGCCGGCGAAGCCGCAGGCTCCGGGGGCGCTCGCCGCGGCTGAAGCTCCCGCCGACAAGCCGACCGGCTCGCTGCAGACGCTCATGCTCGTCATCGGCGGCGCGCTGACGCTCGCCGGCCTCCTCGCGAGCGTCATCTACCGCTTCGCCGGCGCGCGCGCTCGCGTCAGGACGAACGACCATCGTCACGTGAACTGGGACGACCGGGAGCCCCACGAGCAGGATCGCGCTCCATGGCTCAACGAGATGCCGAACACGCCGCGCACCCAGCAGCCGGGCCCGATCGACTTCGACGCCATCCGTCCGCAGCCGCCGCGTCCAGAAGCCCCGCAACTCGCAGCCTTCAGCAGCGAGATCGGCCGGATCGCGGCACAGTCCCGTTCAACGCGCAACGAGATCGCGGATCTCGACGAGGCCGACATCTTCAACGGTGAATTCGAAATCGAGGCAGCGGCTCCGCGGCTCGCGGTCAACGATGCCGGCAACGATAGCGCTGAGAAGGATGAAGAGCCGGCTGCGCGCGTCGAGGACAGCGTCGACATCGACGTCATCACGGCGATGCTGGAACGGCTGGCGCAGGAAGGGCCGCGGCTGGCGCAGCCTAGCCCTGAAGCTGAGCTTGCAGACCTCGCACGAAGCCGACGAGGCCAGTCCGCCGCTCGCGCTTGAGGCGCTCGGCCTTCAGGATCGACTGCACCTCGGCGAAGGCGTCATCGACATTGTGGTTGATGACGATGTAGTCGTACTCGGCCCAGTGGCTCATCTCGTGGCTGGCCCGGCTCATGCGCTTGCGGATCACCTCGTCGGAATCCTGCGCGCGCGAATGCAGCCGCTTCTCGAGATCGGCGGCTGACGGCGGCAGGATGAAGACGCGAACCACGTCGATGCTTGCTTTCTGGTGCAGCTGCTGCGTGCCCTGCCAGTCGATGTCGAAAAGCACGTCCTGCCCGGCCGATAGCGCCGCTTCCACCGGCGCACGCGGCGTTCCGTAAAGATTGTCAAATACGGTGGCCCATTCGAGCAGTTCGTCCTGCTTCACCATCGTCTCGAACTTGGGCTTGGTCACGAAAAAATAGTCGCGCCCCTCGACTTCGCCCGGCCGCATCTGTCGCGTCGTCGCCGATACCGACATCTTGAGGCCCGGCTCCCGCTCGAGCAACATCCGCGACAGCGTCGTCTTGCCTGCGCCCGAGGGCGAGGACAGCACGAACATCAGGCCGCGCCGCTCGACACCGTCAGTTCCGTGACCGCCCGTCGTCATCGATCACTCCAGATTCTGGACCTGTTCGCGGAACTGCTCGACCACGTTTTTCATGGCGAGTCCCGTATTGGTCAGCTCGATGTCGTTCGACTTCGAGCAGCAGGTGTTGACCTCGCGGTGAAACTCCTGCGCCAGGAAGTCGAGCTTGCGCCCGATCGGGCCGCCCTTGCCGATCAGCTCGCGGGCCTGCGCGACGTGCGAGGCGATGCGGTCGAGCTCCTCGCGGATGTCGGCCTTGGTGGCGATCAGGATCGCCTCCTGCATCAGACGGTCGGAATCGAAACGGTCGGAAGTGTCGAGCAGCGCGGCAATCTGGTCGGCGAGCCTCGCCTTGATCGCCTCCGGCTTGCGGCCGGGCGAGCTTTCAGCTTTTTTCGCGAGCTGCTCGATCTCGTCGACCCGCTGGGTCAGGATCTGCCCGAGCGACGTCCCCTCGCGCTTGCGCATCGCGACCAGCTCGTCGAGCGCCTTGTCGAAGGCCTCGGCTGCGGCGGCACGGGCGGCCTTGTCCTCTTCCTCGTCGCCCTCGGGCTCGGCGACCTCGACGACGCCCTTAATGGCGAGCAGGCCGTCGATGCTCGGCGCAACCGCGTCGACCTTGCCCGCGATCACCGCGGCGGCCTTCAGCACGGCGTTGAGCACGTCCTCGTTGACGCGGACGGTGGCGGCCGCATTGGCGCGCTTGACGTTGAGATTGGCGTAGACGGTGCCGCGCGACAGAAGCTCGCCGGCGCGTTTCTTGGCATGGGCCTCGAGCTCGTCAAACCCCTGCGGCAGCCGCACCCTGAGATCGAAGCCCTTGGCGTTGACCGACTTCAATTCCCATTCGAACGTATACGGCCCGCTCGCGCCGTGGCTTCGAGCAAAGCCGGTCATGGACGACAGCGCCATCAGGTCAGATTCTCCAGGAACAAAAGGATTCGCGAGGCATCAAGCCACGCGAATCTTAAGACTATTTTGCAGGAAAGTGGAATCCGCAAAGTCCCGTAGGCAGGTCTGGGCTGCGCTAGCGCTGGACCACCGGCGGCGACGACTGCACTGCGCCCTGCCGGGCCGGCGGCGGATTGGCGGGATTGGCCGGGCGCGCCGCCGGCGGCTTTTTCTGCTGGTTCGGGCGGGCCGGCGTGGTCGCGGTCGGCGTATCGGCGGCGCCCGGCGCGGCGGCAGCCGGCGGCGGCGCGTCCTCGGCCGGCTCGACCGTGTCGTTCTGGATCTGCTTTTCCATCGCGCGCAGCTTGGCGACGTTTTTCTGATGCGCGTCGTAGGTCTCGGTGAAGGCGTGCCCGCCGGTGCCGTCGGCGACGAAATAGAGGTCGCGGGTGCGGGCCGGGTTGGCGGCGGCCTCCAGCGAGGCGCGGCCGGGGTTGGAGATCGGGCCCGGCGGCAGGCCCTCGATCACATAGGTGTTGTAGGGCGAGGGCTGCGTGATCTCGCTGCGCTTGATCGGACGGCCGAGCGTGCCCTTGCCCCCGACGAGGCCGTAGATGATCGTGGGATCCGACTGCAGCTTGATGCGCTGCTTGAGGCGGTTGACGAACACGGCGGCGACGCGGCTGCGCTCGTCCGGCTTGCCCGTTTCCTTTTCGACGATCGACGCCAGCGTCACCAGCTGCTCCGGAGATTTGACCGGAATGTCCTGGCTGCGGCGCTCCCAGATCTCCGCCAGCACGCGCTTGTGCGCCTGCTGCATGCGCTGGATCACCTGCTCGCGCGTGGTGCCGCGCGGGAATTTGTAGGTCTCGGGCAGCAGCGTGCCCTCGCGCGGCAGCTCGCGCACGCTGCCGGTGAAGATGTCGTTGTCGGACAGCCGCGCCACGATCTGCTCGGAGGTCAGGCCCTCCGGAATCGTCACGGCGTGCTGCACCACCTTGCCCTCGACAATGGTGGCGATGACGTCGCGCAAGGAAGCATTTTTCTGGAAGGCGTATTCACCCGGCTTCAGGTCCGAGCTCGCCTTCAGCGCCGCGACGCTGGCGATGAACACCCACGGATTGACGTCGGTGACGCCTTCCTTGTTCAGCGTCTCGGCGATGTCGCGCTTGCCGGCGCGCTGAGGGATGTTGACGATCTTGTCTTCCTTCAGCGGCCCCGGCGCTTCCAGCACCTGCCGGCCGTAATAATACACGCCGCCCGCGCCGAGCATGGCGATCAGCAGGAGGGTGATGATGGCATTGCCGACGACCACAAAGGGATTGCGCGCGCGGTCCGATCGCTTCGGCGGCGGCGGAACCTGCTCGGGCTCGAGCGCTGCCCGCGGGCTCCGGGGCGAAATGGGCGGCCTTTCACTCATCGAAGCAACCTGAATCCTGCCGGTTCAATCGCGGCCTGACAATCGCTTGCCACGCCAAATGCACGCGCCCACTTCTATGACTATCGCCGAATACGGCAAAACGGTGGATTCGTCTCAAACGCAAACTAACTGGCCAAACGCCGGACGATTACCGACGCATTGGTGCCGCCAAAACCAAAAGAGTTCGACAGGGCGACGTTGACCTCGCGCTTCTTCGCCTTGTGCGGCACGAGATCGATCGCAGTCTCGACCGACGGGTTGTCCAGGTTGATGGTCGGCGGCACGACGTTATCGCGAATCGCGAGGATGGCGAAGATCGCCTCGATCGCGCCGGCCGCACCGAGGAGATGGCCGGTCGACGACTTGGTCGAGGACATCGCGACCTTGGAGGCGGCGTTGCCGAGCAGGCGTTCCACTGCGCCGAGCTCGATCTCGTCGCCGAGCGGCGTCGAGGTGCCGTGGGCGTTGATGTAGTCGAGATCGGACGCCGTGAGGCCGGCGCGCTTCAGCGCCGCCGACATGCTGCGGAAACCGCCATCGCCATCGGGCGACGGCGACGTGATGTGATAGGCGTCACCCGACAGGCCATAGCCGATCACCTCGGCATAGATCTTCGCGCCGCGGCGCTGCGCGTGCTCGAGCTCCTCGAGCACCAGGACGCCGGCGCCCTCGCCCATGACAAAACCGTCGCGGTCCTTGTCGTAGGGACGCGAGGCCTTCTCGGGCGTGTCGTTGAAGCCGGTGGAGAGCGCGCGTGCGGCGTTGAAGCCGGCAATGCCGATGCGGCTGATCGGCGATTCAGCACCGCCGGCGACCATGACGTCGGCATCGCCGAGCGCGATCAGGCGGGCGGCGTCGCCGACCGCATGCGCGCCGGTCGAGCAGGCCGTGACGACCGAATGGTTCGGCCCCTTCAGCCCATGCGCGATCGAGACGTAGCCGGAGGCAAGATTGATCAGGCGGCCCGGAATGAAGAACGGCGACACCCGGCGCGGTCCGCGCTCCTTGAGCAGGATCGCGGTGTCGGCGATGCCGTTGAGGCCGCCGATGCCGGACCCGATCATGGTGCCGGTCGCGCATTTGTCCTCTTCGGTCTCGGGATGCCAGTTGGCATCGTCGAGCGCCTGGCCGGCCGCGGCCATGCCGAAGATGATGAAGTCGTCGACCTTGCGCTGGTCCTTCGGCTCCATCCACTTGTCGGGATTGAACGTATCGTTGCTGCCATCGCCGCGCACGACGGTGCAGGCGTATTTGGTCTGCAGATCGGAGACATCGAAGCTCTCGATCGGGCGCGCACCGCTCTCACCGTTGAGGATGCGCTTCCAGGTCGGCTCGACACCGCAGCCGAGTGGCGACACCATGCCGAGACCAGTGACGACGACCCGTCTCATATCCGAAAACTCCGCATCGAAAGATTCACGGCCAATAACAAGAAACCGGCTGACCGCCAGTCAGCGGCCCGTCCGGTTTCAATGTTGTCCCCGCGAAAATGAAGAGCCTTAGCTCTTCGCGTTCTTCTCGAGAAACTTCGTGGCGTCGCCGACGGTGAGAATCGTTTCCGCGGCGTCGTCCGGAATCTCGCAACCGAATTCTTCTTCGAACGCCATCACCAGTTCGACGGTGTCCAGACTGTCGGCGCCGAGGTCGTCGATGAAGCTCGCAGCGTCGACAACCTTCTCGGGCTCAACACCAAGGTGTTCGACCACGATCTTCTTAACCCGCTCGCCAATGTCACTCATTGCATAACCTCGTGTTGTTCCCTGTAGACCCGACCCCCCGGGACGATACGAGCCGTCGTGGTCGTTTAGTGCCTTCGCTTACGAACTTTGATTTGGCCCCATCCTAACCGATGCAGGGCCCGGCGAACGACGGCCAAGGCTCCGCATCGCCAATATACAGGGTTTCAAAAACCTGCAATGGCGTTCTTTGCCCATCCGTTGAGGGTCCGGTTATCACACTTCAACTGCCTTGACTACAAGCCTCATTTCGCTCCGGAAACGGCCGTTTGCCGCATCCCGCGCCGCCGCTGTGGGCAGTGCGGGACGGGGGCCTCAGATCATGGCCATGCCGCCGTTGACGTGGATAGTCTGGCCGGTGACGTAGGCTGCTTCGTTCGAGCTGAGATAAACGGCGGCGGCCGCGATGTCCTCGGGCGTCCCCAGGCGGGCGGCCGGAACCTTGGTCAGAATCGTCTCGCGCTGCTTGTCGTTCAGTGCATCCGTCATCGGCGTCTTGATGAAGCCGGGCGCGATGCAGTTCGCGGTGACGCCGCGCTTGGCGTATTCGGCACCCAGGGTCTTGATCATGCCGATCAGGCCCGCCTTCGAGGCGGTGTAATTGCCCTGCCCGGGATTGCCGGTGACGCCGACCACCGAGGTGATCGCGATGATGCGGCCGAAGCGCTTGCGCATCATCAATTTGGTCGCGGCGCGCGCGAGGCGGAAGGTCGAGGTCAGGTTGATGTTGATGACCTCCTCCCAGTCCTCGTCGCGGAGCTGGACGAAGAGATTGTCGCGGGTGATGCCGGCATTGGCGACGAGGATGTCGACCTGGCCCATCGCGGCTTCCGCGGCGGGCACCAGCGCCTCGACCTCGTCGGCCTTGGAGAGATTGCAGGGCAGCACGTGAGTGCGCTCGCCGAGCTTGCCGGCCAGCTCATCCAGCACTTCCTTGCGCGTTCCGGAAATCGAAACGGTGGCGCCCTGCGCATGCAGCGCCTGTGCGATCGCGCCGCCGATGCCGCCGGTCGCGCCGGTGACGAGCGCCTTTTTGCCAGTCAGATCGAACATCGAAAAACTCCTCCAAGGCACGATCCGGAAAAGTGCGCAGCGGCTGTCCGAAAGATCGTGCGTAAACTGAAAAACTCAAGCGCGACGAGAACTCATCGCGCTTCAGGCCTGCTTTGCAGCGGCCAATGCATCCTTGGCGGCGGCGATATCGTTCGGACCGCCAACCGATACGCCGACGGCGCCGTCAGCAATGCGCTTGACGAGACCAGAGAGCACCTTGCCGGCGCCGATCTCGAAGAAGCGGGTGACACCCTGCCCGGCCATGTAGGCCACCGACTCGCGCCAGCGTACGGTGCCGGTGACCTGCTCGACCAGACGGCGGCGGATCTCGTCGGGATCGGTGATGGCGCTCGCCAGCACGTTCGACACCAGCGGCGCCGCCGGCGCCTTGATCGTCACCTTGGCCAGCGCTTCCGCCATGGCGTCAGCCGCGGGCTGCATCAGCTTGCAGTGGAACGGTGCGGACACCGGCAGCAGCATCGCGCGCTTGGCACCCTTGGTCTTGGCAATCTCCACGGCGCGATCGACCGCCGCCTTGTCGCCCGAGACCACCACCTGCCCGCCGCCATTGTCGTTGGCAGCCTGGCAGACCTGGCCCTGGGCCGCCTCGGCGGCGACCTCCATGGCGGCTTCATAATCGAGGCCGAGGAGCGCAGCCATTGCACCGGCGCCCACGGGTACGGCCTTCTGCATCGCGAGACCGCGGGTGCGAAGCAACCGCGCGGTGTCGGAAATCGTCAGGCTGCCGGCCGCGGCCAGCGCCGAATACTCACCGAGCGAGTGCCCGGCAACGAAGGCGGCATCCCGCGCCACGGAAAAACCGGCTTCCGCCTCCAGCACACGCAGGGTGGCGATGGACACCGCCATGAGCGCCGGCTGTGCGTTCTCGGTGAGCTGGAGGGTCTCGGCCGGGCCGTCCCAGATGGTGGCCGTCAGCTTCTCCCCAAGCGCGGCATCGACCTCGTCGAACACCGCACGCGCCACCGGAAAGGCGTCCGCGAGGGCTTTGCCCATGCCGACGGCCTGGGACCCCTGCCCCGGAAATGTGAATGCTGCCGTCATCGGCGCTCCCCTGGATCGCGTGAGCCGTTGTGTCGAGAGCCGGCAGCCGACTACGTCCGGCACAAGCCTTGGTTCCCGATCAAGCTTCAAAGGGGGCCGTAGACAACGACCGGGGCTGCGCTGTCAAGCCGCGATGGGTATGTCGGGACAGGTAACCCGCCTCAGAACCCGCTCGCTGCCCTGCAGCAATCGGGTTGGCGGCGCCGCTTCGCTGCAAAGCGTTTACGCTATCGGGAACTCGGTTCCCGAACKTAAGCGGCCTTAAATGCCGTCCACCTAGGTTGCGGCCATGGCAACAATGGTCCCACAGAGATTGACGGCCTCAACGTCTGCCGGGCGCACAGGGCAACCGTGGGCTCCATTGCAGGCCTGCGTCGACTGGCTGCTCGCGGGACCACGCCCCCAGCCTGACGACATCCACAACGAATTACTGCAGCAGCGGACCAACAAGACCAGGACGCTGGTGGTGGCCGTGGCCGCCTCCCTGCTGATCGCGTCGCTGTCCGCCGCTCTCACCGGCGCGCCCTGGGCCTATGCCTGGGTGCTCGCCGAAATCGTGCTCGGCAGCACGCGCATCTGCCTGATGATGAAGGCGCTCGCGAGGGCGAAGCGAGACCGGCGGGCGCCGGTGAACGTTTCGCCGATCTGGGCCGGGCTCGCCTCGGTCGTGCTGATTTCCGCAGGCTGCTATCAATGCGTCGCCTCCGGCGTCATGCCGCTGATCCTGATGGCCGGCATTGGCCTCGCCAACCTCGTCGGCGGCATCGCCTCGCGCAATGCGGGGACGCCGCGCTACGGCATTCTCCTGATCTGCATTCTCACGCTGCCCTTTGCCGCGGCCACGATCCTGTCGCCGGTGCCGTTCCTGTTCATCATCGGCCTGCAAACCCCCGTCTACACGGCCGGAATGATCTTCCTGCTGCTGGAGAACCACAAAATCCTGCTCGACCTCCATCATTCCGAGCGCAACAACCGCCTGATGGCGCATCACGACCTGCTCACGGGCCTGCCCAACCGCGCCCTCAACCAGAAACTGTTTGCCGAGATGCTCGACGGTCCTTGGCCGGATGCGGCGTCGGGTCCCTCGAAGCTCACGGTGTTCTGCGTCGATCTCGACGGCTTCAAGGGCGTCAACGACAGGTTCGGGCATGCGACGGGTGACGCCGTTCTCGTCACCGTGGCGAAGCGCCTCTGCGCAAGCGTGCGGGACGCCGATGTCGTGTGTCGCATTGGCGGCGATGAGTTTGTCATCCTGCTGCCGGACATCACCGACGGCGGGGCTGCTGCCGTGGCGCGACGCATCATCGCGCGCGTGGCGGAGCCGTTCGAATTCGAGCCGGCGGCGCGGGTCGGCGCCAGCATCGGACTTGCGTCGGCACCGCGCGACGGCGTCACCGCCGACGAATTGCTGAGCGCCGCCGATCGCGCCATGTATGAAGCCAAGCGCCGCGGCAAGGGCGCCTTCGTGATCCACCGTGGCGCAGCCGATGCCGCCACGCTCGTCCCCGATGCGGCCGCCTTCCTTCCCGCGCCGCGTGTTACCGCACTGGCCGGCTAGAAACCGCCCGCCTTCTGGTCCGCACCGACCTCGGCGCCGGCCCGCGCCCGGCGGGCGCTGCTTGCCAACTGGCCCGGCCGGTCGTCGTGGTTCGGCTTTGCCGTGGCAAGCCGCAGCACGGCGGCATAATTCGGCTGCACCTCCATGCGGCCGGCGTGCCGGCTCTCGCTGAGCAGGCGATGCACCTTCGGCAAATTGTAGCAGGGCACGTAGAACAGCAGATGATGCTCGAGGTGATAGTTCACGTAATACGGCGCGATGAACAGGCGCTCGAGGAAATTCGCGTGCGTGGTGCGGGTGTTGCGCAGCGGATCGCTGCTGTCGGGGACGACGGCGTGCTCCGCGATGTTGCGGATGCGGGTGATGACCATCTGCCAGGTGAGCAGCGGTACCAGCCATAGCAGCGGATAGGCCCACCACACGCCGACCGCCGCTAGCGCGGCAAACATCGCGGCATTGGTGAGACATTGCGGGCCGAGCTTCTCCCAGAAATGCGCGGCGCGCTGCCGCCATGGCCAGTCCTTCGGCCCGAGCGCATTGAGCAATTGCGCCTTGCGCTGCTGGTAGCCGGTCTGTCCGGTAATGTCGCGAATGAACTTGCGGCGGTAGCTCAGCCCTGTGATCGGAAACGGCGCGGACAGCACCAGATCGGGATCGTCCTCCTGCTGGGTGCGCGCGTGATGCTGCAGATGATAGCGGCGATAGGCGCGCGTCTCCGCAAAGATGGGATAGGCGCAGAGCCATTGGCTCAGCGTCAGATTGGTCTTCTCGTCGGCGGACAGGCAACCATGCGCGCCGTCATGCATGAGGATCGCAAGCCCGAGCTGGCGCGAGCCGATGGTGGCGACCGCAAGAATGTAGGTCAGCGGATTGGGCCACATCGCGACCAGCGCAACCGCAGCGACGATCAGCGCCCAGGCATGTGCGATCAGCGCAACGCCCTTCCAGGTCACACGCTGGCGGACGTCGGCCAATTGGTCGTCGGTCAGGAAATCACGGGCACGCATGCGAAGCGCGGTCATGGCCTAACTCTCCTCGTCCGAAGGGGGCGATGCATTGCGGTCATCGACAAGACGCAGGCGCGCGGCCTCGCCGCCGGACTTCGCCTGCTCACCAAGCACACGAAGCATCTCGCCGCAGAGTTCATCCGGCGATCGGCCCATGGCATAGCCTTCGAGGATGACGCCGATGGCGACAGCCCAGAACCGCCGCGAGCTTTCGTCGGGAGCGCGCAGGGAGCGCCAACCGTGGCGCGCGACCTGGCTGGCATAGGCGCGTGCGCCCTCGCTGTGGAGGCGTTCGATGGTGCGCTCGACCAGCGGCGCGAGATCCTGGCGCCGCCGCGTCAGGGTCAGGGCTTCGGCGAAGAAGGCGACCGAATCGCTCGCCGTGACCGTCTCGGCCAGCGCGTGGGTGTAGTCCCCCGGCGTGCGCGCCTTCAGCGCGGCCTGCTCGGTCGTGCGCGCCAGATACAGCAGCTCGCGGCAGGCGCACTCGACGAACAGCGCCTCCTTGGTGCGGAAGTAATAGGTGATCTGGCTCGGGAAGGCGTTCGCGGCGGCCGCGATGTCGGTGATCGAAGCACCCGACAGTCCCCGCTCCCGGAACAGCGGGCTTGCCGCATCCAGCAGCAGCGAGCGCATCTTGCGGCCCGCCGAGCGCGTGGCGCGCGCCGCATGCTTGGGGTCGCCGGCGCCCGGTTCCGATGCCGCATGGGCAGGCTTTTCTGCCATTGGATGCTCCCGTTGATTTATTTGTATGCTATACAAACAAATAAATCAAGCCGGTACCCCGAGACGGTCGGTCCTGGCCATGCCCCGCAGGCACCCAAGGGCCGAAAATTGGCCCCCAACCTTGCAAAGCCGGTCAAAATCCGTATAAGGCGCGCATCCGCAGACCCCGGCCGGGAGCTGAACGGACGGTCTCAACAAATCATTCGTGATTTTGGTGTGGCAGGGCCAGTCGGCCCGTCGTCCCGTGTTTCCGCCTTCTGAGCTTAATCCCAGAGTCCTTTCCGAAGGCCTCTTAAGGGCTTGACGCCGGGCGATGCGCCAACATGAGGAAAGGACCACCATGGCTCTCTATGAGCATGTCTTTCTCGCGCGTCAGGACGCGAGCCCGCAGCAGGTCGAAGAGCTGACTGCGCAGATGACCGGTATCGTCGAGGGTCTCGGCGGCAAGGTCACCAAGACCGAGAATTGGGGCGTACGCTCCCTCACCTACCGCATGAACAAGAACCGCAAGGCGCACTTCGTGCTGCTCAACATCGACGCGCCCGCTGCGGCGATCGCCGAGATCGAGCGCCAGGAGCGCATCAGCGAAGACGTGATCCGCTATCTCAGCGTCCGCGTCGAAGAGCTCGAGGAAGGCCCGTCCGCGATGATGCGCAAGGCGGATCGTGATCGCGAGCGTGACGACCGTGGCGGCGGCTTCCGTGATCGCGAAGGCGGCGGCGGTTTCCGTGGCGACCGTGAAGGCGGTTTCCGTGGTGGAGATCGTGACGGTGGCGGCTTCCGCGGTGATCGCGGCCCGCGCCGTCCGCGCGAAGACGCAGAAACCACCACGACGGATGGGGAGTAAGATCAATGGCTGAAGCTGGTGCACGCCGTCCGTTTTTCCGTCGTCGCAAGAGCTGCCCGTTCACGGGCGCCAATGCTCCGAAGATCGACTACAAGGACTCCAAGCTGCTGATGCGCTACGTCTCCGAGCGCGGCAAGATCGTGCCGAGCCGCATCACCGCGGTGTCCGCGAAGAAGCAGCGTGAGCTCGCCCGCGCCATCAAGCGCGCGCGGTTCCTGGGCCTGCTGCCCTACGTCATTCGCTAAGACGAATTTCGACCGGCGGCGGTGACGTCGCCGGTCGTGACTTTCTGAACTCATAAGGCTTCCGGGTCGTCCGGTCGCCGATGGTTGGGGCGAGACGCCTCTAACCGCTCGAAGGGAGCGGGACAGCTGATGATGGCATTTGCACTCATAGCCTTGATCGCCGGCGCTGCGTCGGCCCTGATGTTCGCCTCGATCGTGTCGGGCGCGCTTATCTCGCTCGTCCTGTTCTATCTCGCTCCGCTCCCCCTGATGGTCGCCGCGATCGGCTGGGGACCGCTCTGCGCAAGCGTCGGCGGCATCGCTGCTGCGATCGGCCTCGGCGCCCTGTTCGGCCTGCCCTACTGCATCGCCTTCGCCGTCACCGTCGCACTCCCGGCCTGGTGGCTCGGCCATCTCGTCCTGCTCAGCCGGCCGGTATCGGCCGCCGCGCCAGCCTCCGCCACCGAGCCGCCAGTCGAACCCGAGCTCGAATGGTATCCGGTCGGCCGCCTGCTGCTATGGATCGCCGGTTTCGCCACGCTGACCACGATCGCCGCCCTGCTCACACTCGGCACCGATGCCGAGACCATCACCGGCATGCTGAAGCGCGGCCTGATGCGCATCCTGCGCAGCACCGATCCGCAGACCTCCGGTGAAACAGGCCAGTTCGTCGATGCGCTGGTGCGCATCGCTCCGGCCGCCGCCACCATCGTCGCCATGATGACGCTGACGCTCAATCTCTGGCTCAGCGCCAAGGTCACGGCGACGTCGGGCCGGCTCCGCCGTCCCTGGCCGGATCTGATGACCGCGGAGCTGCCGCCGATGACGCTGGTGGCGCTCTGTGTCGCGCTCGCCTTCTGCTTCACCGGCGGATTGCTCGCGATCGTGGCGCAGATCACCACGGCCGCGCTGATGATGGGCTACGCGCTCACCGGCTTTGCCGTGCTGCATACGCTGACGCTGGCACTGAAGAGCCGCACTTTCTGGCTTGGCTCGACCTATGCCGTCGTGGTCGTGTTCGGATGGCCCGTCATCGCGATGATCATCCTCGGCCTTGCGGACGCCGTGTTCGGCTTCCGCGAGCGCTTCCTGCGCAGCCGCCAGCCACCGCCGCTGCCAACCCCTTAAGTCCAACCCCGAAACCGAAACTCAAGAGCACTTCAAAGGAGAACGAATATGGAAGTCATTTTGCTGGAACGCGTCAACAAGCTCGGCCAGATGGGCGAAGTCGTGAAGGTTCGCGACGGCTATGCCCGCAATTTCCTGCTCAAGCGCGGCAAGGCGCTGCGCGCCACCGCCGACAACCGCGCCAAGTACGACGGCATGAAGGCCGATCTCGAGGCTCGCAACCTCGCCTCCAAGGCCGAGGCGTCCAAGGTCGCCGAGAAGATCGAGGGCAAGAACATCGTCGTGATCCGTCAGGCGTCGGAAGCCGGCCAGCTGTTCGGCTCGGTCAACGTGCGTGACATCGTCGTCGCGTTCGAAGCCGACGGCGTTTCGCTGGCCCGCCCGCAGATCCAGCTCGACGCGCCGATCAAGACCATCGGCAAGCACGCGATCACCGTTGCCGTGCACCCCGAGGTCGAGGTCGAGATCACCGTCACCGTCGCCCGCAGCCAGGACGAGGCGGAGCGCATCAACCGCGGCGAGGACATCTCGACCCGCAACGAGGACCGCGACGCGGCCGCCGAGGCGATCGCCGCCGCCGGCGAGTTCTTCGATCCGGAAGCCCAGCACGACGACGTCGAGCCGGCTCCGGCTGCGGAAGAGAAGTAAGCCTCGCACTCATACGCGAAGCGAAGCCCGGTCGCTTCAGGCGGCCGGGCTTTTCGTTTTGGCGCCGACGTCCTCGCTCAGCATCGCGATCGAGGCGAGCGCCGTTGCCGTATGCTTCTCGACACCGTCGCTGACACAGAACACGTCGGCGGCGACCACCGAGACCTGGCGGCCCGGCTTGATCACACGGGCACGGCAGATCAGCTTCTCGCCGACCGCGGGCGACAACAGGTTGAGCTTGTATTCCGCCGTGAGCGCCGGCTGGCCGCGTGACGTTGCCGCGGCGATGGTCGTGGCGTTGTCGACCAGGAAGGCGGTGACGCCGCCGTGGAAGAAGCCGTGCTGCTGCAACAGCTCCGGCCGGCGCTCCACCGCGATGGTGCAGGTGCCGCGCGTTAGCTCTGAGAGCTCGGCACCGACCAAATTCATGAAGCCCTGGCGGCCGACATTGGCGTGAATGTGCGCGGCGATCGGCTCAAACTCGGGATCGGATTCGGCTCGCATGAAACCTCCTCTCATTGCTTGTTGATGCGATCGGGCGGCACCAGCGCGCGAATGGCGCAGGCGATCAGCGTAGCGCTCTCGGCCCGCGGATCGGCGCGGTCGCGGCCCGACAGGAAGGCCCGGCAAAAAATCTGCGCCGGGCCGATCAGCTGGCTGACGAACATCACCGGCGTCATCGGCAACAGCTCCCCGCGCGCGACCAGCGGCGCGCGCCAGCGTTCGATACCTTCGGCAAGCCGTGCATTCTGCGCGCGCTGGGCATCGCGGACGTCGTCGCCCCATTCGCTGCGCGAGATCTCGAAGAGATAGCGAGCCTCGCGGCGGCTCGAGACGACCCAGTCCAGATGCGCGTGGATCAGTCTTCCGATGCCCTGCTCTGCATCAGGGACCGGATCGAGCACGGCCAGCACGGCGGCGTGATAGTGCCTGAGCACTTCCAGGAACAGCGCGCCGGCGAGCTCCTTCTTCGAGCCGAAGGCGTGAAAGAAGCTGCCGTTGGACGCCCGCGCCCGGGTGCGGATCGCGGCCACCGTCGCAGCTTCGAAGCCGACGCGGTCGAACACGGCCAGACCCGCCGCCAACAGATCGTCACGCACACTCGCCGCCATCGACACCTCCTAGAGCGTTACTCTAGAGCATCACTCTAATTGAGGTCAAGACGACGCGGAGGCCGCGATGAACGCGGCCTCCGCAGGTCGATCAGGACAATACGGGATTTACCGAGAGATCGGCGGCGTCGGCGGGCCTGAGGATTCCGCCGGTGACGGGGCCGCAGCGGTCGCGGGCGCCGGCTCCTGCGGCTTGGCCGCCGGTTCGGAGCTTGCGGCCGGAGCAGCGGGCTTGGGCGCCGGTTCTTCCACCACCTTCGGAGCGGCCGGCTCGGCAGGCTTTGCTGCGGCCGGCGGCGGGGCCGGCGTCACCTGCGGCACCGGGTCGGACCGCAGCGCCGGAGCTTCGCTGCCGCGCGGCTCGACCTTGGCGCTCTCCGGCTTGGCCTCGGCGGGCTTCTCCGATGCCTTGCCGTTGTCGGGTTTGGTCTCGGGCTCGGCCTTGGCGCTGTCGGGCCGCGACTCCGCCTTCAGCTCGGTCTTCTTGTCTTCAGTCGCCGGCGCTGCGGCATCAACCTTCGGCGCCTCTTCGGTCCCGGGCTTGGCGCGACGCTTTCCCTTGCGCCCTTCGGGGGCTGCCTGGCCCTCGGGCCTCGCGCCCTCTTCGCTCGGACGCGCCGCGCGCTTTTGGCGACCCTCGGCCGGCGGCGCTGCGCCCTCGGCCTCCGGCTTAGCCTCCTGCGAGCGCTGGCGGCGGCCCTGGTGCTCGGGGGTTTGGCCGGGCGCCGTGGCAGCTTCCTTTTCCTTGGCGCCGTCCTTCTTGCCGTCCTTGGCCTGATAGCGCGTGTCGGTGGCGCCGTTGGAGACGAGATAGGAGGCGAGAATGCCCGCCATGTCCGAGCTGGTGGTGTAGTGCTGGCGCAGGTAGCCCGGCAGCGAGCCCGGCGCCACGGACTTCAGCAATCCGCGGGGGCTCTTGTGGCAGGCATTGCAGGTCTGCGCGAAGAGCTGGGACGGGCTTTTGCCGGCTTCGAGGTTTGTCGCCTGCGCAAGAACGGTGTCGGCCGCGCCGAAGCCGATCAGAAGCAATACCGTCGCGAGGCTGAGCGCTCGGCTCGACATTCCCATCATCTCCATTGATTTTCCGCGCATGCAGCCGGCATCCGGGTGCGGCGGCGGGTCACCTTTTAGCGGATTGAGCCGCGAATGGAAGCAGGCTCCACGCGCAAGGATGTGATTAAGCGCTTTTGGAATATCCGCTTTGAACACAGCGCAATAGCGGCGCCGGAGCGCCGTTCCTAGATTTAGATGCAAACGCATAGGAACCGGAGCGGGACCTGAGCGTCAGATGTGGAGGCCGGGTTAGTCGCATCTCTTCGGGTTCGCTCGAGAGGAAGGTGGCGATGGACCGATTGTTACGTCGATTTCTGTCTCACTTCGTCCGCCGCGGGTCGCTGACGGTGACCACCGCAGCGGGATCGAGGTTCACCGTCGGAGACGGCTCGGGTGAACCGGTCGCAGTCCGTTTCGTCACGGCGGACGCCGAACGAAAGATCCTCGTCAATCCCGAGCTGGGGCTTGGCGAGGCCTATATGGACGGCGAGTTCGTGGTCGAACGCGGCACCATAGCTGATGCCCTCGCGATCCTGCTCGATCAACCCGACCTATTGCCGCAGTGGGCAAAACCCTGGTGGCACCTGCGCTACCTCACGCGGCGCCTGAAGCAGTTCAACCCACGCTCGCGCTCCCGCGCCAATGTCTCCCATCACTACGATCTCGACGCGCGGCTCTATTCGCTCTTCCTCGACGCCGACAAGCAATATAGCTGCGCCTATTTCGAGACGCCGGACACGACGCTCGACGACGCGCAGCTCGCCAAGAAGCGGCACATCGCCGCAAAGCTGCTCGTCAAGCGCGGCCAGCGCGTGCTCGACATCGGCTCGGGCTGGGGCGGGCTCGGGCTCTATCTCGCGGAGGTCGCGGGCGCCGACGTCACCGGCGTCACGCTGTCGACCGAGCAGTTGCAGATCGCCAATGCGCGCGCAGCCGAAAAGAGGCTGAGCCGAACTGCCAGATTCCTGCTGCAGGACTATCGCGACATCGACGGGCCGTTCGACCGTATCGTTTCGGTCGGCATGTTCGAACATGTCGGCGCGCGGTTCTATGATGCCTACTTCCAGCGCTGCGCCGAGCTCCTGACGGATGACGGCGTCATGCTGTTGCACTCGATCGGCCGTTCGCAAGGGCCGGATTCGACCAATCCCTGGATCGCCAAATACATATTCCCGGGCGGCTACATCCCTGCACTCTCGGAGGTGCTGCCGGCGATCGAGCGTGCGGGCCTCTTGGTCTGCGACATCGAGATCCTGCGCCTGCATTACGCCGAGACGCTGAAAGGCTGGCGCGAACGCTTCATGGCCCGCCGCGAGGAGGCGGTGCAGCTTTATGACGAGCGCTTCGCGCTGATGTGGGAATTCTATCTGGCGGCCTGCGAGATGACGTTCCGCAAGCAGGCCATGATGAACTTCCAGATCCAGCTCACCAGGCGTCAGGGCGTGGTGCCGATCACCCGCGACTACATCGCGCGGAGCGAGACCCGCCTGCGGGCCATCGAAGGCGGCGCCAGGACGAGGCTGAAGCTTGCAGGTGAATAGGTTCTAGTGACGCAGCGTCGATATCGGGGACGTGCGGTAAGACGCCGTTAACGCCAGTTGCGCCCGCACTTCGGCCAGAATCTCGGGTGCAATCGGCTGGCGACGTATTTCGGGGCGCTCGGCATGCTGCATGGCCGCGATCAGCCCGGACAGCCAAAGCCGGCTGCCTGCCTCGCTCCGCCAAATCTGCTGCTGCCGTTCTGGCCGCATCGCCTGCCTCGTCTTCCCGTTGCGGGTTGGGACAATCCCCTGCCCGCCTGCCTGTTCCCGCCCTACCCCGAAAGAATCCGGGGAGATGTGATCTGCTTCACATAAGTCTGGTCGGGCCTGGCTTAGACCGTCGCCATGAGCAAAGAGACCCGAACCTCATTCGACGTGCAGGACGACCTCCGCACCGATTACGCCCTGATCGTCACGGGCGTTGGGGCGGCGCTGGCTGCGCTGGTCTACCTCCTGCTGGTCTGAAACCGAGCCGAAAGCGGCCGGCGTGCGTCATTTCGCGCGCCTCCAGATGAGTCTGCGCGCCAATCCATTAGGTTCACAGTTTCCGGATTTTTCCGCGGCGCGGCCGAAGCCAAAGTTGGCGCGGACGAGTTCCGCGAAAATCCGTCAAGCGCGGCGCATGCTGCGGCTGCTAATCATCCACCATTTTAACTGAGCGGTTGATAGCGGTCAGCTTTTGCTTCCGCTTTGGAGCGAGGCGGCGCTTTATCCCGGCCCCGCATCTGCCAAAGAAAATTGCTAAGCACGTCCGACCATGGCCCTGACTGATTCGAACGTCCTCAAACTCGCGCCCGAGCCCGGAACTCCTGCCTACCGGAGTGCGCCGCATAATATCGAGGCGGAACAGAGCCTTCTGGGCGCGATCCTGGTCAACAACGATGCCTTCTACCGTGTCTCCGACTTCCTGGAGCCGAAGCATTATTTCGAGCCGCTGCACCAGACCATCTACGAGACCGCCGGCAGCCTGATCCGGATGGGCAAGATCGCGACGCCCGTCACGCTGAAGACCTTCCTGCCCGCCGATACCGACGTCGGCGGCATGACCATCGGGCAATATCTTGCGCGACTCGCGGCCGAAGCGACGACCATCATCAACGCCCAGGACTACGGCCGCACTGTCTATGACCTCGCACTGCGCCGCGACCTCATCGGCATCGGCGAGGACATGGTCAATGTCGCCTATGACGCGCCGGTCGACTTCGCCCCGCGCGCGCAGATCGAGGATGCCGAGCGCCGCCTCTACGAGCTCGCCGAATCCGGCCGCTATGACGGCGGCTTCCAGAAATTCTCGCAGGCGTTGGCGGTCGCGGTCGATCTCGCGGCCAAGGCGTTCCAGCGCGACGGAAAGCTGTCGGGCATCTCGACCGGCATGCGCGACCTCGACACCAAGATGGGCGGCCTGCAGCACTCCGATCTCATCATCGTCGCGGGACGTCCCGGCATGGGCAAGACGTCGCTGGCGACCAACATCGCCTACAACGTCGCCAAGGCCTATATTCCCGAGGTCCAGGCCGACGGCACCACGAAGGCCGCCAACGGCGGCGTGATCGGCTTCTTCTCCTGCGAAATGTCGGCCGATCAGCTCGCCACGCGTATCGTGGCCGAGCGCACCGGCGTTCCCTCCTCCCACATCCGCCGCGGCGGCATCTCGGAGGCCGATTTCGACAAGATCCGGGAGGTCTCGATCGAGCTGCAATCGCTACCGTTCTATGTCGACGCGACCGGCGGCCTGTCGATCGCGCAGCTGATGGCGCGCGCGCGCCGGCTCAAGCGCCAGAAGGGTCTCGATCTGCTCGTGATCGACTACATCCAGCTGCTGTCAGGCTCGGGCAAGCGCGCCAGCGACAGCCGCGTACAGGAAATCACGGAGATCACGACCAGCCTGAAGGCACTCGCCAAGGAACTCAACGTTCCCGTGATCGCGCTGTCCCAGCTCTCACGCCAAGTTGAGTCCCGCGACGACAAGCGGCCACAGCTATCCGACTTGCGTGAATCCGGATCAATCGAGCAGGACGCCGACGTCGTGCTGTTCGTGTATCGCGAGGAATATTACCTCGCGATGAAGGAGCCGCGCCCGGGCACGCCTGAACACGAGAAGTGGCAGCTCGACATGAGCCTTGCGCACGGCAAGGCCGAAGTCATCATCGGCAAGCAGCGCCACGGCCCGACCGGCACCGTGGACCTCGCCTTCGAAGCCTCGGTCACGCGGTTCGGCGACCTCGCGCCTGACAGCCAGATGCCGGCGCGCAGCAGCAACGATTACTGACTTCCTTGAACCAAGGCTGCCTCTTGCGTAAAACGGCGCCATGACAATGGCGTCCGACCCGAAAATGATCCCGCAATCAGGCCTTCTCTCCGCGGAGGCCAATCAGGCTGCCGCACTTGCTGCCTTCGGCGGCGTGCTCACCGTCGATCTCGACGCGATCATCGCCAATTGGCGCAAGCTCGAGAAGACGGCGGTGCCGGCCGAATGCTCGGCGGTGATCAAGGCCGACGCCTATGGCTGCGGTGCCGAGCAGGTCGCGCGCGCACTGAGCAAGGCCGGCTGCAAGACCTTCTTCGTCGCCACCATCGAGGAAGCGCGCAAGGTGCGCGCGGCCGTGCCGGAGCCGACGATCTACGTGCTCGGCGGCTATTTCCAGAACACCGGCGAGCACTACGCCCAGATCAACTGCCGGCCCGTGATCGGCGATCTCAACGAGCTCGCCGAATGGGACGTGTTCTGCCGCCGGACGGGGTGGAACGGCGGCGCCGCCATCCACATCGACACCGGCATGAACCGGCTCGGCCTGACGCTGCAAGAAGCTCAGGCGATCATCCCCCGCATCAACGCCGGCGATCACGGCATCACGCTGGTGATGAGCCATCTGGTCTCGGCCGAGCAGCTCAACAGCCCGGTCAATGCCAAGCAGCTCGCCGCCTTCCGCGGCATCGCCAGCGAATTCTCCGGCGTGCCGGCCGCGCTCGCCAATTCGTCCGGCATCTTCCTCGGCGCGCCGTTCCAGTTCGACCTGGTGCGGCCGGGCGCGGCGCTCTACGGCGTCAACCCGACGCCGGAGGCCGACAATCCGATGCAGCCGGTGGTCGATCTCAAGGCACGCATCGTGCAGATCCGCAATGTCGAGCGCGGCGAGAGCGTCGGCTATGGCGGCACCTGGACCGCGCGGCGGCCGACCAAGCTCGCGCTCATCGCGGTCGGCTATGCCGACGGCTATTTCCGCGCTGCCAGCTCGAACGACGGCACGCGCGGCGCCGAGGTGATCGTCGCCGGCAAGCGCTGCCCGGTCGCGGGCCGCGTCTCCATGGATCTGATCGCGATCGACATCACCGATCTGCCGCCGAACGCCGTGCGGCGCGGCCACATGGTGACGCTGCTCGGCGAAGGCATCACCGTCGACGAGCTCGCGCATCATTTCGGCACCATCGGCTACGAGGTGCTGACCAGCCTCGGCCACCGCTACGCCCGCGTCTACAAGGGCGGCAATGTGGTCGAGCCGCTGACGAAGCCGGAGCCGGCATCGAGCGCCGCCCAGCCGCCCTCGCCGCCGCCGGCCGAGG
Source organism: Bradyrhizobium stylosanthis (assembly GCF_001641335.1). Classification (GTDB taxonomy): domain Bacteria; phylum Pseudomonadota; class Alphaproteobacteria; order Rhizobiales; family Xanthobacteraceae; genus Bradyrhizobium; species Bradyrhizobium stylosanthis. Next base: position 1,940,376 of record NZ_LVEM01000001.1, read on the forward strand.
AGCCCGCGGCCCCGCCGCCGCTGCCGGGCTAAGGGACCACTCTCGTGCCCCGGACACAGCGCGGTGCGCCGCGCTTCGCGGCGTCATGCGCTGCTGAGCCGGGGCCCATTTCTCCAAACTGTCCCCCGTCGCCTTCTGGGTCCCGGCTCTGCAGCGCACCGCTTACGCGCTGCGCCGCGTCCGGGACACGAGCGAAGGACTACTTCTTCTTCCGGCTGTCCAGCGCTGCCTTGCAGGTGGTGCTGAGCTGGTCGCGCTTGGCGTTGAGGCAGGCGACGATGCCGCCGCCGGGCGCGATGCCGGCGCAGAATTTGTCGTAATCCGCCTTGCATGCGCCGCGCGTATCGGCTGACTGTGCCGAAGTGGCCCCGGAGAACGCGACGACGAACGCAATAGCGGCAAAGCTCAATCTGGACATTGTATCTCCGGAAGACGAAAGGCGAGAGCCGGTAGCTCTACATGAAGATCGCGACATTCAACATCAACAACGTCAACCGCCGCCTGCCCAATCTGTTGGCATGGCTGCGCGCCGCAAAGCCCGATGTGGTCGCGCTTCAGGAGTTGAAGGCAAGTGATGGCGAATTTCCGGCGGCGGCGATCGAAAAGGCCGGCTATGGCGCGGTGTGGTGTGGACAGAAGACGTGGAACGGCGTCGCCCTCCTCGCGCGCAACGCCGAGCCCATCCTCACTCGCGACCGCCTGCCGGGAAAGCCTGGCGATCACGAAGCCCGCTATATCGAGGCCGCCGTGCGCGGCATCATCGTCACCAGCATCTACCTGCCGAACGGCAACCCGCAGCCGGGGCCGAAATTCGACTACAAGCTCGACTGGTTCGCGCGGCTCAGGCGCCACGCCAAGACTTTCATCAAGCAGGACCTGCCCGTGGTGCTCGCCGGCGACTACAACGTCGCGCCGACCGGGATCGACATCTATCCGACGCGCTCATGGGACAAGGATGCGCTGATTCAGCCGAAGAGCCGCGCGGCCTTTGCTTCCCTGGTCGAACAGGGCTGGTGCGATGCGATCCGCGAGCTGCATCCGGAGAAACGCATCTACACGTTCTGGGACTACAAGCGAAACCGCTGGCCGCGCGATGCGGGACTGCGGCTCGACCATCTCCTGCTCAGCCCTGCCCTCGTCTCGCGGCTGGCAAAGGTCGGGGTAGACAAGAAGGTCCGCGGCGAGGACGGCGCGAGCGATCACGCGCCGGCGTGGGTGGTGTTGAAATAGCCTCGATGACGGTGCCGTAGGATGGGTAGAGCGTAGCGAAACCCATCGCTGTTCGCGCGTGTGATGATGGGTTTCGCTACGCTCTACCCATCCTACAAGATCAGCGCCCGTAATAGTCCTGCACCGTGTCCCACGCCGCTTTCTGCAGCAGCTCCACTGTCGGTGCATCCAGCCCCGTCGTGTAGGTATTGCCGACGGGCGAGCGCCCCGTCAGCGCGGCGAATGTCACGCAGGCCGCCAGATACGTGCCCGCCAGACTCGGGTGCCGCTTGTCCGGCGCATAGAGATTGAGCTCGGGCTGGAGCTTGCGCACGCGCGCGAAGGCGAGACCGGCGGGAATAACGAGCGCGTCGTTGGCGTTGCCGGCGACCGTATAGGCCTCGGCCAGTTGCTCGGTCATTTCCGGCTTGTCGGCATAGGCCCACGACATGAAGAACACCGGCCGCATGCCATGGGCGCGGACGATCTCGCTGTCCTTCTTCGCGAAGGTCGCGAACGCGTCCTTCAATTGCGGATGGATCGGGCACTGGCTGCAATCCATCATCACGACCACGTCGTACTGCCTCCCGGGCTTGTTGAAGATCACGACGTTCTGCTCGTCAAAGGAATAGGCGCCAAGGCCGCCCGGCCGCAGCAGGTTCTCCATGTCGTGCCAGTCGAGGCCGGAGCCGCCGATGGTCGCCATGGTGTTGCGATAGGCCGCCTTGTTCTCGGGGTCGGCCGCCCGCTCCATGAAGGTGAGATGCCCGGGCATGCCGTTGTTGAAGTAGAAGAAGCTGTTGCCGACGAACAGCGAGGCCTTGGGGAAATCCGGTCCGAGCGAGGTGACCTTCGGCCTGGTCTGCGCCTGTGCATTGAAGCCGATTGCAACGGCCAGACACATCGCGACCATCACTCGCGCAAAAAGACGCATCATGGGTTTCCTCCCCTTTTTCTAGGCCGGAAACAAATCAGCTTTTCAAAATGGCCTCAAGAGGACGAGCGTGCTGCAGCCAAGCGCGCGCCCTCATCGCTCACCACAAATTCCTGCCGTCGATCATGTTCACCGGCACCGCTTCGAGATCGAAGTCGTCGAACAGGCGCGCGTTGACCGCGACCTTGGGATTGTCGAAGTCCGGCTTGCCGCTCGACCAGTCCGGCGATTCCGAATAGGTGCCGCAGCCACAGCTGGCGCAGAAATGATGTTTGACCGTGCGGCTGCCCCAGAGATAGGTCGCGACGTTGTCCGGCGGTGACAGCAGGCGAAACTGCGCCGGCCTGTAATAGGCCCACAGCGCGCCGCGCTTGGAGCAGAGCGTGCAGGTGCAGCGTGTCACGCTGGCGGGCGCCTCCGTCACCTCGAACACCGTCTCACCGCAATGACAACTCGCCTCGATCCGCATGTCCCGTTCTCCCCGTTTGTCAGGAGATGGTCGTAGCCAGCCCCTGCTGCCAACATGCTGTCAGCAGCGCGTTCGTACGCAACGTCGGCGGACGACGTTCCAGGGTCGCCCAAACAAAAACACCAAAAAACAACCCCATGCACAGTAGCCGGCCCTAATCGATTCAAGACCTTAGCGGACGCCCCGCCGAAGACGCCTTTGCCCTCCCCAGTCGGACCCATCTGAGCCCCCTTGACCTCCGCGTCTTGGTTAGCATACTGGTCTGACCAAGATCAGACCAAGCGGGACAGGGATGGAGCTCAAGCGCACAGCCGACGGCGAAAAAGGCTTCGAGAAGGTGTTCGCCTTCCTGCGCGAGCGCCTGCTCGCGGGCTCGCTGAAGCCGGGCGACCGCCTGATCTCCGAGCGCGAGCTCGCCACCCTCCTCGGCGTCAGCCGGCCGATCGTCCGCGAGGCGCTGCGTGCCCTCACCGTGCTCGGCATCGTCGAGATCCGCGACCGCATCGGCACCGTGGTGACGCGGCCGGATGTCTCGGTGCTGAACGACTTCTTCACCTTCGCGCTGGCCCAGCAGGCCGACATGCTCGACGACGTCATGCAGGCGCGCGTCGCGATCGAATGCCAGGCGATCCGCCTCGCCTGCGAACGCGCCAACATCACCGATTTCGAGCGCCTGCAGCGGGCACTGGCCAGGATCGGCGAGACGATCGACGAGGCCGACGCCGGCGGCATGGCCGATTTCGACTTCCACCGCGCCATCGTCGTGGCCTCGCATTCGGAGACGCTGACGGTGCTGCACTCATCGATGGCGGGCCTGCTGACGCATTCCCATCGCAGCCGCCGCGAGCTGGTGCAGGCCTTCCCCTCGATGAAGACCTATCTGATCGACGACCACCGCCGCATCTTCGAAGCCGTCATCGCGCGCGATCCGGAGCGCGCGGACGCGACGCTGCGCAAGCATTTTGCCATCGGCGACGAATACCGCAGGCGCGCCCTCGTCGGCGATATCGACAGGACCAGCGCCTCGGGCTGATCACGGCACACCAGACACCAAGACGCCAATCAATCAAGAAACGGACTGATCGCATGGGACGGAATGACAAGGGCAGCGTCGGCTTCATCGGCATCGGCACGATGGGCCGCGAGATGGTGCGCAACCTGCTGAAGGCCGGCCACGCGGTACGCGTGTTCGATCTCGACGAGGCGGCATTGAGCACCAGCGTCAACGAAGGTGCGGTTCGCGCCAAGAGCCCCGCCGAAGCCGCGCAAGGCGCGGACATCGTCATCACCATGCTGCCCGACACGCCCCATGTCGAAGCGACCATCTACGGCGAGCAGGGACTGCTGAAGTCTCCCCCATCAGGCAAGCTCATCGTCGACATGAGCACGATCTCGCCGGTGGCGGTCCGCCGCATCCATGCCGACCTGCACAAGATCGGCGTCGGCTTCATCGACGCGCCGGTTTCGGGCGGTCCCGTCGGCGCCAAGAATGCCGCGCTCTCGATCATGGCCGGCGGCGATGCCGAGGCCTTCGCGCGGGCCGAGCCGTTCTTCCGCGCGATGGGCACGACCATCACCCATGTCGGCGCGGCCGGCGCGGGCCAGACCGTCAAGCTCTGCAATCAGCTGATCTGCGGCATCAACATCCAGGCAATCTGCGAGGCTCTGGCGCTCGGACGCGCGTTCGGCCTCGATCTCAATCTGCTGCGCCGCGTTCTGCTCGGCGGTTCCGCCGCCTCCTGGATGCTCGACAAGCTCGGCCCCGCGATGATCGCGGGCGATGCCTCCGCCGGCTTCCGGATCGACCTCCAGCTCAAGGACCTCCGCCTGGTGCAGGAGCAAGCGCAGGCGCTGAGCGTGCCGCTGCCGGCCACCGCGCTCGTCACCAGCCAGTACGTCGATGCGCGCGCCCATGGCGAAGGCAGCAACGGCAACCAGGCGCTGTTCCGCGTCTATGACCGCATGACCAACCAGACCACGGGCTGAAGACGCGGCGATGAGCCTCCAACTCGACTTTCCCGCAGTGCTGGAGCGTTGGCCGAGCTTTCTCGCCGGCGCCGTCCTCACGCTGGAGCTTGCGGCCTTCGCGACTGTGCTGGGCGCCCTGCTCGGCACGCTCGCGGCGGTCGGGCGCGGCACGCACAATTCGCTGATCGCGGGCGCCTGCAAGATCTATGTCGAGACCATCCGCAACACGCCCCTCCTGGTGCAGATCTTCCTGGTCTATTTCGGCCTCGCCAGCCTCGGGCTGAAATTCTCCGCCTTCACGGTGGCAGTGACCGCGCTGACCATCAATGTCGGCGCCTACACGGCCGAGATCATGCGCGCCGGTTTCGAGGCGATCCCGCGCGGACAGATCGAGGCGGCCGAAGGGCTGGCGCTGTCGCGGCTCCAGATCTACTGGCACATCATCCTGCTGCCGGCGGTCGAGAAGGTCTATCCGGCGCTGACCAGCCAGTTCGTGCTCCTGATGCTGGCGTCCTCGGTCTGCTCGCAGATCTCGGCCGAGGAGCTCACCGCGGTCGCCAACTACATCCAGTCGGACACCTATCGCGCGTTCGAGACCTACATCATCGTCGCCGTGCTCTACGTCATCCTGTCGCTGGTGATGCGCGCCGGCTTCTGGGGCCTCGGCCTCGTGCTGTTTCCGCGCCGGCGCCGGCTCGGCACACCGCTGTGAGATGAGCATGGGCGGACATCTCAACATCAACCATCTCATGTTCCTCGGCCAGGGCGCGCTGTGGACCATCGGCCTGTCGGTGATCGCGCTGATCGGCGGCGGCATCGTCGGCTTCGTGATCGCGCTCGCGCGGATCTCGCCGCTCAAATCCGTGCGGCTCGCCAGCGCGGTCTATGTCCAGCTCATCCAGGGCACGCCGCTGCTGGTGATCCTGTTCCTCGGCTATTTCGGCCTCGCCGCCATCGGCCTCAAGGTCTCGCCGCTCACGGCCGCAAGCGCCTCGCTGACGCTCTACGTCGCCGCCTATCTCGGCGAGATCTGGCGCGGCTGCATCCAGTCCGTGCCGAAGCCGCAATGGGAGGCCGCCGAAGGCCTCGCGCTGACCCGGACCCAGCGCATGATCAAGGTGATCCTGCCGCAGGCGATCCGCATCGCGACGCCGCCGACCGTCGGCTTCATGGTGCAGATCATCAAGAACACCTCGCTCGCCTCGGTGGTCGGCTTCGTCGAGCTGATGCGTTCGGGCCAGATCGTCAACAACTCGCTGTTCGAGCCGTTCGCCATCTACGCCATCATCGCCGTCACCTATTTCGCCATGTGCTATCCGCTGTCGCTGTTCAGCCAGCGGCTGGAGCGGCGGATGGGGCGCGGCAGGTCCAACCTCGCACCGGCCTGACATGCAGCAGAACTCCTCCTCCGAACCGATCGTGTCGCTCCGCAACGTGCGGAAGAGCTTCGGCCCGCTCGTCGTGCTCGATGGCGTCTCCTTTGCGGTCGAGCGCGGCGAAGTGTTGGCGCTGATCGGCCGTTCCGGCTCCGGCAAGAGCACGGCGCTGCGCTGCATCGACCGCTTCGAGAAGGTCGACGACGGCGAGATCGTCGTCTGCGGTCACCGCGTCGATCGCCCCGACGTCGATCTGCGCGCGCTGCGCCAGGACGTCGGCATCGTGTTCCAGAGCTACAATCTGTTTCCGCATCTCACGATCGAGCAGAACATCACCCTCGCCCCCTGCGCGGTGAAGGGCATGGCCACAGCCGAAGCGAAGGACCTCGCGCGAAAAGTGCTGGTGCAGGTCGGGCTCGAGGAGAAGCTGCACGCCTATCCCGAGCAGCTCTCGGGCGGCCAGCAGCAGCGCGCCGCCATCGCGCGCTCGCTGGCGATGCAGCCGAAGGTCATGCTGTTCGACGAGGTCACCTCCGCGCTCGATCCCGAGCTCACCGCGGAGGTGCTGAAGGTGATCGAGCAATTGGCGGCGGACGGCATGACCATGGTGATGGTCACGCACGAGATGGGCTTCGCCAAAGGCATCGCCGACCGGATCGTGTTCATGCATCGCGGCAAGGTCCACGAGACCGGACCCGCCTCGATCCTGACGTCGCCGACCACACCCGAGCTCACCCAATTCGTGGGAACGGGAAACTTAAAATCATAACAGGGAGAGGAGAACCAAGAATGACCAACAAGACATTGCTGGGCACCGCCGCCGCGCTTTGCGGTCTGATGATGATGGCAATCACGCCGGCATCGGCCGATCTGCTCGACGATATCACGCAGGCCAAGAAGATCCGCATCTCGACCGACCTCGCCATCCCGCCCTCGGGCATGATGGATTCGAGCATGAAGCCGACCGGCTCCGACGTCGAGGTCGCGCAGCTGCTCGCCAAGGATTGGGGGCTCGAGCTCGAGTTCGTCCAGACCACCGGCGCGACCCGCATCCCCAACGTCCTTACCGGCAAGGCCGACATCATCATCTCGACCCTGTCGGTGACGCCCGAGCGCGCCAAGGTGATCGACTTCACCAAGCGCTACGCGACGCTGCAATCCGACATCGGCTGCCTGAAATCGCTCAACGTCAAGGACTGGCCCGACCTCAAGGACAAGGCGATCGGCGTCTCACGCGGCACCACGCAAGACACCACCCTGTCCAATATGAAGGACAAGGAGCTGAAGATCTCCCGCTATGACGACGACGCCACGGAAGTGACGGCGGCCGTGTCCGGCCAGGTCGATTGTGTCGGCACCTCGGCGACGATCATCAACCAGATCGGCGTCAAGAATCCGGCCCGCATCTTCGAGTCCAAAATTCCGCTGGCGACCTTCGACCTCGCCATCGGCCTGAAGAAGGGCGAGCAGCGGTTGATGGACAAGCTCAACGCCTGGATCGCCGAGAATGTCAAGAACGGCAAGCTCAACGCCATCTACAAGAAATTCCACGGCGTCGACCTGCCGGCGGACATGCGTAGCTGAACAGAAGAACGCCGTGACAGTCGCACGCGACTGTCACGGCTATTGCCACATCAAGAAGGACATCACATGCGTCTCGTCATCGGATCCGACCACGCCGGCTGGCCGCTCAAGCAGACCGTCATCGACCACATCCGCAAGCTCGGCCACGACGTCATCGACGTCGGCTCCCATGACGACAAGCCGGTGGACTTCCCCGACATCGCGCGCGCGGTGGCGCAGAAGGTGACCTCGGGCGAAGCGGCGCGCGGCATCATGGTTTGCGGCACCGGCGTCGGTGCCTCGATCGCCGCCAACAAGATGAAGGGCATCCGCGCCGCGGTGTGCCACGACGTGCATTCGGCGCATCAGAGCGTCGAGCATGACGACGTCAACGTCATGTGCATCGGCGCGCAGATCGTCGGCGCCTGGCTCGCCGTGGACCTGGTCTCGTCCTACCTCTCCGCAGAATTCTCCACCGACGAGGATTTCCGCCGCCGCGTCGAGAAGCTGCGCGTCATGGACGAGCACGGCTGACGTCCCGCCCATGATCCTGGTGTTCGGGTCACTCAATATCGATCTGGTCGCACAGGTCCCGGTCATTCCGGGGCCCGGCCGGACCGTGCTCGCCCCGTCCTACCAGACGCATTTCGGCGGCAAGGGCGCCAATCAGGCCGTCGCCGCCGCACGCATCGCCGGACCAGGCCAGGTCCGCATGGCCGGCCGCGTCGGCCGCGATGGATTTGGCGACAGCGCGATCGAGAACCTGCGAGCCAACGGCGTCGATGCGGGCCTGGTTGTCAGGGCCGACGAGCCGACCGGCTGCGCTTTCATCACGGTCGATCAGGCCGGCGAGAATGCAATCACCGTGGCCAGCGGCGCCAATCTGGCGGCGAGCGCGGGTGACCTGCCCGCTTCGCTGTTCGGCGCCGACACGGTGCTGGTGCTGCAGATGGAAGTGCCCTTTGCGCAGGCGCTGGACGCGGCGCGCCGAACGACCGCGGCCTCCGGCACCGTCATCTGGAATCTCGCACCGGTGCCGGCGAGGATGAACAGCGAGATGGTGACCGAGCTTCTCGCCGCCACCAGCTATCTTCTCGTCAACGAGCATGAGGCGCTGGACGCCGCCGCCGCCATCGACTTCGCCGCGTCGGACTATGAAGCAGCGGCTGCGGCACTCGCGAAGGCCGGCAACCTCGTCTGCATCGTCACCGCGGGCGCACATGGCGCAGTGGCCGTCACTGCGGACGGAACCCGTTTGCGCGCGCCCGCGCCACAGATCACGCCGGTCGACACGACCGGGGCCGGCGACACCTTTGCCGGAGCGCTCGCGGCGATGATCCACGAGAAGGTTCCGCTGCAAACCGCTCTTGAGGTCGGATGCGAGGCCGCGGCGCAAAAGTGTCTCAAGCCGGGTGCGCAGGCCGGTATGCCGCTGCGGGGCGCGATCGCTGCGTTGGCGGGGACAGCTTAAGCATCGCCTTCCGCCGTCGTCCCGGCCTTCGCCGGGACGACGGCGGAACAAGTCGCACCACACCGTTCCTCCGGCTACACTTGTCCGATTCCCGGAGCCCCTGCCCTTGGCCTTTGTCTTCGTCCTCACCGTCGGCCTGATCGCGGGCACGATTTCCGGCATCGTCGGCACGGGGTCGTCGATCATGCTGATGCCGGTGCTGGTCTATGCCTACGGGCCGAAGGAGGCCGTGCCGATCATGGCGGTCGCCTCGGTGATGGCGAATTTTTCGCGCATTTTGGCGTGGTGGCGCGAGGTCGACTGGCGGGCCTGCGCGGCCTATTCGATCACGGGCATTCCGGCGGCCGCGCTCGGCGCGCGGACGCTGCTGGCGCTGCCCTCGCATGCCGTGGATCTCGCCATCGGCAGCTTCCTGATCGTGATGGTGCCCGTGCGGCACTGGCTGGCCAGGCACGACCTCAAGGCCAATCTCTGGCATCTCGCCGTCGGCGGCGCCGTCATCGGCTATCTCACGGGCATCGTGGTCTCGACCGGCCCGCTCAGCGTGCCGCTGTTTTTGTTTTACGGCCTGTCGAAGGGCGCTTTCCTCGCCACCGAAGCCGCCTCCTCGCTTGGCCTCTATTTCGCGAAGTCGGTGACGTTCGAACGCTTCGGCGCGCTCACCGGCGACGTGTTCATCAAGGGACTGATCGCGGGTGCCTCGCTGATGTCAGGCGCGTTCATTGCCAAGCGCTTCGTGCTGCACCTGAAGCCGGACGTGTTCCGCCTCTTGATGGACGCGATCATGATCGCGGCCGGGCTGTCGATGCTCTGGAACGCGGCGCAGCCGTAGTTCGCCGCGCTCAGGCGGCGAATTCGGGCGCGATCGACGGACTTTCCGCAACGACGCGGCTCTCGGGCACAGCCTGCCCTTCGAGCCATTGCAGCACGTCCCTAAGCGGCTGCGGCCGATGGTAGAGATAGCCCTGCCCCAGCGTCACGCCCATCTCGCGCATGGCCGCGGCCTGCTCGGCCCGCTCGATGCCTTCGGCGACCAGCGTCAGGCCCAGCGTGCCGGCGAGCGATGCGATGACGCCGACGATCGCCTTGTCTTCCGCGCTATCGGGGATCTCGCTGATGAAGGCCTTGTCGATCTTGACCCTGTCGAGCGGAAACCGCCTGAGATGCGCCAGCGAAGAGTAGCCCGTGCCGAAATCGTCGAGCGCGATGGTGGCGCCGAGCCGGCGCAGGCGCTGCAGCGTCTCGGAAGCGCTGGCGATGTTGTTGATCAGCGAGCCCTCGGTGATCTCGAGCTCCAGTGACGAGGCCGCGACGTCGAAGCGCGCGCAGGTCGCGCGCAGCTCGGCCGCAAGCGAATGATCGGCGAGCTCGGACGGCGGCAGGTTGATCGCAATCCTGATGTCCGGCCTGCCGGCGGCCGCCAGATGCTGCAGCGCGCGGCAGGCGTCGGTCAGCACATAGCGCGTCAGCCGTGCATTGTTGCCGCTGCGCTCGACCAGCGGCAGGAATTCGCCGGGACCGATCACGCCATGTTCGGGGTGACGCCAACGGATCAGCGCCTCGAGGCCGACGACGCCCTGACTCTCGAGGTCGATCTGGCCCTGATACCAGACCTCGAACTGCCCCTCGGCGAAGCCTGCGGGAATGGCCAGCTCGAGATCCCTGCGGCGGCGGTAGTCGCGCTGCAGCGCTTCGTCCAGCACCGCGACCGTACCGGGCGCCTTGCTCTTGGCATGGTAGAGCGCGATGTCGGCCAGCGCCGGCAGATGCGACAATTCGGGATCGCCGGCGCGGCGCACGGCAAGGCCGATGCTGGCCCGCGGCGCGACCTGCTTGTCGTGCAGCCGGATCGGCTCGGAAATCGCATCCAGCAGCTCGCGCGCGAAAGCCTGCGCGGCGGCCGCGTTGCTGACCTCGGGACGGATCACGACGAACTCGTCGCCGCCGAGCCGCGCGACCCAGTCCTGCGGCTCGACCGCTTCGCGCAGGCGTTCGGAAATGTGGACCAGGAAGCGGTCGCCGGCGTCGTGGCCGAAGGTGTCGTTGATGCCCTTGAAGTCGTCGAGGTCGATGAAGCAGAAGGCGATCAGGGAGTCCGGCGAGCCGGCATCGCCGCTCAGGGTCACGAGGCGCTCCGACAGCGAGCGCCGGTTGGGCAGGCCCGTGAGCGGATCGTGCGAGGCCATGTGCCCGAGCCGGTCGAGCGCGCCCGAGGTCGTGTGCTGCATGGCGTTGAAGGCCTGCGCGAGCTGGCCGAATTCGTTGGGCGAGCTGATCTCGGCCGGATAGGCGCGGCCGTCCTGCTTGCTGCGCTGGATCGCCGACATGATCGCCGCGAGCGGCTTGCCGATGAAGATGTTGGCCGAGATGCGCAGCGCCACCACGGTGGCGAGCGTTGCCAGCACGCCGACGACGAGAAGCAGCATCAGCCGGCCGCCGGTGTCGGCATAGACGGGCGCATAGGAATAGGCGATGGCGATGCGTCCGGCCTGCACGGCGATGTTGCCGTTGCTGTACCGGATCGGACGCGAGATTTCCGCGACCTGATCCGAGGGGCGCGCCACCACGCGGGCGATCGCCGCGCCCGTGTCGTCATAGACGGCCGCCGCCGCGATGGTCTCGTCGTGCATGATCTCGTTGAGCACGCCCGTGACCTGGTCGTAACGCATCTTCCAGAGCGGCTCTGCGATCAGCTCGGCGCGGCTCTCGGCGGTGCGGGCAATGCGGGCATCGAGCTGGCGGATCTGCGACCAGAAGCTCGTGGCCTCGACGCCGGCGGAGGCGAGCAATTGCACCAGCAGCAGCACCGGCACCGTGGCCCAGATCATCGCGCGGACGACCGAGCGCAAGCGCCGAGGCGCAGCCTGCGCGTCGCGATCGGGTGTCATTGGCTCACCCTCACGCATCATTCGCCGGCACCGTCAGCACGAGCCAGCGACGAGATGAGCGCATCGAGGGAGAAATCATAGCGGCCGCAGCGCCCCGCTTTGGCCCTGAACCGCGTGAAGTCGATCCGGTCGAAGCGGCGCGTCTTGATGAGGTCGCCCACCGACGCGAGGTTGTCGCGCGTGATCGCGGACGTCCTGGCCTCGACGCGGGGCGAGGCATCGGCGAAATCGCAGCCGTCGGCGTAGTCGCGAAGCAGGACGATGGACCAGCCGCCTAGCAGGAAGTGCCCGCCATCGCTCAGCAGCAGGCGGCCGGCCTTGATCTCGCGCAGCGCATCTTCCGACCAGTTCAGCCCGACCACCTCGATGTTGCGGCCCGGCACGAGGCCGGCCGCGGTGATCGCGCGCAGCGCACCGAGCGCCATCGGATCGTTTCCGGCCCAGACACCTGCGGGGCGGATCTCCTTGCGGGCAGCCCAGCTCAGATAATTCGCGGTGACCTGCTCGGCCTCGGACTGCGTCCAGTTGGCGTACAGCATCCGGTCCACCACGACGTCGGGCGCGGCGTCGACCGCAAGCTTGAGGCCGGCATTGCGCGCGATCGAAGCCGGCGTGATCTCGTCGCCGCCGATGCCGAGAATGTGGATCTTGCCGTCCGGGCTCTGCCATTTCTCGGCGCGCGCCGTGGCGATCAGGGCGTTCGCCATCCGCGCGCCCGCGGTCTGAAGATCGGTCGTGATGTCGCCGAGCCAGGTCGCGAGCTTCGCGCGCGGCGGCCCGAGACGCTTCGCGTCCTCGCCGATCAGCGTGTTCGACAGCAGCAGCGTCTTCACCCCGGCGGCCTCGGCCGCCTCCAGGATCGGAACGGCGGCGGATTCCTCGTTCGAGAGGATGAGGAAGTCGGGCTTGTCGGCGCGTGCCACCACGCCGTACCCGAGCTCCTGCATGATGCGGTAGTTGCGCTCGCTGGTCAGCACCTCGACATGCGCATCGAGCTTGCGGCCGGCGGCCTGCATGGTCTGCGCGACCATGTCCCAGTAGACCTCGCCGGTCTTGCCGGGGCTGACGAAGACGATGTTGAGGGCTTTGGCGTCGGCCGCGACGATATGGCCGGGCGGCGCCAGGACGGCGCAAGCCATGCCCGCGGCGAGCCAAATCCGCAAAAATATCGTCATTAATCGCGCCATCCCGTATCGGTTCCGAAACTGGACCCGTGTCCGCTAACATTTGGCAAAGTCCGGCGGGGCACTGCGACCTAGAGCTAACAAAGGGTGTATCGGCTGCGATGAATTGGGGGCGGCGCCGGGCCGAGGGGCCTCGGGGCGCGCCATTCCATGCTATCAGCGAAGCCCTGAAACCCCCGACTCAACCGTCCCCATGGCCAAGAACACGCTTTCCTTCGTCTGCCAGAACTGCGGCGCGGCCTATAACCGCTGGCAGGGCAAGTGCGAGTCCTGCGGCGAGTGGAACACGCTCGCCGAAGAAGACACCAGCGGCAGCGTGCCGGTCTCGATCCGCTCCAAGCGCAAGGGGCGGACCTTCGCGCTGGAGAGCCTCGCCGGAAAGAGCCCGGATGCGCCACGGCTGTCGTCGGGCATGACCGAGCTCGACCGCGTCACCGGCGGCGGCTTCGTGCGCGGCTCGGTGCTGCTGGTCGGCGGCGATCCCGGCATCGGCAAGTCGACGCTGCTGACGCAGGCCACCAGCATGATGGCACGCGCCGGCCACCGCATCGTCTACATCTCCGGCGAAGAGGCGGTTGCGCAGGTGCGGCTGCGCGCCGAGCGGCTCGGCCTGTCGGATGCGCCGGTGCAGCTTGCCGCCGAGACCTCGGTCGAGGACATCGTCTCGACGCTGTCGGAGGGCGCGGTGCCGCGCCTGATGGTGATCGACTCGATTCAGACCATGTGGACCGACACGGTGGAATCCGCGCCCGGCACGGTGACGCAGGTGCGCGCCTCGGCGCAGGCGCTCATTCGTTTTGCCAAGAAGACCGGCGCGGCGATCATCCTGGTCGGTCATGTCACCAAGGACGGCCAGATCGCCGGTCCCCGCGTGGTCGAGCACATGGTCGACGCCGTGCTGTCGTTCGAGGGTGAAGGCTCGCAGCAATTCCGCATCCTGCGCGCGGTGAAGAACCGCTTCGGCCCGACCGACGAGATCGGCGTGTTCGAGATGACGGGCCTGGGCCTGCGCGAAGTCACCAATCCGTCCGAGCTGTTCCTGTCCGAGCGCGACCTCGGCACGCCCGGCACCGCAGTCTTTGCGGGCATCGAGGGCACGCGGCCCGTCCTGGTCGAATTGCAGGCTCTGGTGGCCCCGACCTCGCTCGGCACCCCGCGCCGCGCCGTGGTGGGCTGGGATCAGAGCCGGCTCTCGATGGTGCTGGCGGTGCTGGAGGCCCATTGCGGGGTCAAGCTGTCCGGCCACGACGTCTATCTGAACGTCGCCGGCGGCCTGCGCATCCACGAGCCGGCCGCCGACATGGCCGCCGCGGCCGCGCTGGTGTCGTCCCTGGTTAATGCACAGTTACCCACCGATGCGGTCTATTTCGGCGAGATTTCGCTGTCCGGCGTGATCCGCCCGGTGGCGCAGACCCCGGCCCGGCTCAAGGAAGCGGTCAAGCTCGGCTTCAAGCGCGCCGTGCTGCCCGAATCGGCCCGGGGCGATGCCGGCGGTGACGCCGGGCTGTCCCTGAACGCGGTCAACAGCCTGACGACATTGGTGGCCGAAATCGCCGCCAAGGGCTCCCGCCGCGGCGAATCCAGCGCGCCGGCGGAGAAAAATGCCACACCGGCAAGATTCCGCCGTGGAGAGGGTTAGCTGGAGGTGACGTTTCCGGCCCCTACCGCTATACAGCCGTCACAAAAGCAGCATGGGATTGCGTGGTTGCGGCCTTGCCGGGAACGCCGTCTGCCCCTCTTTTAGGGCGGCGGCCAAACACCGATTCGCTGAGCACCTTTGAAGTACGAGCGGACCAGACCAGCCGATGCCAGTAACACTCCTCGACCTGATCCTGCTCGGTGTGATGCTGATCTCGGGCCTGCTCGCGATGGTTCGCGGCTTCATGCGCGAGATCCTGTCGATCGCGGCCTGGGGCGCCGCCGCGATCGTGACGCTGTACTCGTTCTCGAAGCTGCTGCCGACCGCAAAGACCTATTTCAACAACGACACCGTGGCGAGCGTGGTCGTGGTCGCCGGCGTGTTCGTCGGCACCCTCGTCGTGGTCTCCGTGATCACGGTCCGGATCTCCGACATGATCCTGGATTCGCGGATCGGCGCGCTGGACCGCACCCTCGGCTTCCTGTTCGGCCTCGCTCGCGGGCTTTTGATCGTCGTGGTCGCCTTCCTGTTCTTCACCTGGCTGGTGCCGGACAAGCAGCGCCCGGACTGGGTCACGGGGGCCAAGTCCCGCGTGGTGCTCCAGGGAACCGGGGATTGGCTGATGGCCCTCTTGCCTGACGACCCCGAGAACACCATCTTGAAGAGATTCAAGAAAAACAAACCAGATGATGACCAAGCTGATTCCGAGCAGCAGCCTTCGGGCAGTGGCGACGGATACAGTAAACCGGCTCGTGACAGTTTGAAGAAACTGATCGAGAAACCCGCGGCACGTTGACTTGGGCTCTAAAGGACTTGAGCCCTAAAGAGAGGCGCGAACGAGATGCGAAACCCTGACCAGGACGCTGAACTTGATCTCGACGCCAGGGCCGGTTCGGGCCCGTCCGCGCTAGAGCTTCAGGACGACCTGGAAGGGGACACGCTACGCGAGGAATGCGGCGTGTTCGGCATCTACGGTCACCCCGATGCTGCCGCCATCACCGCACTCGGTCTCCACGCCCTTCAGCATCGCGGCCAGGAGGCCGCCGGCATCGTCTCCTACGACGGCAGCCGCTTTCACTCGGAACGCCGCCTCGGTCTCGTCGGCGACACCTTCTCCCGCCGCGAGGTGATCGACCGCCTGCCCGGCAACATGGCCGTAGGCCATGTCCGCTACTCCACCACCGGCGCCACCATCCTGCGCAACGTGCAGCCGCTGTTTGCCGAGCTCAATGCCGGCGGCCTCGCGGTCGCCCATAACGGCAACCTCACCAATGGCCTGACGCTGCGCCGCGAGCTCGTGAAGCACGGCGCGATGATGCAGTCGACCACCGACACCGAGGTGATCCTGCACCTGGTCGCGCGCTCCAAGCGCGCCCGTTTCATCGAGCGCTATATCGACGCGCTGCGCGAGATCGAGGGCGCCTATGCGCTGGTCTCGCTGACCAACAAGAAGCTGGTCGGCGCGCGCGATCCGCGCGGCATCCGCCCGCTCGTGCTCGGCGAGCTCGACGGCTGCCCGATCCTGACCTCGGAGACCTGCGCGCTCGACATCATCGGCGCGCGCTTCGTGCGCGACATCGAGCCCGGCGAAGTCATCGTGTTCGACGAGAACGGCCAGGACATCCACAAGCCGTTCCCGCCGATGGCGCCGCGCCCCTGCATCTTCGAATACATCTACTTCTCCCGGCCGGATTCCATCGTCCATGGCCGCTCGGTCTACGAGGTGCGCAAGGCCTTCGGCGCGCAGCTCGCGCGCGAGAGCCACGTGCCGATCGACGTGGTGGTGCCGGTGCCGGATTCCGGCGTGCCCGCCGCGGTCGGCTACAGCCAGTATTCCGGCGTGCCGTTCGAGCTCGGCATCATCCGCAACCATTATGTCGGCCGCACCTTCATCCAGCCGACGCAGGCGATCCGCGAATCCGGCGTGCGCATGAAGCACTCGGCCAACCGCGCCGCGATCGAAGGCAAGCGCATCATCCTGATCGACGACTCGCTGGTGCGCGGCACCACCTCGAAGAAGATCGTGCGCATGATGCGCGATGCCGGCGCCAAGGAAGTCCACTTCCGCCTCGCCTCGCCCCCGATCCTCTATCCCGATTATTACGGCATCGACCTGCCGGATCGCGGCGGCCTGCTGGCCGCGACACATTCGCTGGAAGAGATGCGCGAGATCATCGGCGCCGACTCGCTCGCCTTCCTGTCGATCGACGGCATGTACCGCGCCATGGGCGAGCCCGGCCGCGACCCCGCCAATCCCAAGTTCTCGGACCACTGCTTCACCGGGGCCTATCCGACCCACCTCACCGACCAGACCCAGACCGAGCAGCAGCCGCGGCAGCTGTCGCTGCTGGCGGAGGCGAGCTGACGAGGGATCGTCCCCGCCGGCCCGTCCCAGTCAGAGGCTGCCTTTTTCGTCATGGCCGGGCTTGTCCCGGCCATCCACGTCTGTAATACCCGCCACAAAGAACGTGGATGCCCGGGGCAAGCCCGGGCATGACGGAAGTATTCGACGATGACAAAACCCCTCACCTCCCGCATCGCTCTCGTCACCGGCGCCTCGCGCGGCATCGGCTACGCCACCGCCATCGCGCTGGCGAAGGCCGGCGCACATATCGTTGCGACCGCGCGCACGCAGGGCGGGCTCGAGGAGCTCGACGACGAGATCCGCAAAGTCGGCGGCAGCGCTACCCTGGTGCCGCTCAACCTCACCGATTCCGACGGCATCGCGCGGCTGGGCGCCGGCCTGCACGAACGTTACGGCAAGCTCGACATCCTCGTGGGCAATGCCGGCGTGCTCGGCCCCTCCTCGCCGATCGGTCATATCGAGCTGAAGGCCTTCAACGACGTGATGGCCGTGAACGTCTCCGCGAACTTCCAGCTGATCCGCTGCATGGAGCCGCTGTTGAAGCAGTCCGACGCGGGCCGCGCCGTGTTCGTCACCTCGGGCGCCGCCAACAAGGCGACCGCCTATGTCAGCCCCTACGCTGCGTCCAAGGCCGCGCTGGAAACGCTGGCGCGCGCCTGGGCGCAGGAGACCGCGAACACGCCGTTGCGCGTCAATCTGTTCAACCCGGGCCCGATCCGCACCCGCATGCGCGCGACGCTGATGCCGGGCGAGGATCCAGCGACGCTCGACACGCCCGAGCAGGTCGCCGAGTTCATCGTGCCGCTCTGCGCGCCCGACTGGACCGAGACCGGCAAGTTCTACGACTACAAGACCCGCAGCCTGATGAGCTTCCGCTCGCCAGCGTAACTGCCTTGTCTGATTGCCTTGCCTGATTGACTCGGGTGCCTCCCCGCGATTGACTGCCGCTGCTCAAGCGGCAGCAAGCCGCAAGCCAACAAAATGGGAGGTTGCCATGGCGCCATGGCCTGATCGCGCAGGGTTTTCGCGTGCACTCGCAAACGTCTCTCACGTCTTCTCCATCCTGATCGCGGCCACCGCATTCGCGCTTCCGGGCGCAGCGAGCGCCGGCGACGTCCCGACTTTCGCAGTCGATTCCTCCTGGCCAAAGCAACTGCCGAACAACTGGATCCTCGGCCAGGTCGGCGGCATCACCGTCGACTGGCAGGGCCATATCTGGGTGATCCATCGCCCCCGTTCGCTCACCGACGACGAGAAGGGTGCGAGCCTCACCCCGCCGCGCTCGAAATGCTGCGTGTCGGCCCCGCCCGTGCTCGAATTCGACAGCGACGGCAATTTGCTGCGCTCATGGGGTGGTCCCGGCGAAGGCTATGAATGGGTCGGCCGCGAGCACGGCATCGAGGTCGACGAGCGCGGCTTCGTCTGGGTCGGCGGCAATGCCGACAACGACAACGCGATCCTGAAGTTCACGCTCGACGGCAAGTTCGTCGCCCAGATCGGCAAGATCGCGCCGAGCCTCGGCAGCAACGACACGACGCAGCTCGGCAAGCCCGCGGAGACCGCACTCGACAAGGCGGCGAACGAAATCTACGTCGCCGACGGCTATGGCAACCGCCGCGTCATCGTGTTCGATGCGACGACGCTCGCCTACAAGCGGCACTGGGGCGCCTATGGCAACAAGCCCAACGACGACAAGCAAGGTCCCTACGATCCCAAGGCGCCGGTGTCGCAGCAATTCGGCAACCCGGTCCACTGCGTGAAGCTCGCCAATGACGGTCTCGTCTATGTCTGCGACCGCATCAACAACCGCATCCAGGTGTTCAAGAAGGACGGCAGCTTCGTGAAGGAGTTCTTCTTCGAGAAGAACACGCTCGGCAACGGTGCGGTGTGGGACATCGCGATCTGGCCCGATCCGAAGCAGACGTACCTGCTCAGCGCCGACGGCGAGAACAACGAGATCAGGGTCATCAAGCGCGACGACGGCAGCGTGGTCGGCAGCTTCGGGCACAACGGCCGCAACGCCGGGCAGTTCCACTGGGTGCACGCCATGGCGATCGACGCCAAGGGTAACGTCTATACCGCCGAGGTCGATACCGGAAAGCGCATCCAGAAATTCAAGCTGACGTCGGACGCGCTCAAATAGCGTCTCAACGCATTTTGCCCAAAAGTTAACCGACGGATGACGCTACGACGCAGCGTCATCCGGCTTTAGGTGCATTGCCGACGGCCGTGGGACACGGTAGAGCCATCACCGGAACAAGGCTCCGCAAGAGAGCTGTCCGCATATTTGACAATGGAGGAAACCTTTTATGACGACGACGTTCGCGCGCCGCTCCGCGGCCCTTCTGGCCTGTGCCGCTTTCGGTTTTGCCACATCCGCCTACGCCCAGGACAAGACCGTCACGATCGGCGTGCTCAACGACATGTCCAGCCTCTACGCCGATATCGGTGGGCCCGGCTCCGTGCTGGCGGTCAAGATGGCCGTGGAAGATTCCGGTCTGGCTGCCAAGGGCTGGAAGATCGAGGTCGTCAGCGGCGATCACCAGAACAAGCCCGACGTCGGCGTCAACATCGCCCGGCAGTGGATCGACACCCAGAAGGTGGACATGATCACCGACACGCCGAACTCCGGCGTCGCCCTGGCGGTCAGCAACGTCGCCAAGGAAAAGAACGTCGTCCTGCTCAATAATGGCGGGGCCAGCGCCGACCTTACCGGCAAGGCCTGCAACGCCAACACCATCTCCTACACCTACGACACCTACATGCTCGCCAACGGCACCGGCAAGGCGCTGACCAAGGCCGGCGGCGACACCTGGTTCTTCCTGACCGCCGACTACGCCTTCGGCGCGGCGCTCGAGCGTGACACCAGCGCGGTCGTCACCGCGAGCGGCGGCAAGGTGCTCGGCGGCGTCAAGCATCCGCTCAACACCTCGGACTTCTCGTCGTTCCTGCTGCAGGCCCAGAACTCCAAGGCCAAGATCGTCGGTCTCGCCAACGCTGGCGGCGACACCACCAACTCGATCAAGCAGGCGGCCGAATTCGGCATCGTCGAGGGCGGCCAGAAGCTTGCAGCCCTCCTGCTCTTCATCAACGACGTTCACTCGCTCGGCCTGAAGACGGCGCATGGCCTGACCTTCACCGAGTCCTTTTACTGGGACCTGAACGACAGCACCCGCGCCTGGTCCAAGCGTTTCCAGGAAAAGATGGCCAACAAGGCGATGCCGTCGATGACGCAGGCGGGCAACTATGCCGGCGTGCTGCATTATCTGAAGGCGCTCGAGGCCCTCGGCGGCAATCCCCATGACGGCGCAAAGGTCGTCGCCAAGATGAAGGAAATCCCGACCGACGACCCGCTGTTCGGCAAGGGCCCGCTGCGCGAGGACGGCCGCCGCATCATCCCGGCCTATCTGTTCGAGGTGAAGAAGCCCGAGGAATCGAAGGGCCCGTGGGACTATTACAAGAAGATCGCCACGATCTCGGCGGAAGACGCGGCCAAACCGCTCAAGGACAGCGATTGCCCGCTGGTGAAGAAGTAAGCGCGTAGCGGCTTCACACGGCCTCAAGAGCGTGATGCCCGGGCTTGGCCCGGGCATTTGCGTTCTGGGCTCGGGAAACAGGTGTCGTCGGGTGGGCAAAGCGAAGCGTGCCCCCATTTCTTCGTGTCATCGACCGATCGTGGGCTCGGCGCTAACGCGCCTTTGCCCACCCTACGAGGCCGTCCTTGTGGCCGCGAGCGCGCGCAGCGCAATCGCCACGCATATCACCATCAGCACCGCCGCGAGCAGGAACGGTGCGCCGGGCAGATGCAGCGGCGCGCCGGCGCTGATGAAATATGAAAACGTCAGCGTGAACAGGAACGGGCCGACGAGCTGCGACACGCTCTGCACGCTCGCGGTTGCGCCCTGCAATTGGCCCTGCTGATCGGGCGCGACCAGCCGCGTCATCAGCGACTGCATGGCGGCGCCCGAGATGCCCCACAGCGACATCACGGGAATGCCGATCCAGAACAGCGGCCCGGTCGGCGCGGCCCCGAAGATTACAAAGCCGATCGCGCCACAGCACAGGCCGAGCATCAGGGCCTTTCGTTCGCCGAGCACGCGCACGATCGGGCCGATGGCGAGCCCCTGCACCACCATGGCGCAGATGCCGACCATCGCGAGCGTCAGTCCGACCGTCTTGGAATCCCAGCCGTAGCGATAGGTGGCATAGAGCACGAAGGTCGAGGGCAGCACGACATGCGCGACCTGCGCGATGAAGTTGACGATCGAGAGCCCGGCCAGCACCGCGTTGCTGCGGAGCAGACGCAGTGCGCCGATTGGATGGGCGCTGGCCCAGCGGAACGGCGCACGCCTCTCCTGCGCCAGCGATTCCGGCAGCACCAGCAATCCATAGAGCGCATTGGCGAAGCTCAACGCCGCCGCTGCCCAGAACGGCAGGCGCGGATCGATGTCCCCCAAAAGGCCGCCGAGCGCCGGACCCAGGATGAATCCGGCGCCGAAGGCTGCGCCGATCCTGCCGAAGATCGCCGCACGCCGCTCCGGCGGCGTGATGTCCGCGATATAGGCAAAGGCGGTCGAGATGCTGGCCGAGGTGATGCCGGAGATGACGCGGCCGATGAACAGCCAGACAAGCGAGGGCGCCAGCGCCATCAGCACGTAGTCGGCGGCGAGCCCGAAATTCGACAGCAGCACCACCGGCCGCCGTCCGAAGCGATCGGAGAGCGCACCCAGCACCGGCGAGAACACGAACTGCATCAGCGCCCAGGCGGTGCCGAACAGGCCGAAGATACGGGCCGCGTGCGCGGTGTCGTTGTCGACGAAGCCCTCGATCAGCTTCGGCAGGACCGGCATGATGACGCCGAGCGCGACCATGTCGAGCAGGATCGTGACGAAGATGAAGGCCACCGCGCCGCGCCGGACCGGCGCAGCGCCCTGCGCCACCGCCTCGCCGGCGCCGTCGCTCATGACGGGCGCTTGCGCTTGTGCGCGAAGGGATTGGCCTTCTCGCGCAAGGTGATGCGCACCGGCGTGCCCGGCAGGTCGAAAGTCTCGCGCATCGAATTGGTCAGATAGCGCAAGTAAGACTGCGGCACCGCATCCGCCCGCGAGCAGAAGAGAACAAAACTCGGCGGACGCGCCTTGTTCTGCGTGATGTAGTTCAGCTTCAGCCTGCGGCCGGACACCGCCGGCGGCGGATTGGCCTGGATCGCCTGCTCGAACCAGCGATTGAGCGCGGAGGTCGGCACGCGCCTGTTCCAGACCGCGTAGGCGTCCTGGATCGCCTGCATCAGGCGGTCAATGCCCTCGCCCATCAGGCCCGACACGGCGACGATCGGCACGCCCTTGACCTGCGGCAGCCAGTGATCGGCGTCGCGGCGCAGGTTCGAGATCGCGCCGCCGCCCTTGGTCTCCATCAGGTCCCATTTGTTGGCGGCAAGCACGATCGCCCGGCCCTCGCGCTCGATCAGGTCGGCGATGCGCAGGTCCTGCTCCTCGAAGCGGTTCTGCGTGTCCATCATCAGCACGACGACTTCGGCAAAGCGCACCGCGCGCAGCGCGTCGGCGACCGAGAGCTTTTCCAGCTTCTCCTCGATGCGCGAGCGCCGGCGCAGGCCCGCGGTATCGAACACGCGGAAATCGCGGCCCTTCCAGTTGATCTCGACCGCGATGGAATCGCGCGTGGTGCCGGCCTCCGGGCTGGTCAGCAAGCGCTCCTCGCCGAGCAGATGGTTGATCAGCGTCGACTTGCCGGCATTGGGCCGGCCGACGATGGCGACCCGGATCGGGCGCGTCGCGGCCTCTTCCTCGGTCAGCGGCGCGTCGTCCTCGTCCTCGTCGTCCTCGACGGGCTCCGGCATCAAGGGGGCGAGCGCATCGTAGAGCTCGCCCATGCCCTCGCCGTGCTCGGCCGAAATCTGGATGGGATCGCCGAGGCCGAGCGCAAAGGATTCCATCGCGCCGATGTCGCCATGCTTGCCTTCGCTCTTGTTCGCGACCAGCAGCACCGGCTTGTTGGCCTTGCGGGCGAAATCGGCGAAGGCGCGGTCGTTTGGCGTCAGGCCCGCGCGCGCATCAATCACGAAGAACAGCGCGTCGGCCTGCGCGATCGCGGCCTCCGTTTGCTCCTGCATGCGCGCGGTCAGGGAGCCCCTGGGGCCCTCGTCGAGGCCGGCGGTATCGATGATTGTGAATTCGAGATCGCCGAGCCTGGCCTCACCCTCGCGGCGGTCGCGGGTGACACCCGGCAGGTCATCGACGAGCGCGAGCTTTTGCCCAACCAGTCGGTTGAACAGCGTCGATTTGCCGACATTGGGCCGGCCGATGATGGCGATCGTGAAGGACATCGGTCATTCGTGCGCTGCGAAGGCTGCGCCTGTCAATGTAGTGGAAAAATCAGCGCGAGAAGCCGCCGCTCGGGAGCGGCGCCGGGAAAGCGCCCTGCGATTGCTGCTGCGTGGTCTGGGTCGGTTGCGCCTGCTGGACCGGCTGGTCCGGCGGCGGCGCGGTGGTACGCCTGCGTACGATCTTCTGCTTGGGCGCGGGAGCCGCCGTGGGCGGCGCGGCCTCGGGCTGAGCCTCGCCATCAACCTCGCCGGCGGGGGCTTCAGCCGGTGCTGCCGCAGCGGCCGGCTGCTTGGTCTTCTTCGCCTTGGCACCCTTGGCCGGGTGTGCCGGCTCGGGCGGCGGCTCGGCGGGCAGCGCCGCGACGGCAGGCGTATTCGGATCCGGCTGCTGCGCGCCCTTGTACATCTCCCTCGGGACACCCTGCTCCAGGCCCGGCACGCCCTCGGGGAAGACCGGCTTGCGGTCGCCGGGCAGCTTCTTCTTGGTATCGAGGAAGTCGAGCATGTCGCTTGGATCGAAGCTCGAGCAGCCGCCCAGCACGCCCGTGAAGGCGATCAGGACGGCGGCTGCGATCAAGCGTGGCGTACGGCGCATATCGTGTCTCGTCAGGTCAGAGAGCCCGAAGGTCCAGCTCTTGGTCAGCTTTTCGCAACGGGCGGCAGCAAAGCGGCGAGCGCCTCGGCGCGCGAGCGCAGGCCGGGCGGCGTCTCGCCGTCCTCGGCGATCGCGTCGAGCCATTTGCGGGCCGCGGTCGTGTCGTTGTTGCGCCAGGCCGACAGCGCCAGCAGCTCGCGGGCGGTATGGCGGAACGTCGATTTGGGAGCGGCGGAGGCTTCCAGCCGCTGCAGCATGTCGGCATAGGACGCGCTGTCGACCAGGAGGCCGGCGGCGCGGATCCGGGCCAGATCCTGCCACTCGCCACCCACGCTGCGGTCGGCGGCCAAGTCGTCATACAGCTTGGCAGCCGCCTTGGGGTCGCGGCTGGCGGCCTCGGCCGCAGCGCGCAGCCGCGCCAGCGTGCGATAGCCGGAGGGAGCCTTGGCGGCGAGGTCGGTGAAGGCCGTCTCGGCCTCCGCGTGCTTGCCCTGCTCGGACAGCTCGACGGCCTTCTCGAAGGCGGCGCCGGCCTCGGCGGCCTTCTTGGCCTCGAAATACTGGTAGCCGCGCCAGCCGCCGACGGCGGCCACGATCAGCACCATCAGGGCGATGAAGTAGATCGAATACTTGTCCCACAGTTTCTTGAACTGTTCGCGACGTACTTCCTCGTCGACTTCGTCAAATAATTCAGACACTTATGCTAATCCCATGCCCGTCCGGGTGCGCGCGCCAAGGCGTCCGCGTCAGGAATCCCGTCCCCCGTGTGGCGGCGAGGTACCCTAACGATATGGCGCTGGCAAGGCAAAGCGAGCCCGATCAAGGCGTTAACGACCCGGCAGAAGCCCGGGGGCCGCCTGCCCGGCTCAGGTTCCCAGCAGCTCCCGCAACTGCCGCTTCAGCACCTTGCCGTTGGCGTTGCGAGGCAGCGGCTCCGATGTGATCGCCATGGTCTCGGGCACCTTGTAGTCGGACAGCCGCTCGGCGCACCACGCCCGCAGATCGGTGTCGGCAACGGGTGCGCGCGTCACCACCACGGCGTGGACGCGCTCGCCCAGCACCGGGCAGGCCCTGGCGATGATCGCGCTCTCGATCACGGCGGGATGGCCCGCGAGCACGGATTCGACCTCGGCCGAATAGATCTTCAGGCCGCCGCGATTGATCATGTCCTTCTGCCGGTCGAACACGCGGACGAAGCCTTGCGCGTCCACCGAGCCGAGATCGCCGGAGTGCCAGAAACCGCCCGTGAAGCTCTCGGCGGTGGCCTTCGGGTTATTCCAATAGCCCTTGATGACGGAGGCGCTCTGGATCCAGAGCTCGCCGATCTCGCCGGGGGCAAGCTCCTGCCCGTCCGCTCCCACCGCCATGATGCGCGCGCCGGGACACGGCAGGCCGACGCTGTCGATATGGCTCGCGGTCAGCTCGCCCGGCATGATCGTCGAGGGCGACGTCGTCTCGGTCGCGCCGTAGCAGTTCGCAAGCTTCAGGCCGGGGATCGTCGCCTTGAGCTTCTCGATGGTGGCGACCGGCATCGGCGCGCCGCCGAAGCCGCCGATGCGCCAGCTCGACAGGTCGTAGCTGTCGAAATCGGGCTGCAGCAGGCACAGATTGTACATCGCCGGCACCATCACCGTGTAGGTGACGCGCTCGCGCGCGGCGAGCTTGAGATACTCGGCGGCCTTGAACTCCGGCATGATGATCAGCGCGCCGGCACAGCGGATCATAGTGGTGATGTTGGCGACGACGCCGGTGACATGGCCGAGCGGCACGGCCGCGATCGAACGGTCGGCCTCCGTCAATTGCAGGCAGGACACGAACACCATCGAGGAATGCACGATGTTGCAATGGGCCAGCATCGCGCCCTTCGGCTTGCCCGTCGTGCCGGACGTATAGAGGATCATCGCGGTGTCCTCCTCGCTCGTCTCGACCGGCGCCGAAGCCGGTGCGTGATCTGCGAGCACGGCGAAGCGCGAGCTAAGTGGATCGTCGTCGACGGCGATGCGGTGAACGAGGTCGGGAACGTCCGGCGTCTCGGGCAGCCGCTCCGCGAGCGCCGCTTCATGGATCAGGATCTTCGCACCGCAATCGGCGAGGACATAGGCGATCTCGGGCTTCTGCTGGCGCGTGCTCAGCAGCACCGTGACGAGGCCTTCATGCGCGGCAGCGAACAGCAGCAGCGGAAATTCGATGCGGTTGCCGAGCAGGATCGCGACGCGATCGCCGCGCTGCAGGCCGAGCTTGCGAAAGCCCGCTGCGATCCGCGCGGCCTGCTCCACCGCCTGCCGCCAGCTCAGCCGGGCATGGCCTGCGATCAGCGCTTCGCCCTCGGGGTTGCGGGCACAGGCGTCCGCGATCATCGCCCATAGGTTCGCCGGCCGGTCGGAGAACGCCGGGACCACCCGATCGCCGAAGCGGGCCTCGAGGCGCATCGGCGGGATCTGAGATTGCGACCAGTCCATCGGAATGCCTCGGCTTCTTGCTCTTGTTACTTTCCGCGCACGGACATGCTGAGCCGTCTTGCGCCGATCGGCTAGACTCCCACGACGGGAACCCCGATCACGACGGGATGGAACGCAAAGGCCAGCGCCAGATAAGCGACGATTCCCACCGCGACCGCGATCAAATCGTTGGTGACGCCGCCCACGGGGATCGGTGGTCCGCCGCCGTCGGTGCGATGCTTCAGCGAGATGCGATCATACACCGCCCAGCCCAGGAACGAGCCGAACAGGATGATGGAGCCGAGATCGCCGTTGGCGAGCAGATGCGCCGCCGCCCACAGCTTGATGCCGGCCAGCATCGGGTGCTTCAGCGTCGCATAGATGCGGCCACGCAGATAGGACGCCACCACCAGGATGACGGCGGGCAGCATCAAGGCGAGCGTGATGTGCTTGAGCGCCTTGGGCGGATACCAGACATCGATCCAGCCGGAGCTGCGATAATGAACAAAGCCCCAGATGATCAGCGCCAGCCCGGCCAGCGAGACCGCGGAGTAGAGGAGCTTGTAGGTCCCCTCGCCCAGCCGCGCGATCGCATCCGCGCGCGCCTTCCGTTTCGTCGTGAAAACATGGGCCGCAAAGAACAGCACCAGCCCCAGGATCATGACCAGCAGACCCACGACATCCTCCCCGCAAAGCAGCCCCTGCCTCTGAGGTATCATCGATTGGCCGCGGGTCGCAACTCCATCCCCTCATCCTGAGGAGCGCGTTCTTCACGCGCGTCTCGAAGGATCAGGGCCGGTCCGCAAGACGCGGGCCTGCATGGTTCGAGACGCGCGCAAAAGCGCGCTCCTCACCATGAGGGGACAGAGGAGCCCGCGCAGCTACTTGCCCAAATCCCTGTTGTCGACATAGCGGATCGCGATCGGCCGCCCGGCCAATGCGCCGCCGAGACCGCCAGTAAATTTCAGCGGCAGGCAGGCTTTCAGCGACGAATTAATCGCATTGAGATAGGTGGTCCGGATGTCTGCCGGCACGCCTGAGGTTGCGTAGGTCAGGCGCGGCGGGCCGATCAGGCCGCCCGCCTTGTTGAAGCTGAAGCGCACCGACATCTGCATGCCCGCCCGCGCGTTGTCAGACGGCGGCGACCAGCAGCTGCGCAGCTCGGCGAAGAGGTCGCCGATCGTGTCGAGGTCGTGATCCGGCCTCTGATATTTGGCGCGATCGGCCTCGGACGGAACGCTCTCGATGGTGAGCTGGAGATTCTGGCCGTACGGGTAGTCCATCTCGGGAATGCAGGGACCGGGCTCGAGCGGGCTGCAATAGGACGGCGTGCAGGGCCGGCCGTCGAGCACGCTGCACGGCTCGTGCGAAAATGGAATCGGGTTGATCTGCCGGCGCTGCGCATCGGCAGCGATGGTTGATACCGCCAGCAGGATGAAAACGAGAAGGCCGCGCCACATGATGCGAGCTCGCAAGGTCACTTCAGGGAACGTGGCACGGCCTCGAACAAGATCAAGCCTGCGATCGTTCACATGCTTGCGTTCAGCCCCGCTGTCGTCGTCCGGCTTGACCGGGCGACCCAGTATTCCGTGACGGTTGCGATTGAATCGATGGGCTGCGGCGTACTGGATGCCCCGCCCCCGTGCGCAATTGCGCACTAGGCGGGGCATGACGGCTGAGGGCGGCGACGCGCGGAGAACGCCCCGCCTACCCCTTCTTCTTGACGTCCTTGACGTTGGTGAACTCGATGCCCTCGGCACGTTCCCTGGTGTAGCCGAGATAGAACTCGTTTCGCGCCAGATACACGGGATCGCCGTCGACGTCGTCGGCGATGCTCGACGTGTTCGCGGCAAGGAAGGTGTCGAGCTTCTTGCGATCCTCCGACGAGACCCAGCGCGCCAGTTGGAATTCGCTGACCTCGAACTCGACCGGCAGCGAATATTCGGCGTCGAGGCGCGCCTTCAGCACGTCGAGCTGCAGCGCACCGACCACGCCGACCAGCGCCGGGGCGCCGTCGCGCGGCCGGAATACCTGCACGACGCCTTCTTCCGACATCTGCTGCAGCGCTTCCTTCAGCTTCTTCGCCTTCATCGCGTCGGTGAGACGCACGCGGCGGACGATTTCCGGCGCAAAGCTCGGCACACCGACGAAGGTGAAATCCTCGCCCTCGGTCAGCGTGTCGCCGATGCGCAGCGTGCCGTGGTTGGGAATGCCGACGACGTCGCCGGCGAAGGCTTCGTCCGCGACCGAGCGGTCCTGCGCGAAGAAGAATTGCGGGCTCGACAGCGGCATGCTCTTGCCGGTGCGCACGAGCTTGGCCTTCATGCCGCGGCTGAGCTTGCCGGAGCAGAGGCGCGCAAACGCGATGCGATCGCGATGGTTCGGATCCATATTGGCCTGGATCTTGAACACGAAGGCGCTCATGCGCGGATCGATGGCCTCGACCTTGCGCTGGTCGCTGTCCTGCGCGCGCGGTTCGGGCGCGAACTTACCGAGGCCTTCGAGCAAATCGCCGACGCCGAAATTGCGCAGCGCGCTGCCGAAATAGACCGGCGTCAGGTGTCCCTCGCGGAACGCGCCGAGCTCGAACGGCTTTGACGCTGCGGTGACGAGCTCGAGCTCGTCCTTCACGGCAGATGCATCGAGATTGGCGTTCAGCTTGGCGAGCTCCGCGATCTCGATCTGCTGCGCAGCGCCGGTCTTGGCGCCGCCGCCTTCGAGCAGGCGGACGCCGCCGTTGATGACGTCATAGGTGCCGAGGAAGTCGCGGCCGCGCCCGACCGGCCAGGTCATCGGCGTGGTGTCGAGCGCCAGCGTCTTCTCGATCTCGTCGAGCAGCTCGAACACGTCGCGGCTCTCGCGGTCCATCTTGTTGATGAAGGTGATGATCGGGATGTCGCGAAGACGACACACCTCGAACAGCTTGCGGGTGCGCGCCTCGATGCCCTTGGCGGCGTCGATCACCATCACGGCGGAATCGACCGCCGTCAGCGTGCGGTAGGTGTCTTCCGAGAAGTCCTCGTGGCCCGGCGTGTCCAGGAGGTTGAAGACCAGGCCCTCGAACTCGAAGGTCATGACCGAGGTCACGACCGAGATGCCGCGCTCGCGCTCGATCTTCATCCAGTCCGAACGCGTGTTGCGCCGCTCGCCCTTGGCCTTGACCTGGCCGGCGAGGTTGATGGCGCCGCCGAACAGCAGCAGCTTCTCGGTCAGCGTGGTCTTGCCGGCGTCGGGGTGGGAGATGATCGCAAAGGTCCGCCGCCGCGCCACTTCGGTGGCAAGCGGGGAACGGGCCGGCGATTCGGCTGCGGTGGTGGCGATGTCGGACATGGCGGGAGCGTTTGGCAGGGAAAATGGGCCTGATCAAGCCTCATTTGGTGATTGCGGAGCCCCTCGGCCAGCCCCATATCGCCCAACGGGAGGGACGGCCCTCCTATCCACCAGCATATCTGCCCGCGGGGACGACCCTGCCTTGAATGGAGGGTCGTCATGGCCTGGAGCATCCTGTTCGTCGCCGGTCTTCTCGAGATCACCTGGGCGATCGGCCTGAAATACACCGAGGGTTTTAGCCGGCTTGTTCCCTCGGTGATCACGCTGGCGGCCATGGCCGGCAGCGTCATCCTGCTCGGGATCGCGCTCAAATCGCTGCCGGTCGGGACCGCCTATGCGGTCTGGACCGGGATCGGGGCGGTCGGCACCGCCACGCTCGGCATCTTCCTGTTCGGCGAGCCGGCCACCGCGTTCCGCCTCGCCAGCATCGGACTGATCGTCGCCGGCATCGCCGGGCTGAAATTCGTCACCTGACGAAAATCTGGACCGCCCACCAGGTCAGCGCCGCCACGATCGCCGAGGCCGGGATCGTGATCACCCAGGCATAGACGATCGAGCTCGCCACGTTCCAGCGCACCGCCGAGACGCGGCGGGCGGCGCCGACGCCGACGATGGCGCCGGTGATGGTGTGGGTGGTCGAGACGGGAACCCCGAGGAAGGTGGCCATGAACAGGGTCGCCGCGCCCCCGGTCTCGGCGCAGAACCCCTGCATCGGCGTCAGCTTGGTGATGCGCAGGCCCATGGTGCGGACGATGCGCCAGCCGCCCATCAGCGTGCCCAGCGCCATGGCCGCCTGGCACGACAGCACCACCCAGAACGGCACCGAGAATTCGCCGCCGAGATGGCCCTGCGAATAGAGCAGCACGGCGATGATGCCCA
This sequence comes from Bradyrhizobium stylosanthis, assembly GCF_001641335.1. Classification (GTDB taxonomy): domain Bacteria; phylum Pseudomonadota; class Alphaproteobacteria; order Rhizobiales; family Xanthobacteraceae; genus Bradyrhizobium; species Bradyrhizobium stylosanthis. The sequence goes on from NZ_LVEM01000001.1 coordinate 1,971,027, forward strand.
TGGTCTTCTGCGCGTCGTTGCCGCCATGGCCGAGCGAATAGAGCGAGGCGGAGGCGAATTGCAGGATGCGGAAGGCGCGATCCACGGCAAAGGGCGTCGAGCGCACCGACAGCCACGACACGATGGCCACCAGCATCATCGCCAGCAGGAAGCCCACCAGCGGCGAGAGCACGATCGCCAGCACCGCCTTCGACAGGCCGCTCCACACCGCCGCCGAAATGCCCGCCTTGGCCATGCCGCCGCCGACGAGGCCGCCGATCAGCGCATGTGAGGACGACGAGGGAATGCCGAGCGCCCAGGTCACGAGGTTCCAGACGATCGCACCGACGAGCGCCGCGAAGATCACTTGCGCATCGACGACGGCGGGATCGATGATGCCCGTGCCGATGGTCTGGGCGACGTGCAGGCCGAACACCATGAAGGCGATGAAATTGAAGAACGCGGCCCAGAACACCGCGAATTGCGGCCGCAGCACGCGGGTCGAGACGATGGTCGCGATCGAATTGGCGGCGTCGTGCAGGCCGTTCAGGAAGTCGAACAGCAGCGCGACGGCGATCAAGCCGACCAGGACGGGAAGACCCAACGCAGCATCCACGGCGCGGCCCTGCCCTAAACTTGCTCGATGACGATGCTGTTGATCTCGTTCGCCACGTCGTCGAAGCGGTCGGCGACCTTCTCGAGGTGGTCGTAGATCTCGACGCCGACGATGAAGTCCATCGCGCTGCCGTCGCGATGCTTGAGGAACAGCTCCTTCAGCCCGATGTCGTGGAGATCGTCGACGCGGCCCTCGAGCTTGCCAAGCTCTTCCGTGATCGCCGTCAGCATGGCGACGTTCTTGCCGATCTCCTGCATCAGGGGCAGCGCACGGCCGACCAGATTGGCGCATTCGATCAGCAGCCCGCCGATCTCGCGCATCGGCGGCTCGAAGGCGCGGACCTCGAACAGCATCACCGCCTTGGCGGTCTGCTGCATCTGGTCGATGGCGTCGTCGAGCGAGGTGATCAGGTTCTTGATGTCGCCGCGGTCGAACGGGGTGATGAAGGTGCGGCGCACCGCCGTCAGCACCTCGCGGGTGATGTTGTCGGCATCGTTCTCGAACTGGTTGACGCGCTGGCAATAGACCGGCGTCTCCTCACCCCCGTTCAGCATGCCCTGGAGTGCGACCGCGCCCTGGATCACGGTCTGGGCGTGGCGGTCGAACAGGTCGAAGAACCGTTCTTCCTTGGGCAGGAAAGCGCGAAACCATCGCATCATGGGGAAAGGCTACCGGTTGGAAAATGGTCTGGCCCGGACGGGCCGTCATGAAACTGTCATAGACCATTTTCGATCCGCGCGCGTGTCATCTCCCGCGCGCGGAGCCGGATCATCCACCGCTTTCACGCACCAATGAAATTGGTGCGATATCAATGATTTACAGCGACCGCCGGAAGTAATGGGCGATTTCGCCGATGACGCCTCGGCGGAAGGCGAGCACGCAGAACACGAAGATCGAGCCCTGGATCACCGTCACCCATTGGCCAAACCCGGCCAGATATTGCTGCATGGCGATGATCACGAAGGCGCCGACTACGGGGCCGAAGATGGTGCCGAGACCGCCGACCAGCGTCATCAGCACGACCTCGCCCGACATCGACCAGTGCACGTCGGTGAGCGAGGCGTTCTGCGCCACGAACACCTTGAGCGACCCGGCAAAGCCGGCCAGCGTGCCCGACAGCACGAAGGCCAGGAACTTGTACTGGTCGGTCCGGTAGCCGAGCGAGATGGCGCGCTGCTCGTTCTCGCGGATCGACTTCAGCACTTCGCCGAACGGCGAATTGATGATGCGGAAGATCAGCAGGAAGCCGGCGAGGAAGCCGACCAGCACGACGTAGTAAAGGATCGTCGGCTTGGAGAGATCGAGGACGCCGAACATGCGTCCCTGCGGAATGCCCTGGATGCCGTCCTCGCCGTGGGTGAACGGCGCCTGGAGGTAGATGAAGTACAGCAGCTGCGACAGCGCCAGCGTGATCATCGAGAAATAGATGCCCTGGCGGCGGATCGAGATGTAGCCGGTGATGATCGAGAGCCCGAACGCGGCGACGACGCCGACGAGGATGCCGAGCTCCGGCGGCAGCGCCCACACTTTCAGGGCATGCGCGCTGCAATAGCCCGCCGTCCCCAGGAACATCGCGTGGCCGAACGACAGCAGGCCGCCGTAGCCGATCAGAAGATTGAAGGCGCAGGCGAGCAGCGCGAAGCACAGTGCCTGCATCACGAAGAACGGATAGACGCCCGTGAATGGCACCGAGGCCAGCAGCAGCGCCATTATCACGAATACGATCATCTCGTCGCGCACCGCGCGCGGGGTCGCAGGCAGCGTATCGTCTGTCAGGGTTGTCATATCAGGCCGCCCTTCCCGTCAATCCCGTTGGCTTCACCAGCAGCACCAGCACCATCAGCACGAACACGACGGTGTTGGAGGCCTCGGGGTAGAAATACTTGGTCAGGCCCTCGATCACCCCAAGCGCGAAGCCGGTGATGATGGAGCCCATGATCGATCCCATGCCGCCGATCACGACGACCGCGAACACCACGATGATGAGGTCGGCGCCCATCAGCGGCCGGACCTGGTTGATCGGCGCCGAGAGCACGCCGGCGAGCGCGGCAAGGCCGACGCCGAGACCGTAGGTCAGCGTGATCATGCGCGGCACGTTGATGCCGAAGGCGCGCACCAGCGTTGGGTTTTCAGTGGCGGCGCGCAAATAAGCGCCGAGCTGCGTCTTCTCGATCAGGAACCAGGTGGCAAGACACACCACCAGCGAGAACACGACGACCCAGCCGCGATAGATCGGCAGGAACATGAAGCCGAGATTCATGCCGCCCTTGAGCTGGTCCGGAATGGCGTAAGGCAGGCCGGAGGAGCCGAAATAGTTCTGAAACACGCCCTGCACGATCAGCGCGATGCCGAAGGTGAGCAGCAGGCCGTAGAGATGATCGAGGCCGGTCAGGAACTTCAGCATGGTCCGTTCCAGGATCATACCGAAGATGCCGACGATGATCGGCGCCAGCAGCAGCGCCCACCAGTAATTGATGCCGCCGAGGTTGAGCAGGAAATAGGCGACGAAGGCGCCCATCATGTAGAGCGCGCCATGGGCGAAATTGATGATGTTGAGCATGCCGAAGATCACGGCGAGCCCGAGACTGAGCAGCGCGTAGAACGAGCCGTTGATCAATCCCACCAGTAGCTGAGCGTAAAGAGCCTGCATCGATCCCGCACCCGGTCCCTTCGGCGTTCCCCTGAAAGTCACCCGCAGGCCTCATCGGCCTGCGGGCCGTTATCTTACTTCTTCAACAGCGCGCACTTGCTTTCGGACAGCGGCGTGAAGGCCTGGTCGCCCGGCACCGTGCCGACCAGCTTGTAGAAGTCCCACGGGCCCTTGGACTCCGAGGGCTTCTTCACCTCGAACAGATAGGCGTTGTGGATGGTACGGCCGTTGGGCTGGATCTCGCCCTTGCCGAACAGATCGTCCTCGGTCGGCATCGACTTCATCTTCTCGACGACCTTGACGCCGTCATGAGGATTGCCGCCCAGCGCTTCCAGCGACTTGAGATAGTGGCGCACGCCCGAGTAGACGCCCGCCTGCACCATGGTCGGCATCGCGCCGTTCTTCATCTTCTCCGAGAACCGCTTGGAGAAGGCCCGGGTCTTGTCGTCCATGTCCCAGTAGAAGGTCTCGGTGAAGTTGAGGCCCTGCGCCGTCTCCAGACCGATCGCCTTGACGTCGGTGAGGAACAGCAGCAGCGCCGCGAGCTTCTGGCCGCCCTTGACGATGCCGAACTCGGCCGCTTGCTTGATCGAGTTGGTGGTGTCGCCGCCGGCATTGGCAAGGCCGATGATCTTGGCCTTGGAGGCCTGCGCCTGCAGCAGGAAGGACGAGAAGTCCGGCGTGTTCAAGGGATGCTTGACGCCGCCGACCACCTTGCCGCCGTTGGCGGTGATGACGGAGGTGGTGTCACGCTCGAGCGCGGCGCCGAAGGCGTAGTCCGCGGTCAGGAAGAACCAGGTGTCGCCGCCGGCCTTCACCAGCGCCTGGCCCGTGGTGTGGGCCAGCATGTAGGTGTCGTAGGTCCAGTGCACCGTGTTGGGCGAGCACTGCGCGTTGGTGAGATCCGAGGTCGCCGCGCCCGAGTTGATGTAGACGCCGTTCTTTTCCTTGATGACGTTGTTGACGGCGAGCGCCACGCCGGAATTCGGCACGTCGACGATGACGTCGACCTTGTCCACGTCGAACCACTGCCGCGCGATCGCGGTGCCGATGTCGGGCTTGTTCTGGTGATCGCCGGAAATGATGTCGATCTTCCAGCCCTTCGCCGCCAGGCCGGAATCTTCCACGGCCATCTGCGCGGCGAGCGTCGAGCCGGGGCCGCCGAGGTCGGCGTACAGGCCCGACTGATCGGACAGCGCGCCGATCTTGACGGTCTTGTCCTGCGCGGACGCAACGCCTGCTGCGGCGAAGGTGAGCGCGGTGGTCAGCAGCAATGACGCAATCGACCTGGTCTTCATGCAACTTTCCTTTTTCAATTTTCTCGTTGGCAGTTCGTCAGCTCGAGCACGATCTCTTCGGAAAACCGACGATGCCCTAAACGCCGAGATAGGTGTGGAGCTTATCCATATTGGCGGCAAGCTCCGAGTTGGAAAATCCGTCAATGATCTTGCCGTGCTCGACCACGTAATAGCGATCGGCGACGGTCGAGGCGAAGCGGAAGTTCTGCTCGACCAGGAGGATCGTGAAGCCTTCCTTCTTCAGCCGCGCAATGGTGTGGCCGATCTGCTGGATGATGACCGGAGCAAGGCCCTCGGTCGGCTCGTCCAGCATCAGGAAGCTTGCGCCGGTGCGCAGGATGCGCGCGATCGCGAGCATCTGCTGCTCGCCGCCGGACAGCTTTGTGCCCTGGCTGTTGAGCCGCTCCTTCAGGTTCGGAAACAGGTCGAAGATCTGCTCGAGCGGCAGCCCGCCTGCGCGGACCACCGGCGGCAGCATCAGATTCTCCCGCACGTCGAGGCTGGAGAATATCCCCCGCTCTTCCGGGCAGAACGCAATGCCCATGCGCGCGATCTTGTCGGAGGTCGCGCGGATGATCTCCTGGTTGTTGAACTTCACCGAGCCGGTACGCTTGCCGATGATGCCCATGATCGACTTCAGCGTGGTCGTCTTGCCTGCGCCGTTGCGCCCGAGCAGGGTGACGACCTCGCCCGCGTTCACGTCGAAATTGATCCCGTGCAGGATGTGGGACTCGCCGTACCAGGCCTCGAGGTTGCGGACCTGGAGGATGTTGCCGCCGGTCGCGGCCTTTGCCGGAGCCTCGGCGATCGCAGTGTCAGGCATGACCGGCTCCCAGGTAAGCTTCCTTGACGCGCTCGTCCTTGGTGAGCTCGCTGTAATGACCTTGCGCGAGCACCTGCCCGCGCGTCAGCACCGTGATGATGTCCGAGAGATTGGCCACGACGCTCAAATTATGCTCGACCATCAGGATGGTGTATTTCGCGGAGATGCGCTTGATCAGCGCCGCGATCTTGTCGATGTCCTCGTGACCCATGCCGGCCATCGGCTCGTCCAGCAGCATCATCTCAGGGTCGAGCGCGAGCGTGGTTGCGATCTCAAGTGCACGTTTGCGCCCATAGGGCATCTCGACCGCGGGCGTATTGGCAAACTCGCTGAGGCCGACATCGTTCAGCAATTCACGCGCGCGATCGTTGAAGCGGTTGAGCACCGTTTTCGAGCGCCAGAAATCGAACGAAGAACCGTGCTGGCGCTGGAGCGCGACACGGACGTTTTCCAGCGCGGTGAGATGCGGAAATACCGCCGAAATCTGGAACGAGCGAACCAGCCCCAGGCGGGCCACGTCGGCCGGCGCCATCGCGGTGATGTCCTGTCCCTTGTACAGGATTTTTCCGGCGGACGGCTTCAGGAACTTGGTCAGAAGATTGAAGCACGTAGTCTTGCCGGCGCCATTCGGGCCGATCAACGCGTGAATGCTCCCACGGCGAACCTTGAGCGCAACGTCGCGGACGGCGAAGAAGCCCGCGAACTCCTTGGTCAAGCCTTCCGTTTCGAGAATGAACTCATCGGCCAAACAGATTTCCCCCTGCCCGCGACGCGCGTGGCTATCCTTGTTGCTTCGGCTTTCCGGAGGCCCTGGAGCCCGTCCGGAACGCCGCCTCCGGGCGCGGAATATGCCGGAGGTGACGGGGGTTAGGCAAGGCGGAAAGCTGAGCAGATCAGGTCTCCGGCTGGGATACAAATGCTCCCTTAGTCGGAGATGTTTCGATGTCACGCCTGCCCGGCCTCCCGGCTCGCACAAGCACCGGTCATCAAGCCGTCGTTAACGGTCTTTGGTCCCTCGCGCCAGCCTTCATAGAAAATTTTCCCGCAAGCGGCATGATGCGCGGGTTCGGTCTGCCGGGAATATTGTTTTGGATTTCGCAAGCGCCGCTCCCTCCGTCGTCAAGTCGATCAGGCAGCGTGATCTGCTGAACACGTGGCTGCGACTTTATGCGCGCGAGCAGATCGTACCGGCGATCTGGGAGTACCAGCCGGCACGGCTCGAGGAAGAGCTGTCGGATCTCATCTATTATACCGTGGACAATTCGGCGCAGATCCCGCGGCTCGTCATCCAGAGCGAAGGCACGCGAATCTCCCGCGCTTACGGGCACACCGGCAAGGGCGTGCCGCTGGACGACTATATCGGGCCGCGGCTCGCGCCCCTTGTCATGCCCGTCTATCATGAATGCGTCGCGCGCGGGCTTCCGGTCTACAGCGTTGCCGACGTCGACGACATCTATGGGCGCGTCGTCGCCTATGAGCGTCTGCTGCTGCCGTTCCTGACCGACGGCAAGGTCTGTCATGTCATCGCCTCGCTCAAGACCTTCTGCGAGGACGGCGGCTTCGAGATCAAGAATCTGATGCGCGGAAATGACGCGCTACCGCGTCCCAAACTGTGCGCCGTGATCGACCGCGACCTCTTTCATCGCGCGCCCGGCCGCATCGCGGCCGCCGACGTCGTCGAGTTTGCCGACCAGCCCGACATCCCCACCGAGACCATCGAGCTGAACTAGCGTCCCGGCCTACTTGGTCTTGACTTCCTTGGCATAGATGTCCGGCTTGAAGCCGACCAGCAGCTTGCCGCCCATTTCCAGCACCGGCCGCTTGATCATCGATGGTTGCGCTAGCATCAACGCCAGCGCCTTCTTCTCGGTGAGCCCTTCCTTGTCGGACTCCGGGAGCTTCTTGAAGGTGGTGCCGGCGCGATTGAGCAGCGTCTCCCAGCCGACCTTGTCGCTCCAGTGCTTGAGCTTGTCCTTCTCGACGCCCACGGCCTTGTAATCGTGAAACTCGTAAGCCACGCCGTGGCTGTCGAGCCATGTGCGCGCCTTCTTCATGGTGTCGCAGTTCTTGATGCCGTAGATGATGTTGGGCAAGACAACTCCTCGCGCATGCGTGCTGCTTCGGCTGCGGCGTTGTACGAAACTCTCCTTCGCGCGACAATATTGCAAACGAAGCCCGCTCTCCAAAACGGTCACATCATGCACGTTACCCACGACCCCGCCGCGGCGGCCTCGCCGACCATCGACTTCAACAGCTTCCTCGCCGTCGACATCCGCGTCGGCACCATCGTCGACGCCAAGCCGTTCCCCAAGGCGCGCAAGCCGGCATGGCGCCTGTGGATCGACTTCGGGCCTGCGATCGGCGTGCGCAAGAGTTCGGCGCAGATCACCGAGAACCATCCGCTCGAGACGCTGGTGGGGCAACAGGTCGCCGCGGTCGTCAATTTCCCGCCGCGGCAGATCGGGCCTGTCGTCTCGGAGGTGCTCACGCTCGGCTTCCCAGATGCCGACGGCAAGGTCGTGCTGGTGCAGCCGAGCAAGCCCGTGCCGAACGGCGGGCGGCTGTTCTAGCCTCGGGCGGTACGCAGCGACACTCCTCGACCGCGCCTCCAACGGCCAGGACTTGACCAGAATCCGCTTTGGCAATAAAACTGACTGACTGATCGTTTTTTATTTTCACGGGCCAGATTGCGGCCGCAACATGCCCTGATTTGAAAACGATCGACCGGTCAGCTATTTAGGGACAGCCGAATGCCCAAGATCAGCGACAAGCAGCGTGAAGGCCGGCGGCAGCAGATCCTCGAGGCCGCCCTCGCCTGCTTCGCCGAGAACGGATTTCACCAGACCGGCATGGCCGACATCGTGAAACGATCGGGGCTCAGCCACGGCGCGGTCTATCTTTATTTCCAGAGCAAGGACGATCTGATCGAGGCGCTCGCCGACGACCGGCATCGGCGCGAGGCCGTGCTGAACTCGGTTGCGCAGGGATCGGGCGATCCGATCGAGGGACTTCACGCGCTGGTCCGCGTCTATGCGCAATGGCTCACCGATCCCGCCGGGGAAGCGCGGCGGCGCGTCGGCATCCATGGTTGGGCCGAAGCGCTGCGCAACCGCCGCGTCCGCACCAACGTCGTCGAGGGCATCGATATGCCGCGCGCGCTGATCGTGGCGCTCGTGGAGCGTGGCCAGCATGACGGCCTGATCCGGCAAGCCCCCGGCGCCGAAGCGATCGCGCGCATGCTGATCGCGATCTTCCAGGGCTTCGTGCTGCAGAAGTCCTGGGGCGAGGATTTTGACGTCGCCGCCTGCATGGCGGCCGTCGATGCCGTGATCGACGGACTGCGCACGTCGAAGCCGGGCGTGAAGCGACGGACCAGGACGGAACGATGACCTGGATTCATGACATCCTCGCCGGCGCCGGCGTCGGTCTTGTCGCGGGGTTGGCATCGGGCTTCACGGGCACGAGCCCGGGTGGCGGCCTCGTCATCTTCTCCGTGCTGCTGCTCGGGGCCGAACAGCACGTCGCGCAGGGCACCTCGCTAATCACGCAGATCCCTCCGACCGGCCTTGCCGGCGCGCGCCGCTACTGGCAGAGCGGCAATCGCAGCCCGTTGCCGTGGATCGTCTGGATCGGTCTCGGATTTCTCCTCGGCGGCGCGGGTGGCGGGTACGCCGCGGCCGCGGTGTCCGATGCCGTGCTGCGCTGGACCTATGTCGTCTATCTCGTCGCGCTGATCGCGATGTTGCTTCTGCGCAGCGAGCGCAAGGACGCAGGCACCGAGGCCGCCAGTCGAGACGAGCTGCCCTGGCCGCCGCTTGTCCTCATCGGCACGCTGGCCGGATTTTCCTCGGGCTTCATGGGCATCGGCGGCGGGCTCGCCATCACCGTCGGCCTCGCCGCGGGCCTGCGCGTGCCGCAGCATCAGGCGCAGCTCGTCAGCCTGATCTTCTCGGTGATCCCGACCAACATTCCGGCCGCCTGGATCTACTGGAGCAAGGGGCTGATGGTCGGCTGGCCGGCCATCCTCGGGATTCTCGCCGGCCTGTGGATCGGCACCGACCTCGGTGCGCGCGCGGCCAATGGCGTCAGCAAATCGGCGCTGCGCAAGGCCATGATCGCCCTCGTCTCGCTGATGGCGCTCTACATGACCACGAAGGCGCTGAGCTGATCTTACGGCCGCGCCGGAATGTTCAGCCCGCGCTGCACCGCCGGCCGTGCCAATCCGCGCTCGAGCCAGGCACCGACGGACTTGAACTGGCTGAACTCGACGAGATCGCCCGCGCCGTAGAAGCCGATGAGGTTGCGCACCCAGCCGAGCATGGAGATGTCGGCGATGGTGTAGTCGTTATCCATGAACCACTGGCGGCCGGAGAGATGCGCCTCCATCACGCCGAGCAAGCGCTTGGCTTCGGCGACGTAGCGATCGCGCGGCCGCTTGTCCTCGAAATCCTTGCCGGCGAATTTGTGGAAGAAGCCGACCTGGCCGAACATCGGCCCGATGCCGCCCATCTGGAAATGCACCCACTGGATGGTTTGATAGCGGCGCGCAGCATCCTGCGGCAGCAGCTTGCCGGTCTTCTCCGCAAGATATTGCAGGATAGCGCCGGACTCGAACAGCGGCAGCGGACGGCCGCCGGGACCGTTGGGGTCGAGCATCGCCGGGATCTTGCCGTTGGGATTGAGCGACAGGAATTCCGGCGTCTTCTGGTCGTCCTTGCCGAAATCGACGAGGTGAACTTCGTAAGGCAGCCCGATCTCTTCCAGCATGATCGAGACCTTGACGCCGTTCGGCGTCGGCAACGAATAGAGCTGGAGCAGCTCGGGATGCTTGGCCGGCCAGCGCTTGGTGATGGGAAAGGCGGACAGATCGGACATTAGGACCCCGGCTGCGTTCGTGAGATTCGCCCTAATCTAGGGGAGCAGGCGAACGACGCAAGGCCGGGCACTCTTCACGCATCATCTGCGGCTAGATCGGCCGGAGCAAGTGCGTGGTGGCGTACACGATATCGCGCTGGGCGCGCTGCTCGATGAAGAGCTGCCCGGTGACGAGCAGGCCTCCGGTGAAAACAAGCGCGAGCATCGCGGTCGCGAATTGACTGGTATCGTACATCGCGGAAGCATCCCTCTGATCGGTTCGCACGGGGAACGCGGGGCGACCATCGGCAGTTCCTGCAACCCTCAAATATTTTGCCGTTTTTTCCCGAACTGAAGTTCGCTGGGCCACGACCTCAATAGTTGATCTCCATGCGCAATCCGCGCGGATCGATCTCGTCGCCACCGACCCGCTGCACGCTATCGCGTGCCGCGATCGCGCAGGCGCAGGCATCGACGAGATCGTCGCGGCCGATCCCGGTGCCGTGACGCAGCGTCAGCCAACGCTCGATCCCGGTGAAGCCACGCGCGCGCAGCAGCTCGATGCGCTGCCCGCGGCCTTGCGCCGACGTCTTCTTTGCCAACCGCACGCGCCCGGCGAGATTCCAGAAGATCAACTCCGGATGCGCTTCGCCGATCGTCGCCTGCCGCGCCGGCGTCATGATCTCGTCGGCCTCTCTCATCTTGTCCCTGATATTCCAGAGCTGCGCCGACACGCCCCTGCCCTTGCCCTCGCGCTCCCAGTAATGACGATTGGCCGCGGCCATGTCCGGGAACGTCCAGAGGTCGCGGCGCGCACCGAGAAACACCGCGGGCCCGATCAATTCGCGCGCACGCAGATCGCATTCGCGATAGCCACTGTGCTTCAATCCGATCGGCATGTCGATCATCGCGCGCGCATGCGGCATCGCGAGCAGGCGCGTTAGGCCCGGCGAATAGTCGAAGCCGTGATCGCCGCGCGCGTCGATCCAGGCAGCGACCCAGCCGAAACGAAATCCGTCGAGACCGAGATAGTTCGGCACGTCATGCATCCGTCATTTCAACTTTCGTGCGCGTGCCGCTTGACACCCGCAAGTTGCAGGCGTATTTCCCGCGGCCTCACGAACACTTCCGTTCGCGACAGAGACCATGAACCGAGCGATGTCGCACTGCTACGAAAGATTTGCCCGCATGCCGAATAGCTACAAGCTATTCGATGTCGCATGCCCGGCTCATGGGAGCGATCTTGCCTGACCGCAAGATCGACAGTCCGCTTCTCACGGACCCTCCCGAGCCTGCCGCTCCGGAGGGTTTTTTGTTGCCTTCCGCGCGGCCCCATCGAACGACCCGGCCATGGCCGGAACGAGAGACCCGGATCTCGGGGCTCGCGCAGACGATGCGCGCGCCCAAGCGCGCGGGGCCTGCCGGAGGGAACGAGGCGATGAGCCGGACACCGATGGCAGAGCGAACCCCGATGGTTCGCAAGATGCGGCGCGTCGACAGCGCCGCGATAGAATTTTTCCAACTCGGTTTGCCGCGATGATCGCGGCTCAACCGACGCTGGTGGTGAGAATATCGAATACTTCGCACGATGGAAGAGCGGGTTCGAATTCCGCCTTTGACGAACGCGCCTTGCGCGGCTGTCAGTGGTGGAAGGAGACTTGGTTGCCATCCCAGAAAGCCGATATCGCCCGTTCCCCAGCGTACCCATCAACGGCCGCTGCGAAAGCGTCGGCCTGGCGGTGGTGAAGATGTCTGTTACTTCGGACCGCGCAGGTTCGACTCCTGCAAGTGCAAGGAACGGTCGGTCGCCCGCGAGGGCAGCAACAGCATCGCTCGTTCCCCGCCACCCCCATCACGGTCCGTGGTGAAGATAGCTGCTACTTCGAATCATAATCGAGAGGTCGCGGGTTCGAATCCCGCCCGGTGTACCGTGCACCGGTAGCTCAGCGGATAGAGCGCTACCTGGCCTGCAGGGTAAGCTGCTGGCCGGGGTCTCAGCATCGCCTGTTCCCGGATCGTGTCTGTCTCGTCCCCACCGCCGGTGGTGAAGAGCGCTGTTACTTCGTGATCGCAACAGCAGCGTCTCGACTCTCTTCGGAGGTTGGGCCCGCTCTGCGAAGCCCCGAGAGGGGCGGTGCAGCCTCGCCTGTTCCCCGGCACCGATTTTCATTTCCCCACCACCACAGAGGAGGCCGTCATGGTCAGGCTCAACAAGATCGTTCGCGCCTTCACGCATGAGGGTGCCCGCGCCGTTCGCTTCACGCCCGAGATGGAGCTGAAGCGCGCGCTGATGAACTGCCTTCTCTGGGAGAAGCAGTTCTACGAGGACGGCGTCGCCATCGCCGACCGCATCGCGGCGCTCGTGCCCAAGGTCGCTCCCGCCCGCGTGGCGCAGCTCGCGATCGAGGCGCGCGAGGTGATGAAGCTGCGGCACGCGCCGCTGCTCGTCATCCGCGAGATGGCGCGGAGCGAGAAGCACCGCGCCCTCGTTGCCGATACCCTCGCCCAGGTGATCCAGCGTCCCGACGAGATGACGGAGCTGCTCGCGATCTACTGGGCGGATGCGCTCGGCCCGCAGCAGCAGCGCAAGCTTCAGCCGGTCTCCGCGCAGGTCAAGAAGGGTCTTGCCCGTGCGCTGACCAAGTTCGACGCCTATCAGCTCGCCAAGTACGACCGCGACGGCGCGGTGCGGATCAGGGACGTGCTGTTCCTGGTTCACGCCAAGCCCAGGGATGCCGACCAGGCCAAGGTGTGGAAGCAGCTCGTCGACGGCGAGCTCGCCTCCCCCGACACCTGGGAGGTTTCGCTCTCGGCGGGCAAGTGCAAGCGCGAGACCTTCGAGCGGCTGATCGCCGAGAAGAAGCTCGGCGGCCTGGCGCTCCTGCGCAATCTGCGGCTGATGCAGACTGCGCAGGTCCCGCGCGAGACCATCGCAGGCGCGATCGAGGCGATGCGGACGGATCGTATCCTTCCCTATCGCTTCATCACGGCGGCGCGCTATGCGCCGGACTTCGAGCCCGAGCTCGAGGCTGCGATGCTCAAGTCGGTCAAGGACCACGTTCGGTTTTCGGGCCGTACGCGGCTCCTGATCGACGTGTCGGGCTCGATGTTCACGGCCCTCTCCGCGCAGTCGGAAATGACGCGCGCGGAGGCGGCGTGTGGCCTTGCCATCCTCGCGCGCGAGATCTGCGACGAGGTCGAGATCTTCACCTTCAGCAATGAGGTCGTGAAGGTCCCGCCCCGCCGCGGCTTCGCGCTCAGGGATGCGATCATCAACTCGCAGCCGCATGGCGGAACGTATCTCGGCAAGGCGGTGGCGGAGATCGACCGCAAGGGCGATCGCCTCGTCGTCTTCACCGACGAGCAGAGCCACGACCAGGTGCCCGAGCCCAGGGCGCGCGGTACCATGGTGAACGTGGCCTCGTATCAGCACGGTGTCGGTCACGGCGCCTGGACCCGCGTCAACGGCTTCTCCGAGGCCGTGGTCGCGTGGATCGCGGCGTCGGAGACGGCATTGAACTGACGCGCAACGACAACGGCCCCGGACGCGAAGCGCGCCCGGGGCCCTCAAACTCTTTGAAATGTTCCGCCCGCGCCTTCTATGGTGCGGGCGGAATGCAACGCAGGACATACGACCATGCGACGATCCGATCCCTACATGGAACGCGCCCGCGAGCTCTGCCTCGCCGCCGGCGTCGATCCCGAATCGCGCGTCGGCGAAGGACGCGGCCAGCCGGCCTGGTGCCTGTACAAGGACGCCGCGCGCAAGGAGCACCTCGCCCGCGAGGCCGAAGCGACCGCAAGCGCGATCGCCCAGCTCCGTCCGCAGGACGCCCGCTTCCAGAATGCGCCGCTGAAGATCTTCGGCCCGCATGAGGACGCCACCATCGCGCAGATGCGTAACTGCATGGCGGTCGGCAACGTCGTCTCCGGCGTGATCTGCGCCGACGGCCATCTCGGTTACGCCCAGCCGGTTGGCGGGGTCATTGCCTATGAGAAGCAGATCAGCATCTCGGGCGTCGGCTTCGACATCGGTTGCGGCAACATGGCAGCTCGGCTCGACACCCGCTTCGACGACATTGCGGCGATCGTGCCCACGATCATCCGCGACGTCGCCAAGGTGATCTCGTTCGGTGTCGGCCGAGCCAACGCCGAACGGGCCGAGCACGCGCTGTTCGACGACGGCGATGCCTGGCGCGAGAGCGACATGGAGGCCTACCGCCAGAAGGCGGTGAGCCAGCTCGGCACGGTCGGGTCGGGAAACCACTATGTCGACCTCATGCGCGACGAGGAAGGCTTTGTCTGGATCGGCGTCCACTTCGGAAGCCGCGGTCTCGGACACACCTCCGCGACGCGCTACCTCAAGGCCGCCGGCGGCAAGGACGGCATGAACGTCCCGCCCGCCGTGGTCGATGAGGATTCCGAGCTCGGCCGCCGCTACATCGCGGCGATGCAGCTCGCCGGGCGTTATGCCTATGCGGGCCGCGAGTGGGTCGTCGAACGCGTCCGCCAGATCATCGGCGGCAGCGTGACCGAGAGCGTGCACAACCACCACAACTATGCCTGGCGTGAGACCCACGACGGGCGGGATCTGTGGGTGGTGCGCAAGGGCGCGACGCCGGCGTTTCCCGGCCAGAAGGGATTCGTCGGCGGCTCGATGGGCGACGACGCCGTCATTCTCGAAGGCGTCGACAGTCCGGAGGCCAAGGCTTCGCTCTACTCGACCGTGCACGGCGCAGGCCGCATGTTCGGACGAAAGGAGGCGAAGCGGCGCTTCTCGCGCGCGGAGATGGACCGCTGGCTCAACGAGCGTGGCGTCACCTTGATCGGTGCCGACCTCGACGAGAGCCCGATGGCCTATCGCCGCCTGCCCGACGTGCTTGCCCAGCACGCCGGCACCGTGCGGGTGCTGCACACGCTGCGGCCGTTCGCCGTCGCCATGGCCGGCGAAGGCGAGTTCGATCCGTGGAAGGACTGATGCAAACAGCGGGCGGGAGGTCATGCCTCCCGCCCGCAACTCCTATGTCTCTGTCGCGCCGCGATGCCGCTCGAACAGTCGCTGTGCCAGCAGCGCGTGGCCGAGCGTGCCGCCGGCGCGCACGGCTGCCGCAATCAATGCGGCCTCTGCCACTTCTTCGCGCGTCGCTCCGGCCCTCGCCGCCTGCGCGGTATGGACATCGAGGCAATAGGCACATTGCGTGGTGAGCGCGACCGCGAGCGAGATCAGCTCGCGATATTTCGGCGGGATCAAGCCGTCCTTGCGTTCGACCGCATGGTTGAACGCAAGGAACGCGTTGGCTTCGACCGGCGCGAGCGTAATCAGGGCCGGGATCGCTTTCAGATCGTCAGGGCTTTGATAGTCGCTCACGGCTCACCTCATGAGATATTCGCGCATCAGGGCGCGGGCGCGATGCAGGCGCGCCTTCACGGTCTGCCTGGTCGCGCCGAGTGCCTCGGCGATCTCGTCGATGGTCATTTCCTTGACATCGCGCATCAACGCGACATCGCGATAATGCGGCGGCAGCGCCTCGAAGGCGGCGGCCACGTCGAGCCGGAGGTCAGCTTCGGGGCGCGCAAGCAATGCGCCCTCCGCCTCGCTCTCATCGACATCAGGCGCGAGGCCCGCCTTGCGCGCGAGCCGCAGGCATTCGCGGCGGACCACGCTGAACAGCCAGGCCGACAGCGCCAGCAGCGAGCGTATCGTGCCGACATGGCGGGAGAGGATCCACAGCGCTTCCTGCGCCGCATCCTCGGCGTCCGCCGAGCTGCGGCAGGTCGCGCGGGCGTAGCGGCAGATATCCGGCTGGGCCGTGGCGAGCAACGAGGCGATCGCCTTGGGATCGCCGAGCCGCGCCGCCTCGAACAGGTTTGGCGAGAGCGCGGCCGCGTTCACGACACGCCCCCGCGGCCGATTCCGGCCATCGCGCACATCGGGCAATAGCCGACGAGGCCCGTCAGCGCGAAGCCGGCGCCGCTGAGCGCCACCAGCCACGCCGTGGCACCGGCGAGATAGACGAATGCCGCAATCGCCACCGCAATCCCCGCGGCAAGCCGCACCGCCTGGTGCAGGCCGCCGATATTCTTCCTGTAAAATGCCATAGCATCCTCCGAGATGAGCCGAGGCTGATTGCCTCGACCACAAAGAGGACGCGACGGCCGGAAAGGATTCGCGGTCGCGCGCAATTTTTTCGCGGTCAGCTCCCGACCGCCTGATAGGCCAGACGCTTGAACTCGAAGAAGAATGGGTTCCAGAAACCCATATGGCGCTGGGCCATCAGCACGCCTGCGGTATTGGCTTGCGGGCAAACCCACCAATGGGTACCCGCAAGGCCACCCCACTGGAACTCGCCAGTCGAGTTCGGCGGATCAAGCGGCGTCGGCGCGAAGGTGACCGCGCCGCCAAGGCCAAAACCCTTGCCGGGCATCGGCCCGAGATTGGCAAATCGGATGGTCCCGCCCGCGGGCAGCTGGTTCGTCATCATCTGCCGCAGCGTGTCGGGCTTGAGGAGCACATCCGATCCCGGCACCAGGGCCCGCGCAAGCGCCAGCATGTCAGGCAAGGTCGAGACCAGACCACCGCCGCCCGACTGGCGCGGGAATGGCTGACGATACGCTCCCGGATAGGGCAGATTGTCGGCGCGCTTGAGACCCGGCTTCATGGGATCGAGCACATCGGTGCCGGTGTAGAGCGCAACCAGCCTGCCCTGCTGCGCTTCCGGCACATAGAAGCCGGTATCGGTCATGCCGAGCGGATCGAAGATGCGCGCCTTGAAGAAGGCATCGAGGGTCTTGCCCGAGACGACTTCGACGACGCGGCCGAGCACGTCGGTGGCCACCGAATATTCCCAGGACGTGCCGGGATGATAGGACAGCGGCAGATCGGCGAGCTTGTCGATCATGTCGGTGAGCGGCGTCAGCGGATTGAGCACGCGCGCTTCATTATAGCCTTTGAACAGCACCGTGCCGGGATCGAAGATGCCGTAGCTGAGACCCGAGGTGTGCGTCAGAAGCTGGCGGATCGTGATCGGGCCTTTCGCCGGCTCGACATCGGCAAGGCTGGAGGCGCCCTGCTTGAGCACCTTGCGATTGCCGAGCTGCGGCAGGAATCTCTCGATCGCGTCATCGAGCCCGATGCGGCCCTCCTCGACCAGCAGCATGATCGAGCATGTGACGAAGATCTTGGTGTTCGAATAGGCGCGGAAGATGTGGTCGGGCTGGAGCGCCGTCTTCGCCTCGCGGTCGGCAAAGCCGACGCATTGCTGATCGACCACCTCCCGCCCGCGCAGCACCGCCCAGGACACGCCCGGAATGATCTCCTGATCGACGTAGCGCTGCATCGCCGTCCGCGCGGCGGAAAAATCTGTCACTCTGGCGTCCATGTGTTTCCCCCAATTATGGTTGGGATCGATATAGCGCGAATTCACGGGATATGAAGCCCGCCGCGCAGCCTACCCCTGCTTCATGAACGCCGTCACATGCAGGCGGCGCCGGATCGTCATGCCCTGCCGCTGATACAGCGCGATCGCGGACGTATTGTGCGAGAACACGTGCAGGAATGGAATTTCGCCCCGCGCCTCGATCCGGCGCGCGACCGCCGCAAGCAGCGCCTGCGCATAGCCGCGCCCGCGATAGTCCGGATGCACGCAGACGGCCGTCATCTCGACGAACTTTCCCGGTTTCATCCGCTCACCCGTCATCGCGACCAGCTCGCCGCCGACGCGGATGCCGAGAAACGTGCCGAGCTGATGCGTCCGCGCGGCAAAGGGCCCGGGCTTGGTCAGCTCCGTCAACGCCATCATCGCGGGCACGTCGGCCGCTCCGAGCGTGACAATCTCGGCGTCGCGAAGCGGACTGTCGGCGGGCGAGCCGATCATCTGCTCGCCCGTGTCGGCAAGAACGACCTTGAAGCCCGCGGGCACGTTGACCGGCTCCGGCGTGAACAGCGCCGCGACCTGCGAGGGCTGCAGCAAATCGCCGAGCGTCGCAAAGCTTGCCGCGGACATGTCGACCATGTCGGCAAAGGGCGTCATGTCCACGGGATAGCGCAGCGCGACCGGGCCCCCCTCAGCCAGATGCTTCTGGCTCGTTGTCAACGCGCTCCAGATCGGACGATCCAGCAGCGCCACATCGCTGTCGGACACCGCACTAGTCCTTGTCGAAGCTGACGATGACGGCGGCGTTGGCGATGAGGATGGGATCGTTCGCCACTTCCGTGGCCGAAGGAATCTCCAGCCCGCCCTTGACCGCTGTCACGGTCACCGTGCCGTAAGGCAGCTCCTTCGCGACCGCTTCCTTGTCCACCGCCTCGGGGTTGGGCACGCCGATCGTCACATCGACGAACATGTCGTTCGCGGTCTTGCCGATCATCCGGAAGAAGCCGAGACTGGAATGCCTGATGGCATCGGATACCGCGCGCTTCGCCGCCTTGGTGGCGTCCCTGCCGTGGACGTCGACGCCCATGCCCATCTCGGTGACACAACGAACGCGAGTCATATTTTATTCCTGTGGTTGTTAGGTGAGAGAGTGTGGGCGATCGGGGAGCGCGACACAAGTTTTTGTCGTGATCGTGATGAGCATAGAGCACGGGCTGCCCATGGCCCGCATGAAGATCAGCCCGACATCGGTCTGAGCCGCGTTGGCCAACCGATCCTGACAAGTGTCTCGTCCGGCCCGTTGAGTGCGAACTCGTACATGCCCCAAGGCTTGTCTGTCGGACCTTCGGGTTCGATCATCTCCCCCGCAAACGCCGTCGCAAGCTCATCGACATCTTCGCGGTAGAGATATAACCCGAAGGGGTTTCGGCCCGGCACCAGCCAGCCGTCCACCGCCGCCTGGAGATGAATGTCGCCACCGCGGCCGTCACTCATCATGCGGTAGTCATCCGGCCCGCCATCGACCTTGAAGCCGAGTCGCTCAAAGAACCTTTGGGCAGCATCCAGATCGTTGCAGGGCAGGATGGCTGTAAGGCGTTGATTCATCCGCGCACCGATTCCAATTGCTCCGCCTCTCCTATTTCTGCCGCGCGCGCAGCTCGTCCACGAGCACCCGCACGTTCTCCGAATAGTCGATCGGGATCGAGACCAGATGCACGCCGCCCTCCCCAAAGGCCGCATCGAGCGTCGGCGCAAAACGGTCGATGCTCTCGATGCGATGTCCCTTCGCCCCGTAGGCCTTCGCGTACATGACGAAATCGGGATTGCCAAACGTCATGCCGAAATCCGCAAAATGGTCGACGGCCTGCTTCCAGCGGATCATGCCGTAGGCGTTGTCCTCCAGCACCAGCACGACCAGATTGAGCTTGAGGCGGACGGCGGTTTCCATCTCCTGGCTGTTCATCATGAAGCCACCGTCGCCGGCGACCGCGAGCACGCGGCGGTCGGGATAGAGCATCGCGGCCATCATCGCCGACGGCAGGCCGGCGCCCATGGTCGCCAGCGCGTTGTCGAGCAGCAGCGTGTTGGCGACACGGGTGCGGTAGTTCCGCGCGAACCAGATCTTGTACATGCCGTTGTCGAGCGCGACGATGCCGTTCTCCGGGATCACCTGGCGGATGTCGTGCACGATGCGCTGCGGCGTCGGCGGCCAGCGCGCCTCGGTGGCGCGGTCGGCGATATGGCCGAGAATTTCATCGCGGAGCGGCAACAGCGCCGCAGCATGCGGCAGCTTGCCTTCGAGGCGGTCGGCGAGCAGCTCCAGGCTCGGGCCGACGTCGCCGAGGACCTCGGCGTCGGGGAAATAGACCTGCTCGACGCTGGCCGAGGTGTAGCTGACGTGAATGACCTTCGGCCCCGACGGTCCCATGATGAAGGGCGGCTTCTCGATCGGGTCATGACCGATCGCCACGATCAGATCGGCGGCGTCGATCGCGTCATGGACATAGTCGCGCTCGGACAGCGCAGCGGTGCCCATATAGAGATTGGTGCCGCCGGGCACGGTGCCCTTGCCCATCTGCGTGGTGAAGAAGGGAATGCCGGTGCGCCGAACGAAGCTCGCGATGCCGTGCGTCGAGCGCGGCCGGCTGGTTGCAGCGCCCATCATCACCAGCGGGTGCCGTGCGGCCAAAATCATCTCGGCTGCGCGGTCGAGCGCGGCGCGATGGGCGACCGGGATCTCGATCGGATGGATCGGAATCACGGGAACCGCGGGCACCTCGTCGCCGGCGATGTCCTCGGGCAGTTCGAGATGCACCGGACCCGGCCGTTCCTCCATCGCCACGCGAAACGCATCGCGCACCACGGTCGGGATGCTGGAGGCGCTGACGATCTGCCGCGACAGTTTTGTCAGCGGCTTCATGGTCGCAACCACGTCCACGATCTGGAAGCGCGCCTGCCGGCTGCTCATGATCGCCTTCTGCCCGGTGATCAGGATCATCGGCATCGCGCCGAGATGCGCATAGGCAGCGCCGGTTGACAGATTGAGCGCGCCGGGACCGAGCGTCGACAGGCAGACGCCCGGCTTGCCGGTCAGCCGCCCGTGTGTCGCCGCCATGAAAGCGGCGGCCTGCTCGTGACGGGTCAGGACCAGCTCGATCCGGGAGTTGCGCAGCGACTCCACGAGATCGAGGTTTTCTTCGCCGGGCACGCCGAAAATGCGGTCGACACCCTCGTTCTCAAGCGCCGCGACGAACAGGTCCGATGCTTTGACTTTCCGTTCCTGCCCGCTCATGTCGCCTCCCGGTCGATGCTGGCTCCCGTGTGCCGGGAGCACGCGCATGGTAGCGGTCTGCGGCGCAGGTACAACTCACAAAGAGGGGGGCGACTGCATCATTCTCGTCATTGCGAGCGCAGCGAAGCAATCCAGAATCCTTCCGCGGATGCAGTTATGGATTGCTCATCGCATCAGCGCAAAATTGCTACGCAACTTTGTCGCGAGCTCCTCGCACTGACGGAGTGCGAGACGACGGCATCGCAGCCCGTTACAGCTTCGCCTCGGCAAAAATTCCTGCGACCCAGTCGAGGAAGACGCGCAGGCGCAGCGCGAGCTGGCGGTTTTGCGGATAGAGCGCCGAGAGCGGCGTCGGCGACGGCGGGTGGTCGGCCAGGACTTCGACCAGTGCGCCGTTGGCGAGATCGTCGGCAAAGCGATAGCGCGGCGCCTGCACGAGGCCGAAGCCGAGTCGGGCGAGATCGGCCATTGTGTCGGAATTGTTCACGCGCAGGCGGCTCGGCAGCACGATGTGGCGCAGCTTGCCTGCGACGGAGAATTCCAGCGGCAGCACATCGCCGGTTCGCGAGGAGACGAAGGCCACCATCTGGTGGCCGTCGAGCGCATCCGGCGTCGCCGGCATGCCGTGCCTGGCGAGATAGGCCGGGCTTGCCACCGTGATCTCCGCGATGGTGCCGAGCCGGCGCAGGATCATGCCGCTGTCTTCCGGCTCGCCCGACCGGATCACGCAGTCAATGCCCTCGCGCACGAGATCGACGAGGCGGTCGCCCTGCCCGATCTGCAAATCGAGCTCGGGATAGCGCGCGAGGAATTTTGGCAGATGCGGCAGGATGAAGGTGCGGGTCAGCAAGGGATGCGCGTCGATGCGCAAAAGGCCGCGCGGCCTTGCATCGCGCATCGAGGCCTCCGCTTCCTCGACCTCGGCGAGGATGGCGACGCAGCGGCGATAATAATCCTCGCCGTCGAGCGTTGCCGTGACATGACGCGTGGTCCGTTCCAGCAGCCGCGCGCCGAGATGGGCCTCGAGGCCGCGCAAGACCTCGCTGGCGGTCGAGCGGGGAATGCCGAGGTCGGCCGCCGCGGCCGTAAAGCTGCGCCGCTCCACGAGGCGGACAAACAGGCGCATGGCGTCAAAGCGATCCATCGTCGATTGTTCAGCATAGCCGACAAGTGATGGCAAGCCCTGCTCGATTATCCGGCCATGGCGATCAGCTATGTCTGGGGTCGTCCAACACCAAGGAGACCCCGCCATGACCACCCAATCCCAACGCGCCGCCATCGTGACAGGTGGTTCCCGCGGCATTGGCGCCGCCATCACCCGCCGACTGGCGCAGGACGGAATTGCGGTTGCGATCAACTATGCCAGCGGCCGCGACGCCGCCGACGCGCTCGTGGCCGAGATCGAGGCTGCCGGCGGACACGCCATCGCGGTGCAGGCCGACCTTGCCGATCCCGCCACCCCGGCCCGGCTGTTCGATGCGGCCGAGCGCGCCTTTGGCGGGGTCGACATCCTCGTCAACAATGCCGGCGTGATGGAGCTGGGCCCGCTCGCTGAGGTGACCGATGAGGCGTTCGCGCGGCAGACGTCGATCAACCTCGACAGCGTGTTCCGGTCGTTGCGCGAAGCGGCGCGGCGCCTGCGCGACGGCGGCCGCATCGTCAGCTTCTCGTCGAGCGTGATCGGCCTCTATCAGCCCGGCTACGGCGTCTACGCCGCGACCAAGGCCGCGATCGAAGCCATGACCCATATCCTCGCGAAGGAGCTCGGCAGCCGGGGCATCACCGTCAATGCGGTCGCACCCGGGCCGGTCGAGACCCGGCTGTTCCTCGAGGGCAAGAGCGAGCAGCAAGTGCGCGCCATTGCCGCCATGAATCCGTTCGGCCGGCTCGGCCAGCCCGGCGACATCGCCGGCATCGTCGCCTTCCTCGCCGGCAGCGAGAGCGGCTGGGTCAACGGCCAGATCATCCGCGCCAATGGCGGCGTGGTCTGACGCATCACACGGAGAGAACCACCATGCCATTCGTCAACATCAAGATCCCGCAGGGCGCGCTGTCGCGGGCGCAAAAGGCCGAGATCGTGCATAGTATCACCGGGCTGTTCGTCCACTATTTTGGCGAAGCCGCGCGTCCGCACACGATGGTGCTGATCGAGGAAGTCGGCGACGGCGGCTATGGCCGCGCCGACGAGGTGTTCGTCGTCCCCGACGCCTATCGCGCCAGGGACTCCCTCACCTGACCTTGAGGCTGAGCTCGGTGCCGCGCTTGATCGGCAGCGTCATCGAGACGAAGCCGTTTTGGGGATCGCGGATGAAGGCGAGATAGTCGGGCTCGGCGTTGTCGTTCATGACGTAGCCGCCGACCAGCAATTGCGGGGCGACGATCTCGATCACCTCGCGCGCCAGCGAAGGCCCCTCCTCGCGCGGCCAGCCGTCGACCAGGATGAAGTCGACGGGACCGCCGAGATCGCGCAACGTCTGCCGGGCGTCGCCCTCGCGGATCTCGGCGTAGTCGACAAGGCCGGCTTCGGCAAGATTGCGTTTGGCGGCCTCGACCTTGGCCGGCACGATTTCCGAGCCGATCACGGTGCCGCCGCCATTGTCGCGCAGCGCCGCCGCGAAATAGAGCGTGGACATGCCGACCGAGGTCGCAAATTCCGCGACGCGCGTGGCGCGCAGGCCGCGGCAGAGCAGATAGATCAACTCGCCCTGCTCGGGATGGATCGAGAATCCCTGCTCGGCGTAAGCGTGGGGATCGCGGCCGTCGAAAGCGCCGCGCGACCCGGCCGGCCGCTGCCGCGCGCCTTGCAGGCGCGCGATCACGGCGTTGACGCGGGGATCCTGGATCGGACCGTGGGGCCGATCATTCATGCGTTGCGCCCTCCGTCACTTGCCGAGGATTTCCGCAGCGGCGCGATCCAGGATCGCAGCGATGCGGCGCGTCTCGGCGGAGTCGCCGCTGTGCCTGGATCGCAACGCGCGCTTGAGGTTGTGTCGGGCACGGTGCAGCTCGTCGGAAGCATCCGCATCGAGATCGCTGACGCCGGCGAAAGCCTCGCGCACCTCGTCCATGCGGCGGCCGATCCGCGACAGCGCCTGCAGGATCGCATCCGCGGTGGCGCGGTGCTCGGCAAGATGCGCCTTGCCCTCGGGCGTGATGCTGTAGAGCTTCCTGCCGCCATCCTGCTCGACGCGCGCCTGGCCGACCTCTTCGAGATAGGTCAGCGCCGGATAGATCACGCCGGGGCTCGGCGTGTAGAAGCCGTCGGAGCGCTCCTCGATGATCTTGATCAGCTCGTAGCCGTGCGCCGGCTTTTCGGCGAGCAGCGCCAGGATCACCAGCTGGAGATCCTGCGACGACAGCCGCCGCGCGCCCGGGAAATCGCCGCCCGGGCCGCGCCCGAAAAAGCCATGCCCGCCGCGGCCGAAGCGCCGTCCCCCGCCGTGCCGGCCCATCGCGAAATGGGCAAAGTGCCCAAAATGGAAGTCTTTGTGGTCTCGTCCGTGGTGCATATCGTAAGTTCCTCTGTAAGACATATCGTACGATATAATTTGCGATAGTTCCGGCGCAACCCACTATTCCGTGATTGGCCCCAAGGGCCCCGTCCCCGTCCGCGATGGATCTGCCGGCCGCTACTCGGCGGCCTGGCTCTGCGGCACGCCCTGCTCGACCTCGAGCTGAAGGATGTCATTGAAGCGGTTGAAGGCCCCGCACAGCGCGATGCGCCAGGTCAGCTCGACGATCTGGGCTTCCGAGAAGTGCGCGCCGAGGCGGGCAAAGATCTCGTCGCGCGTCTTGTTCCAGTTGTTGGTGACGGCAATGGAGTATTCGACCACCAGCTTGTCGAGCTCATCGAGCTCGGGGTGATCCTTGTAGTCGACGAGACGCGCGGCGCCCTCTTCCGAGACGCCCTGCACCGCCAGCTTTGGCGCATGATGGGAAACGCAATAGTCGCATTTGTTGAGCAACGAGACCGTGACCAGCGCGAGCTCGAGATGGCGCTTCGACAAATTGCCGTCCTGGGCGAGATCGACCAGCAGCGACCACATGTGCTTGAAGATCGGCAGGCGGTGCGCCATGACACCGGCCTGGTTCTCGAACGCACCATAGGTGGTCATCTTGTCCCACAGCGGTCTCAGCGCCTCCGGCAGGTCGTCCCTGGTCTTGATCGAAACGCGCGACATGGCCATTCATCCCTGGTTGGAGCGCGCATGCTGCCACAAAGGTCCGGCCCGCGCCTCGGGTGCGATCGCATGACACCCAAGACATTTGAAGCGCGCTGCCTGCGCCTGCCCGCCGCCACCAAGGTGGTGCAGTGGGAGGGCACCTCGGTGTTCAAGGTCGGTGGCAAGATGTTCGCGCTCAGCGGCGGCTATACGGCCGAAAGCGGCGGCTACATGTTCAAGGTCTCGGACATGGCCTATGGAATGCTGATCGAGCACGGCTTGGCGCGACCCGCGCCGTATCTTGCGCGCGCCAAATGGGTGCAGCTCGTTGGCAACAACGCGCTGCCGGACGCCGAGCTCACGGCCTATCTCGTGCAGGCGCATGCGCTGATCGTGGCGAAACTTTCGAAGAAGCTGCGCAAGGAGCTTGGGCTGGCGTCGCCGCAGGCTGGCCCGGCATGATGATCTCCGCGTGCAGCCGATCGGCGGCGCGCGGCGACATTGAGCTTTCATCCTGCCCCGATATACTGACCATCCTGGATTCGAATTAGGAAGCCGGCGTGGCGATTGATCTGAAGGCGGTCGAGCAACTCGCTACCGATCAATCCTCGCTCAAGGCGGCCGCTGGGCTCGCCAAGCCCGCGAAATGGTCCGGCGTCGGCGGCAGCGAGGATGGCGCGCTGATCTGGGGCGAATGCGCGGGCTCCGGCGCGAACCCTTACAGGGTGATGGCGGACCTGCGCGACCTCGGCAACAAGTGCACCTGCCCGTCGCGCAAATTCCCCTGCAAGCACGTGCTCGGCCTGTTGTGGCTCAACGCGGAATCGATCGTGCCGTTCGCGCCGGCCACGACGCCCGCCTGGGTCAGCGATTGGCTCGGTCGCCGGCGCGGCACATCCGCCGGCAAACCGGCAAGCCCCGCCGCGCCGGCCGGCGAGAAGGATCTGCGCGCCGCGCGCGCCACCGAGCCCGAAGCCATCGAGGATCCAAAGGACGCCGCACGCCGCGAGGCACAGGCTGCCAAGCGCAACGAGGAGACCGAGCGCGCCATCCTCGATGCGCTCGACGCGCTCGAGCAATGGATCGGCGATCAGCTCCGCCTCGGCTTGTCCGGTTTCATCGACGATGCGACCGCGCGATGCCGGCGCATCGCCGCGCGGCTGGTCGACGGCAAGGCTGCAGTGCTGGCAGGACGCATCGATGAACTGCCGGCCCGTCTGCTCGCGCTCGCCGCAGGCGACCGCGCGCGCGGCGCAGCCGTGGAGCTCGGCAAGCTGGTTCTGCTGGCGCGCGCCTTTCGCGCGACGCCACGCGATGCCGAGATCCGGCGCGCCGTCGCCACATCCGAGACGCGCGAGACCGTCCTCGCCGATCCGCAGGCACCGCGCGTGAACGGACATTGGGAAGTGCTGGCCGAGCAAGTGCAGACGCGGCGCGATGGCCTCGTCTCGCAAACGACCTGGCTGCTCAATCTCACCGCACACGGTCCGCGCTTTGCCATGCTGCTCGACTTCTTACCCGCGAGTGCCGGACGGCGTGGCTCGGTGTTCACGCCCGGCGAGCGCTTCCAGGCCGAGCTCGTTTTCTATCCGTCGCAGCAGCCGCTGCGCGCCCTGCTCTTGCGGCGCGACGCCGCCGACGAGACGCTGACCGACGAATGGCCTGCGCCGGACGGGCCAATTTCCGATGCGTTGACGCGCCCCCTGCTGACAGAGCCCTGGACGATCGACATTCCGCTGCTGCTGCCGCGGGGACGGATCGCACGCGATGATGCCGGGCACGCATGGTGGCGCGCGGCCGATGACACGGCCACGCTGCCCATCGCCGGCAGCGTGGAGGGCCTGCTGGCCGGCACGGAGGTGATGGGCGCCGCCGCGATCTGGTCGGGCAACCGCCTCACCATCCTCGCCGCGCAGACCCCTTGGGGCAGGATCGCCGGCCATGACTGAAATCATCGAGCCCAATGCGATCAAGCCCGAAGCGATCTTCGATGCGATGGGCGCGGTCGTGACGCGCTGGACCATGGGCGCGGCCGCCGCCTCCGCCGCCTCGTTCTGGCGCGCCGAGCTTGGCGACGATCCCGTCGAGGCCGAGCTGCGGCTGCTCGCTTTGTCGAGCCAGTTCCTCGGCGCGACCGTGATGACCGAGCCGCCGTCCGCGCTGCGTGTGCTGCCCGACATTCCCGCGCTCGCGCTGCCGATCGTGCCGGAGACATTGCGGCCGCTGGTTCGCCGGATCCTTGCGGCGGGCAAGGACGCGGCTTCCAAAGCCGAGCTTGTCCACTTCCTCGCCGCGCGCGGCTGGACCACGCATCCCGCCGACTGGATGCCGGATGCGAGCGACGAAGACGCGCCCGACGTCTATGCCGCCTGGCGCGATTGGGCCGCGTTCGCCGCAGCCGGCGAGCTGACGCCGCGGCAGAGCAGCGATCAGCTCACCCAAGGCAATTGGGATGATTTCTGGCCGGCCGCGCGCAAGGCCGCGTTGATCGGGCTGAGGCGGCGCGATCCATCGGCGGCTCGTGCACTGCTCGAAGCAAAGTTCGGCGGCGAGAACGCCGATGCGCGGCTGCGCCTGTTATCCCTTCTTTCGGAGCGACTGTCCGGCGACGATGTCGCCTTTCTCGAAGGTCTGGTGGCGAACGACCGCGCACCGAAAGTCAAGGCGCTCGCAACATCGATGCTCGCACGCCTCGGCCGCGGTCCCGCCGCCGGCGAGGACATCGCGGAGCTCGCCGGCTTCTTCGCGGTGAAGACGAAAGGATTGCTGCGCCGCTCCCGCGTGGTCCAGATCGAAACGCCGAAGACGCCGGCACAATGGCAACGGCGGAAAGCCCTGCTCGACGGCACCGACCTGACGTCGTTCGCGAGCGCACTCGGCCTTGCCCCACAGGACCTGATCGCGGCCTGGGACTGGAACGTGGACCCGGCCGCCGATGCAGCGCTGATCAGGCTGATCTCGGAGACCGGCACCGATGCGCAGCTTGCGCAGGCAGCCGGGATCATCAGCGAGCATGATGCGACCGGTCTCATCGTGGCGCTCGCACCGCGGCTTGCGCCCGCCGAACGCACGAGGTTTGCCGCCGCAGGTTTGCGCGCGCACGGCATCGGCTTCGAGATGGCGCAACTGATCGCCGGCCCGGCCGCGCGCCTCGACGATCCGCTGTCGGCCCCTGCGGGCGCCAAGCTGCTGGCCGAGCTTCGGCGCGACGATGCAAAGCCCTCCGACTATGCCGCGGAATTGCATGCACTGGGCCTGCTCGCCGCGCAAACGGCGGCACGGCAGGCTTTGCAGGGCCTGACCGGCGCGGGCCTTCTGCAGGGCGATCCGCGCCTCGACATGCTGCGGCTCAACGCCGCGTTGGACGACAAGGGAGAGAAGCCATGAGCGAGAAACTGCGGTTGCCCGCCGAGGACAACTTTGCGTCCGAGCTGAAGGCGCTCGCTGCCGGCGACGGACACCGCCCGCCGGGCTGGGCGCTCACGCCGCGCCAGGTCGTGACCTACCTGATGGGCGGCAAGGCGGCCGACGGCACCGCGATCACGCCCAAATATGTCGGCGACAAGCGGCTGATCGAGACCGCCGTGGCGACGCTAGCGACCGATCGCGCGCTGCTCCTGCTCGGCGTACCCGGCACGGCCAAGTCGTGGGTGTCCGAGCATCTTGCCGCCGGCATCACCGGCGACTCCACGCTCGTCATCCAGTGCACCGCCGGGACCGACGAGAACCAGATCCGCTACGGCTGGAACTATGCGCAATTGCTCGCCCACGGCCCGAGCCGCGAGGCGCTGGTGGCGACACCCCTGATGCGTGCGATGGAAGGCGGCAAGCTCTGCCGGTTCGAGGAGCTGACGCGGATGGGCAGCGACGTGCAGGATACGCTGATCACCGTGCTGTCCGAAAAGATGATGCCGATCCCGGAGCTCAACACCGCGGTCTATGCACAGCGCGGCTTCAACATCATCGCGACCGCCAACAATCGCGACAAGGGCGTCAACGAACTGTCCTCCGCGCTCAAGCGCCGCTTCAACGTCGTCGTGCTGCCGCTGCCCGACAGCGCCGCCGAAGAGGTGTCGATCGTGGTCAAGCGCGTCGGCGAGATGGCGCAGAATCTCGATCTGCCGGCGCCGAAGAACGTCGCCGACGAGGTGGTGCGGGTGGTCGCGATCTTCCGCGAGCTGCGCTCCGGCTCGACCGAGGACGGCAAGGTCGCGCTGAAATCTCCGTCCGGCGGTCTGTCGACCGCCGAGGCCATCGCGGTGATGGTCGGCGGCATCAGCCAGGCGACCTTCTTCAACGACGGCAAGCTGACGCCGGAGACGCTCGCCAGCAACATGATCGGCGCGGTGATCAAGGATCCCGTGCAGGACACCGCCGTGCTCGGCGAATATTTGGAGACCGTGCTGAAGAAGAAGCGCGGCTTCGAAGGCTATTATGCTTCCCTCACCGATCTGATCTGACGCCATGCCCGGCGACGTTCATCTGTTCGGCATCCGGCACCACGGGCCGGGATCGGCGCGGCGGCTGGTCGAGGCGCTCGACGCGCTGAACCCGGTCGCGGTGCTGATCGAAGGGCCCTCGGATGCGTCCGAACTGCTGCCCATGCTCGCCGACCCCGAGATGGTGACGCCGGTGGCGCTGCTGACCTATGCCGAGGACAATCCGGCCAATGCCAGCTTCTTTCCCTTTGCGGAGTATTCGCCGGAATATCAGGCCGCGCGCTGGGCGGTTCGTCACGGCGCAGCACTGCGGTTCATCGACCTGCCGGCGTCCGACCGGCTGGGCGTCGCGGCGAGCGAGATCGCGGAGGAGACCGCGACGAAAGCCGAAGACGATCCCATCAGCTACGACCCGATCGGTGCGCTCGCGACCGCTGCCGGCTATGACGACGGCGAGTCCTGGTGGTCCGACGTCATCGAGGAAAATCCTGCATCGGGACCGGTGTTCACCGCCGTCGCGGACGCGATGACTGCGTTGCGCGCCGAGACGAAGCTGCTCACCGCCCGCGAGGCCGCGCGCGAAGCCCATATGCGGATCGAGATCGCCAAAGCGGCGAAGGATTGCGAAGGTGCTGTCGCCGTCGTCTGCGGCGCATGGCACGTACCGGCGCTCCTTGAGCGTCGCAGCCTTGCGGCCGACCGCGAATTGCTCAAGGGCCGGCCGAAGACGAAGATCAAGGCGACATGGGCGCCATGGACTGCGCCGCGCCTGGCGCGCGCCAGCGGATACGGCGCGGGCGTGGTCGCGCCCGGCTGGTGCGCGCATCTGTGGGAAACGCGCGAGGGTGACCGCATCGCGCTCTGGCTTGCCAAAGTGACGCGTGTGCTGCGCGAGCGCGGCCATTTCGTCTCGACCGCCTCGGTGATCGAGGCGCAGCGTCTCGGCATCGCGCTCGCGGCGCTACGCGAACGGCCCTCGCCCGGCTTCGAGGAGCTGCGCGAGGCGGCGATCGCCTGCCTGTGCAACGGCGAGCGCGCGATGTGGAACGATGTCGCCGCCGAACTGCTGGTCGGTGCGGGTGTCGGCTCGATCCCGTCGGCGACGCCGCTGGCGCCGCTGCTGGAAGATCTCCAGCGCCAGCAGAAAGCGACGCGATTGAAGCCGGAAGCGCTGGAGCGGCCGCTGACGCTTGATCTGCGCAGCGAGAGCGGGCTGATGCGCTCCACACTCCTGCACCGGCTCAATGCGCTCGACGTGCCCTGGGGGCGGTTGACCGACGCGGGCCGCAGCCGCGGGACGTTCCGCGAGAACTGGCAGCTCCGCTGGGAGCCGGAATTCGCGGTGCGGCTGGTCGAGAACCTGCTCTACGGCTCGACCATCGCGGAAGCCGCCGCCGGCCGCCTGATCGAGGCGATGGGCAAGGAGACGGAGCTCGGCGCGCTGGCGGGCCTCGTGCGCAATGCCATGATCGCCGATCTGCCGCGCGCAACCGAGACCGGCATCGCGGCGCTGGAGACCAAGGCCGCTCTCACCAGTGACGGCCAGTCGCTGCTCGAAGCGCTGCCGCCGATGGCGGACATCCTGCGCTATGGCGAGGCACGTGCCGGCACCGTGGAGCATCTGGCTGCCCTCATGCCGCGGATCGTGGTGCAGGCCGCACTCGCTTTGCCCTATGCCGCGCGCAACCTGGATGTGCCGGCAGCAGCCAAGCTGCGCGGGGCGATCCTCGCTGCCGATGCCGCCATCCAGCTCGCTCAGCTCGAGGCTGACATCGTCGCCAAATGGCGCGAGGCGCTGACGGCCCTGCTGCACGACGACCAGGCCACTCGATTGATCGCCGGCACGGCCGCGCGTCTGCTTTACGAGGCCGAGCTGCTGGCCGCTGATCACACCGCCGATCTGCTCGCACGCATGCTGTCGCCCGGCACGCCGGTCGCCGAGGCCGCGGGGTTCTTCGAAGGCTTCTTCGAGGGCGCAGGCCAGCGGCTGATCCATGACGCCGCTTTGCGCGGCGCGGTGGATGCCTGGCTGCTGTCGCTCGACGACGAGGCCTTTACCGGCAGCCTGCCGCTGTTCCGTCGCGTGTTCTCGGCACTGGACCGCCACGAGCGCAGGCGGTTGATGGATGCGCTGTTCGCGCGCAGCACCGGCGCGAAGGGATATCGGTTGATCGCAGATGCTGCCGCGATCTGGCCGGAGCACCAGGCGCGCGTGCTCGCGCTGCTCAACGCAGGGAGCGCGCGATGAGCGAGACCGACGAGCGCAACCGCCGCTGGACGCTGGCTCTTGGCGTCGATACCGAAGACGGCGGAGCCGGTGCATCCTTGTCCGACAGCGACCGCCGCATGTCCGAGGCCCTGACGGCGCTCTATGGCAACGGCGACGAGGCGCCCAAGAAGGGCCGCGGCGGTCTCGGCGGCTCGGCGCCGCGCGTTGCGAAATGGCTCGGCGACATCAGGGAGTTCTTCTCTGCCCCCGTCGTGCAGGTGATCCAGAAGGACGCTTTCGAGCGCAAGGGATTGCGCCAGATGCTGCTCGAGCCCGAATTCCTTGCGACCGTCGAAGCCGACGTGAACCTGATCGCCGATCTTGTCGCGCTGCGCGGCGTGATGCCGGAGAAGACCAAGGACACCGCACGGATCGTGATCGCCAAGGTCGTGGCCGAACTGATGGAGCGGCTCGAGCGGCGCACGGCAGACGCGGTCCGCGGCGCGCTGAACCGCTCGCTGCGCACCAATCGTCCGCGCTTTGCCGACATCGACTGGCCGCGCACCATCAAGGCCAATCTGCGCCATTACCAGCCGGAGCATCGCACCGTGGTGCCGGAGCGGCTGATCGGCTTCCTGCGCCAGCAGCGCCGCATCGTCGATCTCGACGAGGTGATCCTGTGCGTCGACCAATCGGGATCGATGGCGACTTCCGTCGTCTACG
Source organism: Bradyrhizobium stylosanthis (assembly GCF_001641335.1). Taxonomy (GTDB): domain Bacteria; phylum Pseudomonadota; class Alphaproteobacteria; order Rhizobiales; family Xanthobacteraceae; genus Bradyrhizobium; species Bradyrhizobium stylosanthis. The sequence continues at coordinate 2,003,446 of NZ_LVEM01000001.1, forward strand.
CTTCGATCTTCGCGGCGGTGATGGCCTCGCTGCCTGTTGTCGCGACCAAGCTCGTCTGCTTCGACACCGCGATTGTCGACCTCACCGAGGAGCTCGCCGACCCCGTCGAGGTGCTGTTCGGCGTCCAGCTCGGCGGCGGCACCGACATCAACAGCGCAGTTGCGTATTGCGAGGAGCGCATCGAGCGCCCCTCCAAGGCGCATCTGATCCTGATCACCGACCTCTACGAAGGCGGCAATGCGGATGCGCTGGTGGACCGGCTGGCCCGGCTCGCGACGCGCGGGATCAACGTGATCGTGCTGCTGGCCCTGACCGACACCGGCCGCCCCTCCTACGACCCCGTGCTGTCGGCGAAGGTCGCGAGCCTCGGTATTCCCGTCTTTGCCTGCACGCCGGACCAGTTTCCGGATCTGATGGCGACCGCGCTGAAGCGCGAGGACGTCGCCGGATGGGCCGCCGACCGCGACATCAAGCTGGTCCGGCCCGAAACCTAGTCCGACCGCAGCGCAAGGCCTCTCCGCAACGTGATGAGATGATCGTCATCCTCCCACTGGCGCTTTGCTGCACCGCACCTAACTCAATGGAAAGTTCATATCAGATGGAGACTTTCCATGACCAAGTCCAACACTGCATCCGTCAAGACTTATCGCTATGAACTCGTGCACGGCGAAGGCGCTGATTTCGTCGCCTACCAGCGTCGGCGCGACGACGGGAACTGGCAGACCTTTTCGACGTGGATGATTCCGCGCGCAGTCTGCTAGGTCGCCACGTCCCCTCTCCCATCCACGCGTCGGAGGCAATCACTGCCTCCGACCGCGCGTGGTGATCAGCGCTTCTTCTCGTCGCCCGCTTGCGTGTTGCGCAGCAGATTGTCGCGCAGACGGCTGACGGTCTTCTGCACAACCGGAAACTCGTCGCCGAGACCGCTTGCCTCGCGCAAAGACTCACCGAGATCCTGCTCGATCAGCTTGCGCCCTGCCGGCGTCAGGCTAATTCGCACCTGCCGCTCGTCGGCGGGATCGCGGTGGCGCTTGAGATAGCCCGTCTGCTCGAGCTTCTTCAGGATTGGCGTCAGCGTGTTGGATTCCAGGAACAGCTTCTCGCCGAGCGCACTGACGGTCTGCTCGTCCTCGTCCGACAGCGCCACCAGGGCGATGTACTGGGTGTAGGTCAGCCCGACCTTGTCCAGCAGGGGCTTGTAGGCCCGACCGAAGGCGAGATTGGCCGAGTAGACTGCAAAGCACAGGAAATTCGAGAGATTTCGCCCCTTGTCGGCAGCTTTGAGGGAACGGGCCACGGGAACCTCCGCAATTCGTGATCTCGCCATCTATATAAATCGCATCCGATTAAATCGGAAGAGCTTGACCGGTGGGCTCGGCAGGATTACTAAAAACGCATCCGATTAGATCGGATACGATTTATTTTCTGCCAAATGGGATACGATCATGACCTCCGCTGCCAAGCTTCTCTTCACCGGCAAGACCCACGTCACGTCGGGCGCCGACGGTGCCGCGCACTCGGCCGACGGCTCGCTCGACATCAAGCTGGCCCAGCCGCATCCGGCCGCCGAAAACCTGTTCGCCGCCGCCTGGTCGGCTTGCTACCTCGGCGCGCTCGGCCTCGCGGCCGCCCAGCGCAAGGTCAAGCTGCCGAGCGAGCCGTCGGTCGACACCGCGATCGACCTCAACAATGCCGGCGGCGCCTTCTTCCTTCGCGCCCGTCTCGACGTCAGCGTCCCCGGCGTCGACCGCGCGGTCGCACAGGAGTTGATCGAAGCCGCGCATGGCATCTGCCCCTACTCCAAGGCGGTGCACGGCAACATCGAGGTGACCACCACCCTCGCCTGAAACCGCACGACGCGGACCGGCCGGCATCGGCCGGGCCCGCGGCGCGGACAAGCCAACGACCACAAGGAGCCGACCATGAGCCCTCGTCATCTGCGAACCCTGCGCGTGCTGTCGAGCGCAGTGCTGCTCGCGGCGAACCTGTTCACACTGCCTGCCGCGGCGGCGCAGACGGGCGTTACGCGCACCGACCTGCAGCGCCATGATCTCAGCGCGCCTGGGCGTGAGGCTGTGCAGGTACGCGTCGACCTCGCCCCGGGCGTCGCGTTCGGCCGCCACAGCCATCCGGGCGAAGAGATCATCTACGTGCTGGCGGGCGCCATCGAATACGATGTCGAAGGCAAGCCGCCGGTGACGCTGAAGGCCGGCGACGTGCTGTTCATCCCCGCCGGCACGGTGCACGCGGCGAAGAACGTAGGAAACGAGGCCGCCAGCGAGCTTGCGACCTATATCGTCGCCAAGGACAAGCCACTGCTGACTCTGGCGAAGTGAAGACGGTCCCTCGGATTGACTTGCAGATGATATCTGACTAAAGTCAGACATCATGCTCGATCCCGTTTCCCGCGTCCGCCGCTTCAACCGTGCCGTCACCTCCGCCGTCGGAGCGCTCGACAATTCGTTTCTTGGGCGCGGACGGCCGCTGGGCGCGGCGCGTGTGCTCAATGCGATCGGGCACGGGCGTTCGGACGTTGCCGAGATCCGCGACTATCTCGGGCTCGATTCCGGACTGATGAGCCGGCTGCTGCGCACCCTCGAGGACGAAGGACTGGTCGAGACCACTGCGCATGCGGACGATGCCCGCCGCCGCGTGGCGAAGTTGACGCGCACGGGCCGGCGCGAATTCGCCGCCTATGAGGCGCTGTCGAACGCGCAGGCCGAGGGCTTCCTCGCCCGGAATGCGCAAGCCGAGGCCTTGCTGGCAGCAATGGACATGGTCGCCTCCGCGCTGACGCGCGAACGTGTCGTACTGGACGAGATGGATCCGCAATCCGAAGAAGCGCGCTACTGCCTCGGCGAATATTATGCCGAGCTCGGCCGCCGCTTCAAACAAGGTTTTGACGTTTCGCTGTCGCGCGACCCCGACGCCAAGGACATGCGCCGCCCACGCGGCACATTCATCGTCGCGATGTCGGACACGTTGCCGATCGGATGTGTCGGGCTCAAGGGAACCGATCGCGGCTATGCCGAGATCAAGCGTCTCTGGGTCGCGCCCGCCGCGCGCGGGCTACGGCTCGGCCGGCGCCTGATGGACGCAGCCGAGGCCGCAGCGCGCGAGCTCGGCATCGCGCTGCTGAGGCTCGACACCAACAGCGCTCTGCCCGAAGCCGGCCAGCTCTACCGCACCACCGGCTGGCGCGAGATCCCCCGCTTCAACGACGACCCCTATCCGGATTTGTTCTTCGAGAAACGCATCTGATGCGGCAGGCCGTCGTCATCTCGTTCGTGTCGGTCGCACTACGATCTCGTTGACGTCGACATCGTCGGACTGCTCGACGGCGAAGCGCACGGCGCGCGCGATCGCGTCGGGCAGAAGCGCAATGGCGCGATAGGTCTTCATCGCCTCCGCGGCCACGGGGTCGGTGATGGTATCGGCGAGCTCGCTCTCGACCACGCCGGGATGGATGCAGGTGCCGCGAATGTTGTCGTGCTCCTGGCGCAGGCCGTCTGAGATCGCCCGCACCGCATATTTCGTCGCGCAATAGACCGCCGCCGTCGGCGACACGCTCAGGGCGCCGATCGAGGCGATGTTGATGATGTGGCCCGACCCGCGAGCCACCATGTCCGGCAGCACCGCCGCGATGCCGTAGAGCACGCCCTTGATGTTGACGTCCACCATCCGGTCCCACTCCGCGACCTTGAGCGAGGCCATCAGCGACAGCGGCATCACGCCGGCATTGTTGACGATCACGTCCACGCGGCCCCAGACGCCGCGTGCGGCATCGGCGAAGGCGGCGACGCCGGCGCGGTCGGTGACGTCGAGCGGGTGCGCGAGCGCCGCTCCGCCGGCGCTGTTCAGCTCGGCGGCGAGATCCTTGAGGCGATCGGTGCGGCGCGCGCCGAGCAGGACCTTCGCGCCGGCCGCCGCCAGCTCGCGCGCGATGCCGGCACCGATGCCGCTGGAGGCGCCGGTGATGAGAATGACCTTGTCGATTGGCATGAAGACCTTCCCGCTGCTTTCGCTGTGATTGCGGGAAGATGGACCGGCGCCATCGTCGTGATAAGACGACGATCCCTTACCAATCCGGCAAGCTGATCTAACCAATGGAACCCGACCTCAACGCCCTCGCCGTCTTTGCGCTGGTCGCCGAAGAGCGGAATTTCCGGGCCGCCGCCGAACGTCTCGGTGTGACGCGCTCGGCCGTAAGCCAGACCATCCGGCGGCTGGAGCAAACGCTTGGCATCGCACTGGTCCAGCGCACGACCCGCAGCGTCAGCCTGACCGAGGCCGGCGAGCGACTGCATGCGGAGATCGCCCCCGCCATTGCCGACATGCGCGCGGCGCTCGGCAACACAGAGGCATTGGGCGGTCGGCCGCGTGGCGTGTTGCGGCTCGCGGTCTCCTCGATCGCCGAGCGTTTCCTGTCCGGCTCGTTTCTCGCCGCCTTTGCGGAGGCCAATCCGGAGGTGCACCTCGACATAACCGTCACCGACGCCGAGTTCGACATCGTCGCCGCCGGCTATGATGCCGGGGTGCGGCTCGGCGAGGTGATCGAGCAGGACATGATCGCGCTTCCGATCGCCGGCGACGAACGGCAGCTCGCGGTCTGCGCGCCGGCCTTTCGTGACCGTTTCGGCGTTCCCTCGCACCCGTCCGAGCTGGCATCGTTTCGCTGCATCGGCTGGCGGCCGGCACCGAACGTCGTGCCTTATCGCTGGGAGTTTTCCGACGGCGGCAAGGAATTCAGCGTCGCGGTGGCGCCTGAGATCACGACCAACGACATGGCGCTGATGATCAAGCTGGCGGTCGCCGGTGCTGGCATCACCTTCGGCATGGAGGCGAGCTTCCGGCCCGCAATCGCGCGCGGCGAGCTGGTTCCCATCCTGGAAGACTATTGCCCGTTCTTCGCCGGCTTCTATCTCTACTATCCGAGCCGCCGCAACGTTGCGCCGAAACTGCGCGCGCTGATCGAGCACGTGCAGCGGCGCGTGTAAGCCGCAAGGAATTTGCCGTGACCGGAGACGACCTCGCCAATCTCTACCGCGCTTACATCGCCTGCCTGAACCGGCAGGACTGGCCGGCGCTTGGGCAGTTCGTGCATCACGACGTCGCCCACAATGCGCGGCCGCTCGGGCTCGCCGGCTATCGCACGATGCTGGAGCAGGATTTTCGCGAGATTCCGGATCTGCGGTTCAACATCGAGCTGTTGATCTCCGAATCGCCCCGTATTGCCGCCCGGCTGAAATTCGATTGCACGCCGGTGGGGACGTTTCTGGGACTCGCCGTGAACGGAAGACGGGTGTCGTTCTGCGAGAACGTGTTCTACGAATTTCGCGAGGGAAAAATCCGGCAGGTGTGGTCGGTGATCGACAAGGCCGCGATCGAGGCGCAGCTCTGACGCTGCGCCTCGCTTCTTGTCCTCACGCCGCCACCGGCGCCGCCTCGCCTTGCGGCTTGGCGAACGGCCTGAACGTCATCGCCATCAGGAAGGCGCCGAGCCCCATCGCCCACGAGACGATGTAGAGCCAGGCGTAGCTGGAGAACGCGTCGTAGATCAGCCCGCCGGCGAGCGGACCGGTCGCCATGCCGAGGCTGCCGGCCATCGCCGTGCCGCCGATCACCGTGCCCATCATCTTGAGCGGAAAGTTCTCGCGGATCAGCACGGCATAGAGCGGCATGGTGCCGGCATAGATGAAGCCGAACACGGCACCGACTGCGTAGAAGGTCGCAAGCTGGTGCGCGAAGACATAGGCCAGCGCGCCGAACGCCTGCAGCAGCAGGCCCGACACCAGCACCCGCTTGGCGCCGAAGCGGTCGCCCATCAGGCCGAAGGCGATGCGTCCGCCGAGGCCGGCAAAACCCTCGATGCTGTAGATCGTGACCGCCGCGACCAACGGGATGCCGCAGCTCACGGCATAGGAGACGGTGTGAATGATCGGGCCGGAATGGGTGGCGCAGCAGAAGAAGTTGGTGGCAAGCAGGATGAAGAATTGCGGCGAGCGCAGCGCCTCGCCCATCGACATCTCGCCCTGCGCAGGCCCTGCCTGCACTGGCGCGGCCGCGGCCTGCGCAAGCGCGGGCGGACGGCGCACCAGCAGCGAGACCGGGATCATGATGGCGCCGACCACCAGCGCGATGATCTGCATCGAGGTGCGCCAGTCATGGCCCGAGACCAGCCAGGCCGCGAGCGGCGACATCGTCATCGGGGCCATGCCCATGCCCGCGGAGACCAGCGACACCGCAAGGCTGCGGTTGGTGTCGAACCAGCCGGTGACGGTCGCCATCATCGGCGCGAAGATCGCCGCGCAGGAGGCGCCGACCAAGAGGCCAAACACGAACTGGAACACGATGAGCGAGGTCGCATGGCTCGCGGCGAACAGGCTGAGCGACAACACGGTCGATCCGGTCAGCACCACCGGGAGCGGCCCGAACCGGTCCGACGCCGTGCCCCAGGCCATGCTGGTGAAGGCCATCGCCAGAAAGCCGATCGTCATCGCGCTGGAGATACCGGTCACGGACCAGCCGGTGTCCTTGGTGATCGGCTGCAGGAACACCGGCAGCGAAAACATGCCGCCGATCGCGACGCAGCCGAGCAGGCCGCCGGCGGCGACGATCACCCAGCGATAGTTGGAACGAAGCATCTTTTGGTCTCCCGTCAGATCTGTCTGGGTGGAAGACGAACAGGAACTGCGCCAGCCGACAGCAGCGCGTCATTTTTGCCGCACGTATTTGTGACCCGCCAGTCGAAAGTGCGAAAACAACCCCATGCACAGTAGCCGGCCGCAGCGGGATCAATGACTTGCGAGGCCGGCGGCCGGCGTGGCCCGGAAACGGTTGCTCCGTCGGGCAAAACACTGGCAGAATGGCATCATCCCACCAAACACGAACTCGTCACGGCCTCGGTCTGTCGATCGCGGTACGCGACCGATCCATGGCCGCGTCGCTCAGGCTTCGGCCAGAGCTGGCATCGGACTGGGGCGTCGATCAGCTCGCGACGCAAGGCGAGACAAGGGCGGAAGCCGAAGCTTGTGCGGCCTTACTCACATCGAGAAGATCGACGCTCCAGTTCTCTAAACCCTCAAAGCAAGCGCACCGGAGTTTAGTGCGGGCCTCGCTTGCACCATCGAGCAGGGCTGGATGGCAACACGTGGCAGCTACATCCGGCTACTGGCTCCGGGCCAAGGTCGGCTCGAACAATCGAGCCAAGCTTGCACTACCAGCAGACGTTCACTGGCACGACCCGCCAATTCCAGCCGGTCCAGACCCGACGCCATCGCGTGCAATCATCCCAGCTGGCATAGCTCCAGCCGGGAGCACCCCAGCCGGGCCCCCACCCTGGGCCCCAGCCGGGTCGTCCCCATGCCGCCGCGCTGGCGATCCCGAGGCCGATACCGAGGCCCACCGCTGGTGCTCCCCAGCCGCCGCCCCGCCAGCCGCCACCGCGCCAACCACCTCCCCAGCCGCCACCGTGCCATCCTCCGTGAAAGCCGCGTTGGGCGGACGCTGCACCAGGCGCCAGGGCGAGCGCCGCTGCAATGCCGAGAGCGAAAAACGCCTTCTTGATCATGACAACCTCCAGTTCGAGCTGCGCGACCTAAACGTTTTGCGGTCCCCTTGGTTCTTGTTGAGCCCATCACGATGCACGAGCCGTTCGACGTACGCCGTGGGTCCTGGTGGATGAAGGAACCCATCCGGCCTGTTTCTTTAGAAATTGATTTTCGTTCTTTAGCAGCCGGGACCCACGCGAGGCCCGGGCGCTTTGCCAAATGCGTCCGCAAGTTAATTCGAAGGGTCCCACATCTGTCGGCGTCCCGATTGAGTTGGAGGCGGAGGATATGCACGCTGGCTTGCCGCCGAGCCGGCAGAGCGGTCGCCGTCTCTCGGCCAGTCCCGCTGCCGAGCAGCGGGAAGCAATCTCCGCTGGCACAGCCGGCCTGCCCCACATAGGTTCGACATGAAATTCTCGGGGACGCGTCCATGCCAAAGATCGACATCGCCATTGTCCCGGCCCGCAAGGGCGCGCCCTACCCCGCACCTTTCGACGCCCCGTGCGCCGAGCGCATCCGCAAGAGGCTCGGCAATGCCGGCGGCCTTGCCGATTTCGGCGTCAATCTGATGCGCCTGCCGCCGGGCAACTGGTCGAGCCAGCGGCACTGGCATTCGCATGAGGATGAGTTCGTCTATCTGCTCGAAGGCGAAGTGGTGCTGGTCGAGGACGGCGGCGAGACCGTGCTGCGCGCCGGCGATTGCGCCGCCTTCCCGAAGGGCAGCGGCAACGGCCATCACATGATCAACCGGTCGGATGCTGTGGCCGTCTATCTCGAAGTCGGCTCGCGCGCTCCGGACGATCTCACGACATGCTCTGACATCGACATGATGAGCGCCAACTCCGACGGCCGGTTCGTGCACAAGGACGGCACGCCCTATCCGGACGGCTAGTTCGCGTCCGCATCAATCTGCGCCGATGTCCGGTTACCGCGACACTGGCTCATGGAGCGCCCCTCGGCAGCTCCTGCTGCGCAACGATCCGCACCGGAGGAAACATGACGCAATCGACCACGTCGAAAACGGTTTCAATGCGGCGGTCGAACGACTGTGCAAATGCGATGGCGTCCTGGCTTCGTTCATTGGCAATGCGTGTGCCGAGCGTGCAATGGGGCGTCCAGGCGCCGGGGCGATAATGTGGCCGGCAATGAATCGGGTCGATGGCCGCGCTGATCGAAGCGTGCCATCGTCCGAGAATCTCGTTCGTTTCAGGCTCAGCCCACAGGATCAGCGGCGGGCCTGCGAACCACCGAATTCGCTTGAAGGCCAGGGTCAACCGTGTTGCGCCCTCCGTTGCGCGCAGCATTGCTTTCCAGGCGATCTCCTGCTCGATTTGAGGCGAGTCATAGATCGCAAAGGTCAGGTGTGGCCGGTACGCCAGAACGCGCATTGACGGCTCGTCTTCAAACGCCGCAACCTGGTCCCACAACCGTTCGATCTCGTGTGCGGAAGCGTTGTCGGCTCGGATATTGATCGCGATCGCCATCGGCGCCCTGTTCAAGCCTCGAGAGTTCGCCATTGTGATCAGTCGGGCAAGCGTCTGCAATGGATCGTTTTCGACGGCTTCAGCGGAGATGGCCGGCTGGCAATATCCGGGTCATCCCGACGCCGATCGCCCTTGTGCACCATGCAGCCGATGAAAAAGGAGGGGTCGCCTTGCGAATGCCCCCTCCTGCGTGCGCGGCAATACAATTCGGAGCGCACTGGCGGTCTGGGCCGCCCTTAAACCTCGCTTGCGCCGGTTATCGGAAATCAGCAGGCTTGCTACCATCTTGTCATCGTCGGCACGTTGCGCGGTATTGTCGTGCCGCGAGCCGCGGCCGTCGACTCAGCCTAAGCCGAACGAACTACGGATGGGGCAACAACCAACTGATCTATCCGCTCCCGGGCGGTCTCGATCAGCGCCTTGATCTCGTGTGATTGCTTGATCAATTGGTTGATCGCCGGCTCTTTGCCGAAATCCGACAAGACGATCCGAATACACGCGTTGGCGGTATCGAAAACCCGCAAAATTCTTTCCATCTCATCCGGGGTGAGATGTTCCAGCTGCATACGAGAAACAAAGCTCTCGACTTCGGTCGAGATACCGCGCAAGCGCTCCATTGCGACAGCGACGGTCGGCGCTGCGCATTTGTTGAACGGCACAACGTTGGACATCCGGCGTTTCCCTCTTCAACGAATATATTGATAGTATGCTGTCAATCATATAAACGACAACGAACGCGCTTATCGGAATTCGGTCGAAATTGATCCCGCTCTACAGCCCAGTGCAAACTCGTGCCATTTTCGAAGCTGAAGCAATCCGCTCATCTCAGACTGCAACGCGTCTCGAGCCCCGACGAATTTAGGGCAATCGGATTCTTGGAGCTGGAGCGCTACGCTTTGCTCGGTCCGTATTTCTACGGCCGCGCGATTACCGCGCTGCCTGGCATGCTACTGATGCTCGAGCAGACATCGCCTCGCAACCTTTCGGGAATGATGAATGCGATGGGTTGCACCGTGGTCGTGCCGATGAGCAACGAGACACACGCCGTCTTCAACGGAAGCACCTGGAGCTCGTCCGAGATCGGATTGCTGCGAAAGGAGGTCCTGGTCGACCTTCGAGAGCCGTCGCCCAACACGTTCGCTGTCATCCGGTTTTCTTCCGACATGCAGAATCGTGGATGGAACGAGTCGGAAGGGAGATTGCATTTGCACAATACGAGCGGCGAGCACCTTTCACGCCTGCAGCATGCTATTCGAAATGCCTTGGCGTTGTCGTCCGCGCCAATGCATCATCAGCAATTTGCGTTTGCTGCCGAATCGCTTCGGCATGAGTTGATAGATGCCTTGGATGATGTGCTGACTCCCAGAAGCGCGCGACCTTCGGGCTCACGCGCTTTCGAAGGGTATCGCAAGCTGGTTTCGAAGCTGGATGATTTTGCGCATTCGCATCCCGAGATTCCTCTATACAGCGAGGCCCTGGCTCGAGAGCTGGGAACGTCGGTCCGAACACTGCAACTTGCCGTCCAGGCCGTTCACGGAGCGAGCTTGCATCAGCATCTCCGCAGCAAGAGGCTTTGGTGCTTGCGCGCACAGCTCGCGAAGGGCAAACCGGCGACGTCCGTATCATCCGCCGCTTTCGCAAACGGCTTTACGCACATGGGGGAACTGTCGCAACTCTATAAGGTCACGTTTGGCGAACTGCCATCGGAGACGCTTTTGCGCAGTAGGAGCGCCTGAAAAGAGCGGACATCAGGCAGCCAGCCGCTAACGAGTCCGCGGCCCCAGTCTCCTCCCCCGCTGCCCGATCCAGTCGTGACTAGCCTGGCGGCGTCGTCCGGATTGCAGCCCATGAAAAAGAGAGGTCGCCTTGCGAGCGACCCCTCCTGCGTGTCCGGCAACGTCAGCTGATTGCGATCAGCGCTTTTGAACGGCAGCGACAGCCTTGCGGATGACGTCGATGACAAGGTCAGGCTGCGAGAGCATGATCACATGGCTGCTGTCGGCCTCGATCGTGATCGCCTTCATGCGCTTCGAAAGGAAGCGCTGAAGGTCAGGGTGCACGGTCTGGTCATTCTTTGCGAGAATGTACCAGCTCGGCTTCGACTTCCAGGCGACCTCATCGAGGTTTTGCTGCTCGAGCAGTTGGGCCGCGGGCGGATAGTGGGTCGCCCACACCAGCTTTTGCTCCTGCTCGGAAAGGTCTCCCGCGAAATACTTGACGCCCTCCGGCTTGATCCAGATGCGCCGGCCGGCGACCTCGATCTGCGAGAAGATCTCGGTGGGATATTTGTCCAGCTCGCTCTGAACGGTCTCATGAACGTCCGGAACGACAGCGGCGATATAAACCAGGGCAGCAACACGCGGGTCGGTGCCGGCGCCGGTGATGGTGGCTCCGCCGTAGGAGTGACCGACGAGGATGGCCGGGCTGTTGACCCGACCCAACGTGCGCCTCACGGTCTCGACGTCGTCCCCGTAGCTGTTGAGTCCGTATTGAACGGCGATCACTTCATGGCCATCGGCTTGCAAGGTCGGGATTACCTTGCTGAAGCACGAACCATCAGCCCAGAGGCCGTGGCAGAAAACGATCGCCGGTTTGGTTTGCGCAGACATACTGCATTCCTTTTTTGTAGCAGGTTGAGCGCCGGCGGCATGTTGGAAGCCTCAACCCGGCTCCAGCGACCCCCATTGCTCGGCACAACCTATTCGGTCATAAATGGCCGAATAGCCGTATTCCGTTCGGTTCTTTCGTTCTTGGAAGTCGCGAATGACAACGATCCTGGAAAGAACAGCCGGCCTGCTGGCCTTCGTGCGGACGGTCGATACGGGCTCCTTCGCCGGCGCCGCGAGGCTGATCGGCGCCAGCCCGTCGGCCGTATCGAAAAGCGTGGCGCGCCTCGAACATCGCCTCGGCGTCCGCCTTCTGCAGCGCTCGACCCGCACTCTCAGCCCGACGTCGGAAGGCGCCGCTTACTATGAGCACGTGGCGCCCCATCTGCGCGCGATCGAGGAAGCCGATGACGTCGTTCAGGCTCCGGGCAACGTCCGCGGCGTGCTTCGCGTCACCGTGCCGAGCACGTTCGGGCGCCCGTTGATCTCGGCATGGGCGGGCTCGTTCCTTAAGCGCTACCCCGACGTCAAGCTCGATCTCAGCGTCACGGACCGCCGTGTCGATCTCATTCGCGAGGGCTTCGACCTCGCCGTCAGGATTGGCGAACTGGAAGACACGAACCTGATCGGCCGCTCGTTAGGCGTCCTGCAATATGTTCTGGGCGCATCGCCGGACTACCTTCAGCGCCACGGAATTCCGCGATCGATCGACGATCTCAAGCAGCATGCCTGCCTCCGCCATTTGCTTGGCGGCCGCCCGCAGGCCTTCACCTTTGCGGACGGCACCCGGGTCATCCCCAATGGCCCATTCGACAGCGACGATGCTCAGTCGTTGATCGAGGCCGTCGTCAAGGGCGTCGGCATCACGCAGTTCATGCGCATCGCCATCGAGGACGATCTCGCCGCCGGACGACTAAATGTCGTGCTGCCGGAGATACCGATGTTCACCACGCCGGTCTATGTCCTGCACGCGTTCGGACGGCAGCTTCCCCTGCGAGCGCGCCTGTTCATCGATTTTCTGGTCGAGACCCTGGGCGTGCCGCGAACCCTGTGCGATGAATTCCGGACGTGACGAAAATGAGTGTCTTCGTGCCACCTCTTCCCCGAACGCATCAGGTGGCGTAGAATGTCACTGCCCTGAAAGCGGGACGTGCCGAAATCACCGTCCGGGCAAACAAGCAGCGCTGGCGCTATCGGCAGGCACGTGCTCTCTTGACCGTTATTTTTTCGGTTTCATACCCACCGTTCACCACGAAGTTTGCGCGCTGCTTATGTGGCCGCTCGTTCGGTAATGTCGGGAGAAAGCGATGAGCAAGGTCGATCGAAGGTCCGCACTGGGAATCGGGTTGGCAGCGGCTTCAGCTGCCTTGATCAAGCCAGCCGCCGCTCAAACCACGGGCTACAAGGATACGACGCCTTGGCCAGGTGTCGTGGTGCGTGAATACGAAGGCGAGACACCATCCCTGATCCCAGGCTTCAAGACCGTCTCAATGCGCGATGTCATTATACAGCCGGGGTCGAAGACCATGGGGCCGCCGATGATGAATGCCATGGTCTGCCATGTCACCGAAGGAGAGCTTCGACTTGAGCAAGACGGAAAGTCCTTTACGGGCAAGAAGAATTTCGTGTGGACCTGCAACAAGGAGACAAAAGAACAGGCGTACAACGACGGCAATGTGGTCGCGATCATGCGGATCACGGACCTGAAGGCTTAAGGCTCGTTGCTTGATGGGATGTCGGTTTTAGGAGCGGGTCGCGCACGCGACAACGCGCCCTCCGCGCGCGACACGGCCGTTGAAAATCGGGACGGCGAATCTGCCTCTAGAGAGGCGGTCGCGGCATGCCGAGTGACCTGCTCTGCGAAGCGCTTCGTGTGAGCAGATCTAGACCTACCGGTTCCTCAGCTGTGGCAGGCGATCTGCAGGGGCGACCAAACCGCCATCAACAATGAAAAATTCGCCGTCCGCCGCACCGTCTCTGTGCTGCTTTGCCGTTTGATAAGCCGGACTTTCGTACCAAGCCCTGGCTGCTGCCATATCAGGAAATTCAATCAGAACGATACCTTGCAGCGGCCCCATTCCAGTGCGGTGAACGGAGTATAGACGGAAAGAACTTTGGCACCCCGGCCCGCAAGTGTCGGGCCGGACGCCTTCCAGTACTCTTCGCCCCCCCGTCCCGCATCCTAGTTCTCCAGCCCCTGCTTCCCGATCCAGTCGTTGACCAGCTTCGCGACATCGTCCGAATTGCGGTCCATCATCAGCATGTGGGTGTTGCCCTTGATCCCCATCTTCGGCAGCTCGAACGTATCGACCTTGCCGCCGGCGGCCGCGACCGCCTGGCTCCACTTGGTCGGATTGACCACGAGCTTCGACCACACCGGGACCTTGTCGATGAAATCGCCCCACACGATCAGGTGCGGCACGCCCTTGAGCCTGGCTGCATCGGCCTTGCCGGGATCGGGCGCGCCCGACGGCTCGACGGCGATCAGCGCCTTGACCTTGTCGGGTGCATTGAGCGCGGCGGTGAAGCCGAAATTGCCGCCCTGGCTGTGAACGATGATGATGCACGGGCAGACCTTCTGCACCAGCGCGTCATAGGCCTTTTGCGTAGCGGCGTCGTTCGTCGCCCAGCGTGGAATGCCCTGCTTGGCGAACTGATCGAACGCCTCGATAGGGAATTGCTCGCCCTCGAACGCCTCGCGCTTGCCGCCAACCTCGTAAGCAGGCCCGATCCGGAACAGCTCCCAGGCCTCCTTCTTGGGCCGGAAGAACGGCTCGCTCTTGAAGATTTCTGGATAGCGCGCCCAGGACGCACGGCCGCGCTCGACGGCATCCGAAACGTAGACGTCATAGCCGGCGTTGAGGAAGAACTGCTGCCAGCCCGGCTTGCCGTCGGGCTTGGTCTCCCAGGTGACGCCGGACAGACCGCCGCCATGCCAGAGCAGCAGCGGCAGCTTCGACTTCGGCGCGGCCTGCTTGACGAACTGGACGTACATCTGCTCGACCTCGAACTCGCCGTTCGGATCGACCTTGATCGGCGGCGCGCCGGGCGAGAACACGATCTCCTTGGACGGAAGCCCATTCAGTGTCTCGGTGTGTCCGCCGACGTGAAAGCTGCCGACCTCCTTGACGAGGTAGTCGGCCGCGGCGGGCGTTGCCGCCGCAAGAGTTGCCACCAGGGCGATTGCGATCGTGCGCATGTAGTTGTCCTCCGCCTTCGACTTTTGTTGTTGGCGGCAACGTTAGGCCACGCATCGATGCAGGGCAATCGCCAGAGCGTAATTTGACTGGCCGGGCACGACACCGGGATGATGTCATCATCCCGGCATTGCCGTCGCATCATCCGAGCTGAGCACTTCTGGCGCGCTGGCGCCATTGACTGACCGTGAGCCAGATGGCGGAGACCAGGAAGTAGAGTGCTCCGACCCCGGCATAGCCCGTGACAGTTGCGATGGATGGAGACATCGGCGTCGTGGCCTGAAAGACGAAGAAGCCGCCGGCCAGGGCCGACTGGCCACCGCTGAGCACCATCGCCCATTGCGCGCCATAGCTTTTCCAGCGCCGCACCGCCGTGCCCAACTGGAGCAGCCCCGCAAGAATTGCCCAGGCGCCGAACACGCCAAGCACCCAGTTCATACTCACTTGCAACGCAAGGAGGACCGCGACGGCGGTCACAAGACTGGCCACAACGTTCAACGCCTGCGTACGATTTTGGTTGAGTCCGCCGCTACGCAAGCCGTCGACAAAATTGGCCGCGGCGTCCCATGCCGGATAGAGCACGAGCAGGACGCCGGCAATCGCCGCGGACGACCGCCCGGCCGCAAGCGCGGCAACGACCCAGGCGACGGAGAATGCCGCGCGCAGGAAATAGTATTGCTTCAGCCATCGTTCGCGATCGGCACGAACCAGATCCAGTTGATGTTGCGCCATTGCCGTCTCCTTTACCTACTAGTTGGTAGTTTACGCACACAGCAAGCCGCCCTCGCCCGGCTCGCCTGCGCGGGCGGTCATCGTCTCGCCGATGTCTTCAGTGCTTCGTGGAAAGCCGGTCCAGCAGCGGGCCGGTGATCACGCCGAACATTTTGGGATCGCCATAAGCGCGCGCCGACAGCATCGCGCCGTGAATCGTTGCCATGAATGCTTCAGCTTCGACCTTGGCAGAGCTGGAGACGTGAAGCCGCCCCTTCCGTTTTCCCCGTTCCATCACCGATGTCAGCCAGGACGCGAGCGCGCGGAAATGCGCGCGGACCTCGAGGGCCACCTCCTCCGGAAGCATCGGAAGCTCGCTGGCAAGCAGCGCGCAGACGCAAAACGGCGCGGTTGCGTCCGCAATGCACGCCTCCCAATACGCAACGTAGCTTTTGAGCTGGTCGCGCGGATCGGGGACATTGCGCTCCAGCGCAGCCAGTCCCGCCTCGGCCTCTTCGCGATAGCGCGACACGAGGGTGCGGACCAGATCGACCTTGCTGGCGAAATGGTGGTGGATGCTCGGCTTGCGGATGCCGACGACGTCGGCGATGTCGGCATAGCTGAAGCCGTTATAGCCGCCCGCAATGATCAGGCCGCGCGCGCAGGCCAGAATGTCGTCGGCGGTCGAGGAAACGTTGGTCATGGCCAGCTAACTACCTTCCAGTTGGTAGATCGTCAAGAATGGGGTGCTTCAACCATCCGTGAGTGATAGGAGGCCTGCCATGACCATTCGTCCGATCGTCCGCTTCCCCGACCGCCGCCTCGCAATGCCGGCCCGCCCGGTCACCGCCTTCGACGATTCCTTGCGCGAGCTGGCGGCAGATCTGCTCGACACCATGCGCGCGGCGCCCGGCATCGGCATCACCGCGCCGCATATCGGCGTGCCCTTGCGCGTCGTCGTGCTCGAGCTCGATGCCAAGGACGGACCGAAGACTTACGTCAATCCGGCGATCGAATGGGCCTCGCCGGAGATGATCATGCACAGGGAAGGCAGCGTCTCGATGCCCGGCGTCAACGACGAGGTGCAGCGTCACGCCCGCGTGCGCATCAGCTACCACGATCTCGACGGCAACATGCAGACCGAGGAGTCGGAGGCTTTGCGCGCCGTCTGCCACCAGCACGAGATCGACCAGCTCGACGGGATGTTCTGGATCCAGCGGCTGTCGCGGCTGAAGCGCGAGCGGCTGGTGAAGAAGTTCGAGAAGATGTCGCGGAATTCGTAGGGTGGGCAAAGGCGCGCTTGCGCCGCGCCCACGATCTCTCTCGGTCGCGAAAGATGCGTGGGCACCCTTCGCTTTGCCCACCCTACGAGGCAGTGCCTCCCCTTCGCGCAGCCGCGGACTAATCCACCCTACGCCCTCTTCCCGCCCCGCTTGGTGATCGGCGCGTTGCGGCGCTCGCGCTTGCCGCGCGCGATCTCGGTCGCGAGCGCGTCGAGCTTCGGCTCCCAGAAACTCCTGAACCGGCCGATCCACGCATCCACCGCCTGCAGCCCCGCGGCGTCGACCGAATAGAGGCGCCGTTGTGCCTCGGCGCGGACCGTCGCAAAGCCGCTCTCGCGCAGCACCTTGAGGTGCTGCGACACGGCGGCCTGGGTGATCCCGAACTCGGCCCCGATCACCTCGACGACCTCGCCGGACGCCATCTCCCCGGGCGCGAGCAGCTCGAGGATGCGGCGGCGCACGGGATCGGCGAGGACCTCGAAGGCGTGCATCAGCTGCCCGTGCCCGGATGCGCGACGCCGGGCGGCATCTCGCCGCGATAGAACGCGATGGTGCGGTCGGACCGCTCCTTCGCCGAAGCCGGGTCCACCCCGCTCGCCACATGCGCCGCGCGCCAATATTCGCCGCTTGTCGTCATGAAGTCCTTGCCCTCTGGCGAGACCATCCAGGCCTCGGCCGTCTCGTGGTCGACCGATGCTCCGGTCGCAACGTATCGCTCGAGCCCCGCAAGAGCGAGGTCCCAACCGATCCCCACCGCGCCCGGGCCGAACTGATTCCAATGATCCTCGATGAGGGCGGTGTGCTCAAGCGTCAAGCGCGCCTGGTTTCGCTCCGCCGCCAGCTTGACGTCGATCCAGCTCGTCGCGCCACCGAATTCCCAGGTCGCGGCAAACCGGGTCGGCGGCGTGCACGCCGTGATGGTGCCGCCGGCATTGCCCTTGACCTGGTACCGTCCCCCGAGCTCGAGCTCGCCCTCGATCGGCGCAAACCAGCGCGGAATACGCTGCTTGCTCGTCACGGCGTCCCAGAGATCGTCGACATCGGTCTCGTAGAGACGCGTCAGCGTCACCGTGCTGGCCGGTCTTCCGTCCTTCTCGAAATTCTTCACCGACCGCGCGACAAGCCCCAGGACCCTGGCGACATCGATCTGCATTGCAGTCCTCCCTTTTGTTTGCGCTGGGAGAAATATCGGCCTTCACTAATATAAGTCAACTCTTATATTCAGGCAGGCGTTCGGCGGCGGCCGGTGCGTTTCTTCGCACGGGCCGCCGCCGGAAGTCGTCACTTCAGCGGCAGGAAAAGTTCCGCGACCGTCTCGTGCTCCGGAACTTCCGGAAAGAAGCTCAGCCGCTGGCAGTAGATCGGGAAGTCACGCACCTCCTCGCCGCTGGCCGGAAGCCAGTCGCGGTAGAGATAGAGCGCGGCCGGCTCCAGATTGTCGGTGTAGCCGACGACGCGCAGCACGGCACAGCGCCCGCCGGGGATCTCGCCGGACTTGATGTCTTCGCCGTTGGCCACGATCGGCTGATCGGTCCCGACACAGAGGTCCGCGCTGTAATCGGCGGGCTGCGCCGGTCGCCGTTCCGAGCGCCAGACATTGAAGGTCGGGCTCGTGCTGGGATGAAGACCGGCGGATTTGCGCCAGGCGATGAAGCGCTGGATGGTGGCGCCAAGCATCGCGGGGTCGCCGCGGTGCTCCATGATCGCCACCTTGATGGTGGGCACGTTGCGGATCGTCACGTCGTCAGGGGTAAAATTCGTCTGCATGAGCTTGCTCCTCGCGATATCGAGAGGCCCGAAGGCCGCAAGCCACGGTTCCCACACGGGCGATTTCCGGAACGACGACGGCGATTGCCCGAACCGTTGCCGAAAGGCGCGGGCGAAGGCATCCGGTGCGTCATAGCCGGCGTCCATCGCAATGTCCGTGACGCTTTGCGCGTCACTGTAAGCCAGCCGGTAGGAAGCGCGCTTCATACGGGCGAGCTGGACATAACGAAGCACCGACAACCCGAAGGTCGCCGAAAACTGCCGATGGAAATGGAATTTCGAGAAGGCCGCGACACCGCTCAAGCTGTCCAGGTCCAGATCCGTGTCGAGATGCCGGTCGATATGCTCCAGCACCCGCCGCATCCGCGCCTGATAGTTTTGCAGTGCCGCCGTCATCGTCCCTCCTCCGTGGCGGCTGCAGTTAGGCGAAGGCGGCGACGATGCGCTCGACCGATCTTGCGGTTTGGCGGTCCGTAGGATGGGTAGAGCGAAGCGAAACCCATCGCGTTCGTGTGGAGGAGCGATGATGGGTTTCGCTGCGCTCTACCCATCCTACGGCTGCCTCAACCGCCCGCCATCAGCGCCTTCGCCAACGCCATGTAGGCGGGCAGCGTCACGGGATCGTTGGCGGCATTGCCCGCCATGGGATGCGAGGCGTAGCGCGCGATCACCATCTCGGCCCTGGGATCGATGTAGATGCCCTGGCCGTGAACGCCGCGCGCCATGTAGGCGCCGTGCGCGTTGTGCGTGACCCACCATTGATTGCGGTAGGAGGCACCCGGCAGCGTGGTGTAGCCGGCCGGCTTGAATTTCTCGGGATCGCCGCCGCGCGCGATGTCCTCGACCACCTGCGACGGCACGATCTGGCGGCCGTTGAAGCGGCCGTGATTGCGCATGGTCTCGCCGAAGCGGGCGAGATCGCGCAAGGTGGTGGAGAGGCCGCCGCCGCCGCTTTCGGTGCCGATGCGGTCGACATGGTAATGCGCGTCCTCTTCCGCGCCGATCTGCGTCCAGATGCGCTCGGAGAGCAGGTCCGACAGCGTCAGGCCGCTGACGCGCCTGACGATCCAGGCGAGCACGTCGGTGTTGACGGTCTTGTAGGCGAAGGCCTTGCCGTGCTCGCCCTGCTTCTTCTGCGCGACGAGGAAATCGAAGATGGTGGTGGCACCATCATAATCCGGCGGGATCGGCGCCATGCCGTTGGCGCGCCTGAGGCCCCAGACGTGCGAGTTCCTGTCGGTGTAGACTTCCGTGTATTCGAGCCCGGTGGTCATATCCATGACCTCGTGCACGCGTGCATCGGTGAATGCGCTGGCCTTCAGCTCGGGCACGTAGTCGGTGACGGGTGCCTGCGGATCGATCTTGCCCTCGGCGACCAGCATGCCCGCGAGCACGCCGGTGAACGATTTCGTCACGGACATCGCAATGTGCGGCTTGTGCGGCTTCAACGCGCCGAAATAGCGCTCGTAGATCAGCTTGCCCCGATGCAGCACGGCGATGCCGTCGGTGTAGGTTTCCTCCAGCATCTTTGCGAAGGTCATGGGCCGACCGTCCATCGTGGTCGAGGCGACCGCGCCGATGTCATGGTCCTCGCGCGGCAGCACCGACGCCGGCCCTGCCCCGCGCCAGACATTCACGGTCGGCACCAACTGGCGCACATTGCTCCAGGCCCAGCGCAGCTCGGGGAAGCTGCGGAACGAGCCGTTCTGGAAGGTGATCGTGCGCTCGGGCGCCGGCGGAAAGCCGCGCATCCAGCCGAGGGCTTCGGGGTCGGTTTCGGCGGCGGGAGGATGGGCGGCGACGTTCACGGACATTGACACGAGCTCCAGAGGATGGAGCTCGTGTCGTAGCATGGGTCCGCGCAACGCACATCTTGCCGATATGCTGGGCTGCTGCGCGGGCGGCTGCGTCGTTAGCCCTTCCGCCCCGTGCGCTTCTTCGCCTTCGTCGCGCGCTTGCGGCCGGGCGCTGCGGCACGCGACGGTGCGCCGGCTGCGCGACCGGTGCCGGCGGTCAGCTCGGGCCGCAAGCGGGCGAGCTTGGCGCGGTCGGGCAGCAGATCGGCAAAGCCGTCGATCGCGCGCGGTGCGGCAGGGCCGTCGCCGGGAGCGGCCCGCGTGACCGTCTCGGTCTGGCTGAGCGCCTGCAGGCGCCGGCAGGCTTCGCCGAGGTGATAGGCATCGCCGCCGAGCGCCACCCATTTGCCGACCTCGGGATGCAGCACGAGATTGGCCGAATGGTTGTCGGTCGAGCTGGTCGGATAATCGACGAACACGTCGAGGCCCGACTGCACGCCCACCATCACGCCCTGCGCCGACCACGAGACCGCGACGTCGACGCGATAGCGGCCCGGCTTCTCAAAGGCGAAGCCCGCCGTGCTCCAGAACACTTTCGCCGACGCCGTGACGCTCTGGCCGGGCTCGAGCTCGGCCACCTTGGCGTGCTCGCACAGGATCACGAAGGGCCGCACCGGCCGCTCGCGCCCCTCGCCGTCGGTGACGGTGATCGACGCGAACAGCGCCTCGACGCTGACGTCGTTCGGCGCGCGCAGCGACACGCCGCTGGTGTTCGTCATCGTCCAGGTCAGGTCCAGCGGCTGGCCGAGCGCGACGCGATCGGTCGTGGCCGTGACCGTCAGCGACAGCTCCGACGGCTCGAAATCGTGCCGGTCGGCGGCCTGCGGCGCGCCCGTCGGGAACCAGCTTGCGAACGGCCATCCGCCCGGACGGATGACGGGATCGGGCATGTGGTTAAGGTGATGCCGCACATTGGTGTTGTGCGCGAGCTTGATCTGGTCCGGGAACACGCCGGGCGCGCCGGTGGCGGGACCGCCGAGCACGTCCGCGACGCTCGGCGTCGTGGTCATGATCGAGTTGTCGGCCGCCGTCTCCTGCTCCTGGTGGATCTGGTTCAGCGTGTGCGTCAGCTCGTGGGTGGCGCTGCGCAGGAACGCACGCGGCACGTCGCGCTGCTTCTTGTTGGCGGCAAGGCCGAAGTTCGAGGAGTCCGAGACCGGATAGCCGTCATCGGAGAAGCTGGCGCAGCCCTCACGGGGCACGCCGATCTGGTCGTACATGATGCCGCGCGAGCAGCCGAGCTTTGCCGGCACGACGATCATGTGCACGCGCCATTCGGTGTCGAGATTGGTCGCGGGATTGCGCACCGTGGTCATCAGCGCGTGCAGGTCCGCCGAGCTCCAGCAATTGGTCGGCACGACGCCCGCAGGGACAGGCACGTTGAGCTGGTCCTGCACGACGGTGAGCTGCCAGCCGGTCTTGGCGAAGACCGTGTCGAAGAACTCCGTGCCGCCGGCACCATCGGGCACCGGCGCGGGCCTGACAGCACCGACCAGCGTGTCGATCTCCAGCGTGCAGCGGCGGAAGAATTTCGACACCCAGGCGAGCGTGATGCTGCCCTTGTCCACGCCGCCCTCGAACAGCCGGCCCTGGTAGAACGGCCCGCCGGTCAGCGAGAACGGGAACGGCGCCGGCACCTTCGACAGCTTCAAGGTCACGGTGCGCGACGGGGTTGCCGGGAACGAGCCCTTGAACTGGCCGGACGGCGGCTGCGTGTAATTGAACTGCTCGGCGACGATGGTCAGCTCGCATTTCTTCGGAAACGGCACCGCGACCGGCGCGGACACGCTGGTGACCCTGAGATAGGAGTGATAGCGCGCGCGGGGGAATATCGGGATCCGCGGCCGCAGGATCGGATGCGGAATGACGGGCTCGTCGACCGCGCTGAGCGAGGCGGCAAGGCTCGTCAGGCCGGGGTCCGCTGCCGCGTCATCTTCTTCGTCCGTACCACCCACAGGCGGCAGCGGATGGGGGAGCGGATCAATCACCAGCCGCTTCGAGTAGAGATCGCCACTGACGATCAGATGATCCGCGCCGCCGTCGGGCGCCGAGCGATCGACGCGCAGCGTGCCTTCGAACGTCACAAGGCTCGCCGTCGGCCTGAAGTTGATCTGGTAGCAGCCCTCGCGGAAATCGAGCTTGCACAGCCTGAACGGCGGTATCGGCTGCAGGTCGGTCGCGGCCGGCTGGTCGCCGGGCTCCTCATCGCCAAAGCTGATCTGGCGCGACAGCGGCACGAGCGGCTTCATCGCCGGCTCGACCGATGCATCGGTCATCTTGGCCAGGCTTCCGCTCGATCCATGCTCTGAACAATTGCACATGTCGTAATCTCCTCGTTGAGAATGGCGAGGCGATCGACGTGAGACGCGGGATCATTCGCGGGTAACCCCGCGTTATTCTGGTCGGCCAGGGCTTGCTTGAATCCTACGCGCGCCGATAGGTCACAAGGCACCCTTCTGAATCCGTGAACTCAAACCGGTCGGCCTCGAGTGAAATGCGATAGGTCACAAGTTCATCGTTCGCCGTCCCGACGACGAGTGTGCTGGAGTCTTCGAGACGGTAGATGCCCGCATCCCACCACACCATGCCCTGCCCTTTGCCGCGCACGCCGCGGTAAGTGCCTGTCTGGAATGTGAGGGTTGCGGGATACTTGTCCGCACACGCGGCCGCCGTGGTTTTGGTCCACGTCCCAACCATGCTCTGTCCGTGTTTGTCAGCCATAGTGTCTCCATAGCTTTCATCGGCCGGCGCGAGGCCGGTCGGTGGCTATTTCAACATGTCGTTCTGACGTGTGCAGCTCGTTTGAAGCTGATGTGGTGGGAAATTACCACGCACAATCACAGCAGGTGTTTTGTCGCATAGTGGAGGGGAGCGTGCGTGTGAAGGGGTTCACAGGATGGGTGCGACAAATTGGGCGGTGGGGCATCTAAGGGATGAAGCGCCAGGACGACAAAGCCTAGGCCCGTTCTCGCCGACGCGAGTTTCCTCGGCCAGAACGAGACTAGGAGGAATTTCCGCGCGGCCGTCGCAATTTGTGCTTGGTCATCGCGATCTATTGTCGCTTCTCGAAATCGCGATCGAGGATCGATCTCATCAGCTCCAAGACCTCTAGAGCAACTCGCCACCGCTTGTATTGCCACAGGATACTTCACATCCCGTCAGTGATCAGGAAAGCGGTGTCCAGTCCCCCCGAGCCGAGCCGACACAGGCTCAATCGATCGGAGCGCGCCGGGTATGCCAGTCCGTCGCCGACTGGAAGGCATGCCCGGCGCGCGCGAGCACATCCTCCGACAGATGCGGGCCGACGAGCTGCATGCTGAGCGGCAGGCCGTCCGACGCCATGCCATTCGGTAGCGTGATGGTCGGGTTGCCCGAGAAGTCGAACACTGCGGTGAAGCGCAGGATGCTGAGCAGCACGTTCGGATCGGCGCCGTACTCTCCCATCCTGGTTAGTGTCGGGATCGGCACGGGCATGGTGGGGATCAGCAGCAGGTCGATATCGCCAAACAGGGCGGCCAGGCTGCCGCAAAATTTCAGCCGCTCGTGATGGATCTGCGCGATCTCGACGCCACTCATCGACCTGCCCTGCTCGATCAGCTGCGCCAGGTCCGGGCCGTATTCCGACTTCCGCGACGGATAGGTCTCAAGATGCGCCTCAGCGGTCTCGATCGAGCACATCGGAATCCACATGCTCACGAGCTTCTCATAGGCCGGGAACTTGACCTCGCGGATGTCGGCCCCGAGCGCGGCGAGCGTCCGCTCGGCTTCGAGCAACGCGGCGACCACTTGCGGATCGATGCCGTTCTGGGTGTAGCTGCGGTCGACGCCGATCCGCAGGCCGCGGACCCCGTCACCGATCCCCGCGAGATAGTTCGGCACGGGCGCCTGC
This sequence comes from Bradyrhizobium stylosanthis, assembly GCF_001641335.1. Taxonomy (GTDB): domain Bacteria; phylum Pseudomonadota; class Alphaproteobacteria; order Rhizobiales; family Xanthobacteraceae; genus Bradyrhizobium; species Bradyrhizobium stylosanthis. Next base: position 2,027,789 of record NZ_LVEM01000001.1, read on the forward strand.
AGGGCGGTGGGATCGTTGACATCCGCCCCTGCGATGACGCCGAGCATGGCCGCCGCATCGGCTGCGCTCCGGCACATCGGCCCGACATGGTCGAGCGAGTCGGCCAGCGGAAAGACGCCATGGCGGCTGACGCGTCCCCAGGTCGGCTTGATCCCGGTCAGCCCGCAGGTTGCCGATGGAAACCGGATCGAGCCGCCGGTGTCGCTGCCGATCGAGCCGAAGCAGAGCCCCGCCGAGGTCGCCACGCCCGATCCGCTGGAGGACGAGCCGACCCAGTAATCGACGCCCCAGGGATTGAGCGGCGCCTGATCGTTGGGATGATGGCTGGTGTAGGCCCCCTCGGTCATCTTCAGCTTGCCGAGCGTGACGGCGCCGGCCTGCTCGAGCCGGTCCACGATCGTCGCGTTGAACGACGGGACGAACTTGGCGTGGATCATGGTGCCGCCTGCCGTCGGCGCGAAGCTGGTGTAGCAGAGGTCCTTCAGTCCGATCGGCACGCCGTGCAGAGGCCCGCGCCAGATGCCACTGGCAAGCTCGGCGTCACAGCGCTTCGCCTGCGCCATGGCGCGCTCGGCAAGGACGAGTGCATAACCATGAAATTTTCCGTCGAGCCTGGCGATCCGGCTCAGCATGGCCTCGGTCACCTTCGAGGGCAAAAGCTCGCCGCGACGGAACAGCTCGGAGAGCTCGGTGATCGACTTGTAGTGGATTGGATCTGCTGACATCTGACAGCCCTGTTGTTGTCGGAAACGGCTTCGCTCACCGGCGCCGCGACGGCCCGGTCTCGTCATGGCGCGATGCTGGATACGTCTAGAACTGTACCCCGCGCGTGAGCGCACCATCGACGACGAGGTTGGTGCCGGTGATGAAGCTCGCCGCCTTGCTGGCAAGAAACACCGCGCCATTCGCCATTTCCTGCGGCGTGCCCATGCGGCCGGTCGGATTCAGCGCCAGGGCGGTCTTGTACAGCTCGGGATTACCGTCCTTGATCTGGTTCCAGACGCCACCCTCGAAATAGGTGTTGCCCGGCGAGACCGAGTTGGCGCGGATGCCCTTGCCGGCAAGCTGGAAGGCAAGTCCTTGCGTGTAGTGGATGATCGCGGCCTTGAATGTCCCGTAAGGACCGCTGGCGAAATCGACTTCGCGGCCCGACACGCTGGAGATGGTGACGATCGCGGCCGCCTTGCTCTTCTCCAGATACGGCATCGCCGCATTGACCAGCCGCACCGTGCCCATCATGTCGGTTGAGAACTCCTTCTCCCAGCTCTCCTCGTCCTGCCCGATCGAGAGCGCACTGACATTGGCGACGACGATGTCGATGCCGCCAAGCTTGGACGCCATTTCCTCCACCCAGGCCTTGAGCGCCGGACCGTTGGAGACGTCCACCGGGCTGCCGAACGCGGCGACGCCCTTCGCCTTGATCGCGGTGACCGCGCTGTCGACGTCGGCCTGGTTGCGCGCGCAGATGCCGACATTGGCGCCTTCGGCTGCAAAGGTGTCGGCGATCGCCCTGCCGATGCCCTTCGTGCTGCCGGTGACGAGAACCTTTGCGCCCTTGAGTCCGAGATCCATGTTCATTCCCTCCCTATTGACGACTTGAAAGCATGCCCGAGGCCGTTCAGAGCAGAAGCTGTTCGCGCACATTGTCCTCGTTGACCTCGCCGCCGGCGAGCGACCGCGTGATCTTGCCCTTCTCCATGATGTAACAGCGCTCGGCGATCGCCAGGATCGTGTCGAGGTTCTGCTCGACGAAGATGACGGTGGTTCCGAGCTCGTTGCGGAACGACCGGAGCGCTTCGCAGATGTGCTGGACGATAGAGGGCTGAATGCCCTCGGACGGCTCGTCCAGGATCATCAGGGACGGATTACCGATCAGTGCGCGGCCGATGGCGAGCTGCTGCTGCTCCCCGCCCGACATGGTGCCCGCGGCCTGGCGCCGACGCTCCTTCAGCCGCGGAAAATATTCGTAGACCAGCTCCGGCAGCTTCTTGCCGCCGGGACCGCCGATCAGCTCGCCGACCTGAAGGTTTTCCTCGACCGTCATTTGCGGGAACACGTCGCGCCCTTGCGGGATGTAGCCGAAGCCCGCCCTCGCCCGTGCGTCTGCCTCCAGCGCGGTCACGTCCTGCCCCATGAAGCGGATCGTGCCGCGCCAGGTTTGCAGCAGCCCGATCAGGCAGCGCATCAGGGTCGATTTGCCGACGCCGTTACGGCCGATCACGCCGACGATCTCGCCACGCGAGACCGACATGGTGACGCCCTGCAGGATCGGCGTCGCGCCGTACCCCGCCCACAATTCGGCGACGTCGATAATCCGCTCTGAGGACGACGGTTTAGTGAGCATGGGTCTTACCCAGATAGATTTCCGCGACCTTCTCGTCCTGCAGGATGCTGTCAAGCGTGCCGCGCGCAAAAATCCTGCCGAGATGCAGCACCGTGACGCGCTGGGCGACCTGGCGGACGAAAGCCATGTCGTGCTCGACCACGAGCACCGTCATGCCCTCGGCATTGAACGACCTGATCAACTCGCCGGTCCTGAAGGTTTCCTCGGGCGACATGCCCGCGGTCGGCTCGTCCAGCAGCAGGAGCTGCGGCTTCAACGCCAGCGCCATCCCGATCTCGAGCCATTGCTGCTGGCCGTGCGACAGCACGCCCGCGAGCTTGTCGCTATCCGCCGCAAGATTGAGCAGCGTCAGCAGGCGATCTTCCTCGGCGATGCGCTCCGAGCCGGACAATCGCTCCTGCAGCGCGGTCTGGATGTTCTGCCGGACCGGCAGTTCCTTGAATACGCTCGGGGCCTGCATCTTGATGCTCATGCCCCGCTGCACGCGCGCGTAGGGGCGCTCGGCCGTGATATCGACGGTGCCGAACAGGATGCTGCCCTCGGTCGGCGGATAGAGGCCGACGATCAGCTTGAACAGCGTGCTCTTGCCGGCGCCGTTGGGGCCAATCAGGCAGTGGATCTCCCCGGCGTTGACCGCGAGGTCGACGCCGGAGACGGCGGTCAATCCGCCGAAGCGCTTCGATACGCCTTTGACTTCGACCAGCGACATGATCAGGACTCTTCCGGTTGCAAGCGGCCGGCGTCTGCCACGACGTCGCCGCGTCGCCGGCGTCCCTGCCACCAGTCGGCGGCGAGCTTGCCGATGCCGAGCACGAAGCCCTGCGGCGCCAGCATCACGGTCGCGAGCAGCAGCGCGCCCATCAGCACGAGCGCCGCCTGCTGGCTGTAGACCGTGATGGTCTGGAAGCCGAACAGCAGCAGGAACGACCCGACCAGCGTCGCGGTCAGATCGCTGCGCCCCGAGAACGCCACCCACACGATGGGCATCGCGGCGGCCGGCAAGCCGATACTGGACGGGGTGATGAACTGTCCCCAGGACGTGTACAGCGCGCCGCTGAGGCCGGCGAGACCGCTGCCGATCACGAAGGTCAGCAGCTGATATTTCCTGACGTCGTAACCCAGCATCTCCGCGCGCTGCGGATTCTCCCGCGTCGCCACGATGACGTTGCCGATGCCCGAATTGACCAGCATCCGCAGCGCGAGATAGACGATCACGATCAGCGCGACCATGACGTAATAGAGCGCCGAGCCCTCGATGTAGAAGTCGCCGACTGTCAGCGGGTCCATGCCCTTCATGCCGTTGAAGCCGTTCAACCGCGCCGGCCCGATATGCCATTCCGGCCCGGCCGTCTGGCCGAGGAAGAAGGCGAGCACGAGCGTCGCGGACAGCGTCACGATTCCGAAGAAGATGCCGTTGATTCCGCCCCAGATCATGAAATATCCGAGGATGCCGGCGGCGATCATCGCCAGGACCACGGAGAGCACGAGCGCGGCGATCGTCGCGCTGCCGCCGCCCATGTTGATCGCGAGCACGCCGTAGCCGTAACCGGCGATGCCGAAGAACAAGGTCTGGCCGAAGGACAGCATGCCGCCATAGCCCCACATCAGGCAGAGGCCGAGCGCCATGAAGATCCAGATCAAGAAGTAGGCGAAATTGCCGACATCGTAGGAATCGGCGAACAGCGGATAGGCCAGCGCGCCCGCGAGCACGACCAGGAAGCACGACCAGAACATCTTGCCGCGTCCGAGCGTCTGTGGGCCTTCGAGCAGCTTGAACATCACAGATTCCCTTTAGCGTCCACGGCGAACCAGCACGCTGGAGAGTCCCTCGGGCAAGACGCGAATGATCAGGATGACGGCGACCAGCATGCCGATCTGTCCGATGATCTGGCCGTAGCTCGCGTTCAAGGCCATCCGGATCATCGCCAGGAACACGGCGGCCGGCGCCGTTCCGAGCAGCACGTTGGCTCCGCCGATCACGACGGTGACAAAACTCTCGACCACGAAGGTCGCGCCCATGGTCGGGATCAGCGTCATGGTCGGCGCGTAGAGCGCGCCGCAAAGCCCGGCAAGGCCGGTTCCGATCCCGAAGCTGATCGCATAGATGCGGCCGGTGCGTGCGCCCAGCGCCTTGGCCATCGCCGCATTCTGCATGGTCGCGCGGGCGATGACGCCAAAACGCGTCTTCATGAAGATGATGTAGAGGCCGGCCAGCACCGCCACGGCGCAACCGAACAGCACCAGGCGGTAGGTCGAGAACGTATAGCCGCCGATCGCAAAGCTCCCCTCGGGCGTCCCGATGCCGCGCACGGCGGAGCCGACGATCAGTAGCATCGACTGCGTCACGATCAGGCTCAGCCCCCAGGTCGCGAGCAGCGAATCCAGGGGGCGCTTGTAGAACCGCCGCACGACGAGGAATTCAACGAGGACACCGATGAGCCCGGCCGTCAACGCGGCCAGGATCTGGGCAATCGCGAGCGGCACGCCGAGATTCACCAAGCCGACGGTCACATAGGCGCCACACATGATGAATTCGCCATGCGCCATGTTGATGACACCCATCATGCCGAACACGATGGCGAGGCCTGCGGCAGAGAGAATGAGGAACGCGAAGACGTCGGCGAACTGATAGAACAGCGAGAACAATTCAGCCGACATCTTGGTCCCCTTGCCGATCCCGACGCCGCGTCGTTGCGGCGCCGGTCTTGTTCAGAAACGTGACATCAAACACGAGCAAGATCCGTGCCCGCCTCAAGACTTATTGGGGAGATGGCTCGGCGTGTACTGGTCCTTGTCGTTCTTCTTGGTGAGATCGCAACCGATCTCGCCAAGCCAGTAAGGCTGGATCGTGCCGTAGTCCTTCTCGACCTTCACCTCGTGCTTCGGCCCGACCGAGATCAGGCGCATGCGGTGAGAGGTGTGCTGACTCTTCGGGTCGATGCAGACCTTGCCCTCGGGCGCGTCGATGCAGGCATCGCCGGTCGCGATCACTTTCCGCATGTCCTCGAGCTTGATCGATTTCGCCTTCTCGACCAGCGCCTTGTACATGTAGAGCGCGTTATAGGCGTTGTACCCCATGTCGTTGATGTAGAGCTCGTCGGGGAACTTCGCGTGCCAGCGCTTCTTGAACTCGGTGGCCTCGGGCGTATCGATCTCCTCGAACCAGTTCGCGGTCGCGTGCATGTTGTTGAGCGCCGGCGGCTTGAACCGCTTGTGCTCGAAGCCGAGCATGACCTTGATCGACGAGCCCATCGGCAGGTTGAGATTGGCCGCAGCCGCCTGCTCGAAGAACGAGTCCTGGGCAGCGCCCACATTGATCGTCAGCAGCCAATCCGGCTTGGCCTTCTGGATGTTCTGGATGGTCTGCGCGAACTGCGACACGCCGAGCGGGATGAACTCCTCGCCGACGACCTCGCCGCCGAGATCCTTCATGATCTTGCGGTTCCACTCCGCCGATATCTGGCCGAAATTATAGTCGGCCGCGATGACATAGACCTTCTTGCCGAACTTCTCGACCATCCAGGGGATCAGAGTCGAGAATTGCTGCTCGGGCACCGCGCCCATACTGATCATGCTGGCGTCGCAGACACCACCCTCGTATTGGTTGGTGTAGAAATACGGCGTCGTGGTGCGATCAACGATCGGACGCAGCGCCTCGCGCGAGGCCGAGGTGATGCCGCCGATCAGCACGTCCACCTTGTCGCGATTGAGCAGGCGCCGGCCGAATTCCTGGTAGCGTGCGTTATCGCCCTGGGGATCGAGGTGGATCAGTTCGATCTGCCGGCCCAGAATGCCGCCGCTCTTGTTGATCTCCTCGACGGCGAGCTGCGAGCCGTGCAGCTTCGGCATGCCCATGAAGGCAAGATCGCCGGACACGTCTTCGAGCAGGCCGACCTTCAGTGGCGGCTCCGCGGCGCTGGCAAGATTCATCGACGCCGCGGTGCCGAGCATGGCGCCGAGCAAAACCATCCGTAACTTGCGTCCCGAATTCATCGTGATGTCCCCTCTATGGAAAGCGGCTGGGTGTCATGGCTTGAGGTAATTCTTCAGGATGGACGCCCCCATCGTGTATTTGGGGTCGACCATGTTGCCGAGGCGCATGCGGCCGGCCTGGCTGAGCAGCATGTAGGCGTCGATCTCGTCGAAGCCGTAATCGGCCGCCATCCACCGCACCAGTTCGCGATAGGCGATGCGCGCCGCATCCTCGAGCGGACGCGCGCTGCCGATTGTCATGATGAAGTCCTTGGTCTCGAGCCGAGGCCAGGCGAAGCTCCAGTTCTTGATCAGGTCCACCTGGAGCGTGACGGTCGCGCGCTGCTCGAGCGCGACGCCGGAGAGCTCGCCGTCGCCCTGCGTCGCGTGGCAGTCGCCGACATAGAGCATCCCGCCGTCGGTATGCACCGGGAAATAGATGATCGCCCCTGGCGCGACGTCGGGCAGGTCCATATTGCCGCCGTGATAGTCCGGCTGCAGCGACGAGATCGCCTCGATCTCCGGCGAGACGCCGATGGTGCCGATGAAGGGCTCGTAGGGCAGCGTGAGCTTGTCGTTCCAGCGCACGCCGTTCCTGTCGACATGCAGCTTCTTCACGCGCTCCGGCAACGGCGGATTGAGCAGCGCCGTCGACCCGGTCCCGACCAGCCCGCCGAACTCCGGAATGATGCAGGTTGTGCCGGCCGGCTGCTCGCCCCGTGTCTCGACGTCGCGGATATAGATCGCGAGGCAATCGCCCTTCTTGGCGCCCTTCACCGCGATCGGCCCGCATTGCGGATTGAGATAGGGGAAGTTGAGCTTGGCGGTGGGGCTGTCGGTCTCCTTGGTCAACACGCCGCCGAACGCATCTTCGGTTTCGACGACGACCACCCCGCCCGGGTCGATCGACAGGGTCGGCTTGGCATAGGGACCGTAGACGTAATGGAAGTCCCCCTGCTGCTCGATGGTCAGGCTATGGGTCGCGCCGGTCGCGCCCTTGGCGACGGCGCGCTTGGCCATGATGGATGTCTTCAACCAGTCTTCGGACATGAGATCGGCTCCTCGGCTCAGATCGCGGGATGACGCTTGTGCCAGTCGGTGACGCGCTGGAACGCATCGCCTGCGCGAACGAGGCCGGCCTCGTCGAAATGACGGCCGACGAACTGGAAGCCGACCGGGCCGCCATTCGCCGCGAAGCCGCCGGGCAATGTCACGGTCGGGCTTCCCGTCATGTCGAACGGACACGTGAAGCGAAGCAGGCCTCCAATCAGCGAGGCGTCCTCACCGAGCGCTGCCATCTTGGCAAGCGTCGGCGCCGCGAACGCCTGGGCTGGGATCGCGAGGAGATCGACGCTCTCGAACAGCGCCCACACAGCGCCGCGAAACGCTTCGCGGCGGAGCACGATCTTCTGGTAGTCCATGCCGGACTGTTGCCGGCCGAGATCGAGCAGGCCCGCCAGTGCCGGGCCGTACTCGTCCTTGCGTGCCGGATAGGTCTCCTCATGCGCGACCGCGACTTCGATGCCGCAGAGCGGGAACCAGTCGTCGATGATCGCCTTGGGGTCAGGAAAGGAGATTTCCTTGATCTTCGCACCGAGATCGGCCGCCACCCGCACCCCCTCGGCCAGCACCTTGGCCGCATCGCCGTCGGTGCCTTCGCTGGTCCAGCGCCGGTCGACGCCGATGGTCACGCCGCGCAGATCGCCGGTCAGGCCGGCGAGATAATCGGGTACCGACAGCGGAACCGCCGTCGTGTCCTTGGGATCTTGCCCGGCGATCACGCGAAGGATCGCGCCGCAATCGACCGCGCTCCGCGCCATCGGGCCGATGTGATCCAGCGTCGCTGCCAGCTCGAACGCGCCGTAGCGGCTGACCCGTCCCCAGGTCGGCTTGAGCCCGGTCACACCATTGGCCGCGGACGGAAAGCGGATCGACCCGCCGGTATCGGTGCCGAGCGAGCCGAAGCAGAGGCCGGCCGCGGTCGCGACGCCGGAACCGCTCGACGATGCGCCGGGCCAGAGATCCGCGTTCCACGGGTTCTTCGGCGGGTCGATCTTCGGATGATGATCGGCATAGGCGCCCTCGGTCTGCTGCAGCTTGCCGAGGATGATCGCGCCGGCCTCCTTCAGCCGCGCAACCACCGTGGCGTCCTCGGTCGGGCGGAAGTCGCGATGGATCGTCATGCCATGCGCGGCCGGCGCGCCCTTGGCCCAGCAGAGATCCTTCACAGCAACCGGCACGCCGTGCAGCGGTCCCCTGATCTTGCCGGAAGCGATCTCCTTCTCGGCCGCAGCCGCTTCCGCGAGCGCCGAGTCGGCCATCACATGCGCAAAGCTCTTGAGCTTGCCGTCGAGCTTGTCGATCCGGCCGAGCATCGCCTTGGTGACTTCGACCGGCGACAGCTCCTTCGCATGGATCTTCCGTCCGACGTCGACGAGACCGAGATAGTGGAGATCTGTTGCCGCCATCGTTCCTATCCTCCCACGCGATGTGACGCACGCTCGCGCGCGGACATGCGTCACCGTTCTGGCGACGCGGACGCATCGCCAGCTGTCCTGGCGGCAAAACGAAAAAAGCCACCCGCCCCTCCCGAATGAGGTGACGAATGGCTCAAATGCCGCGGCTATGATCTATCGCTCAGGGGCCGTGATCGAACGAAGCACTTGGTTAGCAAAGAGCTGGACGTCATCGGCCAGATCAGCGCACGCGAGGTTCGACAGGTCGCCCTGTAGGAGAAAAGTCTAAGTAACTGCCCATCGTGTTGTCAACGATGCTCCCTGCCTAAATTTCGAGAGTGCTGCGCAGCAAAACGGCAAGCCGACTGTAAGCCCCTTGCGCTCTCATCGGCGATGATGATTTCATCTTCGCGTTTCGCGATCGAAAGCCGTCAATGACAAAGCCGTCTGTTCCCGTTGGCATCATCTGCTCGCAGTCCGGGCCCTATCAGGCAATGGGCCGCGAGATCCTCAAGAGCGCGATGATGGCGGTCGACGAGATCAACACGCAGACCGAGTTCGACTTCTCGATCACGCCCCACATCCGCGACCCCCGCGGCATCGTCTCCGAATATCACACGGTCTGTGACGATTTGATCCGCAATGTCGGCGTCGAGCACATCATCGGCTGCTACACCTCGGCCTCGCGCAAGCAGGTCCTCCCCATCGTGGAGCGCACCGATCGCCTGCTCTGGTATCCCGCCCGCTACGAGGGCTTCGAGTGCTCGGACAACGTGATCTATGTCGGCGCCTCGCCCAATCACAACGTGTTGCCGCTGGTCCGCTACGTGCTCGACAATCTGTCGCGGGAGTTTTTCTGCGTCGGCTCCAACTATGTGTGGACCTGGGAGACCAATCGCGTCACCCGTGAGCTGGTCAGCGCGGCAGATGGCCACATCCTCGCCGAACGGCTGCTCGAGCTCGGCGAAAGCGCCGTCGGTCACATCGTCGACGAGATCGTTCGCCGCAAGCCGCCGATCGTGTTCAACACGCTGGTCGGAAGCTCGAGCTACGACTTCATCCGCGCCTTTGACGCCGGCACCAAAGCCGCCGGCCTCGAGATACCCATGCTGAGCTGCAGCCTGTGCGAGCCGGAACTGGCGATCGTCGGGCCGGCATCGGCCGGCTGCATCACCTCGTCGGCCTATTTCGAGAGCATCCGCCTGCCGGAGAACCGCGCCTTCGTCGCGCGCTGGAAGGCGCGCTACGGCGCGGACAGCAGTCCTTCGGTGGACGGGCAGTCCGCCTATGTCGCGGTCTATCTGCTGGCGCGCGCGCTGCAGCGCGCGGGGACGTCCGACATTGCCGAGGTGCGGCGCGCCGCGGCGGGCTATCGCTACAATTCGCCGCAAGGACCGGTGTGGATCGACGGCGGCAACAATCATTGCGTCCTTACACCGCGGCTTGCCATATCCAATCCGCAAGGACAGTTTGATATCTTCTGGGAAGCCGACGCGCCTGTTAAGCCTGATCCCTACCTGACGCAGCTCGACGTTGCCGTCAGCCCGTCGAAAGACACCTCGGCGGGCGGCGCATTGCCGAACGCGCCGCATTTGCGGGTTGTGAAATGAGCAGACCGTCTTCATTTTCGCTACGCGGACGCAAGGCGCTCGTCGCCATCAAGGACGAGCGCGACTCAACCATCGTGCGACGGCAGTTCGAACGTCTCGGGATCGAGGGTGTCGCATGGACGCCGGCGGATCCCGTCAGCTTCGCCCCTGATCTATCGCTGATAGACGACGAGTTCCTGCCCCTGCTGCAACCGGCGCAACGCGCGTACCTGGCGCGATCGCCCGTCATCGCCCTGCTCGGCACCGAAACGCCGAGCCGCCTCAAGCTGGTGTTCGAGCTCGATCCGGCATCGTTCCTGATCAAGCCGCTGCGGTCCGCCGGCATCTACGCAGCGCTCGTGATGGCATTCGAGCGCAACGAACGCACAGGCGAATTGAAGCAGCAGATTCTCAAGCTCGAGCAGCGCCTGCGGTCGCGTCGCGTCGTGCTCGCCGCCGTTCTCCAGGTGATGCATTCGCATGCGCTCGCCGAACCTGCCGCCTTTGCCCTGATCCGCAGAACCGCGATGGAGCAGCGCAAGACGATCGAAGAACTCTCGGCGGAGATCACGGCCAGGGGCATGCTCCCGCGCGCAACCGGTTAGACTGCCTGTACTGCTCCGCACAGCGAACAGCCAGGCCCTCGCCTATTTCGGAAACAGCTTGTCGCGAATGTAGCGTGAGGTTGGGGTCAGCTTCAGTCCGCGCGGCTTGCGCCATTCCGCCCGGTCGAGCTCCTTCTTGTCGCCGATCTTCAGGGGACCCGAGGCCTTCTTGCCCAGGAAGATCGCATCGCTCATCCTTCGGCCGGACCTGCGGTTCTTGCCGTTGACTTCCTTCCACAGCCTCAACTCGCCAAGCCTGAGCTTTGGCAGCTCCTCCATGATCTCACGATGGAGGCACTTTCTCTCACTCTCGCCGGCACGCCTGCGGCCGCCCGGAAACATCCAGCGCTTGTCGCGCCGCCGCCTGACGAGGAGCACCCTGCCCTTCCTTGCAACGACAAGCTTTGATGACTTCGCCATTCTCTAGTCCGCCAGCTCGATCCCGAGGGGTTGGTGGTCGGACGCATCGGTTGCTGCGTTGACCTCGATGCTGCGCACGCGACTGACTAGATCCTCCGTGACGAAGATGAAGTCGCGACAGTCCGGCCCGTCGGCCCATTGTGCGCGATCAAAGATGCCGCATGTCGGCGCCCGCGGGCGACCCGGGCGATTGGCGGTCCACGCATCCCGATAATTCAAGCCGGGCCTGCTGGCGCGGTCGATCAGGGCGTGTTGGGGATCGGCGACGTCGAAATTGAAATCGCCGCACATCAGGCTCGACGCCGCGACGGTCTGGCTCCCATATGGCTCATCGTGCCGGGAGCTGGCCTGCCTGGGGCTCCCCGACGCGTCCTGCTGCAGGTCGAGCAGCCGCGTGATCTGCGCCTGACGCTGATCGGCCGAATGAAACTCGAGATGTGTGTTGACGATGCGAACCGCGCCAAACGAGGCTTGAACCGTGACCTCAAGAGCGTGACGGCGCATGCTGCGCACCCCACCCGCGCCCGGAAACGGCAGGAGGTGATTGGCGATCTGCAGCACCGGCAACCGCGACAGCGTCATGTTGCCGAAACAGTGGATACTGCCCGCGCGATCCATCGTCTCGATCGCCGGCCGGAATATCGCGGAGTAGCCGGGCAGCAAGGCTGCGAGCTGAGCGCTCTGATCCGCGCCATCGCCAAATCTCGAAAAATTGGCGCTGACCTCCTGGAAGCAGAACACGTCCGCATCGAGCGTCTGCCTGGCGACGGTAACGATCCTGGAGAGATCGGTGACTCCGTCGCACCCCTTGCCGCACTGTATGTTCCAGGTGAGAAGCCGCATTACCGGATACCCGCGCGCATGAATGACTGAACGAACTGACGCTGGAACAGCAGAAACGCGATCAACAGTGGCGCCATCGTCATCACGGTCGCGGCCGTGATCACCGACCAATCCACGCCGGTCTCAGGCGCGCCGAACACGGCGAGGCCCACCGTGAGCGGCCGCGCTTCCACCGAATTCGTGACGATCAGCGGCCACAGGAAGTTGTTCCAGTGATAACTGACGGAGACGAGACCGAAGGCGACGTAGGTGGGCCGGGCCAAGGGCACATAGACCCGCCAAAGGATCACGAGCGGGCCTGCTCCCTCGACGCGGGCGGCCTCGACCAGCTCCTGAGGCACGCTCTTGAACGTCTGCCGCAGCAGGAAGATGCCAAAGGCGCTCGCGAGATAAGGCAGCGCGATGGCAGGAATGGTATCGAGCAAGCCCAGCTTGGCGATCGCACGATAGTTCTCGACGATGAGGACGTCGGGCATGATCATGAGCTGGAGCAGCACGAGGGCAAACGCAATGCCGCTGCCCCTGAATCTGAAGCGCGCAAAGGCATAGGCGGCCAGCGTCGACAGGATCAGCTGGCCGACCAGGATGAACGTCACCAGCAAGACCGTGTTGAGGTAGTACCGGCCGAACGGCGCCTGCTTCCAGGCCCGGGCAAAATTCTCCAGCGTCCAGGGCGCGGACAGGCTGAACGACGTGGCATAGGCCGCCGGATGCAGCGCGCTCCAGAAGGCATAGGCCAAGGGGGCGAGCCAGATCAAAGCCAGGAGCCATGCTGCGACGGCCTCGACGGGGTGTGTCCGGCCTCTCATTGGTAGTGGATCCTGCGATCGAGATAGCCGAACTTGAGCAGCGCAATCGCGCTCAGCAGCATCAGAAGCACGACTGTCAGCGTTGCCGCGTAGGAGGAGTCCTGAAACGTGAAGGCGACCTCGTAAATGTAATAGAGCAGCAGCGTGCTGGCGTTGTTCGGACCGCCCTTTGTCATGATGACCAGATGGTCCACCAGCTTGAACGAGTTGATGACGGCGTTGATGGCCACGAACAGCGTGGTCGGCATCAGCAGCGGGAACGTGATGCGGCGGAACGTGTACCACCGGCTCGCGCCCTCGATGGAAGCGGCTTCATCGAGGTCCGGCGAGAGCTGTTGCAGCGCCGCCAGATAGAAGATCATGAAGAAGCCGGCTTCCTTCCAGATCACCATGACGATCAGGCAGCCCATCACCGTCGAGGGATCGCCGAGCCAGTTCCAGCCGCCGAGGCCGAACAGCCCGCGCAGCTGATCGAGCGCGCCGTAATCCGGCGTGTAGAAGAACAGCCAGATGTTGGCGACAGCGATCATCGGCAGCACCGTCGGCGTGAAGTACGCCAGCCGCAGAAAGCCGCGGCCGCGCATGTTGCGATTGACCCAGACCGCCATGATCAGGGCGAGCGCGATCGACGTCGGGATCGTGCCGAGTGCGAACCAGAAATTGTTGACCAGCGCCTTCCAGAAGATCGGATCGACCGCCATGGCCCGGTAGCTGTCCGTCCCGACGAAGACCTCGCTGCCGTTCCGCTTGGTGATGAACAGCGAATGCCGGATCGTCGCCAGGATCGGCCAGTGCGTGAAGGCAACCAGCAGGACCGCCGCCGGCAACAGCAGCAGCCACGCATTCACGGCATTCCACCAAGCCTGCGACCGGGCGCGGCGTTCGGGGATTGGCGACGAGGCGGCGAGATCGGTCATCCTGGAGCCGGCCGGATGGCGGCGAACCGCCACCCCGCCACGTCCCTTACTTTGCGATTACTTGGCGGCGCGCAGCACGCGGTCGGACTGCGCCTGCGCGGCGGCCAGCGCTTCCTGCGGCTTCTGCGAGCCCGTGACCGCGGCCTGCACGGCATCATTCACGAACTTGTAGATGCGGCCGTTTTCGTGGACGGACAGCTCCGGCACGGCATGGTCGAGCTGATCGCGCGCGACGGTCGCCTGCGGGAAGCCCTTGGCGTAGTCTTCCATCGCCTTGGTCTTGTAGGCGGCCGGCGACACCGCGACGTAGCCGGTCTTCATGCTCCATTCCGCCGCACGCTCGGGCGCCGTCATCCACTGGATGAACTTGACGGCGGCCTTCTGCTGCTCGGCCGAAGCGTTCTTGAAGATGTAGAAGCTGCCGCCGCCGGTCGGCGATCCCCGCCTCTCCTTGGCCGGCAGCATGGCCACGCCGAACTGGAATTTTGCGGCGTCCTTGACGGCCGTGAGGTTACCCGTCGTGTGCCACATCATCGCCGTCTTGCCTTCGAGGAAGTCGGTGCGGAGCGTCGCCCAGTCGATGCTGCCGGTCGGCATGACGTTGTGCTTGCGCGACAGGTCGACCCAGTAGTCGAGCGCGCCGACCGTCTTCGGCGCGGTGAGGTACACCTCGGTGCCGGCCTCGTTCATCATCTTCTGGCCGTTCTCGATGGCGAGCGCCTGCAGCATCCAGTAGCCGTAGCCGGTCGTCGGGATCTCGACGCCCCAACGCGTCGTGTTGGCGCCCTCCTTCTTGACCAGCTTCTTCGACATCTCGACCATTTCGTCCCATGACGCCGGCGCCTTCTCGGGATCGAGGCCGGCTTCCTTGAAGGCGTCCTTGTTCCAGTACAGCACGATGGTCGAACGCTGGAACGGGATGCTCCAGGTCTTGCCGTCCACTTGGCCGTTGGCCATGAACGCGGGATAGAATTCCTTGAACCAGGCCTTGTCGCCGACGAGGTCGTCAAACGGCACGATCGCGTTTTCGTCCATCAACGTGAAGACGTCGGTCGACAACAGCACCGACAGTTGCGGCGGCTGCCCGCCCTTCATGGCGGTCATCGCCTTGGTCATCGTGTCCGTGTAGTTGCCGGCATAGACTGCCGTCACCTTGACGTCCGGATTGTCCTTCTCGAAGCGCGAGACCATGTCGTCGATGATCTTGGTGACGGGACCGCCGACCGCGACCGGATAGTACATGGTCAGATCCACCGCGGCAGCGGGACGTGCCCCCATCGAGAGCACGGCAAGTGCGGCTGCCATCAACATCGTTCGTCGCGCAAACATCTCTCTCTCCCTCTGTAATCCGCCGAGCGCCTGAAGCCACCGCTGCTATCCAGCGGAGGTCGCCAGCCGGCCCTCTCTGGCTGAAGTCTCCAATCGGCATTCCGTCGCCGGATCGAACCGATGCTCGTGACCGGCCTCCCAGGCCAGGCGGACATCCTCGCCGGGCTGAACCTTGCTGAACCCGTCGAGCCGCACCGAGATCGGCTGGCCGTCGACGTCGCACAACACGATGCTGTCGGCCCCGAGATGCTCGACGGCCTTGACCCGCGCGGCATGATCGCCACCGGGCACGATGCGAATGTGCTCGGGCCGGACGCCGATCAGATGATCGCCCTGACGCACCAGGTTCATCGGCGGCGTGCCGATGAAACGCGCCGTAAACGCCGTGGCCGGCCTGTTGTAGAGCTCTTCCGGCGAGCCGTTCTGCTCGATACGGCCATCGCGCATCAGGACGACGCGGTCCGCCATCGTCATGGCTTCGGTCTGATCGTGGGTCACGTAGACCATCGTCATGCCAAGGCGCTGCTGCAACGCGCGGATTTCCGTTCGCATCTCGTGCCGCAGCTTGGCGTCCAGGTTGGACAGCGGCTCGTCCATGAGACAGACCCGCGCCTCGGCGATGATGGCGCGTCCCAGCGCGACGCGCTGGCGCTGCCCTCCCGACAATTGCGACGGCTTGCGATCGAGCAGATGCGCGAGACCAACGATGTCGGCGACGCGACGAAGCCGGGCGTCGCGTTCGGCGCGCGACACCCGCCGCACGCGCAGGCCGAAAATGATGTTCTCGGCCACGCTCAAATGCGGGAATAGCGCATAGGACTGGAAGACCATGGAGATCTTCCGCTCCGCCGGCGACAGGCGGGTCACGTCCACGCCGCCGATGGCGATCGTGCCGGCATCGGCCTCCTCGAGCCCGGCGATCAGCCGCAACGTGGTCGACTTGCCGCAGCCGGACGGCCCCAGCAGCACCAGCAGCGAGCCCTCGTCCGCCGTCAGACTGATGTCATCGACGGCGCGCATCGCGCCCCACGACTTGGAGACATGATTCAGCGTAATCGCCGACATGGCCGGTTCGCTCTCAGCATGATGCAGCTACGCTGATGGCGGCTCGCTCCAACGGAGCAGCACAGTGCCGGTCAAAGACCAGTACGTGCGTCCTCCCTTGAGCCACGCGCATTCATCGGCGTAGCGACTATTATGTTCATATGAACATAGTGTGACACCATATGAAACAGAAAATTGCGTCTTGGCCGTTCAAATGATACTTTTGTCGCGAACGGAGGGCTCATGGTCAGGAGCACCACGACACGTCAGGTCCACATACTGGAGATCGTGCGCGAGCAAGGCTTCGCTTCCATCGAGCAGCTTGCGGCGCGTTTCGAGGTGACCCAGCAGACCATCCGCCGCCTTGTGAATGCGCTCTGCGACCAAGGATTGCTTCGGCGCGTGCATGGTGGGGTCAGCCTCCCCGTCCAGAATCAGAACCTCGCCTACAGCAGCAGACACAGGCTGAACGCCGAAGCCAAGCGGCGGATCGCGCATGCGACCGCCAAACTCATTCCCGACGGGACGTCGCTGATGATCGGGCTTGGCACGACGCCCGAATATGTCGCGCAGGCACTTTCCCGTCGACGGGATCTGCGGGTGATCACCAACAGCCTGAACGTGGCCGCAGCCTTCTCGCATAATCCGGACGTGGAGATCACCATCGCCGGCGGCACGCTGCGGCCGCTCGACCGCGACATCATTGGCGAGGCCGCCGTGCATTTCTTCTCGGGATTTCGCGCGGACTTCGGAATCTTCGGCGTCGGCGGCGTCGATGCGGACGGCTCGCTGCTCGACTTCCATGTCGATGAAGTCAAGGCACGCCAATCCATCGCCGCCAATTCACGAACGTCCGTGCTCGTGGCCGACATCACCAAATTCGGGCGCAATGCAACGGTTCGCGGCGGTCACCTCGACGAGTGCCACCATCTCGTTATCGACGACCGATTGCCGGCAGCGTTCGAGCTGAGCGCACAGCGATATAGCGGCCAGATCCATACGGCCGGCGACGCTCGCGCAGATTTCGAGCTCCTCGGCGACATCTAGCCGGCAACTCCATCTCATCGCTCCTCGTCCCGATCGCGCCTCCCCGGAGGCGAGGTCCGCGGTCGTTTCACACTCCGCGCCAAACGGCCGGAGGACACCCAATTTGTCGCGGTTGACTTGTTATAACATTTGGGCAAATGTCCTAACTAACCGGAAGTATAAATCCGGATTTTCGGGAGGACAGCATGACGTCATTCAAGCCGACGCGACGAACGCTACTCAAGACCGGAACCGCCGCCGCCGCTTTCGCGACACTTGGCCCGGCCTTTCTCCGGCAAGCTGCCGCGCAGGACGCCGACCTCGCGCCCTACAAATCCGCTCAGATCGACTGGCAGCAGGTTTCCGGCGAGACCATCACGGTCGCCGTGATCCCGGCGAGCTATTTCGAAAACCTCATTGCATTGGCGCCGCAGTTCAAGGCGCTCACCGGCATCGACGTCCGCTTCGAGAAGATTCCGCCGGCGCAGATCCGGCAGAAGAGCGTCATCGACCTGACCTCGAAGACCGGGACCTACGCGACCCATGCCGCGGACCCCATGTATTACGCGCTCTATGCCGCGAACAAATGGGTCGAGCCGCTCGACACTTACCTCGCCGACAAATCGTTGACCGATCCGGCCTGGTTCAAACTCGACGACATCATCCCGGCATGGCGCAGCGCCAACGGCATCGACGGCAAGCTCTACGGCATGCCCTATGACGGTGAAGTCACCATTCAGGTCTATCGCAAGGACCTCTATGACGCGAAAGGCCTGAAGCCGGCCGACACGCTAGAAGCCTACATGTCCAATGCTGCGGCGTTGAACACACCGAACGATCGCGTCTGGGGCGCAGCGCTGCGCGGCGTCGCCGGTGCCGGCCAGAACATGTACATCTATCCGTCGATCTTCCGCGAGTTCGGCGGCGACTGGATGAAGGGCGGCAAGCTCACCGTCAATGGCCCCGAGGCCGAGGCGGCACTCGCCTGGTACGTCGACATCATGAAGAAGTACGCGCCGACCGCGGCGGCGAATTGGAACTGGCCCGACATCGCCGACGCCTTCTCGCAAGGCACCGTCGCCAGCTACATCGACGCGCATTCGTCGGCTTCGGTCATCAACAATCCCGAAAAATCCAAGGTGATCGGCAAGGTCGCCTATGCGCGCTGGCCCAAGGGGCCCTCGGGCAAGCGCACCACGTCGATCTGGAACTGGGGCTTTCCGATCAATTCCGCGCTGCCGGAGAAGAAGCGCAAGGCGACCTGGCTGTTCATCCAGTGGGCCGCGAGCGCCGAGACCCAGGCGCGCACCGCGCATAAGTTCGCCGGTCCCACCAAGCGCTCGGGTGTCAACCGCACCTCGGTCTGGAAGGACCCCGACTACATCAAGCTGATGAACGGCTTTGGCGAGAACTTCGTCGAGGCCACGATGGGCGCCCTGCAGGAGGACACCGACGTCGACTGGCGTCCGCGCGTGCCGCAATGGCCGGCGATCGGCGACACCATGGCGACCGCGATCCAGTCGGCCCTCTCCGGCCAGGCCTCGATCAAGGCCGCACTGGACGATGCGCAGCGCCGCATCGAACCGATGATGCGCGGCTGAACCATGGCGACGACAGCGGTGACATCGGCTGAGATCGCGAGCGAGGCGCCTCGCAGCGACTTCGGCCGCGTCCTGGCGCAGCGCGAACGCCGGTTTGCAGCGGCCCTGCTTGCACCGGCGTTTCTTGCGCTGCTCGCCACGACGACGTTTCCGCTGCTCTTCCTGGTCTACACCAGCGCATTCCGGATGGATCTGGCGATGCCGTTCACCAATGGCTTCGTCGGCTTCGAGAACTACCAGGTACTGCTCTCCGACGAGCGCTTCTGGACCTCGCTGCTGGTGAGCCTCGTTTATACCGGCTCGACCGTCGCGCTGCAGGTCATCATTGGCCTGGCGCTCGCCTTGCTGGTCATGGACATGAAGCGCGGCCAGGGCTGGTTCAGGGTCATCGCCATCCTGCCTGTGGTCCTTTCCCCGGCCGTGGTCGGCATGATCTGGCGTACCTTCATGCTGGCGCCGGAATTCGGCATCGTCGACTTCCTCGCGATAAATGCAGGGCTCGGCAGCAAGAACTGGCTCGGCGATCCCACGCTTGCGATGGTCTCGGTGATCGCGATCCACACCTGGCAGTGGACGCCGTTCGCGTTCATGGTGCTGCTGGCCTCGCTCGCCTCGCTGCCCGAGGACATCTACGAGGCGGCGCGGCTCGACCGCGCCTCCGCCTGGCAGCGCTTTCGCCGCATCACCCTGCCCCTGTTGCGCCCGGCCATCGTCATGGTCATCATCATGCGGACCATGGTGGCGCTGACCGCGTTCGCGGCGATCTTCACCGTCACCGCCGGGGGCCCCGGCACGGCGACCGAGATCCTCAATCTCTATGCCTACCGGAAATCCTTCACCGAGCTGTCGATCGGCTACGGTTCGGCGCTCGCTGTCGCGCTCCTGATCGTGACCATCATCATCTCCGGCATCCTTTTTGCGATGCGGAGGGCGAAATGACCGCAAAGCGCCTCCGCATCATTGCCCTGCTCGCGATCTCCACGGTCTTCCTGCTCGCCTGGGCGTTTCCGATCGTCTGGAGCGTCATGAATTCGCTCAAGACCGATTCCGACGTGCTGGCCTATCCGCCCAAGCTGGTGTTCACGCCGACGTGGGAAGCCTATCGCGACGTGTTGTTCGGCTCGGGATCGATCCTGCCGAACCTGCTCTCCAGCGTTATCATCTCCGTCGGCACCACCGTGGTCACCATGCTGATGGCGGTGCCCGCGGCCTATGCGCTGGCCCGCCTGCGCTTTCGCGGCAAGAAATTCGCGGGCTTCTACGTGCTGGCCACGCAGATGCTGCCGCCGGTCGGCATCATCATCCCGTACTTTCTGGTGCTGCGGAACATCGGCTGGATCGACACCTATCAGGGCATCATCCTGATCTATCTGTCGTTCTCCCTGCCCTTCGCGATCTGGCTGCTGGTCTCCTATTTCGAGGACATTCCCTTCGAGATGGAGGAAGCCGCCTATCTCGATGGCGCCAGCCGATTGAAGACATTGTGGCGGATCATCATTCCGCAGGTCCGTGGCGGCATCGCCGTGACAGTCGTGTTCGTGTTTCTCAATGCGTGGAACGAATTCTTGTTCGCCGTCGTGCTGAGCGGCAACACGGTGCGCCCGGTCACGGTCGCCATGTTCAATTTCGTCTCCGTCGAGCAGACGCTGTGGGCCAAGCTCGCCGCGGTCTCGGTTCTCGCCATGCTGCCTGTCGTCGTCCTCGGCGTGGTCGCGCAGAAGCATATCGTGAAGGGCCTGACGGTCGGTGCAGTCAAGGGCGGAGGACGCCGATGAGCGGCCAGGGTCAGGTCAGTTTTCGCAACATCGTCAAGATGCACGGCGAGTTCGCCGCGCTGAAGGGCGTCAATTTCGACATCAAGCCGGGCGAGTTCTTCGCGCTGCTCGGCCCGTCCGGCTCGGGCAAGAGCACGACGCTGCGCATCCTCGCAGGCCTCGATGCGCCGACCGCCGGTCGCGTGCTGATCGACGACAAGGACGTCACCTCGACCGATGCGCGGGACCGCGACATCGCCATGGTATTCCAGAGCTACGCGCTCTACCCGCACATGACGGTGGCCGAGAACATCGCCTTTCCGCTGGAGATGGCCAAGCTGCCGAAGGCCGAGATCGCGCCCGCTGTCAAAGACGCCGCGCGCAAGGTGAAGATCGACCATTTGCTCGACCGCAAGCCGGGCCAGCTCTCGGGCGGCCAGCAGCAGCGCTGCGCGCTGGCCCGCGCCATCGTGCGCAAGGCTCGCCTGTTTCTGCTCGACGAGCCGCTCTCGAACCTCGATGCGAAGCTGCGGCTGGAAACCCGCGCCGAGTTGAAGAAGCTGCAGCGCTCGCTCGGCGTCACCGCGGTCTACGTCACCCACGACCAGGAAGAGGCCATGACGCTTGCGGACCGCATGGCGGTGTTCATGTCGGGCGAGATCCAGCAGGTCGGCACGCCCGCGGAGGTGTTCGCCCGCCCGAACTCGATCGACATTGCCGGCTTCATCGGCAATCCCCCGATGAACCTCGTCCCCGCCCGCTACGTGGACGGCGACGTCATCATCGCCGGCCACCGTTTGAAGACGACGACCACGACTGCGGGTGAGCGGGACGTGGTGGCCGGCCTTCGCCCCGGCGCCCTGCGCATGACGGAAGGCGGTCTCGGCGCGCGCGTCGACCTGATCGAGGATCTCGGCGATACCGCCGCGCTCGACCTCGACTGCGCCGGCACCATGATCCGCATGCGCGTCGCCGACGGCAACATTCCCGGCGAGGGCGACACGATCTCGATCACGGCCCGACCGCAAGACATTCATCTGTTCGATCCAGCAACACGCATGCGGCTCTGACACCATGGCTATTCAAACACGCAAGAAGAAGCCCGCGCCGCTCGGCAGCGATGTCGTTGCGGAGGGATCGACGCCCCTGCATATCCAGATCCGTGAATCCATTCGCAGCCAGGTGCGCGACGGCAAGTTGATCGACGAGACCGGCCGCCTGATGACCGAGGCCGAACTCGGCCGCCATTTCGGCGTCAGCCGCATCACCATCCGCAACGCCATAGCCCCCCTCGTGAACGAAGGCATGTTCGACCGCTCGCGCGGCCGCGGCACCTTCCTGCGCTCGAACCAGCCCGAGAACTGGGTCGGCCACCTCATGGGCTTCTCGGAAACCATCCGCGATGCCGGCTACCAGGCCGGCGCCACGATCCTGCAGCAGGGCATGACCAACCGGCACGACGCCGCCGTTCGCGAGCAGCTGCGCGAGCGCGCCGTCTGGCAGCTCCGGCGCTTGCGGCTCGCGGACGACACGCCGATCGCCATCGAGCACGCCTTCTATCCCCCGGATATCGGTCTCGAGCTCGAGAAGCGCGATCTGGTCTCGATCATCATGTACCGCGTATTCGAGGACGAGCTTGGCCTCGCCATCAAGGACGCCCAGCAGACCATCAGCGCCGACCTCGCCGACGCCGGCAGCGCCAAGCTGCTGGGGGTCAAGGTCGGCTCGCCCCTGCTCTCCATCGAGCGCGTCACTTTCGGCAAGGACGGACGGGCGCTCGAGCTGCTGCGCGCCGTGTACTTGCCGAAATATTTCCGCCTCAGCATCAGCCTGACGCGCCGCCACTAGCAACGCCACACGTCAATCACGAGGACAAGAACATGCCGAATGGCGCAAAGACCCCTGACAGCCCCAACATCCTGCTCATCCTCAACGACGACATGGGCTTTTCGGACATCGGCTGTTACGGCGGCGAGATCCAGACGCCGAACCTCGACCGCCTCGCGGCGAATGGCTTGCGCTATTCGCAGTTCTACAACACCGCACGCTGCAGCCCGTCGCGCGCCTCGCTGCTCACCGGCCTGCATCCGCACCAGACCGGCATCGGCATCCTCACCTACAGCAACGGCCCCGAGGGCTATGCCGGCAATCTGAACAAGAGCTGCGTGACGATCGCCGAGGCGCTGAAAAGCAAGAACTACACGTCCTACCTCAGCGGCAAATGGCACATCGCCAGCAGCCTGACGGAGCCGACCGACGCATGGCCGATGCAGCGCGGCTTCGACCACTTCTACGGCACCATCATCGGCGCCGGCTCCTTTTACCATCCCAACACGCTCACCCGCGGCAACGACAATATCGAGCACGAGGCGGTGAAGGATCCCTCGTTCTTCTACACCGATGCGATCAGCGATCAGGCTGCCGCCTTCATCCGCCAGCACAAGGCGCAGAAGCCCGACGCGCCATTCTTCCAGTACGTCGCCTATACGGCGCCGCATTGGCCGCTTCATGCCCATGACGAGGACATCGCCAAGTACAAGGGCCGCTTCGATGCGGGCTGGGACAGGCTGCGCGAGGAGCGCCTCAAGCGCCTGGTCGACGACGGCATCATCCATCCGAACTGGCGCCTGACCGATCGCGATCCGACCCAACCGCCGTGGACCGATGCGGAGCAGCGCGAATGGACGCTGCGCTGCATGGAGGTCTACGCGGCCCAGATCGACCGGATGGACCAGGGCATCGGCCGCATCCTGAAGGCGCTGGACGAGACCGGCCAGATGGACAACACGCTGATCATCTTCCTCTCCGACAACGGCGCCTGCGCCGAAGACATTCCGGAAGGCGTCACGGCAAAGGAGCTGGTAGACCAGCTCATGATTGCGCAGGCGAAGACGCGCGACGGCAGACCGGTGCGCTTCGGCAATGACCCGACCCTGATGCCCGGCGCCGAGGACACCTACCAGAGCTACGGCACCGCCTGGGCCAACCTCTCCAACACGCCGTTCCGTCTCTACAAGCACTGGATCCACGAAGGCGGCATCGCAACCCCGTTCATCGTGCACTGGCCGCGCGGCATTTCCGAGAGAGGCGGCCTGCGGCACAATCCGAGCCAGCTCACCGACGTGATGGCGACCATCCTCGACGTCACCGGCGCCACCTATCCCAAGGAGTATAACGGCAACGCCATCCTGCCCTGCGAAGGCGAGAGCCTGGTGCCGTCATTCGCCTCGGCCTATGGCAACCGTGGCCCGCTGTTCTGGGAGCACGAGGGCAACGCGGCCGTTCGCGTCGGCAAGTGGAAGCTGGTGCGGAAGTATCCCGGCCCCTGGGAACTCTACGACATGGAGACGGACCGCACCGAGATGAACGATCTCGCCGCGCAGCATCCGGATCGCGTCCGCGAGATGACGGCGCAGTATCAGCAATGGGCCAATCGCTGCGGCGTGATCCCGCGCGAGAAGATTCTGGAGTTGATGAAGGCGGAAGGCGGCACAGCCTTCTGGGAGGAAGAGAAGCAGAAATAGGACATGACCGGGGATCGCTCACACTGTTGCACCCAGCGCGCCGCCGGCAGCGGGCCGGCGACGGGCGAGGATGCGCAAGCGGCGATCACTCCCAGTTCAACTCCGATCCCGCGCCGCTGGAGCTCGCTGATCGGCGGAACCTTCCACATGGGATCCGCCGGCATCGGCTTCGTCGAGGACGGCGAAGGCCCGGTACGGCTGGTGACGTTGTCGCCGTTTGCCATTGCCTGCCACGCCGTGAGCAATCTGCAATTCGGCGACTTCGTCCGGGCCACGGGCTACACGACGGATGCCGAACGCTACGGCTGGAGCTTTGTCTTCGACGGGCTGTTGCCGGAAGAGACACGTGCGGCCCGCACGACACGCGCTCAGGAAACGCCATGGTGGGTCCCGGTGACGCGCGCCTATTGGGCGCAGCCGGAAGGACCTGCGAGCAGCATCCTGGACAGGCTCGATCATCCCGTCGTCCACGTCTCCTGGAACGACGCACAAGCCTATTGCCGATGGTCCGGCACGCGCATGCCGACCGAGGCGGAATGGGAGATGGCCGCGCGCGGCGGGCTGGACCGGGCCACCTACCCCTGGGGCGACGAGCTGAAGCCCGGGGGCGAGCATCGCTGCAATATCTGGCAGGGCAACTTCCCCGACCGCAACACAGTGGATGATGGCTATTTCGGTACGGCGCCGGTTCACAGTTTCGTGCCCAACGGATATGGCCTGCACAATGTCGCCGGAAACGTCTGGGAATGGTGCGAGGACTATTTTTCGCCGAGCTATCACCGCCTCACGCCATCGCGAGATCCCTTGAACCGCGAGCCTGCTCCCAACCGATCGATGCGCGGCGGATCCTTCCTCTGCCACGACTCCTACTGCAATCGCTACCGCGTCGCGGCGCGCAGCTCCAACACGCCCGACTCCGCGTCCAGCAATATCGGCTTCCGCGTCGTGCGCACCGAACCGCTGCGGGATCCGGCCTAGGATGGAGCCGGCATCACATCCTGCGAAGCCGGCCGCGGCTCCCGGCATCCGCCTGCTGCCGTTGTTCCTGCGCAACTTCGTGCGCAATCGCGAGACCGGCCTCGTGCTGGTCGCCATTGTCGTCGGACTGCTCAGCGGCGTTCTCGTGGCCGCGATCTCGAGCCTGAGCCAGATCTCTCACGCGCTGTTGTTCGATATTCCTTTTGACGCACATCTCAGCGCCACAGGCGTGATCTCCTGGCAGCGCACGCTGCTGATCCCGACGCTCGGCGGCTTGGTGCTTGCGCTGATCGGGCTTTACTTCGCAAGGCGCGTAAAGGGACAGCAGCTCGCCGACGCGATCGAGGCCAATGCGCTCTATGGCGGCCGGGTGTCCTTTCGCGGCAGCCTGCTGATCTCGATCCAGACGCTGCTGTCCAACGGGTTCGGCGGATCGGTCGGTCTGGAGGCCGGCTATACCCAGATCTGCTCGATGTTCGGCTCCCATGTCGGCCAGCGCCTGGCTGCCCGTCGCAACGACATGCGGCTGCTGGTGGCCTGCGGCGCCGCGGGGGCGATCAGCGCCGCATTTTCCGCACCGCTCGCGGGCGCCTTCTACGCCTTCGAGGTCGTGCTCGGCGCCTATACCTCCGCCGGTCTCGTGCCGGTCATCGCCAGCGCCGTCACCGCATGGCTCGTCGCTCGGCAATTGACGCACCAGTCCTTCCTGATGGTGCCCGGCTTCCCCTCGCCGGTCTCCGTCGAGATGATCGGGCAGACCGTGCTGATCGGCATCATCTGCGCTTTCGTCAGCATCCTCGTGATGCTCGCCGTCGCATTCTCCGAGCGCTGCTTTCAGCGCATCACGGTGTTCAAGGGCTTCCTGCGCCCAATTCTCGGCGGCCTCCTCCTCGGCGGCCTCGCCTTGCTGACGCCCACTGTGCTCGGCGCCGGTCACGGCGCGATGCAGATCCTGCTGGTCAGCAATCCGACCTGGCTTCTGCTCACGACCACGATCGTGTTCAAGATCCTGGCCTCCGCCATCTCGCTCGGCTCCGGGTTTCGCGGCGGTCTGTTCTTCGCGTCGCTGTTGCTGGGCGCGCTGATCGGGCAGCTCTACAGCATCGTGCTGACGGGCCCTCTTCCCACGCTGGCGCTTCAACCCGGCACGGCCGCCATCGCGGCGCTCGCCGCACTTGGGACGGGCGTCCTTGGCGCGCCGTTCAGCATGGTATGTCTTGCGCTCGAGATCACCGGCGATTTCTCCGTCACCGTTGGAGCGGTGGTCGCGTCGTCGGTCTGCGCGCTGATCGTGCGCGAGCTGTTCGGCTACAGCTTCGCCACATGGCGCTTCCATCTGCGCGGCGAGGTGATCCGCGGCCCGCAAGACATCGGCTGGGTCCGGCAGATGAGCGCGGCTTCGCTGATGCGCACCGACTTCGAGAACGCGCTGACGACGATGCCGATCGGCGAGGCGCAAAAGCTGTTCTCGCCGGCACAGGTTCGCCAGATCGTGCTCCGCGATCCCAGCGGCATCTATGCGGGCATCGTGCCCGCCGCGACGCTGCATTCCGTCGCCAACCAGGACGACGAGCAGCTCGGGTCACTGGCCCAGCAACAGGATGAGTGCCTGCTCCCGACCACGCCGGTGCGCGAGATCCTGAAGGCCTTTGAACGCAGCGAGGCCGATGTGCTCGCGGTCGTCGATCGCACCGATCATCGCGCGACGATCGGCACCTTAAGCGAAGCCCACGTCCTGCGCACCTACGGGGAGGAGCTCGAGCGCCGGAACCAGGAACTGTTCTCGCGTTGAGAGGGCTAGGGCCGCAGATCCATGTCGATCCGCACGAAGTCGCCGCGATAGGTGACTTCGCCGAGATAGATCACGGTGCGGTCCGCGGTCGTGAAGATGCGGCGGACTTCTGCTACCGGCGAATTCAGCGGCACGCGCAGCAGCCGCGCGGCTTCGATGTCCGCGGCACCTATCGTCAGGGTCTGGCGCGCGCTGGCGATGGCGGGATCCCTGAGATCGTTCAGGATCGGAATCACGGTCTCGTTGCGAAAACGCTTCGGTGACCTGCGGAAGATCTTCTCGTCGAGATAGATGGAAATGACGCAATACGGCTGCTTCTCCCGCGAATGCAGCCGACGCATGAAGACATATTTTTCGGCCGGCTTGCCGTCGCCGGGAAGCAGCGGCGCATTGGTGCGGCTTTCCGAGATATTGATGATCTCGGGCGAAGTGTCGCGGTACATGTCGGCGAGATCGGACAGCGTCGTCTCGACCTTGAGCCAGCGATCCTGCCGCACGGTCCCCGTGACGAAGGTGCCGCGGCCCTGTTGCGCCTCAATCACACCGTCGCGGGCGAGCAGCTCCACGGCCTGCCTGATCGTGACGCGCGACACGCCGAACTCGGCCGCCAGCTCCTCGTTGGCGGGCAGGCGAAAGCCTTGGGTCCAGACGCCGCGCGCGATGCGCTGCCGGAAGATGTCGGCGATCTGCGCGTATTTGGGGACGTGACTATCGGAACTCAATTCCATCTCGCCCTCCGGAATTCAGGCCGCGCGATCAAGCCATAACCTGCGCGGCACCGCGTTCGCCGATCATCAGGCTGGTCGCGTTGGTGTTGGCCGACGTGATCTGCGGCATCACCGAGGCGTCGATCACCCGCAGCCGCTCGACGCCGCGCACGCGCAGCTGCGAATCGAGCACGGCCTGCGCGTCGCCGCCCATGCGACACGTCCCGACGCAGTGAAACACCGTGCCCCCGGTATTGCGTGCAAAATCCCACAGCCCGGCATCATCTCTTGCCGCCTCGCCCGGCACCATCTCGATGTCCCAGAGCGGGCGAAACGCCCTCTGCTGATAAATCTCGCGCAGAATCTTCAGACCCGCAACAATGGTCTTGCGGTCGATCTCCTCGGCAAAATAATTCGGCTCGATACGCGGCTGCTCGAACGGATCGGTGGAGCTGATCGCAAGCCGGCCGCGCGACTTTGCGTGGCACTGCCAGACCGAGGCGGTGAAGCCGGAATAGCTGTGCAGGGGCTCTCCGGGCTTGTCGACCGAGAGCGGCATCACGTTGAACTGCACGTCCGGCCGTCCGCCGACCGCGTATTCCGTGCAGGCTGCGCCGCCCACCTGCCCTGCGCCGACCGTCAGCGGGCCGCTGCCCGCCAGCATCCACTGCAGGCCCATCTTCGCAAGCTCGACGGGATTGCGGACCTGGTCGTTGAGCGAGATCCGCTCCTTGAGGCGGACGATCAGCCGGGCCTGATAATGGTCCTGGAGATTGGCGCCGACCTCCGGAGACTCGGCAATAATGGGAATGCCGAGCTTGCGCAGCAGATCGGCTGGACCAACGCCGGAGAGCTGGAGGATCTGCGGCGACTGCAGCGCGCCGCCGGACAGGATGATCTCACGATCAGCCGTCGCGCTGTGGACCTGCCCCTTGCTGATCCACTCGACGCCGGTCGCGACGCGACCTTTGAAAACGACCCTGCTGACCTGCGCATGGGTGATGATGGTGAGATTGGGACGGCCGGCGACGGGGTGCAGAAACGCAGAGGCCGAACTGGTCCGCCAGTGCCGCCCGATGCCGAGCTGGTAGGTGCCGACGCCCAGCGTCGTGGCGCCGTTGAAGTCGGGATTGCGCGGCAGGCCGAACTCTACACCCGCCTCGACCCAGGCCTTCGATGCCGGATTGTCGTTGCGAAGGTCCGAGACTTCGAACTCCCCGAGTCCACCGTGAAACTGGCTCTCGCCGCCGCGATAGCGCTCGTAGCGGCGGAAGTACGGCAGGAGTTCACGATAGCTCCAGCCATCGGCGCCGAGGCGTTGCCAATCGTCAAAATCCTCGTGCTGGCCCCGGATGAAGATCAGACCGTTGATCGAGGACGAGCCGCCGAGCACGCGGCCCCGCGGCCAGACGATGGCACGACCGCCGCTTCCCTCCGAGCGCTCGGTCCTGAACAGGCGCGAGAATCGCTCGTTGTAGATGGTCCGGTAGTAGCCGACCGGAAGCTTCAGCCAGAAATTCCGATCCGATCCGCCGGCCTCCAGCAACAGCACGCGGCAGGACGGATCGGCCGACAGCCGGTTGGCAACGACGCAGCCGGCCGAGCCCGCGCCGACGATGATGTAGTCGTAGCCGCGTGCTGGCATCAGATCGTCCGGTATTGTTCGATGGCGGCAAGATCGGGCGTGATGCCGAGACCTGCCTCGTCGCCGAGCGTGATCATGCCGTCGTGGACATCGAGCACGGGACCGCAGAAGCGGTCGCGCAGCGGGTTTTCATTGCAGTCGACTTCGAGCAGCCCGTCGCCGCCGACGCCGGCGAGAAGATGCGCGGATGCCAGGAGGCCGATGCCGGCGCCGAGATAGTGCGGGCAGAACATCTTTCCCGACGCAAGGATATCGCGCGCGATGCCAGCGCAGGCCGACAGCCCGCCCCATTTGGCGATGTCTGGCTGGACGACACCGAGCACCGGCTCACGCAGCACCTCGGCAAAGCCGGCATGGCTCGCGATGTTCTCGCCGGCCGCGAGCGGAAAGCGGATGGCCTCGCGCAATTGCGCCCATTCCCGCCGGGGACGATCGGCGCGGATCGGCTCCTCGAGCCAGGCGAGACCGAAGTGCTCCAGTTGCGGCGCGAGCTCCAATGCCTGCGCAATCGTCCAGCCCTGATTGACGTCGGCGGCCAGCAGACCTTCGCCCACAAGACGGCGCAGCGCGGCGA
Source organism: Bradyrhizobium stylosanthis (assembly GCF_001641335.1). Classification (GTDB taxonomy): domain Bacteria; phylum Pseudomonadota; class Alphaproteobacteria; order Rhizobiales; family Xanthobacteraceae; genus Bradyrhizobium; species Bradyrhizobium stylosanthis. The sequence goes on from NZ_LVEM01000001.1 coordinate 2,057,718, forward strand.
GATTGGCGCGGTCGGTTGCCGGATCGAAGCCGATCTTCAGCTTCAACGCGCGGTAACCGCGGCCGAGCGCAGCTTCAGCCGTCCGCTCGGAGCCGACCGGGTTGATGCCGCTGGCGTAGACCTTGATCGTGCGCACCGCCCCGCCGAGCAGCTTCCACAGCGCAACGTTCTGACGGCGCGCGTGCAGATCCCAGACGGCGAGATCGATGCCGGCGATCGCCTGCGCAAACGGGCCGGCCTCGCCGGATTGCAGCGCAAGCACCGAGGTTCCCTGCGTCAGATGCTCGAACGCGGCGGACGGCTCCGAGGCGGTGAATCCGACCAGAGCCGGCGCAAGCACCTCGTTGACGAGCCGAACACGATGTTCGGCTCCAGGTGCTGGAAAATTGCACCACACTTCACCCCAGCCGACATTGCCGTCGCCGTCCTCGACGCGGACGAAGACGGCAGGCCGATCCTTCATCCGCCCGAAGGACGTGATGACGGGCGCGGTCAGCGGGTAGCGATAGCCAAAGGCCTGGACGCTTCGGATGGTGAAAGACTGCGATGTCATGCGGGAAAGCCTGCGACGCCTACGACCAAAGGCGCCACTTGTATGGTCATCCTATTTATAATATGACCTCTGAAAACATCAACCGCAATCTGGGTGGACGCGTCGAATGAACGGAGCTGGCCTGAGACGCCTTGGTCTCGGATTGATACCGTGGATCGGTGCAATCCTGCTCTGGTACGCCGTGCGCTGGAGCGGCTTCGTCAACGTCTCGCTGATCCCCGCGCCGCACCAGGTCGCCGCCAAATTCTTCGAGCTTCTCACCAAGGAAGGCCTGCTGATCGACATCTTCGCCTCGACCCGGCGCGTCTTTCTCGGCGTCGCGCTCGGCATCCTGGTGGCCGTGCCGGTTGGATTTCTGCTCGGGTGGTATCGCCCCGCCCGCACCTTCGCCGACCCCATGATCAACTTCTTTCGCGCGCTGCCGCCGATCGCACTGATCCCGCTGGTGATCGTCTATTTCGGTGTCGACGAGCTCGCAAAGCTCGTCATCCTGTTCTACGCCTCGTTCTTCTCCGGCGTGATCGTGATGTATGAGGGCGTCTCCCAGATCACGCCGCTCTACATCCGCGTGGCGCAGACGCTCGGCGCCAACCAGACCGAGATCTTTCGCAAGGTCATCATTCCCCTCACCGTCCCGCACATTCTCACGGCGCTGCGCGTGGCGCTGGGCGTCGCCTGGGCGACGCTGGTCGCATCCGAGCTGATCGCGGCGCAGCGCGGGCTCGGCGCCATGATCCAGAATGCCTCGACCTACTTCCTGCTCGACGTCATCTATGTCGGCATCATCTGCATCGGCCTGATCGCGCTGATCATGGATTTGATCCTGCGCAAAATCACCGCGCGGCTGTTGGTTTGGCAGGATCGGGCCATCGCATGAAAAAGCGCGCTCAGTTCGACAAGGTGTCGCTGTCCTTCGAGACGCCGAAGGGTCGTCTCAACGTCGTCGAGGACGTCAGCTACGACATCAACGACGGCGACTTCATCGCGGTGATCGGGCCGTCCGGCTGCGGCAAGACCACGATGATGAGCATGCTCGCCGGCTTCCAGAAGCCGACGACCGGCAAGGTCCTGTTCGACGGCCGTCCCGTCGCCGGCCCCGGCCCCGAGCGCGGCGTCATCTTCCAGGAATATGGCGTCTTCCCCTGGCTGACGGTGAAGCAGAACATCGCCTTCGGCCTGACGCTCAACGCCAACCACGTCCCGACCGCCGAGCGCGACGCGATCTGCGATCACTATCTCGGCCTGATGGGCCTGTCCGACTTCGCCAATTCCTATCCGAAGCATCTGTCCGGCGGCATGCGACAACGCCTCGCGATCGCGCGTGCCTATGCGGTGAAGCCCCAGTTTCTCCTGATGGACGAGCCGTTCGGGGCGCTCGACGCCCAGACCCGCTCCAACATGCAGAACCTGCTGCTCAAGGTGCTGGAGACCGAAGGCAAGACCGTCATGCTGATCACCCATTCCGTCGAGGAGGCGATCTACCTCGCCTCCCGCATCGTGGTAGTGACGGCGCGGCCGGCGCGGATCAAGGAGATCATCGACGTTCCCTTCGCTTACCCGCGCGACGAGTCGATCCAGGAGCGGCCAGAATTCGCGGAGCTGCGCAGCTATATCAGGCAGCTGGTGATGGACGAATATCGCGCCCAGCAAGCGCAGATGCGTCCGGTCTCATTCTCGGAATAACAAGCAAACGGAGGACACATCATGGATCGGCGGCAATTTCTGACCACGACGGCAGGCCTGGCGCTCAGCACCTTCACGGCCTCGGCACCGGCGATCGCGCAAGCGAAAACGAAGGTCCGCGTCGGCTATCTTCACACCGTCGCCGTCGACGGCCAGATCTGGACCGGCATGGACCGCGGCTCCTTCGAAAAGCAGGGCCTCGATCTCGAACTGCGGCAGTTCAACACCGGCCTCGAAATCTTCCAGGCGCTGATCGGTGGCAGCCTTGATGTGCTGGCAACTGGTGCGGTCCTCTCGAATTTCCCGGCGCGCGGCCAAGGCAAGGTATTTCTCATCAACGACATCGAGGTGGCGACGGCCCAGCTCTGGGTCCGCGGCGATCAGGGCATCAAGTCGTTCGCGGATCTGAAGGGCAAGCGCATCGCGACCGCGACCGGCACGACGGCGCACGTGTTTCTCGATACCGCGCTCCGGGCCAACAAGGTCGATCCAAAGGAGGTCGAGCTCGTCAACCAGACCATGCCGGCGGCCGTGACCGCCTTCATCTCCGGCGCAGTGCCGGCCGTAGCGCTCTGGGTGCCTTTCAACGTCACGGTCCGCGACAAGGTCCCCGGCGCGACCATGCTCGCGGATGCGTCAGCCTATTATCCAAAGGCGGCCATCATTGGCGGCTGGGCTGCGGCGAACGACTATTATGAACCCAACAAGGAAACCCTGGCCAAGCTGATTCGCGGCTGGGCTGATGCCAACGACTATATCGTCGCGAACAGCAACGAGGCGATGGAGAAGCTGCAAAAGGGGCATTACAGCCAGACGCCACTGTCCGACATCAACGAGTCCTTCAAAGCTCAGAAAATGTTCACATCCAAGGACTGGAAGCGGATGTACTCGGACGGGACCGTCACCAACTGGCTGCAGCAGTCGACAGACTTCTTCATGGCTAATGCGGGCATCAAGGACTTCACGCCGGCGAGCAAATACTTCGATCCGGGCCTGTATTTGAAGACGATCGCTTAGATACCAAAGCACTGAGGGACTGGGTGTTCGCGCCGGACGCTTCATCCGTGCGGCGCGCTCCGACGTACCAAGCATGTATTGAGCACCGAAGCGAACACCCGTCCCTTCCGAACGCTCAACTGCGCTGCTGCACTTCCCTGTTCAGAGCGGCATGGATCGTCGCTCCAAACAGGCTAAGCTGGTCTCAAGGTCCTTTGGTCGCAGTCTCTTGGAGGCGAGAGACATTCCTACGCCTGCGCCAAGCTACGCGATAGCTGCCTGCAGCACTACTCCCACTCTATTATTTCGGACAACGTATCGTCGTTGATTTGCTGGCAGAATTCTTCAAGTCTGACGGACAAATTCCGACGGTATGCCCGCCGAAATTTTGCGGTCGTGAACTCACAGAAAGATTTGAGCCGTTTACGCTCTCGCCGATTTCACCACCTATCGGCGTCAATCCACTGATCAGCGCTGCCGGCATGGTCAAGACCGCCCTGGTTCGACGTATGCTCAAATTCCGTCCGAGATCATGAGGGCGCTGGTCCGTCGCCAGGCATTCTGCTGCCCCCCGTTAGCCTCCCAAGAGGCACTACCGAAATTGCCGTTCATCCCTTATATCACTGCGCCAGTGCGTTTGACGGCTGGCGGATGGATGCTATTGAAGACGGCAGATGGGCAAGGCCGAATGAGCAAGACAGACACGCGCGCGCTGGAGCGGCAGGCCAAGGAGGTGGCTGCCCTGATGCGCATGCTCGCGAGCGAGCAGCGGCTGCTGATCGTCTGCAAGCTGGTCGAATATGGTGAGGCCAGCGCCGGCACTCTCGCCGAGGAGGTCGGCCTCTCCGCCTCGGCGCTGTCGCAGCACCTGGCCAAGCTGAAAGCGGAGCGCGTGGTCGCCGCCCGGCGCGATGGTCAGGTCATTTGGTACCGCATCGCCGACCGGCGGGTCGAAGAGCTGTTCTCGACCCTGCACCGTCTGTTCTGCACTCCGCGCAAGCGCTGAAGCTAGCCGCGCGTCTGCTTCGCTTCGGCGGATTCAACCCACCAGAAGAACAATCCGGCGCCGAGCGCAAGCGCTGCGAACCACGCGACATCCGGAATGTTCGTGACGTCCGGAAGGCGAACCTTGCCCAACGCCCACACGTTGAGGACATGGGCCTTCAGCCAGTCGAAGCTCAGCGCGTAGAGGATGGCGCCGGCGACCATGCCGAGTGCGCCAACCAAGGCATGGACGCTGCCGGTGGCGATGGCGCCGAGCGCCGTTCCCGGACAATAGCCGTAGACGACCATACCGACACCGAACAACGCGGCGCCGAGCGCGACCGCGAGCATGTTGGCATCCTTGACGTAGTACTTGGTGTTGCCGGTATCGACGAGCAGCAGCACACCGAGCCCACCGACCACGATCGCAGTGCCCATCACCTTGAGCACGGTGAAGTCGCGCAGGCGGAACTGGTTCTCGATCACGTCGCAGTTCGTCACCTTGCCGCGCTGGAGCAGAAAGCCGAAGGCTGCGCCCATCAGCAGCGGCCCGAGGATCGTCATCATCGCAGTCATCTCCGTTGCTCCCTTCATCGCTTGCGGAACATGAGCGCGGAGATGCCGAGCCCAGTGGTGAACATCACCGCGAGGAACAGCCAGCTCGACACCGCGAGCTGCAATCCACCGGAGATGCCGTGGCCGCTGGTGCAGCCGCCGGCGAGCCGTGCGCCATACATGATGACGGTGCCGCCGAGGAATGCGCCGACGAACCGCTTGGCGATCGACGGCCCGAACCGCTCCTTCCAGACCTCAGGCACGAGCTCGAGCCGCCACGTGCCCGACATCACCGCCGCGATGAACGCACCGGCGGGAATGCCGACGAGAAACCAGACGCCGTAGTCCCATTTGAGCGGCATGCTCTTCCAGTAGGAATTCTCCGCTACCGCCTCGGGCCCGATCACCGGCACCGCGAACAGCGAGGCGATGCGCGAGAACGCGGTGGTGACGCCGAGCGGGTCGCCGAATACCGCAAAGGCGATCCAGCTCAACAGCCCGATCCCGGCGCCGACGAGATAAGGTGACCAGTCGATCCGCGCGGTGCGCGGCGCTTCGCGAACATCGCTTTCCGTGATGGTGGTCATGTGCGTTTCCCTGGATCAGCGTCGCTACCGGCCCGCATCGGAGAAAATCATATTCAAGAATTATAATTTAGTAATATCTAAATTATCAGGTGCCCGGCGAACCCACCGCTTGCTGCGGGTGCGGCATGCCGGCGCGGTCGACGACCAGATCGGTGAGCCCCGCCCCGAGCCACATGCCGCCGAGCACCAGCCAGGCGGTGAGCGCGAATACCGAAGCTCCGGTCACACCGGCGCCGACCGCGCAGCCGCCGGCTAGCATCGCGCCGAACCCCATCAGCACCGCGCCCAGCAGGTAGCGGCGCATACCGAGCCCGTCGGAAAACCCCTCGAGCTTCAACTCATGCGCGGTGGCCGCGGCGACGAACGAGCCGATGAACACGCCGGGGATGATGCCGAGGTCGAATCCGAGACGAAGCTGCAAGCTGTTAAGCACGAGCATCAGCAGTTCGGCCGACGGCCCGCTGAAGGTCAGGCTCTTCAACGTCACGGGTGCGAAGGAGGCCTGCGAGAGCTGATAGGTCAAGAGCCAGCCCGCAACCACTGCCAAGCCCGCGGCCAGCGCGGACAAGATCAGCCGGCGCGGCAAATGGCTGCGAAAGGCGAAGGCGAGCCCCGCGATCAGCCATAGTCCGCCGAAGGCGAGCTTCTCGGGCGTGCCACCGCCGAACACCGCCATGATGTCGCGCGACGGCCCGCCGTCGACCAGCCACAGGTTCGTCACCCATTCGCGCGCGGGCGACAGCAAACCGCGATAGGAGGCCTGCGCAGTGACCGCAAACACCAGGCCCGACAGCAGCGCCCTCAGATTGCCGTTGGCCGAGAGCACGAGCAGCCGGCTGGCGCAGCCGCGCGCCAGGATCATGCCGCAGCCGAACATCACGCCGCCGACGAGCGCGCCGGAGATGCTGCCCTGCTGCGCGAGCTGGCGCGCCTCGGAGACGTCGAGCAAGCCGAGGGCGACAAAGGCCTGCGTGCCCACCAACGCGGCGGCGAAGGTCAATAGCCAGACTGCGAGGCGCGGGCCGCCCTCGCCGCGGGAGAATTCAACCGCTGCGGCGCGCAGGCAAAAGCGGCTGCGCTGGGCGAAGAATCCGAAGAGGCCACCGACCAGGAGGCCGCCCAGCCATGACAGCCGGTCTTCCCCCAGGAGATCGATGAGTGTCGTCAGCACGGCCGTCTCGGTGTTCCCTAAAGCGCGATGAGGTCATCGCGCTTTCTGTTTGTCGTTTGAGCATGATCTTTTCGGAGAACCGCTGCGCACTTTTCCGGATCATGCTTGAGATCTGCCGTCCTATCGCGCCGCGAGGCGCCGCCCCATGAGCCAGATCAAGGTTCGCGTCGTGGTTCAGGGGCGCAGATAGGCATATCCCTGCTGTTGCAGCTCGGCGAGCCGCACCACGCCGCCCTTCTCGGCCACCACGAAGCCGGGCGTGAGGTCGTCGAGCTTGACGCCCTGCGCCTTCATGGTGTTGGCGCAGGCGTCGAAGCCGACGCCGGCATCGGCAAGCTTCTTCATCATCTCGATGGTGTGATCATCGGCGGCGAGCGCGTGGAAGGCGCGCAGCGCCGGCCCATGCACGACCAGCCGGATATCGGCCTTGCCGGGCCCGCCGACGCCATCAACATGATTCTGGAGGTTGCCGAGCACGAAGACGACACGATCGGCGTCGGCGAGGTGATAGACGACGCGCTGTCGCGTGGGCATTTCCGTCGCAGCATTCGCCTTACGCATGGCGAAGGCACCAAACAGTCCGGCAAGGCTCGCGCGAAGCATGGATCGGCGCTGCATGGTCCCTCCTAGCGGGTCTGCTTGATGAAATCGGCGATGCGGTCGGCTACGTCTTCCGCAAACAGGTCACGGAAGAAATGATCGGCGTCCTCGATCTTGTCGAGCTGCACTCTGCCGCCGCTCGAATCGGCGACCGGTGCGAAAGACGCTACCACATCGGGCACGACCGTATCCTTGGTTGCGGCGAGCACCAGCACCGGCAGCTTCATGCGCGCCACCAGCGCCGCAGTGTCCTGCGCGGCGTCGGCGGCATAGAAGGACGCAAAGGCGCGCGCGGTCACGACGGCGTTGCGACAATAGATGAAGCCCGGGGCATCCATCCATTCGCCGCCGCGTCCCGCCGCCACGGCTTTGGTCGCCTTCTCGAGCAGCGGCTCGAGCGGCTTGCCATAGGTCTGGGCGTAAGAGGCGCGCAAATCAGCCTCCGCTTTTGCGGTTACCGGCGCCAGCAGCACCGCGCCCGCGACCGGCGAAGCTTCGCCCGCCGCCAGATAGCGCGCCACCTGGTTGCCGCCGCGCGAATGGCCGAACGCAACAACGAGCCGGGACATGCCCTTCGCCTTCGCGACCCAGGCACCGATCTCGGCAACCGCGTCCCCGGCGACATAGTCGTGCCGCGTCGCGCAGTCGTACATGCCCTTGCGACGATCGAGCCCCAGCGACAGCGTGTGCGCGAGCGACGCGATGCCGCGCTGCTCGAGCGCCTTCGCGATACCCTGGATGACTTCCATGTCCTTGTGCGCGAGCGTACCGTGGGTCATCACGACGAGCGGCGTGTCCGGTCCCATCGTGGTAGGCGTGCGCAGCGTCGCGAGCGTCGTGCGGCCGTCGATCGACAGTTCGAGCTCCTGCTCGGCGGCGCCGACAGGCCGGGCGAGAAGCAGCAAGACCACCAGTCCCATCAACCATCGCATCGGCGGCTTCTCCTCAGGGACGGACAATCGTCCAGTTCTTTTCGGCAAGATCCATCAGCATGGCAACCCCGACCTGGGTGACGCTGACACCCTCGATCAGCGGCGGCCGCCTGCCCTCCTTCACGGCGAGCGTCTCAAGCGTATTGCCGCAGCCGATGAAGCTCACATTGGGCATCGATTTCAGGAAGTTCACCAGGCGCTCCCTCACCGGCGAGCGGTCATCGAGCAGCATGTCGAGGCCGCCATTGAAGGCGACCACCATGATCTCGACGTCCTCGCCCTGCCCGGAATAATGCCGCGAGACGTTAGCCGCAACATCGAGGACGGCGCGCATCTTGACGGGGTCGTCGTCGCTGATCTGCAGCGCAAGCCGGTGCGACTCCGCTGCCCGGGATGGGGAAGCGAAACCGGTCACGATGAAGGCGGCGAGCAGTCCGCAAAGCAATCCGCGGCGGCTCGCCCGTCCGTTCCTCACTCCACGCCCCGCGGCTTTCCGTCCTTGCCGTCCTCAGGCGTCACATCAATGACGGCAGCGCGCGCAGTGATCTTCACCGGCGCGATGCAATCCTTCATGCAGGGGTCCTTCTGCCAGAACGACTTCTCGGTGGTGGCACGATCGTCCATCACAAAGCCCTGCTCGTTCGGCATCTTGATCTTGGCGAGGTTCTTGTTGTTCAGCTCGAAATTCTGATCGGTAACGACATCGTTCAGGTAGAGAACGTAGGCGACCAGCGCATAATATTCGTCGACCGAGAACGACTCGGCATTGCCGTAAGGCATGGCGTGACGGACATAGTCGAACACCGTCGAGGCGTAGGGCCAGTATGAGCCCACCGTCTTGACCGGATTGTCCGAGGTCAGTGAGCCCTTGCCCCCGGCCAGCACCGGCCATCGGCCGTTGCCTTCGCCGAACTCGCCGTGACAGCTCGAGCAATTATCCATGAACAGCTTTTCGCCCTGGGCGACCGTGCCCTTGCCTTCCGGCAGGCCCTGGCCGTCGGGCCGGACGTCGATGTCCCAGCCGCGGATCTCGTCCGCTGTCGGCGCGCGGCCGATGTGGTAGCGCGATCCGGCTTTGACCTCGGTCTTCTGTTGCGCGAATGCCGGCACGCTGAGGGCGCAAGCGATCAGCGCGAGAGCAATGAACTTAGGCGACTTCGACATTCTCGACCTCACCATTGGCCTGCACATGCCAGGTCTGGATGCCATTGTTGTGATAGATGGAGTTGACGCCGCGGATCTTGCGCAGCTCGGCCTTGCTCGGTTGCACATAGCCGGTCTCGTCCTGCACGCGCGATTGCAGCAGCAGCGGCTCGCCGTTCCAATCGAATTCGTAGTAGAAGCGCGTCAGCGCCTTGTCGAGAACGGGACCATCGAGCCGCGCCGGCCACCAGTTGCGGCCGCCATCGAGCGACACGTCCACGCGCTTGACCTTGCCGTTGCCGCTCCAGGCGAGCCCCGAGACGATCGTAAAGCCCTTGCCGTGCTTGATCGGCGCCTGCGGGCTCGGGCTCGTGATGACAGACTTGGCGTCCATCGACCAGGTGAAGCGGCGCGCCTTGCCGTTCGGCATGAGGTCCGTGTATTTCGACGTCTCCTCGCGGGTGTGCCAGGGCTGATCACCGACCTTGATGCGGCGCAGCCACTTGACCCAGAGATTTCCCTGCCAGCCCGGCACCACGAGTCTCATCGGGTAGCCCTGCTCCGGATAGAGCGCCTCGCCATTCATCTTGTAGGCGATGATGCAGTCGTCGAGCGCCTTCTCGATCGGCAGGCTGCGATCCATCGCCGCCGCGTCGGCGCCTTCGACCAGGAGCCACTTGCCGTTGGTCTTGACGCCGGCTTCCTCCAGCAGCGTGCGCAGCGAGACGCCGGTGTACTGCACGCAATGGATCATACCATGGGTGAACTGGCAGCCATTGAGCTGCGCGCCGCGCCACTCCATGCCCGAATTCGCCGCGCATTCCATGAAGTGGATGCGGTTGACGCGCGGATAGCGCTTGAGCTCGTCCAACGTCAGGATCAGCGGCCGCTCGACCAGGCCATGGATCATCAGGCGATGATCGGCCGGATCGATCTCGGCGATGCCGCCGTGGTGCCGCTCGAAGCACAGACCGTTCGGCGTGATGATGCCTTCGAGCTCATGCAGCGGCGTGAAGCTCACGGAGGACTCGCGCGAGGCGGTCAACCATTCGACGTCGCGCCGGATGACATCCTTCTCGAACTTTGACGGCTTGCCGTAAGGGCGCACGGCGACACCCTCTCCGAGCGATTTGGTCCACTCCGGCACGTTTGGCGGTTGGTTCGCCGGATTGCCGCCGGCCAGGGCGGGCCTCGCGAGCACCGACGCCGCAACGCCGGCGCCAGCGGCCAGGAAACTGCGTCGGGATTGCCGGGGACTGTCCATCTTCGACATCGCTTCTTACGCTCCGGTGACTTTGACGGCTCTATTGGGTTCGAGGCGAACCGTCTTCTGTCGGGTCAGATAGTTCGAGACGACCTCCCAGATCGGCGGCCCCTCGGTTCCTTCGTTGACGCTGGCCCAGCCCGCGACCTGATATTCTCTGTTCGGGTCGATCGGCGCGCCGGTCTTGGCCATCTGCATGTCCGAGATGCGGCTACCCTGCGGCTTCGCGACATCGATCGCGTAGGACAGTCCGCCGATCCGCACCATGTCGCCGCCCTGCTGGTAATAAGGATCGACGTTGAAGAGATTGTCGGCGACGTCCTCGATGATCTCCTTCAACCGCGAACCCGTCATCCCCATGCGGTAGACGGCCGGATACGTGATCGCGGTCGCATTGGTGACGTCCTCGAAGGTGATGTCCTGCCCCGGCAACACGCTGGTGCCCCAGCGGAAGCCGGGCGAGAGTGCGATCTCGGCGTCGCGCTCCTGCATCAGCGCCTGGCAGATCAGATCGTCGAATGTTCCGTTGAAATTGCCGCGCCGGTAAAGCAGCGAGTCGGTCTTGCCGAGCACCTTGGCCAAGTCGGACGCAAATGGCTTGCGTACTTCCGCGATTTTCGCGGACATCTCGGCGTCCGCCGTGATCACATCGGAAAACAGCGGAATGAGCTTATAACGGTAGGCCTTGACCTCTCCGTCGCGGACATCGAGATCGAGCCGCGACACGAACTTGCCGGACGAACCGGATGCGATCAGCAGCGTCTTGCCGACCTTGACCGCCTCGGGCAGCGCGTCGTGCGTGTGCCCGGTCAGGATAACGTCAATACCCTTGACCCGGCTCGCAAGCTTGCGGTCGACGTCGAATCCGTTGTGCGAGAGCAGCACGACCAGCTGCGCGCCGTCCTTGCGCACCTTGTCGACCTGCGCCTGCACGTCCTCTTCGCGCACGCCGAACGACCAGTTCGGAATCATCCAGCGCGGATTGGCGACCGGCGTATAAGGGAAGGCCTGGCCGAGCACTGCGATCTTGACGCCGCCGCGCTCGATCATGCGCGAGGCATCGAAAGCCGCCTCGTTCCATTCGGTGTCGCGGATGTTAAGGCCGAGGAACGGGAAGCCGAGGCCTTCGATCGCCTGCTTGACGCGCTCGGTGCCGTAGGTGAACTCCCAATGGCCGGTCATGGCGTCGGGCTTGAGCAGCGCCATGCAGTCGATCATGTCCTGGCCGCGCGTCTTCAGCGACGACCATGACCCCTGCCAGGTGTCGCCGCCGTCGAGCAGCGCGACCTTGTCGCCGCGCTCGGCGCGGATCGCCTTGATCACGGTCGCGGCGCGATCAAGACCGCCGATCCGGCCGTAGCTCTTGGCGAGCGCTTCGAAATCCTCCGACGTCAGCGCGTAGGCCGCCGACGAGCCGGGTGCGATGCCGAAGCGGGCGAGAAACTCCTTGCCGGTGATGTGCGGCGGCAGCCCCTTCGCCTCGCCCACGCCGAGATTGGTGGAGGGCTCACGGAAGTAAAGCGGCATGAGCTGGCCGTGCATGTCGGTCACGTGAACCAGCGTGACGTTGCCGAGCGGTTCGAACGCCAGCAATTCCTTCTCGGTCAGGCGCTGCTGGGCCACCGCCCGCGTCAGGCCGGAGCCAACACCGGTCGAGAGTGCCGCCGTTGCCGCAGCCACCTGGATGAATTCGCGGCGCGAGATCATGCGCAATGCTCCTGCATGCTCGTCGTTTCAGTTACGGACCGACGGCGTCTCGACGGGCAAGCCGATGCCGCGCCAGGCGACGTAGAGTTCGAGAGCCAGGAACTCGTCCGAGAGCGGCTTGAACGGCTCGGCGCGCACGTCGAACATGCAGCCTTCGAAGCGCTCATGAAGCGGCACAACACGCTGATCGCGCAGCCGATAGGTCGGAAAGCCGTTGGTTTGACCCTGGCTCAGAAAATCGGCGCGCATGAACTTGCCGTTGTTGCGCTCGTGGCAGGAGGCGCAGGCGAGATCGAGCTGGCCGTATCGGGTGTAGTAGGTCTGCTTGCCACGCTCGAACCACGGCGACATCGGGCCGTCGGTCTTCACCGCTACTGGCATGCCGTGCGACTGGTATTTCACGAAGGTCGTCATGTCGGTCAATTCCCTGGATTTGAATTTCCAGGGCTCCGCCTTCATGTGCTCGACACGACAGATATTGATGCGTTGCTCGAGATTGACCGGCTTCTTGAGCTTGTCGTCCCATTTCGGCATGGTGGCGCCGACGCCCTTCATGCTCGTCTCGGGCTGACCGTGGCAGCTCATGCACGACTTGCCTTCGCTGCCCTCGGCCTTCTTCCAGGCGTCGGCGGCACGCTCCACCGCGAGGAAGCCGGGATTTTCCAGGTCGTCGTCCTGCAAGGCGCGCGTCTCCTTGCTGCGGAACTGGTAGCCGGAAATAATGGTGTTGAAGACGTGGCCGGGCGGCGCCGGGATGCCCTTGCGCTCGGCGTCCTGTGCAAGGGCGGCCGTTGCAACCGACGCGGCGAGCGCAATTGCCGCGGCTAACCCAACATATCGTGGCGCCATCCGAGCCTCCCTCAATGCGCGATGCGCATCACGCCTTGAGCGCAATCTTCTCTTCGGCGGTGATCACCGTGCCGTCGTCGTCCGTCCAGGCGAATTTGAACGTTCCCGCCTCGTCGATCTTGGCGTCGAACTGGATGTAGGGATTGGCGGAGATCGCCGGTTCAAGCGCGCAAGCGAATACCGGTTTGCCGTTGAACTCGCAGGCGAACTTGTTGATGATCTTGCGCGGAATGGTCTTGCCCTGCGCGTCCTTGCGCTGGCCGGATTCCATGACATGCGAGACCAGGGTCTTGATCTGGATGATTTCGCCCTTGGCGGCTTCCTTCGGAAGCTTGATGCGCGGTTTGTCTGCCATCGTCTATCTCCTGCCGTTAGCCGCCGCAGCCGCCGATTGTGACCTTCACTGTCTTCTGTTCCGAGAACAGCGACCTGTCGCTCATCTTCGCGATCGCGACCACGTTCTGCGTGGCGGCGAGCCGGATGCGGATCGAGGCTTCCGCCTTGCCCGACAGCGGCGTGAACGACAGCGTCGCGACGCCCGCATTCGGGTTGCCGTCGGCAAGGATCATGACTTCCTTGACATGAGAGTCTACGGTCATCGGGCTCTCGATGTTGATCGACAGCGGCACGGTGTTGCCGTTCTCCGCGATCTCCGGCAGGTCGAGCGAGATCTTGCCCTTGGCAGGTTTCTTGCCGCCGGTGAACTTCTCGATCCACGTTGCGGCATCGTTCGTCACTTCGGCATCGGCCGCCATGGGCAACACGGTCAGCATGACGAAGCCGCCCCCGAGCGCAAAGGCCTGCCGTCGATTGATGGCTTTCATTCCTGGTCCTCCCCGCCGTCAGTTCAGCGTCTTGAGAAAAGCGATGACGTCCTCGACCTGCGCGGCCGTCAGGATCGACTTGCCGACAAATTCCGGGCGCACCCGGCTCAAACCATCGTTCTTGAAGAACGCGGGCATGACCGTGTCGGTGAAGACGCGCTTGGGGTCGGCGACGATGAGGCGCAACTGCGCCTCGGTGTAACGGCCGGCGACGCCGTCAAGCGACGGACCGAACTCGCCGTGGAATTCCTCGGATTTCAGACTGGTGACTTGATGGCAGGCCAGGCAATTGCCGAGCGTGCGCGTGAGGAACACTTTCTTTCCGGCCTCGGCATTGCCGGGCGTGGCGGTCAACGACTTCGGCAGCGAGTCATTGACGACGTCGAGCTTGATCGGCTCCGCGGCCGGCAATTTCGCCGGCTCCTGGGCGCGAACGCCTCCGGCCGACAGACACAGTGCAAACGCAGCTACGAGCGAGCGCCGCATGTTTCCTACCCTCATGACGGGTGACGCCCCGTCTTTGATCGCGACGGACTTACAATCCATCAAATTCAGTTATTATGATATGTTCATATAAGAGGCGCCGTCAAGCGAAATTCGCGGAAACGCTCTCAGCTAACCGTTTGCGGCGAGGAAATCCCGGAACGAGCCGCGCTCATAGGCCCGCTCCCGCACGAAACGAAACATCGAAAGGAAGTGCGGCGGCTTGAGATAGCCGGGCGCCCGCGCCACTTCCCGCGCCATCGCTTCTTTCGTTTCGATGCCGTCGGATGACGGCGGAAAGAACTGAAACGTCGGGGTGAACCTGATCCCGTATTTCTGGGCGAGGTCCTTCTCGGTCAATTCCTGGCGGTCGAAATCCGTAACCTTGCGGGAGCCGATCAGATTGAGCTGCAACACCTCGAAATTGTCGCGGATATACTTGGTGATGTCGGCATCGGCAAAGTTCACCAGATGCGTCTCTCGGCAATAGGGACAGCCGCGCAGCTCCCACATGATGGCGAGGCGCTTGCCGCCGGCGGCCGCGCTGTCGAGATCCTCGCGCAGATCGAGAAAGCTCTGCAAGAACCAGGGCTCATGATAGATCCCGTCTTCACCAAGCGCGGGCTCGGCAGCCGCCGCGCCGCGGCCCGCGGCAAGGGCAGCCCCCGACGCCAGGGCGAGAAAGCCGCGCCGCGTCTGTGTGCGAGGCGACATCAGGGATTTGTGCTTCGGAGGATCTTGCGCATCGGTCATTTTCATTATGATATTCAAATACACGAATGTGACAAGGATTTCCGATCTTGCGCTGCATCATCGCCCTGCTGGCATGGCTGGCTTCGACCGTGCTCATTCTCGGCGCCGAGGCCGGCAAATCTGCTGACTTTGCATCGGCAATGGCGCCGATCATGGCCAATCTGCGCACCGCCGCGAGCTATGCACGCACTGGAAACATCGCGCTGGCCCAGATGGAAACCGACGAGGCGGTGGCCGCGTGGAAGCGACTTGCGCCAACCGCGTCCGGCTCCCTGCCCGTTTATGCCGCGGCCGCGCTGGCGGAATTTCTCGATCGCGGCGGCGAGCGGCTCACCACAGCAACGCGCGCACTGGATGGCGGAGACAATGTCGCCGCCGGCCGCGAGCTGCTCGCACTTCGCCAGTCCTTTCATGAGCTGAGGCGTCGTGCGGGCCTCTACGATCTCGGCGACTGCGTCTTCGAGGTCGCGCCGTCAATGGAGAAGCTGCGCATCGCGGCCACGCGGTATGGTGGGCAGACCGCGCCGGCGAACGCCGAGGACACCGTTGCCGCCGCAGGCGCATTTCGCGACCGTCTGCAGCGCTGTAACGATTGGGCAAGCCCCGAGATCGCGGAGAAGAGCGAATTCCGTCGCCTGATCGATGGCGCGATCGCCAGCAGCGGCGCAATCGCGCATGCGGCGATGGCCGGCGACGGGCCGCTGGTGCATCGCTACCTGATCGAGCTGCAGTCCTATGCCCAGCTGCTCGATTTCCGCTACGGCTAGCCGATACTGGTCAGCCCGGGGAATCGCTCCAGCAACCATTCCGAGACCACCGGCATCAGGCCGGTGAGAAACATCAGACCGGTCGCGACCAGAAAGGCGCCCATAGTCTTCTCGACCAGGCCGAGATGCCGGCGCACGCGGCCGAGCAGCGCGATAAATCTGCCGGTAAAGGCGGCCGCGATCAGGAACGGAATGCCGGTTCCGATCGAATAAGCGAACAGCAGCAGCGCGCCGCGTCCAGTGGTGTCCTCCGATCCTGCCATCAGCAGGACGGCGGCGAGGATGGGGCCGGCGCAGGGCGTCCAGCCGAACGCAAATGCCAGGCCCATGACGAAGGCCCCAGCCACGCCGGCCGGCCGATGGTCGACCTGTACGGTCGCGCTGCGATAGAGCAGCGGAATCCGCAGCACGCCGAGGAAGTGCAGGCCCATGACGATGATCAGGCCGCCGGCGACCATGCCGAGCGTCGACAGATGTGCCGAGATGAAGCGTCCCGCGATCGACGCGGTCGAGCCGAGCGCGACGAAAACCAGCGAGAAACCGGTCACGAAAGCCAGGGCGGAGACAAGGACGCGCGGCCGCAGATCCGGCCTGTCGCCGGACAGATCCGTGACGGAGACGCCGGCCATGTAGCAGAGGAAGGGCGGCACGAGGGGCAGGATGCAGGGCGACAGAAACGACAACAGGCCAGCGACGAAAGCCGCGCCAAGCGTGACGTCCAAGGTCATTGCGCCTCATCCCTATTACATATACGAATTTAATGATATAAACCGTCGAGGAAGTCCAGAGGACCGTTACCGGAATGAACCGAATCATCACCCTGCTCGCGCTGACTATGGCGTTCGCGCTGCCGGCCGCGAGATCGCGCGCTGCGGAGCTCGTCATGTTCGAGCGACCCGGCTGCGTCTGGTGCGCGCGCTTCGACGCCGAGATCGCGCCGATCTACGCCAAAACCGAGGAAAGCCGGGCCGCGCCGCTGCGCCGGGTCGACCTGAACGGCCCCCTGCCGGCCGATCTCGCCGGAATCGATCCCGGCGTCTTCACGCCGACCTTCGTCGTGGTAAAAGACGGCCGTGAGATCGGACGCATTCGCGGCTATCCGGGGGATGCCTTCTTCTTCGGCCTCTTGGACCGGATCCTGTCCAGCACAGGATCCGAACCGGCCAGGTTGTGACCGCTCTTACGGATTTTGCTCAGAGGACTTTGACGCAATGCCGTTGCCAAAGCTGAAGGAGATCGAGGGCTCCGCCGAACTCGAGCAGATGATCGAGAAGGCGCGCGAGGCGAGCGACATGCTCAAGGCGCTGTCGCACGAGTCCCGCTTGCTGCTGCTCTGCATCCTCGCCGAGGGCGAGAAATCCGTGACCGAGCTCGAACAGTTCCTCGGCGAGCGGCAGTCGACCGTCTCGCAGCAACTCGCGCGGCTGAGACTTGATCGGCTGGTCACGACCCGCCGTGACGGCAAGACAATCTACTACAGCCTCGCCAACGAGGATGTCCGCAAGATTCTGACGGCCATCTACGACGTGTTCTGCGAGCCGGTCCGCCGGCGGCGCCGGTAGTTTTCCGCGCTGGATTTTCGCACCCCTCCGGCGCAGACTGCCCCAAGAGACAGAACAAGCATCTTGCGGGAGGAATGCTGAGCCCTTCGACCATAGCGTTCGCATGCGGGCTTGCCGCCGGCGCCGTGCTCGGCGTTGCCGGCCGTGCCGGTCGATTCTGCACATTGGCGATGCTCGAAGACGCGTTCTTCGGCGCGGATTTGCGCCGGCTGAAATCTTTTGCACTGGCTGCGGCCGTAGCGCTGCTGGCGACCCAGACGCTCGTTGCATTTGGCATCGTCGATCTGTCGCGGTCGATCTACCTGACATCGTCGATCGGGCTTGGCGGAGCGATTATCGGCGGGCTGATGTTCGGCATCGGCATGGCGCTGGTCGGCACCTGTGGCTTCGGCACGCTGGTGCGTGTCGGCGGCGGTGACCTGCGCGCCATCGTGGTCTTTCTCGTGCTCGGCCTGTCGGCACTTGCCACCATGCGCGGCATAACCGGCATGCTCCGCGTGGCCCTGATCGAGCCATTGTCTCTGCAGCTTCCCGAGGGAAACACGCAGACGCTGACGTCCCTGCTTGGCGCAGGTGGCACGGCGCGTGCGATCCTCGTCGTGGCCATCGCCGCCGCGCTTGCCTTCTGGGCGCTCGCAGACGGCAAGCTGATCCGCTCGCCGCGACTGCTCGCTTCCGGCCTTGCCGTCGGCGCTGCAATCGCGTTCGGGTGGTTCGCAACGGGGTGGCTTGCGGACGACGAGTTCGATCCGGTGCGGGTCTCCTCGCTGACCTTCGTGGCGCCTCTCGGCGATACCATCCTCTATATCGCCACCTTCTCCGGGGCGCGGCTGAACTTCGGCATCGGCTCGGTCGCCGGCGTCATCGCGGGCTCGTTTGCCGCGGCGATGCTCGCGCGCGGCTTCCGCTGGGAGGCCTGCGACGATGCCCGCGAATTGAAGCGTCACATGATCGGGGCGCTGTTGATGGGCATTGGCGGCATCATGTCGATGGGCTGCACTATCGGTCAAGGCCTCAGCGCGTTCTCGACGCTTGCGATCTCGGCTCCGATGACAATGCTCGCGATCGCCTGCGGGGCGCGGCTCGGGCTGGAGTTCACGATGACCGGAGAGTGGCTGCCCGCGGTGCGCAGGCTGTTCGGCGCCTCGACTTGACGGACCGGCACTTCGTTTTGGCAGGCGCACTCAATTGCACCGCGGCTCCCACTCCGTATCTCGCGACCGTAGCTCCTCGCTCGAGCTTGAGGCTGGATAGGCGAATATGGCTGATGCTCTAATATCATCGCCAATCCAGTTTGGAGGGGCGATGATCAGTCGCGAACTAAAAGGATCTGCTGCTCGGACATGACCGCCCGTGTCCGCTTTGCCCAAAACCTAGTGGTACGGGCTCTAAGCGCTCGGCCCTGCTGTACGATCGTGCGCGCTGCAATACTCCAACAATGACGTCGCAATGGATTTCGGATTTCTGCTGCGATAAGCCAAGCTCACCATGCGATCAGAATTCTCAACGCGATGGACGAGGAAAAGTCGACTAAACTATGCGAAGCTGCGAGGTACCGTCCGGCAGCACTACTCCCACTCAATCGTCCCCGGCGGTTTGCTCGTCACGTCGTACACCACCCGGTTCACGCCCTTCACCTCGTTGATGATGCGCGTCGCGGTCTCGCCCAAGAACTTCATGTCGAACTGATAGAAGTCCGCGGTCATGCCGTCCGTTGACGTGACGGCACGCAGGCCCACGACGTAGTCGTAGGTGCGGCCGTCGCCCATGACGCCGACCGTCTTCACCGGGAGCAGCACCGCAAAGGCCTGCCAGATGTCGTCGTAGAGGCCGTGCTTGCGGATCTGGTCGATGTAGACGGCGTCAGCTTTGCGCAGGATGTCGAGCTTGTCCCGGGTGATGTCGCCGGGGCAGCGGATGGCGAGGCCCGGGCCCGGGAACGGGTGGCGGCCGACGAAGATTTCGGGGAGGCCCAGCTCGTAGCCGAGCTTGCGGACCTCGTCCTTGAACAGCTCGCGCAGGGGCTCGACGAGCTTCATGTTCATGCGCTCGGGCAGACCGCCGACATTGTGGTGCGACTTGATCGTCACCGAAGGGCCGCCGGTGAAGGAGACGCTCTCGATCACGTCGGGGTAGAGCGTGCCCTGCGCCAGGAAGTCGGCGCCGCCGAGCTTCTTGGCCTCCTGCTCGAACACCTCGATGAAGAGGCGGCCGATTGTCTTGCGCTTCTTCTCGGGGTCGGTGACGCCTTCGAGCTCGCCGAGGAATTGCTTGGAGGCATCCACGTGCACGAGCGGGATGTTGTAGTGGTGGCGGAACAGATCGACGACGGTCTTGGCTTCGTCGAGGCGCAGCATGCCGTGATCGACGAAGACGCAGGTGAGCTGGTCGCCGATGGCTTCGTGGATCAGCACGGCCGCGACGGCGGAATCGACGCCGCCGGAGAGACCGCAGATCACCTTGCCCTTGCCGACCTGCTGGCGGATCTTCTGGATCTCCTCCTCGCGGAAGGCGCGCATGGTCCAGTCGCCGGTGAGGCCGGCGATCTTGCGCACGAAGTTGCGGATCAGCTTTGCGCCGTCGGGCGTGTGCACCACTTCGGGGTGGAACATCAGGCCGTAATATTTGCGCTTCTCGTCCTGGATGATCGCGAAAGGCGCGTTCGGCGAGGTGCCGGCGACCGAGAAGCCCGGCGGCATCTTGGTGATGCGGTCGCCATGGCTCATCCAGACCTGGTTCTTGCTGCCTGACGACCAGACGTCCTCGAACAGCTTGCTGTCGGCCTTGACCTCGACATCGGCGCGGCCGAATTCGCGGTGATGGCCGCCCTCGACCTCGCCGCCGAGCTGGGCCGCCATGGTCATCTGGCCGTAGCAGATGCCCATCACGGGCACGCCGGAAGCGAAGATGAGCTGCGGGGCGCGGGGCGAGCCGGCTTCGTGCACCGACTCGGGGCCGCCGGAGAGGATCACCGCTTTCGGCTTCATCTCCTTGAAGGCCTCTTCGGCCTTGTTGAACGGGACGATCTCGCAATAGACGCCGTCCTCGCGCACGCGACGCGCGATCAGCTGCGTCACCTGGCTGCCGAAGTCGACGATGAGAATCTTGTCATGCGCCGAGGCCACCGAGGGCGTCGACGCGGAGCGGTCGTTCTGTGCTGCTGTCATGGCAAGCAGATACGCGATGAGCCCCCTGCCCGCAACCGCGCTCGCTCGCGCGCCCACATGCTTCTTTGGGCATGGACAAACGGATATAGGTAAGTATTATTGACCTAATTTGCCCCGCCAGCAAACAGGGGCCGATCAGGGAGGAATGCCATGTCTTCGCATCATCAGCCATCGACGCTTGCCGCGCTCGGCCGGACCTGGGTCGAGGCCTGGAACGCGCGCGATCTCGAGCGCGTGCTGACGCTTTACGACGAGGCCGCCGTGATGACCTCGGACCGGATTCCGGCGATGGGGTTCGATGCCACCGGCACGGTGCGGGGTAAGGAGGCGCTGCGGGCCTATTGGAGCAAGGCGCTCGGGCTGCTGCCGGGGCTGCACTTCACGCTGATCGATGTGTTCGTCAGCCCTGACAGCGTGGTGGTGTTTTACGAGAACGAGCGGGGGAAGACGATCTGCGAATATCTGCGGGTGAATGAGGCGGGGCTGATCGTGCAGGGGTCGGCGAACCATTTGCCGCATTGATATTTGCGATCTTGCGCCGCGCCGCCACTCGCTCTCCGTCATCCCCGCGCGACAGCGAAGCCGTCGTCGCCGGAGGTGCGAGTGGCGCGATGCCAAAGCATCGCGCCGGGAGCCTCGAAGGATGCACGGCCGAGCTGGCAGCCGAGGCTGTCGCCTTCGAGGCTCGCCCTGCTTCGCAGGGCGCGCACCTCAGGGGTGACGGTCAGCTAGTTGGGCGCGCTATTTCCGCAGGCGTCATTGCGAGGAGCCCTTGCGACGAAGCAATCCAGACTGCTGCCGCGGATGCATTTCTGGATTGCTTCCTCGCTTCGCTCCTCGCAATGACGGCGGCGCGGGCCTGCGCTAACACTGCCCGCCGGCTCTGACACAGGACACCCCGATGAAACTCCCCACCTCCCCCTTCACCGTCACCGACTGGAGCAAGGTCGAGGCCACCACGCACGCCGGCGAGACCGGTCAGGCCAAGTGGCGCACGCTCAATATCGGCGATCTCCGGGTGCGGATGGTCGAGTATTCGCCGGGCTATCTCGCCGACCATTGGTGCGATCGCGGCCACGTGCTCTACGTGCTCGCGGGTGAGCTCGATTCAGAGCTGCGCGACGGGCGCAAGTTCAAGCTGACGGCGGGGATGAGCTACCAGGTTTCGGACTTCGGCGACGCCGCGCACCGGTCCTCGACGGCCACCGGTGCCACGCTTTTCATCGTCGATTGAGGTGCGCCAGGACGGTTAATTTGCACCGCAAAATAGCAAAGTTTCGCGGCATCCCGAGCCACGGGTGGTGCCTTGAAGTGGCCCCAAATTCTCGCTATATTGTGATCATCGATACTTGGCCGAACGACTGGGCCGCTTCGCTTCGTTTCAGACGGGCGCGCACGTTTCCAGATGAATTCTCCAAACATCGACTCATCAGGGCTATGGGCGCAATGCTGCGCACCGGCCCACGTGCGTAACCTCATCTAACTAACTAAAGGAAATTCCCATGGCTATGGGCACCGTGAAGTGGTTCAACACCCAAAAGGGTTATGGTTTCATCCAGCCGGACGACGGCCAGAAGGACGTGTTCGTGCACATCAGCGCCGTCGAGCGCGCTGGCCTCTCCTCGCTCAACGAGGGTCAGAAGGTCTCGTTCGACATCGTCGCCGACCGCCGCAGCGGCAAGTCGTCGGCTGACAATCTCCGCGTCGGCTAACGCCTGCGCAACGTTCTGACCGCGGACGTACCGGCAGAACGCTAGAAAACGAAAGCCCCGCGACCGGGACCGGTCTGCGGGGCTTTTGCTTTTGGGCCCGGATGACAACGTCGATCAAAGATGGTGTCGCCTGGATGGCGGTGCCGTAGGGTGGGCAAAGGCGCTCTTGCGCCGTGCCCACCATCTCTGCGCAACGGGCAAATCGTGGGCACGCTTCGCTTTGCCCACCCTACGCGAGCCGCGCGAGAAGCTACGCCTTCTTCAGCACCGAGACGAAGAACCCGTCGGTCCCCGTCCGCCGCGGCGTCATCAGCCACCCCTCCGGCGACTGCAGCGCTGCGTCCGCAAACGCCTCGGCCTTGTCCCAGAGCACGCTCGCGGTCTGCTCGGGCGGTACCACCGAAAACTCCGGATGGCGAGCGACGAACGCCCTCACCTGCTCGCCGTTCTCTTCCGCCAGCACCGAGCAGGTGATGTAGGCGATGCGACCGCCCGCCTTCACCAGCGGAACCGCGCGCTCCAGCACCTCGGCCTGGTCGCGCAGGCGGATCTCCAGCGCGCCCGGGCGCATGCGCCATTTGGCGTCGGGGTTGCGGCGCCAGGTTCCCGTGCCCGTGCAGGGCGCGTCGATCACGACGAGGTCGGCGCTGCCGCTAATGTCCGAAAGCGGATCGACCTCGCCCTTGGGCGTGCGGATATCGGCATTGTGGACGCCGGCGCGCGACAGGCGCTCGTGGATCGGGGCGAGCTGGCGCTTGTCGCGGTCGGTCGCGATCAGCCGGCCCTTGCCCTGCATCAGGGCAGCGAGCGCCAGCGTCTTGCCGCCGGCGCCGGCGCAGAGGTCGATCACCTGCTCACCGGGCTTTGCCGCGGCGAACTGGGCCGCAAGCTGCGATCCCTCATCCTGCACTTCAACGCCGCCCTTGATGAAATCCTCTTCGGCTTGGATGCCGGGATTGCGCGCATCGGCGGAAAGCTCGATGCGAAGGCCCGTTGCCGACCATGGCGACGGTTTCGCATGAAGATGAGCAAGCGCCTTCAGCACCTTGTCGCGATTGGATTTTAGCGTGTTGACGCGCAGATCGAGCGGAGCGCGGCTCGCCATCGCGGCGGCTTCCGCGGCGCGGTCCTCGCCGAACACCTTTGCGAGATACGGGTCGAGCCACTCGGGATAGTCGCCCGCGACGGGCGCCGGTGCGTCCTTGAGGGAGCGATGGCCGAGCGCCGCCTGCTCGGCCTCGGTCAGCGGCGACGGCGCAAAGCGGCTGCCGTCGAACATGGCGGACATCGTCGCCGCGTCCATCTCGCGCTCGAGGCGGAGCATGCCGATCAGCCTGGCGCGCGCGGTGTCGGCGTCCATCAGCCAGGCGCTCGAGGCGTAGCGGCGCAGCACGTCCCAGACGAGGCCGGCGATCGCGGCGCGGTCGCCGGAGCCGGCGAAGCGGTGCGCGGTGCCCCACTCCTTCAGCGCCTTGGCCGCGGGCACGCGGTCCTTCTCGATGGTGTCGATCAGTTCAATGGCTGCGGACAGCCGGGCAGCGGGGGTCATTTGAATCTTTCAGATTAGATTGAGCGTATAAGGCTCAGATCACCAACAGCATTCTCAGCGCGAAGTAGATCCACATCGCGAGCAGCACCAGCACGCCGGCGAGCCAGATCGTGGAGCGGCGGCCGAGATCGTTGGAGGAGACGAACACGCCGGCATGGGCAAACCGCGTCACCACGAACACCCAGGACATCAGCACGATGAAGAGATCGGCATGGCGCAGCGGCAGCGCCAGCGCGATCAGGACGTAGAACAGCACCGGCAGCTCGAACTGGTTGCGATAGCAATTGCCGATCTGGGTGGCGCCCTGGGGCCAGTTCGGCTCGCCGAGCGCGATGTCGCGGGCCTTGGTCTCGCCCGAGACCAGCGAGCGGCGGCGCGCGAAGGCCATGCCGAGCAGGAGCGCGAAGGTGAGACCGACCTGCACGAAGACAGGCAGCAGGACCATTTGGACGGACATCGGAACTTTCCCGTAAGGCGTAACGCCGCGACCGTCATTAGCCGCGACTCCTGACGCTGACAATCAGCCAGTTGAACCGGTGTTCCCGCTTCTGCGACCAACCTGCGATTGTCTAAGCAATTTCCGCCCCTTTTCGGGGCACAAGGCGAGAGACCGCCATGAACGGCTTGTTTGGCTCTTCGATCGGCTCCTGGGCAGAATCCGCTGACGGCCAGCTCGGCATCCTGATGTCGGCGCTGGCGGGCATCGCCACCGCGCTCGCGGTGGCGATGGCGATGACGGTCTATTTCCGCCTGAGCTACCGGAGCTGGCGCGACGTCGCCAGGCACGGTCTTGCCACGCTCGCCGCGCTCGTCCTGCTCGTCTTTGCCGCCTACGACATGCGCCACGCCGCGCTCGCCTATCTCGGGCTCAATCCGTCCAAGCCGGCGGTCGAGTTCGAGATCCGCATGCCCCGGGAAACGCTGACGACCGTCAACGACAGCCAGATCGAGCTGCACACCGACCGCAACCAGACGCTGGCGCTGGTGGACGGCGTGCGGGACCTCAACGACGGACGCGCGGTGCTGCGTGGCGCGGTCGCGCTCAACCACCGCACCGCGGACCGCGTACTGGTCGTGAACCTGCCCGGCAAGGGCACCTTCGAATTCCGCCTGCGCCTCGCCGCCGAGCCGCATCGCACCGTCGAGTTCGGCCCCTGGCACCTCGCCGACCGCATCGCCTCGCCGGCGGCCGGCAGCATCGCGCCGCAGGATGCCTACACGATCCGCTATCGCGTGCTTTGACCAATGCCCCCTGGCAGATCCGGCGCGGCAACGGCGTTTGCCTTCGCGGCCCTCCTTTGCTCCACAACGCTGTCGGCCATCGCCGCGCCAGCCGATATCGCCGCCTGTGACCGACTTGCGGCCCATCCGACCGATCCGGACAGGCCGGCCGATGTGAAGGGCACGCTCGACATCGCCGACGTCCCCGCCGCGCTGAAGGCGTGCAAGGCGGCGGCAGCTGCGTCCGATTCCCCACGCCGCATCTGGACCGAGCTCGGCCGCGCCCATGAATTCAACCGGCAGACCATCGAAGCCGCAAACGCCTATCGCAAGGCGGCCGACGCCGGCAGCTCCACCGCGATGGCCGGCCTCGGCGTGCTGCTGATCAACGGCAACGGCATCAGGAAGAACATCGCCGAAGGACGGACGCTGATCGAGAAGGCGGCGAATGCCGGCGATGTCGAAGGCATGATCAATCTCGGCTCGCTCTACGGTGCCGGTGTCGGCGGAAAGGCCGATGTCGCGATGGCGCGCAAATGGTACGCCAAAGCCGTCGAGGCGAATTCGAGCGAGGCGATGTATCAGCTCGGCTTGATGACGCAGGACGGCGACGGCGGGCCGAAAGACGATGTCGCCGCCAGGGCGCTGTTCGAAAAAGCCGCCGCGCTCGATCACGCGGATGCGCTGGAGCGGCTGGGTGCCTATGCCGAAGCCGGCCGTGCCGGCGAGAAGGACGCCAAGGCCGCCATCGCCTATTACAGGCGCGCTGCCGCGCTCGGCAATGAGGATGCCGGCAAGGCGCTGGAGCGCCTGCGCTGTCCGTACGTGCTCAAAGACCTCCGCGATGGCAAACGCGCCGGGCGGATTTGTTTCGACGGCGGATAGATTCCTCGTCGCCTGCTTCAGACGTTGTCTGCTTTAAACTTTGTTCGAGCGCGGATGACGCGCGCGCGTCATCGTTCCGACAAGCGAGCACGGATATGCTGATGCCATGTCCGAATTTCGCCTCACGCAGATTTCCGACACGCATCTCGGCCGGCGCTTTCCCGGCCTGATCGCAAACTGCCACGCGGTCTGCGAGTACATCGACACGGAGCGGCCCGATCTCGTCGTCAACACCGGCGATGTCTCTTTCGACGGGCCGAGCGGCCGCGACGATGTCGTCTTCGCGAAGGGCCTGCACGACGCCCTGCCCGTTCCCTGCCGCTACCTTCCCGGCAATCACGACATCGGCGACAATCCGACCGCGATCGGGCCGGCGCCGAAGCCGCCGGTCACGGAAGCGCACCGAGCGCAGTTCTGCGAGATCATCGGCGAAGATCATTGGTCGTTCGAGGCCGCCGGCTGGTGCTTCATCGGCCTCAACACGCTGGTGATGAATTCAGGCCTCGCCTTCGAGGCCGGGCAATTCGACTGGCTGTCTCAGGAAATCTCGCGCGTGAACGGCAGGCCGGTCGCGCTGTTCCTGCACAAGCCGCTATTCCTCAACCTCCCCGACGATCCAGAGACGCCCGAGACCTCGATCCGCTACGTGCCGCAGCCGGCGCGCGCGCGGCTGATCGAGATGTTCGCGCCTATCGACCTGCGCCTCATCGCCAGCGGCCACGTGCATCAGCGGCGCGACTTCACCTTCCGCCACACCCGCCACGTCTGGGCGCCGTCCGTTGGCTTCAGGATCAACGACGCGCGTCAGGACCGCATCGCGATCAAGGAGACCGGCTTCGTCGAGTATCGCTTCCGGCCCGACAGTCTCGAGGTCCGCCACCTCAGGGCTGCAGGTCAGGCCGATATCGACATCGAGGAAGTGCTCGCCCAGATGGGCGGCGAGCACTAGCTCGATCCGCGACCAGCTCAATCTGGCGGCAGATACCCTTATCTAATTACCTATTTGCATCGAACTTGTCCCCATACTGGTTAGATTTGGCTGATGACAACGTTGTCATTCAGACATATCGTGACCTGAGCGGTCAAAAGGCCGCCGAGGGAGCGACGATGCAGTTCTTGTCCCCAAGGGATAGCCGCCTTTCGACGACCACGCGGGGCATCCCCCTGGTCGATGGCCTCGCCACCGAGGACGTCGGCAGCCAGCGCTGGTCACCGTCGCGCGGCGATCTCGCGCTGCCCGCCCTTACCCTCGATGAAGCCGCCTTCGGAGCCAACCGCGACCTCTTCCTGAATTGGTGCAGGAGCGCCGGCGTTGCCGTCGCGCCGCACGCTAAGACGCCGATGTCGCCGGAGCTGGCGCGCTCGCTGCGCGCAGCCGGCGCCTGGGGCACGACGGTCGCGAACATCCAGCAGGCCGCGGTGCTGCTCGCGAGCGGCGAGCGCCGCCTGTTGCTGGCCAACCAGATCGGCGGGCTCGCAGCCGGCCGGCGGCTCGGTGCACTGCTGAGCGCCTATGGCGATGTCGACTTTCACGCCTTCGCGGACTCGCCCGCGGCGGTCGCAGCGCTCGCCGAAGCCGCGCGCATCGCCGGACGCAGCGAGCTCTCCGTGCTGGTCGAGCTCGGTGCGGGCCGTGCCGGCGCGCGCGATCCCGCCGCGGTCGCGGCCACGATCGCGGCCATACTGAGCGCCGACCGGCTCGTGCTCGGCGGCGTCGCGACCTATGAGGGCGCAGCCGCAACATCCGATGCCGAGGCGACGCTGCGCGCGATCGCGACGCTGCTGGAGCGCACCGTCGAGGCCTTCGCGCTGGTACGTGCCACCGTCCCGCAACGGCCGCTGATCATCAGCGCCGGCGGCTCGGCCTATTTCGACATCGTCGCGCGCGCGCTGGCGCCGGTCGCCCAGGCGGACGGCAACGCCATCGTCCTGCTGCGCTCGGGCGCGCTGTTCTTCGCCGATCACGGCATCTATGCCCGCGCTTTCGCCGACATCGATCGGCGCGGCGGCCTGCTCGTCGACGGCCTGCACCACTCCGCCGCCAAAAGCTTTCGTCCCGCGCTGACGCTCTGGGCCGAGGTGCTGTCGCGGCCCGAGGCCGGGCTTGCGATCGCGGGCTTCGGCATGCGCGATGCGTCGTTCGATCAGGGATTGCCCCTGCCCTTGCGCGTCTTCCGCGACGGCGTCGAGCAGCAGGGGCTCGCCGCTCAGCTGGCCGTGACCCGCCTCAATGATCAGCATGCGTTCCTCTCCGTTGCGCCCGAAGCCGCGCTCGCTGTCGGCGACATCATCGCCTTCGGCATCTCGCATCCCTGCACCTGTCTCGACCGCTGGAGCGTCGTCCTCGGCCTCGACGCCGACGGCGTCGTGACGCGCGCCTTCCCAACCCAGTTCGGCTGAAAGCGGGCGCGATGAATTTCCTGCCGCTGTGGCGCTATCAGAACCAGCTCATCGACGGCGCCATCGTCACGCTGGAGTTGACGGTGATCTCGGCGCTGGCCGGCCTCGTGATCGGCATCGCCGGCGCGGTCGCGCTAAAGGGGCGCATCACGCCGCTGCGCTGGCTGGTGCGCGGGTATATCGAGCTGTTCCGCAACACGCCGTCGCTGATCCAGATATTCATCGTCTTCTTTGTGCTGCCGAGCTTCGGGTTGAAGCTGCCGGCGTTCGAAGCCGCTTGCGTCGCGCTGTCGCTTTATTTCGGGGCCTATTCGGTCGAGATCATCCGCGCCGGCCTCGATTCCATTCCGCGCAGCCAGATCGAGGCCGGCCAGTGCCTCGGGCTCTCGGGCTGGCAGGTGTTCCGCCACATCATCTTGCCGCCGGCGCTGCGCAACGCCTATCCCGCCGTGACCAGCCAGTTCGTGCTGCTGCTGCTCGGCACCTCGCTCGCCTCCCAGGTCGCCACCGATGAGCTGTTTCACGTCGCCGGCTTCATCGAGAGCCGCACCTATCGCAGCTTCGAGGTCTATGCGGTGATCTGCGCGGTCTATTTCGCGATGGCGATGTCGTTCAAGGCGCTGTTCGCCATCATCAGCCTGGCCGCCTTCCGCTGGCCGCGGCGGCGCTGAGGGACAGGCCATGCGATCCTTCTCCCTCATCGATTTCGTCTCGCTATTCACAGCACTGCGCTGGACCGTCGCGCTCGTCGTGCTCGCGCTGCTCTTCGGTGCGCCGCTGGCGCTCGGGCTCGCCATGGGCCGCATCAGCCGCTTTGCCGGGCTGCGCTGGACGATGGCCGCACTCATTCAGGTGATCCAGAGCGTGCCGCTGCTCGGCCTCCTGTTCTTCTTCTATTTCGGCATGCCGGTGTTCCTGGGAATCCAGGTGCCGGCGCTCGTTGCCGTGACCGTCGCCTACACGCTCTACACCGCGGCGTTCCTCGGCGAGATCTGGCGCGGCGGACTGGAAGCGGTGAAGCAGGCGCAATGGGAGGCCGGCGCCTGCCTCGGCCTCTCCGCCTGGCAGCAGTTCCGCCACATCATCGCGCCGCAGGCGCTGCGGCTGTCGCTGCCGCCGACCGTCGGCTTCCTGGTGCAGCTCATCAAGGGCACCTCGCTCGCCTCCATTCTCGGCTTCGTCGAGCTCGCCCGCGCAGGGCAAGTGGTGAGCGCGGCGACGTTCCAGCCGCTGCTCACCTATGCGCTGGTCGCTGCGATCTATTTCGCGCTGTGCCTGCCGCTCACGCTCTGGTCCCGCTCCCTGGAGGCCCGCCTCGATGGCTCTCGTTGAAATCCGCGACGTGCACAAGACATTCGGCAAGGTCGAGGTGCTCAAGGGCGTCTCGCTCGATGTCGAGGAAGGCGAGATCGTCACCATCATCGGCCGCTCCGGCTCGGGCAAGTCCACGCTGCTCCGCTGCATCAACGCGCTGGAGAGCGTCGACACCGGCGAGATCCGGGTCGAGGGCCAGAAGGTCCACGCCAAGATGCCGGACCTGAAGAAATTCCGTCAGCGCGTCGGCATCGTGTTCCAGGCCTTCAATTTGTTTCCGCATCTGAAGGTCGAGCGCAACATCACGCTGGCCCCCCTCCTCACCGGCCGCATCGACAAGGCGAAAGCACGGGCGCTGGCAGAGGACGTGCTGACCCGGGTCGGCCTCGCCGACAAGATCGACGCCTGGCCGGAACAGCTCTCCGGCGGCCAACAGCAGCGTGTCGCCATCGCGCGATGCCTGGCCATGGCGCCTCACCTCATGCTGTTCGACGAGGTGACCTCGGCGCTCGACCCCGAGCTCGTCGGCGAAGTCCTGAAGGTGATGGAGGCGATGGCGAAGCAAGGCATGACCATGATCCTCGTTACCCACGAGATGGGCTTTGCCCGCAACGTCGCCAACCGCATCGTCTTCATGCACCAGGGCCGCGTCTGGGAACAGGGACCGCCGGCCAAACTGTTCGCCAATCCTGAGACACCCGAACTCGCAAGCTTCATCGCATCCGCCAAGTAACCACTTCCCCCTTCAAGGAGAGCGTCATGAGACAATTGAAGTCCCTCTTCACCATCGCGGCGACGGCCCTCGCCGTCCTTGCCGCGCCAAACCTTGCCAAGGCCGACAAGCTCCAGGACGTGCTCGGCTCCGGCAAGATCCGCGTCGGCATTCTCACCGATGCCGCGCCCTGGGGCTTCAAGGACGACAAGGGCGAGATCGCCGGCCTCGACGCCGATCTCGCCAAGCTGATCGCCGCCGACATGGGCGTGAAGCTCGAGCTGGTGCCGGTGACGGGCGCCGCGCGCATCCCGAGCCTGCTCTCCGACAAGATCGACATGCTGATCGCCGGTCTCGGCGCGACGCCCGAGCGTGCCCAGCAGGTGATGTTCTCGCAGCCCTATGCGGTGGTGAATCTCGGCGTCTATGGCGCGAAATCGCTGCCCTCCGCCACCGGAAAGAAGCCGGACAATCTCGACGGCCGCAGCGTTGCCGTCGCCAAGGGCTCGACGCTCGACGTCTGGCTCACCGACAACGCGCCGAAGGTGAAGCTGGTGCGCTTCGAGGACACGCCGGCCGCACTTGCCGCGTTTCTCGCAGGACAAGCCGACACCTTTGCGGAGAACAGCGCCATCGCGCTGAAGGTCCAGGACCAGAATCCGACCAAGGAGGTCGAGCTGAAGTTCCTGATCCGCCAGTCGCCAGCCCATGTCGGCGTGCGCCAGGGCGAGCAGAACCTGCTCAACTGGATCAACACCGACATCTTCTTCAACAAGCTGAACGGCAAGCTCGGCGCCCTGCAGCTGAAATGGTTCAAGGAAGAACAGTCGCTGCCGACGCTGTAGGCCGACATGCTCCCGCGCTTGTCGCGGGAGCACTCACGAGGAGACTTTCAGATGATCAAACGTTACGTCGTCGGCTCGCGCATGAGCCAGGCCGTCGCCGCCGGCGGCATGGTGCACATCGCAGGCCAGGTCGCCGATGACCGCAAGGCCGGCATCGTGTCGCAGACCCAGCAGGTGCTGGCCAAGATCGACGCGCTCCTGAAGGAAGCGGGCTCCGATCGCTCCAGGCTGATCGCGGTCAACGTCTTCCTGCCGCATATCACCGACTTCGACACCATGAACTCGGTCTACGACGGCTGGATCGATCCGGCCAATCCGCCGGCGCGCGCCTGCGTCGAAGCCCGTCTCGCCGATCCCGATCTGCGCGTCGAGATGACCGCAGTCGCGCTGCTGTAGCAGCATCGCTCTTCCTTCAACTTTCGGCCGGCGTCGGCAACGACGCGGCCCCGAGGCAAGCCATGCATACCGGACTGTTTCACGAGATCGACTTCGAGAAGGACCAGAAATGGTCCGGCCATCTCGGCATTCCCTTCTCGATCGACCGCTCCCCCTATTTTCAGGTCAAGATCCCGATCTTCCGGATCAAGAACGGCGCCGGCCCGAAGCTGCTGTTGATGGCCGGCAATCACGGCGACGAATATGAGGGCGAAATCACGCTGACGCGGCTCTATCGCCGCCTCGACGCGAAGGACATCAAGGGCGAGATCACCATTCTTCCTTTTGCCAATTTCCCCGCCGTGATGGCGGCGCGCCGCCGCTCGCCGCTCGACGAAGGCAATCTCAACCGCGCCTTCCCCGGCGATGAAGCGGGCACGCCGACGTTTCGACTCGCACACTTCCTCGAGCACGCGCTGTTTCCGCGCCACGACGTCGTGTTCGACATCCACTCCGGCGGCACCTCGATGGCGCACGTGCCGTGCGCGCTGATCGAGCGCCAGGGACCGCCCGAGATGTTCGGCCACGCGCTGCGCCTGATGGAAGGGCTCGGGATGCCCTTCGCCTTCGTCGCCGAGAACGGTGCGACTGCGCCGACCTCGATGGCGGCCGCCGCCCGCGCCGGCGCGATCGGGCTGTCAGGTGAATTCGGCGGCGGCGGCACCGTCACGCCGCAGACGATGGCGTTCACCGCGCGTGCCGTCGACCGGCTGCTGCTTGCCCTCGGCCTCGTTCAGGCCCCGGTGCTGGGGCCGCACGCGCCAGTCGAACGCGCCACTGAGCTGCTGGCGCTGCAAAGCCATGCCCAGGCGGTGTTCGCGACGCGCCGCGGCTGGTTCGAGCCCGCCGTCACCGTCGGCGCGCGGGTCAAGGCGGGCGACGTCGCGGGCTGGTACCACGACTTCGAGCGTCCAGAGCTTGCCGAAGAGGTGCTGCGCTTCCCCGCCGACGGCATCGTGATCTCGCAGCGCCTGCACACCGACAGCCAGAGCGGCGACTGCCTGGTCCAGGTCGGCCGCGCGCTGTCGCGTGACGAGCTGCCTGCGCGCTGAGTTTTGGAGACGATACCAACTTCGACTAAAGCGCGATGAGATTGGGATAAATCGTCATCGCGCTTTAGGTTTTTTATTTGAGCATGATCTTTCCGGGAAACCGCTTCACACTTTTCCGGATCATGCTCTAGCCTCGGGATTCGATGACCGATCCGGCAAAGCCAGGTTATGACGACGTCGTGCGCATTCCGGCGCCGCCCGGCCGCAGCAATGCGACCGGACGGCCGCCGCGCATCGAGGAGGTCGCCGAGCGCGCCGGCGTCGCCCCGATCACGGTGTCGCGGGTGCTGCGCCACCCCGAAAAGGTCAATCGAGAGACCCGCGAGCGCATCCTCGGCGTGATCGAGGCGACCGGCTACGCCTCCAACCCGCACGCCCGCGCGTTGCGCTCGGGCCGGTCGAACGTGGTCGTCGCCTTTGTTTCCAACATCCTCAGCCAGCAGTTCGGCCTCGCCGTGCGGAGCTTCGCCGCGACGCTGGAGCCGGAAGGCTTCGAGGTGCTGGTCGGCCAGACCTCCTACTCCTATGCCAAGGAGGTCGCGATGATCCAGTCGCTGCGCGGCATCCGTCCCGCCGCGGTGATGTTCACCGGCGTGATCGAGCTCGAGGAGAACCGCGCGGCGCTGGCCGAGCTCGGCATTCCCGTGATCGAGACCTGGGCGTTCCCACGCGATCCCATCGACATGCTGGTCGGCCTGCCCAACGCGGATGCCGGCGCGATGGCGGCGAAGAGGCTCGCCGAGGCCGGACATCGGCGCCTCGCCTTCATCGGCCGCAGCAGCGGCCGCGGCGCGCTCCGCCGCGACGGGTTTCGCGCGGCAGCGGCACAGCTCGGCCTCGAGATCGTCCACGAGATCGGCGTCGGCGAGATCAGGGGCCTCGTCGACGGCCGCGCCGCCTTCACCACCCTGCTCGATCGCGGCGGCAAGGTCGATGCCGTGTTCTGCGCCAACGACCTGCTGGCGACCGGCGCATTGATCGAGGCGCGCGCCCGCGGCATCTCCGTGCCGCGCGACCTCGCCGTGCTCGGCTTCGGTGACAACGACGTTGCCGATCAGATCACGCCCGGCCTCACCACCATCTCGTTCGACGCGGCAGCCGTGGGACGCATTGCGGGCGAATTGCTGCTGGCGCGGCTCGCCGGCGCACCTGCGGCCGAGCAACGGCTCGCGGTCGAATTGTCCCTGATCGAGCGTGGCAGCGTCTGAGCGCTTGCGGCTTACGCGACGCTCTTGAGATCCTGCTGGATCGCGGCGAGCAGGGATTCCAGCGCGGCGCTGTTCACCGGCCTCGCTTCGGCAATCGGAGGCTGGATGCTCGTGGGCTGAACGCCGGCAGGCTGCACAGCCTTTACCGGGCGCTTCGGAAACGGTGGCCGCGTCGGCATGGCGCTTTGCGTGAACTCGCCTTCCTCCTCGGCATGAACGAACTTGCCGTGGATGACGTCGTCACGGCGGCCCATGACGAACATCGTCGCCCAATAGCCGGCAGCCAGGAGGATTACGCTGAAAATACCAATCTCTAACATCGCAGCACCTGAAATATGCGCGATGATTCAATGCCTTCGCCGGTCCGTCAATGAACAGGGGGTCACACCTGCGGCTTTTGCGGGCAGGTGTGACCATTTGGTGACTCTTTCTTAACTATCCCCAGCCGCCATGTGGCTGTAGTGCAACGGGAGTCCTAGTCCCTGTCGCGCTAGGCCTTGTCGGGCCCGACCCGCACCAGCTGCTTGCCGAAATTGGCGCCCTTCAGCAGGCCCATGAAGGCGCCGGGGGCGCTCTCCAGGCCCTCGGTGATGAACTCCTTGTACTTGACCTTGCCGTCGCGGACCCAGCCGGACATGTCGCGCAGGAAGTCGCCATGGCGGGAGGCGAAGTCGGAGACGATGAAGCCGCGGAAGGTCAGCCGCTTGGTCAGCGTCGCACGCATCATCGCTGCGGCCCATTTCGGCGGCTTGGCCTCGGTGTCGTTGTAATGGGCGATCAGGCCGCAGACCGGCACGCGCGCGAACGGATTGA
Source organism: Bradyrhizobium stylosanthis (assembly GCF_001641335.1). GTDB lineage: Bacteria > Pseudomonadota > Alphaproteobacteria > Rhizobiales > Xanthobacteraceae > Bradyrhizobium > Bradyrhizobium stylosanthis. The sequence continues at coordinate 2,092,444 of NZ_LVEM01000001.1, forward strand.
GCAGCGGGAACACCGCCTCGAACACCGCGCCGCCGACGTTCTCGAAATAGACGTCGATGCCCTTCGGGCAGGCATCCTTCAGCTTGGCGGCGAGATCGGGATCGCGGTGATCGATGCAGGCATCGAAGCCGAGCTCCTTCACCACGTAGTCGCACTTGTCCTTGCCGCCGGCGATGCCGACTGCGCGCGCGCCCTTGATCTTCGCGATCTGACCGACGGCCGAGCCGACCGCACCGGAAGCGCCGGCAACGACGACGGTCTCACCTTCCTGCGGCTTGCCGATGTCGAGCAGGCCCGTATACGCGGTCATGCCGGGCATGCCGAGCACGCCGATGGAGGTCGAGATCGGGCCGAGCTTGGGATCGACCTTGATCAGGCCCTTGCCGTTCGAGATCGCATTGGTCTGCCAGCCGGTCCGTGCGCGGACGATATCACCCTTGGCGAAGTCCGGATTGTTGGAGGCCGCGACCTCGCTGACCGCCTCGCCTTCCATCACGCCGCCGACCGGCACCGGCGCGGCGTAGGACGGACCATCGCTCATGCGCCCGCGCATATAGGGATCGAGCGACAGCCAGATCGTGCGCAGCAGCACCTCGCCTGCGCCGGGCGTGGGGACAGCGAATTCCTCCAGGCGAAAATCAGACGATTTGGGTTCGCCGACGGGACGCGCGGCGAGAACGATGCGTTTGCCTTGAGACATGGCTTCCTCCGAATTGTTTCGGCGTGAACGGAAGCGGAGGCAGGTAGCTACGTCAATACAAAAGCGGTGGAGCGCTTAGACGCAGAGGCGAACACAGCTCTCGTGCCCCGGACGCGCTGCGGCACGCAGTGACGCTGCACAGAGCCGCGCCCCAGAGAGCTACGTCGCAATATGCGGCGACATGAGCCCCGGCTCTGCAGCCCACCGCTGAAGAAGCGCTGCGCCGCGCCCGGGGCACGAGAGCGAAGGTGACTGGCGCTCTTCCCTAGAATTTTAAGTACCGGATTAAAGCCGTGATCAGCCCACCAGTCTAGGCTGCATCAAGACGAACGCCTCGCCTCTGCCGTGCGCCGTTTGGCGGAAGTGGCTGCGATACGGCAAACAAGGTTGGACTGGGAATGGCGTTGTTGAGGCAGCACGTCGGGCGAATGGGACTCGCAGCTCCAAAGAGCACGGCGTGGCAAATAACGTTGGTCGTAGCCGGCTTCCCGCTATTCCTCATCGCCGGCCCCACGCTCATTGCGTGGCTCGCAGGCTTCTCCTCAGACTTCCTTTTGGCGGCAGGCGGTATTGCCGCCTGGATGCTCATCTTCCTGCCGACGTGGATCGCACTGTTTCTCAATCATCGCCGCGTCGCTTATATACTCGTCGCAAATTTCCTCTGCGTATTGCTGGCCGTCCTCTGTTGGCTGGCGGACATGTCCGTCATCAGTTGGGCCGGCTTCGGCGGAGACTTTTGGGTGGCGTTCCTGGAGTGGCAGGTTGTGCTGATCTGGTCTCTCATCAAAAGCAAGCGACCGGATGCGGCAAAGCTGGATCACCCCGCTCCGCCGATCCCATCACCTGACCTTGCGTCGGCGTAACTAGCCCCCGCCCGGATAGTTCGGGGCTTCGCGCGTGATCGTCACGTCGTGGACGTGGCTTTCGCGCAGGCCCGCGCCGGTGATGCGGACGAACTGGGCCTTGTCGTGCAGCTCCTTCATGTCGCGTGCGCCGACATAGCCCATGGCGGCGCGCAGGCCGCCGGCGAGCTGGTGCATGACGTTGCCGACCGGGCCCTTGTAGGGCACCTGGCCCTCGATGCCTTCAGGCACGAGCTTGAGCGTGTCCTTGATGTCCTGCTGGAAGTAGCGATCGGCCGATCCGCGCGCCATCGCGCCGACCGAACCCATGCCGCGATAGGCCTTGTAGGAACGGCCCTGCCACAGGAACACTTCTCCCGGGGTCTCGTCGGTGCCTGCGAGCAGCGAGCCGACCATGGCGATGTCTGCACCGGCGGCGAGTGCCTTGGCGAGGTCGCCCGAGAACTTGATGCCGCCGTCGGCGATGACAGGGATATCGGCCTTCTTCGCCGCTTCCACCGCATCCATGATCGCGGTGAGCTGGGGAACGCCGACGCCGGCGACGATGCGTGTGGTGCAGATCGAGCCCGGGCCGATGCCGACCTTGATGCAGTCCGCGCCCGCATCGATCAGCGCCTGCGTGCCCTCGGTGGTGGCGACGTTGCCGGCGACGACCTGCACGGAGTTGGAGAGACGCTTGATGCGGTTCACCGCATGCAGCACGTGGCGGGAATGGCCGTGCGCGGTGTCGACGACGACGAGGTCGACGCCGGCATCGATCAGGCGCTCGGTGCGATCGAAGCCGGTATCGCCGACCGTGGTGGCGGCGGCTACGCGCAGGCGCCCTTGCGCGTCCTTGCAGGCGAGCGGATGAGCGACCGCCTTCTCCATGTCCTTCACGGTGATCAGGCCGACGCAGCGATATTGCTCGTCGACGACGAGCAGCTTCTCGATGCGATGCTGGTGCAGCATCCGCCGCGCCTCGTCCTGGCTGACGTTCTCGCGCACCGTGACGAGGCCTTCATGCGTCATCAGCTCGGAGACTTTTTGCCGGCGGTCGGTGGCAAAGCGGACGTCGCGGTTGGTGAGGATGCCGACCAGCTTGCCGGGCGTATTCTTGCCGGCGCCGGTGACGACGGGAATGCCGGAGATGCCGTGATCGCTCATCAGCTTGAGCGCATCGTCGAGGCTCGCCTCGGGGCTGATGGTGAGCGGGTTCACCACCATGCCCGACTCGTAGCGCTTGACCTGCCGCACCTGGGCGGCCTGCCCCTCGGGGTCGAAATTGCGATGGATGACGCCGAGGCCGCCGGCCTGCGCCATGGCGATCGCCATGCGGGCTTCGGTGACGGTGTCCATGGCGGAGGCCATGATCGGGATGTTGAGCGGGATGGCGCGGGTGACGCGGGAGCGGATGTCGACCTCGCCAGGCATCACGTCCGACAGGCCCGGCTTCAACAGCACGTCGTCGAACGTAAAGGCTTCGCGGATGCCTTGTTGCACCGTGGCCATGTGCCAACTCCTTCCTGCGGCCCTGCCGCAAATAGCAATGGATGAGCGCCGCCCTCGGCGTACCTTGCGGCATCGCCGTCGAATCGGAGCCCATCGGTGGGGTTGACGCGGGTCGATAGCATGCCCGCGTGACGAATCAAAGCAATTCGGCCCGCTGGCCAGCCATGCACAGGCTTTTTATGTAAATTCGGCGTGGATAGCCCATGCTCGTCGTCATTCCCCGGCGCGCGCCAGCCGGCGCGCCCGGGAATGACGAGAGGCGAGACGGCGTGTCCCGCCCTCCGGCGCAACCTGGAAGTGAGGGTCACACCGTTGTTACGCAGGATTTAGGTGCTATGCGTCGATCCGCAATGGTCCGCACAAGGCGACGGTGATAAGCCGCAAGTCCACCCCTCCTTCTGATTTTCATTACCAATCCGTCATGGTCGACAAGCAACGCGTCATCCCGCTGATCGTGGCCACCGCGCTCTTCATGGAAAACATGGATTCCACGGTGATCGCCACCTCGCTGCCGGCGATCGCGGCCGACATCGGCACCAGCCCGCTGACGCTCAAGCTCGCGATCACCTCCTACCTGCTGTCGCTCGCGGTGTTCATCCCGGCGAGCGGCTGGACCGCCGACCGGTTCGGCGCGCGGATGGTGTTCGCGATCGCGGTCGGCGTGTTCATGGTCGGCTCGATCGGCTGCGCGCTCTCGACCTCGGTCACCGACTTCGTGTTCGCGCGCATCCTGCAAGGCATGGGCGGAGCGATGATGACGCCGGTCGGGCGCCTCGTGCTACTGCGCTCGGTCGACAAGAGCGCGCTGGTCAACGCGATGGCGTGGGTGACCATCCCTGCCCTGATCGGCCCGGTGATCGGGCCGCCGCTCGGCGGCTTCATCACGACCTACGCTTCCTGGCACTGGATCTTCCTGATCAACATCCCGATCGGGCTGCTCGGCATCTTCATGGCGCTGAAGTTCATCGATCCCATCAAGAGCGAGACGCAGGAGAAGTTCGATCTCTACGGCATGGTGCTCGCCGGGCTCGGCCTCGCCGGCATTGCGTTCGGCCTGTCGGTTGCCGGCCTCAATCTACTGCCGTGGAGCACGGTCGCGGCCCTGGTCGTGGGCGGCGCGATCTCGATGACGCTCTACGTCATCCACGCGCGGCGGACGGGATCGCCGGTGCTGGACTTTTCGCTTTTGAAACTCCCCACGCTGCGCGCGGCGATTTTGGGCGGCTTCCTGTTCCGCCTCGGCATCGGCGCCCTGCCCTTCCTGCTGCCGCTCTTGATGCAGATCGGTTTCGGGCTGTCGCCGTTCCATTCGGGCCTCGTCACCTTCGCCTCCTCGCTCGGCGCCATGGGCATGAAGACGCTGGCTGCGCGTCTCATCCGCACCTTCGGCTTCCGCAATTTGATGACGGTGAACGCGATCGTCAGCGCGTTCTTCCTCGGCGTCTGCGCGCTGTTCACGGTGACGACGCCGCTGCTCATCATCATGGTGATCCTGGTGGTCGGCGGCTTCTTCCGCTCGCTCGAATTCACCGCGATCAACACGGTTGCCTATGCCGACGTCGAGAGCCCGCAGATGAGCCGCGCCACCACGCTCGTCAGCGTCAACCAGCAGCTCGCGGTCTCCGCCGGCGTTGCCGTCGGCGCCGCCTCGGTGGAGACGACGATGTGGCTCAGCCATGTCAGCGAGCTCAACGCCGCCGTGTTCATGCCGGCCTTCGTCGTGGTGGCGCTGACCTCGGCGGCCTCGAGCTGGTTCTTCTGGCAGATGCCGGCCGATGCCGGCCACGAGATCTCCGGCCGCAAGGCGGTGGAGATCGCCAGCCGCAAGGGCGCCGGCAAGGGCGCGGAGAAGGCAGCCGTGAAGGCCGCGACGGAAGATACGCAGAACGTGCGGGATCAGCGGCTGGGGTGAATTAAGCGAGCCATCGCCCTACGCTCGGTGTCGTCCCGGCGAAGGCCGGGACCCATACGCCGAGACGGTAGCTTGGCGCGAGACGGCCATTGGTGGTCTTCGCCAAATGCAATTCGGTGGTTATGGGTCCCGGCCTTCGCCGGGACGACCGCGGAATTTTTACTACGCCCCGCCCCGAAACCCCGTCGCGAGCACGTAACGCTCCGAGGAATCCTGCCGGCTCGCGGCGGGCTTGACGTGCCGCACCGTGGCAAAGTCGCGCTTGAGCCGGGCGAGCAGATCGGCGTCGGCGCCGCTCTGGAAGGTCTTCGCCAAAAACGTGCCGCCGGGCTTGAGCACGTCGCAGGCAAACGCGGCGGCGGTCTCGACCAGGCCGACGATGCGGAGCTGGTCGGTCTTGCGATGGCCGGTCGTGTTGGCGGCCATGTCGGACATCACGATGTCGGCGCCGCCGCCGAGCATCGCGGTGAGCTTGTCAGGGGCGCCGTTGTCCATGAAATCGAGCTGCGCGAAATCGACGCCGGGAATCTCGGGCATTTCCAGCAGGTCGATCGCGACGACCTTGCCCTTGCCTTCGACCGATCCGACGCGCTTGGCGGCGATCTGGCTCCAGCCGCCCGGCGCGGCGCCAAGGTCGACCACGGCCATGCCGGGCTTCAAGAGGCGGAACTTGTCGTCGATCTCCAGCAGCTTGAACGCGGCGCGCGAGCGATAGCCCGCGGCCTTGGCCTTGGCCACATAGGGATCGTTGAGCTGCCGCTCCAGCCACAGCTTCGACGACAATTTGCGCTTGCCGCCGGTCTTGACCTGGACGTGCAAGCGGCCGGTGGTGTCTTTGGCCATCTCACCAGCTCCTGAGCGCGCCGTCCTCGCGCATCATCTCGACCAGCATGCCCTCGCGCAGGCCCCGGTCGGCGACGCGCAGGCGCGGCAGCGGAAAGGCGCGGCGGATGGCATCGAGAATGGCGCAGCCGGCGAGCACGAGATCGGCGCGCTCGACGCTGATGCAGCTGTTGCCGGCGCGTTCCTCGTAGCTCATGCCGAGCAGCTTGTTGATGGTCGCGGTGATGTCGGCATCGTTCATCCAGATGCTGTCGATGCGGCGGCGGTCGTAGCGCGGCAGGTTGAGATGGATGCCGGCGAGCGTCGTCACCGTGCCTGATGTGCCGAGCAGGTGCATGTCCGCGAGATCGCGACCGTGCTCCGCCGCGAACGGGGTGACGTGGCTGGCCACTTCCCGCTCCATCGCGGCGTAGATCTCCGGCGTGACATCGCGGCCGCCGAACTGCTCGGCGAGCGTGACCACGCCATACGGGATCGACATCCAGGCTTTGATGCGCGGCTCCGGATTTTGAGCGTCGCGCTCGATCCGCACCAGCTCGGTCGACCCGCCGCCGATGTCGAACAGGATGGCGCCCCTGCCCCTGGGATCGACCAGCGGCGAGCAGCCGACCACGGCGAGCGCGGCCTCGGTCTCGCGGTCGATCACCTCGAGCTCGATGCCGGTTTCGGCCGCGACGCGGCTGCGGAAACCTTCCGCATTCGAGGCCGCGCGGCAGGCTTCGGTCGCGATCAGCCGCAGCCGGCGCGCCTTGCGCAGGTTGATCTTGTCGCGGCAGATGCTGAGCGCGGCAATGGCCCGCTCGATCGCGGCCTCGCTGATGCACCCGGTCGCCGAGACCCCCTCGCCGAGCCGGATGATGCGCGAGAAGGAATCGACCACGCGAAAGCCGTCCTGGGTCGGACAGGCGATCAGCAGCCGGCAATTGTTGGTGCCGAGGTCCAGCGCCGCATAGACGCCGGTTCCCAGCGCCTGCGCGGGGACGGCCGGTTCGGTGGCCAACGCCACCGCCGCCATCGACCCCTCCAGCTCACCGTGCGGCGCATGGCCGTCGCGGAGCCGCGTGTGGTCATTCATACAAACTGTCTTTCCGAGGCCGCTCGGGCCGGTCAGGAATTGCTTTTTCGCCTGAAACATTAGCAGCGCGGCAGGCCTGCGCAACAACGCATCACATGGGACCATGTCCATTCGTGCGTTGTCGTGAACGGAGCCGTGGGTTATCTCAATGGGGTCCGGCCCCCCACCAGGCGCCCCGCGAAATCGCGCAAATGCCGGCTTTTCAGGTCGATTCCATGCAAGAACACACCAAATCGTCCACGCTCGAAAACGCTATTGCACTGCAAAAATACGGTGTCGGTCAGCCGGTCCGCCGCAAGGAGGACGACACCCTGGTGCGCGGCAAGGGCCGCTACACCGACGATTTCAACCTGCCCGGCCAGGCCTATGCCGTGGTGGTCCGCTCGACCCATGCCCATGGCGTCATTCGCGGCATCGGCCTCGATGCCGCCAAGGCGATGCCGGGCGTGCTCGGGGTGTGGACCGGCAAGGACCTCGATGCCGCCGACTACGGCCCCTTCACCTGCGGCCTGCCGCTGAAAAGCCGTGACGGCTCGCCCCTGCTCCAGACCAACCGCCAGCCGCTGGCGACCGACAAGGTCCGCTTCGTCGGCGATCCCGTCGCCTTCGTGGTGGCCGAGACGCTGGCGCAGGCGCGCGACGCGGCCGAAGCGGTCGAGCTCGACATCGAGCCGCTGCCGGCGGTGACGGACCCCGAGGAAGCCGCCAAGCCCGGTGCGCCGCAGCTCTACGACCACATCCCGAACAACGTCGCGCTCGATTACCATTATGGCGACATGGACAAGGTCAACGCAGCCTTTGCCGGCGCCGCCCACGTCACCAAGATCGACATCGAGAACACCCGCGTCGCCGTGGTCTCGATGGAGCCGCGCGTCGGCCTTGCCTCGTTCGACAAGAAGTCCGAGCGCTACACGCTGCAGGTGCCGACGCAGGGCGTCGCGGGCAACCGCGCCAATCTCGCCAAGAACCTGAAAGTGCCGAACGAGAAGGTGCGCATCCTCACCGCCAATGTCGGCGGCTCCTTCGGCATGAAGAACATCAATTACCCCGAATACATGTGCATCCTGTATGCGGCGAAGGAATTGGGAAAACCGGTGAAGTGGCTCGACGAGCGCTCCACCAGCTTCCTCTCCGACAGCCACGGCCGCGCGCAGAAGATCCACGCCGAGCTGGCGCTCGATTCCGAGGGGCACTTCCTTGCGGCGAAGCTGTCCGGCTACGGCAATCTCGGCGCCTACATCACCGGCGTCGCGCCCGGCCCGCTCTCGCTCAACACCGGCAAGAACTTCTCGAGCGTCTACCGCACGCCGCTGATGGGCGTCGACATCAAGACGGTGCTGACCAACACCACGCTGATGGGTGCCTATCGCGGCGCCGGCCGGCCCGAGGCCAACTACTACATGGAGCGGCTGATCGACCGCGCCGCCGACGAGATGGGCATCAACCGGCTCACCTTGCGCAAGCGCAACTTCATCAAGCCGAACCAGATCCCGTTCGCGGCCTCCTCGGGCGTCACCTATGACAGCGGCGACTTCCAGGCCGTGTTCAACAAGGCTCTCGACATCTCCGACCACGAAAACTTCGCCAAGCGCAAGAAGGAGAGCAAGAAGGCCGGCAAGCTGCGCGGCATCGCCGTCGGCTCCTATCTCGAGGTCACCGCGCCGCCGAGCCCCGAGCTCGGCAAGATCGTGTTCGACGCCGACGGTACCGTGCAGCTGATCACCGGCACGCTCGATTACGGCCAGGGCCATGCCACGCCGTTCGCGCAGGTGCTGTGCGAGCAGCTCGGCGTGCCGTTCGAGAGCGTGAAGCTGGTGCAGGGCGACAGCGACATCGTCCACACCGGCAACGGCACCGGCGGCTCGCGCTCGATCACAGCGAGCGGCCAGGCCATCGTCGGCGCCGCCAAGCTCGTCATCGAGAAGGGCAAGCGCGCCGCCGCGCACATGCTGGAGGCGTCCGAAGCCGACATCGAGTTCGAAGGCGGCAGCTTCACCATCGCCGGCACCGACCGCAGCATCGACATCATGGAGCTCGCCAAGAAGCTGCATGACGGCAAGACGCCGGACGGCGTGCCCGACTCGCTCGACGTCGATCACACCAGCGACCCGGTCGCCTCGGCGTTCCCGAACGGCTGCCACGTCGCGGAGGTCGAGATCGATCCCGATACCGGCGTCGTGCAGATCGTGCGCTACAGCGCGGTCAACGATTTCGGCACGGTGATCAATCCGCTGCTGGTCGCCGGCCAGCTCCATGGCGGCGTCGTCCAGGGCATCGGCCAGGCGCTGATGGAGCACGTCCGCTACGACGAGAGCGGTCAGCCGATCACGGGCTCGCTGATGGACTACGCCCTGCCCCGCGCCGAGGACGTGCCGAACATGACGGTCGGCGATCACCCCGTGCCCGCCACGACCAACCCGCTCGGCAGCAAGGGCTGCGGCGAAGCCGGCTGCGCCGGCAGCCTGTCGACGGTGGTGAACGCGGTGCTCGACGCCTTGTCGGACTACGGCATCAAGCACATCGACATGCCGCTAACCCCGGAGCGCGTGTGGCGCGCGATCCAGGACGCGAAGGGCAACGCGGCGTAAGGGACGCTCGCTCTCTCCTCCGTCATGGCCGGGCTTGTCCCGGCCATCCACGCCTTCGTGCACCAAGAACGTGGATGCCCGGGACAAGCCCGGGCATGACGATGTGGTGACGATGTGCCTCTTTCCACCTACGCCGCCGCCTGTTCGCGCGGCTGGTAGATCGCGGTGTGCTGGCAATGCGCGAGCGGCGTCGTGCCGTTGGCGACCACCAGCGCATCGAGCTCGACAAAGCGGTGGCCCTTCTTCTCGTAATTGGCGGTGACTTTTGCGCGTGCCGTGATCTCGTCACCGGCGCGCGCGGCGGACAGCAGCTGCATGCGGCTGCCGACATGGATCCACGGGCCCAGAATGGTGTTGTCGACGAGGAGGCGGTTCATGACGCGCTGGATCAGGCCGGGATGGCCGAGGCCCTCGCGCGCGAAGATCGGATCGGTTTCCCTGATGTCGGCGAGATAGTCGGCGGCGTCCTGCCCGGCCCAGCGGCGGGGTGTCGTGCCCAGCCATTTGCCGGTCTCGAACGTTGCCGGGCCGACCGGCTTGCGCTCGGCCACGGCAGGCACCGCCACATAGTCGCCCAGCGAAACCGCGGGCACCGCCGCCGGCAGCGAGGCCGTCCCGGTGGCGCACAGCTCGGTGCGGCTGAAAACCTCGATCGTGAGCAGGCCGTTGTGCTCGGTCGCGTCGACATCGGCGGCCTCGCCGTCATAGACCGGTTTGATGAAGCGGGCCTCGACCAACCCCCGGGAGAGGAAATCACGGCCCCAGCGCGCCAGCGGCACGTGCATCATGTAGGCGAAGACATCGACCCCCGGGACCAGGCCGCCCGAGAAGCCGAAGCGGCGCGCCACCGTATCGTCGTGCATCTTGTTTTCGGACTGTTTGGCGGTGTTGTAGGCCTCGACGCGCCAGGTTTCGAGCCGGTTCGGCATGGGTCATCTTCCCCGTATTTTTGTTGTTTCGGGGGTGATCGTAGGGCCCGGGGAACAGCGGTCAATCCCCTCGCCTTTGCAGCCCGAATGCGGTACCACGCGGCGGAATGACTGAGACCCCCACCCGCATCTATGTCGACGCCGACGCCTGCCCGGTGAAGGACGAAATCTATCGCGTGGCGCTCCGGCACGGCGTGCCCGTCAGCGTCGTCGCCGGCAATTTTATCCGCGTGCCGCAGGACCCGTTGATCGAGCGCATTGCCGCAGGCAGCGGCATGGACGCGGCCGACGACTGGATCGCGGAACGCGCCCGGCCCGGCGACGTGGTCATCACCTCCGACATTCCGCTGGCGAGCCGTTGCGTCAAGGCCGGCGCCGACGTGATCGCGCCGAACGGCAAGCCGTTCACGGAAGAGTCGATCGGCATGACGCTGGCGGTGCGCAATTTGATGACGGATCTGCGCTCGGCCGGCGAAGTGACCGGCGGGCCGCGCTCGTTCTCGCCGCGCGACCGCTCGGCCTTCCTCTCCGCGCTCGACCAGACGCTGCGCCGGATCCAGCGCCGCCGCGCCGACCAAGCTGCAACGAGCCAAGGTTAGTCATGGCGCCGCCCCTGATCCAGCTCAAGGACATCACGCTGACCTTCGGCGGCACGCCGCTGCTGTCAGGCGTCGAGCTCAATGTCGCACCAGGCGAGCGCGTCTGCCTGATCGGCCGCAACGGCTCCGGCAAATCGACGCTGCTGAAGATCGCAGCCGGCCTCGTCGAGGCAGACGGCGGCACGCGCTTCGTACAGCCCGGCGCCACCGTCCGCTATCTGCCGCAGGAGCCCGATTTCGGCGAGCACAAGACCACGCTCGCCTATGTCGAGGCCGGCCTCGCACCGGGCGACGATCCCTATCAGGCGCGCTATCTGGTCGAGCAGCTCGGGCTCACCGGCAACGAGAACCCGGCCAACGTCTCCGGCGGCGAAGCCCGCCGTGCCGCGCTCGCGCGGGTGCTGGCGCCCTCGCCCGACATCCTGCTGCTGGACGAGCCGACCAACCATCTCGATTTATCCACCATCGAATGGCTGGAGCAGGAGCTCGACGGCCGCCGCAGCGCGCTGGTGATCATCAGCCACGATCGCCGCTTCCTCACCAATCTGTCGCGCTCCACGGCGTGGCTCGACCGCGGCAGGATCAAGCAGATCGACCGCGGCTTCGCATCGTTCGAGAGCTGGCGCGACGAGGTGCTGGCGGAAGAAGAGCGCGACCAGCACAAGCTCGACCGCAAGATCGTCGACGAGGAGCACTGGCTGCGCCACGGCGTCTCCGGCCGGCGCAAGCGCAACGTCAAGCGCCTCGCCAATCTGCATGCGCTGCGAGACCAGCGCCGCAATTATCGCGGCACGGCCGGCACCGCCAGTCTCGCCGCGGCGGAAGCGGATGCCTCCGGCAAGCTGGTGATCGAGGCCAAGGGCATCTCCAAGGCCTATGGCGAGCGCAAGATCGTCGAGAACTTCTCCACCCGCATCCAGCGCGGCGACCGGCTCGGCATCATCGGGCCGAACGGCGCCGGCAAGACCACGCTGGTCAACCTGCTCACTGGCGGGACGCAGCCAGACTCCGGCACCGTGCGGCTGGGTGCCAATCTCGAGACGGCAACGCTCGACCAGCACCGCGAAAGCCTCGATCCGAAATCGACGCTGGCGGAAGCGCTGACCGGCGGCCGCGGCGACCACGTCATGGTCGGCGGTAAGCCCAAGCACGTCGTCGGCTACATGAAGGACTTCCTGTTCGCCCAGGAGCAGCGCGGCACGCCGGTGGAGGTGTTGTCGGGCGGTGAGCGCGGCCGGCTGATGCTGGCGCGCGCGCTGGCCAAGCCCTCGAACCTCCTGGTGCTGGACGAGCCGACCAACGATCTCGATCTCGAAACGCTCGACGTGCTCGAGGAGATGCTCGGCGACTACGAGGGCACGGTCATCCTGATCAGCCACGACCGCGACTTCCTCGACCGTGTCGTCACCTCGGTGATAGCGCCGGAGGGCAACGGCAAGTGGATCGAATATGCCGGCGGCTACAGCGACATGCTGAGCCAGCGCGGCGCGGACCTGAAGCGCGAGACCGCGAAGGCGCAACCGGCTTCCGAGAAGAAGGAAGAGCGCGCTACTCCCCCCTCGTCCGCGCCGAAGCGGAAGCTGAGCTTCAACGAGAAGCACGCGCTGGAAACGTTGCCGAAGAAAATGGAAACGCTCCAGGCCGACATTGCAAAATTGCAGCGCGTGCTCGACGATCACAACCTCTACGCTCGGGATCGCAAGAAATTCGACGATACGTCAGCCGCCATCGCCAAGGCGCACGAAGAACTGTCCGCCGCCGAAGAGCGCTGGCTCGAACTCGAAATGCTCAGAGAAGAAATCGAGCAGGCATAAATTCGTAGGATGGGTAGAGCGCAGCGAAACCCATCGCCACACGGGAATTGGTTCCGATGGGTTTCGCTTCGCTCTACCCATCCTACAGGGCCGGAAATAGAGAGATCACATGACCACTCCCCTCGCCGCAAAAATCGCCCGTGAATACGGTACGCCCTGCGCCGTCATCGACATGGACAGGGTCGAGCGCAACATCGCGCGGATCCAGAAGGCCTGCGACGACGCCGGCATCGCCAACCGTCCCCACATCAAGACGCACAAGAACCCGACTATCGCCAAGATGCAGGTCGCGGCCGGCGCCAAGGGCATCACGTGCCAGAAGATCGGCGAGGCCGAGATCATGGCCAATGCCGGCATCGACGACATCCTGATCAGCTACAATCTGCTCGGCGAGGAAAAGATGGCGCGGCTCGGCGCGCTGAATGCCAAGGCCAACATGACGGTTGCGGCCGACAACTCCACCGTCGTCGCGGGCTTGCCCAAGGCCGCCGCGGCGTCGGGCCGTCCGCTCTCGGTCGTGGTCGAATGCGACACCGGCCGCAAGCGCGCCGGTGTCGAGACGCCGGCGGAAGCGATTGCGCTGGCGCGCGAGATCGCAGCATCCAAGGGGCTGCAGTTCGCCGGCTTCATGCTCTACCCCACCGAGACCGGCTGGCGCGATGCGCAGAAGTTCTTCGACGAAGCATTGGCCGGCGTGCGCGCGCACGGGCTCGACGCCAAGATCGTCTCGACCGGCGGCACGCCGAACCTCGTCAACATCGGCAAGCTCAAGGGTGGCACCGAGCACCGCTTCGGCACCTACATCTACAACGACCGCATGCAGGTGGCGGCCGGCTCGGCCACCTGGGACGACTGCGCGCTGCACATCTATTCGACGGTGGTGAGCCGCGCCGCGCCCGAGCGCGGCATTCTGGACGCCGGCTCGAAGACGCTGACCACGGATACCGGCGGCCTCGACGGCCACGGCCTGATCCTGGAGCACCCCGAAGCCAAGATCGCGAAGTTCGCCGAGGAGCACGGCTTCCTCGACCTCTCCCGCAGCAACACCAGGCCGAATGTCGGCGATGTCGTCCGCATCGTGCCGAACCACGTCTGCGTCGTCGTCAACATGATGGACGAGGTGGTGATGGTGCGCGGCGAGGAGATCATCGGCACGCTGCCGGTCGCGGCGCGGGGGAAGCTACGGTAACCGCTGCCGTAGGATGGGTAGAGCGAAGCGAAACCCATCTCTACTTGCGAAAGGCTTGAAGTGATGGGTTTCGCTTCGCTCTACCCATCCTACAAGTTGAGCCACCTCAGCACGCCCCGGCCCGCCGCAGCTCCCGTCGCAAACGAGGCTTGCAGCAGATACCCGCCCGTCGGCGCTTCCCAGTCGAGCATCTCGCCGGCGGCGAACACGCCGGGCAGCTTGCGCAGCATGAAGTTCGCGTCGAGCTCGTCGAAAGACAGTCCGCCCGCCGTCGAGATCGCCCGATCGATCGGGGCTACGCCGGTGAGCTGAACCGGAATGGCATTGATCAGGGTCGCAAGCTCGGCCGGCGACAGCGCCGCCAGCGTCCGGCCGGATGCAATGGCCGCCTCCTGCATCAGGCCGATGCCGACCGGCGACAATTGCGCGGCCTTGCGCAGGAAGTTCGCGAGCGACTGCTTGCCGCGCGTCCCTGATAGCCGCGTGGTCAGCCCTGATGTGTCGAGGTCGGGCCGCAAGGCGATGCTCAGCGTGGCCTGCCCGAGCCCGAGCACCGCCTCGCGCAGCTCCGCCGAAAGCGCGTAGATCGCTCCGCCCTCGATGCCGCTGCGGGTGATCATCGCCTCGCCGCGCACTGTGTGCGTGCCGATGGTCAGCGCCACGCCCTTGAGCGGCTGGCCCTCGAAACGGTCGCGGAACACATCGGACCATGCGACCGTGAAGCCGGAATTGGCCGGCCGCAGCTTTGAGATGGCCACGCCCTTCGCCGTGAGAATATCGGCCCAGCCGCCATCCGATCCGAGCCGCGGCCAGCTGGCGCCGCCGAGCGCGAGCACCGCAGCACTCGCTGTAACGGCGGCGTTGCCGCTTGGCGTCTGAAACTCCAGCCGCCCTTCCGCGTCCCATCCGGTCCAGCGATGGCGAAAGGCAAAGCGGACTCCGGCAGCATCGAGCCGCCGCAGCCAGGCGCGCAGCAGAGGCGATGCCTTGAACGCCTTCGGAAACACCCGCCCGCTGCTGCCGACGAATGTCGGCTCGCCCAGCGCCTCGCTCCAGGCGCGCAGCGCGTCGGGCGAGAAGGCGTCGATTGCCTGTTGCAGCTTCGGTGCAGCCTCGCGGTAGCGCGCCATGAACTGCGGCAGCGGCTCGCTGTGGGTGAGATTGAGTCCGCCGCGGCCCGCCATCAGGAATTTGCGGCCCGCGGACGGCATGGCGTCATAGACGGTGACGCGGGCGCCACCCGACGCGAGCACCTCCGCCGCCATCAGCCCGGCGGGGCCGGCACCGATGATGGCGATGTGAGTGTCCGTTGTGGTCATGATGAGAATTTAGAGCACACCCGCGCCGCGGAACAGGTCGTCATGCCCGGGCTTGTCCCGGGCATCCACGAGAGCCGCGCGGGCGGTGCCAAGAATGTGGATGGCCGGGACAAGCCCGGCCATGACGGAGAGTACTGTTCGGGTCGTCGCTTTGCGACGGTCAGAGCTTGATCCCTGCCCGTGCCGCGGCCTGCGCCACGTATTTCTGCGTCTGCTCGAACGCGCCCTGCAGCGCCCTGGCCTTCGACATGTCGCTGATCTCGGCGAAATGCGCGGCGACCGCGTCGGGCGTCCATTCGGACTCCGGCAGGTTGATGCCTTCGCTCTCCAAAATCTTGATCACGGCGAACGAGCCGGCGCCGGCGCCCATGATGGTGCGGGTCGGAGCGTCCTCGCTCAGCATGTACTCGACCGCGGGCGTGATCGCATTCGGCTTCATCAGCTGCAGCGCCTGCGGCGGCAGCAGCTCTTCGGTCATGCGGGTCGCCGCCGTCGGCGAGATGATGTTGACGCGGATGTTGTTCTTGCGGCCTTCCTCGGCGAGCACGTTCATCAGGCCGACCATGCCCGATTTTGCCGCGCCGTAATTGGCCTGGCCGAAATTGCCGTAGAGACCGGAGGACGACGTGGTCAGCACGATGCGGCCGTAGTTGCGGTCGCGCATGCCGGCCCAGGCGGCCTTGCAGCAGTAGAAGGTGCCGACGAGATGCACGTCCAGCACCTTCTGGAAGTCGGCCGCTTCCATCTTGCCGAACGACTTGTCGCGCAGGATGCCGGCGTTGGCGCACACGAGGTCGACGCTGCCCCACTCCTTGGTGGCACGCTCGACCATCGCGGTGACCTGCTCGAAGTTCGATACGTCGGCGCCATCGGCCATCGCGGTGCCGCCGGCTTTGCGGATCTCCTCGACGACGGCTTCGGCCGGCGACAGCGAGCCGCCGGTGCCGTCACGCGCGCCGCCGAAATCGTTGACCACGACCTTGGCGCCGCGGCTGGCCAGCCCCAGGGCGTGCGCCTTGCCGAGACCATTGCCCGCGCCGGTGACGATGGCGACGCGTCCGTCGAACCTGATTGCCATTGTGCAGTTCCTGCTTCTTCTTCCTTCTCCCCTTGTGGGAGAAGGTGGCGCGAAGCGCCGGATGAGGGGTCTCTCGCCACAGATGTGCTCGCGGAGAGAGACCCCTCACCCGGCTTCGCTTTCGCGAAGCCACCCTCTCCCACAGGGGGAGAGGGTCCGAGCGCACCGATTTGGACAGCTTTTGAGCAGCGATGGATGGCCGGGTCAAGCCCGGCCATGACGGCCGCGTTCAGGCGAAATAGGTCAGGCCGAGCCATTCCGCGACCAGCGCGGGCTTGTCCTCGCCTTCGATCTCCACCGTGACGTTGGTGCGAGTTTGAAATTCGCTGGGCTTGCGCAGTCTGGCTTCGGCGAGCACGAAACGGCCGCGGACACGCTTGCCCGAGCGCACCGGCGAAATGAAGCGCAGCTTGTCGAAACCGTAGTTCACACCCATCGTGGCGCCCGCAACCGCCGGCATCACCTCGTAGGACATCACCGACAGCAGCGACATCGTCAGGAAGCCGTGCGCAATGGTGGTACCGAAGGCCGTCTCCTTCGCCTTTTGGGGATCGACGTGGATGAACTGATGATCCTCGATCACGTCGGCGTAGGTGTCGATGCGGGGCTGATCGATCAGGTGCCACGAGGACACGCCGATCTCCTTGCCGACCATGGCCTGATAGGCCTCGAGCGCAATCGGCGGCTTCTTCCAGACTTCGTTCACTTAGGTCTCACTCCGTGTTTTCGGCAGTTCCGGAAAATCCTCCTCGCGGAATTCCCGGCCGCGCAGCGGATCGTTGCGATCATCGTCGCGTTCGAGCCGTCGTAGCTGCACGCGGCGGATTTTGCCAGAGATCGTCTTCGGCAGCTCGGTGACGATTTCGAGGCGGCGGATACGCTTGAACGGCGCAAGGCGCGTATGCAGGTGCTTGAAGATGGAGAGCGCGGTTTCCCGGCTGCGCTCCGCGCCCGAGGTCAGCAGCACGAAGGCCTTGGGGACGGCGAGCCGGATCGGATCGGGGCTGGGCACCACCGCGGCTTCGGCGACGAGCTCGTGCTCGAGCAGCACGCTTTCGAGCTCGAACGGGCTGATGCGGTAGTCCGAGGATTTGAACACGTCGTCGGAGCGGCCGACGAAGGTGAGATAGCCGTCCTCATCCGCGAACACGACGTCGCCGCTGCGATAAAGCTTGCCCTCCGCGCCCGAGAGCTTGCCGTCGTCGCCCTGATAGCCCTGCATCAGGCCGGCGGGGCGGTCGGCACCCAGCACCAGGGCCACCTCGCCCTCCCTGGCAGGATGGCCGTCGGCATCGCTGACCTGGACGCGGTAGCCGGGCAGCGGCCGGCCCATCGAGCCGATCTTGATCGGCTGTCCCGGCGAGTTGCCGGCGAGCGCGGTCGTTTCGGTCTGGCCGTAGCCGTCGCGGATGGTGAGGCCCCAGGCGGCCTGCACCTGGTCGATCACCTCAGGATTGAGCGGCTCGCCGGCGCCGCAGACTTCGCGCAAGGCCACCTTGAACGAGGCGAGGTTCTCCTGGATGAACAGCCGCCACACCGTCGGCGGTGCGCACAGCGTCGTGACGCCGCAGCGGCCGATGGTGGCGAGCAGGCCTTTCGCATCGAAGCGCGGTTGGTTGACCACGAACACGGTGGCGCCGGCATTCCACGGCGCGAAGAAGCAGCTCCAGGCGTGCTTGGCCCAGCCGGGCGACGATATGTTGAGATGGACGTCGCCGGGCTTCAGCCCGATCCAGTACATGGTGGAGAGATGGCCGACGGGATAGCTGCGCTGGCTGTGCCGCACGAGCTTCGGCTTCGCGGTCGTGCCCGAGGTGAAATAGAGCAGCATCGGGTCGTCGGCGTTGGTCACACCGTCGGGCGCAAAACTCTCCGGCGCTTTCGCCGCCTCACCATAGGCGAGCCAGCCTTCGGCGGCAGCGCCGACCACGATGCGCACGATATTCTCGGCGCCAAGGCTTGCGAATTTCGCGACCTGATCCTCGGCGGCCACCACCGCCTTCGCCTTGCCGCGATCGAGCCGGTCGCGGAGCTCGTCGGCCGTGAGCAACGTCGTGGCGGGGATGACGACCACGCCGAGCTTCATCGCCGCCAGCATCGTCTCCCACAGCGGTACCACGTTGCCGAGCAGCAGCAGGAGATGGTCGCCGCGCTTCAGGCCCTGCGCGCGGAGGAAGTTCGCGACCTGGTTGGAGCGCTTCGAGAGCGCCGCAAATGACAGCTTCGTCTGCCTGTCCTGCGCGGCATCGACGATCCAGAGCGCAGGTCGATCCTTGCTGTCCGCATTCGCCGCCAGCTCGGCGTCGAACCAGTCGAGCGCCCAGTTGAAGGGAACCGGATCGGGCCAGCGGAACTCCCGGACCGCGGTCTCGTAGTCCGTTCGGTTATGAAGCAGAAACGCGCGCGCTTCCAAAAATGTCGTCATGATCCGGGCCCGTCGAATTGGTCTTCGAACGTAGCCCGGATGGAGCGGAGCGCAATCCGGGGCCRGTCGCGCCAGTCGAGGGGATTGTCCCGGATTTCGCTTCGCTCCATCCGGGCTACGAAGCCTCGCTATTTTCCGGCGAGGCTGCGAACGTGCTTGATAATTCCGGAAAAATCCACCCCGCCTTGGCCTGCTGCGTCGAAAGACTGATAGATCTCCTGCGCATGCTTGCCGAGCGGCGTCGCCGCGCCAGCGGCCTTGGCGGCGTCCTGCGCCAGCGTCAGATCCTTCACCATCAGCGCCGACGCAAAACCCGGCTTGTAGTCGTTGTTGGCCGGCGAAGTCGGCACCGGGCCCGGAACCGGACAATAGGTCGTGAGCGACCAGCACTGGCCCGACGAGGTCGAGGCAACGTCGAACAGCGCCTGATGCGAGAGGCCGAGCTTTTCGCCGAGTGCAAAGGCCTCGCTGACCGCGATCATGGAAATGCCCAGGATCATGTTGTTGCAGATTTTTGCCGCCTGCCCCGCGCCGGCGCCGCCGCAATGCACGATCTTCTTGCCCATCTTCTCCAGCACGGGTTTTGCCGCCGCGAACGCCCCCTCCTCGCCGCCGCACATGAAGGTGAGCGTCGCGCCCTTGGCCCCGCCGGTGCCGCCGGAGACCGGCGCATCGACCGAGAGCACGCCGCTCTTGGCCGCAAGCGCATGCGCCTGGCGCGCGCTCTCGACGTCGATGGTGGAGCTGTCGATGATCAGCGCGCCCTTGGTCATGGCAGGCACGACCTCGTTCCAGACGCCGAGCACGTGCTTGCCTGCGGGGAGCATGGTGACCACGACATCGGCGCCCTTCACCGCGCCCGCGGCGCTGTCGGCAATGCCGGCGCCGTCGGCCTTGGCTTGTGCGCGCGAGGCCTCGACGAGGTCGAACGCCACCACCTTGTGGCCGGCCTTGACGAGGTTGGCCGCCATCGGACCGCCCATGTTGCCGAGACCAATGAATGCGATCGTGGCCATTGTCGTTTCCTCCGCTGTCGTGTTGTTAGTTGAACTTCAATTCGTCGGCGCCGATCTCTGCGAGATATGGCGCCAGCATTTGCGGCGTCACATCCTCGATGCGCGGCGGCGACCAGGTCGGATTGCGGTCCTTGTCGATCACGGCCGCGCGCACGCCCTCGCGAAAATCGTCGCTGCGGAAGACTTCAAGCGCGGCGCGATATTCGCGCACCAGACACTCTTCCAGGTTTGAGGCCGCACGCGCGAGACGCAAGAGCTTCAGCGTCACGACCATGCCGCGCGGGGACTTTTCGTTCAGCGTCTTCAGCGTCGCCAGCGCGAACTCCGAGCCGTCGCGCTTCAGAGCAGCGAAAATATCTTCCATGCGATCGAAGCCGAACAGAGCATCGATGAGCGGCTCCTTCGCCGCCACCGGCCCCGCGGTCTCACCGGTCGCAAAACCGCTAATGAGCTTGCTGACATCGGCCGCAGTCGCGCCCGGACGAGCCTTGGTCAGCGCCTCGCGCAGCTCCGGCCATTTGGCCGCCTGCACCACGCCATCCGCAAACTTGGCGTGGACCGCGTCCGGACCATTCATGGTCTGGCCGGTCAGGCCGAAATAGGTGCCGATCTCGCCGGGCGAGCGTGACAACAGATAGGTGCCGCCGACATCGGGGAAGAAGCCGAGGCCGACCTCGGGCATCGCCAGCTTGGTGCGGTCGGTGACGATGCGGTGGCTGGCATGCGCCGAAAGGCCAACGCCGCCGCCCATCACGATACCGTCCATGAAGGCGACATAGGGTTTTGGGAATTTCTTGATGCGGGCGTTGAGGATGTATTCCTCGCGCCACAGGATCTTGCCGAGGTCACCGTTGACCTTGGAGCTTTCCCAGAGCGTGCGGATGTCACCGCCGGCGCACAGGCCACGTTCGCCGGCGCCTTCCAGCACGATCACGGCCACGGCCGGATCGGCCTCGAAGCGGTCGAGCGCCTTGTCGATGTCGCGAAACATCTCCAGCGTCACCGCATTGATGGCCTTGGGGCGGTTGAGCCTGATGATGCCGGCCGCGCCCTCGACGCGGGCGACGAGGTCGCCCTCTTCCGCTCCGCTCATCGCGCGCCCTCGATCAGTTTGCGCGCCACGATGAGCCGCATGATTTCATTGGTGCCTTCGAGGATCTGGTGCACGCGCAGATCGCGCACGATCTTCTCGATGCCGTATTCGCTGAGATAGCCGTAGCCGCCATGAAGCTGCAGCGCGTGGTTGGCGACCTCGAAGCCGACATCGGTGCCGAAGCGCTTGGCCATCGCGCACAACATGGTGGCATCAGGGTCTTTCCGGTCGAGCGCGGCGGCGGCGCGCCACAGGAACGTGCGCGCGGCTTCCAGCTCGATCGCCATGTCCGCAAGCTTGAATTGCAGCGCCTGGAATTCGTCGAGGCGCTTTCCGAACGCCTTGCGCTCCTTCATGTAGGCGCGCGCCTTGTCGAGCGCGGTCTGGGCACCGCCGAGCGAACAGGCCGTAATGTTGAGGCGTCCGCCGTCGAGGCCGGCCATCGCGATCTTGAAGCCGACGCCCTCCTCGCTCAGGCGATTGGCCACGGGCACGCGGGCGTTCTCGAACATGACGGCGCGGGTCGGCTGCGCGTTCCAGCCCATCTTGCGCTCGTTGGCGCCGAAGGAGACGCCGGGCGTTTTGCCGTCGATGACGAGGGTGGAGATGCCGCCGGGACCATCGCCGCCGGTCCTGACCATCGCGACCAGCAGATCGGTGCCGCCGGCGCCGGAGATGAACTGCTTCTGGCCGTTGAGGATGTAGTGGTCGCCGTCACGCACGGCGCGAGTGCGCAAGGCCGCGGCATCCGAGCCTGCGCCCGGCTCGGTCAGGCAGTAGCTCGCGATCAGCTCCATGGTGCAGAGCTTCGGCAGCCATGTGTGGCGCTGGGTGTCGCTGCCGAAGGCATCGATCATCCAGCTCGCCATGTTGTGGATGGAGATGAAGGCCGAGGTGGTCGGGCAGCCCGTCGCCAATGCCTCGAAGATCAGCGCCGCGTCGAACCGCGACATCGCCGATCCCCCGACATCGTCGCGGATGTAGATGCCGCCCATGCCGAGGCTTGCCGCCTCGCGCATCACGTCGACGGGGAAGTGCTTCTCCTCGTCCCAGCGCAGCGCGTGCGGCGCGATCTTCTCCGCCGCAAACGCCAACGCCATGTCGCGAACCGCGACCTGATCCTCGTTCAGAGCGAACTGCATGTGAGCCTCGCTCTCAGGAGGATTACTTCATCAGCGGGATCGAGAACTCCGCACCTTCCTTGACGCCGGACGGCCAGCGCGAGGTCACCGTCTTGGTCTTGGTGTAGAAGCGGACCGAGTCTGGACCGTGCTGGTTGAGATCGCCGAAGCCCGACTTCTTCCAGCCGCCGAAGGTGTAATAGGCGATCGGCACCGGGATCGGCACGTTGATGCCGACCATGCCGACGTTCACCTTGGCCGCGAAGTCGCGCGCGGCATCGCCGTCGCGGGTGAAGATGGCAACGCCGTTGCCGTAGTCATGGTCGGACGGCAGCGCCAGCGCTTCCTTGTAGTCATGCGCGCGCACGACCGAGAGCACCGGGCCGAAGATCTCTTCCTTGTAGATCCGCATGTCCTTGGTGACGTTGTCGAACAGCGAACCGCCAAGATAGAAGCCCTTCTCGTAGCCCTGCATCTTGAAGCCGCGGCCGTCGACAGCCAGCGTCGCGCCTTCCTTGATGCCGAGGTCGATGTAGCCCTTGACCTTCTCGACCGCCTCGCGCGTCACCAGCGGACCGTAATCGGCCGACGGATCGATCGAGGTGCCGATCTTGAGGGACTCGACGCGCGGAATCAGCTTTTCCATCAGGCGGTCGGCAGTGGACTTGCCGACGGGAACGGCGACGGAGACGGCCATGCAGCGCTCACCGGCCGAGCCGTAGCCCGCGCCGATCAGCGCGTCGACGGCCTGGTCCATGTCGGCATCCGGCATGATGATGGCGTGGTTCTTGGCGCCGCCGAAGCACTGGCAGCGCTTGCCGGTCTGGGCGGCGCGCTCGTAAATGTACTGCGCGATCGGCGTGGAGCCCACGAAGCCGACGGCCTTGATATCGGGGTCGTCGAGGATGGCGTCGACCGCTTCCTTGTCGCCGTTAACGACATTGAGGATGCCGGCCGGCAGGCCCGCCTCGATCATGAGTTCGGCAAGCAGCATCGGCACGCCGGGATCGCGCTCGGACGGCTTGAGGATGAAGGCGTTGCCGCAGGCAATCGCCGGGGCGAACTTCCACATCGGGATCATCGCCGGGAAGTTAAACGGCGTGATACCGGCGACGACGCCGAGCGGCTGACGCATCGAATAGATGTCGATGCCGGGGCCGGCGCCTTCGGTGTACTCGCCCTTCATCAGGTGCGGAATGCCGCAGGCGAACTCGGCGACCTCGAGGCCGCGCTGGATATCGCCCTTGGCGTCGGGCACCGTCTTGCCGTGCTCGCGGGCGAGCAGCTCGGCGAGCTTGTCGTAGTCGCGCTGAACCAGCTCGACGAATTTCATCATCACGCGGGCGCGGCGCTGCGGGTTGGTCGCGGCCCATTCGGGCTGTGCGGCGCGCGCATTCTCGACGGCGGCGCGGACCTCGGCCTTGGACGCCAGCGCGACCTTGGCCTGAACGTCGCCGGTCATCGGCTCGAAAACGTCGGCAGTGCGGCCCGAGGTGCCCTTAACTTCCTTGCCACCGATGAAATGTCCGACTGAACGCATGGAATGATCTCCTTGAGGTCGAGCTTGAACGCTTTGACAAATCCTATCGACCTGCATTTATTGGGATTCAAGTCTGAGATAATGCACCATAGATGTGCGAAAATGCTGGATCAAGGTACCATCGACTGGGACGACTTTCGCTTCGTGCTGGCCATCGTCAGGGGCGGCTCGGTGTCGGCTGCGGCAAAACAGCTCGGCGTCGATCATGCCACCGTGATCCGCCGCGTGGACCGGCTGGAGAAGCACCTTTCGGCCAAGCTGTTTGACCGGCGCAAGACCGGCTATTTGCTCACCGAGGCCGGCCAACGCGTCGCCGACAGCGCGGAAGCCATGGAATCCACCATCGTCGCCAACCAGGAGCAGGTCGGCGGCTCCGTGGCGCGGCTGACCGGGACGGTGCGGATCGGCGCACCCGACGGGTTCGGCACCGCCTTCCTGGCGCCGCGGCTGGCGCCCTTCGCGGACCGCTACCCCGATCTCGATCTGCAACTTGTCGCCACCGCGCGGCTGTTCAGCCTCTCCAAGCGCGAGGCCGATATCGCCATCAGCCTGACCATGCCGAAGGAAGGCCGCATCGTCGGCCGCAAGCTGCTCGATTACCGGCTCGGGCTCTACGCTTCTCCTGCCTATCTCGACCGCTTCCCGAAGATCGCCTCGAAGCAGGACCTGCCCCAGCATCGCTTCGTCGGCTACATCGAGGAGCTACTGTTCACGCCGGAGCTCGATTATCTTCCGCAGGTGTCGCCGCGGATCTCCGCGCGCTTCCGCAGCGCCAATCTGATCGCGCAGCTCAACGCCACCCTCTCCGGCTTCGGCATCGCGGTGCTGCCGCATTTCATGGCGAGCGACTATCCGCAGCTCAAGGCGGTGTTGCCGGAGGAGATCTCGATCACGCGAACGTTCTGGATGCTGATGCACGCCGACAGCAAGGACCTCGCACGGATCAGGGCGGTAGCGGATTACGTCAGTGAGATCGTGGAGCGCGAGCGGGCGCTGTTTGCAGGCCGGTAGCACCGGTCTCGTAGGGTGGGTTAGCGAAGCGTAACCCACCACTGTGCTTATCGCGGAGAGAAATGAGGTGGGTTACGCCTTCGGCTAACCCACCCTACGGCCTCCCGGCCTAGCTCAGCTTCGCCTTCTTCGCGGCAGCCGCCTTCGGCTCCCGCTTCGCCCCTTCCAGCGCGCTGTCCTTGCCGGCCTTCAACACCTCGTCGGACAATTCGCTGGAGCCGGCGATGCGTGCCAGCAGCATGGTGCCGGCCATGGTCGCGAGCGTCGCGATCGCCTGTTTGCGGGCGGCCTTGCGCGGGACGTTCGGGATGTAGTCGGTCATCATCTCGATCATCTCGTCGAGCTTGCCGGCGAAGGCCTTCCGCGTCTTCGGGCTCTCGCGGGCAATCTCGGCACCGAGCGCAGGGATCGAGCAGCCATGGCCGGGATTGTCGCGATGCAGAACGGAGAGGTACGCCTCGGCGATCAGCGCCAGCCGCTTCTCCGGCGAGGTCTCGCCGGTGATCTTGCGCCAATGCTCCATCGAGCGGTCCATGGCGTAGCCAAATGCCTCGATCACCAGCGCCTCGCGCGAATCGAAATGGGCGTAGAAGCCGCCATGGGTCAGACCCGCCTCCTTCATGAGGTCGGCGACGCCGATGCCGTGGGCACCCTTCTCGCGCAGCCGCACCGAGGCCTTTTTCACGATGCGATCGTGGGTTTCCTGCTTGTGTTCCCGGGAATAGCGCATGGACGTCTCATTGAATGTCGGAGATCATCTCATAACACAGAAATGGACCAGGCAGTGAATTAATTCGTGTTCAGCCGTTTCCGATCATGGAGAAGGTTGCAGTTGCATGGACCGCGAGCGCGCCCTTGCCGTCGCGGACGAAACCCTCGGTGTAGCTGGTCTGGCGCCCCAGCTTGATGATCTTGCCCTCGGCCGAGATCAGCCCGGAACGAACCGACAGCGGGCGCAGGAACGTCATTTTCAGGTCGAGAGTGACGGACGATTGCCCGGCCTCCAGCCGCGTCGAAATCGCGCAGCCCATCGCAGTGTCGATCAGCGCCGCCGCGGTCGCCCCATGCAGAAGGCCGATGGTATTTTCGAGATCCTCGCGCGGTTCCAGCTCCATGACGATCCGGCCTGGCTCGACCACCGCCATGGTGAAACCGATCAGCTTGGCGAA
This sequence comes from Bradyrhizobium stylosanthis, assembly GCF_001641335.1. Classification (GTDB taxonomy): domain Bacteria; phylum Pseudomonadota; class Alphaproteobacteria; order Rhizobiales; family Xanthobacteraceae; genus Bradyrhizobium; species Bradyrhizobium stylosanthis. The sequence continues at coordinate 2,118,219 of NZ_LVEM01000001.1, forward strand.
GGGCGGCGGCGGCAACCGGCCATCACGGATGCCGAGCATGGCATCCATTCCCGACAGTCCCATTGCCACTTTGGCAACTGGTGCAGGCACCTGCCAGTCCACCAGGCGTTCGCGCCGTTGCGCAGTCGAAAACAGGTCGAGTTGATCGTGACTGGTCATGGCGGCCTCATTGAATGATGATCGTCATACTATGTCACGGACTTCGCGCTGGCAACTCCGCCTGTCTTGCCCGCTTGACAAGGAAGGCGTTTCGGCCCGGAAGTGATGGCGACCGGCGCGCCTCGCGCCGGTCCACGAAACCTCCGAGATCCCAAATGGAAATGCTCAATAATCACTGCGGCATCACGCGCGATGCGCGCGGCGTCGTCCATGTCGCGATCTGCAATGCCGGCTCGCTGAATATTCTGGGCTCGCCCGTGACCGACGCGGTGCGCGAAGGCCTGCAGAAGCTCGCAACCGATCGCAGCATCCGCGTCGTGGTGCTGCGCGGGCAGAGCGAGAAGAGCATGATCGGCGGCGCCGACATCAAGGAGATGGCGAAACTCGACCAGAAATCCGCAGAGGCCTTCATCAGCCGCCTGCGCGATCTCTGCGAGGCGGTGCGCCAGTTCCCGGCGCCCGTGATCGCGCGCATGCCCGGCTGGTGCCTCGGCGGCGGGCTCGAGGTTGCCGCGGCCTGCGATTTCCGCATCGCCGCGCAGGACGCCCATTTCGGCATGCCCGAGGTTCGCGTCGGCATCCCCTCCGTGATCCATGCCGCCCTGCTCCCGCGCCTGATCGGCTGGGCCCGCGCACGCTGGTTGGTGATGACGGCGGAGAACATCGACGCTCCCACCGCGCTGGCCTGGGGCCTCGTGGACAGGGTCGCGCCGGCAGGCGGATTGGACGCAGCCGTCGAGCACCTCGTGACCGCGCTGCTCGAATGCGGCCCCGAGGCGCTGCGCTCGCAGAAGGCCCTGCTGCGGCAATGGGAGGAACTGCCGCTGACGGAATCGGTGAACCTCAGCGTGAAGGTGTTTGGCGAGTCATTCCTGACGGACGAGCCGACGCGGCTGATGGGCGCATTTGTGAATCGGAAGCGGTAGCGCCGAGGTGAAGCCTCCGTATAACTGAGCCGCCGCCCCACCGCAGGTGTCATGCCCCGCGAAGGCGGGGCATCCAGTACGCCGCAGCGCCAATGGTGAGAGCGAGGTCGCCAACGCAGGCCTCTGGAATACTGGATTGCCCGCCTTCGCGGGCAATGACAGTGTGCTGTGGGCGGCACCTCCCCAGCTCGCACGAGCAAATCTCATGCGAACGGCAAGATTTTCTCATCCCTGCCGCGGTTGCATTTTTTGCGCCGCATCATATGATGACTATCATCTTACACGTCATCGCCAGGGAGCCCCGTCATGGCCGAAGCCGCCGATCCCGTCGTCATCGTCTCCGCTGCCCGCACCCCGCTCGGCCGTTTCATGGGCGAGCTCTCGCCACTTGCCGCGCACAAGCTCGGATCGCACGTGATCGGCGCGGCGCTCGAGCGCGCCAAGCTCGCCCCGGAAAAGGTCGACGAGGTCTTCATGGGCTGCGTGCTGCCGGCAGGCCAAGGTCAGGCACCGGCACGCCAGGCTGCGCGCGCTGCCGGCCTGCCCGACGCGACCGGCGCCACCACGGTCAACAAGGTCTGCGGCTCCGGCATGAAGGCAACGATGCTGGCGCACGACATCATCCGCGCCGGCTCGGCCGACATTGTCGTCTCCGGCGGCATGGAGAGCATGAGCAACGCGCCCTATCTGCTCGCAAAGGCGCGCGGCGGCTACCGCGCCGGCCACGACCGCATCATCGACCACATGATGATGGACGGCCTTGAGGACGCTTACGAAACCGGCCGTTCCATGGGCGATTTCGGCGAAGCCACTGCGGAGGCCTATCAGTTCACCCGCAAGGACCAGGACGCCTATGCGATGGAGACGCTCAGCCGCGCGCGCAAGGCTGTCGAGGGCGGCGCCTTCAAGGCCGAGATCGCGCCGATCACTTTGACCGAGAAGGCGGGTCCCCGCATTATCGCCAATGACGAGCATCCGCTGAAGGTTGATCCCGCAAAGATCCCCGGCTTGAAGCCGGCGTTTCGCGCCAACGGCACCATCACGCCGGCGGCTTCCTCTGCCAATGCCGACGGCGCCGCCGCGCTGGTGCTGACGAGGCGCTCGCTCGCGGATCGTAATGGCCTTCCGGCCATCGCCGAGATCAAGGGCCACGCCACGCACAGCCAGGAGCCGCAATGGTTCACCACCGCGCCGATCCCGGCGATCAGAAAACTGCTCGACAAGGTCGGCTGGAGCGCCGGTGACGTCGACCTGTTCGAGATCAACGAGGCGTTCGCCGTGGTGGCGATGGCGGCGCAGCGCGATCTCGGCATTCCCCGTGAGAAGCTGAACGTCAATGGCGGCGCCTGCGCGCTCGGCCATCCCATCGGCGCGACCGGCGCGCGGCTGATCGTGACGCTGCTGCACGCGCTGGAGGCGCAAAACCTCAAGCGCGGTGTCGCGGCGCTCTGCATCGGCGGCGGCGAGGCTACCGCGATCGCGGTGGAGCGCCTCGCGCACTAGCGCTAATGTCCGAAATTGAGGGAAGTCTGGCATTTTAGACTTCCCTTCTCTGTGTCAGATTGCAACGATGACGCGGGCCCCAGATGCTCGCCAACAACATTGAGGCCCAATGATCTCGAACTGGCTCGCGGCAGCGCTTTCCCGCCGTAACATTCACTACGGCTGGGTGATGGTCGGCGTCACTTTCCTCGCCGCGCTGATCAGCGCCGGCACGGTCGGCGCGCCCGGCGTGTTCATCGTTCCCCTGCAGAAGGAGTTCGGCTGGAGCACGGCGCAGATCTCGTCCGCGCTGTCGATCCGCTTCATCCTGTTCGGGCTGATGGCGCCGTTCGCTGCCGCCCTGCTCAACCGCTACGGCCTGCGCAACGTCACGCTGACCGCGCAGCTCATCGTCGTCTCGGCGCTGGTGCTTTCGCTCGGCATGACCGAGATCTGGCAGCTCATCGCGCTGTGGGGCGTCGTGATTGGCATCGGCACCGGCATGACCGCACTGGTGCTGGGCGCCACCATCGCCACGCGCTGGTTCGCGGCGCGGCGCGGCCTCGTGATCGGCATCATGACCGCGAGCGTCGCCACCGGCCAGCTCGTGTTCCTGCCGCTGCTGGCAAGCCTCACCGAACGGTTCGGCTGGCGCCTTGCGCTCGGCTTCGTCTGCATCATGCTCGGCGTCTCCGCGCTGGCGGTGCTGCTCGCAATGCGCGACCGGCCGAGCGATCTCGGTCTGCGTCCGTTCGGTGACGAGGGCACCGAGCCCCTGCCCGCGCCGCCCGTCAGCCACGGCTCGATTACGGCGGTGGCGCTCGGCACGCTGCGCGATGCCTCCAGGTCGACCGCGTTCTGGATCCTGTTTGCCACCTTCTTCGTCTGCGGCGCCTCGACCAACGGCCTCGTCCAGGTCCACTTGATCCCGATGTGCCTCGATTTCGGCATCCCGCAGGTGCAGGCCGCGAGCCTGCTCGCCGCGATGGGCATCTTCGACTTCTTCGGCACCATCATGTCGGGCTGGCTGTCGGATCGATACGATAACCGCTATTTGCTGTTCTGGTACTACGGCCTGCGCGGGCTCTCGCTGATCTTCCTGCCGTTCAGCGATTTCTCGTTCTACGGGCTCTCGATCTTCGCGATGTTCTACGGCCTCGACTGGATCGCGACGGTGCCGCCGACGGTGCGGCTCACCGCACAGAAGTTCGGGCCCGAGCGCGCCAATCTGGTGTTCGGCTGGATCTTCGCCGGCCATCAGCTCGGCGCGGGTACCGCCGCGTTCGGCGCCGGCTTCTCGCGGACGGTCTACCAGAGCTATCTGCCGGCCTTCTTCATCGCGGGGGCGCTCTGCGTGTTCGCCGCGCTGATCGTGCTGGCGCTGTCCCGGCAACCGAAGCCGCAAGCAAAGCCTGCGATGGCTTAGTACTTGATCGTGGTGGTGACGCCGAACACTGCGGCGTCACCGATCCGCGACACGCCGGTCGGATCGTTCGGGTTCGGGATGCCGCCGGAGGGACGCCATACGTACTGGAAGTACGGCGCGATCAGCCAGCCCGGCTTGATGTGCGCTTCGTAGATCATCTCAAACAGCGTCTCGTTGCTGCGCACCGGCCCCTGCACGCCGGTGTACACATTCGTGTCGAGATCGAGCGCGCGGGCGGTGTTGGAGATCCGCATGTAGGCCATCGCGACGCCGAAGCGGTCGAGGGGACGGCCGGGCGTGAAGCCGACGAAGCCGATGCCGCCGTCCACATAGAGGTCGATCAGATTGCGGTCAGGCGGGCTGTAGGCGATGCGGCCGAACGCCGTGATGCCCGGCAGCGAGGCCGAAGTGCTGTTCTCTCTCACCTCCGGCGGACGGTAGAGCACCTGCTCGATCACGGCAAAGATGCCGTAATTGCCTTTGAGCTTTGCCGCAATGCCGCTGCCTGAGGGATCGGCGATCGACTGGCCGTCCGCCGTGAACCGCTGGCTGTCGAACGAGCCGTAATGCTTCCAGGCGCCCGGCGTGAAATTGCCGGCGAGTGGACGTCCCCCGACATCGATGTCGTAGCTAAAGCGGGCCTGCCCGATCAGCCAGGGCGGATCGTTGACGCGAAACGCGAGGCCATGATGGTCGCGAATCTGCGGGTCCTGATCGCCCGAACCCGAGGGATCGCCATTGAAGACAGCGCCAAACAGCGTAACCTGGTCCGACAGCGTGGTCTTGACGCGGATACCCGGCACCGCGATCGGCGGCGCCGGGCCGCCGGCCGGAAGGTTGCTCGCCTTGATCGCCGGCCAGCCGAAGGTGCCGTTGATGAAGAGGTCGTCGGTCTGGCTGTCGAAGAACTCGACGTCCGCGGCCTGCTGGCCGGCCCTGATGTTCAGGCGGTCGCCAAAGAAGCTCTGCTCGAAATAGGCGTTGTAGAGCCGCTGGTCAGGCAGCGCCTCGATCTCGCTGATGGTGGCAAGGTTCAGCACGTAGTTGCGGGAGAGCCCCTGTCCATAGATCACGAAGGCATTGGCGTAGAAGCGCCCGCCGGTCCAGCCGACCAGCTTGTCGAGATCGGCATCGACGGACAGGTCGAGCCGGCCGAAATGGATCGCGCCCCGCTTCGCGCCGCCGGAGACGTTGGCGATGTTGTCGGCGATGTAGGTGGCGCCGAAGTTGAGGCCCTTGTTGGCGAGCCCGTCATGCCATTCGTTGAACCATTTGGGCGCCAGCCATTCGGCCGCGCTCTCGTCCTTGGCGCCGGCGAACGCACTCGTGCCTGCCGACGTGCTGACCAGCGCGATCGCGGCCGCCAGGGATTTTCGGGTACTCCAACTCACGATCGGCGCGCGCTATTTGAAGATGCCCGTGCGCCGCATGAAGAGATAGGCCGCGCCGACGGACGAGGCCATCAGCACCGCCGCCCACAAAAATCCGCTCTCGACGTCGGTGAGCGGCAGGCCTTTCGTGTTCATACCAAAAATGCCGGTGATCAGCGTCGGCGGCAGCAGCAGCGAGGTCACGATCGAGAGCGTATGGAGGTGGTGATTGCTCTCCTCCTCGTTCTTGAAGCGCAGCTCCTCCTCGAGCAGGCGGCTGCGCTCGCGCAGCTCGACGATGTCGTGGTCGAGCCCGTCGAGCCGCTGCGCAAGCTTGCCGGCGTGGATGCGAAGCGCGGGCGAGAGGTGGTCGGTGTTCTTCTGGTCGAGGCGGTGAAACAGCACGCGCAGGCCCGTGAGCTGGCGATGCAGCCGGACGCAGGTCCGGCGCAGGCGGCCGAGGTTGCGGCGCATCTCGGGCTTGGCGTCGTCGGCCAGGATCCGTTCCTCGGTCTCGTCGATCTCCTGGCCGAGCTTGTCCACCATCCTGTCGAGTGTATCGGCGACCTCGTCGACGATCTTCTCCAGGAGATGGGCGACATTGTCGACGCGATAGCCGCCTTCCAGCACCCGGCGCGTTGCGTCCGCCGAGCACAGCGCCTGATGACGGCCGCTGACCAGAAGCCGCTCGGTCATGGCGAAGCGCAGGAACGCGGTCTCCTCGGTCGCGCTGTCGATCTCGCGCACGAGATCGGAGAACACGCCGTAGACGCAATAGTCGATGACGTGGAGCTGCTGGAAGGTGTCGTTCGAGAGCAGCAGATCGCGCGCCAGCGGCGGCAGGCTCGACGCCGCGATCCAGGGACGCACGCGCGCGTCCGTCAGGTTGAAGTGCAGCCAGAGCCGGCCGTCATGGCTGAACTCGATCGGCTGGTCGATCGGCAGCGGCTCGGCGCTGCCGTCGCCGTGCAGGCGGAACGCCCACACGAGGCCCGGAATGGCAGGCACAGCCTCCGATATCGCGCTGACAAGCTTCGCCGGCTCAGCCATGCGGACCCTCACGTCCATGCAGCCCATGTCCGGAGGGGGCCATTGGCGGCCTCTTCCGGATATCTCGCGGATACTCAATTACGCCAGTGTTACAGTTTGATGATGACGCCCTACTCTGCGGCCATCCCCGTCGCGGCGATCGCTTCCGCCTCCTTGACGTAGTCGTGCACGACGCGGCCGAACGGCAGCGTCAGGTCGGCGATGTAGTGATGCGCGCCGAGGCAGCGGCGGACCGGGAAGTCCGCGACCGGTGCGTTGACGTGCGGCACCAGATGCAGCCGGCCGGGTCCCATCCAGGAGCCCTTCGGCACGATGTCGATGAGGTTGATCGCAACGAGCTGGCAGACCTCGAGACGGCCGTCGACGCCCGGGATCATCTTCAGATTCACCTGCGTCTTCGACAGCGTGGCGCGGGTGAGATCGCCGTTGCCGGCCATGCTCTCGTGCTTGTAGCCCATGGTGCCCATCGCGACGAGCTGGCCGGCATATTCCAGCGTGCCCGTCAGCGTGTCCTTGACGATCTCGAGCTTGGGATGGGCGTACTTCTTGGGGAAGCCCCAGATCTCGCGGCCGGCCGCGATCGGCGGATCATCGTCGAGATACATCTGCGAGACGAAGTTGACCTCCTCGCCGTTGAGGCGCGCGGGGATGACGAGGCCGGACTCGGTGTAGCTGCCGAAGCCGGAGGAGTCCGGCATCTTGATCCATTCATAGTGCACGATGGGCTGCTCGATCGGCTCCAGCGGCTCGGGCAGGCCGGCGCGGATCAACTCCGGATCGGTCTCGTAGGTGATGACGAGGAATTCGCGGTTGACGAAGCGATAGGGCCCGGCCGGATAGCTCGGCCCCGCCGCCGGCATGGACGGAAGTCTCAGCACGTCTTCCCTGCGCATCGCTACTCTCCTGTGTGATGTCTGTGATCTCGGCCCGGCAGATCAAGCGTACTGCAAATTGCTAGCCGCCGTCATTGACTACGATGTGACCGATTTCAGTCAGCGCAACGACCTCCCTCATTCCCGCCGCGGCCACCCTGCATGCGGGCGATGCATCCGCGCTCACTTTGTCATCACGCCGTCACCGCGCGACGCAATCGTTCAGGATAGGCAGGAGGCATCGCCATGGACGCCCGCACGTCGCAACCGACCTATCAGAGCCATCAGCCACCCGCGCGCGGATGGCGCCCGGAGCGCTGCGACCGCGTCGCGCTGGTGCTGCAGGGCGGCGGCGCGCTCGGCGCCTACCAGGCCGGCGTCTACCAGGCGCTGCACGAGGCCGGCATCGAGCCCGACTGGGTCTGCGGTGTTTCGATCGGCGCCATCAACTCCGCCATCATCGCCGGCAACAAGCCGGAGAAACGGCTGGAGGCGCTGCGCATCTTCTGGGAGCGCATCACCAACCGCAAGATCTGGCACTACACGCCCGACGGCGACGTCTTCCGGCAGTGGCGCAACCTCACCAGCGCGTGGATGACGTCGGCGATGGGCCAGCCCGGCTTCTTCACCCCGCACCAGGTCAATCCCTGGTTCAGCCCGGTCGGCGCCAGGACCGCCACCAGCTATTACGACACCATGCCGCTGAAGGAGAGCCTGCGCGAGCTCGTCGACTTCGATCTCATCAACGAGAAGAAGGTCCGCTTCGCGGTCGGCGCGGTCAACGTGCTCTCCGGCAACTTCATCTATTTCGACAACGCCCATGACGAGATCGAGCCGGAGCACATCATGGCCTCCGGCGCCCTGCCCCCGGCGCTGCCGATGGTGCGGATCGGCACTGATCATTTCTGGGACGGCGGCATCGTCTCCAACACGCCGCTGCAGCACCTGCTCGACCAGGAGGATGCGCTCAACTCCCTCGTCTTCCAGGTCGACCTGTTCAGCGCACGCGGCGTGCTGCCGCGCTCGATCCAGGACGTGATGGCCCGCCACAAGGACATCATGTATTCCTCGCGCACGCGCCACAACACCGACGTCTATCGCCGCACCCACAATCTCAAGGTCCTGCTCTACAAGGCGCTGGCGAAGCTCCCCGACGAGCAGCTCTCCGACGAGGAACGCAAGCTGAAGGCGAGCCTCTGCCACATGCCGGAGATCGCGATCCTGCATCTGATCTACCAGCAGAAGGCCTACGAGGGCGACGCCAAGGACCACGAGTTCTCGGGCACCTCGATGCGCGAGCACTGGACAAGCGGCTATGAAGACACCAAGCGCACGCTGAAGCGCCGCGACTGGATCAAGATGCCGGACGAAGGCATGGGCCTCGTGGTGCACGACGTGCACCGGGAGACGGAGAGCGCGTAGCGCTCTCAAACAAAAAGTTCGAAAACAACCCCATGCACAGTAGAGCGGGCGTGGCGGATCAATGGCTTAGTGCGTGCGCCCTGGTCATTTGACCCGTCGGGCAAAACACCTGCCCTACTCGCCCGTGATGCCGAGCGTGCGGACCAGTTCGCCCCGTTCCTTGTAGTCGATATCGATCTGGCGCTTGAAGTCGTCCTGGCTGCCGCCCATTGCGATCATACCCTGCTTGTCGAGCCATGTGCGCATCGTCTCGGTCGCCAGGATCGTGTTGATCTCCTTGTTGAGAGCGGCGATCACCGGCGCCGGCGTCTGCTTCGGCAGCATCAGCCCGATATAGCTGATGATCCTGAAGCCGGGATAGGTCTCGCTGATGGCCGGCACGCCCGGCAGCAGCGGGTAGCGCTGTTCGGAGGTGACGCCGAGCAGCTTGATCTGGCCCGCCGTCGCCAGCGGCTCCACGGCCGTTGGCGCGCCGAAGATCAGGGGGATCTGCCCGGCCAGCAGGTCGTTCACCGACGCCGCCGTTCCCTTGTAGGGAATGTGGGTCATGGTGAATCCGCCGGACTTCTGCAGCATCTCGCCGGCGAGGCGATGCGGCGTCGAAGCACCGGAGCTGCCGAAGCTGAGCTGCTGCGACTTCTGCTTGCCGAGAGCGACGAGCTCGGTGACGGAGTTGGCCGGCACGTCCTTCGCAGCGGCCAGCAGTAGCGGCGACCAGGCGACACTGACGACCGGCTCCATCGCCTTCGAGAGATCGAAATGATTGCTGGAGGCAAGGTGCGGATCGATGGTGAGCATCGCATCCGTCACCATCAGAACCGTGTATCCGTCAGGCTCCGCCCGCGCCGCCGCCTGCGCGGCGATCATGCCGTTGGCGCCGGTCTTGTTCTCGATCACGACGGAGATCTTGAAGGTCTCGCCGAGCTGCTTGCCGATGATCCGCGCCAGCGCGTCGGCCTGGCCGCCCGCGGAATAGCCGACCAGGATCGTGATGGTCCGTGCGGGATAGGCTTGCGCCCCCGCGGGCCCGACCATCGCAACCAGCCCAAGCAGCGCGATCGCGACTGCCGGAATACGCGCCGTCCAACGAAGCAGCATGTGGGACATCATGATCCCTTCCCTCCCTGTTACAGACGGTGGCTGGGCCACACTTGTTGCTAGGCAGACACGTTCGCGGTCGCGCCCAATATGCCGGCGGCGCGGAGATCGGCGATCTCGCGGGCCGAATATCCGGCCGCACTCAGGATGTCGTCGGTGTGCTCGCCGACGCGAGGCGGCTGGCGTTCGAGGCCGGGCCGGTCGCGCGCGTCGCCGAACTCGACGGGCAGCGCCGGAATTCCAACCAGCGGTCCGCCGCCAAATCCGGCGACGGCCGTCGCAAGCAGGCCGCCATTGGCGAGGAGATGCGGATCGAGCGACAGCTCGTCCGGCCGCCCCACCCGCGAATAGGCCACGCGGGCCGTTTCGCATCTGGCGAGAATCTCATCGAGAGGCAGTCGCGTGATCCGCCGCTCCAGCTCGGGAAGCATCCATTCACGCGCCTCGCAGCGATTGGCGTTGCCGAGGAGCCGCGGATCATCGCGCCAGTCGTCGAAGCCGAACGCGTCGCAGAAGCGCTGCCAGTGTCCGTCGGAGGTGCATCCGATGAAGACCTGGCCGCCATCCGACGCGGTGAAGACGTCGTACACGCCCCAGGCGTTCTTGCGGGCCGGCATCGGCGGCATCGGCCCGCCGATCACCGCACTGCCGACCACGACCGCGCCGAGCATGAAGGTCGCGCTCTCGAACAGCGAGCTCGAGACCTTCTGCCCCATGCCGGTGACATCGCGCTCGCGCAGCGCCGACAATGCGGCCACGACGCCGAACACGCCGCCGAGGATGTCGATCACGGGCGCGCCTGCGCGCAGCGGCCGGCCCGGCGGCCCGGTCATGTAGGCGAGGCCCGATTGCATCTGCACGACTTCGTCGAGCGCGCCGCGGTTCTCGTAAGGGCCTTTCAGGAAGCCCTTCATCGACAGGTACACGAGCCGCGGATTGACCTTGCGCAGATCGTCCCAGCTGCACTTCAGCCGCTCGATCGTCCCGGGTCCGAAATTCTCCAGCACGATATCGGCGTCCTTCACCAGCCGGTGCAGGATCGCCTGCCCCTCCGGTCGCTTCAGATCGATCGCGATCGAGCGCTTGTTGCGGTTGTAGGTCGCGAAGAAGCCGGCTGCGAAGCCCGGCAGGCGGCGGGTCGGGTCGCCGTCGACCGGCTCGATCTTCACCACGTCCGCGCCGAGATCGGCGAACAGGACGCCCGCGCACGGCCCCATGATGGTATGGCCGAAATCCAGCACCTTCAGCCCGGCGAGCGGCTTTGCGGAGGTCATGCGCCCGCCCTCCGCCGCAACGCCGCGAGCGTGCCCGAGCGCAGCGCGGCACTCGGCAGCCGGTGTCCGACGATCCGCTCGGCAAGCCGCCCGGCCTCGATCAGGGCCTCGATGTCGATGCCGGTCGCAATGCCCATCTCCTCGCACAGCAGCGCCAGCTCTTCGGTAGCGATGTTGCCGGGCGCACCCGGCTGGCCGGCGAACGGGCAGCCGCCAAGCCCTGCCACCGCGGCATCGAAGGCGGTGACGCCAAGCCGTAGGCCCTCATAGGCGCAGGCGATGCCCTGGCCGCGGGTATCATGCAGATGCAGCGCGATCCGCAGATCGCTCCAGCGGTCGCGAACGGCCCCGACCGCCTCAGCCACCCGCCGCGGGGTGGCCCACCCCATGGAATCCGCGAGCGAAACCTCGCGTACCTCGACGCCGGCTTCGCGCGCAATCGCGAGGCCATCAGACACGGTCTCGACCACCTTTGCCGCCGGCACGTCGCCGCCGAAATTGCAACCGAACGCGGCCATGACGATGATCTTGGCAACCGGCACATCCGCCTGGCGGTGCGCGCGCACATAGTTTCGCATCGCCTCGATCTGCCCGGCGCGATCGCGGTTGAGATTGCGCAGCGCGAACGGTTCGGAGGCGCTCAGCGAAATGAAGCCCGCAAGCGCGAGCCGGTCCTTGAACGCCAGGGCACGCTGCAGTCCGCTGTCGTTGAACCAGAGCGCCGAATACGCAACGCCCGCACGCGGATTGAATCCCGCAACCACCGCCTCGGCGTCCGCCCAGCCCGGCACGTGCTTGGGATTGACGAAAGAAGCCACCTGAATGCGCGTCAGGCCGGTCGCCGACAGCGCATCGATCAAGGCAATCTTGTCCGCGGTCGCGATCGGCCCGGGCTCGATCTGGAAGCCCTCGCGCGGTCCCTCCTCGGTGATGACGATCCTGCTCGGCAGGTCCATGCCGCAACACTCCCGGAGCCGCTCTTGTTGGTTCTGGCCGGAGCTTGCCGGGCAAGCCGACATCTGACAAATATAATATGAAGATCATTATCATCTGATAATTAGATCGATCAGGGAGCAGCACCATGGCGCTCGGATTGCGGCAGATCAGATATTTCATCGCGATCGCCGACGCCGGCGTGTTGTCGCGGGCGGCGGAGACCCTCAACATCGCGCAGTCCGCGCTCAGCCATCACGTCGCGACGCTCGAAGCCGACCTCGGCGTGAAGCTGCTGGAGCGGCGGCCGCGCGGCATCGCCCTGACCCCGGCCGGACGCCGGCTCTACGAACATGGCAGCGCGGTGCTGGCGAGCCTCGGCAAGGCCGAGGAGGATGTGCGGACCTATAACGAGGCGGCGACCGGACCGGTCAGCCTCGGCCTCAGTCACACCGCGATCGCGATGGTGGCACTTGACCTGATGAAGGCAGTTCGCAAGCACTCCCCGGGGGTGCATCTGACGATCATCGAGGCGCTGTCACCTGCGCTGATCGAGCGCGTCCTCTCCGGCACGGTCGACCTCGCGCTGGCCTATAATCCGCCGCGTGATGCCCGGCTGGACGTCGAGTGGCTGCATGAGGAAGATCTCTTCCTCGTCGGGCATCCCAGCCTGATCGGCCGATCCTCCGGTCCGATTGCCTTCTCCGCCATTCCACAGAAGAGCGTGCTCGGGCTGACGCCGCTACCGGCCTCGCGCGCCATCATCCAGACCCAGGTTCTGCGCAACCAGATCGTCCCGAGCCCGACGCTCGAGGTCGACTCGCTGTCGGCACTGCGCATGGCGCTCGAAGCCGGACTCGGATGCGCCATCCTGTCCCGCGCCACGGTGCTTGCCGACATCGCTGCGGAGAAATATCACGCCCGCCGCATCGTCGATCCCGCGCTGTCGCGTTCGCTCGCGCTGGTCGCTCTCGCGGACCGGCCGCAGACCAAGGCCTTCCTCGAAGTCCGCAACACCGTGACGGAGGTCGTCCGCGCAGCCGTGAACGAACGGCGATGGCCCGCGAAAGGGAGCGAACGGCAACGCAGACGCCCCGGCCCCGCCGTCTGAGGATTGTTTCCGGATCGCGCCCTAGCAGGTCTTCTGCTGCAGATGCTGCGTGCAGGTGCACGTCGCCGTCGCCGGATACTTCACGTCATAATAGGGAAAGCTGGACGTGGCCGGACTGTTGGTCGAGCAGCGCGGGAAGAGATAGTAGCTGTCGCTCAGCTTCACGGTGCCGCTGATGGTGTAGCCGAGGTTCGGCGTATAGTCGTAGGACACCTCGCTCAGGATCAGCGAGATGTTGGCGTTGGTGGGGTTCTTCGGGTCGGCCGTGAAGGACGACAGCGTCATCTGCTGCCCCTTGGTCCTCGCCGCCGACGAGTTGGTCGACGTGCTCCACTGAACCGTCGCGTTGCCGTTGCTGTCGGTGGAGACCTCCGAGACCGTGATCGTGATCAGCGAGTTGCTGCCGTTCTTGACGGGGTACGGCGCCATGATGGAGCTCGCCGCCGCGAGAATACCGGTCATCTGCGCGGCGGTGACCTGCGTGTTCTGCGAGACCATATCGGCGACACTGTGAGCGGTCGCCGTGACCTTGACGTTCATCGCCATCCCGTTGCCGAGCTCGACGCCGCCGATGTAGAGCACCAGCATGAACGGCGACACGATGGCGAACTCCGTCGCTGCAACGCCGCGAGCGTCGGTCCACAGGTGCCGCAGGCGAGACGACAGGCCGGCAATCATCACTGGCTCCTTTAAGAGGATGGCTCGTTCTGGAACGCGGCGGATGCCATGATCAGCCGGTTGCCATTCGACAGGTTCGACAAATTGAAACCGAGCGGCCCGAGGACCACCGGCCAGACATACATCACCCGGAGGATGACGATATCGCCCGCATCTCCGGGGCTGAATTGCCAGGTGTTGGTGACGTTGCCCGAGGCGTCGAACGCCAGGGTCGGCACACCCGTGTTCGCCGTGGACCAGGACGTGGCCACCTGCAGGTCGACCATCATGCCGCTGCAGTTGAAGAAGATCGTGATCTGATCGCAGACCTTCTGCTTGAACGCGGCCTGGTTCATCTGCGCCGACTGCACCTGGCCGGTCATGACCAGCCGCGCGGATTGACGCACGACGGATTCGAGCAGCTCCTGGGCGAAAAACACCAGGAAGGTCTGGATCAGCGCGATGATGAGGGCGAGGAACGGCGCCGCGACCAGCGCGAACTCGACGGCCGTGGCGCCCTTGCTGTCCCGGGCGAATGCGGCGAAGCGGCTGCGGCGTCTCTTCGTCGTTGCGGCGTGCGGTGCGGTCATGGCGGCTCCTTACTGCACGAGGCTGGCCGTACTGGACGCAACCTTGATGAAGAGGTTGGTCAGCGCCGCGGAGATGTCGCCGCCCGTCTGCACGCTCGCGTACAGGCCGGGCGATGCGCAGGATTGCAGCCGTGTCGCGATCGTGCCGGTCGACGAGGACGGATTGTTGAATTGCGCGATACGGCTGTTGTACCAGCTGTCGGTCGGCAGTTGCAGATACTCGGTGTAGAGGACCGCGATGCGGATGCCGCGGTTCTTGATCGTGGTGCAGATCGTCGTGTCGAGCGGCTGCTGGCAGCGCACGGTCGAGGTGCTGCCCGTCGGGAGCGGATAGGTGGCGGCCGAGTCGCAGGTGCCCGGCTTCGGCATCAGCTTGTCCTCGACGCCGTCGGTGACGAGGAAGACCACCTCCTGCGGCGTGTCGCCCGCCTGGTTGGTACCTGTGCCCGGCGCCGGCATCACGGTGTTGACGCCCGTCAACCCGCCCGAGATATCCGTGCCGTAGTCGGTCGAGTAGACGCAAGCGCCCGAGCTGTTGGTCAAGATGCAGTTCTGGTGGTCGACCGTCATCAGCTGGATGTTGGAGATCTTCGTGCCGGCGGTGGTCGGAGTGGTCAGCGTCTGGATCGTGTTCAGGCCATAGTCGAACGTGTAGATCGCGGCCTTGTAGGTGGTGTTGTTGAGCGCGGCCATGCACTGCATGACGCCGCCCGTCACACCCGACTGCGGGCACGTCCAGGGTCCGACCATCAATTGCGTGACGGCATTCTGCACGAGGTCGATGCGCAGCGTGATGTTGTTCGCGCGCGCGATCGCAAGGTTGTCCTTGGTCGAGGATGTCGCGCCGCTGTCCTTCGACGGGTTGGTCTCGTGGCAGGCGAACGCGCAGTTCTTGGACCCCGAAGGCTGGTTCTTCGTGGCCGTGATCATGTTGTTGATGTCGGTCTGCGTCGCAGCGATCGCCATCGACGGCGAGTCGTCCAGCAGCAGGTAGAAATTCATGTTCGGCGCGCTCGACGCCTTGGCCGTCGCGGAGCCGCCGATCTTCCAGGTCTGCTGGCCGAGAACGCCGGGGAAATTGTTGACGGACAACGCGGTGTAGGAAACCGTGATGCTGCGCGCGAGGCCCGTATCGGTGACGGTGACCGTCGGCGTCGGCGTCGCCGACAGGCCCGGAAGGTTGGCCTTGGCGGCGAACACGGCTTCTGCGGTGGCCTTGACCACGGCGGTGTCGGTCTGCGTCAGCATGGCCGGCCGGACGGCCGCGATCGCCGCGGCGTCGGCGGCCGCGTTCAGCTGCTCGCGCTGGCGCATCGCCAGCGTATAGTCGAGCGCCATGCCGAGCAGGAAAATGGTGGGGACCATCACCAGCGCGAAGATGATGGCGACGTTGGCGTTCCGGTCTCTCGCGAAACGAAACACTGCGCGGCGGAGCATGGCCCTATCCTGATTGCCGTCGTTGCGGCAGCGACACTTTCCCTGAACTCGTGTGATCGGGGCGATTTGCGGGATTTTCGGCCCATTCCACGCCTCGTCACGGGCGGAATATGAGGAGGGGCTTCTTAATCAACGCTTACGGGCAACCCATAAACATGGACCGCAACAAATTGAGACGTGTCTTATTGGGGGGGCATCATTAACGCGAAATAAACGGGTTCCCGGAGATTGCAGCGATGGGTGCTGCACTCCCGGGAAAACCCGGAAAAGGGCCGGAAGCGTGGGTGAAATCGGGAACGGCCGCGAGCGCCGCCCTTACGGCCGGATCGTCATGTTTTCCGGCGGACCGGCCTTTCGCAGCGGCTCGGCCAGACGCGCGAACTCGCACAGCAGCGAGCGCGTCTTGCGGGGATCGATGATCTCCTCGACCCAGAACTTCTCGGCCGAGCGGAACGGCGAGCGCAGCTTGTTGAGGCGATCCTGGATCTCCTCCAGCTTCGCCGCCTTGTCCTCGGCCGCATCGATGTCGGCACGGTAGGCAGCTTCGATGCCGCCTTCCAGCGGCAGCGAGCCCCAATAGGCCGACGGCCAGGCGTAGCGGATCGAGAAGCGGTCGGCCGGCTGATGCACGACGCCGGCGACGCCAAAGGCATTGCGCAGGATCACGGTGCACCAGGGCACGGTGGTCTGGTTGACCGCGGCCATGGCGCGGACGCCGTGGCGGATGGTGGCGGCCTTCTCGGCATCGAGGCCGATCATGAAGCCGGGGCAGTCCATGAGATAGACGACCGGCAGATGGAAGGTCTCGGCGAAGTCGACCCAGCGCACCACCTTCTGGCAGGCATCCGCCGTCCAGGAGCCGCCATAGTGGAAGCTGTCGCTGGCGAGCACCATCACCGCCCGGCCCTCGAGCCGCGCGAGACCGACAATGATCGGCTTGCCGAAATTCTTGGCGACCTCGAAGAACGAGCCCTTGTCGACGACGGACTCGATGATGGGCCGCATCTTGTAGACTTGCTTGCGGTTGCGCGGCACCGCGTTCATCAGCGCTTCGTCGCTGCGCTCGGGGTTGTCGGCGCACGGCAAGGTCGCCGGCAGCTCGTAGACCGACGACGGCAGGTACGACAGGAAGCGGCGGGCGCAGGCGAAGGCTTCTTCTTCCGTATCGACGGCATGATCGACCGCGCCGGCGCGGGTCTGGATGTCGGCGCCGCCGAGCTCCTCCTTCGACAGGTCCTGCCCCAGCGCCTTCACCACCGGCGGACCCGCGACGAACATCGCGGACTTCCGCGTCATGATGGAATAGTGGCTGGCGGCGAGGCGCGCGGCGCCCAATCCCGCGACCGAGCCGAGACCGAGCGCGACCACCGGGACGCGCGACAGGTTCTCCGTCGTGAAGCGATACCAGCGCGTGCCGCCGATGCCGCCCGGCAAATTCGCCGCGCCCTTGGTCTCGATGGTCTTGACCGAGCCGCCGCCGCCGGAGCCCTCGATGATGCGGACGATCGGCAGGCGGAAGTCGTGCGCCATCTCCTCCGCCATGAGCGGCTTGGCCGAGATGGACGCATCGGCCGAACCGCCGCGTACCGTAAAATCGTCACCGACCACGACGACGGTGCGGCCGTCGACGCGCGCGCGGCCGAACACGCAGTTCGCGGGCGTCAGTTTCTTCAGATCGCCGCTGGTATCGTACTCACCGATGCCGGAGACGGCACCGATCTCGTGGAAGCTGCCTTTGTCGATCAGCTTGTCGATACGCTCCCGAACAGTCAGCCGGCCCTGGTCATGCTGTCGCTTGACCTTGTCAACGCCGCCCATCTCCCGCGCGAAGGCTTCGCGCCGGGCGAGCTCGTCGAGTTCCGGCTTCCAGTTCATTCACTCCCTCCGAATTGATCGGCTTGTTATTGTTGTGCACGGCCATTGCGACCGGCTTGCGCGAGATGCGGTTGCTGAAGACATCGCCTTCGGCGCCCTCCATCAGGCTGCCCAGCGAGCGGCCGAGCGTAAGCATCAGCGGCGCGACCTCGTCATGCAGGCGCTGCTCGTCATACATCGCCGAGAGCAGGCCGATCGTGATGACAACGAAGGTCTGGTACTGCGGCGACCAGATCGGCACCGCGAGGCCGTTGATGTGCGGGCTCCACAGGCCGCAGGCCACGACATAGCCGCGCTCGCGCAGCGACTGCCGGTTGGCCTCGATGCGGGGCTTGAGGATCTTCGCAGCTTCCGGCGCTTCGCGCTCCATCTCCGCGATGAAGGCATCGCCGAATTCCGGCGCCAGTGCCGCGGTGTAGGCCGCGCCCGCCGCAGTCGACGCCATCGAGATGCGGCTGCCGGTGCCCTCGTGCAGGCCGAGCGCAGAGGCCGAGCGCGCGAACTGGAGATAGACCAGATGGAAGCGGTCGGGCACGACGAAGCCGACGGTGCCGGGCAATTGCTCGGCGACTTCCTGCAGCCGCTGGCGGATCATGCTGCGCAGCTGCGCGCCCTTCATCATCGAGGCGCTCATCGCCACCGCGCTCGGGCCAATGCGATACTTCTGGTCACGCGGCAGATAAACGAGCTGCCCCATGCGCGTCAGCGTGTGCGTGAGCCGCGACACCGTCGAACGCGGCAGCCCGCAGCGGTTCGAGATCTCGAGATTGCCGAGCCTGCTGTCGTGGCCCTCGAAGCATCGCAACACGTCGAACGCGCGCGACACCACCTGGATGACATCGCCCTCGCCGGCTTCGCCAGCGAGCGCACCTTGCCTACTCAACCGCTCCGAACGTCGTCCCATGATCCCTACCGTTTGTTCCGCTCTGCGGAATTAAATTCCACTTGCAGACGACGCTACCTCAGGCATTTTGCGACGACAACAAAAAGGCGATGGCATGCCAGAAATAAAGATCGTCACCGAAGTCGCGGGGCGCATCTGCGCAACTCCCGTGCAAGTTGGAGGAACCGTCGCGGATGGTGACGACGTTGTGGTCGTCGAAGCGATGAAGATGGAGATACCCGTGCCCTCGCCCGCGAACGGCACGATCACATCGCTGCTCGTCAAGCTCGACGACGTCGTTGCCGAGGGACAGGCGATCGCGATCGTCGCGAACTGAGCATGCATATGTCGCAGCCTTGGTTGCGCAATCTTTGCGTCGCCCTCCGCGGGCTTCTCAGGATGAGGACTGTTCTTGCGGCGCGTCTCGAACCATGGGCCAGGCGCTCCATCGTCGCCAGGGCACGCGACAATCTGTCTGGCTCATTGCCCTGTTCGAGGTACGGCGTTGCCATGGCTTGATGGCGATGACATGATCTGATTCAACAAAACCTGTTTCAAACAAAGAATGAAAATCTTCGCGGCAAAGCGAGGATCATGGGAGGGAAACATGCTTCGTGGGCTGCTCGTGCTCGCGCCTGCCTTGGTGGCGGGCATTTCTTTTGCGTCTACACGCTATGCGCTCGCCGAAGACGTCAAGCTGCCGGCGACGTTGACCTTCACTGCCTATGACACCGGCACCGCCGGCTTCAACATCGCGGTCGGCGTTGGCAAGATGATGAAGGACAAGTTCGGCACCGACGTGCGCGTGCTGCCCGCAGGCAACGACGTCGCCCGCCTCGCGCCGCTGCGCGCCAAGCGCGCGGCCTCCTCCGCAATGGGATCGGGTACCTATTTCGCGCAGGAAGGCGTGTTCGAGTTCGGCTCCAGGGAATGGGGCCCGCAGCCGCTCCAGATCCTGCTCTCGACGGTCGATTGCAATTGCGGTTCGCTTGGCGTCGCAGCCGACACCGGAGTGAAAGACCTGAAGGACCTGAAAGGCAAGCGCGTCGGCTTCGTGGTCGGCTCGCCCGCGCTGAACCAGAACTCGCTCGCGGTGCTCGCCTTCGCCGGCCTGACGCAGAAGGACGTCAAGGCGGTCGAGTTCGCCAGCTACGGCGCGATGTGGAAGGGCCTCGTCAACAACGACGTCGATGCCGCCTTCGGCACCACCATCACCGGGCCCGCCAAGGAAGCCGAGACCTCCCCGCGCGGGCTGATCTGGCCGCCGCTGCCGGCCAAGGACAAGGAGGGCTGGGCGCGGATGCAGAAGGTCGGCTCGTTCTTCTTCCCGCAAACAGCAACCTGCGGCGCCGGCATCTCGCCGGAGAAGCCGGTCGAGCTCGGCAACTACCCCTACCCGATCTTCGTCGCCTATGCCGCGCAGCCGGCCGACCAGATCTATGCGATCACGAAAGCGATGATCGTGAACTACGACGCCTACAAGGACTCCGCGCCCGGTGCCGGCGGCCTTGCCGCCGACCGCCAGACCAAGAACTGGGTGGTGCCGGTGCATCCCGGCGCGGTGAAGGCGCTGAAGGAAGCCGGCCAATGGTCCGATGCGCAGGAGACGCACAATAACAATCTGATCAAGCGGCAGGAGGTGCTCGCTGCCGCGTGGGCCGATTACGGCAAGTCCAATCCGCCCTCGGATGACAAGGCCTTCCTCGACGGCTGGATGAAGGCGCGCGCCGCTTCGCTCGCCAAGGCCGGCATGCCGAACGGCTTCGAGGACTAGCCCACCAATTGTTGCCAGCCCACGCGCGGGGTCGATGATGTCGTCTGTTTCCACCTCCACCGACTCCCAGAACGAGCCCAAGCGGGTCGTGTTCGATGACCCGCACGGCGCGGCCGGCAACATGCAGGAGGCGGAGGTCACGCGCGTCCGCACCCTGCGCGGCGCCTGGCGCTGGACACTGATCGCGGCAACGGCAGCGACGATCCTGCTGTGCATCAACCAGCAATTCTCGCTGCGCTTCTTCATCGGCTACACCCAGCTCAACACGGAGTATTTCTATCTCCTGATCGCCTTGATGCTGCCGTTCACCTTCCTGATCTTCCCCGGGACCGAGCGCGCGCCGCTCGATCGCATTCCCTGGTACGACCTGTTGTTCTTCGCCGTGACGTTTGCCGCGGCGTTGCTGTTGATGTCGAACGTGCGCAAGGCGGCAGAGGCCGGCTGGGAGTTCGGCGGCGCGCCGAACACCGTGATCGCGGCGGGCCTCGTGATGTGGGCCATGCTGATGGAGGCGCTGCGGCGTACCGGCGGCTGGAGCCTGCTGCTGAGCGTGCTGCCCTTCACCGTCTATCCGCTGTTTGCGGAATCCAGCTGGCTCGGTCCGTTCCGCGGCACGCAGTCGACCATCGAACAGGCCACCGCCTATCACGTGCTTTCCGGCGAGAGCCTGCTCGGCATCCCCATCCAGGCCTTCGCCGACACCGTGATCGGCTTCCTCGTGTTCGGCACCGCGCTGATGATGACCGGAGCCGGAAAGTTCTTCATCAACCTCGCCTTCGCGCTGTGCGGCACGTTCCGCGGCGGCGCGGCCAAGGTCTGCATCTTTGCCAGCGGCCTGCTCGGCATGATGTCGGGATCGATCATCTCGAACGTGCTGACCGCGGGCACCATGACCATCCCCGTGATGAAGAAGAGCGGCTTTCGCGCCTCCTATGCCGGCGCGATCGAGGCCTGCGCCTCCACCGGCGCGGTGCTGGCGCCGCCGGTGATGGGCGCGACCGCCTTCGTGATCGCCCAATTCCTCAATGTCAGCTATGCCGACGTCGCGGTCGCCGCGATCATTCCGGCCGCGCTCTATTACATCGGCCTGTTCATGCAAGTCGACGCCTATGCCGCGCGCCATGGCCTCAAGGGCATTCCGCGCGCCGAGCTGCCGCGGATCATGGATACGATCAAGGACGGCTGGTACTATGTCTTCGTCATCGCGCTGCTGATCGTGATGCTGCTCTACTTCAAGCGCGAGAGCCATGCGCCGTTCTATGCCACCGCGCTGCTGCTGGTGCTCAACCAGTTTTTCTCCAAGGACACGCGCTGGACGCTCGCCACCATCGGCAAGTTCCTCGAGGTCAACGGACGCACCTTCGTCGAGCTGGTCGGCATCCTCGCCGGCTGCGGTCTCCTGATCGGCGCGTTCTCGATGACCGGCGTGGTGTCGAGCCTTGCCAACGACCTCCTGCATATCGCCGGCGACAATCCGTTCCTGCTGCTCGGCATGTGCGCCCTCACCAGCCTCATCCTCGGCCTCGGGCTGACGACGACGGCCTGCTACATCTTCCTCGCCATCCTGGTCGCGCCCGCGCTGGAGAAGCTCGGGCTGAACAAGATGGCCGTGCACATGTTCATCTTCTACTGGGGCATGCTGTCCTCGATCACCCCGCCGGTCGCGATCGCTTCCTTCGCGGCGGCCGGCATTGCCGGCTCGCCGGCGATGAAGACCGGCTGGGAATCGATGTGGGTCGGCAGCATCATCTATTTCATCCCGTTCTTCTTCGTGCTCAATCCGGCGCTGGTGCTGCAGGGACCGAGCCCCTATCTGGCGGGCCTCGGCCTGATGGGCCTTGCCGCGTTCGGCACGCTGTTCATCTGCGGCGGCATCCAGGGCTATCAGCCCTTCGTCGGCGACCTGCGCGGCACCGGCGCGCTGGAATGGCCGATCCGCATTCTGCTGGTGATCGGCGGTTTCGTGGTCGCCACGCCCGGCGGCGGCATCATGCCGTTGTCACAGATGCAGGTGACGCTGCTGGGCCTCGCCATCCTCGTGCCTACGGTCCTGATCGCCCTGCTGCTGGTGCGGCGACAGGCCATCGTTCCTGACGGGTTGCGCGCGCCCTGATTGCGATGCACAACAGACGCGATGAAACCGCTCTCGCTTTCGCCCGCTGCCACGGCCTGGACCCGCTCGAAGCCGCCTTTGTTGCGGTTTCTGGACAATTGCCTCAATGAGTTCTCTGCCGAAACTTCGGGCAGCGTCGCGGACTACATCCCCGAGCTGAGCAAGGCCGATCCTGCCTATTTCGGCATCAGCCTCGCGACGCTCGACGGCCACGTCTACGAGGTCGGCGACTCCCGGGTGCCCTTCACCATCCAGTCCATGTCGAAGCCGTTCGTGTTCGCGCTGGCGCTGGATCTTCTGGGCGCCGGCAAGGTGGAGAGCGCGATCGGCGTCGAACCCTCGGGCGATCCCTTCAATTCGATCCGGCTCAATTCCGAAAACCATCCGTTCAACCCGATGGTCAATGCCGGCGCAATCGCCTGTACCGGGCTGATCTATGACAGCAAGGGCGCGGACGCCTTCGAGCAGATCCGCCTCGCGCTCAGCCGCTTTGCCGGCCGCGATCTCGCCGTGGACGAAGCCGTCTACACCTCGGAGAGCCAGACCGGCGACCGCAACCGCGCCATCGGCTATCTGCTCAAGACCAATGCGGTGATCTCCGACAATGTCGCTGGCGTCCTCGACGTCTATTTCCGGCAATGCGCAGTGCTGGTCACCGCGCGCGACATCGCGGTGATGGCGGCAACGCTGGCCAATCGCGGCGTCAATCCGGTGACGGGCGAACAGGTGCTGACGCCTTACGCGATCTCGCGCACGCTGTCGGTGATGACGTCGTCGGGCATGTACGACTATGCCGGCGAATGGATCTACCGGATCGGCATTCCCGCCAAGAGCGGCGTCGGCGGCGGCATCCTCGCAGCGCTCCCTGCCCGGCTCGGGCTCGGCAGCTATTCGCCGAAGCTCGACAAGCACGGCAACAGCGTGCGCGGCATCAAGGTCTGCGAGGCGCTGTCCTCCCATTACGACCTGCACATGCTCAACCGCAGCGACGATGCCCGCAATGCCGTCATCGCCGACTACGACATCGGCAAGAGTCCGTCCCGCCGCGTACGCCGGCCGCAGGAGCGCGAGATCCTCGCGGCTCACGAGCAGGAGGTGCGGGTCATCGAGCTGGTCGGCACACTCTCTTTGTCGGCGGTCGACTACGTCTCGCGGCGCCTTGCCGGGCGGCCACGGCCGCAAATCGTGATCTTCGATCTGCACCGCGTCACGTCCACGACCCGCGCCGGGGCGCGGCTCGTGGCCGAAGCGTTCGCGGAGCTCGCCGCGCTGAACGTCACCGTGGTGATCTCAGGCGTCAGGCGCGCCTCGAAGGAATGGGATACGCTGCGGGAGTGGACGGCGGAGCTGAAGAACGTCCGCGACTTCTATCTGCTCGACACCGCGATCGAATGGGCCGAAGACCAGATCGTCTACCGCTATGGCGGATCGATCGATTTCCACGAGACTACGGAGCTTGCCGAACAGCCGCTGCTATCGGGCATGAGCGAGGAAGAGCTGACCGACCTCGCCTCGATCTGCACGATCAGGACCTTTCCCTCCGGCGCAAAGATCATCACGACCGGCGATCCCGCCGATGCCCTGTTCTTCCTGCGCAGCGGCGCGGTGCACGTCACTCTGCCCGACGGCGTCAGGCTGGCGACGCTCACCGCCGGCATGGCGTTCGGCGAGATGGCGTTGCTGGAGCCGACCCGCACGGCGGACGTTTTCGCCGACATGGCGGCGACCGCTTTCGAGGTGCCGCTCAGGGATTTCGAGCGCTTCCGCAAGCAGCACCCGCGCGCCAGCGAGCGCGTCATGCGTAATTTGGCGCAACTATTGGCGGACCGCTTGATCGTCGCCAATGCGAAGGTGGATATCCTGACGTCGATGTGAGCGCGCGCCGCGATTCACTCAAGAAGGGTCGTCATGCCCGGGCTGTCCCGGGCATCCACGTTCTCTGCGCTGCGTGAAAAGGCGTGGATGGTCGGGACAAGCCCGGCCATGACGCTGTGGAGACAATCGGTGCCCCACAACGTACGTCTGTTGCCTCAGCGGCTCGCCGCCTCGCCCAACCGCCGCTTGATCTTCTTCGCGCTCGCGTCGAGCAGTTCGGACGGCTTCTGGCCGGTCGCCGCGCA
Organism: Bradyrhizobium stylosanthis; assembly: GCF_001641335.1. Taxonomy (GTDB): domain Bacteria; phylum Pseudomonadota; class Alphaproteobacteria; order Rhizobiales; family Xanthobacteraceae; genus Bradyrhizobium; species Bradyrhizobium stylosanthis. The sequence goes on from NZ_LVEM01000001.1 coordinate 2,142,791, forward strand.
CAGGCAGGCCCAGTAGTAGATGACATCGCCGAGCTCGTCGACGAGACCCGCCTGGTCGAGCCAGTTGTCGCGCAGCAGCTTCTTGATGTGGTCAGCGACCTCGCCGGATTCACCGGCAAGGCCGAGCCCGAGATAGGACAGCCGTTCGTTGGACGGATGCTCATCGACCTTGGCAATGCTCGCGGCCCAGACCGCATATTCATCGATCGTCATCGGCGTCCCTCGCCGCTAAAGCATGATCCGGAAAAGTGCGCATCGGTTTTCCGAAAAGATCATGCGCAAACACTACCTAAAGCGCGATGACGATTCATCCCGTCTCATCGCGCTTTTGTGCCGGATCAACCTACCACTTCGGTGACGGGCTGCAGGTCGATCTCGAATGTCTCCAGGAACTTTGACGTCATGATGTAGAAACCGACGGAGAGCTGCAATTCCACCAGCGCGGCCGGCGTCAGCTTCGATGCGACCGCCTTGAAGGTCGCGTCCGTCGGCTTGTTCAGTTTCACGATCTCGTCGGTGAAGGCGAGCGCGGCGCGCTGGACCTCGTTGAAGCAGCTCGCGCCTTGCCAGTTCTCGAGCGCCTCGTTCTGCTCGTCGGTGACGCCGACATTCTTGCCGATGCGCTTGTGCGCGACGATCTCGTACGGCGCCTGGCACAGAATGCCGGTGCGCGTGATCGCGAGCTCGCGCACGACAGGATCGAGCTCGCCCTTGTGACGGATGGCGCCGCCGAGACGGCAGTACTGCTCGAAATAGCTCGGCGAGTGCGCCATCATCCGGAAGATGTTGGCGTGGCGGTTCTTGTCGAGAATTTCGCGGGTGCGGTCGGATGCCTTGGACGGGTCGCTGTACTGAATGCGGGCCATGATTTTCCTGAAGTTTTCCCTGAGCCTTTGATGCTTTTTGTCGTTACCGGCGAGAGTTCCCTGAAACTGTAATTGCGCGCGGACGCGGGAGCAACATCATCGAGTCAAAATGCCGCCGCATTGCTGATCGACCTTGGCACAGTCGATATTCGCCGCGTGGGGACAAATCGCGGCGGATACTCGCAAGGGGTGTTCCGAGTAAAAATAATTGACCGTTGTGTGCGCTCACCGCGCCACGATGAGTCACGCCCAAGTCTAGGGAGAAAAAGGCATGAAGGAAGCCACCAAGGGGGCGGCCTCGGGAGCGCTCGCGCATATGCTGGCGGTGACGGCGATGCTCGTCATCGCCAGCATCTTGTTCTACGGGCGTTGAGTTGGAGTTTTAGAGTTTTCGTCATTCCGGGGTGGCTCTCGCACAGGCCAGACCCAGAATACCCGTTCCAGGTTCGGTCCCAGGACCGCCCCCGAATGACGAATCCCTCCCCTCGCATCTGGCGGCCGTAGGGCAATTCCGGAAAATCCGTCCGCGAGGTGAGCCCCCCGGATTTCGCTTCGCTTCATCCGGTCTACGAGGCCGAATCGCAACCGCGCTATTTCTCCCTGGCAAAGAACGGCACGAGCTTGCCGGCGAACGGCTTGAAGCTCGCGACAACCGAATCGCCGATGGTCAGTCCGTTGTCGCCGTGCGCCATCATACGAAAGCCTTCGGCGCAATCGACCAGCAGAATATTGTAGGGCACGTGTGCGCGCGTCTCGGGCGTGGCGGCCCGGCAGACCAGCGAGGTCGCATAGACCCTGCCCTTGCCGCTGGCGCGCGCCTCGCGCAGATCGGACGCGCCGCAGGCCGCGCAGAAGGCGCGGTGGAAATACTGCACGTGACCGCATGAGGTGCAACTCTGATAGGTGATGGCCTGTTCGCCCTTGGTCCAATCAGCCAGACGCTCGCTCATGCGATCTGCTCCAGGAACATGCTGACATGGGACGACAGCACGCCGCCGTCGCCATGCAGCAGCGCGATCGAGGCGTCGCGCACCTGCCGGTTCGCCGCCCGTCCCGTCATCTGCAAATGCGTCTCGACGAGGTGCGCCATGGCGCCGCCGACGCCGCAATGGCCGTAACTGAGCAGGCCGCCATGGGTGTTGAGCGGCATCGCCCCGTCTCGGCCGAAGTGTCCCGATCGCACGCGGGCTGCCGCCTCGCCGCGGCCGGCAAGCCCGAGGTCTTCCAGCAGCATCGCGAGTGTGATCGTAAAGCTGTCGTAGATCGCGGCGTAGCGCACGTCGGAGATCGCAAGGCCCGTGGCCTCCTTGGCGCGCGCGATGGAAATCTCGGCGCCGAGCTCGCTGAGCGCGGGCGCAGCCGTGACATGCTGATGGGTATGGGCCTGGGCGCAGCCACGAATGCGCACGCCCGCCTTGCCGGTCCGCTCGCGGCTGACGACGAACGCAGCGCCGCCATCGGACACCGGACAGCAATCGAGCAGTTTTAGCGGCATCGCCACCGGCTTCGACGCCATGACGTCGGCAACGGTGATGGAATCGTGGAATTGCGCGCCGGGATGGGTGCAGGCGTGGTCGCGCATCAGCACGGCAAATTCGGCGAGGTCCTGTTCGGTCACGCCGTATTCGTGCATGTAGCGCGTTGCGACGAGGCCGTAATAGGCAGGAATGGTCGGCCCGAGCGGCACCTCGTAGTCGGGATGGCCGACCTGCGCCAGCGCCTGGATCGAGGCATCGCGGCTCTGCCCGGTGAGGCGGTTCTCGCCAGCGACGACGAGCACGTTGCGGCAGACGCCCGCCTCCACGAGGTGATGGGCCAGCATGGTCATTGCGAGGCCCGTTGCGCCGCCGACCTGCACGGCGTGGGCGTAGGACGGGCGGATGCCGAAGTGCTCGGCGAAGACGGTGGCGAGCATGATGTGCGGCGAGACGGTGGAGTAGCCGCAGAGAATGCCGTCGATCTCAGCGCGCCTCAGGCCCGCATCGTCGAGGGCGAGTTGCGCGGCCTTGCTCATCAAATCGAGCGAGGATGAACCCTCGTGCTTGCCGAACGACGTGAGGCCGACGCCGGTGATGAAGCTCATGGTGCGCTCTCCTCCGGCGCCGAGCGCGTGACGCCGTCGCGGACCATGGCGGCGATCTCGTCGACCGAGTATCCGATCTCGCGAAGAATCTCCGCGCCGTGTTCGTTGAGCCGCGGCGCCAGCCGCACCGGGTCGGCTTCGGTCTCCGACCAGGTCGCGGTCACCTTCATGCTGCGGATCGCGCCCTCGGTCGGATGCTCGACGACCGGGAAGAAGCCGGTCGCCTCCAGGTGCTCGTCGTGGAGGATCGACGCGAGGTCGTGCATCGGCATCACGGGCACGTCGGCCTTGGTGAGAAGGTCGATCCACTCTGCTGTCGTGCGCGTCTCGAAGATGCGGGCGAGCTCGGCATAGACGACGTCGATGTTGGCGGCGCGCCCGGCGAAGGTTGCGAATTTGGGGTCGGCGCGCAGATCGTCACGGCCGGTTGCCTTGAAGAAGTTTTCCCACTGCTTGTCGTTGTAGACGATGACGCTGAGATAGCCGTCCGAGGTCTTGTAAGGCCGGCGGTCACGCGAGAGGTGGCGGGCGTAGCCGCCCTTGTCGAGCGGCGGCTCGTAAGTGAGCCCGCCCATGTGGTCGCCCATGACGAAGCCGGCCATGGTCTCGAACATCGGGATGTCGACGCGCTGGCCGCGGCCGGTGCGATCACGATGCACGAGGCTGGCGCAGATCGCGCCGACCGCAGTGAGGCCGACGATGCGGTCCACCAGCGCGTTCGGCACATAGCGCGGCACGCCGTCGCCGGTCTGCGCCATCAGCGCAGGCAACGCGGTGGCGCCCTGGATCAGGTCGTCGTAAGCGGGCTTTGCTGCATAGGGCCCGTCCTGGCCGAAGCCGAACACGCCGGCATAGACCAGGCGCGGGTTGATCGCGGAGACGACATCATAGCCGAGCTGCAGCCGCGCCATCGCCTGCGGACGGACGTTGTAGACGAGAACGTCGGCGTCCTTCAGGAGGCGCAGCACGGCTTCGCGCCCCGCAGGCTTCTTCAGGTCGAGGCAGATCGAGCGCTTGCTGCGGTTGGTGTTGAGGAACACCGGGCCCATGCCGGGATGGCGCGTCGGGCCGATCAGGCGGGTGACGTCGCCGTCGAGCGATTCCACCTTGATGACGTCGGCACCGTAATCGCCGAGCATCTGGGTCGCATAGGGACCCATCAGCACGGTGGTCATGTCGACGACCTTGATGCCCTTCAGCGGCCCCATTCGTTCGCTCCCGATGGCGCGGGCTCTGGAAGCGGCCCGGCGATTTCGGTCCAGCTAACGGCAGGGTCGCCGCGCGCGCAAGGGCGGCCGGCGTATGGCCGCATGCATCGTGCGGCGATATCGGCCGCTATTTCTTCTGGCGGGATTCGCGGATCTTGATGAGGCGGTCGAGCTCGTCGTTCTGCTGATTGATGCGATCGGCGATCCGCGACTCGTTCTGCTCGCCGGATGCGGCGGCAGCCTGCTCGATCAGCTGGCGGATATTGTCCTCGAGGATCGCAATGCGATCGTTGAGTACGTCGAGGGAAAGGGATTCTTCGTAGGCATTGCTCATGATGCATTTCTCGCAAATCAATCAGGAGCCGTAGGGTGGGCAAAGCGAAGCGCGCCCACCATGATCTAACGCAAAGAACGTAGGGTAGATTAGCCGAAGGCGTAGTCCACCAACGCTGCCTCCGCGGAGGCCGAAGTGGTGGGTTACACCAGCGCCTGCGCTTTGCGCAGGCGCCAGCCAACCCACCCTACAAAGGCTTACTTCAACGGCTCCAGCACGGAGACGTAGTTCGCGACGGCCGCGCCGCCCATGTTGAAGATGCCGCCGAGTTTTGCATTCTTGAGCTGCATGCCCTCGGGCGCTTGCCCGGCGAGCTGCATCGCGGTCATCACGTGCATCGAGACGCCGGTGGCGCCGATCGGATGGCCCTTGGCCTTGAGGCCACCGGACGGATTGACCGGCAGCTTGCCGTCCTTGAGCGTCCAGCCTTCCTTGATGGCGCGGGCGCCCTGCCCCTTCGGCGTCAGGCCCATGGCTTCGTACTCGATCAGCTCGGCGACGGTGAAGCAGTCATGGGTCTCGACAAAGGAGAGATCGCTCAGCGTGATCCCGGCCTGCTCCAGCGCGCGCTGCCAGGCGACCGTGCAGCCTTCGAACGCGAGGATGTCGCGCTTGGACATCGGCAGGAAATCCTGGGCGTGCGCGGTGGCGCGGAAGCCGATCGACTTGCTCATGCCCTTGGCGGTCTCGGCATCGGCCAAAACCAGCGCGGCCGCGCCGTCGGAGACCAGCGAGCAATCGGTGCGCTTCAGGGGGCCGGCGACATAGGGGTTCTTCTCGCTCTCGGCGCGGCAGAAGTCGAAGCCAAAGTCCTTGCGCATCTGGGCGAAGGGATTGGCGACGCCGTTCTTGTGGTTCTTGGCCGCGATCAGCGCCAGCGCATCGGACTGGTCGCCGTATTTCTGGAAGTAGGAGCTGGCGATCTTGCCGAACACGCCGGCGAATCCGCCGACCGTGTCGCCGTCCTCGGGCAGATAGGAGGCCTTGAGCAGGTTCTTTCCGATCTCAGGTCCCGGCGTGCGCGTCATCTGCTCGACGCCGACCACGAGCACGACCTTGGCGGCGCCTGCGGCGATCGCACGCAGGCCCTGATGCACCGCGGCAGAGCCGGTGGCGCAGGCGTTCTCGACGCGGGTCGCCGGCTTGAAGCGCAGCTTCGGGTCAGCCTGGAGCACCAGCGAGGCGGTAAAATCCTGCGGCGAGAAGCCGGCGTTGAAATGGCCGAGCACGATCTCGTCGACGTCGGAGGCGGAGATGCCGGCATCCGCCAGCGCTTCGTTGGCGACGCGGGTGACGAGGCTTTCGACGGTTTCGGTGTCGAACTTGCCGAACGGCGTATGCGCCCATCCGACGATGCTGGCGGTCATGGTCTCTTCTCCCTGGGGGTCTCTTCCTGACCTAAGTCTTAGCCCAGCGATGACAAGACTTCACGCGGGTTTAAGCGCCTGGAGCGTGCGCTGGCAGATGGCAGTTATGCCGGCCCAGTTCCCGGCCCTGATCTCCGCCGTCGGGCACAGCCAGGAACCGCCGACCGCCACCACGTTGGGCTCGGCCAGCCAGGTCGCCGCATTGGCCTCGCCGACCCCGCCGGTCGGGCAGAACCGCACGTTCGGGAACGGCCCGCCGAGCGAGCGCAGGCCCTTGATGCCGCCGGCCTGCTCGGCCGGGAAGAACTTTGCGACGTCGAAGCCGTGCGCCAGCGCCAACATCAGCTCGGACGCGGTGGCGATGCCCGGTGCGAACGGCAGGGAGCTGTGGGCGGCGGCCTTGAGCAGATCCGGGGTCAGGCCCGGGCTGATGCCGAAGGCGACGCCGAGCTTCTCGACACGGGTGAAGTCGGCCGGATTGAGGATCGTGCCGATGCCGACGACCGCATCGGGGACCTCGGCCATGATCGCCCGCGCCGCCTCGATTGCGACGGGGGTGCGCAGGGTCACCTCCAGCGTGCGGACGCCACCGGCGACCAGCGCATGCGCCAGCGGCACGGCATCCTGGATCCGCTCGATGGTGAGGACGGGAATGACGGTCGCAGCCTTGAACAATGCGACGAGGTGGTTCTGTTGGGCGGCGGTGGGCATGGGGGCTCGATTTCGCTGGGTCGCGGTTATTTGGTGGCCTGGCGGGAGGCCGCCGGCCGATGCCGTTTCTTCGGCGGCATGGCATAGCCCGGAATGATGGCGCCGGGATAGCAAATCACGAGGCTGGCGAGGCGATGGCCGGCCTGGGCCGCCTCGACCGGCTCCGACCCGGCGAGCCGCGCCGCGATATAGGCCGCGGCGAAACTGTCGCCGGCGGCGGTGGTGTCGACCACGGGCTTGGTCATGGGCTCGGCGCGGACCTCGCTGGTCCCGCCCGGGAAACGCAACAGGCTGACGGGCTCGGCGAGGCGGAACACCAGCTCCGGGGTCGGGATGCGCGCCATCAGCTGCTCCTGGCTCTCGCCGGGATAGAGCGCGAGCAGGTCCTCGGTCGAGGTCAGCACGATGTCGGCGGCCGCGAACGCAGCCGCAAACACCTCGCGCGCGACATCGCGGTCCGGCCATCCCCGTGCGCGAAAATTCGTGTCGAACACGAAGCGGGTGCCGAGCAGGCGCGCACGCTTGATCGCCGCGAACAGGCGCTCGCGCCCGGCCGCATCGTAGATCGAGAGCGTGATCGCGGAGAGATAGACGATGTCGTAGCTCATCAGCGAGTTGAGCAGCTCGTCGGTCTCCGGCAGGCTCATGAGCTGGCGCGCCGCCGCACTGTCGCGCCAGTGGAAGAACTGGCGCTCGCCCTTGGCATCCGTCTGGATCATGTAGAGGCCGGGCAGCTTGCCCGGCAGCCGCACGACACGCCGGGTGCCGACGCTTTCCGCGTTCCAGGCCGCGATCATCTCGTCGCTCAGCGCATCGTCGCCGAGCGCGGTGAGATAATCGACCTTGACCTCGAGCCGGGCGAGATACACGGCCGTGTTCAGGGTATCGCCGCCGAAGCCGCGCGAGTAGAGGCCACCGCCCTGCCCGGCCTGCCCAGAGGAATGTCCCCCTTGGGCCTGCCGGAGCTCGACCATGCATTCGCCGATGCAAGCAACGCTCGCCATCGTCATATCCACGCTGTTCATCGGTTGGATCAGGCGACGAAGTTGCCGCCGAGCTCGTCTTCGATGTGAATGCGGATGATATCGTCGAAATTCTTCTCGGCGGTGGTGAATCCGAGCTCGAGCGACCGCTTGGCGTTGAAATTGCGCGGCCAGCCGCCGACGATGCCGACGATGAAGGGATCGGGCTCGCGCTTGATACGGGCGGCGACCTTGTCGCCCGCCACGCGCTTCAGCGCGGCGATCTGTTCGCCGACCGTGGCCGACAGGCCGGGCATGGTCAGGTTGCGGCGCGGGCCGACCGTGGCGAGGTCCATGGTGCCGGCGTGCAGCAGGAAGCCGACGGCGGAGCGCGGCGTGGCGTGCCAATGGCGGACGTCCTCGGAGACCGGAAGCACCGCTTCCTTGCCCGCCAGCGGCTCGCGCAGGATGTTGGAGAAGAAGCCGGATGCCGCCTTGTTGGGCAGGCCGGGCCGGATGCAGATGGTCGGCAGGCGGATGCCGATGCCGTCGAGGAAGCCGCGGCGCGAATAGTCGGCCAGCAGCAACTCGCCGATCGCCTTCTGGGTGCCGTAGCTGAGCAGCGGGGTGTGGAAGAACTCGTCGCCGATCGCATCCGGGAACGGGGCGCCGAACACGGCGATCGAGGATGTGAACACCACGCGCGGCTTGTAGCCGCCGCCGGTGAGCCTGATGGCATCGAGCAGCATCCGCGTGCCGTCGAGATTGATGCGATAGCCCTTGTCGAAATCGAGCTCGGCCTCGCCCGAGACGATGGCGGCGAGGTGGAAGATCACGTCGGGGCGGCCGGCGATCAGCTTCTCGGCCGCGTCCGGGACGGCGAAATCGCCCGAGACGGTCTCGACGGGGAAGCCGGCCTTCTCCGGCTTCTTCGGCTCGACCACGTCGTGCATGGTCAATTTCGTGATGTCGCTCTTGCCGAGCCGGCCGTCGCGCAGCAGCCGTTCACAGAGTTTGCGGCCGACCATGCCGGCGGCGCCGAGAACCAGAATGTGCAAGAGCCTACTCCTTCTTATTGGCCGGAACGCGCCGCTCTTGAATCGTCTTGGCGCGTTCTCAGACGGACGGCGCGGTCATTCCTTCACGGCGCCGGTCATCGCCGAGACATAATGCTCCACGAAGAAGGCGTAAAGGATGACGAGCGGCAGCGAGCCGGCCAGGGCCCCCGCCATCAGCGAACCCCAGCGGTAGATGTCGCCGTCCACGAACTCGTTGACGATCGCCACCGGCACCGTCTTGTTGCTGGTCGATTGCAGGAACGTCAACGCGTAGATGAACTCGTTCCAGCACAGGGTGAAGCAGAAGATAAAGGCCGAGATCAGGCCGGGGATCGCCAGCGGCAGCACGATCTTGATCAGGATCTGCCAGCGGCTCGCCCCGTCGATCAGGGCGCATTCCTCGAGCTCGAACGGGATGGTCTTGAAGTAGCCCATCAACAGCCAGGTCGAGAACGGGATCAGGATGGTCGGATAGGTCAGGATCAGCGCCAGGGGCGAATCGAACAGGCCGTACTGGAACACGACGGTGGCCAGCGGAATGAACAGGATCGACGGCGGCACCAGATAGGCGAGGAAGATCAGCCCGCCGACGAGATTGGCGCCCTTGTAGCGCAGGCGCACGATGGCATAGGCGGCCAGCACGCTCGCGATGATCGACAGCACCGTCGCGCAGACGGCCACGTACATCGTGTTCCAGAGCCAGTGCGGGTAGTAGCTCTCGAACAGCAGCTTGTGGAAGTGCTTGAAGGTCGGGTTCCAGGTCCAGAACGGATTGTACTTGTCGAGGTCGAGCAGTTGCTCGTCGGGTTTCACCGACGTCAGCGCCATCCAGTAGAACGGGAACAGCAGGACGATGACGATGATCGCGAGCGGCAGATAGAGCGTCACCATCCGGCGCGGCACCGACTGCAGATAGCTCATGCCCTCGCTGTTATCGACGCGCGCCGGCGTCGACAGCACGCCCTTCAGATCGACTTTCGAGGCAGGAAGATCAGTCATTGCTTTCTCCCTGTTGCCATTTGCGACGCTGCAGACCGAACCAGGAGACCATGATTGCGGCGAGCAGGAACGGAATCATGGCGCTGGAGATCGCGGCCCCCTCGCCGAGCTGCCCGGCGATGATCGCGCGCTGGTAGGAGAGCGTCGCCATCAGGTGGGTGGCATTGACAGGGCCGCCGCGGGTCATTGCCCAGATCAGCTGGAAGTCGGTGAAGGTGAACAGCACCGAGAAGGTCATGACGACGGCGATGATCGGCGTCAGCAGCGGATAGGTGATGTAGCGGAAATTCTGCCAGCGCGTGGCACCGTCGAGCGTGGCGGCTTCATAGAGCGAGGGCGACACCGTCTGCAGGCCCGCGAGCAGCGTGATCGCAACGAACGGCACGCCGCGCCAGATATTGGCGAAGATCACGCAGATGCGCGCCCAGGTCGTGTCGCCGAGGAAGTTGATGTTCTGGCTGATCAGGCCGAGATGCTTCAGCGACCAGGAGATGATGGAGAATTGCGAGTCGAAGATCCACCAGAACGCCAGCGCCGAGAGCACCGTCGGCACGATGAAGGGAATCAGCACCATCGCGCGCAGCATCGCCTTGAACGGCATGTTCTCGTTCAGCAGCAGCGCGAGATAGAGCCCGATCGCGAATTTGAGGGCGCTGGCGACGAAGGTGTAGAGCAGCGTGTTGAACACCGACAGCCAGAAGATGGAGTCGTCCCACAGCCACTCATAGTTCTCGGTGGCGATGAAATGCCCGACCCTGCCGATGCGGGTGTCCGTGAAGGACAGCCAGATGCCGAGCCCGAGCGGATAGGCCAGGAAGAAGATCAGGAACGCCATGGCCGGCACCATGAACCAGAAGCCGAGCCAGTTGCGATTGTGTTTGAGCTGGGTCCAGGCGCTGTCCTCGCTCATCTGAGGCTTGGCCCGGGGAATTGCGACATCAGCCATGCCCGATATCCCTGATCGAAAGGTTGACGAGCGGGCGGCCGGAAGGCCGCCCGCCCCGTGACCGTCAGCGGTAGATACGCTTCAGCTGGCGCTCGGCTTCCGCCATCGCGCCCTTCGTATCCTTGGCGCCGGTGCAGTAGTTGGCGAACATGTCGACGACGATGAAGTCGGCGATCGCAGTCGCCGCCTTCTCGCCGACCGTGCCGATGCCGGACGCCGGCAGCGTGCGCTTGGAGGCCTGCGAGAAGACGTAGTTCTTGGGATCGGCCTTCCAGATCGGCGCCGTTTCGTAGGCGTTCAGGGTCTGCGTCAGATAGCCCTGCGCGCCGTCCAGCCACTTCTCGTAGTTTTCCTTCTCCAGCATGAAGGCGATGAAGGCCTTCGACGCGTTCGGATATTTGGTGAAGTTGAAGGCGAGGATCGGCAGCGCCAGCTGCAGCTCGGTCGGCTTGCCGACCGGGCCGACCGGCCAGAGCGCGTGGTAGGTGTCCTCGGCCAGCTCCTTCTTGGTCGGGTCGGTCTTGGCGGCGACGTAGATCGAGATGCCGTTCGCCGTGCAATAGAGCTCGCCGGCGAGGTAGGCCTTGTTGTTGGAGGAGTCGTTCCAGGACGGGGTGCCCGGAATGAAGGCGTCATAGAGCGCCTTGCAGTACTCCAGCGCCTTCGCCGTCTCCGGCGAGTTGATGATGATCTTGTCGTTCTGGTCGACCGTGTAGGCGCCGTGGCCCCAAAGCACCCAGTGCAGCCACGAATTGCCGTCACCCGAGGCGTGTCCGAGCGCGAAGCCGGCCGGCGTGTTGTTGGCCTTCAGCGCCTTGCACATCTCGAGGAAACCCGGGAAGTCCTTCGGGAATTCCTTGAAGCCGGCCTTGTCGAGTGCCGACTTGCGGTAGGTCATGTAGCCGCCGTTGGTCGCGACGGGAATGCCGAGCCAGTCGTCGCCGAGCTTGCAGGTCTTGGCGGCCGCATCGGTCCAGCCGCCGTACTTCTTGCCGAGGTAATCGGCGACGTCGTTCATCTTCAGGACTTTGGTGGGGAAGAGCTGCGGCAGCGTGTGCAGACCCCAGGCGAGATCGAGACCCGAGCCGGTGTTGGCCGCAACCGAAGCCTTCGGCTGCACGTCCTCGAAGGACTCGCTGAACACGTTCATCTCGGTGCCGGTCGCGGCCTTGAACGCCGCCACCATCGCGTTGAATGCATCGTCTTCCGCCGGCACGAAACGCTTCCAGCGCATCACGGTCAGCTTGGCACCGGGCTCGGCCTTCCAGGGCGCGGTCTGTGCCCAGGCCCTGGCGAAGTCGAACAGTGCCGGCCCGGTCAGCGCACCGGTGGCAGCCAGAGCCGTTCCGCCTTGAAGCAGAGCCCGGCGGGTAAAGTCTTGCATGTCGTCCTCCCTGTAATGTTTTTTGTTGGCTTATGCCTTGTCGTCTTATGCGCTAGGCGTTCATGCGCTTGCCCGTCGCGTCGTCGAACAGATGGACAAGTGACGGATCGGGCTTCAGCCGGACCTTGTCGCCCGGATTGAACTGGTGCCGCTCGCGGAACACCGCGACGACCTGCTCGCCGCCGACCTTGGCGAACACCTGCGTCTCCGAGCCGGTCGGCTCGACCACGATGATCTCGGCCTCGGCGCCGTCATCGGCGATGGTGAAATGCTCGGGCCGCACACCATAGACCGCCGGGCGGCCGTCGGAGCCGGCCGGCGCGCTCTTGAGCGGCAGCTTCACGCCGTTCGGACCCTCGAAGGTCGCGACGCCGTTGACGCGCACATGGCCCTTGAGGAAGTTCATGGCGGGCGAGCCGATGAAGCCGGCGACGAACTGGTTGTCGGGCTTGTCGTAGAGCTCGAGCGGCGTGCCCATCTGCTCGACGATGCCGTCATGCATGACGACGATCTTGTCGGCCATGGTCATGGCCTCGATCTGGTCGTGGGTGACGTAGACGGTGGTGGTCTTCAGCCGCTGGTGCAGCTCCTTGATCTCGGTGCGCATGGCGACGCGCAGCTTGGCATCGAGGTTCGAGAGCGGCTCGTCGAACAGGAAGACCTGCGGATCGCGCACGATGGCGCGGCCCATGGCGACGCGCTGGCGCTGACCGCCCGAGAGCTGGCGCGGATAGCGGTCGAGCAGCGGCGAGAGCGCGAGGATCTCGGCGGCGCGCTTGACGCGCTTGTTGATCTCGTCGGAGCCGGCATTCCGCAGCTTGAGCGAGAAGCCCATGTTGTCCGCGACCGTCATGTGCGGATAGAGCGCGTAGTTCTGGAACACCATCGCAATGTCCCGCTCCTTGGGCTGGACATTGTTGACGACGCGGTCGCCGATCGAGATCGTGCCGGAGGTGATGTTCTCGAGGCCGGCGAGCATGCGCAGAAGCGTCGACTTGCCGCAGCCGGAGGGACCAACCAGAACGACGAACTGGCCGTCCTCGATCGGAATCGAGACGCCGTGCAGGACTTCAAAATTGCCGAACGATTTCCGCACGTCGCGGATTTGCACAGACGACATCTAGCTCCCTCCTCCGACTCAGGCGACGCAACCCTGGCGCCGCCACCGTCTTGTTTTTCTGAACTTCGCCGAACGAAGCCCACCCATAGCAGGCTACATTGTCGGCAGTTTGCGCGGCTTTGGCAATTTGTCTTTGGTTAGTCGTTGCTGGTAGCGCTGTCAACGATCCTTTGTTTGCGGCAATGGCTATGCTATGAGCAGCAAATGGGTCGAAAACGCACCAAGTCAGGCAAAATCCGACTGGCGGAAGTGGCCGAGCTCGCCGGCGTGAGCCCGATCACCGCGTCCCGTTTCTTCCGCAATCCCGAAGCGCTGTCGGTGGCCAAGCGGACGCGGGTCGAAAGCGCGGCCAAGGAGCTCGGCTACGTGCCCAACCTTGCGGCACGCGCCCTCGCCTCGCAGCGCACCGAAGTGATCGGTGTCTTGATTCCGTCACTCACCAACAACGTGTTCTCCGACGTGCTGCGCGGCATCTACGACGCGTCCGAAGGCAGCCGCTACTCGATCCAGTTGTCCAACACACGCTACAGCATTCTCCAGGAGGAGAAGCTGCTGCGGCTATTTCTCGCACAGAAGCCGGCCGGCCTGATCGTCACCGGCATCGACCAGACCGCGGAATCGCGCGCGATGCTGGAGGCGGCCGACTGCCCGATCGTGCAGATCATGGAGATCGGCCCCAATCCGGTCGATATGATGATCGGCTTTTCCCACTATGATGCAGCGCGCGCGGCGGTTGCGCACCTGTTCGCGCAGGGCCGCCGCAGGATCGGCTTCGTCGGCGCGCGCATGGATCCCAGGGTGCAGCGCCGGCTGGACGGATATGTCTCGGCCATGAAGGACGCCGGCCTGTTCGAGCAGCGCCTCGTCGTCACCACGGGGACGCCGACCTCGGTGACGCTCGGCGGCGCCCTCTTCACCGATCTGCTGGCGCGCGAGCCGGACCTCGATGCGGTGTTCTGCGCCAATGACGACCTCGCGCTCGGCGTGCTGTTCGAATGCCGGCGCCGCGAGTTCGAGGTCCCCGAGCAGATCGCGATCGTCGGCTTCAACGATCTCGAGTTCATGGCCTCCGCCGTCCCCACCCTCACCAGCGTGCGCACCAACCGCTACGAGATGGGCAAGACGGCCGCCAGCATGCTGATCGAGGCGATCGAGGGACGGCGCCCGGAGCAGCCGGTGCTCGATCTCGGCTTCAAGGTGATCGAGCGGCAAAGCTCGACATCCCGGCCGTCGGACAACAGGCCGGCCCTGACCGGCGGCGGCGCACCGAACAAAATGGTAGCGTTACCAAGTAGCCATGACTAGTATCGCGCTTGTGAGGAAACGCCCCGCCAGCGGGCAGGCAGACCATTGCTCACGCCGTTGGGCAGCGCACAAGCCGACAGCCCAGTATCCACGCCGGTGACCGACGCCGGTGCGTTTGCATTGCAGGAGACAACAATGACAAAAAAGCCAACCAATGGACACGCGCCCGCCGGCAACGGCGCCCGCCGTCACCTTCGCTCGCAGGAATGGTTCAACAACCCGCATAATCCGGGCATGACCGCGCTCTATATGGAGCGCTACCTGAATTACGGCCTCACCCGTGCCGAGCTGCAGTCAGGCAAGCCGATCATCGGCATCGCCCAGACCGGCAACGACCTCTCCCCCTGCAACCGCCATCATATCGAGCTCGCCCACCGCGTCCGCGAAGGCATCCGCGAGGCCGGCGGCATTGCGATGGAATTCCCGACCCACCCCATCCAGGAGACCGGCAAGCGCCCGACCGCGGCGCTCGACCGCAACCTCGCCTATCTCGGCTTGGTCGAGATCCTCTACGGCTACCCGCTCGACGGCGTCGTGCTCACCACCGGCTGCGACAAGACCACGCCGGCCTGCATGATGGCGGCGGCAACCGTGAACCTGCCCGCGATCGTGCTGTCGGGCGGCCCGATGCTGAACGGCTGGCATGCCGGCGAGCGCACCGGCTCCGGCACCATCGTCTGGAAGTCGCGCGAGCGGCTCGCCGCCGGCGAGATCGACTATGAAGAGTTCATGGAGATCGTGGCCTCCTCGGCGCCCTCGGTCGGCCATTGCAACACCATGGGCACCGCCTCGACCATGAATGGCCTGGCCGAGGCGCTCGGCTTCTCGCTGCCGGGCTGCGCGGCGATCCCCGCCCCCTACCGCGAGCGCGGCCAGATCGCCTACGAGACGGGCAAGCGCATCGTCGAGATGGTCTGGGAAGACCTCAAGCCCTCGGATATCCTGACCCGCAAGGCGTTCGAGAACTGCATCGTGATCAACTCGGCGATCGGCGGCTCGACCAACGCCCCGATCCACATCAACGCGCTGGCCCGTCACATCGGCGTCGAGCTGTCGATCGACGACTGGCAGAAGGTCGGCCACGACGTGCCGCTGCTCGTCAACATGCAGCCGGCCGGCTTCTATCTCGGCGAGGAATTCCACCGCGCCGGCGGCGTGCCGGCCGTGGTGCGCGAGCTGATGAAGCACAAGCGCATCCACGAGGATGCGGTCACGGTCAACGGCCGCGGCATCGGCGAGAACTGCAAGGACGCGCCCAAGCCCGACAACGACGTGATCTGGGCCTATGACAAGCCGCTGGTGAAGGACGCCGGCTTCCTGGTGCTGAAGGGCAATCTGTTCGATTCCGCGATCATGAAGACCAGCGTGATCTCCAAGGAATTTCGCGACCGCTATCTCAGCAACGCGAAGGACCTCAACGCCTTCGAGGGCCGCGCCATCGTGTTCGAAGGACCTGAGGATTATCACGACCGCATCGACGACGCCTCGCTCGGCATCGACGAGCACTGCGTGCTGTTCATCCGCGGCACCGGCCCGATCGGTTACCCCGGCGGCGCCGAGGTCGTGAACATGCAGCCACCGGCGGCGCTGATCAAACGCGGCATCCTGTCCCTGCCCTGCATCGGCGACGGCCGTCAGTCCGGCACATCGGGCTCGCCCTCGATCCTGAACGCCTCGCCGGAAGCCGCCGCC
Source organism: Bradyrhizobium stylosanthis (assembly GCF_001641335.1). Classification (GTDB taxonomy): domain Bacteria; phylum Pseudomonadota; class Alphaproteobacteria; order Rhizobiales; family Xanthobacteraceae; genus Bradyrhizobium; species Bradyrhizobium stylosanthis. The sequence goes on from NZ_LVEM01000001.1 coordinate 2,158,826, forward strand.
AATGGCGGCCTTGCGGTCCTCAAGACCGGCGACAAGGTGCGCATCGACCTCAACAAGGGCAGCGCCAACATCCTGATCTCGGACGAGGAGCTGAAGAAGCGCCACGCCGAGCTGAAGGCCAGCGGCGGCTTCAAGCATCCGCCGAACCAGACGCCGTGGCAGGAGATCTATCGCAATACCGTCGGCCAGCAATCGACCGGCGCCTGCATGGAGCTCGCTACGCGCTACCAGAACGTCGCCGGCACCTTTGGTGTGGCGCGGGATAATCACTAGCAGCCACACCGTCATTGCGAGCGAAGCGAAGCAATCCCGTCTGCCTCCGCGGGGAGTCTCTGGATTGCTTCGTCGCACTAGCGCAAAATTGCTCCGCAATTTTGTCGCGGGCTCCTCGCAATGACGTGCGGTTGGCATTTGAATGAACACAAGGGAGAAGAAAATGGCAGACCGCCTCAAGGGAAAGCGCGCCGTCATCACGGCAGCGGCAGCAGGCATCGGGCGCGCATGCGCACTCGCGTTCGCGCGTGAAGGCGCAACCGTCATCGCCACCGACATCAACGAGGCCGGTATCGCCGGCCTGACCAAGGAAGGCATTGCCGAGGTCGCCAAGCTCGACGTCCGCAACACCGCCGACGTCAACGCCTTTGCCAAGCGCGTCGGCAAGATCGACATCCTGCTCAACGCGGCCGGCTTCGTGCATCACGGCACCATCCTGGAATGCTCGGAAGAGGATTTCGACTTCTCGTTCGACCTCAACGTCAAGTCGATGCACCGGACCATCAAGGCCTTCCTGCCCGACATGATCGCGGGCGGCGGCGGCAGCATCGTCAACATCTCGTCCTGCGCCGCCCTGAGGCCGCCGGCGAACCGTTACGTCTACAGCTCGTCGAAGGCTGCGGTGTCGCTGCTGTCGCGCGCGGTTGCGCTCGACTTCATCACCAAGGGCATCCGCTGCAACTCGATCTGCCCCGGCACCGTCGAGACGCCGTCGATGCTCGACCGCGCCGCGGCGCAAGGACCGCAGGGCAAGGAGATGTTCATCTCCCGCCAGAAGATGGGCCGCCTCGGCACCGCCGAGGAGATCGCGTCCATGGCGGTCTATCTCGGCAGCGACGAGAGCGCCTTCACCACCGGCGTCGACCTCGTCGTCGACGGCGGCTACATGCTCTGATCAACGCCTCATCCCGAGGAGGCGCGAGCGCGCCGTCGCGAGGGATGGGCCACGGGCTACATGGTTCGAGACGCGCGCCGGGTGCGCGCTCCTCACCATGAGGGACAGGGAGGGTTTCGCGATGAACAAGATCGATCTCCAGGGGCGCGTCGCCATCGTCACCGGCGGCGCCCAAGGTTTTGGCCGCGCCATCACCGAGCGCTTCGTCGGCTCCGGCGCCAAGGTCGCGATCTGGGATTTTGACCAGGGGCTGGCCGAGAAGACGGCCAAAGAGGTTGGCGGCGAGACCAAGGTTTTCAAGGTCGACGTCACCGACACCGCGGCCGTCGAGCAGGCCCGCGATGCGACGCTGGCTGCGTTCGGCAAGATCGACATCCTCGTCAACAACGCCGGCATCGCCGGCGTCAACAAGCCGGTCTGGGAGACCGACCTCGAGGAATGGCGCAAGGTGCTGCGCATCAACCTCGACGGTCCCTTCATCGTCAGCAAGGCGATCGTGCCCGAAATGCTCAAGCAAAAATACGGGCGGATCGTGAACATCGCCTCGATCGCCGGCAAGGAAGGCAATCCGAACGCGGCGCACTATTCGGCGTCCAAGGCCGGCCTGATCGCGCTGACGAAGTCGCTCGGCAAGGAGCTCGCCGCGCACGACATTCTCGTCAACGCGGTGACCCCGGCGGCCGCCAAGACCGCGATCTTCGACCAGATGACGCAGCAGCATATCGACTTCATGCTGTCGAAGATCCCGAAGGCGCGCTTCGTGCTGGTGGAGGAGCTGGCCGCGATGGTGGCGTGGCTGTCGTCGCAGGACTGCGCATTCTCGACCGGCGCCGTGTTCGACATCTCGGGCGGCCGGGCAACCTATTGAGGGCGTCATGATCCGGGAAGGTGGATGCCTCTGCGGCGCGGTGCGGTTCAAGGCGGAAGGCGAGCCGCTCAACGTCCGAATCTGCCATTGCCGCATGTGCCAGAAGGCGATGGGCTCGCCCTACTTCGTCCGCGCGCAGTTCGACCAGCGCGCGCTGACCGTCGAGGGCGAGACCGAGCGCTATGCCTCGTCCGAGGCGATCGACCGCGTGTTCTGCAAGCGCTGCGGCACGCGCCTGTTTTCGTGGCGCCGCAACGGCACGCTGGCGGGCGTCTCGCTGACCACATTCGACGATCGCAACGCCTTCACGCCGACCGAGCACATCTGGGTGAGCGAGAAGGTCGCCTGGCTGAATATCGACGACGGGCTGGTTCAATACCAGGGGACGATCCCGGCGTGAGATCAGGCTTGCTGTGACGCGGTCGCAGCACGCCGGCCTGTCGTCGTCGCGATCCAGATCCCCGCAAACACCGCGACGATCCCCGCGGCGAGATTCCAGCGCAGCGGCTCTTGCAGCAGCCACGCCCCGACCAGCGATGCAGTGATCGGATTGACCGTCACCGAGATCGCGACGCGCGTCGGCGTCGTCCGCTCCAGCGCGAAGGCCCAGAGATAGAAGGTCAGCGCCGCGCCGAAGGCGCCGAGATAGAGAGCTGCCAGCCATTGCGGCGCGCCGAAGACGGCGACGGGCGCAAAGCTGCCGCGAACACTCGAGAGCAGGATGAGGCAGGCTGCACCGGCCGCCATGCTCATCGTCGTGAACGCGATCGGGCTGGAGCGACGGATCAGCGGCCTCGACCAGATGCCGTACAGCGCCATGCACAGCGCCGCCGCCATCATCAGGAGATCGCCGCGCCAGGCGCCTGACGGTGCCGAAATGAGATCGGAGAGCAGTGCGACCGCGACACCTGAGGTCGCGATCACGACGCCGATCGATTTGCGCCAGGTCAGGGCTTCGGCACCGAGCGCAGCCCCGATCAACAACGAAAGCAGCGGCAGCGTCGACAGTGCGAGCGCGCCGCGCGCGGCGGTCGTGAAGATCAAAGACGCGTTGAACAGGATCGGAAACACCGCGAAGAAGAGCAAGCCGAGTCCGAATGCGGCCGCCCAGTCCCCTCGCCCCGGCCATCGGTCGCCCCGCAGCAGCGTCAGCGGCAGCAGGAGAAGAAAGCCGATGCCGAACCGGAACGAGCCGATCGCGAGCGGATCGAGGCTGCTCACGAGATAGCGCGTGGCGCCGATCGACGTGCCGCCCAGCGCGCTCGACAGCACAGCGGCCAGAACGCCCAAAACCTCACCCACGATTCCTCCGTCGATGCTTTGCAAACAGCATACGAGGCACGCCGAAACAGGGAATGGAATTTCCGTCATGGCAGGATAAGTTTTCATCATGACCGCGCCGCCCCTCGATCCCGATCTGCTGAAGGCCTTTCTCGCCGTTGCCGAGCATCGCTCCTTCACGCGCGCGGCGGCGACGCTCAACCGGACCCAGTCGGCCGTCAGCGTCCAGATCAGACGCCTGGAGGAGCGGCTCGACACCAGGCTGTTTCAGCGCACGAGGGCCGGCGTCGCGCTGACCGCAGCGGGCAACGAGTTCCTCGTCTATGCAAGGCGGCTGCTCGACCTCAATGCAGAGGCCGTCGACGCGCTGCGCAGGCGCAAGCGCGACGACGTCGTCCGCCTCGGCGTGATGGACGATTACGGCACGCTGGTCATTCCGCCCCTGCTGGCGCGCTTTGCCCGAAACCATCCCGAGATCCGCGTCGAGATCGAGACCGGACTGACCGCGACGATGCCGGCGCGGCTCGGGGACGCCTATGACCTCGTCATTGCCATGCATCCGGAGGGACGCGGAAGCGGCGAACTGCTGCGACGCGAGCAGGCGGTGTGGGCCGCGGCGAAGTCATATCCGGTCGCGGCGCAGGCCACGCTGCCCGTCGCGCTCTATCCGCCGGGCTGCCTGTTCCGGCAATGGGCCGCGGAGGCACTCGATGCCGGCGGCCGCCCGTGGCGGCTGGCCTTTGTCAGCCGGACGCTTGCCGCGGTCGAAGCAATCGCAGCACAGGGCCTTGCGATCACCGTCGTGAAAGCCGGCACTCTGCCCGCTCGCCTCCGCGCCTTGTCGGAGCGCGACGGCCTGCCCCCGCTGCCGGCCGCGGACATCCGCCTCCACCGTGCGCGCAAGCTGTCGCGCGCGGGCGGCCTGCTGGCGGATCATTTACAGCTTGGGATTTCGGAACAAGCGTCCCATATGCTGACCTGACGCGTTGCCCCACCACCGGATTGGCCGGGTTGGCTGCAAGGCCGCGAGCCAATACGGGACGGACGAGCCGTGAACATTTCCCTTTATGACCTCTCGGTGTGGGTGCTGCCGCTTGTGCTCGCCATCACCTTCCACGAGGCCGCGCACGCTTTCGTCGCCTACCGCCTCGGCGACAACACGGCCTGGCAGCTCGGCCGCGTCAGCTTCAACCCGTTCAAGCATATCGACCCGTTCGGCACCGTGATCCTCCCGGCGATGCTGCTGTTCGCGCATTCGCCGTTCCTGTTCGGCTATGCCAAGCCGGTGCCGGTGAATTTCCGCAAGCTCAACCACCCCAGGCTCGACATGGTCTGGGTGGCGCTGGCCGGGCCCGCCACCAACATCCTGCTGGCGCTTGTGGCGGCTCTCGCCCTGCACGCCCTGCCCTTCGCGCCGGCGGGGGCGGCGCAATGGATCTTCGACAATTTGAAGAATGCGCTGCTCATCAACGCCGTCCTGGCCGTCTTCAACATGATGCCGATCCCGCCGCTGGACGGCGGGCGCGTCGCGGTCGGGCTGCTGCCGCGGCCGCTCGCGCTGCCGCTGGCCCGGCTGGAGCCGTTCGGTATGTTGATCCTGATCGGCCTGTTGATCCTGCTACCGCTCGTGGGCTCGCAGTTCGGTCTAAATCTTGATGTTATTTCAGCAATACTGCGGACGTTGACCGGTTATGTGATTCAGGCTGTTCTCTTCCTGACCGGCAATGGGTAGTTGAAGCGAACATCCGAACACGAGCCGAAGGGCCAGAGGCCGACTTGGTCAAAGCTGCCGATATGCTGATCGCGCGACGCGCGGACACCCGTGCCCGCGCCGATTTCGCCACCTGGAAGATGATGGCCAAGCTCAACGGGTCGTCCGCGCTGCCCCCGGAGGCCCAGGAGTTCCTCTCGAGCTACAAGAACCTGCTGGCGCAGATGAGCGAGGGCGAGGCCACCGAGGCGACCATCGGCGCGATCTACAAGGCCTATTATGCCGAGATGGGCGGCGCGGGAACTCCGCCCGACGTCCGCCCCCGCCACTCCGAGCCGGCAGCGGACAATGTTACCGCCTTCCGTCGTCCCCCGCCGAAGCCGAAGACATCAGGCTTTTTCGGGACCGGCGCGGCCGCGGGAACCCAGAAACGGCCTCTCCCGGTGGCGCTGATCTTCGCCTGTCTGGTCGTGGTCTATGTCGGGATCCGGCTCTACTGGCGCTGAGCCTGCTTCTTCTTTTTCTTGTCGTCCGGCGGCTTGAACATGATCTCGACCGTGCGCTCGTAGCGATCCTCGGTCAGCGCGGCCGGCGGCGTCGGGAACGGATCGGATTTGTGGACCATGGAGATCGCGGCCGCATCGTAGGCCGGATCCCCTGACGACTGCACCACGTCCACCGACAGCACATTCCCACGCCGGTTCAGCGCGAAGCTCACCTTAGCGGTCTGGTTATTGGGCTCCTTGCCTTCCGGATTGACCTTGTGCGCCGAAAGATGCGCGCTGATCTTCCGGTTCCAGTCGGCCGTCAGCTTCAGCAGGTCCTTGCCGATGCCGAGCACGGGCGCCATCGCCTTCTCGGCCTCGCGCGTCGCGTCCTCGAAGGTCTGCCGCTCCATCGCGACCGACTTCTGCGACGCTTCCATCGCGGGCGTTTCGACGGCGGCGATCTTCGGATCGTCGTCCTGTTCCTTCTTCGGCTTGTTCTCGGTGACGATCCGATCGGCCTCCTCGACCTGCTGCGGCCGGTCCTGCGGCAGATCCGTCTCCTTGACCTCGGCCTTCTGCTCGGGCAGCGCCGGGCGCTCCTCCTGCTCTTCCGAGTCCGTGGGCCCCGGCGGCATGTCGGTCTCGCGTGCGGGCGGCGACGTCATCTCGACCGCGAACTCCGCCCCCGCCGCGCCCAGACCTTCGTCGCCGTCGTCGGCCTGCAGATTTGCCAGCGCGAGCGCAGCGCCACCCACGTGGAGCGCGACTGCAGCGATCGCAGCCAGGATCCACAGCTTCCGGGATGATCTGGGTTCGAGCTCAGCGTCGGACATGACGATCCTCTAGGGCTGCGCTGCGCCTGCGGCAGGCGCGCCCGCCGCCGAAGGAGGCCCTTCGAGCGCAACCAGCTTCACCCGTGTGTAGCCGCCGGAGCGCAACAGCTCCATGACGCCCATCAACTCGCCATAGGGCACGGACCGATCGGCACGCAGGAACAGGTACTTGTCCTTGCTCATGTCGGACATCGCATCGAGCGTCATGATCAACTCGGCGCGGTGCACGGAGTCCTCACCGATGGCGAGCGTCAGGTCACGCTTGATGCTGAGATAGGTCGGCTTGTCCGGCTTCTTCTGCGGCGTCGCGCTCGAGGTCGGCAGGTCGATCGGCAGATCGACCGTCGAGAGCGGCGCTGCGACCATGAAGATGATCAGCAGCACCAGGATGACGTCGATGAACGGCGTGACGTTGATGTCATGCGTTTCCGAGAAATCGTCGTCGTCATCGTTGTCTGCAAGCGAAACGGCCATGGTTCACTCCGCTGCGCGCGAATGCACGCTGCCGTGGCTGCGATCGAGATCGCGCGACAGCAGACGGGCGGCCGCGCCCGAGGCACGGCTGACCAGTTCGAGATAGCTCTTCGTCACGCGCGAGAAGTGATTGTAGATGATGACGGCGGGAATGGCGGCGACGAGGCCGATCGCGGTGGCGAGCAGCGCCTCGGCGATGCCGGGCGCGACCACGGCAAGGTTCGTGGTCTGCGACTTCGAGATGCCGATGAAGCTGTTCATGATGCCCCAGACCGTGCCGAACAGGCCGACGAAGGGCGAGGTCGAGCCGATGGTCGCGAGCACGCCCATGCCGATGCGGATGCGCCGCGCCTCGGCGCGCACGATCTCCTGGAAGCTTGAGGCCGCGCGCTCCTTGATGCCGGCATCGCTGGAGAGCCCAGCCGACATCCGCGCCTCGCGCAGCGCCGCCGCCAGGAAGGACGGCAGGATGCCCTGCTTGGCGCCGAGCGCCATCTGCGCCTCGGCGAGCGAGCGCGCCTCGGCGATCTTCTTCAGCGCCGAACGCAGCTTGCCGGAGGCGACCGACAGCTCGATCGACTTCGCGATCAGGACCGTCCAGGTCATGAGCGATGCAAAGGCGAGCCCGATCATCACCGCCTTCACGATGACGTCCGCCGACATGAACATCACCCAGGGCGACAATTCCTTCATGGACGGCGCCATGGAGACAGCCTCCGCCTTGGGGGCGGCCGGTGCGGCAGCCGTCGGAGCCGCGGTGACCGAGGGAGCCGTGGGCGCAGCCGCGGCCGGGGCTGCAGGCGCCGGAGCCGGAGCGGCGACCGGTGCCTGGGCAGCCGGCTGCTGGGTTTGTGTCTGGGCCGAAACAGGCGTTGCGAGCCAGGTGGCCACCAGTACGGCGGCTGCGGCAAGACTGGCTTGGAGATTTGTGATCTTCATACTTCGGCCCAGTAGCGAATGAGATTGTGATAGATACCCGTCAATTTGACCGTTTCGGGATCGTCACGCCCGAGCCGTTCCACCAGCGCCTGTATCGCGGTGTCGAGGTCAAAGATCATGCTCCGGGCTTGATCGTCCCGTATCATGCTCTGAAGCCAGAAGAAAGACGCAACCCGCGTTCCCCGCGTCACCGGCGTGACGAGATGGAGGCTGGTCGAGGGATAGAGCACGCAGTCGCCGGCTGGCAACTTGACTTCGTGCGAACCGTAGGTGTCCTCGATCACAAGTTCGCCACCGTCATATTCTTCCGGCTCGGCGAGGAACAGCGTGACCGACAGGTCGGTGCGGATGCGAAGGCCGGTCAGGCGGTCGCCGCGGATCGCATTGTCGACATGCAGCCCGAAATGGTGGCCGCTATCGGCCGCATAGCGGTTGAACAGCGGCGGGAAGATCTGGAGCGGGATCGCCGCCGCGATGAAGCGCGGGTTTGACGTCAGCGCCGAGATGATGCGGTTGCCGAGCTTGCGCGCGACCTCGCCATCGGGCGGCAATTGCTCGTTGCGCTTGACCATGGCCGACTGCGACCCTGCGGTCGAGCGGCCATCCTCCCATTCGCAGGCATCCATGATGCGGCGGAAATCCGCCACATCATCTTTGCTCAGGATGCCAGGCAGGCACGTCAACATGATCAGAACTTCGCTGTCGTGACGATGTAGAACGCCCGCCCCGGCGCGACCGCCACGAACGGCACTGCGCTGCGATAGAGCGTATCGTAGTACAGCTTGTTGGTGAGGTTCTGGGCGTAGAACTTCATCGTCCAGTTCTTGTCGATCTTCTTCTCGACGAACGCGTCGAAGCGCCAGTAGGCCGGCAGCTCGTTGCCGGTGTTGGCCGCGAACGTGCCGCCATAGACCTTGGAGCGGTACACCGCCTGCCCGCCCAGCTCCCAGCCGCCGTCGAACTTGTACTTGGTCAGCATGCTGAACGACTGGTGGGCGACGTTGGCGAGCTGCAGGCCGATGTTGGAGGCAATGCCGCTCTGCGTGACCTTCGACTGCATCAGCACGAGGCCGCCGAAGATGCTCCAACGGTCGGTGATCTTGCCTTCGGCCTCGATGTCGATGCCCTGGATCCGGTAGGCCGCGCCCGAGGTCAGCGTCTGCACGCCGTTCACGGGCACCGTCTCTCGCGCATTGTCCTTCGTGGTCTGGAACAGCGCAGCGCTGACCAGCAGGTGACGATCCGCCAATTCCCACTTGGTGCCGACCTCGGCAGCCTTGTTGCGCTCGGGGCCGAGCAGGATGGCGGTATTCGCCGGAACGCCACCGTAATCGGTGCCCGTCGCGTCGAGCTCCGACCCGAACGGATTTGCCGAGGTCGCATAGGCCACATAGACGCTGCCGATCGACATCGGCTTGTAGACCGCGCCGACGTTGTAATTGACGAGATCGTTGTTCTGCTTGAGCCAGGCCGAGTTGGTGGACGAGCTCTGGCTGTAGCCGTCATAGCGGACGCCGCCGTTGAGGATGACGGTGTCCTGCCAGTTCGCGGTGTCCATGACATAGACGCTGCTGGTGTTGACGCCATAGCGCGTCGGATTTCCAACCAGCGAGGGCAGAGTGCTGAAGGGAATGTAGGTGTATTGCGGCGCGTAGAGATTGACGCCCGTGACCGCGCCGTTGCTGGTCGAGCCGCCGCCGAACAGCTCGGACGAGAGGCCGGTGTAGCGGTCGATCGAGATGTTCTCGTTGGTGTATTCGACGCCGAGCACCGCGGTGTGCTTGACCCCGCCGGTGTCGAGCTTGAACGTGGCCTCGTTCTGGTTGGCCCACACGTCCACGTTCTGGTAGCGGCTCTGTGCGCTCGCCGTCGTGGTCCAGAGCATCGGATTGCCGGCGATCGTGTTCGGGTTCTGCGGCAGCGTGCCGATGTAGTTCAGCACCGAGTGCTCGCCGCGCACCTTGCTGGTCAGCGTGATGGCCTCGTTGACCTTGTACTCGATCGTACCGGTGCCGAAATCCTGCCGCGCGGTCTGGAAGTCGCGATTGAGGAAGCCGTACCAGTTCTGGCGCGGAATGCCGGCCGAGGTCACCGGCACGTTACCCTGCTTGTAGTAGGGTACGCCGAAATCGGGATAGCCGCTGAGGTCGGTGTGGACGTAGTTCGTCGTGATCTTGATGTCGTTGGTCGGGGTGTACTTGGTCGAGACGAAGCTGCCCCAGCGATTGTCGGTCACGTAGTTGCGCCCGGCGACGTTGGCGTCCTGGAACAGACCGCCGGTGCGCACCGAGAACGAGGGATCGATGACCTGGTTGACGTCGAGCGTGACGCGCTTGGTCATGTCGGTGCCGAACTCGGAATCGATGCGCTGGAAGTTGCGATCGCCCGCCTGCTTGGTGACGATGTTGATGGCGCCGCCGGCGGTGCCGCGGCCGGCATAGGACGACGCCGGGCCGCGCAGGATCTCGATCTGCTCGGTGAAGAAGTTCTCGCGAATGGAGACCGCGGGATCGCGAATGCCGTCGATGAAGACGTCGTTGCGCGCGTCGAAGCCGCGGATGAAGAAGCGGTCGCCGAACGCATTGCCGCCCTCCCCCGAGCCCAGCGTCACGCCGGCGGTCGAGCGGCCGATCTCCTTCAGCGTCGTGGCGTTCTTGTCCTCGAGCACTTCCTTGCTCAGCACCGTGATGGTCTTCGGCGTGTTCAACAGCGGCTCGGGAAACTTGCCCGAGGCCTGGACGTGGTCGACCTTGTACGGCGCGGCCGGATCCGAATAGGGATTGCGGTCCACTTCGCCGGCCGGTGCCGCGGGCGCGGCGGCCTGCTGGGCCGCCTGCTGCCGCTGCGCCGCACGGCGCAGCGCGTTGCGGGCGCGGACCTGATCAGGCGTCGGCTTCGAGGCGGTCGGACGCGGACGCGCGACGGGAGCATCGACCGTTACCGGCGGCAGGTTCGACTGCTGCGCCTCTGCGCCGCTCGACACCGACGCCACCGCGATCAAGCTCGCGACGGCCGAGACCTTCTTGCCGGAAATGCCCGAAGACTTTTCGTCAACCGGATCGAATGCTGCGACCGAACGCAACGACTTCGGTGCGACCACCTGCCCCATTACAACACGCCCCATCTTCATGTTCGCTCGTTCACTTCGACGAGCGATTGGGCTGTTGGTATCGGCGGCAAAATAGTGGGTCAATGCGGGCAAGCCGCGAGAACCCTTGAATAAGTCCAGATCAAAACGATTCTAAACTGTAGTTTGAAACGGTTCTAAACAAAGATTGGACTCGTTCTAAAACAGCTACGAAAAATGCCGCGAAATCGACGATTGGCGCAGCGATATCAATCGCTGCTCGGCGGCTTCATCAGCGAGAACAATTCGTCGACGGTCTTCTGCGCAACGGCGCGCACACGATCGGTGTTCTCCATGCCGGCGATGTTGACGCCGTTGACCACGGCTTTGATCTCGTCGCGGAAGTCGGTGAGAAAGCGCAAGGGGTCGCGCTGCTCGTTGGCGACGCGCGCAATCAACCCCGTGATCAGAATCTGACACGCGATCAGCTTGCCGTTCAGTTCATCCATGATGCACTCCCCCTCGTGGAGGCGCCGATATGGACGATGCCGATTTTCCTGACAACCGAAACGCGGCTCGCGCGATTTAGAACCGTTCTTGCGATGCGTCCTGCCGCGATTCCGGTCAGCGCACCCATCGGCCTCGGCACACCGTTTCCGATCATTGCACAAGGTTTGCACGCTGATCGGTTCGGCTGGGAAAATGCAGCACTGCACACCGGCGCGCCAGCGAGTTGCCCAAGCGGTGCAAAGCTTTCCAATTGTTTAGGATTCGCTGCCGATAGTGCTGTTTACACTGGAACTTGGCGTGTATTATACAAGCGCGCTGGAACCCTACGATTGCCCCAAAATTCGTAAAGCTAGGGCATAAGAAGCCGACACGAGCCGATATGAAAAAAACACGGCCGATCCTCTGGATTCTGATCCTCGCGGCCGTGGCCTCCGCGGGTTACTACGGTTGGCACAAATACGGCTCGCCGGACGCCGGAAAAGCCCAGACAGCTCAAAAGGGTCCGCCCCGCGCGCCCCCCATTCCCGTCAGCGTCACGCCGGTCCAGAAGGTTGATTTTCCGGTCTATCTGACCGGTCTCGGCACGGTTCAGGGCTTCAACACGGTCCAGGTCCGGACCCGGGTGGATGGACAAATCGACAAGATCGCCTTCACCGAAGGGCAGATCGTCAAGGAGGGCGAGCTTCTCGCCTCGATCGATCCCCGCCCCTATCAAGCCACGCTCGACCAGGCCAAGGCCAAGAAGGCCCAGGACGAAGCGAATCTCGCCAACGCCAATCTCGAGCTCCAGCGCGCCATGAAGCTCGGCGAGTTCGCGACCGCGCAGCGGGTCGACTCCCAGCGCTCGACCGTCGCCCAGCTCACCGCCCAGATCGCCGCCGACGAGGCCGCGATCGCCAACGCCCAGACCCAGCTCGACTACACCCAGGTCAAGGCGCCGATCACCGGCGTCGCAGGCCTGCGCCAGGTCGACGTCGGCAACATCGCCACCGCCTCCTCGCAGACGGGCATCGTCACCATCACGCAGGTCGAGCCGATTTCGGTGATCTTCACCGCGCCGGAGGACCAGCTTCCCTATATCAGCGAGGGCCAGAAGGCCGGGGCGCTCAAGGTCATCGCGTTCACCACCGACGGCAAGAAGACGCTGGCGGAAGGCAAGCTTGCCGTCATCAACAACCAGGTCGACACGACCAGCGGGACGATCCGGCTCAAGGCGGTGTTCGACAACAAGGACCATTCACTGTGGCCGGGACAGTCGGTTTCGACCCGTCTCCTGGTGCGCACGCTGAAGGACGCGACCGTCGTGCCGGATGACGCGGTCCAGCATTCGACCAACGGCCTCTATGCCTATACCGTCAATCAGGACAACAAGGCCGAGGTGCACAAGATCAAGGTCAGCTACGCCATCGACGGCCATTCCGTCGTCGACGAAGGGCTCACGCCCGGGCAGCAGGTGATCACTGGCGGTCAGTTCAAGGTGCAACCCGGAAGCCTCGTCTCGACGGCGGTGGCAAGTTCAGAACCGGGACAGAATAAGGTACGACGGGAATGACCGAGGGCGGGATTTCGGCACCTTTCATCCGTTATCCCATCGGCACCTCGCTGCTGATGGCCGGAATCCTTTTCGTCGGTCTCGTCGCCTATCCCCTGCTGCCGGTCGCACCGCTGCCGCAGGTCGACTTCCCGACCATCCAGATCACCGCCAACCTGCCGGGCGGCAGCCCCGAGACGATGGCCTCGTCGGTTGCCCAGCCGCTGGAGCGCCAGTTCGCCCAGATCCCCGGCATCGCCCAGATGACTTCGACGAGTTATCTCGGCACCGCGTCGATCACCATCCAGTTCGACCTCAACCGCAGCATCGACGGCGCCGCCAACGACGTGCAGGGCGCCATCAACGCCGCCAGCGGCCAGCTGCCGAAGAACCTGCCTTCGCCGCCGACCTACCGCAAGGTCAACCCGGCCGACGCTCCGATCCTGCTGCTGTCGGCGACCTCGGAGACGCTGCCTCTGACCACCGTCAGCGACGCAGTCGACGCGCAGCTCGCCCAGCAGATCAGCCAGCTCTCGGGCGTGGCCCAGGTCTTCATCGGCGGCCAGCAGAAACCGTCCATCCGCATCCAGGTCGACCCGGCGAAGCTCGTCGCCAAGGGCCTGTCGATGGAGGACGTCCGCAGCCAGATCGCGATCACCACGGTCGACAGCCCCAAGGGCAATATCGACGGCGAGAAGCGCGCCTACACGATCTACGCCAACGACCAGCTCACCCAGTCCAAGGACTGGAACGACGTCATCATCGCCTACCGCAACGGAGGCCCGTTGCGAATCCGCGACATCGGCCAGGCGGTCAGCGGCGCCGAGGACGCCAAGCAGGCGGCCTGGGCCAATGGCAAGCGCGGCGTGTTCCTGGTGATCTTCAAGCAGCCGGGCGCCAACGTCATCGAGACCGTCGACAGGATCAAGGCGACCCTGCCCCGTCTCGTGGCGGCGATCCCGCCCGCGATCAAGATCGAGCTGATCAGCGACCGCACCACCACCATCCGCGCCGCGGTCGAGGACGTCCAGTTCACGCTGCTCTTGACCATCGCCCTGGTGGTCATGGTCATCTTCATCTTCCTGCGCAGCTTCTGGGCCACCGTCATCCCCACCATCACGGTTCCACTGGCGCTATTGGGCGCGTGTGCGCTGATGTGGGTGGTCGGCTATTCGCTCGACAATCTGTCGCTGATGGCGCTCACCATCGCGGTCGGATTCGTCGTCGACGACGCCATCGTGATGCTCGAGAACATCACGCGCTATATCGAGGAGGGCGAATCTCCGATGGCGGCGGCCTTCCGCGGTTCCAAGGAAATCGGCTTCACCATCGTGTCGATCAGCATCTCGCTGGTCGCGGTGCTGATCCCGCTGCTGCTGATGGGCGGCATCATCGGCCGCCTGTTCCGGGAATTCGCCGTCGTTCTGGCCATGACCATCTTCGTCTCGATGTTCGTGTCGCTGACGCTGACGCCGATGATGGCCTCGCGCTTCCTGCGCGCCCATGGAGAAGTGTCCCACGGCAAGTTCTACCAGTGGAGCGAGCGCGCCTTCGACAGCATGCTGCGCGGCTACGAATATGTGCTCGACCATGCCCTTGCCTGGCGGCGCACCACGCTCACGATCTTCTTCGCGACGCTCGGCCTGTCGATCTACCTGTTCATCCTGATCCCGAAAGGCTTCTTCCCGCAGCAGGACGTCGGCCTGATCACGGCGACCTCCGAAGCCTCACAGGACATCTCGTTCAAGGAGATGCAGCGCCGTCAGGTCGAGCTCGGCAAGATCGTGATGGAAGACCCCGACGTCGCCACGATCGCGATGAACATCGGCGGCAGCGGCCGCGCCGGCAACAACGGCAACATGTTCATCACGCTGAAGCCGCGCAACCAGCGTGAGGCCTCGGCGCAGCAGATCATCGCGCGGCTGCGTCCCAAGCTCGAGAAGGTGTCCGGCGCCCGTCTCTACATGCAGGCGGCCCAGGACGTCCGCCTCGGCGGCCGGCCGACCCGCACGCAGTTCGAGTTCACACTGCAGGATGCCGATCTCGCCGAGCTCAACGACTGGGCGCCGAAGATCCTGGCCAAGATGCAGACGCTGCCGGAGCTGCGCGACGTCGCCACCGACCAGCAGACCCAGGGCACCACGGTCCAGCTCAAGATCAACCGCGACACCGCCTCGCGCTACGGCATCCAGCCGCAGCTGATCGACGACACGCTGTACGACGCCTTTGGTCAGCGGCAGGTGACGCAGTATTTCACCCAGCTCAACACCTACAAGGTGATCCTCGAAATCCTGCCGGAGCTGCAGGGCAATCTCGACAGCCTGAACAAGCTCTATCTGAAATCGCCGCTGAC
The DNA here is from genome assembly GCF_001641335.1 of Bradyrhizobium stylosanthis. Taxonomy (GTDB): domain Bacteria; phylum Pseudomonadota; class Alphaproteobacteria; order Rhizobiales; family Xanthobacteraceae; genus Bradyrhizobium; species Bradyrhizobium stylosanthis. The sequence continues at coordinate 2,174,049 of NZ_LVEM01000001.1, forward strand.
CGGCGACCAGGTGCCGCTGTCGACCTTCGCGACCTGGACCACCGATCCGGTCCGCCCGCTCTCGATCAGCCACCAGGGCCAGTTCCCGGCGATCACGATCAGCTTCAACCTCGCGCAGGGCGTTGCGCTCGGCCAGGCCACCGAGGCCGTGCAGAAGGCGATGGCCGATCTCGGCGCGCCGCCGACGCTGAACTCGAGCTTCCAGGGCACCGCACAGGCGTTCCAGCAATCGCTCGGCACGGTGCCGCTGCTGATCCTCGCCGCGCTGGTCGTGGTCTATCTGATCCTCGGCATCCTCTACGAGAGCTACATCCACCCGATCACGATTCTATCCACGCTGCCCTCGGCCGGCGTCGGCGCTCTCGCGATCCTGATGGCGGCCGGATTCGACTTCAGCCTGATCGCGCTGATCGGCATCATCCTCTTGATCGGCATCGTGAAGAAGAACGGCATCATGATGGTCGACTTCGCCATCGCCGCCGAGCGCGACGAGCACAAGACGCCGGCGGAATCGATCCGCCAGGCCGCGCTGCTGCGTTTCCGCCCGATCATGATGACGACGATGGCCGCCCTGCTCGGCGGCGTGCCCCTGATGCTCGGCCACGGCACCGGCGCCGAAATCCGCCAGCCGCTCGGCTACGCCATGGTCGGCGGCCTGATCGTCAGTCAGGCGCTGACGCTGTTCACCACGCCCGTCGTCTATCTCTATCTCGACGAGCTCAACAACTGGTTCTCGAGCTGGGGCCGTTCCGGCGACGGCGAAGGCCACGAAGCATCCGAGCACAGCACCGTCAAGGAAGCCGCCGAGTAAGCTTGCGCCGTGCGCCTCGCAACGCTACAGCGAGGCCTCGGTTCACGCCAACGCGGTTTCGCCATGTCCATGCAATCCAGACTTGTTGCCCTCGCCGCTGCTGCCCTGCTGTCGACGGGCGCCGCGTACGCCCAGCAGGGCGCCAAGAAGAACGCAGCGCCCCCTGCTCCCGCCGCACAGCCCGCGCCTGCACCGACGCAAGCGCAGGCCGACGGCGCTCCCGGCCAGCCCGGCTGGATCGTCCGCTGCACCAGCGCCAGCCGCGACGCACCGCTCGAATGCGCGATGGAGCAGAACGCGGTGCTGACCAAGACCGGCCAGACCGTCGTCCTGATCAACATCCGCATCGCGCCCGACACGCGCACGCCCGTGGCGCTGCTGCAATTGCCGCTCGGCCTCAACCTTCCCGTCGGCGCCAAGCTCCAGGTCGACGAGGGCAAGACGTTCGACCTGCAGATCCAGACCTGCGAGAACCGCGGCTGCTACGCCTCGACGCCGATCGCGGCGGACCTGCTCACGGCCCTGCGGTCGGGCAAGCAGCTCAAGGTCTCCTTCCAGAACATGGCGAAAGAGACGATCGCGATCCCGATGCCGCTCGGCGATTTCGCGGCGGCCTACGACAAGATCAAGTAACTACTGCTCACCAGGTTTTCTGCCGGCGCGCCGCCCCTCTCACCTCGTCATTGAGAGGAGCCCTTGCGACGAAGCAATCCAGGCTGCCTCCGCGGAACGTTTCTGGATTGCTTCGCGGAGCCTGTCATCGGGCCGCGCTTCGCGCGGACCCGTTGGCTCGCAATGACGGCGTGGATGCAGCGCGTTCACTGCCGCGCCATCTGCGCGTTGCCGACGGCATTGCCGTCGAGCTTCTGATCATTGTGCATGGTGACGGAGACGCGCAGCAGCCGGCCCTCGAATTCGAACGGCGCCTCGTAGTGCGAGACCGGGCTGCCGCGGTCGCGACCGATGTCGAGGCCGGACCACGAAATCAGCGTGTGGAAGCCGAGCTGGGTCTGGAGCGAGCCCGCCGGCTCGCCGTCGATGAGCAGCGTGTATTCGGTGACGCCGGTGCGCGAGCCCTTGGCCGGCGGCTCCTTGCGCACCAGGCGCTCGACGTGAACGCCGAGCCGGCGCGCACCTGACGGCACTTTCCGATCCGAGCGCACGACCTGATGGCTGCCGCCGATGTTGAGATCGTGCACGAGGTGGCCATCCCTGACGTACAGGCTGTACCCCGATGTCGCATCGCCGTGCGAGATCAGCACGCCGTCCGCTCCGCACTCTTCGATCTCGACATGGGCCTCGATCGTGTAGCTGCGGCTGCGCACATCGGGCGCGACGTCGGTCGGCACGTGACCCATGCCGGCGTGAAAGACGAAATGATGGCGCGCGCCGTGAAAGCGCGCGGCATTCTCCGCAAAGCGCGGGCCGAAGCGGTCATCGAGCGGCAGCACCTTGTGCTTCTCGGCCTCCGTCCACCATGTCGCGATCATCGCGGCCAGACGCTCCGGCTCCCGTGCGGCGAGGTCATTGGTCTCCGAGAAATCCTCGTCGAGGTGGAACAGCTCCCATTTGTCGTTCTCGAACGGCGTGCCCGACGGATGGAACGCGACCGCCTTCCAGCCCCCCTGCCAGAGGCCGCGATGGCCGAACATCTCGAAATATTGCGGCGAGCCCTTTGAGGGTGCGGACGCATCTGTGATCGAGCGCGCAAAGCTCTCACCCTCGAGCGGCATTTGCGGGCAGCCGGCAATCGTGTTCGGAGACTCGATGCCGATCAGCTCCAGCAGCGTCGGCGTGAGATCGCAGGCGTGCACGAACTGATGCCTCAGCTCGCCGCTCGCAGCGATCCGCTTCGGCCAGTTGACGACGAAGGGATCGCGGATGCCGCCGCCATGGGTGTTCTGCTTGTAGCGGCGCAACGGTGTATTCGACGCCATCGCCCAGCCATGCGGAAAGTTGCTGTGGGTGTCGGGGCCGCCGATGTCGTCGATGCGGGCGAGCTTCTCAGCTATCGGCTCCGGCTTGAAGTTGAACGGCCCCATCGCGTTGACGAAGCCGAGCGGCCCGCCCTCCTGGCTCGCACCGTTGTCGGACATCACGATGATCACGGTGTTGTCGCGGATGCCGGCCGTCTCCAGGAATGCGACGAGCCGCGCAAGATGGCGATCGGAATGGTCGAGCATGCCGGCGAACGCCGCCTGCAGGCGGGTGAAGACGCGGCGCTCGTCGGGCGAATGATCCTCCCACGCCTTCACGCCGTCGTTGCGCGGCGGCATCCGCGTGTCCGGCGGCACCAGTCCCATCGCCTTCTGGCGCGCCAGCCGCTGCTCCCGCTCGACGTCCCAGCCATGCGCGAAGGCAGCGTCGTAGCTCCGGATGATGTCGGCCGGCGCCTGGTGCGGCGCGTGACAGGCGCCGAGCGCGACCCAGGTCAGCCAGGGAACATCAGGGCGGTCGGCGACGTGGTCGCCAATGAAGCGGATCGACTGGTCGATCAGATCCTCGGTCAGATGGTAGCCGTCGGCGTAAGTGCCCGGCGGATCGATATGCGTGTTGTCGGAGACGAGCTCCGGCGCGTATTGATCTGTCTCCGCGTCGAGGAAGCCGTAGAAGCGATCAAAACCGCGGCCGAGCGGCCAGCCGTCGAACGGCCCGGTGGCGCCGCTCTCGGTCAGCGGCGTGACATGCCATTTGCCGATCATGTAGTTGCGATAGCCGTACACGCGCAGTATCTCGGCGAGCGTCCCCGCCTCGCGCGCGATCTTGCCGCGATAGCCTGGATAGCCGGAATCGAAATTGGCGAGGCAACCGACGCCGACGGAATGGTGGTTGCGCCCGGTCAGCAGCGCGGCGCGCGTCGTCGAGCACATCGCGGTGGTGTGGAAGCCGGAGTAGCGCAGGCCTTCGGCCGCGAGCCTGTCGATGGTCGGCGTCCTGATCGCCGAGCCGTAGCAGCCGAAATCGGAGAAGCCGACATCGTCGAACAGCACCACCAGGATGTTCGGGGCGCCCTCGGGCGGATTCACGGCGTCGGGCCACCAGGGCTTTGAATCCGCGACCGTCTTGCCGACGGTGCCGCGGAACGGCGCGGTGCTGCCTGCGCTCATCTGCTCCTCCCTGCTCGCTGCCTCGGGCTTGGTTGCCTTTGGCTTGTTGCCGTGACCGTCACGGTTGACCCGCGATCAGCCGCCCTCTAAATTATAATCCGAATTATGATTATGATTTACGGCGGATGCAAGCACGGATGCAGTCACGTTCGGAGCCCGGGTTTCGCGACTTCGACCTGCCCGGGGTCGCCCCGTCGCGGCAGAAGCGCAGCCACCAGACCACGCTGGCTCTGCTGCGCGCCGGCGCCGACATGCTGCGCAGACGCAACCTTGCCGAACTCTCGATCGAGGCTCTCTGCACCGAAGTCGGCGTCACCGTCGGCGCCTTCTACAGCCGCTTCGAGAGCAAGGAGGCCTATTTCAACGCGCTGATGGCGCTGGCCGCGCGCGACGGCGAGCAGCGGCTCGGCCACATCAGGCCGCCGTCAGCCGATACGAGTCTCGACAAGCTCTGCCATGTCATCGTCGGCGGCGTCATCGGCTGGATGCGTGACCACGAAGGCGTGCTGCGCGCCGCGCTCCAGCACGACGACACCCGTCCGGACAAATGGACGCCGTTCAAGGCGCTCGCCCAGGCCACCACGGCGCGCGCCACCCCTCTCCTGCTCCCGGCCATGGGCAAGGGCCGCAAGGCCGCGAAGACCCGCGCGATCGCCTTCGGCTTCCAGGTCGTGCTGGGCACGCTGGTGAACGCGATCCTCAACGATCCCGGACCGCTGTCGCTATCGTCGAAGGAGATGGAGTCGCGGCTCGCCGGCTGCCTGCTGTTGTTGCTGCAGGCGGAAGCCGGTCAGTCCACGCCGAGATAGGCCTTCTGCACCTGCGGGTCCTGCGCGAGCGCAGCCGCCGTGCCCGACAGCACGCTCTTGCCGACCTGGAGCACGGTGGCGAAGTCGGAGACCTCGAGCGCGAGTTCGATCGACTGCTCGGCAAGCAGGATGGTCAGGCCCTCGCGGTGCAGGCGGCCAAAGGTCTCGTACATGGACTCGACCACCGCCGGCGCGAGGCCGAGCGAGGGCTCGTCCAGCATCAGAAGCTTTGGGTCGCTCATCAGCGCGCGGCCGACCGCCAGCATCTGCCGCTCGCCGCCGGACATGGTGCCGGCGCGCTGGTCGCGACGCTCCTTCAGGCGCGGGAAGATCTCGTAGACGCGTTCGAGCAGCGCGGCCTGCTTCGACTTGTCGTGCAGCGGCGTGGCGCCAAGCATCAGATTGTTCTCGACGCTCTGCTGCACGAACAGGCGCCAGCCCTCCGGCGACAGCGCCAGACCCTTGCGCACGATCGCAAAAGCCTTCTGGCCGGCGATCTCCTCGCCGCGAAAGCTGATCGAGCCGGAATGGACGGGGATGAGACCGGCAATCGCGTTCAGCGTCGTGGTCTTGCCGCCGCCATTGGAGCCGAGCAGCGCGACGACGCTGCCCTCGGGCACTTCCAGCGAGACGTCGGAGACGCCGATCAGGTCGCCATAGCGCACCTCGAGGTGCTCGATCCGCAGAAGCGCCCCGCTCATAGGTCCGGCCCGCCCATCAGCTCGACCGGAGTATGGCCGGCGGCGGCCTTCGCCGCGCGAGTGCCGAGATAGGCCGCAATCACCGCCGGATTGGACGTGACCTCCCGCGGCGAGCCGCGCGCGATCTCCTTGCCCTGGTGAAACACCATCACGCGGCTCGCCAGCGACATGATCACTTCCATGATGTGCTCGACGATGACGAGCGTGATGCCGGAGCGGTGGATGTCGCGGACGAGATCGATCGCGAGCTTCACCTCATGCGCGTTGAGGCCGGCCATGGCCTCGTCGAGCAGCAGCACCTTCGGCTCGGTCGCAAGCGCGCGGGCGATCTCGAGCCGCTTGCGGCCGGGCGTGCCGAGCGAGCGTGCCGGCGCATCCGCCAGCCTGCTCATGCCGACCCGCTCCAGCACCGCATGCGCCTTGGCCTCGGCCTCCTTGCGATGCGAGGAGCGCAGGAACGCGCCGATCATCACATTCTCGAGCACCGTCATACCTTCGAAGGTCTGCGGCACCTGGAAGGTGCGGGCGAGCCCGAGTTCGGCGCGTAGCTCCGGCGTGAAGTCGGTGATGTCGGCCCCTTCGAACAGCACGCGGCCCGAGGTGGTCTTGAGGTCGCCGGTGAGGCAGTTGAAGAAGGTCGATTTTCCGGCGCCGTTCGGACCGATCAGGCCGAGGATGTCGCCCTGCTCCAGCGTCACGGAGGCATCGTCCACCGCCTTGAAGCTGCCGAACGCCTTGGTGATGTTGCGCGCTTCAAGGAGCATGGCCGGCTCCCGTGTCCGTCTTCGGCTTGCCGCGCCGGATGAACAGGCTGAGCAGCCCGCCCGGCTGGAAGCGGGCGATCAGGACGATGATCGCACCATAGACCACGAAGGTGAGGCCCGCGCCCTTGCCGCCGAGCCAACTGTTGGAGATTTCCTCCAGCGGCACGAGGATCGCGGCCCCCACCAGCGGGCCGAACAGCAGCCCTGCCCCGCCCAGCGCGGCCATGATCAGGATCTTCACCGAGATCAGGATGCCGAGACCGGACTCGGGATCGACGAAGCCGAACATCATCGCATAGAGCGCCCCGGCAACGCTGGTCAGCGCCGCGCTCAGCATGAAGGCGTAGAGCTTGGTGCGGCTCGCGGGCGCGCCGAGCGAGCGTGCGGCGCGCTCGGAATCCTTGATCGCGCGCAGGTAAAATCCCATCCGGCTGTTGGTCATCCACCAGGTGATCGCAAGCGTGATCGCGAGGACGGCGAGGAAGAGATAGTAGTACGGCAGCGACGACAGGAACGAGAGATCGAAGACGTTGCGCGGCACGGTCGGGCCGGAGAGACCGACGGCCGCACCCAGCCATTCGGTATTGGTCACGATCAGCCGCATGGTCTCGGCCACCGCGATCGTCGCCATGCTGAAATAATGGCCCGACAGGCGCAGCGTCGGCACGCCGATGATCGCGGCAAGCCCCACCGCCAGCACGATGCCGCCGGGAATGCCGATCAGCGGCGACAGGCCGAATTTTGCGTAGGAGCCCATCGCGGCATAGGCACCGCAGCCGAAGAACACGACGTGCCCCACCGAGACCTGCCCGGCATAACCGCCGACGATGTTCCAGGCGGACGCCGCAATGGCATAGAGCAGCACCAGCGCGCCGAGGCGCTGCTGGAACGGCGAGGACAGCAGCAACGGATAGGCGATCGCAAGGGCTGCGACGACCGAGAGCCAGATCCAGCGCCGCATCACATCTTCCCCATCAGGCCCTGCGGCCGGAACCAGAGGAAGAACAGGAACAGGACGTAGACGACGATGTCCTTGTAGATCGCGCCGATCAGATAGCCGGACAGCGACTCGATGACGCCGATCAAGAGGCCCGCGACCAGCGCGCCCGGCACGCTGCCGAAGCCGCCCAGCGACACCGTGACGAAGGCGACGATGCCGAGCGTCTCGCCGACGGTCGGCACGATGTAGAAGAAATTGGCGATCAGCGCGCCGGCAAGGCCGGTGGCGCCGGCCGCGATCGCCCACGCGATCGCCTGCATGGTGTCGGGCCGGATGCCCATCAGCTGGGCCGCGGTCTGATCCTCTGCCACCGCCAGCATTTTGGAGCCGAGCGAGGTGCGCGTCAGCAGCAGGTGCAGGCCGAGCGTCACCAGCAGCGCGACGATTCCGGCCAAGAGCCGCGAGGCCTCGATGCGCAGGCCCGCAAAGGCATAGGTGCCGCCGACGATATCCTGCGGCATCGACAGGAAGTTGGCGCCGAACCACCAGAACACGGAATAGCGCAGCAGCAGCGCCAGCCCGAAGGTGCCGAGGATCTGCGCCAGCATCGGCCCCTTCATGATGTCGCGGATCAGGGCGAAATAGACCACGACGCCGAGGGTTGCGAGCACCAGCGTCGCCAGCGGTGCGCCCAGGATCGGCCCGCCCCCCATCAGGGTGTAGACGACATAGGCGACGTACATGCCGAGCATGACGAAGTCGCCATGCGCGAAATTGACGATGTTCATCATGCCCCACACCAGTGTGAGGCCGGAGGAAAACAGGGCGTAGACGGCGCCAAGCAGAAGCCCGCCGACGATCACCTGCACGAGGACAAAGGACATGAGCCGCGTTGCTCTAAATCAAATCACCCTGGGAATGGCGGGGCCACGTGGCCCCGCCTTCAAAAACGCTCACCAACCCTTGTAGGGCAGCACCGGCGCCTTCTCGGCGTTGGCTTTCGGCCACACCGAGACGTAGTTCTCGCCGTCCTGAAGCTGGATGATGGCGCCGGACGCCAGGACGTTCTGGCCCTTGTCGTCGAACTTGACGCCCTTGTAGCCGATCATGAGCTGCTCGGGCTTCAGGTCCGTCGCCTTCAACGCGGCCTGGATCTTGGCGGGCTCGGTCGAGCCGGCGCGATCGATCGCATCGGCCAGCACGAAGAAGCCCTGCATCTGGCGGGCGACCGTGTCGTCCATCTCCTCGCCGCTCTTCTTCTTGTACATATCGGCGATGATGGCCGACGGCGAGCCCGGCGGGCCGACGACCCAGGACGAACGGTTGAACACGCCTTGCGAGATCTTGCCGACCGCCTTGGTGAAGGACGGATCGGAATAGCCGGCATCGTCGGCCAGCAGGACCGCCGGCTTGTAGTCGAGCGACTGCATGGTCTTGGCGAAGAGGATCGCGTCCGACGTGTAGCTGATCATGATGACGACGTCGGGCTTCTTGTCCTTGAGCTGAAGCACCTGCCCCTGCAGGTCGGTCGCGTTGACGGGATAGGCGACGTCGAGTGCGATCGGCTGGCCCTTCTCCTTGAAGGCGCCGGCGATCGTGTTCGCGACCGAGGTGCCGTATTCGGTGTTGTCATGGACCAGCGCGATCGCATCGGTCTTGGCGCCCGCCGCCTTCATGTCCGCGAGGAATTCGGTGTAGATCTTGGCGAAGTCGGTGGCGATCGGCGTGGTGCGGAAGAACCATTTGAAGCCGCGCTCGGTGAGATTGGCCGCGACCGACTCCGAATTCAGGAAGGGCACGCCGTATTTCTCGGCGATGGCGCTCGAGGTCAGGGTCACGCCGGACTGGTAGGAGCCGAACACGGCCGCCACCTTCTCTTCCGTGATCAGGCGCAGCGCCTGGTTCTGGCCGGTTGCGGGGTTGCCCTGGTTGTCGGCGATGATCACCTCGACCTTGGCACCGCCGAGGCCGGCAAGACCGGCGTTCTTCGCCAGCGGGAAATTGCCGAGCTCGGGATGGGCATTGTTGATGATGTCGGTTGCGACATCCAGCGCCGCCTTGGCATGCGCCCCGATCGAGGCGGTGCCGCCGGACATCGGCATGATCACGCCGATCTTGACCACCTTGTCCTGCGCCTGCGCGCCAGCCGTGAGCGCAAGGGACATCGCGGCCGCGCAAAGCAGCCCCGTGACGTGCTTCAAATTCATGAAATCAGACCTCCCAATGGGTTTCCCCGACCAAGGTTTTTTGGAAGCTGTGGGCGTAAGCGCCTGCTTCCGTTTGTTTATGCCTGGCTGACCCTAGGATGGCATGCCAGCCGGATACCGGCAAGGTGAAACGGGGTGCCACGATGCTGCATAGGGATGCAGCGAATGCACGCGTGCGGGCCGCGCGCTATCTGGCGTCGTTCAATGCTGGAAAAACAACCCGGCAGGCGTCAACGCGTAGGGTGGATTAGCCGAAGGCGTAATCCACCACTCTTCTCCGCGGGGACAAAAGAGGTGGATTACGCTGCGCTAATCCACCCTACGCAGCTTGCATTCAGCCAACTATGTCGCTCGCCCTCAGCAGCGTGGTGAAGCCGCCATAGATCATGCGCTTGCCGTCGAAGGGCATGTCGGCGCCCTTGAGCCGCGGATCCGCCATCACCTTCTTGTTGACGGCATCCCGGGTCTCGCGATCGCGGTAGACGATCCAGGAGAACACCACGACCTCATCCTCTTTCGCGATGACCGCGCGCGGGAACGAGGTCAGCTCGCCAAAGGGAACGTCGTCGCCGATGCATTCGACGTAGTCGAGCGCGCCGTGCTCCATCCAGACCGCGCAGGCGGTTTTCGCCAGGGCCTTGTAGGCCTCGATCTTGTCCTTCAGCACGGCCAGCACGAAACCATCGATATAGGGCATCACGGATCTCCTTGAGTGACATGAGCCCGAAGGACGATGCGGCGCCCACCGAGCCGACGTCCCGGGACGCCTGCGAGGTGAGGCAAACTGTCGCGAGCAATTCGTGAGCTGCTTCACATCCTGCGGTCGCAACTCGGGGACATCATCCCCAGCGTTTAGGTCTGCATTGCGGCTATTTCAAATTGTATTCGGCAGAAGGCAGTTTCCATGAGCGGCCGCCTTTCCTTGCTTTGCGTCCACGGCGTCGGCCACGCGGAGATCGACTCCGGATTTCAGGAGTCCTGGTCCAAGACGATCACGCACGCCATCGGATCGGTCGATCCGGACGTCCAGCTCACCATCGACTTTGTTCTCTACGACGAGCTGTTCGACAGGGCCCCGCTCAATCCCCTCACCTATGCCGCCGCCTCGGCCAAGCTGCTGGCCAGCGCGGTCGTTCATGGCATCGGCGACCTGCTGCCCGGTGCACGCGGCATCGGCGACATCCCCGCCGTCATCAAATGGACCGCGGGCATGGTCGCCCAATGGTCGACCGACGAGGAACTGCGCAACGATCTGCGCCGCGCCATTCTCGACAAGCTCGAGGCCAGGCCCTACGACATGGTCCTCGCCCACAGCCTTGGCTCGCTGATCTGCTACGACACCTTCCTGCACGAGGCGGATGCGATCAAGGACGCGATCTTCGTCAGCTTCGGATCGCAGATCGGCAATCCGGCGGTGCGCGACGTGTTTGCCGGCCGCATCAAGCCGCTGGCCTGCCGGAAATGGTTTCACCTCTTCAATCCCAGTGACCATGTGCTGACCTGTCCGCTCGATGTCCGGGCCGACAATTATCAGCAGGTCACGGTGGCCTTCGACGTTCCCAACGACGTGCTCAACCACGATGCGACCTGGTACCTGTCGCACACCAGCACGGTTGCGACCGTGTGGCATGACGCAGCGCCAGCGCCCGTGCCGCGCGCGATCGTGAGCGCGGCGCGCGAGATGGCGAGCCTCGCCGTCAAGCCCGGCCGCCGCGCCTTGCTGATCGGCATCAACGATTACCCCGATCCGGCCAGCAGGCTGGAGGGCTGCGTCAACGACGTCTTCCTGATGAGCTCGGTGCTGCAGGAGAGCGGCTTCGAGCCGGAGGATATCCGCATCGTCCTCAACGACCGCGCGACGACGCAGGGAATCATGGATCGGCTGCACTGGCTGCTCGATGGCGTTCGCGACGGCGACGAGCGCATGCTGTTCTACTCGGGCCACGGCGCCCAGATTCCGCGCTACAACATCCAGGGCGAGCCGGATCATGTCGACGAATGTCTCGTTCCCTATGATTTCGACTGGTCGCCGGCCCACGCGATCCTGGATCGCCAGTTCGCCGAGCTGTACTCGCAACTGCCCTATGACAGCTATTTCGTGGCGATGTTCGATTGCTGCCATTCGGGCGGGCTGACGCGCGACGGCGGCCCGCGTGTCCGCGGCCTCAGCCCTCCCGACGACATCAGGCATCGCGCGCTGAAATGGGACGCGAAAGAGCGGATGTGGGTGCCGCGCGATTTCACGCCGCTGAACAGGAGCCTGAAGGACAGGAAGAACGGCGCCGATTTCCTCGGGCAGAACGGGGCGACGCAACGGCTGGGGCGTGCGATGATGCTGCGAACCAAGCCGGACAAGGACTACGACAAGACGCGCAAGGAGCTCGATCATTTCGGGCCCTACATGCCGATCCTGCTCGAGGCCTGTCAGGAGCAGCAGCTCTCCTACGAATACCGCGACGGCGTGACGTCGTACGGCGTCTACACCTACTCCATGGCTGGCACGCTGCGCGAGTTGAGAGCCAGGGGCGAAAATCCATCCTTCAACACGCTGAACGACCTCGTCACGGCCAAGCTGAAGCGGATGCGTTACAACCAGACGCCCAATCTGGTCGGGGCCAAAATCCGCTGCAGCGCGCCGGTGCCGTGGGGCAATGCGCGGGACACCGAACCCGCCACGCAGGGCGGCGCGAAAGCATCCTCCACCACACCGCGCAAGAGCGGCCGCAAGCGCGCGCCGGCAGGAAAGAAGACGACCAGAAGGAAGAGATAGCACGCATCGACTAACGAGCGATCAAGCCCTTGGAGAATCGGTCATGGCGACAGGCATTTCCCTGCATATCGGACTGAACTCGGTCGACCCGCAGCATTACGAAGGCTGGAGCGGCCCCCTCAACGCCTGCGAAGCCGACGCCAACGACATGGCCGACCTCGCCCATACCCGCAGCTTCGCGCCGACCAAGCTTTTGACTCGCAGGGCAACGCGTGCCGCGGTTCTCGGCGGCATCGCGCATGCGGCCAAGTCCCTCAAGTCAGGCGATCTGTTCTTCCTGACCTATTCGGGACACGGCGGGCAGTTGCCGGATCTCAACGGCGACGAGCCCGACGGCAAGGACGAAACCTGGTGCCTCTACGACGGCGAGCTCGTCGACGACGAACTGTATTCATCATGGGGTGCGTTCGCAGCCGGCGTGCGCATCCTACTGCTCTCCGACAGCTGCCATAGTGGCAGCGTGAGCAAGGCGCTGCACTATCAGGCCAGGGCGCGCGCCCTCCCCGGCACGCAATATCGCGCCATGCCGGACGAGGTGGCGCTACGCGTCTACCAGAGCAACAGGAAGACCTATGATCCGATTCTGAAGCGGCGCGACCTCTCCGAGGCGCTCGGCAACGTCAAGGCGTCGGTGCTGCTGATCTCCGGCTGCCAGGACAACCAGCTCTCACAGGACGGCACTTTCAACGGCCTGTTCACGGGAACGCTGAAGACGGTCTGGAACGGCGGGACCTTCAAGGGATCCTACCGCCGCTTCCACACCGCGATCGGCGCCAAGATGCCGCCGGATCAATCGCCAAAACTCTCGCTGGTGGGCGCCAGCAACCCTGCCTTCATGGCCGCACGCCCCTTCACCATCGAGGACGGAAAAAAGAAGTCACCGGCAAAGAAGAAGACGGCAGCGAAGAAGAAGTCGGCCCGGAGCTGACCGGGCTTGTACCGGCGGGACGTAGCCGGCTGAGCCGGTAATTCACCAAGGGAGAGCGCCCGGAGATGGCTGGGGAACCTGGATTCGAACCAAGACAAACAGAGTCAGAGTCTGTTGTGCTACCGTTACACCATTCCCCAACGGAATAGTCGAACAAATTCAATATCTTACTGATTTGCTCGACTGTGGCCGGAAGCGCGTTTGGCGCAAATCACGGCTCAGGCGTGGCAGCGTTCTACCTGCTCGCATCTGGGCTGGCAAGCGCTCCGGTGGATGGCTCGTCAGCCCGGTTGTGGGACCGCAACGCGGGCCCGTTCGCGGGGGTGCCGCTAATGCGTGCGGCCGATGCGGACGACGATTTCGCCCCGGCTATGCGCGATCATGACCTGACCATATTCGTCCTGCGGCGGGCTTTCCTCGTAGCGCAGCGGGATCGTGGTCATCTCCTCCTGCGCCGTGCCGGCCGGCTGCTGCGCGTTGACATCGAGGATCAGGATCTTTGGATTGATCCCCTGAGGTGAGCGCCTGGTCAGGCGGGCCAGCGAGCCATTGTTCGGGACCCGCACGTCCCCAATCATGATCAGGCGGGGCGGCACGCCCGGTGCGCGGTCGATCCAGGCCTTGAAGGTGTCTCTCAGCAGGACAGTCATGACGCATCTCTCCCTAGCCAAGTTGCGCGATCCTTCGGTCGCAGGCGCAACATTGGCGGGCGAAGCGAATCCGAACGTGAACGGCCCGTGAATCGGACGAGACTGCGCAAGATGTCGCGGCGAACGCCGCGGCCCACCACCACACGATACCGGTCAGAGACATCGGCGCCGTTGCGCCAGCCGGCGAAGAAGTCAGATCGCGATCGCGCGTGAGTTGCCGACGGCGTGCGGCCGCATCGCGCGCTTGGTGCAGACGCGCAAGGACTCGCCATTCACGCTCATTTCACGCTCGTCCGCTCCAAGTTGAGGCGCGATTTTCATTTCGCCCGCAAGGTCGCATTTCGATCGCGCGGCAACCCTTGACCGTATGACAGCCCAAGATGTACGATTTCTGCATTGCACCAGATCCGGCGGGCTGTATTCCTGAGCTCACGAGTCGTTGGCTTCGCGCACAACGCGAACCAAACATCTACATTTCACCAAGCCACAGCTCCCGGGACCTGCCCTCCTGCATTGTCGTCGACGATGTCGACGGAGGATGGGACGAGATGTCGGGCGTTGGCGACGACAAGGCGGCAAGCGAGAGCGAAACTGGCCGCTTGCGGCTGAATATCATCGGAGCATTTTCCGCATCCGTGAGCGGGCACGAGATCGGGCTCGGCCGAAAGGCGCAGGCGCTTCTCGGCTACATGATGCTCTCCTCCGCGCGCCAGTTGCCGAGGACAAAGCTGGTCGGCCTGCTCTGGAGCGAGAAGGAAGACCCGCTCGCCAAGGGCTCGCTGCGTCAATCGCTGAGCCAGATCCAGCGCGAGCTGAAGACGCACGGCTGCCCGCATTTCCATGCCGACCAGATGCACGTCGCACTCGATATCGAGCAGGTGGCATGTGACCTGACGGAGATCGTCGCGGATGCCGAGCGCGGCATCGTCCATCCCACCCTGCTCGCACACGAACGCCTCACCGACGGCATCCTCGACGATCTGGAGAATGTCGATCCCGCATTTTCGGACTGGCTTGCCGAGACGCGGCCGCTGATCCACGAGCGGCTGATCGATGCGTTGACGCGGCTGCTGCCCGACGAGGGCCAAACCGACATCACCGCCATTGCCGAGGCTGCAGCCAAGGCCATCTATCGGCTGGATTCCGAGAACGAGCGGGCCGTTCGCGTTCTCATCAGGAGCCACATCGCGTCCGGAAGCATCGGTGCTGCGCTCGCGATCTACGCGCGGCTCTGGCGCCAGCTCGAGGATACCTACGACATCGAGCCCCACAAGCTCACGCAGGACCTGATTGCCGGCCTGCGCCAGCAGCAACCCGAAATCGTCACGCGGCCGGTCGCGGCTCCCGCGGTCGTGCCCGCACTCGGACTGGCCGGATTTGCTGCCAGCCGGCCGTCGGTCGCCGTTCTCCCCTTCCGTGCGCTGTCGCCGACGCTGGAGCCTCAGTTCACGATCGGCATCGTCGACAGCGTCGTCCAGGCCCTGTCGAGCCTGAAGGAGCTGTTCGTGATCTCGCGCGGCTCGACCATGATCTCGTTGTCGCAGACACCGGACTTGCGTGCCATCGGCCGCGATCTGAATGCGCAATATCTGCTGCACGGAAGCATCCAGCGGGCCGGCGACCAGATCCGGATCTCGACCGAGCTCGTTGCCGCCGAGACGGTCGAAGTCGTTCGTGCCGATCGCCTCAGCGGAACCGCCGCCGACGTGTTCGACCTGCAGGACCGCATCGCCGTCGAGGTCATACGCTCGCTGGCGCCCCAAGTTCGCGACCGGGAGCTACATCGCGCAATGCAAAAGAGGCCGGACGATCTCGATGCCTATCAGCTGTCCCTTGTCGGCTACGACCAGATGTTCAGTCCCGACTACACCACATTCGTCACGGCCCGAACCAACTTCGAGCGCGCGCACATCCTCAGCCCGGATTGGGCGCCGCCCTTGTCCTACAGCGCCATCTGGCACATGCAGCGCGTGGCCCGCGGGTGGTCCGCGAACGCGCCGAACGAGCTCGACACCGCCCGTGCGCTCGCCGAACGGGCGCTGGAGCGCAACTCGGCCGATCCGCTCGCCAATGCCGTCGGCGGCTACACGCTGTCGCAATGCAAGCACGACCATGCCGGCGCGCTCAAACAGCTCGACCGCGCGCTCGAGATCACCCCGAATCTCGCGATCGCATTCGCATATCGCGCCGCCGTGCATGTTCGTTGCGAGCACTACGCGGACGCACTCAGCGATGCCGCGATCAATCTGCGCCTGTCACCGCGAGACAGGCACGCCTGGTTCGCCGAGATGGTGTCCGCCCAGGCTCATTTTGCCATGAACGACCTGAGCGCAGCCATCGAGAACGCAGGCCGGGTCGCGACGCTGCTGCCCAGCAACCAGGTGAACCTGCGCATCCTGGTCGCAGCGCTCGTGGAAAGCGGGCGTCTCAACGACGCGAAGACTTTTGCAGGGCCACTGATGACGGCCGGCGAGCTCGACATGAAATGGATCGCGAGGTCGCCATGGCCGAAGCCGGCGCTGGCGCGCATCGAAGCCGCGCTCTCGCGGCTGGCCTCGACAGTTCGAAACGGAACCACCCACGGCAACAGCAACAAGTCCTGACAGAGGAGGCTCATATGGCGGGCGGATACGGAGGATATGGCGGTTACGGCGGTTATGGCGGCTACGGGGGCTATGGCGGATACGGGGGTTATGGCGGATACGGCGGCGCCAGCGGATCGGGCGGCGCCATGTTCGCCGACCGCGTCGATCGCCCGTTCGTCAGCGAACGCGACATCAAGGGCGCCAGGTTCGATGCCACCGGCTTCGGCATGCGCCTGTGGTCGACACGGTGGTATTCGTGGGTCGTGATGTCCGATCTCGCCAGCCGGGCAGACTGGCTCAAGCGGCTCGGCGGATTTGCCCTGCTCGGCAAGGGTCCGACCCCATGGGCGGGCGCGCTCGAGACCGACATCAGCATATTGAGGAACATGGCAGTCAACGAACGCGCGCCGGCCATGGACGAAATCGTCACCGAGGCCGACGAGTTCATCAGCAAGTTCCTGCATCTCGTGTCTGCGACGGCGACGACACATCCGGCGACGTCGCGCATGCTGATCGTCGCCGACGCGCTCACCGCGCTGATCGCGATGCACTACAAGGCGCATTTCAATCGCCCGCGGCCCACGCAGGTGGTGCCCGGTTTCATGTCGCCGATCCAGCACGGCGGACACGCGTCCTACCCGAGCGGACACGCCACGCAGTCCCACGTCTTCGCGGCGCTTCTGACCGAAGTCATGCCGAAAGATCTCGGCTTCGCCGATCCGGCTCCGGGTCTCGCGGGCCGGACAACGGTCGGAAAGACGCTCGGCGCCCTCGCCGACCGGATTTCGCGGAATCGCGAAATCGCCGGCCTTCACTATCCCTCCGATACCAAGGCAGGCGTGAAGCTCGCAGGCGCGATCCGCGACAAGATCCTTCTGGACCGGGATTACCTGCCGAAGTTCACGAAGCTCGTCGACAATGCCAAGGCCGAGTGGGAGAACACCGGCGTCTTCGAAGACGCGAAAGGCAACGGCAGCTCCGCGGGAGAGAAATATGCCCGTGACTGATCAATGCGGCCTCTACGAGGTCGTGCCTGCCGGCTTCGACCTGCTCCATGCGTCCCCCGCCGAGCTCGATCGCTACGGCATCCCGCAAAAGCCGGATGCCGACACGGAGCCGGAGCTGTTGGCGTTCTGGACAGAGCTCGTCTCGGCGCCTTTTGCGGCAAAGCAGCCGGTCTTCGCCGACATCGATCCCCCGTCCACCGGGGGACCGCTTCAATCGATGCTGAACTGGTCCGGGGCGCTCATTTCCACGCCCTGGCCCCAGCAGATCGTCTTTGCAGCAGCCGGATGGAATGTGCCGGACGTGCGCCGGCCATCCGCGTCGGCCCTCGGCACGCACTCGGACGATCCAAAATCGCTGCTGTGGGTGGGGCTGGACGGCCGCAACGGCGTGCTGCCGAATATCTCCCTGCCTCAGATCGGCACCGGCCACTGGCCCAATCGCAAGCCCAAGCACTTCGCGTGGTGGGACTGGTGGCACAATACGAAGCCGGACGAAGTGCCCGGCAAGTCGGAAACGTCGCCGGAGCCGCAGGCGATCACGCTGATCGACAACCTCGCGATGGAGACGGGCCACAAGATCCTCGCCGGTCTTGCGGTCCAGGTCAGCGGAGACGTTCTCTATTTCATCAAGAACCAGAGCACCGGCGAATTCCGCTCGTTTCTCTCCCCGCCACCATCTGGCGAGATCGAGCCGCTCGGATCGTCCGTGGAATGGGTGATGGAGCGGCCGACGGACCCGAAGAGCCGCGATCTGTTTCCGCTTCCGGACTACGACCCTGTGAACTTCAGGTACTGCGTGGCCCGCGCTGCGGATGGAGCGATCGGATCGGGCCGCATGATGACGCTCGGAGACAACGCGCTCATGATCGAGATGCGGGAAAGCTTCGCTGATCCCGAGCGCACCGTCATCGTGTCACGCCCGGAACTGCGGCAAGAGACTAAAGACGGCCCGGTCGGCATCACCTGCACATTCCAGGATCCCATGGTGTGAACGGGCATCGCGCGTGAGAGGCCGGACCGCGCTGAAGCGCCAGGTCGCGATCCGGCCTGTGTCCACTTACTCCAGCTTGATGTTCGCCGCCTCGATCACCTTCTTCCATCGGGCGGTCTCGGAGGCGATGTAGGCCGCGAACGGCTCGGAATCCACCGCGACCGCGGCGGCACCGAGCTCGGCCATCTTCTGGACCGTCTCCGGCTGCTGCATGAAGGCACGGATTTCGGCCGAGAGCTTCTCGACGATCGGCTTCGGCGTGCCCGCAGGCACGAAGAAGCCGTGCCAGGCGACGGCCTCGAAGCCCGGCAGGAATTCGGCCACCGCCGGGACTTGCGGATCGAAATCGGCCCGCTTGGGCGTTGCCGTCGCCAGCATCGCGAGCGCACCGGTCTTCACCTGCGGCAGCAGCAGCGGCACGTTGTCGAAGGCGAGATCGATCTGGCCGCTGAGCAGGTCCGTCAGCATCTGGCTGGAGCCCTTGTAGGGCACGTGCACCATCTTGGTGCCGGTCATCTGCTGGAACAGCTCACCGGCGAGATGCTGCGAGGTACCGACGCCGGCGGAGCCGAATGAGACCTTGTCGGGGTTCGCCTTCAGAAAGGCGATCAGATCCGGTACGGTGCGCGCCTTGATCTTGTTGGGGTTGACGACGAGTACGTTGGGCACGACGCTGATCTGGGCGACCGGCACCAGATCCTTGTCCGGCTGGTAGCTGAGCTTCGGACCATAGAGCGAGGGGTTGATCGCGAGCGCGGAGGTGCTGGCAACGCCGAGCGTGATGCCGTCGGGCGCCGACTTCGCCAGACGGGTCACGCCGAGGATCGAGCCGGCCCCGCCGACATTCTCGACCACGAACGGCTTGCCTAGCTTCACCTGCAGATGGTTCGACACCATGCGCGCAAAGATGTCCGCGGTGCCGCCGGCGGCAAAGGGAACGATCACCGTCACCTGCTTTGACGGATAGCCGTCCTGCGCCTTCGCCGGCGACGTCGCCAGCATCATGACCGAGGCAAGAACAAGCCACATCGATCTCATCGAAGTTTCCTCTACTGTTATCGTGTTGTTGATTGGCTGCTGCACATGGCGGAGATCGCTAGAACGCGACCTCGTACATGTTCAGGATCGCATCCCGGCCGAGATCGCGCGGGTTGTTGTCGAGCAGGCGGCGAATGGCGTGTGCCTCGTCGGCCATCGCGCCGAGATCGTTCCTGGGCACGCCGAGCGCGGACAGCCGCATCCCGATGCCGAGATCCCTGCAGAAGGCGTAGGTCGCGTCGAATGCGAGCTTCGGATCGCTGCGTTCCGGCAGCCCCAGCGCCGTCAGCACCGCGACGGTCTTCTCCTCCACGGCGGGCATGTTGAAGGCGAGCGTGTGCGGGAAGATCACCGCACAGGCGAGGCCGTGCGCGACGTGATGGCGCGTGCCGAGCGGATAAGCCACGGCATGACCGGCCGTGGTGTTCACCGGGCCGAGGCAATAGCCGCCATAGAGCGAGGCCAGCGACAGGCCGGCGCGCGCCTCGCGGTCGCCGCCATCGGCCACCGCGCGCTTGAGGTAACGTCCGACCAGCCGCGCACCCTCGAGCGCGTAGAGGTCGATCGTCGGATGCGCCTTGCGGCTGGTATAGGCCTCGACGCAATGCGCCAGCGCATCGACGCCGGTCGCCGCGGTGACCTCCTTCGGCACGGTCATGGTCAGGTCGGGATCGACGATGGCGATGTCGGCCAGCATGTAGCGGCTCTGCACCGCCTGCTTGTTCTGGCTGACGGGATCGGTGACGAGCGCGCGCGTGCCGGCCTCGCTGCCGGTGCCCGAGGTGGTCGGGATCTGCATCAGCGCGACGCTGCGGCCGGCCACCTTCTCCGGCCCGACGATGTCGGCAAAGGGCACCTCACTCGTGCACATCACCGCGACCAGCTTGGCGAGATCCATCGCACTGCCGCCGCCGAAGCCGACGACGAGGTCGGGCTTGGCCTCCTTCGCCATCGCCACCGCCTTTTCGAGATTGGGCAGATCCGGCTCGGGCTTGACCTCGCCGAACACCTTGACCGCGCCCGGCAGCGCCAGCGTGTCGACGCGGCGCGCATTGAAGGGATCGGAGATCACCAGCGGCCGCCGGGCGCCGATCCGCTCGGCGAAGCGCGCCGCGGCGGTGATGGTGCCGTTGCCGAACTCCAGGATGGTCGGACGTTGGATTTCGATGGGCGTGAAGGCGTTGGTCATCGTGCGTTCGATCTCATGATTTGGATGCGGAGGCGCCGGCCGACAGCCGTTCGGCATAGTCGATGGCCTCGATCAGGCTGTGCTCGTTTGCGATGCCCTTGCCGGCAATATCGAAAGCGGTGCCGTGATCGACCGAGGTGCGGATGATCGGCAGGCCCAGCGTGATGTTGACGCCGGACAGCTCCTGCCAGCGGCCGGTCGCGGGATCGACCTGGAAGCCGAGCAACTTGACGGGGATGTGCCCCTGATCGTGATACATCGCGACCGCGGCATCGTACTGGCCGGCGCGCAGCTTGACGAAAATCGTGTCGCCCGGCACCGGCCCGACGACGTCGAGACCATCGGCAACGGCTTTCGCAATCGTCGGCGCCGACACGTCGATATCCTGCCGGCCGAACAGGCCGCCCTCGCCCGCATGCGGATTGAGCGCGGCGATCGCGATCTTGGGTTTTGCGATGCCGAGGCGGAGCAACGCGTCGTTGGTGAGGTCGATCACCATCCGCAGCCGCTCCGGTGTCAGGCGCTTCGGCACGTCCTCCAGCGCGACATGGGTCGAGACATGGCTGACGCGCATGTTGCCGTGGGCGAGCAGCATCACCGAGCCGCGTACGCCGGTGAGATGCGCCAGCATCTCGGTATGACCGGGGAAATGATAGCCGGCCTTGTTGAGCGCTTCCTTGTTCAGCGGCGCGGTGACGATAGCGGCGGTGCGGCCGGCCTGCGTCAGGCGCACGCCCTGCTCGATCGCCTTGTAGGCGAAGCGGCCGCCGTCGGCGCTGAGCACGCCGGGCTTGATCGGATCACCCTCGGCGTCGGCCTGCAGGTAACAGAGGTTCGGCCAATCGCGATCATCGGCCGTCACCTCCGGGATCGCGACGTCGGCGCCGAGCGCGGCCTTCGCGCCCTGCAGCGCCGCGCCGCTGCCGATGACGAGCAGGCGCAGATCGCCGGCCGCGATCCGGTCCTTCAACCCGACACAGGCCTTGACAATGATCTCCGGCCCGATCCCGGCCGGGTCGCCCATGGTGATGGCAAGGTGACGAGAGGTCATATCGGACTCTCCATTTTGAGCAGATGATTGTCTCGGAGCAGGTCGCGCCACAGCTCGCTGTTGCCGAAGGCTCCGGACTTGGAAACGACATCGACGCCGGCCCAGCGGCCCCCTTGCAGGATCGAGCGCGGCAGTCCCGGCACGATGCGTCCCGTCACCTGGAGCGCATGCGCGCCGAGGGCAACGCAGGCAGCCTTCAAGGTCTCGCCGCCGGCGACGATCAGCGTGCCCGGCGGCTCCAGCGCCGCGATCAGCGCCGTCATCTCGTGCGCGATCCGCCGCGCCGCCTCCGTGCGCGCCAGTCCCTCGGCGAGCAAGAATTTGACCATCGCGACGCGGTCGTCGGCGAGCTTGCGCTGAACCGGCGACGCGCCCTCGCCTTCCGCAAGCGCAATCGTCGCTTCGCCGCAGGCGGCGAGCTGCGAGGCGGTTGCGGGCTGGTCGGAGCCGAACAGCCCTAGCACCGGCAGCTTCAACTGGCCCGGAGCATCAGCGCGATGGCTGCGCGCGAGCGCGCCGGCCAATCCGCCGCTGCCGCACCACAGCACCGGACCCGGCATACGCCGTCCCATCTCGACGACGCGGTCGAGATCGATGTCGCTCTCGGCATCGAACACCTGGACGCCGCCCTGCGACAGCGTCTCGGCCTGCCCCTGCCGCGCCGCGATGCCTTCTTCCTGCAATTGCGCCAGGAGATTGTCGCCGACACGATGCCACTCGCCTTGCACGGTGCGCGCGAATTGCTGGCCGCCCGCGGTGCGGCGTCCCTGATAGTCGAACGCGGGCGCGACCACGCAGGATGCCCAGGGGCCGCTGCGCAGGCAGGCGCCGAGCTCGGCGGCCCAGGCGCCGCGCAACAGGCTGTCGACCTTCTTGTAGGCGATGGTCGCGCCCTGGAGCTGCGGCGCCAGCCGTCCGACGATCTCGATGCTGTCGGCCTTCGACCGTTCGCGGGTGCCGCTATCGATCGCGAGGCTCCCGGAGCCCCTCGGTGCCGACGCTTCGGGCCAGGTGACGTCGAACGGTCCGCACAGGCCGACGAACTCCGCCGCGGTGTCGAGCGCACCGGTGAGATCGTCGGCAAGCAGGCGGACGCTCGTCATCGTCAGGCGGCTCCCGTGCCAAAGATCTTGCCGGGATTCATCAGGCCATGCGGATCGAGCAGGCGCTTGATGTCGCGCATCAGCGCGATGTCGAGCGGATCGGCGACGCGGGCGAGCCGACCGCGATTGGTGATGCCGATGCCGTGCTCAGCGCTGATCGCTCCACTCTGCGCCGCGGTCTCGTCGTCGACGATCTCGTTGATCTGTGCGACCAGCTTCGCCGTCGCATCCGGATCCTGGCAATGCACCCGGTCGATCAGGGCCACGACATGGATGTTGCCGTCACCGATATGGCCGTGCATCACGACATTCGCATGCGGCACGGCGGCCTTGATCCGCGCCTCTACATTGCTCACGAAGGCTGCCTGGCGCTCCAGCGGAACCACGCTGTCATGCGACACGACGTAGCCGCTGCGCTTGTTGCCTTCCGACACGCTGTGCCTGACGGCCCAGATTGCCTTGGCCTGCGCCAGGTTCGAGGCCAGGATGACGTCCTCAGCTAGCCCCGCCTCCATCGCGTCCGCCAACACCTCGGCCAACGGCTCGTTGAGATCGACGCCTGCGAGCGTGTCGGTCAGCTCGACGATCAGATACCACGGTGTGGTCAGTTCGAAGGGAACGGTCACATGCGGCACCGTCGCGGCGATCGCCTCGATCTGCGAGCGCGACATGATCTCCAGGCTGCCGAGCCGGTCGCCGACCGCACCGCGCAGTTGCTGCATGATCTCGAGCGCCTGCTCGACGCCTTGCAGCTTCAGCAGCGCCAGCGCCGAGCTGCGCGGCGGCGCGAACAGTTTCAGCACCGCCGCGGTGACGATGCCGAGCGTGCCTTCCGCACCGATGAAGAGCTGCTTGAGCGCATAGCCCGTATTGTCCTTGCGCAGCGCGCGCAGGCCGTTGAAAACCCGCCCGTCGGGCAGCACGACCTCCAGCCCGAGCACGAGATCGCGCGTCGGGCCATAGCGCAGCACGGCGGTGCCGCCGGCATTGGTCGAGATGTTGCCGCCGATCTGGCAGGAGCCTTCTGCGCCGAGGCTTAAGGGAAAGTAGCGATCGATGTCGCGGGCGGCGTTCTGCACCTCGGCGAGGATACAGCCCGCTTCCACCGTGATGGTGTTGGCGAGCGGGCTGACGTCGCGCACCGCGCGCATGCGATCGAGCCGGATCACGACATTGCCCGCAAGATCGTCCGGCGTGGCGGCGCCGCACATGCCGGTGTTGCCGCCTTGCGGCACGATGGCGAGCCGCCTTGCAGCGCAGAGCTTCACGGCGGCGGCGACCTCGGCGGTCGAGCCGGGCTTCACTACCGCGACCGCCTGGCCGCGATAGCGGCCGCGCCAGTCCACCACGTAAGGCTCCTGGTCGGCTCCGGACGCGATGACGTGCTTGTCGCCGACGATCGCGGCGAGCCCGGCCAAAGCGTCCTGGAAGGAGACGGACATCAGATCGCCTCGCGGTGCGGCCTAGAAGGCGGCAGCGAACGCCACGGCGTTCGCGAGCAGCTCTTTCAGCTGGTCCGGCGGCAGCGACTCCAGCGGCGGCCGCAGCCGCTGCCATCCGGCATGCTTGGTGCGATCGGCCGCGAGCGCCTTCAGCGAGGCCATCTGCGGGAAGCGCGAGACCAGCTCGCGGGCCTTCACGATGCGCGCCTGCGCCGCCTTGAGCGCCGGATCGTCGTCGCTGTCGCCAAAGTGCTTGAAGACATAGGCCAGGCTGCGCGCCACGACGTTGGACGTCGCGGTGATGCAGCCCGCGCCGCCCTTGCGCAGCAGCGGCAGCATCAACGGATCGGCGCCGCCCAAGACTGCGAAACCGGGGAAGCGCTCCACCATCGCGGTCATGTTGGCGAAGCCGCCGGACGAATCCTTGATGCCGGTGAACGTCGCCGGATAGGCCTTGCGCAGCCGCTCGATCAGCGCGTGCGAGATCGGCTGCGCGGACATCTGCGGGTAGTGATAGAGGACGACTTTCAGGCGCTTATCGCCGATGCGCTGCACCACTTCGCTGTAGGACGCATAGATGCCGTCATCGCTGACGTTCTTGTAGTAGAACGGCGGCAGCATCACCACGGTCTCGACGCCGAGCGAGAGCGCATGGCGCGTCAGCGCGACGGTCTCGGTGAGCGCGGCGACGCCGGTGCCCGGCAGAAGCCGCTGCGGCGAGATGCCCGCAGCCACGACCGCTTCGAGCAGCGCGGTGCGCTCCGCCAGCGAAAAGGAATTGGCCTCGCCGGTGGTACCGAGCAGCGCGATACCGTCGCAGCCTTCGTCGAGGAGGTAGCGGCAATGCTCCACGAAGCGCGCATGATCGGGCGCGAGCTCGGCGTCGAGTGGGGTCAGCGCGGCGGAGAACACGCCATGGGGATGGAGCGATGATGTCGACAAAACTTCCTCCGATCGGCAGAACGATGTTGTTCGGAATGCGAACATTTGTTATTTACTGACACTGTCGTAAAATCAGCCGGTCCCAGCGTCAAGGGCGATGGCTGTCATGGCAGGGCATTCGGGCATGGCCAAGGTCGAGCGGAAGACGGCGAAGCGCAAACCGGACGCTAGCCCGGGAAATCCAAAGAATAATCCAAAGAACTACGTTGCTTCCGTCGGCAAGGCATTCGCCGTGCTCAAGAGCTTCACCAGCGAGGCTTTCGAGCTGACCCTGAGTGAGATTGCCGCACGGGCCGAGCTTGACCGCGGGACCGCGTTCCGCCTGATCCAGACCCTGGTCGAGCTCGGCTATCTCCAGGCGGTTCCGCAGAGCCGCCGGTTCCGCCTCGGCATCGCCTGTCTCGACCTCGGCTACACCGTGCTGTCGCACGGGTCCTTGCGGACCATCGTCGAGCCGCTGCTGCGCGACCTCGTGCCTGAGGTGGGCGACGCCGCCTCGCTCGGCATCCTCGACGGCGGCGACGTGGTTTATCTCGCGCGCGTCGGGGCCGGTCTCGACCGCCACAAGATGGATCGCCGGCCGGGCACGCGCATTCCGGCCTACAGCGCCGCGCTCGGCCACGTCATGCTGGCGCATCTGGCGCGGGACGAGCAGATCGCGCGGCTGGAAGCGCGCCCCCGCGTCAAACTGTCGGAGCGAACGCTCACCGATCTCGATGCGCTGCTCGCCCGGCTCGATCAGGTGAAGAAGAAGGGCCATGCCGTCTCCGACGGCGAGAACGCCTACGGCCTGCGCACGCTGGCAACGCCGATCTTCGATGGTCAGGGTCTCGTGATCGGGGGATTGAGCGTCACCGTCGATGCGATGCGGATGGACATGGCAACCTTCCGCGACCAGGCGCTGCCGCGGCTGACGCGACTGACGACCCTCGTGCAGGATCTCGCGATCAAGTCGGGGCTGACGAGCTAACGTCATTGTGGAAGGCAGCCTGAGACCTATATCGTCAGGGCTTCCTTCCAAAACCCGACCTGCCCTTGCGAAAAACCGTGCTCATTTTCTTACTGCTCCTGTTCGTGCCGATCGGCATCTCGGCAGCCCGCTACACTTGGGCCGGCGACGGTCGCGGCAACTGGCAGACGGCGGACCGCTCCAGCGCAGGCTTGCTGCCTCCGGCCTCCTCCCATCCCGACGCCCTGATCCGGGTCTATGCCGCACGAACCGTGCGGTGGCGGAGCATCTTCGCTGTGCACACCTGGATCGTCGTCAAGGACAAGGACGCAAGCAGCTACAGCCGATACGACTACACGGCGTGGGGCGAACCGATCCGCAGCAACGGGTTCGCTCCCGACGGACGGTGGTTCGGTGCCCTGCCGGAAACGGTCGTCGCGGTCGACGGGCCGCAGGCCGAACTGCTCATTCCCAGGATCCGGTCCGTCATCGAGACCTACAAGTTCCGAACCTACGGCGATTACAGCGCCTGGCCGGGACCGAACTCGAACACCTTCGTGCAAGCCGCGCTCGATGCCGTGCCCGAGCTTCGCGCCGTCCTGCCGCCGACCGCGATCGGCAAGGACTATCCCTATTCCGGGCGATGGATCGGGCTGACCGCCTCCCGCTCCGGCGTCTATGCCTCGCTCTCCGGCTATCTCGGCCTCACGCTCGGCTGGGTCGAAGGTCTCGAGATCAACGTCTTCGGTGCCGTGCTTGGCCTCGACATCAGGCGTCCCGCCATCAAGCTGCCGGGCATCGGCCGCCTCGGTGTTGCTGCCGGCCTATAGAGACAAGTGCCGCGGCGCCTAGATGACGATGCGGTCGAAGTCGGCCGCGATCCGGGTGTTCGGAAATATCCGAGCCGCTTCAGTCAGGATCTCAGAATCTTCGTAACGCCCCGACATGTGGGTCAGCACGAGCTGCCCGACATTGTTCGCGGCAGCGAAGGACGCCGCCTCTGCCGCCGTGAGATGGCCGTAGCTTCGCGCGGTCGTCGCGTCACGATCGAGAAACGTCGCCTCGATCACCAGCAGGTCGGCATCGGCAACGTGTTGCGACAGCCCATCGGTGGTTTCGGTGTCGCCGATCACGACGAGCTTCTTGCCGCCGCTCGGCGGGCCCAGCACGTCCTCCGGATCGATCGTTTGACCGTCTTCGATCGCGATCGGTCGTCCCGCGGCCAATTCACCGCGCAAGGGACCATCGGGAACGCCGAGTGCAGCCAGGCGATCGGGCCGAAGATGGCGGCGTGCGGGACTCCAAAACGAGAAGGCAAAGCTGTCGGTGTCGCGGTGGCGCACCGGAAAGCAGTCGACGGTGAAGTCGCCGGCGTCGATCACCGGCCCTTCGGTCAGGGCTGCGAACTCCACCGGGATCGGAGCCCTGCCCGCACCCCAGAGGCCCGCGAGCATGCGGATGACAAGGTCGAGCGTGCCTTCCCCGCCATGAATGGTCATCGCGTCCGAGGTTTGCCGCAGGCCGAGCGTCGAGAACAGCCCGGGAATGCCAAGCACATGATCGAGATGCGCATGCGTGAGCAGGATGCGGTCGAGCCGCCGGAAGCCGGCGCCGCTGCGCAGCAGCTGGCGCTGCGTGCCCTCGCCGCAATCGACCAGCATGCGCTGGCCCGCCGCCTCTACCAGAAGAGCCGGATGGTTGCGTTCCGCGGAGGGAACACTTGCCGAGGTCCCGAGAAATGTCAGGGCGAACATGGTCGTCGATGGTCCTGCGACCGCCCTCTCCGCGACAACACCCTGGACGGTCTCACCGTCCCCAATGCCACGCGAGCAGCAGCGCGTACAGGCCCATCGATGCCGCGTAGAGCACGGCCAGCAGCGCATAGCCCGCGATCTGGCGGCTGATCGCCGCCTTCGGCGCCACCCACCAGTCGAGCGCCCTGAAGGCGGCCGGCACCAGCCACCAGCCGAGCAACTGGGTGCTGACGAGATTGCCGATGAAGAGCGACAACCAGACCGGCACGCCGTGACTGTCGATCAGCGGCCTGCTGATGAAGTAGCCCCAGAGATAGACCACGGGATACAGCACCAGGAGAACGATCAGGTTGCTTTTCCAGATCAAGCCCGGACCTTGCTCCGGCGCCGGCGTCTTGCCGGTGGGGAACCAGAAATTGAAGCCGTAGCTCGCCCGCTTCACGTTCATGCCGGCGTTGAAGCGCTCGCCTTCCTTCAGAAGGGTCTGCCGCAGCGGCGAGTCCAGCCAGGCATTGAGATTGGCATCGCTGTCGAACGACAGGATGATGATCCATTCCTCGTGCAGGCCGGGAATCGGCCGCTCGATCTTGTGACGCAAAAATCCCTTGAACTCGGCCTCGGCTGCCTGGATGCGCTGCTGCCATTTCAGGAACGCATCCTCGAGCCCGTCAGGCACCCTGAACGAGATGACGGCGGAGACCGCACTGTCGCGCTGAACGCCGGTGTCGGGCAGGATATGGACATCCTCCGACCCGACGAAGTGGCGCTGCACCTCCGAAATCAGCTTCGCCCGCACCTCGCTCTGGAGCCAGGCGCGCGCCGCGGCCGGACTGGCGAACCGCACAATCGTCACCCAGTCCACATGCGCCGGCGGCTGCGGCGGCACCACCTCCTGGCTGAGAAAGCCGGGCCACGTCTTGAGCACCTCGCCGACCTCGCCGTTCCACCGCGCGAACGCGGCAAAGCCGTCGTCCGCTATGCGGCGCTGGATGACGAGAGCGACGGGCTGGCCGGCCGTGTCGGGAGATGCGCTCATCGGCTGCCGTCTCAGCTCTTCTTGTAGAGACGCTTGCCCATCACCCAGGTCTCGTCGACGCAGCGGTCGTCGCCGACCATCATGACGGCGAACAGCATGCTCGCGGCCTCGTCCATCGTGCGCGGGCCGGCGCCGTCGGCGATCAGCGACTGGTGCCACGCTTGCGCGATCTGGCCGCCGTTCGGATCGAGCGCGACGAAATCGGCTTCCTTGCCCGGCTCGAAATTGCCGAGCTTGTCGTCGATGTAGAGACCTTCGGCGCCACCGAGCGTGATCGACCAGAAGCCGCGATAGGGCGAGAGCTTGTTGCGCTCGGCTTCCGCAAGGTCCTTGCGCGTGGGATCGATGCTGCCGTCGAGCAGTGTGTTGTTGCACATGCCGACCTTGTAGGCGTCATCGAGCACGGAGATCATCGAGAAGCGATTTCCGCCGCCAACGTCAGTGCCGAACGACATCTTGACGCGATGCTCGGGATCGGTGGCGCGGCCAAGGCGGAACAGGCCGCTGCCGAGGAACAGGTTCGAGCACGGGCAGAACACCACCGCGGCGCCCTTCTTCGACATGCGGCGGAACTCGTTGTTCGAGAGATAGACACCGTGGCCACCCGAGAACTTCGGCCCGACCAGGTCGAACTTCTCGTAGACGCCGAGATAGTCCTGGCAATCGGGATGCTCGACCAGCACGCCGCTGCATTCCGCGGGGTTCTCGGAGATGTGGGTGTTGACCCAGCAATCCGGATGCTCGTGCTTGAGGCGCTGGCACGCTTTCAGCAACTCCGGCGAGGCACCGAAGGCGAAACGCGGCGTGATGGCGTAGAGGTTGCGGCCCTTATTGTGGTACTGCGCAATCAGCCGCTTGCTGTCGCGATAGAAATTCTCGGGCGTATCGACGAAATCGGCCGGCGCGTTGCGATCGATGCCGGTGAGGCCCGCGATGACGCGCATGTTGCGGCGGGCCGCCTCCTCGAACAGCTCCTCGGTCGAAACCGGCGAGGAGCTCGTGAAGGCCTGGCAGGTGGTGGTACCGGAGGCAAGCAACGCGTCGAGGAAGCGCTTCACGCCCTCGCGCGCGTAGTTGCGATCCCGGTATTTGAGCTCTTCCGGGTAGACCCATTTCTGGAGCCACGGCAGCAGCTGCTCGCCATAGGCGCCCAGCACGCGCGTCTGCGGCAGATGGATGTGGCCGTCGATGAAGCCGGGGACGATGATGCGGTCCTTGATGTGGGTGACCGCGACGCCCGGATGCGCAGCGGCGATCTTGTCATGGGGACCGAACGCCTTGATGACGCCGTCGGTGACGATCATGAGGCCGTCTTCGTGGAAACGCGCAGCCGCCTGCTCGTTGCCGACGTGCTTCCAGGGATCGTCGACGAAATCGAAGAACGTGCCGCGAATGCCAACAGTGGTCATGAACCTGTTCCTTCCTTAGGTCTGCGTGGCCTGGCGCACTGAGGGCAGCGAGATCGCGAGCAACATGCCTGCGACGGCGCAGAGGCCGAGATAGAGCCATCCGATCGGGGCCTGCGTTGATTCAGGCAGGACCGCCGCGATCGCCATGGCGCCGCTGACGGCGAGATAGCAGAGCGCGCTGATCAGGCCGCCGATCAGGCCGTGGTCGCGCTCGAACAGGCCGAGCGCCATGCCGTACATCATCGGGCACAGCACGCCGCAGCCGCCGAGCACCAGCGCGCCGCCGATCGTGATCGACACGAAATCGAGACCGACCGTCATGCCGGTCGCGGTCAGAACGACCGAACCGGCAAGAAACAGCGCGAACGCACCGAAGCCCATGACGCGGGCCGGCATGAAGCGCGCGAAGTGCGCGCAGCCGAGCTCGCCGGCGAGATTGACGCCGCCGAGGCCGAGCGCGACGAGGCCGTAGATGGCGGCGGAATAGCCGAGGCCGGTCTGGTAGAAGAACGGCGCGACGACGCCGAACGCCAGCTGAGCGCTCGCCGCCGCGGCGAAGACCAGCACGAAAGCAAGAAAGCCCGGGCGCACGAGCGCATCCCGCAGGATGCCGGCGGTGCGGCGCGGATCGAACGGCGCGCGGCGCTCTGCCGGCAACGTTTCGGGCAGCAGGAAGACGACGATCGCAGCGACGATGGCCGCGGCAAAGGCAATGATGACGAAGACGCCGCGCCACGAGGTCAGTTCGACGATGAAGCCGCCGGCCGCCGGCGCCAGCACCGGCGCGAGCCCCCAGGCCGCGCCTAGCAGTCCCGAGATCGCGGTGAGCTCACGGCCGCGAAAGCAATCGGCCGCGACCGCATAGGCGACGACGAGACAGGTGCAGCCGCCGATGCCCTGCAGGAAACGCAAGGCGAGCAGCAGCGAGGCGCTGGTGGCGAGCGCGCAGGCGATGCTCATCGCGATGAGCACCGACAGCCCCGCGAGCAGGACGTTGCGGCGGCCGAGCGTATCGGAGGCGATGCCGACCGGCACCAGCGCCAGAGACATGCCGAGCATGTAGGCGGTGACGGTGTTCTGCATCGATGCGGAATCGGTTGCGAGGTCCACCACCATCTGCGGCAGGCCGGGCGTATAGGCATCGAGCGGAATCTGGCTGAATGGCACGACGCACAGCAGGATCGGCACGATCCCGCTCCTGGCGCGACCGGCGTCCGAAGCAAGTGCAGTCATGGCTTACGCCCCCTCGATGCCCGCCCCGTCTTTTCGTGCGCGCGATGAGACGCGACGATGCAGGTTGCGGATCTTGACGCGTGGGAAGCTGCCACAACTGTGTGTAGAAACTCTTAGAGAGTCTGCTGCAATGCGGACGGCCGGGAAGGCTCAAACAAAAAGTGCGAAAACAACCCCATGCACAGTACAAATCATTGGGGAATTCCGACCCGCACGGCACGCGCCCCGCCGCCAAGGACGCTTGACGCGTCGGGCAAAACAGGTGCGCACCGAACGTCAGCTTAACGCCGGGCCGGGTCATTAACCGTTCGGAAGCCATCGCCGGCTCGAACACGAACCGGCTTCGGCGAGGCCGGTCAGAACAGGAAGCCCTCGAGTGCGGCGAGAAACTGCCGCGGCGACTGAAGCTGCGGCACGTGCGCGCAACCCTGAATGATCTTGAGCTCGGCGCGCGGCAATCCGGCGGCGAGCTCATGCGACATCGGCGGAGGCGTCGCTTCGTCGTGCTCACCGACGAGAACGAGCACCGGGACTTTCACCGTGGCAAGCTGAGCACGGAGATCGAGGCTCGCCAGGGCATCGCACGCAGCACGAAACACATCGGGATCGGTCCGCAGAAACGCGGCACGGCGATCCTGCATCAGCTCCGGATGCTGCTCCTGGAATTCGGGAGCGAACAGGCGCCGCATGGCGACGTCGGTGATGGCCTCCAATCCATTGTCGCGCGACACCTTCGCCATGTTGCGAAACGCCTCGCGGCCGGGCTCGGAGAACGCCGCACCGCTGTCGGCGAGAACCAGCCTGCTCGCGATCCCGGGATGGCGGATCGCCATCTGCAACGCAACGAACCCGCCATAGCCGTTGCCGAGCACGATCGCGGGCGCGCCGCCCGCGGCATCGCGCACCGCCTCCGCCATGCGGTCCGCGACCGCCGCGAGCCCGCCTTCGACGGCGCGTGAGCGGCCGAACCCCGGCAACTCGGGCACGATGGTCCGGAACGTCCGCTGTAACTCCGGCACGATCGCATCGAAACTCGCACGATCCGACAACAGCGAGTGGAAGAGGAACAATTGCGGCCCCTCGCCCGACTGCGCGGCGTTGACGGTCCCGTTGGCAAAAAGCCTGTCCATATCCGGTCTTTCCTTCACTTCATGGGCCGCCAGCGCGGCCTGAACTGCCCTGACTGATAAATCAACTGTCAAAGAATTCAAGCATTTGGCTCTTGACGTGAAATATCACGACTGAGATATTAACGCCAAGGAGATCACGAATATGATGCTTTTACGCGAGAATATCTACGATCGGCTTCGATCTGATATTTTAGCTTGTCGCTTCGCTCCCGGCGATGAAATGCGTGAGCAGGACCTCGCCGAGCGCTATGAAGTGAGCCGGCAACCGGTCCGGGACGCGCTTCTGCGGCTGCAGCGCGAGCACCTCGTGACGGTGCAGCCGCGCCAGGGCTATCGGGTCACGCCGATCTCGCTCTCGGACGCCCGCGACCTCCTGCGCTTCCGCCTTGCGCTGGAGCCGGCCTGCGTCGCGGAGGCGATCGAAAGCGCGCCCGACAGCGTGCTGAAGTCGCTCGACGAGTTCCGCCGCTTCTCGGGCAACCACGAAGACTTCATCGCCTACAATCGCGGCTTCCACACCGCGCTGGCGCACGCCTCCGGCAATCGCCGCATGGCGACGGCACTGTGCGACCTGATCGGCCAGGCCGATCGTCTCGTCCGCGTCAGCATTTCCAACCTGAAGGGCCACGATCCGGCGAAGCTCGTTGCCGAGCACGTCGCCCTGATCGACGCCATGCAACAGCGCGAGACGCGAACCGCCGCGCGCATCATCAAGGCCCATATCGGGGCCACCGAAAAACGCGTTCTGCCGGCGCTCAAGCGTAACGCCGTCATCGTGGAAGAGAGGTCGTCATGAACATCCCGTCAAAACCCGCGTCGATCGAGGTTGAAATCCACGGCAATTTTGTCGATGGGCGTGAAGTCGAAGCCGGCAACGGCGCGATGCTCGACGTCCGCAACCCCGCGACCGGCGACGTGATCGCCCGCATTCCCAACTCGACCGCCGAGGACATCGACCGCGCCATGAAAAGCGCGCGCGCAGCGTTCGAGGGCAAGGCATGGGGCGGCATGGACACGCGTGCCCGCGCCCGGCTGATCAACAAGCTTGCCGACGCGTTCGAGGCCAATCTCGACAGCCTGTACCGGCTGGAAACCCTCAACAACGGCCGCCCGGTCAACGAGACCCGCGCCCAGCTCTCCCGCCTGCCCGACTTCTTCCGCTACTTCGCCGGCGTCGCGCTGTCGCGCCGCGACTCCGTGATCCCCGTCGAAGGCGCGTATCTGAACTATACGCTCCGCACCCCGATCGGCGTCGTCGCCAATTGCACGCCGTTCAATCACCCGCTGATGATCCTGTGCAAGTCGCTCGCCGTGGTGCTGGCGACCGGATGCGTCACCGTGGTCAAGCCGTCCGAATACACGCCGCTCACGACCTTGAAGCTCGCGCAGATCTTCAGCGAAGCGGGCCTGCCGCCCGGCGTCTTCAATATCGTGCTTGGCCTTGGCCAGAACGCCGGCAAGATGCTGGCCGAGCATGGCGACATCAACAAGCTGGTCCTGACCGGCGGCACCGAGGCCGGCCGCATCGCCGGCAGCGCCGCCGCAAAGGTGTTTGCGCATCAGACCATGGAGCTCGGCGGCAAGACGCCGGTCATGGTGTTCGACGATTTCGACATCGACCGCGCCGTCAACTATGCCGCGTTCGGGGCTTTCATCGGCGCAGGCCAGACCTGCGTCTGCGCCTCGCGCCATATCGTCCAGGCCTCGATCTACGACGAGTTCGTCGAGAAGCTGCAGGCCAAGACCCGCACGATCCGCGTCGGCGATCCCTTCGATCCCGCCACCCAGATGGGCCCCGTGATCTCGGCCAAGCAGCGCGACCGCGTTCTCAGCTATGTCGGTTATGGCCACGCCGACGGCGCGCGTCTCGTCACCGGCGGCGTTGCCGCCAAGGTGCCGGGCCACGACAACGGCTATTTCGTCGAGCCGACCGTGTTCGCCGACGTCAAATCCGACATGCGCATCTTCCAGGAGGAAGTGTTCGGCCCGTTCACCTCGGTGACGCCGTTCAAGGACGAAGCCGATGCGCTCCGCCTTGCCAACGACTCGCCGTTCGGCCTTGCCGCCGCGATCCGCACCCGCGACGTCGCCCGTGCGCATCGCGTCGCCGCCTCGGTCAAGGCGGGCATCGTCTGGATCAACGATCACCACCGGCTCGATCCGGCCTCGCCCTGGGGCGGCGTGGACGATTCCGGCATCGGGCGCGAATGCGGCACCGAGAGCTTCAACGACCATTTCAACACCAAGAGCGTGATGGTCGCGACGCACGAGCAGCCGTTCGACTGGTACCGCGACACGGCCAACCAGAAGCGACTGAACTGACAGAGACCAGGAGCGGCCGATCGCCCGGAGAAGGCGGGCCGCATCAACCAGAACGAACAGTCAAGGGAGAGCGTATATGTCGACATCGGTGAACGCAGGCGGCCGTCTGGATCGGCTGCCGATCGGACCATTCCACCGCCGGATCATGCTGCTGATCGGCATCGGCATGTTTTTCGACGGTTTCGACATCTACATCGCCGGGACCGTGCTCAGCGTGACGCTGAAGACAGGCTTTTCGACCCTCCCCCAGAACGCGGCGTTCATCTCCGCGACTTTCGTCGGCATGATGCTGGGATCGTTCGGCACCGGCTTCCTCGGCGACCGCTACGGCCGCCGCTTCACCTATCAATTCAATTTGCTGCTCTTCGGCCTCGCCTCCCTCGCCGCAGCGTTCTCGCCGAACATGGCCTTCCTGATCGCCTGCCGCTTCGTGATGGGCGTCGGCCTTGGCGCCGAGAACGTCGTCGGCTATTCCACGATGACGGAATTCGTGCCCGCGCGCACCCGCGGCAAATGGCTCGGCTTCACGACCGTCTGCGTCGTCACCGGCCTGCCCGTCGCGCTGCTGATTGCCTCCGTGCTGGTGCCGCAATTCGGCTGGCGCTCGATGTTCGTGCTCGGCGGCGTCGGCGCGCTCGTGGTGTGGTACATGCGCAAATCGCTGCCGGAATCGCCGCGTTGGCTGGAAGCGGTGGGACGCACCGCCGAAGCGGAAGCGCTGATGCAGGCCATCGAGAAGGAGGCGGCGCAAGGCCAGCCCTTGCCGGCTCCCGCGCCCGTCACCTCGGTCCCCGTCCCCGCCGATCTCGGCACGCTGTTCACCGCGCCCCTGCTGTCGCGGATGATCGTCGGCTCGGTCTGCCTGATCACGATCAACACGCTCCTTTACGGCTTCGTGACCTGGCTGCCGGTGTTCTTCGTCAAGCAGGGCCTCTCGATCGCGACCTCGTTCGGATACTCGCTGCTGATGGCGCTCGGCGCGCCGATCGGCTCGGCCATCGGTGCGTTGACCGCCGACCGCTGGGGCCGCAAGCCGACCATCATCGGCGCCTCGCTGATCACGGTGGCACTCGGCATCGTCTATCCCATGATCTCGGATCCGATCCTGCTGCCGGCCGTTGGCTTCGCGCTGACCGTGCCGATCTACGTCCTGGTCGCGCTGCTGTTCGGCATCTACATCCCCGAACTGTTTCCGACCGAGGTCCGCCTGCGCGCCTCCGGCATCGTCAACACGCTGGGACGCGGCGCCACCATCGTCACGCCGTTCCTCGTGGTCTCGCTGTTCGAGTCGCGCGGCGTCGCCGGCGTGATGGCGCTGATGATCGGCCTCCTCGTGGTGCAGGTCATCACGGTCTGGGCGATGGGCATCGAGCCCCGGCATCGCAGTCTCGAGGAGCTGAAGGCGGAGGAAGCGGCTTCGCCGGTGCTGAAGGAAGCGTCCTGAGTCCAGCTCTTGGCAATGTGGCGCGTTTCGTCCACCAAATGAGGTCGTCATGCCCGGGCTTGTCCCGGGCATCCACGTTCTCCATGCCGCACAGCAAGGCGTGGATGGCCGGGACAAGCCCGGCCATGACGGCCTCCCCTGGATTTCAAATACGCACGCCTCCCGCCCTGACACGCGGGCAGATCTGGTTCCCGTTGCGCCGTCTCCTCATCCCGCGCTCAACATTGCATGCTCGCCGCGCGATGCGATGCAAGGGAGCTTATGATGACCGCAGACGCCGCTGACCTGAACTACGGCTCGATCGGTGCACTGCTTGGCGCCCTGCACGCCCGCAAAATCTCCGCGTCGGAATTGCTCGACCACGCCATCGCCCGCATCGAGGCGCTCGACGGTCCGATCAACGCGGTCGTCGTTCGCGATTTCGATCGCGCCAGAGACGCCGCGCGCGCGGCCGATGCCGCGCTTGGCCGCGGCGAGCGGCTGCCGCTGCTCGGCATTCCCGTCACGCTCAAGGAACCGTTCAACGTCGCAGGCTTGCCGACGACATGGGGCTTTCCGCATTTCAGGGATTTCAGGCCGGCGGAGGACGCCCTGCTCGTCTCGCGCCTGAAGGCGGCGGGCGCCATCATCATCGGCAAGACCAACATCCCGATCGGCCTCAGGGATTTCCAGAGCTACAACGAGATTTACGGCACGACGAACAACCCGTGGGATCTCGGCCGGTCGCCCGGCGGCTCCTCCGGCGGATGTGGCGCGGCGCTGGCCGCCGGCTTCAGTCCGCTGTCGATCGGCTCGGACATCGGCGGCTCGATCCGGGTGCCCGCACATTTCTGCGGCGTGTTCGGACACAAGCCGAGCCTCGGCCTCGTCCCGCTGCGCGGCTACAGCATGCCGCCCGCACTGCCCGTCCCCGGCCAGGGCGATCTCGCCGTCGTCGGGCCGATGGCGCGCACCGCCTCGGATCTCGCCTTGTCGCTCGACGTGATTGCCGGCCCCGACGAGACCCGCGACGGCGTCGGCTATCGCCTCGCGCTGCCCGCGCCACGTCATGACCAGCTCAAGAATTTCAGGATCCTCGTGATCGACACGCATCCGCTGATGCCGACGGGGGACGCCGTGCGTTCGGCGATCGGGCGATTGGCGGAGCGGCTCGAACGTGCAGGCGCGCGGGTCGCACGTTCGAGCGCGTCGCTGCCCGATCTCGCGGACTCCGCGCGGCTCTACATGAAACTGTTGAATGGCGCGCGAAGCCCGCGCCTGACGCCGGCGGCTCTCGCCGAGGCGCAAGGCGCGGCGGCAGCACTCTCGCCCGACGACCGCAGCCTGCAGGCCGAGCGCGCCCGCGGCTGGGGCGCGCTCCATCGCGAGTGGCTCGCGTCCGATGCCGCACGCCTGCAACTGCAACAGAAGTGGTACCAGCTCTTCCGCGAGTTCGACGCGGTGATCTACCCGGCCGCCGCCGTGCCGGCCTTTCCGCAAGACCAGTCCGAGCCGTTCGACGCGCGGCAGCTCGACATCGACGGCAAATCCTACAACTACTCCGACGCCTGCTTCATCTGGGCCGACCCCGCTTCGACCTGCGGATTGCCGGCGACCGCCGTTCCGATCGAGCGCACGCCATCGGGCCTGCCGGTCGGGGTGCAGATCATCGGGCCGTATCTGGAGGACCGCACGACGATCACGCTGGCCGGACTGATCGAGCGCGAGTTCGGCGGCTTCGTGCCGCCGCCGTCGCTGTCTGCGAGATAGCTAGGTTCTGTCGGCCGACTGCGCTGCCACCGCCTGCACGGCGACATCAGCAACTTGCCGCAGTGCCTCGCGGTCCGCGCCTGACGATGCCATCACGCCCATGCCGACCGACACGGCCGAGACATAGCGCGCGAGCGCTGCGGGATCGGCGCTCTCCTTGAGGTCGCCTTCGGCCTTGGCACGGACAAAGCGGTCGCGGAGCTGGTCCTCGTTCTGGGCGCGGCGAGCGGCGAGCTCGAAGGGGACGTTCTCCGAGCCGGTACCGCAGGCAATGCCGCCTTGCACGAGCAGGCAGCCAGGCGGATTGGCGGGATCGGTCTGCTTGTCGGCGATGCCCATCAGCATCCGCTCGGCGACGGCGCGGGCGGTGGGGGCCGCGATCACCTCGTCCATCCAGACGCCGCGCAGCTTGGTGTAACGGTCGAGGGCTGCCTTCAGCAGGCCTTCCTTGTTGCCGAAGCAGGCATAGAGGCTGGGCGGATTGATGCCCATGGCCTCGGTGAGCTGGGCGATGGTGGCGCCCTCATAGCCATGGCGCCAAAACACTTCCATCGCCTGGTCCAACGCCATTTCGGCGTCGAATTCGCGGGGGCGTCCCATGCCCATGACTTCAATCTCCTCGGAATCGGCGCTTCGCCCCAGTCAACGCCCGATGCTATCTATTTGTTCTCGCTTTATTTTCTCTTTCGCCTTCCCATTCTTGCGGTAAGCGGCTACAATTTTCTTAGTGAACGGTACATAAGTATCTTGCGCTGCGATATCCAGCTCCACATCTGTAGTGAACACTACATATCTGGAGCGCGCAAATGCCCCCCTCCCAAAATACCCCCCGCGCCGGCCGTTTCCGCCGCCTTCTCGGCGGCGCTGCCATCGTGGGCGCCCTCGCCGTAGCCGGCTCGATCGCGACCGGCCACTACTTCCATGCCGCACAGGCCACCGCGACGGCGGCCGCGGCAGAACAGGCCGTCCCCGTGACGGTCGCGCTGATCGAGCCGAAGCAGACCGTGCTGTGGGACGATTTCTCCGGCCGGCTCGAAGCCATCCAGCGCGTCGAGCTTCGCCCGCGCGTCGCAGGCGCGATCCTCTCCACCAACTTCACCGAAGGCGCGCTGGTGAAATCCGGCGACGTGCTGTTCAAGATCGATCCGGCACCTTACGCGGCGGAGGTCGACAAGGCCGCGGCCCAGCTCGAAGCTGCCAAAGCGCGCGTCGTGTTCACCCAGAGCGAACTCGAGCGCGGTGCGCAGCTCGTCGGCAACGCCGTCGTCACCCGACGCGACTATGACCAGCGCGACAATGCCAATCGCGAGGCGATCGCCAACGTGAAGGCTGCCGAAGCGACGCTCCAGACCGCCAAGCTCAACCTCGACTACACCGAGGTGCGTGCGCCCGTGGACGGACGCGTCGGCAAGATCGAGGTCACCGTCGGTAATCTCGTCGCCGCCGGCACCGCCTCCCCGGTGCTGACCTCGCTGGTCTCGGTCAATCCGATCTACGCCTCGTTCGACGCGGATGAAGAGGTCGTGCTGCACGCGCTGAACTCGATCGCGGACGGCTCCGGCAAGCGCGGCAATCTCGACCAGATCCCGGTGGAGATGGCGACCTCGGGCGGGCTCTCGGCCAAGGGCCACATCCAGCTCATCGACAACCAGGTCAACGGCCAGAGCGGCACCATCCGCGTCCGCGCCGTGTTCCGGAACGACGACGGGCGTCTGATCCCCGGCCAGTTCGCCCGCGTGCGCATGGGCCAGCCGGCGCAGCAGACGCTGGTGATGATCGACGAACGTGCGATCGGCACCGACCAGGACAAGAAGTTCGTGATGGCGGTCGGTGACGACAGCCGCGCGGTCTATCGGCCGATCACACTCGGCGGCGCGGTGGATGGCTTGCGGATCGTCACTGCGGGCCTGAAGCCCGGCGACCGCATCGTCGTCAATGGTTTGCAGCGCGTGCGACCGGGTGCCCTCCTCAAGACCGAGGTGGCGGCCATGGGCGCGCGCGGACAGCAGGCTTCCAACCACAGCAACCAGGACGTGGTGCAACGCTGATACCTGACGTCATTCCGGAGCTCGCGAAGCGCGAACTACGGTGCGCAATTGCGCACCTGAGAATCTAGAAGTTACGAAACTCCGACCACATCACCTGCAGATTCCGGGTTCGCGCTTCGCGCCCCGGAATGACGGCGGAGCTGTGGGGAGACGACCACGATATTGCCCAGGGGCAAAGCCATGAATCTCTCGAAGTTCTTCATCGACCGTCCGATCTTTGCCGGCGTTCTCTCAGTCCTGATTTTCCTCGCCGGCCTGATCTCGCTGTTCGCGATGCCGATCTCGGAATATCCCGATGTGGTGCCGCCCTCCGTCGTGGTGCGCGCGACCTATCCCGGCGCCAATCCCAAGGTGATCGCGGAAACGGTGGCGACCCCGATCGAGGAGCAGATCAACGGCGTCGAGAACATGCTGTACATGTCGAGCCAGGCGACAACCGACGGCGCGATGACGCTGACGGTGACGTTCCGCCTCGGCACCGACCCCGACAAGGCGACGCAGCTGGTGCAGAACCGCGTGCAGCAGGCCGAGCCGCGCCTGCCCGCGGTGGTGCGCCAGCTCGGCATCATCACCAAGAAGTCCTCACCCGACCTCACCATGGTGGTGCATCTGCTGTCGCCGAACGGCCGCTACGACATGACGTATTTGCGCAATTACGCCGTGCTCAACGTCAAGGACCGCCTCGCCCGGATTGACGGCGTCGGTGACGTGCAGCTCTATGGCGCCGGCGACTATTCGATGCGGGTCTGGGTCGATCCGCAGAAGACGGCCGAGCATGGGCTCACCGCGAGCGACATCGTCAAGGCGATCCAGGCCCAGAACGTCGAGGCTGCCGCGGGCGTGGTCGGCTCCTCCCCGAACGTAAAGGGCATCGATCTCCAGCTCTCGGTCAACGCCGAGGGGCGCCTCGCCAACGAGGAGCAGTTCGGCGACATCGTGGTCAAGACCGGCAGCCGCGGCGAAGTCGTCCGCTTGCGCGACCTCGCGCGCATCGAGCTCGGGGCCTCCGAATACGGCCTGCGCTCGCTGCTGGACAACAAGCAGGCAGTCGCGATCCCGATCTTCCAGGCGCCCGGCTCCAACGCGCTGCAGATCTCCGACAACGTCCGCGCCACCATGGCCGAGATCAAGAAGAACATGCCGGAAGGCGTGTCCTACCAGATCGTCTACGACCCCACCCAGTTCGTGCGGTCATCCATTGAAGCGGTGATCCACACCCTGCTGGAGGCGATCGCGCTGGTGGTGCTGGTGGTGATCCTGTTCCTGCAGACCTGGCGTGCCTCGATCATTCCGCTGCTGGCCGTGCCGGTGTCGATCGTCGGCACCTTCGCGGTGATGCACGTGTTCGGCTTCTCCATCAACGCGCTCAGCCTGTTTGGCCTCGTGCTCGCCATCGGCATCGTCGTCGACGACGCCATCGTCGTGGTCGAGAACGTCGAGCGCAACATCGAAGCCGGGCTGTCGCCGCGCGATGCGACGTACCAGGCGATGCGCGAGGTGTCGGGGCCGATCATCGCGATCGCGATGGTGCTGATCGCGGTGTTCGTGCCGCTGGCCTTCATCTCCGGCCTCACCGGCCAGTTCTACAAGCAGTTCGCACTGACGATCGCGATCTCGACCGTGATCTCCGCCGTCAACTCGCTGACGCTGTCGCCGGCGCTGTCGGCGCTGCTGCTCAAGGGACACAACGAGCCCAAGGACAAGCTGACGATCGTCATGGAGAAGGGCCTCGGCTGGTTCTTCCGCGGCTTCAACAAGGCCTTTACGCGCTCCTCGGAGAATTACAGCGGCACCGTCACCAAGGTGATCTCGGGCAAGGCCGCGGTGATGGGCCTCTATGTGCTGCTGGTCGGCCTGACCGCACTCCTGTTCCAGCAGGTGCCGAGCGGCTTCGTGCCGGGCCAGGACAAGCAATATCTGGTCGGCTTCGCCCGCCTGCCCGATGGCGCCACGCTCGACCGCAGCGAAGAGGTGATCCGCAAGATGAGCGACATCGCGCTGACCCAGCCAGGTGTCGAGAGCTCGGTCGCCTTCCCCGGCCTGTCGATCTCCGGCTTCACCAACTCCTCCAACGCCGGCATCGTGTTCTCGACGCTGAAACCGTTCGACGAGCGCAAGGGTGCGGCCCTGAGCGGCAATGCCATCGCGGCCGACCTCAACAAGAAGTATGCGGGCATCCAGGAAGCCTTCATCGCCATGTTCCCGCCGCCGCCGGTCAACGGCCTCGGCACCATCGGCGGCTTCAAGCTGCAGATCGAGGATCGCGCCGGTCTCGGCTATGACGCGCTGAACGAGGCGACCAACGCGTTCATGGCGGCGATGCAGAAGGCGCCGGAGATCGCCGGCGTGTTCTCGAGCTTCCAGGTCAACGTGCCCCAGCTGTTCGCCGACATCGATCGCACCAAGGCACTCCAGCTCGGCGTGCCCGTGACCGAGGTGTTCAATACGCTGCAGATTTACCTCGGGTCCTACTACGTCAACGACTTCAACAAGTTTGGCCGCACCTATTCGGTCCGGGTCCAGGCCGACGCGCCGTTCCGCGCCCGCGCCGACGACATCAGGCAGTTGAAGGTGCGCTCGTCCTCCGGCGACATGGTGCCGCTGTCGGCGCTGCTGAAGATCCGCCAGAGCGCAGGGCCGGAGCGCGCGATCCGCTATAACGGCTTCCTGTCCTCCGACATCAACGCGGCGGCTGCGCCCGGCTTCTCCTCGGGCCAGGCGCAGGAGGCGGCGACGCGGATCGCGGCGGAAGTGCTGCCGCCCGGCTTCGCCTTCGAATGGACCGACCTGACCTATCAGGAGTTCATCGCCGGCAATTCCGGCCTCTGGGTGTTCCCGCTGGCGATCCTGCTGGTGTTCCTGGTGCTGGCCGCGCTCTACGAGAGCCTGACCCTGCCACTCTCGATCATCATGATCGTGCCGATGGGGCTGCTCGCGGCGATGTTCGGCGTCTGGATCTCGAAGGGCGACAACAACGTCTTCACCCAGATCGGGCTCATCGTTCTCGTCGGTCTTTCGGCCAAGAACGCGATCCTGATCGTCGAATTCGCGCGCGAGCTCGAATTCGCGGGCCGCACGCCGATCCGGGCCGCGATCGAGGCGAGCCGGCTGCGGCTTCGCCCGATCCTGATGACGTCGATGGCGTTCATCATGGGCGTGCTGCCGCTGGTGCTCTCGACCGGCGCCGGCTCGGAGATGCGGCGGGCGATGGGCGTTGCGGTGTTCTCCGGCATGATCGGCGTTACCGTGTTCGGCCTGTTCCTGACGCCGGTGTTCTACGTGCTGCTGCGGACCGTCACCGGCAACAAGCCGCTGGTGCATCACGGCAGCGACATCAGCGCGGCGCCGGTCCAGGGTTCAATCACCAGTCCCGGACACTGAATCTGGAGCATGATCTTGCCGGAAAACCGCTCCACACTTTTCCGGATCATGCTCTAGATCAGGGATATCCCCGAGATCAGCAACAGAACGAGCACGGTCTTGCGAAAGACCGTCTCGTTGACCCGGTGAAAGGCTATCACGCCGAGTGCGGAACCGGCGAACAGAGCCGGCAGGCTGACCGCGAGGTCGACGAAGACCTTCGACGACAGATCCTGGTGTCCGACCAGCAGCGCGATCGCGAACACCTGCATCGCCGCGATGAACGGCTGCACCAGGCCGCGCTGCTCGCTCTTGGGCATGCCGCGCATGTCGCACCAGATCGTCGGGATCGCGCCCGGCATCGCCGTGAGGCCGCCGACCAGCCCTCCGCCAAACCCGATCAGCGCGACCCAGTGCCGGCCGACCGCCTCGCCGGCCGTCACCAGTGTCGGCCGCAGCAGCATATAGGCCGCATAGAGCGAGACGATGATGCCGAAGCCGCGCCTGAGCAGATGCGTGTCGGTGGACTGCAACAGCGACACGGCGATGGGAACGCCGATCAATCCACCGACGATCAGCAGCAGGCTGCCTTCCCAGCGGATGTTGCGGCGGAGCGCCCACAGATTGGTCGCCTGCACGCCGATGCTGCAAGCCATCATCAGCGGTACCGCCTCGAGCGGCTGAAACACCCGGAGCAGGATTGCGCCCGCAACCGCCGAGAAGGCGAAGCCCGAGAGCCCCGAAACGAAGGCACCGGCGAACACGGCAATGCTGAGCAGCATGAGGGTGGTGACATCGGGCACGGCCGTCCTCCGCTCAATCGTAGGGGATGTGCGAGACCGCGGCGCTGGCGCTCTCGGTGCAGACGGCGGGCTCGCGCGGAAAGGACGCATGCATGGCGTGGGCGTGGGAGCGTTCCAGCATCGCCAGTCCAATCAACTGAAGCGTGACGAGCGCCGCGGTGAGTGCGATCGCGACGATGTTGGCATTACGCCCGTTCGAATGTGGAGTGGCCGGCGAAGCGCTCGCACGCATCAGATCGGTTGGCATGTCCTGAAATATCCTCTTCGTTGCTAACCGGAATGACTTCACTCAAAAGCAATGTGTCGTGCGGCTCGCCCAGCAAATGGCGATAGCGCTGCAAGGCGCGCCGCGCGTCGATCTCGC
Source organism: Bradyrhizobium stylosanthis (assembly GCF_001641335.1). Taxonomy (GTDB): domain Bacteria; phylum Pseudomonadota; class Alphaproteobacteria; order Rhizobiales; family Xanthobacteraceae; genus Bradyrhizobium; species Bradyrhizobium stylosanthis. The sequence continues at coordinate 2,218,685 of NZ_LVEM01000001.1, forward strand.
GCTGACTGCGAATGGCAGCACCGACGCGCGCGACGATGTCGCGAAACCCGGAGATGAAACCAGCTGACGCCATTCGCATGACACTCTCCTCTCAATGGTATGAGAGACTGACGGAATTGACTTCCGTCCGCTGTGAGTTGCTTCACACGAAGATCGAGACCGCCGCACAAGAAATCGTGTGACGTGTCTCTAGAAGAGAACGCCGCCAATCGCGTCATTCGATCGAATGAGGCGCGATAACTTTCAAATGATGCTGCTGATTGAACCTATCGCGCGCTGGCGCGACTCGTTTGCGACGGCGGGCGGCCGTCAGTGCACGAGCGGATTGGAAAATCCCGCGGCGAGCTTGACGAGATCGGCCTGGCGCGACACGCCGGTCTTGGCGAAGACGCGATGCAGGTGAGTCTTCACGGTGGTCTCGGCGATGCCGAGCGCGATCGCCGTCTCCGGCACGCCGCCGACCGCGACGATCGACTGCAGGACCCGCAGCTCGGCAGGCGTCAGGTCGAAGGTGCGGTCGATGAGGCCGGCACCGGAGCGGCCGTCAAGCTCGGCCCGCCAGACAAACAGGGCGCCGACGGCCGAGCTGCGGTCCGCAGCCCCCTCGCGCAGCAGCGATGGCAGCGCGATGACGTTTGCGACATGGTAGGAACCGCTGCGCGACATCAGCGGGATCTTTCGGCCGGCAGCCGCCGCCAGGGCGACCTGCCCGGCGTCACGAAAGATGTCGCGCAAATCCCGGTTCGCCTCGGACGATCGTGCGACCAGTCGGCCCGAGACCGATTGCAGCACGTCGGCCTCAGTCAGAAGCGCCTCCGCGGCCGGATTGCTGTGGACGATGTTGCAGGCGGCATCGAGCAGGATGACGCCGGCGGCGAGCCGGTCCACCACATCGGCAAGCGCGATCGCGCGCTGCTGCTTCCGCTCGATTGCCTTGTTGATCAAGAGGGCCCGGCTCGTATGCGCGACCAGCGACTGCATCCGCGCCCGCTTCTCCGCATCGAGCATGTCCCTGCCCGGGATCACGGTCAGCAGCATCGGACACGCCGAGGCCGACTGCTCCAGCACCACGTTGGCGACGTCAGCGCAGCCCTGCGGCCGCAGCCATTCCTGATAGAAGCGGCCGCGGCGATATTCCTCGAAGTCCACGAGATCGGGGATGTTGCGCACCTCGCCGTAGCGGGGGAGCCTCGCGAGCGGGTCGTACTGGGCGTAGGTCTCGGCGTAGAGCTGGATGTAGTGCGGATCGACCCCGCAATAGAAATGCGTCGCGCCTGATTTGCTGACCGGGTCCTTCGAGATCAGGCCGCAGGCCCGGCTGCCGATGAAATCATTAACCATGACGATCACGTCACTCCACAACTCAGGGTGGAGACCGGCGTCATAGATGCTCTCGATCAGCTCGGAATGTTTGGGACGTCGGGGCATCGGAACAGCCAGAGGTCAAGCAGGGAGACGGCGAAATGTGTTCGTACCCGGCGGCCTCTGTGAGTCTATCGAGAAAGCAAAAGGTTCAACTTCGGCGACGATGTGCCGCTCAGTTGACGAGCGGATTGGCAAAGCCCGCAGCGAGCTTGACGAGGTCGGCCTGCCGCGACACGCCGGTCTTGGCGAAGACGCGGTGCAGATGCGTCTTCGTGGTCGTCTCCGCGATGCCGAGCGCCGCCGCCGTTTCAGGGACGCCGCCGACCTCGACGATCGACAGGAAGACGCGCAGCTCGGCCGGCGTGAGATCGAAGGTCCGCGCGACCAGCTCGCCGTAGGACTGCCCTTGAAGCGAGACCTTGCGCAGCAGCAGCGCGCCGACGGCATCGGCGACGCGCTCGCTGCCGTTGCGCAGCACGGACGACAGCGGCAGGACATGCGCGACGTAGCGCTCGCCTGACGGTGAAAGCAGCGGAATCGCGTTTCCCCTCGCCGCGAGCAGGGCAGTTTCGCTACGGGCCGCAAACGCCTCGCGGAGCATCTGGTTGGCCTCCAGGCTGCAGGTCACGAGCTGCCCGGCGACGGAGCGCACGACATCGGCGGCTGCGAGCAAGTCATGTCCCGCGGAATTGGCATGCACCATCCGGCAGGACGCATCGAGCAGGAAGACGCCGGAGGCCAGATTGTCGAGGACATCGGCCAGCGCCGTCGCCAGGGTCAATCGCGAATCGACGGCACGGTTGATCAGCAGCGCACGGCTGGCGTGCGGGACGATCAGCGAGAGGCGGTGTTTCATCGCGGGATCGACCATGCGCCGGCCGGACAACACCGTCATCATCACCGGGCAGCTCGCATTCGATGCGTCGAGCACGACGTTGGCGGCATCGCTGCAGCCCTGCGGCTGCATCCATTCCTGATAGAAGCGGCCGCGCCGGTACCCATCGAAATCGACGAGATCCGGGATGCTCACGATCCGTCCGTGCGGCGGCAGGACCGTCAGCGGGTCGAACTTCGAGTGCGTCTCGGAATAGAGCTGGATGTAGTGCGGATCCGCTCCGCAATAATAATGCGTGACGCCGAACTTGCTGATGGAGTCCTTGGAGAACAGCCCGCAGGCCTGACCGCCGACGAAATCGCGAATGCCGGTGACGACGTTGTTCCACAACGCGGGATCGAGCCCGGCGTCGTAGATGGACTCGACCAGGTCCGGCAGCTTTCGAGGTCCTTGCATCGCTGTCAAATCGCCTGAGTGATCAATGTCACCGACGATAGCACAACTACAGCATGCGCCATCCTCCGATCGGAGGAGGTGCCGGCCGGGCGGATGGTGCCCGGCCGGCGGACGCCGCGTTCAGACCGCCAGGGCTGGTGCCGGCTCAGAACGCGACGCGAACACCACCCTTGGCCGTGCCGGTGCGGCTCTGGTCGGACATCATCATGCCCTCGACCGCGCCGAACACGGACACGTTCCTGGTCGTGCGATAGTCGAAGCCGAAGCCAGCGACGGCGCCGACCGTGCTACGGCTGCCGGGTGTGACGAAGGACAGGGTCTGGCCGAGCAGCACCGTGTTGACGGCCGTGTCGCCGGCGCGCTGAAGCGCGATGATGCCGCCATGGACGTTGGCCTTCAGCTCGCCGCCCGCAAGGCTGGTCACGCGCGACAGATCCACCTCTCCCCGCTCCTCGAAATCCTGCAGCGTACGGCCGCCGACCGACAGGCCTTGCGCAGAGCCCGTTTCGCTATAGCCATCGAAACGGCCGGCGACATAGCGCAGCCGCGCCGTCGGCGTCAGCACATAGCCGTTGCCGACATTGAGCCTGTAGCCGTAGGCGACCTCGGGACTCACATACCAGCCGCTGTAATTCGCGATCGCCGTCTCCATGCCGCCGACGACGGCGTTGTTCAGCACCAGGCGGCGCGATCTGTTGTCCGCGTTGCCTCCCTGGATGGTGAAGTCGAAGAACTGCGCAGCCCATTCGAAACGGCTATAGGCGCCGGCAAACACGTAGTCGGTGTCGACCGACTGCGAGTTGAGATCGACCGAGAGCCCGCCCTGCCCGCCGCCGAGGAACACGCCGGCCAGCCAGTTCGGCTGCAGCCTGCGGTCGATGCCGATCGCCCCGCCCCATGCCGTCGAGCTCGCACGCAAGGTCGAAGCCGTCTCGTCCTGGATGCGCTGGCCGCCGAACGAGTTGGCCCAGACCGTGATCGGCGCCGGATCGGTCCAGAGGCTGCGCGGCGCCTTGGTGAAGGGGCCAGCCTGTGCCGTCTCCGGCGCATAAGCCATCGCCATCATGTTGCTGCCGCCAGAGCCGGTACCGCCGTTCAGGCGGCCCTGCACGAGCGAGGAGACACCACCGGTGAAATCCATCATCGTGCGGTCGGCCTGCGCCAGCGCCGTCGGATCGAGCGTCGCCAGCGTGGTGCCGGAGGCGACCGACGGACCGTTGAAGGCGCCTCCGGACGTGATGGTGTTGATGGTGCCGTTGAAATTTCTGAAGGTCGGCAGGTTGATCGTCGTCAGCGACGACACCCTGCTGGTCGGCGCGAGGTTGACGTTGACGACGTCGTTGCCGAAGCCGAAATCGACTACGCCGTTGATCTTCGAGCCCGGCAGCAGCGTCAGCGTGTCAGCCCTGTTGGAGAGCTGAATCGCTATTCCCCCGGTGCCGGTGATCGTGCCGGAGTTGGTGATATTCGATCCGTCGGACGAGGTGATCCCGCGCCGGGCGACGATGGTGCCCGAATTGTTGACATTGGCCTGCGTCGTCAGGATGCCGTCGCCACTGGCCGTCGAGGCCTGAAGCAGGCCTGTGTTGGTCACGTTGGCGATATTGGCATTGATGGCGGCGCCCTGCCCGATGATCGTCCCGGAGTTGTTGACGTTGCCGAGGAGCGCGTTGACACCGCGGTTTCCCATCACGGTTCCGGAATTGTCGAGGTTCACGGTGATGCCGCTCATGCCGAAGCCGAGCGTCGTCGAAATCAACCCTGTGTTGGTCACATTGACGGTGGTGGCAAAGATCACCGTCGAGCCGCTGGACATGGTGCCGCTGTTCACCACGTTTGCCGTGTTGCCGGCGCGGACGCCGAACTCGGTCGCGGTGATCGTGCCGCTGTTGCGAAGGGTTACGTCTCCGGCATTGGCGACAATGGCATCGCCGGTGCTGCCGTCGGCCGTAATGTTTCCTGCGTTGGTGATCGCGGCGGAGGTCGCGGCGAAGACCGCATTGTTATGTGCGGTCACGGTGCCACCAGCGAGGTTCGTCAGCTTGACGTTCAGGCCGTCGATGCCGGCCGAGCCGCCGGCAATGGTCCCCGAATTGGTGACGTCGGCAAGATTGTTGGCGAAGATCACACCGGCAAGGGACGAGGTCGTGCGGATCACGCCGGCGTTGACGATCGTGACGTTGCCTTTGCCCAACGTGTTATCGCCATCCGCCGACACCGCGTTACCGCTCGAGGAGATGACGCCGGCGGCACCATTCGTCAGGACCACATTTCCCGTATGTGCATCGATTGCACCTCCCCCACCGGTGATCGTCCCGTCATTGCCGACGATCGCGTCCGTCTCAGCGTGGATGGCCACACTATTGGCATTGGTGCTGCTGATCGTTCCGCCGGCATTGTTGGTCACCGTAATGGTGCCGGTCCCGGAGGAGATCGCATGCTCCTCGCCCCGGATCGTTCCGGTATTCGCGGTGACCTGCACTTCCCCTGCCAGAATACCGATCCCGCCGGTCGCGTCGGCCGTGATGCTGCCGGCATTCGCGACGCTCGCCGTCCGCGCATTGATGGCAGAGCCGTTCACAGCGGTCGCCAGAATGTTGCCCCCGTTGCCGTTGGCGACCGTGACACTGTCGCCCTGGATGCCCATCGCGATCCCGGCGATGGTTCCGGTGTTCGAAGAGACAACCACTGTACCCGCGGCGATGCCCGCCGCAGCGGCCGAAACCTCGCCCGCATTGTCCAGCCGCACCGTGCCGGAAGCCCCGGACGAGATGGCGATGCCGCTGGCCCCGATCGCGAAGATCCTGCCGCTGAGGCCATTGACGATGGCAGCAGAGCTGTCAACGGAGATTGCGATGGCATCACCCGAGATGCTCCCGGTATTCGAGGTCACGTTCAGCGTGCCTGCGTGAATTCCGATCGTGTCGGGCCCAACCCCGGCGATGGTGCCTGAATTGCTCAACGTGACCGCTCCCTGCCTCACCTCAAGGCCACTGCCGCGTCCGCCGGCCTCGCTTCTGATCGTGCCTGCATTGGTGAGGCTCAACGATGACGCTATGATCGCGTGGAAGCCGGCAATCGTGGCCCCGGCGAGGTTCGATACGTTCAGATTCTCGGCGCCCTGCAGACCAACGGCGGTGCCTCCATCGATCATGCCTGCGTTGACGACGGTGTTGTTATTCCCGCTCAGAATGCCGAAGGCATTTCCATGAACGTTGGCGCCGGCCTCGATCTGATAATGATTGTTGTCCTCGGTGCCTGCGCCGTAGCCAGTACTGGTGCTCTGCTGACTGTTGCCGGAACAGGTAATCGTCGTATTGCTGACAGGCGCCGCCGGCGTGCAGGCCGCCTCGACGCGTTCGGCCACGAGCAGCGGCGCGAGCAAAGCAGCCGGCGCGAGCAAGCGCAATGATCGCCACACCGGGCCCTGTCCCACCACGTCACTCCGACCCTTCAACTTCATCGCCCTCATTCCTTCATCGAAACCACGAAGCGGCACAGACGCGACGCGGCACGCCTCCCCCGATCGAAGGAGGCCAACTCATGCGAATCTGGGTTCGCTGATCGCCAAGGTAGAAAGGAGCGTCGCTTCGGACTTGGACGGATGCGACCGGCTCTCGGCCCAGAACGAACCGAATGCGCGTCGTCAGGACCTGATGCAGACTTGCCACACGGCCGTGCCGCTCACGCCTGGTCCCAGCCCACCTTCTCGGCGCTCTCCGCCCAGACCGCGGCGCGATAGATCTCGCGGCCGCCCGCATCCCGCACGCGGATCCAGGCGTCGCGATCGCGCAGATCGTCACGCCAGACGAAGAGATGCCGCGCCATCTCATCGGCCACGACGAACGTCGCCTTGGGCTGCTCGAAGACCATGCCGCCAGGATCGATCTTCACGACATTGTCGACCAGGAGATCAAAGAAGAAACGGCGCATTCCACACTCCAACTCACAGCACGAGGCGGCGTCATCACTTATTCGGCGCGCCAGAACACGTAGTCGGCCGAATACGGCACGCTGCGATAGGCGCCCGGCTCGGTGCACGGCCCCCTCGCCATCCCGCCTTGCGTGTTGATGCGCTGGACGTGGGTCACGCCGTAGAACAGTCCGTTGCCGGTCTGGGTGACGACGCCGAATTTCAGCCAGGGAAGATCGTCGCCGGTGCGGCCCGCCGCGCGCGCCACGATCCTGGCTTTGACCGAGCTGCCGTCCTTGTGCTCCCACACCAGCGTGCGCGCGTCCACGGCCGCCCAATGCAGGGCCGCGTAGTGGCGCCCCACCGAATTGTCGCCATCCATGAGCGCGGCGGCCGGCTCGCGTGCCTGCCACACGAGCTGGTGTTCGGCATCACGCAGGCACTCGTAGATCTGCGCGCCCTCGGCGTGGAGCGCCGCGCCGGGGATCTCGCCGGGGACGCGGATCTCGTCGGGCGTTCCCGCCAGGGCAAGCGATCCGTGCAGCAGGCCTGCGAGAACGAGGCTGCGATACACCGCACGTTTCGCGGTCATGACTCCTTGATCAAGGATCATGTCAAATCCCTTTCGCTGATTGAAATTGACGGCTGGCGGGAACTCGGTCGCAGCGGCTAGAACGCCCCGCCGCTCCTGACGTCGCTCGGCGTTGCGCCGTAGGCCCGCCGGAAGCAGCGGTTGAAATAAGAGAGATCGCCGAAGCCGACGTCATAGGCGATCGAGCTCACCGGGCGCGCCGCGAAATCCGGCTCACGCAGCATACGATGGGCGCGCTTGAGGCGCTGCTCGGTCAGGAAGGACGAGAAAGTCTTGCCGTCGGCCTCGAACAATCGCTGGAGATAGCGCGGCGTCACGCCGAGCTCCTGCGCGACGCTGGCCACGGACAGGTCCTGCTGCCAGCAATTGTTGGCGATGAGGAACTTCGCGCGCTGAAGCCGCGCCGCCTTGACACCGCGCCGTCCGGTCACGTCCCGGGCATGATCCGTCGCACCGAGAACCAACGCCAGCAGATCGTGCAGATGGGCGACGCCGAGCTGGCGCATCGCAGGGACCGCCAGTGCCCGCTCGTGCACCAGCGCAATGGCGTAGTCGACGAGCAGCCGCAGACCGGTCGTGCCCTCCGGAATGACGCGCATCACGGCATCGTCGACGTCCACGATCATCGGGGCCAGCACACGTCTCGGCACACGCAGCGAGAAGCCGCTTCCCAGCAACAGCCGCTCGAAGGTGGTGACGTCCTCCGCGCTCGTCAGGACCGCCTCTCCGGCGTGAAGCTTCAGATCGCGGCCTCGCTCGGATATCCCGAGAACGCCGGACCGGTTCACGATCAGGGCAAGGCTGTCGTCGCCATCGGCAATCAGCTGCTTCGTTCGGATGACGCGCGCGCCGCACATTCCTCCGATCAGCAACTGGGCTTCCGGCAGAACGTGGGAGGTGAAGCTGGCCGCGGCCGGCTTTCCGTCCCTGGCCTCGACCTCCGCCTTCAGCACGCCGCGGCAGTAGAATTCGCGCAGCAGCGGCACGCGCTCGTCTTCGGGAATGTCGTCCGTCGAAACGTTGAATATGGAAAATTCGTCCTTGCCGCTCACTGCAATATCTCCAACCGACAAACAAAGTCCGGCGATGCGCGGAGGTCCCGCCGCGCCCGCGCTCGATACGCATCGCGCATTGCCTCCGTTACGCATGCTGCTCTCCTTCGCGTGGCGCCATATACGAAAGTCCTAAGCGACCCGCGTCCTGCGTTCGGAGGACCCGGAAGCCGCGTGCATCACAATGCATTGAGATTGCGCGAGCGCGCCGCTCGCGCTGTGAAATGGATCACACCACGTCGTCGCCGCTCGTCGGCTGCGCGAACGGCACAGCGAAGCCGGCGGCGATCTTGACGAGATCCGCCTGCCTGCCGGCGCCGGTCTTTTCGAACAGCCGGCCGAGATGCGTCTTCACCGTTGTCTCGGCAATGCCGAGCCTGGCCGCGATGTCGGGAACACCGCCGATCTCGACGATGGCCATCAGCACCCGCAGTTCGGACGGCGTCAGCCGAAACGCAGCGGCGATCGCATCGGGCACCAGCGACGGCAGCATCGTGGCCCTTTGAACAAAGAGCACGGTCGCGGCCATATCGCGCGGTGCATGCCCTTCCCGCTTCAACGGAAAGGCATGGAGCAGATAATGATGTCCGTTGGACGACGTCACCAGATTGATCTGACGGCTACGGGCCGAGTCATTTTCAGCGTTCGCAAAGATTTCGGAAAGGCCGCGGAATATCTTGTCGGCCTGGGTGTTGCGCGCGACGATCCTGTCGCCGATCATCGCGAAGAGATCCGCATCCGCAAAGAGCTGGCGGCACGCCGCGTTGGCATGCACGACCCGGCCCTCGGCGTCGAGCAGGCAGATCGCCGTGCTCAATCCGTCCAGCACGTCGGCGAGGTCGTCGACGGTATGCGAACGTGCCCTGATCTGGCGGCCCATGGCGCGCGAGCGCTGGATGTGAGGCGCGAGCAGCCGCATGCGCTCGCGCATCGTCTCGTCGACGAGCCCGCGGGAGCGGTGACGCAACACTTGCAAGATCGTGACGCGCGCGTGCGATCGCTCGAGCGTGACGGTTGCCAGGTCCGTCGCGCCCTGCGGCTCTACCCACTCGCGATAGAAGCTGGTCGCCACGAAGTCGGAATGGGGCATGATGTCGGTTACGCCGACAGTACGCCCGGTGGCGAGATCGAAGTGGCGGTCGAGCAGCGGATCGAGCTCGACATAACGGTCGCGATAGAGCTGGCGGAACCTTGCATCCGCGCCGAAATGCTGGTGGATCTCGATCGAGAGTCTGGCTGAATCCCTGGACAGGATCGTTGCGGCACAGCCGCCGACGAAATTCGAAACCTGCTCCAATGCGGCGCCACGCAGCGCGGGGTCTGCCGCTGCATCGTAGATCTCGCCGACCAGCGAGGAGAACCGGCCTGCCTGCAGGATCGTCATCGGAGCGACGATGCGAACGGCGCGCTGCCCCGGTGACGAGACGGGCGAGCGCATCGGACGAGGAGGATGGTGGAAGGAACAGGCCGGCCAATCGCCGCCCGGGACGAGAAAAAGATGCGACAGCGCAATGCTGGAATATCGAACATCGTCCTTGCGTAATGGCAACCGCAGGATGCGGCTTGGACGTTTTTGCCAAAGACTAGGATTAATGCGAACAGCAACCGCGCTGTGTGGACTGGATCACGCGCGCGCCGTTCGCGAGCTTTGTTGCCACCAATTCCCGCTGCGGCGAGCGCTTGCCTCGCCATCAACTCTCGCAGGACGAGCAAAGCGTAGCGTACCCACCAATTCGCAAGACGGTCGGCACGCCGCTCGCGCGGCCTTGCCCACCCTACGGCAGCTGTGCCTGAGCCGGCAATTTACTTCCGGTTCTCCTCGCAGAACTTCAGCGCGGCGAGCGCCTCGCCGGCGCGCGGGATCTGCATCTCGATGCTGTCGTCCTCGTCGTCCTCGAAATCGAGCGTGAGGCGCTTGGCCTTGGAGAGCCGGTCCATGATCGACTGGTCGTATTCGAAGATGCCGCGCACGGTGGTCTTGTCCATGACCTCCCACTTCGCCTTCTTCATGATGTCGGTATCGTCGGTGCCGACATCGGCGCGGAGGATCTCGCCGACCTTGTCCCACTCCCAGCCGTCATAGATCATCACGATCACGATGGCCTTGTCGGAATAGGTGATGACGATGACGTAGTCGCGGTTCTCGTCCTCCTTGTCCTTGTAGCCCCGGCTCGCATTGCAATGCGTGTCCTGCGTGCGCTTCTCGATGGTCCAGTCGCCGACCTTCGATTGTTGCGCCTGCGCAGGCCCTGCGCTCAAGACGCCAACAAGCATTCCGGCGGCAAGAAAGACTCGTTTCATGTCGGCCTCCAGCGTGTTCCCCACGCCAGATGACCACCTCTGCCGGCGACCCGCAAGGGCTTCAGCCGGCGGGCAAGGCGCGCGGCGAGCGCCCTAGGCGCGCCGCGGCACGATGGCGATCGGCGTGAAGGTGTAAACCTCGTCGCCGTTCTGGTTGAACATGGTCCACTTCACCAGCGCGATGCCCTGCGGCTTCGATTTCGAGGGCGTCAGGCTCATGACTTCCCCGACCAGGTGCAGGCGGTCGTTGGGCCGCACCGGCATGGTCCAGCGCAGCCCGTCGACGCCGGCACCGATCAGCGGATGCGGGCCGAAGGGGCGGGTCTGGATCGCGAGGTTCATAGCGATGGCGGCAGTGTGCCATCCCGAGGCAGCGAGCCCGTTGAACAGGGTCGCCTTGGCGGCCTCATGGTCGAGATGCATCGGCTGCGGATCGAACTCGGCCGCGAAGCGCTTGATGTCCGCTTCAGTGACCACCAATTCGGGCGATTTGAACCGCATTCCGATGGTGAGATCGTCGAACCACTCGACCTGCGCCATGATTTTGCCTCGCAATGTCACGCACCGCCCCGCCGTGCGCGGGTGGCTCAAAGATTAACTAAATGCGAGATGTAGCGGCTCTGCAGTGCACAAACCAGCTCGGGGTTCCCCGCGAAACCCCTTTCCCTGTGCGACGAAACACGCCTGAAACAGATGGCCGGTTAAGTCGTTGTCAAAATAAATACAGGGACGGCTACCATGCAATTCCTTCTCGACCTCATCTACGATTACGCCTGCTGCCAGCAACTCGTCGCCCAGCCACTAGGGGAGGATGAGCTATGATCGAGGTGATCTCCGCCCTTCTCGCCCTTTGCAGCGTCGGTGTCTTTGCGGCGCATGCGCTGGATGCCTATCGCACCACGCATTACTGAGTGCCACGCGTTCTCGTGAGTAACCCTGCGTCCTAGAAGGGCCGCCGGTAGAAATGTTCTGAATGCGTCGCCGGCGGAAACCTGTTGGCGAGCGCGAGCGCTCCCTTTTCGTCCGTCTCGAGCGCGATCTTCTGCGCGAGCATGACATCGCCGGGCACGAGAAAGCCCGTGGGGACAAAGCACCATCCCATTGTCGCGCGACCGGCCTCGTCGACCTCATGGACGTTGGCGGCCGTGCCGTAGTGAATACGATACCGCTTGCCGGTATCGCAACCGATGACGTCGAAATACCGGTGCTGCTCGAACTGCGCGCGCTGCTCCGGCGTCAGCCATTCGGCCAAAAGCCGGCGCCCCCGCGCATCCGGCGTATTCTCGCCGAAGAAGCGCCGGTAGAGTTCGCGCAGCGCGTGCAGACGGGCACGCGCGGGCGCGCGGAACCAGAGTGCCGCGAACATGAGCAGCTCAGATCAGCCGCCGACCAGGCGGGGATAGAACAGCGTTTCGTGCGCGGTCGGGTCGAACGATTTGATGCGGGTCACTTCGCCGGGCCCGGTGCGGTAGGCGGCGGTGAAGCCGGCTCCGGTCAGCTCCCGAAAACGCTGTTCGGCCCGCGCCAGCGCTTCGGCATTGCCAGGATCAAACTCGTGGCGCGTATCGCCAGTCTGGTCCATCACGATCTGGGTTGCCATCGTTGAGTCTCCTCATGCCCAGCCCCGAACCTGATCAAAGCAAACCTCGTGCCGTCAGTTCCTGATGGCAACAACTTTCTCGCATCGACGCATCACGCCTTGCTGAGCAGGAGCGCTTTCGAGCGACGCGGGCGTTCGAAAGCGGGCCCGTCAGCGCGAGGCGGCCGCCCCTCCGCCCTCGTCGATCTGCCGGCCCATCAGGGCGATCGCCTTCTGATAGACACCGGCGGCATTCCAGGCCTCGATGGCGGCGAAATTCGGCTCGCCCGGCTGGTAACCGGCTCCCGCACGCCAGCCATGGGCCTTCAGGAAGTTGGCGGTCGAGTTCAGCGCGTTGGCGGCAACCTCGAGATTGCCGGTGCCATAGGCCAGGATGTTCTTGGGCATGAACTGGGTCTGGCCGACCTCGCCATGCATGGAGCCGCGGGTCGATCCCGACAGCGTGCCGCGGTCGATCAGCTTCAGCGCGGCATAGAGCTGGTCGGTGAAGAACTCAGGACGGCGGCAGTCATAGGCCAGCGTCGCGATCGACGAGAGCATGTTCTGGTTGCCGCGCTGGCTGCCGAAGCCGGTCTCCATGCCCCAGATCGCGATCAGCGGCCCGGGCGGAACGCCATAGCGCTGCTGGATCGAGGCGAACAGGGCGGCCTGCGACTGCTTGAGCTGCCGTCCCTTGGCGACGATGGTGGTGGCGCCGCGCTTGGCCAGGAACTGGTCGAGCGTGAGCGAAAAGCTGCGCTGGCCGCGGTCGGCGGCGATGGTGGCGCTGGCGTAATTGGTCTGCATCAGCGCCGAGAGCGCGGTCTGGCCGATGCCCTTGCCTTGCGCCTCCGCGCTGAACTCGCGCTTCCAGGCCTCGAACCCGCCGGGCCCGTTGCCGCACGTGGCGGCCTCGGCCATGGGCAGAGAGAGTAGCAGCGCGGCCGCGCCAATCACTGCTGTCGCGACTGTCCTGCCCTTGATCATTGCCCGTTCCTTTTGCTGCTGCGCGACCGGCTCGCGCAGGCGCATGATCCTACGTCAGTCGCCATCGCTCAAGTCCCGACGACACCAATCAATCCAGGCAAGGCCCTTGACAGAAGCGGTCACGCCTCGTCCGTTCCCAGCAGGAAATCCACCATGATGCTCTGGTGCTGCTGGTACATGTCCGTGCCGGTGCCCGTGACGCAGCCGAGCTTTCGAGCGGCTGCGATGAACGGCGAGATTTCGGGCTTGGTGATGACGCAGCCGCAATAGGCCGATGGCGCAAGCCGCGCCGTATCGACCGGCAGCGGATCGCCATCCTTCATCCCCGCGGGCGTCGCATTGGCGACAAAATCGAAGCCTTGGGGATCCCCGGTGCCGGCGCGCACGGGCGCCTTGCGGAGGCCGTTGAGCCGGTCGATCAGTGCGTCGCGGCGCTCGGTCAGGCTGTCATGGATGGCCAGTTCGCTGACCCCGGCCTCGACCAGCTCGAGCGCGATCGCCGAGCCCGCACCGCCCGCGCCGACAAGCAGCGCCCGCATCCCCGCGGGGTCGATCCCTTTGGCCCGCGCGCCACCGACGAAGCCGAGACCATCCACCATGTCGCCATGCCATGCGCCGTCGGGGCGCCGGCGCATCAGGTTCACCGTTTTCAGGAAATGCGCGCGCGCCGTCGCACTCGCGCAGGCCTGGTAGCAGGCGAATTTGTGCGGAATGGTCACGACGATGCCGTCGAGGTTCTTCAGCCGCGCCGCCAGCGAGAGGAAGTCGGCCAAATCCACCGGCGCCACCTGAACGGGCATCAGGATGGCGTCGTGCCCCCGCGCGGCAAAGGCGGCGCTCACGCCGGCCGGCGAGCGCACCTGCGCGATGGGATCGCCGACGATGACATGAAGCCGTGTGGCGCCTGATGGTGCCGGGATCATGCCGCTCAAGCCCGGGCCTCGGCCGCGGTCCCGTAGGTCAATTCCAGGCCGTCCAGATTGCCCTCCTTGCGCCATTTGTCGAGCAGCCGCAGGAAGGCCACCGGCCCGCGCCAGTACTGGCTGTTTCTTGCCGCAATGGGATCGAACACGCCCTCGTTGTTGTAATAGCCCGGCGTGCATTCGGCGAGATAGGTCTGGCGGCCGATCGCGGCCTTGACGACCTCCTCGACCCAGGCGTTCTCGGCGACGAGGGTCGGCTCGAGCGTCCTGGCGCCGCGCTTGCGTACCTGGTCGATGACATAGGCGATGTGCTGCGACTGCTCGTCGATGATGTGCGGGAAGTTGGCGCTCTGGCCGGCCTGCACCGTGACGATCAGGAAGCAATTCGGAAAGCCGCGGCTGTAGAAGCCGTGCATGGTCTTGACGCCGTCGCGCCAGCGTTCGGACAGGCTCATGCCGTCGCGGCCGTGGACCTCGAAACCCATGCGGCGGGCGTAGTCGGTGCCGACCTCGAAGCCGCTGGCGTAGATCAGGCAGTCGAGCTCGTAGGCCTTGCCATCGACGACCACGGCATTCTCCGTGATGCGGTCGACGCCCTGCCCTTTGGTATCGACGAGATGCACGTTGGGACGATTGAAGGTGTCGAGATATTCGTCGTGGAAGCAGGGCCGCTTGCAGAACGCCTTGTACCAGGGTTTGAGCGCCGCCGCGGCCGCCTCGTCCTTCACCACTGCATCGACGCGGGCGCGGATCTCCTCCATCTTGCGATAGTCGGCCTGCTCGATGACCTTCAGCGCCTCCTCCATCGAGGTCACCGGCTGCGGTTGCCGACGCGGCGCCAGCAGGATCTCGCCGAGCAGACCGGTCCAGCCGTCCTGCACCAGATCCTGCTCGAACGGCTCGCCCGAGATCACCGCCGTGAAATTGTCCATGCGCTCGCGCTGCCAGCCGGGCTTCAGGCCCTGCGCCCAGGCCTGATCCGTCGGCCGGTCGTCGCGCACGCCGATAGCCGACGGCGTGCGCTGGAAGACGTAGAGCTCCTTCGCGAAGCGGCCGAGATGCGGCACGCATTGCACCGCCGTCGCGCCGGTGCCGATGATGCCGACACGCTTGTCGGCAAGGCCGGTGAGATCGCCTTCGGCGGTGCCGCCGGTGTAGGCGTAATCCCACCGGCTGGTGTGGAAGCTGTGCCCCTTGAAGCTTTCGATGCCCGGAATGCCCGGCAGCTTCGGGCGGCTCAGCGGGCCACCGGCGAGGATGACGAAGCGCGCGCGGATGCGGTCGCCGTGATCGGTCTCGACCAGCCAGCGCGCCTCCTGCTCCTGCCAGCTCATGCGTGAGATCACGGTCTGAAACAGCGCGCGCTCATAGAGATCGAAGTGGCGGCCAATGCGGCGGGAGTGCTCGTAGATCTCCGGCGCCCGCGCGTATTTGCGCACCGGCATGTAGCCGGTCTCTTCCAGCAGCGGCAGATAGATGTAGCTCTCGGTGTCGCAGGCAGCACCCGGGTAGCGATTCCAGTACCAGGTGCCGCCGAAATCGGCGGCCTTTTCCACGATACGAAAATCCCCGATGCCGGCTTCGCGCAGCCGCGCGCCGCAGAGCAGCCCGCCGAAGCCGCCGCCGACGATGAGAACTTCGGTATCTTCGCTGACGGCCTTGCGCGCAAAGCCGGGATCGGCCCAGGGATCGTCGAGATAGCGGCCGAATTCGCCGGTGACCTCGACATACTGCGCCTTGCCCTCGGCGCGCAGACGGCGATCGCGCTCGTCGCGATAGCGCGAACGGAGCGCGGAAATATCGACGGTAGGTGCGCCGGCTGTACCGGTCTTGTGTCTTTCCGCTGACATCCATTTCCTCCACGGCGGACGCTGCGTCGCCGGCAGCGCACTCACTTAGCCCCGAAAAAGTGACGCATGCAATCGCGTCGCACGCTTTTTGCGTGAACGCCGCGCAGCGTTCCGCTAACCTCCAGTACAAATCACAAGCCTTAAGCCGCGCAACGACGCGACATCCGGAGGAGACCATGCAGGGATTGATGATGGACATGCCGCTCTTGATCAGCGGCCTGATCCAGTACGCCGCCGATTATCACGGCGAAGCGGAAATCGTCGCGCGCGAGATCGAGGGCGACATCCATCGCTATACCTATGCAGACGCCCATCCGCGCATCAAGCGCATGGCGCTGGCCTTGCAGCGGCTCGGCATGAAGCAAGGCGACCGCGTCGGCACGCTCGCCTGGAATACGCATCGGCATTTCGAGATGTTCTACGCCGCCCCCGGCATGGGCTACGTGCTGCACACCGTCAATCCCAGGCTGTTTCCCGAGCAGCTCGTCTATATCATCAACCACGCCGAAGACCGCCTCCTGTTCGTCGACCGCGCCACGCTGCCAATCGTCGAGGCGATCGCGGCGCAACTGAAAACGGTCGAGGCCTATGTCGTGATGTCCTCGCGCGAGCGGATGCCGGAGACGAAGCTAGCCAACGTGCATTGCTACGAGGAGTTGCTGGAGCAGGAGAACGACGCCGGCTTCGCCTGGCCGGAGTTCGACGAGAAATCGGCCTCCACCATCTGCTATACCTCGGGCACGACGGGCAATCCCAAGGGCGTGATCTACTCGCACCGCGCCGCGATCCTGCAGACCATGACCTGCTGCAATTTCGACTTCCTGCCCGGCCATGTCGAAGGCGTGCGCGAGGTTATGATGCCGATGGCGCCGCTATTCCACGGCAACGGCTGGAACATGCCGTTCACCGCGCCCTACACCGGCTCGAAGCTGGTGCTGCCCGGCCGCAACTACGAGCCGGACAAGCTCTATGAATTGCTCGAAGGCGAGAAGGTGACGCTGTCGGCGGGCGTGCCGAGCTTCTGGCTGATCCTGCTCGACTGGCTGGGACGCACCGGCAACAAATTCACGACATTGCGCGCGACATTGTCGTCGGGCTCGGCGCCGCCGCGCGCGATGGTCGAGAAGCTCAAGCGCGACTACGACGTCGACTACATCCAGGCCTGGGGCATGACCGAAGCGCTGGGCTGCTCGATGCCGGGCTTGAGGCCAGGCTCGGAGCATCTCGGCGACAAGGAAAAATTCGACCGACGCCAGGTTTCGGGGCGCGCTTGCTTCGGCACCGCCTTGCGCATCGTTGACGATGCCGGCGCTGAACTGCCGCGCGACGGCAAGACCGTCGGCCACTTACGCGCCCGCGGCCCGTGGGTGGCCTCCGGCTACATGAAGCTCGACGAAGGCCTCGACCGCGACGGCTGGCTGATCACCGGCGACATGGCCGTGATCGACCCGCAAGGCCACGTCACGCTGACGGACCGTTCGAAGGATGTCATCAAGTCGGGCGGCGAATGGATCTCCTCGATCCAGCTCGAGGACATCGCACTGTCTCATCCCGACGTGCTGCAGGCGGCCGTCGTCGCCATCGCGCATGAGAAATGGCAGGAGCGTCCCCTGCTCCTCGTCGTCCGCAAGAAGGGCGCGACCGTCGACGGCAAGACGCTGCTCGACCACATGCGTCCGAAGATCGCGAGCTGGTGGATGCCGGACGCCGTCGAATTCCTCGACGAGTTCCCGATGACCGGCACCGGCAAGGTGCTCAAATCGGCGCTGCGCGATAAATTTAAGGAGTATCGCGTCGCATGACGCGCCTGCACCGCGTGCGGACAATTCTGCACGCGGTCTTCATGCTTTGGTAGATTGGAGAGCGATATATCGAGGCCTCGCTCACCCCTAGGTCGAGGACATCATGAATTTTTCCGGATTGGGCATGCATCTCGGCAATCTGTCGCGCCTGTCGAATGCGCTGACGCGGTCGATCAGTCCGGAGAATTTTTCGGGCGAGAAGGGCAAGGGCGGCATGTCCGTCGACGGCCCGGCCGCGCGTCAGGCCCGCGATCTCGGCCAGGGCTGGAAGGTCTCGCCCTATGTTCAGATCGAGCCCGGCACGACCTTCACGCTCGCCGACATCGAGGGCCAGGGCGCGATCCAGCAGATCTGGATGACGCTCGCGCGCGGGCGCCTGCGCCATTCGATCCTGCGCGTCTATTGGGACGATCAGGAGCAGCCTAGCGTGGAATGTCCGGCCGGCGATTTCTTCGCCTGCGGCTGGGAGGAGTTCGCGCAGGTCTCCTCGCTCGCGGTCTGCGTCAATCCCGGCCGCGCCTTCAACTGCTATTGGGAAATGCCGTTCCGCAAGCGTGCGCGTTTCACGCTGGAGAACCGCAGCGACGAGCAGATCACGATCTACTACCAGATCAACTACACCCTGACCGACGTGCCCGAGGACTGCGCCTATTTCCATGCGCAATTCCGCCGCACCAACCCGCTGCCCTACAAGGAGGTCTACACCATCCTCGATGGCGTCGCGGGCGCCGGCCACTATGTCGGCACCTACATGGCCTGGGGCGTCCACAACAACGGCTGGTGGGGCGAAGGCGAGATCAAGTTCTTCATCGACGGCGACGGCGCGTTCCCGACCATCTGCGGCACCGGCACCGAAGACTATTTCTGCGGCGCCTACAATTTCGATCCCCATGTCGCCCACGGCGGCCAGGGACAATCGCGCTACCAGGAATTCACCACGCCCTATGCCGGCCTGCCGCAGGTGATCCGCCCCGACGGCGTCTACCGCTCGCAGCAGCGCTTCGGCCTCTATCGCTGGCACATCCCCGATCCCGTCCGTTTCCGGAGCGATCTGCGCGTCACGATCCAGGCGCTCGGCTGGCTGCCGGGCGCGAAAGACGGCAAATACCTTCCGCTGCAGGACGACATCGCCTCGGTCGCGTTCTGGTACCAGACGCTGCCGACCGCTCCCTTCCCCACGTTGCCCGGGCCGGACTATCTCGAAATCGCGTAAGGCCGGCCGCCGTTCGATCAAGGAGACCAGAGATGCTTTATCCGATGTCGCCCAAAGTCGTCGAGCTCAAGCGCAAGCTCGAGAGCTTCATGGACCGGCACATCTACCCGAACGAGGAGCGCTTCTACCGCGAAGCGGAGGAGCTCGGACCGTGGAAGGTCTACCCCGTCGTCGAGGAGCTGAAGCCGCTGGCGCGCGCCGAGGGCCTCTGGAATCTGTTCCTGCCGGAATCGAGCCATGGCGCCGGTCTCACCAATCTCGAATATGCACCGTTCTGCGAGGTCATGGGCCGCTCGCACCTTGCGCCCGAAGTATTCAACTGCTCGGCGCCCGACACCGGCAACATGGAGGTGCTGGAGCGCTATGGGTCGGAGAAGGACAAGGAGCGCTGGCTGAAGCCGCTGCTCGCGGGCGAAATCCGCTCGTGCTTCGCCATGACCGAGCCCGCGGTCGCCTCCTCCGATGCGACCAACATCGAGAGCTCGATCGTGCGCGACGGCGACCATTACGTCATCAACGGCCGCAAATGGTACACGACCAATGCGACCGACCCGCGCTGCAAGATCTGCATCTTCATGGGCAAGACCGATCCCGACAATCCGGACCGCCACAAGCAGCAATCCATGATCCTGGTGCCGATGGACACGCCGGGCATCGAGGTGAAGCGGCCCCTGCCCGTGTTCGGCTTCTACGGCGTGCCTGATCGGGCCTCGGAGGTCGTCTTCACCAATGTGCGGGTGCCGAAGGAGAACATGCTGCTCGGCGAAGGCCGCGGCTTCGAGATCGCGCAGGGCCGCCTCGGCCCCGGCCGCATCCACCATTGCATGCGCCTGATCGGCCTGTCCGAGCGCACGCTCGAAAAGATGTGCCGCCGCGTTCGCAGCCGCGTTGCCTTCGGCAAGCCCGTCTCGGAGCAGACCGTGACGCAGGAGCGCATCGCCGAAGCCCGTATCATGATCGAGCAGGCCCGGCTGCTGACGCTCAACGCCGCCTATGCGATGGACACCGTTGGCAACAAGGTCGCGAAAGCCGAGATCGCCATGATCAAGGTCGCCGTGCCCAACATGGCCTGCCAGATCATCGACTGGGCGATCCAGGCCCATGGCGGCGGCGGCACCTCGAACGATTTCGGCCTGACCCAGGCCTATGCGACGGCGCGGCTGCTGCGGCTTGCGGACGGGCCGGATGAGGTCCACCGCAACCAGATCGCGCGGTTCGAATTGAAGAAATATTCGAACAATTAGACATCGGCTAATCCGGCCTCACAATCGGAGGCACGCCTTCAACTTGTCGGCATAGGCGTCGGTTCGCTCCGGCGTATTGAGCCCACACGCAAAGAGCACGTAGGGATCGATCTGCCGTTTCATGGCAGGGTCTATCCGTTTCTGGAGATACGAGATGTCGTCCAGAATTTGAACACCGGCCGCGATATACTGGAAATATTGCGTCCCGACATGGGCTCGCACTGCGAGAGCTTCCGCTTTGTCTCCGGTGAGACCGTAGCTCTCCGCAATCTGCTTCGTGAAGGCAACCGTGTCAGCGCCACCGTCTGCCGAACAATCGCTCCTGAAATACTTCTGCAGCGTCGCGTCCGTCGTACCAATAAACCGCGCGTCGCGTATTCCGTAGTCGAGACTGTATAGCGCGTAGGCAAGGTCGTTTTTCAGTACGTCCTTGAGAAACGGCCGGAGCAGAAGCTCTTCCGCTGCCACTCCCGACCCCTCCACGGCCGCCCCGACATCGGACGCGACGCGCGATTTATCAGGCGCTGTCGCTCGCAAGGCGAACCCTACCGCATGACGGAGCTCGTGGAGCAACAGGCTGTAGTACTCCATTTTACTTCGGACGATGCCAATTCCGAACTCGATATCACCCGTAGACCCGTACGTCTCGGCCCCGCTCGCTCGGTTCACATTGAAGCGAAACTTCGAAAACAAAGGAGCGATCTCGATGGGATAGCCAACGTAGCGGGCCGCGATCCAGGCTTTGACCTCCTCGTACATCGCCCTGACCTTCCTCTCGTCCTCGACATAGTTCGCTCCGATCCTTTCCACGTTCCCATCGAACGCAGCTCGCCAGGCAACCGCTGCGGGACCATTGGTGGTGGCTTGCGCCTTGTCCAAAGCTGCCGCGATTTTCTCGACAAACAGTCCGAAACCCGTCTCGGCGTCGATTAGCTCAATGATCCGTTGGCGATTCTGAGCGACGAGCACATCATCATTCGGAAAGACCTGCTGAAGCGCAAACTTGGCGATGCTTCGATACTCGGCCACCTTGCTCGATCGATACCGCTCCAGCTGAGCCCTGTAGGTGACCATCGAGGACGTGCCATCATTATTGGAGCGCTGATCGGCACTGAATGCTTCCCAGAGCTGCGCGCGGTCGGTCTCCGAGTAGACGGTACATTTTCGCGCGGCGTCAGCGCTCGCGGAGACCCGCTCAAGCCACCAATTCTGGAGGAGAATAATTCCCTTAGCCAAATTGTTGCTGGTGGGATCTCCTACAAATTTCTTGAGGTCGGCATCGGATCCCATACAAAGAGGATATCTCGTCGCGGCCAGCGTTCCAACGTCCACCCATTTGAGCTTTGTGCTGTGCAGGTACATTGCGTTAACTTCGCGCAGCACGTCATCATCACTGGAGAATATTCGCGGTCGTCCCTTGTCGGCGTTGAAGCCCTGCACGACGTTGTTGCTGAGCGACACGACCTCACAGGTGACCTCCATGTCCGAACCGCCGAAGCTATCGCCGCTGAAGGCCCCCACGGCACGCGCGCGCGCACGGAACAATGCTTCCCGCTTCAATCCTCGCTCGTCCGGAGTAAGAACAGCGTCATCGATCGCACGAAGATCGGCGACCAGAATCGAATGAAACGTCTTGATATCGGCAAACGTCTCCCGGTCGGGCAGTTGGACGGAATCAAACAATGACTTTCCATCCCAATCGCGGTTTGGCAGTTTTTGACTGGGATAGGTCAAACTCGCCCGCTCCGCCGCCATCGCGCCAAGATATTGGCGGACCAGAGCGCTCGACAGTCCGGTATCTTTGATATCTTTGAGGGAAAACGTCTGCGGGACTACAGTGTCATAGGACTTGCGGTAATAGTCGTCGATCGCCTCGCTCATCTCCTGTGTGGGGCATCGTAGGAGAATGTCTTGCTTGATAGCCAAACCCTCTCTTCCCCAGCGTGCGCGAAACGCAGCGAGACGATTGTCCGCATGCACCTGAAGTTGCTGCTTGACGCCGTCCGGCAGGTCAGCCCACCTCGCCGTCAAGGGTATATCCGCGAGAATGACGGACACGCCGCTGCCGCCGGACTGAGCGGGTTCGATCCATGGACCGCACTGAGATTTTGAACCTTCCGCGGCTTGCGCGCGAGGTTCAAACTGGAGAGAGATAGCCAGCAACAGCAGCGACGTTAGAATCCGCATTTTGGCAGTCGCCATGTCGCTCCCCGAAATGCCTTTGACCCAAGTTCGGGTCCCAATGTCGATATGAAAACAATGAGCAAAAATGCTCCGCAGCGGCTTGAGGCGGCGGAACGTCATCACAGAAAGACTACCTCAGCTTGTCACAGCTTTTAGTTGCACGCCAGAGAAACCTTAGCCGCAGCCGGAAGGCTGCTTCTGGAAGGAGCTAGTCCAGCACCTCCACCGTCGCCGAGCGTCCCGCGACCAGCGAGACGTTTTCCGGCACCGGGTCCAGCGCAATGCGCACCGGGACGCGCTGGGCGAGCCGCACCCAGCTGAAGGTCGGATTGACGTTCGCAAGCATGCTGGCGCCCTCGGCGCGGTCGCGGTCCTCGATGCCGGCGGCGATGCTCTCGACATGGCCTGACAGCGTCGCCTTCTCGCCCATCAGGCGGACCTGCACCTTGTCCCCGATGCGGATGCGCGCGAGTTTTGTTTCCTCGAAATAGCCTTCCACGTGCAGCGTGTCGGTATCGACCAGCGCCATCACGCCCTTCCCGGCCGTGACATAGGCGCCGGGGCGCAGATCCATGTTGGTGATCACGCCGTTCACGGAGGCGCGGACCTCGCTGCGGTCGAGGTTGAGCTGGGCGACGGCGCGGTCAGCGACGGCCGCATCGAAGGACGCCTTGGCCTGCAGCTGGGTGGCCAGCACCTGCTCCTGCTTCTGCTGCGAGACCGCATCGGTCGTCAGGGTGCTGTAGCGCTTCAGGTCGGCGTTGGCCTGGTCGAGCGTCGCCTGATGACCCGCGACCGACGCATCGGCCTGCCGCAACGCCAGCGCGAAGCGTTCGCGGTCGATCCGGAACAGGACATCGCCGCGACGGACCTTCTGGTTATCCCTGACCAGCACCTCGGTGACGAAGCCGGAGACATCGGGGGCGACCTGGACCACATCGGCGCGCACGCGGCCGTCACGGGTCCAGGGCGATTCCATGTAATAGACCCAGAGCTCGCGTCCAACCGCGAGCGCCAGGACGACGGCAATGACGGTCAGCGCGAGGCGGCCGAGCCAGGCAAGATTGCCTTTCATGAGAGATACTCCGAAAGATAGACGACGCCGCCGAGAAGGCAGACGAAAATCGCGAAATCGAACAGCGCGCGGTGCCAGACCAGCCGGTAGAGGTCGAAGCGCTGCATCAGCCGGCGCAAGATCGCGCTGAGCACGTAGGCGATGATGATCCACAGCAGCAGCGCCGGCACCAGCACGCCATAGATGTCGATCACATATCTCATGCCGCAACGCTCTCTGCGCGCGGCCGATAGGCCGGCGCGTCCGGGAACAGGCCGCGGCGGATACCGACGAGGCCGATCAGGGCGTCCTCGCGCGCGCTGTCATTGGGATCCTTCACCGCCTGAGCCAGCGCCCGGTCGACGCTGATCAGCAGCTCGGCCGGCATGCCATGACCCGCATAGCTGCGGCAGGCCATGGCGAGCCGGTCGAGCATGTCGTCGATGACGGCAATGGTGGATACCGCCAGCCCATAGCGGGCGCGGCGGAGGTCGATGATGTTGATGCCGATGCGGAGCTGCACCAGGCTGTCGGCATCGCGGCGGTCGCTCTCCGAGAGGAGGGCGATACGCTGCACCAGCAGCCCGAGCCGATGCAGCATCAGGCCCGCGAACTCCGCGCGGTCGCGCTTGCCCCGCCGCTCGGCCGCGACCGCGATGGTCTTCCAGCCGGACAGAACCAGGCGATTGGCGATCCATTCTGCCCCCACCCCGCGTGCGATCCGCGTCACCAGCTCAGCGATGACGACGCCGACGAAGAAGGCGACGGCGGAATTGGCGTAGGAGGCGAAATCCGCGTTGTAGGTCGATTGCAGCGCCAGCAGCGTCGCGGTGTTGGCCGCCAGCGCCATGCCGGTGCCGGCCGTCGCCGGCCGGCTGATCAGGAAGCCATAGAGCAGGAAGGTCGGCGCCAGCGCCACGACCAGGACCTCGAGATGCGAGATCGCAGGCACCAGCGCGAACAGGTAGACCGCGACCACCACGATGGCGACCAGCGACCACAGGCCGAAACTGCGGATGAAGCGCGCGGGCTCGTCCTGCGCGGCGAAGAACGAACACGCCACCGCCGCCATCATCGGTGCCGATGCGCCATCCGGCCAGCCGGTGCCGATCCAGAATGCGCAGCAGATCAGGATGGCAATGGCGGCACCGGCCGCCGACCACAGCGCAAGGCCGCGATCCCGATGGCGCACGGGCGCAGCACCCGCCTCGGAATGGAAGGCAAGTTCGACGGTCGCGACGTTGCGGTTTTCGGCAATCGCCTCAGTCAGCTCGCGGCAGTCGCGCGAGAGGTCGACGAGCTCGCGCAACCGCGACAGCAGGCTGGTGACGATGATCCGCTCCCAGTCGGCGCTGTCGTCGAGCAATGCCTGCCGCTCGGCGATCATGGTGCGGATACGCTCCGCCGGCTGCCGCTCGCGGACGTCGCTTACGATCCATTGCGAGAGGTCCTCCAGCAGCCGCATCAGCTCCGGCTGCCGGCGCAAGGCCTCCTCCCCCAGTGCCGCCAACCGGTCCTCCAGCGAGGCGATCACCGGCAGCAACATCAGCATGCGCAACCGGATTTCGCCGAGACCATTGACGGCGTTGCGGCCTGTCAGCCGGTCATAGGCAAGATGGGTGGAGAGCGTGTCGATCTCGACGATGTCGGTCGCGAGCTTGAGCCGCTTGCCGCGGCGAAATTCGCCGGTGCCCTCGCGCAGCAGCACCGCCTGGCTGAGACGGCGCGCGTCCAGCAGCCAGGCCTCGACGCGATGGGCGACCGCGGGCGCGACACTGCGCGGAAAGACGATCGTGGAAACAAGGCTGGCGCAGATGATGCCGAGCGAAATCTCCTCGAGCCTTGCTACCGCGGTGTCGAAGATGGCACCGGGCTCGGACACCGAGGGAAAGCCGATCAGCGCCACCGTGTACCCGGCCAGCATGAAGACATAGCTGCGCGGCGTGCCGTCGAGCAGCGATAGATAAAGGCAAAGCCCGACCCAAAGCGCGATGGCAAGACACAGCAGTTCGGGCGCGTCGATCAGGTTCGGCAACAGCACCACCGTCATGACGGCGCCGACCAGCGTGCCCATCACGCGGAAGAAGGCTTTCGAGCTGGTTGCGCCTGCCAGCGGCTGCGAGGTGATGTAGACGGTCGCCATCGCCCAGTACGGCCGCGGCAGATCCATCGCGAGCGCGATGACGAGCGCCAGCATCGACGCCGCGAACGTCTTCAACGCAAAAATGAGGTCCGCATGGCGGACCAGGAACGGCTCGTCGGCGCGCATGGCTATTTCGTCTCGGAACCAGTCTTGACGTCGTGCAGGCGACTGGCTCGCTGTTCGATGCGCTGAAGAGTCTCGAATGCTATCGCAAGTTCCTCGGGCCCGATATCCCTCAACAGGCTGGCCCGAACACGCCGCAGGATCCGGTTGGTCTCCTCGACCTTCGCCGCACCCGCCTTGGTCAGATGGAGCGTTTTGGCACGGCGATCGGTCGGGTCTTCCCGGCGCTCGACCAGGCCCTCGGCCTGAAGCAGGTCGATCAGGCGCACCAGCGACGGCCCTTCGATACCGAGCTCATCGGCGAGCACGCCCTGGCGGACATTCTCGCCCTGACGCGACAGCACCAGCAGCGGGATCGCGGTCGCGTAGGACAGGCCGTGATCGGACAGCGCCTGATCCGACTCGCGTCGCCAGATCCGGCCGAGACGGGTGACGAGCCGGCCGATTTCAGCGTGGATATGGGCCTGCGACGGAGCCATGCAAATTAGATAGGACACGAACTATTAGTTTGCAACTATATATCCCTGCATCACGGCGGTGATCACGCAGAAGCGAACGAGGACGGGCGCGATGGGACCGGGTTCCCCGGCACATGCAGCGGAGAGGATGGCCGGCCACAGCGCGCTGACGCTGGTGCCGACCTTCGTCGTCGTGGCCGTGGATGCCACCGGAATGGGGATCATCCTGCCCTTGCTGCCGTTCTATTCGCAGCGGCTCGGCGCCACGCCGTTCCTGCTCGGCGCGCTGATCTCGGCCTATGCCGTCTGCCAGCTCATCGCCGGTCCCGTGGTCGGAATTCTCTCGGACCGCTACGGGCGGCGGAAGGTGCTGGTCGTCAGCCAGATCGGGACGTTCACCGGTTTCGTCCTGCTTGCACTCGCCGGCAATCTGACGCTCGTATTCGTGGCGCGGATCATCGACGGCCTGACCTCCGGCAATATCTCGGTCGCACATGCCTATGCGGCCGAGCACAGCGCGCCCGCGACGCGCAAGCAGGCGCTCGGCATGACCAGCGGAGCGATCGGAACCGGGCTCCTGCTCGGGCCCGCGCTCTCGAGCTTCCTCGTGCATTACGGCCAGACCGCGCCGGTGTGGGCCGCCGCCGCGCTGTCCCTGATCAGTATCCTCGCGACGATCGCCCTGCTCCCGCCGGATCATCCGGCGTCCGAACCACGCTCCCGGCATCGCATCCCCGAGCCGACGCTAGCTCGAAGCCTGCTCGGCCTACGCTACGCCTGGCGGCTGCTCGGCCTGCTCGTCGTGTTCTTCTTCGTCAACGCGATGTTCCTGTCGCAGATCGGCCTGTTCCTGTCGGCCCGGTTCTCCTGGGCCGGCCATGCCTTCGGCGCGCGCGAGCTCGGCTGGATGTTCGCCTATGCCGGCTTCATCAACATGGTGGTCCAGGGCCTGCTCATCACGCGCATGAGCCTGATCGCCTCCGACCGCAGTATCGTGATGGCCGCGTTCGCCTGCATGGGACTCGGATTTGCAGGTCTTGCGTCCCGCGACAATGTCGGCCAGCTCGCGGTCAATCTGACGCTGATCATCGCCGGCACCATGTTCGCGCGGAGCACGCTGACGGCTGAGTTGTCGCGAAGTACCGCGATCAACCGCCAGGGCATGATCATGGGCCTCAACCAGTCGCTGATGTCAGGCGCGAATATCGGCGCCCCGCTGGTGAGCGGCGCGCTGATCGGTCATCGGCTGTTCGTCCCCTGGGCGCTTGTCATGGCGGTAATCGCGGCAATCGGCGCGGCGCTGGCCGGCCAGCTGCTGGACACGCCGCGGACGCGCTAGCGCCCCTCGCCTCACTTCACCAGATAAACGTCCGGATCGGCGCTTGAGCTCGGATTCTTGAAGGCGGCTCGCAGGGCCGGCGACATCGGGACATTGTAGTTGATGCCGTTCGGCGGCGTCGGTGCTTCCAGCCACTTCCGATAGAGCACCTCGATCTCCGGGCTTGCATAGAGCTCGGCCGTGGCGCGATCGGCCAGCGCCTTGAACGGCGCGTCCTCCCGCCGCAACATGATCCCGAAGGGCTCGGCCTTCGCGAAGGTCTCCTCGCTGATCATGAACAGACCCGGCTCCTTCGAGCGCGCAATGGCGACCGCAAGCTGGACGTCGTCGAGCGCATAGGCCTGTGCGCGGTCGGTCTCGAGCAGCAGGAACGCTTCGGCCTGGTCCACCGCCGGCATGATCCGGATGCCGAGATTGCGCTCGGTGTTGACCTTGGCGAGCTGGTTCAAATTGACCGAGCCGGCCACGGCCGTGACGGCCTTCCCCTTGAGGTCGTCAATAGTGTTGATCTTGGCAGCCTTCTTGGCCGCGAAGCGCGTTGCGCTGAGGAAGTGCGTGTTGGTGAAGGCGACCTGCTTCTGGCGGTCGGCATTGTTGGTGGTCGCCGAGCAATGCAGGTCGAGCGTGCCGTTGACCATCAGCGGGATGCGGTTCGACGAGGTCACGGCGACATAGTCCACGGCAATGTCAGGCATCGCGAGCTGCTTCTTCACGGCGTCGACGATCTTGAGGCAGATGTCCATGGCGAAGCCGACCGGCTTCTGGTTGCCGTCGAGATAGCTGAACGGGACCGAGGCCTCCTGATAGCCCAGCGCGATCTTTTTCGTCTCCTTCACCTTCTGGAGCGTACCCGTGAGGTCCTGGGCTGAGGCTGCGCCGGCAAGACATGTCACGGCCAGAAGAATGGTGGGAAGACGCATCGGGAGGCTCCTCTTGGGGTCATCGACTACGGTCGAGACGCTATCCCGCTGATAGCCTACCGGCGCGCCAAGCGCCAGATGAGGCAGGGTTTAGCAGCTATCGCCTTTTTCTATACTTCCCGGTCGCGGCTTGGTGCTTCATTGGCAGGTGAGCTGCTGCTCGAACCAGCCGCTCAGCCGATCCGACAGAGACGGCCACATCCGCTGGAAGCTGCCCAGCTTGCCGACATTGCTGCGGTACATCGCCCGCAATTCGTCCTCGATGGCCGGCAGGTCGACGCCCACGCAGACCCCGTCCCGCGCGATCGTTCTGCCGGCGACAACGACCTCCTTCACAAGGGACGCATTGCCGCGCGCGAACAGCAGCGCCATGGGATCGACCGGTATGATCCGGTCCCGATCCAGCCGGTCGAGATCGATCACGACATAGTCGGCCGGATTGCCGGCGACGAGCTCGCCGGTGCCCGGCGCGCCGGTGGCGCGGCGCCCGTTGCGAACGGCGAGCGAAAACATCTCGGCCGGCGTCCATGTCGCCTTGAAGCCAAGACCGCCATGGGCGAGCTGCACCAGCCGCATCTCGCGCAGGATGTCGTCGTCCTCGTCCAGCGCCAGCCCGTCGACGCCCACCGTGATGGCGCAGCCGCATCCGTGCGCGGCGGCGATCGGCGCGAGCCCGGAGCGCAGATGCATGTTCGAGCTGAAATTGGTAACGATGCGCGCACCGGAGGCCGCGATCATCTCGAGCTCGTCCGGCCTTGCGTGGATGCAATGCGCCAGCGTCAGCCGCTCGGAGAGGAAGCCGATGTCGCGCAGCCAGCGCACCATGTCGGGAAAGTTTTGGTCGGCCCAGGCGCGCTGATACACCGTCTCCAGCAGATGCATGTGGATGCGGCGGCCGGTCCGGGCCGAGTTCTCGGCCACGGCTTCCAGCAGCGGCTTCGAGCACCATTGCACGCCGGCGGGGCCGAGCTGCACATCGACCATCGGCCCGGCGATGGAAGCGGCAATCGCGTCGGTCAGCTCGATATAGGCCTTGGGCGGCATCGGCGCGCGGACGAAGAGGTCTTCGATGGTCTTGCGGTCATCACTGGGAAGTCCCGCAAGCACCGGCTCGGCATCGCCGTAGACGATCGGATTCTGGTCGCGCACGGCCATTGCAAACGCGATGCGGATGCCGACGTCAGATGCCGCCTTGGCGACGGCCTTGGCCTCGTCGACTATCGGCATCGTTCCGCTCGGGCGGGTGTAGTGCACCATCATGGCAGCACAGCCGGCCTTGGCCGAACGCGCCAGTGCAGAGGCCGCGGTCAGATAGGGGGCGACCGGCGTGCCGAGCGCGGTGCGCAGGATCCAGCTTTCCAGGGGCATGCCGACCGCGCCGAAGGACGACGCAGTGGCGCGGGCATGGTCATGGGCGTTGACGAAGGCCGGAATGACGAAGGAGCGAGGCTCGCCCCCCGCTCCTTCCACAATGCCGGTGATGACACCGCCGTCGTGCCGCAGCACGACGTTGTCGCTGGTGCCGCGCTCAGGTCCACGGAACAGGCTGGTTGCCGAAATCTCCGTGGCCATGGGCGTCTCCCCGAGATCAGTTGGCAGTATACACCAACTCCCGCTCGGCGCGCGGCGGCAGGAACTCACGCGAGAACACTTCGGCCGGCGTCGGCGCGCGGGCGAGCTGATAGCCCTCGACCACGATGCCGATGGCGCGCGTCATGCGGTCGTCCTTGACATCGCCGATGCCGATCTCCTTCATCTCCGGCGAGACGATCAGCTTCTCGAAGGAATATTGCAGCCGGCGCTTCTCGACGCCGACGTCGATCAGATTGTCGTAGTTCAGCGCGGCCTTCATGCCGGCATTCTGGTCCTTGGCGACCGCGATCGCGCCCTTGTTGATGGCGCGCACGAGGCCGGCAACGGCCTTCGGGTTCGACGCGATCAGCTTCTTGGAGACCATCACGCCGTTGGAATAGAGATCGAGGCCGTACTCACCGAACGAGAACCATTTGAAGTCCTTGTCCGGGTCCTGGCGGTTGAGCACCAGGTTGAAATAGCTGGTGATGTTGAAGACGAGCGCGGCGTCGATGTCGCCCTTGATGAGCATCGGCTCCTGCAGGTTCGGCGCCATGTTGGAGATCTTGATCTTCTCGCCGTCGAGTCCGTTCTTGCGCGTGAACACCGGCAACAGGCGCGTCGTCGGCGTGCCCTGTGCTCCGCCGAGGGTGTGCCCCTCGAAATCCTTGATGGTGTTGATGCCGCTGGTCTTCTTGGCGACGATCGCGAAGGGCGGCTGGTTCCACATCATGTAGACCATGACGGGTGCTTCCTGCGGCTTGGTCGAAGCGTTCTGGATGATGGCGTTGACGTCGCCGAAGCCGGCGTCATAGGCGCCGGACATCACGCGCGTGACGGTGGCGCCGGAGCCCTCGCCCTGGTCGATGACGACGTTGAGGCCCTCCTCTTTGAAATAGCCGTTGTCCTTGGCGTAGAAGAACGCGGCGTCGCTGCCTTGCGTCTTCCAGCCCAGCGTGAACTTGATCGTGGTTTCCTGGGCCATCGCGGCGCCCGTGGACAGGGCCAATCCCAGCAGCGCGGCAGTTGCTTTTCTCAACATCGAGATCTCCTCAGCTTCGTTGCGTGACGGTTGGAAAAATCAGGTGGCGATCACGTCGTTCTTGCGCGTGGCCCAGCCGGTGACCTGCCCTTCGATCAGCGAGAACACGACGTAGAGGGCGACGCCGAGGCCGGCGAGCACGAACAGGCCGGCGAACACCAGCGGCACGTTGAAATTCGAGGACGCGGTCATCATGACGTTGCCGATGCCGCGGTTGGAGGCGACGGTCTCCGACAGCACCGCGCCGACGAACGCGTAGGAGATCGCAACCTTCAGCGAGGCGAAGAAGAACGGCATGGTCCGGGGCAGACCGACGTTCCAGAGGATGTCGAACTTGCTGGCGCCGAGCGCCTTCAGCACGTCCTCGAGCTCGGGCTCGGTGGTCGCAAGGCCGGTGGCGATGTTGACGACGATCGGGAAGAAGCAGATCGACAGCGCGGTCAGCACCGCCGGCACCGTGCCGGAGCCGAACCACAGCACGAAGATCGGCACCACCGCGACCTTGGGGATCGAGGAGAAGCCGATCAGCAGCGGATAGCAGGTGTCATAAGCGGTCTTGGAGACCCCGATGATCGCGCCGAGGGCGACACCGAGCGCGACACCGAGGACGAAGCCGAACATGGTGGTGGCGAGCGTCTGCACGATGTGCGGCCACAGCACCGGAAAGCGCTGCACCAGCGTCACGAACACCTGCGAGGGCCGCGGCAGCACCAGGTCGGACATGCCCGTCATCAGGCAGAACAATTCCCAGGCGACGAAGAACAGCACGATCAGGCCCGCCGACCACGCCTTCTGCCTGATATCGATTCCGAACATCAGCCCGCCCCCTGTTGGCTAGCGCTGCGCGCATCCTCGATGAAGGCGCGCAGCTTCTGGTTCAGCGCGACGAAATCCGGCTCGAACGTCATGGCCACGGTGCGCGGGCGCGCAAACTCGACACGGCTGTCGTCGAGGATGCGGCCGGGACGCGCGCTCATCACGCAGATGCGGCTGGCGAGGAAGCCGGCCTCGCGCAGATCGTGCGTCACCAGCAGCACCGTCGGCTTGTGCGTCATCCAGAGGTTCTGGAGGATCGCCCACAGCTCCTCGCGGGTGAACTGGTCGAGCGCGCCGAAGGGCTCGTCCAGCAGCAGCATGCGCGGCTCATGGATCAGCGCGCGGCAGAGATTGGCGCGCTGGAGCATGCCGCCGGACAACTGCCAGGGATATCGGCTGCCAAACCCCTTGAGGCCGACCTGCTCCAGCAGCGCATTGGCCTTGTCGCGGAATTCGGTCTTGCGCAACTTGCGGAAATTCGAGCGGAACGGCTCGACGATCTTCAGCGGCAGCATGATGTTCCGCTCGATCGTCATCCACGGCAGCATGGTCGGGTTCTGGAACGCCATGCCGACCCGCAGCGCCCGCGCCGCCACCTCGCGGCCGCCGACGATGACGACACCGCTGGTCGGCTGCACCAGACCGCTGACGAGACGCAGGATGGTCGATTTGCCGCATCCGGACGGGCCGACCAGCGCGACAAACTCGCCGTCGGCGATCCGAAGGCTGGTCTTCGATAGAGCGGGCACGGCCCGGTCGCCGCGCCCGAAGGTCACGGACGCCTCGGACAGCTCGATGGCGGTGACGGCGGTGCCTTCCGGAACAGGCTGGCCGTCAAACTGGTCATTGGGTTGCATGCGCATCACAGCCAAAGTGCATGCAAGCTGGATGCCAGCCGCCGTCCCAAGCAAAATCAACGATCTGGCAGATCCCGGCGCCGGACGGGCGGATTCGATTTAGGCAATCCAGACATCAAACTGCATGCAATTGGTGCGCTGAACTGGCGTGCGCCTGTGCTATGGAGAGCCGTCACCCCCTACAGGATTCGCCGATGGCGGCGCGCGCAACCAGCAAGACTTCCGAATCGTCCGACAAGGTCAGCGTGATCTGCCGCGCGCTCAGGCGCGCCATCATCGAGCAGGCACTCGAGCCCGGCGCAAAGCTGCCCGAGGACTCGCTCGGCGAGCGCTTCGGCGTCAGCCGCACCATTGCGCGTCACGCCCTGGGGCAGCTCGCCGCCGAGGGCCTGGTCGAGCTCCGCCGCAATCGGATCGCGGTCGTTGCGACGCCGAGCTGGCAGGAGGCACGCGATGCCTTCGACATCCGCATCGAGCTGGAACGGCTCGTGGTGCGGCAGCTCGCGGGCAAGCTGACCAAGGCCCAGATCGCCGAGCTGAATGCCCATGTCGACGCCGAGGATCGGGCGCGCGGCGGCACGGATGCGGTCTCGATCCGCCTCGCCACCGAATTCCACATCCTGCTGGCGCAGATGACGAACAGTCCGATCCTGGTGCGCTATGTCAGTGAGGTCGCCTATCGCTGCTGCCTGACGCTGTCGCTCTACAGCCGGCCGCATTCCACCGAATGCGCCATCAACGAGCACCGCGCCATTATCTCGGCGCTCGCCAAGGGCGACGAGGCCAAGGTGATGGACTTGATGCATCATCACCTGGATTCCGTGGCCAATCGCGCGTTGGTGGCTCCCACCCCGCAGCGCGGCCGCGATCTGCTCGATATTCTCGCGCCCTATGCGGACGACGCCGCGAGCGACCGCGTCGTCAAGATGCCTAAACTGGCTCGAAGGGGCTAGGCTTCAATCCCGCGCTGGACGAGGATGCGCTCGGCGCTGTCGTTCCAGACATCCATCTTCACGATCTGCCCGCCCTTCACGACGAAGCGGTCGACATAGCGGTTGCCCTCGAAGGGCGTGCCGTCCATCCACTCGCCATAGAGTGTGCCGACGCTGTAGACGACGGTCTCGTCCGCGCCGGGGCAGACGTCGAACCGGTCCATCTTCTTCTTCACCCAGCGATAGCGCTTCGCATTGAAGCCGGTCGGCCCGCGCGGATGATCGAATTCGCGCCCGCCGGTGAAAGTGATCACCGTACCCGGCTTCATGTAGGCTGCTGCGGCGTCGGGATCGGGTATCATCGACGCCGTGAGATAGGCCTCCACGATCTCGGCATCGGTCATCGGGCGTTCGGCTTTTGCGGGGGCGGACATGGCGGGTTCTCCGGAGCGCCGGCATTCTACAATTCAGACCTCAAAGTGAATGCACATTTTTTGAACAATTCCGCTATAGAATTGCACACAATCTGGAGCTGCCTGCTCCCCCGGCTTCCGCTAGGCTAGCACACCTGAAACTGACGCCATGACCACCCAAGCCGCCTTTGACCTGATCTTCCGCAACGCGCTGTTGCGGTCATCCGCCGCACCCGTCGATATCGGCGTGACGGGCGGCCGTATCGCCGCGATCGCGCCCAGCCTCGCCTGCGAGGGCGTCGAGATCGACCTCGGCGGGCACCTCGCCCTGCCCGGCTTCGTCGACACCCACATCCATCTCGACAAGGCCTGCCTGCTCGGCCGCTGCGGGCACAATCATGGCAGCGTCTCGGAGGCCATCCGCGCCGTGGCCGGGATGAAGAAGGATTTCACCGTCGAGGACGTTTACGCGCGCGGCGCCCGCGTGCTCGAACGCGCCATCGTGAACGGCACGACGCGGATGCGCACCCATGTCGAGATCGACCCGCGCATCGGCCTGCGCGGCTTCGAGGCGGTGAAGGCGCTCAAGCGCGACCATGCCTGGGCGATCGACCTCGAACTCTGCGTCTTCCCGCAGGAAGGCCTGACCAACGACCCCGGCGCCGAGGAGCTGCTGATCCAGGCGCTGCGCGACGGCGGCGAGGCGATCGGCGGCTGTCCGTATATGGACACCGACCCGAATGCGCATCTGGAACGCATCTTCGATCTCGCGCAGGAGTTCGACATCGACGTCGACCTGCATCTCGACTTCGACCTCGATCCGTCCTGGTGGCATCTCGACGAGGTCTGCCGCCAGACCGAGCGGCGCAACTACGGGGGCCGCGTCGCGATCGGCCACGCCACGAAGCTGTCGGCCTTGCCGCCAGAGCGAATGAAAGCGGCGACCGCGCAGCTGGCGAGATCAGGCGTTGCCGTTACCGTGCTGCCCGCGACCGACCTCTATCTGATGGGACGCGAGGCCACCCACAATGCGCCGCGGGGGCTGACGCTCGCCCACAAGCTCGCGGGCGACGGCGTGCTGTGCTCGGTCGCGACCAACAACGTGCTCAATCCCTTCACGCCGTTCGGCGATGCCTCTCTGCTGCGGATGGCGAACTTCTACGCCAATGTCGCGCACGCCTCGGTCAGCGATTTCGACACCTGCCTGGATCTGGTGACCGAGCTGCCGGCGCGGCTGATGAACCTCGATGACTACGGCATCAAGGTCGGCAATCCCGCCGACCTGATCGTGCTCGATATCAAGGACAGCCGCTTTGCCATCGCCGAACTGCCCGACGTGATGATGGGATTCAAGGGAGGCCGGCAGACGTTTGAACGGAAGCGGCCCACGCTGCTCCGTCCCGAACGCTGAACGCCCTTGACGTCCCGGCATCTTGCGCCTTGCGCGCAGGTCGCGCGACACTCATCCCAATCCATCACGGAGGAACCAAATGGCCTTCGACACCATCTTCCTGAACGCGCGGCTTGACGGCGGCGCCCGTCATCATATCGCGGTCAAGGACGGCCGCATCGCCGCGATCGCTCCGATCGACCAGCCGCCGGCCGGGGCCGAGACCATCGACCTCGACAACGCCCTCGTCGTTCCCGGCTTCGTCGAAGGCCACATACATCTCGACACCAGCTTCTATGGCGACGTCTGGCGGCCGCACAAGCCCTGCACCGATGGTTTCAACGTGCATGAGCGCGTCGCCTTCCAGGCCCAGAACATGGCCGAAGCGGCGCCGACGGACGTGCGTGCGCGCAACCAGCTCGATCTCTGCATCGGACACGGCACCACGCAGATGCGCAGCCACGTCATGGTGGACGGCTCGGTCGGTCTGAAATCGCTCGAGACGATTCTGCGCGTGCGGGACGAATACAGGGGCTTGATCGACATCCAGCTCGTCGCCTTCCCCCAGAGCGGCATCCTGGCGAGCCCGGGCACGCCGCAATTGCTGGACGAGGCCATCGGGCTCGGCGCCAATCTCGTCGGCGGCCTCGATCCGGCGAGCTTCGACCGCGACGTCGAAAAGCATCTCGACGTCGTGTTCGGCGTCGCCAGCAAGCACGGCGTCGATGTGGACATCCATCTGCACGACATGGGCACGCTCGGCGCCTTCGAGATCGAGCAGATCGCGGCGCGCACCCGTGCGCTCGGCATGGAAGGCCATGTCGCCATCAGCCACGCCTACGGGCTCGGCGATATTCCGGCGGACTACCTCAAGAAGATCGCCGACAACCTGGCCCGGTCCGGCGTGGCGATCATGACCAACGCCCCGGGCGCCCGGCCCTTCCCGCCGATCCTCGCGTTGCGCAAGGCCGGCGTCACCGTGTTCAGCGGCAACGACAACATCCGCGATTCCTGGTGGCCGTACGGCGACGGCGACATGCTGCGGCGGGCGACCACGCTCGGCTATCGCTCGGGCTTCAACATCGACGAGGAACTGCGTGCCGCGTTCGACGTCGTCACGGAGGCCGGCGCCAAGGCGCTGCGGCTCGAAGGTTACGGCCTGCGCGTCGGCGCCAAGGCCGATTTCGTCACGCTGCAGGCGGCGCACGTTCCCGAGGCCGTGGTTGCGGTGCCGCAGGGCCGCGCCGTTTACAAGGCAGGTATGCTTGTCGCTTCTAACGGTACGATTGTCGGGAAACGTCGCTGATCGCAGGGCCTTCGAGGCGGTTTTTCCGCCGATTTTCCCGAAAATCCGAGTCCGGTAGAATCCCGGACCGTAACCCAACGCATTGTGAGAACGGCCGCGCTGACCGTACTTGGACACGCGCACTGATCATCTGCGTTCTTTTGGGGAAGTTATGGATATGTTCAGCGCATTCAGCAGCATTGATTACCGTTCGATCCGGGCCAGCACGCCCGCCGAGGCGGCCGTGAAGCGATTGAACGGCATCGGCGAAGTGCTCTCCAGCCTCGATCTCTCGGCGATCCACACGCAGGACGAGATGGCCCGCGCTTTGTGGACACTCGACACCGCCGACAAGTGCATTCGCATGATCCTGACCGAGTTCGGAACCGAGCGCACCAGGGACGTCGTCCGCGAGGCCGCGAGCCTGACCGATTTGATCGAGCAAGCCCGCGACGAAGTCTCCAGCCATCGCGACGGCGGCTAGCCTCTGAGCTGAGCAGCCGCGCGGGGTCTACCGCTTGATCTTCGCCAGGATGCGATCCGCCTCGGTGCGCCAGTCGGCACTACGGGCGAACGCCTGCGTTCCCTTTGTCCCGAACAGGCCCTCGTCAGCGAGATCGGCAACCCAGGCCTGACGCTCGGCCGTGCCCTGCGCGGACCAAGGCGTCAGCCCCGCCTCGCGCACGGTCTCTGCGACCTCGCGCACTTCCTCGGCGCGGCGGCGGCCGTGCTCGATCACGCGCTGGAAGCAATAGGCGCCCTGCTTCTCCCAATCGATGGCGGGGAATGTCTCGGCGAGTGACGCCAGCACGGCGTCTTCGACACCATAGGCGCGCGCGGTCGTAAAACTCTCGATGACCATGGCCTCGAGGCCCTTGATCATGATGCTGCGGCACATCTTCACCGCCGAGGAGACGCCCAGCTTGTCGCTGGCGACCTTGGCCGCAAAACCAATCGCATTCAGGAGCGGCTCCAGCTCTCTTGCGCCGGCGCCTCCGAGCAACAGCGGCACCTTGATCCGATACGGCGGCACCGACGTCATCACCGCGCCCTCGACATAGCGCCCGGCCGCGCCGTCGATCAGCGCCGCGGCGCGCTGCTTGGCACCGGGTGAGGCCGAGTTGAAGTCGAGGAACCAGGTGCCCTGGTTGAGCGCAGCTCCGCAGGCCTTCGCGACCGGCACGGCCTGGCTCGCAGTCACCGCGGAGATGATGAAGTCGGATTTCGCCGTCAGCTCGGCGTGGGAGGCCGCAAGCGTCACGCCGTGCCTTGCGGCATGCTCCTGCAGCGGTGCGCCCTGCTCGCCGCCGAGCTTGATGTCATAGGCTGAGACCTTGATGTCCTGCTGGCGCAGATCCTCGGCCAGGATCCGGCCGACCTCGCCATAGCCGACCAGCCCTATCTGCCATCGCTTCGGATCAGCCATCAGTTCAATCCTCGTGTCGTGGCGTCGAACAGCTCCTCGACCGCATAGCGGCGCGGGATCAGTGCCTGCTGGAATGCGTAGTCGACGATCAGCTCGAGCGGCTTTCTGTTGGCTTCGATCCCGAATGGCAGGAGATCGGGTGTTGCCGCCGGCCCCACCTGCTCCTTGTTCCGCTTTAGCAGATCATAGACGCCGGCAACGACATCAGGACGCGATTTCGCGAGGCTCTCGGTCACGACCACGAGATGATTGACCGGTACGACACCGCGCCGCGCATACCATTTTGCGGCTTCCGCGGCCGGATCGGGGAAGATCGGCTTCAGCTTGGGATTATCAGAGGTCTCGCCGAGGACGGCATCGAGCTCGCCATCGAGCAGCATCTGCAGCACCTTCTTGTCCTTCGGCGCGCGCTCGGTGGTGTCGACATATTCGGCGACGTGCGGGTCCTCGAACGTCACCCATTTGATCTTGTCGAGATCAACGCCGTAATCGTTGGCCAAAATGCCCCTGATCCAGGCGCCGGTCGTCGTCGTGAACGAGCGGATGCCGACGCGCTTGCCTTCGAGATCGGAAGGACCGAGCGTTCCGTGCGCGGGATTGTAGAGCGCGTAGGAATGCTGGAAGCGGCCGAGCATGGTCGCCGGCAGCAGCACCAGCGGCTTGCCATGGGCTTTCGCCATCAGATAGGTGACGATCGCCATCTCGCAGACGTCGAACGCCTGCTCGCGCACCATCGGCTTGAACGCCGTGTTGGTCGGCGCGTACTCGATGAAGTCGAGATCGAAGAGGTCGGAGCGGAGCGCGCCACTCTTCACCGCCTGGACGTGAGGGTGGCTGCCGATCACGGCCTTCAGCTTCGGACGATCCATCGGTGCGCTCCGTGACTTTCTTCAGACGTCCTCGGGATTGTCGACATAGACGAGCCCGGCCTTCGCCAGTGCCTCGCGCATGCTGTACATGTCGAGGCCCAGCTCGCCCGAGGCCAGCCGCTTGCGCTTGCCGCCCTCGTCCGCGTTGCGCTTCTTCGCCTTCTCGGCGACCTCGGCGGCATAGCGCTTCGGCACCACGACGACGCCGTCGTCATCGGCGACGATGATGTCGCCGGGATCGACGTTGACGCCGGCACACACCACGGGGATGTTGACCGAGCCGAGCGTGGCCTTCACCGTGCCCTTGGCCGAGACCGCGCGCGACCACACCGGGAAATTCATCTCGTGCAGCGCTTTGACGTCGCGGCAGCCGGCATCGATGATCAGCCCCTGCACGCCGCGCGCCTGCAGCGAGGTCGCGAGCAATTCGCCGAACATGCCGTCGGTATTGTCGGTGGTGCAGCCGACGACGAGGATGTCGCCCTTCTTGCACTGCTCGACAGCGACATGGATCATCCAGTTGTCGCCGGGCTGCGCCAGCACTGTGACGGCGGGACCGGCAATCGACGCGCCCGCCCAGACCGGACGCAGATATGGCTTCATCAGGCCGATGCGGCCATAGGCCTCGTGCACGGTCGAGACACCGTACTCCGCCATCCCCGCGGGATCGGCTCGCTTGATGTTGCGAACGACGACGGGCTTCATGCCAGTTCCTCCGCGACGGTCGGGAACAGGCGCTGATAGGCCTCGCCATAGGTCATGGGCACGCCGGTGTTGCGGCTGCCCTGGATGCCGCGGTTGAGTGCCACGCGCTCGTAATATCCCCAGAGATGCTTTTGCGCGGCGAGGATCTGGAACGCCTCGTACTTCTCCTTCCAGACCTCGTCGATCTTGAGCAGCAGGTCCGGCTTGTAGTTACACTGCTCGGGCTGGTGCGGCTCGAACAGGAACACCGGCGGCGCGGAATATTTGTACTGCGCGCCGGGCTTGTGGCCCATCGCCTGCGCCACCACGCGGGTCTCCTGCGCGAAATGCGCCGCGTTCGGATGGTCGAAATTATAGGGGTCTTCCAGCGCGTGGGTCAGCACGAAGCTCGGGTTGAGCTCGCGGTAGATGTCGACCATGCGGTCGAAATGCGCTTCCGTCAGCTTCAAGGGATAGTCGCCGCAATCGAAGAACTCGATCTCGGCACCGAGCAGCTTGGCCGCCCGCTCCGCCTCGTCCTTGCGTCCAGCCTTGACCGATTCCAGCGTCGCGCCCTTCTCCTTCCAGGCGAACTGGCTCTCGCCGCGCTCGCCGAAGGACATGCAGACGATCTTCATGCGATAGCCCTTCTTCGCATGCAGCGCGATGGCACCGCCGGCGCGCCAGACGAAATCGCCGGGATGGGCAGTGACGACAAGACCTGCTTTCATGGGAGAACTCCCCTCTTTCTTTCGTTCGTAAACATCATAAGCCGCCCGCCTCACGCCGGCAGCAGGTTCATTTCAAGCGACGGCGGCCGCAGCGTCCTCGCCGTCAAGCACGCGTCTCAATCGCGCGCCGTCGAGCGCACCTTCCCATTTGGCGATCGCGATGGTCGCGACCGCGTTCCCGATCAGATTGGTGGGCGTCAGCCCCTGCGACATCAGGCGGTGGATGCCGAGCACCAGCGCCACGCTCGTCACCGGAATCGTGCCGGTGGCCGACAGCGTCGCCGCGAGCACAACGAAGGCGGCGCCCGCGATCCCCGCCGCGCCCTTGGAGGTCACCAACAGGATCAGCAGGAGCTCGATCTGCTCGCCGAGCCCGAACGGCGTGTTGGTCGCCTGCGCCAGGAACACCGAGGCGGCGGCAAGGTAGAGGCAGGTGCCGTCGAGATTGAAGGAGTAGCCGGTCGGGATCACCAGCCCGACCACGCTCTTTTCGCAGCCGGCCTTCTCCAGCTTGGTCAGCATCCGCGGCAGCACCGTCTCCGACGAGGTCGTGGCGATGCAGATCAAGAGCTCTCCCCAGATGTAGCGGATCAGCTTGAGCAGCGAGAAGCCGCACAGCCGCGCGACGGGGCCGAGCGCGATGACAATGAAGACGACGCAGGTCAGATAGAAGCCGCCCAGGAGCTTGCCGAGCGAGGCCAGCGATCCGACGCCGAACTTGCCCACCGTGAAGGCGATCGCGCCGAACGCGCCGATCGGCGCCGCCCACATCACGAAGCCGACGACGGCAAACACCATCCTGGCGGCGATGTCGATCAGATGCACCAGCGGCGCGGCCCTCTCGCCGAGCTGCACCAGCGCAAAGCCGCACAGCACGGAGATGAACAGCACCTGGAGGATGTTGCCTTCGGCAAAGGCGCCGATGAACGTCGCGGGTACGATGTTCATCAGGAACGGCACGAAGCCGATGGCGCCGGTCTGCTTGACGTAAGGCTCGATCGCGCTGGCATTGATGCTGGCGGGATCGATGTTCATGCCGACGCCGGGCCGGAGCAGGTTCACGGCGACGAGACCGATGATCAGCGCGATCGTGGTCATGATCTCGAAATAGATGATCGCCTTCACCGCGACGCGCCCGACCCGTGCCATGTCGGCCATGTGCGCAATGCCGTGCACGACGGTGCAGAAGATGATCGGCGCGATCAGCATCCGGATCGCCTTGATGAAGGTATCACCCAGCGGCTGCATCCTGGCGCCGGCCTCGGGATTGACGATCCCAAGCGCGATGCCGGCCGCCATGGCGATGAGCACCTGGATCCAGAGCTCCTTCCACCAGGCGCGGCCGCGCGGCTTGTCGATCGCGATCGCCGTCATCGGTCGAACTCGAACAGGCGCGCGGGGTTATCGACCAGGATCTTCTGCTGGAACTCCGGCTCCGGCGCGAACAGCGGAATGAGATCGACGAGGTCGCCGTCATTCGGCATCACCTTGACGTTGGGATGCGGCCAGTCGGTGCCCCAGATGACGCGGTCGGGCGCGGTCTCCAGGATCTTTCGCGCAAACGGCACGGCGTCGGTGAATGGCGGGCCGGCCGACGAGACGCGCTCGGAGCCGCAGATCTTGACCCAGCACTTCTCGTCACGCTGCATCAGCTCGATCAGGATTCTGAACGGCAGCTGGTCGAGCCCTTCGGACGCCTTCACCCGCCCCATGTGGTCGATGGTGTAGCTGAGTGGCAGCCTGGTCAGCATGTCCGCGTATTCAGGCAAATCGATCGCGTCGAAATGCAGGTCGATGTGCCAGCCGAGCGGCGTGACCATCGCGATGATGCGGTCGAACACGCGCTTGTCGGGAACGCCGCCGAGATGGCGGACGAAATTGAAGCGGCAGCCGCGGAAGCCGCCCTCGTGCAGCACGCGGAGCTCGCGCTCGGTGATGCTGTCGTCGATGTTGGCGACCGCGCGATAGGCTCCATTACTCTGCGCAATCGCATCGAGCGCCACGCTGTTGTCGGTGCCATGCACGCTGGCATTGACGATGACGGCACGCTCGACGCCGAGCTTTGAATGCAGGGTGCGAAAATCCTCCAGCGGCGCATCGGGCGGCGTGTAGGAACGGTCAGGCGCATAAGGATATTTCGCGCCGGGCCCGAAGATATGGCAATGCGCGTCGCAGGACAGTTTTGGAAGCTTGAACTTCGGCGTGCGCGTATTCGGATCGGGCGGCGGAATGGTCGGCGTGTACAACATCGTCATCACTTCAACCGCCGAACGAGAGTGCTTCTTCAGGCCTTGCTGGTGACAGCCGGCCGCCGCCGTGCCGGTGCGGCCTGGTCGAGCGCCGGCGCCTGGAACGCGGCGACGGTGGCCTGCACCAGCTGCTCGATCGCGCCCGCGGCATCGCTGCCATCGGCCTCGCCGCGCGACAGGCGCGAGACGCGGTCCGGCGTCACCAGCGAATAATAGAGTGCGCCGAGCAGGAAATGGCTGCGCCAGACGATGTCGGTGCGCGGAATATGCGGCAGGCTCTCGTGGATCGCGTCGATGAAGGCGTGGCTGGTGTCGTCGAAGGTCTGCGCGATGATTTTTCGCGCGACTTCGTTGCCTTCCGCCGACATCACCGCGCGCAGCCGCGTGAAGCGCGCCCCGCCGCCGGCAAGATCGCTGCCCGAAGTGAAGGCGGGCACGACATAGGCGCGCACGATCGCCTCCAGCCGGTCCTGCAGATCGCGCACGCGTTTTGCGGCGGCCAGCAGCTCGGAGCGGCGCAGGTTCATGGGACCGCAATGCCGCCGGTAGATTTCCAGCAGCAGGCCGTCCTTGGTCTTGAAATGATAGGTCACGCTGCCGGGATTGGCCCCGGCGGCCTGCGCGATGTCGCGCACCGAGACGGCATTGAAGCCGTTGGTGGCGAACAGCTCCTCGGCCGCGGCGAGGATCGCCTCGCGCATGTTCGGCTTGCGGGCCGTTTCCTTGCTGGTGGGCTTGCGTACCATGTGATTTGTACTATCGTACAAAAGATCAGGTCTCGTCAACAAAAACCATGGGTATCGCCCGGACGGCTTCGAGACCGCCGTCCGCGCGCAAACGACCTCTAGGAGTGCTGGGAATGCTGGGTTTGAACAAGACAATCGCCGGCTTGATGCTGGGCGCCGGCCTGCTGCTGGCGGGTAGCCCCGCGCAGGCGGCCGACAATTATCCGAGCAAGCCGGTGCACATTCTGGTGCCCTACGCCGCCGGCGGCGCGGTCGACGTCCTCGCCCGCACGCTCGCCCAGGCGCTGGCCAAGACCTGGGGCCAGCAGCCCGTGGTCGACAACCGTCCGGGCGCCGGCGGCATCGTCGCCTCGCAGGCGCTGACCCAAGCCGCCCCCGACGGCTACACGCTGATCCTGGTCGCCAGCGGCCATCCGCTCAACCAGTTCATCTATCCGAGCGTGCCCTACGACACCTTCAAGGACTTCACCGCGATCACCGAGGTCGCCTCCTCGCCGCTCGCGATCGTGGTGGCCAAGGACAGCCCCTACAAGACGCTCGGCGATCTCCTGGCCGCCGCCAAGAAGGAGCCGGACAAGCTCTCCTATGGCATATCCGGTAACGGTACGTCGGCGCATCTGGCCGGCGAGCTCTTGAAGCACATGTCCGGCACGAAGATCCTGGCGATTCCCTACAAGGGCGGCGCGCCGGCGCTGACCGCCGTGATTGCCGGCGAGATCCCGCTCAGCATCAATCCGCTGGCGGAGGCGATCGGCCAGCTCGAAGGCGGCCCGGTGCGCGCGCTCGCGGTGACCTCGGCCGAGCGCTCCAAGGCACTGCCGAGTGTTCCGACGGTCGCCGAATCCGGTGTCCCCGGCTACGACGTTTCGGTGTGGTGGGGCGTGCTGGGCCCGGCAAAGATGCCGCCTGAGATCGTAACGAAGCTCGAGACCGATCTGAAGGCGGCGCTCCAGGATCCGAACGTGCTGTCGACGCTCAGCAAGATCGGTGCAGCCCCGGTCGGCTCCTCCGCCAAGGAGTTTGACGCCTACATGCACGCCGAGGCGACCAAGTGGGAGCCGGTGCTCAAGGCCGCCAACATCAAGGCGCAGTGAGGTCTCCGATGAGAACCTTTTCTGGACGCCTCGCGCGCACCGCCCTGCTCGCGGCCGCGATCATTGGCCTCGTTGGCGCGCCCGCGCGCGCCGACGGCGAAGCAAAACTGCTGGCGCCGAGCGGCACCTTGCGTGTCGGCATCTATGCGGGCAGCCCGACCTCGATGGTGACGGATACGAGCGGAAAGCCGCACGGCCTCGCCTACGACCTCGGCGGCGAGCTGGCCAAACGGCTCGGCGTCGGCGTCGACTATGTCCGCTTCCAGCGCGTCGCCGACATCGTCACCGCGATCCACGACGGCCAGGTCGATTTCACCGTGACCAACGCCACGCCGGCCCGCGCCAATGACGTCAGCTTCA
Source organism: Bradyrhizobium stylosanthis (assembly GCF_001641335.1). GTDB lineage: Bacteria > Pseudomonadota > Alphaproteobacteria > Rhizobiales > Xanthobacteraceae > Bradyrhizobium > Bradyrhizobium stylosanthis. Next base: position 2,263,484 of record NZ_LVEM01000001.1, read on the forward strand.
GCCAGCCGGTGCTCTCGATCGAGCTCGGCTATCTCGTCCCCGCGAACTCGCCGCTCGCCAAAGTCGAGGACATCGACAGACCGGCCGTGAAGATCGGCGTCACCAAGGGCTCGACCTCGGAGCGAACGCTGCCGGCGAAATTCAAGAACGCTACCATCGTTCCCGCCGAGAGCGTCAAGGTCGCCATCGCCATGTTCGGCCGGGGCGAGATCGATCTCTACGCCACCAACAAGCCGACGCTGTTCGAGATGTCCGACCAGATGCCGGGCGCGAAAATCCTCGACGGCAATTGGGGTGCCGAGCACATGGCGATCGCGATCCCCAAAGGACGCGAGGATGCGCTCCCCCTGCTCAACCGCTTCGTGACGGAGGAGCAGTCCTCCGGCGCGCTGGACAAGATCCAGCAGCAGGCAGGCCTCCGCGGCGCGAGCAAGGCGACGCGCCAGTAGGTCTCGAAAACCTGCGAACGATTGGCGATCGCAGGATCGCCAATCGTTCGGATTCCATTTGCTGCAAATCAACGCAACAATATGGACAAAGCGTCATTTGTCTTCGGCGCTGCGTTGGGCAACCAAAGCCTGGCATCGCCGGAGACAGAGAATGAGCAAACCTGTGTTGTTGACACTCCATCGCTGGATCACGCTGGTCTTTGCACTTCCCCTGTTCGCGGTCATCGCAACCGGACTGATCCTGTCCTTCGAGCCGCTGGTGCAAGTCAGTGGCACCAAGGGTCCTGCCATCGATCCCGGACGCGTCATCGAGCTGGTGAAGACGTACGATCCGGACGGCAAGGCGCGCGGAGTTTCGATCAATGCGGCTGGTCAGCGGATGACGCTGCAGGGCTCCGGCACCCTGGCGATCGACCTCGCGACCGGCGCACCTGCCGTTGCCGGCTTCGGCCTCGGCGATCTTTTCCTGTGGGCGCGGATCACGCACGAACGGCTGCTTGGCCAGGCGTGGCTGGTTACAAGCTCGACCGTCGCCATGGTCACGCTGATGGTGCTCGGCATCGTCATGGGACTGCCGCGGCTGCGCAACACGCTCTCCGGATGGCACAAGGGCACAGCCTGGTTCGCGCTGCCGCTAATCCTGCTCAGCCCGTTGACCGGCCTGGCCATGGCGTTCGGCCTGACGTTTCAGAACGGAGCCGCTCCGGCCGGCGCTGGACGACCGATTGCCCTTCTCGAAGCCGTTCGCATGGTCGCGGACCAGCACGATCTCACCCAAGTAATCTCGATCGGCACGCGCGGCGGCCGCATCATGGCGCGGCTCTACGACGGCGGCGAGCTGCGCGCCTACGCCGTCACTTCGAGCGGTGTCACGCCGCTGCCCCGCAACTGGCCGCGCCTGATCCATGAAGGAAACTGGTCGGCCCGGATCGCCTCGCCCCTCAATGTGATCACCTCGGTCGCGCTTCTGACGCTGCTGACGACAGGCCTGCTGATCTGGGGGCGGCGGAAGCTGCGCAAGCCGCGCCCGCGCGCCGGCAGGCAAGCCGCCGTCGCCGGAGCTGCCTAGCCCCCTGCCCCGTTCAGTTGCGTGCGCTCGCCCGCATCTTCTCCGGCGGCACGATGCCGCGCACGAGGTCGGCATCGTCGTTGCCCGAAGGGACCAGGATCGCGCGTTCGCGCGGCAGCGCTTCCGGCATCTCGTCACGAATGAAGGCGATCAGCTTCTCCCGCATTTCGCAGCGCAAGTCCCAGGATTGCGGCGCATTCCGGGCGCTGACCAGCGCGCGGAGCTCGATGGTGCGTGAATCCGCGTCGATCACCTGGAGATTGACGACGGCGCCATCCCACAGTTTCGACTGCTTCACCGCCTCCTCCAGCCAGCGCCGGATCCGCGGCACGTCGGCGCGATAGTCGACATGGAGCGCGATCACGCCGATCAGGGACGCGGTGTCGCGGGTCCAGTTCTGGAACGGCTTTTCGATGAAGTAGGACAGCGGCACCACCATGCGGCGCCAGTCCCACAGCCGGATCACGACATAAGTGGAGGCGATGTCCTCGACCCAGCCCCACTCGTTCTCGATGATCACGGCATCCTCGATCCGGATCGGCTGGGTGATGGCGATCTGCAGGCCCGCGATGAGGTTGCTGAGCAACGGACGGGCGGCAAGACCGACGATGATACCGGCAGCTCCTACGGAAGCGAACAGGCTGACGCCGTATTGCCTCACTGAGTCGAACGTCATCAGGGCGGTGGAGACCGTGATGATGACGATGATGATGTCGGTCACGCGCTTGAACACGCGCACCTGCGTGACATGCTTGCGCGCGATGAGATTCTCGCTGACGTCGCGAAAATTCTGCAAGTAGCGCGCCGCGCTCATGTCGACGACCCGGATCGAGATCCAGCCGATCAGGGCGATGAAGGCGACGACGAACAGACTCGTCAGCGGCGTGCGGAAGGCATCGCTCAGCGGCGCAAGCGGCAACACCAGCGCGACGGCGGCAAGACACAGCGCCAGTTGAGCCGGCCCGGACGTGCGCTCGATGAACACGCCCAGGAGCGGAAGTCGGGTTCTGAAAGCGCGATTGAGCAGCCAGACCGCGAGCCGATAGAAAGTCAGGGCGAGCAGGATCGCCGCTGCGACCAGGCCGAGACCGATGAACCATGTTGGTATCCACCCGAACATCCTGTCGATGTCGGCCATGAGGGCCTGCCAATTCATTCACGTTCCCGGATTGCATTTGCTGAAAGCGCTCAACGCCTCCCGGCCGGCTTCGCTCCCACACTCCGTGCAACGCAGCATTCCTCTGGTGCAACCGTGCCCGTTTGCGCTATTCCTAGGCATCCATGACCAGACGAACCGGCAGCGCCGATCTTCCTCTCCACACCGGGCGGGTTCCGCCGTGGCTCGCAAGCCGCATGGCGACGCTCGGCGCGGTCGTCACGCAGGCGATCGTGCATCATTACGGCCGCGATGCATTCATGCAGCGCCTGTCGCATCCGTTCTGGTTCCAGTCGTTCGGCGCGGTGATGGGGATGGACTGGCATTCCTCGGGGATCACCACCTCGGTGATCGGCGCGCTGAAGCGCGGGCTCGGCCCGCTCCAGGACGAGCTCGGCATCTATGTCTGCGGCGGCCGTGGCCAGCATTCGCGCAAGACGCCCGACGAGCTGCTGCAACTCGGCGACCGCGTCGGCTTCGACGGCGCGATGCTGACGCGTGCCAGCCGTCTCGTGGCCAAGGTCGACAGCGCCGCGGTGCAGGACGGCTTTGATCTCTACCTTCACGGCTTCTTCGTCACCACCGAGGGTAAATGGACGGTGGTGCAGCAGGGCATGAACGGCGACAAGCGCCAGGCCCGCCGCTACCACTGGCATTCGGAAGCGCTGAAGAGCTTCGTCGATGCGCCGCACAGCGCGATCGACGGCCCGCAGCAAGGCGAGATCGTCAATCTCACCGACCATCGTGCCGACGTCTCGCGTACCGCACAGCTTGAGCTGCTGAGCGATCTCGGTCCCGATCGCATTCTCACCGAATTCGAACGGCTCACCGGTACCGCGCCCGAGCCTGCGCAGGCGATGCTGCCGCATCTGATCATGCCCTCCCATCACGAGGTCCGGCCCAAGGATGTGTTCGCGCGGCGCCTGCACGGTACGCTGGCTGCGGCGGCCGAGCGCGGCCCGGTCGACTTTCCGGAATTGCTGCTGACGCCCGGCGTCGGCGCGCGCACCGTGCGCTCGCTGGCAATGGTGGCCGAGGTCGTGCACGGCGCACCCTATCGCTTCACCGACCCCGCGCGCTTCTCGCTCGCCCATGGCGGCAAGGACCGGCATCCCTACCCCGTCCCGATCAAGGTCTATGACGAGACCATTCGCGTGCTGAAAGGCGCAATCCAGAACGCAAGGCTCGGTCGCGAGGAAGAGATGCAGGCGATCAGGCGCCTCGACGACCAGGCGCGGCGGCTCGAGCGCAGCGCGAGCGGTCCGTCCGTCGAAGCCTATATTGCCGGTGAACGCGCCGCCTCGCCCGATCTCGACGGCCGCTCGGTATTCGGATGGGAGCGTGATCTGGTTTCTTCCAGGAAGTCGACCGGCTCCTGAGCGCGCCAGCGCATCGGCCTACTCTTCCGACTCCTCGTCGTCCGTGAACCGGTTGGCCGAGTGGTCCTGATATTGCTCGGTCTGGATGAACTTGCTGTCCATGCCTCTGATGTCGGAATGCTGCGCCTTGTCGCGGTTCGACAGGATCATGTTGTCGCCGATCTTGTCCTTGGGAATGTCCGTCAACGCTCCATTGCCTGCGCCCTTGCCGTGCGCGCCTGAACCGATATGCGTCTTGCCTCCGTGGGGCATGGATTGCTCCATCATGATTGTCCACATCGGGCCAACGCAGGCACCGCGGAGTTTGTTTCGCGGTTGCATCAGGGAACGATGAAGTTCCCTTTCAGCTTGCGAGCAGTTGCTCTTCCGCGCGCGGCTGCGATTTCACGCCAGCATCGGCCACCACGGGCAGTTTCGCTATCATGCGAATCCCCGGCCGCCTGCGCCAGTGAATCTGCGAGGCATCGACCGCAAGGCCAAGCCGCGGCCAGCGCGTGAACAAGGCCTGCAGCGCGCTCGCAGCCTCGATGCGCGCGAGCTGGTGCCCGAGGCAGAAATGGATCCCCGTGCCGAAGGACATGTGGCGGTTGGGCTTGCGTTCGAGATCGAGCCGCTCCGGCTGGTCGTGCACCGCAGGGTCCATGTTCGCCGCCGCGAGCATGACCATGACGCGGTCGCCCTTCTTCAGGCGCACGCCGTCCAGCTCGACATCCCGCCGCACATAGCGCGGTTTCGAGAACTGAACCGGCGAGACGAACCGCAGGAACTCCTCGACGGCGAGCGAGGCGCGGCTCCAGTCCTCCTCCAGCCAGTCACGCAGACCGGGGTTCTTCAGCAGCTCGTAGACCGACCCGCTGATCAGATGCGTCGTCGTCTCCGAGCCCGCCGCGAGCAGCAGGAATACCATCGCCACCATCTCGTCCGGCGTGATCTGCCCGCCCTCGCGCTCGACCTGCACCAATTCGGCGATCAGCCCCTCGCCGCCCTGCTCGCGCGCGAGCTGCAATTGCCCCTGCAGATAGCGTCGCATCTTGCGCAGGGCGAACATCAGGCGGACGACGCTGACGATGTTGGTCAGCGAAGACATCGCGTTGGCCCAGGCGATGAACCGGGCGCGATCGGCCATGGGCAGGCCGAGCAGTTCGCAGATGACCGACAGCGGCAGGATGCGCGCATAGCGCTCGACGAGATCGGCCGGAGCTCCGCCCACGAACAACTCCGCGGCAAGATCGTCGGCAATGGCGCGGATGCGCGGCTCCATCGCCACGATCGCACGGCGGCGGAAGGCCTCGTCCACGATGCCGCGCAGCCGCGTGTGGTCCGGCTCATCCATCGTCAGCATGTTGTTGGCGATGGTCGTGACGAGCTTCGGCATCCACCAACGCAGCCCTGCCACGTCGCCATCCTCCTTGCGGAGAGTGAAGGTCGCATTGTCCTTCAGCACCTGCGCGGTGGCGTCATGGGTCGTCGTGATCCAGACGTCGCCGACCAACGGAAAGCGCGTCGCCACCAGGGGGCCCTGCGCGCGCAGCGCCGCGATGGCCTTCGGCGGATCGCGAAAGAAGGCCTCGCTGGTGAAATCGAGGCGCGGGGTCATGGAATCACCGGCGGTTGTTGCGCCTCAACCAGATGGGATGCGGAGCAGCCGGCGCAAGGCCGGAACTCTCGTTCCGCCCGACGCGTAGGACCTAGCCGCGCCCCGGCGAGCGGTGGCCGGTCTTGCGCTGCTGCTGGTTGGTATAGGAGTCCCAATGGCTCCAGCTGCCGTTGCTGAGGCTTTGCACGTCGGTGCCGAGCGGACGTCGCGTGCGCTTGTCGTGATCGGCGATCGCACGCTCGGACTGCGCGATCTTGCGCTTGAGTTCCGCGATCGCCTTCTGGGTCTGGCCGTTCCGCTTCGAGGACGCGATCTCGCCCATCGTGAAGCGCGCGGTCTCGAGCGCCTTCAGCTCGGCGCGGTTCTTCTTCAACTGAACCCGATGCCAGGCGATGTTGCTGTCGCTGTCCGCAACCATGTGGGAACTCCCGCTGATTCGCTCCCACAAGTGTATCAAGCGCCGAATCGACGCGGCAACGCCCGCCAGAGGGCGAAAATACGGTCTTATTGCGGGCTTACCGCTCGGCGAAGGCCTTCTCGACCACGAACTGGGCCGGTTCGCCGTGGTTGCCCTCGACGAAGCCGCGCTCGCCGAGCAGCACGCGGGTGTCCGCCACCAGCGCCGGGCTGCCGCAGATCATGACGCGGTCATGAGCGGCTTCCAGCATCGGCAGGCCGATATCGCTGAACAGCTTGCCCGAGGTGATGAGGTCGGTGATGCGGCCGCGGTTGCGGAAGGGATCGCGGGTCACCGTGGGGTAGTAGATCAGCTGGTTCTGGATGTACTCGCCGAGCAGCTCGTCCTTCGGCAGGTGCTCGGTGATCATCTCGCCATAGGCGAGTTCCTTCACGTGCCGGCAGCCGTGCAGCAGCACGACCTTCTCGAACCGCTCGTAGGTCTCGGGGTCCTTGATGACGCTCAGGAACGGGGCAAGGCCGGTGCCGGTGCCGATCAGGTAGAGGTTGCGCCCCTCTTCCAGGTTGTCGATGACGAGCGTGCCGGTGGCCTTGCGGCTGACGATGATCTCGTCGCCTTCCTTCAGATGCTGGAGGCGCGAGGTCAGCGGACCATCAGGCACCTTGATCGAGAAGAACTCCAGCGTCTCCTCGTAATTGGCGCTGGCGACGCTGTAGGCCCGCAGCAGCGGCTTCTCGCCGACCTTGAGCCCGATCATGGTGAACTCGCCGTTGCGGAAACGGAAGGTCGGGCTGCGGGTGGTCTTGAAGGAGAACAGCGTGTCGGTCCAGTGGTGGACGCTCAAAACGCTTTCCTGATTGAAATTGCTCATCTCACCTATCCGTGTCGCGTCTATGCGGTTCCGAGGCGGGCAGCTATGCGTCGTTTGTACACGATCATTCGTACACTAATGAATAATCCTGCTTGATCCCGCGGTCAAGGCTGCCCAAGATCGAAAGCGTTGCAGTTAGGAATAAGGAGCCCTTTCCATGGCGCATGACGCCCCCCAGGCCACCGGACCCTCGAAGCTCGTGATCCGGAATATCGGCCTGATCCTGTCCGGCGCCCTGGAAAAGCCGATCCTGGACGGCGACACCATCGTCGCCGAGAACGGCAAGATCACCGCGATCGGCCGCTACAAGGACCTCAACACCGAAGGCGCGACCACCATCGTCGAGGCCAACGGCACCACGGTCGCGCCGGGCCTGATCGACAGCCACGTCCATCCCGTCGCGGGCGACTGGACGCCCCGCCAGAACCAGATCGGCTGGATCGACAGCAATCTGCACGGCGGCGTCACCACGATGATTTCCGCCGGCGAAGTGCACATGCCCGGCCGCCCGCGCGACGTCGTCGGGCTGAAGGCGATGGCCATCTTCGCCCAGCGCGCCTTCTGGAATTTGCGGCCCGGCGGCGTGAAGGTTCACGCCGGCGCGCCGGTGATCGAATGCGAGATGGTCGAGGAAGATTTCAAGGAGCTCGCGGCCGCCGGCGTCAAGCTGCTCGGCGAAGTGGGCCTCGGCGGCGTCAAGGACGGCCCCACCGCGCGCAAGATGGTCGGCTGGGCCCGCAAATACGGCATCCAGAGCACGATCCACACCGGCGGCCCCTCGATCCCCGGCTCCGGCCTGATCGACAAGGACGTCGTGCTGGAGGCCGACACCGACGTGGTCGGCCATATCAATGGCGGCCACACCGCCCTCCCCGACGATCAGATCCGCTGCATCTGTGAAGGGTGCAAGCGCGGGCTCGAGATCGTTCACAACGGCAATGAGCGTTCGGCCCTGTTCACGCTGCGCATCGCCCGGGAAATGGGTGACCTGCACCGGGTCATCCTCGGCACCGACGCGCCCGCCGGCTCGGGCGTGCAGCCGCTCGGCATTTTGCGCATGGTCTCGATGCTGTCCTCGCTCGGCGACCTGCCGGCCGAACTCGCCTTCTGCCTCGCCACGGGTAACACCGCGCGGATGCGGCAGCTCGACTGCGGTCTGATTGAAGTCGGCCGCTCCGCCGATTTCGTCGTCATGGACAAGGCCCAGCACTCGCCCGGCAAGAACATCCTGGAGAGCGTCCAGCTCGGCGACCTCCCCGGCATCGGCATGACCATCATCGACGGCATCGTGCGCACCCAGCGCAGCCGCAACACGCCGCCGGCCGGCCGGGTGCCGGAAATCGTGGCGAAGTGACGCAGCCTTCAAGGCGTTGAACAAGACCGCTGCCTGCGGCGTCTAACGCAGGCAGCCCTCGGCGGCGGCAGTTCATTGCTGGACCATCGAGGGGGACATGAAAAGCTCATCGCGAATAGCGGCCGGCGTTGCCGGCGCGGTGGCGGGTTATGTCGCGACCTTCGTGCTGTTCTCCCTGTTCGATTTCGGCAACCGGGCGGACCCGATCACGTCGGGTCTGCTGGGATTGTTCGTCTACGCCCCGACGGGTGCAATCGGCGGCGCGGTGTTCGCCAGCTGGCTGGTGACGCGTCCGGGGAAGGACCCGGGCAATGACGGCGTTGCGCGCAACACCCTGAAGTCGCTCGGCGTCGTCGGCCTGCTCTGCATCGCCGCTGTTGGCACCTACCTGGCCGTCGCCTACATGACGGCCACGCCCTGGCTCAACCGCAACGGCGCCAATCCACTGCTCGTGTTCGAGGTGCGCTTTCCGGCCGGGGTTAAAGTGCCGGCGTCATCGCAAGGCATCACCATCGAATTGCAAACTGATCTGAACACCATGCCGGGTGAAGTGAACCCGGCCGGCTTCTATCGTGACGGCGACCAAGCCGTCATCGCCGGCGAGGTCGAGCTGGCGTTTCGCACCTCGCACCGGCAGCTCGCGGTCACCATCCAGGGACAACCGGGCCGGCTCTATCCGATCGATCTGACCGCCCGCGCGCCGCATACACCGGAGTTCGGAACATGGCGGCGGCTCAACGACGGCAGCGAGATCCGTTACCGCGCCAAATGGCCGGGGAAGACGTGAGGGATCAGCGCTTCTTCGCGATCTCACATCGCACATAGGTCTGGCGCTTGGCCTGCCCAACCGGGCCGTTGTCCATCACCAGCCTGCCGTCCGCGGCGATGGACACGCGAGGATTGGAGCGAAACTTCTCGCCCTCGCCTTCGCAGGCGAGCTTCATGTTCCAGCCGAGCTTGCCGTCGGCCGTGATCTCGCCGGCGCGGCAGCGCGTCTCGTACCAGTACAGGCGGTTGCCGCCTTCGATGCTCATCCGGTTGGGGCTGTCGTCATTGCGGCAGTCCTTTTTGGTCGAGGCCCAGAAGCCTTCGTAAGGCTGCGCGGCAATGGCGGGCACGCATTGGACCGCAAGTGCCAACAGAACCATTGCAAACTGAGTCGCCGCTCTCATGACCAAAAACCCTCGATAATCCTATATCGAGGTTAGTCGCGAACCCCGGCAGCTCGTTCAACTGCCGTAGGGTGGGCAAAGGCGCGAAGCGCCGTGCCCACGATCTCTTTCTCATTGAGAAGAATGGTGGGCACGCTTCGCTTTGCCCCCCCTACGAGACAGTCTACGACACCGCCCTCACCGCAGCTTGTTCAGCAGCGCCATCAGGGTCTCGCGCTCCCTGGCGTCGAGCGGTGCCAGCGTCTCGCGGGTGATCGCCAGCGCGTTGGGGGCGAGTTTCTCCGCGAGCTGCTGCCCCGCCCGGGTCAGGCTGACCAGCAGACGGCGGCCGTCCTCGGGATCCTGGCTGGTCTCGGTCAGCCCGCGCGCCGTCAGGCGGTCGATCACGCCCTTGATGGTCGCGACATCCATCGCCGTCAGCCGGCCGAGCTGGTTCTGCGAGCACGGCCCGGTCTCGGCGAGCTTCGACAGCGCCGCCCATTGCGTCGGTGTCAGATTGGTGCCGATGTCGCGGGAGAAGATCGAGCTGTGGCGCTGCCAGACCTGGCGCAGGATGAAGCCGACCTGCTCGTCGAGCACGTAAGGCGGTTTTGCCGGTTTGACGCTCTTCTTGACTGCTGAGCTTCTCGCCATCCGTCCCCCGCCCTTCACAACGACAGATGCGCGTCGCGGATGTCCGGACGCGCGTCGAGCTCGGCCATGGTCCCGCCGAAGCAGATGCGGCCGCGCTCGATGATGTAGGCGCGGTCGGAGATGAGCCGCGCAAAGTGCAGATTCTGCTCGGAGACGACGATGCTGACGCCTTCCTTCTTCATGGTCAGGATGGCATCGACCATCTGCTCCACGATCTTCGGCGACAGCCCCTCCGAGGGCTCGTCGAGCAGCACCAGCGACGGATTTCCCATCAGCGTACGCGCGATCGTCAGCATCTGCTGCTCGCCGCCGCTCATGCGGCCGCCCGGCCGGTTCTTCATCTCGCCGAGATTTGGAAACAGCGCGAACAGTTTTTCGCGTGTCCAGTGCGGCGCGTTCGGACGCTTCGGCTGCTTGCCGACCTCGAGGTTTTCCTCGACGGTCAGGTCCGTGAAGATGCGCCGCTCCTCCGGCACATAGCCCAGCCCCTCGCGCACGATCTCGTGCGTCGGTTTCGCCGAGACGTCCTTGCCCTCGAACATGATGCGGCCGGAGCGTTGCGCGACGAGGCCGACGATCGAGCGGAACGTCGTCGACTTACCGGCGCCGTTGCGCCCGAGCAGCGCCACGACCTCGCCCTCGCCGACCTCGAAGCCGATGTCGAACAGGATATGCGCGGGGCCGTAATGGCTGTTGAGGTCCTGCACCGTGAGCTTCATGCCGATGCTCCCTCGCGATGCCCGCCTTCGTAAAGCAGCCCCTCGCCCAGATAAATCGCCTGCACCTGCGGATTGCCCCGCACCTCGGCCGGCGAACCCTCCGCGATCAGCGTACCGCGATTGAGCACGATGATACGGTCGGCGTGCTCGAACACCACGTCCATGTCGTGCTCGGTGAAGAGCACGCCGATCGCCTTTTCCTTCGCGATCTGAGCCGTGAGCCGCATCAGCTCGACGCGCTCGCGCGGCGCCATGCCCGCGGTCGGCTCGTCCATCAGCAGCAGCTTCGGCTGGTTGGCGAGCGCCACCGCGAGTTCGAGCCGCTTGAGGTCGCCATAGGCAAGCTCGCCGCAGGGCCGGTCCGCATAGCCGCCCATGCCGACCAGCTCGAGCAGGCGGCCGGCCTCGCCGCGATCGAAGTTCGGGGCCGAGCCGAACAGGTTGAACAGCTTCTTCCCGTGCGAGATCAGGGCGACCTGCACATTCTCGCGCACGGTCATGGTGGCGAAGGTCGCGGTGATCTGAAAGGTGCGCCCGACGCCCATCCGCCAGATCTCGCGCGGCTTCTTGCCGGTGGTCTCCTCGCCGAGCAGACGGACGTGGCCGCTGTCAGGCTTGTTCTGGCCGTTGAGCATGTCGAAGCAGGTGCTCTTGCCCGCGCCGTTCGGCCCGATCAGCGCCAGGATCTCGCCGGCGCGCAGCGAGAACGAGACGCCGCGGACGGCATGAATGCCGCCATAGGATTTGGTCAGGCCTTCGACCGCGAGAAGTGTGGGTGCGACGCTCATTCGGCGGACTCGATCGGCTTGGCGAGCAAGGGGGATCCCGGCGGCGACGACTTCCTGCGGCGCTGCGCCAGCATCTCCAGCATGCCGACGATGCCCTTGGGGAAGACGACGACGATCAGCACGATGAAGCCGCCGAGCACGAGCTTTGACAGATCGGTCTGGCTGACCAGCCAGATGTTGAGCGCCTTGTAGACGATGGCACCGATCACCGCACCGGACACCGTCTCGACGCCGCCGAGCAGCACCATGACCAGCGCATCGACCGACAGCGAGATGCCGAGATTGTCGGGGAAGACGCTGCCCTTCAGGTATGCGAACAGCGCACCGCCGATGCCGGCGGTGGTGCCCGCGATGACGAAGGCCGTCCACTGGATGCGCTTGGCATTGATGCCGATCGCTTCGCTGCGCAGCAGCGAGTCGCGCGTGGCTCGCAGCGCGTAGCCGAACGGCGAGAACACCATGACCCGCAGCGCGACGGTGACAAGCGCGGCGACGCCGAGCGCCAGCCAGTAGAAGTTCGACGGGCTCGCCGCCCATTTTTCCGGCCAGACGCCGAGGATGCCGTTGTCGCCGCCGGTGACACTCACCCACTGGAACGCGATCGACCAGACGATCTGCGCAAAGGCGAGCGTCAGCATGGCGAAATAGACGCCGGAGAGCTGCACCGCGAAGAAGCCGAACACGGCGGCGCCCATGCAGCCGAGCAGCGGTCCCAGCAACAGGCACACGATCATCGGCAGCCCCGCCATCTTGGCGAGGAAGGCGACGCCGTAGGCCCCGAGGCCGAAATAGGCGGCGTGGCCGAAGGACGCGAGGCCGCCGACCGACATCAGGAAGTGCAAGGAGACTGCGAAGATCACGAAGATCGCGATCTCCGAGCCGACGGTCAGCGCGTAATTGCCCGCGAACAGCGGCAGCGTCGCCGCGAGGAGAAGCGCGGCCAGCGAGGCGAGCCGCTCGTTCGAGGTCAGCGGGCGCCAGGGATTGACGGTGAGACCCGGCGTCTTGCGCGCCGCCGCCTCCGGCTTGCCGAACAGGCCCCAGGGACGGACGATCAGCACCACCGCCATCACCAGGAAGACCAGGATGATCGAGATCTTCGGGAAGATCAGGATGCCGAAGGCGTTCAGCTCGGAGACCAGGACGGCCGCGACGAAGGCGCCGACGATGCTGCCGAGGCCGCCGATCACCACGACGACGAACACTTCGACGATGATGCGCAAATCCATCGCATGATGCACGGCATCGCGCGGAATCTGCAGCGCGCCGCCAAGCGCAGCAAGGAAGACGCCGACCGCGAACACCGACGTGAACAGCCATTTCTGGTTCACGCCGAGCGCCGCGACCATGTCGCGGTCCTGCGTCGCGGCGCGCACCAGCACGCCCCAGCGCGTGCGCTGGAACAATAGCCAGAGAATCCCGAGCACGACCGGGCCGAGCACGATCAGGAACAGGTCGTAGCTCGGGATGTTCTGGCCGAAGAAATCAATCGCGCCCTTGAAGCCCGGCGCGCGGCGGCCGACGAGATCGTCGGGGCCCCAGATCAGCACGACGAGATCCTCGACCATCAGGGTCAGGCCGAAGGTTGCGAGCAGCTGGAACAGCTCTGGCGCGTGATAGATGCGGCGGAGCAAGACCATCTCGACCAGCACGCCGATCAGCGCCACCGCGAGCGCAGCCAGCACGATGCTGCCCCAGAAGCCGAACGCCCCCGACAGGCGCTCCGTCAGCGTGAAGGCGATATAGGCGCCGATCATGTAGAAGGCGCCATGCGCGAAATTCACGATCCGCGTCACGCCGAAGATGATCGACAGGCCCGACGCCACCAGAAACAGCGACGCTGCGCTGGCGAGACCGGTCAGAAACTGTACGACGTAAAAGGCCATCGGCGGTCCGGGTTAATTAAGTCTCGGTACTGGGCTTCATCCTTCGAGACGGCGCTGCGCGCCTCCTCAGGATGAGGTCCGGGACCCTCGTGGTGAGGAGCGCGGCAACGCCGCGCGTCTCGAACCACGAGGCCCCGGTCTCTCGTTGCATCAATCCTTCGGCCGCAGCTTCTCGACTTCGGCATCGCTCGGCAGATAGTCCGAACCCTTCTTGTAAGAAGAGTCCACCATCACACCCTTGCCGTCCTTCAGCGCGGTCTTGCCGACATAGGCGCCGAGGGTCGACTGGTGGTCGATCTTGCGGAAGGTGATCTCGCCGAACGGCGACGGCATCGACAGCCCCTCCGCCGCGGCAATCAGCTTCTCCGGATCGGTCGAACCCGCCTTGGCGAGAATGGCGGCGGCCGCCTTGATGGTCTGGTAGCCGACGATCGAGCCGAGGCGCGGATAGTCGTTGTACTTGGCCTGGTAGGCCTTCAGGAACGCATCATGCTCGGGCGTCTTGATCGAGTACCAGGGATAGCCGGTGACGATCCAGCCCTCGGGCGTCTCGTCCTTGAGCGGATCGAGATATTCGGGCTCGCCGGTCAGGAAGGAGACGACCTCGCGCCCCTTGAACAGGCCGCGGGTGTTGCCTTCGCGCACGAGCTTGACGAGGTCGGCGCCGAAGGTGACGTTGAGGATCGCCTCGGGATTGGCGGCGGCAACCGCCTGCACCACGGGACCTGCGTCGATCTTGCCCTGCGGCGGCCACTGCTCGTCCACCCACTGGATGTCGGGACGCTTCTCCGACATCAGCTTCTTGAACACCTGCACCGCCGACTGGCCGTATTCATAGTTCGGCGCGATCGTCGCCCAGCGCTTCGCGGGCAGCTTGGCGGCTGCCTCGACCAGCATCGCCGCCTGCATGTAGTTGGAGGGACGCAGGCGGAACGTATATTTGTTGCCCTTCGACCAGGTGACGGCGTCGGTCAGCGGCTCGGCCGCGAGGAAGAACACCTTCTTCTGGTTGGCGAAGTCGCTGACGGCGAGACCAATGTTCGACAGGAACGTGCCCGTCAGCATCGCCACGCCTTCGCTCGAGACGAGCTCGTTGGCCGCGGTCTGCGCATCCGCCGGCTTGCCGCCGTCGTCCTTGGAGATGACGACGAGCTTCTTGCCGTTGATGCCGCCGGCCGCGTTGATCTCTTCCACCGCGAGCTGCCAGCCCTTGCGATAGGGCTCGGTGAACGCCGGCAGCAGCGAATAGCTGTTGATCTCGCCGATCTTGATGTCCTGCGCCATGGCCGAATGAGCCATGCCGCCCGCCAGGAGCGCGAAGGCCGCGCCGACGAAGTAATTTCTTGCTCGCATCCCAACCTCCAGTTTTGAACTCTTTGTCTCGACTACGACCTTGCCGGAGAGATTGTGCCCGCCCCTCCGGACCATTCCTTATTTCAAACCGTCTTCGCCCTTGATCTCCGCAACCGTCAATCCGCCCACGCGCGGCAGCGGACGGCCGCTGTCGGTGACGGCGACCGCGACCATGATCTCGTTGGCGCGCGGCGCGTCGTTGATCTGCACTTCCATGCCGTCGAAATGGCTGCGCACGAAGGCTGCGTCCTTATGCCCCAAGGGAATGTCGAGCGTCGTGCCCGGCCCGCTGCGCTTCTTGGACGATGGGATCAGCGCCGCGCCCTTGGTCAGAACCTTGCGCACCGGGGCGCCCATCTTGGGATGAAGGATCGCGGCGGCATGCTCCAGCTCGCCGTTCTCGCCGACGGCCGCGGCCTTGCCGTAGCTGTGCGCCTTGGAACCTTCGATCCCGAGCGCGGCGACCGCGCGCTTGGCCAGCAAATCACCGAGTTCCTCGCCGATCGCGATCAGCGGCGAGAGGTCCTCGACGTATTTTCCGGCAAATGGATTTTCGATCACGGCGATCGCGGCGGCACGCCGGGTCGGCGGCGAGACCTGGCGGCCCATCTCCATCTGCGTCTCTTCGACGACGGTGACGATCTTGCGGATGATCGCGCTCATGCTTCGCTTCCCTGTTCAGGCACCGACCGCGTTCTCCAGCACGAGCGGGCGCGTTCGCTGCTCTTCCATATCCTTGGCTCCGATGACAAGCATATCACCACAAAGCCTGAGCACAGCACCCTCGATCAATCCGCGATCGAACAATTGCCGTGCACATTCCGCGCCAGATTCCAGCGCATCCGCGATCTCATTCCGCGACAATTCACCGACGCCGCGGGTGACCAGACGCGCGCCGAGATCGCTATCGGGCTGAATTTCGTTCGCAGGGGTTCGGATGATGGCGGGGTGCCCGGGCAGATCGACGGCATTGGCGATGACGGTCGCGGCCGCATCGGCCTGCGACGCCGTCGCCGCGAGCACCGTCACCGCATCGGCGATGCCGAGCGAGAAACTGCGGCCGTGCCGTCCGCTGGTGGCGATGCCGCGCACCGGATCCTCCGCATCGACCCGCATGGCTCGCATCACGCCGTCGCGATCGGGCCGGTCCATCAGGCCGACCGAGAATTGCTCGCCATTGCCGAGATGAAGCGCGATATCGCCGCCATTGTTGACATAGGCCCGGTCGAGCGTCGCGGCGCTCAGCATCGCACCCAGAATTTCCTCGGCCACGCTCCCGGCCACAGCGGCCATCGGCGTGATGAAGCCGTCGGCGGCATAGGGCACGACAGCGGCGTGCATGCGCCGCGCCACCACGCCCTTCAGCGACGTCCGTCTGCCGGCAGCCGTCCGCAGCTCCGGCAATTCCGCGCAGAGCTCGTCGAGCAATCCGGTGAAACGCTGCGCCGCGGCTTCATAGGCCGCACGCACCTCGCCCGCGGCTCCCCTCGCCTCGACGATCAGATCGATCGGTCCATCCTGCAAATGCAGCCGCCGGCCATCAGACAGCAATGCGATTTGCGGACGCCGCGTCATGCCCGCGGCCCCGGAATCGGGTTCTGCCAGGGCAACTGGCGGACATCCTCACCGTTCTGCACCTCGGAGAGCGGCTTCACATAGTCCATGTGCCCGCCGAGCGCGGCATAGTCGGTCAGCTTCATCGTGAATTCGATCGGCGCGACCAGCGCCGGCGTCGGCACGTAGCCGAACGCGCCCGCCGGCATCTGCGTCACATCGACCATGTAAGTGATGCCGCCGCCCGGCCAGACATAGACCGGCGCCCCGCCGCTGGTGACACGCGTCAGCGCATCCTTCACGGAGCGCGTCAGCCGCACCGGATTGTCGGTGACGCCGGCGCGCAGCGATCCGCCGGCACCGGCCATGAACAGCACCGTGCACAACGCCGGCTCGCAATTCTCCTGGATGCGCTCGACCGAGAATTTCAGATCGGCGGGCATCTCGGTCTCGACCGGGTTCAGGGTCTCGTCGAGCACGTAATAGGACGAATGCTCGCCCGTGGTGGAGACCATCAGCATGGTCAGGCCGGCCTTCGCCTCCTTCTTGTCGAAGGGGCCGAGAATCGCGAGCGGATCGGAGATGTTGGTGCCACCCCAACCCGTGCCGGGATCGGCGACCTGGAAATAGCGGCCGGGCGTCGAGCGGCGCCCCTTCATCTTGATGCCGGTGTCGGCGATGTCGAGCAGCTTGCCGGCCTGGTGCTCGCTCAGCACGCCGGTGATGTGGTCGTCGACCACGACGACCTCGTCGACCTTGCCGTGCCATTGCTTGGCGAACATGCCGATCGTCGCCGAGCCGCAGCCGACGCGCATGCGCTCTTCCTTGACGCCGTTGACGATCGGCGGCTGGCCCGCCTGCACCACCACGGTCGCGCCGCCGTCGATGGTCAGCTCCACCGCCTTGCAATTGGCGAGGTCCATCAACGTGTCGCAGGTGACGCGCCCCTCCTTCTTGGAGCCGCCGGTGAGGTGATGCACGCCGCCGAGCGACAGCATCTGCGAGCCGTATTCGCTGGTGGTGACGTGGCCGACCGCCTCGCCCTGCGCGCGCACGGTCGCGGTTTCCGGCCCGAGATAGCGGTCGGTGTCGATCTTCACCTTGATGCCGCAATAGGAGAAGATGCCCTCGGTGACCACGGTCACCATGTCGACGCCGTCGACCTCCGCGGAAACGATGAACGGCGCCGGCTTGTAGTCGGGATAGGTCGTGCCCGCGCCGATCGCGGTGACGAAGGTCGAGGGTTCGTGGACGATCTTGCCGTCCCAGTCTTCGGTGCGGCTGAACGGAACGAGCTTGCCGCCATGCTCGACGGTGCGCTCCAGAATCACATGCGGATCGACGCGGACCAGCTTGCCGTCGTGGTTGGCATAGCGGTCGCAGGCGCCCGCCGCGCCCGGCTTGATGTAGCACATCACCGGACAGGCATCGCAGCGGATCTTGTCGGTGGCAGCGCTCGTTGTTTCCATCACCATGTCGAAAGCCAGCGGAGACGTCGTTATCATTCGTATACGAACGATGTTGCGCGCGGTCCCCTGCGGCTGTCAAGCGGCGGTGCAGCGCAAAAGAAGCCGCTGCCGCACAAATCCTCATTTGCCTATCGGACCTGTCCACAAAGAAGGCAGACGCGCTGCAGTGCGGCATGCACGGCTTGCACGTTTGTGTACAAACGGTATCGTCGCGACCGAGATTTTGCGACTGCATAGTCCAGAGCTTGAAAGCAGGGGCTTGGGAACAGGGATGACGCCAACACCGATCCGCCTCACCGTGAACGGCAGGATCCACGAGATCACCGCGGCACGCGATACGCCGCTGCTCTACGTGCTGCGCAACGATCTCGCGCTCAACGGCCCCAAATACGGCTGCGGGCTCGGCGAATGCGGCACCTGCACTGTCCTGATCGACGGCGCGGCAGCGCGCTCCTGCGTGATTCCGGTCGGCGGCTGCGCCGGGCGCGACATCGTGACGCTCGAAGGGCTCGGCACCCGCGACAAGCCTGACGTGGTGCAGCAGGCCTTCATCGACGAGCAGGCCGCGCAATGCGGCTATTGCCTCAACGGCATGATCATGACCACCAAGGCGCTGCTTGCGATCAACCCGCGCCCGACCGAGCCCGAAGCGCTCGCCGCGCTGCGCTACAACCTTTGCCGCTGCGGCACCCATGTCGAGATCCTGCGCGCCGTGATGCGCGCCTCCGGCCAGCTCACCGAGGCCGCAGATTGATGGCCTCCCCTGTTTCGAACGGAGCTGAGCACCCATCGGGCTGGCTCGTCGTCGCCCGCAGCGTGGACGAGGTCACGTCCGAAACGTTCGTCCGCATCACCGCGGACGGCTCGGTCATGGCCTATAACGGCCATGTCGATCTCGGCACCGGCATCCGCACCGCGCTCGGCCAGATCGTCGCCGAAGAGCTCGACGTCTCCTTTGCGCGCGTCGTCGTCGTGCTCGGCGACACCGCCGTGGTGCCGAACCAGGGCGCGACGATCGCGAGCGAGACGATCCAGATCACCGCCGTTCCCCTGCGCAAGGCCGCCGCGCAAGCGCGGCAGTTCCTGATCGCGCGCGCAGCCGAGCGGCTGGAGCTTCCCGCGACCGACCTCAAGGTCGAGGACGGCCTCGTGCGCGGACACGACAACCGCAGCGTCAGCTATGGCGAGTTGATCGGCGGCGAGGAGATACGGCTCGAGCTTGCCGACGATGTCGCGGTCAAGCCCGTCGGCGACTACACCATCGTCGGCCAGTCGACGCCGCGCGTCGACCTGCCGGCCAAGGCCACGGGCGAACTGACCTTCGTGCACGATATCCGCGTGCCCGACATGCTGCACGGCCGCGTGGTGCGGCCGCCCTATGCCGGCGTCGATGCCGGCCCGTTCGTCGGCACCAGCCTCATCGCCGTCGACGAATCCTCGGTGCGCGACATTCCAGGCATCATAGCCGTGGTGCGCCTCGGTGATTTCGTCGGCGTGGTCGCCGAGCGCGAGGAAAGTGCGATCCGCGCGGCGGAGCAGCTCAAGGTGAGCTGGAAGCCGACGCCCACCCTCACCGACCTCGCCGACGTCGAGACCGCGCTGCGCGCCAATCCGTCGACGCCGCGCACGCTGATCGACAAGGGCGATGTCGACGCGGCGATATCGGGCGCGGCCAAGCCGATGCAGCGCACTTATGTGTGGCCGTACCAGATGCACGGCTCGATCGGCCCGTCCTGTGCGGTCGCGGATTTTAGGGATGGCAACATCCGGGTCTGGTCGGGCACGCAGAATCCGCACGTGCTGCGCAGCGACCTTGCCCTCCTGGTCGAGCGTCCCGAGAGCGAGATCGACGTCATCCGCCTCGAGGCCGCCGGCTGCTACGGCCGCAACTGCGCCGACGACGTCAGCGCGGACGCGCTGCTGCTCTCGCGCGCGGTCGGCCGGCCCGTACGCGTACAGTTGACCCGCGAGCAAGAGCACGCCTGGGAGCCCAAGGGCACCGCGCAGCTGATCGACGTCAACGGCGGCCTCGACGCCGCAGGCGGCATTGCTGCTTATGATCTCGCAACGCGCTATCCCTCCAATGCCGCACCGACGCTGGCGCTGTTGCTGACCGGTCGCATCGCGCCCGAGCCTACCGTGCTGCAGATGGGCGATCGCACCGCGATCCCTCCTTACGACTACGACAACATGCGCGTCGTCGCCCACGACATGCCGCCGATCGTGCGCGCCTCCTGGTTCCGCGGCGTCTCGGCGCTGCCGAACACCTTTGCGCATGAATCCTATATCGACGAGGCCGCCACCGAGGCAGGTATCGATCCCATCGAATACCGCCTGCGCTATCTGAAGGATCAGCGCGCCGTCGACCTCGTCAATGCGGTGGCCGAACGCGCCGGTTGGACGCCGCGCCCGGTCCGCGAGGAGAAGGACGGCGATGTCGTGCACGGGCGCGGCTTTGCCTACGCGCTCTATGTCCACAGCAAGTTTCCCGGCTATGGCGCGGCGTGGTCGGCCTGGATCGCCGACGTCGCCGTGAACAAGGCGACCGGCGATGTCAGCGTCACACGCGTCGTCGCCGGGCAGGATTCCGGGCTGATGATCAATCCGGACGGCGTGCGCCACCAGATCCACGGCAACGTCATCCAGTCCACCAGCCGCGCGCTGATGGAAGAGGTCTCGTTCGAGCGCGGCACGGTGGCCGCGCGCGAATGGGGCGCCTATCCGATCATCCCCTTTCCCGACGTGCCCAAGATCGACGTGCTGATGCTGCCGCGGCCGGACCAGCCGCCGCTCGGCGTCGGCGAGTCCGCCTCGGTGCCGAGCGCGGCGGCGATCGCGAACGCGATCTTCGATGCCACCGGCGTGCGTTTTCGCGAGCCGCCGTTCACGCCGGAACGCATCCTGAGGGGGCTGCACGGTGAAGCATCGCCGGTGCCGCAAGCCCTGCCCGCGCCCGCCGCAGCGTCGCCGTCCCGCATCTGGGAAAATCCGTTCGCCAAACGCGCCGGCGTCTTTGCGACAATCGCAGCCTTCTGCACCGCCGCGATCGGGATCGGCGCCGCATTGCTGCCGGGACGCGCCATCGCGCCGATCGCGCGGCCTGATGCGTCGGTCTACTCGGCGGCGACGATTGCCCGTGGCGAGCAGCTTGCCGCGCTCGGCAATTGCGCGGAGTGCCACACCAGCATCGGCGGCGTGCTCAATGCCGGCGGCCGTGCGCTTGAGACGCCGTTCGGCACGATCTACACCACCAACATCACGCCCGACGTCGACACCGGTATTGGCGCCTGGTCCTATCCCGCCTTCGAACGCGCGATGCGCGATGGCCTGCATCGCGACGGCCGCCAGCTCTATCCGGCCTTCCCCTATACGCATTTCTCGAAGACTGATGATGCCGACATGCAGGCGCTCTACGCCTACCTGATGGCCCAGCCTGCCGTGCGCGCCACGGCGCCCGCCAACACGCTCGCCTTCCCGTTCAATCTCCGCCCGCTGCTGGCCGGCTGGAATGCGCTGTTCCACCAGACGAAAGAGTTCAAGCCCGATCCCGCCAGATCCGAGGCGTGGAATCGCGGCGCCTATCTGGTCGAGAGCCTCGGCCATTGCAGCGGCTGCCACTCGCCACGCAATGCGCTCGGCGCCGAGCAGCGCAATGCCTATCTCGCCGGCGGTTTTGCCGAGGGTTGGGAGGCGCCGCCGCTAAGCTCGCTCTCGCATGCGCCGATCCCCTGGAACGAGGACGAGCTGTTCGCGTACTTGCGCACAGGCCATTCGCGCTATCACGGCGTCGCCGCCGGCCCGATGGCACCTGTCGTCAGGGATCTCAAGGCCCTGCCCGACCAGGACATCCGCGCAATGGCGGTCTATCTCAATTCATTCAACGACACCTCGCCCGATGCTCAGGCACAGGCTGCGCTCGCCGCGAAGCTGGAAAGCGCGACGCAAGTCTCCGTCGCCTCCTCCACCGGGGCGCGGCTCTATCAGGGCGCCTGCGCGGTCTGCCACGAGGTCGGCGGCCTGCCGCTGTTCGGCAGCCGGCCCTCGCT
This sequence comes from Bradyrhizobium stylosanthis, assembly GCF_001641335.1. GTDB lineage: Bacteria > Pseudomonadota > Alphaproteobacteria > Rhizobiales > Xanthobacteraceae > Bradyrhizobium > Bradyrhizobium stylosanthis. The sequence continues at coordinate 2,285,397 of NZ_LVEM01000001.1, forward strand.
CGCGCTCAACAGCAATCTGCACAGCGCGACGTCGGACAATCTCGTGCAGGTGATCTTGCACGGCATCACCGAGCCGGTGTCGAGCGACCTCGGCTACATGCCCGCGTTCCGGAACAGCATGAGCGACGCGCAGGTCGAAGAGCTCGTCTCCTTCCTGCGCCAGCAGTTCGCGCCGGACAAGCCGGCCTGGACCGGCATCCGCGAGACGATCGCGCGGGTGCGATCATCGGCGCACTGAGGCAATACGAGCGAAGGCTTGGCTGGAAGTTCGCCTGCCGCCATCCTTCGAGACGCCCGCCTACGGCGGGCCCTCAGGATGAGGACGGAATGCGTGGCAGCACTTCGACAGGCAAAGCTGCCTCTTAGCCTCATCCTGAGGAGACCGCCACCGGGTCCGCGCAAAGCGCGGCCCGACGACAGGCTCCGCGGTCGTCTCGAAGGACGAGGCGCTTGCTCAGACCTCCGCCACAAGGGGAACGGGGAGAGCGGTGCTGCTGCTCACCCGTGCTTCTTCGCCTCCACCGGCGGCGTGCCGTGGGTGTGGAAGGACTCGATCGTCTTGAGGCCCCAGGCCTGGCCCTTCTTGCGCTCTTCCTCGGTCCACACGATCGGCTTCCAGTCCGGCGCGAGGATGAGCCGGGCGCCGGCATTGGCGACCTCGACGCGGTTGCCGCCGGGCTCGTAGACATAGAGGAAGAAAGTCTGCTGGATCGCGTGCTTGTGCGGGCCGGTCTCGATGTGCACCCCGTTCTCCAGGAAGATGTCGGCGGCGCGAAGGATCTCCTCGCGGCTGTCGAGCGCGTAGGTGACGTGATGGAAGCGGCCGGGCGTGCCGGAATGGTCGAGCGAATAGGCGAAGTCGTAGCTCTTGTTCGACATGGTCAGCCACATCGCCGCTTCCCGGCCGTCGTTGAGCACGATCTGCTCGGTGAGCCGGCAGCCGAGATAATTCTCGAAGAACTCGCGGTTGGCCTTGATGTCGACGGCGAGGCAGTTGAGATGATCGAGCCGGCGGACGTTGACGCCGCGCGCGGGAAAGCGCTGCGCCTGGTTCTTCAGCGCCGGCTTCAGCTCCGGCGGCGCCTGATACCATTCGGTCTCGTAATAGAGCTCGACGATGTGGCCGTCGGGATCGCGGCAGCGGAAGGTCGGCCCCTGCCCCATGTCGCCGTCGATCCAGCCGATGTCGAAGCCGGAGCCCTTCAACGCGGCAACACGTCGCTCCAGCGCCTGCTGGCTGCGCGCGCGCAGCGCCATGTGCTCCATGCCTGAAGTCTTCGACGCCGTGAGCTTCAGCGAATAGCGCTCGTAATCGTCCCAGCCGCGCAAATAGACCGACTCGCCCTTTTGCCCGCTGACGGTCATGCCCATCACGTCGACGAAGAACTTCAGGCTCTCGTCGGGCTTCGGCGTCAGCAGTTCCATATGGCCGAGATGGGCGAGATCGAGGATCGGTTCGGGCTGCATGATGTCCTCCAGGGCGTGGCCGCGTTCCGCCTGACGGCGCGGCCGAGACGCAGGGCAACGCCGCGCGCCTCCGCGCGGCCGGCGATTTCATTTGTACTAATGTACAAATGATTAGGTCCCGTCAACAAATCAACCACCATCTGTGACTTCTTGTGACGTGCGGTCGGACCGAGGGCACTGTTGCGGACGGATGGCGGCCTGCCCGAATGGTAAAATCTTCCTTAAGCCGTCTCGCCCCAACCAGCCTTGAAATGCAGCATTTCCCGGCCGATTCCCTCCAAAAGTATACATTGTCGACAAGGCTCCGGACCGAATTACCGCGGATTTAACGGAGCAGGCGCGTCCGGCGTTTAACCGTTTGTGCAGCGACCGCCGCATAGGGTGGAACAAATTCCTCGCTCTTGCCGGGTTCATTTATCGTGACATCCTTTGGACGCGTGATTTCGGTTCGCGGATCGCTCGCCCGGGTCGGGCTTCTGGCCGCCAGCCAGCTGTCGATCTCGGAAGTTCGGGCCACCGTCGGCCGTTTCGTCAGCATTCGCTGCGCCAGCTCGGTCATCGTTGCGATGATCACCGAGGTCTCCTGCGAGAACCTCGCGGGCACGGACAACTACGTCGCCATCGCCTCGGTCGACCTGCTCGGCGAGATCCTCAACGCCGCCGACAAGGCCAAATTCCAGCGCGGCGTCACCAACTATCCGACGATCGGCGACACGGTCGAGCTGATCACCAGCCAGGAGCTGCGCACGATCTACGCGCCGACCGGGTCGGACCAGATCAATGTCGGCTTCCTCCAGCAGGACCGCTCCGTCGTCGCCTATGTCGACGTCGAGGAAATGCTGTCGAAGCATTTCGCCGTGCTGGGCTCGACCGGCGTCGGCAAATCGACCGGCGTGTCGCTGCTGCTCAACGAAATCCTGAAGGCGCGGCCGAACCTGCGCATCTTCCTGCTCGACGTCCACAACGAATATGGCCGCTGCTTCGGCGACCGCGCGCTGGTGCTGAACCCGCGGAACCTGAAGCTGCCGTTCTGGCTGTTCAACTTCGAGGAAATCGTCGACGTGCTGTTCGGCGGCCGCGCCGGCGTGCCCGAGGAGCTCGACGTCCTCGCGGAAGTGATCCCGCTCGCCAAGGGCATCTACACCCAGTATCAGAACTCCGATCGCCTCGGCCTGAAGCGCATCGATCCCAAGCAGATCGGCTTCACCGTCGACACGCCGGTGCCGTACCGCCTGGTCGACCTGATCTCGCTGATCGACGAGCGCATGGGCAAGCTGGAAAACCGCTCCTCGCGCATCATCTACCACAAGCTGATCTCGCGCATCGACGCCGTGCGCAACGATCCGCGCTACGCCTTCATGTTCGACAACGCCAATGTCGGCGGCGACACCATGGCCGAGGTCATCAGCCATCTGTTCCGCCTGCCCGCCAACGGCAAGCCGATGACGGTGATGCAGCTCGCCGGCTTCCCGGCCGAGGTCATCGATTCCGTCGTATCTGTTCTTTGCCGCATGGCGTTCGATTTCGGCCTGTGGAGCGACGGCGTCTCCCCGATGCTGTTCGTCTGCGAGGAAGCGCACCGTTACGCCTCCGCCGACCGCAATGTCGGCTTCGGCCCGACCCGCAAGGCGGTGTCGCGCATCGCCAAGGAAGGCCGCAAATACGGCGTCTATCTCGGCCTCATCACGCAGCGCCCCGCGGAGCTCGACGCCACCATCATCTCCCAGTGCAACACGCTGTTCACGATGCGTCTTGCCAACGACCGCGACCAGGCGCTGTTGCGCGCCGCGGTGTCGGATGCGGCCGCGAACCTGCTGTCCTTCGTGCCCTCGCTCGGCACCCGTGAGGTGCTGGCGTTCGGCGAAGGCGTCGCGCTGCCGACGCGTCTGCGCTTCAAGGAGGTGCCGCCGCACCAATTGCCGCGCGGCGAAGCCACCATCAGCAGCGTTCCGTCCCTGACCTCCGGCCACGACATGCATTTCGTCGGCGCGGTGCTCGAGCGCTGGCGCGGCGCCACCTCGCAGCGCGACGTACCGAACGACCCGGTGTTCGCGGCACCCGCCGCCAAGACGATGTCCAGCCTCGAAGCCCCGATGCTGCAGCCGTCGATGGGCCTCGATCCCGACCGCTTCTCGCTGCTGAAGAAGCCGCTGCGGTAGCACGGCTCTCGTGTCCCGGACGCGCTGCAGCGCATAGCGCTGCTGCGCAGAGCCGGGACCCACGCCGCACATACCGCCCCCTCGGAAACATGGGCCCCGGCTCAGCAGCGCACCGCACCGGACGATGCTTGGCATCGCCGGAAGCGCTGCGCAGCGTCCGGGGCACGGCACGTTATGACGCCTCTGGAGCGTCTCGCCCGCATCGACTATGGTTGCCGGCCTGAAAGCCGGAACCCATGCACATGACAAAAACCGCCGCGCAACGCTTCCCCGCTCCCGCCCTCGATTCGCTCCCCGACGACATCCGCACCCGCCTTCTCGGCGTGCAGGAGAAGAGCGGCTTCGTGCCCAACGTGTTCCTCACGCTGGCCTACCGCTCGGACGAATTCCGTGCCTTCTTCGCCTATCACGACGCGCTGATGGAGAAGGACGGCGGCCTGACCAAGGCCGAGCGCGAGATGATCGTGGTGGCAACCTCGGCCGCCAACCAGTGCCAGTATTGCGTGATCGCGCATGGCGCGATCCTGCGCATCCGCGCCAAGAACCCGCTGATCGCCGACCAGATCGCCGTGAACTACCGCAAGGCCGACATCACGCCGCGCCAGAAGGCGATGCTCGACTTCGCGATGAAGGTCTCGGCCGACGCGCAGCGCGTCTCGGAAGAGGATTTCGCCGCGCTCCAGCCCCACGGCTTCAGCGACGACGACATCTGGGACATCGCCGCCATCTCCGCCTTCTTCGCCCTGTCGAACCGTCTCGCGAACTTCACGGGGATGCGACCGAACGAGGAATTCTATCTGATGGGACGCCTGCCGAAGAAATGAACGAGACGGTGACTGACGAGCGATGACCGCGCTGGACTGGCCCGAGATCATTCTGCGCCTCGGCGTCGCCACGCTCGCCGGCTGCGCCATCGGCCTCAATCGTGACCTGCACGGCAAGCCGATCGGGCTGAAGACGCTCGGCATCGTCGGGCTCTCGACCGCGACCGTCGTTCTGCTGGCCGTGCAGTTCGCCGAGGCCGGCAAGATCACCGATGCGACGAGCCGCGTCATCCAGGGCATCCTCACCGGCATCGGCTTCCTCGGTGCCGGCGTCATCGTCCACGAGAGCGACAGGTTTCGCGTCCGCGGCCTGACCAGCGCCGCCTGCACCTTCCTGGCCGCCTGCCTCGGCATCGCCTGCGGCGTCGGCCAGTGGCCAATCGTCGGGACGGCGCTGACACTGGCCTTCCTGATCCTCACCGTCGGCAACCGCACCGAGCACTCGCTGCACCGGATGCTCGGTGGCAGGCACGGGACGAACGGAGCCGAGGCGCCGCCGCAGCGCGGCCCTCCGGAGTGAGCTAGAACCGGAGCCGCCGCGCCCACAGCGGCTTCAGCGCTTCGAGCACGATCAGCACCAGCAGCCCCGCGCCGAGCGTGACCAAGAGATCATCGGCATGCAGCGGACCAAAGCGGAACAGGCTGGACGCCGGCGGCCAGAGCAACGTGGTGGCGAGCACGGCGGCGACCACCGCGAAGATCCAGGCCAAAGCGGGGTTCGGTCGGAAGAAGGCCGATGCGAACGAGGTGCTGAAGGACCGGTTGACCAGAACCAGCGCGACGAAGCAGATCACAAGGCTCACGAAGGTGAGCGCCCTCGCCTCGTCGGCGGCAAGGCCGGAGCGAAGCGCGCCCACGAATATGGCCGCGGTTAGCGCAAATGTGAGCGCACCCTGGAGAACGCTCCAGCCGACGAGAGCGAACGAGAACAGTTCGGCATCAGCGCGCCGCGTCGGACGCTTCATCGCGTCGCGCTCCTCCCGCTCCGCCTCGAACACCAGCGAGCACACGGGATCGATGATCAGCTCGAGAAACGCGATGTGCACCGGGCTGAAGATCAGCGGCAGCCCGAACACCAGCGGCAATAGCGCAAGCCCCGCGATCGGGACATGAACGGCGAAGATGAAGGCCATCGCTTTCCGCAGATTGTCATAGATGCGGCGCCCGAGGCGAATGGCCGCCACGATCGAGCCGAAATCGTCGTCGAGCAGCACGATCGACGATGCCTCGCGCGCGACGTCGGTGCCACGCCCTCCCATCGCAATGCCGATGTGCGCGGCCTTGAGCGAAGGCGCATCGTTGACGCCGTCGCCGGTCATCGCGACGATTTCACCGTCGGCCTTCATCGCCTGGACGATGCGCAGCTTCTGTTCCGGCAGGACGCGTGCGAACACGTTCACATGCCGGGCACGTGCCGCGAGCGCCGCATCGTCCGCCAGCCTGACCTGATCGCCGGTCATGACGTCCTGCACGTCGAGCCCAGCCTGGCTCGCAATCGCAACCGCCGTTGCCGGATAGTCGCCGGTGATCATGACGACGCGAATCCCGGCCGCGCGGCATTCGCGAACCGCCTCCGGGACATGGGGCCGCAGCGGATCGGCAAGCCCGACGAGGCCGACAAGGCGAAACGCGAACCCCTGTTGTGACTGCGGGAGCGAATTATCATCGCAGATGGCAGTCGCGACGCCCAATACGCGAAGTCCGTCCTTCGCCATCGCGCCGGCGGCATCCCGCACCAGCTGCTGATCGGCATCGTTCAGCCTGCACAGGCGCGCGACGGCCTCGGGGGCGCCCTTGGCGCAGGCGACGAGATCCGCCTGGCCGGCCATCCGCCAGACCTGCGTCATGGCCAGCAGGTCGGGACGCAAACCGTAGGTGCGGACGAGTGACCGCTCGCCGTCCAACGTGTTGCCGTCGCCCAAGGTCTCACGCGCAAACAGATGCAGCGCCTTCTCCATCGGGTCGAATGGTTCCGGCGAACTCGCCAGAGCGCCGCAGCGCGCCAGCTCGCTAAATTCGGGCCCGGCACGCTGTCCGGTCGAACGCAGGCGCGCCCCGTCGAGCAGGCGTAATTCCGCGACGGACATCTGGTTCTGCGTCAGCGTTCCGGTCTTGTCGGTGCACAGCACGGTCGCCGAGCCGAGAACCTCGATGGCGGCGGCGCGCCGCGTCAAGACGCGCGCCTGCGAAATCCGCCACGCCCCCATCGCCATGAAGACGGTGAGCACGACGCCGAATTCTTCAGGGAGCATCGACATGCCGATGGCGACGCCCGCGAGCAGCGCCTGCAGCCAATCTCCGCGCGAGAGGCCATACAGCGCGACGGCGGCAAGGCTGACCACGGCGCCGCCGAGGAAGCACAGCCGCACCAGCCTGGCTGTCTGCTGCTGCAGCCGGGGCGGCTCGGCCTGCAAGCCACGCAGCGACAGCCCGATCTTCCCGATCTCGCTGCGCGGACCGGTGGCTTCGACCAGCGCCAGCCCCTCGCCGCGCACGACGAGCGAGCCGGAATAGACGAAGGGCTGGTCCTCGCCGCCGGGCCGGTGATCGGCCGCGGCAATCCCGTCGGCGGCCTGCTTGCGGACCGGCACGGACTCGCCGGTCAACAGGGATTCGTCGATTTGCAGATCGCGCGCATCGACGAGCGCGGCGTCGGCGGGAACGCGGTCGCCCTCGCCCAGCACGAGGAGATCGCCGCGCACGACCTCGCGGCCCGGAATTCTACGGCGCGCGCCGTCCCGCACCACCAGCGCACGCGGGCTGGTCAGGTCGCGCAAGGCTTCCAGCACGCGTTCGGTGCGGGTCTCCTGCACCACCGTGATCACGATGGACATCGCCCCGAAGGCCAGGAGGATCAGCGCCTCCTTGAGATCGCCGAGCACGAGGTAGATCAGCCCGCCGCCAAGCAGCAGCAGGAGCATCGGCTCGCGCAGCACCTCGAACGCGATGCGCAGCGGGCTGCGCCGTTCGGGCCGGGGCAGCTCGTTGGCGCCGTCCTCGGCCAACCGCGCTTTCGCGTCGGCCTCGCTCAGTCCGGCCGGCTTCGTTTTCGCCGCGCCGCTCACGTCTTGCGCCGCAGGCTCCAGAGGCTTCCGGCGAGCAGGACGGCGGTCACCAGCAGGATGGCGACGAAGGTCTGGATGACGGTGAAGTTGAGCGCATCGCGCGCGACGAACAGCGCGGTGATGGCTCCGGCGAGAACGAACAGGATGCGAAGGATCAGGCTCATGGGGGTCTCCAAATCGGCATGATCCGGAAGCCCATTTGCCTGCGCGGGAGCGCAGCGCCGGTCAGCAGTCATGCGTGCAGACCCTAGCGGTCGCCGCCCGCGTCCATTTGCGATACGTCAAGGCCCGTCTGCGCCGCTCTGCCGCAGGTTCGAGCCGGCCACCGCACACGCGCCGCCGCAGATGGGATCGGGCAAGCCGCCTAGGCTTTTTCGACCTCGAGCGTGATCGACACTTTCAGGAACGGCGCGCCATCCTCGCTGACGTCGATGACGACGCGCTGCGCGCTGCCCGCGACAAAGGCATCACGGGCGATGGAGGCGCCGGTCATGACCGCCTCCTTGCGCGCCTCGCTCTCGTTCGCGAGATCCTGGCCGTTTTCGTCGGGAATCACCCGGCCGTTCTCGTGGACGTCGAAATGGAATCGCGGCATCGGGCGCCCTCAAAGCATTGGCGACTGATGCAGGTAACGGCCGTCGAAATCCGCCAGTTCCAAAAGTTTCCGCTCGTCGAGCACCGTGACCCGGCCGCGCTGCAGCTCGACGATGCCTTCCTGCCGCAATTGCCTGATGACGCGGTTAGCGTGCACCGCGGTAATCCCCAGCGCCTCGCCGATCTGTTCCTGGGTCAGCGGCATGTCGAAGCTGTTCCCTTCAGCACGCCCGATCAGCTTGAGCCGCTCGCGCAGCTCGACCATGACATGGGCCAGACGCGCCGGCGCCGGACGCTGGCCGACGTTGACGATCCATTCGCGAAACATCGCCGCGTCGATCAGCGTGTCCCGCCAGAACATCTCGGCGATACCAGGACTGCGCCGATGCAGCTTCTGCAACGTCTCGTGGCTGATGAAGCCGAGCGTCGACGGCGTCAGCGTCGACAGCTCGTGATCCATCACATGCAGGAACAGGCTCATCAGGTCCGGAATCTCGCCGGGAATGTGGATGGAGAGGATCTGACGCTTGCCGCTCGCGATCGTCTTGGAGCGCACGCAGAAACCGTCGGCGATCAGGCAGCAATCGGTCGCCCGCTCGCCGTCGCGCACCACCGGCGTCTCGGCGGGGAATTGCCGCACCACGATCGGGAGCGCTTCGATCTCCTTGACGTCGTCATCCGTGATTCCCGAGGAAATGCGCAGCCGTTTGACGAGCGCCGCGCGGATCGCGTCGCTGGGCACTGGAAAGCTCCTTACTGCTTGTTCTCGAACCGCACGGCGCACCGCCGTCGCAATGAAACCCGCGATCCGCTCGCCCGGTTCCAACAAAAGTTAAGGACGCCGCTTGCCGGCACATGGTTGTCTTGGCGCCTGAAAGGGCAATTCATGACCAAGAAGCGTAACCGCACGCGTCCGGCCCTGTCGCTCCAGGAGCGCCTCGACAAGTTTACGAGGGACGCCCGTGCCGCCGCCAGGAAGTTGCCGCCGGGCGCCGAGCGTCACGCGATGCTGCAGAAGGTGCGCGACGGCGAAGCCGCCGCCGAGATGGAGCGCGTTCTCTCCTCGCCCGGCCCGCACGATTCCAAATGATCTTGCAGCCCGAGTGATCCGCGCGGCTTGCGGCCGCGAAACGTCCTGCCGCTACTGCTTCGCCATCAGATCGAGCGCCGGAGCGAAGCGCTCGGCGAATGTCAGCGTCTTGGCGTGGTGAACCGCGGCGAACGACGCCGAGATTCCTGCTGAGGCGACGGCGAGCACGGCAATTGCGAAAACCATACGGCGCATTTCTGCCTCCTGTGTAGGCTCGATAGCCACACAATTGGGACGTCTCTGTTTCAGGACGGTTTCGTCGGCGCAGAAAATGATTTCGCTCAAGCGGCTGTGATGAGCTTCGGCTCGCGAGACCGCATGCCATCACCAACTAACAGATATCGCCGCTGTCTTGCCGCGGGCGCGTGCCGAACCGGGAATTTTGCGCACGCGATCGCGATCCTCAATCGCAAGGCTGCCGCGACGAACGGCAGTAAAGGAGTCGAGGAACACTCACATGGACGTCGTCATTCAGAAACTCAACGGACTATGGCACCTCATCGTCGGATCGTACCGGATCCGAACGCCCTTCCTGGCGACGCAGGACCGCGCGCTGGTCGTGAATTACGCCCGCCGCGCCTACCCCGGCGCCAAGATCTACCAGCGCGATTGACGTGACCGTCTGCGCCTAATCATCGTCCGCCGGCCCGCACCAGCCGGGCAGATAGACGGCATCCTTGCTTTTGGCCGCGGACATGGCCCTCTCCAGCGCCTTGTCGAAATCGCTGTCCACCGCCTTGCGCGACAGCTTCCGGCGCAGGAAGTCCGCCCACAGGAATTCCGAGAACGGCGTGGTGTCCTTGGCGAAGCCGCCCATGCGGCGGAGCTCGCCGGCAAGGCTGCGGAAGGGATCGTCCCTGAGATCGGCAACCGATTTCGGCAGGTCGCGGAACGGCCGCCGCTCGCCCTTGGCGTCGTAAGGGTAGACCCAGCGCTTGTTGTCCATCACGCCCCAGAACGCCTCGCGCTCGACCATCCTGAGGTCGCCGACCACGGTCACCAGCACCTCCTTGATGCCCTCGTCGTGCAGGGCGCGGCCGAGATGATGATGGTCGATGACGTAATAGCGATCGTCGGGTCCGTGCACGACGGGGATCATGTGGGTGCCGAGCAGATCGGATTGCTTCTTCCTGCCGTGCTCGCGCCAGCGCTTGCGCTTCGCCTTGACCTCGCGCATGCCGACCGTCATCTGCGTCGGCCGGAGCGACAGGATCGGCACCGGATGCACTCTCGGTTCGCGCGCGTTGGTCGTGGTCATGATCGAAAGCCCCTTGCATGGATGCAGCCGGCGGGTCCGGTTCCCCTGATTACCATGGGCTGTGCGGCGGCAAAATGCGCTCAGTGCGGATGTCGAGATCACAAGACGATGTTCGCGGCCGGCGCAATGCGCGCGTCGTGACGCTTGCTGCAACGCAACTCCCTGATCATCCTGACGCCGGCATGACGGCCGGCGCCGTGCCGCCATGAAAGATAGTGCAATGGCGCAACGCTCGTGTGCGTTGAGAAGATTTTCTGCAACCCTTTGACCACGTGTGCTATCTAAAAATCGCTGCTTCGGAGTGATCCTCACACCATGAAAACCCAGCGGCCCATAAGCTCTGATGAGGAGCATCGGGTGCTCCAGTTCAGGCCGCGCTCCTCGCCGTCCCCGGCCGTTCACCGGGGCAGCGGCACCGTGCAGCCTCTGCGGGTCACACCCGAGCCGCTCGACCTGTCGCGCTACGAGCAGCCCCGCGCCGAGCCCGACCATTTTCGCCATCGCATGCTCGCCAACATCGCCGCCCTCGCCTTCACCATCGCGCTGACGGCGGTCGGAATCTGGCTCGCGGTGAGCATCGCCGACCTCCGGCGGACCCAGGATTGCGTGCTGATGGGGCGCCGGGACTGCGCCAGGATCGTCACGCCGCAGATCTAGGCCTGGCCCGCCGCCGATACCCCGGCGGGATCGGCCTTGGCCGCCATCCCCAGCCCTGTGCCTGCTGTCCCCCACAGCGGCCCGGCTCCATTGAACTCAGGGCGGCGCTCCGATATACGGGCTTTCGACCCGGCCAGAGGGGGGTTTGTGGGCGTCATAGGGGCGCGACGCCCAGCCACCGCGCCACTCTGGAACATCTGACAAATATCCGCAATATATCAAAGGCTTAGTGATGTCTTCCACATTCGATCAGGTCGCCACGATCATCGCTGAAACCTGCGACATCCCGCGCGACACGATCACGCCGGATAGCCATGCCATCGATGACCTCGGCATCGACAGCCTCGATTTCCTCGATATCGCCTTCGCGATCGACAAGCAGTTCGGCATCAAGCTGCCGCTGGAAAAGTGGACCCAGGAGGTCAACGACGGCAAGGCGACCACGGAACAATACTTCGTGCTGAAGAATCTGTGCGCCCGGATCGACGAACTGGTTGCCGCCAAGGGCGCGAGCGCCTAAGCGCGCAGTCATGCGGCTCGAATATTTCCACATGATCGATCGCGTCGTCGACCTCAACGTCGACGCGAAGACGATTGTCGTCGAGGCTCAGGTCCCCAAGGAGAGCACCATCTTCGAGGGGCACTTCCCGGGCTATCCCCTGATGCCCGGCGTGCTGCTGATCGAATCGATGGCGCAGGCCTCGGGCTGGCTCCAGCTCGGCGTGCTCAAGTTCGAGCGCATGCCGATCCTGGCCGCCGTGAAGGAAGCCAAGGTCCGCGGATCGGTATTCCCGGGCGACCTCATGAGCATCGAGGCGACCCTCGCCCATGAGGGCTCGGGCTACGCCATCACCGAAGCCAAGATCCGGGTCGGCGGCAAGCTGCGCGCGAATTCGACGCTCACCTTCACGCAGATACCCTTCCCCAATGCGGATATGCGCGGCTACATGGACGACTTCGCCAAGCGCATCGGCTTTCCGCAACAGGCCGCATCGTCATGACTGAGACTGCTTCGAAGCCCGGCCAGACGGAAGTCTGGATCACCGGCATTGGCCTTGCCACCTCGCTCGGCGAAGGCCTCGACGCCAATTGGGCCGCGCTTCAGGAGAAGCGCATCAACGTCGATGAGAAGGGCTTTGCGCCCTACATCGTGCATCCCCTGATGCCGGTGAGCTTCGACAGCCAGATCCCGAAGAAGGGCGACCAGCGCCAGATGGAGGCGTGGCAGCGCATCGGCACCTACGCAGCCGGACTTGCGCTCGACTCCGCCGGGATCAAGGGCAACAAGGATATCCTGTCGAAGATCGACATGGTGGTCGCCGCCGGCGGCGGCGAGCGCGATCTCAACGTCGACACCGGCGTGCTCACGGCCGAGGCCAAGGGGGCGAACGCGCCCGGCTTCCTCAACGAGCGCCTGATGAGCGATCTCAGGCCGACGCTGTTCCTGGCCCAGCTCTCCAACCTGCTCGCCGGCAACATCGCCATCGTGCACGGCCTTGGCGGCACCTCGCGCACCTTCATGGGCGAAGAGGTGGCGGGCGCCGACGCCGCCCGCATCGCGCTGGCGCGCATCGCCTCCGGCGAGAGCGACATTGCCCTGGTCGGCGGCTCGCACAATGGCGAGCGCAAGGACCTCATGGTCCTCTACGAATTCGGCGACTTCAACCTGAAGGACAAGTTCGCTCCCGTCTGGGCGCGCAAGGACCATGCGGGCTTCGCGCTCGGCTCGGCCGGCGCGTTCCTGGTGCTGGAATCGAAGGCGCACGCCGAAGCGCGCGGCGCCAAGCCATTCGCAAAGCTGTCGAGCGTCGTTGCCGATCTCGCCCGCCGCAAGCAGCCCGGCGACATGGCCGCAACGCTCGAGAAGCTCTGGGGCCAGTTGCCCAAGCGCGAGGGCAAGGGCGCGATCATATCGGGCGCGACGGGCGCCGAGCCCGCGACGAGCGAAGAGCGCGGCTTCCTGAAGGGCCATGCCGACTTCCCGGTGCGTTCGACCGGTACGATGTTCGGCCACACCATGGAAACGCAATTCCCGCTCGGCCTCGCGCTCGCCGCGCTGTCGATCTCGCGCGGCGCGCTGTTCCCGCCGAACGATTCGACCGGAACCGAGATTGAAATGCAGGGGGCGCCCACCCAGATTGTGGTGGTGGGGGCCGGACACTGGCGCGGCGAAGGCATGGCGCTGGTCGAGGCTGTCGGCTGAAGCGCACCGCGCTTTGACCGAATGCTTTAGCTCTATCGGGGGATCGACATGACTGCACCACGCGACAAATTCGGGCGTCCCGTCGTCGTCGTCACCGGCATGGGCATCATGACCTCGCTCGGTGCCGGCAAGGCCGACAATTGGGCCAAGCTCGTCGCCGGCGAATCCGGCATCCGCACCATCACGCGCTTTCCGGTCGAGGGTCTGAAGACCACGATGGCCGGCACCGTCGACTTCGTCAGCGTCGATCCGTTCTCCTCCACCGGCCTGTCCGAACGGATGGCCGAGATCGTGACGCAGGAAGCACTCGAGCAGGCCGGCATCGGCGCCAAGGCCGATTTCCCGGGCCCCCTCTTCCTGGCGGTCGCGCCGGTCGAGGTGGAATGGCCGCAGCGCCGCGAGCTCGGCCGTGCGGTCGGTGCGCCCGACTTCACCTATGACGATCTCTTGCGCATCTCCGGCGGCGGCAAGTACAGCGCCTATCATCACCGCTTCATGTTCGGCTCGGTCGCGGCCCACCTCGCCGAGACCTTCGGCACCAAGGGCTCGCCGATCTCGCTGTCGACAGCCTGCGCGTCCGGCGCGACCTCGATCCAGCTCGGCGTCGAGGCGATCCGCCGGGGCGAGACCGATGCCGCGCTGTGCGTTGCGACCGACGGCACCGTGAATCCTGAAGCGCTGGTGCGCTTCTCGCTGCTCTCGGCGCTGTCGACCCAGAACGATCCGCCGCAGGCGGCCTCCCGTCCCTTCTCCAAGAACCGCGATGGTTTCGTCATGGCCGAAGGCGCCGGCGCACTGGTGCTGGAGAGCTACGAGGCCGCTGTCGCGCGTGGTGCAAAAATCCTCGGCGTGATCGCCGGCTGCGGCGAGCTCACCGATTCCTTCCATCGCACCCGCTCCTCGCCGGATGGCAAGCCGATCATCGGCTGCATGAACAAGACGCTGGCCGACGCCGGCATGACGCCGGACCAGATCGACCACATCAACGCGCACGGCACCGCGACGCCCGAGAACGACAAGATGGAGTTCAACACGACCTCGGCCGTGTTCGGCGATCTCGCGCAGAAGATTCCGGTCACCTCGAACAAGTCGATGGTCGGCCACACCATCTCGGCCGCGGGCGCGGTCGAGGCGATCTTCTCGCTGCTCACGCTCGAGCACCAGCGCATCCCGCCGACGATCAACTACGACAATCCGGATCCCACGATCCTGTTCGACGTCGTCGGCAACAAGGCACGCGATGCCCGCGTCACCGCCGTCATGTCGAACTCGTTCGGCTTCGGCGGCCAGAATGCCTCGCTGATCCTGACCCGCGAACCGGCCTGACCGGACGCATGGCGCTGATTTCTCTCGGTACGAAGATCCGCGCACGCAATGCAGCCAAATCGATCGGCGGTAGCCTCATCGGCGCCGCCACCGTCGCCATGCTGCGCACCACGCGCTATTTCGATCCGGTCAAGACCTCGGACTTCTTCGCGCGCGTCGTGAAGACGATCGGACCGCGCCTGCGCGAGCATCGCATCGGCCGCGCCAATCTCACGGCCGCCTTTCCCGAGAAATCGCCGGAAGAGATCGATGCGATCCTGATGGGCGTGTGGGACAATCTCGGCCGCGTCGGCGCCGAATTCGCCCATATGGACCACGTCTGGGACTATGACCGCGAGCATCCGGAAAACAGCCGGATCGATTTGCCCAAGCGCAGCATCGAGCTGTTCGACCAGATCCGCGACGACGGCAAGCCGGCGCTGATCTTCGCCTCGCATCTCGCCAATTGGGAATTGCCGGCGCTCGCCGCCGTCTCCCACGGCCTCGACGCCGCGATCCTCTACCGCCGCCCCAACATTGCCTCCGCCGACCGCATCATCCAGGAGATGCGCCAGGTCAACATGGGCACGCTGATCCCGGCCGGCCGCGACGCGCCGCTGCGCCTCGCGCAGGCGCTGAAGGACGGCAAGCACGTCGCGATGCTGATCGACCAGTATCTGACCGGCGGCGTCGAGGTCACCTTCTTCGGCCGCAAGACCCGCGCCAATCCGATGCTGGCCCGCCTGCTGCGCCAGGTCGAATGCCCGATCCACGGCGTCCGCATCATCCGCCTCCCCGGCGGCCGCTTCACCGCCGAGCTGACCGAAGAGGTCCCGCCGGTGCGCGACGCCGACGGCAAGATCGACATCCAGGGCACGACCCAGGCAATCACCAATGTGGTGGAAGGCTGGGTGCGCGAGCATCCCGAGCAGTGGCTCTGGCTGCATCGGCGGTGGCGGTAGCCGCCTTCACTGCTCCGGCAGACCTGCATCCACCATCGACTGGACGACGCGAGCGGACGCCTCGAGAAAGACCGGACTCGTATTCCCCTTCGGCGGCGAGACGTTGAGCCTGGTCGTGCCGGGCCGCAGCCTCAGACCCTCCTCGATCGCCGCCTTGGCCTCTTCCTTCCGGCCTGCCCTGTAAAGGGCCGCCGCAAGCAGCATGTGCGAGCGGCCGGACGCCGACGTGATCGCGATCGAACGCTGCAACCACGGCAGCGCCTCCTCGCCCTGCCCCTTCAAGAGCGTCGCCCAGCCCGCGCCAAGCAGCCAGGTCCAGCGGGAGGACGGCGGCGTGTCGTAACGATCGGCCTGGCGGAATGTCGCGAGCGCATCGTCGAAGCGGCCAAGATGGATCTGCCCGAGACCGATCAGATAGAGCGCAGGTCCATTCCACGGATCGAAGCTCAGCGCCTTGGCGCAGGTGACGAGACTTTCGACGAAATGATTGGTCGCGCTGAGGAAGCGGCAATAGGCTTCGAGCACCGGAATCGAATTCGGCTTCGACCGCAATGCCTGCTGGAGCGTCGCATTGGCCTTGGCCTCGACCACGACAGCCTCGTCGGCGATGAACCAGGCCATCTGGATGCCGCGCAACTGCAGCGAAGACAGCGCAACGGCGATGTCGAGATTGTCGGGCTCGTCAGCGAGCGCCTTTTGCAGCATGCTCTGCGCCATGCCGAAGCGCTCGCGCGTGGTCTGGTTGATCGACGCTATGGCCTGCTCGATCGCGACCTTGTCGCCTCCGGCCGACGCCCCGCGCGCGCGTGCGGACAGCACATTCGGCTCCAGCACGTCGTTGAGGCGCCGTGCAAGCGCATGACCGACGCCGGCGACGAGACGCGACTGTTGCAGCTGCGCGTCCGCTTCGTCCGCGTTGACCGATGCGGCAACGACCGACTGAACCTCGCCGGTGCCCGCCTTGATGATGCGCGCGCGCAGGGTCCAGGACTGATCGTTTCGCTGCAGCTCGCCGCGAACTTCGTAGTCCGGTGACGTCACGGACGCACCGGCCTTGTCGGCACCCGCCACCGCCGACGGGCGCAACGCCACGACGCTGATGTTCTGGATCTTCGCAAAGCCGTCCGTGAGACGGTCGGTGACCTCCGCCACCATCATCGCGCCCCGCGGGTCGTTGCTGGCGTCAACGATCGGCATCACGGCGACGCGCGGCGGCGCCCGCCTGAACAGCAGCTCCGGCTTCCACACCGGCACGGCGGCCGCAACCGCGAGAATGATGGCGCAGAGTCCGGTCGCCGCCGCCACAAGAGCCCGCTTTCGCGAGCCGATGACGATGTGCGGCGGCGTGACAGATGCGGCTTCGGTCGGTGGCGCAGGACCGGCTTGCACGGGGTCGGCCACCGGACGCTCTGTGACTACCGCCGCGGCGGCGACCCGTTCGGCCAGAACCTCCGCCATCAGCGAATAGCCGCCGCCCGAGGCGAGCTTGATGAGCTGCCGCCGTTCGTCGCCGAGCGCGGTGCGAAGCTCCCGGATGCATTGAAACAGGCTGTCCTCGCCGACATGGACGTTCGGCCAGACCGCCTCCATCAGCTCCTGCTTGGTCAGGACCTGTCCGCCGCTGGTCGCGAACAACCGGAGCATCTCGAAGGTCTTGGGCCGCAGCCTGATCGCAACGCCATCGGCCCCACGCAGCTCTCCGCGCTGCTGATCCAGCTCGAAACCGGCGAAACGAAGCAACTTGTCCCCCAAACGTCTCTCCCGGCCGCTCATATAGATGAAGTTTGTCGAGATTGACCGAAAAGCGGGTCTGAAACGGAAATATCAGAAATCTTCAGAAAGCTCCCGCCCCCCTTATCAGGACACCAGCCCGAACCCAATGCGATGAATCGGCACGCGGACTCGTGCCCGCAGTGGGGAAAATCGTGAGGACGGAGAAAGATTATTTCGGGCGGAGCCGCAGCCTGCGCGCCGCGTTGCTTGGCTCGACGGCGCTGGCTTTGGCCTGGTCGCTGCCGGCCGGCCCCGCCCGCGCACAGGATGCGACGTGGCTCGCCTCGCCGGGGTCGAATATCTACAACACCGGCAGCAACTGGAGCACCGGCTCGGCGCCGACAGGCACTGCGTATTTCGGCACCTCGAGCCAGACGAACCTGACGTTGGCGACCGCCGTCTCCGTCGGCAAGTGGTATTTCAACGTAGGTGCTTCGTCCTATACCTTCAACATCCCCAACGGGAGTGGGCTAAGCTTCACCGACGGCGGCATGGCCCTCTGGGGAGGCAGCTCCACCATCAATAACAACGGCGGCTTGAATTTCTACAACTCCAGCGTCAGCCAGGGCACCATCATCAATAATGACTTCCTGACCTTCTGGGGCATGAGCGCGGCGGGCTCTGGCACCATCACCAACAACAACATCCTGTCGTTCAACGGCAACACTTTCAGCGGCGGCACGACCATCATCAACAACCACCTCATGGCGTACCAGGAGACCAGCTTTGCCGGCTACGGCACCGGCCTCACCAACAATTCCCATCTGGAATTCCGCAACACGGCCCGCGCCGGCAACGGATCCTCCATCACCAACAGCGCGGGCGCCGACCTGTACTTCAAAGCCAGCAGTCGGGCCGACGGAGGTTCCACCATCGCCAACTCCGGCAACCTGTACTTCTCAGAGGGCAGCACTGCCGGCAATGCATCCATAACCAATAACAGCCAGCTGTACTTCAGCGACGCCAGCAAGGCCGGAAGCGCCACCATCACCAACAGCGCCGGCGCTGTCGTGAATTTCAGCAACACCAGTACGGCCGATAACGCCGCTATCACCAACGACGGCATCGTCGATTTCTCGCCAAGCGCTGGCGTGAACAACGACCACAAGCTCAGCGCCGGCTCGATTGCCGGTGCTGGCCAGTATTTCCTCGGCTCCAACGAGTTGACCGTCGGCTCCAACAACCTGTCGACCACGGTCACCGGCGTGATCGCAGATGGCGGTTCTGCCGGCGGCACCGGCGGCTCGCTGGTCAAGGTCGGGACCGGCGTGCTGGCACTGGCAGGAACCAACACCYATACCGGCGGCACGACGATCAACGGCGGCACACTGAGCSTCAGCGGCGACGCCAATCTCGGCGATGCAGCCGGCGCGCTGACCTTCAACGGCGGCACGTTGCAGATCACTGGAAYGTCTTTCCATTCGACCGCGCGCACCATCRATTGGGGCGCGGGGGGCGGCGGCTTCGACATCGCCGATTCCGCCAACACGTTCACGGTGAGCCAGTCGCTCGGCGGCGCCGGCGGCCTCACCAAGCTGGGCGCTGGAACGCTGGTGCTRTCAGGCACCAACACCYATRSCGGCGGCACSACGATCGCGGCCGGCACTTTGCAGATCGGCAATGGCGGGACGACCGGCTGGATCGTCGGCAATGTCGTCAACGACAGCGTGCTCGCCTTCAACCGCAGCGACACGATCACCTTCGCCGGCGAGATTTCCGGCAGCGGCGCCGTGCAGAAACTCGGCTCGAACACCGCGATCCTGACAGGAAACAACAGCTACACGGGCACCACCACGATCGCGGCCGGCACCTTGCAGATCGGCAATGGCGGGACGACCGGCTCGATCGCCGGCAATGTCGTCAACGACGGCGTTCTCACCATCGACCGCAGTGACGCGGTCACCCTGCCCGGCGATATCTCAGGCAGCGGTTCACTCCGGCAGGTCGGTTCGGGCACCACGATCCTGACCGGCAGCAACAGCTACACGGGCGGCACCACGATCGCGGCCGGCACCTTGCAGATCGGCAATGGCGGGACGACCGGCTCGATCGTCGGCGATGTCGCCAACGACGGCGTGCTCGCCTTCAACCGCAGCAACACGCTCACCCTGGCCGTCAATATTTCCGGCAGCGGTTCCGTGCAGCAAATCGGTTCGGGTACCACGATCCTGACCGGCACGAACACCTATAGCGGCGACACGATCGTCTCCGGCGGCCGGTTGCAGTTCGGCGACGGCAGCGCAGGCGGCAGCACCAATCTGGCCGGCAACATCAACGTCACGGGCGGGACGCTGGCGATCCAGGCGCCGGCGACCCTGAACGTCGCGCAGGCCGTGACCTTGGGCAACAACACCGCACTCTCCATCGTCGCGGGAACGAACAGCCCCGCGCTGTCCGCCGACGGCGTCGCGATCGGCAACGGCGTTGCCTTCAACGTCAGCGGCATCAACGATGCGAGCCAGCTCGACAAGGTGCTGATCGACACCCGTACTGGCATCAGCGGCGACTTCGCCAACATCACCATCGGCGGTTTCAGCGGCACGGTGGATTACCTCACGATGTCCGTCCGCAAGTCGGCCGACGGAATGCAATACCTCGCCAGCTACGGTCTGAGCTGGACGGCAGGCAACTCCCTTGCCCATGGTACCTTCACGCTGACCAACGTCAGCGACAGTTTCACGGTGGGGACAGCACTGACCGATCAGGCGGCGAACCCCGCGACAGGCTGGGACGGCAAATCGCTCACCAAGGCTGGTGCCGGCACGCTCATCCTGACCGGACAGAACACCTATAGCGGCGGCACGGCCGTGTCGGGCGGCACGCTCCAGATCGGCAGTGGTGGTGCGACCGGCTCTATTGTGGGTACAGTCACCGTCAACAGTGGGGCCACATTCGAGGTCGTCAACGCCGACACGAGCGGCATCACCAACCTCGCAAACGACGGGCTCACGAACTTTCGCAACAGCTCCAGCGCCGGCAACGCCAGCGTCGCCAATACCGGCCAGTTGAATTTCTATGACGCGAGCACCGGCGGTGCCGCCACCATCACCAACGACGGCAACCTGGCGTTCAACAATTCGAGCAGCGCAGGCAGCGCTGCGATCACCAACAACGCCAATCTCTATTTCCGGAACACCGCATCGGCCGGCAGCGCTCTGATCGGCAATCTGGGCACGACGAACTTCAACGACACCAGTTCGGCCGGCACCGCGACGATCAACAACTCTTCCACCCTGGCCTTCAATGGTTCAAGCACAGCCGGCGGCGCCAACATATCCAATAGCGCCAATCTGAACTTCAACAATTCGGCCTCGGCCGGCACTGCAACCGTCACCAATACAGGCACGCTCGAATTCAAGGACGTCGCCACGGCAGCCAATGCCCAGATCACCACGACGGGCTTGACGAATTTCCGAGACTCCAGCTCGGCCGGCAACGCAACGCTCACCGTCAACGGCAGTTACTATAGCTACGTCAACTTCTACAATACGAGCACGGCCGGCAGCGCCACGATCAACGTCGACATCGGCACCTTCAATTTCCGGGATACGAGCACGGCCGGCAACGCCACCATTATCAATAGCGGGGGCCTCGTCACCTGGAACAGTGCCACGCTGAGCAATGCCAACATCACCAATAACAGTGGCTTCTATCTGGAAGACAACAGCTCGGCCGGCAACGCTGTCATCACCAATAACCGCTGGATGTACTTTTATTACAGTTCGACGGCTGGGACCGCCACGATCGCCAACAATCTCAGCCTGAATTTCTGGAGTGACTCCAGCGCCGGAAGTGCGCGCATCACCAACGCCGCCGCAGGCACGCTCGAGATCGTCAACAGCGCCACACTGGCCAATGCCACGGTCATCAACAGCGGTCAGATGAGTTTCTGGGGCGGCAATTTCGGCGACGTTCCCACGGCCGGCAACGCGACCATCACCAACAATGCCAGCGGCACGATCGAATTCCGCGACAGCGGCACCGCAGGCGGTGCGACCGTCACCAACGCCGGCACCATTATTTTCAGCAACAGCTCCACAGCCGGCAACGCATCAATCACAAACAACAACCAGTTGCGGTTCTATGCCAACACCACGGCTGCCAGTGCCGCCATCGTCAACAGCGGCAACGTGCTGTTCGACGGAAACTCGACGCCTGGCAATGCGCAGCTCATCAACGCCGCGCCCGGCGCGGTCTTCGATCTCTCGATGACAACAGGCCCGAACGGCGACAACAGGCTCACCGCCGGCTCGCTCGCCGGCAGCGGGACCTTCCAGCTCGGCGGCAAAGAACTGACAGTCGGCAGCAACAATCTGTCGACCACCGTCACCGGCGTGCTCGCCGACGGTGGATCCGGCGGCTACACCGGTGCCTCGCTGGTGAAGGTCGGCACCGGCAGGCTGACCCTGTCGGGCGTCAACACCTATACCGGCGCGACGACAGTCGACGGCGGCACGCTGGCGGTGAACGGCGATATCACGGCATCGAGCGGCGTGACCGTGAACGCGGGCGGCATTCTCGGCGGCACCGGCATTGTCGGCAACACAACGATTGCGAGCGGCGGCGCGCTGGCGCCCGGCAATTCCGTGGGCACCCTCACCGTCAGCGGCAACCTCACCTTCAGTGCCGGCAGCTCGTACACGGTCGAGGTCTCCACGAACGGGGCCGACCGCACCAATGTCACGGGCACCGCGGCGCTCACCGGGGCCACCGTGCAGGCGGTTGCCATCCCCGGCAGCTTCCGCGGCCAGACCTTCACGCTCCTCAATGCGGCCGGCGGCCTCGGCGGAACGCAATTCGCCGGGCTGAGCATCAGCGGCACGTTTAGCCCTGCCCGCAATCCGCGTCTTAGCTACGATCTCAACAACGTCTATCTCGTGCTGGATCCCGGCACGATCGTCTTGCCGCCGGGCACGAGCGGCAACCAGACCGGCGTTGCGAACGGCATCAACAATGCGGTCAACAGCGGTGCGACACCGCCCGCCGGCTTCGATACGCTGCTCAACATGAGCGGCGCGCAGTTGAACCGCGCGCTGAGCGAGGTCTCGGGCCAGCCCGGCGCCGCCAGCACCCAGGCCGCGTTCAACGCTATGCAGCAGTTCTTGGGCATGCTCGATCCCTTCAATGGCGGCACGGATGGCGGGCGCGGCACGGACGCTGCCGATGGTGGCGCGCTCGGCTATGCCGCCACCGCCGAGAGCGACGCCAGGACGCGCGAGGCCTACGCCGCAGTGACGCCGGTTGATGCCAGCAGCGATGTCATCGACCGGCGCTGGGGCGTGTGGGCCTCAGGCTATGGCGGCGCCAGCACGTTGAACGGCAATGCCGCGGCCGGTTCGAGCCCCACCACCAGCCGCATCTACGGCACCGTGGTCGGCGCCGATTATCGCCTCTCGCCGGACACGCTGCTCGGCTTCGCGCTCGGCGGCGCCGGCTTCAACTTCTCCGTTGCGGATGCGCTCGGCGGCGGCCGTGCCGATGTCTTCCAGGCCGGCCTCTATGCCCGGCACAATCTTGGGCCTGCCTACATCTCCGCGGCCCTCGCCTATGGCTGGCAGGACGTCACCACCGACCGCACCGTCACGGTGTCAGGCACCGACAAGCTGACCGCAAACTTCAAGGCGAGCACCTTCTCCGGCCGCCTCGAAACCGGCTGGCGCTTCGCGCCCATCCCCGCCTCCAGCTTCGGCGTGACGCCCTACGCTGCGGTGCAGGCGACGGCCTTCCACCTCCCCGGCTACGGCGAGACCGCGCTCGTCGGCAGCAACCAGTTCGCGCTGTCCTACACCTCGCAGGACACCACCAATGTCCGCACCGAGCTCGGCGCCCGCGCCGACCAGCGCTTCCTAGTCGCCGATGGCCTGCTCACTTTGCGCGGCCGGCTCGCCTGGGCCCACGACACCAACACCAATCGTCTCGTGAACGCCGCCTTCCAGGCGCTCCCCGGCGCCGCCTTCACCGTCAGCGGCGCGCAACCCGCGGCCGACTCTGCGCTGGTCGGTGGTCGCGCCGAGATGAAGTGGAGAAGCGGTCTCTCGCTCGCAGGCACGGTCGAGGGCGAGTTCTCGCAGAGCACGCAGACCTACACCGGCAAGGGCACGGTGCGGTATGAGTGGTGAGGCTCGGAGCGCGCTTTCGTCATAGTCCGCTGTCATCGCCCGGCTCGACCGGGCGATCCAGTACTCCGAGACGCTAGCGATGGAACCGAGAAGCTGCGGCGAACTGGATTCCCCGCCTTCGCGGGGAATGACAGCGAGGTTGGGAAGCCGCTTGCGCTCCTGACCCACGCTTTCTGTCCCTTTGCGCCCGCGCGGCGATTAGCCCAGGTTGCGCCACGGCTTAAGCCCCGCCACCGCCGACAACGCAGCGATCGCGGTTCTACTGTGCATGGGGTTGTTTTTCAGGTTTTGGATTCGAGGCTGGTCGCCGGATGCGCCTAGCGCCCCGTCTTCACCTTGGTCCAGAGCCGGTTGATGATCCGCTGGGTCGCCGGTTCGCGCGCCGTGATGACGAACAGTTTTGCCAGCGTCGCCTCGTCCGGATAGATGTTCTTGTCGTTCAGGATTTTTGGGTCGACCAGCTTCTGGCTGGCGAGGTTGCCGTTGGCATACGACAGGAAGTCCGAGTTCTTGGCGGCAACATCCGGACGGTAGAGATAGTTGATCAGCTCGTAGGCTTCCGCGACGTTCTTGGCATCCGCGGGGATCGCGAGATTGTCGAAGAACATCTGCGCACCCTCCTTCGGAATGGTGTAGCCGATCTCGACGCCGCTCTTGGCTTCCGCCGCGCGGGCGCGGGCCTGCATGATGTCGCCGGACCAGCCGACCACGAAGCAGATCTCGCCGGTCGCGAGTGCGCTGAGGTATTCGGAGGAGTGAAACTTGCGCACGGAGGGCCGGACCTTGGCGACGGCATCGGCGGCCTTCTCGAGGTCGGCCTGCTTGGTCGAGTTCGGATCGAGCCCGAGCCAGCTCAGCGCCGCCGGAAAGATGTCGTCGGCGGAATCGAGCATGTGCACGCCGCAGTCTTTGAACTTGGCCAGGTTCTCCGGTTTGAAGACGATGTCCCAGCTGTCGATCTTCGCATCGGGGCCGAGGATCTGCTTCACCTTGGCGACGTTGTAGCCGATGCCCGTCGTGCCCCACATGTAGTTGGCGGCGTAGACGTTGCCGGGATCGTAGATGCCGAGACGCTGCGTCACCACCGGCCAGGCGTTGGCGAGGTTCGGCAGCTTCGCCTTGTCGAGCTTCTGGAAGATGTTCGCCTTGATCTGGCGCTGCAGGAAATAGGCGGTGGGCACCACGACGTCGTAGCCGGACTTGCCGGCCATCAGGCGCGTCTCCAGCGTCTCGTTGGCATCGAAGGTGTCGTAGACCACCTTGATGCCGGTCTCCTTGGTGAAGGCCTCCAAGACATCCGGTGCCATGTAGTTGGACCAGTTGTAGAAGTTGACGACCCGCTCCTCGGCCCCGGCGGGAGGCGACAGCAACGTCAGCGCGGCGATGGCAAGACCAAGACAAAACCCCGCGCGGCTGACGTTCGTCATCTCGGTCTACCTCTTGCGTCCACGCACCGCGTCCGACAGCCGCTCCAGCGCGGTGTCCAGCGTCTCGTCCTTCTTGGCGAAGCAGAAGCGCACCACCGAGGTGACCGGATCCTGCTCGTAGAACGCCGAGACCGGGATCGCGGCGACTTTGTAGTCCTTCACGATGCGCCAGCAGAACTCGGTGTCGCTCTCGTTGAGCCCGAGCGGCGACAGGTCTACGGTGAGGAAGTAGGTGCCCTGCGACTTCAGCACGGGGAAGCCGAGGCTTTCGAGACCCTTGGTCAGGCGGTCCCTGCTCCGCGTCAGATCCTTGCGCATCGACAGGAAGTAGTCGTCGGACTTGCCGAGACCGTAGGCGACGGCGGCCTGCAGGTTCGGCGCGGTGGTGAAGGTCAGGAACTGGTGCACCTTGGCGGCGACGCGCAAGAGCGGCGGCGCGGCGCAGACGAAGCCGATCTTCCAGCCCGTCAGCGAGAAGATCTTGCCGGCCGAGCCGACCTTGATGGTGCGATCGCGCATGCCGGGGATGGTGATCAGCGGGATGTGCTTGTGCTCGTCGAAGGTGACGTGCTCCCAGACCTCGTCGCAGATCGCGATGACGTCGAACTCCTGGCAGTAGCGCGCCAAGAGCTCGAGGTCCTCGCGCGGATAGACCACCGCGGAGGGATTCAGGGGATTGTTGAAGAGCACCGCCTTGGTCTTTGAATTGAAGACGCTTTTCAGCATGTCCTCATTCAGGCGCCAGTGCGGCGGCTCGAGGCGCACGAGGCGCGGAATGCCGCCGGCCTGGCGGATGATCGGCAGGTAGGAATCATAGACCGGCTGGAAGCAGACCACCTCGTCGCCGGGCTGGACCACGGCAAGGATCGCCGAGGTCAGCGCCTCGGTGCCGCCGGAGGTGACCATCACCTCGCTCATCGGATCGAGCTTGAGGCCGTGCCAGTGGCCGTAATGAGTCGCGATCGCCTGGCGCAGCTCCGGCAGGCCCATCATCGAAGGGTACTGGTTGTAGCCGTTCAGCGAGGCCTCGGCCGCGGCGCGGCGGATGTCCTCGGGGCCGGGATCGTCAGGAAAACCCTGGCCGAGATTGATGGCGGCATTGTCGCGCGCGGCCTGCGACATCGCCTCGAAGATGGTGACAGGAAGGTCGGAGAAGACCTTGTTCAGGGACGAGCTTTTGGACATCGGGCCGATCAGCCACCGACCTTGCTGGGAAGACCCGCCGCTTTCCAGCCGAGCATGCCGCCGGCCAGATGCTTGTCGTAAGGCAGGCCCGCCGCCTGCGCCGCGAGCGAGGCCGTCACCGAGCGCTTGCCCGAGCGGCAGGCGAACACGACCTGCTTGCCGGCGGGATCGGGGATCGCCTTGGGATCGAAGGTCGAGAGCGGAACCACGACGCCGTAGGGGTAGGCCTCGGCCTCGACCTCGTTCGGCTCGCGCACGTCGACGAGCAGATAGCGCCCTTCCGCGACACCCTTGGAGACCTCGTCCGGGGTCAGATCCTGTACTTGATGCGCCACATCATCCTCCAACGTCGCAAGTCGCCTGCCGGGGCGATCCCGGCGGGCGGCAACCTCGCCTCTCGGCAGACGAAAATCAAGCGCTACAAAGGCTTGAGCTGCCTTGCGCAAGTTAAAGCTAAATCGCAGCGACTTGAAGCACGGCGTTCGGAGGCCCTGCCTGAGAGGGCCTTTACCCCCACCACGCCCTCGGTGTCATTCGCCGCGAAGGCGGGGAATCCAGTACGCCGCGGCTCCTCGGTTCTAGCCGCGCCGTCTCTGGAATACTGGGTCGCCCGGTCAAGCCGGGCGACGACAGCGGTCCTAGATCGTCACCTGCGTACCGACCTCGACCACACGGCCCGACGGGATCTGGAAATAGTCCGTGGCGTCGTTGGCGGAGCGGCTGAGCGAGATGAACAGCCGGTCCTGCCAGCGCGGCATGCCGGAATGGGCGGCGGGCTTGAGCGCCCTGCGCGACAGGAAGAACGAGGTCGACATGATGTCGAACTGCCAGCCGAGCTTGCGGGCGATGGCGAGGGCCTTCGGCACGTTGGGTGATTCCATGAAGCCGAACTTCAGCGTCACCTTGGAGAAGGTCGGCGAGATCTGCTCCAGCCGCACCCGCTCGGCCGGGTCGATGCGCGGGGTCTGCGCGGTCTCGATGGTGAGAATGACGTTCTTCTCGTGCAGCACCTTGTAGTGCTTCAGACTATGCATCAGCGCCGTCGGCGCGCTGAGCGGGTCCGAGGTCAGGAACACGGCGGTGCCGGGCACGCGCTGCGGCGGCCGCTTCTCCAGCATGGCGACGAGGTCGGCGAGCGGGAACTCGAGCTTGCGCGACTTCTCGAACAGCAGCCGGCTGCCGCGCCGCCAAGTGTACATCAACAGGATCATCAGCGAGCCGAGCGCCAGCGGCACCCAGCCGCCCTCGAACACCTTGAGCAGGTTGGCGGCAAGGAAGGTCAGGTCGAGGAACAGGAAGGGCACGATCAGCGCGGCGGCGGCGAAGGGCGACCAACGCCAGGCCTTCCAGATCACGACGAAGCCCATCATTCCCGTGACGACCATCGTTCCAGTCACGGCGATGCCGTAGGCCGACGCCAGCGCGCTGGAGGAGCGGAACAGCAGCACCATCAGGATCACCGCGACCAGCAGCAGCTGGTTGATGCGCGGGATGAAGATCTGCCCGGAATGGGCTTCGGACGTATGACGAATTTCAAATCGCGGCAGCAGCCCGAGTTGGATCGCCTGGCGCGTCAGCGAATAGGCGCCGGTGATGACGGCTTGGCTCGCGATCACGGTCGCCATGGTGGCCAGCACGACCATGCTGCCGCGGAGCCAGCCCTGCGGAAACAGCTGGAAGAACGGGCTCACGATCGCGCCGGGGTCGTCAAGCACGAGCGCCCCTTGCCCCAGATAGTTCAGCGCCAGCGACGGCACCACGATGAACAGCCAGGCGGTCTGGATCGGGCGCTTGCCGAAATGACCGAGGTCGGCATAGAGCGCCTCGGCGCCGGTCACGGCCAGGAACACCGCGCCCAGCGTGACGAAGCCGATGACGCCGTGATGGAGCATGAAGGACACCGCGTAGAGCGGGTTCAGCGCGAACAGGATTTGCGGCTGCCGGATGATCGGGCCGATCGCGGCGACCGCGATCACGGCGAACCAGACGCACATCACCGGGCCGAAGAACGCCGCGACCCGGGCGGTGCCGCGCGATTGCACGGCGAACAGGCCGACCAGGATCACCACGGTCAGCGGAACGATATAGGGCTCGAAGGTCAGAGTGACGTCCTTCATGCCTTCGATCGCCGACAGCACCGAGACCGCCGGGGTGATGACGGCATCACCGTAGAACAGGGCGCCGGAAATGATGCCGAGCAGGACGATGGTGGCCCCGCCGGTTCCGACCGCGCGCTGGGCCAGCGCCATCAAGGCGAGCGTGCCGCCCTCACCGTTGTTGTCGGCGCGCAGCAGGATCACGACGTATTTGAGCGTGACCACGACGATCAGCGCCCACAGGATCAGCGAGACCACGCCGAGCACGGCCGCCGTCGTCGGCGACCCCTCGGCGCCCGCAGCCACCATCACCGCCTCGCGGAAGGCGTAGAGCGGGCTGGTGCCGATGTCGCCGTAGACGACGCCGATGCTGCCAAGCGTCAGCGCGCCGAAACCGGCGGTGGTGTGGGCTTCGCCATGCCCATTGGCCGCCGCCGTTGCCGGGGCGGGAACTGCTACGTCGCTAGTCATGGGAGAGCCTGATGGCCTCTAAAAATGCTTCACTGCACAACGGCGGAAGAGCGCGCGGCTTATAGTCCTGCGCTACCGGCATAGCCTAGCCCGATTTTGGGCCCTTGCCATGCGATTTTCGCATGGGTTCGGCAGTTGCCTTTTCAAATAGTCACTTGAGTTCCGACTTCAACCACCCGCCCGGTCGGGATCTGGAAATAATCGGTGGCGTCGTTGGCGGAGCGGCTGAGCGCGATGAACAGGTGGTCCTGCCAGAGCGGCATGCCCGACTGCGCCGAGGCCTTCAGCGACCGACGCGACACGAAGAACGACGTCGACATGATGTCGAACTGCCAGCCCTGCTTGCGCGCGATCGCCAGCGCCTTCGGCACGTTGGGTTGCTCCATGTAGCCGAAGCGCAGGCGGACCTTCGAGAACTTGTCGCTGATCTTCTCCATGCGGAATCGCTCGGACAGATCGACCCGCGGCGTATGTGAGGTCTCGATGGTCAGGATCACGTTGTGCTCGTGCAGCACCTTGTTGTGCTTGAGGTTGTGCAGCAGCGCGGTCGGCACGAAGGCGGGATCGCTGGTCAGGAACACCGCGGTGCCCTTGACGATGTGCGGCGGCCGCTTCTCCAGGCTCCGGATCAGATCGTCCAGCGGCACCTCGATGCGCCGCGTCTTCTGGATCAGGATTCCGGAGCCCTTCCGCCAGGTCCAGATCGTGCCCGCCATGGCGGCACCGAACAGCAGCGGCACCCAGGCGCCCTCCAGCAGCTTGAGCAGGTTGGCGCTGAAGAAGCTGAGGTCGACGACGACGAACGGAACGATGACGGCCGCAGCCGTGGCAGCGCGCCAGTTCCACAATTTCCAGATCACGACGAAGCCCATGATGCCGTCGGCAACCATGGTGGTGGAGACCGCGATGCCGTAGGCCGACGCGAGATTGCTGGGAGTATGGAACAACAGCACCAGCAGCATCACGCCGATCAGCAGCAGCCGGTTCACGCGCGGCAGATAGATCTGCCCGGCATGGGTTTCGGAGGTGTAGCGCACTTCGAAGCGCGGCAGGAGGCCGAGCTGCACGGCCTGATAGACCAGCGAATAGGCGCCGGTGATCACCGCCTGGCTCGCGATCACGGTCGCCGCGGTCGCAAGTCCGACCAGCGGCAGCACCAGACCCTCGGGGACCATGCGATAGAACGAATGCTCGATCGCGCTCGGATCGGACAGCACCAGCGCGCCCTGCCCGAAATAGTTGATCAGCAGCGCGGGCAGCACGAAGAACATCCACGCGGACTGGATCGGCTTGCGGCCGAAATGGCCGAGATCGGCGTAGAGCGCCTCGCCCCCAGTGACCGCCAGGAACACGGCGCCCAGCGTCACCAGGCCGATCGTGCCGTGCGACAGCAGGAATTGCAGCGCGTAATAGGGATTGATCGCCGCCAGCACCGTGGGATCGTCGGCGATGTGGACGGCGCCCATCACTGCGAGGACAGTGAACCAGACCACCATCACCGGGCCGAACGCGGACGCCACCAGCGCCGTCCCCTTGCTCTGCACGGCGAACAGCAGCGCCAGGATGAGGACGGTGAGCGGCACGACATAGTGCTCGAACGCAGGCGTAGCGAGCTTGAGACCTTCGACCGCCGACAGCACCGAGATCGCCGGCGTGATCATGGAATCGCCGATGAACATGGAGGCGCCGACGACGCCGAGCGCGAGCAGGAACCAGCTCCGCCGCCCCAGCGCACGCTGGCCCAGCGCCATCAGCGAGAGCGTGCCGCCCTCCCCGTTGTTGTCGGCGCGCAGGAGCAGCAGGACGTATTTGGCGGTGACGACGATCAGCAGCGCCCACAGGATCAGCGAGAGCACGCCGAGCACCATGCTCCGTGTCACCGCCTCGCCATGGGCCGCGCCGCGGACCGCCTCGTGGAATGCGTAAAGTGGCGACGTGCCGATGTCGCCGAAGACAACGCCGATGCTTCCGAGCGTCAGACCCCAGAAACCCGAGGTGGCCGGAGCTTGCCCTTCTTGGGCGTCGCTCGATGTGATGCTCGCCGTCATGTGAAACTGGAAACGCTTCTTCCCGAGAATTGATCCGGCGCCTTTTGACGGTTCCGGCGCGCCTGTCAATCGGCACACCACCATAGCAGGCGGCGAGCCGGATGCTGTGACGACGCAGCAACGGTCGCCGCCAGCGCGACGACATGC
Organism: Bradyrhizobium stylosanthis; assembly: GCF_001641335.1. Classification (GTDB taxonomy): domain Bacteria; phylum Pseudomonadota; class Alphaproteobacteria; order Rhizobiales; family Xanthobacteraceae; genus Bradyrhizobium; species Bradyrhizobium stylosanthis. The sequence continues at coordinate 2,316,247 of NZ_LVEM01000001.1, forward strand.
CTCAGGTAGAATGGTAGCGCAAGGGCCTGAAGCGCGAACCGTGCGTCGAGTTCGCTCGAAACCGCTCTATGGCTTCAGATTCGGCGGCAGCGGCGGATCTTCGCGCATGAGCGTGATGGTCACGCGCCGATTGGCGGCAAGCGAGGGATCGTCCGGAAACAGCGGCTGGGTGTCCGCCTTGCCGGAGACGGCGAAGATGTGGGAGGGCGGCAGGCCCTCGCGCTCCAGGATCTGGCGCACGGCGTTGGCGCGGTCGGCCGACAGGTCGAAGGCGCCGTATTCGCTGCGGGTCGGAACGAATCCAGCCGCGGTGTGACCGGCGATGGAAACGCGGAGCGGCGTCGCCTTGAGCGGGATCGCGAGCTTCTCGATCAACCGGCGCGTGCGGTCGTAAGGCACCTTGGAGCCGTCGGCGAACATCGAGCGCCCGTCCTGGTCGACGATCTCGAGGTTGAGCCCCTGCTTGGTCTCCTCGAACATGATGTGCTTGGACATCTCGGTCAGTTCCGGCATGTCCTGCAAGGCCTGGCGCAGCGAGGCCGCGGCGAGCGCGAAATTGCGGTCGACCTTGATCTTCGCGCCCGACGTCTTGTCGCGGTCCTCCTGGTCCGGGGTCGGCGTGTTGGAGGCGTCCTCGGGCTGGATATGGTCGACGTTCTTCAGCCGCGGGCGCGTCGGCAGGCCGTCGGACTCGACGATGCCGGCGTAGCGCGCCTCGCTCTGCACACCGAAGGCATCGCGCATCGAGCCGGCGACGATCTTCAGCTTGTTGGCGTCCTGCGTCGAGAACGCGACGAGCATCACGAAGAAGCTCATCATCAGGCCCATCAGGTCGGCGAAGGTCACGAACCAGCCGTGACCGCCACCGTGAGCATCGCCGCGTTTCTTCTTGGCCATCTCGCGAAATCCCGACGGGCGGCGTTAGGCCGGCACCGGCTCGCCTTCGGCGTGACGATGCTTCTCCGGCAGATAAGCCAGCAGCATTTCGCGCACGAGCGTGGGGCTCTTGGAGTCGCGGATCATCAGGATGCCGTCGATGATCAGGGTGCGGTTGGTTTCCTCGTCGAGCAGCTTGCCGTGCAACTTGTCGGCGATCGGCAGACAGAACAGGTTGGCGACGAGCGCGCCGTACAGCGTGGCGAGCAGCGCGGTCGCCATGAACGGGCCGAGCTTGGACGGGTCGGTCATGTTCGCGAACATCTGCACCATGCCGATCAGCGTACCGATCATGCCGAAGGCCGGGGCGCAGTCGCCGATGGCGCGGTAGATCTTGCTGCCCTCGTCGAGGTGCATGAGGAAGTTGTCGCGGTCGCGCTCGAGATTGTCGCGGATGAAGTCGAGGTCGTAGCCGTCGGCGACGTAGCGGATGCCCTTGGCCAGGAACGGCTCGTCGGTCTCGACCTTTTCCAGACCCACCGGGCCCTGCTTGCGGGCGATCTCGGCGATGCGGGCGAGCTCGTCAACGAGGTCGTGGGCCGACAGGCGGCTCATCGTGAAGGCGAATTTGGCGCCGAGCGGAAGGCCGTGCAGCAGCGCGCTGAGCGGAAAACGGATCATGGTGGCGGAGATCGAGCCGCCGAAGATGATGATCATGGCATGTTCGGAGATGAACATGTGGAGGTCGCCGCCCATGAAGATCATCGCCGTGATGACGATGATGCCCGCAATGAGCCCGACGCTCGTCATGATATCCATGGGAGACTCCAACGCGAACGCAACAACGGCCGTCCTGGCCGCTGGCGCGGCCCAACCCCGAACCGCATCGGAAACCCTAGAGTGCCGCCCTTAAAGCCGCGTAAAGGTTAAGTTGAGCCGATGCGCCGGACCGGGGCAGCGCGCTGAGCCGGCGCCCGCTTTGCTGGCCGCCGACACGGATCTCAACACTTTGCTAACCATAAGCGGTCCCAAGCGCCTTGCTCTCCGGGGCGACCAGCAGGACCGACGGTATCCGCGCCGGACGGGCGGCGCGCAGATAGAAATAGCCGGTGCCGGCGAGACCGAGCATCAAGCCGGGCGACTCCGGTGCACCGTCGATTCCGGACGGCCAGGGACGATGCTCGCGGGCGAAGTCCTGGATGCCGCGCGCCGCAACCGTGTCGACCAGGCCTCGCGCTTCGGAATCACCGGTCAGCTCCGCCCAGGTCAGGAACAGTTCGGCGTCGCCGGCAAGGCCGTGGCACAGCGAGTAGTTTGCCGAGGCCGGATTGCCGTTGAGCAGCGAACGCGCCGTCATCCTGAGCGCTGCGACCACGTCGCCGCGGTAGCGCTCGTCTGCCGTGATCCGCCAGGCCCGCATGCGCGCAAGCCCGATGCCGACCGCTCCATGGCACCAGGCGATGGGACCCGCTGACGTGCCATCGTTGCCGGCGTCGTGCAGACGCAAATCCGGCCAGCGATCATTCGCTGCGTCGAACCAGCTGTCCTCGTAGGCGAAGGCATCGCGTGCCGCATCCTGCATCCGGGCCTCGCCACTCGCCGCACCGAGCTCGAGCAACGCCCAGGCGATACCGCTGGCGCCGTGCGAAAATCCGATCAGGTTCGGGCGCGACCTGTCGCCGGCCTTGATGTCGGCCAGGCGCTCCGACACCCGGGACAGATCCATGGTGCCGGCGAGCTCGCCGAGCACGTCCCATGAAAGACCTCGTTCGTCGCGGCTTGCCCGGGCGAGCAGCATGTCGCCGCGCCTGCGCGCAGCATCCATCAGCCAGCCCTCCCCGCTGTCTGCGAACAGCCGAAGCAGCACAGGGATGACGCCGGCACTTCCCGACATCACGTCAATGACGGCATTGCCGTCGAGATTGGCTTCGGCCGCAGTGCGGACCAGCTCGAAGCCGCGCGCCACGAGCGTCGAATCTTCAAGACATCTGCCGACCTCGATCGCCGCGTAGCCGATCCCGACCTCGCCGGTATAGAAGCCGTACTTGATCCCCCCCGGAATATCCTTCGCGCGCGCCAGTGCGTGCCCGATCGCCGCGTGCGCGACGCGCTTGAAGGCCGGGTCCGCCAGTTCGCGGCCGAGATGTCCGAGGAACAGCGCAATGCCGGCCGTGCCGTCATAGAGGCCGGGACCGAGCGTGCCGCAGGCCAGCTGGTGCGATCCCGCATGCTCCTCGAACACCGGACCGAACCAGTTGCAGATGTTGCCGTGCCAGACCGCACTTCGCAGCAGCCGGGCGCCGATCCCGAACGCGGCGTCGAGATACGAGCCGCCGTCGCCGGACTTAGGCCGAAGATCGGCAGCAGCCGCCATGACACCGTTCATGACCATACCTCGTAGATGTCGGGCGAGCCGGGATTGAGATGGAGCGCCGCAAGGTCGAGCTTCGCCGCAGCGACGGTATCGGCAAACGCGCGCTCGAAGGCGTTCCAGACGAACCGGTCGTCCTCGTGCGCCGACATCAGCGCGGCCGCGACGAGCCGGCTCCTCGACGTGCCAAAACTGTCGCCGTGGCCGGGATCCTCCGCAAACCCGATGCCGCCGCTGAGCCGCTTGGCGAACAGCGGCACGTCATCCGCAAGCAAGCCATCGATCTCCGCGATCCCTGCGCGGATCGCCAGCACCGCCGCGCGAAAATGGTCCTGCGCCAGATAGAGCACGGCATTGTCGGTGCGGATGAAATCTGCGCCGCGCACCGTGATCTTGAACTGGAATGGAATTTGATAACGGTTCAGCGCGCCCGTCAGCGCCTTCACGAATGCCGCCGCATCGTTTGCGCCGACATTGAAATAGAGCCGCACCAGCGGACTGAGGTCATTGGCATCGACGAAATTCTCGCCGAAGCAGTACAGGAACCCCGGTTGCTGGCTGCGCGATCCCGCGGGCAATTGCACCGTGAGCGAGGCGCCGCTGCGTGCCGGCAGGACGCCGTCGGCGACCATGAACTGGCCGGCCATCAAGCGGCGCGACCGGCCATGCCTGATGGCGACCACTCCGCCATCGGGTGCGTGCTCCAGCAGCGACCAGCCGCTCTCGACGCGCGGCCGCGTCGCGTTGGCCTGCTCAAGCTCGGCGGTCAGGTCGGCATCGGGATTGGCGAGGTCCGGCGGCGGAGGGTATGGCTGCATATAGACGTGCTGATAGACGGCGGCACTGAGCGAAGCCGAAAGGTCGGCCCCGGCCTGACCGATCGAGCGCTCCAATAACCGGATCGTCCCCTTGCCATCCACGCTCAGCGCCTCGACGAAGCGTTGCAACCGTCCCGTCGGCTCACACATGCTGCGCCTCATGGGTCAGGGATTGTTCGAGCGCGGCTTGCGACGATGGCGCGGACGGCATCGCATCCGGCGCCTGATTCCGCCGAATGCCGAGCAGCTCGCCCGCGGCCTGCCGCGGATTTTCGAACACGTTGAAAGCGATCTGCAGCACCAGCAGCAGGCGCGGATCGCCGACCTCGACATGCGCGCTCATCTCATAGGCGGAGATCAGCATGCGCGCGGCCATCATCCGCACGCAGCGATCGAGGAACGCGTCGGTGACAGGACGATAAGCGGCGCTGCCCTGGACATAGCCGTCCCAGAAGGAAGAGATCGCCGACTGCACGTCGTCGATCGGCAAGGCTGCATTGGCCAGCAGCGCGTCCGGGCTGGTGCCGCCATTCGCGGACATCGAGCCGATCCAGAAATTGACATAGGCCTGCAGGATGCCGGCGGCATCCCAGGCCGCATCGCCGATATCGGCAAGCTCCCAGTCGATGACGAGCAATCTCTGCTGCTCGGGCGCGGCCTTGCGCGGCGCGAGCAGGCAGTTCTCCCACTTCATGTCGGTGTGGATCAGCGTATCGCGCTGCCAGTCCTCTCGGATTGCGGCGAGATGGGCGGCAAGACCGGGCGCCTCCAGCAGCAGATCGGTCAGCGACGAGGCCGCTCGGCTGCGGCGCAGGCGCGAGACATCGGACTCGATGTGAAGGTCGCAGATCCACGGCGGCTTCTGCGGAAACAGCGCGGCCTGTGGCTTGCCGGGCTCGAAGCGGATACGGTGATAGCCGGCGATCGCCCGTCCGAGCCGGCGCGCCAGATCGGGCGGACACCGGCGCAGGCGGCGGTGATGCTCGGCGACGTTCTCGGCATCGTCGACGAGCTGCACCACGAGGATGTTCTGGCTTTCGTCGAAATCGTGAAAGGCGGGCAGCAGCTCGCGGAGCGGCACCAGACGCTCGTCGCCGAATGCGCCGCGATAGATCTCCGCTTCGCGCTTGACGGTCTCGATGCTCATCGGCTCGGTGGCGATGGCCTGCTTGATGAAGAAGCCGGGACCACCACGCTGCGTCACGCGCACGAAGCGGTTGCGGCTTCTGCTCATCGAAACCGCAAGTCCTCCTGCAACCACCGCGTCCTGATCGAGCAGCTTCTTCTGCACCAGGAAACGGACGATGTTTCGCGTGACGATCTCCATGCCGGCTCCGCTCCTGCAATGCCCTACCCGCGCAAGACGACCGCCGGTCGCTGTGACCGGCGATCGCCATGCCTATGATGTCTGCTTGTCTCCCGGGTGCGCGCGTCGCCGCGCCCACCCGGATTCGTGCAACGCTAGACGGTGCAAACCAGCGTCCAGGCGCCGCTGCCGCAGCCGACGCCGCCTTGCTGTGCCTGACGGAGCTGGTCCACCTGCTGGGCGCTGAGCGTGCATGCGAGCGTGCCGAGCACGTTGCCGCAATCGGCACCGACCGCACCGCCCTGCTGCGCGGCGAAGGTGCAGCCAGCGGTCCACATCACGTTCTTGCAGCCCTCGCCGACGCTCCCCTGCGCGCCCTGCTGGCCCGCGAAGGTGCAACCGGCCGTCCACATCACGTTCTTGCAGTCGGCTCCGCCGCCCACGGCGCCTTGCGCTCCGCCCTGACCGCCGGCGGCGGCCTGCGCCACCATTTGCGTGCCGACCGTGCAGAACGTCGTTGCGGTGATCTGGATGCAGCCAAAGCCGCCGCCGCCGTGTCCGCCCTGCTGCTGGCCTGCGAAGGTGCAGCCGGCCGTCCACATCACGTTCTTGCAGTCCGCGCCGACAGCACCGTGCGCGCCCTGCTGCCCCTGGGGCATCGTGCAAAACGCTGTCATGGTGACCGGCGAACAGTCACCGCTGCCCTGGCCGCCCTGCTGACCCGCAAAGGTGCAGCCGGCCGTCCACATCACGTTCTTGCAGCCCTCGCCGCCTTGCGCGGCCTGCGGCCCCTGCTGCAGCGTGCATGCAAGCGTGCCATACAGATTGACGCAACCGACCGCCCCTCCGGACTGTCCCTGCGCGGCAGCCTGGGCGACGGCCTGGGTGCCGACCGTGCAGAACGTCGTCGCGGTGATCTGGATGCAGCCGAAGCCGCCACCGCCGTGTCCGCCCTGCTGCTGGCCCGCGAAGGTGCAGCCGGCCGTCCACATCACGTTCTTGCAGTCCGCGCCGACAGCACCTTGCGCGGCCTGCTGGCCGTGGGCTGCGAGCGTGCAGGCGAGCGTGCCGAGCACGACGCCACAGCCGGCCTGGCCGGCCTGCGGCGAAGCGAACGTACAGCCCGCGGTCCACAACACGTTCTTGCAATCGTCGCCGAAGGCACCGCCTTCGGCGAATTTCTGTTGAAGCTGTCCGCGAAGATATTGAGCCGCGGGATGATTGCTCATTGGGCGTCTCCTGAAGTCTGGTTATCGTTGTTCGGGATCTTGAAGATGGGGTCGTCGATGTCGAACCAGTCCGCCTTGAGAAGTGACCACCAGTCGATCGCAAGGCCACGCAGGACATATTCATAGGGAAGCCAGCCGTAGCCATCATTGCCCCAGTCTGGGCCCCATGAATTTCGAATCCGGAGCGCGCCCGTCGTGGCTGCGCCTCCGGCCGGATTCTCGATGACGTGCGCGTCGTCATATCCGACCGCGACGACGGCATGTCCGCCGATGCCCTGCTCGTTCTCGGCGGGAAAAGGAATGTTGCCGGTGCTGCCGGCCGAAGCGATCGACTTGAAAAGGTAGAACCCGAAAGCTGCAGGCAGCCCGGCCGCCAGATGGGCCTTGATGCGCTTGAGCACATCCTCCGGAGCGGTCCCTTGCGGGTCGTATCGGTAATATTGCAGCGCCCGATAGTTCGACGCGAAGGCGTACATGAACGCAGGCGGCTCCAGCGTCAGCGTCTCCGGACCGGCCGGCCAGAACAGCTCCGGCGGCGCGCCGAACAGGACCAGCGACTCCATCGCCGTCCGCAAATACGCACCGGCGTCCTGGCTCGTTCCCAGCATGTTGCGGGTGGTCTTGTAGATGAACATCCGCGACGGCGTGACCGCGATCGATTTCGTCCTGATCTCGAAATACTGGATCAGGCCGCCAATCGCGTTTGCGGTGCAGGAGTTGGTCTGCCCCTGATCGAACACTTCAGGGAAATATTGCTGCAGGTTCACGGCCGGCGGCACGGCCAGCGCGACCGCCCCCTCGCCGAACACCTTTCGCAGATGCGCCTCGATCGCGGGCGCAGTCGGGCCCGGGTCGAGTTCAGATGGCGGATCAGGAATCCACCCCGTGCCCGTCGTGACAATCATGGCTCACCCCGCCGTGGTGGAACCGGACCGCGCGCGGTCCAAAAGAAATACAATCTTAAATCGTCTACAATCTAAGATTATGTGTTTCATATATTGCTACCAAACGCGAGTGACATTCCCGTGTAGTTGCCATGAAATCACATACAACCTCTGCGGCGTGTCGCCTCACCGCACGAGGAAGTGAATGTCCGCAGGCTCTTTGCGAACGACCGTTCACGGAAGATGAGTATCGTCTCATCATTGCAACGCAGCGCTTGGCCCTCGCGCGCATGACATCGTCGAAATCGAGCGGACTGCCCGGGCGAGGCAACGGTGACGATCCGCGGGCGGCACCGCGTCCCTGCGCCGCACCCGCCGCGAGCGGCGATGCGATATTCTACGCCCGTGCGGTACGCTCCATCACGGGAGCCGATTTGCAATGTTGACGCTGTTCAGTCTTCTCACCGCACTGCCTGCGGTGCTGGCGCTTCATCTGCTCGAGCCGGAACTCGTGCTGCCGGCCTTCAGCGCGCTGCTGTTTGTCGAGGCCGGCTTCGCCGTGATCGCAGCGCGGCTGCTTCACAGCCCCGACAGCGCAGACGACATTACCCTGTGGGATCTTGCCGGCGGCTTCACCCTGATCGGATGTGCCGCCGCGGTGTTCGGCGAGCCCGATCAGGCCGCCCTGTTTCTGACGGAACAGGGCGACCCGCGGCCGCAATCGCGGCCGTAGGCCACCCCGTCACAACTCAGTGGATCTCCGCCGAGCGCTTCAGCGCGGCCTTCAGCTTCTCCAGCGAGAAGTCGGGGCTGCGCGCGATCTCGAGGATCGGCGTCTCGCGGCGGCCGCAGAGCTCGGCGGCCTCGGGCAGCTTTGCCGCGATGTCGTGCGGGATCACGATGGCGCCGTGCTGGTCGGCATGGATCAGGTCGTCGGACTTCACGGTCATGCCGGCGACGCGCACCTCACCACCAAAGCTCTCGGCATGCACCCATGCATGCGACGGGCCGATCGAGCCCGCTAGCGCCTGGAAGCCCGGAGCCCATTGCGGGATGTCGCGGATCGAGCCGTCGGTGATGACGCCGAGGCAGCCGAGCGCCTTGTGCACGTTGCTCTGCACCTCGCCCCAGAACGCGCCGTAGCCGACGTCGGGACCGTCGATGTCCTGGATCACCGAGATACGCGGACCGTGGCCGGTGCCGACATATTCGTAATATTCGATGCGGCGCTTCGACTGCTCCTCCGCCGGCAGCGAGGATTTCAGCACCGAGCGGATCGCGACCGTGCGGGCATAGCCGACGATCGGCGGCAGATCGGGGAACGGGCAGACCAGTTGCTTGGTGGTGTAGCCGATCAGACGGCGCTCGGGCGCCACGATCTCCATGGCATTGCAGATCGTCGGGGTGTCATAGCGGCCCAGCGCTTCGAGAACGGAAGCAGGCAGCGGCCCGGTCACGGTATTCGTCACGGCGTTATCTCCCAGATTGGCGGCTGATTGACGCAATGCCGCCGGCACAGGGCGATATAGCCGAGATCGGGCTTCAACCCAACCAAGGCCGGCCTCATGGCAGATATCCGCGCGTGGCCGCTCAGTGCAGCCGGCCGGGCCGGTCGTCGTCGTGCGGGGGCTCGGACAAATTCGCCAGCGTCGGCGCCGAGGGCGGCGACGGGACTTCCCCGCCTGACGGCCCGGCCGCTTCCATCGCACGCGCCTGGTCGCGATAGGATTTGTAGCCGAGCGGCAGGGCGAGCAGATACAGCACCGTGCCGATCGAGAGCACGTGCCAGGGATAGGCGATCAGCAGCGCGATGAAGACGATCACCGCGACGAAGGCCGGCAGCACCAGCTCGGGCGGCACCCGCATCCGCTTGGTCTTGCCGGAGAACACCGGCAGGCGCGACACCATCAGGAAGGCGATCAGCAGCGTGTAGGCCGCCGTCACCGACGCGGGCAGCCGGCCGAGATCAAGGAACGCGACATAGATCGGCAGCAGCACGGTGATCGCGCCGGCGGGAGCCGGCACGCCGGTGAAGAAATTGGCGGCGAATGCCGGCTTGTTCGGATCGTCCATCGTGGCGTTGAAACGCGCGAGCCTTAAGCCCCCGGAGATCGCGAACACCATGGCGGCGATCCAGCCGGCATTGCCGAGCTCGTGCAGCTGCCAGAAATACAGCATCAGGCCGGGCGCCACGCCGAAATTGACGAAATCGGCGAGGCTGTCGAGCTCGGCGCCGAATTTCGACTGTCCCTTGAGAATGCGCGCGACGCGGCCGTCGATACCGTCGAGCGCGGCCGCGAACACGATGGCGTAAACCGCGAGCGACATCCGCCCCTCGATCGACAGGCGGATCGAGGTCAGGCCGGCGCAGATCGCCAGCAGCGTGATGACGTTGGGCACCAGCATCCGCACCGGAATCGGGCGGAACCGCCGGCGGCGGACGTCGGGATCCTTGTACTCGTAGGGCGTCATGGCTCGTCCTTATCCTAAGGCGAGATATAGCAAGCCCCGTCCCCCTCCGCCATTGCGGCGGAAGGCCCGCAAGGACCGACTTTGGTTAATTGGCGCGGAAGGCGCGGCTGGGGTCTTCGCCGGCAAGGTCGGCCAGAATGGTCTCGCCGGCGATCGCGGTCTGCCCTTCCGAGACCAGCGCCTTGGTGCCGACCGGCAGGTAGACATCGAGCCGCGAGCCGAAGCGGATCAGGCCAAAACGCTCGCCGGCGCCGATCGCCTGCCCTTCCCTGACGAAACAGACGATGCGCTTGGCGACGAGCCCTGCGATCTGGACCACGCCGATCCGCGCATTGGGTGTCGAGATGACCAGCGAGTTGCGCTCGTTGTCCTCGCTCGCCTTGTCGAGCTCGGCATTGATGAACAGGCCGGGCCGATAGGCGATGCGATCCACCCTGCCCGCCAGGGGAGCGCGGTTCACGTGGCAGTTGAACACGCTCATGAACACCGAGATACGCGGCAGCGGCCGGTCGCCGAGGCCGAGCTCGGCCGGCGGCAGCGCCATGGTGATCATCGAGACGCGGCCGTCGGCCGGCGACACCACGAGCCCCTCGCGCACCGGCGTCACCCGCACGGGGTCGCGGAAGAACAGCGCGCACCACACGGTGAGGATGGTGCCGATCCAGCCCAGCGGCGACCACAGCCAGAACAGGATCAGGCTTGCCAGCGCAAAGCCGCCGATGAAGGGATAGCCCTCCTTGTGGATCGGCGGGATCTGACGCTGGATCGAATCGAGAATGGACATCGCTATCTGCCGCTCAGGGTTGATTGCACGCGGGCATCTCCCGGTGCGGTGGGCCTGTTTAGGCCAGAGTTGGGACCCGAGACAAGGTCACTCCGCGGCCGCCGGCGCCGTCAGGGCGTCGTCGACCGGCGGCGGCTCCCGGTTGGGGGCCTCGCTGCTGTCGGCCATCTGGGCCAGTTTTTCGCGCGCCGCCTCGGCCTCGCGCTGCCTGTTCCACATGCTGGCGTAGAGGCCGCCCTGCGCCAGCAGGTTGGCGTGGGTGCCGCGCTCGGCGATGCGGCCCTGGTCCAGCACGATGATCTCGTCGGCGCCGACGATGGTGGAGAGCCGGTGCGCGATCACCAGCGAGGTGCGGTTCCTGGCGACGCGGTCGAGCGCGCCCTGGATCTCGTGCTCGGTGTGGGTGTCCAGCGCCGAGGTCGCCTCGTCCAGCACCAGGATCGGCGGCGCCTTGAGCACGGTGCGCGCGATCGCGACGCGCTGCTTCTCGCCGCCCGACAGTTTCAGGCCGCGCTCGCCGACCTGGGTCTCGTAGCCCTTCGGCGCCATGCGGATGAAATGATCGATCTGGGCGAGGCGCGCCGCCTCCTCCACCTCGGCATCGCTGGCGTCCCAGCGGCCATAGCGGATGTTGTAGCGGATGGTGTCGTTGAACAGCACGGTGTCCTGCGGCACCATGCCGATCGAGGCGCGAAGGGAGTCCTGCGTCACCGCGCGGATGTCCTGGCCGTCGATCAATATCTTGCCGCCAGAGACGTCGTAGAGGCGGAACAGCAGGCGCGAGATGGTCGACTTGCCCGCGCCGGAGGGACCGACGATCGCAACCGTCTTGCCGGCGGGCACCTCGAAGCTGATGCCCTTGAGGATCGGGCGCGTCGGCTCGTATGCAAAGCGGACATCCTCGAAACGAACGGTGCCGGCGGTGACGGCCAGCGGCCTCGCGTCGGGCGCATCCTTGATCTCGGCCTCGCGGTGGAGCACGCCGAACATCTTCTCGATGTCGATAATCGCCTGCTTGATCTCGCGATAGACCATGCCCATGAAATTCAGCGGCTGGTAGAGCTGGATCATCATGGCATTGACCAGCACGAAATCGCCGACCGTGTTGGTGCCGTTGCGCACGCCGATCGCGCACATCAGCATGGTCGCGGTCAGGCCCAGCGTGAAGATCACGGCCTGCCCCGTGTTGAGGACGGCGAGCGAGGTGTAGGTGTGGACGCTCGCCTCCTCGTAGCGCGCGACCGATCTGTCGTAGCGCTGCGCCTCGCGCGCTTCGGCGCTGAAATACTTCACGGTCTCGTAGTTCAGCAGCGAGTCGATCGCCTTGGTGTTCGCCTCGGTGTCGGAATCGTTCATCTTGCGGCGGATGCCGATCCGCCATTCGGTCGCAATGTAGGTGTAGTACATGTAGACCGTGACGGTGATCAGCGTCGCCACCACGTAGCGCCAGTCGAACTGCCAGAGCAGCACGGCCATCAGCAGCGAGACCTCGACGATGGTCGGGATCAGCTGCAGGATCACCATGCGCACGATGACCTCGATGCCCTCGCGCCCGCGCTCGAGCACGCGCGTCAGGCCCCCGGTCTTGCGCTCCAGGTGGAAGCGCAGCGACAGCTCGTGCATGTGAATGAAGGTGATGGTGGCAAGCTTGCGCACCGCATGCATGGCGACGCGCGCGAAGATGCCGTCGCGCCATTGCGTCAGCACCGCCATCATGATGCGCATCGCGCCGTAGCTCGCCGTCAGCAGCAGAGGCGAAGCGATCACCCAGAGGTGCCAATTGTCGGCCGCGACGGGCGCGGTGTCGGCGCCGGTCAGCGCGTCGGTGGCCCATTTGAAGCTGAACGGCACCGCGAGCGTGATCAGCTTGGCGGCGAGCAGCAGCACCAGCGACCAGACCACGCGCATCTTGAGGTCGAAGCGGTCGCCCGGCCAGATATAGGGCCACAGATGCGCCAGCGTGCCCATCAGCGTGGCCCGTTCCGGCGACCCGCCGGCCGGAGGATTGGGAACGTCGGCGCCGTCCAAGGATTGGGGTTGGTCCATCAAAAAGCCTGAAAGCCCGCCGGATGCGGAGCGTCGCTGCGATTAACGATTTTCGCCTGTCATATAGAGCCTTCCCGATGCGCGCGCACCCCGCCAGATGGCGAATCTTCGATTGTTTGTCGTCATTTACCGGTAGATTTCCGGGTAGTCCGAATCACCGAATGGGCTTGACGCCTCTTCGCTGCAATGCATCATGACACCAATGAGCACCATCAAAACCGTCTGTGTCTATTGCGGCTCCGGCCCCGGAACCAATCCCCGCTTCACCGAAGGCGCCAAGGCGTTCGGCAAAGCCCTCGCCGATAACAACATCCGCCTCGTCTACGGCGGAGGCTCGCTCGGCCTGATGGGCTCGGTCGCGACCTCCGTGCTGGATCACGGCGGCACCGTCACCGGCATCATTCCGGAATTCCTGCGCAAGCGCGAGAACGCGCTGACCCGCGTGCAGGAGATGATCGTCACCCCCGACATGCACGAGCGCAAGCGACTGATGTTCGAGCGCTCCGACGCCTTCGTGGCGCTGCCCGGCGGCGTCGGCACGCTGGAGGAGCTGGTCGAGCAGCTGACCTGGAAGCAGCTCGGCCGTCACGCCAAGCCGGTGCTGCTCGCCAATATCGACAATTTCTGGGAGCCGCTGTTCTCGCTGCTGTCGCACATGCGCCAGACCGAGTTCATCCGCGCCGGCCTCTCGGTCGACATCCTCAAGGCCGATCGCGTCGAGGAGATCCTGCCGAAGCTGAAGGCGGCGGCGGCACAGATCGCCGAGGCGGAAAAGCAGCTCGCCCCGGAAGTCGCGCGCAAGCTGTAAGGGCTTTTGTTTGCGCATGATCTATCCGGAAAACCGCTGCACACTTTTCCGGATCATGCGCTACTCGCTCGGAAACGTCACCGCCTCGATCCGGTTGCCATCGGGATCGAAGACGAAGGCCGCGTAATAGCGCACGCGGTCATGCGGGCGAATGCCGGGCGCGCCGTCGGAGGCGCCGCCGGTTGCGAGCGCGGCGGCGTGAAACGCATCGATCTCGGCTGTCGTCTTCGCCCGCAGGCAGATGTGCACGCCGCTCTCAGGCGCGACGCGCGGCATGGCTTCGCGCAGATTGATCCAGAATTCCGGATAGGCCTTGCCAAAGCCGACCGTACGCGGCCGCGTCACGAGACGCGTGAGGCCGAGGGCGGCGAGCGTTGCCTCGTAGAATTTTGCCGAGCGATCGAGATCGCTGACGCCGACGGAGATGTGGTCGATCATTGGTCGCGCTCCTCCCTCTCCTCGTCATTGCGAGCGAAGCGAAGCAATCCAGACCGCGTTCGCGGAGACAGTCTGGATTGCTTCGTCGCTTCGCTCCTCGCAATGACGGTGCTTGTGGCACCGTCATCGCCCACGTCGCAGTCCTCTACGCCGGCGCGCCCGATTTCACGAGCTTGTAGATCACCGAATCCATCAGCGCCTGGAACGAGGCGTCGATGATGTTCGGGGATACGCCGACCGTGGTCCAGCGATCGCCGTTCTCGTCTTCGCTCTCGATCAGCACGCGTGTGACCGCGCCGGTGCCGCCGTTGAGGATACGGACGCGGTAGTCGATCAGCGTCAGCCCCTCGATATATTTCTGGTACTTGCCGAGATCCTTGCGCAAGGCGACGTCGAGCGCGTTGACGGGGCCGTTGCCTTCGGCGGCCGAGATCAGATGCTCGCCGGCCACGTCCACCTTCACCACCGCCAGCGCCACCGTGACGCGCTCGCCATGCGAATTGTAGCGCTGCTCGACATTGACGTCGAACTGCTCGACCTCGAAATAATGCGGCACCTTGCCGAGCGTGCGGCGCGCCAGGAGATCGAACGAGGCGTTGGCGGATTCATAGGCATAGCCCTGCGCCTCGCGCTCCTTCAGCTCCTCGACAAGACGCGTCAGTTTCGGATCGCTCTTCTCGTAGGCGATCCCGGCGCGGTCGAGCTCGGCGATGACGTTGGAGCGGCCGGCCTGGTCGGATACCAGCACCTTGCGGTGATTGCCGACCAGCTCCGGCAGCACGTGCTCGTAGGTCTGCGGGTCCTTCAGCACGGCGGAGGCGTGGATGCCGGTCTTGGTGACGAAGGCGCTTTCGCCGACGTAAGGAGCATGCCGGTTCGGCACGCGGTTGAGCATGTCGTCGAGCGTGCGCGACACCTTCACCAGCGTCGCCAGCTTCTCCGCGGTGACGCCGATCTCGAAGGCGTCCGCAAACTCCTTCTTCAGCTTCAAGGTCGGGACCAGCGAGCAGAGATTGGCGTTGCCGCAGCGCTCGCCAAGGCCGTTCAGCGTGCCCTGGATCTGCCGCGCGCCGGCGCGCACCGCGGCGAGCGAATTGGCCACCGCCTGCTCGGTGTCGTTATGGGCGTGGATGCCGACGTGGTCGCCCGGGATGTGCTTCGTCACCTCGGTGACGATGGCCTCGATCTCGTTCGGCATGGTGCCGCCATTGGTGTCGCACAGCACCACCCAGCGTGCGCCGGCATCAAAGGCGGCCTTGGCGCAGGCGAGTGCGAAATCGGCATCTTCCTTGTAGCCGTCAAAGAAGTGCTCGCAGTCGAGCATGACCTCGCGCCCGGCCGCCTTCGCCGCAGTGACGCTGTCGCGGATCGAGGCGAGGTTTTCCTCTTTCGTCGTCTCCAGCGCGACGCGCACCTGATAGGCCGACGACTTCGCCACGAAGCAGATCGCATCCGCCTTGGCTTCCAGAAGACCGGCGACACCGGGGTCGTTCGAGACCGAGCGCCCGGCCCGCCGCGTCATACCGAAGGCGGTGAAGCGCGCGTGCTTGAACTTCGGCTTGGCACCGAAAAATTCGGTGTCGGTCGGGTTGGCACCTGGATAGCCGCCCTCGACATAGTCGATGCCGAGATCATCCAACATCGCGGCGATGACCTGCTTGTCTTCAAGCGTGAAATCGACGCCATTGGTCTGCGCGCCGTCGCGCAGCGTGGTGTCGAACAGATAAAGGCGCTCCCTGCTCATGCCGCGGCTCCGAGCGTCTTCTTCATGGTGGTGTTGGCGAGCCATTCGTCGTTGATGGTGATGCTGTTGCGCTGCTGGGCGGTGTAGCCGCGCTTGGCGAAGAAGCCTTCGGCGGTATCGCTGGCATCGACCGTCAGGCTCTTTGCGCCGCGACCGCCGGCGAGCTTCTCCAGCGCGTCGACCAGCATGCTCGCGATGCCCTGCCCGCTGACGGCCGGATGCACGTAGAGCATGTGGATGTGATCGGCGCCGCGCAACGAGGCGAATCCGACCGGCGAGCCCTCGAGCGTCGCGATCAGTGTCAGGTCGGAGGCGAGCTGCTTGCCGAACTCCTCGTCCTCCGCCCTTTCCATCCAAGCCTGCTGCTGCGCCTCGCTGTAGTCGTCGCCGGTCAGCTGCTCGATGCTGGCGGCGAAGATCGCGGCGAGCACGGGCACGTCATCAGGCAGGAACGGCCGCAGGCCGGGCTTTGGCAAAGTCTGTCCCATCGTCTTCACCACATCCCATAGAGTTTGAGCACGATCGCCACCGCGGCGCCGAGCAGCACGATCTTCAGCGCGATGTAATAGAGCCAGTGCCGCGGGAACGGCGTGTCGGGCCGCTTCATCGCGAAACCTCCCAGGTCGTCCCCTCCTTGGAGTCCTTGATCGCAACGCCCATCGCGGCGAGCAGATCGCGGATGCGATCGGACTCCTTGAAGTCTTTCCGCGCGCGCGCAGCTGTCCGCTCCGCAAGCAGGCGCTCAACCTCCCCGGCATCGACCCCGCTCGCCTGCTGCTTGCGCCCTTCCCACTGCGCCGCGGTCTCCGACAGGAAGCCGAGCAGCCGCAACGAACCGGACAATGCAGCGGCATCGCCGCGCAAGCCATGCAGCGCCGCGATCGCCAGCGGCGTATTGAGATCGTCGAGCAGCGGCTCGACCACCGACGCAGCGGGGCTGGCCGGCGCGACGTCGGCCGCGGTGCGATACCAGTCGTCGAGCGTCTTGGCGCTCTCCTCCAGCGACTTCATGGTCCAGTCGATCGGCGAGCGGTAATGCGTCTTCAGCATGTTGAGACGCAGTACCTCGCCCGGCCAGTCCTCGAGCAACTCGTGGATGGTGATGAAGTTGCCGAGCGACTTCGACATCTTCTCGCTCTCGACCTGCAGGAAGCCGTTGTGCATCCAGTAGTTCGCCATACGCTCTTGGTGGAAGGCGCAGCAAGTCTGCGCGACCTCGTTCTCGTGATGCGGAAACACGAGATCGATACCGCCGCCATGGATGTCGAAATGTTCGCCGAGATGCTTCCAGGCCATCGCCGAGCACTCGATGTGCCAGCCTGGACGGCCCTCGGCCTTGATGCCGGCCGGCGACGGCCACGACGGCTCGCCCGGCTTGGACGGCTTCCACAGCACGAAGTCGGTGTTGCCCTTCTTGTAGGGCGCGACATCGACGCGGGCACCGGCGACCATCTCGTCCAGCGAACGGTTGGACAGCGCGCCATAGCGCGGCAGCCCGTCATTGGCCGCGTTCATCGCCTGCGGCGAGAACAGCACGTGGTCCTCGGCGGCGTAGGCAAAGCCGCCTTTGATCAGCCGCTCGATGATCTCGCGCATCTCGACGATGTGCTCGGTCGCACGCGGCTCGACGCTTGGCCTGAGCGCACCGAGCGCATCGACATCGGCGTGAAACTGCTTGCCGGTCTGCTCGGTCACTTTCCGGATCGCCTCGTTCAATGGCAGACCGGGAAAGTCGCGCGCGGCGCGGTCGTTGATCTTGTCGTCGACGTCGGTGATGTTGCGGACATATTTGACGTGCGCCTCGCCGTAAGCGTGGCGCAGCAGCCGAAACAGCACGTCGAACACGATCACCGGCCGCGCATTGCCGATATGGGCGAAGTCGTAGACGGTCGGTCCGCAGACATACATGCGGACGTTGTTCGCATCGAGCGGCACGAAGGTGCGCTTGTCCCGGCTCAGCGTATCGTAGAGGCGTAATTCCATATGGATACCCGTCGGCTGTTGGCCGGGCGTCCAGTGCTCTCAATGTGTTTGAGAAAAGACGGCTCCAGCCAGCGAATCGCTAGCTCGTAATCTCGCAAATGATGCAAATGGCGAGGAGACCGTTCATGCGGGAACATATGGGCTATGAGGCCGCCTTCCGTCAAGGGAGCCGCGAAAATGCCGCCTTCTGCCCGCAATGCGCTCGCGCCCGCCGCAATGGTTCCATTCTCCTTAACCTTTTGAGTTTATTGAGATGCGGGCGGTTTCCAGCCCCCGGTGCCCCATGCGATCCCTGTTCGCGCTCGTCCTTTGCGGCTCGATTGCCGCGTCATCCGTCGCCTTTGCCGAGACGCGTGTCTTCATCATCGCCAACCAGGCGGATGGCTACGGTGTCGACCAGTGCCTGGCCAAAGGCGACAAATGCGGGGCACAGGTCGCGCGGACCTATTGCCAGTCACGGGATTTTGCCCAGGCTTCGGCCTATCGGCGGGTCGATCCCGACGAAATTACCGGCTCTGTCCCCAAAACCGGCGCAAACTGCTCCCATGGCCATTGCAACGAATATGTCGCAATCACCTGTCAGCGCTGAATTCCCTCGGCGCTGGCGGACCTTAGGACCAGTCTTCGGCCCCTGAAACGACGTGACGATGCCGCAGGAAGCGGCTATTGGGTGGGCGCGCTTCGGCCCCCAAATCACGCTGGGCCGTGACCTCGCTAGAATGGCGGATATGCCTGAATTTTTGTCCCTCTCCCGTGCCCGCTCCTTCCTTGCCTGCACCGTGCTCCTCGGCACCGTCGTGCTCGCCAATGGCGCTTTCGCGCAGGCCGGACCGCCCGGCCCGCCGCCTCAGCCGGGCCAGAACGGGCTTGGTCCCAATCCGATGTGCGTGCGGCTAGAAGGCCAGCTCGCCGCGCTCGATCGCGGCGGCGGCGGTGGCGACCCCGCGCGCGAAGAGCAGATCCGCCGTTATCAGGACTCCCAGGCCAAGCAGCAGGCCGAGCTCGATCGCGTCACCATGCAGGCCAAGCGCATGGGCTGCGATTCCTCCGGCTTCTTCTCGCTGTTCAACGGCCAGTCGGCGCAGTGCGGTCCGGTCAACACCCAGATCCAGCAGATGCGCGCCAATCTGGATCAGATCACCGGCAATCTCGAGCGCCTGCGCAGCGCAGGCGGCGCCAGCCCCGAGCGCGACAACCAGCGCCGCTCGGTGCTGATGGCGCTGGCGCAGAACGGTTGCGGCCCGCAATACGCCAACGCGGCGCAGTCGCAGGGCGGCGGCAATTTCCTGAGCAACCTGTTCGGCGGCAACAATCCGAACAACCCGAACAATCCGCAAGGCGTGCCGCCCTCCGACCTCGGTCCGCAATCCGGCACCTTCCGCACCGTGTGCGTGCGCACCTGCGACGGCGCCTATTTCCCGATCTCGTTCGCGACCGTGCCGGCGCGCTTCCCCGACGACGAGAAGACCTGCAAGGCGCTGTGCCCGGCCGCCGAGGCCGTGCTCTACACCCACCGCAATCCCGGCGAGGACATGAACTCCGCCGTCTCGGTCGGCGGCCAGCCCTACACGGCGCTGCCGACGGCGTTCAAATTCCGCAGCGAGTTCAACCCGTCCTGCTCCTGCAAGGCGGCCGGACAGACCTGGGCCGATGCGCTGAAATCGGCCGACGACAAGGCTGCAGTCGAGCAGCAGGGTGACATCATCGTCACCGAGGAGAGCGCCAGGAAGATGCAGCAGCAGCGCCTCAACAAGGGCGCGCCGCAGCCTGCCAACGCCAAGAAGGGCGCAGCGCCGACGACGGCCACCGCACCCGCTGCGACCCCGCCGGCCGATCCAGCCCCCGCGACCTCGTCGGAGAACAAGCCGATCCGCTCCGTCGGCCCGACGTTCCTGCCGCAGCAGCAGAAGTAAGCACCCACGAACTCAGCCGTCATACCCCGCGAAGGCGGGGTATCCAGTAGTCCGCGGCGACAACTGGTTTTCACGATGTCCGCCGCGGAGTACTGGATCATCCGCCCCAGTGCGCAATTGCGCACAAGGCGGATGATGACAGCGCCGTAGGCGGCGAGGCCGCTCGTCCACTCCGCTTACGACGGCTCGCCGCGTAGCCTCCGGTCGATTGTACGCATGAGTTCGCCAACCCGGCCGCCACCGGACGGTGCGAGCGGGTAGCGACGCAGGACCTCAACGAGCCCAGGGGTTGCACGCTGAAGCGCGCGCTCAAGATAGTCGGCACCGCCACCGGGGACATCACCCGCTGCAAGTTCGACGGCCCGCGCAGCGTGGGCAGCGGCGCCAAGAATATGCCTGACCTGCGTTGAACGCGCCAAAGGATGAAGATAGGCCGCAGACGAGGCACTCATCGCCGCCCGCGCGACCTGGCTTGCCGCGGCATCTTCGGCTTCCTTTGCCGCCCTCAGCGCAGCCCAGGCTGCATCGCGCAAGGCCTTCCCCCGCTTGCCTCCGCACGCGAAGGTTCGCGCGGCTTCGACTGCGTCGCGCGGACGAAAATCCTCAGGGCGGGATCGTTCGAAGATCTCCAGCACCTCCGCGGCATTTTCCGCCGCGTACGCCGCGACCACACGGATGTCCTCCATGTCCAGTGCGATCTCGTCTGCCATGCTCCGCCCGCCCGACACCAACAGCCGACTACGCCTATGTGCCGCAGCAGCAGAAGTAAGCAACCACAAACTCAGCTGTCATGCCCGCGAAGGCGGGGCATCCAGCACTCCGCGGCGGGGATTGGTTCCGACAATGTCCGCCGCGGAGTACTGGATCATCCGCCTGCGCGGATGATGACAGCGTTCTGTGTGGCGAGAGCGTCCGTCACACGAGCTTGCGCTTGAGACTCACCCCTCGAATGCGTCGATCGAGGCCCGGCTGCCGCGCGACACCAGCGTCTCGTCTGCCACCGGCAGCTTCTCGCCCTTGTCGCGAAAGCGGTTGGTGATGGGATAGCGGCGGTCGCGGCCGAAATTCCTGGCCGTCACCTT
Source organism: Bradyrhizobium stylosanthis (assembly GCF_001641335.1). Lineage (GTDB taxonomy): Bacteria > Pseudomonadota > Alphaproteobacteria > Rhizobiales > Xanthobacteraceae > Bradyrhizobium > Bradyrhizobium stylosanthis. The sequence goes on from NZ_LVEM01000001.1 coordinate 2,337,001, forward strand.
CACGCCGGGCGCGGCCTGACGGCGCTTGTATTCGGCGACGTTGAGCAGATGGTCGATGCGGGTGACGGTGTCGCGCTCGAAGCCGGCGGCGATGATCGCCTCGAGCGGCTCCTCGCGTTCGATCAGCCCTTCGAGGATGGCGTCGAGCACGTCGTAAGGCGGCAGCGAATCCTGATCGGTCTGGTTCTCGCGCAGCTCCGCCGTCGGCGGGCGCGTGATGATATCGGGCGGGATCACTTCGCCTGCGGGGCCGAGCGCGCCATCCGGCTTCCAGCCATTGCGCAGAGTCGACAGGCGAAACACCTGCGTCTTGTAGATATCCTTGATCGGGTTGAAGCCGCCGTTCATGTCGCCGTAGAGCGTGGCATAGCCGACCGACATCTCCGACTTGTTGCCTGTGGTCACCACCATCAGGCCGGTCTTGTTGGAGATCGCCATCAGCAGCGTGCCGCGGGTGCGGGCCTGGAGGTTCTCCTCGGTGATATCAGGCGGCAGGTTCTTGAAGAGGCCCGACAGGATCGTCTCGAAGCCGGTCACGGCTTCGGCGATCGGCAGCACCTCGTAGCGGATGCCGAGATGGCCGGCGAGCTCGCCGGCATCGGCGATCGAGTGCGCGGCCGTGTAGCGATAGGGCAGCATCACGCCATGCACCTGGTCGGCGCCGAGCGCGTCCACGGCGATCGCGGCGCAAAGCGCGGAATCGATGCCGCCGGAGATGCCGAGCAGCACGCCGGGAAAGCCGTTCTTGCCGACATAGTCGCGCAGGCCCAGCACGCAGGCGGCGTAGTCGGCCTTGTCACCCTCGAGCTGCTCCGCGGTCGGCCCCGCGCAGCGCCAGTCGTCGCCATTCCTGGTGAAGCGTAGCGTCGTGATACTCTCCTCGAACGCCGGCAATTGCGCTGCGAGCGACAAATCGCCGTTGAGCGCGAACGAGGCGCCGTCGAACACCAGCTCGTCCTGACCGCAGACCTGATTGAGATAGACCAGCGGCAAGCCGCTCTCGGTCACGCGCGCGACCGCGACCGACAGGCGCACGTCACTCTTGTCGCGGGCGTAGGGCGAGCCGTTCGGCACCAGGATGATCTCGGCGCCGGTCTCGGCCAGCGTCTCGACCACGTTCTCGTAGTCCTCGGACTCTTCCAGCCAGATGTCCTCGCAGATCGGCACGCCGATCCGAACGCCGCGCACGGTCACGGGGCCTGCGGCGGGGCCGCGCGAAAACAGCCGCTTCTCGTCGAACACGCCGTAGTTCGGCAGATTGCACTTGAACCGCAACGCCGCGATGCGGCCGCCATCGAGCAGCGCGCAGGCATTGTAGAGCCTGCCCTCCTCGACCCAGGGCGTGCCGACCAGCATCGCCGGCCCGCCACCGGCGGTCTCGCGCGCGAGGCTTTCGATGGCCGCGCGGCAGGCGGCCTGGAAGGCCGGCTTCTGCACCAGATCTTCCGGCGGATAGCCAGCGATGAACAATTCCGGAAACAGCACGAGATCGGCGCCGTCGGCAGCGGCTCGCGCGCGGGCCGCGCGCACCTTGGCGGCATTCCCCTCGATATCGCCCATGGTCGGATTGAGCTGGGCGAGCGTGACCGCGAATGCGTTGAGACGTTCGGTCATGGCCGCCCCTTATCCGCTTCCAATGGCTAGACGAAACCCAACCGCTCGACGATGGCAAAGATCCAGAACGCGCCCGCCATCAGCAGCGCAACGCCGACGGCAGCCGAGCCCATGTCCTTGACGCGGCCGATCTGCTTGTCGTGGTCCATGGTCAGGCGGTCGGCGAGCTTCTCGATCGCGGTGTTGAGCAGCTCGACCGTCAGCACGAACGCGACCGCGCAGACCAGTTCGACCGCGCGCATCGCGGTCGCGGCGATCAGCCAGGCGGCCGGCACCGAGAGGATGAGCGCAAAAATCTCCTCACGGACCGCCTGCTCCGACCGGAACGCAAAGGCCAGACCGTTACGGGAATTGATCGTGGCCTTCCAAATCCGCAGCAAGGTGTTAGAGCCCCGCTGCGGCCGGCATCGGCTTGACCTTGCCTGCCCGTTCCTGCTTGAGCAGCTCGGCGACCAGGAAAGCCATATCGATGGATTGCTCGGCATTGAGACGGGGATCGCAGACCGTGTGATAGCGGTCGTTGAGGTCCTCGTCGGTGATCGCGCGGGCGCCGCCGAGGCACTCGGTGACGTCCTGGCCGGTCATCTCCAGGTGCACGCCGCCGGCATGGGTGCCTTCCGCGGCGTGGATCGCGAAGAACGACTTCACCTCGGACAGGACGCGGTCGAACGGCCGCGTCTTGTAGCCTGACGTCGAGGTGATGGTGTTGCCGTGCATGGGATCGCACGACCAGACCACCACCTTGCCCTCACGCTTCACCGTGCGGATCATGTTCGGCAGATGCTCGCCGACCTTGTCGGAGCCGAAGCGGCCGATCAGCGTCAGCCGGCCGGGCTCGTTGTCGGGGTTGAGCACGTCGATCAGCTTCAACAGCTCGTCGGGCTTGAGCGACGGGCCGCACTTCAGGCCGATCGGGTTCTTGATGCCGCGGAAATACTCGATGTGGCCGTGATCGAGCTGACGGGTGCGGTCGCCGATCCAGATCATGTGGCCCGAGGTCGCGTACCAGTCGCCGGTCGTGGAATCGACGCGGGTCATGGCCTGCTCGTAGCCGAGCAGCAGCGCTTCGTGGCTGGTGTAGAAATCGGTGGCGCGCAGCTCGGGATGGCTCTCGAGGTCGAGGCCGCAGGCGCGCATGAAGTTGAGCGCATCCGAGATGCGGTCGGCCAGCTCCTTGTAGCGGCGGGACTGCGGGCTGTCCTTGAGGAAGCCGAGCATCCATTCATGCACGCTGCCGAGATTGGCGTAGCCGCCGGTCGCGAAGGCGCGCAGCAGGTTCAGCGTCGCGGCCGACTGGCGGTAGGCCATCAGCTGGCGTTGCGGATCCGGAACACGCGCTTCCTTGGTGAAGGCGATGTCGTTGACGATGTCGCCGCGATAGCTCGGCAGCTCGATGCCATTCAGCTTTTCGGTCGGCGACGAGCGCGGCTTTGCGAACTGGCCGGCAATGCGACCGACCTTCACCACCGGCACGGCGCCGGCATAGGTCAGCACCACCGCCATCTGCAGCAGCACGCGGAAGAAGTCGCGGATGTTGTTGGCGCCGTGCTCGGCAAAGCTCTCGGCGCAGTCGCCGCCCTGGAGCAGGAAGGCCTCGCCGGCCGCAACGCGCGCCAGCGCCTTCTTCAGATTGCGCGCCTCGCCCGCGAACACCAGCGGCGGAAAGGTCGCAAGCTGCGCCTCGACGTCGGCCAAAGCCTTGGCGTCGGGATATTCGGGCACCTGTAGCACCGGCTTGCTGCGCCAGGACTCGGGCGTCCATCGCTCGGACATCGCAATCTCTCCGTGAAGCAAAAAGCGCAACCTGATCTGTGGGTTGCGAGGGCCGCCTTATACACAGGCTAAAACGACACCGCCAGTTGTAAATCCGTTTTGCATTGCAAACCCTTGCGGGCAAAGCTGAATTCGCATTTGCTGGGGGCAGCGAGGAAACCGGCAAGATACTTTCCGCCCATGGACGCGGCATTGGACGACGTTTTCATCGACGAGATCAGCTTCCCGGCGGCCGACGGCTATGCGCTGGCCGGCACCCTGTTCCTGCCGCGCGGCACCAAGCGCCACGCCGTCCTGATCAACTCGGCCACCGCCGTCCCGCGCAAGATCTATCGCGGCTTTGCCTCCTATCTCGCCCATCGCGGCTGCGCGGTCCTCACCTACGACTATCGCGGCATCGGCGACAGCAGGCTGCCGGCGATGGTCGGCTACAACCAGCCGAAATCGCTGGTCGGCTTCAAAGCCTCGATGTCGGATTGGGCCGCGCTCGACGTCAGCGCCGCAGTGCGCTGGATGCGCGAGCGTTACAACACCCTGCCCCTCGCCTATGTCGGCCATTCCTACGGCGGCCAGGCGCTCGGGCTGATCGAGAACAACAGCGAGATCTCGCGGGCCGCCTTCGTGGCCTCGCAGGCCGCGACCTGGCGGCTGATGACCTCGCCGGAGAAGTACAGAGTCTACGCCTTCATGAATTTCGTGGGGGTCCCGCTGGTCCACGCTCTCGGCTACGCGCCGGGCTGGGCCGGCATCGGCGAGGACCTGCCCAAGGGCGTCTTCCTGCAATGGGCCGACTGGGTCTCGAGCCCGCGCTATCTCTTCGATTCAAAACTGCCGGCGCTCGACAATTTCGCAAAGTTCAAGGGCGAGCTGCGGGCGCTGTGCTTCTCCGACGATCCCTGGGCAACGCGCTCCGCGGTCGAGCTGCTGACGAGCGGCTTCACCGCGATCAAGCCGGAGGTCTTGACGGTGAAGCCGTCCGACGTCGGCACCAAGGCCATCGGCCATTTCGGCTTCTTCCGCCCCGATCACCGCGACACGCTGTGGCGCGGCCTTGCGGAATGGATCCAGGGCGAGTGAGACGGCGTCAGCGAATGATCGTCGTGAGCGACGAGTAGCGCCTGTTCGGTTTGACCTCGCTCGGCGCAAACTGCGCGAACGCTTCGCTGACGCGCACGGCCGGCGGCGTGTCGCTTGCGAAGCGGAATTCCTTCGGCTTCGGCGCGTAGAAGCTGGCGCTATAATAGGAATCGTCGAAGCGCGCCTCGCCGACCCCGAACACTGCGTCGCAGGCGAACAGGAGCGCATACACGCCCGCAACCGCCACGACGATCTCCCTGAAGATAGACATGATGAAGCCCTGCCCTGTTGCGGACAGGATGCAGGCCGGTTCCAAAGCTCTGGTTTAAGGCGCCGTGCGACTTGTCGGGAGGGTTTGCACCGGCTGAGCCGAATGCAGACAATTTTACCGATCTCGAAAAAAAGAGCCCGCCTGACCGGACGATCAGGCGGGCCCAGGATTGGCCGATCGGGAGGGTATCAGACGGCCAGATTCATCCACACCGCCTTGGGTTCGGTGAAATTGTCGAGCGCGGCGGTGCCGTGCTCGCGGCCGAGGCCGGAGTCGCGCTCGCCGCCCCAGGGCAGGCGCACGTCGGTATAGCCATAGGTGTTCATCCAGACCGTGCCGGCGCGGGCCCGCTTGGCGAAGCGCTGAAGCTTGCCGACGTCGCGGCTCCAGACGCCGGCGGCGAGGCTGTAGGCGGTGCCGTTGGCGATCCTGAGCGCATCGGCCTCGTCCTTGAACTTGATGACGCTGACGACGGGCCCGAAGATCTCCTCCTGCGAGACCCGCATTTCGTGCTCGACGTCAGCGAACACCGTCGGGCTGATGAAATAGCCGCGCTCGCCGATACGCGTCCCGCCGGTGACGAGCCTCGCGCCCTCCTTCTGTCCGATCTCGACATAGTCGAGGATCGACTTCATCTGCTTCTCGGAAATGACGGGGCCGAGCGCGGTCTTGCGATCGAGCGGATCGCCGATCCTCAGCGACTTCGCGCGCGCGGCAAGCCGCTCGACGACCTCGTCATAGGCCTTCTCCTGCACCAGCACGCGTGAGCCGGCCGAGCAGACCTGGCCTGCATTGAAGAAGATGCCGGAGGCCGCAGCCTTGCTTGCTGCTTCGAGATCGGCATCGTCGAAAATCACGTTGGCCGACTTGCCGCCGAGCTCGAGCGAGACGCGCTTGAAGTTGCTCGCCGCGCCCTTCATGATTCCGCGGCCGACGCCCGGCGAGCCCGTGAAGGTGACCTTGTCCACGTCGGGGTGGTTGACCAGCGCGTCGCCGACGACGCGGCCCGGCCCCGTGACGACGTTGAACACGCCCGCCGGAAGACCCGCTTCGAGCGCGAGCTCGGCGATGCGCAGCGCCGACAGCGAGGTCAGCTCGGCCGGCTTCATCACGATGGTGCAGCCGCAGGCCAGTGCGGGGGCGAGCTTCCACATGCCGATCATCAGCGGGAAATTCCACGGCACGATCGCCGCGACCACGCCGACCGGCTCGCGCATCGTGTAGGTCAAGGCATCATCGCGCACCGGCACGACGTCGCCGCTGATCTTGTCGGCCCAGCCGGCGTAGTAGATCAGCGTGTCGACGGCGGCGGGGAAGTCCTGGCGCATCGTCGCCGAGATCGGCTTGCCGGCATCGATCGACTCGAGCTCGATGATCTCGTCTGAGTGCCGCTTGAGCAGGTCGGCCCAGCGCAGCAGGATCTGGCCGCGCTCGGAGGCGCGCATGGTGCGCCAGGGGCCCTCGAACGCCCGGCGCGCGGCGGCCACGGCGATCTCGACATCGGCCTCGCCGCCCTCGGCGACGGTGGCGATGACCTGCCCCGTTGCAGGATTGAGGGATTTGAAGGTGCGGCCGGAGCTGGCGGGCACGCGGCGGCCGTCGATGAGCAGATGCTGTGGCCGGGCCATGAACTCGGTCGCCGGCGAATGCGCAAAGTCATATGCAACAGACATCATATTTCCTCCTGATCTGGTATGCCAGACTAGGTGTCTATTGGCTGGAGTAAATATGATACGTTCTGCAAATGGACGCCCAACATATGAAGCGTAGTTCATAAGGATAGCCCATGCTTCAGATCGAGATCGAGGCCGTCTGGCGGTTTCGCCGCGAGGGCAGCCCGCGCACTGTCGTCGTCATGCTCGGCGTGCTCAACGAGATCCGGAAGACCGGAAAGATCACCAGCGCGGCCAGCGATGCGCAGCTCTCCTACCGCCACGTCTGGAATCTGATCGAGCAATGGTCGGAGTTCTTCGGCACGCCGCTGGTGGAAACCCAGCGCGGCAAAGGTTCAAAACTCACGCCGTTCGGCGAGCGGCTGGTGTGGGCCGGCGAGCGCATGCAGGCCCGGCTCGGGCCGCAGCTCGAAAACCTGGCGCAGGAGCTCGCCAGCGAGATCAAGCCGTTCCTCGAACAGCGCCCCTCCGTGATCCGCGTTCATGCGAGCCACGGCTTTGCCGTGGCAAAGCTGCGCGAATTCCTCGACCGCGAGCCCGGCATCGGCGTCGATCTGCGCTATGTCAGCAACCAGCATTCGCTGGTGTCGCTGGCGCAGGGTGCCTGCGACCTCTCCGGCCTGCATCTGCCGCACGGCGCACTGCGCGCGCAAGGGATCAAGGCTGCGCGCGAATGGCTCGATCCGCGCGAGGACCGCATCATCAACTTCGTCACCCGCGAGATGGGCCTGATGGTCGCGCGCGGCAATCCGCTGCGGATCGCCTCGCTCGATGACCTCACCAAGCCCACCGTCCGCTTCGTCAACCGTGACCATGATTCCGGCACGCGCCTTTTGTTCGACCAGTTGCTGGCCGCGAACGGTATCGACGAGAGCAGGATCAACGGCGCGCAGCAGATCGAGTTCACCCACGCCGCCGTTGCGGCCTATGTCGCCAGCGGCATGGCGGATGCGTGCTTCGGCGTCGAGGCCGCCGCGCGCCAGTTCGGGCTCGATTTCATCCGCATCCTCACAGAGGACTATTTCTTCGTCTGCAAGCGCGCCTTCCTCGACACCGCGCCGATGCAGCGCATCCTCGAAATCATCCGCAGCCACGATTTTCGCGCAGCGATCGCCACCCTGCCCGGCTACACCGCATCGGACACGGGCGAAGTGACCGGCGTGAAGGCGTTTCTGGAGATGCACGCCGTGCGGTGATGAATGACGGCGCGCTCGCTTGTCCGCGGCGGGCAAGAGTGGCAATGTCGTCAGGCAAAGTCCAAGAGATGCCCGTCATGTCGCGCGCGAGCGCCAAGCCGCTTCCCCAGCTCAGCCTTCGCATCGACCTCGACGACGAGAATCGGATCGGGCCCGGCAAGATCGAGCTTCTGGAACAGATCCGCGAGCACGGCTCGATCTCCGCGGCCGGCCGGGCCATGGACATGTCCTACAAGCGGGCCTGGGACCTGGTCGACGAGATCAAGCGCATCTGCGGGCATGCCGTGGTCGAGCCGCAGGCCGGCGGCAAGAACGGCGGCGGCGCGATGCTGACCCCGTTCGGCGAGAAACTCGTCGCACGCTACCGCAAGATCGAACGCGACGCCGCGCGCGCCGTGCACAAGGAGCTGGAAGCGCTCAGGAGCGACATCGGCCGTTCGCGGAAGTCGTGACAGCGATCAGTTCGGCCGCCCCATCACTTCCGGCATCGGCTGCGTCAGCGCTTCGCCGAGCAGGCTCTGCTCCGACTTCGGGATCGAGAACCGCACCTTGAAGCCGTCCTCGGTCTGGAGCGTGATGATGCGCTGGGTCGTGTCGGTCGCTTGCTCCAACACCCAGGACGCGAGCGGATAGGCATAGCGCAGGCTCTGGTCGCCATAGCGGGCCTTCAGCGCGGTCTCCAGCAGACCGGGGAGCGTCATGATCAGCGCGCCGACCTGGTTGAGCGAGACGCTGACCGCGGCAGGATTGCCCGCCACATCCTCGAATCCCAGCGAGATCGCGCCGCCATCGGCGGCCACCTCGCAGGTCGTGAGCTGCCTCACCTTGATTTCCATCGCCGGTCCAAGAGCACGCTTCGCTATATCCATCAGGATATATCGATGTCGCGGCCGGCGTCCAGCCCCGCTTTTCTGGAATTGATCGAACCCGCCGGAAGCGCTCTGCAAGGCAGCGCGGATCAGACCAGCGGCTCGTCCTTGAGCGCCGAGACCACCTGCTCGCCGCGTTCGGTCAGGCGATAGGTCACCAGCGGACGGCTCGAGGGCGGCTTGCGATCGATCTCGACGATGTAGCCGCGCACCATCAGCGCTTCGAAGCTGCCGTAATAGCCGAACATGCTGATCTGGTTCTGCTTGAGCAGCTTGAACTCGCGCAGCAGGCGGATCTCGTTGCCCGAGAGCAGCGAACGGCGCACGCGCTGCACGAACCGCGCGCGCTGGTCGAACCAGACCTGATCGGGCAGTTCATGCGCGGCCGGCGCCGCATCGCGTTCGCACGGGCGCGCCTCCAGCGTGATGTCGGCGATGGCAGGCGGCAGGCAGGGCATGCTGCTGACGACCGCTTCCCTGGCGACGTCGAGCAATGCGATCGACCAGCGCCGCTTGTTGTCCACCATCACCGGCGGCGGCACGACGTTGTCACGCACCAATTGCTCGAAACGGCCGGCGGTCACCCCGACATAGGCCGCGGCGCGGCGGCGATCCACCAGACGGGTGGTGTCCGGCTTGTGCTCCAGCTCGCAAGCGATGTTCTCGTTCACCCCGAAATCCCCCGGCGCCTCGTTGCGCACGGCCCGGCCGTCCCCTGGGACCTGATCGAGCCGGCGGCGAACCTAGGGATGAGGAGCGCTCTCGAAAAGCAGAGAATTTCGCACGGGTTGATGCCGTTTCGGCAACAGCTATAGTTGGGACGGGGGTCCCATGCGCTTTCATTCGCCGTCCATCCAGTATTTCCATGCCGTGCGCCGGACCGGTTCGATCCGTGCCGCGGCGCGCGTCCTGAATGTCGCCTCCTCGGCCGTCAGCCGTCAGATTCTTAAGCTCGAGCAAGAGGTTGGGTCGCCCTTGTTCGAGCGCAATGCGCGCGGCCTGACGCTGACGACGGTCGGCGAGATGCTGGCCCGGCATGTCATGAACGTGCTCCAGGACCTCGACCGCTTCCGCTCGGACGTTGCCTCCCTCTCCGGCGCCTGGAGCGGCACCGTCAGCATTGCCTGCATCGAGTCGCTGACGGAATCCGTCCTGCCGGACCTGATCGCGTCCCATCGCGGCCGCGCCCGCCGCGTCAGCTTCACCACCGAGGTGAAGGGATCGTCGGACGTGCTGGAGGCGCTCAGCCGCGGCGAGGCCGACATCGGCATCGCCATGGCGCTCCGCCATCCGCCGGATCTGCGGCAGGTCGCCCTGAAGCGCTTTCGCCTCGGCGCGGTGGTCGCCCGCGAGCACCCGCTGGCGCGCCGCAAGACGGTGACGCTGGAGCAATGCCTCGCCTTCCCCGTCATCAATGCGCTGCCGGAGCTGTCGATCTTTCATCTGCTGCAGCCGCTGATCGCGCAGCTCCCGGAGACGCCGGAGCCGGCGATCCAGGCCAATTCGATCGACCTGATGCGCGAGCTCGCCGCGCGCGGCGTCGGCGTCGCCTTCCAGACCCAGCTCGGCATCAACAGGCTGTCGCGCGACAGCCGGCTCGTCTTCCTGCCGCTCGACAATGCCGGCAGCCCGGTCTGGTCCGATCTCGGCATCTATGTGCGCGCCGAGCGCACCTTGCCCGCCTACACCGAGTCGTTTCTCCAGGAGCTGGTGCGGGAGCTTGGCGATCGCGAGCGGCGCGAGAACACGGCCTATCCGCCGACGCCGTAGCGCCGCGTGCAGCCCCGTGCTTCTGCGGACAACCCCGATGAAACACGGGGCATTCTGCCCATTTCCGACAACCGGCTGCACGTCCTGTTAATGACGGAACGAGTTTCAGGCCCCGCGCGCGCGAAAATTAGTTGCTCGGCAATGCCGCACGGCAATGGTGGCCGGATCACACCGGAACAGGCCGATGCCGTCCAGAAGTCTTCATGCCAGGATCCAGCGTCACCCGACCATGGTCGTCTGGGGCTTCGTCGCGCTCATGAGCGCATGCGTGCTCGGGCTCGTCGCGTGGAAGGCGGCGCTCGGCCGCGAGAGCGTGTTGACGCGCAACGAGGAAGACATCCAGAACCTCGTGCACTCGCTCGCCCGGCATGCCGTGCATTCGTTCCAGGCACCCGACGTCGCGATGAACGGCCTTGTCGATCTCCTGAAATACCGCAAGCCCGACATCGCAGCGCGATTCAACGCTCATCTGGCGAGCACGGTGCGATCGCTGCCCCAGCTGCGCGAGCTCAAGGTGCTCGACAGCAACGGCGCGGCGATCTATTCGAGCGCCGCGACGCTCGTCTCGCACAACAATGCCGACCGCGACTATTTCCGCTTCCACCGGGACAACCCGGATGCCGGCCTGCACATCAGCGGACCCAGCATCTCCCGAACCACGGGCGAGCCGACCATCGTGCTGTCCAAACGCATCAGCGATGCCACGACCGGGGAATTTGCCGGCATCGTCATGGGCGCGATCCCTTGCGACTATTTCGGCGATTTCTACCGTTCGCTCTGGGTTGGCGCGCATGGCGCCATCAGCCTGATCACCAGCGAGGGCAAAGTGCTGGTGCGTTGGCCGTCCGGGTCCAGCGGACACGACCTTTCGGGCACGCCGCTGTTCCAGACGCGCCTGAAGCAGAGCCCCGCCGGCTATTACAAGATCACCTCGCCGTTCGACGGGATCAGCAAATATTTCGGCTACGAGCAGAGCGCCAGCTATCCCATCATCGTCACCGTGGCGCGATCGGAGGCGCAGATCCTCGGTGGGTGGCGCCAGAACCTGCAATGGGACGCCCTGGTGGCCTCGTTCCTGCTGCTCGTCGTTGCCGGCACTGCGGTGCTGCTGGCGCGGCAATTCCGCTACCGCTCGCGTCTGGAGCAATCGCTGCGCGAACGCGAGGAGCGCCATCGCCTGCTCGCCGACAACATCGCCGACATCGTCGTCGTGCTCGACGAAGAGGGCGTGTGCCGTTACGTCTCGCAATCGGTCCACACAGCCCTCGGCCTGACCGAGGACATGGTGCTCGGCCGCTCCTGCCTCGACCTCGTCCACCCCGACGATCGCGAGATGGTGGCCAGGAGCAACGAGTTTCGCGACGACAGCGATCGCACGCGCTCGGTCAGCTTCCGCATCACGCGGCCGGACGGCGCGGTGGTGTGGCTGGAATCCAATTTCCGCCGTGCCCGCGGGCTCGGCACCGGCGGCCCAGAGACCGTCGCGGTGCTGCGCGACGTCACGCAACGCAAGCTGCTCGAGGAGGAGCTGTCGACGGCAAATCGCCGCCTCGCGCAGCTCGCGACCACCGACGGCCTGACGCGGCTCGCCAATCGCCGCAGCTTCGACAGCTTCCTGCGCGAGGCCTATGCGCGCAATTCCGCCCTGTCGGTGCTCATGATCGACATCGACCATTTCAAGGGATTCAACGATACACTGGGCCACCAGGCCGGCGATGCCTGTCTGCGCCGGATCGCTGGCGTGATCGAAAACGTCACCGCCGAGGCCGGCGGCCAGGCCGCACGCTATGGCGGCGAGGAATTCGCGATCGTGCTTCCCAGCATGTCCGAGGAGCAGGCGATGGCGGTCGCCGAGCAGCTACGACGCGCGGTCGGCGCGCTCGACATCGCTCATCCGGCGGCACCTTGCGGCACCGTCAGCATAAGCATCGGCGTCGCCGCCAGGAACGAGTCCTGCGCCGACGACATCACGCTGCTGCGCGAAGCCGACATTGCGCTCTACCACGCCAAGGACACCGGCCGGAACCGCGCGGTCGCGAGCAGCGCGCTGCGCTCCGCAGAAATCGCCTCACCGCCCCTCGCCGACCTCGATCTCGCGGGCTAGCCGCTCAACCGTGACCGGCCTGCTTGCGGTGACCGTTCTCGCTGAGACGGTCGACCCAGGCGATGCCGATCGCGGAGATGATGAAGGTCAGGTGGATCAGGACCTGCCACATCACGCCGCTCTCGGTGAAATTGCTGCGCGTGGTGCCGAGATTGCCGGCCTCGATGAAGGTCCGGAGCAGCGAGATCGAGGAGATGCCGATGATCGCCATCGCCAGCTTGATCTTGAGCACGCTGGCATTGACATGGCTGAGCCACTCCGGCTCGTCGGGATGACCGTTCAGGTTCAGCCGCGAGACGAAGGTCTCGTAGCCGCCGACGATCACCATCACCAGCAGGTTCGAGATCATGACGACGTCGATCAGCCCGAGCACGACCAGCATGATCTGCTGCTCGCTGGCGTCGAAGGAATGCACGACGAGGTGCCAGAGCTCCTTCAGGAACAGCAGCACATAGACGCCCTGCGCGATGATGAGGCCGACATAGAGCGGCACCTGCAGCCAGCGCGAGCCGAAGATCAGCTGGGCGAACGGGCCGATCTGCGGCCGGGGCGGCGGTGTAGCCGAATGTGCTTTGGGTTCAGACGTCATCAATCACTCCGAAGTGCAGTCAGGACGCGTCCACTTAGAGACTTGCGATCACGGGCGCAAGCTCGAGCGAGCCGCGATAGATCATCTCGAAGGCGACGTAGACGATGATGGCGAGACCCACATAGGCGATCCAGCGCTGCTTCTGCAGCACCCGTCCGAGCAGATCGGCGGCAACGCCCATCAGCGCGACCGACAGCAGGAGGCCGAAGGCCAGGATGTAGGGATGCTCGCGCGCCGCGCCCGCGACTGCCAGAACGTTGTCCAGCGACATCGAGACGTCGGCGGCGACGATCTGCACCGCGGCCTGGCCGAAGGTCTTGCGCTGCGCCGGCGCAGCACCGGCGCCGCCGCCATGGCTGAACGCCAGCTCGCTCGCATGCGTCTGCTCCCGCAGCTCGCGCCACATCTTCCAGCACACCCAGAGCAGCAGCACGCCGCCCGCAAGCAGGAGGCCGATCACCTGCAGGAGCTGTGTCGCGACGCCGGCAAAGGCGATACGGAGCACGGTCGCCGCGGCAATGCCGACGACGATGGCGCGCCTGCGCTGCTCGGCCGGCAGGCCGGCGGCGGCAAGGCCGATGACGACGGCGTTGTCGCCGGCAAGCACGAGGTCGATCAGGATGACCTGAAACAGCGCGGTCAACGCCTCGGCAGTGATGAATTCAGTCATGATTGATCATTTTTCGATGCAGACGGATCGAGCCATCCCGGCTTCTTCCGCTCGACCCAGTCGAGAACCTTGGAACGCGAGGCGCGCAGCGCGGGCACGTCCTCGGCGAGTAGCGCAAGTCCAAGCGGCAGCATCCAGATGCCGAGCACCGGCAGGAACGAGAACACGCCACCGACGACGAGCAGCGCGCCGGATGGAATCCGCACCCAGCGGCTGGACGGCTTCATCAAATAGGTGACGGTGTCGCTCATGCGCGGCGGCAGGCGATTGACGAGCTTGTCGAGCCGCGGGTCGCCGCCGGCCATCTGGCTGGCGCTACCCGCAGTCCCGTTCATCTGCTCATCCGATGCTGTGCTCATGCTCACTCCTTGGGGGCAGTGCTCGTCACACCCGGCCCGACCTGCTTTGCGCGCGGCAGCACCAGCGTCAGCAGCCGGAGCAGCTTGATCGCCTGTACTTCATGGGGATGGACATCCTCGTCCGCCGCCGCGACGCGCTCCGACAACTCCATCAGGTGCGATGACAGCGGCATGTTCGAAACCGGCCGCAACGTGTCGATCACCACATTGGCAAAGTCCGGCTCCTCCAATCGTTCCGCCAGCTCGTCGAACATCGAGAACAAGCGCTCGTCGGCGACGTGCGGGGCCAATCCGCGATCCCTGATGAAGCGGATCACCTCGTCGCGCTCGACCGGCGAGACGGAGCGGTCGGCGACCGCGACCAGCGCGCCGGCAATGATCAGGGCCGCGGCCGCCTGCTCGTTCAGGCTGGACGGTTCGGTGATCTCGATCGGATTTGAGAATTTGGCGTCAGACATCGTTGCTCCTCGTTTGCGAAATGGCCGCACGGAGCTGCGATGGGGGACGATGAGCCGGAAGGAACTCGAGTAAGCCCGACGATCGGCCGATCCATCGCATTCGCGCGGGACAGGTCATCCGACATCGCGAGGTTTGCCGACATCTGTCGGTGTCCTCGCCAGAGGGGCCCGGATTCTTGTTCGCCTCAGAAATAAAGATCGGTCCGCCGGAATCAAGGCGATGAACTGCGACCAGCAGCCGCACCGGGTTCCGTGGCGCCGCGATTGGTTAAGCAACGGTGTGCGTGTGCCGGCGGCTTCGTAGCCCGGATGAGCCAGCGATATCCGGGAAGCGGTCCCGCAGGTCGCTTCGCTCATGCGGGCTACGGGAGATCCCGACGCACGACGCTCGCTCAACTCATTCCATCCGCTCCACGAGATGCGCACGCGAGGGCCCGGGATCGAACCGGTCGCCGAAATATTGAGTCTCGTGGGCCACCCGTCCGTCGCGAAATTCCATGATGCTGACGACGTAGGACGGTATGCCATCGTAGCTGAGCACGAACTCGCTCACCCAGAGATCGCCGCCGCCGATGATGCGCCGAACCGTGAAGCGCTTCCTGTTCGGCTGCACCGTCCGGCTCTCCTGAATATTCCTGCGGCCACGGATGCGCTCACCCGACTGCGGATAGTCGAGCACGGCGTCCTCCCGGTAGATGTCGTGCTCGGCCTCGAAATCGTTTGCGTCCGAAGCCTCCCAATGGCGCCGCAGCGCTGCCAACCCGGCTTGATCATCCATCTCGGCCTCCGATCTCCAGTGAACATGACCTCTTCGCCCCCCTGAGCTGATGACGCGGAACCGCCGCGGCAAGGCTCCCCTCGCAACGTCTAACAACGGCTAACGCGCCAACACTCCGGTTTGGATGCAGATTACCCTTGGGGCGCCCCGCCGCATGGGGGCCTGCACGCAGGGCCGGGAACATCACGATGGCACGTCTTCTCTCCCTCAATGTCGGAATGCCGCGCGACATCGACTGGCAAGGCAGGACGGTTCACACCGGCATCTGGAAGACGCCGGTCTCAGGCGCGCGCCGCGTCCGGCGGCTCAACATCGACGGCGACGGCCAGGGCGATACGGCCGGCCACGGCGGCGAGCAGCGCGCGGTCTACGTCTACCAGCAGGAGTCCTATCGCTTTTGGCAGAACGAACTGGGCCGGGCGAACCTTGTCCCTGGACAATTCGGCGAGAACTTCACCGTCGAGGGCCTCGCCGACGCGGAGGTCTGTATCGGCGACCGCTACAGGATCGGCTCTGCCCTGTTCGAGGTTACGCAGCCGCGCGTCACCTGTTACCGGCTCGGCATTCGCATGGATGAGCCAGACATGGCCGCGCTGCTCGTCAGGCACGGCCGGCCCGGATTCTATTTTCGCGTCATCGAGGAAGGCGATGTCGAGGCCGGTGACGAGATCACGCAGGTCGCAAGCGGACCCGAGCGCATGAGCGTGTCGGAGATCAACGCGCTGCTCTATCTGCCGCCGCACCCGCGCGATCGCCTCGCGCTTGCGCTGACGATTCCGGCCCTGAGCGGCGGCTGGCGTCATTCCTTCGCGGCGATGCTCGAGCAGCAGCGCGCGGAGACCGGGGCGTCGGGAAACGCCGGGCTCGGGCCGGGGGCGAGCCCGGCTCCGGCGTGGCGCGGCTTCCGGCCGTTTCGGGTCTCGCAGAAGATCGCCGAAAGCGGCAGCGTGACGTCACTGATCCTCGAGCCCGCGGATGGAGATCCACTCGCCGCCGCCCTGCCCGGCCAGTTCGTCATCATCCGGCTCGGGCCTTCCGGGGGACCGGCGATGACGCGCAGCTATTCGCTGTCGGGCCGCGCCGGCGCGCCGTATCGCATCAGCATCAAGCGCGAGGCAAACGGTGCGGCCAGCGCCTATGTCGCCGACAGGCTGCAGGCCGGCGACACCATCGAACTCGGCGCACCGCGCGGGAGCTTCACGCTCCGGCAGGACACGCGGCCCGTCATCCTGCTGAGTGCAGGGATCGGCGTCACGCCGGTGCTTGCGATGCTGCAGGCGCTCGCGGCGGACAGATCGACGCGAGATGTCTGGTGGCTGCATGGCACGCGCAACGGCCGCGAACATGTGTTTGCCACCGAGGTACGCGAGCTGCTGGCGGGGCTCCCCAACGGTCACAGCCGCATCTGCTACAGCTCCCCCGACCCGGGCGATCGCCCCGAAATCGATTTCGATATCCACGGACATCTCGATGGTTCCTTGCTTGCGCGGCTGAACGTGCCGCGCGACGGTGATTTCTATCTCTGCGGACCGTCCTCCTTCATGCGCGACCTGACCGCCGGCCTTGCCACGCTCGGTGTCGCGCGGGATCGCATCCACACCGAATTGTTCGGCTCAAAGCCATCCCTGACGCCCGGCATCGCGGCTTCGCCGCAGAAGCCCGTCCACATACCGGCCGGACCACCGGGGCCGGGCCCGATGGTGTCCTTCGCCCGCAGCGGTCTCAATGTGCCCTGGGCATCATCCTACGGCAGCCTGCTCGAGCTCGCCGAAGCGTGCGACGTCCCCGTGCGCTGGTCGTGCCGGACCGGCGTCTGCCACAATTGCGAGAGTGGGCTGGTCGCGGGCGCAGTCAGCTACGCTCCGGATCCGCTCGACGCGCCCGCCGACGGCAATGTCCTGATCTGCTGCGCGCGGCCCCAGCAGGACATAGTCCTCGATCTCTGATCGCTCCAAGAAAGGAAACTCGATGAGACCCGACATCATGCAGGGGACAATCCCGACTATGAGCTCAGCGACCACACCGGCAAGCATCGGAAACTCTCGGAGCTGCAAGGCAACGACCCGATGGTGCTGGTGCTCGGCCGCGGCGGCTTCTGCCCGAAGGACCGCCGGCAGGCCGAAGGATTGCTGCAGCTGCATCGGGAAATGGAAGTGGGCTATTGCCGGATGGTGACGATCACGACCGACACGATCGCCGAAATCATCGAGTATCGCAGCGGCGTCGGCGCGCACTGGCCCTTCCTCTCCGACCCCAGACGCATCGTCCAGAAGGATCTCGACATCGCCGAATATACCGATCCCGTCCACAATCCGATGATCCCGCATGTCATCGTGCTCAAGCCCGGCCTCGTCGTTCACAAGATCTACAACGGCTACTGGTTCTTCGGACGTCCGACGGTCGAAGAGCTCCGCCACGATCTCAGGGACGTCAGCAGGATTTGCCGCCCGGACTGGGACATCACGGCACCGGGCCTCAAGACGCTCTGGCAGCAGGGCCACAAGGACCATTTCTTCCCTTACGGCAAACCTCACGTCGAAACCGCCGGCGGACAGGATTAGAAACACATTCCAGCCCCCGCGATTCCCGCGGGGACGGCGCGGAGTGTGGATGCCACCGATCAAGCCCAAGCCCCGGCCCGGCGCCGGCCACATCGGCGCACGCCAGATCTACGAGGCGCTGCGCGACCAGATCATGGCGCGGGTATACGGCACCGACGGGCAGCTGCCGTCCTCGCGGGCGCTGGCGGGCGAGATGGGCGTGGCGCGCTCGACCGTCACCGTCGCCTACGAGCAGCTTGCGGCCGAAGGTTTCATCGAGACGCGGCATGGCGCCCGGCCGCGTGTCGCGCGTGCTGTCGTCGAGCGCGAACGCACGCGCGTCGCCGCGCATGCGCCGGCGCGCAAGGTGCGCCTGTCGCGCTTCGGCGAGCGGCTGCGGCAGGACCCGCCGCGCTGGACCGAGCCGCCGCGCGGCCTCGTCGCGAACTTCCGCTATGGCGAGCTCTCGCCGTCGGACTTCCCGGTGCTGGCCTGGAAGAAGGCCGTGACCGCGGCGATGGCGCGCAGGCCCGAGCGGCTCGCCTATGACGACCCCTGCGGCTCGCTGCGGCTGCGGACCGCGCTGCAAGGTTATTTATGGAGATCGCGCAGCGTCCGCTGCGAGGTGGACCAGATCGTGGTCGTCAACGGCTCGCAGCAGGGCCTCGACATCTGCGCGCGCCTGCTGCTCGATTCCGGCGACCACTTCGTGATGGAGGATCCCGGCTACCAGATGGCGCGGCATACCTTTGCGGCAACGGGCGCCAAGACGGTGCCGGTCCCGGTCGATGCGGACGGCCTCGAAACCGAACGGCTCGCCGGCGTCGAGGCCCGCCTCGCCTATGTGACGCCCTCGCATCAATATCCGCTCGGCGGCGTCATGCCGATCGGGCGCAGGCACCAATTGCTTGCCTGGGCGCGCAAGAATGACGCCTACGTGATCGAGGACGACTACGACAGCGAGTACCGCTACGACACGCGGCCGATCCCGCCGCTGCATGCGCTCGAAGGCAGCGGCAACGTGATCTATCTCGGCACCGTCTCCAAGACGCTCTCCCCGACCTTGCGGATCGGCTACCTCGTGGTGCCCGCAGGCTTGCGGCCGCTGTTTGCCGCCGCCAAACAGGTCATGGACCGGCACACGCCGCTCGTCGAGCAGGAGGCGCTGGCCGCAATGCTGGAGAGCGGCGCCTATGACAGCCATGTCAGACGCGTGCGCCGGCGCAATGCCGAGCGCCAGCAGGCCCTGCTCGGCGCGCTGCGGCGCCGGTTCGGCGATCGCGTCCGCATCGAGGGCGCAGCCGCCGGGCTGCACGTGGTGGCATGGTTCGATCATCTCCCGCACAAACGCGAGGATGCACTGATCGCGGCGGCGCGCGCCAAGGGCGTCGGTATCTACCCCGTTTCCGCGCTACGCGTTGGTCCGCGCCGGACCAGGACCGTCGGCCTCGTCATGGGCTATTCGGGGCTGGAGGTCGTGCAGATCGAACGCGGCTGCAAGCTGCTGGCGCAGGCGGCAGCCGAACTGGACTGACAAAATCGTCGCAAACTGGCCGTTTCTGACAGGCCAGATTTCCGCTATCTCCGTGACCAGAACGGAGACACGCCATGTACATTCCCCCCGCCTTCCGCGACGACGACATCGAGAGCATCCGCGCGACCATCCGCGGCGCGCGCCTCGCAAGCCTCGTGACGGCCACCGCCGAGGGTCCGGTCGCAACCCCGCTGCCGCTGTTCCTCGACGAGACGGAGGGCGAGCACGGCGTGCTGTACGGGCACGTCGCGAAGGCTAATCCGCAATGGCAGCTTGCCCCGATCGGCCACGCGCTCGCGATCTTCAATGGGCCCGATGCCTATGTGACGCCGTCCTGGTACGCGACCAAGCAGGAGACCGGCAAGGTCGTGCCGACCTGGAACTACATCGCCGTGCACGCTTACGGCCCGGTCGAATTCTTTGGGGAACCCGAGCGCCTGCTCGACGCGGTGACCCGCCTGACGAACCGGCACGAAGGCGCGCGCGCAAAGCCCTGGGCGGTCGGCGATGCCCCCGCCGATTTCGTCGCCGCGCAATTGCGCGGGATCGTCGGGGTGCGCATTCCCGTCGTGCGGTTCGAAGGCAAGCGCAAGATGAGCCAGAACCGTCCCGAGGCCGACCGCATCGGCGTCGCGCAAGGTCTTGCCGCGAGCAGCGACGTGCACGACCGCGAGGTCGCGGCCCTCATCCCGCAGCCGGCGTGAGACGAGGCCCCGCGCGCGGGCTGAACAAGGAGACGAAGCCACGATGTTGAGATTGGCACTTCCGATGCTCTTCGCCGTGGCGGCGGGGATCAGCCTCGTCGTGCAACAGGCGCTCAACGCCAATTTGCGCACCGCGCTCAATTCGGCAGCGTGGTCGGGCTTCATGAGCTACTTGCTCGGCGTGCTCTGCATGGCCGCGCTGGCGCTCGTGATGCGCGATCCCGTCCCCTCGATGGCGACCGCGTCCCGCATTCCCTGGTTCGCATGGAGCGGCGGACTGTTCGGCGCCGTCTTCATCGGCCTTGGCATCTTCCTCGTGCCGCGGCTCGGCGCCGCCACGTTCTTTGCGCTGCTGATCGCCGGCCAGATGCTCGGATCGATCGCGTTCGACCATTTCGGCGTGCTTGGCGTTCCCGTTCAGCCCGTGAGCGCGGTCCGGATCGCCGGGGCAGCACTTTTGGTCGCCGGCGTCGTCCTGATCCGCATGTAGGATCAGCGGGAACCATCCCGCTGCCAGGCCTGTTGGTGGACCTCAGGACAAATCCGCGACGGGAACACCATGTGCCGCTGGATCGCATACCGGGGCGAGACCACCTCGTTCGAGCCTTACGTCACCGAGCCCGAGCATTCGCTGATCGCGCAGAGCATCCGCTCGCTGCAGTCGACGGCGGGCTCGAACGGCGACGGCTTCGGGCTCGGCTGGTATGGCGAGCATCCGGAGCCGGGCCTTTACCGCGAGACGCGCCCGGCCTGGTCCGACGAGAACCTGCGCTATCTCTGCCGCCATCTGCGCTCGCATCTCTTCTTCGCTCACGTGCGCGCCGCCACAGGCACCGCGGTGACGCGGCAGAACTGCCATCCCTTCGCCTGCGGCCAATGGATGTTCATGCACAACGGCTTCGTCGGCAGCTGGAATCGGCTGCGCCGCAAAGTCGAGGCGCTGATCCCGGACGCCTATTATCCCTCGCGGCTGGGCACGACCGACTCGGAGGCCGTTTTCCTCGCCATGATGGGCGCGGGCCTGGAAAACGATCCGCTTCGGGCGACAGAAGCCGTGTTGCAAGCCCTCGTCGGCCTCGTCAACGAAGACGGCCTTCGCGAGCGGCTGCGCTTCACCAGCGCGATCGCCAATGGCCGCGACCTCTATGCGTTTCGCGTCTCCGTCAACGATGCCGCGAACACGCTCTACTTCCGCGAGGACGGCGGCCAGGTCATCGTCGTGTCGGAACCGTTCGACAAGGAATCGGACTGGACGGAAGTGCCGCCGAATCACGCGTTGATCGCGCGCGCGTCCGAAAGCGTCAAAATTGTTCCGTTCGATCCTGCCATTTCCGGTGAGTCCGGCGCGGAACCGGTTCCTGTCAGACGGATTATCGCCCGCAGGTGGTGACCACGCCGGGTGGCCAATGACAATTGCATCGGACGTCCTGAAACTGCTGCGCGTCGATCCCTCGGACGACAGGCAGCATCTCGTCATCCGCTCCGCCGGTGGGGGCGGCAAGGCGGCGGAATATTCCTTCGGCATCGAGGAGGAATATTTCCTCGCCGATCGCCGGACGTTCGAGGTCGCCATCGAAACGCCCAACGCCCTGTTCGAATCGGCGAACTGGTCCACAGGCGGCCAGGCCATGCGGGAGATGCTGCAATCCCAGCTCGAGGTCGCCACCAACGTCCATGTCGACGTCAACGACGCGCGCGAGGAGCTGCGCTTCCTGCGCCGCGAGGTCGCCAACGTCGCCGCGCAATACGGCTTCGCGATCATGGCCTGCGGCACGCATCCGACCGCGGTCTGGCGGATGTCGCAACCGAGCCCGAAGCCGCGCTATGAGGAGATGATCGAGGACCTGCGCAGCATCGGCCACCGCAACATGATGTGCGGCATGCATGTGCACGTCCAGTTGCCCGACCCGGAGAAGCGCATGGCGGTGATGCGGGCGATGCTGCCGCATCTGCCGCTGTTCATCGCGCTGTCGGCCTCCTCACCGTTCTGGAATTCGCACAAGACCGGCCTGAAGGGCTATCGACTGGCTGCCTATTCCGAGCTGCCGCGCACCGGCCTGCCCGAACTGTTCGAGACGCGGCACGATTACGACGAGTATGTCGGCGCCTTGCAGCGCTCCGGCGTGATTCCCGACGAGAGCCACATCTGGTGGGCGATGCGTCCCTCGATGAAGCACCCGACCCTCGAGCTGCGCGCGCCCGACACCTGCACCTTCGTCGACGACGCGGTCGCCATCGCCTCGCTCTATCGCTGCCTGACGCGGCATCTCTATCTGCGCCCGCATCTGTCCAGGGAGGTCACCGTGGTCGAGCGCGCGATTGCGGTCGAGAACAAATGGCGCGCGCAGCGCTACGGCACCGATTGCATCTTTGCCTCGAAGGACGGCCCCGTCACGATCGCGGAGCTGCTGTCCCGGGTGATCGAGGATACCGCGGAGGACGCCGCGGCCCTCGATTGCGTCGCCGAGATCGAGCACTGCCGCACCATCGTGGCGCGCGGCAGCTCGGCGGAGTTCCAGCTTCGCGCCTATCGCGACAATGGTGAGGACATCGCAGCCGTGTCACGTTGGATTGCTACATCCACGATATCGGGGACGAACGCTCCGATGCGTCCCGGCGCGCCGGCGCCGTCATAGCGCCCGCACAAGCTTCGGCGGCCAAGGTGCCGCCCTCGAATTGGACTGTCGTGGAGAAGAACATGAGTAGCATCACATCGTGCACCGGCTGCGGCCATGCGCTTGTCCCGATGCTGACGGCCAAGGGCCGCGCCGAGCTGAGCTGCCTCTGGTGCGAAGGCATCGACGCGCGCGCGGTGGAGATGGCGAAGTGGGCGGACAGCCCCACCGGCAAGCCCGAGCGGTCCGCTCACCAGCCGTTCGAATGAGCCGCTTTCGCCGCCATGCCGGCGGCGTTCGATGATCCCGCCGGCCCTGCGGTTGCATGCCCTTTGCTGGGCATGCCGACAAATTAGACAAGAGACGTCTCGGCACGCGATCCCAAGGTCGCGTGAACAGGGCAAGGCAAGCCGGTGAAACCGCGCATCTAACCTCAGGCGCGGCCTCGACTTTCCTTCGCGCTTGGTGGCGCCGGAGCGCCCGCGCGCGATGCCGTGCGCCGACTGGCCCGGAATTCGCAAGACAGCATCAAGGCCTGATTCCCTGCCCCTGCCACGCGGGAGCAGCAGGATGCGTGCGCGAGCTTCGGGATCGATGGCCCAGGATCGGAGAATGCCATGAACGTGCATGCCGCGGGCGATCTCAAATTCACCGGCCTCACCCGCCCGGATGGCTCACCCCTTCGCCTCAACGATCAGGATTTCGTCGCGATCGACCGCGACAGGAATGCGACGTTCGAGGCGACCTACCGGCCGCAGGCCCTCTACAACCGCGCCAACGAGGGCTTTCACGCCAACAACGAGACCTTCCTTCTGCACGAAGTCGCGACGAACCTTCCGATCTACCGGCCGGATACCGGCCCGACCGATTTCCATCTGCATCTGCCCCCGGGCGGCTTCCAGCTCGTGCTGGTCACGTCGGGCGCGTTCACCTTCGACTATGACGGGCGCTTCTACAATGTCGGTCCGGGCGCGGTGATGCTGCAAAGCGCGATCGTGCACCGCCAGCTGTTCTACACCTGGTCGGGCCTGTCGACCGAAGAGAACCTGAAGACGCCGCAGACCGTGGTGCCCGATCCGATCTCGATGGGCTATTCCGGCAAATTCCTCGAAGCCTTCATCACCGATCCCACCACCTTTCCGAACCCGACCATTGTCGGTCCGGACCAGATCAACGAAGCCGAGACACCGCGCGTGGCCTGGAGCCATCCGCTGCACAACCGGCCGGCCGATGCCGGCTTCTGGCTGCAGGATCCCCTGGCGCTGGATGCGCTGTTCAAGCCGCTCACCGACGGCTCGGTCAAATCGGCGATGCCGGTTTACGTGCGCGACATCGGCATCAAGGTGCCGAGCGGCCATCTCGTCACCGGCCACATCATCGCGACCGACCCGAGCGGCCAGTCGCTGCTGCCGAAGAGCACGTCGATCGCCGCGGACCCGGCCTGCTTCGCCAAGGGCGAGGTCGTGATCTACCGCGTCATTCGCGGCACGGCCGAGTTCAAAAGGAAGTCCGGCGAAAGCTTCGAACTCTCCGCCGGCGACGTGGTCACCGCAGGCAAGGCGTCCATCAGCCTCGTTGGCATCAGTGAGAACACCCAAGTCCTCCGCCTCGGTTTGCTCAAGGGCATGAACGACCTTCGCGGCTGGACGCCGACGCAGCGCGACGAGATCGACGGCCTCGCCGGCCAGATCATCACGCACAAGGACATCCGCCCCCTGCGCACCGAAGGCAAGCCGGTCGGGTATCTCTACGGCTAGGCGGGTCGCAGCCAAGCCAAGCTGCTCGAGTTCTTCTTCCTTCTCCCCTTGTGGGACAAGGTGGCGCGAAGCGCCGGATGAGGGGTTCTCTCCACTCATAAGACCGTTCGTGAGGAGCGAGACCCCTCACCCGTCTCGCCGCTTCGCGGCGAGCCACCCTCTCCCACAAGGGGAGAGGGTAAGCGCGTCAACTCAACGAAAATCGTGTTCGATTGAGAGCCGCTCGCGCGCCGCCCTACTCCGCCGCCTGCCGCACGTGGCGCGCGGTCGGGGTACGCATCGTCACGAGCTCTTCGGCCGCGGTCGGATGCAGCGCGACGGTCGCGTCGAAATCGGCCTTGGTCGCCTTCATCTTCACCGCGATCGCCACGGCTTGCGTGATCTCGGCGGCGGCATCGCCGACGATGTGGCAGCCGAGCACGCGGTCGGTCGAACCGTCGACGACGAGCTTCATCAGCACGCGGGTATCGCGGCCCGACATCGTGGCCTTGATGGGACGGAACGTCGCCTTGTAGATGTCGACGTGACTGAACTGCGCACGCGCCTCGGTTTCGGTCAGCCCGACCGTCCCCACTTCCGGCTGCGAGAACACCGCGGTCGGGATATTGGCGTGATCGACCTGCACCGTACGATTGCCGAACACGGTATCGGCGAAGGCATGGCCTTCGCGGATCGCGACCGGCGTCAGGTTGAAGCGGTGGGTGACGTCGCCGATGGCATAGATGCTGTCGACCGAGCTCTTCGAGAAATGGTCCACGGCAATGCCGCCATTCTTCGGATTGATCGCGACACCCGCCTTCTCCAGGCCGAGATTGGCGACAGCCGGATGGCGGCCGATCGCGAACATCACCTGGTCGGAGGCAAGGCTCGAGCCGTTCGACAGATGCGTGGTGAACTCCTCGCCGTGACGATCGACCTTCGCCACCGTGCAACCGGTGAGGATGGTGATGCCCTGCTTTTCCATCTCGCTGCGGACGTGGCTGCGCACGTCCTCGTCGAAGCCGCGCAGGATGTTGTCGCCGCGATAGATCACGGTGACGTCCGAGCCGAAGCCGGCGAAGATGCCGGCGAATTCCAGCGCGATGTAGCCGCCACCCTGGATCACGATCCGCCTCGGCAGCTTCTTGAGATGAAACGCCTCGTTGGACGAGATCACGTGCTCGATGCCGGGAATGGAGGCGCCATGGTTCGGCGCACCGCCGGTGGCGATCAGGATGTACTTTGCGGTGATCTTCCTGTCGTTCTCGAGCAGGCGGACAGTGTGCTTGTCCTCGATCACCGCCCGGCTCTTGACGACTTGCGCGCCCGACTTCTCGACATTCGTCGTGTAGGCCGCCTCCAGCCGCGCGATTTCCTTGTCCTTGTTGGCGATCAGCGTCGGCCAGTCGAACGTCGCGGGCGGAACGGTCCAGCCGAAACCGGCGGCGTCCTCGAGTTCGTGACGAAAATGCGAGCCGATCACGAACAGCTTCTTCGGCACGCAGCCGCGGATCACGCAGGTGCCGCCCATGCGGTACTCTTCCGCGATCATCACGCGGGCACCGTAGCCGGCCGCGATGCGGGCGGCACGCACGCCGCCCGAACCGCCACCGATGACAAAGAGGTCGACGTCGAATTCAGCCATTGTCCACTCCGACCTCTAGAGCATGATCCGGACCCGAAGGGCCGCGCCAGCGCAAAGTGTGGAGCGGTTTTCCGAAAAGATCATGCTCAAATAACAACCTAAAGCGCGGTGACGCGCTTTAGGTATTTCTGACTAGATAGGTACTGTCAGATTTCCTTGCCACGCTTGCGCATCTCGGCGCGGAAGGCACCCATCACGGTTTCCGAGAAGTTCTGGGCCCAGGAGTTCATGAAGGCCATGCTGAGGCCGATGGCGCGCGGCTCGGCGTCGATCAGCTTCTTGCCCAGCGGCGACCTGTAGAAGGTGACGAGGTCCTTCAGCTCCTGCTCGGTGAACTCGCTGGCATAAATCTGGGCCATGCCCTCGCCGATCTCGTTCTGGCGGCCGTTGAGCTGCTGGGCCACGATCGGGGCGACCTCGTTGAGATCCTTCTGGTAGTTCAGATTCTGCTGGATCAGCGCGATCTTGGTCTTCTCCACGAGGCCGGGCACGGCGCCGGTATACATCGCGGTGGCGTTCTTGATCTGCAGGATCTCCCTGGCCGCGGCAATCGCCGCCGGCGAGGCCTTCGGCTGGGCCGGTGCGGCGGCCGCCTTGGGCTGTGCCGGCGCCTGCTGCGCAATCGCCGGGATCGCCGAAACGGCCAGGCCAGCAGCAAGCGTCGCGGCCGGCAAGAATTTCAAAACGCTCTTCATTCCTAGTCTCCTTTCGGCTTTCGCCGTTCAATCACGCGAATTCCCTCGCCGCCCGCCAGCACAGCCGAGCTGGCCAGGCCGATGAACAATCCATGCTCGACCACGCCGGGGATCGCGCTCAACGCTCTGGCGAGGCTGGCCGGATCCGCAATACGTCCGAGCTGGGCATCGACGATCCAGTGGCCGCCGTCAGTGACGAAAACGTGGCCGTCCTTGGCCTTACGGACCGCCATTTGCCCGGAAACGCCGCACGCCGCAAATGCCTTCTCGATGGCATGGCGCGTCGCGCCAAGCCCGAACGGGATGACCTCGATCGGCAGCGGAAACTTGCCGAGCGTCGGCACCCATTTGCTGTCGTCGGCAATCACGATCATGCGATCCGAGGCGGCCGCCACGATCTTCTCGCGCAACAGCGCACCGCCGCCGCCCTTGATCAAATTGAGCTCGGGATCGATCTCGTCGGCGCCGTCGACGGTGATATCGAGATGATCGATCTCGTCGAGCGTCGTCAGCGGGACGCCGCAGCGCTCCGCGTCGGCCCGCGTCGCCTCGGAGGTCGGCACGCCGATCACCTTGAGGCCGGCGGCGACGCGCTCGCCAAGCAGCTCCACGAAATGTTTCGCAGTCGAGCCCGTACCGAGCCCCAGCTGCATGCCGTCACGCACCTCCTCGAGGGCGCGCGCCGCAGCCTGCCGCTTCAACTGGTCCATGTTCACGTGTGCGCCCGCCCCTGGATTGAGAGTGCCGCCGGTATAGCCGCTTGCGGCGGCCTATGTAGCCTCGTTTTTTCCTGGAGAACAGGGTCCTGCGGAACAGGCCTCCGGGCCCATCTTATAAGGTGAACTTATGGCCTCGGCCCTTGCGCCGATCCGGCCGGCCCGATAGCGCTGGGGTCATGACCTCCTCCTACACCCTCGTCTTCGATCTCGACGGCACGCTTGTGGATACGGCGCCCGACCTGATCACCGCGCTCAATTACGTGCTCGACCGCGAAGGCCTGCCGCCGGTACCGATGGCCTCGGCCCGCAACATGATCGGCGCCGGCGCCCGCAAGCTGATCGAACGGGGCCTGGAGGCCGAGGGCCGCAGCGTCACCCCCGCCGACATGGACCGCATGACGGCGGATTTCATCGCCTATTACGCCGACCATATCGCGGTCGAATCCCGGCCCTTCGAGGGGCTCGAGGCCGCGCTGGACCATTTTGAGGGCCAAGGCCATCGCCTCGCGGTCTGCACCAACAAGCTGGAATGGCTGTCCAGGCGCCTCTTGGACCAGCTCGACCTCAGCCGCCGCTTCGCGGCGATCTGCGGCGCGGACACTTTTGGGGTCCAGAAACCGGATCCGACCATCTTCCGGGAGACGGTGGCGCGGGCCGGTGGCGAGGTGAAGGCCAGCATCATGGTCGGCGACGCCGGAACCGACGTCGGCGTGGCCCGCCGCGCCGGGGTGCCCGTGATCGGGGTCAGCTTCGGCTATACGGACGTGCCGATCGCCGATCTGAAGCCCGACCGGCTGATCCATCACATGCGCGACCTGCCCTCGGCGGCCGGCAGCCTGATGACGGCCTAGCACCCAACCGACTGAAATTTCATAATAATCCACACGATAGCCCGCGTTAACCAACTATTAACCATGCGCGGCGCGACGGTTGCCTGCCCTGACCGACACTCATAAGGTCCGCCCGGGATGTGGCGGTTCGTCGCAGTCAAAGTGGGTGGTTCATGCGTCGTGTGATCGCAATTGTGCTGGCGGGGGCGAGCCTGGGTGGTTGCTCCTCTTCGATGTCCTGGGACATGTTCAAATCGGCCCCGCCGCCCCTCCAGGTCCGGCTCGAGTCCAATCCGCCGGGCGCCGACGCCACAACCTCGCTCGGCCCGGGCTGCAAGACCCCCTGCTCGGTCTCGGTTCCCGCGCCCGATCTGCCGTTCTCGGTCGCCTTCGCGCTGCCCAAGTACCAGCCCGCGACCGTGCCGGTGAACGTCATCAAGAATCCCGGCGATTTCACCACGCCGGCGTCGGTCACGACCGATCCGAACCCGGTATTCGCGGAACTGCAGCCGGCCGCCCCGCCGAAGCCGGTCCGCAAGCCGCATCGGCCGAAGAAGCCGAAACCGGCCGCGGCCGCTGCTGCGCCGGCCGAGGCTGCACCGGCCGAGGCCGCACCGGCCGGGGCCTCGCCGTTCCCCGATCCGAACGCAGGCAAGCGCTGATCCGGACGGCGGGCTTACGTATACCACCCGATTGTCCTAGCCGCGTCCGATGCTTAGATTGCTTCCAGAGCACCGCCGAAGCAAAGGTGCACCGTCGCCGTAAGTGACAAGGCAATTGGTATGAACGGATCTTCTGCGAATCCCCGCACCGCGCTGTCGAGCGCGATGACCGATCCGTTCGGGCGGACCATCTCTTATCTGCGCGTCTCGGTCACCGACCGCTGCGATTTACGCTGCTTCTACTGCATGTCGGAAGACATGACGTTCCTGCCCAAGGCCGACCTGCTGACGCTGGAGGAACTCGACCGGCTCTGCTCTGCCTTCATCGCCAAGGGCGTGAGGAAGCTGCGACTCACCGGCGGCGAGCCGCTGGTCCGGCGCAACGTGATGACGCTGGTCCGCTCGCTGTCGCGGCACCTTCAGAGCGGTGCCCTGAACGAGCTGACGCTGACCACCAACGGCACCCAGCTGGCAAAGCACGCCCGCGAGCTCGCCGATTGCGGCGTCCGCCGCATCAACGTCTCGCTCGACACGCTCGATCCCAAGAAGTTTCGCGAGATCACCCGCTGGGGCGAGATCGACAAGGTGCTGGAAGGCATCGAGGCCGCGCGCGCCGCCGGCCTCGCCATCAAGATCAACGCGGTTGCCCTGAAGAACCTCAACGAGGAAGAGCTCCCCGAGCTGATGCGCTGGGCCCACGGCAAGGGCATGGGCCTGACGCTGATCGAGGTCATGCCGATGGGCGAGATCGGCGCAGGCCGCATCGACCAGTATCTGCCGCTGTCGCTGGTGCGCGCACGCCTCGCCCAGCAATTCACGCTGACGGATCTGGCCGAGAGCACCGGCGGGCCGGCGCGCTATGTCAGCGTCGCCGAGACCGGCGGCAAGCTCGGCTTCATCACGCCGATGACCCATAATTTCTGCGAATCCTGCAACCGGGTGCGCATCACCTGCACGGGCACGCTGCACACCTGCCTCGGCCACGAGGACGCCTCGGACCTGCGCAAGCCCCTGCGTGCATCGGACGACGACGTCCTGCTTGCGGATGCGATCGACCGCGCCATCGGGCTGAAGCCCAAGGGCCACGATTTCATCATCGACCGCCGCCACGACCGTCCCAGCGTCTCCAGGCACATGAGCGTCACCGGCGGCTAGGCCGACGATAGCGATCAGACCGGCTTGTGCATGAAGAACTGGGCGATGATCGTCGCGCCCAGGAACGTCCCCGCATTCGCCATCAGCGAGACCACCACGATCCGCCAGCCCAGCGATCGGAATGCAGGCATGTCCTTGGCGATGGACAGGCCCGCAAACGCCAGCAGCGGTGTCGCGAGTGCGAGAAAGTTGATCTTGCCGGTCGCGGCCGCGATATCGGCCGCAAAGGGCGTGGCAGGATAGGTCAATGCCATCGCGACGAGAGACACCCAGACCACGGCAGGCACCCAGCCCTTCGTGAGCAGGTAGATCAGGTGGCCGACCATGACGGATGCCACGATGATTGCGGTGCCGGCGAGAACCGAGGTGTCCGGCACGGTCTTGTAGGCGATGTAATTGCCGACCAGCGCGATGAGCGCGCTGAAGATCCAGATCGACAGGCGTTCGATCGCCGACACATCCGCCGTCTGAGGATGCACAAGCTCTGCACCTGCCGCCGCGGGTGACGCGAGCTCTTCCGAGATCGTCGCGCGGCCGCGCCCCAGGATCGGCTCGAGCACGCCGTACGCCCAGACCGTGAAGGGCAGCGACAGGAACAGCGTGAAATAGGTGCCGATGGTCGTCGTGATCAAATTGCTCGCCGCGGCGAAGGCCGCGACATCCTTGGCGACATCAGCGGTCTGCTGAGCCGCAATCGCGCCGGAGGCGGCCGCCATCAGGCTGCCCGAGCCGACACCGGCGCCCATGGCGAGAGCGAGCGGATCGAAGATGCCGAGACCGGTGATGACGCCCGCGAAGATGGCAATGAAGACCGCACCGAAGATTGTGCCGGTCATGTACTCGGCGAGTACGCCGCGCCCCTCGGCGCTGTTCATCCCGTACTTCTCGCCGATGATGGCGAGACTCGGCTCGCGCCCGACGGAAAAGGTCGCGCCGATCGCTTCGCGCTTGATGCCGAGCAGCAGGGCAACCGGCAAGCCGAACACCATCGTGCCGAAGAAATGTCCGAACTCCTGGAACACCAGCGCCCAGCCGGCGGTCAGGATCTTCGGTAGCGACCCGCCGACCAGCAGTCCGAGCTTGGCGACGAACAGAAGCAGGGCCGGCTGAAGCGCGGCAGCCGCGAGCGCCTGGGTGCGAGGCTCGAAGCGCATCAAAGCCGGAAGACGCGGGCTCGCAAGCCCCCAGGCCGCACCGATCAGGAGCGCCCAGAGCAGCGGCAGCAGCACGACCTTGTAGGTCCCGCCGAGCGGCACCGTGACCGCGCCGATCAGTTCAGCGAGCAGGACCGTGACGGCGACCCCGGCAAAGACCCTGGGCAGGCCCATCCGGCCTGCATCGATTCCGGCTGGTGATGCGGATGTGACATTGCTCATGCGAAGCCCCCGTTCCACGATGAGATTGATGTGCGCGAGACGCTACTCGCGCACGCCCGGTGCGTAGCCGAAGCCCACGGCCGGCTCGGCCGCGGTCTCCACCCAGACGCTCTTGACCTGGGTGTATTCGAAGAGCGTCTCGACCCCGCTCGAGCGGCCGTAGCCGCTCATGCCGTAACCGCCGAACGGCGATGCGACGTTGATCGTCTTGTAGGAGTTGATCCAGAACGTCCCGGCCCTGACCTGCGCTGCGACCCGGTGCGCGCGCCCGACGTCGCGCGTCCAGACCGCGCCGGCAAGACCGAACTCGCTGTCATTGGCGAGTGCGATCGCTTCCTCCTCGGAATCGAACGGGATCGCGGCAACAACCGGTCCAAAGATCTCCTCGCGCGCCACCGCCATGCTGTTGCTGACATCGCGCAGCACGGTCGGCGTGACGAAGAAGCCGCTTTGCGCTGCGCTGCCATCGCTGCCGGTTGCAAGCTTTGCACCCTCAGCGAGGCCCTGCTTCACCATCGCAAGCACGCGAGTGTACTGCCGCGCATTGTTGATCGGCCCGACCTCCGTGTCGGCCGCACCGGGCGCGCCGACCTTCAACTTCGCAGCACCGTCGGCGACCATCTTGACGAAGCGGTCATAGACCGAGCGCTCGACCAGCAGCCGCGAGCCTGCGACGCAGCTCTGGCCGGCGCCGGCAAAGATGGCCGACTGGGCACCGATGGCAGCGCGCGCAAGGTCGGCGTCGGCGAACACGATATTGGCGGATTTTCCACCGAGCTCGAGCACGCAGGGCAGCAGGCGCCTGGCCGCGGCTTCCGCGATCAATCTGCCCGTCGGCACCGAACCCACGAACACGACCTTCTTCACCGCCGGCTGGCCGAGCGCGGCCTGGCCCGTGGTGTGGCCGTACCCCGCGAGCACGTTGACGAGACCGGCGGGCAATCCGGCCTGCTCGGCAAGAAGCGCCACGGCCATGGAGGTGAGCGGCGTCAGCTCCGAAGGCTTCAGCAGCACGCCGTTGCCCATCGCGATGGCGGGGGCGACCTGCCAGCCGCAGGTGAAGACCGGCGCGTTCCAGGGCGTGATCTGAAGCACAACGCCGACAGCTTCGCGCCGCGTGTAATTGAGATGGCTCGACGGCACCGGAATCACGTCGCCGTGGAATTTGTCGGCCCAGCCGGCATAGTACTCGAACATCTCGGCGACCTTGGCGACCTCGACGCGCGTGTCGCGGATCGGCTTGCCGGCCGAGAGCGATTCCAGCCGCGCCAGCTCCTCTGCCTTGCCTTGGAGCGCACGCGCGATCGCCTGCATGACGCGGCCGCGCGCCGCACCGGTCAGCCGCGTCCAGCCAGCTTGCGCCGCGACTGCCGCTGCGGCCGCCTCGGCGACCACGGCCTCGCCGGCATCATGATAGGCGTAGAGCGGCGCGCCGGTCGCGGGATCGTCGATCGCGATGAGATCGCCGTGACCGCGAACCATGCGGCCCGCCACATGCGAACCGATCGCCGCGCAGTCCGGCCAGAACGGAGCGAGTGCATCGCGAAGCCGCGTGTCGATGAAGGGGGTCATGGTGCCGCTCACATCCTGCCGAGCTGGAGCTCGACGATCCTGTTGAAGTCTTCGCCGCCGTCGATCGCGCCGGCGCTCTCGGACCAGATCCGTGCGGTTTCCTTGGCGATCGGAAGATCGAGCGACAGGCCGGCGATGAGCTGAGCGGCAAGGCGGACATCCTTGCGCATCAGCGCCATCGTGAAGCCGGAATCGAAGGCGCCGTTCAGCACCCAGGTAGGCAGGTTGACCTGCGTGACGCCGGAGCGGCCCGAGCCGGCATTGAGGCCTTCGAGCAGCCGCACCGGATCGACATCGGCGTCGCGCGCGATGCGGATCGCCTCGGAGGCGGTCAGCAGATGCGCCGCGCAGAGCAGATTGTTGACGAGCTTGCAAACATGCCCGGCGCCGACCGGGCCGACATGGACCCGCTTCGCGCTCATGTCGCTGAGAACGGGCTCGACCGCGGCCACATCGTCATCCGCGCCGCCGATCACCATGGTCATTGTGGCGGTGATGGCGCCCTTCGGCCCGCCGCTGACCGGCGCGTCGATCATCGCCATGCCGCTCGCGGCGAGAGCCGCTGCAAGGCGACGGGTCGTCTCGGGATTGGAGGTCGAGGTGTCGACCACGCGCAGGCCCGGCCTTGCATGGGCGATAATGCCGTCCGTGCCGGTGACGACGGCTTCGACGATCTCTGCGGTCGGCAGGGAGAGGATGAGGATTTCGGCGCGGGCGCAGAGCGGCGCGACAGTTTCGAAAACCGCAACGCCGGCGGCGGCGAGTGCCCCGCGCGCCGCGTCCGACGGGTCGGTGCCAAGCACGTCATGACCGGCTCGCGCCAGCGAGAGCGCCATGCCGCGCCCCATATTGCCGAGCCCAACGACGCCGATGACCGCCATATCCCGTCCCTCCCCCTGATCTGTCTGGTGACCATAGGGAGCGGAGCCCGGCCTGGGCATCAGCGGCGCGGTTGCCTAATGTTGCCTCATGGGCAACACTTGGGCATGAGTAATGCGATCGACGAGAACCGGCTTCGCTACCTGTTCGAGGCGGCGCGCTACGGCGCCGTGCGCGCGGCTGCCGACGCGCTCGGCGTCAATCCGTCCGTGGTGAGCCGCCAGATCGCCCTTCTGGAGCAGGAGCTCGACGCGGCCCTCCTCGACCGGCACAGCCGCGGGGTGCGGCCGACCGAAGCCGGCGAGCTCCTGATCGAGCATTATCGCCGCCACACCGTGGACCGCAACGATACGCTGGCAAGGTTGCGCGAGCTGCAGGGACTGCATCGCGGTCACATCGACCTCGTGCTGGGCGAGGGTTTCGTCGCGGATCTCATGGGAGGCTCGCTCGGCGATTTCTGGCGTCGCCATCCGCGCTTGACCATTTCGCTGGAGCTTGCCGGGACGAGCGAGGTCATCCGCGCCATCGCGGACGACCGCTGCCATATCGGGCTCGTCTATCATCCGCCGCAGGATCCGCGGATCCGCTCCTGCGCCGCGATCCGTCAGCCGATTCGCCTGATCGCGCGCCCCGACCATCCGCTTGCGAAGCTCCGCCGCCCGGTCAAGCTGCGGGAGATCGCAAGGCACGAGCTTGGCATCATGCATGCGGGCTACGGCACGCGCCAATTGCTGGCTATGGCCGAAACATCCGAGAAGGTCGGCCTCTCGCCGAAGCTGACCACGACCTCGATCAGCATCCTCCGGCATTTCGTTCGTTCCGGTCTCGGCGTGACCTTGCTTCCGGCCTTCTCGGTTGCATCCGACCTCGATGATGGATCACTGGTTGCCGTTCCGGTCGACAACGTGCTGCTCGCATCGGCAGAAGCCCAGATCATCACCCGGCTCGGCCGCGAGCTGCCGAACGCGGCCAGCCAGTTGCTCAGGTTCTTGATCGGTCGGATGAAGGCGTTTCGACCCGGCCGCCGCTAATCTAAGCTTTTGACCCGGCGTCAATTTGTCCATTTTCCGATTGACGGCACGTGAACCCGCTGGTTTGGTGCCAGCGCCTCTGCTTGCCCGGCAGCAATAAGCCGGCCCGCCCCGTTGGCGGTCGCGGTCAAGACGGCGGGGCACGAGGGGAGGACTGACGCCGCAATCGCTCAGGAATACGAGCCGTGCGGTCCGGTGCTTTTTGCATGCGGGCCGAACGATGCGTGCTGATGCTGCTCCCGTGAACTTGGGCCGCGACGGAGAAAAATTAAGATGCGTCCATTGCTGGCGGTGAGCAACGCCATCGACCTTCTCAACGAGAAGATCGGCTACGTCTGTAACCTCCTCGTGCTTCTCGCGTGCCTGGTCAGCGCGGCCAACGCCATGATCCGCTACGCCTTCAGCTACTCCTCGAACGGCTGGCTGGAGCTGCAATGGTACATGTTCGCGATCCTGGTGATGTTCGGCGCCTCCTACACCTTCAAGCGCAACGAGCACGTCCGGGTCGAGATCCTCTATCTCCTGCTGTCCGAGCGCGGCCAGCTCCTGCTCGATTTGATCGGCACGCTGTTCTTCCTGATCCCCGCCTGCCTCCTGCTCGCCTATCTGTCCTGGCCGTTCTTCATGCAGGCCTATGACGTCGGCGAGATGTCCGGCAATGCCGGCGGCCTGATCCGCTGGCCGATCAAGTTCGTGATTCCCGCCGGCTTCGTGCTGCTGGCGCTCCAGGGTGTTTCCGAAGTCATCAAGCGTATCGCGGCTCTCCAGGGCTATGTGACGATCGACGCCAAGTACGAGAGGCCGACCCAATGATTACGCTGGAGATGATGCCGCCGCTGATGTTCGGCGGCCTGGTTCTGGCGATGCTGATCGGCTTCCCGGTGGCGTTCACGCTCGCCGCGGTCGGACTGTCCTTCGGCTTCCTCGCCATCCATCTCGGGTTCTTCGACCTCAACTTCCTGCAGGCGATCCCGGGCCGCGTGTTCGGCAGCGTGCTCTCCAACGAGCTGCTGCTGGCGATCCCGTTCTTCACCTTCATGGGCGCCATATTGGAGAGATGCGGCCTCGCCGAGGACATGCTGGATTCGATGGGCCAGCTGTTCGGCCCGGTGCGCGGCGGTCTCGGCTATTCCGTGATCATCGTCGGCTTCATCCTCGGCGCGATCACCGGCACGGTGGCGGCGCAGGTGATCGCCATGGCGCTGATCTCGATGCCGGTGATGATCCGCTACGGCTACAACATGCGCTACATCACCGGCGTGCTGGCGGCCTCCGGCACCATCACGCAGCTGGTGCCGCCCTCGCTGGTGCTGATCGTGCTCGCCGACCAGCTCGGCAAGTCGGTCGGCGACATGTATCTCGGCGCCTGGGGCCCCTCGGTGTTCCAGATCATGCTGTTCGCCGGCTACACCTTCATCCTCGGCCTGATCAAGCCGGACCACGTGCCGCCGGTTCCGATGGAAGCGCGCACGCTGACCGGCTGGGCGCTGTGGAAGAAGTGCCTGATGGGCATCATTCCCTCGGCCGTGCTGATCTTCGTCGTGCTCGGCACCATGATGATGGGCCTTGCGACGCCGACGGAAGCCGGCGCGATGGGCGCGGTCGGCGCCATCGTGCTTGCCGCGATCCACCACAAGGACTTCACCTCGAACGACCGCAAGGTGCTGGTCATCGGCGTCATCGCCGCGGGCATCGGCACCATCATCGCGATGCTGTTCAGCGAGAATCTGATCTTCAAGCTCGCCTTCGCCGTGACCTATCTCGCGGTGGCGTGGATCTGCTTCCAGGCCGCGCGCATCCCGGACCTGCGCGATCTCATCAAGCAGGGCTACGAATCCACCATGCGCCTCACCTGCATGGTCACCTTCATCCTGATCGGATCGACCTGCTTCTCGGTGGTGTTCCTCGGCGTCTCCGGCGGCGTCTGGCTCGAGCATCTCCTGACCTCGCTGCCCGGCGGCGTCTGGGGCTTCCTGATCTTCATCAACCTCTTCATCTTCTTCCTGGCGTTCTTCCTCGACTTCTTCGAGATCGCCTTCATCATCCTGCCGATGATCGCGCCGATCGCGCAGAAGATCCTCGCCCCGGTGGTCGGCGCGGACGCGGCGCTGATCTGGTTCGGCGTGATGCTGTGCGTCAACATGCAGACCTCGTTCCTGCATCCGCCGTTCGGCTTCGCGCTGTTCTACCTGCGCGGCGTCGCACCGAAGGAAGTGAAGAGCTCCGACATCTACTGGGGCGCGATGCCCTGGATCGGCCTGCAGATGATCATGGTGCTGCTGGTGATCATCTTCCCGTCCGTCGTGACCGGCCTCCTGGACAAGCCGCTCAACGTCGACCTCGACAAGGTCAAGATCGAGGTCCCGCAGATCGAGCTGCCCCCGCTGGATCTCGGCCCGCCGCAGAAGTAGCGGGCGGACTGACCGACGCGGGTGTAGCTGCCCTCTTCCTTCTCCCCTTGCGGGAGAAGGTGGCGCGAAGCGCCGGATGAGGGGTCGCTTCAGCGAGCGCAAATGAGAGTGGGACTCGCGGAGAGAGACCCCTCACCCGTCTCGCCGCTAATGCGGCGAGCCACCCTCTCCCGCAAGGGGAGAGGGTGCAGCGTCAGTGCCGCATCGCTTGCTCGACGCCGTCCGGTTTCTCAGCCAGCCGAAACCGCAGCGTGAACTCCGCGCCGCCGCCTTCGAGATTCTCCACCGCGACCGTCGCGGCGTGATCGTCGGCGACGCCGCGCACGATCGATAGGCCGAGGCCGGCGCCGTCGCTGCGCTGGCGGTCGCGGCGCCAGAAGCGCTGGAAGATCAGGTCGCGCTCGCCCTCGGCAATGCCCGGGCCGCAATCGCGCACCCGCACCGAGCCGTCCTCGCCGACCTCGACATCGACCGAGGTGTCCTTCGCCGTGAACTTGATGGCGTTCTCGGCGAGATTGAAGATCGCGCGCTGGAGCATCTCGGCATTGCCGTGGATCATTACCGGCGCATCGGTTCCCCTGAGCGCGATGTCCTTGTGCTGGGCCAGCGCGAACGGCGCGATCGACCCCACCACCTCGGTGCAGACGGCGCGCAAATCTGCGGTCTCGCCGGGATCGAGCACCAGCGTGTCGAGCTCGGCGATCTCCAGCAGCTGGGCGACGATGCGGCTCATGCCCTCGATGTCGGCATGCAGCGCCTCCCGCGCCGCTCCGTCGTGGAGCGTCTCGATCCGCGTGCGCAGGATGGCGAGCGGCGTGCGCAATTGATGCGCGGCATCGGCCGTGAACTGGCGCTGCACGCGAAAACCGCCCTCGAGGCGGTCGAGCGCCTGGTTGACGGCGGTGACGAGCGGCATGATCTCGCGCGGGATCTGCTCGGTCGGCAGGCGGATGTCGGTGCGCGCCGGGCCGATATTGCTGGCCTCCTCCGAGGCCTTCCACAGCGGCGCGACGGCGCGGCGGAAGATGATGATGTCGGTGGCGAGCAGGACCAGCAGGATCGGGATGGTGATCCATCCCACGCGCCGGAAGAAGTTCGAGATGATGTCGTCGATGATGACGTCGCGATGGGCAAGGTCCTCGGCGACGCGGATGCGCACCGTCCTGCCCTCGATCACACGGCTGACGCCGGCGCCTGAGATCGTTTCCGACAGTCGCGGCGGCGCGGCATCGCCGGACCTTCGCCGCGAGGAGAACAGCACGCGGCCGTCCTGATCGCGGATGTCGTAGAGGTAGCGGCCATAGGCTTCCGAATAGAGGCCCCTGAGACTATCGGGCAGGTTGAACGTCAGCGTGCCGTCCGGCTGCGGGACGATGCGCTCGGCCAGCACCTCGGCCTGGGCGCGCATGGCATCGCGATGCAGCTGGTCGACCTCGGAGTTGAGCAGCCAGAACAGCACCAGCGGCAGGAAGATCGCGACCACCGCCACCGCGACGATGTGCAGGAACACGATGCGCCAGATCAGCGATTTGAACGTCGGCCTGGCGGATGACCGGGCGGCGGACACGCTATTTCTCCTCCGCCATCAGATAGCCGACGCCGCGGATGGTGTGGATCACGACCTTGGCGCCGTGTTCAGTGAGCTGCTTGCGCAACCGCGAGACGTAGACCTCGACCGCGTTGGAGGCGACATCGCCTTCGAGCCCGAAGATGTGGTCCTCGACGTTCTTCTTCGGCACCACCCGCCCCTGCCGGCGCAGCAGGATCTCCAGCACCGAGGTCTCGCGCGCGGAGATGATCCGCGGCTGGTCGTCGACGAAGATCTGGCGGCTCTCGGTGTCGTAGACGAGATTGGCGAGGCGCAGCGAGCGGCCGAGCAGCTGGCCGGGGCGGCGCAGGATCGCCTCCAGCCGCGCCACCAGCTCCTCCATCGCGAACGGCTTTGCCAGATAGTCGTCGGCGCCGCTGCGCAGGCCGCTGACGCGGTCCTGCAGGCCGCCGCGCGCGGTCAGCACCAGCACCGGCAGCGGCTCCATCTGCCGGCGCAGCTCGCGCAGCACCGACAGGCCGTCGCCGTCGGGAAGCCCGAGGTCGAGGATCATCGCGGCGTAGCTGACGCTGCTGACCGCCTCGCGCGCCTCGGCCGCGCTGCCCACGATGTCGCTCTCGTAGCCCGCAGCCGACAGCCCCGCGGCCACGAGCCGCGCCAGCTCGGCATTGTCCTCGACGATCAGAAGGCGCATCGCGTGTCCGGAACAGTATTCATGTCAGCTCACGGCTCGCGCCGCATCTTCGCTCTCTTCCACCATCCACGCCGTTTCGGCCAGCAAAAAGGCGGGCCTCGCCCGGCCTTTTGCCCTTGTCAGGCTCATGTAAGCCGCAAGCCTACGCCGCCGGAAGCGACACGCCGGTCAGCTCGCTGAGCCTCTCGATGAGCGCGTCCTGGAAGTTCGGGTCGGCCGCCTCACCGGCGGGCTGCTCCTGCCGCAGGTGATGCCAGTAGCGGCCGCTGACCATCGCGGCCGGCTCCTCGCTGACGGCGAGCCAGGACTGTGTCCGCTGCCCGGTGTCGAGGTCCACGGGGGCGCCCGCACCGCCCATTCTGGTGCGGACCCAGCCGGGATCGACCGCATTGCTCAGAACCTGCGGCCAGCGCCGCGCCAGCGCAAAAGCCAGCGCGACCGCATGCAGCTTGCTCTCCGCATAAGCCTTTGCCGCATCCCAGCTGCGCCCGGTCCAGTCGAGATCGTGCAACGATCCCTCGCCGCCGCGATGCAGGCCGCTGCTGAGATAGACCAGCCGCTTCGGCCGTTCGATCAGCGCCGTCAGCAGGTACGGCGCCAGCGTGTTGATCGCCAGCGTGCCGGCATGCCCCTCCGCAGTCGCAGCGCGGCTGTCCTGGGTGTAGACACCGGCATTGTGGATGATCGCATCCATGCGTCCGATCGCATTGACCTGATCGGCGATGCCCTTGGTCTCGGCCGCGCTCCTGAGGTCGCCAACCACAACTCCCGCGGCGCGCGAAGTGAAGTCCGCGACCGCCGCGGCGCGATCGGCCGATCGCGCATGCAGCACCACGCGGTGCCCCTGATCGAGCAGCGACTGCGCCGCCGCCCGGCCGAGACCGTCCGTGCTGCCGGTGATGAAGACGATCGCCATGCGTTGCTCCCTGGTCTGTCGCGGCGCGCAAGCCCGACGTCGGGGCCCTGCGCGTCCGCGATGGCCTGCGACATTGTTCGTCGCCGACCTCGTTCATCCAGTCAACGCTTTTGCCGCCGGCGCGATCCATAGCGTCGCGGCGCGTGCTTCAGGCGAGATATCCGGACACGCCGTCCCACAGCAGCTTGAACGGCGTGACCACCAGCAATCCGTAGCAGGCGCGAAAGATCTGCTGCTGGTCGAGCCGCCCGTGCAGGCGCCAGCCGAGCCACACGCCGGCGGGAATGGCGAGGAGGCAAATCGCCATCACGATCCATTCGTTGCCGCTCGGGCGCACCAGCAGCAGCCACGGCAGCGCCTTGGTCGCATTGCCAACGGTGAAGAACAGGCTCGTCGTTCCCGCATAGACCTCCTTGCTGAGGCCGAGCGGCAGCAGATACATCGCAAGCGGCGGTCCGCCGGAATGCGCGACCATGGTCGTGACGCCCGAGGCGAGACCAGCGGCGACCGCCTTCGGCCTCGAGCGCGGCGCGATGACCACCTTCGGATCGCTAGAGAACCACAGGCCGACAAAGACGAGCGTGACGAGCGCCATCACGATCGCGACAGCGCGGTGGTCCAGCGCGCGAAACAGGAGATAGCCGAGGGCGATGCCGATAAGGAGCCCAGGCAACAGCAAGACGAGGTCCGGCTTCGACCAGGTCGAGGGCTTCCAGTAGCGCAGCGCGAACAGGTCCATCGCGATGAACAGCGGCGCGAGCAGGCCGCCGGCCGTCACCGGGTCCATCACGACGGACAGCAGCGGAATGCCGACGATGGAGAATCCGCCGCCGAACGCGCCTTTCATGAAGCAGATCAGGAACACGCCGGCGAAGGCGATGAGGATGGTGGTGGCCGTCAGATCCATAGCGGCATCCCCGGCCCCTGCTCGGCTCTACGAAGCCCGACGCGATGTGTCCTCTGTCCGGAAAAACAGGCCGGGCAACGCCGAGGGCACGCCGAACACCAATCCGATGAATGCGAGAAACAGGTCGAGATAACTGACGGTCATTTCGTGGCTCCGTGGTCCGGGAACGAGCCCGGTGCAATGCTTTGATTGCATGGAATATGATCCGATCTAAACCTCAGTACAATAATAACATTGATCTCGGTGCAATTTGGGCGCCATCCCTCGACCTCAGCGGCCCTTGCCGTGACCGGCATCACGTTCGGATTGCTGGTCGCATTCGACAGGTTGATCGACGGATGATGCCAGGCGCGCTGCTGCGCTCGCTGCGAGATCTCCCGGCGCTTTCGCGCCGGGAGTAGTCCGTTCACTTCACAAGCGCTGCCTTCTCGATGACCTCGGCGACTTCTTGCGCGTGCACGACGAGCGAGGCATGGCTGCCGGCGATTTCCGTCGTCTGGGCCTTCATCCTGGCTGCGAACGACTTCTGGGCCTCGGGCGCGATGACCCTGTCCTTCGTGGTGATGACGTCGAACGTCGGCTTGTCATGCCAGGCCGCAATGGTGACGGGGGCCTCGAACGCGGCGACACTCAACGGAAGCTGCGAGTGAGCCAGATGCTCGGCGACCTCCGGGGGAAGGTCGGCCGCGACGGCGGACGGAAACACCTTGGGATCGATGTACAGATTGCCCTTCGCGTCGGGATGGATCGCGCTGCCACCTTCGGTCGGCGGGCCGGCCTTTGACAGCGCCGCCAGGGACTCACCCACCTCCGGCGCGAAGGCGGACACATAGACCAGCGCCGAGACCCTGGGATCGTCGCCGGCTTGCGTGATCACCATGCCGCCCCAGGAGTGGCCGACCAGAACGGTCTTGCCGGCCTGCTTTGCGAGCACCTGCTTGGTCGCATCGACATCGGCCTGCAGGGAGGTGAGCGGATTTTCGACGAGCGTGACGTTGTAGCCTTTC
The DNA here is from genome assembly GCF_001641335.1 of Bradyrhizobium stylosanthis. GTDB lineage: Bacteria > Pseudomonadota > Alphaproteobacteria > Rhizobiales > Xanthobacteraceae > Bradyrhizobium > Bradyrhizobium stylosanthis. The sequence goes on from NZ_LVEM01000001.1 coordinate 2,379,379, forward strand.
TTCGTGAGAATATCGGCAACGGGCTGCCAGCTCGTCTGATCCACGAAAGCGCCGTGCACGAGCACGATGTTGTGGGCTGCGCCCTTGGGCAGTTCGGCTGAACGGGCGAAGCCCATCAACGTTGACCCGGCCAGAAGTACGGTGGCAGCTGAAAGAAGGATATGTCGCATTGAATGGTCCTGTTGGAATGTCGGACGAATACAGTCCGTGGGGGAATGGACAGGCGTTTCCAGTAAGGTCGCGGTTTTCCATCCGCCGTTGGCGAAATGGTTGCCCCACCTGGCGTCGGCCCGCCGCGGGATGAGGTAGTCCGCAGACCTTCGGCCAACAGCGATCAATCGTCCGGATGTTGTGTCCGATCGTCCATCGGACTAACTTGGACGGCATGGACATCCTCGCCCAGGTGCTGGATCGCGTTCGTCTCGGTGGGACGCTGCTCTTTCACTTCGAGCTCGGCCATCCCTGGCACCTTGAGTTGCCGACGCGCCCCTACGCCTTGTTTCACTACCTCAGCCATGGCTCAGCGACTCTCGCGCTTGAACAGGGTGAGGAAATGCAGATGACCGCGGGCGATTTTGTCGTCATCACACGCGGCGAGCCCCATGTGTTTTATTCGGATCGCCGGGCCAAGCCGCTGCGGATCATCGATATCGATCGCATGTCCCCGCGTCTTGGCGTCGTTCGACACGGCAGCCGTACGAAGCCGCACGCGACCATGATCTGCGGCAACTTCACGGTGTCACGCCCATTGTTCGGCAATGTGCTGGAACTGCTCCCGCCCGTGCTCCTGCTGAAGCCGACGGCGGATGGCGGCTGGCTCGAAGCGATCCTGCGGCGCATGGTCAGCGAGTCCGCGACCGAGCGCCCCGGCCAAGGCGTCGCGCTGTCGCGATTGACGGAAGTGCTCTTTGTCGAAGTGCTCCGAAGCTGGATCGCTTCTCTCAGTCCCGGACAAGGCGGCTGGCTCGGGGCCATATCCGATCCGCACATCGGACCGGCACTGAAGCTGATCCACGAAAACCCGGAGCGGCCCTGGACGCTGAGCGACCTTGGTCAGCGCGTGGGGCTCGGTCGCTCGGTCTTTTCGGCGCGCTTTACCAAGCTCGTCGGTCAATCCATGCATCGTTACGTGATCGAACGCCGGATGGCGGAAGCGGCATTCCTGCTGGAAACCAGCGACGAGCCGATCGCACGGATTGCGAGCCGGGTCGGTTACGAGACGGCGGCGGCATTTTCGAAACTGTTCCATCGGCATCAGGGCCAATCGCCCGGCCGGTACCGGGCAGCGCGACGCTCCGACACCGGCATGCGGCATGGAGACGCTCAGGAAGCAGAAGTCGCCGATTGACTCCGGCTCCGATGCGGGCGCCGGATTGGTCGTATGTCCGCGCGGCCGTTGCTCAAACTCGGTCCCCGTCTGTATAACGAGCCCGTCACCCTGATCGATCAGCCTCGCGGGACAATTTGCGGCCGGGGCCCGGCCTGAATGAGACGGAGCGGTGAGAAGATGGACCGGCGTTCGTTTTTGGTCTTGGCCGCATCGATGGCAAGCTGCTCCCGGACTGCTGCTGCGCAGAGCAGCCCGAAAGCCCTCAAGATCGGATGGCTGACAGCGCAGCGGGAAGCGAGCCTCACGCCCTACCTCGCCGCCCTGCGCCAGGGCTTCAGCGACCTCGGCTATGCCGAGGGACAGAACCTTTTCATCGACTATCGGTTCGGCAACGACCAGGTCGGTGACGTGCCCTCACTTGCGGCAGAGCTGGTGAAATCCGGCGTCAAGCTCATCGTCGCTCAAGGGGCTGCCGTGTCCGAACTCGCAAAGCTCTCTTTGCCCGTTCCCGTCGTCTACATCTTCAGCGGCGATCCCGTGGCGGCAGGCTTCGCCGATGGCCTCGCCCGTCCGCGTGGCAACATGACGGGCGTCACCCTGATGGCTGCCGAGCTCAACGGCAAGAGGCTGGAGATCCTGCGCGACATCGTACCAGGGCTCCGACGCGTCGCCATCATCGCGAACCCTGAGCATCACGGCGTCAATCTCGAGAAGGCCAATTCCGAGCAAGCCGGGCAGCGCCTCGGCGTCGATATCGATTACTATCCAACGGCCTCGCCGAGGGAACTGGAAGACGCCTTTGCCAGCATCAGGACCAAACCGGTCCAGGCCGTCTCGATCTTCTCGGACGGCTTTGCGGTCCAGAATCGAAAAACGATCATCGACTTCGCCTCGGATCAGCGCGTCCCGGCGATTGCCGCGTGGTCTCTCTTCGCGAGAAGCGGTGCCATCTGCACATACGGGCCGTTGCAGTCCGAGCAATACCGGCGCCTCGCGGCGTATGTCGATCGCATCGCAAAGGGCGCCAAGCCTTCCGATCTGCCAATCCAGCAGCCGACGAAGTTCGAGACCGTCGTCAATTTGAAGACGGCCAAGGCCCTCGGCCTTTCGCTGCCTCCGACATTGCTGGCCAGCGCCGACGAAGTAATTGAATGAGCTGTCACCGCGCCTTCCGCGCGGCGGCAAAAACGGGCGGTGTTGCTCAAATCCGGCCCGTCTATATAACGAGCTCGCGTCACCGTAACCGATGGCCTCGATCCCCTGCGAGCGCCATGGTCGGACACGAGTGATCAAGTGCCAGCGCTCCGCCGGGGCGAGTGTCGACCGGAGTTAGTTATGTCTCATCAAGACGACAGCCTTGCCGCGAAGATCGAAACGTTTGTCCGTGCGGAAGTCATTCCCTACGAGAAAGATCCGCGGACAGGTCCTCACGGCCCGAGCGACGAGCTCGTGCAGGAGCTGCGCGACAAGGCGCGCAAGGCCGGCGTCCTGACGCCGCATATTCTGCCGGACGGATCTCATCTCACGCAACGCGAGACCGCAAAAGCCCTGATCAAGACCGGCCTCTCGCCGCTCGGGCCGCTGGCGTGCAACACCATGGCGCCGGACGAAGGCAATATGTACCTGCTGGGCAAGGTCGGAAGCAGCGAGCAGAAATCGCGGTTCCTCGAGCCGCTCGTGTCGGGCAAGGCGCGCTCGGCGTTCTTCATGACCGAGCCTGCGGATGCGGGCGGCGCCGGATCCGATCCGTCGATGATGCAGACGACGTGCCGTCTGGACGGCAATCACTGGGTCATCAACGGCCGAAAGAAGTTCATCACCGGGGCCGAGGGCGCAAAAGTCGGCATCGTCATGGCGAAGTCGAACGACGGCGCCTGCATGTTCCTCGTCGATCTGCCCAATCCCGCGATCCGCACGGTGCGCGTGCTGGATACGATCGACAGCTCGATGCCCGGCGGACATGCCGAGATCGACATCGAAAATCTTCGCGTGCCCGCCGACCAGATGCTCGGCGCGTCCGGCGACGGTTTCAAATATGCCCAGATCCGACTGAGCCCTGCCCGCCTGTCGCACTGCATGCGCTGGCTGGGCCTGGCGATCCGCGCCAACGAAATCGCCACCGACTATGCCTGCCGCCGCCAGGCGTTCGGCAAACCGCTGGTCGATCACGAGGGCGTCGGCTTCATGCTGGCGGAGAATTTGATCGATCTCAAGCAATCGGAGCTGATGATCGACTGGTGCGCGAGCGTGCTCGATACCGGCTCCCTCGGGACGAGCGAAAGCTCCATGGCGAAGGTGGCCGTGTCGGAAGCCCTGATGCGCGTCGCCGATCGCTGCGTCCAGGTGATGGGCGGCACCGGCGTCTCGACCGAGACGATCGTCGAGCAGGCCTTCCGCGAGATCCGCGCATTCCGGATCTACGACGGCCCGACCGAAGTTCACAAATGGTCACTGGCCAAGAAGATCAAGCGCGACTGGAAAGCAGGGCAACACTGACGCCCGGAGAAGCACGCAGGACGTAGGATGGGTAGAGCGAAGCGAAACCCATCCTACAACGTTCCCCCGGGCTAGTCCGCCTCCAGCGCCTTTCGTTGATGCGGTCGATTGTGGCCCTGAAGGTCTCCGCGGCCACCTTGATGGCCGTCCTGCGGGTTTCGATGAAATTGGTGATCGTGAGCGCGGTTGCAAGCAACAGAGCCGCCAGCACGAACAGGGACAACACGGTGACGAATATCGGAATCCGTGGACTTCGGCCTGCGGGACGCATGGCTGTCAGCTCCACAACTCGTCTTCACGTTGACAGGTCGTTGATGCGCTTGGACAGGTAGTCGACCCAGTATCGAAGAAACGGGTCGGCCTCCTCGAGTTTTTGCTTGAGCCTGCTCTCGCTCACCGCCAGGAGCTCGCAGCCATTCTCGGTGTAGGCCGTAGCAGCGCGCTGCGCCCCGGCCATCAGCGCATGCACGCCAAACATCTGGGGCGGCGTCAGCCTGGTGACGGCGCGTTGCTGCTCGGTTCCGAACCTGAGGAAAATGGTAACGTCACCGCGAAGAAGAACATAGGCGATCGTTCCGATCTCGCCTTCTGCGAAGATAGTCGAACGGGCGGGAAAGACTCTTCTGCCCAGTCCTTCCCGGATGGATGCGATCGGGGCGTCGCTCGTCTTGGGTTCGATGATCATTGGCATCGCGCTCCGGCGACCGACAACAGCGCCGCTCGGGTTCACGACATTCTATGTCGACCGTCTCACTCGCCGTGCTTGTTCAGCTTCTTCATCGCGTCATCGACGGCCTTCTTCATGCTGAGCGTGTCCGCTCCCTGGCCCGGTGGAAACGCGGCCAGGCTTTCCAGATGAGCCTGCACGAAAGGTCCGGCGGCCGTCGGCGCCCAAAGCTTCTGCGCGAAGAACTTTCGCCCTGCATAGCCCCATTCGTGCGACTCGGGATCCATCTTCTCCATCGGATCCATCCGCAAATTGAAGACGTACGGGATGCTCGGATAGGACTTCTCGTTGAACCAGCTATTGTCCTTCTTGACGCCGAACGCGATCTTCCAGTCATCGACGCGTATCGCCATCAGATCGGTTTCGTCGTAGTAGAAGAACTCGCGGCGCGCGGACTTGTTGGATTTTCCGGTCCACAACGCCGTATTGTCGTAGCCGTCGAGATGCACCTTGTATTGGGTCGGCCCGAGCTGGGCGCCGGACAGCAGCTTCTCCTTGAGCCCGGTCTGGCCGGCCGCCGTCGCAAGCGTCAGATAGATATCCTCGTGCGCCTGCACCTCGTTGGAGACCTGTCCTGGCGGGATCTGTCCCGGCCAGCGTACCATGCAGGGAACGCGAACGCCGCCCTCCCACGTGGTCCCCTTCTCTCCCCTGAACGGCGCGTAGCCGCCATCGGGCCAGTACAACAATTCGTTTCCGTTGTCGGTCGTGTAGACGACGATCGTGTTGTTGGCGACGCCCAGATCGTCGAGCTTCTTCAACAAGGCGCCGACATGCTCATCGTGCTCGATCATGCGCGCACGCACCACGTCTTCCTCGGCGCGCCCCTCATCGACGGCCATCTGAACGTATTTTGGATTCGGGTGCGACCAGACGTGAATGGCCGTCGAGTTGAACCAGACGAAGAATGGCTGGTCGCCTTTGGCGTTGGTGTCCATCCATTTCAGCGTTTCGTCGAGCACTTCCTTGTCGATCGTTTCCATTCGCTTGCGTGACAGCGGGCCGGTATCCTCGAACCTTTGCTTGCCGACGCGGCCAAATTTCGGATCGGTGGTGGGGTCGTCGACATCCGTTGCCCATGCGCGCAGGACGCCGCGCGGGCCGAACTTCTGCTTGTATGCCGGATTCTTCTGGCCGGGATAGTCGAGCTCTTCCGGCTCTTCCTCTGCATTCAAGTGATAGAGGTTGCCGAACCAATAGTCGAAGCCATGCATGGTCGGCAGAAACTCGTTCCGGTCGCCGAGGTGGTTCTTGCCGAATTGTGCGGTCCGGTAGCCAAGCGGCTTCAGGACTTCGGCCAGGGTGGGATCTGTCTTTTGTATCCCGCGCGTTGAGCCTGGAATGCCGACCGTCGTCATGCCGGTCCGGATCGGCAACTGCCCCATGATGAACGCGGCGCGGCCGGCGGTACAGCTCGGCTGCCCGTAGTGATCGGTAAAAATGATTCCTTCCTTGCCGACGCGGTCGATGTTCGGTGTCCAGCCCATCAAGCCGTTGTTGTAGGCGCTGACGTTCCACATGCCGATGTCGTCGCCGAAGATGACAAGGATGTTGGGACGTCGGGCGGAAGCGGCTGGCTGGTTTTGTTGTGCCTGAGCCGCGGGAATGACAGCTCCCGGGCTCATCGCCGAAGCGGCGGCCATCGCGGTGCCGGCGAGCAGGATATTTCGCCGGCTCATGAATGGTCGATCCGACCTGCTGTTTGTGGGCTGACGACGCATTTCGACGGGATCTTCCGCGGTCTTGCTCATCGATGCCTCCTAGCGGTCTAGTATTTTCTCTTGATCGAATATCCTTCGCTTGGTCAGCGCTCCAGCGCAGCGCCCTTACTCTAGCCGCGATGTCGAGCCAGGGGATGTGCAGATCGTGCCATTCGTGGCGGAGCCTTCGGTCGCCATCCCAGCCAAATGGTCGCACCTGCTGCGGAGCGTCCGCGAGATTGATCAGCCTATAGCTTCTATGGATAATGGTACGGATGGATCGAGCCGATCCGCACGGCGCGCGACTTCGGATTATTCGATTCATGCATTCTGCCACTGTTTTGCCCGACGGGTCAAAGGGCCTCGTTGCTGCTCAGCAGAACTCCGCTCCATCGTCCGTCATTCCGAGCGCAGCAAAGCCAATCCGGTTCCTTCCGAACTCCGTATTGCTTCGCGCGGACCCGTTGGCTCGCCATGACGATGTGGAAGCAGACGGGACGCCGGTGTCGCTCCGAACACGGTCGGGCGAAAATCACCGTTTCGGCCACAATTGCCCGCCCCGCTGATTTGTCCCGACATGTCAGACGATTAGCCGCCTTGTTGAGCGACATGCCCTCGCCCCGTGTCTACTGTGCATGGGGTTGTTTTCGACGTTTTGTTTCGGATCCGGATTCTCGGCGCAAAGAAAAAGCCCGGCCTCTCCTGGAGGCCGGGCTTTCCGGTGTTTGCTACGTCTGAAAGATCAGCCGCGGGTGCGCGCGCGGATCATGAAGGTGTCGTAGGTGTACTCGGCGACCTGCCACCACAGATATTCGTCGGAGCGGTAGGCCTGCATGGCGTCGATCGACTTCTTGAAGTCGGCGTTCTTGGCCGAGATCTCGGCCCAGAGCTCGTTGGTCGACTTGAGGCAGGCTTCCAGCACTTCGTTGGTGAACGGACGAAGCTGGGTGCCGCCGGCAACCAGACGCTTCAGCGCCGCCGGGTTCTGCATGTCGTAGCGCGCGGCCATCCAGCTGTTGGCATTGGCCGCCGCGTTGGTGAGGATCGCCTGGTAGTTCTTCGGCAGCGAATTCCACTTGTCGAGGTTGGTGAAGGCGTGGACGGTCGGACCGCCCTCCCAGAAGCCCGGATAGTAGTAGTACTTGGCGACCTTGGCGAAGCCGAGCTTCTCGTCATCGTAGGGGCCGACCCACTCGGCCGCGTCGATGGTGCCCTTTTCCAGCGCCGGGTAGATGTCGCCGCCGGCGAGCTGCTGCGGCACGACGCCGACCTTCTGCAGCACCTGACCGGCGATGCCGCCGATGCGCATCTTGAGGCCCGAGAGATCCGCAACGGTCTTGATCTCCTTGCGGAACCAGCCGCCCATCTGGGTGCCGGTGTTGCCGCAGGGGAAGCCGATCACGTTCGACTTCTTGAAGAACTCGTTGCCGAGCTGCTCGCCGCCGCCCTGGTACCACCAGGAGTTCTGCTGGCGCGCATTGAGGCCGAACGGCACCGAGGCGTAGATCGCCCAGGTCGGGTCCTTGCCGACATAGTAGTAGGAGACGGTGTGGCACATCTCGACGGTGCCGTTCGAGGTCGCGTCGAGGGCCTGGAGACCCGGGACGACTTCGCCGGCGGCGAACACCTGGATCTGGAACTTGTTGTCGGTCATCTCGGCGACGTACTTCGCCAGCTGCTCGCCGCCGCCATAGATGGTGTCGAGCGACTTCGGGAAGCTCGACGTCAGGCGCCACTTGATCTCGGGCGAGGACTGCGCGATCGCCGGCGAGGCCACCGCGGCGGTCGCCGCCGCGCCTGCTGCCGACACTTTCAGAAAATCACGACGCTTCATCTTCAGGTCTCTCCTTGCTGGGGCGTTTCCCCTAGACTTCCTCTTTGCCGCCGCTCATGCCGGCAACGCGTTATGGGCCGCGTCGCACCGAAGGGGCTTGACTGCCGTGGCCTTTAACACGGACGGCCCGGTTTCGGAACGCGACAATGGCATGACGGGGGTCTACGAAAGTCGCATGCCCCCAATGGATTGGCCGGGCCTCCTCAGGCCGTGGCGATGACGCCCTTGAGCTGGTCCCGGACCTGTCCCGCAATGGCGCGGTAGATCGCCGCATGGGGACCGTCCGGCTCGCTGTCGACCACGGGGTTGCCGGCGTCCGAGGTGGCGCGAATCGCCATGTGCAAGGGGATCTCGCCGAGGAACGGTACCCCGAGCTTCTCGGCCTCGTGCCGCGCCCCGCCATGGCCGAAGATGTCGGATTTCGTGCCGCAATGCGGGCACTGGAAATAGCTCATGTTCTCGACGATGCCGAGCACGGGCACGTTGACCTTCTTGAACATCGCAAGGCCCCGGCGGGCATCGATCAGCGACAGGTCCTGCGGGGTCGAGACGATCACGGCGCCCTTCAGCGGCACGTTCTGCGCCAGCGTGAGCTGGGCATCGCCGGTGCCCGGCGGCATGTCGACGACCAGCACGTCGAGCGTGCCCCAGGCGACGTCGCGCAGCATCTGCGTCACCGCCGACATCACCATCGGACCGCGCCAGATCATTGCGGTCTCTTCCTCCACCAGGAAGCCGATCGACATGATGGCAAGGCCGAAGCGGCGAAGCGGAATCATCTTGCGCTCGCCGTCCAGCTCCGGCTTCTCGTGCAGGCCGGTCAGGCGCGGCACCGAGGGGCCGTAAATGTCGGCATCGAGCAGCCCGACCTTGAGGCCGAGGTCGCGCAAGCCCAGCGCGAGGTTGAGCGCGGTGGTCGACTTGCCGACGCCGCCCTTGCCGGAGGCGACCGCGATCACGGCGGCGACACCCGGAATTTCGGACTGCCGCGCCATCGGCGACTGGGCACCGCCCTGCGGCGGCGGCTTGTGGGCGTGGACGGGCTGCACGCCGGGCGCGCCGCGGCTCGGCTGCGGGGGCGGCGGCGGTGCGGAGCCCGCCTTGCGCTCGGCGGTCAGTGCCACCATCACCGTGGTCACGCCGGGAATGGCGCGCACCGCGGCCTCCGCCTCGCCCCGGATCGGCTCCCAGGCCCGCGCCTCGGCGGCATCAACGTTGATCGAGAAGAACACCTTGCCGTCGGAGGCGCTGATCGGGCTCAGCACATTGGCATTGGTGAGCGCGACCCCGCGCGGCGACTTGATCCGGGCGAGGCTGTCGAGAACCTGTTGCTGCGTCACGCTCAAAGCGCATCTCCTGCAGAGAGCAAGATCCGGAAACGTGTGAAGCGGTGTTCCGGCCGGATCATGCTCAGGACTTTAGGATGCCCCATTAGAGCGGAAACGCCCAAAAGGCTACTGCCTGCCGATATCGTCTGCCATCTCGACGGGCGCGGCCCCCTGCTCCAGGGCGGCCTCGTAATTCAGCTCGATCATGACCCCGTTGGGGTCGTGGACGAAGATCTGCCAGAGGTCGCCGCCGGGCACCTGGCGGGAGTCGAATGTCATCCCCTTGGACGTCAGCCGCTGCTTCATGCCGTCAAACCCGCGGCTGACGAAGGCGACGTGGTGGACAACGCCGGAATCCGGCTTTTGCGGCTCGGCGGTCGGCGAAATATCGACGAGGTGCACCACAGCCTTGCCCTCGCTGTACATCCAGGCCCCCGGGAAGGCGAAATTCGGCCGGGCGCCTTTTTCCAGGCCGAGCACGTCCTCGTAGAAGCGAACCGTCTCGGCCAGATTCCGGGTCCGGATGTTGAAGTGATCGAGGACACCCACGCTCACGCCGCCCATGCTTTTCGCTCCCTTGTTTTGAAGTCCTTGAGGTCCGCCATCCTAGCACAGGAGGCCGCCAAACGAAGCCGTTGCCCTCCGGCCCATAGGGTTTATGGTGCCCCCGGTCCGCTTCCTCGGCGGAACCTCAAATTGCCGCCTGGGCGTCCCTCGCCCGGCTATAACCGTAAAACTCAAACTACGGACAAGGTACCACAATGGCTAAAGTCGCTTTCCTCGGTCTCGGCGTGATGGGCTTCCCCATGGCCGGACACCTCGTGAAAAAAGGGGGCCATGAGGTCACCGTCTATAACCGCACCGCGGCCAAGGCGAAGGAATGGGCGGACAAGTTCGGCGGCAAGACCGCGGCCACCCCGAAGGCCGCCGCCGAGGGCCAGGATTTCGTGATGTGCTGCGTCGGCAACGACAACGATTTGCGCTCTGTGACGATCGGCGCTGACGGCGCGTTCGCCGGCATGAAGAAGGGCGCGACCTTCGTCGACCACACCACCGCCTCCGCCGAAGTCGCGCGCGAGCTCGATGCGGCCGCGACCAAGGCCGGCTTCAAGTTCATCGACGCCCCGGTCTCCGGCGGCCAGGCCGGCGCCGAGAACGGCGTGCTCACCGTGATGTGCGGCGGCGCGCAGGATGCCTATGCCGGCGCCGAGCCGATCATCACGGCCGCCTATGCGCGCATGTGCAAGCTGCTCGGGCCCGCCGGAAGCGGCCAGCTGACCAAGATGGTCAACCAGATCTGCATCGCCGGTCTGGTTCAGGGTCTCTCCGAGGGCATCCACTTCGCCAAGAAGAGCGGCCTCGACGTCGCCGACGTGATCGAGACCATCTCGAAGGGCGCAGCGCAGTCCTGGCAGATGGAGAACCGCTACAAGACCATGAACGATAACAAGTACGATTTCGGCTTCGCAGTCGAATGGATGCGCAAGGACCTCTCGATCGCGATCGCGGAAGCCCGCCGCAACGGCGCCAACCTGCCCGTCACCGCGCTGGTCGACCAGTTCTATGCCGAAGTCGAGAAGATGGGCGGCAAGCGCTGGGATACGTCGAGCCTGCTCGCGCGCCTCAATCGCTGAGATCTGACGAACTGCTCCCGCCTTGCTGATCGCGATCGCCGCCATCTTCGTCCTTGCCTACGCGGCGATCGCGCTCGAGCACCCGCTTGGCGTCAACAAGAGCGCCTCCGCGCTGCTCGGTGCGGGGCTGCTATGGACCATCTACGCGGTCGCGACGGGCGACCATGCGCTGGTCGGCCGGCAGCTCGACGAATCCGTCGGCTCCACCGCGCAGATCGTCTTCTTCCTGATCGGCGCGATGACCATCGTCGAGGTGATCGACGCCCATGACGGCTTCGAGGTCATCACCTCGCTGATCCGCACCACGAGCCAGGTCACGCTGATCTGGCTGATCGGCTTCGTCACGTTCTTCCTCAGCGCGATCCTGGACAATCTGACGACCACCATCGTCATGATCTCGCTGATCCAGAAGCTGATCGCCCGTCGCGACGACCGCCTGCTGTTCGCTTCGCTCATCGTGATCGCCGCCAATGCCGGCGGCGCCTGGACCGTGATCGGCGACGTCACCACGACCATGCTGTGGATCGGCGGACAGATCACGCCGGTGAAGATCATGGGCGCGGTGTTTCTGCCCTCGCTGCTCAATCTGCTGGTGCCGCTCGTCTTCATCAGCTTCTCGCTCAGGGGCAAGACCATCGCACCGCCGCCGAAGGACGATGGAGTCCTGGCTGTCGACAGGTTCGAGCGCAATTTGATGTTCTATCTCGGGCTTGGCACGCTGATCGCGGTGCCCGCGTTCAAGGCGGTCACGCATCTGGCGCCGTTCATGGGCATCCTGTTCGGGCTCGGCGTGCTCTGGCTTGTCGGTGAGATCGTGCACCGTCACAAGGACGAGCATGTCCGCCAGCCGCTCACGCTGGTTCACGCACTGACGCGGATCGACATGAGCTCGATCGTGTTCTTCGTCGGCATCCTGCTCGCCGTCGCCTGCCTCGACCATGCCGGCCTGCTGTCGATGGTCGCCAAATGGCTCGATGCCACGATCGGCCGCCAGGACATCATCGTGATCGTGCTCGGCCTACTCAGCGCCATCATCGACAACGTGCCGCTGGTCGCTGCGACCATGGGCATGTACGACCTCGCGCATTATCCGCCGGACAGCTTCATCTGGGAGTTCATCGCCTATTGTGCCGGCACGGGCGGCTCGATCCTGATCATCGGCTCGGCCGCGGGCGTTGCAGCCATGGGCCTCGAGCGGATCGAGTTCCTCTGGTACGCCCGCCGCATCGCCGGCCCCGCGCTGGCGGGCTATCTGGCCGGCGCAGTGGTGTACATCGCCCAGCACGGCGCGCTGCACTGAGGGCGCGGACCGGCAGGAAATTAACGCCGGGTTAACGTAATTCTTTAGCTCCTTAAGTCACCTCTTAAGGATTTCTTGCCAGAGATAGACAATGCAGAAGGCCCGCGCCCGGCGCGGGCAGGAATCGTTGTTGTTCGATGAGTAACCCCGCTGAAAAGCCTGAAGTTGTCCAGCTTCCGGCCGAGCCGGTAAGCGCTCCATCGGCGAGCAGCCGAAGGGCTGCGTCGCAACGGGTGCGCGAGGCACGCGATAAGTTAACGTCGACCAGCGGAACCCGGCCGGCCTTCGACGCCGAGATGCTGCGCCAATATGCCCAGACACGGCTGTCGGCCTCCTATGTCGTGATGCTGCTGGTGGTCGCAACCGGCGTGCTGTTCGGGCTGTGGATGCAGCCGATCCCGGCCGCGGCCTGGACCGCCGGCATGCTTTGCATTCATGCCGCGCTGATCCGCAGCTGCCATCGCTTCCTGGCCGAACCCACCTCGCCCGCGGCAACGCGCGCCTGGCGCACCCGCTTCGTCGTGCTCGACCTGCTCTATGGCCTGTGCTGGATGGCGATCCTGATCCATCCCGTGCTCGACATGGTCACGGAAACGCTGATGATGTTCCTGATGCTGCTGGTGATCGCAGTGTCGAGCATGCTGGCAGCGAACCTGCCGATCGCAGCGCTGGCCGCCACCGCCCCGGTCGCTGTCGCGATGGCGCTGAGCTTCGTGATGACCGGCTCGCTGGACAATTACATCCTGGCTGCGCTGGCAATCGCGGCCGAAGGCTATTTCGTGTTGCTGGCGCATCGCCTGCACTCCTCGACCTTCGCCACGCTCGAGGCCCGCGCCGAGAAGGACGCGCTGATCGGCGAGCTGGAACAGGCCAAGGCGATCTCGGACGAGGCGCGTCACCGCGCCGAATCCGCCAACGTCGCCAAGTCGCGCTTCCTCGCGCAGATGAGCCACGAGCTGCGCACGCCGCTCAATGCGATCCTCGGTTTCTCCGAGGTGATGAAGAGCGAGATCTTTGGCGCGCATGCAGTGCCGGTCTACAAGGAGTACTCGGCGGACATCCATAATTCCGGCGTGCACCTGCTCAACCTCATCAACGAAATCCTCGACCTGTCGCGGATCGAGGCCGGCCGCTACGAGCTCAACGAGGAAGCGGTGTCGCTGGTCGGCATCGTCGCCGACTGCCATCATCTGATGAAGCTGCGCGCGTCCAGCCGCGGCATCACCATCCACGAAGTATTCGAGCAGGCGATGCCGCGGCTCTGGGCCGACGAGCGCGCGATCCGTCAGGTCGTTCTCAATCTGCTCTCGAACTCGATCAAGTTCACCCCGCAGGGCGGCGAGATCTGGCTCAAGGCCGGCTGGACCGCCTCGGGCGGACAATACCTCTCGGTGCGGGATTCCGGTTCCGGAATCCCCGAGGACGAGATCCCGGTGGTTCTCGCCTCGTTCGGCCAGGGCTCCAACTCGATCAAGTCGGCCGAACAGGGCGCGGGCCTGGGCCTGCCGATCGCCAAGAATCTGATCGACCTGCATGGCGGCACGTTCACGCTGAAATCGAAGCTGCGGATCGGCACCGAGGTGATCGTCACCTTCCCGCCGGAGCGGGTGATGAGCGCGCTGGCGCCGCTCTCGGACGATTCTCCGCCGCTCCAGCCCGAAGGTTCCATGGTGCCCGACGAGAAGCGCCGGCCGCGCCACAAGCCGATCATGAGCGCAGGCACGGGCTCTTAACCAGATGCTTGCCGACATGCCCGACAATCCTCCACTATGTCCGAATGAGCAAAGAAACGCCGTGCGTCGCCGTCTGCATGATCGATCCCAAGACCAAGCTGTGCTTCGGCTGCGGCCGCACCTTGCCGGAGATCGCGCGCTGGCACGCCATGGACAGCGCGGAACGACTCTCGGTCATGGCGCTGCTGCCCGCGCGCATGGCCGACGCCGGACTGACGCCGATCGGGGGATCGCCGAAACGCGGCTGACCGGCCTGCGCGCTCGTGGAGGCGCGCGATGATCCGCCTTCTGCTCGTTCTCGTCATGCTCGCCGGCACCGCGGGCGCCGTCGTTGCCTATGGCGATCCCGATCGGATCGCACGCGCGAGCCACAAGGTCTCGCACATCTTCCGCGGACAGATTGCCTCCCCGGCGCCGGCCGTGCAGATCCCGCGCGGCCAGGGCGGCGAATTCGCGCTGCGCGCCAAAATCAACGGCGTCGCCGCACCGATGGTGATCGACACAGGCGCGACCTCCGTGGTGCTGACCTGGGAAACCGCCAAGGCGATCGGGCTGCCGCTGGAGATGCTCGAATACAATGTCGACTTGGAGACCGCGGGCGGCCACACCAAGGCGGCGCGGCTCACGATCGACCGCCTCGCCGTCGGCCATCTCGTTGAGAAATCGGTGCCGGCGCTCGTCGTGCAGCGCGGACAGATGAAGACAAATCTGCTCGGCATGAGCTTCCTCGACCGCCTGGAAAGCTGGGGCGTGCGCGCCGACAAGCTGATGCTCACGGGCTATCCGGAGCTCCAGGGCGGCCACCGCCGCCAGCGCACGGCGATCGACTAATCCTTCCACTCCCGCCACGACGACCCCGGGCGATCCATCGAATGCACGGGAGTGTGGCTTTCGGGCTATTTACAAACCGTCTAGTCGGTTTATAACGGACGCCATTCCCGGATCGGGGTTGGACGAGTGCCGCATTCCCAGGGGGAACGCGGCCAAGTGGGAGATTGAGATCATGACTGCCAGAGCTGCCCTACGGTGCGCGATGCGCGCCCTGCCCCTCGCCGCGGCCTTCGCCGCAGGCACCGCCAGCGCTGCGGACCTGTCGCCGCGCTATGCGGCACCCGCCTCCGCCTACATGGCGCCGCAGCCGGTCTATTCGTGGACCGGTCTCTACGCGGGCTTCAATGCCGGCTATGCCGAAAGCGGCGACGATGCCTTCAACAATCTGGTCGGCGTCAGCGGCGGCAAGGTCAAGGGCGCCGTCGGCGGCGTGCAGATCGGCTACAATTATCAGCTCTCGCCGATGTTCGTGGTCGGCATCGAGAACGACTTCGAAGGCGGCGACATCAAGAACCACGACGCCCTCAACAGTGCCGCGGTGAGCGTTCCCTGGTACATGACCGGCCGCGCCCGCGCCGGTATCGCGACGATGGATTCACGGCTGCTGTTCTTCGGCACCGCCGGCCTTGCCGCCGGCGAGTTGAAGGACGGCCCGATCAACAAGATGAAGATGGGCTGGACCGCGGGCGGCGGCGTCGAGTGGGCGTTCCTGCCGAAATGGTCGGCCAAGGCCGAATATCTCTACACCGAGTTCAAGCACGACGATTTGCCGGACTGGAACGCCGCGAAATTCCACACCTTCCGCGTCGGCGTGAACTATCACTTCGACCTGTTCCGCTGAGAGCGATTGACGAAGAGCCGGATGCTGCGATCCGGCTCTTCAAGATGTTCGCGGCTAGGCCGCGGCCTCTGCGGGCGTGCGTGCACCGACATGCGCGATCGCATCGCGCAGCACGTCGAGCCCGGCGCCCGGCTTCACGCCCTGCTCGGCAAGATGCCGGCGGAAGGCGCGCGCGCCGGGGACGGCGTGGAATGCGCCGACGAAATGCCGCGTGATGGCGTGCAGCCGCGTGCCGCGTGCGAGCTGCGCCTCGATATAGGGCATCATCGCCTCGAACGCGTCCTGCATGGTCGCATGCGGCGCGGCTTCGCCGAAGATCTCGGAATCGACGGACAGCAGCCGCCACGGGTCTTGATAAGCAGCGCGCCCGAGCATCACGCCATCGACGTGCTGAAGATGCGCTTTCGCTTCATCGATGCCTGGGACGCCGCCATTGATGATGATGGGCACGTCAGGCATGGCGCGCTTGAGGCGATAGACGCGATCATAGTCGAGCGGCGGAATATCGCGGTTCTCCTTCGGCGACAGACCGTTGAGCCAGGCCTTCCGCGCGTGCACGATCAGCGCGTCGCAGCCTGCGGCGACCACCCCGCGCGCAATCGCATCGAGCGCGACTTCCGGATCCTGCTCGTCGATACCGATGCGGCACTTCACGGTGACGGGCACCGCAACTGCGGCCTTCATCGCAGCGACGCATCGCGCCACCAGCTCCGGCTCTGCCATGAGGCAGGCGCCGAAGCGGCCGTTCTGCACGCGATCTGACGGGCAGCCGACGTTGAGGTTGATCTCGTCATAGCCGAAGCCCTCGCCGATCCGCGCAGCCTCAGCGAGGTCGCGCGGATCCGACCCGCCGAGCTGAAGCGCGACAGGATGCTCGCTCGCGTCGAAGCCAAGCAGCCGCTGCCGATCCCCATGAATGACGGCGCCGGTCGTCACCATCTCCGTATAGAGCAGCGCCCGGCCCGTCAGATGACGGTGGAACACCCGGCAATGCCGGTCGGTCCAGTCCATCATGGGTGCCACGGAAAAGCGATAGTCTTGTGATTTCAATATTTTATCCTAAACTCTCAATAGGATGTAACAAGAACGACCACCCTTCAAACTGGCCGAAATTGCACACGTTTGTACCCGTTTTGACCTCTCAGCGCACACGTATCGCACACTATTTGGGGACTGCACACGACCATGGCCAGCTTCACTCAGTTGCCGTCTGGAAACTGGCGCGTCCAGGTTCGTCGCAAGAAGCGCTATGTGGCAGAGACCTTTCGGCGCCGCAAGGACGGTGAGGAATGGGCGCTCGACATGGAGCGCAATATTGATCGCAGCGGATCCCCAAAGCCGCGCGCGGCCGTCAAGGCCAAGACTTTTGCCGATGTTATCGATCTCCACGTCCAGGACATGCGCGAAGTCGGCCGCCCTCCCCGCCGATCCAAAGCAGCCGTGCTTGATGCGCTCAAGGAAGATCTGGGATCCACCAAAATACCCGAGTTAGATCGCGGGCGCCTGATTGAATATGGCAGAAAGCGAGCGAAGGAAGGCGCCGGGCCCGCGACCCTTGCGATCGACATGGCGTTCATCCGAACACTCGCAACACATGCCGCAGCCATCCATGGAATTGAGATATCTGCCGAAGAAGTTCGCCTAGCACGCGTGGCGCTGAAATATCTGGGTCTCGTCGGAAAGTCCCACGAGCGAGATCGACGACCAACTCAGGATGAGCTCGATGAGCTCATCGAATACTTTGAATCCAACTATCGGCAGGTCATCCCTATGGGTCGGATAGTTCGATACGCCGTCGCGACAGCGATGAGGCAGGAGGAAATATGTCGACCCGATTGGACTGATGTCGATATGAAGAAGCGCATCCTAGTGATCCGCGACCGCAAGGATCCAAGGAACAAGGAGGGCAACGACCAGAGAGTGCCACTTCTAAATTTAACGGGTTATGATGGTTGGGAGATATTGCTTCAACAACGCATCATCACTCGCGGTCTCGGTCGAGTATTTCCATATAATCACCGTTCAGTCAGCGCGGCTTTCACGCGAGCCTGCGATGAATTGAAGATCGATGATCTACATTTTCATGACCTGCGCCACGAAGGTACGAGCCGACTGTTTGAAGCCGGACTGACGATCGAGAAAGTGGCGCTAGTTACCGGTCACAAAGATTGGCGCACCTTGCGGCGATATACCAAATTGAAGCCTGAAGAACTTCATAAACTCCAGACGGCGCCACAGCCATCTCTCGAGGATCTCATGAGGGGCCTGGTCACCGGCCCGACAGCCATCGGACAAAGCTCCTCCAGCCTCTAATGCTATCATACGGCAAACCGGTCGACCGTGCTCAAGCGCATCGACCGGCGGCGCGTTCTCCTGGCGCTCAATCATTCCGATGTAGTTACGATTTAGGCCTGCTCTCTCTTGAGTAGCTATCGATCTTATTCCTTTTCGCGGCTGCCACCTAACAGTGCTCTCGCACCTTTGCTGCTTCTGCTTCGCTTGAAGGAAGAATCGCTATCAAGAAGCGCCTCAAGCATGAACGGTATCAGCTCCGCCACTTCTTCCTTGTTTCCGTAGGTCTCAGCATAGAAGTCGCCATACTCCTTCAGCCTCTGCGCAAGGCGGGGTGTGAGCACGATGCTCATTTTCACCGGGGCCCGGTCAGGCAGCTTCCCCAGCTTCATCCTTCACCTGCCCTTCGCCGTGCTCTGAACGTCCAGGTATGGCTTCAGAACCAAATCTTTCGAAACAATCACCCGCATCGGCCACCCCGGCCGCACCGTGATCGTCGGCTGGACGTCGAGCTCGCGCTCCACCAGGCGCTGGCCAGCACGATTAGTCGTTTGCTGCGCACTTTCCCGCAGCGCCTTAACAAGATCACTCTCGTCGTTTCCGATCGATAGCTGTGTCCCAACCCCGATTAAGGTCGCCAGGGCCACACCCTTGAGCAATTGCCAAGTGTGGAAGTCCACCTCGTCCTCGAGCCCGGCATAGCCCGCTACATCGGTGGCCGGAAGGTTCTCGATCACGATGGAGTTGCCGTTTGGCAGGATGAGCCGTGTCCAAACGACCAGCGCCCGCTTCTGGCCAAAGGCGACGACGCTATCGTATTTGCCCACGAGCCTGGTTCCTTGTGGGATCAGGAGATGCTCGCCGGTCACCGTGTCATAGACGTGCTCGGTCACTTGACCGATCGTGGTCCCGGGCAAGTCAGAATTCAGGCCGGTCACGAGACTGGCCGGGATGATTGAGCCCGCCGTCACGGCATAGGTCGATGGAGCTCGCTTGAGCGCATGAGGATTGGTGGTCTCCGTGTCGGCTTTGGCCGCCACGAAGGTCAGCTTTCGCGTTTGCGATGACGGGATGATCTCGCTGGACCTATCGATCATACCCTGCGCTGTCTTGGCCAAATCGGCGGCCGATGTTCCGGTGTCGGCGGTCGTCGGGCGAAAGTTGGCTGGAGCTGCAGCCGGCACATCCGTCGTACTGGCCTGCTTTCTCTTCTCCTGCTTCTCAGACAACCTGACGAATAGACCGGACTCCTTGGCTTGCTGAGCAATCCGGGCTTGCCGAACCCGCTCGGCTCTCTCGGCGTCCTCCTCGGGACTAGTCCGGAAACCTCCTTCCGTAGCCACACCAGCCTTCTTTTCGTTTTCTGCAAACGCGCGGCCTATGTCGCCAGGCGACGGCGGGCCGAGCCGTCGTGTCGAGGGAGTAAGATTCTCATAGGACTTCGGTAGCTTGCTGAGCCCTTCAGCTGTCTGCTTTCTGTCGGTATTGTAGAGCTCCGCCCGATCCGCGGACTTGAACACTCGCGGCGGACGGAGCGCGATGATTGTCGCCCCGGCAATGAACAGTGCAGCAATAGAGCAACCGATCATCAGTGCGCGCCGGTTCAGGCGCCGGATAGGCCGTGGCTTCGCCCGTAGCTCGAGGAGCTCTGGCGGGTCCTGGTTCAACCCATTCGTCATGATGCGCTCCCAATGCTAAGGGCCTGCGACCCGGGCCGGGCATCGATACGTATGATCCGGACAATGCGCTGCGGATTCTCACCGAGGCGGAGCTCGGCGGCACCGAACATCCGGTCAACGATGTAATAGGACCCGCGAACTCTGTAGTTGACGAGGTTCGGGCGGCCGTCCGCACCGGCCACGAACAACGGTGGCGCTTCGCCTTGGGACAGGCCTGACGGCATCTGGATGTAGACTTTGCGGCCGTCGTCAAAGGCCCGCAGCGGACGCCACGGCGGCTCGTCTCCCTCAATGCGGTAGCGGAAGCTCAGGCTGTCGAGCCTCACGCCGCGATCAGCGACCCGCTCCTCGTTCTCCTGGGCAACGGCGTTCTGCTTGTGGAGCGCAACGAGGGTGTCGGTCGGATAGGTCCACGAGATCGAAGCCATATAGGTCTGCTTCGTGGAGACGAGCTCGAGGTGATAGGCACGCCGGTCGGTCAGGACCACGAGGTTGGTTTGAATGTCCGGAAGGGTCGGCTTGATCAGGATATGAACCCGCCGAGCAGTGCCCTGCCCGCTCGCGGTGTCGCCGACGACCCAACGAACGGTATCGCCGGTAGAGACGTCGATCAGCTCTTCGCCAGACTGAAGCGTTATCGTCGAGACTTTCTCGGGGCTGGCGTAAAGCCGGTAAAGCGCGCCCTCCGTCCAGGGGTAGACTTGGATCGCGTTGATGTAGCCGGCTCGCGTAGGCTCCATCCTGGCCGCCTTATTGGCCTTGGCGATCGCCTCCTCGGGCGGCAGCTTTTCTTCCTTGGCGGCTTTCGTCGGAAGGGGCTTGAGCTGACCTGGTAGTGGCAAAACCTTGGGTGTCTCGACGACCGCAATCGGCTTGGGCGGATCCGTCTCCGGAAGCCCTTGCTCGAATGTCATCTCATCGTAAGGCGCCTCAAGATTGAGCTTGGTGGCACAGCCGCCAAGCAAGAGTGACAGAGTGAAGACGCTGGTCGACGCGAGTTTGATGGTAGCAGTTTTCATTTGGCGTCTCCGATGAGGTCACGTGACCAGTTGAGGGAATGGACGTAGAGGCCGAGCGGATTCTTCCGCAGCGTTTCGGCATCCGAGGGGGGCTTGAGGACCGTTGTGACGAGACCGGTGAAGCGCTCGGTCTTTGCGATAGTGCCGTTCTCGTAGGTGTTTTCCTTCCAACGAATCTCGAAGCTGTCGCTGGAGGCGCGCACCACGGACGTGACCTCTGACGTCACCGTCTTGGATCCGATTTTGGTGAAGGGATCGGCCTCACGCGCATAGTCGTTCAACGCTTGCGCGCCGCGGTCTGTGGCAAAGTCATAGGCGTGAAGCCAATTCGCTCGAACAATGACAGGGTCAATCGACAGTGAGCGAACGTTCTCGATAAAGCGCGCCAGGAAATGCGCGATCTGCGCGTCCGACGGCTGATAGACCTCGAGCGCCGGTCCGACCGCGCGAACCTCGCCGAGTCGATCGACCTCGACCACGTACGGCACGACGCCTGACCGCGCAATTTGGGCAAAGATGGTCAAACCAAGAATGCCCGAAAGACCGATGGTTGCTAGAGCCGCTAACCGCCAGTTGCTCGCCTGCACACGTGCCGAGCCGAGACGCTCGTCCCAGACTTGTGCTGCCTTCTGATAGGCCGTGACCGGTTCTGGCGTCTGGCCATAGCGTACAGACGCGCGCTGAAAGGGGTGATTTGCCATGATCTATTCCTCTCCCAGCTTCGGACCGGATGAATGCCCGCCCTTGTCACCTTCTTTCAGCGTGTGGGCCACAACCTGTGCGGCCTCCCTCGCCTGTCGCCCTGGTGAAGAAGAACGGTTCGTCGACGGCGTCCCGCCGCCAGCGGCGCCGCCGCTGCTGGCGGCTGGCATCTGGCCGGCTGCAACGGCTTGGGCCGACGAACCGCTACGCGAGGCCGCACCCGTCAGAGAGGCTGCGGACCGAACCGCGGCGGCTGAACCACCAGCTGCGACGCGTAGTCCACCCATGACCGCGGCTCCGCCACCGATTGGGATGGCGGCTGCGCCTGCGACCGCTCCGGCCGCGGCACCGGCGCCGAGCTGAGGCGCGCCTGACACCAGGCCTGCCGCAATGCCAGGACCAAAGATGCCGAGACCGAACAGCGAAAGGGCCGCAAGCAGCAGGCTCATGGCCGACGCAATGTCGATCGGCCTGGTCATAGTGTCGGAGAGACCGCCAAAGATGGTTGAACCGATGCCGATGATGATCGCGAGAACCATCACCTTCACGCCTGATGCAACCACGTTGCCGAGCGTTTTCTCGGCAAGAAACGCGGTCTTTCCCCAGAGGGCAAAAGGCACGAGAATGAAGCTCGCGAGCGTCGTTAGCTTGAACTCGATCAGAGTGACGAACAGCTGGATCGAGAGAACGAAGAAGGCGAGCACAATAAGGATCCAGCAGAACAGAAGGATCAGAATCGTTGGGAGGTTGGTCAGGACATCAAAGCCGGAAAAATGACCGGTTTCCTCCAGAAGAGGATAAGCCGCCGAAAAGCCGGCCGAAGCCACAAAGCCAGGACGGGATAAGTTTGCTGCAGTCAGCCCGCCGCCAGATGCCTTCAATCCGATGCTGGAAAACGATGCAAAGACAATATCGGCAAGGCTTTTGAAGTTGCCGATAATGAAGGCGAAGGCGCCAACGTAGAGAACCTTTTTGGCCAGCGTGACCAGAATATGGTCGTCAGCCCTGACGCACCACGCTAACCCGGCGAGCGTCAGGTCGACGCCTATCAGGGTTGAACTCAGGAATGAGACATCGCCCGACAAAAGTCCAAACCCGGAATCGATGTAGCGGGAGAACGTCTCAGTGAAGCGGTCAATGACGGAAAGATCTGCCATGATGCCCTCTCCTACTTTCCAGCCGCGTAGGCATGCCCGTCGCCAATGAAGCGAGTAAATCGCTCCTGTGCCGCCGCAACCGACGCTTGTTGCTCAGCAGCCCGTAATGTCTCTGCGCGTGCCTGCGTCAGAAGGAGTACCTGCGCTTGCAACGCCTGCTTCGCCTGAAGCCCGAGTAGCTCGTTGCTAGACTGCTGTGCCTGTAATGACCCAACGGCTGCTGACGAGTTCGTCATCAAGGTGCTGAGGGTTTTCCGGTCCTCGTCAAGGTCTGACGCAATTGTTGCTTGCGTCAGCAAAGCCTGCTTCAGCCCCTCATAGGTGTTGTCCCAGCGGGACGTCGCGTCCTGCACCATGACACTTGACGCGGACGACGCGGTGTACTGGCGTGGATAGAGGCGTTCGTAGTCGCTACGCGCCTTGTCGACGTCGAACGAAATGCCCTTGGCCTGTGCAACGAGGCTATTGAGCCGATTGATCGTGCTCGTGAGCTGCCCCACCACGCTATTAGGCAGGCTCGTGAGGTGCCGGGATTGATTGATCAGCATCTGAGCCTCGTTCTCGAGGCTGGTGATCTGGTTGTTGATTTGATCAAGCGCGCGTGCGGCGCTGAGAAGCGTTTGGCTATAGTTCCAGGGATCCCAGACGAGGGACTGGGCGAACGCCTGGCTCGGACCATCGATCCCAATGGTTAGGGACAGGAGGACAGACACGACAAAAAAGGCGCGCGAAATCAGTCCGCGCGAACGGGCACGTAGCATTGGTAGCTCCAGGAGGTTAGTTACTGGGGGTACGGGTCAGGTCGTCTGCGTCTGCTCGAAGGTACTTATGAGATTGGCCGCCCAGTGCAGCTCTCGTTGGGCGAGATAACGCTTGGCGAAGTCGTGCAGGCCAGTTCGGGACAATACAGCATCAATATCGCGCTGATCCTCCGGAGAGGACGCGGCAACGAGCGCCAGCGCCACGGGTCCAAGGCCTAGCTCGAACAGACGGTTGCCGGCGCGAGACTGCAGGTAGTAGTCGCGCTTCGGAAAGGCCTCCGCGATCAGACGTATCTGGGTCTCGTTCAGGCCGAACCGGCGATAGGTCTCCGTTTGGGTGGGCTCCAGCGCACGGGGATTTGGCAGGAATATCCGTGTCGGGCAGGACTCGATGATCGCCGGCGCAATTTGGCTTTCCGCTATGTCGGCGAGTGATTGAGTCGCGAAAATGACGGCGACGTTCTTCTTCCGGAGCGTCTTCAACCATTCCCGGATACGGCTTGCGAAGAGCGGGTCGTCAAGGAACACCCAGGCTTCGTCAAGGACCAGCAAGGTCGGCCGGCCGTCGAAACGCTCCTCCAGCGAATGGAATAGATATGTGAGAACCGGAGCAACCAGACCCGGCAGGGCCATCAGTTCCTCCATCTCGAAGGTGAGAACGTCGGCACCGGAAATACGGTCGGTGTCCGCATCAAGAAAACGTCCATACGGCCCTTCGAGCGTATAGGGCTGCAGGGCTTGTCTTAGTGCATCGCGGGACAGCAGGGCCACGAGCCCAGTCATTGTTCGCTGGGGAACCGGCGCCGAACCAAGGCTCTTGAGCGCAGACCAAAGCGTCTCCTTGACCCCAGGCGTGACCTCAACCTGCTCATGGGCGAGGACGCCGCAGAGCCAGTCGAGTGCCCAAAGCCTCGCGCCCTCCTCCGCGACGTCCTTCAAAGGCTGGAAGGCAATTCCCACCTTGGCTCCCAGTTCGTACCAGGCACCCGACAAGGCAAGCGTTGTGACGCGGGCAGAACGGCCCTTGTCAAAGGTGATCAGCTGAGCGTTGGGGTAACGCCGGTATTGAAGGGCAAGCATCGACAACAGGACCGACTTGCCCGCTCCGGTTGGCCCGACAATCACGGTGTGCCCGACGTCGCCGGCGTGCAACGACAGTCGAAACGGAGTCGCGCCTTTGGTCTTGGCAATCAAAAGTGGGGGACCGTCCAAATGCTCGCAGCGCGCTGGCCCAGCCCAAACGGCCGACAACGGACACATATGGGCAAGATTCAGCGTGTGGACGATCGGCTGACGGATATTGGCGTAGGCCTGCCCTGGCAGGCTACCCAACCAAGCTTCCACTGCGTTGACGCTTTCGCGGATGACCGTGAAGCCACGGCTGTTGATGACGCGCTCGACGGCCCGGATCTTCTCGTCAGCTTGCCGTGAGTCCTCGTCGGTGACAGTAACCGTGGTCGTCACGTAACCGAATGCAACCAGATCGTCGCCGAGTTCAGACAATGCGGCATCGGCATCAAAGGCCTTGTTGCTAGCATCAGTATCGAGCAGCGCGGCCTGCTCGTTGAACATGACTTCTTTGAGGATAGCCCCCAGCGACTTTCGCTTGGCGAACCACTGCCTGCGGTACCGCGTCAGCGTGGCGTTCGCTTGTGTCCGGTCCAGCGGCAGAAACCGCGTTGCCCAGCGATAGGGAACTCCGAGCCTGTTCAACTCATCGAGCAGGCCGGGAAATGTCACTGCCGGAAAGCCAAGAACCGTCAGCGCGCGAAGATGGCTTCGCCCGATCGCCGGTGAAAGACCACCGGTAAGTGGCTCATCGCTGAGGAAACAATCGAGATAGGCGGGAATCTCGGGAACATTTACCGGATGCCGCTTGGTCGAGATACAACTATGGAGATAGGTCAGCGTCTCGGCGTCATTAAGAGGCCAGATCTCCGGCAAGACCGAAGAGAGCAAGTCTATTGCCCGGTCGCTCTCCTGCACGAAACGCCGCAAATGATCCCGATAGCCGTGCTCTTTCTGTCCGGATTTTCGGGTGCCTTCGGTCCCAACGGCCGGGTCGTCGTCACCTGCCGGACGCTGTGGCCGAGCTTTGTCGGCGAGTGGCCAGCCGCGATTTGCGTTCGCACGTGAATCCGTTGCCCCGCCCCCACACTTTGGGCTCTCCAGGAACAGCCCTTCGAGCCGCGAGACCCGTTCGGCCGGCGGCAAGTACAGCAGCGTGAGGTAAAGCACGCTTTCGAAATGCTGTCCTCGCGGGCGCGACGGATCTTCCCATGCGATGCCGGCAGCCCCCTCAAAAGCGGCTCGCCGTTCCTCATCAACCAGCCAGGAAACCGCATCCGGAAACTGTGAGCGTGGGTATTCGGAGGCCTCGATGCGGGTGGCGTCGAAGAACAACGCCCAACCCGATCCAAACCGCTTCAGCACATTGTTGACGCGCGAGGTCACGCTCATCAACTCGGCCTCGGTCGCGCTATCGAGATCAGGCCCTCGATAGCGGATTGTGCGCTGGAAGCTGCCGTCCTTATTCAGGACGACGCCCGGGGCAACCAGAAATGCCCATGGCAGCCAATCGGCAAGGCGATGCGCTTGGCCGCGGAATTCTCTTAAGTTCAGCATGCGAGCCAGCCCTTGTGTTTGGTGTGGCGGATGGTGACTTCGACGAAGGCCGGATCGCGCTTGGCGAGCCACACCGCCAAGCCGTGCCCGACGATCCAAAGCAGGAGGCCCACGAGCCATAGCCGCAGGCCGAGTGCCAGCACGGCCGATAGCGTGCCGATGAGGATCGATGCGGCACGTGGCGCGCCCCCGATCAGGATGGGCTCGGTCAGCGAGCGGTGGAGTACGAGTTCGAATCCTTGCGAGCGCATCAGATCAGCGCTCCCCCGCCAAACGAGAAGAACGACAGGAAGAATGAGCTGGCTGCAAAGGCGATCGACAAGCCGAACACGACCTGGACCATCTTGCGGAACCCGCCCGAAGTGTCGCCGAACGCGAGTGAGATGCCCGTCACCGTGATGATGATGACGGCGACAATCTTGGCGACCGGTCCCTGCACAGATTCAAGGATGCGCTCGAGCGGAGCTTCCCAAGGCATGCCTGAGCCCGCAGCATTTGCTGCCGAAGCGGTCAAGAGCATGCAAGCCGCGGCCGCACCGAGTTCGGTCAAAAGATCTCCCGGCGAGCGCCAGTGGCGGAAGCACGAACGGAGGTATGGACGCAGTTGAACGAGCATCTTGTAGTCTCCCTTGATCAAGGATGGTGGGTGGTGCCTGGAAGTCCGAATGGAGTTTCGAGCGAATAGTCGCCCGATGGATCGAGGCCCCTAAGCTCGGCGATTGTCTCGATCCGCCGAGCGGGTCCCCGCCCCTTGATGAACACGATCAAGTCAATCGCCTCAGCAATCAGGCGCCGCGGCACCGTTGCGACGGCCTCCTGGATCAATTGTTCGATCCGGTAGAGTGCAGCTCGCGCAGAATTGGCGTGGACGGTGGCGATGCCACCGGGGTGGCCTGTGTTCCAGGCCTTCAGCAAGTCGAGTGCTTCGGCGCCTCTGACCTCACCAACGATGATGCGATCGGGTCGCAAGCGGAGGGTCGAACGCACGAGATCGGCGAGGCTTGCTACGCCCGGCTTTGTCCGTAGGGTCACAGCGTCCTTGGCGTCGCAGCGCAGCTCGCGGGTGTCCTCGATGATGACCACCCTCTCTTCGAGACCGGCAATTTCTGCCAGAAGCGCGTTGGCGAGCGTCGTTTTGCCCGAGCCGGTGCCGCCGGCGATCAGGATGCTGCGCCCTTCCCTGACCGCGGCCACCAGTACCCTCGCCATCAACGGAGAGACGATCTGCGCCTTGACGTAGTCGGGCAGGTGAAACGTGGTTGTGGCTGGCTTTCGAATTGCAAAGCATGGCGCCAGGGAAACGGGCGGCAAGACGCCCTCGAAGCGTTCTCCTGTTTCCGGCAGCTCCGCCGAAATGATGGGTGACGATCTGCTTGCTTCAGCGCGAACGTGGCTTGCGACCAGGCGAATGATCCGCTCGGATTCCTGTGGTGTGAGGATCACACCGGTATCCGCCCGACCCGATCCGTGCCGATCCAGCCAGAGCTTTCCGTCAGGATTGACCATGACTTCGACAACGTCGGGCTCTTCAAGAGCGACGGCGATCGCCGGTCCCATGGCAGTCCGCAGCATGCCGCGGCGTCGTTCCCGGGTCTCGGACGAGAGGAGATCAGACATTGTCGACCTCCTCTCGCCCTGCCGGAGATGGCCCCGGCTGCTGGCCCGCCGCCTCCTGCGCGCGGGAACCAGTGGCGGCAGCCTGGGCTTCGCCTAGTGGCGCGCCTTCTTCGAGGTGCCGTATGAAGAGATCGGGATTTGATGTGCTGACGCGTTCCATGACGTCTGCGACGAGCTTCCCGCCGGAAGCAATGCGCTTGCCGACCTGAGCGACGAACATCTCAAAGCGCTCGCGTCCAAGAGCTCGCGCTGCATCCTGGTCGCCGGCCGGCAGCGGCGGCGTGATCGTCAGGTAGTAGCGAATGAAGAGCGCAATGGTCTCAGCTGTAACCGAGAGATCACGGTCGGTTCGCTCGAGCTGCCGGCTCATCCGATCAAGCCTGCGTATCAGCGCGGCGTCACCACTGGCGTCCCGCTCCGGATTGAGGAAACGGTCGAGCGCCGCCTCTACAATTGCCGACTTGTTGCTCCCAGGCCGCTTTGCCGCGATCTCTAGACGCTGCGCGACGCTGTCGGAGACATAGGCTGACAGTTTTGGCTTCATCGAAATAGCTCATCAGAAAGAGGGAAGAAGATCGTCGTCGTCGCGGTTGACGGCGTGAGCCTGACGGATTGCGCTGGAAGGGCTTGCGCTCCGCTGCATCTGACTGCGGTCCGCGGTCACATCGGTATCATCGTCGAGCAAACGATCTTCGAGGAAGCGATTACCTTCGCTTGGTAGGCGAGACGGCTCCTCAAGCAGGGACAATTGCTGCTTGAGACCTCCCTGTTCGCTGCCGGCATCTATCAGATCGCTATATGGCGTCGTGGCGAGACGAAGGTCGACGACACGGATTTGTCCGGCCCAGTCGTTGGACCTCGGTACCGGCCGATCACGATATTCGGCACCGGAGAGGCTTGGCGGTTTCAGCAGGCGACGGACAAAATTCGCATCTTCATAGTGCCGAAGCTTGGAAGCTCTGACGGGCGCCAGGCCCGAGACGAGGACGATCGCCTGGTTGGGTGGCAACTGCATCACCTCCCCCGGGGTGAGCAGCGGTCTGGCGGTCTCTTGCCTGCTGACCATGACGTGGCCAAGCCAGGGCGCTAGTCGATGACCCGCGTAATTGCGCTGAGCGCGCAACTCGGTCGCGGTGCCTAGTGCATCCGAGATGCGCTTTGCCGTTCGCTCGTCATTGGCGGCAAAGGCAATTCGGACGTGGCAATTGTCCAAAATCGCGTTGTTATCGCCGTAGGCCTTCGCGATCTGATTGAGCGACTGTGCGATCAAATAGGCTCGGATACCGTAGCCAGCCATAAAGGCGAGCGCGCTCTCGAAGAAGTCGAGCCGACCAAGCGCCGGAAACTCATCCAGCATCATCAAGAGCTGGCGTTGCTTGCGCTCTCCGGCGTTCAACGTTTCGGTCAGCCGGCGTCCGATTTGATTGAGGATCAGCCGGATGAGCGGCTTGGTGCGGCTGATATCCGACGGAGGAACGACCAGGTAGAGCGTGACCGGTTTGCCGGCGCTGACGAGGTCAGCGATTCGCCAGTCGCAGCATTCGGTGTTCCGGCTGACGATCGGGTCGCGATAGAGCCCCAGGAAGCTGACGGCCGTCGATAGGACGCCCGAACGTTCGTTCTCTGATTTGTTAAGGAGCTCGCGCGCGGTCGCGGCCACAACGGGATGGACTTTTGGCTCCTGCTTCGTCCCGAGGTGGTTCGTAGCAAGCATGATCCTCAGCGTCTTTTCAAAGGACTGCGCAGGATCGGCAAGGATCTCCGTGACCCGAGTGAGCGTCTTCTGTTCCTCGGCATAAAGAACGTGAAGGATGACGCCGACTAGGAGCGAATGGCTGGTCTTTTCCCAGTGAGTCCGGCGTTCGAGCGCTCCCTCGGGATCGACGAGAATATCCGCGATATTCTGGACATCGCGCACTTCGGCCGCACCTTTGCGAACCTCGAGCAGGGGATTGTAGCGGGCGCTATTCGGATCGGTGGGGTTGAACAGGAGACAGTGCGAGAAAGTCGAGCGCCACCCTGCTGTCAGTTGCCAGTTCTCGCCCTTGATATCGTGAACCACGGCCGAGGAAGCCCACGAGAGAAGCGTCGGCAGTACGAGCCCGACACCCTTGCCGGAGCGCGTCGGCGCAAAGCACATAACGTGCTCTGGCCCATCGTGACGCAGATAGTTCTTCTCGATGCGTCCGAGAAATACGCCCTGGGCAGCAAAGAGCCCCGCAGCCTCGATTTCCTTTGAGCTTGCCCAGCGCGCGGATCCGTATGTCGTCACCAGTTGATTTTGGCGCGCACGCCACACCGAATTGACGATCGCAAACAACGCGCCAGCGACACCGCCGGTAGCGGCGATCACGCCGCCCTCTTCGAATATCTCCGGCGCGTAAGCCTCGTAGGCGAACCACCATTCGAACAATCGCCAAGGCAGATAGACGGGATAGCCGGTTATCAGAAACCACGGCTCACCCAGCCGCGGCTGAAATCCGAGCGCCGCCGCGGTCCATTGCGTCGCTCCCCATGTAGACGCGACAACGATACCGAAGACGACCGTGATCTGGCCGACGTAGATTTTTGCCGGAAACATTTCCGCCCCACTCAACTCTCGCGAACGAGCGCGGCGAGATGAAAAGCGGGAGTGAGCCGAGCATTCAACCTGAATAAAAATCGGCTCCGGCGAAGAGATCCTCGTGGATCAAACGCATCACGGAGTGATCGTGGATGGAGCAGTCTCGGCGTGCTTCAGGAAGCGGCTCAATAGGCCGTGAATGTCATGATCAATTTGGACCAATAATCCGACTTGCTTTGATTTGCTCATGCACTGGCGCTCGTGGGCATTGAGAGGACGAATCGATCACGTTGATCGATCGCAGATGTTTGACTGCGTTTAGACCGAGTGTCCGAAAACGGCGGCGCCTTAAACTCACTTTGCGAAACGAGTATCAGCGGCGCGAACGAGCTCGCGCGCAGCCATAGCCATCGATGGTCGTCCGTGGTGGCGAAATTTGCGCCAACGTCGTCTGTCGTGCAGCTTTGGGAGTGTCGAGCGAAGCCCGAGAGCGCGGCGGCAAATAGAGGCCAAGGGATCCAGCCGGCAAGATGGGCGGTCCCTTCCATGCGGAGATTAGGCCCCATATTCTCCGCATATTTTGCGGATAATAACCTTGCGGTTGCGGAGAAAAGCCGCCATATTCTCCGCATGGAGTGCGGAGAATGCCTGATTATATCCATCAACTACCTGATTGGCCTCACTTTTCCTGGGATTCCGATGCCCTGGTGAAGCCGCTCGCGGCCGTTCGGCTGCGCCAAGGACAGCTCATCGGCCGGATGCAGGCGCTTGGCTTCCCCCAGCAGGAACAGGCTGTCCTGACGACCCTGACAGAGGAAGTGCTCAAGTCCAGCGAAATCGAGGGAGAGAAACTCGACAAGGAAGCAGTTCGCTCTTCGCTCGCCCGCCGCCTCGGCATGGACGCAGGCGCCCTGCCGTCGGCGGATCGCAACGTCGAGGGGGTGGTCGAGATGATGCTCGACGCCACCCAGAAATTCAAAGCCGAGCTTACGGCAGAGAGACTTTTCGGCTGGCATGCGTCGCTGTTTCCGACCAGCCGCAGCAATATGAAGAAAATCGCTGTGGGAGCCTGGCGCGATGCCTCGGCAGGACCGATGCAGGTCGTCTCCGGCGACTATGGGCGCGAGCGCGTGCACTACGAAGCACCGGTCGCCGACAAGCTCGACGCCGAGATGACTGCGTTTCTCGACTGGTACAACACCGAAGAGAACATCGACCCGCTCATCAAGGCTGCGATCGCGCATCTCTGGTTTGTGACCATCCATCCCTTCGAGGATGGCAATGGACGCATCGCGCGCGCCGTCGCCGACATGTCGCTTGCCCGCTCTGAAGGGATACCTCAGCGCTTCTACAGCATGTCGGCCCAGATACGCGTGGAACGGAAGACCTACTACGACATGCTGGAGAGCACGCAGAAGGGTGATCTCAACATCACGCCGTGGCTTGAGTGGTTCTTGGGCTGTCTCGACCGCGCCTTCAGTGGCGCCGAAACCATTCTCGCGGCCGTGCTCGAGAAAGCGGACTTCTGGAAGCGGCATGTCACAGCACAGATCAATGACCGACAGCGCGACATGCTGAACCGCCTACTGGACGGCTTCGAAGGCAAGCTGACATCGAGCAAATGGGCGACGATCGAGAAGTGTTCGCCCGATACCGCCCTGCGCGACATTCAGGGTCTCGTCGATCAGGGCATTCTCGCCAAGGACGAGGGCGGAGGCCGCAGCACGAGCTACTCCCTCGCCTTCTGAAGGCCGTCGCAAACGAGCACAGCGATCAGCTGCGCGCTTGGCCACGGCGGCGGCCGAAGGCCCCTCGTCGCGGAAAGAGCGGGACCAAACGCATCGGCTGATTACACTATTTCAGCAAGAATAGTATAGCCAGCCGCGATATCAGCACATTGCAATCAACTCAGAAGACTTCTCGCGAGCGGATTCGCAAGAGTTGAACCGTCTGGCGAACTTCGTCGCCTCTCAGCGTCCTATCCCTCGCTTGATCCCAATCGACCAGGAGATGCCTTCCCCGCCAACGCTTCCGGAGACCATTTGCCCACGCACCCGCTCCAACACTGGTCGCCACGGCACCAGCGCGAACTCATGAGATCGCTCGATCAGGGCGAACCGCCCGCTGTTCAGCGTCAGCATGCGCCGGTAGACGCCCTCGATCTTGCCACCGGCCTTGACGTCGACATGTTCAAGGCCACTGCGCGCGGATATGTCGGCCGCGGTCCTTGCCAGCTCGCGCGCCTCAAGCGTCTGGAGCATGTTCCGGGCAAAACGTATCTGGCCGGCTTCCTCTCGCGCCAACCCCTGCTCGATCAGCCATTGCCGTCTTGTTCGGAGCGCTGTCTCCACCTCCGCCCCAAAGCCGGTCGACGCGAGCTCGGCCGGCTCCTTCCCAACAAGCGTGCGATCGAGCCAGGTAGAACCCAGCGCCTGCGGCAGATCCTCGAGCCGTTGCCATGACAGCACCGCGGCCCGCACCGGATTGTTCCTTTGCTGCAGCTTCTCGTATTCAAGCGCCCGGTCCAGATAATCCCGCCCCACGTTCCAGCTGCCATCGGCAAGGCGGCTGACCATCCCTTCGCGCCGCATCGCCTCCAGGCGCCGCACGTGCGATCCGACATATTCACCCGATGCTTGCGGGTCGAATTCCCGATGCAGACGGTCGCTGTAGATGCCGTCATGGCGAGCGGCGACGCTAGCGATCGTCCGATCGATTGCGCGCGGTTCAGCGGCGCGCGACCTGAGCTCCAGAATCGTGTTGCGGACAGGCGCCTCTTCGTTGGCACGAAGGCTACCGAGTTCGGCATAATGCGTCCGCCCGTCCACCCCATCGATCACGACATAGCGGCGCTCCGTCAGTTCGTCCGCAAAACCTTCGCCGACGACCCGCCCGACCAGACGCTGACCGTCTCGCTCCGGATCGAAGATCGAATAGTCGCCAGCCGCCCGCGTAATTCCCGCCGCGGCCATCTCGCGGTGCATAGTCTTGACGATGTCGCCGCGTTCCCCCATGCGTCTGAGCTTTGGCTCTAACTCAGGGTCGATCCGCCAACGCCCGGGCTCACACTCTTCTGCCAACCCCATCCGCTCCAGGGTTCGCAGCCGTCCGATCCGCGCCGTTTGCCAGACTGGCTCCCGTCCAGACAGAGCCCCAAGCTCCAGAGCTTCGCTGGGGGCATCTCGGAGGATGCTCCTGTCAAGACGCGTGAACCGCTCGGCCGTGATCTCCTGCTGGAGCTTGCGCGCGACCTCGATCTCCGTTTCCGGACCGAACTCTCGCGTGATGAGTTCGGCGGCCCGCGACCGAAAGCCGTGAGCGATATAGTCGCGTGCGATGACGAGGTCGTTTCCTTCCTCATCCTTGCCGCGCAAGACGACGTGCGTATGGGGATGACCGGTGTTGAAATGATCCGCGGCGACCCAGTCGAGCCTAGTGCCGAGATCCTGTTCCATCTGCCGCATGAGATCGCGGACGAACGGTTTCATGTCCGCGAACTCGGCGCTGTCCTCCGGCGCCACGATGAAGCGAAACTGGTGACGGTCGCCAGCGCTGCGTTCCGTGAAGGCGTTGGCATCGGCGCGGTCGGCCTCGCCGGCATATAGTTCGCCTGGTGTGCCCTCGCGCGTGACACCGTCGCGTTGGACGTAACGAAGGTGCGCGCGAACGGCACCTGTCTCCCCTGACTTGATGCGGACGATCCGGGCCTTGATGACGACACGGCGCTGCCCCTGGCTCCGTCCGCGTCCGGCCAGCACTGCACCTTGCGCATGGCCGCGGCCTATGCGGCTGCCCGTAAACGACGAAGCGCTTCGCGCACCCGGACCAGCCTTGGCTGCTTCCTGGCGGATGCGTCGAAGATAGCTGGTCGCTCTCTTGACTCGGCGGTTGCCGATCCGCCCAAGCTTTACGTCGAAATCGTCGTCGATCTCTCGCATGGCATGCGTCCGCCGTTTGGAGAAATTGCCGATATGTGAAGCCGACGCGCGTTCGCCAAGACGCAGACGCAATTGCGCACCGCCATTGCACTGGATCGAACATGGCGACAGCAGAGATCCAAGATAGCGCTAAAATCTAGGATGTGCAGACAACGGCTTAGGCGCCCCCTAGGGCCAGTGCTTTTATCTTGCCCTCTTAATCGGTCGTCTGATCCGCTTCATCTCAGCCATTGTCGCTTCCTCTCTCTGCTGTGACAAGACCTTTGCGTCGACGCCACAAAGCCGCATGACGAGCGAGAGTCCGGGTGCGCCGTGCACTCTTGCGCGCTCATCGACGGCACAAAATCGCTGCAGCAAGGCAGCGCGGGCGCCGTCGCGGCGCATCTTTCCATCGGTGTGACGGAGCCACATCACAGGCACTCCCGCGTGGTCCAGGCGCCCCGCAAAGGGCATGGCCACAGGCAAGATAACGTGCGTTCCGTCGTCGTGGATCTGCACCAGGTCTCATCCGCCCGTGGCGGAGCTCCGCGTTCGAAACAAGATGGTCATCGCCTCGATCTGCTCCTCACATCGCGCTTGCAAGGCTCAGGCGTGAGCCCCAGCAGCTTGCGCTCCTTGGCCTTGGCGCGCGCCTTGAGGTCCGCATCAGGCACGTCCGGATTGCCGCAATAGAACGTGCCATTCGCCCACATCGCGTGCATGATGACAGCGCAGTTTGCGCACCACCGCGACCGTTGCCTTACGGTGCGAACTCGGTTTGGCGAGCGACAGCCCACAGCTTTTGACCTTGTCCTGCTTCTTGTAGTGGGTCAGAAGCCCGCTCGTCGCCTCGTACAGCGCGCGCCACACATCGCCGTCGCCCGCCTTGCTGATCCACCCCTGCATGTCGATCGAGGCGCCGACTGCCAGCGCCGCGAGGTCAGGCCAAAATACGCCGCGACGTCGCGCGGGCGCCCGAATCAAGGAGGATCGTCAATTGCGGTCATGAAGCTCAAGGCCGCAATGGGGCCGGCGCCCGGAAACTGCATGAACCGCCGGCACAGTTCGTGGCCGGCGCCGCGTTTCACCACCAGATCATGCAGCCGGCAGTATTCTTTCCACAGCGCCGCGCCCATTCAGCATGCCGTCGATCAGCTCGCTGACCAATGCGTCACCCTCCACCGCCTCGCGCATGGCCTGGGCAAAACCGCCGCGCCCGAACCGGTTTAGGCGGATGCCAACGCCTTCAGCGAGTGCCGGACCGCGTTCTCCCGGTTCAAAAAATTTGCGCTTCAGATTGCGCTGGAGGGTCAACAACAGTTGCAGCCGGTAGCACGGTTAGTATTCGGACCTGGGCGTGCCCCGCCTACGCGCTTCTGCGACCGGCGCAAGCCCCCTACCTTTGCACAATCAGTGCTTGAACATTCTACTTGCAAATCTTGTGACTGTGTTTAGCCTGTTCTTCATATTCCGGTCATGGCGCTTCGGGGGGAGCGGTCAATGCCAGACGACTATTCGGTATTTGATAGAATGCGTTTTGGGCTTCATGCGGTCGTCAACCAATTCAGAAGCCAGCCCACCAATGAACAAGTCAACGCGGCAATTGCATCGGTAGAAGCTGCATCTAGAGGAGAAGCAACCGCAGCTCGAGGCATGTGTTTGGTAATCTTTCCAGGCACCGATCATGCGGACGTTTGCCGAAACGGAATGACAGACGATGACTGCCAGGCCCTCGCAAAATCCCTTGGAGGGTTCTGTCGCGCCGTTAGGCCAGGTTCGGTCTGTCCACAATAAATTGCGTTTCTATATTGCCGCTCAGCACAAGAGCGGAGCGGTGGCCGTGGGGATGGCACGATGCGTATTGGCTTCAAATTGCGTGTCCTGTCTTCCGGCGTGCTTTCGATGCTGCTGGCTGGGTGCGCGGCGATTCTGCCGAATTTCGACGTCCCCAGCGACATGCATGGAGCTCCCTCGACGGGCACCATAGTGCAGCGGATAAAGTGCGAGCTCATCGATCTCATTCGCGATGACGTTCCTGAACCGTACAAACACCGGACTGTCCTGCTCGCCCTCGACTACGAGGTCGCAATGCTCCTTAGTTTGGACGTCAACGACACTGGTGGGCTGGCACCATCGGTCAACCTTCCTTACAGCAACTTTGCCTTCAATATCGGAGCCAATCTCAATCAATCTCGGGAGGACACCCTCAACATCAACTTGAGCTACAACATGAGAGAACTCGCTCACCGGTGGGACAAGGACCGAGATCTGTCAATCTGCCCGGCAATGGACACGAATTTGGCGGGAAATCTCGGCTTGAAGCGGATCGTGACCGCGGCACTCGAGACCCCCGATATGGTCGAAAATGCTGACCTCTCGGCGACGGGCGGAGAGTTTGGCGGAATTGTCAATTTCACTCTCACCCGCAATCTCAATTCCACGGGGCCTACCTGGACACTCACCCACTTTGTTGGCCCCGGTAATCTTGCCTCGCTATCCAGGGTCAACACCGACAAGTTGAGTTTTGGCTTTGCCGTAGGCAAAAACGCAGGGAAGCCATTTAAGTCCCATGAAGTCACGCCCCGAACGAATTTTGCAGGAGCAAATCGGGTGCTTCAGCAGCAACTCCTGAACAATTTGGGTACGCAGCTGAGTGGAATTCGTAACCTTCCAAGGGTCCCCTAACGAGCGAACACATAGCCAGGTCTGACGTCATGTGCGTATTCTTGCACACTATCGCGAACTGCTTGGAGCTAGGACGTCCACGGTGGAGGAAAGACGCCATGACGTCGTTTTGGAAGGCATTTTTTCTCGTTGCAACGATCTTTGCCCTGCCAGCTGGCGATCCCGTCCTGGCGCAGGGTAAGCCGCCTGAAGCCTCGCCGACCGCCGCGACAAACATTTCGGCGACATCTTGTAAGACACCACTTGCCCAGCTTTCTGCGGCCGGTTTTACCCTAGCCTGTAACAAGAGAGTGCCGACCGGAACGTTTCTTGGCGCCTATCTTATGGGGGGCGCTGATGGTCTCAGCGAGTGCGTGAACCGCTGTACGGCGGACGGCCGTTGCGTCGCCTTCTCGCTCGATAATCGCGACAGCGCGAAACGCGTTTGCAACCTCTATGGCTCGATCGAAAGCCAGTCCGATGCGCAGGACTGGATACTTGGGCTCCGCATTCCCGAGAAGCCGGTGTTTCGGACCTCCCCGATCGGCCGCGGTGCCGATGTCAGCTGGTTTCAAGATTCACCTACACCGCTTTCCCCCGTGAAGAAGGGAACCTTGGATAATATAGTGGTCAAGAATTGGAGCAACTGGAAGAGCACTCCCGGCCCCTTTGGCCAATCCTCAACCATATTTCACTCGGGAACGATCGCCTCCATCACCGGAACAAAAGCCCCGACAGATACGGGATCATGGATCAATATCCCAGCTCCGACAGATCCAAACATCGTAGTCATCGACGGCAAGCCGCTAGTCCCAAGCTCGGAGGTCAAGAACCGTCAGCCAGTGTATTACGCGACCGATCGCACGTTGAAGCCGGGTCCGCTGACGGAAGCATCGTTTACTGATGATCCCGCACTTCAGCTCACTTTTGGCTACGCTGTGGTGAGCATCCCGAGCAATCACGTGATTGGCAATGTCGAAAGGCCTAAATTCAAATGGTACAAGCTCGGCGTCGAGGCCGAGACCGACGCAAACGCCTTCCGTGTGAAGGTTATTGCCCCCCTTGATCGTACGGCATTCCTCGGCCAATTGAGGACCGCCTCCGACAGTATCATGCTGTTCATCCACGGTTACAACGTTTCCTTTACCGACGCGATCTTCAAGGCCGCCCAGATCGCCTTCGATGCAAATTTTGCCGGGACAGTCGTGGTGTTCTCGTGGCCGTCGGCCGCCAATCTGTTCATGTACGACAAGGATTGGCAGACGGCCGAGGCCGCCTCACCTCGCCTCGCCGAGCTTTTGCAACTTGTCTCATCCGAGATTGGAAAGAAGAACATCTACGTTGTCGCCCACAGCATGGGTAACGAAATTCTCGTCAACGCCTTGCAGCAGAGCGCACTGAGCAAGGTGCCGATCGCGATTTCGGAACTCGTCATGGCGGCTCCCGACGTGGACAAGAACGTCTATATCAGCAAAGCTGACCAGATTCGCGAGGTAGCCAAGAACATCACGCTCTATGCTTCTGCTGCCGACAAGGCTTTGCTGGCATCGGGCGACAAGACCTTCGGAACGCGCATAGGATTTGTTGGGCCGAGCGGTCCAAGTATTTTCCCCGGAATCGAAACAATCGACGTGACTGCGGTAGGAGATGACATGTTCGGTCTCAACCACAGTACATTCTCGGCCAGCCGAGCGGTCCTGGATGATGTCGGGCGCTTATTGCGATCGCTTTCTCATCTGTCTCCTGATAACCGAACGCCAACGCTCCGTCTGATGCCGGATAGGCAGCACGTTCAGTATTGGCTGTATCCGCCTTGATGCCCCCTGGTCAGTTCATTTCGTCCAACGCCGGCAGCTTTATTGAAGCCGCGTGCGACAGTGGCTTCAATCCCGGAGCTTCAATGGCAGCAGTCAGCCCTCAGGAGCCCACGTCCAGATTGACTTAGCGACACCCAGAATGTCGCACCGCATTACCGGTCCGAAATATCTGGAATCGAACGAGGACGGATGCGGCTGCATCAGGAAAAACTCGCCCTCGACGAGCCTGAAGCAACCCTCCCAGGACGGCAGCGGTCGCCCTTCCCGGTCCTTCTCCGAGACTTCGGCGGTGACCTTGCCGTTGATGGATATCGATCCAATCGGGTCTTTGGCGCGGCAGACTTCGTCGCCAGCGCCCGCCACGACCTGCTTAAGGAGTGGCACCGGCGCCGGCAGGATCTCATGGGCGAGGATCAGGAGTTCGATTGTCGGCGGCGGCTTGTAGACGGCGAGTTCACCACGCGCCGGCACGCGCGGTTCGACGTAATAGAAGCCGAGCGGCGCGCTGCCGGAGGCGTTGTAGATCACCACCGGTTCCTGGGGTGCGAACGACACCAGGGCAGCGATGGTGCCCGCGGACATGGCCGACAAAGCGGCCAGTTGGCGCCACGGTCTGTTGCGATCAATCAGCATCGGAGGTCGACCTCCGCTTGCTGGCTTCCGAATATTGGACGAGGTCTTCGATGTGGTAGCGGACGTAGCGCCCATGCTTGCGGTAGGCCGGCCCTCGCCCGTCGACGCGCATTTTCTCGAGTGTGTTCTTGGTCAGCCGCAGCCAGGCGGCAGCCTCCTTGGTATTGAGGAAAGGCTTGTCGGCAGCCTTGTCATCCTGTCCCGTCATTGCAGAAGTGTTCCTTCTTAGCACACGCAACCCTTGGGTGTGTGAAGAAGCGTCGTCCGATCGGGAGCGGTTTAGGGAGTGGCGAAGTTTCGCCCGGCTAACTTCGCCACTGTGCAGGCTTAAAATTGATCTAACAAGCGAATGGCAAAGCCAGCTAGCCCAAGCCCCGGCTAGTCCAGGGCCAGTTCAAGCCTAGCCCAAGAGGTCGCGATAACTGCCATTCATGAGCTCGGTGCCTTTGGCGACGAGCCTGCGGGTTCGGTCCTTCAAAAATTGACTATGGCTGCGCCATTCTTCAGTGACTTTCTTCTCTCCGAAGACCGCAACAGCGATCTGCCGATAGGTCTTGCCGCGAAGGCTTTCATCGAGCGCGATCAGCGCGTGCTGCAAACGCTCGTCATTCGCAAATGGCGGCCTTTGCACCTTCTGGAAACCTGGCTCGGTGAAGCGCTTCAACTGCTTCAAGAGTTCGGTCTGGGCGGAGATATCGGCGAGGTCACGCAGTTCAAACACCGGCGCGAAGGGCGCAGTGAGGATGGGCAGGCCGTGGATTTCGAGGGGGATGTGAACCCCGCCGCCTTTCATCAGCACCAGCGGAACACCGTCGGCACCGATGACGGCGTGGCGGTCCACTCGGAAATTTCCCAAGGCAAATGGCGCGGTTTTGCTCTCGGGTCTTGGCCTTGTCGCGTTCAAGCGAACGACCCGTTTGAGCGCATTGGCGTGCCAGAACACGGGTGTCTGGTCGGCACCGAGACGGGGGTCAGCGAACGCGAAAAGGCCCCATTTCTCGGCGCGGGGGAAGCGCCGTCGCAGGCGCAAAAGGCGTGTGCCATCGATCAAGGTGATCCATGGCAGATGCCGGGGCACGGAGGCGCGCCAGTCGGTTCTGTAGTCCTCGTTTCTGCGCAAGAACTCCCACGCCCAGTCGCTACCATCGTAGGCGGCAGGATTGCAGACAATGGCAATATCGCCGGCGTCGCGGTGTGCATGCGTGGCGGGATTGGTCAATGAAAGCCCCAATGAGAACGTCCCACCTTTAATCGTTCTGGCCAATTGGGGCTAGAGAGCAGCCCCCGCGCGAGTTGCTCGCGGGGGCCGCTTGTCGTCAGTCGGCCGGATTCCAGATCAGGGCGAAGACGCTGTCGTCATCCTGGCCCGCGGCTCGTCCGAGATTGGCGTAGAGCTTGTGGGGACCGAACTCGGGCGCTGCCAGCGACAGGCTCACATAGTCCTTTCGGCTGTTCTCGCCGCGCCGGATCCAGCCTGCTCCGATCTCGACGCCCTGGGTCACGACGCGGAAGTCGGGATGGGTGTCGGCGCTCTTGTCGCGATTAGGGATGATGTCGATGTCGGCCCGGATGGAGACGGTCTTGAGCTGGCCCTTGTAGCTGCCGTTGTCGTTCTTGGTGACGTATCCGATTGCGGTCATGGTCTTGTCCTTTTGTTGCTCCCGAGAAGCCGATCCCCTCGCGATGGCATGACCGTGATGGGAAGCGTAGCGCCTTCGAACCCGCGGCCTTCCCGCGGGGCGTAGCGCATGCGAAGCACCTGAGCTGACAGCTTTTTTGAAGCGTAGCGGCCGCGAGGAGCCGGACTTGTCCGGCGGGGAAAAAAGCTGGCGGCATGGGTTTCGGCAGGCGGGGCGCTTCCCATAGGTCCCTCAGCCACGCGCAGTGAGATCGGACCCGCAGGCAACAAAAGGACACCATCAGGACTATCCGATCGACTGTCACCGAAGCTACGACCAAAACAAGGCCAGGTCTCAACGTGTTCTGCATACAGGCTCGGCGACCAAAGACCCTCGCCAATGAGCGTCCGATCCCCACCCCGACCTCACGACATGCCCCCGGGGTATCGAGATCGGAGCAGTCTGATCGGGTGTGGTAAGAACCGCGGAAAGGACTATGTGAGCCTGTCGCTGGCAGAGCCCGCGTCCGGTCCCCGCAATCCATCCGACCCCGATGATCGTCATGACAGGGAATGATAATCCCCTCCCCGGATCTGGCGATCGCCGTCTCTGACAAAGCTCGGCCCCAGGCAAGTCTGGCGGGGGCCGCTCTCATCTGCGGTCCCGTGAGACGAGTGCGAACACGTTCATCGCTCGCGCATGCGCCAACGCAAAGGCTCTGTCGGAGACTCGAACGCGAACGGACAAGGTGCGCCGGTGTCAATCAGACAAATCCAATGTACACTGTTTCCCATGCAAGCCGATTCCCGGTTTGCTTTCCTTTGAGAATTGACGGAGGGCACATGGCCAAGAAAGCGAAGAAGGCGAAGAAGGCTGCGGCGAAGAAGACCGTGAAAAAGGCCAAGAAGAAGTAGACCTTCTTCTGATGATCTAGCTTTCATTCCAGCCAAGTTGCCGTTTGCGCATTGCCGCACTGAAGATCCTCGGCGTTGGCCGGAATGATCGCTCAAATCGATGAGCCGGATCGGGCGCACTGGGCGTCGCGGTCCGGCTTTTCGTTTCTCCAGCGTCGGCGAGACGCGACGCGCGACGTACACGCTGCCTCCCCGCTCTCAAGCCGTGCGGGAGCAAATCCAAAGTTTGCAACATAAGTTCACTTGTGACCTTCGCCGAGCTTACGGGTGCGGATTCTGAGGAAGTGCAACTGGCCAGGCTCTCGCGGGCGGAGGAAGTACGCCGAACGACCGAGGAATACGCGCAATACCTCCGTGAGGTCATCCGCAGGCTCGGCCGCAAGTTCAACTGAGATCGGCTGCATTGCTTCGACCGAACAGCTGTTTCGCAATCTTTTGGCGAAACCGGATCGCGAGTTGTCTGTCGAAATCGCTATCCAGTAAGTTTCGCCCTAGTTGAACCCCCTCACGACCACTGCGAGGCATGAGACCAGAACGGCTGTCGAGGTCAGCGTCGAGACGCTGACGACG
Organism: Bradyrhizobium stylosanthis; assembly: GCF_001641335.1. Taxonomy (GTDB): domain Bacteria; phylum Pseudomonadota; class Alphaproteobacteria; order Rhizobiales; family Xanthobacteraceae; genus Bradyrhizobium; species Bradyrhizobium stylosanthis. The sequence continues at coordinate 2,421,682 of NZ_LVEM01000001.1, forward strand.
ATCTGCGCAAGGCAGATGCGCCTCAGCTTGGTCGTGTGAGGCTCGGGAAAGACCTTCGACAGGTCAGCCATGGTCGGCTCCATGATGCGGTGCATCGTACCGCCTGGATCGACTCTTAGTGCGAGTCGCCCGGGTCCCTTCCGCCTATATTTGCGGTCACCCGGATTGACTCGCGCGCGACTCGGAGCCGGTCGAATAAGGGCGCAGCGCAAGCGCTTGCGCCCGAATCGTCGACCTCAGCCCCCACGTAAACAAAGGATTAATGATTTCGCAGGGGCGCGCAAGGAGAAGGGTCTTGCTGGGTCGTATTGGCCGATCGGAAACGCCGACATCGTTGCCGCGCGCTTTGGAGAGCGCGCGAAGCCAAGAGCGAGGCGCGAGCGGAGCAAGCGGCGACGGCGGGGCGCGTCTGCGCCCCGTTCAGGGCGCCCTCGCCTCCACGGCAGCGACGCGATTGTTTGCGCCGAACGCGAGCAGGAAATCGGCCGCTTTGGATGCCTTGCTCGCGGCCTGAAATATTGCCCGATTGTCCTCGCGGAGCACGCTCAGCCATGAGCCGAGGTAATCGGCATGTCGGACGGTCGGTTTGATGGTGAGCGCGGCGCAGATAAAGGCTGCGGTCAGTTCGGCGACGAGTTCTTCCTTGGCGTAGGGCTTGGAGCCGAACGGCCCCGACAGGTCGCGCTCGAGGCGGCTGGGGTGACCGGTCCAGTGTCCAAGCTCGTGAAACAGCGTCCGGTAGAAGTTGATCTGCTCGAAAAAGGCAGGCTGCGGCGGGATATGAACGCAATCCATGGACGGGGCGTAGAAGGCCTCATTGCCGCCGATGCGGATATCAGCGAGTGTTGCGGCCGCCAGCGCCTCGGCCTGCGGCACGATCTGACGCTCCGGCGCGGCTTGTGGCTCCGCGCGCAGCTCGTCCGGAAGGTGTTCGCATTGATCGACGTTAAAGACGGTATAGCGGCGCAGGAACGGGATGGCCGCTTCGCCCACTTCCGCCTCGCCATGGCTCGACTGCAGCGTTCCATCCTGCCCGCGCTTCGGAATAAAGCGATCGGCGTAGCAGACTGTCACTCCGTGCTCCCCCTTGCGCACGGAGGCGCCAAGGTGCGATGCCTGATTGAAGGTGAGCCAGCGTTGGGATGTGAAGCCGTTCTCACAAAGCCTCCCCCAGAGGATCAGGATGTTGATCCCGGAATAGGCTTTGCTTGTTGCCGCGTTCCGGGGCAGCGAGAAGGCATGGCTATCGCCTCCCCCTCCCCAAGGCCGGGCCCAAGGAAAAATGCCCGCCTCCAGATCGGCGATGATTTGCGTTGTGATCTCCTCGTAGAGGTTCCTTTTTGGCTTGGCCGTTGAAGCGCTCTTGTTCTTTCCGCTCATGACAGTCTCCATTCGCCTTCTTCCGCGCCCTGCCCCCGGAAGGCGGGGTGGGCGGCGAAGGGCGACCGGACAGCCCCGAACGCCAGAGGCGGGCCGCACCGGAACGGCCGGAGCGAGAGCGGAGGACCGCGCCACGGACAGAGCGTCCAAAGGGAGCCGAGACGGGCGCGGTTGCGGCCTGCCGGTTCGGGGCTATACGGGAGCGCCGTCCACCCCGCCTTCGGGGGGCAACTTAAATGCGCGGCCGCTTGCGGCCGGCTCCGCACAAAGCGATCTAGCGTGTCCGCTCAGAGGGATATGGGAAGCGCCCCCGTCGTTCGACGGTTCTAATTTTTTCTCTCTGAACGTGCTTTCCTTCGAGCGCAGTACAGCTGCGTTTGAATGAGCGGTCCTTGGCACGCGACGAACTTGAACACGACCAAGAGCAGCTGGACGTGGTCCCTCGCGTCAGGGATCGAAGCCACAAGGCCGAGACCTGACAGGGCTCGGTCCACGAGAGCCCGGCCGCAAGCGAAAGCTTGCGGGCGCGCCCACTCAAGAGATCAATTGCTGGATCCTGAGCATCATCGCTCGATCTTCGAGAACCGCAGCCCATTCGACCAGGGCTTGGCGGACAGTGGTGGCGATGATGCCATGATGTGCCAGTCGATTCAGGACGAGCTGGCGATCTGTCTCCCTCCGTGCAAACGCGAGATCTGAAAGCAATCGTACGTCGTAACCTCGCTTCGCCCCTTCAAGCGCTGCGACCAGCACTTCCTCCTCTAGAAAGCCGCCGCCGAGAAAAATAATGCCGACGCCAGCCTCTTCGAGGTTTGCGGCAAGTCCCGGATCGCGCCATGGCGACAGAGCGTCTGACTCGAAACACTCGATCGAGCCAGCAACGTCCGCTGGCAGCAGGCCTGTCGGATATTCTCCGACGGCGATCGATCTCGCGCCAAGAATATCTTGGCAGATCGGGAGCAGAGCAAGGCTCGCATCCTGCTCGACAGCCAAGGCCTCGGCCGTTCCCGCTCGATTTGCGCGCGCGGGGTTCAGCAAGACGATGCGACTCTGGCGGGGATCTGCCAGCAAGATACGCTCCCTTAGCGCGTGGCATTTCTGCGGTCACGCTGCCTTGCGGTCCTCAGGTTGCTTGCGCACGACCGGCCCTTCGATCCCTGCCTGCCGATACATCGCCTCGAGCGCCTGATCAGAATCGTTGAGGTACCCCGCAAGGGCATTCGTCTGACCAAGCTTCCGCGGCTCAGTCAGCCGCGCAAGTGGCCAGCCCGCTCGTCTGAGGATGCGCTCCATTCGCACGTCGGTGACAGTCACGATCGCGCTTGCGCCCTTCGATCGCATCGTTTCGAGCATTGCGGCGAAAAGTACGAAAGTTGCGCGATTGAACCCGTGCGGGCCGAGCTCTGTCGCGCGGCCGGTGTCGACGCAGAACCGCGAACTCTCGAGCACGAGCTCGCTCTTCGGCGCCTCCTTGTCCCCTAGCAATATTGGAAAGGTGTCCGCGAGCATGGTCGGTCCGGTGGTTGGAAGCAGCCTGACGCACCCCAGAACGTCTTGCTCGTTTGAGACGACCAGGACGTAGGTCGGTGCAAGCGCGTCGTAGATGTCGATTTCCAGATCGCCTGAGACCGAGACCGTCCAATCCAGACGCTCCCTGAATACACGACGGCGCAAGCGGAACATCTGCACCAAAAGGTCGAGTTGAGATCCAGTCTGACGATGATCGATCGTGATGGCGTACATGGCGAGCTCCGTTGAGGGAGCGATCACCAGACCAGAGAGCGGCATCTGCAGCGCCTGTGCTATTTGACAGGTTCGCGATGAAACGGAAGCGAGCGCCAACCAGAGCAAAGCAAGGCGTCGGTTTTTCCACAAGATAACCGATAACGAGACGCTCTTACGCGTCGTGAAGGTCATTCGGATATGCCTGACTGCGTCAGGGCAACAGTCGTTGCCGTATGGCGAGCGCAACGCAATGGGCGATCGAAGCCGCTCCAAGCTTGCGGCGAGCATTCTCGAGGTGGAACGCAACGGTGCGTGCCGTGATAGCAAGTATTTCGGCCGTCTCGGACACTGTTTTCCCAAGAGCCGCCCATGCCAGGCATTGCCGTTCGCGTTGACTGAGAACCTGGACGCGCTGCGGGTCTTCGTTCATTGCCAACCGCCCGCGCAGATGCGTGTGGAAATAGAGACCGAGCAATTGGACGACGTCTTGCGACGTCGCCAGCAGGTGGCCTTGCTCCATGAGAGAGTCATCCGTCGCAACCGTGAAGGCTGCCATACGGCCGAAGCCCGCCCTGATCGGCACAGTGATTCCCGCCTTGATTCCGAACCGCATTGCTTCGTCAAAGAAGCGAAGTTGCTGCCGGTCCCTCGGACGTATTGATCCGGAGGATGCTCCCCAGGTGAACATCGCGTGTTCGGTCCGCGCTCGCAGCACGACGGGATCGAGCCGTTGATATTGAAGGCGCAGATATCGGTTCGTCCAGGACCGAGGGTAGGACGAGATGAGCTTCAGCGAACTATCGACAATGCTGAGATAGGCAAACCAGCGAAAGCCGAGGCCATGGCATGCTCGCGTGGCAATCCGTTCGAACTCGTTTTCGTCCATGGCTGTCTGGAGAGCGTCTACGAACTCCTGGAAGATGTTTTCCGTCCAGTCCATGGCTGCCTGGATCCGATTGTTACGCCTCACGCTAACGGCCGATCCTGCGAGATCGTCTACGATCCCGAATCCTGGCCATTCGCATACGAGGCATGGCCTCAAGCCGCGTGGCTTGAGGCCCATTATCGACGTCTATTCGACAGGATGAGGGTACTTAGAGGCGAATGCAGCCGTCCCAGGGAGACTCCCCACCCCAGTTGACGCATACGCTCTGCCTTCGCATGTAACCTTTCCAAGCATCCGATCCGGCCGTGCGTCCGCCGCCCGTCTCTTTCTCGCCGCCAAACGCGGCACCGATATCGGCGCCGGTCGTACCCATATTCACCCTTGCGATGCCGCAGTCGCTTCCCGCAGCCGACAGGAACAGTTCGATATTGGTAAGATCCGTGCTGTGAATGCCCGAGGACAGGCCTTGCGGCACGGCGTTGTTGATCTGAATGGCCTCTTCGATTGTGTCATAGGTGAAGACATAGACGATAGGAGCAAAGGTTTCCTTCTGGACGGAGGGTAAATCGTGCGGGAGACCTGTGATCAGCGTCGGCTCGACGTAGTAGCCGGGGCGATCAATCCGCCTTCCGCCAAACGCGACTTTTCCTCCTGCGTCCCTTGCGTCTCGAACCGCCCTTTCAAAGAGGAGAACCGCATCGCGATCGACGAGCGGGCCAACAAGCGTTCCTTCCTCCCTGGGATCGCCGACCTTGATTTGGGAAAAGGCCTCCTTCAAGAGCTTGATCAGAGGCTCTGCGACCGAACTTTGGACAATGACACGCCTTGTGCTCGTGCAGCGCTGGCCGGTCGTGCCGACAGCACCGAAGGCGATGCTCCGTGCAGCCAATCTGAGGTCGGCTGTCTGATCGACGATGCAGCCGTTGTTGCCTGAGCATTCGAGCAGATAGCGGCGTCCCAACTTACTGCCGACGACATCTGAGATTCGACGCCCGACGGTGCTTGATCCCGTAAACGAGACCAAGGCGACGCGTGTGTCATAAACGAGAAGCTCGGCCACATTGTTGTCGCCTGGGATAATGAGCGAGAAGACACCGTCAAGCTCGAGCTCGTTCATCGCCATATTGCAGATCCGCTGCAGGCCGAGCGCCGTCAGCGGTACCTTGGGACTGGGCTTCCAGATGACGGTGTTGCCCCCAATGGCCGCGAGGAAGGCATTTTGCGCCCAGACGGATGCGGGAAAGTTGTAGGCCGTGATGACGCCTACGACGCCCAGCGGCAGCCATTGGTCGTACATTCGGTGTTTGCTCCGCTGCGATTGCTGGACAGAGCCGTACATCATGCGGGATTGGCCTGCCGCCATTGTGGCCATGTCGATGACTTCGCGGACCTCGGCTTTGGCCTCACCGAACGCCTTGCCCGTATCGAGGACAATGAGCGCCGCGAGGTCATCGAGGTACTCTGCGGCGAGTGCTCCGATCCGCGCGACGAGTTCTCCTCGCCTCGGTGCTGGAACGACCGCCCATTCTCCTTGAGCTGCTTGGGCGCAACGAATGACGCGTTCGTAGTCGCGCTCGTTCGCACCAGCGATCTGCGTCACGACTTTGTCCTGAGCCGGATCGACCGCATCGAACGGGATCCTGTCGTCCGTCGGGCTCCATCCATCGCCATGCGCATACGCCCCAGAGTTCAGATAACCGATATCGAAGTTCTTCAAAGCGCGCTCAAACATCTCAGCCCTCCATTTAGTTATTTAAGTTACCTAATGATCTTGCTATAGACCTGCCTCCGAGATGTCAATCGGACCCACTGTGCGCACTCGCAGCTCAACGTTACGGCGTGCCGGAAAGCTCAGAGATCCAAGAGCTGCCCCTGGGGTTGGGGACGAGGCATCGTTCAGGCTCACTCACAACGGAGGAACACTTGAAGAGTCTTGCGCTGACCCAATACCGGGCTCCCCTTGAATGTCTGGAAACAACGACCCCCGCCCCTGAGGGCAACGAGATATTGCTCAGGGTCAGGGCCTGTGGCGTCTGCCACACCGACCTCCATATCTGGGAAGGCGGCTATGACCTCGGCGGCGGAAAAATGATGAAGATGTCTGACCGAGGACAGAAGCTGCCGCACACGATGGGCCACGAGGTCGTCGGCGAAGTCGTTGCAGTGGGTGAAGACGCGAAGCGTCTCATCGAAACAGGCAGGACGTACCTGGTCTATCCCTGGTTCGGCTGCGGAGAGTGTCACGTCTGCAAGAATTCGGACGAGCATCTGTGCCCAACCCCGCAATATCTCGGCGTTTTGCGCCCAGGCGGTTATGCCGATCACGTGCTGATCCCCCACCCCCGCTACCTCATTGACACTCCCGCGATCCCGCCGGAACAGGCCGCGCCCTACGCATGCTCGGGGCTGACGGCGTATTCCGCCCTCAAGAAACTTGACCCCGGCCGATTGAAGAAGCCGATCCTGATCGTCGGCGCGGGCGGGCTTGGCCTGATGTGCCTCTCGCTGTTGAAGGCGATGGGCCGATCTGGCGCGATCATCGCAGATATTGATCCCAACAAGCGGGAGGCCGCGCTCGCCGCCGGTGCGATCGCGGCTCTCGACCCGACGAAAGACGACTTTTCCAAGCGCCTCACCGAAAGCTCCGAAGGCGGCATCCACGCGATCATCGACTTTGTCGGATCCCCGGCGTCCTGGGATCTCTCCATGGCGACGCTCGCCAAGGGAGGCAACTATGTGATCGTCGGCCTCTTTGGCGGCGAACGGACACTGTCGCTGGCAACGATGCCCTTGAGATCCATTACTATATCAGGGTCTTTTGTTGGCAGCCGAAGAGACCTGATCGAGCTCATGAGCCTGGTGCGGACTGGCGTCGACAAGATGCCGATCGTGACCCGACCACTTGAAAGCGCTTATGAGACGCTGTCCGATCTGAAGGAGGGCCGCGTTGTCGGGCGGGCCGTTCTGGTACCGGATCGCCCGAGTTGAGCCAAGACAGACGGACGGTGCCGATAGGCCGGCACCGTCCGGAGAGGCCTCAGTCAGCGGTGAGCTGGTCAAATAACGTCCAGCGCCCACCCTTGGCTTCCAGCACATAGATCGGCTTGATCGCGTCGCCATTCTCACGGAACGTGATTTTGCCACCGAGAGCTGGATATTCCTTCATCTTCCGCAGCTCGTCCCTGATTGCGGTGCGCTCGGGGGCAATCTTGGACGGTTCGCCTGTCACGCCGGCACGCTTCATGGCCTCCGCGTAGAGGTAGACAATGTCGTAGCTGGAGATGTCAGTCTGGTTCGGCACAGTCCGACCGATCTTGGCAACCTCGGCCCTCTTTGCAAATGACTTCGCAAAGGTGCGAACAGCATCATTGAGATCGCTGTAGAAGGGCGAACCAATGATTGTCCCCTCACCCGCCCCCCCAAACCTGATCGGCAGGTCCGGATCGCCCACAGTCGTGCCTGCGAACAGGCGGGCATCGACACCCTGCCGCTTCATCTCCTTCGCCAGGTTGATCATTGCCTCAGGCGGCGCACCGACACCGACGATATCGGGCTTCAATTGGGCCAGTCTCGATACCTGTGCCGACATGTCGAACGCCTTGTAGGGAAAATCGACGAAGCCACTGACGGGGACGGCCACCTTGACCAAGGCTTCCGGGAGAACGGCGGTTCCGACCGCCTTGGAAACAGCATCGTCGGTGGCGTAGGCTATCGCCGCTTTGCCCATAATAAGATTTTTGGCCCGCATCGCCTTGAGAACGATCTCGATGACGAGGCCCTCGTCGACCGTATTGCGGAAGGCGTATTTAAACGGAGCCGCCACTCCGGGCGCAGATGATGACATCGACATCTGGACAATTCCAAGCCGCTCTCCCGCCGAGAATGCCACGCGAGCTTCGCTCGAGCTGAACGGGCCCACAACAGCGAGAGCCCTTTTGTCGCGGGCGAACTGTTCCACCGCCAGCACCGCCTGCTTTGGATCGCCGCCAGTATCGAACTTCACAATCCTGATCGGCATCCCATTGATGCCACCGGCACGATTGATCTCATCGGCCGCCATATCCACCGCGATTTCGTTCGCATTCGCCACGCTCACGAACGTGCCGGTGTTGGACATCGCCAGGCCGATCACGAGTTCCTCGTCGTCATGTGCGGACGCTGACGTCACGAGCGCCGCCGCCCCCATCAAGAGCCCCGCTAGAATGCCATTGTATCTCATGAACGCCTCCCTACTGATTTCCTTTTGTGATCCACTTCCATGACCTCGCGTGATGTACCGCCGAGATAGGCTTCCTGAAGGCCAGTGCTGCCGGCGACAGAAGCGGCGTCGCCCTCGAGGGCCACGCGCCCGAGTTCCAGCACCGTGGCGCGATGAGCAATCCTCAAGGCGTTTGCGGTGTTCTGCTCAATCAGGAGAATGCTCAGCCCTTCGCGATTGTATGCCTGGATGAGCTCAAACAGCCTTTGCACAAACAGGGGCGATAGGCCGAGTGATGGTTCGTCCATCATCAAGAGCTGCGGCTTTGCGAGCAACGCGCGGCCGAGCGCCAGCATCTGCTGTTCTCCGCCGGACAGGCATGACGCATTGTGATTTCGACGTTGTGCAAGATTTGGGAAACGATCGTAGATTCCACCGATCTCCCGGCGCACAGCAATCTTGTCCCGCCTCATATGGGCCCCCAGGAGCAGGTTCTCCTCGATTGTCATGGACACCAGGATCCGACGCCCTTCCGGCACCAGGACGAGACCCTCCTCGATGCGCCGGTAGATCGGCCAGCGCGTGATGTCCTGGCCCGCAAAGGTGAGCTTGCCGGCTTTTGGCGAGACCGCTCCAAGGATCGACTGAAGCAGGGTGCTCTTGCCCGCTCCGTTAGCACCGACGACGGTGACGATCTCTCCACGCGCGACTTGTAGGGAAACGTCGGAAAGCGCCTCGACCCGCCCGTAACACGCTGACAGACTTTCGGCCTTGAGAATCAACTCGCTCATGTCGCCCGCTCCGTGCCCAGATACGCTTCGCGTACCTGCTGATCGGTCCTGACCTGGTCGAACGGTCCTTCGGCGATCTTGCATCCGAAATTCAGCACGACGATCTGTTCGCAGATCGATCGGATGAAATGCATGTCGTGCTCAATGATCAGGAGCGTCGTCCCCCGCTCTCTGAGAATGTCGAGGTGACGGTGCAGTTCGCGTGTTTCAGAGGCATTTAGCCCGGCAGCAGGCTCGTCCAGCATGAGAAGTGATGGCGACGAAAGGATTGCCCGGATCAGGTCCACGCGCTTGCGAACACCATAAGGAAGCAATCCCACCGGCTCGTCGGCATACTGGCTCAGACCAAACGCAGAGAGCTCAGCCTTTGCCGCACGGATCCACTCATGATCGCGCGCGAAGCGAAACGGTCGCAGCACGTCAAGTGGCCGCTTCAATTTGACGTGCTGTCCGATCAGCAGATTGTCGATCACCGACAGACGGGGTATCAGGCGGATATTCTGAAAGCTTCGAGCGATACCGCGCCCAATGCGATGGCGCGATGGGAGGTCGACGATATCGACGCCGCACATCCGGATGCTTCCGGACGTCACCGGGTACACGCCGCTGATGAGGTTGAACACCGTAGTCTTGCCGGCGCCGTTCGGGCCGATTAGAGCCGTTGCGGTTCCATCGGGGACGTCAAACGAGAGGTCGCGCACGACTTCGAGCCCGCCGAACGTTTTAGACAGACTTTGGATCGATAGGAGCATGGTCATGAATTAGTTGATCCGCTTTGCGCCCTGGCCTGAGTGCGCTGGCGCGACAGCCCACGCGTGAGCAACCCTTGTGGACGCAGGGCCATGAAGACGATGATGAAGAGCGCGAAGATCGCGTATCGCCATTGCGAACTGGATCTCAACGCTTCGGGCACGAGCGTGAAGATCGCGGCACCGACAAGCGGCCCCCAGACCGACTGGGTTCCTCCGAGCAGCACATAAAGCACCGTGTAAGTGCTCAGCATCACGCCAAAATACTGGGCCTCGATGTAGTTGAAGTAATGCGCGTACAGAGCCCCACCTACCCCGGCGATGCCGGCGCCCACGGTCAGCGCAGCAACACCGAGAGCCTTCACGTTGAGGCCGAGGAGGTCCGCGACCAGGGGATCGTTCTTGACCGCCGCGAAATAGACCGTCAGGCGCGTCGTCGACATCAGCCACACGAGCGAAACGACCAATGTAGCCGCCGAGACCACGACAGAGGCCTCAATGTGGGTTGCGACGGGATAGCCCGCGGCACCACCGACGATGTCGAGATTGAGAAAGATCGCAGAAATAACCTGTCCCAAGGCAAAGGTCGCAAGAGACAGGTAGATACCTTGTGTTCTGAGCATCGGCATCGCGACTGCGAACGCCAAAATGGCCGCTGTCGCGCCACCCGCCCCGATCGCCGCCGATGGCGGCCATCCACACGCATTCGTCAGATAGGCCGCCGCATAGGCGCCGATCGCCATGAACCCCGCAATTCCGAGGTTAAGCTGCCCGGCAGACATCGGAAGGTAGACGCCATAGGCCGCGATCGTGTTGAGGGCGAGAAGGACGATGATTCCGGTCTGATAGCCCGACATCAGAGCTTCTCCCTGGCAGCAACCGGACCAAAGAGCCCCTCGGGCTTGGCGATAAGCAACGCGAGCAACAGGCCATAGACGCTGATGTTCACGAAATCCGCGCCAAGGAACTGCGTCGAGAGGATCTCAACGAGGCCGATCAGCAACCCACCGGCGACCGCTCCCCAGATATTGCCCATGCCACCAATGATCATCGCGCTGATACCTTTGAATCCGATGCTTTCGCCCATGGACGAGGATACTTGCAGGTAGCTGATCGCAAAGAGGATGCCGCCAATGCCTGTGAACAGCGCGCTCAGCACGAATAGGCGAGACACAACGGAGCCGACGTTCACACCGAGAATCGTAGCGGTACGACGGTTCTCTGCGATCGCCCTCACCTGACGTCCGAGATTTGTAAATCGCAGGGACAGGGACAGTGCGATGACGAACGCAAGCGAGAGGACCAAGCTCAACAGCTGAGCGCCTCCAATGATGATCGAGCCGAACCTCCAGTTGAAATCGACGATGAGGGCCGGAAAAGATTGTTGATCAGACCCTAACCAAAGGATGATCAGGTTCTCGAGCAGCACCAGAAAGCCCAACGAGCTGACGAGAGGAACCTCGGGATCGCTGTCGCTGCTTGGCCGATAGGTCAGGAGATAGACCGCAACGCCCACGGCTGCGCTTGCCGCGAGCGCAATGCCGAATGCAATTGGCCAGTGCTGCCCACCTCGGAGCGCCGCCCACGAGACCATTCCAGCAATCATGAAGATGCCTGGAATGGAGAAATTGAGAAAATTGAGGACGCCAATTGCAAGCGTAAACGCGACGGCAATCATCACGTAAACGCCGCCGAGCATGAAGCCATTGACAATTTGCTGAGAAATCACGGCCGCCCGTCTCCTGTGACCGGCGTTGATCCAACGCAGCATCGCGCATTCATATCGAGTACCTCCAAGTCGGTAATTGTTCGCTTCTCGCGCTCAAGACGCGGCCGAAGCACGCGATCCCGCGGCATCGGGGCTTAAGAGCGTGCCCTTGGGCAGCGAAAGGGCATGAGTGGCAATCTTGCCGGCTGTCGTGATCCAGACCTTGTCGCGGTGAGATGCGATGTGCGCGAGCGCTCGACGCAAGTTCCGCGTTCGGTGCGGCTGTCCCATGACGAAGGTATGGAGCGCGACCGAGAACACGAGCGGATATTTTTCGGAGTCCTGGAGTTGCTGATCGAAGGCGTCGACCAATAGGTCCGCAAATTCCGCGTCGCTCACGCGCCGATTAAAGACGGCGGGTAGATCATTCAGCTCCATGGACGGATACGGCACGCTGAGGATCGGACCAAGATCGGTCCGAAACAACTGTGGCTGCTCGTCATAGAACCAGTCGAGCATGTAGCCGAAACCTTGCTCGACGAGCAGCTCCGGGGTCCTCGTGCTCTGCGAGATGAAGGGACCGAGCCAGCCCTTCGGTGCCGCCCCCTCCTCCTTCTCGAAACGGTCGCGAACTTCCCGGAGCATGGCGCGCTCCTCGTCCTCGCTCATATCGATCTGCCGCTCGGAATTCGTACGCCCGTGGCCGACAAATTCATCGCCCCGCTGTCGGAAAGCGGCCATCACTTCGGGGTAGGCATCGTAAACAGCAGTATTGGCGAGCACCGAAAGCGGGATATCGAACTCTTGGAAAAGATCGATCAGGCGCCAGACTCCAACCCTGTTGCCAAAGTCCCTGTACGCATAGCCGCGATGGAACGGCGGAGCTGGCATGGTCGTAAAGTCCGGCCCCGGATTTCGACCGAACTCAAAGGCCTCGATATTGAGTGCGAAGTAGACGGCAAGCCTCTTGCCCGCGGGCCAATCGTAGGTCGGACGCTTCGTGATTGGCACGAACGGATAGCGGTCCATCTTTGTATCAAACTTGGCCATGGGCCCTCCTCGTTTCCTCTATTGACCGTCACGCTAGCCGAAGATATTTAGTTTTGCAAACTAATTTATAGTGGAGAACTGACATGCGACCTTGGGACGGCATCATCACCGACGAAGATCGACGCGCTTACGACGCAGCCGGGTTCGGCCGCTCGGCCGGCATCGGACAAAGGCCCGCACTTCTCATCATCGACGTGCAGTATCGAACGACCGGCTCGGTGCCACTGCCATTTTGGCAAGCGGTCGAGGAATTTCCGACGTCATGCGGCGACGTCGCATGGCAGGCCGTGGGACACATCAGCAAAGTACTGGAACTGTTTCGACGGAAGGGTTGGCCGATTCTCTATCCTCATGTCGCCCCGAAAGTTCAACAGGATGGCGGCCGGCTCGCTGCAAAAGTGCCGTCCATCATGACCGTCCCACCGAACGGCTACCACTTCGTGAAGGAAGTCGCGCCCATCGACGGGGAGATCCTGGTGCCGAAGAAGCATCCGAGCGCTTTCTTTGGGACCACGCTTGTAAGCCATCTCGTGGATCTCAAGATCGACAGCCTCATCATGACCGGGTGCACGACTTCAGGCTGCGTCCGCGCCAGCGTGGTCGATGCCTTCTCCTATAATTTTCACGTCGCAGTGCCACAGGAGTGCGTCTACGACCGTAGCCCGATCGCACATGGCGTGAACCTATTCGATATGGCCCAAAAATATGCCGATGTTGTCCCAACCAGCGATCTGCTTCAGTCCCTCGAGAACCTCACGGAGCGCGACGATGTCCAATGATTTTGAATACGGATCCGGCGGCATCGTTGGTTTCGCCCCGCCGCAATCGAATCCGACCGTGGAGCCCGAAATGGCCACCCTTATGCCGCCTGATGTACTGACCTTGACCACCCGGCTCCGCGGCGACACCGTCGACGCTCGCAAGCGGTTCTCCGACTACCTCTTCAACCTGGGAGATAGTCTCGAGGGATTCGGGGCGATCAAGCTCGGCGCCTTAGGCTTCGCCTGCACGGCAACGACTTATTTGCTCGGCCAAGACGAGGTTAGGCGCAAGTTCGACCAGCTCTCACGGCTGTACGGCTACCCTATCCTCTCCTCAGCGGAGGCCATAGAGCTCGCACTCGTCGAACTCGAGGCGCGGCGCATTGCTCTGTTTGGCCCCTACCCAGCCTGGTTGCAGGAAGCATCCTTTTCATATTGGTCACAGGCAGGCTTTGAGCTGAGCGCGAAAGGAGGCATTGACCTCGGCTCCGGTGACACGCTTAGCATCTACAGGCTGCGCGCCTCCAAGGTCGTCGATGCGGTTCTGCGCCTCGACTGGCGATCGGCCGACGCGATCGTCCTGACCGGAACCGGCGCCCCGACGTTGCGGGCCATACCCGACATCATCCGTGCCACGGGTAAGCCGGTCCTCTCCTCCAATCTTTGCCTCGGCTGGGCAGTCCTCAAGGCGATTGGCCACAGGGCGGCGCTCCCTGTCGGGGTGGGTCAAAGCATGCTAATCGACGACTGGCCCGAGCGAGCGGTACGGTAGCGATTCGCCCAACGAGGGCTCCAAGGAACGGTTGAGATGGCAAAGTCGACGGAGCGCGTAACGAAATCCAAGCCAGGCGCAGCAACCACCAGGCCCCGCGCTCCGAAGCTCCCGCCAACGATTTCCCGGGCAGCCCTCATGGTCGACGGGAGCGATACGCTGGTGCGCAGCATCACCCACCAGCACTTCGTGCTTTCCGGCTTGCTTGACACCATTCGCGGTGGATTTGCCTCCCTGGTCGGTCTTTCCTCCTTTCAATATGTGCTCATGCAGGCCGTGGGGCGGTTTTCGGATCAAGCATGGACAGTCAGATCGATATCGCGCGAGATGCACGTCACAGACGCCTATGCGAGCGTCGAGATCGCTGATCTTGTCAAGCAGGGTTACCTCGCCAAGGTCGTCAATCCCGACGACAGGCGCGTCAGCTTTCTCGAACTCACCGACAAGGGTGTTTCCTCGCTCTCGGCCATTGCGCCCATCCAACAAATGGTAAATGACGCGCTCTACGGCCATCTCAACAGCCATACCGCACTCACCTACTCCAACGAGTTGAGCGTCCTGATATCCCGCGCGGAGAGCGCAATTTTTGTCCTCAACGATGTCGCGGCCGACCAGCGCCAGGCCGCACTGAAGACTCACCTTAGACGTCGCCGACCGACAGTTCGGTAACCTCTCACGGAGCCGGCTTGACTCCGGACCCGGCTTAAATTATTTAGTTTACCTAAATAACTATGGAGACGCAAAATGCTTCGGACCGGCGCCAACTATCTTCGTTCACTAAGAGACGGCCGCAAGATTTACCTGGGTGGCCAACTCGTGGACGACGTGACCAGCCACCCTGCCTTTCGCAATTCGGCCCAGAGCTTCGCGCGGTTGTTTGACCTGAAGTCCGATCCAGCGCATTCCGCCTTTCTCTCCTTCTCGGAGGACGGCCAACGCCATAGCTTCTATTTCAAGCAGCCTCGCAGCCGCGAAGATCTCGAATTCCGCATGGCCGGGCACAAAGCCTGGGCTGATGCCAGCTATGGTCTGTTCGGTCGGTCTCCCGACCATGTCGGTTCGTTCATCACGGGAATGACTTGCCGGCCTGAAGTATTCGACATCCCGAATCACGGTTTCAGGAAGAACCTGCTCGACTACTACACCTATGTCCGGGACAACGATTTATACGTGAGCTATGCGACCCACCCTCCCCAAGGCGCGCGCAACTACTCGTCGGACGCCAGCTCGTCGTTCTTCAAGTCGCCGGCCCTACATGTTTCGTCCACGGATGGTGAAGGGATCACGCTTCACGGCATGAAGACGCTCGCCACCGGAGGCGCGTTCTGCGATGAGATCTGGATCGGCAATTTGACGCCGCTGGCGCCGGATAGGATTAAGGAGGCCGTGACCTGCGCCGTACCTGCGAACGCCCCCGGGCTATCGCTGTGGTCCCGTCGGTCCATGGAACAGGCTGCGCCAAACGGGTTCGACTATCCCCTCTCCTCCCGCTTTGACGAGAGCGACTGCATGCTCGTCTGTGACAACGTAAAAGTCCCGTGGTCCAGGGTCTTCACCATCGAAAATGTCGATCTGAGCCGCGCGATCTACATGGAGACGGGAGGCCACTATTTCGGCAACCATCAGTCGAACGTTCGCTTCTGGGCCAAACTTCAGCTGATTGTGGGCCTAGCGAACAAGATCGCCAAGTCTGCTGGTGTCCGCGGAATTCCGGCAGTCCAGGAGACGCTCGGACGGCTCGCAGCCATGGAGGCCACGATCGCCGGCTTGATCGCTGGTCAAATCGCAGATCATGAGCAGGTTGGCGATGGGTATGTCGTCGTCAACAAGCGCTATATGTATGCGGCGCTCAGTTGGTGCCAGGACAATTATGGGCTGATCTGCGCAACCGTCAGAGAGCTGATGGGAGGGGCGATCTTCCAGATGCCGGCCGACATCTCGATCGTCGAGAACGACAGTATGAATTCTCTCTTCGAGACATATTGGTCGACCGAACACGAGAGCGCGTTAGACCGGATGAAGCTCTACAAGCTGGCCTGGGATCTACTCGCCTCGGAATTCGGAGCCCGGCACGTTCAGTACGAGAATTTCTATGCGGGGCCTCCATTCCTTGTCCGAGCCCATAGCATGCGGCTCGCGCCTTGGGCCTCACTCGATCACACCGTCGACAAGCTGATGGCAAGCTACGATCTGCCAGCAAATACGACATCGACCCATCAAACTTCGCAAAAAATCCAAGCAGCCGCCCCTGCCGAATAGCAGAGGTCTGACCGACCGCGCGTTCAAAGCGACCGCGAACAGGTCGAGCCAAGTGAAACCAAGCGCAATCATTTGCAGCGAGAACTGAGAGTACTCAGCCATGAGTTTTGACCATCGACGGCTTCGTGACGCGCTTGGCCATTTCCCGACCGGCGTTATCATCGTAACAGCGCGGACCGAAGCTGGCGAGCATCTCGGTATGACCATGAGCTCATTCAACTCGGTCTCGCTGGCGCCCCCTCTCGTGGTCTTCAGCATTCACTTGGGGGCGGCAAGCCTGGCGAAATGGCGGCTATGCCGTCGATACGCAATCAACGTTCTCGGTGAAGAGCAGGGCCACTTGTCCGATCGCTTCGCGCGCGCAAAATCTGCCAAATGGGACGACATCAGCCCAATCGAAGGGCAATTCGGGACCCCGCTCCTTCCTGAGGTCCTCGTTGCGCTGGAATGCGAACAATATGCACGGCACGACGGGGGCGACCACGAGCTCTTCGTCTCCCGGGTACTCGCGATCCACGAAGGTCCGAAACACTCTCGCTATCCCCTCGTCTTTCAGAGAGGTCGCTATTGGTCGCTTCAAAAGGACCAATGCGTATCGTGAGCTCCGCGCAGACGAGCGGTGGTTCCCCTGATCAACTGCCTCAGAGGTACTTTGCCATCAGCTTGAACTCCTTCAGCGCAGCCCTGCCTTTTGGACCGGCTGCGGGGAATGAACGTTCAAGGTTATGACTGAGATGATCATGAACCAGCATCTTTTTAGCGTTCTCGATTGCCCCCTCCACCGCCTGCAATTGCTGGGCTATCTGCGCGCAAGGGCGATCCTGTTCGATCATCTCAATAATCGTTTCGAGATGACCGTGGGCGCGCTTCAGGCGGCGGGCGATCGAATGATGAGCATGATCCGTCATGACGTCTCCTATCCTCCCTGGAGGATACGACATATCCTCCAGGGAGGATAGGAGGATGTGCTTGACTCCGGGAGATCACAGGCCTATTGGGCCGATGACTGTCTGGAACATTTCCGTTTCCGACAGAACACAGTCAGACGAAGAGCTATGGGCAGTACCATCTGTGGCGCCGCGCTCCCCAACGGAGCAACGCTGCCAAAGAACATGAGCATCCGCGACGGCCGCAGCAGCGACAGGACGAACGATCGAACCTAGACGATCGCGATCTGCTCACTGACCTGCCGCTTCAAGCGGACGTGGAGGTGAGCGATGTTAAAGACAATCGCACGATTTCATTTGGTCGATTTCCGTCGCGTTATGCGCGGAGCAAACGGCCCCCTACCCGCCAGCGACAATGTCCGCGTTCACGGCGCCGAACGATCGCGTCGGTTTGCACGTCCGCAGCTGTTCTGTCGCTGGTCACGTGACGAAGATGGATTGATGTGCCGGTGGTCCGCTGAGGTGACCGAGGCGCCGGAATTGCGGCGCCTGTCGCCAGCATCTCGCCCCCTCTTCCTCGACCGGATCGGGCACCTGAGCCTTCGCCAAGGGGACGACCCGATGGGCAATACAGTTGTTGCAGCGCTGCGGCGTCTGGCGGCGGCGGCGATCCTTCGCTTGGCCAGCCGAACACTTCGCTGCGCCATGATGCTGCACGGACAGAGGCGGATTTCTCACCAAGGTCTTCGAACGGTCCTGTCCGGGACGCGCTGGCTCGGGCGGTTGGGCACTTGGCTCGCTCTGGGAGAGCGACGCGAGCACTGATCGGCGACACACCGAGGTACGGAGGGTTGAAATGAAGCGATTTGTGGCGGTTGGAAGCGTGCTCGCCGGCCTGGGGGGCCCTCAGGCGCATGCTGGTAATCTGGCGTCAGAGGTTCCCTCGGTGCGCCCCATCTATCACTGGACTGGCTTTTACGTCGGGGGCCATTTTGGCTATGGCGATGCGGACTTCGGGCGCGCCACGAATCCATTCCCAGAGCAAGGGGTGCTGCTGCCGCACAGCGCAACCGCGCTCAGCGGCGGGTTGCAACTCGGGTATAACTGGCAGCTCGCTGGCCGCGTCGTGATCGGCATTGAGGCCGACGCCACGTTCCCAGGGCCAGTCGATGGCCTGGCGCTCGCGCGCTCGCCCGCGCCGTTCAACACGACAATCGATTATGTCGGCACCGTGCGCGGCCGCGTCGCTTATGCCCTCGACCGCCTCATGCCTTACGTCACCGGCGGCGTTGCCTGGGGACACACACACATCAACGTCAATGACGCTGATGGTGTCACGCCGTTATTTCCGGTCGGCCACTACCAGGCCGGATGGACTGCGGGTCTTGGTCTCGAATACGCCCTCAGCGGCAATTGGACCGCGAAGGCCGAATACGAACATGTCGATCTCTCGCGCAAGACGTACGATCTCAGCGGCTTCGGCCTCGGCAGCGTCAACGTCGATCCGCGCATCCATCTGTTGAAGCTCGGCCTGAACTACCAGTTCGGCGACACGCCCTGGATGCCGGCGGCCGCCAAACCCAGGCTGCCTGGCTCCGACGGCTGGAACGTCCACGCGCAGTCGACCCTGCTCCCGCAGGGCTATGGGCCGATCCATTCGCCCTATGCGAGCCCGCAGAGTCTTCCCGGCGGCGGCCAGTTCCAGGCGACATGGACGACCACGGCATTCCTAGGCGCGCGCCTGTGGGACGGCGGCGAATTCTACTTCAATCCCGAGCTGGCGCAGGGCTTCGGCCTCAACGGCACGCTGGGCCTTGCCGGCTTCTCCAATGGCGAGGCACAGAAGGCCGGCGCGGCATTCCCGAAAATCCGTGCGCAGCGTTACTACCTCAAGCAGGCCTTCGGTCTCGGCGGCGAACAGGAAGCGGTCGAAGATGCGCCGAACCAGCTCGCTGGGAAGCGCGATATCGACCGCGTCACGCTCATCGTCGGCCGCTTCGCCGTCGGCGATTTCTTCGATGGCAACTCCTATGCAAAAGACCCGCGCGCCGATTTCATGAACTGGGCGATGTGGTCTTCGGGAGCCTACGACTTCCCGGCCGACCTGCCGGGCTATACCCGCGGCGCCGTGGTCGAGCTCAACCGCAAGGACTGGGCGATCCGCGGCGGCCTGTTCCAGGTGCCGTCCGCGCCGAACAGCGACATCCTCACCTTCAAGACCGGCGGCACGGTGGTCGAGTTCGAAGAGCGTCACGCCATCTTCGAACAGCCTGGCAAACTGCGCGTCGGCGTCTTCGCCAACAGCGGCAATACGGCGAACTACAACGAGGTCGTCGCACAGGCCGCCGCCAACCCGGCGCTCGACATCAACGACATCGCCACCGCCAACCAGCGCACCCGCTCCAAATACGGCTTCTACGTCAATCTCGAGCAGCAGCTCGTCACCGACGTCGGACTGTTCGCCCGCGCCAGCTGGAACGACGGCCAGAACCAGATCCTGTCCTTCACCGACATCGACCGAAGCCTGTCGGGCGGCTTGTCGATCAAGGGCAGCCACTGGGGACGTCCTGGTGACACAATCGGCATCGGCGGTGCCATCAACTGCCTGTCAGCCGCGCATCGCGACTTCCTCGCGGCTGGCGGCACGGGTCTCTTAATCGGCGACGGCCAGCTCAACTATCGTACCGAACGCATCCTCGAGGCCTACTACGCCTATTCGGTCGTCAAGAGCGTCACGATGACCGCCGACTATCAGCTCGTCGTCAATCCCGCCTACAATGCGGATCGTGGTCCGGTCTCGATCTTCTCGGGCCGCCTGCACGCGGAATTTTAGACAGAGAACCGCCTATGCGGCTGAAGGTCATTCGAACAGCTACTATCGAAGCGGAACCGCGCCCAAACATCTGGGACATCGTGGCGCTGATCCTGGTCATTGGGGCGATGGTTCTTATCGTCTATGGCGTCAAGCAGACCACCGCACCGCTATCAGAGCTCGAGCGCACTCCACTCTCGCTCGATCCGGCGACTCTGCCGCTCTACGCATTGCGCACCACGATACGGATGCTGGCCGCCATCGTGTGCTCGACGATCTTCACGTTCATTTACGCCGCCGTTTCAGCCAAGAGCCGGCGGGCGGAGATGGTGCTGATCCCCCTTCTCGACATCCTGCAATCGGTACCAATCCTTGGCTTCCTGACCTTCACGGTCATCTTCTTCCTGAACCTGTTTCCGGGCCAGGTACTAGGCGCAGAGCTCGCATCCGTGTTCGCGATCTTTACGAGCCAGGCCTGGAACATGACTTTCAGCATGTACCAGTCGCTGCGCAACGTGCCAAAAGACCTTGAAGAAGTCATACAGAGCTTTCATCTGTCCGGATGGCAGCGCTTTTGGCGGCTGGACGTGCCCTTCGCGATGCCAGGTCTGATCTGGAATGCGATGATGTCGATGTCCGGGGGCTGGTTCTTCGTGGTCGCATCGGAGGCGATCAATGTCGGCAACACCACTGTGACCCTGCCGGGCATCGGTTCTTACGTTGCGCTGGCGATCCAGCAGCGCGATCTCTCGGCGATCTTCTACGCCATTCTGGCGATGTTCCTCGTCATCACCGCCTATGATCAATTGCTGTTCCGGCCCATCATCGCCTGGGCCGACAAATTCCGCTTTGAGCAGACGGCGTCCGGCGAACCACCGACTTCCCTGATGGTCGACTTGTTTCGCCGGACCCGGGCCCTGCGTGCGGTGACGTGGCCCTTTTCCGCCATCAATCGCGCGATCTGGAATTTGCGCATTTCCCTCCCTCAACTGGGGGCACCGGCAAAGAGCAAAGGCCGGCCGTCTCGACTGATCGATGGTCTTTGGGTTGCCGCTATCCTCGCAGGCACGGCCTACGCCGCATGGCTGACCTATCGCTATCTCTCCGCCAGCCTTGGGCTAAACGATGTTTTCATCGCGATCCGTAACGGGCTGATCACGCTGTTGCGCGTCATCGTCCTGATCAGCCTCGCAACCCTGATCTGGGTGCCGATCGGCGTTTGGATCGGCTTGCGTCCAAAAATAGCCGAACGCATCCAGCCGCTGGCTCAATTTCTCGCGGCGTTTCCAGCCAATCTCGCCTTTCCGGTCTTTGTCGTCGGCATTGTCAGCTTCAGGCTCAATCCCGATGTCTGGCTGAGCCCGCTGATGATCCTGGGCACGCAATGGTACATCCTGTTCAACGTCATCGCCGGTGCCAGCGCCTTTCCGAGCGATCTGCGCGAGGCCGCGAACAGTCTTCATCTCGGCGGATGGCGGTGGTGGTTCAAGGTGATCCTCCCGGGCATCTTCCCTTACTATGTCACTGGCGCCATCACCGCTTCCGGCGGCTCCTGGAACGCGTCGATCGTTGCCGAAGTCGCGAGCTGGGGCGACACACATCTGAACGCCACGGGACTGGGCGCCTATATTGCATCTGCGACCGAAGCCGGTGATTTCCCGCGGGTGATCCTGGGCATAGCCACGATGTGCATCCTGGTGACGCTATTCAATCGACTGGCCTGGCGACCGCTCTACGCCTTCGGCGAGCGCCGCCTGCGGCTTGGCTGACGAGGAGACAACAATGCTCGATCAACCGTCTGCGCTCATCGACATCCGCGGCGTCTGCCGCTCATTTCCGAAAGGCAGCGGCGAACAACTGCTGGTGCTGGAGAGGGTCGATCTGACGATCCGCAGCGGCGAGATCGTCGGCCTGCTCGGCCGCTCCGGCTCCGGCAAATCCACGCTGCTGCGGATTATCGCCGGCCTGCTCGCCCCGTCCACGGGACGCGCGACCTGCCGGGGCGAGATCATCGCAGGACCGCCGAACGGCGTCGCCATGGTGTTTCAGTCTTTCGCGCTGTTTCCCTGGCTGACGGTGCTGCAAAACGTCGAGCTCGGGTTGGAGGCGCTTGGTGTCGACGCGACCGAACGGCGCAAGCGCGCCCTCGCGGCGATCGACCTGATCGGCCTCGACGGATTTGAATCGGCCTTTCCCAGGGAATTGTCGGGCGGCATGTGTCAGCGCGTCGGCTTTGCCCGCGCGCTGGTGGTGCATCCCGACCTGCTGCTGATGGACGAACCCTTCTCGGCGCTCGACGTGCTGACCGCCGAGACGCTGCGTACCGACCTGATCGATCTCTGGATCGAAGGCCGCCTGCCGATCAAGTCGGTCCTGATGGTGACGCACAATATCGAGGAAGCGGTGCTGATGTGCGACCGTATCCTGGTGTTCTCGTCGAACCCTGGCCGTGTCGCCGCCGAGATCAAGGTCGAGCTGCCCCATCCGCGCAACCGGCTCGATCCGCATTTCCGCCTGCTCGTCGACAGCATCTATGCGCGTATGACCCAGCGCTCGGAGCCCAAGGCGCCCGCGATCGAAGGCATCCCGAGCACCGGCGTCGGCATGACCTTGCACCACGTATCGTCCAATGTGCTGTCCGGGCTGATCGAGACGCTGGCCAACGCGCCCTACAACGGACACGCCGACCTGCCGGATCTGGCGAGCCAGCTTCAGCTCGAAGCGGACGAGATCCTTCATCTCGGCGAGTCGCTGCAGCTGTTGCGGTTGGCCCAGCTCAGTGAGGGCGATTTAGTGCTCACCGAAGCAGGCAAGCGCTTCGCCCATCTCGAAACCGACGCGCGCAAGAGGCTCTTCGCCGAGCATCTCGTCACTTACGTGCCGTTGATGGGATTGATCCGCCGCGTTCTGGACGAGCGTCCCACGCATACCGCACCTGCGGCGCGCTTTCGGAACGAGCTCGAAGACTACATGTCGGAGGACTATGCCGCCGAGACGCTTAAGACGATCGTCTCTTGGGGGCGCTATTCCGAGCTACTCGCTTATGACGAGCAGTCCGAGACCTTCAGCCTGGAAAACCCGGGCTGAGAATTCCCAGTACCGCCAGGTCAAGGAAGTGAGTGATCAAAAGCGTTTCTCGTCCTGTTTGCATGGCGGTCTAGCACCGGTTTGTTCGATTGATTGCAAACGGGCTTGGGGCGCGCGCCATCAGAGGCACGGATCAGGGCTCGCGGCTTTGTCTTGGGAGCAAGGGCGACTTGCCCGATACCCAAAATTGGCCAAGTTGACCCCAAACCTCCGCTTTGCCTGGAGGCGCGGACAACGTTCAGCATTGGCGGCTGATCATCACTTGGAGACCGCATTTTCTGATGCCCGAGAACCACACGCTCGTCGAGAAGTTCCTTTGCCGATCTATTGTGCGAGATGATCGGCTTTGGGGCCTGATGTAGCTGGATGTCGAAAGCCAAACCGGGGCCGCTTATGGCGAGAAGACCCCGAGCGTCTGGCCCAGCGCAATGGCTAGCGCGACCGAATCTGGGAGACCCGCGCCGGCGCAGTCGAACTGCGCATCCCGATGCGCAAGGGCTCCTACATCCCCCGCCTGCTGGAGCCGCCCCGGATCGCCGAGAAGGCGCTGACCGAGTGGTGCAGGAGGCCTATGTGCAGGGCGTCTCGACCCGTTCAGCAGACGACCTGGTGCAAGCGATGGGCAGGACCGGCATCTCAAAGAGCGAAGTCACCCGGCTCTGCGGCGAGATCGACGACAAGGAAGGCCTTCCTTGCCGGTCAGATCGAGGGTGACTGGCCGTATCTGTGGATCGACGCCACCTACGTGAAGGTGCGTCAGAATGGCCGCATCGTATCTGTCGCGGTGATTGCCGCGGGTGGCGTTAACAGCGACCGGCAGGCGCAAGGTTCTCGGCATGGAGATTGGACCGTCCGAGAACCGAGACGTTCTGGACGGCGTTCCTGCGCAAGCCCGCTCGCCGCGGCCTGCGCGGGGTCAAGCTCGTCGTCTCCGATGCTCATGAGGGCATCAAGCCGCCGTGGCCAAGGTGCTCAATGCAATTGGCAGCGGTGCCGCGTGCGCTTCACGCGCAGCGCACTGGCCCATCTAGTCTAGAGCGGCCGGCGCGTCGTCTCGGCCTTCATCGCTACCGCGGCCGCCCAGGACGATGCCGAGGCCGCTCGCCCGGAGATCGGTGTGCAGGAACTGGCGGAGCTTTGTGATGTCGGCGCGCTGGTCAATCATCACCACGTCGGACGTGCCGGTTGTCAGGGCGAGATAGCCGATGGTGGCGAGACCGAATGCGACCTTCAGTCCGCAGGCGCGAATGACGATTGCGGGCGCCTTCTCTTTTTGCGACAATGCTACTCCCTGCGGGTGCCTGGGGCCTGGATGGTCCTTCAAAGCAGATCCCCCAGCGCGCAAGCCACCTTCCGCCCATTCCCCATCTAGATTCGATGCGGTGGAGGAGCTGGAAACCGCCCCCCGCTGTTCAAGATGGACACGCTGCTGTTGCCAGACAGCAATGAACCCAATGTCCTTCTTCCGTCCGACCTCGACGGGACTGCACCCCGGGTGAGCTAATGCTCCACGCGCGCCCGTCTATGGATCGCGCAGCTTCCCTGGCGCTCGAGGACGGCGAACCTGCGCCTCACCGCGCGGCCGAATTGCGGGCCCGGGTCCTAACTCGCTTCAGCACTCGTTAACGAAACGGGCGTCAGGTCGGTTTAGCGGGACCAAAGCCTAAAAAATTTTTAGCCCCCTCTTGAAACCAAAAACGAGTTTGCTAATTTTTTCGTCGCCACCGAACGGTGGTGTCCGGGCGCCGCATGGGTCCGGGCCGTTGAGACGGGCACCGGTCGTGTCCGGTGCCGCTCGTAACCATCTTGCTCTTTGGAGGATTTGGCTATGCGCACTTATGATTTCTCGCCCCTTTGGCGTTCGACGATTGGCTTCGACCGCCTTTTTGACCTCGCCGAAATGGCTCAGCGGGCCGGCGAGGACAACTATCCACCCTACAATATCGAACGGCTGTCTGAGGACCGCTACCAGATTTCGCTGGCGGTTGCTGGTTTTGCGCCCAACGAGATCGCGATCACGGCCGAACAGAACGTGGTCACCATTGAGGGCAGCAAGGCGGAGAAGGCCGAGCGCGACTTTCTCTATCGCGGCATCTCGACCCGCAGCTTCAAGCGGCAGTTCAACCTGGCTGATTACGTTCAGGTGAAGAGCGCCGCATTCGACAATGGCCTGCTCAAGATCGAGCTGGTCCGGGAAATTCCGGAGGCCATGAAGCCGCGTCGTATCGCAATCAACGGCATATCGACCGACAACGTCCAGAAATTGGAAGCGAAGGCAGCCTAAGCAGGTTCCGACCGGCGCCGCGCGAGGCTTCGCGCGGCTGCTGCTCGTCGTCAATGCAAAGGAGGATACCATGCGGCCGACGACCGCTGACGACAACGTCTTTGACTTCAATGCGCTCCTGCATCCCGGCACCACGTTCGAACATCCCAGGGATGTCGTGTGCCACACCGGCCTGACGACGGCCGAGAAGCGGGCAATTCTGGCATCCTGGGCGTCTGATGCATCGGCGATAGCATCATACCCGTCGCTCCGCTCGCCCGCCGGACTGAAGAAGCCCGTATCGATCGACGAAATCATCGAGGCGCTGTGCGAACTCGACGGCGGGCCCCGAAATCCTCCGGGTGGAAAGCCCTGTCGGCTGCGCTCGACCGAACGTGCCTTAGCGGCCTAAGCCGGAAGGGGGACGAGCGATGATCGAGGGAAACCTTGAACGCCTGCGTGCCCATCGCGCCAATATTCGGCGCTACCGCAGGCTACTCGCGACGCGGCTGTCGGACCTGGAGCGAGAGTATATCGCACGCCGGATGAGCGAAGAGCAGCGTTCCATGGAGGCTCTTTTGCAGGAGATGTTTCCCGATCGCCTCTCGCCGCAGATGGCTAGCCGACGAACAACGAGCCTGGAGATCGCCGGGTTGCTGCATCCAGCCGAGGCGTTCGCTCGTCCAATGGACGTTGTCGATGATTGCGACCTCACATCGTACGAGAAACGGGCCATTCTATCGTCCTGGGCGGCGGATGCCTGCGCCGTGAAAGACAATTCCGAATTAGACGAGACAATCATCGGCACTGTGAGCTTCGACGACATCGTGGACGCCCTGCGCCTTCTAGAGTTCGATTCGAATCGAAAGACCGATGGCTCCAATCGAAAAGGGCGACGTGGCAGCCATGAGGCGGACGATAGTCCCGCCCTGTAGATCGATGCTTCTTATCGCTCTGCCGCGACTCTGACGAGAGCGCGGCAGAGACGGGAACATTCTTGAGCACTGCGAGAAGGAAATGTCTCAAACTGTATCTCAGAGATTGCCGTCGCTCGGCCCCGGGCTGACGAACTATCTGGCGGAAATTCGCAAATTTCCGATCCTCACTCGGGAAGAAGAGACCACCCTTGGGAGGCGATGGCGAAACCACGGCGATCGTGAAGCGGCTTATCACCTGGTGACAAGCCACCTGCGCCTCGTTGCGAAAATCGCCATGGGATATCGAGGTTATGGGTTACCCATTGCCGATATCATTTCCGAGGGCAATGTCGGCCTGATGCAGGCCGTGCGACGATTCGATCCGGAGCGGGGCATCCGCCTTTCCACCTATGCCATGTGGTGGATCAAGGCGACGATTCAGGAGTTTGTGCTTCGCTCCTGGTCGCTGGTGAAGATCACGGCGGACGCTGCCCAGAAGAAATTATTCTTCAAACTGAGGCAATCCAAGAGTGCAATATCAGCCTTGGAGGACGGGGATCTGAGGCCGGAACAGGTCAAGACGATCGCCACTTACCTCAAGGTACCCGAACGTGAGGTCGTGAATATGGACCGTCGCCTGCGTGGCGACCTGTCCCTGAATTTGCGTCACAACGATGCCGGTGACGACGGCGATGCCCTCGAACGGCTGGTTGATCCGTCGCCGACTCATGACGTAGCGTTGGCCGACAATCAGGAACTGGCTCAACGGCGCCAAGCCTTGGCAGCAGCCATTGAGAAGCTAAGCCCCCGTGAAAGGCATATCTTCACAGCACGCCACTTGAGTGAAGATCCCCCGAGGCTCGAAGCGCTTGCCCTGGAGTATGGAATATCGCGGGAGCGAGTCCGCCAAATCGAGCAAAGGTCATTTGAAAAGGTACAGTCCGCGATGCTGGCAGCAGAAAGCCGATCTGGCGTGACTGTACGATGCTAACGCCGTTAAATCTTTGTCTGATGACCGCGAACGGCATGGCCGCGGCCGGGGCAATCTGCGCGGCACGTCATATCTCCGCATTTGAAACCGCTCGCCTGGCGCAACTGGACGTCGGTCCGGAAGGTCCGGGAAGGTGAGACGACCAACGACATCTACGCGTTCCTGACGACGGAGCCGAACGCCGAGGTCGGTGCCATCCACCCCAAGGCAATCCATCTGCGGCTGCGTGGCAGAGTTCGCAGGTGAGCGTCCCAGAGAGACTTGAGAGGCCATGCTCTAGGCTGGCCTTCTGTCAAGCAACTGGGACATACCAACGGGAGGTTCCGGAGGCGCAAGCGCCGTAGAAGACCCAAAAGCATCTCACCAAGCCCTGACGACCAATTGCTGGCAGAGGTGGACTCGCGAGCAAATTGCACCTTAGGCCGGTGGGCGCGTGCCCCAAATTCGGATATCACAAAATATCGCTTGCTCCGTCGGGCAAAACAGGAGTTTATGGGGTGCTGGTATCTTCAATGGGAGCCAGCATGATGACAGACGATACGTCTTCCGAGCTTGCCAAGATCGCCAAGCTCAATGGCGACTTCAGGAGAAACTACGGAACCCTGCTCGGAGCATTTTTATATCTGCGCTCCATCAGTGCCGCGCGCGGCCGGTCCTGGCTTTGGGGCGGCTTAATTTCCGTCGCTTTTTCGGGTGGCCTGACGTGGCTATTGCGGCACGCCGGGGGTTGGCTGGACGGTCAATGAGTTCCGCTGCCTCCCTTTTCCTGGAAGCCTGCGATGCCCAGCCCTCCAATCGCTGACGGAGCGCACTGATGAGAATAGCGAAGGTCTCGCACCTGAATTCGCCGAACACACGATTCGAGATGCGAGTCCGCCCGTCCCTCGTCGCCCGTAGACTTACCGTCGGCAGGAGGAAGTAGTCCTTGATCCCCGCGTCGGCGGGATTCAACCTGACAATCAGGACCAGATCAGACTTCCTGTACTTGAGCCGCTGCATCTCCCATCTTGGGTTTGGGCCCGGATAGCTGTTGCCGTCGGAAACTGCTCGCGCGAGTGTCACCGACACGGTTACGATGCTGCTGACAGTTAGAAGCCGCAGCTCTTCCAGAAACGTGATGCTCCGGTGGCGCCGTTCGAGCTCGGCAATAATGTCTCGTGCAACTGAGGAGATGATGCGATTTGTCCTGGCTGCCGTCTCCTTGAAGCAATAGCGAGCCTTAGGTTCGAAACCGACGCGCCGAAAGACCTCGGCAAGGGATCCGAAGCGTTGGGCATAAGTCTTGTAATGAGGTATCCCCTTCGTGGTCATCATCAACTTCAATGACAGGTGGCCCTTCTTCCGCAACACTCGAGAAAGCCGGTCGAGCATCTCTTGATCTGCGATCACTCGCCCGTACTCGACCTCCTTAAGGCGGCGTTGCGCTCTCGCGAACAATTTTGGCTCGATGACCCGCTGGAACGCATTGTTCCGGCGGACCCACATTTCCGAAGGATTGATGACTTGCTTCTCGCCGAGCTTCTGCGAACGCCGATTGTATACCAAGTGACCAATGTACGCCTCGTTTTGGAGAGTGTTGCTGATGGTGAGCGAGGTCCAGAGCTTGCCGCGCGCATTGCGAATGCCGGCAGCGTTCAGCTCGACAGCGATCTGGGTTCTGGTCTTCCGCTCAACGACGAAGTCGTTGAAGATGCGCCGTATGACCTTCCGTTCGGATGCCGGGCCGGGAACGAGAATCGTGTGTTCACTCTTCAGGTTCTTCCGCTCGCCAAATTCGAGTACGCCCTTGGGTCTTTCATTTTCGCTGAGAAGCATGCGGCGTAAACCATATCCAGCGGGTCCCCCGCGCCAATAGCCCAATGTCACGACGTGGCACTGACCGAGGAAGACCTTCTTGGACAGTTGCTTGCTGTAATCGGCTGCAGCAACGCGCTTGATGTTCTTGAGGACGATTGAGGCAAGGCTGCCGTCGTTCTCAAAGTCATCCGCGCAATAGTGGATTTGGATGCCGGCACGCTTGCAGATGAACTCGTAATAGGCGCTTTCGTCCACGTCCTGAAAGCGTCCCCAGCGCGTAATATCGTAGACGAGCACGCAGCCGAAATTGGCGCGCCCGAGCTGAACGTCGCGTATAAGATCCTGCAGCCCTTCACGGCCGGTGATACGCAGACCACTTTTGCCGGAATCGGAATAGGTCCGGACGATTTCGATGCGGCGCCGGGCAGCGTAGGCAGCGATCGCTGCCGATTGGTTCTCAATGGAGTACTTCTGTGCGTCAGTGGACATGCGGACGTACTGAGCCGCCCGAAGCCCGAGCACGGCCTTCGGTAGTTGAGATCCGTGAACCACTAGAGCGTTGGTCATTCGACGCCTCCACAGTGTAGGCCGGGACGGTGCCTTACGAACTCCAGCGCGGATTTCATGCCGGTTGCTGGCCGCTCGTCGGGGAAAGGTGCCCGGCGCTCGCGATACAAGTCGCAGTCGCATTTTCCTACGAATAGTGACGTTTGGAAACTGCAATGGGACTGGGGAAAGCTATTCCGTGGACTGTGGCCGCTGTGTGATTGATCGCGGCCGGAGCCTCCTTTTCCGAGGTTCATCGGCTCGAGGGTCGCGTCGGGAAACTTCACACACTACGCATTCCATGATCACAAAGACGTGCGGGAATACATGATTGCGGCGGCTCTGACCGACGCTCCCAAATCCATCTTCGGGCTGGCGATCGCATTACCGAAATGGCCGCTCTTACGCGCGAGCCCTGCGGGCATCCGGTTGTTAATGCGGGTGTTGGCGGCCAAACGATCCAATAGGCGACGCGGTTGGCAACGCGCGTCCTCGGCGGACATGGTGCTTTCCTGGTCGCTCTTACGGTAGGGGCAAACGATATCGGATCGGCGTCGGCGCAAACCGATTTTGTTGCGTCAATTGATGCCGTCAAACCGCTCTCGCATCGACCGCTTGTGGCTCTTGCAGCGACGTCCGATGCGGCGACGAACCGGGCAATTGCCGCTGCAGCGGCTGCCCGCGGCGTTGCCTTTGTCGAGCCTCAGCTTCCAGCAACGGCCGACCGATGATGCCGGATAAGTCCATTATCGAGCTGCAGCCTACAGATCATGGATTCCCGCCTTGAAAGGGGCGATCACCCAAAAGTGCACCGGGTACTAGACGAGGCCGCTACTGAGCCTTTTCTTCATTTTCCACTGCAAAGACCTCGTAAAATTGTCCCGGCATCGTTTGGGTAAACAGAATTTCCAAGGCGACAATATCGGCATAGCCGTTGCTATTGTTGCCGACATTGATCAGGTCAACGATGGTCGTGCCCTTACCGGTGTCGAAGTTCGAGGCTGGTGCGCCAAGAATCCGGATGAGGCCCTGCATGCTGGGACCCTTAGTGCGGATAACGACTTTGATCTGTGCCGCGTTCTGCCGGGAAAGTCCCGAAGCCCGGAAGTCGACCCTTTGCCACTGATCGATGTCCCCCGTGGCTCCGCGCATCGTTTCCATCCAAGGGGCGACTGCCGCATTGGCTGCCGTGACGAGCGCAAACAAGGCAATGAGGCCGAGCCGCGCTTTTCGACGCATAGCAACGATCATTAGCCCTTCATCCGAAGAGAGCTTTTACTGCTGCTTCATTCCAAGTTGCTCTGCGCAAACGCTGCCGAGCTGAACGCCGGTCGAGGCTACTGTCCTTGTCTTCAGTATCGAGACTTTTAATCGTTCCGTTCGGCAGTGCGACGACATTGACCTTACAAGCATATGCCCGCGAACTTCCTGATGCGCTCGTTTGTCCATCACGTGAGATCGAAATTGAACTGCCGCTCGCCAGTTGCCAGCTATAAGCAGTGTCGCCGCTATTCATTTTGAAGGTACTCGCGGGTGGCCCCCACCGGACGATAAGAGCATCAACATTCTTCCCGACGTAGTCCTGGCCAACTTTGCGCGAACATCCGCGCCAGTCGCGTAACACTCTTCCCAGCGCTACAGAGAGCACTGCAATTCCAAGCCAACGCATTTTTCCCCCAGAGCCATATCCAAACGCAACTATGGCGGGAGATCAAGGGTGGCTGCCCATTCCACTATCGCGAGAGTCAAATCATCCATTCCTATTGGCCAACAACGTCCGCATCACCCAATCCCTTGTGGCTGTGGAAATCGTCAGGGTTAATCCGCGAGTCTGTCTCAGAGGACGATCTTATGGGACGGCTTGCTTGGCGATAGCTTCCGCTTCTTAATAGTCTTGCGACCGGGCGCCGCACGATCGGCCCTCATCTCCAGCATCAGTCTCTGCCGCCACTTTTCTCGGACATCCGTTTAGCTCCCGAAGGCGTCGATGAAACTCGCTGTCCCCGACCCTCCTGCGTCTTCTGCCCGATCAGCGCTGACAGCACGATCTATTTTTCTGTCTTCGTACCGGGCGCGCTGTTCTCCGCCGGCGACGGCCATGCGCTGCAGACGATGGCGAGTCTGCCCGACAGCGATCGAGGCCGCGCTCACCGGCACCTTCGAATTCCACGTCCAGCGGGATCTTCACCTCGCCTCCCGCGCGCGGAAACCGCGGTCGACTGGATCACGATGGATCAATCAAGACCTCCACGATGCGGCCAAAGGCGGCTCTGCGCGACATGATCGCGCTCATTCGCGAGAGGAGCGGTCTCAGCGCGCAGGACGCCTATACGCTTTGCTCGATCGCCGCGCACTCAGGCTGACGCAGATGGTCGACGGCAACAAGGTCTCCACTGCGTCCTGGCAAAATCCCGCACTCCCCGAGCGCGTCCTTCGGACCAGGCGCCGTGCGAGCTGCGCTTGATCAGACCAGGCTCGACTTGCCGCGGCTCAGCAGCTCACCCGCGCCCTTGTCGCCGACGATCCTGCCCTGCTCGTACACCACGCGCCCCCGGGCGATGGTGGTGACGGGCCAGCCTGTGATCTCAAAGCCTTCCCACGGCGTGTAGTCGGAGCCGTGGTGCAGATCGGACTGCTGAATTTTCTTCGTCAGCTTGGGGTCCCACAGCGCGATGTCGGCATCGAAGCCGACGCCGATCGAGCCCTTGCGCGGATAGAGGCCATAGATGCGGGCGTGGTTGGTCGCGGTCAGCTCGACGAACTTTTGCAGGGTGATGCGGCCCTTCGAGACGCCC
>NZ_LVEM01000010.1 GCF_001641335.1 Bradyrhizobium stylosanthis
CCTCCTCGCGTCCTCGCGGCGCGCGACCTCGAACACCTCGAGCAGCTGCTTGTCGGAGAGCACGAGGTCGTCATAGGTCATGAACACCTTGAACGAGGTATAGCCGTCCTTGACCAGGGCCGGCAGTTCCTGCCCGAGCACGACCGCAGTCGGATCGGAGATGATGAGGTGGAAGGCGGTGTCGATATAGCATTCGCCCTCGGCGAGCTTGCGATAATTCTCGACGCAGGTCCGTAGCGACGTCCCCTTCTCCTGCAGCGCAAAGGGCAGCACCATGGTGTTGCCGCCGGCGGCCGCCGCGCGCGTCGCCGAGGCGAAGTCGTCGGCCATCACCACGTCGGGGCCTGAGGCTTGCGAGATGTGGACGTGGCTGTCGATGCCGCCCGGCAGCGCCAGCAGGCCCGTCGCGTCGATCTCACGCGCCGCGCCCTCGATGCGCTCGGCGATGCCAACGATGCGGCCGTCGCGAATGCCGATATCGGCACGGAACTCGTCGCTGGCCGTCACGATAGTGCCGCCGCGAATGGCGAGATCGAGCTGCGTCACTGATGTCTCCGTCACTTGATGACTGGCATTGTCTGAAATATTCGCCCCCACGGCGCAAGGGCACGGATGTCGCCGCCGGCGAGACCAAGCGTCCGCCACAGCGTGACCGCGACCGAGTCGAGCACGGCGATGTCCAATTCCCGTTCGAGCGAGGCGGCCAGCGCGGCGCCGTCGAGATTGGTGCAGAGAATGACGACGGCGTCCGCGCCCTCCGCCGCCACCGCGCGGATCATGTCTGCGATCACCGCAGGCTCGACCTCTCCGAAGGAGAAATTGTCGCGCAACCCCAGGTGCCGCTCCGCATGCGGGGCGATCCCCTCCCCGGCCCAGACATCGGCGATGCGCCGCTGCACGTCGTCGGTATAAGGCGAGACCAGGCCGACGCGTTTGGCGCCGAGCGCGCGGGCCGCGTCGATGCAGGCCAGCGTCGACGTCGTCGACGGCACGCCCGTGCGTGCCGTGATCGCCTCGCACAGGCTCCGGTCGCGCCCGATGCCGAGCCAGCTTGCGGAGGTGCCGTTCCAGGCGATCGCATCGACCTTGGCGTCCGCCAGCAGGTCCGCCGCCGGCAGCATCACCGAGGCATCGAATTGGTTCAGCGCCGCTGCATCGAGTGCGATCTCGGTGACGCGAAAGCGCGAGAAATGGGCGGTGATGCCGGGGGCGCCGGCCAGCATCGCACTGGTGACGGGCTCGAGCACCGAGTTGGACGACGGCGTGATCATGCCGAGACGCTTGCGCATGGAGCGGCCTTACGACGCCTGTGCGAGGCGCGTCGACTCCTCCCTGATCAGGGACAGGATGTGCCGCTTGGCGTCATTGAATTCGGGGCTGGTGATGTCGCGCGGGCGCGGCAGGTCGAAATTGACGGCCTCGCGGATCCGGCCCGGCCGCTTGGTCATCACCACGATCTTGTTGCCGAGCACCAGCGCCTCGTCGACGCTGTGGGTGACGAACACGATGGTGGAGCGCCGCTTCTGCCAGATCGCGACCAGCTCTTCCTGCATTTCGAGCTTGGTCTGGGCGTCCAGCGCCGCGAACGGCTCGTCCATCAGGATCACGCTCGGGTTCATCAACAGGGCGCGGGCGATACCGACGCGCTGGTTCATGCCGCCGGACATCTCGGAGGGGTGGTGATGCTCGAAGCCGCGGAGGCCTACGAGATCAATGGACTCCATCGCCCTGTCGTAGCGCTCGGCCTTGGCGACGCCCTTGAGCTTGAGATGGAAGGCGATGTTGTCGATTGCCGTCAACCAGGGCATTAGTGTCGGCTGCTGGAACACGACGCCGCGGTCCGATCCCGGCCGTTCCACCTGCTTGCCGTCGACCAGCGTGCGCCCGGAGGTTGCCTGCTCGAATCCGGCGATGATGTTCAGGAGGGTCGACTTGCCGCAGCCGGAGGGGCCGAGCAGGCAGACGAAATCATTGGCCTCGATGTCGAGATTGATGTTGTCCAGCGTCAACAGATCACGGCCGCGCCGCTTGTCGGAGAATACCTTGACGATGTTGCGAAGCTCGATTGCCGCCATCAGCCCGCCCTGCCCTGCACGGTGGTTGCCTGCTGCCAGCGCAGCGTGCGCGCCATGATCGCTTTCAGGCCGAGATCGGAGAGATAGCCGAGCAGCCCGATCGAGATCATCGCGGCCAGCACGATGTCGTAGCGCAGGAAGTAATAGGAATCCCACAAGACATAGCCGAGACCGCTCTTTACCGCGACCATCTCGGCCGTGACCGTCAGCATCCAGGCCGAGCCAACAGCGATGCGCAAGCCCGCAAAGATCGAAGGCAGCGCCGCCGGCAGCACGATGTCGGTCAGCATCTGCCGGCCGTTGGCGCCCATCATCGCGCCGGCGCGCACAAGATTGTGGTCTACCGTCTTGACACCATGAATACTGTTCATCAGCACGGGGAAGAAGGCGCCGAGGAAGACAAGGAAGATCGCCGGCTTGTCGGCGATGCCGAACCAGATGATCGCGAGCGGAATCCAGGACACCGGTGGAATTGGGCGCAGCATCTGCAGCGTCGGCTCCAGCGTTTTCTCGAACAGGCGCGACCAGCCGATGGCGACCCCCGCGAGGATGCCGAGCAGGCTGGCCAGCGCAAAGCCGCCGAACACGCGCAGCGCGCTGGCGAGCGCATCGCGCAGCCAGTGACCGGAATAGGTCTGCGTGGTCTCGTCGAAGCCGAACACCCAATCGCCGAGCGCATGCAGCACCGCGCTCGGCGCCGGCAGCAGTGCAGGCGGCAGCATGCCGCTGCGGGCGAAGGCCTCCCAGCCCGCGATCAGCACCACAGGCACGACGAGGCGTTCGAGCCCCTGGAATGCCCGCGTCAGGCGAAACGCCGGCCTCGCCGGAGCCGTGTCAGTAACCGAGGTCATTCCTAGCCTTTCCCGTGGCCTGCTCCAGGAACGAATAGTCCATGTTCTTCTCCGCTTCTGCGGAGACGTCCTTCGAGATGTATTTGAGGTCGCGCATCATTGCAGCGATCGCCAGCGTCTGCGAGCGATGGATCGCGGGATCGGGAGAGGCATTCTTCAGCGCCTCGGTCGCCACATTCTTGTCGAGGCCGGTGAGCTTATTGATGACCTCGATCCACGGCGCCTTGTCGGCAATCAGCTTGTTGTCGAGCTCGACGACTGCGCTGACGACGCCCTGCACGCCGGCGCGCTGGCTCGCGATAACGTCGGAACGGGTGACGATCAGATTGGTCAGATTGCCCGCGGCCTGCTCATACGGCAGCACGAAATGCTTGCCGGCGCCGGCGAGCCGGATCTGGGAGGCGAACGGCTCGACCGAGCAGATCATGTCGACCTCGCCGCGCTGCAGCGCCGCGAGATGGTCGGACGGATTGGGAATGTTGATGAACTGGATGTCCTTGTTGGGATCGACGCCCTGCTTGAGGAACGCCCCGCGCATGTGGATGTCCTGCGCATTGCCGCGGGACGCCGCGACCTTGAGCGGCTGGCCGTCGCTCTTCGCCTTCGCAACGGTCGTCTTGAACGTGGCCCAGTCCTCAGGCGGAAGGTTCAGCTTCGCGGAGGACAGGCATTCCGAGCCGCCATTGATCTGGCCCGATACGGCGACGACGTCGAAACCTTTGTCGAGCGCAGTGATGTAGTGGAGATAGGTGACCTGCGCGACGTCGATGCTCTTCGACACCAGCGCGGTCAGCACGTCATTGCCCGAGTTGAAGCCGGTCGCCTCGACCTCGACGCCCTTCGCCATGCCCGGGATCAGCGACATCGGCAGGCAATGCGCGCATTTGGCGTAGCCGAGCTTGATCTTCGCGACTTGCGCGCTGGCCAGGTCGCTTCCGCCAAGCACCGCCGCCATCACCACGAGGCCCAGTCGCAAACTCGTCCGCATCGCTTACTCCGTTTCGAAGGCGCGGGATGTCGCGCGTCGGAAACGATCATCCGCCGCCCTTTGCCGCCGCGCAATCCGGTTTTTGCATGCTGCATACAATTTGCGCGCTATGCCATTGTTTTCAGCGAGATACGTCAGTATTTTGGGCAATCAAAAGGGCCGGAAGCGGCTAAGATCAACGTGAGAAGCGAGGCACGCGTGCAACCAAAATCGGAAGCGCCGAAGGGACGAAAGTCGCCCAAACTCAAGCGGATGGGCCTGCATGAGCGCGCCGCCGCGCGGATGCGGACGATGATCATTCGCGGCGAGCTGCCGCCGGGTTCGCAGACACAGGAGACCAAGCTGTCGAAGGAGCTCGGCGTATCGCGCACCCCCCTGCGCGAGGCCATGAAGGTGCTGGCCGCGGAAGGGCTGATCGAGCTTCGTCCGAACCGCAGCCCGCGCATTGCCGATATCGCGGTCGACGGCATCTCGGAATTGTTCGAGGCCCTTGCTGGCATCGAGCGGCTGGCCGCCGAGCTCGCCGCGGAGCGCGCGACCGAGCGCGATCTCGCCCGCCTCCGCACGCTTCAGACCCGGATGGAAGGTCATCACCGCAACGGCAAGCTCGACGAATATTTCGCCATCAACGGCGAGATCCACAACACCATCGTCCGCATGGCGCGCAATACGCCGCTGCGGGAGGCGCACGAGACGCTGATCTCCCGCGCCGAACGTGCACGTTATCTCGCGCTCGGGGCCGACAAGCGCTGGAGCAATTCAGTCAACGAGCACGCCGATATCCTTGCCGCGCTCGAGGCGCGCGACAGCGAGGCCGCAGGCCGCCTGCTCGGCGCCCATGTCCGCCAGACCGGCACCGCTCTGCTCGAGACCCTTGCCCCCAAGCCCAAGCTGACGGCGGCCTGACCATGAAGCTGCTGCTGCTCAACCCCAACACCAGCGCCGCAGTCACCGATCTGATGATGGGTGTCGGGCGGCGCGCGGCCTCGCCGGACACCGAGCTGATCCCCTGCACCGCGACCCGCGGCGTGCCCTACATCGCGACGCGCACCGAGGCGCAGATCGGCGGCGCCATCGCGCTGGAAATGCTGGCCGAGCAGCACATGAAGGTGGACGCAGCGATCATCGCGGCCTTCGGCGATCCCGGCCTGTTCGCCGCGCGCGAGACCTTCGACATTCCCGTGGTCGGCATGGCGGAAGCCGCGATGCTCACCGCCTGCATGGCCGGACGCCGCTTTGCCATCGTCACCTTCGCCCAGGCGCTGGGGCCCTGGTACGAGGAGTGCGTGCGCGCCCACGGGCTGTGGGAGCGCTGCGCCGGCATCCGCATGCTCGATACGCCGTTTCAGGCGATCTCCGAGGTCGGCACCGAGAAGGAGGACGTGCTGGTCGAGCTCGCCCAGCGCGCCATCGTCGAGGACGAGGCCGATGTGCTGATCTTTGCCGGCGCCCCGCTCTCGGGCCTTGCCGAGCGCGTCGCCGACCGGATCCCCGTCCCCGTGGTCGACCAGGTCGTCGCTTCAGTGAAGCAGGCGGAAGCGCTGGTTGCGCTACGCCTGCGCAAGGCAACCGCTGGTACATACCGCCGGCCCGCAGCCAAGCCCACCATCGGTCTTGCCGACGCGCTCGCCGCGCGGCTCGAGCATCGCGACAGCTAAGGGAGCGTTGGCCGGCGATGCGAAAAGCCCAATTCCTTTTCGATGGCACGGCCGAAGGCAAACAGACGGGATTCAGCGCCCGGCGGCGCGATGATCTGGATCCCGAATGGCAGCTCGTTTTCTACCCGGCGCACCGGCAAGGTCAGGACAGGGAAGCCGACCAGCGAGACGATGAAGGTGACGGCGAGATAGTCGATCGGCGTCTCCAGCACCGTGCCGTCGATCACAGTGACATCGCTGATCTCGTTCGGCCAGGGGAAGACGGAGGCCGCCGGCGCGATCAGGAAATCGGCGCGGGCGAACAACTCGCGAAAGCTACGATAGATCGCGGTGCGCCGCCGCTCGGCGTTGAGATAATCCTCGGCGGAGAGCTTTGCGCCCGCCTCGATGTTCCAGATCACGGTAGGTGTCAGCTCGGCGCGGCGCGTTCTCAGCAATTCGCCATAGCTGTTGGCAATATGCGCCGCGCGCAGCGTGCGGAAGGTTTCGATCGCGCCGCTGCAATCGGGCGAGGACGGCACGACATCGGCAATTCCCGCGAGCGCATCGCAGGCGGCGGCAAAACGCGCACGGACACCGCGCGCAACCGTCGCGACGCCGAAATCGGGGGTGACAGCGACCTTCGGACGTCCTCCGAGCGGCCGATCATCACCGACGATGCCAGCCGAGAGCGGATCGTTCGCATCGCTCCCAGCGCACACCGACAGCGCCAGTTCGAGATCCTCGACACCGCGGGCGAGGAAGCCGTGGGTGGCGAGCATGTCCCAGCCGAGCGGTCGGCGCGGCGACGGAATGCGGCCGGGCGTCGGCCGGATCGAGGCGACGTCGCAGAAGCTGGCGGGCGTGCGCACCGAGCCGCCGAAATCGGTGCCGTGCGCCAGCGGCACCATGCCGGCCGCGACCGCGACGGCGGAGCCGCCGGACGATCCGCCGGAGGTCAGCGCGGGATTGAACGGATTGCGCGTCGGCCCGCACAATCTATTGGTGCAGACCGCGCCGAAGCCGAACTCAGGCGTGTTGGTCTTGCCGAGAATGATCGCACCGGCACGCCGCAGCCGCGCGACCACGAGATCGTCCTCGGCCGGGACATGGTCGCGGAACAGCACCGAGCCGTAAGTCGTCGCAAGTCCGGCTGTGTCGGTGAGGTCCTTGATCGCGATGGGCACGCCATGCAGCGGGCCGATCGGCGCAGAGGCCGCATCGCACATCTGCGCGGCGCGGCGGGCGCCGTCCGCATCGACCGTCACGAATGCCGCCAATCGGGTGTCGAGGCTCGCAATCCGCGCAAGATGCGCTTCAATGGCCTCGCGCGAGGACAGCTCGCGCTGTGCAATGGCGCGCGCAAGCTCCGTAGCGGTGAGATCGCAGATCGATCGATCCAATGTCATGGGATCACCATGCCCGAGTGCACGCCGAAAAGCGACAGGCGCGGGCACGAGACTTGCTTTCTTCTAGGGGGTAACGGGAGGCAACATCATGGCTGAAACGCAAGGCGGCCGATCGCTCGTCGTCGACGCGGTCACCCACCGCTATCC
This sequence comes from Bradyrhizobium stylosanthis, assembly GCF_001641335.1. GTDB lineage: Bacteria > Pseudomonadota > Alphaproteobacteria > Rhizobiales > Xanthobacteraceae > Bradyrhizobium > Bradyrhizobium stylosanthis. Next base: position 7,108 of record NZ_LVEM01000010.1, read on the forward strand.
CAGCGGCGCGCTCGCGGTCGAGAACATCAATCTCGACATCAAGGGCGGCGAGATCATCGCCCTGCTTGGCCCCTCCGGCTGCGGCAAGACCACGCTGCTGCGCATCATCGCCGGCTTCATTGCACAGACGCAGGGGCGCATCATCATCGGCGACGACATCGTCGATGCGCTGCCGCCGAACAAGCGCGCGGTCGGCATCGTGTTCCAGAACTACGCGCTGTTCCCGCACCTCACCGTCAGCGACAATGTCGGCTATGGACTGGCCGCCCGCGGCGTCGACAAGGCGACCCGCCAGCGCGAGGCACAGCGCCTGTTGGAGCTGGTGCAACTGCCGACGATGTCGGAGCGGCTGCCGCGGCAGCTCTCCGGCGGCCAGCAGCAGCGCGTCGCGCTCGCCCGCGCGCTCGCGATCAAGCCGTCGATCCTGCTGCTCGACGAGCCCTTTGCCGCGCTCGACAAGAACTTGCGGCTCGACATGCAGATCGAGATCAAGCGACTGCAGCGCGTCTCCGGCATCACCACGCTGATCGTGACGCACGACCAAGAGGAAGCACTGTCGATGGCCGACCGCGTCGCGGTGCTCAGCCACGGCAAGCTCGAGCAATTCGGATCGCCATCCGACGTCTACGATCGGCCGCAGACGCTGTTCGTGAACACCTTTGTCGGCTCGACCAACCGCATGCCGGGCGTTGTTGTCGCTGCGGACCGGACCGAAGCGAAGGTTCGCCTCGATGCCGGCGCGGAGATCATCGCACGGCCAGCGGGCGGCGCCCTCACCGAGGGCGGACGCGTCACGGTCTGCATCCGTCCGGAGCATCTGCAATTCGTCGGCGACGAGACCGGCTTTGCAGGCGTCGTCGGCATGTCGCTGCCGCTGGGGGCCACCGTCGTGCATGAAGTCACCACTGCCGATGGCTCCGGCGTCAAGGTCTCCCAGGCACGCATCGGCGAGACGCGCGCGCTGGAGAACGGCGCTGCGGTGCGCCTCGCGCCGCTCGCCCCGTCGCTCGCCAACGCCTTTCCCGCAACGCTTTGAAACCAGTTTTTTGTCCAGAGGGGAGTTCGACATGATCATGAATCGCAGAAGCCTGCTGACCACGGCGCTCACACTCGGGGCCATGAAGGCGTTTCCGGGCCTGAGCTACGCGCAGGCCCGCCCGCTGGTGTTTGCGACCTTCACCGGAAGCTGGGAGGAAGCGCACAAGGCCGTGCTGGTGCCGGCGTTCCGGAAAGCCAACGCCGACGCCGCGATGGTGCTCGATCCCATGCTGTCGGTCGACCAAATCGCAAAGGTCAACGCCGCCAAGGCCAATCCGCCGATCGACGTCATGCTGCACGATCCCGGCCCGGCCCTCGTCGCCATCGGCCAGGATCTGGTCGAGCCCTATCCCGTCGAGAAGAGCGCCTACTACAAGGACCTGATCACTGAAGCGCAGGAGCCGATGGGCCCGGCCCCGTTCTTCCAGGTCGTCGGCCTCACCTACAATCCGGAAGCCGTCAAGACGCCGCCGACCTCCTGGGCCGATCTCTGGAAGCCGGAGTTCAAGGGCCGCGTCGGCATCACCAATCTCAACTCGACGCTCGGCACCGGCTGGCTGGTCGAGATCGCCAAGATGCGCGGCGGCTCCGAGGCCAATGTCGATCCCGGCTTCAAGGCGCTGGAGGAGCTCAAGCCCAATCTCGCCGCGGTCGCGGCCAATCCCGGTGCGCTCGCGACCCTGTTCCAGCAGGGCCAGATCGACATCTCGCCCGGCAATTTCAACGCCATCCAGATCCTTAAAGCGCGCGGCGTGCCGGTCGAGTTCGTGGCGCCGAAGGAAGGCGCCATCGCCTTCAAGACCACGATCCACATCGTCAAGAACTCTCCCAACCGCGAGCTCGCCTTCAAGCTCATCGAGGCGTCGCTGACACCGGAAGTGCAGACCACGCTGATGAACCCGCCCTATCTGATCGTGCCGACCAATTCCAAGGTGACGATGGGCGGCGAGATCGCGCGCGTGCTGGCCAAGGACACGGCCGAGCTGAAGCAGAAGTTCGTGTTCCAGGACTGGAAGAAGATCAACGAGCAGCGCTCGGCCTGGATCGAACGCTTCAACCGCGAGATCAAGATCTAGGACGCGACCATGGGCGCAGCACCGGCCTCACGGGACGTCACGTCCTACGGAATGGGATTGGCAGCGCCGCTGGCGCTGTTCTTCCTGCTCTTCTTCGTCGCGCCGCTGCTGCAATTGCTCTGGCTCTCGCTGCACAACGACACGACCGCGCTCCATTGGGGGCTCGGCCAATACCTGCACTTTCTCACCGATCCCTTCAGCCTGAGCGTGCTCGGCTCGACGCTACTGTTAGGAGCCGAGGTGACGGCCGTCTGCCTTGTGCTCGGCTTTCCCATCGCCTGGTTGTATCAGCGGGTCGGGCCGAAGCTGCAGACCATCATCATCCTGATCGTGCTGCTGCCCCTTCTGACCAGCGTGGTGGTCCGCACCTTCGCCTGGATCGTCATCCTGGGACGCCAGGGCATTATCAACGCCACGCTGCAATCGCTCGGCATCATCGATACGCCGCTAAAGCTGCTCTATACCCAGTTCGGCGTGGTCCTTGCACTGGCACAGGTGCAGATGCCCTTGATGACGCTGCCGCTGATCACCGCGCTCGGCCGGATCGACCCCAATCTCGACGACGCCTCATGCTCGCTTGGCGCGGGGAGCTGGCGCACCTTCTTCCGGATCGTGCTGCCGCTGGCGCTGCCCGGCGTCATCGCCGGCTGCACGCTGACCTATGCCGCCGCGATCACGGCCTTCATCACCCAGTCGCTGATCGGAGGCGGTCAGATGCTGTTCATGCCGATGTATCTCTACCAGCAGGCCTCGACGCTGCAGAACTGGCCGTTCGCGGCCGCGATCTCGATCATTTTCCTGCTCGCCGTGCTCGCGGTCGTCTCGGTCTTCACCACGCTCGGACGCATGTCGCGCGGCTATGGAGGCGCATGATGAGCGGACGCAAGCGCACCCTCGAGGCGATGAGCTTCGAGCTCTTCATGACGGCGGTCGCGGCGATCGCGCTTGTCATCATCATCGCGCCATCGCTCGTGGTGCTGATCGTCTCCTTCACCAGCGGCTTCTCGCTGCGCTTCCCGCCGCCCGGCTATTCGCTGCGCTGGTACGCCGAGCTGTGGAATGCCTGGCAGCTGCATTTCGCCGCAAAGAACAGCCTGATCGTGGCGCTGTGGGCGACCGGACTATCGGTTGGGCTCGGTGTCGCCGCGGCGCTCGCGATCTCCAGGTCACGGGCCTTGTCGGCGCGGCTGCTCGATTCCCTCTTCATGTCGCCGCTGGTGCTGCCGGCACTGGCCTTCGGCCTTGCCGCCCTGATGCTGTTCTCGCTGGTCGGGCTGCCGGTGTCGCCGCTGACGCTGGTGATCGGCCACACCGTGGTCTGCGTGCCCTATGTCGTGCGCAACACGGTCGCAGCGCTCGCCCAGCTCGAGCCGACCCTGCTCGAAAGCTCGGCCGTGCTGGGCGCGAGCCGCCTCTATACTTTCCGCCGCGTTGTGCTGCCGCTGATCCGGCCCGGCATCATCGCCGGCGCCTTCATCGCCTTCATGTCGTCCTTCGATAACGTGCCGGTCTCGCTCTTCCTGCGCGACGCCGCGACCGACATGCTGCCGATTAGGATGTGGCAGGACCTCGAGGGCAAGCTGGATGTCACGATCGCGGCGCTGTCGGGTGTGCTGATCATCGCCACCGTCGCGCTGGTCGCGATCATGGAGCGGGTCACCGGCCTGTCGCGGCGCTTGACGAACTGATCAGGCGCCGCGAAACAGCAAATACCCCCAGCGCGTGAATTTCAGCGGCAGATGAAAATGCTCGTCAACGTTCTTGATGCGGAAGCGGAACGGCGTCACCGTCAGGAAACCGTCGCGCTCGCCAAAGAACTCGCCGAGATGAAACAGCACCTCGTACTCGCCGGCCGTCACGTCGGCGCCTTGCGCAACCGCATGATCGAGCGCGCCGTTTGCGCCGATCCGCCCGTCGGCGATGCGCTGGGAATCCGGATAGAGCCGCCAGATTTCGACGCGCAAGCCCTGCGCGGGCCGCCCTGTCGCCACATCGACTGCGTGAATGGAAATGCCGCCTGCCACTCTGTTTCTCCCATGAGCACGCTGCCATGGTAGACGGAAACACCGCCACTCGGCCAGCGCCCGCGTTGCTGCCAGCCCTGGGGGCGATGACCGCGCTTCAGGCCCTCGTGGCGCTGGCCTTGTTCGCGCCCGGAGTGGTCGCGCCCCGCGCCCATATCGAGGTCTGGCAGCTCTCGATGTTCTCGTGCGCGGTGTTCGCGGTCGGCATCCCGGCTTCGTTCTGGGGCGGCGGCCTCATCGCGCGGCTCGGCTCGATGCGGATCGCGAGCCTGTGCGCGGCGGCCATCGTCGCCGGCATGGCCCTGGCTTCGCTCGGATCGAGCGTCGCCCTGCTCGCCGCAGGCCTCTGCCTCGGCCTTGCCATGGGCCCGGAAACGCCCGCAAGCGCGGCGCTGCTGTCGCGGCTCGTCACCGCCGAGCGGCGCGCCTTCGTGTTCTCGGTGCGCCAGACCGGCAACCAGATCGGCGCGGTCAGCGGCTCGCTGGCCCTGCCTGCGATCGCCATCGCGTTCGGGCCGGCCTGGTGCTATGCGGCCGTGGGCGTCTGCGCACTTCTCGCAATCGCGGTGTTCGAATGGTTGCGTCCGGCCTATGCGGGCAAGGTCGCCCCGCCGCCAAAGCTCGATCTACGTGCCCGGCTGGCGCTGGTGACCGCGGACCGGCGGATCGCGATGCTGGCGCTGGCCTCGATGCCTTTCAGCGCGATGCAGGTTTCCCTCAACACGGTCTTCGTCACGCTCGGCACACGCGCGCTTGGCCTCAGTCATATCGAGGCCGGCATGGCGCTCGCCTGCGCGCAAGCCGGCGGCCTCGTCGGCCGTCTCGGCTGGGGCTATGTCGCGATGCGCCTCGACGCCTCCCGCACCGTCCTCGTCGTCATCGGCCTCGGCATGGCCTTCTGCGCCGCGCTGCTGGGCCTTGATGGCGCATCGCTCGGTCGCGCCTGGCAGTTCGCCGTTGCCGCATTGTTCGGCCTGACCGCGTCCGGCTGGAACGGCGTCTTCATCGCCGAGATCGCCCGCCTCGCCCCGCAGGACCGGATCGGCGAGACTACAGGCGCAGTGCTGACCGCGTCCTATGCCGGCCTGCTGGCGGCGCCGGCCGTGGTGTCGATCTTCGATGGCGTAAGCGGCCTCGGCGCGGCGTTCTTTGCTCTGGCTTGCCTAGCCCTCTGTGGCACAGTGGCACTGATCTGGGGGGGCCATGACAAGGCCGGCACATAGCGCGCGCGAGATTGCGGCCGATGTCGCGGCTGGACGGACGAGCGCCATCGAGGCCGCCAAGGCCGCCCTCGGGCGGATCGAAGCGGCCAGGGCGTTGAATGCAATCGTCACGGTCGACCTTGAACGCCGATGCCGCAACGGTCGATGCTCGCCTGCGCGCCGGCGAGATCATGCCGCTCGCCGGCGTTCCTATCGTCGTCAAGGATAACATCTGGGTCGGCGGCTGGCGCGTGACGCAGGGCTCGCGCCTGTTTGCCGATTTCGTCGCGCCGCAAGATGCGATCGCGATCGAGCGGCTGCGCAAGGCCGGGGCCGTCGTCGTCGGCATCGGGGCAACCTCGGAGTTCGCGAGCAAGGGCGTGACGGCCTCACCGCTATTCGGGCCGACGCGGCACCCGCTCGACCCTGCGTTGACTCCCGGTGGCTCATCGGGTGGTCCGGCTGTCGCCGTCGCTGCCGGCCTCGTGCCGCTCGCGATCGGCACCGATGCGGGCGGCTCCAGTCGCAGGCCGCCAGCCCATGTCGGTGTCGCCGGCTTCAAGCCGTCCCACGGCGTAATTCCTTATGGACCTGGCTTCGCCGAGCCGTTCTTCGGTCTCTCTGTCATCGCGCCGATCGCCACCGACGTCGTCGACATTGCGCTTGCGTTCAAGACCATGGCCGGCGCCGATCGGCGCGATCCCGATTCTGCCATCATCGCGCAAGAGGCCAGCGACATCGCAGGCCATCGCATCGCCTTCTCGCCGCGCTTCGGACTTGATGTCGCAGTTGACGACGTCGTCGCGAACGGACTGTCCGCCGCCATCGCCCGCCTCTCCGCCGCAGGATTGCGCATCTCGCAGCGCGATCCGGTCTGGCCGGCGGGCGCGACGGAAGACGCCATCATGCCGCTCCAGCATGCCGGCCTCGCCGCGCTGCATGGAGAGGCCTTCCGCAGGGACCCAACCGTCCTCGACCCTGATATCGCCAAGCAGATCGAGCGGGGGCTGTCGTGGTCAGGCGCCGATGTGGCCGGAGCGCTGGTCGCAAGCGCAGCAATCGCCAAGGCATTTGCCGCTTTCTTTAGCGAGATCGACCTGCTGCTGACGCCAACCGTCCCATGCGTCGCGTGGCCGCTGGCGCAGCTCGGCCCTGACATGATCGGCGGAAAAGCCGCCAGCCAACGAGCCCACGCGGTGTTCACGCCTTTTGTCAATCATGCGCGCCTGCCGGCGATTTCGATTCCGTGCGGAGCCGATCGGAGCGGACTTCCCTTCGGCCTTCAGATCGTCGGCCCGCGCGGACAGGACCTTATGCTGCTCGAGGCCGCGCGAGAGATCGAAGCCATCTTGCGAATGTGACCTGCCGTTACACATCTCTTCCCAAAGGCCTGCTTAGATTTGTCGATCAAAGCCTTTTTCTCGATCTGCCCGTGCACTCGTCGTGCACACGCCGCTTTCCGACCGGCTGAAAGACTTGAACTCTCTTAAAATCTATCTCGGGGGCCACAGAAACGCTATTGTCTCGCAATTTCAATTATTTACGAAATGAGCACACCGACGCGCGCTTGAGTTCCCTTCTAATGACGTGAGTTCGCATCGGAGGGCTAGCACCACTGGTGGGACGTCGTGCCCTCCGATTGCAAGTCCCGCGATCAGCGCCCGTTTGGCGCTTGTCCCTCAGTTGGTGCCGATGGCAACTTCAACGCTTTCTCGCGGCGGGCCCAGATCAGAGAACCTGGGCTCGCCGACTTCGATTGAGCCGGCCAAGCCTGCGGGTTCGCCGCGCGAAAACCAACGCCGACTAAGTAAATCCCTCGCTCAGGCGGCCGATTGCGGCGTCGGCACCCAGCTTTTGTCCTCTTGCACCACCGGTGCCGCGGCAACCTTTGATCGGGCCGCAGGTTCGGGAGCGTTAACCTGTCCCAGTTCACGGGCCAGCACCTCGCGGTCACAGGCGTCTTCCCACAGCGAAACGGAGATGGCCGCGACACAGTTGCTGATCATGCTGGTTAGGGCCCGCGCCTCTGACATGAAACGGTCGATGCCAATGAGCAAGGCCACGCCGGTCACGGGTAGATCCGGCATCACCGAGAGGGTCGCGACAAGCGCCACGAAGCCGCTGCCGGTGACGCCGGCCGCCCCTTTGGAGGTCAGCAGCATCAATCCGAGCATCGTCGCAATCTGCCCCCAAGACAGATGAATGTCGCAAGCCTGGGCAATGAAGATGGACGCCAGGGTAAGATAAATGGCGCTGCCGTCCAGATTGAACGAGTAACCCATCGGCAGCACGAGCCCTGACACCCCCTTCCGACACCCAAGCTGCTCAAGCTTGCGCAATGTGCCAGGCAGAGCCGGCTCCGACGATGACGTGCCGAGCACGATCAGCAGTTCTTCCTTGAAGTAGCGGATCGTCTTCCACAGGCTAAAGCCGTTCAGCCGCGCCAGCGTGCCAAGCACGACGACCACGAAGACGGAGCAGGCGATATAGAATGTCAGGATCAGCAGTCCGAGCGAGCCAATCGAACGGATGCCATAGCGGCCCACCGTGAAGGCCACGGCGCCGAAGGCGCCGAGCGGGGCAAGCTTCATGATGAAGCCGAACGATACAAACAACACGTGCGAGAACGAGGCGATTGCTTTTGTCACCACCACACCGTCGTCGCCGGCACGGTTTAACCCAAAAGCGACGAGGATCGAGACCAGCAGGACCGGCAGCACTTCACCATCGGCGAAGGCTCCAAAGAAGGAATGCGGAATGATGTGCAGCATGAAGTCTGCAAACCCGGAAGTCGCCGCCTGTTTGGTGTATTTCGCGGCGACCGACGGATCGAGCGTGTTGACGGCAACGTGCATGCCGACGCCCGGTTGGATCAGCGATACGGCCATCAGCCCGGCCAGCAATGCGAGCACAGTCAGCAAGTAGAACAGCGCCATGGATTTCACCAGCGTACGGCCAACCCCGCGGGAATCGCTGATACTGTTGATGCCGCTCACGATGGTGCAGAAGACGATCGGCGCGATCATCATTTTGACCAGCTTGACGAAGCCGTCGCCGAAGGGCTTCAGCGCAGCCCCGAATTCGGGCCAGAAATGGCCGGCGAGGACACCCAGCGCGAGACCGATCAACACCTGGACGTAGAGAATCCGGTAGAATGGCTTGCGTGCCTCGACGTTCGTAGACTCAGCCAGCGCCTGCGTGTGCATTCTCGTTTCTCCCATGTCTTTGATTTTTATCGATGGCTCTAAGGCGGATAAAGTTCAGGCCGCCAGAATTGAATGAGGCACGTGCGCTCGCCGAACGAAGACTTGACCCTGGAAAATTCGACGAGCCGTCCGTTGCACCTGTGCAATGGGGCCGGGCTCCAGCCGAACCACGAGCTGGCCGGAGGGATGGGCGAGCGTGATCGGCACCGGCGGCGCCAGCGGTCCGACCATCTCTGCGGCGATCGTGCCAGGTGTCACACAGGCCGTCGCAATAGCGACCGCGCCGGTCACCGCCAGCGCGCTATGGCAATCGTGCGGCATGAAGTACCGCGTGTTCAGCGTCGCCTTGATCGCAGGTGCAATCAGGACGGGCTTCGGAATCACCATCGACGCGGAGTTCGGAAAGCCCATCCGGCGCCCGGCCTCGATGCGCAGGTCTTCGAGTCGCGCGCGGAAGCCGCTGTCGGCGAACTCCGAAGGCTCCTCACGGCCGGTCCATCCCAGATCCGCCGCGCGGACCAGCATGACGGGCATGGCTGCATCGATGCAGCTGACATCGATCCCTTCGATACGGTCGACCGCTCGTCCTGTCGGCAGGAGGCGACCGGTGCGTGCGCCGGCCGCGTTGGGGAATGACAGTTCGATGGGCGCGGCCGTTCCCGGCACCCCGTCGATCCGCGCCTCGCCTTCATAGGTCACCCTCCCGTCAGGGGTGGAAACCGTCGCGTCGATCAACTTGCCGGTGTTGACATTGTGGATGCGCACCTGGGTGCGATCTGCGGTGGCGGCGACCAGACCGGCCTCAATTGCGAAAGGTCCCACCGCGGCCAGCATGTTCCCGCAGTTCGGCGAGGTATCGACGATCCCTTCACGAACCCGCACCTGGGCGAACAGATAGTCGACATCGGCGCCGGGGACCGATGCAGGTCCAATGATCGCGACCTTGTTGATGACGGCATTGCCGCCGCCGATTCCGTCGATGCCCAGCTCGTGCCCGCCCCCCATTACCGACAACAGGACCGCATCGCGCGCCCTGGGATCGGCCGGGAGATCTCTGGCGAGGAAAAAGGGTCCGCGCGAGGTTCCGCCGCGCATGACCACACATGGAATGGCAATCTGACCGTTCATTGGAGCTGTTCCGTTCGGCGACATCTTCGCGCGAACCGAGCATGGGCTCTTGTAACTCTTCTGTAAAATGCAAATATCTGAAGTATTAATGCACCATTCGGTATAATTGGAGCCAGCCATGAATGCAGAATTGCTCGACCTCAAGGCGTTCATTACCGTCGCCGAGACGGGAAGCTTTGTCCGCACCGCCAAGGCGCTCAACCTCTCGCAGCCGGCGCTCAGCCGACGCATCCAGAAGCTCGAAGAGAGCCTCGGTGCGCCGTTGCTCGAACGCTCCACGCGTCACGTCAATCTCACCATGACCGGCCGCGACTTCCTGCCGAAGGTCCGCCGTCTCATCGACGAGTTCGAGACCTCGGTGCTCGCCATCCATGATATCGGCGCGCGAAGTTCAGGCCTGGTCTCGGTGGCCGCGGTGCCGACAGCGGTGTTCTATTTCCTGCCGCGTGCGATCGGCCGCTTTGCCGAGACGTATCCGCGTATTCGCATCCGGATTCTGGACATCGGGGCCAACGAAGGATTGGAAGCGGTCGCGCGCGGAGAAGTCGAGTTCGGCATCAATTTCATCGGTGCTTCGCATGCCGAAATCGAATTCGAGAAGCTGGTCGAAGATCCCTTCGTCCTAGCCTGCCGCCACGACCATCCGTTGGCATCGCGCAAACAGGTAAGCTGGTCGGAGATCGTATCGCACCGGGTTATTACCGTCGGTCGCAACAGTGGCAACCGCGCGTTGATCGACAATGCGCTGGCGCGACACGGCCTGCAACTGAACTGGTCCTATGAAGTTGCTCACCTCTCCGGTTCGCTCGGTCTCGTCGAAGCGGGGCTGGGCATCGCCGTACTGCCGAAGCTCGCAACGCCGGCCTCCGGCCATCCGATCATTCACACCGTTCGGCTGGCCGAGCCTGAGGTATCCCGGACGATCGGAATCGTGCGCAGGCGAGGATCGACGCTATCCCCTCATGCCAGCCAGTTTCTCAAAATGCTGCTCGATGCATGGCGCTCGCCGTCCCGGACGACTATTCGCAGCAGGCTGCGCCCCAGATCCTAGAGGGAAAGGCACCACCGAATTCACTGGCATCTCCTCATTGCGCCCCGCCGTCGATCTGCCACCCTCCGATGAGACCCGTTCCCCTACCCCTTCTTTTCATCGAGCAGCTTGGCCACGCGACGCAAGCCGAGCAGATAACCCTGGGTACCGAAGCCTGCGACCACCCCATCAGCTCGTTTGGAGACAAACGAGTGATGGCGGAATTCCTCCCGCTTGTGCACGTTGGAAATATGCACCTCGATCACGGTGCCTTCGAACGTGTTTAGAGCATCAAGGATGGCGATTGACGTATGGGTGAAAGCCGCGGGATTCATCACGACTCCGGCAGCCGTCTCGCGCGCCTCGTGGATCCAATCGATGATCTCGTATTCTCTGTTGGATTGATGAAAGCGGATTTCCAGGCCGAGTTCCTTGCCTAGCGCCCGGCAATCCCGCTCCACGTCCGCAAGCGTCTCGTGACCGTAGATGTGGGGCTGGCGCCTTCCGAGCAAATTGAGATTTGGTCCGTTCAGGACGTAGACAAGACGACTCATGGAACTACTCCGTTCAGTGATGCGCAAGGATTTCGCCGAGGAACTGCCTCGTGCGGGCATGCTGTGGATTGCGGAAGAAAGCGTCGGGCGTACCTTCTTCGATAATCTGGCCTTCGGCCATGAAGATGACCCGGTCGGCAACCTGGCGGGCAAAGCCCATCTCATGGGTGACGCAAATCATGGTCATGCCGTCGTTGGCGAGACCGATCATCGTATCGAGCACTTCCTTGACCATTTCTGGATCGAGCGCCGAGGTCGGCTCGTCAAACAGCATCACCTTGGGCTGCATGCAGAGCGCACGCGCGATCGCGACGCGCTGTTGCTGGCCGCCCGAAAGCTGAGCCGGGTACTTTTCTGCCTGATCACCGATGCGTACGCGCTCGAGATATTTTCGCGCGATCGCTTCCGCCTCGCTCTTGCTGATGCGGCGCGCGCGGATGGGTGCGAGCATACAGTTCTGCAAGACCGTCATATGCGGAAAGAGATTGAAGCTCTGAAAGACCATCCCGACCTCCTGACGGACGATATCGATAGCCTTGATGCTGTCGTCAAGCCCGTGACCGTTCACCACGATGCTGCCCTGCTGGATCGGCTCGAGACGGTTGATGCAGCGGATCAGCGTCGATTTGCCTGAGCCGGACGGGCCGCAGAGCACGATCTTCTCGCCCTTGCGCACGGTGAGATCGACGTCGCGGAGAGCTTGGTACCCGCCGTACCACTTCTGCACGGCTTTCATTTCGATCAGGATCTGGTTCTGCATGCTGGTCTCCGCCGTGGGGCGGCGGCCAACGTGGATCGCGTCGGCCGCTCGCAGTGGCTACTCGACGGTGAAGGGAACGCCGGGGACGGAGTCCGGAAAGACCGGGACCGGGACCTTCATCCATTTGGCATAGAAACTGGCCAGCTTGCCGTTCGACTTGATCTGGTCGATGAACTTGTTGGCCGTCTCGTTCCACTCCTTCTCGCCCAGTCGTGTGCAAGCCCCGTTGTAAAGGGCGGTGAAGTGAAGCTTGGGCTCGAACCCCAGTTCCGGCTTTGCGGCGTTGAGACGCTGCGGATAAAATAGATTCGCGCCGACTGCCTGGACTTGGCCAGAGAGCAGCGCCTGAATGGTGGCGGCGTCGTCGTCGAACTTGCGGATCTCGGTGCCGGACGGGGCGTTGTTGGTCACCTGAGTGTCCTGCGTGGAGGACCTAGGAACGCCGATGACGAATTTGCTCATGTCGGCATTGTCATTGATCGGCGTCGCCTGGGCTGCGACCAGTGTAATCTCATTCGCGACGTAGGGTTTGGAATACTGCACCGCCTTCGCACGCTCCGGCAGCATCGCCATGGTTGCGAACAGAATGTCGACCCGCCCCGTGGTTAGCGCCGGAATACGATTGGCCACTGCCAGCGGAACGAACTCGGCTTTCACGCCAAGATATTCAGCGAAGGCCCGTCCCATGTCGGCGTCGATGCCATCCTGCTTTCCCGAGCTGTCGACATAGCCCCAGGGAGGATTGTCGCCCTGAATGCCGATGACGACGACGCCCTTCTTCTTCACGTCTTCCAGAGTTCCGGCCTGCGATTTGCCTCCGGTGGCGATAGCCGCCAATGCCAGCAGCGCGATGCCGAGCTGGCGACGGTTGGGTGAAAAAAACATGAGTATCTCCTCCTGGTGATGGCTATTTGTGATTGAGTAGGTGCGCCGTTCCTACCTTTGACTGGCCAGGGCGAGCCTGGCCTCCATCCGACTGCCCCACCACGACAGTGGCCAGCAGAGGATGAAGTACATCGCGCCGACCACGCCGAAGACGAGCAAGGGCTGGAAGGTCTGGTTCGATACGATCTGACCGGCACGGGCGAGTTCGATGAAGCCAACGATGGCAGCGAGCGAGGTGCCCTTGATGAGCTGCACGAGATAGCCGATGGTCGCCGGCAGCGAGATGCGGATCGCCTGCGGCAGCACGATGTCGCGCATGCGGGACGAATAGTGCAGTCCGAGCGCCATCGCCGCCTCGGTCTGGCCGCGCGGCACGGCCTGTATCGCGCCGCGCCAGATCTCGCCGAGGAAGGCGGAGGCATTCACGGTGAAACCGATCGCCACCGCGACGAAGGCGTCGAGCTTCAGCCCGGTGAGCGCCAATCCGTAATACACGACGAAGAGCTGCAGCAGCAGCGGCGTGCCCTGGAACATCCCGATGTAAATGCGGGTGATCCATTCCACGCCCTTATGACCACAGGTACGCAGCAATGCGACAGCCAGCCCCGCCGTGCAGCCGCCCACAAATGCAACCAGCGTCAGCAGCATCGTCCACTGCAGACCACGCAGCAGGAAACCGAACTCAGGAAGACCGAAATGCGGAGTCATGATCGCCTCCCTCAGCGCATCGGATAAGAGAAGAATCGGTGAGAGACGACCGCGAAGCCCAGCATCAGAAGCCAGGAGATCGCGAGGTAGAGGAAGGTCACGAAGAAGTAGACCTCGAAGCTGCGGAACGTGTCGCTTTCGATGCGCTGCGCAACCGATGTCAATTCGTAGGCCGATACCGCCGAGCAGATCGACGAGGTCAGCGTCAGCATGATGAACTGCCCGGTAAGCGAGGGGTAGATCGCGCGAAGCGCGGGTTTGAGCACGATGAACCGGAACACCTGCCCTTTGTGCAGTCCGAGCGCGTAGCCGGCTTCCACCTGTCCCTTGTGAATGGACTGCACCCCGCCGCGGATGATCTCGATGGCATAGGCGCCGCCATTGACACCGAGCGCGATAATGGCGGTGGCGGTCGGATTGAGCTTCAATCCCACGAGCGGCAGGGCGAAGAACAGAAAGAAGATCTGCACCAGGAAGGGCGTATTGCGCACGATCTCGACGAAACCGATCACGATGGCCCGCAACCAGGCCGCCCTCGAATCGCGTGCGGCGACGCCGGCGACGCCGATCATCATTGCCAGCGCCATGCCGGCAAGCGCCAGGCTCAATGTACCCACGCACCCCCACAGCAGTGCGGGCATTGCATGCCAAACCACCGAGAAATCGAGCGTATAGCCCATCTTGCGTTTCCTCTCGGGCGTTGTGCGAGCCGCTCGCCCATCGGCCTGACGTCACCCTCCCAGGGCTGCAAAAGTCGCGAAGAAGACGGCTGGATCGGGTGAGATGCCCGTGAACAGGCGAAATGCTTCCGTGCCCTGGAAGATCGCCATGCCACCGCCGTCGACGGTGCGGCAGCCGAGGGCACGCGCTGTACGCAGCAATGCGGTCTCCAGCGGGAAGTAGACGATCTCGGCGACCCAGAGATCGGGACGCAGCAAGGTCGTTGGCAGCGGCGTGCCAGGATATTTGTCCATGCCGATCGGCGTGGCGTTGACAATTCCGTCTGCGGCAGCAACGGTGGCCACAACATCGTGGCCGATCTTCAAGCGCCCCTCTGCAAATCGGGGGGACAAGCTATCCACCAAGCTCTGCGCTTTGGTCAGGTCGACGTCGATAATAGTCAGCTCCTGCACGCCGAGCTTCATCAGCGCGAAAGCAACCGCTGCGCCTGCGCCGCCCGCGCCGAACTGGACGACGCGACCGAGCGATGCACACTGCATGTTGCGGCGAAAGTTCTCGGCGAAGCCGAACCAGTCGGTGTTGTGGCCGGTCATTCGACCGTTCCTGACGACCACGGTGTTCACGGCGCCAAGCGCCTCCGCGTCAGGCGAAAGCTCGTCCAGGAGTGGAAGGATCGCCTGCTTGCAGGGATGGGTCACGTTCAAGCCGTCGAAGCCCATCCGCTTTGCCGCCGTCAGCAACTCCGGCAGCGCTTCGGCTCCAAGTTTCAATTCAGTCAGATCGATCTTCTTGTAGAGATAGCGGATGCCCGCAGCGTCAGCGGCCGATTCGTGCATGGGCGGGGTGCGGGACGCAGCAATGCCGCTACCGATCAGGCCGACGAGAAAGCTGGGCTTGGGTTGCATGTTCGGCATCGCCCGTTAGCGTAATGGGACGGTCAGTTCCGCTATGACCTGAGCCGTGCCCGGTCGAACGCCGCGCCACCAGGCAAAAGCTTCCGCCGCCTGCTCCACCAGCATGCCGACGCCGTCGGCGAGCTTGGCTACGCCTTCCGCTCGAGCCGCTTGCAGAAAGGGTGTCAATCCCTTGCCATAGGCGAGTTCGTACGCGAGTTCTGCACCGCGGAAGACATTGCCTGGAAGCGGCGGCATTTCACCGCGCAGACTGGCAGACGTCGCGTTGACGACGACGTCGTAACCTTCCGCGAGATCGGCCAGCTCGGCGTAGCCACTGACGATAAGGGGACCACAGCCGGCAGACTCGTCGGCCAATGCCACGGCTTTCGACAGCGTTCGGTTGACGAGGACCAGCTCCGAGGGCCCCTGGCGCAGGAACGGCAGCAGTGCGCCTCGCGCCGCGCCTCCGGCGCCAAGCACGAGGACGCGGCGGCCGGCCATCTTGACGCCGAGATTGACGGTGATGTCGCGCACAAGGCCGATCCCGTCGAAATTCTCGCCAATGATCCGATCGCCGTCGAACTTCAGGCAGTTTGCGGCGCCTGCTCGTTTGGCGCTCTCCGAAAGCTCGTTTGCATAGGCGAAGGCATCGAGCTTGAACGGGGCGGTTATGTTCAGCCCCTTGGCGCCCTCCGTCCGAAATTGATCGACCCGTTCGCCGAAGCCATCGAGGGGACCCTCGATCGCCTCATAGACAAGGTCCTGTCCCGTCAGTCTGGCGAAAGTGCCATGGATGAGAGGTGATTTGCTGAAGCCGATCGGATTGCCGATCACCGCATAACGGTCGCTCATCGCTCACTCCTGCACTGCGACTTCATTATAGAGGACACCGTCACGCACCATCGCCTCGACGAGTTCGGCCGAAAGTCCCAGCGACTCTGCAATGCGGCGATTGTCCTGACCGAGCAGCGGCGCCGGCGTGCGCACCGTGGTGTCGCAATCGGAGAAGCGGAACGGCAGGTTTGGCAGCGTCACCTTGCCGAGGACAGGATGCTTCTGCTCGACCAGCATGCCACGCGCGTGGATCTGCGGATCCTGCACGACCTCTTCGATGGTCTGCACGGGAGCGGACGGCACACCTGCTGCCTCAAGTGCCGCAAGGCAGGCGTCCCGAGACGGCTGCGACAGCGTCCAGGTGCGCACAATCTCCATCGCCTCAGCATAATGGGCGTTGCGCGCAGCAGGCGTGGTGAAGCGCTGGTCGGATGCCAGCGTGTCTCCTCCGATCAGGCTGGCCAATCGTCGCCACGCATCATCAACTTGCGCGGCGATGACGAGATTGCCGTCCTTGGCCGGAAAGACGCCGTAGACGGTCGAGTCCGGCTGCCCGCTGCCGGTCTGCCGCGGCAGGTCGGTACCGCCGGAGAGGAAGTAGCGCTGCACCGCATAGTCGTGCATCGAGACCATGCAATCGTAAAGGGCGAGATCGATATGCTGGCCGCGCCCGGAGGACGCGCGGCCGACCAGCGCTGCATTGATCGCAGCCACGCCATGAATACCGGTATACATGTCCGCCAGCGGCATCCGCAGCAGCGGCGGCGCTTCGCCGGGGGAGCCCAGTTGCGCCAGGGCGCCCGACATTGCCTCCGCGATCAGGCCGAAGCCGGGACGGTCAGCACAGGGACCGGTATGGCCATAGGCGGAGACGGAGCAGTAGATCAGTCCAGGATTTCGCGCCGACAGCGCCTTGTAACCGAGTCCCAGGCGTTCGAGCGCGCCCGGGCGGTAGTTCTCGATGAAGACGTCGGCCGTGTCGACCAGCTTCATCATCATGTCGAGACCGCGCTTGTCGCGCAGATCGATGCACAATCCCTGCTTGCCCATATTCTGCTGCAGGAAGTAGCCGGATTGTCCGTCCTTGAAGTAGCCGTGGGCGCGGCCCGCATCGCCTGCCTTCGGACGCTCCACCTTGATGACGTCCGCACCCATCGCGGCGAGGCAACGGCCCATGAAGGGCCCGGCGAGAAAATGGCTGTAGTCGATGACGCGAATACCCTTGAGCGGCAGATCTTGCGCGGTCATGCCTGCCCTCCTGCGGCGCTAGCCTTCGGGCGCATCGGGATCATGAGCCGGTGCTCACCGAGTTGCAGCACCTCCCCGCGCTGATTGATCAGCTCGGAGGGGAGCACCACGATGCCCCACCCTTCCCGCTTCGTGGCGCGCATTGAACCAACGCGGAACTTCACATGCACGGTGTCGCCGAGCTTGATCGGCAGCTTGAAATCCCACGTCCAGCCCAGCGACATTCCCGGAAGGAAGCGGTAGCCGGCGCGGGTCTTCAAGCCATCGGCCAGCGACAGGCCAAACAACCCGTGCGCGACGCGCGTACCGAATGGTGTGGTCTTGGCGTATTCCTCGTCGACATGAACAGGCGTGAAATCGCCCGTCAGCTCGGCATAGGCATTCACCATCGCTTCGGTGACCGTTACCGAGGGAGTAACGCATTCGTCGCCGACCTTGGCATCGTCCCAGTAGCGCTCATCCGTCATGTCGCGTATTCCTTAGGCCCGTGGATCGATCGCCAGCGCCGCTTCCACGGCACCTGCACTGGCTTGCAAGATTTCGACGTTGAGCCCGCCCGGCAGCTCGAGCCAGTTCGGCCCGGCGGGCAGTGCTTTGGCGCCCCACGCGTCAGCACGGGCGAGCACACCATCGTAATCGTCGACCATGATTCCAAGATGGGCGAGACGCCCCTCTGGCCCGACGAAATTCGGGTCGTCAATGAGCTGCACGCTTCCGAGCACCCACACCTGACGCGGACGCGCGCCATCGGCCGGTTGCTCGTCGCGAATAGTGAGACCAAGCACTTCACGAAAGAATCCGACATGACGATCAACGTCCGACACGCGGATCGCAACGTGTTCGACATAAGCGCGGGGTAGTGACATCGTCTCAGGCCTTTCCCGGATAATCGCGGCCGGCGTATTCGAGCCCTTTGACCAGTGCGACGAGGGTGGAGTTGACGGGGGTCGGCACGTTGAGCTTGGCGCCCCAACGCACGACGGAGCCGTGAATGTAATCGACCTCGGTCAGATTGCCGGACTGCAAGCTCTGCAACATCGACGTCTTGAACTCGGGCGGTAGCCCGGCGGAGGCCATCGTCCAGGCAAGGCGCGGATCGGCAATCGAAATCTTCACGCCGGCAGCTTGCGCCACCGCGATGCCCTCCGAGATTGCGGCCAGCGCGCAATCCTCCAGGATCGGCAGCGTATAGAGACCGCCATAAGTCAGACCGGTAACGGCGGTGATTCCGCCGCCGGCAACGTTGATGAAGAGCTTGTCCCACATCGTGCCCAGGATGTTGTCGCTGAGCAGCGTGAGAACGCCGGCACGATTGAACGTCTCGGAAATCCGCTGTGCGCGCTCGGTCAAGCGTCCATCGAGCTCGCCGATGATGGTTTCCTTGCCGACGACGCCGGAGCGAACATGACCGGGTCCGAGCAGCACGCCGCCAACATAGGTCTTCCCTGCCATGACCCTGTCACGACCGACTTCCTCCGAGAGGATGTCTTCGTGGCCAAGGCCGTTTTGCAGCGACATCACAACCGTCTGCGGTCCGATGATCGGCGCCGCGGCCCGGATCGCATCCCGCGTGTGATAGGATTTGACGAGGACGATGACGAGGTCCGCCACGTTGCCGACCTGGTCCGCGGAAATGCAGGCAGAGACCTTCACGACGGTCTCGGCGCCACTTTCGAGCAGCCGCAGACCACCGGCATTGATCGCGTCGACATGAGCCTGAAACGGATCGATCAACCAAACCTCGGCACCGCCGCGCGCCAGCGTGCCGCCGATGGTCGAGCCCAAGGCTCCCGCTCCGACAAAGCAGATCCTCATCCGAACGCTTCTCCCTCGCCGATTTTGGCGTTGGAAACGTGCTAGCAAGATGGGTTGTATTTGGATATGCTATGATCCTTATAACCATTATTGCAGTTCGCAATGAAGCACTTAGGCCCGTCCGAGACGAACCTGCTGGACCCGCGCCTGCTCAGGCTGTTCGACGCATTGTTCACCACGGGCAGCGTCACCAAGGCAGCAGAAAAGCTCGGGCAAAGTCAGCCGACTGTTTCGATCTGGCTGGCCCGCCTGCGAAAGGAATTGGACGATCCGCTGTTCATCCGCTCGGCTGAGGGCATGTTGCCGACCCCGCGCGCCGAGGCTCTCATCGGCACGGCCAGACAGGCATTGGAGATGCTGCGTCGTCTGGCGGAGCTTCGCTCTACGTTTGATCCAGCGAGCGCCAAGCGCCGCTTCGTCATCTGCATGACCGATGCGAGCCACATCACGCTCCTGCCCGCCATCCTCGCGCACGTTCGTCGCGTTGGTCCCGGCGTCCGCATCGAAGCAGCACAGATTGGTGCCGACACCCCCCGGATGCTGCAGTCAGGCGAGGCCGATCTGGCGCTTGGCTACATCTCGGACCTCGACGCCGGACACTTCCAGCAGGCACTGTTTCCGCAGGATTGGGTCTGCCTCGCTAACGCAAAACATGCCCGCATCCGCGACAGCATCACCACAAAGGATTTCAGGCGTGAGGCGCACGTCCTCATTCGCTCCGGCACCGGACATCAGTTGCTCGCGGACGCTCTAAAGGAGCAACGGATAGTCCCTGACGTTGCTCTTGAGCTCCCCGGCTTTTTGGGGCTACCCGCAATCGTCGGGACGACTGACCTGATCGCCACTCTGCCAAGGCACATCGGCGAAACCTTGGCTCACTACTACGGACTGCGCGTGCTCGATTGCCCGCTGGCGATCACCGGCTTTACCGTGAAACAATATTGGCACGCCCGCTTTCATCACGACCCGGCAAGTCAATGGTTGCGTGAGGTCTGCGGGGAACTCTTTCAACAGCAGCAAGTGCGGGGTCTACATCGGTCCGGTCGGCCAAAGAAGCGAATGCCACGCGATTTGCCGTCGTAATGGAGCGCTGCTTAATTCAACCCTCTTCACCGTCGGCGCCAGGTTTGCGGGAAAGAGCTGTCAATTTGGTGGTCCTTATCATCAGGCAGAAATGCAATTTGCGCGTCCGAAAATCCAGATTTACTTCTGGCACTTGGTCGCCCTGTACCAATGGGTCTGTTCGCGGTATCTCGTGAAACACAGGGAGAGTGGCGAACCTGCAATTTTTGACCTTTCCGCCTCGAACATCTGAGGCGGCATGTAAACACTCGCCCGCCTCCTGCTCTCATGAGTTCAGATCCCGCGGATGCGCGACAAGTCTGCTCACGCTGGACTGTGATGAGATTTTTCTTGATCTCCCGGCGCACACGTCGCGCACACGGCACTCTCTAACCGATTGAAAACCTGAAACTCTCGCTCCAGTCCATCATGGGGAAGTTTGAGCTAGCCCCAGCTACACAAACACACCTGGGTCGAAGTTCAGCAAGCCACGTCTTTCGATTGGTCGCAGCCCAATGGCATCAAGGAAAGATGATCGTTATGCTCTTCTTCGATCTGTTTGTCGCAAGATGGCCTCCTGTACCGTCTATCTTCGCCATGGTCCTCCACGCTTTACGCTCCCTTTTCAGGGGTCAAAGAGGGCACGATTTCGGTTACCGACCCGCTCGGGCCAAGAGATACTGGACTCCCCAGTCGGCACCCCGCCAATCTCTGGATTGCTTGCGCTTTTTGAAACGGAATGCCCCTCCACCTCCCTTTTCCGGGATGAACCCGGATCCCCCTTTTGCTGGGCCGCACCAATACCTTCCTAGGTCTCGGGCCGACCGCTTTGCACTCGGCGCCAGCCCCAAGCGGCTCGGAGGCTTCCCTCAACTTGAGGGGTCTTGGGTGGAGGCGTCGTGGCCTAAGGGATGGACCAACCGGCGGGCGGTGTGTAGCTCACTCGCTTCAACATCCCGAAAGGGACCAGAGCGATTTCGAATGTCATCTTGGGCAAGGCTCGCCCCCGCGCAGGAGCCAGCGCACCAGACGGCCTACTCAGGGAGCTCAAGGGAACAGAAAGGGTCGAAGGGGCCCCCTTTGCCCTAGGCGCCCTCCGAACTCGATCGGACCTTCGACCAAGGCTGCGACCAGGTAAATACGCGCATTAGTCACGCTTAAATCGGCTTACGAGGGCCTGCGCGTCAAGGTAGCCGCCTCATTCGTAGAGGCAAACAAGCTCAACATGCGTACACTTTTCCGCGCGGCCCAATTCGCGGATACTCTGCTCGGAATCGAGGAGGACCTTTGACCATTCTCAGTTAGCCCCGGCTCTTTTTTTCAGGGACAAGCAACTGATCCGGGGTGGTCTGTAGCGCCCGAGCCAAACGAGCCAGCACGACAATGGTCCAATTGCGCGTGCCGCGTTCGACCTGGCTGATGTAGGTCCGATCCAGCCCAGCCTCCAAGGCGAGGTCCTCTTCAGATTCCCAAAGCTCTGCACCTGCACCGGAATGCGTCGGCGGTACCCGGGACACAAGTCCTATGGCCTCGGCCAGCTCTGTGCGGCCTATGGCATCGCACTAGAAAATCACCACCGTGCGCTTTGCGACGCGCGCGCCTCGGCCGCGCGGCTGAATCTGATTAACCTCAAGCGGGACGAAGCGGCGGACCAGGCGAAAGCGGCTTAAGATCCGTTGATATTCACTCGCTCCCCATGGATGACGGGCTCGGGACGACCTCTACGCTCCGTAAGATCATCTACATCGCACTTCATCTCCCGGCAAAGGGGCGGCACTGACACGTTGCGCTACCCGTTGGGAGTTAGGCCCAGCAGGGCCGGCGCCCTCTTGCGTTGTTTTGCCGTCGGATGATGCTTTCGGCTTGGGCTGCCTAGAGACCGAAGCTCTCTCTCGCCGTGTAAGTCACGGCTTCGATCTTATTCCCATCTGGATCGCGCACGAATGCGCCATAGTAGTTGGCGTTGTAGTTGGCGCGGATGCCCGGCGCGCCTTCATCATTGCCTCCATGCGCCACAGCCGTTTGATGGAAGCGCCGAACTGTCTCGCGGTCAGGTGCCTGAAAGGCGATGTGGACGCCGTTGCCTGGAGCAGCAGGGCGACCGTCAACCGGCGTCTCGATGCTGAACACAATATCGGATGCCCCATAGTGCAGAGATGAGGCGGACGATTTGAGCAGTCGAAAGCCGATCAACGACATCAGCGGGGCGTAGAAGGCCTTCGCACGCGAAATGTCGTTGCTGCCAATGGACACGTGGTGGATCATTTGGTCATCGCCAGGCTGCGTTAGTTCACCTTTGCGACTAAGGTCTCCATCGCCTCACGCAGCTTTGTGACCTCAAACGGCTTCGTAAGAAGCGGAGACTTTGAAAAGCCGTCCGGAAGGCCGTCTGCCTTGTATCCGCTCATGAACAGGATCGGCAGACCTCGCGCCGCCACACTCTGCGCAACAGGCAGAATGTTCTCGCCGCCGACATTGATGTCGAGCAGCGCCACTTCGAAATCGGCCGAACAAGCAAGCGAACGCCCGTGGGTGACGTTGCCAGCTTCCGCCACTACCCGGTGACCAAGCTCCTCTAGCATCTCGACGATCATCATGCGAATGAGTGCTTCGTCTTCCACCAGAATCACTGCAACGCCCATGCAATCTCCCAATTTATCGGACGTTTAAGCGCGTCAGTCCGCTACTTCCAGACTTCCTCCCGGCATCTATCGCACTTATAGATCAACACGTTTCTGTCCTGCTTTATGTCGAACAGGGACGTCAAGTAGCGCGCCGGGATATTGCAGTTTGGGCACGGAGGCGCTGCGGGTAGCGGCGCCGCTGAAGGCCGCAATTCCTGCTGATTGGTCATAACTAAAACCTCGGTGATCCGAGGGTTCCTAAGTACCAAACTGCACATTTGTTCCAAACGGGTAAAAATGGCAGCGAACCTAACAAATGTTACAGAACGCGTAGTCAGTCACGAGCAACAACGCGATATGCAGGTGAGCGTGAGTCGCTGCATAAAAACGCCCCGCCATCGTCAAACCAGCCCCGGCGATGTGCGGGGCTTCTCCCATCCATCAACGGTTCACCACGCTCAAGGCATCAACCGGGCATATGGTCCAGCGCTTCATGAGGATTTTTGAGTGGACTATCGCGCCTTCACCAATGACAGCCTGACGATGTTGTACGAGAGCGTTCGTGGGGCGCTGTTGTCCGATGATGCGCAAAAGGCCGCAGGCGAGCCACCGCGCTTCCGAATTCGTGAGACGCCGGACTGGAAGCAGCACGCCGGAAATCTTGAAGCCGAGATGCTGAAGAGAGGAATGTATTTCGACATTATCGATTGGTCAGAAGACCAAGGACGATTGCCTCTTTAGAGCCGGGACCGCCGAAGAACTTAGGCTTCCCGTGTCACTTCGCGAGGGTCCTCGGGAGCGCGCAGAAGGGCGTCCAAGACTACGAGAACCGTTTGACGGGCCGCTTATGGCGCTCTCGTACGATGAACGAGTTCAAGATGAGCGGCGCGACGGGATACAGATATTTTGTCGCCGCTCTCTTCGGCCTCACGGCAGGAAGGCGGTTGCGAGCACGTAGAAGGCTACTGCCGTACCGAGGCAGCGCCGCCAGGGATTCACGCCACGCAAAATCTCGTCGGAGGCCCAGAC
The DNA here is from genome assembly GCF_001641335.1 of Bradyrhizobium stylosanthis. GTDB lineage: Bacteria > Pseudomonadota > Alphaproteobacteria > Rhizobiales > Xanthobacteraceae > Bradyrhizobium > Bradyrhizobium stylosanthis. The sequence continues at coordinate 30,908 of NZ_LVEM01000010.1, forward strand.
CAGCAGCCCACCTTTGAAAGCCACCATCAGTGCCATGCTGAATCTACCGGCCGAAGGCCATACCCAGAGCAGAATGCCGGACGCAATGACCGTCCATAAGACGAGATTGGGCCACTGCGCGATTGTGATCCCACCCGTCTTACGGTCGCGGAAGAACCAGTCGAGGATCCGCCATCCGCTCAGAGCTCGGCCTCACCCTCTTCCCGCCCCTTCCAGTAAGTCACGCGGTTCGCCTTGATCTTGATCAAGACGATGCCCGGCGTATCCAAGCCTTGGTCGAACCACTTATTGAGATCGCTCGTCCAGTGCTGTTCGAAGGCCGCCTTATCTCGGATTAATTCCGCAGTGCCTTCGACGGCTACGTAAATCCCTTTCGAAAAAAGCCCGGACTCGGACGAGAAGCCGAGCGCCACCTTTGGATTTCGTTGGATATCCGACACCGCCCGGGCTTGTTCGTAGGTGAAATAATAGGACGTGCCGTCGTAGGTCACGTCGCCATTGTTGCTCATGGGGCGATTGGCTATTTCACCGTTTTGAGTATGCGTGGATAAGATCGCGATATCGATCCCGGCCATTTCCTTTGCGATATCAGCGAGTCTTCTCTGCTTCATATCAGTCTCTCCGTGTACAAACTCAAACCACGAGGAGGCCCGCCCGTTCCTGACCCACGAGATCTGTCCAATAGGCTGGGTCGTTGGTGGTCGCGACATCCGAAGGGCGGTGCGTCGCAATACGAATGGTACGTGGCCCGTACCGACGGCGGCCACCTGAGGCGGCCTCACTGCATCGGCCCGCGACGTTCATCGTCGGCAATCTCTTTGAGAAGATTATATTGGCTGGCAAGCCCGACAAAGCTGCCAGAGATGCTCCTGAGTACGCTCGCCATCCTTGGCGAGACGCCGGATTTGTTGGCTTGATCTTGGTACTGTCTTGCGAGCTTCAAGCATTCTTCTGCGGTTTTCATCACGATCCAAACACCCTGCACGGTGCAAAAGCATACCGCTATGGTGGCGGCCGTGCGCGGGCCTCTGGCCGCCCGGAGCACGACGACTTAGGCGGACCCTATTCTGCAGCCTCTTTGGCAGGCCGGATTCGCTCTGCTCGCCGAGCAAGGTCGTTATAGCGTTCGGCGACCTTGCGGAGCGTCTCTTTAGTCCGCCCCTCCTCGACATTGTCGGCCTTCAGCTGGAACTGCTTTGCCCGCTTTTGCCAGTATGCGGGCGAGTGCATTCGTTCGATGCCCATCAACCACGCCGTAAGCGCTTAATCCATAGCTGCTATTTCGGTTCAAAAAGTAACTTAGGATACTCATGATAATGCTTAAATCGACTGTCAGCCTAAGAGTTCGACGACCTGTGGGCCATTGACGAACTTCCGTTTGCGGAAAGCCTATCTCGCCGGGCAGAGGCAGTTCGGGATTTGGTGCGGCGCGGACATGCAATTGGAACCCCAACGGGCGGACTAACGCGCTTCTCGCGGGACCAAGGCGACAGCTGCGGTCAGACATAACTTAAGATAATCTCGGAACTCCGGGGATCTTTCCGAGTTTTCCCGATACTGGATGAGGACGAATGACGCACCACTCGGGAGGTGGTCGGCCCCAGCTTTTCGCGGAGCTGGGGCCGTTTCGTTTCAGGATGACCGTCAGGAACTAGCTGCTGGCGGCCTGCTTATGTCTGCGGTGACTGCCTCTGTCCCACGAGGCGAGAGCCTGTCCGCGTCGGCCCAGCACCAACCAAGCCCCCAGGCCCGGTGCTGGGTCTACCGGACGACAGACTGCAGCCAAAGATTTGTTAGAGCACGCAATGAGCCTCGGGGCGAAGGATGCGCCCTGGCGCGCAGAGTTGAGTCAGTGCGTTGCGGTCCCCACGCTCTCCTCGCGACCAGCCTCGGAAGGCGCTCGGGCCGCTCAACTCCGAACTTGACGTACCGGTTCGGCAAAGGCTTGGAAACGAGCCTCCATCGATGGGTAGGTCCCGTGGAGCTTGACGAACACAATTCACGCATTGGTCGATAGCAACGGAGCGCCAGGCCGGCTGGCGCTCCGCCGCTCAGCACTGCCCCGAGTTCATTTTTAACCTCGGAGGGCTGCCTTGACTGCGGGCGCGATCGCAGGATGCTTTCCGATGGCGTCACTGCACGCAAACCACCTATTTCTATCTGGCATCTCGGATACGTTTAACCCGCGTCACTCGCCGCAAAACCCGCGACAGTTCCTCGGCCGCATAGGGCTTCTGAACGAGGTCGAACCCATGGCGGCCCTCTTCGGCGAGGACCTCGCTATAACCCGAGGTCAGAACAACCGGCACTTGGGGGTGGCGGCGCCGAATCTCTCGACCAAGGTCAACTCCGTTCATTCCTGGCATGATCACGTCGGAGAACACCACGTCGAACCTGTCGGCTTCGTCGAGAAGCTTAAGCGCCTCTGCTGCATTCGTCGCAAGGGTCGTGTCGTAGCCGAGGTCGGCCAGGATCTGGGTGGAAGACTGTCCAACTTCTATATTATCTTCCACGACTAGCACTCGGGGACCGCGGTCGCTTTCCGTCAGCGTGTCGACTTGATTGATGTTTATCTCGGGTCGCTCTTTTTCAGATGCTGCACCGCCCGCGGCGCGGGGAAGGTAGAGAGTAAAAGTGGTGCCCCGGCCCACTTCGCTTTCGACTGCGACATCGCCGCCCGATTGCTTGGCAAAGCCGTAGACCTGGCTAAGGCCCAGGCCCGTTCCCCTACCCACTTCCTTCGTGGTGAAGAACGGCTCGAAGACGTGGGCGAGCTTGTCCATTGGGATGCCTGAGCCCGAATCAGTCAGCGACACGGCGACGAAAGGATTGGGACTTCCGGCGTGGCCGCGTACGGGCGGCATCGCGGCGATCTCGTCGATCCGGATCTGCAGAAAGCCCTCGCCGTTCATCGCGTCGCGCGCGTTCACAGCCATATTGACCAGCGCGGTCTCGAATTGACTAGCATCGGCTTCGATGAGGCAGTCCTCACACGATATCTCCGTCTCGATACGAATGCGCGATCCGACGATCGTCCGGAGCATATCGGTAATGGCATGCACGCGATCGGCGGCGTCAAACACCTCCGGTTTGAGCGCCTGACGCCGGGCGAAAGCGAGAAGTTGACCGGTGAGCTTCGAGGCTCGATCTACCGTATCGGAAATCGCGTCCACATAGCGGCGCCGGCGCTCCTCAGCGAGACCGGGACGACGTAACAGGTCAGTGGAGCTCTTGATGATAGTGAGCAGGTTGTTGAAATCGTGGGCTACGCCGCCCGTGAGTTGACCGACTGCCTCCATCTTCTGAGCTTGTCGCAAGGCCTCCTCGGCCTGCATCAGTTCGGCGGTACGTTCGGCAACGCGTTGTTCCAGGTAGGTAGCGAGCTCCCGAATCTCCCTCTCAGCACGCCTGCGCTCGACGGCGGTTCGCGTGCGCTCAGCGACTTCGCGGATCAACTCGAGTTCGTCGAGCGTCCACTCGCGCGCCGTTGCGTGATTTAGGTAGAGCAATGCGACGAACCCGCCCTGTTCGGTTACAGGCATGTTGACGACGGATTGCGCGCTGATCGCTTTCAGAGCTTGAGCGGTCGCCGCGGTGCGTGGGTCCTTTTCTGCATCGGGGAACACCACCGTTTCGCCACGCTTGAGGTCCTCGATATACGAACCATAGTCCCGAAAGCGCAGTACGCCGGCGAGACTCCTGATTCCAGGCGCGTTCCAGTCACGCTCGATTCTGATAGTCTCGGCCTGTTTGTCGATCGTGCCGTAGCCTGCCCGGCTTACGCCTAGCGTTCGCCCCAGTATCTCGGCCGCGGCGTAAGAGAGTTCGGTCGGATCTTCAACGTCACGAATGCGGTCAGATAGCTCAAGCAGCGCGACACGGCGCGCTTCGGCCAATCTTCGGTCCGTCTCGTCCCGCGCAATCTTAATGAACCCTCGTTCGCGCCCTAAGTCGTCACGAGGGAGGGCCCGCATTGACCCTCTCAGGAACACACGCGAGCCGTTGGCTCGCTGATGCCAACGCTCGTCAGCGGCGATGCCGTTGCTACGTGCGGTGTCAATCTCAGCTTCGGGCTGCCTCGATGCGCGGTCTTCGGGCGTGAAGATAGTGTCGGCTGAGCGACCCATCATCTCGGTAGCCTTCCAGCCGAAGATCGCCTCCGCACCTACTGACCAGCTGGTCACGCTGCGCTCTGGGTCGGTGGTAATGATGGCATAGTCCTCGGCGCTGTCGACGACGAGCCGTAATCTTTCTTCACTCGCCCGCAGCGACTCGAGCCTAGCGCGGGCCTCGTACTGACGGTGCCGGCTCCGCAGGGCCGCGCGCGCGAGGCTGACGAGGGTCGTCGGATGAAAGGGACGCTCCAGAAACGTAACGTTGCCCAGCAGTTCGAGAAAACGCTGCGCGGCCGGATTGCGCTCCAGACCGGCGCCTCCAGTCGTCAGCAGCACAAAGGGCATATCCGACCAGTCTTCTTGATCGACCAGCCAGGCACGGAGAGGCGCGAGGTCTGCCGTAGCTAATGCTTCCTCGGTGACAACGACGAAGCCGGCGCCAGCATTCAGTTCCGCGATGAGCGCGGGCAACGACGGACACGTATCAGCGGTAACTCGCGCCTCGCGCAGGATCGTCGACGCAAGTAGCGCGTCGCGCCCTCGCGGCGCAAGTACCAGTCCTCGCTCCGAGATAGTGCTACGTTTCACGATTTCTCCGCCTTGAGCAGCTGCGCCTCCTCGCCGACCAGCGCGGGCACACCACTCAAGACACCCTGGAAGTTCGTCAGCGGGCCGCCCAACGTGAGGCCGCGCCGATCGATGAGGAACTCCCTGATCGTGTCCTCATGAGAACCGGTCCGCTTCTTGACGATCGAGATGGCCCGGCGCACACGACCAAGAGCCTCGAAATAGCGTAGCAGGATTACGGTGTCGGCCAGATAGGTGACGTCCACTGGCACCCGCGTGTCACCGACGAGCCCGTGCTGAGCAACGATGAGAAATGTCGTGGCACCTTGGCGGTTCAGGTACTGCAAGAGCTCATGCATATGAAGAACCAGGGCGTGCTCGCCGGGCATCGCGGCTTGGTAGCCGTTGAGACTATCAATTATAACCGTCTGAGCGCCGTGTATCTCGACGCAGCGCCGTACGCGGGAGGAAAACTCGCCCGGCGTCAGTTCGGCTGCATCGATTTGCTCGATAATGAGATGGCCGGCATCGACCATCGCCTGCAGATCGACATTAAGTCCTTTCGCGCGTTTGAAAAGGATGCCCAATTCCTCATCGAAGACGAACATGGCTGCCCGCTCGCCGCGATTGGCTGCGCCTTGGACGAATGTGAGAGCAAGTAGCGATTTGCCCGTACCTGCTGGTCCGAGAACGAGGACGCTCGAACCACGCTCCACACCACCGCCCAAAAGAGCATCAAGTTCGCCAGATTCAGTTTTGAGAACATCACGAGAGTACGTCGCTTGGTGCTCGGCCGATACAAGCCGCGGGAAGACTTGAACGCCCCCTGTCGCGATCGTGAAATCGTGGAAGCCGCCGCGAAAACGTCGCCCGCGATACTTTATAACGCGCATGCGTCGCCGCTCGGCGCCGTATTCGGGCGCGGTTTCTTCGAGCCGGATCACGCCATGTGCAACGGAGTGTACCGTCTTGTCATTCAGATCAGTGGTCAGATCGTCTAGAAGGAGAACGGTCGCGTTGACGCTTGAAAAATAGTGTTTAAGGCTCAGGATCTGGCGCCGGTAGCGCAGCGAGCTCTGGGCCAGCAGCCTTATCTCGGAGAGGCTGTCAAGCACGACCCTTTCCGGCTTCACTCGCTCGACGGCTTCGAAGATGCGCTTCGTCGTCTCGCCGAGCTCCAGATCAGAGGAATATAGCAGGCTCTGCTGCTGGTTCTCGTCGAGGAGGTTCTCTGGCGGTATGAGCTCAAAGACCTCAACGCCCGACAAATTCCACCCGTGCGAGCCGGCGCCGTCGCGCAACTCGGTCTCGCTTTCTGATAGGGTTATATAGAGGCAACGCTCTCCAGCTTCAGCGCCCGCTATAAGGAACTGCGTCGCGACTGTCGTCTTTCCAGTGCCTGGTGCTCCCTCAAGGAGGAATGCCCGCCCACGCTGAAGGCCTCCCCCGAGCACATCATCCAACCCCTGAATACCTGTCTTAGCTTGATCTTCGATCCGTCGCGACACACGGTTGCCCTGTTTCCTGCTGCATTTGCATAAAGTACCGGAATCGACCAGGCATGAGTGCCAAGCGGAAATGAATTTGGTGCACCAGCGACCCCGGAATTGGCTGTCTAATGGAAGGCTGGCGAGAGCCTAGCCCACGAGCACAAACGCCCTCGCCGCGACCTCGGTTCCCGCGGGCCTGTGGCCGCAACGATCGGACGCCTAGCGCTTCTACCTTGAATTAATTAACTCAGTGAAGCAATTTGATCGCCACAACCACCGTGGCCGGACAAGAGTCTTGGTCAGTCCGGCGCAAGTGGCAACCTCAGGCCCTCGTCCGATTAATCGTCGATGTTTTTTGGGGTTTAACTCTCTCAGCCATCGCCGGCACAATTGCGCAGAGCAGAAGAAACAGAGCGCGCGCGGCCTTGTACCGGGCCGCCGCGCGACTGCATCAGAGCCGGACATCACGACCCCTCCACCGTTCGCCCGTACAGCCCACTTCCAACGACTGCGTCCTCGACGTTTCGTCACGATGTCGAACGCCGTAAAGCCGTCGTCGTCGTTCACCCAACTCATGCAGCCATCCGCTCTGACATACCGCGTTGCAACTGATCGAGAAGGCGCTGTTCCCGCTCGATGCGGGTCAAATAGAGGTCCCTCTCCTTTTCGGTCCTGGCCCGCGTCAGAAGAAGGCGGTAGTGGTCGATGATCTTTTCGCTGCCGCGGATCAAGACGGCCCGGAGGTCTGTCATGACGCCGCCTCTAGGCTCGCCGGCGGCTCGGCACTGGCCCGCGCCGTCAAGGCGACCTGATAAGAGCTGGAGGTCAAAGCCTCAAGCGCGGTCTGCTCCTCCGAAAGACGCCTTTCAACGAACTGGCGCTCACGATCAGACAGATGCGTCGCGGCGAGTCGCCGATAGCGCTGGATATTATTGCGGTGCGCCCGGATGCGAGCGAGTTGTTCATCGAGCATCCTTGTTTCGAGATAGCGTTCGGAAAGTCCGGCGGACCGATGAATCATCTCCATGACCGGCCTCCTAGGCTGCAGCGCGCTCTGTCCGGCGCAGTCGCATGGGTTTCCCGCCTGGCGGATCGCGAGGGACATGGTCCAGCGCGCAGAGCGCTTCGAGGATTTGGTCGATTGTCACGGGAGCCTTTAATTCCTGCGGCGCCCGCAAGGACGGACAGGACGGCATGGCGGAAGCGTCTGAGGCCCATGACGCAAGGATCGCCCGCTTCTCGGCCAAGCACAGCGTCGGATGTGATACGATCTCGCAGGGACTTTCGAAGACGGCGTGGAGATCGACAATTTTGTCGTGAGCGGTCGTCGGCCGCATGGTTACCTCCGTTTCTATGACGAGTGGGGTGCCACGCGGGGCTCGCCCGCGCGGCTCGATTGATCGGTCAGGCCGTTCAGGCAGCTTCGGATTCAATCTGAGTCAGATTGCCCTGCGAAGAGCCGCCGATGGTGATGCGCCGCGGCTTCTTCGCCTCCGGAATCTCCCGCTGCAGGTCGATGACGAGGAGGCCGTCTTCGAAGCGCGCGCCCTTGACCTCGACGTGGTCGGCGAGCGTGAACTGTCGCTTGAAGCTGCGGGTCGAGATGCCGTGATGCAAGAAGGTGCGGCCCTCCTTGTCGCCCTTGCGGCCCTCGAGGGTGAGCACGTTCTGCTCGACCGTAAGATCGACCTCGTCCGGCCTGAAGCCGGCGAGCGCGACCGAGATCTGGAAGCGATTCTCGTCGAGGCGCTCGATGTTGTACGGGGGATAGCTTTCCTCACCCACGCGTTGGGCGGCTTCGGCAAGGTCGAAAATACGGTCAAAGCCGATGGCCGACCGGAACAGGGGCGAAAAATCTACAGTGCGCATAGCCAGATCCTCCAGGGAGCAAAATGGTTACGAGCGGCACCGGACACGACCGGTGCCCGTCTCAACTACGGGACCCTGACGGCATCCCGATCATCGTTTGATGACGCCCATAGAATTGAAAAAGTCGAAAAAAGTTTCAAGGGGCCAAGCAAAAAAATTTTCGCCCCCCGGCCAAGACGGTTAACTGGGACAGGTCAGCACTCGCCCTTTCCGGTGCGAGCCGAAGCGGTCATTGCAAAGAACGCTGTCGCCGCGTTCGATAGGCCGCCTTATGGCCCCCTCTGGATAGGCCTATGCCAATTCAAATGTCTCCAAATCGGCAGCACGCCAGGCAATACTCGCTCCGGCTGCGGATTTTGAGTTGAAGCCGAAGCCGCTCGAGGCCGGATCGTAAACTGGCAGCCGCGGCGGCCAGTTATCATTCGGCGAGCCCTAGTGGTGCATCTTCTTAGCGCGCTCCGGCGGCAGCAGTACCGCATCGATGACATGGATGATGCCGTTCGACGCTTCTATGTCCGGCTGGATGACGTGAGCATCGTTGACGCGAACGCCGAGACTTCCATCCACGCTGACGGACTGGCCCTGAACTGTTACGACCTTCAGCGACTTACCGGAAACATCGGCAGCCTTCACACGCCCCGGAATGACGTGATACTTCAGAACAGCCGCCAGTTTGGCTTTGTTCTTCAATAGTGATTCGACGGTGCCTGGGGGCAGCTTCGCAAACGCTGCGTCGTTTGGCGCGAACACAGTAAACGGCCCCTTGCTCTTGAGGGTATTCACAAGACCTGCGGCTTTCACTGCCGTCACCAACGTAGTGAAGGAGCCGGCGGATACCGCCGTATCCACGATGTCGGCGGCACGTGCAGCGGACGGACCAAACAGAGCAGCGGCCATGGCCACTCCGGCCACCAATGAGCGGATTGCGGGCGTCATCAAATACTCCAGATGTGGGAGGCGAGCCGAGGCAATGGATGCACCCCATCGCGCATCCATTGTCCGATCGATTTCGATCGGCCCAAATGATACGAAGGCTCGCGACGGCTGGATCACTGCCCTTCGATAAATTTAACGGATCAGATGATCGAGACGCTGCGCCGAAGCATCATCGTTGGCAGCCGCGCCTGACGGGCCGCTCGCAACTTCGCAGATGGGCCAAGCCGAACATTGATGATTGAGGCGAATATCTTCCTTCATATGGGCAGGAGCACAATTTCCGAATAAAGCCTGTCGAGTTCGCTGGCGACGGTCAATGGCGAGCGGAAGCACGTGCTCATCGGAAGTACCACGCCACGTGGCCGGACTGGGAAGAGTCGCGTCTCCGCGACGAGTGCTGCCGTTCGCTGCCGGCGCAGGATCGCGAGCTTGACGCACTCGAGATGCCGCATCAAAAGAGCCGGTGCACTACAATGCAGAATGTCCGAATAGGGGATTAGCCGCGGCAGAAACCGTGCCAGCCCTCCCAACCGGCTCGCTGCAAGACGATGTTCGCGGCGCTTCACCACGAGATAAGCGTGATCGGGCCCGTCGATGATGACGAGTTGCAGGCAATCGTAGGGCGCGTGATCGTCGAAGATTTGCTTTTGGTGGCTGGTCAGTTTCTCGCGGACCAGCACCGGATCGAAGCAGACCAGCGCCCGGGTCGAGGCGAACAAGGTCGCGGCCTGCAGCAATGGCGGCATGGCAATGCGTTGCGATTCCAGCGGTTTGAAGCGCTGCGCCATGAGGGCAGCCCAGGATGACGGCTGCGCGGTAAAGCACGTATATGTGGCGTTCGCGTCGTCCAGGATCGAGGCGAGCAATGCCATGCCCCAGCCGCGGTACTGCGCGTTTACAACCCAGGAAGACAGATTGCGGACAAGGATCGTCGCGTCGTTCACCTGCCGCGAGGCTGCAACAGCCCCGATGAACCCGACCAGGGCGCTGCCGTCGAAGAGCATGAAGCCCCGCTCGTGATCCGACCAGCCATGATTGAACAGGCGGCGCCATGACGTCGCCTCGATGCGCGACTCGCAAAACGCTTCTTCAAGAAAGCGGCAGACCCGCTCCACGTCCTCAGGGCCCACGGCACGGACGTACAGGCCCGATCGCCCAAGCTGCCGATCCGTCAGAGCTTCCGCGCCGGAGAGGACTGCAGACAGCCCTTCGATTGACGGCGCGCACAGAAAGGCCGAAAGCGGCACTGGCTGCCCCGCATAGGTTTCGATCTCGAGGAGTAGGCTCACCAAGGCCAGGGAGTCAGCGCCTGAGTCCAGAAGGTTGTCGGACAAGCCGATGGGAGCAATGTCCAGCACGCGCTCGCAGATTGCCCGCAGGTCTCTCGGCAGCCGCTCGGGGTCGGGGATCATCCGGCTGGCCGCGGCCGGCTCCGGAGACGCGCTGAGGGTTCGATGTCCCCTGAGAACCGGATGGTTGCGAATGGCACCAAGGCATTCCGGGTTCTGCAGGGCATCCCGATTCCGTACAGAGCGGCCATTCAGCGCATCTCGCGCTGCGACTTCGGAACGCTTGCCGTTAAAGGTGACGGGAAGCGCCTCGACCTGTGCGACACAGGCCGGCACGAAAGCCGGCGAGCCACAGCGTGCAAGCTTCGCGCGGATGTACCTGGTCAATGGCTTGTCGAGCACCACGTCTTTGCGCAGCACGAGCAAAAGGACCATGCGAGTGCCGCCTGGCTCGTCTGCGGCTTGTTGCTCGACCGCCATCGCCTCGACGATCCCATCGATGTCATCGAGGATGCGGTAAATCTCCGCCGTTCCGATGCGGATGCCGCGCACATTGAGCACGCCGTCTGAACGACCGTGCAAGCGCCAGCCCCGCTGAGGCGTGGCCTCGATCAGATCGCCATGTGTCCAAAAGCCTCGGTTCTGAGCAAAGTAGGCGGCGTGGAAGCGCGTGCCGTCGGCATCGCCCTGAAAGCCGAGTGGGCGCGAGGGAAAAGGATTGGCACAGACCAGCTCGCCAATTCTTGCCTGCGGATCGTCGGGGGGCGGCAGCGAGCGGACATCAAGGCCGAGGCTGCGGCACTGTACCTCGCCGCGATGGACCGGCAGATCCGGATTGCCGAGGACGAAGCAGCCGATGATGTCGGTGCCACCCGAGATCGACTGCAGTGGGATTGACGTCTTCACTTTGCTGCTGACCCAGTCGTACTGGCGCGGATACAGGATGGAGCCAGTCGAGAGCATGGCGCGCAAGGCGGAAAGGTTGAACACTTGGCCGGGGCAGAAACCCCTCTGCTCGCAGAAGTGCAGATAGGCAGGATTGGTGCCAAAAACGGTCACGTGCTCCTCGGCAACGATCCGCCAGAACGTGTCTGCCGCCGCGAGCGGTCCGTCATAAAGGACAATCTCGGCGCCCGAAGCCAACGCGGAGAGCTGCCAATTCCACATCATCCAACCACAGGAGGTCTGGAAGAACAGCTTGTCACCGGGCCTGAGATCACAGTGCAGCCGGTGCTCTTTCAGATGCTCCAGCAACGTGCCGCCGGTGCCGTGCTGGATGCACTTCGGCGGGCCCGTGGTGCCCGAAGAGAACATCGTGAACAGCGGATGGTTGAATGGGTGACGGGGCCAGCGTGGCTCATCATTGCCAACATCTACATCACAAAGCAGGTCGGTAAGACTGTGCAGCGGTGCCATCTCCTCGTCGAGATCAAGCGAGCCATCGTCCAGCGCAATGATCGCCGCGAGGCTCGGCAAGTCGGCCGCCGCTTCGAGGACGCGGTCGGCGACGGGAACTCCAGCATCCCATCGCTCCGCTCGAAGGCAGCCGAAGAGCACCACGGGCTTGAGAAGGGCGAAGCGCGCCATGATGGCAGGCACGCCCATGTCCGGCGCGCAGCTGGCGAAAGTCGCGCCAATGGCGGTGGTCGCCAGACAGGCAATGACCGTCTCGGCATTATTGCGTGCGATGGCAACGACGTGGTCGCCTGGGCGCACCCCTAGGCCCTGCAACGACTTCGCCAGTCGAGCAACGGTGAGGCGCAACGCACCATGCGTGAACCGCTCGCAGCTGCCGTCGGCATGGCACGCGGTCAGGGCCGGCTGGTCGGTACTGCCGGTGAGGAGACACTCTACGTAGTTGAGACGGAGACCCGGGAAGAAGCGCGCTGTCTCGCAGGCATCGCCGACGCAGACAGGCTCGGCTGCACCGTCCCGCGGCAAGTCCGACCATTCGAGGAAGTATCGCCAGAAGCCGCGGTAGTCCTCGACCGAGAAGCGGTCCATCGCAGCGTGATCGCGCAGTTGCCGCCCCGTTCGGACCTCACACCATTGGCGGAAGGCTGTGAGCTGAGACTGTGCGACGCCATGCGCATCGGGACGGAACACTACTTCCTCCCCCCTCACCCCGAAGGCACGGAACAAGAAACCTTTGAGGTACCTGAACGTCAGGATAGGCTTCCCATCCCGTGAAAAAATCATCCAGATGGGGTATTTGTCGGATCGACGCAACGAGCCCCAGGCTGGCGGGAGTACTCCGTAATACCGACAACAAGTCGCATTCTGGATTTGGTACAGGCCGGAGGCCTGCGGCCTAAGGCGCGCGACACTTAATTCGGGTGCGCGGACATCACGTACTTCACGTTTTGCGTGACCCATGACTTACCGGCAACCGCCGATAGACCATGGGAAATGACGAGACTTCGCACTTGCAACATGGAATATGTTTGAGCAGACCCGATTGGGCGATTATCGTCGCCGTCCCTTGAGTAGAGAGTGGGGCGAGCAATGAGTGGTTTCCAAGCCAAGTTGGAACGTTTTGAAAACCTCGCCGCGGAGTGCGATCTGATCGCTAGTCGATCGGAAGGAAGCAATCGCGAGCTATACCAGCGGGCGGGCCAACACTATCGCGATTTGGCCAATGACGTACGCGCGTTAATCGCATCGTTCGATCTTGCCGCTTAGGCTTTTTGCAACGCCATTGACCAGGCTACAGCGCCGGGCCGTCAGGCCGACTTACGCTGTGACCTGCTTGCCGCCTTTTTCGCAGCCGTTTCCTTTGCCGGCTTCTTGCCGGCTATCGGCATCAACATCTCCTTCTGGCCGGCAGCAGCCTTCTTCGCCTTCTTGGCGGGCTTACCTCCATTCGCTGGAGCGGCTTCCCTACCCACGCTCTGTCGTAAGGCCTCCATCAGATCCACGACGTTCTCCCCCTTCGGCCGCTCCTTCGGACGGATTACCTTTCCGGCTCGTTTCTCGTTAATCAGTTCGACTAGTGCACTCTCGTAGTGGTCCTCGAACTTCTCGGGATTAAACGTGCCCGCCTTTTGGTTCACAATGTGCCTGGCGAGGTCGAGCATGTCCTTTGTGACTTTGACGTCCTGGATCTCGTCGAAGTATTCCTGTTCGCTGCGGACCTCATAGGGGTAGCGCAGCAGCGTTCCGACGAGCCCCTTGTCCATCGCTTCGAGAGCAATGATGTGCTCGCGATTGGTCAAGACCACGCGGCCGATCGCGACCTTGTTCATCTCACGGATGGTTTCGCGGATCACAGCGAATGCGTCGTGGCCGACCTTGCCGTCAGGACGCAAGTAATAGGGGCGGATCAAATAGCGCGGATCGATGTCGGTCTTATCGACAAACTCGTCGATCTCGATCGTGCGGGTAGACTCAAGCGCAACCTCTTCCAGCTCTTCCTTGGTGACCTCGATGAACTGGCCTTTCTCCAGCTCATAGCCCTTCACAATGTCCTCGTTTGGCACCTCGTCGCCAGTGTCCGCATCAACCTTGAGGTACTTGATGCGGTGGCCCGTCTGCCGATTGAGCTGGTTGAAGGAGATTTTTTCGGACTCTGAAGTCGCGGGGTAAAGCGCCACAGGGCAACTCACGAGGGACAGACGAAGGAAGCCTTTCCAGTTGGCGCGGGGGGCCATGTACGCGGAACTCCAGTTTTGGACGGCTTGGATTCAAGACGATCGAAAGCGGTCGGTTCCGACACTGCCGTAGACAAATAAATCGATCAGCCACTCTGAGCAGGACTCGACTTTCGTTCTCATTATGTTCTAATTCCGACATGAACGATCGACCTGCGAGTTGGCGCATGCCCACCCCAAAACAGATGGAAAAGCTTGCGAGGTCAATGGGTCGAGAGATCGCGAGCCAGCGCCCGTTTGGGCCGAGTGATGACATGCCGGATGAATATTGGCGCGCATTACTCGACGATGCCCAAGTCCTGATAGCGGATGCGGGACGTTCGAGCCCTCGCCCGCGCCTCTGCGAGCTTCCGCAGCACGTCCTGCGCGTTTCCTGCCACAGGTGCGAACGCATCGTTGAAATCCAGAAGGTGGACGCGGTCCGCCTCTACGGGCCGCAGGCCGGTTGGAAGGAGGTCGCGCGGCGATTGCTGGACAGCACTTGCCAGAACCGTACTGGCCGCCACGAGGAGGACGGCTGTTGGCCGGCCTTCTGCCCCGTTTGACCACCCACCTGCGCGCTCATGGCTCCGAAGCACCACCCGACGCCCCTATCCGGCGGCGACCGCAAAGCCCTTGGCAAGGAGCTCGGCAAAGCACGCGCGATGACCACTATTCTGGCAGCGAAGTCTTCAGCGGCTCGCGCCCAAGGTGAAGCGCTGATCAAGCAAGCAGACCGCCTCCTGTGTGAGAGCTGGAACGAGCGCATGTGGGCAAACGGCGAGCCAATCGATCCCTCGCCGACCATCGACCAGGCGATCAACGGTGGCTACTCTTGGCTTGAGATCCAATGCTCGCGCTGCAAGACGCGACGTGACGTTGACCTCGCTGTGCTACCGCATGCCGCCACCACGTTTGTCCATGACCTGTCCAGCAGGCTCCGCTGCAACAAATGTGCTAAGGCGGGACGCCGTCCTGCCGCGACGTTGCTCCAGCTCGCGCAGCGCCCCCGCCCCGCTTCTTCCGAGACGTGACGATGTGCAATCTTTACTCGATCACCACTAACCAGAATGCGATCAGCGCGCTATTCCGCGTCGTCAACCGCTACGTCGGCAACCTGGCCCCGATGCCCGGCGTGTTTCCCGACTATATGGCGCCGGTCGTTCGGACCGGCGCCGACGGTCGCGAATTGACCACAGCGCGATGGGGTATGCCTTCCTCGTCGAAGGCACTGATGGACGCGACCAAGAAGCGGGCAGAGAAGCTCCAAGCCAAAGGCAAGACCGTCGACTTCAAGGAATTGCTCCGGATGGAGCCCGACAGCGGCACCACCAACATCCGAAACGTGAAGAGCAAACACTGGACTAGGTGGCTAGGCCCCGAGAATCGCTGCGTTGTCCCATTCAACTCGTTCAGCGAGTTCAACAAGGCCGAAGGCGGCGACATCTGGTTCGCGCTCGACGAAAGCCGGCCTCTCGCCTGCTTCGCCGGCATTTGGACGAATTGGACCTCGGTGCGGAAGGTCAAGGAAGGTGAGACATGTAACGACCTCTATGCCTTCTTGACCACGGAGCCGAACGCCGAGGTCGGCGCCATCCACCCGAAGGCGATGCCCGCGATCCTGACGACGCCGGAAGAGGTCGAGACGTGGATGACGGCGCCGGCGGACGAAGCACTCAAGCTGCAGCGACCGCTGGCGGACGGTGCGCTGAAGATCGTAGCTCGCGGCATTAAAGAAGATCCTGCCACCAAAACTTGACGCAGCCTAATGGTCCCACCTTCCTGCGTCGATACCTGCTACGGCGCAGTTTCGCGCCTTCTCCTCTTCGGCTCGCTCCGACAGGATGTCCAACGTCTCTCGATCGATTTTCCCCATCGCCCAAAGACGATCCAGCGCTTTTGCGACCTCCAGCGCTTTCCTCCGGACAGACGCTGGACCTGGGCGGCTGTCTGCCATTCCACGCTCAAATGATTGATCAAGTTCGCGTCGCGCAGACCGCTTTTATTGCCTTTGTCCATCAAGTCTTCTGTAACGCCACTGCACCTGGCCGAACCGGAATAGCCGCTCCACGATCCCGCTCCCCGCGTCGGCTGCAACCGCCCAACGCCGGCGGCATGTTTGTCGTGCACGGTGACGGAAGCCCTTACGGCGCCGTTCGCCGCGACGTTTCCGTGAGATCGGACCAGATTCGGATGAGTGATGACGCCCTTCGAGATGGTCACGTCGAACTCTTAGGTGGGGTCACAACCACCGGTCCGGGTCTGGCGACTTGATGATCGAGCTTGGCAAGCCATCAGCAGAAGCTCGCTCCAGATCATCGAGTGGCTTCGACCGATCGAACGCATTCGTTCATCATGACTTCCTGAATTGAGCAGCCGACAACAATTCACATTCACGTTGGTTCCGGTCGGGAAAGCGAGGCAATCACAGGGGCGACCGCGACAAACCGTTCACCCGGGCCGTCAGTGCGATCCGCCTAAGCCTGACCGCGCCCGCACCATAACGCGCAGACCCGGATCCAGACGCTGATAGGTTAACTCGGCCTCAAGCTGCTGCGTGAGTAACTGAACAATTGTCGAACCCAATCCCACCGACTCCGTCGTTTCGTCAAACCCGATCCCGTTGTCGGAGACTGCCAAATTGAGTCCTTCGTTTTTCGACAGCTCCACCGTCACGTAACCCGCCTTCTGGTCCGGAAACGCGTACTTCAGCGCATTCGTAACGAGCTCGTTCACGATGATGCCGACCGCCAAAGCCTGATTGTGCGGCAGGGAGAAGTTCTCGCAGAGCACTTTGAAGGCTACGGGTCCGGACGGCGCCAAGGATTGGAATACCTTTTCGACGACATCGTTCAGAAAATAGCGCATGTCCACAGAGCGCGATTCCTCCTTGATCGCGAGGTGATCGTAGACCTCCGCCATAACCTGCACCCGACGTGAAGTGGCCTGAAGTGCCGCAGCGACCTCGGGCCCGCCGTGCCTCGCTTCCAGGCGGATCATGCCGCCGAGTATGGCAAGGTTGTTCTTCGTCCGATGAGCCATCTCTTGGAGAAGCAGGGCCTTGGTCTTGTCTGCGAGCATGACGCGCCTAAGCTCGGCGCGCTGAAACTCGGCGACGGCAGCCGTTCCTGCGGCGGTGATCGCGAAGAGCACGTTCGCGGTGAGGAAGTCGAGCCCCACTGCGCCCGCGTAGCTCAGATACGCTCCCGCCGAAACTGCGATTACGGCCGCCAATACACCTGAGCCACGGTCGAAAACCAGGCCGGAAACAAACACGCCGGGAAGCAAGAGAAAATATCCCGGCCACCCGGTCTGCATCTGGAGCGCCAATTGGAAAAGAGCACAAACCACCATGACGCAGCAGGAGATGCCATATCGAATCGCAGTCGGAAGCCGATGCTCCAATACCAGCGGATAGAGCCTGTTCATGGGAGTGAAACCGCCGGCTTAGCGATGCCGTTCCCGACGCATCCGCAGCAATCGTCCGGCCACCTTAAAATGCCTTTCAAGGAACCGATTTGCCAATGATCCCACCATCGGAAATGCGAGGATGTCTCACGCAGGTCCTTATGCCCGACTTCTACTTTCACCTCAAAGCACAAATACTGCAGAGTTCCTGACCCATCGGTATGGCTGGGCGCTCGCCGGAGAAGAACAGGGTTTGCCCGCGTTGTGCGGGCTGCGCGGAACACGTGGACAAGCTTCAGCCTTGCCGTTCCGAATCCCTGCTACGTGCTAACCGCTAGGAACACAACGGTGGGCGGAAGGATTCGTCCTCTGCTGGAGCGATCTCGATGCTGATGACGAAGGAACGGCGGCCGACAGTCCGCACGCTGCGGGGATGGGCCATCAGCTTGCTGCAAGACAGTGGCGCCATCCTCGAGTGCGAGGAACACGGCTGGGCAAACGATCGAGCCGACCCTCATGCGCGAGAGCGCGCCATCGATCTCGCCCGTCAGTATCCACCCGCGGGTCTTTCGCCGGAAGAGGCAGTCGCGGAGGTACGGAATGTTCTCGATTCCGTGGGGGACACCTGCCCCGAGTGTTCGCCGGAAACCGCGAGATAGCGCGGCCTTTGCCGGACATCACAAACTGCTCCACCAGCCTCGCAAACCACAACCTCCGCCGGCCGGAGCCGCGCTGCTTCAGGACGATATCGAAGCCCGCGTCGCGATTCATATTCGGCCTAGAAGCTCGTGTTTCTATCCGTCCCCGCAAACCGTTCTTCAACTCGCTTCGATAGTATTCCTCGAACTGCTCCGGATCGAAGTCATCCAAGGGGCTTTTAGCAACCAGCGCGCTGACGATGAGTTGTCGAACGCACATGCCGGGTGACAACCGGACGCTATGGGGATGTTGGACGCGGAGCATTTTTCCGGTTTCTGCCCGCGACATCAACGCATCGGTACGCGCTGACAACTAACCTGTTCCCGGCATGTGCACCGCCAAGGAGGTGACACGTCAGAAATCAAGGAGCACATGAAGATGTTGGCAAGGATGGTGTGGAGGTCGGTACTGTCGATACATAAGCGCGGGGTCTGCCGCTGGCATATACCGCGCGCGTTGGGGGCCTCTTGCGAACAACGGTGAGATCGCACGGATTCCATTAGCTTCCCGAAATAGTAACATGTCCCCAACGATCATGGCCGTGGGGTCAGCCGTTTCCATAACGGGGTGGTTCAGGCTCGATCCGGCGCGTTTTCCTTAACCATTCATTTTTGGACACGCGAGGAAGGCGCCGGAAGCCAGCGTTCTCGCAGCCGCGAGCTGAGCGATCCCGCGGACCGAAAGTGGCTCTTTTCGTGAGAACAGGAACAACGCCATCATCGGTCCGTTTAGCTGGTCGAGGGAGATGCGCCATGACCGAGAGCCAATCCGGAGAACCGTCGACGTTTTCCAAGACAACCGCGGCCGTACGAGACGCCGCGCATGAGATTCGGAACGCGCTGGACAACGGACAACCGCCTGGCCAGTGGAAAGTCATCCTCCGCAATGCTGTCCGGGAAGCACCACTTCCGGCATTAGCGGTAGCTTTCGTGCTTGGAGTTCTCGTGGCGCGCCGGTAGGCGCCATCTGCAAACCCTCATCGCCCTAGTGGTGGCTTCCCAGAGTGGAGAAAAATGCATCTTCGGGCGCGGTGCTCACGGCCGATGTCGAACTGCGATCATCCAGCGATCCAAGGCTACGTTTGATGGCTCATGCCATACGGCACGACAACAAGGAGAGATCGCGCTGATGAACAACCTCCGCGGATTCGATGCGGTGCGACTGCCGATTCGCGACACGCTCGCCGACAACCTCCGAGGGCTTGATTAAAGAGGTTGCCCGAATGGCGCAGATCTTGGTTGGTACATCCGGTTGGCATTACGACTCCTGGCGAGGCCCGTTTTTCCCGGCGGACCTTCGCCAGAAACACCAACTGCCGTATTATGCGAGCCAATTCGATACGACCGAACTCAATGGTGTCTTTTATCGGACGCCAACCCGCGAAGCGGTAAAAGCCTGGCACGATCAGACGCACGCAGGCTTTGTTTTCGCTTGGAAGGCCTCGAAGTTCATTACGCACTGGAAGCGTCTCTCGGATAACTCCGAAAGCAGCCTAGAGCTACTCGAGGACCGGATCTCCGTCTTACGGGGCAAGATCGGTCCCATTCTTTTTCAGCTTCCTCCTCAATTCAAAGCCGATGCCAACCGCCTCGCATCTTTCTTCAAACTATTGTCGTCCAAGCGTAGGTATTCCTTCGAGTTCCGTCACCCGAGTTGGTATCAGCCGAACATCTTTCGCATGCTTGCCGACGAAAACATCGCGTTATGTCTATCTGACCACCATGATGCCCCGGCACCTTGGAAGCGAACGGCAGACTTCGTGTACTTGCGAGGTCACGGCCCATCCGGACGTTATCATGGGCGTTATTCGAGGAGGACACTTCAGGAGTGGGCCCGCCGCATCAAGTCGTGGCGGCGGCAAGGCTGCGACGTCTTCGTGTATTTCGACAACGATCAAAAAAGCGCCGCTCCGGCGGACGCACTTGCGCTCAAGGCTCTGCTGTCGGTCGGGCGCAGGTGATCGAAATGCCTTATCTGGGGTTGGTCCGCAATCCTCGCCCTCGCTGCACGTGTCTTCAACATCCACCGAAAATGGCTCTAGGAACCTTGATCCGTTTGATCGATTGAGCGCTTCAGCTTCTTAATTCAAACGAACAGATGCATAGGATTGTTGGAGTCCTCCTTGGTCTTGTGACCGCTTTGGCGGGATGCCAGCGGGAGGAGCGACAGTTGCGGCTCGATCCCCCGGTCGCCGAGGCGCTCGACAAAATTGCCCTCATGCAGAACCGCATCGGGGGTACGCCGCCGGAGGTCTATTTCAAGCTCGGCAAACCCTATGAAACCAACGCCTATAATCTCAGCCAGGGCAAGCGACTGTACTCGTGGTTCGGCTGCAAGCGCTGCCACGCCGACGGCCAGGGCGGCAGCGGACCCGGCTTCCTCGATGGCTGGTGGTATTACGGACCCGAGCTCGTTTCCATCTTCGCCTCGATCCGAGACGGGCGGCCGCACGGTATGCCTGCGTTTGGCAAACAGATGACCACGGATCAGATCTGGCAACTCGCCGGCTATGTGCAGACCATCGGCGCCTATGAAGGGAAGACTGCCGCACCGAGCCGCAACGACGACAAGCAGACGCGGCCGGCCGAAAACCGTGCGCCGGCCAAGCTGCTGTTCGATGAAGGCCCCTCGCCCGTGCACTCCGACCAGGGACCGACACCGTGATCCGCGGCGCGTGCAAAGCCGGTTCGGGCCCCCTGCTCGCCGCTCCCTTGGCCGCCTGTGGCGGCAATTGGCAATCCGCGCTCGATGTCTACGGCACCGCAGCGATCGGCTTGAAGCAGCTGATCATCCTGATAGTCGCGGTCTGCTCCGTAGTCTGGATGCTGGTGATGATCGCTTTGATCGTTGCTTTGTGGCGCAGACGCGATGCGCAGGCGCAGGCGCCCGAACCGACGCGTGAGCGACGCATGACCGTGGCCATCATGGGCGCCGTCGTCGCCACCGTGCTTATCATCGGCACCTTCACCGTCATGAGCTTCATTGCGACCCGCGCGCTCAATGTCGCCGGTCAGGACGATCTGACCATCCGGGTGCGCGGGTTGCAATGGTGGTGGGGCCTCGAATATGTCGGCCCCGATCCGTCCCAACGATTCGAGACCGCCAACGAGATCCACATTCCCGTCGGCCGCAATGTGCGCCTGAAGCTCGAAGGTCTCGACGTGATCCATTCGTTCTGGGTCCCTAGCCTCGCTGGCAAGCAGGATCTCGTTCCAGGCCGTCCCAACGAGCTCACCATCCGCGCCGAACGCGCCGGCGTCTATCGCGGTCAATGCGCCGAGTTCTGCGGCATGCAGCACGCCCATATGGCGCTGCTGGTGATCGCCGAGCCGCAAGACGATTTCGATAAATGGGCGAACGCTCAGCGGCAGGCGGCGACGCAACCAGCCGAAGAAGAAGCTGCCTCCGGATTGCAGACATTCCTGGCAAAGCCCTGTGCCGCCTGCCACACCGTGCGCGGCACCGCAGCCGCGGGCACCACGGGACCTGATCTCACCCATGTCGGTGGCCGCCGCGCCATCGCGGCCGGCCTGTTCGAGACCACGCGCGGCTCGCTCGCAGCCTGGATCGCCGATCCCCAGACCATCAAGCCAGGCAACAACATGCCACTAGTGCCGCTTACACCCGAGGAGTTGCGCGCGGTGTCCGCTTATCTCGCGAGCCTGAAATGAACGGCCCTCCGACAGCGCCTGATACGCGCGACGCCGATATCGAGCGCACGCGCCTGCCGAGTGTGCTGGCGGAAACCTGGAAGACGCCGGTCGGGTTCTGGGGCGCGCTCGTCACTGTCGACCACAAGATCATCGGTCGCCGCTATATCTTCACCGCTTTCGTCTTCCTCGCCATCGGCGGCGTGCTCGCCGCCCTGATGCGAATCCAGCTCGCCCAGCCGGAGGCGCGTCTGTTCGGTCCGGACCGCTACAACCAGATCTTCACGATGCACGGTGCGAATATGATGTTCCTGTTCGCGGTCCCAGTGATGGAGGCCGTGGCGGTCTATCTGGTGCCGCTGATGGTCGGCACCCGCAACATCGCCTTCCCGCGCTTGAATGCCTTCTCCTACTGGATCTATCTCGCCGGCGGTGTGCTGCTCTGGACCGCTTTCGCGCTCGACATGGGGCCCGACGTCGGCTGGTTCGCCTATGTGCCGCTCTCCGGTCCGCAATACGGCGCCGGCAAGCGCGCCGACATCTGGGCGCAGATGATCACCTTCACTGAGCTTTCCGCGCTGGCGGTTGCGGTGGAGTTGGTCGTCACTATCTTCAAGCAGCGCGCGCCCGGCATGACGCTCGACCGCATCCCGGTGTTCGTGTGGGCCATGCTGGTGACGTCGTTTCTGGTGATCATGGCGATGCCGGCAATCATGATCGCGAGCACCAGCTTGATCCTCGACCGTCTCGTCGGCACGCACTTTTTCAATCCGGCCGAAGGCGGCGACGCGCTGCTGTGGCAGCATCTGTTCTGGTTCTTCGGCCATCCTGAGGTCTACATCATCTTCCTGCCCGCCGCCGGCATGGTCTCGACCATGATCGAGCCCTTTGCGCGGCGACCGGCCTTCGGCTATCTCGGCCTCGTGATGGCGCTGATCGCGACCGGCATCCTCGCCTTCGGTCTGTGGGTGCACCACATGTTCGTGGCAGGTCTGCCGCGACTCGGCGACAGCTTCTTCACCGCATCCAGCATGGCTATCGCGGTCCCTGCAGGCATCCAGATCTTCTGCTGGCTGGCCACCCTATGGGACGGCCGGCCGGTGTTCAAGACGCCGCTCCTGTTCATCATCGGCTTCGTCGTCACCTTCGTCATCGGCGGGCTGACCGGGGTGATGGTCGCATCGGTGCCTTTCGATACCCAGGTACATGACACCTATTTCGTGGTCGCACATTTCCACTACGTGCTGATCGGTGGTGCCGTGTTTCCCCTGCTTGGCGCTGTCCACTATTGGTTTCCAAAGCTGACAGGACGCATGATGAGTGAAAGACTCGGGCAGTGGTCGTTCTGGCTCATCATCGTCGGCTTCAACGCGACGTTCTTTCCGATGCACATCCTCGGGCTGGAGGGCATGCCGCGCCGGATCTACACTTACCAACCCGATCTGCCTTGGCACGGCCTCAACCTTTTCATCAGCCTCAGCGCGGTGATTCTCATCGCCGGCTTCCTGCTGTTCTTCATCAACGCGATCCGGAGCGCGCATTTCGGCGAGGTCGCACCGGACAATCCCTGGGACGCGCCGACGCTGGAATGGGCCTCGACGTCGCCTCCTCCCAGCTATAATTTCGCAATGATCCCGGTCGTTAGCAGCCTGCATCCTCTGTGGGACGATCGCGAGACGCTTCCCGTCGCCGCTGGACTACGCACCGACCGCCGCGAGCTGGTCGTGACCACGTTGGCCGGCGCCGAACCGCAGGCGCGCGAAGCTTCGCCGCGGAATTCGATCTGGCCGCTGTGGGCGGCAATCGCAACCACGATCATGCTGATCTGGTCGATCTTCTCGCCTTGGGCCGTGATCTGGGGTTCGATCCCCGTCGCTGTCGCCCTGATCGGGTGGTTCTGGCCGAAGGGCACGCCAGAGGACGAGTCATGAGGGAAAGGATCGTACTGGGTCTTGGCCGATTGCCGCTGCACGGAATGGGAGCGGCGAGCGTAACCTGGTGGGGCACGCTCGCTTTCATGCTGATCGAAGGTACGGGCTTTGCGCTCGCGATCGCTGTCTATCTCTACCTGATGAACCTCGCGACGGTCTGGCCGATCAATGCGCCGCCCCCCGATCTGCTTCCGGGCACACTGATGACGTTGATCCTTGAAATCAGTCTCGTGCCCAACATCCTGCTCTCGCGCTGGGCCGAGCAGCAGGACTTGCGCAAAGTACGGGTCGGGATCGTGATCATGTCGATCCTTGGGATTATCCCGCTGATCGTGCGCATCTTCGAGTTTCCGGCCCTGAAGGTGAGTTGGGACAGCAACGCTTACGGCTCCGTCGTGTGGACGCTGCTCGGCCTGCACACCACTCACATCATCACCGACGTCGTCGACACGCTGGTATTAGCGGTGCTGATGTTCACGCGCCACGGCCTGAACCTCCGCAGATTCGGCGACGTCCAGGACAACGCCATGTATTGGAACTTTGTCGTGGCAACCTGGCTTCCAATCTATGGCTGCATTTATTGGCTGGCACGGCTATGAGCACATCAAGGCTCCTCACCCGTCTTTCGATTTGGGCCGGCCTCTGGTTCGCCGCCTTTATCTGGGCAGTAAACATGCAGCTCGGGCAGATCCTGCCTTATACCGACTGCGGCTCTCAGCTCCATTGGTCCGCGATCACCTCGTTTTTCGGCGCGGCGCTCGCGATGGCAGCAGGGCTCGTCTCCTGGCTCGCCGCACGAAACGCGACCCGCGATTCCGATGCAGCGCAGGGCAATACTGATCTCGGCCGCACCGTCGGTGCGCTCTCCGCAAGCATCTTCACATTCGCTCTGCTGATGCAGGGCGTCGCAGCAATCGTGTTGACCGGATGCGAAAAATAATCCTCGCCACGATCGCCTCGTCGATGCCGCATGCTATCCACGCGCACAGCGCGGCGCCGGAGGCTGCGGTTCCGCACTGGACGTTTGATCCGTGGATCGTGCTGCCGCTCGTCGCGTTTGGCCTCCTCTACGGCGTCGGAAGGCTGGTGCTGGCGGCAAAGGGCCACAAGCGCTTATGGCAAGACATCGCCTGCGATGCGGGCTGGCTGACTCTTGCCGGCGCACTGATGTCGCCGCTGCACTGGCTTGGTGAACGCCTCCTTGCGTTCCACATGGTCGAGCACGAGATCCTGATGGCCGTGGCGGCGCCGCTACTCGTGATCGGACGTCCGGTCGGGCCACTGCTCTGGGCCCTACCGCAGGCGGCGCGGCGAGCGATCGGCCGGGCGATGCGGCATCGTCTGTCGAGCCGGCTGTGGGCGTTGCTGAGCGCTGGCCGCAACGCGACGCTGCTGCATGGGATCGCGATCTGGGCCTGGCACACGCCGGCGCTGTTCGATGCAGCGGTCGACAATATCCTGCTGCACCGGTTGCAGCATCTGAGCTTCTTCCTGAGCGCCGTCCTGTTCTGGTGGTCGGTCTTCCGGCGTAGCGACACAGGCAGCGCGGCCTGGCACGTATTCGTCACCATGCTGCACACCAGCATCCTCGGTGCGCTGATGGCACTGGCTCCGCATCTTCTCTACCGGCAGGACGTCGGCGCCGCGGCGGCTTGGGGTTTGACGCCGCTCGAAGACCAGCAATTGGCCGGCATCATCATGTGGGTGCCGGCCGGAACTATTTATGCCGGAGCCGCACTCGCGCTGATCGCGCTTTGGATCAAGCGGGCCGGCCTAGCGCAGGGAGCGAGCCGATGAGCTTCACGCTCTCTAGATGGACAGCGTTCGCGATAGCGACGGCAGGCATCCTGGTCATCGCAGCCGCTGTAGCAGGCTTAGCGCGCAGCGAGCGTCAGCAAAAGGAAGACGTCGCCCGCGCCATCACCGGTGGCGATCCCACCCGCGCGCCGGCGCTGATCCGCCGCTATGGCTGCGCGGGGTGCCACACCATCTCAGGCATCCCCGGTGGCGACGGTCAGGTCGGTGGCTCGCTTACCGGCCTCCGCGCGCGCGTCTACATCGCCGGCGTTACCACCAACTCACCGGACAATCTGGTTCGGTGGATTGTGAAGCCGCAAGTATTCTCGCCCCGCACCGCGATGCCCGCGACCGGCATCACCGAGGCCGATGCACGCGACGTCGCCGCCTATCTCTACGCGCAATAACGCTCCGTCACGGGCCGGGCGTCGGCCGCGACGGCAAGGATTTGACGAAGACGGCAATCGCCTCCCGATCACTTTCGGGTAGCATGGCCAGGTTGGTGACGACATCGGCCATTGACGAGCCGACGCGGCCGTGATTTGGCGTGATCCCCGTCTTCAGCATCGAGGCCAATTGGGCCTCCGACCAATCGCCGAGACGCGCGGGCGTGATGTTGGGATAAAAGCCGGTGCCGACGGGGTCCTGGCCGCCGGCATAACGGGTGCTCGCCTTGATCCCGCCCAGCATGTCGCGGGAGGAATGGCATTCTGCGCAATGGCCGGCTCCCTCAGCCAGATAGCGGCCACGATTCCATTTTTCATCTCGCGCCGGATCCGGCGCGACCAGGCCCGGCTTGAAGTACAGCATCTTCCAGAACGCGACAAAGCGGCGAATCCTGAACAGCGGATTGATCTCGTGGTCCGGAGGCCGTCCCGCCACCGCCGGCAGCGTGCGCAAGTAGGCCATGAGATCAACTGCGTCCTCAGGGCGCATATGCGTGAAGCTTGGATAGGGGAACACCGGGTAATAGTGGCTTCCGTCCGGAGACACGCCGCGCAGCAGGGCGTTGGCGAGATCCCCCGCGGTCCAGTTGCCGATGCCGTCGGTGCGGTCGCTCGAGATATTGGGCGCGCGAAACGTTCCGTAAGGCGAGGCCAAGGCCAGTCCGCCGCCGAGGCGCAGGCGGTCGGCTTGGCCCGGTGAGGCGTGGCAGGAGGCGCAGTCGCCGGCCGCGAAGACGAGCTTGCCGCGCTCGGCGTCGCCGCTGTCGGATACAGCCTCCGCTTCCGCTGCGGTCAGGCGTTGCGGCGCGGTCACGAACCATACCGCTGCGATCCCCGTGCAGCCGGCCAGGATCACCGCGACCAGCAAGAGACGTCCGCGCATCCCGTTCTACTCCCGCCAAAACTCCGCCAGCTCTTCGGCTGTCACCAAATCCACCTGGCCGTGAAAGCGCGTGCGATACATCGTCATGAGCGCGTCGTGCCCGACGTCAGACGAGCTGCACAGCGCATCCTGGACGATGACGACGCGAAAGCCGAGGTCGACCCCGCTCATGACAGTCGAGAGGACGCAGACGTCGGTCTCGGCACCCGAGACCACGACGGTACCGACGTTCTTTTCCACGAGCAGCCTCGCAAGGCCAGGATTGCTGAATGCGGAATAGGCCGGCTTGTCAATGACGGGAGCCGGCGGCACGAACCGGTTCAGGACTGGCACGAGCTCGAGCGCGGATGGCGGAAGCTGCCTTCGGGTCGCTCGGTACCAACGCTGGAAATAGCTTTGCCATTGTCCCGGACGATCTTCGGGCTCTTCCGGCGTGATGAAGCGCGTGAACATCGTTCTGGCCTGGGAGCGCGCAACGATCGAGACAATCGTCGGCAGAACCCGCTCCATCCACGGCGTCGCCCAAAGGCCGCCGGGCGCGAATATGTTCTGCATGTCGATGCACAAATGAACGGCGTCCCTGATTTCAGCGATGTCCGAGGCGCTGTCTCTCATCTTCCTCCAACCCTGACTCTGTGGACGTCACGAATGGCGCGCGTCATGTTGCCGAAATCGACGTCTCCCCGCCCTCGATGATCTCGGGAGGGACGTCCTTGAAAAGGCGCACCGGGATGGATTTGGCCGCGGGCACCTTGCTGCCTTCCGCGTAATGCCAGAGCGGAACGAGCACGTTGCACTCCGGATAGTATCCCGCGATACTTCTGCGCGGGATACCGTAGGGGACGACCTGGAGCTCGCTCAGGCTGCGCTCAATGCCATCTCCCGCCTCGGTCACCAGCGTAACCGTGTCACCCGATTTCAGCCCGTCATCCTCCATGTCGGCAGGGTTCATGAAGAGGACATAGCGGCTGCCCTCGACGCCACGAAAGCGATCGTCCTCGTTGTAGATCGTGGTGTTGAATTGTCCGTCGGCGCGCATCGTCATGAGCTCGTAGATGCCGTCGCTCTCGCGCGGCGGCGCAAAAGCTGACTTAGGCACGGTGAAGTTCGCCTTACCGTTTGGCGTCTTCCACCTTCGTTCACGCGCCGCGAGCGGTCGCGGAAAACCACCCGGCTCGAACATGCGCTGGTTGAAATTCTTGAACTGGTCGGGATAGGTGCGCTCAATCGCATCGCGGACTTTCGAGTAATCGCCGACCCACGTGTCCCAATCAACTCTCGAATTTGGCTTCAAGGTCGCCTTCGCCAGCGCGGCGACGATCGCCGGCTCGGATAGAAGGTGCTCGGCCACGGGCTTGCGCTGACCGCGCGAGCCGTGGATGCAGGCCGTCGAATCCTCCATGGAGACGGATTGCTCGCCGCTAACTTGCCGGTCGACCTCGATCCGGCCGAGGCACGGCAAGAGATAAGTGACTTCGCCTGGCACGAGATGGGTCCGGTTGAGCTTGGTCGCGATCTGCACCGACAAACGCAGGCCGGACCATGCGGGCTCCATCAACGACCGCTCGGGTACCGCACGCAGAAAGTTGCCCCCGAGACTGACAAAGCCGCGAATTTTGCCTTTCAGGATACCTTCGCATGCATCGACGGTGGATACCCCGTCCCACCGTGGCGGCTCGAAATCGTAGAGGTCGGCGAGTTTATCGAGCGGCACCAGCTTCGTTTTCTCGGAGATCCCGACCGTGCGCTGGCCCTGCACGTTGGAATGGCCCCGGATCGGCGAAATTCCCGCACCGGGTTTGCCGATGTTACCGCGAAGCAGCAATAGGTTGACGACCATCTTGGTCGTCTCGACTCCGTGCTTGTGTTGGGTGATACCCATGCCGTAATTGGCGATCACGGCGTTGGACGCCATGTAGATGTCGGCGGCCTCGCGCAGCGCCATCCTGGAGAGCCCCGAGGCCCGCTCAATCTCATCCCAGTCCTGCGCTCGGCAGAACGCGGCGAATTCCTCGAAGCCGGCAGTATGCCTTTCGATAAACGCGGCATCGACCACTCTCACAGTTCCTTTTTCGCGGGCGAGATCATCCGCCTCTATTACCCATTTGCAGATCCCGGTGATGGCGGCAGCGTCGCCGCCAAGACGCACCTGGTAATATTGCGAGCTGATACGCGTGCCGCCGGCGATCATCTGGACCGGACTTTGTGGATTGACGAACCGCTCCAGGCCACGCTCGCGCAAGGGATTGAAGGTAACGATCGGGACGCCCCGCTGCGCCGCCTCCTGCAGCGGATGCAGCATGCGCGGTGCATTCGTCGTCGTGTTGTGCCCGAAGAAGAAGATGCAATCGGTCGCGTCGAAATCCTGCAGCAGCACTGTCCCGACGGGAACGCCAATCACCTCCGGCAACGCCACCGAGGTGCTCTCGTGGCACATGTTCGAGCTGTCGGGAAAGTTGTTGGTGCCGTACATGCGGCCGAACAATTGATACATGTAGCTGGTTTCGAGCGAGGCGCGACCGGACGTGTACATGACGACTGAACGGGGATCTAGCCGGTTCAACTCGGCGCCGATTTCCTGGAACGCTTCGTCCCAACCCACCGGCAGGTATTTGTCTCTGCCCCTGTCATAACGCATTGGCGTGGTCAGGCGGCCCTGCTCCTCCAGTTGATGGTCCGACCAGATTTTCAGATCGGCCAGCGTATGCCGCGCAAAGAATTCCGGCGTCACGGTCTTGCTCGTCACTTCCCAAGCGGTTGCCTTCGCGCCGTTCTCGCAGAACTCAAAAGGACGCGGCTTCGCCGGCTTGGCCCAGGAACAGCTCACGCACATGAATCCGTCGGGCTTATTCTGCCTGAGCAGGATCTCGCTGCCCAGGATCGCAACTTCCTCCTGCGTCAAGATATGAGCAACGGCGTTGAGCGAGCCCCAGCCTCCTGCCGGACGATCATAGCTGTCGACCTTTGCT
Organism: Bradyrhizobium stylosanthis; assembly: GCF_001641335.1. GTDB lineage: Bacteria > Pseudomonadota > Alphaproteobacteria > Rhizobiales > Xanthobacteraceae > Bradyrhizobium > Bradyrhizobium stylosanthis. The sequence continues at coordinate 60,586 of NZ_LVEM01000010.1, forward strand.
TTCCGCCGCATGACGCTTCCCTTCAATCGCAAACACCACCCCAAGCCCCTCCACCCAAAACCCAAGCTGTCATCGCAAGTTCCTCGGCATTAGGAACGTTGCTTCGGCTGGGGCGTCATTCCTCAACCTAGGACGGGACTCCATGCACGGCTCTCAATTTGAAGTAGGCGATCGCGTCTCGCTCCCCCCGGCCTCGGTCGCGCTACCCCGGCACAACTCACGCGGTGTGCGCGATGTCCGCATCATCGCGGAGGAGTGTCCCGTCGCACTCGTCTACGACGGTACGACAGTTGCCGTCGTGATGGCGACTCCCGCTGATTTGACTGACCTCGCGCTGGGATTCAGCCTGACCGAGGGAATTATTCATGACAGCAGCGAAGTCGAGGAACTCACCATCATTCCTGGACCCGACGGGATCGAACTTCGCCTATGGTTGCGACGGGATCCAGGACGCCGGCTGAAGGAGCGACGGCGGCAGCTTGTAGGACCCACCGGCTGCGGCCTGTGCGGCATAGACAGTTTGCGCCAAGCCGTGCGATTGCTACGACCTGTCCGACATTCGGCAGGCCTCACGCCCCAACAGATTGGCGAGGCGATCGCAACCCTAACGCATTCTCAAACCCTAAATCACCAGACGCACGCCACGCATGCTGCGGGCTTTTTCACGCCTGACAACAAGTCCATGGTGGTGCGCGAGGACGTAGGTCGCCACAACGCGCTCGACAAACTTGCCGGCGCGCTTGCGGCAGACGGAACATTCGGGTTCGGGGGCGCCGTAATCCTCACCAGCAGGATATCTGTCGAGATGGTGCAGAAAACGGCGGCGATAGGCGCTGGGGTCATTGTTGGCATGTCAGCGCCTACGGCACTTGCCGTACGAACGGCTGCAGCAAGCGGTATCACGCTCGTTGGTATCGCGCGAGGGAGCGAATTCGAGATCTTCAGTCATCCGACGCGAATCATAAATGACGGGTCCCCTCGCGAAGAGGCATAAAGAAAGCGGTCGCGAAGGAACAGCTCGACATTTGCGGCCGCGCGATTGTCGAGTGGGAACTGTTCTTGGCGCCGGCTGTTTTGCTGGGCGTTACCGGTAGGCCTTCGACGTGGCGCTCATCGCCGCCGTCAGGCCGTAGAGCATTGCGAGATTAGCCGCGACGGCACGCTGATCGCATAGGTAAAGATAGATGCTCGGCCGCGACGATTTCGCCTGGAGGAAATGGCGACCGACGAGAAGCTCAATACGATGGCGCTCCGGAGCGTCAATCAGAAAGCCGCGTAACCACGCCGTTAGCGCGTGGGTCTTGTCCGCTCGGGACGGTCCTTGCGGGCGGAGGAAAGGCGGACGAAAGGAAGATGGGGCAAGCTAGACTTTTCTGATCGGGCTGACAGGCGGCATCCGTCAGTCCGGAACACGGCTGCTGCCCAGGCGTTGGCGGGAATGCCCGTTACCCACGTCCCCGTTACCCACGTCAGAGGCTGGCTCACACAGTTCGGCGTTGCCACGGCCCGTCCCGCGGCATTCATCCTCTATCTGATCTACGCGATCTGCCGGATCGTTCTGGGGAACGGCCTCGAGTGGCACTCGATGGCGACGCTCGCGACTTGGGGAATGACCCTCCTCATTCAGCGCGCCGAGCATCGCGATACGCAGGCTCTCCACGCCAAACTCGACGAACTGCTGAAGGTGCACAGCTCAGCCAACCACTCGTTGATGACCATAGATGATCGAGATGCCGAAGAGGTTGAGCACGAGCGTGAGCATGTTCAACACGCGCGAAATTAGGCTGATCGGGTCATCGAATGCTCGAGAACTCGCAGCCAGCGTCACCGGGTCAGAACATCCCCGGCCGACGACGTAATCCCATGACGCTGCTTGGATTTTCGGGAGTGGACAGAGCCCACAGGTCTTCTCAACTTTCGGGCAATAGCGGACGTCTTCAGGCCAGCTTCAACCATCTCACTCAAGCTCTTCTCATCGGCCGGCGTCCAAGGCCTGGCCAGCAGTCGTCGCGCCATCTCCTCACCTCATAGTTTTTGTGCGGTGGGAATGCCTGTAGTCGGACGATCGTTCCTTCTCCTAGCATCTTCGGCGGTAAGCTTCCCCGGCGGGTATGGCCAAACACAACCGGCATAGTTCTTCAGTGCCGTCCTACCGCACGAAGACACCCCCGCCCCTCCCACATCTCGCCGCTGTAAAGGGCACGCCCTGGGAACAGTTTCGAAGCGGCTTGCTCCTCCCTCATCCCTCTTACCCGGGGTAAGCGAGACGAAGACAGCTGCATAGGAACAACGCATGTTCGCGCCGGTTCGAGAACAGATATTTCTCGCAACCCAGGGTAATCCATGTACCATCACGTCAAGAAACTCATGTTCACCGTGCGCGTCGACGAGCCGGATCCTCAGTTCGGCAATATGCTGCTCGAGCAATTCGGCGGCGCCAACGGCGAGCTCGCGGCCGCTATGCAATACTCAATACAGGGGATCAACTGCGAAGACCCGGACCGTAAGGATCTCTTGATGGATATCGGCACCGAGGAACTGAGCCATCTCGAAGTCGTCGGTACACTCGCCCGCATGCACCTCAAGCCCTCGAAATTCGATCGCCAGGCTGCTGAAGCCGATCCACTCATTGCCATTGCAGGAGGTGGGGGCGTGAACCTATTCAATTCACAGGGGAACGCATGGACCGCCGATTACCTGAAGATCACCGGCGAACTCGACGTCGATCTCCGCAGCAACATTGCCGCGGAGGCCAGAGCGAAGATCGTCTACGAACGGCTGATCAACTTCACCGATGACGCCGGCACAAGGGATGCGCTTCAGTTCCTGATGACCCGCGAGATTACACACATGAAGGCCTTCTCGCTGGCGCTCGAAAGCATGGCAAAGCCGGCCTTCAGCATCGGTCGGATCGCGCCGACCCCTGGCCTCGTCGATCAGTTCTTCAACGATTCGACTGGAACCGGCGATCACGGCGAGATTGACACGCGCGGACCGTGGAATGAAGGAGGCGAATGGGTCTTCACCGAGTCGCCTGCCATTCAGGCGGGTGAGCACGGCCCCGCAAGCGCAATCGTCACGGAAAGTTCTCCGCCCGTCGAAGAGGCCGGTCTTGGCGAACTTCTAATCGACGAGCTCCGCGACATTCTTCACGCAGAAAAGCAGCTGACAAAAGCGCTACCTAAGATGGCGGAGGCCGCGCGCTTCGATCAACTGCGAGAGCTATTCGAGCTCCATCTCGCCGAGACCGAGGCGCAAATCGAGCGGATCGATGAGTGCTTCCGGATGCTCGGTAAGTCTCCGCGCGCCAAATCTTGCAAGGGCATGATGGGCCTGGTCGAGGAAGGCCAGGAGATCATGACCCAGGGCGAAGATAAGGAAGATGCCGCTGCGGACCTCGCATTGATCGGCGCGGCGCAACGGGTCGAGCACTACGAGATCGCCGGCTATACCACGGCACGTAATCTCGCTTCTCAGCTTCGTCACAGCGCGATTGTCAGTCTGTTGTCGAAGTCGCTCGCCGAGGAGGAGAACGCCGACCAGCTCCTGAACCAAGTGGCGCGTTCGCTGATGTCGGTCGCGAAGATGCCGGCGGCCGTCGAGCGCGCGGAATAGTCTGCTATTGGGCTGGCGGGATCGTATAACGCAATTCCGCCAGTCCTCGCGGTTGCCGAATTTCGGTTAGGAACAGCACAGCATCCCGTGCTGCGTGAAACGTTCAGCTTGCCGACAGATATGTATGGCCACCGCCGTGTCCGGCCTAGCGCCGTCGCGCGATGAGCATTCCAACGAAGAACGCCGCGGTCAACGATCGGAGTGGCGCGGCCTTGGCGACCTCCCGCAATCGTTCGGCTATTAGAGCTATAGGGGTCGGCGCTGGCGATTCAGGCAATGCCATGGCGCCAAAGCGGCTACATATCCGATATCGTTTAGCAAGGCATCGCTAAACGCTAGGACTTATGCCTACGCCGTACGAAGGCCTTGGCGGTTCGGCGCTGTGCGAACGACTGCTGTGGTCTCGGTGGGATTTCGTGCGGTCTTCTCGAAGCGGCCCGATATCAATCAATGGGGCCTCCAGATGGAGGCCCCGATCTCGACAACGTTTCCGCGTCAGTTGTAATCCGAATACTTGAACTGCGGTAGCGCCTTCAGCTGCTCCTTGTTGCCGCTCATTACCGCGTGATCGGGCACCCAATCGTTCGTGTTGCGGTTCGTCGAGGCCGCACCGGTGGTCGTCGTCTCGCGCGTGGTGGTCGAGTTGCCGGTCGAGCTGGTCCGCACCGGCTCTTCGACAAACTTCAGCTTGTCCATTGAGACCGCGATGTCGTGCTCACCCATCCCGAGGAAGCCGCCAATACCGATCACCACCGCGTTGATCTTGCCGTCCTTGTCGACCAGCAACTCGTTGATGTCCCCGAGCTTCTCGTTAGCCTCGTTGTAGACGTTCAGGCCCATGAGCTTCGAAGCGCGCCAATTGTCCTTCAGCATCATCTTGTCGGTATGCTGCACGGTGGCCGCCGGCGCGGCCCGGTCGGCCGGCTGAGCGGATTGCGCGAACGCAGCGCCACTGATCACGGCAGTGCTCAGCAAAGCGACGGCAAGAAAGCTTTTCATCTATTTCTCCTCAGCGTTGGTGCCGCACCTGTTAGGATGCCGGCCCTAACGCCCATGATTGCCGCTTGTTCCCGGGCAAGAACGGGGGGGACGATGAATTTAGACGCCTTCGCGCTTAAGTACCTCATGCTTGCCGACATCGACCTCAATTCCGCCGCTCCCCCAAACCCTGATTAGAGGTGTCAGATTTCGAGCGAAGCCGCCGCCGAGCGTTCAATGTCCGCTCGCCATTGGACCAAGGAAGAAACCATTGCCTGTTTTTCCCGTTGCTGTCAGGGGCGCCAGCAACGTGAAAGGATTCTCGATGAAGCAGTTTGCAATGTCGGCGCTGATGGTAGGCGCTCTTGGTCTGGCCTCGGTGGCCACAACGTCTCCTGCCGAAGCCCACTGGCGAGGAGGTTGGGGCGGTTGGGGACCGGGTGTCGCCGGCGGCCTGGTCGCGGGCGCCGTCATCGGCGGGATTGCCTCCTCGGCATATGGCTGGGGGCCAGGCTACGGCTACTACGGCGGCGGGCCTTACGCCTACGACTACGGGTACGACGAACCCTATCGCTGGGGCGGCGGATACACCACGACCTACTACACGGCGCCGGTCTCCTACGGCTATCGCTATCGCCGCGTCGTGCGTCCTGCCTACGCCTATTATGGCGGTTCCTATCCGGTCGTTCGGCATCGCTGGCATCGTCATCATCACTGGTGAGACCGGTCCAATTGCACTAGGCCGCGCTTTGGAAGGCGCGGCCTTTTCGCTTTGGTATCCACGGAGAAGCGTGCGCTCACCACCATCTACCTGCGAAGGGGTCGTGCCGATCGGAGGCAAGCCGTCGCTCGGTTGCTCTCGTCGCCGGCTTCGCCGAGCGCCTCGGATGCGGGCGCCACTGTGAGGCGACGCGTGGTTCTTTCTTGACCTCAGCGGAAGGTGCGGTGGGCACGGCGGCCATCGCCTGACGCACATGGTCCTCCGGATACTCTAGGATGGATCGATCTGCGCGACTTTTGGCACGTCGTCGCGAGGACGCGTGTCGAATATGACCTTCTCCGGAAGGCTTCGCGCCGAGCTGATCCGGATGATGGTCTTTTCGGGCTCAAGGTACTTTCGCCCGTGTCGGGGTCGGCGGGCTTGAGGTCGTCGGCTTTCTTGTCTTCTTGCGCGACGGCAACGCTGCACAGCAACGAGGCCGCAAGCAGAATCAACGAGCGACGCATGTGACGCATCCAACCATTTCAGCATCATGCAGGATCGCGCCCGGGTTACGACCCCGCCGTCAGAGATGCCATTCTTTGGTGCTCAGACTCCATGCCGGACCCTTCAGCAGGCCAAAGCGTTGATGGTTCCGTGGGCGAAACAAAAGGAGGTGCGTGACGTGGCGGCGAAAAAGGGCTCGGGCAAGAAGCCGATCGAGAACGAGGATCAGGACAGCTTCCTGCAGCGCTTGGGGCCCGGCCTCATCACGGGCGCTTCCGACGACGATCCATCCGGGATTGGAACCTACAGTCAGGCGGGCGCCCAACTCGGTTTCGGCATAAGCTGGACGATGCTGATCACCTATCCCTTGATGGCTGCGATCCAAGAGATATCGGGACGCATCGGCCGCGTTACGGGACACGGCATCGCCGGAAACGTCTGCCGAAATTTTCCCGCTCCCGTCATCTGGTCCATGATCGTGCTGCTCTTCGTGGCCAACACGATCAACGTCGCCGCCGATCTGGGGGCGATGGGCGATGCGCTCAGGCTTCTGATCGGTGGGCCGGGGACCCTCTACGTCGTGATCTTCGGTGCGGTTTCGGTGATCGCGCAGATCTTCTTCAAGTATGAGCGTTACGTGTCCATCCTGAAGTGGTTGACGCTGGTACTGTTCGCCTACGTCATCGCGCTTTTTCTCGCCAAAGTGCCGTGGGGCGAGGCCTTGAAAGGATTGCTGATCCCGAAGATCGAATGGAGCGGGTCTTTTTTGACGACCCTTGTCGCGATCCTAGGGACGACAATCTCGCCCTATTTGTTCATCTGGCAGTCCTCTCAGGAAGCGGAGGAGCAGCGGATCGATCCCGACAAGAAGCCGCTCAAGCGCGAGCCGGAAAAGCAAGACGAGGAAGTCAAGCGCATCCGAATAGACACCCTCGTCGGCATGGCGGTATCGAACGTCATCGCCGTCGCGATTATCATCACGACGGCCGCGACCTTGCACGCGTCCGGCAAGACCGACATCGAATCGTCGGCCCAGGCAGCCGAAGCCTTGAGGCCCGTTGCGGGGGCGATGGCGGAGCTGATCTTCGCTCTCGGTATCATCGGGACAGGGCTGCTCGCAATCCCGGTACTGGCCGGTTCGACCGCTTATGCGATCGGTGAGGGGCGAAAATGGCCGGTTGGATTGTCGCGAAAGCCGAAAGAAGCTGTCGCGTTCTATGGCGTGCTCGCACTCTCGGTCGGGCTCGGCATAGGGCTTAACTTCACGGCGCTGGATCCTATCAAAGCGCTCTATTGGAGCGCGGTCATCAATGGCGTACTAGCCGTCCCGATCATGACCGTGATGATGCTGCTGGTGCGGCGGAAATCGGTCATGGGCGATCTCGTGGTTTCGGGGCCGGTCTATTGGTTAGGCTGGATCGCGACCGCGGCAATGTTCCTGTGCATCGTTGGCATGGCTTGTTCGCTGATGTGATCGTATCGTTCCCACATTGGGACGATTGCACAGCAACCGTCCCCCACAACGGGTCTCCCGATGTCGACTTCCGGCCCAATGGAAGGTTCTTCCGATCGACGGCAACGAAGGCTCCTGATCGTGTTGGTCTTGGGCTTCGTGGTCTTCGGCGCCGCAACCGCCGCCCTCTTCTACATGCTGCAGCCCGAGACCCTCCGGATCGCCGTCGGCCCGTCAGGCAGCGAAGATGACCAGGTGGTCCAGGTGATGTCTGAGGCGTTCGAGGACGAAAGCAGGACGGTCAGGATTTCGCCGATCACGACCGCAGGAGCGGTCGAATCCCTCGCCTTCATGGGGGCCGGCAAGGCCGACTTAGCTGTCGGCCGCAGCGACCTAGCGATGCCGACGGACGCGCAGACGCTGGCGGTCCTGCGGAAGAACTTTGTCGTCCTGTGGTCGCCCTCCGGGCGGCCGGGCAAGGATTCAAAGAAAAAGGCAGGCGGCAGGATCGGCGAGATCGCCGATCTGGTGGGGCACAAGGTCGGCATCATCGGAAGGACCGGCGCCAACGTAGCGCTTCTGCAGACCATCCTGGAGGGTTCGGGCGTGCAGCCGGACAAGGTGGCCACGGCTCAATTCGGGACCGAAGAGATCGAAAAACTCGCGCAGGACACGACGCTGGACGCGTATCTCGCGGTGGGTCCCCTCGATAGCAAGATCACGGCCGCGGCAATTGCAGCGACCTCCCGATCGCGTGGAGCTCCGAAGTTTATTCCCATCGACACGTCCGAGGCTATCGCCCTGCGGCATCCCCGCTACGAAGCCGAGGAGATACCCGGTAGCGTCTTTAATGCGAACCCAGCTTGGCCCGAGGACAAGATCGACACTATCAGCGTGAACCATCTCATCCTGGCCCGAAAGGAACTGTCGGAAACCAAAGCGGCCGCCTTCTACCGGCAGCTTTTCGCGGTCCGCGACACCATCACGCAACGTGTTGCCGGCGCTGCGCACATCACGAAGCCGGACACGGAGAAGGAGGCGGAGCCTTCCGTGCATCGCGGTGCTGCGGCGGTAATTAATGGGACCGAGCGGACGTTTCTGGACAAATACAGCGACTACTTCTGGTTCGCCCTGCTTCTTCTTTCCGGTGTCGGTTCGGTCGCCGCCTGGCTGCGTCGCTACCTAAACCGGGACGAACGGAATGACAACGACAGCCATCGCAACCGCGTTCTCGCAGTAGTCTCCGACGTTCGAAAAGCCCGATCCGAAGAGGAACTGCTGGCATTCCAACGCGAAGTCGACGCGATCATCGGCGAAACCCTCACCGGCTACGACGATGGAGCGATCGAACAAGAGGACATGACCGCATTCGCTCTGGTCCTTGAGCTGTTCGACCATGCTGTCGCCGAAAGGCGAGTGGCGCTGCAAAGCGATTCTGTCGATCAAGCAAGGGCTCCTGGGCCAACGCTCGCTTCTCGGCGATAGGCCCATCGCGCCCGAGACTGGCGCAAGACAGTCGCGCCGCGGCGCGCCCAGGAGAGACTTCCTTTTAGGAACAAAACCGCAAGACCATGCTTGAGCGCTAGAGGAATTGCGACATGAAGGCCTCGCGCTCTGCTTTTTGTTGGCAAACATGCTTCCCCGTCCCACTTACGCCCAAAGCGGTGGCGGCGGAGGCTCTTGGGTCGGTGGGTGCGCCTCCGGCGCTCGTGGCAAGTGCGTTCTCGCCCTCAGCGGTCGGTGTCGGCGACAGGACAGGCCCTTCAAATCGGCCGGCAAAGGTCAGTGCACCTAGTAGCGCGACAGTCGGCTCCCTCGGAATGGCGCAACCTAGCATCGGTCCTCGGACGCGCAAGAGACCCGATACCGGCAACTGCGTCCAGACGCCAGGTACTAACGCCGCAACCATTGCGACTTCCTCGGACTCGACGGGTGCCGCAAAGCAAACCGCACCGGCAAGCGGGATCGGCACGCCGACAACTACCGATCAGCGTGACAGCGATGCCACGATTGATCAGGAGAACACAAACGCCGACCGGACCGTGGAGAAGATTTGCAAAAATTGATGATTAACACTGTCTTGATTCTTCTCATCGGGCCGCTACTCCTCCAGCCACTCCAGGCGAAGGGCAAGCAGCGCAACTCGCAACGGGAAAGCGGATCGGCGGCCGAACATAGCGCTCCCCCGAGAGCGGTCAAAGATTTGCGGGATCCGGCCGACCGGGCACTGGAAAGAAAAATCAAAAGTATCTGTCGCGGCTGCTGAATTGCAGAGACCGACAAGCCGCTATTCCCCGTCACGGGCCCACAACCGCGATGCCTCGTCCGGTTGGCCGGTGCTGTCTTGGCTCAAGAGGCGTTCGTGCTGGCGCGGGCTTGCAGGCCGCAAAGGCTGATGAGCCAAGACACTGATCGAGGCCTACAAATCCTGCGCGCGTGTGCTTGTTGTGCCGCCATCCTCTCCAAATGGGACAACTCAGTACTTGCGTTGAATGACTTGGTGTGGCTGGTTCTTATGTCAGACCGCCAAGTTGGGCTCGCCATGATCCATTTCGATACCATGTTGACCTACGTCGTGGTGGTTTTAGGTCTCTTCCTCATTCCGGGGCCCGCTGTCCTTTTGGTGCTCGCGCGCTCGTCCGTAGGGGGACATCGCGTTGGAATAGCCACCGGTCTCGGCATAGCCACCGGCGATATGCTTCACACTGCTACGGCCACGCTCGGATTGTCAGCGGTGCTGATGACATCCTCTCTCGCTTTCAGCCTGATGAAATATGCCGGTGCTGGCTACCTTATCTATCTGGGTGTCCGCGCGCTGATGGAGCGCGGTCAAGACTATCAATTGACGCAAACGCGTCTGATCGACGCACCCCTCGCCTTCCGACAGGCCGTGATTGCCGAAGTGTTCAATCCGAAGACCGCGCTCTTCTTTTTGGCCTTCCTGCCTCAGTTCGTGCGTCCCGAGCGAGGCTCTGTAGTCGCGCAACTCGCGGTTCTCGGCCTGGTCTTTGTGATCATGAGCGCAATCTACACCGCTCTGATCGCTCTCGCCGCTGGCCACGTCGCCGGCTGGCTGGCACGTCATCGGAGCGTCGGTCGCTGGCAAGGCCCCATCATCGGCGCGATCTACGTCGGTCTCGGCGTTCGCATGGCTCTGCAGCAGAGATAGTCAAATCGAGTCGCAGGAAACGAACAGGCCGCTGCGCCCTTCAAACTTGTGCATGAGCGTCTCCGGTCGGACCTTGCTCAAGTCGCGGGCCTGACGCTCGCGCCTCGCCCTGCTATCCAGAGTAGGGCTGCGACCGGATCAAGATGCGCGGATCTGTGTTCGTCGACGCGGAACACGCAGAAGCCGTCGTCGTGCCAGTTCGCTGCGACTTCTTCCCGCGCGGATCTGAACCGTCGATTTGCCTTGAGTTACCGGTGCCGGGGGCGGACTAATCGAAACTGGCAGCGGATCGGCAGGACGCTGCTCCATGAGGTCCAGTACGGCGCGCCCCTTGTCGGTGATCTTCCAGCCGCCGCTAATACGTTCAATCAATGCCTGCGAAAAGATGTCGAGGCCCGGCACCCTGGCAGCGAGACGCTTGGTACGATCCGTCCACTCGCGTCCGCTGGTCGCGAGAATCGCCATATCCCGCTTGAGATCCTCCATGGTGGCAAATCCATCCGGATAGCTCACCAAGACCTTGAGGACCGTCACCTGAAAATTCACCTCGCACTCACGACTAGTGTCGCATAACCGAGGCTTCAGCGAGCGCCATCGAACCCGCCTGACGGAGCTCGTCTAGCGAAGTATGTCCACTTGTCGCAGCTTCCAGGAGCCTCGAAGCCACGAGAGTGCGAGCGCCAATCTCGCGGCGGGAGACGCTTTCACAGACTTCTTCGAGGACGGCGCGCAATAGCCTCGTCGTGTCGATATCGAACATGGGAGGCCACCTTCAGCCGAAAGACCTCACTCTACACCAGTCATCGCCGAGCAAGATTCAACATTGTTAATAATTGTGCGACTACCAGTCAAAAACCTTGGGCCCGGCCACGCTCGCAGTCAGCGTCAGCAACTCGCTTCGCCGGCCGGCTCTACTTTGCAGTTCCGGGTTCAGCCATCTTGCGGTGCTGTCGAGCCAAGATCTCGTTCGGGGTTACATTGGCGATCGTCGACTGGATCTTGTTCTTTGCCCCCGTCACGACGTCAGACTCGCCGCGCAGCATCGCATCGAAACCGGCGCGCGCGACCTCGCGCGCGTCGTCCTTCTCCTGGGTTCCGACTTTGGTGTCCATCATGTCGGCGCGCCGGAAAAATTCCGTCTCAGTCGCTCCGGGCATGAGACAGGTCACGGTGACGCCGCTGTCGCGCAACTCCTCTCGCAGCGCGAAAGAGAAGGAATCGAGGAACGCCTTGGAGCCGTTGTAAGCGGCCTGGAAGCTTCCGGGTGCAAAGCCCGCAATCGAACCGGTAATCAGGATACGTCCCGAGTTTCGCCTCAGCATCGCGTTGCCGACGCGATGGATCAGGTAGAGCGTTCCGGTGATGTTAGTGTCGATCAGGCGCCTAATCCGATCAAAATCCTGATCCAGGAACGCACGGCCGAGCCCGACGCCGGCGTTGGCCAATAGCGCGTCGACCGGGCGATCGCCGATCGCAGCGCAGAGCTTGTCGACACCGTCAGTCGTGGCGAGATCGGCCTCGACTGCCTCGACGTTCGTCCCGCTAGTGCGAAGCTCAGCTGCCGCCTGCTGGATGGCAGGTTCGTTCGCAACGATGACGAGGTTGAAGCGATCTTCAGCGCTGCACCTCGCGAGTTCCAGGCCGATACCTGTGGAGGCGCCTGTGACGACGGCGAGTTGGTTGGCGGGCATGGCAATTGTCCCTTGAGGTTGAGATGATGGTGCCCAATCACCTGGCCGATATCTCGTTCCTAACTGCGAGGCGTCAACCGGCCAACCAATTAAGCTGCCGCACAGCAACCTTCCCGCCCTCCTCGACTTAAACTGTTCGTATTCAGCCGGAGGACAACATGAAGGCACTAGTCTGGCATGGCAAGGAGGACATAAGGTGCGACACCGTTACCGACCCTGAGATTCAGGATCCGCGAGACGCCATCATCAAGGTCACCAGTTGCGCCATCTGCGGCTCCGACCTCCACCTCTTTCACAATTTCATCCCGGGGATGCTGCCGGGTGACATTATGGGCCACGAGACCATGGGCGAAGTGGTCGAGGTCGGCTCCGGCGTCGACGGCAAACTGAAGAAGGGCGACCGCATCGTCGTACCATTCACGATCATCTGCGGCGAATGCGACCAGTGCAAGCGCGGCAATTTCTCCGTCTGCGAGACAACCAACCGCAAGAGGCATCTGGCCGACAAGGTGTTCGGGCACGCGACCGCAGGCCTGTTCGGCTATACCCACCTCACCGGCGGCTATCCCGGGGGCCAAGCCGAATATCTGCGCGTGCCGTTCGCCGATGCCACGCACATTAAGGTGCCTGCCGGCATTCCGGACGAACAGCTGCTGTTCCTCAGCGACATCTTCCCCACCGGCTGGCAGGCCGCAGTCCAATGCGACATCACGCCGACCGATACAGTCGCGATCTGGGGCTGCGGCCCGGTGGGCCAAATGGCGATCCGCAGCGCCATCCTGCTCGGCGCCAACCAGGTGATCGCGATCGACTGCTTGCCCGAGCGGCTCAGCATGGCGGAAGCCGGCGGTGCCACTACGATCAATTTCGAAACTGAGAGCGTCCTGGAGCGGCTCAAGGAGCTCACCGACGGTAGAGGGCCGGAAAAATGCATCGACTGCGTCGGCATGGAATCGCATGTGATCTCCTCGCTGCCCGACACGCTACTCGATCGCGCCAAGCAGCTGGTCATGGTCGAGAGCGACCGGCCTCATGTGCTGCGCGAGATGATCTATGTCTGCCGGCCCGGCGGCATCATCTCTGTGCCAGGCGTTTATAGTGGTTTCTCTGACATGCTGCCGATGGGCGCCTTCATGAACAAGGGCCTGACGATGCGGACGGGCCAGACCCACGTCAATCGCTGGACCGAGGACCTGCTCCGCCGCATCGAGGATGGCGAGATCGATCCGTCCTTCGTCATCACCCACACCGTCCCTCTCGAGCAGGGTCCCGAGATGTACCAGGTGTTTCGCGACAAGCGGGATTCTTGCGTCAAGGTCGTGTTGAAGCCCTGAAGGAGCGACGCCAATGTTTCATTTCTCGAACATCGTACGCACCAAGGGCGATCCGAAAATCGTCGAGAGCGGGCCAAGCCTGAAGCGTCCGGAAGACCAGCTTGCCCGCGCACTCGGCTGGTTCAGCATCGGTCTTGGCGTCGTCGAATTCTTCGCGCCAAGGCGCGTTACGGAAACGCTGGGCATGGAAGGGCACGAGACGCTAGTTCGTGCCTTCGGGGTTCGTGAAATCCTCTCCGGCATCATGTCGCTGTCGGTCGACAAGAACGCCGGCCTGTGGGCCCGCGTCGGCGGCGACGGCCTGGATGCCGCCGCTCTGCTCTCCGGATTGACCTCCGATAATCCTAGGAAAGGCAACATCGCGTTGGCGCTGCTGATGGTCGGCGGTATCGCGATGCTCGACTACCGCGCCGCCCAGGACACCAAGCCACGCCGGCCACCTCGCGATGCCCGGCGCAAGCTGTACCCGAATCGCAGTGGATTCCCAAAGGGCATCGAGAGCGCGCGAAGCAAAGCCAGGCAGATTCCATCGCATGCTGCCGCGGGGCAGAGTTGAGTTGGTGCCACGCGAGCATGACGAGGTGAAGCAAAACGATGAACGTCGATTCGCACGATGAAGGGGAATGGTGGCGATCCGCGGTCATCTACGAGATCGCGCTGATTTCTTTCCAGGACTCGAATGGCGACGGCAAGGGCGACCTTGCCGGCCTGATCGCACGCATCGACTATCTGAAATGGCTGGGCGTCGATGCAGTCTGGCTAACACCGATCTACAAAAGTCCGTTCCGCGATCTCGGCTACGACATCTCCGACTATCGCGTCATCGACCCTGCCTTCGGCTGCCTCGACCAGTTCGACGAACTCCTCAAAGCCCTGCACGCTGAAGGCATTCGGTTGATTCTCGACCTCGTCCCCAATCACACCGCAAACGACCACAAATGGTTCGTTGAGAGCAGCAGCTCACCTCATCGCGCGAAGGCCGACTGGTACATATGGGCCGATGCCGCCGAGAACGGCGGGCCGCCCAACAACTGGATGAGCCGCTTTGGCGGCAGCGCCTGGGAATGGTGCGAAGCGCGGAGGCAATACTATTATCACTCCTTCCTGGTCGAGCAGCCCGACTTGAACTGGCGTAATCCGCAGGTGCGTGCCGCGATCGCGGAAGTCATGCGCTTTTGGCTCGATCGCGGCGTCGACGGCTTCCGCGTCGATGCCAGCGCGGTCCTGATCAAGGACGTGCTCCTGCGCGACAATCCACCCAACCCGGACGCCGCGGGCAAGCCGCCGCCGCAGCGCCACACGCCGGTCTTCACCGACGACAGGCCGGAAACCATGAATTGCATCGAGTTCATCCGGGAGGTAATCGACAGCTATCCCGCGCGTCTGCTCTGCGGCGAGGTCCAGGGCGAGACCGATCGCATCGGGCACTTCTACGGCACGGAGCGGCCGCGGTTGCATCTGCCGCTCAACTTTGCGCTGCTCGATGCCTCATGGGAAGCGCTGTCGCTGCAAGCGGCGATCGATGCTTATTTCAACGCCCTGCCGGAGCACGCATGGCCGGTCTGGGTGGTCGGCGGGCACGACAAACAGCGTGTAGCCAGTAAGATCGGTGAGGCCCAGATGCGCGTGCTGGCCATGCTTCTGATGACGCTGCGGGGGACTCCATTTTTCTACATGGGCGACGAGATAGGCCGCAAGCGTGTTTCCATCCCGTCCGACCAAGTACGCGATCCCTTCGAGAAGCTGGTGCCGGGATTTGGATTGTGCCGAGATCCAGAGCGCGCTCCGATGCGTTGGGACGACAGCCCCCATGGCGGTTTCACGACGGGCATTCCATGGTTACCGCTGGAGCGCGATTGCGGGCTTAACGTAACCGCGCAGCAGAGCGACGATCACTCGATCCTGATGCTGTTTCGCGGGCTAATCGCGCTGCGTCAAGAGCAGGAATGCCTGCGTCAGGGCCGTTACGTACCTCTACGATCGCGCGACGATGTTCTTGCCTACAAGCGGACCAGCGCCACAAACGAAATCCTGGTCGCGCTCAATATCAGCGCCGAGCCACGGAAATGGCATTGGCAGGGCCGCTACCGCCTGCTGATGTCGACGTATCTGGACCGTTCGGCGCAGACCCTGCCGGAAACCTCGATCCTGCTTCGACCTAATGAAGGCGTCGTCATCGCGATCGATATCGGGTAGTCGACCGAGGAACCATCCCCACGCGTAGGAGTCTCACCAACATGTCCGGCGCCGATCTTCCTGCTGCCGGAGAAGACCGGATGGACCCTTTGGCCGGCGCTCATCCGTCCTTCAGGGGGTCAGCGGCGTGAGCTCGTACGCAAGCCATGGGCAAAACCAAGCAGGCGGTCGGTGAGATCATTGGAGATCAGTATCTGCACGAGGACGGCAAGATGCAGGCGCAGCTTCTCCGCGACCAAAACGACAAACCAAGCGAGCTCAATCCGTTCAAGAAGCTCGACGAACCCTCGTGAGTGCGGCTACTCCGGCCGTTACTCCCGGTGAGCCGGCCGAGGCAAACGCAGCGGCGCGGAGCCGGCGGAGATCCCACTGGATCGCGACATTCCAAGTCGGCCTAATCAGCAGCACGTTTTCGACCGTCGTCAGTCAGCTCTTCGCGGCGCGAATCGGCCGCGATGCTGCGGTCGATTGGATGACAGTTGCGACTATCCCGGTGCGCGACTGGGCCATCACCGCAGTGCCGTCGTGGAGCGCGGTTCTCACCGGCATCGCCTTTCATCAATGGGCAGATCTTTCTTGGGCGCTGGTCTTCTTCGGCTTGCTCGGGCGCTGGACGGCTGATCTGCGCCCGCTGACGATACTTGTTCTCGCGCTTCCCTGGGCGGTTGTCTCGTCGCGCATGGAATGGTTCCTGCTAGTGCCGATGTTTCCGTTCTGGCAGCCGCTCTTCACGCTGCAGCAACCGTACTGGATCGGGCTGCTTGTTCATGGCTCGTCGACGACCATGTATCCCCTGTTCGCTCGGTTGCGCTGGGCTCGAGGAAAGGTGCCGGAGCATGATGTGCGCTTCACCAACGCTTGGTCCAGCGGTGCGCTTATCGTCATTGCAATGCTCGCAATTGTCGCCCTGTTCGGCGACCACGGGTACGAGTTGCCGTGGGTCGGCCGCGACAGGGATACCGATCAAACCTATATCCGCCACATGACTACACACCACGCTCAAGGCATCGAGCTGGCGCGGCTCGCCGGTGAACGCGCCCAGGATCCGCATCTCCGCAAGCTCGCGATGCTGATGGCCGCGAGCCAAACTGGTGAAGGCCGCATTTTCGAAAATTGGTGGCTAAGCTGGTTCGACACCGAGATGCCCGACTGCAAAACGGAAGAACGCGCCGCCATGCCGGGCTTCCTGTCGCCGGCCGAAGTGCGCCAAGTGAAGGCCGCGCCGTCAGACCAATTCGACGCCACTTTCATCGAAATGATGAGCAAGCATCACAGGGGAGCGGTCGAGATGGCCGATCAGATGTGGCACAGCCGCGGGGATCCGCGCTTGCGCATCATGGCCCACGCCATACGTCACCAGCAACAGGGCGAGATCGCATTAATGCACCGCACGAGCGGCCTCGCTGCGGTCGCCGCAGCCGTCAGCAACATGCTCAGTGACAACGTCAATTAATCTCGGTCAGCGCCTCGTAGTTTCCTGACCTGAGGCGGATGAATTAATCGGGGTAACCGCTTCCGCCAAAGAAGATCCATTCGTCGGCCTGCCTGAGCCCACGGGCTGGACTGTCACTCATCCCCGCCACAAGAACGGCGCCAGCTCTCGGACGCTCGCATTATAGAACTGATCAGACTCTCGGCTAGTTTTGCAGGCGAAGATTTCGGCTGAGGTCGACCGCGTGCTCGGCATCTCGAACCTTCTTCAGCAACGCTTCTCTCTCTGACCCGCGTGCCAATTCCGCACGTGTCTTCAAGTCCTCGGCAAAATGCGATAACCGATCTTCGAGAGTGTCGACCTGCTTGAAACGTCTACGCTTCGATCCCATCGCACGATCCTTTCGGTACAATGAGTACAGATCTACGACTGCCGGCCAATAACAAAGGTTAGGCGGTACCGCGAAAGCTTGATGCAAAGGATCTCGACACCGATAAGTGCCGATCTCGATACCACTATGTCGCTGTACGGATAGAGCTTGTTACGGACTGCACTTGCAATCTACCCGCCGCACATCGAACGCATTCGGATTTCCGAGAATGCTTTTGCCTATCGGCCGAGTTCAATAGGAACGGCTAACCGAACTGCTGATTGTCATCTGCTGGCTCATTGCGGGCTGGCAATGCGGCCCCGGTCCACCCCCCTCTCGGTGCGGCTTGGGGCCGCCCCCTTGCGAGAAAACACTTGAAGCAATTCGATGACAACGACGTCCGCAACCGCGCTTTCCTGCTGTGGGAGCGCGCCGAAAAGCCCTGCGGAAAGATGGACGAATTTTGGTATGAGGCCGAGCGACAATTGGAACGGGAACGCCTTCTCGAACTGGCAGCTGCCGGTTCGGCTCTGACCGATTAATCTGCTCTAGCGTTCAGTCCGAGGCAAAACCTTCTATCTTTAGCCGTCACCTGGATCCGTCAGAAAGGGCGGTGAAGAAGCGCTAGTGCTGAGAGACGGCCCCGGCTCAACGAGGATAGGTTTTTGTAACCGGAGCCGCCCGCCAGCTCGGAGGCGAGCCAGCACACCGACAATTGACGTCGCGAACGTACGTTCCTACCAGTGAGGCGGCCAGGTGGGCCCCGCCCTTAGTTCAACTTTCGGCGCAATTTTTTGGTAATCTCCCTGAGGTCGGCCGCGTATTGCTCGATGATCTCAGTTCTTTTGGGGGCTGCAGGAAAGCTGGCTAATTGAGTTCCATCCGCGCGTACAACAGTTACTTCTTGCCCGGCGCGAGCGGCAATTTTCTCCGCAAGCTCAAGCGCGGCCAGATCGTCAGCCAGATCGAGAATGATCAAGCGATAACTATTGCGAGTAGGCCTGCTATCCATCGCAGCGGAATAGCCCAAGTGCCTGCAACCAGCATTAACTTACGATATCTCCGACGACCTCGGACACAACCGGACATAGCGACAGCAGAAACGTGGAGTCCCTAGGCCTCCGAATGTACGCTGATCTCTGCCGAATGATTCGGCAGGGAGAGTAACAATGGCAGTCAACAAGCCTACGGGCGACAACACCAGGAAAGGCGCGGTGAAGACGCGTTCTCAAACCAAGACGACCATCGGCGGTGCGAGCGGATGGACGAAGCGCAACCAATCGTCAGGTGAGTTCATGGCGGTCAAGAAGCCAAAAAAGACGAAGAAGGCTGCGAAGAAATTCAAAGGTGTCCGGGTCGAAAAGAAGAAGGCCAAAAAGGCGGCTAAGAAGAAGACTGCAAAAAAGCGCTAACTCGGCGGACCTTGGGCGAAGGCTTCAAGTGCTATCGCCCACTTTTTCACCTCTTGAAGCGGTAGAAAGCCGCTCCAATTGACCCGCCAGCCCAGTTAGCGTTCTCGCGATATTTCTCATCAGGAAGCCGCGCTCGGAAGATGTGCCAACGAGCTGGGAAAGATTCCTATATTCAGTAGCAAGTTCTCTGCATTTCTCTGCGGTAATCATCATCGGTTCCTACCGAGCAAACGATTCAAGATTGCCGCGGTGCTGCAGGCGAAAATGCCATTCTTAGAGGTCCAGCAATGTTTAGGATCGCTTGACCGGAGCGCTTTGCGGAAGTCTCGCCTCACTTTAAGGCTCGCCAGTATCCGACCAGCGCGCGCCATTCAAGGAAGACAATAACCGCACCGACGAGCACGGTCCCGATCGCAGCCATCAGCAAGATCATTCCCAACATCGAATCCACTCGCGTAGCGAGGTTTGCAAAGTACCAAAGTGAACAGAGGTTCCAATCATCCTTTCGGTGGCTTCTGAATGCCAGATGATCGGGTCCGGAAAAAGCCAACACCCCGCAAGACCTGGTGATCGCGATCTGCGAGCGACGAAGCATGGCATGCTTCAACTCGTCCGCGACGTGCGATCTCTCGGTGGCTTCAACAACAAGTCCCGCAATCAATTCCCGTCGACTGGTGAGGTTCGCCTCCGAAAGTGGAGACTAATCTAAGTTAAGAAGATGGTCCTCATCGAGCGGAGATGTGAGACAGCCCCGGCTGGCAAGGTCGTTGGGGACAGGCCGAGGCCGCCGCTCCGCCAACTCGGCAGCCAAGTCGATGACGAGACCAACACGACCGGAGGAGTGCCCTTCAGGGCGACGCGTGGTCAAAAAAGGTCTCAACCCGTGCGATGAAGAAACGCAGCTCGCTCTCTTGCGAGACAGCAAAGTGGGCATACGGGACAAGGCGGCAATCCTGCTTTCTCTGCTCAAGCTTGACGTCTGGCGAGAGCGCGCTGCGGCCTCGGGTCCGACGCGCGGAAAGCAACCAATTCGACTCTATCCTGTTATTGCCGGCACAGTCACTTGTAGGGAGACAAAATATGTCACGTCTAACTTTGCTGGCCACAACCTTGCTGATACTTGCGTCTGCGCCAGCCAGCGCTCAGTCGCAGCCCGCGCAAAGCGGACCGGGCAACAACGCGGTCAACAACTCCAATCAGAACAACTCGAACGCTCCGGTCGCGGGCCGTAACAGCTTCACCGAGGGCCAAGCGAAATCGCGGATCGAGGACGCGGGATATTCAAACGTCTCCGGCCTGCAGAAGGACAATGACGGCGTCTGGCGCGGCAAGGCCGACAAGGCAGGCGCCAAAGCGGACGTCAGCGTGGACTTCCAAGGCAATGTCAATCCCGCAAAGTAAGGAGAAGATAGCATGACGATCACCATCTCTCGCCTCTACGACAACTATTCCGATGCCGAGCGGGCAGTCACCCGGCTCGAGAGCGCCGGTGTGCCGCACTCAGACATCAGCATCGTCGCCAACAATTCAGACAATTGGTACGGTTCACAGAGGGGCAAAGTCGACCGTGACCGCGACGGTGTCGACGATCGTGCCGAAAGTGCCGGCGCCGGTGCCGGCATTGGGGCCGGCATCGGCGGCGCGGCAGGTCTCCTGGCGGGCCTCGGCATGTTGGCCATACCCGGTCTCGGGCCGGTCGTGGCTGCGGGATGGCTCGCCTCTACGGCCGCCGGCGCTGCCGCGGGCGCTGCAACGGGTGGCATCGTCGGCGCGCTCACCCAGGCCGGCGTCTCCAAGGAAGATGCATCTCGCTACGCGGAAGGCGTTCGGCGCGGTGGCACGCTCGTCTCAGCAAGAGTCCCCGATGCTGATCGCCCACGCCTGGATGCACTGCTCCATGAAAGGTCCGTCAATTTGCAGGACCGGAGTTCCGCTTGGCAGAAGGCGGGCTGGACCGACTTCGATGCCGCGAGCCCGCCATTGTCTCCGGAGGATATTGGCCGCGAGCGCGAACTTTACGGCGCTCCTGGGCGCCGATCAGACTTGTGATTTTTAACTCTGAAAGGCCCCGTACCCGCGGGGCCTTCGTCTGCTGGGCCCCCAGATCATGGCGCGATACTACTTCGACCTAAGAGATGGAACGGAGCTATTTCCGGATGAGGAGGGCGTCCAGCTGCTGACGCTGCAAGCTGCCGAGAT
The DNA here is from genome assembly GCF_001641335.1 of Bradyrhizobium stylosanthis. Taxonomy (GTDB): domain Bacteria; phylum Pseudomonadota; class Alphaproteobacteria; order Rhizobiales; family Xanthobacteraceae; genus Bradyrhizobium; species Bradyrhizobium stylosanthis. The sequence continues at coordinate 81,642 of NZ_LVEM01000010.1, forward strand.
GGAGGCCATGCGCGCCTTGGGCGGGATGGTTCAACAATTGGAGCCGAAGGCGGAAGGTCGGGATATGGCGATTGAAGTGCGAAATGAAGATGGGCCGTTGTTTCAGGTCGCGCTCGTGTTCGCGATCAGAAGACCCAAGCACTAGCTTTACCCCGGCGCTCGGGACCGCCACGCGCGCCTTCGGGATGATCATCGATAACGCGGACGGGGAAGGTGCTCCTCCGGTCGTGTTGAAATCGTTACCGACTTGCCGCGAGCGGGCAAAGCGGCCCGGCGCGACATCTCCCTCACTATGCCACCGGGCCGTATCTCTTAGCCAACGCGCGCCGCTATGAGTGGTAGAAGGCGACTTATTTCATTTTCCGCGAGCCGACGTTGATATAGAAAATCGGCTTTCTTGTTTGATCGGTTACTCCCAGGGACCACTGCTGCCCCGGGCGAAATCTGCCATCGACGTCCCTCAGGACTTCCCCGGCGAAGATGGTTGCTTGATGCCAAGCTGCTTCATCGTCGCGCAGATCCTCGACTGAGTCATCATCGCTATAAACGTTGAAGAAGTACCTCGGCATGGCCTATTAACATAGGCTAACGAGCGGAGTTCCTCTGCCCGGCATAGCAGCTCCCTCATTGGTTGACGCCGGCAGCCGGCGATCCCTGGCCCGCGACGATCTCGCTCGACGCTCTACCCGCGAGTTCGACCACCGATCGCCTCGCGCGACCGCGCGCAGGTCCGGTTTGGCGTCCTTGCGCGAATTCGTGCCGTACCAATCAATCGGTACTCTCCCGGGGTGTCCTATTTCGTTTCCTTTAATAAATCCGACCAACGATAGCGTGCCATGATTCGACATCTTGACCATCAAGCAGAAGCTCTCGCTGCGATGAGAAGAGCCATCAGCGCCACCAGCTCGGCAGAGCGCGAGAAGTGGCTGCGCATCGCATTGGCGTGGAAAGACTTGGCGAACCTAGTGAATCAAAATGGTGTAGCGTGACGAAGTTCGCAACGAGCCGCCCCCTTGCCGATCCTGAGGCCGCAGCCCGCAAGCTGGTCGAGATCGCCGGCGCCACGCCCGCCGTTCAAGACGGCCGGATTTACATTGAGCGGATCAACTCGCAATTCGTTGCGCTGCTGAAAGGCAGTAAGGGCCATCCGGAGTTCGGCAACGGCATCCGGTACGCGGTCGAGCGCGGCTGGCTGGAGTTGCACGAGAGTGGGACCTATGTCCGCTTGGCCCCGGCCGGCAAGGACCTGCTCGGAGCGTAGGAACCGCGAGTTCGGCTCGCCGTTTGTCTGTCGCTGGCCCGCCGCCGGCCCGGCAGAGCGGCTCCGGCCTATCCCCGTTAAGAACCCCCCAGCCGGAGCCGCCTCGCTTCCGCCCCCGACTCTTGGCCCGAGGATTACGTAATGGATAGCGCACAGCACTGTCTCGATCAGGCCAAGGAATGCCAGCGCTTGGCAAAATCAGCGCAGAGTGACGCAGAAGCCAAATGTTTGAAAGAACTCGCCCTCAGTTGGAGAAGGGTCGCTGGCCAGATGGATCGGTATCAAGCGCTGAAGCGTGATCAACCACGTGACCAAGCCTCAATCGCTGCCCCCTCCGCGGGCGTCCAACAACGCAGCGACCCCGCCGACGCTGGCTCTCTACGTGGCGAGGCCGCCTACGCTCTAGGCCGCCAGGGCTGGATTGGGGGCCCGGAGGATCGCCGAACTTAGCACCGCCACCAAGAATAACGATTGCCCGAAATAGGCACTCATTCCGAGTGACGCGTCTTTCCCTCTAAACGAACGGCCCCGGGCATCTCTGGGGCTGGAGATCCGAGACGCACCGGGACCGCCCGGCGCACCATACTCAACGCGGCACGCCGGCCGAGATCGTCCCGCCGCAAATTCATTTCCTCAGTCCAAAAAGATACGGTGCTGGAAATTTAATGAGCACGTCATACGATGCTCGTGAGACCACATCGGCCCCAGCCTGGAGGTTTTTCCGGATCGAAAAACGAGCTGGGGCCGAGCGGTCTGCCGGCGTCCTTTCGGCAAGCCCGCCTTTAATCCCAAAAATCCGCTTCTGAAAAACTAGCATTTGTTAGGATTGCCACTTTTTCCCTCACTCCACCCGATCCGCCACATCTCGGGTACAGTTTTGGAAGGTAAGCCCTCGCCGTAGCAGCTCCCTCACCGCCGCAGCCCGGCTGGCGTAGCGTTCGGCAAAACGGAAATCGTCAATCGCTTGTAGCTCCTCTTTCGAGAGCTCGACTTGAAGGCGCATTGATAGACTACGCTGTACCATGTGCACGAAATGCGAGATCCGACGTTATAGTTCCGGCCAAGAACAACGACAGAGCGAGTAACATGTTCGACTTTGAGATATTCTCCAAACGCGAATGGGCAGCGATGATCGTTGCCTTCGCGGCCGTGACTGCGCTCTCTCTCTACGGATTTTTTCGGTTGCTAGATTATTTGACCACAAGCTTGTAACGCCGTTTTTCCAACGACATCGAGCAAATCAACGCGCCCTTGGTGCTGTCCGGGTCCAGCGCGATCTGAAAATTTAGGACATCGATTCACATTCGTTGTGGCCGGAACCGGATTTACCGGGAAAACTCGGCAACGCCGGGGCTGGCATTTCGATTCCGAACATTCATTGCAACCGGCAAGGGGCTACCGGATAGGTGGCCCCTTCGATTCCGGCCCCCGGCAAACCGAGATTAGGACACCGGCAGGAACGTTCACTCCGATGCCAGGTTTTCCCGATCCCTTCCCCAAGGGCAGACCAACAGTCTGGGCCCCAGCTCTATCGCCCCCCACCAGTGAGCTGGGGCCGTTTCCTTCACTCGCGACGGTGGATTACGACGCCGTAGGGAATGGAGCGGCTGCGGGATTGCCGAAGACCGACTGAGGCGCCCTTAATGGAACTTCCCCCGAAGCTTCCGGAGGAGTTCGCGTAGCTCGGCGGCGTACTCCTCAAGAACCTGTCGCGCTTCCTCCAGCCGCGCCGACTTGGCCTCCTTACCCTTGTTCTGGTTTTCCGGGCCGGGCATGTCCGTGACGATCTGTCCGTGAAAGTCGGTGAATTTTGATCTACTCAAGCCGATTGGCCTCAACTACGCGCCTTTCCGGCTCTGTTGGATTAGAGAGCAAACCGAGATCATTTCGGTGGCTGCAGTCCTGTGGAATTCACCCAATCCTCCAACCGGTTGGCAATCTCGGCCTGCCGCACCTTCGCCACCAGCGCGTCCCGCTCGGCCCCAAGTGGGAGATCGGCAGCCTGTCCTGCAGTCTTCTTAACCCATGCGGCAAGGCGATCTCGCAGTGTGAACTGTTGCTTGAAACGACGCCGACGCTTGGTCATGGCGCGCTCCTTCCATGAGAGGAAGGCGGGAGCGCTAGTTGGGCGTTCTCATCACCGATAGATACCTAGAGCCGTGCGGTGATGCGGTTCAACGGTTCGGCAGGAGAACAGTTGCTCGGGTTCCGAGATAGACCACTTAGGAACGCCGGAAGCGGTACGCCGGTTGCCATCGTGCCGGCCCGCCAGCCGGCGGAGCGGCCCCGGCTAAACCCCGCGCATCCTCTCGCGCGCCGGGGTCGTTCTCGGCCCCTCTCCCACTAATTTTCATCCCGCCTCACCTCATCTTATCGTATGTTAACCGCCTGCCGAGCTGGCAGGAGGCTGCCATGTTCCATATCCAATGAACGTACAGCTGGAGGCGAGCAAGCGGGCCGTGCGCAGGCTGACCCGCGCCCATGCTGGGACAATGCTGACGGTTGAGATGTTGGAGAGGTCGCGCGCGCTGGCGAGCGAAGCGCAGGGCTCCTGCAGGATGCACCTCTTACCTCGTTGCCGCTGCTCCGGCGGGTCATCCAGCTGCCCGGCCGAAAGAGCAGCGCCGTTGCGGGAACGAATCTCCGCTGGATGATTCGAATCCAACAGTTTGTTACGTGGAGTTTACGGAGATGTCCTCACCTTCGATCGTTCCGGCCGACCGGCTCGACCGGGACATTTATCTCGTCCTGGAGGACTTCGGCGCACGTGCCGGCTGCGCCTGGCGCGAGACGGAAGAAGCCGACACAGATCTCGAAGCCGTGCTCCAGGGACTACTCACCGGCCAGTACGCTTATCCAGTGCGCATCGCGTGCTTCAACGCTGGCGAAGGATGGTCGCGAGACGCGACATCGGATGTCGCCGATGCGTTGGCCCAACGCGCCATCGACACTGATCGCGCCGTCTCGGATGCGCTGCGGGATTTCATCACCGCCAACGCCACGAGGCGCTTCGATCTGCAACTGTCGTTGCCGCTACAAGTCAAAGCATGATGCCCGACAGGACGATCGGCCGATCACTCTGGAGCGTCGGCCGAGGCTACAGGCCACCTCGCGCTTCCCAGTAAGTGGGCGTCCCATAATATTGGTGGGTTCGCGTTTCCCAGTCTCGATCCTGCCAGGAGTCATCACTGAACTCCGGCGCGTCCCTGAGCTGTGGCTCGGTGATGTTGGTACGGAAGCCTCCGAGCGACGTATCATACTTCAGAGCGCTCCAGGGAATTGGGTAGTGGCTGTGACCCAGGCCAACAAATCCGCCGAAGCTCATGACGGCATAAGCTACGCGGCCTGACACCTTGTCGATAATGAGGTGGTCGATCTCACCGATGTTCTTTCCATCTGCTCCGTACACCTCGGTTCCCTGAATGTCTTCGCTCGAGATGCAGTGATGATCCGGGTGGGCTGTTGCACGGGCCATGTCCTTGTCTCCTTCACAGGTGTTTTGCCGCTTAACGCGGCAGCTACGAGGGCGTTCCTGTGTTGAGCGACCATCGCAGCGCCAAATCGACGCGATTGGCCCACCGCGCGCGTTGCCGCGATTGCACAAAAGGGGTCGATATCCAAGTGAAGCGGACCGTGATTACAGCACCAGACTGACCAACCAGACCGCGAGCGAAAAGCAGAGCGCAATTCCATGGTAAGGCAATACAATAGTCATCGGTCCCTCGCACGAATTCCCGACGCTGAAATCGCTCGGAGATTCGCGTATTCGCGGACGCGATACTATCTCGTTCTCATGTCTACCGCGTTCGAGTTCTGCTTGCCGACGGCCGCAAAGGCGGTCCCAACCGGCTGCGACTGGTTCCACGAGGTCAAGTACGACGGCTACCGCTTGCGCGTGGAGCGCAACGGTAGCGCCGTGCGCCTGATCACCAGGAACGGCCACGACTGGACCAAGCGCTTCCCCTGGATCGTTGAGGCGGCCCTCAAGAACCGGGAAAAGCAATTCGACTTCGACGCCCTGCACTCTCGCAAGTACGACCACGAGGTGCAGCTCTATGCTTTCGACGTGCTGGCGCTTGGCGGCGAGGATTTTCGGCAGCTGCCGCTTGAGATGCGGAAGACGAACTTGGCCAGGCTGTTGCGGGGCCGACCTGAAGGCATCTTCGTCGCGCCGTTCGAGAGCGGCGAGATCGGTCCCGATCTCTTCCGCAAGGCGTGCGAGATGGGCTTAGAGGGCTTGGTCTCGAAGCGCCGCGACCGCCGCTATATCGCCGGCCGCACGCGTGAATGGCTCAAGATCAAGAACCACACCCATCCGGCCATGAGCCGCGAGTTTTCTAGGGCAAAACATTTGTTAGAGCGCACAGCGAGCCTCGTGGCGAAGGGTGCTCGCAGGCGCGCGGCGTTGAGTCGGTGCGTCGCGGTCCCGACGCCTCTCCTCACGACCAGCCCGGAAGGTGCTCGGGGCCGTTTCTTCCCCAGACGGTCCAGCAATCGAGGGCGAAGAACCTACCGGAACCCTGTGTGCCTTTAGCAACTTATCCGACGACGCAAAACACAGTTCGGAGCTGCGAGGATGTTTCGTCTTTTAGGGATTTGTGCACTAGCTCTTTGGGTTTTACCGCAGAATGCCATTGCGTCCGAGATCACCTCTCACCGTAGCTGCGAGTGCGTGACCACCTGGCCCACGCACGTCAGTATCACTAGACATCGGACCTACAGGCTCGGAAGCGCCTACCAGATCGGCTACGATCCGCTTCCGTACCGTTACGGCTCGACATACGTGTTTGAGCCCCCGTACCGGTACGTTCGCCGCTGAACCCCTCACCGAAGCGGCCGCCAGCCTTGTAGGCGCTTCTCTTCGTAGTTGCCGGGGCCCTAGCCATAAGCCGAGGAGCCAAACCTCGCCCATGACGGCGCGAGCGAGCAATGGATACCTGACGTCGGGGCAGGTTCGCTCGAAATCCGGTGCAGCCGAAAGAAAAACGGCCCGCTCGGAGATGCCGGACGGGCCGTTCAAGGATGCGGCTACTCGCTTAGTGCATGTGAACAAGGAAATAGCCGACACCGCCGACGACGAGAACAGCGGGAACGGCCCACAAGATTAACACAGGCATTTACGCCTCCAATGTTTTGCCGAAAATGAATCTATCGAGCGATTACTGCTCGGTGCAGACCTTGGTGGTCTTGACCGCGGATTCGGCCTCGACCTTGGTCTTGTAGACGCCGTCGCCCACGACCGTCGTGGTGGTCGTCGTCGGCTTGGTGTCCACCACGGTGCACTTCTTAGTGGTCGCGTCGCGGACGATGTAGAACTCGGCGGCACTGGCGGCCTGGGTGCCAAGAGCAAAAGCGGCGAGCGCGCCGCATACGATCAGCTTCTTCATGATGTCCTCCTCCGGATTGGCAAGTAGTCACTGCCAACGGAGATTCTCCGACGAAGTTCCGTTTGTTCCCAACGACGGCGGTCCGCATCCCGCGATCCTCTCTTCAAAGATCTGAAGAAACTAAGCTCGAATTACCAAATTTTCCCGAAACGGAACCGCGCCCGTCGTTGCGGGTTGATCGGCGTCTAACTTTAGGGAGTTCCAGAGATGAACAAGCGTTTGTTCTTGGCTACGACCGCCGCCGTCGCGATCGCGACTTCGGCTTTCGCTCAATCGTCACCGAGCACTTCGAGCTCTAGCCCGACCGCTACCCAGCGTCAGGATTCGTCGTCGACCTCGACTCCGTCGTCTTCGACCTCGGCCCCGACGAACAACAATTCGTCCGCATCCACGCAGACCAATCCTTCGGCGAACTCCGCCCAGACGCAATCTCCGTCAACGGGGCAGACCGCTGCAGGTCAGTCTTCCAATTCGGGCACGGGCACCAACACCACCCAGGCGCCTTCGAACAATTCGACCAACCAGGCTCAGACCAACCAGCCGTCTAGCCAAACCACGGCGCCGTCCAATCAGGCCCAGACCAACGCTCCTTCGAACACGAACAACCAGACGCAGAGCGCCAACCCGCCGTCCTCCAGCACCAACCAGGCTCAGTCGCCGTCGGTTAGCGGTTCGACCAACACCGCCCAGCAGCCGAACAGCCAGCAGAACACGGCGGATCGGTCGTCGAACACCAACGTGAATGCGTCGGTGAACATCAACGACCAGCAGCGGACCCGCATCAGCGCGTCCATCTCGCACCTGAACGTGCAACCGCTTACCAACGTGAACTTCTCCCTGTCCGTGGGCACGGTAGTCCCGCGCGACGTCCGCCTCCAGCCCCTGCCGGCCGAGGTCGTCGAGATCGTGCCGCAGTACCGCGGCTACAACTTCGTGCTGGTGAAGGACGAGATCGTGGTCGTCGAGCCGTCGACCTACAAGATCGTGACGGTCCTGCCGTACTCCGGCCGCTCGACGGCCGCTGCGCCGGCGCGGACTGAGCAGCGCAAGGCCACGTTCACCGACCGTGATCGGGAAGTCGTCCGCAAGCACGCCAAGGCGCATCCGGTCGAGCGCGAGAAGCGGATGACCACCGGCAGCTCGGTCCGAACCGAAATCCGTACCGGCGAGCGCGTGCCCGAGGGTGTCGAGATCGAGGCCTTTCCGGAGGAAGTCTATCGCGACGCCCCGACGCTCCGTGAATACCGGTACATCAACCGTGACAGCCGCACCTACATCGTCGAACCGGGCGAGCGTCGCATCATCGAAGAGATCGACTGAGTTCGAAAGACTAGGAGAGACGACCATGAAGACACTCGCACTCGGCGCCGCGGCTGCTGCGCTGCTGGGATCGGCGGCGGTTGCCGCCCCGATGAATCCGACCGCCATCGGCTCGGCGGAAGTCTCGGCCATCGACCAGGTCCGTCTGGTTTGCAACGAATACGGCCGTTGCTACCGGACACGCGGTCCCCGCTACGTCCAGCGCTATTACGGCGGTGATGACGGGTACGTGGTCCGCCGCAGCTACGGCTCCTACGGAGGACCTGGCTACTACGACCGTGGGTATGACTATTACGGCGGCGGCCCAAGCATCGGTTTCAGCTTCGGTACCCGGAGCTGGTGAATTAGGAAAGGGCCGCTCATCGAGCGGCCCTTTCAGCATCTCTAGAGGTACAAAAATCTGAGACTGCTCAAGACGCCGTGGCGCGTGCGCGCGCCCGTGACTCGCGCCGTCGCTCTCGGCGCTCGCTTCGACGCTTAGCCCTGTCGGTCGACTGGCGCAGCGAAGGCACCATCGTGGGCTCAACCGCAGCGACCTCCGCTATCGTAGGCGGATGGGACAGCTCGGCTGTGGCTCGGCTCTCCATGTATTTCAGAACTGCCCGCCCCTTTGGTGTGATCTTCCACCCTCCGGATCCGCGGTCCACCAGCCCCTGCGAGAAGATGTCGAGGTCCGGTATCCGGGTCGCCAGTCGCCTAGTCCGATCAGCCCAGTCGCGACCACTCGTCGCCAGGATGGCCATGTCGCGCTTGAGATCCTCCATGACGGCAAAGCCGTCCGGATAGCTCACAAGGATCTTGAGCACGGTCACCTGGAAGTTCACGCGCGGCTCCGCCACGGCATCGATTGCAAGCTCATCGCAGGCCCGCCCACCTTTCCGCGCTCTACTTCTGAGGCGACGGCTTCGGCATCGCAGAGAGCAGACGGATCTTGAGTTTGCCGCCCTCGGTCACGTAGGTCGCAGTCCAGATACCGCCAGTCTCGATCGGCGCGCCGCTCGGATTCTTGCCGGAGAGTCTGTAATTGCCCATGGCGATAGCCATATCGGTGCCCAGCGTCCAGGCTTGGTCGACGGTAATCTCCTCATGGTCGAACCCTGCCTTGAAGGCCCCCTGATAGAACTCGGCGATGTCCGACCTAGGACCCATCGGATTGACGTGAATCCCGCCAGTCGCGAACAGGGCAGCAATTCCAGCGCCGTCCTGCTTGTTGAAGCTTGCCGCGTACTCCGATGCGACCGCTTCAACCTTTTGCTTCTGATCCCCTTCGGCAGCCATCGCAGAAGGGGACATGACCGCAAGGAAAAGACATGACAAGCCGGTACGCAGCATCACGATTCCTCCCCGAAAAATCTATTTTTTTGAAAATTGCCCCGCAATCTCACATCAATTCCGGTCGGGCGGCAATCGATTCCCACGCTGCGGCGCAGCATTCGAGCCAACGGGCTCCCCCCGGTCCTTAATTGCCGCGTAAAGAAGGCGGCTCCAGCATTAACGGGGTGCGAGCTGGAGCCGCGTTGTCACCACGCAAGCAAAGCACTCTAAGAGAGTCAGGCCCAGAGCGCGATTCAAACTCTTGGGCGGAACGAGAGTTTCTCAAGACTGGAGCGCGCAAAATATCCAGCGCGGCTTCACATTTGTGGAGGCGCGCGACTCTTCTAAGTGGGAAGCCGCATTGAGTGCGCTGGCTTTTTAGCGCGCTCGCGGCCCCGGCGCTCCGCACCTGTCCTTCTCCTTGCGGAGAGGCCTGGGGCCGACGCGTTCGATCCAAGAAGAACTAGTGCCCGTGGCCGGAATTCCGTGGTTTGGAACCTTTGAGGTCGTAGTCCTTTTGCACAACCTCTAACCAAGTGTACCGAAGAAGCTTGCTGCGGAATTGAGGAGTGTTGCGATGCGCGTTCCAGTCCTTGCAATGTTCGTGAGCGGCACACTCTGCGCCGCCGCGTCCGTGCAAGCTCAGACCTACGATCCCGCCTACCCTGTTTGCCTCCAAGTCTTTACGGGTGGGTTCATGGATTACTATTTCGAGTGCGCCTACACCAACATGCCCCAGTGTCAGGCCTCCGCATCCGGCCGCGCGGCATCGTGCGTGGTCAATCCCTACTATGCCGGGAAAGGCGGAAAGCCTGCAGTGCGTCACAAGCGAACGCATCGTCAGTGACGACCGATTGAGAGCTATGACGGGCAAATATCCTGGGCCCCCGAGGAGGGCATCATGCCATGAGGTCGCCGAATGCAGTCTGCGAAACATACTCACAGCGATCTGCGTGATCAGCCCATAATCCCTCTTAGGCTGGATTTCAGCACGAATTTTCGTTTCGGACCGGTAAGGGGCTATCGCAAGATGGCCCCTTTTGCTTTTTGGCGAGGCACCGAGGATTATCCAGGACAGTGCGGCTTAGGTCGTGATGAGATCGTCGCCGGGCTTGCCAATGCCGGCGGAGCGGCCCCGGTGGCTCGATTGCATAAGGACTATTGAGCAGGCTCTATCATCGGCTTCCCCTTATCGATGATGTGTACCGTAAGCATTTTGAGGGTCTTGTCGCCCGCAATTTTGAAACCAGCGTGCGGCACATCGCGAACGTTGATGTTCGCCGCTCCAGTTGGGAATTGGATCTCCTTGCCGTCCGGAAGAGCGAGCGTGGCTCCCTCCGAAACATAGACTGCTTCTTCGCCGTGATGAGTGTGTCGCGCGAGATTATTTCCAGGTGCGACGTCGACGACGCTAATAATGATCTCCATGTTTGTGCCGGTGAGATCGGCCCGCTTCAATTCTTGGCGGTTAGTCTGCGCCTGTGCTGAGCAGGTGAATGCGAGAAATAGAGCAACGGCTAAACGAAGCATCTTCATTCTCCCCAAAAGATCGCAGCCGCCACGCCGGCCGTGCAGGACGGCCGGATCTACAACGAGGGGATCAACTCGCAGTTCGTCGCGGGCAGCAAGGGCAATCCCGAGTTCGGCGCTGGCATCGCCTTCGCCAAAGAGCGCGGCTGGCTCGAGGTGCACGAAAGCGGCACCTATGTTCGACTGCTTCAGCCGACTGAGACGCTTTAGGAGATCACACTAGATCGGCCCCGGCTGGGGTCTGGAGAACCGAGCGCGGGGCCGATGTGTCCGCCGGGTATCAGATCGGGCCCCGACAGCACACGCAGTGTGCTCGCGCATCGGGGCGCGGCCAATAGAAAAGGCCGTTATTCTACGGGCTCTCGTATGATTGATGAGGCCTGTGGCAATTCCGCAGCGCTTTTAAGTTCACAAGCAACGATGGAACTCCATCTTTTTAACTTAGGTTAAATTTCCTACGCCGGTGGCCAACCTGTGTTGCAAATCAACTGGGAACTGCGAGGGTCGTACCTTGAGGACCACGCGGATAGGCGTTGCATAAAAGACGAGTTGACGAAGGACATGCTTCGCCGCTCCCACGACGCGCTCACCAGGTCGTATGAGTTGCTCGCCAAGCCGGTGCCGTTCGTCTGGCACCCCGAGCAGCAAAAAGAACAATAGGAACGTCTGTCTACTTTGGTACTTTGGAACCTCGCTATGCGCGAGGTGATTCGATGTTGGGAATGATCTTGCTGATGGCCGGGATTGGGACCGCTCTCGTCGGTTCCGTCATCGTCTTCTATGAATGGCGCGCGCTGGTCGGATACTGGCGAGGATTAGGATAAGGCCGCATCATGCGGCTCAGGCTCGCCGACATGAATGAAATGGACCTGCTCGGCGTGCTCGTCGAACTCTAGTTGCGATAGCACATCGATCGCGGCCTCAACGCCATTTCTGGCCGTGACTGTCGTTGTGACGTCCCGCCAAGCGTCCTTCTGCCACGTGCGGCCAGGCCGCCTGAACCCAACGCTTACCTTGAACAAGGGCATTTTCGCCTTCTCAATCAGAACGCGTACATTTAAGGCATCGCAATCTTAATCCTTTACTAGGCTGGGAGCCAACTATGATTACCGCGGAAAAATGCAGAGAACTGGCTGCTGAATATAAGAAAATCTCCCAGCTCAGTGGACAATCTTCCGATCGCGTCTTCCTGATGAGAAATATCGCGAGAACTCTGACCGGCCTGGCAGGTCAATTGGCGCGACTTTCAATTGCTTCGAGAGGCGAACAAGCGAGCGATGGCACTAGATGCATCGATCAAGCCAGCCAATTACCCGGCCGGGACGGAGCGTGAGGCGCCGCTTCAGCGTGCCAGGGTCAATGAGACCGGCGGGCACCTTTTCGACTGGCTGACTTCGCCTGGCTTGCAGCCGCCCCACTAGCTTTGGAACAATTGTGCACTTTGGTACTGATGGAGTCGCCTTTTCCCAGAGGTGCCGTGTCAGAGATCAGGGAAGCTGAGCCATCACCCCGGCGCCCGCAGAGCGGCCCAACCTGTCCGACGTGCAGCCAGCCAGGATGCGGAGAAACGGGTCGATGCGACGATCGCGAACGCCAAGAGCGCCATCTCCAAGGCGCGCGCGGCGAGCATCATCGTGCCCTTCTCGGCCGCCGCTGCGTTGCTGTTCGGAGTCGTCGCCGCATGGGCCGGCGCTGCAGCAGGCGTGCCAGAGAGGCCGGCCACTCTCCGCCTGGACGACGCATTCGAACCGCCGAGCAAGCCACCCAGCCGAGACGCCGCGGTCCATGCCTTGAAGGCTTGAAGGAACGACAATCAAGACCGACTTGTTCGCGTTTGACTCGAGCTTGATTTGCGGCGCCCCCAGTTAGGGGGCGCCCCTCTTCATTGGAGAAAGACGAGCTGCTCGTCAGCAGCCCTTGTCGTCGGCCGCAGTGGTCTTGGACGATTGTTCGGCCGCCGTCGGTTGGCTTTGCATCTGACGTTGGGCGTCCTGCGACGAGGTGGCCGTGCTCTCGGTCGCCTTGTTCATGGCCGAGGTCGGCGGATGCTCCTTGGCATTCGATGATGCAACGCCCGTCGTTTCACCTGCTTTCCCTGTGGTCACAGGTCCGGAGCCGGCGTCGCGATCGGCCGTGTTGCAGGGGCCGCCAAGTGCAATGGTCGAGCTGAGCGCTAGCAGGGCGCCGGCCAGCATTGATTTTCCAAACATTGCAATCTCCTTCCTCGCTTTTACCGGCTGGGGTTTGGCGGAGCCGGGTTCCGCCATCTTGCGATGTGCCGGTCTAATCGCGAAAGACCCCGGCCGTTCCTAACGAGGCAGGAGCGGCAACTGCGCGCGGATCGCGCTATTCCGTGAATTTGTCCGAGGCCTCGTCGGCGTTGATGGCGTGATCGCCGGACACCTCCCGTTCCGCTTCGCGCCAGAACTCGTCGTCCCGCCCCTCCGGCCTGCCGGCCAGCTCCCAGAGCTGATGCGCGCGAGTCCGGATGCGATCCTCCATCGAGTCCGTCATGTGTCTCCTCCCTTTGTCGCTCATGTTTCCAACGTTGCTCCGGCAGGTCGCGTTCCTGGAGGATTCGCCCTGCTATCTGCTTGCCGATTTCTGCCCGAGCTGATCGATGCGGCATTGCGACGGCTTCTTGTCCGGGCGCCAGCGCAGGATCCTGGTGCCGTGGCGAAACCGGCCGCCGGACACATGGTCATAGCAGACCTCGACGACATAAACCGGGCGCACCGGCTGCCACTCGGCGGATCGCTTGGTCGACCATCGGCTAGGCCCACCCGGCGCCTTGCCGGTGAAGCTGCTCTTACTGAGGATCTTCTCGAACTTATCGGTGAGACCGGGCCTGTCGGACGCCTTGATCGCCGAGGTGAAGCCGACATGGTGCAGCAACCCGGCCTCGTCATAGAGCCCAAGCAGCAGCGAGCCGAGCACCTTGCGCCTGCCCTGCTTCTTATCGCCATATCTGAAGCCGCCGACCACGCAATCGGCCGACCGCAGCAACTTGATCTTCTGCATCCCATCGCGCGTGCCGCTGCGATAGGCAAGGTCCAGCCGCTTTGCCACGACGCCGTCGTGACCGTCCTCGACGTGCTGGAGCCAGCTTTTGGCCTCGGCAAAATTGCGGATCGCCGGCGAAAGCTTGAATATCTCGCTGCCCTTGAAATATCGCCGCGCGAACTTTTCCAGCGCAGGCCGCCGCCTCGCCAGCGGCAGCGCTGCGATGTCCACGTCCGCCGATCGCAGCAGATCGAAGGCGATGAAGCGTGCGGGCGTTTCCCGGGCAAGGCGCTTGACCCGGCTGGCCGCTGGATGGATGCGCTGGAGCAAGGCGTCGAACGCGTAGCCTTGGTCGAGCTCGATGACCAACTCCCCGTCGAGCATAAAGGACGCGGCGGACAGAGCTGATGCGGCGGCAACGACCTCCGGAAAATAGCGGACGAGGTCGCGGCCGCCTTTCGACTGCATGCGAACCCCGCGGCCGTCGCGAATGAGCAGGCAACGGAAACCGTCCCATTTCGGCTCGTATTGCCATTGCGCGCCGCGGGGAAGCTCGGTGACGGATTCGGCTTCCATCGGCTCCATCGTCAACACTCGCAGCGCGCCCGGATCACGCTCGTATCTCGCTCAACCGGGTTTAGCAGGATGCGCGGTGCGCGGATGGCGGTCGTGCAGCAGTCGCGCCAGCGCCTCCCGCGCCGAGGCATGCTCCTTCATCGCCGTCTCGAACAGCGCCTCCTGGACGTCGCGCGGCATATCACCCCAGACGTCCATGGCAGCCTGCCCCAGCAGATAAGCAAAGCGTTTGTCCTCCACGTCGAGCCTCCCTCTCATACCGCTGGGGATAGGAACTGCGGGCGCATGCCCGCGTTCCAAACCCATTATTTGGCAACGGAGGCATTAACGATATGGGACTGTTCACCAAGGACATCAAATCGATGGACGACCTGCTCATCCACGGTCTGCAGGACATCTATTACGCGGAGCAGCAGATCCTGAAGGCGCTGCCGAAGATGATCGACAAAGCGACCAACCGCGACCTCGTGACAGGCCTGAAGACCCACCTCGAGGAGACCAAGAAGCAGGTCGAGCGGCTCGACAAGGCATTCGCCAAGCTCGGCAAGCAGCCCAGCGGGACGAAGTGCCCGGCGATCGACGGCATCATCAAGGAGGCGGACGAGACCGCGGGGGAGATCGAGGACAAGGCCGTGCTGGACGCCGCGATCGTCGCAAACGCGCAGGCCGTCGAGCACTATGAGATGTGCCGCTACGGCACGCTGATCGCCTGGGCCGAGGAGCTTGGGCATGACGAGATCGTGCGCTTCCTCACGACCAATCTGAACGAGGAGAAGGCCGCGAACACCAAGCTCAACACGGTGGCCTTGCGCAAGGGCGTCAACGCGAAGGCCTCCAGCGCGGCCTAGCTGTCCACCGAGCGGAATGGATCGACGGGGCCGTGCGCAAGCGCGGCCCTTTCGTTTCTGTTGCGGGGACGCGCGTTCTCGGAGGTGCTAGCCAAGCCATTGATATGGTGGGCGCACCAGGGCTCGAACCTGGGACCCGCTGATTAAGAGTCAGTTGGAGCGTGTCGATGCGCCAGGTCGCGGGCGCAGGTACACAAATGCGCAGCGAAGAAGTGACGCTTCCACGACTGATCTACCGTTTCAGAGAACCTTGCTTACGCTGGCTGTCGCGATCTCTTTTTTGATCTCCCGGTGCACACGTCGTGCACACGCCGCGGTCTAAGCAATTGAAAAACTTAAATTCTCGTTCCAATCCATCATGGGCGCCACGGAAAAGCGATAGTCTTGCGGTTTCAATGACTTACCTAAATCGAGTGATCTGCATCTTGAACTGTTACCCGCACCATCTAGCCGTTCGCAACGTCATCCTCAAGATCGCGCCTCCGGGCAATCGGTTTGAGAATCGCGGCCATCAAGAGAGAGCAACACCGATCACAAATGCCGCAATCAGAACAAGCTTGATCCCGCGCGCGGCACGGATCGTCCAACACATCAACAGAGAGCGAGCCATCGGCGGTTAGCAGGAGAAGCTCGAGACAGAAGCCGAATCCGAGGATTCGCACCCTTGCTCTAGACCACCCTCACCTGGTTCGGATTGCGGGCGGGGTCGCTCCAGAACGCATCGTTCTCGTATTTGCGCCAGAGGTCGCCAGGCAGCACGGTCTTGCGCCCCGGGGATTCCACGCGCCTGCCGACCTTGTGCAGACCCGGTGTGCCGATCCTGCGGTCGAACTCCTCGGCGTCGAACTCGATGTTCTGGAAATCATGCGCGAACGGCTTCTCGCCGATGAACTCGTAGACCGCGGCGATCGCCCGCTCCGGCTGGGTGGTCAGCGTCTCGTAGGTCAGCGCCAGCAGGCACGCGGACTGCTCGCTGCAAAACGCTTCGCGTAGCGCATTCCAGGCAAAGCCGACCATGCCGTTGGGGCCTGCCAACCCGTCGACGCGCGAATACACCGTGCCGCTGGGTTCGAAGTTGAAGATTCCCGACGGCTGATACTTGTTCCTGCGAATGAGCCGCTCGACCGAATCCAGGATCCAGGGGATATGGCGGACGCAGCAGATCACCTTGGCGCGCGGAAACAGCTCGGTGACCAGCGGCAAGCGCGCACACCAATTGCGGTTGGTGTCGAAAACCACATGCCCTTTCGGCAGATCGGCGTAGTAGGTCGAGAAGATCGCCTTGACGAGTTCGCGGCGCTGCTCGTCGCTGATGAAGATCGCGGTCTCGTTGCTCATGCTCATGCTGCGCAGCATGCCGTCGACCAGCGAGCCGACCGGTCCGGTCATGCCGGCACGAAAGCGCGGGTTCTGCCGGAGGATAGCCGACAGCAACGTGGAGCCCGCACGCGGAAGTCCGGAAATGAAATGGATATCGCCTTGCATGATCCTGCAAACCTGACCGTGGATTCGCGACTAGACTACCAGAAAATCCCGCTGCTGAAGCAGATTCGGGCTCACCGCGGTCAGCGTGATCGAGTGGAGGGCGTCGAGCGCAATGGTGGTGTCGGCCGGGTTACCGGCGTTGTGGGGGTCGGCGGCGATCGCGGCCAGTACGGCCGCAGCGTCCGCATAAACAGAGTGGCTGAGCTGCAGGACGTCGTGCGCCACGTCGAAATTGCCGATGGTCGCCGTGGCTGCAGTCTGCGCATTGAACTGGAACACGAACGTATCGTTCGCCCCTGACGCCGTCA
Organism: Bradyrhizobium stylosanthis; assembly: GCF_001641335.1. GTDB lineage: Bacteria > Pseudomonadota > Alphaproteobacteria > Rhizobiales > Xanthobacteraceae > Bradyrhizobium > Bradyrhizobium stylosanthis. Next base: position 98,674 of record NZ_LVEM01000010.1, read on the forward strand.
GCGCAGCGTTGTCCCCCTGCACGGTCACCAGGTGCGATCCGTCATTGTTGGTGACATCCTGAGCGATGACCGCGCCATCAGCGCCATAACTGACCAGAGATTTGGCGAAGGGCGGATTGGCGCCGAAATAGAAACTGGCGACGGTCTCATTCACCGTCGACGGCGTCAGCAGCGTATTCAAATGCGCATCGTCCGTCGGTGTCGTGTTCTGGAATTCGATCTGCAGCGGCCCCGAACCGACGCCCTGCACCAGAATGTGCGCCGTGCCGCCGGCGACGGAAATCGCGATGTCGGTGTCGTGGCCGCCATTGACGGTCGAGACCGACACCGCATTGGGATCGACGCCTTCGAGATGGATGCGGTCGTGCTCGCTGCTGCCCGTTGCCCAGGACAAATCGGTGATCTTGTCGGTTACGCCTGCGGCAAGGTCGCTGCCGCGGAAGAAGAACACGTCGTCCCCGGTCCCGCCGGTGAGGCTCTGCGCGCCGACACCGTAGTGGATCACGTCGTTGCCCGATCGATCCGGCCCGGCGGTGATGGTCGTGGTGTTGGCCGCCGAGTCGTAGGCGAAATGGAAGTCCGACAGCGACGCGATGTCATCGCCGCTGACCGTAAGGCTGACCGATCCGCCCGCGCCGCTCAGAACCAGAACGCCATTGATGAAGGTTTCACTCGTGGCGTGGAAGCCGTCGACGATGATCTGGTCGCGCGTGCCGAAATGCGCGATCGCGTTGACAGGCGCGTTCGCGGCGCTGAATTCCAGCGCGGCATGGCCCGCCGCCGAGAAGTCGATCGCGCCGGAGCCGGCCGCGCCGCTCGCGGTGAGGTCGAGCGTGCCGTTCTCGATCGTGATGCCGCCGGTGAAGGTGTTCGCCGTTCCCAGCACCAGTGTTCCCTCGCCGTCGAGCACCAGATGTCCCGCGCCGGTCTGGCCGCTGGCATCGTGCGAGCCGGTCATGTCGGCGATCGCGTCGCTGATCGTGATGATGTGCGTCGCGTCGGGAGCGAAAGTGATGGTCTGGTTGCCCTGCAGGAAGATGCCGCTGCCGAAGCCCGATCCGGAATTGTGGCCGGCATTCGAGCCCGAACCACCGGCGACGCTGTTGTCATGGGTGCCACCGCTGCCGCCGAAGGTCAGCGAGCCGCCTTCCTGGACGAAGATCGCGCCGCCGGCGCCGAGGCCGCCGCCGCCCGATTGATAGTTGCCTTGCCCGCCGCCGAAACCGCCGGCGCCATTCGCGTAGCCCCAGTAGCCGGCACCACCGCCACCGCCGAACCCGCCGGCGCCGCCCGCGCCCCGCAGCCCAGCGCCGCCACCACCGCCGAACCCGCCGGCACCTCCGGCGCCGCCCGTGAGATCCGCAGGGCTGACGACGCCGCCGCCACCACCACCGCCAAAACCACCGGCGCCGCCCGACGTGGCGGACCCCGCGCCACCACCGATGCCGCCACCAGCGCCGCCGACATAGCCGTAGCGACCGGAGCCCCACGGACTGGTGCCAGTGACGCCGCCGCCACCATCGGTACCTCCAGCACCGCCACCGGCCGCCGCGCCGATAACGATGCCGCGACCGGGCACGTAGCCAAAATAGCTCCCGCCCGACGCCACGATGCCGATGCCGCCGCCGCCATTGACGTTGCCAGCGCCGCCCATGCCGCCGCCGCCGCTGCCGGAATAGCCATTGAAATAGCTTCCATTGCCGCCGACCGCCCGATCATGTGCAAAGCTGACATTGTCGAGGGTGACCGCGCCGCCCGAGGCGATGAAGAGGCCGCCGCCAAGTCCCGCGCCGCCACCGCCGCCGCTGGTGGAGTCGCCACCTTTGGCAACCGCATTGATGATGCTGAGATTGTCGATGTCGATGGTGCCGGAATAGACGAACAGGCCGGGAAGCCCGTGGGCGTCCAGGGTATGACCATTGCCATGGATCGTCAGCGTATCGCCAGCGGCGAGATTGAACGCCGCGAGCTGTGTGCTCAGGACGAGGTCGCCGACGATGTTGAACGTGTAGTGCGTGTTGGCGTGCGAATACGCGCCGGTCAGGTCGATCGCTGCGATGTCGGCGGCGAGTTCCGCGGCCGTTGCAATCGTAAAGCTGGTGGCGGTCGTCGCAACGTTCACATTGGAGGCCGTCGATGCGGCGCTGGTCGCCGAGCCCGCCCCGTTCACCAGCGTTTGCGTCGCCGTGATCGTGTGAGCGCCGGCGCCGAGCGCAAGGCCGTTGGTCGAATAGATCGCGAAATGGCCGGTCTGGTCCACGGTGCCCGAGCCGATCGCAGTCGTGCCGCCATCCGCATACAGCGTGATGATGTCACCGGCCTTGCCGGTGCCGAAAGCCTCGACGCGTCCACCGGGATCGTCGACCGAAACCACCGATGTGATGACCGGCGCGACCGGCGCAACCGTCGCCACGAAGCCCGATGCCGTACTGGTGAGATGGTCCGCATTGGTCTCTGTCACCGACACGACCTGGGCGCCGGGGTTCAGGCCGGAGCTGGTCGTGATGTCGAAATGCCCGCTGGCATCGACGATTCCCGAACCGATGGTGACGCCGCCGAGCGTGATCGTCACGACGTTGCCGACTTCGCCCGTGCCGACGAACTCGAGCGCGCCGCCCTCCACCGTTGTTCCGATCTGCGCCGTGATCGTCGGCGCGATCGGGTTGACGTTGACGGTGAATGCCGGCGACAGGCCGCTCGCAATGCCGTCGTCGGTCTCCGTCGCGGTAAAAGTGTGAATGGCGTCTGCAAACGTCACGGTGGTCGTGATCGAGAATGTGCCGTTGGCGGCGACCGTGCCGGTGCCGACCGCCGTCGTGCCGCCGTCGGCGTAAAGCGTGATGGTGCCGCCGATATGCTGGGCGGTTCCCTTCACGGTCACGGTGGTGCCGTTGATGGGCTGGCCCACCAGCGCGGTGATGGCCGGCGCATTGGGTGTCACGTTGACCGACACGCCCGAGGAGATCAGGCTGACGAGGTTGGCAGCATTGGTTTCGGTGGCACGGATGATATGCGCGCCGCCGAGAATGTTGGCGAAGATGTCGAAATGACCCGTCGCGTCGACCACGCCGGTGGCGAGCACGGTCGTGCTGCCGTCGGCGAACAGCTTGATGGTCTCGCCGACCTCGCCGGTGCCCTGCACCTCGATGCGCTGCGAGGTGCCGGAAACGGGAAGCACCGCCGAGATGACCGGCGTGTCCGGAATCACGTTGACCGTGAATTGCGACGACACTGGACTGACGAGGTTCGCGGCATCGGTCGCCGTTGCGGTCAGGCGGTGCACGCCGTCGGCGAATGTCACCGTCGTCGTGATGTCGAAATGTCCGGTGGCGTCGATGACACCGGTTCCGACCGGCGTCGTGCCACCATCGGCGTAGAGTGTGACGGTCTGGTTCGGCTGGCCGGTGCCCTTGACCTCAATGGTGCCGTCATTGTCGGGCTGGCCGACCAGCGTGGTGATGGCCGGCGCCGACGGAACGACAGTGATGGAGAGACTGTTCGATGCCGTGCTCGGCAGGTTCGACGTCACGACGACCGCCGTCAGCGTGTGGACCCCGTTGCTCAGTCCCGCCGAGGTCACGATGTCGAACTGGCCGCTGGCGTTGGTGGTGCCGGTGCCGATCACCGTCGTACCACCGTCGGCAAAGATCTGGATGGTGTGATTGGGCTCGCCCGTGCCCTTCACCTCGATCGGCCCGCCATTGAAGGGATTGTTGACCAGCGCGGTGATCGTGGGTGCCGTCGGATTGACGTTGACGGTGAAGCCGGCCGACAGCGGACTTACCAGGCCCAGGCTGTCGGTCTCGGTTGCCCGGATGGTATGGACACCGTCGGTCAGCGCCGGCGTGACGATGTCGAAATTGCCGTTGGCGTCCGCAACGCCGGTCGCAAACACGGTCGAGCTGCCGTCGAGATACAGCTTGATGATCTGGTTGGGCAGCGCCGTGCCCTTCAGCTCCACGGTGTCGCCGTTGAGCGGATGGCCAATCTGCGTCGTGATCACAGGTGCGCTCGGAAGCACCGTGACCGCGAATCCGGCTGAGAGCTGCGACGACGACCCGGTCTGCGAAACCGCCTGGAACGTGTAGAAGCCGTCGGCGAGCGGCGAGGTGATGAGATCGAAATTGCCGTTGGCATCGACGATGCCGGTGCCGAGCACGGTCGTGCCGCCATTGGCGATGATCGTGACCGTGGTGCCCGGAGCGGCCGTGCCGCGCAGCTCGACGCCGCTGCCGTAGACCGGCTGGCCGACCACGCCGGTGATTCCGAACGGGACCCGATCGGTCAGCATCACGCCGCCGCTGTAGGCCGTGACGTCGAACTGGAAAAGGGAAAAATCGACGCCGGGATTGAGATGCAGATCGACTGAATGAACGCCATCGCTGACGGTCAGGACGTTGCCCGCGCCCATCGTTGCCGTCGTATTTGCGGCAAAGCCGACGAGCTTGATCGTATCGCCCGGGTTGAAGCCGTTGATCTGGTTGGGCAGCGTCACGCCCGCTTCGAGGATCAGCGTCGCGCCCGAATTGGGGACGAAGGTGATGATGCCGCTACCGATCGAATTCACCGAGGTGAGATCGATGGTGCTGTTGCCACTCAGCACCATGCCGCCGGTCAGCAGGTTCATGCCGGTGATCGTCAGCACCGACGTGCCGGATGCACTGATGGTGCCGCCGCCCGTGATCTTGTTCGCCAGCGTGTAGTGCGCCGAGCCCGACAGCGAGAAGGAATCGTTGACGAGATCGCCCGCCGTCAGCGACACCGTGCCGGTGTTGGAGATGTCGATCGTCGTGCCGGTGATGGCGCCCGACAGCGTGACGTTGCCGGCGCCCGCGACATGGATGACGCCGACGCCTGCACCTGCGATCGTGTCCGAGATGGTCAGGGTGTTACCCAGCAGCGGCGCAAGGGTGACGTTCTGCGAGGCCGCGAAGAGACCCGAACCGATGCCCTGCCCGTTTCCGCCGGCAGCGGTCGTGGATGCACCGCCGAGACCGCCGACCGCGGTATTGCCGCCGATCGAACCACTCTGGATCGTCAAAGATCCGCCGGACGCAACGAAAACGCCGCCGCCAAGTCCGGCGCCGCCGCCGCCGCCTCCGGACGCAACCCTTACCCCGCCGCCGCCGCCGCTGCCCGCGCCATAACCGCCGCTGCCGCCGAGGCCTGCATAAAGATCGCCGCCGAAGAAAGGTGGACTGCGGGTGATAACCCTGTAAACGCTGGCCCCGCCACCACCGCCGCCGCCAAATGAGCCAGCCAGACCGTTGCTTCGCGAGTGCGCGTAGAAGGCCGGCTGGCGCCCCCAACCGCCCGCGCCGCCGATGCCGAATCCGCTCACAGGGCTCCCCGGCCCGCCGCCGCCGACGTAGCTATTGTAGCCTCCGGCGGCGCCGCCATTGCCACCGGAGCCACCGATCGCAGAGTTGCCGGTGAACGCCACGCCGTCGAGCGTCGCGGACGCACCTGCACCAATGAAGAGGCCGCCGCCCAGTCCGGCACCGCCGCCGCCGGCGCCGGCATAGGCGTGGGCAACGGACCCACCGTCGCGGCCATGTGCAAGGGTGCCTTCGATCGTCAGCTGGCTGAGCACCAGATTGCCGGATTCAAGATCGAACCCGGAATAGGTCGCCGTGCCATTGACCGAACCGTCGATGGTGTGGCCGCCGCCCTTGATGGTGAGCGTGTCGCCGGCGGCAAGAAAAAGCGCCGCCATGTTGCTGGTCAGCTTCAGATCGGCGGTCAGGTCGATCTCGTAGTCGATGTTCGTGCCGTAGTAGAAGCCGCCGGGATTGATGGCCGCGAGCGCCGCATTGAATTCCGCCATCGTGCCGACGGTGAAGGTCGCGATGGGATGGCCGGTGAAGGCCGGCGTGCCCATGGACGCGCCGGTCGCGAAGGTGAAAGCCGGCCCATTGCCGTTGACGGCGCCGTTCAGCGTGTGTCCGTTGGTATTGATGGTGAGCGTATCGCCGGCGGCAAAATTCAGCATGCCCGCCGACAGGCTGCCGAGCGCGGTGTCTCCCTCGAGATTGATGACGTAGTTGATGTTCGGCGAGGAGAAGAAACCTCCGACATTGATGGCATTGAAGGCTGTCGTCAGCTCCGCAACGCTTGCAACGTCGAACGTGGGGATCGCATTTCCGACCAGCAGGGCGTTTCCGCCGGACACACCTGCCACAAAACTGAATCCGCCGCCGGCGCCGTTGACGGCGCCGTCCAGGGTATGGCCCGCGGTATTCACCGTGATCGTATCCCCGGCGACGAGGGTAAGCTTCGCCAGTCCCGCCACCAGCGGAATGTCTCCGTCGAGATTGATCACGTATTCGACGGACAGGTTCGAGACAGGATTGGAGTTGACGGTCTGGATCGTGGCGACCAGTTGGTCCGTCGTCGAGACGTTGTAGATCGGCTCGACTGTCAGCGTGCCGCTACCGGTGTGGGTGAAGACCTCGCTGCCGTAGAATGCGCCCCGCAACAGCACATCGCCGGAGCCAGAGACGTTGATGGCACTGGCCGTGATCCTGGTGAGGACAGTGACATCGCCGGCGCCGGTTATGTTGAGGACATTCGTTCCGATGCCCTGCGCCAGCACGACCGCGCCGGCGCCCTGAATATTGAACGTGCTTTGGGTGCCGCCCACGAACTGATCGACCGTGAGGGTCTGTCCGGCGCTGGACGTCAGGCCGACCGTGCCGCCGTAGTTGAAGAGATCGTTGCCGATGCCCTGGCCCGCCGCACCATTGGCGGCGCCGCCAAAGCTGATACTGCCGCCACCGGCACCGCCCGTTGCACCATTGTTGGAGAAGGTCCAGTCGTTGATATCAAGCTCGCCACCCGGCGCGACGAAGACAGCGCCGCCAAGGCCCGCACCACCGCCGCCCCCGCCTCCCGCGGCAACGGAAAAGCCTCCAGCCCCGCCGGTCCCGCCGCCATAGCCGCCGCTGGCGCCTCCGCCGGGACCGGTGTTCCCGCCGGCGCGAAGGCCGCCTCCGCCCCCGCCGCCGCCGAAACTGCCGACGCTTCCGTCGTGAAGGCTAGACCCACCCGCCCCGCCATAACCGAACCCCAGTTGACCCGGGCCGGATGTCCCGCCCGCCCTGGGCCCCCCGTAAGTGATTGCGGTGCCGCCAACGCCACCATTTCCGCCGAAGACATGGTTGTCGGTGAAAGCGACGTCGGTCAGGGTCGCCGAGCTGCCGGCGCCTACGAATAGTGCGCCACCCGCGCCCAGGCCACCACCACCACCGCCGGACGACGTACTGCCTGCGGATGACCCGTCACCGCCATGCCGGACGAAGTCGGCGGCCGTCAGGTGGTCGATCGTGACGTCGCCGGATTCCAGGACGAAGCCGGAATAGGTGGAAGCCCCGCTGATCTCATGGCCAAGACCGTGGATCGTCAGCGTGTCGCCCAGCGCCAGATTGATGTCGGGCAGCGCGCCGTCGAGCGTGAAGCTGCCGACGATATCGATCTCGTAATTCTGGTTCGCGGATGAGAACACGCCGCCGACGCTGATTTCGTTGATCGCGCGAACGAGCTGCGCGGTGGACGACACATGGTAGACCGGCACCTCGTTGAGCTTCAGTTCGGTGCCGCCGGTCCCATCGGACACCAGCAGGAATCCGTGCGGCGCGATGTTCTGCTCGGCCGGATCGAAGTGGACGGTCGCAACCGGCACGCCGCCGGGGCCGGTCAGCGTCAGCACGTTGTTGACGAAGCTGCCGATGCCGGTGGCGTTGATCGTCGCAAAGTCGATGGTGTCGCCGACGCCGAAGCCATGCACGACCGCGCTCGGCATCGCGCCTGTCACGGACAGGGTCTGCATCCCTGTGCCGAAATTAATCGATTGAAGGCCAGACAGTCCGCCGTTGAAGTTGGCGAAAGTGTCGCCATCGCCGAGATCGAGTGAGCCACCGAGCGAGACCGAGGTCGTGAAGGTGACCGTGATGGCCGGCCCCGCGAACCCGAGATCACCGCTCCCGGTCAACGCATTGCCGAACGTGCCGGAATGAGCAATGACGAGGTCGCCATTGTCGACGACCGCTCCGCTGCCGAGCGTCCCCTGGCCGCCGAGCGTGAGCTTGGCGCCGGCGTCGATCGTGGTGCCGCCGACATAGGAATTGGCGCCGTCGAACTCGACAGTGCCCGGCCCCTTGATCTCGATCGAAATGCTGCCGCCGTTGCCGCCCTGGTCGGCGATCGCGTCTGCGATCGTGATCGCATTCCCTAACGTCGGCGCGAGAACGATCGACTGATTTCCCTGGAGGAAGATGCCGCTGCCGAGCCCCTGGCCGGCGCCAGGCATAGAGTACAACTGATGAGCCGCCTGGATGGCACCCGCAGCGCCTCCGGCCACGGAGCCGCCGGACAGCGATCCGCTTTCGAGGATCAGCGTGCCCCCCTCCTGGACGAAGATGCCACCGCCGGCACCAAGCCCGCCGCCACCGACATTGCCGATCTTTGACTGGTAATACCCGCCGGCACGATAGGCGAAGGAGACGCCGCCATTGCCCGCGCCAAATCCCCCGATGCCGAACCAACCGCGGAGGCCGCCGCCGCCACCGCCGCCGCCGAAGCCGCCCTGTGCACCGATGGTTCCGGCTTTCCGGGAGGCGAGATAGGCGTTACCGCCGCCGCCACCACCACCAAAGGTGCCGGAGGCCGGGGACGATCCGCGATACGACGTCGCCCCGGCCCCGCCTCCGCCCGGAAGATTCGACAGGCCGAGGCCGCCGCCGGCGCCGCCCGCATAGCCCCAGCCGGTGTAGCCGACGTGGCTTCCAATGCTATAGAAATGTTGCACCCCGGTCGTCGAGCCAGGGGCACCATTGATGCCCATGCCGCCGCCGCCACCACCGCCTTGATAAATCCTGCCGGCCGGGTTCACGCCGCCGCCGTTGCCGCCCCGGGCGGCGTTGTAGAGGAAGGTCACGTTGGCGATCGTCGCCGTGGCGCCCGCCGCGACGAACAGGCCGCCACCAAGTCCGGCGCCGCCGCCGCCACCGCCGATGGCGCCAGCGCCGCCCTGCGCAAGCGTGTGCGCAATCGTCATGTCCTTGAACGTGACGGTGCCGGCATATTCGAAGAAGCCACGATGGGTATTGGCGCCGTCGAGCGTGAAGCCAGCACCATCGACGGTCAATTTGCTGCCGCTGGCGAGATTGATGGCGGCAAGATCCGAGCTCAGCGACGCCAGCGAAATATTGCCGGCGAAATGGATGACGTAGTTGAGATTCGCGCCATAGGCGTTGCCGCCCGAGCTCATCGCCGTCAGTGCGGCGTTGAGCTCGGCCGCGGTGCTCACCGTGAAGCTGGTCTGCGCCAGGCGGATGTTGGTGCCGCCATTGCCGTCCGCGACCAGGGCAAGGTTGAGATCGAAATGCTGCGCCGGATCGAAATGCAGCGTCGCCACCGCAGTGCCGCTGACATTCTTCAGCGTCATGACGTTGTTCGCATCGATCGTGAAGGAGGTCGCGACAACCGACCTGAGATCGATGGTATCCCCGACGTCGAAGCCCTTGAGGGTGACGGCGGGAACGCCGGTGTCGAACACGGCGGTGATGATATGACCTTGGCCGAAATTGAACGTGCCCGTTCCGGTCACGGCGGCCTGGAATTCGAACGTGCCATCGTGGTCGAGGGTAACCACGCCGTTGTCCGTGATCGCGTTCACGATCGTACCCGGCGCCTCGAACCGCAGCGTGCCGTTGTCGATGATGGCGCCGGTGCCGGCGCTGCCGCCGGCCTCGACCTCGAGCGTGCTGCCGCTGTCGATGGTGGTGCCGCCGACATAGCTGTTGGCACCGGAGAAATGCACCGTGCCCGCGCCGCCAATGTCGACGTGGCCACTGCCGCCATTGCCGCCCTGGTCGGCGATCGTATCGGCAATGACGGCGTCCGCGCCCGCAGTCGGCGCGAACGTGATGCTCTGGTTGCCCTGGATGAAGATGCCGGAGCCGAGCGCCTGTCCGTCGCCCCCGCCGCGGCTGCCCAGCCCTCCCGTTGCCGAATTGCCCGAGACCGAACTGCCGGCAATCGTCAGCGAGCCGCCTTCCTGCACGAACACCGCGCCGCCTGCACCGAGGCCGCCGCCGCCACCGGCAAACCCAAGCTGATCGCGGCTTCCGCCAGCACCACCGCCGAACCCGCCAGCGCCACCCGCGCCGGCGGTACTGCGCCCGCCGCCGCCACCGAAGCCGCCGGCACCGCCCGTTGTTCCCGCTCCGAAGCCGTAAGAGCCTGCGGCTCCGCCGCCACCGCCGAAACCGCCGTCGCCGCCGACGCTGAAGGTTCTTACATTTGTGGTGTTCTGGTTGGCGCTCGCACCGCCACCGCCGCCACCGCCAAACCCGCCATCCGCACCTGGAGAGAGGCTGCTGCCGCCCGAGGGTATGCCTCCGGCAGCGGCCTGCGAATAGCTCGCGTGCCCCGGGACGTTGACACCGAGCGTACCGCCCGGGGCGCCTTTGATGTAGATGAAGGTGCCGCCGCCGGCACTATAGCTGCCACTGGCGAAAGCGCTGCTGCCGGCGGTGCCCATGCCGCCACCGCCGCCACCTTGGCCTGAGCTCGAGCCGCCCCCGAAATAGCCTCCGGCGCCGCCCTTGGCCGCGTCGCCCGTGAACGTCACGGCATCGATCGCGACGGCCGCGCCCGCCGCCACGAACAGGCCGCCACCAAGACCCGCACCACCGCCGCCGCCTTCGACGCCGCCGGCGCCGCCCTGGGCCAGCGTGTGCGCGATGTTCAGATTGTTGATCGAGACGTTGCCGCCGAACACGAACAGACCGCGATAAGCATTTCCGCCGTCAAGCGAATAGCCCGCGCCGTTGATGACGAGATGGCTGCCGCTGGCCAGATTGATCGCGGTCAGATTGGCGCCGAGCGAGGCAATGGAGATGTTGCCCGCGAACTCGATCGAATAGTTGGTGTTGGCGGCAGCGGCTCCGCCACCCACGCTGATGGCGAGCAGGGTCGCATTGAGCTCCGCGGCGTTGTGGACGGTGTAGACGTTGGAGGGCTTGATCACGGTGCCGCCGGAGCCGTCGGCCGAGAATGCGAAGCCGTAGGTCGGTCCGCTGAAGTGCAGATCGACGCTATGGGTACCGTCGGTGACGTGCAGAACGCCGGTCGATGAATTGAACGACTGGGAGAACTGTCCGGAACTGTAGTTGATCCCGACCAAGTCGATCGCGTCGGTCGCGGCGCTGAAGCCCGCGATAGTGCCGGCAAAGCTCGCTGGCGCGTCGATCTTGAGCGTCGCGAGTCCGCCATTGAACGTGATGGTCTGGCCGGATGCGACGCCCGCGCCGAACTCGACCGTGCCGCCATTGCCGACGGTCACCGCCCCGGTGCCGGTGACGTTGCCCGCAACCAGCAGCTTGCCGCCGCCGTCCGCCTGCAGCGTGCCGGTGTTGGTGACGTTGCCGGCGAGATCGAGCGTACCCGCCTTGGCGTCGATGACGCCGCTGTTGTTGACCGCCGTGCTGACGATCGTGGTGCCGCTGCCGGTCTTGTCGTAGTTGCCGGCGACGTTGAGGGTTCCGCTGCCGGCGCTCGACGCGATGTTGAAGGCACTTCCGCCGGTCGTGGCATCGGTGAAGGTGACGCCGGCATCGATCTTGAAGGCCGCGCCGTTGTTCAGTCGCAGCGTATCGCCGGAGAAGGCGCCGGTCTGGCCGGATCCGTGCAGCTCGAGCGTCCTGCCGTCGAGCGTGAAGGTCTCGTTATTGGCATCGAAGAAGGTCGCGAGCCCGTTGACGATGGTCGTGCCGCTGCCGCTTTCGGTGCCGCCGGTAAAGGTCGCCCCGTTGGCGTCGATCAGCGTGCCGGTGCCCGACAGAGTGCCGCCGGACTGGGTCAGGCTGTTGATGGTTTCCGAGACGGCGCCGAGGTTGATGTTGCCCGGCAGCACGAAATCATTGGTGACGGCGACATTGACCAGCACCGGCACGCTGGTCACGCTGCCGTCCGTCGCGGACACGGTGAAGCTCGCGGCCGGGTTCAGCGTGCCGTCGCTGACGAAGATCACCTGGCCCGCGGCGAGCTGCGCCTGGGTGAAGCTCGTGATCGCAACGCCGGGCGCACTCGACAGCGCCACGTAACCGCGTTGCGTGCTGCTGACGTTGAAGGTGAGCTGGCTCGCACTGTTGTCGACGTCGCTGACGCTGAGGTCGGCCGTGGTGATGGTCGTCGCCAGGCCTTGCAGCAACGCCGTCGCATTGTCGCCGGACAGCACCGGCGCATCGTTGGCGCCAGTGATCGTGATGGTGACGACCTGCGCGCTGCCGTCGCTTCCCCTCACGGAGAAGGTGTCGGTCATCGTCGCGCCGGCGGCGAGCGCCTGCACCGTGGAATTGTTGTTATCGAGCGTGTACCTCCAGACGCCGGCCGAAGACACGGTGTAGGTGCCGTAGCCACCGGTGCTGGCGGTCTGGGCGGCGACGGCCACGAAGGTGACGGAGGAGGTGTCGGGATCGAACAGCGTCAGCGAGCCGGTCGCGGTCGGCGTCCCCGGCACCGCGTTGGCGACGCCGCCCGCCTCGACGACCGAACCGATCGTCGTACCACTCATCGTGGCCGGATCGTCGGTACCGAGGATGTTGATGGTGACGGACGAAGTGGTGCCGTCCGCACTCGCGACGGAGAAGATGTCCGTGTAGGTTTGCCCGCCCACGAACTCGTCATGTGCGGAGCTCGCGACATAGCTCCAGGTGCCATCCGCGGCGAGCGTAAAGGTGCCGTACTGCCCGGCCGTGCCGGCCTGCGCGACGAAGGATTGCGGACTGTCGGGATCCTGGATCGTCAGCGTGCCGCCGGTCGACAGCGGCGCATTGGTCTCAGCCAGATTACGTGTCACCGCCGATATCACGGCGACATCGTCGGTGCCATTGATCGTGATCGTGACGACCTGCGGCGTGCCGTCGACGGTCGTGACCGTGAACGTGTCCGTCAGCGTGCCGCCGGCATTGAGCGCCTGAACCGCGGCATTGCTGTTGTCGAGTGTGTAGGTCCAGACCCCGGCCGACGTGACGGTGTAGGTGCCGAAACCGCCGAGGCTGGCCGTCTGTGTCGTTACCGTCGTGAAGGTGTTGGCGGGATTGTCGACGTCGGTGTCCGTCAGCGTGCCGCTCGCGCTCGGCGTCCCCGCCACCGCGTTGTTGAGGCCGCCTGCTTCGGTCACCGAACCTGTGCTGATGCCCGATATCGAAGCCGCGTCGTTGCTGCCGAGGATATTGACCGTGACGGACGAGGCCGTGCCGTCCGAACTCACCACGGTGAACGTGTCGGTGTAGGTCTGCCCGGCGACGAATTCGTCATGTGCCGAACTCGCGACATAGGTCCATGCGCCGTTCTGGGCAACGGTGAAGGTGCCGTAGTGCCCGACAGTACCCGCCTGCGCCACGAAGGTTTCGGGATTGTCGACGTCATGGATGGTCAGCGTGCCACCGGTCGACAACACTGAATCAGTCTCGGTCAGGCCGACAGTGTCTGCCGACAGCACCGCTGCATCGTTGGCGCCGTTGATGGTGATCGTGACCAGCTGCGCGGTACCGTCGACGGTCGTCACAGTGAACGTGTCGGTCAGCGTCCCGCCGGCATTGAGCGCCTGAACCGCGCTATTGCTGTTGTCGAGATTGTAGGTCCAGACGCCGCCCGACGTCATGGTGAAGGTGCCGTAGCCGTGATCGCTCGCCGAGGCGGTCCCGACCGCCGTGAAGGTGTTGGCGGGATTGTCGACGTCGGTGTCCGTCAGCATGCCGCTCGCGTTCGGCGTCCCCGCCACCGCGTTGTTGACGCCGCCTGCTTCCGTGACCGCGCCGGTGCTGGTCCCCGACACCACGGCGGGATCATTGACCGCCTGCACGGTGATATTGACGGTCGCCACGTTGGAATCGGCGAGGCCGTCATTGACCTTGTAGGTGAAGCTATCGGAGCCGTTGTAGTCGCCAACCGGCGCATAGGTGAACGAGCCGTCGGCATTCAGCGTCAGGGTGCCGTGGGCCGGACCGTTGACGAGGATGGCGTGCAGCGCATCGCCGTCGAGGTCGGTGGCCCCGGCGAGCACGCCCGTGCCGGGTACCACCAGCGCATGGTCTTCGTCGGTCGTGTAGCTGCGCGCGATCGCCAACGGCGCGTCATTGGTGCCGTTGATCGTGATCGTCACATATTGCGTCGTGCTGGTCGCGGTGCCGTCGTTGACGACGACCGCATAGGTCAGCGTGAGCGTCTGACCCTGCTTCAGGAAGTCGAGATCAGCCGCGGCGGGCTGGTAGATCCAGCCGAACGTCGTGGCGGCGCCGGTGGACAGGTGCCCGCTGGTGTCGATCGCAAAAGCGGCATTGTCGATGAGTGCCAGTGCGCCGGCCGGCAGGCTGAAGGCCTGGCCATCCAGTTTGACGACGGGCCCGCCGACCGTCGAAGCCGTCAGCGTGTCGCCGACGTCGAGATCGACCACCGAGATCGAGCCCGTCAGCGAGATAACCTGCGCATGCGCGTCGGCATCCTCACTGGTCGTTGCGGTGCCGCCGGTCACCACGGGCACGTCATTGGCGCCGACGATGGTGATCGTGAGGGTCTGTTGGCCGCTGGTGAGAAGGCCGTCGCTGACCTCGACCGTGTAGGTCAGAACCAGGCTCTGCCCTTCCCGCAGGAAATCCAGATTGGCCGCCGACGCATCATAGGTCCAGCCGATGCCGGCAGTGCCGCCGTTCGACGTCCCGGCGTGGAACGACAATGCGTTACTGGTCAGCGATGCCGCCCCCGCCGGCAAGACGAAGGCGTGGCCATCGAGGGTCACGACCGGCGAATTGATGATCGAAGCCGTCAGCGTGTCGCCGATATCGGCATCCGTCACCGGCAAGGTGCCCGTCAGCGTGATGTGCTGTGCGGCGGCGTCACCGTTTTCCGGCGCGGTCGCCGATGCACCGGCCAGCACGGGGGCATCCTCTTGGCCGGTGATCGTGATGGTGACATTCCGGCTCGCCAGCCCGCCATGACCGTCGCTGACGGTTACGGCGTAGGTTTCCGTGACGGTCTGCCCGGCCCGCAGGAACTGGACGTCCGCGTTGTCGACGAGATACTGCCATGCCGCCTGCCCGCCGAGGCCGTTCACGGTATCGGCGGTCACATGCGCGCTCATAGTTCCGAGCGCCAATCCACCTGCGCGCGTCGAACTGACGAAACCGACCGAGACGACATGCGCATCCGCCAGGTCGACGTCGGTGAACGCGATCGTGCCATTGGCATGCAGCAACCCATGGGGATCGAGTGCCGTGTCCTCCTGCACCGCGCCGGTCGTTTGCGCTGCGCCGATCACCGGCGCGTCGTTGACGGCTGCGACCGTCAGCTCGCGGGTGACGACGGTCGTGTCGTGCCCGCCGTGATCCGTGCCGTCCGGGTCCTGCACCGTCAGCGTCAGCGTCCGGGTCAGCGGCGACGGATTATCGCTGGTGTCGGTATAGAAGACCGCACGCAACGCGGCTGCAAAATCAGCAACCGTCGGCTGCTGGCCGGCCCTGGCCGTCAGCGTCAGCGTTCCCGTTGCCGCATCGAAGCGCCCCTCGATCAACGCGGTGTTCGCGAAAGAAAGGACGTCTTCGCTCGGCTGATAGTTGCCGGTGATCTGGATCGTCGCCCGCAGCAACGTGTTGCTGTCCGGATCGGACAAGGTCAGCGCCGGAGCAACCGCGACCGGCGTTTGCTCGGGCGCGACCAACGCCGATCCGGCGTTGAGAGCCAGTGACGGTGCATCGTTGACCGGAGGTCCCGGGATCGATGCACCTCCAGGACCAACTCCGCCGGTTCCTCCGCCCGGCGGATGAGGGGCGACATCCGGACCGGGGTTCGTGGGCGGGTTGGCGCCAGAGGCTCCATTCGGCTGAAACGACGGCTCGTTCGACCCCGCACTGTACGAGCCAGGGGGCGATGACGAACCGTGCGGACCGCCGCCGCCGGGCGTGTTGCTGCTGTTGCGGTCCGCAAGGTTCTTGATTTGGAGGAGGTGGTTCAGCGCATCCAGCTCGCCGGCCCTGTCGGCGTCCGTCTTCGCCTGCTCGCTGGCGGCAATTTGAGCTGGCCCGGTCGGCTTCAGCTCCAGCTTTCCGCCTTCGCTGCTGATCGTCGCAATGGCGTTGCCGTTCTTATCGTAGGCGGTCGCCTGATGCAGCCCGTCATTCTGCTGGAAGATGGACAGCGTGACCGATCCATCGTCCGGGGAGATCTCCCCGCCACCCGCCGAGCCCGTGATCTTGGCGGAGCCGATCGGCGTCCCGATCCGCATGTCGCCCGACTTGGCAATCTTGCCCGAGGCGAAACTGAGCGATCCCTGGATGAGATCGAAAACTTCCAGATTGGCGCTTCCATGCAGGTCGAATTTGAATTCGCTCAATACGACCCGCGAACCATGCCCGATCTGGAACGCACTGCCGTCGTTGAAAACCAGTCCGGCCACGCCAGCGCTGTCGGTCTGGACCACGTCTCCCTTGAGCAGAACATCGCCATTGTTGAGCGCCACGACGACGCCGTTGCGCAGGACCGTTACCTGCCCTTCGACCCGTACCGCATGTCCGATCACCTGCATCGCCGGCGACGGCGCATCCTTGGCTGCGTACCTTCCGGGAGCGGCAGGTCCCGCCAGTGCCGCGACGATTTCGCCGCTCAGCGTCGCACCATCCGGCGACCGCAGCGCGTGCAGATTTTCCGATTTGAAATAGCCGGGAACGACGTGGATCTTTCCATCGACCCCAATCAGCCGCAGGTCGTCTCCGGCGCGCTTGAAATCGGCGCTGAGAAGCAGATGCGTGTCCTGGACGGCCACGGACGTCTCCGGACCGCCCTCGATCGAAAGCTCCTGCGAGATAGACAACGAAAAATGGCGATCACTGCCAACGTGCAGCATCATTCATTCCATCAAAAAAATGGACCGCGTAACACGGTCGAAAGTCACCGCCGAACAAGCACCCGATCGACGCTGTCGTTGCGCTCTCCGTCTACCGACGGATGCGATCAATCCTCTTCATGCATGTCCTCAGGACCATCACCGAAGCATCCGGCACCGCTCGCATCCGCGAAGCCCGGAAGCGTCGACTCCTCAGCGGCCCATTGGTACGGTATCCGGCTGCTGAAGGCTGCGAACGAACGTTCATATGTGCCTATTTTCATCGATCGTGATTACCGCCGGAAAGCCGAGAACGTCATTCATCGTAAATCGCAACATTCTCGTTCCGCGCACGAAATCCAGCTATGAAATCAAGGTGCGCAGCGACATGAAGCCCTGCGGGTCCTCCGCATCGGGCTCATCATTTGCGGTAAAGATCGAGACCGGCCCGGAAACGCCGAGCACCAAAAATGGTCAGATGACAGCAGATCGTTTAATGCTGCCCATCACCCGTTCAACAACGTCATGGATCTCATCGGTGAGTCGTAAAACAAGCCTCGAAGGCTGCATCGATGATCGCGAGCTTGACGGCTTGCGCCTTGTGATATTCGCGGCGGAAGCCTTTCGATACCCACAGCCGGGACTTGCCGCGCGCTCCGACCCAGCCGAGGCTTCCCATGGACTCCGCTTCGGCGAGCTTGCGTCCAAGTTGCGTCCGCGACAATTTCAGCCGCTGCGCCAGTGCGGAAACCGACGTCACGTCGGTCGCAATACGATCGACGGAGGCGTCCCCTTCCTCACAACCGACGATCAAGCGATCCATCAGCACGCCGCCCTCGTTGACCCACGTGAACAGCTTGAACGTCGGTTCGGGCTCGCGAACCATGTGAGACCCGAGCAGACCGTCGGCAATCATCGGCTGCATCCGGCGAACCGCCTCCGGCCTGGCGGCCAACGTCGCCGAACGGCCTCCGCCGTCGAGGCCATCCAGCGTTGCCAGATGCAGGAGATGCCATTGATACAGCGATTCAAGCGCCGCAGGTGCCGGCTCGACCGGGCGATGACGCTTGCCCTCGCTTCCCGCAACATGGCGCACAATGCCGTATTTCAGCATCTCCTTGATGAAGGCGGCGGCGGTATTCCGGCTTGCGATCTGGTGATGCTCGACAAGATCAAGCACACGTGCGGTCAGCACTCCGGCGCCGGCTCCGGCCACGGCAACATCCCGGAAGAACTGTGCCACCGCCGCATGGGCCATCAGCCAGCGTTGCTGCGTCGCGAACAACGATCCCATCCGTGGATCGGCAGCGTTGAGAAGCAGGAGCGCCCAGGCCTGGCCGCGCACGCGGGCTTCGAGCGCGGGGTTCAGAAAGATGTCGTCAGCATTCAATGCCATCTGGCGTCCTCCGGCCATCACTGCACGCCAAACATTCGAGGCAGCAAGCGCCGGCGCACCCATTATCGCATCGAGATCACGAGGTCATCTCGGCCCTCCTTTGCGCTGGCAGGGCGACGTCGTGCCGCGCGATCACTGCCCGCGTGGCTTGACGTGTGTCGTCCTTCGCAGGGGAATTCTCCTACGAAGGGATCCTCGTATTCAGGATTGCTGGCGCGAGGCACTTTGCAATGAATTTCGTCCCGTCGAACGCCGGCCGAACCGGGCGCGTCCTTCCAAAGCACCTCAAAAGCCTGGAATCTCAATCGATCGAGATCATGCGCGAAGTCATCGCCGAGTTCAAACGGCCGGTGATGCTCTATTCGATTGGCAAAGACTCCAGCGTCATGCTGCATCTGGCGCTCAAGGCGTTCCACCCTGCCAGGCTGCCGTTTCCGCTGCTGCACGTCGATACAACGTGGAAGTTTCGCGAGATGATCTCGTTTCGCGACGAGACTGCGCGTCGCCTCGGCGTCGATCTGCTCGTCTACACCAACCAGGATGGTCTTTCCCGCGGTATTTCACCGGTCGCCTCCGGTTCGTCGATCCACACTCAAGTGATGAAAACCCACGCACTCAAGCAGGCGCTCGACCTCTACGGCTTCGATGCGGCTTTCGGCGGCGCCCGCAGGGACGAGGAACAGAGCCGCGCCAAGGAGCGCATCTTCTCCTTTCGCTCGCGCGGACACGTCTGGGATCCCCGCAACCAGCGCCCCGAATTGTGGAATCTGTTCAACAGCCGTATCGGGCCGGGAGAAACCGTTCGCGTCTTCCCGCTATCGAACTGGACCGAGCTGGATGTCTGGCACTACATCCAGCTGGAGAATATTCCGGTGGTGCCGCTCTATTTCGCCAAACACCGCCCGGTCGTTGCGCGTGGCGGCTCCTGGATCATGGTGGATGACGAGAGACTGCCCCTCATTGCGGGCGAGCAGCCGGAATCGCGGCGAGTTCGATTTCGAACGCTGGGCTGCTATCCGCTGACCGGAGCGATCGACTCCAGTGCCGCAACGCTGGAAGATATCATGGCGGAGATGAGATCGACGCGACTTTCGGAGCGGCAAGGCCGCCTGATCGACAGCGACGAACCCTCATCAATGGAGCGCAAGAAGCGCGAAGGCTACTTTTGATGGAAACCCGCGAGCCTCCCGGCGAGGCGACGACCAAGGACCTGCTTCGCTTCCTCACCTGCGGCTCGGTGGATGACGGAAAGTCTACGCTGATCGGTCGCCTCCTGCACGACTCCAGGCTCATCCTTGACGACCAGCTATCCTCGCTGGCGGCGGCTTCGAAGCGCCACGGCACGACGGGAGGCGACATCGACCTCGCGCTTCTCGTGGACGGCCTGGAGGCCGAACGGGAGCAAGGCATCACGATCGACGTTGCGTATCGCTTCTTCACCACGCCGCGACGTTCCTTCATTGTCGCCGACACGCCCGGCCACGAGCAATACACGCGGAATATGGCGACCGGCGCATCGACGGCAGACCTCGCCATTCTCCTGATCGACGCACGCAAAGGCGCCTTGGCACAGACCAGACGACACTCATTGATTTGTTCGCTGCTCGGCGTACGCCATGTGGTTCTCGCGGTGAACAAGATTGACCTGGTCTCCTATCAAAGCGACATCTTCGCTCGTATTGTCAATGAATACAGAGCCTTTGCCGAAGAGCTCGGTTTTTCGTCGATAGTATCGATTCCAATCTCCGCCCGACATGGCGATAACGTTACGAACGTATCGGACAACACGCCCTGGTATCGCGGGCCAAGCCTGCTCGACTATCTCGAAACCGTTGATGTGAGCGGCGATGCGATCGACGGTTTGTTCCGCTTTCCGGTGCAATGGGTCAACAGACCCCATCTTGATTTCAGAGGCTACGCCGGCACGGTGGCCTCCGGGACGATCAACGCCGGCGATCCCATCGCCGTCGCCAATACCGGCAAAATCTCAAGAGTGAAGGAACTTCTGACCGCCGAGGGCGCTCAGACCTCCGCCCACGTCGGAGACGCGATCACGATCACGCTCACGGACGAACTCGACATCGGCCGCGGCGATCTGCTGGCTAGTCCGGAATCTCCGCCCGAAGTATCGGACCAGTTTGCCGCACACATGATCTGGATGAGTGACCAGCACCTCATGCCAGGCCGCTCCTATCTGGCACGCATCGGCACCCGAACGACGCCTGTTACGGTCACGGCCATCAAGTACAAGATCGACGTCAACACGCGCGAGCATCTTGCCGCGCGTACTCTGGGCCTCAACGATATCGCATTCTGCAACCTGTCGACGGACACGCCCGTCGCGTTCGATCCGTACGAGCAGAACCGCAGGACCGGATCATTCATCGTCATCGACCGCGCGACCAATCTCACGCTCGGCGCGGGAATGATCGCGTTTGGCCTGCGGCGCGCCTCCAACGTCCCTTGGCAGGCCACCCTGATCGGAAAATCGGAGCGCGCTGCGCGAAAGCACCAGAAGCCATCGATCATATGGCTGACCGGCCTGTCGGGTGCCGGCAAATCGACCATCGCCAACATCGTTGAACGCCGGCTTCACACTAGCGGTCACCACACCATGATGCTGGACGGCGACAATCTGCGCCATGGGCTCAACCGCGACCTCGGCTTTACGGAGGCGGACCGCGTCGAGAATATCCGTCGCGCCGGAGAGGCCGCAAAACTCCTGGTGGATGCAGGCCTGATCGTGCTCTGCTCGTTCATTTCGCCGTACCGCTCCGAGCGGGATATGGTGCGCCGTCTGGTGTCCGACGGAGAGTTCATCGAGGTGTTCGTCGACACACCTATCGATGAATGTGCACGGCGCGATCCGAAGGGCCTCTACGCCAAGGCGAAAGCCGGTCAGATCAAGAACTTTACCGGCATCGACGCCCCGTATGAACCACCGGTGGCGCCCGAAATACACTTGCAAACGATCGGTCATCAGCCCGAGCAATTGGCGGACCTGATCTTGAAGAAACTGGCCGTACGAGGAATCGTAGAAGCAAAGAATTGATACGGCGTCCAAGCGCCAAGCTCAGATCACGACATCATTCGGCCACTTCCAGCAATCGCTGTTTCCGCAGGACAGGGTCTGCCTGGCGAACGCCCAGTATCCTCGAATCGATGGGCGCCTCTCACTGAAAGAATTCAGGCGAGAGTCTCACGTCTTGGTCCGCTGAGGCGTCACGCTCCGCTTCGACTGAGCGCGGCCCTACAGATTTGTCTCCCAGGCAGAATGGCCGAGCAGCGACAATTACGCGCCGGCGATCCAGGAGGCCGTCGAGGCAACGCTTCGCGAGTGCCAAGGCCATCTCGATTCCACCGAGGTCTTGTTCGTCCAGATAGATTGGGATGACGTCAACTCTTGCGAGCTCGGCTTTCGGAATGCAGCGGCCGCAGCAACACTCTCCGCCTTTCGAGTCTAGCCGGCGTCAAGCAGGAAAGCCCACGAGACCGCACAAACAAAAACGCCGCCCCGGTTTCCCGAGGCGGCGTTTTGTATTTCGAACATCGAAAGAGGAAGATTTCTTGTCCTTGGCAGGCCTGGCAGCGACCTACTCTCCCAGGGCTTAAGCCATAGTACCATTGGCGCTGAAGAGTTTAACGGCCGAGTTCGGGATGGGATCGGGTTGAGGCTCTTCGCTAGAACCACCAGGCCGGCGAAGGACAAGAAAACGAAGCAAGCGATCTTTGTGTTGGCGACTAGCGCCTCTCACTCTGTCTGGGTCTTTAAGACCTCATGGACACTGAAAATGAGAGCAATCAAGCCAATCGAACGATTAGTACCGGTAAGCTGCATGCATTACTGCACTTCCACATCCGGCCTATCAACGTGGTGGTCTTCCACGGTTCTCAAGGGAATGCTCGTTTTGAGGTGGGTTTCCCGCTTAGATGCTTTCAGCGGTTATCCCGTCCGTACATAGCTATGCTGCACTGCCGCTGGCGCGACAACAGCTCCACCAGAGGTACGTTCACCCCGGTCCTCTCGTACTAGGGGCAAATCCTCTCAACATTCCAACAC
>NZ_LVEM01000011.1 GCF_001641335.1 Bradyrhizobium stylosanthis
GGCCATTACCCTACCAACTAGCTAATCAGACGCGGGCCGATCTTTCGGCGATAAATCTTTCCCCGTAAGGGCTTATCCGGTATTAGCACAAGTTTCCCTGTGTTGTTCCGAACCAAAAGGTACGTTCCCACGCGTTACTCACCCGTCTGCCGCTGACGTATTGCTACGCCCGCTCGACTTGCATGTGTTAAGCCTGCCGCCAGCGTTCGCTCTGAGCCAGGATCAAACTCTCAAGTTGGACTTGAACTTTGAACCGGCTGATCACAACGTTTGACGAGGTCCCACCATTTTTCCGACGGCCGAAGCCGCCGAGCTGCCTGCGATTCACATCGCTGGCAACGATGGTGTTTCCTTTAAAACGTGTACCGCCGAAGTCTTTCGTCCGGTCTCGATCCAAAAAGCCGAAGCTCTTCAGAAGCGAGACCCGCAAGGACTCCGCCGTCCACGTTTCTCTTTCTTCATCTTCACTTGTCAAACAGCCCGGGACCCGCAGAGGCCCCAACCTTCCTGAGAGGAAGGGTTCCGACACCCTTACCGACGATGGATGAACTCCAACCGACTGGTGTCGGCTGTTGTGCACTCAACAAGGTGAGAAGCATCTGTTATGCGTCCGCTCGCCTTTGCCTCAAAGCCAAGGGAGCGCCCGACAGGCGGGCAACGCGGAAGAGGCTTTAGATGCTCATTCACCTGACTGCAAGCGAAAAAATGAAATTTCACTGCGCTAATTTTCTGACCTCCGCGGAGTGGCCCATCTGTTGACCCACACGCTGGGTAGCTCTTCTGGCGCCATCTCCGACGGCCTCGGCTTCATCCACAACGGGACGATGAGCCGCTTCGATCCGCGGCCCGGTCGAGCGGCCTCGATCGCGCCCGGCAAGCGCCGTGCATCTTCCGCTGCGCGCCGACCATCGTCTTCGATGGCGAAACACCACGGATCGTGATCGGCGCGCCGGGCGGCAGCTACGTCGCGCCGGCCGTGGCGCAAGGGATCATGAACATGCTCGATTTCGGCATGTCGACCTTCGAAGCCGTGGCGGCGCCACGGATCATGGGCGTTTCGAACGCGATCGACATCTCGAACCGCATACGTCGCAATGTCAGTGACGAGCTCACCGCTGCGGGCTATGACGTCAAGCGTTCGCCCCAGACTTTTCCTTTCGCCGCTCTTCACGCCATCGGCATCGTCAATGGTGTTTGCTCGGGAGGGGCTGATCCGCAGCGCGATGGAATGGCAATTGCCGTCTAGGGGCTGGACTGCTACCGCAGAGCTTGTCGCGCAGGAGACAGGTTCGACCAGAGGCGTGTGATGTTTCTGAGCGTATTCGACGTCTTCAAGATCGGCATCGGTCCCTCGTCGTCGCATACGATGGGACCCATGACGGCCGCGGGGCACTTCCTGAATCTCCTGCGGCAACATCCGTCCGCTCGCCAAGCAACCGCCGTCGGAGCGACACTGCATGGGTCGCTCGCATTCACGGGGAAAGGCCACGCCACGGATCGCGCCGTGACGCTCGGCCTGCTCGGCTGGACGCCCGCCGAGTTCGAGTTCGACGCAGCCGAACGCCAGCTCGTGGATCTCCGCCGCAGCCGTCTCCTGCGCCCCAAAGACCTGCCGCCGCTCAGATTCGACCCTGCCCTCGACATCGTCTTCGACTACGGGCCACCATTGCCCGGTCATGCCAACGGACTCGTTCTGTCCGCCCGCGATTCCACCGGGGCGGTGATGCTGGACGAGACCTATTACTCCATCGGCGGCGGTTTCGTGGTGACGGCGCGGGAGCGCGAAGCAGCGCCGGCTGCCGCCGACGCGATACCGTGGCCCTATCCATTTGCGCACGCGAGCGCGATGCTGCGCATGGCGCGCGAGAGCGGGCTGTCCATCGCGGACATGAAGCGCGCGAATGAGATCCACCTCCGTACACCTGAAGAAGTCGAACACGGCCTCGCCCGCCTCTGGTCGGTCATGAACGGGTGCATCGAACGGGGACTGAGCCAGGAAGGCGAACTGCCGGGCGGGCTGCACGTCCGACGCAGGGCCGCGCGGATCCATCGGCAATTGATGGCTGAGCGGCAGGCCAATCGCGCTCAGCCGCACGCGGCAGCAGACTGGCTGAGCGTCTACGCGATGGCCGTGAATGAGGAAAACGCGGCCGGAGGCAGAGTGGTGACCGCACCGACCAACGGGGCCGCCGGCGTCGTGCCCGCGGTGCTGAGATATTACCTGGATCACTGCATCGGGGCGGAGCCCGACAAGATTGCCGACTTCCTGCTCACGGCTGCGGCGATCGGCGGGTTGATCAAGCACAACGCCTCGATCTCCGGTGCCGAGGCAGGTTGTCAGGGCGAAGTCGGGTCAGCGGCCGCGATGGCTGCGGCCGGATTCTGCGCGGCGCTGGGCGGATCGCCCGAGCAGATTGAGAATGCCGCGGAGATCGCGCTCGAGCACCATCTCGGCATGACTTGCGATCCCGCAGCGGGCCTGGTCCAGGTCCCATGCATCGAGCGCAACGGCATCGGCGCCATCAAGGCGGTGGCGGCGGCCTCGCTCGCCCTGCGCGGCGACGGATCGCATTTCATGCCGCTGGACAATTGCATCGAGGCAATGCGGCAGACGGGCGAAGCCATGAATGCGAAGTTCAAGGAGACGAGCCTCGGCGGGTTGGCGGTCAACTTGCCGGAGTGCTGAACTTTACTATTCGCCAACGTCTTGATGCATGGCCCGATGGCGGGTGTTCAAGATCGACCCATCCGCCCCTCGCTCCCCGTGCCAAGTGCCGCCACAACTGAAAAGCTGTGCTCGGCTGCATCGAGCGCCGCGGCGATGTCGGCCTCGGTATGGGCGGCGCAGAGGAACATGTTGTGCTTCGGGTGGAAGTAAACGCCACGCTCGAGCATGGCATTGCAGAAGGCAAAGCCTTTCCCGAAATCCGGATCGTCGTCGAATAGAACTGTCGGCATTTGCGCTGGGCCCGACTGGCGAATTGACAAGCCGAACTGCCGCGAGCGTGTTTCCAGGCCCTCCCGCAACAATCGCCCCAAATAGGCCAGGCGGTTCGGAACATCGTCCCGGCGCACGATCTTCAGTGTCGCGGCGGCGGCCGCCATCGAGACCGCCCCCGCCCAGAACGAACCCGTCACGAAGACCTGGGACGCCGCACGACGTAGCCAGTCGGCCCCAGTGACGGCTGCCAGAGCGTAGCCGTTTGCGATCGCCTTGCTCCACGCCGACATGTCCGGACGGACGCCCAGCGCTTCCCAGCTCCCGGCCATATCGAGACGAAAGCCCGCGCGGACTTCATCGATGATCAGCACAGCTCCCTTGTCACTGCACAGACGCCGTGCAGCCTGGGCGAACTCCGCAGAGGGGAGTTCCTGGTCGAAGCCCATGTCATGGCGATAAGCAGAGACCAGGATGCCTGCAAGATCATCCCCTGCTGCCTTCACTGCCTCCTCAAGGCTCTCGACGTCGTTGAACTTGAAATACGACAGATGGGCGCGATCTTCCGCGGTCACACCGAGAAGCGAGGGTGAGCACCACGGCACAGCTCCATGATAGGCGCCCTTCGCAACCAGTATCTTCCGCTTCCCCGTCGCCGCCCGCGCGATGGTAACGCAAGCCGTTGTCGCGTCGGTGCCGTTCTTCTGGAACTGCGTCCAGTCGGCATGCCCAACCATGTCCACGACCAACTCGGCCAATTCGACCATCACTTCGGCGGGACCGTTGAGACAGTCGCCTTCGCGCCGCTGGCGCTCGGCAGCCTCATCCACTTCGGGATGATGGTGGCCGAGCAGATTGGGACCCCAACTGCACATGAAGTCGACGTACCGGTTGCCGTCGACATCCCAGAGCACCCCGCCCTCGCCGCGGCCAAAGAACTGCGGGTAGGCGTCCGGCAACTTGGCGGCATGAAGATGTCCCCACATCCCGCTCGGAACGACCTTTTCAGCGCGAGCGCGCAACGCAGCGTCCCGCGTCCTGTTCAATCCCGACATATCGGCCTCCTGATCAACGATGATATATCATATATCTAAAAAGATGCCGCGAGCCAAGCGATTTGGCGCGCCGGTGGGCACGCTCGTGCAATGTTCCGCGACCAGATTGCATCCGAAACTGAAACGAGAGATCAGTGAGTTGCGAGTGCGCGGAAGTTTTCGCCATGGTGCACAACCAGCCCGCCCTATATTATATATAAAATGGACAAGGGGCTGGGCCGGACCGGCAGGCAGACCAAGACCGGTTTGAGGACCTAAATGGCTGATGTTGACCTGAGACTGGGTGATCGCGGGGTGGGACCAGTCGCCCGCGACAGCTTGACGAGCCTTGTCTACAACAATCTGCGCCAGGCGCTGATGGAAGGCCGGTTCTCGCCTGGTCACCGTTTCAAGATCCGCGAACTTGCCGCGACCATGAATGTGTCGGAGACGCCCATTCGCGAAGCGTTGATGCAGCTCGTGCGCGGGCGCGCGCTGGAAATGCAGGCCGGGCGCTCGATCATGGTCGCTCACATGACAGCCGCGCAATATATCGAGCTCCGAACCGTCAGGCTGTTTCTCGAGGGCCTCGCCGCGGAGCACGCGACGACGCGCATTTCCGAGGCCGACATTGACAGGATGGAGGCGATCCATCGCGAGCTAGTCAGTGCCGAAAAGGAGCACAGATGGTCCGATGCGGTTCGCGTCAACTGGCAGTTTCACCGCAGCCTCTATGATGGATCGGGACTTCCGGAGGTCCTCGCCATCCTCGACGACATCTGGATGCGCAACGGTCCGTTGCTGAATTTTCTTTATCCGCACGCGCCACCGACCTATCCGAACGAACATCAACATCTAGCGGTGCTCAGATTTCTTCGGCAGCGCCGGCCGGACAAGGTTCGCGAGGCGATCCAGGCCGACATGATGGAAGGCGGCCAGAATCTCGTCCGGCTTCTGGAAAAGCATGGCGGCACCTCCAATATCCCACCGGACGAAGACTGAGCAGCAGCGCCTCAACGACGCCGCCTCTGGCGCAGGCTCTTGATTGTGTCGATGATCGCGCGCTCGGAGAGGCCGTATTTCTCGAACAGATAGCCGGTCGAGCCGCCTTCGGCGAAAGTATCGCCGACGCCAACGCGGCGAAACGCGACATCCACGCCCTCTTCCAGCAACAGTTCAGCAACCGCGCTGCCCAATCCGCCGATAATGGAATGGTTCTCGGCCGCGACCACCAGCGGTACCGTGCGCGCCAGCGCCACGAGCTCCGGATCGAGCGGCTTTACCGTCGACATATCGACCACCGTCAACGATATGCCCTCGCGAGCGAGTGTCTCAGCAGCGCGTAGCGCAATCGCCACCATCATTCCGCAGGCCACCAGCAAGCCATCCGCGCCGCGACGCAACACCTGCATTTTGCCGATCCGAAAGTCCGACGTTGCCGGAGCCGGCTCGTCTGAACCGTCCGCACGCTTGAGCCGCAGATAGACCGGTCCCTCATGCGCAGCGGCTGCAGCGACGGCGGCGCGTACGTCGCCTTGACCGCAGGGCTCGATCACGGTCATGTTCGGCAAGGCACGCATCAGCGCGAGATCGTCGATCGCCTGGTGCGAGACCCCGAGCAGCGTCGTGAGACCCGGGATGACACCCACGATCTTCACGTTCGCACGCGGATAGGCGACCTGCATGGCAATCTGATCGTAACAGCGCCGGGTAGCGAACACGCAGAAGCTATGGACAAAGGGAATTTCGCCGCATCGGGCTAATCCCCCCGCGATCCCCACCATGTTGGCTTCCGCTATGCCCACCTGATGAAACCGTTCGGGAAAAGTATCCCGGAACAGATCGGTCTCGGTCGGTAGCGTCAGATCAGCCGTCAGGCAAACGATACGCGGATCGCGCCGAGCGGCCTCGACGAGGGCTTCTCCATAGTGCTTGACCGCGGGAGCGGCGGCGGCGTCGCGCGCCGTGAAATCGAGAACCTCGAGGGAGGTCCGATCGTTCCCGGCCATCATCTCGGTCCCTCCCCGGCAATCTGCGACAGTTCGCTCAGCGCCTTCGCCGCGACCGGCGATGGCAGTTTCAGATTGTGGGCAAGCAGCCCTTCGAGCGACGGCACACCCTTGCCGGCAAGCGTGCGGGCCACCAGACATGTCGGACGTTCCCTGCCGCGCGCGCGCTCGAGGCCGGCGAGCAGCGCGGAGATGTCGTGTCCATCGACGGTCTCGACGGACCAGCCGAACGCGGCGAACTTCGCGTCGATCGGCGCCACCGTGACGACCTGATCGATATGCCCTTCGACCTGCATCTGGTTGTCGTCGACGATCAGGCAGAGGTTGGAAAGACGCGCGCTCCCTGCAAACAGCGCCGCCTCCCAGAGCTGCCCTTCCTGCAATTCGCCGTCGCCCAGGAGCACATAGGTCCGTGCCGGAGACCGCCGGCGGCGCGCCGCGAGCGCCATGCCAATCCCGACAGACAGCCCCTGCCCCAGCGAGCCGAGCGTCGCTTCGATGACGGTCCCGACGCGCTCCGATGCATTGATTTCGAACGGCGATCCGTCGCCGCAATAGGAATGGAGTGCTTCACGGTCGACCAGACCGCGCGCCGCAAGCGTGGCATAGAAGATGGCCGTGTTGTGCGCCGTGGACAGCAGGAAGCGGTCGCGATCCGGCCATTCGGGGTCCAACGGATCGAGACGCAGCTCGGAAAAATACAGGATTGCGAACAGGTCGGCCGCTCCCAATCCCTGCTGCACATAACCTTGCCCGGTGGGCGCGACCAGATTGATGACGTCGCGCCGAAGGCTCCTGGCAATGCGCGCCAGCTCCTCGACATCGGTTGTTCGCGGCGCGGGCTGTCGGTCGCCGCTGGCTCGATCGTGCATTTCTTCTCCTTTGCCGCGACTTCAGCCGCGCGTCGCCGCGGTAAAGCGATCGAGGATGTTGCGGGTAATGCGCTGCGTGAAGGGATCACCGCGCTTCAGTCCCATCACCCACTCGCAAGTGGCGGCCGTCAGCACCTCGCCCTTGCCGCGCGTCATGTGCACCATCATGCCCGAGCCGTACTTGTAGCGGGCGAGCCCCTCAGGCGTGACTTCGCCGGTGACGCATTCCACCAGACCTTCATGGTCGCTGCTGCGCACGTAGTACCGGAAGCCCTCGCCCGGCGGCTCGTCCTCCGCCAGCACCGCCGGTGCCATGGCGAGAATCTGGATGGACTCGGGCTGACCTTCGACGGGAACAGGAAACGGAAGGCCGTGACGGAACGTATAGTCGAGCCCGTCGACCTCGTAGGCGAAGATGCGCTGCTTGTCGCCGAAGATGTCGGCATAGTGCAGTCCGGTGCCGGCAAAGGCCCAATGCTCGGGACGATACACCGTGAAACCTCTCTGGCCGTTCGGCGCAAAGCCGCCCCAGGACGCATAGAGGCCGTGCACGCCGTTCACTCCGACGGTCGAAGCCCCGGGCCAGCGGACATTGCGGTCTTCCCAGGCCGACGTCATCCGACGCGCCTTGTCGGTGCCGGCCACGGGATCCCTGTGGACGGCCTTGAACTTGTGGCAGACCTGCCGCTGGCCGCCATCCTCGAGACGGATCTGCCACAGGAAGTTGGCGCCGAAGCGCGCCAGCCGGCCACCGGCTTCGACGTAGCGCTCGATCGCTTCGCGCATTTCCCAGGTCCAATACTCATCATGGCCGATGATGGTCACACACGGATAGGCGTCGAGCAGCTCCGGCCGATAGTGCAGATCAGTCTGGGTGATCATGTCGAGCTGATAGCCCTCGCTCTCTGCCCAGAGCACGAAATGGCGGTCGTACTGAGCCCAGCCCGAGGCGGCGTAGTATTGGCCAAAGCCGTTGGCGAAGGCCCACTCCTTCATCGGATAGCGCGGTGCATCGCCCATCTCGGGCGCAGGATCAGCGCAGATGCGCGGCGCGCCTGCGGGCAGCCAGACCACACCACGCGTCCACGGCCGCTGCAGCGACAGTACCGGCGAAGGCTCATCGCGGTTCGGTCCTTCGACGCCGAAATAGTGATTGGCACCTCCGAAATCGTTATAGGCGGTCCAGGTTCCGGTCGGCAGGATCATCAGGATCCTGGCTCGTCGTGTCTTCTCCGTCGGCCGCACGACGAAGAAATGGTGCTGGACGAAGCGGGCTCCATTCGCCCGCTCGCAGGACGACACCACACGATAGAAGCCCGAGCGCAGATCCGGCGGTATCGTCCAACGATGAGAGACCGGCCAGTTGCAGCCGTCGCGATAAGCATCGGGCGGCGTGGCTGCGAACACACCATCAACCCCGCTCACCTCGTGCACCATTTCCGGCTCAAGACCGTCGCGATAGATTTGCAGCCGCCAGGCCTTGGCCGTTGCCGTCGAATGGAAGACGACCTCGTCGCCGGGATCGTACGACATCGCGGCAGTGTAGGTGTAGACCTCGGGTATGGCGGGATCGCCGCGCGGCGCCTCGTACCATGGCTGGCTGCCCCAGTGCTCGTCCGCATGCATCGGACGCGTCTTGCGGGGAGCGACGTTGACGGATCCCATTTCCGGCGATTGAAACTCGCGCTTGTCCGACATGACAGCCTCTTGTTCGAAGTGCCATGCCCAACCGGGGATGGCGATATTACTTGATAAGCCGAAGTCGCCAGCCTGCTAGGCGCCAGCAGGCATGACGATGGGCCTTGGATCGAGGAACCGGTTGACGACGTTCAACGTGATCGTGCTGATGTTGTTATCGTAACTGTTGTGACTCAGCGACATGCCGTAGGTGATCGATCCCGTTGCGAAGACGGCACCGCCATTGCCGGTCTCGAAGAACACCATGTCGGCGCGCACAAGCGCGTTCTGTGTGCCGTCCAGTCCATCGACTACTGTGCGAAACTCTTCCGGCGTCGGCAGCGCGCCGGCTCCCAGTCCCTCGGAGGTCGCGATCCGCAACGCATGCCGCGGCGTTCCCAGTTCGAGGTCATACCGGTCGATCTCGCTGCCGACCGCGCCGTTGTAGCGAAAGCCGAAATCACCGAACTTCTCGTGGCGGCCCGTCCCCTCGAAAATGAACGCAACGCGCCGGTCCTCGCTTTCGGCGGTGCGCAGGTAATAGCCGCAGGTGTCGTTGATCATCGCGGAAAATCCGACGCCGACGAGCTTCTGCGGCGCAAAACCCGAGTGCCGCCACAGCGAGCCCGGCTCGCCGGTGCCGGCAAGATGCACCTCGCCCGGTTCGGACTCCCAAGTCCGTGTCCCTGCCATGCCGCGACGCACTTCGAGGGCGGCCGGTGCTGCCGGATGAAAGCCGCAGCGCCAGTAGAACGCATTGCCGCCCATGGAGATGTGCCGCCCACCGGCGTTCTGATACGCCATGATCGCGTTCATCATGTTGAAGCTGAAATATTCCGGATGGGTCGGCGTCATCATCGCTCGGTAAGGCGAAAGCGCCCGCGCGCCCTCCCGGTCGAGCTCGACATCCGTGATCAGGTCGTAGGCGATGCCTTTCTCCTCGAGCCAGTCGAGGATGTGGGTATCGTTGATCAGGTTGAACCAGTAACCGCGCGGCCGCATGTTGAGGATGGGGCGCAGCCAGGAGCTGTAGGCGCGGCCCGATCCGTCGACATGACAATCATAGGTCGACTGGCCGATCTCGGGGTTCTCCTGCATGAAGACATCGTCGAGCGGCAGCCACAACACGTGCTCCATTAGCGTCTCGAAATGAACCTGATAGAGCCGTAGCGCACTGTTGGCATAGGCGAGATAGGTCCCAACCGACGCGACTACGACAAGATCGGCGCGCTTGGTCTGCCTGCCCGGTGTCACGAAGAAGGTGACATAGCTTTCACACTGCCCGTCGGGGTCACCGCTCGCCGGCGTGAGCCGCAGCGCATAGACGCCCGATCGCCAATCACCGGGCACATCGAGCGCGCAAGTGGTCTGCCACTGACAATCGTAGATGTCGTCACTGTGGAAATGGATGGCGGCATATTCGCGCGGCGAAAGCCGGAAGTCGTGTACGGCGCCGGACCAGTGAAAGCCGGTGACGCCTCTGCGAGGCAATTGGTGCAAGCCGCCATGCAGGCAGTTCGGCGAGATGTCCTTGATTGCTAGCGTCGAGATTCCATTGGAAAAGTCCCAGAACGCAACGAGCCCGGCCTCGGTCGTGCCCGTCCGCTGACCACACTCGAATACACGCAACTGTTCCGCGTCGAGTTGTCGCGAAAGGATTCGCGGAGCCTCGATCTTGCCGTCGAAGTGAGCGGTATATTGCCGATCGCCGTTCAAATGATGGGCTGCAATCAGGAAGGGCAGTCCGGAGTCGACATCAAGGGTCGCCGGCAGTGCAAACGATTGGGAGTGGGCCGCCGCCGGGCGAACGCCATCTGCCGGAACGATCAGCGAAACCGTGGCCGACGCTTCCCCGAAATCGAGCGCGCACGCTATGAAAGCCCAGACGCGTTCACGCAGCTTGACGTCGAGGACGAAACGAACCGGCCCGCCCTCTACTCGGCCCAGGACCAGCACCGGGCACCCATCCTCGTCGAGCTCGAGCGCATAACCCCGTCCCGAACCCTGGCACCAATTCCCCATCACGGCCCTGGGATTGTCGGCAATGCGCGTGGGATAGACGTAGGCGCCGAAGGACCAGTGCGCAGCGGCGGGCACCAGCACACCATCATGCTCGATGACGGCGTTGGAGCCGGGCCGGATGGGCTGATCGAGACAAGCATGCTCGCCGTCGATGTTGCTTGCCATGATCTCGTACTTGAAGCCGGGACCGTTGGCGTCGACGTCGCCGCAGCGCAGCCGCAGCACCTCGACCTTCACCTTCGGTCGCTTGCTGCTGAGCTGGAATTTCACCTGCTCTCCCGCCGGCACGCTGATGCGATCGGGATAGCCGAGATACTCGTTGGTCTTGTAGATCACCCCAGCATCTCCGCCGGTAGCGCCACGCTGGTCATCTCCTGCCAGCGCAGCTTGAAAACATGCCATTCAGCCTCGGCGAGCGAGGTGAAGACGCGATCGTCGACAAAAGGCATCGGATCGCCGCGACGCCTGGGGATTCGCGACAGCCGCCACGCCTTTCCGGGCTCAAGCACGATGAGGACCAACCGGCCTTCCGGCCGCCCCCACCGCATCCGCGCCAGCAGCTTGCGCAGGTCCGGACTGTGGACCCCGAGCGGGCTTGCGCGAAATTCCTCCACGAGATCGAGCCTATTGGGATCGATGACGTAGCGCATCGCGTTCGGGTCACTGGTGTGATCCATCGTCGGCTCCTGTCTTGCGCGCGCAATACGGCTGCCGCGTCGGCATCAACGGGTCAGCCAAGCCATCCAGCGCTCGCGCAGTGCGTTGCGGTTCTCGCCGATCCAGGCGAAGTCCGGCTTCACGAGCTTTTCGTAGTTTTCCGGTGACGTCGCATAGAGATTGCGCTCTTCCGGCTTCATCAATTCGATGGCCGACTTGCTGGCGGTGGCATAATTGACGGCACGCATGAACGGCACATGCGCCTCCGAGTTTGCATAGAAGAAGTCGAGATAAGCCATGGCCGCATTGACGTCGGGCGCGCCTTTCAGGATGGCCATATAGCCGGTGTCCCGGATCGCCTGATCCCAGGACAACGCAGCCGGCACCCCCTCCTTCACGACGGCCAGCGCGCGCCCGGAGTAACTCATTGCCATGACCACCTCGCGACTGCGCATGATCTGTTGCACCTGGTCGCCGGTCTTCCACCAGACGGAGACATTGGGCCTGATCTGATCAAGCTTCTTGTAGGCGCGATTGAGATCCAACGGGAAGAGCTGGTCTGCCTTGACTCCGTCGGCAAGCAGCGCCGCCGCCGGCACCCACCAGTCGCTATCGCCCGTGTCCGGCAGGCCGCGCGGCCCCGGAAACTGTTTCACGTCCCAGAAGTCGGCCCAATTCTTCGGCGCCTTCTCCTTGAAGGCCTCCGTGTTGTAGGTGATCAGCATGCCGCCGGTCGTGCGCGCGACGCCATAAGGCTGGCATGCGTCGGAGACGCCGAACTTCTGTACGTTCGGCAGCTTGGCACAATCGATCTTCTCCAGCATATCGGCTCGCCCGACGAGGTCGGGCCCCGTTGCGGTGACGATGTCGAACTCGATCTTGCCGGTTCGCTGCATCGCCTTGGCGCGCGCCCATTGATCGGGAACCTCGATCGCAACGGGAACGACTTCCACGTTCTTGGCCTTGTTGAAGGGTTCGTAGAAGTGCTTGGCGAGCGTGTTGCCCATCAGGCCGCCGGTCGTGGCGATCACCACCTGATCCTCGAGCTTTTGAGCAGCGGCCGGCAACGTCGCGGAAAAGACGACGGTCATTGCGCAAGCGGCTGCCGTCAACTTCCACATGTTCTTCGACATCGGCGTACTCCTCTGTTGGCTTGCACGGACTAAGGGGTCTTGCTGCGGGATCTGAGGGCATGAGCCCCGAGCAGAATCGCGATGGACAGGACGATCAGCAACGTGGCGATTGCGGGAATGATGGGTGTCAGGTTTTGCTCGATGTCCTCGAACATCCGGCGCGGCAGGGTCTTCTGACGCACGCCCGAAAGGAAGAATGACACGACCGGCTCATCAAACGAGATGATAAAGGCAAACAACGCACCGCTCGCCAGGCTCGGCAGGATCAGCGGCAGCGTGACGTAGCGGAAGGCGGCAAAGCGCGTCGCGCCGCAGCTCATGGCCGCGGCCTCGAGATTGGCATCCACTTTTCCCAATGCGGCAGCCATCGTGAAGACGACGAAGGGCAGCGTAAGCACGGTATGTGCCAGCACGAAACCGGGGATGGTGCCGGAGAGCCCGATGGTCTGGAAGAAGAGATAAAGACCGACCGCGATCGCGATATGCGGCACGATGATCGGACCGATCAGCAGGACCTGGAACAGGGTCACGAGCCGACTGCGGCCGCGTACCATGGCATAGGTCGCCGCGGTCCCGATCACCGAAGCGCAGATCGCAGTCAGGAAGGCCACCTGCAGGCTGAGCCAGGTCGCCGCGCGCCACTGCCGGCTGTCGAAATATTCGGCGTACCATTTCAGGGTGAAGCCGGACGGCGGAAACGCCAGATAATCGTTTTGCCCAAACGACATCGGAATGACGATGACCAGCGGCACGATGATGAAGGCCAGCACGGCGTAAACACAGGCGCCGAGCGCAAGCGATCCCTTGTCGGCGGGCGGCTTCACGACGCTGCCCCCATCAACCGGTCAAAACGCAGGGTCTTGCTGAAGATGACGGCCAGCAATGTCACGAACAGGGTGAGCACGCCCACGAGGGCCGCCGCAAAGGGCCAATCGAGCACCTCACGGATCTGTTGCGAAACCAGTGTCGAGACCATCATCTCTTGCGGCGAGCCCAAGAGCGCCGGCGTGATGAAGAAGCCAAGCGCGGTGAGAAACACCAGAAGTGAGCCACTGACGACGCCCGGTAGGCTGAGCGGCAGGATGACTTCGATGAAGGTCCGCCAGCGCGTTGCGCCCAGCACGGCGGCGGCGCGCGTGTAATCGTTCGGAATGCTGCGCAAGGCACCATAGATCGGCAATATCATGAACGGCAGCAGCACGTGGGTCATGGCGATGACCACCGCGCTCTGGGTATAGAGCAGCTTGAAGGGCTGCGAAGTCAGGCCGAGCCCCAT
Source organism: Bradyrhizobium stylosanthis (assembly GCF_001641335.1). Lineage (GTDB taxonomy): Bacteria > Pseudomonadota > Alphaproteobacteria > Rhizobiales > Xanthobacteraceae > Bradyrhizobium > Bradyrhizobium stylosanthis. Next base: position 13,619 of record NZ_LVEM01000011.1, read on the forward strand.
CAGCGCCGAATTGATCAACCCGTTGCGCTGGAACAGAATGGACCAGGCTGCCGTGCGGACAAGCACACTGGACCAGAGCGGCAGGATGACACACACCGCAACGAGGGCGGCGACCGCGCCCCTTGCCCGGCTCATATAGTAGGCCACCGGAAATCCGAGAATCACCGACAGAGCCGTCACCAGCGTCGCGGTCCAGAGCGTGCGGGCCAAAACGCGTGCGTAAACCGGATTGCCGACGACGCGGGCGTAATTGTCGAGGGTCGGATGTGGCTCAGTGACGCTGATCACCAGGAGCTGCACGATCGGATAGATGAAGACGAAAGCGATGACGGCGAAGAACGGCGCGAGCAGAAACAATGTCGAAAGGCCGCTCAGCCGGTGGCCGTCAGAATGCCAAAAATCCGATCGCACCGGCTTCATCAATCACGCCCTCGATAGAGCAGAAGCGCCTCCATGGGCACGGAGAAGGACGCGATATCACCCGGGGCCAGGTGACCTACATCGGAGGCACCGGCGATGCGTGCACGCATCTCGGTGCCATCGGCAAGGCGCCCGATCAGGAGCAGCGCCGATCCGGCATAGACGATATCGCTAAGCGTGACCTTGACGACGGGCGCTGTGCCGGCACCAAATTGCAGGCGCTCAGGCCTCACCGCCAGGACTGCCGACTCGCCCGCCCTCACCGGCTCGACGACCGCACTCGCCGGAAGGCTCCATGTCTCGCCCCACGGCAGCCTCACCGCGACGGCATCGGTCGCGCGTTCGACGGTAACGTCGACGAAGTTCATCTCGCCGATAAAGCCCGCGGTGAAGAGATTGGCGGGACGCTCATAGAGCTCGCGCGCTGGCCCGATCTGCTGGATCCTGCCGTCCTTCAGAACAGCGATCCGATCCGCCATGGTCAGGGCTTCGCTCTGATCATGGGTCACGAAGATCACTGTGATGCCAAGCTCGGCATGCAACCGCTTGATTTCGAGCTGCATGTCCTCGCGCAGATTTTTGTCGAGCGCGCTGAGCGGCTCGTCCATCAGCAGGACGCGCGGGCGATAGACGATCGCGCGGGCCAGAGCCACACGCTGCTGCTGGCCGCCCGAGAGCTCGTTCGGACGGCGCTTGCCATAGCCTCCGAGACGCACCGTTTCAAGCGCGGCTTCCGCACGCGCATGACGCTCGGCCTTCTCGAGGCCACGCATCTTCAGGGGAAAGGCGACGTTGTCGAGAATCGACATGTGGGGGAACAGCGTATAGTTCTGGAAAACCATTCCCAGATTGCGCTTGTTCGAAGGAACGTAGGTCAGGTCTTCGGAATCGACGTGAATGCTTCCGCTGGTCGGAAATTCGAATCCGGCGACACTCATCAGGATCGTGGTCTTCCCGGAGCCGCTCGGCCCGAGCAGGGCGATGAACTCACCGGCCGCGATATCGATATCGACGCCATCGACGGCAGACACCGCGCCGAAGCGTTTCTCCAGGCGACTGATGCGGATCGATGCGCCCGATACCGCTTGTCTGGCCGATGCAATATTCACGGAGACCCATCTCCTTCTTCCGTTACCGTCGAGAAGCGTCGCGCCCTCGGGCCAACCCTCGTATTTGCCTGGAACTTCCTCGATATAATATTTGATATATCAGGCTAGCGTGCAATGAACCGTGCGACAAGGGCCATTTGCGCATCGAGCATCGGCTTTCCGCCGATCGTCCTCGCGCCCAGCGCGGCAGCCCTGGCAAGAAGTCGTGTGACGGCCGGATGCACAATGATGTCGCTGACCACAGCGCTCGGACCGAGACCGTCGATATCCAGGGGCAACGGATCATCCGCTTTCATGCCGAGCGACGTCGTGTTGACGATCAGATCGAATGACCGCGCCTCTGCATGATCGGCGCTGACTTTGGTGGCGGGATAATGCTCGGCCACGGCGGCCGCGAGTGCGCGAGCTTTCTCCTCGTCGCGATTCATGATCGTAAGCTCGCGCGCGCCGGCTTCCGCCAGGCCGAAGGCGGTCGCGCGCCCCGCTCCACCCGCCCCGACCTGGAGCACCTTCCGGCCGCGCACCACGATCTCGTGTTGGGCGAGGCTCGCGATGAATCCCCTCGCATCGAGATTGTCGCCGACGAGCCGGCCCTCCGCCGTTCGCTTGACGAAGTTGACGGCACCGATCATCCACGCTGCGGGCGTGATCTCATCCAGATGCTCGATCACCTGCGTCTTGTGCGGAATCGTCACGCCGAAACCAAAGACGTTGCGCATCAACCTGATGCTCGCGACGACCGCTCCGAGATCGCCGGGCAAGATATGGAGCGGCGACACCGCGACGTCATCGTCGATCGACTGGAAATAGGCGTTGATCACCGCGCTCGCCCGAACATGGTCGACCGGGTTGGCCAACACGAACATGATCTTGGATTTGCCGGTGATCTCCATGATTGCTCTCCTCAGGCCGGCAAGGCAGCGCGGCCGTAGCTGCCATAGCGCTCGAGCACCCGCGCCATTTCATCGTCGGGAAGGATCGCAGGCGCGCCGGCCTGGCAGGCCAGCAGATATTGCCGCGCGAGGGTTTCAAGCTTCACCGTGAGGTCGAAGGCTGCCTGCAACCCTTTGCCTGCGGCAATCATGCCGTGGTTCGCCAACAGGCACGCCTTGCGCTTTTCCAGCGCAGCGACGGCGCCGTCGGCGAGGGCTCGGGTGCCGAAGGTCGCATAGGGCGCGCAAGGCACATCGTTTCCACCAAAACTGGCGATCATGTAGTGGAAAGCCGGAATTGGTTTTGCAAGACAGGACAACGCGACACAGCAATCGGCGTGGGTGTGCACGATCGCGTTCACGTGCGGATAGGCATTCAGAATGGCCAGATGCATGTGCCATTCGCTGGACGGCAAGCCGTCTCCGACCACCGTCCCGTCGCGCTTCAGACGAACCAGCCTGTCGGGCGTCGTATTGCCGCTATTGCCACCGGTCGGCGTGATGAGAATGTCTTCGCCCATGCGGCAGCTGACATTTCCGCTGCTGCCGTGATTGAAACCCATGTTTTCCAGGCGCGCAACGACATCCAGCACGGAGTGCCTGAGCTCACGTTCGGTCAATTGGCGCCCTCCGGATGCAGCATGGATTCGAGTGTTCTCGTGAACAGGTCGACCGGACCCAGCTTGCCCGATTTGAGACAGAGAGCGACCGGATCGTCTTCTTCGGTCACGGCCGTGCCGATGCCGGGCCCGCCATAGGGACCGACTCGCAGGCGCCGAATGCCGAGGTGATCGACGATAGAGCCGGACGTCTCGCCGCCGGCCACGACGAAGCGCCGCACGCCAGCGCTACGAAGCGAGACGGCCAGTCGACCAAGGATGCTTTCAGCGAGTTGCGCCGCGCCTTCGCGGCCATATCGCTGCTGGGCCAAGTTGACGGCGGCGTAAGACTCCGACGTAGCGATGCCGACTGGACCGTTTTCCAGCCGCGGCCGTGCCCAGTCGAGCGCGGCAGCAACCACCGACTCGACGCCACCCGCCTTGAGAAGATCAATACGGAGCACGGGATGGCGTTTCTCGAACTCGGCGAGTTGCTCCAATGTCCGCTCGGCGCAACTCCCAGCAAGAACGACGCCGGCTCCGCCGACCGCAGGCAGACTCGGTCGCGTCTTCGCCGTCGGGATGAGCCCCTGCGTCCTCCATATCTCCGGATAGTGCTGGACGATTGTCGCATTACCGGTCATCAGCTTCCAATCACTGGTGAGCGCGGCAAGCATCGCGAGGTCGCGATCGTAGATTGTGTCCGCAATGAAGTAGCGGACACCTCGCGCCGCCTCCTCCGCGATCGCGCGTTTCAGGTGATCGAGCCCCGCATCCAAGAGTGGGTGAGCCAAAAGGCCGACCTTGGTTGGGGTCTGCCGCTGCAGAACCCGGACCAGATCCGGATCGGTCATTGGCGTCAGCGGATCGTTGCGTTTGGGCGATTCCGAGATCAACTCGGTGCCGAGAAACAGATGGCCGTTGTAGACGGTCCGTCGGAGCGCAGGAGAAGCCGGACAGAATGCGGTGTATTCCGCACCTGACAGTTGCATCAGCAGGTCCGACACCGGACCGATATTGCCCCGGTCGGTGGAATCGAACGTTGCGCAATACTTGAAGAAAATCTGCCTCGCGCCTCGCGCAAGCAGCGCCCTCGCCGCGCTCTCGGTCTTGGCGACGGCTTGGTCCGCGGGAATGACGCGCGTCTTCTGTGCAACCACAATGGCGGGAGAATCTCCGAGGCTGGCAACCAGGTCGGGGTCAGTCACAAAGCCGCAATCGATGCCGGCAGCAATCAGCATGGCGGCCGTTTCCATGCCGCCGGTCAGATCGTCCGCTATCACCCCAAAGATCGGCTTGGTCATTCGCCCGAAAGGCCTCCCAGAACCCGCAGAAACTTGATACATGATATATCAAATATTGCAAGACAAGTTCTTCGGAAGCGGGCGAGCCTGCAGGGTTCGATTTCGAGGAGGCCGAGCGTCAGCTTAAGAATCTACGCCGCAGTCATCAGCCACGGAAATCCCGCCGGGATCTGCCGACGCGTACCGACCGACCTTCTGGCTGGCGCCGACAAATCGCTCGACGACATCTGTGGTCGATCATTCAACGGGGAGCAGCGGCAAGCTCGTCACGGGGCTATCCGACGCTGGACAACGGCACCTTGACGGTCGCCAACTTCATCAGCTCGATGGCGAGGTTGTCGAGAACATGATCCCAGTCGCCCTCGATACGGGGGCGGAACAATCGAGCCGATGGATACCAGGGACTATCGGCACGATCGAGAAGCCACAGCCAATGCGCCGAATGGCCCAGCAAGATCCAGACAGGGACGCCGAGCCCGCCAGCAAGGTGGGCAACAGCGCTGTCCGTCATGATGACCAGGTCAAGGTTCGCGACGACGGCTGCCGTATCTGCAAAATCCTTCAACTCGGGTGCGAGATCGATGATCGGCCTGCGCAGCTCGACGCCTTGCAGCTCCTGCTCGGGCGATCCCTTTTGCAAGCTGTAGAGCTGCACGCCCGGAAAATCGACGCTCTGCAGAAGGCGCTCGAGGGAAATGGCGCGCTCGGCATTCCTTTCGAATGTCACGCTGCCCGACCAGACGATACCGACCTTCAGGCAACCTGCTCCTTTGCGAAGATAGGGTTCGAATTTTGCCTCTCGCTCCGCCGGTTTTAAAAGATAGGGTTGGGCTGGAAGCAGGGACAGATCCGGTGTGAAAAGTCCGGGAAGACTGCAGAAGGAGCAGTAGTAGTCGGCCTCCGGCAACGGCTCACCTTTTGCAACGACCCGGTCGGCAACGCCAAGAGAGGCGACCAGGGAGCAGAGCGCCGGCTGGCATTCAACGATCAGCTCGCCGCCCAATCCTTTCACCCGCGGCAGGTATCGCAGCGCCCACAGCGTGTCGCCGAACCCCTGCTCGGCGAGCACGAGGAGCCGGCTGCCGGCGTACGGGGTTCCTGTCCATTGGCGACCGGACACCGACCTTGCGGGGATCTGACCGGAAACGAGACGGACTTCATAATCCGCCCAACCCTTTCGATAATTTCCCAGATGAAGATAGCTGCGGGCCCTGTCCCATCGGGCGAGGTGAAAATCCGGCTGCAGCGCCAGCGCCCGGTCGAAGGCCATGATGGCCTCTCCGTGCTGTCCGACTTCCGCGTAGCACAGGCCGAGATTGTGATGAAGAAAAGCCTCATTGCTCGAAAGCGCGATCGCCCGCTGGTGGCAGGCGATCGCGACATTGTAGAACTTGAGATGCTTGAACGCGGTGCCCAGATTGTTCCAAATGCCGGAGCCCATCGGACTGAACTCAAGGGCGTCCCGATACCATCTCAGCGCATCGGACTGTCGCTTCATCGCCGTCAGCACATAGCCATTGGCGTTGATCAGATCGCCGTTGTTCGGATGCTGACCTATGGCGTTCTGGAGCAGTGCGTGGACCTCGTCATACTTCTTGGCCTGGACCAATTCGGTCACCTGCCCGAGAACCTCCCCTACGGAGAGATTCCGGGCCTGGACCGGAGGTTCGGATACAACGCCCTGAACCTCCGGGAACTGATCGACACGCACAGTCATCGGGTTCTCAGACTCGCTTTATGAATGCCAGGCGGCAGCGATTGCCGTCTGCAGGGTGGGATCGTTGGGAATCTGGCTGTTGGTCACGGCAGTCGGATCGAACGCGGGGTTGTTCTGTCCGAACGTCGCCATGGCCTGGACGAGCTGCGAGACACCGCTGTCGATCTTCATTCCGTCCGCGGCCAGAATATCCTCGAGCTGGTTGCTCTGGTCGCTGAACCAGTTTGCCACGGTGATATGCCGGGTCGTCCCCATGACATCGATCACGAGGTCGTTGCCGGACTGCACGAACCAGAGACTGTCGTGGTTCACGCCGCCCTGGAGCTCGAGCTCGCCGCTCGGCGAGCTCGATGACGCGCTGTTGTCGATGGTCGTGTCGCCGTTTCCGGCGAGATAGATGGTCTGATCGCCGTTGCCGATCAGCGTGGTGACGCCGGCGCTGGCGACCAGCGTGTTGCCGTCACCGGTGGCCGTCAGCGTATCGTTCGTGCCCGTGACCGCCACCGTGTTGCCCGATCCGACCACCGTCGCACTGGACGCACTTCCCGACAGGGTCACGCCGGCATTGCTGACGGTGATCGCATCGCCGCTGCCGGTCGCATTGATGCTCGTGCCGGCACCGTTGTTGATCAGTGTCAGCGTGTCGTTCGCGCCGAGCGTGATCTGATCGGCAAAGCCACCGGCATCCACCGTTGCGGCAAGATTGTCCGCCAGGTTTACGGCTGTGGCCGCGGAGGTCGTCACCACGGCACCTGTCGCATTGAGCGCGATTGTGCCGCCCCCGGCCGTCAGCGTGTCGCTGGCACCCGCGACGACGATCGCGTTCCCCGTTCCCGTCACCACGGCGGAGCTGCCGGTGCCGGTGAGTGTCAGCGCCGTCGCGTTCGCCGTCACGCTCTCCGCGACGCCCGATACGGTCACTGTATCGCCCGTCCCCGTCACCACCACCGTGTCGCTGGAGCCGGTCACGGCGAACGTCGCCGAGCTTGCCGACAGCGTCACCACGGCATTGCTCGCGGCGACGGTGTCTCCGGTGCCGGTGGCTGTCACCACCGTGTTGGCACCATTGAGCAGCGTCAGCGTATCGTTCGCCCCGAGCGTCACCTGGTCGGCAAAGCCACCGGCATTCAGCGTCGCCGCGACATTGTTCGCCAGGGTCATGGACGTCGCCGCGGTGGTCGTCACCACGGCACCCGTGCCGTTGACGGCGATCGTGCCGCTTCCTGCGGTCAGCGTGTCGTTGGTGCCTGCGACGACGATCGCGTTCCCCGTTCCCGTCACCACGGCGGAGCTACCCGTTCCCGACAGCGTCACGCCGGCATTGCTGACCGTGATCGCATCGCCGCTGCCGGTCACCTTGACGTGCGTGCCGGCGCCGGCATTGAGCAGCGTCAGCGTGTCATTCGCCCCGAGCGTGACCTGATCGGCAAAGCCGCCGGCATCCACGGTCGCGGCAGCGTTGCTCGCCAGGGTTACGCTCGTGGCCGCGGTGGTCGTCACCACGGCGCCGGTCGCGTTGAGCGCGATCGTGCCGCCTCCCGCGGTCAGCGTGTCGTTGACGCCAATAACGACGATCGCATTGCCCGTTCCCGTCACGACGGCAGAACTGCTGGTTCCCGTGAGTGTCACGCCGGCATTGCTGGCCGTGATTGCATCGCCAGTACCGGTCACCTTGACGTGCGTGCCGGCGACGGCATTGAGCAGCGTCAGCGTGTCGTTCGAGCCGAGCGTCACCTGATCGGCGAAGCCACCGGCATCCACCGTCGCGGCGATGTTGCTTGCCAGGGTTATCGCCGTCGCTGCGGTGGTCGTCACCACCGCGCCCGTGCCGTTGACAGCGATCGTGCCGCTTCCCGCAGTCAACGTGTCATTGGTACCCGCAACGACGATCGCGTTCCCCGTTCCGGTAACCACCGCGGAGCTGCCGGTTCCGGTAAGGGTCACCGCGGTCGAGTTCGCCGAAACGGTGTCCGATACCCCCGATATGATCACCGCATCGCCCGTCCCGGTCACCACCACCGTGTCACTGGACCCGGTGACGGCGAGCGTCGCCGAGCTCGCAGACAACGTCACCACGGCACCGCTGGCGGCGATCGTGCCGCCGCCGGTCGCCTTGAGGACCGTGTTGGCGCCATTGAGCAGCGTCAGCGTATCGTTCGCGCCGAGCGTCACCTGGTCGGCAAAGCCGCCGGCATCCAGGGTCACCGCGATATTGCTTGCCAGCGTTATCGCCGTCGCCGCGGTGGTCGTCACCGAGGCGCCCGTGGCGTTGACGGCGATCGTGCCGCCCCCCGCGGTCAACGTGTCGTTCACGCCCGCGATGACGATGGCGTCCCCGCCCCCCGTCACCACGGCGGAGCTGCCGGTGCCGGTCAACGTCACCGCCGTCCCGCTTGCCGTCACAGCATTCGATGTGCCCGAGACAGTCAGCGCGTTGCCTGTTCCGAGGACCGTGACATGGTCGCCGGACCCGTTCACGGTCGCGGTGGAGGTGGTTGCGATCAATGTCACATCCGTGTTGTCGACATTGACCAGGTCGCGCGTGCCGGTGATCTGGAGCGTTCCGCTCACGCCTCCGGCATTAATCGTCACGACGTCGTCGGACCCGCTGACGAGGACCGACCCGAACGGCACGCCGTTGGCGACGACGAGCTCGTTGTTGCCGCTCACGACGATGACGTTGTTCTCGCCGTTCAGAACGTTAGTGACGCCCCCGCCATTGCCGCTGAAGATGACGTTCGCATTGTCGACGTTGATCGTATCTCCGCCGCCCGTGGCGGTCACGAACGACAAATTGGCGGGATCATCGATCACCACCGTATCGTTGCTGGCCAGCGTCACCCGATTCAGGAAGCCCCCCGCATGAATGGCGGCTGCGACGTTGCTCGCCAGCGTCACCGATGTGGCCGCAGTCGTCGTCAGCACCGCGCCCGTGGCATTGAGCGCCACGGTGGCGTCTCCCGCGGTCAACGTATCGTTCACGCCCGTGACGACGATCGTGTCACCGCCACCCGTCACCACGGCCGAGCTGCTCGTGCCGGTCAGTGTGATTGCCGTCGAGCTAGCCGTCACCGGCACGAACGATCCGGACACCGTGACCGAGTCGCTCGTTCCGGTGACGACAACCGTATTTCCTTCGCCCTTCACCGTCGCACTGGACGAGGTTCCGGACAGCGTCACCGCCGTATTGGTGACATTGAGGACGTCCTGCCTGCCGCTGACCAGAACCGTCGCGCTCGCTCCACCGGCATTGATCGTCAACGTGTCGCTCACGCCGCTGACCACGAAGGTTCCGCCGGAGCCAGGGGAATTGACCGTCAGCGTATCGCCCGTGCCGCTGACCAGCACCGGCCCATTCGCGCCCCCGTTGAGAGTGACGATCTGGCTCGTGCCGCTCAGGGTGACCTGATCGTTCGATCCCGTCAGCGTATTGGCAACTCCCGCGCCATTGCCGCTGAAGTTCACCGCGATATTGCTGAGGCCGATCGTATTGCCGCCGCCGTTGACCGTGAGTCCGGTGCCGGCGGCATAGTTGACCAGCGTCAGCGCGTCGTTGGACCCAATCGTGACCTGATCGGCAAAGCCGCCGGCATCCACCGTCGCGGTAATATTGCTTGCCAGCGTCACGGCCGTGGCCGCGGTGGTCGTCAGCACCGCGCCCGTCGCGTTGAGCGCAATTGCGCCGCCGCCCGCCGTCAGCGTGTCGTTCGTGCCCGTAACGTAGATCGCGTTTGCCGTCCCCGACACCACCGCCGATGTGCTGTTTCCCATCAGCGTGATGACCGTCGAGCTTGCCGTCACCGGCACGTAGGATCCGGACACCGCGAGGGCGTCGTTCGTTCCCGTCACCACCACCGAATTGCCGGATCCGTTTACCGTCGCGCTGGACCCGTTCCCGGACAACGTCACCGCCGTATTGGTGACATTCAGGACGTCCGACGTGCCGCTGACCAGCACCGTTCCGCTCGCACCGCCGGCATTGATCGTCAGGACATCGTTGGCTCCGCTGACCACGACCGGGCCATTGGGTGCCCCGTTGACGGTCAAGACCTGACTTGCGCCGCTCAGCGTGATCTGATCACTCGACCCGGTCAGCGTGCTGGCGAGACCTTTGCCGTCGCCGCTGAACGTCACCACGGCGTTACTGGCGGCGATCGTATCGCCGCCGCCGGTGACCGTGATGACAGTGCCTGCCGCATTGTTGTTGAGCGTCAGCGTGTCGTACTTTCCAATCGTCACCGGATCAGCAAAGCCGCCAGCGTTCACCGTTGCGGCCACACTATCCGCCAGGCCAATGGTCGTGGCCGCGGTGGTCGTCAGCACGGCGCCCGTCGCATAGACTGCGATCGTGCCGCCCCCCGCGGTCAACGTGTCGTTTGCCCCCGTAACGGCGACCGCATTGCCCGTCCCGGCCACCACGGCCGAACTGCTGGTTCCGGTCAGCGTCACCACCGTCGAGCTTGCCACCACTGTGTCCGACGTTCCCGACACCGTCACCGTATCGCTCGTTCCGGCCACGACCACCGTATCGCTCGATCCCGTCACCCACAGGGCCGCCGAGCTCGCGGACAGTGTGACCGCGACGTTGCTGGCGGCGACCCCGTTGCCGGTCCCGGTGGCTGTCACCGTCGAGCCCGCGGCGTTGGTCAGCGTCAGCGCGCCGTTCACCCCGAGGCTGAACTGCTCGGCAAAGCCGCTTGCATTGACTGTCGCGGCAACACCGTTTGCCAGGGTCACGGGCGTCGCTGCGGTGGTCGTCACGACGGCGCCGGTCGCATTGATCGCGATCGAGCCGCCGCCGGCGGTCAACGTGTCGTTCGCACCCGCAATGACGATCGTATTCCCCGTACCCGACACCACGGCCGAGCTGCCGGTCCCGCTCAGCGTGACCGTCGTCGAGGTGGCGGTCACGGTGTTCGACGTCCCGGACACCGTCACAATGTCCTTCGTGCCTGTTACGACCACCGAATCGCTCGCTCCGGCCACGGCAAGGGTCGCCGAGCTGGCCGTCAGCGTCACTGCGGCATTGTTCACGCTGATCGCGTCACCAGTCCCGGTGGCCGTGATCACCGAGCCCGCAGCGTTGCTTAGCGTGATCGTGTCGCTCGCCCCGAGCGTCACCTGATCGGCAAAGCCGCCGCCATTCACCGACGCGGCCAAACCGCTGGCAAAGGTGAGCGCCGTCGCCGCAGTCGTCGTCACCGCAGCGCCCGTCGCGTTGACGGCGATGGTGCCGCCCCCGGCGGTCAGCGTATCGTTCGTGCCCGCGACGACGATGGTGTTGCCCGTTCCCGTCACCACGGCCGAGCTACTCGTCCCCGTCAGGCTCAGCGTGGTTGAACTCGCTGTCACCTTCTCCGACACGCCAGAGAGCGTCAGCGTATCCTTGGTCCCGGTCACGACCACCGTATCGTTGCTTCCGGTCACCGCGAGGGTCGCCGAGCTTGCCGACAGCGACACCGTGACGTTGCTGGCGGCGATCGAATCGCCGGTGCCGGTGGCCGTGATCGTCGCGCCCGCGGCATTGGTCAGCGTCAGCGCGTCGTTCGCTGCAAGCGTGACCTGGTCGGCAAAGCCGCCGGCATCCACCGTTGCCGCGACACTGCTCGCCAGGGTTACGGTCGCCGCCGCGGTGGACGTGACCACGGCGCCTGTCGCGTTGAGCGTGATCGCGCCGCCGGTGGTGGTCAGCGTGTCGTTCGCCCCCGTCACGAGGATCGCATTTCCCGCGCCCGTCAGCACGGCCGAGCTGCTCGTTCCCGTCAAGGTCACAAAGCTGCTTGTGGCGTTCAGGCTCTGGTTTGCACCGGTCAACGTGACGCTGACCCCGATGCCGCTCGTCGAGATCGAGTTGCCGGTTCCGGTGATCACGGTCCCGGACGATCCCGATACCAGGGTCACCGCCGTATTGGTCACACTGATCGTGTCGTTCACGCCGCTGACCACGACGTTCCCGCTCGCCCCGCCAGCGTTGATCGTCAAGCTGTCCTTGGTGCCGCTGACCACGACCGGGCCATTGGGCGTACCATTGACGGTCACCACCTGGCTCGTGCCGCTCAACGTGACCTGGTCGTTCGACCCGTTGAGCGTGCTGGCGACACCCGCGCCATTGCCGCCGAACGTCACGGTAGCGTTGCTGACCGCGATCGTATCGCCACCGCCTGTGGCCGTGACGGTCGTGCCTGCCCCGTTGTTGGTCAGCGTCAGCCTGTCGCCGGCTCCGATGGTCACCTGATCGGCAAACCCGCCGGCGTCCACCGTTGCAAGAACACTGTTCGCCAGAGTTACGGTCGTCGCCGCGGTCGTCGTCAATACAGCGCCCGATCCATTGAGCGCAATCGTGCTGCCGCCGGCGGTCAGCGTATCGTTTGCTCCTGTAACGGCAATCCCGGCCGTCATAGTGCCCGTCACCACGGCCGAGCTGCTCGTTCCTCCCAAGACCAGCCAGTTGCTGGTTCCCAACGCCTGAACCGTGTTGTTGGCGCCGTAGAGCGTCGCGCCGGACGCCGCCCCCGCCAGCGCTATCGCCGTGTTGGCCATAACCAGTGTTTCGTTCGTGCCAGTGACCAGCGCAGTGCCGCTCGCGCCCCCGGCATTGACCGTCACCTGGTCGTAGGATCCACTGATCGTCACATTGCTGGCCGCGCCGCCGGTGTTGATCACCACGACGTCGCTGCCTCCGCTGACGACCGCGTTGCCGCTTGCGCCGCCGGTATTGATCAACACGCTGTTGCCCGACCCGCCGATCAGCGCGGGACCGACCGGAGCCCCATTGACCGTCACCGCGGAGTTCGTTCCGTTCACCGTCACCTGATCATTCGAGCCGGTCAGCGTGGCGTGTGCGCCACTTGCGCCGAACACGACCGACGCGTTGTTTGCGAGGATGACGTCATTGCCGCCGGACCATATGCTCGAGCCTGCCGCATTATTAGTCAGCTGCAGCCAGTTGCTGCCGTACAAGGTAATTTGATCCGCCAATCCCGCGGCGTCGATGAGCGCCGAAGAACCAAACGTCAGCGTGATCGCGTCACCTCCCGCTGTCACCATCTCGCTCGTGCCGGCAACGACAATCGAAGCAGACATCCCCGTGACCACCACCGAGCTGCTCGAGCTTGCCAGCACGACCCCCTCGTTCGATCCCGTCACCTGAACCGTGTTGTTGGTGCCGTTCAGCGACACGCTGGATCCGGTTCCCGACAGCGTCACCGTCGTGTTGTTCACGTACAGCGCATCGTTTACGCCGCTCACAACCATGGTGCCGCTTACGCCGCCCGCGTTGACTTGGACCCAGTTGTTGGAGCCGGTGACGATCACCGGGCCGGCAGGAACGCCGTTGATGGTGACACTCTGATAAGTCCCGCTCACCGTCACCTGATCATTGTCGCCGGTCAGGGTCATGACCGCCGGGTAGCCGCTATGGCCGGTAGCGGCGAACACCACCGACGCATTGCTGGCGTTGATGATATCGTAATAGCTGTAGCCATAGTTGGCGGAAACCGTGATGGTCGAGCCCGCCGCATTATTGATCAGCGTCAGCCTGTCGGAAAAGCTGAGCCATATCTGGTCGGTCATTCCTGCGGCATCGATCGTCGCCGTAGAGCCGACCGCCAGCGAGATCGTGTTACCGCTTCCTGTCAGTGCGACGCTTGCATCCTGCGCAATGGTGATTGCATTTCCTGTCCCCGTCACGACCGCGGAAGTGCTCGTGCCCGACATCGTCAGCGCCGACGAACTGGCGATCACCGTGTTCGACGAGCCCGACACCGTGGCGCTCTCGTTCGTCCCCGTGACCGCGATCGTGTTGCTGGTGCCGCCCACCGAGACGCTGGAACCCGTTCCCGTGAGTGTGACCGCCGTGTTGCTCGCAAGGACGGTACCGCGCACGCCGCTGACCACTGCGTTGCTGCTCGCGCCACCAGCATTGATTGTCACCTGGTCGTCGGTACCGGTGATCGCGACGCTGGCGCTCGCCCCACCGGTGTTGAGTGTGACGCCATTCTTGGATCCACCGACCAGCACGCTGCTCGTGGCACCGTTGATGGTGACCGCCTCGCTGCTCCCGCTTAAGGTCACCTGATCGTTCGATCCTGTCAGCGTGGCGCCTGACGGGGTGGCCGCTCCTGTGAAATTCACAGAGACGTTGCTTGCGCTGATCCATTGATTGCCGCCGGCCGATATGGTGGTGCCGACAGCGTTATTGATCAGAGTCAGGCTGTTGCTGCCGTACAGGGCGAACTGATCGACCATTCCCTGGGCATCCACCGTCGCCGAAGCACTGCTCGTCAGCGCGATCCAGTCGCCTCCCGCCGTCAACGTGTCGGCCGTGCCCGTCACGTAAATCGCAACCGGCGAGCCGGTCACCACCGCCGAGCTGCTTGTGCCCGTCAGCGTCACCTGCTCGCTCGCTCCGGTCACCTGAACCGTGTTGTTGACGCCGCTCACTGACAGGCTGGATGACGTCCCCGCCAGCGTCACCGCCGTGTTGGACGCAGCGACGCCGTCGCGCAGGCCGGTGACCAGCACGTTGCCGCTCACGCCGCCGGCATTGATCGTCACGCTGTCGTCGTTCCCGCTGACCACCACGAGGCCGGTCGGAGCCCCATTGACCACCACTGCCAGACTGTTCGCGGTCACCGTCACCTGATCGTTGGATCCGGTCAGCGTGGCTGCTGTCGCGACGCCGCTCGCTCCCAGGAACGTCACCGCCGCATTGCTTGCGGTGATCGTGTCGTTGCCGCTGGCCGTGATGCTGCTGCCCGCAGCGTTGTTGGTCAGCGTCAGGCGGTTGTTTCCGCTCAGGGTCACCTGATCGGCCAATCCCGTGGCGTCAATCAACGCCGACGAACCATAGGTCAGCGTGATCGCGTCGCCTCCCGCCGTCAACGTATCGTTCGTGCCTGAGACGTAGATCGCGACCGGGCTGCCTGTCACCACCGCCGAGCTGCTCGTGCCCGCCAGATTGACAGTCTCGCTCGGTCCCGTCACCTGAACGGTGTTGTTGGCGCCAGTTATGGTCAAGGCGGACGACGTGCCCGTCAGGGTCACCGCGGTGTTGGTCACGTTCACAGTGTCATTCGTGCCACTGACCAGCACGCTGCCGGCTGCTCCGCCGGCATTGACGGTCAGGCTGTCATTGGAGCCACTGACCAATATTTGCCCAAAGGGAACACCGTTGACGGTCACGGCCTGCTTGCTGCCGCTCACGGTCACCTGATCATGGACGCCCGTGATCGAATTGTTGATCAACGTCGTTCCTGTGTTCACGCCGGTAAAGTCCACCGACACATTGCTGGCCGTGATCACGTCGCCCGTGCCGGTCGCTCCGGTGGCCAGGATGTGGACGCCATCGCCGTTGTTGGCGAGGATGAACGTATTCGACGCACCCAGCGTCACCTGGTCCACGAACCCGACCGCGTTCACAGTCGCGCTCGCGCCGTTCCCCAGCGTCAGCTTCGTGTCGGCCGTGGTCGTCAACACGGCGCCCGCGGCGTTGATCGCGATCGTGCCGCCGCCCGCGGTCAGCGTATCGTTTGCTCCGGCGACAACGATCGCATTGGCGTCACCCGTCACCACCACCGAGGTGCTCGTCCCAGTCAGCGTCACCGCCGACGAGCTGGCCACCAGGGTATCCAGCGCGCCCGACAGCGTCACCGAGTCGTTTGTTCCGGTAACGGTCACGATATTGCCGGCACCGATCACGGTAGCGCTGGAGGCCGTGCCCGTCAGCGTCACCTGCGTCGAGCTGGCGATGACCGTATCGGCAACGCCGGTGATGGTGACGCTGTCGCTTATGCCGGTGACGGTCACGACATCGCTGTTTCCGATCAGAATGAGGCTCTGGTCATTGGCGGAAACCGTGAGGCTCGTGTTCGAAACGGTGCTCGTCACTGTCGTTGTCATGACTTCATTTCCTGAATTGCAAAATCTGGGTGCGTGGCGGTCACTGGACGGTGGTTCGGGTCAAACTGAGTTTCTGGAGCTCGGCGCGCACATGCTGGAGCACGCCGCCCCAGTCGCCGGGCTCGGCCTGCCGGAATTGCCGCAGCGTCGGGTACCAGGGGCTGTCGTCGCGGTTCAGCAACCAGCGCCAGCAGCGGTCGAAGCGGTTGAGCAACCAGACCGGCCGACCGAGCGCGCCCGCAAGGTGCACCACCGCGGTATCGACGCTGACGACCAGATCGAGCGCCTCGACCAGCGCGGCGGTCTCGCCGAAGTCGTGGAGATCCTCGGTCCAATCGTGCAAGGACAGACCGGGCGGCGTCGGCTCGCCGGCCGCCGGCCCCTTCTGCAACGAGACGAAGCTCACGCCCGGCAGGTCCGCCAGCGCTGAAAATCGCTCGAGCGGGATAGACCGGCGCCGATCGGCGCCCATCGCCTGATTGCCGGCCCAGACGAGACCGACGCGCGGGCCGTCGAGATGTCCGAGCCGCTGGCGCCAGGCAGCCGCGCGCTGCGGATCGGCCCGGAGATAGGACGTCTTCCGCGGTATGGTTTCGAGGGTGGTGCCGAGCACAAGCGGCAGGCTGAGCAGCGGGCAATGCACATCGAATGCCGGCAGCGGATCACCATGGGCGACGATGCGCGCGATTCCCGGCAGCCCCGCCAGCAACGGCACCAGCGGCCGCTGCACCTCGAGAACGACCCGCCGCCCTGCGGCGATGTCCGGCACGAAGCGGCAGAACTGGAGCGTGTCGCCAAGACCCTGCTCGGCATGCAGCAACAGGACCCGGTCGCCGATGTCTCCGCCGTCCCAGAGCGGCTGGCTGAAGCCACGCAGGTGAGGCTTGTTCTTCTCCTGCTTCCAACGCCACTCATATTCCCGCCAACCCTCGTCGAACCGGCCATCGAGCAGCAGCGTGATCGCCAGGTTGGTATGGGCGTCGGGATAATCCGGCTTCTGCGCCAGCGCGGTCCGGATGCTTCGGGCGGCTTCGTCAGGCCGTCCAAGATCGAACAGCAGGCTGCCGAGATTGTTCAGCGCCTCCGGCCAGACCGGATTGTGATCGAGCGCCGTGCGATAGCACGGCTCCGCTTCCTGAAAACGGCCGGACTCGCGAAGCGCGTTGCCCAGGTTGAGCTGCGCGGAAACATAGTCCGGTTTCAGACGCAACGCCTCGCGGCAGCATGCTTCCGCCTCATCCGATCGCCCGCGGACTCGCAGCAGATCGCCGAGATTGTTCAAGGCCTCGGGGAAGCCCGGGTTGAGCTTGCAGGCCTCGCGAAGGCTAAGCTCTGCTTCGTCGTGGCGCCCCAAGGCGGCGAGAAGAATGCCGAGATTGTTGTAGGCCTGCGCGAATGTGGGATTGAGGCGCAAGGCCTCCCGATAGCAGCGCTCGCTCTCCTCGAAGGCGCGGAGATCGAACAGCACGGCGCCGAGATTGCTATGAGCCGCCGCATGATCCGGCTTCTGCAGCAGCAACTGGCGGAATTCGTTGATCGCCTCGTCGAAATGCTTTCGCTTCACCAGCAGGTTGGCGAGATTGAAGCGGGCGTCGACATGATCAGGCGCATAACGCAGCACGAAGCGGTAATGCGCTTCTTCCCCCGCGAGGTCGCCGCGTTCACCGAGCAGGATGGCAAGCTGGTTCTGCGCATCCGGATTGTCGGGCTTGTAGAACAACGCGTCCCGGTAGCTCGCGATGGCCTCGTCCAGCCGTCCGAGCGCGCGCAGAACGGCCGCCATGTTGCCGTGATAGACGCTGTTGCCCGGCTGGAGCCTGACGGCACGGATGATGAGCTCAAGCGCCCTCGCGGCGTCACCAGCCTGGAACGACGCGACCCCCAGGAGGTGAATGCTATCCGCATGATTCGGTTCGGATGCCAGGATGCGCCGATAGATCGTCTCGGCCTGCGCAAGGCGGCCTGCGCGATGGTGCGCAAGACCGGCCTCGAACGACACAAAACCTGACGGTCCTTCAACATACATTACGATGTGACCCATCGTCGATGAGATGACGTAGGGGCGCCTGAACGCTGACCAGCTATCGCATTTCGCTCGCGCCCCGCGCCGGATCATCCTGCAACAACCTTGAGCGAACCTGGACGCAGTCGAGCGTCCGCGCGTCAGCACCAGCTGACTCGAGATTTCTGCTTTTGATTGTTTTAGAAGCCCGCAGGAGCGGCCGGGCGAGTATCGCTATCCGATCGCGGCCGCTACATGTGCGAGAGAGAGGGAGAGAGAAACATTCATTCCAAGCCGATCAACTTCCCTCACTGCCTCTACCTGCGTGTGCGAAGTCAGAATGTCGCAACCGCGGAAAGAGAGCAAGATGCATTCGGAAATTTTCAGAAAGATTCTCACACGCGGAGAGTGTCGGCGATCGACGCGGAGACTCCTTGCGATCGATGACCACCTTCGGCGCAAGATCGGAGTCAATTAATTCGCTCGCGATAAGAAACTGATTTGGCAACAAAACGAAATCCGCCATCGCGCGCGCATTCTCGCGTTTGGATTTTTCCGTGCACCAGGAAACTTGATCTGGATCTCTTGTGAGGCACTGAACGTCAGCTCGGCCCGAGCGATGTGGGGTAATCCTCGCAGGCATATGCAGCCAACCACCTCACGCGCCAAGGCGAGCGACAGATGCTTCTGTCTCCAGACCAACGTCCACGTTGAGTTCGCCTCCAGCTTACCATTTGGCGTGGTGCCTTGCTTTCGAGAGAGCACCGCTACCCTGCAGCCCTTCAATCGCGGCAGCGCCGAAGCCGAGCCGTTGGAGGGAAGGATTGGCCGCATCGAACGGCCTGACAGCGACATGACGAAGCGAACATCATCGGCTGCAAGGACGTTCGCCTTGCGTCACCCCGATTGAGTCGTTAATATTTCATATCCTGGGGTTGAAGGCGTGCAAGAACCAGTGACCTGTTTCACCTTTCAGAATCCAACCCGCGGACCTGTCTCCGCCCCGCGTCTGATCTCGCGGGGCTGACCAGGGAGCGCATCGCCGTCTCGTTGTCAGCCGCTTCTGCGCGTTTTGTCGCGCTCACTGACTTCATGAGACTGCAATGACCCTGATCGCCATCAAAGACGCTTCCCTGACTCGAACCGAGCAGCTCTTTACCGGACTGAGCTTTTCGATCGCCAAAGGCGATCGCCTTGGCCTTGTCGCCGCCAATGGACGCGGCAAGTCGTCCCTGCTTCGTATTTTGGCGGGCGAGGACGATGCAACGACCGGAACCGTCACCCGCTTGCGCGGGCTGGTCGTCGCGGTCGCCCCACAAGATCCACCCGAACGGCTCCAATCCCTCAGCTTCTATGACGCCGTGCGCGATGCTCTCGCGCCCGAGGTTGCCGAGACTGAGAGCTGGCGCGTCGATGTCCTGCTCGATGATCTCGCGGTGGAGGAGTCCACAAGGGGCCGCGCCGTTCGCGGCCTGTCCGGCGGCTGGCAGCGGACAATGCTCCTGGCGCGAGCCGCCGTGATCGAGCCAGATCTACTCCTGCTGGATGAGCCGACAAACCATCTCGACATCGGTCGGATCGGTGTGCTCGAGACGTTTCTCGCCGCCTTGCCGCGCGACTGCGCCGTGGTCACGGCGAGCCATGACCGGGCTTTTCTCGATGACGTGACCAACCGCACGCTATTCCTGCGCCCGCAGGAAAGCGCCGATTTCGCCCTGCCCTATTCTCGCGCCGTGCAGGCATTGGAAGAACGCGACGCTGCGCGAGAAAGGCGGTTCGAGAACGATATGCGCAAGGTCAAGGCGCTCCGGCAGCAAGCGGCGAAGCTCAAGAACATCGGAATCAATTCCGGGTCCGACCTGCTGGTGGTGAAGACCAAGCAGCTCTCCGAGCGGGCCGACAAGCTCGAAGAGCGCGCCCGACCAGCTCATCTGGAGCGCTCGGCAGGAACGATCCGCCTGACCAATAGTGGCAGCCACGCCAAGGCGCTGGTAACGATCAGCGATACGGCGATCACCACGCCGGACGGGAGACTCCTGTTCCGTATCGGACCGAGCTGGATCGAGAACGGGGACCGGGTCGTTCTGCTCGGGGCCAACGGCACCGGCAAGACGAGGCTGGTCGAAAGGTTACGGGCAGCCCTCACGGGATCGGATCCGGACATGCGAGGGGCGACGAGCCTCAAGCTGGGATACTCCGATCAGGCGCTGTCCCAGCTCGACGCGTTTGCGACGCCTTGGGAGGCGGTCAAGCGTCTGAGCAATCTTCCGGATCATCTGACGCGTTCCCAGCTCGCAAGCGCCGGGGTCGGCATCGACGCCCAAACCGCACCCCTCACGCGTCTCTCGGGGGGCCAGCGAGCGCGGCTTGCAATGCTGCTTCTACGGCTGGCGCAGCCGAATTTCTATCTGCTGGACGAGCCAACCAATCATCTCGATATCGAGGGCCAGGACATGCTGGAGAGCGAGCTGATCGAACACGGTGCGGCCTGCCTTCTGGTCAGCCACGATCGAGCCTTTGTCCAGGCCGTGGCGACACGAATTTGGGTCATCACCGGCAAGCGGCTTGCCGAGGTCGATGACCCGGCGCCGGTCTTCGAGAAGCTGATGTCCAATTGAAGCCCGCGTTGCCGGCCCAATGGCTGGCGTGCGACACAGCGAAAGCGGCTAAGCGGCGCCCCCCGGTCGCCGCCTAGCCGAGGCCCCGCAGGACGATCTAATAGTTCGTCCCGGACTTCTCGTTCGGAATGCCGTCGATCGGGCATTCCTCGGTGCCGACCATCGGGCGCGTCAGCGCCTCGACCATGTCGCGCGTCCCTTCGGGATCGGCTATCCACTTGGTGTAGAAGTCATAGGGACAGGCCGCGAGGCCCTTTGCGCCCTCGCCGGAATTGATCATACCGGTGTAACCGCGGTGCAGCAGCTTGAAGAGATGGTTCTGCGACTGATTGTTGCGGCGGGCATCGCGGATCAGGCTCTTCGACAGGCCGGCGTACTGGATCCCGTATTCCTCCTCGCCGGTCTCGCCCAGGGTGCGTCCGTCGAAGCCGACGATCGCGGAGTGGCCGAAATAGGAGTAGACGCCGTCGAAGCCCGCGGCATTGGCGACCGCGACATAGACGTTGTTGGCCCAGGCCATCGCCTTGGAGATCATCACCTGCTGCTCCTTGGCCGGATACATGTAGCCCTGGCAGCGCACGATCAGCTCCGCGCCCTTCATCGCGCAATCGCGCCAGATCTCCGGATAATTGCCGTCGTCGCAGATGATCAGGCTGACCTTCAGCCCCTTCGGGCCGTCGGAGACATAGGTGCATTTGCCGGGGTACCAACCCTCGATCGGCACCCAGGGCATGATCTTGCGATATTTCTGCACGATCTCGCCCTTGTCGTTCATCAGGATCAGCGTGTTGTAGGGCGCCTTGTGCGGATGTTCCTCGTGACGCTCGCCGGTCAGCGAGAACACGCCCCACACCTTGGCCTTGCGGCAGGCTTCGGCGAAAATCGCTGTCTCCTCGCCCGGCACCTGCGAGGCGGTCTCGTACATCTCCTTGGAGTCGTACATGATGCCGTGGGTGGAATATTCCGGGAAGATCACGAGATCCATACCGGGCAGACCGAGCTTCATGCCGACGACCATGTCGGCAATCTTGCGGGCGTTGTCGAGCACCTCGGCCTTGGTGTGTAGCCGCGGCATCTTGTAATTGACGACCGCGACTCCGACCACGTCGTTGCTGGAGGAGATGTCACCGTGAAGCATTTGGAACGCCCTTCTATTTCTGGTTCTTTGTCTTTCAGTCGGCTGCGTCAGTGGCTGATCATCCAGGGCCGCGCAGTCGGAAAGCCGACGGCACCGCTCTTGCTCTTGGTCACGAGCCGCCCCGGTTTCTTCTTCGTTCCGGTCCCGCAGCAGCCGCAGCCCGGACCATGCGCGGCCTTGTATTGATCGAGCGTCTTCGGCGCATGCTTGCTGCTCTCGTTGGTCGCGTGCGCCTTGCGCTTGTCACTGGGCATGCAGAAGAACGCCGGCGCGGTCAGGATTACGCGCTGCGATTCCATCTCACAGCGTGGACAGTCCTGCGGGTCGTCGCATTCGGCCATCGGCCGCATGTCGGTGAACGGGCCGCAATCATTGCAGAGATATTCATAGACAGGCATCGTCGCTCCCTTCGCTATTGCACGTCGGATACGGGGCGCACCGCCCCGCATCCATTTTGCGCAGGCGCTACTTGTCGGGCGAGATCGGCATCTGGATGTCGCCCGTGATGTGCTTGATCGGCCCTGCCGACGACGGCATCACGTCGAAGTCGAATATCTCCGTCGGCAACCACAGCGTCGCGCAGGCGTTCGGCACGTCGACCACACCGGAGATGTGGCCCTGGCACGGTGCGGTGCCCAGAATCGAATAAGCCTGGGCGCCGGAGTAGCCGAACTTCTTCAGATACTCGATCGCGTTGAGGCAGGCCTGGCGGTAGGCAATGTGGACGTCGAGGTAATGCTGCTTGCCGGCCTCGTCGACCGAGATACCCTCGAAGATCAGATAGTCCTTGTAGTTCGGCGTGATCGGCGACGGCTTGAACACGGGATTCTTGATGCCGTATTTCGCCACGCCGTCCTTGATGACGTCGACCTTGATGTGCAGCCAGCCGGCCATTTCGATGGCGCCGCAGAAGGTGATCTCGCCGTCGCCCTGGCTGAAGTGCAGATCGCCCATCGAGAGGCCGCCGCCGGGCACATAGACCGGGAAATAGATCTTCGAGCCGCGCGACAGATCCTTGATGTCGCAATTGCCGCCATGCTCGCGCGGCGGCACCGTGCGGGCGCCTTCGAGGCCGATCTTGGCCTTGACGTCACCCTTGGCCTGGCCGGCATGGGCGGTCGGCGCGAACGGCGGATTGGCAAGGCCCGGGACCCGGGTCGGGTTGGTCGCGATCAACTCAGCTTCGCGCGCGTTCCAGGCCGCGAGCATCTTGGCATCCGGCAGGCAGCCGATCAGACCGGGGTGGATCAGGCCGGCGAAGTTGACGCCGGGCACATGGCGCGACGACGTGTAAAGGCCCTTGATGTCCCAGATCGACTTCTGCGCCAGCGGGAAGTGATCAGTCAGGAAGCCGCCGCCGTTCTGCTTGGAGAAGAAGCCGTTGAAGCCCCACAGGCTCTCCTTGAGAGGGCCGACGTCGAGCAGATCGACAACCAGCAAGTCGCCGGGCTCGGCACCCTTGACGCCGATCGGGCCGGACAGGAAGTGCACGATCGACAGGTCGATATCGCGCACGTCGTCGGCCGAGTCGTTGTTCTTGATGAAGCCGCCGGTCCAGTCGACGGTTTCGATGATGAAGTCGTCGCCGGGGCTGACCCACTCGACGATTGGAACCTCCGGATGCCAACGGTTGTGGATCTTGTCGTTTTCATAGGCCGACTTGGTGAGATCGACCTTGATCAATGTATCTGGCATCGAGATGCTCCCCTTGGTTTACGCGGTTAAACGGACAGGAATTTCGAGATCTGCGCGGCATCGACGCTGTCGCGCGGATCGTCACGCACGATCTCGCCGTTCTCGATGACGAGCACGCGGTCGGCGATGTCGAGCGCGAAGCTCAGGACCTGCTCCGAGACGACGATCGAGAGCCCCCGCTCGTCGCGGATGCGCTTCAGCGTACGCGCCATCTCCTTGATGATCGACGGCTGGATGCCCTCGGTCGGCTCGTCCAGCAGCAGCACCTTCGGCTTGGTGGCGAGTGCCCGAGCGATGGCAAGCTGCTGCTGTTGCCCGCCTGAGAGATTGCCGCCGCGGCGGCCCTTCATCTCCAGCAGTACCGGAAACAGCTCGTAGATGTCAGCGGGCACTTCCGAGCCGCCGGAGACGACGAGGCCGGTCTCGATGTTCTCCTTCACCGTCATGGCCGAGAAGATCATGCGACCCTGCGGCACATAGGCGAGGCCTTTTGCCACCCGGTCGTAGCTCGGCAGCGAGCCGAGCTCGGTGCCGTCCATGGTCACCTTGCCGCTCTTCGTCGGCACGATGCCCATCAGCGACTTCATCAGCGTGGTCTTGCCCATGCCGTTGCGGCCCATGATCGCGACGATCTCGTTGGGCGCGACCTGCACATTGAGGCCGTGCAACACCTCGCTCTGGCCATAGGCGACGTGGAGATCATTGATTGTCAGCATGGATGTCGCTCCTCAGTGACCGAGGTACACTTCAATGACCTTCGGATCGTTCTTCACCTTCTCCATGGTGCCCTCGGAGAGGATCTGGCCCTGGTGCAGCACGGTGACCTTGTGGGCAATGTCCTCCACGAACTTCATGTCGTGCTCGATCACCAGCACCGAGCGGTCCTTGATGATACGGTTGAGCAGCTCCGCGGTCTTGGCGCGCTCGGAGACGCTCATGCCGGCGACGGGCTCATCGAGCATCAGCAGGTCCGGGTCCTGGATCAGCAGCATGCCGATCTCGAGCCACTGTTTCTGACCGTGGCTGAGCAGCGCCGCGCTCATGTTGAGACGGTCCTTCAGGAAGATCATTTCGGCCACTTCATGGACGCGGTCGCGCACGGCAGCATCGCGCGTGAAGGTGAGCGCGCCGAACACGGTGCGGCCGCGCGGATAGGAGATCTCCAAATTCTCGAACACCGTGAGGTCGTCGTAGATCGAGGGTGTCTGGAACTTGCGGCCAACGCCGGCCTTGACGATCTGGTTCTCCTTCAGCTTGGTCAGGTCCTTGCCGCGGAATTCGATCGAGCCTGACGTCGCCTTGGTCTTTCCGCAGATGAGGTCGAGCACGGTGGTCTTGCCCGCCCCGTTGGGGCCGATGATGACGCGGATCTCGTTCTCCTCGACGTAGAAGGAGAGATCGTTGACCGCCTTGAAGCCGTCGAAGGAGACGGTGAGACCTTCGACCGAGAGCAGGAAGGGCTTGGGCTGATGTCCGACGAGCATGAAATCCTCCTCACTCTGCCGGTGCGCCGTCGGCGACCGAATTGTCGGTCCAGCCAGCCTTCGGCTTGCGTGTGCCCATCAGCTTGCCGATGCGCGGCTGGACGTAATCTCCCCAGATGCCGGCAAGGCCGTTCGGGAAGGCGAGCACCACGGCGATGAACAGACCGCCCAGGCCGAACAGCCAGAGCTCGGGAAAGGACTCGGAGAGACTGGTCTTGGCGAAGTTGACCAGAAGAGTGCCGTAGACCGCGCCGAGGATCGAGAGCCGGCCACCGACGGCGGTGTAGATCACCATCTCGATCGACGGCACGATGCCGACGAAGGACGGAGACATGAAGCCGACATTGAGCGCAAACATGGCGCCACCGATCGCGGCAAAGATCGCGGCGATGCAAAAGGCGAAGATCTTGAAATTGGCGACGCTGTAGCCGGAGAACCGAACCCGGTCCTCCTGGTCGCGCATCGCCACCAGGATCCGTCCGAGCTTGGAGTGACGCACCAGCTGGGCGATGCAGATGCAGGCAAACAGCAGGCCGACCTCAAAGAAGTAGAGCACGACCTTGGCGTGGTCGGGACGGATATCCCATCCCTTCAGGGTGCGCAGATCGGTCATGCCATTGATGCCGCCGGTGTAGCCCTGCTGCCCGACGATCAGGATGGTCAGGATCGCAGCGACCGCCTGCGTGATGATCGCAAAGTAGGTGCCGCCGACGCGGCGCTTGAACATCGCAGCGCCGATGATCAGGGCGAAGATGCCCGGCACCAGGATGACGGCGAGGATGGTGAAGGTCAGGCTGTGGAACGGCTTCCAGAAGAACGGCAGCGCGGTGATCTGATTCCAGTCCATGAAGTCAGGAATGCCCGGCGTCGACTGGATCTTGGTGTTCTCGACGCTCGACGCCTCGAGCTTAAGGAACATCGCCATGCAGTAGCCGCCGAGGCCGAAGAATACGCCCTGCCCCAGGCTCAGGATGCCGCCGTACCCCCAGCAGATCACCAGCCCCAGCGCCACGAAGGCGTAGGTGAGATATTTGGCGACCAGGTTGAGGCGAAAGACGTCGAGGCAGAGCGGCAGGATCACGACCAGAAAGACCGCGAGCACCAGGATGCCGATCAACTCAGATCGCGTGGCAAAACGACTGTCGTTCATGAGTCTAGCCCCCTGCACTTCCGTTTATTTGCGGACTTTGAGGGCAAACAGCCCCTGCGGCCGCAGCATCAGAATTCCGACCACCGCGAGCAGCGTCAGCACCTTCGCCATCGAGCCCGACATGAAGAACTCGAGCGTCGACTGGGTCTGCGAGATCGAGAAGGCGGAGGCGATGGTGCCGAGCAGGCTGGCGGCGCCGCCGAACACCACGACCAGGAAGGTATCGACGATATAGAGCTGCCCCGACGTCGGCCCGGTCGAGCCGATCATGGTGAAGGCGCTGCCTGCGACGCCGGCGATGCCGCAGCCGAGTGCAAAGGTGTAGCGGTCGACCTTGGCCGTGTTGATGCCGACGGCGCCCGCCATGATGCGGTTCTGCACGACGGCGCGGACCTGGCGGCCCCAGCGCGAACGGAACATGATGTAGGCGACGCCGATCGTAATCAGCACCGTCAGGCCCATCACGAAGACGCCGTTGATCGGCACCTCGATCGAGTCGGTGACGTGCAGCGAGCCGAGCATCCATTGCGGCAGCTCGACGCCGACCTCGCGCGCGCCGAAGATCGAGCGATAGGCCTGCTGCAACATCAGGCTCAGGCCCCAGGTCGCAAGCAGCGTGTCGAGCGGGCGCTTGTAGAGGTGCCGGATCAACACCCATTCGACCAGCATTCCGAGCGCGCCGGAGGCCAGGAAGGCCAATATCATGGCGAGGAAGAAGTAGCCGCTGAACAGGCTGGGCAGATAGGACTGGAAGAAGTTCGACGTCATCCAGGTCACGTAGGCGCCCAGGATCATGAACTCGCCATGGGCCATGTTGATGACGCCCATCTGGCCGAAGATGATCGCGAGCCCGAGCGCCATCAGCACGTAGACGGAAAACAGGATCAGGCCGGCAAAGCCTTGCATGACGAAGATCGAGCCGAGGTCGCCAATCGAATAGTCGCCGAACATCTGGTTTCTCCGTCGAGGGGACAGCGTCGCGCGTCCGGGGAACAGCGTCCCGCGTCCGAGGGTCCCGCGTCGCGATTGACATCGCGACGCGGGGGTCGTGGGCATGGACTTGCAATCCACGCCAGGGAGCTCTTGCTGGGGAAGCTTGCGGGAAATTCCGCGCGTTTACTGGTAGCCCTTCGGGAACGGGTCCGGCTCGACCAGATCTGCGGTCTCGTAGATCAGCTCGAACTGGCCATCGAGCTTGGCGCGACCGACGCGGGTCTTCGACCAGAGATGATGGTTCTCGTGGATGCGCACATAGCCTTCCGGCGCGCCCTTGAACTCGACGCCGGGCGAGGCCGCCGCGATCTTGTCGACGTCGAACGAGCCCGCCTTCTCGACCGTCAGCTTCCACAGCCACGGGCCGAGATAGGCAGCCTGGGTGACGTCTCCGATCACGGTCTTTTCGCCCCATGCCTTCTTGAAGGCCGGCACGAACGCCTTGTTGTTGGGATTGTCGAGCGACTGGAAGTACTTCATGCAGGCATAGGCGCCCGCAATGTTCTCGCCGCCGATGCCGTCGATCTCGTCCTCGGTCACCGAAATCGTCAGCAGCGGCTGCTTGGAGAGGTCGATACCGGCAGCCTTCAGCTGCTTGTAGAAGGCGACAT
Organism: Bradyrhizobium stylosanthis; assembly: GCF_001641335.1. GTDB lineage: Bacteria > Pseudomonadota > Alphaproteobacteria > Rhizobiales > Xanthobacteraceae > Bradyrhizobium > Bradyrhizobium stylosanthis. The sequence continues at coordinate 41,291 of NZ_LVEM01000011.1, forward strand.
TGGAGCCGCCGACGACGTCGGTGAAGATCACGTCAGGCTTGGTCAGCTTGATCTTGTTGATGACCGAGTTGAACTGGGTCGAGCCGAGCGCGTAGTACTCCTCGCCGACGACCTTGCCCTTCAGCACGTTCTCGACATGCTTGCGCGCGATCTTGTTCGAGGTCCGCGGCCAGATGTAGTCGGAGCCGATGAAGAAGAACGATTTGGCGCCCTTCTCCTTGGCGATCCAGTTCAGGCCGGCGAGGATCTGCTGGGTGGCTTCCTGGCCGGTGTAGATCACGTTCTTGGACTGCTCGAGACCTTCATAGAAGGTCGGGTAGTAGAGCATGCCGTTGTACTGCTCCATCACGGGCAGCACCGCCTTGCGCGAGGCCGAAGTCCAGCAACCCATGATCGCCGCGACCTTGTCGTTGACGAGGAGCTTCTTGGCTTTTTCCGCAAAGGTCGGCCAATCGGAGGCGCCGTCTTCCTGGATGAACTTGATCTTGCGCCCGAGCACGCCGCCGGCGGCGTTGATCTGCTCGATGGCGAGCTTTTCGGCCTCGATCGACCCGGTCTCGGAGATCGCCATGGTACCGGTCGCCGAATGCAGGATACCGACCGTCACTTCGGTGTCGGTGACCGCAAGACCCGTGGTGTTGACCGCCGAGGTCGCCGGGGCCTGGGCGAAGGACGCCCGCGGCAGCATGGTGACGGCCGGCACGGCCGCCATTCCCATCAATAATTTGCGCCGGAGCGGCGACAATAGGCCCTTGTTGGCTTCGTCTGACATGAGCACCCCACTTTTTGTTCGAGGACACGCGATTGGTGCCGTGAGGATGGCTCGAATTTGTGCAGCGCAAGCATACGCAAGATCGCGTATACTGCACCGCAAAATACCGACGTAGGCTTTTGGTACGGGATTTGCGAGGGATCCGGCGACAGTTTCGGAAGTGGGGTTCGAGTGGCAGGGCGGCAGCGAATAGACCGCGTCAGGCGCCAGTACAACCAATGGGTCGCCAACCAGACGCTGGAAGACTACGCGCTGCGCTTCACCGCCAAGAGCGCACGGCGCTGGTCCGCCGCCCGTGTCGCCAACACCGCACTTGGTGCGATCTCATTTCTGGCGCTGGAAGCGATCGGCGGCACCATCACGCTGAACTACGGCGCCTCCAACGCAATCGCCGCCATTCTGGTGGTCAGCGTCATCATCTTCCTCTGTGGCCTGCCGATTGCCTATTATGCCGCAAAATGCGGCACCGATATCGACCTGCTGACCCGAGGCGCCGGTTTCGGCTATATCGGCTCGACCATTACCTCGCTGATCTACGCGTCCTTCACGTTCATCTTCTTCGCGTTTGAGGCGGTCATTCTGGCCGCGGCGCTGGAGCTGTGCTTCGGAATCCCCCGCCCGCTCGGCTATCTCATCAGCGCCATCGTCATCATCCCCCTGGTCACCCACGGGATTACCCTGATCAGCCGCTTCCAGCTGTGGACACAGCCGATCTGGATCGTCCTGCACGTGCTCCCCTTCCTGGCGATCGCCTGGGCCAATCCGCATTCGTTTACAGAGTGGCGGACATTCGCCGGCGAGCATGGCGATCCCAACGGGCATCTCGATCTCCTGCTGTTCGGTACCGCAGCGTCGGTGGTGTTCTCGCTGGTGGCGCAGATCGGCGAGCAGGTCGACTTCCTGCGCTTCCTGCCGCGCGACCGCCGTACCTCTCGAACCTCCTGGTGGATCGCCCTGCTCAGCGCCGGCCCCGGCTGGATCGTTTTCGGCGCGCTCAAATTGCTGGTCGGCTCCTTCCTGGCCTATTTCGCGCTGAGCCATGGCGTCGGGCTCGAACAGGCTGCCGAGCCGGCCAACATGTATCTCGAAGCCTTTCGCTATGTGCTGTCACAGCCGGACCTCGCGCTGGCGCTGACCGGCACTTTCGTGATCCTGTCGCAAGTCAAGATCAACGTCACCAACGCCTATGCCGGCTCGATCGCCTGGTCGAACTTCTTCTCACGATTGACGCACAGCCATCCCGGTCGCGTGGTCTGGCTCGTGTTCAACGTCGTGGTGGCGCTGCTCCTGATGGAAATCGGTGTCTACAAGGCGCTCGAGCAGACACTGGCGCTCTACTCCAACGTTGCGATCGCATGGGTCGGCGCTCTGGTCGCCGATCTCGTCATCAACAAGCCGCTTGGCCTGCGTCCACCGCAAATCGAGTTCAAGCGCGCCCATCTCTACGACATCAACCCGGTCGGCGTCGGCGCCATGACGATCGCGACCATTGCCTCGATCAGCGCGTTCTATGGCGTGTTTGGCCCGACAGCGAAGGCGCTGTCGGCCTTCGTCGCCCTCGCAGCCGCCTTCGTCTCCGCGCCGCTCATCGCTTGGGCCACCGGCGGCAAGTACTACATCGCCCGGAAGCCGAAGCGGGGCTGGCAGAACGTCGAGGCCATCCAATGCTGTATCTGCGAGCATTCGTTCGAGCCAGAGGACATGGCATCATGCCCCGCCTATGCCGGACCAATCTGCTCGCTGTGTTGCTCGCTCGACGCCCGCTGTCATGACCTCTGCAAGCCGCACGCTCGGGCCGGTGCACAGGTGTCGGAAGCCCTCGGCAAGATGCTGCCCGAGACGATCCATACCCGGATCAACTCGCAGTTCGGCCAGTATATCGGCGTATTCGCTGTCTCGGCCGGGCTCGTAGGGCTCGTGCTCGGACTGGTGTACCTGCAGACCTCAGCGACCGTGCATGCCGACGCACTGCTGGCTGACGTGCTATGGAAAGTGTTCTTCTCGCTGATCATCATCATCGGAGTCGTTGCCTGGCTTTTCGTGCTTGCGCAGCAGAGCCGTCGCGCAGCGGAGGAGGAAACGCGGCGACAGACCACGCTGCTGATCCAGGAGATCGACGCGCACAAGCGCACCGACGCCGAATTGCAGCGCGCCAAGGAGGTCGCGGAGTCCGCCAACCTCGCCAAGAGCCGTTATGTGGTCGGACTGAGCCACGAGCTTCGCTCCCCGCTGAACGCGATCTCCGGCTATGCGCAGTTGCTCGAGCAGGACAACAGTCTGCAGGCGCGGCCGCGCGATCAGGTTCGCGTGGTCCGCCGCAGCGCGGATCATCTGTCGGGATTGATCGACGGCATCCTCGACATCTCCAAGATCGAGGCCGGACGGCTCTACCTCTCCCGTGACGAGGTTCGCCTCAACGATTTCCTCGATCAGCTCGTCGGCATGTTCCGCCTGCAGGCTGCAGCCAAGGGCATCGACTTCATGTTCAAGCGGCCGGCGATTCTGCCGGTCGTGGTCTATGCGGATGAGAAGCGGTTGCGGCAGATCCTGATCAATCTGCTGTCGAACGCGATCAAGTTCACGCAGACCGGCAGCGTCAAGTTCGTCGTGCATTATCGCAGCCCCGTCGCCGAATTCGAGGTCGTCGATACCGGCCCCGGCATCCGGCAGGACGATCTCGAACGCATCTTCGCCCCCTTCGAGCGCGGCGCGCTCGGCGTGGCGCAGCCGCAGACCGGTACCGGCCTGGGTCTCACGATCAGCCGCCTGCTCGCGGGCGTGATGGGCGGCGACATCAAGGTGACGAGCACGGTCGGGACCGGCGCGACCTTCCGCGTGAAGCTCCTGCTCTCCGAGGTCACCAATCCCCGGCGCGATGCACCGGTGGAGGCGCCGATCTACGGCTATCTCGGCCCGCGCAAGACGATCCTGATCACCGACGATGACCCGACGCATCGCGATCTCCTGCGCGAGGTGCTGGCGCCGCTCGGCTTCATCCTGCTCAGCGCCCCCGATGGTCCCGGCTGCCTCGCGCTGGCGCAGCACTGCCGGCCCGACCTGTTCCTGCTCGATATCTCCATGGCGGGCATGGACGGCTGGACGGTGGCAGAGACCTTGCGCGCCAACGGCCATCACACCGCGCGCATCCTGATGGTGTCGGCAAGCGCGCTCGAAGCGCATGGCGCGCCGCTGGCACAGCCGTTCCACGACGGCTATCTGATGAAGCCGATCGACATCCCGCGGCTGCTGGAAACCATCCGCCAATTGCTCAAGCTCGACTGGCAGTACGACGCCGAGCAGGCGCCGGCGCCGCTGTGGAAACCGGAGAGCGGCTCGCGGCCTCCGGGGAAATATGTCGAAGAGCTGATCGATCTTGGCCGGCTCGGCTATGTCCGGGCGATCCAGCTCAAGCTCGACGAAATCGGCACCGAGCTGCCGGAGCACGCCGACTTCGTCACCCATATGCGCGCACTGCTCGACCGTTTCGATCTCGACCAATACATGGCGACGCTGAAAACCCTGCACAGCTATGATCACTGACCCCAAAAAACGCGACGTCGCCCTCGTCGTCGACGATTCTCCCGAGACGCTCCGGCTCCTGACCGATGCACTCGATGGCGCAGGCATGACCGTGATGGTCGCACTCGATGGCTTATCCGCGATGCGGATCGTCGACCAGATCACGCCAGACATCGTGCTGCTTGATGCGGTGATGCCAGGCATGGACGGGTTCGAGACCTGCAAGCGGCTCAAGCGCGATGCCGGCCTCGACGGCGTGCCGATCATCTTCATGACCGGCCTGGCCGAGACCGAGCACATCGTGCGCGGGCTCGAAGCCGGCGGCGTCGACTATGTCACCAAGCCGATCGCGATTGAGGAGATACTGGCACGCATTCGCGTCCACCTTGCCAACGCGCGGCTGACCCAGAGTGCGCGCGCAGCGCACGACGTCTCCGGCCGCTATCTGCTCGCGGTGAACGATGCCGGCAAGATCAAGTGGGCCACGCCGCAGGCGCAGAAGCTGCTGGCGGATGCCCTCGCGGTCGATGCCGACGATAACCTGGTTCTGCCCGACCCGATACCGCAATGGATCGATCAGATCCAGAAAGGCAAAGCCGCCTCGAAGACTGTCGCGATGGCGTCGTCTACCGCCAACGAGCAGCTTCGGCTGCAATATGTGGGCAAGCTCGGCCCGAACGAACTATTGCTGCGGCTGGCAAAGGACACAGGCACAGACTCGCCGGCGGAATTCCCGCGTGAGCTCGGGTTGACGACACGTGAGAGCGAAGTGCTGTCCTGGCTGGCGAAAGGCAAAACCAATCGCGACATCGCGCAGATCCTGGGCCTCTCTCCACGCACCGTCGACAAGCATCTCGAGCAGATCTATGCCAAGCTCGGCGTCGAGAACCGCACGGCGGCGGCGGCGATCGCGGTCAACGCAAACCGGCGCAATTCGTAGAAACGCATTCCGTTGATCTGATCTGAGGTTGTCAGACACACTGCCTGACCGCGGAGCGAAGCCAAGCGCCAGTTTTGCGTCGCACCATCCCCGCCCCCTGGAACGCTCACTTTTTGAGCATGCAACAGCGGCTGAGCTCAGGCTTAATCACGCTAACGTCGAATCGTGCTCACCAACGGTGCGTAAGACATAAGACAGGCAGTGGAGGATCGGATGCGACAGCTCGTGCAGGTCGCTCTCTGGGTGTTCGTCTCTACGCTGAATGGCACGGCGCTCGCCTTCGACCGTGGACAATACGACAACGTCCCGCCTGACATCCGCGCATGGTTCAAATCCGTGACCGCGCCGAACGGCGTGCCGTGCTGCGACATCTCGGATGGTCATCGTACCGAGTATGATTATCGTGACGGCACCTATTGGGTCCCGATTGAAGGACAGTGGATGGCTGTACCCGAGCGGGCCATCATCCGCGATCGCGGCAATCCGGTCGGCCAGGCCGTCGTGTGGTACGTGCATCACCGCGGCAACATCATCATCAGCTGTTTTGTGCCGGCAGACGCGGTGTAAACTGTCGAACTGTCAGCCGGTCGCCATATAGCTCCAGCCTGCTGACGCCAACCGACCGCGCAGCCGTACGCGACTTGCGCATCGCGCCTTCGCCTCACAAGGCATTGGAGAAGGCACCCCGCCCAACGGGCGTGGTGCCTTCGTCTTGCTATGCGTGCCAGGCCGCCGTGACCGCGCCCTGGAGGGCCGTATCGTTCGGCAGCACATGAATGCTCGCGCTGGTTGGGTCAAATCCGGTGTTGTTCGCCGAATACGTCGCCATCGCCTGCACCAGCTGCGAGATCTGGCTGTCAATCTTGAGACCACCAGCCGTGATCGCCTGCATCGAACCTGCGCTGCCCGAGAACCAATTGCTGATCGTCGTGCTGGTATTGGAGCCAAGCAGATCGATCTTGAGATCATTGCCGGCCTGCTCGAACCACAGATTCTGATCGGTCATACCGCTGAGGAAGTCGATCTCGTTCTTCGAACCGGTCGCGGCCGACAGATTGATCTGCGCCTGGCCCGTGCTCGTGGTGACCTGGTACACATTGCTTCTGGCGCCGCCATAGGCCGTCTCCGCCCCCGAACCGAACTGGAAGACGTTCGCGCCGTAGTCGTTTCCAGTGAGCGTGGCGTTCGCCGCGCTTCCCGTCCAGGTGAAGGTCGACGTGGCATCGACCAGGTTCGACCTGCTCCAGTTGCTGCCGTTCGCGAACTGAATGTGCGTGAGCCCCTGGATCTGGCTGCCGTCGCCCCAATACTGGAAGTTCACGCGGAAGGAATCCCCCGTCGACGGCACGCTCAGCGTCATGGCATCGCCACTGCGGCTGAACTGCACCTCCCACGGGTTGATGTCGCTGAGCACCAGCGTGTCGTCGCGGCTGTAGCCCGAGCCGGGATTGGTCAGCGTGTCGTGACCGTATCCCTTGGCGAAGACGATGCGGTCGGAGCCGTTGCCGGAGACCGAGATCGTATCGTCGCCCGCTCCCGCATCGGCCGTGTAGCCGGTGGCCGGAAGCGTGAGGGAGTCGTTGCCGGAAGTACCCCGGATCCAGGCGTTCGCCGCGATCGTCGCCCGGTCCCAGAGGGTTCCGTCCGCAAACTGGATATGCGTAATCCCCTGGATCTGGCTGCCGTCTCCCCAGAACTGGAAGTTCACGTTGAACGTGTCACCGGTCGCCAGCACCTTGACGAGCATGGCATCTCCGTTCCGGCTGAGCTGGACGTCAGCGGGATTGAGGTTCTTCAAGACCAGCGTGTCGTCCCGGTTGTAGCCCGAACCCGGGTTCGTCAGCGCGTCATGGCCGTATCCCGAACCGAAGATGATCCGGTCTGAGCCGTTGCCGGAGACCGAAATCGTGTCGTCGCCCGCACCGGCATCGGCGGTGATGCCGGTGGCCGGAAGCGTGAGGGAGTCGTTGCCGGAGGTGCCGCGCACCCAGGCATTCGCCGCAATCGCCGTCCGATCCCAGATGGTCCCGTCCGCAAACTTGATCGAGCCGATGCCGTAACTGAGACCATCGGCGTAAAATTGCCAGAGCGCCGTGAACGTCTCGCCAGTCGCGGATATCTTCACGATCAGCTGGTTGCCCGACCTCGACAGCACGATATCGGACGGCAGAAGCCCCGTGAGATCCAGGACGTCGGTACGCTGGTAGCCGTTGCCGGGGTTGTCGAGCAGGTCGTGACCGGAGCCTACGCCGAACACGAAGCGGTCGGAGCCATTGCCCGAGACACTGAACGTGTCATCGCCCGCCCCCGTATCGACCGTGGCGGCGTTTGCCGGGAGGCCGATCGAGTCGTTACCCGCCGTCCCCCTGATCCAGGCGTTCGACGCGATGAACGTGTAGTCCCAGACTGTCCCGTCAGCGAACTGGATGGCGCTGATCCCGTAGGAATTGACGTTCCCGAAGACGAGATCGTTGTGGATGGTGATCGCGTCGGTCGTGTCGTTACGGAATTTGACGATCAGGTCGCCGGCACTGTTCGAGCCCAGGATGACGTCCTGCACCGAGACGTTGCTGCCGAGCGCCACGACGCCCTTGCCGCCATTGAGCTGAACGTCAGCCAAGCCGTCGCCCTTGTCGTACCTGATCGTATTGTTGCCATCCCCGCCTGCGCTGGCATTCCCGAACTTGATCGCACCGTTCCCCTGCGTGATCTCGAACACGTTCGAGCGCATGTTGCTGCCGACGAGATTGTAGTTGTTGGCGGTGCCGATCCAGGTGAATGCGGACGGTCCCTGGCTCATGTCCAGAACGGTGCCGTCACTGAACTTCACGTTCTTGATCGCGCTGGTGACGACGCCGTTGGTGAAATGCAGGTCGCCCCAGACGTTGATGCTGTCGGCATCATCGCCCCGCAGCTTGAGGATCAGGTCGCCGTAGCCGTTGGTCTGCCAATAGACGTCCTGCGCCGAGATGGTCGGACCGAGGTCCAGTTTGCCACTGAAATTGTTGGCCTGAACGTTCAGCGCAAGGCCGCCCTTGTCGAACTTGACGATATTGATGCCGCCGACGGCGCTGGCATCGGCGAAGTTGATCTTTCCGTTGGCCGCGGTGACCTCGTAGATGTTGGTCCCGAATGTCGTGCCCGTGATGGTGAAGTTCGCGGTATTGCCGAGCCAGTTGAAGTTGGAAGGACCGTGGCTCATGTCCAGCACGGTTCCGTCGCTGAACTTGACGGTCTTGACCGCACTCGTCAAAGCGCCGTTGACGACATGCAGGTCGCCCCAGAAATTGACGCTGTCGGCGTCATCACCACGGAGCCTCATGATGAGATCGCCGTAGCCATTGCTCTGCCAATACACGTCCTGCGCCGAGATGGCCGGACCGAGGTCCAGCTCGCCGCTGAAATTGTTGGCTTGGACGTTCAGCGCCTGGCCGCCCTTGTCGAACTTCACGATGTTGATGCCGCCGACTGCGCCGGCATCGGCAAAGTTGATCTTCCCGTTCGCCGCCGTGACCTCGTAGATGTTGGTCCCGAACGTCGTCCCGGTGATGTTGAAGTTCGCGGTGTTGCCGAGCCAGGTGAACTTCGAGAGACCGTGGCTCATGTCGAGCACCGTCCCGTCAGCAAACTTCACCGTCTTGATCGCGCTGGTGAGGACGCCATTCGTGACATGCATGTCGCCCCAGACGTTGATGCTGTCGGCATCGTCGCCGCGGATCTTCAGGATCAGGTCGCCGTAGCCGTTGCTCTGCCAGTACACGTTCTGGGCTGCGATCTGCGGGCCAAGATCAAGAATGCCGCTGAAGTTATTGGCCTGAACCGCGAGGTTCTGGCCTCCCTTGTCGAACTTCACGATGTTGGTGCCGCCGGCCGCGGCCGCATCGGCAAAGTTGATGTGGCCGCCGACGCTGACCTCGTACACGTTGGTGCCGAGATTGGTCCCGGTGATGGTGAAGTTCGCGGTATTGCCGAGCCAGGTGAAGACGCCGGGTCCGTGGCTGATGTCCAGCGAAGAACCGTCAGCGAACTTGACCGTCTTGATCGCGCTCGTCACGACGCCATTGGTGAGGTGCATGTCACCCCAGACGTTGATGCTGTCGGCGTCGTCGCCGCGGATCTTGAGGATCAGATCGCCCCACTGGTTGGTCTGCCAGTACAGGTCCTGAGCCCAAATTTGCGGCCCGAGGTCGAGGATGCCGCTGAAGTTATTGGCCTCGACCGCGAGGTTCTGGCTTCCCTTGTCGAACTTGACGATGTTCGTACCGCCGGCTGCGGCCGCGTTGGTGAAGCTGATGTGGCCGGAAACGGTCACCTCGTAGATGTTGGTCCCGAAATTGGAGCCGGTGATGTTGAAGTTCGCCGTGTTACCGAGCCAGGTGAAGGCGGCCGGACCATGGCTGGTGTCCAGAACGGTCCCGTCACCGAACGTCACGGTCTTGATCGCACTCGTGACGACGCCGTTCGCGAGCTGCAGATCGCCCCAAATGGCGATGCTGTCCGCGTTGTCACCCCGGAGCTTCATGAACATGTTGCCCCAGGTGTCGGTCTGCCAGTAGACGTCCTCCGCCGAGATCTGCGGGCCGAGCGCTAGGCTGCCGGCGAAATTGTGGGTGTCGACGATCAGGTTCTGCGCGCCCTTGTCGAACTTGACGATGTTGGTGCCGCCGACCGCGCTGACATTAGCGAAGTTCAGTTTGCCGGGGGCCGTCACCTCGTAGACGTTGGTGCCGTAGATTGACCCAACCATGTCGAAATTGGCGGTGTTGAGCACCCAGGTGAAGGTCAGCGGCAGGCCGTGTCCGGCGCTCGGCTGGCCGAGGGCCAGCGACGTGCCGTCGCTGAACTTCAGCGAGGACAGCGTGCTCGTCACGCCCCACGCATTGGCGGTCAACGCGCCGTAGACCGTGAGGCTGTCGGTCGTCCCCCGCAATTTGACCAGGAGATCGCGGCCGTTGGCCTGGAGGATGATGTCATCGGGCGAGATATCGCTGCCGAGCCGGACGCTGGCGACCGTCTGGTCCATGGTCACCGCACCGTCGCCGCGGTTGAACACATAGAGGTCACCGCTGCCGCCTGCGAGGACGGCTTTGACCTGGTCGGGGTTCCAGATCACCCCGTCGGAGAAGGAAATCGCGCGCAGGCCTCCGGACGTCGTAAACTCGTTCAGAATGGTAATCGTCTTACCCGTGCTGTTGACCGTGATCACCAGATTGGCGCCGCTATTGGCCACCGGCCGCGACAGGCTGACGTCCGTCGACGCAATGTCGGTCAGGTCGAGCTCGGACTGAAGACGGCCGGGATCGTCGATCACGACATTGCCGCCCGACGAGCTGTAGACATAGGTATCCTGTCCGCCGGCGCCATGCAGCGAGCGGTCCACCGTGCCCGCGACGATGATGTCGTTGGTCCTGAAGCCCGTGATCGACGTGTCCGTCGACGCGGTCTCCTGCACCAGCCACATCGCGCGCAGATCGGCCTGGGTCCACACCGTGCCGTCGTCGAACACGATCTGCTCGACGCCCGAGGTCTGGTTTCCGGTCTCCTCGTCCGTGAGCAGGATCGAGCCGCTGTCGCCGGCGCCGGGGGCGCTCTCGGCAATGACGAGCGTCATGTCGGCCCCGTTCCGCGTCAGGTGAACCGCCGATGGCGCGATGTTCTGCAGCCTCAACGTATCGAAGCTGCTGTAATTGCCGAGCCAGACCTCATAGATGGTGTCGTTGCCGTCGCCGTGCGAATAGACATAGGTGTCGTCGCCCGGCGCGCCGTAGAGGACGTCGTCGCCCTTGCCGCCACGTATCGTATCGTTGGTCGCAAAGCCGTAGATCGTGTCGTTGCCGTCGGTCGTAGCGTCGGCCAGCACGCGAACGCGCATCTGGTCCTGGTTCCACACCGTGCCGTCGTCGAACACGATCTGCTCGACGCCGGCGGCGAGCCCTCCATTGAGCTCGTCCTTCAGCAGGATCGAACCGCCATCGCCCGCGCCCGGCGCGCTCTCCGCGATCTGGAGCGTCACGTCGTTGCTGTTGCCGTTACGCACCAGCCTGATCGAGGCCGGATCGATGTTGCGCAGTCTCAGCGTATCGTAGCTGCTGTAGTTGCCGAGGAACACTTCGGTGATGGAGTCGTTGCCGTCACCGCGCGTGTAGATATAGGTGTCGTCGCCTGCGCCGCCGCTGATGGTGTCGTCGCCGTGGCCGCCCTCGATGACGTCGTTGGTGTTGAAGGCGACGATCGTGTCGTTTCCTGGCGTGGTGGCCTGCGCCAGCACCTTCACGCGGAGATCGCTCTGGGTCCAGACCGTGCCGTCGTCGAACACGACCTGCTCGACGCCCTGGGCGAACCAATTGTCGAGCTCACCCTGTAGCACTACGGAGCCGCCATCGCCGACGCCCGGTGCGCTCTCGGCAAAGACCAGCGCGACGTCGCTGTAATTGACGCGGGTGAACGAGACGTCGGCTGGGTTGATGCCGTGCAGCACGAGCGTGTCGAACTCCGGTCCTTGCGCATCGGCGAGGTCGTAGATCGTATCGTGCCCGTCGCCGCGGGAATAAACGTAAGTATCGTCGCCCTGACCGCCGTAAAGGTAGTCGTCGCCGCCCCGGCCCTGCAGCGTGTCGTCATAGCCGAAGCCGTAGATGGTGTCGTTGCCGCTGGTTCCGGCCTCGTCATCGACCTGCAGCAGGATGTCGTGCCATCCGAGCACGGTGCCGTCGGCGAAGGTGAAGTTCTCGATCCGGTCGTCCATCGTCGCGATCAGGCCGTAGATGATGGAGAATTCGCCCCGGACAATCAGGCTGTCGTCGGTACCATTGATCGTGATCCTGATATCGCTGGTATTGCCGTCGTGGTGGAAGGTCAGGTCGCTCCGGGAGATGCCTTCCTTGAACTGCACGGTATCGTCGGTGCCGCTCAGGATGTAGTTGACCCGGTCCTCGATCGTATCCGAGCCGTAGCCCCGGCCGAACACATAGGTGTCGTTGCCGTTGCCACCGGTCATGAAATCATTGCCGGCACCGCCATCGAGCAGGTCGTCATAGTTGAAGCCGGTGATCGTGTCGTTGCCCGCCGTGCCGGCAGCGGCGTCCAGAGCCTTGATGATGTCTTCCCAGCCGATGTAGCTGCCATCATCGAAGGTGAAGATTTCGATTCTGTCCTGCTGGGTGTTGAGGAGCCCATAGGCGACGCTGAACTGGCCGGTGACGGTCAGGGCGTCGCTGGTACCGTTGATCGAGACCCGGAGATCGTCGCTGACGCCGACGCGCTGGAACGTAACGTCATCCTCGGTGATCCCTGCGCCAAAATGCACGTAGTCGTTCGAGGCCTGCCAGACCCAGACTTCCCTGTCCTCGATGGTGTCGTGGCCGTAGCCGAGGCCGAAGAAGTAGTGATCACCGGAATCGCCGCCGGACATGAAGTCAGTCCCGGCGCCACCATTGAGGAAATCGACGTCGGGCGTTCCGATCAGATTGTCGTCGGTCGCATGGGACGGCATGCCGATCGCCTTGGCGATGTCGAGCTGGTCCCAGGTGGTGCCATCGGCGAATTTGATGATCTCGATCTGCTTGTCGAAATCCTGGAACGCGGTGACGAGGCCGGGCCTGCGGCCGGCGAATTCATCGACCACGCGGATCTGGTTGCTGGTCCCGTTCTGGGTGATCAGGAGATCGAACCCGTCGCGGGTGAAAGTCAGGTCCGAGACGTTGAGGTGGGAGAACCAGATGCTGTCCTCCTGGTTCTGCCCCAATCCCTGCCAGACGTCCTGGATGACGTCGTGGCCGAAATTGTACCCGACGATATAGGCATCGGAGCCACCCTGCCCCTGCGCCAACTGATTGGTGGAGTCGAGATAGAACAGGTCGGTCTTGGTGTCGTTGCCGGCGAGCGTCCCGCTACCCGTCTTGATCTCGGAGGCCGGGATGTCGAAGATCGCGGCCGCCTGCTGCAGCGAGATCGCAAGCGGCACGTCCTCATAAGCGCCGACCAGGTTCTGGAACAGGAACGCGTCGGTAAGCTGATGGCCCTCGTTGTCGCGCTGGAAATCGGGCAGCACGACGTTGATGATGTCGTGCCACTGCGCAAGGAAATCCTGCGCGCCGCTGGCCGTCGCGGGGGCGGCGTGGAAGATCGCCTCCAGCATCGGCACCAGTTGATGGTCCGTGCTCGGGCGGAACGTGTCGCTCGCAACGTCGTAGGTGATCCCGGCGAAGAACGGCGCCAGAGGACCTTGCGCCGCAAGGCGGACGGCGAGCTTGTTCAGGGTGTTCCACGAAGCCGTGAGACCGTCCGCAACCACGTGAACCGCGTCGGAACTCGGGTTGTCGCTCATGACGAAGCCGAGATCGAGGCCGGTGTAGCGCTCGAGGAAAGCGATGTCCTGCGCCGTGAGCTTGGTCCAACTGCCCTGCGCCGGGGGACTTGCCAGGACCATGTCGATGGTCGGATGACCATAGACGAGGGTCTTCTCGGCATTGTAGACGGGTTGCCCGCTCGCATAGCCGTAGTAAGGCACGTTCTGCCCACCGGCAGTCCCGTACTCGCCCTTCTTGACCAGGAAGTCGTAGGCGATGCCGCCAGTTCGGGTCACGTCACCGACGAACCAGAAGTCCTGCGTCGCCTCGGTGCCGGGCGTGCCTGCCGGCACCGGCACGGCGCCCGCCCAGGCGTAGAGGATGGTCCGGGCGGCCTCGCGCAAGCTCGCAAGCGACAGCGTGTTCAGGGACGGCAGCGCCGCGTCGACCGTCTGGACCAGATCCGGATCGAGCGTCATCGCCACGTGCAGATCGGTCAGCGTGCCAAACCCCTTGAGGTCGGGCCGGCTTGCGGCGTCGGGACTGACGGAGCTGTCGCCCTGCCAGGTGGTGTGGGTGTTGTCGGTATCGAATTTCACCTCGCCGATCGTGCCGGTGGTACCGTCGCCGCGCACGAACGTACCGGTAGCGGCAATGATGTTGCCGCTGTCGGTCGTGTTGGTGACAGTCGATCCGGTCGAGATCGAGACGATGTCGAGCGAAGCCAGCGACTTCAACTCGCCCGCATCGGTCTTGCCGTCCTCATTGGCGTCAACCCAGACCTTCAGCGTGGCGAAGGTGTCGCTCGCATCGACGACGCCGTCGCCGTTGAAATCGGCAAGGCCGTCGTCGAGCGCACTGATCTTGCCGTCATGGTTGCCGTCGAGCGTCGCGAGCTGCGTGAAGCCCGGCGTCTGGTCGTTGCCGAACATCTCGCCGATGTCGTCGATCTTGCCATTGCCGTTGAGATCGCGCACCAGCATGCCATCGCCGCCGCGCACCCAGCCGACGCGTTCGGCAAAGCCGTCCTTGTCGACGTCGAACGAGGCGTTGTTGCCGGCCATGGAGGACAGATTCACCCCGTCGCCGTTGAGATCGAGGACCAGCGGATCGGTCCAGTTCCGCAACTTGCCAGTCGTTGCCTGGGCGATCTTCTTCATGGCCGTGAGGGCCGAGGCAGCAGTCTCGAAGCCGGCGGTCCAGCCGTTGCTGCGTTCGATCCGGTAAGTGACCTGGATGACGAACAGGCCCGCGGTCAGGTTGCTTGACGCGTCGGTCGTGAAGTTGAAGTGGGGGATGAAGGTTTCGTTGCCCAGCGCATCAACGATGACGAGGTCACCCTGCTGGTTTCGGCCGTAGCCCACGCCGTTGCCGTAAGCGTACTTACTTTCAGTTCCCCACTGCACGCCACCGGTGAGCACCACTCCGTTGAACGTCATTCGGTCGTCAGTGCTTGCGTCCTCTATCAGCAACTGGCCATTATGAGAGATCTCGATCTTGTCGCTGCCGCTGCCGGTGTGAATAATCGTACCAGCGCCGGTGGTCTTCACCGTGTCGTTGCCGCCACCGAGATCGATGGTCAATCCGTCGTCGGTTTCCTTGACAGTGTCGTCCTGGGACGTCAGCTTGAATTTCGAGAACTCGTCAAAGAGCGCATTGCCGTAACGGATCAAGTCTCCGATCGAGAAAAGCGAAATTCCTTTTGACAAAGAGCTGAAATCGACCGTGGCTTTGCCGCTGCCGAGGACGTTATCTGCTTCGAACTTGACCTTCGTCTTGAGATTGGAGAGATCATCCTTGATTTGAACCGTGGTATTGGCCTCGGTTACCTTGACGGTCTCCACTCCGATCAGCGTGTCAGCCTGGCCCTGACCGCCGGCTTGCACTGTTATGCCCGCATAGGGATCAACGGATTGCAGCTTCGAGTATGTAACGGTCAGCGTCTGCCCGGAGAAATCACTGCCATAGATGGCCGTATCCTCGTTGCCGGCACCGCCCAGAAAGACGACCGAGTCTGCGGCACCGCCAGAATGCGCCGTGTAGGTGTCTTTGTCCTTGCCCCCGACAATAACGTCGCTTCCGCCGCCACTCTCGAACTTGTTGTTGCCGTCGCCGCCGACAAGATAGTCGCCGGCCGTTGAGCCTTTGATATCGTCGGCTCCCGTTCCACCAAGCACAACGTGGGACAACGACGTGTCGCCAGAGTCACCCGCTTGCTTCGCATCGTAAGCAATAGCTCCGTCTGCGCTCCCAGCCTGCGCGATCAGAATCCTCCAATCATTCGACAGTGCCTTGGAGCCATCGCGTACTTCATTCCTGGTCGCCCCAATGATTGTCGTCATTGCGGCGTTGGTAAATCCGATCCCTGCGTCCACAAGATCTGTCGCGACAGCCTCTGCAACCGCCGTATTGATGTCACGGACCCCATAAGCCTGGGTTAAAGAACCGGATAGCGTCTCCTGCTGCGTTGGATCGTCAGGGTCGGCGTCAATGTCACCAAGATCGATGCGAATGTATCCAGCAGTTGGGCCGTTGGCATCACCCGCGCCAAATACATTCATGCCGACATCGGTGATGACAGAGCCATTGGATTGAACGCCCAACGCGTCGCGAACAACCTGCAAGCCCAGCTTGACGACGCCAGAATGCACCGAGAGCTGATCATTCTGCGCTGTCGCATCCAACCCCTGCCCGACAGCTCCGGTCGCCAACCAGGCGCCAAAGCGTGCGTAGAATTTTTCGTAGAACCCGTCGCTCTGGCCGACACTCTTCCACAATGCGCGATAGAGAATGCCCGGCGACGATCCGCCGGAAGTCACGCCGCTATATCCGAAACTCCCTCCGGCCGGGTCGACTCGATCGCCTTCGACAGGACCGCTGATGCCCGGTGCTTCGAAGAGTGAGTACCGTAGCGCCTGATCGCCCTTCAATAGATTTTCAAATTTGTTCGGCTCGGTGCGAGTGCGAATAAGAAGGTTATAGAGTGTAGGGCTGTGCAGCGAACTAGGCGCCGTATCAATGAAGGCAGAGAGCGCAGACGGCGCAACACCGACGTCGATCGCATCAGGCGCAACGGGAAATACTCCCCCGATTGCGTCGAAGATGCCGCCCAGAAGCCCGCCGGACAAGATTTCACCCTTAACCGAATAGGCTGAGAGATTTGCGGACATATTCTCTTCAAAATCGACAAGAAGGTCATTCGCCAAATCAAGAAAGCGAGTGACATTCGCAGCGGAGTCCCCCAACCCTGTCAGAAAGTCGGTTCGATTATCGTCGTCGCCGAGGCCCACGAGCTCTGACACCAAGGCCGGCACCGGAATGCCAAGATCGAGCTCGCTTTGAGCGAGCGCCATCTTGAATGCGGTGTACTGGAGCTGCCTCTCGAAGGGCGCTGGGTCGATCGCGTATCCCTTGACATTCGCAATTGCCGAGACGAGGCCTGCCAATCCTCCGCCCAAGGACTGGCCTACGACGACAACCTGCTTACCGCTTAGCGCGGCGAGAGCTTTCGCGGCTTGCGTGAGCGCCAGCGCATCGTCGAGCTGAGTCTGCTGGGCGGTTCCCGCCCCTAACAAGAGATCATTGGCACAATCACCAACGTCGATCTGTCCGCCCGAAGCGGAGGGCGCCAGTTGGTTCAACCCAGCGGCACGCGCTGCCTTTAAACCGTCCTGGAAGCTGACCGACAAATCAGTTCCGCGAAAAACCACGTAGATGGTGGTGCCATCCGTAACGACCTCACCAACGAATCCACGGGGCGAATAGAAGAAACCGCCGTTTGGAGTCAGCCCAACAGGTTGCGGCAGGTTTGGTACCGGATCTACTCCTAACTCGCCGAGCGAGATTGGGTTATCGTCTGCATTTCGGTTGTAGACCTGCTCCGCGAGAGCTGCCGCAAGTTGAAGCTGTGTCAGACTCATCATAGCCCCCCAAAAATATTTCCAATCTGGTACCTGCGCGGAAGAACGACAAACTCGTCACGCTCGAAGTCCAGCTGCGATCCTTCACGCCACGATTGAAGCTGCTCGTTGATGCTCTTGCCGTTGATTTCGCTGAGGAAGACAGGCGTCCCATAGAAGCCGCCCGGCACCTCTTCGACCTTGAACACCGTATCGTCGCAATAGGCGAACCCGCGCAACTCGGGCCTTGTTTCTGCATTGATCCGGGGCGGCTCCGGCTTTGCTTTGATCTCGGACGGAAGCTCGCCGTCGGCTCTCATCCGGTTCACCGAACGATCAATCCGCGCTGGGTAAACATCGCCCGCAACATAACGATTGAAAAATATGACCGCTCCCGGCTGGCGTCGGGGCAATCCTTGAGGGCCACTCGCGCTGTCTAGGTCCTGCAAGTAGTCCAAAAACCGATTCCCTTCGAACAGCACGGGGCTCTTGGGATCCACGGCAATGCTCCACAATGCCCTGCGCATCTCCCAGCTCGGAAACCAATAGACAGGCTTGTCGGCCGGCCAAAATTGACGCGCCAAGTCGCGCGCCGCATCGGGAAGCTTGATCCACGATGCACCAAGGCAACCGGAAGCCATCACCCGATAGCCTAGCTTCCAGTGCGGCGGGTCCCACATGTTCTTTGGGTTGATGCCGAGGAGCTCGTAGGTGATGAAGTTCTTCGGCGCTTCGGTGCGGCGCCATTCCTGCCATTCCTCGAACGTCGCCTTACCAATGGAGGCGCCGAAGAATTTGAGTTCAGAAAGTGGGCTCGCGTAAGCATCCTCTGACGCATAGGCGATCCCAGACCACGGCGCTTCTGCATCTTCGTAGGAGACGACAAGCGGTAGCAGATTTTGAGGGACTCTGCCATTTTCGGTGGTCTCGCCCTTACACGCTTGCGGCGGACGGATCACCACGCCGTGCCCATCCTTCATCTTGAGCCCAAACGCCATCGGCGCGACGCCAACTTCGACCGTCCTGTCGTTATCCTTGTAAGTCGTGATCCTGACATTGCAGCCGACGACGATATCGAAATCGAGGGGCTCGCCCTTGTAGACCAGACTGGCTTTGAACCGGTAGTAGTAGCCGCGATCCTGACCGGGCGAGGTGACCTTGACGGACTTCGTAAAGCTCCAGACGCCGAACAGGCCTCGCCCGATCTCGATCTGCAGCACAAGGCCGGCGGCGAGCCCAACAAGAACGACTCCAACGATGGCGGCGACAACCCTCTTCATACTGTCACCGACGAAGTGGACGGCTTTGCCGCCCGCCGACCTGCGGACCTTGCTCGTGCACAATGAGTCCATCGATCTGAAGCATATCGATCATCTCTCCCTCAAGCTCTCCTGCCGATACCGCAACAGCGGCGACATCACGTATTCGATGATCCGTCTCCGCCCCGTCTTGATCTCCACCGTCACGGCCATGCCGGGTGCCAGGTTCACCATCTTGTCCTCGACCTGCATCTGCGTGCCCTCGAGCGAGACGCGCGCGGCGTAGAGCAGTTCCTGGCCGGCGGGCTCGCTCGATTCCGACAGCGCGCCGCCCTGCTTCGACGCGCCGTTCCGTTCCGGCGGCTTGTCCTTGACGATGGCATCGCGGGAGACGCTGATGACCTTGCCGTGGAGCAGGCCGTAGCGGGTGAAGTTGAAGGTGTCGATCTTGATCTCGGCGTCCTGGCCGTGCTCGACGAAGCCGATGTCGCGGTTGGAGATCATCGCCTCGACCTCGATGCTGGAGCCGCGCGGCACGATCATCATCAGCTGCTGCGCCGGCGAGACCACGCCGCCGACGGTGTGGATGGCGAGCTGCTGCACGGTGCCGTCGATCGGCGCACGCAGGAGCTGCTCGTCGGTCTTCTGCTGCGCCTTGATGGCGTCCTGACGGAACTCGTCGGCCTTCTTCTGAGCATCGGAGAGATCGCTCAGGACCTGCCGCTCGAAGCCGGATTTGGTCTGGGCGAGCTGCTGCTCCAGCGCGCGGCGCGCCGCCTCGATCTCGACCAGCTTGCGCTCCTGCACGATGCGCTCGTTCTGCTGGTCGATCAGGCGGGTCTGGGCGTCGATCCAGGCGATGCGGTTGCCGTACTGGATATCCATCGCCTTCTTGCGGATGGTCAGCGTCTCCTCGAGCAGCGGCAGCGTCGCGTCAATCTTGGCGATCGCGGCCGTGACCGACTGCGCCTCCGCGCGCTTCTGGTCGATCTGCTGCACGACGGAGGCTAGTTTTGCCTGTTGTTCGGCGGCCTGGGCGAGCATGGCGGAGCGGGCCCGGGCAATCTCGACCTCGGATGCGCCCCTTGGCTCCTCGAGGTCATGGGGTGCGGCAAGGTCGCCAAAGCTGCGACGCAGCGCCGACAGGCGCGCGACGTCGAGCAGGCTCGCGACAAGGTCCTGCCCTACCCGCTTGCGTTCGGCCTGGGTCACCGTGCGGTCGAGCTCGACCAGCACTTGGCCGGCCGTGACCTTGTCGCCGTCATGCACGTGGATCGCCGAGACGATGCCGGTCTCCAGCGGCTGGATCGTCTTGGTGCGGCCGGTCGGCACCACCTTGCCGGTGGCGGTGGCGATGATGTCGACATGGCCGAAGGTCGCCCAGCCGATCGCCAGCGCGAAGAACAGGATGATGGTGAGGCCGACCGCCCGCCCGACGGGCGATGCCGGTGTTTCCAGGATCTCCAGCGCCGCGGGCAGGAACTCGCGCGCGTCGCGCTGGCGGCGCCAGAACGTGCGGCTCTTGCGCTCGATCACGTCAGCCGACGACATGGAGACCCGCCTGAATCTGGTGCAGCATGGCGTAGCGCCCCGCCTTCTTGATCAGCTCGTCATGGCTGCCGTCCTCGACCAGACGGCCGGCCTCGATGGTGAGGATACGATCGGCGTGACGCACCGCCGAGAGCCGATGCGCGATGATGAAGACGGTCCGGCCAGCGCAGATCTTGCGCATGTTGCGCTGGATGATGTTCTCGCTCTCGTAGTCCAGCGCGCTGGTAGCCTCGTCGAAGATCAGGACGCGCGGGTTGGTGACGAGCGCCCGCGCGATCGCGATGCGCTGGCGCTGGCCGCCCGACAGACTGGCACCGCGCTCGCCGACAATCGTGTTGTAGCCATCCGGCAGCGCCAGGATGAACTCGTGCGCACCCGCAAGCTCGGCCGCGGCAATCACCCGCTCCATCGCCATGCCGGGATCGGCAAGCGCGATGTTGTCGCGGATGGTGCGATTGAACAGCACGTTCTCCTGCAGCACCGTGCCGATCTGGCGCCGCAGCCAGGCGACGTCGGCAACCGTGAGGTCAATGCCGTCGATCAGGATGCGGCCGGCCTCCGGCACGTAGAGCCGCTGGATCAGTTTTGTCAGCGTCGACTTGCCGGAGCCGGAGGGACCGACGATGCCGATGATCTGTCCGGGCGTGACCTTGAGCGAGATGTCCTGCAGCGCCAGCGAGGTATCGGGCCGGTAGCGGAAGTTGACATGATCGAAGGTCACCTCGCCCTTGATCGGCGGCAAGGTTGCGCGCGAGGGATCGAACATCGGTTCGGGCGCGGCGTTCAGGATGTCGCCGAGCCGGGCGATCGAGACCCGCGCCTGGTGGAAATCCTGCCAGAGCTGGGCGAGCCGCAGCACCGGCTGCGCCACCCGGCCAGCCAGCATATTGAAGGCGATGAGCTCGCCGACCGAGAGACCGCCCTCGATGACGAGGTGCGCGCCGAAATAGAGTGTCAGCGCGGTGACCAGCTTGCTGATGAACTGTACCGACTGGCTCGCCCAATTGCCGAGCGAGAGCACGTCGAAGCTGGCGCTGACATAGCCTGCGAGCTGCTCCTCCCAGCGCCGCTGCATCTGCGGCTCGATCGCCATCGCCTTCAGCGTCTGGATCGCGTTGACGCTCTCGACCAGGAAGGCCTGGTTCTCGGCGCCGCGGTCGAACTTCTTGTCGAGACGTTCGCGGAAGATCGGGGTCACGCCGGCCGATATCGCGACATAGAACGGGAACGAGCCGACCACGATCCAGGTCAGGAACGGCGAATAGTAGAACATCACCGCCAGGAAGACGAAGGTGAAGCCGAGATCGATCACCAGCGTCAGCGCCGAGCTGGTGAGGAAGTTGCGGATGTTCTCGAGCTCGCGGACCCGCGCGACGGAATCGCCAGCCCGCCGCGCCTCGAAATAGGCGATCGGCAGCGCGATCAAATGGCGGAACAGGCGCGCGCCGAGCTCGACGTCGATCCGGTTGGTGGTGTGGGAGAAGACATAGGTTCGCAAGGCCCCGAGCACGGTCTCGAAGATCGAGACCGTGATCAAGCCGAACACCAGCACATCGAGCGTGGTGTAGCCACGATGCGCCAGCACCTTGTCGGTGACGACCTGGAAGAACAGCGGCGTCACCAGTGCAAACAGCTGCAGGAAGAACGAGGCGATCAGCACCTCGCCGAGCAGCCGGCGATATTTGTGCATGGCCTGGAGGAACCAGGTGACGTCGAAGCGGCGCGCGAGGTCGGACAGCGAGGCCCGCCGCGTCATCAGCACGATGCGGCCGGTCCAGCTTTCCTCGAACTCGGCACGCTTGACTACCTGCGGACGGTTGACGGCGGGATCGTGAACGAGCACATCGTCCGTGCCGACCTTGCCGACAATGGCAAACGATCCGTCGCGCCGCTCGATGATGCCGGGCAAGGAAAGCTTGGCAAGGCCTGTCCAGCTTTCGCGAACGACCCTCGCCTTCAGCTTGAGCTGCTTGGCGCAGCGGAGCATCTCCAGCACGCCGACGGCGCCACCGGAAAACTGGTGAGCGATCTGCGCCGGGTCCACCGACACCTGATGAAATCGCAACAGCAGCGCAAGGCACTGCAGCCCCGTATCCTGTTTTACGGCTTCCACACCCACCCCAGCCAAGCCTACTACCTTAGATCGCGTTACCGACTATTGCACGTTTCCTCAGGTCGTCAAAGATCGATGCGTAACCTGTGGAGATGGAACTTTCATAAAGTCTTATCGAACTCAATTTCGCACACTGCACTATTCTGCCGCCGAGATCGCAACGGGTTCGATTCCACGCTCGACCTCGAGTGCCTGTGCAACCTCCGCCACGACGCCGGCCCAGTCTCCCGGACGCAGTTGCCGGAATTGCCGCAGCGTCGGATACCAGGGACTATCGTTGCGGCCGAGCAGCCACCGCCAGCAACCGTTGAACCGGTTGAGCAGCCAGACCGGCCGTCCCAGCGCCCCTGCAACGTGAATCACTGAAGTATCCACGCTGATCGTCAGATCGAGGTTGGCGATCAATGCCGCGGTATCGGCAAAATCGTTGAGCTCGTCCGTGAAGTCATGCAGCGCGAGAGCCGACGGCGCCTTGCTCGCCTGTCCCGGCGCGTGCTTTTGCAGGGAGACGAACGATACGCCCGGTATCGATGCGAGACCTGAGAGGAGGTCGGGCGGAATCGAGCGGCGGCGATCATCGGCCATGGTCGGGCTGCCCGACCAGGCGAGGCCGACGCGAAAGCCTCCGACGTTGCGCAGCCGCTTGTGCCAGATCCCCACCCGTGCGGCGTCCGGGACGAGATACGGAACCTGACCCGGCACGTCCGTCAGCGACAGTTCGAGCAAACGCGAAAGGCCGAGCAGCGGACAATGAACGTCGAAGTGCGGCAGCGGATCGCCGCGCGGAACGATCTGATCGACGCCGGGAAGGTCTTTCAGCAGAGGGGCGAGCGGACGCTGCACTTCCAGCACGATGCGCGCGCCGCTGCGCAGCAGCGGAACCAGCCGGCAGAACTGGATCGTATCGCCAAACCCCTGCTCGGCATGGATCAGAAGCGTGCGGCCGCTGATGTCCTCACCCTTCCACACCGGCTGCGTGAAATCATCGAGCCGGCCCGGACGCTTTTTCAGCTTCCAGCGCCATTCGTATTCCGTCCATCCCTCCGCATAATCGCCGGTGAGCAACAGCGCGATCGCGCGGTTGCTATGGGCTTCGGGGTGATCCGGCCGCATCCGCAGCGTCTGCTCGAACAACGGCCAGGCCTCATCGAGCCTGCGCAGATCCACCAGCAGCTTGGCGAGGTCGTTGTGCCAATCCACGCTGGCGGGTTTGAGCATGATCGCCTGGCGATACGCCCGCTCGGCCTCGTCATAGCTCTCTCGGGCCTCGAGCACCTGCGCGAGGACGAAGTGGCCCTCGGCCAGACCTGCATCGCACGCAATCGCGAGGCGGCAGTGCTCCTCGGCCTCGTTGAATACGCCACGGGCGCGCAGAACGCTGCCGAGATTGGCATGCGCCCGGGCGGAATCGGGGGTGATCCGCAAGGCCTCGCGAAATTTCGCTTCGGCCTCGTCGAGCGCCTCCTGGCGGCACAGCAGGATACCGAGATTGTTGCAGGCGATCTCCGACGACGGCTTGAGCCGATAGGCCTGCCGCAGATGCGGCTCCGCATCGTCGAGGCGTCCGCTTTCCTGAAGCAGCATGCCGAGCGCGCCGTGCGCATCCGCATGATTGTCGTTGAGGCCGATCGCGGCGCGATATTGCGTCTCCGCTTCGGTGCGACGACCGGTTGCGCCAAGCGCATTGGCCAGATTGTGCCGGAAATCGCCGTTCTCCGGTTCGAGCTCGATCGCGCGGCCGATATAGTCGACGGCGCGGGCGTGCTCGTTTCGCTGAAAATGGACGACGCCGAGCAAATGGAGGCTACCGGCGTGATCGGGATTCCTGCTCAGCAGGCGGCGATAGATGATTTCCGCACGGTCGAGCCGGCCGGCCCGATGATGCTCCAGCGCCTCCTGGAACGCGTCCGGCTGCACCGCATCCGCCGCCCGATCCGCCAGCGCCACTTTGACATCCTGCACCACCGCATTCCAGTCGCCGGACACGGGCTGCTTGAACTGCCGCAACGTGGCGTACCACGGACTCCGGATGGGGTCGAACAGCCAGCGCCAGCAGCTGTTGAACCTGTTGAGCAGCCAGACCGGCCGGCCGAGCGCCCCGGTCAGGTGCACGATCGAGGTGTCGACGGTGATCACGAGATCGAGCGCCGAGATCAACGCCGCCGTATCGGCGAAATCAGCGAGCTCCGCGGTCCAGTCGTGCACCGTCAGGCCCGGCGGCGGGCTCGATGTCTGCGCCGCAGCCTCGCCCTTCTGCAGGGACACAAACGAAACGCCTGTCGCCTCCGCGAGCGCAGCAAGCGTACGAAGCGTGATGGACCGGCGCTTGTCGTTCTTCAGGGCCGGGTTTCCTGCCCAGGCGAGGCCTACGCGCAACCCCGGCAACTCTTCGACGCGGGCACGCCATTTGCCGATGCGACCGCGATCGGCAGCGAGATAAGGCGCATCGCCCTGGATCCGGTTCAACGTGATGCCGAGCCAGCGCGGCAAACTCATCAGCGCACAGCGGACATCATAATGCGGCAACGGATCGCCGCGCGCCACGATCTGGTCGACACCAGGCAATTGCGCCAGCAGGCCAAGGAGCGGCCGCGGCACCTCGAGAACGATGCGCCCACGCGACGCCGCAATCGGCACGAAGCGGCTGAACTGCAGCACGTCGCCAAAGCCCTGCTCGGCGTAGATCAGCAGCGTGCGTCCTTCAAGATCGTCGCCGGTCCATTGCGGGCCGATGAGATCGTCGCGCCGCTCGAGCTTGCGATGGGCGTCATAAGTCGGCCATCCCTGCTCGAACTTTCCCGCCCCGAGCAGCGTCATTCCGAGATTGGCCAGTGCCTCCGAATAGCCGGGTCGGAGCTCGACGGCGCGGCGATAGCAGTCCTCGGCCTTGCCGAGCGCGGCGAAATCCCCGAACAGCGATCCCAGATTGTTGTACACCTCGGCGTAGTCCGGCTTCAGGCGGATCGCCTCCCGGTAGTGAAATTCAGCAGCCTCGTACGAGCCGCATTCCTTCAACGCGTTGCCGAGGTTGTTGTGCGCGATCGGATAGTCGGGCCTCAGCCGCAAGGCTTCACGACAGTAGCTCTCCGCCTCTTCGGGACGGCCGAGCTCGCGCAGCAGATTGCCGAGATTGTTGCAGGTCTCGGGAAAATCCGGCTTGCAGGCCAAGGCGCGACGAAAATACGCCTCGGCCTCCTCCAGACGTCCCCGTGCCTGGCAAAGATTGCCGAGATTGTTGAGCGCCTCGGGAAAGACGGGCCTGATGCGGCAGGCTTCGCGGTAGTGCAGCTCCGCATCGTCGAGACGGCCGATATCGTGCAGCAAGCTGGCGTAGATACCGCGCGCATCCGCATCGTCCGGCCGCAGTCGCACGACGTCCGCGAGGCAGGTCGAGGCTTCCTCGAGCCGCCCCCCGGTCCGCAGCAGATGGGCCAGACCGAGCCGGCCGTCGACCTCGTCGGCACCAAGGGCAATGGCGGCGCGGAAGTGTCGTTCGGCCTCATCCAGGGTGCTGCCGGCCGACTGAAGCACCTTCGCGAGGTTCACGTGATAGCTGGGATTCTCGGGCGCCAGCGTAACTGCCTGCTCGAGAAGTTCGCGTGCTCGAGCGGCTTGCCCCCGCAACAGCGCGATGATTCCCAGTACATTCATGCATCCATGATGGCCGGGATCCGTCCCCAGGATCGTCTCGCAAACAGACGCTGCTTCATCCAACCGGCCTGCGCGCAGATCGCTGACCGCCCCTTCGAACGTCACGTCGCCCGCATCGATGTCGTCCGCTAATGCCATGCCGAAGCAATCGCGCTCTGGAGACTCGGGTCGTTCGGCATCTGCGTTGCCGTCGATGGTGAGAAGCCGGGGTTGGCACCGGAATACGACGCCATCGCCTGGACCAGTTGCGACACCGAGCTGTCGAGATGCAGGCCGTCTCCCGCGCCGATCTCCGCCAGCGCCGCGCTCGGGTTCGATCCGAACCAGCCGCTGATCGTGAACTGGTCGTCCGTGCCGAGAATGTCGATGACGAGATCGTCACCACTCTGGACGAACCAGAGATCCTGGCTATCGACGTCCGATGCAAAATCGAGCTCGCCCTGCGCGGCCGCGCCCGGCGCGGTCGCATTGTCGATCGTCACCTGACCGCTGCCGCGATCGGCAAGGTACAGTTCGCTCGTACCGCCGGCGATGATGGTGCTGTTCACGCCGCCAATTGCCACGGTATCGCCGTTGCCCGTCAGCGTGATCTGGTCGCCGGTTCCCGTGATCGCGACGGAATTCCCGTCACCACCCAGGGTCAACGAGCTCCCGGCACCGGCGAGCGTCACCGCTGCCGCGCTGGTCGCGATCACGGTGTCGTTGCTGCCGCTGATGACCAGCATGATGCCGGCACCATCGATGCTGATGATGTCGTTGTCGCCGGTCACCGTCACCTGGTCACTGGTCCCGATGACGGCAATGGTATTACCATCGCCGCTGATCGCCGCCGAGCTGGCCGTCCCCATCACGGTGACCGTTGCCGCACTGGTCGTGCTGACCGAGGCATTGCTGCCGCTGATTACGAGCGCATTTTCAGTGCCGCTGATGCTGATGGCTTCGTTGTCGCCGGAGACCGTCACCTGGTCGCTGGTGCCGGTGACGGCGATCACATGGCCATCGCCGCTGATCGCTGCCGAGCTTGCGGTTCCGGTCACGGTTATGGCCGCCGCACTGCTCGCACTCACCGAGACATTGCTGCCGCTGATCGCAAGCACATCACCGGTGCCGCTGATGTTGACGGCGCCGTTATTGCCGGTCACCGTCACCTGATCACTATCGTCCGCGATCACGACGGTGTCGCCGTCGCCGCCGATCGTCACCGAACTGCCGGTGCCCGTCACGGTGACCGTTGCCGCGCTGGTCGTGCTGACCGAGGCATTGCTGCCGCTGATCACAAGCGCGTTTCCGACACCACTGATGCCGACGGCCTCGTTGTCGCCGGAGACCATCACCTGGTCGCTGGTGCCGGCGACAGCGATCGTGTGGCCATCGCCGCTGATCGCTGCCGAGCTTGCCGTGCCGGTTACGGTTATGGCCGCCGCACTGCTCGCGCCGACCGAGACATTGCTGCCGCTGATCGCAAGTACATCACCTGTGCCGCTGATGCTGATGGCGCCATTATTGCCGGTCACCGTCACCTGATCACTGTCGCCCGCGATCGCGACGGTGTCGCCATCGCCACCGATGGCCACCGAGCTGCCGGTCCCTGTCACGGTGACCTTGGCCGCACTGGTCGTGCTGACCGAGGCGTTGCTGCCGCTGATCACGAGCGCATTGTCGGCGCCGCCGATGCCGACCGCCTCGTTGTTGCCGGAGACCGTCACCTGGTCGCTGGTGCCGGTGACGTTGACAATGTCGCCATTGCCGCTGATGACCGCAGAGCTGCCCGCCCCCGTCACGGTCACCGTGGTCACGCTGGTCGTGCTCACCATCGCGCCGGCTCCCGTGACCGTCACGGTATCGCTCGTGCCGCTCAGGATCACGGCATCACTGGTCCCGTCGATCGTCACGGCATGACCGTCGCCGGCAATCGTCGCCGAGCTCGCTGTGCCCGTAACGGTCACGGCAAGCGGGCTCGAGCCATCGATGCTGGCATTGCTACCGCTCACGGTGACGCTGTCGCCGGCTCCGGCCAGAGTTACGATGTCGCCGGTACCCACGATGGAGACAGCATTGCCATCGCCAAAGATGGTGACCGAGCTCCCCGCCCCCGAAATCGCAATCGCCGCGCCGCCGCTCGTGATGATCGAGCCGTTACTGCCGGACACCACGAGCGTATCGTTGCTGCCTGTGACCACGACGGTCGCGCTGTTGCCGGCGACCGACACCTGCTCGCTGGCACCTGTAACCGCGACCGCGTTACCGTCGCCGTTGATCGTGGCCGAGCTGCCGGTCCCGGAGATCGTGATGGCCGTCGCGCTGGCCGTTGTCACCACGGCGCTGGCGCCACTGAGGGCGAGAATTGCGCTCGCACCGGTGACGCTGACCGTGTCGCTCGTGCCTGTCAGCGTGACCTGGTCGCTGCTTCCGGTGATCGACACCATGTTGCCGTCGCCGGCGATATTTGCCGAGCTGCCGGTCCCGCCCACGGTGATCGTTGCCGCATGGCTCGCCGTGATCAGCTCGTTGCTGCCGCTGACGGCAAGCGTGGCGGCGATGCCGGAGATGTTCACCGATGCGCCGTTGCCCGCGAGCGTCACTTGATCGCTGGTGCCGGCGATCGTCACCGCGTTGCCGTCGCCGCTGATCGTGGCCGAGCTAGCGGTGCCGCTCACCGTGATCGCCGCCGCATGGGTCGCATTCACGAAGGCATTGCTGCCGGAGACCGTGAGGGTGTCGCCGGCTCCGGTCATCGCGACGACCGCATTGCTGCCGGTCACCGTCACGAGGTCACTGTCACCTGTAATCGACACAGTATTGCCGTTGCCGGTGACCGTTGCCGAGATGCCGGTGCCGTTGACCGCGATCGAGGCCGCGCTGGTCGTGGTAACGGAGGCGCTGCCGCTGTTGATGGCAAGCGATGCACCCGCACCGCTGATGGTCACGGTGTCACTGGTCCCGCTCAGCGCGACTTGATCGCTAGCCCCCGTGATCGATATCTTGTTGGCATTGCCGCTCACCGTCGCAGAGCTGCCGGTCCCGCCCACCGTGATCGTCGCGGCGCTGGTGGTCGTCACCGATGCGTTGCTGCCACTGACCACGAGCGTGTCGCTGAGGCCGCCGATGGTCACGACGGCATTGCTGCCCGACAGCGTCGCGCGCTCACTGGCGCCGGTCATCGCGACGGTGTTGCCGTTGCCGTTGACCGTGGCGGAGCTGCCTGTTCCGGTCAAGGTCACGCTCGCAGCGCTGCTGGTCGTCACGGTCGCCGCCGCGCCGCTGACCGTCACGGTGTCGCTCGTCCCGGTCAGGGTGACGGCATCGCTGCTGCCGGTGATCGTTACCGCGTGGCCGTTCCCGCCGATGGTGGCCGAACTCCTGGTGCCCGTCATGGTGACGGCCAGCGCCGCGGCCGAGCCGATCGTTGCCGCGCTGCCGCTGACGGTGACGCTGTCGCCGGTGCCGCTCAGTGTGACTGCGTCGCTGGTGCCTGCGATCGTGACCGCGTTGCCGTTGCCCGTAACCGTTCCCGAGCTGCCGGTGCCGGAAATCGTCACTGCGGCGGCGCTGCTGGTCGTGATCGTCTCGCTGCTGCCGCTGATGACAAGGCTGTTCCCGCTTCCGCCGATGCTGACGGTCTCGTTGTTGCCGGTGACCGTTGCCCGATCGCTGGTCCCCGTGATCGAGATGGTATTTCCGCCGCCATTGACGGTTGCCGTGCTGCCGCTTCCGGTCAGCGTGATCGCCGCCGCGCTCGTGGTGGTGATCGTCTCGTTGCTGCCGCTGACCACGAGGGCATCATTGGCCCCGCTGATCGCAACCACAGCGCTGTTCCCGGTGAGCGTCACCTGATCGCTCGCCCCCGTGATCGACACTGAATTGCCGTCGCCCGTCACCGCCACCGAGCTCGCGGCACCCGTGATCGTGATCGTGGCCGCGCTGGTGGTGGTCACGGAGGCGTTGCTGCCGCTCACGACGAGCGAATCGCCGGTTCCGCTGATCGTCACGGCCTCGTTGTTCCCGGTCAGCGTGACCTGGTCGCTGGCCCCTGTGATCGACACCGAATTGCCGTCGCCGCTGACCGTAGCCGTGCTGGCAGTGCCCGTGACCGTGATCGCCGCGGCATTGACCGTGCTGACACTGGCATTGCCGCCGCTGACGGTGAGCGCATCGCCGATGCCGCTGATCGTCACGCTCGCATTATTTCCCGTCAGCGCGACCTGCTCGCTGCTGCCGGTGATCGACACGGCGTTGCCGTTGCCCGTGATGCCGGCGGAGCTGCCGCTTGCGGTCACCGCAATCGATGCTCCAGCGGCGTTCAGGACCGCCGCGGCGCCGCTGATGGTGACGCTGGCGCCGGTTCCGGACAGGGTGACCGTGTCGCTGGTGCCTGTGATCGCGACAATGTCGCCGTTGCCGCCGATCGTGGCCGAGCTCCCCGTTCCGGTCACAGTCGCCGTCACCGCGTTGGCGGTGTTGATGGTCGCATTGCTGCCGCTGATGGTGACGCTGTCGGACGTTCCGACCAGCGTCGCTGTGTCGTTCACCCCCGTCACGGCGACAGCGTTGCCGCTCCCGCTGATGGTCACGGCGCTGCCGGTGCCTGTCACTGTCACCGCCGTCGCATTCGCGGTCACCGTATCGTTGGTGCCGTTGACGATCACGGTATCGCTGGTGCCGGTCACCGTGATCGGATCATTGCTGCCGTTGACCGTCACGGTGGCGTTGTTGGCGGGCATCTGGATCAGCACGTTGCTCGCGTTGATCGTGCTGGTGCTGCCGTCGATGTTGACGTCGTAACCCGCGTGAGCACCGAGATAGCCCATGTTCCAGGCCGTGCCGTCGGCGAACAGCACCTGCCTCAGGCCGTCGGCACTGTTGCCGAAGGCGCCGCTGACGGTGATCTGGTCGCCGGTCGAGGGGATCTGGATGATGAGGTCGCCAAACCCGACGCCGCCGCGCGAGATCAAGAGATCGCTGGTCCGCACCGAAGCGTCGAACGACAGCGTCCCAAGCGAATTATTGTTGCTGGCGGAATAATTGTTGATCGTGAGCTGGCCGTAACCCTTGTGGAAGACATAGGCGTCGTCACCGCCGTTGCCCTGCACGCTGTCGAGGCCGCCCTTGCCGTCGAGAATGTCGTTGCCCGACGTCCCCGACATCGTGTCATTGCCGGTGGAGCCTGCAATCGCCGCCGTCACCGACGCCACGCCGACCAGGGTGATCGTCCCCGTCCCGTTGGCGAGCGTTACCGTGTTGGTGTTGTTACCGAAGACAATGGTCTCGATATCGTTGACGTTGACGGAGCCGGTCGTCGCCGAGATCCGCAGCGACGTCCCCAGGCTCGCCTGGACGATCCCGCTGGCCCCGCCGAGCGTGATCGGCGACAAGCCAGCTCCGCTGCCGGTGTTGACGGTAATGTCGTCATAGGCACCGGTAGCGGTGATACTGGCAGGCTTGCTCGCGATGATGTTCTCGTAATTTCCGGTGAGAGTGACGGAGTTGTTGATCCCACTCACGACGACCGTATCGTTGTTGCCGGACGAGGTGACGAAATTATTGCTGCCGCTCATTACGGCATATTCGTTGTTGCCGTTGAGCGTTGCGACACCAAAAGTGCCGGCGAGCGTTACCTTTGCACCGCTCCCAGTCAGCATCACCGTGTCGGCAATCCCGTTCAGGGTCACGCTTGCCGCATCCCCTGTCAGCGTCACCGTGTCGTTCGTCCCGCTCATCGACACGACATCACTCGCGCCGTTCAGGGTCACCCTCTCGGCATCACCGATCAGCGACAGCGTATGGCCGCTACCCGTCCCCTGGATCAGGACTGTGCTGCCCGAACCGGCCATCGTAAAGCTCGTCGCACTCGCCGTCGTGACCGTATTGCCGCTGGTCGAGCTGATGCTGACGGTATCGCCGCTTCCGGTCAGCGTCACCCTCGCACCGTTGCCGGAGATCGACACGGCCTCGTTGTTCCCGTTCAGAGTCACCGCGTTACCCGGTCCGCTCATCGTCACCCGATGACCGTCACCGGTCAGTGTCACCGTGTCGCTGGTGCCACTGATCGTCACGATGTCGCTGCTGCCCGTCGACGTCACGACGTCGCTGGTGCCGCTCACCGTGATCGTCTCGTTGCCGCCGGTCAGCGTCACCAAGTTCTGGTTGCCGACCACCGATATCGAGTCGCTGCTGCCCACCACCGTCGCTGTACCGTTGGCAGCCATGGAGATCCCGATCGTTGAACCGGAAGCGCTCACCGTATTCTGATTGCCGTTGATGCCGACATTGGCGCCCGTCGTCGTCAACGTCGCGCCATCGCTCGTCCCGCTGAGCGTCACGTTCAGGCCGATGCCACCGAGCGTTACGGTGTCGCTGACACCGCTCAGCGTCACAAAACGAGCCGCTGATGTACTCAGCGTAATATAACTCCCGCTCAGCGACAGCCAGTCGTTGCTGCCGATCAACGTCACCGACTGGCTGTTCCCCGTAAGCTGCACAAAGTCCGTATCGCCGATCACCGTCGCAGAATTGCCTGTACCAGTGAGAACGACCGACGTCTCGGAGTGCCCCGACACCGTGCTGCCGGTCCCGTTCAAGTTCACGACCGCATTGGTCGCGCCGGCGCCCACGATCACGGTCTCGTTGCTGCCGTTCAGCGTCACCGTCTCCTGCTGCCCCGTCAGCGACACCGTATTGGCGCTGCCGTTGATCGTCGCCCCACTGCCCGAACCGGTCATCGTGAAGCTGGTGGCGCTCGCCGTCGTGATCGTGCTGCCGCTGGTCGCGCTGACGTTGACGCTGTCGCCGCTTCCGGTCAGCGTCAACCTCGTACCATTGCCGGAGATCGATACGCTCTCATTGTTCCCGTTCAGCGTCACCGTGTTGCCCGGTCCGCTCACCGTCACCTGATGGCCGTCGCCGGTCAGTGTGACCGTGTCGCTGGTGCCACTGATCGTCACGATGTCGCTGCTGCCCGTCGACGTCACGACGTCACTGGTGCCGCTCACCGTGATCGTCTCGTTGCTGCCGGTCAGCGTCACCGTCGACTGGTTGCTGGCGATCCCTACCGTATCGTTGCTGCCAACGAGCGTCGTCGTGCTCGATATGGTGGAGTTGACCCCGATGGTCGACCCCGATGCATTCACCGTGGCATAGTTGCCGTTGATGTTGACGTTCGCCCCGGTGCTCGTCAGCGTCGCACTGTCGCTCGTGCCACTCAGCACAGTGACAAGCCCGGTTCCGCTCA
>NZ_LVEM01000012.1 GCF_001641335.1 Bradyrhizobium stylosanthis
GTTGCCGGCGGCGTCCGTCACCTGGGCGCGGTACTTGTAGCTTCCGTCCGCCAGGTTGCTCTGCGCCGAAGTGGTCGTC
The DNA here is from genome assembly GCF_001641335.1 of Bradyrhizobium stylosanthis. Classification (GTDB taxonomy): domain Bacteria; phylum Pseudomonadota; class Alphaproteobacteria; order Rhizobiales; family Xanthobacteraceae; genus Bradyrhizobium; species Bradyrhizobium stylosanthis. The sequence continues at coordinate 80 of NZ_LVEM01000012.1, forward strand.
GTCCAGTTGGAGCCGCCGTCGGTCGAGATCTGGTAGACGACCGCCGTCGCGGTCGCATCCGCCGTCCCGGCAAGGCTCAGGTCGAACGTCTTGTCCGTCGAGACAAGGTCCGAGCCGGACGTGCCACTGTCGATGTAGTTGGCCAGCGACAGCGTCCCCGCCGTCGGCGCAGTGGTGTCGACCACCACCGTGACCACATTGCTGGTAGAGCTGTTGCCGGCGGCGTCCGTCACCTGGGCGCGGTACTTGTAACTTCCGTCCGCCAGGTTGCTCTGCGCCGAAGTGGTCGTCGTCCAGTTGGAGCCGCCGTCGGTCGAGATCTGGTAGACGACCGCCGTCGCGGTCGCATCCGCCGTCCCGGCAAGGCTCAGGTCGAACGTCTTGTCCGTCGAGACAAGGTCCGAGCCGGACGTGCCRCTGTCGGTGTAGTTGGCCAGCGACAGCGTCCCCGCCGTCGGCGCAGTGGTGTCGACCACCACCGTGACCACGTTGCTGGTCGCGCTGTTGCCGGCGGCATCCGTCACCTGGGCGCGGTACTTGTAACTTCCGTCCGCCAGGTTGCTCTGCGCCGAACTCGTCGTCGTCCAGTTGGAGCCGCCGTCGGTCGAGATCTGGTAGACGACCGCCGTCGCGGTCGCATCCGACGTCCCGGCAAGGCTCAGGTCGAACGTCTTGTCCGTCGAGACAAGGTCCGAGCCGGACGTGCCACTGTCGGTGTAATTGGCCAGCGACAGCGTGCCCGCCGTCGGTGTGGTGGTATCGACGGTCACCGTGAAGCTGGCCGAGGCCGCGCTCTGGTTGCCGGCTGCGTCCGTCGCCCTTGCCGTCAAGGTGTGACTGCCCTCGCTCAGGGCCGAGATCGTAATCCCCGAGAATGTGCCGCCCGCCGCAGTACCCGTCCCCAGGACCGTCGTGCCGTCGGTGTCGTAGATCGTCACCGTGCTGCCGGCTTCTGCCGTGCCGCCGAACGTCAAGGTCGTGTCGTTGGTAACCCCGTTGTTCGCGATGGTGCCAAGGACCGGCGACACGTTGTCAAAGGCTGATGTGATCGACGGCGCATTGGGCGCCGCGGTGTCTTCCGTCACCGTGAAGCTGTTGGTCGAGACCGCGCTCTGATTGCCTGCCGCATCGGTGACGCGCGCCGTGATCGTATAGGTGGTGCCGTTGCTCAGCGTCCCGGTCTGCACATTGGCAAAGCCGGCGGTGATGTCGCCGCTCGTGATGGTATAGCTGCTGCCGAGCTGACTGGCCGTTCCGGTGCCGTTGTAGAGCTGGATCGTGTCGCCCGCGACCGCACCCGTGCTGCCGAGGCTTACTTTCACCGTCAGGTCGGTGTCGTTGGTCGAACCGCCGCTGGTCAGCGCTCCCGTCACCGGAGTCGCGTCATCCGTCACCGCTGAGATCGAGGGCACTGACGGAGCCGTGGTGTCGACCTTGAAGCTGGCATTGTCGGCCACGCTGACCGACGTAATCGTCGCGTTGTTGCCCGCCGCGTCCTTGATCGTTCCGCCGTTCAAACTCAGCGCATTGGAATCGATACTGATGCCATTCGAATCCGTCTGGCCAGCCAGGATCGTATAGGTGAAGACCAGGGCGCCAGTGCCGGAGCCGGACGAATAGCTGGCCTGGACCGTCGTTCCGCCGATGTTCAGCGCGAGCTGAGGCGTTCCGGTGACCGTCACATTCTCACTGAAATTGACGGTGACACTGACCACGTCGCCCGCGTTCAGCGTGCTGTTCTGGATCCCGGTCGCGCCGGTGATCACCTCGCTGCTGATCGTCGGCGCGGTGGTATCGACCTTGAAGTTGGCGTTATCGGCCACGCTGGTTGCAGTGATCGTCGCGTTATTGCCCGCCGCATCCTTGATTGTGCCGCCGTTCAAGCTCAGCGCATTGGTATCGATGCTGATGCCGTTCGAATCCGTCTGGCCGGCCAGGATCGTGTAAGTGAAGACCAGGGCGCCGGTGCCGGAACCGGACGAATAGCTGGCCTGGACCGCCGTGCCGCCGATGTTCAGCGCGAGCTGGGGCGTGCCTGTGACCGTCACATTCTCGCTGAAATTAACGGTGATGCTGACCACGTCGCCCGCGTTCAGCGTGCTATTCTGGATACCGGTCGCACCGGTGATCGCCTCACTGCTGATCGTCGGCGCGACAGTGTCCAACGTCTCAGTCAAAGAGCTGTCAGCCGCTGTCCCGCTCGTGACCGCAGCGCCGCCGCTACCTGTCTTGTGAAAATTGAATTGGGACGCAGTTGGGTAGGTTTTGAACGTACCCGTGTAACCGCCAGAATTGGCACCATCCGTGGCGTTCGACCCTTGATAAATGTCGATCTCGATAGATCCTTGATAGGACCCGAGCGCGCCGGACGGGATCGTTGCCGTGGTGCCGCTTGTCGTCGTGTACCAATAGAGCAGATTGCCTGATCCATCCTTGATCAGAATGAGAGCATTGGTGCCGTTGGCGCCCGTGTTGGTCAGCGAATAGCTGAACGCGTATCCACTTTGGATTTCGGCCGCAGTTAGAAAACTGTCCGAGCCCCCGCTAACGGAAAAATTGGTGACTCCCATCACGGATGCGTATTGCGCGATCCCTTCATGGGTGAGCGGCGCACGAGAATCCTCGATGTCAAGGCGCCACACCCCTCCTCTTTCTTCTGAACCGATCAGCGCAGCGGTTGCCCCAACGACCTTCCCTGAAACACTCCCGACGGCCTCAACGAACTCCAGACCAGAATTTCCCTCCGCCACCTGGCACGACCAGAGGTTCAAGGTCGCATCAATACGCCCGGCCGCGCCAACGCGCGAAAGGTCTTCTGCTTGCTCCTGAACGTTTCGGAGGGACAACGCTCCGCTTGAGAAACTCACCTCGCCCGGCCGCCCATGTGCAATCACGTGGATCGCGTCGAACAGCCCCTCCCGTCCCTGAACCGCGCGCGCCATCTGCCTTGGCGCGGGTTCGTGGTCATTCAGCAAAACCGCCTCGACGTCCGGCCGCATGCCCCCAAGCAGCGTTTGCAGGTCATCAATGCCGGGATCGATGAAGGCGATCTCGCGCTTGGTGAGGCATACGGTCATGGACGTGGTCTCCACTTCAAAGGAGGATGCATGGGCGGTGTCGTCGACCGTGATCTGCGAAAGGTCCGGCTTGGTCGCTTTAGGAGCGTGACGAGTGGCCATCGGGGCTGCCCTGCAAATGGATTGATCGGGAAAATGTCAGGAATGACTGGTCGAGATCGCTGCCAGGCGTGACAGCAATTCCAGCGGATCTGGCTTGGACGCCAAATCCTGTGGCGGCTGCTCGGCCGGCGTAGGAGCGGCCTTGCCCGTGGGCGACGACGCGGCTTTGGGCTCGGTCCGATCCTGCTGCGGCGCGCGTCCCGCGCCGGGCGGACTGCGTCCGGCGAAGGCTTCGAAAGCTTGAAGCGAGTCGTGAGGGTCGTGCGCGAGCGTGACCTGCGGCTCTACCGCGAGGCCGGATGCGGCAGCTTGCGAGGAAGGCCGGGCAAGATCGCGCAGTCTCGATTCAAGATCGGACCAGTCGCGCCTGGTCTTTGCCGGACCGTTTGCCGATAATTCGTTCGGATCAAAATGAATGCGACCCAACGCTCAACTCCCTGGCGTCCTTGTCGACGCAGGAGAGGCGCAAAAGCGCAGATCCGAAATCACTCCACGAAAATCGTCGCGAGCCCGCTTCAAATCGATCGGGCGCATGCGGCCAGGAGCAGTTACCGCCTCCTAAAATCTGCTCAATGGCAATTAACGCGAAATAACTCCGAAAGCCCTGTTTCACCCCTGCCCGCTTCGTGTCCGGCCCCGCACAGCGGACACGTCGCAACGACCTGTTGTAAAAAAATTCAGCGATTAAAGACGATCAAAGACTTCTTGGTGGGGATTGCCTTCCGCCCGAGCCGACAGCCGATAATGCGTGAAGCCGGCGCGGGCGCGTAACGATCCCTTAACTAATTAACGAGCAATCTGCCGCAAATTCGCGCGCTCGTCCATACGCTTGGCAGCTACTTTTGTTTAACTATTAACTTGTTTAGGGTGGCCTTTTCACAAAGGACGTCGGCCTAAAGCGCTTCAAACCCGCGTTTTTACGGGAGTTCCGCCTCGTCGCGGCCACCGTCGACAAGGAGCGGGATTAAACCGGACCAAGCAGGATTTTACGGCTCACCGCTCAGGTCGCCCCTGCGCTCCCGGTCCCGGACCGCCGCAGCGCACCGAGCCTCCGGCAGGAACTTTTCAGCACGTCGGCTCGCCGGTCTCGAGGCGCTGTCCGCGCCCCCTTTGGGTGACGCAGCGCGGATGGAAACTGGTTGCTTCACGTGCCTGCTCACTCCTAGGATAGCCGCACGCCCTCGCCTCTCCGCGCGGCGACGGAATCAGGGTGCCGGAGCAAGAGCCATGTCCAAAGCGGAAAGCTTGCCGATCGACAAAATCCGCGTTCCGACCAAGAGCAGAAAGACGCTCGAGCCCGGACGCGTTCAAACGATCGCGGAAAGCATGCTTGACATCGGACAGCAAGTTCCTGTCTTTGTTCGCCCCGAAGACGATCGTTTCGTTCTGGTCGACGGATTGCATCGGCTCGAGGCCTGCAAGGCACTTGGCGAACTGTCCGTCATTGCCGTCGTGGTCACGGCAGAGAGCCCTCAGCACAGGAAGCTGCTGTCCGACAGCACCGAACTGGAAGCCGAGCGCAACAAGATGGCCCGGCTGAAGCAGCTTCGACTCGAGAGAGAAGCCGTCGCAGCCATCGCGGCTGCGCCGGCAAAATCCGGCTTGAATCGACAACCTGAACGAAACACTGGGGCCAAACCGGCCACGTCCTCGACGCGAACCAGCCGAACGGCAGCGGCAGCCAGACCGAAATCCCTGTCGCAATGGATCGCTCAACAGAAAAGCGACGGCAGCCGCTATTGACCCTTCGACGCGCCGTCCGGGCGCCGACTGGCCGGCCCCGAAGCGCCTGCGGCCTGTTGGCGCAGCCCGCGAATTGCTCGAAGCAGTTCCAGTCGCAGATCAACCCCTATAGATGTAATCCTCCCCCTCCGGTCGCCTGACCGAGCGTAAAGATCGTCAAAAAGATAAACGCCAGATCCATTTCCGGACGCCGTTTTCGGGGCCGGGACGAAGGCGACCGCCCAGTCACCTCGACGCAAGGCGATTTCAGTCACCCACCATTACGAGCGTTTACCAGCAACGTTTCCGGGGACTAGCAAATTCAACCGATTGGCCATACCCTTTGGCGTCAGCATTGGCTGAACGATGGCAACGCGCGTTACGAATTGGTGCGTCGAAGAGGGCTGGATCAGGCGTACCGAGAATGGCACATTCGCCATCACGGTCGACGGGGTCGATCGGGCTGCATCTGAATATCAGCGCAGGGCGGCAACCAGCCTCATGACCGATCAACGCCGCGCTTAAATTCGACCGCAAGCGTTCTGCGAATTTACGTTCCGCATTTAAGGTTTAACGAGCGAGTGTAGCGTGCGACCACGACGGATGCGATGAACGACAATCCGAATACCTCCTGGCCTGCCTCCATGAACGATGCGCAGGGCGATCTTCCCGAACATTTTAACTGGGGCGCGCTGGCATTGCAGCGACCGCGATCGGTGCCGGCGACCGCAACCGGCCCGGCCTACGCCACGTCGGGGCGACGCGGGCCGGATTTCTGGCCGGGTACTGGACTTGCTTCCGTTCCTGACGAGCCCGGCACGGCGGCGGCAGGCGCGATCGATCCGGCGCCCGAAGCTCCCACTGTGCCGAATGATGCCGGCCCGCTCCGGGACGCAGCCGCAGCAGAGAGGTCCATCGCCATCGATCGCGCTCCACTGCCGCTCGCGCCCCTACGTCGTCCGCCGCTTCCCTTGCCGAAAGACGGCATTCTGCGGCTAGGATTTTCCGATGTCGGTGAACCCAGCGAACCGGGCGAACACCTTTCGCTCTACGGTCCCGTCGACATTACACGAAGCGATCTCGCCGTCTGGCGCGCCTACCCGGAGGCCGTGTTCACGGTCATACAACCGTCGCCCTACGCGAATGCGTCGATCTTCCGGCTTGGGACTTTCGAGGTTTGACGGCTAGGCCCGGGTCTCACCCGGGATCCCCAAAGCAACGTCCCTGCGCAAAACGCCGTCGATCCTCGTCGCTATTGACCAGTCAACGCGACGGCGGGATCAACGCGCGCAGGATGTCCGGCTTCCAGGCCTGGCGGGCGCTGTCGAAGGCCGCAAAATCGTGGTCGAACTGCCAGTAGGCCCATGACCAGCCAAGCTTGTCCGCGCTTCTCGCCATGAAGGACAGATAGCGCGCACGGCTCTCGGACGGCGCGCGCTCGTACACCCCGAACTCGCCGAGATAAACGGGGCGCTTCTCCTTCTCCGCCCACAGACTCATCTTCCTGAAATCGGCCGCCGCCTTCGCTTCGTCGTCCTGCGAACCCCAGTCCAGCGGACCTATCTTCGAGAACGTCCGGGACCACGGCGCGCCCTGATGCGTGAACTGCAACGGCGCGTAATAGTGGAACGTGACGATGAGATTCCTGTCGTCGGCCGGGAGAGTCAGCTCGTCGACCGGATTCGCATCGACATTAAGAACCGCGGCAATGACCGGCCGCACGGGGTTGGTGCGGCGGATGATGCCGAGGCATTCGTTGAGCAGCGAATTCCATTCGGCCGCCGTCATCTGCCCGCCCGGCTCGTTCAGGACCTCGAAGACGAGTTTTGGATATTTCCCGGCGTAGCGCTCGGCGATCTGCCGCCAGAACGATTTGAGCTTCACAGTGCATCCGGCCACGTCGCTCTGGCAGACATGGGTATCGTGCTCGTCGAGGACGGGGATGAGATTGCGGGCGAGCACCTCCTCGACGACGGCATCGAGCCGCCTCAGGACGATCTCATCCAGCACATTCCCCGGCCCCATGAACTTGAAGCCGAAGAAATTGATCCTGACATGCGCGAACCCGGCCTTCCTGATCGTCGTCAGATTGTCGAGGCGGAACGGCGCGTTGTGACCGCCCTCCCAGATCCCGTCATAGCCGAGGATGTTGATGCCGCGCCCCAGTTTCGGCAGCTCGCGCGAGCCGGCCTGCTCGGCCCCATGGGCAGGCAAGCAAAGCGACGCGAGGAGAAAGGCTGCGGCGGCAAGACCAAAGCGTCTCGGCCGACGGGCACGGATGGCGGTCATCTTGCTTCCATTGGTAAGGACTAGAGATCGGGCCGCGGGACGGGCCTGCACGTTGCGAAGAGAAACGCGACCAGAAGCACCGAGGTGAACATCGTCGAGCGCAGGAACGTCGTCTCCGTGAAATTGGTCTGAAAGCTGAGGACGACGAATCCGATGATGAGAGCGCAGTGCGATCGCTCGATCGCGCGCGCGGAAATCAGATGGAGAACCTTGCTCGAGAACAGCAGGACGCTTGCCGCAAACAGCACATAGCCCAAAAATCCCGTCTCGATCAGGATCGCGATGTAGCCGCTGTGATAGTTGTCCAGCACCCAGGTGTGGTTCTGCTCGAAATAATCGTAGATCGAGGGGACGGTCCAGAAGCCGTTGATCCCGAAGCCGAGCAACGGCGCATCGTCGAAATGGCTTATGGCGTAGTGCCAGATCAGGGTTCGCTCGGTAAAATCGATGCTGGCATCGCCGATATGGATGGCGTCATATCCGGTGACATAGAAATAGAGGAACAGGAAGCCGGCCAGGATGCACATAACGAACGGCAGTACTGCATAGACCCTCATGCAGCGGACCGACCACATCGAGGTCACCAGCAGCGCACAGGCCGCCAACGCCACGGCGCCGGCACCGCGCGATTCCGAGGCGAGCACGCAAGTCGACGCCGTGAGAAATACGACGAGGAAGGCAAGCCAGCCCTGCCCCCTCATCTTGCGATAGCAGGCAAGGAACATCAGATAGGCGCCGACGAAACCAAGCGTCTGCTTCGATTCATAGATGCCCTGCCATTGGCCGCTGTGCATCCAGCTGTGGTCGATCCCGATGTCGGGGACAGCGATCGCGAAGAAGGCGGACGCGGCGACCAGGATGAACAGTCCATGTGCCGTCGCCTTGACGATGTCGTCGATGTCGATCCGCGTGACGAGGCAGAACGCACCGAAAGTCGTCATCGCAAGCGCCGCACTCTTCATGAGCGCCGCGACGTTCAGGCTGGACCAGAATACGGAGACGACGGCGAAGCCGTAGAACGCGACCAGCGCGATCAGATCCGGGTTGAACTGCAGACGCAGGCGCGGACGCACGAATGCGCTCGCATAGATCAGGATGCCCCACATCAGGATCGCCACGGCCTGTTGCAGATAGGTCAGCTCGGTCGGCAGCAGCCCGGTGTTCAGAGTACCCATCGACGCAACGACGTTGATGGTGATCGAGCCGCGAATTGCGGTTCTGGCGATCCACTCAATGTCGGGGCTGCGCGTCTTCCAGAACACGCTCTCGAGTGCCCCGGAGTCCACCTCGGTCTGCAGGCTGGCCATGGATCGACCTTCCTTAAGCGCGGTTAATTATTCGCTAGCACACGTGAACCCGCGCCTCCGCGCCCCGGCGGCCACGAGATGTTAAGACCTCGGTAACGATACGCGAGCGGCGCGGAGTATTAATGCAATTCATAGCGCGTCGGTATCTCCACCGTCACTCCCCTGCTATAAACCTCCGCTGCGGCGCGATCGACCATTCCCGAGTGACATGATTTTCCTGGTTAATGCATGAATACGTCTGGCACCACGTTCGATATCGCCGTCGAGCCGGCATTCGACTTTCTGTCGGCGGAATATGCCGAGCTGTTCGGCGCTTCGGCCGCCACTGCGTTCCAGCATCCGCTCTGGCTGCACAGCCTCTACGGCAGACTCGCCTCCTATGCCGGGGCGACGCCGCTGGTCATCGTCGCTCGCCACCGCGCCACGGGCGCGCTCGCCATGGTGCTGCCCCTGCTCCGGATCCGGCGCGGTCCGATACGGACCGTCGAATTCGCAGACTTGCGCGTCTCCGACTATCTTACGCCCGTCTGCAGCCCGCAGGTGTTTGCCGATCTACTCAGGAACAGGGACGCATGCGCGGAGATCCAGCATCTCGTTCGCCCCTTCGACCTGCTCCGGATGGCCAAGCTGCCGGACGGACGGCTTCCGATCGAGAATCTCCTGGGCGCGCCCCGCCGGGTCGCGATGGATAGCAATGCCTATGCGACCGTCCTCATTGCTCCATTCGAGCAATGGCGCGCCAGTGCGCTGGACCGCTCCTATCAGAAAGAGCTCGCGAAGAAATCCCGTCAGCTCCAGAAGAAAGGCGCGCTCAGCTTCTCATGCTGCGACGACAGCGCCTCGGTCCTGGAAGCTCTGGACGTCATGAGGAAATTCCGCGGCCCGCGCTTCCAGTCGCAGGGCGACGGGGACCTGCTGCAGCGGCCTGAATATTACGACTTCTATTCCGACGTGGCGGTTCGCGGTCTCGGCTCGTTCGTGCGGCTCTATGCCATGAAGATGGACGGCGAGGTGATCGCCGCCGTGCTCGGATTGCATCACCGCGACAGCTACCTCGTGATCATGAGCGCCTTCGACATTGCCGGCTACAAGAGCCAGTCGCTGGGCGCGCTGATGTTCGAGCAAGTGGCGAAGGATTGCATCGAGCGCGGGGACCGGATGCTCGACTTCACCATTGGCGACGAGCCGTACAAGAAGCTGTTCGGCGGACAGCCTTCGCCGATGTGGGCGCTCACGCAGGCCGGCAGCACGGCAGGCACTGTTGCCTTGTTCGCGCTGAATCAGGCGCCCTGGCTCAAGCTGGCCGCCAAGCGAATATCCGAGTTCAGGCTGTTGCCGACCGGCACGTCAACGCCGACGCGCTGATCCACGCAAGGCGTGCCGGGCGCGACGCTCAGGCGCGCAGCGCGCTGCGGACCTGTGCCAGCCAGCCCGGCCGCATCTGATCGACCCGATGGGTGATACTGCGCCGCAGGAAGTGTAACCGCCGCCGCACGTCCCAGCTGATGTCATTGCGGGACGTCAGCGCCTGGCGGAAGCGCGCCATCTTCAGCGACTGCTGGTCCGCCGCGATCTTGTCGGGATCCGCATAGAACTGTGATATCTTCTCCGTGCCCATGCCCGCCGTTGCCAGCCAGCGCGGCGCGTATTCGGTGCACAGACGCTCGACATCCACCAGCAGGCGGGCAACGCCGGTGCCTGCGGCAGGACAGTTGGTCTGGAACGCATCGCCGATGAGCACGATTCCAGGCTGGAGATGTCCTTCGACCACGGACAGGTCCATCACCCAATTCTGCACCCGGTCGGTCACGTGGAAATCGCCGAGAAAATTCTGCAATCCCGGCAGCAGCCGCAAGACCGTTGCTTCCGTGTCACGACGCAGTTCGCGCATGACCGGATCGGTCGGATCGCGGAACATGAAGAGGTTGGCGCGCATGCCGGTGCGGACCGGAAACAGGCTCAGATAATCGACACCGTCCGCGGTACGCTCGCCGTAGCAGGTCAGCGCGTCGAAATCGAACGGCGCGCCGTCGCGGCGGGCTATGGTGAAACCGAACGAGACCGAATGGCGCTCGGCCAGCACGCGGCGCCGGATGCCAAGCTTGTAGCCGAGCGCTCCCGCCATGCCCGTCGCCAGCACGACCAGGCGCGCATCGATACGCAGCCCGGAGGCGAGCTCGAGATGCTGGATGTCGTCACTCGCGGTGATTGCCGTGACGTCGTCGACGATCAGAGTTGACGGATCCGGCAACTGGCCGCGCGCCATGGCGACGAGATCGGCATAGGGAAGCCCGTAAGCCTGGCCGACGCTGACGTCGACGACCTTGCCTTCCCTGACATTGAGCACGCGGTCATAGGGGCTCCCGGCTTTCGCGAGAGCATCGATGAAACCGAGCCTGCGGAATATCTCGAGCTGATGACCACCGATCTTCTCGACCCGGAACTCATCGACGGGGACGGCGCGCTTGTCGACCAGAGCGACGCGATGCCCTGCCCGCGCAAGGACGGATGCCGCGAGCGATCCGGCAAGGCCACCGCCGACGATCGCGATATCCGCAGCGATCGTCGAAATATCCTTGGCCGCGTTCGGTTCGGTCACGGTGCTATCCGCCGTCATGGTTTAGGCTCCACAGTTAACGGTGGTTCCAGTGCAATTTTCCCGCCTGATGTCGCATCGGAGGGCCGAGCGCGATCATTTCCGTCAATCGAGGTTAATGAACCGAGCCACTGATCCGACCGAGCGATATCGCGGCATGCGTCTTGCTCAGAATGACCGGGAAAGGCCGGATTCCGGCAGTCCCGTGGTGAAGCGAATGCCTGCATCGCGTCGTAGCGGCGTCATGTCGCTGTTCGGACGAGGCGGCGCTTGCTCTATCTGGGACAACCCGGACGAAGGTGTTTCACCGTGGCGCAGCGGACCTGCCGTTGCGACGTGCGGACTCTGGACACTGCCCATTAACACTCGGGATTTTGCGACATGCTAGGCTGCCACCGATTTCGTAATGCGTACCTTCCGGGGAGAGTTGCCCCTTAAACTTCCATGATCAAATCCATCCTCCAGCTCCTGCGGCGCGATGTAACGCGCGGTGTTGTCGGGACCATCCTGCTCAAGGTTGGTAGCGGCGCGCTGGCGTTTGCGTTGTTCTCGCTGGCGGCGCGGACGATGTCGCCCGACGGGTTCGGTATCTTCGCGACCTGGCTTTCGATCGCGCAGATCGCATCGGTGGTCGGACTGGTCGGCCAGGAATCGCTTCTGGTGCGCTTCCTGAACGAGTATCAGGTGGACAACCGGCCCGATCTCACGAAGGGCGTCCTACTGTCGAGCCTGAAGATCTCCGCCGTCGCGATGGTGATCGCGATCGGCGCCGTCGCCCTCGTGGCGAAGATGCGGGGCGACTGGTGGCTTCTGATCCTCGCCGTATCGGCCTACACCGCCGTGAACGCCGGGCTGATGCTCGGCAGCCAGGTCGCCCGCTCGCTTGTCAGCATCCTGATGGGAGAAGGCAACAGGGAGTTCTTCTGGCGGGTCAGTGTCGTCCTGTTCCTGCTCGTCATGATGACTGGCCACCGGCTGCTCGATCCTGCCGAGCTGATTGCCGTGATGACGATTGCGATGTCGGTGGGCCTCGGAGCGCAGGTCGTGGCGGTTGCCCGGGCGCTTCCTGACTTCCGCAGCACGGCGGCAAGTTCGGAGACGTCGCGCTGGAGATCGAGCGCGCTTCATTTCTGGGTCGCGTCCATCCTGGAGGCGGCCAACCAGTATTTCGACGTCATCCTGGTTTACTGGATGCTCGACCCCGCAACTGCCGGAATCTATTTCGCCGCCTCGCGCCTCGCCAATATCTTCGCGATGCTGTCGGCCGCGTTGTACAGCTTCGGCGCGCGCCGGCTTCCTTCATTGTACTTCAGCAAGAACCACCAGGAGTTCGAACGGACGCTGCGGCTGATGGCGGAAGTCACCGCGCTTTCCGTCGTCGGCGGGCTGCTGCTGATCTGGATCGGCGGCCCGCATCTCCTCAATTTGTTCGGGCCGCATTTCGCCGCACAGCACTGGGTGCTGATCGTGCTCGCGATCGGAACGGCTTTCCAGGCGGCGGGCGGTCCGTCGGCTGCGATCCTGCAACTGACCGGCCACGAGCGCATCTATGTCCCCGTCGTCGCCGCCAACGTGGCGTTGCGGCTGATCGGCTTCCTCGTCCTGATCCCATGGCTCGGCGTGCTTGGCGCCGCGATCTCGGCCACCGTTTCGCTGGCGCTCGCGACCATCGCGCTCAACATCCTCTGCCGGCGGCGAACCGGAGTGGATCCTTCCATCCTCACACTGTTGCGCTTCTCGGCGTGGAAACGCGGTCCCTATCGGGTGCGGGCTGCAGAGCCCGGCGAGTAGGCTCCGATCAACCGGCGAGGCCGAGCACTTCGCCGCGACGCTGCACTGAGGTCCGATCAGCCGGCACATGATTGACGACGATGCCGGTCGGCACGCCACCGAAACGGGAGAGCGCGGCAGTTGCCCGGCGCATGGCAGTTGAATCGACGGCGTCTTCGCGCGCAACCAGAATGACGAGATCAGCATGCGCGGCCAGCGCCGCCGCCTCCGGCTGCAGGGCCAGCGAGGTTGCATGGACGACGACCAGATCGAACTCGGAACGGATATCGTCTGCGGACGGCGGCTCGGGACGCTTGCCGGCGCTCAGGAGCGCATCGACGCTGCGAAAATTCGCGATGGTCGCACCGTCGGCCTGCCCCTTGGCGAGGCCCGTCCCGGCACCGCCGAGATCCGGCTCGACCCGGATCAGGACGCTCAGTCGCCCACTGTTCACCGCCCACCGGTTCAGCGATCTCGCGACGGTGTTACCGCCGGCACGCTTGCCGACCGACAGCACGAGGGCGACCTTGCCTCGGTCTCCCGGCATCTTCTCCAGCCTCTCGAGCACCTGACGCAGATGCGGACCGAGATCGAGCTCGGCCGTTGCTGACACCGGGCCCTGCCAGATGTTTCTGGGGGCATTGCCAGGCAGCAGGTCGGGAATGCGAGCCCATACCGGCGGACGCGGCCACGCCGCGGGCTGGCCCGGCGCCGGATCGGAGGCAGGAACTTCTTCTTCAGCAGGCTCGCCAGATCCGCGCCCGGTCGCGGCGACGACCGCCGTCGACATCAGCAGGGAGCCGATCGCGAGAGCAGCAAGCAGCAGAGGCAGTGGCGGCAGGGTCGAGCGCAGCGGCGGAATGGCCGGCGAGGCCACCTTGGTTTGGGAGCTCTGTAGGAGGCGCTGCTCGTTCGTCGTCTTGGAGCGCGACAGGAACTGCTCGTAGATGTTCCTGTTGGCCTCGGCGTCGCGCTGCAGCTCCTGGAGCTTCACCAGCGCTTGGCCATCGACGAGGAGCTGCGATTCAGCCGCCTTCATCTGGCTTTCGAGCGCCTTCTGCTGATCGCGCTGGGACTCGTATTCCGACTTTGCGGTGTCGATGCCCTTGGCCCGCTCGACCTCGATCTGCCTGTTGAGGTCGTTCAACTGGCCGTACGACATCACGAGATCGGGATGGCGATCGCCGAGCACCGCGCGCTTCTGCGCAATCTGGTCGTTGAGGGCCGAGCGCTGGGCGCGCAGCGCGCTGAGGAGATCCTGTTTGACGGGCGCCTCGACATTGGCCTTCACGTCGCGCTGCGTCTGCTCGTAACGGGCCTTCGCCTCTTCGGTCCGGGCGCGCGCGGCGGCAACCTGCTGCGACAGTTCGGTCACGCGCAATTGCTGGGTCGTGGAATCCTTGCCGGCGTTGACGATGCGGTGCTCGAGCTTGAACGCGGCGACGGCATCCTCCGATGCCTTCAGCCGGTCGCTCAATGTCTTGAGCCGGCTGCTCAGCCAATCCGCAGCCTCGTCGGTCGCCTCGGAGCGGATGCTCTTCTGGCTTGCCACGAAGGCATCGGCGATTGCATTGGCATAATAGGCCGCCCGCTCCGGCCGGTTCGAGGTGAAGCGGATCGCGATGACATAGGTGAGCCCGCGCCGGGAAATATCGAGACGGTTGCGGAACCGCTCGAGCAGGCGCGCCGGGTCGGTGTGTCCCCCGGAGATGTCGTCGTCGTCGCGCACCTTGAGCTGCTCGATCAGCGGCTTGAGAAAGCCGTCGGACTTCGCAACTTCAACCAGGCTCTGCAGCGCGGCGCTGTCCTGCCCGATGCCCGGCAGAACGTCCTGCTCCGTGGTCACGCGCTGCTCGCGGGGATCGACGACGACCAGCGCGGTCGCGGCAAATCGAACGGGAATGACCAGGAGGACGACGGCGCCGAAAGCGAAGATCGCGAGCGCCAGCGTCAGGATGCGGCGCGCGTTGTCGCGAAAAAAGGAGAATGCCCCCGCGGCCGTGAGCAGGCCGCCAAAACGTGCGGCGGTCCCGCGCGCCTCACCGTCCGGCGCAGTCCGGCTCTCCCACGACGCGGCAACACCGGTCGATCCGGATCTTGTCGGGTCTGCACGGCGACCGAACGTCATGGACTTTACTCGGATTCAACTGGCGAACACTGTTCAGTGGCCTCTTCCACCGTAAATATCTATGGTTAATCCGCGGTTACCCGGTTCCTGCGCGAAGGTGACCAATTGGTTAACGGCCAGCGGCGCGCGGGCCTCGATCCAGCGGATTTTCCCGTGAATCTCAGGCCTCCGGCGCGCCGCGCATTAACTCCGTTTGTTGCTAGTCGGTGTCCGCGCGATGCCCGCGTGATAGGTACGGGGTTAAGAAGGTGAATGTTTTATTAGCGGGTCGGAATTCGTGCTCCACTACCAGCCAGGCGCAGAACTGGGCGATGCACCGAAGCTGCCGTCCACGGCAGCGGCACTCGCAAGACCCGCCGGCGGCGCAGCGATGCCGCATGTGCTTCTCGTCCAGACCCAGGCCGAGAATGCCGGCGCCCAGGAGATATCCAGGCTGCTCGGCGCCGGCCTCTCCGCGCGCGGCTACCGCGTCACCAATCTGTTCTTCTTCCGCAAGTCGGCGTCCTTCGACGAGCCGCCGGATACGCTCTATTGCGCATCACACCGGCCGGGCAATCCGGTGGCGCTGCTGCGGATGCTGTGGACGCTCGGCCGTCACATCAGGACCAGCAAGCCCGATGCGGTTCTGACCTTCCAGCATTTCGGCAACGTGATCGGCGCCGGCGTATCCAGCCTCGTCAGCCGCGCACCCGTCGTCGCCAACCAGGTCTCGTCCGCGCTGTCGATGAGCTGGCCCGTCCGCGCCGCCGACATCGCAATGGGCAGCCTCGGCTTCTTCGACCGCATCACGCTCAACTCGAAGGACATGCAGCGCGAATATTCGCGCCACCCCGCGGCGTACCGCTCGCGCATGGTGCATGTCCCGCACGGGTTTGACGTCAAGGCCCTCACTCTTTCCAGGGACGCCGCCCGGCAGAAATTCAACCTGCCGCAGGACCGCATCCTGCTCGGCTGCGCCGCGCGGCTGCACCCGCACAAGCGGCTCGACGCGGCGATCCGCCTGTTGCCGGATCAGCCATCCTGGCATCTTGCGCTGGCCGGCCAGGGCGCCGACGAGGCCCGGCTGCGGCAGCTGGCTGACGAATTGAAGGTATCGGACCGGCTGCATCTGCTCGGCGAAATCACGCCGCGCCGGATGGCGGAGTTCCTCGCCTGTCTCGACCTCTTCGTGTTTCCGACGCAGGCCGAAACCTTCGGCCTCGCTGCGGTCGAGGCCGCAAGCGCCGGCGTTCCCTCCGTCGTCACGGATCTTCCCGTGCTGCGCGAGGTGTTGTCGTTCGAGGGAAAGCCGACGGCGCTGTTCGTCGACGCCTCCGATCACGCGCAGCTGTCGGCGGCCGTGACAAGACTGCTGACTGACAAGCCGCTGAGCGACGAGTTGCGGCAAAACGCGAGAGGCCTGCGATCGCGCTACTCGGTCGACGCGATGGTGGAGGAATACGTTCGAATTCTCGGCCAAATCATTTGACCTGACGGTTGGAAGAATGGGCTCGACATGATCATCGAGTTTCGCTGTGAAGTTGAGCATGCGCGGCGGTGGATGGACCGCGCGACGCTGTCGATCGACGGACGCGATGCGCCGGTCCAGATCGCTTGGACGGCAACGGCAGAGCCGCGGCCTGCAGGCCTCGACATGCTGTTCGAGCTCGAACGCCTTGTGCTGCACAAGGGCAAGGCGAGCGGCTCCGACCGGCTGAAGGTCATTCCGCAGCGAACGCAGGCGCGCGCCGCTACGGCCGACGTGATCGTCGATTTCACCAGCGCTGCGCGCGAGGCGGACTGCCCTGCCCCGCTGTATCTCCGCCCGCGCTTCAACGGAGCTACAGGCGAGAACGCCGCGCTCGCCGCCATTCTCGCCGGCGACCTGCCCGTCATCGAGATCGTCAACGAGGTCGACGGAGCGATCCTCGATCGCGGCCATCCCTCAGCCGAGATTGCGGCCGGCCTCAGCGGCGCGCTCGACACGATCATGGCGCGCACCCTGACCATGGTGGCGGCGATCCTGTCGGGACGGCCACGGATCGTACCGCAGCTTGCGCAGCCCGCCACGGCGACAAGCCAGCGCGGCCCCGCTGCCTACGTGGTGCGCGGCCTCGCGGTGTCGATCGCCAAGGAGATCTATCGCCTCTGTTGCTACGCCCCGCACTGGCACGTCGGCTGGCGCTTCAACGACAATGCCGGCGTCTGGCAGACGAAAGATCTGTCGGGGCCGGCCTGGACCGTGCTCGGCGATCCCGGCAACCATTTCTACGCCGACCCATTCCCCATCACCTGGCGGGGACGGACCTTCGTCTTCTTCGAGGATCTCGATCACCGCGTCGGCAAGGGGATCATCTCGGCGATCGAGTTCGGCGACAGCGGACCGATCGGCGAGGTCGTGCCGGTGCTGGAGGAGCCCTGGCACCTCTCCTATCCCTTCCTGATCGAGGACGATGGCGAGTTGTGGATGATCCCGGAGAGCTCGCTCAACGGCGACGTCGCACTCTACCGATGCGTCCGGTTTCCGGACAGATGGGAGCGGCACGCGACGCTGCTGTCCGGCCTCGAGCTCGCCGATGCGACCATCACGCGGCACAACGGCCTGCACTATCTGTTCGGCGCCTGGCGCGACGGGACCGGCGGCTATTCGGATTCGCTTGCGATCTACTACGCCGAGCAACTGCTCGGCCCCTGGCTGCCGCATGCCAGCAATCCGGTCCTGATCGATCGCGCCAGCACGCGGCCCGCCGGCAACTTCGTCACCATCGACGGCAAATTGTGGCGCCCGGTGCAGGACTGCGCCGGAGGCTACGGCGCCGGGCTGGCGCTGGCGGAAATCGTCGAGCTGTCGCCGACGACGTTCAGGCAGATCGTCCGCCACTCACTGAGGCCCGGACCGCTCTGGCCCGGGCGGAAGCT
The DNA here is from genome assembly GCF_001641335.1 of Bradyrhizobium stylosanthis. Taxonomy (GTDB): domain Bacteria; phylum Pseudomonadota; class Alphaproteobacteria; order Rhizobiales; family Xanthobacteraceae; genus Bradyrhizobium; species Bradyrhizobium stylosanthis. The sequence goes on from NZ_LVEM01000012.1 coordinate 17,969, forward strand.
GCACACGCTGAACCGCTGCGGCCGGCTCGAGGTGATCGACGGATCGCGCGTCCAGCCCAAGCTGCAAGCCTTCGCGCGGCGATCTCCGTCGGCCGTCCTGTCGCCGCGCGCCCGGCCGTCGACCGCCTAGTTTTTTTTCAACCGCGCGGCGATCGCCAAACTAAAAAGTTCGAAAACAACCCCATGCACAGTAGAACGCGCCTTGTTTTAAAAGGCGAAATTCGCGCGCGCCGTGAGTTTGACCCGTCGGGCAAAACAGGAGCATGATGGCATCGTTGCCAAGGGCGTTCGCAGCGCTCCGGCAAGATCCCACACATCGCCAATCTAAGCCTGCGGCACCTCGTCGAGATGGCATGCCGCCCATTGCTCGGCTCCGACCGCGCGAAGCGTCGGCTCCTCGGTGCGGCACCGATCGAACACGAACGGGCAGCGGGTGTGGAAGCGGCATCCCTTCGGCGGATTGATAGGGCTCGGCACGTCGCCGCCGAGAATGATCGGATTGCGCTGGGCACCCGGTTCGGGCAGCGGCACCGCCGAGAGCAGCGCCTTGGTGTAGGGATGCCTCGGCGCGGCGAAGATCTCGCGGCGCGGCGCGATCTCGACGATCTTGCCCAGATACATCACCGCGACGCGGTGGGTCATGTGCTCGACGATGGCGAGGTCGTGGCTGATGAACAGCAGCGCGAGACCGAATTTCTGCTGCAGGTCCTGCAAGAGATTGACGACCTGCGCCTTGACCGAGACGTCGAGCGCCGAGACCGCCTCGTCGCACACGATCAGCTCGGGCTCCGCCGCAAGCGCCCGCGCGATGCCGATGCGCTGGCGCTGGCCGCCGGAGAATTCGTGCGGCCGGCGGTTCAGCGCCTCGCGCGGCAGACGCACGGTGTCCATCAGCTCCGTGACGCGGACCTCGAGGTCCTCCTTGGACTTGGCGAGGCCGAAATTGCGGATCGGCTCGGCGAGAATGTCGCGCACGCGCATGCGCGGGTTGAGGCTGGAGAACGGGTCCTGGAACACCACCTGCACGCGCCGGCGCATCTGGCGCATCGTGCTCGGATGCGCGTCGTCGATGCGCTGGCCGTCGAGAATGACCTGCCCGGAGGTGATGTCGAACAGCCGCAAGATCGCACGGCCGACCGTCGATTTGCCGCAGCCGGACTCGCCGACGAGCGACAGCGTTTCACCGCGCGCGATCTCGAAGGACACGCCGTCGACCGCATAGACGAACTCGGACTTGCGGCTGAACAGGCCGGTCTTGATCGGAAAATGCTTCTTGAGGTCGTTGACCTGGAGCAGCGGAGGACTCATGCCGCGACGGCTCCCTTGGCAGCATAGTGACAGGCCGCGATGTGGCGCGGGCCCTTCTCTTCCAGCCCGGGCGCATATTGCCGGCAGAGATCGGTCGCGAGCGCACAGCGCCCGGCAAAGACGCAGCCGGTGATCGGCTTGCGGAGGTCCGGCACCTGCCCGGGAATCTCGGCAAGCCGCGTCGCCGTGCCCGCGAGCGAGGAGCCGAGCCTCGGCACCGCGCCGAGCAGGCCCTGCGTATAGGGATGGCGCGGCGAGCGGAACAGCTCCGCGACCGGCGCCTCCTCGACCTTGCGGCCGGCATACATCACCATGACGCGCTCGGCGATCTCGGCGACGACGCCGAGGTCGTGGGTGATCAGGATGATGGCGGCGCCGACCCGGTGCTTGAGGTCGAGCATCAGCTTGAGGATCTGCGCCTGGATGGTGACGTCGAGCGCCGTGGTCGGCTCGTCCGCGATCAGGAGCTTCGGATTGCAGGCCAACGCCACCGCGATCATGACGCGCTGGCGCATGCCGCCGGAGAGCTGGTGCGGATATTCGCGCACCCGCCGCTTCGGCTCGGGAATGCCGACCAGCGTCAGCATCTCGACCGCGTGCGCTTCGGCGGCTTGCTTGTCGAGGCCCTGATGGATCATCAGGGTCTCGCGGATCTGCCGGCCGACGGTCAGCACCGGATTGAGGCTGGTCATCGGCTCCTGGAAGATCATCGAGATGTCGTTGCCGCGGATCGCACGCATCTCGCGGTCGGACAGCTTCAGCAGATCCTTGCCGGCAAAGCGGATGCTGCCTGCGATCCTGCCGGGCGGCTCCGGCACCAGCCGCATCAGCGACATCGAGGTCACCGACTTGCCGCAGCCGGACTCACCGACGATGGCGAGCGTCTCGCCTTCGTTGACATGGAAGGACACACCGTCGACCGCGCGGTTGATGCCGCCGGGCGTGCGGAAATGGGTCTGGAGGTTCTCGACTTCGAGCAGCGCCATCGTGGTCAGCCTTTCGCCATCACAGGCTCTTGGCCATGCGCGGATCGAGCGCATCGCGAAGGCCGTCGCCGAGCAGGTTCACGGCGAGCACGGTGACGGACAGGAAGGCCGCCGGGAAGAACACGATGTAGGGCTTGACCTGCCACAGCGCGCGGCCTTCGGCCATGATGTTGCCCCAGGACGGAATGGTGGGCGGCGTGCCCGCGCCGATGAACGACAGGATCGCCTCGGTGATCATGGCGCTGGCGCAGATATAGGTCGCCTGGACAAGCATCGGTGCGACCGTGTTGGGCAGGATATGGCGGAGAATGATCATCGGCGTGCGCGTGCCGCAGGCGACCGCGGCGTCGACATAGGGCTGCTCGCGCAGCGACAGCACCACGCTGCGGACGAGGCGCGCGACGCGCGGGATCTCGGCGACGGTGATCGCCAGGATGACGTTGCCGACGCTGCCGCGCGTCAACGCCATCAGCGCGATCGCGAGCAGGATCGGCGGGATCGACATCAGGCCGTCCATGAAGCGCATCAGAATGCCGTCGGCCCAGCGGATGAAGCCCGAGACCATGCCGATGGCAAGACCGGCCGCGGACGCGAAGATCGCGACCGACAGGCCGACCGTGAGCGAGACCCGCGCGCCGAACAGCACGCGCGAATAGATGTCGCGGCCGAGCACGTCGGTGCCGAACCAGAAATCGGCCGACGGCGCCCGCGTGCGCTTGGCAGGTGCAAGCGCGGTCGGATCGACCGTGCCGAGATAAGGCGCGAAAATCGCGATGAGGACGAGCGTCAGCAGCAGCGCGCCGCCGATCGCGACCGTCGGATGGCCGCGCAGCAGCCCGATGAAGCCGCGCCGGATCCTGACCGGCCGGAGTATCTCCGGCAGCTGCGGCGCGAGGACGAGGCCGGCCGGAAGCGATTGGGGATTGACGGTGGTATCGGTCAATAGCGGATCCTCGGGTCAACGAGCGTATAGGTGACGTCGATCATCAGGTTGACGAGGACGTAGACGAAGCTGAACAGCAGCACGATGCCCTGGATGACGGGATAGTCGCGGCGCAGGATCGCATCGATCGTGAGCCGGCCAAGGCCGGGGATCGCGAATACGCTTTCCGTCACGACCGCGCCGCCGATCAGGAGCGCGATGCCGATCCCGATCACGGTGACGATCGGCACCGACGCATTCTTGAGCGCGTGAATGAACAAGATGCCGCCCTGCCCGAGGCCCTTGGCCTTGGCGGTGCGGATATAATCCTGTTGCAGAACCTCGAGCATGGCGGCGCGCGTAATGCGCGCGACCAGCGCGATATAGACACAGCCAAGCGCGACCGCCGGCAGGATCAGGTTCTCAAGCCACGGCCAGAAGCCCTGGGTGAGCGGCGTGTAGCCCTGCACCGGAAGCCATTCGAGCTCCAGCGCGAAGATGTAGGCGAGCATGTAGCCGACCACGAAGACGGGCAACGAGAAGCCGAACACCGCAAAGCCCATGATGACGCGGTCGATCAGGCTGCCGGCCTTCCAGGCCGCGACCACGCCGAGCGGGACCGCGACCACGATGGTGAGCAGCAGCGTGACGATCATCAGCGACAGCGTCGGTCCGAGACGCTGCCCGATCATCGCCGAAACCGGCAGGTTGGTGAAGATCGAGGTGCCGAGATCGCCATGCAGGATGCGCCAGACCCAGCTTCCGAACTGGATCAGGAAGGGCCGGTCGAGGCCGAGGCTCTGGCGGATGCGTTCTACATCCTCCGGACTGGCCTGGTCGCCTGCAATGACCACGGCCGGATCGCCCGGCGCGATGTAGAGCAGGCTGAACACGAACAGTGCGACGATCGCCATCACCGGCAGGGTGGCGACGATGCGCCGGAGGATGTAGGAAAGCATCTGGCCTCAGCACAGCATCAAGCGGATTTCGACACGCCCCAGAAGAACGGCAGCGGCCCCTTGGCGATGCCGGAGACGTTCTTGCGCCAGGCCGTGTAGGTCAGGAAGAAGCCGGTCGGCGCATAGACGACATCCTCGATCGCCGCCTTGTTGACCCGCCCGATCGCCGCCTTCTCTTCCTCGACATTCTTGGCGTCGAACCAGGACGTGATCTCCTTCTCGGTGTTCGGGCTGTTGGGCCAGCCGAACCAGGCCTTGTCGCCGTTGGCGCGGATGGCGGTGTAAGCGGCGGGCGTGATGCAATCCGCGCCGGCATGCCAGCTGTGGAACATGTTCCAGCCGCCCTGTCCCGGCGGCGTCTTCGCCGCACGGCGGGAGCCGACCGTGCCCCAATCGGTGGCGACGAAGTCGACATTCATGCCAAGCTTCTTGAGGAGGTCGGCCGTGACGTCGCCCTGCGCCTTCGTGATCGGCTGGTCCTGTGCCACGAGGCAGGTCACCGGCTGGCCGGAATAGCCGCTCTCGGCGAGCAGCTTCTTGGCGGCGTCGAAATCGCGCTTGCCCTTGAGGATGTCTCCGCCCAATTCGTTGTAGACCGGCGTATCGGGCGTGAAGAAGCCGGGCAGCGGCTTCCACAGCGCGGTGTCGTCGCCGACGATCGCACGCATGTAGTCTTCCTGGCTCAGCGCCATCAGCACCGCGCGCCGCGCCCGCACGTCGTTGAACGGCGCGAACAGGTGGTTCATGCGGAACGAGCCGATATTGCCGAGGGGATCGCCGATATCGACGCTGATGTTCTTGTTCTTCTTCAGCACGGGCACGAGATCCGCGATCGGGTTCTCCCACCAATCGACCTCGCCGTTCTGCAGCGCCGCGGCGGCGGTCGCGGGATCGGGCATCACGATCCATTCGATGCGATCGAGCAGCATCTGCTTGCCGCCCGCGAGCCACGACGGCTTCTCCTGCCGCGGCACGTAGTCGGCGAATTTTTCGAACACCGCCTTGGCGCCCGGCACCCATTCGCCCTTGGCGAACTTCATTGGGCCGGAACCGACATATTCGGTGATCTGCTTGAACGGATCGGTCTTGGCGATGCGCTCCGGCATGATGAACGAGCACGGCGCATTGTTCTTGGCCAGCGCGTAGGTCATCTTCGGGAAGGGTTGCTTCAAGACCCATTTGAAGGTGCGGTCGTCGACAGCAGTCAGCTCCTGCTGGATCGCAAGAATCATCAGGCCCATCGGATCGCGCGCCGCCCAGCGCGACAGGCTGGCGACGACGTCCTTGCTCAGCACCGGCTCGCCGTCGTGGAATTTGAGGCCGGGGCGCAGCTTGAAGATCCAGGTCTTGCCGTCGTCGGTGGTCTCCTCGGACTCCACCATCTGACGTTGCGGCTGAAGCTGCGCGTCGATGCCGTAAAGCGTGTCCCAGACCAGCGCTGCGGCGTTGCGGACAACGTATTGCGTACCCCAGATCGGGTCGAAATTGGCCAGATTGGCCTGGGGAACGAAGCGCAGGGTGCGGGCCGCTGCGCCTTGGCCGATCGCCGGGGCCGAAAGGCCGCCCGACAATGCCAAACCGCCCGCGCCAGCCAGTCCCTTCAATACGGTCCTGCGATCCATGAAGTCCTCCCAGTAATGCCGTGATGCCAGCTGTTCATTGGCAAAGGGCAAGTGAAACCGAGCCCATTTGCAAGCAAATGGTATGCCACTAAATGCCCAATCGCCAGCGGCATCTCATCGACTTTTTGGTGAGCCCAAGTTGACTTGCAAGACCTTACAGAGCAGCCGCGAGCACTTCGCCGGTCTCGATATGCGGGATCGCCTCGACCAGCTTGCGGGTGTAGTCGGTCTTCGGATTATCGAACAACGCCCGGCTCTCGCCCTGCTCGACGATGCCGCCGTTGCGCAGCACGATGGTGCGGTCGCACAGCATGCGCACCACGTTGAGATCGTGGCTGACGAACAGCAGCGCGATGTCGTTCTCGCGGCGCAGGCGATCGAGCAGTTGCAGCACGACGGCCTGCACGGAAACGTCGAGCGCCGCCGTCGGCTCGTCCAGGACGAGCAGCCGCGGCCGGCAGGCAATGGCACGGGCGATGCCGACCCGGGCCTTCTGGCCGCCCGAGAGCTGGTGCGGGAAGCGCGGCAGAAGGTCGAGCGGCAGCCCCACCCGCTCGGCGCATTCCTCCACGCGCTGGCGCAATGCGTCGCCCGCGCGCATGCCGTCGAGCCGCATCAGGGGATGGGCAATGCAGTCGAAGGCGGTGTAGCGCGGGTTGAGGCTCTCGTTCGGGTCCTGGAACACCATCTGGATGTCTTTGCGCAGCGGCGAGCGATGGAAGTCGCGTGCCGCCACATGGCCGATCGACTGCCCGTCGAACACGATGTCGCCTTCGCTCGGGTCGATCAGCCGGCAGATCATCCGCGAGGTCGTGCTCTTGCCGGAGCCGGACTCGCCGACGAGACCGACGCTCTCGCCGCCGGCCATGGTCATGGAGAAGTCGGCGACCGCGGCCGAGCCCTGGTCGAAACGTTTCGCGAGCTGGCGCACTTGCAGCAGCGGGGGCGTGCCGTGTTCGGGCTCCCGCCTCGGCTTGCCGACAACGGCGGAATAACGCTCCCGCTCCTCTTCGGTCACGAGATCCTCGATCCGGGACGTCGCGGTCGGCGATGCCGCCACCAGGCGCTTCGTATAGGCGTGCTGCGGCGCGGAGAAGAGCGTCCGCGGGCTCGCCTCCTCGACGATGCGGCCGCGCTCCATCACGGCGATGCGGCGGCAATAGCGCGCCGCAAGGCCAAGGTCGTGCGTGATCAGGATCGTCGCCATGCCGCGCGCGGCGGCGATGTCCGCCAGCAGATCCATCACCACCTTCTGCGTGGTGACGTCGAGCCCGGTGGTCGGCTCGTCCGCGATCAAGAGCGCGGGATTGCAGGAGATCGCGATCGCGATCATGACGCGCTGGCACATGCCACCGGAGAGCTCGTGCGGATAGGCATTCATCCGCGCCTCGGGATCGCGGATCTGCACCGCGCGCAGCAGGTCGAGCGCCTCGGCGCGCGCGGCGTCCTTCGAGATTCGCTTGTGGGTGAGGATCGCGTCCGCGATCTGCAGGCCGATCGCGCGGATCGGGTTGAGCGCCGCCCGCGGATTCTGGAAGATCATCGACATCGCGGCGCCCTGGAGCTGACGGAGATCGTCGCCCCTGAGCTTCGTCACATCCTGCCCGCGAAACAGGATCTTGCCGCCGGTGACGCGTCCGGCCGCATCCAGCAGCCGCGTCGTGGCGAAGCCGGTGACCGATTTGCCCGAGCCGCTCTCGCCGACGAGGCCGAGCATCTCGCCCTTTCCGACCGTGAGCGTCACGCCGCGCACGGCCTCGACCATGCCCCGCCGCGTCGAGAACGCGACATGGAGGTCGTCGATCCTGAGCAGTTCCTCGCTCATGTGCGCATGCGGGGATCGAGAATATCCCGCATCCCGTCCCCGAGGAGATTGAAGCACAGCACGGCCAGCATCAAGGCGAGGCCCGGAAAGGCCACCAGCCACCATCGCCCGGTCGAGATGAAGCGCGCACCTTCCGCGACCATGATGCCCCACTCCGGCGTCGGCGGCTTGACGCCGAGACCGATGAAGGACAGCCCGGCCGCGTTCAGGATGGCCCAGCCGAGGTTGAGCGAGATCTGCACCGCCATGGCCGGCAGGATGTTCGGCAGCAGGAAGCGCAGCACTACCGAGAAATGGCTCTCGCCGCAGGCGCGCGCGGCCTCGACCCAGCCGACATTGCGGCGGACGTTGACCTCGGCCCGCGCGAAGCGGATGTAGAAGGGAAGATTGATGATCGCGGTCGCGATCACGATGTTCTCGATCCGGTTGCCGAGCGCTGCAACCATCGCCATCGCCAGCACGAACAGCGGAAAGGCCATCATCACGTCGACGAAACGACCGACCGCGCGGTCGAGCTTGCCGCCGGCATAGCCGCAGAACGAGCCGACCACGGCGCCGATCAGGAAGGAGATGCCGACCGCGGAGACCGCGATGGCAAGATCGAGCCGCGCGGCGACGATGAGGCGGCTGAACACGTCGCGGCCGAGCTGGTCGGTGCCGGCAAGGTGCGCCGCGCTCGGTGGCAGCAAGGCTTCCGAGACATTGGAGACAACAGGATCGTAAGGCACGATCCAGGGCCCGAAGATCGCGAGCAGCACGAACAGGAGCACGCCGGTCGCGGCAACCGCGGTGAGCGGATTGCCGCGCAGGATCCAGACCGAGTGGCGGAGCGTTGCGCTGGTCATTCGATCGATACCCTGGGATCGGCGATGCCGTAGCAGATATCCACGACGAGATTGACCAGCACGAACAGGCTCGCCATCAGCAGCACGAAACCCTGTACCGGCGCATAGTCGGAGGAGAGCAGCGCATCGAGCGCGTAGGACGCGACGCCCGGCCAGGAGAACACCTTCTCAACCAGCACATTGGCGCCGAGCATGGTCGAGAACACGATGCCGGCGATGGTGATGACGGGCAGGATCGCGTTGCGCAGCGCGTAGGTCACGACGACCTTGCGCCAGGACAATCCGACCGAACGCGCGGTGCGCACGAAGTCGCTGCCGAGCGAGACCAGCATCGAGGCGCGCGTGATCCGCGCCAGCGGCGCGATCACAAACAGAGCCATGCTCACCGCCGGAAGGATCAGCTGCTTGCAGGCCGCCCACCAGCCTTCGAGGTCGCCGGCAAGCAGGAAATCGATGGAGAGGAAGCCGGTGCGCTGCGGCGGCAGCGAGGTGAAGACGTCGATGCGCCCGGTTGGATCGGGCGCCAGCCCGAGCAGATAATAGAAGACGTAGATCAGCAGCAGGCCGGACACGAAGGTCGGCACGCAGACCCCGAGCGCGCAGAACAGCCGCACGCCGTGGTCGACGACCGACCCCGGCCGCAGCGCCGCGATGACGCCAAGCGGCACCGCCGCAATCAGCGCGATCAGGAGCGCGGTGAAGGTCAGCTCCAGCGAGGCCGGCAGCCGCTCGCGCAAATCCTTGAGCACCGGCTGCCCGGTCATCATGGAGCGCCCGAGATTGCCGTGGCCGATGTCGGAGAGATAAAACACCAACTGCTCCGGCACGGACTTGTCGAGCCCCATCTGCTTCCTGATCTGCTCGATCTCCTCCTTGCCGGCGTTCGGCCCCGAGGCGAAGAACACCGCGGGGTCGCCGGGCAGGACGCGCATCAGCAGGAAGGTGAAGACCAGCACCCCGAACAGCGCCGGCAACGACGACAGGAGCCGCCTGCCCGCCCGCACCATCGTTCCACCGAGACCAGTCTTCACCATTCAGTGCTCCCTGCGGCTTACCGCAATCACTTGCGGCTGACGTCGCGGTAATCGACCTGACGATGGAACTCGTAGGTGTAACCCGCGATCGACGGCGCCATCACGGCATCCTGGTTGGGTTGCCACAACATGATCTGCGGCATCAAATCGGCATGCATCGCGTTGAGCTTGCGGCCGGCTTCCTCGTACTTGGCCTTGTCAGGCTCGAACCGGGCTCCCTGCGCGATCTCCGCAAGCTCCGGATTGTTGATCGACGAGTAGTTCCAGCGCTGGTTGCCGGTGTAGAAGTTGCGATAGAAATAATCGGTCGACGGCAGCCAGGCGACGATGCCCTCGGTGAAGAAGGGCAGCTTCTTCTCGTTGATCTGCGTGGACATCTGCGCATCCGGCAGCTTCTGGATGTCGACCTTGATCCCGATCTTGCCGAGCGATTCCTTCACCAGCGCTGCCATCGGCTCCGCGGTCGAGGCCTGGCCGACGTTGAAGCTGAACGTGGTCGAGAAGCCCTCGGGCAGGCCGGCCGCCTTGAGATATTCGCGCGCCTTGTCGAGATCGATCTTCACCGGCTGCTGGAATGGATAGATGCCGTTCAGCGGCTTGCCGTCCGGCCAGTTCGCGCCGAACAGCGGCGCGCCGCGGCCGAACAGGGCCGCCTTGAACATGTCCTCATAGGGCAGCGCGAACGCGATGGCGCGGCGGACATTGACGTTGTCGAACGGCGGGATCTGGTTGTTCATCGAGACGAAGGTGATCGAATTGTACTGCGGCGTCGAGATCACCTGGAGCTTGCCCTTGGCCTCGAGCGCCTGGACGTCGCTGGCCTGGAGATCGACCACGAGATCGGCATCGCCGCGCTCGACCAGATTGGCGCGGGTGGCCGGCTCCGGCACGGACTGAATGATGACGCGCTTGAAGAAGGCCGGCTTGTTGGCCGAGCCGCGGTTCCAGGCCTCGTTGCGCTTGACGATCACCTGCTCGCCCGGCTTGAAGGTCTCGATCACATAGGCGCCGCTGCCGGCGGTGTTCTCCTTCAGCCAGGCCGTCGCCCAGGGATCGTCCGCCGTCGCGTGCTGCTTGGCGAGCTTCGAGTTGATGATCATGGGATAGACGGTGGCAAGATTCGGCAGCGCCAGCTTGTCGGGTTTCGGCAGCGTCACCTCGATGGTGTAGGGATCGATCACCTTGAACTGGTCGGCCGAGGTCAGCGAGCCCGTCAGGAGCTGCGCCTTGCCGAGGATCGGCGCGGTGACGCAGCGGTCGAGCGACCATTTGACGTCGTCGGCGGTGACGGGCGAGCCATCCTGGAATTTCGCATCCTTGCGCAGGCGGAAGGTGAGCTTCAGACCGTCGGGGCTGACATCGTAGGATTCGGCAAGCTCGCCGGTGATGGTGTCGAGATCGAACACCCATTTGCCGTTGAGCTGCTTGCGGCCGAACGCGACCAGCCGGTCATAGGTGCTCATGCTCAGCGCGAAGGACTCGCGGGTCGAGCCGGGGATGTTGGGATCGAGCGTGTTGACGGATGCGCCGGTGACGTAGCGCAATGTCTCTGCCCGGGTTTGCGCCTGCGACGGCGCGGTGGCGATCAGCAACAGCGCAGTGGTAGCGAGAATGCAGGTCGCCGGCCTGAAAGACACAAAACGCATTGGTTTTTCCCTGAATTTTCGAACGAGAACGCCAGCAAGGCAGGTTAAGAAAGAAGCAAGTTGCGCGCCAGTCTCATGGGGCGTTTTTGCGGACGGATCGCCGCGGCGGCGCATGGATGATCATCGCTGCTGCTCCATTGTTCGCGCCGGCCGCGTGACCACGGCCTGCGGCACGTCGTAGGCGTCGAGCGAGGCCCAGTGCCGCGCAATATCGGCACGGAACAGCCCGCGCGTCAGGCCGTGGACCAGTTTTGGAACGGCGGTCGTCATCGCATTGATCGACGATCCCGATGCACCGAAGCTCATGGTGGAGGCGATGGCGAAGAGATGGATGTCGGAGATCCACGGCGTTTCGCCCGGCACGCGCTCGGTGAAGGAATAATCGTCGGCGAGATAGGGGAAGCGGCCGAGCCGTTCGTTGCGCTCGTCCGCGGGCGGCTGGTAACGGTCCGCCCAGGTGGCGATGTTGCCTGCAAACCGGCCGAGCTCGCCGCGCCCGGCGAAGTTCATGTCAATGCCGGTGCCGCAGATGACGAAATCTGCAATGATCGAACCGCGCGGTGTCTCCAGTTCAACGCCAGCGACCGTCTGGCGTGCAGCTTCCAGCGGCGCGCCTTCGTGCAAGGTGAAATTGGCGTGCCGTGCGCAACGGTCGTAGGTCGGTTGCGGAAATCCCTCGCGCATCTCCAGGATCTTGCGCATGAAGCGCCAGCGCCAGGCATCGTCGAGATCGCTGAGATGGCGCAGGAAGCCGCGAAACGTCAGCCAGCGATAGGGCTGGATCACCTGGATTTTTGTGCGACGGCAAAGCAGATGCACCTCCGAAGCGCCGGCCTCCAACGCAGTCGCCGCATTGTCGAACGCGGAGGCGCCGGCGCCGATCACGGCGACGCGCTTGCCGCGCAAGCCTTCGAAGTCGATGTCGTCGGCGACGGTTGCGACCGAACCTGCGGGCAAATGCACGAGCTGCTCCGGGATCATCCAGTCGCCCATGCCCTCCTGCCCTGTCGCCAGCACGATTTTTCGGGCATAGAGCGTCTCCGCACCACCCGCATGCTTCACGCGTGCAGCGAGGAGGCCGTCGGATGCAGGCGCGATCTCAAGCAGCTCGCAGCCATTGCCCACCGGCAGACCGATCGCCCGTCGCAGCCAGAGCAGATACTGCGCCCAATGCTCGCGCTCGATCAGGCCGAGGCCTTGCCAGCTCTCCTTGCCGAACCGCGCTTCGTGCCAGGACTGGTAGGTCAGGCTCGGAATATCGAGGTCCGGGCCGGTATAGTCCTTGGGGCTGCGCAGCGTCGGCATGCGGGCATAGGTCAGCCACGGGCCCTCCTTGCCTTCCTCAGCCTTGTCGATCAGCAGGATGTTGCTGACGCGGGAGCGCATCAGGCCGAAGCCGATCGCGATGCCGGACTGGCCGGCGCCGACGACGAGCACGTCCAGCGCAGCGTTGCCATCCGGCCCGATCTTCGGTTCGAGCCAGGCGGCGTGGGGATGCGCGATCATGGCGAGATCGGCGCGCACGTCCGCTTCAAGTCTGGTCAGCGCCTCACTCATGCCGCGAGCCAGCCTCCGTCGACCACCATCACGGTGCCGGTCGTGAACGAGGAAGCGTCGCTGGCAAGATGCAGCGCAGCCTGCGCGATCTCGTCCGCCCGACCGAACCGCTTCATGGCGTGGCGGTTGCGCGAGGCCTCGCGCACTTCTTCCAAATTGGCGTGGCGGGCAAAGCTGCGGCGGAGCATCGGCGTATCGATCGCGCCCGGCGCGATCGCGTTGACGCGAATGCCGTCGGTCGCGAAATCCACCGCCATGGTCCGTGTCAGGCTGACGATCGCACCCTTGGCGGCGATATAGGCGCTGTTGCCCTTGCCGCCGGCGATCGCGAGCTGCGAGGCCAGCGTGATGATCGAGCCGCCCTTCTGCCGCTGCATGTGCGGCACGGCGGCGCGCGCCCACAGCCAGGTGCCGCCGACATTGGCGCGGAACACCGCGTCCCAGTCCTCCAGGCTCGTCGTCAGCACCGTGCCGCCGACGGAGAAACCGGCCGCCGTCATGAGGACGTCGAGCCGGCCATGCCGCGCGATAACCTCACTGGCAACCGCCTCGGCGAACGCGGCATCGCCGACGTCACCGACATGCGTCGTGGCCTCGCCGGCGAGGCCCAGCGTTTCCTGAAGGCCCGCGGCGTCGCGATCGACCAAGGCGAGACGCGCGCCCTCCTCCGCGAACAGCTTTGCGCTGGCGCGGCCGATGCCCGAGCCGGCCCCCGTGATGATGGCGGTGCGCCCCTGCAGCCGCATGTCAAATCCCCTCCTTGTGCTGCATCCACCAGGCGCTCATCGCGGCCGCGGACTCGGCGCAACCGAACCGCGCACGCCAGCCGAACTCGTCGGCCATCCGCTTGACCGACATCGGCGCGCGATCCCCACCGTGAAGCTTGATAACGGTCTTCTCGCCGGGCGACGCGAGCCGGCACTCCAGCCCTGGATGCAGCGCCGCGAACGCCTCGCCCCATTGCAGTGCCGACCAGGCCGCGCCGCTGGAGATGTTGTAGAGCCGGTGGCGTAGCCGCTCGGCTTCGATTAGCACCGCCACCGCCTCGGCGGCGTCGGGCGCGTAGGTCCAATCCTTGATGCCGGGCGCAGGGAGAAGGGCCGGTTCGCCGCGCGCGAACGCGGCCAGGATCTGATACTGGAGGCTCGGCGTATCGCGCACCGAACCTGGCCGCTCCCACGGACCGAACACAGCGCTCAGCCGGACGCTCAGGAAATCGCCGCCAAAGAGCTCCGCGTGGCGCGCGACCGAGCGCTCCGAGGTGAACTTGCTGATGGCGTAGAACGAGACGGGATCGCAGGGCGTCTCCTCGTCCAGCACGGCAACCCGCTGGCCCGCCGCGCCATAGGCCGAGGCCGACGACAGATTGACGACGCGGCCAACGCGGTGACGGATCGCCGCCTGCAGGATCGGGATCTGGGCCATCACGTTGATCTCGAGCACGCGTGCGGGCGATGCCCGCTCAAGGTCCTCGCCCGCGGTGACCGCGGCGCCCAGCACGATCGCATCGCAGCCCTTTGCGATGAGTGCGTCGATGGCTTCCGCGTCGGTGATGTCACCCTGCACGGTTGTGAGCCGTGCGCCATGGTCGGCCAGAGATCGCTGCGCGGATGGCGGCAGCGCTGCCCGGTCATACAGCGTCACCTCGTGGCCGCGCGCGAGCAGCACCTCGGCGAGATTGAGGCCGACAAAGCCGGTGCCGCCGAAGACGACGATCTTCATCGCGCGCGATCCACCATCACAGCAGCTTTGCCCCAAAGTTCCGTTCCGGATCCATGTCGGCGACGAGCCGCCCCGTGGGCTTTGCCGCCTCGCCGCCGCTGCGCGCCAGGAACTTGCCGCTGCCGGCGCTGGCGAGGCACTTGTTGCCCTCGATGATCACGCGGCCGCGCGAAAGCACCGACACCGGCCAACCCTTCAGCGTGCGGCCTGCAAACGGCGTGTAGCCGGCGAGATCATGCATCATCTCGTCCGCAATGGTGACCTCGCGGTTGGGATCCCAGATCGCGATGTCCGCGTCGGCGCCGACGGCGATCGAGCCCTTGCGCGGATGCAGATTGTAGATTTTTGCGGGCGCGGTCGACGTCAGCTCGACGAATTTTTCGAGGCCCAGCCGTCCCTTCGACACCATCGCGTCGAACAGCAGCGGCAGCCGCAGCTCAAGGCCCGGCAAGCCGTTGGCGACCTGCTTGAAGTTCGGATTTGGGCCGGCGCGCAGCTTGCCGGTCTCGTCGTAGCGATAGGGCGCGTGATCCGACGAGATGGTCTGGAGATCGCCGAGCGAGAGCGCCTGCCACAGCGCTTCCTGATCCGAATGCGTGCGCGGCGGCGGGCTGCACATCCACTTGGCGCCTTCGGCGCCGGGCTTGTCGAGATCATTGGCGGTGAGGAACAGATATTGCGGACAGGTCTCCGCGAACACCTTGAGCCCCTGCCCGCGCGAGTCGCGGATCACCTTGGCGCCCTCGGCGGTCGAGACATGGAAGATCATGATGGGCTGGTCGATCAGCGCGGCCATGCCGATCAGCCGCGTGAACGCCTCTGCTTCCGAAACCCGCGCGTGGCTGACGGCGTGGTATTTCGGCATGGTGTAGCCGCGTGCAAGCAGGCGCTTCACCATCCAGGCGATGATGCCGTGGTTCTCGGCGTGGGCACAGAGCATCGCGCCGGACTGACGCGCGGCGAGGAGAATGTCGAGCAAGGGCTCGTCATCGACCTTGAGGCGGTCGTAGGTCATGAAGATCTTGATCGACGCATGGCCCTGCTTCACCAGCGCAGGGATGTGCTCCTCGACCGTCTCCTTGGTGGCGTCCGCAATGATCATGTGAAAGGCGTAGTCGATCACGGCGCCCTTCTTCGCCAGCCCGTGATAGTCCTCCACCACCTGCGGCAGCTTCATGCCGACATGCTGGGCAGCGAACGGGATGACCGTGGTGGTGCCGCCGAACGCGGCCGAGACCGTCGCGCTCTCGAAGGTGTCTGCATTCATGATGCCGGCGGCGGAGAGCTGCTCGATATGGGCGTGGCTGTCGACGCCGCCCGGCAGCACCAGCTTGCCGCGCGCGTCGATCTCGCGCTTGGCCGCCGGAAGGCCCTTGCCGATCGCCGCGATGGTCTCGCCGGAGATGGCGACGTCGGCCTCGAAGACGTCGGTGGTGGTGGCGACGCGGCCGCCGCGGATGATGAGATCGTAAACTGGTTCAGTCATGAGGCACTCCGTGATAGGCTCAAGGCACGTGATCGCAATTTCGTGGAAAGACCATCATGCCCAGGCCGCGCATTCTCGTCATCAATCCGAACTCCAACCCCGCGGTCACGCAAGGGCTGGAGGAAGCGTTGAAGCCGCTCAGCTTCGAAGGCGGCCCCGAACTGGTCTGCCAGTCGCTGGCCGAAGGTCCGTTCGGCATCGAGAGCCAGGCCGATGTCGACGGCGTCGCGATGCCGCTGCGCAAGCTGGTCGAAGGCGACAACAGCTCGGCGGCCTTCGTGATCGCCTGCTACAGCGATCCCGGGCTCCAGGTCTGCCGGGAAGGCACGGACCGGCCGGTGTTCGGCATCGCCGAGTGCGGAGTGCTGACGGCGCTGGCCCGCGCCGAGACGTTCGGCGTCATTGCGATCGCGCAGCGCTCGATCCCCCGGCACATGCGCTATCTCAGGCAGATGGGCTTGACCGACCGCCTCGCCGGCGAGCGGCCGCTGAACATGAGCGTCGCCGAGACCGCCTCGGGCGAAGGCACGCTGGCAAAAATGATCGAGATCGGCCGCGCGCTGCGCGACGAGGACGGTGCCCGCGCCATCGTGATGGGCTGCGCCGGCATGGCGCGCCATCGGCGCCCGCTGGAAGACGCGCTCAAGATTCCCGTGATCGACCCGACACAGGCGGCCGTCACCATGGCGCTGGGTACGGTGCAGTTCTCGGCTCACTAGGCGTCCTTCAGCTCTTTGGCATCCTGCCGCGCGAGCCATTGCGCATGGCTCTCGCGCGTCAAGGCAAACGTCTCCCGCTGCGTCGTGTAGAGATTGCCGAACATGCGGCCGATCGGGCGATAGGCTGCGAGATCGACATACATGTTCGCTTGATCGACGAGGCCTTCGCGGGCATGAATCCTGAGCACCTCGCCGACCAGCAGCTCGCGATCCGGCGAGAAATTCAGCACGACGTGGCGCCGGCACTCCAGCGCAAAGGGCGCCGCGGCAAGCCGCGGCACCTTCACGTCGACCGAGGGAAGCGTCGCAAGTCCCGTCGCGGCAACCTCGCTGTCGCCAGAAGGAAAATCGACGGCGCAGTCGTTCATCGCCACCGACAGCGCCTCGTCCACCATGTGCACCACGAACTCGCCGTCGCGATGGATGTTGCGGGTGGTGTCCTTCGGCGAATGATCCGGCTTGTGCTGCAGCCCGAGCACGATCAGCGCGGGGCTCTCGGAAAAGACGTTGAAGAAGCTAAACGGCGCGGCATTGACCGCCCCGTTCTCGTCCAGCGTCGTCACCAGCGCGATCGGCCGCGGCACCACCACGCCGCAGAGCAGCTTGTAGCGATCGCGCGGATCGAGTTCACGTAAGGAGATGCCTTTGTCCGCCATCGGCGTCACTTCTCCGGCGGCGGCACCGCGCCGGTCCGGCTGGTGATCAGGCCGTAATGCTCGATGCGGCGGTGCCGGGCAAAATCGAAAATCGTGGTCTTGCCGAAGGTCGTCGCATCGAGGTCGCAGGCGTGGACCAGCACCTCGTCGTCTTCGGTCTTGGCCTCGGCGACGATCTCGCCGTTGGGATCCACGATCAGGCTGCCGCCGAACAGCGGATGCCCGTCCTCGTTGCCGGCCTTGGCCACCGCGACCACCCAGGTCGCGTTCTGGTAGGCACCGGCCTGCACCGAGAGGCGGTTGTGGAACAGGCGCTTCTCGACGCCCTCCTCGCTCTTCTCGGCGTTGACCGAGGGCGTGTTGTACCCGATCAGTACCATCTCCACGCCCTGCAGGCCCATGACGCGATAGGTCTCGGGCCAGCGGCGGTCGTTGCAGATCGCCATACCGATGATGCCGCCGAGCTCGCGCCAGACATTGAAGCCGAGATCGCCCGGCTCGAAATAGCGCTTCTCCAGGTGCTGGTGCGAGCGCTTGGTGTCGTATTCCACATGGCCGGGCAAATGGACCTTGCGGTATTTGCCGACGATCTTGCCGGATTTGTCGGTCAGGATAGCAGTGTTGAAATGGTGTCCGTCCGGCGTCAGCTCGGCATAGCCGAAATTCATGGCCATCTGGTGCTGCGCTGCACGCTCGAACAGCGGTTTTGTCGCCGCGCTCGGCATCTCGCGCTCGAACCAGTTGTCGAACTCGGCCCGATCTTCAACGTACCAGCGTGGAAAGAACGTTGTCAGCGCCAGTTCCGGATAGACGATCAGGTCAGCGCCTTTTGCCTTGGCTTCGTCCATCAGCGCGATCATGCGCTTGACCACGGCCTCGCGGCTGTCGGCTTTCTGGATCGGACCCATCTGGGCGGCGGCGACATTGACGATACGCATCAGCGATTTCCTGGTGATGTCTTGAAAGGCGTCCTGGCAGACGCCGTGAGTTCAACGACGTGCCGGCGCGCGCAGCTTAACGCAGCATCGTCCGGAATTTCCAGCCGGAGGCCTGCGGGACGGCATGGTGTGGATTGCATGCCCCGCATTCAGCCGTGCTCCGCATCGGCGACGTCAAGGCCATGGTCGAGTGCGTCAAGCAGCAGGCCGGCCTCCTGCTCAGAGATAACGAGCGGCGGCGCCAGGAACAGCGACGTCTGCTCGCCGCTGGTGCCGATCACCGCGCCAGCCTCCAGCGCCCGTTCCGCCACGCGCGAGGCGATCGGCACTTCGGTCGTGTCGGCGTGCCAGGTGCGCCAGTCCGGGCCGTGCAGTTCCACGGTCCAGTGCAGCCCCTGCCCGGCCACGCGCTGAACGCTCGGATGCTTCTGCGCGATATCGAGCAGGCGCCGGGTGAACAGCTTTTCCAGCTTCTGAACGTGTTCCAGGATCCTGTCGTCGGTGACGGCCTTCAAATACGCGCTGACGGCAGCCATGCTGATGGGATGGCCGCGCAGCGTGCCGTAGTTCTGCCAGCTCGAGCCCTTGAGCCGCTCGACGATCTCTCTCGACACCACGACCGCGGCAACCGCAGCCGCGCCGCCGCCGAGCGACTTGCCGAGCGTTACGATGTCGGGGCGGCTTTGGGCGCCCTGGAATGCGAACCAGCGGCCCGCGCGCCCTGCGCCGGTGACGACCTCGTCCGCGATCCAGTACGAACCGGCCTGCCGCGCGCAGCGCGCCACCTCGTCCTGATAGGCACCGTCGTAGTAGATGCCGCCTTGCGTGTAATCGATAATCGTCGCCGCCGTGTCCGAGAGCAGGCGGGGAGCATCGGCGAGATATTCGCTCGGCGGCGCATTGCCGGCGGGCGCGCCATAGATCGCGCCATCCGGCGCCGGCAGGATCCGCACCGGTGCCATCGGCGCCGGCAGCTTCGAGCCGCCGGCATGCACGGCGAGGCCGCCGTGCCATTGCGGCTGCACCGTCATGGCGCGGGACAACCCGGTGATGCCGTGATAGGCGCGCTCGCGGGTGGCAAGTGCCGAGCGCTGCGTCAGCGCCTGGCAGAGTGACAAGGCCATGTCGTTAGCCTCGCTGCCGCTGATGCAGAAGCGGACCGCACCGACCCAATCCTCCTCGCCCTTGAACGCGGTCGCCATCAGGTCATCGGCGGCCTGCTCGCGACCGACCCAGGTCCAGCCTTCGTTGACGACAGGCGTATCCGCTGCACGGCGGATCGCCTCCACCATTGCGGGATGACGATGGCCGAGACCGCCGCCGGTGTTGCTGCCGTCGATCAGCTTGCGGCCATCAGACAGATGAAAATAGACGCCCTCGCCACCGACGACGGCCATCGGCGCGGCCTCGCCCGCATTCAGTCCGGTTCGCAACAATCTGCTCATCGCCCGCCCCCTCACTCCGCAGCCGCGGCGCCGTAGCCGCCGCCACCGCACATCTCGATCGTGACGAGATCGCCTTGCTGCAACACCAGGTTCGACTTGCCGTCGATGGCGACGTTGGCGCCGTGCCGGACCAGCGAGATGCGGCAGGCCTTTCCGGACTCGCCGCCCTGCATGCCCCAGGGCGCGATCACCATGCGTTCGATGCAGGTGGTGAGATGCATCGTGGGCGCGAGGATGCGATAGGTGCGAACGGAGCCGTCACCGCCGCGATGAGCACCCGCGCCGCCGGACTGGCGGCGGATGGCCTGCTGTTCGAGCCGGATTGCGTAGTTCGCCTCGATCACCTCGACGGGCGTGTTGGACGTGTTGGACAGATGCACCCGCGTCGCGGAGGTGCCGGCCCGATCGTGCCGCGCGCCCTCGCCGCCGCCGTGAACCTCGTAGAGCATCTTCCACGACCCGTTGGGACGCGGCTCGGCGAAGAACAGCACGCCCGCCGTTGTCGCGCCACCGGCCGACAAACGCTCGGGAATGGTGTCCTGCATCGCGCGGAAAATCGCATCGACGATGCGCATGGAGGTCTCGTGATTGCCGGCGGCAACGGAAGCGGTCCAGCCCGGCTCCAGGATCGAGCCCGGGCGCGTGATGATGGTCAGAGGCCGCAGCGCGCCCGCGTTCTGGTTCATGTCGCGCCCGCTCATGATGCGCGCGGCATAGGCGACGGCCGAGCGCGCCATGAACGGCGTCGTGTTGCAGAAGTTCGAGACACGGTCGCAGCTTCCGGAGAGGTCGAACGTCGCCTCGTCGCCGCGGATCGTGATCTTGACGTGGATCCGGGCCGGCGCGTTGTTGTCGCTGCCGTCGTCGAGGTAATCTTCGCCCTCATAGACGCCGTCGGGGAGGTCCCGCAGGGCCTCGCGCATCTCGATTTCCGAGAGATCGTGCAGGCGCGACTGGGTCGCCAGGAACACCGCCTTGCCGTGCTCGCGGCAGAGCTCGACGATGCGTTTCTCGCCGGCCTTGGTCGCCGCGATCTGGGCGAGGAGATCGCCCTCGCAGGATTCTGCATCGCGGACGTTGGCCTTGAGCAGCTGCACGATCGGCGTGTTGACGCCGGCGGCCGTTGCGATCAGCACCGGCGGAATCCGCATCGCCTCCTGGAACGTGTCGACCGCCTTGGCGAAATAGCTGCCGGGCCAGGTGCCGCCGATGTCGGGCCAGTGCGCGAGGCTGATCGCGAACGCCACGATCTCGCCGTCTACGAAGACCGGACGCACGACCTTGACGTCGTTGAGATGATTGCCGCCGAGCGCGCCGACATTGTAGATCACGACGTCGCCGTCTTTCAGGCCGTCGCGCGGCATGACCTTGAGCAATTCAGGGATGGTATAGGCCATCGCGCCGAGATGGATCGGGATGTCGCGGCCCTGCCCGACCAGGCCGCCATGGCCGTCCGTGATCGCAGACGACAGATCACCGGCCTCGCGCAGCAGCGGCGAGCGTGCCGAGCGCGTCATGACCAGGCTCATCTCCTCGGCCGCGGCGGAGAGCCCGTGCCGGATGACCTCGACGACAAACGGATCGAGCTTCATGCCGCCCTCCGCGTCAGGAAAAGGTTGCCACCGTCGTCAGGCCTGGCCTGCCAGCCGGGTGGCACCACCACTGTGGACCATGCATCTTCGATGATCGCCGGGCCGTGGACGATATCCGTCAGCGCGGCGCGGTCGATGATCGCGGTCGCAATGTCGTGGAGGCCGTCGAACGAGCAGATGCGCGTGCCTGACGACACCGCCCTCACCGCGGTGGCCGGCCGGCTCACGACAGTCGTGGACGGGCGGCGGGCCTGCACCCGCACGGATTCGATCACGCAGGGCTCGCCTGTCGCGTAACCGAACAGCTCGTGATGCCGCGCCAGGAAGTCCACCTTGAGTTTGGCGACATCCAGCGGCAGCGTGAAGGGTACCGGAATGGCGTCGTTCTGCGCCGCATAGCGCATCAAGGCCACCAGCTCGCGCTGGATCTCCGCCTTCGCAACGCCATTGGCGATCAGCGGCGCCGAGGCGTCGTCGATCAGCGTTTCGATCCGCTCCGATACTCGGGCGAGATCGATGCCGTCGAGCGCAGCGCGCAGCGTCTGCTGCTGCAGGAAGCTGAAATCGGCGGTGAGGCAACCGAGCGCCGAGAACGCGCTGGAGGCGCTGGGCACGACGACCTCGGCAATGCCGTAGAGATCGGCGAGGCCCGCGGCATGCATCGGGCCGCCGCCGCCGAAGGCCAGCAGCGTACAGTCGCGGCCGTCGATGCCGCGCTCGACCGTGACGCGGCGGAGCGCGCGGGCCATGGTCGCATTCGCGACCTTGATGATGCCGAGCGCCGTTTCGGTGAGGCTCAGACCAAGGGCGCGCGCGATCGGTTCGATCACGCGCTTTGCAGCCTCGATATCGATCCCGATGCGGTCGCCGAGCTTGGTTTCCGGATTGAGATAGCCGAGCACGGCATTGGCGTCGGTGATGGTCGGCTCCGTACCGCCGCGGACATAGCAGGCCGGCCCAGGTTCGGAACCGGCGCTCTCCGGCCCGACGGTGAGGCCGCCGGGGCCGTTGCGCACGATCGATCCCCCGCCCGCGCCGATGGAGTGAACCGCGAGCATCGGCTGACGCAGCGGCTTGTCGCCGAGCATGCGGCCGTCCGCCATCTCGGCCTGGCCGTCCACGATCAGGCAAACATCCGTCGTGGTGCCGCCCATGTCGAAGGTGAGCATGCGCGAGGTACCGAGCTGGCGCGCGATGCTGACAGAGGCCGAGACGCCGGCCGCCGGGCCCGACATCGCCATCACCAGCGGGCGGCGCTTCACGGCCGAGATCGGAATCATCGCGCCGGCCGAGTGAAACACCTGCAAGCCGGCGCCGATCGGCAGCCTCTGCTCCAGCTCGCTCAGATATTCCACCGCGATCGGCATCGCGGCGGCGTTGAACACCGTGGCCGAGGTCCGCTCGTATTCGCGCGCCTCGGGATTGACCTCGTGCGAGAGCGAGACATGGGCGACGACGTCCTTGAGCCGCTCGCCCAGCATCTTTTCATGCACGGGGTTGGCGTAGGCGTGAAGAAGAGCAACCGCGACGCTCTGCACACCGGTCTGCTTCAGCCAGGCCACCAGGCGCTCGATCTCGGCGTCATCCAGCGCCTTCAGCACCCGCCCCTCGTGATCGAGGCGCTCGGCAAGGCCAAAGCATCGTTCGGGCGGCACCAAAGGCGGCGATTTCGGGGGAATGTCGAGCCGATAGAGATCGCGGCGGCGATAGCGCGCGATCTCCAGCACGTCGGCAAAGCCTTCGGTCGCGACCAGCGCCACCTTCGGCAACCGGCCTTCGACGATGGCATTGGTCACGCGCGTGGTGCCGTGGACGAAGCGTTTGACCTCGCTCTTGCGCAGGCCCACCGCCTCGATGGCCTCCAGCATCGCCTGCACGGGCGCTTGCGGGCGTGACGGCACCTTCGCGATCCGCGCCTCCGCAGTATCGCGCCTGATGGCGATGATGTCGGTGAAGGTGCCACCGATATCGGTGCCGACCTCCCAGTGATGTCCGGAATCGCTCATCTGCACGGGTCAGCTACGAATGACGTCCGGCCCCGGCGCCGGGTCCTTGCCGCCGATCGCGACGTCCACTGCCAAACCGAGAGCGCTCATCATGCATCCCCTGTCATGCCACCGACCGGGAGCGTGCGACAGAGCGAAGGGCTCGGGATAGGGCCAGAGTTGTCGCAATCCGCTAGACCAGCGCATGCGCAGCATCGCGCAGTGCAACATTGGCTGCACGTTTTGGTGCAGCGATGCCTGCTCACAGGGCAATCGGATCTCGGCCCGTTTCATGCCGGGAACGTGCAGCGCACCCTTGGATTTGTCGGCGCAAATCGTGACGTCCGCTGCACTGCAATCGGAGGCGTCAGGTCAGCCTGTCTAATTTGCAGGCGATCGCGCGGCGCTGCGGGATGAGCGATTGCCTACGAGCCATGCACGCCAGTCGGCTCAGCTTCCCTTTATTGTACGAACAGTACGGGAGGAAATTGCCGGCGCGGATGGGGCGTTGCGGCGACCGCTGCCGATGATGGCTGCGATTCTCGCGAGCAGCGGGGTGGCGTCCTCGACCTGAAGCCGCCCGTAACCGAACACCAGGCCCTGCCGCGTCGGCTGCTCCAGGAAATTCTGCGACAACGGCTGCACGTGAATGCCTGATTGCTTCAGGACGGCGGCCGCCTCGCCGTCGCTCATTCGTGCCTGCATCGCGTCGGTGAACAGCGCCACCAGATGCAGGCCGGTGACGGCGGAGGAGACGGTGAGATCATCCGGCATCAGCGCTGCGATCGCATCGATCAGCGCGTTCCGCCTGGCAGCATAGACCCGGCGCATCGCACGCAGGTGCCGCAGCAAATGCCCCTCGCGCATGAACTCGGCGAGCGCGAGCTGTCCGATGCCGGAGGTGTGGACGTCGATCCGCGCGCGCCCCCTCGAAAAGCCGTCGATGAAATTCCTGTTGGCGACGATGTAGCCGAGCCGCAGGTTGGGCATCATGATCTTGGAGAAGGTGCCGAAATAGATCACGCGCCCCTCGCGATCGAGCGAGCGCAAGGAGGCGATCATGCTGTCCTGGTGCCTGAACTCCGAGTTGTAGTCGTCCTCGATCACCCAGACGTCGTTCCTGTTGGCCCAGTCGAGCAGCTCGAGGCGCCGCTCGAGACCCATGCTGACGCCGAGCGGATATTGATGCGACGGCGTGACCACGATCAGCCGCGCACCCGGCGCGCGCCGGATGCCTTCGGAGACAACGAGGCCCTTGTCATCGACGGGAACGGGCACGAGCTTGGCGCCCGCGGCCGTGAGCGCCCAACGCGCCTCGATGAAGCCGGGCTCCTCGACCCAGACCTCGTCACCGGGATCGAGGATCATCCGGCTGCAGAAATCCAGCGCGCCCGATGTGCCCGATGTGACGACGACCTCCTCCGGCGAGCAGACCAGCCCGCGCACCGAGCCGAGGAAGTTCGCGATCTCGCTGCGCAGGCGCGGATGGCCTTCGGAGGGAAGGTCGAGGCACTCCTGCTCTCTTGGATTTTGCCAGCTTTGCCGCAAAAGGCGCGACCATTCCCTGAAGGGAAAGGTCGAGATATCAGGGGCGCCGGGCGCGAACACCGACGGCCAGTTGGTCTCGTAGTCCAGGCCAAGCAGCGATTGCCAGCGCTCCGACGTGCGGGCGGGCCTGGATGCAGGCGGTGTGGCCGATGGCGGCGCGACATGCGGGGCCGCGACGGACGCCACCATGACGCTGCCGCGCGGCGTCGATACGAGATAGCCTTCGGCGTAGAGCAGATCCCACGCCGTCAGCACCACCGTGCGCGAGCAGCCGAGCTCCCGCGCGATCTCGCGCGATCCCAGAAATTGCGTTCCAGCCGGAAAGACGCCGCGAAGGATGCCTTCGCGGATGTGGGCCGCGATCTGCAGATGCAGCGGCACGGCCGAAGTCCGGTCGATATGCATCCCCGCAAGGGACACGCGCTTGCTCATGTCTCGCCCGTCAGGCAATGCAAGAGACCGTAGCCCGGGTGAGCGACGCGACACCCGGGACGACCGCGGGTAGATTCCCGGATGTCGCTCCGCTCATCCGGGCTACGCGAGTCCCATATACAAATTCACGGGGTGGGTTAGCGCAAGCGTAACCCACCCCGCGAGACCTCGTTTACGCGCTCGCCTGCGTCACGAACTTCGTGTTGAGGTAACCCTCGATCGCCTCGAGGCCGCCTTCCGAGCCGTAGCCGGAATCCTTGATGCCGCCGAACGGCACTTCAGGCAGCGCGAGGCCGTGATGGTTGATCGAGACCATGCCGCTTTCGACATCGGCGCCGATCGCCTGCATCGTCTTGGTCGAGGTGGTGTAGGCATAGGCCGCAAGGCCGTAAGGCAGACGGTTGGCTTCGGCCACGACTTCGTCGTAGCTGCGGAACGAGGTGATCGGCGCCAGCGGGCCGAACGGCTCCTCGTTCATGATGCGGGCATCGCGCGGCACGTCGGTGATCACGGTCGGCTCGAAGAAGAAGCCTTCGTTACCGATACGCTTGCCGCCGGCCTGCACCTTGGCGCCGCGCTGCACGGCGTCGGAGACCAGACCTTCCATGGCGTCGACACGGCGCGGGTTTGCCAGCGGGCCCATGCGGGTGTCCTTGTCGAGGCCGTTGCCGACCTTGAGGCTCTTGGCGGCCGCGACGAACTTGTCGACGAAGGGCTGGTAGACGCTTTCATGGACCAGGAACCGCGTCGGCGAGACGCAGACCTGGCCGGCGTTGCGGAACTTGTTGGCCGAGAGAATCTTCGCGGCGTTGTCGAGGTCGGCATCCGCGAACACGATCGCCGGGGCGTGGCCGCCGAGCTCCATGGTGACGCGCTTCATGTGCAGGCCGGCGAGCGCCGCCAGGTGCTTGCCGACCGCGGTCGAGCCGGTGAAGCTGATCTTGCGGATGATCGGATGCGGAATGAGATATTCCGACACTTCGGAGGGCACGCCGAACACGAGCTGGACGACACCCGGCGGAATGCCGGCGTCGGCATAGGCGCGCACCAGCTCCATGCAACTCGCGGGCGTCTCTTCCGGACCCTTGACGATGATCGAGCAGCCGGCGGCGAGCGCGGCCGAGATCTTGCGCACCGCCTGGTTGATCGGGAAATTCCAAGGCGTGAACGCGGCGACCGGGCCGACCGGCTCCTTGGTCACGAGCTGGGAGACGTTGCCCATCCGCGGCGGCACGATGCGGCCATAGGCGCGGCGGGCTTCCTCGGAGAACCAGTCGATGAGGTCGCCGGCGAGCATGGTCTCGCCCTGCGCTTCGACCACCGGCTTGCCCTGTTCCATGGTCATCACGGGGGCGATCTCGGCGGCGCGCGAGCGGATGATGTCGGCGGCCTTGCGCATCAGCTTGTAGCGGTCGAACGGCGAGGTCTTGCGCCAGACCTCGAAGCCGGTCCTGGCGGCCTCCAGCGCGCGGTCGAGATCCGCCTTCGAGGCGTGCGGGGTCTTGCCGATCGGCTGGCCGGTGGCGGGATTGAGGATGTCCTCCGACTTGCCGGACGTGCCGTCGGTCCACTCGCCGGCAATGAACATTTGAACTTTCGGATACATCCTTGGAGCCTCCATTTTCGGTCATCGGCGGGCCCAGCGCCCCACCGTTTCAAGCCGGCGCAGAGCTACACCGAAAGGGGCCCGGCGAAAAGGGATCAATGATGCCGCAGCAGGGCATCGCTGATCTTCTCGGCGGCCATGATCACGGGAATGTTGGTATTGGCCGTCGGCAGCCGCGGCATGATCGAGGCGTCCGCCACGACGATGTTCTCGCTGCCGATCACCAGCCCCTGCGGATCGACCACCGCCATGGGATCGGCGGGATTTCC
The DNA here is from genome assembly GCF_001641335.1 of Bradyrhizobium stylosanthis. Lineage (GTDB taxonomy): Bacteria > Pseudomonadota > Alphaproteobacteria > Rhizobiales > Xanthobacteraceae > Bradyrhizobium > Bradyrhizobium stylosanthis. Next base: position 45,071 of record NZ_LVEM01000012.1, read on the forward strand.
CATGCGGCAGGTGCCCACGGGGTGCCAGACGCCCAACACGCTCTGCCGCACGAAGGCCTCTAACGCGCGCTCGTCGGCGAGCGTCGCCTCGAAGGCGGTGCCGTTGAGCAGTGCGAACCGGATCAGCAGTTGTCGCAGGCCCGCGGGCACGTCGAGCATCGGTCCGAGGATCGAGGCGATGATGCGGTTGGCGGTGCCGTGCCGGCTCAGGCGCTTGATGCGCGGAGAATAGGAGGCCGGGAAGAAATCGCCGGCATGCGGATTGAGCGCGGAATGAACGACAAGCTTTGCGAGCAGCCGGACGGAAGCAACCATCCGTTCGAGATCACGCGCATCGGACAGCAGGTTGAAATCGACCACCGGATAGATCCCGGGATCGCGGCTCGCCAGGGTCAGCGATCCGCTCGAATGCGGCCGGTTGCACCAGAGGAAATACAGCCCGAGCCGCGTGCCCAGCGCATGCCAACCGCCGCGCGCCGAGGCCGTGATGTACATGTCGGAGGGATCGCAGCCAGGATGCTCCGAGGAAAAGCGCATCGCTGCGAAATTGGGGCGCCGGCGGGCCAATGGCAGCCTGAGCGAGCGCGGCAGATATTGGCAGAAGGTCAGCGCGGGATGATCGCGCAGATTGCTGCCGACGCCGGGACTGTCGATGGCGACGGGGATGCCGAGCGCTTGCAGCGCCGCGCCAGGGCCGACGCCCGCCCGCATCAGGATCGCCGGCGATTGCAGCGCGCCCGCGGTGAGGATCACGCGGCCCGCGCCGACGCTGAGCTTCTGACCGTGACGGATTACGATCACGCCTGTCGCGCGACGACCATCGAGCTTCAGCTGCTCGACCTCACGGTCGGCCCAGATGGTCAGATTCGCGCGCGCACGCGTTGCGGCATCGAGATAGCCTGCGGCGGTCGAGACGCGGCGGTCGTTGCGGTTGGAGAAGGCCGGCGGAAAGATGCCGTCATCGAATTCGCCGTTCTGGTCCTGCCGGAACGGCAGCCCGGTTGCCGACAAGGCCTCGCCCACCGCGCGGCCGAACCGCGGCATGGCTTCGCGCCCGATGCGGCGGATCGGGATCGGTCCCTGTTTGCCGTGCAGCGGACCATCGAAATCGAGATCAGTCTCGAGCTTGAGGAAATAGGGCAGCACGTCGGTCCAGCCCCAGCCCCGCGCGCCGAGATCGTGCCATTCGTCGTAGTCACGCGGCAGGCCGCGATTGGCCGACTGCACGTTGATGCTGGAGCCGCCGCCCATCACCCGGCCCTGCTCATAGGAACGGACGACCGGCCTGCCCTCGGCATTGCGCCCGGCCGCGGCCGACAGGCCCGGCCAGATGTATTTGTCGCCGTAGAACAGCGGCATCGGATAGCTGTCGAGAATTTCGGACGGCGTTGCTTCGGGCGGCGTGTCCATCCCGGCTTCGATCAGGAGCACACGGCGGCGCCCGTCCGCCGAGAGCCGATTGGCCAGCACGCAGCCGGCCGAACCTCCGCCGACGATCACATCGTCGAAATGCAGCTCATCCATTCCCGTCTCGTGACGCATTTCAATAGGGCGGCGCGGCCACGGATGCGGCCGCGCCGGTTTGGCTCAGCGGAAATTGCCCTTGGTCTCGGGGATCACGATCGCCCCGATCAGGTAGACCACGAAGACGCCGACCGCGAAGTAGGCCAGCGACATCGGGATCTGCGCCGGGCTGGCGCTCACCAGCGAGACGAAGGTCGGCATCATGCCGCCCAGCGCGAAGCCGATATTCCACGACAGGCCCGTGCCGCTGGCGCGCAGCGCGGTCGGGAAGCGCTCGTTGAGGAAGATCAGCACCGGCGCGTAACCGGCATTGCCGATGAAGGCGATGGCGAGCGCAAGCAGCGTGATCTGCGTCGTGTCCTTGGTGGCGGCGAGGTTGAGATAGCAGAGCGGCAGCAGCACTGCCGCCAGCACGCCGATCAAGAGGAACGTCTTCTTGCGCCCGATCCAGTCGCTCAGCGCGCCGACCAGCACCGCCGAGAAGAACGCCGAAACGCTCGCGCCCATCAGGATCAGCGACGAGGTCTGGTTCGGGACCGCGTTGATGACCTTCAGGAAGCTCGGCAGATAGCCTGATGTCAGGTAGTAGCCGGCGCCGCCGCCGAAGGTGATCAGCAGGTTGACCAGCAGCACACCACGATATTCGCCCGAGAAAACGTCCCTGACCGGCGCCTTCGTGACCTTCGCCTGCTTGTTGCCCTGCTGGCGCTTGAGCTCCTTGAAGTACGGCGATTCTTCGAGGTTGCGGAAGATGAACCAGCCGAGCAGCGAGCTCAGCAGCCCCGAGAAGAACATGAAGCGCCAGCCCCACACCGCGAAGGCATCGCCGGGGAATACCGAGGATGTGATCAGGAAGATGAAGGACGCGAGCAATGCGCCGATGCCGGCACCGCCGCCGCCGACCAGCCCCGACATCGCGCCGCGCCAATTCGCCGGCACGGACTCGGTGCCGATCGTGTGAGTGGAGGCCACGACGCCGCCGACGAAGATGCCTTGCACCAGGCGCAGGACCAGGAAAATGATCGGCGCGATCACGCCGACCTGGGCGATGGTCGGCAGCAGGCCGAACGCGGCCGTGCTGAGTCCGACGCCGACGATGGCGATCAACATGGCCTGCTTGCGGCCGTGCACGTCGGCATAATGCCCGAACACCGCCGAGCCGAGTGGACGCATCAAGAGCGTAACCGCAAATGAGCCGTAGACCGCCGCGAGCGACAGCGCCGCATTGCTCGACGGAAAGAACAGCGCACCGACGACCGGCGCCACGTAGAGCAGAATGAACAAATCGAACAGATCGAGTGCCCATCCGAGCACCGATGCGATGATCGCATTGACCATCTGCTTGTTGTCCGCCGACGCCTGCGCGCCCGCGACCGGCATATCCATCTCAGCCATGTTGTTTTACCTCCCCCGTTTTGAATAGGCCGCGGTCCGCGCCATTGCGAACCGCGGCAGTGCGTTTGCGTCGCGTCTCAGCGGCCGGTGAATTTCGGCGGACGCTTGGCGTTGAAGGCCTCGACGCCTTCCTTGAAGTCCTCGGACTGGCGCAGGCGGCTGTAGCAATGGCCTTCGAGCTCGATGGCGATAGCGAGCGTCGAATCCTCGGTGTCGTTGAGGAGCTTCTTGGCGGTGCGCTGCGCCAGCGCCGAGAAGGTGCGGAGCTCGTCGACCAGTCTATCGGTCGCCTTCTCGAGCTCGGCGTCCGGCACGCATTCGGTGGCGATGCCCCAGTCATAAGCCTGCTTGGCCGAGATGCGCTTGGAGCGCATCACGATGTCCTTGGTGCGGGTGATGCCGACCATCTTCTGCAGCCGGGCCGAACCGCCCGAGCCCGGGATCTGGCCGAGCTTCTGCTCCGGCAGCGCGTATTGCGTGGTCTCGGAGGCGATGCGGAAGTCGCAAGCCAGAGACAGCTCGAAGCCGACGCCGAAGCAATAGCCGCGATTGGCGACGATCACGGGTTTTGCACACCGCGCGGGCGCCGCGATGTTCCAGGCGAGCTTCGAGACGTGCTCGGGGCTCGCTTCCATGAAGCCGCCGATATTGCCGCCGCTGGAGAAGTGCTCGCCCTCGCCGCGCACCACGATGACGCGCACACGCGGATCCTCGTCCAGCGTCTCGAAGGCGAGCCGGAGCTGGTCGCGCTGCGGCATCGCCACGACGTTGTAGGGCGGGCGTCCAAGAATGATGTCGGCGCGCTCATGCGCCTCGTCGATCTCGACCTTGAACCCGTCGAGTTTTGCCAATCGGGGATCGGTAAAGGTATAGGCTGACGGCATTTGAGTTTCCTTCTGTTGATGGGTGTGATGATCAGGCCGCGTCCGACGGCGGCAGGCGCTCGGCCTCGTATTCTCCGGCGACGAGCAGTCGCCGCAGCAGCTTGCCGACCGGCGATTTCGGGATCGCGTCGACGAAGACGTAGCGGCGGGGCCGCTTGAAATTGGCAAGGCCCGTGGTCCGGCAGAACTGCTCAAGCTCTCCTTCCGACACCGCGCGGTTGCGCTTGACGAAGGCGGCGACGACCTTGCCCCACTTCTCGTCGGCGACGCCGACCACCGCGACCTCGTCCACGGCGGGATGCAGCGACAGGCAGCTCTCGATCTCGACCGGCGAGACGTTCTCGCCGCCCGTGATGATCATGTCGTCGACGCGCCCGGTGACGAAGAGGTCGCCGTCGGGATCGACGTAGCCGGTGTCACCCGTGAAGTACCAACCCTCGCGCAGCGATTTTGCGTCCGCCTCGGGACGGCGCCAGTAGCCCTCGAAGGCCTCGTCGCCGGCGAGCGTGGCGATGATCTCGCCCTCCTCGCCGACTGCGGCAAGCTCTGCGACCGACTTCGCACCAATGCGCACGACCTTGACGTGCTGGTTCAGCCCCGCCTTGCCGGCCGAGCCGGGCTTTGCCGCGGCATTTTGGTCGATCGTGAACGTGTAGATCTCGGAGCTGCCATAGTGGTTGACGAACAGGTCCGGCTTGAACGCCTCGTTCAGCTTCTTCAGCAGGCCGTCGGTCATCGAGGCCCCGGCAAAGCCGAGCTTGCGCACGGTGGAAACGTTCGTCCTCGCAAACGCCTCGTGATGGACAAGATCGTGATAGAGCGTCGGCACCAGATAGAGGTTGGTGATCGCTTCCTTCTCGATCAGCGAGAGCGCCTGGCGGCTGTCATAGCGCGGCAGGCAGATGAATGTGCCGCCGATCAGCGACATCGCCAGCAGCGAGCGGACGCCCATGGTGTGATAGAGCGGCATCACGCCGAGCGTGCGCTCGCCCCGGCCGTAGAGGTTTTGCGCGACATGGGCGGTCGCGGCGGCGCGCTCGGCACGATGCCGTCGCGGCACGCCCTTCGGCCGCGAGGTCGTGCCCGAGGTGTAGAGCATGATCGACCAGGCATCGGTGCCGACGCGTGGCTCGGCGTCGGGGGCACTATCCTTGATCAAATCGGAAAAGCTCGTCGCATCGCCCTTTCCGGGATCGACAGACACGCGCAGCAACTTACCGACGAGTGCCGAGCCCTGGACCGCCTCGGCGGAGATGTCCTGATAGCACACCGCGCAGGCTTCGGCATTCTCGATGCAGTAATCGAGCTCGTCGGCCTTGGCGCGCCAGTTGATCGGCGTGATGACGAGCCCGGCGAATTGGCAGGCCCAGTGCAGCGTCGCTGCCTCCCAGCGGTTCTGCAGCAACGTGACGACGTGATCGCCGGGCTTGAGGCCGAGACGGTCGAAGGACGCGACCAGCGCGGAGATCTTGCCGTACCATTGCCGGTAGGTCAGCCGGAGATCGCCGTCCACCAGTGCAATCGCATGCGGATCGCGCGCGGCGCTGGCCATGAAGCTGCTGGCGAGATCAAGCATCGGACGTCTCTTTTTTCGCTGAAGTGAGCTCTGCGGCGGCCTCAAGGGCCGCCTTGATGATCGGGGTGTAACCGGTGCAGCGGCAGATATGCCCGCTGAGCAAATCGCGGATCTCAGCCTCGGTCGGCGCCGGGTTCTTCGCGAGATAGTGGTCGAGCGACATCAGGATGCCGGCGGTGCAGAAGCCGCACTGAAGCGCGTGGTTGCGGCGGAAGGCCTGCTGCAGCACGCCGAGCCGGTCCGCCGAGGGCGCGAGCCCTTCCACTGTCCTGAGCTCGCAGCCGTCGACCTGCGCCGCGAGCGTCAGGCAGGAGCGCGTCAGCATGCCGTCGACGATGACAGTGCAGGCACCGCAGACGCCGTGCTCGCAGCCGACATGGGTGCCGGTGGCGCCGAGCTGGTGGCGCAGGAAATCGGAGAGCAGCATGCGCGGCTCGGCCTCACCCTCGACCGGCTTGCCATTCAGCGAGAAACGAACGGCATGGCGGCTGTCAGCTTTGAGACGGGTCATTGCAGCACCTCGCCGATCAGATCGCGGCCGATCATGCGGACGAGGTCGCGGCGATAGCGCGCCGTGGCATGGACGTCGTCGCGGGCGCCGAGCTCGTAGGCGAAGGCATTGAGGGCATCGTCGAGCGCACTGCCTTCGAGCTTCGGCCAGTCGCGTGCGGTCGGCACATCGGCGACCCCGCCGACGGCGAGACGCACGCCGGATTGGGTTCTCATCGCTGCGCAGGCGACGATGGCGAAATCGCCGTGGCGGCGCGCGACCTCGCGGAAGGCGACGCGCGCCCCCTTCACGATTGGCAGTGATATGCCCTCGATCAGTTCGTCGTCGGCGCGTGCAGTCAGCATCATGCCCGCGAAGAAGTCCTTGGCAGCGACGCGGCGGCGCCGCCTGGCGCTGCGCAAGAGGACTTCGCCGCCGAGCGCGACCAGCGCCAGCGGCATCTCGGCGCTGGGATCGGCATGGGCGAGAGAGCCGCAAATGGTGCCGCGGCTGCGGGTCTGCATGTGACCGACCCAAGGCAGCGCCAGCGCCACGAGCGGCAGCGCCTCGGACAGCTTCGGCCATGCCAGCAAATCGGCCTGGCGCACGCCGGCTCCGATGACGACGGTCTCGCCCTCGCGCTCGATCCGGCGAAGCTCGTTGATCCGCATGATGTCGATCAAGAGCTTCGGCTTGGCGAGGCGCATGTTGAGCATCGCCATCAACGACTGCCCGCCCGCGAGCACGCGGGCATCGCCGCCCTGCTGCGCCAATCCGTCGAGGACGTCGCCGACGCTCTCGGCGCGGAGATAATCGAATGCGGGCGGCTTCATCGGCGCCCCCCGAACAGGCCGGCCAGCTTTGCCAGCAAGGCGAACAATGAGAAGCCGCCGCCCGCTGCTCCTCCGCCGCCGGCCTTGCGCGCCAGCGCGGTGAAGAACTGGCCGATGATTACCCGCGTCGCGCCATCGAGCAGACGGCCGCCGATGCTGGCGACCTTGCCGCCGATCGCAGCGTCGTAGCTGTAGCTCAGCTTGGTGCCGCCATTGCCGTCGGGCGCAAGCGTGATCCGCCCCTCGGCACTGCCGAAGCCGAGCGCGCCGGTGGCACCACCGCGCAGGGTGACCGCGCGCGGCGGGTCGAGATCGAACAGCTCGACATCGGCGCGATAGCGTCCGGTGACGGGGCCGATGCCGAGCGTGACGTCGGCGCGGAAATGCGTGTCGGTGATCTTGTCGACGCTCTGGCAGCCGGGAATGACCGATTGCAGCGTCGCGGGATCGAGTAGCATGGCCCAGACCTGCTCGGGCGCACCCTTCACCGTGGCCTGGCCTTCGCCGCTCAGCCGCCGGTCGCCCTTACGCACGGGCGCCGCCGTCGTGCCACCTGCAGGAGGCGGCGGCTCGGCGCCGCGCACGATTTCGGCGAGCCGCGCCGGAACCAGGGGCAGAGTGATGTCGGCAACACCGAGCGCATCCGCAACCGCATTGGCGAGGCACACCGGCGTGGACATGCAGTTGCCCTCGCCCACGCCCTTCGCACCGAGCGGCGTGAACGGCGACGGCGTCTCCATGTGGAAGATCTCGGGCTCCGGCACCTCTGTCGTGGTCGGCAGCAGATAGTCGGCGAGCGTGCCCGTCAGGAAGCTGCCATCCTCGGCGTAGGCATATTCCTCGAACAACGCAGCGCCGAGCGCCTGAGTGAAGCCGCCGCGGATCTGGCCGTTGACCATGCCGGGATGCAGGATGGTGCCGCAATCGTGCATGGTGACGTAGCGGTCGATCCGCGTCTCCAGCGTGACGGGATCGATCTCGACGCCGCAGAAGTCGAAGATGAAGCCGTGGCAGAGCGAGGAGTTGATGCGGTCCTCGTCGTCAGGCGGCGTCAGCTCCGGCGGCGTCCAGAACACGGTCTCGCGAATGGTCTGGCCGGCATCGTCGGGCAGCGAGCCCGGCGACCAGTGGCTGAGCGCGGCAACGCGCGAGAACGCGATGCGGTTTTCCGGATTGTGCTTCGAGGTAACAAAACCCTTCGCAAACACGATGTCGCCGGCTTCGACGTTGAGCTGGCTCGCGGCGATGCGCGCAAGACGGCCGGCAACGCGTTCCGCCGCAAGCTTCGCCGTGCCCGCCACTGCCGCGGCGAACCGGCTGGCGTAATTCCCCGACGCGATCGACCAGGCATCCTTGGCGGTGTCGATCTCGGTGTTGACGCGGATATCCCTGGGCTGGAGGCCGAAGACGTCGGCGACGACCTGCGACAGCACGGTGCGATGCCCCTGCCCCTGCGGCACCGACGCCACGTGAACGGTGACGCTGCCGACCGGATCGAGCCCGACGGTCGCGGTCGCCTGCGCGCCGTTCTTGGGTCCGGCCCTGCGGCGCTCGGCCGCCGTCAGCACGGTGGTGATATAGCCCATGTTGGAGACGCTTGGCTCGACCACCGCGGTAAAGCCGATGCCGTAGAGACGCCCCTGCGCACGCGCCGCATCGCGCTTCGCCTTCAGCTCGGCAAGCCGGCCCTGCTCGACCGCGCGCGCGACAGCTTCCTGGTAGTTGCCGGAATCAAGGAGAGCACCGGTCGCCGTGCGATAGGGAAACGCGCCCGCGTCGATCAGATTGCGCTTGATGACATCGAGCGGATCGAGACCGAGGCCGATCGCGATCCGCTGCACCAGCCGTTCCAACGCAAAGTAGACCTGCGGTCCGCCGAAGCCCCGATTGAGGCCTGTCGGGGTCTTGTTGGTGACGACGACGCGGTTGCGGACCTTGACGTGGCCGATGTCGTAGGCGCCGGTCAGGTTGCCGTGCATGCGGTACAGCGTCGCCGGCTCGGGTGCACGTAAGTGAGCGCCGCAATCCTCGACCTGGTCCCAGTCGAGCGCGAGAATCTTGCCGTCGGCTGCAACTGCGGCCGAGAGTGTCGTCGCGCGATTGGTCGCCGACACCGACGCCGTGAGATGCTCGAGCCGGTCCTCGATCCACTTCACCGGCTTGCCCGTGACGCGCGCCGCGGCGGCAATCAGCACGATATAGGGAAATACGCCCTGCTTGACGCCGAAGCTGCCGCCGGAATCCGGCGGTGTCCGTAGCCTCAAGCGATTGCCCGGAACCTTCAGCGCACGCGCGATCACGGTGTGGATGCTGAACGGACCCTGGAAGTTGGCGAGCACCTCGTAGGCATCTTCGCCGGCATCGTGCGAGGCGACGACGCCATAGGTCTCGATCGGCGTGCAGGAGTTGCGGGGATAGCGGATATCGATGGAGAAGCGGTGCGGCGAATCCGCAAAGGCCTTCTCGGGATCGCCGTAGCGGAACGCGCGGTCGCTGGCGAGATTGCCGGGAAACCCGTCGTGCAGCACTGGTGCACCAGGCGTGATCGCGCCGAGCGGATCGACGACGGCATTGCGCGGGCGATATTCGACGTTGATGAGTTCGGCCGCATCTTCCGCGCGCGCACGATCGGTTGCGACGACCACGGCGACGGGCTCGCCGACATAGCGCACGCGATCCAGCGCGATCGGCCAACACTCGACCGGCGCCTTCACGCCGACGACGAGGCTCGTGGTGACGGCCTTGACGTCGCTACCGGTCAGAACAGCGGCGACGCCCGGGAGGCGCCTGGCGGCTTCGGCATCGATGGAGAGAATGTCGGCATGCGCATGCGGCGAGCGCAGGATGGTCGCGTGCAGCGTGCCGGGCGCAACACCGAGATCGTCGATGAAGCGGCCGCGGCCGGAGAGCAGCGCGGCGTCCTCGACGCGCTCGATCGAGCGCCCGACCCACGGCTCATCGCCTCTTTCAGGATTTGCGGATTTGACCGCCTGCAACATGTCCCGGCATACCTCCCGACGCGTTCTTTGACGCGACGGTGACAGATGTCAGGACAGGGGCTGCGCGGGCCATACCGCGCGCTCTCACGACTTACCAAATCGTCTCATTCGAGAGCGTGCAGCGCAATATCGGCTGAGAGATTCAACCCGCAAGACGCGAGACGTTGCGAAACTCGCGCGGGCTGACGCCGGCGTGATCGCGGAAAAAGCGCGTGAAATGCGCCGGCTCCGGAAAGCCAAAACGCTCGCTGAGCTCGCCGAGCGGCGTGTCCTCGCGCATGACGGCATCGAGTGCGCGCTCCATGCGGACGACGTTGAGATAGATTTTTGGCGAGACGCCGAGCGAGGTCTCGAACAGGCGGAAGAACTGCGCGCGCGACAGGCCGGCGCCCTTCACGAACTGATCGACGTTGCCATAGGAATCCTGCCCGCGCATCGCATCCATGGCGCGGCGGATGCGCCAGTCGCAGCTCACCGCGCTCATGCCGCGGATCGAGGTGGGGAAGCTGCGCCACGGCGTGAAACGCTCGATCACCGCGATCATCAGGTCCGACAGCGTCTCCTCGTGCGTCCGGACCGCATCCGGATTCGCCATCATTTCAGCCGCCAAATGCAGCGTGAGCTGGCGGATGCGCGGCGACACTTCGCCCGAGGGACGCTCGAAAAAGCCGGGCGCGCCGCTCGCCGCCCATCCCGGGCGGAACTCCTTCAGCCATTCCGGCTCGATATAGAGCGCCATGATCAGCGTGCGCGGGCGGTTGACGTCGTGCACATAGGCATGCGGCTTCCAGCCGTCGACGAGGACAGCTGCGGTGTCGGTCAGCGGCGTGACCTGGTCGCCGACCATGAACTGGGTGTCGGCGCCCTCCACTTTCAGCAGGACATGGCAGTGATGATGGGCGTGGCGGACCAGCGAACGGTCCATGTCGAGCAGAGCGACCCTGCCGAAAGCGCCATGGGCTATGCGCAGGGCCGTCGACATCAGTTCCTTCCTCCCAGCATTGCGCTGCAAAACGATTGGCGTGTTGGCGCGGGACTATAAGCAGCCCCCGCTTCATATTCCAACCGCGCAAACCGACGCAAGTTGCCCGGAAGCGGTAATCGGCTCATGTCCGCGCCTCCGCAAGCAGGCGCGCAACCGCTGCGCTCGGGTCGGCCTGCAACGCCGTGGCGAGATCGACCTCTTCCTCGCCCTTGACGCGGATGCGCTTGAAGGCGAGCTCGGGCGCGCTGACCGGCGCGGTCGCATCCAGGCCCATCTTGGCGCTGATGCCGTTGTCCGTGGTCGGATCGAGCTTCGAGCCGAGCGCCCCCGCGACGACCATGAGGTCGCGGTCGGCCTGGAAGCGCGTCGCCACCGCCCATTCGATCTCCTCGGACGAGGAGATGTCGACGTCCCTGTCCACCACGACCACCTGCTTGATGTCGTAATGCGCGCCGAACGCGCACATCATGATGTTCTTGGGCTCGCCGTCATTGGCCTTGTCGATCTTGATGGCGAGGTGATAGCGGCAGGTGCCGCCGCGCGTGAGGCGGACGTCGAGCACGTTGGGGAAGCTGCGGCGCAGATGCTGGAGCAGCGTCGCCTCGCGCGGCACGCCGCCGAGGATCAGGTGCTCGAAGCCGCCGCCGACGATGGTGTGGAAGATCGGCGCCTTGCGATGGGTGATCGCATCGACCTCGATCACCTCGCGGTTGGCGCGCGGGCCGTAATATTGAGGGAATTCGCCGAACGGGCCTTCCGGCTCGCGCACGCCCTGCAGGATGCGCCCCTCGATCACGATCTCCGCATGGGCGGGAACGCGAACCGAATTGGTGCGGCACTTCACGACATCGACCGGCGCGCCGAGCAGCGCGCCTGCAATCGCCATCTCGTCCTCGTCAAGCGCGGCGATCGCCTGCGACGCCAGCATCAAGGCGGGATGCGCGCCGATCACGATCGCGATCTCCAGCGCCTGACCGAGCTCTTCGGCGAGGCGATAATAGGAGAAGGTGTGCCGTGGCAGCAGCAGCACGCCGATGCGGTTCCTGCTGGAGATCTGGCAGCGGTGGATCGAGACGTTCTGCACGCCGGTCTTCGGGTTGCGCGCGATCAGGAGACCAGCCGTGATGTAGGGACCGCTGTCGCGCTCATTGTGCTTGGGCACCGGAAGCTGGCGGAGCAGGTCGACGTCCTGGTGCACAACGTCCTGCACCGGTCCGCTCGCGACCTCATGCGTCGGCAGCGGATGGCTTGCGGCGGCGAGGAAGCGCGGCAGCAGCTGGTCTTCGGTGACGCCGATGGACTCGGCGACCCAGTCGCGGCCGGCGAAGAGGTTGGCGACGACGGGGATTTCGTGCCCGTCGGGGCGCGGAAACAGCACGGCGCTGTCACGCTCCAGCCGTTTTGCGACGGCGGCAAGCTCGTCGGCGAGCGCAATGCCCTCGCGCGCAATCGCAAGCTTGCCGCGTTCGGCGAGGTAAGCGAGCCAGGCGCGCAGATCGGCAGGCGCGTTCGAGGCTTTGCTCGCAACATTGTCCATTCGCATACGGTCTTCCTCAGATGTTCAGGTCAGGGCGCGATCTTGCGCAGCGACAGCGAACGGCGCTTGAGCGCCTCGTCCTCGCCCCAGCGGCGCACGACGCCGATATCGATGTCGAAGAGGTCGAGCACGCGGCCGACCGTGTGCTCGACCATATCGTCGAGGCTCTCGGGCTTGGCGTAGAAGGCCGGCACCGGCGGGGCGATGATCGCGCCGATCTCGGACAGTGCCGTCATGGTACGGAGGTGACCGGTATGGAGCGGTGTCTCGCGCACCATCAGCACCAGACGCCGACGCTCCTTGAGCACGACGTCGGCGGCGCGAGTGAGCAGCGTCGTGGTCACGCCCGAGGCGATCTCGGACATCGAGCGCATCGAGCACGGCGCCACGATCATGCCGGCGGTGCGGAACGAGCCGCTGGAGATCGCCGAAGCCATGTCGTCGATCGCATGGTTGACGTTGGCGAGTGCCCTCACCTCCGCGATCTTCAGGTCGGTCTCATAGGCAAAGGTCAGCTCGGCGGTCTTCGACATCACAAGATGCGTCTCGACGCCGGCATTGCGCAGAAGCTGCAGCAGGCGCACGCCATAGGTGACGCCCGAGGCGCCGGAAATGCCGATGATCATCCGCTTGGGGCTGGCGTCCTGCATCTGTCTGATTTTTCGCTCTCTGGGACAGGCTTCCCGCGAGACTAGGCAATCGCACCCATCAGAACAAATAATGCTTGATTATATCTTCCATCATCTGAGATGATGGAAGCGGGCAGGATCAGCGGACGAAGGACGGGCCACGTGGAACTCCGGCAGATGCAATATTTCCTTTGCCTGGCCGAGGAGAGGAACGTCACCCGCGCCGCGCGCCAGCTCAACATCGTGCAGCCGGCACTCAGCATGCAGATCGCCAAGCTCGAGGCCGAGCTTGGCCAAAAGCTGTTCGACCGCAGCGTCCAGGGCATGACGCTGACCAGCGCCGGCGAAGCGCTGGTGCGGCTGACGGCGCCGATCGTGCGCGATGCCGAATATGCGCGGCAGGAGATGGCGCAGCTCGGCGGGCGCATCTCGGGGCGGGTCTCGGTCGGCCTCATCACCTCGGTGGCGCAGAGCACGATGGCGAGCTCGTCGGCGACCGTCGCGAGCCGCTATCCCGAGATCACGCTGTCCGCCTGCGAGGGCTACACCGAGACGCTGGTCGACTGGGTCAACACCGGCCAGCTCGATTTCGCCCTGATCAACGTGCCGCGCCGGAAGACGCCGCTGGCCGCGCATCATGTCATGGACGAGGAGATGGTGTTCGCCTGCCGGAAGGACAGCCCGGTGAGGCCGCCGGCAAAGTTGCGTTTCGACCACATCGCGAATTTCGACCTGGTGCTGCCCTCCAAGCGCCACGGCCTGCGCCTGATCCTCGATGAGCACGCCGCCGCTATCGGCATCGACCTCCGGCCGCGCCTGGAGCTCGACACCCTGCCCGCGCTCTGCGATGTCATCGCGACCACCGACTTCGCGACGGTGCTGCCGACCATCGCGCTCCGGCAGTCGCTGGCCAGCGGCGCCATCCGGGCGCATCGCTTCGACGCGCAGCGGATCGTGCGGTCGATTGCGTGGGTTCATCACCCCAGGCGCGCGGTGTCGGTCGCGGCCAAGGCCGTGCTCGACGTCATCAGCCATGATCTCGCGCAGGCCGCCGCGGTGGCACGGGAGTTCGTGGAGCCCTCCTCCAGCGGCACAAGTCCGTCCGCCCGTAAGGACCGCAGGAAGCCGCGGCGGCGCGCAGGTTAGAACCAGTCGAGATTCGCAGCGGTGCGTTGAAAGTCGCGGTGGCAGGCCGATATTGTTCGATGCATCCCGCCGCATCCGAAGCATCACGTCCGCCATGCCCTTCTTCCGGCTCAACTCGCGGATCAAGGCGAAGCCCTATTGGCCGCCGGGCAAGACCGGATTGGATCAGGCCCTCGCTCCACTCGGACAAGATGTCGCGCCCGCTGCAGAATGAGACGCGTTGGTAAGTTTTGAGACGAGCAAGCATGACGGTCGCGTCGGCGAGCTAACTACGATCCAGGCGCAGAAAATTGCGGCCTGGCTTCATTCCGACTCTTGTTGCGGACGATCCCGGGACTCGCTGAACAACACACGGGAGATTCAGTCCGAGATGGCACGGTCCGGTCGCAGCAAGCTCACTCTCACCGCACAGCAGCAGAGTGAGGGATTTCACCTCGACCGCCGGTCGTTGCTCTCGCTCGGCGCAGGCGCTGCTCTCGCCGCCACCGGTCTGCGCCCCGCAGACGCGCAGGATTATCCCGCCCGCCCCGTGCAGGTGCTCGTGCCCTTTGCCGGCGGCAGCGCCAGCGACGTGATCACGCGCATCCTGCTCAACCGCATGGCGACCTCGCTCGGGCAGGCCTTCGTGGTCGACAACCGTCCCGGCGCCGGCGGCAATATCGGCACCGCGGCCGCCGCACACGCGGCCTCCGACGGCTACACCTTGCTGATGAGCACCTCCGGCCCGCTGGCCGCGAACAAGTCGCTCTACAAGGAGCTTCCCTACGATCCGCTGAAGGATCTCGCCCCGATCGGGCTGTTCGCGACGATGCCCAATGTCATCGTGATCAACTCAAAGCTGCCGCCGAAATCGCTGGCCGAGCTGATCGACTACGCCAAGGGGCATCCGCGCGAGCTGAACTACGGCACGGTCGGCGTCGGCTCGTCGCAGCATTTGTCGGCTGCCTATTTCGAGCAGCTCACGGGCACCGAGCTTACCCACGTTCCCTACCGCAACATCGCCGCCTACACGCCGGATTTCATCGCAGGCCAGGTGCCGCTCGGCTTTCAGCTGCTGCCGAACGTCCTCGGCCTGATCAAGAGCGGCGATGCGCGCCCGCTCGCAGTCGCCAGCGACAAGCGCATGACGGCGCTGCCTGACGTGCCGACCGCGGCCGAGGCCGGCCTGAAGAATTACGAGAGCGCGGCCTGGCTGGCGCTGCTCGCACCGGCGAATACCGACAAGGCCGTAGTCGACAAGCTCTACAGGGCGATGGTCGAAGCCGCGAACGATCCGAAGGTGCGCAGCCTCTTCGTCGAGCAGGGCGCCGAGCCGCTGGTGATGGACCCCAAAGGCCTGACCGATTACATGACCTCCGAGACCACGAAATGGGCCGGGATCATCAAGAAGATCGGCATCGAGCCGATGTGATCCGTCACATCGTATCGATGTGACGATCAGATCAGGCTCGACTTGCCGCGGCTCAGCACCTCGCCCGCGCCCTTGTCGCCGACGATCCTGCCCTGCTCGTACACCACGCGCCCCCGGGCGATGGTGGTGACGGGCCAGCCTGTGATCTCAAAGCCTTCCCACGGCGTGTAGTCGGAGCCGTGGTGCAGATCGGACTGCTGAATTTTCTTCGTCAGCTTGGGGTCCCACAGCGCGATGTCGGCATCGAAGCCGACGCCGATCGAGCCCTTGCGCGGATAGAGGCCATAGATGCGGGCGTGGTTGGTCGCGGTCAGCTCGACGAACTTTTGCAGGGTGATGCGGCCCTTCGAGACGCCCTCGGAGAACAGGATCGGCAACCGGGTCTCGACACCGGGAATGCCGTTCGGCACCCAGCGGAACGAGGTGCGCGCATTCGGCGTCAGCTTGCCCTTGGGATCGTCGTAGCGGAACGGGCAATGGTCTGACGAGAAGGTCTGGAACACGCCCGTCGTGATGCCCTCCCAGATCGCCTGCTGGCTCTCGGCATCGCGCGGCGGCGGCGAGCAGACGTACTTCGCCCCCGTGATGTCCATRTTCAGGCCCTTCATGTCGTCGGCCGTCAGCGTGATGTATTGCGGGCATGTCTCCGCATGCACCGGTAATCCGCGCTGCTGCGCCCAGCGCACCTGCTCCATGGCCTCGCGCCCGGAGACGTGCACGATCATGATGGGCACGCCGATCACCTCGGCATGGCTGATGGCGCGATGCGTCGCCTCGCGCTCGACCGCCTGCGGCCGCGAGGTGCCGTGATAATAGGGCGCGATGTGGCCCTCGCGCTCGAGCTTGCTSGTGAGGAAGCGGATGGCGTCGTAGCCCTCGCAATGGACCATGA
>NZ_LVEM01000013.1 GCF_001641335.1 Bradyrhizobium stylosanthis
CAGCTTCGACCTCGGCCTGACCGGTAGTTCGGACGCCAATAGCACCAGTGTGGCCTATGAAGTCTCGACCGATGGCGGCACCACTTGGGCGGCGACGACCTCGTCGCAGGGCGATCTCGTGGACGGCAGCTACCAATTCCGAGCCACCGTCACTGATGCCGCCGGCAATAGCGCCACCAGCAACACGATCTCTGTCGTTGTCGATAACACGGCACCGGTTGCAGGCACGCTGGCCTTCAGCGGCCTCGACGATACCGGCAGCGCCAACGCGCCGGCAGTCACCAAGGACGGCAGCTTCGACCTCAGCCTGACCGGCACGTCCGACGCCAATAGCACCAGTGTGGCCTATGAGGTCTCGACCGACGGCGGCAACACCTGGGGTTCGACGACCTCGGCCCAAGATAACCTCGCCGACGGCAGCTATCAGTTCCGCGCCACCGTCACCGATGCCGCCGGCAACAATGCCACCAGCAACACGATTTCGGTCGTCGTCGACAACACCGCGCCGACGGCAGGCACGCTGTCCTTCAGTGGCCTCGACGACACCGGCAGTGCCAACACCCCGGCGGTGACCAAGGACGGTAGCTTCGACCTCAGCCTGACCGGCACGTCCGACGCCAACGCCACCAGCGTGGCCTACGAAGTCTCGACCGATGGCGGTACCACCTGGGCGGCGACAAGCTCGGCGCAGAGCGATCTCGCCGACGGCAACTATCAGTTCCGAGCCACCGTCACCGATGCGGCCGGCAACAGCGCCACCAGTAACACGATCTCCGTTGTCGTCGACGACACCGCGCCGACGGCGGGTACGCTGGCGTTCAGCGGCCTGGACGACACCGGCAGTGCCAACACCCCGGCGGTCACCAAGGATGGCAGTTTCGACCTCAGCCTGACCGGCACGTCCGACGCCAATAGCACCAGTGTGGCCTATGAGGTCTCGACCGACGGCGGCAACACCTGGGGTTCGACGACCTCGGCCCAAGATAACCTCGCCGACGGCAGCTATCAGTTCCGCGCCACCGTCACCGATGCCGCCGGCAACAGCGCCACCAGCAACACGATCTCCGTCGTCGTCGACAACACGGCCCCGGTTGCGGGGACGTTGGCCTTCAGCGGCCTCGACGACACCGGCAGCGCCAACACGCCGGCAGTCACGAAGGATGGCAGCTTCGACCTCGGCCTGACCGGTAGTTCGGACGCCAATAGCACCAGTGTGGCCTATGAAGTCTCGACCGATGGCGGCACCACTTGGGCGGCGACGACCTCGTCGCAGGGCGATCTCGTGGACGGCAGCTACCAATTCCGAGCCACCGTCACTGATGCCGCCGGCAATAGCGCCACCAGCAACACGATCTCTGTCGTTGTCGATAACACGGCACCGGTTGCAGGCACGCTGGCGTTCAGCGGCCTGGACGACACCGGCAGTGCCAACACCCCGGCGGTCACCAAGGACGGCAGCTTCGATCTCAGCCTGACCGGCACGTCCGACACCAATAGCACCAGTGTGGCCTATGAGGTCTCGACCGACGGCGGCACCACCTGGGGTTCGACAACTTCGGCGCAGAGCGACCTTTCGGACGGAAGCTACCAGTTCCGTGCGACCGTCACCGATGCGGCCGGCAATAGCGCCACCAGCAACACGATCTCTGTCGTTGTCGATAACACCGCCCCGGCTGCGGGGACGTTGGCCTTCAGCGGCCTCGACGACACCGGCAGTGCCAACACGCCGGCGGTGACCAAGGACGGTAGCTTCGACCTCAGCCTGACCGGCACGTCCGACGCCAACGCCACCAGCGTGGCCTACGAAGTCTCGACCGATGGCGGTACCACCTGGGCGGCGACAAGCTCGGCGCAGAGCGATCTCGCCGACGGCAACTATCAGTTCCGAGCCACCGTCACCGATGCGGCCGGCAACAGCGCCACCAGTAACACGATCTCCGTTGTCGTCGACGACACCGCCCCGGTTGCGGGCACGCTGGCCTTCAGCGGCCTCGACGACACCGGCAGTGCCAACACCCCGGCGGTGACCAAGGACGGTAGCTTCGACCTCAGCCTGACCGGCTCGTCGGACGCCAACGCCACCAGTGTGGCCTATGAGGTCTCGACCGACGGCGGCACCACCTGGGCGTCGACAAGCTCGGCGCAGAGCGATCTCGACGACGGCAGCTATCAATTCCGCGCCACCGTCACCGATGCCGCTGGTAACAGCGCGACCAGCAACACGATCGCGGTTGTCATCGACAACACCGCGCCGGTTGCAGGCACGTTGGCGTTCAGCGGTCTCGACGACACCGGCAGCCCCAACACACCGGCAGTCACCAAGGATGGCAGCTTCGATCTCAGCCTGACGGGTAGCTCGGACGTCAATGCCACCAGCATAGCCTATGAAGTCTCGACCGACGGCGGCGCAAACTGGGCCGCGACCGCGGCTGCGCAGGATAACCTGGCCGACGGCAGTTATCAGTTCCGTGCCACCATCACCGATGCCGCCGGTAACACCGCGACCAGCAACACGATCGCCGTTGTCGTCGACAACACGGCACCGGTTGCAGGCACGCTGGCCTTCAGCGGCCTCGACGACACCGGCAGCGCCAACGCGCCGGCGGTCACCAAGGACGGCAACTTCGACCTCAGCCTGACCGGCAGCTCGGACGCCAATGCCACCAGTGTGGCCTACGAAGTCTCGACTGACGGCGGCAACACCTGGGGTTCGACGAGCTCGGCGCAGATCGATCTCACCGACGGCAGCTACCAGTTCCGCGCCACCGTCACCGATGCCGCCGGCAACAGCGCGACCAGCAACACGATCGCCGTCGTCGTCGACAACACGGCGCCGGCGGCAGGCACGCTGGCGTTCAGCGACCTCGACGACACCGGCAGTGCCAATACGCCGGCGGTGACCAAGGACGGCAGCTTCGACCTCAGCCTGACCGGCACCTCGGACGCCAACGCCACCAGTGTGGCCTATGAAGTCTCGACTGACGGCGGCAGCACCTGGGCGGCGACCACGGCTGCACAGAGCGATCTCGACGACGGCAGCTATCAATTCCGCGCCACCGTCACCGATGCGGCCGGCAACAGCGCGACCAGCAACACGATTTCGGTCGTCGTCGACAACACGGCGCCGGTAGCAGGAACGCTGGCCTTCAGCGGCCTGGACGACACCGGCAGCGCCAACACGCCGGCAGTCACCAAGGACGGCAGCTTCGACCTCAGCCTGACCGGCACGTCCGACGCCAGCGCCACCAGTGTGGCCTACGAAGTCTCGATCGATGGCGGCACCACCTGGGCGGCGACGAGCTCGGCGCAGAGCGACCTCGCGGACGGCAGCTACCAGTTCCGCGCCACCGTCACCGATGCCGCCGGCAACAGCGCCACCAGCAACACGATCTCCGTCGTCGTCGACAACACGGCGCCGGTAGCAGGAACGCTGGCCTTCAGCGGCCTGGACGACACCGGCAGCGCCAACACGCCGGCGGTCACCAAGGACGGCAGTTTCGACCTCAGCCTGACCGGTACTTCGGATGCGAACGCCACCAGTGTGGCCTATGAAGTCTCGACCGATGGCGGCACCACCTGGGCGGCGACGAGCTCGGCGCAGAGCGACCTTGCCGACGGCAGCTACCAGTTCCGCGCCACCGTCACTGATGCCGCCGGCAACAGCGCCACCAGCAACACGATCTCCGTCGTCGTCGACAACACGGCGCCGACGGAAGGCACGCTGGCCTTCAGCGGCCTGGACGACACCGGCAGCGCCAACACGCCGGCGGTCACCAAGGATGGCAGCTTCGACCTCAGCCTGACCGGCAGTTCGGATGCCAACGCCACCAGTGTGGCCTACGAAGTCTCGACTGACGGCGGCACCACCTGGGCGGCGACAAGCTCGGCGCAGGGGGACCTCGCGGACGGCAGCTACCAGTTCCGCGCGATGGTCACCGATGCCGCCGGCAACAGCGCCACCAGCAACACGATCTCCGTCGTCGTCGACAACACGGCGCCGACCGCGGGCACGCTATCTCTGTCGGGCTACACGGACTCGGGCGCTTCTTCGACCGACTTCAACTCGACGGACAAGACCTTTGATCTGACGCTGACGGGTATTGCTGATACCAACACCACCAGTGTGGTCTATGAGGTCTCGACCGACGGCGGGTTGAGCTGGGCCGCGACCACGGCCGGGCAGAGCGACCTCGCGGACGGCAGCTACCAATTCCGTGCCACCGTCACCGATGCTGCTGGCAACAATGCCACCAGCAACACGATCGCCGTTGTCGTCGACAACACCGCGCCGACCGCAGGCACGCTGGCGTTCAGCGGCCTCGACGACACCGGCAGCACCAACACGCCGGCGATCACCAAGGACGGCAGCTTCGACCTCAGCCTGACCGGCAGTTCGGATGCGAACGCCACCAGTGTGGCCTATGAAGTCTCCACCGACGGCGGCACCACCTGGGCGGCAACGACCTCGGCGCAGGATGACCTCGCCGACGGCAGCTACCAGTTCCGGGCGACCGTCACCGATGCGGCCGGCAACAGCGCGACCAGCAACACGATCTCCGTCGTCGTCGACAACACGGCGCCGGTTGCGGGCACGCTGTCCTTCAGCGGCCTCGACGACACCGGCAGTGCCAACACCCCGGCGATCACCAAGGACGGCAGCTTCGACCTCAGCCTGTCCGGCACTTCGGACGCCAACGCCACCAGCGTGGCCTATGAAGTCTCCACCGATGGCGGGTTGAGCTGGACTGCGACCGATGCCGCACAGGGCGATCTCGCCGACGGCAGCTATCAGTTCCGCGCCACCGTCACCGATGCCGCCGGCAACAGCGCGACCAGCAACACGATCGCCGTTGTCGTCGACAACACCGCGCCGACGGCAGGCACGCTGTCCTTCAGCGGCCTGGACGACACCGGCAGCCCCAACACGCCGGCAGTCACCAAGGACGGCAGCTTCGACCTCAGCCTGACCGGCACCTCGGACGCTAACGCCACCAGTGTGGCCTACGAAGTCTCGACCGATGGCGGCAACACCTGGGCAGCGACGACCACGGCGCAGGATGACCTGGTCGACGGCAGCTATCAATTCCGGGCCACGACCACTGATGCCGCTGGCAACAGCGCCACCAGCAACACGATCTCGGTCGTCGTCGACAACACCGCGCCGGTTGCAGGCACCCTGGCATTCAGCAGCCTCGACGACACGGGCAGCACCAACACGCCGGCAGTCACCAAGGATGGCAGCTTCGACCTCAGCCTGACCGGCACCTCGGACGTCAACGCCACCGGCGTGGCCTACGAGGTCTCGACCGATGGCGGCACCACCTGGGCGGCGACCACGGCCGGGCAGAGCGATCTGGCTGATGGCAGCTACCAGTTCCGTGCTACGGTTACCGATGATGCCGGTAACAGCGCGACCAGCAACACGATCTCCGTCATCGTCGACAACACGGCGCCTACGGCGGGGACGCTGGCGCTGTCGGGCTACACGGATTCGGGCTCTTCCTCGACCGACTTCAACTCGACCGACAAGACCTTCGATCTGACGCTGACGGGTAATGCTGATACCAACGCCACCAGCATAGCCTATGAAGTCTCGATCGACGGCGGCAACACCTGGGCGTCGACGAGCTCGGCGCAGGGCGACCTAGCCGACGGCAGTTATCAGTTCCGTGCCACCACCACCGATGCCGCCGGTAACACCGCGACCAGCAACACGATCGCCGTTGTCGTCGACAACACGGCACCGGTTGCAGGCACGCTGGCCTTCAGCGGCCTCGACGATACCGGCACCGCCAACGCGCCGGCAGTCACCAAGGACGGCAGCTTCGACCTCAGCCTGACCGGCACCTCGGACGCCAACGCCACCAGTGTGGCCTACGAAGTCTCCACCGATGGTGGGTTGAGCTGGGCTTCGGCGACTTCGGCGCAGAGCGACCTGGCTGATGGCAGTTATCAGTTCCGAGCCACCGTCACTGATGCGGCCGGCAACAGCGCCACCAGTAACACGATCTCGGTCGTCGTCGACAACACCGCGCCGACGGCAGGCACGCTGGCGTTCAGTGGCCTCGACGACACCGGCAGTGCCAACACGCCGGCGGTGACCAAGGACGGCAGCTTCGACCTCAGCTTGACCGGTACCTCGGACATCAACGCCACCAGTGTGGGCTATGAAGTCTCGACCGATGGCGGCACCTGGGCGGCAACGACCTCGGCGCAGGATGATCTCGCGGACGGCAACTATCAGTTCCGTGCCACTGTCACTGATGCTGCCGGCAACAGCGCGACCAGCAACACGATCTCTGTTGTCGTCGACAACACGGCGCCGACGGCAGGCACGCTGGCGTTCAGCGGCCTGGACGACACCGGCAGCACGGACTCGCCGGCGATCACCAAGGACGGCAGCTTCGATCTCAGCCTGACCGGCACTTCGGACGTCAACGCCACCAGCGTGGCCTACGAAGTCTCCACCGACGGCGGCACCACCTGGGCGTCGACGTCCTCGGCGCAGGGCGACCTAGCCGACGGCAGCTACCAGTTCCGCGCCACCGTCACCGATGCGGCCGGCAACAGCGCCACCAGCAACACGATCTCTGTTGTCGTCGACAACACGGCGCCGACAGCGGGGACGCTGGCGTTCAGCGGCCTCGACGACACCGGCAGCACGAACACGCCGGCGGTCACCAAGGAYGGCAGCTTTGACCTCAGCCTGACCGGTACCTCGGACGCCAATGCCACCAGTGTGGCCTATGAGGTCTCGACCGACGGCGGCACCACCTGGGGTTCGACGAGCTCGGCGCAGAGCGACCTTGCCGACGGCAGCTACCAGTTCCGT
The DNA here is from genome assembly GCF_001641335.1 of Bradyrhizobium stylosanthis. Taxonomy (GTDB): domain Bacteria; phylum Pseudomonadota; class Alphaproteobacteria; order Rhizobiales; family Xanthobacteraceae; genus Bradyrhizobium; species Bradyrhizobium stylosanthis. Next base: position 6,833 of record NZ_LVEM01000013.1, read on the forward strand.
GCCACCGTCACCGATGCGGCCAGCAACAGCGCGACCAGCAACACGATCTCGGTTGTCGTCGACAACACCGCGCCGGTCGCGGGGACGCTGTCCTTCAGCGGCCTCGACGACACCGGCAACACCAATACACCGGCCGTCACTAAGGACGGCAGCTTCGACCTCAGCTTGACCGGTACCTCGGACATCAACGCCACCAGTGTGGCCTATGAGGTCTCCGCCGACGGCGGCACCACTTGGGGTTCGACAACTTCGGCGCAGAGCGACCTTTCGGACGGAAGCTACCAGTTCCGTGCGACCGTCACCGATGCCGCCGGCAATAGCGCCACCAGCAACACGATCTCTGTCGTTGTCGATAACACCGCCCCGGTTGCGGGGACGTGGGCCTTCAGCGGCCTCGACGACACCGGCAGTGCCAACGCGCCGGCGATCACCAAGGACGGCAGCTTCGACCTCAGCCTGACCGGTACATCGGACGCCAATGCCACCAACGTGACCTACGAAGTATCCGCTGACGGCGGGGCGAGCTGGTCGTCGACGACCTCGGCGCAGGATAATCTCGCCGACGGCAGCTATCAGTTCCGCGCCACCGTCGCCGACGCCGCCGGCAACAGCGCGACCAGCAACACGATCTCTGTCGTCATCGACAACACGGCGCCGACAGCGGGGACATTGGCCTTCAGCGGCCTGGACGACACCGGCAGTGCGAACACGCCGGCGGTCACCAAGGACGGCAGCTTCGACCTCAGCCTGACCGGCACTTCGGACGCCAACGCCACCAGCGTGGCCTATGAAGTCTCCACCGATGGCGGGTTGAGCTGGACTGCGACCGATGGAGCACAGGGCGATCTCGCAGACGGCAGCTATCAATTCCGAGCCACCGTCACCGACGCGGCCGGTAACAGCGCGACCAGCAACACGATCTCCGTCGTCGTCGACAACACGGCGCCGACGGCAGGCACGCTGGCCTTCAGCGGCCTGGACGACACCGGCAGCCCCAACACGCCGGCAGTCACCAAGGACGGCAGCTTCGATCTCAGCCTGACCGGCTCGTCGGACGCCAACGCCACCAGTGTGGCCTACGAAGTCTCGACTGACGGCGGCACCACCTGGGCGGCAACGACCTCGGCGCAGGATGACCTTGCCGACGGCAGCTACCAGTTCCGCGCCACCGTCACCGATGCCGCCGGCAACAGCGCGACCAGCAATACGATCTCCGTTGTCGTCGACAACACGGCGCCGACCGCCGGCACGCTGTCCTTCAGCGGCCTCGACGACACCGGCAGCGCCAACACGCCGGCAGTCACCAAGGACGGCAGCTTCGATCTCAGCCTGACCGGCTCGTCGGACGCCAATGCCACCAGCGTGGCCTACGAAGTCTCGACCGACGGCGGCACCACCTGGGGTTCGACGACCTCGGCCCAAGATAACCTCGCCGACGGCAGTTATCAGTTCCGTGCCACCACCACCGATGCCGCCGGTAACACCGCGACCAGCAACGCGATCTCGGTCGTCGTCGACAACACGGCGCCGACCGCGGGGACACTGGCGTTCAGCGGATTTGACGACACCGGCAGCACGAACACGCCGGCAGTCACCAAGGACGGCAGCTTCGACCTCAGCCTGACCGGCTCGTCGGACGCAAATGCCACCAGCGTGGCCTACGAGGTCTCCACCGATAGCGGCACCACCTGGACGTCGACGACCTCGGCGCAGGATGACCTCGCCGACGGCAGCTACCAGTTCCGCGCCACCGTCACTGATGCCGCTGGCAACAGTGCCACCAGCAACACGATCTCCGTTGTCGTCGACAACACTGCGCCGGTTGCGCCGGTGATCACCGGCTTTGCCGACAACTCGGGCTCGGGCAGCGACAGCCTGACCAATGACCAGACGCCGACGCTGACGATCTCCGCAGAGGCGGGCGCGACCGTTGAAGTGTTCCGGGATGGTGTGTCGGTCGGCCTTGCCACCGAGAGCGCAACGCCCGGCACCTACACCTTCACTTCGACCTCGCTCGGCGACGGCACCTATGGCTTCACCGCCACGGCGACGGATGCGGCCGCCAACACCAGCGTGTCCTCTGCGGACTTCGACTTGACCATCGACCACACCGCGCCGAACGCGCCCGTCATTGCCGGCTTTGCCGACAACTCGGGCTCGGGCAGCGACAGCCTGACCAACGACCAGACGCCGACACTGACGATCACGGCAGAGGCGGGCGCGACGGTCGAGGTGTTCCAGGATGGCGTATCGGTCGGCCTCGCCACCGAGACCGCCACGCCCGGTACCTACACCTTCACCTCGACCTCACTCAACGACGGCACCTACGGCTTCACCGCCAAGGCCACGGATGCAGCCGCCAACACCGGTCCATCCTCGACGGAGTTTGACATCACCGTCGATCACACCGCGCCGTCTGTCGCGATCGCTCTTTCGGACAATTCCCTGACGATCGGCGAAACACAGACGGTTACGTTCACCTTCAGCGAAGTGCCGGTGAACTTCACCTTGGCCGACGTGACCTACGACACGAGTAATGGATCGCTGGCTGATCTGACCCAGGACCTCGGCGCGGATCCGTCCGGCAAAACGTGGACGGCGACTTTCACGCCAAATCCCGGAGTCCTCGACAACACCAACACGTTTACCGTCGGTACGAATTGGCAGGACCCCGCGGGCAACCCACCCACCGGAAACAGCGTCTCGGACAATTTCACGATCAACACCGCCGATACCACGTCTCCCACCGTTACGGTGACGATCGACGACACGATCATCAACGCCAGTGAGACGACGACGGTTCATTTCACCTTCAGCGAGGAGGTCGCCGGATTCGACCCCTCCAGCAGTGGCAACGTGACGGTGGTCGGCGGCACGCTCAGCGCATTCCAGGAGCTCGACAGCTCCCATTGGACTGCGACCTTTACGCCCAGCCCAGGGACCCAGACCAATACGGCATCGGTCAATGTTGTCGACCACAGCTATACCGACCTTGCCGGCAATCCGGGCGGGGCAGGAAGCACCGGCGCCTTCACCGTGGATTCGGTCGCTCCGACTGCGCCGTCCATCACGTCGGCTGTCGATGACGTTGCTCCGATCCTTGGAAACGTCGCCAATGGCGGTACCACCAACGATACCTCCCTGGTGCTCAACGGTACCGCGGAAGCAAATACGACAATTGCCATCTATGACGGAGCCAATCTCCTCAACACGGTGACCACCGCTGGAAATGGTCAATGGACGTATACGGCGACCGGGCTTTCGGAAGGTGGCCACAACTTTACGGCTACCGCGACAGATGCGGCAGGCAATATCAGCCCGACCTCCACTGCATATGGTCTGACCGTCGACACGATCGCGCCCGTCGCGGGAGCGTTGGCGTTTGCCGGCCTCAACGACAGCGGAAGTGCCAACACCCCGCCGGTGACGCAGGACAATGCCTTCACCTTGAACCTGGCCGATCAGGAGGCCGGGACGACGGTGGTCTATCAGGTGTCGCTCAATGGCGGCGGCTGGACCACCACCACTTCGTCGCAATCCGGTCTGGCTGACGGCGACTATCAGTTCCAGGCGATCGTGACGGATGCGGCTGGCAACAGTTCGACCACGAGCACGATCGAAGTTGTCGTCGACAACACGGCCCCGGTTGCGGGCACGCTTGCAATCACGGGCTTCATCGATACCGGCACGTCGAACACGCCTCCGGTCACGCAGGACAATACCTTCAGCCTGGCCATTTCCGGCCAGGAAGCCGGAACAACGACAGTCTACCAGGTGTCGCTCAATGGTGGCGGCTGGACGAACACCACCGCGTCGCAGACGGGTCTGACCGACGGACACTATCAATTCCAGGCCATCGTGACCGATGCAGCCGGCAACACCTCGATCAGCAATGCCATCGAGGTCGTCATCGACAACACCGCGCCTGCGGCGGGTACGCTGTCATTCGCGAACCTGACGGATACCGGCACGGCCGATAGCCCGCCGGTCACGCAGGACAACAATTTCAACCTGAATCTGTCCGGTCAGGAGGCCGGGACCTCGGTCGCCTACCAGGTATCGACCAATGGCGGGACCAGCTGGTCGGCAACGACAAACGCCCAGACCGGCCTGGCCGACGGCAACTACCAGTTCCGTGCGGTTGTGACGGATGCGGCCGGCAACAACGCGACCAGCAACGCGATCGTGGTGACCGTGGACAACAGCGGACCTGCAGCGGGGACACTGTCGTTCACGAACCTGGCGGACACCGGCACGGCCAATAGCCCGCCGGTCACGCAGGACAACAACTTCAACCTGAATCTGTCCGGTCAGGAGGCCGGGACCTCGGTCGCCTACCAGGTGTCGACCAATGGCGGGACCAGCTGGTCGGCGACGACAAGCGCCCAGACCAACCTCGGCGACGGCGACTATCAATTCCGTGCGGTGGTGACCGATGCTGCGGGCAACAGCGCGACCAGCAACGCGGTCGCCGTGACCGTGGACAACAGTGCACCGGCAGCGGGCACGCTGTCGTTTGCGAATCTGACGGACACCGGCACCGCCAATAGTCCGCCGGTCACGCAGGATAACAATTTCAACCTGAATCTGTCCGGGCAGGAGGCCGGGACCACGGTCGTCTATCAGGTGTCGACCAATGGCGGGACCAGCTGGTCGACGACATCAAGCACCCAGACCAGCCTTGCCGACGGCAACTACCAGTTCCGTGCGGTGGTGACGGATGCGGCCGGCAACAGCGCGACCAGCAACGCAATCGCCGTGACCGTGGACAACAGCGCACCTGCAGCGGGTACGCTGTCGTTCACGAATTTGACCGACACCGGCCCGGCCAACAGTCCGCCGGTCACGCAGGACAACAGCTTCAATCTGAATCTGTCCGGTCAGGAGGCCGGGACCACGGTCGCCTACCAGGTGTCGACCAATGGCGGGACCAGCTGGTCGGCGACATCAAGCACCCAGACCAGCCTGGCCGACGGCAACTACCAGTTCCGTGCGGTGGTGACGGATGCCGCGGGCAACAACGCGACCAGCAACGCGATCGTTGTCACCGTGGACAACAGCGCACCGGCAGCGGGGACGCTGTCGTTCACCAACCTGACGGACACCGGTACGGCCAACAGTCCGCCGGTTACGCAGGACAACAGCTTCAACCTGAATCTGTCCGGTCAGGAGGCCGGGACTACGGTCGCCTATCAGCTGTCGACCAACGGCGGGACCAGCTGGTCGGCGACGACAAGCACCCAGGCCGGTCTGGGCGACGGCGACTATCTGTTCCGCGCCGTGGTGACGGATGCGGCCGGCAATAGCTCGACCGGCAATGTGATCGAGGTGATTGTCGACAACACGGCGCCGACCGCTGCGCTCGCCATCACCGCGATTTCAAATGATACCGGAATCTCTGCGACGGATTTCATCACCAACGACACGACGCTGACGGTTTCAGGTACACACGGCACCCTCGGGTCCGGCGAAAAGATCCAGATCAGCACCAATGGGGGATCGACCTGGATCGACGTCACGTCGACGACCGCCACGACATGGAGCTATGTCGATGCGGTGGTGCATACGTCGAGCTTCACCTATCAGGTGCGCATCGTCGACGCGGCAGGGAACGTCGACCCCAATGTCGCCACCCAGGCGATTTCGATCGATACGGCGGCGCCCAACAAGCCGACGATCACGTCGGCTGCCGATGACGTGGCGCCGCAGACAGGCAATGTGGCCAGTGGTGGGTCGACCAATGACACCAATCTCTTGCTGAGTGGGGCAGGCGAGGCCGGTACCACCATCACCCTCTATGAAGGGGCGAGTATCCTGGGAACGACGACAGTTGCGGCGAACGGCCTGTGGAGCCTTGCAACGGGTACTCTATCGGAAGGTCTGCATTCCTTCACGGTGATAGACACCGACAAGGCCGGCAATGCGAGCGCAGCCTCGTCGCCCTATAGCGTTACGGTCGACCTCCATGCACCAATTCTCTCGGCGACGAGCGAAGTGCTGAGCGGTAACGGCAAGCTGACCTTGACGGGCGTCTCGGACACGGCCGGGACGGTCTCCATCACCGACAATGGCTCGGCACTCGGTACGGCGACTGCCTCGGGCGGCAGCTGGAGCTTCACGACAGGGCCGAAGTTTGCGGATATTCTGCACACCCTTGGCATCACGCAGACGGATGCTGCCGGCAACGTCGGGTCGACGGTCGCGATCTTCGGCAGTTCGGGCAACGACAACGTCACGACGGGATCGAATGGAGCCGATCTGATCGCGACCGGAGCCGGCAACGATACGATCAACGGTTTCGTCGGGGCGGACAAGATCGATGGCGGAACCGGGGCCGACACGATCGCGCTGACGGCAACGTCTGCCGATCTCAACAATGCGACCGACGGGCAAATCGTGAATGTCGAGGCCGTCTCGGCCGCCAGCGCTACGTCCGGCGTCAACATCGACTTGCACAATCAAAGCGAAGGCTTTGCGATCACCGGCAGTAGCCTTGCTGACGTGATCATCGGCGGGGCCGGCGGCGACCGCATCATCGGCGGTGGTCAGGGCGACACTCTCACCGGCGGCCCGGGCAGCGACACCTTCGTCTACAACGCGACGTCCGATTCGAAGCCGGGCGCCGGAAATTTCGACACGATCCTGGGATTTGCCCATGGGGCGGACAAGATCGATTTTTCGGCGATCACGGGTCTGACGGCCGTGGCCTCGGCAACGTCGGCGCCGGCGCAAATCGCGGCTCACACGATCGAGATCGTCACCAGCGGCGGCAACACCATCATCTACGCCAACGCAACGAACTCGGCGCAAAACCTGTCGGCGGTCGACATGGAGATTCACCTGACGGGCGTTGCCAACCTGACTGCGTCCGACATTCTCCATCACTGATGGCGCAAGGCGGGGCAGGCCTGGTCTGCTCCGCCTTGAGTTGCCGGCCGCTCATCTGTGCGTCCGATCCTGAGGCTGTGCCGGCTCGAGCAGATCGATCCCGGCCTGTCGCAAAACTCCCGGGAGCGTCGCCGTCGCGCCTGTTGACCCGCTATCGGTCGGGGAGGGTCCACCGACGTGAACTCCGGGCCGACTTCCGGCCCCGCGCATCGGCGACGTCTTCGGATAAATGGGATGTGTATATTTAATAACGTTTTCAATTACTTGGGCGGGGTTTGTGTCGATTTTTTCGCGGACGGCGGCCCGAATTAATAACGGTGCTGAAAACTCGCGCACGACGCCTGTCGCCACTTTTCCCCGGAACTTCAGAGTGCTACTAAAAAACATTTAATTCATTTTAAACTATTTACGGTGGCGTCTTGAAGTACACCGACCGGTTTTTGTCGAACGACCTGGGGCAGCAATCCCTCAAACTCGGGCACGACGCGATGGCGGAGAGACCGTCCGCCGCGGTCGAAATCCCCGACGCGCATCTGCTCTTCTCCGGCAATTTCGAGCGTATCGGCGTCGACCTGATCCTCTCCGATCAGCTCCATCGCGTCATCGTGCCGAACTATTTCCGCGACCAGGCGCGCCCGTTGCTGGTTTCGCCGGAAGGCGCGCACCTCGATCCCGGCGTGGTCGATGCCCTGACGGGGCACACCCTTTATGCGCAGGCCGGCGCGCCAGCGGCCGGCGGCAAGGTGGTGGGCCATGTCGTCAAGATCACCGGCAGTGCGAGCATCGTGCGCAATGGCGTGACGATCGTCGCCAACGTCGGTGATGCGATCAACCAGAACGACGTGGTGCAGACGGGCAGCGGCTCGACCCTCGGTCTCGTGCTCGACGACGGCACGACGTTCAATCTGTCCGCCAATGCGCGGTTCATGCTGAACGAACTGACCTACGACGCCAGCAGCACCTCCAACAGCTCGCTGATGACCCTGGTCCAGGGCGCCGCCAGCTTTGTGGCGGGGCAGGTCGCGAAGACCGGTGACATGCGGGTGTCGACGCCGACCGCCACGATCGGCATTCGCGGCACGGCCGTGATCCTCGACGTCTCGGCGACCGACGGAAGGGTGTCGGTGTCCGTCGTCGACCAGCGCGACGGTCTGGTGCATGCGGTTCAGGTCTTCAACACCGCGGGCGTCCTGATCGGTACGGTCACGAGCAACGGATCGACGCTGACGCTGACGCCGACGACGAATTTCGACGTGATTGCTCAGCAGAGCAACAAGACGACGGACCAGGTCGCGCAGGAGTTCGGTGCCTTCCAGCAGGTGCTGAGCACGTATGATTCCGCAAAGCAGCTGTTTCCAAATCTTCCGCAGCATACGGAGAACAAGGACAACAACAATAAAGACAACACGAATCCGAACAGCACGACGAAATTCGCAGGAAGCCCGCCGCTTCAGCCCCCCGGCACCGAATATCATTCCGCGACCGGAACAAGTCCCACGCAGCAGGCGAGCGCAGCCCCGACCGTCAGCGTCACGGTCAATCCGGCCTCCGATACCGGCACGAGCTCGACTGCGAAGCCCGTTGCGGTGGATCCGATCATCATCCCGGTCAAGCTGTCGGCCGTTCCATTCGTCGTCACTCCGCCGAACGTGGCGGCCATCACCTCGGGAGCGGGAGATCATATCGGTCCGGTGATGAGCGCCAACGGCGACGTGGTCTACGATCCCGACGGCGCGATCTATTTCTTCAGCCACGAGACGGGCGCGACCACCACCATCGCGTCTCCGGCGAACGGCTGGAGCTACGGCTCACCGACGATCAGCTCTGACGGCCGCTATATCGTCTATCAGGGCTCCGACGGCACCGGGAGCTTCGTCTTCGTCTACGGCACGGATCCGTCCGATCCGGCGCACTATCATGTGCAGACCCAGCTCGCGCCGGGAAGCGCGCCCGCTGTCAGCGGCGACGGCAGCACGATCGTCGCGCAGGACGGCGGAAACATCTCGATCTACGGCCTTGACGGCACACTCAAGGGAACGATCACGCCGGGCGCGGTCGGCAGCTCGGGGGCGCTCTGGAAGCCCGCTATCAGCGCCGATGGTCACTTGATCGTTTTCTGGAATTCGGATGCGACCGCGCCAGGCGGCAGCGGCAGGCTCCTCGCCTTCGATTTGTCGACGGGTGAGCTCGCCGATATCGCCAGCACCTCCGCTGGAGCCGGTGCGGTTGCGCCGACCATCAGCGCAGATGGCCGCATGATCGCGTATCAGCTCACTGACAGCGCCGGTCATTCCGAGATCTACCTCTATGACCTGAATGCCGGCGCCGTCGTATTTCACACCTCCAACGCCTCGGGCAGCAGCTACAGTCCGGTCTTGAGCCCGGACGGCCACTTCATCGTCTTCACGAGCGAGGCCAAGCTGGTCTCGGCCGATCAGAACGGCTTCGCCGACATCTATATCGTCGACGTCACGAACCCGGCGGACCCCGCCTATCGGATGGTCTCAGACGGGGTGGGGACGGCGTCGAACGGCGGGGCCGCGATCAGCGCCGGCGGCCAGTACGTCGCCTTCGGCAACAGCAGCAACATCTTCTTTGCCGATCCGACCTCGGGACTGAGCGCGATCATCCTGGAGACGACGAAGTCGCCCGATGTCCTCACCACCAAGGGATCGATTGCCGTCACCGGCGACTACACCGGCGTCACGGTCAGCGTGTCGGATCAATTTGGCGGCGCGACCCCGTATTTCAGCGCCAGCTTCGACGCGAACGGACACATCAACTGGAGCTTCGCCGAGCCGAAGAGCGACTTTGCGGCGCTGTCTTTCGGCGAGACTGCCACCCAGGAATTCATCATCAAGCTCACCGCCGACAATGGCTATATCAGCATCCCCGTCTTCGTGACGGTGCACGACGGTGTGCAGCCCACGATCCAGAAGGTCGATGCGGCCCCGGTGGCCGCGCCCGTCACGCTTGTGCAAGGACAGCAGGACAACCCTTACGTCATCACGCCGACCGCCCTGCTCAGAGGCGCCGCCGACATCGACGGTCCCTCCCTGTCGATCTCGGCGCTGACGATCCAGAGCGGTGGCGGCGGTCTGGTCCTGAACGGCGATCAGACATGGACATACACGCCGGATCCCGGCTTCAGCGGCCGCGTTGTCTTCGGCTACACGGTCACCGACACGATCAAGTCCGCGACGTCGACCGCAAGTCTCAACATCACGCTGCCGCTCGCCATTACGGCGATCAGCCCGGACAGCGGGGTATCAGGCGATTTCGTCACCAACAGCACCCAATTGTCGGTCTCCGGCACCAACGGCGCGCTCTCGCCCGATGAGAGGATCCAGGTCAGCAGCGACAACGGTCTGACGTGGAGCGATGCGGTCCAGACGTCGGCAACGACGTGGAGCCTGACCGATCCCGGCGCCCACAACGCGAATTTTTCGTACCAGGTGCGCGTCATCGACGCCGCCAGCAACACCATCGGCTCCGCCACGCGGTCCGTCACGATCGACACCGATGCGCCCACGGTCACCATCGACACCGCGAACGCGCTGACCAACCAGGCCAGCCAGAGAATTTCCGGAACGGTTGACCTCGCCGATGCCGGAACCACCGTGATCGTTTTCGACAATGCGCAGGCCGTGGCCGGTGCCGTCGTCCAGGCGGACGGAAGCTGGAGCGTGATCGTGTCGCTTTCCGAGGGCGGCAATAGTTTCGTCGCTCAGGACACGGACGCCGCCGGCAATTTGGGTTCGAGCAATACCGTCGTCCTGACGCTGGACTCGACGCCGCCGACGGCGGTTGCATCCGTCGGCGCGCTGAGCGCCGACAGCGGCACCTCGGCGATTGACTTCAATACCAATGTGACCTCGCAAACGATCAGCGGCACCTATGCCGGTGCCCTGGCCCCGGGAGAGGTGATCCAGGCCAGCGTCAACAATGGCTTCACCTGGGTGACCGCGACTGCATCGGGCGGCGTCTGGTCGGCATCCGGCGTGTCGCTGTCGCCTGGCACCAATCTTCTGTCCGTCCGCACGATCGATCTTGCCGGCAACGTCACGGCAGGAACGGGACACAGCTACACTCTGGATACGGTGGCGCCAACGGCGGTTGCGACGGTGACGCTGTTGAGTTCTGACAGCGGCAGTTCCGCCACCGATTTCGTCACCAATATTCCGTCGCAAACCGTCAGCGGCACCTATGCGGGCGTTCTGGCTTTCGGCGAAACAATTCAGGTCAGCGCCGATGGCGGCGTGACCTGGGTCGCCGCCACCGCCAATGCGGCCGACAACACCTGGTCGGCGTCGGGGATGACGCTGTCGCCGGCGGGCGCCACGCTGTCGGTCCGCACGATCGACCTTGCGGGCAACATCGCGGCCGGGACAAGCCACAGCTACAGCTTCGACACCGTCGCGCCGTCCGCGATTGCGACAGTGACGGCGCTGGGGTCGGACAGCGGGAGCTCGTCGAGCGATTTCGTCACCAACGTCGCGTCGCAGACGGTCAGCGGCACCTATTCCGGCGCCCTGAGTGCCGGCGAATCCATCCAGGTCAGCGCTGACGGCGCAACCTGGGTAACGGCGGTCGCCAACGCGGCAAACGGCACCTGGTCGGCATCTGGCGTAACGCTGTCGGCCGCCGGGAGCACGCTGTCGGTTCGGGCCATCGATCTGGCTGGCAATAGCCTCGCGGGAACGGGGCATGGCTATACGCTGGACACCGGCGCGCCGACAGCGGCAGCGACGGTGACGACGCTCAGTGCGGACAGCGGCAGCTCGTCGAACGATTTCGTCACCAACGTCGCGTCACAGACCGTGACCGGAACGTATACGGGCGCTCTGGGTCTGGGCGAGTCGATCCAGCTCAGCGTCGACGGCACGACCTGGGTGACCGCGAACGCGGCAGGCGGCGCATGGTCGGCTCCGGTGATCCTCTCCGGGGGCGGCAGTCTGCTGTCGGTCCGCACCATCGATCTCGCCGGCAATATTGCCGCAGGCACCGGCCACGGCTACACGCTGGATCAGACCGTCCCGTCCGGCGGCACGCCGGATCTGATTGCAGGTTCGGATTCCGGCTCCTCCAGCAGCGACAACAACACCAACATATTGGCTCCGACGCTGACGGTCGCGCTTGGCGCCGGCGTGGCCGTGGGCGACACGGTCCAGCTGCTGCTGAACGGGTCGTCGTTCTCCCATCCCCTGGTGCGAACCGTCACCTCCGGCGATATCGCCGCGCAAAGCGTCGGTTTCACGGTGAGTCCCGGTGATCTCGGAGCCGACGGGCCCAAGCTGATTTCCGCCCGGTTTTCCGATCTGGCGGGCAACAGCTCGACCAGCGCTGCCCTGACCATCACGCTCGACACGAGCGCGCCCGTGCTGGCGATCGCCAATGCGGGCGGCAACACCAATCAGCCCGTGCAGACGATTTCCGGCACGGCGGATCCCGCCGACGCGGGTGCGATCGTGACCGTCCTCGATGACGGCGCCTCGGTCGTCGGCGTCGCAACCATCCAGGCCAACGGCAGCTGGAGCACCGACGTCACGCTGCACAGCGACAGCAACAGCCTGACCGCGCAAGCGACGGATGCCGCCGGCAATCAGGGCGTCAGCAACACGGTGATCTTTGTCCTGAACACCAATGCCCCGACCGGCGGCACGCCGGACCTGGTGGCGGCCTCCGATTCCGGCAATTCCAGCAGCGACAACACGACGAACGTGATCGCGCCGACGTTCTCGGTTGCGCTCGGGGCCAATGTGGCGGCCGGAGATACGATCCAGCTGCTGCTCAATGGCGTGCCGCTCGCTCATCCCGTGACGCACACGATCAGCGCAGCCGACATCGGCGCGCAGAGCGTGAGCTTGACCGTCACCGGCGGGGACCTCGGCTCTGACGGCGCCAAGTCGATCTCGGCCAAGCTCACTGACGGTTTCGGCAACAGTTCGACGACCGCCGCACTAATCATCACGCTTGATACGGCGGCGCCCACGGTGAGCAGCGAGGCGATCACCAGTGCGACGGGGGCGCAGAACAGCACGCTCAATGCCGGCGACGTGGTCAGCGTCACGGTGTCGTTCAGCGAGGCCGTCACGGTGACCGGCACACCTCAGCTGGCACTGAACATCGGCGGCACGCCGGTGCAGGCCAACTATGCTTCCGGCAGCGGCAGCACCCAGCTGGTGTTCACCTACACGATTCAGGCGGGCCAGAACGACGTCAACGGCATCAGCCTCGACGCCAATGCGCTGAGCCTGAATGGCGGCACCATTGCGGACGCCGCCGGCAACGCGGCGGTGCTGACTGCGGCCGCGGTGGTCGACAATGCCAGCTACAAGGTCGATACGACCGCACCGACAGTGAGCAGCGAAGCGATCACCAGCGCAACGGGGGCGCAAAGCAGCACGCTCAATGCCGGCGATGTCGCCAGCGTGACGGTGACGTTCAGCGAGAACGTCACGGTGACGGGAACGCCGCAGCTGGCCCTGAACATCGGCGGCACACCGGTGCAGGCCGCTTACGCCTCTGGCAGCGGCAGCACCCAGTTGGTGTTCACCTACACGATCCAGGCGGGCCAGAACGACGCCAACGGCATCAGCCTTGACGCCAATGCGCTGAGCCTGAATGGCGGCACCATAGCGGACGCGGCCGGCAATGCGGCGGTGCTGACTGCGGCTGCGGTGGCCGACAATGCCAGCTACAAGGTCGATACGGCTGCCCCGTCGGTGAGCAGCGAGGCGATCACCAGCGCGACGGGAGCGCAGAACGGCACGCTGAATGCCGGCGACGTCGTCAGCGTCACCGTGTCGTTCAGCGAGAGCGTTACTGTGACGGGCACGCCACAGTTGGCCCTGAACATCGGCGGCGCGCCGGTGCAGGCGGCTTACGCCTCGGGCAGCGGTAGCACTCAGCTGGTGTTCACCTACACGATCCTGGCCGGACAGAACGACGCCAACGGCATCAGCCTCAACGCCAATGCTCTGAGCCTGAACGGCGGCACGATCACTGATGCCGCCGGCAATGCAGCGGTTCTGACTGCCGCCGCGGTGGCTGACAATACCAGCTACAAGGTCGATACGGCCGCACCGACAGTCAGCAGCGAAGCGATCACCAGCGCGACGGGATCGCAGAACAGCACGCTGAACGCCGGCGACGTCGCCAGCGTCACCGTGACGTTCAGCGAGAGCGTCACGGTGACTGGCACCCCGCAACTTGCATTGAACATCGGCGGCACGCCGG
>NZ_LVEM01000014.1 GCF_001641335.1 Bradyrhizobium stylosanthis
TGCAGGCCAGGGGCGTCCGCATCGTCGCCGAGGCCAACCGCTCAAACGAGAACGCTCCCAGCCACCGCGTCTATGTGGGCCGGGCGGAAATCGGGGCAGCCTGGTCGAAGCGCTCCGAGGAAGGCCGCGACTACCTCTCGCTCAAGCTCGATGACCCCTCGTTCAACGCGCCGATTTACGCGAACTTGTTCGACGACGAAGCCGGCGACGGCTACACGCTCCTCTGGTCCCGCCCCCGCAAGACCGGCGAGTAAGCGCTCGCGACGCCAACGCCCCGCCCGATCTCATCGGGCGGGGCCGCTTTATTCGCGCCCCCCGGGGGCTAAAAATGAGACTAGGAGACTTATGCCCAGAGGCAAGCCGCACCGATGCTGCTACCTTTTTTCCGTGATGAAGACGATTTTCTTGAAGCCGAAGCCCACACGCCGAAGCCGGCTGCTTCGAGGACCGCTGTAAGCGGGGTCTTGCGGGAGATAATGTCGAGGGGCCCCTCTCGGCTATGCAGCGGGAAGTAGGTTTGGCGAGAAGAACATCGGTAGATCCTTTTTCAACAAGACTGTGCAGGGGACATGATGCGCCGCCGGCCGGGTGGGGGTGCCAAGATGGATAGGCATGTGGCTGTTGTGCCCATAGGCAGAGGCCGCGAAGACGGCATCATGCCTCCGTTTTGGTTGCCTTTCGCGCAATCTGCGCGAACTATTAGGCACTCGCATAAATACCCCAGGAGGAGGATAGCCTTAGAAGCCTGAGATGCTGGAACCTATCATTTCTGATGGGGTGCAATGCCGACACGCTGACAGCATGATGTTCTGACGTTTCTCGAAACCAGGGCGTGGACCGGATTGATGTGGCGGCAGTCAGAGCCCGATAGACGCAAGCTGAACGAAGGCAAAGTAATCGGCAGCAAGTTTATCGTAGCGCGTGGCGACGAAGCGACCTTGCTTTATCGGATTGAAGCAACGCTCGACCCGGCTCCGGGCGCGTTAGAGGTAGGGCGCAAAGCAACTCGGATCATTTCGATTGCTTTTCGGCGCTAAGTTGGCCTTGCACCTTCCTTGAGACAAGCCCTCCGACACACCGGCGAATGCATCAGTATGTGGGAGCATCCCGCATCCGCCTAATCCGGACACTTTGAAGCGCGATTACAATGCTCACAATCTTCTTTGCTACCGTTTCGCTTCTTTACGCAACAGTCGGCCAGGCGGGAGGTACAGCCTTTCTGGCGCTAATGGCGTTCTCATCATTTCCATCAACTCAGATGCGGCCGACGGCATTGTTGCTCAACATCGTTGCTGCGACGTATTCAACGTGGCTCTTCAATCGCGGCGCCTATGTTGATTGGAAAAAACTGAAACCTCTTGTAATCGCTTCGGTGCCAACCGCCTTAATTGGAGGTTTCACGGTCCTATCGCCGCGGGTTTATAATGCTATTACCGGTGTCGTCCTGCTAATCGCGGCTGCCGTCTTGTTGCTCGGTCGAGCCAAGAAAGACGTTTCAGATTGCGACGCGCCACTTTTGGGAACGATGGCAACAGGGGCTGGCGTCGGCTTCGTTTCAGGCGTTACAGGTGTCGGCGGTGGCGTTTTTCTCGCCCCCATCCTAATCGCGTTGCGGTGGGCGTCGCCCAAACAGGCCGCAGCGCTATCCGCTCCCTTTATTTGGGTGAATTCCGCAATTGGACTCGTCGGCGCAGTTTATGTCGGACAATTGCCTTCACCGCAGACCTGGCAATATGCGCTAGGTGCTCTTGTCGGAGCAATGATCGGAACTACCGTTGGTCTTCGTTGGCTATCGGAGAAGACAACGCGCTACGTGCTTGTCGTTATACTCGCGGCCGCCGCTATCCAGCTTATCGCCTTTCCGACAAGATAAGATCTTTCACGTTGTTAGAGACTTCGCCGCCTTAAGCGTAGCCGGCAAATGGAGGCAAACCGACTATATAGACTTTCGCGTCAGTCAGTGAATCGGCCGGGACGGTCGACGGCTCGCGGAGC
The DNA here is from genome assembly GCF_001641335.1 of Bradyrhizobium stylosanthis. GTDB lineage: Bacteria > Pseudomonadota > Alphaproteobacteria > Rhizobiales > Xanthobacteraceae > Bradyrhizobium > Bradyrhizobium stylosanthis. The sequence goes on from NZ_LVEM01000014.1 coordinate 1,996, forward strand.
GACGTGACAAAGCCCGTCACCGGGGAGATGCTTGACGGGGCTTGCCGATGATGATGCGGAGATCGGGCCGAAAGCCGAGCGCGACAACCAACTTGGCCGTGACAAACATCGGTCCGACCAACAGATGGATGGGATGGTCGACCGCTGCCGGTCTGCGGTGCTCAAATATCAAATGTCCAATGATCAACGATGAGACGCCGATCAGAATCAGGACTGCAGTAAGCGACCACATCCCGACAGTCGTCAGATGATTGAGGATCATCGTCGCGACTGCAAGCAATGCGATCGCGACGCCTACGATCACGGCGCCAAGTTCGAAATCGAGCGCCAGCCAAAAAATCAGCGCTGGCGTGAGCGCCATGGTCGCCATGCTGATTTGAACTCCCAATACCGTTATGAACCATAGACCGAGCGGAAGATTACTGGCCAGGAACAAGGACAGGATGCCCAAGACGTGCATCGCGCAATTCCAGGGGGCGCGATGATACTCCGCGTAATCCGCGAGCAGTCGCCGGAAATATGAGTTCAAGCGGCGCTCGCCTCGCCCGTTGTGTTCGCGACCACGGCACATTTTATCGTCTAGCAAACGCAATGCTCGCCTCCGCTCGGAAACATGCCCGTTGCTTAAGCGCGGTATAACCTCACGTCAAATCTCCGAAAAACATGATATTTGACAGATTCGCATAAGCTGCTTGTCAGTTGGCGTGCAAATTTAATCCTCATAGGTGGGCGAATTGACCATTTAGCGCGGCTTGGATAGGCGCTAGCGCTCGACTCGTCGCAACGGGCCAGGTTTGCGGACAAAAGGCGAGCGCAGTTTGCGTGATCGTCGCGGCTTGGAATCCTGAGCTGTGATTTTCCGGTCTCGACGATGTCGCAGTGATCCGTCTGCCGGTCGAGCAGCGCAGTATGAGGCATCTCGGCTACGACAGGCTCAATGTGCGAGACTCTGGATGCTTACCCCCCGCAAAGGAATGCGCTTGGGTCATGGCTCTTGCATCGGAGCTATTGGTCGATGTGCAACAAAGTCGAGCTGGAGAAGTTCGCTTTTGAGGCCTCGTCGGAAGATATGGGCATGCAGAGGCGGGCATTGCGGGCGTTACGTTCCGTGAACGGGGCAAGAAAACGACATTGCGATATTTCCCAGCATGACTTTTGCCGGCGCCCAGAAGCGCGAAGGTTCTGAAGAGAGGCTCAGAAATCAGCCTCACCGCCGTATGGTCCGCCTCGGCAAGTCGAACTGCAGCTAGGGGCAGTTAGGCGGTGACGATCTCGGGAGATCTTAGAGGACAGATCCGATTATTCTCATTCCGCGTCAGCTTCTCGAAAGCTAAATCTCTTAGCGTGAACGTGTTTATCCAGGGCTTTCGATCTGCCAGGAGAATGGGATGGATCCGTTTAAAAACCTCAATCCATTCGAGGCCTCGGACATAGAGCGGACGCATGACGACGGACTGCAAACGCAGCGGGCGGATCAAGCGGGTTTTCAGCAGCACCTGAACGAGTTGCATCCGCACGAACGCCAACCCTCCGATTCATATAGCCCCGGCCAGCCCTATGTTGTGTCGAACAGAGATGCAGAGCAGTTGAGCATGCCGCACGAGGATCGCGTCGGACAAGGCACCTCGCGGTCGCGGTCTGATCCACCCTCTGAGCAAGGGGGTGATCAGAATGTGCGTTTTGCGGCCGCGGATCTCGGTCGCCATTTGCGGGGCAGTTGCAGCCTGACAGATTGCCGGCAGGGCATGGATGCAGCTGCCGATTGGCCGACGGATAGTGTCGATCAGGAGGAGTATTCGTGGGCTGAGGCCGATGATGTGGTGTCGGAGTGGCCAACGACACCCGCAATTGCTTGGGGGGACAGCCTCGAGGCATCGACCCTTAGCCGACAGCCCCGGCCGGACGATGCCAATACTTCAACAGGAGGCGGTCGGTTCCCCCTCGCGCCGGCCCCGGCGCAGTGGACCGACGGCTTGCACGGCACGGGCGCTTCCACATCTAGCTCTGCCAGCAATCTGACGAACCTTGAAGTCCCCGTCCTCAGGGAAGCGCGGCTTGAGCAGATCCTGGACAGTTGGGCTGGCGAACCGGGGCAGGCGGAAAACGAGAACCGGCACGAGGCCGCAAGACGAATAAGAGCCTGGGTAGAAGCCGGAGACGTCTATGCACGGCTGGAGCTGCCACGCCTGGGCCTGACGACATTGCCCGCCGCATTTCCGCCCGGCCTCCAGTCGCTCGATGTGAGCGACAACGACTTGGTGCACCTGCCCGACACGCTCCCGGCCGGACTCCGGGCGCTCGGCGCCAGCGACAACCGCTTGACCAGCCTGCCTGATATGCTCCCGATCGGACTCCAGTCACTGGAAATCGGCGGCAATCTGCTGAGCAGACTGCCCGAAACTCTTCCGGAGAATCTCTGGACGCTCGGTGTCTGCAGCTGCCGGCTGACCAGCCTGCCGGACACACTGCCGGCGGGGCTCCAGAACCTTGATGTCCGCGGCAACCTGCTGACCAGCCTGCCCAACACACTCCCGACCGGACTTCAGACACTTGCCGTTGGCGGCAACCAGCTGACTAGCCTACCCGAGAGTCTGCCGCCCGACCTTCAGGAGCTCGAAGCCGACGGCAACCGGCTGACCAGCCTGCCCAACGCCCTTCCCGGCGATCTCCCGTTGCTCTTCGCCCGCGACAACGACCTGACCAGCCTGCCCGACAGCCTCCCGCCTGAGCTTCAGAGACTCCACGTCGGAGGCAACCGGCTGACGAGCTTGCCTGAGAACCTTCCGGCCGAGCTCCAGGTGCTCGAGGTACGAGGCAACCGGCTGACTAGCCTGCCGGAGACGCTGCTAACCCAGCTGGGTTCTGAGTGCATCGTGTATGTAGAGGATAATCCGCTGTCCGCGCGGGTGCGGACGAATTTGGCAGCAGCCCTGAATGCCCTCGGCTATAGCGGTCCGCGAGTGTTCTTCTCGATGAGTGAGGGAACGGCGGGCGATTCAGCGCGACCCCTGAGCGAGGCGGTAGCGGACTGGATGGAGGGCGAGCCGGAGATGATCGCTGCATGGCGGAACTTCGCCGGCGAAACGGGCGCGTCGGAATATGCGCTTTTCCTCGACAGGCTGCGTAGCACCGTGAATAGCGGCAATCCGGAATTTGGAAAAGCAGTGGCCGATGATCTGCGGCAAGCAGCGTCCAGGCCGGGGTTGCGTCAGCAATATTTCCAGCTGGCGTTTGGGGCGAGCGAGACCTGCGAAGATCGCATCACGCTGACCTGGAACGGCATGCAAATCGCACGCATGAACGCTGATGTCGAGGAGGGGGCCTATGACAACCGTCTCGGCGAGCTCGTCGACCAGGCGCGGGTCCTGTTCCGCCTGGGCGCGCTCGAGCCCATCGCTCGTCAGAAGGTCGGTTCACTCCAATTCGTCGACGAGATAGAGGTTTATCTTGCGTATCAGGTCAAGCTACGCGAGCGGCTGGACCTGCAGCTCATTGCTCCGGACATGCGGTTCTTTGATGTCTCCTACGTCACTGAGCACGACCTCACCGCGGCCGAGACCCAGGTTCGGAATGAGGAGGCGGCAGGATTCGCCGATTATCTGGCAACTCGCTGGCAACCATGGGAGACGGTGGTGAGCCGGATCGCCCCCGAAGCCCACGCACAGATGCAGGACCGGCTGATCGCGGCGATGGACGAGGATTTCCGGAGTCGGCTCGAGCAACGGCTCGCCGATCACGACCTGACCGGAAACAGCGATGCCGAGTTGCAGTTCGGAGCAAAGATCCGCGACGAGATCGCTTGCGAGATTAAAGGCGAGCTGATGCGCGAGGTGCTCAGGGACCACGGCGTTGAGCTGTGAAGCGGCCATCCTATTGCGAGGGACGTCAATCTCTTCCCACTCAGCCCTCGCTACGCCATGGTGGTTTTCGATATGTCGGCGCGCAAATGGAACGTCTGTTAAAGACTCGGCGGCAGGATCTAAGTGCAGGGGCGCGATCGATCTTCTCGAGGGATTGCAACGGACCATGCGCAGCAACAGAGCAACTGCAATCCATCGCTCTCGCCTCGACCGATACTTTTGCTGCGCAAATTGCCCCTTGGCAATTAAGCTATCCATATTGGCGAAAGACGCGGGCCGATTGACTGGCTCATGACTCAAGAGGTGTATCTGCCTTGTGCATCGTGACGAGCACCTCAGGGTGTCGATTCGGAAGTCGGAAAATGCTATCGTTTTGAGGATAGGCAGTCCGGCCGAGCGTCGCATTCGACGGCAAAAATCTCAGTGACCGCAGCGGACCGATCTTCGACGATAAAGTCGAACTGAGGTGACCCTTCACCTGAAGGTCCGCGGGCATTGTCGAGTTGGCCGGCGCCGATCCCAAGCTACTCGCAGTTGATATCGCGCTGCGACGCCAACAAGCGGCCGCAAGATGCACCCCAGCGAACTTCTTCGCATCGATGCCGATCGCAAACTACAATGGCATCGTGTCACCGCGTAAGATCATCAAGCCTAAAAGGTAGGCCGGCATCGAATGGATCAGTTGGCGATGATCGGGCCGACTTTGTATAACACTCTAGGTTTGCCATAGCATGCTGAAACAAGCCGTTCGACCAATCAATGCCGAGCTCAGGCCCCGCGCAGGGCACGAGCAAAGCGTGACGTTGAGACTTCCTGCCCGAGTCCTGACGAGCAGGGAAGCTATACGCCACCTTGCCTTCGACGCGCACCACATTCGCCGAACGTCGGCTGCGGGCATGCGCTGCCAACTAACCTGGCGGTTCGAACCTTCCTTTGACGGTGGCTTGGCTTTAGTTGGGCATGACGCCGCAGCTTCGAAGGACCAATATGGTTTCCATCGCCGTATCACTAGCGAGACCCGTCAGCTCGTCGAAAGCTAAACCCCCCAGAATAGGAGAGACTGTCTACCGAAACTGACACGCTGATCTGGCCGAAGGAGAACGAGCATTGATGAACACAGGGCGGGCCGAGTCGAGCGCCGGTACTTCATCAGAACAAAGCCACCGGCAAGGTTGCCTGTGCGGTCTCCCTCAGGCGGCGGCTCAGTGGGTCCAAGCCTTGACTGGAGCGCGGGAGTCCGCTCGTTCGCAGGAGTCGCAGGATCAAATCCTGGACGCTTGGGCTGGCGATGTGAATCAGGGGCTGAACGAGAACCGGCAAGAGGCGGTAAGGCGAGTGCGAGCTTGGCGACATAACGCCAATGCCTCTACGCCGCTGCCGCTGAATCTGTCGTCGCTGTCCCTAACAACCTTGCCCGCCCTTCCGGTGCAGGTCCAGCAGCTGGACGCCAGCGGCAACCAGTTGATCCAATTGCCCGCGACTCTTCCGCCTGCGCTCTGGGATCTGAACGCCGACGAGAACCGGCTGACCAACCTTCCCGAAACGCTCCCGGCTGGACTGCAGCAGCTCAGCGTCAACGGCAATCTACTAACGGCCCTGCCTGATACACTCCCGCCTAGGCTCCTGCGGCTCTACGCCAGCGTCAATCTGCTGACCCATCTGCCCAATACGCTCCCGGCTGGGCTGCTGCGGCTCTACGTCGCCAACAACCATCTGACCAGTCTGCCTGATGCCCTTCCGGCAGCGCTCCGGCAACTCGGGGTCGAAGGCAACGGGCTGACAAGCCTGCCGGAGACGCTGCTAACCCAGCTAGGCTCTGCGTGTAGGATTGAACTGGCGGGTAACCGGTTATCCGAGGGGGTGCGGACAAATCTGGCGGCAGCCCTGAATGCCCCGGGCTATAGCGGTCCCCGGGTCTTCTTCTCGATGAATGAGGGAACCGCGAGCGCTCCAGCACGACCACTGACGGAGGTAGCAGCGAACGGGATGGAGGGCGAGCCGGAGGCGATCGCCGCCTTGCAGAAATTCGCAAATGAGCCGGGTGCGCGGGAATATATGCGTTTCCTCAACAGGCTGCGAGAGACTGTGAGTTATAGGCACCTGGAATTCCGAAACACAGTGTTGGATGATTTGCGGCAAGCCGCGATCAGGCCGAGGTTGCGCCAGCAGTATTTCCAGCTGGCGTTTGGGGCGAGCGAGACCTGCGAAGATCGCATCACCCTGACCTGGAACGGCATGCAAATCGCACGCCTAAACGCTGATGTCGAGGAGGGGGCCTATGACCATCGTCTCGGCGAGCTCGTCCCCCAGGCGCGGGTCATGTTCCGGCTGGGCGCACTCGAGCGGATTGCTCGTCAGAAAGCCGGCTCGCTCCAATTCGTCGATGAGGTCGAAGTCTATCTCGCCTATCAGGTCAAGCTACGCGAGCGCCTGGATCTGCGGGTGATGGCTCCGAAGATGCGGTTCTTTGATGTCTCCTACGTCACTGAGCACGACCTCACCACGGCCGAGAAGCAGGTGCGGAATGAGGAGGCGGCGGATTTCGCCGACTATCTGGCAACCCGCTGGCAACCTTGGGAGACGGTCGTGAGGCGGATCGCCCCCGAAGCCCATGCACAAATGCAGGACCGGCTGATCGAGGCGATGGACGAGGATTTCCAGAGTCGCCTTAAGCAACGGCTCGCCGATCATGACCTGACCGGAAACAGCGATGCCGAGTTGCAGTTCGGAGCAAAGATCCGCGACGAGATCGCCTGCGAGATTAAGGGCGAGCTGATGCGCCAAGTGCTCAGGGACCACGGCGTTGAGCTATGAAGCAGCCATTCCTTTGTGAGGGACTGCCAAAAAGCTAGAATGAGGGCTCGCCATCGCCTTTTAGATTGTTTACGCACGATCTTTCCGGAAAACCCTTCTTTTCTGGACCCACTCTAAGAGGCGATGCGCGATGGCGTTGAGTCCTCAGCGTTTGCATCGAGCACTCCCGCCACCCTGATTTTGTCACGCGGGATTTTATTCACCGTTCGCATTGGCTTGGCTATAGTGCTTCTGCCTCACCTGTGTCCTCAGTTGGGGAGTCTAAAGCGCGCTTAGATTCGCATGTCGTTGTTGTTCGAGCACGATTTTCTCGGAGAATTTTAGACGAGACGGCGCCGACGCTTGATGCCGATCTGAAGCGCCATGCGTCATCGATCTTACGGCAGAACGTCAAAATGATCACCACGAGACACCAGAGGCGGTCGTCAAGCGATGTGTCGTCTCATCCGACTTCGCCAACTGGCGGACTTCGTTGTAGAACCTGCGTTGTTGCTTGCAGATCTGCTCATGGATTAGCAAAATAGGCTCGATCACACTGAGAAGCTGATGATCCTCACCCAAAGCTCGCGTAACAGATTGCGAAACTGTAGTCCTATCTTGCCTGGAAACAGCAAGCCATTTGATCGAGCTTTCGGACTTGGTTCTCGATAGATCGACGAATGGTCACGAGCCGAATCTCGCGACAGCATAGCTCGGATACTCTCATTTTCCTCGCTCTTGACCTTGACCTCCCAATACGGGCCGTCACGGACCAGCTCGGCGAGCCCTCGCGCCAATCTGATCGCTTTTGTTCACGCCTGCAGACAAAGCCGCGTGCGGATGTCGCGCGTCGATGCAAACCACCGGAGGATCGACCCGATGAGTTTCATGCCTCCGCCTCCTTTTATAGGACGGCCGCCAGAAATGGCTCCGTCGTGCCGATCGTCGAAGCCGGCGGAGCTAAAAGAAAACGGGAAGGTCCGTGCGAAATCCAGCCGGAGAAGAGAAAATGCATGCCGACGGTCGAGAGATTCAAACTCGGGCATTGACGTTGCCCCGGCTGCGCCCGGAAGGCGCGGTGGGTGCGGTCTTGTACGGCCGAGTGCCGGCAATTCGGGCCATAAGTTGCCGCAGCCACCGATGGGCGGCAGAATGATGCGTCCGGGACGTCCAGGTCATGCCGATTTGAAACGGTTCGGGGAAAGGACACGACGTTGCCACGACGGATTTGGCGATGTTCGAACCGATGCGGCTTGGCACGGTCGAGACCAGATCCGTGCCGGGGAGAATGTGGGTTAGATCGGAGATGCTCGGCACCGAGACCACCTGGTTGAGCGACAGGCCGCGTTCATCGAGCCTTCTGAGGTAGCCTGAGCGCCAGGTTCCTCCATAGGTTACGACGGCGTGGTTCGTTTTGACATAGTCGTCGACGCGCAACTTCCGGCCGGCGAGCAGATGGCCCTTGTGCATAACGCACACATAATGGTCATCCAGCAGATGGCGATGATAGAAGTTTTCCTCCTGCACCTCATAGGGGCCAATGAGAAGATCGGCTTCGCCGCGTTTGAGATACGCCATCCCTTTCGCGCGCGCCGTCTTGATCTCCGGCAGCAGGCGCGGCGCCCGGCGTCTGATTTCTGCAATGGTGCGCGGCAGAATGATTGAGCGTTCGTAATAGTTGCAGGCGATCGTGATTTGCCCGGACGCGCTTGCGGGATCGAAATCCGTCGGCCGCATTAGGCCCTCGAAGCCTTCAAGCAGGCGGCTGGCACACTCAACGATCTCGACACATCGAGGCGTTGGTGCGATCCCGCCATGCTGGCGCACGAACAGCTTGTCGTGAAACGCCGCGCGCAGCCGGTCCATCGTATAGCTAATCGTCGATTGGTTCGTACCGAGCACTTCAGCGGCCCTCGAAAACGAGCCCAGTTTCCGAGACTAGGCGCAAAGTGCGGATCGCAGCAAAATCAATCGCAAGTGGATCCCAATCCTTTGCCATCGCCTTAAGTCCCTCGTCGCGAAATCACACCACCCTATCGAAAGAGAAGATAACGGTTATCAACTCTGTCCGATTGTCCGATTACTATTGCCAACGCAATCTGCTCGAAAATGGGAGTTAAAGCGGCAGGCCCGCGACCATCGCCTCTACCATGGAGAAGCCTATGAACGCACCCAAAACCTTTCCGCTCAATGCCTGGTACGCGGCTGCATGGTCACATGAGATCGCCCCCGAGCTGTCCGCCCGCAAAATTTGCGGCAAGGACGTCGTGCTTTACCGCCGCACTGATGGCCTTGTCGCGGCTTTGGAGGATGCCTGTTGGCACCGGCTGGTGCCGCTATCGCTCGGACATCTCAAGGGCGACGACGTCATGTGTGGCTATCACGGGCTGGTGTTCAATTCGGCCGGCCGCTGCTCCTACATGCCCGCGCAGAAAACGATCAATCCGTCAGCCTGCGTGCGTACCTATCCGGTGGCTGAGCGGCATCGTCTGGTCTGGCTGTGGCCTGGCGATCCAGCGCTGGCGGACCCCGCCAAAATTCCAGATTTTCATTGGAACGATGGCACAGAATGGGTCGGCGACGGCGGCACGTTCTATCAGCTGAAGTGCGACTATCGCCTGGTTGTGGACAACCTGATGGACCTCACGCACGAGACCTATGTGCATGCCGGCAGCATCGGCGACGAGGCGATCACGGCCGCGCCCTTCGATGTGACCCACACCGATAACACAGCGACAATGACGCGCTGGATGATGGACATCGATCCGCCCCCTTTCTGGGGCCGCCAGCTTGCACGCCCGGGCCGTGTTGATCGCTGGCAGATCGTGACGTTCCAGGCGCCTTCGATCGTCGTCGGCGACGTCGGCGTGGCGCTGACAAATACAGGCGCGCCGCAAGGCGACCGCTCGCACGGGGTCAGCGGCGCATTCTTAGCGGCGATCTCGCCCGAAACGGAGACGACCTGCCACTACTTCTGGAACTTTGTCAGGAATTATCGCAAGGATGACGCGCAGCTGACGAGCGAGCTCCAGCTTGCCCACGTTAATGGCGGGGCAGGGGTCTACGATCAGGATCACCGAGTCTTGGAGGCACAGCAGGCTGCTATCGACAAGAACCCGCGTTCTCCCTTTTACGATCTCAACATCGATGCGGGCGCGCTCTGGGCACGGCGGCTGATCGACCGGATGATGGCTAACGAGCATGCTCCCGTGATCGCTGACGTTGCGGCCGAGTGAGTGAAGTCATGGCCAAGCCGACCGAACCGATCAGCGCATGCCTTCGCGCCACGCGCGATCTCACTCCTGACGTCCGTCTCTTCGAGATTGAGCCGGACAGCCCATTGGTCAATCTAGGGCCTGGCAGTCACATTGACGTCCTCGTGCCGACCGACGGGCGACCGCAGCTTCGTAGCTATTCATTGGCAGGATCTTGTGCGGACGGACTCTATCGCATCGCCGTCAAGAGGCTCGCGTCGAGTCGGGGCGGGTCTATCGGCATGTGGCGCCTCAAGGCGGGCGAACGGCTCACGATTTTTAAGCCAAAAAATAGCTTCGAATTGAGCTACGATCGGCCGGACTACCTGCTGCTGGCCGGCGGGATCGGCATCACACCGATCTACACGATGGCGCTGGCGCTGAAGCAAGCCGGAGCGAACTTCCGCCTGCTCTATGCCGCACGGACCCGTCGCGACCTCGCCTTCGCGGACGAGCTTGCCACTTCCATCGGGGAACGCCTTCAGCTCTTCGTCAGTGAAGAGGGACAGCGGATCGACATCGGCGGCGAGATAGCCCAACTAGACGCGCGCGGTGAGCTCTATGTGTGTGGCCCGTTCGGCATGTTGGAGGCGGCCAAACAGCTTTGGAGCCAATCGGGCAGGCCCGCTGCGCACCTCCGCTACGAGACGTTCGGCAATGCCGGTCGCCTCGCGGGCGCCCCGTTCAAGATCAGAGTTCCCCGATTGGGCCTGGAAATTGACGTCCCTGTAAATCGCTCCATGCTGGAGGCGCTTGAAGATGCCGGCGTCGACATGATCTTTGGCTGTCGGCGCGGAGAATGCGGTCTTTGCGTGCTGCCGATCCTGGAGGCGTCGGCTGAGGTCGATCATCGTGATGTGTTTTTCAGTATTGAAGAGCGGGCGATGAACAGCAGAATCTGCACCTGCGTGTCGCGCGCGGCGAGCGGCTTTCTAACCATCGATACACCTGATCGAACGCCAAACCAGCGTCTTTCCCAACGTCTCTCGGTGCAGGCCGGAGGGCTACATAAGATCCGCGAATAACCCCCGGTCGATCAGCACCGGCCCGGGCTACGCGGGCCGTGAGAGGCCCCTCGTCATATGAGCAAGGCACAGGCGACCGCGATTTCCCTCGTCCCGACCGGGTCCCGCCAGACCGAGCGAAGCCGCGCGCGTGATTGGCGATTCCGGCAACGTTATTGGCCGCTTGGCTTCGGCACCCGGGTTGAAGCTGGTTCTGCTGCTGTCTCGCGAGACCTGGCCATGATTTACAAACAGCGAAAGTACTTCCTCTCTGAAGCTTTCGGGCTACGGACTGCTGTATGACCCTGGCTACGCCCGCTGGCTCCCGATTTCGTCGGCCTGACTAATGGTGTCACCACGTTTCAATACTCGATCGCGTGCCCCTAGATCTCAAGTCGAGCGGCCTGCGTCGACAGTTGGTCCGCCTCGGCAAGCCGATAGTGTAGGACGTCGCTATGCACTGTGCTCAAGATGGACTTGCAGAATGCAGGCGTGAGCTTGCCGCGGTGAACCACGACGTCTTCGCGACCTGTCGCAGCCCGGGCGTTCTGCCACTGCCGATTGTAGCCGCGTTGTGCATTTGACTTGACGTGGCAAGCGGCGAATTCGGCGTCATCCAGCGTCGTCAACTGCCACACATGTACCGGCCGCTTCGTATGGATGTGCACCCACATCGGGTTCGGCATTGCACCATTGCGCAGCGCCTTGGGTTGCAGCTTGACCTCAAACAGCACCCCTGGCTCACCCTTTAACGCGCGCGGTAAACCGGCGGGCGTCAACTCCTCGGCCGCGCGCAACTGTTCAAGGTAGTTCTGCGACGGATAGGCATAAGTCTTCATGCAATCGACCGTCATCGTGCCCTTTCGCTCGTTCAAAGCCGTCCCCAGCCCCTGCGCCTCGGACCGCAGCATCTTGAGCCGGACGATTTTGTCGTGCACTTCGCGCACTTGTGCAGGCGTGAGTAGGACACGTCGACGAGGCTCCTCCAACGCGGCTACACAGGCCTGCATCTCGGCTACCTGGGTCTTCAGGCGCCCAATCGCAGTATCCACGACGTGTTCGGCGTCCTCGGGCTTCATGTGGCGGGCTTGCGAGGCAGCCCTTTGCTGACCAGGCAGATCGAATTGCAAAAGTTCGTCCAACCGCTTGAGGAGCCCCGTCAGTGCTTCCATCGACGGCGGGGCCTGCCAGATCGCCAAGTGCGCCGTCTCCGACGATGACGTCCTCGCATGCGCCTCCTCCGCGGTCACGAGCCTCTTCGTACCGAATTCCGAGAGCACGACAACTTTGGCTGCTGGCGCCGCGGCGTTGGCGTTCATAGCGACATGCGCCTGGGTCTGCCCAGGCGCCGAGCTCCCAGCGCCAGCGGACCGCGTGTTCTTGCTTTTCCCCTTCCTCCGCGCTCTAGCGCCTTCGGCGGCTACAGCCTCGCCGATAGTGCTGGCGGGCATCGCAGCCCGAGGGTCGGTCGGCGGCACAATGACCGCTGACGCTTTCGGCTGCAGTGACAGGAAGCGCATGACCTCCTGCGCAGTGACCCACGCACCTTCCACTATCTGGCCTGACAGTTCCAATGGGAGGTTGGCTGTCCCAGTATCGCTTAGGTTTGCAACGATGTTGTGCCACGCCAGCCCAAGTTCCGAAAGGCGCTCCATAACTCCTTTCAAAACCGCGCAGTGCGCTGCGTCGAGTGCACGTCCGTTGCTGTTTAGAACAGCATCGCTCGTAGAGTTGAATGCCGGGAAAACGTCATCGATGAACGTTCCTAGCAGACGTACCCGCCCGTTCTCATCCATGAGGACTTCCCTCGTGGCTGGCTCGAATGTGCTCATCTGCGGCTCAATCATGATTCGCAAGAGAGCGATCTGCGATTGCAAATGCAGGCACTTCATATTCAGTGCCCAGCCGGTGTGCAGCCGCAGGTCGGCCTCTTCGGCTTGCCGCATCTCAGCCGTCGTACTTGGTAAATTGTAAGTGGCGGTGCAGACGGACTGCATTCTTTCCAAGCGCAATGCCTTCTTTCCCCACCACTCCATACAGGCCGTATAACGGTTTGCTACGCTGGAGATCGCTCGACTCAGCTGGTCGAAGGGAGCGCTCGATTGGACCATCCGATCGAGCACAGTGGCCGCACTCTTCCTGCTCTGCTCCAGGGCGTAGATGGTCGGGGTCGCTAGTAGGTTGCATTGGTTCCCCGCATGGAGCACCTCGTCTCGGAGACGGCGAGCCTGATCGTCGGAGAGAATGCTAGGCGCCTCATGCTGGGGTAGCCTCGCGTAGTACTCCAGAACGTTTGAGCCTGCCTTGATGAGCTGGTCAATCAGCTCTTGTGCCACCAACGCGTTCGGCGCCGGCTGCGCGGCCGCATTGCGGCAAGTATCAAGTTCTGCCAGCAGGCTGTCCATTTGGCGCTTCGCTGCCTTGATCTTGTCGCCGGTCCAAGGAATGGGGCCCGCCACATCCGAAGTTTGCAGCTGGCTTGCGACCGGCGCCGCTCCATCTTGAGCCCCAGAGCGCATCCGCTCCACGACGGAATTGAACAATTGGCTGCCCTCAGCATGGGCGAGACTTGATTCCGAGCGCGAACTGCTCGATCTCCACGTGCTGTCAGCTCCAGTAGCCTCAACGTGCGCTTTACCAGGTCGGCCAATGCCCGTCATATTCCACCTCCGATCCAGGGAGAATGCGAAGCGAATTTAGATAGACCGCCTGGCTGACGATTAGCTGACGAACGGCGTTGCCGCGGATGCACTAAGGAAATCAGAATTGCGGGGCTTCCACTTCCATGAAAGATGGTGTGTGTTTTCCGCCCTGCAGACACGCGTTCTCTTCGCAAGCGTCACTTCAATGTTCTGACCATCCTCCGCACAGGTCAGCACGGTCCGGGTTCTCAGAGCTTGCGCCTTTCTGCCGCATCATAAGCGACCTCAGTTCGGCATGCTCATCATTGCTCAATATCAGGGGAGCAAGTTGCTGGACCGCCATCGGAGACTCCGTCGCTGTTTGCCCCATCCTTGGCACAGCAACGCGAATCTACTGCGAATCTATGATTGCGAACTTGCCTAGCTCAAAAGCGCTGCAACGGCAGCAACGTTTTGCGCAACGGTTGCCCAGTCACCTGCTCGCCTCTATGGCGTCCAGCATCTCTTGATGGCTGTCGAGAAAGCCTGCGAACACATCGATGATTAATTTGGATGTCGGAGTGAGTCATTGGTGTCGAGATCGAAGCGCCAGCGCTATGCGGCAGGATGATGGCGTTTCCGCGAAGAAACGCGAGAGCTGCTTCTTTGAAGCTGCTGCGCTCGGTCCAGGATAGGCCTCACGATAGTCGCTGGGATGCGTTCCATCGGATGAATACGAAAGAGCGAGGCCGCTCCAGTCACGCACAGCGGCACGCGCCGGGTGGAGATGTCGGCTTCTTTGCTGCAAGAGTCCGTGTAATCGAGACATACTCATGTAAATCGAATCCCATCGAAAGCTGGATGCCTTTCTGGACAGCGACATCATCAACGCTCGAAGGAAGCGCGAAATGTGCAAAGGGTCAATAACGCTTGTCATTGCCGTGCCTTGGTCCTCTGGTGACGATTCGCATCCAAGCTTACGGAGTGAATCGCTAACTGATGGTACAGCATTGGCGACCGATCGAAATACTGCCTGCTCTGGTGAGCACGCTGGATTCGCTATTTCAAGAAGCGGTGTCACGGTGTGCGAGCGTCCAACCACACCACAGCATTATTGAACGCTGGGGGCGGCGATGGGTAGGCTCAGCCGCCGGGCCAGTCCAACTGCTGCCATTGAAAGAATCCAGCGCCCGCGATGTCATCGAGCTAATGAAGACTGGCGCCATTCCTCGGACGCCGAAATCGCGCTTTTTGATTTGTATCTCTCGCATCAAACGCGAGCGAAGTGTCATAAGGTCACAGAACGAAGTGCGGCTCGCCGCAATCGCCGAAGGTGCGGGCGAGCAGTCTGCCTCAACCGGCTCCGACGGTCGAGCGACGTGAGAAGCACCCTCTGCCGCAATGTCTGGGCTTGTTTCCTTTACCAGGTGTCCACGCTCTCATCGATAAAGCTCCTCAGAAAGCGGCGTCCTTTCGTTGCCTGGATCAGGCTGTGCCGGTCTCGTTTGATCCTGTCAGTGGTCTGTGGGAGAGGTGCGGTCTCGCATTTGCCTCAGCCGCAATGCCGCCGTTTCCCGCATGCTCTTTCTTTCTCTACCTCGAAACCGGCCTGCTTCTTGTGTTGCGAAGCCGCCTCTGCCAGGTCTTGTTCCGCTTAAGTCTGTGTTCAGCGCTCGGACGCACCTTTGCCTCGTTGGCTTGATCTGGCCGAAGACCGGCTGCGCCTCGATCGTCTGAGCCGCAACGCCGCCGGTTGAGACTTTCTTCCCCTGGGCTACGCCCCATTCCTCGCGAGGCAAGAAAGTCTCCCCGCCGGCGTCCTCCGCTCCGCTCCGGCCCGCGAAAGAGCGGGTGCGTCGCCGATCGTCTTCGGCCGTCAGATCGCCATCGAGGCCGCGGTGGTCGCGGAGCTCGAAACAACTCAAGGAGAAGTGACATGGCTAGCATCGGAACTTTCAAAAAGGTCGGCAACGACTTCCAGGGCGAGATCGTCACGCTCAGTCTGCAGGCCAGGGGCGTCCGCATCGTCGCCGAGGCCAACCGCTCAAA
>NZ_LVEM01000015.1 GCF_001641335.1 Bradyrhizobium stylosanthis
CGCATGCGACCACGGGGTGTCGTCGTTGGTCTTGCCGTTGCCGGTCAAGTCCTCATACTTCGTTCCGCTGATCGAGTAGTTCAGGAAGTTTGTGAAGTCGTTGCCGGTGTCGGTTCCGCCACCGCCCGGGTTGTCGACGGTCTGCACCAGCGTGCCTGTCTGCTCGGACCCACCAGGAACGACCTCGTAGATTTTCTTGCCGACGTCAGCCAGCGTCAGGCCGCTGATCTTCCAGTTGCCGCTGGCATCGGTCGTCGTGAAGCGATGATCACCAGCCGTGAAGCCGGCGACRCCATCGTCCTCGATGTAGATCGTGACCGGAGCATAGCTCCAGGCCTTGTCGTCGGCGGACTTGCCGTCGCCGGTAAGGTCTTCAAACTTGCTGCCGCTGATCGAGAAATTCTGGAAGTTGTAGAAATCGACCGATGCGGAGCCGTCGATCGTCACCGTGACGGTTGATGGGTTCGGGTTGGTCCCCAGTTGGGTCCAACCGGATTGCACGACTTCGCGGATGTCATAAGTACCCGCATCCAGCCCGGTGAACGTATATGAACCATTGGCGTCTGTCGTAGTCGACAACTCGCCATTGTCGAGGGTGCCGTTATGATTGTCGTCGATGAAGATCGTCCAACCGACGCCGACTGTTTGGTCACCAGCAGTCCCCAGGTTGCCGTCAGCGTCGATCCACTTGGTTCCGGAAATCGTGGCGTGTGGGGTCGGCGTGTTCGGCCCGATGGTCGCGCCCCATTCTTCAAAACCGCCATTCGACGCGGCGGTGCCGCCAAATGCCGAGTACAGATAGACGTAGGGGCTTGCACCGGCGAACTTCGAGACGGGAATGTAGACGAACAGGTCTCCTTTGCCGCTGCCGGCCGGGGCATCACTTCCCGCATTCAAGCTGACGGTTACGTCGCCACCGGCGTCCATATCGTAGAGCGGGGTGCCCAATGCGCCCAATGTCGCGACATTCCCGGTCGTGGCGGAATAGATCTTGAGGCTTGTCAGGTCGATGATGCCGCTGCTCGAATTCGGTTCGTTCGCATCGAGCTTGAACGCGTAGGAATCAACGCCGTTGACGTTGACGATCTGGAGGCTGGACAGCAGCAAGGCGTTGGTGTGCGACGGCTGCTTGTCGTCCAGCGGGAGCGGGGAAAAATCCGTATTGAAACCTTCTTCCGTCGGATTGTCCTGAATCACCAGGAAGCTGTTGAAAATGCCGGTGCCGGTGGGAGCCAAATCGACCGTTTGAAACACGACGCCGCCGATGGTGGCAGATGAGCCAGATGTCGTCAGATCGTATGTCGTGGTCATGGTCTTCCTCCAAAATAGCTACAATAAAAAAGTCCGAAGCTGCGTGGGAGGAAGCCAGAATGCCACTTTCGGTTGCGCATTAAAAAAGACCGGCTCACGCGAACACGCGTGCCGGCCTACGCAGACCTACGTCGGCAAAAATCAAACAAAATAGCCTCTGCCCAAACAAGCCCAACCGGGAAATTTAAGCAATTCTTAACGATTAAGGCAATGATTTATTGAGTAAATATTCTTGGCGCATTACACACAAATTCGGGAATGTTCGGACATCCCCCTCCTTGCAGGTTGGTGGATACCTTCAGCTTTCCGACGAGAGGAAAGAAAAGTCCTGTCCTCAGCTCGCAATTACGGGCGGTGGGAGCCCCGTTTCCGCAGCCCGGGATTGTGCCGCCCCCTGAAGCTCCCAGGCCCGCTGCAACCGCTCGGGCTGAGTCTCATTCAGCAACCGCCCCCAGGCTGCGCTGAAGGCCTTGACCGCCGTGTCGCGGTCCCGTGCTGCGCCGCTCGCCCAGGCCGGCAGGCCCATCGGGATCACGATGAACCACTCCCACGACCGGTCGGGCTGCCCGCGTCGGCCGCATGACGGATCCTGCCGATCTCTTGGCCTTGCGAGCGGACCGCATAGTGGTCCGGAATGTCAGGCCATTTCGGCCGAATGCTGAGCGTGATGGTGTTATTTATCATCGTAAATGCTTGCGATAACGGAGTTTATGTGGACGCGGCGCCAACGCGCCGCGGACGCGACGGCTAGCTCTTGGGTATCGGCCGCTGCGCCAGCAGCGCATCGGCGCTCTTGATGAGCCCTCCGGCGAGCTGCTTGGCGGCATCCGGCGAGAACGCGTAGCCGGCCTGTCGGTCCAGCCGGTGATTGAGGATGAACAGCACAAGACCGCGACCGCTGGTGTCCGCGGAAATCGTGCAGTTCTTCGGGATCTCGAACCGCACCTCGCTGGCCTTGTCGATCGCGACCGGCTTGATCGGCGCCGCGCCGTCCGCGTCGGGAGCGGCTGTTTCGGCCGGCCCGCCGCCGTTCAAGACCGCCGGCTGCGCACCGCCCCGCACCTTCGTCAGCGCCGCGATCAGGTCGTCGACGCAGTCGACGCCGAATCTCAGCTCCAGCGCGCCGGTATATTTGCCCGTGGTCTGGACGATGACTTCCTTCTTGTCATCCGACATGGTGGCGGTGCTCACCGCCGCAATCCTGATCGCCATTAGCCCAGTGTCCCGCAATTTGGTTGGGGCCTCGCCAGCCCCTGTTGCCCAATTCCGCGCCGACTATACCGCGAGGGGCGGCGGGGGATAGCACCTCCGCCGGTCGCCCGAAGGTCACGCGGCACATCGACCCTGACGCATCCGTCTTGCCGCTTACGCACGAGCGACCTAGGATAAAGCCATGTTACGGTCAACTCGCATTGCAGCACGATGAATATCAATCCCGCCCCCCGGATCATTGCAGAGCTGCGGCCGAAGTACGAGATCAAGATCGACCTCGACGAGCGATGCTTCCTGTTTCCTGCAGGCAAGTCGGTCAGCCAGCTGCTGTTGCAGTCCGACGGCCACACCATCCTTGTCGACGCCGTGTATCCGTTCAACCAGACGCGCACGCCGCCCCGCCTGGTCGCGCTCGATCTCGACGATGCCAGGGAGTTCGGGCGGCGCCTGGTCGAGGCGGTTCATACCGCCCGCACCCAGCTCGTGGGCACGAACGGCATCAGGATATCCATCAACGTGATCGCCAATGGATACCACCTCCAGTTCGGCGACATGAACGCGGCCACCGAACTGTTCCTCGGCACCGGCTGCATCTGGCGCGTCTGCCAGGGCCTGCTCCGGATCGTCGATCTCATCGCGCCGATCGAGTCCAACTGAGGCGGCGCCGTAGCGGGCGACAGCGGCAACTTCAGGACGCGGTCTCCACCAGCGGCTCCAGATAGCTGCGATGAAGCGTCTGCGGATGCTTGTGCCCGTCCAGAATGACCCGCAGCGCGTTCTTGGTGTGAGCAAAGCCGACCACGCGCCCGGTCCGCCCTTCCAGGCGCTTGCTGTGCTTGCCGAGGGATTTCACGCGGAACCGGCTGCCGACCGCCAGGTCCAGCAAGACCGCGTCGTTCTCATTCATGGCGATGAACTCATCATCAATCTCTTCCGGATCGGATCACGCGGCCGGCTACATGCTTCGCTTCTTCGCGAGACCCGCGCAAAGGCGGCGATCCTCTTCCGACATGCCCTGCGGCGTCTCTCCATCCCTGAAATAGGCCAGGATATGCGCAAGCCGGGCCGCATGCTCAACGGTGCTTCGCCTCTTCGCGCGCTGCCAGGCCGTGCGCTGGTGCCCGCTCATCGCGAGCTTCGCGGCAGTTTGCACCTCCATCGACAACACCGAGATCAGCGTGTCGCGATCGACATCGACAAGCGAATTCAACAAAGCCTCTACGTCACGCATTCAGTTCAGTCCACCTCCCGTTGGCGCCGACTACACAAAGATGAAGTCGCCCGCCTTGAGATGCGACGCCACGATGTTCTTGAGCAGAATGGAATCATTGGCATCCAGCGTCACCAGAGTGTCGTTGGGACTGTCCGCCGACGAAGCCCAGGACACGTTCGCGAACTGTCGAACGTCGAGCTTGTCGATGCCCGCCGCGAAATCGGTGATCGTGTGCTGGACCGGCGTCGATGCCGGAGGGGCCGCGAACACGAACTGGTCGCGCCCTCCGCCGCCGGTGAGCACGTCCTGACCACTGGCCGCGAAGATGACGTCGTTGCCGGAGGTGCCCTGCACGGTCGATCCCGTGCCGTTCTGGAAGAAGAAATTCACGGTTTGAGCGGCGCCGGCAATGTCCGACAGCGTCAGTGCCACGTTTTCGGACGCCGGTGGCGTCGGGCCGGGCGTGTAGGTCACGACCGGCGCGGTCGGGACGTTCGGATCGCTGTCGGTCACGTGAATCCCGGTCACGGTGTACACGCCGCTGTTAAAGTTCAGAGCCAGATGGCTGGTATCGATGACGGGCCCGTTGTGATTCCAGGTGACGTTCGTGCCTCCTTGCCCGTCGGAAGCGATCAGGAATGCGGTCGGGTCGTAACTGCCGATCAGCGCGAATGAACCGGTGCCGAACTCGACGTGCAGGCCACCCGAACCGGACACGCTGACGCTCGCAGGAGCAATCCCGACGAGATCAATGGTGTCTCCGAGTGCAAAGCCGGTGACCGAGCCGGTGAAATCGGCGGCGTCGGCAAGTACGAGAGTCCCGGGCGTGCCGGTGATGCCTTTGTCGAAGACAACGTTCGTGTCAGACGCTGCGTTGAACGCCAGGGACGCACCGTAGATGACCGCCGTGCCGCCGCCGGTCACCGCGGTGCCGATGGTCAGGCTGCCGGATTCCACCGCGATCGTTCCGGTGTTGGTGAAGCTCGTCAGGCCCAGAAGCGACGAGGCGCCGTTGCTTTCGATCGTGCCGGCATTCGCGAGCGTCGTGACGCCGGTGACTCCGCTGGCATCGCTGAATTGCCAGTCGGCTCCCGCCTCGTTCGTGAACGTCGCGTTGTAGCCGATGACGATTCCCTCGACGACGCCGGCATTGTCGATGGTGACCGTGCCCGCTCCGGTCGTGGTGACGTCGAGCCCCGCGGTGCCGCCGATCACCGAGCCTGCGATCGTGACACTTACATCGCCGCCGTCGAAACCGAATGCCGCGACACCATAGCGGCCCGCGAACACACGCCCATCGGAGTCGACGATCACCGCAATGTCGCCCGTGCCGTAGTTCACCGCGCGGATGCCGTCGGTTCCTGTCGGCGCGACGATCGTGGCGTGATCGTGAACCAGGACATTGCCGTGAACCGCGTTGTTCGGGGTGTTCTGATTGTTGGGATTGTAGCCGGCCAAGATGCCTGCGGCGGGGTCGGCGGCGACGGTGCCCGTCGGGGTCGTCCCGGAATGGATCGTGCCGGACGCATTCACGAAGACTTCCGTCGTCGCCGGCACCACCACCGAGGGATTGGCGGGATCGGCCGATATCGCCTTGTTCAAGGCCGCGATGCCGGTGCTTCCGGAGGTGATGCTGGTGCTCGCCGAGGTGGTCACATAGACGCTGCCCGGCCCATAGTTCTGGGCGAGAAGACCGACACCCGTACCGTTCGGCGGATTTGTACCGCCGAGCGCCATGATGCTACCCGAGAAGTTGTTGATCGTGACGTCGCCGACACCATAGTTGTACGCCCTGATGCCGTCGCCGGCATCGGCCGTGACGTCGCCGAAATTGTTGACGACGACCTCACCATTGACGGCATAGTTCGCCACGTTGCCCGACAAGGACGGGTTCGTCGTTCCGCCGATATAGCCGGCGAGGATGCCGCCCGGCTGGCCGAATGCAGTCAGTCCGATGCCGGAATGGACCGTGGCCGCATTGGTCACCACGACCGAACTGTTGACGGACGCCGCAATGCTCGTGGCTTCGTTCACGGCGTTGATGCCGGCGCTGCCGAGCTGTGAATCGATGGTATCGCCGACCGAGGTGACGACCGATATGTCGCCCGCATTGGTGCTGAAGGCGAGAATGCCGTAGGCCGAACTCGAGGCGGTGCCCGCCTTGATTGTCGTGCTCGTCGTCGTGTTGCCGTAAACAGTGACGGCAACATCGCCGGTGCCGGCGCCCTCGGCGTGGGCATAGATGCCATGGGAGCCTGCGGTGACGTTGGCGCCGATAGCGTTGTTCACGACGATGTCGCCGTTGCCGTAATCATACGCCTGGAGGCCGAAGCCGGTGGCGGTCACGGTCGCGGCATTGTTGATGAAGACATCGCCGTTCACGAACAGATTCGCATGGGCGCTCGAGCCGCCCAGGAATCCCGCGGAAATGCCGGACGGCGTGCCGCCGCTGTTGGTGGACTGGCTGCCCGAGAGGATCGTGCCGGCCGTGGTGACAGCGATGACGGCGGGTGCCGCTGCTGAAGCCGCGGCGGGATCATTTGCTGATACAGGGTTCGAGCCATTGTTTGCACTGATGCCGGAACTTCCGGCGTTGATCGAGCTCCCCGAAAACGTCGTGATGACGATGTTGCCGGGACCACGGTTGTCCGCACCGATGCCGTAGGGTGCAATGCCGCCACCGGTCGCACCCGAGGCGGGCAACAGCGCCTGGATCGAGACTCCCGTCCCGACAGTGGCCGTGACGTCGCCAATGCCGTAATTGTAGGCGTTGATGCCCGAGCCCCTTGCGGCGAGGATCGTCGGGTTCGGGTTGTTGTGGGGATTTCCGTCGCCGGCCACGTTGACGATCACGTCGCCGTGCACGCTCGAGCTGAACGCGCCGGCGTTGGACGGATTGTAGCCGGCCTGGATCGCCGAAGGCGCGCTGCCGGAATTGTTGTTGCTCGCGCCGGACGAGATGAAGCCCTGCGAGTAGACCGCGACCGTGCTGCCGCTGTTCGCCCCGATCGAGGTCGACTGGTTGCCTGCATTGATGCCGGTACTGCCGGACGTGATCGTCGTTCCCCAGCCGGCATCGACCAGGCTGCTGCCCGTGCCGTAAGTGAAAGCGAAGATGCCGTACTGGGTGAGTCCCTGGTTGGTCGGCGTCGTTCCTGCAGCGGTCGCCGTGATCGACCATCCCGACGCCAGCGTGACCGACGTATTGCCCGAACCATAGTTGGCCGCAAATATGCCGGCGCCGGCCTGCGCCGTGATGTTGCCACGGTCTTCGACCGTGACATCGCCGGTGATCAACGGGTTCGGCGTCGAGGTGTTGTTGTTGAATATGTCGGCGCGAATGCCGGCCGGGCCGGTACCGGCATTGCTCGGATTGCTGCCGCTGTTGATGGTCGAGGAATTATAGACCTGGACGTTGCCCCCTGGGCCGGGTGAGCTCTGCTGCTCGACGGCAAGGATGCCGATCAGCCCCGCATTGATCGTTCCGCCCGTGGTGAGGACGTTGACACCGCCGCTTCCGGTGCTGCGGCCGAAGATGCCGTAGGTGCTGGTGCCGGTCAGCGTGACACCTGATTCCGTGACGGCGTTGACGTTGAAATTGACGTTGACGGTCCCGTTGGTCGTGCTGGCGAAAATTGCGGTTTGCGCGGCGCTGACACTGCCGTAGTCGATGACATCGGCTCCGCCGGTAGAGCTCGAGACGCTGACGCTCAGACCGGCTCCGCCGCTGGAGACGGCAGCGGCGTTGACGATGGCCGCGCTCGCTCCTGCCGTGCTGACGGCGACGCCCGCACCGGCACCCGTCATCGTAATCGGCGCAGTCGACCTGATGGCCACGGCGTAAGCATCCGCGGGCGCAGCATCGGTGGTCGACAAGCTGAAGCCGGTCCCCGTTCCCGAGATCGCATTGGTGACGATGTAGAAGCTGGAGCTTGTCGGCGCCACCGCGTTGAAGGCCGGGTTAACGATCGCGGAAGACGGCGCCAGAATGAAGCGGTCGGGCGACAACATGTAGAAGGTGTTACCGGTCAGGCCCTGGCCTGAGACCTGGAACGTGTAGCTCTGAGTGGCGCCGGTGACCGTCAAGGTCGAGCCGGTCAAATTCAAGCTGGCATCACCCGCAATGTTCGCGCCGGACAGCGTGATGATATCGCCGATATTCGCGAATCCCGCCCCCGCGAAATTAAGCGCGACGTTGGGCTGCAGGGATGCCGGGTTGTCGAAACTCAGCAGGCCCTTGCCGTTGAATCTCAGGGTCGGCGACACCGCGCCGGACCCGGAGAACTGCAACACCGACCGGTCCTCGAGCGTGATGATGCCGCTGCCGGCAATGCTGCTGTAGATCTGCGCGGCACCGTTCGCCAGGAGATCGATGCTTCCCGTACTGGACTGGCTGAAGGAGCTCGCGGACAGGGTGGCAACGCCCGAGATGTTCATTGTCCCGTTGTTGCTGAGACTGCCGCTAACGACATTCTGTCCGTTCAAATTCCACACGCCGCCCACGGCGTTCGTGAAGCTCGACGTTCCGTTCAGCGAAACGTTGCCGTAAATCGTACCGCTATTCGTCACGGCGCCGTGGCTCGACCCCATATTGATCGCGGTATTGCCGGTCGTCCGCGTGAACAGATCGGCCCTGATCGTCCCGGTGTTCGAAACAATGGCGAACTGGCCGCTGTTCGAATTGCCGAGATTGACGACAGGATTGAACGGGGCGCCGGGGGCAGTGACGGTTCCGGAGTTGATGACTGACACGGTGCCGGTCGCGGCGGAGTTGCTCGTGCCGTTGCCGGCGTTGATGCCGATGGCACCGGCATTGATCGCCGCACGATTGTCGATCGTGACACTGCCGCCACCTTGGGCAAACGCGTTGACGCCGGACAGTCCTGCGGCGACCGACCCCGCCAGCAGCGTGGCCTGGATATCCCCAACGCCGAAATTGTAGAGGTTGATGCCGGTCGCGGCTCCACTTACGACCGCAGAGTTGGACAGCACGACCGATCCGTGGACGGCCGCATTGAACTGTCCGTTGCTGCTCCCGTAACCGGCGGAGATGCCCGACGAAATGTTGCCGAACTGGAAGAAATTATAACCCGATGTAACCGACCCGGCGGCATTGATCAGGATCTGGCTGGACGACAGGGCGTTTGCCGGCACCGCATTGGCATTGATGCCGGTGCCGCCGGACACAACATCGCCGGCAGCGGTGATCGAGATATTGCCGCCGCTTGTGTTGTTGGCATTGATACCGGTAACGCCTGCCGTGCCGGACGAGACGGTCGTCCCTGCTTCCACGTTGATGGTCACGGTCGAGGGTCTGGCGGTTCCGGAGACCGACGAACTCGCGTTGATGCCGGATTGTACGCCGGACACCGAGGCACCGGTCCGATCGTAGACGGTGACGTCTCCGTAGCCGACATTATAGGCGACGATGCCAAAAGCCACCCGGGCGGTCACATCGGCATAGTTGTCGACGAGAACGGTTCCGTTCACAGCGGTGTTCGGAGCGCCTGCGGTCGACCAGAACCCTGCGGAAATGCCGCCTGACTGAGCTCCTCCAACCGACAGATGCACCCCGGTCGCGATGCTGCCGCGCGCCGTGACGGTCACGGTCGAATTGAGCGTGGCAATCGCGTTGGCCTGGTTGATCGCCAGGATTCCGTGCGAGCCCGAGAGGATGCTCGTGTTGTCGGCCGTCGTGATTGCGACGTTGCCGCTGCCGAGGCTCACACCGGTGATGCCGTACATATCCCTCGCGACGATCGAACCGGCCAGTTGGTTGATGCTGACGTCGCCGCTTCCGTAATTGAAGCCGCGGATGCCATCTCCACCCGAGGCGGTGATCGCCGCGGAATTGTTGATGAGCACGTTGCCGAAAACACTGGGGTTGACGGTGTTGTTCGTGCCACCCTTGTAGCCGGCCAGAATTCCGGCGGGGCGGCTGCCGTTGCCGGTCAGCTCAAACCCGGAGTGGATCGTGCCGTTGGCCGTGACCGAGATCGTACTCGTGGTGACGCCTGCATTCTGGGGGATCGAGGTCGCCTCGTTGTAGGCGAAGATGCCGACGCCGGCAGAGGTAACGCTCCCGCCGGTCCCCGTCGTGATCGTGATACTGCCCCGGCCCTTCGATTGCGCCTCGATGCCGTACAGTGTCAGGCCCTGAATAATGGCATTCGTGCCGGTCGTGATGAACTCGTTTCCGTTGCCGTTGGTCTGGACGCGAATGGCGTCGTGGCCGCCGGTGACGTTTCCGCTTTGGCTGACGGTAATGTCGCTGTTGTTTGCGGAATTGAGGTTTACGGCAACGATCCCGCTGAACGCGGCGCCGGTTCCCGTCACATTGCCCGATCCGTTGATCAGAATACTGCCCGTGCCCGTCCCGTTCTGCTGGGCAAGGATGCCCCTGCCCGCCTGGCCGACCACCGGTCCCGACGTCGTGACCGTGATCGATCCGGCCGCATTCTGAATCACGGAGATGCCGCTTCCGGCTCCGGTGATCTGACCGGTGGCATTGACGGTCAGGTTTGCGGGATTGCCCGCACTTGCACCGGTTGCATAGAGATCGATCGCATCGCCCGCGCTGCTCGTAACATTGCCGCTTCCGCCGATCGCAACCGGGCCGCTGGCGATCGAAATGGCATTGATCGTCCCGGTGACAGCGGCGCCGATCTGTAACGTGCCGCCGGATCCGGTGAACTCGACGACCCCGCCTGCTGCGGTCATCGGGACCGTGGCACCGCCGCTGGCAACCAGGACAGGCAAGGTCACCGGAACACTGGCGTTGCCTGCCGAATCGACCACACGCACGAAGTACGTGAAACCCGAGCCTCGGACCGTGCTGTCGGTGAAAGTCCACTTTGTCGGACCGTTCCGGACGACGTCCGTCCACGTCGCATTGTCCGTCCCGATTTGCACCTTGTCGCCGAACGCCAGCGTGCCATTCGTCCCCGTCACGGTGATCGCGGTGCTCGTCGAGGACGAGCTTCCGGCAACGGAGGCAATCGTGAGGGATTCTATGGGCGAACCGGTATCGACGACGTAGCCGGCATTGTCGGCGACCGCAGCCGCAGTCAGCACTGCGGCATTGCCCGCGGCATCCGTGATGGTGCCGCCGTTCAGGCTCAGCGCGTTGGCGTCGATGCTGATGCCATTGGCATCGTTCTGCCCGGCCTGGATCGTGTAGGTGAACACCAGCTGGGCGCTGCCGCTGCCGGAGGCGTAAGCTGCCTGCACCGACGTGCCGCCGATGTTCAGTGTCAGCTGCGGCGTCCCGGTCACCGTGACGCTCTCGTTGAACGTCACGGTGACGCTGACAACGTCGCCGGCATTGAGCGTGTTATTTTGCACGCCCGTCGCGCTGGTGATCGCCTCGCTGCTCACCGTCGGGGCGGCCGTATCGACCTTGTAGCTGGCATTGTCGGCCACTGCAGCCGCAGTCAGCACCGCCGTGTTGCCAGCAGCGTCCGTGATGGTGCCGCCATTCAGGCTCAGAGCGTTGGCGTTGATGCTGATGCCGTTGGCATCGTTCTGCCCGGCCTGGATCGTGTAGGTGAATACCAGCTGGGTGCTGCCGCTACCGGAGGAGTAGCTCGCCTGCACCGGCGTGCCGCCGATGTTCAAGGCCAGCTGCGGCGTGCCGGTCACCGTGACGGCCTCGCTGAGCGTGACGGTGACGCTGACAACGTCGCCAGCATTCAGCGTACTGTTCTGCGCGCCCGTTGCGCTGGTGATCGCCTCGCTGCTTACCGTCGGCGCAGCCGTATCGACCTTGTAGCTGGCATTGTCGGCCACCGCGGCCGCGGTCAGCACCGCGGCATTGCCCGCAGCGTCCGTGATGCTGCCGCCGTTCAGGCTCAGTGCGTTGGCGTTGATGCTGATGCCGTTGGCGTCGTTCTGCCCGGCAAGGATCGTGTAGGTGAACACCAACTGGGTGGTGCCGCTGCCTGAGGCGTAGTTGGCCTGCACCGGCGTGCCGCCGATGTTCAGTGCCAGTTGCGGCGTTCCCGTCACCGTGACGCTCTCGCTGAACGACACGGTGATGCTCACGACATCGCCCGCATTGAGCGTGCTGTTCTGCGCCCCCGTCGCGCTGGTGATCGCCTCGCTACTCACCGTCGGGGCGGCCGTATCGACCTTGTAGCTGGCATTGTCGGCCACCGCAGCCGCAGTCAGCACCGCCGCATTGCCGGCCGCGTCGGTGATGGTGCCGCCGTTCAGGCTCAGGGCGTTTGCGTCGATGCTGATGCCGTTGGCGTCGTTCTGCCCGGCCTGGATCGTGTAGGTGAACACCAGTTGGGTGCTGCCGCTGCCCGAGGCGTAAGCCGCCTGCACCGGCGTGCCGCCGACGTTCAAGGCCAATTGCGGCGTGCCCGTCACCGTCACGGCCTCGCCGAACGTGACGGTGACGCTGACCACGTCGCCGGCATTGAGCGTGCTGTTCTGCACGCCTGTTGCGCTGGTGATTGCCTCGCTGCTGACGGTCGGGGCGGCCGTATCGACCTTGTAGCTGGCATTGTCGGTCACCGCGGCCGCGGTCAACACCGCCGCATTGCCGGCCGCGTCCGTGATCGTGCCACCATTCAGACTCAGAGCATTGGCATTGATGCTGATGCCGTTGGGATCATTCTGCCCGGCAAGGATCGTGTAGGTGAACACGAGCTGAGTGCTACCGCTGCCGGAGGCGTAGGCCGCCTGCACCGGCGTGCCGCCGATGTTCAACGCCAGTTGCGGCGTCCCCGTCACCGTGACGCTCTCGCTGAACGTCACGGTGATGCTGACCACGTCGCCGGCATTCAGCGTGTTGTTCTGCACACCCGTTGCGCTGGTGATCGCCTCGCTGCTGACCGTGGGAGCAGCGGTATCGACTTTGTAGCCGGCATTGTCGGCCACCGCAGCCGCGGTCAGAACCGCCGCGTTGCCGGCGGCATCAGTGATCGTGCCGCCGTTCAGGCTCAGGGCGTTCGCGTCGATGCTGATGCCATTGGCATCGTTCTGGCCAGCGAGGATCGTGTAGGTGAACACCAGCTGGGTGCTGCCGCTGCCGGAGGCGTAATTGGCCTGCACCGGCGTGCCGCCGATATTCAGCGCCAGCTGCGGCGTGCCGGTCACGGTGACGCTCTCGCTGAACGACACGGTGATGCTCACGACATCGCCCGCATTGAGCGTGCTGTTCTGCACGCCCGTCGCACTGGTGATCGCTTCGCTGTTCACCGCCAGGGTCGCGGTATCGACCTTGAAGCTSGCATTGTCGGCCACCGCAGCCGCAGTCAGCACCGCCGCGTTGCCGGCGGCATCCGTGATCGTGCCGCCGTTCAGGCTCAGGGCGTTCGCGTCGATGCTGATGCCGTTGGCATCGTTCTGGCCAGCGAGGATCGTGTAGGTGAACACCAGCTGGGTGCTGCCGCTGCCGGAGGCGTAATTGGCCTGCACCGGCGTGCCGCCGATATTCAGCGCCAGCTGTGGCGTGCCGGTCACCGTAACGCTCTCGCTGAAGGACACGGTGATGCTCACGACATCGCCCGCATTCAGTGTGTTGTTCTGCACGCCCGTCGCGCTGGTGATCGCCTCGCTGCTCACCGTCGGAGCAGCCGTGTCGACCTTGAAACTCGGATTGTCGGCCACCGCCGCCGCGGTCAGCACCGCCGCGTTGCCGGCGGCGTCCATGACGGTGCCGCCATTCAGGGTCAGCGCATTGGCGTCGAGGCTGATGCCGTTGGCGTCATTCTGTCCAGCCTGGATCGTGTAGGTGAACACCAACTGAGTGCTGCCGCTGCCGGAGGCGTAAGCCGCCTGCACCGGCGTGCCGCCGATGTTCAATGCAAGTTGCGGGGTGCCAGTCACCGTGACGCTCTCGCTGAACGTCACGGTGACGCTGGCGACGTCGCCGGCGTTCAGCGTGCTGTTCTGCGATCCCGTCGCGCTGG
>NZ_LVEM01000016.1:0-2500 GCF_001641335.1 Bradyrhizobium stylosanthis
CGTCGGAAAAATGGTGGGACCTCGTCAAACGTTGTGATCAGCCGGTTCAAAGTTCAAGTCCAACTTGAGAGTTTGATCCTGGCTCAGAGCGAACGCTGGCGGCAGGCTTAACACATGCAAGTCGAGCGGGCGTAGCAATACGTCAGCGGCAGACGGGTGAGTAACGCGTGGGAACGTACCTTTTGGTTCGGAACAACACAGGGAAACTTGTGCTAATACCGGATAAGCCCTTACGGGGAAAGATTTATCGCCGAAAGATCGGCCCGCGTCTGATTAGCTAGTTGGTAGGGTAATGGCCTACCAAGGCGACGATCAGTAGCTGGTCTGAGAGGATGATCAGCCACATTGGGACTGAGACACGGCCCAAACTCCTACGGGAGGCAGCAGTGGGGAATATTGGACAATGGGGGCAACCCTGATCCAGCCATGCCGCGTGAGTGATGAAGGCCCTAGGGTTGTAAAGCTCTTTTGTGCGGGAAGATAATGACGGTACCGCAAGAATAAGCCCCGGCTAACTTCGTGCCAGCAGCCGCGGTAATACGAAGGGGGCTAGCGTTGCTCGGAATCACTGGGCGTAAAGGGTGCGTAGGCGGGTCTTTAAGTCAGGGGTGAAATCCTGGAGCTCAACTCCAGAACTGCCTTTGATACTGAAGATCTTGAGTTCGGGAGAGGTGAGTGGAACTGCGAGTGTAGAGGTGAAATTCGTAGATATTCGCAAGAACACCAGTGGCGAAGGCGGCTCACTGGCCCGATACTGACGCTGAGGCACGAAAGCGTGGGGAGCAAACAGGATTAGATACCCTGGTAGTCCACGCCGTAAACGATGAATGCCAGCCGTTAGTGGGTTTACTCACTAGTGGCGCAGCTAACGCTTTAAGCATTCCGCCTGGGGAGTACGGTCGCAAGATTAAAACTCAAAGGAATTGACGGGGGCCCGCACAAGCGGTGGAGCATGTGGTTTAATTCGACGCAACGCGCAGAACCTTACCAGCCCTTGACATGTCCAGGACCGGTCGCAGAGATGTGACCTTCTCTTCGGAGCCTGGAACACAGGTGCTGCATGGCTGTCGTCAGCTCGTGTCGTGAGATGTTGGGTTAAGTCCCGCAACGAGCGCAACCCCCGTCCTTAGTTGCTACCATTTAGTTGAGCACTCTAAGGAGACTGCCGGTGATAAGCCGCGAGGAAGGTGGGGATGACGTCAAGTCCTCATGGCCCTTACGGGCTGGGCTACACACGTGCTACAATGGCGGTGACAATGGGAAGCGAAGGGGCAACCCCTAGCAAATCTCAAAAAGCCGTCTCAGTTCGGATTGGGCTCTGCAACTCGAGCCCATGAAGTTGGAATCGCTAGTAATCGTGGATCAGCACGCCACGGTGAATACGTTCCCGGGCCTTGTACACACCGCCCGTCACACCATGGGAGTTGGTTTTACCTGAAGACGGTGCGCTAACCGAAAGGGGGCAGCCGGCCACGGTAGGGTCAGCGACTGGGGTGAAGTCGTAACAAGGTAGCCGTAGGGGAACCTGCGGCTGGATCACCTCCTTTCTAAGGATGATCCTTCAGMGAGCYTCGCGCTCACTATCGGATCGTTTTAGAAACATCAGTGGCCAACAGATCGCCAGATCGTTGAGCTGCATTGGCGGGATTTCGCCGTCTTCGTTTCTCTTTCTTCGCGGACGAACACGCGCTGGGCCTGCTTGAAGCAGGATCCCACGGTCCCTGACGGGATAGGCGTTAGGGGCTTGTAGCTCAGTTGGTTAGAGCGCGCGCTTGATAAGCGTGAGGTCGGAAGTTCAAGTCTTCCCAGGCCCACCACTTTCATCGAGTGAGCATTCGTCTTCTGGTTACGGGGCCATAGCTCAGCTGGGAGAGCGCGTGCTTTGCAAGCATGAGGTCGTCGGTTCGATCCCGTCTGGCTCCACCAGATGGTTTGATCATCGACRCTGTGCACCGTCGTCCGCGAAACATCACTTCGCATCCTGCTAGTCTGGATAGACAGCAAGATGCGTGTTTTCTGACATCGTAAAGAGGAGATCGATCCGAGTTGGGTCGTGTAGCAGATTGCTGCGCGAGCCTTCATTATCTCCGGATCATTTTCGGCGCTCGASGCTGACCGCAAGGTTGGCTCTCGAGTTGTAAAATGATCCTTTTAGCGAAGCTTGACCGCCTCGCTATCGGAACGATCTTACGAAGCAAGCTGGTCTTTCTAGTCAATGTCCGGCTGTACGTAGCATTCATCGAGGGTGCGCGCCGAAGAGGTTTCGATCTCTTGGCAATCGTAGAGACAACATTCTGCCGAGTGTGTGGACATTGATAATGAGAGCAATCAAGTGCCTTAAGGGTGTTCGGTGGATGCCTTGGCGCTGAGAGGCGATGAAGGACGTGCTACGCTGCGATAAGCCGTGGGGAGCTGCGAAGAAGCTTTGATCCGCGGATTTCCGAATGGGGAAACCCACCTTCGATAGCCGGAACTCCAAGACCTTGGTCTTGGGGTTGTG
>NZ_LVEM01000017.1 GCF_001641335.1 Bradyrhizobium stylosanthis
GTGTTGTCGACGACGACGGAGATCGTGTTGCTGGTGGCGCTATTGCCGGCGGCATCAGTGACGGTGGCTCGGAATTGGTAGCTGCCGTCCACGAGATCGCCCTGCGACGAGGTCGTCGCCGCCCAAGTGGTGCCGCCATCGGTCGAGACTTCATAGGCCACACTGGTGCTATTGGCGTCCGAACTACCGGTCAGGCCGAGGTCGAAGCTGCCATCCTTCGTGACTGCCGGCGTGTTGGCGCTGCCGGTGTCGTCGAGGCCGCTGAAGGCTAGCGTGCCCGCAACCGGGGCCGTGTTGTCGACGACGACGGAGATCGTGTTGCTGGTGGCGCTGTTGCCGGCGGCATCGGTGACGATGGCGCGGAACTGATAGCTGCCGTCGGCGAGGTTATCTTGGGCCGAGGTCGTCGAACCCCAGGTGTTGCCGCCGTCGGTCGAGACCTCATAGGCCACACTGGTGCTATTGGCGTCGGACGTGCCGGTCAGGCTGAGGTCGAAACTGCCATCCTTGGTGACCGCCGGCGCGTTAGCACTGCCGGTGTCGTCGAGGCCGCTGAAGGCCAACGTCCCCGCAACCGGGGCGGTGTTATCGACAACGACAGAGATCGTGTTGCTGGTGGCGCTATTGCCGGCGGCATCAGTGACGGTGGCTCGGAACTGATAACTGCCATCGGCCAGGTCGCTCTGCCCGGCCGTGGTCGCGGCCCAGCTCAACCCGCCGTCGGTGGAGACCTCATAGGTCGCACTGGTGCTGTTCGCGTCTGAGGTACCGGTCAGGCTGAGGTCAAAGCTGCCATCCTTGGTAACCGCCGGCGTGTTGGCACTGCCGGTGTCGTCTAGGCCGCTGAAGGCCAGCGTGCCTGCAACCGGCGCCGTGTTGTCGACGACAACGGAGATCGCGTTGCTCGCCGAGCTGTTGCCGGCGGGATCGCTGATTACGGCGCGGAACTGGTAGCTGCCGTCGGCCAGATTGCTCTGCGCAGAGGTGGTCGTCGCCCAGGTGGCGCCGCCGTCGGTCGAGACTTCATAGGAGACACTGGTGCCGTTGGCATCGGCGTTGCCGGTCAGCGTCAGGTCGAAGGTCTTGTCGGTCGAGTTGAAGTCGGCCGAGGACGAGCCTGAATCCGTATAGCCCGTCAGCGACAGCGTGCCCGCCGTCGGCGCGGTATTGTCGACCACTACTGCAATGACATTGCTCGCCGAGCTGTTGCCGGCGGGATCGCTGACCACGGCGCGGAACTGGTAGCTGCCGTCGGCCAGATTGCTCTGCGCAGAGGTGGTCGTCGCCCAGTTGGCGCCGCCGTCGGTCGAGACTTCATACGAGACACTGGTGCCGTTGGTATCGGCATTACCCGTCAGCGTCAGGTCGAAGGTCTTGTCGGTCGAGTTGAAGTCGGCCGAGGACGAGCCCGAATCCGTATAGCCCGTCAGCGACAGCGTGCCCGCCGTCGGCGCGGTGGTGTCCACCACCACCGTGACCACATTGCTGGTCGAGCTGTTGCCGGCGGCGTCCGTCACCTGGGCGCGGTACTTGTAGCTTCCGTCCGCCAGGTTGCTCTGCGCCGAAGTGGTCGTCGTCCAGTTGGAGCCGCCGTCGGTCGAGATCTGGTAGACGACCGCCGTCGCGGTCGCATCCGCCGTCCCGGCAAGGCTCAGGTCGAACGTCTTGTCCGTCGAGACAAGGTCCGAGCCGGACGTGCCACTGTCGATGTAGTTGGCCAGCGACAGCGT
>NZ_LVEM01000018.1 GCF_001641335.1 Bradyrhizobium stylosanthis
GCAGCGATGGACCCGACCGACGCTGACGCGAATCCGGGCAACGGCGCCGAGCAGCAGGCTTGAGCAGCAGGCTTTCGACCTTCCGCCAGGTCTGGCGAAGAAGGCGGATTCGAGCGACGTCGAACACGGCAACTCGGACCACTCAAACTCTGCAGACGCACCGGACGCGGCCGAGACCGTCGTGGCGGCCGACAGCGCGGACCACGGTAACTCGCAGCACGCGTCGGAGCCTACGCAGACGGCAGCGATGGCCTCGACCGACGCTGACGCGAATCCGGGCAACGGCGCCGAGCAGCAGGCTTCGGACCTGCCGCCAGGCCTGGCGAAGAAGGCGGACGCGAGCGACGTCGAACACGGCAACTCGGACCACTCGAACTCCGCGGACGCGCCGGACGCCACCGCGACCGTCGAAACGAGCGTCGTCACGGCCGACAACGCGGACCACGGCAACTCGCAGCAAGCGTCGGAGCCAACGCAAACGGCAGCGACGGACTCGACTGACGCTGACGCCAAGCCGGGCAATGGCGTCGGCAATAGCGCCGAGCAGCAGGCGTCGGACCTTCCACCAGGGCTCGCGAAGAAGGCGGATTCGAGCGACGACGAACACGGCAACTCGGGGCACTCAAACTCTGCAGACGCGCCGGACGCTACCGCGACCGTCGTCACGGCCGACAGCGCGGACCACGGCGACTCGCAGCACGCGTCGGAGCCTACGCAGACGGCAGCGATGGACCCGACCGACGCTGACGCGAATCCGGGCAACGGCGCCGAGCAGCAGGCTTTCGACCTTCCGCCAGGTCTGGCGAAGAAGGCGGATTCGAGCGACGTCGAACACGGCAACTCGGACCACTCAAACTCTGCAGACGCACCGGACGCGGCCGAGACCGTCGTGGCGGCCGACAGCGCGGACCACGGTAACTCGCAGCACGCGTCGGAGCCTACGCAGACGGCAGCGATGGCCTCGACCGACGCTGACGCGAATCCGGGCAACGGCGCCGAGCAGCAG
>NZ_LVEM01000019.1 GCF_001641335.1 Bradyrhizobium stylosanthis
ACGATGACCGGTTCGGTCAGCGGGGCGACGATCAACGGCAGCGGCAATACCGACGATGACCGGTTCGGTCAGCGGGGCGACGATCAACGGCAGCGGCAATACCGTGTCGCTGACGGGGCAGCAGGAGACGGTGACGCTGAACGGCAGCAACGAGACCGTGATCGTGGGCGCCGGCGCGACCAATGCGGTCGTGAACCTGAACGGGACCGGCAGCACGGTATCGGGTCTGTCGGGCACAGCAGTGGTTCTTTCCGGCGCCGGCAACTCGGCGACGGTGATCGGGAACACCGACTTTGTGCAGCTTACGGGGAACAGCCAGTCGGTGACGTTGATCGGCAGCAGCGACTGGTTGACGCTGAGCGGGAACTTCATCACGCTGAGTACGTCTGGTGCGCGCTTTGTGACGCTGGCCGGCATGAACGACACGGTGACGCTGAGCGGAACCGGGCTTGTCACTGTGCTGAGTGGCACGAGCGACAGTGCGACGCTGACGAGCACCGGGGCGAACGTCAACATCAACGGCAACTATGCCACGGTGAATGCATCGGGGTCGACCATCGGGGTCAACTCCACCATATCGAGCACGACGACGCTCGTTGGCAGCAACGATACGGTAGGGATCGCCAGCAACCAGTCGACGGTGACGCTGACCGGCAGCAACGAGACGATCACGGTGAGCG
>NZ_LVEM01000002.1 GCF_001641335.1 Bradyrhizobium stylosanthis
CTGCCAGGCATTGCCGATCGGCTGCATGCGCGTCTTCATGACGCCTTCCTGCAGCTCGGCGGTGACGTTGGAGAGGCGCTGCAGCGGCACCTTGAACTCGGTGTCCTCGTTGCGCCTGCTGATCTCCAGCAGCTGGTTGCGGGTCAGCACCAGCTCGGAGACCATGGTCATCAGGTGCTCCAGCGTATCCACGTTGACGCGGATCGACTGGTTGGCGATGCGGTCGCCCTCGCCGGCGGTCTCGTCGGCCATCGACTTCTTCGGCGCGGCCTTTTCCTTGGGCGCCTTGGCTTCCTTCGCGGCCGGAGCCGGAGCTTCAGCAGCCGGGGCCGGCGCGGGCTCGGCCTTGGCAACAGGCGCAGGCGCCGGGGCTTCGATCGCGGTCTCGCGGAAGGCGCGCTCGAGCTCGTCGAGCGAGACTTCGCCGGGACGCAAGGGGCGCTCCAGGGTCTGGTCGACCAGCGAGCCCGAGGTCATCTCCTTGGCGGGCGCGGCAGCGGGCGCTTCCGGCACCAGCGGCGGCGCTTCGGCAACGGGAGCAGCAGCAACGGTAGCAGCGGCGCCGGCCGCCATCGCGGCCATGCCCTGCTCGACCATCGCTTCGAGCTTGTCGATGAGGTCGCGGTCGTTGCCCTCGGGCTCGGCTTCGGTGGCCTCGAGGCCTGCGAGGATCTCCTTGATGCGGTCGATCGAGGACAGGATCACCGTCACGGCCTGGCCGGTCACCGGCATGCCGTCGCGGAATTTGCCCATCAGCGTCTCGCCGGCATGCGCCAGCGCTTCGAGCCTGGGCAGGCCGAGGAAGCCGCAGGTACCCTTGATGGTGTGGACGAGGCGGAAGATGTTATCCAGAATCTTGGCGTTGTTCGGCTCCTGCTCGAACTTCACCAGCTGATTGTCGACGGTGTCCAGGCTCTCGCTGGTCTCCGTCAAAAACTCCCGCAACAGATCATCCATCGGATACGCCTTACTGAGCTGGACTTCGACGCCTGGGCCGCGCCTGGAATTCGGCGGAAGTCTCCTCTCTGGATCGTTAGACAACCCCTTTCACGGTCCCGTTAATTTCATCCTCCGTGCTAATACGGATATTGAAGAGAAGTTTGCGCTTTGCCCGCGTACGCCAGCGCTTTTCGGCGAGACCGGAGCCGCGCCGTGACAAACGGAAACGTTCGGTAAACATCCCG
Source organism: Bradyrhizobium stylosanthis (assembly GCF_001641335.1). GTDB lineage: Bacteria > Pseudomonadota > Alphaproteobacteria > Rhizobiales > Xanthobacteraceae > Bradyrhizobium > Bradyrhizobium stylosanthis. Next base: position 1,185 of record NZ_LVEM01000002.1, read on the forward strand.
CTAAGGGCGGCCCGGCACGCGCGAAAAAGTTCTGCCCGTGAAGGACGATAGGCGCGGCTTGGGCGAGACCGGCCGCGGTCGGCAGCGCTCGCGCGATCATCGCGTCGTGCCCTGCCACGATCGGCCAGGCCTGCAGTCGTGGTAAACGAACGCTTACCCCGCCGCCGATGCAGCCGGTGCCGCGCTAACCGAGGCGCGCGGCCGCGGCGACATTGTCGGGACGGTGCTCCGCGAGGCAGGCGTTGATGGCGGCGAGCAGCGCATCCGGCGTGAACGGCTTGCGCAGACAGCGTGCCGCGCCGAGCTCCAGCGCCATCCGGAGGAAGTCGGGCGCGGGTGAGTTCAGATCCGCGAATGCGTAGCCGGACATCGCGATCAGCGGAATGGTGGGCGCGTGCTCGTGGAAGATCCTGATCGATTCGAAGCCGCGCATGTGCGGCATGAAGATGTCGATGATCATCAGATCGAACTGCTCGTGTTCGAGAGCGCGCAGTCCCCTTTCGCCGCCATCGGCGATCGTCACACGAAAATCGTTGCGCTGGAGATAGATCTCGATGGCCATGCACACCATCGGGTCGTCGTCGACAACAAGAATGTGGCGCAGACCTTCTGTCCCCGTTTGAGTTTCCCGTTTCGGCGATTCAAAAAATGAACCGTGGGACACGCCGTTCTCCTCTGATCTGGATCGAAATATTGACGATTGCGGACGCCGGTGGCGTAGCCGGAAAAATGGCGACGACTGCGAAATATGTGGCGGCGTCGCGGAAAGGCGCGAAGCAGTCGCGGATGGTGGATGAAAGGTGGCGGGCAAGGGAGGCGGCGCGGATCGAGCGCCGCCCGATGGCATTGGAAAAGCAATGCCTGCCGCCCACCGAAAGCTTCCGGCTCATCAAGGCCCCCTTGCCGGTTCTTCCCGACCGACACGTGGTTGGCGCCGGTCGCGCGCGAATCAGCACGCGATTCTTATTTCCGCCGCAAATGCCTCGGCCTGTCTGCCCTGCAACGGGTATATGGACAGCACCACAACCTCTACAATAGTCTTTTGTGGCTGCGCGACTGAATGATGGAGGGGCGCGGCGCCGATCCTGGCTCGAACGCATGGGAATCATCCTGCATGACCACGAGCGGCCGCCCGTCCAATCAGTTGCTGCAAATGCTCGATGCTGCGGATTTCGATCTGCTGCGCCCGCATCTGGCGACGGTCGAAATGGTCAGGCAATCTGTCTTGGGCGAGGCCGGTTCCGCGCTGAGACATGTCTACTTCCCGCATGGCGGTTCCGTTTCGATCACTGTGAGCTTGTCCGACGGACAGACGATCGAGGTCGCGATGCTGGGGCGCGACAGCGTGGTCGGCGGCGGCGCGGCGCTTGCCGACGGCATTGCACCGGCGGACGCGATCGTGCTCTTCCCCGGCACTGCATCTACGCTGGAAATCGCAGCGTTCCGGACGATAGCCGCCACAAGTCTTTCGTTTCGAGGCCTGATCATGCGTCATGAGCAGGTCCTGCTTGCGCATGCGCAGCAATCGTTGCTCTGCAATACGATGCACCCGGTCGAGGCGCGACTGGCGCGCTGGCTGCTGCGAGCCCGCGACCTGTCCGACAACGCCAACCTGCCGCTGACGCAGGAAACGCTGGCACAGATGATCGGCGTGCGGCGGAACGCCATCTCGCTCGTTGCGCATGCGCTGCAGCGGGCGGGCATCATTCGCTACAGCCGCGGGCAGATCGAAATCATCGATCTGCCCGCGCTGAAGGCAACCTCGTGCGACTGCTATTCGGCGGTGAAGGCCTCGCATTCGCGCCTGCTTGGACCCCCGTAGCGACGGCTGCCGGGTGCAACCGCCTGCATGCCGCGGTGAACACAGCCCGGGGAACGACCGCCGCAGCCGGACCTGTCCCAATTGCCAATATATCCCGGCGTGAACATGATGGAATTTGCCCGTGCCGGAATCGATGTCGCGTGCCGCGACGTCCTGAGTCAGGAGACGGGAGGTAATTTTGGAAACGATGGTGCGCCCATCCAACGGTTTCCTGTCCGCGCTGGCGGCGGATGACTATGAGCTACTCCGGCCCTACCTGCGTACGGTCGAACTGCCGCATGAGGCCGTGCTGGTCGAAACGGGCGAGACGCTCAAGCGCGCTTACTTTCCCCACCGCGGCGTCATCTCGCTGGTGGTGAAGCTCGCCAAGGGCGAGCATGTGCAGGTCGCCATGATCGGCCGCGACAGCCTGCTCGGGACGCTCTCGACCATGGGCGACGCGTTCGCGCTGAATACGGCGATCGTGCTGGTTCCCGGCGTCGCGTCCATGATGGACCTCGACCGGCTGCGTATCGCGGCCGACCAGAGCCCCACCCTGCGGACACAGCTCACGCGCCATGGGCTCGCGGTCTACGCGCAGGTCCAGCAGACCGCAGGCTGCAACGCCGCGCATCCCGTGGAATCGCGGCTGTCGCGCTGCCTGCTGCACACCCATGACCTGTCGGGCGACTACCGGCTGCTGCTGACCCAGGAGGCGATGGCGCAGATGATCGGCGCGCGGCGCAACAGCGTGTCGCTGGTCGCCAATACCTTGCAACACGCCAATTTCATCCACTACAGCCGTGGCCACATCCAGATCCTGAACCTGGATGGCCTGCGCCAGACGGCGTGCGAATGCTATGGGACCGTGAAGGCGCAGTACGACCGGCTGGTCAGCCAGCGCTGACCGGTCGCTTGGTAAACCTGCGGCTAATCCAGGCCTGCAAACCCGCATCGTCCTGCTACCGGAACGGAAATTCGAATGCCGTAGAGATGGGCCGAGCCGCGCCGTGAGCGCCGCGCGACCAACGACCCGTGACCAGGACAGGCAGACCCATGTTTGAAGCGACCGTCACGCCCGCGCAGGGAGCCTTCGATTTCGAGCCGGCGCGCGAGCCGGGCGCCTACGCGGCACTGGTGCGCGAGATCGGCGAGGACGGCGCCGGCGAGGTGCGCGCCGTGTTCTGGAGCGAGACCAGCGCCCGCCTGCAACTGTTCCGCTCGCTGCCGCTGGCGCTGCAGCACGCCAGGATCGCGCGCGAGGCCCATTCGCTGAAAAGCGCGGCCGGGACGTTCGGCTATGTCAGGCTCGCAGGCCTGGCGCTGCGGCTGGAGAAGTCCGCAGCGTCGCTCGGCGACGCCGAATTCCGCGATCTCCTCGAGCAGATGGACGCCGCCTACGACGCCGCCCGCGCGCAGGAGCCGAAGGGCTAGCGGACCGCGCTAAACCCGCCGTACTTCTACGGTTTGTGATTTTTAGAGATGGCTAATGATAGGTGGCGATAGTCGCGGGAAACCAGGAGGGTTTCCATGTTCACCTACGAGACTGCGGACCAGAAAGAAGTCCGTCGCTTCCGCATCGCCCAGTTCAACGGCCGCATGGCGACCGTGAAATCCGGCGAGTCCACGGTGACTGGCTTCGTGCGCTCGGTGCTGGAGCAGGAATCGAGCACCCCTCCCCGCTGGACCATCACGATCATCCCGAACGCCCCGAAGGAAGAGCTCAAGCCGCTGCGGCCCTCCCCGCGCCTGCGCCCCTTCGCTGAAGATTATTTCTGAGCGGGATTCTTCCGGTCCACGCCGCCATCGGCGGCACAAGACGACGCCTCAATCGATCGAATGCAGCAGCGCCGCGCGGACGAGATCCGCGGTGTTGCGGGCACCGAGCTTGCGCATCGCCTCGGCGCGATGGCTCTCGAAGGTGCGCGGGCTGATCTGCATCCGCAGCGCACCCTGCTTGTTCGAATAACCCTCGCTGATCAGACGCAGCACCTCGCGTTCGCGCTTGGTGAGCCGCTTCTGGCCCGACAGGCCGAGGAGTTCGGCGCTCGGCACGCGCTGGACTTGCTGCACGCGCGCGACGCTCGCTTCGGCGTCTTCGATCCGGGGCGGAAGCGCCGAGCCGCCCTTGTGGGGACCGGCGAGCTGCTTGACCAGGCCGCAAACGCGCTCGGTCTGCGCCAGCGCATTCTCCACCACGCGCTGCAGGTAGACGCGGTCGCCCGCGACAGGGGCGAGCTGATCGCTGTGATGCTTGATCTCGCCCATGTAGAGCAGGAGCGCGGTGAGGGGACCGTTGAGCTCGCGGGCGATGGCGGCCGCCATTTCGTCGGCCGCTTTGGCCCGGGCGGCGTTCAGACGGACGAAATCAAGCTCTTCGGTTGGAGCAGTGCCGGTTTCGTACCATTCCGACGGCCGCGAATCGGCGGCCGTATCATTCTGTGACCCCATGTGACCTGTTTAGCGGAACCGGGGCGGGTCTGTGGTTAACTTTTTGCTCCGTAAGACTACGGTGATTTTGGCGGTTTTGCGCTAAAACATCGACATCGGCACAATTTATGCTTGCGCGAAGCTTGCGGTGACCATGCAAGGGTTGAGGATTTCGCCCCGATTCCGGGCAGACGGGCCCGATTTCCTTAATCCGCCCTTCCGCCCGGCGTCCGCCACCCCCGGATTTTACGGATTAATTAACGGCGACTTGCTTCTCTAGGACACGATTGAGAGCGCGCAAATGCCTCCACGCATTGGGCCGGTAGGCCAGCTGGAATCGTTGCGGAAGATTGCGTGCCATGAACGAGATCGACCGGCTGTCGGAATTCTTGCAGAGGCTGACGCCGCTGTCGCGCAGCTGCCTGCTCAGCGAACTCGAGCGGCTCGAGCTGTGCGGCATCGACATGCCCGGCTCGACCGAGATCCAGTCGCGCCTGCGCGCCGAGTTTCGCAAGGACGGATCGACCCAGGCGCGCGCCACCAGCCCGTCCCGCTATTTCTTCGCACCGCTCGAGCTGCTGCTGATCGACGGCGCGCCAGAGCATGCCAATGCAGGGCGGATCTCGCGCAACACGCTCACGCCGATCTGGGAGTGGATCTGCCGCGACCTGCTGCCGACCATGGCGCGCGACTACGTCAAGGCGATCAACGACCAGGTGACCGCCAACAACCCGAAGGAAGTGCAGAAGATCGCGTCCGTCTTCCAGACCAAGGTCATCAAGGTCCTCGAGAACACCCTTAGCTCGGCGGAGAGCACCGAGTTCGCCCGCGGCAAGCTCGCGCAATATACGGCTTCGCGCACCGCCTTCGACGACGTGATGAAGATGCAGCACGTGCTGCGCGCCGGCGATGCGCTGCCGAAGTTCAACGAAAAGCTGCCCGAGAAGATCGCGAAATTCGACGACGGCAAGGTCGCCCAGATCACCGCACAACTCGACGCCTTCAAGAAGGCCCATCCCGAGGCGCTGCCCTTCGCGCTGGCGCTGGTGGCGCGGCGGCTGAAGACGTCCTGGGAATTGGTGCGCCTCGCCACCAAGGCCGCCGCGAGCAAGGCCGCCGCCGACGTCGCCGCCACGCCCTATGCCTGCGTCGTTCCCATGGTGCTCGACCGGCTCGACGACAAGCGCCTCGCACTTAGGATCGCGCTCCGGAACAATCGCGTGCTGGTCGCCCGCGACCTGCTCAGCGAGATCTACGACACCGAATATGCGCTCAAGGTCCGCATCGACGGCATCGAGGCCACCGAGTGGGGCATCCGCCTGCAGCAATTGATGGACGCGATCGCGGCACTGGTCTCCGCCGAGGTGAGCCGCTTCCCGTCCAATGTCGGCCACATCCTCGGCTCGCGCCGGCTGCGCAGCCACGACACGCTCGGCGGCAAGCTCTCCTACCTCGCGTGGAAGGGCCGTGACGCCGTGCAGGACGGCGCGGCAGCGTTTCGCAAATTGATCGGACAGACCTAGATCGGGGTTCGGCCGCGAGCGGCCGCCTTGAGCAGCGCGGCTAGCGCGGCAGGCACAGGAAGCGATCCATGAATCGCCCTGACACCACGAATCTGAACCACCAATACATCACTCGCCGCATCGACATAGCTGTAATCCTCGACAGCCCACCACCCGGCTATGGCGGAGCAATAGCCCAGTTGCGGCAATGCACATGTGATGCGTTTCACACTTTCGCCGTCGCGGCCGCGCGCATTGTCGCAGAACCATCACGAGCGGCAGCGGAACATGCGCGCATCGCGCGAATATGAGTTCTGCGCCCGCAGGCGCCGCGTCTATCCTCCGGCCCATCGCACGCGCATGGGAAGGAAACCGCGATGAGATCGACCCGACGGACAATGACGATGGCGGCACTGCTGGCGGGCGCGCTGGCGCTCACGTCGACGACGATGGCGCAGACCTCGCCGCCGCAGGGGAGCGCGGCTCCGACCGCCGACAATGCCGTGCTGCTCACCGTCTTCCTCAAGCACGACCAATCGCGGCCGCTGAACGAACTGAATGCGCAGCTCGAGAAGCAGGGCTACTACAAATCCTTCCCGCCGCCCGGCGTCGAGGTCGTGAGCTGGTACGTCATGATGGGCATCGGTCAGGTGATCACGCTGCGCCTGCCGGCCTCGCGGCTGCGCGAAGTCAATCGCATCATCGAGGACACCGCGTGGGGACCCTACCGCACCGAATTCTATCCGACCTACGACTACAAGGCGGTCGGCATGGCTCAACACGACAAGGCCACGAGCAATTGAGGCGTCCATTATTCAATTGGGCGAAACGCGAACGTCTGCGTCCTGATGCAGGACACCGGCCGCGCGCTTGCGTCGGCCGTGATGCTCGCGAATCTTCGGCGCTGGCGGTGTCACGCAACCGTCACCCGCCACAGACGTGAAAACTTCCGCAAAGAGATCCGAACAATTTTAGACGTGGTGCGCGCTTTAACGTTACCCAGATAATTCAACAATCGGCTGAAGCCTTCCTTATTTGAAACTGCTCCCGTCGCTAACACCTGTCGCGGAACGGGAGTGGTTTGCGATGAACGACGAAATTGTTGAACTCGCCGCGCGAAGGCCCAAAACCTTCGGACGGCGAAAGGTGACGCCGCGCGCGTGCGTCGCTGACGGCAAGCGCCACCTGCGCGCTTTCCTGGCTGAAGTGCTGGAAGATCTTGGCTTCGTCACCAGCGAATGCGCCAGCGCGGACGAGCTTCAAACGGTGCTGACGAGCGATTTGCCGGACCTGATCCTGCTCGGCATCTCCGCCGACGGCATCGAGCCCGGGAAGTTTCTGGAGACGCTGGTGCGCGAGGCCTTCGACGGCAAGGTTCTGGCCGTCGGCGCGCGCGAGTCGATCATCGTCAGGGCCGTGCAGCAGGTCGGCGAGGAATATGGCCTTGCGATGCTGCCGCCGCTGACGACGCCCTTCGCCGCGGAGACGCTGCGCGAGCGCGTCACGATGCTGCTGCCGGAAGAGCCGGCGCCGAGCCCCGCCGTCCATGTCGGCGAAGCCCTGCATGCCGGCTGGCTCGAGCTCTGGTACCAGCCCAAGATCGACGCGCGGACGTTGATCCGCAGCGGCGCCGAAGCCTTGGTGCGGATGCGGCATCCGACCTGGGGCGTGGTGCCGCCGGCCTATTTCATTCCCGAAGCGCACGATCCGCACTTGCGCGACCTCTCGGAGTTCGTGATCGAGCGCGCCGTGCAGGACTGGCACTATCTGCTCGAGCACCAGAGCCCGGTCGATCTCTCGATCAACCTGCCGGCGTCCTATCTGAAGGAGCCGCACGCCGTGCACGATCTCTGCCGCCGCGTGCCGACGCATCCGGCCTTCGGCGGGCTGACGATCGAGATCGACAGCGAGGAGGCGATCCGCGATCTCGATCACCTCGCCGAGGTCGCGCGCGAGGTGCGTCTGCACAATATCGGCCTGTCGATCGACAATCTCGGCGCCAACTGGCCGGAGCTGATGGATCTCGGCAAGATCCCCTTCATCAAGCTCAAGGCCGACCGGCACTTCGTCACCGGCAGCGGCGACGACCGGCTGAAGCGCACGGTGTGCCGCCACATCGTCGAGCTCGCACAAGGCTACGGCGTCGGTGCCATCGCCGAAGGCGTCGAGAGCCGCGCCGATCTCGTCGCCGCCAACGAGCTCGGCTTCGATCTCGTGCAGGGCTTCCTGTTCGGCAAGCCGATGCCGCTGAAGAAGTTCGCAAGAAGCGCGCTGACGCGGACGGTGCTGGACCAGGCGTGAGGCGCAAGCCTCACGCATACCTGCGCGCGAAGAAGACGCAGACGACCACGAGCGCGGTCGCGGCGATCATGCTCCGGGCGACCGGCTCGTGCAGCAGGAAGCCGGCGAGCGCGAGGCCGAAGAACGGCTGCAGCTGCTGCAACTGGCCGACGCGGGCGATGCCGCCGATGGCGAGCCCGCGGTACCAGAAGATGAAGCCGACGAACATGCTGAAGACCGAGACATAGGCGAGCCCGATCCAGGCGGGCGCGCCTACGCCGTTCCACGACGAGGGCCAGGTCAGCAGCGCGAGCGGCACCATCAGCGGCAGCGCGAGCAGCAGCGCCCAGGAGATCACCTGCCAGCCGCCGAGGCGGCGCGACAACGCAGCGCCCTCGGCATAGCCGAGCCCGCACAGCACGATCGCCGCGACCATCAGGAGATCGCCGGAGAGCGAGGCCGAGCCGTCACCGGAGAGCGCGAAGCCAGCCACCGTGGCGCTGCCGAGCACAGCGAACAGCCAGAACAGCGGCCGCGGCCGCTCGCCGCCGCGCAGCACGGCGAAGACGGCCGTCGACAGCGGCAACAGGCCGATGAAGACGATCGAATGCGCGGAGGTGATGTGCTGGAGCGCGAGCGCGGTCAGCAGCGGGAAGCCGACCACGACACCGACAGAGACGATGGCGAGCGAGGCGAGATCGCCCCGCTGCGGCCGCGCCTGACGGATCAGGAAGAGCACCGCGGCGCCGATCAGCGCGGCGATGACCGCGCGCGCCGAGGTCAGGAACAGCGCAGAGAAGCCGCCGACCGCGACGCGCGTCGCCGGCAGCGAGCCGCTGAAGATGATGACGCCCAGGAGCCCGTTGCCCCAGCCGCTGCCCGCAGAATGCATGTCCGTCCCATTCTCGTTGAGACGCGACACTCGGCTTTCCGCGCTGGCGGGACCAGTCACAATCCAGTACAATCCGGCAAATCTGTATGGGTATGGAAGGTCATACACTTGGACGGCGAAGTCAAAGGTCGCGGCGGAACGCGCACCATCGACGTCATGGGCGCGATCCGCGTCAAGATCGCCGGCCGCGCGCTCGGTGCAGGCGACCGGTTGCCGTCCATTCGCAGCCTCGCCGCGACGATGGGCGTTTCGCCCTCCACGGTGGTGGAAGCCTATGATCGCCTCGCGGCCGAAGGTCTGATCCGCGCGCGTCGCGGCTCGGGCTTCTACGTCTCCCCGACGGTCACGCCGCCGCTTGCGCTCACCGAGGCCGAACCGCGCCGCGACCGCGCGGTCGATCCGTTCTGGGTCTCCAGGCAATCGCTCGATGCCGACGAGAGCGTGCTCAAGCCCGGCTGCGGCTGGCTGCCGCCGGACTGGATGCCGGAGGACGCCCTGCGCCGCGCGGCGCGCGCGCTCGCCCGCAACGATGCGAGCGTCCTGACCAATTACGGCTCGACGTCCGGCGCCCTCGCGCTGCGCCGGCTGCTGCTGGCGCGCCTTGCGGAGGATGCGGTCGAGGCATCGGTCGACCAGCTGATGCTGACGGGTTCGGGCACGCAAGCCACCGACCTCCTCTGCCGCTTCCTGCTTCGTCCCGGCGACACGGTGCTGGTCGACGACCCCTGCTACTTCAATTTCCGCGCGCTGCTGCGGGCGCATCAGGCCAAAATCGTCAGCGTGCCCTATACCGCGTCCGGCCCGGACGTCGCGCGCTTCGAAGAGATCCTCGGCAGCGAGCGGCCGCGGCTCTACATCACCAATTCAGCGCTGCACAACCCGACCGGCACAACGCTCACACTGCAGACCGCGCACCGGCTCCTGACCGCGGCCGCCGCGCACGACCTCACCATCATCGAAGACGACATCTTCGGCGACTTCGAACCGGAGCGCTCGCCGCGGCTTGCCGCGCTCGATGGCCTGAATCGGGTGATCCGCATCGGCAGCTTCTCCAAGACGCTGTCGGCCTCGGTGCGCTGCGGCTACATCGCCGCTCGCGCCGACTGGATCGAGCATCTCGTCGACCTCCAGGTCGCAACCAGCTTTGGCGGCCCGAGCCCGGCCGCGACCGACATCATCGCCAATATCCTGGCCGGCGGCGGCTACCGCAAGCACATGGACGAGCTCCGGCAAAGGCTGACGCGGACACGCCGCGACGTCGCACGCAGGCTGCAAGCGTTAGGCGTCGAGCCCTGGCTGATGCCGCGCGGCGGCTTCTTCCTCTGGTGTCGCCTCGCAGGCGGGAAGGACGCCACAGCGGTCGCGCGCGCCGCGCTCGAAGAGGACGTGGTGCTGGCGCCGGGCAACGTGTTCAGCGTGGCGCAGACGGCTTCGGATTTCATGCGGTTCAACGTGGCGCATATGAGCGAACCGCGGATGTGGGACGTGCTGCGGCGGGCGTTGAAGGCGGGCAGCACATGATCGGCCTCGCTTAGTTCGCCTTGATGCCGGCCTCGCTGATGAGCTTGCTCCATTTCGCGCTCTCGCTCTGAATGAAGCGGCCGAACTGCTCCGGCGACATCGGCGCCGGCTCTGCGCCGAGGGTCCGGATCTTCTCGACCACCGACGGGTCCTTCAGGGCTTTCGTGAAAGCATCGTTCAATCTGCCGACGATGTCCGGAGGCGTGCCGGCCGGCGCGACGAGGCCGAACCAGCCAACGGATTCGAACCCCGCGATGCCGCTCTCGGCGAGCGTCGGCACGTCGGGCAGGGACGGAAGGCGGCGCGCCGAAGACACGCCGATCGCGTTGAGCTTGCCGTCGAGGATCAATTGCCGCGACGCCGGAATATCCAACACCGCGAAAGGGACGTGCCCCGCGAGAACATCGACCGTGGCCGGTGCAGTCCCGCGATAGGGGACCAGCTCCATCGCGATCCCCGTTTTCTGCGTGAACAGCGCGGCGGTCAGATGCATGGCCGTTGAGTTGCCGCCATGTCCGATCGACAGCGCACCCGGCTTGGCCTTGGCGAGCGCGACCGTCTCCGCGGTACTATGCGCGGGGATATTCGCTGACGCGACCAGCACGAAGGGAATTTCCGCGAGCAGCGTGATCGGAGCGAGGTCCTTCAGCTCGAACGGCATCGATGAATTGAGGTGCGGGTTCACCGTCAGCGCGCCCGCGGGCGCAACACCGAGCGTGTAGCCGTCGGGCTTGGCCTGCGCGACCGCGGCCATGCCGATGTTGCCGCCGGCGCCGGCGCGGTTCTCGATCACGAGGCTCTGCTTGAGCTCGGCGGTGACGAGCGGCTCGAGCGCGCGGATGACAGTGTCGGCGCTGCCGCCGGGCGGGAAGGTCACGATGACCTTGATCAACTGCTCGGGATAGGCAGCACGACTCGCCTGCAGCGGCAGCGCCGCGAAGCCTGCGGCCGTCAGCACGGCCAGGATGTGACGCCTTGCAACGTGAAACACGTTCTTCCTCCCCGGTGCGTTCTTGTTCTTGAAGTCCGGCCGGTGGCCTGCGCCGTGGGCCGCTTGCTCGAAATCGCCTTACGCCGCCGCGCCGGTGATGCGCGCCAGCAGGCTCAGTGGATTGTCGGGCACGACCTGCCCGCGCCAGGCGATGTGCTGATCGGGCCGCGCCAGCACCAGCTTTTCGGCATAGGCGCCATTGGCCTCGTCCGGCGCGATGTCGACCAGCGCGAGCGGCACGCCGCGCTCCTGCGCCGCCGATCGCAGCCGCGTCACGTCGATCGCCGGGTCGAACCGCAACAATGTGTAGCCGGCGCCGAAGGCATCATAGAGCGATCGTCCGTCGCGCAGGAACAGATGCGGCGCGCGGGCGCCGGGCACGGTGGACGGCGTGAAGCTGCCCATCGCGTAAGGCGGCGGGGTCTCGCCGTCATAGGCGATGATCGGCGACGCATCGTAATAATAGCCGAAGTTCAATCCCGCGCAGCAATATTGCTGCACGTTGAGCTCGTAGGCCGCTTTGGCCAGCGTCGCACGTGCCGCCTGTCCGCGCGGCGTAGCGTCCTCGATCTCCGCAGGCACGCCGCCGCGCTGCGCCATCAGCTTCATCGCGTGCTCCATCGCAAAGCGCGACACCTGCTCGGTGATGGGCTGGCGCTCCGCCTCATAAGCATCGAGGATCGAGGCCGGCGCCCAGCCATTCAGATGCGCCGCCAATTGCCAGGAGAGGTCGACGGCGTCGGCAATCCCCGCATTCATGCCGTAGCCCGCATAGGGCATCCACAGATGCGCGGCGTCGCCGCAGATGAAGACCCTGCGGTCGCGGAAGCGATCGGCCACGAGGCGGCGCCCCACCCAGTCCTCCTTGCTGAGGACCTTGTATTCGAAGCGCTCGTCGACGCCGAGAATGGCGCGGATGGACCAATCGCGATCGACCGAGTCGAACTCGGGCTCGTCGGGCCTCAGATGGTTGTGGATCAGCCAGCGATCGCGGCCGTCGATCGCGACCGTCGTGCCCGAGCGCCGCGGATTGAGCGAGAGCACCATCCAGGCCGGCTTGTGCGCGCCCATCAACTCCCGGAGCCGCGGGGCCTCGATGAAGGTCGATTGCACGCGCTGGATCACCGGTGTGCCGGAGAGGTTGGCGCCGATCCATTTGCGAACGAGAGAACGGCTGCCGTCGCACCCGATCACGAACGACGCCTCGATGCGGAGCGCGCTGCCGCTGTCGAGATCGCGCGCCAGCGCGACGACATGGTCGTCGTGCTGCTCGATCTCGATGATCTCCGTCCGCGCCAGGATCTTGATGCGCGGCTGCGCCGCGGCATGGCTGAACAGGATCGGCTCGAGATAGATCTGGTTGATCCGATGCGGCGGCTCGGGCGTCGGCCACCAGGTGTCGGGACCGCCGGTCGCGCTATAGCGGCGTGCCCGCGAGGGAATGTCGATGCGGCAGAGCTCGATGCCGGTCGCCGTGGTCCGGTAGGAGCAGTCGTTCGGAAAATCGGCGGGCAGCCCGGCGTCGCGCAGCTTGGCGGCGACGCCGAGCCGGCGAAAGATCTCCATCGAGCGCGCCGAGACGTGATTGCATTTGACGCTGGGCGGATCGCCAGCATGGCGGATCTCCGCGACGACGACGTCGATCCCGCGCGAGGCAAGGTCCATGGCCGCGGTCAATCCTACGGGCCCGGCACCCACGACCAGCACCTGCGTCCTCATGCTCGTTTCCTCTGTCACTGCGGATTCGTTGACCCGCAGCATGCATTTTATTGCAGGCTCGCTTATAAGATAAGCCAGAAAGAACTCATCAATTCATGAGTATTGGCTATGAATGTCACCTTGCGCCAATTGCGGGCCTTCACCGGCGTGTACCGGACACGCAGCATCACGCGGGCCGCGCGCGAGCTCGGGATCACGCAGTCGGCCGCGAGCCTGCTGATCCAGCAGCTCGAGAGCCAGCTCGGCGTAAAACTGTTCGACCGCTCCACGCGTTCGGTGCAGCCGACGCTGGCCGCCGACGAGGCGTTCCACGCCGCCGAACGCATGCTGAGCGATGCGCTGGGCTTGTCGCGCCGCATGCGCGACCTCGCGCAGGCCCGCGCGGGACGCGTGGTATTTCTGGCATCGGCCGGCGCCGCATCGGCGCTGATGCCGTCGGTGCTGGCGAAATTCCGTGCGGCTCATCCCGACATCGAGATCGACATGCGGGATGTCGCCGCCGACGATCTCGTTCCGCGCCTCGGTGCGACCGATGCCGAGTTCGCGATCGGCAGCGTGGAGGGCGAATTCGCCGACATGACGATCGAGACGCTGACCCGCGGCCGCCTCAGCGCGATCGGTCGCCGCACCGCGGACTTCGCCGCGCGGCGCGCGCTGACATGGGACGAGCTGGCGCAGTCGCCGACGATCGCGATGCGGCGCGAGACGCGGATCCGCATGCAGATCGACCAGGCCCTGGGCGCCCAGGGCAAGCGCCTCGATCCGACCTATGAGGTGACGCTGATCAACACCGCGCTCGCGATGACCGCCCAAGGCCTCGGCTTCGCCATCCTGCCCGCGACGATGCTGCCGGCGGATCAATTCCCGACGCTGATCGCCAGACCGCTGGTGCGACCTGCCATCACGCGGCCGGTGTCGCTGCTGCAGCGTCAGGGCCGGACACTGTCGCCGGCCGCGCAGGCGTTCGTGGCGACCGCACGGACGGTGCTGGCGGGGCCGTAACCGGGACTACTCCGCGAGATTGTGCTGCTGCCAGCGCAGCAGGTAGGCCTGCAACCGCCAGATCAGCGCGGACAGCGCCACGCCGACCAGCATGAGCACGACGACGGCGACCATCATGCCCGAGGCTTCGGCGCGCGCCTCGGATTCGATGATCAGGCGCCCGATGCCGCGCTCCGCGCCGATGAACTCGCCGACGATCACGCCGATCAGGGCAAAGGAGATCGCGGGCGTCAGCGAGGCGAACACCCAGGCCATGGTCGAGGGGATCACCACCGTGCGGGTGATCTGCCATTCGCTGGCGCCGAGCAGCCGCGCCGCGTTGATGAAGCCCTCGTCGATCGAACGCGCACCTTCGAACGTGTTGAAGAACACCAGGAAGACGACCACGATCCACGACGTCACCACCTTCGAGGTGTCGCCGATGCCGAAGGCCAGCACGATGATCGGCGCCAGCGCGATGCGGGGAATCGAATTCACCGCGGTGATGAAGGGCTGGAAAATCGCGCTCAGCTTGTCGGAACGGCCGAGCACGAGGCCGGCGGCGAAGCCGCTGCTGACACCGGTCACGAAGCCGAAGAACGTGTTCTTCAGCGTGACCGCTGTCGCGATCCAGAGATTGTTCTCGGATCGCGCCATACAGCGGGCGAACTCGCCGTTGAACCAGCCGTTGAACACGCCGAGCTTGGACTTGAGGCAGCTCAGGATCAGGAAATGCTCGAAAATGTCCGAAGGCCTGGAGATGAAGTAGGGATCGAGCAGATCGGGCACGAGCCAGGGAAGACGGTCGTGCAGGGCGTAGCCCCATTGCCAGATCGCCAGGAAGCAGATGCAGATCAACATCTGCCAGGCGAAGGTCCTGCCGGCGTGGCGCGCACGTCTCATGGCTTGCGGCCCTTGATGAACTCCTCGCCGAGCGAGTGCCAGATCAGCTGGAACAGCTCGGCATAACGCGGCGTCTCCCGGATCTTCACGGCGTTGCGCGGGCGGGCAAAATCGACCTCGAAGCTCTCCTTGATCCGGCCGGGCCGCGCGGAGAACAGGATGATGCGGTCCGCCAGCGTCAGGGCCTCGCCGAGATCGTGGGTCACGAACAGCACGGTCTGCTGCTCGCGCTCCCAGATGCGCAGCAGCACGTCGTGCATGTCGATCTTGGTGTGGGTGTCGAGTGCGCCGAACGGCTCGTCCATCAGCAGGACCTGCGGCTCGACGACCAGCGTTCGCATCAGGGCGGCGCGCTGGCGCATGCCGCCCGACAAGGCCGAAGGATAGGCGTTGCCGAAACCCTCGAGCCCGGCCTGCTTCAGGCAGGCATTGACGCGATCCTTCCGCTCCGCCACCGGCACGCCGGCGAGCTCGAGGCCGTAGCCGATGTTGTCGGCAACGGTGCGCCAGGGGAACAGCGTGTCGCGCTGGAACACGTAGCCCACATTCGGCGTCGCCCGTCCGTGAATGACGGGCACACCGTCAATCAGGATCTGGCCGCTGGTCGGCTTGAGCAGCGTCGCGATCATGTTGAGGACAGTGCTCTTGCCCGAGCCTGATGGCCCGAGAAGAGCGACGAACTCGCCACGCCGGACGTTGAAGGAGACATCGCGAACCGCCTCGATCGCGGTGCCCGCCAGCTGGAACGTCTTGCACAATCCACGCACGTCGATGCGCCGCGCGTCGGGCGGCGCATCGACCTCAGGCGCGTGGAGGGCCTGCACGCTCAAGCCGGATAGGCCTTGCGTGCGGCTTCGATGAAGGTGGTGTTGACGATTTCGGCCATCGCAAGCGGCTTGATGCCGGTCATCTCGCGAAACCAGACCTTCTGGCCGCGTTCGAAGCTGGCCGCATCGATGACGCAATCGTAGTCGGTGACCTTCTTCATGACACCGCAGTCGAAAATATTCGCGTCGCGCGACGTGCTCCCGACATAGGGTTCGATCGCGTCATAGATCTCTTCCGGCGAGTGTCCCTTGATCCACTGGGTCGCGCGCCACAGCGCCGTGACGAACGCCTGCATCTTCTTCGGATCCTTGTCGATGCTCGACTGCAGGCAGAAATGCGACGTCACGGGAACCTTGCCGCCGATATACTTCGCCCAGACCGCCTCGTCCGTTCCGTCAAACAGCAGCGCGCCCCAGCCCTGCTCGACCGAATCTTTCAGGATCGACGGCGAGTTGATGAGAACGTCGACCTGCTTCGTCTTCAGCGTGCCCATCATGGTGTCGACATTGCCGGTGCCGATCCAGGTCACCTTGTCGTCGAGCCCCATGGTTTCCATGTAGTAGGAGGCCCAGACGTGGTTGGTGCCGCCGAGCGAGGACACCGAAACGATCGGCTTGCGTCCATCAGGCCGCTTCCACTTCGCCAGCGCTTCCAGCGTGGTGATGCCCTGGTCGAACAGATCCTTGCGGATGATGAAGATCGCCGCGTTGCTGCGGGTATCGACCGGCATCAGGACGCGCGCGGCACGGCCGTGGTTGCTGAGCTGCATCGGGTGGGTGATGTCGCCGATGCCGATATCGCCTTGCGACGAGGCAATGATCTCGCGGGTCTTCACGCCGCTGCCGCCCTGGATCAGCTTGCAGTCGAGGCCGGCGTCCTTGAAGAACCCGATACGGTCGGCGACGAACTGCGACTGGTAGACCGGAATGGCCACCGGATAGATCACGCGGCCCGGCGGATTATCCGCCCAGGCTCGTCCCGCCGCCATGGTGGCACCGGCGCCGGCGACAATCGTCAGCGCAGACCGTCTGGTGATCCCAGTCCTCATCACGCGTGCTCCCTCTCTTTGCCCGCCACTTTATCGAGCGCGTTCAGCACCGCATCGCCCATTTCCTGGGTCGACAGTTTTCTTGCGCCGGGTTCGGCGATATCGGCCGTTCTTGCGCCGCCAGCGAGGGCCGCATCCACGGCCTTCTCCAGCAACACCGCATCATCAGGCCGATTGAGGGTGATGCGCAACATCATTGCGACGCTGAGGATCGAGCCGAGCGGATTGGCGATGCCCTTGCCGGCAATGTCAGGCGCGCTGCCATGGACCGGCTCATAGAGTGCCTTGCGGCGCCCGAGCCGATCCGGAGGTCCAAGCGAGACCGACGGCAGCATGCCGAGCGAGCCCGACGCCATTGCCGCGCAATCGGAGAGAATGTCGCCGAAGATATTGCAGGTCACCATGACGTCGAATTGCGAGGGAGCCCGCACGATCTGCATTGCGGCGTTGTCGACATAGAGATGTGTCAGCTCGACATCGGAGAACTCCGCCTGATGCAGCGCAATGACCTCCTCGCGCCAGAGCACGCTGGTTTCCAGCACATTGGCCTTGTCGACGGAGCAGACCCGGCCCTTGCGCGTCCGCGCCAGCTCGAACGCGGTTCGTGCCACCCGGCGGATCTGGCTGGTGGTGTATTGCTGGGTGTTGAAGCCGCGGCGCTGGCCGTCCGGCAGCGTTTCGATGCCGCGCGGCTCGCCGAAATAGATGCCGCTGGTGAGCTCGCGGATGATGATGAAGTCGACGTCCTTCAGCACCGACGCCTTGAGCGGCGCCGAGTCCGCGAGCGCCGGACTTGCGACGATGGGCCGGAGATTGGCATAGAGGTCGTACTTGCTGCGCAGCGACAGGAGGCTTCCCGCCTTGCGCGCCGCGGCGGGCACCTCCGTCGTCTCCGGGCCACCGGTCGCGCCCCAGAGGATCGCGTCGGCCTCCTCCATCGCCTCGACGGTGTCTTCAGGCAGCACCTTTCCTGTCGCGAGATAAGGGATGAGGCCGTATTGCGCTTCGCGCAGCGCCACGGGAACGCCGCGCCGGGCCGAAAACCATTTGAGGATGCGATGGGACTGGTCGGTCACCTCAGGGCCGATGCCTTCGCCGCCGACCACGGCGACCTTGATCATGTTCGAGAGCGTGTTCATGCCTGATGTGTCCTGACGATTATCCTGCAAAGTGAATCCACGGCCGCGCGTCGCGGTCGGATGCCTGGAAGGCGCGGATCTCCTGGTCGCGCCGCAAGGTCAGCGAAATCTCATCCAGGCCTTCGAGCAGGCCGGCGCGCCGGCGCGGATCGATCTCGAACACATGCCGTGTGCCCGACGGCGAGGTGACCGTCTGCTCCACCAGATCGACGCTGAGACGTCCCGCGCCCTGGCTCGCTTCGATCTCCGAGGCGAGGCTGTCGATGACGGCTTTATCGAGCACCACCGGCAGGATGCCGTTCTGGAAGCAGTTCGCGAAGAAGATATCGCCGAAGCCGGAGCCGATGATGGCGCGGATGCCCATCTCCTGCAGCGACCACACCGCCGCCTCGCGCGAGGAGCCGCAGCCGAAATTCGGCCCCGTGACCAGGATTTCCGCCGCGCGATACGGTTCGCGGTTGAGGATGAACTCGGGATTATCAGAGCCATCGGGCAGATAGCGCAGCGATCCGAACGCCCATTTGCCGAGATGGCCGCGGACGGAGTTTCCGATCATGCGGTTGATGCTGATGATGACGTCGGTATCGACGTTGGTGCGCATGATTGGCGCGGCAATCGCAGTCAGCTTGGTGAAGGCTTGCGCCATCTAGCGCTCCATGGTTCGGACGTCGGCGATGGCGCCCGAGATCGCCGCGGCCACGGCCATCGCCGGGCTCGCCAGATGGGTACGGGCACGTGGCCCTTGCCGGCCGATGAAATTGCGATTGGACGTCGACACCGAGCGCTGGCCGGGCGGCACGGTCTCGCCGTTCGCGGCAAGGCACATCGAGCATCCGGGCTCGCGCCACTCGAAGCCCGCCTCGGTGAAGATCTTGTCGAGCCCTTCGGCCACCGCATCGCGCTTGACGGTCTCCGACCCAGGCACGACCCAGGCGCGCACGCCCGGCGCGACCTTGCGGCCGCGCGCGACCTCGGCCGCGGCTCTGAGATCGCTGAGACGGCTGTTGGTGCAGGAGCCGATGAAGACCCAATCCACCTTCGTGCCCGCGATCGGCGCGCCCGGCTTGAGGCCCATATAGTCGAGCGCGATCTCGATCGCGCCGCGGCGCGCGGGATCGGCGATATCAGCGGGATCCGGAATGCGTCCATCGACACCGAGCACATGCTCGGGACTGGTGCCCCAGGTGATCTGCGGGATGATGGTTGCGACGTCGATCGTGACCTCGCGATCGAACATTGCGTCGCTGTCGCTCCGCAGCGTCCGCCACGCCGCGACGGCGCGCTCCCACATCTCGCCTTGCGGCGCATAGGGACGGCCGCGGATGTAGTCGAACGTCGTCTGGTCAGGTGCGATCAGCCCCATCTTGGCGCCGAGCTCGACCGACAGGTTGCAGATGGTCAGACGCCCTTCGATCGGCATGTCCCTGATCGCACTGCCGGCATATTCGACCGCATAGCCGGTGCCGCCGGCGGCGCCGACATGGCCGATCAAAGCGAGGATGAGATCCTTCGCCGTGACGCCGAACGGCAGCTTGCCGTCGAACGTGACGCGCATGGTTTTCGGCCGGCGCTGGATGATGGTCTGCGTCGCCAGCACATGGGTGAGCTCGCTGGAGCCAATGCCGAAGGCGAGCGCGCCGAGCCCGCCATGGGTGCAGGTGTGGCTGTCGCCACAGACGATCAGGCAGCCGGGCAGGCTGAGGCCGAGCTCCGGGCCGATGACATGGACGATGCCCTGGCCGGGCTGGTCGAGATCGAACAGCCGGATGCCGCTGGCGGACGTCTCGGTCCGCAATGCCGCCAGCAGCTCCCATCCGGTCTTGATCGTGCCGGCCCGCGCCGACGCGGTCGAAATCGCATGATCGGGCGTGGCAAAGGTCAGCTCGGGATTGTGGACCGGAATGTTGCGGCTTTTGAGGTCGATCAGGCCGCGGGAGCCGCCGAGGTCGTGCAGCAGATGGCGATCCACATGAAGCAGATCGGTGTCATCGCTGACCGCAGCGATGACATGCTGGTCCCAGATTTTGGCCAGCAGCGTGCGACCGTGCGTGTCCACGATCCGTCCTCCCGTATTCGGCATCTCTTGTGCCGTGTTGCCGCCGATCATGCCGACCGGCCGCGATGTTGGGAAGCAGGATAGAAGCGCGTCGCGCGAATGTGCAGTGACGGTTTGGCAGGGGGCCATCGCGGCAGGCGATGGCTGGCCGTCGCGACCAGCGATGTCAGCCCCTGTTGCGAACCAACGTCAGCCGGTCGGAGACGCTGCTCGTGGTGAGAGCCGCCTCATCGGGGTTGCGCAAATGGTCCACCAGCAGCTTCGTCACCGGCGGCAGCGATTTGTAATCGCGCACGCCCATGACCAGCTCGCGCCGCGCCCAGGACTCATCGAGCGGGACCGTAACGAGGCTGTCGACGCCGTAGCGGCCGCAAACGATCTCGAGCGGCACGACGCCCACGCCCATCCTGGCATCGATCACCCGAAACAGCGCATCGAAACTGCTGACGCGGATGCGGACCTTGAGATGCTGCCCGAGCGCGGCGCCCGCCCTGACACACAAGGTTTCGATCGAGCTGCCCTTCTCGAGGCTGACGAAATCGAAATCGACCAGCTCGCGGAAGCGGACGCTGCTCCGGCCCGCCAGCGGGTGATCGCGCGTGACCAGCGCGACCAGGCTGTCGCTGCGATAGGACAACAGCTCCAGATCCTGCCCGTCGATGTTGCCGCCGAAGATGCCGATGTCGGCCCGGTTCTCCATCACCGCGCGCACGATCGCGGGGCTCAAATCCTCCTCGATGTCGATGTGGACCAGCGGATGCCGTTCCAGGAACAGGCTGAGCTCGTCGGCAAGGGCTTCGAGGATCGCGGACTTGTTGGCGCAGACCCGGATCAACCCGCGCTTGCCCTGCCGGTAACCCGTCAGCTCGCTCTCGAGCCTGCTGAGATTGCCGAGGATGATGCGGGCATGCTCGAGCAGGGCAAAGCCGGCCGGCGTCGGCTCGATCCCCTTGGAATGGCGATGCAGCAGCTCGACCTGGAAGCGCTCCTCGATGTCGGAGATGCGCCGGCTGACCGCGGACGCCGCGATGTTCTTCTTCTCCGCCGCCTTCGCGATGCTCTGCTCCTCGACGATCGCCACGAACAGCTGCAGCGTCAGGAGATCGATCTTGGCGGTCATCGGAGAGATCCTCGCGCGGGGCCCTATAGCCTTCTTCGGCCGCAGTCGGCGTCAAACAGACCAGCGCGCGGCTTCCGTAGTCGATCAAACAAAAAGGTCGAAAACAACCCCATGCACAGTAGCCCACCACTGCAAGATCAATGACTTAGGCGCGGGCCGGAATTGGTGACGCCTCTCGCAGCGTTTCAGGGGCAAAACGAAAGGGAATCGCGGGTTTGACTCGCCTGTCCGGCGCTCGCGCGGCGGCCGGTCGCCGCGAAGCTGCCCTCGCAGTCGGTGCCGGCAAGCAGCTCCATGGCCCGAAGGCGCCCCTTCGATCTTTTCATATTCTGCAAAAGTGATGCTCGGACTGCGCCAATGGTTGGAGGAGTCTCAAGACTGTAGCCTTCGCTCAACGTGGCCATAACGGCCAGACTGCAACGAGGGAGGACTACATCCATGGAGCTCGGCGTCTTCGTGCCGGCGCAGCAGCGCGGTGATCATGAGACCGCGCGACAGGGGCACCGCGGAGGGACGGCGACGAGAGCGCTCCCAACGGCGTTGCTGTGTCTCGTCGTCGCGACGATTCTGGCGCTCCAGTCGGGCGCCGCGCGGGCGCAGACGGCCGCGGACGCGGCTGCGGCTTCTTGGCCGAACCGCGCGATCACCTGGGTGGTGCCGTTCGGGGCCGGCGGCGTCACCGACCTCGTCTCGCGCAAGATCGCAGAGCAGCTGCGGACGCGGCTTGGGCAGCCCGTGGTGGTGGAGAACCGGCCCGGCGCCGGCGGGACCATCGGGACGGAGTTCGTGGCCCGGGCCCAGCCCGACGGCTACACCGTGCTCTACGCCTCCGGCGGGCCGATGACGATCCAGCCGAGCCTGGGACTGTCGAAGCTCAACTACGATCCGCTCAAGAGCTACGTCCACATCCGCGGCGTGAGCTCGTCGAACCAGATCCTCGTCGC
The DNA here is from genome assembly GCF_001641335.1 of Bradyrhizobium stylosanthis. Taxonomy (GTDB): domain Bacteria; phylum Pseudomonadota; class Alphaproteobacteria; order Rhizobiales; family Xanthobacteraceae; genus Bradyrhizobium; species Bradyrhizobium stylosanthis. The sequence goes on from NZ_LVEM01000002.1 coordinate 23,340, forward strand.
GACGGCGGCTGCGCCCTACAACACGCTGGCCGAGTTCGTCGCCTACGCGAAGGCCAACCCGGGCAAGGTCAATTTCGGCTCCCCCGGCCCCGGCACCGCCCAGCACCTCGCCGGCGAGATGTTCCAGGCGGCAGCCCACATCAAGCTGACCCACGTGCCCTACAAGTCGGGCTCGAGCCAGATGACCGACATGATGTCGGGCATCCTGGACGTCTCCTTCGACTACCTCACCGTGCTGAGGCCGCTGATCGACACCGGCAAGGTCAAGGTGCTCGGCACCACCGGCGCGGCGCGGATGGCCGCGCTGCCCGATACGCCCAGTGTGCTCGAGGCCGGCTACCCCGACGCCGTCAGTGTCGGCTCGACCTGGGTCTCGGTCCCGGCCGGGACCGACCCGAAAATCGTGGGCAAGCTCTCCGAGGCGCTGGCCGCCGTGCTCGCCGACCCCGGCATCGTCGCCGACCTCACCACCAACGGCCAGGTGTCGATCGCCGACAAGGGGCAGGCCGAGATGGGCCCGTTCATCGTTGAGGAGACGGCACGGTATAAGCGGGTGATTGAGAGTGCGGGGATTGGGGTGCAGTAGTAGGCTCAGACCGTCCGAGCGTTGTTACCAGCCGCGTTTAAATCGGCCAGATATTCTGAAACCGGCGCGACTCCCGTAAGCATCAAGTGCTCGCGCGCCCGGGTGCAGGCGACGTAGAGAAGTCGCCTTTCGGTTTCATAAATATCGTCCAACTCGGCTTCGTCCGCGGCGTCGGCAATGCGCTCGTCGAGCGGCAGGACGCCCTCGTCACACGCCATCACCGCTACAGCGCGGAACTCCAAACCCTTGGCCAGACTCATTTGAGCCGTCACGATCTCGGCAGCACCGGGCAAACCTTCAATGGCAGTCCGTGGACGTACGACAAGTTCTGGTGTCCGAACAAACACGCCTATCTCGTGAGCGGCGATTCCGTCGCTGAGCCAACCTTCAACCGCATTTCGGATCGCTTCGGCTTCTTCGGCAATGTTAGCAAAGGATTTGACCTCCGGCGGGGGCCCATCGAACACGGAGATGATGCCGCGGCGTTCATCGTCCAGACCGTCGCTATCGCGCAGGACGGTTGGCAAAAGCCGGTCGGCAGCGCGCCGAATCTGTTGCGAGGTGCGGTAGCAAACCTTGAGGGTGTGCGATCGGCCCCGCACATCGACGCCGAGGCTCGCCCACGAAAACGGATGCTGGAAAATGCGCTGACCGATGTCACCGGACAGAAACAGGCCGTTCGGTCCTGCAGGCGCCAGCGCCGCGAAGAACCGTAGCTCCGCAGGGGCCAGGTCCTGGGCCTCGTCGATAACGATATGATCGAATGGCTTGGACGCGCGGCCTTCGAGTGCTTTCGCGAGGTCGGTGAAGACGCTCGCCCAGGTCGTAAAGCGCTCGGTCGCCAGCGTTTCACGGACTGCCGCGAAGACGGGCCACAAGCGCGCGCGTTGATTGGGGCCGAGCCTGCTCTTGCGGCCCATCCGCTCGACGGTCGAATAGGCGTCAAGCGATGAAAGCCCCCAAGCGTCAACGACGTTGGCCCACTCGGACAGCAGGAAGCGCTCGGAAAAGCCCTTGAGCGCGTTCGCGTCAGCAGCCGTGCGCAGCCGTTCGCGCAAGACGACATCGGATGCAATTCGAGGGCGCACACCGTACTCGAGCTGATACATCTGTTCAGCGATCCCTCGGAACGAGGCCGTCGCGATTCGGGGCACGACACCACCCGTTTCCGGAGCAAGAACGAGGAGTTTCTTCGCCAATGCATCAGCCAAAGGCTGCGAAAAGCTCGCCAAAAGTATCTTTGCGGCTGAGTTCTCGCGAGCGAGCCGCACCGCTCGATGGATCGCAACAATGGTCTTGCCGGTGCCAGCCGATCCCGCCACGCGGGCCGGCCCTGAGAAAGAGCGTTCAACCAGCGAACGTTGCGATGGGTGAAGGAAGACGCCCCACTTCTCCCACGGAAAGGCCAACGCCTGTTCGAGCTCCTCCTGATCGGCAATCAGACGAATGCGGCGCAGTGCGTCGGGATGCTTGAAAGGATCAGCAGTCGGCGGCGCCGGAAGGGCCAGCCTGCCGGTCGCTGCGAATTCGAGAAGGGCTTCGGAAGCCTCAGCAGGAAGATGGGCCGCCAGCGTGAAGAAACCATCTTCGTCGGCTGCACGGACGTCGGCTAACCAATCGGCGGGCACACCCACCGAGAGGAGCGCATTGTCATCCAGCGACGAGAACAACGCGGGCTTGACCGTCTCTTTCTTGGCGGGCTTGGGAAACACAAAATCAAACGTTGCCGGCGGCGCAACCTCCGCCACCTGCTCACGGACTTCAACGATCTGGATCGCACCGGTCCGGGGATGCGCCTCGATCCGCCGCCGTTCCGCCCAGGCATAGGCGGCGTCGTGGTGATCAACATAGGCGACCAGCAGGCTTTCGCTTGTCTTATGGACGATCAGACGGATATCGCGATTGACCCGTGCGGACCAGAAATTCGGGTCTTTGCTTTTATCGATGCGATGCAACTGGAGGCCGTTGCCGGTGCGGTCCATTTGCAGGTCGAAGACGCTCGCCTTAACCGCCTTCTGGTCTACGCCGGAGAGGCGATTGAACGAGGCAGTGAAAGTGTCCGCGATCAGGAAATTCACGCGCTCACACTCCAAAGACCTTCATCACCTCGTCGCCGAAGTGATTGATGACCTTTACCGCGATGCGGCGGCCCGCAGGCCGCGGGAACGGACGCGAGGTGTCGGAGTAAAGCGTTGCCCAGGCGTCCTCGTCGATCTCGGCCTGGAGTGCGGCCTTCAGGCTCTTGTAGGGATCGTTCGCGCCGAGGAAATATGCGTGACGGACGAAGAAGCTTTCCTCGTTATAGTTGGTGTCGATGAACCACGCGGCGATGCCCTTGGTGTCGTTGGAGCGGATGTCGCCAGTATTGGGATCGAACACATCGACGCCGTTCACCTTCACCCGGATCTCGGGGCCGCCGACATCGAGGACTTCCACGTCCGGCTCGCCGAACACAACGAACATATTGCCGCGCCCAGTGTTCTTGAGCTCATCCGACATGTGCATGTCGGGATTGATGCGCGCCTTCAGGATTTTGAGGCTGCCCAGACTCCCCAGCTCGGAGGAATGGGCGTCAAAATTGAAGGCACAGGCGATCAGGACGTCGAACCGTGCATCGACGGCCTCGCGCGCCGCGGCGACGATGTCCTGCCGGCCGACGGTCCCATATTCGGGCCCAATCAGGATCGCGGCGCGGCGCTCGGGGCCGTTCTCTCCCTCGATGAAAGTGCCGCTGGCGCCGATAAAATTTCCCGGCCACGGCGTCAAGCTCTCGAAGGTGATGCGGTCGCCCTTAGCCTGCTGCTTGACGCCCTCGGATTTGAGATAGTCGATCACGATCGCCGTAAAATCCTGCCCGGCAAGGTCCGCATCGGCGGCTGAGCGTTTGCCCTCGGCGGCGTCGATCAGGTCAATCAATTCCTCCTCGCTGGCGGGCAGCACGCGATGCGGCGAAAGGCTCTCTACCGTAAATGGCCCTGCGACGCGGACTCGGGCATTATCAGTGTAAGGCCTGTCGTATAGGTATTCGACATCGGCGCGCGCGGCGATGCTATCGTCGATCTCGCGTTGGCGGGCGATGCGCGCCTTCCACCATTTGGCGTGTGGCTCGGCAGCAGCCGTGGGCGCCCCGGCCGGCAGTTCGCGCGGGATTTGCCATTCTTCCCAATTTCTCTTGGTCGCCTGATTCAGTGCCGCGCGCAACGGCTCAAGGACCGCCTGCCATTTCTCCCAGATATCATCAATCGACGGATTGTTGGCGATTGAGCTGAGCATAATATGGGGAACGCGTTCATAGACGAAGCCTTGGCGGATATCGCCGTTGCTCGGCGTATCAAGAGGCAACCGCTGTGTGAGTTCAGCCTCCTTAGCCCGCCCCTCGCGACTATCAGCGAGTAAATACCACGGATAACGCGCGGACATCAGACGCGTACGAGCCAAAGCTAGCGCTACCCGGCTGGTGTCGACAGTAATCCAGCGTCGGCCCCACTGCTCGGCCACATACGCGCTTGTGCCGGAACCGCACGTGGGATCAAGTATCAAATCACCTGGGTCCGTAGTCATCAACATACAACGTTGGATGACCCGCTCTACCGTTTGGACTACATAGATACGATCCTGCTCTGATCTAACGTCGCTCCAGATATTAGTGAAGGGAAGATGCGAGAAGTCTTTCCAATATTGCTTGTACATGCGGGACGGTGACGCCTCGAATTCGAGTCGACCTGCCATGGCCAAGCGCCTCATTCCAGGCAGAACCGTCTTCCAATTTCTTGCGGGCCCGGAATCAAAATTGAGACTCAAGTAGCTAAATCTACCGGTAGTGTTCGCTCTGATACCGGGAGAAACAGCAGAATTCGTTCTAAAGGCGCTGACCTTCGGATCATTCCCTAAGATTGGGTCCGTATTCCTGAATTCACCTCGTCGATCAGCTTCAAAATCGCGCTCCCGGAAGAGCGGCCTAAATTTAACGCGCTTACGATCACGAGAATACCAAAGTATATAATCGAAGACGCTTGGGACAAGTTCGCTAGTTAGTCCTGTCGCTTTTGAGAACGCAATTTCAGCGCAGAAGCCTTCCGATCCAAAGACTTCATCAAATACTGCCCTAACACGATGGACATTCTCGTCGCTGATCTGCACGAAGATCGAACCACTCTCTGTCAGCAGATCTCGCATCACTGTCAGACGGTCGCGGAGATAGGTAAGGTAAGAATGGATGCCGTCCTTCCAGGTATCGCGGAACGCCTTCACTTGCTCGGGCTCTCGCGAGATGTCGACCTGCTTGCCATCCTTGACGTCTCGCGACTGCGTCGAGACCTGCCAGTTCGAGTTGAACTTGATGCCATAGGGCGGATCGAAATAGATGCACTGCACCTTGCCACGCAGACTCTCGCGCTCGGCAAGGCTCGCCATTACCTGCAAGGAATCACCTAGGATCATGCGGTTCGACCAGTGCTGGTCGTGCTGGTAAAATTCGGCGCGCTGGTCCGGCTCGATGCCGTTGAAATCGGCGAACAGGTCCGGCGCGGCGCTCTCTGCCTCGCGCTTCTCGGCGGTGCGCCGCTTCAGATCGTCGATAATCGCCTTGGGGTGAATCTTCTCCTGAATGTAGAGCGGCGGCACGTTGACGACGAGGTCGGACCAGTCCTGCTTGTCCTTGCCGCGCCAGACCAGTTGCGCATCCGACAACGTCAGCGTGCCCGTCACGGCCAGTTCTTTCATCTGGTCTTCAGTGACGGTGATTTTCGCGCCGTTCCAGATCAGCTCGGGTGCGCGAGGATCCTCGGCCGCGCGCGTGTACCCCTCCGGCAGCGGCCGGGCGCGCGGATAATGCTTAGGCGGCATCGGCGAAGCATCTTCGTCACGCCGGAAGAAACTCTCCATCTCCGCCGTCGGAATATTGCGCCGGCTCGCCGCGTCGTGCTTCAGCGCGTCGATCTGCTTTGAAGATTTGGGCGGCTTTGGCGATTTTGGCGAACGAGCCATCAGGCAAGAACCTCGGTTTCGGCCCATAGTGACGAATAGCGCTTACGCAGCCACGGGTACCAATCTGCTTCCGGCCATGCGGCCAGGGGCGCGAAGGCGTCCTCGATCGACATGGAGATGAAATCCTGCGGATTTGCCAGCAACGACCTGAAGACGTGGAAGGCATCGTCGCCGAACCGGCGCAGGCCGGGCGAGGTCACCCGATGCAGCGGCCGATTGCCTGAAGGTGAGAGATGGAGAACGCGTGCACGGTCGATCTGCGGATCACTCACTTCAGTATGCCATGCCAGCATCTGCTGGCGGAGCATCTGGTAGAACGGCTCATAGAAGAAGTCGTCCAGGGTGACATTGGCATCGGCGTGGATCGGTCCGTTTGGATGACGGAAGATGTGTTCATAGCGTTGCCGGCGCGTCGCGTTACCTGTTGGCCCGAGGGGCTGGCCGTAGTGTTCAGTGTATTTCCACTCGATAAGCAACAGATTGCTGCGGCCTTGAGCATCCCGATACCGCACTGCTGCATCAGCGGCGGTGGCGTTGGCGCCTCGCTTTCGGGACGCGCCCTCCTTGCCCTCGTTGAGATGATCGGTGTCGCCGATCCATTCGAAGGTGACATTCCAGGGCTGGCCCGCACGATCCGACTCGATCGGCAGCATCTCGGACACCCCGTCGGCCGTCACATGTTCGACCCACCGGCGCAGCAATTCCGGCTTCCCGGCAAATGGCAGCAGAAAGTTGAGGCAACATACCTGGGACGAGAGCCCATGATTGGCATGCTGGTGCCATTGGATCACGGGTTCAGCCGCGAACAGACGTTCTGCGATCTTTCGTATCGCAGGGGCCAGATTCAATTCCCGGCAGGCCGGGGAAACGCGGTACGCCGCGCCCGCGTAACCGTGATTCGGGGCAAGGTTTTCGGTGAACCAGGCACCCTGAAGCCTGCGCTGCTCGGCATCGAACGATTGGTCGCTCGTCATGCGTATTCCTTCTTCAGCAGCCGATCGACCAATGCGGCGAAGTCTTCCTCCATCGCCGCCCAGTCGCGAAATTCTTCAAACTGCCAGCGTCCAAAGCCACCAAGCGCATTGACACCCGGCGCCCACAGCTCGCGGGTCGTTTGCGCCTTGGCTTTGTCGCTTTCGTCCCGGATGCCTTTGACTTCGAGAATCAGGTTCAGCGGCTCGTCGTCTCCGATATCGAGCCGGACCAGGAAATCGGGAACGTAGCGCCGCATTACACCGGCATCGAGATAGGGGATGTCGAATCCCATTGCCTGGTTCTTGGCGTAAGCGAGCACGCACGGATGGTTTTCGAGGGTCAACGCGAGTTGCTCCTCCCAGCTTGAGTCGAGGACAACATGGCTGACGTGGCACTTGGGCGGCTGCGCGCCCGTCTTCCATGCCGGCTTCGAGGTGATGAAGTTGACGAAACGCGTCGAGCCCTTGGGATTGTAGGGATCGAGCACCGCCAACAGCCGTCCCTCGCTGCCGCGCGTGAGAGCGATATCGATCTTTTCCGCCGCACGGGTGAGCTGGTCCTGATACAGGATCGCGCCGATCGGCACGCCTTTGGTGACCAGATAGCCATCGTCGATCCATTTCCGCGCGATGCGTTGAATCTGCGGAAACAAATGCTGCTTGGGAAAGCCCTCGTCGTCGCGGAAATGCGTGTAGAGCAGATGCTTGGCAAGATTGAAGCTAATTTCCGAGGGGCGCAGCCGCTCCAGCACCTGCGGCGTGATGGTCACGCCCGCACCGACGATGCCTTCCATCACGACGGAGGTTGGGCCGATGTCCAGGGGGGTGATCTCGAGCCGGCTGTCAGCAGTGAAGGCGGCTTCCAGCTTCTCAGACGGCAGGTCGCGGCGGTAGCCGCTAACGCGCGGAAAGCGGATCTCGAGCTCGGCCCTCTCCTTGATGGCGTGGACACGGGTGACCGGCTTGGGCGCGGTCGGCTTCGTCTTCTGCGGAGAAGAGGCAAAGTCGAATGGGATGCCCATGATGTCGGCATATTCGACGTCGAACAGCCCAGTCTCTGGATTGAGGTCATAGGACTGGCGGCGCAGGCCGCGCCCAACAACCTGTTCGCACAACAGCTGGGTGCCGAACGCGCGAACGCCCAGGATGTGAGTGACCGTATTGGTGTCCCAGCCTTCGGTCAGCATCGACACCGACACGACGCAGCGGATCTGCTCGCCGAGCCGGCCAACACGACCAACGGTGTTCATGACTTCGCGCAGTAACTCGCCTTCACTGGCTTGGCCGTGTGCGCCCGCGCCGTCGCGTTTGTTGCGCTCTTGCTTGAACAGCTCGATCTCTGGTCCGGCAACCTCGCGGAATCCCTTGTCCAACGCATTGCCGGATTCGATCTGGCGCGAGTCAATCAGCAGCGTCCGCGGGCGGGCAAGGCGCCCCCCCCTGGTCGTCATAGTTTCGGAACAACTCCAGGTGCCCGGCATGAAAGGCTGCCCGTTCGCCCTCCTCCGCATCGCCACGCTCGAAGCCGGCGATCCATTCGAACACCAGTTTGGAGATCGCGGTGTTCTGGCACACCACGATGAAGACGGGCGGCACCTCGATCCCTTCGCGCTCCCAGCTCTCGAACTCGCCCTCGTAGTGGCTGTAGAGTGCGCTCAGTGCCGTTTTGAGCATATTCGGCAGATCGAAAGGACTCAACTTATTGGCGCCCGCCGCGGTCTTCGGCAGATCCTTACCGATGTGCTTCCACAGATGGCGATAGACGACCGAATCGGTCTGCACGAGGTTATCAGTGACCGGTACGCGGGGGAGTTTGACGATGCCGCTCTCGATCGCGTCCATCAGGCTGAAATCAGACACGACCCAGGGGAACAGATACCCTTCGGGATAGCCCGAGCCACGCAAGAAGAAAGGAGTGGCCGACAGGTCATAGACGGCCCGCACGCCCTTCGACAGCTTACGGCCCAACGCTTCGATGCCATTGATCCAGAGTCTGGCGGCCTCCTCGTTGTCGGCAGCCTCCTTCTTGTCCTCCCCCGTTAGAGCACCTTCAACGTCACCGCCGACCTTATGCCTGTAACAATGATGCGCCTCGTCATTGATCACATTCACGCGGTCAAAGTTAAGCAGCTTGCCGCAGGCTTCCGCGAGCATTTCCGCATCGGTCTGTGTGGTCCTAAGCGGTTCAGGCGCGTTGCCCTGGAGGAAGCTGCGCGCGACCTTTGGCAAGGCCAAGGTCTCACGATGCTGAAACGCATGGTAGTTGGTGATCACGATCTCTGCGCGGCGGACTTCCGGCAGCATTTCCGGCGGCACGATTTCGCGTGTCTCGTAGTAGTTATCGGGCTCGCTCGGCAGCAGAACGCGCAGGCGGTCGCGAATGGTGATGCCTGGGGTGATGATCAGGAAGGCGCGGGAAAAATCCTTCGAGTCCTTGCGCGCCGCGTTCACCGCTTGCCAGGCGATGAGCATGGCCATCACGGTCGTCTTGCCGCTGCCCGTAGCCATCTTCATGGCCAGACGGAAGAGTTCAGGGTTGGCTTCGGCGTTGGCCTTGGCAAGCTGATCGAGCAGGCCCTTCGTCGCTGCACGTTTCGGCGCGACCTCCGTCAGCCAGATGATCGTTTCGACTGCTTCGATCTGACAGAAGAACGGCGTGGGGCCATTGAATTTGTGATGGCGCCAGTGTTCGAGCAACCGCTGTGTCACGCCAGTCACGCCCCAGTCGGCCGGATTGCGCAGCTGGCGCCAGCTATCCAGATAGCCGCGGATTTGGTTGATCAGCGCGTTTTCGGTATAGGTCTCCAGATCAAGCAACGCCTGATCGCTCGCCGCCTTCTTTCTGGATGCCGGAACCGGCACGATGAATCGCGACGGCCGACGACCGCGTCTCGGCTCCCCTTCAAGGGGCTGGCCGTTGTCGTCGAGAGGATGGTGCAGTTCCGGCGCCCGGTACGGCGAATTCAAAATCGGCCGTTCGTAAAAGCTGCTCAATTTCCTTGGTCCGCCCCGAAATTTTCACGGCCCGACATGATGCACGCAAATCGAGCGCATATGGGCCGCCTACCATACTGTAGGTTGAAGGCTACGGATGAGCCATGGGCAAAATGGATAACTGACACATTGTTCAGATGGCGGAGAGGGAGGGATTCGAACCCCCGATAGGCTTGCACCTATGCCGCATTTCGAGTGCGGTGCATTCAACCACTCTGCCACCTCTCCTGAAGGCGCCATATAGAGGCAGGGCCCCTGTGGTTGGGGGCGTTAATAGGCGAGGATGGCGGGCCAGACAAGGCGCGAAAGGGGAAAATCCGCTGCCTCTTTCAGCCCCGCGCCAGCCTGGGGTGCCGTTCCCGTGGGAATGGGGCTCCGAGGATTCCTGTTTTGACGCGTTTTCCTGGCGCGAATGGGCGTCCGCTTCGCTTGAAAGCGCTTGGGAAGGAACTGCCATGGAGCACCTGACGGTCACGGCCAATGGCGCCAAATTCCACCTGGTTCGCGCCGGATCGGGCAAACCGCTGCTTTTGCTGCATGGATGGCCGGAATTCTGGCTGACCTGGGAGCCGGTGATGGCGAGGCTTGCCGACCGTTTCACCCTGATCGCGCCCGATCTGCGCGGCTTTGGCGACAGCGACAAGCCGGATGGCCCCTTTGGTCCGGATGGCCATGCCGCGGACATGCTGGCCCTGATGGAGGCACTTCGTGTCGACCGATTCGGCGTGGTCGGCCATGACGTCGGCGGCGCCGTGATGCAGCCGCTGGCGCGGCAGGCGGCGGGGCGGCTCGCCGGGCTGTTCTTCTTCGATTTCGTCTATCCCGGCATCGGGCCGCGGATGGCGGCGCCCGATCGGCTCAATCACATCTGGTACCAGTCCTTTCACCAGATGGAGATGGCGCCCGCGCTGGTCGGTGCGAGCCGCGAGAGCTGCAGGCTCTATATCGGCCACTTCCTCAAGGGGTGGGCGCATCGGAAAGACGCCTTCGACGACGTCCTCGATGCCTTCGCCGACAATTTCTTCAAGCCGGGCAATCTCGCCGGCGGCTTTGCGCATTACCGGGCCTCGCATGAAGGGCGGCTCGCGATGATGAAGGGCGAAGCACCAAAGCTTGCGCCGATCAATGTGCCGACCTGCGTGCGCTGGGCCGAGCACGATCCGCTGTTTCCCTATGCGTGGACCGATCGGCTGGGAGAGACCTTTGCCGATCTCGATCTCGCAATGTTTCCGGGGGTTGGACACTTCCCGCATCGCGAGAATCCGGATCACGCGGCGAGCGAGATCGCCGCGTTTTTTGGGCGCATCGGCTGGAGCTGAGCAGAGCCCGCGGCCATCCTTCGAGACGCCCGCCTCCGGCGGGCCCTCAGCGACAATGGCTTCGCCATTGCGCGGGGATGAGGTCCGGGTTTGTGGTGAGATGTCAGACGTCAGAGGCGCTGGAAAAACGGGTGGGACCGCCAGACGCGGTAAACACTGGCGGTCCCGGTGCCGCTCATTGAAATACTGGCTGGGAAGGGCGGCTTCGCCGGCCAGGTGAGACGACGATTCGACCCTAGCGTGCGCCTGATGCGCCGCAACGCAATCCGGTCCTTAACCTAACCAGTCAAGGTTACTCCAGAGCCGTTTCCGTTCCGGCGAAGCCGGAACGGGGGCTCTGGATTGTTGTTTTGACGCGTTTTCTTGACGCGAACCGGTCTCCACTTCGCTCGAAAACGCTTTCTAGTCGGATTTGCCGCCGTCCTTGTTGTTTTCCTTGCTCTTTTTCTTGCCGTTCTCCGTAGTGTCCCGGTCCTTGCGGCGGTTGGTGAAGCGGGCATTGCCGAGCCCGGTGCCGATGGTCAGCACGCCCCAGCGATCGACGTCCTGCATGAACGGCACCTCGGAGAGGCCCTGAACCACGCCGTCATTGTGCATCAGGATCGCGGTGTCGTGCTCGCCGATGACGGGGATGCCCTCGATCAGGCTCGCCGGCAGGTTGAACTTGCTGCTCTCCCAATTGCCCGGCAGGTTCTGCGCGCCTTTCTCGATCGACCCGTCCTCGTTGATCACGCCGGGACAGGCGATGCCGATGAAGGGCGCGAGCTTGAAGCCGTCGTTGCCGGCCTCGGTGATCAGCCCCTTCAACATCTTGGTGAGCCGCTTCACCGCGCCTTCGCGCGTCGGCTCGTCGTCGGCGTGACGCCACAGATCGGATGTCACGACCTTGGCCTTCGACAGGTCCTTTGCCTTTTTCCAGTTGGTCTCGACCAGGCCGCAGCGGATGTTGGTGCCGCCGATGTCGACGGCGAGGATGCTGTCATAGGCTTCGAAAATCCACGACGGCGCCAGATGCAGCGCGCCGATCAGGCCGGCTTCGTCGGGGTGATGGCGGATCGGCTGCATGTCGATCCTGAAATCCTCGGCCTTTAGAATGATCTCGGTGCGCGCGATCGCGAGCTCGCCGAGCCTTGAATCGCGAAAGCCACCGCCGACCACGATGCGCTCGGTCTTGGCCCAGGCCTTTGTCTTCAGGAAGCGGCGCGTGACGTAGGCAAGCTCCTGCGCAAAGTCCTCGATGGCGCTGTGCACCACCGCGGAGGCCTCGGTGTCGTCGCCGACGAGGATCGCATCCAGCGTCTTCTTGCTGATGTTCTCCGACGGCTCCTTGCCGAACGGGTCCTCGCCGGTCTTGCGCAGCGGCTTGCGCCAGCGATCGAGGATCTCGCGGAAGGCGCCCTTGCTGGCGCGATCGCCGAGAAAACCGTCCTCGTCCTTCATCTCGATGTTGAAGCTGTCCACGTCCACCGACGGCAGCCGCCCGGCGCCGTGATGGGCGATGCCCGTCGTCTTGACCAGTTCGTCTGTTGCCATTGGGAGCCCTTGCCCGCATACCTGTTCCGGCGGACTAACGGCGGGGGAACCCGTTGGTTGCAGCGCCGGCCGAGATTTGGCGGAGGGCCGCCTGGCTGGCCAAATCCTTCAAATCCGGGCCGTTTTCGGCGGTTTTCCTTGACTCGGCGCGCCCGGCGGCTATAAGTCCCACAGCCGGCGCGGGGCGTTTCTCGCGCCGCTTGTTTTTGCGTGGGTTTTCAAAGGGATAACTCCCACCCGCACAAAACGCATTAACCCATAGCGACTGACAAAAAGCCGACCCGGACGATATTCGTCCCGAGGCCGGGATTGAACACGGAGAAAAAAACGATGTTCGCAGTCATCAAAACCGGCGGCAAGCAATACCGCGTCGTGCCGGATGATGTTCTCGAAGTTGGCAAGATCGAAGGCGAAGTCGGCTCGATCGTGCAGTTGAATGAAGTTCTGGTGCTCGGCGGTGACACGCCGGTGCTCGGCGTTCCCACGGTGGCCGGCGCCTCCGTTGCGGTCGAAGTGCTCGACCACAAGCGTGGCCCCAAGGTCATCGCGTTCAAGAAGCGCCGCCGCAAGAATTCGCGCCGCAAGCGCGGCTATCGCGACGAGATCACGGTCCTCCGCATCTCCGAGATCCTGGCCGACGGCGCCAAGCCCACCAAGGGCCCGCGTCCGAAGAAGGAGAAGGTGGTGAAGGAAGCCGCCGAATAACGAGATTTGATCACGCCCAATTCACGAATTGATGCGTGAGAAATCGTGAAATGATTCCGTCAAGGAATTGATCTAGAAATACGCAGGATTTCGGAGACGAGCCATGGCTCACAAAAAAGCAGGCGGTTCATCGCGCAACGGTCGCGATTCCAAGGGTAAGCGCCTCGGTATCAAGGCGTTCGGCGGGGAAGTCGTCACTCCCGGCAACATCATTGCGCGTCAGCGCGGCACCACCTGGCACCCCGGCCTTAATGTCGGCATGGGCACGGACCACACTTTGTTCGCCAAGATCGAAGGTCGTGTTGCGTTCCAGGCCAAAGCCAACGGCCGCACATTCGTATCGGTACTCCCGATCGCAGAGGCGGCTGAATAGACGGTGGATCAAATTGGAGTCCGCCGGGTCCTACCAAACCGGCGGAGTCCTAAAGATCTCAAGAGATCGAAGGCTCCAAGGGGAGGCGGGAAACCGGCCTCCCCTTTTCTTTGACTTGCTCACTTTGACTTAGTGACTTTCAGGAGCCGGACATGTTGCAGGATTTCTCGAGCGCGACCTTGCGGGAGGCGAGACCGAGCGTCGTCGCCACCGAGCGGCTGACGTTGCGGCGGCCGACCCTCGCCGACGTCAGGACCATCTCTCAGCTCGCCAACGACCGCCGCGTCGCCGAGAACACGCGCCGCCTCCCCCATCCCTATTCGCAGGACGACGCCGTCGACTTCATTCGCGCCACCTCCGAGCTCGGCAGCGAGACCGTGTTCCTGATCGAGCACGACAGCGGCCCGGTCGGCATGGTCGGGATCGACTGCTCCACGCCCGGGAATGCCGAGCTCGGCTACTGGCTCGGCGTCGAGCATTGGGGCCGGGGCTTTGCCACGGAAGCCGCGCGCGGCGCGATCGACTTCTTCTTCGAGGAGTTCGAGGACGAGCATCTCTATGCCGGCGCGCGCGTCACCAACCCGGCCTCGCGCAACGTGCTGGAGAAGTGCGGCTTCCAGTGGAGCGGCGTCCAGCTGCACCGCTTCCTGGCGCTGGGCTCCTCGACGCCAGTCGACTGCTTCCGCCTCTCGCGCGGCGTCTGGGCCTCGCTGAAGAGCTGGAGCAGTGCGCGAAGGATGAGGTGAGTTAGGACGCTAAGCGCCGCTGCATTCTCCTCTGTCGTCCCGGCGAAGGCCGGGACCCATACCCCCAGGGGGCAATTTGGCGAAGACTCGGAGTGGGAATCTTCGCAGCACGAACATTGGTGGTTATGGGTCCCGGCCTTCGCCGGGACGACAAATATTGTTGCACCTAAGCCGGCGGATTGACCTCTTCACTTGCGCGGCCGAGATCGCGCTCGCGCAAGTAAATATAGAAACCGGCGCCGATGATGATCGCGGCGCCGACGATGGTCGCGATCGACGGGACATCGCCGAACACGACGAAGCCGAAGATCACGGCCCAGACGATCATCGAATACTGATACGGCACCACGACGCTGGCCGGCGCCAGCTTGAGCGAGCGGTTGACGCAGAGCAGCGCGGTCACCGAAATCAGCCCCGCCAGGGCGAAGAACACCAGGCTGCCCGGTGTCGGCGGCACCCAGTTGAAGACCGACAGCACCGCGCCCAGCGAGAACGTGCCGACGAATTGCGAGGATGCCATCACGATGTCGGGCGTCTTGCGCAGGCTGCGCGTGATCAGCATCAGCGTCGCAAAGGACAGGCTGCCGCCGAGCGCGATCAGCGCCGGCAGGCTGACGGTCTGCGCCGACGGCCGCAGCGCGATCAAGACGCCGCAGAAGCCGATCAGGATCGCCGTCCAGCGCCGCCAGCCGACCTTCTCGCCCAGAAAGATCGCCGACATCGCGGTGACGAAGATGGGACCGGCAAGGTAATAGGTGATGACGTCGGCGAGCGGCAGATAGACGGTCGCGAGGAAGAAGGCCGCGACCTCCAGCGTCGAGAGCACGACGCGAACCAGTTGCAGGCCCGGCCGCTCCAGATGCAGGAACTGGTGACGCTGCGTCCAGATCAACGGCGACAGCAGGAGCAGCGCCGCAACGGCGCGCAGGAACAGCAGCTGCCCCACCGAGTAGGTCCCGACCAGGAACTTGCCCATGGCGTCGCCGAACGAGAACATGAAGATCGACAGCACCATGAGCGCGATGCCGGCCAGGCGCGCGGAGCGGTCGTCATAGGCGGAGAGATTCTTGAACAAGGGCATCAATCGGACTGTCAGGGGTCGTCATTGCGAGCGAAGCGAAGCAATCCAGACTGTCTCCGCTGCGGCAGTCTGGATTGCTTCGTCGCTTCGCTCCTCGCAATGACGGGGAGAGAGCGGCGGAATACGGCAAGTAGAGTCGCCTGCGGTCGTTTTAATGACGTGAGCGACCGCGACAAGCCCACGCAAGTCGAATTGAACGGATTGTCGCACTCCTCGCGTCGCGGTAGCGATAGAGGCCGCACCGGGAAAAGAGCTTTGACATGACCGACTTCGATCCGACCCAGCACCGCATGATCCCCACGCAACGCTGGTTTGAGGATTTCGTCGTCGGCGAGCGCTTCGTGCTGCCGAGCCGGACCCAGACCACCGCGGTGTTCGCGGCATTCCAGACCGCGAGCGGCGACACCCACCCCGTGCATTACGACGTGGAATATTGCCGCAGCCGCGGCATGCCGCATCTGCTGGCCCACGGCTTCCAGACCCTGATCCACACCGCGCCCGGCGCCGGCCTGTTTCCGTTCATGGTCGAGGAATCCCTGGTCGGCTTCCTCGAGCAGTCCAGCCGGTTCCTCAAGCCCGTCTACGCCGACGATACGATCTATCCCGCGCTCGAGGTCACCGAGCTGGTGCCGGGGCGCACGACCGGCGCGGTGACGCTGCGGAGCACGATCTTCAACCAGCGCAAGGAGCTGGTGCTGGAGGGGATGCAGAAATTCCTGATCCGGAGGCGGCCGGCCTAGCGACGCCGTCTCGCGGAGCACGGGCGGCGCACGCGGAACCGCATGAACCGCGGCGGAGAAAGTGCCGACAAAGCCGGTGCACGCTCCGCATCATGATGGCCCGCAATGACACTGCTTCCGCCCTGCTCCGAGACATTCAAGCGTTCGCTCCAGCGTGCGACGTCGGCCGCCCGGACGAAGGGACGCACGCATCCCGGCCCGCAGGATTTGCTGATCGCCCTGATCGAGGACGAGGACGCAGCGCCGGTGATGCAGGCCTGCGGCATCGACCTGGCGCGCTTGCGGCGGGATATCGAGGCCACTGGCGCGAGCGAGCCGACGACGGGCCTCGGTCATCTGCTTCAGAGTGCCTTCAACGAGGCCCAGCTGTCGGAACGGACGGTTGTGACGGGCGCCGACATGCTCGTCGAGCTGTTCGCCGACCCGGCCGGCCGCTTCCTGTCCGCGCAGGGAGCGACCCGCTACGACGCCCTGGTCTATCTGAGCCACGGCATCGCCAAGGGCGCAGCGCCTGATATCGAAGCCGATCACGGCAAGGCGTCCCATCTGGAGATCGTGCTGCTGAACGACCCCTACACGCCGTCGGACTTCGTGACCTTCGTTCTGGAACACGTCTTCGGGATGGACCGGGAGCGCGCGATCGCGATCGTGTTTGCGACCCATGCGCGCAAGCGCGGCTCCTGCGGCGTCTTTCCGCGAGCGGAGGCTGCCGCCTTTCGCGACCGGATCCAGAGTCTTGCCGTCGCCCGTCGGTATCCACTCCACTGCATCCTGCTGCCGGCGGGCGATGCGCCGGCGGCCTGAAAGGCCTGCAGGATACGCGGCCCGGTACCGGCTATTCGATCACGTCGTCGGCGGTCGCCAGCAAGGTCGGCGAGATCGTAACGCCGAGGGCCGCCGCGGTCTTGCGGTTGAGCACGAGCTCGAACTTGGTCGCCTGCTGCACCGGCAGTTCGGCCGGACGCGCGCCCTTGAGCACGCGTGCGGTATATTGCCCGGCGAGCTCAATCACGTTGAAATAATCCGAGCCATAGCTCGCAAGCCCTCCGGCCTCGACATAGTCGCGGACGTCGAAGATGGTCGGAAGCCGGCGGCGCAGCGCCAGCTCCGCGATGCGAGCGCGATGGACGTAGAAGAAGCCTTCCGGGCCAAACACGAGGCCCGCGCCGGGCTCGGGCGGAAGCTGCGCGAAGGCGGTATCGATTTCATCCGCCGTATCGGCCTCGAGCACCTCGACGCGAAGGCCGAGCGGGCCTGCGGCCCGCTGCAGATCGGCGACGAAGGGCGCGGCAAGTGCCGAACCCGGCTTCACCAGCGTGAAGTAGCGCGACAAGCCGGGCGCGAGCTCGCGAAAGATGCCGAGCCGCTTGGCCGAAAGCTCCGCATTGAGCGAGGTGATGCCGGTGGCGTTGCCGCCGGGACGATTGAGGCTGTCGACGAGGCCAAGCGCGACCGGATCGGTGCCGGACGAGAACACGATCGGGATCGTCGTCGTTGCCTTTCGCGCGGCGACCGCGGCCGCCGTGCTTCCGGGCGTCGCGATCAGCGCGACGTTGCGCCGGACCAGATCAGCTGCAAGGGCCGGCAGTTCCTCGTTCCGGCCCGACGCCCAGCGATATTCGATCGCGACGTTCTGTCCCTCGGTAAGGCCGCCCGAGGCAAGCCCCTTGCGAAATGCCGCGAGCCGCTTGACGTTCTCCTCGGCAGAGCCGGCGTGCAGGAAACCGATGACCGGCATGGCCTGCTGCGCGCGAGCCCGCGACAGCGCCGCGACCGAGATCGCGCCCCCGATGAACTGCCGCCGCCGCATCCACAACCCCTGCCCCGGTTTCGGTTCCGTATATCATACCCCGGCGCGGCGCCGTCACGCCGACAGGTTAAGCAAGGGGGTCAAATTCGCGGAATTTCGGCCGATTTGCGGGTCAATCCGGGTTGCCGGGCGTGCCCGGCTGGCCTACCTATGCCCCATGAAATTCCTCGACGAAGCAAAGGTCTATATCCGCTCCGGTGACGGCGGGAACGGCTGCGTGGCGTTCCGCCGCGAGAAGTTCATCGAATTCGGCGGTCCCTCCGGCGGCAATGGCGGCCGCGGCGGCAATGTCATCCTCGAAGTCGCGGATGGCCTCAACACCCTGATCGACTACCGCTACCAGCAGCACTTCAAGGCCCAGAAGGGCGAGAACGGCATGGGCTCGGACCGCCACGGCGCCAACGGCAAGAACATCGTGCTGAAGGTGCCCATGGGCACGCAGATCTTCGACGAGGACCGCGAGACGCTGATCCACGACTTCACCAAGGTCGGCGAGAAGTTCGTGCTGGCCGAAGGCGGCAATGGCGGCTTCGGCAACGCGCATTTCAAATCCTCGACCAACCGCGCGCCGCGCAACGCCAATCCCGGCCAGCCCGGCGAGGAGCGCTGGATCTGGCTGCGGCTGAAACTGATCGCCGATGCCGGCCTCGTCGGCATGCCCAATGCCGGCAAGTCGACCTTCCTGTCCAAGGTCAGCGCGGCAAAGCCGAAGATCGCCGACTATCCCTTCACCACGCTGCATCCGCAACTCGGTGTCGTGAATGCCGACGGCCGCGAATTCGTGCTCGCCGACATTCCCGGCCTGATCGAAGGCGCGCATGAAGGCACTGGCCTGGGCGATCGCTTCCTCGGCCATGTCGAGCGCTGCCGCGTGCTGCTGCATCTGATCGATGCGACCTGCGAGCATGCCGGCAAGGCCTACAAGACGGTGCGCAAGGAGCTCGACGCCTATGGCGGGCAGCTCACCGACAAGATCGAAATCGTCGCGCTGAACAAGATCGACGCGGTCGAGCCGGACGAGCTGAAGAAGCAGAAGGACCGCCTGAAGCGCGCCGCCAAGAAGACCCCGCTGCTGCTCTCCGGCGTCACCGGCCAGGGCGTGAAGGAAGCCTTGCGCGCGCTCGCCGACGTGATCGGCGAAAGCCCGGTCTCCGCCAAGGCGAAGAGCGCGGCCGAAGCGGAGCCGTGGTCGGCGTGATTGTCGTCCCGGCGAAAGCCGGGACCCATACCCCCAGGAAGTTGTTTGGCGAAGGCTCGGAGTGGGAGCCTTCGCACCACGAGCATTCGTGGTTATGGGTCCCGGCCCCCGTGCGCAATTGCGCACTAGGCCGGGACGACACTGAATGTGTGGCCGCACGCGCGCGCATCACTGGCAGGTTGTCACCGGCGCTCGAATAGCGCAGCATCAAAAATCAAGAAACGGCAGGGATAACCCATGGCGCGCGCGAAGAACGTTCTCTGGATCATGTGCGACCAGCTTCGCTATGATTACCTCGGCTGCACCGGTCATCCCACGCTGAAGACCCCGAACATCGACGCCATGGCGAAGCGCGGCGTGCTGTTCACCAAGGCCTACGTCCAATCCCCGATCTGCGGTCCGTCGCGGATGTCGTTCTATACCGGGCGCTACATGCGCTCGCACGGCTCGCACTGGAACGGCTGGCCGCTGCGCGTCGGCGAGCCCACGCTCGGCGATCATCTCAACAAGATCGGCGTGCGCAACGTGCTGGTCGGCAAGACCCACATGGCCCCCGATCTCGAAGGCATGAAGGCGCTCGGCATCCCGCCGGAATCTGTCATCGGCGTGCACGTCTCCGAATGCGGTTTTGAACCTTACGAGCGCGACGACGGCCTCCACCCGACCGGACGGCCACGTCCGAAATACGATGAATATCTGCGCAGCCAAGGTTTTGAAGCCACCAATCCCTGGGAGCACTGGGCCAATTCAGGCGCGGCGGACGACGGCTCCTTGCAGAACGGCTGGCTGCTGGTGCATGCCGACAAGGCCGCGCGCGTGCCGGAGGAGCATTCCGAGACGCCCTACATGACGCGGCGCGCGATGGACTTCATCAGCGAGGCCGAGACGGATGGCAAGCCGTGGTGCCTCCATCTGTCCTACATCAAGCCGCACTGGCCTTATATCGCGCCGGAGCCCTATGCCAGCATGTATTCGACCGATGACATGATCCCGGTGATCCGCTCCGAGCGCGAGCGGCAGAATCCGCATCCGGTGTTCGGCGCCTACATGGACATGCGCTACTCCCGCAACATGGCGCGCGACGATGCCCGCGAGAAGGTGATCCCGACCTATATGGGCCTGATCACCCAGATCGACGACCAGATGGGCGTGCTGATGCAGTTCCTGGAGGCGCGCGGCCTCTTGGAAACCACCATGATCGTGTTCACCTCCGATCACGGCGATTATCTCGGCGATCACTGGATGGGCGAGAAGGACCTGTTCCACGAGCAGTCGGCCAAGATTCCGCTGATCATCATCGATCCCTCCAGGGAAGCGGATGCGACGCGCGGCACGCGCAGCGACGCGCTGGTCGAAGGCATCGACCTCGCGCCGACCTTCGTCGATTATTTCGGCGGCAAGGTGCCGGGCCACATCCTCGAAGGACGCTCGCTGCTGCCTCTGCTGCGCGGACCGACACCCGCGGACTGGCGCAAGGTCGCGTTCTCCGAATACGACTATGCCATGCAGGACGTGCGGCTGAAGCTGAACCAGCCGATCGAGCGCTGCCGCCTGTTCATGGTGTTCGACGGCCGCTGGAAATACATCCACGCCTCCGGCTTCCGTCCGATGCTGTACGATCTCGAAACCGATCCGGACGAGTATCTGGATCGCGGCGACGATCCTGAATGCGCTGGCATCATCGCGCGGTTGCAGGCCGAGCTGTTCGACTGGGCGCTGCATCCCAACGACCACATCACCACGCCGCGCGAGAAGATCGCGGCCTATGCGGACAATCAGCTGCAGGTGAAGGGCGGGGTCTTGATCGGTATCTGGGACGAGAAAGAACTCGCTGCGATCAAGGACGGCATCGCGCAGCGCGCGAAGATGTAATTGTCGACCCTCATGGTGAGGAGGCGCGAAGCGCCGTCGAGCAGACGATGCTTCGCATCGCCGCGAGAACCATGCAGGCCCAACTCTCGCACCTCGGCCTTCATCCTTCGAGACGCTTGCTTCGCAAGCTCCTCAGGATGAGGAGAGAGTGTGTGTGGCCCCGAAGCTCTCTCAGCTCGTCATGCCCGGGCTTGACCCGGGCATCCACGACTTGCGTCAATCGCGACAATACGTGGATGGCCGGGTCAAGCCCGGCCATGACGGCGGAGCGTGGAGTTCGAGCAGAGATTAATTCTCGATCTTGTATCCCGTCGCCTTCACGATCGGCTGCCAGAACGCGGTGTTCGCGGCGAGCTCCTTTGACAGCCCTTCCGCGTCGCTGCCGACCGGGATCAGGCCGATCGCGGTGAGCTTCTCTCTCACCTCGGGCTTGGCGAGCGCGGCGCTCGCCGCCGCACCGAGCTTGCTCGCGAACTCCGGCGGGCTACCGGCGGGGAGCCACATGCCGTACCAGGCGTCGGCGACGAGATCGATGCCGCTCTCCTTCAGCGTCGGCACCTCGGGCGCGAAGGGCGAGCGTTCCGCGCTCGAGACCGCGATGATCTTCACGCCCTTGGCGCGGTGCTGCGGCAATGCATCGGCCAGCGTCGTGATGCCGAACGAGATATGGCCGCCGACGAGGTCGTTGAGGATCGGCGCGCTGCCGCGATAGGGCACGCGCGTCAGGGGGATGCCGAGATCCTTTTCGAGCTTGGAGCCCATGAAATGCGGAATGGTGCCGTTGCTGGGCACGCCGAACGAGGTCTTGTCCGGATGCGCCTTCAGCCACGCCACGAAGGATTTGAAATCGGCAGCATCGGTCCCCGGCCCGAGCACGAGGGCGAACTCGAACCGCGCCAGCAGCGACACCGGCATGAAATCCTTCGCCGTGTCGAAGCTCGGGCTCGCCTCCACCATCGGCAGCAGATACATGGTGGGCCCTGTCGTCACCAGCACCATGCTGCCGTCGGGGCTCGCGCCCTTCACCGCCTTGATGCCGATCAGGCCGTCGCCGCCGGTGCGGTTCTCGACCACGAGGGTCCGTTGCAGCACCGGGGCCATCTCCTGCGCGATCAGCCGGCACAGCGTGTCGCCGCCGGCTCCCGCCGCGAACGGGAAGATGATCTTCGTCAGCCCGGCCTGCGCCCCGCCCGCCTGCGTCAGCAGCGGCAGTCCCAGGCATCCGGCCATGAATGTGCGGCGATCCATGCGCTTTCCCTCCAGCCCCATTTTGCTTGGCCGCAGTTAGGACCAGAGCAGCGTCCCGGACAAGGCCGACCTTCGCCGTTTACCTTCCTGTTGCCATCCCGGCCGCCTTGCGCCGGCCATCGTCCTGCTGCAAAAGCAGGCCTTATCGGCGCCGCGCTCTCGCTCCGCCGTTTCCAACGCAGAGCAGATCGTCCAAGCGCGCCATGGCCAGCCCCGAACTCAGTCAATTCCGCCGCATCGTCGTCAAGGTTGGCTCCGCGCTGCTGGTCGATTCCGACAGGGGCGAGGTGCGGGCGTCCTGGCTCGCCGCGCTCGCCGACGACATGGCCAAGCTGCACAAGGAGGGACGCGACGTGCTCGTCGTGTCCTCCGGCTCGATCGCGCTCGGCCGCAGCCGGCTCAAATTGCCGCGCGGCCCGCTGAAGCTCGAGGAGAGCCAGGCCGCGGCCGCCGTCGGCCAGATCGCGCTGGCGCGGATCTGGTCGGAGGTGCTGGGAGCGCACGGCATCGACGCCGGCCAGATCCTGGTCACGCTCCAGGACACCGAGGAGCGCCGCCGCTATCTCAACGCCCGCTCCACCATCGGCAAGCTTCTGGAGTGGCGCGCGATCCCCGTGATCAACGAGAACGACACGGTCGCGACCACCGAGATTCGCTACGGCGACAACGACCGCCTCGCCGCGCGCGTCGCCACCATGGCGAGCGCCGACTTGCTGGTGCTGCTGTCCGACATCGACGGGCTCTACGACGCCCCGCCGAAGAACAACCCGAACGCAAAGCTCATTCCCGTCGTCGACAGCATCTCCTCGGAGATCGAGGCGGTGGCCGGCGATGCCGAGTCCGAGCTGTCGCGCGGCGGCATGCGCACCAAGGTCGAGGCTGCCAAGATCGCGACAACGGGCGGCACCCACATGCTGATCGCCTCCGGCAAGATCGAGCACCCCTTGCAGGCGATCGCCGATGGCGGCCGCTGCACCTGGTTCCTGACGCCGGCCAATCCCATCACCTCGCGCAAGCGCTGGATTGCGGGCACGCTGGAGCCGAAGGGCACGCTGACCATCGACGCCGGCGCCGTGACGGCGCTGCGCGCCGGCGCCAGCCTGCTGCCGGCCGGCGTCATCAAGGTCGAGGGCCAGTTCGCCCGCGGCGATGCCGTGGTCGTGCGCGGTCCCGACACCAGCGAGATCGGCCGCGGCCTGATCGCCTACGACGCCGAGGACGCCGAACGCATCAAGGGCCGCTCCTCCCCTGATGTGATGGCCATCCTCGGCATCAGCGGCCGGGCCGAGATGATCCATCGCGACGATCTGGTGGTGGGCGGGTAGGGCTTTTTCCGTCACGCCCTGGCTTGTCCCGGGCATCCACGTTCTTGGTGCCGCGCGAAGGTCGTGGATGGCCGGGACAAGCCCGGCCATGACGCCGGGGGCTGGGTCAGTGGCCGAGCCCCACCTCACCCGCCGAAGCCCTGCCATACCCTCCCCGCCCTTCGCAAAAGCGGGATTTCCGTGCTAGGACACCGCCTTAGCAGAAGGTTGACCCCATGGCCGCCCCCCTCAAAGCCGTTGACGGCAATGCCGATCTCCAGGCGCTGATGTCCGATCTCGGAACCCGTGCCCGCGCCGCCGCGCGCGTGCTGGCGCTGGCGCCGCCGGAGCAGAAGAACCGGGCGCTGGAGGCCATGGCGCGTGCGATCCGTGCCAACACTGCGGCGATTCTCGCGGCCAACGCCGAGGACGTGGCGGAAGCGCGCGCTAGCGGCAATGCGACCTCGTCCTTCATCGACCGCCTGACGCTGACGCCGGCGCGGGTCGAGGGCATGGCCGAGGGCATCGGCATCGTGCGCGGCATCGCCGATCCCGTCGGCATCGTCACCGAGAGCTGGCAGCGGCCGAACGGCATGACCATCGAGCGCGTGCGCGTGCCGCTCGGCGTCGTCGGCGTGATCTTCGAGAGCCGGCCGAACGTTGCAGCGGATGCCGGCGTGCTGTGCCTGAAGTCCGGCAATGCCGTGATCCTGCGCGGCGGCTCCGACAGTTTCCGGTCGTGCCGCGCCATCCATGACTGCCTGGTGCAGGGCCTGCGCGAAGCCGGGCTGCCTGAAGCCGCGATCACGCTGGTGCCGACGCGCGACCGCGCGGCCGTCGGCCTGATGCTGTCGGGCCTGAACGGCGCCATCGACGTGATCGTGCCGCGCGGGGGAAAAAGCCTCGTCGCACGCGTCGAGCAGGAAGCGCGCGTGCCCGTGTTCGCGCATCTCGAAGGCGTCAACCACGTCTATGTCGATGCCAGCGCCGATCTCGCCATGGCGAAGTCGATCGTGCTCAACGCGAAAATGCGCCGCACCGGCGTCTGCGGCGCGGCCGAGACGCTGCTGGTCGATCGCGCGGCTGCCGCGAATAACCTCAAGCCGCTGGTCGAGATGCTGCTGGAGGCGGGGTGCGAAGTGCGCGGCGACGAGACCGTGCAAGGGACAGATGCGCGTGTAAAACCTGCCAGCGCAGAGGATTGGGACACCGAATATCTCGACGCGATCATCGCGGCGAAGGTGGTGGACGGCGTCGACGGCGCGATCGCGCACATCCAGAACCACGGCTCGCACCACACCGATGCGATCGTGAGCACGGATGAGACCGCTGCGAAAAGATTCCTGAGCGAGGTCGATTCCGCGATCGTGCTGCACAACGCCTCGACGCAGTTCGCCGATGGCGGCGAGTTCGGGTTCGGCGCCGAGATCGGCATCGCCACCGGCCGCTTCCACGCCCGCGGCCCTGTCGGCGCCGAGCAACTGACGAGCTTCAAGTATCGCGTTCACGGCACCGGACAGACGCGGCCGTAAGTAACGTTGCAAGGCGGGGCATTGAGCAACAATTTCGTCGTGCCGCGTTTCCCGGCGCAAGCGGTCCCGCCCCACACGGAGGGCATGCGCATCGGCCTGCTCGGCGGCTCGTTCAATCCGCCGCATCAGGCGCATCGCGCGATCAGCCGGTTCGCCTTGACGCGATTGCAACTCGATCGCGTCTGGTGGCTGGTGACGCCGGGCAATCCGCTCAAGGAGAACGGCAATCTTCACGAGCTCGGCGAACGCATGCAGGCGGCGCGCGAGGTTGCCGACGATCCGCGCATCGAGGTGAGCTGTCTCGAATCCGTCATTCGCACCCGCTATACTATCGACACGATCAACACCTTGCGCCGCCGCTTCCCGGGCCTGCGCTTTGTCTGGATCATGGGCGCCGATAACCTCGCTCAATTCCATCGTTGGCAGGACTGGCGGCGAATCGCTGCCCAGGTGCCGATGGCAGTGATCGATCGGCCGCCGCAGAGTTTTCGCGCCCTCGCCTCACCCGCCGCCCAAGCGCTATCTCGTTACCGTCTGCCCGAGAACAAGGCAGCGCTGCTTGCGGACAGGCGGGCGCCGGCCTGGGTGTTCCTGACCGGATTAAAGCTGAACCTTTCCTCGACGGGCCTGCGGAACCCGGACGGGAGCTGGAAAGGGTCGGCGTGAGACAGCGTGTGCGGATCTGGGGCTCTCTGGCATATTGAAACCCTTAACCCCACATGATGTAGTGTAACCCGTGAGGGCCGGATTCGGCTCTCGCGATACAGTGAAAGGAATGGTCCCTGGCCACATCTGTATTGTCCAAGTCTGTTTTACCCAAGGTTGCTAAGCCTACGCGTAAAACATCGACCAAAGCTGCGGCCTTGCAGGCGCAACCCGACGCCGACAAGACGCTGAGCCTGATCCTCTCCCGCCTCGAGGATATGAAGGCGGAAGAGACGGTCACCATCGACCTTCGCGGCAAATCGGCATACTCCGACTACATGATCGTCACCACCGGCCGTGTGAACCGGCACGTCGGCGCGATCGCGGAGAACGTGACGAAGAGCCTCAAGGAAACCGGCATCAGGAACATCCACGTCGAGGGCTTGCCCAATTGCGACTGGGTGCTGATCGATTCCGGCGACGTGATCGTGCACGTGTTCAGACCCGAGGTCCGTGAGTTCTACAATCTCGAGAGATTGTACACGCAGGGCCCAGGGGCGGCGAAGGCGATCTAGAGGCTGACGAAGCCGATTTCGAATCGGCTGACGCGCATGCTAGCGTCGTGCGCGCGCAACCTGCGCGCGGCCTCGAAAACACGACCCTGAAACATCATGCGCGTTGCTGTCATTGCGGTGGGCCGGCTGAAGCAGGGCCCCGAACGGGAGCTTGCCGACCGCTATTTCGAGCGGTTCGACGAGGCCGGCCGCAAGCTCGGATTCCGCGAGCTCAGCATCCACGAGATTCCCGAAAGCCGGGCGCGCGACACCGCGACGAGGATGACCGAGGAGGCCGCGGCGATCTCGGCGCATATTCCCGACAAATCGATCCTGGTGGCGATGGACGAGCGCGGGCAGAACCTGGAGTCCACCGTATTCGCACGGCATCTCGGGCGCTGGCGCGACGAGGGGGCCGGACATACTATCTTCATGATCGGAGGGGCGGACGGACTTTCGCCCGAATTGCGCCGTAAGGCCAAGCTCGCGATCGCGTTCGGCTCTGCGACCTGGCCGCATCAAATGGTCCGCGTCATGCTTCTGGAACAGCTTTACCGGGCCGCCACGATTCTGGCCGGCCATCCCTATCATCGCGCATGATGCGCGCCACACGAGCACCTTTGCCTCACGCGATGCGAGCGCCCGTCCTCAAACTGCTGGTTGCGAGCCTCGCAGGCGCAAGCGTCGCGCAAGCTTACGCAAGCCTCGCGCAAGCTCAAACCCCAGCGCCGGCGCCCCAGACCGCGGCCGTCTCGCCCGATGCGATCAAGCAGCGCGAGCAGGAGCTGGAAGCGGCGCGCGCCAGGCAGAAGAGCGCGGAGGAAGCCCAGGCCAAGCTGAAGGCGGAAATCACCACGCTCGGCCAGGACCGCACCCAGCTCAATCAACAGCTGATCGACACCGCCGCCAATGTGCGCGCCGTCGAGACCAAGATCGACGAGGCCGAAGCGCGGCTGAAGGCGCTGAACGGCCGCGAGCAGCAGATGCGCTCGTCGCTCGATTCGCGCCGCGCCGACATCGTCGAGGTGCTGGCGGCCTTGCAGCGTGCCGGCCGGCGCACGCCGCCTGCCCTTCTCGTACGCCCCGAGGATGCCCTGCAATCGCTGCGCACGGCGATGCTGCTCGGTGCCGTGGTGCCGGAGCTGCGCGGCCGCGCCGAGAAGATCGCGGGCGAACTCGGCGAGCTCGTGGCGTTGCGCAAGAACATCGCCAGCGAACGCGACCAGCTTGCCGCGGACCGCGACAAGGTCCGGAGCGACCAGACCCGACTCACCGCCCTGATCGACGAGCGGCAGCGCCAGCAGTCCGCGCGCGAAAAGGACCTCGACGCCGAGAGCTCGCGCGCCATCGCGCTCTCGCGGCAGGTCGGCGACCTCCAGGGCCTGATCACCAAGATGGAGCAGGACCTGCAAAGCGCGGCCAAGGCGGCCGAGAAGGCGGCCGAGGCGGCACGGCAGGCCGAGGCCAAGGAAGCCAAGCTGGCAGCGGCAAATGCAGCCGCCAGCGCCAAGTCCGGCCCCGCTGTTTTCAAGGACCGCTCCCGGACCACCCCGGCGATTGCCTTCGCCTCGGCCAAGGGGCTCCTGCCTCTTCCGGTTAACGGTAACAAGATCAGGGACTTTGGCGGTTCCGACGGGGTCGGCGGGGTCCAGAAGGGCATTTCGCTGGCCACCAAGCCCGGCTCCCAGGTCACGACGCCGTGTGACGGCTGGGTGGTCTATTCAGGTCCGTTCCGCAGCTATGGACAACTCTTGATCCTCAATGCCGGTGGCGGGTATCATGTCCTGATCGCCGGGATGGAGCGCATTTCGGTCAACATCGGTCAGTTTGTGCTCACGGGGGAGCCAGTCGCGACCATGGGGTCGACCTCTCAAGTCGCCTCCATTCTCGCCACGAACGCGAGTCAACCTGTGCTGTATGTCGAGTTCCGCAAAGACGGCACTCCAATCGATCCAGGCCCATGGTGGGCCGCAAATGAAGGCGAGAAGGTTCGCGGATGATGCGCAAGACTTCAGTTATCCTCCTCAGCGCGGCCACCGGTGCTGCGCTGACGCTGTTCCTGACCCAGCCGCGCGCGGTCTTCATGGGCTCCAGCGCGCGCGCCGCCACCGCGGACACCTATCGCCAGCTCAATCTGTTCGGCGACGTCTTCGAGCGCGTGCGCTCCGACTATGTCGAGAAGCCCGACGACACCAAGCTGATCGAATCCGCCATCAGCGGCATGCTCACCGGCCTCGATCCGCATTCGAGCTACATGGACGCCAAGAGCTTCCGCGACATGCAGGTGCAGACCCGCGGTGAGTTCGGCGGCCTCGGCATCGAGGTCACGATGGAGGACGGCCTGATCAAGGTGGTCTCGCCGATCGACGACACGCCCGCTTCGCGCGCCGGCATCATGGCCAACGACATCATCACCAATCTCGACGACGAGGCAGTGCAGGGCCTGACCCTGAACCAGGCGGTCGAGAAGATGCGCGGCCCGGTCAACACCAAGATCAAGCTCAAGATCATCCGCAAGGGCCAGGACAATCCGCTCGACGTCACGCTGGTGCGCGACAACATCCGCGTCCGCTCGGTGCGCGCGCGCGTCGAAGCCGACGACATCGCCTATATCCGCATCACCACCTTCAACGAGCAGACCACCGAAGGCCTGAAGCGCGAGGTCGCCAACCTCTCGAATCAGATCGGCGACAAGCTCAAGGGCTACATCATCGACCTGCGCAACAACCCGGGCGGCCTGCTCGAGGAAGCGGTCACCGTCTCCGACTCGTTCCTGGAGAAGGGCGAGATCGTCTCGACCCGCGGCCGCAATGCCGAGGAGACCCAGCGCCGCACCGCGCATGCGGGCGACCTCACCAAGGGCAAGCCGGTCATCGTGCTGGTCAACGGCGGTTCGGCCTCGGCGTCGGAAATCGTCGCCGGCGCGCTGCAGGACCACAAGCGCGCGACCATCGTCGGCACGCGCTCGTTCGGCAAGGGCTCGGTGCAGACCATCATCCCGCTGGGCAGCGGCAACGGCGCGCTGCGCCTGACCACCGCGCGCTACTACACGCCGTCGGGCAAGTCGATCCAGGCCAAGGGCATCGTGCCCGACATCGAAGTGCTGCAGGACGTGCCGGACGAGCTGAAGTCGCGCACCGACACCAAGGGCGAAGCTTCGCTGCGCGGCCATCTCAAGAACGACGGCGACGAGAAGACCGGCTCGCAGTCCTACGTCCCGCCGGACGCCAAGGACGACAAGGCGCTCAAGCTCGCCGACGATCTGCTCCACGGCATCAAGAACAGCGCCTCCGCCGCGCCCACCCCGGGCACCGACAAGGCCGCGACCGACAAGCCCAAGGCAGCGAACTAAGGTCGGCGAACTAAAGTCGGCGCCACGCGCGATCTTCCGAAAAGGGCGGCTCCTCGAGCCGCCCTTTTTGCTTGGAACTCCTGCCATCCCCGGCCTATCCCGGCCTGCCGCCGCTTGACCTCGGCGTGGTATCGTCGGGATCAGTGATTCGGGATCGCGCATGACTGAAACGGCCGATGATCTGAGCGCCCCGCTCGGACAGGACAAGCCGCGCCGGAAACGGCGGCTGCGGCTGCCGTTCACGGCCATGCAGCTGCTGGCCGTCCTGCTCGGCCTGTTCCTGGTCACCTTTGCCGGCTTTGCCATCTTCAACAAGGACCCGCTCGGCGGCGAGCCGATGACGCGGATCGCGATCCGCGAGCCCAGCAAGGCCGCGGACGAGAAGCCGGCCGCCTCCGGCCATGGCGCCGAGAGCAAGCCGGAGGGCAAGCACGAGGCCAAGGAGGCGCCCAAGCAGCCGGGCGAGCAGAAGACCGTCACCATGATCGACGGCTCCACCGGCGCGCGCCACGACGTGGTGATCGGCGCCGGCGATGCCGCCGACAAGGGCGATGCGGCATCCGCACCGCCGCCCGTCATGGCCGGGATCGACCCGAAGCTGCTGGAGAAGTCGCGCTACGGCATGATCCCCGCAATCTCCGGCGACCTGAAGCCGTTCAACGTCTATGCGGCGGATGCCGACCGCGCCAAGGCCGCCAAGATGCCGGTGGTCGCCATCGTGATCGGCGGGCTCGGCGTCGGCGCCGCCAAGACCACCGACGCGATCATGAAGCTCCCGGCCGCGGTGACACTGGCCTTCACGCCCTATGGCGCCGATCCCGGCAAGCTCGCCGAACGGGCCCGCGCCCAGCGCCACGAGATCTTCCTGCAGATTCCGATGGAGCCCTACGACTTCCCGGACAACGACCCGGGCCCGCAGACGCTGCTGACCTCGCTCAGCCCCGACCAGAACATGGACCGCCTGTACTGGCACCTCAGCCGGATGCAGGGCTATGCCGGCCTGACCAATTTCATGGGCGCCCGCTTTGTCGCGACCGAGCCGGCGATGCAGCCGATCATCCGCGAGGCGGCCAAGCGCGGTCTCGGCTTCTTCGACGACGGCTCCTCGCCGCGCAGCATCGCACCGCAGGCGGCTGCGAATGCGTCGGTGCCGTTCGGCAAGGGCGACATCGCCATCGACGTGGTGCCGACCCCGGCCGAGATCGACCGCGCCCTGACCAAGCTGGAATCGGCGGCCCGCGAGCGCGGCGTCGCCGTCGGCACCGCCTCGGCCCTGCCGGTCTCGATCGACCGCGTCAGCGCCTGGACCAAGACATTGGGCGACCGAGGTATCCTTTTGGTGCCATTGACAACCGCGATGCTGAAATCAAAATCCAGCTAAATCAACGGATTGGTACGGCGCGGGTCCTGCGGGGCCTAAAATGCCCCACCAAGTGCACGCAAGAGGTCTGGCGGAATGGCGCGTTACGAGGATCTGCCCTACCGGACCTGCGTCGGTGTGATGCTGATCAATACGAAGGGCCTGGTGTTCATCGGCCGCCGTGCCGGCGGCATCGAGCATGTCGACGACACCCATGTCTGGCAGATGCCGCAAGGCGGCGTCGATCCCGGCGAGGACACCTGGGAAGCGGCCAAGCGCGAGCTCTATGAGGAGACCAGCGTGCGCTCGGTCGAGCGGCTCGGCGAGGTCCCGGACTGGCTGATCTACGACATCCCGCGCACCGTCGCCGGCCGCGCCTGGAAGGGCCGCTACCGCGGCCAGCGCCAGAAATGGTTCGCGGTCCGCTTCACCGGCAAGGACAGCGAGATCAACGTCGAGAAGCCCGGCGGCGGCGGCCACAAGGCCGAATTCGTCAGCTGGCGCTGGGAGCCGATGAAGAACCTGACCGAACTGATCATCCCGTTCAAGCGCCCGGTCTATGAGCGCGTCGTGAAGGAATTTTCGTCGCTTGCGGACGACTAAATCAAATTGTCACCCCGGGTTCGGTGCTAAGCCATCGCCGGAGTGACAACGAGAGATCCGCGCGTGACCACTGAAAAGCCCTACCGCCCCAACGTGGGCATTGCCCTGTTCAACGCCGAAGGCCGCGTGCTGATCGGGCACCGGTTCAAGGGTGACGGGCCCGAGATCATCCTGCCGGGCCTCGACTGGCAGATGCCGCAGGGCGGCGTCGACGAGGGCGAGAACCTGCGCGATGCCGCGATGCGCGAGCTCTGGGAAGAGACCAGCGTCGTCAGCGCCGACTATCTCGGCGAGACCGATTGGTTCACCTACGAGTTTCCGCCCTACGACGGACCGCAGACGCATCGCCTCGCAAGGTTTCGCGGCCAGCGCCAGAAGTGGTTCGCGCTGCGCTTCACCGGCAAGGACGAGGAGATCGATCCGCTGACGCCGCGCAACGGCCAGCCCGCGGAGTTCGACGCCTGGCGCTGGGAGCGCCTCGACCGCGTCGCCGACATCGTCGTGCCGTTCCGGCGCGAGGTTTATCAGGGCGTGGCGAAGCAGTTCGCGGCGTTCGCAAACTGAAACTAAGAAAACAACCCCATGCACAGTAGAGGTCCGGCCGAAATCATTGGGGAATTTCAGCCGGGCATTCGCGTGTGAGCATGTGAGGGAAGCGCCGCTCTCTCGTTCCCCTTGCGGGGGAGGGAACGCACCTTTGTTGGAGCGTTAGTGGGGCTCAATCAAAGCAAACGCTAATTGATCGGGCCGACCGTGAACGGGCCGATGGCGATGACGTGGCAGTCGCTGTCGCGTTTGGCGCAGTCGGCGAGTGCCGTGTTGACCGCGGCCTGCTCGTCGGCGGCTTTCAGGCCGAGGCCGGGGCGCCCGGCGGTGCCGACGGCGACGGCGTTCCAGCCCATGGCCTCGCCGAGCTTGCGCACGACCTCGTCGCGCTGGTCGGCGATGATCGATGCATTGCTCGCCGCATGGAAGAAGCCGGTGATCCTGAGCAAGGTCGGGACCGGCACGACGAAATTGTCGTCGACCGCGACGACCATGCAGGCGACGCCGGCGATCGCGCCGCACGACTCCAGCGAGCGCCGGGCCGCCTCCTCGGCAGACGACGCGCCCAGCACCATGAAATATTGTCCGCCCGGTCCGAGCGCGACCGAGCGTGATTTCGCCGCCGGCACGAACATGTTCTCGAGCCGGACCTTTTGCGGATCGCGCACGATCGGAAAGTCCTTCGACGCGAACGCCCGCTCCGTCATGGTGTCGTGCCGGAAATAGGGCGCGGGCGGCATCGGCGGCTTGCCGTGGGTGTAGACGACGTTGTTGCCGACCGCATAGAGCTCGCAGCGCCGCGGCGATTGCGCGGCATCGGCGCGCTTCTGGCACTGCTCGATCGCGCCGTTGCGCGCGGCTTCCTCGCTCGGCTGGTTCAACACCGAGCCGGTGAAGCCGCCGACATTGAGCGCGAAGGCCTTGTAGTCGCCGGCCGCGGAATAGTCGCCGGCCAGATAGTTGCGGACGCGCTCGTTGATGAAGGGAACGCTGTCGGCGGCGAGCTTGCCTGTCATCGGCGCGGCGGACGGTGACGGGGTGGGCATCGGCGCCATCGCAGCGCCGGCATTCGACGGAGCCATCGGGGCCATCGGCGCCTTTGCCATCTGGGTCGGCATCGGGCTCGGCGCCATGGCGGCGGCCGTCGATGTTGGGCTCGGCGACGCGCTCGGTGCCGGCGCGACTGCTGCGGTGACGGTCTGCTTGAGCTTGGTGTTGTAGAGGAAGCCCGAGACGACGATGGCGACGACCGAGACGACCGCAACCACCAGCGGCCACATCCATACCGGCGCCGCAGCCACCTTCGAGGCGGCCTTCTTCACCTGCGGCTTGGAATAGGTGCCGTCCTCGCGCCGCATCGCCACCATGTAGGCGTGCACCGGCGTCGGGATGTTCTTCACCTCCTGCGCGCCGATATCGGCGAACTGCACCGACAGCTTGTTGGCGACCTGCTCGTGCACGGCGCGGGAGACGCAGATGCCGCCGACCTCGGCAAGGCCCTCCAGCCTTGCTGCGATGTTGACGCCGTCGCCCAGGAGATCGCCGTTGCGCTCGACCACATCGCCGATGGTGATGCCGATGCGGAACGACATCTGCCGGCTCGGCGGATAGGCCATGTTGCGGGTTCGCAGGCTCTCCTGGATGTCGATCGCGCAGCGCACGGCATCGACCGCGCTTGGAAATTCCGCGAGCACGGCATCGCCCGCCGTGTTGAAGATGCGGCCGTTCGCCTTGGCGATGAAATCGTCGATGACTTCGCGGTAGGACGCCAGACGCCGCAGCGTCTCCTCTTCGTCTTCCGCGACCAGCCTCGAATACCCGGCAATATCGGCTGCGAAAATCGCCGCGATCTTGCGTTTCATCTGTGACCCGCCCCGGAACAAATTCGCGGGCGCAGAATGCCGCTATCTCCGGCGCGGTGCAACAAAGTTTCAGCGCCCGCCACGGGTCTGTGACGAGCGCTGAACCTGTTCAGGAATTCGAGCTTGAGCCCCGGAGCGGCTGCGCCGGGGCTTAGTGCATAGCCGTCGAGTTGAGCTGCTGCTGGATGCTCTTGTAGTGGTCTAGCCGCTCGATGGCGTGATCGAGCTCGCCGCCCTCGTGCTCCTTCAGGCCCTCTTCCATCTCGGCGATGGTCTCGGCGAACTGGGCGCGATCGAGCTCGTCGAGCGAGGTCGCGACGTCGGCAAGCACGGTCAGGCCGCTCTCGGACACTTCGGCGAGGCCGCCGAGCACGATGACCTTCTCGTGACGGCCGCCGGTGGTGATGGTGAGAATGCCGGGCCGGATTGCGGCCACGACCGGGGCATGTCCTGCCAGCACGCCGAAATCACCCTCGACGCCGGGGATGTCGACCTGGTCGACCTCACCCGAGAAGGCGAGCTTTTCCGGCGAGACGAGATCGAAGTGGAAGGTGGCCATGGAGAACCTGCGAATGGTGAGTAGCGAATAGCGAGTGGCGACGGGAGCAGCGCGTCTATTCGCTACTCCCTATTCGCCATTCGCGACTTAGGCAGCCTCGGCCGCCAGCTTCTTGCCCTTCTCGACGGCTTCTTCGATGGTGCCGACCATGTAGAAGGCGGCTTCCGGCAGGTGGTCGTACTTGCCTTCCACCAGGCCCTTGAAGCCCTTGATGGTGTCGGCGAGGTCGACGAACTTGCCCGGCGAGCCCGTGAAGATTTCGGCTACGTGGAACGGCTGCGACATGAAGCGCTCGACCTTGCGGGCGCGAGCCACGGTCAGCTTGTCCTCTTCCGAAAGCTCGTCCATGCCGAGAATGGCGATGATGTCCTGGAGCGCCTTGTAGCGCTGCAGCACCTGCTGGACCTGACGGGCAACCGCGTAGTGCTCCTCGCCGACGACCAGCGGGGAGAGCATGCGCGAGGTCGAGTCGAGCGGATCCACCGCCGGGTAGATGCCCTTTTCAGCGATCGAGCGCGACAGCGTGGTGGTCGCGTCCAAGTGGGCGAACGAGGTCGCCGGCGCCGGGTCGGTCAAGTCGTCGGCCGGAACGTAGATGGCCTGCACCGAAGTGATCGAGCCCTTCTGCGTGGTGGTGATGCGCTCCTGCAGCGCGCCCATGTCGGTCGCGAGCGTCGGCTGATAACCCACCGCCGAAGGAATACGGCCGAGCAGCGCCGACACTTCCGAGCCGGCCTGGGTGAAGCGGAAGATGTTGTCGACGAAGAACAGCACGTCCTGGCCCTTGTCGCGGAAGTCTTCCGCGATGGTCAGACCGGTGAGCGCGACGCGGGCGCGGGCGCCCGGGGGCTCGTTCATCTGGCCGAACACAAGCGCGCACTTCGACTTCACGCTCGGATCCGGATTGTGCGGATCGGCGTTGACCTTGGACTCGATGAACTCGTGATAGAGGTCGTTGCCCTCGCGGGTACGCTCGCCGACGCCGGCGAACACGGAGTAACCGCCGTGCGCCTTCGCGACGTTGTTGATCAGCTCCTGAATCAGCACGGTCTTGCCGACGCCGGCGCCGCCGAACAGGCCGATCTTGCCGCCCTTGGCGTAGGGCGCCAGGAGGTCGACGACCTTGATGCCGGTGACGAGAATTTCAGCTTCGGTCGACTGGTCGGTGTAGGTCGGCGCTTCCTGGTGGATCGCGCGGAGGCCTTCGGTCTTGACGGGACCTGCTTCATCGATCGGCTCGCCGATGACGTTGATGATGCGGCCGAGCGTGCCTTCACCGACGGGAACGCGGATCGGAGCGCCGGTGTCGGTCACTTCCTGGCCGCGGACCAGACCTTCGGTGGTGTCCATCGAGATGGTGCGGACGGTCGATTCACCGAGATGCTGGGCGACTTCGAGCACCAGGCGGTTGCCGCCGTTCTTGGTCTCGAGGGCGTTGAGAATGGCCGGCAGGTGGCCTTCGAACTGCACGTCGACGACGGCGCCGATGACCTGGGTGACGCGACCGAGCTGGGCTGCCATTGAATGTCTCCTTCGATCCGAACTTCTAGACCACGGTCAACCGACCGGGATGTTGCGTTGATGGGTACCGATGCGTCTGTGCTAGACGGCTTCGGCGCCCGAGATGATTTCGATCAGTTCCTTGGTGATCTGCGCCTGACGCGTGCGGTTGTAGACCAGCGTCTGCTTGCGGATCATCTCACCGGCGTTGCGCGTCGCGTTGTCCATCGCGCTCATCTGCGCGCCGTAGAACGAGGCGTTGTTCTCGAGCAGCGCGCGGAAGATCTGGACCGCGAGGTTGCGCGGCAGAAGACGGGTGAGAATCTCGTCCTCTTCCGGCTCGTACTCGTAAGAGGTGGTGTTGGCGGCAGCGCCTTCCTCGACCACCAGCGGAATGATCTGCTGGGCGGTGGGGATCTGCGCGATCACCGAGCGGAAGCGGGAGTAGAACAGCGTGCAGACGTCGAACTCGCCGTTTTCGAACCGCGCCAGAACCTTCTTGGCGATGTCCTCGGCGTTGACGAAACCGAGCTGGCGGACACTGCGCAGGTCCAGGTGCTCGACGATCTGCTTGTCGAACTGGCGGCGGAGCTGCTCGTAACCCTTGCGGCCGACGCAGAAGAACTTCACGTCCTTGCCCTGCGCCATCAGCGCCAGAGCGCGCTCGCGGGCGAGACGGACGATCGAGGAGTTGAAGGCGCCGGACAGGCCGCGCTCGCCGGTGCAGACCAGCAGCAGGTGAACCTGATCGCGGCCGGTGCCGGCCAGCAGCGCCGGCGCGCCGGGCGAGCCCGCAGCGGCGCTGGCGATGTTGGAGATCACCGCGCTCATCTTGTCGGCATAGGGACGTGCAGCTTCCGCGGCGGTCTGCGCGCGGCGCAGCTTCGAGGCCGCGACCATCTGCATGGCCTTGGTGATCTTTTGCGTCGCCTTGGTGGAGGCGATGCGGACGCGCATGTCTTTAAGTGACGCCATTCTTCGTTCACCCCGGCGGTTCGACGCGATGTCGGACCGCTAGCCTGTCCCAGTCGTCATGCCCGGGCTCGTCCCGGGCATCCACGTCTTCGTCTTCCACGCGGTAACGCGTGGATGGCCGGGACAAGCCCGGCCATGACGTTCTTTTTTTACGCGAAGCTCTTCGCGAAGCCTTCGACCACCGACTTCAGCTTGCCAGCGGTGTCGTCGGAGAGGTCGCGGCTGTCGCGGATCGAGTTGAGGATGTCGACGTGCTTGCCGCGCAGCAGCGACAGCAGACCGTCCTCGAACGCGCGCACCTTGTTGAGCGGCAGCGGATCGAGATAGCCGTTGGTGCCGGCCCAGATCACGCAGACCTGCTCTTCCATCTTCAGCGGCGAGAACTGCGGCTGCTTCAGGAGTTCGGTCAGACGCGAGCCGCGGTTGAGCAGGCGCTGGGTCGAGGCGTCGAGGTCGGAGCCGAACTGCGCGAACGCCGCCATTTCGCGGTACTGCGCGAGCTCACCCTTGATCTTGCCGGCGACCTTCTTGGTGGCCTTGGTCTGCGCCGACGAACCGACGCGCGACACCGACAGACCGACGTTCACCGCGGGACGGATGCCCTGGAAGAACAGGTCGGTTTCCAGGAAGATCTGGCCGTCGGTGATCGAGATGACGTTGGTCGGGATGTAGGCCGACACGTCGTTGGCCTGGGTTTCGATGACCGGCAGCGCCGTCAGCGAGCCCGAGCCCTGGTCCTTGTTCAGCTTCGCCGCGCGCTCGAGCAGGCGGGAGTGGAGATAGAAGACGTCGCCCGGGTAAGCTTCGCGGCCCGGCGGGCGGCGCAGCAGCAGCGACATCTGGCGGTAGGCGACGGCCTGCTTCGAAAGGTCGTCATAGATGATGACCGCGTGCATGCCGTTGTCGCGGAAGTACTCGCCCATGGTGCAGCCGGTGAAGGGCGCGATGTACTGCATCGGCGCCGGATCGGACGCGGTGGCGGCGACGACGATCGAATATTCGAGCGCGCCCTGCTCTTCCAGCACCTTCACGAACTGCGCGACGGTCGAACGCTTCTGGCCGACCGCGACGTAGACGCAGTACAGCTTGATGTTCTCGTCCGGCTGCGCGTTCAGCGGCTTCTGGTTCAGGATGGTGTCGAGCGCGATCGCGGTCTTGCCGGTCTGACGGTCGCCGATGATCAGCTCGCGCTGGCCGCGGCCGATCGGGATCAGGGCGTCGATCGCCTTGAGGCCGGTCGCCATCGGCTCGTTCACCGACTTGCGCGGAATGATGCCGGGCGCCTTGACGTCGACGCGCATACGCTTGTCGGCCTGGATCGGGCCCTTGCCGTCGATCGGGTTGCCGAGCGCGTCGACGACGCGGCCGAGCAGGCCCTTGCCGACCGGCGCGTCCACGATGGCGCGGGTGCGCTTGACGGTCTGGCCTTCCTTGATCTCGCGGTCGGCACCGAAAATAACGACACCGACGTTGTCGGTTTCGAGGTTCAGCGCCATGCCGCGGGTGCCGTTCTCGAACTCGACCATTTCACCGGCCTGGACGTTGTCCAGACCGTAGACGCGGGCGATGCCGTCGCCGACGGACAACACCTGTCCGACTTCGGAGACTTCAGCTTCCTGGCCGAAATTCTTGATCTGGTCCTTGAGGATCGCGGAAATTTCCGCGGCGCGGATGTCCATCAGCCTGCCTCTTTCATCGCGTGCTTGATCGAATTGAGTTTGGTGCGAAGCGAACCATCCACCATGCGGCTGCCAAGCTTGACGACGAGGCCACCGATGATCGAGGGATCGACTTTCACGTTCAGCGCGACGTCCTTGCCGGTCACCGACTTCAGGGCAACCTTGAGGGCGTCGAGATTCTTGTCAGAGAGCGCTTCCGCCACCGTGACATCGGCCGTCGTCTCGCCCTTGAACTTGGCGACAAGGACGCGATAGGCGCGGATGACGTCGGCCACCGCGAACAGGCGGCGGTTGGCGGTCAGCACTTTGAGGAAATTGGCGGAGATCCCGGCGATGCCGGCCTTGGCCAGCACGGCCGAGAGGGCCTTGGACTGGGCATCGGCCGCAAACACCGGACTGCGGACGAGGCGCTTGAGATCAGCGCTTTCGTTCAGCAGACCCTCGAACTTGTCGAGATCGGCTTTGACCTCGTCGACCACTTTCTGGTCGCGGGCCAGTTCAAACAAGGCCGTTGCATAACGGCCGGACACACCTGAAACGGACGTATCTTCTGCAGCCACAGACGCGCTCTTTTAGCTGTCAAATTCGCAAGGGAAAAACCGTCGCCACAAAGCGGCGCCTAGCGATCCAAGCCCTTGGAATTCAAGCGGGACTTTGATTTCCGGCCGACACGGGAAGTGCCGGGTCCGTTAAAATCGCGGCTTTGCTAACATAGCAGGCGCGCACGTGCAACATGACGCCAAATTAAAGGCATGAGGTTCTGTCGCCAGTTCGTCGCAGTCCACGACACTTCTTTGATGATCTGGACGACGGCCTGCCACGTCACGGAATTGCCGTGAGCCTTACGGCGGCATCGCGCCGTTTCGTTCCTGCCCTCAGCGCATAGCGGCCATGAACACGGATCGCTGAGCCGTGACTCGGACCGGGCTGCCAGCTCTTCCCGAATACTTACCCAATTCTAAACGCCAAGTGTGATGACTTCGCTCTACAGTATTCATGAGTAATCGATTGGTTAAAGAATCCTTAAAGAGAAAGATTACGGAACATCGGCTGCAATATCGGTGCCAGTCACAAGATATTACATAGCGACACGTAACGGATTTACTGCCCAATTCACGCCGCATTGGGAATCGAAACGCCAAACCGCTCACAAACTTACGGGGGCTCCACTAGCCACATATGTGGCAATACTAGCTTAGGGACCACTAAATGCTGTCTTTGAAGACGCTGGGCTCTGTGACCCGGCCG
This sequence comes from Bradyrhizobium stylosanthis, assembly GCF_001641335.1. GTDB lineage: Bacteria > Pseudomonadota > Alphaproteobacteria > Rhizobiales > Xanthobacteraceae > Bradyrhizobium > Bradyrhizobium stylosanthis. The sequence goes on from NZ_LVEM01000002.1 coordinate 63,224, forward strand.
CGCACGGCGATCGCTTTCGTTGCTGCAACTCTCATCGTCGGTGGAACTGCCACCGAGGCTTCCGCCAAATCCCGGCATCACCGTCATCATCATCACCGCCACCACGCCCAGGCCGATACCAACGCGACTTCCGATTGGCGCAATGCCAACGCCGCGATGACGCCGTCGCAGGGCACCGGCCGCAGCTTCTCCGGCATGGCCTCCTATTACGGCAACGAGTCCGGCAGCCGGACCGCCTCGGGCCAGCGCTTCAACCAGAACGCCATGACCGCGGCGCACCGTTCGCTGCCGTTCGGCACCAAGCTCCGCGTCACCCATGGCGGCCAGAGCGTCATCGTCACCATCAATGACCGTGGCCCGTTCATCCGCGGCCGCGTGCTCGACCTCTCCACGGGCGCAGCCCGCGCCATCGGCCTCACTGGTGCCGGCGTCGGCCGCGTCACCGCGGAAGTCGTCTCCTAAGGGGCGCTAAAGCGCCTCTACCGACCAGCGCAGTTCCCGTCATCGTCCGCGGACATTGTGAGCGGCGGGATCAGCCCGGGTGAAACAAGCCCGCCGTCTTGGGGGACGGCGGGCTTTTTGTTTGTGTGGTCGCATCTCGTGTCCCGGACGCGCTGCGTCCGGGGCACGAGACCGAGGGTTTCCGCACCACGTCATCAACATCGTCATTGCGAGGAGCGCAGCGACGAAGCAATCCAGACTGCCTCCGCGGAAACACTCTGGATTGCTTCGCTGCGCTCGCAATGACGGGGAGAGAGCGGGGAACCCTACAAGAGGTGCCGTAGGGTGGGCAAAGGCGCGGAGCGCCGTGCCCACGATTTCTCGCGATGGAAAGAATTCGTGGGCACGCTTCGCTTTGCCCACCCTACGAGAGCTCGAGGTTTACAAGAAGCTCTGCGGATCGACGTCGACCTCGAGCTTCAGATTGCCCGTCGTCTTCGGACACACCGCGAGCCAGTTGCGCAAATAGTCCGAGAGATCGAAACCGCGCGCCGATTTCACCAGGATGCGGAACCGGTAGCGGCCCTTGATCACCGCGAGCGGTGCTTCGGCCGGGCCGAGCACCACGACGCGCTCATCGCGCGGCGCGAGCGCCACCAGCCTGCGGCCAAAGCCTTCCGCGTTCGGGCGGTCGCCTGCCGAAATGATCAAGCTCGCGAGGCGGCCGAACGGCGGATAGAGCGTGCGCTCGCGCAGGTCGATCTCGCTGTCGTAGAAGGCCTCGCGGTCGCAGGCGATCAGCGCCTTCATGACGGGATGATCGGGCTGATGCGTCTGGAGATAGCCGACGCCGCGGCCCTGCTCGCGGCCGGCGCGGCCGATCACCTGGTTGAGCAATTGCCAGGTGCGCTCCGCCGCGCGCGGATCGCCGTTACTGAGGCCGAGATCCGCATCGACCACGCCGACGAGATTGAGCCGCGGGAAATTGTGGCCCTTGGCGACGAGCTGGGTGCCGATGATGATGTCGACGCGCCCTTCGGCGATCTCGGCAAGTTCCGAGCGCATCGTCTCGATCGAGGTGATGAGATCGCTCGACAGCACCATGGTGCGCGCGTCCGGGAACAGCGCGGCCGCCTCTTCCTGCAGGCGCTCGACGCCGGGCCCGACCGCGACCAGCGATTCCTCGGCCGAGCAATGCGGGCAGAGATGCGGGCGCGGCATCGAGAAGCCGCAGTGATGACAGACGAGGCGCTGGCGGAAGCGGTGATCGACCAGCCAGGCATCGCAGATGGTGCAGGCGAAGCGATGGCCGCAGCCGCGGCACAGCGTCAGCGGCGCATAGCCGCGGCGATTGAGGAACAGCAGCGCCTGCTCGCGCTTCTCGATCGCCTTCTTGATCTCGCCGGCAAGCCGCGGCGAGATATAGCGGCCGCGCGCAGGCGGCTCGCGGCGCATGTCGATGGCCTCGATATGCGGCATGTGCTGGCCGCCGAAGCGCGAGGGCAGCGCGACGCGCTGATAGCGGTTCTTGCGCGCATTGACCTCGGATTCCACCGACGGCGTGGCGGAGGCCAGCACGACCGGGATTTTTGCGATGTGCCCGCGCACCACCGCCATGTCGCGGGCGTGGTAATGCACGCCCTCGTCCTGCTTGTAGGCCTGGTCGTGCTCTTCATCGACCACGATGAGGCCGAGATTGGCGTAAGGCAGAAACAGCGCCGAGCGCGCGCCGACCACGACCGGCGCGCTTCCGTCGGCGATCGCAGCCCAGTTGCGCGCGCGGGTGCGCGGCGTGAGCTCGGAGTGCCACTCGATCGGGCGCACGCCGAAGCGCAGCGCAAAGCGGTCGAGGAACTGGCCGGTGAGCGCGATCTCCGGCATCAGGATCAGCGCCTGCTTGCCGCGGCGCATGACTTCCGCGACGGCCTCGAAATAGACCTCGGTCTTGCCCGAGCCGGTGACGCCGTCGAGCAGCGCGACGTGGAAGGTGCCGTTGGCCGCGAGCGCGCGCATGGCATCGACGCCGGCACGCTGCAGCGGCGAGAAATCCGGACGGCCGAATTCCGGATCAGGAGCTGGCGGCGGCGCCGGTGGCGGCATCGGCTCGACCGTCAGCGTGCCTTCATCAACGAGGCCGTCGATCACGCCGGCGGAGACGCCCGCCTCCTTCGCCGCCTCGGACTTGCCGTGCAGCAGCCGGTCCGACAGCACCTCGATCACGCGCGCCCGCGCGGGCGTCAGCCGCTTGGGGGGATCGCCTGTCAGCCGCACGCCGGGGCGCACCCGCTCCGGGCCGAGATTTTCGCCCATCCGCAGGCACATGCGCAGCACCATGCCGCGCGGGCTCAGCGTGTAATTGGCGACCCAGTCGACCACCGAGCGCAGCTCGGGCTTGAGCGGCGCGAGGTCGAGCTTCTCGCTGACCTCCTTCAGGCGGTTGTGCAGCCGCGGATCGGGATTGGCGTTTTCGCCCCAGACCACGCCAAGCACCTCGCGCGGCCCGAGCGGGACGCCGACCAGATCGCCCGCCTTCAGCTCCATGCCGCGCGGGATCTTGTAGGAATAGGTCTGGTCGAGCGCGACCGGCACCAGCACGTCGACCATGCGGGTCGCGTTGGCGGGGGCGGCGTTGCTGCGCGAGGTATGATCCATGAGGAGAGAATCGGAACCTTGGGGCCTTCAGGCTAGCGCCGCGGCGCGGCCTTAGCGAACGGTAAACGGATGTGATGCGATATACTGTGCGGAATCATTACGTCCAGAGCGCATGAGCAAAGCGGCCGCCCCCCAGATCGAGCTCGCCAGCGCCGATCCCTCGATCGCGCAGGAGATGGCGCGCTGGCTGTCGCATCTCGGCGCCGAACGGCGGCTGTCGCCGAAGACGCTGGAGGCCTATGGCCGCGATTTGCGGCAGTGCCTGGATTTCCTCTGTGCCCATTGGGGCGAGCGCGTGACGCTCGACCGCTTCGCCGCGCTGGAAGCGACCGATGTGCGCGCCTTCATGGCGATGCGCCGCGCCGACGACATCGCCGGCCGTTCACTGATGCGCGCGTTGGCGGGCCTGCGCTCCTTCGGCCGCTTCCTCGAGCGCGAGGGCAAGGGCAAGGTGGGCGCGCTCTCCGCAATCCGCGCACCGAAGGTCGCAAAAAGCCTGCCGAAGCCGCTGCCAATGGCCTCCGCAAAGCGTCTTGCCGATGCCGACGAGCGCGCCGGCGAGGAACGCGAGACCTGGATCCTCGCGCGCGATGCCGCGGTGATGGCGCTGCTGTACGGCTCGGGCCTGCGCATCTCCGAAGCGTTGGGGTTGAAGCGCCGCGAAGTGCCGAAGCCCGGCGAGGGCGACGTGCTGGTCGTGACGGGCAAAGGCAACAAGACCCGCATGGTGCCGGTGCTGCAGAACGTGCTGGAGCTGGTGCAGGAATACGTCGCGATGTGCCCCTACCCGCTGCCGGCGGAGGGACCGATCTTCGTCGGCGCGCGCGGCGGCCCGCTCTCGCCGCGCATCATCCAGCTCGCGATGGAGCGGCTGCGCGGCGCGCTCGGGCTGCCCGACAGCGCCACGCCGCACGCGCTCCGCCACTCCTTCGCCACGCATCTGCTCTCGCGCGGCGGCGATCTGCGCGCGATCCAGGAACTGCTCGGCCATTCCTCGCTCTCGACCACGCAGATCTACACCGGCATCGATTCCGAGCGCCTGCTGGAAGTCTATGCAAGCGCGCATCCGCGGCGGTGAGGCTGCGGCTCAGTTGCCAAGATATTCGATCCCGTAGACGTAGTTCGAGCCGCGACCAACCTCGACGCTGACCACCGGTTTGAATCTCTCCAGCCGTTCGTAGAGCGGCGCCGTGACCTTCACCGTTTGGCCTGCGATGCGGACGAGATAGTCCGCCCGCCTGCTGCCGGTCGACCTCCACGCACGATCGACACGGCCTTCGATCACGATCCGCGACGTCAGGTGATCGAGCACCAGCATTCGTCCGGCATACAAGGCAAGGCCGGCGCCGAGCAGCACGATCAGGATCATGAAGGCCAACGGCTTCGCCTTGTCGCGCCATGAGCCGTAAAGCGGCTGTCGCAGCTGCGAGCCGATCATCGCGAGGCCGAGAACGACGAGGCCGACATGAACGTCATTGACGGCGATGATCGAGCTCTTGTCATAAAACAGCAACAGGCCGAGATAGGCCGCGCAGACCACGAAGACGATCTTGCCGATGAACGAGAAAGCCGCGCTGTTGCGGGCCTTCCATAGCGCAAGGGCCGCGAGGACAATGAACGGCCAGAAGCAGGCTGCGATGAATTCCGCGGTGCTCATGGGACAGGACTAGAGCAGCCCTGAACGCCAGACCATTAATTGCAACCGTCATGGCGCTTGGCACTTGCGCCCGTCGCGCGGTTCGGTCAATCGTTGGTAAATGGCCAGGAGGGATTTATGAGCGCACACGAAAGCATGGAGCATGCCGAGCACGCCGAGCACGCGTCCGGATCGAACAAGAAGATCGCGCTCCTGATCGCCGTGCTGGCGCTGTTCCTGGCGATCTCGGAAACGCTTGGCAAGGGCGCCCAGACCGAATCGATCAGCAAGAACGTCGAGGCCGCCAATCTCTGGGCATTCTTCCAGGCCAAGAGCATCCGTCGCACCGTGGTGCTGACCGCCTCCGAGCAGGGCAAGCTGACGCTGGCCAGTGCGACCGACGACGCCCAGAAGGCGCTCGTGCAGAAGCAGGTCGACGACTGGACCAAGACCGCGGCGCGCTACCGCTCCGAGCCCGAGACCGGCGAAGGCACCGAGCAGCTCGCCGAGAAGGCCAAGCATGCCGAGCACGAGCGCGACGAGGCGACCGCGAAGTACCATCATTTCGAGCTGGCCTCCGCCGCCTTCCAGATCGGCATCGTGCTGGCCTCGGCCACCATCATCACCGGCATGATCGCGCTCGCCTATGTCGGCGGCGTCCTGACCCTCGCCGGCCTGCTCATGACGGCGCTCGGCCTGTGGTGGCCGCATCTGCTGCATTTGCATTGAGGGGCTGACGCACCACACTCCGCCGTCGTCCCGGCCCCCCGTGCGCAATTGCGCACTAGGCCGGGACGACAGCGGAGGACTTGGCTGAGCTAGCGCGCCTCGTGCACGCTCTTCCTGAAACGCTGGATCAGGCGCAGCGTGCGTGACGACCAGCCTTCGCCGTTGCCGGCGATCAGCTCGCGGATGCGGCGCTTGATCGGGTCGACCATCTCGTGCGCCTTGGCGCGCACCTTCAGCACGAGCTCGTAGGTCCGCTCGAACCAGTGCATCTCCAGGAGCTTGTCGCGCGTGACGTCGAACACGAAGGCGGTGACGCCGACGCCGAGCATCTTCGCAAACAGGAACGTGGACACGCCGCTGAACCAGTATTCGTGAGCGAGCAGCCACAGGCCGATCAGCTTGAGCGGAAACAGCGGGATGATCGGCACCGCGAAGATGATGAGCGTCATCGACGGCGACAGCGCGTCGACGCGGTCCGACAGCCATTGCTTGAAGCGCGCGAGCGGGATGGCTGCGACAACCCGCGCGACGATCGGCTCGAGATGGTCCCATAGCCATGCTTCGATCAGGAAGATGATCGCAAGCAGGACCCAGACCGGTTGCAATAGGCGGCGCAGCATGTGTTTCCCGCCCGATTCGTCGTTGGGCGCGAGCCTACATATGGATGGCCCGCTTGCCGACTGCAAGCGCGGCCTCCTTGACGGCCTCCGAGCGGGTCGGATGGGCGTGGCAGGTCCGCGCCAGATCTTCCGCACTGCCCCCAAATTCCATGAGGACGCAGGCTTCATGGATCATTTCGCCGGCCTCAATGCCGATTATGTGCACCCCGAGCACGCGATCGGTCTTCGCATCTGCGAGAATCTTCACGAAACCATCGGTGGTCTGGTTGACCTTGGAGCGGCCGTTGGCGGTAAAGGGAAACTTCCCGACGGTATAGGCGACACCCGCCTGCTTCAGTTCTTCCTCGGTCTTGCCGACGGAGGACACTTCCGGCGTGGTATACACGACGCCCGGGATCACGTCGTAGTTCACGTGGCCGGCCTGGCCGGCGATGATCTCGGCAACCGCAACGCCCTCGTCCTCGGCCTTGTGCGCGAGCATGGGGCCGGCGACGACGTCGCCGATCGCATAGACGCCCTTCAGGCTAGTGGCGAAATGCGGATCGATCTGGACGCGGCCGCGATTGTCCAGCGCCACGCCGGCTTCCTTGAGGCCGAGGCTTTCGGTGTAGGGCACGCGGCCGATGCAGACGAGAACGACGTCGGCTTCCAGCGTCTCGGCGGCGCCGCCGGCGGCGGGCTCGACGGTCGCCTTCAGCGTCTTGCCGGAGGTGTCGACGCCGGTGACCTTGGCGCCGAGCTTGAACGCAAAGCCCTGCTTCTCGAGGATGCGCTGGAATTGCTTTGCAATTTCGCCGTCCATGCCGGGCAGGATGCGGTCGAGGAATTCGACGACGACGACTTCAGCACCGAGGCGCTTCCACACCGAGCCGAGCTCGAGGCCGATCACGCCGGCGCCCACGATGAGCAGCTTGCCCGGGACCTTGTCCAGCGACAGCGCGCCGGTCGAGGACACGATGCGCTTCTCGTCGATCTCGATGCCCTTGAGGCGCGCGATGTCGGAGCCGGTGGCGATCACGATGTTCTTGGTCTCAACGATCTGCGACTTACCGTCGGCGGAGACTTCGACCTTGCCGGTCCCCAGGATCTTGCCGGTGCCCTTGAGCACGTCGACCTTGTTCTTCTTCATCAGGAATTCGACGCCCTTGACGTTGCCGTCGATGCCCTGCTGCTTGAAGTTCATCATCGCGGGAAGATCGAGCTTCGGCGATGACACCGACACGCCCATCTTGGCGAAGGAATGCCCGGCTTCCTCGAACATCTCGGAGGCGTGCAGCAGTGCCTTGGACGGCATGCAGCCGACGTTGAGGCAGGTGCCGCCGAGCGTTGCGTTCTTTTCGACCACGGCGACTTTCATGCCGAGCTGGCTAGCGCGCACTGCGCAGACATAACCGCCCGGTCCGGTGCCGATGACGACGAGATCGTAGGTAGCCATGAGAGAAAGTCCCGTAGGTTTAGCGTGATGGGGATGTGTCAGCGTCCGCGCGGCGCGTCAGCGTCCGCCGGACACATCGAGAGTTGCTGCGGTGATGTAGGAAGCCTCGTCCGACATCAGCCAGACGATGGCATTGGCGATTTCATCGGCGGTGCCGACGCGCTTCATCGGCACCATATGGGCCAGACGATGGGCGCGGTCGGGCTCGCCGCCGGCGGCGTGAATTTCCGTATCGATCAGGCCCGGCCGGATGCCTGCGACACGAATGCCTTCGCCCGCGACCTCATAGCCGAGGCCGGTGGTGAAGGAATCGATCGCGCCCTTGGACGCGGCATAGTCGACATAGGTGTTGGGCGCGCCGAGACGCGCCGCGACCGAGGACAGGTTGACGATGACGCCACCCTTGCCGCCGTGCTTGGTGGACATCCGCTTCACGGCCTCGCGCGCACAGAGGATGGAGCCGGTGACGTTGACCGCCAGCACGCGCTGGATGCGCTCGGCCGACATCTCGTCGACCCGCACGCCGCTGGTGCCGACGATACCGCCATTGTTGACGAGCGCGGCCAACGTGCCGAACTTGTCGGCCTGCTTGAACAGATCGAGGATGTCGCCTTCCTCGGCGACATCGCATTTCACCGCGATCGCCTTGCCGTTGCCGGCCTCGATCTGGGCGACAACCTCGTCGGCGGCCTTCTTGTTGCTGGCATAGCCGACCACGACGCGATAGCCGCGCGCAGCCGCCGCAATCGCGGTCGCGCGGCCAATGCCACGGCTGCCGCCGGTGATGACAACGACTTTATCGGTCACATCAATCCCCACGAGTTCGAGCGCACTACGACGTCTTGCCCTCAAGAGCTGCCAATCGATCCAGCACGGACTTGTCCGTGAGGCTCACCAGATGGAACAGAATGAAGGGCGTGAGAAACGGAATCAGGCACCAGGCGGCAAAGCCGACCCCCTTACCTTTTCTTCGACTGATCGGAATCGCGAAGAAGAACAAGATAAGGGTGGTCAGCAGGAACGGCACCATGGAGATGAGCGCATGCGCAAGCGACGGCTCCCCCATCGTCGCCTCCCTCAGAGATCGAGCACCAGGCGCGCCGGATCTTCCAGGCTCTCCTTGACGCGAACCAGGAAGGTGACGGCTTCCTTGCCATCAATGACGCGGTGATCGTAGGACAGCGCCAGGTACATCATCGGGCGGACCTCGATCTTGCCGCCGATCACCATCGGCCGCTCCTGGATCTTGTGCATGCCGAGGATGCCGGACTGCGGCGCGTTCAGGATCGGGGTCGACATCAGCGAGCCGTAGATGCCGCCGTTGGTGATGGTGAAGGTGCCGCCCTGCATCTCGTCGATCTTGAGCTGGCCGTCACGGGCGCGGCGGCCGAAATCGGCGATGCCCTTCTCGATGTCGGAGATCGACTTGTGGTCGCAGTCGCGCACCACGGGCACGACGAGGCCCTTGTCGGTGCCGACGGCGACGCCGATGTGATAATAGTTCTTGTAGATCAGGTCGCTGCCGTCGATCTCGGCGTTGACGGCCGGGATGTCCTTCAGCGCCTGCACGACGGCCTTGGTGAAGAAGCCCATGAAGCCGAGCTTGGCACCGTGCTTCTTCTCAAATGCATCCTTGTAGTGCGCGCGCAGGGCCATGACGTTGGTCATGTCGACCTCGTTGAAGGTCGTGAGCATGGCCGCGGTGTTCTGCACGTCCTTGAGGCGGCGCGCGATGGTCTGGCGCAGGCGGGTCATCTTGACGCGCTCTTCGCGGGCGGCGTCATCGGCCGGCGACGGCGCGCGGACCTGCACGGCGGCGGCGGGCTGGTTCACCGGGGTCGGCGCGGAAGCGGCGCGCTCGATCGCGGCGAGCATGTCGCCCTTGGTGACGCGGCCATCCTTGCCGGAGCCCGGAACGGTCGAGGCGTCGACACCGCTTTCGGCGGAGAGCTTGCGGACGGACGGGGCAAGCGGCGCATCGGCCGGCGGCGCCTTCGGCGCAGCAGCCGGAGCCGCAGCGGCAGCAGCCGGCGCAGCAGCAGCGGGCTTGGCAGGCGCAGCAGCAGGCTTGGCAGCGCCGACGCCATCGGTGATCTGACCGAGCAGCGCACCGACCGCAACGGTAGCGCCATCGGCGGCGATGATCTCGCTCAGCGTGCCCGCCGACGGCGCGGGGACTTCGATGGTGACCTTGTCGGTCTCGAGCTCCACCAAGGGCTCGTCGACGGCGACCGGGTCGCCAGCCTTCTTGAACCAGCGGCCGATGGTGGCCTCGGTGACGGATTCGCCGAGCGTCGGCACACGAATTTCAGTCATGGTCTTTTCCTTAAGGAGATCGCCGGTGCGGTCATGAATTTCAAATGCCATCGCCCGCCAAAGCGGGCGATCCAGTACGACGAGACGTCAGTGATCAGCACGAACGCCGCGAAGTACTGGATGCCCCGCCTTCCGGCGGGGCATGACGCAGTTCAGAAAGTTCAGCTCAGTGCTTCGTCCAGGAAGGCCTTCAGCTGCGCCTGATGCTTGGACATCAGACCAGTCGCGGTCGCGGCGGAAGCGGCGCGGCCGACATAACGCGGACGCCGGCTCACGCCGTTCACCTGGTTCAGCACCCACTCCAGATAGGGCTCGATGAAGTGCCAGGCACCCATGTTGCGGGGCTCTTCCTGGCACCACACCACTTCGGCCTTCTTGAAGCGCGACAGCTCGGCCACCAGCGCCTTCAGCGGCACCGGATAGAGCTGCTCGACGCGCATCAGGTAGATGTCGTCGATGCCGCGCTTCTCGCGCTCCTCGTAGAGGTCGTAATAGACCTTGCCGGAGCACAGCACGATGCGGCGGACCTTCTCGTCGGGGACGAGCTTGATCGCCTCGTTCGGCAGCATCTGGGCGTCATCGTACAGGATGCGGTGGAAGGTCGTTCCCTTCGCGAGCTCCTCGAGACGCGAGACCGCCCGCTTGTGGCGCAGCAGCGACTTCGGCGTCATCATGATCAGCGGCTTGCGGATCTCGCGATGCAGCTGGCGGCGCAGCGCATGGAAGTAGTTCGCCGGCGTGGTCGGGTAGACCACCTGCATGTTGTCTTCGGCGGACATCTGGAGATAACGCTCCAGACGCGCCGAGGAGTGCTCCGGTCCCTGGCCCTCATAGCCGTGCGGCAGCAGGCAGACGAGGCCGGACATGCGCAGCCATTTGCGTTCGCCCGAAGAGATGAACTGGTCGAACACGACCTGCGCACCGTTGGCGAAGTCGCCGAACTGGGCTTCCCACAGGGTCAGCGTGTTCGGCTCGGCGAGCGAATAGCCGTATTCGAAGCCGAGCACCGCTTCTTCCGACAGCAGCGAGTTGATGACCTCGTAATGGCCCTGCTCGTGGCCGAGGTGATTGAACGGCGTGTAGCGGCTCTCGTCTTCCTGGTCGATCAGGACGGAGTGACGCTGCGAGAAGGTGCCGCGCTCCGAATCCTGTCCCGACAGACGGACATGATGGTTCTCGTTGAGCAGCGTGCAGAACGCCAGCGCCTCGCCGGTCGCCCAGTCGATGCCGACGCCGGTGTCGATTGCCTTGGCGCGATTGTCGAGAAAGCGCTGGATGGTGCGGTGGACGCGGAAGCCGTCCGGCACCTTGGTGATCTTGCGGCCGATGTCCTTGAGAACAGGGAGATCAACGCCGGTGACGCCCCGGCGCGCGTCCTCTTCCTGGTCGGCGATCTTGAAGCCGGACCACTTGCCGTCGAGCCAGTCGGCCTTGTTCGGCTTGTAGGAGGTGCCGGCCTCGAACTCGGCATCGAGCCGGGCGCGCCAGTCGGCCTTAAGCTTGTCGACCTCGCCCTCGGTGACCACGCCTTCGGCGATCAGGCGCTTGGCGTAGAGCGTGAGGGTCGAGGGATGGGCCGCGATCCGCTTGTACATCACCGGCTGGGTGAACGCCGGCTCGTCGCCCTCGTTGTGGCCGTAGCGGCGATAGCACCACATGTCGATGACGACGGGCTTGTGGAATTTCTGCCGGAACTCGATCGCGACCTTGGCCGCGAACACCACCGCTTCCGGATCGTCGCCGTTGACGTGGAAGATCGGCGCGTCGATCATCTTCGCGACGTCGGACGGGTAAGGCGAAGAACGAGAATAGCGCGGATAGGTGGTGAAGCCGATCTGGTTGTTGACGATGAAGTGCACGGAGCCGCCGGTGCGGTAGCCCTTCAGGTCGGACAGGCCGAAGCATTCGGCGACCACGCCCTGGCCGGCGAACGCGGCGTCGCCGTGCATCAAGAGCGGCAGCACCGAGATACGCATGTCCGGCGGATCGCCGTGCTGGTCCTGCTTCGCACGCACCTTGCCGAGCACGACGGGATCGACGATCTCGAGATGCGAGGGATTGGCGGTCAGCGACAGATGGATACGGTTGCCGTCGAACTCACGGTCCGAAGAGGCGCCGAGGTGATACTTGACGTCGCCGGAGCCTTCGACCGCGTCGGGATTGGCCGAGCCGCCCTTGAACTCGTGGAACAGGGCGCGGTGCGCCTTGCCCATCACTTGCGTGAGCACGTTGAGGCGGCCGCGATGCGGCATGCCCAGCACGATCTCCTTCACGCCGAGATTGCCGCCGCGCTTGATGATCTGCTCGAGCGCGGGGATCAGCGATTCACCGCCGTCGAGGCCGAAGCGCTTGGTGCCAGTGAACTTGGTGTCGCAGAACTTCTCGAAGCCTTCGGTCTCGACCAGCTTCATCAGGATGGCGCGACGGCCTTCGCGGGTGAACGAGATCTCCTTGTCCGGACCCTCGATGCGCTCCTGGATCCAGGCCTTCTGCGCGGCGTTGCTGATATGCATGAACTCGACGCCGAGCGTCTGGCAGTAGGTGCGCTCGCAGATCGCGGTGATCTCGCGCAAGCTGCCATATTCGAGGCCGAGCACGTGATCGAGGAAGATCTTGCGGTCGTAATCGGCTTCGGTGAAGCCGTAGGTGCGCGGGTCGAGCTCTTCGCGGTTGCGCTGGGCTTCGATGCCGAGCGGATCGAGCTTGGCGTGGAAGTGACCGCGCATGCGGTAGGAGCGGATCAGCATCAGGGCGCGGACGGAGTCGCGCGTCGCCTGGAGCACGTCGGCGGAGGAGATGTCGGCGCCCTTGGCCTGCGCCTTGGCGGCGATCTTGGCGCCGACCGCCTTCTCGACTTCGGCCCAGTTGCCGTCGAGGGCGGAGGTCAGGTCATCCTTCGGGGTGAGCGGCCAGTTGTCGCGTTCCCAGGACGGGCCCTCGGCGTTCTTCCGGACGTCGGCGGGCTGGTCGTTGAGGCTCTTGAAGAACTCCTGCCACTCGGCGTCGACCGAGGACGGGTCCTTCTCGTAGCGGGCGTAGATTTCGTCGATGTAGGTGGCGTTGGTGCCCTGCAAAAAGGATGACAGGGCAAAGGCTGCGTTCGCGTCCTGGCGAGACATACTTGAGTTCCTGGCGATTTCGGTTCGCGCATAACAAACGGCGCTGGCGTCGAGCTCCCCGGCAGAGGCTCGACGCGACAGGCACCCTTTACCCTATTTGCTGCGAAACTTCGCCCGGAAAAGCACGAAGAAGTGAATTAGCCCTTCAATTTTTCGGCAAGCGTGTGCCCGAGGCGGGCGGGCGACGGGGACACTGTAATCCCTGCCGATTTCATCGCCTCGGTCTTGGAACCCGCGTCGCCCTTGCCGCCCGAAATGATCGCGCCGGCATGGCCCATGCGGCGGCCGGGAGGTGCGGTGACGCCGGCGATGAAGCCGACCATCGGCTTCTTGCGGCCGCGCTTGGCCTCGTCCTTGAGGAACTGGGCGGCGTCCTCCTCGGCGGAACCGCCGATCTCGCCGATCATGATGATCGACTCGGTCTTGGGGTCGGCCAGGAGCATTTCGAGGACGTCGATGAACTCGGTGCCCTTGACCGGGTCGCCGCCGATGCCGACCGCGGTGGTCTGGCCGAGGCCTTCCTGGGAGGTCTGGAACACGGCTTCATAGGTCAGCGTGCCCGAGCGGGAGACGATTCCGACGGAGCCGGTCTTGAAGATGTTGGCGGGCATGATGCCGATCTTGCACTCGCCGGCGGTCATGACGCCCGGGCAGTTCGGCCCGATCAGGCGCGACTTGGAGCCGGCCAGAGAGCGCTTCACGCGGACCATGTCGATGACGGGAATGCCCTCGGTGATGCAGACGATCAGCGGGATCTCGGCGTCGATGGCTTCGCAGATCGCGTCGGCTGCGCCCGGCGGCGGCACGTAGATCACCGAGGCGTCGGCGCCGGTCTTCTCACGCGCATCGCGCACGGTGTCGAACACCGGCAGGCCGAGATGCGTCGAGCCGCCTTTGCCCGGCGAGGTGCCGCCGACCATCTTGGTGCCGTAGGCGATCGCGGCCTCGGAGTGGAAGGTGCCGTTCTTGCCGGTGAAGCCCTGGCAGATGACCTTGGTGTTCTTGTCGATCAGGATGGACATGAGGTCTGCTTTCGCGAAACTAACAGAGTGAGAGGGTCAGTGGATGCGGCGGTAGACGCCGGTGAGGACGTCAGCCCAGCCTTCCGCGTCCGGCGAGAACTGGATCTTCAACGAGTAGGATTGGTCGTCGATGATCTCGTAGACGTGGCGCGCATTGCCGCGGAGCGAGCCGCGCACCAGAGTCAGGGTCTTGCCGACCCACCCGCCGGAGGCGGGCGAGGGCGGCGTGTAACCGAGCGAGTCGTACCAGAACAATTTGTAGGTCCGGTCGTCGCGGTCGTAGGTGAAGAGGCCGTGGGTGGCGAAGCTCTGCTTGCCGTCGCGCATCTGGACCGCATCCTGGATCAGGTAAAATCCGTTGAGGTCCATGCGCGCGACGACGTGCGAGGTTGCCGAACCGCCCGCCGTCCAGCGCGACGGGAAGACCACCTCCTCACCATCCCATTCGCCGGCGAACGCGGCGAGGCGCGCATGTTCGGTGAGCGGAGATGATGCGGCGAGATGGTCCTGGGTCATGGCCTTAGCCTCCCTTGACGGCCTTCACGATCTTCTGCGCGGCGTCGTCGAGATTGTCGGCGGGCACCACGTTCAGTCCGGATTCACGGATGATCTTCTTGCCGAGCTCGACATTGGTGCCTTCGAGGCGGACCACCAGCGGCACGCTGAGGCCGACTTCGCGAACCGCAGCCGTGACGCCCTCGGCGATCACGTCGCACTTCATGATGCCGCCGAAGATGTTGACCAGGATGCCCTTCACGTTGGGATCGGCGGTGATGATCTTGAACGCGGCCGCGACCTTCTCCTTGCTGGCGCTGCCGCCGACGTCGAGGAAGTTCGCCGGCGCCATGCCGTAGAGCTTGATGATGTCCATCGTCGCCATGGCAAGACCGGCGCCGTTGACCATGCAGCCGATGTTGCCGTCGAGGGTGACGTAGTTGAGGTCGTACTTCGACGCCTCGATTTCCTTGGCGTCTTCCTCGGTCTCGTCGCGCAGCGCGAGCACCTCGGGATGACGGAACAGCGCGTTGTCGTCGAACGACACCTTGGCGTCGAGCACGCGGAGCTGGCCCTGCTTGGTCACGACCAGCGGGTTGATCTCCAGCATGGCCATGTCCTTGGCGACGAAGGCCGTGAACAGCTGCGCGGTGAGCTTCTCGGCCTGCTTGGCGAGGTCGCCGGAGAGCTTCAGCGCGTTGGCGACGGTGCGGCCGTGATGGCCCATGATGCCGGTCGCGGGATCGACGGAGAAGGTGACGATCTTCTCGGGATTGTTGTGCGCGACGTCCTCGATGTTGACGCCGCCTTCGGTCGAGACGACGAACGAGACGCGCGAGGTCTCGCGGTCGACCAGGAGCGAGAGATAGAATTCCTTGTCGATGTCGGAGCCGTCCTCGATGTAGAGGCGGTTGACCTGCTTGCCGGCGGGGCCGGTCTGGATCGTCACGAGGGTTGCGCCGAGCATCTGCTTGGCGAACTCGGAGACCTCTGCGGCCGACTTGGCGATGCGGACGCCGCCCTTGTCGCCGGCCGAGGCTTCCTTGAACTTGCCCTTGCCGCGGCCGCCGGCATGGATCTGGCTCTTCACCACATAGACCGGACCGGGCAGCGCCTTGGCAGCGGCTTCCGCGTCGGCGGCCTTGAGAACCGGGACGCCCTTGGAGATCGGCACGCCGAACTCACCCAGCAGCGCTTTGGCCTGATATTCATGGATATTCATATGGTCGCTCCCTGAACCCGCGGGCGGTGACCTCTTGGGCCCACCTCAGTCTTGTGGCTGGCATACCATATACCACAGGAACTGCAACCCGGATTCTTTGACATCGGAAATCTGGACTACCGAACCGGAGGCCCGCCCCGGTCAGAAGGGCTCCGGAAGTGAAACCGCCGAAGACCGGTTTTCGATCTTCGGCGGGGTGTTGCTTGCGCCTTAGCGGCCGAGAAGATCGGGGGCGATCTTCTTGCAGGCGTCTACCAGGCCCTGCACCGCGCCGACCGACTTGTCGAAGGCCTCGCGGTCCTTGCCGGCGAGCTCGATCTCGACGACGCGCTCGACGCCCTTGGAGCCGATCACGACCGGCACGCCGACATACATGTCCTTCACGCCGTATTCGCCGTTGAGGTACGCCGCCGACGGCAGCACGCGCTTCTTGTCACGCAGATAGCTCTCGGCCATCGCGATCGCGGAAGCGGCGGGGGCGTAGAAGGCCGAGCCGGTCTTGAGCAGGTTGACGATCTCGGCGCCGCCGTTGCGGGTGCGGTCGACGATCTCGTCGAGGCGCGCCTGCGAGGTCCAGCCCATCTTCACGAGGTCGGGCAGCGGGATGCCGGCGACGGTGGAGTACTTCACCAGCGGCACCATGGTGTCGCCATGGCCGCCGAGCACGAAGGCGGTGACGTCTTCGACCGAGACGTTGAACTCGTCGGCCAGGAAGTAGCGGAAGCGCGCGGAGTCGAGCACGCCGGCCATGCCGACGACCTTCTTGTGCGGTAGGCCCGAGGCCTTCTGCAGCGCCCAGACCATCGCGTCGAGCGGGTTGGTGATGCAGATGACGAAGGCGTCGGGGGCGTACTTCTTGATGCCCGCACCGACCTGCTCCATGACCTTGAGGTTGATGGAGAGAAGGTCGTCGCGGCTCATGCCGGGCTTGCGCGGAACGCCGGCGGTGACGATGCAGACCTTGGCGTTGTCGAGCGCCTCGTAGGAGTTCGCGCCGGTGTAGTGGGCGTCGAAGCCGTCAACCGGCGAGGACTGCGCGATGTCGAGCGCCTTGCCCTGGGGAACGCCCTCGGCGATGTCGAACATCACGACGTCGCCCAGTTCTTTCAGGCCGATGAGGTGAGCCAGCGTTCCGCCGATCTGACCGGAGCCAATCAAAGCAATCTTGTCGCGCGCCATGTGAACCTGTCCTTTAGACATCCAAGGAGGGAAAAACTGATGGGTGGTTATCCCTTTCGCCTCCCCCGTTCAAGTCGGGGGATGCCCATTTGTCGGGCGTATACAAGCGCATCCCTGTCATTTCTGCCCGCTTGCGCGCCGTTAACCCGAAAGTCACGCACCGGATTTCGCCCTCGCCCGCGACAGCGGACGGGTGCGGAATGACAGCGCTGGCAAATAGGACTTAAGTCTCCACCAGGCCCTTGGTGGAGCCGCTGGCGGTGGAATCCTTGCGGCCGTGCGCCAGCGCCAGATAGGATTCCGAGCTCATCTCGATCAGGCGCGAGGCGGTCCGCTTGAACTCCATGGCCTCGTTGCCCTCGGTGGCGAGGTAGAGCGAGATCGGGTTGGCGTCGGCGGAGGCCATCAGCTTCACGGCATTGTCATAGAGCGTATCGATCAGCGTGATGAAGCGCTTGGCCGCGTTGCGCTGGGAGAAGTCCATCACTGGAATATGGTCGACCAGGATGGTGTGATAGTCGTGCGCGAGCCTGAGGTAGTCGGATGCACCGAGCGGCTTCTCGCAGAGATCGGCGAAGGCGAACCGCGCCACGCCATGGGCCGAGCACGGCACGTGCAGGATGCGGCCCTTGATCGTGATGTCGCGCGACTTGCACTTGGCATTGCCGGTCATCTTCACCCAGGCGCGGTTGAGCGCGGCATCGGCATCGCCGTCGGCCGGCGTCAGCCACATCGGCACGCCCTGCAGCTTTTCCAGCCGGAAGTCGGTGCGCGCATCGAGCCGCGCGACGTCCATGTGATCGGTGATCTGCTTGATGAAGGGCAGGAACAGCGAACGGTTGAGGCCGCCCTTGTAGAGATCGTCGGGCGCGACGTTGGAGGTCGCGACCACGACGGTGCCGAGCTCGAACAGCTTTGCGAACAGGCGTCCCAGGATCATCGCGTCGGCGATGTCGGTGACGTGGAATTCGTCGAAGCAGAGCAGCCAGCTTTCCTCGAAGATCGCCGTCGCGGTCAGCGCGATGACGTCGCTGTCCGCGATCTCGCCGCGCGCGATGGCCTGGCGATAATCGTAGATGCGCTCATGTGCTTCCGCCATGAATTCGTGGAAATGCGCGCGGCGCTTGTGCTCGACGCTCGCGTGCTGGAAGAACAGATCCATCAGCATGGTCTTGCCGCGGCCGACCTCGCCATGGATGTAGAGCCCGTGCGGCGCATCGTCCTTGTCGCTGCTGCTGAACAGGCGGCTGAGCAGGCCCTGCTTGCGCGCGGGCTTGTAGGTCGCGAGCCGCTGGTCGAGCGCCGCATAGGCCTCGGCGACCTCGGCCTGCGCAGCATCCGGCTCGATCGCACCGGATGCGATTTCGGCCTGGTATGCCTCGCGGAATGAGGAATCTGGGGTGGAGAGCATGGCCCTTTACCGCCAGAGATGGGCGGAAATTGCAAGCCGTGAATTGGTGGGCGGGGTATGCGTTCCGTGTCCCGGACGCGCTACAGCGTGTAACGCCGCTGCGCAGAGCCGGGACCCACTGTTTCGTACATTGAGCGTGGAGCGTTGCGCCCCGGCTCAGCAGCGCACCGCTTCGCGCTGCGCCGCGTCCGGGGCACGCGCGTTACGTCACTCACACAGCTCGTAGGCGTCCTCGACGACATACGGGCCGCCACCCGTCGATGCGCGCGACGAGAACAAGACAAAACGCTCGGCCATGAACGCCTTGCTCGGGAAGTAGCCGCGGATCGAGAGATAGTCGGCGACGTCGCGGTCGGAGGCGTCGTGCAGACGGGCCAGCGTGACGTGCGGGATGAACTTTCGTCCCTCGGGATCGAGACCGATCCGCTGCATCATGCGTTCGAGCTCGGCCTGCAACTCCATCAGCGGCTTGCTCGGCGCAATCGTCGCAACGACTGCCCGCGGCTTGCGGCCGCCGAAGCTGGTCAGCCCCTGCACCTTCACCTCGAACGGCTTGCGGTCGACGCGAAACAGCATCGATGCGATCTCGTTGGCGGAGACGCCGTCGATATCGCCGATGAAGCGCAGGGTGACGTGATAATTTTCGGGATCGATCCACCGGGCGCCGGGAAGGCCGCCCCGCAAGTTGGAAAGCGACTGGCCGATCTCGGCCGGAATTTCCAGACCAGTGAACAAACGCGGCATCGTTTCGCACTCCCGATGCTTGGGCACGGCCCTCGAGCGAGAACCATATCCAAATTAGAGCCGGCGACGAATCACCGGTACCCTGATTCCTATCGCAGTTGTGTGACTCTGCGAAGCATCGCGCGCCTTACCCCGGGAAAACCCTGGGAATTAGGGTTAGCACTGCCTGCTTTTCAACGCCGCTGCTCGGTTATCGTGCCAAGGAATGCCTCCACCGTGGGCATGATGTTGCCGACGATGATGTCGACGCCCGCCGCGGTCGGATGGATGCCGTCGGCCTGGTTGAGCTTGGCGTCGGCGGCAACGCCCTCGAGGAAGAACGGATAGAGCGGCACGTCAAATGTCTTCGCCAGATCCGGATAAATCGAATTGAAGCGCGCCGCGTAATCGGCGCCGTAATTCGGCGGCGCCACCATGCCGCACAGCATCACCGGAATCTTGCGCGCCTTGAGACGCTGGACGATGTCGGTGAGCGCGGTGCGCGTCAGGGCGGGATCGATGCCGCGCAGCGCGTCGTTGGCGCCGAGCTCGACGATGACGCCACCGGTTCCGTCGGGCACCGACCAGTCGAGCCGGTCGCGGCCGCCGGAGGAGGTGTCGCCGGACACCCCGGCGTTGGTCATGTCGACCGCTATGCCTTTGGCTTGCAAGGCTTTTTGGAGCTTTGTGGGGAACGCATCCTGGGCCGGGAGGCCAAGGCCGGCGCTCAAGGAATCGCCGAGGACGACAAGCTTCAGCGGTTTTGTCGCTTCCGCCCAAGCCGGGTTCGCAAGCGTCATCAAAGCGAGCATCAACACGGCTATGTGCATGAACATTCCGTAACGCCTCTCGACCGCGCCATCGGACTTGCCATATGACCGGACCATGGACACTCGCATCGAACCCTCTTCCCTCGCCGCTGCCGCGGACACCATTGCCATCTCCAACGTCAATCTCTCATTGGGCACGGGTGCGGCACGCGTTCACATCCTCAAGGATATCAGCCTGCGCGTCGCCTCGGGCGAGACGATCGGCCTGATCGGCCCGTCAGGCTCGGGCAAATCCACGCTGCTGATGGTGATGGCGGGGCTGGAGCGTCCTGATAGCGGAGAGGTGGTGGTATCGGGCACGCCTTTCAATGCCCTCGACGAGGATGCGCTCGCGCGCTTCCGCGGCCGCCAGGTCGGCATCGTCTTCCAGTCCTTCCATCTGATCCCGACCATGACGGCGCTGGAGAACGTCGCCGTGCCGCTCGAGCTCGCCGGCAATCCCGACGCCGCAAAGCGCGCGGCGCAGGAGCTGCACTCCGTCGGCCTCGGTGATCGCCTGCATCATTATCCGACGCAGCTCTCCGGCGGCGAGCAGCAGCGCGTCGCGCTCGCGCGCGCGCTGGCGCCCGATCCCGCGATCCTCGTCGCCGACGAGCCGACCGGCAATCTCGACGAGGCCACCGGAAAGCAGATCGTCGACCTGCTCTTCACCAAGCATGCCGAACGCGGCATGACGCTGGTGCTGGTGACGCACGATTCCTCGCTCGCGCATCGCTGCGATCGCGTCATCCGCCTGCGCTCCGGGCGCATCGACACGCAGACCGCGCCGGCATGAGCGCCGCTAGCGAACCCTTCGCGAGGCCGAGCGCCGTCGCGCTGTCGCTGCGCTATGCCTTGCGCGAATTGCGCGGGGGCTTGCGCGGCTTCTATGTCTTCATCGCCTGCATCGCGCTCGGCGTGATGGCGATCGCCGGCGTCGGCTCGGTCTCGGCGAGCCTGTCCGACGGCCTCGCCCGCGAGGGCGGCACGCTGCTCGGCGGCGACGTCTCGTTCGTGCTGTTCCAGCGCGAGGCCAAGCCTGACGAGGTCGCGTTCCTGCGCTCGCGCGGCACGGTCTCGACCGCCGCCACGCTGCGCGGCATGGCGCGTTCGGCCGACGGCCAGCTCGCGCTGGTCGAGATGAAGGCCGTCGACGACACCTATCCGATGCTGGGCCAGCTGACGCTTGCGCCGCCCATGCCGATGTCCGATCTGCTCGCGATGCGCGACGGCGCATTCGGCGCCGCCGCCGATCCGACGCTGCTCGCACGGCTCTCGCTCAAGACCGGCGACCGCGTCACCATCGGCAGCGCAACCTTCCAGATCCGCGCCACTGTCGAAGCCGAGCCCGACAAGCTCGCCGGCGGCATCGGCTTCGGCCCCCGCTTCCTGATCAGCGAGGCCGGCCTGAAGGCCACCGGGCTGATCCAGCCCGGCAGCCTGGTGCGCTGGGTGTACCGGGTGAAGCTGCCCGATACCGCCAACAGCGAGCGCGCCACCGAGACCTTCATCGCGGACGCGCGCAATGCCGCGCCGCAGGCCGGCTGGGAGATCCGCAGCCGCTCCAATGCCTCGCCGCAGCTCGAGCGCAACATCAATCGCTTCACGCAGTTCCTGACGCTGGTCGGCCTCGCCGCGCTGCTGGTCGGCGGCGTCGGCGTTGCCAATGCCGTCAAGAGCCACATCGACCGCAAGCTCGAAGTGATCGCGGCGTTCAAGGCCGTCGGCGCAACGGGGCGCGACGTGTTCGGGATCTATCTGGCGCAGGTCGTCCTGCTCGCGGCGATCGGCTCGGTGATCGGCCTTGCGCTCGGCGCCGCCATGCCGTTCGCCATCGTCGGGCTGTTCGGCAAGCTGCTGCCGCTGCCGGTGGTGCCCGCGGTGCATGCCGACGAGCTCGCGCTGTCCTTCGTCTACGGCCTGCTCACCGCGCTCGCCTTCGGCCTGTGGCCGCTCGCCCGCGTGCACGACGTGCCGGTGGCCGCGCTGTTCCGCGACACCATCAGCTCCGAATGGCACCGGCCGCGCGCGAGCTATCTCGTGTTCATGGCGGTCGTGATCGCGCTGCTCATCGCGGTCGTGATCGGGCTCTCCTTCGACAAGCGCATCGCCGCGGTGTTCGTGGCCTCCTCCGTCGTCGTGTTCGCCCTGCTCCGCGGCATCGCCGCCCTACTGATGACGATCGCACGCCGGCTGCCGCGGACCCGGCTGCCGATGCTGCGGCTGGCGATCGCCAACATCCACCGGCCGGGCGCGCTGACGCCGTCGGTGGTGCTGTCGCTGGGTCTCGGGCTCGCCGTGCTCGTCACCATCACCCAGATCGACGGCAATCTGCGGCGGCAGTTCCTCGCCGCCCTGCCCGACCGCGCCCCCTCGTTCTTCTTCATCGACATCCCAAGCACCCAGGCCGAGCAGTTCGACGGCTATCTGCAAAAGATCGCGCCCGGCGCCAAGGTCGAGGACGTGCCGATGCTGCGCGGCCGCATCGTCGCCGCACGCGGGGTCCGCGCCGAGGAGCTCAAGCCCACTACGGATTCCGAATGGGTGCTGCAGAGCGACCGCGGCCTGACCTACACGGCCGAGATGCCGAAGGGGTCCAAGGTGGTCGAGGGCGAGTGGTGGAGCGCGGACTATTCCGGTCCGCCGCTGGTCTCGATGGAGAAGAAGATCGCCGACGGGCTCGGCCTCAAGCTCGGCGACGAGGTCGTGGTCAACGTGCTCGGCCGCGACATCCCGGCGAAGATCAGCAATCTGCGCAACATCGACTGGCAGGGGATGGGCATCAATTTCGTCCTGGTGTTCTCGCCCAATGCCTTCAAGGGCGCCCCCCACACCCACATCGCGACGCTGACCGAGGCCGGCGGCGATGCCGCGGGCGACGGCAAGATCATCAAGCAGGTGGCCGACGCCTACCCCATGGTGACCAGCGTGCGGGTGCGCGAGGTGATGGAGACGGTCGGCTCGGTCGTGACAAACCTGGCGCTGGCGATCCGCGGCGCCAGCGCGGTGACCCTGATATCGGCGATCCTGGTGCTGGGCGGGGCGCTGGCCGCCGGCCACCGTCACCGGGTCTACGATGCGGTGATCCTCAAGACTCTGGGCGCGACGCGGCTGCGGCTGCTCGGCGCCTATGCGCTCGAATACCTCCTGAT
Source organism: Bradyrhizobium stylosanthis (assembly GCF_001641335.1). Taxonomy (GTDB): domain Bacteria; phylum Pseudomonadota; class Alphaproteobacteria; order Rhizobiales; family Xanthobacteraceae; genus Bradyrhizobium; species Bradyrhizobium stylosanthis. The sequence goes on from NZ_LVEM01000002.1 coordinate 86,185, forward strand.
CGGGCTTGCCACCGCGGTGTTCGGCGTGATCGCCGGCAGCGTCGCCGCCTGGATGATCGTGACGCGGCTGATGACGCTCAGCTTCGTCTGGCAGGCGGGCAGCGCGGCGGGCGTTGTGGCGGCCGCCCTGGTCGTCACCGTCGGGCTCGGGCTCGCGGGAACGCTGCTGGCATTGAACAAAAAGCCCGCTACCGTGTTGCGCAATTTGTGACAAAAGGTAGCGGCGGGCGGCGCAGGAGCGAAATCGCACGATTCCTGCGATTAACCACGACCGCTCGTCTGGATTGTGGGCGAGGGCGACATTCAGCCGCGCGTGGACGGTTGCAGCGAATGTGTTAGTTTCCCACATATCGAATGGGTTCGGAGCCCCGATTGTTAGCCAAAATTTAGTCGGCAGGCATCGGTATCCGAGATAGAATTTGACGTACCGGCGGCGTGGCGACCCTCATGCCGGACCGGACCAACCAACGGGATTTCGACCATGTCGGACCTAGACCGTAACTACGCTTCTCCTTTCGGCAGGGCCGCCGGGCGTGTCGACGCCGCGACGGTCGATGCCGGCCTGCGCGCCTATATGCTGCGCATCTACAATTACATGAGCATCGGCCTGGCCATCACCGGCCTTGCCGCGCTCGGTGTCTACATGGCTGCCGTGACTGACGTCCCGACCGCGGACGCCGTTCGCGTCGGCAAGATCTTCCTGACGCCGTTCGGCTACGCGATGTTCGTCAGCCCCCTGAAGTGGCTGTTCATGCTCGCGCCGCTCGCGATGGTGTTCGTGATCTCGGCGGGTATCAACCGTCTCGCTCCCTCGACCGCCCAAATCCTGTTCTGGGTGTTCGCGGCGCTAATGGGTATCTCGCTGTCGTCGATCTTCCTGGTGTTCACCCACACCTCGATCGTGCGGGTGTTCTTCATCACCGCGGCGACGTTCGGTGCGTTGAGCCTCTACGGCTACACCACCAAGCGTGACCTGACCGGCATGGGCTCGTTCCTGTTCATGGGCCTGATCGGCATCATCATCGCGAGCCTGGTCAACCTGTTCCTGGCGAGCTCGATGCTGCAGTTCATCGTGTCGGTGGTCGGCGTGCTGGTGTTCGCGGGCCTCACCGCCTGGGATACGCAGCGCCTGAAGAACGATTACATCTACGGCTACGCTTCGGCCGGCGGTGAAATCGCAGAGCGTGCAGCCATCACCGGCGCGCTGTCGCTGTACCTGAACTTCATCAACCTGTTCACGCTGCTCCTGCAGCTCCTCGGCCAGCGCGATTAAGCGATCGACGAGAGAACGGACACGAACCCCGGCCGAGAGGCCGGGGTTTTTGTTTGGGGCGGTGGGGACGTGCTCCCGTAGCCCGCGAAGCGTAATCCGGGACAATCGAGCCCGCGGATGCACCTGCCCCCGGATTTCGCTGCGCTTCATCCGGGCTACGCGGGCAATTCGATAGTCCCTCCGCGGACGCATTTCTGGATTGCTTCGCTGCGCTCGCAATGACGATGGGGAAGCACCGTTGCCTCTTCCGGCGAGCGCGGGAACGCCCTAATCTTCCCCCATGACCACACCTGACATCAGGCCCACGACCGAGGCCGACCTTCCCGCCATCACCGCCATCTACCAGCAGGCCGTCCGCGAGGGCACCGCGACGTTCGAGCTGGATCCACCCGACCTCGCCGAAATGACGCGCCGCTACCGCGCGCTGGTGGACGGCGGCTATCCCTATTTCGTCGCGATCCTCGACGGGCGCGTGGCCGGCTATGCCTATGCCGGCGCCTACCGGCCGCGGCCCGCCTATCGCTTCACGGTCGAGAACTCGATCTATCTCGACCCGTCGTTCCATCGTCGCGGCATCGGCTCCTTGCTGCTGGACCGGCTGGTCACCGAATGCGAGGCGCGCGGCTTCCGCCAGATGATCGCCGTGATCGGCGATTCCGCCAATGCCGGCTCGATCGGCGTCCACACCAGGGGCGGCTTCAAGATGATCGGCACGCATCCCAATGTCGGGCTGAAATTCGGCCGCTGGCTGGACACGGTGATGATGCAGCGCGACCTCGGCGAGGGCGCGAAGACGGTGCCGGCGAAGTAGGCCCCGCGAGGGGATCCTGTAGGATGGCCAGAGCGCAGCGAAACCCATCAAGCCTTGTCTGAGCGTCCGAAGGCGATGGGTTTCGCTGCGCTCTACCCATCCTACGGCACCAGTCGTGCGGTTAGACCACCGCCAGCTTGCGGTCGATCGCCAGCAGCACGCGCTCGAGCTCGTGGCCGCGGCGCAGGATCAGGCCGGTCGCCGAGATCACGCTGTACATGCCCTGCTTGCGCGCGAGGCGCGGGTCCTTCTCGATGCGATAGATCGGAACTTCCGAGGCGCGGCGATAGACCGAAAACACTGCCCGGTCCCTCAGGAAGTCGATGGCATAGTCGCGCCACTCGCCGTCGGCCACCATGCGGCCGTAGAGATTGAGAATGCGGTGCAGCTCGAGCCGGTTGAACGTCACCCGGTTCGCCTGCGCGCTCGCAGCGGCGGGATGCGCCGCCGCGCGCTGCCCGCTCGGATCAGCATCCTCCGACGTCAGACTCATGGGAAGCGCTCCTCATCGCACAGCACGACCCGCGTCCGCGAAGACCGTCCCCGGAACGGCGGATCATGACACTTGCATGATTGCGCCAACCGTTCCCCGCCGCAAGGCCCCTCGATGGAACTCGCCCACTCAACCCATGGAATCGGATGCGAATCACCCTACACGCAGGGGTGGAACTTCCTCGCGACGAAGCGTCACGGGATCGTGCTCAAGAATCTTAGTCTCGCCGCTTTTCCGCCAAGCGCCTGCCGCCCTGCATTGCGAAAAGACCTGTGTGCGTTGACCCGGTCCTTTCGGTTCCGGATTCCTCAGCCCCCAGCCCCCCGGGGTCGAACAGGATCGGGTCTGTACGCGCGACAAGGAGGGCCAACGCGAGTTGGTCCTTTTTTGTTTGTGTCGGAGTGTTTCCGGCGCGACGCCCCTCTCTCCGAACATCCGCGCGAAGATTCTCACCCCTCATCCCGAGGAGCCGCGAAGCGGCGTCTCAAAGGATCGAGGCCGAGCTGCGTCAGCGCACACGGGCCTGCATGGTTCGAGACGGCGCTGACGCGCCTCCTCACCATGAGGAGTGAAAGTGAGTACGACGCTTGAGAGAGAAAATCGAATCAGTGCAGCGAGGTGTACGCCGCACCTAACATCGGGCCCGGCTTGTCGCGGCTGCCGTCCTGGATGTAGACCACCGCGCCGTCGACGCCGTCGCGCGTGAGGTTCTCCAGGGGCACCGTCCAGCTTTCGGGACGCCCGGTCCAGTCGCCGACCTTGAGCAGGTTGCGTACCACATTGTGATAGGTGATCTGCTGCCCGCGATTTTCGCCGCGGCTGATCGCGATCGGCACCGACTTGGCGATGGAGCAGATCCAGACCTCGCCATGCGAGGCCCCCACCGGCTCCTTGCTCGCGGCCACCGACACGTTGATCTGCTTGCCCGAGAGCGACATCGTCACCGGCACGCTCATCACGCCGGTGCCCTTGTCGGTCTTGCCGATCGCGCTTTCGATGCCGGCGCGATCGCTGCCGATGACATGCGTCGAGCCGTTCACCACGACCTGCGGCGTGTAGACCTCGCGGTCACCGCGCATGCGCGAATAGGCCCGCTGCCGTGCGGAGAAACGCGAATCCGCCAGCGTGTCCTTCCAGCCGAGATAGTCCCAATAATCGATCGGCATGCTCAGCGCGATGATCGAGGGATCGCTGGAGAGATCGCCGATGATCTTGTCGGCGGGCGGGCAGGACGAGCAGCCCTGCGAGGTAAACAATTCGACAACGGCGCGGGGATCGGCGTGGGCGGGACGGATGACGGCGACGATTGCGCAGATGCCGAGTGCTCCCGACCAGAGAGCGCCGGACCAACGTGAAATCAGATGAGAAGCCGTCATTGTCGTCATGTCGAACGCCGCACACCAAAGCTCGTGGAAGGGGGAATCTTATCGCCTGATCATCACCGTAGTCTTACGGGGCGCGGCACGCTCAACCGTCCAGTGCGATTTTCCGCCGGACGGGCCCATCTGAATCATGCCGCAAACGCGCGAAGGCGGCCTTGTGATAGGCCGCCTTCGTTTAACCTTCTACTCACGTCGCAGTGAGCCACCGTTCACAAATTCGCGCTTAGGCCGCGAGCTTGCGCAGCACGTAGTGCAGAATGCCGCCGTTCCGGTAGTAGTCGAGCTCGTCCAGCGTATCGATGCGGCAGAGCAGCGAAACGCGCTGCAACGAACCGTCGCCGGAGACGATTTCGGCGGTCAGCTTCTGGCGCGGCTTGAGGTCGCCGACCAGGCCACGCAGCGTGACCTTCTCGTCGCCCTTGAGGCCGAGCGACGACCACGAGGTGCCCTCTTCGAAGGTCAGCGGCAGCACGCCCATGCCGACCAGGTTCGAGCGATGGATGCGCTCGAAGCTCTGGCAGATCACGGCGCGAACGCCGAGCAGACGCGTGCCCTTCGCAGCCCAGTCGCGCGAGGAACCGTTGCCGTATTCGGCGCCGGCGAACACGACCAGCGGCACCTGCTCCTGCTGGTACTTCATCGCGGCGTCGTAGATCGACATCTGCTCGCCGTCGGGCCAGTGCTTGGTGAGGCCGCCTTCCGGAATGTTGCCGTCAGCGCCCTTGAGCATGAAGTTCTTGATGCGGATGTTGGCGAAGGTGCCGCGCATCATGACTTCGTGGTTGCCGCGGCGCGTGCCGTACTGGTTGAAGTCGGCGGGGCGCACCTGGTGCTCGCTGAGATACCTTCCGGCGGGCGAGGTGAGCTTGATCGAACCGGCCGGCGAGATGTGGTCGGTGGTGATCTTGTCGCCGAACATGGCGAGGATGCGCGCCTCGACGATGTCGGTGACCGGCTCCGGCTCCTTCTTCATGCCGTCGAAGTAAGGCGGGTTCTGCACGTAGGTCGACGACATGTTCCAGCGATAGGTCTCGCTCTCGACGGTCTTGATCTTGCGCCAGTTGTTGTCGCCCTTGAACACGTCGGCATACTTCTTCTTGAAGATCGACGCGGTCACGAACTTCTTCATGAAGGCGTTGATCTCCTTCGTCGTCGGCCAGATGTCCTTGAGGTACACCGGCTTGCCGTCCTTGCCTTCGCCGAGCGGCTCGACGGCGAGGTTCTTGGTCACGCTGCCGGCGAGCGCGTGCGCGACGACCAGCGGCGGCGAGGCCAGATAGTTCGCCTGCACGTCCGGCGAGACGCGGCCTTCGAAGTTGCGGTTACCGGAGAGCACGGCGGCGGCGACGATGCCGTTGTCGTTGATCGACTTCGAGATCTCCTCCGGCAGCGGACCGGAATTGCCGATGCAGGTGGTGCAGCCGAAGCCGACCAGGTTGAAGCCGACCTTGTCGAGATCGGCCTGCAGGCCGGAGTCCGCGAGATAGCCCGCGACGACCTGGCTGCCCGGAGCCAGCGAGGTCTTCACCCACGGCTTGGCCTTGAGGCCCTTGGCGGCGGCGTTGCGCGCAAGCAGGCCGGCGCCGATCAGCACGCTCGGGTTCGAGGTGTTGGTGCAGGAGGTGATGGCGGCGATGACGACGTCGCCATGGCCGATCTCGTAGTTCTTGCCTTCGACGGCGAAGCGCTTGTTGGGCTCCTCGGCCTTCTTGTACTCGGTGCCGAGCGCCAGCGAGAAACCTTCGGCGACCGACGGCAGCGCGATGCGGCCTTCGGGACGCTTCGGACCGGCCATCGACGGCACGACGTCGGCGAGGTCGAGCGTCAGCGTCTCCGTGAACACCGGATCGGCCGACTTGGCGGTGCGGAAAAGACCCTGTGCCTTCGCATAGGCCTGCACCAGCGCGACGCGCGCCGGAGCGCGGCCCGAGGTCTTGAGGTAGTCGATCGCGGCCGCGTCAACGGGGAAGAAGCCGCAGGTCGCGCCGTATTCCGGCGCCATGTTGGCGATGGTGGCCTTGTCGGCGACCGAGAGATTGTCGAGGCCCGGGCCGAAGAACTCGACGAACTTGCCGACGACGCCGAGCTTGCGCAGCATCTGCGTGACCGTGAGCACGAGGTCGGTGGCGGTGACGCCTTCCTTCATCGCGCCCTTCAGCTTGAAGCCGACGACGTTGGGCAGCAGCATCGACAGCGGCTGGCCGAGCATGCAGGCTTCCGCCTCGATGCCGCCGACGCCCCAGCCGAGCACGGCGAGACCGTTGACCATGGTGGTGTGGGAGTCGGTGCCGACGAGCGAGTCGGGATAGGCGACCTCGAAGGTGCCGGTCTTCTTGCCGACCGTCATCTTCTCCTTCTTGGTCCAGACCGTCTGGGAGAGATATTCGAGATTGACCTGGTGGCAGATGCCTGTGCCGGGCGGCACGACGGAGAAGTTCGAGAACGCCTTCTGGCCCCACTTCAGGAACTCGTAGCGCTCCTGGTTCTGCTTGTACTCTTCAGTGACGTTCTTGGCGAAAGCCTTGTTGTCGCCGAAGAAGTTCACGATCACGGAGTGGTCGATGACGAGGTCGACCGGCACCAGCGGGTTGATCTTCTCGGCATCGCCGCCGAGCTTCTGCATGGCGTTGCGCATGGCGGCGAGATCGACCACCGCGGGAACGCCCGTAAAATCCTGCATCAGCACGCGCGCCGGGCGGAAGGCGATCTCATGCTCCAGCGACTTCTTGCGCAGCCACTTCGACACCGCGACGATGTCTTCGTTCTTGACCGAGCGGCCGTCCTCGTTGCGCAGGAGGTTCTCGAGCAGGACCTTCATCGAATAGGGGAGTTTCGAAATTCCCTTCAGACCATTCTTCTCGGCCGTGGGCAGGCTGTAATAGACATAGGTCTTGGCGCCGACCTTGAGGGTCTTTTTGCATTTGAAGCTGTCGAGCGAGGTCATGTAGGAAATCCCAATTGTTAGTTATACCCGGCAGGGTATTTTAACACCGTCAGCATAGCAGGCTGGGTCGCTTGCAGGGGCAGGTTGAGTTGCTGCATCAAGTAGTTCCGGGCTTATAGAAGCTTTCTAACCGCGCCGCCACAGCCACAATCGTGCCGCAGCAATTGCCGAGCCAAAAATTCCCATGCGCTACCCCAAGATTTCCTGAGGCCTGGCTTTGAGCGGATTGGACCGAGCCAAGATGCAGCTGTCCGGACGCGGGGTCGCCTGCGTGCGCGGCGGGCGCGAGGTGTTTTCCGGGCTCGATTTCGCGGCGGCCTCCGGCGAGGCCGTATCGGTCGTGGGGCGCAACGGCGCGGGCAAGACCTCGCTGCTGCGGCTGATCGCGGGCCTGCTCATTCCGGCCGGCGGCACAATCGTACTGGACGGCGGCGACGCCGAGATGACGCTGCCCGAGCAGTGCCACTATCTCGGCCATCGCGACGCCCTGAAGCCGGCGCTGAGCGTGGCGGAAAATCTGGCATTCTGGGCTGATTTTCTGGGCGGCGAGCGCTTCGAGGCCGCCGAGAGCCTTGCTACCGTCGGCCTCGACCATGCCACCCATCTGCCCGCCGGCTTCCTGTCGGCCGGCCAGCGCCGCCGCCTCTCGCTGGCCAGGCTGCTGACGGTCCGCCGGCCGGTCTGGCTGCTGGACGAGCCCACCAACGCGCTGGATGTGGCGGGACAGGAGATGTTCGGCGGCCTGATGCGGGAGCATCTCTCGCGAGGCGGCATGATCATCGCGGCCACCCACGCCCCGCTGGGGATTGATTCGCGGGAGCTGCGGATCGGGGGGACGGCATGAGGCATTCCGACCCTCAGCTTTTCTCGTGCGTGCAGCGTTCGGCGGTGCAACCGACGCCCCTTCGGCGGCGCTTGAGGCCAGGCTCCGCTCTCTCCGTTCCCTCCCCCCTTGCGTGGGAGGGTCAGGGAGGGGGGTGCCGCGCGGCGCGGCCTATCGGTTCAAGCGCTTGGGAAGCCCGCCCCAAACGAACATCTCTCCCGGGGCTACCCCTCTCCCCCGCCCTCCCCCGCAAGGGGGGAGGGAGCGCACTGATCGCGGGGCAGGAGCCGGGCTCCCATGGCCGCCTCGCCGCCGGAGCCACCCCATGACCGCCCTCGCCGCTCTCATCCGCCGGGACATAAGGATCGCACTCCGCGTCGGCGGCGGGGCGCTGATCGGCGTGCTGTTCTTCCTGACCGTGGTGGTCCTGATGCCGTTCGCGGTCGGGCCGGATCTGGCGCTGCTGTCGCGGCTGGGGCCGGCGATCCTGTGGCTCGGGGCGCTGCTGGCGAGCCTGCTGACGCTCGACCGGCTGTTCATGGCCGACCATGAGGACGGCTCGCTCGACCTGATCACGATGAGCCGGACGCCCCTGGAACTCGCCTGCGCGGCCAAGGCGCTGGCGCACTGGCTGGCGGCCGGCCTGCCGCTGATTGTCGCAACCCCCGTGCTCGGCCTGTTGCTCAATCTCGACATGGTCGCGACCGGCGCGGTGGCGCTGACGCTGCTGGCCGGCACCCCGGCCCTGACCTTCACCGGCATGATCGGCGCGGCGCTGGCGGTGACGCTGCATCGGGGCGGGCTTTTGATGGCCGTGCTGGTGCTGCCGCTGTCGATTCCGGTGCTGATCTTCGGGGTCGCGGCCTCGCAGGCCGTGATCGTCGGCCCCATGACGTTCGGCGCGCCGTTTTCGATCCTGTGCGCGCTGTCGCTGGTCAGCCTCGTGGTCGGCCCCTTCGCGGCGGCGGCGAGCCTGCGGCATGGTCTCGACTGAGATGGGCGCGGCTGCCTTGACCCCGATCAACTTTCGTGGCGCGCTTTTATGCTGATTGCGTGAGCATCAACCGGTGATTATCAGGATACCATGACGCTGATCGACCTCGCCAATCCCACACGGTTCCTCGCGCTGACGGCGCGCCTGCTGCCGTGGCTTGCGGGTGCGACCGTGATCCTGCTTGCCATCGGCCTCTATCAAGCGGCGCTGGCGCCCGACGACTACCAGCAGGGCGCGACCGTCAAGATCATGTTCATCCACGTACCCAATGCCTGGCTGTCGATGTTCGTGTGGGGCGTGATGAGCATCGCCTCGCTCGGCACGCTGGTGTGGCGGCATCCGCTCGCCGATGTCGCGGCGAAGGCGGCCGCTCCCATCGGCGCCAGCTTCACCTTCCTCGCGCTGCTGACGGGCTCGCTGTGGGGCCGTCCGATGTGGGGAACCTATTGGGAATGGGATGCGCGGCTCACGTCCGTGCTGATCCTGTTCCTGATGTATCTCGGCCTGATGGCGTTGTGGCGCGCGGTCGACGATCCCTCGCGTGCGGCCCGCGCTGCCGCGGTGCTGACGCTGGTCGGCGCGATCAATCTGCCGATCATCAAATTCTCCGTCGACTGGTGGAACACGCTGCACCAGCCCGCCTCGGTGATGCGCATGGGCGGCTCGACGCTCGACAAATCCTTTCTGGTTCCGCTGCTGCTGATGGCGATCGCATTCACGCTGCTGTTCGTGACGCTGCACCTCGCCGCGATGCGCAACGAGATTTTGCGCCGGCGCGTCCGCTCGCTGCAGATGATGCAGGCGAGCCGCGTCGCGTTTTCGAGCGGCGCGCGCGAAGACGGCGCGTCGAAAGAAGTCGGGGCCACGTGATGATGTCGCTCGGTCCCTACGCGTCCTTCATCGTGACGTCCTATGCCGCCGTGGCGCTGGTGGTCGCGATCCTGATCGGCTGGATCGCGCTCGACTATCGCAACCAGACGGAGCGCCTGCGCGAGCTCGATCGCAGCGGCGTCACCCGCCGCTCGGGCCGCAGCGCGGTGGACGCCTCATGAGCGATCAATCGACCTCCGCGCCGGCGCAGCGCCGCACCTTGCTGATGGTGCTGCCGCTGATCGCTTTCATCGGCCTCGCCGTGCTGTTCTGGTTCCGGCTCGGCAGCGGCGATCCCTCGCGGATTCCCTCCGCGCTGATCGGCCGGCCGGCGCCGCAAACCATGCTGCCGCCGCTCGAGGGCCTGCAGGACAACGGCACGCAGGTGCCCGGGCTCGATCCCGCCGCCTTCAAGGGCAAGGTCAGTCTCGTCAATGTCTGGGCGTCCTGGTGCGTGCCTTGTCATGACGAAGCGCCGCTCCTGACGGAGCTGGCGAAGGACAAGCGCTTCGAGCTCGTCGGCATCAACTACAAGGACGCCGCCGACAACGCGCGGCGCTTCCTCGGGCGCTACGGCAACCCGTTCGGCCGCGTCGGCGTCGACGCCAACGGCCGCGCCTCGATCGAATGGGGCGTCTACGGCGTGCCGGAGACGTTCGTCGTCGGACGCGAGGGCACCATCGTCTACAAGCTGGTCGGGCCGATCACGCCGGACAATTACCGGACGGTGTTGTTGCCGCAGATCGAGAAGGCGTTGAAGGCGGGGAGCTAGCTCGGCTCTCTCGTGCCCCGGACGCTGCGCAGCACTCCCGGCGATGCGAAGCATCGTCCGGTGTGATGGGCTGCAGAGCCGGGGCCCACGTCACCACGACAGCGCTTCTGGAGAGAGCCTGGGTCCCGGCTCGCGCTTCGCACGTCCGGGACACGAGACCTACCTCACCCCTTCCTGACATCCCCCGCCTCGGCCTCGCTCGCCTCCAGCGACGCGGGCTCGATGCCGTAGCGCTTGGTCAGCGGCATCTGGGCGATGGCGAAGATCATGGTGATCGGGGTGACGCCGAACACCTTGAAGTTCACCCAGAAGTCCGTGCTCTGGGTGCGCCAGACGATCTCGTTCAGCACCGCCATGCCGGCGAAGAACAGCGCCCAGCGCAGGGTCAGGATGCGCCAGCCCTGCGGCGTCAGGTTGAACATCTGGTCGAACATCACGGCGATGAAGGAGCGGCCGAACAGCAGGCCGCCGCCGAGGATCGCGGCGAACAGGCCGTAGATGATGGTCGGCTTGACCTTGATGAAGGTCTCGTCGTGCAGCACCAGCGTCAGCGTGCCGAACACCAGCACGATCACGCCCGTGACGATCGCCATGATCGGAATGTGGCGCGTCACCACATAGGAGGCGGCCATCGCCGCGACGATTGCGACCATGAAGGCGCCGGTCGCAGCGAACAGATTGAACTTCGCATTGACGAAGAAGAACACGAGCAGCGGTCCGAGCTCGGTCGCAAGCTTGAACAGCGGATGCGGCTGGGTCTTGTCCATTCTCTCTTCCGTCTCTCTCATCCTTCGAGACGACCGCTTCGCGGTCTCCTCAGGATGAGGACCTCATTTGTGGCACGACCTCATCCTGAGGAGCCGCGCAAGCGGCGTCTCGAAGGATGACGCTATTCGATTCCGGCGATGGCGCGGGCAAAATCGCGCGCGGTGAACGGCGCGAGATCGTCGACGCCTTCGCCGACGCCGATGAAGTGCACCGGCAGTTTGAACTTCTCCGCGAGCGCCACCAGGATGCCGCCGCGCGCCGTGCCGTCGAGCTTGGTCATCACGAGACCGGTGACCCCGGCGGTGCGATGGAAGGCCTCGACCTGCGACAGCGCGTTCTGGCCGACAGTAGCATCCAGCACCAGCAGCACGGCATGCGGCGCAGTGTCATCCACCTTGCGGATCACGCGCACGACCTTCTCGAGCTCGTTCATCAGCTCGGCCTTGTTCTGCAGGCGGCCGGCGGTGTCGACCAGGAGAACGTCGATGCCCTGCTCCTTCGCGGCGGTGAGCGCATTGAAGGCGAGACTGGCCGAATCGGAACCTTGCGCGCCCGCGATGACCGGCGTCTTCGTCCGCTCGCCCCAGACCTTGAGCTGCTCGATGGCCGCGGCACGAAACGTGTCGCCGGCAGCCAGCATCACCTTGCGGCCTTCGCCGGCGAATTTCTGCGAGAGCTTGCCGATGGTGGTGGTCTTGCCGGAACCGTTGACGCCGACCACGAGGATCACGAACGGCTTCTTGCCTGCATCGATCACGAGCGGCTTTGCCACCGGCGCCAGCACCTTCTCGACTTCGGTGGCGACGACGTCCTTGACCTCGTCGGCCGAGATCGCCTTGTCGTAGCGCCCGGTGCCGACGGCGTCCGCGATCCGCACCGCGACCGAGGTGCCGAGGTCGGCGCGCAGCAGCACGTCCTCGATGTCATCGAGCATGGCGCGGTCGAGCTTGCGCTTGGTGACGAGGTCGGCGACCGCGGTCCCGAGCGAGGACGAGGTCCGCTTCAACCCGTTGGACAGGCGGCGCCACCAGCTCAGCTTGGGGGGATCTGACGTGGTATCGTTCATGGCGGGGGTGTGTTAGCCGTTCCCGCCCTTAAACGAAAGTCTTGCAATTGCTCGATGTTCCCCAATTGACCGCCGACGAGATCATGGCCCGCGTGCTCCATCGCGACGGGCTGATGCTGATCATCGACAAGCCGGCCGGCCTGCCGGTGCATCGCGGCCCCAAGGGCGGCGCCAATCTGGAGGATTCCTTCGACGCGCTCCGCTTCGGCCTGCCGCGGCCGCCGGTGCTGGCCCACCGGCTGGACAAGGACACCTCAGGTTGCCTCGTGCTCGGCCGCCATCGCAAGGCGACCGCCTCGCTCGGCCTGCTGTTCAAGCACGGCAAGATCGGCAAAACCTACTGGACCGTGGTCGAAGGCGGGCCTGCCGAGGACGAGGGCACCATCGACATGCCGCTCGGACGGCTCAATGCCGAGCGCGGCTGGTGGCAGAAACCGGATCCGGAGGGCCAGAAGGCGGTCACCAACTGGAAGGTGATGGGCCGGGGCGACGGTTTCACCTGGCTCGCCATGGAACCCGTGACCGGGCGGACCCATCAATTGCGCGTGCATTCCTCGGCGACCGGCTGGCCGATCTTCGGCGATAACATTTACGGCAACGGCCCGCGCTTCGGCGAGCCGAAGCTGCATTTGCATTCCCGAGAGATCGTGGTGCCGATCTCCCGGAACAAGGAGCCGGTCCGCGTCGTGGCGCCGGCGCCGCCGCATATGCACGAGAAGCTGCGGGCCTGCGGCTGGAACGGGGAATAATCGACCCTCATGGTGAGGGGGCGCGACAGCGCCGTCTCGAACCATGAAGGCCCCCGCTGTTGCATCTCGCCCGCGTCCATCCTTCGAGACGCCCGCTTTGCGGGCTCCTCAGGATGAGGAGCAGTGGTCGGGCAGGGAGCGCCGTGCCTGGCTACCGTGCGATGGTTTACGAAACGTTCAGTGCTCGCCTCTAATGATAGCGGTTGCTTAGAACAAGCTTCCGTCAATCGCTCAGGACGAGCCGCGCGTCATGTCCAAGGCCGAGTTATCGATTATCGACGAGGTCGAATCCGCCATTCGACTCGGCTCGGCGGAGAAGGGCCTCGAAACGGCCCGGCGCGTCACCGACCTGTTCCTCTCATCCGCCGGCAGTTTTGACGACGAGCAGATCGCGCTGTTCGACGACGTGCTCGATCGCCTGATCGGCACCATCGAGCTGCGCGCGATCGCCGACATGGGCGCGCGCGTGGCACTGGCCGAGATCAGCGCGCAGCTCGCGCCGATCGCGCAGGCGCCGCCCTCGGTGATCCGCCGCCTCGCCAACAATGACGAGATCCGCATCGCCGGTCCCGTGCTGCAGGAATCCGCGCGCCTCGACGACGGCGAACTGGTGAAGATCGCCTCCAGCAAAGGCGAGCCGCATCTGCTCGCGGTCGCCGGCCGCTGGTGGCTGAAGGAGATCGTCACCGACGCGCTGCTGGCGCGCCGCTATCCCAGTGTCAGCCGGCGCCTCGCTGCCAATCCCGGCGCACGCGTGTCGGGCAATGGATTTTCCCTCATCGTCGGGCAGGCCGAAAGCGATCCCGAGCTCGCCGTCAGCGTCGGCGTCCGTGTCGACCTGCCGTCGGAACTGCGCCGCCGGTTGTTGCGCTCGGCAACCGACGCGGTGCGCACGCGTCTGCTGTCGCGCGCGCCGCCGCATCTGTTCGAGGAGATCCAGACCGCGATCGCCGCCGTCACCGTCGGCGTCGAGCGCGAGATGTCCGCCGTCCGCGACTTCGAAGGCGCCAAGCGCGCCATCGCAGGCCTCAAGGCCACCGGCCAGCTCAACGAGGCCATGCTGCTCGGCTTCGCCAGACAGCGGCGCTATGAAGAGACCGCCGCGGCTCTCGCCGCGCTCTCCGGATCGACCGTCGAAGTGATTCGTCCGCTGATGCAGAGCCTGCGCGAGGATGGCCTCCTGGTGCCATGCAAGGCTGCGCAGCTCAGCTGGGACACGACCGTCGCCGTACTCGAATGCCGTTTTGCCACCGGCGCGATGAAGCCCGCGGACGTAGCGAGGGCGCAGGGGCACTTTGCGAGGATGACGCCGGAGAACGCGCGACGCACGCTGCGGTTCTGGCAGGTGCGGGCGTCGTAGGGGAGCGCTTCTTCGCACGGACCATCCACACCCTCGGTGTCGTCCCGGCGAAGGCCGGGACCCATACCGCGTGATCCATCGGCGATGCGCGGTGCTTGTCCCAACAAAGCAGAGCAACTGATAGCCGTCGGCAAACAGCTCCCTGTGGTTATGGGTCCCGGCCTTCGCCGGGACGACGTTGGAGATGCAGCGCGTCGCAACTCACCGCAACCGATTACGTGATCAGCCGCTCGCCATCGCTGCCGGCAATCATCAGCGGCACGACACTCCCCACCCGCTCGCCCGCAATCGCCACCGGCAGATAGTGCTCCGTCCGCCCCTGCCCTTCGCTCTCGATCAGCACATCGCGCCTTGCACCGATCTCCGCTTGCAGCCGGCGGCGCAGCGCGGCTTCACCCGTCGCTCGCAGCCGCTTCGCGCGCTCCTTGATGACGTTGCCCGCAACCTGCGGCATCCGCGCGGCGGGCGTGCCGGGGCGTGGAGAATAGGGGAAGACGTGCAGGAAGGTCAGGCCGCATTCCTCGACGAGATCGAGCGAGCGCGCAAACATCTCCTCAGTCTCGGTCGGAAAACCCGCGATGATGTCGGCGCCGAACGCAACATCGGGACGCAGGCGGCGGACCTGGTCGCAGAATGCGATCGCATCGCTACGCAAATGCCGCCGCTTCATGCGCTTGAGGATCATGTCGTCGCCCGACTGCAGCGACAGGTGCAGATGCGGCATCAGCCGCGCATCGTCGGCGATGGCATCGAGCAGGTCGCTGTCCGCCTCGATCGAATCGATCGAGGAGATGCGCAGGCGCTTGAGCTCCGGCACATGGCGCAGGATCTGCTTCGTCAGCATGCCGAGCTTCGGTGCGCCGGGCAGGTCCGTGCCATAGCTGGTGAGATCGACGCCGGTCAGCACGATCTCGGCATGGCCGCGCTCGGTGAGCGCCCGCACCTGATCGACCACCGCGCCCATCGGCACCGACCGGGAATTGCCGCGGCCGTAGGGAATGATGCAGAAGGTGCAGCGATGGTCGCAGCCGTTCTGCACCTGCACGAACACCCGCGGCAGGCCGCTCGCAAAGCCGTCGATCAGATGCGGCGCCATCTCCTTGACGGCCATGATGTCGCTGACGGCGATCTTTTCGCTGGTGCCGATGTCGAACGCATCGCGCGTCTCGCGCCACGCTTCGCCGCGCATCTTGTCGTCATTGCCGACGACGCGATCGACCTCGGCCATATCGGCGAACATCGCGCTTTGCGTCTGCGCCGCGCAGCCGGTGACGACGATGCGCGCCGAGGGGCGCTCGCGCTTCAATTTGCGGATCGACTGGCGCGCCTGCGCCACCGCCTCGTTGGTGACGGCGCAGCTGTTGATGACGATGGTGTCGGAAAGGCCTGCGTCTTCCGCCTTACTGCGGATCACCTCGGCCTCGAAGGCATTGAGGCGGCAGCCGAAGGTGACGATGTCGACAGGCATTACCCGACCGGCGCGAACAGCGCCGGATCGAAATTGCCCTCATATTCGAAGGTCGCCGTGCCCGTCATCAGCACGTGGTCGTCGCGCTCGCGCCATTCGATGCCGAGCTTGCCGCCGGGCAGCGTGATCTCGACCTTGCGCTCGGCGCGCTTCAGGCGCGCTGCCGCGACGGCCGTCGCGCAGGCAGCCGAACCGCAGGCCCGGGTCAGGCCAGCGCCGCGCTCCCAGGTGCGGATCGTGATGTGCTCGCGGTCGACGATATGGGCCAGCGTGATGTTGGCGCGCTCGGGGAAGATCGGGTGGTTTTCGAGCAGCGGACCGAAACGCCCGAGATCGTAGGCGTTGACGTCGTCGACCCAGAACACCGCGTGCGGATTGCCCATGCTCACGACAGCGGGCGAATGCAGGATCGGATTGTCGATCGGCCCGATCTGCAATTCGATGTAGCGGGTGTCGCGAAACTCTTCGGCCAGCGGAATGTCCTGCCAGCCGAACTTCGGCGCGCCCATGTCCACCGTGTAGAGATCCGGCGCCGGCCCCTGCCAGGCATTGAGCAGCCCGGCGGCCGTCTCGAACGTCGCCGTGGCCTGCCCGGTCTTCTCGAAGATGCGGCGGACCACGCAGCGCATGCCGTTGCCGCAGGCGCCGGCTTCGGAGCCGTCATTGTTGTAGATGCTGATGAAGGCCTCGGTGCCGCCGAGCCGCGGCTTCTGCAGCACCATGAGCTGGTCATAGGCCACGCCGCCCTGCGCGGACGCCACGGCGCGGGCATCGTCCGGCGTGACCTTGCCCGCAGAATCGCGCATGTCGACAACGACGATCTCGTTGCCGATGCCGTTCATCTTGGCAAATGCGTGGTTGGCCAGTGCGCTCATGAAAATTCCTGAATTTCGCCCGTCTTATATGGCGATCCTTGGCCGCTTGGCCAGTGATTTGCCGCCGGCAGCCGGGACCTGCCATGACGCATCTGTCATGGGACGAATTCGGCGCTCGCGTGTTAGAACGGCGCGGTTCGCGCGAACCGGGACGCGCGGCCGGGTTAAGGCCTTGGTGGGTAAGGTCTTGATGAATTAAGGCCCTGACGAAGCAGGGCCTCGGGGAGAATAGAATGACCAGTTTTCGTCGTCTCGCTCTGGCCGCGCTGATCCCGGCAGCGGCCATGTCGTTTGGCCTGACGCCGCTTGGGCTGTCGGGCGCCCTGGCGCAGTCGCCGAGCCCGGCGCCGGCCGCCTCGGCAAGCCCTTCGCCTGCGCCATCGGCCTCGCCCGCCCCGGCCGCGAGTGCATCGCCCGCCCCTGTCGCGACACCGTCGCCGGCGGCCAGCGCCTCGCCCGCACCTGCAGCCTCGCCCTCACCCGCCGCCAGCGCCTCGCCCAGCCCGCAGGCCCCGCCGCCCGCCGCGGCCGCCACCCCCGCGCCGGTGCAGACGGCCGATCCCTTTGGCCTCGAGACCACGCTCGAGCCAAGGAAGGTCGTGATGGTCAAGGGCACCGCCAATTGGGACTCGGCCTTCGACACGCTGGTCGACGCCTTCAAGGCGCTGAACACCCTGCTGGACAAGCAGGGCATCAAGCACGCCGGCAACTCGATGATCGTCTACACCTCGACCGACGACACCGGCTTCACCTTCCTTGCCGAGATCCCGGTCGACCAGGATCCGAAGAACCTGCCCAAGGACATGAGCATCGGCAAATCGCCGGAGGGCAAGGCGCTGAAATTCGTCCATCGCGGCTCCTACGACAACATGGACAACACCTATGAGGCGATCACCAATCACCTCGACGACAAGCGACTGGAAGCCAAGGACACCTTCATCGAGGAGTACCTCACCGATCCCCTGAAGACGGCGGAGGACAAGCTCGTGATCAATGTTTTCGTACCGCTGAAGTGAGACTGATGAAAAAGCCTGCCGTACTCGCCGTCGTTTTCGCGACCGCTCTGCTGGCGCAGCCTGCACGCGCCGACGACTTCCCCTCCGCGATCTCCGTGAGCGGCGAAGCCTCCGTGTCGGTCGCGCCCGACCTTGCGCAGATCGACGCCGGTGTCGCCAATGACGCCAAGACGGCGAAGGAAGCGTCCGACGCCAACAACGCCGCGATGGGCAAGGTGCTGCTTGCGCTGAAGGGCGCCGGCATCGCCGAGAAGGATTACCAGACCTCGCGCCTGTCGCTGCAGCCGCAATACGGCCAGAACAAATCCACCGGCGCCTCGCCCGTGGTCGGCTTCCGCGCCTCCAACCGCATCACCGTCAAGCTCCGCGACGTGAGCAAGGTGGCCGGCATCATCGACACGCTGGTCAGTGCCGGCGCCAACGACATCGGCAACATCTCGTTCGAGGTCACGCAGGCCTCGAAGCTGCTCGACGATGCGCGCGAGCAGGCGGTGGTCGATGCGCGCCGCAAGGCGGAGATCTATGCGAAGGCCACCGGCGTGACGCTGGGCGCGCCGCTCAGCGTGTCGGAGGGCGGCGCTCCCGTGCCGCTGTTCAAGGCGCGGATGGCAACGGCCCCGATGGCCGCGCCCGCAGCGGTCGCGCCGGGCGAGGAAACGCTGTCGGTGACGGTGAATGTGAGCTGGGCGATCAAGGCGAAGGAATAATAGCGCTGCAAAGGGCACGCTGTTCGCAACAACAACGGTGTCGTCCCGGCGTAGGCCGGGACCCATACCGCGTGATCTCTCGATAAGCGCAGGTCGGCGTACCTCGGGAAGACTGAAAAACTACTAGTCTTCGCCAAACTACTCCCTGGGGTTATGGGTCCCGGCCTTCGCCGGGACGACAACAGAGAATGACGCTGGCTTAAATCTCCACCACCTGCCCCGGCTGCATCGCCACGAACCGCTCCTGCGGGATCTTCGCGGCATCGAGCGCTTCGACCAGCGCTTTCGCCGGCGCGTCGATGGCTTCGTCCGTCAGCTGGAACGTGCCGTGGTGGTGCCCGAGCGCAGCCTCGGCGCCGCAATCCGCCAAAGCCTTCACTGCGTCTTCCGGATTCATGTGCTGGTCGCGCATGAACCAGCGCGGCTCGTAGGCACCGATCGGCAGAATCGCGAGGCGCAGGGCCCCGTGCTTCTCCGCGACGCGGCGGAAATGCCGGCCATCGCCGTAACCGGAATCGCAGACGACGTAGATTTTCCCGGCCGGCGTCTCCAAGACAAAGCTCGCCCACAGCGCCTTGTTGCGATCGAACATGCCGCGGGCGGTCCAGTGCCGGGTCGGCACCAGGTTTACGGCGATGCCGCCGCCGAGTTCGACACGGTCGTGCCAGTCGAAGGCTTCGGCCTTGATGGTGGGATCGGCGCCACGCATCGTCACGTCGTTGCCGAGCGGGGTGACCACGCGCGGAGCAAAATTTTTCGCGAGTCGCGACAGCGTCGCCATGTCGAGGTGATCGTAGTGGCCGTGCGAGACCAGCACGACGTCGATCTTCGGCAGCTTCTCGAAGGCGATGCCGGGATCGTTGTGCCGCTTCGGCCCGGCGAAGCTGACCGGCGACACCCGCGACGACCAGACGGGGTCGACGAGGATGTTGAGCCCGCCGGCCTGGATCAGCCAGCTGGCGTGCCCGACGAAGGAGAGCCGCACCTTGCCGCCATCGACCCGTTGCGGCGGGGTGTCGGCATGCGGGTTCGGAACCCAGTCCGGCCAGGCCGCCCGCTGCCGCTTGCCGCCGAGCTGCCAGCGCAGCACCTGACGAAGCGATTTCGGCGGCGCCCCATCCGGATCGAAGAAATGCAGGCCGTTGAAATGGTCGGAGGCGGGTCCGTCGTAGGTCTTCATGCTGGACATCCAGAGGGAGGGGACACCGACCACAGCCCCGGCTCCGGCAAGCAGTCCGAAAACGCGGCGGCGGGTGATCTGCACGGGCAGGGCTTCTAGGGATAGCGGGGGCGGTAAGACATCACCGTCTATATGGGCTGGGCCGCCCGAAAAGGAA
The DNA here is from genome assembly GCF_001641335.1 of Bradyrhizobium stylosanthis. GTDB lineage: Bacteria > Pseudomonadota > Alphaproteobacteria > Rhizobiales > Xanthobacteraceae > Bradyrhizobium > Bradyrhizobium stylosanthis. The sequence goes on from NZ_LVEM01000002.1 coordinate 105,893, forward strand.
CCCGCCGCAGAAAAAGTCGCATTTTCAACGCGTTGCCCTGGCAGGGGTCGGCCCGCGCCCTAACTTTCCTTGACTTTTGGGCGGGAGCGGCGTTTAACCCCGCCACTTTCTCGGAAAGGCTTTCTTTTCGACCCGCCGACCGGCCCTGGAGGCCGGAGGTCAACGCCCGACAGCGCGATGCGCCCTCGGGCGCAAAGGTGTTTGGATTTTCTGCTCCCTCGCCCCGCTCTTGCGGGGAGAGGGTCGGGGTGAGGGGCTCTCTCCGCGCGTGGTGCGCGTAGATGGTCCCGTACCCCCTCACCCGGATCGCAAGGGCGATCCGACCTCTCCCCGCAGGCGGGGAGAGGTTAAAAAGGACAACGGCATTGTTCGACAATCTGTCGGAACGGCTTGGTGGCATTCTCGATCGTCTGACGGGGCGCGGTGCGCTGACCGAAAAGGACGTCGACGCCGCGATGCGCGAGGTGCGCCGCGCGCTGCTGGAGGCCGACGTCGCACTCGAAGTGGTCCGCAGCTTCACCGAGCGCGTCCGCGAGCAGGCGATCGGCGCCACCGTCGTCAAGTCGGTCACACCCGGCCAGATGGTGGTCAAGATCGTCCATGACGAGCTGATCAACACGCTCGGCGCCGAAGGCCAGACCATCGACGTCAATTCCGTGCCGCCGGTGCCGATCATGATGGTCGGCCTGCAGGGCTCCGGTAAGACCACCACCACCGCAAAGCTCGCCCGCCGCATGGTCCAGCGCGACAAGCGCAAGGTGCTGATGGCCTCGCTCGACGTCTATCGTCCGGCAGCGATGGAGCAGCTGGCCGTGCTCGGCCGCGACCTCGACATTCCGACGCTTCCGATCGTGGCCGGCCAGCAGCCGCCGCAGATCGCCAAGCGTGCGCTGGAAGCAGGCAAGCTCGGCGGCTACGACATCGTGCTGCTCGACACCGCCGGCCGCACCACGCTCGACGAAGAGATGATGGCCGAAGCCGCGGCGATCAAAGCCGCCGCCAATCCGCATGAAGTGCTGCTGGTTGCGGACAGCCTCACCGGCCAGGACGCGGTGAATCTCGCGCGCGCGTTCGATCAGCGCGTGGGCCTCACCGGCATCGTGCTCACTCGTGTGGACGGCGACGGCCGCGGCGGCGCCGCGCTGTCGATGCGCGCCGTCACCGGCAAGCCGATCAAGCTGATCGGCACCGGTGAAAAGACCGACGCGCTGGAAGATTTCCATCCTGATCGTATCGCCGGCCGCATCCTCGGCATGGGCGACGTGGTCTCGCTGGTCGAGCGCGCCGCTGCCAATATCGACGCCGAGAAGGCCGCGCGCACCGCCGAGCGCATGCGCAAGGGTCAGTTCGACCTCAACGACATGCGCGAGCAGCTGCTGCAGATGTCCAACATGGGCGGCATCAGCGGCCTGATGGGCATGATGCCCGGCATCTCCAAGATGAAGAACCAGATCGCGGCGGCCGGCATCGACGACAAGATCCTGAAGCGTCAGGTCGCGATCATCGATTCCATGACGCGCGACGAGCGCCGTCATCCGGATGTGCTGAAAGCCAGCCGCAAGAAGCGCATCGCCGCCGGCAGCGGCCAGAGCGTCGAGCACGTCAACAAGCTGCTCAAGATGCACCGGAACATGGCCGACGTGATGAAGGCCATGGGCTCGGGCAAGCGCGGCCCGCTCGCCGGCATCGCGCAGGCGATGGGCTTTGGCGGCGGCATGAAGATGCCCTCGCCGGAAGAGATGAAGGCGCTGCAGGAGAAGATGCAGAGCGGCGGCGGACAAGGCTTGCCGAATCTGCCGAAGGATCTGCCCGCCGGTCTTCGCGGCGGCCTGCCGAACGTCCCCGGACTGACCGGGCTGAGCGGCAAGCCGACATTGCCGGGCCTCGGCGGTTTCCCCGGCAAGAAGAAATGAGGAATTCGTCGCACGGGATCGCAACCGGTCTTGTGTGACGCGGAATACCAATCAACCGAACAAAACGTACTTTGAAGGAGAACTAGATGTCCGTCGTTATCCGCCTCGCCCGCGCAGGCACCAAGAAGCGTCCCGTCTATCACGTCGTCGTCGCCGACTCGCGTTTCCCCCGCGATGGCCGCTTCATCGAGCGTCTCGGCTATTTCAACCCGCTGCTGCCGAAGGACAACGAGACCCGTCTCAAGCTCGACATGGAGAAGGTGAAGTCCTGGCTCGCCAAGGGCGCGCAGCCGTCGGACCGCGTGATGCGTTTCCTCGATGCCGCCGGCGTCAAGAAGCGCGAAGCGCGCAACAACCCCGAGAAGGCCGTGCCGCGCAAGGAGCGCAAGGCGCAGGCCGAAGCCGCCGCGAAGGGCTAAGGCTAAGACATGTCGGCGCTGGTCTGCGTCGCGCGGATCGGCGCCGCGCATGGTGTGCGCGGCGCGGTCAAGCTGTGGACCTTCACGGAGGACCCGTTTGCCGTGCGCCGCTACGGTCCGCTGCTGTCCAAGGACGGCAAGCGCCAGTTCGAGGTCGCGACGGCGCGCGAGGCCAAGGATCATCTGGTCGCGACGTTCAAGGGCGTCGCGACCCGCGATGACGCCGAGCGCCTCAACGGCATCGAGCTCTACGTTCCGCGCGAAAGACTGCCCGCGACGGACGAGGACGAATACTACCACACCGACCTGATCGGGCTCGCCGCCGTCACCACGGATGGCGAGCCGCTCGGCCGCGTGCTCGCGATCCACAATTTCGGCGCCGGCGACATCATCGAGATCGCACCTCTCAAGGGCGCGACGATGCTGCTGCCGTTCTCGAATGCGGTGGTGCCCGAGGTCGACCTCAAAGGCGAACGCGTGGTGATCGCGCTGCCGCAGGAGATCGAGGGCGATCGGGACGAGGACGAAGCGCGTTAATCGCGCTCACGCCATCTGCCGTCCCTGCTGCTCGAGCCAGTCACAAAACACCGCGCGATGCGGGACGTCGTCGCGTCCTTCGGGAAAATACGCAAAATAACTGCGGGCCGGCAGGCTGATGTCCGGGAACGGCGTCACCAGGCGCCCGGCCGCGAGATCGTCGGCGATCAGCGCCGTCGGCCCCATCGCGACGCCGAGACCGTCGAGCGCAGCCTGAAGCGTCAGATAGAAATGATCGAAGGTCAGCGCCCCCGCGCCCTCCAGCGCGGACTCGCCTGCATCGGTCAGCCAGTCACGCCACAGCCGCGGCATCGAGGTGACGTGCAGCAGCGTGTGCCGGCTGAGGTCTGCGACTTCCGTCAGCGGCTGTTCTGCGAGCAGAGCGGGACTGCACACCGGCAGCCGCTGCTCCGACAGCAGGAAGCGCGACGCAAATCCGTGAAAGGTGTCCGGACCGCCGCGGATCACCACGTCGAACAGTTCGGGCAACGCATCGACCTGATCGTTCGACGTCGACAGCCGCACCTCGATATCGGGATGTTCGGTGCGAAACCTCGTCATGCGCGGCAGCAGCCAGCGCAGACTGAAGGTCGCGAGCGCATTGACACGCAGTACCGCGGCCGGCGCTTCGCCGCGCCGCCTGCGATGCTGTTGCACGGCGGCGGAGACGCGATCGAGCGCCGGTGCAAACTCCGCGAGCAGCGCAGCGCCCGCCGGCGTCAGCACCACCCGCCGCACCGATCGCCGGAATAGCGCAGGCGGCCCGAGCCAGCTTTCGAGCAGACGAATTTGCTGGCTGACCGCGCCATGCGTCACGCCGAGTTCGACCGCCGCTTCCTTGAAGCTGCCGAGCCGGGCGGCGGCCTCGAAGGCACGGATCGCGTTCAGGGGTGGCAGGCTGCGGCGAGGAACGAACATGAGCCATACGATAGAATTTCTAGCACATGATCCGATTATTACTGGTTTGTGACAGTTTCTTGAAGGCTCCATAATGCGTGCCTAAGCACTTTCAATGCATGACCTTTCGACTGCTTCGGGCCGAGACCTTGGCAACTCTTCCTACAAATTTTCTATCGCAATCGCAAACCGCCGCGTCTGACGACGAGACGTTGAGCAAGCCGCGCCGCACCCTCGCGGCAACGGGCCTCAACCACGCCCTGCACGATGGCTATACCGACCTGATCTACGTGCTGCTGCCGGTGTGGCAGGCCGAGTTCGCGCTGAGCTATGGGCTGCTGGCGGTGATGCGCGGGCTCTATTCCGGCACCATGGCCGGGCTGCAAATCCCGGTCGGGCGTCTCGCCGAGCGGATCGATGGAAAGATTCTGCTCGCGCTTGGCACGATGCTCGCAGCGCTCGGCTATGTCCTGGCCGGACTGTCCGGCAGCGTCGTCGGCCTCGGCTTTGCGCTTCTCATATCCGGCGCCGGATCGAGCACGCAGCATCCGCTCGCCTCGGCCGCAGTGTCGCGCGCCTATGGCAACGCGGCACGCGGGCCGCTCGGCATCTACAATTTCAGCGGCGACCTCGGCAAGGCCGCACTCCCGGCGCTGACGGCGACGCTGCTGGTGATCATGTCCTGGCGGCACGCGCTGCTGCTGATCGCACTGATGGGCCTGCTCGTCGCGCTTTGCCTCGCGCTGCTGATGCCGCCTGTCGGCAAGGGCTTTGCGCAGAAATCCGCGATCACGGCCCACGGCACGCATGCCGGCCGCGGCGGTTTCTCCTGGCTCCTCGCGATCGGGATTCTCGACAGTGCGGTGCGGATGGGCTTCCTCACCTTCCTGCCCTTCCTGCTGCGCGACAAGGGCGCCTCACTGCCGACGAGCGGCGTTGCGCTCGCGATGCTGTTCATCGGCGGCGCCGCCGGCAAATTCACCTGCGGCTGGCTCGGCGCGCGGGTTGGCACGATCCGCACCGTGCTGCTGACCGAAGGCGGCACCGCGGTGCTGATCGCAGCGGTGCTGGTGCTGCCGCTGACGCCGGCCATCATCGTGCTGCCGTTGCTCGGCGTGATGCTGAACGGCACGTCCTCGGTGCTCTACGGGACAGTCCCAGAACTCACGTCGTCTGATCGCACCGAGCGTGCCTTCGCGCTGTTCTACACCGGCACGATCGGATCGGGCGCAATCGCGCCGGTGCTTTACGGCCTGCTCGGCGATGCGCTTGGTCCGACCCTGGCGACCGCAGCAACGGCCGTGACGGCACTGGCCATCTGCCCGCTCGCGCTGCTGCTGGGACCGCATCTCGCCGACGACCAGCGCGCCTGAAGAATCCGGGCCTCGACCTCTTGGCCGCAATGCCCTAACCAGCGGCCATGACCAACCCCTCACCCTGGCGCGCGACGGTGCTGACGCTATTCCCGGAGATGTTTCCGGGGCCGCTCGGCGTGAGCTTGGCCGGCCGGGCGCTGGCTTCCGGGCTGTGGGAGATCGAGGCCCGCGACATCCGGGCCTCCGCCACCGACCGCCACCGCAGCGTTGACGACACCCCCGCCGGCGGCGGTCCGGGCATGGTGCTGCGGGCGGACGTTCTGGCCGCCGCCATCGATGCCGCCGGGATCACCCCGGAGCGCCCCCGCCTGCTCATGAGCCCCAGGGGTCGGCCATTGACCCAGGCCCGTGTCAGCGAACTCGCGCAGGGCCCCGGCCCGCTGATCGTCTGCGGGCGGTTCGAAGGGATCGACCAGCGGGTGATCGACGGACGCGGCCTGGAGGAGGTTTCGATCGGCGATTACGTGCTGTCCGGGGGCGAGATCGCCGCCCTGGCCCTGATCGATGCCTGCGTCCGGCTGCTGCCGGGGGTGATGGGCAAGGAAGCCTCGGGAACCGAGGAGAGCTTTTCGGACGGCCTGCTCGAATACCCCCAATACACCCGCCCGCAGCTGTTCGAGGGGGCCCCGATCCCGGAAATCCTGACCTCGGGCGACCACGCCAAGGTTGCGAGCTGGCGGCGGGCACAATCGGAGGCCCTGACGGCGGCCCGGCGGCCTGATTTATGGGCCCAAATCCCGCCTAAGCCCCCGAATCGGGCCCGTCGCCAAAAAACGCCAAAAAACAAGACAGACGGGTGACAAACGCTCCGGCTTGCCTTATAGGAGCGGCCAAATCCGCAATAGCTGGATAGACGAATTTCGCGCAGCCCCCGATCTGCGGCTGGGCGCGCCGATGGAGATTACCCCATGAACCTGATCCAACAGCTTGAAAAAGAGCAGTTCGACAAGCTCTCCGCCACCAAGGAAATCCCGGAATTCGCCCCCGGCGACACCGTGATCGTGAACGTGAAGGTCGTCGAAGGCGACCGCACCCGCGTGCAGGCCTATGAAGGCGTCTGCATCGGCCGTTCCGGCGGTGGCCTCAACGAGAGCTTCACCGTCCGCAAGATCTCCTATGGCGAGGGCGTCGAGCGCGTGTTCCCGCTGCTCTCCCCGATGATCGACTCGATCAAGGTGGTGCGCCGCGGCAAGGTGCGTCGCGCCAAGCTCTATTACCTCCGCAACCTTCGCGGCAAGTCGGCCCGCATCGTCGAGAAGCAGGACCGCCAGGCGGCCGTCGGCGAGTAAGCTTCGCCACCAGGCTAAGTCTTTCGAAAGCGCGGGGCTCGGCTCCGCGCTTTTTTGTTTGGCTCCGCGCCGTGCATGCGGTGCCAGTCCCTCACCCTGAGGAGCGCGGAACGCGCGTCTCGAAGGGCGAGGCCACGGACCGGGCCTTCATCCTTCGAGACGCGCGCAAGAGCGCGCTCCTCAGGATGAGGGTCATGCCCGGACCGCGGATTGAAACCACTCGCGATTCCAATTCGGCCTGCTATATATTCTTGGAATGTTTCCAGATCTGACCAGCTTCGCCCCCGTTCAGCGCATCGTCATCGACGATCGCTCGCGGCTGCCTGGCCGGTTCTTCGGACGCTTCGCGACCTCGGCAACGTCAGAGCTTACGCGCGCAGCCTAAAAGCTGCGCTGACGATTTTGTTGCCCCGCGCGCAAGCCGCGCTCATCGCCTTCACACATTCTCCGGAGCTGACGCTCATGTCCAAGCCGACCACATTGTACGACAAGATCTGGAACGACCATCTGGTGCACGAAGCCGAGGACGGCACCTGCCTGCTCTATATCGACCGTCACCTGGTGCACGAGGTGACCTCGCCACAGGCGTTCGAAGGTCTGCGCGCGACCGGCCGCAAGGTCCACGCGCCCGAGAAGACGCTCGCCGTCGTCGACCACAACGTGCCGACCACCGACCGCACCAAGCCGAATCCCGACCCCGAGAGCATCGAGCAGATCAAGGCGCTGGCCGAGAACGCCAAGGAATTCGGCATCGAATATTACAACGAGTTCGACAAGCGCCAGGGCATCGTCCACGTCATCGGCCCCGAGCAGGGTTTTACGCTGCCCGGCACCACCATCGTCTGCGGTGACAGCCACACCTCGACGCATGGCGCGTTCGGCGCGCTCGCGCACGGCATCGGCACCTCCGAGGTCGAGCACGTTCTGGCGACGCAGACGCTGATCCAGAAGAAGGCCAAGAACATGCGCGTCACCGTCGACGGCAAATTGCCGGACGGCGTGACCGGCAAGGACATCATCCTGGCCATCATCGGCGAGATCGGCACCGCGGGCGGCACCGGCTACGTGCTGGAATACGCCGGCGATGCGATCCGCGCGCTCAGCATGGAAGGCCGCATGACGGTCTGCAACATGTCGATCGAAGGCGGCGCCCGCGCCGGCCTCGTCGCGCCCGACCAGAAGGCCTACGACTTCCTGCGCGACCGTCCGAAGTCGCCGAAGGGCGCGGCCTGGGACGCGGCGATGCGCTACTGGGAGAAGCTGCGCTCCGACGAAGGCGCGCATTTCGACCACGAGCTGCGCCTCGATGCGGCCAAGCTGCCGCCAATCGTGACCTGGGGCACCAGCCCTGAGGACGTCATCTCCGTGACCGGCATCGTGCCCGATCCCGACAAGATCGCAGACGAGGCCAAGCGTCTCTCCAAGCATCGCGCCCTGAAGTACATGGGCCTGACCGCAGGGACGAGGATCACCGACATCAAGCTCGACCGCGTCTTCATCGGCTCCTGCACCAACGGCCGCATCGAAGATCTGCGCGCGGCGGCGAAGATCGCGGAAGGCAAGACTGTATCGGCGAGCGTCAACGCCATGGTGGTGCCGGGCTCCGGCATCGTGAAGGAGCAGGCGGAAGCTGAGGGTCTGGACAAGATCTTCATCAAGGCCGGCTTCGAATGGCGCGAGCCCGGCTGCTCGATGTGCCTTGCCATGAACCCGGACAAGCTGAAACCGGAAGAGCGCTGCGCCTCGACCTCGAACCGCAATTTCGAGGGCCGCCAGGGCTTCAAGGGCCGCACGCATCTGGTGTCGCCGGCAATGGCGGCAGCCGCGGCGATCGCGGGCCACTTCGTCGACGTCCGGGACTGGCGCTAAGCCGCTCCCTGCAATTGTAGCGATCGCGGCAAACCGCCGTTAATCGCCGGCAACGACACTGCGTCCTCGCGACGGTTCGCGAGGATGCCTCATGGCCAACAAGCCTGAATATGTCGATCTGATCAGCGAGGCGACGCGCCAGCATCGCCGGCGCGCGACACCGCTGCGCATCGTCGCAAAGCCTGAGCCCGAAGAGACCTCCAAGCTCAGCCGCTGGCCGCCGGCGATGTTCAAGCAGTGGAAGCTTGAGAACCTGACGCGGTGGAAGGCTTCGTCGTGGAAGCTGAAGGATTGGCTGTAGGTCAAAGACTCCGTCATGGCCGGGCCTGTCCCGGCCATCCACGTTCTTAGGCGCGCATAGAAAGATCGTGGATGCCCGGGACAAGCCCGGGCATGACGATGCAGCTCACATCACCAATAGTAGCGGTACGGATTGTGCCAGCGGTGCCAATGGTGCCAGCGGCAGATGCGGCGCGGGCCGTAATAGGTCCAGATGATCCGGCAGCGGCGCGGATAGTGGTAGTAGGGATAGTAGCCGCCGTAATAGCGCCGGTGGAAGTGGCGATAGCCGAAATGGGGGCGATAGCCCCAGTGGCGGTGATAGCCGCCGTAATGACGAAACCCGCCGTAACGAATGCCGCCGCCGTGAAATGCCGGCGCGGCGCGGAAGCCGCCGCCATGAAAGCCGCCGCCGCGGAATCCGCCGAAATGTCCTCCGCCACCGCGGAAGCCACCGCCGCCGTGAAAATGTCCGCCACCACCACCATGCCCGCCGCCGCCGTGCCGGACCTGCGTGACGAGATCGTCGGTTGCTGCCTTCGTCGCGGGTGACGTTGCCGGATTGATCAAGGTGAGCGCTTCAGCGCGCTGCGCGCTCCCGGCCGACAGCATCAGCGTCGCGGCCGCCGCAATCCCGAGCAAGCGCATCGGGCTCGCTCTGAGACCCAAACTCCTCAGCATGGACTTCTCCCTGAATTTGGACAGCGGCATTGTGGCGCAGCGTCGCGCGCCGCCTCTGTTCATTTGCAGTCGCTCCCGAGATTAAGTTACGGACAGCGACGTGAATGCCTCATGAATGAATGCGTTTCCGCCGCGACGTGGTGCCACAGGGAATTTTGCGATGACCGTCTACGCGATTGCGCAATTGAAGATGACTGACCGTGCGGCCTATGACCGCTATCAGGCGCGCTTCTTCGACGTGTTCAAAAAACACAACGGGCGGCTGCTCGCGGCCGACGAGAATCCGCGCGTGCTCGAGGGCGCATGGCCGCACGACAAGCTTGTCATGATGTCGTTTCCGGACGAGGCCTCGTTTCTCGCCTTCTCGAACTCGCCCGAATACGAAGACATCTCGCGCGATCGCAAGGCGGGCGCGCAGGCGACGGTGCTGCTGGTCAAGGGATTTGCCCCGGGCGGCTAGAGCGTCACCAGAACGGCCCGTAGCCGAACACGAAGGGTGCGGGCACGCCGTAGGGATAGGGACGGTAATAGACAGGCCGCGCGTAATAGCGGGGATCACGGCGCACCGCAGGCTGCACGACGACGTGGGCCCGCGGATGTCGCCGCGCATCAAAAACCGCGATGCCCGCCGATGCCTCGGGTATCGTCGCCCTGTGCGCAGCGGAAGCGCGAGGCAGGCCCGCGGCAAGCGCGACGGCAACGACGGCCAGTGCAATCCATCTCGCCATGACGACCCTCGAGGCCTCGGGCGTCAGCCCCGGCGCCAGTAGCAGCTCATATGCGGCGTGATCACGGTGCCGCTGGGCCGGTGTTCCTGGACATAGGCGACATTGCATTCGCGCACAGCGTCGGGGCCGGGATTGTAGCGCGGATGGACGTCATCAGGGGTGTAGTAGGGCGTGACGCGCAAGCGCGCCGGAGGCCGCCTGCGCGGCGGGGGGACATCGTCGGGCAAGACCGCCTGGGCCAGCCGGATCTCGGGCCCCGCTTTCTGGGCATTGGCCTCGGTGCCGACAAAAAAAGTCGAAAACAACCCCATGCACAGTAGAACCGGTACTGCTGTTCCCGCCCGCATCACATCACCACTGGCCTGAGCCATCCCCTTGATGCGCCGTACGCTCCTCGTTTTCGCGCGCGGCGTCAACGCTCCTTCTTGGCGAGGTCTTATAAAGCGGGATGCATCGCCGCGGAACCCGCGCTAAGACAAAAGCCATGTGGACGGAATTGAAAGCGCCCTCGCTGGCCGAGATGGAAGCGATGGCCCATGAGGTGTTCGAGCGCCTGCCGGCGGAATTTCGCGGCCTCTGCGAGGGCGTGATTCTCCGTGTCGACGACTTCCCGACCGAGGAGGTGCTGGACGAGATGGAATGCGAGAGCGAGTTCGACCTGCTCGGCCTGTTCCAGGGCGTCGGCCTGCCCCAGCAGAGTCTTGGCGACGTGGCGCGGCTGCCCAATATGGTCTGGCTCTACCGCCGGCCGATCCTCGATTACTGGGCCGAGCACGACGAAAGCCTCGGCCATATCGTCCGCCACGTCCTGATCCACGAGATCGGCCACCATTTCGGCCTCTCGGACGACGACATGGCCGCGATCGAGGCTCAGGCAGAATAGGACGCGGATTGATCAAGGCGGTGTGCAGAGAGCAGCATCGTCAGCCGATAGTCGGGCCAGCCCGCGAGAGACAGCGACACCTGCTGATAATGCAGCAGCCCCATCGTCGGATGGTCGAACGCACGCTCGCCGCCTTCGCGGGCGAGAACGCCCTGGGTGTCCCAGCATCGTTCGAAATCGGTGCTTCCCAGTCTCAGCTCCTCCACGAGACGGCGGATCTCGGGATCGTCGGAATAGGCGGTCACCGCGGCGCGGAACTCTGCCACGACGCGACGCGCACGGGAGGTCCAGTCAAGGATCAGGGTTTTGGCTTCAGGCCTGAGGAAGATGTAGCGCAGCAGATTTTTTTCGCCGTCTGCATCGAGCCATCCTGCAAACAGCGCCGACGCTTTCGCATTCCAGCGACGTGCGCGCCATGTGCGATCGAGGATGTAGGCGGGACCGTCGATCGCGTCGACGCAGGCCAGTATCTCCTCGGGTGGATCATCTCTGTGGCCCGGCCGCTCGGGATCGCGCTTGCCCGCGACTTCGAACAGATAGCCGCGCTCGGCCGGTGACAGGCGCAATCCGCGGGCGAGGCGCGCAAGTGCCGAAGCCGAGACGGACACATCGCGACCCTGCTCGATCCAGGTGTACCAGGTGACGCTCAATCCGCTGAGCTGCGCGACCTCCTCGCGCCGCAGGCCGGGCGTGCGCCGTCGTGGTCCGGCGGCAAGGCCGAATTCTGCCGGAGACTGGCGTTCCCGGAGCGCCCGCAGGAACGCGCTGAGAGAGAGGGCCGGAGCGGTCGGATCCTGTTCCTTCATGGTGTTTTTTATACCAGCATATTTTAGGATATTAAACTGGTACCCGCGACATGCTAGCGTCGCTCCGCAAAGGACCTACGGACATGGGCAAGCAATTCGCGCGGATCGAACCCGAGCACAGGGCTTTCATCGAGCGGCAGAAGATCTTCTTCGTCGCGAGCGCCCCGCCGAAGGGACGCATCAACGTGTCCCCCAAGGGCCTGTCCTCGTTCCGGGTGCTCGGCGACACCGACGTCGCCTATCTCGATTGCACTGGCAGCGGCAGCGAGACCCGCGCGCACCTGATGGCCTCGGACGACAAGCGGTTGACCGTCATGTTCTGCGCCTTCGAAGGCCCCCCGATGATCCTGCGGCTCTACGGCCAGGGGCGTTCTCTCATGCGCGGCACGCCTGACTACGCCGATCTCGCCCCAGGGTTCGAGGACGTCGCCGGGGCCCGCCAGATCATTCGTCTCTCGGTCGACCTCGTGCAGACATCGTGCGGTATGGGCGTGCCCCTGTTCGACTACAAGCAAGAGCGCGGCAGCCTCGTCCGCTACTGGACGGCGCAGGGCGTCAGCAACCTGCGAAAATACTGGGGCCTGAAGAACATGAAGAGCATCGACGGCCTGCCGACCGGCTTTGTCCCCGACAGCATGGCTCCCCAGGACTGACAGATCAGGACTGACAGACCAAGATTGCTGAATCCGGCCTAGGATTTACCTGCTAACCGGGCTAAACAGCCCTCCCCTGACGACAAACCGGGAAGCCCAAGATGGACAAGTTCACCACGCTGGAAGGCGTCGCGGCGCCGCTGAAGATCATCAATGTCGACACCGACATGATCATTCCGAAGCAGTACCTCAAGACCATCAAGCGCACCGGGCTTGGCAAGGGGCTGTTCTCCGAGCAGCGCTACAAGGACGACGGCAGCGAGAACCCGGATTTCGTCCTCAACCAGCCGGCCTATCGCAACACGAAGGTGCTGGTCGCCGGTGACAATTTCGGCTGCGGCTCAAGTCGCGAGCACGCGCCCTGGGCGCTGCTCGACTTCGGCATCCGCTGCGTGATCTCGACCTCGTTCGGCGACATCTTCTACAACAACTGCTTCAAGAACGGCATTCTGCCGATCCGCGTCAGCCAGGAAGACCTCGACAAGCTGTTCGACGACGCCGAGCGCGGCGCCAACGCGACGCTGACGATCGACCTGCCGAACCAGGAGATCCGCGGCCCCGACGGCGGCAAGGTCAAGTTCGAGATCGACCCGTTCCGCAAGCACTGCCTGATCAACGGCCTCGACGACATCGGCCTCACGATGGAGAAGAAGGCCTCGATCGATACCTATGAGGACAAGCTCAAGCACGAACGCGCCTGGGCCTGATCGCAGATTTTCGTTGAAGCCCCGGCGTCGAAAGCGCCGGGGCTTTTTCTTTGCCCTGATTATCCGTAGAACTTTGCCTGATGCTGCCCGAGATCGTCACCTTCTGGCATGGCCCGATGGACGCATTGCGCCAGACCTGTCTGCGCTCGCAGCTCGCGGCCGGCCACAAGGTCACGGTCTACAGCTTCGACACCATTCCCGGCCTGCCGGCGGGCGTCGACAATGCCGAGGCCGAAGCGATCCTGCCGCATGCGTTCTCAGAGCGGTTGCGGCCGCCGCAGCCGGACGGCAGCTGGCGCGACTGGACCACGCTGCAGTTCAGCGACTTCTTCCGCATGAAGCTGATGGCGAAGGGCCTCGGCCTCTGGCTCGATGCCGACGTGCTGCTGCTCAAGCCCATCGAGATCGATCCGGCAAAACCCTATTTCGCCTGGGAGCGGCCGCACCAGCTCGGCAATTCCGTGATCTATCTGCCGCCCGAGCATGGCATCGTTGCCGCCTTCGAAGAGCTGATGGAGCAGGAGGAGCTGACGCCGAACTGGCTCTCGGTCCGCCATCGCATCACCTTCATGATGCGCCGCCTGCGCGGCGGCTCGAACCGGCTCTCTGACATTCGCGTCGCGATCTATGGACCCGCGGCCCTCACCGCGCTCGCGCGCCGCACCGGTGAACTGGAGAACGCATTGCCGAAGCAATCGTTCTACGCCGTGCATGCCGAGCCAAAACTGTTCTTCGATCCCTCGAGCTATCTCGGCCTCGTCACGAACCCTGAAATCATCGGCCTGCACATCTCGCCCAAGGGCCGCGGCCGCGAGAAGCCGATTCCCGGCAGCCTGTATGCGTGGGCGACGGAGCGGTTTCGCTAGCCGTCATTCTCCGCTGTCGTCCCGGCGAAGGCCGGGACCCAGAACCACAGCAAGCAGTTTGGCGAAGACTTGGCGTTGGGATCAATACCATCCGCAATCGATAGACCTCGCGGTATGGGTCCCGGCCTTCGCCGGGACGACGACGGCGGTTGTTGCGATGCCGCCGAACCGCGTCCGGGACACGAGCAGCTTCCTCAACCCCTTCCCAATTTGATCCAGCGCAACGCGCTCCTGCACCATTGTGCCTAGTCTGGCTCCAATTCCACGACCCCAATGGAGCCTCGCATGAGCACCGCAAGCAGGCCTTATCCCATCGTCCAGGACCTCATTGAGTCCTTTGCCAGCTGGCTCAAGCATCGCCGCGAGATGAACGAGATGCGGCAGCTCGATCGCGCCGATTTCGACCGGATCGCGAGCGATCTCAGGATCGCGCCCGATGATCTCCAGGAGCTGGTCCGTCACGGCAAGCACGCCGCCAATGAGTTGCCGAAGATGCTGGAGCAGCTCGGCATCAGCACCGAAGCGCTCGGCCGCGCACAGCCGCTGCTGCTGCGCGACATGGAGCGGGTCTGCTCGCTCTGCAACAACAAGGGCCAGTGCGACCGCGATCTCGCCGACGGCACCGCCGCGGAGAACTATCACGGCTATTGTGGAAACGCCGCGACGCTGGAAGCGCTCGACCGCGCCGACCACGCGCAGCGCTGAGACTGCGCGACGTCTGCACTGAAGTCACCAGGGCGATCTCAGTCTTACCTTACTGTCAGCAACGGGCTTATCTGGCTGATATCTGTGACGCCGAGCATTCGCCCCAGCTCCAGCGCAAGCGGCAAGACCCAAAATGGGGAGTCGGCATCGAACGGTGCCGGTTCACCCGAGATGTTGTAGAGCGTCTTGGCACAAATCTCTTCGAATGCGTACTGAGCCAGAGCAAGCTGGTCGTTGCGCTTCCCCGCCGCCAATGTCTTTCGCCTGATCTCGGAGAAAAGGGCGTGCGCCTCTTTGCGCCGCGACCTGTCATGCGCAAGCGCGATCAACCTCCGAAGCGTTTCCTTATCCGTGCATCGTTCCTCAAAGAACGTGAGCGGCGCAAGCATGGCCGCGACGGTCGGACCGCTCGCCATGAAGGCCTCCTGCGGCTCAGCCCTTCCCCATCGCCGCAATCGCATCTGCGATATCAATCGTACGCCGCGCCATGTCGGCGTGCAGGCGCTCCACCATCGCACCATCCAGGCGGATCGCACCTCGCGAGGCGTTCTCCGGCAGCTCGAATGCCGCGATGATCTTTCGTGCGCGCGCGACCTCCTCTTCGGGCGGGGTGAAGATCGCGTTGCAGGCCTCGATCTGCGAGGGATGGATCAGCGTCTTGCCGTCGAAGCCGAGGTCGCGGCCCTGCGCGCATTCGGTGGCGAAGCCGTCGGGGTTGGCGATGTCGCTGTAGGGACCGTCGAGGATCTCGAGGCCGTGGGCGCGCGTCGCCAGGATGCAGTGGGTGATCATCGGGATCATCGCGGCGCGGCCGGGCATCATCCGGATGCGCGTCTCGCGCGAGATGTCGTTCGGGCCGAAAACGAAGCCGGAGAGACGTGTCTTCGGATCGCGGCCGGCGGCGGCCAGCTCCTCCGCGTGCAACACGGCGCGCGCGGTCTCGATCATGGCCCAGACCTTCACCGTCGGCGCGGCGCCAAGCTCGGCGAGACGGCTGCCGATCGCGTCGAGATCTTCGATGCTTGAAACTTTTGGAACCAGGATGCCGTCCGGCGAGGCCTTGGCGGCCATCGCGACGTCGTCGGCCCACCAGGGCGTGTCGAGGCCGTTGGTGCGGATCAGGATCTCGCGCTTGCCGAACCCCTTGGCCGCGATCGCGGCGGCGATCCCGTCGCGCGCCGCCGCCTTGGCTTCGGGGGCGACGGAGTCTTCGAGATCGAGGATCAGGCCGTCGGCAGCGAGATTCCTGGCTTTTTCCAGCGCGCGGGGATTGGAGCCGGGCATGAACAGATGGCTGCGGCGCGGGCGGGTCATGCGAATGGTCCTTCCGGTTTCCTCGTCTGTGTTCTGACCCGAGCCGATAGCACTCGGCGTGCCTATTCGAAAGGCTTGTTCGCCGCTCAGCTCTATGGTTAGGCATAGGCCATGATCACATTCCCGAAGTCCCTGTTGGAAGGCTACAACGCCTTCGCCACCAACCGGCTGCCGGCGGAGCAGAGCCGCTATCGCGAGCTGTCGGTCAAGGGCCAGTCGCCCGAAGTGATGGTGATCGGCTGCTGCGACAGCCGCGTCTCGCCCGAGGCGATCTTCGACGTCGGTCCGGGCGAATTGTTCGTCGTCCGCAACATCGCCAACCTCGTGCCGGTGTACCAGCCCGACGGCAACGCGCATGGCGTCTCGGCGGCGCTGGAATATTCGGTGACGGTGCTGAAGGTGAAGCACATCGTCATCCTCGGCCACGCGCAATGCGGCGGCATCCGCGCCTTCGTCGACAAGATCGAGCCGCTCACACCCGGCGACTTCATCGGCAAATGGATGCAGATGTTCATCAAGCCGGGCGAAGTGGTCGAGCAGCGCGACCATGAGAGCATGGCGCAATTCGTCGAGCGCATCGAGAAGGCCGCGGTGTTCCGCAGCCTGGAAAACCTGATGACCTTCCCGTTCGTGCGCAAGGCTGTCGAGAGCGGCCAGATGCAGCTGCACGGCGCCTATTTCGGCGTCGCGGAAGGAACGCTTTTCGTGCTGGACAAGGCGAGCAAGGAATTCAAGAGCGCGCGGAGCGTGGTGTAAGCCTCTCGCCGCCTGGCTTGAATTCGTAGGGTGGGCAAAGGCGCGAAGCGCCGTGCCCACCATCTCTCTCGATGAGATGCAGGTCGTGGGCACGCTTCGCTTTGCCCACCCTGCGAGACCGGTGACGGAGCTTACGCCGCCTTCTTCTTCGCGGTGATCAGCTTGCGGTTGATCAGGACTTCCGCGATCTGGATCGCGTTGAGGGCTGCGCCCTTGCGAAGGTTGTCGGACACGCACCACAGCTCGAGACCGTTCTCCACCGTCGCGTCCTCGCGGATGCGGCTGATGTAGGTCGCGTCCTCGCCGGCCGCCTCATACGGCGTGGCGTAGCCGCCGGGCTCATGCTTGTCGATGACGAGGCAGCCCGGCGCCGTGCGCAGGATATTGCGCGCTTCGTCGGCGCTGATCGGATTCTCGAACTCGATGTTGACGGCTTCGGAGTGGCCGACGAACACCGGCACGCGCACGCAGGTCGCGGAGAGCTTGATCTTGGGATCAAGAATCTTCTTGGTCTCCGCCATCATCTTCCACTCTTCCTTGGTGTAGCCGTCCTCCATGAAGACGTCGATCTGGGGAATGACGTTGAAGGCGATGCGCGCGGGAAACTTCTTATTGACGATCTCGCTGTTGGTGTAGACGGCCTTGGTCTGCGAGAACAATTCGTCCATCGCATCCTTGCCGGCGCCCGACACCGACTGATAGGTCGCAACGACGACGCGCTTGATGGTCGCCTTGTCGTGCAGCGGCTTGAGCGCGACCACGAGCTGCGCGGTCGAGCAGTTCGGGTTGGCGATGATGTTCTTCTTCTTGAAGCCTTCTGTCGCGGCCGCGTTCACCTCGGGCACGATCAGCGGCACGTCCGGGTCCATGCGCCAGGCCGAGGAATTGTCGATCACGACCGCGCCGGCGGCGCCGATCTGCGGCGACCATTCCTTCGACACCGAGCCGCCGGCCGACATCAGGCAGATGTCGACGTCGGAGAAGTCGTAATGCTCGAGCGCCTTGCACTTCAGGGTACGATCGCCATAGGAGACCTCGACGCCGACGCTGCGGCGCGACGCCAGGGCCACGACCTCGTCCGCGGGGAATTTGCGCTCATCCAGGATGTTGAGCATTTCCCGTCCGACATTGCCGGTCGCGCCGACGACTGCGACTTTGTAACCCATCGTTCACTCTCCGATGAAAAAGCCCATTCCTGAAGCTGACGCTTAAACAGGAAGAGCAGCGCTTCTATGCGAGAACCGGCCTCAAGACAACGTTGGACCCATGCCTGAAGGCCGTGGATGCAGTCGCCTGAGGCCAGGACGGCCGTTAGCCCTACCCAGATCCATCTGACGCTCGCAGCCTTCGCCGACGAGGTGGTCGGCACGGTGGCGCGTCTGTTTGCCTATGTGGGGGCGCTGGTCCTGTTTGCCATCCTGGCCCTGGCGGGCCTCGGCCAGCTCCCCGAGCTGCGCGACGACGAGCCGGCTGCAAAGCCGGGCTGGGGCGTGGCCGACCGCTCGCATCCGGCCTTCGCCCTCAGTCGGCTGGATTCATCCGATAAAACAGTCTCTTACAGCATCTTCAGGCATCCGGAAGGCGGCCGGAAGGACGTCATGCGCTGGACCGGCGAGACCGACAGGCCCGTGGCACAGCTCGAGATCTACCGCGAGGGCGGCGAATTCGACGTCACCCGCCCCGCGGCCGCCGACCTCGCCGTCCAGATGGGACTCGGCCCGGCCACGCCGCTGGAGCAGGCCGGCCTGATCGACACCAAATTCGGTCCCGTCGCCCTGTTCCGGCCGGCCGGCACGGCCAAGGGCAGCTGCCTCGCCTACCTCAAGCGCAGCGAGGAGCCGGCGCTGCAGATCTCCGGCTTCTCCTGCCAGGGCGATACGCTGCCGGCCCAGCGCGCGGCGGTCGCCTGCACGCTGAACCGGCTGACGCTGCTGACCTCCGGCAACGAGCCGAAGCTGGCGGAATTGTTCGCCCGTGCCGAGCTGAGGCGCCGCGGCTGCGACGCCCAGGGTTCGCCGGACTGGCTGCTCGGCGCCGCCAACGCGCAATTGCGCGGAGCGCTTTGAGCGGCATCAAGCTCAAGTGGCTGGTTTGCATGCAACTTTTGCCGATGCGCCCGATTATTCCGGGCTGGTGTGACCCAATAGACCTAGTTGCGGCCACCCCGGCCGCGCTAGTATGGGGCGAAATCGACTGGCGGCGCGCCGCCTGAAGGGGACGTGATGAGCTCGAATTTTTCTGCCGCGAACAAACTGGCGACCTGGCTTGCAGCGGGCGCCGTGGTTGCGATGGCCTTCGCGACGCCGGCTGCGGCCGACACCAAGACCAAGCGCTACGACGAGCGCGGCCGGGTTTACTACGGTCCGAGCGGTCCCAACGCGGTGTATCAGCAGGGCCGCACCCGCATCTATGTGAGCAAGCGCTCCTGGCTCGACGGCGGCACCGAGGTCAATCCGGGCGACCGCAAGTTCACCGACTACGCCTTCCCGCCGGCCGTGGGCTATCCGTCCTTCGCCCGCGAGAACCTCAACCGCCCGATTGATCGCCAGCCGCTCTCGACGCCGGCCGACATCGGCGGCTATCCGCAGAATTTCCCGCTGTACTGAGCGGGCGCGACGACCGAATCAAAAGGCCGGGCTCACGCCCGGCCTTTTTCGTTTCGGGAGGTGCCGTAGGGTGGGCAAAGGCGCGTTAGCGCCGTGCCCACGATCTCTCTCGATTACAAAAGGTGCGTGGGCACGCTTCGCTTTGCCCACCCTACGATTCCAGTTGCCTGGCTGAGATGCGTGCGCCTCACGCATTCGCTGCCGGATCATGGCGCCGGCAAAACTCCTCGATCGCCTCGGAGCGGAAATCGGCGAGGCGCTCGAAGATGAGTTCGTCCGGCCAATCCCACCAGGCGATGCGGCGCAGGCTGGCCGCGACGGCGTCATCGAAGCGCTTGCGGATGGGACGCGCGGGAACGCCGCCGACGATCGTATAGGGCGCGACATCGCGGCTGACGACGGCACCGGCGGCAATCACCGCGCCGTCGCCGACATTCACGCCCGGCAGCAGGATCGCGGCGTGGCCGATCCAGACGTCATTGCCGACGATGACGCGATCGCCGCGGCGGTCCGCAAAGAAGTCGCGGTCGCGGCTCGCACCCGCCTCGTAATATTCAGGGACGTAGGTGAAGCGATGCTGCGAGGCGCGGCCCATCGGGTGATTGGGCGCGCCGATCCGGACCGAATTGGCGATGGCGGTGAACTTGCCGATCACGGCGTCGGCGACCTCGCAATTCTCGCCGAGATAGGAGTAGTCGCCGAGCGAGGCATATTCGATGCGGGTGTTGGCGAGGATTTCGCAGCGCCGCCCGATCTGCGCCTCGCGCCGGCGCACCGTCTCATGGATGAATGTTTCCGCGATCTTGGGGCGGGGCGAGGCATCCATGAGCTAACTCCGAGAGCAGGTGCCGTAGGGTGGGCAAAGGCGCAACGCGCCATGCCCACCATCTCTCTCTAATCACAACCGAATGGTGGGCACGCTTGCGCTTTGCCCACCCTACGAGTGCGATGCCTGTGGCTAGGCGTGCAGCTTCTGCAATTCCTTCAGGATCGCTTCGCCCATCTGCGTGGTCGAGGCGGCCGTGGTGCCTTCCGACTTGATGTCGGCGGTGCGCAGGCCGCTGGCGAGCACCGCGGCGATCGCGGCGTCGACCTTGTCGGCGAGATCGCCCATGTCGAAGGAATAGCGCAGCGCCATGCCGAACGACGAGATCATCGCGATCGGGTTGGCGAGGCCCTTGCCGGCGATATCAGGGGCCGACCCGTGCACGGGCTCGTACAGCGCCTTGCGCTTCTTGCTCTTGACGTCGACTTCGCCGAGCGAGGCCGAGGGCAGCATGCCGAGCGAACCGGTCAGCATCGCCGCGATGTCGGAGAGCATGTCGCCGAACAGATTGTCGGTGACGATGACGTCGAACTGCTTCGGCCACTTCACCAGCATCATGCCGCCGGAGTCGGCAAGCTGATGCTCGAGCGTGACGTCGGGATATTCACGCTTGTGGACCGCCGTCATGACCTCGTTCCAGAGCACGCCCGACTTCATGACGTTGCGCTTCTCCATCGACGTCACCTTGTTCTTGCGCTTCCGGGCAAGCTCGAAGGCGACGCGGCCGATGCGCTCGATCTCATAGGTGTCGTAGACCTGGGTATCGATGGCGCGCTTCTGGCCGTTGCCGAGATCGGTGATGGTCTTGGGCTCGCCGAAATAGACGCCGCCGGTGAGCTCGCGCACGATGACGATGTCGAGGCCCTCGATCGCATCGCGCTTCAGGCTCGAGGCATCCGCCAGCGCCGGGTAGCACACCGCGGGACGCAGGTTGGCGAACAGCGCCAGATCCTTGCGCAGGCGCAGCAGGCCGGCCTCGGGGCGAACCTCATAAGGAACGGCATCCCACTTCGGGCCGCCGACCGCGCCGAAGATGATGGCGTCGGCGGCCAGCGCCTTGGCCATGTCGCCCTCGGAGATCGACACCTTGTGGGCGTCATAGGCGGAGCCGCCGACGAGGCCGGTGTCGGTCTCGAACTTGGCGATCCCGGCCGAATTGAGCCAGTCGATCAGCCGCTTCACCTCGCCCATCACCTCGGGGCCGATACCGTCGCCGGGGAGCAGCAGCAATTTGTGGGTCGCCATGGTCGTTCTTCCTCCGTTTCGTCATGGCCGGCATAGCCGGCCGAAAGGACGGCGTCGCTTCCGCTCGCCTATGCCCCGGCCATCCACGTCTTGCCTGAGCGGCACAGAGAACGTGGATACCCGGCACAAGGCCGGGCATGACGGCGCTCATGAATTTCGGCCGGAGTGCTAGAGCGGCGTTGCGCGCTTGGCAAGACACCATTGCCGCGCTGCGGCTGTGCAAGGCGGGCGGGGCCTGCCACACTGGTCAGGCCGGAGAACCCCTTGCACGCGCCTGATCGCCCCCCGCCCGACGCGCACCCCGCGCGGCTGATCCTGACCCTGTCGCTGGCGGCGACGGTCGGGCTCGGCATCGGCCGCTTTGCCTATGCCCTGGTGCTGCCCGACATGCGGGAGGACCTCGGCTGGTCCTACTCGGCGGCCGGTTTCATGAACACGATCAACGCCGTCGGCTATCTCGCGGGCGCGCTGGTGGCGTCCCGGCTGATCCAGCGGGTCGGCTGGGCGGCGGCCATCCGCGGGGGAACCCTGGCCTGTGTCGCCGCGCTCGCCACCTGCGCGCTGACCGGGAATTTCGTCGCGCTGAGCCTCGCGCGCCTCGTGCTGGGCCTCGGGGCGGCGGCCGGCTTCGTCGCCGGCGGCGCACTGGCCGCAGGGATAGCGCAGTCGCGCCCCGAACGGGCCAATTTCCTGCTCAGCCTGTTCTATGCCGGGCCCGGCATCGGCATCCTCGCCTCCGGGCTGATCGCGCCGTTCACGCTGCAATATTTCGGGCCGGGCTCGTGGTGGATGGTGTGGTGGGCGCTGACGCTGCTGTCGGCCGCGATGACGATCCCGCTGTTCCTGATCCGCATCGAGAGCCGGGCGCGCTTCTCGGAAGACAGCCACGCCGCCTTCGCGATCCTGCCCGTGCTGATCTACCTCGCAGGCTACTTCCTGTTCGGTGCCGGCTACATCGCCTACATGACCTTCATGATCGCTTATGTGCGCGACGGCGGCGGCGGAGCTGCGGCGCAGGCGGCGTTCTGGAGCCTGATCGGCCTTAGCGCCTTCGTGACGCCCTGGGTCTGGCGCGGCGTGCTGGCGCTCGACCGCGGCGGGCTCGCCACCGCGATCATCCTCGGCACCAACGCGTTAGGAGCTGCCCTGCCGATGCTCGGGCATTCGCCGGCCTGGCTCGCGGTCTCGGCCGTCGTGTTCGGCGTCGCCTTCTTCGCCGTGGTCGGCTCGACCACCGCCTTCGTGCGCTTCAACTATCCGCCCGAGGTGTGGCCGACCGCGATCGCGGCCATGACGATCTCGTTCGGCGTCGGCCAGACGCTCGGTCCGATCGTGGTCGGCGCGATCACCGATGCGCTGGGGAGCCTGAGCTACGCGCTCAATGTGTCGGCGGCGTTGCTGGCGCTGGGGGCGGTGGCGGCGCTGTGCCAGCGGAAGGTGGGGCCAGCCAAGCAAACGGTGCCGTAGGGTGGGCAAAGGCGCGCAGCGCCGCGCCCACGATGGAAGCTAGCGCATATGCATGACCAGCCATATCGCGAGTTGAACGAGGAAGCCGAGCGAGAGCAGGCAGAGGAAACCGGCGCACATCCATAGTCCGGCAACGCGTCGCGTTCGCCAGAGATAGTAAGGAAGATACGGCGGCCAGAATATCGTCAGGAGAAAGCCGTAGTCGAAAGAACGCTGGACTTGCGGGTGATCCCTTTGGTCAGCCACGATCCACATGGCGAGCAGGATCACCGACAGAGTATCTGCAAGAGCCGTGGTCGCGGGCTTGTCGTATATGCCGCGCCAAAAGAAGAGCCCGTCGAACAGCGCGGACGCCGCCAAAACGCAAATCAGCGAACCTGCAAGCCACTTCTTGATATTCATTCCGGTCGCTGAATTGAGTGTCACGCGGCCGTAAAATAGGGCCGCTGCAGCGACCATGTCTAGTGGCGCACTACCGTAGCGTGGGTTAGCCGCAGGCGTAACCCTCCAACTCCGTTCGGCAGACGCGGAAGCATAGTAGATTACGCCTGCGGCTAATCCACCCTACGGCAGCGGAGCTAGCTCCCGCTGAACGAATTGTAGCCCTGGTCTTCCCAGTAGCCGCCCTTGTACTCGTTGGTGACTTCCATCGAGACCACGTATTTCGGGTTCTTGAAGCCGAGCTTGGTCGGCACGCGGATCTTCATCGGGAAGCCGTAGGCGCGCGGGAGAATTTCGTTGGCGTATTTGAACGTCATCTGGGTCTGCGGATGCAGCGCGCTGCGCATGTCGAGTGGCGAGTTGTAGCCGTCCTTGTCGGCGCACTGGAACCAGACGTATTTCGCGCGGGTGTCGGCGCCGATCAGCTTGAGGAAATCGCGCAAGGGCGTGCCGGTCCAGCTGCCGATCGCGCTCCAGCCCTCGACGCAGATGTGCCGGGTGATCTGGTTGACCTGCGGCAGCTTGTAGAGCTCGTCCAGCGTCCAGGACTTCTTGTTGTCGACGAGGCCGCGCACCTCGAGCTTCCAGTCCGCAGCCGCGATATCGGGCGCGTCGTCGAGATCGTAATAGGCATTGAACGGGAACGGTTTTGTAATCGCGCTCTCCGGGAAGGTCGGCGCCAGCGCATCGGGATTGAAGATGAAGGCCTGCACCGCGTCGTTGAACTTCGAGACCTGCGCCAGCAGCGTATCGGCCGAGGACGAGTCCACGACGTCGCAGCCGGTCAGCAGCGTCAGCGCGCCCAGGCTGGCGCCGCCGGCGATGAAGCGGCGGCGGGTAAAATCCGGCATCGTCTTGATGGCGTCCTTGATCAGCAGCCGCTTGTCGACGCCGGGGATCAGGAATGAACGCTTGGCCATGACTTGCTCCTTAGCGTCCGATGATCATCGCGCGCAGGCTCTTCGGCACCAGCAGCGCGAGCAGGACGTGAATGACGAGGAAGGCGCAGATCGCGGCCATGCAGAAGAAGTGCACGTAGCGCGCGGTCGGATAATCGCCGAACAGCATCACGAGATAATAGAACTGCACCGGCTTCCACATGCCGAGGCCGGAGAGCACGATCAGCACGCCAACCGCGATGATGCCGGCATAGAGCAGGCGCTGCACGTAATTGTAGACGGTGAGGTCGTCATGGCCGAGCTTGAAGGTCAGGGCCGCCCTGACGTCGTGGAGCACGCCCGACGGGGTGATCGGCAGCAGTTTCTTGCGGAAGCGCCCGGTGGCAAAGCCGGTAATGAGATAGGCGAGGCCGTTGACCATCAGCAGCCACATCGCGGCAAAGTGCCAGAGCAGGCCGCCGCCGAGCCAGCCGCCCAGCGTGTACTCGCGCGGGAAGCTGAAGCCGAACAGCGGCGAGGCGTTGTAGATCTGCCAGCCCGACAGGATCATCAGGATCATGGCCAGCGCATTGATCCAGTGCATGACGCGGACCCAGGCCGGCTGGATCACTTTGGCCGGGGTGGCGCTG
The DNA here is from genome assembly GCF_001641335.1 of Bradyrhizobium stylosanthis. GTDB lineage: Bacteria > Pseudomonadota > Alphaproteobacteria > Rhizobiales > Xanthobacteraceae > Bradyrhizobium > Bradyrhizobium stylosanthis. The sequence goes on from NZ_LVEM01000002.1 coordinate 130,684, forward strand.
ACCTGCTCGTCGGTGACTGTAAGGCTCGACATGATGGTTCCGTCCTGAACGTCGCGTGACACCGATTATACGCCGACGCATCGGCTTTCGTTACGCCTTCGCACGGCATCGAATCGATGCCCGCAGGCTATCATGGTCACAATAAAGCGAGCCGGGTGCCCCCGGCTCGCCGTTTTCGTCGCACCCGGTTCGGGGATGAAACCTGATGGCGCGGTGTTACGTCGCCGGCATCAGCACGGTGTCGACCACGTGGATCACGCCGTTCGACTGGTTGACGTTGGAGATCGTCACCATCGAGGTGCCGCCCTTGGCGTCGACGATCCAGGTCTTGCCGTCCATCTTCTTGACGGTGAGCTCCTCTCCCTCGGCGGTCTTCAGCTTCTTGCCGTCGGTGAGGTCGGAGGCCTCGAGCTTGCCGGGCACGACATGGTAGGTGAGGATCTTGGTCAGCGTCGCCTTGTTCTCGGGCTTGACGAGGGTGTCGACGGTGCCGGCCGGCAGCTTGCCGAAGGCGGCGTTGGTCGGCGCGAACACCGTGAACGGGCCCTTGCCTTCCAGCGTCGGCACGAGGCCGGCCGCCTTCACCGCTGCCACCAGCGTGGTGTGATCCTTCGAGTTGACGGCGTTCTGGACGATGTTCTTGGACGGGAACATCGCGGCGCCGCCGACCATCACGGTCTTCTCCTCGGCACGCACAGGCGCGACGACGGTCGCGGTGATGGCGAGGGCGCTGAAGGCGGCGGCAGCGAGATAGGCAATGCGCTTCGACATGGAGAGTCTCCCGATTGAATTGAGACCGGCACGTGCCGGTGCTTGAGTTGGGGCAACAACGGCGCTTGCAGCAGTTTGACGTGAAGCAGCGCCGTCGTTGGCCGAACTACGGGAGGGTTTGCGATGCGGTTTCGGGAAAAAATTCTTTGTGATGCGTGAAACTATGCGAGGGGATGTTCGTGGGGGGCGTGCCAAGCGGACGGTGCCGTAGGGTGGGCGGAGGCGCGCAGCGCCGTGCCCACTATCTCTCTCCGCATTGACGAGTGGTGGGCACGCTGCGCTTTGCCCACCCTACGGCAGTGATGCCCGTTGCGGCAGTGTACCCGCCTCAATCCCTGTTGTTCGGCGTCTGGATGAAGCCGCGATTATGCGTCGGGCTGATCAGCAGCTCGTTGATGCAGACGCGCGGCGGCATCGAGGCGATGAAGGCGATGGTGCGGCCGAGGTCTTCGGGTTGCAGCATCTTCGCCTGCTCGGCCTCGCTCGGCACCACCGGGCGCAGCTTCAGGATCGGCGTCGCCACCTCGCCCGGCATCAGGCAGCAGGCGCGCAGGCCGTTGACGCATTCGTCCATGTTGAAGGAATGGGTCAGCGCCAGCACCGCGTGCTTGGTGGTGGTATAGGCCGGGCCCGGCATCTTCGAGACGTGACGGCCGGCCCAGGACGAGACGTTGATGATCGAGCCGTCCTGCTGCTTGCGCATCGTCGGCAGCACCGCCTGCATGCAATAGAGCACGCCGTTGAGATTGACTTGGACGAGCTTGTCCCAGCCTTCCAGTTCCATGTCCTTCCAGCTGCGCTTGGGAACATTGATGCCGGCATTGTTGACGAGCAGGTCGATGCGGCCGTGCTTGGCGACGATCTGATCGGCCGCCTTCCGGGCCTCTCCCGCGTCAACCACGTCGAGCGCGATGGCCTCGGCCGCTCCGCCGGCCTTGGCGATCTTCGCAACCACGGTATCCAGGGCATCCTTGCGGCGGCCCGAGACCACGACGATCCAGCCGTCGGCAGCCAGTGCCTCCGCGCCGGCCTCCCCGATCCCGCTGCCTCCGCCCGTCACCCAGGCCACGCGTTTCCCACCTTTGGTCATGCAAACTGTCTCCGTTGCTTCATTGGGGCGGTTTTTGCTAATCCAGCCCTCGGTTTTGACCGGCCTTGTCAGTCTTGCGGTCGAGGAAATCTTGCATGAACCAAGCAGCCAACGCCAACCTGTTTTCCCGCCTGTTCGACGGCCTCGACGACCCCAAGCGCCTCGCGATCGAGACGCAGGACGGCGCCCATATCAGCTATGGCGATCTGATCGCGCGGGCAGGCCAGATGGCGAACGTGCTGGTGGCGCGCGGCGTGAAGCCTGGCGACCGCGTCGCGGTGCAGGTGGAAAAATCGGTCGCCAATATCGTGCTGTATCTCGGCACGGTGCGCGCCGGCGCGGTCTATCTGCCGCTCAACACCGCCTATACGCTCAACGAACTCGACTATTTCATCGGCGATGCCGAGCCGTCGCTGGTGGTCTGCGATCCCTCCAAGGCCGATGGCCTCGGTCCGATCGCCGCCAAGGTGAAGGCCAAGGTCGAGACGCTCGGGCCTGACGGCAAGGGCTCGCTGACGGATGCCGCCGGCAAGGCGAGCAGCGAGTTCGCCACCGTCTCGCGGGCCAATGACGATCTCGCCGCGATCCTCTACACGTCGGGCACCACCGGCCGCTCCAAGGGCGCGATGCTGACCCACGACAATCTCGCGTCGAACTCACTGTCGCTGGTCGATTACTGGCGCTTTACCGACAAGGACGTGCTGATCCACGCGCTGCCGATCTACCATACCCACGGCCTGTTCGTGGCGACCAACGTGACGCTGTTCTCGCGGGCGTCGATGATCTTCCTGCCCAAGCTCGATCCGGACCTCATCATCAAGCTGATGGCGCGCGCGACCGTGCTGATGGGCGTGCCGACCTTCTATACGCGCCTGCTGCAGAACTCCGCGCTGTCGCGCGACACCACGAAGCACATGCGTCTCTTCATCTCTGGCTCGGCGCCGCTGCTGGCCGAAACCCATCGCGAATGGTCGGCGCGCACCGGGCATGCCGTGCTCGAGCGCTACGGCATGACCGAAACCAACATGAATACGTCCAACCCCTATGACGGCGAGCGCGTGCCCGGCGCGGTCGGCTTCCCGCTTCCCGGCGTCTCGGTGCGCGTGACCGAGCCCGAAACCGGCAAGGAGCTGCCGCGCGACGAGATCGGCATGATCGAGGTCAAGGGCCCGAACGTGTTCAAGGGCTACTGGCGGATGCCGGAGAAGACCAAGTCCGAATTCCGGCCAGACGGCTTCTTCATCACCGGCGACCTCGGCAAGATCGACGACAAGGGCTACGTCCACATCCTCGGCCGCGGCAAGGATCTCGTCATCTCCGGCGGCTTCAACGTCTATCCGAAGGAGATCGAGAGCGAGATCGACGCCATGCCGGGCGTGGTCGAGTCGGCGGTCATCGGCGTGCCGCATGCCGATTTCGGCGAGGGCGTCACGGCCGTGCTGGTCTGCAACAAGGGCGCAGACGTCACCGAAGCCGCCGTGCTGAAGGCCCTCGACGGACGGTTGGCAAAATTCAAGATGCCCAAGCGGGTGTTCGTGGTCGACGAGCTGCCGCGCAATACGATGGGCAAGGTGCAGAAGAACGTGCTGCGCGATACGTACAAGGATATTTACGCGAAGAAGTGAGGGGGCGGATCCGTAGGGTGGGTTAGCCGAAGGCGTAACCCACCTCTTTAATTTCCGCGGCGACAGAAGTGGTGGGTTACGCTGCGCTAACCCACCCTACGATGCCAGCCTTCACTGCCCAGCCACCAAGCTCATCACAAAGCGGCTGCCGACGATAAACAGATAACACCCGAACGCCACCTCCAGCGTGCGCTTCGACATCGCATGCGCGGCTCGCACGCCGAGCGGCGCGGTGACGAGGCTCATCGGCATCACCAGCACGGCGCCGATCAGCGAGACGTAACCAAGCGCGAACGGCACCTGCAGCGCTGCGACGGCGGGATAGGTCGCCGCCGCCGGCCAGCCGGCGTAGATGTAGCCGAGCGCGCCGGGAATCGAGATCAGCACGGCGAGCGCCGACGAGGTCGCCACCGCCTGGTGGATCGGACGGCCGTAGAACGTCATCAGCAGATTCGAGAACAGGCCGCCGCCGATGCCCATCAGCGTCGAGAGGATGCCGACGCAGAAGCCGTAGAACCGCATCAGGGCCCCCTTCGGCAGGTCGTCGCCGAACTTCCAGCCTTCACGCGCGAGGATCAGGCGCGCTGCGGCCGAATAGGCGACGCAGACGAACACGATCTTGAACAGCTTTTCCGGCGCATAGCGCGCGATCACGCTGCCGCAGACGACGCCGATCACGATCGGCAGCCACCACACGCGCAGGATCGTCATGTCCACGGCACCGCGCTTGTAATGCGCCTGGAACGACCGAATCGATGTCGGGATGATCACCGCGAGCGAGGTGCCGATGCAGAGCGGCATGCGCACCTCCAGCGGCACGCCGGCGATACGGAAGCATTCGTAGAACACCGGCACGAGAATCGCGCCGCCGCCGATGCCGAACACGCCGGCCAAAAATCCCGAGAGCGCGCCCGTTGCGATCAGCAACAGCGCGAGCTCGACGATCTCCTTGATATCAAGACCTGCAATCACCCCTGACCTGCCCCGGCGACTGGTCGCAGCGTCTCCGAAGCGCGCGTTCGGAGTTGGCTACGCGCCAAGCTCTAGGCGATCTGATTTGTGCGGTCGACCGCTGCGTTCGCTGTCTTGGGTGGGATGCAGGCCGCGCATATCCGTCCACGCTGCGAAAAATCAGTGCGCCCGACGGAAATTGGCGACGTCGCTTTGGCCGATCGATCGGCCGCTCGCGGCATGAACTGACTGGTTCGAACGCCGGACGGCCGAAGGCTGGTTAGAGCCGTTCCAATAGCAATTTCAATGCGCCTCACCCGTCGCCGCAAAGTATGAATATATATTCTTTCTTTGGTCGGCATACCGCCCCTCTGGTATACCAAGGCCCTGATTGGCCTTGTTTCATCAAGGGCCTAGGGCTGAACGACGGTTCGATTTATGGCGATTTGGTGATTGCGCAGGCCAAACCGACTCCGTAAATAGAGCCGACCTTTCGCGATCCCCGCGCGCCCTCTGCTGGGCCGCAATAAAACATCAAAAGCCCATGACCGCACGGATCGAACGACCGCTTTCACCACACCTGCAAGTCTATCGCTGGACCTTGACGATGGCGCTGTCCATCGTTCACCGCGCCACCGGTATCGCCCTTTACGTCGGAACCCTGCTGCTGGCCTGGTGGCTGATCGCGGCGGCGTCCGGCCCCGCCGCCTATGCCCATGTCCAGGCCTTCACCGGCAGCATCATCGGCCGCCTGATTCTGTTCGGCTACACCTGGGCGCTGATGCATCATATGCTGAGCGGCATCCGGCATTTCGTCTGGGATCTCGGCTTCGGCTTCAAGGCCAATGAGCGCGAAGCGCTGACCTGGGGCGCGCTGATCGGCGGCATCGTGCTGACGGTTCTGATCTGGATCATCGCCTATGCGACCGGAGGCGGACGATGAGCGCGACCGATACGCCCAAGCGCAGCATGCGCACCCCGCTCGGCCGCGTCCGCAATCTCGGCGCCGCCCATTCCGGCACGTCCGACTTCTGGCGCCAGCGCGTCACCGCCGTCGCGATGACGCTGCTGATGATCCCGGTGCTGGTGATCATCGTGATGCTGTTCGGCCGCAACCAGGCCTTCGTGGCGCAGACGCTCGGTTCGCTGCCGATCGCCGTCATCATGCTGCTCTTCATCGTCGCCAGCGCCTGGCACATGAAGATCGGCATGCAGGTGGTGATCGAGGACTACATTCATAACGAGAAGCTGAAGCTCGTCTCGGTCATGCTCAACAACTTCTTCTCGGTCGCCGTGGCACTGGCCTCGATCTACGCGATCCTGAAACTTTCCTCCGGAGTGTAACCCATGGCCGCTGAGACCAATGGCAAGGGCAACGGCGCTCCCGCCACCAACGGAAAAGCCTATCCGATCGAAGACCACACCTACGACGTCGTCGTGGTCGGCGCCGGCGGCGCCGGTCTGCGCGCCGTGGTCGGCTGCAGCGAAGCCGGCCTGAAGACGGCCTGCATCACCAAGGTGTTTCCGACCCGCTCGCACACGGTCGCGGCGCAGGGCGGCATCTCGGCCTCGCTCGGCAACATGCACAAGGACGACTGGCGCTGGCACATGTACGACACCGTGAAGGGGTCGGACTGGCTCGGCGACCAGGACGCGATCGAATACATGGTGCGCAACGCGCCCGACGCGGTCTACGAGCTCGAGCATTGGGGCGTGCCGTTCTCGCGCACCGAGGACGGCAAGATCTACCAGCGTCCGTTCGGCGGTATGACCACCGAGTTCGGCAAGTCGCAGGCGCAGCGCACCTGCGCCGCCGCCGACCGCACCGGCCACGCCATGCTGCACACGATGTACGGCCAGTCGCTGCGCCACGCGGCCGAGTTCTTCATCGAGTTCTTCGCCATCGACCTGATCATGGACGACCAGGGCACCTGCCGCGGCGTCATCGCGCTCAAGCTCGACGACGGCACGCTGCACCGCTTCCGCGCCCAGACCGTGATCCTCGCCACCGGCGGCTACGGCCGCGCCTACGCTTCCTGCACCTCGGCGCACACCTGCACCGGCGACGGCGGCGGCATGGTGCTGCGCGCCGGCCTGCCGATGCAGGACATGGAGTTCGTGCAGTTCCATCCGACCGGCATCTACGGCTCGGGCTGTCTCGTCACCGAAGGCGCCCGCGGCGAAGGCGGCTATCTCGTCAACTCCGAAGGCGAGCGCTTCATGGAGCGCTATGCGCCTTCCGCGAAGGACCTCGCCTCACGCGACGTCGTCTCGCGCGCGATGACCATCGAGATCCGCGAGGGACGCGGCGTCGGCAAGAAGAAGGACCACATCTTCCTGCATCTCGACCATCTCGATCCCGCGGTGCTCGCCGAGCGGCTGCCGGGCATCTCGGAATCCGCAAAAATCTTCGCCAATGTCGACGTGACGCGCGAGCCGATCCCGATCGTGCCGACCGTGCACTACAACATGGGCGGCATCCCCACGAACTATCACGGCGAAGTGCTGACCAAGAAGGACGGCGACGACAACGCGATCATCCCGGGCCTGATGGCGATCGGCGAAGCGGCCTGCGTCTCCGTGCACGGCGCCAACCGCCTCGGCTCCAACTCGCTGATCGACCTCGTCGTGTTCGGCCGCGCCGCGGCGCTCCGCCTCGCCGAGAAGCTCACGCCCAATGCCAAGCAGCCCGAGCTGCCGGCGAACTCGTCGGACCTCGCGCTCGGCCGTCTCGACCATTACCGCTACGCCTCCGGCGGCACCCCGACCGCGAAGCTGCGCGAGGGCATGCAGAACGTGATGCAGACCAATTGCGCGGTGTTCCGCACCGGCGAAGTCCTGAGCGAAGGCCAGCACCTGATCGAGAAGGTCCACAGCGGCATCACCGACATCGCGGTGTCCGATCGTTCGCTGGTTTGGAATTCCGACCTGATCGAGACGCTGGAATTCGACAATCTGATCTCGCAGGCGGTGGTGACGATGGACTCCGCCGCCAACCGCACCGAGAGCCGCGGCGCGCATGCCCGCGAGGACTTCTCCGCGCGCGACGACAAGAACTGGATGAAGCACACGCTGGCCTGGCTGGACGACAAGGGCAAGGTCAAGATCGAGTATCGCCCGGTTCACGACTACACCATGACCAACGACGTGCAGTACATCCCGCCCAAGGCGCGCGTGTACTGATCGAACAGCGAAGGCCTTATCGAAATGGTTGAATTCGCACTTCCGAAGAACTCCAAGATCACCGGCGGCAAGACCTGGCCGAAGCCCGCGGGCGCGACCGAGCTGCGCGAGTTCAAGGTCTATCGCTGGAATCCGGACGACGGCAAGAATCCGAGCGTCGACACTTATTACGTCGACACCCATGATTGCGGTCCGATGGTGCTGGACGGCCTGATCTGGATCAAGAACCACATCGACCCGTCGCTGACCTTCCGCCGCTCCTGCCGCGAAGGCGTCTGCGGCTCCTGCGCCATGAACATCGACGGCCAGAACACGCTCGCCTGCACCCGCTCGATGCATGACGTGAAGGACGGCGCGGTGAAGATCAATCCGCTGCCGCACCAGCCGGTCGTGAAGGACCTCGTCCCCGACCTGACCAATTTCTACGCGCAGTACGCCTCCGTCGAGCCGTGGCTGAAGACGACCTCGCCGACACCGCAGAAGGAATGGCGCCAGAGCCACGAGGACCGCGAGAAGCTCGACGGCCTCTACGAGTGCATCCTGTGCGCCTGCTGCTCGACCTCCTGCCCGAGCTATTGGTGGAACAGCGAGCGCTATCTCGGCCCCGCCGCGCTGCTGCAGGCCAACCGCTGGGTCTCCGATTCGCGGGACGAGGCGACCGGCGAGCGCCTCGACAATCTCGAGGACCCGTTCCGCCTCTATCGCTGCCACACCATCATGAACTGCGCCAAGGCCTGCCCGAAGGGCCTGAACCCCGCGGAGGCCATCGCCGAGCTCAAGCTCAAGATGGTCGAGCGCCAGATCTAGCATCGTTCATGCTACGGCCCCCGGCCATCGCGGCCGGGGTATGCCACGGCCGGCGGCATTTTGAGTAGAATTTGCCGCAACGCGCGTGGCGGGCGATTTGCCGCAATACAACCAAAGATTACAGCCATAAGCCGCTTCCTTCCCGGCGGGAAGTTCAGTTAAGCTCTCCGGTCTGGACCGGAGCGAACGTGCACGGCGCGCAACGCAATTCGCTGAGACTCTTGCAGTGGATGATGGCTGCATCCCTGGCGCTGCCGATTGCGCTGTTCGTGATCGCCTCCACGATCTCCTACAACTCCACCCGCGACATCGCCGACCGCGAGATCCAGCGCACGCTCGACGTCGCGCATGAGCACGCGCTCAAGGTGTTCGAAACCATCGACCGCAGCCTGTCCGAGCTCAACGAGGTCGTGCGCGGACTTCCCGACGAGGTCATCCGCGCGCGCGAGCCGGCGCTGCACCCCCGGCTGAAGCGGCTGGCCGATTCGCTGCCGCAGCTCAAATCCGCCTGGATCTTCGACGCCGACGGAAAGGCGCTGGTCAACAGCCTCGCCTCGCCGCCGCCGGAACTGGGCTTTGCCGACCGCGACTATTTCTACGTCCATGTCGACCAGAGCATCGGATCCTTCATCGGCACGCCGCTGACGCCGCGCCCGCCCTACCAGGGCGCGCGCTTCTTCGGCGTGAGCCGACGCCGCGACTCCGACGACGGCCGCTTCATCGGCGTGATCCAGGCCTCGGTGCTGCCGGAATATTTCGAGAGCTTCTATGCCCGGATCGGCTCCGATCCCGGCAGCTTTTTCGCGATGGGGCGCACCGACGGCGTGATGCTGGCGCATTTCCCCCGGCTCGACCGCGACCTCCGGCTCGATCCAAGCGGGCCGGTCGGCCGCGAGATCGCCGCGCACCCCGCGCAGGGGCTCATGACGATCGCCTGGCCGTCGGACGGGATCGAGCGCCGCATCGGCTACAGGCGCGTCGCCGAATACCCGATCTATGTCAGCGCCGGGCTGGAGACGTCGGCGATCCGGGCACGCTGGTACGCGACCATCGGCCAGCATCTGGTGTTCGGCATCCCCGCCACCGCGCTGCTGTTCCTGCTGCTCGCCTTCGCGTTCCGGCGCACCCAGAATCTCCAGGCCGAAGCCGCCAAGCGGCGGGAGGCCGAGGAGGCGCTCAAGCACAGCCAGCGGCTGGAGGCGCTCGGGCAGCTCACCGGCGGCGTCGCGCACGACTTCAACAATCTGCTGACCGTGATCCGTGCCTCGGTCGATCTGCTGAACCGGCCGCAGCTGACCGAGGAGCGGCGGCAGCGCTACATCACGGCGATCGCGGATGCGGTCGCGCGCGCGGCCCGGCTGACCTCGCAGCTATTGGCCTTCGCACGGCGCCAGACGCTGAAGCCGGAAGTGTTCGACGTCGGCGAGCGGATCCAGTCGCTGCACGACATGCTCGCCACGCTGCTGGGCCCCGCGATCGAGATCAAGATGCGGCTGCCGGCGGATCCGTGCCTCGTCAATGCCGATGCCAGCCAGTTCGAGACGGCGCTGATCAACATGGCGACCAACGCGCGCGACGCCATGCAGGGCAAGGGCCGGATCAGCTTCACCGTCGAGGCGGCGGCGAGCGTTCCGGGCAGCCATATCGCGGGGGACCTCGGCTTCGTCGCCGTGACCGTCGCCGACACCGGCGTCGGCATTCCTGCCGCGCGGCTCGGGCGCGTCTTCGAGCCGTTCTTCACCACCAAGCAGGTCGGACACGGCACCGGTCTCGGCCTGTCGCAGGTGTTCGGCTTTGCCCGGCAATCCGGCGGCGAGGTGACGGTGGCGAGCGAGGTCGGACAGGGCAGCTCCTTCTCGCTGTTTCTGCCGCGCGTGCCGGCGGAGCTGCTGCCGCGGCGGCAGGCACCTGACACCGCGCCCGCGGCCGGTAGCGGCATGTCGGTGCTGCTGGTCGAGGACAATATCGAGCTCGCCAATTTCGCCGCCGACGGGCTCACCGAGCTCGGCTACAGCATCACGCTGGTCGACAATGCCGCCGATGCGCTCGCCGAGCTCGTCGTGGACGCGGATCGCTTCGACGTCGTGTTCTCCGACGTGGTGATGCCGGGAATGACCGGGCTCGACCTTGCGCGGGCGATCCGCGATCGCAGCATCGGCGTGCCGGTCGTGCTGACCACCGGCTACAGCCAGGCGCTGTCGCAGGAGGGCAACCTCGGCTTCGAGCTCGTGCAGAAGCCCTATTCGATCGAGGAATTGTCGCAGGTGCTGCACCGCGCCGCGCGGCTGCGGCGGGTGCGCGACGGCGCCGCCGAATAGCAGTAACATGGAACCGGCTGGAACCGGCTGAGTTCCCTGGCGTTACCCGGCCATGCAAAAGCCGGCCAGACAACGCGAACAGGGCAAGACGCCAATTGTCGAAATCAAGGGCGAGAACGGCGACGAGGTCGCGCCGCCGCCGCCGGAGGTGCTCGAGCCCGATCCCGAGCTGTCGCCCGAAGAGGCCGAGCAGGCGCGCAAGGATTACCTGCTGACGCGCTTCTGGATCAGCGCGCGCGGCTTCTGGAGCCGCAACGGCGACCGCCTGGCCTGGCCGTTCTCGCTCGGGCTCGGCGTGCTGATCGTCCTCACCGTCGCCTTTCAGTACGGCATCAATGTCTGGAATCGCGCGATCTTCGACGCCATCGAGAAGCGCGATGCGGGCACCGTCTTCCATCTCACTGCGGTCTTCTTCCCGCTCGCGATCGGCAGCATCGTGCTCGGCGTCGCGCAGGTGTTCGCGCGCATGAGCATCCAGCGGCGCTGGCGGGGCTGGCTCACCAGCAGCGTGCTGACCCGCTGGCTCACCAACGGCCGCTACTACCAGCTCAACCTCGTCGGCGGCGACCACAAGAATCCGGAATACCGGATCGCGGAGGATTTGCGCATCGCGACCGACTCGCCGGTGGATTTCCTCGCCGGCGTCACCTCGGCGCTGCTCTCGGCTGTGACCTTCATCGTCGTGCTCTGGACCATCGGCGGCGCGCTCACCGTCACGCTTGGCGGCTCCACTGTCACCATTCCCGGCTTCCTCGTGATCGCCGCGATGCTCTATGCCGCCATCGCCTCCGGCTCGATCGTGGTGATCGGCCGGCGCTTCGTGCAGGTCTCCGAGGACAAGAACCAGGCCGAGGCCGACTTCCGCTACACGCTGACGCGCGTGCGCGAGAACGGCGAGAGCATCGCCTTGCTCGGCGGCGAGGAGGAGGAGCGCGGCGGCATCGACCGCAACTTCACGAGCGTGCTGCGGCAATGGGCGCGGCTCGCCGGACAGCACATGCGCACCACGCTGGTTTCGCAGGGATCGAGCCTCGTTGCCCCCATCGTGCCTCTCCTGCTCTGCGCGCCGAAATTCCTCGACGGCAGCATGACGCTGGGACAGGTAATGCAGGCGGCGTCGGCCTTCACCATCGTGCAGAGCGCGTTCGGCTGGCTGGTGGACAATTATCCGCGGCTCGCCGACTGGAACGCCTGTGCGCGCCGCATCGCCTCGCTGATGATGTCGCTCGACGGCCTCGAGCGCGCCGAGCAGGGCGACGGCCTCGGCCGCATCAAGCGCGGCGAGACCAGCAACGACGCCATGCTGGAATTGCACGACCTCTCGGTCACGCTGGATGACGGCACGGCCGTGGTCGGAGAGACCGAGGTGGTGATCGAGCCCGGCGAGCGGCTGCTGGTCGCCGGCGAATCCGGCACCGGCAAGAGCACGCTGGTGCGCGCCATCGCGGGGCTCTGGCCATGGGGCGGCGGCAGCGTCAATTTCCACGCCGACCGGCGGCTGTTCATGCTGCCGCAGCGGCCTTACGTACCCTCGGGATCGCTGCGCCGCGCGGTCGCCTATCCCGGCGCCGCCGAAAACTGGACCGAGGAGGAGATCGGCGAAGCCCTGCACAAGGTCGGTCTCGACCATCTCAAGGAGAAGATCGAGGAAGAGGGGCCGTGGGACCAGACGCTATCCGGCGGCGAGAAGCAGCGCCTCGCCTTCGCGCGGCTGCTGCTGCACAACCCCGACATCGTCGTGCTGGACGAAGCGACCTCGGCGCTCGACGAGAAGAGCCAGGACAAGATGATGCAGATGGTCACCGACGAGTTGCCCAAAGCGACCATCGTCAGCGTCGCGCATCGCGTCGAGCTGGAAGCCTTCCACAGCCGCAAGATCGTGCTGGAGCGCCGCAAGGGCGGCGCCAAGCTCGTCAGCGACATCGACCTGATCCCGCGCAAGGGCAAGCGCAAGCTGCTCGGGCGATTCCTGCGGCAGCGCAAGGCGCCGAAGAAAGCGGCTTGAGGCTTCGTAGCGCTCGCAAGCGAGCCAAGATTCGCTCGTCGTCCCGGCGCAGGCCGGGACCCATACCCCCAGGAAGCAGTTTGGCGAAGATCGGAGTGGGAGCCTTCGCACACCACTCACATTCGTGGTTATGGGTCCCGGCCTGCGCCGGGACGACACCGAGATTGTGGCTCGCATCGAGCGTTGGAGTCCCCGCCAAAACCGGCTATGCATGCGCCGCCTGCAACGAGGACCTGCTGCTTGACGCCCGACAATGCCCCTCCATCCGCGCCGTTCGGCGCGTTTGCGCCGAATGCGGCGCAGGCCGCGATCATTCGCCTCGCGCAGCAGTCGGGGCTGAAGCGCGGCGCGTTCCGGCCGTGGATGTCGCGGCTGGTCAATCTGCTGCGCGGCGGGCCGATCGACGTGCAATATCAGGGCGCCTCGTTCCGCTTCTATCACCAGGGCAGCGCCACCGAGCGCGGCGCGCTGTTCAATCCTGACTACAATCTCGACGAGCTCGATTTCCTGCGCCAGCACACGCCAGCGGGCGGTGTGTTCGTTGACGTCGGCGCCAATGTCGGCACCTTTGCGCTGGTGATGGCGCAGCAGGTCGGCGCAACCGGCAAGGTGGTCGCGATCGAGCCGCATCCCCTCACCTTCGGGCGGCTCGCCTTCAACCATGCCGCATCGAAAGCAACACAGGTGCGCCTGGTTCAGGCCGCGGCGGGCGACAGTGACGGCGAGCTGATGATCGAGAGCGGCGGCGGCAATCTCGGCGCCACGCATGTCGTCACCGGCACGGCCAGCGCGGAAGCCATCAAGGTGCCGTCGCTGCGCCTGACCCGCATTCTCGACGAGGCCGGCGTTACCCGAGTCGATTCGCTCAAGATCGACGTCGAAGGTTTCGAGGACCGCGTGCTGATCGGCTTCTTCCGCGACGCGCCGCAATCGCTGTGGCCGCGCGCGGTCGTGATCGAGCATCTGTCACAAAACGAATGGCAGCAGGATTGTATTGCCGACATGGTCGCGCGCGGCTTCACGGTCGCGCGCAAGACGCGGAGCAATACGTTCCTGTCGCGCTGACGGAATCAGGCAACGGAGGTTTGCGATGATCGACCATCTGGGTTTCTCGGTCTCCGATTACGAGCGTGCGAAAGCGTTTTATGCGAAGGCGCTGGCGCCGCTCGATTACAGCCTGATCATGGAAGTGACGGCGGAGCAGACCGGCCACGCCGCGGCGGCCGGCTTCGGCGCAGGCGGCAAGCCTGATCTCTGGTTCGGCGCCGAAGGCGCCATGAACAAGCCGGTGCACATCGCGATCACGGCCAAGGACCGCGCCACAGTTGATGCCTTCTACAAGGCGGCGATGGCCGCCGGCGGGCGCGACAACGGGCCTCCGGGTATCCGGGCGCATTATCACGCGAACTATTACGGCGCGTTCGTGCTCGACCCTGACGGCCACAACATCGAGGCCGTCTGTCACGCGCCGGAATAGACGGGTTCCGGCTGGAACATCGCATCCCGCGGGCCGTTATCGATCCTTGCAGCAAGGAGTACGATATGGCCAACGACAATGCCCGCGACGTCGACCGCGTTTGGGATCTGATGAAGAAGATCGGATTCGCGATGCTGGTGACGCGCGACGGCGACAAGCTGCGCGCGCGGCCGATGAGCGCCTATCTCGATCGCGACGCGAACACGATCTTCTTCCTCACCGACGCGCGCCGTCACAAGGACGAGGAGATCGCGCGCAATCCCTCCATCAACCTGTCGTTCGCCGATGCCGGCAGCCAGAAATATGTTTCGCTGACCGGCACTGCCGCCGTCTCCAACGACCGCGCGAAGATCAAGCAGCTGTTCACGACGCCGGCGAAGGCATGGTGGGACTCCGCGGAGGATCCCAATATCCGCGTGCTCAAGATCACGCCTGACGACGCCGAGTTCTGGGACTCGCCGGGCACGGTGATCTCCTATGTGAAGATGGCTGCCGCGGCGGTGACGAACACGCGTCCCGATATCGGCGAGAACCGCAAGGTCTCGATGTGACGCCGATCGAGCCGCCCGAGATTCCACCGTCGACACCGGGCACTCCGACCGAGCCGCCGCCGGGCATTCCGCCCGGCAATCCGCAGCCCGAGATCACGCCGCCGGTGCGCGAGCCCGGCGAATCACCGCGGCCCGACGAATTGCCGGGCCGCTTGCCCGAAGAGATTCCATCGCGCGGGCCGAACGGACCGCTCACTCCCAATCCCGCGACGGACGCAATGCCGCCGCGGATCGCATATGAGGCGAAGCATCACATGTGAGGCGATTGCAACGTACGCCTGAATGCGCAATGAACGTCACCATAGTGAGGTGATTTGCGTGCAGAAATAAATCGGGCCACGACCGCTTCGCCCGCCACAATGCGGCCTAACGCGTAGCTGTTCATCCCAACACTTCGTCAAAGAACCTTCCGGGGAAGTTCACCATCATGACCAACCTTCGTTTCGTGCTGCTTGCGACGTCGGCTCTCACCGCGATGCAATTGGCCAACACCGCATCGCATGCGCAGGGCGCCTCGCCGCTCGTCGTCGCGCAGGCCCAGCCACAGCAAGAGACTGGCCCTGACGGAAAACCGAAGCAGCCGCCGAAGGGCCCGCCAGGCGCCGCGCCGCCTGCAGCCCCGGCACGCCCGGCCGCACCGCCGCCCGCTGCGGCACCGCCTCACCCGCCCGCCGCGCCTCCGCCGGCTGCCGCGCCTGCGCGCCCTGCCGCGCCGCCGCCCCCACCGCCTCCGCCTGCGGCCCGCCCGGCTCCGCCGCCGCCTCCCCCGCCGCCTGCCGCCCCGAAGCAGCCGTCGCCGCCTCCGGCCGCGGCTCCGCAGCAGCATGCCCCGACCCCGCCGCCTCCGCCGCCCCCTGCAGCACGTCCGGCTCCCACGCCGCCTCCCGCCGCGGCTCCACAGCACACGCCTCCGCCTCCGCCGCCCCCTGCAGCGGCGCGCCCGGCGCCTGCGCCCACGGCGACGCCCCCGGCCCCTCCGCCCGCAGCACCGGCGGTGCGACCTGCCGCGCCTGCCCCGGCCACAACGCCGGCTCCGGCCGCAACACCTGCGCCGACCGCGACGCCCGCTCCGGGCGCGGCGCCGGCTGGCCGCCCCGGCGTGCCACCGCCGCCGCCCGGCGTGCGTCCCGGTTCGCCTCCGCCGCCGGCAGGGGCAGCGCCCGCTCCGACGGCAACGCCGGCTCCCGGTGGCGCCGCGACGCCGCTGCCCGGACGTCCGGGATCGGCAGCGCCGGCTCCCGGCGCGCCTCCGGCTCCGGCGGCGACGCCAGCTCCTGGCCAGCAAGGTGGAACGCCGCCTGCCGGCGCGCCCGCAGCCGGAACTCCGGCTGCGCCGCCCCAGGCCGGCAACCTCCCTGCACGGCCGCCCGCACCTCCCGCCGGTGCTGCGGCGCCGACAGTCGTGCCGGGCACGCCGGCTGCAGCGCCTCCGCCCGACAGGGCGCAATACAGGCCGCCGACGGTTGCGCCGGCCTTCCGCGCCGCGCCGACGGTTGCAGCACCGCTGCCGCCGCCCCCCCGTCCGCAGCAGCGTGACCTGACGCCGCTCGCGATCGGTGCGGGCGTGGTGGCCGGTGCAGTGATCGGCGCGACCATCGCCGACATGCACAGCCAGCGCCGCGAAGTCGTCGAAGGCGGCCGCACCGTCTACACCGAGCCGGACCGCATCATCATCCGCGATCCGGGCGGGCAGGCGTATGTTCGCGGCAACGACCTCTATCGCTTCCGCTACGGCGCCCGCGACATCCGCACCGATACCGTCGGCGGCGAAACGCGGACGGTCGTGGTGCGTCCCGACGGCAGCGAGGTCATCACCGTGGTCGCCGCGGACGGTTCGCTGCTGCGGCGAATCCGCAGGGACCCGCGCGGACGCGAGATCGTGATCATCGACAACAGCTATCGCGATCCGCGGGCGGTCGGCGGCTTCTATGTCGACGTGCCGCCGCCGGTGGTCAACATCCCCTACGATCGCTACATCGTCGACGCCCAGGAAGCGTCGCCGGACGTGATCTACCAGACCATGCGGGCACCGCCGGTGCAGCGGATCGATCGGCGCTACTCGCTCGACGAGATCCGCTACAGCCCGAACGTCCGCATGCAGATGCCGAGCATCGACGTCAACACGATCAACTTCGAAACGGGATCGTGGACCATCCCGCCGGACCAGGCGGCTCGGCTGCAGGTGATCGCCGACGGCATCAACCAGGCGCTCCAGGCCAATCCGCAGGAGGTGTTCCTGATCGAGGGCCACACCGACGCGGTCGGCAACGACGTCGACAATCTGTCGCTGTCGGACCGCCGCGCGCAGGCCGCCGCCGAGCTGCTGACCCAGCAGTTCAACGTGCCGGCGGAGAACCTGACGTCGCAGGGTTACGGCGAGCAGTACCTGAAGGAGCAGACGCAGGGGCCGAGCCTGATCAACCGGCGCGTCACCGTCCGCCGCATCACGCCGCTGCTCAACGGCGGCCAGGCCAACGCGGCACCGCCGCCGCGCTGAGGCGACACGCATCAATGCAAATGGCCGGGAGCGATCCCGGCCATTTTTTTGTTTTGGGCTCTCATGCCCCGGACGCAGCGCAGCACGCAGTGATGCGCTGCAGAGCCGGGGCCCACACACTATGGATGCAGTTGGATTTGGGTCATGGGTCCCGGCTCTGCGACGCACCGCTGCGCGCTGCATCGCGTCCGGGACACGGATGGAACGCGTAGGGTGGGTTAGCCGAAGGCGTAACCCACCAACTTCGTTCGGCAAATGCGGAAGCGTGGTGGGTTACGCCGAGCAGATGCGCTTCGCGCATCTGCAGGGCTAACCCACCCTACGATCTCAGCCCTTATCGCTCTCGAGCTTGAAGATCTGCGAGCCCTCGCTGCCCGACAGCAGGCCGGTCTTTGAGTAGAGACCGAGCTTGGTGCGCGTGTCCGCGATGTCGAGGTTGCGCATGGTGAGCTGGCCGATGCGGTCGGCCGGCGTGAAGGCGGCGTCCTCGACCTTCTCCATGCTGAGCCGCTCGGGCGCATAGGTGAGGTTGGGGCTCTCGGTGTTGAGGATCGAATAGTCGTTGCCGCGGCGCAGCTCCAGCGTGACCTCGCCGGTGACGGCGCGCGCGACCCAGCGCTGCGCGGTCTCGCGCAGCATCAGGGCCTGCGAGTCGAACCAGCGGCCCTGATAGAGCAGACGTCCCAGGCGCATGCCGCTGATGCGGTACTGCTCGATGGTGTCCTCGTTGTGGATGCCGGTGACGAGGCGCTCATAGGCGATGTGCAGCAACGCCATGCCGGGCGCCTCGTAGATGCCGCGGCTCTTGGCCTCGATGATGCGGTTCTCGATCTGGTCGCTCATGCCGAGGCCATGACGGCCGCCGATGGCATTGGCTTCGAGGAACAGCGCGACGGGATCGGTGAAGGCCTGTCCGTTCAGCGCGACCGGCTGGCCTTCCTCGAAACGCACCACGACCTTCTCGGCCTTCACAGTGCAGTCGTCGCGCCAGAACGGCACGCCCATGATCGGGTTGACGATCTTGATGCCGCTGTCGAGGCTCTCGAGATCCTTGGCCTCGTGCGTGGCGCCGAGCAGATTGCTGTCGGTCGAATACGCCTTCTCGGCGCTCATCTTGTAGGCAAAACCCTGCGCGGTCATGAACGCCGACATCTCGGCGCGGCCGCCGAGCTCGTCGATGAACTGCTGGTCGAGCCAGGGCTTGTAGATTTTCAAGCTCGGATTGGTGAGCAGGCCGTAGCGGTAGAAGCGCTCGATGTCGTTGCCCTTGAAGGTCGAGCCGTCGCCCCAGATGTTGACGCCGTCTTCCTTCATCGCCGCGACCAGCATGGTGCCGGTGACGGCGCGCCCGAGCGGCGTGGTGTTGAAATAGGTGATGCCGCCGGTCGAGATGTGGAAGGCACCCGACTGGATCGCGGCGATGCCTTCGTGCACGAGCTGCGTGCGGCAATCGACCAGCACGGCCTTCTCGGCGCCGAACGCTTCCGCCTTGCGCGGGATCTCGTTGTAGTCGGCCTCGTCGGGCTGGCCGAGATTGGCGGTGTAGGCGTAGCAGCGCGCGCCCTTCTGCTTCATCCAGAGCAGCGCCGCAGAGGTGTCGAGACCGCCCGAAAAAGCGATGCCGACTTTCTCACCCTTGGGCAGGCTTTTCAGGATCGTGGTCATGGGGCTTCCAATCGGTCTCAAGGGGCTGATGAAGGTACGGGCTTGACCGCGCGAATATCAAATTTCGCGGGGGTCGGCACGCATTTAATGGCTCAAATCGAGGGTTCGGGGCCGGTCTTGCGGCCGAACAGGCGCTGGCGGAGGCGGTAGCCGGGCGCGGCCAGCCGGGTCAGCGCGGCGTCCACCGCCGCGTCCGAGAACCGCGTCCGCGGCCAGCGGTAGATCAGTGCGTAGGCCAGCCAGATCACGACGAAGGTGACGAGGCCGGCAATCGAGACGTCGGTGAAGAAGTGCCCGCCGAAGGCCATGCGCAGCCCGCTGGTGACCGCGCCGAAGATCACCGCCGCGGCATAGGCGAGCGGCCGCCACGCCGGCGGCGCCAGCGCGGCCGGGGCCAGCGTCCAGAACGCGGTCGCGCCCTCGCCGGAGAAGAACGAGCAGTTGCGCGCACAGCCGCCGCGCGGATCCCACCACGGCACGAATTGCTGGTCGCCGGCAAACTGCGTCACCACCACCGGACGCGGCCGGCCCCAATAGGTCTTGAACGTGAGGTTGGTGAGGATGCCCGCCGACAGGATGATCGTCGTCAGCAGGAACACCATCGCGCGCCCCGACACCATCAGCGGCCGGTCCGGCCGAAACAGCTTGACCACGAGCGCCACCAGCGAAGGCAGCACGAAGGCCCAGGCGATCCACATCGCCGCGTCGCGCACAAAGCCCGCCCAGGCCACCGATTTGAGCGGAAAGGTTTTGGTCTCGGGGTCGAAGAACAGCGACGCCAGCTTGAGATCGAGCTCGGGATAGAGGCCGAAAAGAACGCCGATCACGAGCCACAGCGCCAGGCCGATGAAGAGTCCGGTACGGTTCATGGCGCGCGGTTTAGCGGAGTGGGAGCGGGATGGAAACCCCGGGGAAAGCGCCCACCCTCCCCTTCCAGGGGAAGGTCAGCAATCACCGCGCATCTTGCGTTGAATTCGACGGCAGCGGCGGAGGCGGCTTGCGCGGGGGCGGCGGGTTGCGCCAGGCGCCGGCGTTGCGGCCGGCGACCAGCCAGTAGACGACGCCGGCGACGATGCCCGCACCCGTCATGATTTCCAGATGCCGCCGCACGATGCCCTCGAACTGCAGCGTGTCGGAGTGGAAGGGAACGAGGCCGAGATAGCAGGCAAGCCCGACAAGGCCGCCGCCGACGGCATAGGCGAGCGCGCTGCGGATGTAGAGCGCTTCGGTGATGGCGACGATCACCGCCGCCGGCACCAGCGCGAAACCCGAGACGAAGATGAAGCCGAAGCCGAGCAGGATGTCGATCGCGCCCTGGTCGACGGGACCTGCGCCGAGATCGGCAAACTCCGGAAACAGCAGCGCGCCGACGACGATCATGCCGCCGACGAAACAGGCGGCCAGGAAGCCGATGAATATGACGATGAGGCGGCCGATCAGGGACATGGCGCTACTCTCACCGTCATTGCGAGGAGCGTAGCGACGAAGCAATCCAGATTGCCGCGGCGGAAAGACGCTGGATTGCTTCGCTTCGCTCGCAATGACGGGGGTGCGAGAGCGCGGGCACGCATCCTCAATCCGTCATCGCCATGGCGCGCAGCGCCTGGCGTTCGCGCGCGCTGAGCTTTTCCGTCTCCGACTTGAGCTGGCCGCAGGCGGCGAGGATGTCGCGGCCGCGCGGGGTGCGCACCGGCGAGGAATAGCCGGCATTGAAGATGTATTCGGAGAATTTTTCGATCTGGTCCCAGTCCGAGCATTCATAGGCCGTGCCGGGCCAGGGATTGAACGGGATCAGGTTGATCTTGGCGTGAATGCCCTTGAGCATCTTCACCAGCAGCTTGGCATCGTCGAGCGAATCGTTGACGCCCTTGAGCATCACATATTCGAAGGTGATGCGGCGCGCGTTGGAGGCGCCGGGATAGTCGCGGCAGGCCTGCAACAGCTCCTTGATCGGATATTTGCGGTTGAGCGGCACCAGCTCGTTGCGCAATTCGTCGCGCACCGCATGCAGCGAGATCGCGAGCATGACGCCGATCTCCTCGCCTGCACGCACGATGTTCGGCACCACGCCCGAGGTCGACAGCGTGATGCGGCGGCGGGAGATGCCGATGCCTTCGTTATCGCCGACGATCAGCAGTGCATCGCGCACCGCGTCGAAATTGTAGAGCGGCTCGCCCATGCCCATCATCACGATGTTGGTGACGCGGCGCGTGCCGTCCTCGCGATCGGCCCAATCGTTCAGGCGGTCGCGTGCGACCATGATCTGGCCGACGATCTCGCCGGCGGTGAGGTTGCGCACCAGGCGCTGCGTGCCGGTGTGGCAGAACGAGCAATTCAGCGTGCAGCCGACCTGCGAAGAGACGCAGAGCGTGCCGCGGTCGGTCTCGGGGATGTAGACGCACTCGACTTCATGCGCCTTCTCGACATTGTCGCCGCTCGGCAGACGCAGCAGCCATTTGCGGGTGCCGTCGTTGGAGATCTGCTCGGCGACGACTTCGGGCCGATCGACCGTGAAGTGCTGCGCGAGCTCGGCGCGAATGCCCTTCGAGATCGAGGTCATGTCGTCGAAGCTCTGGGCGCCGCGGAAATAGAGCCAGTGCCACAGCTGCTGCACGCGCATCTTGCGCTGCGCGGGCGCAACGCCGATCTCGCCGAGGCGATCGGCCAGCTCGCTGCGCGACAGGCCGATCAGCGACGGTTTCGCCGGCGGTACATAGACTTCGAGCGGAGTCTTCTCCACCAGTGTTGCGTTGTGCGGCTCGGTCGTCGGTTGCATTTATGGGCCTAAGATCACTGCTGTCTGAACTCGTCATGCCCGGGCTTGACCCGGCATCCACGTCTTTCCTCGGTCGCGGCAACGCGTGGATGGCCGGGACAAGCCCGGCCATGACGGCGAAAAATCTGGAACCGCCCCTATATAGCAACCGGAACCGCCGATTGCGACCTTATCGCCCTCAGCCTTAACGCCTAGGCGTTACCGCCTACAATCCTGGGCGATCTTGTCGAGCGCCTGGGCGAGGCCCTTCAGCGAAAACGTGTCGGTGGTCTCCGTACCCTTGGCCGAGACGCCCTTGACCACGAGATCGGCGGATTTGCGCATGGCCTCGACCATCCGCTCCTCCTCGGCCGCGTTCTTGATCCAGAGGCCGTCGCCCTGCGTGTACATCGCAAAAGCGGCGCCGCCGACCTCGACCGATGATTCCGAGCCCGGCTTCAGCGCGTAGCCGATCATGACCGAGACTTCGTTGTTCACCTTTTCCGCCGGCCGGGTCGAAACGAACGCATAGGCGGGATCGCGCGGCCGATTCGGCGGGTTGGTCTTCGAGGACGAGGGTTTGGCCAGCGCGAAGCAGACCTTCTTGCCGTTGGGCGTCGCCGAATAGGCGCCCCAGGTGCCGAACTGGCCGATCAGCGTGGGCTCCGCGCCACCCGCAACCGCGACGGCCGGGCCCGCCGGCTTGCTCTCGGGCTTTGCAGCGGTCTTGGCCGCCGTGTTGGCTGCCGGTGCAGCGGCTTTGGGTGCTGCAGCCTTGGGCGCTGGTTGCGCCGTCTGAGCCCGCGCGGAATCAGTGATTCCCCACGCCGCCACGCCCATCATCAAAGCCAAAGATAGCACCCGCCACATGGTGGAGTGGTTCCCTCAATATTGTGACTGGAAGATGGCCCGGCCGCGCTTTGTCCCCGGTGCAGGGATAGCCGGGAAAGTCCAATTTGGGAAGGCAGTTAGCGGGTCAGCCTTTGGATCGCGCGGCGCGCTGGGCGGCCCATTGCGCGTCGGTCCAGCCGAGCAGGTCCTCGGCGCCGGAACTGCGCAAATGCGCGCCACCGTCGATCACCACCATCTCGCCGTTGATGTAACCCGCACGATCGGAGACCAGGAAGCTGGCGAGGTCGGCGAGCTCGCCGTGCTCGCCGGTACGGCCGAGCGGATTGCGCGCGGTCCACCCCTCGTCGCGGCCTTCGGGGCGGAGCTGGTCCGATGCGCCCGATGTCGGGAACGGACCCGGCGGGATCGCGACGGTGCGGATGCCCTTCGGGCCCCATTCCACGGCAAGACTTTTGGTCATCGCCAGCACCGCCGATTTCGCCATCGCCGATGGCACGGTGAAGGCGCGGCCGGTGATGGTGGAGGTCGAGAGGATCGAGAGCACGACGCCGCCATGCCCACCCTCGATCCAGCGCTTGCCGGCGGCGAGCGTGCAGTACATCGCGCCGTGCAATGTCGGCGCGAGGATCGCGTCGGCCGCGCGGAAGGAGAGATGCTCGCTCTGCGCGATGAAGGTCGCGGCAGCATTGTTGACGAGAATGTCGAGCGCCGCCTCGCGCCAGATCGTGTCCATCATGCCGTCCACGGCGGCGCCGTCGCGGATATCGCAGGCGATGGTGGTAACCTTGCCGCCGGTCTGTTCGCGCATCTCGTTCGCAGTTGCCTCGAGCCGCTCGTGCTTGCGGCCGCAGATCACGAGCTCGGCGCCGAGCGCGAGGAAGCGGCGCCCCATCGCAGCGCCGAGACCCGAGCCGCCGCCGGTGACGAGGATGCGCTTGTCCCTGAGCAGACCCGTTTCAAACATCGTTTGAATCCCTTTCTTCCCGCGGGTTTCGTCATTGCGAGGAGCGAAGCGACGAAGCAATCCAGACTATTTCCGCAGGACGGACTCTGGATCGCTTCGCTGCGCTCGCGATGACGCGAGAATAGGCCTGCGCATCATTCCGGGCAAAGAATCCGGATTGTCGCCCGTGGCTAAATCCGGCAAAACCGACCCAACTATAATTCCACTCGAAACGCCCCAAGGTGCCGCCATGAAAGCCATCCTCTGCTCGCAATATTGCCAGCCCGACGATCTCGTCCTGGCAGACGTGCCGGATCCTGTGGCGGGTCCCGGCGAGGCCGTGATCGCGATCAAGGCGGCGGCGCTGAACTTCTTCGACATCCTGATGATCCAGGGCAAGTACCAGATCAAGCCGCCGTTCCCGTTCTCGCCCGCTGCGGAAGTCGCCGGCGTGATCGAGAGCATCGGCCCCGGCGTGACCGACCTCAAGGTCGGCGACCGCGTCGTCGCCTCCTGCGGCCACAACGGCGCGCGCGAGAAGATCGCGCTGCCGGCGGCCTCGATCGTCAAGATCCCCGACAATCTCGACTATGACCGCGCGGCCGGCATCATCATCATCTACGGCACCGCGCTGCATGCGCTGGAGGATCGCGCCAGCCCGAAGCCGGGCGAGACGCTCGCGGTGCTGGGCGCCGCCGGCGGCACCGGCCTTGCCGCCTGCGAGCTCGGCAAGCTGATGGGCCTGAAGGTGATCGCCTGCGCCTCCTCCGACGAGAAGCTCGAATTCGCGAAGAAGCATGGCGCCGAGCTGACGCTGAACTACGGCAAGGAAGATCTGAAGGAAGGCCTGCGCAAGCTGACGGACGGCAAGGGCGTCGACATCATCTTCGATCCGGTGGGCGGTGCCTATGCCGAGCAGGCGCTGCGCTCGATCGCCTGGGAAGGCCGCTTCCTGGTGATCGGCTTTGCCGCCGGCGACATCCCGAAGATGCCGCTGAACCTCGCGCTCTTGAAGGGCTGCGACATCCGCGGCGTGTTCTGGGGCGCCTGGACCAGGCTCAACCCGGCCAAGAACCGCGCCAATCTCGAGAAGCTCGTGAAGTGGACGGCGGAAGGAAAGATTTCATCGCATGTCGACCGCACCTTCCCGCTGGCACAGACCGCGGATGCGCTGAAGGTGCTGGCGGGACGCCAGGCCATGGGCAAGGTGATCCTGCATCCGTGAGGATGCGAGGCACGCCATCGCCACACGCTCGCTGTCGTCGCCCGGCCAGTGCGCAATTGCGCACTAGGACCGGGCGATCCAGTATTCCAGAGACATCAGTGATTTAGCCGAGACGCCGCGGGCGGCACGGGCAACTCACGCTTCTCGCGCGACAGCGGCCCTCGCGCGCATGGTAAAATCCCCTCAACCATTGCGGCCAAAATTGCGGTGCATTCCGCCGCCTCGCCGTAATCAAACCCAAATATCTCCAGATTCGCGCAAACGGCCGTCGTTTTTTGGGCTGAATCGGACGGCGATTTACCGGTTCCAGTTTGCGGGGCGCTTCTGGACAAAAACAAGAAGACTGAAGCCGGGACTGCCCCTGCGTTGCGTCAGTAATGGGGAGCATCACACCATGGAGACGACGGCCTACCGTCCGTCGAAGGAGTCGCGCGCGCTCGACTCCGATCGATCTGCATCACACTCGTCCACCGCGGACTACATCCGTGCGCGCGCCAGGCGCGCCGATCTTCCGCAGGACGATCCAATTCCGCTGTTCCTCTCCGACCCGCTCGGAGCGCCCGACCCGCGGGAATATGCGCCGATGGCACTGCGTTCCAGAACCTGGATCGCGTATCGCGTTGCCGCTGCCGGGCTTGCGATATCCGCCGCGGCGATTGCGGCCGTGCTGTTTCAATCCGATCTGCGCAGCCTCGCCGCCAACATCGGCGGCAATTCTCCAGATGCAGCTTCCGAGCAGGCGGCGGCGGTCGTGAATGCGCCCGCTGCACGTCAGACCCCGCTGAAGGATCCGGCCCGCGTGACCAACGCGATGCTGGCGAGCGCCGACAAGCAGGAGCTTCCGGCGCCTTCGACACCAAGCCGCGAGGCGATTGCGACCGCCTACCAGACCGCGCTGCAAGCCCAAACCCAAAGCCAACCTCCAGTGCAGGTCCAAGCGCCGACGCCGGCGCCCGTGCCCGTGGCGGCGCAGCCGGCACCGCCCGAGCCGGCCAGGACGCTCGACGCCGACACGCTGGCAGGGCTGATGACGCGCGCCAGAAGCCTGATCGGCGTCGGCGACATCGCCGCCGCGCGCCTGCTGCTCGAACGCGCCGCCAATGCAAAAGACGCAACGGCCGCGCTGCTGCTGGCGCAGACCTATGATCCGGCCGTGCTCGGCACCAGCGATGCGCGAAGCGTGACGGCCGACGCGGCAGCCGCCCGCGACTGGTACCAGCGCGCGGCCACGCTTGGATCGGCGGAGGCGCGCCAGCGCCTCGCCCGGCTCTCGAACTAGACCACGTCAGAGGACATCATGCGTAACGCTTTGAAAGTGGCGCTTGCCGCCATCATGACGATCTGTGCCGTCGCCGCTCGCGCCGAGCAGACCGAATACGATCCGGCCAAGGTCTCGGACAGCCTGAAGGCCATCTTCCAGTTCGGGTCGAGCTCGACCAAGCAGTCGCTGAACGCCAACACCGTCACGCTGATCACGGGCACGATCGGCGGCACCTATGTGCAGTTCGGCGCCGACCTTGCCTCGGTGCTCGACGACGGCAACAAAATCCGCGTGCTGCCGATCGTCGGCCGCGGCTCGGTGCAGAGCGTCGCCGACATCCTGTTCCTGCAGGGCGTCGATCTCGGCGTGGTGCGCGCCGACACGCTCGACTATCTCGAGCGCAAGGGCTTTGCTAAGGACATCAAGCGGCAGTTCACCTATGTGACGAAGCTGTACAACGAGGAGATGCAGGTGATCGCGCCGAAATCGGTGGCGACACTCAGGGATCTCGAAGGCAAGACCGTCAGCGTGGACCTGCCGAACGGCGGCACCTTCGTCACCGCGCTCACCGTGTTCGAGCGGCTCGGGATCAAGGCGAAGTTCGTCTATGTCGAGCAGCGCATCGCGATGGAGAAGCTGAAGGCCGGCGAGATCGACGCGGTCATCGTGGTCGGCGGCAAGCCGTACAAATCGGTCTCGACCTTCGGCAATGACGGCCGCTTCCATCTCGCCAAGGTGGACTACGCCAAGCCGCTGCAGAGCGACTATCTGCCGGCGACGCTGACGGCCAAGGACTATCCGAACCTGATCAAGGAGGGCGAGAGCGTGGACACGATCGCGGTGCCCGCGGTGCTCGCGGCCTATAATTGGGCGCCCAACACCGAACGTTATCGCAAGCTCGCGCTGTTCGTGGACGCGTTCTTCACGAAATTTCCGGCACTGCAGAACCCGCCGTTCCATCCCAAATGGAAGGAGGTCTCGCTCGCGGCGCCGCTATCCGGCTGGAACAGGTTGCCGGTGGCGCAGCAATGGCTCGACAAGCACGGCGTCGAACCGGTGACGCGGCAGCGCTTCGAGGCGTTCCTGAAGCAGAGCCCGAACGCTGGGCAGGTCTCCGACGCGGACAGGGAGACGCTGTTCAAGCAGTTCCAGGCCTGGGACGCGGACAAGGCGCGCGCGGAGAAGAGGTAGAGGTTGTCGCGAGCAGCGAAGCAGCGCAAGCACCGTCCACACGCGAGCTGTCATCGCCCGGCCAGTGCGCAATTGCGCACCAGGACCGGGCGATCGAGTATTCTGAGATGGTTGCGATTGATCGATAGGCCGCGGCGTACTGGATTCCCCGCCTTCGCGGGGAATGACAGTGGAGGGCGGGGCGACAGCGGCTAAGCCGCTTCCGCATCCACCTCCGCGTCTCCCACACCCCGCTTCAGCGCGGCGCGGGCGGCTTCGCGGTGTTCGGGCGTGATGTGAGTGGCGACCATGCGGATGGCGGTGGCGAGCACGGCGGCGTCATCGGTGAAGCCGAGGATCGGCATCACGTCGGGGACGAAGTCGAGCGGCAGGATGAAATAGGCGATGGCGCCCAGCAGCGATGCCTGGACATGGCGCGGCGTCTGCAGGTCGAACGCGCAGTAGTAAGCCGCGAGAAGATCCTCGGCGAACGGCAGCTGTGCGGCGACGCGCTTCAGCTTGCGCCAGAAGCGGCGGCGCACGCTCTCACGATCTTCCGCGAGCCGATCGGCCGGCTCGAAGCCGACGCTGTGCTCGGCAGCCATGCTCCAACTCTCCGTTCATCCAAGGGGCGGCGGATCGCCGCATGCCCTGCTGATCACAAGATGGGGATGCGGCCCATCGCTGCAAGATGTCAGCCTGGTGTCAGCTAGGCCGTAGACCTAGCAATGGCGTTCATCGCCTTGGCGAGCTCGATGTCGAGCGCCGTGACGCCGCCAGCATCATGGGTCGACAGCACCACCTCCACGGTCTTGTAGACGTTACGCCATTCGGGGTGATGGTCCATTTTCTCGGCGACCAGCGCCGCGCGGGTCATGAATCCGAAGGCCTCGTTGAAATCCTTGAAGACAAGGGTCTTTGCGATCGCGTCGCGCCCCCCGACTTCGGTCCAGCCCGGGATACCACCCAGGGCCTGCTTGCGTGCGTCCGCCGCCAGCCGTTCTGCCATGATCGTCTCCGTGCTTCAGGGGAACTTTTACCCTAACACAGTGCTTACGGTCCCGGTTCACGGGGTTTCTCGCCGATCCGCTAACCATGACGGAGATGTAACCCCGGCGGACAGGAAATTTGCTACAATTGTGGGCCTAAATTGCCGGCCGAGATGAAGCTGAGCCTGAAACGCCTGTTTGGGAGATCGATGACCGGGGGTCTGGACCTGGCCGAAGCGCCCTCTCCGCCTTCGCCGCGATCCGCGGCGCGGAAGACGGCGCTCGTGTCTCTGGCGCTGGTGCTTGCCATCATCGGCGCGCTCGCCGGCGGCTATTATTTCGCGATGCGCCCCGTGACGCTGAAGATCGCGGTCGGCCCCGCCAACAGCGACGACGTCAAGGTCGTGCAGGCGCTGACGCAGGCCTTCTCCCAGAACAAGAGTCAGGTGCGGCTGCGCCCGATCCAGACCGACGGCGCCACAGCAAGCGCCGAGGCGCTCGCCGAGGGCAAGGTCGATCTCGCCATCGTGCGCGGCGACGTCGACGTGCCGAAGAACGCACAGGCGGTCGCCACCCTGCGCAAGAACGTCGTGGTGCTGTGGTCGGTCCAGGGCAAGGGCAAGAAGAAGGGCCCCAAGATCACCAAGATCGCGCAGCTCGCCGGCCATCGCGTCGGCGTGGTCGGCCGCACCCAGGCCAACGTCAATCTGCTCAAGGTGATTTTGCAGCAATACGGCGTCGATCCGGCCAAGGTCGACATCATCCAGTTTCCGGCCAACGAGGCTGCCGAGGCGATCAAATCCCAGAAGGCCGACGTCTATCTCGCCGCCGGTCCCGTCAACAGCAAGATCACGGCGGACGCGATCGCCGCTTCCATCAAGGATTTCGGTGCGCCGACCTTCCTCGCCATCGATTCCGCGGATGCGATCGCGCAGAACCATCCGGTCTATGAAGCCTCCGAGATTCCCGCCGGCACCTATGGTGGCTCGCCCGCCCGCCCCGAGGACGAGGTCAAGACCATCAGCTTCTCGCACCACATCGTGGCGCGAAAAGGCGTGTCCGAAACCACCATCGCGGCGTTCACGCGCCAGCTGTTCGCCGTGCGCCAGCAATTGGTGACCGAATTCCCACTCGCGGCGAAGATCGAAACGCCCGACACCGACAAGGACGCGGTGATCCCGGTGCATCCTGGCGCCGCCGCCTTCGTCGACGGCGAGGAGAAGACCTTCCTCGACAAATACAGCGATTACATCTGGTGGGGCCTGATGGCGCTGTCCGCCATGGGCTCGCTCGGCGCCTGGTTCGCCGGCTATCTGAAGAAGGACGAGCGCGACAACAACAGCCATCTGCGCGAGCGGCTGCTGGACATGATCGCCGCCGCGCGCAAGAGCGAGACGACCGAAGAGCTCGACCAGATGCAGGCCGAGGCCGACGAGATCCTGCGGGACACGCTGCGCTGCTTCGATCACGGCGCGATCGAGGAGGGCTCGCTCGCGGCCTTCAACATCGCGCTCGACCAGTTCCACGCCGCCGTCGCCGACCGCAAGGCGGTGCTGTTCAGCCTGCAGCAGAACCTGCAGCGTACGGGCGCGCAATTCAGGGCCGCCGGCAACGCGTAAGCCGGCCTGCGTTATTGCTGCGTCACATTGTCTCAATATAGCTTCCGCCGTCATTCCGGGGTGCGCAGAGCGCTAACCCGGAATCTCGAAATTCCGGGCCTGGTGCTCGCGCACCATCCCGGAATGACGGTGCGAGACCGGCACAAGTCAGCCAGCGAGCCAGCCATGAACATCAAATTCTCCCGCCGCCGCTTCCTCTCCACCGGGGCCGGCGCGCTCGGCGCTGTCGCGATGCCTTATCTGTCGCGCGCGGCCGATCGGCCGGCGGTCACCCATGGCGTACAGTCGGGCGACGTCACCGTCGACGGCGGCGTGGTCTGGGCGCGCGCCGACCGCCCCTCGCAGATGCTGGTCGAAGTGGCGACAACGGACTCCTTCAAGGACGCCCGCGCGCTGCCGCCGATCGCAGCGCTCCCCGAGAGCGACTTCACCGCGAAGATGCTGATCGAGAACCTGCCCGGCGGACAGGATATCTTCTATCGCGTGCGCTTCCGCGATCTCTCCCACAGCGCGATCGAGGGCGAGGCTGTGGTTGGCCGCTTCCGCACCGCGCCCGCCGACCGCCGCGACGTCAGCTTCGTCTGGGGCGGCGACGTCGCAGGCCAGGGCTGGGGCATCAATCCCGATGACGGCGGCATGTTCACCTTCTCCGCAATGCGCAAGCACCGCCCGGATTTCTTCCTGCACTCGGGCGACACGATCTATGCCGACGGGCCCATTGCATCCGAGGTGAAGCTCCCCGACGGCAAGATCTGGAAGAACGTCACCATTCCGGAGAAGGCCAAGGTCGCCGAGACGCTCGACGAATATCGCGCCGCGCACAAATACAATCTCACCGACGACAATCTCCGCGCCTTCAATGCCGAAGTGCCGATCTTCGTGCAGTGGGACGACCACGAGGTGACCAACAACTGGTCGCTGTCGAAGGATCTGCCGGCGGCCTACAAGGTGCGCGACATCGAGCTGCTCGCGGCCCGCGCGGGCCGCGCCTTCCACGAGATGTACCCGATGCGCGAGAGCATCAATGAGCCCGGCCGCGTCTATCGCCAGATCTCGTACGGTCCGCATCTCGACGTGTTCGTGCTCGACGAGCGCAGCTATCGCGGTCCCAACGGCGCCAATCTCGAAACCGCCTACGGTCCGGCGAGCTACTTCCTCGGCCCGGACCAGATCGCCTGGCTCAAGCGCGGCCTTTTGAATTCGCGTGCGACATGGAAGGTGATCGCGTCGGACATGCCGATCAGCCTCGTCGTCGCGGACACGCCGCAGGGCGGCTCGGAGGCCGTTGCGCAGGGCGATGGCCCGGTGCGCGGCCGCGAGTTCGAGATCGCCGACATCCTCCGCTTCATCAAGACGGCGCCGGTCAGCAACACGGTGTGGCTGACAGCGGATGTGCATTACGCCGCCGCGCATTACTACGATCCGAACAAGGCGCAATTCCAGGAATTCGAGCCGTTCTGGGAGTTCGTCTCCGGCCCGCTGCACGCCGGCACGTTCGGACCGAACGCGCTCGACAACACGTTTGGGCCCGAGGTCCGCTTCGTCAAGGCGCCGGGCAAGGACAACCAGAACCTTGCGCCCTCCGCCGGCATGCAGTTCTTCGGTCACGTCAAGATCGACGGCGCCTCCGGCCGGATGACGGTGACCTTGCGCGACCGCGCCGATGTCGCGCTGTGGTCCACCACGCTCGATCCGAAGCAGGCCTGACCGCTAGCCGCCGGCTCAGACCTGGAGCGCCGCCTCCAGCGCGTCGCTCGAGCACGGCTTCTGCAGACGCGGCTGGCCGGCAAACTCGGGCGGAATCCGCGCGTCGGCACCGTAGCCGGTGACGAACACGAACGGGATGTTGAGTGCGACCAGCCGCTCGGCGACCGCAAAGCTCTTCTCGCGGATCAGCTCGACATCGAGCAGCGCAAAGTCGGGAGCCCGCTTCGCGATCGCGTCCAATGCCTGCGTCACCGAGCCGACGGTCCGCACGCTCGCCACCCCGAATCCGGTGAGACGATCCTCGAAATCGATCGCGATGATCGGGTCGTCCTCGACGATCAGAACATCGGCCGGGCGGCCTGAGCCATTGGGAAATACAGGTGCCATGATCGCATCTTGTGTGGGGGTTTTCGGATCAGGACTGCCGCGACACGATGCCTGCGCCCAGCGCATCGGAGGGTTCCCGGAACGAAACCCACCACATCGCAGTTCTTCCGTCTGTCCACTTGTGCACACAGGAAGTGGGAGGAACTCGCTAATGTGGAGAGGAGGACAGGGGGTCACGATGGATGCGCGGATCGACAAGACGAGCGAGGTCGAAAGCCGACCGGCCAACAATCTGCTGCGGCGCCTGAGCCCGGCGGACTATGCCCTGCTCGCGCCCCACGTGACCGTCGAAGACACCGCCGCAAGCCATTTGCTCTACAATCCCGGTGACGACGTCCAGGTCGTCCATTTCCCCTGCGGACCGTCATTGGCGACCTTTCTGGTGCCCAATGAGGACGGCCGCGACGTCGAGACAATCCTGGTCGGCCGCGAGGGCGCGGTCGGCGGCATCGTCAGCGAAGGATTCTTGCCCGCCTACACCCGCATCTGCGTCAAGTTCGGCGGCCCCTTCGCGCGTATTCATGTCGCCAAGCTCGAAGCAGCCAAGCTGCGCTCGGCGTCGCTGCGCAACATCTTTGCCCGCTACGCCGACTGCCTGCTGGCGCAGATCTTCCAGTCCACCGCCTGCAACGCCATCCACTCGATCGAGCAGCGCACGGCGAAATGGATCCTGGCCGCGATGGAGCGGACCGGCGACGAGAGCAGCGTGCCGCTGACGCATGAGCAGCTCGCGACGCTGCTCGGGGTCGGGCGCAGCTATGCCAGCCGCGTGCTGCAGTCGTTCAGGACCGAAGGCGTGCTCGATACGCGACGCGGATCGATCCTGGTCCGCAACCGGGACGGCCTGCGCCTGCGCGCCTGCCTGTGCAACGAGGCCGTGAAGATGCACTTCGAGGAAGTGCTGCGCGGCGTGTACCCGACCGAGGAGCGGCAGGCGGGGTAGAGGCTACGTCTTTCTTCCTTCTCCCCTTGTGGGAGAAGGTGGCGCGGAGCGCCGGATGAGGGGTTCTCTCCGCGAATTCAACGCTCAAGACTCGCGTGCCGAAAGATACCCCTCACCCCAGCGAGCCTGTGTCTGCGAGCGGAGCTGCCCTCTCCCGCAAGGGGAGAGGGCACAAAAATGCGCGGCGCGCTGTTTTGAACGCGACCGTGCTATACTCTCCCCGCATGAGCGGGGCCTTCCTTCACACTGTCTTCGACATCGCGGCGTGGCTGGCGGCGGCTGGCGCCGTCTACTGGCTGTCGCGACAGGGCCTGCGGTTTCCGGCGCAATCCTTCGAGCTGCCCTATGTCGCCGCGCTGGTGTTCGGCGCAGGCCTTGGCGCCTATCTGTTCGGATCCGCCAATCTCTGGCTGTCGGGCCAGAGCGGCATCGCGCGCTCGGTCGAAGGTGCGCTGGCCGGCGGCATCGTGGCGATCGAGCTCTACAAATGGTCCGCCGGGATCACGGTGCGGACCGGCGCGCGCTTTGCGCTGCCGCTGGCTCTGGGCATCGCGATCGGGCGGCTCGGTTGCTACTTCGCAGGCCTCGACGATTTCACCTATGGCACGCCGACGACGCTGCCGTGGGGCCATGATTTCGGCGACGGCGTTCTGCGCCATCCCGTGCAGCTCTATGAGAGCGCAGCGATGGCCTTGTTCGCGCTCGCCTATGTGCTGGCGGCCTTGAACCGGAATGCGTTCGCGATCACCAATGGTTTCTACCTGGTTCTCCTCTATTATGGGTCGCAGCGCTTCCTGTGGGAATTCCTCAAGCCCTATGGCGCGCTGATCGGCCCCTTCACGCTGTTTCACCTGCTGTCGCTGTCCATCCTGCTCTACGCCGCCGTCATGCTGGCGACGGCGCCCAAAGCGAGACGCTTGCAAAACGAGTTACTTGCATGAACGCGCCGTTGCGTAAGTCGCGTCCCTACATCTTCTGGGGCCAGACTCAATCTCTCTGCGAAACCTGCCTGAAGCTGGTGCCCACCAAGATCCAGATCCTCGACAACGAGGTCTGGTACGAAAAGCGCTGCAGGGAGCACGGCGTCCAGTCGACGCTGGTGTCGACGGATGCCGCCTATTGGCGCCTGTGCAAGGATTTCATCAAGCCCGGCGACCGGCCGCTGCAATTCCAGCACCGCACCGAATTCGGCTGCCCCTATGATTGCGGCCTGTGTCCCGACCATGAGCAGCATTCCTGCCTGGCGCTTATCGAGATCACCGAGCACTGCAACCTCACCTGCCCGGTCTGCTTCGCCGATTCCGCGCCGGCACGAACGAAATTCACGCCGCTCGCGACGGTCGAGAAGATGCTCGACGCGCTGGTCGCCAGCGAAGGCGAGCCCGACCTGGTGCAGCTGTCCGGCGGCGAGCCGACGCTGCATCCGGATTTCTTCGAGATCCTGGACGCCGTGCGTGCCCGCCCGATCCGTCACGTCATGATCAACACCAACGGCCTGCGCATCGCCCGCGAAAAGGATTTCGTGGCGCGGCTCGCCGAGAACAGGCGCGGGCTCGAGGTCTATCTCCAGTTCGATTCGCTTCAGCGCGATGCGCTGGTCAATCTGCGCGGCGCGGATTTGCGCAAGATCCGCCAGCAGGCGCTGGAAAATCTCGAGCATTACGGCGTGTCGACCACGCTGGTCGCGACCATCAAGCGCGGCATCAACGATGCCGAGATCGGCGACATCGTCCGCCACGCCCTCACCTGGAAGTGCGTGCGCGGGGTCACGCTGCAGCCGGTGCAGGATGCCGGCCGCAACGAGAATTTCGACAAGACCACCGACCGCATCATGCTGTCGGAGATCCGCAACCGCGTCGTCGAGACCGGCGTGTTCGGCGACAAGGACATGATCCCACTGCCCTGCAACCCCGAAAGCATCTCGATCGGCTACGGCCTGCGCAATGGCGAGAAGGTGCTGCCGTTGACCTCGCTGATCCCGCAGGAGCAGCTCGTTGCGGTGATGCCCAACACCATCAGCCCGGAAAAATATCCGATGCTGCGGGAGAAATTCGTCGACCTGTTCTCGCTGTCGTCGGGGCCTTTGAACACGAGCGAGCGGGTCTGCGAGCTCTTGTGCTGCCTGCCGAGCTTTCAGGTGCCGGAAGGGCTCTCTTACGAAAACGTCTTCCGCGTCACCATCGTGCAGTTTCTCGACCGCTTCAATTTCTGCGTCGGCAACGTCAAGCGCAGCTGCATCCATTTCGTGACCGAGCAGGGCGCGATCATTCCGTTCGACACCTACAATCTGTTCTACCGCAACGGCAAGATCGACGGCATCCGCGCGGAGCTGGCCGGGCAGACCTATCGGGAAGCGAGGCAGGGCGAGGACGTGCCGCGGTGAGCGATACCGGTGCGCCCCCTCCGCCTGATCCTTCCCAGCCGCGAGCCCCGCCCGCGATAGATTCGCCCAGAGGCTGTCTGACGATATTCCTCGTCACGACGGGAATCCTGCTGCTCCTCCCTGGGCTGTGCACGGCGATCATTTTTGGCTCTGAACTCAAGAAACCGAACGTCACCCTCCCGCCGTTTGTAACTCTCCTTTTCGGCATTGCTCTCCTCGGAGCGGTGCTTGCCATTCTGGGCATCGTGATTGCACTCAATGGGCTCAGGCGCCGCCGCTAACATGGGAATGCAACGATGAGCGATACGCCACCGCCGATTCTGCCACCCGTCCCGACGCCCAGCGAGGCCCGCAGCGGCTGCCTCACCGCGCTCATGGTGCTCGGGGGCATCGTCATGCTGCTGCCGGGCCTCTGCGCGCTGCTGTTCGGCGGGGCCTCGGTGATCGACGGGGGCAAGATCGATTCCGACATCGCCCCGCTGGTCTTCCTGGGACTGGTGGTCGGTATTGGGGGCGTCGTCCTGATCTGGGCGGCGATTAGGGGGCGAAAGGCCCCCGTCCATCCCGGAACCCAGCCCTAAGCCCCGGGAATTCCCGGACAAAATTCAGTCAACCAAGGGCCAAAGAACACATTGTTTTTTGGCGGTTTTTGCATATATTGCGCCGCAACGCACAGGGCGCCCGGTCTGATATGGCCGGGCTTCCTTTTTGGGCGGAAAGCGCCCCGTTTCCAGTCTTCCAGCGTTGTTTCGAGAAGAGGTCCCGGTCTGACCGGCGAGATCGCGCTTAACCCATTGTCCGACCGCAAAGAAGCTCACTCATGAATCTTCGCAACATCGCCATCATCGCCCACGTCGACCACGGCAAAACCACCCTGGTCGACAAGCTGCTGCAGCAATCCGGCACCTATCGCGAGAACCAGAAGGTCGCCGAGCGCGCCATGGACTCCAACGATCTGGAGCGTGAGCGCGGCATCACCATTCTGGCCAAGTGCACCTCGGTGCATTGGGAAGACACCCAGATCAACATCGTCGACACCCCCGGCCACGCCGATTTCGGCGGCGAGGTCGAGCGCATCCTGTCGATGGTCGACGGCGTGATCGTGCTGGTCGACGCCGCTGAAGGCCCGATGCCGCAGACCAAATTCGTGGTCAGCAAGGCGCTCAAGCTCGGCCTGAAGCCGATCGTCGCCATCAACAAGGTCGATCGTCCTGACGCCCGCATCTCCGAAGTCGTCAACGAGGTGTTCGACCTGTTCGCAGCGCTCGACGCCACCGACGAGCAGCTCGACTTCCCGATCCTCTACGGCTCGGGCAAGAACGGCTGGATGGCAAACTCGCCCGACGCCTCCCATGATGTCGGCATGAAGCCGCTGTTCGAGCTCGTGCTCAAGCATGTGGCGCCCCCCGTGGTCCAGGAAGGCCCGTTCCGGCTGCTCGGCACCATCATCGAGGCCAATCCCTATCTCGGCCGCATCATCACCGGCCGCATCGCGTCGGGTTCTGTGAAGCCGAACCAGGCCGTCAAGGTTCTGTCGCGTGAAGGCAAGCTGATCGAGAGCGGCCGCATCACCAAGATCCTCGCGTTCCGCGGCCTCGAGCGCCAGCCGGTCGAATTCGCCGAGGCCGGCGACATCGTCGCCATCGCGGGCCTCACCAAGGGCACCGTCGCCGACACCTTCTGCGATCCCGCGGTCGAGGAACCGTTGCAGGCGCAGCCGATCGATCCGCCGACCGTGTCGATGACATTCATCGTCAACAACTCGCCGCTCGCCGGTACCGAAGGCGACAAGGTCACCAGTCGCCTGATCCGCGACCGCCTGCTGCGCGAGGCCGAAGGCAATGTCGCGCTGCGCGTCGTCGAGTCCGCCGACAAGGACGCGATGGAAGTGTCCGGCCGCGGCGAATTGCAGCTCGCGATCCTGATCGAGACCATGCGCCGCGAGGGCTTTGAGCTCTCCGTGTCGCGCCCGCGCGTCGTGTTCCAGAAGGACGAAGCCACCGGCCAGACCCTGGAGCCGATCGAGGAGGTCGTGGTCGACGTCGACGAGGAGCATTCCGGCGTCGTCGTGCAGAAGATGAGCGAGCGCAAGTCCGAGCTGATCGAGATGAAGCCGTCCGGCGGCAACCGCCTGCGTCTGGTGTTCTACGCGCCGACCCGCGGCCTGATCGGCTATCAGGGCGAGCTGATGACCGATACCAAGGGCACGGCGATCATGAACCGCCTGTTCCACAACTACTTGCCCTACAAGGGCCCGATCCAGGGCCGTCGCAACGGCGTGCTGATCTCGAACGACCAGGGCGAGGCGGTGGCCTATGCCATGTTCAAGCTGGAAGACCGCGGCCCGATGATGATCGAGCCCGGCTGGAAGGTCTACAAGGGCATGATCGTCGGCGAGCATACCCGCGACAACGATCTCGAGATCAACGTTCTCAAGGGCAAGCAGCTCACCAACATCCGCACGACGTCGAAGGACGAAGCCGTGCGCCTGACCCCGCCGATCCGCATGACCCTGGAAAAGGCGCTGGCCTATATCGAGGACGACGAGCTGGTGGAGATCACCCCGAAGTCGATCCGCCTGCGCAAGAAGCACCTCGACCCGAACGAGCGCAAGCGCGCGGAAAAGGCCAAGGAAGCGGTGGCGTAAGCGGCCGCTCTTTCGTGCCCCGGACGCAGCGCAGCGCGATAGCGGTGCGCTGCTGAGCCGGGGCCCAGACGTTCTCTCCTCCTGCACATCACCTTGGGTCCCGGCTCTGCGGAGCGGCGTTACACCGCGTCCGGGACACGAGGTCGGCATATCCGCCCGGCTTCAGCACACCCAGCGAACGTGCTAGAGCCCGCCCATGACCTCCCTCCCCTCCTCCGTCGACATCGCGATCATCGGAGCCGGCGCCGCCGGCCTCGGCGCCGCGCATGCGTTGGCGGGCTCAGGCCTCTCCGTGATCGTGCTGGAGGCGCGGGACCGGCTCGGCGGCCGCGCCTGGACCGTGCAGGCCTCGCCGGACGTCACCTTCGACGTCGGCTGCGGCTGGCTGCATTCGGCCGACAAGAATTCCTTCGTCGCAATCGCGAGACAGCTCGGCTTCGAGCTCAACAAGGACCTGCCGCCCTGGCGCGAGCGCGCCTATGGCGATGCGTTTCCGCAAAGCGAGCGCGACGACTTCATGCGCGCGATGGACGCGTTCTATGAGCGTCTCTGGCAGGTTGCACAGAAAGGCAAGGACGAGCCCGCGAGCCTGAGCCTGGAGCCCGGCAATCGCTGGAATCCGATGATCGACGCCGTCTCGACTTACATCAACGGCTGCGAGCTGAAGGACATGTCCACGCTGGACTGGGACGCCTATGAGGACACCAACCTCAACTGGCGCGTCCGCCGCGGCTACGGCGCGCTGGTCGCGGCCTATGGCGCGCCCTGCCCGGTGGCGCTGAACTGCGAGGTCACGCTGATCGATCATTCCGGCAAGCGCCTCCGCATCGAGACGTCGCAGGGTACGCTCGCCGCGAACAAGGTGATCGTCACCGTCCCGACCAACCTGATCGCCGACGAAGCCATCCGCTTCTCGCCGCCGCTTCCCGCCAAGGTCGATGCCGCAGCCGTCCTGCCGCTCGGCGTGGACGACAAGGTGACGCTGGCGCTCGAGGGTGCGGAAGCCTTCCCGAAAGAAGGCAATTTGCGCGGCGCGACCATGCGCACGGAGATGGGCACCTATCACATCCGCCCGTTCGGCCAGCCCTGCATCGAAGGCTTCTTCGGCGGCAGCTTTGCACGCCGGCTTGAAGAGTCCGGCGAAGGCGCCATCGCCGCGCACAGCATCGACGAGATCGCGGGCTTCCTCGGCAACGACATCAGGCACAAGCTGAAGCCGCTCTACGAGTCGCGCTGGGCGCATGATCCGTTTGCAAGAGGCTCGTATTCGCACGCGCTGCCGGGGCATGCAGGAGATCGTGCCGTGCTCGCCGCGCCGGCGGATGGACGGCTGTTCTTCGCGGGAGAGGCTACGTCGCCCGAGTTTTTCACGACGGCGCATGGGGCAAGGGACAGCGGCGAGCGCGCGGCGAAGGAAGTGTTGGCGGTGATTGGGAAGCGGTAGCCTATCCCCGCGTCGTCCCGGCGAAGGCCGGGACCCATACCGCGTGATCTCTCAATGAACTACGGTGCTCGTACCGCGGATTGACCCTTCACTTCCAGTCTTCGCCAAACTTCACCCTGTGGTTATGGGTCCCGGCCTTCGCCGGGACGACACTGAGTTTGCCGCATCACCGTCAAATCACTCAATCACCCGCGCCCGCAGATCCGCATCCGGCACGAAGCAGGCGTCATACTTGCCGAAGATGCGATAACGATTGCGTGCGATGAGGCTGTAGACGGGGTCGCGCAGCGGCTTCGGCACGGCGAACAGCACGCGCACCCAACTCCAACCCGGAAGTTGCGACAGCACCGTCAGCGCCGCGTCGGACTTCGTGAAGACTTCGCCGCCATGGACGACGGCATTGGTGTCGGGATCATCGGGATCGATGCCGAACGTGCGCGCCAGGCGCGCCCCATAATCCGACTGGATCGGCGTGAACCGGAACCGCCTCGCCGTGTCGCGCTTGGCAACGAAGCGGACCCAGCGCGAGCAGAAGATGCAGACGCCGTCGAACAGGATCACGTCGTCGTCGGGCCACTTAGCCATCAGCGGTTATCCAGCATCAAGAGCGCCACGAGCATCAGCACGATCGCCGGCCCCGTCTTCACCAAGGCACCGAGCGGCTCGATCCAGAGGTCGGGCGTCAGGATCGCCGCGCCGATCATGTAGCCGAGCGACGCCAAAATGCCTGCGACGAGCCCGACCGCAGCCGTGCGGCGGAAGGCGATCAGCACGCCGATGCTCATGTCCATCAGGCTGGTGCCGATGGTGATGGGATCGACCAGCGCCGGCGGGAAGTGATGCGCGGTCAAAATACCGGCGGCGGCGCGGTAGGATACGAACAGCGCGATGAAGCCGGAGACGAGCCAGAACGCGACCAGGCTCGCGAATATCAGCGCCTTGACGAGGAACAGCCGCGCGAACCATTTGTCCTGGATGGTTGCGGGATGGCACCCGATCGCATCTGTCAGCGTCTTCGGAGCTATGCTTGTGGCGGAGATCCACGCCGAGGGATCACCTCGCACGCCGCGGCGGAGCTCGGCGATGGCCGTGGAGCGCATCGGCGGCATCCAGCCGAGCATGTTGGAGAGATCGCCGATCTTCGCGCCGAGACCGAGCATGAAGCTCGGCATCGCGATGCGTCGCCAGCCAGCCGTGCCGAACGCGACCCGAAACTGCCTGATGACGCCGGCCATGGTGACAGGCTCGGCTTGCATCAGGTCCCAGCTCACCGCCCTCACCGAGGCATCGTCGATATCGCGCGCGGCGAGCCAGGCGATGGTGGCGGCGATGTCCTCAACCGCGACGGGCTGGAACGGCGTCGCCATCTCCTTGTCCGGCAGATCGACCGGAAAGGCGGCGAGTGCGCGCAGCATCGCGCTGCCGCCATAGGCGGACGGCGCGACCACGAAGCCGGGCCGCAGGATGGCGTGGGGAATGCCGGATGCCGCGATCAATCGCTCCGCCTCGCGCTTGGTCGTGGCAAAGGCGGTGCGATCCGCCTCATGGGTGCCGGGAATCGAGATGTGCACCAGCCGGATCGCGCGACCGCTGCCGCCGATCGCCGCAAGCACGCGGGCGACGAAATCGCGATGCACAGCACCGGTGTCGCTGCCGGGGCCGTCCTGGAGCACGCCGAGGCAGTTCACGACGAGATCGACGGCATGCTCGCCGAGCAGGCGCGCCAGCGCGGCCGCATCGTGGGAGAGGATCGGCAATTCGAGATCCAGCGCGCTGATCTTCTGCGCGGGCGAGAGGCTGCGCGCGACGCCGACGACACGGAATCCCCGCATGCGCAAATCGTCGGTGACGAAGCGGCCGATCAGGCCGGAGGCGCCGAGCACGAGAATGGTGCGCTGGTTCATCACGCCTCTCAAAACGGTTTCGCGACCATCAGCCACAGGATCGCCATCGTCGCACCGAAGCCGGGGAAGCCGAACGCGAACCAGCGGCGGAACAGCACGAAGTAACGCTCCGGCAACGCGGCATGCTGAGCGGCGGCCTTGCGCGCGAGATTGCGCATCTCGATCTGCATGAACACGACAGGTATCCAGAACAGGCCCGCGACGGCATAAAGCCCGAGCGACGCGAGCAGCCAGCGCTCCGTGATCGGCGTCGCGGACAGCATCATCAGCAGGCCGCCGCTGAGCGGCTGAAGGATTACCGCCGACAGCGTGAAGATCGCATCCGCGATCACCACCACCGAAGCGGTCCGCGCGATGAACTCCGCATCGTAAGTGCGATGCGCCATCAGCATGAAGAAGGCGATGCCGGTCCCGGTGCCGAGGATGACGATGGCGCCGAGCACGTGGAGGAATTTGATTAGGAAATACAGCGTCATGGCTTCTTGGTCGCCACAGGCTTGGGCGGGTTCAGTGCGCGGGCGAGCTCGCCGCTCGCGGCTTTGACGCCGGCCTCCGTCTCGATCATCGCATGGCCCTCGACGCCGACGGCCGGAAGGACGTGAAAGTCTGTCTTGCCGCCAGCGCCGCGAAACGCATCGGCGAGCTTCTGCGAGAATGCGGGCGCGAAATAGCTGTCATTGGCGGCAACGAGCCATGTCACGGGAATGCGCGCCGCCCTGCCGAACTCCGCAGCCGCCGCAACAAGTGTGTTGGGCGCGCAGATCCGGTTCGGTTCGTCATTGGCGTGGCCACCTCGTCCCGGCGCGAACGCGATGATGGTGGAGATCGCCTTTGGATCGGCATTCACAAGCGCAAGCGCACCCCAGCCGCCGGCGGAATGGCCGATCACGATCGCGGCATCCTTGCGGATGAAGTCCTGCTTGCGCAGAAACTCCAGCGCGCGCGAGATTTCGTCCGCGGTCGCGCGGCCGGAGCGCGCATAGTCTGCTTCGTCGCAGCCGCCCTGATCCTCGACATAGCGGCCACCGGTCGCACCATGGCCGAGCCGTTCCGGCACCAGCACGGCAAAACCGCGCGCAACGAGAAACGCAGCGAGCGCGCGGTACTCCGGTTGCGGCATTTGCGCACGACGCAAGCCGTTCTGCGTCGAGGCATGCGCGATGACCGCAAGCCGGAACGGGCCGGCACCGGCGGGACGAAACAGCAGGGCTTGCGCGGCCATGTCGGCATCGGGCGAGGGCACACGCCACTGTTGCCGGCGAAACGGTGCGCCCTCGTCGCCCGACGCGCCGAACGTGACCTGTGCGCACACAGGCGGCGCTGTCAGCAAGGCCAGCAGTGACAGGAGTGCAAAGGTGTTGATGAGTCGCATGAATTGCCGGAGGCGAACACGGACAGCGATGGCCACACTAGTAGGAACGAATCACCAAGGGCGGACTTTCTGCGTTGCCATTGCCGTTCATTCGTTGCCGCACACGAGTTTTGCACCGACGCATGGCACGCCGGTGCCATTCGAATTGGCGTCCTGTCTTCTTTCGGGACAACATGGTTAAAATACTGATGCAGAAAGTCCACACGTTAACCGATAATTAACGATAGGTCTTGCCGCCGGCCCGGCGACTTGGTTTGATTACGCCCATGAGCACAACCCTGATCGAGGTCCGGCCGGCCAAAGCTGCAGATGCAACTGCGGTGGCGACCACCCATGACGAAGCCTGGCGTTCGGCCTATCAGGGCATCATTCCCGGCGCCGAGCTGGAGAAACTGATCAACCGCCGCGGTCCGCAGTGGTGGGACAGCGCGATCCGCAAGGGCAGCCGCGTCAGCGTGCTGGTGTTCGGCGACAAGATCGCAGGCTACGCCAATTACGGCCGCAACCGCGCCCGCAGCCTGCATTTCGACGGCGAGATCTACGAGCTTTATCTGCGTCCCGAGTTTCAGGGCCTCGGCTTCGGCCGTCGCCTGTTCGCGGCCGCCCGCCGCGATCTGATGCAGAGCGGTCTGAAGAGCATGGTGGTGTGGGCGCTCTCGGACAACGATCCCGCGACCGAGTTCTACCGGGCTCTCGGTGGTCGCATGGTGGCGCGCTCCTCGGAGCGTTTCGGGCCGAAGTCGCTCGACAAAGTCGCCTTCGCCTGGACCAACTAGAATTTGGACCGATTTGAATTGGACCAACTCGAATTTGGCCAATTGAACTGCTGAAAGCTTAGCCGGCAGCGCTTCCCATCCGTCGATACCGTTTGCCCATTGCACCGGTGATCGCTGGATTCATTTTTTCACAAAAACACGATGGATTGGCGCGCCAAGCCCGCGTAAGACAGCGCCGAAAATCGCTGCCGGGCGCGATTTAACCTCGGCAACAACGGAGCCTTGAATGCGTATCGATGCGATCTCGATCGGAAAAAACGTACCCCACGACATCAACGTCATCATCGAAGTCCCCGTGGGCGGCGAACCGATCAAATACGAGATGGACAAAGAGGCCGGCACGCTCGTCGTCGACCGCTTCCTGTACACGCCGATGCGTTACCCCGGTAACTACGGCTTCATCCCTCACACGCTGTCCGACGACGGCGATCCCTGCGACGTGTTGATCATCAACACCCGCGCCATCATCCCCGGCGCCGTCATGAGCGTGCGCCCGGTCGGCGTGCTGTTCATGGAAGACGAGGCCGGCGGCGACGAGAAGATCCTCGCAGTGCCGTCGTCGAAGCTGACGCAGCGCTACGACAAGGTGAAGTCGTACTCCGACCTGCCCGACATCACGCTGCAGCAGATCCAGCACTTCTTCGAGCACTACAAGGATCTCGAGAAGGGCAAGTGGGTGAAGATCCTGCGCTGGGGCGGCCCGGAGGAAGCACACAAGCTGATCCTCGAAGGCATCGAGCGCGAGAAGAAGAAGAAGGGCTGAGGCCTTCGGCCCGGACAAAGGTTTGCTCCCTCGCCCCGTTCTTACGGGGAGAGGGTTGGGGTGAGGGGTCTCTCTCCGCACGCTACGCCGCCGACGGACCTGTACCCCCTCACCCGAATTCGATCTGCGATCGAATTCGACCTCTCCCCGCAAGCGGGGAGAGGTGAAAAGAAACTACACCGCCGGCTTCGGCAACCCCGCGATCGCGCACGCCGCGCGCAGCGTATTCACCAGCAGGCACGCCACCGTCATCTGGCCGACGCCGCCGGGCACCGGCGTGATGGCGCCGGCAACGCCGAGCGCTTCCTGATAGGCGACATCGCCGACGAGACGGGTCTTGCCGTCCTCCTTCGGGATACGGTTGATGCCGACGTCGATCACCGTCGCGCCCGGCTTCAGCCAGTCGCCGCGCACCATCTCGGGCCTGCCGACCGCGGCATAGACCAGATCGGCCTGCTTCACGAGCCCGGGCAGGTCGCGCGAGCGCGAATGCGCGATCGTCACCGTGGCGTTCTCGTTCAGCAGCAATTGCACCAGCGGGCGGCCGACCAGGTTGGAGCGGCCGATGACGATCGCATTCATGCCTTCGAGCGAGGCATGCACGCTCTTGGTCAGGATGATGCAGCCGAGCGGCGTGCAGGGCGAGAGCGCCTCGAGGCCGCCGGCAAGCCGGCCGGCATTGTTCGGATGCAGCCCGTCGACGTCCTTGGCCGGATCGATCGCGTTGATGACGGCTTCGGTGTTCAGCCCCTTGGGCAGCGGCAATTGCACGAGGATGCCGTGCACGG
Organism: Bradyrhizobium stylosanthis; assembly: GCF_001641335.1. GTDB lineage: Bacteria > Pseudomonadota > Alphaproteobacteria > Rhizobiales > Xanthobacteraceae > Bradyrhizobium > Bradyrhizobium stylosanthis. The sequence continues at coordinate 175,552 of NZ_LVEM01000002.1, forward strand.
CCGGATCGCGGTTGAGCTTTGCGACGACGGCCAGCAGATCGGCCTGCGAGACGTCGGCCGGCAGCTTGTGCTCGAACGAGGCCATACCGGCGGCCTGGGTCTGGGTATGCTTGGAGCGGACATAGACCTCGCTGGCGGGGTCGTTGCCGACCAGCACCACCGCCAGGCCCGGCACTAGATTGTGCTCGCGCTTGACCCGAGCGACCTCGTCGGCCACGCGCGCACGGAGCTCGGCGGCGATGACTTTCCCATCGATGATCTCAGCGGTCATGTCGGTTCCTCAGTCTGTCGATTTCGCGTCTGCCGATCTGGCCTGGACGAGCTGGCGCAGGGCTGCGCCGAGCCGCGCCGGATCGCCGTCAACGGCGATCTGCTTCAGCCGCGAGGTGGCTCCGGACAGCAGCTTGACGCTGGCTTTGGGCACCCCGAGGGATTTCGCCAGCAGGACCAGAACGGCCTTGTTGGCCTCACCGCCATCGGCGATCGCCCGCACCCGCACCTTGAGCACGCTGCGGCCATCGGCCAATTGCTCGATCCCGTCGATGTCGTCGCGGCCGCCGCGCGGCGTCACGCGCAGCGCGATGCTGATTCCAGCGGCCGAATAGCGCCAGGGTTCCCCAGATGCTGGTTTGGCAACCAAGGCGCTCCAGCCTGCTCAGATCACGTTCGGGTAGATGTAGTACAGGATCACCCGCTCGATGAACATGATGATCAGGATCAGGATGATCGGCGAGATGTCGAGGCCGCCGAGGCTCGGCAGGAAATTGCGAATCGGTGCCAGCACCGGCTCGGTGATCCGGTACAGGAACTCGGCCACGGCCGACACGAACTGGTTGCGGGTGTTCACCACATTGAAGGCGATCAGCCAGGACAGGATCGCGGAGGCGATCAGCAGCCAGACGTAGAGGTCGAGCACGATGATGACGATGTCGAGAACGGCACGCATGATTTTCTAGGACTCTGGCTTTTGAAGACTCTGGCTCTGGAAAACGCTGGCCGCGGTCGGGATTGACGCCTTTTGCTAGATATCGGTTCCCCCCCGCCCAAACAAGGGAAGTCGGTGCCGGGATGGCTAAAACCGGGTTACACGCGTCCTTGACTTGACCCTGCCGGGGACTTAAATGGCGCCCGGTTGTCGGCCGCGTTCACCAGAGCGGCCAGCAAAGGGGCCATAGCTCAGCTGGGAGAGCGCGTCGTTCGCAATGACGAGGTCGGCGGTTCGATCCCGCCTGGCTCCACCACGCTTCGCCCTTCGGGTAACGCGTGGCGCAGCCGCGCCGGAGCCCGAAGGGTGAAGCGTGGTGTCCGGCGAAGCCCAAAGGGCGAAGACGGACCGATTGAAGAAAATCTCCCCCTACCTCCCCGTAAACCGCGGCGGCCGCTTCTCCATGAAGCTTGCCACGCCCTCCCTGAAATCACTCCCGTTCAGCGCCACCATCATTTCGCGATTGGCCTCGATGGTCGCCTCCGCCAGCGTCTGGAACGGGACTTCGTAGAGCTGCCGCTTGATCACGGCCATCGCGCTCGGCGAGACGAAATCGGCGAGGTCGCGCGCATAGGCATAGGTTTCCTCGCGCAGCGTCTCGGGCGAGGAGAGCCGGTTGACCAATCCGATCCGCAAGGCTTCCGCGCTGGTCACGCGCCGTGCCGACAGCAGGAGATCCATCGCATTGGCGTGGCCGACGATGCGGGGCAGCATCCAGCTGATGCCGTGCTCGGCGATCAGCCCGCGCCGGGCGAAGGCCGTGGTGAACACCGTATTGTCCGCGGCAAAGCGCAGGTCGCAGTAGAGCGCATGGACGAGGCCGATGCCCGCGGTCGCGCCGTTGAGCATGGCGATGACGGGCTTCCTGATCGCAGGATAGAAGCCGTAGCGTGTCTGCCAGTCGGGCCGGCGGTTCATGTCGAACGGCGGCAGGTTCGATGCGCGCCTCACGTCATCGGGATCGAGTCCCTTCAGCGCGTCCATGTCGGCGCCGGCGCAGAAGGCGCGGCCCGCGCCCGTCAGCACGATGACACGGACATCATCGTCCGCGCTTGACGCTTCCATCGCATGGCGCACATCGCGCTCCATGACCGGCGTCCACGCGTTCATGCGATCCGGGCGATTGAGCGTGATGGTCGCGATCTTGTCGCTCACCTCATAGAGGATGTGTTCGTAGGCCATGACGCTCTCCCTGTGCTGCCGGCACGCGTTTGCGCGCGCTCGTTAGGAACGAGCCTAGCATATCCAGGAGTGAGGCAAGGACTTGCGCGAAGTCGCGATCACTCGGCGGCTTGCGCCAGCACCGGCCGCCGCGCCAGCCAGTCGCCGATGAAATGATCGAGCCAAGCACGCTCGGCCGCGTCATACACGGCACGGTCCGCAAAATGATGATGCCGCTCGCGCGCGCCGGGCGCGCTGAGGCCGTCATAGCCGCGCGTGGTCCAGCAATGCATCATCGCGTAGGTCACATCAGGGTGGAACTGAACGCCGAAGGCATTGCCGGAGCGATAGGCCTGGATCGGAAAATCATCGCCTTCCGCCAGCAGCTCGGCGCCGGCAGGCAACTCGAAGCCCTCGCGATGCCAGTGATAGACCTGCGCCGGCCAGTTCGGGCAGAGCGCACGTCCCGCAGCTGTGGGGCGGATCGGATAATAGCCGATCTGCGTCAGCGCCTGCGCATGCGGTGTGACGCGAGCACCCAACTGCATCGCGAGCATTTGCGCGCCGAGGCAGATGCCGAGGAACGGCCGCTGTTCGCGGAGCGGAATTTCGATCCAGTCGATCTCGCGCCGGATGTAATCGTCGGGATCGTTGGCGCTCATCGGACCGCCGAAGAACACCGCGCCGGCATGCCGGTCGAGCGTTTCGGGCAGGGGATCGCCGAAGCGGGGACGGCGGATGTCGAGGCGATGGCCGAGCGCACGCAGCGCATTGCCGACGCGGCCGGGTGTCGAGGATTCCTGGTGCAGGATGATGAGAACCGGCAACTTCGTTCCGGAGGCGGCCGCGCCCGGCGTCCTTCCTGGGAAGGGCACCACCTCTGCGCCACCAAACCTGTTCGTCCGGAACGACATGGCCTCTGCGAGTGCTATCGGTTCACATCGCCAGCATAGCTAAGCGAAGGTTAACATCGTGTGAGTTTGCGCACACATGCTGCACAACTGAAGCAAGCTCCGGGCCACTACGGACGCCTGGGGCTGCCTTCAGTGCCGCTGCCGCTGGAACCGGCTGGTGGCCGACAGGATGAAGTCGCGCGGGAAGAACCGCAGCGCGAACGGCACAATCTTGATGCCAAGTCCAGGCAGGACTGCCCGTTTATTGGCCATCAGGCCGCGATAGGCCTGCTGTGCAACGACGGCGGCCGAGACATTGAGAAGGGCGGTGTCGTGTCCGGCCCCGACGCCGGCGCGCGCCTGGAATTCGGTGGGCACCGGCCCGGGGCAAAGTACGGTGACACGAACGCCGCGCGGCGCGAGCTCCGCCCGCAGCGCTTCGGTGAGCGAGATCACATAGGCCTTGGAGGCGTAATAGACGGCCATGCCGGGGCCCGGCAGGAAGCCGGCGACCGATCCGACATTCAAAAGCCCGCCCTTGTTCCTGATGAGATGATCGGCAAAACGCAGCGACAGATCGGTCAGCGCCCGCACGTTGACATCGACGATGCCGACCTGCTCGACACGGTCGCGCTCGATGGCATCGCCGAACACGCCGAAGCCGGCATTGTTGACGAGATGATCGAGCTCGACGCCTTCGGCGGCGAGTGCCGCGGCGATCTTCTCGCCGGCATTCGCGTCCTGGAGATCGCAGGCGATCACGATCGGCTTCTTGCCGCCCTTGGCGGCGAGCTCGTTCGCGAGCGCCTCCAGCCGGTCTGCCCGGCGCGCCGTCAGCGCGAGACGGTGTCCATTGGCGGCAAACACGCGCGCCAGCTCCGCGCCTATGCCAGCCGAGGCACCGGTGATCAACGTTACCCGCTCAGTCACGATCGATGTCTCTTGAATTGAAGATTTTTGGCCCCGCAATGGCGGAACGAGAGCATAGGCCGTGCGCGACAGGCAAGCGGCACCAGCCGCATGGCCGCTTGAGCGAATATCAGGGAAAGCAGAAAACCCGGGATTTTACGGGCGAATCCGGACCGCGACCGGCTACATTAAAGTTTCGTCATGTGATCCGCACAACCGCTGCTAGGCAGGTTTGCGCGCGGGTCAGCCGCCGACGGCGCCGTCCTTGACCTGGCCGCCGGCACGCTCCGCAACGGCGTGCTTGAGCTCGATCCGGTCGCGCTGGGAAATCCCGAGCAGGTCGGACGCACGCCAGACGACGTTGTCCTCGAACTCGGAGACCTGGCCGTCGGCATAGACCAGCTCCCACATCATCTGCACGATGCGCTTGCGGCCGGCTTCGTCGAGCGAGCGCATGATGACGCTGGTGAAATGATACAGATCGACCGCATCGCCCTCGACCTGGGTTGCATCGGCGATCAGCCGGTCGGCGGTGCCGCGATCCAGCCCGAAATGGCTCTCGATCAGGCTGTGCAGCTTGCGCTGCTCGGCCGCGCTCGGCTGGCCGTCCAGCGATACCACGTGGACCAGCAACGCGGTCGCCGCGAGCCGATAATCGCTGTCGCCGAATGCGCGGTCCTGCGCCTGGGGGGCGACAATGTCGGCGATGAACTGGCGCAGGCCGTCGAGCATAAGGTCCTACCGAAATCGATGCTGCCGCGGGGGTGCGGCAGCTACAGGCATTATATGAGAGGGAAACTCAACCGGCGCAACGTGCGTCAGTTCCGCACGCGCATTACGTTTCGGCAATCCTGGGTGCCGTCATGGCCGGGCCTGTCCCGGCCATGACGGCGGAGAATGCAGTGCTCCTCCGCCTCCCATCGTCATTGCGAGCGTAGCGAGCCCTTCACGGAATCTCGTACACCACCATCTTGTCGGCGATGCCGCGTAGCGCCGCCTGTTTCTGGATCGGCTTGATCGCGCGCCGCTCCAGCACCTCGGCGACCGCGGGCGCGTCGAGCACGGGACCGGTGATGTGGATCTCCTGCGCGGTCGACAGGCTCTGCACGCGGGCGGCGATGTTGACGGTCTGGCCGAAATAATCCTGCCGCTCGTTGAGCATCACGGCGAGGCACGGCCCTTCATGGATGCCGATCTTGACGATGAGGTCGGTGGTGCCGCGCTGCTTGTTGAGCTCGTCCATCGCCGCGCGCATGCGCAGGCCTGCGCCGATCGCGTGCTCGGGACGGATGAAGGTCGCCATCACGGCATCGCCGATGGTCTTCACCACCGCGCCCTTCTCGGAGGAGATGATCTCGAGCAGCGCATGGAAATGCGCGCGCACGAGATCGAAGGCGGCGAGATCGCCGACACGCTCGTAGAGCGCGGTCGAGCCCTTCAGATCGGTGAACAGGAAGGTGAGCGAGGTGATCTGGAGCCGCTGGTCGAGACTGAGATTGTCCGCCTTGAACACGTCGCGAAACGTCTGGTTCGACAGCATCCGCTTCGCCGTGAGGAACGGCTTGCGCTTGCCGATGAGGTGATGAAGCGCCTCGGCCGCGATGAACACCGACGGCAGCACGCGCACGCCGGCCTGGTTCTCCATCGACAGCCGCAACGGGCCCGGCCGCATCACCGTCGTCCCCGTCGGGGCCTGCACCTTGTTGTACATGATGGCGAGCTGCTGGCGGTCCTTGGTCGGCTCGCCCTGGACGTCGATGAAATGGGCGGCGTGCGTCACCGGCTCGAAGATGATGACGAAATCGTTCGGCAATTGTAGCGACATCGTCGCCTTCTCGCCGGCCGGAAGCTCCATCGTGTCGAGCGTGACCTCGTTGGCGAGCGTCGCAAACGATTCCTTGTTGAAGTCGACGCCCGAGCTCCAGAACACCTGCTTGAAATACTCCCACACCGGAAGCGTATCAGGATCGTGCGCCGCGATGCGCCGGACGCGCGGGTTCACGGTGAAGGAGACCTCGACCTGGTCGTCGACGGAAGCCTTGTAGCCGCAGGCGCACAGCGCGCAGTGATAGTCGTCGGGCTTGAGCGCCTTCAGCGTCGTGTGGGCACCGAGCACGCCACCGCAGCCCGGGCAGAGCACGTTCCAGCCGAGGTCGAACAGCCCCAGCCGCGCCGCATGCAGGAACGCCGAGATCGCGTGCTCTTCGTCGACGCCATGCTGCCTGGAGAAATCAAGGACATTGACGCGGTTGAGCTCGTGATCCTCGCCGTCCTCGATGAGGCGCGCGATCTCGTCGACCACCTTCGCGTCGGCGGTCTGCTTCAGAACGGAAAACTGGGCCTGGATGTCGCTCATGACGGGCTCTATCTCGTTTGAATCACGCCATCGGCCAGGCAAGTGCCTGTCATCGACGCGTGATGCGGAACATGGGTGAGTGGTCCGGCTGGGTCGTGACGACGCCGAGCGGGATCACGGGATCGGTCGCGTCGGCGAGCTCGACGCGGAAGGCGCCGATCAGCCGGGCCAGCGCCAGCACGGATTCGGCCTGCGCGAACGGCGCGCCGACGCAGACGCGCGGGCCCGCGCCGAACGGCAGATAGGCGAAGCGGTCGGGCGCCTCTTTCGACATGAAGCGCTTTGGAATGAACGCGTTCGGCTGATCCCACAGCTTCTCGTGCCGGTGCAGCAGCCAGGGCGCGATCATGATGATGTCGCCCTTGCCGATCTCGATTCCGGCGGCGTTGTCCTTCTCGCGCGCGGCCCGCGCGACCAGGAACGCCGGCGGATACAGCCGCATCGTCTCCTCGGTCACCGCGCGGGTGAACTTCTGGCGATCAATGTCGGCCATGCTGTCGAGATGCTCGCCGCGCGTCTCGGAGGCGACTTCCTCCTGCGTCTCCGGGTCGAGCGCGAGCAGATAGAGCGCCCAGAACAGCGCGGTCGCCGTGGTCTCGTGGCCGGCGAGGATCATGGTCGCGACCTCGTCGACGAGCTGCTCGTCGGAAAAGCCCTTGCCGGTCTCAGGGTCACGCGCGGCGTCCATGAGGTCGAACAGGTCGCGCGGCGGCGCGCCGTCCTTCTTGCCCATCGCGCGCCGCTCGGCGATCAGCATCGAAACGAATTCGGTCCAGCGCTCGCGGAAACGGGCGCGCGCCCGATCCATCGGGGTCGGCCAGGACACCGGCAGCAGCATGTCGAGGAAATATGGTCGTCCGAGCCGCTCGCCATATTCCATGACGAAGTTGCGCAAGGTTGCGCCGTGCCGGTCCATGCCGAACGAGAACATCGTGCGCCCGGCGATCTCGAGCGTCATGCGCTGCATGATCTCGCGCAGATCGACCGGCTCGCCCGTGCGCGTGTCGAGCTTGGCGATGGTCTCGTCGAGCACCGCCGTCATGTGCGGAACGAGGTTCGCGGTCGCGCGCGGCGTGAACGCCGGGGCGAGCGTGCGGCGCTGAAACGTCCAGGAGTGCCCCTCCGCGATCAGAAGGCCGTCGCCGAGCACGGGGCGCAGCATGCGGATGCCGGCCGGCGTGCGCGTGTAGTTCTCGTAATTGGTGAGCAGGACATGCCGGATCGCATCCGGCTGGTTCAGGATGAAGCTGTTGCGGAGAAAGAAGCGTCCCTTGATGACCTCTTCCTCATAGGCGCGCTGGCCCCAGGTCGCGATCATGTTCCGGCGGATCACCGCCAGGCGGCCGAAGAACGACATGTCGTCGGGCGCGCGCGGCGGGGCCGGGGGGACGATGGGCCGACGCACACTGGCGATATTCATGGCTCTCTCCCGATGTGACGCACGCAAATAGCTAGTAAGTCAGTTCGGCAATCGCAATCCTGTTCTCTGCGGCCGGCCAGGCACGTGCCACAATCCGTTCTTCGTCGAACTGGGCCACGATGTTACGCCCGATCTCTGTCGCGGGAAGGCGCAGTGTCGCTGCCGCATCCGTGGGCACGCCCGGCTTGACGTCGGCGGGCTCCTTGCCGTCGAACAGCACCACGTCGCGCGGCAGCCCGAAATAGCCGCGCGGACGTGACATGATGACGACCGCACCGGCGTCCTTGTCCGCCGGCCCGAGCGGGCGCGCCGCACGCAGATGCACGACATCGGACGAGCGCGGGAAGGGCGAGCGATAGATATGCGTGGTCGGCGCGTCCGGGGAGGTCAGGACGAATTCGAGCGACCAGCCGGATTCGACCTGCGCCGGCCCCCAGCGGCCGTCGGCGCCGGTCTTCGCGCTGTGCACCGCACTTCCCTTGCGCTCGCCGGTATCGGGATCGACGCGGAAGATATCGACGGTTGCGCCCGCCACCGGACGATTGGTCTGCACGCCGCCCGGCGTACCCGTGACGAGGCCGTTCAGCCGGACGACTTGCTCCGGCACGATCGCGATGCGCGCGGGCTCGCTGCCGGCGATGAACTTGTAGATCTCGCGAAAGGCGCGCGGGTGGAACGCCACCTCGCGATGATCGAGCGCACCGAGCACGAGATTGGTGGCACCCTTCAGCTCGGGCCCTTCATTGGTGACGCCGGTCGGCGTCCCGGGCTTGCCGATGAAGCGGCCGTCGGCCTGTGCGTATTTGTCCATGCCGTCGCTGCGCAGCGTGAGGAAGGCAACACCCGGCGTCACCTCGCTCTCGCCCTCGTTCAGGCCGCGCAGGAACGGGCCGCGGCCGTTGAACTCGTTGTTGGGTTGGTCGTCGGTCGCGAACACGCCGTGATTGGGCGTGCCACACAAGATGGCGTGGCTGACATCGCCGGCGCCGCCACTCCTGATGACGTTGCGGATCGCGTTGCCGCCGCGCGAGCTGCCGACCAGGGCCACGCGCGCCGCACCGGTCCGGCGCTTCAGTTCAGCGATGGCGGCGGCAAGCTCGCGGCGCTGGTCCTCGGCCGAGGAGCGGTTCGCCTGTTCGACCTTGTCGTCGCTGCGGGCCAGCGGATCGGTGAAGTTGATCGCCATCATGCGATCGCGCGCGATGCCGTTGGATTCCATCCGCCACAGCGTCGTCATCCAGAGCGCATCGTAGTCGCCATTGCCGTGGACGAACAGGATCGGAGGGACCGGCCCGTTTTGCGCGGCAGGCGCCGTCTGGGCCAGCGCCCCCGTCCGCAAGCTCGCAACCGCGAAAGGCAGGCTGCCCGCCCCCAGCAGGATCGTCCGTCGCGACAGCCTCATTTGTTCCTCCCCGGCAAAACCATCTCTTTGCACCGCTTATAGCGGCCTAACCACTGGACAGCGAAGGACTTTCGCGGGCATCACTGACTTTGCCGGAATCACCCAAACACCACTCCAAGACCACTTCTGCCAGCCCATTTGGAAGGGGATATGACCGAGCAGCCGAACCGTCAGACACTCGCCGGCGACGGCATCACCGCCCCGTTGCGGTTCACCGTATTCCGGCGCATCTGGCTCGCCAGCCTGCTCTCCAATCTCGGCCTCCTGATCCAGGGCGTGGGCGCGGCCTGGGCGATGACGCAGATGTCGGCGTCCGCCGACCAGGTGGCGCTGGTGCAGACGGCCCTGATGCTGCCGATCATGCTGATCTCGATGCCGGCCGGCGCCATCGCCGACATGTATGACCGCCGCATCGTCACCCTGGTCTCGCTCGCGATCGCGCTGACCGGCGCGAGCGCGCTGACGGTGCTGGCCGGGCTCAAGCTGATCACGCCGGAAACGCTGCTGGCCTTCTGCTTCGTCGTCGGCAGCGGCAACGCGCTGTTCGGGCCGGCCTGGCAATCCTCGGTCAGCGAGCAGGTGCCGCCGGAAGCGCTGCCGTCGGCCGTCGCGCTGAACGGCATCAGCTACAACATCGCGCGCAGCTTCGGTCCCGCGGTCGGCGGCGTCATCGTCGCAGCCCTCGGCGCGGTGGCGGCGTTTGCCTGCAACGCGATCCTCTATCTGCCGCTGCTGGTGGTGCTGCTGATCTGGCGCCGCTCGGTGGAGCCGTCGCGCCTGCCGCGCGAAAAGCTCAACCGCGCCATGGTCTCGGGCTTCCGCTACATCACCAATTCGCCGCCGATCAAGATCGTGCTGTTGCGCACGCTGGTGATGGGCCTGATCGGCGGCGCCATCATGGCGCTGATGCCGCTGGTCGCGCGCGACCTCCTGCATGGCGGCGCACAGACCTACGGCATCATGCTCGGCGCCTTCGGCATGGGCGCAGTCGTCGGCGCGCTCAACATCCACGAACTCCGCAAGCGCATGAGCGGCGAGGCCGCGATCCGCGCCTGCACCATCTCGATGGCGTTCGCGATGGCGGCGCTTGCCGTGAGCACGGAGCCGGTGCTGACGGCCGCTGCGCTGGTGCTCGCCGGCGCGGTGTGGATGGCGGCGGTCGCGCTGTTCAACATCGGCGTGCAGCTCTCGGCGCCGCGCTGGGTCGCCGGCCGCTCGCTCGCGGCGTTCCAGGCCTCGATTTCCGGCGGCATCGCCATCGGCGCCTGGGGCTGGGGCCATCTCACCGACTATGCCGGGGTGGAGGTCGCTCTGCTGACGGCGGCCGGCCTGATGCTGATCTCGCCGCTGCTCGGAGTCTGGCTCACCATGCCGCGCGTCGGCGCCCGCAACGAGGATGCCGAGGTGCTTGCCGACCCTGAAGTCAGGTTGTCGCTCACCGGCCGCAGCGGGCCGCTGGTGGTCGAGATCGAGTATCGCGTCTCCCAGGAGAACGCGCGCGCCTTCCACAATGTGATGCAGGACGTGCAGCTCTCGCGGCAGCGCAATGGCGCCTATGGCTGGTCGATCGCGCGCGATATCGCCGACCCCGAATTATGGACCGAGCGCTATCACTGCCCGACCTGGCTCGACTACTTGCGCCAGCGCAACCGTTCGACGCTGTCCGAACGCGCGCTGCATCAGCAGGCGATCGACTTCCACATCGGCCCCGAGCCGGTGCGCGTCCGCCGCATGCTGGAGCGTCCGTTCGGCTCGGTGCGCTGGAAGGAGGAGACGCCGGACCGCGCCAGCGAGGAGGTGCTGCCGGTGGTCGCGACCGCGGCGGGAAGCAGCACGTAGGGTTTCTCCTCCGCCGTCCCGGCGCAGGCCGGGGCGGCATCAACTTCCAGTCTTCGTCAAACTTCCGCCTGTGGTTATGGGTCCCGGCCTACGCCGGGACGACAGGCTACTGCCCGTGATCGGTCAGCACCTTGTCGCAGCCCTTGCTGAGACGGGTGCGGTTCTGCTTCAGGCACGCCAGCACGGCGCCATCGCCATTGTTCATCACGGCGCGGCAGAAGCGGCTGACATCGCGCGCACACGCGTCGTGTCCGGGCTGCTGTTGCGCCGACGCAGCGGATGCGCACAGGAGCAGCGAAATAATGAAAAGAAATCTGGTCATCGCATAATGCCTCTTACCCGGAAGAAAGTGCGGGCGAAGCTAGTGCGACGATCCCTTGGCCGCAACGGCTTTATTGCCGGCTACATGGCACCGCCGCGTGGCCCCGACCTGACGCCGGGGCGCATCGCGAGGGGGAGCTCGTCAGATCGCAACGCTTGCAGCGTTGCGCGTTCTGTTACTGCTTGTCTCTTACTGCTTGTCTTGCGCGTCAGCGACCTTGCGTGAGGCGCCCTTGGCGAGGTCCTTGTCCATCACCGCGCGGCAGCCGGCGCTCAGATCCGAACGATGCTTCATCATGCACGCGGTGATCTTCGGGATGTTGGGGATGTCCGCCGAGCAGAGGCGGAAGGCATCGCCGGTGCACTGCTGCTGCGCCTCGGCCGAGAAGGCGAAGCTCGAGGTGGTCGAGATGATCGAGACGATCGCGGCGAAGCCCAGCGCCAGGCTGGTGTCGCGGATCTTGCTACTCAGGGACTTGGTCGTGAACGAGGTGGTCATTTGAAGCTCCCATTGGCACCGCCTTGGCGGGCCCGTTGTTAATGGGAACTACGATGCTCCAGCAAAACAGTTTCCACTGTGATGACGGTCACGGGCGCCCCACCTTCTGTGAGGTTGGTCACTTTGGCGCACCCTGCTGAAATTCCTCCGCAACCGCCGTCGTGTTGGTGTCACGTTAACTGTTCCTTCGCATTAATGGCTCGTCGCGCGGGAGATTCCGCAGGTTTGGTTGCGTAATTGGAAAGAGTAGCGATGCGTAATGCGTTGGGCCTGATGCTGGCCAGTGTAGTTGCGGCGGTCGTGATCGCCGCCGGCGGTTGGTTTTATTATTCCTACAGCGCCGACCATGGTGCCCCCAAGACAGTTGCCGCCCGTGCCGCCGACCCGTTGCCGGCACCGGCGAAGCTTGCGGCCAAGGATGACGTCACGACGACCGCAACGATCGCGGCCAAGCCGGCGACGATGGCCCAGGCAGCCGCGCCTGCGCCCGCTCCGGTCGCGCCGGTTCAACCGAAGCAGGCCTGCGCCAATCCGAATGCGCTGGGCGTCTCCCGCGTGGTCGAGATCGACACCACCGGCGGCCCCGGCTTCGGCTTCGAAACGTTCAAGCAGTTCGATTTCCTCACCGACAAGGAAGTCGTGCTGACCTTCGACGACAGTCCGTGGCCGGTGAACACGCCGGCGGTGCTGAAGGCGCTCGCAGAGGAATGCACCAAGGGCCTGTTCTTCTCGGTCGGCAAGCACGCGACCTATCATCCGGAGATCCTGCGCCAGGTGCTGGCCCAGGGCCACACGGTCGGCACCCACACCTGGTCGCACCTCAATCTCAACAGCAAGAAGATGACGGAGCAGCAGGCCAAGGACGAGATCGAGAAGGGCTTCAGCGCCGTGAAGTTCGCGCTCGGCACCAATCCTGCGCCGTTCTTCCGCTTCCCGCAGCTCCAGCACAATCCGGCGATGGTGACCTATCTCGGCACCCGCAACGTCGCGATGTGGTCGACCGATCTCGACTCCTTCGACTTCAGGAAGGGCGCCACCCCGGAGAAGATCGTCAACACGGTGATGACCAAGCTCGACAAGCTCGGCAAGGGCATCATCCTGATGCACGACTTCCAGAAGAACACGGGCGAAGCGCTGCCGTCGCTGCTCGCACGGCTGAAGGCGGGCGGCTACAAGGTCGTGCAGATCAAGGCCAAGACGACGTTCGAGTCGCTGCCGGAATATGACGAAGCGCTGCTGAAGGAAATGAAGGTACCGACAGCGAGCACGACCACGCGTCCGATCTCGAGCGTGGTGCAGACGGTTTCGCAGTAAGCGCGACCAGATCCAAAACTCTTGCGTGATGGCCGGGCTTGTCCCGGCCATTCACGTTTTTGGATCAAGGGCGAAGACGTGAATGCCCGGGTCAAGCCCGGGCACGACGGCAAGAGCGGACGACGCGACCGCTCACCAGTAGATGCCGTGGCGATGCAGCTCGCTGATGATGCGGCGCTCGGTCCATTCGCGCTTGCGCTTCGGCTTCTCCGCCCTTGCCGTCTTCGCAGGCCTGGTGGTCGCGACCGGCGCCGGCGCCGATGCCGTCGTGGTCGTGGCCGTGGTCGCGGTTGCAGCAGGAGCGGCCGCCGCAGCGGGCACGGGAGGTAACGACACCGCCGGCGGACGGTCGGCATATTTCGGCGCCTCGGCCACGGGTGCGACTTCGCTCACCTGCGAGGCGGGCGTGGCGATCGGCGCGGCTTGCGGAGCGGCGGACTGCCCGGCCATCCCGGACAGCGACAGGCTGCGGTCGCCTGCATGGGCGGATGCAGAAGCCAGGACCATGGCGGCGACCAGAACGATCTTGCGCATGTGAAATCTCCCCGTGTTTGCGTGATGCGGACACTACGGGAGTCGGGGCGCAGGATTATGTGACAGACCTCACCGAGGCTGTGGTCGAGCAGGATCGGCAGTGAGAGAGTGTCGGGCTTGCCGGGCCGAAGCTGGCAAAGGCAGCGAAGGCTGGTGCCGCAAGAGGGATTCGAACCCCCGACCCCGTCATTACGAATGACGTGCTCTACCGACTGAGCTATTGCGGCAACCTTGCCGGGACCAAAGCAATGCCGGCCCCGATACGCGCGCTCCTGATATCGGGCATGGCCCGAATTGGCAAGAACAAGCAGGGTTCGAAATCGGCCTCACGCCCCCCAGCGGGACCAGAATCCGCGCCAGCCGCCGGCCTGCGCCTTTGGCGTGCCGATTTGTTCCGTAAATTCATCGCTCGGCCCCTCGTCATCGATCCCGGGATCGTCGGGCGCGCGGACGATCGGGATGACGGCGGGGATCGGGGCAGGGGCGGGCTTGCCGAGGTCGGCGCGGGTCCGGAATACCGGGGTGGCCGCGACCGGCGTTGATTCGGCGGGCTCGGGGCCCGGTTTGGCCGGCTCGGCGGGCGCCAGGACCGGCTCGTCCTTGACTGTCTCCTTGGCGACGTCCTTAGGCGCTTCCGGGACGACTTCCTTGGCGGCCTCAGCACGAGGAGAATTGTCCTGAGCGGCGGGCGCGGGGGCCGGAGCCGTCGCAGCCGGTTCCACCGGGCTCTCGCTCGGAGCCGCCGTCACCCGCTTCGGCGGCGGGGCAGCCAGCATGGCCTCCTCGAAGGCCGAGGATTCGATCGTGGGGCCCTTGTCGGAGGGAAGGCTCGCGACCGGCGTCTGCCATTGGAATGCGTCGAGGCGGCCGGTGACCGGCGAGACCGGGCGCCAGCGGTCGCTGACATAGCCGTCCGCGGTCCAGGCCGGATCGTGGCGGGCGCGCACGGCGCGCAAGGTCCAGGCGCGGGCACGGCCGCTATCGCCATGCTCGGCGCGCTCGATCTCGGCCATCAGCATCGCCACGCGCTGGGTCGGATCGTTGATATAGGGCGCCAGCACCGCGCGCGCGCGGGCGAACTCCGAAGCGTCGATCGCCGCGCGCGCAATCGCGAGCTGGCCCTCGACATGACCGGGCTTGTCCGCCGACGTCTTGGCCGCGAGCGTCTCCACCCGCTGCAGGCGCTGCCGCGCGGAATCGCCGAGCTTCACATGCGCATAGGCGTCCGCGAGATCGGGATGCGGATTGGCGAGCCAGGCGGCCTCGACCAGCTTCATGGCACGGCGCACCTGATGCGCCTCGCTCTCGAATTTCGCGGCGAGCACGGCGGCCGGCACCAGGGTCGGCGCCAGCTTGATCGCCTCCATCACGCTCTCGCGCGCGACGTCGCGGTCCATGCTCTCCAATTCCAGCGCGCGCGCCGTGAGCAGCACGCCGCGCTGGCGGCGATAGGTCGGCTTGTCGATCAGGCCGGTGGACAGGTTCGACTCGAGGATCGCGAGCGCGCCGCTCCAGTCACCGCGCGCGCAGCGGAAGCCGAGCACCGCATGCGAGGCCCAGGTCGAGGACGGCGACAGCTTGATCGCTTCCTCCGCGATCATCACGGCGCCGACGGCATCGTCGGCACGCTGCGCCTCGATGAACAGGCCGCGCAGGCCGAGCAGGCGCGTGTCCTCGCGCTCGGCCATGGCGCGGAAGACGCGCTGGGCCTCGTCGCGATTGCCTTCGAGCTGGGCCGATTGCGCATGCAGCAGCAGCGCAAGCGGATCGTTCGGCGCGTGCCGCCGCGCCGCTTCGGCGTGGCGGCGGGCGAGCGCGGTGTCGCCGTGACCGATCGCGAGCAGGCCGTGGGTGATGGCCTGGCGGCCGCGCGCGTGGCGCTTCTCGTGACGACGCTGGCGCATGCGGCCGGGCGTGCGCCAGATCGTAGTCAGGATGCTCCAGAGCAAGACGATCGCCACGGCAAACACGCCGAGAAGAAGCACGAACACCGGAATGGTCGGCGAAGCCCGCCAGCCGCCCCAGGTCAGCACGACCTCGCCGGGCTGGTCGGCAACCCAGGCCGAGCCCGCGCCTGCGAGCGCAATCAAGACAAGGAAAAGGACGATGCGAAGCATGGCGATCCCTAATTACGCGCGGATTGTTGCGCGAATCTTACTGCGTAGACTTGGCGAGATCCGCCATGGCATCGTCGGCGAATTTGCGGGACGCGGCGAGCGCGGCGTCGCGGGCGTCGGCCTTCTCGAGCCAGCCCTGCGCCGGCACGCGATCGGCCTCGGGCAGCGTCTTCAGCTCGCGCCGCGCCTCGACGAAATCGTTGCGCAACGCTGCGGACGTCACCCGCGCGACGATGGCGCCGCGATCGTTGCCGACCCCGTCGGTGCGTTCGATGCGGACGAGCTTCGATGCGCCCGCCTGCAGACGCTCCACGAGGCCGGCATTCGCGGCCGAAGCCTCCGGAGGCGGCGACAATTTCGGCACGATGGTGAGCAGCTCGCGGCTCAGCGCGACCGGCGTCGGGATGCCCGACGATGCGAACACATCGAGCGGCTTCAGCATCTCGGGCTTGGCGGCGAGCGACCGCGCCGCGGACAGCTGAGACTGATAGGGATCGCCATGGCGCACGGCGACGTCGAGCAAGGTGGCTGCGACCACGAAGCGCAGCGGCTTGTCGTCCAACTTCTTTGTCTCGGCGATCTTCTCGCCCTGCTGCGCGAGCTCGGCGCGTTCGGTCTTGCTGGCGCGCTCGAGCTGCGCGACGCGGTCGGCGAGTGCGGCAAGATCAGGCGACGTGGCGGGCGCCGCGGACTTTGCGTCATTCAGCGCACCCGCGGTCTTGTCGGACTGCGCGCGCAGATTGGCGATGTCGCTGCGCAGGGCGCTCGCCGATTTTTCCAGCGCGTCGATCCGCGTCACCATGGCGGGATCGGCGACGGGCTTACCGGCCTTGGCCTCGACCGCAGCGATGCGACCGCTCAGCGCATCGACCGTCGCGCTGGTCACTTGCGGCGCGGCCGGCGGCGCCTGCACGGCGGGCCAGCCCAGCATCCAGCCGACGCCGATCACGACCGCTGCGGCCGCGGCACCGGAGAACGGTGCGATGATCCAGGGGGAAACCGGCCGCGAGGCGGCGGCGGGCGCAATCGACGGCTGCTCTTCGGCCGACTCGGGCGTTGGCTCGGGTTGAGGCTCCGGCTTGGCCTCTGACTCCGCCTCCGACGTGGGCTCCTCGGCCTTGACCTCGTCATGCGCGGCCTGCTTGGCCGCCGGCTGAGCCTCGGGCTCACCCGCAACGTCCTGCGGCTGGGTCGAGACTTCGGTTGCCTCCAGATCGATGGTGGGCGGGGTGCGCTTGGCACGACCGGTGTCGGGAGCCAATCCTGCGTCTTCAGGCTTGTCGTCGGCCATCGTGACGGTTCCTCACACTTCCATACCTTACACAGATCCCGGGTGGACCTAAATCGCGCCGGATTCGGCCCGACCTCTTACGCCAAACGGGTCCGCAAAGCACGCTCCAAGGTGTCAAATAAGGCATTTTCGTCCGGCGTCGCGGCCACCAGAACCTGCGAGGCACCGGCATCGCGCAGCACGCCCGCGACCGTCTCGGACAGGCAGCATTGCGGGATCGCCAGCGCCGAGATTTCGACGCCTTCAACCCGCGCGGCATCCAGAAACGCCCGTGCACTGCGGCGGGAGTAGTGCAGCACCGCCTCGACCCCGTGGGCCGCAAAGCCCTCGCAGACCTCGCGCGGCAGATGCTTGACCGGCGCCATGCGATAGGTGGTCTGCGTGACCACGTCGAATCCTTCCGCACCGAGCTCACCGCCGAGATCGCGCGACAGATCCGCGCCGGCAAGATAGAGCAGCGTGCTTTTCTTCTTCAGCACCTTGTCGCGCGCGCTTCGAATGATTTTCTCGCGCAAGGAAGCCGCATCGCCGCCGGCAACGATGACCTCGCCAAAGCCGGCGTCGCGCGCGGCAGAAGCGGTGTGCTCGCCGACCGCGAACAGCGGCAGCTCCAGAAGGCCGAGCTCCCGCAATTGCGGCGCGATGGCGCGGATCGCATTGGCCGACGTAACGATGACGGCGCCATAGCCCGCTTCACTGTCGTCGTGAAAAGCGACCGGCTCGAACTTGAGTACCGGCGCGAGTAGCACCACATGTCCCCGCGCGCGCAGATTTCCCGCCGTCGCCTCGTTGTCGGGATGCGGCCGTGTGACAAGAATGGACATCGCTCGTGTTCCCGAACCGCGTGACGGTGACGCATTCGCGGGAGGCTTGCTTCGTGACGATTGCGCAAGCCGACCCCGGAATGCTACCGGATTTACCAGAACTCCGCTTTGCGGATCAGTGCAAGGGCGCAAATTGGATAACGATTCGCCAATGCTGGTATTGGGCATCGAAACCACCTGCGACGAGACCGCCGCGGCGGTGATCGAACGCGCGCCTGGCGGCCGCGGCAAGATCCTGTCCAACATCGTGCGGTCGCAGGTCGAGGAGCATGCCCGCTTCGGCGGCGTGGTGCCGGAGATCGCCGCCCGCGCCCATGTCGACGTGCTCGACGGGATCATCGACCGCGCCATGCACGACGCCGGCATCGACTATGCCCAGCTCGACGGCGTCGCGGCGGCCGCGGGGCCGGGGCTGATCGGCGGCGTGATCGTCGGGCTCACCACCGCGAAGGCGATCGCGATGGTGCATGACACCCCGCTGGTCGCTGTGAACCATCTGGAGGCGCATGCGCTGACGCCGCGCCTCACCGACGGGATCGATTTCCCCTACTGCCTCTTCCTCGCCTCGGGCGGCCACACCCAGATCGTCGCGGTCACCGGCGTCGGCCAATATATGCGGCTCGGCACCACCGTCGACGATGCCATCGGCGAAGCCTTCGACAAGGTCGCGAAGATGCTAGGCCTGCCTTATCCCGGCGGCCCGCAGGTCGAGCGCGCCGCCGCGAGCGGCGATGCCACGCGCTTTGCGTTCCCGCGGCCGATGCAGGGACGCCCCGACGCCAATTTCTCGCTGTCGGGATTGAAGACGGCGGTGCGCACCGAAGCGAGCCGACTGCCCGAGATCACGCCGCAGGACATCAGCGATCTCTGCGCGAGCTTCCAGGCCGCGGTGCTGGATTCGACAGCCGACCGGCTCGGCGTCGGCCTCAGGCTTTTCCGCGAACGGTTTGGCGCAGCCCGCGCGCTCGTGGCCGCGGGCGGCGTCGCCGCCAATCAGGCGATCCGCGGCGCGCTGCATGACGTCGCGCGGCAGGCCGGCACGCAGTTGATCATGCCGCCGCCAGCACTCTGCACCGACAACGGCGCGATGATCGCGTGGGCCGGCGCCGAGCGTCTCGCGCTCGGCTTGACCGATACGATGGAAGCGCAGCCGCGCGCGCGCTGGCTGCTCGACGCCAATGCCACGGCACCCGCGGGCTACGGCAAGACGCGGGCAGGATATTAGATGACCGCGTTCCAATCCGTTGCGGTGATCGGAGCAGGCGCCTGGGGCACGGCGCTCGCGCTGGTGGCGGCGCGGGCAGGGCGGAGCGTCACGCTCTGGGCCCGCAATGCCGAGCACGCCGCACGGATCGCATCGACCCGCGACAATCCCCGCCTGCCCGGCATACGGATCGCTCCGGAGATCGTGGTGACGAGCGATCTCGCGGAAGCATCGCGCGCGGAGATGCTGCTGATCGCAACGCCTGCGCAGCACCTGCGCGGCACGGTCAACATGCTGGCCTCGCATCTCGCAAAGCCTGTCCCGGTCGTCGCCTGCGCCAAGGGCATCGAGCACGGCACCCATAAATTCATGACCGACGTGATCGCGGAAGCCGCGCCGCATGCGCAGCCGGCGATCCTGTCGGGCCCGAGCTTCGCCGACGACGTCGCACGCGGCCTGCCGACGGCGGTGACGCTGGCAGCGCGGGATGACGCGCTGGCAAGCAGCCTGGTGCTGGCGCTGGGCTCACCGACATTCCGCCCCTATCACTCCACCGACATCCGCGGCGTCGAGATCGGCGGCGCGGCCAAGAACGTGCTGGCGATCGCGGCCGGCATCGTGGTCGGCCGCAAGCTCGGGGCATCCGCCCATGCCGCGCTGACCACGCGCGGCTTCAGCGAGCTGGCGCGGCTCGGCCGTGCCTGCGGTGCGCGGGCGGAAACGCTTTCGGGTCTCTCCGGCCTCGGCGACCTCCTGCTGAGCTGCTCGACCGCACAATCGCGCAATTTCGCGCTTGGCATTGCGCTCGGGCGCGGCGAGGCGGCGCCGGCCGGCAAGCTCGCGGAAGGCGCCTTCACCGCGCCGGTGCTGGTCGAGCTCGCGGCCGCCGCAAATGTCGACATGCCCGTCTCACAGGCCGTCGCCGCCATCCTCGACAACAGATTGACGATCGACGCGGCGATCGAGGGGCTGCTGACGCGGCCGTTCAAGGCCGAGGAGTGAGGCGCACCCTCGCCTCGCAGGTAGCGCTTCACGGCCTCTGCACGCTGGTCTAGCCTAGCGCCACACCGCAGGATCCCGGTCCAACAACAACGAAACGGATCCAGGGGAAGAACGCATGCGCAAACCGCATCATGCGATCGTTTCGATCGCCATCGCCGCACTCACTGCCATTGCACTGCCGACCGCCGCGTACTCTCAGGCCGCGGTTTCCTATGACGAGCTCGCCAAGAACGAGGCGGCCGCCAACGCCGAAAACGGCAAGCGGGTCGCACCCGTCAAGTCGATCGTCAATCCCTCCAACGACGTCAGCTCCGACATGCAGGCCATGATCGGCGCGCCGTTTCCGCCGCATTTCAATGCGGATCCAAAATCCGCGAGCGAATGGAAAGAACTGATCGAGCGCCGCGCAAAGCTGTCGATCGCGAACGTTCCGACCATGAAGGAGAAGCTCGGCGTCAAGGTCGAGGAGACCAGGATTGCCGGCGTGCATTGCTTCATCGTGACGCCGAACAGGATTCTGCCGGAGAACCGTCGGCGCCTCCTGGTCCACGTCCATGGCGGCGGCTACGTGTTCGGGCCGGGCGAAGCCGCGCTGCCGGAAGCGATCATGATGGCCGGCTTCGGCGGCTTCAAGGTGATCTCGGTCGACTACCGCATGCCGCCGGACTTCCCCTATCCCGCGGCGATGGACGACGCGATGGCGGTCTGGAAGGAGGTCACCAGAACGCACGACGCACGACGGATGGCGATCTTCGGCACGTCGACAGGCGGGGCGATGACGCTGGCGATGGTGCTGCGGGCCAAGGACGAGAAGCTGCCGAAGCCGGCCGCGATCGCGCCGGGCACACCGTGGTCCGATATCGACAAGGTCGGCGACACCTATGCCAGCAATGAGTGGGTCGACAACGTGCTGGTGACCTGGGACGGCTGGCTCGGCCGCGCCGCGAAGCTCTATGCCAACGGCACCGACCTGAAGAACCCCTACATCTCGCCGATCTATGGCGACTTCAAGGGCTTCCCGCCGACGATCCTGACCTCAGGCACGCGCGACCTGTTCCTCAGCAACACGGTTCGCCCCCATCGCAAATTGCGGCGCGCCGGCGTCACCGCGGACCTCAATGTCTATGAGGGCCAGTCTCACGCGCAGTACCAGTTCAACATCAGCGCGCCGGAGACGAAGGAAGCCTTCACCGATATCGCAAAATTCTTCGATCGCCATTTGAAGGAGTGAGCGCTGCGATGGATATCGGATGCCCGCGCTTGTCGCGGGCATCCGCGTGCCCTAAACATCGCGGCGGCGTATCCATGAACGGGACAGATTGCGATGAACTACTGGCTGGTGAAATCCGAACCGTCGGTGTGGTCGTGGGACCAGCAGGTCGCGAAGGGCGCCAAGGGCGAAGCCTGGACCGGCGTGCGCAATTACACCGCCCGCCAGAACCTCGTGAACATGAAGAAGGGCGATAAGGCGTTCTTCTATCATTCCAACGAGGGCAAGGAGATCGTCGGCATCGTCGAGATCATCAAGGAAGCCTACCTTGATCCGACCGACAAAACGGAAAAGTTCGTCTGCGTCGACATCAAGGCCGACAAGCCCTTGAAGACGCCGGTGACGATGGCCGCGGTCAAGGCCGAGACGAAGCTGAAAGACATGGCCCTGGTGAAATATTCGCGCCTGTCGGTGCAGCCGGTGACGGCCGAGGAGTGGAAGCTCGTCTGCAAGATGGGCGGGATGTAAATCACCGCTGTCGTAGCCCGGATGAGCGCAGCGACATCCGGGATGGTCCGGTCCCGCATATCGTCCGCTCATGCGGGCTACGATGTCGGCGCTTCCGCCTTCGCCAACGCAAACACCTCGCATGGCATTGCAATGCCGCGCAGCGAATGCGATCCAAGCGCGATCAGCGGCATATCCGTCTCGGCTGCGAGTGCGCCCGACACCAGCACGGTCCGGCCGAGCTGCTTGCACAATCCTTCAAGCCGGCTGGCGAGATTGACCGCGGGACCGATCGCGGTGAAGTCGAGCCGGTTGGCGGCGCCGATATTACCCCAGAGCATCTCGCCGAGGTGAAGCGCCGCGCCGAACGCGAGTGGTGGTAAGCCTTGCGCGCGGCGCTCGGCGTTGAGATAGGCCATCCCCGCTTCGGCTGCGCCGGCGGCACGCAGCGCGGCGTCACAGGCGCGGCGCGGTGAGGCCTCGAGCACCGGAAAGATCGCGAGCACGCCATCGCCGATGAATTTCAACACCTCGCCGCCGAAGGCGTGAACCGCGCCGGCGATGCGGTCGAACCAGGCATCGAGCGCCGCGATGACCTGGGCCGGCGGCGTGGCCTCAGAGAGGATCGTGAAATTGCGCAGATCCGCATAGAGCAGCGCGGCCTGAATGGTCTCGCCGAGATCGCGCCGCAGCGGCGCCGCCAGCACCCGCTCCGCGCTGCGCTTGCCAAGGTAAGCATCGAGCGTCGCCCGCAACGTGGCGCGCCCGGCAAGCACGGCAAGCGGCGTCGCGGCGAAGCGCGCGGCCTGGCGTAATCGTTCGATCTCATCCGCCGTGAACGGACGCGGTCCGATCCAGCCGAGCAGCGGCCCATCGGATCGTCCGACGGCATCTTCGTGCACTTCGCCGCCCGCGATGTCGCGCAGCCAGCGGCGGCCGGCGTCGTTGGGCGGATCAGGCGCAAGGCCGCCCGGCGCGAAGCCGAGCGCTTCGATCACCTCGCCGCTTTCGGCGCGCCACAGCCAGGTTCGCTTCGCGATCAGCGGATGCGGCACGTCCAGCGTCAGAGCGCCCGCCGCCAGCGGCACGCCATCGCCGACCAGATGCGCGCCGAGTTCCGCGAGCAAGCGGTCGGCCCCGGAACAATCTTGGGCGGCATCGACGAGCCAGGCGAGGGTCGGAGCAAGCTGCATGGCCCGATGATGGCCAAGCAGGGCGGTGTTTGTCACGGGCAATCCTTGACGGAGCGCCGCGCCGCCGCCATGTGCCATGGTCTGCTCAAGGCAGGACCAGGGATGATCGCCGATGACCGAACCGTTCGTCATACGACGCGAGACCCAGATCGCGGCCCCGCGTGCCACCGTCTTCGCCTATCTCACCGACCCCGAAAAGATCCTGAGCTGGATGGGATCCGACGCGACCACCGAGCCGCATCCCGGCGGTCTCTATCTGCTGAAAGGGATCGGTCCGCGCGACGGCGTCGCCCGCGGCGCGTTCCGCGAAGTCGTGCCGGTGCATCGCCTCGCCTACACGTTCGGCTGGGAGGGCGGCCAGGAAGTGCCGCCCGGCTCGAGCCTGATCGAGATCGACCTGATCGAACGCGACGGTGGCACGCTGCTGCGCATGACCCATAGCGGGCTGCCGAGCGAAGCGCAGGCGGCCGCGCATGCGACGGGGTGGGCGCATTACCTGGAGCGGCTCACGATCGCGGCCAGCGGCAAGGATCCCGGCCCGGACAGGGGTGTCACGACCAAGTCGTAGCTCTCGTAGGGTGGGCAAAGCGAAGCGTGCCCACCACTCACAATGAAGCCCTGGAGATTGACCGCGGGCACGGCGCTTCGCGCCTTTGCCCACCCTACGAGATCGGAGCTGCTACGGCAGCGCGCCGCTAGACCGCCGCGGTCGCCACCACCTGCGCCAGCAACTGCTCACGCCGCGCCTGGGAACGCTGGCCCTTCATCGTCGCCGCAAAACGCTCGAGGATGCCGTCCTCGAAGGCCGTGACGATGGTGTCGTGTACGTAGCTCTTGCGGCAGATCGCCGGCGTGTTCGAGAGCTTGTCGGCGGCGGCGCGGATCGCCTCCAGCACCTGCTTCTTGCGACCGCGCTGGCTGGTCGCCGGCGTGATCCGCGACAGCGATTCCACCACGACGGCGGACGCCATCAGCGTACGGAAATCCTTCAGCGAGATCTTGATACCGGCGATCTCGCGCAGGAACGCATTCACCTGCGTGGTGCTGACCGCACGCACGATGCCGTAGGCATCGCGATACTGGAACATGCGCTTACCGGGAACGCCCTGCAGAATGCCGATGGCGCGCACCAGCTTGGCCGCGTCGCACTCCTTGCGCACCGCCTTGCCGCCCTTGGCCTTGAAGGTCAGCACGAAGCTGTCCTCTTCCAGCGTGACATTGGCCTTCAGCAGCGTGGTGGCGCCGCGGGTGCCGTTGAGACGGGCGTAGGATTCATTGCCGGGACGGATCGCGGTGCGCGCGATCAGCTCGATCACGGCCGAAAGCGCGAACTCGCGGGTCGGCTCGTCACCCGACAGGAACGCCGAGACCTTGCGCCGGATTTTCGGCAGCGCACCGACGAGCTTTTCCAGGCGATGCGCCTTGCGGTGCTCGCGGACCTTCTCCCAGTCGGCGTGATAGCGATATTGCAGCCGGCCCGCGGCATCGCGCCCCACCGCCTGGAGATGCGAGCTCGGATCGGCGGAGTAGCGCACCTCGCGATAGGCCGGCGGCACCGCCATGGCGTGCAGGCGGCGGATGGTGCGGGCGTCGCGGATATGGGCGCCGTTGGGGCGGACGAAGGAATAGCCCTTGCCGCGCCGGATACGGCGGATTGTCAGCTCGTTCTGGTCGCCGAGCCGCAGGCCCAGCTCCTTGGCGAGTGCCTCGACCGCCGCTGGGGAGGCCGAGTCGAACACCTTTTTCGGGCTGGAACGGGTGGAACCGGCCGGTTTCGGCCATTGTCCGAGGGCTTTAGCCAGCGCAATGGCAGCAGGATCGGCCGAAGCGGGCCGCATCGTCCCGAGATTCTGCTGATCCATCATAGTGTTACGCCTTGGCCCTGTCTGTTACCGTTCAATGCCGCTGTTCTGTTGTTTGTTCCCTGCGGGTCTCGTTGGACCCGGGTTAGCCACTTAGGGTGTTCCGAACCGCATTGCGAGTCCCGAATCAGTGAGAAGCGGTTTCTAAATACCTCCTGCGACGCATGGGCGCCCTGCACGGGCCTATTCCCGCGAACTGGGTAAAGAGCCGAAAGCCGCCTCCCGGCCTGTTTCAGATTTGCGACAGCCGGCCGCCACGGCTTGATCTTCCGCATGGCCGGCAGCCCGCCGAAGGTTCAGCTTGTGCTCCTTGTCGGGCCCGGTTAGCCCGACGCATAATCGGTTCAACGATGAAATCGGCGCGCCAGTTACCTGTGCTCGGCTTGCCGTATCTGGAGGGAAGCATGTCCGAGAAGATCTACGACGTCCCCGCGGAATGGGCCAAGCGCGCCTGGGTCGATCAGGCCAAATACAAGGACATGTACGCTCGCTCGATCTCGGACCCGAACGCGTTCTGGGCCGAACAGGCCAAGCGCGTCGACTGGATGCACGCGCCGACCAAGATCGAGAATGTTTCCTTCGCGCCCGGCAACATCTCGATCAAATGGTTCGAGGACGGTATCCTCAACGTCGCCTACAACTGCATCGACCGGCACCTCGCCAAGCGCGCCAACCAGACCGCGATCATCTGGGAAGGCGACGATCCCTCGCAGTCCAGGCACATCACCTACCAGGAGCTGCACGACGAGGTCTGCCGGATGGCCAACATCCTGCGCACCCGTAACGTCAAGAAGGGTGACCGAGTCACGATCTACCTTCCGATGATCCCCGAGGCCGCCTATGCGATGCTGGCCTGCGCGCGGATCGGCGCGATCCACTCCGTGGTGTTCGCCGGCTTCTCGCCCGACAGCCTTGCCCAGCGCATCAACGACTGCCAGTCCAAGGTGATCATCACCGCGGATGAAGGCCTGCGCGGCGGCAAGAAGGTTCCGCTGAAGGCCAATGTCGACGCCGCGCTCGCCAAGGCCGACGGCGTCGACTGGGTCGTCGTGGTCAAGCGCACCGGCGGTCAGGTCGAGATGAATCCGTCGCGCGATCTCTGGTATCACGACGCCGCCAAGATGGTGACGACCGAATGCCCGGTCGAGCACATGCATGCCGAGGATCCGCTGTTCATCCTCTACACCTCGGGCTCGACCGGCCAGCCCAAGGGCGTGCTGCACACCTCGGGCGGCTATCTCGTGTTCGCCTCGATGACGCATCAATACGTCTTCGACTATCACGACGGCGACATCTACTGGTGCACCGCCGACGTCGGCTGGGTCACCGGCCACAGCTACATCCTCTACGGGCCGCTCGCCAACGGCGCGACCACGCTGATGTTCGAAGGTGTGCCGAATTACCCGGATAATTCCAGGTTCTGGAACGTCATCGACAAGCACAAGGTCAACATCTTCTACACCGCGCCGACCGCGATCCGCGCGCTGATGCAGTCGGGCGACGATCCCGTGAAGAAGACCTCGCGCGCCTCGCTGCGCCTGCTCGGCTCGGTCGGCGAACCCATCAATCCCGAAGCCTGGGAATGGTATCACCGCGTCGTCGGCGACGACCGCTGCCCGATCGTCGACACCTGGTGGCAGACCGAGACCGGCGGCATCCTGATCACGCCGCTGCCGGGCGCGACCAAGCTGAAGCCGGGCTCGGCGACGCAGCCGTTCTTCGGCGTCGCGCCGGAGATCGTCGACGCCGACGGCAAGGTGCTGGAAGGCGAGACCACGGGCAACCTCTGCCTGACGCGCTCGTGGCCGGGCCAGATGCGCACGGTCTATGGCGACCACGCCCGCTTCGAGCAGACCTACTTCTCGACCTACAAGGGCAAGTACTTCACCGGCGACGGCTGCCGGCGCGACGCCGACGGTTATTACTGGATCACCGGCCGCGTCGACGACGTCATCAACGTCTCCGGCCACCGCATGGGCACCGCGGAAGTCGAGAGCGCGCTGGTCGCGCATGAGAAGGTCTCGGAGGCCGCCGTCGTCGGCTTCCCGCACGACATCAAGGGCCAGGGCATCTACGCCTATGTCACCCTGATGGCCGGCGTGCAGCCGACCGACGAGCTGCGCAAGGAGCTCGTGACCTGGGTGCGCAAGGAGATCGGCCCGATCGCCTCGCCCGACCAGATCCAGTTCGCGCCGGGCCTGCCCAAGACCCGCTCCGGCAAGATCATGCGCCGCATCCTGCGCAAGATCGCCGAGGACGAACCGGGCAGCCTTGGCGACACCTCGACGCTTGCCGATCCCGCCGTGGTCGACGACCTCGTCAAGAACCGGCAGAACAAGAAGTCGGCGTAGGAAAACTCTCGTGCCCCGGACGCAGCGCAGCGCCGCTTGGCGGTGCGCTGCTGAGCCGGGGCCCACCGATCCGCGCAAAGAAGGAGCTGGGTCTCGGCTCTGCGTCGCGTCATTGCACGCCGCGCCGCGTCCGGGACACGAGACTGTTTTTCGCTTCGGCACTCTCCCTAGAAACAACCGCGGTTCACATCCTCACGCGCTTGTCAGCGCGCGTGACGGCGCGCCGGTATCTTTCCCGCCGAGTGTTGTTTTCAAGTCATTTACTTTATTTCGAACATTTCCTTTGTTCCCCCTGCTGGCTGGCCCCTGGCGGCCGCGCGTGGAAACCATCCGGTTAACGGGCGCGGTTAATACTGTGTGGGCCAACGGGCAATTTCCGGGTTTGCGTAGATTTGGACGACCCGTTCGGGGCAACGGAAGGGAAGCATTGATGTCGATGAGGATTGCTGTGGCGCTGGCCGCCACCATCGGGGCAGGGGCCTTGATGTCGACCGCCGCCGAGGCGCGGCCGGAGATGGTGGGAACCCGCCTCGCCGACTATTCGCCGGGCACCATCGTGGTCAAAACCAGCGAGCGCAAACTCTATCTGATCCTCGATAGCGGCCATGCCGTGCGCTATCCGGTCGGCGTCGGCAAGTCCGGCAAGCAATGGGCCGGCACCACCCGCATCGACGGCAAGTACCGCAACCCGGCCTGGTCGCCGCCCGCCGAGGTGAAGCGCGACAAGCCGCAGCTTCCCGACGTCATTCCCGGCGGCTCGCCGCGCAACCCGATGGGCGTCGCGGCGATGACGCTCTCCGGCGGCGAATACGCCATCCACGGCACCAACGTCCCGGGCTCGGTCGGTGGCTTCGTCTCCTATGGCTGCATCCGCATGCTCAACGACGACATCACCGATCTCTATGGCCGCGTCTCCGTCGGCACGACGGTGGTCGTGACGCGCTGATCGCCGCAAATCCCAAAGAGTTGAAAGAGCCGCGCCGATCGACGCGGCTTTTTTATTGCCAGACGCGCCAGCCGCGCGCGCACCAGCCGTCGCGATGGCCGCCATTGTAGCTGCGCACGTAACCGCCCGCGAGCAGCGCGGCCGAGACGTTGGGGGTGCGCTTGGTCGCGACGTCGGCGAGCACGCGCCCGTATTTGTCCTGGCCGAGATTGAAGATCGTCACGCCTCCCTGGCCAAGCAGATTGCGCAGCGCATCGCTGGCGGCCTCGGCCTTGTCGAGCTCGTCCTGACAGGACGCTTTCATTTCGGGCGCATCGATGCCGCGCAGGCGAACGCGGACGACGAGGTCGCGGCCGTCGCGCGGACGAACGCGCGCGAGAAAGGTGTCGCCGTCGATGGTGCGGATGACGTCCACCGCCTCGCGGCTATCGGGATGACCGGCGCGCTGAAGCACAATCTCGGCATCGCGCGATTGTCCGTCGTCTGCATGCGGAATGGGCCAGTTTGTCCCGTGCCGGAACGTGAGCACGATCGCGACCGCGATGCCGACCACGAACATCCACGGCAGCAATCCGGAGAAGCGGCGGCCAAACGGCGAGCCGCGGTAGGAGGACTGGTAGGGATGGCTGGGATCGAAGCGCGGCATCCGCGCACGCTAGGGCTGAGTCGGCAGAACCGGCAAGAGCGAGTGGACCGGCACCTCAGAAGTCCGAGGCGATACCTTTACGTTCCCAATCGCCGTAGCGGGTGGGCTCGGGCCCCTTTGGTCCCTGCAATTCCTTGGGCGCGGCTTCCGCATGCGCAGCAGCAGCCTGCCGGCGCGCCTCGGCCTCGGCCAGCGCACGCTGGGCGGCCGGCGTGAGCTGCTTGCGATCGGGAACGGAGGGCTGGTTACTCATCAAGCGGTTCCTAGCGCAGGATCACGGTGCGTGCGAGGTCAAATATCGCATTGCTGAGATGGCGATAGTGGGCTGTAAACGCGAGAGGCCATTCTTACATTTGGCATATTCGCGTGCCACACATCGACTCCTCTAGGCATGCGCCCATATCGGCGGAACTGCCGCTCGCTCAGAACCTTGTTTCCGCATGCCCTCTCAACGTTTTGCCCCTCCGTCCGAAGTGCCTGGTCTTGCGGCGCGGCGGATTGCCGCCGATATCGTCGATGGCGTGCTGCACAAGCACCGCACGCTCGACGATCAGCTTGACGGCGGCGGCGCCCATCCCGGACTGAAGACCCTGGCCGACCGCGACCGCGCGCTGATGCGCCGCCTGGTCGCCACCGTGCTGCGCCGGCTCGGCACGCTCGGCCATGTGATGTCCCGCCTGCTCGACAAGGGCATTCCCTCCGAGGCGCCGCGCGCGCAGAGCGCGCTCTTGATCGGCGCCGCCCAAATTCTCTGGATGGACGTGCCCGATCACGCCGCGGTCGACCTCTCCGTCCGCCTCGTGCAATCCGACCGGCGCGCCGCGCGCTATGCCGGCCTCGTCAATGCCGTGCTGCGCCGCTGCGCGCGCGAGGGCAAGGCGCTGGTTGAGGAAGTCGCCAATCAATCGCTGGACCTGCCGCCATGGATGCTGGCGCGCTGGAGCACGCATTACGGCGAGGCGACCGCGCGCGACATGGCGCTGGCCCTCGGCCATGAGCCGTCGCTCGATCTCACGGTGAAGTCAGACCCGGCGCAATGGGCGAGCCGCCTGCACGGCGAGACGCTGCCGACCGGGACGGTGCGGATGCTGCTGCACGGCTCGGTGACCATGCTGCCCGGCTTCGCCGAAGGACAATGGTGGGTGCAGGACGCCGCCGCCGCACTGCCGGCCCGGCTGTTCGGCGACATCAAGGGCAAGTCCATCGCCGATCTCTGCGCCGCGCCCGGCGGCAAGACCGCCCAGCTGGCGCAGGCCGGCGCGCAGGTCACCGCGATCGACCGCTCCCCCGCCCGGGTGGCGCGGCTGCGCGAGAACCTGACGCGGCTGTCGCTCCAGGCCGAGACCGTCGTTGCTGACGCCGTGGAGTGGGCCGGCCCGCCTGAGGGCTTCGACGGTATCCTGATCGATGCGCCCTGCACCTCGACCGGCACGATCCGCCGTCACCCTGATGTCGCCTGGCTCCGCCAGGAATCCGACATCGCCGCGCTGACCGCGCTACAGCAACGGCTGTTGAAGAAATCCGTCTCGCTGCTCAAGCCGGGCGGCACGCTGGTCTACTGCACCTGTTCGCTGGAACCCGAGGAGGGCGAGCAGGCCGTGGCCGCGCTGCTGGCCTCCGAGCCCGCGCTTCGCCGCGTCCCGATCGAAGCGTCAGAGGTCGCCGGGCTCGCCGAAATAATCACCGCCGACGGCGACCTGCGCACCCTGCCCAGCCATCTGCCGAACGCCGATCCCAAGCTCGGCGGGCTCGACGGATTCTACGCAAGCCGGCTCGTTAAATCCTGATTTTGCACCGGTTTTTGCAACTCCGACACTGATTCGTCCCGTTCAAGGTGGTGTCAGGCGACCGATTTTGGGATTAATAAGGATTCGTCGGAATCCTCCCCTTCAAGGCAAGGCGTGTCGGTCGCTCAACGCAGACGTATCTCGACGCTGGTCATGAACCGCTTCGCGCGGAACGTGCTCGCGCGCGCGAGCGGCGGCTCGGTTGCGCTCTCGCGGGTCTGGCCCGGACGCACCGACCGGCTGATCATCGCGCCGCATGACTTACGCACCGCGGATGCGACGCGCGCCGCCGAGATCTATGCCGGCCGCTTCGTCTTCGCCGGCAAGATCGTCAATTGCCACGGCCGCTCGATCTTCGATCTCGAGCCGCCGTCGGAGGATTGGGAGGTCGCGCTGCTCGGCTTCGGCTGGCTGCGCCATCTGCGCGCCGCCGACACCGCGCTGACGCGGGCCAATGCCCGCGCGCTGGTCGAGGACTGGATTGCCAACCCCGCCAACAAGCGCCGCCCCGTCGCGCGCCGCGCCGACGTGCTGGCGCGACGCGTGATCTCGCTGCTGTCGCAGGCGCCGCTGGTGCTCAACGACACCGACAACAAGTTCTACCGCCGTTACTTGCGCGCGCTCGCCCGCGAGATACGCTTTCTGCGCTACACCATGGTCGACATTCCGGACGGCGTGCCGAAGCTGCAGGTGCTGATCGCGCTGTGCTATTCCGCGCTGTGCCTCGCCAACCAGGCGCGCCACATCCGCAGCGCGTCGAAGAAACTGTCGGACGAATTGCAGCGGCAGATCCTGCCCGACGGCGGCCACATCTCGCGCAATCCGGGCGCGCTGATCGAATTGCTGATCGACTTGCTGCCGCTGCGGCAGACCTTTGCCGCGCGCAACATCGCGCCGCCGCCTGCGCTGCTCAATGCCATCGACCGCATGATGCCGATGCTGCGCTTCTTCCGCCATGGCGACGGCAATTTCGCGCTGTTCAACGGCATGAGCGCGACGCCCTCCGACCTGCTCGCCACGCTGCTCGCCTACGACGACACTCACGGCGCGCCGATGGCGAACATGCCGCATACCGGCTTCCAGCGCCTCGATGCCGGCCAGACCACGCTGATCATCGACACCGGCCCGCCGCCGCCAGCCGGCGTCAGCCACGACGCCCATGCCGGCTGCCTGTCGTTCGAACTGTCCTCCGGCATCAGCCGCATCGTCACCAATTGCGGCATGCCGACCACGGGCCGCGACAATTGGCGGCCGTTCGCGCGCGGCACCGTTGCGCATTCGACGCTGACCTATCACGAGACGTCCTCGTGCCAGTTCGTCGAGATGTCGGCGATGAAGCGGCTGCTGCACGGTGCGCCCGTCACCAGCGGGCCGGTGGAGGTCGAGAGCTATCGCGAGGTCGTGCAGAACGGCACGCTGCTGACGACGTCGCATGACGGCTATCTCTCCAAGTTCGGCGCGATCCACCGCCGTGTGCTGATGATCGCCAATGACGGCGCGCGCATCGACGGCGAGGATACGCTGTCGCCGCCGCAGGGCGGACGCTTCAAGGGCGCGGATGCCGATTTCGCGCTGCGCTTCCATCTGCATCCGGCGGTGAAGGCGAGCCGGCTGTCGGACGCCCGCGGCGTCATGCTGGTGCTGCCGAACCGCGATGTCTGGACCTTCGAGGCCCTCGACGACAAGGTGGACCTCGAGGACAGCGTGTTCCTCGCCGGCAATGACGGCCCGCGCCGCACCGCGCAGATCGTGATCCGGCAGGACGCGCGGCAGGCGCCCTCGATCCGCTGGAGTTTTGTCCGCTCCACGGCCTCGCCGGCGGTCACCAATGCGCGCCGCAACGCCCGCCGGGAGCCGGAACTTCCGCTCTAAACAGGCGCGATCCGGACCTATCTACCCGTTGAGACGAGCGCCAAAAGCTGCTATCGAGCGCTCGTTCGCGCGACTGGCGACCTTGGATGGAGCACCATCGGGAAGCGCGGGCCATATCCGCCGCGCGCCTGGGCATAGACACTCCCTGAACAGAGGATCTTGCTCATGACTGACCATCCCCGCCGCGTCACCCGCGCCCTTCTCTCCGTTTCCGACAAGACCGGCCTCATCGAGTTCGCGAAAGCGCTTGCCGCGCACGACGTCGAGCTGGTCTCGACCGGCGGCACCGCGAAAGCGATCGCCGCGGCCGGCCTCAAGGTGAAGGACGTCTCCGACCTCACCGGCTTCCCCGAGATGATGGACGGGCGCGTCAAGACGCTGCATCCGAAGGTGCATGGCGGCCTGCTCGCGATCCGCGACAACAAGGAGCACGCGGAGGCAATGAAGGCGCACGGCATCGCGCCGATCGACCTGCTTGTCGTCAATCTCTATCCGTTCGAGGCGACCGTCGACAAAGGCGCGGGCTTCGAGGATTGCATCGAGAACATCGACATCGGCGGTCCCGCGATGATCCGCGCCGCCGCCAAGAACCATGACGACGTCGCCGTCGTGGTCGAGGCCGACGACTACAAGGCCGTGCTCGACGAGCTCGCCGCCAACAAGGGTGCGACCACGCTGAAGCTGCGCCGCAGGCTTGCGGCAAAGGCCTATGCGCGCACCGCGGCCTATGACGCCGCGATCTCGAACTGGTTCAACCGGCAGCTCGAGATCGACGCGCCCGACTTCCGCGCCTTCGGCGGCAAGCTGATCCAGTCGCTGCGCTACGGCGAGAACCCGCACCAGACCGCAGCCTTCTATGCGACGCCCGACAAGCGCCCCGGCGTCTCCACCGCGCGCCAGCTCCAGGGCAAGGAGCTCTCCTACAACAACATCAACGACACCGATGCGGCCTATGAGTGCATCGGCGAGTTCGACGCCAAGCGCACCGCGGCCTGCGTGATCGTCAAGCATGCCAACCCCTGCGGCGTCGCGGAAGGCACGAGCCTCGTCGACGCCTACCGCAAGGCGCTGGCCTGCGATTCCACCTCGGCGTTCGGCGGCATCATCGCGATGAACCGCGCGCTCGATGCTGATACCGCGCGCGAGATCACCAAGATCTTCACCGAGGTGATCATCGCGCCCGACGCCAGCGAGGAGGCGATCGCCATCATCGGCGGGAAGAAGAACCTGCGTCTGCTGCTCGCCGGCAGCCTGCCCGATCCGCGCGCGCCCGGCCTCACCGCCAAGACGGTGGCGGGCGGCCTGCTCGTGCAGAGCCGCGACAACGCCGTGGTCGACGACATGACCTTCAAGGTCATGACCAAGCGTGCGCCGACCGACGCCGAAATGCGCGACTTGAAATTCGCGTTCCGGGTCGCCAAGCACGTCAAGTCCAACACCATCATCTACGCCAAGGATCTTGCCACCGTCGGCATCGGCGCAGGCCAGATGAGCCGCGTGGATTCAGCCCGCATCGCGGCACGGAAGGCGCAGGATGCCGCGAACGAGCTGAAGCTCGCCGAGCCGCTCACCAAGGGTTCGGTCGTGGCGTCGGACGCCTTCTTCCCCTTCGCCGACGGCATGCTCGCCTGCATCGAAGCCGGCGCCACCGCCGTGGTGCAGCCCGGCGGCTCCATGCGCGACGACGAGGTGATCAAGGCCGCCGACGAGCACGGCATCGCCATGGTGTTCACGGGCACGCGGCACTTCCGGCACTAGGCGCCAACTCTCCACGGGTCGTCCCGGCGAAGGCCGGGACCCATATCGCGTGATGTATCGATGGCGCGCGGTCTTCGTACCGCGGAACGACCAGCCTTCGCCAAACCACGCTTCGGGGTTATGGGTCCCGGCCTTCGCCGGGACGACGATAGAATTGTTAATCCCTCACCCGCATCAACAGCCCCAGCCCGGCGACGAAGAACACCACCAGCACGGCCATGCCGGCCTTCTGGCTCGCCGTGGTCGCCGTGAGTACGCCGATCAGCAGCGGGCCGATGAAGGACGTCACCTTCCCGGTCAGTGCGAACAAGCCAAAATACTGCGCGATACGATCCTTCGGCGCGAGGCGGATCAGCAGCGTGCGTGAGGCGGCCTGCAATGGTCCACCGGCGGCACCGATGAGACAGCCCAGCACGAGATAGGCGCGCTCGGCCGCGCTCGAGAATAGCGGAGCGCCCGGCAGCGGCGGCGCCACCTTGACGAACAGCACGCTGTCCTTGTCGACCAGCAGGATCGCCGCCACGGCGAGCAGCAGGACCAGCAGGCTGCCGGCGATGACGCGCTTCGGCCCGAGACGGTCGTCCAGCTTGCCGCCGAGCCATGCGCCGAAGGTGCCGGCGATCGCGAGCATGATGCCGAAGGTGCCGATCTGGATCGTGTGCCAGCCGAAGGTGCCGGCCGCATAGATGCCGCCGAACGCGAACAGCGACACCAGGCCGTCGGTGTAGATCATGTTGGCGAGCAGGAACGCCGCGAGCGATTTCTGCTGCGGCAGGCTTCTGATCGATTGCT
Source organism: Bradyrhizobium stylosanthis (assembly GCF_001641335.1). GTDB lineage: Bacteria > Pseudomonadota > Alphaproteobacteria > Rhizobiales > Xanthobacteraceae > Bradyrhizobium > Bradyrhizobium stylosanthis. The sequence goes on from NZ_LVEM01000002.1 coordinate 210,547, forward strand.
TGAGCTCCAGCAGGCCTTCGCGCAGCGCCTCGCGCACCGGGCGCTTCGCCGGATAGTCGGGCGTGAACAGGAACATCGGCGTCACGAAGACGATGAACCACAGCCCGGTCAGCGGACCCGCGGCGCGGTCGCCCTGATGCGTGGCGGGATCAAGCCCGAACAGCGGCGTGAAGCCGAGCAGCGTGCGTCCGGTCTCGGGATTGGCGGCGAGGAAGCCGAGCACGATGATCAGGCTGACGATGCCGCCGATGTAGCCCGTGGCCCAGCCGGTGCCGGAGAGCCGGCCGATCCGCTCCGGCGGCACCAGGGTCGGCATCATCGCGTTGTTGAACACGGTGGCGAATTCCGCACCGACGCTGGCGAGCGCGACCGCCGTGAGCAGCGGCGGGATCACTGAGGGATCGCCGGGCTTGCCGATCCACAGCGCGCAGGAGGCCAGCACCAGCAGGGTGCCGAACCCCGCGATCCAGGGCTTCCTGCGGCCGGACGCATCCGCGATGGCGCCGAGCACCGGCGACAGCAGCGCGATGGCGAGGCCCGCAGCCGCCATGGCAAAGCCCCACAGCGATTGGCCCGCGGCCGGATTCGGCGCGATGCTGGTGGCGAAATAGGGCGCGAACACAAAGGTCGTGATCAACGTGAAATAGGGCTGTGCGGCCCAGTCGAAGAAGATCCAGCTGACGACAGCCGCGCGCGGCGGATAGGTCCGCTGCGCCCCGGCGATGCGCGCATCGTGGGCGATCGTCGTCATTCCGAAGTCCTCATCACGAACAGTTTTGTCTCTCTTGGCGCAGACGGTATAGCATTAAGGAGAGGCGTGTGAACTGGCCCGCGGCCACGGCGGAATCTTGATAATGTCGTCAAACTGGACCCGGCGGACTTTTTTTGCGTTCCTCGCCACTCTGGCGTTTGAACTTGCGCCCGCAACCGCACAGGATGCGCGGCGGGCCTACATGCCGCCGCCGCTGGATTCGGTGCGCGCCGTTGCCGCCGAGCACGGCATGGTGGTGGCGCAGGAGAAGATCTCCGCGCAGGTCGGCGCCGACATCCTGCGGCGTGGCGGCAATGCGGTCGATGCCGCGGTCGCAACCGGGTTCGCCATGGCGGTGACCTATCCGCGCGCCGGCAATATCGGCGGCGGCGGCTTCATGGTGATCCATTCCGCCGAACGCAACGAAGACATCGCGATCGACTATCGCGAGACCGCGCCGTCCGCGACCACGCCGCAGATCTTCCTCGGTCCCGATGGCAAGCCCGATGCCGCGAAGTCGCGCGATTCCGCGCTCGGCGTCGGCGTGCCCGGCACCGTCGCCGGCCTGGCGCTGGCCTTGGAGAAATACGGCTCGGGCCGGTTCACGCTGGCGCAACTGCTTGAGCCTGCGATCGCACTCGCCCGCGACGGCTTCGTCGTCAGCGACGACATCGCCGACAGCCTGCCGGGCTGGCACCGGCGCCTCGCACGCTGGCCGTCCTCGGCGAGGATCTTTTCGAGGCCTGACGGCAGCTCGCTCGGCGAAGGCGATCGGCTGGTGCAGAGCGACCTTGCCGAGACGCTGTCGGCCGTCGCCGCACAGGGCGCGCGCGGCTTCTACGAGGGCCCGGTCGCGGACAAGCTCGCCAAGGCGCTGTCGGATGCCGGCGGCATCATGACGACGGACGACCTGAAGACCTATCAGCCGGTGATCCGCACGCCGGTGCGCGGCACCTATCGCGGCTACGACATCGTCTCGATGCCGCTGCCGTCCTCCGGCGGCGTGGTGCTGGTGGAAACGCTCAACATCCTCGAGGGCTTCCAGCTCGCCGACCTGAAGCAGGGAACGCCCGCATCGCTGCATCTCCTCGTCGAGACCATGAAGCGCGCCTATGCAGATCGCGCGCGCTATCTCGGTGATCCCGCTTTCGTCAAGGCGCCGATCGAGACGCTCACGTCGAAGGACTACGCCGCAAAGCTGCGCGCGGGCATCGCCATCGATCGCGCCACGCCATCGCGGCAGCTCGTGTCCGCCGTCGACGCGCCGCGCGAGGGCAGCAACACGACGCATTTCTCCGTCGTCGACAGCCGCGGCAATGCGGTCAGCAACACCTATACGCTGAACTTCAGCTACGGCGTCGGCCTCGTCGCCGAAGGCACCGGCGTGCTGCTCAACAACGAGCTCGACGATTTCACCGCAGCGGTCGGTGCCTCCAACGCCTACGGCCTCGTCGGCTTCGAGCCCAACCTGCCCGGCCCGGGCAAGCGGCCGCTCTCGTCGATGTCGCCCACCATCGTGCTGAAGGACGGCAAGCCGGTGCTGGTCACCGGTTCGCCCGGCGGCAGCCGTATCATCTCCACCGTGCTTCAGGTGATCGTCAACGTCCTCGACTACAGGATGGACGTCGCCGCCGCCGTGGCCGCGCCGCGGCTGCACCATCAATGGATGCCGGACGAGGTGCGCGTCGAGCGCGGCTTCTCCGGCGACGTCCTGTCCGAGCTGAAGGCCATGGACCACGTCATCGTCGAGCCGATGGGACAGACCTCCGCCAATTCGATCCTCGTGACGGCGAACGGTCCCCTCGGCGCGCCCGATCCGCGCACGCGCGGCGCGGAGGCTGCGGGGCAGTAGCCCCGTCTGTGCATGGCACGACAGCGCCGGCCTGCTTGCGCCGGCCGGCGCCCATGCTACCACCGCGCGGCTTTGAAGAAATTGCCGAGGAAATGCACATGACCACAGCCGATCCGAACCAGCGCATCGAACGCGCCGAGATCGAGGACACCAGCCTTCTCGCCTTCTATCGCGACATGAACGCGCCGGAGCGGCGGACGTTCTGGGCCTGCGCCGCAGGCTGGGCGCTCGACGGCATGGACTTCATGATCTACCCGCTGGTGATCGGCACCATCATCGCGCTGTGGAAGGTCGATGCCGCCTCGGCAGGTCTTGCGGGCACCGTGACGCTGCTGGCCTCCGCCATCGGCGGCTGGCTCGGCGGCTACCTCTCCGACCATATCGGCCGGGTCAGGACGCTGCAGATCACCATCATCTGGTTCTCGTTCTTCTCGCTGGTCTGTGCCGTCGTACAGAATTTCGACCAGCTCCTGATCGCGCGCGCCGTGCTCGGCCTCGGCTTCGGCGGCGAATGGGCCGCCGGTGCCGTGCTGATGGGCGAGGCGATCCGGCCGCAATATCGCGGCCGCGCGGTCGGCTCGGTGCAGTCGGGCTGGGCGGTCGGCTGGGGCCTCGCGGTGCTGTCGCAGGCGATCCTGTTCTCGCTGCTGCCGCCGGAAATCGCATGGCGCTGGATGTTCGTGATCGGCGCGCTGCCGGCGCTGCTGGTGTTCTACATCCGCCGCTCCGTCACCGAGCCCGAGGTCGCGGCCGAAGCCCGAGCCAAACAGGCCGCAAGCGGCGATCGTCCGGCGCTCTGGGAAATCTTCTCCGGCCCGATCCTGAAGACCACCGTGCTGGCGTCGCTGATGGCGACAGGCTGCCAGGGCGGCTACTACGCCATCACGTTCTGGGTGCCGCAATTCCTCACCAAGGAACGCCACCTGTCGATCGTCGGCTCGACCGGCTATCTGTCGACGCTGATCATCGGCTCCTTCATCGGCTATCTCGTCGGTGCCTGGCTCGCCGACCGGATCGGGCGGCGCAATTTGTTCCTGATCTTCTCGATCGGCGCCATGGCGGTGGTGCTGCTGTACACGCAGCTTCCGCTCACCAACGAGATCCTGTGGGTGCTTGGATTCCCGCTCGGCTTCTTCGCTTCGGGCTATTTCTCAGGGATCGGCGCGTTCCTGACCGAACTCTATCCCACGCGGCTGCGCGGTTCGGGCCAGGGCTTCTGCTACAATTTCGGCCGCGGCATCGGCGCGCTGTTTCCGTTCCTCGTCGGCGCGCTATCGGCGTCGACATCGCTCGCCAACGCGATCGCGATTTTTGCGGTCGTGGCCTACGTGGTGTTCTTCATCGCCGCGTTCGCGCTGCCGGAGACGCGCGGCCGCGTGTTGCACGCGGACTGATCGCTATCGTCATCCCGGGGCGGCTCGAAGAGCCGAACTATGGTGCGCAATTGCGCACCTGAGGATCTCGAGATTCCGGGCTCACGCTTCGCGTGCCCCGGAATGACGGGAAGAAGTAACTACCGCCCGACCTGATACGGCCCGCCCTTCTCCAGCGCGCGCGCATAGGCCGGCCGCGCATGGATGCGCTCCAGGAACGCCATCGCCCTGGGATGGCCCTGCTCCAGTCCGCCGCGCGCCTGTGCTGCTTCCAGCGGGAAGCTCATCTGGATGTCGGCGGCGGTGAACTCGTTGCCGGCGAACCACTCGCTCTTCGCAAGCTCGCCTTCCCAATAGTCCATGTGCTGCTTGAGCTGCGGATTGACCAGTGCGGTCAGCGCCTGATTGCAGACCTTGCGCACCAGGGGACGCAGCAGCGCCGGCGCGCGCTTCGGCATCAGCGTGAACAGCAGCTTCAGCAGCAGCGGCTGCATCGCCGAGCCTTCGGCATAATGCAGCCAGTAGGTGAAGCGCAGCCGCTCCGGCGTGTTCGGCGGCGGAATCAGCCGGCCGTTGCCGTAGGTGGCGATGAGATATTCGATGATCGCGCCTGACTCGGCGATGGTGTTGCCGTTGTCGGTGATGACGGGCGACTTGCCGAGCGGGTGGATCGCGCGCAGCTCCTTCGGCGCACGCATGTCGGGCTGACGCTGATACCGCACGATCTCGTAGGGCACGCCCAACTCTTCGAGCAGCCACAGCACGCGCTGCGAGCGGGAGTTGTTGAGGTGGTGAACGGTCAGCATCGTGGATCCCCGGGGCTAGGCATAGTCGATCGGCCGCGCCGTTCGTGCCAGCCCGGGAACACAATGTCGAGCGGGCGGTAAGGATATTTTCACCCGGATATATTGACGCGTGGAATTTACCCGGGTATTAAATGGCCCAACATCACGAAATATGGCAATGATTCCAATGCAGAAGATTTTCACCGCCTTCCAGGGCCAGCGGCGCCTGGTGTCCGGGCCGGCAGGCGAGGTCGCGCTGGTCGTCAAGCGGGTGGCGTCACGGCCGGACGAGCCCATCATCATCTTCGAGGACGCCACGGGCCGGTCGATCGATTTCGATCTGCGCGGCGGAGACCGCGAGGTGCTGGCGCGCCTGGCGAAGCTTCTCCCGCCCCCGGTCGAGGAGGCCGCATCGCCGAGCGAACCGCGCGGCCGCGGCCGGCCGAAACTCGGCGTGGTCGCGCGCGAGGTGACGCTGCTGCCGCGGCATTGGGAGTGGCTCGGCGCGCAGCCGGGCGGCGCCTCGGTCGCCTTGCGAAAGCTCGTCGACGAGGCACGGCGCGCGAGCGGCGACAAGGACCGCGAGCGGCAGGCGCGCGATGCGGCCTATCACTTCATGTCGACCATGGCCGGCAATCTGCCGCAGTTCGAGGAGGCCTCGCGCGCGCTGTTCGCCGATGACCGGCGCCGCTTCACCGGACTGATCGCCGACTGGCCCGCCGATATCCGCGACCACATCGTCAAGCTCGCCTACAGCGACCGCGCCTAAGGGCGCGCTCTCTTCTTCAACCCCATCGACGGCCGAGCCGCGCATTGCGCGGCAACGGCTTCGCACGCCCTGATGAAAGGCCAATCCATGTCCGCTCCAAAACCGCTCTGGACGACGTTCCTCCGCTTCCTGGCACCGTTGATGCTGAGCAATGCGCTGCAATCGCTGTTCGGCACCGTCAGCAATGTCTATCTCGGCCAGATGATCGGCGTCGACGCCCTCGCCGCGGTGTCGGCGTTCTTCCCGGTGATGTTCTTCCTGTTCGCCTTCGTCATGGGCCTGAGCACCGGCGCGACCGTGCTGATCGGCCAGGCGTTTGGCGCGGGCGAGCACGGCAAGATCAAGAGCGTAGTGGGGACCACGCTCGCAATCGGTCTCCTGCTGTCGGTCTCGGTCGCGCTGGCCGGCGGAATCTTCAGCCGGCAATTGATGTCGGCGCTCGCGACACCCACTGACATCCTCGACCAGGCCGGCGCCTATGCGCGCATCATGCTGCTCACGATGCCGCTCGGCTTCGTCTTCCTGCTGATGACCGCGATGATCCGCGGCGTCGGCGACGCGCTCACGCCGCTGCTGGCGCTTGCGTTCTCGACGGCGATCGGCCTGATCCTGACGCCGATATTGATCCGCGGCCTGTTCGGATTGCCGCCCGCCGGCATCACCAGCCCGGCATGGGCGGCAGCCATCGCCAACGTACTGACGCTGATGGCGCTGGCCGCTTATCTCAAGCGGAAGAAGCATGCGCTGGCGCCGGACGCCGCCTTGCTGCGCCATCTCAGGCTCGATCGCGAGATGCTCGCAAAGATCCTCGGCATCGGATTGCCGAGCGCGATCGGCATGGTGGTGATGGCGATCGCCGAGCTGGTGCTGCTCGGCCTCGTCAACGGCTTCGGCTCGAACGCCACCGCGGCCTATGGCGCCGTCAACCAGGTGATGGGTTATACGCAGTTCACGGCGATGTCGATTTCGATCGCGGTCTCGATCCTCGGTGCGCAGGCGATCGGCGGCGGCGACAGGGCGCGGCTCGACGCCATCGTGCGCACCGGTCTTGCGTTCAACATCGTCCTGACCGGCGGGCTTGTCGCGCTGATCTACCTTGCGCCGCGCGCCGTGCTCGGCATCTTCATCACCGACGGCGCCGTGCTCGATCTGGCGAAGCGATTGCTCGATATCGCCCTGTGGAGCTCGGTGCCGTTCGGTCTCGCCACCGTGTTCTCAGGTGCGATGCGTGCCGCCGGCGTCGCCTTCACGCCGATGCTGCTGTCGATCTTCGCAATCGTCGCGATCGAACTGCCGGCCGCGATCATCCTCAGCCGCACCATCGGGCTCGAGGGCGTGTGGGCCGCCTATCCGATCGTGTTCTGCGCCATGTTCGTTTTGCAGATGGGGTATTACCTGCTGGTGTGGCGCAGGCGGGCGATCCGGCGTCTGGTCTGACCGTCAAAGTATTATGACCATCATTAAACAATGGACCTGTGGCGCAGCCTGCGCCACAATGGAGCAAAGGTCAGCTTAGAAAGCCAGATCAGGGAGAATGAATTTGACCCGCACAGCCCCGCAATTCCTGTTCGATTTCGGCAGCCCGAACGCCTATCTCAGCCATCTGGCGATCCCGGCGATCGAACAGCGGATCGGCGTCAAGTTCGAATACGTGCCGATCCTGCTCGGCGGCATCTTCAAATCGACCAACAACAAGTCGCCAGCCGAGACGCTCGCCGGCATCAAGAACAAGCGTGAATTCCAGCAGGTCGAGACCGAGCGCTTCATCAAGCGCTTCAAGGTCCAGCCCTATGTCTTCAATCCGAATTTCCCGGTCAACACGCTGAACCTGATGCGCACCGCGATCGCGGCACAGCGCGAAGGCGTGTTCGAAAAATACGTCGAGGCCGCCTTCCACCACATGTGGCGCGAGCCGAAAAAGATGGACGATCCCGAGATTGCGGCGAAGGCGCTGGCGTCGTCCGGGCTCGATGCGCAGAAGCTGTTCGCCCGCGCGCAGGAGCCGGAGGTGAAGGCCGCACTGATCAAGAACACCGAGGAGGCGGTCGCCCGCGGCGCGTTCGGCTCGCCGACCTTCTTCGTCGGCAACGAGATGTTCTTTGGCAAGGAGCAGCTGCGCGAGGTCGAGGAGATGGTGCTGGAGAAGTGATCCCGCATCTCCCTGAAAGCGAGTAGTCTCGTCCTGGCCTAGTGCGCACTTGCGCACGGGAGCCAGGACCCATAGCCACCGCGGGCTGTTGGTAGGCGAGCTGGTGCTCTAACTTGTCCGGCAACGGGCATTCGGGGTAATGGGTCCTGGCTCCCGTGCGCAAGTGCGCACCAGGCCAGGACGACGGTAAGAAACAACAAGGACATCCCCATGCGTATCCTCGTGGTCGGCGCCGGCGCCATCGGCGGCTATTTTGGTGGCAGGCTGTTGCAGGCCGGCCGCGACGTTACCTTCCTGGTCCGCCCCAAGCGCGCCGGCGAGCTGGCGAGCGCCGGTCTCGTCATCAAGAGCCCGAACGGCGACGTGACCTTGAAAAATCCGCCGACCGTTCAGGCCGACGCGCTCAAGGACAAATTCGACGTCGTGCTGCTGAGCTGCAAGGCGTTCGACCTCGACGACGCCATCAAGTCATTCGCACCCGCGGTCGGGCCGAACACGGCGATCATCCCGATGCTCAACGGCATGAAGCATCTCGACATCCTCGATGCCAAGTTCGGCAAGGACCGCGTGCTCGGCGGCCTCTGCGCCATCGCCGCGACGCTGAACGAGAAGCGCGAGGTGGTGCAGCTCCAGCCGATGCAGTCGCTCAATTACGGCGAACGCGACGGCAAGCTTTCGGATCGCGTCAAGGCGATCGACGAGGCCTTCAAGAGCGGCATCAATGGCGCCACCGCCAGCCAGAACATCATGCAGGACATGTGGGAGAAGTGGGTGTTCCTGTCCTCGCTCGCCGCAAGCACCAGCCTGATGCGCACCTCCGTCGGCAACATCCTCGCCGCGCCCGGTGGCCGGGACTTCCTGCTCGGCATGCTCGATGAGACCAGCTCCATTGCAACCGCCTCCGGCTATCCGCCGGGCGGGCCGTTCTTCGAGCGGGTGAAGGGCAACATCACCGCCGAGGGCTCGCCGATGACCGCCTCGATGTTCCGCGACATCAAGGCCGGCCTGCCGGTCGAAGCCGATCACGTCATCGGCGACCTCATCGCCCGCGCCGATGCCGCCAAGGTGCCGGTGCCGAAGCTGCGCATCGCCTACACGCATCTGAAGGCGTATGAGAAGCAGCGGGCGGGGTAGGTAGTCCACCAAACACTCGATGTCGTCCCGGCCTTCGCCGGGACGACAGTGGAGTTTGCGGCCACAGCCGCGCGCTACTTGAAATACGCCAGATAGTGCGAGACCGCCGTGATCTCCTCGTCGCTCATGTGATAGGCGACGTCGGCCATCGCGGCGACGCCGCCGCCGACGCGGACGCCGGCCTTGTAGTCGCGCAGCGCCTTGACGAGATATTCCTCACGCTGGCCGGCGAGCCGCGCCACCGCCTTGGTGCCGGCGAAGCTGTCGGTGTGGCATGAGGCGCAGCGGCGGCCGACGGCAACCTGCGCACCCTTCTTCGACAGATCCGGATCGCTGTCTTCCGCTGCCTTCGGCGGCGTCATCTGCGAGAAATAGGCGCCGAAATTGCGGATGTCCTCGTTGGTGATCTCTTCCACGATCGGCTGCATCTGGTCGTTCTTGCGCGAGCCGGCGCGGAAGAACACGAGCTGCCACTGGATGAACTGATCGGGCTGGCCGGCCAGCGAGGGAATGTTCTCCGTCTGCGAAATGCCGTTCTCGCCGTGACAGCCGGAGCAGACGGCCGCCTTCTCCTTGATCGCAGCGTTGTCGGCGGCATTTGCGGGCACGAATGCGAGCACCGCGAGCGAGAGTGCGCCGATGGCATACGAAGAAAACTGTCGGCGCATGGTGAGGATTCCGATCTGTCGAACGCGTCATTCCGGAGCGTGCACAGCACGACACCCGAGTCCATAACCGCGAGCCGGGGTCATGGGTTCCGGACTTGCGCTGGCGCGCAATCCGGAAGCGACAGCGAGGGCGTTGAAATGAAAGAGGCTGCGGCCGTCGCGCGGTCGCAGCCTCCGTTTCGTCTTACGCTACTTCTTGCTGTAGCTGATGCGGTAGATCGCGCCGGCCCAGTCGTCGGCAACGAGGATCGATCCATCCTTGGCGAGGATGATGTCGTTGGGACGGCCGAGATAGCCCTGGTCGCCTTCGAGCCAGCCGGAGGCGAACACCTCCTGCTTGGCGTTCTTGCCGTCGGGCCCGACGATCACGCGCATGATGCGGGCGCCCTGGTACTTGTGCCTGTTCCAGGAGCCATGCTCGGCGATCAGGATGTTGTTCTTGTACTCGGCGGGGAATTGGTCGCCGGTGTAGAACTTCATGCCGAGCGGAGCGACGTGTGCGCCGAGGTTCAGCACGGGCGGCGTGAACTCGGAGCATTTGTGGCCCATCGCGAACTTGTCGTCGGGCAGGTTGCCCTGGTGACAATAGGGATAGCCGAAGTGCTCGCCGATCTTGTTGATCATGTTCAGCTTGTCGCTGGGCAGATCATCGCTGATCCAGTCGCGGGCATTCTCGGTGAACCAGAACTTGCCGGTCCGCGGGTCGACGTCGCCGCCGACCGAATTGCGGACGCCGAGCGCCCAGATTTCGGCGTTGCCGGTCTTGGGATCGACACGACGGATCTGCGACACGCTGGTCGGGGGGATGCCGACATTGAAGGGCGGGCCGAACGGCAGGAAGAACCAGCCGTCCTTGTCGACCGCAATGTACTTCCATCCATGCGCAGCATAGGACGGCATGTCGTCATAGACGACCTTGCCCTCGCCGGGATTGTCGAGCTTGTTCTCGATGTCGTCGTAGCGGATCAGCTTGTCGACCGCGATGACATAGAGCGCACCATCCTTGACGGCGAGACCCGTGGGCATGTTCAGCCCCTTGAGGATGGTCTTGACCTCCTTCTTACCGTTGTTGTCCTTGATGGCATAGACGTTGCCGAGGCCGAACGAGCCGACGAACAGCGTGCCCTTGCTGCCCCAGGCCATCTGCCGCGCGGCGAGAACGCCGGGCGCATAGACCTCGATCTTGAAGCCTGGCGGCAGCTTGATCTTCTTCATCATCGTCGCCAGCTCGGCCTCCGACGCGCCGGTCGGCGGACCCGAGGGCGGCGCGAGGCCCTTCTGCGCCTCGGTCTCGTCGCCGAGGAACCAGTCATCCGGCGGATGGGTCCAGAATTCCTTGGTGCCGGATTCGTATTTCTTCAGTGCCCGGTTTTTGTCCTGTTGCTGCGCATTGACAACGCTGGTCCCGGCAAGAAGGGCAACCGCTGCAAGCGCCAACACGGATCGATGGAACATCGATGTCATCGCGTCACTCCCCTAAGGCAGCCGTCAGGGCTGCACGTTCTTTGTTTTGCTGGTTTGAGTAGGCGAAGTTCGGAGTCTGTCGAGAGGCAGACGCAAAAAGGTTAGCACATCTGCGGGCGGTGAGAAGCGAGTCGCGAGCGCTGCGATTGCGCTCAGTAAAAATTGAGACTGATTTGCTTTCGGCGCGCGCCGGCGGCAACAAGGCTCTCGCTGCAGCGCGGAATCAACTTCGCGCGCGGCCAATTTTCACGCAGCGCGAAGGGCATCAAAACAAAACTTCGAAAACAACCCCATGCACAGTAGAGCGGCGCCGGCCGGCTTGCGCCCGGTGACGCCGCGCAGACACTTGATGCATCGGGCAAAATGACGAATGCGGCGCTTACGGGGCGACGGGGTAGGGACCGTCGTCGAACAGCGTATCGTGATAGCCTTTCGCGCCGACCTCGCGCGCCAGCGCGCTGCGGAAATCGCGGCCGTCGCGAAGGCTGCGCAGCACATGGGCAAAGTCGAATTCCGGCCGCCAACCGAGCTCGCGCCGCGCACGCTCGTTGACATAGACGCGGTCGATCTGCGGAAACAGGCGCCAGCCGCGCGCCACATAAAGCGCCTCGCAGTCGGGATGGAGCTCGCGCACGACACCGGCCGCATCAAACGCAAGCGAGGCGAGGTGGCGTTGCTCGAACGGGCTCGTCGCCGAGACGATGTAGCGCCCAAAGCCGATCTTGGGCGCGCGCTCGACCGCCAGCAGATGCGCGCTCACCGCGTCCGCGATGTCCAGCCGGCGATAGAGCAGCTCGTTGGCCTGCGCATTGTCCAGTGCATAGTCCGACCGCATCGCCGGATCGTCATCGTCCTCCGGAAAGAAGCGCGACGTCCGCAACACAACGACCGGAAGGCCGCGCTCGCGGAAGAACAGCTCGCACAGACTCTCCGCCATCAGCTTCGTGGTGCCATAGATGTTCTTCGGCACCGACGTCAGATCTTCGGTGACCCACACCGCGGCCTGCCCGGCTTCGGGGCGAAGCTGCGAGCCGAACGCGCTGGTCGTGCTGGTGAAGACGAAGCTCTTCACGCCGGCGGCCACCGCCGCCTCGAGCAGATTGAGCGTGCCGGTGACGTTGGTGTCGACGAAGTCCTGCTTGGAGTGCGTCGCCACATGCGGCTTGTGCAGCGTCGCTGAGTGGATCAAGGCGGTGACGCCGTCCATCTGCTCCCGCACGAAGCCTGGGTCGACGATCGAGCCGACGGCATCGGTGAAGGGCGAAGGCTTGAGATCGATGCCGCGCGCAGGCGAGCCGCGGCCGCGGAGCGTCCGCAGGGTGGCCTCACCGAGATGGCCGGCGCTGCCCGTAACCAGAATTGTCATCGCAAACCCCATACAGCCGCCACCGGCGCGGAAAACCGCGGCCCGGTCTGGTTTGGCTGGATGCTCTGGGAAAAATTGGAGCGGGCGAAGGGGCTCGAACCCTCGACCCCGACCTTGGCAAGGTCGTGCTCTACCACTGAGCTACACCCGCATCCTGTGTCGGTCGCGTGACGCGCCGGCAACGGCTGTCGTATGCCAAAAGCGGGCGGCGAATGCAACAGCTACCGGAGGGATAGATTCGCTTCTTGAGGCCCTATATTGACCCCGAATGCGACCAAATCGCCCGAAAACGTCCTGGAACCGCCGAATCGGCCGCCCCGGATTGAAATTCGGCCGTCCCGGCCCAATTTTAGGGGCCGACAACACAGCATATGAATCGGCGACGTGCTAAAGAGCCGCCATTCCAGACATCAGACGAGGGGATCCCGTGACGATCATCGACCAGGGTAACGGAGCGGCGGGCCCGGCTGCGGCCGATCTGATCAAGGACACCACCACCCAGGCCTTCGTGAAGGACGTGATCGAGGAATCGAAGCGCCAGCCGGTTCTGATCGACTTCTGGGCGGAGTGGTGCGGCCCCTGCAAGCAGCTCACCCCCGTGCTGGAAAAGGCGGTCAAGGCCGCCAAGGGCAAGGTCAAGCTGGTCAAGATGAACATCGACCAGCACCCGGCGATCCCGGGCCAGATGGGCATCCAGTCGATCCCGGCCGTGATCGCCTTCGTCAACGGCCAGCCGGCCGACGGCTTCATGGGCGCGGTGCCCGAGAGCCAGGTCAATGCCTTCATCGAAAAGCTGACCAAGGGCATGACTGCGCCGGGCGAGCCGAATATCGCCGAGATCCTGCAAGAGGCCGAGGCGGTGCTCGCCGAGGGCGATGCCGCTGCGGCTGCCCAGATCTACGCGGAAGTGCTGCAGTATGATTCGACCAACATCGCGGCCCTTGCAGGGCTCGCGAAGTGCTACGCCGTCTCCGGCGCGATGGAGCAGGCCAAGCAGACGCTGGCGATGGTGCCGGAATCCAAGCGCAACGATCCCGCGGTGAAGGCGGTGCAGACCGCGATCGATCTCGCCGAGCAGGCGCAGCAGCTCGGGCCGGTGGCCGAGCTGGAACAGAAAGTCGCCGCAAACCCGCTCGATCATCAGGCGCGGTTCGACCTTGCCACCGCGCTCAACGCGCAGGGCAACCGTGCCGCTGCCACCGACCAGCTGCTCGAGATCATCAGGCGCGACCGCAAGTGGAACGACGACGGCGCCCGCAAGCAGCTCGTGCAGTTCTTCGAGGCCTGGGGCGGCATGGATGATGCAACGGTCGAGGGACGCAAGCGCCTGTCGACGATCCTGTTTTCGTAGGCGTTTTGTTGCTGGAGCATGATCTTGGCGGAAAACCGCAGCACTCTTTGCGCTAACGCGGCCCTTCGGGTCCGGATCATGCTCTAGCCAGTCAGCGGGGACCAGATGCCGATCAACATCGAATATCGCGGACCCGCCGACCTCCCCGAGATCATTCCGGTGTTTCCGCTGCCGGGCGCGCTGCTGCTGCCGCGCGGCCAGATGCCGCTCAACATCTTCGAGCCGCGCTACCTCGCCATGGTCGACGATTCCTTGCGCGACGGCCATCGCCTGATCGGCATGATCCAGCCCGACGTGGCGCACTCGCCGAAGAATTCCGACAAGCCGGCGCTGTTCCGCGTCGGCTGCGTCGGTCGTATCACCCAGCTCGCCGAATCCGGCGACGGCCGCTACATCCTCGAGCTCACCGGCGTCGCCCGCTTCAAGGTGGTCGAGGAGCTCGAGGTGCTCACCGCCTACCGGCAATGCAAGGTGGATTTCTTCGCCTTCGTCGACGATTTCACCGCGCGCATGGGCGAGGACGAGGTCGATCGCGAGGCGCTGCTGTCGGTGCTCGCGGACTTCCTGAAGGCCAACAATCTCAAGGTGGACTGGGAAGGCGTCGAGAGCGCGCCCAACGAGGCGCTGGTCAACGCACTGGCGATGATGTCGCCTTACGGCCCTGCCGAGAAGCAGGCCATGCTTGAGGCGCCCGACCTGAAGACGCGCGCGGAGATTTTGATCGCGGTCACCGAGATGGACCTCGCCAAGAAGCGCACCAGCGGCGATCCGCCGCTGCAGTGAGGATCCGGCGGCTCACGCCGCGCGGGTGGATGCGCCAAAACCTCGCCGCAGCAGTTTGGCGACGTCGGATGCGGGCATCGGCCGGCTGAAATAATAGCCCTGCGTTTCCCCACAGCCCTCTTCGCGGAGGATGTCGAGCTGCTCCTTCGATTCGACGCCTTCGGCGGTCGTGGTCTTGCCGAGGCTGACTGCGAAACGGACCACGGCTCGCGCGAGATGGCGTGCCTCCAGGCACGCGCAGGACAATTCGTGGACGAAGCTGCGGTCGATCTTGACCTTGTCGAACGGGAATCTCTGCAAGAAGCTCAGCGATGAATAGCCGGTGCCGAAATCGTCGAGGGCAATCCGCACGCCGAGCTCGCGCAGCTGGGCGAGCACCGCAAAGACGGCTTCGCTGTCGTGCATGATCACCGTCTCGGTGACCTCGAGCTCGAGCCTGTGCGGCGCAAGCCCTGAACTCGCCAGCGCGCCGACGATCACCGGAACGAGTTCCTTGCTCCTGAACTGCGCGGGAGACAGGTTGATCGCGATCCTGACATCGGCGGGCCATTTGGCGGCTTCCGCGCAGGCGGTTCGCAGGACCCATTCTCCCAGCGGCACGATCAAGCCGGTCTCTTCCGCGAGCGGAATGAATTCGCCCGGCAGGACCAGGCCGCGCTTGGGGTGATGCCAGCGCAGCAGAGCCTCGAAGCCGCTGGTCTTGCCGGTCGCGGCGTTGACGAAAGGCTGGTAGTGAAGCTCGAACTGACGGCCGGCCAGCGCAGCCCGCATGTCGCGCTCCAAATTGCGCCGCGCATGCATGAGTTCGTCGAGCTCGGGCTCGAAGAAGCGGAATGCACCGCGTCCGCCGCTCTTGGCCGAGTAGAGGGCGAGATCCGCGCATTTCAGGATCACGTCGGAATCGTTGCCGTCGCGCGGCGCGATGGCGATGCCGATGCTGGTGCCCACGGTGACCCGGTGATCGCCGAGATCGAAGGGTTCGCAGAGCGCCTTCCTGATGGCCTCGGCAAGGGCGGCGGCCTCCACGGCCGGGTTGGTCACGTAATCGATCACCGCGAACTCGTCACCACCCAGTCGCGCGATCAACGCGGTTTCCGTGACGCATCCGCGCAAACGCTCGGCGACGGCGCGCAGCAGCGCATCGCCCGACGGATGTCCGAGCGTATCGTTGACTTCCTTGAAGCGATCGAGGTCGAGCATGAGCACGGCCAGATCGAGGCCGCCGTTGCGCGTCACCGCGATCGCATGCTCCATCCGTTCCCTGAGCAGCACGCGATTCGGCAGATCGGTCAGCGCGTCATGCTGCGCCATATGGGTGATCTTGGCCTCGGACCGGCGCTGCTCGGTGACATCGAGATGCGTGGCCACCCATCCGCCGTCGGCCATCGGCTGTCGCGTCACGCAGATCAGCCGGCCGTCCGCAAACTCGTCGATCCTGCTCGAGACCGCGTCGAACGGCAGAGCCGCCAGTCTCGAGATGAACTGCTCGGCGGCGCCCTCGCTGGGATCGCCCTTGAGAATGCCTTCCACGATACGATGCCGGATGATGTCGGCGTGCGACGTTCCCGTCCGCAGCAGCTCCGGCGGCAGCCGATAGAGCCGGGCATAGCGCTCGTTGCAGACGACGAGCCGCTTCTCGGCATCGAACATGCAAAGGCCTTCGACCATGTGATTGATCGCGGTGTCCAGCCGGAGCGTCTGGTCCCGCAGCTCCTGCTGGGAGTCTTCGAGCTGCTGCCGGGCGACCGAAAGCTCGCTGATGATGCCCTCGAACCTTTCGGTTCTGCTTGCCAGACGGCGATCGGCCAGCACGCCGATCAGGCTCATCCCCAGCACGGACAGCGCGACGCCGGCGATGGCCAGCGCGAGGAAGGCCGGAGACAGCGAAATCGTATCCGTCGCGAGGGTCGGATCCGGCACAATCTGCACGGCACCCATGGCGGTGAAGTGATGCGATACGGTGGCGAGCGTGAGCAGGACTGCCGCCGCCAGCATGCCCCGATAATCCTGCCGGGTGAGGGCAACCGCCAGCGCCGCGTAGCCGAGACACATGCCGAGAACGATCGAGACGATGACGAGGTCCAATGACCAGGTGACCCGGCCAGGCACTTCGAGGGCCCACATCCCCAGATAGTGCATGCTGGCGATGCCGCCGCCGATGATGACGCCGCCGGCCACCGCGCCCCACCGGGGAGGCATGCCGACCGCGACACCGAAACCGACCGAGGTCAGGAGCATGGCTGCCGCAAGCGAGAACGCGGTCAGCACAAGGCCATAGCCGGTCGTGACACCGGGCTCATAGGCGAGCATCGCGACGAAATGCGTCGCCCAGATTCCGTATCCGATGGCCGCGCCGGCGATCGCGATCCAGATCCACCGCGTTCTCGCCCGCGTCGCAATCGCACGGTGAAAGATACTGGCCGCGACGATGCTTGCGGCGAAGCAGACCAGACCTGCGAGCACAACCAGCCGCCAATCGTGCTCGGCCGTAAGACAGGAGAAAACGCGGAACATGCAATATAGCTCCATCGCCAATGGTGCCGATGGTGGATGCGCTAAACGTTGATCGCGTTAATTTTGTGCAACGCCCGATTGCATACTTACCAGGCCGTTAACGACTCCAGCTTAATACAATTTGCCGGCATGCGCGGAAGACCGCGCCCGAGCTGTGCGGAGAACGGAACAACGAAAGGCTAGTGGTGACCGCGGATGCGCTTGCGGCCGGTGATCATCGCCCGGATCAGATTCTCGCGCTGGAGAAGCCCCATCAGCAGCACGCCCACGACGTGCAGCACGACCAGCACGATGACCGCGTCCGATGAATAATGGTGGGTATCCTCGACCCACCACACGCCGAAGAAGGTCACGGTGACCGACATCGCGCCCGTGATCGCGGAGACGGCGATGGCGAGCAGCAGCGCCACCAGCATCAAGGTGCCGGCGGGATTGAGTCCGATATAGCGGCCGGTGATGCCGCGGCGCAGATTCCAGAGATAGCGTGGCGCGGCCCGCAGCCTGACGCCGACCATGCGGAAGCGCGAGTAGCGGCTTCCCCAGAAGCCCCAGATCAGGCGGAAGGCGAGCAGCCCAAGCACCGTATAGCCGACGATGCGGTGAAGCCGATCGTAGACCGTGGGTGTGAACCAGGCAGCGAGAATGCCGGCCGCAAACGCCCAGTGCCAGAGACGGAGCGGAAGATCCCAGACCGCGACCGTCCGCGAAACGGCTCGTTCCGCGGGGGTCCTGTCGGACGCCCCGCGCGCTGCTGTCCCCGCTTCGTCGATCAAGCCAGGATGATCCTTACCCCTGATCTTACTTGGCGATCGTGTGCTTCAGGCTGAGATCTTCCGGGCTGTAGAACAGCTCGTACAGCTTGCCTTCCTTGACGCCGTAGACCTCATAGCACGAACCTTCGATCTTCGAACGGCGCACTTCGTAACCAAGCGCCTTGGCCTTGGCTTCGGCTTCGCTGGCCGGCTTCCACGACGCCTTGTCGAGCTTGGTGCAGTCCTTGAAACCGTCGGCCATGGCCGCCGATCCCATGCCAATCCCGATCGTCAGTGCAACGGCAACAACACGAATGACCTTCACGAACGTCTCCTCCTCTGTCGTGAGCGCGGCGCGAAGCCGCGAAGCGGCACCGAAGGAAGCAAAGGGGGGAATGAAGT
Organism: Bradyrhizobium stylosanthis; assembly: GCF_001641335.1. Lineage (GTDB taxonomy): Bacteria > Pseudomonadota > Alphaproteobacteria > Rhizobiales > Xanthobacteraceae > Bradyrhizobium > Bradyrhizobium stylosanthis. Next base: position 228,660 of record NZ_LVEM01000002.1, read on the forward strand.
CAATCCGTTCGGGCATGAAGCGGTTTAGATAAGTTCTAACCGCAGCCAAAAGCTGAGTGCTCTTGGTGCGCGACGCGCCCGCTGCGGCCTTACGCCTCACGGGATCAGGGGATGCCGAAGGGAGCCTTTGGCAGTTGCGCCAGCCCGCGCTTCACGCCGCCGGAGAGTTGCGCCGCAGCCAATCCGTCCAGGTGAGATGCCCGCGCACGCCCTGGCTTACGACAAAACCCATGCCGCGCGCCTTCGTCTCCGAAAGATCGATCGGCAGGATCCTTCGATGCAGGCGTCTCGCATCCTGATACTGGCGGGCAAAGGCGACGAGATCGAGAGCTTCCGGCCCGCCGATCTCCGTGCGCACGCCGCGCTGCCCGTCGAACGCGCAAGTCACGACGTGGTCGGCAACATCGGACGTATCGACCGGATCGAACCGCGTCGTCGGCACCGGCCACACCGGAAGCCACGAGAGACCTGCAAGCAGCCTGTCGAGCAGATAATAGAACGGCATCGCGCGAACGATCGACCAGGGCAGGGCGGATGCGCGCACCAGCCGCTCGCCGGCGAGCTTGGCCCGCGCGTAGGGCAAGGTCGCCTCGTCGAGGCCGACGATCGAGACATGGAGAAAGTGCCGCACCCCGGCTTTCTCGCCGCATGCCAGCAGCCGCTCCGTTCCTTCGACGTCGACCGCCGAAGGCGATCTGAAGAAGTCGATCGGGCGGATGCCGCCGCGCCGTGCGATCGGCGAGAAGGTCGCCGCATGAATGACCGTGTCGACGTCATGCAGCGCATCCTGCAGGCCTGCGCCGGCAGCGAGATCACCTGGGGCCCATTCGACATCCGATCGCACGCCCGGCGTGCGCGCAAGAACGCGGACGCGAGATCCGGCGCGAACGAGACGATCGACGATATCGCGGCCAAGATGTCCCGTGCCTCCGGTGACGAGTGTCAGCGCCATGGCTCAGCTCCCGTCGGCCTTGCGCGGCTCGCCGGTGGGAACCAGCACGGTTTCACCGGTCGCAACGAGAGTCAGATCGTCCCGCTCATCGGCCGCGAACAGCTCGGCGCGCGCGAACACCTGTCTGCGCCCGGCGCGAAGCGTCGTTCCGCTGGCGACGAAATAGCGGCCGACCGCCGGCCTCAGGCAATTCATCGAGAAATGCGACGCCGTGACCGCGCCTACGAGCGTTGCCGCCGCAAAGCCGCAGGCGGTGTCGAGCAGGGCCGCGATCAGACCGGCGTGCAGATGACCGGAATACTGGGTGAGGTCGTCCCGCCAATTCATGCGGATGGTCACCTCACCCTTGCCGGCCGCAATCACGTCAAAGCCCATGGCGCGGTTGAACGCGGCGGAGGCGTTGACCGCGTTGAGTGCCTGCAGGTCGAATGCGCCGGGCTCGCTCATGCAGGGCTCCATCGCGGGGCGCGGTTCTCGAGGCTGCTTCTGACGGCCTCGATGTGATTGGGCGCGCCAAGCAGCGCCGCCTGTTCGGCAGTTTCTGCGGCAAGACCGGTCGCGGCGTCGGAGGTCGCGGCCAGGTTCAACAGGCGCTTGGCCGCGCGGACGGCATCGGGGCTGCGGCTCGCGATCTCCTGCGCCATGGCGAGCGCCGCCGCCACGGGATCGTCGGTGAGGCGCGTTGCAAAGCCGTAGGCGAGCGCTTGCTCCGCGGAAAAGACGCGGCCGGAATAGGTCAGCTCACGCACGACATCGTCGCGCGCGAGATGGCGCATCAGCTGCGTGCCGCACATGTCGGGCACGAGACCCCATTTGGCCTCGATGATCGCGAGCTTTGTTCCCGGCGCGAGATAGCGCAGGTCGGCTCCCAGCGCGAGCTGGAAGCCGCCGCCGAAGGCAACACCGTGCACCGCTGCAATCACCGGCACCGGCAGCTCGCGCCAGAGCCAGACGAGATGCTGGGCGTAGTTCGCAACGCCGTGGGTCCGGCGTGTCAGATCGATGGACGGGAGCAACGGATCGCCATTCGTGGTGGCGAGAAGGCGGTCGAGATCGAGGCCCGCGCAGAAAGCGCGGCCCTCGCCCGAGAGAACGACGGCGCGGACGTCCTTGCACGTGCCGAGCCGCGAGCCTGCAACGATGATCGCTTCGAACATTGCGGGATCGAGTGCATTCATCTTGTCCGGGCGGTTCAGCCGGAGATGGGCCACGCCGTTCTCGATGGTCAGTCGAACGCGATTGTCCATGATGCCGCTCCGCTTCACTGCGTGGCTGCTCGGCTGGAGGTTCAATAGCCGGCGACAGCCAGAACCACGACGACGCTGAGCATCATCCAGCCGAAGTGCCGGCCGCGCGTGGCCCAGGCGTTGGCCAGCGCCGAGACGCCAAACACACAGGCGAGGGTGGCGACGATCCAGTGGCGGGCCGGCTCCGAGCCCATCAAGGGCGCCGCGATCAGGAGCACACCGCCGCCGATCCAGGCGACGGTCGAGGCCTGCCAGACCAGCCGGATCAGGGTGCGGAGCCGTTCCGGCTCGATGCTGGCGCGTGCAAAGACCTTGGCCTCGCCGAGATAGCCATGGATCAGCGCGACGACGATGGTCAACACGCCGGCACATTGGAGCAGGAGATCACGCATCGACTTCTCCATACAGTTATGTATGGTGAGATAGCGGCTGGCCTGCCGCCTGTCAATACACTAGTGTATGGCGTCATTTCCGGGAACCGACATGACCGAACAGCTCTCCGCGGACGACTGGATCAAAGAGGGGCTGAAGGCGCTCGCCAAGAGCGGCTTCACGGCGCTGAAGGCCGATCCGCTGGCGAGAGCCATGGGGGTTTCGCGCGGCAGTTTCTACTGGCATTTTGCCGATCTCGGCGCGTTCCATGGCGCGGTGCTGAAGCGCTGGCGCGAGATCGCGGCGGAGCAGATCATCGCCGACGTCGAAGCCGCCGGCGACGAGCCGTTGAAGGCGCTGCTGCGCAGCTCGTTCGGCGCGCGGCTCGATCTCGAGCGCGCGGTGCGCAACTGGGCCGCGTTCGATGCGGGCGCGCAAGGCGCGGTGCGCGCGATCGACCGCCGCAGGCTGGACTATATCGAGGAGCAGCTCGCGCTGCGCGGGCTGGACCGGGCGACCGCACAGGCCCGCGCGCAGATCCTCTACTGGACGTTCCTCGGCTTCGCCCTGTCGGCAGCGCCGGTGCCGGCGGCGCGGCTCCAGGGCATGATCGACGAGATTCTGCGCATGGTGTCCGCTTGAGGCGACCCGATGGGCGGTGGCGGATTTCTGTGCTAGAGGCAGTCGAACGCCGGAGACCAAAATGAACACGTCGACCGAACGCCCCGAAGCCAGCGTCGATCCCAAATTGCTGGAGATCCTGGTCTGCCCGCTGACCAAGGGTCCGCTGGAATTCGACTCCGCAAAGCAGGAGCTGATCTCGCGCAGCGCCAAGCTCGCCTATCCGATCCGCGACGGCATCCCGATCATGCTGCCGGAAGAGGCGCGCAAGATCGATTGAGGGTTTTGGGGCCGGGATGGAGCTATACCCTCGGTGTCGTCCCGGCGAAGGCCGGGACCCATAACCACAGGCGGTGGTTTGGCGCGGGCTGGTCACTCCGAATCTTCGCAAAACTCTTGCTGCGGCGTACGGGTCCCGGCCTTCGCCGGGACGACAGCGGGGAGTGCTGCGCGGACGCCTTCCTACAGCGCCTCGCCCTTCAACAGCCTGGGCACCTCGCCCGTCAGCCCTGCGGCCTGCCGAATAAAAAGGTTCTTCAGCGGCGGGGCGCGATCGACGAGGCCGAGGCCGATGTCGCGCACCGTGCGCAGCAGGGTCGACTGGTTGGAGAACAGGAAGTTCAGCGAGTTGGTGGCAACGCCCATCGCCATGGTGTCGAAACGGCGCCAGCGCTGATAGCGCTCGAGCACGTCGGCGCCGCCGAGATCCATGCCGAGCCGCGCGGCGTCGACGACGACCTCGGCCAGCGCGGCCACATCCTTCAGCCCCATATTGAGACCCTGGCCCGCGATGGGGTGAATGACGTGGGCGGAATCGCCGACCAGCGCGAGACGGTCGGCAATGAAGGAACGCGCGACGAAATAGGACAGCGGAAACGCGCGCGGCTTGTCGAGCGCCTTCACCTCGCCGAGATGCAGGCCGAAGCGCTGCTCGAGCTCGCCGTGGAACTCCTCGTCGCCGAGCGCGACGATGCGCGCGGCCTCGGCGCGACGCTCGGTCCAGACCAGCGACGAGCGCTTTCCCGTGAGCGGCAGGATCGCGAAGGGGCCCGCAGGCAAAAAGTGCTCCTCGGCGCGGCCCTCGTGATCGCGCTCGTGCCCGACGGTGACGACGATGCCGGACTGGTCATACTCCCAGCCATGGGTGGCGATGCCGGCGCGGTCGCGCAGCTTCGACCGCGCGCCGTCGGCGGCGACCAGGAGGCTGGCGGCGATCACGCTGCCATCGCCGAGCGTCACGTCGATGCCTTCCGCGCGCGCGTCGTAAGACGCCACCGTGGTGGCGCGAAGATCGATGCCCGCGGCCTCGGCGCGCACCACCAGCGCATCGATCAGCCGGCGGTTCTCAACCATGTGGGCGAAGGGCTCGCCCGGCGCGACGTCGCCGGCAAAATTCAGGAATACGGGCCGCGTGGCGTCCTCGAGCCTGGAATCGGTGACGACCATGTCGAGGATCGGCTGCGCCTCGCCCCTGACGTCGTCCCAGGCGCCGATCACCTCGAACAGGCGGCGGCAGGCAGCCACGATCGCGGTCGCGCGGGGATCGCGGCTCGGCCGCGTGCTGAGCGCGGGATCGGCCACGATGACGGGAATCTCCGGCCCCAGCCCCTGGCGCAACGCCAGAGCCAGCGCGAGGCCGGCAAACGCGCCGCCGCCAATGACAATGCTACCCTGTACCGACATACCCAAATTCCCGGTCAAATCCTGGTCTTGCTAGCAGACTTGAGCTGGGCGAAACAGTGCGGTGAAACAAGGGCGGAACGGCCCGAATGTGTCATTCCGGAGCATCCGGCCCGGAAGGACGGCAAGAAAGTTCATTCCATGTCCAAAAGCCTGTTCGACCTCATTTCGATCCTCGACCTTGAGCAGCTCGAGGTGAACCTGTTCCGCGGCAACAGCCCGAAGACGGACTGGCAGCGGGTGTTCGGCGGCCAGGTGATCGGGCAGGCGATGGTCGCGGCCTGCCGCACCGTCGAGGGCCGGCTGCCGCATTCGCTGCATTGCTATTTCATTCTGCCGGGCGACCCGAAGGTCCCGATCATCTACCAGGTCGAGCGCCTGCGCGACGGCAAGAGCTACTCGACGCGCCGCGTCACCGCGATCCAGCACGGCAACGCCATCTTCTCGATCATGGTCTCGTTCCATGCCGAGGAGGAAAGCGCCTTCGATCACCAGGACAAGATGCCTGACGTGCCGCCGCCGGAAAAACTGACCGCCGAGGAGGTGGCCAAGCAGCCGATCTTCAAGGAAATGCCGGAGTTCATCCGCCGCTATTACGAGATGGATCGTCCGATCGAATTGCGTCCCGTCGAGATCGGCCGCTATTTCGGCCAGAAGGTCGACGACGGGCGCATCAACATCTGGATCCGCACGGCGGCGAAGCTGCCCGACGATCCCGCCCTGCATCTGTGCGCGCTGGCCTATGCCTCGGACTTCTCGCTGCTCGACGCGATCATGGCGCGCTATGGCCGCACGCTGTTCGACAAGGCCATGATGCCGGCGAGCCTCGATCACGCGATGTGGTTTCACCGCTCGTTCCGCGCCGACGAATGGCTGCTTTATGCCCAGGATTCGCCGAACGCGCGCGGCGGCCGTGGCCTGTCGCGCGGCCTGATCTTCAAGCCCGACGGAACGCTGGTGGCGTCCGTCGCACAGGAAGGCTCGGTGCGCGAGCGCAAGGCATGATTCCCGAGAAGTGGGAACCGGTTCTCGGACGAGATCATGCTTGAAAAAAGAGCTTGAGCGGCGTCAGCCGCCCTGCAGCCCCGTCGCCTTGATCACCGGGCCCCATTTGCGCCGCTCCCGCGTTTCGAACCGGGCAAGGTCCGCCGGTGTCCCGCCGGCCGGATCGAGCCCCAGCTCGTGCAGCCGCTTCCTGGTCTCGGGCAGGGCCAGCGCCTTGGCGAACTCACCGTTCAGAAGCTCGATGATGGCCTGCGGCGTATCGCGCGGCGCGTAGAAGGCATTCCATCCGGCCATCTCGAAATCAGGCACGCCCTGCTCGGCGACGGGCTTCACGCCGGGCAGGAGCTCGCTCGGCTTCAGCACGGTGATGCCGAGTGCCTTCAGCTTGCCGTCGTCGATCTGGGTGCGTACCGCCGTGACCGTATCGATGATCAGCGGCACCTGCCCGCCGAGCACGTCGGTCATCGCCGTCGCCGATCCCTTGTAGGGAACGCCGAACATCGGCGCGCCTGTGACGTCCTTGAGGAACTCGAAGATGACGCGCGCCGTCGTGCTCGGCAGGGCGATGTCGATCCTGTCAGGCTTTGCCTTCGCAGCACTGATCAGGTCGGCGACGCTGTTTCCGGCGAATGACGGACTGGCCGTGATCACCAGCGGCAGCTTGCCGACCAGGATGATCGGGGCGAAATCCTTGTCCGGCGCGAATCCCATCGACGGATACATGAACTCGTTCATGGTCTGGGTGGCGTTGGTGCCCATCAGCAGCGTGTAGCCGTCGGGCTCCGAATGCGCGGCCTGCTCGGCGCCGATATTGCCGCCGGCACCGGGCTTGTTCTCGACATAGAAGCGCTGGCCCAGCGTGCGCGACAGATGGTCGGCGAGATATCGCGCGACGACGTCGGTGCCCTGTCCGGCCTGATAGGGAACGATGATCTTGACGGGCCTGGTCGGATAGGTCTGCGCGAGGCTCGCGCAGCTCCATAGCAGGGCCAGCCATCCCACGGCCCATCTCGCGGATCTCAGCATGCTCGTTTCCTCTCGTTATGATTGTTTTGGTCGTGTTCTTGTTGGCCGTCTTAGGGCGGTGTCCTTCCGTTGCGGCGACACGATTCCGGTCTCGATCAGGCCGTTGATCGTACGCTCATCGAAACCGGCATCCGCCAGAATGTCACGGGCATGCTCGCCGAAGCGGGGCGGGCGCCGTCCGGCGCCGCCGGGGGTCCGGGCGAGCTTGACGGGAACGCCGGGCGCGCGATGGCCCTCGCTCTCGACCAGCATGTCGCGGTGCGCGACATGGGCTTGCGCGAACGCCTGCGGCACGGTGTTGACGGCGCCCGCGGGAACGCCGGCCTGCATCAGGTCGCGGCAGAGCGCCTCCGATGTGAATTTTGCCAGCGTGCGTTCCAGCTCGGTGCGCAACGCGGCGACGTGAGCAAGCCGGTCGGCGTTGGTCCTGAAGCGGGGGTCGTCGAGCAGGTCGTCGCGCGCAACCTTCTGGCAGAAGCGGCGGAACTGGCCGTCATTGAGGATGCCGAGGAAGATCTCGCCATCGGCCGCCGCGAACTTGTCGTAGGGCGCGATGTTGGGATGGGCGCTGCCGAGACGACCGGGCGTATTGCCCGAGCAAAGCCAGTTCGCCGCATGCGGCACCAGCAGACCGAGCGCGGTGTCGAACAGCGTCACCTCGACGCGCTGTCCCCGTCCGGTCCGCTCGCGCGCCGCCAGCGCCAGCAGGACGCCGGTGAGCGCGTTGTAGCCGGTGACGTAGTCGACGATGGGCACGCCGACGCGCGTCGCGCCGGACTCCTGCGCGCCGTTAATGCTCATCAGGCCGCACATGGCCTGCAGCACCGCGTCATAGCCCGGCAGGCCGCCGAGCGGCCCGTCGGCGCCGAAGCCCGAGATGGCGCAGTAGATCAGGCGCGGGAAGCGCTCCGACAAATGCGCCTCGTATCCGAGCCCCCAGCGCTCCATCGTGCCGGGCAGGAAATTCTCCACCAGCACGTCGGCGCCTTCCAGCAGGGCTTCGAGCACCGCGCGTCCATTGGCGCGCGACAGGTCGAGCGCCATGCCGCGCTTGCCGCGATTGACGGCGCCGAAATACGCCGCCTGTCCAGCCGCGTCGAAGGGCGGGCCGAGACCGCGCGTCTCGTCGCCCGCCGGCGGCTCGATCTTGACGACGTCGGCGCCGTGATCGGCCAGCATCTGCGTGCACAGCGGTCCCGCCAGCACGCGCGAGAGATCGACGACCTTGAGGCCGGTCACCGCTCCGCGCGTGAGATCTGATGCGGGCATGCTCATGCGCCCAGTTGGTTGCTGTCAGCTGCGGCTTGGCAGTTCGACGATACCGGTTCCGAGCACTGAGAGCTCGTCGTCCTGGTTGCGCGCCTCCTGCTCGATCTCGACGAGGTGACGGCCGTTCTCGACGAATTTGCGCTTCACCTTGCCCTTGATGAACAGGATGTCGCCCTCCGGATTGTGCCGGCGGATCTTGCAGGTCGCGCGCCGCAGGAAGCCGTCATCGCCCATCCAGTTGGTGAGGTGATGGGTCAGCCAGGAGCAGCGCTCCGGACCGTAATCATAGGCGCCGGGCGCGCCGACCTCGAGCGCGAACTCCTCTTCCCAATGCACCCGCTCGGGGCAGTCGGGGATATTGAAGCGGTTCGGGATGCCGAGGCCGCGATGGGCGTCGGCGAGCTTCCAGGCAAGCTTGTTGGCGCGGATGTAGAGACCGCCCCAGCCTTGCGCATAGGCGATGAAGCCGGTGACCGTCATCGGGCCCTTCAGCATCACCGGCAGCGCCTCGCCTTCGGTGACGTCCTGCCAGTAGCGCGGACGCGAACCCTGGATGCGCTCCTCGGCGTAGTGCTTATAGGCGGCGGCCAATTCCTCGTCGCTGTAGCGGCGCGGCGCGCGGGCCTTCACTTCCTTGTACTTGGTGCCCTGGTCGCGCGCGTGGTCGCGCTCGGTGCGGAAGCACCAGCTGTCGGCTTCGGCGACGAGGTCGCCCTGCTGATTGAAGAAGTCGACGTGATAGGTCTGCTGGATGGCGCGGCCGGCGAAGCGGGTCTGATGCTCGACGAGGTCCTTCAGCTTGGCCTCGGTCGAAATCACGTCGTTGCGACGGACCGCCTTGTGCCAGGTCCAGTCCGCACCCGACCACATGGCGTGGACACCGGGCAGCCCGCCGACATAGCCCGACACGATACGGCTGGTCGAAAACAGGAAGCTCGGCAGCGCGACGATGCCGCCGTAAGCGGACTTCGCCGCGTAATCGGGATCGCACCAGAGCGGATTGTCGTCGCCGATGCCGTGCGCGTAGTGACGAATGTTGTCGCGCGTCGCCTCGTAGCACCAGGGCTCGGCGGTCACACCGATGGAGACGCCGATGCGCTTGCGCAGATCGTCGAGACCCTCTTCGGTGATCTTTGGAAACCTGGTTTCGATCTTGTCCAGCATGTGACGTTCCTCTCCTTAACTCGTTGCTTCTGATTGTCGGGCGGCCTGCTCGCGGTCGCGCAGCACCTTGCGGTTGACCTTGCCGGCCGGCGTCTTCGGCAACTCCGCGACGAAGCTGACGAGACGCGGATATTCGTGATGGCTGAGGCGCTGGCGCACGACGTCCTGGATCTCGTGCTCGAACGACGCATCGCCCGGCCGCTCCGTGACGACGAAGGCCTTGACCACCTGCCCACGCAGGGGATCGGGCACACCGATGGCCGCGGCCTCGCGCACCTCCGGGTGCTTGAGGATCGCGTCCTCGATCTCGACGGCGCTCATGGTCCAGCCGGCGGAGATGATGACGTCGTCGGCCCGGCCGCCGTGATAGAAATAGCCGTCCTCGTCGATGCGCCCGAGATCCTTGGTCGCGATCCACTCGCCGCGGCGCCAGACCTTCAACTCGCCTGTCACGCCGGTCGCACAGGGCTTGCCCTCGGCGTCCTGCACCTCGACGCGTCCGCCGGGGATCGGCTTGCCCAGCGATCCCGGCTTGACCACGAAGTCGCGCGCGCCGGGATAGCTCACCAGGATCACGCCGATCTCGGTGGTGCCGTACATGCTGCAGACCTGATGGCCAAAGGTCTCGCTGATGAAGCTGGCCGTCTCGCTGTCGATCGGCTCGCCGGTGAACGACATCTTCTCGAGCACATAGCGGTAGCGCGGCGCGGCGCCCGAATTGCGCATCATGCGGTAATGCGTGGCAGCCGCGGAGATGTTGGTGAAGCGATGCTGCTCCAGTGCGGCCAGCAGCCGCTCCGGATTGAACTTGCCGGCATAGGCTCCAATGGTGATACCGAGGGCCAGCGGCGCCAGCGTGCCGTGCCAGAGCCCATGCCCCCAGGCCGGCGACGACGGACAGATGAAGCGGTCGCCGGGACGCAGGCCCGTGCCGTACAGCGCCGCCACCATCAGCGTCACGATCGAGCGATGGGTGTGCTTGACCGCTTCGGGCAGCTCGCGCGTCGTGCCCGACGTATATTGATACAGAGCCATGGCGTCGGCGGCGGTGTCAGGCGTGAAGTGCGGCGCGAAGCGCAGCAGGCCGTTCAAGAACGCGTCGTCGGCGACGACGACCTCGGTGCCGATGCCTGCGAGCGGCGATGCCTTCTCCGCATTCGTCACGATCAGCCGCGGCTTGCAATCGTCGACGCGCAGCTTGACGCCGTCCGGTCCGAACAGCGTGAACAGCGGCACCGCGATGGCGCCGGCCTTCATGGTGCCGAACACCGCCACGTAGAAGGCGCGCGACGGCTCGAGCATGACCGCGACGCGATCGCCGGGCTTGACCCCGCGGCTCACCAGATCGTGCGCAAAGCGCGAGGACGCATCCGCGAGTTCGGCAAAGCCCAGCACCTCGTCCGGGCCGTCGGCGCGAACGACGATCACGGCCGGATTGGAACGACCGGCGTGCCGGTCGATGCACTCGTGCGCGATGTTGAGCTGGGCGCGATTGCCGTCGAACAACTCCCAGAGCTTCTCCGGGGAGAAGATCGTCTGCGCGGCAGCGTAGCTCGTGTAGTCGGTCAGCCTGGTCATGACCGGCAAGATACCGACGACGCGCTAATTGTCAAATAGCGTTATCAATTGTATATGTACAATTATGACGAAGCGAGACCCACCTGCTTGCGGCGCTCCTCGACAGGCCCCATCGAAGCTCCGCCGTGACGAGACGGTGTTGTTGCACTCCGCACCCTGTTGTACCGATACGATCATGCCRAATGCCAAATCACCTCGTGTTCGTGCCGTCCCCGCGGTCACGCGCGCCGTTGCCATCCTTCGCCTGCTCAGCCGCAGTCCTGCGCCACAGAGCCTCAAGGCGATCGCGGAAAGTCTCGACCTGGTGCCGAGCACCGCGCTGCACATCGTGCGCGCGCTGCTTGCGGAGGATCTGCTGCAGGTCGATCCGCAGACCAAGCGCTACAGCCTCGGCGTCGGCATGCTGCCGCTGGCGCGCGCGGTATTGGAGAATGCCGATTTTCCCAGCCTGATGCGGCCGAAGCTCGAGGAGCTTTCAAGTCGCTACGGCGTCACCGCGATCGGCGTCGAGGTGCCGGATCTCGACAACATGATCGTCGTCGCGCTGGCCCGCAGCCAGGCGCCGGTGCGGCTGCATGTCGATATCGGCAGCCGTTTTCCGGCGCTGATCAGCGCCACGGGACGCTGCGTCGCCGCCTTCAGCGGCCAGCCGGAGAAGGAGATCGAGAAACGCTTCCGCCTGCTGCGTTGGCACAACGCACCGACCTATGAGGCCTGGCGCAAGGAAGTCGACCAGGTGCGCAAGCAGGGTTTCAGCATCGACCGCGGCAACTACATTGCCGGCGTGACCATCGTCGCCGTTCCGGTCCTGAACGCGAGGGGAACGATCTCACACACGATCGCGGCCGTCGGCCTCGGCAGCCAGCTCGAGCGCGCGACCTCGCTGGCGCTCGCGCGCGACATGCGCACCGTTGCGGAAACCATCGCTCCGCAACTGTCGATACACGCCTGACACAGCGCGCGCGGCCGGAAGCCTCAATCGGCTTTCGCCGTGCCGCGCTCGACGAGGACGAACTGCGCCATGCTCCAGGCGAAGTACCAGCGCAGCAGCCACGGGATCGGAATGATGACGAGACATCCGAGGCTGAAGGCGACGGTGCGCCAGAGCAGTTGAAGACCGGTGCCGACGAAGATCATCTCGCGGCGCGTGCCGCTGACGCCGCGGCAAATCCAGCGCATCCACGCGGCCATCACCCAGGCCCAGCCGATGATCGTGAACACGGACAGAAACATCACGATCTGCCAGCCGATGAAACCCCAGACGCTGCCGGTGAACGTCATCGGGATCGGCTGACCATTCGAGCTCAGATTGGCGACGACCCAGCGCATGACGATCCAGGACAAGACCGCCTGAACCGGCATCGACAAAACCTGAAGGATGCTGTCGATATAGCCGGCGTAGCCCACCAGTCCCATCGCAACGAAGACGTACCAGATGTCTCCGACCTGCCCGGTGAAGGCGAGGTTCGGCCGCTGCGGAACGTGAATGCGCGGGAAGAGCCAGCGATAATAGCCTGTCGCGGTCCAGGGCGCGGGGATCACCAGCGCATTGCCGATGATCAAGAGGACGCACCATCCCAGGAACGACCAGAGCGGCAGGTCCACGGAGAGCGGACCTCCGCCCGGGCTGCCATCGACCGGCAAGGACGGCGGCGCGGATGCGCCGGGCAGGAGGCCCGGCACCTCGCGGGCCTTCTGCCAGCCCGCCATCCCCTCCGCCCAGACCAGCGTGTCGGGAGCCACGGCGCCCCGGGCGATGAGATCGCGGAATTGCGCCTCGGGGAAGGGCCCCTTCTGCTGGCCGCCGGATGCGTAAAACCAGATTCGGTTCGACATCTCGTTGTGACCCGGGGCCAGCCGAATCTTACATGCGCGCCTGCGATCCGCGCGGTGCGAGCTCGGTCTGCGAGGCGAACCAGTTCATGATCCAGCGATAGACCCACGGGATCGGAATGATGAGGCTGCACAGGATGGCCGCCACGATGCCGCGCCAGAGAATGTCGAGGCCGCTGCCCTGGAACACGATCTCGCGCCGCGTGCCTTCAATGCTGCGGCAGAACCAGCGCATCTGGGCCGCGGCGACCCAGGCCCAGCCGATGATGGTGATGATCGAGATCGCGAACAGCAGGTTCCAGCCGATATAGGCCCAGACCGAGCCCGTGAAGCTGAGACCGAGCGGCTGCCCGTTGGACGCGAGGTTCGCGACCATCCATTTGATCAGCAGCCAGTACAGAACGATCTGGGCGATAAACAGCAGATTGCTCAGCAACTGGCTGCCGATGAAGCCGATCACGATCGCCAGCACGATGAAGCCGAAATACCACGGCACCAGCGTCATCGCACTGCCGGTGAAGCTGAGGTTGGGGCGTCCGGGAACCTTGACGCAGGGGACGATCCAGTTCGTGTACCAGACGAACGCCCACGGGGCCGGGATGACGAAGATCATTCCGATCAGCAGGACGATGGTTCGCCAGGTGAACTCGAGGATGCCGAAATCGACCGAGAGCGCTCCGCCGCTGACGGCGCCGCCGTAACCGCCCCCGCCCATCATGGGCGGGCCACCGGCCGGGATCATCGGCGGTGCGCCACCGCCTCCAAGGAGGCCGGGAATCTCGGCGGCCTTCTGCCAGCCGGCCATGCCCTCGGTCCAGACCAGCGTGTCCGGACGGACGACGCCCTGGGCGACCAGGTCGCGGAATTGCCCTTCGGGAAAGGGCCCCTGCTGCTTGCCCTCGGATGCGTAGAACCAGCTCGCCATGAAACGTCCCCCTTGAACTTACTTATGTACCGGCCAAGGCGCTTAGGTTCACCGCTTCGGCTCACCGCATCCATGCCAAAAATGCATTGTGAAGGATGAACGGCTGCCCTGTACAGAGGCGGCCATTCACATGGCCGTCCTTGGCCAAACGTTTTTCCGCTTCAATCTGCAACTTTTTTATGCCATTTGCCCCGAAAGATGCCAGATTGACGCTGCGCCGGGGACATACGGCGCGGCGCATCCCGGGGAATAGGCCTGACCATGAAACTTGTCGTCGCGATCATCAAACCCTTCAAGCTCGATGAGGTCCGCCAGGCCCTGACGGCGATCGGCGTCCACGGCATGACCGTGACCGAGGTGAAGGGCTATGGCCGCCAGAAGGGTCACACCGAGATCTATCGCGGCGCCGAATATGTCGTGAATTTCCTGCCGAAGCTGCGCATCGAGATCGCGGTCGCCTCCGACGTCGCCGACAAGGCGGTCGCCGTGATCACCGCGACGGCGCGCACCGGCCAGATCGGCGACGGCAAGATCTTCGTCACGCCGATCGACCACGCCCTGCGCATCCGCACCGGCGAGACCGACAGCGACGCACTGTAGACTTTGGTTTTGACGCGTTTTCTTCACGCGAACCGGTATCCACTTCGCTCGAAAACGCTTTGAAAAGTAATCTTCGATCGCACCGGGGCAACGACGCCACAGCGTGCGACGCCAATTGATGCCGGGGGGAACGATATGGCGGGATTGTTGCGCCGCGCAGCTGCTATGGCTGCGGGAATTGGATTTGTGTCGGTTATTGCCGCGCCCGCATACGCCGCGGATTCCGAGATCAACACCGCCGACACCGCCTGGATGATCGTCGCCACCGCGCTGGTGCTGATGATGACGATCCCGGGGCTCGCGTTGTTCTACTCCGGCATGGTGCGCAAGAAGAACGTGCTCGCCACCATGGCGCAAAGCCTCGCCGCGGTGACGATCATCTCGATCCTCTGGGTCGCGTTCGGCTATTCGCTCTGCCTCGTCGGCGACGGCCCGTGGATCGGCACGCTCGACCGGTGGTTCCTGGCGGGCATGACCCTCGACAGCGTCAACCCGGCGGCGAAGACGATCCCGGAAGCGCTGTTCATGCTCTACCAGATGACGTTCGCGATCATCACGGTCGCGCTGGTCGCGGGCTCGGTCGCCGACCGCATGCGGTTCTCGGCCTATCTGCTGTTCTCCGTCGCGTGGTTCATCTTCGTCTACATTCCGCTGGCGCATTGGGTGTGGGGTGGCGGCTTCCTCAACAGCATGGGCGTGCTCGACTTTGCGGGCGGGCTCGTGGTGCATCTGTCGGCCGGCACCGCCGGCCTCGTCGCCGCGAAGGTGATGGGACGCCGTCATGGCTACGGCACCGAAAATCTCTCGCCCTTCGATCTCTCGCTCGCGGTGATGGGCACCGGCCTGTTGTGGGTCGGCTGGTTCGGCTTCAACGGCGGCTCGGCGGGCGCGGCCAATTCGCGCGCGGTGCTGGCGATCATCGCGACGCATCTTGCGGCCTGCTCCGGCGCGCTGACCTGGGGCGCGATCGAATGGTCGACCCGGCGCAAGCCCTCGGTGCTCGGCATGATCTCGGGCGCGGTCGCCGGCCTCGGCACCATCACGCCGGCCTCGGGCTTCGTCGCGCCGTGGCATGGCATCGTGATCGGCATCGTCGCCGGCGCGGTCTGCTACTGGGCCTGCACCTGGTTGAAGCACCGCTTCAACTATGACGACTCCCTCGACGTGTTCGGCGTCCACGGCATCGGCGGCCTGACCGGGACCCTGCTCGCCGGCGTGTTCGCCACCAGCGCGATCGGCGGCACCGCCGGCCTGCTCGAGGGCCATCCGCGGCAGTTGCTGATCCAGCTCTACGGCGTCGCGGTCACCTTTGTCTGGGCGGGGGGCGTCAGCTTCATCCTGCTCAAGCTGGTCGGCCTGTTCGTACCCTTGCGCGTCTCCCGTGAGCACGAGCTCGAGGGACTCGATATCTCGCAGCACGGCGAAGCTCTACAGTAGGGCTTGCACGACACATAAGTAAGTGCTTATGTGTTGGCATGATCAAAGCCGACATCTTCAAGGCGCTGGCCGACCCGACGCGCCGAAAGGTCTTTGAAAAGCTCGCTGGCGGAAGCCTCAATGCCAGCGCCTTACGCGACGGTTTGGAGATCAGCCAGCCGGCGATGTCGCAGCATCTCTCGGTGCTGCGCGCGGCAGGCCTCGTGCGCGAAGAGCGGCAGGGCCGTTTTGTGAATTACGAAGTCGACCCGGACGGCATCGCCGCCATCGGGGCATGGCTCGCGCGTTATCGCGCCTATTGGCCGAAGCGCATGGAAGCCCTCGCTGACCTCCTGAAGGACATGGATCAATAAGGATCTGGATCAATGAGCGATGCAGTCGAATCCGATCGCCCGGACACAAAGCTGGTGCTTGAATATGAGTTCGATGCACCGCCGGCAAAGGTCTGGCGCGCGGTGACCATTCCTGAATTGCGCGAGCGCTGGCTGCCGGATTGCGATCTTGCCGGCGCCGAGCCGGAGACATCGATTCCGGGCGAAGAGGTACGTTATCGGCTGCGCGATTCCGAACCGCCGTTTCGCGAGAGCCACGTCATCTTCAAGGTCGAGCCGAACGAAGACGGCGGCACACGCTTTCGCATCATCCAGCAGGCAATCAGCGTAAAACTGCCGCAAGCAGCCAACAGCAATTGCTGCCTGATGCGCGCAGCCGCCTAACACCCACAAGACTTCATCACCTGCAGACATGGAGGTCGCCGATGCGCGACATGCTTCAGCTCGTCCCTATGGTCGTCGAACAATCCGCGCGCGGCGAACGATCCTTCGACATCTACTCGCGGCTGCTGCGCGAGCGCATCATCTTCCTCAACGGCGAGGTCAATGATGCGATGTCGGGCCTCGTCTGCGCGCAGCTGCTGTTCCTGGAAGCGGAGAATCCCAACCGGCCGATCAATCTCTACATCAACTCCTACGGCGGCGTGGTCACCTCCGGCCTTGCGATGTACGACACCATGCAGTTCATCAAGGCGCCGGTTCATACGCTGTGCATGGGCACCGCGCGCTCCATGGGCTCGTTCCTGCTGATGGCCGGCGAGCCCGGTCACCGCGCCGCGCTGCCCAATGCCAGCCTTCACGTGCATCAGCCGCTCGGCGGCTTCCAGGGCCAGGCGTCCGACATCCTGATCCACGCCAACGAAATGCAGGAAACCAAGCGGCGCCTCATCCGCCTCTATGCGCAGCATTGCGGGCGCTCCGAGGAGGAGGTGGAACGGACGCTCGACCGCGACCACTTCATGACCGCGCAGCAAGGCGTCGAATGGGGATTGATCGACCGGGTCTTTGCGGAGCGGGAGGCCGCCTGACGGACTGTCGGCGGCTCCAGCCGGATACCGCTTGGGGAGTCCAGGGCGGCGCGGGCTGGCCGGCCGGTTAGCGCGCATCCCATGAGCAGGACGGCGGGCTATCCGGTATTTCGCGGCACGGACACGCCCGTTCATGGGCTTTTGGCGTAATTAGATACCGTCGAGCTGCCCGGCGCGTGAGCAACATTGTGTCGGCCGCCTGTCATGCCTGCATTTTGAGCAGATGTGGTCAGGTTTTGAGCGCGACGTAATAGCGCACTGCACCGCAATACCCGTCCGGCGCGAAAACACCCGTTTTCATAGTCCGTTAGGCAATGCACCCGATCTGGCACGGCATTTGATTCTAGGGGTCCCGGCTGTGCCCGCGTAGTGAAACTTCTCCCTCGTGGCGAACCAGTCGAGACACGCCCGGCCACGTCCGGACCGGGCCCAAGCGGGGATAGGACCCATGAAAATTGTTATGGCGATTATCAAGCCATTCAAGCTGGAAGAAGTCCGTGACGCCCTGACCGCCATTGGCGTTCACGGTCTCACGGTGACGGAAGTCAAGGGATATGGCCGTCAGAAAGGCCATACGGAAATCTATCGCGGCGCCGAATACGCCGTGAGCTTCCTGCCCAAGATCAAGATCGAGGTCGCTGTCGCCTCCGATCAGGTCGACAAGACCATCGACGCCATCACGTCCGCGGCGAAAACCGGACAGATCGGCGACGGCAAGATCTTCGTCATCAACCTCGACCACGCGGTCCGTATCCGCACCGGCGAGGCCGATGCTGCGGCCCTCTGATTTCGCGCTCAACCTTATCCAATCAGGAGTGAATAATATGACGTTCAAGCGTCCCTATGGCGCGGGATTGGCGGCTCTCGCAGTCGGCCTGTTCGCTGCGACCGCAGCCTACGCCGAGCCAACGGTCAACAAGGGAGACAACGCCTGGATGCTGACATCGACAGTGCTGGTGCTGTTGATGACGATCCCCGGCCTCGCGCTGTTCTACGGCGGCCTCGTCCGTTCCAAGAACATGCTCTCCGTCCTGATGCAGGTGTTCTACACCGTCTGCGTCGTCACCGTGATCTGGGCCGTGTACGGCTACAGCCTCGCCTTCACTGGCGGTTCCGACTTCATCGGCGGCTTCTCCAAGGCCTTCATGATGGGCGTCACCACCGACTCGAAGGCTGCGACCTTCTCGGTCGACGCCAACATCTCGGAGCTCATCTACATGTGCTTCCAGATGACCTTCGCGGCGATCACGCCCGCCCTCATCGTCGGCGCCTTCGCCGAGCGCATGAAGTTCTCGGCGATCGCGCTGTTCATCCCGCTCTGGGTCACGCTGATCTACTTCCCGATCGCGCACATGGTCTGGTACTGGCCCGGCCCGGACGCGATCCAGGATGCGGCCAAGGCTCTGGCTGCGGCGGGTGATGCGGCGGCGAAGACCGCGGCTCAGGCCAAGCTCGACGAGATCAACGCCGACGCCGGCTGGATCTTCAAGAAGGGCGCGATCGACTTCGCTGGCGGCACCGTGGTGCACATCAACGCCGGCATCGCAGGTCTCGTCGGCGCTCTCCTGATCGGCAAGCGCGTCGGTTACGGCAAGGAGCTGATGGCTCCGCACTCGCTGACCATGTCGATGATCGGCGCCTCGCTGCTCTGGGTCGGCTGGTTCGGCTTCAACGCCGGCTCCAACCTCGAAGCCAACGGCGGCGCTGCGCTCGCCATGACCAACTCCTTCGTCGCCACCGCAGCCGCCGCGCTGTCGTGGATGTTCGCGGAGTGGATCGTGAAGGGTCACCCGTCGGTGCTCGGCGTCATCTCCGGCGCTGTCGCGGGTCTCGTCGCCGTCACGCCCGCCGCCGGCTTCGCCGGTGTCATGGGTGCGATCGTCCTCGGCCTGGTGGTCGGCGTGGTCTGCCTGTTCTTCTGCACCGTCGTGAAGAACGCGCTCGGCTACGATGACAGCCTCGACGTGTTCGGCGTCCACTGCGTCGGCGGCATCGTCGGCGCTCTCGGCACCGGCATCCTGGTGAACCCGGCCCTCGGCGGCGCGGGCATCATCGACTACACCGCGATCCCGCCGAAGGTTGCCGATTACGACTTCGCGGCGCAGATGATCTCGCAGATGTGGGGCGTCGGCACCACGCTGGTGTGGTCGGGCGTCGGTTCGGCGATCCTCTACAAGGTCGTCGATGTGATCGTTGGCCTCCGCGCCAATGTCGAGAGCGAGCGTGAAGGCCTCGACATCACCGAGCACACCGAGCGCGCCTACAACATGTAACGCTCTCCTCCCGGGCGCGGTCTCCTCGGGGGCCGCGTCCACTCCTACGGTTTGGGCACATACCCGGCAATGCCCCGACCGTTGAGGGGCTCCAGCGCAAGTTGGAGCCCCTTTCTTTTTGACCAGTCGCCGAAGAAAAAGATTGCCATTCCGGATCGCCGGCGCAGAAATATCGACCTCAAGAACAACAACCGGGAGGTCGTCATGCGTTTGGAAGGCGGATGCTATTGCGGCGCGGTGCGCTACAAGGCCGAGGGCGATCCGATGATGCAGGCGCAGTGTCACTGCCGCGAATGCCAGTACATCTCGGGCGGCGCGCCCAACACCTTCATCGCGATGCCGGCGGCCGGCTTCAGCTACGTCAGCGGCCAGCCCAAGCAGTTCACGCGCAAGGACCTCGAGCGCGCGGTGACGCGCGAATTCTGCGCCGAATGCGGCACGCATCTGGTGACCAAGGTCCCGGGCCTGCCCGCCGCCATCCTCAAGGTCGGC
Source organism: Bradyrhizobium stylosanthis (assembly GCF_001641335.1). GTDB lineage: Bacteria > Pseudomonadota > Alphaproteobacteria > Rhizobiales > Xanthobacteraceae > Bradyrhizobium > Bradyrhizobium stylosanthis. Next base: position 248,494 of record NZ_LVEM01000002.1, read on the forward strand.
ACGCTGGACGAGCCGAAGCAATTCCAGCCGCAGATGGCGATCTACACCTGCGATATGCAGGAGTTCCACGCGATCCCCGCGGGCATGAAAACGTTCGAGAAGCTGCCGGGGCATTAGGGGCGCGATAGCGCGAATTTCGTCATGCCCGGGCTTGTCCCGGGCATCCACGTTCTTGAGCGCACCAGGAAAGGTCGTGGATGGCCGGGACAAGCCCGGCCATGACGTTGCCGAAATATCCTCGCCCCACAGCGCCAGCAAACGTCGCTTTCGACGAAAAGCCGCGGCCTTGATCAGCCGCCATGCATCCCGTTGTTATCCGGCCCCATTTTTCCCGCTCTGGACGGGACCGCCGGCCGATGGTTAATCGCGTCTTAACCTCGCCCTATCTATGGTGAACTGACCCGCTTCCCGCCGGCGCCTTGGTGCGACCGGCCGTTCCAAGAGTACTGGCGCCCAGAATGGTCATGACCGCTTCAACCCGTGCGCCGCTGGACGGTGGAAGCTCCAACAACGCACGCTCGCCCTTCGTCCGGCTGAACGAGCTGCTGGCGCCGCATCAGCCCGGCAAGCCCTTGATTTCGCTCGCCGTCGGCGAGCCGCAGCATCCGGTGCCGGATTTCGTCGGCCCGGTGCTGGCCAAGCACATCGCCGATTTCGGCCGCTACCCGATGAACCAGGGCACCGACCCGTTCCGTCAGGCCGCGAGCACCTGGCTGTCCTCGCGCTTCAAGCTGCCGCGACAGCTCGACCCCAAGAGCGAGATTCTCGTCCTCAATGGCAGCCGCGAAGGGCTGTTCCTCGCCGCGATCGCGGCCGCCCGCTATGTCGGCCCGAAGCCCGGCAAGCCCGCCGTCCTGATGCCGAACCCGTTCTATCCGGTCTATGGCGCCGGTGCCGATGCAGCGGCCTGCGAACAGGTCTATCTGCCGACCACGGTCGAGAACGGCTTTCTGCCCGATCTCGATGCCATCGACGAAGCAACGCTGGCGCGCACGGTGGCGTTCTATCTGGCCTCGCCCGCCAATCCGCAGGGCTCTGTCGCCTCGCGCGATTACTTCACGCGCCTGAAGGGCCTCGCCGATCGCTACGGCTTCATGATCCTCAGCGACGAGTGCTATTCGGAAATCTACACCCGCGAAGCGCCGGGCAGCGCGCTCGAATGCGCCGGTCCCGATTTCACCCGCGTGGCCGCGTTCCAGTCGCTGTCGAAGCGCTCGAACCTTCCGGGCCTGCGCGTCGGCTTCGCCGCCGGCGACAAGAAGTTCATCGGCATGTTCCTGGAGCTGCGCAACATCGCAGCGCCGCAGGTGCCGGTGCCGCTCCAGCACGTTGCGACCTTCGCCTATGGCGACGAAGCGCATGTCGAGGAGAACCGCAGGCTGTACCGGATCAAGTTCGATCTCGCCGACCAGATCATCGGCAATCGCTACGGCTATCGCCGGCCCGATGCCGGCTTCTGCGTCTGGCTCAATACGTCCGAGATCGGCGACGACGTGTCGGTGACGCTCAAGCTCTTCAAGGAGGCCGGCGTGCGCGTGGTACCCGGCAGCTTCCTGGCGCGGCAGCAGCCCGACGGATTCAATCCCGGCGCAGGCTACATCCGCCTCGCGCTGGTGCAGGATGGCGAGACCACGGCGCAGGCGCTGCACCGCCTGGTCGAGACTCTGGGTTAGGCGGGGCCCGTGAGCATGTCGGCAATCGAACGCGTCATTCCTCTGGTCGGCCATCTGCCGCCCTCGATCCGCGAGGGGCTGGCGCGGCGCATGCGCGAGCTCACTGGCCTTGGCCTGATTGGCCTGTCGGGCGTCGCATCGGCAGCGCTGATGACCTGGTCGGTGCAGGATCCCAGCCTCAGCCACGCCACCTCGCGGCCGATCCGCAACATCCTCGGCTATGCCGGCGCGATCGGCGCCGATCTTGCGATGCAGATCCTCGGGCTCGGCGCGATCATGCTGGTCCTGACCGTCGCGGTCTGGGGCTGGCGCATGATGACGCATCGCCCGTTCGACCGCGAGGCGCTGCGGCTCGGCTCCTGGATTCTCTGCACCGTGATCGCGGCAGGCTTCGTCAGCTGCTGGCCGCATGGCGGCGCCTGGCCGCTGCCGACCGGCCTCGGCGGCGTGGTCGGCGATGCCCTGGTGCGCGCGCCCGCGGTGATCTTCGGGCCGCCGGGCACGATCTATCGCATCATCCTCGGCACGATCCTGTTCGCCGCGATGGCGGCGACCTTCCTGATCGCCTGCGGCCTCGGCGCGCGCGAGCACGATGACGAGCTCGCCGATATCGAGGATGACGACAAGCCGCTCGACGAGGACGAGGAGAGCGATCGCGGCTCGGTATCGCTGGGCTGGCTGTTCCATGCGCTGATGAGCACGAAGGCGCGCCTGATCTGGCTGTGTGGTGCCGCCTACCGTTCGCTGGTGTCGAGCGGTCCGAAGACCAAGGCGGTCGGCTTCAGCCGCCAGGAGCCCAATCTCGGCGGCGGTCGCGCCGCGCCCTCGATCTCGCCGCAGGCCGAGGACGAGGACTACGAGGACGAGCACGAGGAAGCAGAAGAAGACGAAGAGGAAGAGGAAGAAGAGGAGCCCGCCGCGCGCGCGCCGAAGAAGAAGGCTGCGCCGAAGGCCGCGTCCAAGAAGGGCTCCGACAAGTTCGAGCTTCCGTCCGTCTCCGTGCTGGCCGCGCCGAAGGCCGGCGATCGCCAGCCGCTCAGCAAGGCCGAGCTGGAAGCCAATTCGCGCTCGCTCGAAGGCGTGCTGCAGGATTTCGGCGTGCGCGGCGAGATCGTGAAGGCCAATCCGGGTCCCGTGGTCACGCTGTACGAACTGGAGCCGGCGCCCGGCATCAAGTCGTCGCGCGTGATCGGCCTTGCCGACGACATCGCGCGATCGATGAGCGCGCTATCCGCGCGCGTCGCCGTCGTGCCCGGCCGCAATGCCATCGGCATCGAGCTGCCGAACGCGCATCGCGAGAAAGTCTATCTGCGTGAGCTGCTCATCGCGAAGGAAGCCACTGACACGGTCGCGAAGCTTCCGCTCTGCCTTGGCAAGACCATCGGCGGCGATCCCGTCATCATCGACCTCGCGCGCACGCCGCACATGCTGATCGCCGGTACCACCGGCTCGGGCAAGTCGGTCGCGATCAACACCATGATCCTCAGCCTGGTCTACCGGTTGCGCCCGGATCAGTGCCGCCTGATCATGGTCGATCCGAAGATGCTCGAACTCTCCGTCTATGACGGCATTCCCCATCTGCTCACGCCCGTCGTGACCGACCCGAAGAAGGCGGTGGTCGCGCTGAAATGGGCAGTGCGCGAGATGGAAGAGCGCTACAAGAACATGGCCAAGCTCGGTGTGCGCAACATCGACGGCTACAACACGCGCCTGCTCGAACTGAAGGCCAAGGGCGAGGAGCCGACGCGCACGGTGCATACCGGCTTCGACAAGGAGACCGGCAAGGCGATCTACGAGGAAGAGAAGCTCTCGCTCGATCCGCTGCCCTACATCGTCATCATCGTCGACGAAATGGCCGACCTGATGATGGTCGCCGGCAAGGACATCGAAGGCGCGGTGCAGCGTCTCGCGCAGATGGCGCGCGCCGCCGGCCTGCACGTGATCCTGGCGACGCAGCGTCCGTCGGTCGACGTCATCACCGGCACCATCAAGGCCAACTTCCCGACCCGCATCGCCTTCCAGGTGACGTCCAAGATCGACAGCCGCACCATTCTCGGCGAGATGGGCGCCGAGCAGCTGCTCGGCCAGGGCGACATGCTCTACATGGCCGGCGGCGGCCGCATCAGCCGCGTGCACGGACCGTTTGCCTCCGACGAGGAAGTCGAGAAGGTGGTGCGTCACCTCAAGACGCAGGGCCAGCCGGAATATCTCGAAGCCGTTACCGCCGAAGAGCCGACCGAGGACGAGGACGGCGCGGTGTTCGACGCGACCGGCATGGGTGCCGATGGCGGCGGCGACCTGTTCGCGCAGGCCGTGGCGATCGTCAAACGCGACCGCAAGGCCTCGACCAGCTACATCCAGCGCCGCCTGCAAATCGGCTATAACCGCGCCGCCTCACTGATGGAGCGGATGGAACTGGAAGGTATCGTCGGACCCGCCAACCACGCCGGAAAGCGTGAGATTCTGGTCGAGGAAGAAGACAGCCATATGTGAGGCGAGGGGCCTCTAAACATAATTTCACGTAGAATCGATATCTGCTTTTGCCCAAAATCACGCTAAAAGGCGCCTAGCCACACAGGACGACGCGTTGATCAGACACAAGGACATTCGATTCGCCGCCACCATCGCAGCGCGCAGCGCGCGGGTCGCGGGCGTGCTTCTCGTCACCGCCGCGATGGTGACTGCGTCGTCCTTTGCGCAGAACGTGCCCGTGCCGAAGCCCGCGCCGAAGGGCCGCGATGGCGCCTCCGCCGGCGGGCCGGCCGTCACCGGCGCGATGCAGACCCCGCCGAATCCGGTGATCCCGGATCCGCGCCGCAACGTGCCCAGCAGCATCTTCCAGACCTTCGATGCCAACCAGAAGGCGCAGGCGGCCAAGGTCAGTGCGTACCTGTCGTCGCTCCAGACCCTGGTCGGGAATTTCGTCCAGGTCGGCCCCGACGGCAGCAAGACGCAGGGCGATTTCTACATCCAGAAGCCGGGCAAGGTGCGCTTCGAATATGACGCGCCGAGCCCGATCGACATCGTCGCCGACGGGTCCTCGCTTGTGGTGCGCGACCGCAAGCTCGCGACCCAGGACGTCTATCCGCTGTCGCAGACGCCGCTGCGCTTCCTGTTGTCCGACCGCATCGATCTGATGAAGGACACCAATGTCGTCAACGTCTCGGCCGACGACGTCTTCGTCAGCGTCACCATCGAGGAGAAGCAGGCGCTCGTCGGCACCAGCCGCCTGCTGCTGATGTTCGGCGCCAAGGACGGCCAGCTCAAGCAGTGGACCGTCACCGACCCGCAGGGCTACGACACCACCATCGCGGTCTACAATCTGGATTCGAGCAAGAAGCTCGACCCCAGCATGTTCAAGATCGATTTCACCAACTACGGACCGTCGCCGGGTTGAGGCCCGACGGCGGCTCCGATGATCGTCATGCCCGGGCTTGTCCCGGGCATCCACGTTTCTGGGCCCAGAAAAAGGCGTGGATGGCCGGGTCAAGCCCGGCCATGACGGATGGAGTTTGTTAGATCGTCCCATGCGTCTTTCCCTGACAACCTGGAACATCAACTCGGTGCGGCTGCGCATCGATCTGGTCGCGAAATTCCTCAAGAGCGCGCGGCCCGAAGTGCTGTGCCTGCAGGAAACCAAGTGCATCGACGACGCCTTTCCGCTGAAGCGCTTCAAGCGGCTCGGCTATGAGCATGTCGCGCTGAACGGGCAGAAGGGCTATCACGGCGTCGCCATCGTCTCGAAGATTCCGTTTGAGTCGAAGGACATCCGCACCTTCTGCGACAAGGTGGATTCGCGGCACATCTCGGTGTCGTTCGGCGAGAAGGCGGGCATCGCAAAGCCGCTGGTGCTGCATAATTTCTACGTGCCCGCGGGCGGCGACATTCCCGATCCCGCGCTGAACGAGAAGTTCGATCACAAGCTTCGCTTCCTCGACGAGATGAAAGCTTGCGAGCCGCTGCATCCGCGCGGCGAGGATCGTCACATCCTGGTCGGCGATCTCAACGTCGCCCCGCACGAGAACGACGTGTGGTCGCACAAGCAGCTCTTGAAGGTCGTCTCGCACACGCCTGTCGAAACCGAGAAGCTGAAGGCGGCGCTCGAAGCCGGCGAATGGGTCGACGTCGCGCGCGACCGCATTCCCATGTCGGAGAAGGTCTATACGTGGTGGAGCTACCGCTCCGCCGACTGGACCGTCGGCGATCGCGGCCGCCGTCTCGATCACATCTGGGTCTCGCGCGCGCTAAAGGACGCGGTCAGCGATTTCAGGATTCTGCGCGATGCGCGGAGCTGGGAGCGTCCGTCGGACCATGTGCCAGTGACGGTGACGCTGGACGTTTGAGATCAGTAGCCCGGATTGCGCTGCGCTCCATCCGGGCTACGGCACTACACCTCTCAACTCGTCAGCTTCGCGCCCGCCATCAATATATCGCTCGCGATCTGACTTGATCGCACCGCGAACTCATCGCGCAGGCGCACGGCGGCGGCGGGGTCGCTTTCGAGCACGCGCTGGAACAGGCTGCGCGCGACGCGGATGACGGAGGAATGCTCCAGCGCGGTCGCGCTCGACGGCCGCTTCATCGGCACCACCAGCGCGAGCTCGCCAATCAGCGCGCCGGGACCTGCAATCATCTCGGCGCCCGCGCCGTCGTCGACCCGGAAGGCACCGCGCTGGACCACGAAGCCGGCATCGGCATCGTCGCCAAGATTGAACAGGACGTCGCCGCGGACGAAGTCACGCTGCTCGGAGCCGATCGCCAGCATGCGCAACGAGGCGTCTCCCAACAGGCGCAGTGTCGGGACACGCTCGAGAAGCGCTACGTCATCGTCGATTGACATTCAGATCCGAGGCTCAAGGGCGCGCCATCTAAAACGATTCGCACGCCCCCAAAGCGTATCACGGCACCAGCTTGTAGCCACCGGCTTCCGTGACCAGGATCTCCGGATTGGCGGCATCCTTCTCGATCTTCTGGCGGAGGCGGTAGATGTGGGTTTCCAGCGTGTGGGTGGTGACGCCGGAATTGTAGCCCCAGACCTCCTGGAGCAGGGTCTCGCGCGAGACCGGCATCTGGCCGGCGCGATAGAGGAAGCGGAGGATCGCCGTTTCCTTCTCGGTGAGGCGGACCTTGCGGGCATTGGCCGCGGTCAGCATCTTCGAGCCCGGACGGAAGGAGTAAGGGCCGACCGAGAACACAGCGTCCTCGCTGGCCTCGTGCTGGCGAAGCTGGGCGCGGATGCGGGCGAGCAGCACGGCGAAGCGGAAGGGTTTTGCGACGTAGTCGTTGGCGCCGGATTCCAGGCCCAAAATCGTGTCGGAGTCGGTGTCGTGCCCGGTCAGCATGATGATCGGGGCCTTGAAGCCGCCCTTGCGCAGGGAACGGACGACTTCGCGGCCGTCGGTGTCGGGCAGGCCGACATCCATCAGAACCAGATCGGGGGAATTGGCCTTTGCGGCGCTCGCGCCCTTGGCGCCGGTATCGACGGCGGAGGCTTCAAATTCTTCGTGCAGCGATAATTGCTCCACCAACGTATCGCGCAGATCGGTATCGTCATCCACGATCAGGATCTTGCGGGCATTGGCCATAGGGTATCATCCTTTTGGGGCCGGCTCGGCGCGCATGCATGCCGCACCCAGCCGCGAGGGGAAGTTTAGGGGTCGCCGTTATTATTGTTGTTCGTGTTGAAGTAGTGGGCTGTTACCGATTCTCAAGCCAGAACCACTCTAACTCAGAATAGCAGGCCGTTTTGATGAATGTCCTGTAATGAATTCGACATTGCACGTTCACATGAAAAACAACGCTGCTTCAGGTACTTACGCCAGAAATCGACGCTCCGGACCGCTGTCGGCGATCCGCGTTAAGCCTGCCGCCGGGAATCCGCGCCGGGGCTGGCTGACGGCCGGACACCTGACCATTCCGGTGGCGCTGGGGCGCGGCGGCGTCCTCGCCAACAAGCGCGAGGGCGACGGCGGGACCCCGCGGGGCAGCTTCCGGCCCAAGCGCCTGTGGTGGCGCGGCGACCGCCACAGCCGCCCGCAGACCTTCCTGCCGGCGCGGATCATCACCGGCGCGGACGCCTGGTGCGAGGATCCCAACGACCGCCACTACAATCAGGCGATCCGGCGCGGCGAGGGGCAGGGCGGTGACCGGCTCAAGCGGGCCGACCATCTCTATGACTTCATCATCGAGATCGACCACAACACCAGGCCGCGCATCGCCGGCCGCGGCAGCGCCGTGTTCCTGCATCTGGCCCGCGACAATTTCGGCCCGACCGCGGGCTGCGTTTCGATGACCGAGGCGGCGATGCTACAATTGCTGCGACGGATAGGACCAAGAACAAGAATCATCATCGGGTGAGGGCACATGCTCGAGAAGGATCACATCGCCGCGGCATCGCGCGTCCTCGTTCAGCATTGGCGCGATGGCAGCAAGCTCGAGGCGCTCGAGACAAAGCTGCGGCCACAGAGCCGCGCTGACGGTTACGCCATCCAGGCCGTGCTTGAAACGCAGTCGCCTGGACTGTTCGGCTGGAAGATCGCGGCAACGAGCGAGTCCGGCCAGAAGCACATCAATGTCTCGGGACCGCTGGCCGGCCGCATCATGAACGACACCGTGATCGCCGACGGCGGCACCGCGTCGATGAAGGGCAACGCGATGCGCGTCGGCGAACCTGAATTCGCCTTCCGCATGGACCGCGACCTGCCGCCGCGCGCGACGCCATACACCGTCGACGAAGTGCTCGCCGCGGTCGGCAGCTTCCATCCTGCGATCGAGATTCCCGATTCGCGCTTCACCGATTTCGCCGGCGCCGGCGAGGCGCAGCTCATCGCCGACAATGCCTGCGCGCATCTGTTCGTGCTGGGCGCGGCGACATCGGCGGATTGGCGCGCGATGGATCTGGTCGAGGAGCGGCCGCAGATCACGCTGCGCGGCGAGCGCTATATCGGCCACGGCAGAAACGTGCTCGGCGATCCCCGCGTTGCGCTGGCCTGGCTTGCCAACGAGCTGCGCGGGCTCGGCATCACCTTGCGGGCAGGGCAGGTGGTGACCACGGGCACATGCCATCCGCCGCTGCCGATCCAGGCCGGCGATCATCTTGCGGTGGATTTTGGTACGCTGGGCAAGGTGTCGGTGGGGTTCAAATAGGCGCGGCACATACCGCCGTCGTCCCGGCGCAGGCCGGGACGACAACGACTACCGATGCCCGAAGATCGCGCTGCCCACGCGCACATGCGTGGCGCCCAGCATGATGGCGGTGGCGAAATCGGCGCTCATGCCCATCGAAAGATTCTTCAATCCGTTGCGCGCGGCGATCTTGGCGGTGAGCGCGAAATGCGCCGCCGGCGGCTCGTCCACGGGCGGGATGCACATCAAGCCGGAGATCGTCAGCCCATAGGTGTCGCGGCAGCTGGCGAGGAAGGCATCGGCCTCGCCGGGAGCGATGCCGGCCTTCTGCGGCTCCTCGCCGGTGTTGATCTGGACGAACAGCTGCGGACTCTTTTTCTGGGATTCAATTTCCTTGGCTAACGCTTGGCAAATGCTGGGGCGGTCGACCGAATGGATGGCGTCGAACAGCGCGACGGCCTCTTTCGCCTTGTTGGATTGCAGCGGCCCGATCAGATGCAGCGCGACATCAGGGTAAACAGACGTTAAGGCCGGCCACTTGCCTTTGGCCTCCTGCACCCGATTCTCGCCGAATACGCGCTGTCCGGCAGCGATGACCGGGGTAATTGCGTCAGCGTCGAAAGTCTTGGACACCGCGATCAGCGTGACGGAGGCGCGATCGCGGCGCGCTTCCCTGCAGGCGCGTGCAATTTCAGCCTCGACCGAAGCGAGTGCATTTGGTGAATGGCCGGTTACCGGCGCGGCGCTGTCTTCTGTCATGATGTCGGATTGTCCGTGATCGTAACGGAGGTAAGTCCAATTTTACCGAGTTCAAGAAAGAGTTTTTGAACCCTTCGCTTTACCTTAGCCCGCGGGGTGGGCAGCGAAGATGGCAAACGTCAGTTTCAACCGCAAACGAGCGAAACTCAAGCAGGTTCTCGGGATCCGGGCGCGGCTTGCTTTGCTCGCGGTGATTCTGGTTGCGCCCTTGATGCTCGAGCGCATTCGCTCGCTCGAAGATGCGCGCACGCGCCAGATCGCCCAGGCAGCCGCCGAATTCACCACCATCGCAAGACACAGCGCCGATGCGCAGCGCGAGGTGATCTCGTCGGTCGAGACCATCCTGAAATCGGAAGCTTTCATCCGCGCCTCCGCCGGCGGTATCACCAAGAGCTGTGACGTGCTGCGCGCGAGCCTGCCGTCGAACCTGCCCTGGATCCGCACACTTCTGATCGCCGGCCAGGACGGACGCATCCAGTGCGCCACCAACAACATGTATGTCGGCCTCGACCTCAGCGACCGGCCCTACTTCCAGCAGGCACAGGAAACCGGACGCTTCGTGCTGAGCGACTTCATCCTGTCGCGGCCGGTGCCGACGCCGACCGTGATGGCGGTATATCCGGTGTCCGCGTTCAGCGGCGTTGCCGATGCCGTCGTGCTCGCCACCGTCAACCTCGACTGGATGTCGAAGGTCATGAACAATCTCGGCGGCCGCGCCGGCATCACCGCCGTGCTGGTCGACAGCGCCGGCACCGTGCTGGCCGCCCCCGCCGACCAGCACAGCGCGGTCGGTCGTCCGCTCGACAACATGCCGCTGATGTCCGCGATCGCCGACAAGGCGCTGCGCTCGGACCAGGACGAAGGTTCGCTCTCCTTCCTCGCCGCCGACGGCTCGCGCCGCGCGGTCAGCTACATCCGCATCGCCGGCACCAATGCCCGCCTGATCGCCAGCATCGACGAAGACAAGGTGTCCGCGGCGGTGAGCCGCGACATCCGCACCGCCTATCTCCAGCTTGCCTTCGTCGTCGTGTTCGTCCTGCTCGGCGCGCTGATCGCGGCCGAGAAGCTCGTGATCAAGCCGATCGAGATGCTGGCCGACATGGCCAAGCGCCTCGGCGAAGGCGATCTCTCGGCGCGCGCGGCGCGCAATCGCCTGCCCGCCGAGTTCGTGCCGCTGGCCCGCGCCTTCAACGCGATGGCCGCGCAGCTCAGCCAGCGCGAGCGCGAGCTGATCGCGAGCAACGACCGCCTGACTGTGATGGCCTCGATCGACATGCTCTCGGGCCTCGCCAACCGCCGCGGCTTCCAGAGCCGGCTCGACTTCGAATGGATGCGCGCGCAGCAATATGGCAGCGACCTCGCGCTGCTGATGATCGACGTCGACCATTTCAAGCTGTTCAACGACACCTACGGACATCTCGAAGGCGATTCCTGCCTGACCCGGCTCGGCGAGTCGCTGTCCGGCATCGCCGCCGACACGATGGGTTTTGCCGCGCGCTATGGCGGCGAGGAATTCTGTTTGCTGCTGCCGAATACGGACGTGAACCGCGCCGTCGAGATCGGCGAGCAGGTGCGTGCGGCCGTGCTGAAGCTGTGCCTGCCGCACATCACCTCCGCCCACATGATCGTCACCGTCTCGATCGGCGTCGCCGCGACGAGGCCGAACGAGGCCTTGCGCCCCGGCGATCTCATCGAAGCTGCCGACGCCGCGCTCTATGCGGCGAAGCATCGCGGCCGCAACAACGTCGTCGAACATGGCGTGCAGATGATCGAGACCGGCACCGCTGCCATGATGATGGCAGCCAGCGCTTAACTTGCCGCGTCGGCGCGATCGAGCTCGATCTCCGTCACCACGCGATTACGGCCGCCGCCCTTGGCGAGATAGAGCGCGCGATCGCAGCGCTCGATGAAGTCGGCGATGGCTTCGCCGGAACGATATTGCGCCACGCCGATCGAAATCGTGATGTTGGGCAGGACCTCTCCGGTCGAGCGGCGCGTGATCTTGGATTCCGCGATCGCGCGCCTGATGCGCTCGGCGGTTTCGGTACAGGCGGCAAGATCGGCGCCCGGCAGCACGGCGATCAACTCCTCGCCGCCATAGCGCGCCGGCAGGTCCTGCGCGCCGACCTTCTCGCGCAGTACCCTCGCCATCAGACGCAGCACCTGGTCGCCGACGCCATGGCCAAAGCTGTCGTTGAAGGTCTTGAAGTGGTCGATGTCGATCAGAAGCACGCTGAGCGGCTCGCCCCAATCAGCCGTCGCCTGCGCCTTGCGCAGGAATTCGTCGAGCGCCCGTCGGTTGGCAAGGCCCGTCAGCGTGTCGGTCCGCGCCCGTTCCTCGGATTTGGAGAGCGAGTCGCGGATCACGTCGAGCTCGCGGGCCTTTTCGGCAAAGCCCGCCTCGAGGCGGGTCGCCCTCGTGGCGGCGCGCGCCAGCTCGTTCATGAGCTGGGCGACCAGCGCCTTCGGATCGACGCCGGACTTACCCTGGTCGGCGACCTCGCTGATCGCCTGCATCTGCGAATGGTTGTCGGCGATCGCGGTGGTCAGAAACTCCTTTGCCGCTCCCATCAGGCCGTGCAGGCGCTCCGACGTGCTGGTGACGACGGCACTCACCTTGGGAGCGATGTAGGTCTCGAACAGGTTCTGATTGGTTTTGCTGTCGAAGGGACGGTTGTGGTCGATCAGCAGATCGATGGCATTACGCAGATCGTCCTGGCCGCCCGCGAAGTACTGGAACCAGATCGCAAAATTGGTCGGCGTCGGCGGAATCCCCTGCTCGGCCATGCTCCGCATCGCCCGTCCGGCGATCGAGGCGGCATAGTCGTAGTCGGGATCGTCGCAACAGGCGTCCATTGGAAGTATTTTGGGGTCCTTGCCGACCGCAAATTCGCATCTACCCCTTAATCACATCCCAACGGCGGCCTCGGTAGTTATGCGGAGCCGCCCGGGGAGGGTCTCCGAGGTGCGGCAACCCATTGACCCCTTACGGACTTCTATGGCCTAGTCCGGCCTCTTTAGGACGGCCGAACCCACGAAAACCCAACGATTCCATGACCTCCGAACGCTACAACGCTAGGGATTCCGAACCCCGCTGGCAGGCTGCCTGGGACCAGCAGGCGATCTTCGTCTCGAAGAACGACGACCCGCGGCCGAAATACTATGTGCTCGAGATGTTCCCCTACCCGTCGGGGCGCATCCATATCGGCCATGTCCGGAATTATACGCTTGGCGACGTGCTGGCCCGCTTCATGCGCGCCAAGGGGTTCAACGTGCTGCACCCGATGGGCTGGGACGCTTTCGGTCTGCCGGCCGAGAACGCCGCCATCGAGCGCAAGGTGGCGCCGAAGGCCTGGACCTACGACAACATCGCCGCGATGAAGAAGCAGCTCCGCTCGATCGGGCTGTCGCTGGACTGGAGCCGCGAATTCGCGACCTGCGATCCCACCTACTACAAGCATCAGCAGAAGATGTTCCTGGACATGCTGGCGGCCGGCCTCGCCGAACGCGAGAAGCGCAAGCTCAACTGGGATCCGGTCGACATGACCGTGCTCGCCAACGAGCAGGTGATCGACGGCCGTGGCTGGCGTTCCGGCGCGATTGTCGAGCAGCGCGAGATGAGCCAGTGGGTCTTCAAGATCACGAAGTACTCGCAGGAGCTGCTGTCGGCGCTGGACGGTCTGGACCGCTGGCCCGACAAGGTCAGGCTGATGCAGCGCAACTGGATCGGCCGGTCGGAGGGCCTGCTGGTCCGCTTCGCGCTGGACGCGGCGACGACGCCCGCTGGCGAGAGCGAGCTGAAGATTTTCACGACGCGGCCGGACACGCTGTTCGGCGCGAAGTTCATGGCGATCTCGGCGGATCATCCGCTGGCGCAGGCGGCCGCGGCGAAGAACCCGAAGCTTGCGGAGTTCATCGCCGACATCAAGAAGATCGGCACCGCGCAGTCGATCATCGACACCGCGGAGAAGCAGGGCTTCGACACCGGCATCCGCGCGGTGCACCCGTTCGACCCGAGCTGGAAGCTGCCCGTCTACGTCGCCAATTTCGTGCTGATGGAATACGGCACCGGCGCGATCTTCGGCTGCCCCGCGCACGACCAGCGCGACCTCGACTTCGTCAACAAGTACAATCTCGGCAACACGCCAGTCGTGTGCCCGGACGGGCAGGACCCGAAGACGTTCGTGATCACCGATACCGCCTATGACGGTGACGGCCACATGATCAATTCGCGCTTCCTCGACGGCATGACGATCGATCAGGCCAAGGAAGAGGTGGCGAAGCGCCTCGAGGCCGAGCTGCGCGGCAACGCGCCGGTCGGCGAGCGTCAGGTCAATTTCCGCCTGCGCGACTGGGGCATTTCGCGCCAGCGCTATTGGGGCTGCCCGATTCCGGTCATCCACTGTCCGAAGTGCGACGTGGTGCCGGTGCCGGACGCCGACCTGCCGGTGGTGCTGCCGGAGGATGTGAGCTTCGACAAGCCGGGCAATGCGCTCGACCATCACCCGACCTGGAAGCACGTCACCTGCCCGAAATGCGGCGGCAAGGCCCAGCGTGAAACCGACACCATGGACACCTTCGTGGATTCGTCCTGGTACTTTGCGCGCTTCACCGATCCCTGGAACGAGACCGCGCCGACGACGCCCAAGGTCGCCAACCGGATGCTGCCGGTCGACCAGTATATCGGCGGCGTCGAGCACGCGATCCTGCATCTGCTCTACAGCCGCTTCTTCACCCGCGCGATGAAGGCCACCGGGCACATCGCGCTGGACGAGCCGTTCGCCGGCATGTTCACGCAGGGCATGGTGGTGCACGAGACCTACCAGAAGGCCGACGGCAGCTGGGCGCAGCCAGCCGAGGTGAAGGTCGAGGGCGCCGGAAACGACCGCCGCGCCACGCTGCTCAGCACCGGCGAGGCGGTCACGATCGGCCCGATCGAGAAGATGTCGAAGTCGAAGAAGAACACGGTCGACCCCGACGACATCATCGAGACCTACGGCGCCGACGTCGCCCGCTGGTTCATGCTGTCGGACTCTCCGCCCGACCGCGACGTGATCTGGAGCGACGAGCGCGTCCAGGGCGCCTCGCGCTTCGTGCAGCGGCTGTGGCGGCTGGTGAACGATTCCGCGGAACTCGGTAAGGCCGCACCGGCGGTCCGGCCGGCCAGCTTTGGCCCGGACGCCACCGCCCTGCGCAAGGCGGCCCATGGCGCGCTGGACAAGGTCACGACCGGGATCGAGCGGCTGCATTTCAACGTCTGCCTCGCCCATATCCGCGAATTCGCCAACGCCTTCTCGGAAGTGCTGCAGCGTCCCGGCCAGCCGTCGGCCGATCTCGCCTGGGCAATCCGGGAGGCCAGCCAGATCCTGGTCCAGCTGTTCTCGCCGATGATGCCGCATCTGGCCGAGGAGTGCTGGCAGGTGCTGGGGCACTCCGGGCTGGTTTCGGAAGCCGATTGGCCCCAAATCGAACGCGATTTGCTGGTTGAAGACAGCGTGACCCTGGTGGTCCAGGTCAACGGCAAGAAGCGGGGCGAGGTCACAGTTGCAACAGCGGCCCAGAATCCGGAAATCGAGGCTGCCGTTTTGGCCCTCGATGCGGTAAAACTGGCCCTGGACGGCAAGCCCGTCCGCAAGGTGATCATCGTCCCCAAGAGGATCGTGAATGTTGTCGGCTAGGTTCCGTATCGCAGCCCGCTTGCTGGCGGTGGCCGCATTGGCGGCGCTGACGGCCGGCTGCTTCCAGCCGATGTATGCCGAGCGTACCGACGGCACCCCCGGCCTGCGCGAGAAGCTGATGGGGGTCGAGCTGCCCCCGATCGCCAAGCCCAATGCCTCCCGTGAGGCCCGGGTCGGCGTCGAGGTCCGCAACGCCCTCGCCTTCAAGCTTTACGGCACCGCCACGGGTATGCCGCCGACGCACCGCCTGGACATCCGCTTCAGCTCCAGCCGTTCGTCCCTGATCGTCGATCCCAACACGGGTCTGCCGAGCAGCGAGAATTACGGCATCGACTGCCAGTACAATCTGGTCGAGGTCGTCAGCGGCAAGTCGGTCATGAGCGGCACCACGTTCTCGCGCGTGTCCTACGACATGCCCGGCTCCTACCAGCGCTTCTCGCGCAACCGCGCGGTGCGCGACGCCGAGGATCGCGCCGCCAACGAGATCGCCGAGAACATCAATACCCGGCTCGCCTCGTTCTTCACCGCGGGCACGTAGCCACTTCCGTCATTCCGGGGCATGCGAAGCATGAACCCGGAATCTCGATCCCCAACCTCTGGATTCCGGGTGCACGCTGCGCGCGCCCCGGAACGACAATCGAGCCCGATGGTCGCGCTGCGCGGAAAAGAGATCGACGCCTTTCTCGCCCGCCCCGATGCGGGCCGGCCGATCATCCTGCTCTACGGTCCTGACGCGGGCCTCGTGCGCGAGCGCGCCGATGCGCTGATCGCCTCCGCCGTCGACGATCCCAACGATCCCTTTGCAATGGTGAAGCTCGACGGCGACGAGCTGTCCGCCGAGCCATCGCGGCTCGTCGACGAAGCCATGACGGTCCCGCTGTTCGGCGGCCGCCGCGCCATCCGCATCCGCGCCGGCTCGCGCAGCTTTGCCAGCGGGGTGGACACGCTGGCCGAGATGAACGTCAGGGATTGCCGCATCGTGATCGAGGCCGGCGAGCTGCGCCCGGAATCGCCGCTGCGCAAGGCCTGCGAAAAGGCGAAAACGGCCGTGGCGATCGGCTGCTATCCCGACACCGAGCGCGACCTTGCCAAGCTGATGGAGGACGAGCTCCGCATCGCGAATCTGCGCATCGCGCAGGATGCCCGCGCCGCGCTGATGTCGTTCCTCGGCGGCGACCGCCAGGCCTCGCGCAACGAGCTGCGCAAGCTGACGCTCTACGCTCACGGCAAGGGCGAGATCACGCTCGACGACGTGATGTCGGTGGTTGCGGATGCGTCCGAGCTGAAGCTCGATCCGATCGTCGACGGCGCCTTCGCCGGCCGGCCCGACATCGTCGAGACTGAGTTCGCCAAAGCCATGATCGCCGGCACCTATCCCGGCGTGATCATCTCGGCCGCGCAGCGCCAGGCCGCGTGGCTACACAAATCCGCGCTTGCGATCGCCGACGGCCAGCCTGCCTCCGCCGTTCTCGACGGCGGCTATCCGCGGCTGCATTTTTCACGAAAGCCAATGGTCGAGACTGCACTGCGCAATTTCAGCGTCGCGCGCCTCGCCGCCGTGATCGAGCAGCTCGCGACCGCCGCGCTCGACACCCGCAAGCAATCGACCCTCGCCGCCGCCATCGCCCAGCGCACGCTGATGGCAATCGCCGCGAATGCGAGGCGGCGGGGCTGAGCGCTCCCCACGTCATTGCGAGGAGCGCAAGCGACGAAGCAATCCAGAGTCCCTCCGCGGAGAGATTCTGGATTGCTTCACCTCGCTCACAATGACGATGTGGAGAAAAATGCGCGCCAAACACTCAGCCGTCGTCCCGGCGCAGGCCGGGACCCATAACCACGGGAAGGAGTTTGGCGAAGATTCGTCGTCCGGGACTGCTATCAACTTGCAATCGAACCATCACGCGGTATGGGTCCCGGCCTATGCCGGGACGACACCGAGGGTACAGCCAATTGCCCGGCGCACAACGTGGGGGCAGGTAGAGAGTTACAGCGCGCCCTTCGCCAGCCGCTTCATCACCTCGTCGAGCTGATCGAGGTTACGGTAGTTGATCTGGACCGAACCGCCGGGGTCGCGGTGGTTGACGGTCACCTTGAGACCGAGCGCGTCGCTGACGCGCTTCTCGAGATCGATCGTGTCGGGGTCTTTTTCCTTGGCGCCGGTGCTGCGCGCCTTCTGCGGCTTGCGTTCCGGCACGCCCTCTTCGTGCGCGAGCGCCTCGGTCTGGCGGACGTTGAGGCCTTCCTCGACGATCCGCCTGGCGGCCGCGAGCGGATCGGGAACGCCGATCAGCGCACGGGCATGGCCCGCGGAGAGATCGCCGCTGGTGATCAGCGCCTGCACCTCGACCGGCAACTTGGTCAGCCGCATCATGTTGGCGACATGACTGCGGCTCTTGCCCACGACCTTTGCGATGTCGTCCTGGCTGCGCTTGAACTCGTTGGCGAGCGCGTGATAGCCGAGCGCCTCTTCCATCGGGTTGAGATCTTCGCGCTGCACGTTCTCGACGATCGCGAACTCGAGCGCATCGCTGTCGCTGATGTCCACGGGGACGATCGGCACCTCGTGCAGACCGGCCATCTGCGAGGCACGCCAGCGCCGCTCGCCGGCGATGATCTCGAAGCGATCCTGCGTGCCCTTCACGGGGCGCACCACGATCGGCTGGATCACGCCGTGCTGCTTGATGGACTCGGAGAGCTCCTTCAGCTCCGTGTCCGAAAACGTGCGGCGCGGATTGCGCGGATTGGCCTTGATGAATTCGA
This sequence comes from Bradyrhizobium stylosanthis, assembly GCF_001641335.1. Classification (GTDB taxonomy): domain Bacteria; phylum Pseudomonadota; class Alphaproteobacteria; order Rhizobiales; family Xanthobacteraceae; genus Bradyrhizobium; species Bradyrhizobium stylosanthis. The sequence goes on from NZ_LVEM01000002.1 coordinate 266,489, forward strand.
TCGGCACCTTGCGCTGCGCGCGCGGACGATCGACGTGCTGAGCCTCGCCGCCGACGTCACCGATCAGACTTGCAAGACCCCGGCCCAGTCGCGAACGCGCTTCGTCGGCCATTGCCAGCTCCCTTGGATTCACTTGGCAGCACTCCAGAACTGAATTGTCGTAACTTGTAGGATGGGTAGAGCGAAGCGAAACCCATCGCTGTTCGTACGTGTGATGATGGGTTTCGCTTCGCTCTACCCATCCTACGAATCAACGTCGCTTCAATGCGTGACGCGCAGCTCGCGCTCGCGCTGGATCACTTCGGTGGCGAGGCGCAGATACGCTTCGCTGCCGACACATTTGAGATCGTAGACCAGCACCGGCTTGCCGTAGGACGGCGCCTCCGAGATGCGCACGTTGCGCGGGATCATGGTCTTGTAGACCTTCTCGCCCATGAACTGGCGGACGTCGGCGACGACCTGGTTCGAGAGGTTGTTGCGCGAGTCGAACATGGTCAGCACGATGCCGTGGATCGACAGGTTCGGGTTGAGCGTCGAGCGCACCTGCTCCACCGTCTGCAGCAATTGCGACAGACCTTCGAGCGCGAAGAACTCGCACTGCAGCGGCACCAGGATCGCGTCAGAGGCTGCCATCGCGTTGACCGTGAGCAGGTTGAGCGAGGGCGGGCAGTCGATCAGCACATAGGTGTAGTCGGCGTCCGGCGAGACGTTGTTGTTGAGTGCGCCGATTGCATCGCGCAGCTTGAACGCACGGCCGGGCGTGGTGCCGAGCTCGAGCTCGAGGCCGGAGAGATCCATGGTCGACGGCGCGATGTGCAGCCGCGGCACCGCGGTCGAGACCACCGCTTCACGCAGCGGCGCTTCGCCGATCAGCACGTCATAGGTCGAGCAGGAACGGTTGCGGCGATCGATGCCGAGACCCGTCGAGGCGTTGCCCTGCGGATCGAGATCGACGATCAGGACGCGCTCGCCGATCGCAGCGAGTGCCGTTCCGAGATTGATCGCTGTGGTTGTTTTTCCCACGCCGCCCTTCTGATTCGCCAGCGCCAGGATGCGCGGGTGGCCGTGCGGGACGTCGTTGGTCTCTTGGGCCGTCTGGTCTTGCTGCGGTTCGTCAATCGCGCTCATCGAAATTTCCCCACTCACCCCTGAACGCTTCAGCTGCGCCGTTCGGCGGCATTGAGCTCCACGATCCAGCCGTCCCCTGTACGGCTTTCATGGAGCTGCGGCTGAATATTCCAATATTTAGCGGCTTCGGTCAATTCAGCCTCTACATCTTGACCCTTGAGAAACAACGCCTTGGCGCCCTGGCGCATCAGCGGCTCCGCAAAGCCGATGAGGTGATGTAGCGGAGCCAGTGCGCGCGCGGTGACGCAATCGACGGGGCCGGTGATTCTATCCACATTATCCCCGATCTCAGCGAGATGTACGACTCCCGGAGATGTGGTGACGCGGATCGCCTCACGCAAAAACGCGGCCTTCTTGGCGATTCGCTCGACGAGGTGGACGCGCGCGCCGGGGACCTCGGCCATGACGCAGGCCAGCACGACGCCGGGAAAGCCGCCGCCGCTGCCGAGGTCGGCCCAGCGTTTTGCACCGGGCGCGAGAGCGACGAGCTGGAGCGAATCGGCGATGTGCCGGGTCCAGAGGGTGGGCAGGGTCGAGGGCGCGACAAGATTGGTCTTGGCCTGCCACTCCCGCAGCAGCGCGATGTAGCGATCGAGCCGGGCTTCGGTTTCACGTGAAACGGGAGCGAGCTTGAGCGCCGCGATCTTGTCGGCGGCGATGACTGCATCGAGCGACTGATCGTTGGCGCTGGCCTTGTCGATCTTCGGTTTGGCCGGGGCCGGATCGGATCGGCGAGCGGCTCCCTCACCTGCTCCGGCTTTTCGGGATAGCGGTCTGTCCCCGCCCGGTCCGCGCTGTTTCACGTGAAACGCCTATGCGATTGCTTTGGAAGTCTTCCGTGCCTCACGGCGGAGATAGGCCGCGAGGATGCCGAGCGCCGCCGGCGTCATGCCGTCGATCCGGCCGGCCTGGCCGACGGTGAACGGCCTCGCCTTCTCAAGCTTGGCGCGGACCTCGTTGGAGAGACCGGGGACCAGGCTGTAATCGACCTCTGAGAGCACCATGCCCTCGTCGCGACGGAAGGCTTCGACGTCGGCACTCTGGCGCTCCAGATAGACATCGTACTTGGCGTCGATCTCGAGGTGGGTGGCGATGACGGGATCGATGGCGGACAGCTCCGGCCAGATCGCACGAACCTGGCTCCAGCCGATCTCAGGATAAGCCATCAGTTCGAACGCCGACCGGCGCTGGCCGTCCCGGTTCAGCGACAGCCCGTGCTTGATCGCTTCGTTCGGCGTGATGGTCAGCGACTTCGAGAGCGTACGAGCCGCGTTCAAGGCGTCCATCTTGATACGGTGGTGCCGGGTCCGGGCACTTCCGACGCAGCCCAGAGCGATGCCCTTCTCGGTCAGGCGCTGATCGGCATTGTCCGCCCGCAGCGTCAGCCGGTATTCGGCGCGCGAGGTGAACATCCGATAGGGCTCGCTGATCCCGCGGGTGACGAGGTCGTCGATCATCACGCCGAGATAGCCGTCCGCACGGTCGAACACCGTCAACGCGGCACCGCTGGCGGAAAGCGCGGCGTTCAAGCCGGCCACGATGCCCTGCCCGGCGGCTTCCTCATATCCGGTGGTGCCGTTGATCTGCCCAGCCAGGAAGAGACCGCGCAGACGCTTGGTCTGCAGGGTCGGATCGAGCTCCCGGGGATCGATGTGGTCGTATTCGATGGCATAGCCCGGACGGACCATCTTCACCTGCTCGAGGCCGGGAATGCTGGCGAGGATCGCGAGCTGGACCTCCTCGGGCAGCGAGGTCGAGATGCCGTTGGGATAGACCGTGCTGTCGTCGAGCCCTTCCGGCTCCAGAAAGATCTGGTGGCCGTCGCGGTCGCCAAAGCGGACGATCTTGTCCTCAATCGAGGGGCAATAGCGGGGACCAGAGCTCTTGATCTGGCCGGAGTACATCGGAGAGCGATGGACGTTGGCCCGGATCACCTCATGGGTCGCGGACGTGGTCCGGGTGATCCCGCACTGGATCTGCGGGATCGTGATCCGCTCGGTCATCACAGAGAACGGCTCCGGCGGCTCGTCTCCGGGCTGCATTTCAACCGCGGACCAGTCGATCGTGGTGCCGTCCAGACGCGGTGGAGTGCCGGTCTTGAGCCGTCCCAGGGTGAAGCCCGCACGCTCGAAGGAGGCCGACAGACCCATCGCGGGCGCCTCGCCGACCCGCCCGGCCGGCCAATTCTTCTCACCGAGATGGATCAGACCACGGAGAAAGGTGCCGGTGGTGACGACAACAGCCCCTGCACGGAGCTCCCGGCCATCGGCCAGGCGCAGTCCGGTCGCCCGGCCATCGGTCACGATCAGTTCGTCGGCCTCACCCTCGATGACCGAAAGACCCTCGGTCTCCCGGATCGCGGCCTGCATCGCGGCCGCATAGAGCTTCCGGTCCGCCTGGGCTCGGGGACCACGGACAGCGGGACCTTTGCGACGATTGAGGACGCGGAACTGGATGCCGCCGGCATCGCCGACCCGGCCCATCAGACCATCGAGAGCGTCCACTTCGCGGACCAGATGACCCTTGCCGAGACCACCGATCGCGGGATTGCAGGACATCGCGCCGACGGTCGAGAAACGGTGCGTCACCAGAGCCGTCGCCGCGCCCATCCGGGCAGACGCAGCCGCGGCTTCACAGCCGGCGTGGCCGCCGCCAATCACGATGACGTCGAAACTCTCTCGCTCTGTTCGCATGCGCGGACTTCTATCCCAGAGGCGGGAAAGCCGGAAGTGGAAACTGGGGAGGCGGGTGTTTCACGTGAAACGGAATGGAGGAGGCCGGGGGCAGTTTTGCGAAAACAACCCCATGCACAGTAGACCGAGTGTTGAACGGGCTGCTGTTTCACGTGAAACAGACTCCGCCGGCGGAAGAGCTATCAGCAGAAGCGAGAAGGCCCGCCGCGACCGTCATTGCGAGCGTAGCGAAGCAATCCAGAATCCCCCCGTGAGGCAGTCTGGATTGCTTCGTCGCAAGGGCTCCTCGCAATGACGGGATTAAGCGCCCGAGCCCGTCAGTGCTTACCCGGTTGCCGCCCTGGGCCGGGCAGCGGTGGAACCTCGAAGGCCAGGATCGATCGGGCAGTAGTGTTTCACGTGAAACAAGAATGTAGCCCGGATGGAGCGAAGCTTAATCCGGGGACCCTATAGGTCCGGCGCGAGCGACCCTGGATCACGCTTCGCTTCGTCCGGGCACGACATGGGTAACCGCCGGATGTTTAACGTGAAACACAAGAAATGGAACAAGCGCTAGTTCTATATTGAAGAACTAGCCCTACTTTCCGATGCAGAATTTCTGAAAGATGGCCCCAAGGACGTCCTCGACGTCCACCCGGCCGAGCAGTCGGCCCAGGGCGTAGGCCGCGGCACGCAGCTCTTCGGCGGCGAGCTCTTCGCCCTCTTCTACAAGGTCCAGACTCCGGCGCAAGCTGTCGGACGCCCGGACCAACAGATCCCGTTGACGGACCCGGGTGATCACCCCGCCCTCGCTCGCTCCAAAAAAATCGGCCGCGAATGTCACGAGCGCTTCGACCAGCTCCGGGATCCCGTCACCCTGGCTCGCCGAGATTCCAAACTCGCCGCGAGGCTCACCCGGCCCGGCCCCGCCGAGATCGATCTTGTTCCGGACGATCCAGATCGACCCGTCCGACCGATCGCCGCCTCCGGTTTTCCGAAGCGACCGGATTGCCTCCGGATCGACCGACCGGCCGCCCTCGACCAGCCACAGGACCAGGTCCGCATCTTCGGCGCGCGCCCTGGCCCGACGCACACCCTCCTGCTCGACCGGATCGTCGGTCTCGCGAATGCCGGCGGTGTCGATGACGGTGACGGGATAGCCGTCGAGGTCGAGCTGCACCTCGATCACGTCGCGCGTGGTGCCGGCATGCGGCGAGACGATCGCGACCTCGCGGCGCGCGAGCTGGTTCATCAGCGTCGATTTGCCGACGTTCGGCTTGCCGGCGATCGCGACCACGAGGCCGTCGCGCAGGCGTTCAGAATGTCCCTGTGCCGCAAGGACTTTTGTGATTTCGTCGTGCAGCGCTCTGATCGCCTTGATCGCCGGCGCCCGCAATTCGGCGGGCACGTCGCCTTCATCGGAAAAATCGATGCCGGCCTCGATCAGCGCCGACGCTTCGATGATGCGTTCGCGCCAGTCGCGGGCGCGGTCGCCGAGCAGGCCCTGCAACTGGCGCAGCGCCTGGCGGCGCTGGCGGTCGGTGTCGGCGTGGATGAGATCGTCGAGGCCCTCGGCTTCGGTGAGATCGAGCTTGCCGTTCTCGAAGCTGCGCCGCGTGAACTCGCCGGGCTCGGCCGCGCGTATATTCGGAATTAGCGAAATAGCCGCGAAGAGTGCCGCCAGCACCGCGCGGCCGCCATGGACGTGAAATTCGGCGACGTCCTCGCCGGTCGCGCTGCCCGGCCCCGGAAACCAGAGCACGACGGCATCGTCGATCGGCTGACCCGCGCCGTCATGCAGCAGCCGGCGGCTCGCCTGCCTCGGCGCCGGCAGCTTTCCCGCGAGGGTCGTCAGCACCAGGCCCGCTTGCGAACCCGAAACGCGTACGACGGCGATCGCACTCGGCGCTCGGCCGGACGACAGCGCAAAGATGGTCTGGTCTCGCGGATGCATGGCCTATTTGTCCGGCTGGCAGGGAAAACGCAAATGCGGCTTTCCGAATGGCCTCAGGCGCCCGTTTTGCTGCGGTTCCGGGCGCAGCAAAATCTATATTGCGATGCAATAAATCACGCAGCATATTGCTGCAAAACCCGCTCCTGCCCCATAACAAACGTCAGCTAAAGTCAAGTATTACATAAATATATCAACATCTTCCGAGGGGGATTGAGCTTACGTACAGGATGCTCTCCATGCTGCACATTCCCCGCAGCAAAGCCGCACAAACAAAAAGGGCGCCCGACGGCGCCCCTTAAATTCATATTGCACTGCACTCAGGTATTCATGGAGTCGAAGAACTCCGAATTGCTCTTGGTCGAACGCAGCTTGTCGAGCAGGAAGTCGATCGCGTCCATCGTGCCCATCGGATTGAGGATGCGACGGAGGACGTACATCTTCTTGAGCACCTGCGGATCGGTGATGAGCTCCTCCTTGCGGGTACCGGAGCGCGAGATGTCGATCGCCGGGAAGGTGCGCTTGTCCGAGACCTTGCGATCCAGGATGAGTTCCGAGTTACCGGTGCCCTTGAACTCTTCGAAAATGACTTCGTCCATGCGGCTGCCGGTATCGACCAGCGCGGTCGCGATGATGGTCAGCGAGCCGCCCTCCTCGATGTTGCGGGCGGCACCGAAGAAGCGCTTCGGGCGCTGCAGCGCGTTGGCGTCGACACCGCCGGTCAGCACCTTACCGGATGACGGCACCACGGTGTTGTAGGCGCGGCCGAGGCGGGTGATCGAATCGAGCAGGATCACGACGTCGCGGCCGTGCTCGACCAGGCGCTTGGCCTTCTCGATCACCATCTCGGCGACCTGGACGTGGCGCACCGCCGGCTCGTCGAAGGTCGAGGACACGACCTCGCCCTTCACCGAGCGCTGCATGTCCGTGACTTCTTCCGGACGCTCGTCGATCAGCAGAACGATCAGGTAGCATTCGGGATGATTGTGGGTGATCGAGTGCGCGATGTTCTGCATCAGCACCGTCTTACCGGTGCGCGGCGGCGCGACGATCAGCGCGCGCTGGCCCTTGCCGATCGGCGCGACGATATCGATCACGCGTGCAGACAGGTCTTTCCGCGTCGGATCGTCGATTTCCATGCGGAAACGCTGGTTCGGAAACAGCGGCGTGAGGTTGTCGAAATTGACCTTGTGCTTGGCCTTTTCCGGGTCCTCGAAATTGAGCGTGTTGACCTTCAGCAGCGCGAAATAGCGCTCGCCCTCTTTCGGGCTGCGGATGTGGCCTTCGATGGTGTCGCCGGTGCGCAGGCCGAAACGGCGGATCTGCGAAGGCGAAACGTAGATGTCGTCCGGACCGGGCAGGTAATTCGCATCGGGCGAGCGGAGGAAGCCGAAGCCGTCGGAGAGCACCTCGACGACGCCTTCGCCGACGATGTCGGTCTCGGCCAGCGACAGCTGCTTGAGGATGGCGAACAGCAGCTCTTGCTTGCGCATGGTGCTGGCATTCTCGACCCCATTCTCTTCCGCGAACGAGACGAGCTCGGCCGGGGTTTTCGACTTGAGGTCCTGGAGTTTAATTTCCCGCATTGGGGTGGTCCTGTGGGGTACCGAGAGAGGGGGGTGTGAGGAGGCTCTGAAATGCGGACGTGAGAAGATAAGGTCCGCAGGTCTGGCAAGGTTAAGTGCCGGTGGGGGCTTCAAACCTGATGCGGTGTCCGGCCTTCAAAGAAGCTCAGACACAACCACATCCGCCTGCGTTGGGTGGGATATCGATAATATAGAAAATCGCTTCCCCCTCCGCAAGCCGAAGCGCTGAGCTAATCGTCGCGCGGCCTGCCTAGAACGGCTTCACGATCACCATGATGACGATGAGAATCATCAGGACGGTCGGCACCTCGTTGATAATCCGATAGAATTTCTGGCTCCGCGGACGCCGGTCGGCGGCGAAATCCTTCAGCCAGCGGGAAAAAAAGCCGTGGACCGCAGACAGCGCCAGGACCAGTGCCAGTTTTACGTGCAGCCAGCCAAACGTGAACCAATGGCCTGACCAGGCGAGAAACAGCCCGGCGAGCCAGGTCACGATCATCGCCGGATTGATGATCGCCTTGAGCAGCCGGCGCTCCATCACCTTGAACGTCTCGGACTGCTTCGAGCCGATCTCGGCTTCGCAGTGATAGACGAACAGCCTGGGCAGATAGAGCATGCCGGCCATCCAGGAGATGACGGCGATCACATGCAGCGCCTTGATCCAGAGGTAGACGTCTTCGAACATTTTCGCGGCCCGGCTTGCTGCCCAGCGAAAGGAACTGGGGATAGTAAGAACTCGTTAAGGTCTCACACTGCACACATATCCGTCCGTAGCGCCTTCCTCAAATCTAGAATCTTAGATTCTTAAGGTTTGAGTCTGAGTGACCGTGGATTGGACTCACGCAATTCCGTCCGCGAGTTCGCGCGCGCTTGTTCACATCCGTCAACATGTCCCGAGCCGGTCCGGTCCGTTCCGATATGTCGTCTGGACTCAACGGCTTGCGTGCGCCTGTCTTCAGCTTGTCAAAGGGGTTATCCGGACAATCCCGCTTCCCGCCCGGAGAGGCGCCGGACTTGTTCTGAGGGGCAGCGGTGTGAAGAAAATTGGCACTTGTCCCGTCCCTGGTGTCGCACATCCCTTTCCGAGGGGTTAAGCTCCACAGAAATCCACAAACTGCCCCGCCCTCATCCCAAGAGTTTTTGTGCCGACCTCGAACAATTATTTCCATCTGCACCTGGTCTCCGACTCCACCGGTGAGACGCTGATCACCGTCGCGCGGGCCGTTGCCGCGCAATACGCCAACGTGACGCCGGTCGAGCATGTCTATCCGCTGGTGCGGAGCCAGAAGCAGCTCGACCGCGTGCTCGACGAGATCGAGGAAGCGCCCGGAATCGTGCTGTTCACGCTGCTCGAGAAGGATCTGGTCGCCAGGCTCGAGGACAAGTGCAAGCAGATCAATGTTCCGAGCCTGTCGATCATCGGGCCGGTGATGCAGCTGTTCGAAGCCTATCTGGGCGCAGCGACCACCGGCCGCGTCGGCGCCCAGCACGTGCTCAACGCGGAATATTTCAAGCGCATCGACGCCTTGAACTACACGATGATCCATGACGACGGTCAGCATGTCGAAGGTCTCGACGAGGCCGACGTGGTCCTGGTCGGGGTGTCCCGCACCTCGAAGACGCCGACGTCGATCTATCTCGCCAATCGCGGCATCCGCACCGCCAACGTGCCGCTGGTGCCCGGCATTCCCGTGCCGGCGCAGCTGGAGACGCTGACGCGGCCGCTGGTGGTGAGCCTGCATGCGACGCCGGAACGCCTGATCCAGATCCGCCAGAACCGCCTGCTCTCGATGGGCGCCGAATCCGGCAGCGACACCTATACCGACAAGCAATCGGTGACCGAGGAGGTCGCGTTCGCGCGCAAGCTCAGCGCCAAGCACGACTGGCCGCTGCTCGACGTCACGCGGCGCTCGATCGAGGAAACCGCAGCGGCGATCATGAAGCTCTATAGCGACCGTCAGCGCAACCGGCCGTTGGACTAGAAGCTGCGATGGGTTTGTGGCGCGGCAAAACTCCGCTGATCCTGGCCTCGCAGAGCAGCGCGCGCAAAATGCTGCTCGCCAATGCGGGACTGGAATTCGAAGCCGTCACCGCCGATATCGACGAGCGCGGCATTCAGGCCGCGTCAAAACTGTCGGACCCGCGCGAGATCGGCCTGCTGCTGGCGCGCGAAAAGGCCAAGGCAGTCTCGGCCCTTCATCCTGGAAGTTATGTGATCGGCGCCGACCAGACGCTGGCGCTCGGGACCCGTCTCTTCAACAAGCCGTCCGGCCGTGCGCAGGCGCTGGCGCAACTGCGCGATCTCGCCGGCAACAGCCACGAGCTGAATTCCGCGGTCGCCGTGGCGAAGGACGGCAAGATCGTCTTCGAGGATGTGTCGGTGGCGCGCATGACCATGCGGCGGATGAGCGAGGCCGAGCTGTCGGCCTATCTCGACGCCGCCGGCGACGCCGTGACCAAAAGCGTCGGCGCCTATCAGCTCGAGGGCTTCGGCATCCATCTGTTCGAGCGCATCGAGGGCGACCATTTCACCATTCTCGGCCTGCCGCTGCTGCCGCTGCTTGCGTTCCTGCGCAGCGAACAGCTAATTGCGGTGTAGATGCGAGAGAAGGCTGTGGCTTGATGCGGATCCTCGGACTGACCGGCTCGATCGGAATGGGCAAATCCACCACCGCGAAATTGTTCGCGGAGGCCGGCGTGCCCGTCTACGACGCCGACGCCGCCGTCCATCAGCTCTACGAGGGCGAAGCGGCGCCGGCGATTGAGGCGGCCTTCCCCGGTACCACCGAGAACGGCAAGGTCGATCGTCCCAAGCTGTCGGCGCGCGTGGTGCACGATCCCGCCGCGATCAAGCAGCTCGAGCAGATCGTGCATCCGATGCTCGGTGCCTCCCGGCAGAAATTTTTTGCCGATGCGGAAGCCGCCAAGGCGCCGGTCGTGGTCCTGGATATTCCGCTGCTGTTCGAGACCGGCGGTGAGAAGCGGGTCGATGCGGTCGTTGTCGTCTCGACCTCGCCGGAACTTCAGCGCGAGCGCGTACTGGTGCGCGGCACGATGGACGAGGCCAAGCTCGATGCCATCATCGCCAAGCAGACGCCCGATGCCGAGAAGCGCAAGCGGGCCGATTTCGTGGTGGATACCTCACACGGACTTGAGCCGGTGCGCGCCCAAATCAAGGACATCCTGGCCGAGGTCGTTAAGATGCCGCAGCGGCGAGCCTGATTCGCCGTCTCACACGAGACTCTCATTTCTCCCCGGGATCATGCGCGAAATCGTTCTCGACACCGAAACCACCGGCCTCGATCCGCTCCGCGGCGATCGTCTGGTCGAAATCGGCTGCGTCGAGATCTTCAACCGCATGCCGACGGGACAGACCTATCACGTCTATATCAACCCCGAGCGGGACATGCCGGCGGAAGCCTTCGCCGTGCACGGGCTGTCGGCCGAGTTCCTGTCGACCAAGCCGCTGTTCCACGAGGTTGTCGACGCGTTCCTGGGGTTCATCGGCGATGCGCCGCTGGTGATCCACAACGCCTCGTTCGACATCAGCTTCATCAATGCCGAGCTCGACAAGATCAAGCGCGCGGCGATCCCGCGCGAGCGGCTGGTCGATACGCTGCTGCTGGCCCGCCGCAAGCATCCCGGCGTGTCGAACCGGCTCGACGATCTCTGCTCGCGCTATTCGATCGACAATTCACACCGCACCAAGCACGGCGCGCTGCTCGACGCCGAGCTGCTTGCGGAAGTCTATGTCGATCTGGTGGGCGCGCGGCAGTCGCAATTGCTGCTGGCTTCGGACAGCGAAGAGATTCGCGTCAATGCCGCCGGCGATGCGCCGCGGCGGCAGCGTTCGGTGCCACTCGCGCCGCGGGTATCAGATGCCGAGCGGGAGGCCCATCGGGCCTTCATCGCGACGATGGGCGAAAAGGCGATCTGGAACGAGTATCTCCCGCCTCCAGTCGCCCCTCCGGCTGGTTAAGCCCGTAAAGTCGGGCTTGAAGATCAGGCCTGGCCGGTCTGGCCACCCTGAGCGGCCATTTGCCGCTCCATGTTCTGGCGATAGAGACCGACGAAATCGACCGGGTCCAGCATCAGCGGCGGGAACCCGCCGTCACGCACGGCCGTGGCGATGATCTCGCGGGCGAACGGGAACAGCAGGCGCGGGCACTCGATCATGACCAGCGGGTGCAGGTTCTCCTTCGGCACGTTGACGATGCGGAACACGCCGGCATAGGCAAGCTCGAACGAGAACATCACCTTACCGGCGGTCTCGGCCTTGCCCTCGACCGACAGCGTCACCTCGAATTCCTGCTCACTGAGGTTATTGGCGCCGACATTGATCTGGATGTTGATCTGGGGCGGCTGGCCCTGCTGCTGCAGCGAGCTCGGGGCGTTCGGATTCTCGAACGAGAGGTCCTTGGTATACTGCGCCAGCACGTTGAGCTGGGGAGCCTGAGCCGCCTCGGGAGGGGTGCCGTTACCGTTGGTCATCGAAGTGTCTCCTTACCCGATTGGGGCTGAATTTCGCGGCGGTTGGCTAACATAGGGCTGCCTCATTCCACAAGGACGAACGGTCCCGGATCGGGTATCCGGGCCGGGCCCACAACTGTGACGTTCACCCCGGCCTCCGGCCAAATCGCGCGGTAAACGATTGAAGATGCGCGATTTCCGGGCAGGATCGGGTTTCCCCTTAAGCATAAAACGCGCTACACTCGGCGCTGTGCCAAAAGGCGCCATTGGCCGGGCAAGATTTCGTGCCTACATCCCACGGACCAGACGCGCGGCACCCAAAATGGTGATGTAGACTTGCCGTTCCCGTATGGAACGGTCTACTGGCCGGAACGATTTTCCCGGCGACGACCCTTCTAGAGAAGACCAGAAAGCGAATACGACGTGGACATCTACACCATCATCTTCCTGGCGTTGGCGGTCTTCATCTTTCTGAGGCTGCGCAGCGTGCTGGGGCAGCGCACCGGCAACGAGCGGCCGCCGTTCGACCGCACCGCCGCGCGCAATGCGCTGGGGGGTGCCCAGGACAACAACGTCGTGACCATGCCGGGCAAGGTGATCGATCAGGCTCCGCTGGCGCCGACGGCCGAGCCGACCCCGCCGTCCGATCGCTGGAAGGGCCTGACCGAGCCGGGCACGGCGCTGGCGCAGGGTCTCGATGCCATCGTCGAAAAGGATTCCACCTTCGACCCCCGCCATTTCATCTCCGGCGCTCGCGGCGCCTACGAGATGATCGTGCTGGCCTTCGCCAACGGCGACCGTCGCGCGCTGCGCGACCTGTTGTCGTCGGAGGTCTATGAAAGCTTCGACGCCGCGATCAAGGAGCGCGAGAAGAACGAGCAGAAGACCGAGACGCGTTTCGTCTCGATCGACAAGGCTGAGCTCGTCGGCGCCGAGATGCGCGACCGCACGGCTCAGCTCACGATCCGCTTCGTTTCGCAGATGATCTCGGCCACCCGCGACAAGGCCGGCAACATCGTCGACGGCAGCGCCGACACGGTCGCCGACATCACCGATATCTGGACTTTCGCCCGCGACACCACCTCTCGCGATCCGAACTGGAAGCTGGTTGGCACCGGAAGCGCGAATTAAGATACTCCTGAAGAACGGCGCGACGGCGCTCTGTGCGGGCCTCGTCGCGCTGTCATCGTTTTCGCTCGGCGCCGAGGCGGCGCGGCGCCACTACCGCGGCCATCATCACCACATCCCGCAAGTGCCGGCCGCACCGCCGCGGGCCTTGCCCTATCCGCAGCTCCCCCTGCCGTTCGAGATTTCAGGCGCGCAATATCTGCCGCTGGCCTGGACCGACGTAAAAGGCTGGAGCGACGACAATCATCTCGCGGCCTACAAGACATTTCGCGCCAGCTGCAAGTCGATCAATGGGCAAACCGGCGCGTCCGAGCCGAAGGCGCTTGGCGGTTCGTTGAGCGAACCGTGCCGGGTCGCCAAAACGCTCGAGCTCAGTGACGACGCCAAGGCAAAAACCTTCTTCGAGGAGAATTTCGCGCCGCTGCGCATCTCGCGCCTCGGCGAGCCCGACGGCTTCGTCACCGGCTATTACGAGCCGGTGCTGGAGGGGTCGCGGACGCAGACCGACGTTTTCAATGTCCCGGTCTATCGCCGGCCCTCGAACCTGTTCGTGCGCGGCTACAAGCAGGACTCCGTCAGTCTGCCCAACAAGGGTCCGGTCTATCGCAAGATCGGCCGCCGCAAGCTGGTGCCCTATTACGACCGCGGCGAGATCGAGGACGGCAAGATCGCAGGGCGCGGGCTGGAGATCGCCTGGCTGAAGGACCCGACCGACCTGCTGTTCGCGCAGATCCAGGGCTCGGCGCGGATCAAGTTCGACGACGGCGGCGTGGTCCGCCTGAACTACGACGCCTACAATGGCTATCCCTACACCGCCGTCGGGCGTGTCCTGATCGAGCGCGGCATCGTTCCGAAGGAAGAGATGTCGATGCAGAGGATCCGGGAGTGGATGGCGCAGAATCCTGACGGCGCCAAGGAGCTGCGCCGGCAGAACCGCTCGTACATCTTCTTCCGCGAGGTCAATCTCTCCGACAAGGACGAGGCGGTGGGCGCTCAGGGCATTCCGCTCACGGCCGGCCGCTCGATCGCGGTGGACAAGGCGCTGCACGTCTACGGCACGCCGTTCTTCATCGAGGGTGAGCTGCCGATCGACTCCGAGCGCTCGAAGACGCCGTTCCACCGGTTGATGATCGCGCAGGACACCGGCTCGGCCATCATCGGTCCCGCGCGCGCCGATCTCTATTTCGGTGCCGGGCAGGAAGCCGGCCGCGTCTCCGGGCGGCTGCGCCACCCCATGCACTTTGTCATGCTGGTGCCGAAAGGCCTCGATCCCAGCATGCGTGCCGCGAAGTTGCCGGTGCCGGACCCCAGGCCCTCGGAGAAGATCGCAAAGCTGTTTCCGCAAACAGACCTGGGCAAGGCGGGGACGCCTGCTGCCGCCGCGGCGCCGGGCAAGAACGAAACGGTTGCCACCGCCGGTCCTGTCCCGCTACCGGTGCCGCGTCCCGCGATCGAGCCCGCGCGCGAGCCGCGCCGGCCAGTGAAGAACCGTTCCCATCGGCAGCAATGAAACGCTCGTCCCGTCCGCCCGTGCTGGAGCCTCGCCCCTCGCCGCGCCGCCGCGCGCTGAGCGAGGAGGAGCGCGCGCTGTGGGACCTTGTCGCCAAACAGGTCAAGCCGCTCAGGAAGCATCGCGTGGCGAAGGCGCATGCCGCCCCGCCTGCCGGGCCTTCGCCCGTGGCACAGGCGAGCCGGCCATCGCAGCCGGTGAGGCCCGTTGCCGCCGCGCCGGCGCCGCGTGTCGCAAAGCCGGCGGTCCCGCCGCTGGCGCCGCTCGGCAAGCGCGAGCGCACGAAACTGTCGCGCGGCCGCAGCGAGATCGAGGCGCGGCTCGATCTGCACGGCATGACCCAGATGCGCGCCCATCGTGCGCTGACCGTTTTCCTGCACCGCGCCCATCATGACGGCCTGACCTTCGTGCTCGTCATTACCGGCAAGGGCAGGAGCGGCGGCGAAAGCGGCGTGCTGCGCCGCCAGGTGCCGGAATGGCTCAGCCTGCCCGAATTCCGCGCCTTCGTGGTCGGCTTCGAGACCGCCCATATCGGCCATGGCGGCGAGGGCGCGCTGTATGTGCGGATTCGCAGGGCGAGGTTTTAGCGAGCATGATCCGGGAAAGTGGGCACCGGTTTCCCGATCAGATCATGCCTAGTCAAAACGGCCGGACGATCCCGACGCGCGGGATCAGCGTGACGACCAGGCCGAAGATGTTGGTCTTCTGATCTTCCGCCGGAATCAATGCCGTCTCCCGCGCGGCCGGCAGCATCTTCACCGCATGCAGGATCAGGATCATGCAGACCGCCCAGTTCGAGATCCAGCGCGAATAGTCGAACACCATTGCGAACATCACGAGATAGGCGAGGCTGACGCCTGCTAGCGCGGCGATGACAAGGCGGCGGTGCGTCTCGCTTTTGAGCGCGCCGATCAGGTTCGCGAAGACGCGCCAGAGCGGCGTGTGCAGCCAGACCAGCAGTGCGAACACGGGCACGCCGAGGATGTTGTGCGGCAGGCGGCCCCAGGTGTCCGCAATCTCCTTCGCCAGCGGCTGGTACCAGATGTAGGCGAATTGCAAGAGATCGATCCGCGACGGATCGGCCATCCGGGTCTTCAGATAGGCCACGAAGTCCGCCTCGGGAATCGGCATCGTTCCCAAAAATTGCGCGGCGAAGAACAGCGCGGCGACGATGGCGAGGGCGATCACGCCGAATGCGACATTGCCGCGATGGCAGCCGTGGGTGAGATAATGCCGGATCACGACGATGGTGATGATGGTCGGCACGTACATCAGCAGATGGATGTGGTGGATCAGCACGAGCGCGATCGAGAACACCGCTGCCGTCGCCACGAACAGCAACGAGCCCGCCGGCATCAGGAGCAGGACGATCGCCAGCGCGCAGCCATAGATGTCGAAATGGCCGAGCGTGTGCATGAAGTTCTTGAGGAAGAACGGCGAGCCCGCGGTGAAGACGAACAGCGGCAGCGTCCTCGCGGTGAAGCCGAACGTCCTCTGGAATAGTTTTGTGTAGAGCCCCAGCGTCACCAGCCACGCCGCGCCGCCGAGCGCGAACACCAGCCAGACCGGCACCTTGTCGGTGAACAGCGCGACGACTGCCCCGATCAGCGCGCGCTTGATGAAGCCGAGATGGTAGTCGACGAGGAGATGGATGTAGGGGACGTAAGGCGGCAGCTGGATCTTGTGAACGAATACGCCCGCGATGACAGCGGCGTTGATCGCGAGCAGCAGGCGCCAAGGGTTTTTGCGGAGATCAGCGAGCACGTGGCACCCGCGGCGCGTCAAACTCCGGTGTCGTCCCGGCGCAGGCCGGGACCCATAGCCACAAATGTCTGTTTTTAGGCAACGCTGGCGCCGCTTTCATTTCCACCAAGGACCGCCGGTGAGTATGGGTCCCGGCCCCCGTGCGCAATCGCGCACTAGGCCGGGACGACGCTGGAATGAATAGCGCGGCCTTGGTGAACTACAAAATAAACCGGCTCAGGTCCGCGTTCTTGGCGAGGTCGCCGACGTGCTTCTGCACGTAATCGGCATCGACCCGAATGGTCTCGCCGCTGCGGTCGGGGGCGGTGAAGGAGATCTCGTCCAGCACCCGCTCCATCACGGTCTGGAGCCGCCGCGCGCCGATGTTCTCGACGGTGGAATTGACGGCGACCGCGACGTCGGCCAGCGCATCGATGGCACTGTCGGTGATGTCGAGGGCCACGCCCTCGGTCTGCAGCAGGGCGACATATTGCTTGATCAGCGACGCCTCGGGCTCGGTCAGGATGCGGCGCATGTCGTCGCGGGTGAGCGCCTGCAGCTCGACGCGGATCGGCAGGCGGCCCTGCAATTCCGGCAGCAGGTCGGAGGGCTTTGCGACGTGGAAGGCGCCGGAGGCGATGAACAGGATGTGGTCGGTCTTCACCGCGCCGTGCTTGGTCGAGACCGTGGTGCCCTCGATCAGCGGCAGCAGGTCGCGCTGCACGCCCTCGCGCGAGACGTCGCCGGCGGCACGGCCTTCGCGCGCGCAGATCTTGTCGATCTCGTCGAGGAACACGATGCCGTTGTTCTCGACCGCGCTGATCGCCTCGAGCGTGAGCTGCTCGGTGTCCAGCAGCTTGTCGGATTCCTCGTTGACGAGGATCTCGTGCGAGCCTTCCACCGTCAGTCGCCGCGTCTTGCTGCGGCCGCCCAGCTTGCCGAAGATGTCGCCGATCGAGATCGCGCCCATCTGCGCGCCCGGCATGCCCGGGATCTCGAACATCGGCATGCCGCCGCCGGAGGATTGCGTCTCGATCTCGATTTCCTTGTCGTTGAGCTCGCCCGCGCGCAGCTTCTTGCGGAAGGATTCCCGCGTCGCCGAGCTGGAATTGGCGCCGACCAGCGCGTCGAGCACGCGCTCCTCGGCGGCGAGCTGCGCGCGCGCCTGCACGTCCTTGCGCTTCTTCTCGCGCACCTGGGCGATCGCGACCTCGACGAGATCGCGCACGATCTGCTCGACGTCGCGGCCGACATAGCCGACCTCGGTGAATTTGGTCGCTTCCACCTTCAGGAACGGCGCGTTCGCGAGCTTGGCCAGACGCCGCGCGATCTCGGTCTTGCCGACGCCGGTCGGCCCGATCATCAGGATGTTCTTCGGCAGCACCTCTTCGCGCAGGGAGCCTTCGAGCTGCTGCCGGCGCCAGCGGTTGCGCAGCGCGATCGAGACGGCGCGCTTGGCGTCACCCTGGCCGACGATGAAACGGTCGAGTTCGGAAACGATTTCGCGGGGAGAGAAGTCTGTCATGGGACCTTAGCTAGGGTCAGATGCGGGCCGGGACAAGCCGCTTTTTTCGGCCGTCAGATGATCGGCGGACCCGATTGCCATTGTTTCACGGCGTCGATCGGATGGATCAGCATCAGGATATTCAGCGTCAGATTGTCGCGAATATGGAGCGCCAGCATGATCTCGAAGGCGAGGCCCAGCAGGACGGTCACCGACACCGGCAGCACGCGCGCGGCGAGGAACCCGAGCATCATGGCCAGATTGTCCGAAACCGAATTGACGATGCTGTCGCCGAAATAGTCCAGCGAGATCGTGCCGGCGCGGTAGCGCTCGATGATGAAGGGCGAGTTCTCGACGATCTCCCAGGCGCCCTCGATCAGCATCGCGATGATCAGACGGGCGGGCCAGGACAGAGGCAGGAACGGCAGCCGCGCGAACAGCAGCCAGGTCAGGCCGTAGAACAGGAAGCCGTGCAGGATGTGCGAGAAGGTGTACCAGTCGGCGATGTGCTGCGAATTCTCCGAGCTGTTCACCACGCCGTGCCAGAGCTTAACGTAGCCGCAGGTGCAGATCGGCACGCGCCCCATCGCGAACAGGATCACGGCCTGCAGCGCCAGCAACGACAGCGCGATGCCGGCCCAGCCGAGCGGTGGAAACGCGGCCTTGCTCTCGCGTGCGTGAACCAGCGTCATGGTTCGCGCACCATCAACAAGGCCGGCCCGTCCGGCGTCTCGACCATGCGGTCGCGGACGAAGCCGGCTTTCTCGTAGGCGCGCAGCGCTCGCGCATTGAGCGGGTCGGGATCGGTGACCATGCGCGGCAGGCCGTGCCGGAAGCCCTCATCGACAAACTGGCGGATGAACGCCGAGCCGTGACCGCGCCCGATCATGTCGCTCTCGCCGATGAACTGGTCGATCCCACGCGTGCCCCCCGGTTGCGGCCCGAAGCCCGTATTCCAGGCGGTCAGGCGGTAGCACTGAAGATAGCCGAAGGGCTTGTCGCCGGACAACACGATGAACTGGTCCATCGACGGCTCGGCGAGGTCGCCGCTGACGAGCGCGAACTGCTCGTCCGGGTCGCCCCACCATTCCCGTACATGCGCCTCACCCAGCCACCGCCGGATCAGCGGCAGGTCGGCCGCTGTCATCGGGCTGAAGGTGCAGGCGGCCGCCATGGCCTAGCCGCTCGCCAGGCTCTCGATGGTCAGGTTGCGGTTGGTGTAGACGCAGATGTCGGCGGCGATGTCGAGGGAGCGGCGGACGATGGTTTCGGCGTCCTTGTCGGTGTCGAGCAGGGCCCGGGCGGCCGCCAGCGCGTAATTGCCGCCGGAGCCGATCGCCATGACACCGGCCTCGGGCTCGAGCACGTCGCCGGTGCCGGTCAGGACCAGCGAGACGTCCTTGTCGGCCACGATCATCATGGCCTCCAGCCGCCGCAGGTAACGGTCGGTGCGCCAGTCCTTGGCGAGCTCCACGGCGGCCCGGGTCAGCTGCCCCGGATACTGCTCGAGCTTGCTCTCCAGCCGTTCAAACAGGGTGAAGGCGTCGGCCGTGGCGCCGGCGAAGCCGCCGATCACGTCGCCCTTGCCGAGCTTGCGGACCTTTTTGGCGTTGGACTTGATCACGGTCTGGCCGATCGAAACCTGGCCGTCGCCGCCGATCACCACCCTGCCGTCCTTGCGGACCGTCAAAATCGTGGTGCCGTGCCAGCCGGGGGAGCTGTTCTGGGAATCCTGCATGAAATACCTCGTTGTCCGGCCTGATTTAGGCGGTCGGAGCCGGGCGCACAACGGGCCGTTCCGGGCCGAATTTCGCTCACCATAGGCAGAAGTAGAGGCCCCGCCAGCCGTTCCCGCAGTAGCGAAGGTGTCATTTGGCTGTTAATAGACTGGCGTTTTCGGCTCCGAGCATGACCCGGAAAAGTGGGTACCGGTTTTCCGAGAGGGTCAGGCTCAAACGAAGGTGAAAGCCAGCTTTCAATGCGCACCGCGACGATCAAGCGCAAGACCAAGGAAACCGACATCGAGGTCTCCGTGAACCTCGATGGCACCGGCGTGGCCAATATCGCGACCGGCATCGGCTTTTTCGACCATATGCTCGATCTCCTCGCCCGCCATTCCCGCATCGACCTGACGGTCAAGGCGGTGGGCGACCTGCACATTGACTATCACCATACCACCGAAGACACCGGCATCGCGCTCGGCCAGGCGATCAAGCAGGCGCTCGGCAACATGGCGGGCATCACCCGCTATGCCGGCGTGCACATGCCCATGGACGAGACCCTGTCGCGCGTGGTCATCGACATTTCGGGCCGCCCGTTCCTGGTGTTCAAGGCCGACTTCCCCCGCGACAAGATCGGTGAGTTCGACACCGAACTGGTGCGCGAGTGGTTCCAGGCCTTCGCCATCAACGCCGGCGTGACTCTGCACGTCGAGACCCTATATGGCGATAACAGCCATCATATCGCCGAGTCCTGCTTCAAGGGTCTGGCGCGGGCGCTGCGCACCGCCGTTGCGATCGATCCGAAGGCGGCGGGCGAAATCCCGTCCACCAAGGGCTCGCTCGGCGGCTGACATCTTCGTCTTGCGGCGTACGACGCCGGCGGCATCACTGAATTTAGAGAGCGGGGCATCACCATGCCTGTCTACACAGTTCATGCTCCCTTCCCTGGCGGCGCCGATCTGCGCGCGACCGACAAATTCGTCTTCGTGCGCGACGGCTTCCATTTCTGGGCGATGATCTTCGGCCCGTTCTGGCTGCTGTGGAACCGGCTGTGGCTGGTGCTGATCGGCTGGCTGATCTTCATGGCCGCCTTCCATGCCGGCCTCTCCAGCCTCGGCATCGGCCGCAGCTCGATCTTCTTCGCCGATATCGTCATCGCGCTGCTGATGGGCCTCGAGGCCTCCAGCCTGCGGCGCTGGACGCTGTCGCGCGGCAAGTGGCGGCAGCTCGACATCGTCGTCGCCGACGACCATGACACCGCCGAGCGCCGTTTCTTCGAGCGCTGGAGCCAGAAGCAGCACGGCATCGTCAACGATCAATGGGCCGTCGACCGCGGCGGTCCGCCGCCGACCCGCGGCACGCCGGGCCAGCAGTTTTCGAACCCGCCGCCGATTCCGGCCGGCGGCATCATTGGATTGTTTCCAGAACCGGGAGGGTCAAGATGAGCGTCGCCATCATCGATTACGGTTCCGGTAACCTGCATTCCGCCGCGAAAGCCTTCGAGCGCGCCGCGCGCAGCCTGGAAGATCCGCAAAAGGTCTTCGTCACCAGCGATCCGGACCAGGCCTATGAGGCCGACCGCCTGGTGCTGCCGGGTGTCGGTGCCTTCGCCGATTGCCGGCGCGGGCTCGACTCGGTCAACGGCATGGTCGAGGCGATCACCGAAGCGGTGCGCGTCAAGGCGCGGCCGTTCTTCGGCATCTGCGTCGGCATGCAATTGATGGCAAGCCGCGGCAAGGAGCACGTCATCACCGAGGGCCTGAACTGGATCGGTGGCGACGTCGAGAAGATCACGCCGCGCGACGAAAGCCTGAAGATCCCGCACATGGGCTGGAACACGCTCGAAGTGCTGCGCGAGCATCCGGTTCTGAACAGGCTGCCGCTCGGTCCCAAGGGCCAGCACGCCTATTTCGTGCACTCCTACCACCTCAATCCCGCCAGCGAGGCGGATGTGCTGGCGCGTGCCGACTACGGCGGGCCTGTCACCGCGATCGTCGCGAAGGACACTGCAATCGGCACTCAATTCCACCCCGAGAAGAGCCAGCGTTTCGGTTTGGCCCTGATCTCGAACTTCCTGCGATGGAAACCGTGATTCTCTTTCCTGCGATCGACCTCAAGAACGGCCAATGCGTGCGCCTCGAGCAAGGCGACATGGCGCGCGCGACCGTGTTCAACCTCAATCCCGCAGCCCAGGCGCAGAGTTTCGTCGAGCAGGGATTTGAGTATCTCCACGTCGTCGATCTCGACGGTGCCTTCGCCGGCAAGCCGGTGAACGCCGAGGCCGTCGAGGCGATGCTGAAGACGATCAAGATACCGGTGCAGCTCGGCGGCGGCATTCGCGATCTCAAGACCGTCGAAGCCTGGCTCGACAAGGGCATCACCCGCGTCATCATCGGCACCGCCGCGGTGCGCGACCCTGAACTGGTGAAGTCCGCGGCGAAAAAGTTTCCCGGCCGCGTTGCGGTCGGGCTCGACGCGCGCGACGGCAAGGTCGCAGTCGAAGGCTGGGCCGAGACCTCGCAGGTCACGGTACTGGAGATCGCCAAGCGATTCGAGGATGCCGGCGTTGCCGCCATCATCTTCACCGACATTGCGCGCGATGGCCTGCTCAAGGGGCTGAATCTCGATGCGACCATTGCGCTCGCCGACGCCATCTCGATCCCCGTGATCGCCTCCGGCGGGCTCGCCTCGATCGAGGACGTCAAGGCGATGCTGACCCCGCGCGCGAAAAAGCTCGCCGGCGCCATTGCCGGCCGCGCGCTTTACGACGGCCGGCTCGATCCCGCCGCCGCCCTCACCCTGATCCGCAACGCGCGCGCGCCCGGGAGCTGACACATGTTCAAGGTGCGCGTGATCCCCTGCCTCGACGTCAAGGACGGCCGGGTCGTCAAGGGCGTCAACTTCGTCGATCTCAGGGATGCCGGCGATCCCGTCGAAGCTGCGATCGCTTATGACGCCGCCGGCGCGGACGAGCTCACCTTCCTCGACATCACCGCGACCCACGAGAACCGCGGCATCATGCTGGACGTGGTCCGGCGCACGGCCGAGGCTTGCTTCATGCCCGTCACCGTCGGCGGCGGCGTGCGCAAGGTGGACGACATCAAGACGCTGCTGCGTGCCGGCGCCGACAAGGTCTCGATCAACAGCGCCGCGGTGTCGCGGCGCGAGTTCGTCAAGGAAGCTGCTGAAAAGTTCGGCGAGCAGTGCGTCGTGGTCGCGATCGACGCCAAGCGGGTGAAGCGCCCGGGCGGCGACCGCTGGGAAATCTTCACCCACGGCGGCCGCAACTCCACGGGCATCGACGCCATCGAATACGCCCAGGAGGTTGTCTCGCTCGGCGCCGGTGAAATCCTGCTCACCTCGATGGACCGCGACGGCACCCGCCAGGGCTTCGACATCCCGCTGACCCGGGCGATCGCCGATAGCGTTCCCGTTCCGGTGATCGCCTCGGGCGGCGTCGGCAACCTCGACCACCTCGTCGACGGTATCCGCGACGGCCACGCCACGGCCGTGCTGGCCGCCTCGATCTTCCACTTCGGGGAATTCACCATCCGCGAAGCCAAGGAGCACATGTCCCGGCGCGGGCTGCCCATGCGCCTGGATGCCTGACGACTCCGCTTCATAAAAATGCTACACAGGCCGGTGGGACCGGCTCGTTCAGCCGGACGTGTTTTGAGTGCTCTCTATGCCGCGTTTCACGATCCACGACCTGGCCGAGACCATTGACGCCCGCGCGGCGTCCGGTGGCGAGGCCTCCTATACCCGCAAGCTCCTCGACAAGGGCGCCGAGCATTGCGCCAAAAAGTTCGGCGAGGAAGCAGTCGAAACCGTAATCGCAGCAGTCGAAAACGATCGCGCGCATCTGATCGCCGAAAGTGCCGACCTGCTCTATCATTTCCTTGTCCTGCTCAAGGCCCGCGGCGTAAAGCTGGAAGAGGTCGAAGCCGCGCTGGACAAGCGGACGAACATGTCTGGGTTGGAAGAGAAAGCGTCGCGCAAGAGCGGCAGCTAGCCGAGGTGGAGAGTCGCGTCATGGATGTCCGCGCACCCGAGCAGCAATATAATCCGTACCGCATCTATACGCGCGAGGAATGGTCGCGTCTGCGCGACGACACGCCGATGACGCTGGAGCCGGGCGAGTTCGACCGGCTGCGCTCGCTGCACGACCGCCTCGACCTGCAGGAGGTCGAGGACATCTATCTTCCGTTGTCGCGCCTGCTCTCGATCTATGTCGATGCGATGCAGCGGCTGTATTATTCCGAGCGCCAGTTCCTCAATATCCGCGACCGCAAGGTGCCCTACATCATCGGCGTCGCCGGCTCGGTTGCGGTCGGAAAGTCCACCACGGCCCGCGTGCTGCAGGCGCTGCTGGCGCGCTGGTCGCCGCGCCCGAAGGTCGAGCTGATCACCACCGACGGATTCCTCTATCCCAACGCGGTGCTCGACCGGCAGGGCATCATGCAGAAGAAGGGCTTTCCCGAAAGCTACGATCTGCCGCTGCTGCTGAGCTTCCTCTCCGACATCAAGTCGGGACGGCGCCACGTCCGCGCGCCCGTTTATTCGCATCTGACCTACGACATCGTGCCGGGGCAGTGGGCCGAGGTCGACCAGCCCGACATCCTGATCGTCGAAGGCGTCAACGTCCTGCAGACCGGCAAGCTGCCGCGCGACGGCAAGGCGGTGCCTGTCGTCTCCGACTTCTTCGACTTCTCGGTCTATATCGATGCCGACGAGGCGGCGCTGCGGCGCTGGTACATCAAGCGCTTCCTGGCGCTGCGCGACACCGCGTTCACCAATCCAAAATCCTACTTCAACCGGTACGCGCTGCTCTCGGACGAGGAAGCGACGGCGACGGCGACCGCGATCTGGGAACGCACCAACCTCGCCAATCTCGAGGACAACATCCTGCCCACCCGCCCCCGCGCGACGCTGATCCTGAAGAAGGGCGCTGATCACGTGGTGGAGAGCGTGGCGCTCAGGCGTCTGTAAGCGCGAGCGCTCCAGGGGGCCCGTCACCCCACGCGGCGGGTCAACTCCGCTCTTTCGCGCTAACGAAGATGTGCCACGCCGCCAGAAACATGGCGGCGACGAGCGGGCCAATGACGAATCCGTTCGCGCCGAACGTCGCAAGCCCGCCCAGGGTGGCGAGCAGCACGACATAGCTTGGCATCCGGATCGACTGGCCGACCAGGACAGGGCGCAAAAAGTTGTCGGCAAGACCGATCACGAAGGTGCCGAACGCGAGCAGGATGATTCCCTTCGTGACTGCGCCTGCCACGAGCAAATAGAGGCCGACCGGCATCCAGACCAGGGCGGAGCCGAGCACGGGCAGAAGCGAGAGCAGCGCCATGATTGCGCCGGCCAGCAGCGGCGCAGTCAGGCCGAGCAGCCAGAAGATCAGCCCGCCAAGCGCTCCCTGGATCAGTGCAACGAGGATGATCCCCTTGATCGTCCCGCGAACCGAGAGGGTGAACGCATTCAGGAGCTCGGCGGTGTGGCTCGCCCGCAGCGGCAGCGCGGCGCGGATGCGTGCGTTCAGCTCGTCGCCGTCGCGCAGGAAAAAGAACAGCAGGTACAGCATGACGAGCAGGCTTGCGGCGAACTCCACGGTCAACTGACCGATGTTGAGCGCATGCCCGGCCAGCTGTTGGCCGGCCGGGACAACCAGACCCGAGAGGCGCTCCTTCAGGGTCGAAAGATCGATGCCGGCCAGGCGGTCTGAGATGGAAGTCGCCCAGTCAGGCAGCGCGGATTTCAGTTGCTGCAGGGGGTGAGCGATACTGATCTCCCCGGTCTGAACGCGCTGGTACAGCTCTCCTCCCTGATCGACGAGCGAGGCGATGACGACGGCCACGGGAATCAGGACCATGACGACTACGACGAGGACGATGGAGAGTGCAGCGAGGTTGCGCCATTCGGGAAGCGTTTCCAGGCACCGTCGATGGAGTGGCGCGAAGATGATCGCCAGCAGCATGGCCCACAGCAATGCGCCGGAGAACGGCCAAAGCAGCCAGCCGAACGCGACGGAGATTGCCGCAAGCAAGACGAGGAATGAGCGGTCTTCCGATGTTCTCACGTGTCGCCGGCCTTTCAGTCGCTGCTCGCCGGACGTTGGTAGCACAGGACAGTGGCGCGGCGGCAAGTCACGCCGTCACGTCGCGCCAATGCCCGGGTTCGATGCGGTCTGTCACCTGCCGGCGCTGGCCAGCCAATCCGCAGGCTTGATGCGCCCCGCAAAAGTGGCGGGTCCGGTGCTGTTGGCCCGGTAGACGAAAGCTTCGCCTTCCTGCACGTCGCCGGCGTCCTTGCCAAAGGCATCTGCGATGTTGGTCTTGTGGGTGACCAGGACCGTGTTGGTGCCTGCCTGCACGGATGCATCGACGAGCTGGCGTACGGCCTGTCCGGCCTTTGCATTTGCGCCGGCCGGGTTTGCCATTCCCGATGCGCTGGCATTGCTGCTGTCCGTCAGCGCATCGAGCGGCCTCACCTCGCGGCCGGAGATCAGCCTGCCGGTCTCGATCGCGCGGTTCAGCCGGCTGGTGTAGACCTCGCCGACCGGGATCGCGAGCGCCTTGACTGCCGCCCCGATCTGGCGGGCCATGTCCCTGCCCTTTTCACTGAGCTGTCGCTGGGCGCTCATGTCGTCGAACCTGAAGGGGTAGACATCCTTTTGACTGTCATCGGTGGCGGTGTGCCGGAACACCAGCACGTAGCCGCCTTGCCTGAGCGATGAGATGAGGTCCGGCGTATCGGCCGCGGCGCCCCGGGATAGGCCGGCGAGAAGGACAATGATCGCGAGGCGCAAAAGCATACTCATGCGCGAAATCCGCTATGCAATGCCCCGGAGGATGGTGGCGCGCCGTGCCGTCGATTTCAATTGTCGATTGCCGGTCGAGATCAGGTTATCGTGAAGTTGTGGGGCAGGAGCCGTGGGGTGGGCAAAGGTGCGAAGTGCCGTGCCCACGGCCTGTGCGCTTTATCAAACGATGCGTGGGCACGCTTCGCTTTGCCCACCCTACGACATCTGTGTTGTGGCCGCGCCTGCCCGTACATCGTCATTGCGAGCGCAGCGAAGCAATCCAGAATCCCTCCACGGAGCCAGTCTGGATTGCTTCGTCGCAAGAGCTCCTCGCAATGACGCGGTGAGAGCGCGGGCTACACCGCCAGGTGCCGCGACGCCGCCAGTCCCGCCAGCGCCTCGTCGAGCTTCTCGCGATCCAGCGGCTTGATCAGAAACCCGTTCATGCCGGCCTCGAAGCACGCATAGCGATCCTCCACCAGCGTGTTGGCCGTGAGCGCCAGGATCGGCGTGTGCCGGGCGCCGGTGGCGGCTTCATGCGCGCGGATGCGCTTTGTTGTCTCGATGCCGTCGAGCTGCGGCATCTGGATGTCCATCAGCACGAGATCATAGGGCGTGCCGGCCGAGCTGGCTGCGAGCCAGGATTCCAGCGCGGCCTCGCCATGGACGGCGATGACGACGCGGTGGCCGAGCTTGGTCAGCAGCGAGCGCATCAACAGCGCGTTGATCTCGTTGTCCTCGGCGACGAGGATGGAGAGCCCTTTCGCCGGCGCCGCGCTGGCGGACTCGGCCGGCGGCTCCGGCGCGAGGTCGGGCGAAGCGACCTCCGGCGTCAGCGCGAGTCGTGCGGCGAGCGAGGCCGCGCGCAGCGGCTTGACCAGGAAGCCGGTGAAGGCGGACGAAATCTTCTCGTGGCGCGAGCTCGACGTCAGCAGCACCAGCCGTTGCGGCGCATGCGCCCGCGCCGCGTCACCCAGCCGGTCGGCGATGGCCGAACCAATGGTGCGATCGACCAGCACCGCGTGCCATGAGCGTTCGGGCAACAGCGCTTCCGCGGCCTTGGCATCGTTCACGAGGCAGGTCTGTCCGCCCCAGCGCTCCAGCCGCCGCGCGATCAGCGAGGCCTCGATTCCCTCGGCGACAAGAAGCACCGATTTGCCGGTGAGGTCGGGGCTCGGGAAGGCAGTCTGTCCGGCGCTTCCTTGCGACGGTGCGAGCGGCACCGCGACCTCGAAGGTCGCGCCCTTGCCCGGCTCGCTCGTCAGCGTGATGCGACCACCCATGCGCTTGACGATGCGCTCGCTGATGGCAAGGCCAAGTCCAGTGCCGCCATAGGTGCGGGCGACACGCTCGTCGGCCTGCTCGAATTCGCGGAAGATGCGCTGCTGCGCTTCGGCTGCGATGCCGATGCCGGTGTCGCGGACCAGGAAGCTGATCTCGTTCGGCCAGATGCCGGGCTCGACGATCAGCGCCACGCCGCCGTGAGCGGTGAACTTGATGGCGTTGCCGGCGAGGTTGAGCAGCACCTGACGCAGCCGAGCGGCATCGCCGACGATCTCGAGCGGCAGGCGCTCGTCGACATAGGCGGCAATCTCGAGCTGCTTGGCCTGCGCGCGCGACGCCAGCAGCTCGGTGATTTCCTCGATCAGGGTCGAGAGCGCGAGCGGGCGCTGCTCGAGGTCGAGCTTGCCGGCCTCGATCTTGGAATAGTCGAGCAACTCCTCGATCAGCGCCATCAGCGCTTCGCCCGAGGTCTTCACCGCGCGGGCGTAGGTCGCCTGCTCCGGCGTCAGATGGGTGTCGAGCAGCAGGCCGCCCATGCCGATGATGCCGTTCAGCGGCGTGCGGATCTCGTGCGAGGCCATCGCGAGGAAGCGGGACTTGGCGCGGTTGGCGGCGTCGGCCTGGTCGCGCGCCTCCGACAGCGCGCGCTCGGTCTCGGTGCGGTCGGTGACGTCGCGTCCGACGCTCTGCAACTCCGCCGGCTGCCCGGCATCGAGCCGCACGTAACCTTCGCGCCAGGCGATCCAGCGCGCGCCGAGCGGCGTCGTGATCTTCTGGTCGTGGATTCGGGTGCCGTTGCTCTCGCGGGCGCTGTCGCCCTGCTCCACCACGTCGAAATCGAAGCGGGTGCCGACCAGCGCGCCGCGCGCCTGTCCGGCCAGCGCGCAATAGGCGTCGTTGGCGAAGGTGATGCGGCCCTGATGGTCGCGCAGCACGATCAGGTCGCCCTGCTGCTCGAACAGGCTGCGGGCGCGCTCCTCGGCTTCCTTCAGCTCCCAATTGCGGTCGATCAGCGCCTCGTTGTGGGCGGCCAGCGTGCGCATCCGCTTGTTGACGAAGCGCAAGCGCATGCTGAGCGTGGCAAGGCCGAGACAGGCGAAGGCGAAGAGGAAGCTCGCGCCGATCGCGAATGCATTGGGGTCGTAACCGGAATTCTCGGAGCGGCTGCCGGAGACGAAGCCATAGGCGCCGCCGAACGTCGCCGAGAAGATCATGAAGGAGCGGATCGCGAAGGCGATCCTGGGATGCCGCCGCCTGAAGCGGCGCATGCGCACCTTGATCCGGAACGTCCGACCCATCGCCACCGATCCCGACCCTTTTCCCCAGTCCCCTGTGATCGCCGACGATCTCCCGCCGACCTTGCGAACAGCTTGAGGCTTCGGTTCAGCCTCCAAACAAGGCTAACGAGGTGTTAACGCTTCAGAGCGAGGCCCTCAGAGCGAGGCGGCCTGGAAGGGACGGCGGCCGTCGTGTGCGCCGACGATCAGCGCGGCCGCCTCGCGCTGCGAGAATGTCTTCGAGCGCACATAGATGCGGTAATCGGCTGGGCCGTCGGTCGAGAGATAGATCACCGGGCCGCCGTCGACCGGCTGCGCCGCGATGGTGACGAGGCGGTTTGCCGGACTGGCCTGACAGGAATCGGTTTCGGAACCGAGGCCGTCGTCCACCACCGCGAAGTCCGCGGCGTCTGCGTCCTCGGTGATCTGCACCTTGACGGTGGCGCGCGCCGGATCGTCGGTGAAGGCGACATGGACGCCGGCCGTCCAGAACAGGGATGTCAGCTCGACGGAGGTTTCACCGAGGGCGATGCAGGGATGCGAGACCGATCCGATCTCGCCGCGGGCAAACGCGGCTGCCGCCAGCAGGGGAACAACGGAGGCCAGGATCTTGAGACGCAACATGACACTCTACTCGCCAGGCCCGAGTGAACGACTCCAGAAACTCGGTGGGCCTTATGGTTTGCAGAGGGTAAAGGAAACTCGTTACCGCCGGGTTGATGCGCGGAATGATCAGGCCGGCTGCCGCACATCCTCCGCGAGTGCGCGGTAGGACAGGGCTTCGGCGAGATGCAGCCGGCCGATCCTGTCGGCGTTGTCGAGGTCGGCGAGCGTGCGCGCCACCCGCAGCACGCGGTGATAGCCGCGCGCCGACAGCCGCATGGTCTCGGCGGCGTCGCGCAGCAGTTTTTGACCCTGCGCGTCGGGCTTGGCGATCTCCTCCAGCACGGAGGCGGGCGCCTCGGCATTGGTGCGGACATGCGGCAGGCCGGCATCCGCATAACGCGCAAGCTGGATGTCGCGTGCCGCCGCCACGCGCGCGGCGACTTCGGCCGAACCTTCGGCCGGCGGCGGCAGGATCAGATCGGCCGCGGTCACGGCCGGGACCTCGATGCGCAGATCGATGCGGTCCATCAGCGGACCGGAGATGCGCGACTGGTAGTCGGAGGTGCAGCGATCGATGCGGCCGCGCTTGCAGGCATAGCCGGGCTCGAAGGCGTTGCCGCAGCGGCACGGATTCATCGCCGCGACCAGCATGAAGCGGGCAGGGTAGGTGACGCGGTGATTGGCGCGGGAGACCGAGACCTCGCCGTTCTCCAGCGGCTGGCGCAGCGAATCCAGCACGCGCGGATCGAACTCCGGCAATTCGTCGAGGAACAGCACGCCCTGATGCGCGAGCGAGATCTCGCCGGGTTTTGCGCGAATGCCGCCGCCGGTGAGCGCGGCCATGCTGGCTGAATGATGCGGCGAGCGGAATGGCCGCTGCGACGTCAGCGCGCCGCCCTCGATCTCGCCGGCGACGGAGGCGATCATCGAGACCTCGAGCAGCTCGCCCGGCGACAGCGGCGGCAGAATGGAGGGCAGGCGCGCGGCCAGCATCGACTTGCCGGCGCCGGGCGCGCCGATCATCAGGAGGTGATGCCCGCCCGCGGCCGCGATCTCCAGCGCGCGCTTGGCGCTCTCCTGGCCCTTGATGTCGCGCAGGTCGAGCTTCGAGGCGGCGGCCTCGTGCACTTTCGGCGAGGGCCGCGACAGCACCTGCGTGCCCTTGAAGTGGTTGGCGATCTGGATCAGCGATTGTGCGGCGATGATCTGGATGTCGGGGCTCGCCCACGCGGCTTCCGATCCGCAGGACGCCGGGCAGATCAGCCCTTCCTCGCGCACATTGGCCCCGATCGCGGCGGGAAGGACGCCGGCCACCGGCGCGATCGAGCCGTCGAGCCCGAGCTCGCCGAGCACGGTAAAACCGGTCAGCGCATCCGGCGGGATCGCGCCGATCGCCGCCATCAGCCCGAGCGCGATCGGCAGGTCGTAATGGCTGCCTTCCTTGGGCAGATCGGCGGGCGCCAGGTTGACGATGATCCGCCGCGCCGGCAGCGCCAGCCCCGAGGCGATCAGCGCCGAGCGCACCCGCTCGCGCGCCTCCGATACCGCCTTGTCGGGCAGCCCGACGATGGCGAAGGCCGGCAGGCCCGGCGCGACCTGCACCTGCACGTCGACCGCGCGGGCCTCGATCCCCTCAAAGGCGACGGTGGATACCCGTTGAACCATGCCGAACCAGCCTGCCCGTTTGCACAATCAAGGGTAGCAGGATGCGCCGCGTTCCGCAAGAACATTACGGGAACAAGCCCGGGCGCGAGCCCTAACCGATCGTCAACGGGACGCAGACACTACGCCTCGAATGCAAGCTTCTGTCCTCAGCACATCCCAACGAATGTTCGCTATTCCTTGGGTGCGGGATGGGCCGTGGTCTAACGGGTGAAGAGTTCAAATGCTTGCAAATCGCCGGAGAAGCGAACGTCGGGTGTGCAGCCGGCTCGCCAAGATCCATTTTGGCGCGGGCTCGCTGCCGCGGGATTGCACGATCACGGATATCTCGGACGGGGGCGTGAAGGTCGTGGCGGAATTCCTGGAAGTGCCGCCGCAATTCACCATCATCTTCGCGCCGGATTACTCCCGCCAATGCCGCCTGCGCTGGCGCATCGGCTGCGAATTCGGCGCCGAATTCGTCGACTGACCCCCCACGGACGCGCGTCCTTAACGGGACTTTAGCGTTAATCGGCAAGCATCTCTGATCAGTTGCCGAGTGATCAGAGTATGTCCAAGCGTTCGTCTCTCGCCTCCCCCCCGGCGAGATTGCTGCTTCCCGCCCTCATCGTGGTTGCCCTCGGCGGTTGTCAGACGACTGGCATCGAGGACGTCACCGGCGCGCTCGGCGGCAGGACGGAAACAGCCGGCAAGGCCGACGCCAAGTCCGAGGCCAGGGCCGAGGCGAGGCCGGATATGGACGCGCTGCGCGAGCGCTATCGCGCCAAGCCCAGCGATCCCGCCATCGCGATCGAGTACGGCAAGGCGCTGCGCGCCAGCGGCCAGCGTGCCCAGGCCGTCGCGGTGCTCGAGCAGGCCGTGCTCGCCCATCCCAGCAACAAGGCGCTGCTCGCCGGCTACGGCCGCGCGCTCGCCGACAACGGCAATTTCCAGCAGGCTTTCGATGTGCTCGGCCGCGCGCATTCGCCCGAGGATCCCGACTGGCGCATCCTGTCGGCGCAGGGCGCGGCGCTCGACCAGCTCGGCCGCAACGAGGAAGCGCAGCAATATTATGCGAGCGCGCTGAAGATCGTGCCGGACGAGCCGCAGGTCCTGTCCAACCTCGGCCTGTCCTACATGCTGCAAAACAACCTCTCGAAGGCCGAACAGGTGCTCGGCCGCGCCTATCAGCGCAATCAGAACGATGTGCGGGTCCGCGCCAATCTCGCGCTCGTGCTGGGATTGCAGGGCCGCGAGGCCGAAGCCGAAATCCTCGTGAAGGCCGATTTGCCGCCGGACCAGGCCGCGGCCAAGGTCACGGCGCTGCGGCAGGTGCTGGCCAAGAAACAGCAAAGGGCGGACAAATAGTCCGCCCTCTTCCGATCCTTGCGATTCCTGTTTCCTAGGACGCCTTGCGATGCGGGGCGGGTCCGCGACCGGACCGGCCCTTCAGCTTCTTCAGCAGCGGCCCGAGCAGCGAGCGCTTCGGCTTCTTCACCTCGCCGCGGCCGGCAAGGCGGTTCGCCATGTTCTGGAACAGCTCGGTGGTGCGGTGGTTCTTGGCGACCTCCGCGATCATCTGGCCGTTATTGGCCGCGGTCGAGAACAGCTTCGAATCGAACGGGATCACCGCGATCGGCTGGCTCTCCATGGTCTTGGCGAACGCCTTGACCTCGATCTCCGCGCGCTTGTGCATGCCGACCTGGTTGATGCAGTACAGCGGCGGCCGATCGTTCGGCCGCGCCGCCTTCAGCACGCTCAGCATGTTCCTGGTGTTGCGCAGGTTCGCGAGATCAGGCTCGGCCACGATGACGATGTCGTCGGCATTGACCAGCGCGCGCCGCGTCCAGCCCGACCATTGATGGGGAACGTCGAGCACGATGCAGGGCGTGGTCATGCGCAGCGTGTCGAACACCGCATCGAACGCTTCGGCGCCGAAATCGTAGACGCGGTCGAGCGTGGCGGGCGCGGCGAGCAGGCTGAGGCGCTCGCTGCATTTGGCGAGCAGGCGTTCCATCAGCGCGGTGTCGGGACGCTCCTGCGACAGCACGGCATTGGCGATGCCCTGCACCGGGTCCTGATTGTAGTCGAGGCTCGCAGTGCCGAAGGCGAGGTCGAGATCGATCACGACGGAATCGAGCGAAAGGTCGCGCGCGATGGTCCAGGCCACGTTGTGCGCGACGGTGGAGGCGCCGACGCCGCCCTTGGCGCCGACCACCGCGATGACGCGGCCGGTGATGATGGCTTCGGAGGCCGAGAACAGGCTGCAGATCGAGCGGACCACGTCGAGCGTTTCGACCGGGCCCACCACATAATCATTGACGCCGCGGCGCACGAGCTCGCGATAGGGCGCGGTGTCGCTGGGGCTGCCGATCACGACGACGCGGGTGCCGGGATCGCAGACGCCGGCGAGATCGTCGAGACCTTCGAGGATGTCGCGCGTGCCGTCGGATTCGATCACGATCACGTTCGGCGTCGGCATCGACTCATAGACTTCGATCGCCGCCGCGAGGCCGCCTTCCCTGGCGGTGAGATGCGCCTTGGCGAGCCGGCGATCCTCGCCGGCCGCGGTCACCGCCTTGAGCGTCTGGTCGGTCTCGCAAAACGCCTGCACGGAGATGCGAGGAACCGGCGCGATGTGTTCCTCGGGGTGCTGCGGGTCGTCCGCTTCTTCGTCGTTGAAGCCTGTCATTTGCCTGTTTCGCTGAGTTTGGCCTTCTCGGCGTCGGGACTGGGGGTGCCGACCGGCGAGCCCTTGCGATAGCGATCGAAAGCGATGTCACGCCGTGCGGTATAGACCGGGGTTTCGGCCCGCGGCTGCTCGAGGTCGGCGGGATTGTCGATCATCGCCGCGAGGTTACGCTGGCTGGCGCAGCCCAGATTGAAGTACGGCCGGTTCTCGTTGTAGCCGGGGTCGAGGATGCTCGGGCCGACGTCCTCCGGCCACAGCCCGCAGGGACCCGCGACTGCGGCGATGCGGGAATAGCTGAGGCGGATGGTCGGCAGCAGGCCGGGATCCTCGGGCCGGTAGGGATGCCTGACGATTGCGCGCGAGGGCACGCCGCCGGACGCCAGCACGGAACGGATTTCCTGATAGGTCGCCGCCGCAGCGCGCGCATTCGAAGCGTCGACCGGCACGTCCACGACCACGGAGCCGGTGCCTTCGCGCACCCACTCGCGCGCGATGCCCGCGACGTCGGTGTGCTGCGCATCGGAGAGGCCGCCCCGCGATTTGCCGACGAAGATCACGATCGACTTCTTGGCTTCCTGCACCGCGATCGGGTGACGCTGGCGATAGTCGGTCGGGACCGTCTGGGTGACGATCTCGCCGGTGGTGTTGCAGGCGCCGAGCAAGACGGAGAGTCCCGTCAGCGCCAGTGCGATGCCAAGGCCGCGACGTCGATCGGCTGTCATCTTCGTCATCGCTTGATCCCCTCTTGCCCCGTTCCCCAAGCCGGTCGTCTCAGTCGATGATGAAGCCGAAATCGCCGCGGACGCCGTCGATCGGATCGACGCGGCGGGCGATGCCATAGAGGCGGTTCATGCGGCCAAGCAACGCCGTCTGCGCGTCCGAGGCCGGCGCGAAGCCGTCGTCGGGCCGCGACAATTCCTTCTGGGCCACCGCGCGCACCACATAGGGCGTCACGATCACCATCAGCTCGGTCTCGTTGTTGACGTAGTCCTGGCTGCGGAACAGCGCGCCGAGGATCGGCACCTGGTCGACGCCGGGCAGGCCGTTGATCGCCTGCTTGGTGTGCTGCTGGATCAGGCCGGCCATCGCCATCGAGCCGCCCGACGGAATTTCCAGCGTGGTTTCGGCGCGGCGGGTCTGGATCGAGGGAATGGTGATCGAGTTGGTGGTGTTCGACGACACCGCCTGCGTCACGGTGATCGCCTGCTGGTTCGACAGTTCGGAGACCTCGGTCATCACCCGCAGGCTGATGCGGCCTTCGCTGAGCACGACCGGCGTGAAGTTCAGGGAGATGCCGAACTTCTTGTAGGTGATCTGGGTGGTACAGACATGGGTGACGGGATCGCAGGCGTAGCCCGACGGGATCGGGAATTCGCCGCCCGCGATGAAGGTCGCGGATTCGCCCGAGATCGCGGTCAGGCTCGGCTCGGCCAGCGTGCGCATCACGCCGGCGCTTTCCATCGCACGCATCGTGGCGCTGACCGTGGCAATACCCTTGGCGAGGCCGGCGACGCCGAGCCCGTTGGTGCCGACGAGCGGGCCGCCGGACATCGTGAACGGATTCGAATTGTTGAAGTTCACCACCGCGGTGCCGGCGTTCAGGCTGGCGCTGAGATCGACGCCGAGCTGCTTGACGATGTCGCGGCGCACTTCGCCGACGACGACCTTGAGCATGACCTGGTCGCGGCCGCGCACGACGATGTTGTTGACCACCTTGTCGGAGCCGCCGACCAGCTTTGCGGCGACGTCGCCGGCCTGCTGGGCCTCGACCGGGCTCGAGACCGAACCGGTCAGCATCACGCTGTCGCCGACGCCTTCGATCTGCACGCCCGGCAGGGACTGGCGCAGCGCCGTACGCATGCCGTTGAGGTCGCGCTTCACCGCGATGTCATAGGCGGCGACCTGCTGGCCGTCGGCGGTGAAGAACACGACGTTGGTCTGGCCGACCGTGCCGCCGATGATGTAGGCGCGCTGGGCCGAGCGGATCACCGCATTGGCGATCTTGGGATCGGCCACCAGCACGTCCTTGACCTCGCGCGGCAGGTCGATGACGACCGACTTGCCGACGCCGAGCGAGAGAAAACGTGTCTTCGCCGGCGCGATCGACCCGACCGACGTCAGGCCGAGATCCGGCACCTGCAGCGGCGCCTGGTCGCCGACCGGCGCTTCCGCGGCGCTGACCAGCCCGGGCGCTGCGAGCAGCCCCAGGATCAGCATCGCCCCCGTCCAGAACGTGCATGCGCTGTTCCCCCGAATGCGCAGGCCCGTCCGATCATCCCCGTAGTTCATCCTAACCCCATCACTTCTGTGACGTCAGTTGCCGCGCCTGCACGCCGTAACGGATCACGTTGACCCCGCCACCGGACCGCTTGGCTGCGAGGTCCTCGGCGGTGAGTTCTGTTGCATTGACATCGACGATGCTGCGCAGCGCGAGCTGCAGCGTGCCACCCTGGCGCGCGGCCGACAGCGTGGCGACCTGGTCGGGCTTCAGCTCGAGCGTGACGGTCTTGCCGAGCACAGCGTTCTGGCCGTCCTTTTCCTTCGGCGCCTGGTCGATCGCGAGCACGCGGATATTGGTCAGGATGACCTCGGACAGGATGAGGTCGTTGCCCGCGAGCGCGCCGTTGGCGTCGGGATTCTTCAGGCGGCGCGTCAGCACGATGTCGACGCGGTCGTTCGGCAGGATGAAGCCGCCGGCGCCTGTCTCGGCTGAAATCTCGGTGGAGACGGCGCGCATGCCGGACGGCAGGATCGCGGCCATGAAGCCGGAGCCTTCGGCGCGCACCAGCTTCTGCTCGCGGATCGGCTCGCCCTGCATCAAGGGCACGCGTGCGATCGCGCCGGCGATCTGGTTCTGGGCGTCGGGCCTGGCATCGCGGCGGATGAAGGCGTTGCTCGCGGTCGCCGCCGGCCAGGACTGCCATTGCAGATCGTCAGGCTTCACGGCCTGGCCGAGCTGGATGTCGTTCTTCGCGATCAGAACCTCGACCGTCGGCAGCTTTTCGGCGACGGGATGGACGGGCGCGGGCGCATTCTGATAGCCGCTCGCCAGATACGCGGCGACGCCGCCGGCGCCCAGCGCGATGACGAGAACGACAATGCGTGCGGTGTTCATACACTTCTACTCTTACGCGGGGCACTCGAACCGCACCTGGCGGGTTCCCCCGTGTCGATGAGTAGGGAGTAAAAGTATAAGGGTTGTTGCGAGCCCGAACGTGATGGCCAGTGATGCTGCCAGTTTTGAGCAGATGGTGAACGTCGCGTTATCCGGTCGGCCAGTGGCCCCGTAGTTTCACGCGTGTGCGCTCCCGCGTTCGAACGAGGCGCGGGGCGTCATGGTGAACGGGTGGTTAGTGACTCGTATGTCGGGAGCTGCGTGCTCGCGGTCGTGAGATGGAAGCAGTGCGCCACATCACCAGTGTCGTCCCGGCGAAGGCCGGGACCCATACCGCGAGGTGCTTCGAGTATGACGGTAATAGAACCGGCCGACCAATCTTCGCAAAACCACGGACTGTGGTTATGGGTCCCGGCCTTCGCCGGGACGACGTTGGAGGCGCAGTTGTGCGCAATGCACTGCTGGACTTACTGGCAGGGATACCGCCGGCCGTCCTTTGCCGCGTACGTGTTCGATGCCGGATCGTAGGAGCGGTAACGCTGGGCGCACGACGCCGCGTGCTGCTGGGCGGCCGCCGCTTCCTGCTGCGCGGCGGCGGTCGCGGCACCGGCCGCGATGGCGCCGCCGATGAGGCCGCCGACCAGTCCGCCGACACCGGCGCCGTTGTCATAGCACGGTCCGTAACGGCACCAGACTTTCTCGGTCAGCGCCGGGACCTCACCCGCGGCACGCGCGATGCTCTGCAATGGAGCGGCGTTCGCGGTGGCCGGGAGCATTGCGGCGGCGGTCATCAAGACAAGCTTCAAGACATGATCGATGCGCATTGGATTTCCTGTTTCGCTTGCAACTTCACGGATGGCCGCGCTACCGGCCGGCCGCATCCACGACGCGGCAGAGATTGGCGGTGATGCCCGGCGCCACCTGGCCCGGCGGCATGATGAAGACCGCATCGACGCGGCTGCCCCTGCCCTCCTTGCGAACGACGACGCGCAACGTCTGCGGCCGTCCGGACCCGGTGGTCTCCTGCTGCGTGGTCAGTGTGCCCAGCGCCTTGTCCACGTTCACGTCGACAAAGCCCTCCGCCAGCACGGCGCGGGAGACTTTGTCGAGAGCGGCAGCGGGATTGGCGGACGGGAAGATCATCCAGACCTTGTGGGTCGTGCCCGTCACCAGGGGAACGCCGCTCATCTGATAGTGATCTGCACAGCTCTCGGCCCGCGCCGGCATCGACGAAAGGGCCATGAGCGCGAGCGCGCAAATTGTTCTTGTCAGCATGCTTTCAATACCTGTTTGACGCAGTCGCGGGGATTTAGGCCAACCGCGCCGCAAGTCCATGCACGCCGTCGCATTCGGGATGGAGGCGTTCGCAATCCGGCCGGACTGCCGCCGCGCGCCTGCGCGATGTGGATGTTTGGTGCGGCAATCGGATATCGGGCGCGGGCGCCGGGCCTGAATTCACCCAAATTGTGCTAGCCTGATGATGCATCTACCGCACGAACGGACGCCCCGAACGATGGACACCATGGTCGAAGACATAATCGCCGCGCCGCCCGCACGATCGGGGTCGTCGTTTCAGGATCTGCTCGACATGCTCCGGCCGCATGGGATCAACGCGCAATCGGCGCCGAAGCCTGACGGATCGTTTCGCTGGCATGCGGACGTTGCGGTCGGCGCCGGCATGGATGTGGTGCGGGCGGAGCTGTCCGCAGGCTGGGACTGGCGCTATGCGTATGGCGGTTCGTCGGGCGAGCTCGCGATCAGCGTGCTGAATGCCGGCAAGGCCGAGATCGTCATTGCAGGAAAGAGCGTACAGCGAACCTCATCCGACGTGGCGATCGTGTCGCTTCCGAATCTGCGGCAGCAGAGCGTCGAAGCGGTGGATGGACGATATTCGAGCGTCACGCTGACATTGCATACGGATGTGGTGACCAGGGCCCTGTCCGCGACGTTCGGAAACGCGGCGCTGGAAGATCTGGATCTGACGCCGAAGCTCGATGTGTCGAGCAGTGCCGGGCAGCTCCTGTGTCAGCTCATTCGTGCCAGTACCGCCGGCCTGCACGACGGAATCCTGGCGCGCTCGCCGAAAGCCAGCGCGCTGCTCTCGGAAGCCGCGATGCAGCTGATCCTCGAGAATGTTCCGCACCGGCTGACCGACCGCTTGAGCCGCCATCCCATGGATGCGCCGCCTCGCCATGTCAGGCGGGCGGTCGAGTATATGCGGGCCAATCTTCATCTGCCGCTGACGATCGCCGATATCGCCGGCAATGCCGGGATCAGCAGCCGGTTGCTGCAATCGGGCTTTCGCAGGATCCACGGGACGACGCCCGTCGCCTATCTCAGGAAAATCCGGCTCGAGGCGATCCACGACGAGCTGTCGCGCCCGGAGAATCTGCTTCCGGTCAGCGAGGTCGCGCTGAAGTGGGGCTTTACCCATATGGGCCGGTTTGCGGCGTCGTACCGCTCGGCATTCGGCCTGTATCCGTCAGAGACGGTCCGGCGCGCGCGGGGCTTTTGCGGCTGAACGAACAGTCTCAACGGCGTCGTCCCGGCGGAGGCCGGGACCCATACCGCGAGATCTCTCGATTGCGGGCTGTAGAATTGCCGCGCGACCAGTCTTCGTCAAACCGCGGCCTGTGGTTATGGGTCCCGGCTTTCGCCGGGACGACGGAGAGAGTAGCGCGCCCTACTTCTTCCGCTTCTGCTCGATCACGTCCCAGACCTTCGCCGCGACGTCAGGGCCGCCGAGCCGCGCGATGGCGCGGATGCCCGTGGGCGAGGTCACGTTGATCTCGGTGAGATTGCCGTTGATGACGTCGATGCCGACGAACAGCAGGCCGCGCTCGCGCAGCGCCGGGCCGACGGTGGCGCAGATCTCGCGCTCGCGCGGGGTGAGCTCGGTCTCCTGCGCCGCGCCGCCACGGACCATGTTGGAGCGCAGGTCGTCGGCGGCCGGCACGCGGTTCACCGCGCCGGCGAACTCGCCATTGACGAGGATGATGCGCTTGTCGCCGTGCTTCACCTCGGGAATGAACTGCTGGATCACCCACGGCTCCCTGAACGTCACCGAGAACATGTCGAACAGCGAGCCGAAATTCATGTCCTGCGGCATGACGCGGAACACCGCCGCGCCGCCATGGCCGTGCAGTGGCTTCATCACGACGGCGCCGTGCTTGTCGCGGAAGGCGTTGATCTCGTCGAGGTCGCGCGAGATCAGCGTCGGCGGCATCAGCTGCGGGAAGTTCATCACGAACAGCTTTTCCGGCGCGTTGCGCACCGAGGCGGGGTCGTTGACCACCAGCGTCTTCGGATGGATGCGCTCCAGGAGGTGCGTCGAGGTGATGTAGGCGAGGTCGAACGGCGGGTCCTGGCGCAGCAGCACCACGTCGAAATCGTTGAGCGCCTCGCGCCGGGGCTCGCCCAGCGTGAAATGATCGCCGGGCTCGTCGCGCACCGTGAGGAGCTGGACCGGGGCCACGATCTCCTCGCCGACCATCGAGAGCTTGTCGGGCGTATAATAGGACAGGCCATGGCCGCGCTTCTGCGCCTCCAGCAGCAGCGCGAAGGTGGAATCGCCCTTGATGTTGATGCGGGCGATGGGGTCCATCTGGACGGCGACGTTCAGTTTCATGGTCTGCCTTTCAGGTCGAGGCGTCGAATGCCGCCAACACATGGCGCGGAAGTGAGCGCGGCGCAATCAGCATGGCGTCGAATCGCAATTCGAATTCGGCATGCTCGGGATGCGCCACGAGCCAGCCTTGGGCGGCGTCGATGATGCGCTGCTGCTGGCGCGGCGTCACCGCATAGGCCGCATCGTCGAGACTGGCACGCGCCTTGACCTCGACGAAGGCGATGAGGTTGCGGCGGCGCGCCACCAGGTCGATCTCGCCATGCGGCGTGCGGAAGCGCTTGGCGAGGATGCGATAGCCCTTGGCCATGAGAAAGGCCGCGGCGCGGCTCTCTGCCGAGATACCGGTGCGGAACGCGGCGACGCGCTCGGGCGAGGCGACCTTCGGTTCCGCAGGGGTCTCAGTCTTCGCCATCGCCGCCCCGCGAGTCTTTTGCGAGCTCGAGCGCGCGGGCATAGACCTCGCGGCGCGGCCGGCCCGAGAGCGCGACCGCATGCGCCACGGCGTCCTTGACGCTGTGCGCGGCAAGCTGGTCGCGCAGGAGATCGTCGAGCGCATCCGACGTCAGCACCTCCGCATCGGCCGCCGGCGGCGCGATCACCAGCACGAATTCGCCGCGCGTCTCCAGCCCGTCGGCGTCGCGCGCCAGCTCTGAAAGCGTCGCGCGCGATATCTCCTCGTGCAGTTTCGTGAGTTCGCGGCAGATCGCGGCCTCGCGCGTCCCCATGATCTCGGCAAGCTCCGCCAGCGTATCCTGCACGCGGTTGCCGGATTCGAACATCACCAGCGTGGCATCGATACGAGCGAGCTCGGCCAAACGCGATTTTCGCGCGGCGGATTTGGCCGGCAAAAAGCCTTCGAAGAAGAAACGGTCGGTCGGCAATGCCGCGACCGACAGCGCCGCCAGCACCGAGGAGGGACCGGGCAGCGCGTAGACGGCATGGCCGGCGGCGCAGACCTCGCGCACCAGCTTGTATCCAGGGTCGGAGATCAGCGGCGTGCCGGCGTCCGAGACCAGCGCGACCGAACCACCTGCCGCCAGCGCCTCCAGGATTTTCGGGCGCGCGGCCTCGGCGTTGTGTTCGTGATATTGCCTGAGCTGGGCCGAGATGTCGTAGCGCTCGGTCAGGCGGCGCGTGATGCGGGTGTCCTCGCAAGCGATGACATCGACCCCGGCGAGCGTCTGCAGGGCCCGCAGGGTGATGTCGCCGAGATTGCCGATGGGGGTCGCGACCAGATGCAGGCCCGGCGCCGCCTTCGGGGCCGGGAGCCGATGGGCATCGATGGAGAAGCCGCGCGGGGCGGCGTCTGGGCCTTCAGGCGTATTTATCGGGGCCGGCTTTGCGCGCATAATGAAGCCAACTTAGGCACGATCCGCAGGGCTGGGAACAGCCCCTGGAAAAGATCGCGCCGAGGTGAGGGGTGAGGAACGGACGGGAATGTGATCGATCCGGGATCACGTCACGAGGGAGTGTGGGCCCTCGCGCCATATTCGCGACGGAAACACCGCCTTGATGCTGTGTGAGGAGCGGCGAAGAGCTGGCCAGGACGGGAACGCAGCCGTGTTAAGTGGTTATTATCCTTTTGTTTTGGTTAACTATTTGCCGACAATATGCCTGAATCCGCGGCTTGTGTCGCGGCCAAGAATGTTGTGACCGGCTGGCGATCGCTGGTCAGAAGAGAAGTTGCCATGCTGGGCCCGAGTGATCCGAAATCTCCTGTTCAGGGCCGCCTGCCGTCAGGGGCAACCCGACGGAGCGCGCTCGGACTGTTGCTCGGTGCGCCCCTGTTGTCGGCCTGCGCCGGCGTGCAGCAGAGCCTCAGCCAGTTCTCCAACCCGTTCTCCAGCTCCTCCGCGCCGCCGGCCCAGCCGGCCGGTCCGCCGCAACAGGCGACGACCGCCGGCACCGGCGGGGTCAAGGTCGCCGTGATCCTGCCGCTCTCGGCCTCGGGCAACGCCGGCCTTGCCGCGCAATCGATGCGCAATGCCGCCGAGATGGCGCTGGCCGAGTTCCAGAATCCGAACATCCAGCTCCTGATCAAGGACGACAATGGCAGCCCGCAAGGCGCGCAAGCCGGTGCGCAGCAGGCGGTGGACGAAGGCGCCGAGATCATCCTGGGGCCGCTGTTCGCGCAGTCGGTGCCGGCGGTGGCTCAGGTCGCACGCACGCGAAACATATCGGTGATCGCGTTCTCGACCGATTCCAGCATCGCCGGCCGCGGCGTCTATCTGCTCTCGTTCCTGCCGGAGTCCGACGTCAACCGCATCGTCGAATATTCCGCCAGCATCGGAAAGCGCTCCTTCGCTGTGCTGGTACCCGACAATGCCTATGGCAATGTGGTCGAGGCCGCGGTGAAGGCGGCGGTGCCGCGGCGCGGCGGCCG
This sequence comes from Bradyrhizobium stylosanthis, assembly GCF_001641335.1. Lineage (GTDB taxonomy): Bacteria > Pseudomonadota > Alphaproteobacteria > Rhizobiales > Xanthobacteraceae > Bradyrhizobium > Bradyrhizobium stylosanthis. The sequence continues at coordinate 309,327 of NZ_LVEM01000002.1, forward strand.
CATCGTCGCGTTCGAGAAATACGGCGCCGATCGCGCCGCACCGGCGCGCACCGTGGCGCAGCAGCTCGGCAGCGCCGATGCGCTGTTCATCGCCGATGACGGCGATGCCGTGGTTCAAGTGGCGGACGCGATGACCGCGGCAGGCGCGAATCTGCGCAACATCCAGCTGCTCGGCACCGGCCTGTGGGACAATCCGCGCGTCTATGCGAGCCCGGCGCTGCAGGGCGGCCTCTACGCCGCGCCGGATCCGGCCGGCTTCCGCGCCTTCTCCGGCCGCTACCGCACCAAGTTCGGCGGCGAGCCGATCCGCACCGCAACGCTCGCCTATGACGCGGTCGCCCTCGTCGCCGCGCTCGCGCGCACGCAAGGCACCACGCGCTTCTCGCCCGACGTGCTCACCAATCCTTCCGGCTTCGCCGGCATCGACGGCCTGTTCCGCTTCCGCGCGGACGGTACCAACGAACGTGGGCTCGCGGTGATGAAGGTGACGACCGGCGGCGGCGTCGCGGTCGCGGGCTCGCCGAAGAGTTTTGGGGCGTAGTCCGGGACGACGGTGCTGTAGGGTGGGTTAGCCGAAGGCGTAACCCACCATGCTTCCGCACACACCGAACGAAGTTGGTGGGTTACGCCTTCGGCTAACCCACCCTACGGCATCTCGCTACGCCGCGAGATCCGCAACCACCGCATCGAGCACCGGGAAACCGCTGCTCGTTACGCGCAGGCGGCCCGTCGCATCCACCGTGATCGCGCCTTCTTCGCGCAGCAGCGTGATGCGCTTGGGATCGAGCGAGCGGCCGGAGAGCGCCTTGTAGCGCTCGGGGTCGATGCCCTCGGCCAAACGCAATCCCATCAGCAAGAATTCGTCGGCGCGCTCTTCGCTGTTGAGGAGATCGTCGGTGACGACGCCGTCGCCGTTGGTCTCGACCCGCATCAGCCAGGCTTCGGGACGCTTCTCGGTGGCGGTGGCATGGCGCACGCCGTCGATGTCGAGGCGGCCATGGGCACCCGGGCCGACGCCGGCATATTCCTCGCCACGCCAGTACACCAGATTGTGCCGGCACTCGGCGCCGCGCCGCGCGTGATTGGAGATCTCGTAGGCGGGCAGCCCAAGCTTGTCGCAGGTTTCCTGGGTGATGTCGTAGAGCGCGCGCGAGAGCGCTTCGTCCGGCGTCTTCAGCTTGCCGGCCTGGTGCAGGCCGAAGAACGGCGTGCCTTCCTCGATCGTCAATTGATAGAGCGACAAATGCTCGGCCGCCTCATCGATGGCGTGCCGCAGCTCGTCGGCCCACATCGCCGGCGTCTGGTCGGGACGGGCGTAGATCAGGTCGAACGAATAGCGCTCGAACGAGCGGCGTGCGATGGCGACGGCATCGAGCGCCTCGCGCGCGCTGTGCATGCGGCCGAGTGCCTTCAGCGAGGCATCGTCCAGCGCCTGCACGCCGAGCGAAACACGATTTACGCCGGCGGCGCGATAGCCGGCAAAACGCGTGGCCTCGACGCTGGTCGGATTGGCTTCCAGCGTGACCTCGACGTCGCCAGCGACGGTCCAGTGCTTGCCGATGGCATCGAGCACCGCGCCGACGGTCGAAGGCTGCATCAGCGACGGCGTTCCGCCGCCGAGGAAGATCGAGGTGACCTCGCGGCCGCCCGCGCGCGCGGCGGTCGTTGCGATCTCGCGCGCGAAGGCGGAGGCGAAGCGCGCCTCGTCGATCGCGGCGTGGCGGACATGGCTGTTGAAGTCGCAATAGGGGCACTTCGACAGGCAGAACGGCCAGTGCACGTAGACGCCGAAAGCTTCAGATTCTTTTGTTGACGCGTTTTCCTGGCGCGAACCGGTATCCACTTCGCTCGAAAACGCTCTATCGCGGCTCAAGGCAGATCTCCGCCAGTTTCACGAAGGCGCGGGCGCGATGCGACAGGCCAAGGCCAAGCGGCGGCAGGCCGTGCTTCTCGATGCTGGTCATCTCGCCGAAGGTGCGGTCGTAACCATTGGGCAAAAACATCGGATCGTAGCCGAAGCCGGCGGTGCCGCGCGGCGGCCAGGCCAGCGTGCCGTCGACGCGCGCCTCGACCTCTTCGAGATGATCGTCGGGCCAGGCGACGCAGAGCGCGGACACGAAATGCGCGGTGCGCTTTGCGGGCGTGGTGGCGCCGCGCTCCTGCAGCAGGCGCTCGATCTGTGCCATGGCCGCGTTGAAGTCCTTGCCCGGGCCGGCCCAGCGCGCGCTGTAGATGCCGGGGGCGCCGTCGAGCGCGTCGACCACGATGCCGGAATCATCGGCGAACGCGGGAAGCTTGGCCGCCTGCGCCGCCGCGATCGCCTTGATCGCGGCATTGCTGCGGAAGTCGTTGCCGGTCTCATCGGGCTCGGCAAGGCCGAGCTCGCCGGCCGACACCGCCTCGATGCCGTAAGGCGCGAGCAGCTCCTTCATCTCGGCGAGCTTGCCGGGATTGTGAGTCGCGATGACGAGCTTTCCGGTGATTCGGCGGTGCATGGCTTATTGACTACGCGACGGCCAGTTTCTGCAAGTCCACCAGGCGCGCGATGCCCTTCTGAGCAAGGCCGATCAGCTTCAGGAACTCGTCCTGCGTGAACGGCTCGCGTTCCGCCGTGCCCTGCACCTCGATGATGCGGCCATCGCCGGTCATGACGAAATTGGCGTCGGTCTCGGCTTCCGAATCCTCGGCATAGTCGAGGTCCAGCACCGGCGTGCCATTGTAGATGCCGCAGGAGATCGCGGCGACGTTGTCGCGCATCACGTTGGCCTTGATCATGTTGCGCGCCTTCATCCAGTTGATGCAATCGGCGAGCGCGACCCAGGCGCCGGTGATCGAGGCCGTGCGGGTGCCGCCGTCGGCCTGGAGCACGTCGCAATCGACCGTGATCTGGCGCTCGCCGAGCGCCTCGAGATCGACGATGGTGCGAAGCGAGCGGCCGATCAGGCGCTGGATCTCGACGGTGCGGCCGCTCTGTTTTCCCGCGGAGGCCTCGCGGCGGGTGCGTTCGGAGGTCGCGCGCGGCAGCATGCCGTATTCGGCGGTGACCCAGCCGCGGCCCTGGCCCTTCAGCCACGGCGGCAGGCGGTCTTCCAGCGTGGCGGTGACCAGCACATGGGTGTCGCCGAATTTCACGAGGCAGGAGCCTTCCGCATATTTGACCACGCCGCGCTCGAGCGTCACGGGGCGCAATTCGTCGGGCGCACGGCGGCTTGGCCGCATGGGAAATCCTCCAGAAATCTCGGAAATGGGCTGTTCGCGGTGCTTGTAGGTGGGGTGAGGGTGGGCAGCAAGGCTTTTTCACCCCTGCTTTTCCACCCCGCAAACGCCACGCTTGTCAGAACCGTCCTGGATGGACAAATTATGAGTATCTGAGAGGAGTTACCGTCTGTGGCCCATCACGATCCGATCCATCTGATCGCGCCGCGCGCAGGCCTCGCCCAGCTCAACGAGCGTTCCCGCGACATCTTTCGTCAAATTGTCGAAAGCTATCTCGCGACCGGCGAGCCGGTGGGCTCGCGCAACATTTCCCGCCTGATCGCCATGCCGCTGTCGCCGGCCTCGGTCCGCAATGTCATGGCCGATCTGGAACAGCTCGGCCTGATCTACGCCCCGCACACCTCCGCCGGCCGGCTGCCGACGGAACTCGGCCTGCGCTTCTTCGTCGACGCCCTGATGCAGGTCGGCGACCTCAATGATGCCGAACGGCAGGCGATCCAGAGCCAGCTCACCTCCGTCGGCCAGGCCCAGTCGGTCGAGGCGGCGCTGGATCAGGCCCTGACGCGGCTGTCGGGCCTGACCCGGGCTGCCGCCGTGGTGCTGACGCCGAAATCCAATGCGCGGCTGAAGCACATCGAGTTCGTCCGGCTGGAACCGGAAAAGGCGCTGGTGATCCTGGTCGGCGAGGATAGCCAGGTCGAAAACCGCGTGCTGACGCTGCCGCCCGGAGTTCCCTCGTCGGCGCTGACCGAGGCCGGCAATTTCCTCAATGCGCGCATCCGCGGCCGCACGCTGGCCGAGGCGCGGCTCGAGCTCGAAACCGCGCTCGGGGAGGCCCGCGCCGAGCTCGACCAGCTGACCCAGAAGGTGATCTCGGCCGGCATCGCCAGCTGGTCCGGCGGCGAGAGCGAGGACCGCCAGCTCATCGTCCGCGGCCATGCCAATCTGCTGGAGGATCTGCACGCGCTGGAGGATCTGGAGCGGGTTCGCCTGCTGTTCGACGATCTCGAGACCAAGCGCGGCGTGATCGACCTGCTCGGCCGCGCCGAGACCGCCGAGGGCGTGCGCATCTTTATCGGTTCGGAGAACAAGCTGTTTTCCCTGTCCGGCTCCTCCACGATCATCTCGCCGTATCGGGATGCCGCCGGCCACATCGTCGGCGTTCTCGGCGTAATCGGGCCGACGCGGCTGAATTACGCCCGCGTGATCCCGACCGTGGACTATGCCGCCCGCATCGTCAGCCGCCTGCTGGGGGGCTGACCGGCATTTGCGCCGATCACGGGCGCTTGATTTTCGGAGCTTTAGGCACGATATCCGGGCCAACAATCCCTGGAAACGAGTTCGAGATTAGAGCCGATGACCGATCGAGACCGGCAACCCGAAGACACGACCGCGCCGAGCGGCGAGCCCGTGGTGTCGAAACCCTACATCATGCCCGACGATCCCGAGCCGGGTTCGGTCGAGCTGTTGCAGAAGGAAGCCGCCGAGGCCCGCGACCGCATGCTGCGGACGCTGGCCGAGATGGAGAACCTGCGCAAGCGCACCGCCAAGGAAGTCGCCGACTCCAAGCTCTACGGTATCACCGGCTTTGCCCGCGACGTGCTCGACATCGCCGACAATCTCCAGCGCGCGCTCGATGCCGTTCCGGCCGAAGCGCGAGCGGCGGCCGATCCCGGCCTGACCGCGCTGATCGAGGGCGTCGAGCTCACCGAGCGCTCGCTGCTCAGCGCACTTGAAAAGCACGGCGTGAAGAAGCTCGATCCGCAGGGCCAGAAGTTCGATCCGAACTTCCATCAGGCGATGTACGAGGTGCCTGATGCGTCGGTGCCGTCAGGTACCGTCGTGCAGGTCATGCAGGCCGGCTACACCATCGGCGAGCGCGTGCTGCGCCCCGCTCTGGTCGGTGTCGCCAAGGGCGGCGCGAAGCCCGCGCCGGCGGCGAACAGCAACGAAGTGAACTGAGCGACGTCAGCTCCCAACCCTCATGGTGAGGAGGCGCGCCAGCGCCGTCTCGAACCATGCAGGCCCGGCTGCATCATCTCGGCCTTCATCCTTCGAGACGCGCGCGAAGTGGCGCGCTCCTCAGGATGAGGGTCTGGCCGGCGTGCGCCCCGGCTACGCGCTCGCCGCGATATCCGCAGACTGAATCCGCTTCACGCCGGCCTTGGCCATGTCGGCCCAGGCCTTTGCCAGCGAGCCCTGGGTATCGATGCCGCGGCAGGCGTCCTCCACGACATAGACTTCGAAGCCCGCCTTGCGCGCGTCGAGCGCGGTCCAGGCGACGCAGAAATCCGTTGCCAATCCCGCCACGAAGACGCGCTTGATCTTGCGGCCCTTCAGATAGCCCGCGAGTCCGGTCGAGGTCTTGCCGTCGGCTTCGAGGAAGGCCGAGTAGCTGTCGACGTCCTTGTGAAAACCCTTGCGGATGATGAGCTCGGCGTGCGGGATCGACAGGTCCTTCGACAGCGCGGCGCCGTCGGTGCCCTGCACGCAATGGTCCGGCCACAGCACCTGCTTGCCGTAAGCGAGATCGACGGTCTCGAACGGCTTCTTGCCGGAATGGGTCGAAGCAAACGAAACGTGGCCCGGCGTGTGCCAGTCCTGCGTCATCACCACGTTCGCGAACGATTTTGCCATCTTGTTGATGACGGGCACCACCTGCTCGCCTTCCTTCACCGCGAGGCTTCCGCCTGGCAGGAAGCAGTTCTGCACGTCGATCACGAGCAGCGCGGAGGCATCGTCCGGCTTGATCGACGCGGCCGCCAACAGCGCGGACGGCGCCAGCGTCGCGAGCGCCGTCGTTCCAAGTGCTGCTAAAATCTGTCGCCGATCCAGCATCGTTCGCCTCCCCTCGTGAGCCAATGGAGGCGAAGCCTAGTTCCGGGCGCGAGCGAACTGAAGCCCGAAAATGCAGCCGGCTTTGGTGAGCGGTTGGGCGTGCCCTGTCGTCCCGGCGAAGGCCGGGACCCATACGCCGCAGCAATAGTTTTGCGATGACTCGGAGTTAAAAGCTCGCCAGACAACCACTCCCTGTGGTTATGGGTCCCGGCCTGCGCCGGGACGACAGCGAGTGTGTTGCGGCGCCTTCGCCTTACCCCTTCGGCTGAATCCCGTCACGCACGGCGCGGAAGCGGGTGAAGGCGGCCTGCCACTGGTCGCGGGGGGCGCTGGCGATGATGCGCAGCGAGGCGCCGCCGCTGGAGAAGCGGATCCACTGCACCACGGTCACCGGCACCTTGTCCTTGCCGCTGACGCCGTCGATCCGGGTCTCAAAGCCCTGCTGGCCGTTGATGCGGATCGGCTCGGACATGGTCACGCGCGATTCGCGCACGCCGGGGATCTGGAGCGCGGCCTCCTGGGCAAAGCGCGCGCGGTCGTCGGCGGCTTGCGGGGTCGCGCCGATCAGGCCGAGGATCATGAAGGGCTTGGCTTCATAGCCCGAGCCCTCATTGCCGTCGGCCAGGATGATGCTCGAGCCCGGCGCCAGCGTGCGGATGTCCTTGAAGTCGGCGAGATCGGTGATCTTGAACGGCATCAGCGCGATCTGCTCTTCGGCCGAAACCTGCTTGCGCGTGGTGGCGCTCGCAAACATCTGCCGCACGGCTTCGTCGGTGTAGATCTTGGTCGCATTCTCGGGGATCTGGACCGCGACATAGCCGGAGAAGCCGGCGCCCGGCACGATCATCGAATAGCGCTTCACCGGGGTGTCGCCGGCCTTGCCGCTCTCGGTGGTGAAATAAGCGAGGCCCGCGGGCGTCTCGATCTTGTCCTGCTTGACGCCGCCGGTGCCGGCCGGATTGGCATTGAAGGCGCTCACGACCTCGCCATAGGCCGCCGGCGGCAGCTCGGTGATCAACACCTTGACGTTGCCGTCCTCGCTCTCGAAGCCCGGAAAGGTCTTGGCCGTGCTGAGACCGACCAGCGGCACCATGCCGAGGCGCAGGCCCGGCGGGAAAACGGCATCGGCCGCCAGGGCCGGAAGCGTGGAGGCAATGAGCAGGGCGAGCGCGGCGAGGGGGCGGGTCAGCTTCATGGGCACTCTGATTGGTTCACATTGAGGCCGTTCGATGGTCGGCCAAAGGGCGCTTTGTCGCGCGAAGCAGCCTTGGCGGGGGCTGCAGGCCGGCCCGCCTTTTAGCGGGTTTGGCCCTGCCGTAACAGGGTGGGGCGGATTGCAGCGGCCGGGGGTGGCGGATCACCGGACCTGTTAATATTTCCTCACCCGCAAGGGCGGTTGAGCCCGGATATCATCTCTTAAAACCTAATGTTTTCACGGCCGAAACGTGGTTTCGGTCCTTGCGGCCCCCTCCCCCCCTCCTATATGAGCCTCAATCATCGCAATATCGCGGATGTTTGATCTTAGGGGGTTTCGGTTCGGGTGCCTTCTGGGCCCAGCCAACCTGCCGCAAAAACAAGGATATCAGGACCATGGGAAAGGTCATTGGGATCGACCTCGGCACCACGAACTCGTGCGTCGCCGTAATGGATGGCAAGAACGCCAAAGTCATCGAGAATTCCGAAGGCATGCGCACGACGCCTTCGATCGTCGCCGTCACGGACGACGGTGAGCGCCTCGTCGGCCAGCCTGCCAAGCGCCAGGCCGTCACCAATCCCGAGCGTACGTTCTTCGCAGTGAAGCGCCTCATCGGCCGCCGCTACGACGACCCGATGGTCGAGAAGGACAAGAAGCTCGTTCCGTACAAGATCGTGAAGGCTTCCAACGGCGACGCCTGGGTCGAGGCCGACGGCCAGACCTACTCGCCCTCGCAGGTCTCCGCTTTCATCCTGCAGAAGATGAAGGAGACCGCGGAAGCCCATCTCGGCCAGAAGGTCGACCAGGCCGTCATCACCGTTCCCGCCTACTTCAACGACGCCCAGCGCCAGGCGACCAAGGACGCCGGCAAGATCGCTGGCCTTGAAGTGCTGCGCATCATCAACGAGCCGACCGCGGCTGCGCTCGCCTATGGTCTCGACAAGACCAAGACCGGCACGATCGCCGTGTACGACCTCGGCGGCGGCACGTTCGATATCTCCATTCTCGAAATCGGCGACGGCGTGTTCGAGGTGAAGTCGACCAACGGCGACACCTTCCTCGGCGGCGAAGACTTCGACATGCGCCTCGTGGGTTATCTGGCCGACGAGTTCCAGAAGGAGCAGGGCATCAACCTGCGCAACGACAAGCTCGCGTTGCAGCGCCTGAAGGAAGCCGCTGAAAAGGCCAAGATCGAGCTGTCGTCGACGACGCAGACCGAGATCAACCTGCCCTTCATCACCGCGGACCAGACCGGCCCGAAGCATCTGACGATGAAGCTCACCCGCGCCAAGTTCGAGGCGCTGGTCGACGACCTCATCCAGAAGACCGTCGAGCCCTGCCGCAAGGCGCTGAAGGACGCCGGCGTCACCGCCGGTGAGATCGGCGAAGTGGTGCTGGTCGGCGGCATGTCGCGCATGCCGAAGGTCCAGGAAGTCGTGAAGCAGCTGTTCGGCAAGGAGCCGCACAAGGGCGTCAACCCGGACGAAGTCGTGGCGATCGGTGCCGCGATCCAGGCCGGCGTGCTCCAGGGAGACGTCAAGGACGTGCTGCTGCTCGACGTCACCCCGCTGTCGCTGGGCATCGAGACGCTGGGCGGCGTGTTCACCCGCATCATCGACCGCAACACCACGATCCCGACCAAGAAGAGCCAGGTGTTCTCGACGGCTGAAGACAATCAGAATGCCGTCACCATCCGCGTCTTCCAGGGCGAGCGTGAAATGGCGGCCGACAACAAGATGCTCGGCCAGTTCGACCTGATGGGCATTCCGCCGGCTCCGCGCGGCATGCCGCAGATCGAGGTGACCTTCGACATCGACGCCAACGGCATCGTCAACGTCTCGGCCAAGGACAAGGCCACGGGCAAAGAGCAGCAGATCCGCATCCAGGCCTCTGGTGGTCTGTCGGAAGCCGACATCGAGAAGATGGTCAAGGACGCCGAGGCCAATGCCGAGGCGGACAAGAAGCGCCGCGAGGCCGTCACTGCCAAGAACGAGGCCGATGGCCTGGTGCATTCGACCGAGAAGGCCCTGGCCGAGCACGGTTCGAAGGTCGCTGAGACCGAGCGCCGCGCCATCGAGGATGCCGTCAGCGACCTCAAGGAAGCGCTGAAGGGCGACGATGCCGAGGCGATCAAGGCCAAGACCCAGACGCTGGCGCAGGCTTCGATGAAGCTCGGCGAGGCCATGTACAAGCAGCAGGCCGAGGCCGACGCCAAGAAGGATGCGGCCAAGGACGACGTCGTCGACGCGGAGTTCACCGAAGTCGACGACGACAAGAACAACAAGAAGTCCGCATAAGCCCCAAGAGGGTCATGATGCGGACGGCTTGGACCCCACACGCTTCACCGGCCTCCCCCTTCAGGGGGGAGGCTGTCGTGTCGGGCGGTACGGGCGGGATGCCCGTTACGATCGATCAATTCCCAGCCGTTATTCTCAACGCTGCCATGCAGCCCTCTGCCACGACGCGGAAGGCTGCCTATATCGTCGCGTGGCGACGTTGTTTCGCTCCGACTTGACTCGCGATTGGATAGACCGAGCCTGCCATGTCCACCAAGCGCTGCTATTACGAAACCCTCGAAGTCGAACGCACCGCTGACGATTCCGTCCTGAAATCGTCCTTTCGCAAGCTGGCGATGAAGTTCCACCCCGATCGCAATCCCGGGGACGACACCAGCGAGGTCAAGTTCAAGGAAATCAACGAGGCCTACGAAGTCCTCAAGGACAAGGACAAGCGCGCCGCCTACGACCGTTTCGGCCACGCGGCCTTCGAGCAGGGTGGCGGTGGTGCCGGTTTCGGTGCGGGCTTCGCTTCCTCCTTCTCCGACATCTTCGAAGATTTGTTCGGCATGGCCGGGCAGCGCGGCCGTGGCGGCCGCGAGCGCGGTGCCGACCTGCGCTACAACATGGAGATCACGCTCGAGGAAGCCTTTGGCGGCAAGACCGCGCAGATCGAGATCCCGGTCTCGGTCACCTGCTCGGGCATCGGTGCCAAGGCCGGCACCAAGCCGAAGACCTGCTCGACCTGCGGCGGCGCCGGCCGCGTGCGGCAGTCGCAGGGCTTCTTCACGCTCGAACGCACCTGCCACGGCTGTCAGGGCCGCGGCCAGATGATCGAGGACGCCTGCCCGTCCTGCGCGGGCCAGGGCCGCGTCACGCGCGAGCGGACGCTGTCGGTCAACATTCCCCAGGGCGTCGAGGACGGCACGCGGATCAGGCTCGCCGGCGAAGGCGAGGCCGGCGTGCGCGGCGGTCCGCCCGGCGACCTCTACATCTTCCTGTCGCTGGCCCAGCACCAGTTCTTCCAGCGCGACGGCGCGGACCTGCATTGCCGGGTGCCGATCTCGATGGTGACGGCCGCCCTCGGCGGCGAGTTCGAGGTGCCCACCATCGACAAGGCCAAGGCGAAGGTGAAGGTGCCCGCCGGGACCCAGTCCAACCGCCGATTCCGCATTGCATCAAAAGGCATGCCCGTGCTGCGGTCGCGCCAGACCGGCGACATGTACGTCCAGGTCGTGGTCGAGACCCCGCAAAATCTCACCAAGAAGCAGCAGGAGTTGCTGGCCGAGTTCGAAAAGCTCTCCTCCGGGAATACCCAGCCGGAAGCCGAGGGTTTCTTCGCCAAGGTCAAGGACTTCTTCGGTAATCGAGCGAACTGACTCGGCTTGACCATACCGCCTGCGGCCTATACGTCTTTATGACCATTTTCTGACACGCCGCGGTCCCGCGGTCCCGTCCGGTCCTGACATGCCATTGCCATCGTCCGCGCGTGCGTTGAAGAAGCCTCGTCTCGATGACGAGGTGCGCTTTCTGAGATCATGGATCGAAAAGCCCCTCCACATGGGCGCGGTGATGCCGTCGGGCAAGTTGCTGGCCCGGACCATGGCTCATTATGTCGACGTCGATTCCGACGCGCCCGTGGTCGAGCTCGGGCCTGGCACCGGCGCCATCACCTCGGCGCTGATCGAGCGCGGCGTCGATCAGAAGCGCCTCGTCCTCGTCGAATACAATCCCGGCTTCTGCGCGCTGCTGCGTGATCGCTACCCGCAAGCCAAGGTCGTGCAGGGCGATGCCTACCGCCTGCGCGATACGCTCTGGAACGTGCTGGGTGCGCCGGCTTCGGCCGTGGTGTCCGGCCTGCCGCTCGTCACGAAACCGATGCTGACGCGGCTGCGGCTCATTCGCGACGCCTTCACGGCACTGGCGCCCGGCGCGCCCTTCGTCCAATTCACCTATGCGGTGGTGCCGCCGATCCCGAAATCGCTGCCCGGCGTGTCCACAGAGGCCTCGGAACGGATCTGGATGAACCTTCCGCCGGCCCGCGTCTGGGTGTATCGCAAGGATTAATTCCGCCGGCTCCTTCTATGCGCGGCGGGCTCGTTTCGCCGAACGTATTGGATTGGATGTCAGCTCCGAAGATCCTGGTCATTCCCGGCTCGCTGCGCACCGGCTCGCACAATGCGAAGCTGGCGGCGGTCATCGCCCATGCATTCGCCCAGGCCGGCGTCGACGTCACCCGGATCTCGCTCGCCGACTTTCCGCTGCCGATCTACGACGGCGATCTCCAGGCGAAATCCGGCGTGCCCAAGCACGCGATCAATCTCAAGCGCATGATCGGCGCGCATCATGGCGTGCTGATCGTCTCGCCCGAATACAATGCCTCGGTGCCGCCGCTGCTCAAGAACGCGATCGACTGGGTCAGCCGCGTCCACGAACTGCACGAGGCGCGCGGCGAGGTGTTTCGCGGCCGTGCTTTCGCGCTCGCAGGCGCATCGCAGAGCCGCCTCGGCGCCGCCCGCGCGCTCCAGGCGTTGCGCCTGATCCTGACCTCCTGCCACGCCAATGTGATTGCCAGCCAGCTCACGCTCGCCTTTGCCCACGAAGCCTATGACGATATGGACAGGCTGAAGCACGAGAGCGATATCGCAGGGCTGAAGGAGCTGGTTGCGCAATTGATCGATATTTCCCAACGCATGATGTGAGGTGACATGACGCCAGCCGAAATCGCCCCGAAAGACCGCCTGATCGTTGCGCTCGATCTGCCGAGCGTTGAGGCCGCGGAAGCGATGATCGCAAGGCTCGGCGACAGCGTCTCGTTCTACAAGATCGGCTATCAGCTCGCTTATGCCGGCGGCCTGCCGCTGATCGGCAAGCTCGCCGACAAGGGCAAGAAGGTGTTTGCCGATCTCAAGATGCACGACATCGGAAACACTGTCGCGCGCGGTACCGAGAGCGTTGCCAAGCTCGGTGCAACTTTCGTGACCGTGCATGCCTATCCGCAGACCATGAAAGGCGCCGTCGAGGGACGCGGCAGTGCCAGCCTGAAGATTCTCGCCGTGACGGTGCTGACCTCCTACAACGAGGACGATCTGCACGCCGCAGGTTATCGGCTCGGTGTCTCCGAGCTGGTCGAAGCGCGCGCGCAGCAGGCGCAGGTTCTCGGTATCGACGGGCTGGTGTCATCGCCCGAGGAAGTCGGCAGCCTTCGCAAGATCGTCGGCCACCAGATGACGCTCGTGACACCCGGCATCCGCCCGGCGGGTTCGGCCAGCGGCGACCAGAAACGCATCATGACGCCGGGCCGCGCGATCACCGCCGGCGCCGACTATCTCGTCGTCGGACGGCCGGTGGTCGAGGCCGCCGACCCCAAGGCGACGGCAGAAGCCATTCACGCCGAGATCGCGCAGGCGCTTGGAGCATGATCCGGAAAAGTGTGCAGCGGTTTTCCGATCAGATCATGCTCAAATAGAGACTGCCAACCACCGACAACAAGGGAGAAGAACAATGGCAAAGGGCTACTGGATCGGACGCGTCGATGTGAGCAGCGACGAGGGCTACAAGCCCTATGCCGTCGCCAACGGTCCCATCTTCAAGAAGTGGGGCGGCCGCTTCGTCGTCCGCGCCGGCAAGTTCACCACCGTCGAAGGCGCCAGCCGCACCCGCAACGTCGTCATCGAATTCCCAAGCTACCAGACCGCAATCGACTGCTACAACTCGCCGGAATACCAGGCCAATATCAAGGTGCGCCAGCCGCACTCGGTGGCCGACCTCATCATCATCGAGGGCTATGACGGCCCGCAGCCGGCGGAGTCGTAGATTTCGACTGCGGCGCTCTCTTGCCCTCCCCTGGAGGGGGAGGGTCGCTGAGCATACAGCGAAGCGAAATGCGCAGCGGGGTGGGGTGATCTCTCCATGCGGGCACTGTTCGTCGCTGAGGCACCGTCACCCCACCCCGCTCGCGCTGCGCGCGATCGACCCTCCCCCTCCAGGGGAGGGTGGGTGCGTGCGTCCCGCGCGTGGGCCTCGGTTGCCGGAACTCCATCCCCCCGCTACAACGGCCTCCGAAGAGGATTACACCATGTCCGACATGCGCTTGATTGTTGCAGGAGCCGGCGGCCGGATGGGCCGCGCGCTAGTGCGGGCGATTGCCGAGAGCAAAGGCGCGGTGCTGGCGGGCGCGCTGGAGGCGCCGGGCTCGGAGCTGCTCGGCAAGGATGCCGGCGTGCTCGCAGGGCTCCCCGCCAACGGCGTCAAGCTGTCGGCCGATCTCTGGGCGATGTCGAAGGAGGCCGACGGCATTCTCGATTTCACCGTGCCGGCCGCGACCATCGCCAATGTCGCGATCGCCGCCGAGCGCGGCCTCGTGCATGTCGTCGGCACGACCGGGCTGTCGGGCTCCGACAACGCCGTGATCAAGAGCGTCACCAACCGCGCAGTCGTGGTGCAGTCGGGCAATATGAGCCTGGGCGTCAACCTGCTCGCCGCCGTGGTCAAGCGTGTCGCCAAGGCGCTGGACCAGAGCTTCGACATCGAGATCGTCGAGACCCATCACCGCATGAAGGTCGATGCGCCCTCGGGCACGGCGCTGATGCTGGGCCAGGCCGCAGCCAGCGGCCGCGGCGTCACCCTCGACGAGCATTCCGAGCGCGGCCGCGACGGCATTACCGGCGCGCGCCGGCCGGGCAATATCGGTTTCGCCTCCTTGCGCGGCGGCACCGTGGCCGGCGATCACAGCGTGACCTTCCTCGGGCCGTTCGAGCGCCTGACGCTGTCTCACCAGGCCGAGGACCGCATGCTGTTCGCGCACGGCGCGCTCAAGGCAGCGCTGTGGGCGCACGGCAAGCCGCCGGGGCACTACTCCATGGCCGACGTGCTCGGCCTATCCGACATCTGAACAACATGGAAATCAGTTGATGAGTGAACGACTCCTCGTGCTCGTGCGCCATGGCCAGAGCGAATGGAATCTGAAGAACCTGTTCACGGGCTGGAAGGACCCCGACCTCACCGAGCTCGGCGTCAAAGAGGCCAAGGAAGCCGGCCGCAAGCTGAAGGCGCAGGGCCTCGTGTTCGACGTCGCCTACACCTCCGTGCTGACACGCGCGCAGCACACGCTCGACCTCATCCTCGGCGAGCTCGGCCAGAAGGGCTTGCCGACCTCGAAGGATCTCGCGCTGAACGAGCGTGACTATGGCGATCTCTCCGGCCTCAACAAGGACGACGCGCGCAAGAAGTGGGGCGAGGACCAGGTGCTGATCTGGCGCCGCTCCTACGATGTCCCGCCGCCCGGCGGCGAAAGCCTGAAGGACACGCTGGCGCGCGCCCTGCCATACTACGTGCAGGAGATCCTGCCCGGCGTGCTCAACGGCAAGCGCACCCTCGTCGCCGCCCACGGCAACTCGCTGCGCGCACTGATCATGGTGCTGGAGAAGCTCTCGCCGGAAGGCATCCTGAAGCGCGAGCTCGCGACCGGCGTGCCGATCATCTACCGGCTCAACGCGGATTCGACCGTGGCGTCGAAGCTGGATCTGGCGGGGTAGGCTTTCGCAGCACGCACGGTGCCGTAGGGTGGGCAAAGCGAAGCGTGCCCACGTAGCGTCGGCGACTTAAGACAAATTGGTGGGCACGGCGCTTTGCGCCTTTGCCCACCCTACGAGACCTTTGCCGGGACGGCGATTACTGCACCCCGACCCGCCCGGCTTCCCAGCCCAGCATCGCCTGCTTGCGGGTGATGCCCCAGTGATAGCCGGTGAGCGTGCCGCTCTTGCCGAGTGCGCGGTGGCAGGGCACGACGAACGAGACGGGATTCCTGCCGACGGCGGCGCCGACGGCACGCGAGGCCTTCGGGTTGCTGATGTTGCAGGCGATGTCGGAATAGGACACCGCGCGGCCCATCGGAATCTTCAGCAGCGTTTCCCACACCCGCACCTCGAAATCGGTACCGATGAGCACCACGCGCAGCGGCTGGTCGGGCCGCCAGAGCTTGCTGTCGAAGATGCGCGCGGCAAGCGGCGCGGTGCCCTCGTGATCCTCGACATAGGTCGCGTTCGGCCAGCGCCGCGTCATGTCGGCCAGCGCGATCTTCTCCTCGCCGGGATCGGCGAAGGCGAGGCCCGAAAGGCCGCGGTCGGTCGCGATCACGATGGCGGTGCCGAACGGCGAGGGGTGGAAGCCGTAGCGCAAGGTCAGCCCTGCGCCGCCGTTCTTCCACTCGCCCGGCGACATCGCTTCGTGGGTGACGAAGAGGTCGTGCAGCCGGCCCGGACCCGAGAGCCCGGAGTCGAGGGCCGCATCGAGGATGCTGGCGGAATCCCGCAGCAGCCCCTTGGCGTGGTCGAGGGTGAGCGCCTGCATGAATGCCTTCGGCGTGATCGAGGCCCAGCGGCGGAACAGATGGTGCAGTTCATCCGGCGTGACGCCGGCCGCATCCGCCATCGCCTCGATGGTCGGCTGCGCGCGCCAGTTCTCGGAAATGAACGCGATCGCCCGACGCACGGAATCATAGTCGCGCAGCGCTGCGTTCTGGGGGCCCGGCTTGGCCAGGCGCTGGTCATGGATCGCGAGTGTCATCATGGCCGGAAATGTAGGAGAGGGGCGGGCTTGAAACCACCCGATTTCCGACGCGACGTCAGTTGATCGGGTTGTAGGTCGGCCCGCGCTTGGCAGCGTTGAGCGCCTCGACCAAGCCTTTGTAAAAACTTGCCTTTTCCTCAGGCCCGAGGAACCTCGCGATGCGGATCTGGTGGCCGCGCGAGATCAGATAGAGGTGCTCGATGCCGAAATCCTCGTCGACTTCCATATCGAGGCGGACCCAGAGCGGATTGAAGGTCCATTCGGCGACCTGGCCATGATGGCTGATGCGCCTCACGCGCAGTTCGGAGGTCGTGACGGTGATCTCCTCGCGCGCCCGGGCGGTGCCGAAATTGACCTTGAAGGCCCACCAGACCACGAGCACGTCGAGGCCGAAGAAGCCGAGCACGGGCCAGGCGCCCTTCATCAGGAAGGCGATCCCGGTGGCAAAGCTGACGACGCTCAGGAACAGCATCACGGCGAGGAAGCCGGTGCGGTTCAGCGAGCGGTGCGGCGTCAGCAGCGCGGAGAAGATCTGAGGTTCGTTCTCGCGCTCAATTTCGTTGCCTGTGCTCATCGTCCCTCAGTATATCCCGATCATGGCGAAAATCACCCGCAAGCCGGTCCCGCGCAAAGCCGCCGTGCCGAAGAAAAAGGCAAAGGCGGCCGTCGCCAAGCCCGCTAGGAAATCGGCCCCGGCAAAGAAATCGCTCAAGGCCATGAAACCCTGGACGCCGGCGGAGATCCGCGAGGTCTTCTGCCGCTTCCGCAAGGCCAATCCGGAGCCGAAGGGCGAGCTCGAGCACGTCAACCCGTTCACGCTGCTGGTCGCCGTGGTGCTGTCGGCGCAGGCCACCGATGCCGGCGTCAACAAGGCGACGCGGGCCCTGTTCGAGATCGCCGACACGCCGCAGAAGATGCTCGACCTCGGAGAGGAGCGTCTTCGCGAGTACATCAAGACCATCGGCCTCTATCGCACCAAGGCGAAGAACGTCATCGCGCTGTCGGCCAAGGTGCTCAGCGATTTCGGCGGCGAGGTGCCGCGCACGCGCGCGGAGATCGAGTCATTGCCGGGGGCGGGGCGCAAGACCGCCAACGTCGTGCTCAACATGGCCTTCGGCGAGCACACCATGGCGGTGGACACGCATGTGTTCCGCGTCGGCAACCGCACGGGACTTGCGCCCGGCAAGACGCCGCTCGAAGTCGAGCTTGGTCTCGAAAAGGTGATCCCGGCCGAGTTCATGCTGCATGCCCATCATTGGCTGATCCTGCACGGCCGCTATACTTGCCTCGCGCGCAAGCCGCGCTGCGAGGTGTGCCTGATCAACGATCTCTGCCGGTGGCCGGAGAAGACGGTCTAGGACAAAACGGTTTGGGGTCATCCGTGAGTCAGCAGGAACAAATTTCGCCGCCACCGCCTGCCGCGCCGCCGCCAAAGCCCGCCCAACCGCCAGCGACCTCGCTGTGGAGCCGGCTCGCGATCCCGTTGTTTGCCGTGATCGTCGCGCTCGGCTTCGTCGCGCTGGCGACGCTGCGTTTCGATGAATGGGTCGGCAATGAAGTGGTCCAGACCACCAATGACGCCTATGTGCGCGCCGAACTGACGCGGCTGTCGAGCCGCGTCTCCGGCGAGGTGCTGACCGTGGCGGTGACCGACTTCCAGCGCGTCAAGGCCGGCGATCTCCTGATCCAGATCGATCCCGCCGACTATCAGGCACAGGTCGCGCAATCCGAGGCCGCGGTTGCCGCCGCGCAAGCCGTGCTCGACAATCTCTCCAACCAGATCGAGCTGCAATATGCGACCATCGCGCAGGCCCAGGCCGCGCGGCTCTCGGCGGAAGCGCTCGAGATCGAGGCCCAGCAGGAGCAGGATCGACAGAAATCGCTGTCGCAGACCGAATCCGGCACGCGCCAGCGGTTCGAGCAGGCGGTTGCCGGCTACGCCAAGGCGCAGGCCGACGTGCGCGCCAGCCGCGCCGTGATCGCCGCCCAGCAGCACCAGCTCGAGGTCCTGCAGGGCACCAGGAAGCAGCGTGCCGCCGATGTCGAGGCGGCCAAGGCGACGCTCGCAAGCGTGAAGCTCAAGCTTGGTTATACGACCATCACCGCGCCGTTCGACGGCGTCGTCGGCGAGCGCCAGGTGCAGCCCGGCGATTACGTCAATATCGGCACCAACCTCATCAACGTCGTGCCGCTGCCGAAAGTGTACGTGATCGCGAACTACAAGGAGACCCAGCTGACGCATGTGGCGCCGGGCCAGCCGGTCGAAATCACCGTCGACAGTTTCCCGCGCGAGAAGCTGCGCGGCAAGGTCGAGCGCATCGCACCGGCGACCGGCGCGCAGGTCGCGCTGCTGCCGCCCGACAATGCGACCGGCAATTTCACCAAGGTCGTGCAGCGCATTCCCGTGCGCATCCAGCTCGACGCCAACCAGCCGCTGCTGGCGCGGCTGGTGCCGGGCATGTCGGTGGTGACCAGCATCAATACTGCGGGCGGCGATGGCGGAAAATGACGATGCCCGCCGCGGACCGGTCTCGCGCGGCGGCATCGCACCCCAGCCGCTGTTCGCGGTGGCGGCGGTGCTGCTGGGCTCGTTTCTCACCAATGTCGACAGCCGCCTGACCACAGTCGGCTTGCCGGATCTGCGCGGCGCGTTCTCGCTTTCATTCGACGAGGGTGCGTGGCTGTCCACCGCCGGCATCGGATCGCAGATCCTGATCGCACCCGCGGTGCCGTGGCTCGCAACCGTGTTCGGTCTTCGCCGCGTGCTCGGCATCCCGAGTTTGATCTATGCCGTGATCTCGCTGATCGTCCCCCTCGTGCACGACTATACGACACTGATCGCGCTCAGCGTCGTGCACGGCCTCCTGCTTGGCACCTTCGTGCCGGCGACGCTGATGATCATCTTTCGCAATTTGCCGATGCGCTGGTGGTTGCCGGCGATCGCGCTCTATTCGATCCGCGTCGGTTTTGCGTTTGATACGTCGAGCTCGCTGGTCGGCTTCTATGTCGATCATCTCGGCTGGCAATGGGTCTATTGGCAGAGCGTGGTGATCGCGCCGCTGATGGGCCTGATGGTCTATCTGGGCACGCCGAGCGAGGCCGTGAACCGCGCATTGCTGCGCGAGGCCGATTGGGGCGGCATGCTGCTGCTCGGTACGTCGGTTTCGATGATTTACGCGGGCCTCGATCAGGGCAATCGCCTCGACTGGCTCGGCAACGGGACGGTGATGGCACTGCTCATTGGCGGAGCCGTGTTGTTTGCCGGCTTCCTGATCAACGAATCTTTGGTGCGCCAACCCTGGGCCCATGTGGATGTGCTGTTCTCGCGCAACATCGGATTGGGCCTGGTCTTGATCCTGCTCTACACGCTGACCAGCCTCTCCAACTCGTCGCTGGTGCCGAACTTTCTCGGCACTGTCGGTCTGCTCAGGCCAGAGCAGAGCGGCCTCTTGTTGCTGACCTGGGGCGCGCTACCGATGTTCGTGCTGGTGCCGCTCTCGATCTGGCTGCTTCGCCATTTTGACACCCGTACCGTGACTGTGCTCGGCTTTGCCTGCTTCGCTGCCGCCAATCTCTGGGGCACCCAGCTCACTCATGTCTGGGCGCGCGAGGATTTCATCGGCATCGTGGTGCTCCAGGCGATCGGGCAGTCGCTGACCTTGCTGCCGCTGATCATCACGCTGCTGTCGAACTCCGATCCGAGCCGCGCGACCTCCTTCGCCGCCTATATCCAGATCATGCGGCTCGGCGGCGCCGAGATCGGCGTGGCGCTGATGGGAACCTGGCTGCGTGTCCGCGAGCAGGTGCATTCCTTCTATATCGGCCAGAACCTCGCCGTTGGCGATGTCGACGTGGTGCTGATGCTGAAGCGGCTTGCCGATCATTTTGTCCCTCACGGGGCCGGATCGGCGCAGGCGCGCGCGGTCGGCACGCTCGCGGGACTGGTGCAGCGCGAGGCCAACGTGCTCGCCTATATCGACGGCTTCTGGCTGTGCTTCTGGCTCGCGATATCGGCGCTCGGCTTCATCGCGCTGATCACCCGCGCGCCGCCGGGCCCGTTCACACCGGCCCCGTTCGGCTTTGCCAAGATGCTGCTGCGGAAGTGCGGCGTACGGGTCGCGTAGCGCCGGTTACCTCTCCCGCAAGCGGGAGAGGGAGCGCACTGTCACCGCATCTGCCGGGCCGGCTCGATCAGCTCGGGGCGCGGGCCCGACAGGCGCTTGTGCATGTGGACCATGAAGGCCATGCCGAAGATCGGCGTCGCCAGATTGACGATCGGGATCGAGACGAAGGCGGCGATGAAGAGGCCGGCGGTGAAGATGGTCGCGGCATTGTCGCGACGCATCGCCTTGGCTTCCTCCGGCGAGCGGAAGCGCATCGCGGCGAGCTCGAAATATTCGCGGCCCAGCAGCCAGGCGGCGGCAAGGAAGAAGATCAGGAAGCCGGCGCCGGCGAACAGCACCAGCGGCAGCGCGGCGAGATAGACCAGGATCGTCAGCAGCGCCGTCTTGACGCCCTCGAAGATCGCCTGGCTGAACGGCAGCGCCGTGCCCGGCCGCTCGGCGGGATAATGCTCGCGCTCGACGATGTCGGCGACGTCGTCGACGAACAGGCTCGCCACCAGCGAGGTGATCGCGGGCATCAGGAATATACCGCCGAACACGACGCCGAGCCCCGCCGCGATCGAGACGATCCAGGACAGGACCTCGAGCGAGGAATGCCAGCCCGGCCCGAGGAGGCCCTCCAGCCAGACCTCGCCGGAGGTCGCAAACCAGCTCAGCAGCCGCTGCAGGCCGATGGCCAACACGGTGATCAGCACGAGCGCGAGCCCGATCGATCGCCACAGGATCGTGCGCATCGGCGGCGAGATCATTTGCGACAGCGCCTTCACGGCGGCATCCAGCATGGGGGACCCTCTGAGGTAAACTCTGCGCGAGAGGTAGAGATGCAATGTGGCTTCGGCAAGGGCGGCTTCTCTACCTTCTCCCCTTGCGGGATACGCCACGGGGGGAAAAGGTCAATGAACTCAATAGCAGACGCCGCTAGTGTCGGCCCAGTGTCGGGAAATGCTTTTTCCAGGCGTTTCCAAGTATTTTTTCGCCGCGCGCCCCTTGCGCGGCTCGATCCCCGGCGCGCCTAAACCTTCTTGGAATTCTCCGGTGGTCCGGGCTTGGCCTTGGGCAGCCTGATCAAGTACGGGCGGTCGCGATGGCTGGTATAGACGCCGATCCAATATCGGTGGTTAGGCCAGTCCGGCATCAAGTCGCGCCGAGGGCGCGCGAACCCCGTCCATTTCTTGTTGGGCTCCAAATCGCCCGGAACGTTCGGCGGATAACCGGCCATTTGAGGGTTGGCGACGACGAAGCTTTTCTCGGGCCTGATCCTTATCCGCTGCCACCACGAGTTCATTTCGAAGATGACCATGTTCGTGATCATCGTCGGCGCGCGACCGCGATTGGTCACGGTTAGGATCGTTAGGTCCTTTTCCTCGACGCCGCTTCCTGGGCTCACGATCATGCCGTCGACCATAAGGCTCAGGTGTAGCAGGGGCCTGTTCTCGATCCACGTTCTGAAGTTGAGCGCAAACGCGCACGTCGACACCACGGCAGCATAGATCGCGATCCAGCCCGTTGCCTCAATATGCCCCATCCCCGCGCTCCCGACCCTCGCAACTCCTGGGAGCATACAAGCGCCATGGTCTACCCGGCCAGCGCTTAAGATAACGTCGCTGTGGAAACCGGAACTAAGAGGGGCCAGGGCCTGCTGCTTGGTGGCGCTCCAGCTCCTCTTGCAGCAGCTTCAACTCGTCCTTCAGACGCCATCCCTCTCTGATGGCGTCCACATTCTCCTTAACGATCTCGCGCGCTCTGCTCGGGTTGCTCGCCATTTCCTCGCGAGAGGCGGCCAGACTCTCTCGGATGGTTTGAATGTCGCGCTGCGTCTGTTCGATTTTTTGCTTCAGAAATTTTGTCATAGCTCGTCCTGTCCTTTGCCTATGCCATGGCCGCGAATAAATTCATTCCAAAACGCGCGCGCGGACTCGAAAACAACGTAGGCGGACTGACTGTTCGCCCCGTCAACGAAGTGGATGGTCCAGCCTGTTTCGTCGTGCCAAACCTCAACCTGAACGTCGGGATCAGGTTTATGGCTGACTTCCCAGTGCTTGGACGCCGTGGCGGCGTGCCGACAGAGGTAAAGTGCCCGACAATTGTCCCTCGCGTATGCCTGCAGATCACCAAGGCTGCTGATCTTCGCCTTCTGACGCTGCTCGGGCGTCATGTCGTTGAACACCCAATCGCACAATTGCCAAGCCGTCACGGCTGCGTTGAATGCGCTGTCCCTTAGCTGATCCACCAGTTCTAAGAGAGCTTCCGGCCCATCCTCGTCGCGGCCGTCGACCTTTTGATATCGGTCGATTTCCCTCTCAAGTTTATCCAGTAAATCCCGGCAGGTTTCGAACGCGAAGGTCTGAGCGCGGCTTGGAAGGGCCATTGCAATTTCCATCATTGACGATGAGGAAATACCACTGTCATCGGCGCTTCGCTCGCGCAACGTCTTTGACGCGGCCGTACCCCGGATGATCGTGGTTTTTTACCTTCACCCAATGATCGCACCGGCCCGCGCGATAGGCGCGCTCGCGATGCTTGGACACCAGGCCCTCAAGGCCCATCCTGCAAGCGGCGCGGAATAGGTCGGGCCCGATCTCGCCCTGCTCGAAGGGCGCGGCTTGGATGCCCTCGGGGCGGCGAACCAGGAGGCGCGCCAGGTTCTGCTTGCGGAGGAACAGCGGCAGCTTGCGATAGTCGTCGCCTTCGCCCGCGAGCATATCGAAGGCGTAGAGCTGGACCTCGTCATTGTATTTGCCGGACTGCAGGGCATCGAAGTCGGATATCCCGTCCACGCCCAGGACCACCGCCTCGCCATCGATCACGAACCGATCCGGGCGCAGCTTCAGCGCGGTCTCGACGATCCAGGGAAAGCGCTTCGTCCAATCGAGCCCGGTCTTGCTCCTGACGCGCACGACCTTGCCCTCCCGGATTACCATCATCCGGTAGCCATCGTGTTTGATTTCATGAAGCCAGTCGGGACCAGAAGGAACCTCGGCCGCCTTGACCGCCAGGGCAAACTCAAACGTGCTGCGCATGGCCTAAAGATAGGGATTTGCGGCCAAATTGCGAATCTCCCTTGACGGCCTTCCGGTTCCTAGGCGAGCTACCGGAGAGTGAGTCTCTTCGGAGGGGCAACCGTGCCTGACGACCAAGACAAGCAGCCAGCCACGAAAGCTCCCGCTCCGGAGGCGTCGCGGAGCGACGACCAGCGGCATGCTGTGGGAGTCTCGGCTTCAGATGTGCTGGGGCGCAACGATCCTCACGCCGCACTCAAAAGGCAAATGTTGGGTCCGTCTCGCGGCCGGGCGAGCGAGGTGGCAAAATCAGCGAGCCAGCAGTCTTCGGCAAGTCTTCAGTCGACAGTGAAAGCTATGGCAGAACGGCTTGATCCTGCCGAATTGGCCAAGGCGGCCGAGTTGGCCCGGGGGCCTTCTCCAGAGATGACGAAGGCTATGGAAGGGGTGCTGGCTGGAGTGAAGCCTAAGCCTTCAACATCGCCAAACGATACGTTCGTCGGACGCTTCCTTCCTTTGCTGGGGGGCGCCTTCCTCACTGTCCCGCCCTCCGTTTCCGTTGCCGTCGCGCTTAAGAGCGAGCATCCGAATTGGTACTTGGTCGGTGCGTGCATCCTCGCTTGTTGGACTATAGCCGCTGTCCTAGTAGCTGCAGGCCTCACATGGCCAAAATGGAAACCCAACCACGAAGTGCTCGCGGGGAAGATTGTCACCCTCTCTAACAGCAAGCCCGCCTGGCTGCTTCTTCTGCTGTTGGTTGCTGTGGTACCGGCTGCATCGGTTGGATGGCTGGTCCGCAACAAAGCTGAGGGCTATACGCAAGCTCAACTGGATACGGCAGTTTCTGAAGCCAAAGCACCTCTTCAATCGCAATTGACCGAGGCCATTAAACAGCGGGATGCGCGTGCGGACGAGCTAGCTTCGGTCCGTCGGGATTTAGCAAATGCTCGGCAAGGTGGTTCGCAATCATCGAGCCCAGCGGGTCAGCCAGTACCATCGACGACATCTGGCCCAATGGATTGGAGCTTGAACGGCCAGCTTATTGTCGGGTCTGGCGGTGGGCCAACGGCCGCAGTCAACGGGTTGATCTTTCAGGGCCAAAGCTTGATGCCCTTTCGCTTCAGAGAGGCCTACGTCATTTCCGGGCTAACTGGACACACGGAACAGTTGAAGGCGGCCGTTCATTCGGTCGGCAAGGAACTTCCCGTAACCGATGTCGACGTCCCGACAGACGCGCCGGTCCAACTCGATCTCACATTCGAACCGGCTTTGACCGTTCGTGATTTCTTCGATCAGTGGGGAAAGTTTCGTCTCGTCATCTCTTACGAGAACGGCAGTTCGTTTCAGCACGATTTCGAGGAAGATCTGGTCAGGCAAAAAGTCCAGCAAGTGCTGCCAAATTCCCTCGGACCTCACGTGACGCCGCGACAAACAAGCAAATAGCCGCGCCTTTTCCTGCTGACTGTCCTTGATGGTGGCCCAGGCGCTGGCTTGGATTGGGACTCCAGCGCTCGCGGAAGACCCTCGTTATGCGTGTCTCCCCGTGGATTGTTCCCGTATCGGATCAGGGTCACACGCCTGCTGCGGCACGCCAAGACGTTGAGAAATCCAGAGCCCTGATCAACCCGAAGCTGTCCATCGGGCGAATGCCGAATTGATTGCAAACGTCGGGCACCTTCCGGTTGGCGCGCTGCTTGCTGGGCTTAGAGACTTCAGCGGTAACAACGATCCGCTGGTCGGGTGCCCCCAACGCGTGGGCGATGAGGAAGGGGTCTCGACCGATGATCTCGAGTTCCTGATCGTTTAGATCGGGCGCATATCCTTCGGCAGTCACGCGTCGGAGCAAGTCCATATCGACGTCTTCATCGAGCGTGAGCGCATCCGAGTGTTCTCGCTCTGAGATCCAGTCAGAAACGGCATCGGTGCCTTCTTTGATCTCCTCGATCATCTCGACGGGTAGTTTCAAGTTACCTTGCGCGGCTTGGTGCAGCAGCCAATCCCAAAACTCGGGCACGCGATCCAGCGGGTAGTAATCCCGGTTAGCTCTGATGAGTGTGTCGGCATCGAGCAGATATAACACGCGTCACCCCTGCGCCGCGTTGAAGCCGTCTCCGACAACTCCATAGACGTTGGATGCCTTGACGCCGAGAACCTTGCCCGCCTTGGTGGGAGAAAGCACTCGTTCCGCCAGCATGCGGCCGGTGAGGTTGACGAGAGCTTCGCCAAGTCGATGTCGTCGCACCACGTAGTAATTCGGGCCACCTTCGCGCTCCCGATTGCGCTCGCGTTCGCTTGCACGAGCAGCCTTCCATTGGCTTCGGAACAGCGCGGTGAGACGGCTCCACAGTTCGTGGTCGATGATGCCTTCTCGCAGAAGCTTGTAAGACACCATGGACCGGCTGATGTTTCGCTGTTCAGCGAAGTCGCCAATTCTCGCTACGACCGTCTCGAACCGTTCGCCTCGCAGGTTCAACGCCTGAAGTTCGCCGGAAGGAAGCAGGAAGCGGCCTGCAACGTCGTTGCAAAACTGCTCGACGGCGCTTTCGGCGAAGGCGCCGCTCACACCGGTCGCTCCCAACCAGATGTGGCAGAGTTCGTGAAGGAGGGTGAACGCCCACGCCGTTGTCGCATCTTGATCGTTGATCACGACAAAGGGCGCGACGTCGTCGGCCAGGGCAAAGCCACGGAAGGTCTCGACGTCGAGGCTCGTGTGATGGCTGCCGAGATTGCCGATCAACAGGACGTAGATGCCTGCCTGCTCGGCTTGGTCGCGCAGATAAGTGAACCCGCCCGGCTGCCGGTTGGTGCCCCGTCGATAGCGATCCAGATCGAGGTGGAGCGTTTCGACAATCGAGCGCAGAACGACTTCGGCACCTTGGCGCATCGTCATCGAGCCGACGAAGGGCAGCGGGACGGCTTCCTCTTCGTCTACTAAGGCCTCGCGGACTATCTGCTGCCGAGCACGGACGTCCCGGATAAGGGCATCGACCAAGGCGTCTTGAGCAATCGAGTGCTCGGGAGGGAGCGTTCGAAAGTCTTCGCCCCGCTCGGCCCGCCTCGGCGGCTCGGCCATGTAGAACGAAAGCAAAGGGCGGCGATATTGCTTAGCCATGCGGACGAGAAGGGGCCGGGTCGGCTCGCGTTCACCGGCCTCGTATTCAACCAGACGATCTGCCCCCGTCAAACCGCGCGCGTCGCCGAGGGCGAGCTTTGCAGCCGCCTCTTCCGTCGAGAGACCGGCGGTCTCTCGCGCCCATTTGAGGATTTCTGGGTTCACGCTCGGCATGGTCTCGACAATGACAGGTTTCGGGCCTCTTTGGGATCATAATCCGAGCATCGGTAACGAAAGCTGAAGTACTTTGCTTCCAGCATTGCGACCAATGAAGTCCTCCAGATGGACGGGAATTTCGCCCATGCATCGCTGGTGGAGTTCATCCGCGATGTCCTCGGAGGCGTCGCGCGACCAGCCTTCGCTGGTGTTGAAGCTGACGATCCGGACGGGGTTGGAATACTGCCCCTCCATAAGATGGCGCAGCAGGGTGTCGCGATCAGTATGCTCCTCGTCGGTCTCCGGCCAGGCTCGACCGAGGCGAGCACCGAAGTCATCGAGCACGAGATAGGTGTCCCGTTCGGAGCCAGGCACGATAGAGGGTGCGAAACGCATTACAATCTCTCCACGTACAGCCCACCGATCCAAGCGGGTCGCGTCGGAGGCGTCAAGATCGCTGATCGGGAGCACCGAAAAGGGGGGCTACAACGGCACCCACCCGTCCAGCAGCAGACCGTCCCAAGCGACGACTCCGTCATCGTGCTTGGAGGAAAACTCCCGGTAGCGCGGGGCCCAGTCAGGGTTCCAGTCGATGAACTCGTTATTGAGCCCGTCGTGCAGGCGACAGGGTTCATCGGGATTGAACGTTTCCATCGGGTTCATGTGCGCCCCCTCGGGGCGGGCTCGGTCACGGGAGGGACCCGCCTGCCGAGCCAGCCCTATATAGAGGCCAGCCGCAACCATGCAATTCGCGTCGCCTGCTGGTCGTTCCTACTTGCCGGTGAGCAAGTCCGCGCCCGGAGACAGCAGCCGCACATAGGTGCCGCTTTCGTGCAGTTCGAGCCAGCCCTGTTCGATGGCGCAGGCAAGGCCAGCGCCGAACTCAGGGCCGCTGGCTTTGAGCCTGAAGATGAAAGGCTCGTTGATCTTCTCGATGTGGATGCGGCCGTCTTGAACCGGCTGAGTGCTGGCGCACAGCTCGATCAGCTTGCGGGCGGCGGCTTGCGGGTCGGCGTAGGGTCGGCCCTCGACGTGCTTCATGCGCCGATGCCTCGGTGAACCGTATGGATGTGGGCTTCGCAGGCGACCGGGATAGGCTCGCCGCAGAAGCACTTTGACCAGCCATTTTCGTTTTGCGTCGGCATCCGGCAGTGCTCGGCCCACATGCGGTTCTTCCACGCGTGAAAGTCGCGGCTGCGCCGCCATGCCTCGAAGTTGTCCTCGTTGAGGGTCGACTCCAGCTCCCGCCAGGCATTCTCGAAAGCCGCGCGGGCCTCGTCGAACTTTGCGGCTGAGCCGCTGCGCTGCGCGCCCGGTTCCATGCCGGGATAGAAGCCGATACTCCAGCCCCACTGGTCGGCGCTTGTCGGAATTCCCGCGCGCACGCCAATGGTGCCGACGCGGACATCGCCGAAATAGATATGCCAAGTCTCTTGGTGCTCGTCGTCGCTGCGGCGTCGGGTCAAGGCGGTCATGGCGGTGTCCTAGCAGGCGGGCGGCTGCTTCCGCCACCCCCCAAAAGGGCCCTGGGCGGGGCCTCAACTTCCTCGCGCTGCATCTGGTGTACGACGGTGATCTGCCAGCCCTGCTTGGCGCAGTAGTCCCTCACCCGATCCCGCGACCATCGCCGCATGTAGCGGACGATGGGCGCCGCCTCGACCACCACATCGTCGAACAGGACGATCCCGGCAGTAAAATTGGGGCCGCGAATTTGCGCGAGGATTTCGCTGATCATCCGCCCTTTATAACTTCGGGCGCGGAGCCGGTCACGGCTGGATGATCCCGTCCTGGATCGCGATGGCCGCCGCCTGCGTCCGGCCTGCAGCGCCGAGTTTCTTGCAGCAGTGCGTGACGTGCGCGTTCACCGTCCGCTCAACGATGCCAAGTCGAGCGGCAATAGCTGCGCTGGTCAGTCCCGCCGCGACCAAGGTCAGCACCTCCACCTCGCGGTCCGTGAGGTTATGTTCTCGCGCGCCTCGCACGCCTTTGAGTCGAAGCAACCGTTCAAAGGCGTAGTGCGCCATCAAATGCAGCGCGGGCAGCTTGTACTCAGGCAGATCGAACTCGCGCCCGCCGAAAAAGACCTGGCCCAGCCTTCCCCCCGTCGAGGCGACCGGGACGACGACGCCATCGACCATGCCATGGTCTCTCGCAAGCCCCACGATCTCGGCAGCGCGGGGCTTCCGCACGGGATCAAACGGCGTGTCCTTGTACCACCGGAATGGCAGCACCGTCGTCTTGCAGTGGTGGAAGACGGGATCATCGTGCGTGTATCCCTTTTCGAGATAGGTCGGCACGTACCCGTCTGGCATCCGGTTCTCGATGGCCACTTCGTTATAGGTCTGCTTCGGACCGGGAAGGAAGCTGAGACAAAAGTGATCGATGCCGTGATGGTTGAGCACGGCACCCATCGCTCTCGTGACACTCGCGGCGTCCGTCAGCGGTTTGAGGTTGTAGATGAATTCAAATACTTGGCGGTCCATGAGCAGCCTGAAAGGTTCTTGAGCAGCCATCTGGAAGGCTGGATTTGTGTCTCAAAAATGGCTCGCACATTGATTTTCGTTAAGCCTGGCGAATTGCAGGCATCGCTTCCGAACAATCGCTGCTGGTCGCACGCCGCATTGTAATTTCTTACAACTTTACTCGGAGCGCAGGATCAATAAAAAAGCCCGCCCTTCGGATGACGAAGGGCGGGCAGTGTCGGCAAGGCGGACCCGACATCGCCATGTGCGGTGAGTCGGGCATGTGCATAGTCTTCCTCGCCGGTTCATATGTCCTAAAGGTTGTCGTTCGGGTTGGCCAGAGTCAACTCGGACGGCAACTCAAAAACACTCAACTCGCATTTCAACTTTAGCAGCGCGCGATGATCAGGAAATTTGTGCGATCAGATTTATTTCGCCACAATCGTCGTCGCATCATCGACACACAAGCAGCGGCATAAGCCGCGCGAAAATGTGCATAGATGGATACGGGCACCGATGAGACGCTGCGGTGACTGCTCGTTGTGCTGCAAGCTTTTGCCTGTGCCGCCCTTGCAAAAGGCTGCAGGCGAACGTTGTCGCTTTCACAAATTCCACAAGGGATGCGCCGTCTATCACACGGCGCGGATGCCGCCTGAGTGCGGCCTCTGGAATTGCCGCTGGCTGATCAATGACGACGCCGATGATCTATCGCGACCCGATAGGTCGCACTACGTGCTCGATCTTATGCCCGACTTCGTCACGGTCCGCGACGACGTGACGGGCGAAGCCCTGAACATCCAGGTCGTCCAGATATGGGTCGATCCGCAGCACCGCGATGCCCACCGCGATCCCGCCCTGCGCCGCTGGCTGATCCGCCGCGCCGAGAAGGGCATCGCCGCGCTGATCCGTTTCAACTCCAAGGAAGCTCTCGCGGTCTTCGCGCCGCCGTTCGACTCGGCTGGCCAATGGCGCGAGATCACCAGCGGCGTCTCTACGGGCCGCACCCACACTTTCACGGAAATCGCGACGGCGCTCGGTGGTCGAGCGTCGGCGACCATCGAGGCGCACGGCAAGGGATAGGTTGAGGGAATGGCGTACAGCAATGAACTGACCGAGATCGCGCTCAACGAACTGAAGCTCCATGGGGTGAAGGGGCAAACCCGAGACACCAATGGCGGCCACATCGAGATCGCCTGGCAGGTGGTGCCGGAAAAGGAGGTCCGCCGCGTCTTCGTCGCCAAGACAGCGAGCGACTGGCGGGCCCGCATGAACACCCGCGCCGAGGTCCGCAAGTTGCTGCGCGCCGACAACGTGACGCTGAAGGCCCAGAACCAAAGGCCGGAGAAACCCAAGCCGTTAACGAAGGCGCTGGAGCTGCCGCAACCCGACGCCGTCGTTCCGCTGCCGGACCAGATGAAGGCGCTGCGGGGAGAAGTCGCCGATCTGACCGAGCTGGTGCTGCGGCTCACCAAGATCGCGGCCGGGATGCGCGAGGTACTCACAACTCACGTTCCGAAGCCGCAACCTGCCGCCCCGGTGATGAAGCCGTCATCGCGCAGCATCAAGCTCGTCGAGTATCTGTCGCTCGACAGATGGATCGCGATCTCAGCCCTGGTGCGCGACACCGGGCTGACCCCGACGCAGATCAAATTGAAGCTGCATTACCTCAAGCAGCACGACCAGATCGACATTTACCGTGGCGAGGTCAGGCTGAAGCCAGCGGCGACCAAGCCGCTCGCGAAGAGGACGGCGAAGAAAGTCGCGAAGTCGAAGCCGCCCGTGCGGAGGAAGCGCGCTCATCAGCTAGGAGCGCTGCCTGCCGAGCACGCTGCGTGAGCGATGACCCAGGGGCGACAACAGAGGAGAATTTCAAGGACAAGCGGACAAGTTGGAGCATCAGAACAAACAATAAAAACTGGGCATGGGAATTAAAGGAGCGCAGACATGCGCCGTAGACAAAAGGTATCACCGCGAGCGGTGAACGACAAAGACCGGCAGACCGGCATGAACATCCGGTCGCGGAGGCTGGAGCTGCACATCAGCCAGGCCGAGCTGGGGGCCGCGCTGGGCATCACCTTCCAGCAAATCCAGAAATACGAGAAGGGCGTGAACCGTGTCGCGTCGACGCGGCTGAACGAGATCGCTGCTTTCCTCAAGACCACGATGGCGGCGCTGGCGGGCGAGGACCGCTCAAGGGGCGAGCCGCAGGACAGTTTGGTTAGTGAGTTTGTATCGAGCAAGGACGGCATCGATCTGATCGAGGCCTGGTCGAGGGTTGAAAGCCACCAGGTACGGCGCAGCATCATCTCGCTGACCCGCTCGCTCGCCGCCGAGGGGCACTAAGAGGAGAGTTCGATGTCTGACGACGATCCGGAAGTGCATTCCCCGCCGAACGAATTGAGGCGGATCGACGAGGTGTGGGCCTTCATCTCCAGTGACGAGACCGGTGAAGGCCTCTGCGCTGGGCCCCTGATGGGGCCCGGCACGCTTATCCCGCTGGTCGCGGCCGACGAGGTGCGGCTCCAGAGCTTGCTGCCCTGGGCGCGCTGGATCGCGCAGGCGAGCGGCAAGCCGGTCAAGCTGGTCAAACTGACCCACAGGGAAGAGGTCATGGAAATCAGCCCGGATGGAGGGCCGATGCAATGAGTGGCGTTCTGATCATCGGCGACAATGAGAAGGCCGCCATCGCCACGGCGATCCGGTCCGCGCTGGCCAAGCCGATGCCCTGGGACAAGATGCGGCAGGTCATCGTGGACGACAGGGACGGTCCGACCAATACGCTGAAGCTCGACGAGCGGCCGGACCCTGACCGCATCGACGCGCTCCGTAGGGAATATCCGACATATCCCGTGCAGCTCGGGTCCTACGTCGCCGCGATCTCATTCGAGGAGCAGCCCTCCGGACTGTTCCGGCATCTTTCAATCTCCTCGCGCGTTCCCGGCAAGGTCCCGAACGAGCACGCCGCCAAGATGGTGCTGGAGGCGTTCGGCTTCTCTGGTTATCCGCCGAGCCGCCCCTATCGCGTCTGGGTCGAGGAGTACGAGCCCGGTCGCGTTGCCATCAACTTCGTGGAGCTGGAACCTTCATGACCGAGCACACGAAGGACAAGCTGGCTGCCGTGCTGCGCGGGGTCGGGCTGCACGAGATGGCCGACCGCGCGGCGACCGGCTATTATCACGACTTCCTTTCCCCGCTCGATCTCCCCGAGATGCAGCTGGAAAAGGACCTTCGCGTAGCAGCACAGGTCGCGCAGTCATTCAACGACCAGAAGCGGGCCCAGGCCATCGAGGCCGTTCGGAAGCGTCACATCAACGGGGACTTCGACGCGAGCCCGGAAGAGAGCGACGCCTGGGCCCAGAGCGAGGAAGGACAGGATGCGTTTCGGCGGCTGATCGAACCGAGGTCGAAGAAATGACCAGCAAGGACGAGATCATCGAGCTGGCAGCCCGCATCATCGATGTGAACGCCTTCACGCGCTATCAGACCCAGGAGGGCATGATCAAGCGGCAGCAGATCGCCAGGCGCAAGGCTACCGAAATCCTCGCCATGCTGTGCCCAGCGGCAACCGACAAGCAGGAGGGCGCGAATGAGCGGTGACGACCGCAAGCCCGAAGACCGGCTGTTGGCCCTGCTGGACAGCGGGCTTGCAGCCTATCGCCACGGCAGGACCGACGATGCGTTGCTGCTGCTGCAGGAGGCGCTGAAGACGGCGCGGGCCCTGGAGCCACGGCAGCGGGAGGACCGCGATGCCGGATGATGACGACAACATCATTCGTTTCCCGACCTTCGTCCGCGTCGAGGGCGAGCAGCTCCCCGCCGCGTTCGAACCTATCCGCTGCTATGTGCTGGTCAACCGGGTGGCCGCGAAGGTGCCGCTCAACGACTGGGCCAGCGCATCAGCCGGGCGACACTCGACGTTCAAACTGACCGGGCTCGATCCCTGGCGCGTCGCTGAAACCTTCGTCGGCTCCGTGCACATCAGCACCGTTTTTCTGGGGATCGATCATCGGCATTTCGGCGACGGGCCGCCGCTGCTGTTCGAGACGATGATCTTCGGCGGCTCGCTGGAAGGTTTCCAGAACCGCTGTTCAACCTGGGATGAGGCCGAGGCGATGCATGCCGAAGCGCTCGACCAGGTCCGCCGTGGGCACCTGCGGGTGGTCAAATAAAAAAGGCCCCGCCGAAGCGGGGCCAAGGTCGGGAGTGTCGGTCCTCACATGGGCGTCGGCGCCCTGAAAATTTGAAAGTCGATGCTCTTCGGATCGTGCGCCGCGCCGCCGCCGCCAGTGTAGGTATTGATGGTGAAGCCCGCCGCCGTCCGCCCATCGGCCAATTCGGCGACCGAGTCGCTGGTAATCATCGCCGTGTAGTTCGCGTCGGGAAGCGCGTTGATGAAAGTGAAGGCGAACACGCCTTTGCCGGTGTAGGTCGCGGTCGCGATGTTGAACGGCTGACCCGCGAGCGATATGGCGCTGCTCTTGATGGTCGCATGCGCGGACGCGACAATGACCGGAGCGACCATGCCGGGTTGCGGCTCCGGTGGCGGCACGTAGGGGTCGGGCACACCACCATCGGCCAGCCATTGCTGATAGGCCTGCCAGTCGCGATTGCCGTCATCGTTGGGGATGTACGCGCCATCGGCGGTGCGGATCACCATCTGATCGGTTTCGGTCAGGCGATACTCAGCCATTTGCCTCACCTCGCAATCGCTTTGATGGTCCCGCTGAACTGCATGTCGTCACCGGAGGTGTCTGTATTATTCCACGAGGCGTACCAACCGGTGGTGCCATACAAGCCGATCCCAGTGTTGACGGTCCTGTTCTGAAATGGATTTAGCAGCGAGATCGTCGGAGCGACGCGCTTGGTGGTCCTCCATTGACCCGGATATTGATAATTGCGATTGGCCTGCGGGCTGCCTATGACCGAGAAGGCGAAGGTGCACAGCTCCAAATATCGCTCACACACCTCCAACTCCCTGATGTACTCAGGCACCGTAAATGGCGGCGCGACATTGCCTTCGGTCAAGCTGGTCTCGAACAGTTCGAAGACGTTGTTAGCGGTGTCGAGGAAATTGTGTTGATTGGAAGTCGCGAGCGCGCTGCCAGCCAGCCACTGGTTCTTGTTGGCCGGAGCGATCTGATACGAGGTCCCGCACGACAGCATCCAGAATACGTAGAACGTCATCGTGGTGTCGGTCTTCCAGTTGGTCGCGCTGACCAAGGTATCCAACTGGAGCGTGACGCTGACCCGCACGTCGGTATTGGCCTGACCGGCAGCGATGACGTACTCCGCAATGTAGGTGCGCGTGCTCTGGTCATTGCGAATGCAAACGCAGTAGGTCCCTGCGGGCTCGCGCACACCAAAGGCCAGCGTGACCGTCTTGGCGTTCGCCTTGCCCGAGTTGAGGTCCCTGACCCTGTTGCCCTCCAAGATTTGGCAAACGTAGGCCACGTCTCCCGCCGCAGGGCTGGCCGAGGCCGTAACGACGGCGCGCAGGCGCGGCGTACCGGAAGGCGTGTCATTGGTGGTTGATTGGACCGTCGAGATGGTGGCGCCCGCTGGGGTGCTGGCCACGATCCATTGGTCCAACGGGACAGACGAACCGGCTGTGACGTTCTGCGCAGTGGTGCCCCATTCCTGCGCGATCTGCATCGCAGGATTGACGAAGTAGTTCTTCTTGGTCAGCCCGAGGTTCGCCAGTCCTTGCGCGAGCTGCGGCGCGGTGAGGACCTGCGCCGCATCAAAGCGCAGGAACGTCAGCGCGGCATCAACCCACGCCGAGTTGCGCCGCGTGTAGTAACCACCATCGGTCGGCGCTTCAGGCAACGCGCCAGGCGGACCCTTGAGATTGCCGACCGGCGAGCCCCACGCGCTGCCGCTGTAGGTGTAGACGTCACCGTTGGTGGTGTTGAGATAGTTGTCGTTCGCCAGCGCGCCCGCGATCACGCCCGGTGCGCCCGCGCCCTCGTACCACAGAGAGCCGCGCGTGCCGGTTGGCCCCGGAATGCCCTGATTGCCCTGAATGCCTTGGTTGCCCTGCGGACCTTGCGGACCGATCAGCGACGTTCCGGCTGGCCAGGCACCCGACGCCTTCGGCCCGTACATGAAATGCGTGCTGGTATCGATGTAGAAGTCGCCATCGATGCCAACGCCTGCACCTGGCGCACCGACGCCATAGAGCACGCTGTTGCCGCGCGGCCCTTGCGCTCCTTGCGGACCGACCAATGACACACCGGCTGGCCAGACGTTGAACGCCTTCGGGCCGAAGATGACGTTGGTCGCGGTGTTGATCCAGAAGTCGCCGTTCTTGCCGTCGCTCGCGACCGGATCGCGCGACCCGTACAGGATCGTATTGCCGTCTACGCCGGGCGGTCCGATTGGCCCCGGCACGGTCGATGGCGGACCCATCGGACCTTGCGGACCGGGCGGTCCCTGCTCTGGTACGTCGATGGTCTCGACCGAGCGATCCAGCAAAACCTGCACGTCTTCGCTCGGCTCGGCTGAGATCATCACGTCATAGTCGGTCGAGACGACGACATCATAGCTCATGTGTTGTTGCCCCGGCTCGGGCCAGCGTTGACGGTCAGCGACCCCGACCAGATGCGCAGTTGCAGGCCCGTGGCGGTGCTCCGGATCAGCGAATGCTCGTAATCGCCCAGCGGCAGCTCCAGCAGCTGCGCGTGCGTGATCCAGAGCGTGAACTTGCCGTTTGGCGCGTCGGTGATCGAGAGGCCGCCGTTCTCGGTGGTGAGCAGCATCTCCTCGGTGACATCCTCGGCGCGGTGGCGGATGCCCATCCGCATGGTGTTGCCGGTCAGATCAATCGGCACTGGCGGCGTGTCGGCGGTCTCATAGACGAAGCCGCGAATGAAGTCGGCGTCGTTCCAGCAAGTGATGTTGCAGATGGCCATGGGCTCACTTCTTCGACGAAGGAGACTTCTGCTTAGGTGCCGGTCGCGGCTTCGCCGCCGCGAACACATCGTCGATCTGCTTGCGCGAAAGCTTCTTGCCGCTTCTGAGCTGCCCGACGATGTCGGTATAGGCGACAAAGCACGCATCGATGTGGCGCTGCAGATCGCCGACCTGCTCGATCATTTGCGCGTTAGTCAGCGGATAGAAATTGCCATCTGCGCCGACCCAGGTGGTGGTGAGCTGACTGTCGCTGCTCGCGGCAAGCCCTGCGCCGATGATCATCGTCTTGGAACGATCGTTCGTCTCAAGCGGCACGCCTGCGCTTGACGTGATGCCGCCGG
This sequence comes from Bradyrhizobium stylosanthis, assembly GCF_001641335.1. Taxonomy (GTDB): domain Bacteria; phylum Pseudomonadota; class Alphaproteobacteria; order Rhizobiales; family Xanthobacteraceae; genus Bradyrhizobium; species Bradyrhizobium stylosanthis. Next base: position 345,528 of record NZ_LVEM01000002.1, read on the forward strand.
TCTCGACGAGCCAGCGCCGGTTCGCAGCGTAGTATTCCTCGTTGACGAAAATCGTCTCGTAGGGATCGACCACCGCCTGCAGCGCGGCGTCGGTCTGCCCGCCGGCATCATCGCGCGGCCAATCCGTTGGGTATTGCACTTCCTTGAAGGCCAGAAACTCCGCATCGTTCTCGTCGACGATCTGCTGCCGAGCGCTTGCGAACACGCGACCATCCCCGGCGCGCCAATACCAGTCGTTCGGATCATAGATCATATGTATTGGCCTCCCGATGACTGCGTGCCTGCGATGTTGCCGGGCAAATAGGCCGCACCGGCACCGCCCGTGTTGATGACGCCATTCGTCACCACGTTGTAGCGCTTGCCGGTGCAAGCTGCCGCGTTGGCAATGCCGCCCGTGAACCCAAGCGAGCACACGCCGACATCGGACGCCTGTATGAAGGCAAGACCGAAGTTCATAGGCGTGTTGATCATCTGGAATTGCGGCGGGGTGGACATGTTGACAATATCGAGGCGACCGGCACCGAAGATGCTCAACCAGCACGCGGGAGCGTAGGTGTTGCCGAGTGGCGGACCGTCGACCCGGAAGATATCCGCAGTTGCGCCATTCAGACGACAGATGCCGCCGTTGTAGACGGTCAGATGCGTGCCGTTGGTCGGCCCCCACGTGATGTTGTCCATGATGAGCTGGGACGACGCAGGGATCGCGATGCCACCGCCATAAGTGCCGAGATTGCCGACGCAGCGGAAGCCGCTAAGAATGTTGTTCGCACCCTGGGCGACGAAGCAAGCTTGCGCGACCGCATTGTCTCCGCAGGACACAAGGCAATTTTGAGGGTTCGCTTTGTTGCCTTGCCACAGGATGCTGCCCTGACCGGCCGCAGCTGGCAGCACGCACATTGAATAGTTGTTCGCGTCGGCGACATGGACGGTGACGTTGAAGCCGTTCAGATTGAACTTCGAGATCGCGTTCGACGCGCGCTGCAGCGTCTTGAACGGTCCTTTCGGCGCGGTGCCGACCGCAGCTTGCGATCCGTCAAACGTGTCGTTGCCGGTGTTGCCGTTGACATAATAATCAACGGGAGCGGTGAGATAGATCGGGCCGCCCGATGCGCCGGCTGAAATGCCGGTCAGCACCCAATTCGCACCGTCGAAAACGAACGTCGCGATCTGGCCGGTGATCAGATCGTACTGCTGCAGGTTGGTGCCGTCTGGCCGAACGATGTGCGCTGGCGGGAGCGTGTTGCAGGCCAGCGTCGAGTCGCCCGCATTTGGATGGGCGATCTTGAGACGGACGACCATGCCTGCGTAGTAGCCGTCCGGCGCTGGTGCAAGCTGCGCAGCATAGGCGTTCGAGGTGCCAAAATCCGTCGAGTAGTTCAGGCGCGACGACTGGATCGCCTTGGCTAGCTGCTGCAGATCGGAGTTGCTCGCCGCCGCGATATTCACTTCGCGGATCAGGTTGACGATCTCGCGCTGCGGAAACTCGATAGAGGCAGCTGGCGGGATCGAGCCTTGCTGTCCGGTCGCGGGGTTGCCGTTGATGTACGGCGTGTCGCCCCACGTTGACTCGGGCGGCATTCCATATGGCTGGTTGTACTGCATGCACGCGTCCTCTCGCGGCGTCCCGCGCGAGCGGGAAACCGGGCTTCAGATCTGAAAGGCGTGGATCGCTAGGGCGTCCCTTCCATCGGGTCGCCGGGATGAAGGTTGGTGTAGTCGTAGACAATCTCGGTGTGCGCTGGCTTCCAGCGCGCGAGGATGCACTCAAGGTCCTGCGCGTGACCGATGCGAAGGTGGGGATCGATGCCGCACTGGCCGGATGCGCTCCTGAACCATTGCAGGTCGGCCTGGTGCACATGCACCGTCCAGTAGTAGCGGTTCTCGGGTGGCCCCAAGCCGTAGTTCGGCCACTCGCTCAGCTCGCCATCGGCGACGGGCTCGCCGTTGGGGTCCATGATCGGGCGGCCCCACTGGTCCTGCATGAAGGTGCCATCGCCATAGACGCGATCATCGCCGCAGCAATCGATGCCGACCATGAATGGCCGATACTCGGTGATGGTGATCGTGTAGCCGAGGAAGGCGGCGAAGCTGATGTAGAACTCGCGGGACTGCGAGCCGTACAGCGTCATCCGGGCGACGAGCGCGTTCTGCCGCTCGGCTATCGTCTGCGGCGCGGAGTAGCAGGGATCGGGCAGACCCCAATTGCGCTCCCAATCCGGCAACAGCTCGACCGTCTTGCGCGGATCGCTCTCGGTCTCCAGGAGATCGGCAGCGCGCCCGTCGACGTAGCCCCAGTAATTGTTCAGGCCATCGCAGGCCTGCCGGAGCACGCTGTCGATGGAATGCTTCGGCCAGGCCTGGCCCTGCGGCAGCAGCTCCAGGAAGGCGTCGCGATAGTCGCTGCCCGCCCTGCGGATGTGCCGGTCACTCATAAAGAATGGTCCCGAGCACCGCCATGCTGCCGATGTTGGGCATGACGAAGTCGTTATTGGTGACGAGATCGAACGAGATCACGCTCGGGGCCTGCATGATCGCTGCGCTGATCCAGGCCGAATAGATCGTCTGGCCAGGCGCGGCCATCCGGAACATCATGTCCTTGAGCTGCACCTCGATCTCGGCCTTGCACTCGTCGGTGTTCGGGTTGAGGTCCGCTATCGTCAGGTCGACGAAAGACTTGATCGGCGCCGCGACGAAGCAATCCTTCACGGTGACGGGCCGCATTTTGTCGATATAGGCCCCGACCGCAGCAACATCGGGCGGCAGCGGGAAGCCGTCATTGTCGGCGCGCAGATCGTCCATCATGAAGCGCACCGTCATGGTGCCGATGCCTTGCTCGACGTTGGCCCAGGCCCGCGTGACGCCTGGGACCGCCAAGGCCCACGAGACATAGTCGGCTTGCGCGCCGCCCATCGGGGGGTTGCGGATGCGCTGCAAGATGCGAGCGCGCAGCTCGTCGTCGGTCTCGGTGTCCGTCCCGCCCGTCAAACTGTAGGCGAACGCCGTGCTGCTGACTCCAGGGATGGTCGGCAGCATCGAGAGCCCCGAGCCGTCCGGCAGATTGCCGAAGGACCCCGCATCGACCGCGCGGATGTTGCCGGTCGCTGGCGCGCTCGCCGATGTCGTGATGTCCTCCAGCGTCTCGAAGGTCACCACCGAATTCGGCGAGCTGAAGTCAACGGGCAAGCCGACCGCGCTCTGCAACTGCGTCCCGGTCGGGATCACCGTGCCATCGACCAGGCCCTGGAATTCTGCCGTGCCGGTCGAGAGCGTCGCCATCTTGCGGCCGGTCGAGCCGTCGGCGTTGACCAGCCAGATTTGGCCGTGCCTATCGAGCCACTCGGTCTCGGCGGTGTCTGGCAAGAGCTGCAGCGACAGCCAGTCGACATATTGCAGCGTCAGATGACAGAGAGCGCCCTGGTTGTCCGAGAGAACCCGCAGCACGCTGTTCGGCACGTTGGCGTCCGCGCCCGGCAAAGAAGCGTTGACCGCATCGCGCACGAGTTCGCGCACCGCGCGCAATGTCGGCGTTGACCATGGCATGTCGCTGTTTCGCTGCTGTTAGGAGGATTGCATGGCGTCCCAGAGGACGGCGTAGCGAAGCTCGATTTCTGGAAGGGGCCCGCGATAGATGCGCAGCAGGGCATCGATCCGCTGCGGGTCAACTCGCGTCACCCACACATCGAAGCCCGAGCAAATCTTGCGGTCGACGAAAGGCTGTATCGCTGCGGCGATGTAATTCTCGACCATCACCAGCGTCGAACCTTGCCGCGCCTGGGCCGGGGTGATCTTGGAGCGACGCAGCAGCCACAGCTTGGAGCCGATGTCCCAGCCGCCCCAGATCGCCTGGGCGTCCATATCGCCCCACCAGCCCATCCGGTCATTGGAGTCCGGGTCGGGCATGATGTCGTTCGGGCCCGCGAGTGCGTTGGTGCCGAGCGCGACGATGATCGCGGTGGCAAGCGCCTGGGTGTCGTCGAGCGTGCCATCCGGCAGCAGCGACCAGTCGACCGTGACGGAATACTGCGGAAAAACGTTGTTCTGGACCAGCCGGATGTCAGGGACGTTATAGCCCGCTGGCATCGTGCTTCACCCGATCTTGCCGAGGCTGTTGACGCACGGGCCCGATAGCGTGACCAGGTAATCGAACGATGCTTTGCCTGCCTCCGCGCCGACGTAGACCTTCTTGTCGGTGTGGCAGTGCAGGTACGTGTTGCCATCGGCCAGCGCGAGATGGCACTGGTTGCCGCCCATTCGCGTCTTGTCCTTGGTGACCTCGACAAACAGCGGCGATTTCTGGCCGTCCTTGTAGAGCGATTGCTGGCCGCGCTTCTGCTGCTGGCCGCCTTGCTGACCAGAGCCACCGCCCGAACTGCCGCCCGCATCGCGCGTCGCCGCCTGGCCGCCCGCCGAGCTGCCGCCCGATGAGCCGCCGCCCTGGTCCATCGTCGAGTTGCTCTCGCTGTCCTGCTGGACCAGGTGCATGCGCACGGTCTTGTCCTGCGGCGCGGTCCAGAAGCCTCCGTCCTTCGTCAGGTGGAATTGCTGCTTGTCGCCGCGCCCGCGAAACATCGCGGTGTCGCCTTTATCCAGCTTAAAGAGCCGGTGGCGGCGATCATCCATCATTGCGATGGGGAACGAGCGGCTGCCGCCCATGAAGCTGGTGAAATGCTCTGCGGCCGACTTGATCTTGCCCTGGGCGTCCTTCTCGGCGTCGAACACCACCGACGTGAAGCCGTAGTTCTGGGGAGCCTCGCATCCCTTGCGCGACTCGTTGTGCATGAAGTTGCCAGCCATCTCCTGCAGAAACTTGCTGTCATCGACCTGATCGACGACGCCGCGTGCGCCGCCAGCGGAGTAGCTCCGCAGGGAGCTGTTGAGCGGTGTGGCCCGATGCATTTCCTATTTCCCCACGTTGTAGGTTGGATGCGCGTTCAGGAACTCTGGATTGACGCACGTCAGCACCGTGATGCTCCCGCGCTTGTCGTCCTGCGTGAAAATGACCTGCTGGATCGCGAGTTCTTCATCGAGCATCGCCATCGGCGAATAGACGTGGACGTGCTCGCCTTCGCTCCAGAGCGCGACGCCTTCGCGCAGCCAGCCCTGCACGGTGATGGTGGCTTGGATTTGCTGGCCGTCGTGGATGCGCTGTTCGAAGTCCGCCCGGAGCTTCATCTCGCCCTGCGACTTCACCGACTCCTCAATCGGCGTGATCAGCTTGCTATAGAGGACGTTCGCAATGCTGGTGTTCTGGATCGCCTGCTGCTCGCTGGCGTCGGTCATGTTGTGATCGTCGCTGCCCTGCGAGCTGCCGCGAACATCGTAGGTCTCGAACACCATCGTCGAGTCGATGACGCACTGGCAGGACAGGATGTTCTTGCCCTCGACCAATCCTGCGACGGGGGCGAAGCTGTGCTCGCCGATCAGCAGGAAGTTGCCAAAGGCATCGCAGGCCAGCCTAGCGCAGCGGTCCCGCGCGATGCGCTCCATGAAATCCCAGACCGGCTCGCCAGTATTGTTCTGCAGCTTGTCGAACGGGGTCATATCGACCTGGCCGACCACCTTGACGCCTGCGCCGTAGGGGGCCCAGACCTCCTGCGCGATCTGGACGATGTTTTTGTTATCGAAGCTGCCGGTCTTGGTATCGACGCTCGATTTGGCACCCAGCGCGGTATAGCTCTTGCCGATGAGCATCACGCCATGGCTGAAGGCGTCATAGGCGACCTGGCGCACCTCGATGAAGCCGGTGATCGCGAGAAAGCCAGCCAGATAGACGCTGCAAAGGTCGCCCGGCTTGAACTGGAGCTTTTGCCAATCGGGAAACGGGCCGCCCTGTTTGAAGACCGGGTCGCGCTCGGCCGCGCTGAACTGGAAATAGGCGTAGGAGTCGCCCCAGTTGCGACGGACCATGACGAATTCCCAGTCCTCGAACTTCCGGCCATTGACGACCAGGACGGCGACTTCCTGCGGTTTCGGCATCGATCACGCCGACAGTGCTTCGCCGACCATCGGGCAGAAGGCGGGATGCACGACCTTGTTCTCGTCGCGCAGCTCCTCGGCGCGGGACGCGTCGTCGTAGAGCTTGTACGCCATGACCAGGCTCGGCAGCGGTTTGAAGAATTGATATTTCAGCATGCGCGGCAGCGGCAGCGCGGTCTGCACCAGGTGATTGGTGATCGCACCGTGCAGCGTGATCAGCGACTGAAACGTCATCTGATCCATATCGTCGGCGGCGATCTCCTCTGCGTCCTGGAACGGCTGAAACAATGCGGCCTTGATCGCATCGACCTGCTGGCGGCTGACGAACGTCATTCCCGCCAGAATGTAGCCTTCGGTCGCCAGGCAAAGCCGGATGCCCGCGTTCTGGAGCAGCACCGCGCCAAGCGAGACGGGTTTCGCCTGCTCGATATGACCGCGCACCGTTACGAGCTGTTGCCAGGTGATGCCCGCTTGGCGCGCCTGGTCGAAGCAGTTGTCGAGGGGCGGCCCTATGGCGTCCTCGATCAGCAGCTTGTACGCATTGACCCGCGTGTCGCCGATGGCCGTTCTGGCGTCGAGGCCTGCTTGGCCCTTCGCCGGGACGAACGACAGCAAGAGCGCCAGCATCCGGTCAACGAGCGGAGCGGCCTCGTTCGCATCTGTGCGCTTCATGCGTCAACCGTTGCTGTGCCGATGGAGGGCGACGGCGGCGCAAGCGAGCGCTGCACCTGGTCGCGAACGTTCTGCGATGCCTTCGCCAGCGTCGCCTGGGTGTCCTCTTGGCCGGGATCGAACAGCGGGTCGATGCCGTATTCCACGAAGGTGATGTCGAAGGTGCAGAAGCCGCCGAAGCGCTCCTCCTCCGTCATCCGGTATTTCGTCACCACCACGGTTTGCGGCGGCTGCGTCGAAAGCTGCAGTATGCCGGGACCTTCGGCCTCCAGCGCATCGATCAGCCTGTCGCGCACCTTGCGATAGTCAGTGCGGTACAGATCGTCGTCGTCGCGGGAGTAGACGATGCAATAGGCGCGGATCGAGAACTCGCGCGCTGCACGGCCCATGTCTTCCGCGTAGGGATATTCTTTCTTCGGAAACTGATGCTCGACGATGCGACGCCCGCCTTCGCGGGTGTTGGCCTCGCAATGGAACGGCGCGTTGTTGTAGGTCGCCCGCACCCAGTCATCGCGCCAGCTCGGCTTGTTCGGCGTGATTTCGAAGATGGTGGTCATATCGACAGCGTCTCCGGGCCCTTACGTGCGGGCTCCATCTGGGTCTGACGATTGATCTCAACGTCCTTGAAGATGCCGCCGCCTTGGGCGCCGACCTTGGTGCCCTTGGGCGCGTTCACATCGACGCTGATTTTGCCGGAGCCCTCGACCTTGTTGCCAGCGGCCATCTTCCGGTCGAGCTGTTCGCGCGCAAACCGCGCGCTGTCGGCGACTGAGAAGTCGACGCCGCCACGTCGACCTTCCCAATAATTGTAAACCTCTTTGTAGCCCGGAACGCGACCCGGCAGCCTCGCGCCTGGATCGGACGCCATGCCCTGATTGGTGCGGCCCTGGATGTAGTCGCTGCCGCCGACCGCTTCGGCGAGGCTCTTGTCGAATTGCGCCCGCTCGTTTTCGCTGACGGGTCGCGTGATCCCCTTATTGATCGGGCCGTAGAAGCCGCTGCGCAATTCCCGGCCAATCGAATAACCCGGCACCTTCTGCCGCACCATCTGGACGCGGTTCATCAGCGCTTCGACTGTCGGAGTGCCACCGCCCTCCGATTTCATCATCCTGTAGAGCAGCTCTTTGCTGGCGGGGTCCTTGTTGACTTCCGCCATCATCGCGGCGCGTTCGTTGCTGCCTCCACTACCATGCGCGCCGTCTGCCGCCGCTGGCGTGTCGCCAGCTCCCGCGCCCGTGCCGGGCCCGGCGACTTGTCCGTTCGGCGTGCCGCCGCGACGGAATGAGTAGCCCTTCAACGCAAACTGCGACTCGAACCCGCGTCCCTGGTTGCCGCCAAGCCCGGTGAACGTCCCGGCTTTCCGGTTGATGTCTTCAACGATGGTGACGTGGCTTCCGGTTTGTCCGGTGCGCACGCCTCGGTCGGCGACCGCGATGTCGCCAGGCTTCACGTCTCCCGGTGCGACCGGCGTGCCCCAGTTGCGCCAATTCGATGCAACGGCCGCGCCTTTCGGCGGCGTACCGCCGACCGACTTGACGACAGATGCTGCAAACTCACCGCACCAGCTGCCCGCCTTGGGGTAGCCCTGCGAGCGCATGAAGCTCTCGACGGCTCCGGGGCCGCCGTGCAGCGCGACCGAGCGCGCCTTGGCCAGGATGTCGGACGGCACGCTGGGATCGCCTGCGGGGCCGCTCTGCGGACCGCCTGTCGAGCCGCCCGTGTCGCTGCCATAGGGCGAACCACCGCCGCCGCCGTAGCCGCCCGAGCCGCTGCCGCCGTAACCGGCCGAGCCGCCGCCGCCATAGCTGCCGCCGCCGCCGAAGCCGGGCCCGCCGCCGAACGGGCCCATGCCACCGCCGCCGCCGCTGCCACTGAAGCCCTGCGAGCCGCCCGTGGTGAACGACGCGTTCTGCAGCAGTGGATTTCTGCGGCCGCCGCCCCCCGTGTAACTCATCGGCATGAAGCCGCTCTTGAGGGCGTCAATCAGAGCGTCGTTCGACTCCTTCAGCTTCTTCTGCGCGTCCGTGTTGTCCTCGGTCGTCTTCTTCTGCTCTTCGGCCTGCGGCGTGCCGAGCTGGAGCGGCCCCCGGAATTTGCCGAACGTGTCCTGGATCGACTTTTTCGCCTCGTCAGGCTTGGCCAGCTCGTAATTCTTCTTCAGCCACTCGTGGATTTCCTTGCTGATTTCCAGGAAGGTCTTCGCGGCCTTGATCGCGGGGTCGAGGAACGGCGCCTTCAGCTCCTCGATGATGTCGGACCATTCGCCGCTGATCTCGCCAGTGAGGTTGGCGAATTCGCGCGCCTTGGCGATCCGCTCATTCTGGATGCGCTGATCTTCCGCCGACAGCTGGTTGAGGCGTTCCTTCGCCTCCATCGTCTTGTCCCAAAAGTGCGAGGTGAAGGCGTTCGCACGGTTGGTCGCTTCTTGCAGCGTGTAGCCATTGGCGAGCGCGTTCTTCAGGACGTTGTTGCGGGCCTCGGCGACAGCGTTATATCGCTCTTCCTCGGACCTCGCGTGGACGATCTTGTCGAGGAATTCGCGCATGCTCGCCTGCGCCTGCGGCGTCGGTCCCGCCATGTGCAGCAGCTCGCGGCGCAGCGCGCTGCCCTGGCGGTTGAGGTCGGCAACCGCCTCGGACATCTTGCCGAGATTGGCTTTCGTCTGGTCCGCGCTGACGCCAACAGCCTCGAACTGGCTGATGATGTTTTTCATCGCCGCTGGATCGACGCCGATCTGACGCGCCGCCTGGCTGATGCCGCGCAGCTCCTCGGCCCACTTCTTCAGCTCGCCGATTTGTTTGGTCATCTCGACGCCGAACAGCGCCAAGCCGCCTGCGCCCGCAACCAGGCCGCCGCGGAATGTGCCGAGAGCCTTGAACGCGTCCCCGAAGCCGCCCGTGGCCTCCTTGAAGACCTTGTTCAGCTCCTCGGTCCCGCGCCGCATCTTCTCGTGGGCTTCCTTGACCTGCGGGCCGCCCATCTCCTTCGTTTTCTCGACGATCTTGTCGATGCCAGCCGACGCGTTGTCGACCAGCGAGACGACAAGCTTTAGCTCCTCCTGCTCGTTGGGCATCAGTCGTCGTCTTTCGGGGGCTGCTGTCTGCGGTCCAGCGTCGCGGTGCGCTCAAGGTGAATGCGCACCTCGCTGAACGGCATCGACAAGAACGTTTCCGGGCTGACGTGGTACCAGCGGGCCAGGCGGTAGCAGTCGAGGATGATCTCGTCCTCGTCGCCTACCAGGCCCGTGGATCGGGCAGAAAAAAATTTCTGAGCTTCATCGCCACGGTGTTCCAATCGCGGGGATGCATGTCCTCGATGAACGGCGCGAGGATGTCGGACAGCGCCGCAATCATGTAGGTCATCTTGCGCTCGTCCCAGACAACGTCGCCGTCCTGGTTGATGCGAACCGGATTGCCGTAGCGGTTGATGTCGCCCGCGCGAGGCTCGCGCAGGCTGATCTCCGTAATCTTCTCGCCCTTGTTGTTGTGGATCGGCTTGTTGATCAGCTTCACCACGAGCGGCCATTCGTCCTGCCACATCGGCGGCAGCTCGGCTGGCGACGCTTCGACCTCGGGCGGCGGCATCGAACGCGACGGCTTGGCGTCCGCCTGGGGGAGCGCCTCGGCGTCGATGATCTTCGGCGTCGGCTTGTCGTCGATGAAGCCTTCTCGTTTCGGCGCTACGTTCATGCGAGGCTAACCTCCTGGCAGGTCACGCCCTCCCAGCGCACGCGCACCTGGCCATCGCGCGTGTTGTTCTCGAAGCCGCCTTTGCAGGTCCCGCCCGTGAGGATGTACTGCATGTTGTTGGCGAGCTGCGCGACGACGGTCACGTCGGTCTCGGCGAGCAAGTCCTCCAGGTAAAAGCCCGGAAGCGTCGAGAGATCGCCCTCGATGTACGGCACGCGCGGCAGCTCCTGGTAGCCGTGCACGCCGTCCTGGCCTGCGATCATCGTGCGCTCGACCGGCGACGGGCTGACGGTGAAGTTGCCGCGCAGCGCAAGCTGCGTGCCATCCACCGTCAGAAAGGCGATGCCTGCAATTCTCTGGGCCATTGATCAGTCTCCTTTCGGTCGGCCAGCACCGAACGCCGCGACAGGGATGGCGCGGTTGTGCAGGCCTGAAATGTGATGGGACGGTTAGGCCGCGCCCGAAGCCGCGTTGTACGGGCCCGTGCTGCTGCCAATGATCTGGGTGTCGATGCCCCGGTCGTACTGCAGCCTGAACTGCGCGAGCACCGCGAAGATGCGGAGCTGGTTGATCAGGTCGGGCGGATAGAGGACGTTGACCCGGTTCGGGTCGTTCGGATCGCGCTCGACCAGGAGATTGCGCTTGAAGTTTTGCAGGTCCTCGACCAGGCCGTCGTACATATCCTGCTGGTACTGGTTGATCAGCTCGGCCTTGATGATGCCCGGAGTGACGATGGCCTGGCCAGGGCCGAACTTGGTGCCGTCGTTGGCCAGCTTGTGCCTCGGGAATTTCGAGGTAATCGCGTGCTTCTGATTGCGCAGAAGCTTGGCCAGGGTCGCCAGCGTCGTCATCAGCTCATAGGCATCGTCCGGCTGCCCGTAGAGGTTCATCTGGTAGGTCGTCTGCTCTCGGGCGATCATCGGCTGGCCGTCCGATCCGATCTTCTGGATGGCGATGCCGTTCGAGGCGAGCGAGTTCAACTCGATGAAGTCGAACCGCTGATGGATCGGCGCGGGCTTGATCTGGTTCAGCGACAGCGCCTGCAGCGGCCTCGCCGGATCATTGATGAAGGCACGCTGCGTCTTGGCCGTATAGGCCGCAGCCCATTCGAAGGATGGCGACGGGCTCGCGACCTCGAACCCCATGATGGACTCGACGCCGCTGTTCATCGTGTCGCCAAAGGTGAGCAGCCCGCTATAGGTGCCGCGCTTGGCCGAGATGACATGGCCGAACAGCTCGCGCTGCCAGCCCCAGCGGCCCTGGTCGGTGAAACCGTACTCCTGGTCCCATTCGAACAGCGAATTGCTGTCCGTGTAAGGCATCGCGACATATTCGAACGGCTCGTCGCCCAGGTTGGTGATCGCCGTCGTGAACAAGGGCGTGCCGGTGCCCCCGGTCATGAAGCCGCTTGCGGGCAAGGTGATGCCGAGGCCGACCGGGGTTTGCTGGCCGCCCGTGCTGCCGTAGTAGTTCAGCGCGACGTTGATCTCGTTGGCGTTGACGCTGTTGAAGACCGAAGTGAGCGTCACCGTACCGGCTGCCGCCGCCGCCGTGACCGGCAGCGAGGTGTCGGCGTTGATCGCGTCGGCGATGGCCTGACCGATCATCGTCGGGGTGTCAGTGGTCAGCACGTTGACAGGGACATAATCGCCCGCGACGTAGAGATGGATCGTGCCCGCTGCTGCCGGCGAAGCCGTAATGACGATGTCGCCCGTTGCTGCTGACGCGCCGGTCGGTTCGGCCAGCGGCAGGCCCCAGACCTCGTTGGCAAAGTTGTTCGCGAAGAACGACTTGAACATCCGCGACAGCTCGGAGCCTTCTCCGAATTGCGCATCAGCCTGCGCCTGGCTGCCGATGGGGACCGCGATATCCGGGTCGGCCGTACCGCCTTTCATGACGCCGACCATCAGCGCGCGCAGATTGATCGTCGGCAGCCCTGCCATGCTGGGATCGACCTCGACCCAGTAGAGCGGCACTTTGATATTGGCAGGAATGTTGGCAAAGCTGATCGGCATGGCTTGCTCTCCTCAAAATGAAAACGCCGCCCTGGTTAGGCGGCGCTGGTGTCCTCGTGCCTGCGGTGGGACCGAGTTTTGTCCCTATGCCCGTCTTCCTCGCGCGTGATGTCGCCATCGGCGATCCGGCGCTTCGTGAAGCGATCATCCGGCCACTCCGCGCCGCCTTCCTTGGGAAAGCCGCCAGCGTGCGGATGCTTCAGCAGCCGACGCATGGCGTCGTTCGCGGGTGCGACGCGGACGGTTTTCTGCGCCTTGCTGGCTTCCCGCATCTTCTCCAGTCGCTCGTTCATGCGCAGCCCGCGCAGCGATGCCTTGCTAACGGCCATTGCCCTTGCTCCTTTGCTTGAAGTCCCGCTTCGCCCGGAAGCTCGACGGGTCGAACTGATAGGTGGCGTGCAGCTGCTGGCGCTGGTCCATCTCGTCCTGCGTGTCGCCAGGTTTGATGCCGGTCTTGAGATCGATGGTCAGCAGGTCGTCCGGGATGATGGGCGACCAATAGGTGCGGTGGCGGCAGGTGATGTCGTATTGCACCTCACCGACCGGCGTTTCGTTGTTGAACGCTGCGTTACCCCAGACATAGCGGCGCACGCCGCGCTCGATGCTCTCAACTCTGGTGTTGTCGGGGTTCTGCTGCCCGGTGTTCGGGTTCATCGTGTCCAGCAGGTTCATGATGTACTCGTCCGGCCACAGCCGGTTCATGATCCGCCAGTAGGCAGCGTCGAGTTGCGCCTCAAGCGCGTCCTGGTCGTTATTCGCCGCCAGGACCGAGAAGCCGATGCGCAACGCGTGAATGAAGCGGACTTCGCCCGCGTTGCCGTCGCCATCGGGCAGCATCGTCTCGTCGATGACGTAGACGCTGAGATAAGGCAGGTACTCTGGCCGAGCGACCAGCATCTTGTTCTTGCGGCAGGTATAGCTCGCAAAGAAGGGATCGGCCGACACTGCATCGAAGAACACGTTCCGGATGACGTGCGAATAGCTCTGCGTGTCGGTAACGCCCATCACATGACCGTTTCGTACTTGCGGATGGTCAGCATGGTCTGCCCGCCGCCGTCGCTGACCGCATCGACGATCTGGTACTCGCCCTTCGGAACGTTGTTGCAGTCGACCGGGATGATGACGTGGTCGTTCTGCATCGGCAGAACGGCGAACTCGCTCTCGTGAATGTCGAGGATGGTGCGCTGGTCTGAATAGAGCGAGCCGTCGAGCGCGGTCACGTCGGTCGAATAGGTGTTGAGAATGCCGCGCCCCGGATAGCTGCCCGCAGCGGGCTGCGATTTCAGCGGAACGAACGTGCAGTCGACCGCCCAGAAATCGAAGATCGGCGATTGCAGCAGAACGTCCAGGTTTATGGCCATTTCATCGCCTCGCCGAGAAGCTTTGCCATCCGGTCGACCAGCTTCGTGAACAGCTCGGTTCGCAGGATCGGCCGGGTCGATGACGGCTGACGGCCCGCGCCGCGCAGGCGATACTGCTTCGGCGCAGCGACCACGGGCCGCTTCGGCCTGGTGAAGCCGCTTCCGGGCTGCTCGGCGCGCGAGCGCGGCCAGATATCGGTCTCGGCCGTCGTCGCGTCCTTGGCGCCGCTGACCTCGATGTTCGGATATTTGCGGCGCATGTCGGTGCGCTGCCAATCGACCAACTCCTCGGGCATCTGCTTGTGGAGTTCGTCGAGCTGCTTGCCGAAGGTCTCGAACTTCTTCAGGAGTTCGTCCGCGCCTTCGACCTTGATCTCAAACATAGTAGCGCATGTACGCCGACAGCAGCGGCTCAACCATTCCAGCCGCCATGCCGAGCGGTCCAGGCCCGCCCATCTTCGCCAGCGCCTGGTTCACGTCGAAAAACTGCACGCGGGACTCGCGATGCGAGATCGAGCGCACGCCCGCCGTCATCGAGCGCGATTGCCACACCCGCGCGCTCTGAACCAGCAATGCCAATGCTTGCTTGAGGGCTGGCGGCGCTTCGTCGGGCAGCTCATAGCCGCCCGTGTATGTGACGCGGATCGGCTCGCTCCAGGACGCGTTGAAAAACTGCAGCTTGCCGCTGGCGTTTTCCAGCTCATAGGTGCCGCTAAGGTCCGCGCCATCGGGTCCGGTGACGGACTGGATGTCGCCATCAGCGACCGGATAGTGCGTGAGAAAAACCCGCCCATTGTCGGTATCGAACGGCTTGGTGTCGCCGCGCCAGGTTTCCTCGACGGTTTCCTTGGCGAAGACGCGGCGGCAGGTCGTTGCGATGATGTCGGAATAGGTCGTGATCCACATCTGCAACAGCTCGTCTTCGCTGGTGTCGGTCGAGGAGATGCCGATCAGCGTCTTGATCTCATCGAGCGACGCGAGGTCGTAACTGGCCGCTGGCTCAAGCACCTTGATGCTGATGTCAGCCATCGCTCTCCTCGTGATACTGCTCGAAAAGCGCTCGCACGTTGATGGGCGCGGCCTGGCTGCCATCCGACAGAACCGGCGTGATGGTGTAGCTCGCCCGATTGACTTCCCAACGGACGATGGTCGCCGCGTTCGCTCCGGGCAGCCCGCGCGGTCCAGGCTCGCCGCGCTCGCCCTTCGGCCCTGGCTTGCCTGCGCGCCCCGCCGACGCGATCAGCTGCCAGCCGTCGCCTGGGCAAGGCCCCGGTTCATCGCAGCGTGCGACGAACGCGGACCCGTTGAGGGCGACGATGTTCAGAAAATTGTAGGTCTCGCCTTCGCGATAGGTGCCGCGGACCATCGGCATGCTGGCGTTGCGCCCCGCAGCCGCGATGCAGGCCCAGTCGCCATGCGGCGGCGGGCGCGCCGTATCGCACCTCGCCTGATAGGTCGAGCCGTGATGCGTGACGATATCGCCCTCGTAGTGGACGGAGCCCTCGGCAAACGGGCTCGCGGCCTTCAGTTGCCCCGGCGCACCGTCCTTGCCGTTCTGGCCGGGCTCACCCTTTTCGCCGCGCTCGCCTTGCTCGCCGCGAGGACCGGGCTGGCCTTGCGGGCCTTCGTCGCCTTGCTGGCCTTTCTCGCCGGGATCGCCTTTTTCGCCTTGCGCGCCATCTTGTCCTCGCTCGCCGCGCCCGCCTCGGTCTCCAGGCTCACCTTTCTCTCCAGCATCACCCTTTGGACCAATTTCGCCGCGCTCGCCTCTCTCGCCTGCGGGACCAGGTTCACCTGGCTCACCTGGCTCTCCGGGGGCACCATCCGAGCCGCGGTCGCCTTTCTCTCCGCGCTGACCGAGGCCACCCTCAAGTCCGCGCTCGCCTTGCGGCCCACGCTCACCTGGCTCGCCGCGCTCACCTGGGCCGCCTTGCGGACCAAGAGGGCCTGGCTCGCCGGGGGCGCCATCCGCGCCGTTCCGCAGCTCGGCTAGGCGCGCATTGATTAGCTCGGCGAACTCGCCCCGCAACGTTGCGAGCTGTGCTTTCAGCTCGATGACCTGGGCCTTGAATTCTGAAACGGTCGCTGACGCCTGCGCCTCGATCAGGGCGCGGTCGCGCTGCCATTGCCGCTGCTGGGTGTCCAGCACCTGGGCGAGCGCCTCGCGCCAGGCGTCAAGGAGCAAGTCGCCGCCGTCCGATGTGCTCGGTGAGCCTAAATAGGTTTCTGACTTCCCGTTGAATGTCATCGCGGTTGCCTTTTTCGGGCGGGAGCGGTGCCGGTGGTGCCGATGGCGGCCCTGGCGTGGCCGGGATTTTTCCCGCTGCGCTCAACGGAACGACTTGCTGCTGCACGCGCGGCTCGTCGCCGAATGGGACGGCGTCGAGGCCCTCTTGCTGACGAGCCTCATTGGGCGCGAAGATGCCGCCCTGGACGCCGCGCGCCAGCGCTTCGATGCGGTCTTTCATCGCCGACCGCAGCAATGCCGCCGTATCGAACTCGACATATTCGTCGGGCTGGCCTTTCAGCCCGAACAGCACGCCGATGGCTTCCTCGATGTGGTTGAGGCAAAATCCGAGGCCCGAAGCGATCCAGCTCTGCATCAGCAGTTCGGTCGAGCTGTAGGCTGCGCCGCCGAGGCCGAGGATCTGCAGCGGAATGCGAAAGGCGAGCGCAATGTGCTCGTTCGTCAGCTTGAGCATCTCGGCGGTCGCCGCGTCCCTGCCGCCAACTGCCCACGGCTGAACCTTCAGCCCCGCCGTCAGGATCGGCGTGCCGCCCTGGTGCAAGCCCTTGGCCTGGTCGTTCCAGCGGTCGCGCAGCGCCTGGACCTGGTCTTTGTCGAGCACGAGGTCAGTGGACAACACCGCAGAGGGCCGCGCCTCGTTCATGTAGAACGCAGCCTGCTGCCTCGCGATGGCGTTGTTGACGCCGATGTCGCCATAGGCAGCGACAATGGGGCTCTCGCCGACCAGCGGCACCGGGTAACGCTGCTTCAGCGTGTGAAGCCGGATATGCAGCACGTCGCGCATCGGCACCAGGACCGAGGACTCGCCGAGCCGCGCCGAGATCACGTCGTTGCCGTGCAGCTGGTAGAAGATTTCGCCGCCGACGGCGATGCGAGGAAACGACTGCTCCGATTTCATCAGGTGCAGCTCGTCGACCTCGTAGCGGTCGTTCCTCAACGCCAGCGCATAGCAATTGCCGTCGAGGTACAGCGACCGGGTCGCGTTGAGCAGGAAATCGCTGATCGACTGATAGTCGTTCGGATGACGCAGCAAACGGGCGAGCGCCGAGTTCTTGACCCGGTCCCGCCCGCCCTTGTTGTTGAGCCGCCAGTGATCGCCAGGACACATGGCGACGGTTTGCGCATAGGCCGAGACGCAGGCCTCCACCATGGCCGATTGCGCTGACAGCCCGATAGGGTCGTAGCCCTTCTGCCACCAGTTCAGATATTCGCCCACGGCAGCAGGAAGCCAGCCGCCCGTGATCGGCAGATGATACGGACCGGGACGGTACTCGCCCTCGGCCGACTTCGAAATCAGCCGATTGAGACGGGTCAGCCAGCTCGCCATCGGCCTGCCATCGCCTATTCAGCGCGCTGTGCGCGGGTCGAATAGGTCTGCGGCCTGGCGTGCGGCTTGTCGGCGTCGAGCGCCTTGTCCTCGACCGGCTTGTTGTGCGGATCGGGCCCGCTGCCGTCGTCCTCGTGCTGGAGGATATGGCCACCGTGCATCGCGATGTCGTTCTCCTCCTGCGTCGGCGTCGGCTTGCCTTTGGTCCGCGCGGCATATTCAGCCCGCGACTTCTCGGCGGCCTTCTTGTCCTCGGCGACCGCCTTCTTGGCAGCCTCGGTCTGCGGATCGTCAGCCAGTTTGGTCGTCATCGGAAATCCTCCTCGTTGGGGATGACCGTGCGCTGCACGCCGCAGCGCACGGGTCGCTTGTCACCAGGTGACGTTCTGCGTCCACGCAACGGTGCCAGCGCGCCGCTGAACCCAGTTGAGCGGCATGATCATCCGCAGCGCGAGCGAGTCGGTCTGGAACAGAGAGCGCTGCGGCGCAGCCGCTGCTCCCGCACCATCGACCAGGTCCAGAGGAGCGGTGTCCTCCATGTGCAGCGTGGCCTGATCGCTCATCTCCATGCGCGGGGCCTCGCCGCCGACCACGACGAAGTCGGCAGCATCGACCAGGATCAGCGCCCTGGGCGGCACCGTCGCGGAGTCGATGATCGGGACGCCGTTCAACGTCCCGGCCTTGATCTCGTCGCGGAACGGGAAGATGCCGGTGTTGGCTGCCGTCAGCATCGAGGCGCGCAGCATGTCGGTCTGGTTGGCAAGCCAGACCAGATTGCGCGTGTTGCCGAAGGTCTGCACCGAGATGCTGTTGATCAGCGCGGTAATGTCGCCGACCAGAGCCGCGATGCCGCCGCCAGCCGCTGCGGGGGTCGCGGCGACGCCGTTGAGCAGGCCAGGCGGCCGGATCGTGGTCGCCGGGTTGGCATCGATCAGCACGCTGTCGATGGCCACGGTGGTGTCGTCCTGGATCGCCTGCCGGATCAGCCCCTCAATTGCGGGGACGGAATGGTCGCCCATTTCCCGCGTCCAGGTGCTGATGACCGCCATCTTCTTCGGAGTGAGCGTCTGCGAGGTGAACGCTCCCTGCCGAACGGGGATGGGCATGCCTTCGCCGACGAACGATCCCGCGAGGCTCGGCGTCCGCGAGCGCGTGGGGATGACGATGCGCCCGGAGGTCCCGAAGCTCAGCGTGAGCCCTTTCGGCGCAAGCCGGGTCAGGATCGCTTTCGGCATCAGGAGCGGCATCAGATCGGCATAGGTCGTCTGCGCCAGTTCCTGTGCCCAGCCAGCGACCGTGGTCATGGCAGGAGCAGACGCTGCGCGCGTGACGATCTCGCAGATCGCCTTGGTGCCGTCGTCTTCGCCGTAAATCCGCTGCCGCGTCTCGTCGACCGACTTGCCAGACGCCCTGGCGATGTAGGTCACGGTGGCGGCCCGGACGATGTAGTCCAGCAGGTCGAGGTCCTTCTTGCGATTGACGATGACTGCCGGTGCCGCAATCCGCTCGCGCTCGCCGCCGACGATAACGGTCGTGGAAAGCGCGCGGCCGCGGCCGGCGCCGTTGCCATCGGCCGTGGACTTCGCCAGCAGCTTCTCGGAGTCGACCAGGGCGGACCGGGTCTTTTCGAGCTGGGCGATTTCGAAGTTGAACTTGCCGGTCGCTTCCAGATCGGCATCGCTGACGTTGGTGTCGTCCATCTTGGCGAGATGGGCTTCGAGGAGGTCCCGCTTGGCGACGATCTGCGTCTCCAAGTCGGTAATGCGTTGAGCCAGGCCAGACATGGCGCTGCCCTTTCGAACACGAGATGTATCGGCATGCTCGCCGGTGATCCCGCGACGCCTGGTCCTCGCGTCCATGTTGCCGTGCTTGGCGAACAGGAGGTCCATCGTTTGCGGGGAGATGTTCAGCGACTTGGCGACCGCCAAGGCGTTTGGATTGGCTGGCACTGAGACCAGCGAAGTCTCGACCAATTCGCTACGCAGGAAGGTCACGCCCCAGTCGCTGCCTTCGCGCTGCTTGGTTTCGAGCGGTTTGAAGCCGACGCTGACGGCGCGCAGGATGCCCGCGTCGATCAGCTTCCTGATCTCGTCGATGCGCTCGGAGGTGCCGAACGGGGCCATCTGCAGCTCGCCCCGGAGCTGCTTGTTCTCGACGCGCAGGTTGCTCCACTTCCCAATCGGGAAGTCGCTCTTGTGATTGAACAGCGCAATCGGGTTGCGCTTGAAGTTCTTGAGGTCCCAGCCGTCGCTGAGAATGACATCGTCCATGCGGTCCGGGGTTTCGTCCGAGAGAACGAACTCGAGGCCGGTGAGCTGACCCGCATGCGTCTTGTGCTTGATGCCGGTGGCGGCGCGGTCCTCGTCATCATCGCCGTCGTTGTCCCAGATCAGCTGGCAGGCGTCCTCGTCGCCGAGTTCGTCCATGCAGCGATCCATGAAATCGTCGAAGGACTCGCCATCGTCAGGCTGAAGGTCATCGTCCTGCTTGACGCGCATAAACAATCCCTCCGTCCCATCGCATGCGATGTTCGGTTGACCCTTGGTTTGCTTGTTCTCTGGAAAGCGGTTCGGCTGCCGCGCTCAGCTCACTTCCACGTCGGCGTCATCCACGCGAAGCCGCGCGGATCGCGCAAAGCCCACGACACCGGCCAGCGCACCTTGATGGCGACGCTGTCGGTCTGGAACAGCCCGCGCTCGGGCCCCATCGAGCCAGCAGCGCCAGGCACGGTATCCATCACCAACGTTGCCGCGTTGACGGTCTCGATCTCGGGCTCTGCACTGATCGCGGCAACCAGGGCAGCTGGCGCAATCGCCAGCAGGTCACTGATCACCGCGCTCGAACCGAAAATGGAGAGGTCCACATCGCTTCGCTCGATGAAGCGCGCGCCCAACATCACAGCCCGGCCGGGAGCGCCCACGAGGATGTAGGGACCGTTGCCGCCGACCGGAGCCAGCGAATTGATCAGCGTTGCGACGTCTTCAAATGCGGCCTCGTACCCGTCGCCGGACGCACTCGCTGGAAGCGCGGCGACGCCTTGGCGCAAACCGGCAGGCCTGTTGACGGCAGCTGGATTGGCGTCGAACAGCACCTCGTCCATCATGCGACCCGCCGCCTTCACGAGCGCGTCCGCGATGAGCGCCTCCGCGTTGGAGGACTCCAGCATCTCCCGCGTAAGGACAGCGATGGCCGCGAGCTTGTGCGGGTCCAAGACAGTCGGCGTGGTCGCCAGCTGACGAACCGGGATCGGTTGGCCTTCCGCGACAAAGCCACCGTTGCCGTATTCGGCGACGAAGCCCGGCGCGCTGATGCTGCCGTAGCCGTCGAATGTGAGAACCAGGCACTTCCGCAAAATCTGCGCCGCAGACGATGCGGGACCGAGCGCCTCGATCACGTCGCTGACGTAACGCTGCGCCAGTTCTGCGGCCCATCCCGGCACGGAAGTCATCGCCGGATTGGACGCAGCGCGCGTCAGCAAGTGCTCCAGCGCGCGGTCGTTCGGCCACAGCTCGGCCGCAACATCGGCAGCCTTGCTGCGCCGCAGGCTCGCGAGCGTCCTCGCAGTGAGCGAGCGCGTGAACAGATTTCCGCCCACGACCGGCTCGCGCGGTTCGCGCCGGAATGCGCTCTGGCTCTCGTGCTTCATCGGGGTCTTTCCCTTTTCGGAGAAGGAAGCCCGCGCGGGCGGCGTCCGGTGCGCGGTCGCACCAGAGCAATCAATCGCCGCCCATCTCGGGGTTTATTTCTTGAGCTGCCGTTCGATCTCGGCGAGCCGCTCATCGATTGCGTCGAGGCGGCGTGAGACTTCCGCAGCGCCGGTCGCTGCAAAGAGGATTTCGCCCCAGTTGCTGCCGCCGTTGCAGCGATAGATGCCGACCGAAGGCGTCAGCATCACGCGATCTCGCTCGCTGAGCGTTGCGATGCGGTCCGACTGCTTCAGGATGATCCCGGCGTCGAAGAACACCGTCTTGGTGATGGCGAGGCCCCACTGTCGTCCCTGCGGGTCGATGTCGCCGGGAGGGGCGTTGCCGAAGGACTCGATGGTGCCGCCGCCTGTGATGTAGACCGTGTTCGACCCGACGCTGCCGTCTGCCGGCGAGAGTTCGACGGTCCGCGCGCAAGCCAGCGTGACAATTGGAGCTTCACCGTGCTCCGCACGCCATCGCAGAAGCGGCATGTCATTTCCTGTTTGCCGGGTGGTTCGGATCGGTCGGCCAGCCGTCGTCGTCGACATCGTTGCGATAGCCGCGCAGCTCGACGTACCGCTTCGTCGAGTTGTGACAGTCGGCACACAGCGATTGCAGCGGACCGAGCGCAAACTTGTTCCAGTCGCCCTTGTGCGGCACGACGTGGTCGGCAACGGTCGCGATGGCGACGCAGCCGCGATCCAGGCAGAACTTGCACAGCGGATGCGCCTTAAGCTGCAGCTTGCGGCGGCGCTGCCAGAAGCCGGTGTCGTAGAAGTGCTTCCACTCGCTTGAGGGCGTGCTCATCCGATCAGCGCCTCGATATCGACCGGCTTGATCGTGGTGCGGTCGCGCGAGCGCAGCCCGAGGAGCATGGCCAGCGCCACCGCGCCGTCGATGCGAAACCGGGCCTTGTCTTTGTCGAGCTTGCGATTGCCAGCCGGGTCCATCGTGGCCACGGCGTTCGCCATGTTCCAGTTCAGGATAGGATTGTTCGGGTGCTGCAGCTTGCGCTCGATGATGGCCAGCTCGACGGCGTCGATGGCTGGGCCCATGTCCTTGAAGCCCTGGCCCCAGGGGACCAGCCCCAGCCCGTCGCCCTTGTCGCCGTCCTGGTGGGCTTGCAAACCGACGCGGTCGAACTCGCGCAGCAGGTCGTTGATGCGCCAGCGGTCATACGCCAGGCCCTTCACGCGATAGCGCTGCGTCAGCTCGGCAATGAACAGCGCAATCGCCTCGGGATCGATGGTCCTGCCGGGGCTGAGCAGCAGGTGACCGGCTTCGGCCCATTCCTGGTAGCGGCGGCTCGATGCGCCGAAGTCGCGGTTGGAATGCTCGTTCAGGTGTTCGCGCGGCTTCCAGAAGTACGGCGCGATGCGGCAGGGATCGCTGGCCGATCCGACCAGCAGCGCGGTCAGGTCTACGACGCTGGAAAGATCGAGCGCCAGGTAAACTTCTTCGCCGTCTTGAAGGACCGCGTCGCTGCTGCACGCCATCCATTCGGCGCGGCTGATGAGCGAGGCGACCGGAGCGACGCGCTGGTTCAGAAACAGGTTGCGGACCTTCGGCTCCTCGGCGGGCATGCGCTGCGCCTTGCGGATCGCGGTGGCCAGGTCCTCGCGGTCGCGGAATTTGCCGAGCGCCGGGTTGGCTTTTTCCCATTGGCTCTCGTCGTCCAGGTCGCAATCCTCGTCGGCTGCATAGAGATGGCAGACGATGGCGGGGTCGACCCCCGACAGCCCGTCGTCGATCAGTTTCGACAGGACGTGCTCGGGGTCGTTGCTCTGCGTCGAGATGGTGATGAACAGCGGCTCCTGCCGCGCGCCGAACGAGGTATCCAGCACGTCGTACAGCTCGCGGTTCTTGGCCTGGGCCAGCTCGTCGTAAATGACGAGGCTCGGCAAATAGCCGTGCTTGGTGCCAGCCTCGGCGCTGATCGCCCGATAGACCGAGCCGGTGCGCCTGCCGATCATCGTTTTCGTCGAGGGAATGACCTCGATCTCGGCAGCCAGCTCGGGCTCCAGGTCAACGATCTGCCGGGCGAACTTGAAGACGATGCCAGCCTGGTCGCGATCATTCGCGGCCGAATAAATCTCGCCGTGGACGATAGCCTCGGGCCCGACCAGGTGGGCGAGCACGATGGCGGCGATGAGCGCGGTTTTGCCGTTCTTGCGCGCAATCGACAGGATTGCCCGCCGCACCGCGCGGTTGGCGCCGATGTGCGGCTCGTAAATGTCGCGGATGAAAAGCTTCTGGAAGGCGTCGAGCTTGAACGGTTTGCCCTGACCGGTGCCGCTGGGCACCGTCAATCGCTCGATAAAGTCGATAACCGCCTTAGCGCGGGCCTTGCCCTGCGGCGTGCGCTTAACCGGCGAGGAGCCCGGCAAACTTGCTCTGCGACTGTTCGCCCTGGACGCCTGCGTTGATGCGGGTGCGGGCGGCTGGGGTCAGACCGAACTCGCCAGCGTAGCGCACCATGTCCGCTGCCGCTTTGCGCACGACATAGACCAGCGGGTTTTGCGCGGCATCGCCGTACTTGGTCTTGATGATCATGCCGTTCATCAGCGGATCGTTGTTCTGCATCCGCGCCAGCGCCTCGGCTGCCATGCGCCACTGGCCATAGGCGTGGCAATAGGCGGCGAGCGGGGCGACATCGACGATGGTCAACAGGCCGAGCCGGTGCAGCTCTGCGCCGACCGTCCACCATTCGTCGGCTGCGTAGCCGGTGATGAACGGCGGCGGATCAGGCAGCTTGGCCGCGACCTCGGGCTGCGGCTCGTCAGTGCGAAGCGGTCGCTTGCCTGGATTGCCGCGCAGCAGTTTCAGCTGCGTCGGGATCGTTCGCGCAGGCATGGTCGGTAGACTCCTTCAGGTCGTTGAAGCGGCGGCCGTCGCTCTCGCGAAGCGCCTGCTCGCCGGTAAATGCCTGCCAGCGCAGCACCGCGACATCGACGTATGCCGGATTGATCTCGATGCCGTGGCAGGAGCGCGCCGACATTTCGGCGGCAATGATGGTGGTGCCCGAGCCAGTGAACGGGTCGTAGACCGCCTGGCCTTCGGACGAATTGTTTTCGATGGGCCGCTTCATGCACTCGACCGGCTTCTGCGTGCTGTGGCCGGTCTCCGATGATTGCTGCTTCGGGATTTCCCAGATCGTCGATTGATCGCGGGCCCCGTTGAAGTGGCCGGTCTTGTGCTTGCGCACCGCGTACCAGCACGGCTCGTGCTGCCAGTGATAGTCGCCGCGCCCGATGGCGAAATTGCTCTTGGCCCAGATGATCTGAGCGCGCATTTGGAAACCGCTCGCGATCAGGCTCGCCTCGACCACGCCGACATGCAGCGCGCCGTGCCAAACGTAGGCAACGTCGCCTGGGAACAGTTGCCAGGCCTCGGTCCAATCATCGCGGTCGTCGTTGAGCACCAGCCCGCGCGCTCCCGCGCCGACCTTGGTGCCGTCGCTGCGATAGACGCGCTCGCGCCAGTTCGGGTCGTAATTCGCGCCATAGGGCGGATCGGTCACCATCAGGTGCGGCGTCACGCCCGCGAGCGCATGGCCAACGTCGGCCGCATTGGTCGCATCGCCGCACACCAGGCGGTGGCGGCCAAGCCGCCAAACATCGCCGCGCCGCGCTACCGGCTCGGCCGGAAGATCGGGGACCGCGTCGGGATCGGTGAGACCAGGGTTGGAGTTCGTCAGCCGCGCCAGCTCGCGGTCGGAAAAGCCGATGAGCGGAAGGTCGAAGCCCATCGCGGTGAGATCGGCCACCTCGATCTTGAGCAGCGCATCGTCCCAGCCTGCGTTCTCGGCGAGCTTGTTATCGGCGATGACGTAGGCGCGCTTCTGGGCTTCCGTCCAACCGCGAGCGACGATGACCGGGACCTCTCGTATCCCTAACCGCTCGGCAGCCAGCAGCCTCCCGTGCCCAGCGATCACCATCCCGGCTTCATCGACCAGGACCGGAGTGGTCCAACCCCACTCGCGGATCGAGGCCGCGATCTGCCGCAGCTGCGCCTCGGAATGCGTCCTGGCGTTTCGGGCATAGGGGACCAGGGCGGCAAGGGGCCGCCTTTCCGTGGCCCAGGCGGCCCAATTCGCGCCTGGCGCGGCTTGCGCGGCGGCGTTGTTTTGATCCATCGGAGCCCTTGGGAAGGGCCAGGGCGAGGCCCCGGCAAACCGTTGATTTCGCGGGGTTTTGACCCCTAGACGAACATTCCCCAGCGCCGGTATTTAGGGCTGCCTGGGGGAATGCCATGCCAGTTCTGAAAACGGCAGCAAAATACCGCTGCAAATTCCGATTTAAGGGAACCCAGTTAGCCGGAATGGGAACCCGCTAAGTGGGTTCCGCGGAATTGCCGATCTGCGGCCATGCCATTGAGAAAGCGAAGCTTTTCGGCCGGAGAAAATATTTTTCTTTCCCGAAATTTCGGAAGAGCGGCCGCTAAAATCGAAGCGCCGCCGCGCTCGGAAATAGGGAACCTTCTAATTTTCAGTACCGCCCCCCGGCCCGGAGAACGATATTCCCCAAAGGCTTCAATGGGTTAGGCCGAGTTTGCCTGCTCGCGCGGTACCCGTTTTCCGAACTCTAGCGTTCGCGGTCCGTGCCTTCACCCGATGGTGCTGGTCGCCTTGGAACCGCACTCGCCGAATGGGAATGTTCGTCCATCGCATCGGAACCAGATCGATCTTCCTAGGGCGCCCAACTAGCCAACTCTCCCGGCCATCTCATTCTTAAAAGGATCGACCCACCGATGTAGCGCCAGCCGCGCTGCTCTTTTGCACCGGCTTAGGTCCGGAAGCCACAAGTTGGGGTTGTCCCACGGAGACGTTCTTGACAGATTGACCTTCCATAGGGGCATCCGGGGTCTTCCAAATCGTGAACCATCAAAATCTGTCTTCTTTCATCTGGTCCGTGGCTGATCTGCTGCGGGGGGACTACAAGCAGTCTGACTATGGCAAGGTGGTCCTGCCATTCACCGTGCTGCGGCGACTGGACTGCGTTCTTGAGCCGACCAAGGCCAAGGTTCTCGCGGAGTTCGCGGCGAAGAAGAAGGCGGGTCTGAACCCGGACCCCTTCCTGCTCCGAGCATCGGGCCAGAGCTTCTACAACACGTCCGACCTCGATCTGCGTAAGCTGATAGGTGATCAGGATCACATCAGCCAGAACCTTTACGCCTACGTTCAGGCGTTCTCGCCTGCGGTGCGCGACATCTTCGAGCGGTTCAGCTTCTCCGCTCAGATCGATAAGCTGGCGAAGAGTGGTCTGCTCTATCTCGTCACCGAGAAGTTTGTGGGCATCGACCTCCATCCCGAGGCCGTTGACAACCATGAGATGGGACTGGCCTTCGAGGAGCTGATCCGCAAGTTCGCCGAGCTGTCGAACGAAACGGCTGGTGAACACTTCACACCGCGCGAAGTCATCCGGCTGATGGTCAACCTACTCTTTGTCGAGGATGACGATGTCCTGACCAAACCCGGCGTGGTCCGCACCATCTATGACCCCACGGCAGGCACGGGCGGAATGCTGTCGGTTGCGGGCGAACACCTCGCTGCGTTGAACCCGCAAGCCCGTCTGACCATGTTCGGCCAGGAGTTGAACGACGAGAGCTATGCGATCTGCAAGGCTGACATGCTGATCAAGGGCCAGGACGTGGCCAACATAGTTGCGGGCAACACGCTGTCGGAAGATGGACACGCTCACGCGAAGTTCGACTACATGCTCTCCAATCCCCCGTTCGGCGTGGAGTGGAAGAAGGTCGAGAAGGAGGTCCGCAAGGAGTACGAGAGCCAGGGCTTCAATGGTCGCTTCGGCCCCGGACTGCCGCGCGTGTCGGATGGCTCGCTGCTCTTTCTGCTGCACTTGCTCTCCAAGATGCGTCCGGCCCAGGACGGCGGCAGCCGCTTCGGCATCGTCCTCAATGGCTCGCCGCTGTTCACTGGCGGCGCGGGATCAGGCGAGAGTGAAATCCGTCGCTACCTTCTGGAGAACGACCTAGTCGAAGCCATCATTGGCCTGCCGACCGATATGTTCTACAACACCGGCATTTCCACCTATGTCTGGATCGTGTCCAACCGCAAGCCGAATGCTCGCAAGGGCAAGGTGCAGCTCATCGACTCTTCCTCGTTCTGGCAGAGAATGCGAAAGAGCCTTGGCTCAAAACGTAAGGAGATGACAGACGCGCATATCGCTGATGTGACCCGGCTGTTCGGTCTTTTTGTCGAAGCCCAACTAGCCACTGTACTCGATGCCGAAGATAAGGAGATCGCGCGGCACGTGTTGGTGGCCGGCGATAAGCCGCCGGTCGCACCCGAGGGCGGCAGGGTGAAATTCGTTCCCCTCTCCCGCATCTTCCCTAACGAGGCCCTTGGTTATCGGACGATCACCATCGAACGGCCGTTGCGCGATGATAAGGGCAACATCATTGTCGGCACAAAAGGTAAGACGAAGGGCAAGCCGCAGGCCGATAGCGAACTGCGGGACACCGAGAATGTACCACTGTCGGAAGCTGTTCATACATACTTCAGGCGTGAGGTATTGCCCTATGCACCCGATGCCTGGATCAATGAAGAGAACACCAAGACAGGTTATGAAGTTCCGTTCACTCGGCTCTTCTATGTGTTTGAGGCGCCGCGTACTCTGGGAGAGATTGACGCCGATCTCGCGCAGGTTACCGCACGTATCAAAGCGATGATCGAGGGGCTGGCGGCATGAGCTTCGCGCGTTACGATAGCTACCGAGCAAGCGGTGCCGATTGGCTCGGTAACATTCCGGAACACTGGTCTGCCGCTCGCATCAAAGCTCTCTTCGAAATCCGAAAACGGATTGCCGGAGAACTCGGTCACGATGTGTTGTCAGTAACTCAACATGGTCTCAAAGTTCGAGATATCGATAGCAATGATGGCCAGCTATCGATGGATTATTCGAAATACCAATTAGTTGAGCCCGATGACTTCGTCATGAACCACATGGACCTCTTGACGGGATATGTCGATCTGTCGACGGGCCACGGCGTTACTAGCCCAGACTACAGAGTTTTCGCGGCGCGAACGAAAGACCTTGCGCTCAAATACTTTTTGTATTTGTTTCAAAATGGATATGAGCAACGAATTTTCTATGCCTTTGGGCAGGGCGCATCCGGCCTTGGACGTTGGCGAATGCCGACGGACAGTTTCAACGATTTCATTCTTCCCGTTCCTCCGCTCAGCGAACAAACTGGCATCGCCAAATTTCTCGACCGAGAAACCGCAAAAATTGATGCGCTTGTCGAAGAACAGCAGCGGCTAATCCATCTGCTGCAAGAGAAACGGCAGGCCGTCATCTCACACGCGACCACCAAGGGCCTCGATCCTAACGTGCCGATGAAGCGTTCCGGCTTACAATGGCTAGACGACGTTCCCGCGCACTGGGGCCTCCCACAAAAATTGAATGATCTTGCTGAGCCGAGACAACATTCGTTCGTGAATGGCCCTTTTGGAAGTGACCTCCTGACCAGCGAACTGACATCCGAGGGGGTGCCGGTCATCTATATCCGAGATCTTAAGCAGCTCGGTTATTGCCGTGTCAGCGAATGGTGCGTGACCGATGAAAAGGCGAAACAGCTGTCTTTTTGTCGTGTCATTCCTGGCGATATCCTCATCGCAAAGGTTGGCGACCCACCGGGGCTAGCGGCCATTTACCCACCAGGAGAAGCTGAAGCGATTGTGACGCAGGATGTTATCCGGTTGCGAGTGCGCAGCACGGTCGATGCGAACTTCTTGGTTTATCTTCTCAACTCGGATTTTGGCGGAGAGCAGATTAATTCAATTTCGGTGGACTCAACAAGGACACGAGTTGGCCTCGGCCAATACAAGCAGCTAAAATTTGTTCTTCCACCGCTTCGGGAGCAACATGCGATTAGAGCTTTCCTAGACAGTGAGATCAAAAAGGTCGATTGCCTCGTTGGGGAAGCTGTGAAAGCAGTCGCTCTCCTTCAGGAGCGTCGGCTCACCCTGATCTCCGCGGCCGTAACAGGCAAGATTGACGTTCGTACGCTCGTCGAGGCAAGTGCGCCCGTCCATGACATGGTCGCCGCATGAACCTGCACAAGGAGATTAGCTTCGAGGATGAGATCTGCAGCTATCTTGCCGCGCACGGCTGGCTCTCCGCGGAAGGCGATGCAGCGCTCTACAACCGTCCTCGCGCTCTTTTCCCGGCTGATCTTGTCGCTTGGGTACAAACCACCCAGCCAACCGCTTGGCAAACGCTCTCGAAGAACCACGGCGCGAGTGCTGAGGGTATCCTGCTCGACCGCATCCGCAAGCAGCTCGATGATCGCGGCACTCTCGATGTGCTGCGCCACGGCGTCGAACTGATCGGACTGCGTCAACCGATTGCGCTGGCGCAATTCAAGCCAGCCCTGGCAATGAACGCTGACATTCTCATTCGCTATTCGGCCAATCGGCTCCGGGTGGTGCGGCAGCTGCGCTACTCGTCGGCCAACGAGAACTGCCTCGACCTCGTGCTGTTCCTCAACGGGCTTCCGGTCGCCACCGCTGAGCTCAAAACTGACTTCACCCAGAGCATAGATGACGCCATTGACCAGTATCGCCTTGACCGCCACCCGCGACCCAAGGGGCAAAGCGTCGAGCCACTGCTGAACTTCCCCAGCGGGGCACTGGTACATTTTGCCGTCAGTAACAGCGAAGTCCACATGACGACGCAGCTTGCGGGTCCTGCAACGGCTTTCCTGCCATTCAACAAGGGTGACCACGGAGCCAAGGGCAATCCATCTAACCCCGCCGGTCATCGAACCAGCTATCTTTGGGAGGAGGTCTGGCAGCGCGATAGTTGGCTGGAGATCATTGGTCGTTACCTGGTAACCCGGCGCGATGACAAGAAGAAGATCACCAGCATCACCTTTCCGCGCTACCACCAGCTTGACGCCACTCGGAAGCTCCAGGCCAAGGTTCTGGACGAGGGTGCGGGCGGCAAGTTCCTGATCCAGCACTCGGCAGGCTCAGGCAAGACCAACTCTATTGCCTGGTCCGCGCACTTCCTCGCCGATCTACACGACGCCAATAACGAGAAGCTGTTTTCCACCGTCATTGTCATCTCCGACCGCAACGTGATCGACGCCCAGCTTCAGGACGCGCTGTTCGATTTCCAGCGGACCACCGGCGTCGTTGCCACCATCAAGTCCGAAGGAGCGAGCAAGAGCGGGCAGCTCGCAGAGGCATTGGCGGCAGGCAAGAAGATCATCGTCTGTACCATCCAGACCTTTCCGTTCGCTCTGGAGGAGGTTCGAAAGCTCGCCGCCACGGAGGGCAAGCGGTTTGCGGTCATCGCCGACGAGGCGCACTCGTCTCAAACCGGCGACGCCGCTGCAAAGCTCAAGCAGGTGCTATCGCCAGAGGAACTTGCCGAGCTGGGAGACGGCGGAGAGGTCAGCACAGAGGACATGCTGGCGGCTCAAATGGCGGCTCGGGCCAACGACAAGGGCATCACCTACGTCGCCTTTACTGCCACTCCGAAAGCCAAGACGCTACAACTGTTCGGCCGCTGCCCTGGTCCTGACATGCTGCCCGAGCCATTTCACGTCTATTCCATGCGGCAGGCCATTGAGGAGGGATTTATCCTCGACGTCCTCAGGAATTACACGCCCTATCGAATGGCGTTTAAGCTTGCCCACAATGGCAAGGAACTGGACGACAAGGAGGTCGAGCGCGATGCTGCTCTGAAGAGCATCATGCGCTGGGTGCGTCTGCATCCCTACAACATCAGCCAGAAGGTCGAGATCGTCGTCGAGCACTTCCGCACGAATGTTGCGCCATTGTTAGAAGGCCGCGCCAAGGCCATGGTGGTGCTGGGGAGCCGCCTTGAAGCGGTGCGCTGGCAGCTTGCCATCGAGAAATACATCAAGTCGCGCAGCTACAAGATCGGGACGCTGGTCGCTTTCTCGGGCGAGGTGAATGACAGCCAGTCGGGCCCAGATCCCTTCACCGAGGCCAGCAAGACGCTGAACCCCGGCCTCAACGGGCGCGACATCCGGGACGCTTTCAAGGGCGACGAGTTCCAAATCCTGCTGGTCGCGAACAAATTCCAGACTGGGTTCGATCAGCCTCTGCTCTGCGGCATGTATGTGGACAGGCGTCTTGCTGGCATCCAGGCCGTGCAGACGCTGTCGCGGCTCAACCGCGCTCACCCCGGCAAGGACACCACCTACGTGCTGGACTTCGTCAACAGCTCGGAAGAGGTGCTGGCCGCGTTCAAGACCTACTACGAGACAGCCGAACTGGAGAGCGTCACTGACCCGAACCTCGTCTACGATTTGCGGGCCAAGCTCGACGCGTCGGGGTACTACGACGAGTTTGAGGTGGACCGCGTCGCAGCTGTCGAGATGAACCCCAAGGCCAAGCAGGGTGACCTCATTGCGGCCCTTGAGCCGGTGGTGGATCGCCTTCTGAAGCGGTTCAAGCAGGCGCAAGACAAGTTGCGGTCAGCACAAGCAGAAGATGACACCAAGGCCACCGAGGAGGCCAATGGCGAGATCAATGCGTTGATCCTGTTCAAGGCCGACATGGGCGCATTCCAGCGCCTGTATAGCTTCCTGTCGCAAATCTTCGACTATGGCAACACCGCCATCGAGAAGCGGTTCATGTTCTATCGTCGGCTCATCCCGTTGCTGGAGTTCGGCCGCGAGCGCGAAGGGATCGACCTGTCAAAGGTGAAGCTTACGCATCACAGCCTTAAGGACGAAGGCAAGCGCCAGCTCGTTCTGGGGAACGGCGAAGCTCCGAAGTTGCCGCCGCTGTCCGAGGTGGGCTCAGGCTCCGTGCAAGAAAAGGAGAAGGCGCGGCTGGAGGAGATCATCGCCAAGGTGAACGACCTGTTCGAGGGCGACCTGACCGATGACGACCAGCTGGTCTACGTGAACAACGTCATCAAGGGCAAGCTGTTGGAATCCGAGGAACTGGTTCTACAGGCCAGCAACAACACCAAGGCGCAGTTCGCCAATTCCCCGACGCTCTCCAAGGAGATCATGAACGCGGTGATGGACGCGCTGGCCGCGCACACGACCATGAGCAAGCAGGCCATCGACAGCGCACAAGTAAGAGAGGGTCTAAAAGACGTGTTGCTCGGCCCTGCGCAACTCTATGAAGCCTTGCGCGAGAAGGCTGGCGAGATCAGTTGAGCGCGTGCCGCTTCAGCGTTTCGGCATATCGATGATCTTAGCGCGCCCCTGATCAACGGCAGCCTGCCGCATCTTGAAAGCCGCCCCAGCCTTTGCGCTGGGGCTTTTTGCTTTCTGCAATCCAGAAGAAAGCGCTGGTTCCGCTGCCAGCACTTCCATTGCTGCTTCTGCAGCATCTTCGCAATGGCATGGCTACGGTTCGACTGGATGTCGGCACGCACCAGAGCGATGTACTGGGCAACGAAACGGCGCGGCGAACGCGCGCCACCACGGAGACCCGAAGAAATGAAAACGCTGAAGATCATATTGGCCGCTTCGACCCTGCTCGTCGGCATCACTGCAGCATCAGCGGCTGAGTTCACGCAGGCTCAGATTGATGCTGCGGCGAAGGCCAGCACAATCGAGCCCAAAAGCGGCAGCGAAGCGTGGTGCCAGGGCGAGAAGTCGAACATTCGTTATTGGAAAAGCCTCGCCGACGACGGTCTCGCTAAGCACGCTCAGAGACTGCAACGAGAGATGAAAACGTACACGGACATGGGTTGCAGCGCTTTTGACAAATAGCGCCATCGCCTAACCGCCGCAGCCTCCTGGCTGCCCACTGCCCAGCACCCGAAAGGGTCTATGGGCTCGGGGCAGTACAGCGGGACCATTCCGGTCGCCGCGAAACAGGAGAAGTTGAAATGGCTACCAAGAAGAAAACCACTGCGAAGAAGGCTGCCGCGAAGAAGTCGGCCGCCAAGGCTCCCCGCGCTAAGAAGGCGGTCGCCAAGAAGGTGGCAACGTTGGCGAAGGCAAGCCAGGCGAAGGGTCCGCGCGCTGGATCGAAGAGCGCGATGCTGCTCGATCTGCTGAGCGGCAAGGGCTCGACGGTCGAAAAGATGTGCGAGGCTCTGGGCTGGCAGGCGCACACGCTACGCGCTGCGCTCACCCGGCTGCCGAACGGGGCGAAGGCCGAGCGCAGCCGCGAGGACGGCGTCACCTCCTACAAGCTGGCGTAACCGGCCACTGATCCCCGACTTCGAAAGGCCCTGGCCCATGCCGGGGCTTTTCTCTGTTCAGAGCAGCAAGCTTATCTCCCCATTTTCGCTGCTTCGATCCGGCTGCGAATAGTCTCGCAATCCTCCGTCACAGTCGAAAACTTCCCATCGGTCGTGCTGACCAGGCACCGAACGCCATTCGCGAAGTGACCTTCGTCGGCGCGCGGCTTGCGCAGGCTCACGACCTGATCCGGGTTGATGTCGATCAGTTGGTCGCTAGGCCCGTGCAGCTGCAGCAGCTCGAAAGCTATGGCGATCACGATCAGCATCGGCTGCGCTCGCTGCCAAAAAGCAACCGGCGTCCGTTACCGGAGCCGGTTGATCCAAGTCGCTGTGCATGATGAAACCACGGACTCGACCCGAGAGCGCTAGGGCTCTGGGCATCGAGCTGTGCGCAATCAAGCGCAGGCCCGGACTCAGCCGTCAACGTAAATCGGTGGAGAGGGTTTTGCTCGGCCCTGGGACGCAATTCGGGCGGCTTGCGCGCGATGAATGATCCCGAATTTTCGCGCCGTCAACGTAAATTTCTCAGCGCACTTCCAGCAGCGCCGGGAAGATTTCGGCGAGCAACGTTTCGCTGCAATCGAGAACGTTTAACGTAATCAGCCGTTTGGTCACAGCCTTGCGCAACCGCGCCCGCGCTTCAGCGTATGTCATGCCGCATCCGATTTTTTTAGCATCGAGCCGCCAAGCCCTGTACGCAGCGTTGAACCAGGCAAGCTGGCCGGTCGCGTTCGCTGCGTCGATTACCTCCTGAACGTGCCTGACCGCTGATTTCACCCGAGCCATCGCAGCGTCGTGATTTGTCAGCAGCATGTTCCGGTCGCGAGCGACCGCCTCGATCTGCCGAGCGGCCGTCTCGGCCCGTACCGCGAGCCTGTCCTCCTGGTCATGTGGCAGCGCGCAGTTGACCTCGGCGGCAATTGCCTCGGCTATGTCGCGGTCCTTGACCCAGTAGGCGCACGAGATTTCCCACCGAAGCCATTTCCGCTGCATGCCGCGCTGGGTCAGATTGAGATCGCGCGTTGCGCCGACGATGCACGGCTCCCCAATCGGGCTGGTACCGATATAGACCGCAGCCACGCCGAAGATGATCAGATATTCGCGCTCCGCGCCGTGGGGGATCTCAAATTCCATCGCTTGCTCAGAACACCGGCACCAGCTCGTTGCGCAATCCGCGAGCGATGATCTCGCAGCCCTGGTCGTGGCGCTGCCGCCAGGTATCGGCATAGCCGCCGCGCTTGGCCGCAACCCATCCCGCATCGCGCTCCAGGGCGTGCGCCAGGGCCACGGCATTCACGGCAAGGACGAGATGCGCGAGCGCGCCCAGGTACTCGGCAGGCCAGCAGATCGCCGCCTCCATGCGCGTCACATCGCGAAGCGACGGCAGCAGCCGCGTGCGGTTCTGCATCTGCTGCGTCCGCTCCAGCTCGCCCTGCTTGTGCTGCTCGACAAGATCGTCGAACTCGTAGACGTAGGGAGGCCAGCCCGGCCGATACCCGCAGACGCCCGGCATGGGCAGCAGGCGCAGCGTCTGCATCGCCTCGGACAGCCGCTTGCCGACGTGCGGGCCGTCCCAGATCGATGGGGCATCGTCATCCATCAGCACGTCTTCCAGCGGATTGAACTTCATCGGCTCGCGCCGGATCAGCAGCATGTCACTCATAGGCAAGCTCCCCCTGATTTTCCTGAAGTTGATGAAATTGCTGCGTCCCCGGATCGAAGCTCATCCGGATCGCGCCCCGATAGCCCGTCTGCTCAAAACGGACTTTCGAGATGTGCACGGTGGTCTCGGCCTTGACCGGATCGCGCTCGATCACCAGCCCGTGGTCGGGCTTGTTGAACCAGTGCGCCGAGCCGTCGATGTCATACAGCGTCGCCGTCCGCAGCTTGCCGCGCTCGTAAACGTCCTTCGTCGGATGCGCGAGCACGATCACCGCGACCTCGTACCGGCGAGCGAACCGCTTCAGCATGCGGATGGCGCGGCCGATGTACTCGTGCGTTGACTCCTCGCGCTTCCGCGCGTGCTCGATCTCATTCCAGGGATCGATGACCAGGACGCGAATGCCGTCGCGCAAAACTGCGTCGCGCGCCTTCTCGATGATCCATTCCAGCGTGATATCGTCCTCTTCCTCGTCATTGGGATCGTTGTCGAGGAAGACGAAATTGCGCTCGATGAAGGCGTCGGTCGCCGGATCGGCTGCCTCGCTGCCCGAGACGATCCTGCGAAGCTTGTCGCGCAGGTACGGCACGGTCGGCATTTCCGGCGAGAAGATCGCGGCGCGCCAGCCGTGGAGCAGCGCCACCTTGAACAGCAGGTTCAAAATCCAGGTCGATTTGCCGTGGCTCGGGATGCCGGTGACGACCATGAACTCGCCAGGGAACAGCATCATCCAGCCATTGCCCGGCGCAACGCCTTCATCGAAGATCGGCCAGCCGCACGAGACCGGCACCAGCGTCGGCAGGTTCGGGTACTCGGAGAGCCGGTAGAGGCCGCGCACGGGGTACTGCTTGGCATCGCGCAGCACCGCGCCCACGGCTTCCGCGCCGAGCTTGCGCCGCACGTCGTTCAGGTCCTTGCAGCCGGTCGGATAGCTGACGAACTGGCAGCGCCAGGCGCCGATACGCCGCACCAGCTCGGCGGCGAGCCGCTGCCCAGGTCCATCGTCATCGACCGCGAGGATGATGCGCTTCACGCGACCCAGCCGGTCGCGGTTGAGCCACAGGAATTCGAACTTGCCGTTCGGCTCGGCCTGGGGATCGAGCGGCGGCAGGCGAGCATCCTTCGGCACGGGCGGCGCGCCATCAGGCACCGAGACGGTGAGCGGCCAGCCGTTCTCGATGGCGACCATGCCGTCCTCGATGCCCTCGGTGATGACGAGCGGCTGCGTGCCTGCCTCAAGCGCCGGGTCGTCGAGGGCATCGGCGTTCCAGAACGTCCGCTTGCCGCCCTTGCGATGCCAGAAGACCTTCTCGCCATTGCGCTCGGCCCGGTATTTCTCGTTCACGACCACGCCGTGCTCCAGGAACGGGTAGACCACGATGTTGCCGCGCGGGTTCGGGACGACGCGCCGGTCCGGCTTCTCACCGATGAGGGCTCCCGTATAAACTTCGAACCGCGTAGCTGTTTCGGGCGATATCCCCCTTGCTTCGAAGAACGCGGCGGTCGTCGGCGCGAGCGTGGTCATAGCGGAAGCTCCCCTTGAAGTCGTCGCAATGGAAACAGCGGAAGAAAAACCCATCCGGCTCGGACCGGATGGACAGGCAGCGGTAGAACTTCTTCCGGCGCTGGTGCGAACACGCAGGGCAGCGGAATGCTTTCGATCCCGTGAAGGATCGCGGATCGCAGCCGACGCTCGCCAGCATGCGAAGAACCTCATCGAGACGCAGACGCTGGTTCACAGGATTGCTCCTCTCGGACTGTCCTCTTCGGCTTTGCCGCGAATGATCGCGCCGATGTACTCGCGGGGATTTTCCTTGGTCGCGGCGACCTCCACCGCCGCTCGTGCAAGCTCGGGTTTGCCCTTGGCCTTGAGCAGCTGGGAGATCACACCGCCTGCGCTGTTGCCGAGGACCTCCCGGCCTCGGCGGAACAGCTCGGTTTCGGGGTCGGCTCGCTGCGGTTTGGTCGGCTTCGCTGCCTCGGCCTGGCCGAGATCAAGCTCGTCAGGGCGCGCAACGCGCGGCGCGCCGACAGGCGCGGCATTGGTCCTAGGTCCTACGGTCCTAGGTCCTAGGTCCGTCGATGCATCCTCGCGATCATTCGCGAGCAATCGCGAACCCTCGCTGACAACCGGCAGCTTGGAGTTTCCCGGCCGGTCAATCTTCTGATGCTTCAACCAGTTATTGACCTGGAGGTAAGTCGAGCCCTCAACCACGTAACGGACGATGCAATCATGACGTTCAAGCTCGACGAGCCAGCCTTCGATGAGGCTTGGAGCGTCCTCGTCGTACGGGTAGAGAAGGCTCGCGAGCATTCGCGAGGCTGCGCGAGTCCTCCCTTCATCGTCGCAGATGGTCCACAGCTGGATGAAAAGCAGGCGTGCTTCCCGCGACAGCTTGCCGATGGTTTCCGACTGCGGGAATTCCGGTTTGATGGTCCGGATGCGCGCCATGTCATGCTCCCATCAGTGGCGATGCAACCCGCCGCCGAAACAGCGGCGAGGTCTGCACTGCGAGTTGCGGGTCGAGGATCGATGCCTGGTAGTGCCAGAGCGCGAGCGCATCGGCGGCGTTGTCATCGGCCGGGGCCCAGCCGAGCCGATGGCAGGCGCTGATTGTCAGCCCCTTGGCCTGGTCGCGCTTGTGGCGGTTCGAGCCGATGAAGTGGGACCGAACATCGGACACGCGCGCCTCGCGCACGTCATAGCCGCCCAGCGTGGAGGTCAGCTCCTCGACCACCGCGCAGAGCCCGCTCAGCCGCCGCATGATGTCGGCGGTCGTGCGGCCAGCCATCTGCTGCGGCGTCATCGGAGCTTCGAAGACGATCAGCTTGATGTCGGGGTCGGTGGCGAGGAAGTCGGACAGCCATTGCCTACAGCCCGCGAACAGCGCGCCCATGCTCGCGCCCTCGCGGGCGAAGCGCACGGAGCCGCATCGCGGCGCTGCATCGCTGCAATCGCCGCAGGCCCAGCCAGTTCGTGACGCCAGATCGAGCGCCAGGATGCGCGGGTTGTACGCCATGGCCGCCCCCATCAATGAGCGGTCGCGTTTGCATCCCCCATCATGGCGGCGGCCCGCCAGAGCGGCAGGTCCTTGACGCCCTCGGCCGTCGCCAGCATCGACAGCGTCTGCTGCTGATCGGCTTCAAGCTCCTCGTAAATCCTGCGGTTCTTGGCCTCGTTGAGCCTGATCTTGACCAGCGACCGCAGCTCCTTCTGCGGGATGCCGCGCGCCTTGGCCTCGGTGTAGACGTTGCTGATGCTCTCGCGAATGGAGCGGCACGTCTTCATGAACGTACCGCGCTCGCTTGCGAGGTCGGCGTGGTAGCCGTCGATCTTCCCCAGGAGTTCCTGCACGACTTCGGGTTCGAAATCGTTGGTCGTGTTCGCTGCTTTCGCCATTGGTGTCCCTTTGCGTTTTGCAGGGCCACGGTGAAGCGGGAGGATCACCGGGCCGCGCTCATTGTCATGAGGGCACCCTCGCTGCAGTGAACGCGCGCCGATGCTTGACGCACCAGGGCGAGCCAATGGTCTTCGCCTGGCCGCAGAACACCGCGAGCCCGTCCTTGCCGCGCTGATCGAGCACGGCGCGGCAGTGAAACCACTTCACCTTGAGGAACGGCACGGGCTCGCCCGGACGCGGCTGCGCGATCCTGGACCTGGTCGGCCGCTTCGCGACCTTCGGCTTGCGCTGGGTGCGCGACAGCCCGAGCCGATGGACCTTGCCGATGACGGAATTGCGCGACGTGCGCAGGGCGTCTGCGATGAGGGCCGCCGAGCTACCTTCCATCCACATCACGCGAAGAACCTGTTCGGACTCGGGGTTGTCCCAGACGCTGAACCGCATCGGCAATTCATCATCCCTGATGACGCCTCGTGTCACGAGGAATTTTGCGCGCACCTCAAAATAACGGGTCTGGCTCAACTTACAGGTAGCAACGACAAGCGGCGCTAACTCAGTGGTGCGGTGTTGTTACGTGTTGCTACAGGCCGCGCAAAACTTTCCGGGTCTGCGCTGTGTCGAGCTGTTGACAGTCCAATATGCGAGATTGACAATCGATCACATCAGGCGGGCGCAAAGAAGAGCAATCACCCATCGCCCCTCATGATCTCGAAACCACGGTGTCATCGCCTGCCTTGAAGCAGGTGACCCGCTTCCAAATCATCGCACTCAGTCGCCCTTGGCTTGCGCCAAGGCCGCCACCGCTTTGCGCCGGAGGTTCGTGTCATCATGCAGTCGATCCCGTGGGACGGAAGCCAGATCACCACGCCTGGGATTTATCGCGGCATTCCGCTCGCCGATTATCATCGCCCGCACCTGTGTGTTGAGGTCAGCGTCTCGTCGTCGATGTTCCGCAACATCATCGCGAAGTCGCCCAAGCACGCCTTCGACAAATCGCAACTCAATCCGGCGCACTCGTCCGATGACGAGCAGAACGAGTCGCTGTCGCTCGGCCGTTTCCTGCACAGCGCCGTCGCTGGCGAGCCGTTCGAGCACGACTGCGTGCTGCGGCCCGCCACCGTTGGCGGAGTAGCGTACCAGGGCAACAGGAAGGAATGGCGGGACTGGAAGGCAGCCCAGATCGCAGCTGGCAAATTCATCATGTCGCCCGAGATGGTCGAGAACGCCAAGGGCATGATCATATCGCTCGGCAGTTTCCCTCTCGTGCAGCAGGGGATGCTCAACGGCGCACCCGAGCGGTCGCTGATCTGGCGCGACCCGCGCGGTTTCTGGAAGAAGGCGCGGCCTGACCAGATGCCGAACGACAGCGGCGACTTCGTCGACCTCAAGACGACGCGCTCGGTGCTCTATCGCGACACGCAGCGCTCTATCATCGACTATGGCTATCACCAGCAGGGCGCGATGGTCCTCGAAGGTGCCCGCGCTCTCGGTATGCCCGCAAATTCGTTCACGCTGCTTTGGGTCGAGAGCAAGCCGCCTTATTGCGTGCGCGCCCAGACCCTCAAGGACGAGGACCTGGCGCGCGGCCATGCGCTCAATGAGTTGGCCGCCAAGATGTTCTTGGACTGCTATCGCAGCGGCGTCTGGCCTGGCCCTGGCGACGACCGCCCCGATGCCGAGTACGTCGATCTCCCCGACTGGTATCGCAAGTCGGTCGATGACCGCATCAAGTTCGAGCTGCGGGAGGCTGCGTGATGACCGATACGACCGTCACCACCGAGCAGCCCCAGTCGCCGCCGCCCCAGCAGCAGGCGCAGCCCGCCCGCGTTACTCGCGGTGATCTTGCACGCGGCGATGCTGAAAAGGTGGTCAGCGAGCGCACGGAAGCTGTCACGCTGTTCAAGGGCGGCGGCGTCGATTACGCAAACCTGCGCGATATGGTCGATGCGGCCAAGCTGTTGTCGTCTGCCGGTCCGATGATCCCGCCGTGGCTCCAGGGCAACGTCGGCGGCATGTTCGGCATCTGCATGAAGGCGCAGGAGCTGGATATCTCGCCGCTCGCGCTGGCGAACTGGACCTATACCGTCGAGCAGTGGGTCAACGGTCAGAAGATCGAGCGCGTTGCCTACGAGAGCCAGTTCTTCCACGCGATCATCGAGCAGCGCGCCCCGCTGCTGACGCGGCTCCAGGTTGGCTATGAAGGCGAAGGCGACAAGCGCCGCTGCCGGGTGTGGGCCACGTTCAAGGGCGAGAAGGAGCCGCGCTATTTCCCGCCGCTCGACGCCGATCCCGACCAGTTCACGCTCGGCAAGCTGCATCCTGGCCACAACGACAAGGGGAAGGTGAAGGGCTCGCCGCTCTGGGACAAGAAGCCCGATCTGCAGCTGTTTTACAACATGAGCCGCGACTGGGCGCGCATGTACTGCCCCGACATCATCGCTGGCATGTATGGCCGCGACGAGATGGAGGATGCAGGCTTCACCGTCGCTTCCGACATCGCCAAGGATATTTCGCCGCGCCTTGCGCAGCGGCTGAGCGGTAACGCTCCCCCTGTTGGCCAGGCGGCCATCGCCGCCATGGACGCGCATGCTGCCGCGCACGCGCCGAAGCCTAAGCCGAAAGCCGAAGCCGAAGCACCTTCGACTGCGCCCGCGACCGATGTTGCGGGTGATCGTCCGTCGAGTGAAGCGTAACGGGGAGTGTCGGGGAATGTTTATCGTGAATGACGACGTGCTCTTGCAGGGAAGCTGGCCACTGGCGTGCAGCTCGCTCGCAATGTCTGTCGCGGCGACTGATGGGGCTCGCTTCCGCAAGATGTGCGACGAGTTCGGCGCCATCAGCGCAGCACGACCTTATCTGAACCATTGCTCCATCGCGTGCTCGGTTGGCGCGCAGGTGTTCGGCGTCACCGTCCAGGACCTGCGGACAAGACCCAATCGCGATGTTCTCGCCACGCGCCAGAAGATCATGGCCTTCACCAAGGTCGTGACCGGCGCGAGCTATCATCAGATCGCCCGCACCTTCAACATCGACCACAGCGCGGTCATTCGCGCCTGCGAGCGGTACGAGGAGTTCATCCGCCGGCTCCTCGCGAACAAGGCCGAGTGATGCGGAAGGTGGTGCGCGATGCGATTGCCGCAGTCCACGATGCAGGCGGCTCAAGCGTCCGGGTTTCGGAAGGCGGTCGGCACACGCGCATCCACTTCACCGGGCCCGATGGAAAGCGATCCGTCGTCCTGCTCCATCGCGGCAGCGTCGTCAGCCGTTGGTTTGCGACGCAGGTCCGCTCCCAAATTCGCAGGAAGCTTTCGACATGAGCGCCAACCATCTTCGCCTTCTGATGCTGCTGGCCAACTTCGCGGTCTGGATCGTGCTGCTCTACGTCGCCGAGCTGCTCTGGACGCTGATGCGCTGAAAAGGAGAGAGAGACCATGAACCTCGCTAACGAAATTTCGTCGCTTGAAACTGAGCTGCAGTCGCTGCGCACCGAGAACGAGGTGCTCAAGAGCAACAAGGCGATCATCGAGTTCGAGAACGATAGCCTGCGCCGCCAGGTCACCAAGGTGAACGCGGAGCGCGACAACCTGATGCGCCGCGCCGAGTCGATCAAGAGCCTGCTCGATCAGATCGGCGGCAGCTTGATGCTCGGCCTTCGCAAATTCCACGACAACGAGCGCGACATCGCCGCCGCGCAGCTCACGGCCGAGACCGACGACATGCCGATGTTCCTGGCCCAGGCGCGCAGCAACGGTCACGCCGAGGCCGACAAGACCGAGCACTGATCATGAAGCGACCCAGCGACCTCGAAATTGCACAGGCGATCTGCTGCGGCGAGCACTGCCGCAGCGAGACCTCGCATTGCCATGCGGGCGATCACTTCGCCGAGGCCTATCGCGTTCGCAAGTTGCTGGATCGTCACGCCCTTGGGTCCGGAGGAGCTACGGAGGCGGCGTCTCGCAGTGCGTCGTCGCGCGGAGAGGATATGAGCCAACGACCCGCGCCCCAGACCAAATCGCGGCCGAGCCGCAAGCAGAGTTCGCGATGAATTTGAAGCACTCGAAAACGTCGCTGACTTTCGAAGAGAAGATCAAGGCGGCGTATCTGTATTTCTACAAGGGGATCGATCAGCACACGATTGCCGAGATCGCCTTCGACGGCGTCAACCAGGGCCGCATCAACGAGGCCTGCGTGGCGGTCGAGAAGGCCCTGAAGGAGGGCAGCCGATGATCGCGCGCCGCGCCCTCCTGCAAACCCTTGCGGCAGTGCTGGCCTCGCCGGTCCTGGCCGACGAGGATTTCCAGTCGATGTGGGAGCGCCGCATCGTGGGCGATGCCGGGGTAGCTCAGTCGGTAGAGCGGCGGATCGAAAATCCGCGCGTCGATGGTTCGAACCCGTCCCCCGGCACCAAGCATGCCATGCGGATCGCCCCCGACCCGGTCTGCGGGAAGCGCGGTCGCCGCTATTTCCACATCGGCCGCCGACTGTCCTGGAGGTGCCGCCGTGCCGGTTGATGAAGACGCGCTGGCCGACAACGTCACCAGGCTGATCACGGCATTCCACCTCATCAGCGAGAGCATGGACTGCGA
Organism: Bradyrhizobium stylosanthis; assembly: GCF_001641335.1. Lineage (GTDB taxonomy): Bacteria > Pseudomonadota > Alphaproteobacteria > Rhizobiales > Xanthobacteraceae > Bradyrhizobium > Bradyrhizobium stylosanthis. The sequence goes on from NZ_LVEM01000002.1 coordinate 388,358, forward strand.
CAGCGAGGGCGCGGCCCTGGCCTATCTCGTCGCCGAGTACGTCGCCTGCTTCGCCCCTGAGCATCAGCCGGAGATGCACGGGCTCTTTGACCGGTGTGTCGCTGACGAAATCAAGCAGATCAATGCGTACCTGCGGCGTCGGAAGGGGGCCAACTGATGATGTCCACCGCCAAAGAGAGAACCAAAGTCCGCAAGAAGGCCGAACCGCCGATGACCCAGCTTGCCTACACCGTCCCGGAATTCTGCCGCGCCTTCCGCATCTCGGAGCGGCACTACCTCAATCTGCGGTACGCGGGCAAAGCCCCGACGGAAATGCGGGTTGGTCGCCGGGTCCTGATCTCCGTCGAGAGTGCGCAGGCCTGGGTCAAGGCGCGCGAGTTGGAGAAGGCCTGATGATCGCCACCATCGACAAGCTGCGCTGCGTGCTGCGGGAGATCATAAGCAGTCGCTGGGCAACATTCCCGACAAGGGCACGAACGATCCCTGGGGCACCGTGCGTAGCGACACGCCCAAGACCACGACGGCGGCTACCGCAAGCACGTCTATCGGCGGCGCGTCGCCGACGGCTTCATGACCGAGGCCCAGGCAAAGCGCGAGATCGAGCTGATGGAGGCTATTGCCATCGACTACCGCGCGATGGTCGCCGCTGAAGCGCCGCAGGCTGAGCTGTTCACCGAGAAGGAGCGGTCGTGATGGAGGCGACGATCACCATCGACGGGCACACACTGACCGAAGGCCAGGCCATGGCTGTTCGCGTCGCCATCACCGCGTTCCTGATGGATCTGAAGAACGACAAGCAGTTCGCGGACTGCCTCGGCCTGATCGGCATCGCGTACCAGGCGCGGCTGACCGAGGTCATGCACATCATCCTCAACGAAGCGTCTTAAGCAACGCCAGCGCGCTGGCAAACAAGGAGAGAAGTCTATGCGTATTCCCAAGGGGGCCGACATTCAGCTGAAGACCGAGAACGACGCGCTCGAATTGCACGTCACTGCGGCGATCACCACCAAGGCGCAGGCTAACGACCTGATCTCCTGCATCCGCCAGGTTTCCGGCGCGCTGGAAAGCGAGCGTCGCAGCCGCCGCAAGCCGAAGATCGCAGAGGCGGCGTGATGGCCTGGCGGTGGCGTGTATCGGCATTTTACGGCGTCGAGGACCCCGACAACGGGAAGCGGCGCGGCATGTGCGCGATCACGACGGTGCACGCCACCGAGCCCAGCCTGATGGTCGAGCTGTCCGCCTTCCGCCAGCGCCCCGACATCGGCTGGGTCGACATCGTCGACTTGGACACGAACGAGCAGCATCGGGAATACATGCGATGACCGACCGCAGGACCTTGCCGATGCGGCGCAGTGCCGAGACCTTCGACATCAGCTTCGGTGGTCTCAATCGCGGCTATGCCGTGACCCTCGGCTTCTACGAGGACGGCGCGCTCGGCGAGATTTTCATCTCGGGCGGCAAGAGCGGCGAGGCCGTCGAGGCTATCGCGCGGGACGGTGCCGTCCTGTTGTCACTCGCGCTGCAATACGGCGCGCAGGTCGAGACCATGGCGAGCGCCATCACCCGCGACGGCCAGGGCCAGCCGTCCTCGATCATCGGCGCGGTGATCGACCGACTCCTGCCAGAAGCGAGGGCAAAGGATGAGTAGCGCCGTCTCGACCGCGTTCGAACACACCAGGGTGCCCTACGGTGAGGACGGCAGGCTGGTGCGGGGCATCATCGCACGATGCGGAGCGCCCAGCTGCGAGGCCGCCGTGCCGCTCCCGGTAAACCTGATGGCGAACGGTCGGGGCATGGACGACAACATCGAATGGCAGTTCGTCGCCCGCAAGCTCGAAGCGAAGGGCTGGCGCATTGGCAAGAGCGCTGCCGCCCACCGCTGCCCGAAATGTTTCAATGCGGCGAAGTTCGCAGCAATGCGCAAATCTGAGGAGAAGCCGATGCCGAAGGTCGAGGTACCGCCGCCGCCGCAAGTCGCGCTGCAGATTGTAAAGGATCACGGCAAGGCAATGACGCGCGAGGACCGGCGCATCATCTTTGAGAAGCTCAACGAGGTCTACATCGACGGAAAGGTCGGTTACGGGCGCGGCTGGACCGATGAGAAGGTGGCCACCGATCTCGGCGTGCCGCGCGCCTGGGTGAAGCTGCTCCGGGAGGAGAATTTCGGCGACGAAGTCGGCAACGAGGAAATCCACGAGCAGATCGCCGAAGCGAAGGCCGCGCTCACCGAGATGCGCAAGCTGGAGCCCGACATGCGGCGGCTGCTGGCAATCGCCGACAAGGTCGAGAAGTCGCTCGCCGAAATCCAGAAGGTGCTGAAGTGACCGAACAGAGCGAACTCGAGACGCTGCAGGCCGAGCTGGCCGCTGCCAAGGAAGACGCAGCCGAGCTGCAGGACATCTTCGACCTGCAGTGGGAGGCCGACATGCGGGCGGTCCGCCGCTGGCGCGACGCGAACCCCGGCAACGAGCTGGTGCTGCCTGATCGCGCCAATCTGGTGGTCTGGCTGCTTGGCCTGGTCGAGCGGTCGGCGGCGCATCCCGGCAGTCGCGAGGGCGAGCGCTGCTTTTGCGGCGAGGCTGCCGCGCACAAGGTCGAGGAAGTGGTCTTCGCCGACGACCCGCACCCCATCCGGCACCCGCTCACGAGTTACGTTTGCCGCGAGCACTTCCGCGCGATCATGGGACCGGCAGCGTCATGAGCGGCGAGGAGCGGGCGGAACGGGACGCGAATGTCGGGCGCAATGCGGCAACTATGTTGCTCGCCCTCATCGACGGTGTGAGCCCAGGCGTTGCCTACAACATCATCGGCTGCATGACGGTCTCGGTGTTCACGGCCATCCCTTTCGTCAGCCCGAGGGATGCCGTCGATGAGTTCGATCATTGGGCGGCGTACACGCGGCAACTGATCGCCGATCAAATCAAAGAGCGGCTGCAATGACATTCCGCGTCATCAACCTGACCAGGGGCGAGATCGTGGCCGAGCTGCACGGGGCGGTTCAGGCCAAGCAGCTGGCCGATACCCTTGCGGCCGATCACCAGTATCGGGAGCAGTTCGCCGTGGTGGAGCTGGTGACCATCTATGAAACACCGCTCAATCAGGAGCGCACATGACGAAGACGCCCGGCCAGCTGGCGTATGAAGCCGACGTGCAGGCGAAGCCGACCTATGAAAGATGGGTCGCCAAGGCGTGCATGGGACAGCCTGGACAATCTGGTCAAGTGGTCGTGGGAGCGCAACCCGACACCTCGCTGGGTGCTCGTGAAGGGACACCGGCAATGACGCGCTTTGCCAAAGACACCGAGGTGCCTGTCGAGAAGAGTCGCGCCGAGATCGAGCGCATGATCGTGCGCTATGGCGCGAGCGCGACGGCGTTCATGACCTCGACCGACCATGCCATCGTCTGCTTCGAGGCCAATGAGCGGCGCGTGATGTTCAGGCTGCCGCTCCCCAAGCGCAGCGAGCGCCGTTTCACGCATCAGCGCGCCAACCAGCACGGCGCGTTTGACCGGCCGCGTTCAACGGAAGCTGCGGCCAGCGCCTGGGAGCAGGCCTGCCGTCAGCGCTGGCGCGCGCTCGCGCTAGTGATCAAGGCCAAGCTGGAAGCCGTGGAGACCGGCATTACGACGTTCGAGGATGAGTTTCTGGCGCACATTGTCATGCCCGATGGCCAGACCGTGGGCGACGCGATCAAGCCGCGCCTCAAGGCGATCTATGAGACCGGCACCATGCAGCCGCTGCTGCCTGCACCGCGCTGAGAAAGAAGCGGAGGAGATATGGCTGACAATCTTTGCCCCTGCGGGTCCGGCAAGCAGTCGCGGTGGGAGCACGATGCGCGCGGCATTCCGCTGTGCCGGGTCTGCGACAAGTGCCGGAGGGAGAAGCTCGGCCGCTATCGGCCCGACGTGCTGACGGACCCGAATTACCGGACCGACGAGCCGGTCGAAGAGGATTGATGCGGCGGCGCGGCCGCATCTCGTTCAAGACCAAGCTGGCGGCGACGCTTTGCGAGATGCTGACCGACGACGGCACCGGCAAGCTGGTGAAGATCATCCCGCACGAGGACGCGGTGAAGATGACCGAGGACCAGGTGCTCTCGCTGTTTCGGTTCGACCACGGGCTCTATCACGCGCAGGACGGCTCGGATGAATTCTGGAATTTGACCCCGATGCTGATCCGGGCGCACGACCGCAAGACCCGCGAGCGCGACATTCCGCAGATGGCCAAGACGCGACGGATCGAAAAGGGCCAGGAGGAATTCCGGGCCCGCCTGCTGGCCAAGGATCGAGGCGAGCCGCGACCGCCAAGCCGCTGGCCGAAGCGCAAGATGAGGAAGCCGAAGGATGGGAAAGAAGATCGTCGTGACCTTTGACGACCACGACCATGAGCAGATCGCGCTGCTTGCCAAGCTGGCCAGGATCAAGCTGGCCGAGCAGGTCCGGCGCATGTGCCGCGCGCAGCTTGATCGCACCGGCTGGGCCGATCACAAGGCGGGCGCGCGATGAGCGACGACAACGTTTCGCGCATTCCGGTTCGGTTCAAGAAGCCGCCCGAAGGCGAGCCGCCATTCCTCAAGGTGGTCGACCGTTGGGGCGACCGCGACGGCTGCGATCACCGGTCCTACTACGTCGAAGGGCGCGGCTTCGTCCCGGTGACCTACTATCTGCGCGAGGGCGAGACAGAGGTCGAATGCGGGCGCTGCCATACGCGGCTCGACCCGATGTTCGTCCTCCGGCGCATGGCCAGCGAGGAGACGCAGTGGTCCCGCGCTCGCGAGCGCTACATCGAGGAAATGCAGCGGCTCCGAGAACGCAGCCGCACGAGGTGCTTCCACTGCGGCAAGATGACGGAGATCAGCCGACGATGAACACCCAGGTTATCGCGACCAAGGTCTGCAAGGCGTGCCGCCAGGAGAAGCCGCTCCGCGACTTCTATGTGCAGGTGCGCCCCGGCCTCCGGGATGCGACCATGACGGTCTGCAAGGAATGCCACCGCGAGCGCGTGAAGCGCGCCACCGCTGAACGAAAAAAAAGCCCCGCCTAAGCGGGGCTCTTCTTTTGCGGTGCCGATTAGGCCGCCAACTGCACCACGTTATCGGGCGGCGTGGTTTCATCATCCAGGAGAGCAGCGCGGGTCATCGCATCGGTGTGGTCGGTGATGTATTTGGAATAGGTCCTTTCGATCTCAACCACGCTGGTGTCGTGGTTCGCAGCAACGACCCGCTGGTGAACGCCCTTCATCAACTGCCTGACGATGCTGGAATGCCGCAGCGCATACATTGTCACTTCGTCCGGATCGAGACCGCTTGCCTTGACCACTTCGCGGAAATCGTCGCCATAGTCGTCGGCGACCCCCACAGCGTCCCGGCTCGGGTCTTTCGGGTCGGTGCGGCCCCAGGGCTTGCCGTTGCTCTGTAAGAGCAGCCTGTCGCCCGGCTTGCGGCCTTCGGCGTGCTTGGCCAGCCGCGCCGCCAACGTTGGGGTGATCGGCACCGGGAAGCGCTCGACCCGCTTTTCCTTCGCCTTGGCGCCGCCGCCCTTGCTGGATTTCGGCATCATCAGCTTCGGGCTCGTGCGATGGTTGAGCAGGTCACGAACCCGGAGCCGCGCAGCTTGGGAAGGCCGGTTGCCGCCCTGGGCCTGGACATCGGTAAGCAGGCCCAGCTCGTGATCGCGGGCATAGGCGTTGCGGACGATGGTGCGGACCTGATCATTGACCAGGATGACGTTATTGCTCTCGGTCGCGCCGGGTATCCTTTTGAGGCCGATCTTCCACGCTTGCGAGTTCTGGATGCGGCTGTCCTGCTCAACCGCGAGGTTCAGGGCAGCATTGATGCTGCTCAGATAGCGGTTGACGCTGGAGGGCGTCAGCCCGTGGAGGCTGTCGCGCCACTTGCGCAGCTCGGTGGCATCGAGCAGCGGCACCGGCTTCGACAGAAGCGACGCGGGCAAATGCTCGCGCGGCGAAGTGGCGTTGTAAGGGTTGCCGCCGCGCTTCTCCAAATCGGTCCCGTAGTTGGTCAGGGCCTCGTCGAGGGTCACAAACTTCTTGCCCTCGTTGGCATCAACCTTATCGGCGTCGCCGCCGCGCACGAGCCTGCGAGCTTCCTGAGCCGCCTGCTTGTAGCTGAAGATCGTCTTGCCGTCCGCGACGGACTCGCCGTCGTCGGCGCTGCCGAAAGCTTTGAGCCACTCGCTGCCGTGGCCATCGGGAGCGATAACGCACCAGGTGCCTGGCCCCTGGTTTCGGCGATAGCCAAGGGTCAGGCCGCGCTCAAGGTGCTGGCGATACGGTCTCTTGCGCACCGCCAACTTGGCGCGAGCGCTCGGGCTCTTAAGATTGAAGGATGACATCTTGCACATTCCGTTGTTTTGGTGTCGGGTTTGGTGTCGGTAAATGCGGGTGCGCGCCGTTGCGTCCGCTTTCCGGAACGTGCGTAATTTAGTCGTCTTATCAAACACATGGAAGTCGAGTGGGTCGCGCAAGAAACCGCAAGGACCCGCAAACTTTTCCCCTTGCGGGAGAAGGTGGCGCGAAGCGCCGGATGAGGGGTATCTATCCGCGAGCTCAAATGAGAGTTGGACTTGCCGAGACATACCCCTCACCCGTCTCGCCGCTGCGCGGCGAGCCACCCTCTCCCGCAAGGGGAGAGGGTTCGTATCGTCTGCGCGGTAGGCCTACTCGTGCCGGTGCCCGTGCTTCCTCGCCTTCACATGTTTGCCCTCGCCGGTCGGGATCATCACCACGCGGCCGTAACGCACGCCGCGTTCGGCGATGATGTGGTCGGCGAAATGCCTGACCTCGTCGGCGGAGCCGCGCAGCGCCGTCATCTCCATGCAATTGTCGTGGTCGAGATGGACGTGCAGGGTCGCCAGCGCGAGGTCATGGTGGCCGTGGAATTCCTGCACCAGTCGCTTTGAGAGATCGCGCGCGGCGTGGTCGTAGACATAGATGAGGCCGGCCACGCATTGGCCGGTCTGCGCGGTGTCCTCGGTGGATTGTTGCAGCCCGGCGCGCGCGAGATCGCGGATGATCTCGGAGCGGTTCTGGTACCCGCGCGCCTCGGCGGCGGCGTCGATCTCCGCCAGGAGATCGTCCTCGATCGTGATCGTTATCCGCTGCATCAGGTCCTCTCCGCGCGTCTCGCCGAATGGACCTGTTTTACACGGATTTTGCGACACTCACAGCCGCGTCGCACGAAGCCGCAAGGCATTCCCGACCACGCTCACCGAAGACAGCGCCATCGCCGCCGCCGCGATGATCGGCGATAGCAGCACGCCGAAGGTCGGGTAGAGGATGCCGGCGGCGATCGGGATGCCGGCGGCGTTGTAGATGAAGGCGAAGAACAAGTTCTGGCGGATGTTGCTCATCGTCGCCTGCGACAGTTTTCGCGCGCGGACGATGCCGGTGAGGTCGCCCTTGAGCAGGGTGACGCCGGCGCTCTCCATCGCGACGTCCGTGCCGGTGCCCATGGCGATGCCGACTTCGGCGGCGGCCAGCGCCGGCGCGTCGTTGACGCCGTCGCCGGCCATCGCGACGCTGCGGCCGGCCTTCTGCAGTTTTGTGACCACCGCGCTCTTCTGGTCCGGCAGCACCTCCGCCTCGACCTCGGCGATGCCGAGCTGGCGCGCCACGGCCTCCGCCGTCGTGCGGTTGTCGCCGGTCAGCATGATCACCTTGATGCCTTCCTCGGCCAGCGCTTTCAGCGCTTCCGGCGTCGAGGCCTTGACCGGATCGGCGATCGCGAACAGGCCGGCGAGCCCGCCGTCGACGGCCATGTTGATCACGGTGGCGCCGTCGCCGCGCAGCCGCTCGGCTTCGGCGTCGAGCGCCCCGGTGTCGATGCCGATCGACGTCAGATACCGGGCATTGCCGAGCACGACGGACTTGCCGTCGACCTTGCCGGTCGCGCCCTTGCCGGTCGGCGAGTCGAAGTCCTCGACCTGGCCGAGGGCCAGCTGCTTCTCCTTTGCGGCGCGTACGATCGCGTCGGCCAGGGGATGCTCGCTGGCGCGCTCGACGCTGGCCGCGATGCGCAGGATGTCGTCCTCGGCAAAACCGGCCGCAGGCACGATCGTGACCACCTTGGGCTTGCCCTCGGTCAGCGTGCCGGTCTTGTCCACCACCAGCGTGTCGATCTTCTCCATCCGCTCCAGCGCCTCGGCGTTCTTGATCAGCACACCGCCTTGCGCCCCGCGGCCGACGCCGACCATGATCGACATCGGGGTCGCCAGGCCCAGCGCGCAGGGGCAGGCGATGATCAGCACGCTGACGGCGGCGACGAGGCCGAAGGCGAGCCGCGGCTCCGGCCCGAACCAGGCCCAGGCGGCGAAGGCGGCGAGGGCGACGACGATCACCGTCGGCACGAACCAGCCCGCGACCTGGTCGGCCAGCCGCTGGATCGGCGCGCGCGAACGCTGTGCATCCGCGACCATCTGCACGATCTGCGACAGCAGCGTCTCGCGCCCCACCTTGTCGGCGCGCATGATGAAGCTGCCCGACTGGTTGAGCGTGCCGGCGATAACCTTGGCGCCGGTCTCCTTGGTGACCGGCATGGATTCGCCCGTCACGAGCGACTCGTCGAGCGAGGAACGGCCTTCGAGAATGACACCGTCGACCGGCACCTTCTCGCCGGGCCGAACGCGCAGGCGGTCGCCGGCATGGAGTGTGTCGATTTCGACCTCGTGCTCGCCGCCATCTTCATCGACGCGGCGCGCGGTCTTCGGCGCGAGCTGGAGCAGCGCCTTGATCGCGCCCGAGGTCGCGTCGCGGGCGCGCAGCTCCAGCACCTGGCCGAGCAGCACCAGCACGGTGATGACGGCCGCGGCTTCGAAATAGACGGCGACCGCGCCGCCATGGCCGCGGAACGTGTCGGGGAATATCTGCGGCACGACGGTGCCGAGCACGCTGTAGACGTAGGCGACGCCGGTGCCCATCGCGATCAGCGTGAACATGTTGAGGTTGCGCGTCACGAGCGACTGCCAGCCGCGCACGAAGAACGGCCAGCCGGCCCACAGCACCACGGGCGTTGCGAACGCGAACTGGATCCAGTTCGAGAGCGTCTGGTCGATCCAGTTGTGGGGCCCCGCGAGATGGCCGCCCATCTCCAGCACCACCGCCGGCAGCGCCAGCACGCCGCCGATCCAGAACCGCCGCGTCATGTCGGCGAGCTCCGGATTGGGGCCACTCTCCAGGCTCGCCACCTCCGGCTCCAGCGCCATGCCGCAGATCGGGCAGGTGCCGGGTCCGACCTGGCGGATCTCGGGATGCATGGGACAGGTATAGATCGTGCCCGCCGGCATCTCCGGCTCGGGCGCTTTCTCCTTTGCAAGATACTTTGCGGGATCGGCAGCGAACTTGGTGCGGCAGCCGGCCGAGCAGAAATGGAAGGTCTCGCCGTGATGCTCGAAGCGGTGTTTTGACGTCGCCGGATCGACCGTCATGCCGCAGACGGGGTCCTTGACCTTGCCTCCGGCGTCGCCGTGGTCATGACCGTGATGATGGGCATGGCCGGAATGATCGCCCTGGCCGCCGCAGCACGAGGCCGCCGCCGGCTTGGCCGGCTGTGCAGCTTTTGCGGAACAGCCGCATCCGGAATGCGTGTCCGCGTCGTGACGGTGCTCGTGTTCGTTGTTGTTCATTGCCATGCTCCGGCCTTGCCGATCGTCTTGCTGGGGTCTTGCAACCCATACCCGGTAGGGGTATATAGAACGCATGCGCAAGGACATCAAGGCATCTGTCGGAAAACGTCTCGGCCGGATCGAGGGCCAGGTTCGCGGCCTGTCGAAAATGGTCGAGGAGGACCGCTACTGCATCGACATCGTGACGCAGATCTCGGCGGTGCGCGCCGCGCTGCGCCGGGTCGAGGAAGAGGTTTTGAAGGACCACGTCGCCCATTGCGTCGAGCACGCAATCTCGAGCGGCGACAAGGCCGACCAGCGCGAGAAGATCGCGGAGCTGATGGCGGTGATCGGACGGGCGGAGAGGTAGCCCTTTACGTCATTGCGAGCGCAGCGAAGCAATCCAGAGCGTCTCCGCGGAGGGATACTGGATTGCTTCGCTGCGCTCGCAATGACGGTGGAGAGAGGGTGAGATCGGGCCACACCCTGGGTGTCGTCCCGGCGAAGGCCGGGACCATAACCACGGGGAGTGGTTTGGCGAAGATTAGGAGTTGAATACTGCGCGATACCAGGACCGCATGCGATGGATGGATTCCGCGGTTTGGGTCCCGGCCTTCGCCGGGACGACGCGTGCCCTAAGCCGCCATCTCCCGCGCCCGCGCGCGATACGTTGCGAGCTCGCTGAGCTGCACGAAATGCTCGCAGAAGGAGGCAGCCATCGCTGCGGGCTGCGCGTTCACTTCCTCAACCGGAACTTCAACCGGCGTCTCTTCGTCAATCGCTTCAGGAACGAGCGGCGGCGCACGGAGCGTTTCTGGAAACACACTGAAAGTGCCCGCCACCTCCTCGAGCGGCTTTTGCTTGTCGGCCCAATGCAGGGCCGTGTAGTCGAATCCGTTGACGATGGTCGGCTTCACCACCTCGAAATAGGGCGAGATGTCGAAGTCGCGGGGCATGTAGAGCGAGGAATCGCGGATGTGCAGGATCTCGCGCCGTGCGGCGCGACTCCCGGCCTTGGTGATCTTGGGCAGGATCGGATAGCGCACCGCGTCGAACGCCTGCGCGATCAGCGCCGAGCAGATGATCTTGGTGGGATCGCCCGAACCGAGCGCGATCATGCGGCGCCGCCAGCGCTGCGGTATCGGCAGCGGGAACAGGAAGCGCATCAGATCGAGGATATTCTTGGTGTCGTAGCCGAAGCCGATGCGGTTGATCGCATAGCGGCACACCGTGGTGCGGTCCTCGTAGGACAGCCCGACCGGGCGGCAGACACGGGTGTGATAGGGGAAGTATTTCGACAGCGGCGCCGAGGTGACGCCCTCGCCGATATTGGCCTCGATCAGCACATGCTGTTCGCCGTCGGGCTCCACGGCGCCCTCGATCGGACCGACATAGAGCGCGGCATGCGACCAGGTCGATTGCGTCAGATATTTGATGATGCCGGAGATGCGGTTGTTGCCCTCGACCAGCAGCACGTCGCCGGGCTCGATGACGCCGCGCAGATGCTCGGGGTCGCTGGGCGTGAACGGCTCATAGCCCGGCACCTCCTTCGAGAGGTACGCGGCAATCACTTTGCCGACTGAATCTAGGACCGTCCCCATGTCGAACTCCCCCACAGCCTTTTCCGGCTGTCTTTTTTCCCTTCTCTATCATGGTCGAAACGTCTTGCAATTCGGTTCATCTCTCTGTGAGGTCAAGCACGATTGATTCACCATGATGGTTGCCGTGCAGCATCAGATGCGGCAAGGTTCGCGGGCTGTTCCCGTTTGCCGCAAGTCCCCGGAAACCATGACATGACAATCACGCGCCGTGGTTTCCTTATCACCTCGGCGGGCCTTGCCGCGCTGCCGGTGCTGCGCGCAAACGCCGCGCCCCTGCCGCGCGACGCCGATATCGTCGTGATCGGCGCGGGTGCCGCCGGGATCGCTGCGGCGCGGCGCGTCATGGCCGCCAATCGCAAGGTCGTGGTGGTGGAGGCGGCGTCGCAGGTCGGCGGCCGATGCATCACGGATACCACGACCTTCGACGTGCCCTTCGACCGCGGCGCGCGCTGGATGCACAATCCCGAAACCAATCCGATGATCCGCCTGGCGCGCAGCGCCGGGCTCGACGTGGTGCAGGCGCCCTCCGGCCAGAAGATGCGCATCGGCCGCCGCAACGCACGCGCCGGCGAGACCGAGGAATTCCTGGCGGCGCTGGTCCGCGCCAACCGCGCCATCGACGAGGCCGCGCGCGGCAAGCTCGACACCTCCTGCGCCTCCGTGCTGCCGAAGGATCTCGGCGACTGGGCGGGCGCCACCGAGTTCATGCTGGGCGCGAGCTTTGCCGGCAAGGACCTCAAGGAGCTCTCGGCGATCGACAAGTCGCGGGCGCAGGACCGCAACGCCGCGATCGCCTGCCGCCAGGGCCTGGGCACGCTGATCGCCAAGCTCGGCGAGCAGGCGCCGGTCGCCCTGTCGACGCCGGCGAGCCGGATCGTCTGGAGCAATCGCGACGTCAGCGTCGAGACGCAAAGCGGCAAGATCGCTGCGCGCGCGGCCATCATCACCGTCTCCACCAACGTGCTGACGTCAGGCGCGATCAAGTTCGCGCCCGACATCCCCAAGCGAACGCTGGACGCGGCCTCGAAGCTCACCCTCGGCAGCTACGACCACATCGTGCTGCAGCTCCCGGGCAATCCGCTCGGCCTGTCGCGCGACGACATCCTGATCGAGCAGAGCAACTCGACCCGCACGGCGCTGATGTACGCCAATATCGGCGGCTCCTCGCTGTGCGCGATCGACGTCGGCGGCTCGTTCGGCCGCGATCTCTCCGAGCAGGGCGAGAAGGCGATGGTCGCCTTCGCCAGGGAATGGATCACGAAACTGTTCGGCAGCGAAGCCGCCGCCGCCGTGCAGAAGACCAGCGCGACGCGATGGAACGCCTCGCCTTACGTGATGGGCGCGATGTCGGCGTCCGCGCCCGGCGGCCAGCTCTCGCGAAAGATCCTGACCGAGCCGATCGGCAATGTCTTCCTCGCCGGCGAAGCCACCCACGAGACGCTGTGGGGCACCATCGACGGCGCCTGGGAAAGCGGCGAGCGCGCCGCGGACGCTGCGCTCCGCAAGATCGGCGCGATCAGGGACGAGCCGGCCGATGTGCCGACGCAGTCGACGAAGAAGCGGCGGGCGAGGCCGCAATAGGGCGAGGGGCCCGCCTCAAACTCCGCCGTCGTCCCGGCGAAGGCCGGGACCCATAACCACAGGGAGTGGTTTGGCGAAGATTCGTAGTTCGGTACGTCTGCTGGCTACAACCGATAGATCACGCGGTATGGGTCCCGGCCTTCGCCGGGACGACACTGATTGCTAACGCAACACCCCGTCCAGCGCCGGCAGCCCGAAGACCACCGCCATCGCAATCAGCGCATAGCAAATCCCGCGAAACACCTTTTCGCTGGCGCGGCCGAACAGGGATGCGCCGAAGGCGACGCCGAGGGCGTAGACCGGACCGACGATCAGCGACAGCAGCAGCGATTCGCGACTGATCAGGCCCGTGGTCGCGTAGCTGACCATCGAGAAGAAATCCGAGGCGCCGAAGAACAGCACGATGTTGGCGCGCGCGACGATCGGGGCGATGGGACGGCCGAGCCAGTAGCCGACGATCGGCGGGCCGCCGGTCTGCGCGAGGCCGCTGCAGAAGCCGGAGAGGCTACCGATGCCGACCGAGAGCCAGGCGTGGTCCTTGCCGCGATAGCGCCAGCCCGACAGCAGCAGGAGCAACAGCGCCGCGACGAAGCAGGAGATGATCCAGCGCGTGGTGACGGGGTCGAGCACGCTCAGGAAGTAGGTGCCGACCGGCACGCCGATCAGCGCGCCGAGCACGATCACGGCGGTAGCCTTGCGGTCCGCCTTGCGCCACGCGTCCGGCAGCAGCGGCGCGGCGGCAACGAAGTCGATCACGAGCAGCAGCGCTGCAACGAGCCTGGGTGCGGCGATGCTGCTCGCCAGCGGCATGAAGATCAGCGCCGAGCCGAAGCCGGAGAAGCCGCGCGCGGTGCCGGAAATGAAAGCGACGGCGCAGAGCGCCATCGCAATTGTGAGGCTGACGTCCTTCGGCAGGAAGTCGGCGATACTCATGCCCTGCTATTCCAGAGCATCATGCTCTATGATTCTGGAGCATGATGTTGTCCGAAAACCGCTTCACACTTTTCGGCATCATGCTCTCAGCGTGCCGCCGGTCTTCTTGGTGACCTCCGCCACGATCTTCGCGGCAACGGCATCGATCTCCTGATCGGTCAGCGTCTTCTCGCGCGGCTGCAGCGTCACAGCCACGGCAATCGACTTCTTGCCGTCGTCGATGCCCTTGCCCTCGTAGACGTCGAACACGTTGACGCCGGCGATCAGCTTCTTATCAACGCCCTGCGCGGCGCGGACGATGTCGGCGGCTTTCACGCCGCGATCGACGATGAAGGCGAAGTCGCGCGACACGGGCTGGAACGCCGACAGCTCGATCAGCGGCTTGGCGCGTGTCGGCTTCTTCTTCGCCTCCGGGATGCGGTCGAGGATCACCTCGAACACCATCAACGGACCGTCGGCGCCGAGCGCCTCGAGCGCGCGCGGGTGCACCTCGCCGAAATAGCCGAGCACGTTCTGCGGGCCGATCTGGATCGTGCCGGAGCGGCCCGGATGCAGCCACGCCGGTCCGCCGGACACGATCTGCAGCGCCTGCATCGGGGCGCCGGCCGCTGCCAGCACCGCCAGCGCATCGGCCTTGGCATCGAACACGGTTGCCTGCGCCGAGCCCGTCCAGTGCCGGCCGAGACCTTCGGACGACGCAAAGCCGCGGCGCACGCCGCTCGCCGCCATGAACTGGTCCTGCGGACGATCGCCCTTGAACACCTGACCGACCTCGAACAGCGCGACGTCGCTGACGCCGCGATTGGCGTTGGCCTGTGCCGCCGCGATCAGGCCCGCGAGCAGCGTCGGGCGCATGTCGGAGAGATCCGACGCGATCGGGTTCGCCACTTCGAGCTCGCGCTGGCCACCGCCGAACAACTCGGCCGCACTCTTGGTGATGAACGACCAGGTCACCGCCTCGATGATGCCGCGGCTCGCGAGCGCGCGCCGCGCGCGGCGGGTGCGGAGCTGCAGCGGGGTCAGTACCGGCTTGCGCGCGTCCTCGCCGCGCTCGAACGGCGTCATCGGTACCTTGTCGACGCCGAAGATGCGGACGATCTCCTCGACGATGTCGGCCTTGCCGTGCACGTCGGAGCGCCAGGACGGCACTGCGACCTTCACCACCGGGCCGGGGCCCGCCATCATGAAGCCGAGATGGGTCAGGATGCGCTTCATCTCCACCTGCGGCACCTCGATGCCGGAGAGACGCTTCACTTCCGTCACGGGGAAATCGATCACGCGGTCGTCGCCGAAGGCCTTGCCGACCACGACGTTCTCGGACGGCGCGCCGCCGCACATCTCCATCACCAGCTTGGTCGCGAGCTCGAGGCCGGGCACCATGAAGGCCGGATCGACGCCGCGCTCGAAGCGGTAGCGCGCATCGGAGTTGATGCCGAGCTTGCGGCCCGTCTGGGCGATGTTGATCTCGTTCCACAGCGCGGACTCGATCAGCACGTCAGTGGTGTTCTCGTCGCAGCCCGAAGCCTCGCCGCCCATGATGCCGGCGAGCGATTCGACGCCGTGCTCGTCCGCGATCACGCAGATCGCGGGATCGAGATTGTAGGTACGGCCGTCGAGTGCCAGCAGCGTCTCACCGTCGCGCGCGCGGCGCACGACGAGATTGCCCTTCACCTTCTTGGCGTCGAACACGTGCAGCGGGCGCGCGCGGTCGTAGGTCATGAAGTTGGTGATGTCGACCAGCGCGTTGATCGGGCGCAGGCCGATCGCGGTCAGCCGCTTCTGCAGCCATTCCGGTGACGGCCCGTTCTTGACGCCGCGCACGAGGCGGAGCGCAAAGCCCGGGCAGAGCGTGGCGTCCTCCACCGTGACCTTCACGGGGCAGGGGAACTCGCCCTTGATCGGTTTGATCGAGGGATCCCTGAACTTGCCCATGTCGGCGGCGGCAAGGTCGCGCGCGATGCCGTGCACGCCGGTGCAGTCCTGCCGGTTCGGCGTGAGGTTGATCTCGATCACGGGATCGCCGAGCGCGGCCCATTCGGCGTAACCGGCACCGATCGGCGCGTCCGCCGGCAATTCCATGATGCCGTCATGGTCGTTGGAGATCTGCAGCTCCGCCGCCGAGCACAGCATGCCGCGGCTCTCGACGCCGCGGATGGTGCCGACGCCGAGCGTGATGTCCTTGCCGGGAATGTAGGTGCCGGGCGGCGAGAACACGCTGACGAGACCGCTGCGCGCATTCGGCGCGCCGCACACGACCTGCACCGGCGCGCCACCGTCACCGGTGTCGACCATGCACACGCGCAGCCGATCCGCATTCGGATGCTGCTCGGCCGAGATCACCTTCGCGATGGTGAAAGGCTTCAGCGCCTTCGCCTTGTCCTCGATGTTCTCGACCTCGAGCCCGATCATGGTGAGCTTGTCGGCGAGCTTGTCCAGGGGCTCGTCGGTCTCGAGATGATCCTTCAGCCAGGAGAGGGTGAATTTCACGAGCTCAGCCCTCCGGCAAGCGTTGGCACTTCGAGCGGCTTGAAGCCGTAATGGCTCAGCCAGCGGACGTCGCTGTCGAACAGCTGGCGCAGATCGGCGATGCCGTATTTCAGCATGGCGATGCGGTCGATGCCCATGCCCCAGGCAAAACCCTGGTACTCGTCGGGATCGATGCCGCAGGCGCGCAGCACGTTCGGATGCACCATGCCGCAGCCGAGAATCTCCAGCCAGTCCTCGCCCTCGCCGAAGCGGATCTCGCCCTTGTCGCGGCGGCACTGGATGTCGACTTCCAGCGACGGCTCGGTGAACGGGAAGAACGACGGGCGGAAACGCATGTTGATGTGGTCGACCTCGAAGAACGCCTTGCAGAACTCGTGCAGGATCCATTTGAGGTGGCCGAGATGCGAATGCTTGTCGATGACGAGGCCTTCGACCTGGTGGAATTGCGGCGTGTGGGTCGCGTCCGAATCGATGCGGTAGGTGCGGCCCGGGCAGATCACGCGGATCGGCGGCTTCTGGGTCAGCATCGTGCGCACCTGCACCGGCGAGGTGTGGGTCCGCAGCAGCATGCGCGAGCCGTCCTCCTTCGGATGGAAGAAGAAGGTGTCGTGCATCTCGCGCGCCGGATGGCCTTCCGGGAAGTTCAGCTTGGTGAAGTTGTAGTCGTCGGTCTCGATGTCGGGACCTTCCGCGACCGAGAAGCCCATGTCGGCGAAGATCGTGGTCAGCTCGTCCCAGACCTGGCTCAGCGGATGGATGCGGCCGGCCTCCGCCGGCGCATCGCGCAGCGGCAGGGTGACGTCGATGGTTTCGGATGCGAGCCGCGCATCGAGCGCCGCCGATTTCAGCACGTCGCGCCGGGCGGTGAGCGCCGCGGTGACCTTGTCCTTGGCCTGGTTGATCGCGGCGCCTTGCGTCTTGCGCTCGTCGGGCGACATCTTGCCGAGCGTGGCAAGCAGCGCCGAGATCGAGCCCTTCTTGCCGAGGGCTGCGACGCGCACCGCCTCGAGAGCGGCTTCATCGCCGGCGGCGGCGATCTGGTCGAGGATGGATGTTTCGAGCGTTGCGAGGTCGGACACAGTCAAATCCTTGCTGCCAAAATTCGGCTGGGTTGTCGCCGCCCGAAGGCCGTAACGTCAAGCAAAAAGCCGGTCATTTCGGGCTGGGAACGGCTGGGTTGAACCTTGCGCGGGGGCGAGGGACCAACGGGGGTACGAGGAGACTTTTGGTGATGCTTTCGAAATGCAGTCTGGCCGTTCTGGCCGTCGTTCTCTCGGTCGCCGGCACCCCTGCGCGCGCCATGGTCTGCATGGACAAGTCCATGACGCTGGACGAGGTCGTCGAGGCCATCGGCGCCCAGAAGAGCTGCGAAAGCGCGATGAAGCTGTTCGGGGATTGCCAATTGACCGCGAGCGGGGATGTCCAGCTCGGCGCCGCCGTCGAGAAGAAGTGCGAGGCGGACTTCATGCCCGGTCTCAACACGGCGCAGCAGCAGGCGTACAAACGCGAGATGCACGTTTGCGACCAGAAGTACCGGAACAAGTCCGGCACCATGTATCTCTCGTTCGCGGCTTTCTGCCGGGCGGAGGTCGCCCAGCGCTATTCGCAACGTGCGCTGAAGGCTGCGGGCCAGAAGGCCCGCTAGCGCGAGCCTTACGCCGCGAGAGCGGCCTTGGCCTTCTCGGCGATCGCCTGGAACGCCGCGGGCTCGTTGATCGCGAGATCCGACAGCACCTTGCGGTCCACGGTGATGCCCGACTTGGCCATGCCGTCGATAAATCGGCTGTAGGTCATGCCGAACGGACGGACGGCAGCGTTGATGCGCTGGATCCAGAGCGCGCGGAAGGTACGCTTCTTACGCTTGCGGTCGCGGAAGGCGTACTGCTGGGCCTTCTCCACGGCCGGCTTGGCGGCGCGGATGGTGTTCTTGCGGCGGCCGTAGAAGCCCTTGGCGGCCTTGTAGACTTTCTTGTGCTTGGCGTGGGCGGTCACACCGCGTTTGACGCGAGACATGACGAAATCCTTCAGAGATGACTTTGGTTATCGGATTGCCGCGGGATGCGCGGCACGGATGCAATGATCGTGGACGCGATCAGGCGTTCGGCAAGAAGTACTTCTTGACGTTGTCGCCGTCGGTCTTGAACAGCACGCGGGTGCCGCGGAGCTGACGGATCTGCTTCTTCGTCCGCTTGATCATGCCGTGACGCTTGCCGCGCTGGGCGTGCATCACTTTGCCGGTGGCAGTCACCTTGAAGCGCTTTTTGGCGCCCGATTTGGTCTTCAGCTTGGGCATTTGGCTCTCCTAATGGCCAAAGAAATCCGCCCGCGAAGGCGGCTGGCCGTCAAAAATGCTCGTTAGAGCGTTGATTGTGCTCAGGTTTTTGCGAACAAGCGCGAAACCCGCACGAAACACCGCCACGGCAGCCCTTAATCAGCCGGGCGATGAAGGCTGGGCTTATGACAGAGGACAGGCCGATTGGCAACGATGAACCGCCGAAACCTGCCCGCCGACTATTGGAGGTTGCCACCCCTCATGTCCAAGCCTTGTCGCCAGAAGCAGGACCAAAATGGCCCATTTCCCGCAAATTCTTTCCTCGCTGACCGATGTCGTCCGCCCGCGCCATCTGGCGCTGCTCGCCGTGCTCGTCACGGCCGGGCTGCCCTCGACTGCCGATGCCCGCGTCGGCGGCTATGACGGCGTCTGGAACGTCACCTTCGCCACCACCCGGGGCAATTGCAGCTCCGGCTACAGCGTTCCCTTCACCGTTGCCGGCAGCCGGGTCTCGTCCGCCGGCGGCGGCCGGGTCTCGGGCCGGATCAACCGCGGCGGCGCCGTGGCGGTCCAGGTCTCGGTCGGCGCCTCCCATGCGGCTGGCGGCGGCCGGCTCGCCGGCGTGAACGGCGCCGGCTCGTGGAAGGGCATCATCATGGGAGACCAGTGCAGCGGAACCTGGCAGGCGATCAGGACCTGACACACAAACGGCCCGCCGGAGATCCGGACGGGCCGTTGAACGCTTGAAGTCCTGACGACTGCTGTCAGCGCGGCGCCAGCACCATGACGACCTGGCGGCCTTCGAACCGCGCGTCCTGCTCGACCTTGGCGAGCTCGGCGACGTCGGTCTTGATCTTGTCCAGCAGCTTGGTCCCGATCTCCTGGTGCGCCATTTCGCGGCCGCGATAGCGCAGCGTGATCTTGACCTTGTCGCCCTCTTCGAAGAACCGCTGCATCGCGCGCATCTTCACGTCGTAATCGTGGTCGTCGATCATCGGGCGGAGCTTGATCTCCTTGATCTCGACGATCTTCTGGCGCTTGCGGGCTTCGGCGGCTTTTTTCTGGGCGGAATACTTGTACTTCCCGTAATCCATGATCTTGCAGACGGGAGGGCTGGTATTCGGCGAAATCTCGACCAGATCCATGCCAGCTTCCTGGGCCATGCGGATGGCCACGACGGTCTCGACCGTGCCTTTGTTGTCACCGGTCTGATCGATCAGTTGGATCTGCGCATTGCGAATATCATCATTGATGCGCGGCCCGTCTTTGCTGGCAACGGGCGGGGCTTTATTGGGACGGCGAATGGGTGGTTCTCCAAAGTTGTGAAAGAAGGGCCTATTTTGAAGGAAGATGCGTTTGGCGGCAAGCAACTCGCTCGTACCGCAGTCGAAAAACCCTCAAATGCGAGGCATTTTGGTCACGCCTGGGCACGCCGACCGACATAGACACGTTGTTTCTGTTCCGCAAGCGTCCCAAAGGGCAATGCCGATGCCCGCCGTGCATTCGAAAACAAGCCCGGACAGCTCAAACCGCACAGCCAGAGTAAACGTTCCATGACCGACACAATTCCTGATCCCGCGCCCGACTTCATCGAATTGGGCGAGGGCGCGTCCGCACGCAGGATCGCGGTGCGCCGCCGCGCCGGAAAAGGCCCCGGCCTGGTCTGGCTCGGCGGGTTCAAGTCGGACATGCAGGGCGGCAAGGCCGTGGCGCTCGACGCCTGGGGCCGCGACCACGGCCGCGCCGTGGTCCGTTTCGACTATTCCGGCCATGGCGAATCCAGCGGCAATTTCGCCGATGGAACCATCGGCAGCTGGCTCGAGGACAGCGTCGCGGTGTTCGAGCGGTTCTGCGAAGGCCCGCAAATCCTGATCGGCTCCTCCATGGGCGGCTGGATGGCGCTCCTGCTCGCGCGCGAGATCAGGAAGCGGCAAGAGAAACAGCAAGGCAAGGGCTCGCTCGCAGGCCTCGTGCTGATCGCGCCGGCGCCCGACTTCACCGAAGAGCTGATGTGGAAGACGTTCCCGGCCGAGGTGAAGAAGGAGATCGAAACCAGGGGCTTCTGGCTGCGGCCGTCGGAATACGGCGACGGCACGCCCTATCCGATCACGCGGAATCTGATCGAGGAGGGCCGCAATCATCTCGTGCTCGGCAGCGCCATCGATCTTGGCTGCCCCGTCCGCATCCTGCAGGGCGCGCAGGACCCTGATGTGCCCTGGCAGCATGCGTTCGCTCTGACGCATCGCCTCCCGGCCGACGACGTCGTGCTGACCCTGATCCAGGACGGCGACCACCGCCTCTCCCGCCCGCAGGACATCGCGCGCATTCTTGCCGCGGTGGCCGAGATCGGGTGATCTTGTTTCCTTCTCCCCCTGTGGGAGAAGGTGCCTTGCCGAAGGCAAGGCGGATGAGGGGTTCTTTCCACGCATTCCAGTGAAAGTTGGATTCGCGGAGACAGACCCCTCACCCGTCTCAATCGCGCAAAGCGCGATTGAGCCACCCTCTCCCACAAGGGGGGAGGGAAAGAGGAATACGGGAGACACGCCGATGACCACCACAGCCATGCTGCGCGCCTTCTGCGATGCCGTCGAGCAGCGCAACGGCCGCGCGTTCGCCGACCTCTTCACCGAGGACGGGGTCTACCACGACGTCTTCTACGGTGCCTTCGCGGGCCGCGAGAAGATCGCGGCGATGATCGACGACTGGTTCTATCGCACGGCGACCGATTTCCGCTGGGACATGCATGATCCCGTGTCCGACGGCACCACGCTCTATGCGCGCTACACCTTCAGCTACAGATCAACCCTGCCGGAAGCGAACGGCGCGCGGGCGATGTTCGAGGGCGTCGCGATCATGACGCTGCACGACGGCAAGATCGCCTGCTATCACGAGGTTGCCAACACCGCGCCGGCGTTCGTCGATCTGAAGTTCGCACCGGAGCGGATCACGAAGATCGTCGCCAAGCAGGGCGCCGAGCTAAAGGCGCGGGGCGAGATGAAGCGGCATCTGGCGTGAGCCGTCATTCCGGGGCGCGCGAAGCGCGAACTACGGTGCGCTCCTGCGCACCTGAGAATCCAGAGAATCCAGAGAATACTGCGCGAGATTCCGGGTTCAGCCCTGCGGGCTGCCCCGGAACGACGATCACGGCGGCGGCACCTTCGTCATCGGCTTGCGCTGCGCCAGCGCCGCGACGGTAGCGGTGCCGATCGGGCCCTGTTCGTCGTAGAGCCAGCATTCGCCGATCGCGACGCCCTCGGTGGCCTGGTGGTTCACCACGTCGAAGCCGATCCAGTTCGTCACCGGCAGGCGGTGCAGATAGATCGTCACGTCGCTGTTGATGTAGCCGAGCCCCTTGTCGCCGGCATTGGCAAAGGGGCTCGCGAAATCTGCGCCGGTGGCGACATGGACGAACGGCGTCATCGGCACGCCGGCAACCAGTTCGCGCACCTCGCTCATCCATAGCCGGCGTGGGCCGAGCGCGCCCATGTGGCCGACGATCGGGCGCGTCGTCCATTTGCCGTTCATGCCGAGCCTGGGATCGGTGGGCTTGGGAATGTCTGCCGGCTTCGGCACGTCCCAGTTCGGCGGCGACCAGACATTGCCGTCGGGATTCTGCGTCTTGCGCAGCAGCTGGCACGAAGCGCGCGCCATGCTGATGCCGCCGGAAAAGAATTCCGCCTCCACCACGCGGATGCGCAAGCCGTCGCGCACCAGGCGCGTGGTCACCTCGATCGGCTTGTCGATGGTCGGCAGGCGGAACATGTCGACGGTGAGCCGCGCCGGCACGAATTCGGGACCGGAATGGCGCTCCTCGATCGCAAAGCCGAGCAGGCCGACGATGACGCGCCCGTGCAGCGATTTCGGGTCCCATGGACCGTTCGCGACTTCCGTCGGATGGAACGTAGCGCCGTCGCGGGTGAAGAAGGGCATGTTTGTTGTCATGCGCGCGACTTTGCGGGAATGGATGGGGAAATCAAGATCCCCAACCCTCATGGTGAGGAGGCGCGAAGCGTCGTCTCGAACCATGAAGGCCCCGCTCCTGCATCTCGGCCTGCATCCTTCGAGACGCCGCTGCGCGGCTCCTCAGGATGAGGGTCTGAGGTCGAGCGTTGTCGCCACGACAACCGCTGTCATCGCCCAGCCTGACCGGGCGATCCAGTATTCCAGAGACGGCCGTGATGGAATCGAGAAGCCGCGGCGTACTGGATTCCCCGCCCCAGTGCGCAGCGCGCACAAGGCGGGGAATGACACCGAGGTTAGGCGGCGGTCTGCCACTCCTCGCGCACGCTCTCATCGTGCTCGCCGGCAATGGCGTTTGCGCGAAGCGCCGCAAACTCCTCCCGCGTCACCAACTGCCCCAGCGCCCACACCGCAGCTCCGCGCACCAGCGGGCTTGCGTCCTCAAGCAATTGCCGCGCCTCCTCCGCCAGCGCCGCCTCGCCCGAGTTGCCGATCGCGATCAGCACGTTCCGCAAGAACCGGTCGCGGCCGATGCGCTTCACCGGCGACTTCGTGAACAGCGCGCGGAACGCGGCGTCATCAAGTCGTGCGAGTTCCGCAAGACCCGGCGCACGCAGCTCGTCGCGCGCGGCGAGTTTTGCCTCGCGCCCCTCCTGCGCGAACTTGTTCCACGGGCATGCCGCGAGGCAATCGTCGCAGCCATAGATGCGGTTGCCGATGGCCTTGCGGAATTCGTGCGGGATCGGTCCCTTGTTCTCGATGGTGAGATACGAGATGCAGCGCCGCGCATCGAGCTTGTAGGGCGCGGGGAACGCCGAGGTCGGGCAGATGTCGAGGCAGGCCCGGCACGAGCCGCAATGATCGATCTCGGCGTCGTCGCGCGGCAGCTCCAGCGTGGTGTAGATCGCGCCGAGAAACAGCCAGGAGCCGAACTCGCGCGAGACGAGATTGGTGTGCTTGCCCTGCCAGCCGAGATGCGCAGTCTGCGCCAGCGGCTTCTCCATCACCGCCGCGGTGTCGACGAACACTTTTACTTCGCTCGGCGCGGCCGCAACCAGCCAGCGCGCCAGCGCCTTCAGCCGCTTCTTGATCAGGTCGTGATAGTCGTCGCCCCGCGCATAGACCGAGATCGCCGCGCGCGTGCGCTCTTGCAGGATCGCCAGCGGATCGGAGTCGGGACCGTAATTGACGCCGAGCATGATCACGCTGCGTACGTCCCGCCACAGCCCGCGCGGATCGACCCGGCGCTCCGGCTGCGCGGCGAGCCAGTCCATGTCGCCATGTCCGCCCGAGGCGATGAATTCCAGAAAATGCGCTCCGGCCTTCTCGATCGTGCCGGGCGCCGTGATGCCGATGCAGTCGAAGCCAAGCGCGCGCGCCTCGCGTTCGAGCGCCGCACGAAGCTCAACGGTGTCGGTGCTGGATCTGATCACCAATGCATCCACGCTCGTCATGGCCGGGCTTGTCCCGGCCATCCACGTTCTTGCTTAGCATTCACGGAGACAGAACGTACGTGGATGCCCGGGACAAGCCCGGGCATGACGATCTTCACTAAAAATCCAGGTCCACGTAGGTCCGCGACGCCGGCACGCCGGCCAGCCATTCGCTCAGCAGCGGACGGAACGACGGGCGGGATTTCACCCGCGCGTACCACGCCTTTGCCGCGTCGTCCTCGCTCCATGGCACGTCGCCCAGATAGTCGATCGCCGAGAGATGCGCCGCGGCGGCGAGATCCGCGTAAGTGAGCCGGTCGCCGGCGAGGAAATTGCGCGTCTGCGCCAGCCAGCCGATATAGGCCAGATGATAGCGCACGTTGGCCTTGGCCGCGCGCATCACGTCGGCCGAGGGCGGGCCGCCGCCGTTCTCCTCGCTCATGAAGCGCTTGTAGATGCGCTCGGTCACCAGCGGGTGCGAGACCTCCTCGAAGAACTTCTCGTTGAACCAGGCCATCAGCCGGCGCACCTCGACGCGCTCGCCGATTGTGTCCGGCATCAGACGCTTGGGTCCCATGTCGGTGCCATAGGCCTCGTCGACATATTCGGCGATGATGGCCGCGCCCGGGATCGGCGGCTGCTCGTCATCCACCAGGACAGGCGTCGTTCCCGCCGCATTGAGCAGCAGAAATGCCTCGCGCCGTTCCCAGCTGCGCTCTTCGACCAGCTTGAGGTCGAGCCCGTATTCGCCCGCGATCAGTCGGATGAAGCGCGAATGCGGGCAGAACGGATGATGAAACAGCGTAAACATGAAGCCTTTGACTATTTGATGGTGCTTAAGAATCCATCAATGTTTGTGCGGCGCCACACTAGTCCTTCAAAACCGCGAAGCAAGAGCGTGATGGCGCATTTTGCGATTGCGAGAGCAGGGGGAATAGGCGAGAAGAGCCCCGCTTTTCCAGCGGAAATGGACCGTAAATATGTCAGATGCAATACGGGCAGTGATCCTCGGCATCATCGAGGGTGTGACCGAGTTCCTTCCCGTGTCCTCGACCGGCCACCTGCTTCTGGCCGAGCGCTTCTTCCATCTCGGCGAGGGCGCGTTCTGGGATTCGTTTACCGTTCTGATCCAGCTCGGTGCGATCCTCGCGATCGTCGGCCTCTATTTCAGGAAGCTGTGGGACGTCGTGATCGGCTTCTTCACGGGCGACACCTATTCGCGGCGCTTCGTGATCGGCGTGCTGGTCGCGTTCCTGCCCGCTGTCGTCGTCGGCCTCGTCGCCGGCAAGTACATCAAGAGCGTCCTGTTCAATCCCTGGGTCGTCTGCTTCACGCTGATCGTCGGCGGCGCCATCCTGCTCTGGATCGACAAGCTCGACCTCAAGCCGCGCGAGCACGACGCCACCAAGTTTCCGCTCCTGATGTATCTCTATATCGGCATCGCGCAGTGCGTGGCCATGATCCCGGGCGTGTCGCGTTCCGGCGCCAGCATCGTCGCGGCGATGCTGCTCGGCGCCGACAAGCGCGCGGCGGCGGAGTTCTCGTTCTTCCTTGCCATTCCCACCATGATCGGCGCGTTCGCCTACGATTTCTACAAGAACCGCTCCGAGATGACGATGGACCACATGGGCATCATCGCGATCGGATTCGTGGTGTCGTTCATCACCGCGATCATCGTGGTCAAGACGTTCCTGGGTTACGTCACCCGCCACGGGTTTGCGGTGTTCGCCTGGTGGCGCGTCATCGTCGGCACGCTCGGCCTGATCGCGCTGGCGCTGGGACGGTAAGTTCCGGGCTACGCGGCCCGTGCCCGTCCGTTAACTTCTCCGAAACTAGCCGACAGCCTCAACGCAATATCAGCTTTTGACCGGTAGGCAGTTCCGAGCCAGGGCGGCGCGCGCCCGGCGCAGGAGCTGAACCATGACCCTCGTCAGCGGCTGGGGGCGTTTCCCGGTCGTCGATAGCGATGTGCTGCGCCCGCGCTCGTTCGAGGCGGTGGGCGAGGCCGTGGTGGCCGGCTCCGTGGCGCGCGGCAACGGCCGCGCCTATGGCGATGCCGCGATCGGCGCGGTCAGGACGATCGGAATGACCGGGTTCGACCGCGTCAGGTCGTTCGATCCCGCAACCGGCCGCATCCGTCTCGAAGCCGGCGTGCTGTTGGCTGACCTGATCGACACCTTCGGCCCGCGCGGCTTCCTGCCCTTCGTCGTGCCCGGCACGCGTTTCGTGTCGGTCGGCGGCGCCATCGCCGCCGATGTCCACGGCAAGAACCATCATTGCGAGGGCGGCTTCGGCCGCCATGTCGAGAGCATCCTGCTGCGTACCGGGCAGGGCGACACCATCGAGATCTCGCGCGAACAGAATTCCGATGCCTTCTTCGCCACCGTCGGCGGCATGGGCCTCACCGGTGTGATCCTGGAAGCGACGATGCGGCTGCGGCCGGTCGAGACCGGGTGGATCCGCGAGCGGGTAATCTCCGCATCCGATCTCGACGCGGCGATGCGTGCGCTCGATGTCGGCGATGCCGCGACCTATTCGGTGGCGTGGATCGATTGCGCCGCGCGCGGGCAAAATCTCGGCCGCTCGCTGATCTATCTCGGCGAGCACGCGGGGAAGGGCGAGCTTGCCGCCGGCGCCGATGCGTTTCCCCTTGGCAAGAAGCCGGGCCTCTCAGTGCCGATCGATCTGCCGTCGATGACGCTGAACCGCACCAGCATCCGCGCCTTCAACGAGCTCTACTACCGCATGGGCGCGCGGCGCGCCGGCACCAGCCATGTGGTCTCGCTCTATCCCTATTTCTTCCCGCTCGACGCGATTGCCGCCTGGAACCGCATCTATGGCAGGCGCGGCTTCCTGCAGCACCAATGCGTGATTCCCCAAGACGGCGCGCGCGGCGTGCTCGGCGAGATCCTCGATCGCGTCGCCCGGCGCGGCGATGCTTCTTTCCTCGCAGTGCTCAAGAAGCTCGGCCAGGGCGACGGCATCTTGTCGTTTCCGCTGCCCGGCTACACGCTCGCGCTGGATTTCCCGGTCAAGGGCGACATCCTGAGCTTCCTCGACGAGATCGACCGCCTGGTCGTGGCCGCAGGTGGACGGCTTTACCTCGCCAAGGACGCGCGGCAGTCGCGCGCGACGTTCGAGGCCGGCTATCCCGCTCTGTCGCGCTTCAACGCGATCCGCAAAGCGCTCGATCCCGATGGGGTCATCCGCTCGAAACTTTCCCAACGCCTGTTCGATGAGGTCTAGGCCGTGACGTCACGCAAGACTGTTCTGGTGCTCGGCGGTTCCTCCGATATCGGCCGCGCCGCCGCGCGCGCCTTTGCCAAGGCGGGCTACGATGTAGGCCTCGCAGGCCGCGACGTCGCCGCGCTCGAGCCCGACGCCGCCGATCTGCGCGCGCGCTACAATGTCGAGGCGCGCACGTTCACATTCGATGTGCTCGACACGGCGTCGTTCGACGGCTTCGTCGAGGGCCTTCCGGCCTTGCCCGACGTCGTCATCTCGATCGTCGGCCTGCTCGGCGCGCAGGAGAGCGCGCAGAGCGATCTCGCGCACGCCACCACGATCATGCGCTCCAATTACGAAGGACCGTCACTGATCCTCGGCCTGTTCGCTGAGAGGTTTCTGGGCCGCGGCAGCGGCACGCTGGTCGGCGTGTCGTCCGTCGCCGGCGATCGCGGCCGCGCCTCGAACTATGTCTACGGCTCGGCCAAGGCCGGCTTCTCCGCTTTCCTCTCGGGCTTGCGAGCCCGCGCCAGCCGCGGCGGCGTCCACGTCGTCACCGTGAAGCCCGGCTTCGTGCGCACGAAGATGACGGAGGGCATGAAGCTGATCGGCCCGCTCACCGTCGAGGCGCCGGTCGTGGGCGATGCGATCCTTGCCGCTGTCGAGAACAAGACCGACGTCGTCTATGTCAGCGGCAAATGGCGTCTCGTGATGCTGATCATCAAGACGCTGCCGGAAGCGGTGTTCAAGAAGCTGAAGTTTTGAGATTTGCGGGAATGATGCTGTGGCCGCAACGGCGGTGTGCTCCCTCGCCCCGTTCTTACGGGGAGAGGGTTGGGGTGAGGGGCCTCTCTCCGCACGTGCGGTCGTCGTTGGAGCTGTACCCCCTCACCCGGATCGCAAGAGCGATCCGACCTCTCCCCGCAAGCGGGGAGAGGTGAAGAAAGAAACCCTCACGCGCTCTTGCGCTGGAACTGGCCCTGAGGGCGGAAACGCCAGAGATATTGCGGGGCGATCGCTTCCAGCGAATCGGCGGTGATGCCGAGGCCGTCCAGCGTCAGGCCCGCGGCCTTTGCCGCATCCGACACGATGTTGTCGCGCGCGAGCAGCGTGACCTGGTCCGGCGTCAGCTTGAACGCGCCGGGCGCGAATTGCAGGAAGTTGGCCTGGAAGCGGGCGAGGCCGAACGGCAGCGGCGCCAGCATGCGCTGGCGGTCGGTGATTGCGAGGATCGCCTCGATGATCTCGCGCATGGTCAGCACTTCCGGCCCGCCGAGCTCGTAGGTCGCGCCCGCCTTGGCCTTGCCGTCGACGGCATCGGCGATCGCGGTGGCGACGTCGCCGACATAGACCGGCTGCATCTTGGTCTCGCCGCCGATCAGCGGCAGCACCGGCGACATCCGCGCCAGCGCCGCGAAGCGGTTGGTGAACTGGTCCTCGGGGCCGAACATCACGGAGGGGCGGAAGATCGTCGCCGACGGCACCGCGGCCAGCACCGCCGCTTCGCCCGCCGCCTTGGCCTTGGCGTAGCGCGAGGGCGATTCGGCGTCGGCGCCGATCGCGGAGACATGGATCATGCGCGCGCCAGCCGCCGCAGCCGCCTTGGCGACGGTCTCGGCGCCCTTGGCCTGGACCGCGTCGAAGGTCTGCGCGCCGCCCTCGGCCAGCACGCCCACCAGATTGATCACGATGTCCGAATCACGCAGCGCCGCCTCGACCGAGGCCGGGTAGCGCAGATTGGCCTGGACGACGTGGACCTGGCCGACCTTGCCCGACGGCTGCAGGTATCCGGCTAGTTCCGGCCGCCGCACTGCAACACGGACCCGGTAGTCCCGCCGGCACAGCGCGCGGACGACATTCCGGCCCAAAAACCCCGATCCGCCGAAAACCGTGACGAGAGTTTCCAGATTCGATGCCATGGGAGCCAATCCTGCGGGAAGAGTGCGTGATATCAGGCTTCTACCGGGCCGGTTTGCGATGCGCAATCCGCATCGCCAAAACCGCCCAACCATGAATTGACAACGGCGTCACCGAACCGTAGTAACCGCCTCCGTGCCCCAAACGGCATGCCCAGGTGGTGGAATTGGTAGACGCGCTGGCTTCAGGTGCCAGTGGCTTAACGGCCGTGAAGGTTCGAGTCCTTTCCTGGGCACCATTTTGCGGGATTTGGTCCCAAAACAGACCTAAATCTTCGATCGGGTAGAGATGGCAGGGCGGCGATCCCGATATCGCCGTGCCCTTGGCCCTTGATGGGCCTCCCCCTCACACCACGCTTCTCCCCGCCCGCTCCGCGACCGCCTTCTGCACGAAATACATCATCACCAGCGTGATGAGGGTCGTCATGACGACGACGTAGCCGATCCGGTCGAAATGGATCAGCGCGCCGTCGGGTGCCTGCGCGATGATGGCGCCGGCCAGCACCGAGCCGAGGCCGCCGGAGAGCTGCTGCAGCGAGGCGCTGACCGCGCTGAAGGAGCCGCGCTGGCTCGCGTCGGGGATCGCCGACATCAGCGCCTGCGACGGGATCATGCGCGAGAAGATGCCGATGAACATCAGCACGTTGACGGTGATCGCGGTCACCAGCGAGACGTGGCCGAGATGGGTGTAGATCAGCACCATGACGACGGTCATCGCGCAGCCGAACACGAAGGTCGGATATTTGCCGAACGCGTCGCTGGCGCGGCCGACCAGCGGCCCGGTGACGATGCTGAACAGGCCGGAGACGAGATAGATCGTCGGCAGATGCAGCATGTCGATGCCGAGATTGTGCACGGTGAAGGCGCTGGAGAACGGCATCAGCATGTAGCCGCCGGTCGCGAGCAGCGTCGTGACGGCGAAGGCCAGCGTGTAGCGCGGCTCGAACACCGTCGCGATCAAATGGCGGAACGGGTTGCGGTCCTGCTTCAGCTTCAGATGCGCATCGACCGGCTCCATCACGAAGGCGACGACGGCGATCGTGACGATCGACAGGCCGACGATCGCGACGAAGCAGATCTGCCAGCTCCAGTGATTGGCGAGAAACAGTCCCGCGGGAATGCCGAGCACCTGGCTCGCCGCGAACGCGGTCTGCACGAAGCCCATCACGCGGCCGCGCAAGTGCAGCGCGAACAGATCGGTGATGATGGCGAGAACCACCGAGCCGATCACGCCGCCGAACAATCCGGTCACGATGCGGCCGATCAGCAGCACGTGGTAGTTTTGCGCCATGGCGCAGAGCAGGGTGCCGAGCGTGAAGCCGACATAGAAGAACAGCAGCAGGCGTTTGCGGTCGAAGCGGTCGGCGAAGCCGGCAGCGAGGATGCCTGAAAGCCCCGCGCTGAACGCGTAGGCCGACACCGCGACGCCGAACTGGGCGGCGGTGATGTTGAGCGCCGGCATCAGGATGGCGCCGAGCGGCGACATGATGATGAAGTCGAGAATGATCGTGAACTGCGTGAACGCCAGCAGCGCGATGAGGAGCGCCTGGTAGCGCGAAAAGCCGCGCGGACGGTCCGATTGATCGTCGATAGGCGCGGCGAGCGTCTGGTCGGTCATGGGGCTCGATTCATGGCGAGTGGAGGAGGAGACTGGCAGATAGGGTGAGCCGCGGCGAATTGCATGGGCCGCAGGCCGCTCGTTCCCCCGGGAATATGAAGCTCACGCCGGGTTGTGGGATCCATGCAACAGGGAGTCCGGCAATCCGGTCAATTCCGCTTCGGCCTGCACCAGCCAGAACCGCATCTCCATCTCGCGGTACATCGTCGCCGCGGCAGCAAGCTCGTCGCGAGCCTGGTCGGGACGTCCCGCGTTCACATACAATTTTCCGAGGCCGTGACGGCAGCGCGCAGCGAGCGGGCGGAGGTCGAGTTCATCGGCCAGCGCGAGCGCGGCTCGGTAGTGACCTTCGGCCTGGTCCGGGGAGCTGTCGCCGCTGGAAGCCTCGCCCAGAAGGCGCAGGGCGGCCGCCTCGCCGCTCCGCTGGCCATTTTCACGGGCCAGCGTCAGCGCCCGTCCGGCAGCCCTGAGAGCATCCGCCTGCCGGCCCGCGAACAAATATGCTTCGCCCAAAGGCGACAGGAACAGCGCCTGGGCAAATCGATGCCCCATCTTCTCGAAGACGCTCAGCGCCTGCTCCATCAGCGGCAGGCCTTCGGCCGTTTGCCCCAGCAGGGCATAAGCGTGGCCGAGGCTGCCGGAATTGCCTGCGACGAGGAACGGCAGGTTCCACTCGCGCGCCACCGCCAGTCCGCGCTCCAGCACCACGACTGCGCGGTTCAGCTCTCCCCGGGACGCCAGCAGATCGGCAAAACACCAGCTGACGATGCCGAGGCTATAGGGGTGATCGACCGCCTCGGCGAGGCGTATGCCTTCCTCGCCGTGAGCGATCCCGCGCGCGAACTTGCCCTGGTCGGCATAGATGCGGGCGAGAAAACCGTGGGCGGTCACCGCCGGATATCCGGCGAGGGAAAATTGCTGGCGGCGTGCGTCGCCGTCGAGCAGGTCCAGCACGTTGAGATAATGGGATTCCGACTCGCCGTAGTGCAGCGTCGAGAAGCAGGCGAGCCCGAGAAACAGCGATGCCGAGATGCGGAGCGAAAGCTCGCCGAGCTGCTCTGCGAGACGATGGGCGTCCCGCCCGAACTTGACGGCGTCCTGTGGACGGCCGCTCAGGCTGAGGGTCTGGCACATGTGAACGGACGCGAGGCAAAGCCGTCCGGGATCGTCGAGATCTCTGGCCAGCGCTTCGGCCTCGCGAAGATAGGCGACGATGCGCGCGAACTGGCCGAGTGGAAAAAGCGAGGTCTTCAGGTCGAACCTCAGATCGATCGCCTGCTCCATCGTGTCCCGGGTCTGCGGCAGCGTCGCGAGACAGCGCAGCCCCCGTTCGAAGAAACTGGCCGCTTCGCGGTTGGCCCATCGCGCGTGTGCGAGGCGCCCCGCCTTGATCCAGTGGTCGGCCGCCTCGCGGGCACGCGCGGCCTCGGCGAAATGATGGGCAACGATCTCGGGGTGGGTTTCGGCCAGTGCCGGGAAGCGTTCGACGAGTGTGTCCGCGATATCCGCATGCAATTGCTGCCTGCGGCTCCTCAGCATCGCGACATAGGCGGCATCCTGGACCAGCGCGTGCTTGAACGTGTAGCTCGCCTGCGGCGGCGAGCCGCGACGGCTGACGAGGCCGGAGGCCGTCAGCCGTTGAAGCGCGGCATCCAGATCGACAGGGGGCAGCGCGGATATTGCAGCGATCAGCTCGTAGGAGAACTCCCGCCCGATCGAAGCGCCGATCGAAGCCACGTCCTTCGCCGCGCCGAGCAGGTCGAGGCGAGCGGCCAGCGAGGCCTGCAACGTCGCCGGAATGGCGAGCGATCGCCGCGACCCCTCCGTCCCTTCGCTGTCGGATGTCTCGCGCAACAGCTCCTGCTCGATCAGCGTGCGGGTCAACTCCTCGACGAACAGCGGGATGCCGTCGGCGCGCGACAGGATCTGCTCGACGACGGGCTCGGGGAGAGGCTTGCCTCCCGCGACGTCATCGATGATGCCGGCGCTGTCGCTGCGGCCAAGGCGGCCGAGGGGCAGCAGCGTCACATGTGGCTGGCCGATCCAGGAAGGCTGGAATTCCGGCCTGACGGTGATCAGCAACAGCAGCGGCAGATTTGCGGCGCGAGCCGCGATCGCGTCGAGCAGGTCGAGCGATGTCGGGTCGATCCAGTGCGCGTCCTCTATCACGATCAGCCCCGGTGTCTGCACCGTTCCGGCCGAAAGCTGGTTGAGCAGCGCATTGAGGGTCATCTCCCGCTTCTCCTGCGGGGAGATCGCAAGGGCCGGATAGCGTCCGTCCGACGGCACGCCGAGAAGCTCGGCGATCAGCGCGACATCGCGGGCCAGATTTTTCGTTGCGGGCGCGAGCAGGGCTTCCAGCCTGTTGATCCGTGCGCCGGCGCTGCTGCCGGGTTCGAAATTGGCAGCCCGTTGAAGCTGAATGATGAGCGGGTAGAGCGCGCTGTGCGCATGATGCGGAGAGCAATAATAGCGCAAGCGGCGGTGTTGCTCGTCCTCGAGGCACGTCAGCACGCTCTCGACGATGCGCGACTTGCCGATGCCGGGCTCGCCCGAGATCAGCACCACGCGGCCCGCACCGGATTTCGCCTGATTCCAGCGGCGCAGCAGCAGCTCGGTCTCTTCCTGGCGACCGACGAGAGCGGACAGTGAATCGGCGCGCCGCGCATCGAAACGGCTGACGCCCACGGCCTCGCCGAGCACCTGCCACGCGGGCACCGGCTCTCGCAGTCCCTTGACCTCGATATCCGGAAGCGCGCGCGTGTCGAACAATTGCCCAAGCAGCCGCCGCGTGCCGGCGGCGATCGCGACCTCGCCCGGTCCGGCAACGTCTTGCAACCGCGTTGCCAGGTTCGGCGTCTCGCCGATCGCAACGTGCTGCCTGAGATCGCCGGGCCCGGGCTTCTCGCCGATCACGACGAGGCCGGTTGCGATCCCGACGCTCGCCCGCGGTGCCGTGCCGGCCGGTGCGTTGAGAGTGCGGACCGCGTCGACGATCGCGAGGCCGGCGCGTACGGCATGTTCGGCATCGTGCTCGCGCGCCATGGGATAACCGAAATAGATCAGGACACCGTTGCCCTGGTGCTGGGCGACGAAGCCATGGAATTGCATCGCGATCCGAGCCGCGACCTGATGAAAGGCGACGATCTGGTCGTGGACATCCTCCGGGTCGCGCTCCGCAGACAGCGGCATCGCGCCGATCAGCTGGCAGGCCATGATCGTCAACTGGCGCTGCTGGCGGCCGCCCGGGCGAAGCGATTCCGAAGGCGGAGCATCGTCGTCGCGTTCCGCGACGGCTGCGGCTTCGGTCTCCCGCACCCGAATGCCATCCGGGGGCTCGTTCGTCCGCGCCGCATCGGACGGTCTGGCGTTGCGGAGCTCCGCGACGAGCGACTGGGTGACCGCATCGGGCTCCGTGTTCAGCTCGCGCTTGAGCAGCGCGACGAGATCCTGATAGCGCTTGAGCGCCTCGGCCTTGCGTCCATTGGCGGTGAGCGCTTGGATGACCAGCCGATGCGCATCCTCGCGCAAGGCATTCACGGCAATGGCCCGGTTGGCGGTCCTGAGCGCGGATTCCGCATGTCCGGACTGCAGCGCGTGCTGGCCGTGCCGGACCATGGAATCGACGGCCATGCCGTCCAGCCGCTCCCGTTCCTGGTCGCGCCATTCCGACCATGCGTCTTCTTCTATGTTCAGATCCGTCAGCAACGGATTGCGGTAGAGATCGGCGGCTGCGGCCAGCGACGCACGGCTGCCCTCGACGATCAGGGTCTCGAAGCGGACCGCATCGCAATCGATCACGCCGGGCGCGAGCCAGACGTCATTGTCGTCGCTGCAAAGGGAGTCCTGCCCGAGAATCCGCCGTAACCGCACCAGGCTCTGGCGCAGATTCTGCCGCGCCTGGGTCTCGAAATGCGAGCCCCACAGCAGGTTCGCGAGCTTCTCGCGCGGTTGGCGGCGCGGCGCAGTGCAAGCCAGGTAGGCCAGCAATCCCGCAAGCTTCCGGCCCGGCAACGAAACCACGCCGTCATTCGTCGTCAGTTCAAAACGTCCGAACAGCGAAAGACCAAATCTCGGAAGCGGCACGCTGTCTCTCATTCCAATGGCAAACCGGGCACGGCGAACGTGGCCTCGGAAACACACCTAACACGCTTTGACGCACTTTGAAGGTTGCGCAAGGCAGGAGTCACGCTGCTGTCACGCCGGACTGACGCCGGCATTGACGGCGGTCGGCCTACAAATCCCCGCGGCGCGCGCTCTCCTATGGCGAATTGGGGAGATAGTGGGGGACTAAACATGAATATTTCAGTCGTATTTCGAACGCGAGCAGCCGCCTTCCTTGCAACCGGGCTCATCGCCGCGATCGCGACCGGTGCGTACGCTCCGCAAGCCCGGGCCCAGTTCGTGTGCGTCGATACTGCTGCCTCCGCCCAAGGTGCGACGGCAACCGGATCGGGCGGCAATTTTGCCTGCGGGACCAATGCAAACGCCACCGGCACAGGCGGTAACAACACGGCAATCGGGTTCGGAGCAAACGCCAACGGCAATGTCAGTGGCAATATCGCCGTCGGCCTCGCCAACGCTAGCGGCAATGGCAGCGTCAATACCGCGGTCGGGGACAACGCCAATTCCAGCGGCAACAACAGCGTCAACACCGCGATCGGGGAAGCCCTCGCCAACGGCAACAACAGCTCCAATACCGCGAGCGGCTTTGACGCCATTGCCAGCGGCGACGGCAGCAAAAACCTCGCGACCGGGTCCAGCGCCCACGCCAGTGGCGACGGCAGCGGCAATATCGCGGCCGGGTCGAACACCAATGCCGTCGGCAACGCCAGCAACAACATTGCGTCCGGGACCAACGCCAACGCCAGCGGCAATATCAGCTCCAACGTCGCGACCGGCATGAACGCCAACGCGAGTGGCGCCGGAAGCCGAAACGTCGCGACCGGCGACGGTGCCAACGCCAGTGGCGCGAGCAGCTTCAACGCGGCGAGCGGCTATCTCTCCAATGCGAGCGGCGCCAATTCGGGAAATGTCGCAACCGGAGCAGGCGCTCTGGCTAACGGCACCGGTAGCGCCAACGTCGCGGTGGGCCTCAACGCCAACGCCAGCGGAAACGGCGTCGCCAATACCGCGGTGGGCAATGGCTCCAACGCCACCGGCGCGAACTCGTCGGCTTTCGGCAATGGCGCGTCGGCGACCTTCGCGAACTCCGCCGCGATCGGCAACGGCGCCACCGCGACGCGCGCCAATCAGCAGGTCTACGGCACCGCCACCAATACCTACACGATGGCCGGCATTGCCTCGGCCGCGAGCACGGCTGCGCAGTCCGGGCCGACGCAACTCGTCACCACGGATGCGGCCGGCAATCTCGCCTCGACGTCGCTGGCCGCGCTCGGGCTTGCCAGCTCCGGCGATATCGCAGGCATCAACAATCAGCTCGCCGGCATCAATGCGCGCCTGAATGAGCTCGACGGCAAGACCGGCAAGGCGATCAACGGTGTTGCGATGGCTTTTGCGATGTCCGGTTCACCGTGGCTAATGCCGTCCGAGAAGATCGCGGTCACCGCGAACTGGGGCACCTTCCAGAACACCAATGCGCTCTCTATGAGCGCCGCGCTCCGCGTCAGCGAGAATGTGCAGGCCAGCGGCGGCCTGACCTATGGCACGAACGGCGGCGGATTGGGCGGACGCGTCGGCATGCGCGTCGGCTGGTGAAGGCGGGCGCGGCCAGTCCATGCAATTGATTGCGCGTGCCCTGATTGCACTGGCTCTGCTGCTGTCGTGCAGCAACGACCGGGCGGAAGCTCAACAGAAAACGCCTGCGCCTGCGGCCACGCCCGCGCAGCCGTCGCTGCCTGTCACGTTGGAGCAGGCGCTCTATCTTATCCGTTCGACGCTGCTTACGCTCAATGATGCCAACCGCACCGGCAATTACACCGTGCTGCGCGATCTCGCCGCGCCCGATTTCCAGGCGCGCAATACCGCCGCCGATCTCGGGTTGAATTTTCTCGACCTGCGGCGTCGCAATTTCGATCTGTACGGCGCGGCATTGCTGCCGCCGCAATTCACCGAAGCGCCGTCGCTCGACCAGCGCGGAATGCTGCGGCTTGCCGGTTACATTCCGACCCAGCCGCAGCAGATCAAGTTCGATCTCGTGTTTCAGATCGCCGCCGGACAATGGCGACTGTTCGGGATCGCTATCGCCACGCCGGAAGCCGCACCCCCGCAGCCGCAAGCCCAGGCAGCTGCCGCGAAGTCGGCCGCGTCTGCGCAGAAGAAGTCACCATGAGGCACCAAACAGCCGCACCGGCGCAGTCGCGCGGCCAACAGATTTTCAGCCGCGACCGTCATCGGCTGGAATTTTCCACTGCTCCCGGACGGACTATGAAGAGGAACAAGTTCATGATGTATCGAATGATGATCGCCGCGGCGCTGTTCGCAGCGATCAGTGCCGCCCCGGTTATGGCTTACACGAGGTCTCCGTCGATGGCCGACGGGGCCGTACGGAAGAACATCCCGCCGCCGCCGAAGCCTCCGGCGCCCCCCAAGCCGCCAGCCCCCACGTCCGGGAAGAAGCCGTAGCCGCAGCCTGATTGGGAGTCCGAGCGCGAGGTCGCCGTGCATCCGGCGATCTCATTGCCGTCAGGTTTATCCAACTGCATGTCATATCAGCCCATCATGCGCGCGCGCCTCTACGATTCCGTTCGAGACAGATGGACGCGCGCGTGTGTCGTCATGGCCTGCTGTACGGTTTCCTCGCTCGCGCATGCCGCCGAGCCGAACTGGTCGCTGAGCGCCGATCAGGAGTTGCGATATGCCACCTGGAGCGGCACGCGGGGTTTCCCTGCCAGTGGCTCGTCGGCGGCCGGCGCCGGGACGCAGCTCTATGCACCCCTGACGATCCAGGCGAACGGGCAGCCGCTCGAAAACATCAAAGTCGATCTGCTCGGCAGAGGCGGCTATGTCTGGTCACGGCAATCCACGCCCGGGTTGACCGGCAGCGTCACGACCACGACCGATACGGTCGTCTCGGGGACGGCAACCTATCTCGGCATTCCCGGAATTCAGCCGTTCGTCTCCATGAACGTCAACCTTCCAACGGGGACGACGGCTCTCTATGGCAGCGCGGCGAATGCGCGGATGGATCAGGACATCGTCGACCTCGCAACATTCGGGGAAGGGCTGAACATAGGGCCGACGGTCGGCGTCAACCTGCCCATCGGCGAACAGCTCATCCTGACGTTCAGCTCCGGCTATACCTGGCGCGGCGCATATCGCATGGAAGCGCTGCTCGATCCCGCAAGCACGGAGCCGCAGGCAACCACATTGGTGGGGCCGGGACGGGTCGCGACGCAGAGTGCCTCGCTCGGCTACCAGCTGGCAAACCTGACGCTGCTGGCTTCAGCGTCCTACGCCCACGAAACT
The DNA here is from genome assembly GCF_001641335.1 of Bradyrhizobium stylosanthis. GTDB lineage: Bacteria > Pseudomonadota > Alphaproteobacteria > Rhizobiales > Xanthobacteraceae > Bradyrhizobium > Bradyrhizobium stylosanthis. The sequence goes on from NZ_LVEM01000002.1 coordinate 426,431, forward strand.
GCAACCCGTCTGGATCAAGTCTCATCCTATGCACTTGGCGACCGCTACACGCTGTCGGGTACGGTCGGATACGCATGGACGACATCGTCGAGCACGACATTCACGGCGTCGTGGACCAACGCCGAGAAGAACAGGGTTTTGGATCCGGAGCTGTTGAAGATCATTCCCGAGTCGTTTCGGTCCAACAGCGCCGTGTATCGGTATCGCCTCGAGCAACCCGTCGTGAGCGGCAACTGGACCGTCGCGCCGATGGTGAACTACATGCGGCGCGATCAAAACTCCTACAATCCGGTCACGCAGCAATTCATTCCGGCAAAGACCCGCATCGGAGCGGGCGGTTCTGCGCAGTATTCGCTACGCGAAGGCTTGTCCTTGAAAGCGAGTGCGGAGCACTTCTGGATCAAAGAGAATCTGACCGAATTGACGCCGAACCTTCGCGTTCGCGGCTGGATCGCGATGCTTGGCGGGAGCATGAAATTTTGACACGTATCATCACCGGGTTGAGCGGCTTTGCTCTTGTCACGGCATTCGTCGCCGGCTTGTCGATCTTCGATCAGGCGCAGGCGCAACCAAGATGCCCGGAGGGCAGGACTGCAAATGGTGGCTGCGTCAATGGCGGCCTCGCCAGGTCGATGCGCCAGCGAGCAATCATCTTCTCGCAGCCCAAACTGTCCTATACCGGCGCGCCGGTCTCGCAGAGCCGCGGCGACAGCCAGGACACCAACACCCCGAGGTCGATCGAGCGGTCCTACGACAAATACGGGCCGCCTCCGCCGCAGCCCCTGCCGGCGGTGGTTCCGACCCTGCCGCCAACGCCTCCACCGCCTGTCACGTCCGACAGGCGGCTCAAGCGCGATATTTCGCGGCTCGGATGCCTCGACAGCGGCATCTGCCTCTACCGGTTTCGCTATCTCTGGGACGACACGTTCTATGTCGGCGTGATGGCCCAGGAGGTCGAGCGGATCGTGCCCAATGCCGTGGTGCACGGCCCCGACGGCTATCTTCGGGTCCGTTACGACCTGCTCGGACTGCAGTTCCGCAGCTGGAGCGATCAAGAGACCACCAGGCCTCGCCGGGGTGCCGCCAATCCCGGGTTAAGCCAGCCTTAGCGAATGCCTCCTAGGCTCGCTGCCGTCCATTTCCCTGCTCCCTGGCGGTCCGCTTTCCTGGAGCCGGTCATTTTGCGGCAAACAAGAGCGTTTTCGAATGGAGCAGCCTGCCTGGCAGCACGTTTCCAGCGCGCCCGAGCGGTCGGCAGCGCCGGCGGCTGCGCGGACGCTCGTCATCGATCTCGAAGGCGCCCTGCTGCGTTCCGAGCTCTTGATGGAAGCGCTGTTCTCCAGCCCCGCTCGCCTGCTGGCCCGCTTCGGCGCGGGCGGACGGCCCGGCGTGGCGGCGCTGACGGATGTCCTGGCGCAGGCCGAGATCGACTACGCCCATCTGCCCTATGATCCCGATGTGCTGAACCAGGCGCTGGCGGCGCGGGCGCGCGGTGCGAAGGTCTATTTGGTCGCCGGCCGGCTTCCCGGTCATGCGGCCGGCATCGCCGCGCATCTCGGTTTCGATGGCGTCGTGACGCCGGCCGATCTCGCCGCGGGCGAGCTTCCCTTCGATCGCGGCACGATCGATCGCATCGAGACCCGCGGCGGTCGCAATCCCGGGCTGAAGACCTGGGCGAAGGCGCTGCGCGTCTACCAATACGCCAAGAACACGCTGGTGTTCGTGCCGGCGCTGACCGCGCATCAGATGAATTGGACGACGCTCGGCTACGCGCTGCTGGCGTTCATGGCGTTCTCGGCCTGCGCCTCCGGCGCGTACCTGATGAACGATCTGCTCGATCTCGCCGCGGACCGGCAGCACCCGACCAAGCGTCACCGCGCGCTCGCGGGCGGCACTTTGCCGATCTCGTCGGCGCTATCAGCGATCCCCGCGCTGTGGCTGTTCGCGGTCGCAGCCTCCCTCTTCATCTCGCCGCTCTTCCTCGCCGTGCTCGGCGCCTATCTCGCCACCACCATCGCCTATTCGCTCGTGCTCAAGCGCAAGATGCTGGTCGACGTCGTCACGCTCGCCGGCCTCTACAGCCTGCGCATCGTCGCCGGCGCCGTCGGCGTCGGCGTGGTGCTGTCGGAATGGCTGCTGATCTTCTCGCTGTTCGTGTTCACCTCGCTCGCCTTGATCAAGCGCTTCAGCGAGCTCAGCATGCGCGAGAGCGCGGGCCTCGCCGATCCCTCCAACCGCGACTACAGGGTCACCGACCTCCAGATCATCGCGGCCATGGCGGCGGCGAGCGCGATGAACGCGGTGACCGTGTTCTCGCTCTATGTGTCCTCGTCCGCGGTGACGCCGCTCTACAGCCGCCCCTGGCTGCTGTGGCTGATGACCCCGCTGCTGCTGTACTGGTTCGGCCGCGCCCTGATGATGGCGCATCGCCGCGAGATGCCGGATGATCCGATCATCTACGCCTTCCGCGACGGCCCGAGCCGCACCGCGGTCGCGGCGATGATCTGCATCATGCTGGCCGCGATCTGAGCGGACGCTTGCGTGGCCTGCCCCGAGTGGTTACATCGCGGGCAATCCGAAATGAGCCTATTCTGCCGACAGACCGATTCGACCCGAGGTTTTGAAACACCATGACCGTACGCCTGCACCGCGGCGACCTGCCCGACCTGTCCCGCTACACTGGAGCGGTGGCGATCGACACCGAGACCATGGGGCTCAACCCCCACCGTGACCGGCTCTGCGTGGTGCAGCTCTCGCCCGGCGACGGCAGCGCAGACGTGGTGCAGATCCCCAAGGGCCACACCGACGCGCCGAACCTGAAGGCCCTCCTGGCCAATCCCGCAATCACGAAGATTTTCCACTTCGCGCGGTTCGACGTCGCGGTGCTGTACCAGACCTTCGGCGTCATGACCGGGCCGATTTATTGCACCAAGATTGCCTCGCGACTGACCCGCACCTACACCGACCGCCATGGCCTGAAGGACCTCGTGCGCGAGGTGCTTAATATCGACCTGTCCAAGCAGCAGCAGTCCAGCGACTGGGGTTCCGACAGCCTGACCGAGCCGCAGCTCGCCTACGCCGCCTCCGACGTGCTGCACCTGCATGCCCTGCGCGAGCGGCTCGACGCCATGCTGGTGCGGGAAGGCCGCACCGCGCTTGCCAAGGCCTGTTTCGAGTTTCTGCCGACCCGCGCCCTGCTCGACCTCCAGGGCTGGGAGGAAGAGGACATTTTCGCGCATTCGTGAAGGCCATGCGCGGTGGTAAGCCTGAGGCTGCCGCCCCGTTTCGGACACTTTCGTAACGGCCTGTCGCGGGCTGCATATTTCGGCGGCGCCGGGTACAATGGGCGCCTTCGCCTGGACAAGGTTAGCGACACGCTGGAGCAGCGGTGAACTCGGCCCAGAATCCCACCTACGACGCCGCGCTTGCGGCGAAGTTTGCCAGCGCGGCGCGCCACAGCCGCCTGGTACGGATTCTGCGCGTCGCAGTTCCAGGCGCGGTGCTGATGTCCCTGGCCGTCATCGTCGGCGTCTCGATCTTCAATCCGTTCCGCATGATCATGCCGAAGCTGCCGCTCGATTCCGGAAACCTGGTGGTGTCGGGCACCAAGATCACCATGGAATCGCCGCACCTTGCCGGTTACACGCCGGACCGGCGGCCCTACGAGCTCTGGGCCAAGACCGCAACGCAGGACATCACCGACCCCGATCATGTCGATCTCCACGATCTGCGCGCGAAGGTGCTGATGGAGGATCAGTCCACGCTCTTCCTCGATGCCCGCAACGGCCGCTTCGACAACAAGCAGCAGCAGCTCGACCTGCACAAGGACATCTTCCTGCGCACTTCGACCGGCTATGAGGCGCGGCTGAACTCGGCTTTCGTCGACATGGGCAAGGGCACCGTCTCCTCGGACGAGCGTGTCGACGTCAAGCTGACCAACGGCACGCTGACCGCGGATCGCCTGCGCATCACGGAAGGCGGCGATCTCATCCGCTTTGAAGGCAATGTGGTGATGCATCTCGACAAGCTGGACGACGGCGCCGCGGCTCAGCCTGCGCCGCCCGAGCCTGCGCCCGTGAAGACACGTACGCCCCAGAACAAGTCTGCCAATTCAAAGTGATTTTCATGATCGGTCTTTTTCCGCGCAACGACGACAAGCGGTGCGCCATCATCGGTGCGGCCGCGCTGGCCCTCGGCGTCGCGCTGCTCGCCGGCGGTGCCGCGATCGCACAGAGCACGATGCAGGGCGTGCCGAACGCGATGCAGGGCTTCTCGCAGAACCGCGATCAGCCGATCCAGATCGAAGCCGCCTCGCTCGAGATGCGCGACAAGAAGAAGGAAGCGACCTTCGCCGGCAATGTGAAGGTCGTGCAGGGCGACACCACCATGACCTCGAAGACGCTGGTGGTGTTCTACGAATCCGGCGGCGGCGACAAGCCGGCCGCGCCGCAGCCGGCGGCGAAGGGCGCCAGCGCCAAGGGAGCGCCGATGCAGTCCGCGACACCGGGACCCGGCGGCGCCTCGTCGATCAAGCGGCTGGAGGCGCGCGGCAATGTCGTCGTCACCCAGAAGGACCAGGTGGTGACCGGCGAGACCGCCGTGTTCGACACCAAGACCAACCTCATCACCATGCTCGGCGGCGGCCCGGGCGGCCAGGTGGTCCTGACGCAGTGCAAGAACGTGCTGCGCGGCGACCGTCTGATGGTCGACATGACCACGGGCGTGTCGCGGGTGGAATCCGACAGCGGCCGGGTGCAGGCCCTGCTGCCGCAGGGCGGCAACAATGATTGCGGCTCCGGCGGGCCGGGCGGCAAGCCTGCCGCGGGGTCGCCTCTGCAGCTGCCCGGCGCAAGTAAACCGAAGTAACTTCAAGGACTTGTTGCGGATGCTCCCGATCCGAGGTTGAAGCTTGCCCGGCGAGACTGTATCTAGCGCGCAGGGCTTTCGAAGCGGGGTCCGCCGCTTACCGGGCGTGTTTCATTGGGCATGAGACATCCCTTCATTCATGCTGCGTCGGCGAATCGCAAAGCCGGGGCCGCAGATCGCGCGAATGCCGCGAAAGGTTAGAAGGCGGGGATGGTCGATCTCTTCAGCATGTTCCGTCGGCGCCCCGCCAAGCGCGGCCGGCCAGGATTTGCGCGTCAGGACATCACCGCGCTCGGTGACAGCGTCGGCGGCCTCGTGGCGAGCCCGGTGCGGGATGCGCCGCCGATTGCCCGCGACCAGCCGATGCATGCGCCCGACCAGTATCAGGGCGGCTATCAAGACGACTATCAGGTCGACTACCAGCCCGAGCCGCCGCGGGCCCAGGCGGTCCACCCGGTCAGGGCCGCGGCAAGGCCGAACGGCGCCGGCGGGCCGCAGCTCTTGAAGCGGCCGGGCTACCTGGCTGTGCATAGCGTGGAAAAGGCGTTCGGCAGCCGCCAGGTCGTGCGCGGCGTCAGCATCTATGTGCGCCGCGGCGAGGCGGTCGGTCTGCTCGGTCCCAACGGCGCCGGCAAGACCACCGTGTTCTACATGATCACCGGCCTGATCAAGGCCGATCGCGGCGCGATCGAGCTCGACGGCCACGACGTCACCAAGCTGCCGATGTATCAGCGCGCGCGGCTCGGCATCGGCTATCTGCCGCAGGAAGCCTCGATCTTCCGCGGCCTCACCGTCGAGCAGAACATCCGCGCCGTGCTCGAAGTGGTCGAGCCCTCGCGCAAGAAACGCGAGCAGCAGCTCGACTCGCTGCTCGACGAGTTCAACATCACGCGCCTCAGGAAATCACCGTCGATCGCGCTGTCGGGCGGCGAGCGCCGCCGCGTCGAGATCGCGCGCGCGCTGGCGACGCGGCCGAACTACATGCTGCTGGACGAACCCTTCGCCGGCATCGATCCGATCGCGGTCGGCGACATTCAGGATCTGGTCCGCCATCTCACCAATCGCGGCATCGGCGTGCTCATCACCGACCACAATGTGCGCGAGACGCTCGGCCTGACCGATCGCGCCTATATCGTCTATGCCGGTGAGATATTGACCGAGGGTACCCCGGAAGAGATCGTCGCCGATCCCGACGTTCGCCGCCTTTACCTTGGCGAGGAATTCCGCCTCTAGCCCTTTTTTCGGTTTCGTCAAGCCGTGTACATCGGGCCGGGACTAAGATAAGCAAGAATCGGACCAATTTCGGGAACGGTTCTTGTTAGATGGCGCTTACGCAGAGATTAGAGTTCCGGCAATCGCAGTCGCTGGTCATGACGCCGCAGCTGATGCAGGCGATCAAGCTGCTGCAGCTGTCGAATCTCGATCTCACGACCTTCGTCGAGGAGGAACTCGAGCGTAACCCCCTGCTGGAACGGGCCAGCGACGAGGCCCCCGCGGAGGCCCAGGCCGAGGCCGGCCAGTTCAGCGATCACGATGGCGAAGATTCAGGCAGTCAGGGTGGCGATGATGGTTTCAGCGCCGGCACCGATGCCTTCGAGCCGGGCCAGGAAGAATGGATGAGCAAGGATCTCGGCACCCGCGCCGAGATCGAGCAGACCCTGGACACGGGCCTGGACAACGTCTTCTCCGAGGAGCCGGCCGAGGCCGCGGCGCGCAACGCCCAGGACGCGGCCCCGACCACCTATACCGAATGGGGCGGCGGCGCCTCCGGCGATGAAGACTACAATCTCGAGGCCTTCGTCGCCGCCGAGACCACGCTGTCGGACCATCTCGCCGAGCAGCTCTCGGTCGCCTTCACCGCGCCCGCGCAGCGCATGATCGGCCAGTACCTCATCGACCTCGTCGACGAGGCCGGCTATCTGCCGCCCGATCTCGGCCAGGCCGCCGAGCGCCTTGGCGCGTCGCAGAAGGACGTCGAGGACGTCCTTGCCGTGCTGCAAAAATTCGATCCGCCCGGCGTCTGCGCGCGCAATTTGAGCGAATGCCTGGCGATCCAGCTGCGCGAGCTCGACCGCTACGACCCGGCCATGCAGGCCCTGGTCGAGCATCTCGATCTGCTCGCCAAGCGCGACATCGCGTCCCTGCGCAAGCTCTGCGGCGTGGACGACGAGGACATCGCCGACATGATCGGCGAGATCCGCCGGCTCAATCCCAAGCCCGGCATGAAGTTCGGCTCGGCGCGGCTGCAGACCATGGTGCCCGACGTCTATGTCCGTCCGGGTCCGGACGGCGGCTGGCATGTCGAACTCAACAGCGACACCTTGCCGCGCGTGCTGGTCAACCAGACCTACTATTCCGAGCTGTCGAAGAAGATCGGCAAGGACGGCGACAAGTCCTATTTCACCGACGCACTGCAGAACGCGACGTGGCTGGTGCGCGCGCTCGACCAGCGCGCCCGCACCATCCTGAAAGTTGCAACCGAGATCGTGCGCCAGCAGGACGGCTTCTTCACGCATGGCGTCGCGCATCTGCGGCCGCTGAATCTGAAGGCCGTCGCCGACGCCATCCAGATGCACGAATCCACGGTGTCGCGCGTCACCGCCAACAAATACATGGCTACAAATCGCGGCACATTCGAGTTGAAATATTTCTTCACGGCCTCGATCGCCTCGGCCGACGGCGGCGAGGCGCATTCGGCCGAAGCCGTGCGCCACCACATCAAGCAGCTGATCGATTCGGAGGAGCCCTCCGCGATCCTGTCGGATGATACGATCGTGGAACGCTTGCGCGCTTCGGGCATTGATATTGCCCGCCGCACGGTCGCGAAGTACCGCGAAGCCATGCGCATTCCGTCCTCGGTGCAACGCCGCCGCGACAAGCAGAGCGCCCTTGGTAACGTCCTCTCGACCGCCATGTCCGACCGCTCCCGCAACACCGAACCGGCCTGATTGCGCTGGCGCCAAATCGCGCTACTCTCACTCCCCCTACGACCGATCCAAGCACGCGCATGATCCGGAAAAGCGCATAGTGGTTTTCCGAAAAGATCATGCGCAGGGAACAACCCCGGCCGCGATGACGTGTCATCATGGCCGGGTGCAAACCAAGCGAGGCATCACATGACTCTTCGGATTTCGGGCAAGAGCGTTAGCGTCGGCGAGGCCCTGCGCGGCCGCGTGACCGACCGGACTGAAGAGGTCCTGCGCAAGTATTTCGACGGCAATTATTCAGGCCACATCACGCTCAGCAAGGACGGCTTCGGCTTCCGCACCGACTGCGCGCTGCATCTGGACTCCGGCATTACGCTGGAGGCCGATTCGAATGCGCCGGACGCCTATGCCAGCGCCGACCAGGCGCTGATCATGATCGAGAAGCGCCTCAAGCGTTACAAGAGCCGCCTCAAGGACCGCTCGGCCCGCAAGGCCCATGTCGCCAGTGCGGCGCTGGCCGCACTCGATGCCACGGCCTACGTGCTCGAAGCCCCGGGCGAGGGGGAGGACGAGGAGGAGGTCACCGGCTACAGCCCCGTGATCATCGCCGAGGCCACCACCTCCCTGAGGCAGATGTCGGTGAGCGAGGCCGTCATGGAACTCGACCTCAGCGGCGCGCCCTGCCTGGTGTTCCAGCATGGCTCCAGCGGCCGGGTGAACATCATTTACCGCCGGGCCGACGGCAATGTGGGCTGGATCGACCCGCCAGGGGCCAAACCGGACGGCAAGGCGGGCGGCTAGGGCCGAAACCCGACCCCGTACGACCCGCAGCCCTTAACAATGACCGGGGCAAAGCCGCACGCAGGAGTTGGCACCGGGATTGCGTTGGAGTAGAAGCGCCCCACATCAGGGCGTAAACGGGACTTGGGCTAAGTCCCGCTCCTGCTTCACCTTCTTGACGCCGGCCGGGCTCGGTTCAACCGAGCTGGCCAATTCGGAACCTGACGGTTTAATTCACCTCGGAACACTTCCATGCCGATTACCGATCTGGTCGCCCCCGAGGCGATACTTCCGGCATTGAAGGTCAACAGCAAGAAGCAGGCGCTCCAGGAATTGGCGGCCAAGGCTGCCGAGCTCACCGGCCAGAACGAGCGCGCGGTGTTCGAGGTGCTGCTGCAGCGTGAGAAGCTCGGCACCACCGCGGTCGGCTATGGCGTCGCCATTCCCCACGGCAAGCTGCCCAAGCTGGAAAAGATTTTCGGCCTGTTCGCGCGCCTCGATCGTCCGATCGATTTCGAGGCGATGGATGGCCAGCCGGTCGATCTCGTCTTCCTGCTGCTCGCCCCCGAAGGCGCCGGCGCCGACCATCTCAAGGCGCTCGCCCGCATCGCCCGCCTGCTGCGCGACCAGGACATCGCCAAGAAGCTCCGCGCCTCCCGCGACGCCCAGGCGATCTATTCGGTGCTGGCCCTGCCGCCGGCGACCGCGGCTTAATCGCTCTTCACCCAATCATCGATCGTCACCGCGTCCAAAAGCCGCGCGATCCAGAGCTGTTACACGCAACGCTTGCGGCAGGGCGGTTCCAGAGGGTAACTGTCTCGCGCCGGCGCGTGATGGCCTGAAGGGGGTAGGAGTGAACAAAGTGCCAGATCTCCGCTTTGGAGATCTGATCCTTGACGAGACGTGCCTCTTCGCGCGCCGTAACGAGCAGACGATCAAGTTCACCAGAAACGAGCGCGCGCTGCTGCTCGCCCTCACGCGCAATCCGCATCGTCTCATGCGCCGTGGCCGTCTGCTTGACGAGCTCGCCTCCGAATCCGACGTCTCCGATCGCAACATCGACTTCCTGGTGAACAGGCTGCGGGCCAAGCTTGGCGACAGCGCCAGATCGCCGAAGTACATCGCCACGCAATATGGCGAAGGCTATGTCTGGATCGCGGCACCGTCTCCCGGGGCCATCGAGGGATTCCTTGCTATTGCGCCGACGTTCGGACCGCAGGGCCATCGCTTCGGTCAGCAGGTGTCGTCCCTGGTCGAACAGGTCCGAGACAAGATCGCCGCCGGCCTTGGCCGCGAGGTCGTCGTTGTCGAGGACGGATACGCCGCCGCAACCGGCGCGCGCCATGTCCTGCAAATGAGCTTTCTCGCCGGCAACGAGCATCTCGATTGTGCCGCGACCTTGCGGGACATGCCGTCGAAGCGGATCGTGAAAGCATTCCGGCTCCGTTTCGACATGGCGGATGCCGTGTCGTTGGCGACCGAGGCGCGAAGGGTTTCGGACGGCGTCGTCGATGCGCTGTCACAGGCTCTCATCGAGGCCTCGACCGGCCTTGGCACGCCCGCGGACGAACCGCTTGAAACGCGCTTCCACAAGGCCGCAAGCCTGCTGTCGGCCTCGAATCGGGCGTGGCTGGCAAGCGGCGAGCAACTCGGCAGGAACCGCGCGCACGATCCCCTCAATGCGGACATCGCCCTGCAATGGTGCCTGCATCTGTTCGCGCGCCTGGTCCACACCAGTCCGTTCGGCGAGATCAGCCTGGAAGAACGCTACCGCATCGAAAGCGAGATCGACGCCACGGTGCTGGAGTGCCTGCCCGCCGTCGAGGCGAATCCGCTGCTGATGCTGGCGGCCGCCAAGCTGCTGTACTTCATCGATCGCGGTCACCTCGACCTCGCGGAAGACATTGCCGGGCGCGCGTTCGCGCAGACGGCGGATTCTGCCGCAGCCCTTCCCGTGATGGGGCAACTGCGTCACGCGCGCGGCCATTTCGATGAAGCGATCGAATTCTTCGATCGCGGCATCGAAACGTTCGAACCGGACTCCGATCTGCATCTCCATATGCGGGTCCTGAAGGCAATCTCCGTGCTTGCGTCCGGAGATCGCGCCGCGTTGGACACGGCTGTCGCCGATGCAGCGAGAGACAATCCGCGCTGCCCGCACGACATCGGCCTGACGATCGGCTGGATGGTTGCCGCGCCGGAGCAGAAATTGCCGGCGTCGTCTTTGGATGCACTGACCGCGATCGGCCCGGCGGGCGCACGCAATGCGATCGAATATCTCTACTTCACCTCGGCGCGTCACCTGGTCTCGGAAGAGGCACGCGCCAATGTCATGCGCGGCCTGATCGCGCACGCGACGCGGCTGCACGGCGAAGAGACCGTGCCTGCGTTCGTTCTCAGGAGCATCGGCCCGATCGCGGCCTGAATTGTTGCGCGCGTGCCGCATTGGCGGGGCGATCTGATTCACGCACGCTCCGACGGGGCGTGCTCGGCGATTCTCAAATATTGACCAAACAATTGCCTGCTAGCGACGGCTGACCGGCTCGATTTTGCCGGCCAACGTGCAAGGCGGGTATGTTCGTTCGTTCAGACTTGGTTCGCTCAGCGCTGGAAAGCCGGGCCTCGACTCTCGAAAAGTGCCGGCCGGCGATACGCGGCCCGCTGATGTCGTCGCGGCTGTTGCAGATGGCTGCACTCATTCTGATGTTGCTCGCCGCACCGGCCACGGCCTTTGCAGTGACCTCGCTAACCCCGCCCTCCGGCAGCCTGTCGCCGGGCACCGTGGGAGATGCATACACCTCCACGCAATTTTCCGGCGCGGGAGGCACGGCCGGGTGCTGCACCTATGGAGCATCGGGCGCCGTTCCGCCCGGACTCACGCTCAGTCCGTCCGGCTTGTTGTCGGGTACGCCCACGGCGGCGGGATCGTTTTCCTTCACGGTCACGGCGACCGATACGGACACCTCCAGCGTCTCGAACAATTATACGCTCGTGATCAACAAGGCCGCCACCACGGTCAGCGTGACCTCCTCGGCCAATCCCGGCCCGTACGGCTCGTTCACCTTCACCGCGGTCGTCTCGTCCACCCCCGGGGCAGGAACGCCGACCGGCACCGTGATCTTTTCCATATCCGGGGCAGGCGGGGCGGTGAGGGCCCTGATCGGGGGTATCGCCAGCTTCACCACCGGGCTTGACCCGGGCTCCTACACGGTCTCGGCTACGTATAGCGGTGATGGCAATTTCGACAGCAGCTTCGCGTCGTTGAACACGTCACAGATCGTCACCCCGGCGAACACAACGACCGCTGTGACCTCTTCGGCAAATCCGAGCGTGTTCGGTCAGCCTGTCACTTTCACCGCGACCGTCTCGTCCGGCGCGGCGGTGGGCATTTCGATCATGACCGCAGACTTTCTCGACGGCGGCACTTCGATCAACGCGGGTCCATTCCCGAACGCCGGCACGCTCACGACCTCGTTGCTCGCTGTCGGCAATCACACGATCACGGCCTCCTATGCCGGCGACAGTTTTTACTACGGCAGCACGGGACCGCTCACCGGCAATCCGCAAGTGGTCAACAAGGCCAACACCACGACCTCCGTGACGTCCTCGGTCAACCCGAGCGCGGTCGGCCAGTCCGTCAGCTTCACCGCCGTCGTTGCAGCCGTTGCGCCGGGGGCGGGAACTCCGACCGGCACGGTGACCTTCCTCGATGGCGGCAGTCCGATCGGCAGCGCGCCGCTGAGCGGAGGCTCCGTCACCTTCACCACTCCGGCGCTTGCAGCAGGCAGTCACACCATCACGGTCAGCTATGGTGGCGACGGCAATTTCAACGGCAGCACGGGTTCGCTCAGCGGTAATCCGCAGGTGGTCAATGCACCGTTGTCGCCCCCTGTGATCGACGCGACCTTTGCTCCGTCGTCCATTCCGGTCAATGGCACCACCACGCTCACATTCACCATCACCAACCCCAGTGCTTCGACGGCACTGACGGGCGTCGCGTTCAGCGACACCCTTCCGCCGGGCCTGGTGATCACAGCGGCGAACGCCCTCACCACGACGTGCGGCGGCGTCTTTACCGCAGCGGCCGGCAGCGGCCCCATCACTCTTTCGGGGGGAACGGTTGCGGTCGGCAGCTCCTGCACCGCCTCACTGAATGTCACGGCCACCTCCGTCGGCGCCAAGACCAACACGAGCGGTCCCGTCAGTTCGACCAATGGCGGCACCGGCAACACGGCGTCGGCCGTCGTCACCGTGACGACGTCGACGACGACCACCGGCTTGACTTCGTCGCTGAACCCGAGCGGCTTGGGGCAATCGGTGACGTTCACTGCGACGGTCACGGCGCCTTCGGGCACGCCGACGGGGACGGTGACGTTCAAGGACGGCCCCACGACACTCGGGACAGGGGTGCTCGCCGGCGGCGTGGCAACATTCACCACGGCGGCGCTGTCGGCCGGATCGCATTCGATCACCGCGGTTTATGCCGGGGATGTCAACAATGCGGGCTCGGCATCGGCGGCTTTGACCCAGGCCGTCAATCAGTCGGCGACCACCACGGTGGTGACCTCATCGCAAAATCCGAGCGCGGCGGGCCAGCCGGTGACGTTCAGCGCAACGGTGTCGAGCGGTGGCGGCACGCCGACCGGCACGGTGACATTCAGCGACGGCGGTGCTGCGATCGGCACGGCGACGCTTGCCGCGGGCGTCGCGACCTTCACGGCCGGGTCGCTGACGCTCGGCAGCCACACCATCACCGCAAGCTACGCCGGGAACGCGACCTACACGGCCTCGACGTCCGCACCGCTGATTCAGAGCGTCAACACGCCGGCGGACAGCCTGAAACTGCGCGCCATGCAGACTCTGGCGGCGCCAGTGGCGGCGCAATTCTCGGGCCAGGCCATCTCCGGCGTGGTCGATAGCGCGATCGGCGAAGGCTTCAGCGACGGCGGGCCGCTCGTCATGCCCAACAGCAGCGGCGTCCGCTTCAACTTTGCCGCCGATCCCGACGCTGCGACGACAGACCCGGCTCCGCGCGGCGCCGGCAATGATCCGGCCCAAAGCCGCGATCGCGCCTCCGCCCAGGGCAGGCGACCGGCATCGCCATCGCAAGTGCCCGGCTCGCGCGTCGACGATGCCTTTGCAGCGATCAATGATGCGGCAGCGGCCAAGGCGCCGCCCAGGCGCATTGCCGAGCCGCGCGATTGGCTGGCCTGGGCCGAGGTGCGCGGTGCGACGCTGGATCGCTGGAGCGTCGCGCCGCTTGGGAGCGCCACCACGGTGCCGATGCTCTACGGCAACCAGGTCAACGCGCTCGCGGGCGTCACGCGCAAGCTGACGCCGAACCTTCTGGTCGGCGTGCTCGGAGGTTACGAAACTTTCGACTACCACTCCGACGTGCTCACGGGCCGCCTGAAGGGCGACGGCTGGACGCTCGGCTCCTATCTCGGCTGGCGCGTCACCGACACGGTTCGTTTCGACGCGGGGATCGCCTATTCGGGCATCGGCTATAACGCAACGGCAGGCACGGCAGCCGGCTCATTCACCGGCAGCCGTTGGCTGGCTTCCGGCGGCCTCACGGGCATCTATCGCTACCTGGGCCTCCTGATCGAACCGTCGGCGAAGGTCTACGCGATGTGGGAGCACGAGAGCGCCTACACCGATACGCTCGGCACGTTGCAGGCCGCGCGCGATTTCACCAGCGGCCGCGCCAGCGGAGGCGTGAAGCTCGCATACCCGGTGGCATGGCTGTCCCGTGCGACGGTCACTCCCTATGTCGGCCTGTACGGCGACTATTACTTCAATGGCGACACGGCCGCAGCTTCGGCACTGGCCGTCGCCGCCACACCGCCAACATTCCTGCTCGATGGCTGGTCTGCGCGGGCTACCGGTGGCGTCGCCGCGCGCTACGCCAACGGCGCGCAGATTGCCGTCGGCGTCGAGCGCGGCGGCATCGGCGGCGACGTTGGGCTGTGGACCTATCGCGCCCGTGCCTCGATCCCGTTCAGCGCGCAGTAGCGGCGTACAGGCGCGAGATAGCGTCCGTCTTGCCGCCATTGCGGACGTTGGTGCGATGGCGTCCCCCTCTCTCGTGCCGGGATTGAACGCCCGCGGCCTCGCCTGCGACTTATGTCTCAGCCGGGGCTGCGATGCCGTCCGGGAGGTTTCTCCCCATCCGGGCCGACGAGGTATCCTGCCGGCGGCTCGGATTCGATGCGGGATTTTGAGGCATGAATTGCGGCTCAAAAGGACGATTCTTCGGTCTGCTTTGCTCGGTCACCATTGCCGCCACGGCCGCGGCGCATGCCGACGAGGCGTCGAACGACCGCGTCATCGCCGAGAAGACCGCGATCATCGCCTCCGATCCGGCCAATGCGGCCGCCTATGAGTCGCGGGGAGAAGCCTATTATCTCAAGCGCGACTGGAATCGCGCCTTCGACGATTGCAGCGCTGCGATCCGGATCGACCCGAATTTCGGGCGTGCCTATCATTGCCGCGGCCGCGCCTATTCCGCGAAAGGCGACCGCGATCACGCGATGGCCGATTACAACGAGGCCATCCGCCTCGATCCCGACTATGGCGCGCCCTACACCTCGCGCGCCGAGGAATATTTCAATCACCGCGATTTCGATCTCGCGATCGCCGGCTTCACCGAGGCCATCGAACGCAGCCCCAAGCAGGCCTACCGTGCGCTCACGATGCGCGGGCAGGTCTATGCGGTGAAGGGCGACGCCGATCGCGCTGCCGCCGATTACACCGAGGCGATGCAGCGGAATCCAGCCGCTGCCGGGCCCTACGAGCTGCGAAGCAACGTTCGTCTCAACAAGGGCGAGGTCGATGCAGCCATGGACGACTGCGACAGCGCGGTCCGTCTCGAGCCCGGAAGTGCCGGCGGCCATTATTGCCGCGCCATCGTGTTCCTGAACAAGGATGACACCGACGGTACCATCCGGGAGCTGGACGACGTCACGAGAATGGCGCCGTCGTTCCAGAAGGCCTATCGCATTCGCGCCGTCGTCCTGCACAGGAAGGGCGACGATAAACGGGCCCTTGCCGATTTCGACGAAGCGATTCGGCTACAGCCGCGAGATTCGGCGGTCTACAACGATCGCGCCAGCGTGTTTCGCGACCTTGGACAGCACGACCGCGCGCTCGCCGACTACAACGAGGCGATCCGGCTCGATCCGAAAAGCCAGTCCGCCCTGGCCAATCGCGGCCTCCTCTACATGATGATGTCCGACGCCAAGCATGCGCGCACGGACTTCAACAGCGTGCTCGCGCTGCCGCCGACCGACAAATGGGCCGTCGACACGGCGCGCGAAGGGCTTGGCTTTGTGAAGTGATGGGCGAGCGGCGTGTGCCAGCTTCGATCAATCCGATAGCATGGGATCGCATTCAGAATGACGGTCGAGTGGCCGATACCTCACGCTTCCTGTCCCATGCCGCATCCGGAAGATCCGTCCCCGGAGTGCTCGTCGGTTCAATTTTGACCATGTATTCAGTGATATGCGCGTTCGCTGCGATAGTCTGAATGGTCCTGTCTCCTGAGGCTAAGGCAAAGGTTGGCCGCCACCTGGATTGCGCTGCCCCCGGACGAACGCGCTCTGGCAACACTGTGTCCGGTCGGACACAGAAAAAGTGAATTGGTAACGGAGCTGGTGGCACATCTTGCGGGCTCCATGTGCCCCCTGCAATCTCCAGTAATCTGCCGGCAAGGCCTCCAATATTCAGCCGACTCGGCGGCAAAAAGCGGGCGGGGGCATGTCGAAACAGATTCCGGCGCATGGCGCGCCGCGCGTCCTTTCATCGCCGATTGATCTTGATGCGTCGAAGCGGCGCGGCTCGCTGCTCGCGAGCACGGCGTGTGCAGGCGTGTTCGTCGCAATGATCGCCGGCCATCCCGGGAGCGCGCTGGCGCAATCCTGCTCGACCAGCGGCTCCAGCCCGGTCACCGTGCTGTGCGACGCGCCCGGCAGCACGATCACGACCACGAATACGACCAACAACACCAGCCCGAACGCCGCGACCAACGACCGGGTGCAATCGTTCAATGCCGATACGATCGGCACCGTCACCGCCAACACCACCGTCAACGGGTTCGGTCTTCAGCTTGCTCCGACCGGCTCCGGCCAGACCATCACGATGACCAACAGCGGCATCGTGACGACGAACCAGGCGGCCGTCTCCGCAATCGGCCTTGTCGGCAACGGCCGGGCCGTCAGCTACTCGGGCAGCGGCAGCATCATCAACACGGCCGCCGGCACGGCCCTCAGTGCCTCCAATACAGGCAGTGGCTCCGTGCTCGTCACGAGCGACGGCAGCGTGACCACCGTCGGCGGAGGCACCGGCATTGATGCTGCGACCAGCGGCACCGGCAGCGTGACCGTCAGCGGCAGCGGCAACGTGACGTCGGGTCTCGGCATCAGTGCAGTCGCAAGCGGTGGCGGCGACGTGACGGTGACCGGAAGCGGCACGATCACCGCGGGCCAGGGCATTCACGCGACGGCATCCGGCGGCAACGGCAACATCGTGATCGCACGTGACGGCGTCATCTCCGCCGCCGGGATTGCCATCGTGGCGACGGCCGTCGGTGCGGGTACGTCGACCGTGACCACCTCCAGGGACGTGACGGCGAGCACGGGCGAAGGCGTGTTGGCCATCACACAAGCCGGAACCAATACGGTGACCGTCACCAGCGGCACGGTCCGCTCAAATTTTCCCGGCTCGAACGCCATCAGTGTGGGGTCGGGCAGCGGCGCCATCAACGTCACGATCGGATCGGCCGCGACCTTGCGCACATGGAACAGTGGCGGCAGTATCGGCGTCGACGCATTTTCTACGACGGGCAATGTCACGATCGCGAACAGCGGCACGATCATCGGTAACGTGGGTGGTGTCAGCACGTTCACGGGCGGCGTCTCGACGGTCATCAATGCCGGCAGCATCACGGGCCTCACCGGCACCGCGGTGACCTTCGTTTCCGGAAGCAACAACCTTCTCGTGATGGACGGACCGAACGCAAAGCTCGTCGGCCTCGCCATCGGCCACGGCACGGACAGCTTCCGTTTCGCGGGCAGCGGGAGCAACAGTTTCGACGTCAGCCAGATATCGACCGGTTGGGCGCTGCTCGACAAGACGGGGTCGTCCAACTGGACGCTCACGGGTACCGCGACCTATACCGGTCCGGTGACGGTCAACGGCGGCACCTTGTCGGTGAACGGCGATCTCTCCTCGGCCAGCAGCATCGCCGTGAATGCCGGCGGCACGCTCGGCGGCAGCGGCACTCTCGGTGCCGTCGCCATCAATGGCGGCTCGCTGGCGCCCGGCAATTCGATTGGCACGCTGACAACCGCGAGCCTGACCATGACGGCGGCCTCGACCTATCTGGTGCAGGTCTCCGGCGCGACCTCCGACAAGACGATCGTCACGGGCATCGCCAGCATCAATGGCAAGGTGGTGGTGGATCCGCTGACGCGGGTGTCGGCGACGACGACCTATACCATCATGACCGCGGGCACGGTGAGCGGCAGCTTCTCCGGCGCTGAATTCCTCACCGCGAACAGCTTCGCCCGTAACGCGCGGCTGAGCTATGTCGGCAGTGATGTGCTGCTGACGCTCGATGCCGGCACGCTCTCGTCCTCGCTGCCGGGCAATGCCAGCATCAATCAGCGGAACGTTGCGGCCGGAATCGACAATGCGCTGATCGGCGGCGCTGCGATATCGGCCAGCTTCAATGCGCTGTTCGCGCTCTCGGGCACCCCTCTGCTCAACGCGCTGACGCAGGCCTCGGGCGAGACGGCCACCGGCACGCAGCAAACCACGTTCAACGCGATGAACATGTTCATGGGCGTGCTGACCGATCCGTTCGTCGCCGGTCGCGGCGATCCGCGTTCGCCCGGCGGTGCTGCGGGTTATGCGGCCGAGGACAGCGACGCGCTCGCTTATGCTGCCGGCCGCAAGCGCAGCGGCGCCGAGCGTGACGCCTACGCCGCGATCTATCGTAAAGCTCCGGTGCAGGCCTTCGAGTCGCGCTGGAGTGTGTGGGCTGCCGGCTTCGGCGGCTCGCAAACCACCGACGGCAACGCAACGACCGGCGCCAACGCCGCCACCAGCCGCATCGCCGGCGCGACCGCGGGCGCCGACTACTGGTTCTCGCCCGATACGGTCGCAGGCTTCGCGCTCGCCGGCGGTGGCACCAGCTTCTCCGTGGCCAATGGCGGCACCGGCCGTTCCGACCTGTTCCAGGCCGGCGCCTTCGTGCGCCACCATGCAGGTGCGGCCTATGTCACGGGCGCGCTGGCCTATGGCTGGCA
Source organism: Bradyrhizobium stylosanthis (assembly GCF_001641335.1). Lineage (GTDB taxonomy): Bacteria > Pseudomonadota > Alphaproteobacteria > Rhizobiales > Xanthobacteraceae > Bradyrhizobium > Bradyrhizobium stylosanthis. The sequence continues at coordinate 445,314 of NZ_LVEM01000002.1, forward strand.
GGACATCGTCACCGATCGCAATGTCACGATCGCAGGCCTCGATCATCTCCAGGCACGCTTCAACGCGAATGCGTATTCCGGCCGGCTGGAAGGTGGCTATCGCTTCGTCGCTCCCGTGATCGGCGGCGTCGGCGTCACGCCCTATGCGGCCGCGCAGTTCACCACGTTCGATCTGCCGGCCTATACGGAGCAGGCGATCACCGGCAACAACACGTTTGCCCTGACTTACGGCGCCAGGAGCGTCACCGACACCCGCAGCGAGTTCGGCCTTCGCACCGACAAATCCTTCGCCATGACCGACGGCATCGCGACATTGCGCGGCCGTCTCGCCTGGGCCCATGACTTCAATCCTGACCGCGCCATCGGCGCGACCTTCCAGGCGCTCCCCGGTTCGAGCTTCGTCGTCAACGGCGCCGCGCAAGCCGCCGACTCCGCGCTCGTCACCGCGTCCGTCGACAAGAAATGGCTGAACGGCTGGGCCGCTGCTGCGACGTTCGAAGGCGAATTCTCGAACGTTACGCGCAGCTACGCCGGCAAGGGCGTGGCGCGCTACGCGTGGTGAGACTGCTGCGCCGCCTCCAGGCCACGAGAGCCGAGGACGCGATAGCCTCACACTTCGTCATTGCGAGGAGAGTGCGGTGCGTGCCGCAAAATAAAAACGGGCACGCCTTCGCCTGAAGGCATGCCCGTCAAAACTCTAATCGTGCGACGCGCGTGCGCTCAGTGCACGCTCACCGCCTGCAGCTCGTTGCTCCAGGCATTCGCAACCGCGGCTTCGCGGCTGTCGGTCAGCATGATCGGCGTGCCGTCGGCGGCGTGGAGCGCAAAAAGCTTGAGACCCGGCGCAATCTTGGGCGCCTCGGGAAACAGGTCCGGCACATCCTCGGAGCGGATCTGCTTCACATAGGCGATATGGCCTTCGCCCAAGGTTGCCAGCGTCTCCGGAGAGACGTTCTTGGCTTCGAATTCGAACGCAACGTGACCTTCACTCATGGTCTCGACTCCTCTAACGAACTAAGCGGTCGAGTCCGCTACTCGTTCCATTATTCGTGCTCATTGATAGCGATTGTCTTAACGATCCTCTCCGGTTCAGGCCGGGCCAGGTCGATCGACAACAACCCGTTCTTCAGATCCGCACCCAGCACCAGCATCCCCTCCGCCAGCACGAAGGTCCGCTGGAAGTGGCGCGCGGCGATGCCGCGATGGATGTATTGCCGGGCCTTGTCGTCCTGCTGCCGCCCGCGGATCACGAGCTGGTTTTCCTCAATGGTTACATCGAGTTGGTCGCGGGTGAAGCCGGCGACCGCCAGCGTGATGCGCAAACGCTCGGGCTGGTTGTCCGCGCCGTTGCACCGCTCGATATTGTAGGGAGGGTAGCCGTCGGCGCCTTTGACGACGCGGTCGAGCACGCGCTCGATCTCGTCGAAGCCCAGAAGGAACGGACTGGAAAGCGTGGGAACACGAGACATAGTTTACAAAGTCCTCTCGAAGCGACTTTGGTGTTTCGGGGCCCGATGAAGGCACCCCTTGGTCAGCAATATGGGCATATCCCTGTGGTGGTTCAAGGACGTAGCCGGGGGCTGTGGATGGCCGCTCCTGCCGCCCACCCCCTCTGCCATCGCACAAAATGCTTACAATTCGTGGTGGGCCCGCAAGGGTGGGCATGACGAATCGGTGAGCCGATTTATCCCAATGAAAACAGCGCCCCTTCTACTGTGCATGGGGTTGTTTTCGAACTTTTGGGCGAGGGGCCCTTCGGAACCGGTCAGGCCTCGATCCGCGTCCGCCCGTCGCCGCTGAACAAATGCAGCTTCTGGCGAACCGCGGCGACCCGGATCTTCGCGCCGATGGCGGGCGCCTCGGTTCCGGGGATGCGGACGATGATCTCGCCGGGCGGCAGCTCGCCCGGGGTGGCGGCGACGCGCTGGTCCTCATGCTGGCGCGAGCCGTAGACGAAGGTTTCGGCGCCGACGCGCTCGATGGCCTCGACGGTCAGCGGCAGGGCGACGCCGCCGGCGGGCGTCTGGTCGGTGATGGCGAAGTCTTCCGGGCGGATGCCGACGATGCCGGCATCGGTCGCGCTGCCGCCGAGCTGCGACTTGATCTCGTCGGGGCGCGTCGACATCAAATTCATCGGCGGCGCGCCGATGAAGGAGGCGACGAAGGTGGTCGCCGGCTTCTCGTAGATCGCGAGGGGATTGCCGACCTGCTCGACCTGGCCGCCGTTCATGACGACGAGAATGTCGGCGAGCGTCATCGCCTCGAGCTGGTCGTGCGTGACGTAGATCGAGGTGACGTTGAGCCGGCGCTGCAGCTTGCGGATCTCGACGCGCATCGAGATGCGCAGCTTGGCGTCGAGGTTCGACAGCGGCTCGTCGAACAGGAACACCTTCGGCTGGCGCACGATGGCGCGGCCCATGGCGACGCGCTGGCGCTGGCCGCCGGAGAGCTGGCGCGGCTTGCGCTCCAGCATCGCGGAGAGCTCGAGCACGCGCGCGGCTTCCTCGACGCGGGTCTTGATCTCGGCTTCGGCCATGCCGCGGTTGCGCAGGCCGTAGGCCATGTTGTTGTAGACGCTCATATGCGGATAGAGCGCGTAGTTCTGGAACACCATCGCGATGTCGCGATCGGCGGGCTCGATCTGGTTGACGACGCGCCCGCCGATGTCGATCTCGCCACCGGTGACGGTCTCGAGGCCTGCGACCATGCGCAGCAGCGTGGACTTGCCGCAGCCGGAGGGGCCGACCAGCACGCAGAACTGCCCGTCCGCGACATCGACGTTGACGCCTTTGATGGCCTCGAAGCCGCCGGTGTAGGTCTTGCGGACGTTGCGCAGGGTGACGTTGGCCATGAAAACTCGCTTGTTACTTTTCCGTCTCGACCAGGCCGCGCACGAACAATTTCTGCATGGCGACGACGACGAACACCGGCGGCAGCATGGCCAGCACGGCGGTCGCCATCACGATCGGCCATTCGGTCAGCGCGTCGGTGGTGGTGATCATCTTGCGGATGCCGACCTGGATGGTCTGCATGTCATCGCGGGTGGTGATGAGCAGCGGCCAGAGATATTGATTCCAGCCGAGGATGAACAGGATCACGAACAGCGCGGCCATGTTGGTGCGCGACAGCGGCAGCAGCGTATCCCAGAAGAAGCGCAAGGGGCCGGCGCCGTCGATGCGTGAGGCCTCCAGCAATTCATCTGGCACCGTCATGAAGAACTGGCGGAACAGCAGCGTCGCGGTGGCGGAAGCGATCAGCGGCAGCGCGAGGCCCGCATAGCTGTCGAGCATGTGCAGGTCGGCGACGATCTTGTAGGTCGGGTAGATGCGCACCTCGACCGGCAGCATCAGCGTGATGAAGATGATCCAGAAGATCGACATCCGGAACGGAAAGCGGAAATACACGATCGCATAGGCCGAGATGATCGAGATCGCGATCTTGCCGATCGCGATCGCCAGCGCCATCACCAGCGAATTGAGCATCATGTTGCCGACGGGCTCGCGGGTCGAGCCGCTCGTGCCGACGAAGATGGTCTGGTAGTAGACCTCGAAGAAATGGCCGCCCGGCAGCAGCGACATCTGCCCGTTGGCGATCAGCGCGTTGTCCTGGGTCGAGGCCACGATCGCGATATAGACCGGGAACGCGACGATCGCGATCCCGATCCAGAGGATGAAATGGGCGACGTAGCGCCGGATGCCCTCGTCCTCGACCATCAGTAGGTCACCTTGCGTTCGACGAAGCGGAACTGGATTCCGGTGAGCACGATGACCATGATCATCAGGATCACCGACTGCGCCGCCGAGCTGCCGAGATTGCCGCCGAGCAGGCCGTCGGAATAGACCTTGTAGACCAGCGTGACGGTCGACGTGCCGGGACCGCCGCGGGTCATGGTGTCGATGATGCCGAACGTGTCGAAGAAGGCGTAGACGATGTTGACGACCAGCAGGAAGAAGATGGTCGGCGACAGCAGCGGGAAGGTCACGGTCCAGAACCGCCGCATCGGGCGCGCGCCGTCGATCGCGGCGGCCTCGAATACGCTCCTCGGGATCGCCTGCAGGCCGGCGAGGAAGAACAGGAAATTGTAGGAGATCTGCTTCCACGCGGCGGCGAGGATGATCAGCGCCGCGGCCTGGTTGCCGTCGAGCAGCGGATTCCAGTCGACGCCGGCGGCGCGCAAGTAACGCGAGACCACGCCGAGCGAGGGATGCAGCATGAAGATCCAGAGCACGCCGACCACGGGCGGCGCCACCGCATAGGGCCAGATCAGCAGCGTGCGGTAGAGCATCGAGCCGCGCAGCGGCTTGTCGGCCATCACCGCGAGCAGCAGCGCAAAGGACAGCGACGAGATCGCGATGGCGAACGAGAAGAAGAAGGTGCGGACGATCGCCTCGAAATAGGCGGGATCCCTGAACAGCTCGATGTAATTGTCGAACCAGACGAAGGTCGTCGACAGGCCGAAGGCGTCCTGCAGCAGGAAGGACTGGATCACCGCCTGCAGGGCCGGCCAATAGAAGAAAATCAGGACGATCGCGAGTTGCGGCGCAACCAGCGCGTAGGGCAACAGCTTCGATTGGAAAATGGCTTGCTTTTGCATGATGCCCCGAGAGCGGCAGGCCGGGTGGCCGGCCTGCCGCCAGTCGCCTTACTTCACGGCGGTCTTTTCGAACTGCCGCAGCATGGTGTTGCCGCGCTCGACGGCGGCGTCGAGGGCCTGCTTGGCGGTCTTCTTGCCGGCCAGAGCCTGCTCGATCTCCTCCGACCAGACGTCACGCAGCTGAACCATGTTGCCGAGGCGCAGGCCGCGCGAATTGTCGGTCGGCTCCTTGTTGGTCAGCTCGATCAGCGGGGTCTCGAGATAGGGCTGATCCTTGTAGAAGCCTTCTTCCTTCGCCTTGGCGTAGGCCGCCTTGGTGATCGGCAGATAGCCCGAGGCCTTGTGGATGTAGACTTGGCGATCGGTGTCCGAGAGGAAGGTCAGGAACTTCGCGACGCCCTTGTATTCGTCGGCCGACTTGCCGCCCATCACCCAGAGCGAAGCACCGCCGATGATCGAGTTCTGCGGTGCGCCCTTGACGTCCGGATAATACGGCATCGGCACCGCGGTGAAGTTGAACTTGGCCTGCGCCTTGACGTTGCCGAAGAACGCCGACGAGGTCAGGTAGATCGGGCATTCGCCCGAGGTGAAGCGGCCTTCGCCGGTGTTGGTGCGGCCGGCATAGTCGTAGACCTTGGTCTTCTGCAGCTCGACCAGGTTTTCGAGATGCTTGACCTGGAGCGGTCCGTTGAACTCGAGCACGGTGTCGAAGCCGTCGAGGCCGTTCGCCTTGCTGGAGAGCGGCACGTTGTGCCAGGCCGAGAGCTGCTCGAGATTGACCCAGGTGACCCAGGAGCCGGAGAAGCCGCAGGTGTCGTGACCGGCCGCCTTCAGCTTCTTGCCGGCCTCGAACACCTCAGGCCAGGTCTTGGGGATCTCGACATTGGCTTTCTTCAGCTCGTCGAGATTGACCCACATTACGGTCGACGACGAGTTGAAGGGGAAGGACAGCATCTCGCCCTTCGAGGTCGAGTAATAGCCGGTGATCGCGGACAGATAGTTCTTCGGATCGAACTTCTCGCCGGCTTCCGCCATCAGCTTGTAGACCGGCTTCACGGCGCCGGTCGCGGCCATCATGGTCGCGGTGCCGACTTCGAACACCTGCATGATGTGCGGGGCGTTGCCGGCGCGGAACGCGGCGATGCCGGCGTTCATCGTATCGGGGTAGTTGCCCTTGTAGGTGGGGATCACCTTGTAGTCGGTCTGCGACGCGTTGAAGTCGTTGGCGAGCTTGACGATGACGTCGTTGTTGGCGCCGGTCATCGCGTGCCACCACTGGATTTCGGTGACGGCCAGGGCCGGCGAGGCGCCGAGTCCAACCGTGAGTGCAACAGCAGCAGCCGCGCCAAAATGTCGAAGAGTCATCAAGAAAACCTCCCTTGCCCGTCAATCGAGAAGCGCTTGCGCTAGCAGCGCCATATGACGTTCACATGACTGTGTAAGCGGCCGAAACGAAAGCGGCAAGCGCTGGAAAAGGGAAGCCGTCAAATAGGCGAATGCGCCGCGGACGGCGGCAGCCGTTCGCGGTGCACGCGCGTGGGTCGCGCCGCACTGCGGCATTGGTTGATGGGGGTGGCGATCGGCCGTGGGCGTTGGGTAGAGCCGGCGCAACTCCGGTCTCCCCTTAACCTCTCCCGCAAGCGGGAGAGGGAGCGCGCCTGCGTTGCGGCTCGGCGGTTTCTAGTCGATCAGCGCTTGCGCTCGGGGCCGCAGACGGTGCCCTTCTCGACCATCGCGTCGATCTCGGCCTTGGTATAGCCGAACTCGCCCAGCACCTCGGCCGCGTGCTGACTGAACTTCGGCGGCACGCGCCGCAGGCTCGGCTTGCTACGATCGAGCCGGATCGGCGAGGCCACGCCCTTGTACCAGTCCTTCTCGATGATATCGCCGCGCGCGATGGTGTGCGCGTTGGTCAGGGCCTGGTCGATCTTCTGCACCGGGCCGGCGGGCAGGCCCGCCGCGAGCAGGCGGTTGCACAGCGGCTCGGCCTCGTGCTGGCTGAACACCGCGGCAAGCTCGGCGCGCAGCGCCTCGCGGTTGGCGATGCGGTCCTTGTTGCGGGCAAAGCGCGGATCGGTGCCGAGCTCGGGCTTGCCGATCTCCTTGGCGAGCTTGCGGAAGGTGCCGTCATTGCCGACGCCGATGAAGATGTTGTCGGTCCTGGTCGGGAAGATCGCGTAAGGCACGAGGTTCGGATGCTCGTTGCCGGTGAGCGAGGGCGGCTTGCCATGCATGAAATAGTTCGCGGTGTGCGGATGCATGATGGCGAGGCCCGTTTCGTACAGCGTCGTCTCCAGGAACTGGCCCTTGCCGGAGCGCTGGCGCTCCGACAGCGCCATCAGGATGCCGATCGCCGCGTAAAGTCCGGTGGTGATGTCGACCAGCGGCACGCCGATCCGCATCGGGCCGCTCTCGGGCGAGCCGGTCGCCGCGATCATGCCGGTCATGGCCTGGATGATGGCGTCGTAGCCGGGATTGCCGCCGCGCGGGCCGTCGGCGCCGAAGCCGCAGATCCGGCAATGCACGAGGCGCGGGAATTTCTTGCTGAGCACATCGTTGCCGATGCCCCATTTCTCCAGCGTGCCCGGCTTGAAATTCTCGATCAGGACGTCGGCCGTCTCCAGCATCTTGAGCAGCACGATTCGGCCGCCCTCGGAGGCGAGGTCGAGGCCGATCGAGCGCTTGTTGCGGTTGATGCCGACGAAATAGGCCGCGTCCTCCTCATGGAAGGGAGGGCCCCATTCGCGCACCTCGTCGCCCGCGGGCGGCTCGACCTTGATCACGTCGGCGCCGTGGTCGGCGAGGATCTGGGTGCAATAGGGACCGCCGAGCACGCGCGTGAGATCGATGACGCGCAGTCCGCTCATTGCGCCCAATGCTGCTTCAGTCATGCCGTCGCTTCCCTGTGTCGATATTTGATCACAGGCCTAGCGAGGTTTTTTTGAGCCAGCAATGGGCTGCCGCGTAGGGCCGCATGCACGGCTGCCGCGCAATCCCGCAATGTGGGAAATCAACGAAAGCGGCCGGCCCGAGGGGGGTCTCGGGCCAGCCAATTCACCGTCGGATCAGACGACCGTCAGGCGAACGTCGACATTGCCGCGCGTGGCATTGGAGTACGGGCACACCTGGTGCGCCTTGGCGACCAGCGCCTCGGCTTCCGCACGGGCGAGGCCCGGCAGCGAGACGGCGAGGTCGATATCGAGGCCGAAGCCGCCCTCGGAGCGCGGGCCGATGCCGACGGTCGAGGTGACGGAGGCGTCGGCGGGAACCTTGGGGCCGCCCTGCGACGACACGAACTTCATCGCGCCGATGAAGCAGGCGGCATAGCCGGCCGCGAACAGCTGCTCGGGATTGTTGCCGGCACCGCCGCCGCCGCCGAGCTCCTTCGGCGTGGTCAGCTTGACGTCGAGCGCGCCGTCGAGGGTCGCAGCATGGCCGTCGCGGCCGCCGGTGGCTTTTGCGCTGGTCTTGTAGAGCACGTTCACGGACATTGTCGTCTCCTCGGGTCCTTGCGGGTTGGGGTGCAATCTTTATCGCAGGCAATTAGATTGTGCGCAATCTAAATCGGCATGCCTCACATTTAATTGTTCGCAATTGAATGTGCCGCCGGCCGGCCCCAGAATGGGAGAAACCCGTGAGATTCTCTATGGCCCGGAAATCATCGACCTTCGATCCGCAAAAGCTCGATAACCAGATCTGCTTCGCGGTCTATTCGGCCGCGCACGCCTTCAACCGCGTCTACAAGCCGCTGCTCGACCGGCTCGGCCTGACCTATCCGCAATATCTCGTCATGCTGGTGCTGTGGGAGCGCGACGACGTGCCGGTCAAGGACATCGGCGAAAAACTGTTCCTGGATTCGGGCACGCTGACCCCGCTGCTCAAGCGCCTCGAGGCCGCCCATCTCGTCAGGCGCACCCGCTCGCGCGAGGACGAGCGCCAGGTCCTGATCTCGCTGACGCCGCAGGGCCACGCCCTGAAAGAAAAGGCGCGCGCCGTGCCGCAGTCGATCCTGGCGGCGTCGGACTGTTCGGTGTCGGAGCTGGTGACGATGAAGGACGAGATCGTCGCGCTCAGGGACCGGCTGAATGCGGTGATCGGGGAGTAGTCGGGATTTAATTCAAAGCCCGGCTTCGCCCTTCGGGCTGCGCCGCGGCAGCCTTCGCTTCGCGAAGGCTGGTGGAGCCAGGCGGGATCGAACCGCCGACCTCTTGCATGCCATGCAAGCGCTCTCCCAGCTGAGCTATGGCCCCTTAGTCCTTAACCGGGGTGAACCTGGTTGATCACCCCTGGACCGGCGAGCCTTGCGACTCGCGCGGTGCACCCTTTTTCACAGATCAGGGCTGATCTCAAGTCTCTTCATCACCTCCGACATCACCAATGATGTCGGTCACGTCCTCATCGCCCTCTTCTTCGTCGGCAATGAAGGTCGAATCGTCGTCATCGTCGTCGTCGATGGTCTCATCGACCTCGATATCGTCCTCGGATTCGGGCACGGCAGCCTTGACCTTGCCGGTGTTCTCCTCGGCGTCGGCCTCCTCGAGCGAGACCTCCTCGACCTCCGCCGGCTCCGGCGTGGTGTCGGCGGCGGCTGCATGGCGGGCCTCGGCGCCGCGAGGCACGCGGGCGGGCGCCACGGGCGCGATCGGCACAACTTCGCCGGTATAGGGCGAGATCACCGGATTCTTGTTGAGGTCGTAGAATTTCTTGCCCGTGGTCGGGCAAATACGTTTGGTTCCGAGTTCGGACTTGGCCACGGCAGGAATCCTGGGAATGTCTGAAAAGCGGTGCTTCACTTGGCTAGTTGGCGGCCCGCTGTCAATAGCGCATTACGGGAGAACGACATGCCCGTGACGGGACGCAGACCATGTGGTACCTGCGCGCCAGCCCGATGGATGCGTCCAGGGGCCTATCCAAGGACACAATCTTGACCCATTCCGACGAACCGAGGCCGCTCCAGTCTCGCGCCAGCGGTCCCCTGACCGGGAAAGTACGGGTGCCCGGGGACAAGTCGATCTCCCACCGCGCCCTGATCCTGGGCGCGCTCGCGGTCGGCGAGACCCGGATTTCGGGCCTTCTGGAGGGCGAGGACGTCCTCAACACCGCCAAGTCGATGCAGGTGCTGGGCGCCGGCGTCGAACGCACCGGCGATTTCGCCTGGAAGGTCAACGGCGTGGGGGTCGGCGGCTTTGCCCAGCCCAAGGCGGCGCTGGATTTCGGCAACTCCGGCACCGGCTGCCGGCTGGTCATGGGCGCCGTCGCCGGTTGCCCGATCTCGGCGGTGTTCGACGGCGATGCCTCGCTGCGCAGCCGCCCCATGCGCCGGATCCTCGATCCCCTGGAAAAGATGGGCGCGAAAGTCACCTCCGGGAGCGAGGGCGGCCGCCTGCCGCTGACGCTCCAGGGCGCGCGCGATCCGCTGCCGATCACCTACAAGACCCCGGTCGCCTCGGCCCAGATCAAATCGGCGGTGCTGCTGGCGGGCCTCGCCGCGCCGGGCACCACCACGGTCATCGAGAACGAGGCCAGCCGCGACCACACCGAGCTGATGCTCAAGCACTTCGGCGCCGACATCACCTCGGTGCAGGAAGGCCTGCACGGCCGCCGCATCACGTTGGTCGGCCAGCCTGAGCTGCATGGCGCCAATGTCGTCGTGCCCGCCGATCCCTCGTCGGCCGCATTCCCAATTGTCGCTGCGCTGATTGTCGAGGGCTCGGATGTCGTTCTGTCCGACGTCATGACCAATCCGCTGCGCACCGGCCTGTTCACCACGCTGCGCGAAATGGGCGCCTCCATCGAGGAAAGCGACGTGCGCGGCGATGCCGGCGAGCCGATGGCGCAGCTGCGCGTGCGCGCCTCGAAGCTGCGCGGCGTCGAGGTGCCGCCGGAGCGGGCGCCGTCGATGATCGACGAATATCTGGTGCTGGCGGTGGCGGCCTCGTTTGCCGAGGGCACGACCATCATGCGCGGCCTGCAGGAGCTCCGCGTCAAGGAATCCGATCGCCTTGAGGCCACCGCCGCGATGCTGCGCGTCAACGGCGTCAAGGTCGAGATCTCCGGCGACGACCTGATCGTCGAGGGCCGCGGCCATGTCCCCGGCGGCGGCACGGTGGCCACCCACATGGATCATCGCATCGCGATGTCGGCGCTGGTGATGGGCTGCGCCTCCGACCAGCCGGTGACCGTCGACGACACCGCCTTCATCGCCACCAGTTTCCCGGATTTCATTCCGATGATGCGTTCGCTAGGGGCCGAGTTTTCATGATTATCGCGATCGACGGGCCCGCGGCCTCGGGCAAGGGCACGCTCGGCAAACGTCTCGCCCACCATTACGGCTATCGTCATCTTGATACCGGCGTGATCTACCGCGCGGTGGCCTATGCCCTCACGCAGTCCGGTCATGATCTCCGGGACGAGGCGGCCGCGGTGCAGGCTGCCCTGGAGCTCGATCCGGAAAAGTTCGGCAATCCCGCCCTGAAGACCCAGGAGGCCGGCGAGGGCGCCTCGATCGTCTCGGCGATCCCGAGGGTCCGCGAGGTCCTGGTCAATTTCCAGCGGCAATTCGCCGCCGATCCGCCCGGGGCCGTGCTGGACGGCCGGGACATTGGAACCGTGATCTGCCCCCATGCCGATGTGAAGATTTTCGTCGTCGCCGACCCCAAGGTCCGCGCCCGCCGCCGCACCATGGAGGCGAGGGCCAGGGGCGAGGAGGCCGACGAAGCGGCCGTGCTCGCCGACATCATCCGGCGCGACGAACGCGACAAGAACCGGCCGATTGCGCCTTTAAAGCCGGCCTCGGATGCTTACTTGCTAGATAACTCCCAACTGGATATAGAGGGCGGCGTCCGGGCCGCCATCGACATTATCGAGGCCGTCCGAGCGGGCCGGTCGCGGGGTTAAGCCGCCACCGTCATTGGAGGAAGTGCCCGCTCCCGCTCTTTGAGGTCGATACATCAGGTCCTTCGTTTCGGGACCGGTGCGATCCAGGCTCCGGACAACAGATTTCCACGTATCGAACGCGCGGGCCCTGCCGGCCCGCTTCCGCTGGTTCGCCTTTTGGGGCGGAGCAACGAGCGGTCGCTCGAAGGTCTTGCGGACCTTCCGACACTGCGTGTGCGATGCGCCCATGAACCCAACGGCCGGCAAGACATCCGCAACTGGAGAACAAATGGCTTCGACTTCTGCTGATACCTATAGCCCGTCGCGCGACGATTTCGCCGCGATGCTCGACGAGTCCTTCGCAGGTGGCAACCTGCAGGAGAGCTCGGTCGTCAAGGGCAAGGTGGTTGCAATTGAAAAGGACATGGCCGTCATCGACGTCGGCCTGAAGACCGAGGGCCGCGTTGCCCTTCGCGAATTTTCCGGCCCCGGCCGTGACTCCGAACTCAAGGTCGGCGACGAGGTGGAAGTGTTCCTCGATCGCATCGAGAACGCCCTCGGCGAAGCCGTGCTGTCGCGCGACAAGGCGCGCCGCGAAGAGAGCTGGGGCAAGCTCGAGAAGGCCTTCCAGAACAACGAGAAGGTCAACGGCGTCATCTTCAACCAGGTCAAGGGCGGCTTCACCGTCGACCTCGACGGTGCCGTTGCGTTCCTGCCGCGCTCGCAGGTGGACATCCGTCCGATCCGCGACGTCGCGCCGCTGATGAACAACTCGCAGCCGTTCCAGATCCTCAAGATGGACCGCCGCCGCGGCAACATCGTGGTGTCGCGCCGCACGGTTCTCGAAGAGACCCGCGCCGAGCAGCGCCAGGAGCTGGTGCAGAACCTCGAAGAGGGTCAGGTCATCGACGGCGTGGTCAAGAACATCACCGATTACGGTGCGTTCGTTGACCTCGGCGGCATCGACGGCCTGCTGCACGTCACCGACATCGCGTGGCGCCGCGTCAACCACCCGACCGAGGTGCTCTCGATCGGCCAGACCGTGAAGGTCAAGATCATCAAGATCAACCACGAGACGCACCGCATCTCGCTGGGCATGAAGCAGCTGCTGGACGATCCGTGGCAGGGCATCGAAGCCAAGTACCCGCTGGGTGCCCGCTTCACCGGCCGCGTCACCAACATCACCGACTACGGTGCGTTCGTCGAGCTCGAGCCGGGCATCGAAGGCCTGATCCACGTCTCCGAGATGTCGTGGACCAAGAAGAACATGCACCCCGGCAAGATCGTGTCGACCTCGCAGGAAGTCGACGTGCAGGTGCTGGAGGTCGATTCCGTCAAGCGCCGTATCTCGCTCGGCCTCAAGCAGACCATGCGCAACCCGTGGGAGGTCTTCGTCGAAGGTCACCCGACCGGTTCGGTGGTCGAGGGCGAGGTCAAGAACAAGACCGAGTTCGGCCTGTTCCTGGGTCTCGAGGGCGACGTCGACGGCATGGTCCACCTCTCCGACCTCGACTGGAAGCTTCCGGGCGAGCAGGTGATCGACAACTACAAGAAGGGCGACATGGTCAAGGCCGTGGTGCTCGATGTGGACGTCGAGAAGGAGCGCATCTCGCTCGGCATCAAGCAGCTCGAAGGCGACCCCTTCGCCGAGCCGGGCGATGTCAAGAAGGGCGCGGTCGTGACCTGCGAAGTGCTCGAAGTGAAGGAGAGCGGTATCGAGGTGAAGATCGCCGGTACCGACTTCACCACCTTCATCAAGCGCTCCGAGCTCGCGCGTGACCGCAACGACCAGCGCGCCGAACGCTTCGCCGTCGGTGAGAAGGTCGATGCCCGCGTGATCCAGTTCGACAAGAAGGCCCGCAAGGTCCAGGTGTCGATCAAGGCGCTCGAAGTGGCCGAAGAGAAGGAAGCCATCGCGCAGTACGGCTCCTCGGATTCGGGTGCGACGCTGGGCGACATCCTCGGCACCGCGCTCAAGAACCGCGACAGCAAGTAAGCGAAACGTTTCGCTGACAGGGAAGCCCCGGCGCAAGCCGGGGCTTTTTTGTTGCTATGTCGTCCCGGCGAAGGCCGGGACCCATAACCCCAGGGAGTAGTTTGGCAAAGACCCTTCGTGCGGTACTGCGACCAATCGCAACCGATGGATTCCGCGGTATGGGTCCCGGCCTTCGCCGGGACGACAGAGAATGTGTGGCTCCGTCCGGGCTACACCCCCCAAGCCTTCATTTCTTCAAATTGCGCCGCAATTGATGTATCCAGCTAAGCCAATGCTCACGTTGTGACGGCACAACGCGCACGGCCTTTCATTTGGAGACATTCCGATGTCGCTCGATTCGGACATCATCGTCGATCGCCGCAGGATTCGCCGCAAGCTGACGTTCTGGCGCGTGGTGGCAGCGCTGATCGCGATCGCGGCGATCGCGAGCTTTGCGCTGATCGCAACGCCCGGTGCGCGCGGCACGTTCGCATCCGCCGGTTCGATCGCGCGGGTTCAGATCGAGGGCCTGATCCGCAGCGATTCCGATCGCACGCAGGCGCTGGAGCGGCTCGAGAATTCGCAGGCCGCCGCCGTCATCGTTCACATCAACTCGCCGGGCGGCACCACCGCGGGCTCCGAGCAGCTCTACGACTCGCTCGTGCGGCTCAAGGCAAAGAAGCCGCTTGTCGTCGTGGTCGAAGGTCTCGCCGCCTCCGGCGGCTACATCACCGCGATCGCCAGCGATCACATCATCGCGCAGCAGAGCTCGCTGGTCGGCTCGATCGGCGTGCTGTTCCAGTATCCCAACGTCACCGAGCTGTTGAAGACCATTGGCGTGAAGGTCGAGGAGGTGAAATCCTCGCCGCTGAAGGCTGCGCCCAACGGTTTCGAGCCGACAAGCCCCGAAGCGCGCGCCGCGCTCGATGCGCTGGTGAAGGATTCCTACGCCTGGTTCAAGGGACTGGTGAAGGAACGGCGTGGCATGGATGACACGCAGCTCGAGAAAGTGGCCGACGGCCGCGTCTTCACCGGCCGGCAGGCGATCGATCTCAAGCTGATCGATCAGATCGGCGACGAGAAGACGGCGGTGACCTGGCTGGTCGAGCAGAAGGGCGTCAAGAAGGGCCTTTCCGTGCGCGACTACAAGCTGCAGCCGCGTTTTGGCGACCTGCCGTTCCTCAAGACTGCCGCGGCCGTGACGCTGGAAGCGCTTGGTTTGGGCTCGATTGCGCATCAAATCGGACAAACCGGCGTCGCGCAGGCAGTCGACAGGTTCGGAATGGATGGAATGCTGGCGTTGTGGCAGCCGGCTGCGTCAAACTGAACAGACAGGCGAGTTCCCGAAGGTTTTCTCGCGCCGCGAGTGTCGGGGCAGCCCGCTTTTTCGGCATTTGTCACGCAATTTCACGACGCTCAACCTTGATTTAGCGTCTTGACAGATCACAGTATTTTCACGGAAATGGTCATCCGCACGCTCCCGGGTCCTATCTCTCGATGATCAAATCCGAACTTGTTCAGCGTATCGCCGAGCACAACCCGCATCTGTACCAGCGGGATGTCGAGAACATTGTGAATGCGATTCTCGAAGAGATCGTAGCGGCCCTCGCACGCGGTGACCGCGTCGAGCTGCGCGGTTTCGGTGCCTTCTCGGTCAAGCATCGCCCGGCACGCGCCGGGCGCAATCCACGCACCGGCGCCCATGTGCCCGTCGACCAGAAGAGCGTTCCGTTCTTCAAGACCGGCAAGGAAATGCGCGAGCGGCTGAACCGCGACCATCCGGATCCCGGCGCGCCAGACTGAGGCCGGCGCCAGGGGTTTTTGCGGTCGCGAGCGATGCGGCCGCTGGCTTGATTCAAGGCGAGCGAAGCGAGATGCGAAAGTTTCTGACCGCGCTGATCGTGATACCGCTGGGCCTGATCCTGGTGACCTTTGCCGTGGCCAACCGGCATTTCGTCACGGTCTCCTTCGATCCCTTTGTCTCCAGCGACCCCTCGTTCTCGGTGACGCTGCCGCTGTTCCTGCTCCTGATCCTGACCGCCGCCATCGGGGTTGTCGTGGGCGGCCTGGCCGTCTGGTTCGGCCAGCGGCGCTGGCGGCGCGCCGCGCGCCGGAACGAGGCGGATGCCCGGACGGCGAGGGGCGAACTGGCCGATCTGCGGGCCCAGGTGGCTGCCGCAAGGCCGGAGCCCCAGCGCCTTCCCGTTCCCGCCGGGGCCGGCCTTTACGGGCCCATCGGGCGAGACAAGCAGCGCGCGACGTTGTAGAAGCGGCCCCGACCGAAAAACCCGTTTCCGGGCCGCCGCTTGCGGCCGCCACCCCGCTTTAAGACCATGTCCCTGCTCGTCAAAATCTGCGGCCTGTCCACGCGCGAGACGCTCGAAACGGCGCTCGAGGCGGGTGCCGACATGGTGGGGTTCGTGTTCTTTCCGCCCTCGCCGCGGCATCTCTCGCTGGAGGCGGGCCGGGACCTCGGCCGCCAGGTGAAGCGGCGCGCGCTGACGGTGGCGCTCACGGTCGATGCCGACGACGCCACGCTCGACAACATCATGGATGCGCTGTCTCCGGACATGTTCCAGCTCCACGGCAAGGAGAGCGTCGCCCGCCTGCGCGACATCAAGCAGAAGTTCGGCCGCCCCGTGATGAAGGCGGTGCCGGTCGCAACCGCCAGCGATCTCGCCGTGCTGCCCGGCTATGCCGCGGTCGCCGACCGCATCCTGTTCGATGCGCGTGCGCCGAAGGATGCGACGCGGCCCGGTGGCCTCGGCGAACCCTTCGACTGGCATCTCCTGGAAAATCTCGATCTGAAATTGCCCTACATGGTCTCGGGCGGCCTGGATGCCGGCAACGTCGCCGAAGCCCTGCGCGTCACGGGCGCCGGCGGCGCCGACGTGTCCTCCGGTGTCGAGAGCGCCCCGGGGGTCAAGGACCCCGAGCTGATCAAGGCCTTCATTCGCGCCGCGCGCGCCAGTCAAGAGTTGAGCGTCCGATGAACATCGCCAAACCAAATTCCTACCGCAGCGGCCCCGACGAGCGCGGTCATTTCGGCATCTTCGGCGGCCGTTTCGTCGCCGAAACCCTGATGCCGCTGATCCTCGATCTGGAAAAGGCCTACACCGCGGCCAAGGCCGATCCGGCCTTCCAGGCCGAGATGAACGGCTATCTCAAGAACTATGTCGGCCGGCCCTCGCCGCTGTATTTCGCCGAGCGCCTGACCGAGCATCTCGGCGGCGCCAAGATCTATCTGAAGCGCGAAGAGCTCAATCACACCGGTTCGCACAAGGTGAACAACGTGCTCGGCCAGATCATGCTGGCGCGGCGCATGGGCAAGAAGCGCATCATCGCCGAGACCGGCGCGGGCCAGCACGGCGTCGCTACCGCGACGCTGTGCGCGCGCTTCGGCCTCGAATGCGTGGTCTATATGGGCGCCGTGGACGTCGAGCGGCAGCAGCCCAACGTCATCCGCATGGAGATGCTGGGCGCCACCGTGGTTCCGGTGCAGTCGGGCACGCGCACGCTGAAGGACGCAATGAACGAGGCGCTGCGCGATTGGGTCACCAACGTGCACAACACCTTCTACTGCATCGGCACGGTGGCGGGTCCGCATCCCTATCCGACGCTGGTGCGCGACTTCCAGTCGATCATCGGCAACGAGACCAAGACGCAGATGCAGGAGATCGAAGGTCGCCTGCCGGACTCGCTGGTCGCCTGCATCGGCGGCGGTTCGAATGCGATGGGGCTGTTTCACCCGTTCCTCGACGATCCCTCCGTCGAGATTTTCGGCGTCGAAGCCGCGGGTCACGGGCTCACGCAACTGCATGCGGCCTCGATCGCGGGCGGCCGCCCCGGCGTGCTGCACGGCAACCGCACCTATCTCTTGATGGATGCCGACGGTCAGATCCAGGACGCGCATTCGATCTCGGCCGGCCTCGACTATCCCGGCATCGGCCCCGAGCATTCCTGGCTGCACGAGGTCGGCCGCGTGAACTATCTCTCCGCGACCGACGACGAGGCGCTTGCCGCGTTCCAGCTGCTGTCGAAGCTCGAAGGCATCATCCCTGCGCTCGAGCCCGCGCACGCCATCGCCAAGGTGATGGAGCTCGCGCCGAAGCGGCCGAAAGACCACCTGATGGTCGTCAATCTCTCCGGCCGCGGCGACAAGGACGTCCCGCAGGTCGGCGACATCCTGAGGGGCAAGAAGTGACCACGCGTATCGACACCCGTTTCGCCGAGCTGAAGAAAGAGGGCCGCGCGGCCTTCGTCACCTATGTGATGGCCGGCGATCCCGATCCCAAGACGTCGCTCGAGATCGTCAAGGCGCTCTCGAAGTCAGGCGCCGACGTCATCGAACTCGGCATTCCCTTCACCGATCCGATGGCCGATGGCCCCTCGATCCAGGCTGCGGGTCTGCGCGCGCTCAAGGTCGGCATGACGCTGAAGAAAACGCTCGATCTCGTGCGCGACTTCCGCAAGTCCGACAACGTCACGCCGCTGGTGCTGATGGGCTATTACAATCCGATCTACATTTACGGCGTCGACAAGTTCCTGGCTGATGCCAAGAGCGCCGGCGTCGACGGCCTGATCATCGTCGATCTGCCGCCGGAGGAAGACGACGAGCTCTGCATTCCCGCGCTGAAGGCGGGCCTGAACTTCATTCGCCTGGCGACCCCGACCACCGACGACAAGCGGCTGCCCGCGGTGCTCGCGAACACGTCGGGCTTCGTCTATTACGTCTCCATCGCCGGCATCACCGGCGCAGCGGCAGCGGACGCGAATGTCGTCGGCGACGCCGTCGCGCGCATCAAGCGGCACACCAAGCTGCCGATCTGCGTTGGTTTCGGCATCCGCACGCCGGAGGCGGCCCGCGCCATTGCCGAGAAGGCCGATGGTTCGGTGGTCGGCACCGCGCTGGTCGATGCGCTCAAGAACAGCCTCGACGCCGAGGGGCGCGCGACCGCCAAAACCGTTAACGCCGTGGCCGAGCTGACGGCGGCGCTGGCCAAGGGCGTCAAGGGCGCGCAGCAGGCGGCGGAATAGGCCGCAAGACGACGGCTTGCCGGGGCTAGGTCCGGCGGCCATATATCCCTTCAGGCGAGCCCCAGCGGGTTCGCACATCGGAGCAAACCATGAACTGGCTTACCAATGTGGTCCGGCCGAAGATCCGCAACATGCTGCGGCGGGAGACGCCGGAGAATCTTTGGATCAAGTGCCCGGATTCCGGACAGCTCGTGTTCTACAAGGACGTCGAGGCCAACCAGTTCGTCATTCCCGGCTCGAACTACCACATGCGCATGGGCGCGGTGGCGCGCCTGAAGTCGATCTTCGACAACGAGACCTGGTTCGACGTCGCGCTGCCCGAGGTTACGCCCGACCCGCTCAAGTTCCGTGACGAGAAGAAATACGTCGACCGCGTCAAGGACGCGCGTGCGCGCACCAACCTGAATGACGCGATCAAGGTCGGCTACGGCAAGCTCGAAGGCGCCGCCGTCGTCGTCGCCGTGCAGGATTTCGACTTCATGGGCGGCTCGCTCGGCATGGCCGCGGGCGAGGCCATCGTGCGCGGGCTCGAGCTCGCGGTCGAAAAGAAGTCGCCGTTCATCGTGTTTGCCGCGTCCGGCGGCGCGCGCATGCAGGAAGGCATCCTGTCGCTGATGCAGATGCCGCGCACCACCGTCGCGGTGCAGATGCTGCGCGAGGCAAAGCTGCCCTATATCGTCGTGTTGACCAATCCGACCACCGGCGGCGTCACCGCGTCCTACGCGATGCTCGGCGACGTGCAGATCGCCGAGCCCGGCGCGCTGATCGGATTTGCCGGCGCGCGCGTGATCGAGCAGACCATCCGCGAAAAGCTCCCCGAGGGCTTCCAGCGCGCCGAGTACCTGAAAGAGCACGGCATGGTCGACATGGTCGTGCACCGCCACGAGCTGCGTCCGACGCTGGCGCGGCTCTGCCGTCTGCTGACCAAGGCGCCGGCGCTGGAAGGCGCATCGAAGCCGACGCAGCCGGTGACGAGCCCGGCGCAGATCGTATCGGCCGCCGAAACGGCGCCGGCCGCGCCGCACGCGTGAACGCGTCCTCTGAAAGCACGAAGACACCGCTCGGCGAATTGATCGGGCGGCTGTCGGCGCTGCATCAGAAGCGCATCGATCTCGGCCTCGAGCGGATGCACCGCCTGCTCGAGCGGCTCGGGCACCCCGAACGCAAGCTGCCGCCGGTGATCCACATCGCCGGCACCAACGGCAAGGGCTCCACGCTCGCCTATCTGCGCGCGACGCTGGAGGCCGCCGGCCTGCGCGTCCACGCCTACACCTCGCCCTATCTGGTCCGCATCAACGAATGCTTTCGGCTCGGCCGCGTCGGCGGCGGCGTGCTGGTCGGTGACGACGAGCTGCGCGCGGCGCTCGAAGAGGTCGAGCGCGTCAATGCCGGCGAGCCCGCGACCGTGTTCGAGCTGAAGACCGCCGCGGCGTTTCATCTGTTCGCGCAGAACCCGGCCGACGTGGTGCTGCTGGAAGTCGGTCTCGGCGGCCGGCTCGATTCGACCAATGTGGTCGAGACGCCGGCAGCCTGCGTGATCACGCCGGTCAGCATGGACCACATGGATTTCCTCGGCGACACGCTGCCATTGATCGCCGCCGAGAAGGCCGCAATCATCAAGCGCGGCGTGCCCGTGATTTGCGCCGAGCAATTGCCGGAGGCGATGGCCGTGATCGAGGCCCAGGCGAAGCGCATGCGGGCCCCGCTGTTTGCGGCGAACGAGAGCTGGCACGTCAATTTCGAGCACGGGCGGCTGGTCTACTCGGACGACCGCGGCCTGATGGACCTGGCGACGCCGCGCCTGTTCGGCCGCCACCAGTTCGACAATGCCGGCCTTGCGATCGCGACGCTGCGCGCGATTCCGACCTTCAAGGTCAATCACGCTGCCTTCGAAGCCGGCATTGTCGGCGCCGAATGGCCGGCGCGGATGCAGCGCATCACCTCGGGCGAGCTGCTGTCCTGGGGACCGCAGGGCTCCGAGATCTGGCTCGACGGCGGCCACAATGCCGAAGGCGGGCGCGTCGCGGCCGCCGCGCTCGGCGATCTCGAGGAGCGCGTCTCGCGGCCGCTGGTGGTGATCGCGGGCATGATGGCCAACAAGGATGCGCAAGCCTTCCTCGCCAATTTCGCCGGCCTCACCCGTCACATCGTCGCGGTGCCGATCCCCGATACCGAGAACGCGATGCCGGTCGACCGCCTCGCCGATGCCGCGCGCAGCCTCGGCATGCGCGTCGAGATCGCGCCCGGCATCGAGGCCGCGCTGCGCGCCTTGTCGAAGCTGGCCTATGAGGTGCCGCCGCGCATCCTGATCACCGGCTCGTTGTACCTCGCCGGCCATGTGCTCGGCCTCAACGGCACGCCTCCTGCATAGGCTCTCTTGTCCCGGACGCGGCGCAGCGTGCAACGCTGCTCCGCAGAGCCGGGACCCAGAAGCCAGGTGGGCCCCGGCTCTGCAGCGCACCACCGAAGAGGCGCTGCGCTGCGTCCGGGGCACGATTGAGTGAGGAATGCCCATGCGCTTTGCTGCGATCGCCGACGTTCACGGAAACTATCTCGCGCTGGAGGCGGTGCTCGCCGACATCCGCGCACAGGGCGTCGCCGATATCGTCAATCTCGGTGACATGCTGAGCGGCCCGCTCGATGCGCGGCGCACCATCGAGATCCTGATGAAGCTCGATGCGGTGCACGTGCTCGGCAATCACGACCGTTATCTGCTCGATCGTACGCCGGAGAAGATGGGCTCGTGGGACCGGCCCGCGCATGCACAGCTGGACGTCGCGCAGCTCGACTGGCTGCGCGCGCTGCCGATGACGCGCGTGTTTCGCGATCAGGTTTTCCTGTGCCACGCGACGCCAAATGACGACGAAATCTACTGGCTCGACACGGTGCATCCCGACGGCACCGTGGCGCTATCGCCGCTCGACCGCATCGAGCAGTTCGCGCGAGGCGTCACGCAATCGCTGATCCTGTGCGCTCACACCCACCTCGCCCGCGCGGTGCAACTTCGCGACGGCCGCCTGATCGTCAATCCCGGCAGCGTCGGCAGCCCCGGCTATCGCGACGTGCATCCATTCCCGCATCTCGTCGAAGCCGGCACGCCGCACGCGCGCTATGCGATCCTCGAGCTGACCGGCGGCAATTGGCAGGTGACGTTCCGCCACGTCGCCTACGATCATGAAACCATGGCCGCGCTCGCACGCCGCAACAATCAGCCGGAGCTCGCCAACGCGCTTGCGACAGGCTGGATCAAGTAGGGTCTGGTAGCCCGGATGGAGCGAAGCGCAATCCGGGGCCGCGATCGTTTGTGGCGCGATTCCCGGATTACGCTGCGCTCCATCCGGGCTACGCTATAACCATATAAAAAGAGGGAGCGGCGCAATGGACGATGTCTGGCGGCACGAATATGCGATCGAGACGTCGGCAGCCGCCGAGACGATCTGGCGCATCTTTCGCGATGTCCCCGGCTGGAAAAACTGGAACGCGGGCATCGAAGAGATCGCCATCGACGGACCGTTCGCGGCCGGCACCTGGTTCACGATGAAGCCGCCGGGAGAGGAGGCGCTGCGCTCGCAACTCATCGAGGTTCGCGAGAATTCGTGCTTCGTCGACGAAACGCGGGTCGGCGATCTCGTCATCAAAGTCGCCCATCGCATCGAGCCGCTTGGATCGGCGCGTACGCGCATCGTCTACGCGGTCGACGCCAGCGGGCCGCAAGCCGCGGAGATCGGACCCGCCGTCGCGTCTGATTTTCCAGAGGTCCTCGCGAGCCTGGTCAAGCTCGCGGAAGCCTAGACGTCGCCGGGCACCAGACAAAACAAAACGGCCGGCTTTCGCCGGCCGTCGTCGAAATCAGAATGCGCCGCGGATCAGACCGCCGACGTGATCCACTGCTGGAGCTTCGCCTTCGGCGCCGCGCCGACCTGGCGGGAGGCCATCTCGCCGCCCTTGAAGATCATCAGGGTCGGGATCGACATCACGCCGTACTTGGACGCGGTCTTCGGGCTCTCGTCGACGTTGAGCTTCACGATCTTGACCTTGTCGCCCATCGCGCCGGCGATCTCGTCGAGCGCGGGGGCGATCATGCGGCAGGGGCCGCACCACTCGGCCCAGAAATCGACGACCACGGGGCCGTTCGCCTTGAGCACTTCGGCTTCGAAATCGGCGTCGGAAACCTTGCTAACGGCCATTGGAGTACCTCACTCGGTTGAAAGAGAATCGGCGCGCTTGGGAATCGCGCCCGGGATCATGGGCTGAACCTATGAACGGCCCCTTGCCGGGTCAAGGACGCTCACACCGAGATGAAGGGATGCCAGCGCCGCGTCCAGCGCGGGGGCCGAAATCTCCATATATTCAAGGGCCTCGGTCCAGAGCAGGACCGCCCGGATGGGCTTTTGGGGATAAAGCCGCGCCAGCACGGCCCGGTACAGCGCGAGCTGCCGGACATAGGCGGCAGGCGCTTCAGCGGCGCTCTTGGGAGCGGCCTGGTTGGTCTTGAAATCGACGATCAGGACCTCATCCGGACGCACGACCAGCCGGTCGATCTGCCCCGACACCAGTGCCGGCGTGCCGCCCGGCCGGTCGAGCCGGCCGGCAATGGCCACCTCCGCCCGGCTGCCGGCGGCGAAGACCGGCGCAAACCGCGGCTCGGCGATCAAGGCGAGCACCTTGTCGGCGAGCGCAATGCGGTCGGCCTCCGGCCAGTCCGGGGCGTTGCGCGTCATGAAACCGAGCGCGGCCTCGCGCCGGCGCTCGGGGCCGAGGTCGGGCAGGGATTGCAGCAGACGGTGCACCAGCGTGCCGCGCTGCAGTGCCAGTGCGCGGGACTGCACCGATTCGCCGGAGCGTACGCTGCGGCCGTCCTCGGCCGACTGGCCGGACGGGCGCACGAGATCCTCATCGCCGGCCTCGCGGGGCGCGGGCGTCCTCAGCCAGTCCGGCAATGCGATCGTCTGGTCCACGGATTTCGCCGGCGTGCCCAGCGCGGCGACGTCCTCCGGCCGGGCGAATCGGGTGACCTTGCCGAGCGGCGTCTCGATCGTCTGCTTGTCGAGGCCCGAGCCTGAGAGACCGGTGTCGATAAGGTCGTACCAGCTCAGCTTGCGCACCGTCCTCATGTTGCCGGGCATGCAGCCGCCGACGATCAGCCGGTCGGCCGCGCGCGTCATCGCGACATAGAGCAGCCGACGGTATTCGTCCTCGGTCTCCTCGATCATCGCCTTGCGCGCCTCGACGACCGGCTTGGGATCGTCCGCCTTGCGGCCGGCCCAGACCACGACCTCGCCGCCATTGCCGCGCGGCACCTGGATCAGCCGCAGCCGCTGCGAGTCCGCCGGCGACGACGTGGTGTCGACCATGAACACGACGGAGGCCTCCAGGCCTTTGGCGCCATGCACGGTCATCACCCGCACTTCGTCGCGCGAGATCTCCATGTCGCGCTTCACCTCGGTGTCGGCCGAGCGCAGCCAGGCCATGAAACCCTGCAGCGAGGCCGGCGCCTTGCGCTCGTAGTTCAGCGCCAGCTCGAGGAATTCGTCGAGCGCGTCGTTGGCCTCGTGGCCGAGCCGGCGCAGGATGCGGGCACGGCCGCCGTCGCCGCCGAGCAGCCAGGCATAGAAGGCGAACGGCGTCTCCTCGCGCGCACGGATCTCGCAAGCCTCCAGCCGCCGCAACGCTGTCGCGAATTTCTCGCTCGTCTCCGCGTGCTCGCCGAGCGCGCGGCGCAGCGAGCCCTTGCGATCCCACGCGAGCTGGAACAGATCGTCGTCGTCGAGCCCGAACAGCGGGCTCTTCAGCGCCACCGCGAGCGCGAGGTCGTCCTGCGGCAGCAGCAGCGCGTCCGCTAGGTTCATCAGGTCGATGATGCCGATGTGCTCGGTCAGCTTCAGCCGGTCGGCGCCGGCGACAGGGATGTTGGCGTGCTTCAGCGCCTGGATCACGGCGTCGAATGCGTTGCCGCGGCGCCGCACAAGGATCAGCATGTCGCCATAGCGCAGTGGACGGCGCTCGCCTTCGTGCCCGGTCAGCGTGCCGCTCTCCACCAGCCGCTTGATCTCGGCCTGGATGCGGCGGGCCAGCTTGACCTCGGGACTGGTGGCGGCAACGCCGTCGAACGGCGCGCGCCAGCCCTCGATCTCCTGCCGGTCGTCGGCTTCCGCGAGATCCCAGAGCTCGACGACGCTCGGACCGGCGTCGCTGAGCGAATTGTGCAGGGGATGGCCGATGTCGACCGAATGGATGCTCTTGTAGATCTGGGGCTCGCGGAAGACGTGGTCGACCGAGTGCAGGATCGCGGCACCCGAGCGGAACGAATAGGTGAAAGCGACCGGATCGAACTTCAGCCCGGCAGATTTGAACCTGCGGTCCAGCTCCCGCTTGCGCGTGTCGAATTCATGGGGGTCGGCGCCCTGGAACGAGAAGATCGACTGCTTCTCGTCGCCGACGGCGAAGATGGTGCGGTTGAGACCCTCGCGCGCGCCTTCGCCGGCGGTGAATTCGGAGATGATGTGCGCGACGATGTCCCATTGCCGCGGGCTGGTGTCCTGGGCCTCGTCGATCAGCACGTGATCGACGCCGCGGTCGAGCTTGTAATGCACCCAGCCCGAGGAGACGCGATTGAGCATTGCCAGCGTCTTGTCGATGAGGTCGTCGTAGTCGAGCAGCCCGCGCTCCTGCTTCTCGCGGCGATAGTTCGCTGCAGCCGCGGTCGCGATGTGCAGCAGGGCCGCGGTGCGGTCTCGCATGGTCACGGCACGGCGCTTCTCGACCAGTCCGCCGATGCGCTGTGCCTCGTTCTCGAACAGGCGCGCGACGGATGGATTGTGGTCGCCGAACTTCTTGGTCAGCACCGCCTTGCGCGGCAGCTTCTCGTCGGTGAGGAAGACGCCGAGGTAAGCATCGACCTGGGCTGCGCCGGAGAACACCTTTGCCTCGCGGAGCCGGCCGGCCTGATCGTTGTCGGACTTGCTGCCATCCTCCAGCGCGAACGCGATGTCGTCCCAGCGCGAGCGCGGCAGGAACGGGCCATCGAGGATCTCGGTCTCGACGTCCTCGATGCGGTCGCTCGCGTCGACGCCGAGCACGGCAGCCATCTGCGCAGCGGCCGCTTCCGCGTTACCGGCCTCATCGGTCCAGGCCATGAAATGATCGCGGCTCAGACAAGCCTCGCGCACGACCTCCTTGAAGGTGACGTCGGCGGCGTTCGCCATCGCCGTCAGCAGCGCGCGGCCGGTGACGCTGTCGGGGTCGCGCGCGGCCTCCAGCAGCACCTTCAAATTGGCGCGCTCCATCATGTCGGTCTGGTCGCGCTCGTCGATCACCGAGAAGCGCGCGGGGACATTGGCCTCGAACGGAAATTGCTGGAGCAGGCGCGTGCACAATGCGTGGATGGTCTGCACCTTCAATCCGCCCGGCGTCTCCAGCGCGCAGGCGAACAGTTTTCGCGCGTCGCGGCGCAGCTTTCGATCAGGATGCGGGATGCCGACGGCGCGGATCGCAGCGTCTAGTCCGGCATCATCGAGCGTGACCCAATGACCAAGCGTGGTGAACACGCGCTCAGCCATGTTGGCGGCGGCGGCCTTGGTGAAGGTGATGCAGAGGATCTTTTCCGGCGGCACGCCCGACAGCAACAGGCGGATCACACGCTGCACCAGCACATGCGTCTTGCCCGAGCCGGCATTGGCCGACACGAAGGCCGAGGCGGTCGGATCGGATGCACGCGCCTGTCGCGCACGCACCTCGTCCGGAATCGGGCGCGGCAGCTTCACCATTCCTCGATCCCCAGTCCGCCGGCCGCGGACCATTCCTTGATCCGGGCGAGGTCGTCATAGGTGCCGTAGCGGTTCGCCCACATCGGCAGGTTCAACGAGGTGTAGGGCTGGTTCTCGTCCTCGAAGGCGCGGATCAGCGCCTCGAGTTTTGCGCGCGCTTCGGCGGCCGCGGTGTCCGGCGGCTGCGGCTCGTCGCCCTGCTTGTATTTCAGCTCGAGGATGCGTTCCTCGCCGGGCGGGTTGTTGCCGCTGAGACGGACATAGACGAGCTGGCTAACGGAGGCGCCGGCGTCGATATCGGGGAAGCCTCCCTCGCGCAGGATCGCCGCTTCCAGCGTGAGCTGCGGCGACAGGCCCATGCGGACCTGCTTGCCGGTCGGCGGCTGGCCGGTCTTGTAGTCGAGAATGGCATAGCTGCCGCCCTGGCGTCGCTCGATGCGGTCGGCACGCGCGGAGAGGCGGAAACTGCGCGCGGGATCGAGCTGGATCGAAATCTCGCCGCGCGTCTCCGCATTGATCGTCCCGATCGCTTCGCGCCGCGCCGTCTCCCATTCGCCGAACCAGCGCGCGATGCGCTGGAAGCGCGGCCACCACAGCGCGCGCGCTTCGGGGCGTTCCATTAGCGGCGCAAAATGCTTCTCGCCGATCGCGCGCAGCACGCGGGCGGGATCGGCGGGCAGGCGCGTCGCATAGGTTTCCGTGAATTCGCCGATCGCTTCGTGAATCGCAGAGCCGCGGTCGGCGGCCGACAGCGGCATGTCGACGGGATCGAGCGCATCGAGCCGCAGGATGTACCTGGCGTAGATCGTGTAGGGATCGCGCAGCCAGTCCTCGATCGCGGTCACCGACATGTTCAGCGGCCGCGTCGCGCGCGGCGGCCGCGGTTCCGGCTGCTTGATCGGCGTGACCTCGGCGGGCTGGTCGAGCGCGCCCGCGAACTGCACGTATTTCTCGCCCGCGCGCACGGCCGCCTTCCAGAGCTCGTCGCCCGCCACCGCCTCCAGTCGGTGCAGGAAGCGCGAGGCGACCGCCGGCGCGCCGCCGGCCTTGGCGGAATGGGTGAGGATCACCTCGTCGCCGCCGAGCAACTGCGCGAAGTCATGCGCGGAGAGGCCGATACGACGCTCCGGCAGGTCGAGTCCCAGCTCGTGACGCATCGGTCGGCTGAGCCAGGGATCGATGCGCGGCGCTGGCGGCCACACGCCTTCGATCAGGCCGCCGATGATGACGCGGTCGGTCTGCATCAGGCGCGATTCCAGCGGGCCGTAGATCTGCAGGCGCGCGCCCGGCCTGTCGCGTCGCCGCACCGCGCGGTCGCCGAAGGCGGTCTGGAACACATCGGAATAGTCCGCTAGCTGCACCATCAAACCGCTGGTCGTGCCGCCGCGCAGGAGATCGTCGAAGGCGCCGGCCAGCGCAAGGCCTTCGCGCTCCTCGAAGGCGAGCGGGACGCCCTGCTCGTCGCGCGACAGCTCGATCATGATCTCGCGATGACGATGCGCGAGCTCGGCGAAGTCGTATGGCTTTGGCGGCGGCAGGCACTCGATCGGCGCCAGTGCC
Source organism: Bradyrhizobium stylosanthis (assembly GCF_001641335.1). Lineage (GTDB taxonomy): Bacteria > Pseudomonadota > Alphaproteobacteria > Rhizobiales > Xanthobacteraceae > Bradyrhizobium > Bradyrhizobium stylosanthis. The sequence continues at coordinate 473,122 of NZ_LVEM01000002.1, forward strand.
TTCTGCAGGGCATCGATCAGGGTCTGGATGCGATCGAGATCCTCGGCCTTCAGACGCGCGCGGGGCTCGGCCCTGTGCAGCGCGGAGACCTCGCTGCGCCACAGCTTTGCGAGCTCGTCGCGAAAACGGTTGAATTCGCGCAACAGGCCGGCGGTGCCCGCAGGCGGGCGTGTGCCGCGCAGGACCGCGAGCTCGAGGCCTTCGATCGCCGCCTTCCACGCGCCGGGCGCGCGGCCGAGCCGGCACAGCGGATGCTTCAGCATCGCCAGCAATGTCGGCGGCTCCAGGCCCTTGGTCGCAGCTTCCGCCACAAGACGCGCAAAGACACCGGCGGAGGTCTCCATCAGCACGTCACCGCCGGAATCGTCGAAGTCGAGATCCCATCGCGTCAGCGCCGCCATCACTCGCCGCGCCAGCGCGCGATCCGGCGTCACCAGCGCCGCCGATTTGTCGAGATGCCGCGCCTCTCGCATCGCGATGGCGATGGCGAGCGCCTCCATTTCGGGATTGGGGGCTTCGACGACGGCGAGGTTCCTCATGCCGCCGGCGAGCTTCGCGGCGACATCAGGCTGTTTCAGCCGGTCGTGCCAGACTTCCGTCTTCGCCGATGGCCGCATCGATTCGGATGCGAGGATGTCGCGGCCGCCTGCGGCCGGCGGCTGCAGAATCTCGACGTCGCTGCGCTTGATGCCGAAGCGTTGCAGCAGCGCATGCATGGCATATTGCGGATGGTTCGAGGCCGGATGCTCGGCGAACTTGCCGAGCGAGTCGCGCACGCCGCCGATGGTCCGCCAGGCGTCGTCGTCGAGATCGGTGTCGAGCCCCGGCAGCACCACCGCGCCGTGCGGCAGCGCGGCGACCGCGTGCAGGAATTTGGCGGTGGCGGGCATCGAGCCGGTCGAGCCCGCTGCGATCACGGGGCCACGGGGATGCGCGGTCAGCCGTTTTGCTTCGGCAGCGATCAACATATCGCGCCGTGCCGCGGGCTCGATGCGGTTGATCTCGGCGAGATGATGGGGCCAGGCGATGCGCGCGATGCGCAAAAATTCGAGCGAGTGCTGCCAGTAACGATCGAGGTTGTCCGGCACGAGGCCGTCGAGCGCGCTCCAGTCGACGCCGCGCGTCACCATGTCGTCGATCAGCCGCGCGAGGTCGCCGGCGAGTGCGAGCGTCGAAGCCGGACCGCCGACCACCAGCGGCGCCAGCACCGGGCCCTTGGCCCAGGCCGCGACGAGTTGCGCCAGCGTCAGGCGCCGCTCCAGCTCGTCAAGCCGGGGCGGAATGTCGAGCGGGGCGTTGGTCGAGAACTGTTCGCCTTCGTCGGCGAAGGCGAGCTCGTCCTCGTCGATGTCGCCGAGCGCGACGATGCGCGGCAGCACCACCGCATCCGCCTGCATCTCGTCGAGGAATATCTCGCGGACGACGCGCATCGCGCGCCGCGTCGGCAGGTACAGCGTCGCGTCGGCCAGCCGCGCTGGTTCCTTGCGCGCCTCGAATCCCTCGACGAGCCGGCCGTCGAGCAGGGCGGTGACGACCGTGCGCAGGAACGGAACTGAGATGGGAACGCTGAAGACGCGCATGGACTGCCTGATTCGGGAATCAGGGCAATATAGGGAGCCGCGCGCGAATGGTCATGGGGCGGGAGGGAGTCGTCCCCGTTGTTCGACGGGGCTGGCACAGGAGCCGTAGGGTGGGCAAAGGCGCGACAGCGCCGTGCCCACGTTCTCTCTCGATCATAAAAAATGCGTGGGCACGCTTCGCTTTGCCCACCCTGCGGCACCGTCTTCGGGGCTGGCTCTACGCCACGCTCTCCAGAAACGCCTCTTCGGCGGCGTGCACCGCATCGGGCGTGCCGACATGCATCCAGACACCGTCGAGGCGGAGGCCGAACAGCCGCTCCTGCTCATTGGCGCGGTCGAACATCTTGGTCAGCGAGAACTCGCCCTGCGGCGCATCCTTGAAGATCGACGGCGACAGGATCGCCGCGCCCGCATAGACGAACGGGACGACTTCCTTCTCCTTGCGCTTGCGCAGGGCGCCGTCGGGCAGCATGCCGTAATCGCCGCGGCCGCTGTAGCCGATGCTGGTCGCGGTCGGCGCCATCAGCAGCAGGATGTCCATGCGCTCGGGGTCGAAGTTCTCGGCAAGGCGCGTCAGGTTGGAGCGCACGCCGTCGATCCACAGCGTGTCGGAATTGACGTGGAAGAACGGCGCGTCGCCGAGCAGCGGCAGCGCCTTGACCACGCCGCCGCCGGTGCCGAGCACCTGGTCGCGCTCGTCCGAGATGGTCACGTGCGGAAGCTGGCGCGATGCGGTGTGGTTGATGATCTGGTCCGGCAGGTAATGCACATTGACCACGGCCTCGGTGACGCCGGCCTGGCCGAGCTTGTCGAGCACGTGGTCGAGCAGCGGCTGACCGGCGACCGGCACCATCGGCTTCGGCATCTTGTCCGTCAACGGACGCATGCGCAGGCCGAAACCTGCGGCGAGCACCATGGCTTTGGTCGGCTTGACGGACATCCTTTGCCTTCTCAGAACTCTTCTCTCTTGAACCCGCTGGTTTCGCGTTTGCAGCAAATCCTAGCACGGGACTGCACCAGCCGCACCGCGTCTCAACCGCCTTAGCCACCCGCCGTGACGGTTGTGCGACGGGTGTTGCCGTTACGCCCCAACGGCGGTGGAACGCGCCTTTTTCTTCCTGTCGCCAATCTTCAGGAAGTTGACGCCGATCTGGTCGCCATTGACCCAGGCCAGTTCGCAGCGCCGGTAAGCGAGTCCGGTGGAGGACAGCAGGAGAAAGAACTCCTTCAGATGCAGGCCTTCGACCGAACCGTCGATGGTCAGCTTGGCACCGCTCTCGGAGACGTCCTCCATGGTGCAGTCGCGCCGCCAGGTGCCGTCGATTCCCATCATCTGGGCCGGTATCCCGCGTTCGAAAACAACCCGGCTGTTGCCGCGCTGGTCCGTCTTTACCGCCATCAGCCCCGCTCCAGCCCGTATTTATCCGGCTGCCTGGCCGCGAGAATAGCGATGCCTTGGCTAACAGCCGGTAAATCGGGCCCGAATCAGGCTTGTGAAGGGCGTTGGGGCGGCGGCACGTTGGCCAGATACCAGTCGCGCAGATGGCCGAGCGCGGGATGCGCCAGCGAGCGCTGCAGGTAGGTCCAGATCCGCGGCTGGTGGCGCAGATAGTGCGGCTTGCCGTCGCGGCGGTTGAGCCGGGCAAACGTGCCGAGCAGGCGCGTGTTACGCTGCGCCGACATGATCGCGTAGAGCTCGGCGAAGCCGGCGGCATCGAAGCCCGCATCGCCTGCGCGCCGCGCCTTGATGTAGCGCGACAGCAGCGTCAGCTCGACGTTTTCGGGCACATCGATACGTGCGTCCTGCAGCAGCGAGACTACGTCGTAGGAGTGCGGGCCCAGCACCGTGTCCTGGAAGTCGATCACGCCGACGCGGTCGGTGCCGGAGCGGTCAGCGAGCCAGATCAGATTGGGCGAGTGATAGTCGCGGATGATCCACGTCCGCGGCGCCGCAAGCGGCTTCTTCAGCAGCTCGCGCCACATCGCGAAGAATTCCGCGCGCTTCTCATCGCTCAATGGCGCGTTGCGATCGGGCAGATACCATTCCGGCATCAATCCGATTTCGATCAGCATCGCCTCGATGTCGAAGACGGGGATGTCGTAGGTCTGTCCATCCAGCGGCAGCGTCTCCGGCAGCGTCTTGCCGTGAAGCGCGGCCAGCACGTCGGTCGCAGCTTCGTAGCGCTCGGCAATCGGGCGCGGCGGATCGCCCTCGATCACGCCTTCGCTGCCGAAATCCTCGCTGATCAGGAAGCCGTGGCCGAGATCGAAATGATGAATCGCAGGCGCCGAAATCCCCAGCGCCCGCAGGCCTTCGTCGATGGCGACGAAGGGCCTGACGTTCTCGGCGAGATGCACCGCGGCACTGTAGGACTTGCCGTTGTAGAGCGCGGCGCCGTCGGGGCGCTGCGGCGAGTTCATGAGGATGACGACCTCGTCATCACGCAGCAGCCGCGCATAGGAGCGTGTCGAGGCATCGCCCGCCATACGCCGGCGCGTTGCATCCATGTAGCCGGACGTATCGAGGAATTCGCGCAACGCCTGCAGCCGCGCGACAATGGCGGCGGCCTTGCCATGGCCGGTGATATCGGCAGCGCGCGCATTCGAGCCCAGCGCCGGCCGATGCGTCAGGGCGATGTCGATGCGATCCGCGGGCATCGCCGACGGCGCCCGCTCCGGCCATTCGATCAGCACAAGCGTTGCCTCGGGGAGCGGCGACAGCCCGATCTCCTCGAGCTCGCTCTCGTCCTCGACGCGGTAGAGGTCGGCATGCATCACCGGAAACGGCGGCAGCTCATAGCCCTGCACCAGCGTGAAGGTCGGGCTCGGCACTTCCAGCTCGTCGTCGCCGGCGAGATAGCGGATCAGTGCGCGGGCCGCCGCGGTCTTGCCGGCGCCGAGATCGCCGGTGAGGGTGATGACGTCGCCGGGGCCGACCAGCAAAGCGAGATCGGCCATCAGTTGCGCGGTGGCCGTCTCGTTGTGAAGCGCGACGGAGAAGGTGGTTGGTTCTGTCATTCGGCGGCGTCGCGATGCGCCGCCTGGTCGGTCGGGAAGTCGCAGATCACCACCGTGCCCCGGCCGACGATCGAATCCACCCGCACCTTGCCGCCATGCAGCTCGACGAAGGAGCGCACCAGCGACAGGCCGAGCCCGGCGCCGCGGTGACGCGAGCCCTGCGAGCGGCTTTCGAACCAGTTGAACACCTTGTCCTTCATGTCGGCAGGTATTCCAGGCCCGGAATCTGTCACAGTGAAGACCACGCTGCGTTCGGTGCGGCGCGCGCTGATGCCGACGGTGGAATCCTGTGGAGAAAACCCGACGGCGTTGGCGAGGAGGTTATAGAGCACCTGCACCACGCGCTTCTCGTCGCCGACGAAGCTGCCGACATCGGGCGCGATCTCGACCTTGAGGCGGATGCGGTCGGTGGCGAGGCGATCCTGGATGCCCTCGGCGGCCAGCTCGATGGTCTTGCTGACGTCGACCGGCCCGAGTTCCAGCTTCATCGCGCCGGCATCGATGGTGGCGAGATCGAGAATGTTGTTGGTCAGCGCGAGCAGCGCATTGGTCGATTTGGTGACGTAGTCGAGATATTCTGCCTGCTTCGGCGTCAGCGGCCCGGTCGAGGGGTCGCTGAGGAAATGCGCGAAGCCGATGATGGTGGTGAGCGGCGAGCGCAGCTCGTAGGAGACGTGGTGGACGAAATCCACCTTCATCTGGTCGGCGGTCTCCAGCGCCTCATTGCGCTCGCGCAGCGCGCGCTCGACATTCTCGGTGTCGGTGATGTCCTGGAACGTCAGCATGGTGGCGCCGTCGGGCAGCGGCCGGATCATGCCGTCGAGCACGCTGCCGTCCTTGCGCTCCAGCTTGAGCGGCACGTCGGCGCGGTTCTCGATCGAGGTGATGGCCTCGCGGATCTGGCGCCAGACCACGGGATCGTCGAACAGTTGATGGCACCAGCCCTCGACGGTCTGGATGTGCGGCTCGTCGCGCATGGCGTCGCTGGAGAGCTTCCACATCCGCACGAAGGCCGGGTTGAAGAGCTGCGCCTTGCCGTTGCTGCCGAACACGGCGACGCCTTCGGCGAGACTGTCCAGCGTCTCGCGCTGGACCCGGACGATGCCGTCGAAACGGCGGGCCAAGTCGAGGCTCTCGGTGACGTCGTCGAACAGATAGGTGACGCCGCCTTCCGGGTTCGGCGTGGTGACGACGGAGAGCGCGCGGCCATCGGGCAGGTACCAGGTGTCCTTGGCCGCCTCGACCGCGCGATAGGCCTCGTGCAGCTTGGCCTTCCAGGCGCGGAAGTCCGGCTGCTCCTGCAGTTTGCGCGCGGCGCGAAGCTGGTCGAGCACGCTGGAATCGTCGGGGTTGGCGTCGAGGAAGGTACGGTCGAGGTCCCACAGCCGGCGGTAGGAATCGTTGTAGAAGGCGAGCCGGCGCTGGCCGTCGAACACGGCGACGCCGGAGGAGAGCTGGTCCAGCGTGCGGCGATGCGCCTCCGCCATCCGCACCAGTGCCGAGCTCAGCGCATCCGCCTCGCTGGCATCGATGGCGACGCCGACGCTGCCGCTGCCGACATTGACGGCGCGGACGTCGTACATGCGCCGCTCGCCGCCGATCACGATCGGCAGCCGCGAGGTGAAGCTGGCGGCATCCTTCAGCCCCCGCTCCAGCGCGGTGCGGTCGGCGCTATCGAGCAGCTCGAGCTTGCGCTCCTGCGCGTCGGTGATGCTGGCCGCCTCGGTGGCGCGGACATAGGCCGGATTGGCGTAGGTGAGCGCGCCGTTCTCGCCCTTGGCCCAGATCGGCCACGGCGCGGCGGCGGCGAAGCCGCGCAGCATCTCGGTCTCGTCCGAGAGCGCCTTGTAGCGCAGATTGGTTTCGGCCAGATCGCGCCGCAGGCCGGAGAGCTCGCGGATCCGGACGATGGCCTGGCCGCCGATGGCGCGGCCGATGGCTTCCAGCGTGTGGCCATGCGCGGTGGTCAGCGTCAGCTGGAAGCCGTCGCCGCGGTCACGCAGCGCATCGACGGCATGGTCCATTTGCAACGCGGGTTCCGGCGGCAGCCAGGTTCCGAACGCCAGCACGCGCTGCGGCGAGGAATCGCGCGGCAGCACCATCGAGATGTCGCCGGAGATCTGCGCGCGATTGTCGCCGGCCGGCCATGAGATCAGGATCTGCGGCTCGGCGAACAGCAGCGCGCCGAAGCGGTCGGCCTGGAGCTGGAGTTCCCCGATTCGCGCGCGCAGCTGCGCCTCGTTCTTCGAGGTGCGCACGCGCGTGCGCATCAGCAGGATCGCGGCCACGACCGAGAAGCCGAGCAGGGCCAGCGCGGTGGCGAGCACCGCGAGTTCCTGCCGGTTGAAGTCCAGCAATGTGGAGAGGGTGTCGATGAGGTCGGCGGCCTCGGCCGGCGCAGCCGGCAGCACCGCCGCAAGAGCGCCTCCGAACAGGCTGGTGCGCACCAACGATGTGCACGACAGCAGCGTCCGACGCATCGACACGATCACGCCTGACATAGTTGCCCCAAGACCGCACGGATTTACGCGCGGCGACCCCCGCCGCACGCGAATCAAAAGACAATACCCCCACCGTGACTCCACCGGTAAGAGTCCAGATCGTGAACGCAAACGCGGCCCCAAAAAAATGCCGGCCGCGCGGTTCCGGACGTACGTAATTCTTCGGGTGATTCGGCTGGGATTGCCGTGCGTTAGCGGCCGGTCGAGCCGAAGCCGCCGGCGCCGCGATCGGTGGCGGACAAGGTCGCCACCGGAACCAGCGCGGCCTGCAGCACGGGGGCGATCACCATCTGCGCGATGCGCTCGCCGCGCTTGATCACGAACGGCGCGCTGCCGTGATTGATCAGGATCACCTTGATCTCGCCGCGGTAGTCGGCGTCGATGGTTCCCGGCGTGTTGAGCACGGTGACGCCATGCTTGGCGGCCAGCCCCGAACGCGGCCGCACCTGCGCCTCGTGCGCGGGCGGCAGTGCAATCGCAAGGCCGGTCGGCACCAGCGCATACTGCCCGGGGGCGAGCGTCATCGGTTCGGCGTCCGGCACCGCCGCCATCAGGTCGAGGCCGGCGGCGTCCGCCGTCTGATAGGCCGGCAGCGGCAGGCCTTCGGCATGGGCGAGGCGTTGCAGTTCGACGGTGACCTTCGTGCTCAAGATGCGGGCTCCAGGGATTTGCCGGTCACGCTCTTGGCGACATGCGCGACCAGTTCGATGGCGACCTGTTCCTTGGACATCACGGGCCAGGAATCAACTGCGATCTCGCCGTCCTTCTCACCATTCTTGCGGCTGATGAGGTGAACCGTGTTGCGGTCGCCGCCCATCACGCCGGTGGCGGGCGAGACGTCGTTGGCGACGATCCAGTCGCAGCCCTTGCGGGCGAGCTTGGACTTGGCGTTGTCGATGAGATGCTCGGTCTCGGCGGCAAAGCCGATCACCAGCGGCGGGCGCTTCTCGGTGAGCTTCGAGATCGTGGCGAGGATGTCGGGGTTCTCGACCAGTTGCAGCGGCGGCATGCCGGCCGACGTCTTCTTCAGCTTCTGCTCGCCCTCGTTGGCGACCCGCCAGTCGGCCACGGCGGCGGCGAAGATCGCGATGTCGGCGGGCAGCGCGGCCTGCACCTGCTCCAGCATCTGCCGCGCCGATTCCACGTGCTTGACGGTGACGCCTGCGGGATCGTCGAGATCGACCGGGCCGCTGACCAGGATCACCTCGGCGCCTGCGGCCTGCGCGGCAGCGGCAATGGCAAAGCCCTGCTTGCCGGAGGAGCGGTTGGCGATGTAGCGCACGGGATCGATCGGCTCGTGCGTCGGGCCCGCTGTGATCAGCACGCGCTTGCCGGCGAGCGGCTTCGGCACCGGCGGCCGCAGCAGGCGCTCGGCCGCGGTGGCGATCTCGATCGCCTCCGACATGCGGCCGACACCGGCTTCGCCCGCTTCCGCCATCTCGCCGGAATTGGGTCCGATCAGCACCACGCCGTCGCGCTGGAGCTGCGTGACGTTGCGGCGGGTCGCAGCGTTATTCCACATCAGCGGATTCATCGCCGGCGCCAGCAGGATCTTGCGGTTGGTCGCGAGCAGGATGGCGCTGGCGAGGTCGTCGGCGTGGCCGTTCGCCATCTTCGCCATCAGATCCGCGGTCGCGGGCGCCACCACGATCAGGTCGCAGTCGCGCGCGAGGCGAATATGGCCGGCGTCGAACTCGCTCTGGGGGTCGAACAGGTCGGTATAGACGCGCTCATGCGAGAGCGCGCTGACCGCCAGCGGCGTGACGAATTGCTGTGCGGCCTGGGTCAGCACGCAGCGGACCTCGATGCGGCGCTCCTTCAGCCTGCGGATCAGGTCGAGCGACTTGTAGGCCGCGATTCCGCCGCCGATGATCAGGGTGACGCTGGCCTCGGGAACGGCGCCGGTGCGCTGGGAGACAGGCGCCGGCGCGTGGTCCGGCGGAGCGGCCATCGGCGTCAGCGGCTCCTCATGGCCCTGGATCAGCTCGCCCAGGATGATGCGGACCTCTTCCTCGACCGATCGGCGGTTTCTGGCCGAGCGCAGGCGCAGATAGGTTTTGACGCCCTCATCGAGCTTGCGGATGGTCAGGCTTGCCATGACGCCCTCCAGCACGGAATGATAGCGATGCTATCACCGCTGTGATTGCAGTGCAATCACAGATTCCGGACGGCGATCAGGATGCCGATAAAGGTGGCTGCGATGATCCAGAGCGCCACGGTGCGCCAGCGGTTCTTGCGGCCCTCGCTGCGGCCCATGGCCGCGATGCTCTCCGGCGACAGGCGGATGCCCTCCCGGGTCATGGTCTCGAGCTGCTCCAGCGCCGCCACCGAGCGCTGCACGATGTCGGGCATGCGCATCAGCACGCGCGCGATGTCACCGCCGCCGGCAATCGCGCCCTGCACCCGGCCGATCGGGCCGAGATTGCGCTCGATCCATTCGCGCACCACGGGGTCGGCGACCTTCCAGATGTCGAGCCTGGGATCGAAGCCGCGGGCGACGCCCTCGACCACCACCATGGTCTTCTGCAGCAGGATCAGCTCGGGCCGCGTCGTCATGTCGAACAGGCCGGTGACCTCGAGCAGCAGCGTCAAAAGCCGCGCCATCGAGATCTCCTCGGCGGTGCGGTTGTGGATGGGCTCGCCGATGGCACGGATGGCCTGCGCGAAATTCTCGACCGAATGGTGCGCGGGCACATAGCCCGCCTCGAAATGCACTTCCGCCACGCGGCGATAATCGCGGGTGATGAAGCCGAGCAGGATCTCGGCGAGGAAGCGCCGCTCCTTCATGCCGAGCCGGCCCATGATGCCGAAATCGACCGCGACGAGGCGGCCGGCGTCATCGAGGAACAGATTGCCCGGATGCATGTCGGCGTGGAAGAAGCCGTCGCGCAGCGCGTGACGCAGGAAGCTCTGGATCACCTTGCGGCCAAGATCGGGCAGATCGACCTGCGCTTCCGCGAGGCGCTTGTGATCGTTCAGCGCGATGCCGTCGATCCACTCCATCGTCAGCACGTTGTGCGTGGTGCGGTCCCAGTCGACGGTCGGCACGCGGAAATCTGGATCGTTCTGCGTGTTCTCCGCCATCTCGGACAGCGCCGCAGCTTCCAGCCGCAGGTCCATCTCCATCGCGACCGAGCGCGACATGGTGTTGATGACCTCGATCAGGCGCAGCCGCCGCGCTTCGGACGAATAGGCTTCGGCCTTGTGTGCGACGAAGAAGAAATCCGAGAGGTCGCGGCGGAAACGCGCGGCCACGTTCGGCCTGAGCACCTTGACCGCGACGGGCTTGCGAATGCCGTCGTGCAGCACCTCGCCACGATGCACCTGGGCGATCGAGGCGGCCGCCACCGGCGGGCCGAAGGTCACGAAGACATCCTTCAGCGGCCGTTCCAGCGAGGTCGCGATAGCGGCTTCCGCTTCTGCTTGCGGGAACGGCGGCAGCCGGTCCTGAAGGCTTTCGAGGTCGCGCGCCATGATAAAGCCGACCACGTCGGGGCGCGTTGCCAGGAACTGGCCGAGCTTGAGATAGGCCGGGCCCATGCGCGTCAGCGCGCGCGAGATTCGGGGGCCCTGCTTGACGCCGCGGCGCTCGACGATGCGCGCAAGCTTCAGCGCGAGCTGTCCGGGCGGCGGCACCAGGCTGGGATCGACCGAGCCGAACACGCCTTCGCGCGCAAACACGAACGCGGCGCGGATCAGGCGCGCAATGTGGGTGATGGCAGAGATCACAAACGCCAGCCCGAATGCAGTGCGACGATGCCGCCGGACAATGTCTGCCAGCTCACGCGGGAGAAGCCGGCGTCGCGAATCATGTCGGCGAAGACGTTGGGCTTCGGAAACTTGCGGATCGATTCGACGAGATATTGATAGGACTCGGCGTCGCCCGTGACCATGCGGCCGAGCGGCGGGATCACCTTGAACGAGAACAGATCATAGATCTTGTCGAGGCCGGGCATCTCGACGGTCGAGAATTCCAGGCACAGGAAGCGGCTGCCGGGCCTCAGCACGCGATAGGCCTCGCTCAGCGCAAGGTCGATCCGCGGCACGTTGCGAATGCCGAAAGCGATCGTATATGCGTCGAAGCTGCGGTCGGCGAAGCCAAGCGATTCGGCGTTGCCTTCGACGAAATCGACCTGGGTCTCGAGATGGCGCTTGGCGGCACGCTCGCGGCCGACCGCGAGCATGTCGGAATTGATGTCGCAGACGGTGGCATGGAAGCCTGGGCCTGCCGCCTTGGCGGCGCGGAACGAGATGTCGCCGGTACCGCCGGCGACGTCGAGCAGGGCAAACGGCCGGTCGCTCCTCGGCGGGTCCAGCGCGTTGATCATGATGTCCTTCCAGACCCGGTGCAGGCCACCGGACATCAGGTCGTTCATCAAGTCATAGCGCGACGCCACGCTGTGAAACACATCGTTCACCAGCGTCTGCTTGTCCCCCAGGGGAACGTCTTTGAAGCCAAAATGCGTGGTTTCGCCGGGCCGATCCATTACTCTACTCCGCAGGGCGGACCATAGCCTGCCCGCCGCAATGGCGCTATCACACCGCCCTCATAAGGTGAATGCCTGACCATGCCTGAATTGCCCGAAGTCGAGACAGTCCGCCGCGGCCTTCAGCCCGTCATGGAGGGTGCGAAAATCGTGGTTGCGGAGGCCCGCCGGCCGGACCTGCGCTTCCCCTTCCAGCCCGACTTCGTGGCCCGGCTCCAGGGGCAGGTCGTCACGGGCCTCGGACGCCGTGCAAAATATCTCATGGCCGATCTCGGCTCCGGCGACGTGCTGCTGATGCATCTGGGCATGTCGGGCTCGTTCCGCGTCATCAAGCCGGACAACGAGGCGCAGCCGGGCGAGTTTCACTATCCGAAGGCCAAGGATTCCGCGCACGACCACGTGCTGTTTCGGATGTCCTCGGGCGCCGACATCGTCTTCAACGATCCGCGCCGCTTCGGTTACATGAAAGTGATCGCGCGCAATGCGCTCGAGGACGAGCCGCTGCTGCGCGGGCTCGGACCCGAGCCGCTCGGCAACGAATTCGACGCCGCGATGCTGGCGCATTCCTGCGAGGGCAAGGCCACCAGCCTGAAGGCCGCGCTGCTCGACCAGCGCGTCGTGGCAGGGCTTGGCAACATCTATGTCTGCGAGGCGCTGCACCGCTCGCATCTGTCGCCGCGACGCATTGCCGCGACATTGTCGACGAAGAAGGGCGAGCCGACGGATCATGCGAAGCGTCTGGTCGGCGCGATCCACACCGTGCTGAACGATGCCATCAAGGCCGGTGGATCGTCGCTGCGCGACCATCGCCAGACCACCGGCGAGCTCGGCTATTTCCAGCACTCCTTCAAGGTTTATGACCGCGAGGGCGAGACATGCACGACGCCGCGCTGCGGCGGCACGGTCAAGCGCTTCACCCAGAACGGCCGCTCGACCTTCTGGTGCCCGAAATGTCAGAAATAACGGACCATGCAGACGCCGCAGCTTGAAACCGAACGGTTGATCCTGCGCCCGCTCGCGCTGTCCGACGTGCCGGCGATCCAGCGCCATTTCGACAATTGGAACATCATCCGGCATCTCGCGGCCGTCGTGCCCTGGCCGTATCCGGCCGATGGAGCGGAGACCTTCGTCAGAATACAGCTCGACAAGATCTCAGCCGGCGAGGCTCTCTATCATTGGGTCCTTGTGCTGAAAGGCAGCGATGGCGAGGCCATCGGGAATATTCATTTCCGCCCCTATGCCGACGGTGCAAAAGGCAATCGCGGCTTCTGGCTGGCCGAGCCTTACTGGAGCCGTGGCTTGATGACGGAGGCCATTACCGCGGTGAACGACTTTGCATTCCTCACGCTCGGCCTGGATCATTTCTACGTCTGCAATGCAGCCACCAACGAGGCTTCGCGGCGGGTCAAGCAGAAGACCGGTGCAGAGTTCGTCGGCTTCATCGAGCTTGCCCATCACAGCGGACAGACTCGGTCCGAGAAATGGATCGTGCGGCGTGAGGCCTGGCTGCGCGGCAGGTCGTGATTGAAGGGCGATGCTGTCTTGGCGTCATGGCCGGGCTTGTCCCGGGCATCCACGTTCTTCCTCCCTGTAGCCAAGACGTGGATGCCCGGGACAAGCCCGGGCATGACGGACAGGTGAGTGCATAAGGCCACGAAGCGAAGCAATCCGGCCGGGCTGGTGGCCGGATTGCTTCGTCGCTGGGGCCCTTCCGGATGGAGAAGGGCCGGCTGTCGTCCGGGCGATCGCCCCGCTCAGGACGCCAGGGGCGTGGTCTCGTCGGTCGCGAGGTCGGCGATGTGCAGCATGCCGTCGGCCGCCGAGATGACCTGGTCGATCAGGACATTGGTCGTGGCTTCGAGCTCGAGCCGGGTCTCGACCCAGCGCCAGAGGCCGCGGATCTCGTCAGCCGATTTGCCGTTCGGCGCGAACTCGCTGACGGCGAGGCCGCTGGCGAGCGAGTCCTGATGGTCGTTGCGCATCACGATCAGCGGGCGCGCGAGCACCTCGGACAGATCGAGCGCGACTTCCTCGGCGAGCGCGCCCGCGGCGTTGTCGATGCGCTGGCCGCGGATCGGGGTCTGGTTCAGCACGAAGCTGTAGGGCCGCTTCCAGGCGCGCGCGACGCTCAGCGTCGAGACGGTCGCCTCGATGTCCGCGACGCTCGGGCGGGCCGGGATCAGGCAGAGATCGGAATGGCGGATCGCGGCGGTGGTCGCGGCGGACAGGCCGGCGGCGGTGTCGACGATCGCGAGCTGGAGGCCGCTGTCGGCCAGCATCTTCAGGCGCGGCGCGATGTCGGCGGCGTGATAGATCGGCTCGACGACGATGTCGTCATTGTTGCGGCGGCGTTGCCAGTTGGAGAGGGTGCCCTGCGGGTCGGTCTCGATCAGGCGGACGGTGAAGCCGGCCTGCTTGGCTGCCAGCGCGAGGCCGATGGCAAGCGTGCTCTTGCCACTGCCACCCTTTTGGGTGGCCAGTACGATCGTATGCATTGGAAGTTGAATCCTTTGGAATGCCTGGGTCTTTGGGGTAACGCCACACGCGAACGTGCATCGCTTCTCGATGCTGAGCTCTTCTCGCTCAGGACGTGCCCTGCCCGGTCCAAAGGGGGACCGCGGATGTCCGAATCAACGCCAACGATGATGGCAGAATCGGGAATGCCAGCTAATCCGTACCAATACTGGACCCGTAGTTGTGCCTATGATGTGCTCGCGCTGTGAATGTGAGAGGGACGAGCATGAGCGGCAATTGGCGCGACCGGACGGCAACCACCTTTGACTGCCAGAAGATGCCGGCGGTCTCGAGCCGCGGCATGGTGGTCAGCAACCATCCGCTCGCCTCCAGCGCCGGCGCCGAGATGCTGGCCGCCGGCGGCAATGCCATCGATGCCGCGATCGCCACCCTGTTCACGCTGACCGTGGTCGAGCCGATGATGGTCGGCATCATCGGCGGCGGCATGGCCCATATCCGCCTCGCCGACGGCAGCCACCGCTTCATCGACGGCCAGAGCACGGTGCCGGCGGCAGTGCGCGACACCACCTATACGTCGAAGCCTGGCTCGGCCCACGACGTGTTCGACACCGTCGGCAACGAGAACCTCAACGGGTCGAAGGCCGTCGCGGTGCCGGGCTCGCTCAAGGCCTGGTGCGAGACGCTGCAAAGGTTCGGCACCATGAGCCTTGCCGATGTGATGCAGCCTGCGATCAAGCATGCCGCGCGCGGCTATGCGACGACGCCATACCTGCACGAATGCATCAGCGAGAGCGCCGCCGAGATGCGCAAGGACAAGCCGATTGCAGCGATCTTCCTCCCGAACGGCGAGCCGCTCAAGGTCGGCGAGCGCGTGGTGCAGGCCGAATATGCCGAAACCTTGCGCTATATCGCCGACCACGGCGCGACCGCACTCTATGAGGGGCCGCTCGGCGACATCCTCGCCGACTACATGGAGAAGGCCGGCGGCTTCATCCGCCGCAATGACCTCACGGCTTACAGGACGGTCGAGCGGCAGCCGATCCGCGCCGACTATCGCGGCTGGACCATTCTCGGGCCGCCGCCGCCGGCCGCGTCCGGCGTGCATATCGCGCAGATGCTGAACATTCTGGAGGGCTACGACATCGGCGGGCTCGGCTTCGGCACGCCGGAGACGATCCACTATCTCGCCGAGGTGCTGAAGATCGCCTTCGCCGACCGCGCTGCGGCCAGCGGCGACCCTGATTATGTCGGCGTGCCCGTGGAGCAGCTGACCTCGAAGGCCTATGCCGAGGAGCGCCGCCGGACCATCGATCCGGCGCGCGCGCAGGCTTTTGGTGCCGGCGTGACGCAGCTCGAAGGCGCGCACACCACGCATATGACGGCCGCGGACGCTTTTGGAAACGTGGTCGCGACCACGCAGACCATCAACAATCTGTTCGGCGCCAAGATCATGATCCCGGGCCTTGGCGCCATCGCCAACAATTACATGAACCTGTTCGACCCGCGTCCCGGCCACGCGCTGTCGCTGGCGCCGGGCAAGCGGGTGACGACCTCGATGTCGCCGATGATGGCGCTAAGCGACGGCAAGCTGCGCTATGCGCTCGGATTGCCCGGGGGAAAACGCATCTTCCCGAGCGCGATGCAGGCGCTGGTGAATCTGATCGACCACGGCATGAGCCTGCAGGAAGCGGTCGAGGCGCCGCGCGTCTGGACCGAGGGCAACGCGCTCGAGGTCGAACAGGCGGTGCCGGAGAGCGTGCGTTCGAAGCTCGCGGCGCTCGGCCACAAGGTGCAGCCGGTCGCAACCGTCGCCGGCGGCATGAATGGAATCGCCTTCCACGACGACGGCACCATGACCGGCGCGGCCTGCTGGCGCGCGGACGGCACACCGGTGGGAATGTCGGGCGGGCTCGCGAAGGCCGGGATCAGGTTCAGGCTTGCCTAGCTCTCGTGCCCCGGACGCTGCGCATCACCATAAGCGCGTTTACGCGCGTCTTCGACGCGCTATGGTGGTGCGCTGCAGAGCCGGGGCCCAGCAACTTCGCGTTCGGAGTTTGTGGATGCATAGGTCCCGGCTCTGCGCAGCAGCGTTGCACGCTGCAGCGCGTCCGGGACACGAGAGTTGTGCTCGCGGCCTGAGTCACTTCCGCACGCAGATCACGCGCACGACCGCGGCCTTGGCGTCGGTCGAGGTGCCGTTCGCGCCGACACCGTTCGCCTTCAGGAAATCGCGCGCCGTTTCCGCGGCGACCATCACGGCCTGCGAGGACGGCACCGATGTCGCGGGTCCGGCGACCATCGCCGGCTTGAGCAGCGCGATGCCGGCGAACTTGCCGTCGCCATCGATCGCGGGAGCGCCGGAGAAGCCCACCGCGGGCGGCGGCGACAGCGCGGAATCGCTCGACGTGACCGGGGCGAGCGCGCCCTTGGCGCTCGACACGCCGGCCGCGCCGCCCTGGCTTTGCGGATCGGCGATGCCGATGACGTCGACACTCGTCTTCGCCGCGCCACTGGCGAGGCTGAGCGGCTTCAGGCCGCGCGCGCCATAGATGTGCAGCAGCGCGAGATCGTGCTCCTTGTCCTCGGCAAGGCGGTCGGCATTGCCATAGCCCGCGATGGTGATCGCAAGGCAGCTGTCGGTGACGAGGCGGTCGGCCAGGATCGCACCGTCGTCGCTGACGACGACGCCGGTGCCGTATTCGACGTTCTTGCGCGGCGGCGGTCCGGCCATCGGGGTGGACGGAAATGCGTTGAAGGCGCTCGACATCGCGATCACGACCGGCTCGACCGTATTCTCCATCGCCTGGTCGTAGAGGATCGTCATGATGCGGACTTCGTCGCCTTTGAAGGTGCCGCGCACGTAAAACTTCTTCAGGCCCTGCAAACCCGACAGCACGAAGAAGTCGGGCTTCACCACGGTGTAGTCGACCTTGCGGTTGGGCTCCTTCTTCTCGGCGTCCGCGAGCTTTGCGGTGGTCGGGCCGGCCTCCTTGCGGCGGCTGAGCAGCACCTGCACGGTTCCGGTCGGCGAGGTCCATTTCGAGCCGTTGCCGTCGCTCGCCTGCTGCGGCACCAGCTTGGCGGGAATGCCGAGCCGCGCCCCGCTGGTCGGCTCCATCACGATCTTCCAGCCGACGCCGTCCTGCTTGCGCCTCGCGGTCTCGGCGAGCGCGGCGCGTTCCTGCGGATTGAGTACGCCGGTCGGCTTGCCGCCCTTGGCCTTCTGGTATTCCTTGATGGCGTTGACCATGCGCTCGCTGACGTCGCCGGTGATGGCGCCGTTATATTGCCCGACCCAGGCGAGGTCGGACTGCAGCGACAGCCGCTCGGCCTGCGCCATGGCATCGGCGGTTTCCGAGGGCGTCTGGACGGCGGGCGGCTTGATCGGCACGGTCTGGACCGTTTTCGGCTTGGTGCCGGGGACCTGCGGCGCCGTCATCTGGGCGTTCGCGCCTGTGGCAGAGGCCAACATCAGTGTTGCCGCAAGCATCGATCTCATGACAAATCCAGCCAGCCCATTGAACGCAGTGCCATTGAAGCACATCTCGTTGGTCGCGAACAATGTTGCGCTGGTTCAGGCTCGTGAGCGAGCCAAGCACCCAGGCCCTCATCCTGAGGAGCGGCCAAAAGGCCGCGTCTCGAAGGATGGTCACGGGCGAGATCAGGGCCTTCATGGTTCGCCCGGCGATGCGTAGCATCGTCCGGAGAGCGCGTTGCGCGCTCCCCACCATGAGGGTTGAGAGGAACGTACGATGCTGAGCCCGGACGAACTCGAACGCTATGCCCGCCACATCGTGCTGCGCGATGTCGGTGGCCCCGGCCAGGCCGCGCTGAAGAAAGCCTCTGTGCTCGTGATCGGCGCCGGCGGGCTCGGTGCGCCCGCCCTGATGTACCTGGCCGCCGCCGGTGTCGGTACGCTCGGCGTGGTCGATGACGACGTGGTCTCGCTGTCCAATTTGCAGCGCCAGGTCATTCACACCACGCCCGACATCGGCCGGCACAAGGTCGAGAGCGCGGCCGAGCGCATCTCGGCGCTCAATCCGCATGTGCGCTTCGTCGGCCACGCCACCTGGCTCAATGCCGACAATGCGCTCGGCCTGATCGGCGATTACGACCTCGTGCTCGACGGCTCCGACAATTTCTCGACGCGTTATCTGGTCTCGGACGCCTGCTTCTTCGCGAAGCGGCCGCTGATCACGGCGGCGCTCGGCACCTTCGACGGCTCGCTCACCACCATCCGCGCGCACGAGACCAACGAGCAGGGCGAGTTCAATCCGACCTATCGCTGCCTGTTCCCGGAGGCGCCGCCGCCCGGCACGGTGCCGGCCTGCGCCGAGGCCGGCGTCATGGGCGCGCTTGCCGGCGTGCTCGGCTCGATGATGGCGCTGGAAGCGATCCGTGAGATCGTCGGTTTCGGCGACGGCCTCGTCGGCCGCCTCCTGATGATCGATGCGCGCGCGATGCGCTTCGAGACGCTGCGCTATGGGCGCGATCCCGCCAATCCGCTCAATGGCGACGGGCCCGTGATCGCCGATCTCAGCGCCCATCGCGATTGATTATAGCGCTCAGGCGCTGGCCGGCTTCTCGCTGTCGAGATGTGCCATCTGCTCGGCCGCATAACGCGTTCCGGCAGCGACGTCGGGCGGAAACGCCTTGGCCAGCGCCGCGAGGTGCGCTTGCGTCAGCACCACCTTCGTTGCGCCGAGCGCCTCGGTGAGGCGATTGCGGGTGCGCGCGCCGACCAGCGGCACGATTTCCTTGCCCTGCGCTGCGACCCAGGCGATCGCGACCTGCGCCGGCGTGGCACCGATCTCGCCGGCGATCGCGCGCAGCTGCTCCGCCAGCGCGAGATTGGCGTCGAGATTCGCGCCCTGGAAACGCGGCGTCATCAGCCGGTAGTCGCGGCCGGCCTTGCCTGAATCCTTCGACCAGTGGCCGCTGATCAGGCCGCGCGCCAGCACACCGTAAGCGGTGATGGCGATGCCGAGCTCGCGGCAGGTCTTCAGGATGTCGCGCTCGATGCCGCGCTCGATCAGCGAATATTCGATCTGGAGATCGGCGATCGGATGCACGGCATGGGCGCGGCGGATGGTGTCGGAGCCGACCTCGGAGAGGCCGATATGCCTGACATAGCCGGCCTTCACGAGATCGGCGATGCCGCCGATCGTCTCCTCGATGGGAACGTTGGGATCGAGCCGGGCCGGGCGGTAGACGTCGATGTAGTCGGTGCCGAGCCGCTGCAGCGAATAAGCGAGGAAGTTTTTGGTCGCGCCTGGCCTCGTGTCCATACCGGCGAACTCCCCGGCGGGGCCGCGCAGCGCGCCGTACTTGACGCTGAGCTGCAGCTTTTCACGCGGCGCATTCGCGAGCGCCTCGCGCAAAAGCATCTCGTTGTGACCCATGGCGTAGAAATCGCCGGTGTCGAGCAGCGTGATCCCTGCCTCGAGCGTGGCGTGGACCGTGGCGATGGCTTCGCCGCGATCGGCGGGACCATAGACCTCCGACATGCCCATGCAGCCGAGGCCAAGGGCGGACACATTGGGGCCGGTCGAACCGAGTTTGCGCTGTTCCATGATGGCTCTCCTCGAAAGCGGCGGCCGACGGGGCCGCCTGACGAGGTTGATATGCGCCCGCTCCATTGCCGCGATAAGCTGGACAATGCGGAATAGCTTGTTCATTATATCGAACAATGGATCCTCCCGACCTGCGCGATCTCGATGCCTTCGTGGCGGTCGCCCGCACCCGCAATTTCCGGCGCGCGGCGGTTGATATGCGCGTGTCCGTGTCGAGCCTGAGCCAGCGGCTACGGGACCTCGAGGAGCGCCTTGGCGTCCGCCTGATGAACCGCACCACCCGCAGTGTCGCCCTGACGGAAGCCGGCGAGCTGCTGCTGTCGCGCGTGGCGCCTGCGCTGCGCGATGTCGGCGATGCCCTGGACCAGGTGCGGGGCCTGCGCGAGGTCGCCTCGGGCCGGCTGCGCATCAACGCGCCGCCGCCGGCGGTCGATCTCGTGCTGGCACCGATGGTCGGCCCGTTCCTTGGCCAGCATCCGCAGGTCGATCTCGACATCGTCTCCGAGAGCGGCTTCGTCGACATCGTCAGCGGCGGCTACGACGCCGGCGTGCGTTATGGCGAGCATCTCGCGCAGGACATGGTGGCGATCCCGCTGAGCGGCCCGCAGCGCTATGTTGTCGTGGCTTCGCCCGACTACATCGCGCGTCGCGGCAGGCCGCTTCATCCGAAGGATCTGCTCGAGCACGATTGCATCCGCGCGCGTTACTCGAGCGGCGTCATGCACGATCTGGAGTTCGAGAAGGCCGGCCAGGTCGTGAAGGTCGATCCGCCGGCCAAGCTGATCTCGACCAATATGGGCCTTGCGATGCGCGCCGCGCTCGACGGCGCCGGTGTCTGGGCGACGCTCGACGGCTATGTCGGCGATGCCCTGAAGTCCGGTGCGCTGGTCAGCCTGATGGAGGATTGGTGCGAGCCGTTTCCCGGCCCGTTCCTGTATTATCCGAGCCGGCGCCAGACGCCGCCGGCGCTGCGTGCTTTCATCGATTTCGTTAGCGATTGGCGCAAGCGCGAAACGCGGAGACAGTAGATCCTCATGGTGAGGAGGCGCGAAGCGCCGTCTCGAACCATGAAAGGCCCGCGATCTCGTCCGTGGCCATCCTTCGAGACGACCGCTGCGCGGTCTCCTCAGGATGAGGGACGGAGGGCTTGTCGCTCAGTCGAGGAAAACTCAGAGCATGCTCGGCAGCACGCGGTCCGGCGGCTTGTGGGCGTCGAGGAAGGTGCGGATGTTGATGATCACCTTCTCGCCCATCTCGACGCGGCCCTCGATCGTGGCCGAGCCCATATGCGGTAGCAGCGTCACCTTGCCGGCCTTGGCGAGCCGCACCAGCTTCGGGTTCACCGCGGGCTCGTGCTCGTAGACGTCGAGACCGGCGCCGCCGATCTCGCCGCCTTCGATCAGCTTGATCAGCGTGTCTTCGTCGGTCACCTCGCCGCGCGCGGTGTTGACGATGTAGGCGTCCTTGCGGATCAGCTTCAGCCGCCGGGCCGACAGAAGGTGGTAGGTCGCCGGTGTGTGCGGACAGTTCACCGAGATGATGTCCATCCGCGCCAGCATCTGGTCGAGGCTTTCCCAATAGGTCGCGCCGAGCTCCTCGGCGATCTTCGGGGCAACGGGACGGCGGTTGTGGTAGTGGATCTGCAGGCCGAAGGCGCGGGCGCGGCGCGCGACTGCCTGGCCGATGCGGCCCATGCCGATGATGCCGAGACGCTTGCCGCCGATGCGGTGGCCGAGCATCCAGGTCGGCGACCAGCCGGCCCACGGTTTTCCCTCGGTCAGGATCGAGGCGCCTTCGATCATCCGGCGCGGCACGGCCAGGATCAGCGCCATGGTCATGTCGGCGGTGTCCTCGGTCAGGACCTTCGGCGTGTTGGTGACGGTGATGCCGCGGGCATGCGCGGCCTCGACGTCGATATTGTCGACGCCGTTGCCGAAATTGGCGATCAGCTTCAGCTTGCAGTCCGCCTGATTAACGATGTCGGCGGTGATGTGGTCGGTGACGGTCGGGACCAGCACGTCGGCGGTGCGCGCGGCTTCGGCGAGCTGCTCGGGCGACAGCGGCGTGTCATCGAGATTGATCCGCGCGTCGAACAGCTCGCGCATGCGCGTCTCGATCGAATCCGGCAGCTTGCGCGTCACGACGACGAGGGGCTTTTTCTTCACCGACATGTCCTGCTCTCATGAGGCGTGAGCGGCCGCCTCTGTCGCCAAAGGACGGCTGTTCAGGCCTCATTAACCCGGTTGTTCGACACTGCCCTTGCCGTGTCGTCCCCGGCGTTTCCTTCAAGCTCTCCCGACATTTCCAGGCTGGAAAATCGGGGCAAACTGGTTGTTCAAGTGCTCGTCCTCTCTAGCAGAAGGCCGGGCCAAGACAAGAACCACGGGTCAAGGCTTGGCGGAACACCCGCGTGGGGCGGGTCAGGGGACGGGCGCGGCAGGCATTGTGGTTTTGGGGTGGGGATGCGGCCTGGCCGGGTCCCCGACAGGAGACGGGTTGATGGCGTTGGGGCGTTTTTGTTCGGTGATGGCGCTCGTTTGCACCTGGTGGAGCGCCTCGGTCGGCCCCTCGCATTCGGCGAAGGATGCTACCCCGCAGACCACCAGCGGCCTGCCGGTGCCGCGCTATGTCAGCCTCAAGTCGGATCACGTCAACGTCCGCGCCGGCCCGACCAAGGACAACGATGTGGCCTGGGTCTATACCCGCGCCGGCCTGCCGGTCGAAATCACCGCCGAGTTCGAGAACTGGCGCCGGGTGCGCGATTCCGAGGGCTCCGAGGGCTGGGTCTATCACTCGCTGCTGTCGGGCCGCCGCACTGCGGTGGTCACCATGAAGCACAAGGACGACCTCGCGCCGATCTACGACCGGGCCGATCCCGACAGCGCGGTTGCGGCCAGGCTCCAGGCCGGCGTCGTCACGACGGTGAAGAAGTGCACTGCAAACTGGTGCCGCGTCACCGGCAACGGTTTTGACGGCTGGATCCAGCAGGAACGCCTCTGGGGCGTCTATTCGGACGAGCAGGTGAATTGACCCGAAGGGTCATCCCGGAGCGATGCGCAGCATCGAATCCAGGATCTCGAGATTCCCCAGCGCGCAATTTGCGCGCCTGAGGTCTGGTGCTAGCGCACCGTCCCGGAATGACGGCCTGAAACGACAATGGCCGGGACAAGCCCGGCCATGACGCCAGAATTCAGCAGATTGGATCGATCTCAGCGCTTCTTGCGCAGGCGCACGACCATGTCGATGCGCGCGATCTCGTAACCCTCCGGCACCTCCGGCATCTTGGACAGCGCCAGATGCGGGTCCTCGATGTCGACCAGCTCGTGGCTGTTCTCGAGGTAATAATGGTGGTGGGTGGTGACGTTGGTGTCGAAATAGGTCTTGGTGCCGTCCACGCTGACCTGGCGGAGCAGGCCGGCATCGGTGAGCTGATTCAGCGTGTTGTAGACGGTCGCCAGCGACACCGGAACCTTGGCGAGCGTGGCTTCCTCGTACAGCATTTCGGCCGTCAGGTGGCGGGCACCCTTGCCGAACAGGAGCCAGCCCAGCGCCATGCGCTGGCGCGTCGGACGGAGCCCGGCGGACTGGAGCATTTCATTGACGTCGTGCCAGGGGCAACCGGTCAGGGCCGGCTGACGGCCGGACATGAGGGCCGCGGCATGGGCCTCGTCGTCGTGATGGGGCGCGGTATTCTCGCTCATTTCCAGATTTCGGGCACGCGTGAACAATATCTCTCTGCAATATAAGAATAGAAAGATGCAGATGCAAGTTTCTCGCAACTAGAGGGGTTCTAATCAGGCTTGGAACCGGGCGAGACGACCGTCATTTTACCTTCATGACAGCGCTTTGCCACCGAAATAGCCTGTGTTAGAGAGCCCGCGGTTCCGCTTAGCCGATTTTGGCGCAACCGGGCAGGTGGCCCGGTCCGCAGTCCATCCGGGGCTTGCGGGAGTTACGCCTGACGACGGCAATTGGCGTTGCTCTCCGGACGGGGCCTATTTTCGCCAAAGAACGCCGCTCAACCGGCATTTGAACAGAGGCTCGTGCATGCTGAACAGGCGCAACGGTTACGAATACGAGGATTTGCTGGCATGTGCGCGCGGCGAGATGTTCGGCCCGGGCAATGCCCAGCTGCCGCTGCCGCCGATGCTGATGTTCGACCGCATCACTGACATCAACGACGATGGCGGCGAGTACGGCAAAGGAGTGGTCCGCGCCGAGCTCGACGTGAAGCCCGACCTCTGGTTCTTCGGCTGCCACTTCAAGAACGACCCCGTGATGCCCGGCTGCCTCGGCCTCGATGCGCTGTGGCAGATGGTCGGCTTTTATCTGGGCTGGATCGGCGGCGAAGGCCGTGGCCGCGCGCTCGGTCTCAACGAGCTGAAGTTCAGCGGCCAGGTGCTGCCCGAAGCCCGTAAGGTTGTGTACAACGTCGATATCAAGCGCGTGATGCGGTCAAAGCTCGTGCTCGGTATCGCCGACGGGTGGCTTTCGGTCGATGACCAGATTATCTATCGCGCGAAGGATCTGAAGGTCGGCCTGTTCAAGCAGGGCACGAGCCTGGGCTGAAGCGCATCACCAAGAAAGACAACGATTTAGGCGAGGCTGTCATGAGGCGGGTTGTGGTCACCGGAATGGGCATCGTCTCGTCCATCGGAAACAACACCCAGGAAGTGCTTGCGAGCCTCCACGAGGCGAAGTCGGGCATTTCGCGGGCTGAGAAATATGCCGAGCTTGGCTTCCGTTCGCAGGTGCAAGGTGAGCCGACGCTCGATCCCTCGACGGTGGTGGATCGCCGCGCCATGCGCTTCCTCGGTCAGGGCGCGGCGTGGAATCACATCGCGATGGAGCAGGCGATCCAGGATTCCGGTCTGTCGCCCGACGAAGTCTCCAACATCCGCACCGGCATCATCATGGGGTCGGGCGGACCTTCGGCCCGCACCATCGTCGAATCCGCCGACATCACCCGCACCAAGGGGCCGAAGCGCGTCGGGCCGTTTGCAGTGCCGAAGGCGATGTCCTCCACCGCTTCGGCGACGCTCGCGACCTGGTTCAAGATCAAGGGCGTGAACTATTCGATCTCCTCGGCCTGCGCGACCTCGAACCACTGCGTCGGCAATGCCTATGAGACGATCCAGATCGGCAAGCAGGACGTCGTCTTCGCCGGCGGCTGCGAGGAGCTGGACTGGTCGCTCTCGGTGCTGTTCGACGCCATGGGCGCGATGTCCTCGAAGTACAACGACACGCCCGCGACCGCCTCGCGTCCCTACGACGTCAACCGCGACGGCTTCGTCATTGCCGGCGGCGCCGGCGTGCTGGTGCTGGAAGAGCTCGAGCATGCCAAGGCCCGCGGCGCGCGCATCTATGGCGAGATCGTCGGCTATGGCGCGACGTCGGACGGCTACGACATGGTCGCCCCGTCGGGTGAAGGCGCCGAGCGCTGCATGCGCATGGCGCTGTCGACGGTGAAGACCAAGGTCGACTACATCAATCCGCACGCGACCTCGACCCCGGCCGGCGATCCGCCGGAGATCGACGCGCTCCGCCGCGTGTTTGGCAGCGGCGAGAAGTGTCCGCCGATCTCGGCGACCAAGGCTCTGACCGGCCACTCGCTCGGCGCCACCGGCGTGCAGGAGGCGATCTACTCGCTGCTGATGATGAACAACGGTTTCATCTGCGAGAGCGCCCACATCCAGGAGCTCGATCCGGTGTTCGCGGACATGCCGATCGTGCGCAAGCGCATCGACAACGTGAAGGTCGGCACCGTGCTGTCGAACTCGTTCGGCTTCGGCGGCACCAACGCCACGCTGGTGTTCAGCCGGCTGGATGTGTGACGTCGTTGCGGACCCGAGGTTGATTTCTCGTCATGGCCGGGCTCGTCCCGGCCATCCACGTCTTAGCTTCGGGCTGCGAAGGGTGTGGATGCGCGGGACGTGGGCGAGCGAAGCGACGCCGTTCTTCGAACGGTTATGCCCGGGCATGACGAAGAGTGGAGACTAGCAGGCAATGGAAGGTTTGATGAAAGGCAAGCGCGGTCTGATCATGGGCATCGCCAATGATCATTCGATCGCGTGGGGCATGGCGCGGACGCTTCATGCCCATGGCGCCGAGCTTGCCTTCACCTTCCAGGGCGAGGCTCTCGGCAAGCGCGTCAAGCCGCTGGCGGAGCAGCTCGGTGTCGATCTGGTGCTGCCCTGCGACGTCGAGGACATCGCCAGCGTCGACGCCACGTTCGCCGCCTTGCGCGAGAAGTGGGGCAAGCTCGACTTCGTCATCCACGCGATCGGCTTTGCCGACAAGAACGAGTTGAAGGGCCGCTACGCCGACACCAGCCGCGAGAACTTTTCGCGCACCATGGTGATCTCCTGCTTCTCGTTCACGGAAGTGGCAAAGCGCGCCGCCGAGCTGATGACGGAAGGCGGCAGCATGATCACGCTGACCTTCGGTGCCTCCGAGCGATCGATGCCGAACTACAATGTGATGGGCGTCGCCAAGGCGGCGCTAGAAGCTTCCGTGCGCTATCTCGCTTCCGATTTCGGGCCGCGCGGCATTCGCGTCAACGCGATCTCGGCCGGGCCCATCCGCACGCTCGCCGGCTCCGGCATCGGCGAGGCGCGCGCGATGTTCGCCTTCATGCAGAAGCACTCGCCGCTCCGCCGCGGCGTCACGCTCGACGAGCTCGGCGGCTCGGCGCTGTACCTGCTGTCGGACCTCTCCGGCGGCGTCACCGGCGAAATCCATTATGTCGATTCCGGCTACAACATCGTGCTGATGCCGCGGCCGGACGATTTGAAGACGCCGGACTAGGCGAGGATGCCGTAGGGTGGGCAAAGGCGCGTAAGCGACGTGCCCACCATTTTTCCATGGCGATGCAGGTCGTGGGCACGCTCCGCTTTGCCCACCCTACGAGATCTCCCTCTGGGCGCGCCCGAGGTGTGCGTCCTTCCCCGGCACCCCACGATCATGGGGCTGACTCCCCAACAAAATCATGTTTGCTGCGCCCGATAGCGCCGCAGGGTCGTGTCCCGCGGTTCGGGAGGAACGGTCTTGCCGACGGTGCATGCGATGTGTCGAGCGGCTGCGCTGGCGTCCGTTGGCGGCACCGTGCTGCTCTGCGGCGGCTCGCATGCCTGGGCTCAGTCGGCGATCTGGGATTCGACCCTCTCCAACACGAATTGGTACGTGCCGACAGCGCAATTGCTGGCCTATGCCGCGCCGAAGACCGGCTTTTCCAATCCGATCCCGATCGGCGACCAGACGCTGTGGTCGCTCGCGACTGCGACCAACGGCGCCTTTACCGGAACAAGCGTTGCGCAGCTCAAGCTCGGGCCCGCGCTTCTGACGGATACCTCGACCATCCAGGGATTCGTCACGACCGCGGGCCAGATCACGATGCTGTTCACGCCGACCGCGGGCGGCGCGGTGACCGTCGGTCTCGGCCACATGCGAACCGTCAATGGTGTGACCGGAATGGAAATGCAGATGATCACGGGCGACGGCCTGCTCGTGACGCATTGGGCCTACATGCTGCCCTACGATCCCGCGACATTCACGCCGCCGGCATCGCAAGCAATCCCCGCGAACTCCGTTCCGCAATGGGCGTGGACTTCGGGCACGCCGTGGCGGATCGTCAGCCCGACGTTGTTCGGCAGCTCTGCTCCCGGTCGTTTCGTCATCACGAATTACCAGAACGGATATTTTTGGGGCGCCGGCGTCGCGCCCGCAGGGAGCAGTACGGCGAACTTCACGTTGCTGGGCTCCGTGACACCCGAAGGCAACGTTCTCTTCAACACGCTCTCGAAGGGCACGCTCAGCAGCCTCTACGGTGCCGCGGGGGGCGACGCATCGGGCGCGCAGATGCTCGTCAGCACCTACGACCTCTCGGGCAACCCGACCGGCGGCATCGCCTATCTTTCGCTGGTACGGCCCTATGCCGAGACCCTGCAAGCGCAGAACAGTCGCGCGGGTCTGGCTGCGGCCGATATGCTCTATCGCCTGTCCGCGACGTCGCTCGGTTGGACCGGTACCATGGCGCCCGGTTTCGTCGCACTCGACAATCTGAGCGGCCAAAACCTCGTCAATGCCGTCAACCAGACTTTGCCGGTTCTGAACGGTGCGGCGTCGCAGGCGACCTACGCTACGCAGCGCGTGTTTCAGCAGGCAATGACAGGACGCCTCGACGACGTGCTTGGTCTGAACGGCGGCATGACGCCGGAGCGCAACATCTGGATGAAGCCGCTCGGCGGTAGCGTGCGGCAAGGCGGCGTCGATGGCGTTGCCGGATACAACGCGTCCGGCGGCGGCATCGCCGTCGGCGCGGACACGACCATCTCTGTGCGCGCGATGCTTGGCGGCGTGTTCGCCTATTCCCATCACACCATGACCGGGAGCGACGACGCGGTATCGAATCGGCTCAGGATCGATTCATATCAGGCGGGGTTCTACGGCGCTTACGCGCTCGGCAATGGCTTCAGGATCGATGGCCAGCTCGACGGCGCGATCAACGACAATGGCGAGAGCCGTTCGCTCACCTTCATCAACAGCACCGCCGGTGCCTCCTATCGCTCCTACAGTGGTCACGCCGGCGCCGCCATCCGCAAGCTGATCCCGATCGAGCCGGGATTTGCGGTCGCGCCGTCGCTGCGGCTTGACTATGGCTACGTTCGCTCGCCCGCTTATCAGGAGGGTGGCGCGAACGGATTCAGCCTCAACGTGGATGCGCAAACCTACCGTGAGTTGACACTGACGGCGGGGGTTAAGGGTGCTTACGAGCTCGCGAAGCAGCTCTATCTCACCGGCGATATCGGCGTTGGCTACAATACGCTGAACCAGGGACTTCAGATCAGAGCGGCATTTGCGGGTGCCGGCGACACTTTTGTCACCAACGGCCTTGCGCTGTCGCCATGGATCTACTCGACCGCGGTGGGACTCGTCGCAGCCGACGGCAGGAACTTCGATCTCGGCATCCGCTACGGCGTTGCGGCGACATCTTCCGGACTGCTTCAGCAATCCGGGCTCGCCGTGCTCAAGATCAGGCTGTAAGCGCGCCGGTTCAGCCCGCCGCGATCTTCTCCGCGCGCTGGAATGCCGGCCGTGCCATGCAGCGCGCGAGATAGGCATCGAAGGCCGGACGCGACGGCACCATCTTGAACAGGCGCACCGCGTAGTTCAGGCCTGAGCCGACCGTGAGGTCGGCGGCGGAGAACTCCTCGCCGAGAATCCACGGTCCTTCGGCCAGCGCGGCCTCCAGCACGTCGAACACCTGCGTCGCACTGCCCCAGGCCGCGGTTGAGGTCGGGATCTCGATCTTGGTGAATATCTGGATGATGGCCGGCTCGATGCAGCTCGGCGAGAAGAACAGCCATTGCAGATAGCGCGCACGGTGCGGATCGGTCACGGCAGGCGCAAGCTTCGTCTCGGGATAGCGGTCCGCGATGTAGGCGCAGATCGCGGCGGCTTCGCCGAGCGCGGCATCGTCGTCGGAGAGCGCCGGCACCTTGCCCATCGGATTGATCTTGAGGAAATCCGGCGCCTTCTGCGCGCCGGTCGAGATGTCGGTCAGCACGCGCTCATAGGGCAGGCCGCTTTCTTCCATCAGCCAGAGCGTCGTGAACGAGCGCGAGCGGGGCGACCAATAGAGCTTGATCATGGCGGATTCCTTTATTGCCGGAGCAGTTGGGGTAGCGTCTTATCGAGGCTCGTCGTCAGCAGCGTGCGGACACCATCGCGCAGCGCCTGGTTACCCACCACCTCGTTGGACGACGCCGGAAACGCCGTCTCATCCAATTCCTTGTTGGGGCCGCTGATCGGGTTGATCCCGATCAGGCGTGACATCATGGGTTCGTCATTCGTCGACGCCGCGGCCTTCTTGATCACCTCGAACGACTGCCCGTCGTACACGGTGATGTAGGTCAGCGCGAACAGGAACGTGCGCCGCTTGATGGGATTGCCCCATTTCACGATTCCAAACCCTTCGACGGATTGGTTGGTGTTGCTGAAGCCATTCTGGAATCTCTCGACCAGGACATAGAGCTGGCATTTGGTGCCGGCGGCGCTCTGCTGAACGAATTCCTGTCGCTCCGGGTTTCGCCTCAGCATCGGCGATCCCGATCCGCCGGCCTGCGTCCAGGCGCTCGGCGAATACGCCAGCCGCCTGACGGATTTGCCGGACGCGGCCGCGCGAACCCGCGACGTGACGATGTCATCAAGTCCCCAGCCATCGATCGCAACGGGCGCGTACTCGTTGCCGAACATGGTGAAGCCAACCTGCTGAACACCGAATCGGTTGCCGACGACGGAAATGAGGCCAATCCCGCACGGTCCCGCATCGACAGCGGCCGGCTGCTTCGAACCCGAGGCAGCTTTCGGCGCGGCGCCTTTGGCTGGCCGCGTTGGCGGTGGAACGGATTGGGCCGCCGCGCCCGCGATGAGCCCGAACAGGAAGATCGTCGTCAAGCAGATGCGAAACATGGGCGTTTGATGCGGGTTGCGGCTTCCAGGATGTTCTCGTCGGCGAGAGACATCTACTAGAGTGCGCCGGCGACAACCGCAAGGCGAAGAGCCGGTCCTCCTCCTACCTGTCGCTGGACCGCCGCTTCCACCGGTAGTATTTCATCGTGAACCCGTTCGACGGCTCGATCTCTTGCTTCTCGAACACAAAACCTTCGCGCTCGTACCAGCGCCAGGCCTTTTCGTTCTCGCGGACGCAGCGCAGGTGCATCTCGTCGGGCATTTGCGTGCGCGTGAAGGCGAGCAGCTTTCGCCCGAGCGATTGGCCCTGATAGGTGGGACCGACGAACAGCATGTCGAGATAAAGCTTCGGCAGATGCAGCGCGAGCATCGCGGCGATGGTGCCGTTGTCGTCGGCGACGAACAGGCTCCAGCCGTTCTCCATCTCCCGCCTGATGCGGGCGCGAAGATTCGCCAACAGGAAATCGCTCGTTTCGCCGAGCCCGGTCGAAACCCAACTCTCCATCCAGACCCGGCCGATCTCGTCATATTCCTCAGCGCGGGCGGGACGGATGATGAGATCAGACATCGGCGCTCTTCTTGCCTAGGCCCGTTGGCTTCGCGCGACCTGCTTCGGGCGCGCCTTGCCGGCCGACAAACACACCACCTCGGAAATCTGCAGCAGCTGCCGCGCCAGCGGACTGGTCTTGCGCCAGACCATGCCGATGGTGCGCGAGGGCTCGGGGTCGCGGAAGCGCGTCAGCGAGACCGTCGCCGATCGCGTCTCCACCGGCACCGCCATCTCCGGAATCAGGGTCACGCCGATGCCGGCGCTGACCATCTGCACCAGCGTCGACAGCGAATTGGCGTCCAGCATCTCGCGCGGCGGCGCCGATTGCATGTTGCAGAACGACAGCGCCTGATCGCGGAAGCAGTGTCCCTCCTCGAGCAGCAAGAGCCGCATCTCCCGCATCATCTCGCGCGAGGGCGCCGGCGTTCCCTCGTCCGCGCCCGGCCGCACCAGCAGGAACTTCTCCTCGAACAGGGCGACCTCGGTCAGCGAGGGCTCCGACACCGGCAGCGCGACGATGGCGGTGTCGAGCCGTCCTTCGACCAGCTCCTGGATCAGCCGCGGCGTCATCGTCTCGCGCACGCGGATGTCGAGTTCCGGATGCATGCGGGTGAGGTTCTTGGTGATCTTGGGAAGCAGATACGGCGCGATCGTCGGAATCATGCCGATGCGCAGGCGCCCGGCGAAGCGGTCCTGCGAGGCCCGGGCGAAATCGCCGAGCTCGTCGACCGAGCGCAGGATGTCGCGGACGCGCTGGGCGAGCTCCTCGCCGAACCGGGTCAGGGCGACCTGCCGCGCGCTGCGCTCCAGCAGCAGGCCGCCGAGCGTCTCCTCCAGTTCCTTGATCTGCATCGACAGGGCCGGCTGCGAGATGGAACAGGATTCAGCCGCGCGGCCGAAATGGCCGTGACGCGCCAGCGCATCGAAATATCGGAGCTGGCGCAGCGTCAGATTGATCATAAGAAAATCCTATCGCAGCGATCACTAAAGTCAACTTCACCTGATAGGAGGGGGCGCTTAGAGTGGTTCTACCTGGTCAAAGGCGCCGTCGGACGCCACCAGAGGAGGTAATCATGGACGACACTTCAAAGTGCCCGTTTTCGGGCGGAAAACCCACGCGCGCGAACCGCGACTGGTGGCCCACCCAGCTCAGCATCGAGGTACTGCACAAGAATTCCGACTTGTCCGACCCGATGGACAAGGATTTCGACTACGCCAAGGAATTCAAGTCGCTCGACCTGAACGCGGTCGTCAAGGACCTGACCGCCGTGATGACGGATTCGCAGGAATGGTGGCCGGCCGACTTCGGTCACTATGGCGGTCTCATGATCCGCATGGCCTGGCACAGCGCGGGTACCTACCGCATCACCGACGGGCGCGGTGGCGCCGGTGCCGGTCAGCAGCGTTTCGCGCCGCTCAACAGCTGGCCCGACAACGCCAATCTCGACAAGGCGCGCCGTCTGCTCTGGCCGATCAAGCAGAAATACGGCCGCAAGATTTCCTGGGCCGATCTGATGGTGCTCGCCGGCAACGTCGCGCTGGAATCGATGGGCTTCAAGACCTTCGGTTTCGCCGGCGGCCGCGCCGACGTGTGGGAGCCGGAAGAGCTCTATTGGGGTCCGGAAGGCACCTGGCTGGGCGATGAGCGCTACAGCGGTGAGCGTCAGCTCGCCGAGCCGCTCGGCGCCGTGCAGATGGGCCTCATCTACGTCAACCCGGAAGGCCCGAACGGCAAGCCGGATCCGGTCGCCGCGGCCAAGGACATCCGCGAGACCTTCTTCCGCATGGCGATGAACGACGAGGAAACCGTCGCGCTGATCGCCGGCGGCCACACCTTCGGCAAGACCCATGGCGCGGGCGATCCGTCGCTGGTCGGACCCGAGCCGGAAGCGGGCGCGCTGGAAGAGCAGGGCCTCGGCTGGAAGAGCAAGCACGCATCGGGCCTCGCGGGCGATTCCATCACCAGCGGTCTCGAGGTGACATGGACGCAGACCCCGACGAAGTGGAGCAACTACTTCTTCGAGAACCTGTTCAACTACGAATGGGAGCTGACGAAGAGCCCGGGCGGTGCGAACCAGTGGACCGCCAAGGGCGCCGACGCGGTCATCCCTGATGCCTTCGACAAGTCGAAGAAGCATCGGCCGACCATGCTGACGACGGACCTGTCGCTGCGCTTCGATCCCGCCTACGAGAAGATCTCGCGTCGCTTCCTGGAGCATCCGGATCAGTTCGCGGACGCCTTCGCCCGCGCCTGGTACAAGCTCACCCATCGCGACATGGGCCCGATCCAGCGCTATCTCGGCCCGCTGGTGCCGAAGGAGACGCTGATCTGGCAGGATCCGATTCCGGCCGTGAACCACGAGCTGGCCAGCGAGCAGGACATCGCCTCGCTGAAGAGCAAGATCCTGGCCTCGGGCCTCTCGGTCTCCGAGCTGGTCTCGACCGCCTGGGCGTCGGCCTCGACGTTCCGCGGCTCGGACAAGCGCGGCGGCGCCAACGGCGCGCGCATCCGCCTTGCTCCGCAGAAGGACTGGGAGGTGAACCAGCCGGCCCAGCTGTCCAAGGTGCTCGGCAAGCTCGAAGCGATCCAGAAGGACTTCAACGCCTCGGCCGGCGCGAAGAAGGTCTCGCTTGCGGACCTGATCGTGCTCGGCGGCACTGCCGCGGTCGAGAAGGCCGCCAAGGATGCCGGCGTCGACGTCAAGGTTGCGTTCACGCCGGGCCGCATGGATGCCTCGCAGGAGCAGACGGATGTCGCCTCGTTCGCGCCGCTCGAGCCGCGCGCCGATGGCTTCCGCAACTATGTCTCCAAGCGGCAGCAGTTCCTGCAGGAGGAAGAAGCCCTGATCGATCGCGCGCAGCTGCTCAAGCTCACCGGCCCGGAGCTGACCGTCCTGGTCGGCGGCCTGCGTGTGCTCGGCGCCAATGCGGGCTCGAAGCACGGCGCATTCACCGCCAAGGTGGGCACGCTGAGCAACGACTTCTTCGTCAACCTGCTCGACATGAGCGCGCAGTGGACGCCGGTGGCTGACGGCAGCTACGAGGCTCGCGACCGCAAGACCAACGCGGTGAAGTGGACCGGCGCGCGTGCCGATCTGATCTTCGGCGCGCATTCGCAGCTCCGCGCCTTCGCCGAGGTCTACGCCACCTCGGATTCCAAGGAGAAGTTCGTCAAGGACTTCGCCAAGGCCTGGACCAAGGTGATGAACCTCGACCGGTTCGACATCGTGGCGTGATGTTGCCGCTCCCTCTCCCGCATGCGGGAGAGGGAGCGCAGCGCGCTTGCAGAAGAGCACAAACAAAAAGGGCGGCCTTTCGGCCGCCCTTCGTTTTTTGGGATGTCGCCAGACTTACTCGCCGGCGGCTTCGCGCGGGGCCTTCTCGCCCTCGCCGCCCTTGTCCTTGCCTTCGAGGTCTTCGCCGGTGGTCTGGTCCACCACCTTCATCGACAGGCGGGTCTTGCCGCGATCGTCGAAGCCGAGCAGCTTGACCTTGACCTTGTCGCCTTCCTTGACGACGTCGGAGGTCTTCTGCACGCGCGCCGAGGCGAGCTGGCTGATGTGGACGAGGCCGTCCTTGGAGCCGAAGAAGTTCACGAAAGCGCCGAACTCCATGACCTTGACGACGGTGCCGTCATAGATCTGGCCGACTTCCGGATCGGACGCGATCGACTTGATCCACTTGATCGCGGCCTTCATCGCTTCGCCGTCGGAGGAAGCGACCTTCACGGTGCCGTCGTCCTCGATGTTGACCTTGGCGCCGGTCTTCTCGACGATCTCGCGGATCACCTTGCCGCCGGTGCCGATCACTTCGCGGATCTTGTCGGTGGCGATCTTGAAGGTCTCGATGCGCGGCGCATATTCGCCGAGCTCGGCGCGGGCGTTGGTGAGCGCCTTGGCCATCTCGCCGAGGATGTGGATACGACCATCCTTGGCCTGGGCGAGCGCCACCTTCATGATCTCTTCGGTGATGCCCTCGATCTTGATGTCCATCTGGAGCGAGGTGATGCCCTGCTCCGTGCCGGCGACCTTGAAGTCCATGTCGCCGAGATGGTCCTCGTCACCGAGGATGTCCGAGAGAACCGCGTAGCGCTTGTCTTCGAGGATCAGGCCCATCGCGATGCCCGCGGTTGGCCGCTTCAACGGCACGCCGGCATCCATCAGCGCGAGCGAAGCGCCGCAGACTGAAGCCATCGAGGACGAGCCGTTCGATTCGGTGATCTCCGAGACCACGCGGATCGTGTACGGGAACTCGTGATGGGGCGGCAGCACCGGGTGGATCGCGCGCCAGGCGAGCTTGCCGTGGCCGATCTCGCGGCGCTTGGTGCCGCCGAGACGGCCGGTCTCACCGACCGAGTAGGGAGGGAAGTTGTAGTGCAGCAGGAACGTCTCTTTGTACGTTCCCGACAGCGCGTCGATGTACTGCTCGTCCTCACCGGTGCCGAGCGTGGTCACGACCAGACCTTGCGTCTCACCGCGGGTGAACAGCGCCGAACCGTGGGCACGGGGCAGCACGCCGACTTCGGCGACGATGTTGCGGACGGTCTTGGAATCGCGGCCGTCGATCCGCTTGCCGGTGTCCAGGATGTTCCAGCGAACGATCTTCGCCTCGAGTTCCTTGAACACGGCGCTGATGCGCAGCTTGTCGTATTTCGGCTCCTGCCCCTCGGGGAAGTAGTGGGCGATCACCTTTTCCTTGACCTTGCCGACTGCGGCGTAGCGGTCCTGCTTGACCGGAATGGCGTAGGCGGCGCGCAGCTCCTGCTCGACGATGCCGAGCATCTCCTTCTCGAGCGCGGCGTTGTCGATCACGGTGACTTCGCGCGGCTCCTTGGCGGCCTTCTCGGCGAGCTCGATGATCGCGTTGATCACCGGCTGGAAGTGGCGGTGACCGAACATCACGGCGCCGAGCATGATGTCCTCGTTCAGCTCCTTGGCCTCCGATTCCACCATCAGCACGGCGTCGGCGGTGCCGGCGACGACCAGGTCGAGCTGGGTGTCGACCATCTCGTCGAGCGTCGGGTTGAGGATGAACTCGTCATTGGCGAAGCCGACGCGCGCGGCGCCGATCGGGCCCTTGAACGGCGCGCCGGAGAGCGTCAGCGCAGCGGAAGATGCCACCAGCGCGACGATGTCAGGATCGTTCTCCATATCGTGCGACAGCACGGTGGCGATCACCTGGGTCTCGTTGCGCCAGCCGTCGACGAACAGCGGACGGATCGGACGGTCGATCAGGCGGGAGACCAGCGTCTCCTTCTCGGTCGGACGGCCCTCGCGCTTGAAATAGCCGCCGGGAATGCGGCCCGCGGCGTAGGTCTTCTCCTGATAGTCGACGGTCAGCGGCAGGAAGTCGACGCCCTCGCGCGGCGCCTTCGCCGCGACGACGGTGGCGAGCACCACGGTCTCGCCGTAGGTGGCGATGACGGCGCCGTCGGCCTGACGGGCGATCTTGCCGGTTTCGAGCTTGAGAGGGCGTCCGCCCCAGTCGATCTCGACCGAATGCTTATTGAACATAGATGTCTTCTTTCATGGTTCTCGAAAGAAGGGACGGCGCCGAAAAACAAAAACCATGCGCAAGATTGCGGGATGCTGATCGAAGCGGGCGATCAGCGTCCTGCGATCCTGCCATGGTTTTTGGATGTCGGATGGCGTCCATCCTTTCGGGTCATACGGGCGCCTTGCCCGTTGTGCCCAGCCGCCGGATTGCTGCTGGACTGTCAGTCGGCACGAATGCGAACACCGAACCTGCGGTCTTCGCCCTTCATGCCCCGGATGCGAATCCTTGTCGGCTCGCACCCGACGCGTACGCAGCCTCGATCAAAAACCTTTAAATAAGCGCTTTCGTTCGAAACTACGCGAAAACGCGCGCCGTTGGCGCGCGCAGTAGCTCTTAACGACGAATGTTGTGCTTCTCGAGCAGCGCCTTGTAACGCGCCTCGTCCCGCTTCTTGAGATAGTCGAGGAGCGAGCGGCGGGTCGAGACCAGCTTCAGAAGGCCGCGACGCGAATGGTTGTCCTTCACGTGGGTCTTGAAGTGGTTGGTCAGGTTGTTGATGCGCTCCGAAAGGATCGCGACCTGAACCTCTGGCGAGCCGGTGTCGCCGGCCTTGGTGGCATTCGTCTTGATGACTTCCGCTTTGCGTTCTGCGGCAATCGACATCGTCAATTTCTCTCGTTGCGACCGGTTGAGGCAGTCAAGCCGGTCAGGTTGAACACACGCTTGGGGATGATTTCGCCATTGCCAACTTCAGCAAGCGCCAAAAGACGGCCTGCCACCGTGACATAGACTGTGCCGCTACTTGTGGGCGCATCCCGTCCGCGCAACAA
Source organism: Bradyrhizobium stylosanthis (assembly GCF_001641335.1). Lineage (GTDB taxonomy): Bacteria > Pseudomonadota > Alphaproteobacteria > Rhizobiales > Xanthobacteraceae > Bradyrhizobium > Bradyrhizobium stylosanthis. The sequence continues at coordinate 510,102 of NZ_LVEM01000002.1, forward strand.
AACGGCTTGGCCCCGATGGAGCCTTGCCGCATCAGCCCGAGTGACGGCCAGTGCCGGGATGTCGTCCAGCGCGGTCTCAACGGGCATAAGCGCGTCCGCGAGGCTACCCTCGCCGGACGCGGCTCTATCGCACAAAGCCTCCAACTGATCCAGCGGAATCATGTCGTTCTCGCCAAATGGGCCGACCAGGGTCCGCCGGAGCGCGCAGATATGGCCGAAAGTGCCGAGAATCCGGCCCATATCGCGGGCCAGCGCTCGGACATAGGTACCCTTGCCGCACTCGGCCTCGAACACGGCCCGGTCGTTATCTGGTTGATCCACAAGGGTTAAATGGTGAATCTCGACCGGACGGGGGGCCAGCTCCACGACCTCGCCGTCGCGGGCGAGGTCATAGGCGCGCTCGCCCTGGACCTTGATCGCCGAATAGCGCGGCGGGACCTGCTCGATCACCCCCGTGAAGCGGGGCAGGAGGGCCAGGATGGCCTCCCGGGTCGGGCGCTGGTCGGAGGTCGCGGTGACGCGGCCCTCGATATCGTCGGTATCCCGCTCCTCGCCCCAGCACACGGTAAACTGGTAACGCTTGCGGCCGTCCATCACGAAGGGAACCGTCTTGGTGGCCTCGCCAAGCGCGATGGGCAGGCCGCCGGAGGCGAGCGGGTCGAGGGTGCCGGCGTGGCCGGCGCGCTTGGCATTGAACAGGCGCTTGAGCACGGCAACCGCCTGCGTCGAGGTCATGCCGATCGGCTTGTCGAGCACCACCCAGCCATGGACGTCGCGGCGGTCGCGGCGAACCTGGTTGCCCTTCTGCTGCTTGGCGCGCGGATCGTTGTTGACGCGGCGCGGCTCCTGATGCGGCTGAGAATTGCCGCCCATGTCCGCAAAATTATTTTTCTGCACATCGCGCTGATCGGCGTCGCTGCCGTCGATCGTGCCGTGAGCGGGGTCCATCGTCATTGCTCTTCTTCCCGATCCGTATCCGGATCCTGTTCCAAGTCCTTTTGCACCGCAGGTGTTCGCAAAAGCTTCTCGATCCGTTCCGCCTCGTCGAATCGTTCGTCGACGCGGAAGCGAATGTCAGGTGCAAATTTCAGGTTAACGCGCCGCGCGACCTCGCCGCGCAGGAATTTCTTGTTGCGCTCGAGCGCAGCGATGACGATCTCGGTGTCGCGTCCACCGAGCGGCATCACGTAAACGGTCGCGAGCTTCAAATCGGGCGACATCCGCACCTCCGGCACGGTGATGATGTGACCTTCGAGGTCCGCATCATGCACATTGCCTTGCGCCAGAATCTCGGCCATCGCGTGGCGAACCTGCTCGCCGACGCGCAGCTGGCGCTGCGAGCCGCCGGGCGCGGAACTCTTCTTCTGATGATGCCGTGGCATGGTCGAAAATCACCTCGTCATGACCGCGTTTGGGACACGGGCATTGTCATTTTTCCTGGTTGAAACGAATGCGGCGCGATGGCCGGAAAAAATCCGGCCATCGCACTCCCGCTATTTCAGCTCAAAAAAGATCCAGTCGCTTCGGTAAGATTTGGACTTACAGGGAGCGCTGGATCGTCTCCACGCGATAACACTCGATGACATCGCCTGCGCGCATGTCGTGGTAGCTCTCGAAGGCCATGCCGCATTCCTGGCCGGCCTGGACTTCCTTCACTTCGTCCTTGAAGCGCTTCAGCGTCGACAGCTTGCCTTCGTGCACGACGACGTTGTCGCGGATCAGGCGCACATTGGCGCCGCGTTCCACGGTACCGTCGGTGACGCGGCAGCCGGCGACCTTGCCGACCTTGGAGATGTTGAAGATCTCCAGGATCTCGGCATTGCCCAGCATGGTTTCGCGCAAGGTCGGCGCGAGCAGGCCGCTCATCGCCTTCTTCACGTCGTCCACGAGGTCGTAGATGATGTTGTAGTAGCGGATCTCGATGCCGTTGCGCTTGGCGGCCGCAGCGGCCTCCTTGTTGGCACGAACCGAGAAGCCGATGATCGCGGCGTTGAAGCCTTCCGCGAGCGTCACGTCGGATTCCGAGATGCCGCCGACGCCGGCATGCAAGATGCGGGCGGCGACTTCGTCGGTGCCGAGCTTCTCCAGCGAGCCGAGGATGGCTTCCAGCGAGCCCTGCACGTCGGCCTTGACGATCAGCGGGAATTCCTTGCGGCCCGCGGTCTTCAATTGCGACATCATCTGCTCGAGCGAGCCGCGCATGCCGGAGATCGAGGCAGCCGCGTTCTCGCGCTTCTGGTGCGCGCGGTAGCTGGTGATCTGGCGGGCGCGGGCTTCGTTCTCGACCACGGCGAGACGATCGCCGGCTTCCGGCGGACCGTTGAAGCCGAGCACCTCGACCGGCACCGAAGGACCTGCCTCACGCACGGTCTCGCTCTGATCCGAGATCAGCGCGCGAACGCGACCCATCTCGGCGCCGGCGACGATGATGTCGCCGACACGAAGCGTGCCGCGCTGGACCAGCACGGTGGCGACCGGACCACGGCCGCGGTCGAGCTTGGCCTCGATCACGGTGCCCTCGGCCGGACGCTCCGAGTTGGTCTTCAGCTCGAGGAGGTCGGCCTGCAGCGCGATCATCTCGAGCAGCTTGTCGAGATTGGTCTTGTTCTTGGCGGACACCTCGACGTCGACGACGTCGCCGCCGAAGGATTCCACCTGCACCTCGTGCTGGAGCAGCTCGGTGCGCACGCGCTCGGGCTTGGCGTCGGGCTTGTCGATCTTGTTGATGGCAACGATGATCGGCACCCGCGCCGCCTTGGCGTGGTTGATGGCTTCGATCGTCTGCGGCATCACGCCGTCATCGGCCGCGACCACCAGCACGACGATGTCGGTGACCTTGGCGCCGCGGGCGCGCATCGCGGTGAACGCGGCGTGGCCGGGCGTGTCGATGAAGGTGATCTTCTTGCCGCTCTCGGGCGACAGCACCTGATAGGCGCCGATATGCTGGGTGATGCCGCCGGCTTCGCCGGACACCACGTTGGCGTGACGAAGCGCGTCGAGCAGCGAGGTCTTGCCGTGGTCGACGTGGCCCATCACGGTCACGACCGGCGAACGGGTCTCGGTGTCGGTGGAATCGTCGACCTGGTCGAACAGGCCCTCTTCGACGTCGGAGGCGGCAACGCGCTTGACGGTGTGGCCGAGCTCTTCGGCGATCAGCTGCGCGGTGTCGGCGTCGATCACGTCGGTGATCTTGTGCATCGCGCCCTGCTTCATCAGCATGCGGATGACGTCGACCGCGCGCTCGGACATGCGGTTGGCGAGTTCCTGGATCGTGATCGCTTCCGGAATCGTCACCTCGCGGATGAGCTTTTCCTTCGGCTCGTTCGAGGCGTGACCCTTCAGGCGCTGGGTACGGCGGCGGAACGAGGCGATCGAGCGCTCGCGCACCTCATCGGCATTGAGCGCGGTGACGACGGTCAGGCGGCCGCGTTCCTTCTGCGGACCGGGCTTGTGGGTGGTCTTGGGAGCCGCCGCGGGACGCGCGGCGCCGCCGGGACCGCGACGGATCTGGCGCGGACCATCGTCCTCGTCGGGGCCAGCCGCAACGCCGGGAGCGCGGCCCAGGGGGCCGCCGGTCGGACGCGCCGTCGTCGTGCCGGGGCGCGCGGTCGCGGTTCCAGGACGTGCCGTGGTGGTCGTGGCGGGGCCAGGACGCGCTGCGGGCGCGCCGGGACGCGGCGCGGGAGCGGCCGGGGTTGCAGCCGCCGGACGCGGAGCGGACGCCGGCTGCTCGCCTTCGCCGAAACGCTTCTTGGCTTCGGTCTCGGCCTTACGCTTGGCTTCGTCCTCGTGACGGTGGCGCTCTTCCTCGGCCTTGCGGCGGGATTCGGCGGCCTCGCGCTCGGCGCGTTCAGCGGCTTCGCGAACAGCGCGGCGCTGGGCCTCTTCCTCGGCCTGGCGGCGCTCTTCGACTTCGCGCACCTTGGCATCGGCCAGCGCGCTGGCGCGGGCGGAGCGCTCGTCCTCGGTCAGGGTGCGCAGCACGACGCCGGAACCGGCATTGCGCGGCGGGGGCGGCGGAGCGGGGCGCGACGGAGCAGGTGCGGCCGGCGCCGGCTTGGCAGCGACCTCAGGCGTGTGCGGCTCAGGGGTGCCGTCGATGCGACGCTTGCCGCGCTTCTCGACCACGACCTGCTTGCTGCGGCCATGGCTGAAGCTCTGGCGCACGGTGCCCGTTTCGACGCGCGGCTTGAGCGATAGCGTCTTGCTCGGAACGCTCAGCTTCTTGTCGCCAGGGGTCTTGGTATCAACCATTCAGCAGTCCTAATCCTGATTTATCAGTGTTGTGCGTTGCCGCACCGTCAGATCGGTTCGTCGTGTCTCTCAGAAATCCTGGCCGTGCTTTTCGGCAGTCTTGTCATCGTCCGCCATCCGGTATCGGACCAGCATCTGGCTACGTGACAGGAATGACTTGCTCGCCGGGCCCGCGAGCAGCGCAGCATGTATCACATTTGACCGGGTTAGTGCCAAATCCAATTCTAACGATTTCAGTGCGGTGACGACGGGAATCTGCGGCTTGGAGCCGCGATTCCCGGCATTTTGACGTGCCAGCGTGTCCAATTTGCGGATTCCGTCCGCAGCCCCGTCACTGGCGTGGATCAGGACCTCGGCCGTGCCTTCCCGCAGGGCGCTCTCGACCTTGCCGAAGCCGGCCACGATCTGGCCCGCCTTGGCGGCGATTCCAAGAGCTTCCGTCACGCTCCTGACCAGGAGCGCCTCGATGTCGGCGGGAAGCGTCTGGGAAATGCGCAGCTCGCGCTTGAAGGCCTTGCTAAATTGGTGACGCCGGACGGCTTCCGCAACCACCTCGCGCGAGGCGGTGACCCACATGCCGCGTCCGGGCAGCTTGCGCTTGAGATCGGGAACCAGGTCGCCTTGCGGCGAGACGACGAAGCGGATCAGCTCGTCGATCGGCCGGACCTGCCGGCTGACCGCGCACATGCGCATGGTCGCGGACCTTTCGGTCCGCGGGCCATGGTCAAGATCGTGGTCAGTGTCTGCGAGCATCCGGGCGACATTCTCCTTCGCCCTTAAGCCGGCTGATCTTCGGTCGCTTCAGCCTCTTCAGCGGGCTTGGCGAGATCGGCCTCGGTGATCCAGCCGGCCTTGACGCGGGCCTGCATGATCATCGCCTCGGCATCGTCACGGGAGATCTCGATACCGTCGAGCGCACCCGGGAATTTGGTCTGCTCGCCGCCTTCCTTGCGCTCAGTCCAGCCGACCAGATCGTCGGTGGCGCAGCCGGCGAGGTCGTCGACGGTCTTGATGTCGTTCTCGCCGAACTTCACCAGCATCTTCGAGGTGACGCCGGGCACGTCCTTGACGGCGTCCTCGACGCCGAGCTCCTTGCGCCGGGCCTCGAGCTCGGCTTCCTGCTGCTCGAGATACTCGCGGGCACGGTTCTGGAGTTCCTGCGCGGTCTCCTCGTCGAAGCCCTCGATGCCGGCGAGTTCCTTGACGTCCACCATGGCGAGCTCCTCGACCGAGGTGAAGCCTTCGGACGCCAGCAACTGACCGACCACTTCGTCGACGTTGAGCGATTCCATGAAGACACGGGTGGAGTTCTCGAAGTCGGCCTGGCGGCGCTCCGATTCCTCCTGCTCGGTCAGGATGTCGATGTCCCAGCCGGTGAGCTGCGAGGCCAGACGCACGTTCTGGCCGCGGCGGCCGATCGCCAGCGAGAGCTGGTTGTTGGTGTCGGGGACAACGACCTCGATGCGCTCGCGGTCTTCGTCGATGACGACCTTGGAGACTTCCGCCGGCGCCAGCGCGTTGACCACGAAGGTCGCGATGTCGGGCGACCACGGGATGATGTCGATCTTCTCGCCCTGCAGCTCGTTCACCACGGCCTGCACGCGCGAGCCGCGCATACCGACGCAGGCACCGACCGGATCCACCGAGGAATCGCGGGAAATCACGCCGATTTTGGCACGCGAGCCCGGGTCGCGGGCAACCGCCTTGATCTCGACGATGCCGTCATAGATTTCCGGCACTTCCTGCGCGAACAGCTTCGCCATGAACTGCGGATGGGTGCGGGAGAGGAAGATCTGCGGGCCGCGCGTCTCGCGGCGGACGTCGAAGATGTAGGCGCGGACGCGATCGCCGTTGCGGAACACTTCGCGCGGCAGCATCTCGTCGCGGCGGATGATGGCTTCACCGCGGCCGAGATCGACGATCACGCTGCCATATTCGACGCGCTTGACGACGCCGTTGACGATGTCGCCGATGCGGTCTTTGAATTCCTGGTACTGCCGGTCGCGCTCGGCCTCGCGCACCTTCTGCACGATCACCTGCTTGGCCGACTGCGCGGCGATGCGGCCGTATTCCAGCGGCGGCAGGGTGTCGGCGATGGTGTCGCCGACCTGGGCGCCGGGATTGGCGCGCTGCGCATCGACCAGCGAGATCTGGTTGGAATGGTTTTCGACCTTGTCGACGACCAGCATGTGGCGCGACAGCCGCAGCTCGCCCTTCTTCGGGTCGATCTCGGCGTGAACGTCAGTCTCGCTGCCGTAACGGGCCCGCGCGGCCTTGGCGATGGCGTCCTCCATCGCCGCGATGACGATGCCGCGGTCGATCGATTTCTCGCGTGCGACGGCATCGGCGATCTGAAGCAATTCAAGTCGATTGGCGCTGACTGCCATGGCTAGTCTCCTTGGTCAGGCTCGATCTCGCCGCGCCGCGCGCGTTCGGCGGCAAGGCGATGTTTCTTCGTATTGGTCGGGGCCGGCTTCTTTTTCGGCTTGGTGCTCTTGGCGGCTTTTTCGCCGATCTTCGCGTGCGGTGCCAGCGGCGGCTCGAGGCCGAGATCCCGGCGCATCTGGCGCTCTTCGGCCTTGCCGCGGCGCATGGACTCCGCGATCAGTTCGTCGGTCAGCACCAGTCGCGCCTCGCCGATATCCTCCATCGTCAGGAGAACGTCGGTATCGTCGCCGGCCTTGGCGTCGTCGCGATGCAGATGGACGCGGTCACCTTCGACGGCACCGAGCGTGCCGCGAAACCGCTTGCGCCCTTCATGGGCGACCGCCATGTCGACCTTCACCAGATGGCCGGAATAACGCTCGAAATCGGAACGGCGCACCAGCGGACGGTCGATCCCCGGCGAGGAGATCTCGAGGCGATAGGCGCGATCGATGGGGTCGGCGACGTCGAGCACGGGCGACAGCGCCCGCGAGATCGCCTCGCAATCCTCGAGCTGCATGGAGCCGTCCGGCCGCTCGGCCATGATCTGCACGGTGCAGCCGGCTTCCCCGGAGATACGGATCCGCACCAGGCGGTAGCCCATGCCTTCGAGCACGGGAGCCGCGACCGCAGACACCCGTGCCGCCACGCCCGGCTCGACCACGAGCCTCGGCTCGGCCAGCAATTCGGCATCCGTGGAACCAGTGTTCGGTTCGGTCATATCAGGGGTCAAGGCGCTCGATGGTTAAGGCTTGGGTTAAGGCCTGGTTAAGACTTCAAAGCCCGCTTCGGAACTCTCCCGACAGCGCGTCGGGCCGGATCTTCCGCCAACCCGCGTTCAGGTAATAAAAAAGAGCGGGTCCTTTCGGGCCCACTCTCACTACGCGGATCGTATGAGAAGATGAATTGGCGCTGATATAGCCCTTTCCGCTCCTCCGGACAAGGCCCATCACGGGCCGGATCGGGCTTTTTGCGCCCGGTTTGCGGGCTTCCGCGCAACGCTTCTTTCATCTCCGAGGCCTAAATTCCCTGATTGTGGGGCGGCTTGGACCAAGGGCGCACCCGCGGCGTGCCCCATACGAGTTTGCGTTTTCATGACCGTTGCCACGTCGCTCATTCCTGGACTGGACGCTATCGTCAAACGCGGCGATCCACGCCGCCGTGGCGAGATCGCGCGTGCCATCGCCGAGCTGTTCTTCCAGGATCCCGAAAGACTCCGTCCCGAGCTCATCGACCTCTTCGACGATCTGCTGATCGATCTCGTGCCGCATGCCGAGCTCACCTCGCGCGTCGATCTCGCCGAGCGCTTCTCGCGGCTGGATAACGCGCCGCCGCATCTGGTGAACCAGCTCGCGCGCGAAAACGAGATCATGGTGGCGGGCCCCGTGCTGCGCCGCTCGCCCGTGCTCGACGATGCCGCGCTGGTCGAGATCGCGCGCCTGAAGGGCCAGGGCCATCTGCTGGCGATGACGGAACGTCCCGTCCTGCCGGCCGTCGTCACCGACGTGCTGGTCGAGCGCGGCGATCGCGACGTCGTGCGTCGCGCCGCGGGCAATGCCGGCGCGGTGTTTTCACCGGGCAGTTATTCCGAGCTGGTCAAGCGTGCCGCACAGGACGGCGTGCTGACGCTCAAGATCGGCCAGCGCACCGATCTCTCCGGCGAGCATCTGAAAGAGCTTCTCGACGGCACGCTCGACGTCATCCGCCGCCGCCTCTCCAGCGTGGTCAATCCCGTGCGCCAGGTCGAGATCAAGCGCGCGATGGCGGCGATCGAGGAGGCCGCATTGCCGCCGGGGCCGCGGCGCGATTTCTCGGGCGCGCAGCGCACCGTGCTGACCTTGCATCGCGAGGGCCATCTCGGCGAGAGCGCGCTGCTCGGCTTCGCCAAGGCGCACAAATACGAGGAATCGATCGCTTCGCTCTCGGCGATGACCGGCATCCGCATCTCGATCCTCGACCGTCTGATCGCAGGCGATCGTTACGATCCGATCTTGATCCTTGGCCGCGTGCTCAATCTCGGCTGGCCGACTGTGCGCGCGCTGATCCTGCTCTGGTACGGTCCCAACCGCACCCCTGCCGATGCCGACATCGAGACGGCGCGCGTGAACTTCACACGCCTGATGCCGACGACGGCCGAACGCGTCGTGAATTTCTGGCGCAACCGGCAGACGATCTAGCATCACGCTCCGTCATTGCGAGCGAAGCAATCCAGAAATCCCTCCGCGAAATCACTCTGGATTGCTTCGTCGCTTCGCTCCTAGCAATGACGGCTAACCCACTCGCCTGAACCGCAGATACGTCGTCTTGCGGCCTTCGCGCGTGGCCTTCCGGCCGTAGCGCGTCATGGTGTAGCCGTCCCATGGCTGGCGGAAATCGTCGGCGCGCTCCGCGAGCCATTTGAAATCCGGCGAGCGCGCAAGGTGCGATAGCGTCCAGGCGCAGTAATCGTCGATGTCGCAGACGAAGCGGAATTCGCCGCCGCTCTTCAGCACGCGCGCCATCGCGGCAATCGTGCGGTCCTGCACGAAGCGCCGCTTCCAGTGCCGCCGCTTCGGCCAGGGGTCGGGATGGATCAGATCGATCCGCGACAGCGAAGCCTTTGGCAGCCAGGCCAGCAGCTCGGCGGCGTCGCCTGCGAACAGGCGGATGTTGGCGATGTTGGCCGCCTCGATCTGCGCGAGGATTTTTGCCATGCCGTTGACATAGGGCTCGCAGCCGATGAAGCCGGTCGTGGCGAAGTGCTGCGCTTCCGCCGCAAGATGCTCGCCGCCGCCAAAGCCGATCTCGAGCCTGACATCGTCGGCCGCGGGATCGAAGATTTCACGGGCATCGCTCGGCGCCTCGCGCGCGATGTCGAGCGACAGATGCGGCAGCAGATGGTCGATCAGCTCGGCCTGGTGCTGCCTGAGCTTGTGGCCCTTGCGCCGCCCGAAGAACGCGCGCTCGCTGTCGTCACGATCGGGATCCGATTTGCGCTCGCTCATCGCAGCGTCTGGTACAGGCGGTGGAGCAGCCGCGCGCGCGGTGCGAGCGAGGAGACGTAGAGCTGCTCATAGTGGGTGTGCGCGCCCTTGCCGTCGACGCCGAGTCCGTCGAGCGTCGCGGTGTGCGGGGCCGTGAAATTGCCGTCGGAGCCGCCGCCGGTATAGGTGTCGATCAGCTCGAAGCCGATCTCGGTGGCGAGCGACCTGGCATGCTCGTAGAGCGAGGCGCCCGCATTGCCCTTCTCGTAAGGCGGGCGGTTGAGCTCGCCGGTGACCTTGACGGTCACGCCTTCGGTCTTCGACGTCAGCCCCAGAATCTTGCCGACGAACTCGTCCGCATCAGTGAAGCTCGGCACGCGCAGATCGACTTCGGCATAGGCCTCTTCCGGCGTCACGTTGGGGCGCGTGCCGCCGCGCACCACGCCGACATTCACGGTGACGCCGCGCTTGAGATCGTTCATGCCTTCCAGCGCGAGGATGACGTTGCCGAGCTCGCGCACCGCGCTGCGGCCGTCTTCGGGCCGCGAGCCGGCATGTGCGGGCACGCCCTTGATGAACACCTGAAAGCGTCCGACGCCCTTGCGTCCGGTGACGATCTTGCCGCCGTCGCGCGCTGGCTCCGTCACCAGCACGTATTTGGCCTTGCGTCCTTCCTTCTCGATCAGCGCCCGCGAGGTCGGGCTGCCGATCTCCTCGTCGGAGGTGAACATGTGGGTGATGCCGAGCGGCGAACGATCGCCGCCGGCGCAGAGCGCGGCAAAGGCGTGATGGGCGATGTAGGCGCCGCCCTTCATGTCGTAGATGCCGGGGCCGAACGCGCTGTCGCCCTCGACCTTGAACGGAAGGCGCTCGATGAAGCCGAGGGGATGAACGGTATCGAGGTGGCTCAGCACCAGGATGCCCGGCTGCTCCTGGCCCCAGGTCGAGCGGGCCAGCAGATGATCGCCGCAGCCGTTGATGCCGGCGACGCGCTCGAGCGTGACGGGCAAGTCGCGATACTGATCCGCGACCAGCGACACCAACTTGTTGACCTGGTCAGGCGCCTCGGTCGGCGTCTCGATCTCCACCCAGCGCTGGATGCCGTCGAGAATAGTTTGGGTATCGAACCAGTTGGAGCTCGCCATGGGCGCATCTATGCCTTTGAATCGTATCATCCGTGACGGCGCGCATCAGGGCGCGGCCGCAAATGACGACATAGGCCAGATTTGGCGCAGCCTCAAATCGGAATGAGATGGCGCCTCAGCGCTTGTCGGGACCTTCGCGGGCGGCGATCTGCTCGACGAGATCGACGATCGAGCGGCGCATTTTCGAATCGGTGATTCGCGTGAACGCCTTGGTCAAGGCGAGTCCTTCCGAGGTCGCGAGGAAGTCGGAGACATAAGAGGGCGAAGCGCCTTCGGCGAAGCCATCCGGCCCGGCCACGCCGCTCGGTCCGCCCTCGAACAGGAACGACACCGGCACCTGGAGAATCTCGGCAATCTGCTGGATGCGGCTCGCGCCGACCCTGTTCGTGCCCTTCTCGTATTTCTGGATCTGCTGGAAAGTCAGGCCCAAGGCCTCACCGAGCTTCTCCTGGCTCATGCCCAACATGATGCGGCGCATGCGCACGCGGCTGCCGACATATTTGTCAACAGGGTTGGGCGCTTTCGACATTTCCTCAGCCTCCAAACACCACCTTCAGCGCAATCGATTGGATGCCTCAGGTGCCAGCAGCGTAAAAATCAAACCCTGTTATTGGGAAACATTGCGGAGAAATTTAGCAACGCCCGCTGTCTTTCGCAGCGAATGCAGAATGAGGAACCCGGGTGCAGTCGTCAACCGTGGGACTACGGTTGTCAAAGGATTCCGGCCGCCTTCGCCGTAGCAGCGAAATCAGGGGTGCCGTTTGGCAACACGTCGGCGCATCGCGAGAATCACGGCCAGGGCGACGAGCATGGCTGCGGGCACGTCGCCGAGCCGCGCATAGACGGTCGGCGGGATCGCGGCGGGCAAGCTTGCATCCAAAATGCCTTCGATTCCGAGGCCGAGACTGGCGATTGTTCGCCCGACCGGATCGATCACGGCGGAGACGCCGGTATTGGCGGAGCGGACCAGCGGCAATCCGAGCTCGATCGCGCGCATCCGCGCCTGCTCGAGATGCTGGTAGGGACCGGTCGAGATACCGAACCAGCCGTCATTGGTGAGGTTCACGATCCAGCCTGGACGTTCGTTGCGTCCGGCAACCTCACCGGGAAAGATCGCCTCGTAGCAAATTAGAGGCAATGCGCTCGGCGCGCCCGGCACGTTGAGTGCGTGACGCACGGTCCCCGGAATGAAGCCGCCACGCACGCGCGTGAGTTGTTCGAAGCCGAGCTTCTCCATCAGATCCTGATAGGGAAGAAACTCGCCGAACGGCACGAGGTGGAGCTTGTCGTAGACCGAGAGCACGCTGCCGTCATGGTCGATCACGTAGATCGAATTATACGCGCGCGTGATCGGCGTGCCGCGCGGCAGATCGGGCGCGCGGACCGAGCCGGTGATCAGCACCGTGCCCTTCGGCAGCAGATCGGCGATTTGCGCCATCGCGTCGGCTTCGCGCGTGAGGAAGAATGGAAACGCCGATTCCGGCCAGATCAGGATCGTGGCATCGCGCACGCCGGTCGATTGCGGCCCGGAGGCGCGGTCCGACAGCGCGAGGTATTTCTTCATCACCTCCGCCTTGGCGGAATAGTTGAACTTCGCGTCCTGCTGCAGGTTCGGTTGCATCAGGCGCAGCTTGGTGCCCGCGACCATCGTGGTCGGATGCAGCGACAGGCGGATCGCGCCGAAGATGCTCATGACGATCAGAAGCGCGATTGCCGCGGCCGGTGCGCGCCACGCGATGCTGCGATCGGGCGTGCGGTCGATCAGCGCCGCCGGGCTTGCGAAGATCGCGACCGTCAGGAACGTCATGCCCCACAGGCCGATCAGCGACGCGGTCTGCGCCAGCGCCAGCGGCTCGGACAGCGCATAGCCGAACGCGTTCCAGGGAAAGCCGGTCAGCACGTGGCCGCGCAGCCATTCGCTGATGGTGAGGCTTGCTGCGAGCGCGAGCACGCGCGTGGCGTTCTTGGTCCAGAGCAGGCGCGCCAGCGCAAAGCCAAGCGCCGTGAAGATGGAGAGATATGCCGGCAGGCCCAGCACGGCGAAGGGCGTCAGCCAGGCGAAGATGTCGGCGTCGACGAAGAACGCGTAGCCGATCCAATAGAGGCCGGGCACGAAATAGCCGAGCCCGAACCAGTATCCGGTCAGCGCTGCGGCCGGCACGCCGCCATAGCGTCCGGCGCCGGCGCCGTCGATCAGCCAGACCAGCACGGGGAACGTGATGAACAGCACGGGAAAAAGATTGAACGGCGCCAGCGCGAGCACCGACAGTGCGCCGCACCCCATCGCAATCAACGCGCGCTTCCATCCCCAGGTGAGGATGATGGCAAGCGCGATCTGCTTGAATCGCTGGAACGCTCTCACTGCGGACCGGTCCCGTCGCTGGGCGGCGGGGTCGGCGTGTCACTCGACGGCGGCTGGTTGCTCTCCGGCGCGGCCTCGCGGCGCCGGCTCTCGCGCTGGGTGCGCGGCGCCGGCCGTTCCTTGCGCGTCGCGATGCGCAGCCGCTTGACGCGGCGCGGATCGGCATCGAGCACCTCGACCTCGTAATTGCCGGGGCCCGAGATCACCTCGCCGCGCACCGGCAGGCGTCCGACGAAGCTGACGAGATAACCGCCGAGCGTCTCGACTTCCTCGCCGGCCTCGCCGGTGACGAAGTCCGCGCCGATCACTTCGCGGACGTCGTCGAGGCTGGCGCGGGCATCGGCGATGAAGGCGTTGTCCGGCAGGCGCACGATCGAGGGCGGCTCGTCGCTGTCGTGCTCGTCGTCGATCTCGCCGACGATCTGCTCGACGATATCCTCGATCGAGACCAGCCCGTCGCTGCCGCCATATTCGTCCACGACCAGCGCGAGGTGGATGCGCGTCGCCTGCATCTGCGCGAGCAGGTCGATCGCCCGCATCGACGGCGGCACGTAGAGCAGCTTGCGGATGATGCGTGCGTCCTCGAGCGGCAGCGCGAGGTCCACGGCCTTCAAATCGAGCCCGGCCGGCGGCGGCTTCTTGCGCTTGGTCTTGGTGGCCTCCGACACGCGCGCCCGCGCCGTCATGAAGGCGAGCAGGTCCCGGATGTGGACGATGCCGACGGGATCGTCGAGCGTCTCGTTGTAGACCACGAGGCGCGAATGACCGACGCTCTCGAAGCGGTCCATCAATTCGCCGAGCGGGATGTCGCGCTTCACCGCGATGATGTCGGCGCGATGCACCATGACGTCGGCGATGCGGCGCTCGTGCAGGCCGAGGATGTTGCGCAGCATGGTGCGCTCGACCGCGGAGAAGCCGGTGTCGTCCGGCGTCGTGGCGTCGAGCACGACCTGCAGATCGTCGCGCACCGAGCCGGCCTTCCAGCCGAACAGCGTGCGGATGGCGCGCAGCAGCCAGCCTTCCGCGGTCGGGCGCAGCACCTCGCCGGGCGTCACCACGGCCGGAAGGTTGGCCGTGTTGCGCGGATTGTCGTGGGTTGGCTCGGAGTCGGGCATCTCAGTGCGTCCCCGGGCGGTCGGCATAGGGATCGGGGATGCCGAGATGCGCGAGGATCTGCGTTTCCAACGCTTCCATCTCCTCGGCGTCGTCGTCGTTCTCGTGATCGTAGCCGATCAGATGCAGGAACCCGTGCACGGCGAGATGGCTCAAATGATGGTCGAACGGCTTGTGTTCCTCGTCCGCCTCGCGCCGCATCGTCTCGTAGGCGATCGCGATGTCGCCGAGCATGCGCGGCGCATCGCCTTCCTTCCATTCACCCTCCGGCTGGAGCGCGGGAAACGACAGCACGTTGGTCGGCTTGTCGATGCCGCGCCAGTTGCTGTTGAGGGTGCGGATGCCGGAATCATCGGTCAGCATCACGGCCACTTCGGCGTCGGCGACGTCCTCGTCGACGCTCTCGGCGGCGGCGGCGACGGCGCGCTGGATCACGGCTTCGGAATCAGGTTCGCGCTGCCAGCAATCGGCAACGACGAGGACCTCGGTCATGGGAAGGTTGGGGTGTGACATTGTCTTTGTTCGGAACGATCAGGCGCCGTGTCCGCGCCCGTATGGTCCGGTTGTTGTCCCGTCAGCGTTTATCCGTGGCCGGCCGCTGCGGCGAACCTTCATAGGCGGCGACGATCCGCGCCACGAGCTCGTGGCGGATCACGTCCTCGGCTTTGAAATGAACCTGGGCAATGCCTTCGACGCCGCCCAGGAGGCGCGTTGCCTCGGCAAGACCCGAGGTCTGGCCGTTCGGCAAATCGATCTGCGAGGGATCGCCCGTCACGATCATGCGGCTGTTCTCGCCCAGACGCGTCAGGAACATCTTCATCTGCATCGACGTGGTGTTCTGCGCTTCGTCCAGGATGATGGCGGCATTGGTCAGCGTGCGGCCGCGCATGAAGGCGAGCGGCGCGATCTCGATCTCTCCGGTCTGCAGCGCGCGCTCGACGATGCGCGCGTCCATGAGGTCGTAGAGCGCGTCGTAGATCGGGCGCAGATAAGGATCGACCTTCTCGCGGAGATCGCCGGGCAGGAAGCCGAGCCGCTCGCCGGCCTCCACCGCCGGACGCGACAGGATGATCTTGTCGACCTCCTTGCGCTCGAACAGCTGCGCGGCATGCGCCACGGCGAGCCAGGTCTTGCCGGTGCCGGCGGGTCCGATGCCGAACACCAGCTCGTGGCGCTTCAGCGCGCGGATATAGGAGTCCTGCGCGGCGGTGCGCGCACGTACCGGGCGCTTGCGCAAATTGATGCTGTCGAAGGTCGATTTCGCCGACTTGGCGTCGAACTCGAACAGCGATCCTTGCGCGATCACCGCGCGGATCGCGCCTTCGACCTCGCCCTGGTCGAGATCCTGGCCCTTCACGGCCTGTGCGTAGAGCATCTCCAGCACGCGGCGCGCGGCGTCGCAGCCGTCGCGCGTACCGCCGATGGTGATGTGGTTGCCCTTGGAATCGACGACGACGCCGAGCCGCCGCTCGATCTGCGCGAGGTGCTGGCCATAGGGGCCGACCAGCGCGGAAGCGGCACGGTTGTCGTCGAAATCGATGACGACCTGGGTCTCGGGCGGAACTTGCATGTCGCGGTCAAATTTGCGGCTGGGAGCGATAGAAGACGAATCCGATGCGCTTTTTGGCAAGGGTTCAGGCTCCGATGGCTTGCGATAAAGCGGGCTCGCGCGCAGTGCGCGGTGTCGCGAGCTCGCCGAGGAAACTGTAACGCTCGAGGCTGTCGATCCGCACGGGCAGGATCTGTCCGATGATGTCGGCCGAGGCCATGACGTGGGCGGGCTGGAGGAAGGCGGTGCGGCCGACGATCTGGCCGTCCTTGCGCGCCGGACGCTCGAACAGCACGTCGACCGTTGAGCCAATCGCAGCCTTGTTGAAGGCCGATTGCTGGCTGTCGATCAGTTCCTGGAGCCGCTCCAATCGCTGGTCCATCTCGGCGGGGGACACCGTCTCCTGCATATCCGCGGCCGGCGTTCCCGGCCGGGCGGAGTATTTGAACGAATAAGCCGCAGCGTAGCCGATTTGCGTGACAAGCGCGAGTGTGGCGAGAAAATCTTGCTCGCTCTCGCCGGGGAAGCCGACGATAAAATCCGATGAAAAAGCAATGTCTTGGCGAGCGGTACGGAAACGGTCGATGACACGCCGATAATCATCGGCGGTATGTTTCCGGTTCATGGCCGCCAGAATCCGGTCCGAGCCCGACTGCACCGGCAGGTGCACGAACGGCATCAGGGCCGCGAGATCGCGGTGGGCCGCAATCAAACTGTCATCGACATCGCGGGGATGGCTGGTCGAATAGCGCAGCCGCGCGATGCCGGGAATCGTCGCCAGATGCTCGAGCAGGCGGCCGAGCGGCCAGGTTTTTCCGTCCGGCCCCTCGCCATGATAGGCGTTGACGTTCTGCCCGATCAGCGTGAGCTCGCGCACGCCGTTGTCGGCAAGGCGCTTCACGTCGTCGACGATTTTCGCGACGGGGCGGGAAACTTCCGAACCGCGCGTGTACGGCACGACGCAGAACGTACAAAACTTGTCGCAGCCTTCCTGCACCGTGACGAACGCGGAAATGCCGCGCGCGCGGATCGCGTCGGGCTTGGGCTGGGCCAGAAAGCCGAATTTGTCGGCCGCGGGAAACTCGGTCTCGATCGCGCGGCCTTCGTCGCGCGCGCGTTTCAGAAGCTCGGGAAGGTGATGATAGCTCTGCGGTCCCACCACGACGTCGACGACGGGTGCGCGGCGCGTGATCTCGCCACCTTCGGCCTGTGCCACGCAGCCTGCGACGGCGATCTGCATCGCGCGACCCTCGCGCGCAGCCTCGTCCTTGGCGACACGCAGCCGTCCGAGCTCCGAATAGACCTTCTCGGAGGCCTTCTCGCGGATATGGCAGGTGTTGAGGATGACGAGGTCGGCCTCCTCGGCACTCGCCGTTTCGACGAATCCTTCCGGAGCCAGCGTGTCCACCATGCGCTGGGCATCGTAGACGTTCATCTGGCAGCCATATGATTTGATGTGCAGCTTGCGCGGCGGCGTCATGGAACCCGAAATGGCGGTGGAGGACGGCCCTCAAATATAGGCTGGAGGGCCGAAAATCCAGCGATTGCGGCCCCCTACGGTCATTCCGGGGCGACCGCAGAGCGATCGAACCGGGAATCCCGAGGTTTTGGGCGAGATTCCGGGCTTGATGCCGCGCATCGCCCGGGAATGACGGCCAGGGACTAGCCCGCCAGGGCCTCCGCCTCGACCCGCCGGACCAGCTCCGGGAGCTGATGCATGTCGGCAAAGGTCAGGTTGGCGCCGGCCTGACGCAGGGTCTCGGCATGGCCGTCCCCGCAATGGCTGCCGCCGCAGAAGCCGAACACGGTCATGCCCGCCGCCCGCGCGCCGGCGATGCCGGCGAGGCTGTCCTCGATGACGACGCAGCGCTCCGGCGGCACGCCCATCTGGTTCGCTGCGAACAGGAACAGGTCGGGCGCCGGCTTGCCGTTCTTCACCTGCGAGGATGAGAAGATGTTTGGCGCGAGGCGCTCATGGAGGCCGGTGCTCCCGAGACTCACCTGCATGCGCTGATGCGAACCGCTCGACGCGACGCAGACCGCTTGCGTCACCACATCGAGCACGTCGTGGATGCCGCGGATCGCTTCGAGGTCGGCCTCGAACGAGCGGAACAGCTCGTCCTGCAGATCACCGTGATAGGCCTCCGGCAGCGTGCGGCCGAGCTCGGTCTCGATCTCGAGATTGGCTTGTTTTGTCGAACGGCCGAGGAAGCGCCTCGACACCTGCTCCGAGGTGATCGGATAGCCGTGCCGGGTCAGAGCATTTGCATGCGCGCGACAGGAGATGACCTCGCTGTCCACGAGCACGCCGTCGCAATCGAAGATGATGAGATCGATGGGCACTAGGGCATGATCCGGAAAAGTGTGAAGCGGTTATCCCGCGCGGCAAGCGCGGAACGCGTTTGCGCGGAGATCATGCCGCTTAGGACGTCGGCTTGTCGTCGTCGAGCGGGACGCAATAGAGCTCGAGCCGGTGATCGACCAGCTTGTAGCCGAGCTTGCGGGCGATCTCCGCCTGCAGCTTCTCGATCTCCTCGGAGGTGAACTCGATCACCTTGCCGTCGCGCAGATTGATGAGATGATCGTGATGGCTGTCGCGCATCGTTTCGTAGCGCGCGCGGCCCTCGCGGAAATCATGGCGTTCGATGATACCGGCATCCTCGAACAGCTTGACGGTGCGATACACGGTCGAGATCGAGATCTTGTCGTCGACGGCGACGCAGCGCCGGTACAATTCCTCGACATCGGGATGATCGACCGCCTCCGCGAGCACGCGCGCGATGACGCGGCGCTGCTCAGTCATGCGCATGCCGGTTGCGGCACAGCGCGCCTCGATGCCGGACGCCTTGGATGCAGAAGAAGGTTTCAGTGCGGTCATGATCTGTCTGCCTGAGGGGCGCTTTCTGCCATCAATGTTACGACAAGTCACGCCGCATCAGAAGGGCGTTCAATTGTTCCCCGTTCGGCTGCTTATAGTAGCGTTCGCGGCGTCCGACCACCATGAATCCGGCCCGGTCGTACAGCCGCCGGGCCGGCTGGTTATTTTCCTCAACTTCGAGAAATATCGTGCGCACGCCGCGGCCTGCGAGATGGCCGAGATGGGTCATCAGCAGCGTGCGGGAGAGCCCGCGGCCGCGACTGGCCTGGTCGACCGCGATCGAGAGAATCTCCGCCTCGTCCGCGCCGATGCGCGATACCGCAAAGCCGATCGTCTTGCGGCCGAGGCGCAGCCGGTGCACGAGCGTGTTGCGCTCGCTCATCATGCTCTCGAACTCGCCTTCGCCCCAGCCGTGCGCGAAGGAGGCGCCGTGAAGTTGTGCCAGCCGCGCGGCATCGCGCGCCGACGCGGGCTCGACGGCGGCGGTGCCGCCGCGCCACCATTCCGACAACCATCCGATCATGAGCTTGCGGCTTGTGCGAACTGAGGAGCTGCGGCCGGCTTTGCGTCGGGCGCCTTCAGATAGAACGGCCGCGCCGGCGTCGTCTCGGGATCGGCCGCGGCGCCAAGCCAGGCGACCCAGCCGATGTCGGGCGCAGCTTGCGCGTCGACCGCGACCGGCTGCGGCGCATCCTTCGGCCATCGATCGGCGAGGATGCTGGCGGCATTGCCGACCAGATGCGGCGCACCGAATTGCGAGGCCGCGATCGCCTCGTCGATGGGCGCGACAGCGGGCCGCACCAGCGGGCTGCCGTCGCCTGCGACGATCTGGAAATAGACGTGATCGTGACGGGCATCGATCGCGGAAATCACCGGCGCCGGTTTGCTCTGGCCGACGACGGTGGCGGCATAGGCGGACAGCGTCGTCAGTCCGACCGCCGGCCGTTTCGCCGCGAGCGCAAGGCCGCGCGCCGCGGAAATGCCGACGCGCAGGCCGGTGAAGCTGCCGGGGCCGACCGTGACGGCGATGCGGTCGAGCGAGGTGAAGGCGAGATTGGCCGATTGCATCACGCGCGCGATCATCGGCATCAGCGCTTCGGCATGGCCGCGCTTCATGAGCTGCGACTCCTGGGCGAGGAGTTCGCCGGCGTCGGTGTCGAGCACGGCGGCCGCGCACGCCTCAAGTGCAGTGTCGATGGCAAGGATCAGCATCGAATCAGCTTAGTCGGTCGGGCCGCGGTCGAACCAGTGCAAGTTTGATTTCTCGACAGGCGCACGATCGGTCCCGTAATTCTACGTGGACGCGAAGTCGATAAAATTTTCGCGCCCCTTTTTCGAAGCAGATGCATGGATTTGCAACCTTAGAGATGTCTAAGTACTTGAAATAATGACATTTTAAGCAATCATTAGTGAGCCAATGACACGGTCGGGCGACAGGAGAGCGAGTCAATGGCGACTCGGACGGCGCATCGGCGGATCAAGCCGCGCCCGTTTCGGTCATTTGGAAGGATTCATTTATGTCTTTTTGGCGAAGCGGTTCTTCGGCAAAGGAGGCTTTGGCTCAGGTCATTGCGCTGGGCAAGTCGCAGGCGGTCATCGAATTCCATCTCGACGGCACCATCATCACGGCCAATCAGAATTTCCTGGACGCGGTGGGCTATCGGCTCGACGAGATCGCGGGCAAGCACCACAGCATGTTCGTGATGCGCGAGGAGCGGGACAGCGCGGCCTATCGCGAGTTCTGGGCGCGGCTCGGCCGCGGCGAATATCAATCCGCCGAGTACAAGCGGCTCGGCAAGGGCGGCCGCGAGATATGGATCCAGGCGTCCTACAACCCGATCATCGACGAGGCCGGCAAGCCGGTGAAGGTCGTCAAGTTCGCCACCGATATCACCGCGCGCAAGATCCGCAGCCTCGAGGACGCCGGCAAGATCCTTGCGATCGGCCGTGCCCAGGCGGTGATCGAGTTCGCTCTCGACGGCACCATCATCACCGCCAACGAGAATTTCCTGGCCACGCTCGGCTACCGGCTCGACGAGATCCAGGGCCGCCATCACAGCATGTTCACCGGACCCGGTGAGCGCGACAGCGCGGCCTATCGCGAATTCTGGGCGAAGCTCGCGCGCGGCGAATTCCAGTCCGGCGAGTACAAGCGCTTCGGCAAGGGCGGGAAGGAGATCTGGATCCTCGCCTCCTACAATCCGATCCTCGACGACGCCGGCAAGCCGTTCAAGGTGGTGAAGTTCGCCACCGACGTCAGCGCGCAGAAGCTGTCGAATGCGAATTTCGCAGGGCAGATCGAGGCCATCGGCAAGTCGCAGGCCGTGATCGAGTTCAGCATGGACGGGAAGGTTTTGACCGCCAACGAGAACTTCCTCGGCGCGCTCGGCTACACGCTGGCCGAGATCGTCGGCCGGCATCACAGCATGTTCGTCGGCGCGGAGGAGCGCGACAGCGAAGCCTATCGCGCCTTCTGGGCCAGGCTGAACGCCGGTGAATTCCAGTCCGGCGAATATCAGCGCGTCGGCAAGGGCGGCCGGCAGGTCTTCATCCAGGCGTCCTACAACCCGATCCGCGATCTCAACGGCAATCCGTTCAAGGTCGTGAAATACGCCTCCGACACCACCGACCAAGTGATCGCGCGCAAGCGCAGCGAGAAGGTGCGCGACATGATGGAATCCGTCGCCGCCGGCGCGGAGGAGCTCAACGCCTCGGTGCGCGAGATCGCGGAGGCGATGACGCGCTCGCGCGAGACCGCATCGACCGCGGTCGACCGGGTCGAGGCGGCCGACCAGCAGGCGCACCGGCTGACGCAGGCGGCGGAATCGATGAGCATGATCGTGCAGCTTATCGGCAGCATCACCGGCCAGATCAACCTGCTGGCGCTCAATGCCACCATCGAATCCGCGCGCGCCGGTGAGGCCGGCCGCGGCTTTGCCGTGGTCGCGTCCGAAGTGAAGAGCCTCGCCAATCAGGCCAAGCAGGCTGCCGACAGGATCGAGCAGGAGATCGGCAATCTGAGCGGTATCTCGGTCGACGTCGTCGCCGCGCTGGAGCAGATCAAGAGCGCGATCCAGGGCGTCAGCGAGTATGTCTCGTCAACGGCCGCCGCCGTCGAGGAGCAGAGCACGGTCACCAGCGAGATGTCGGCGAACATGCGCAAGGCCGCGGAAGAAGCGGCGAGCATCGGCCAGGCGGCGTAGAATTGATGATGTCATTCCGGGGCGACGCGTAGCATCGAACTCTGGTGCACAATTGCGCACCAGAGAATCTCGAGATTCCGGGTTCGGTCCTGACGGACCGCCCCGGAATGACGACTTCGTCGTCACATCGGCCGGACTTCGACCACGTCGGGCACGAAATGCTTCAGCAAATTCTGGATGCCGTGCTGGAGCGTTGCGGTCGATGACGGGCAGCCGGAGCAGGCGCCCTTCATGTTGAGATAGACGACGCCGTCCTTGAAGCCGCGGAAGGTGATGTCGCCGCCGTCATTGGCGACCGCCGGCCGCACGCGGGTCTCGATCAGGTCCTTGATCATATCGACCGTCTCGGCATCGGCCTCGTCGAAGAACTCGTCCTCGTCGTCGAGATCGACATCGCCCTGAGCCGCGCCGTCGGCGAGCAGCGGCGCGCCGGACATGTAGTGCTCCATGATGGCGCCGAGGATCGCGGGCTTGAGCTGCTGCCACTCACCGCTCGCCTTGGTCACGGTGATGAAATCCGATCCGTAGAACACGCCGGTGACGCCGGGCACGTCGAACAGCTTTTCGGCCAGCGGCGAGCGCACGGCCGATTCGCGGCTCGAAAATTCCATGGGGTTGCCGTCGGTCACGACGCGGCCGGGAATGAACTTCAGCGTGGCGGGATTGGGGGTCGCTTCGGTTTGAATGAACATGGTTTTCTCCAGACGTCGCCGGTTCAAGGCCGGCGCGTGCTCTCTTCCCTAGCAGATGGCGACGGCGAACGCACGATCAAGGGGGATCGAGGCTGTTTCGTTGTTATTTCAGCGGGTTAGGCGGCAAAAGGCCTTTGCGTCGTCATGGCCGGGCTTGTCCCGGCCATCCACGCCTTGCTCCGCGGAATCAAGAACGTGGATGCCCGGGACAAGCCCGGACATGACGGGCCCCTGAACTACGACAGCGAATCCACGCTCTGGTCGCTCAGCGCGCCCGAAATGACCGTCACCGGCACCGGGAACGTGCCGAGCGCATGCGAGAGCAGCGAGACCAGGGGGCCCGGACCTTCCGCGCCGGGACTGGCGGCGAGCACCAGCATGGCGATATCAGGGTCCTCGTCGATGACCGCGAGCAGCTGTTCCATGGCCGCACCTTCGCGGATCACTCGTTCCGGCGTGATCGCGGCGATGCCGTTGGCTCTCCCGGCGGCGCGGTCGAGCGCGGCTTCGGCGGCCTCATGTGCCTCGGCGCGCATGATCTCGGCGACACCAAGCCATTCCTGCGTTTGCTCCTCAGGCTCGATGATGCGCAGCATCACCACGCCGCCGCCGGCGCGGATCGCCCAGCGGCTGGCGTAATAGACCGCGCGATCCCATTCGGCGCTGTCGTCGACGATGACGAGGCATTTGGGCTTGTGACCCGGCTCGAAGCAAAGTCGCTTGCTGGTCATGCATGTCCCGGAATGTGCAAGACCGATATGCTGCCACGCCGCAGCCGCTTTCGACAAGCGGCGTCAATGACCGCGGTCAGGCCGATCGGTCCCAGGGGATCGGCGCGGGCGCCTTTGCGGCCGCAACACTCTCGGCGTCGCCGGGCTGCACCGCGATGATATGCCGGTATTCGAACGGAAGCTCGGTTCCGTGCCAGAATTCATCGTTCTCGGCGATCGAATGCGGCTGGTTGGCGAGCATGCCGACATAGCCATCCGGCGTGTGCTCGCGGATGATCACCCACATCCGTTCGACGGCCGGATGCTCGTCGCCCTCGACGGTGATCTCGAAGATCAACTTGGCGTAGTCGCCCACCCGGAGCATCTTGCGGAGGGCCAGGTCCGGAATCTGAAACGTTGCGGGCGCCTCGCGGTGCCGCTCCTCGCCATCGTTGAGGCGCCAGCCGTCTCTGTGAAGGTCCGGCGCTCTCATCGATGCGGTCTCTCTATCGGCGGCGGATGAACCCGACGATGTCCTTCGAGAGCTTCATGGTCTCGTCGGCGATGGCGCGGGCCCGGTCGGAACCCTCGTTCAGGATGGTGTCGATATGGCCGGGGTCGGCGACGAGGCGCTTCATCTCGCCGGCGATCGGCGCGAGCTTGGTCACGCACAGCTCGGCCAGCGCGTTCTTGAAGCTGGAGAACTGGCCGGCGCCGAATTCACGGAGCACGTCGGCCTTGGAGCGGCCGGAGAGCGCGGCGAAGATTCCGACGAGATTGTCGGCCTCGGGGCGCGCTTCCAGGCCCTTCTCTTCGGTCGGCAGCGGCTCCGGATCGGTCTTCGCCTTGCGGATCTTCTGCGCGATGGTGTCGGCATCGTCGGTGAGGTTGATGCGCGAATTGTCGGAGGCATCCGACTTCGACATCTTCTTGGTGCCGTCGCGCAGGCTCATCACGCGCGTCGCCGGGCCGGTGATCAGCGGTTCCGGCAGCGGGAAGAACAGGCCGTCATTGGCGCCCTGGGCGCGAATGGAATCGGCGAAGTCGTTGTTGAACTTCTGCGCGATGTCGCGCGAGAGCTCGAGATGCTGCTTCTGGTCCTCGCCGACCGGAACGTGGGTGGCGCGGTAGAGCAGGATGTCGGCGGCCATCAGCACGGGATAGTCGAACAGACCGACCGAGGCGTTCTCGCGGTCCTTGCCCGCCTTCTCCTTGAACTGGGTCATGCGGCCGAGCCAGCCCATGCGCGCGACGCAGTTGAAGATCCAGGCGAGCTCGGCGTGGCCCGAGACCTGGCTCTGGTTGAACACGATGTGCTTCTTCGGGTCGATGCCGCTGGCGATGAACGCCGCGGTGACCTCGCGGGTGTTGCGCGCGAGCTCGACCGGGCCGCCCCAGACGTCCACGCCCTGCGTGATCGCGTGCATGTCCACGACGCAATAGATGCAGTTGTGAGTTTCCTGCATCTTCACGAAGTTGACGATGGCGCCGAGATAGTTGCCGAGGTGCAGATTGCCCGTCGGCTGGACGCCCGAAAAAACCCGTTCAACGAATGGCATGGTCGGCCTTCCCATAGGTATTCGCCGTCGTTTCCAACAGCGGCGCTGCCCCGTCAAGGGTAATTCGCTGGTCCGGCCGGTTCAGGCGGGCCGCTTCAGGGCAGAAGCCGCCTCGCGCCACGAGGCCGCGCCGAGGATCTGGAGGAGCACGGCGTAGACGGCGATCCCCGCCCCGATCTGCAGGCCCAGCACGACGAAGCGGATCAGGCCATGCGCCTCTGACGGCACGAGACCGATGGTCAGCCAGAGCAGGGCGCCCATGGCCGCGGCGGCGAGCACGATCCGCGGCAGCCGCTTTCGCGCGGCGACGTCGACCGAGAAGCCGAACTCGCCGGTGCCCTTCCGGAGCAGGGAGAGCGCGCTGCTCCAGGCCCCGGCTGCGATGCTCGCGGCGATGCCGCTCGCGCCGTAGAAATGACCGAGCAGCACGGCGAGGGCGACCGCGACCAAAAAGCCTTTGGCCGTGGCGAGCAGCGGCGCCATGGTGTCGCCGCGGGCGAAGAAGGCCGGCGACAGTGCCTTGATCAGCACATGTGCCGGCAGCCCCAGCGCCAGCCACATCAGCGCACGGGCGGTCGCCGCGCTGTCGTCCGCGCCGAACGCGCCGTGCTCGAACAGCAGCCGCACGATCGGCTCGGCCAGCACGATCAGGCCGAGCGTCGCCGGCAGCGCGAGCCCGGTCGCAAGCTCCAGCGCGCGCGATTCCGCATGCGCCACCGCGTCACGGTCGCCGCTGGTGACGGCCCGCGTCAGCTCCGGCACCAGCACCGTGCCCATGGCGACGCCGACGATGCCGAGCGGCAGCTCGATCAGGCGGTTGGCGAAATAGAGCCACGAGACGGCCGATGGCGTCGCAGATGCGATGATCGCGCCCGCGACCATCAGCCATTGCGGGCCCGAGCTTGCGATCATGCCTGGAATCGCCTTGGCGAAGAAGCCGCGCATCTCCTTGTCGAAGCTTGCACGTAACGGCGTCGCCAGGTTAGCGCTCCGCTGCGACAGCAGCATCAGCAGTTGCAGCAGGCCGGCCACGCCGACGGTGGCCGCCAGCATCCACGCGGCAAAACCGGCATCGGCGTGCCAGACCAGCAGCATCGCAATTGCGGCGATCAGCGCGATGTTGAAGAGCAGCGGCGAGAATGCCGTCAGCGCAAAGCGCCCCTGCGCGTTGAGCAGTCCCATCAGCACCGTGACGGGGCCGGCGAAGGCGAGATAGGGCAGCATCAGCCGCGCATTCGCGACCGCGAGATCGAGCGTGCTGCTGCCGAGAAACCCGGGCGCGATCACCGTGATGATCAGCGGCATCGCCAGTGCGATGACGGCCGAGATCACGATCAGGGCCACGCTGACGGTGCCGAGTACCCGGCCCGCGAAGGCGGATGCGGCCGCTTCGCCGTCGCGGTCCCGGACGCGCAGCCAGGCCGGGATCAGCGCCGCATTGAGGGCCCCCTCGCTGAGCAGCCGCCGGACCACGTTGACGAGCTGGAACGCCGCCAGGAACGCGTCCGCCACCGCGCCGGTGCCGAGCAGGGCGGCGATCATGGAATCGCGCGCAAAGCCGAGGAGCCGCGAGGCCAGCGTTCCCGTCGAAACTGTCAGGAAGGAGCGGATCATCGGGTGGATATACCATAGCGTTTTCGAGCGAAGTGGCCTCCGGTTCGCGTGAAGAAAACGCGTCAAAAGACAACGCTCGTTGCTTGCCCGGGCAGGGCCGGTCGTGATAGGCCGCGAGCCAGATTTCAGGCCGACAGGAAGCGGATTTCTCCGGCAATCGCAATCCGCCAAACAGGATCAAGGTGAATGGCTGACGTGAAATATGACGTTCTCGGCATCGGCAACGCGCTGTTCGACGTGCTGGTCAGGACCGACGAGGCCTTTCTGGCCAAGCACGGCATGACCAAGGGCAGCATGTCCCTGATCGACGAGGCCCGGGCCGCCGCCATCTACAAGGACATGGGCCCGGCCACGGAAGTCTCGGGGGGATCCGCCGCCAACACCATCGTCGGCATCGGCAGCCTGGGGGCCCGCGCGGCCTATGTCGGCAAGGTCAAGGACGATCAGATCGGCAAGCTCTATGTCCACGACATCCGCGCAGCCGGCGTCGCCTTCAACACGCCCGCCGCCAAGGACGGTCCCGCCACCGGCTGTTCCTATATCCTGGTCACCGGCGACGGTGAGCGCACCATGAACACCTATCTCGGCGCCGCGCAGGATCTGTCGCCCGCCGACATCGACCCGGCCGAGATCGCCTCCGCCGGCATCGTCTATCTCGAGGGCTATCTCTGGGATCCCAAGAACGCCAAGGACGCCTTCGTCAAGGCGGCCACGATCGCCCATGAGGCCAAGCGCAAGGTGGCGCTGACGCTGTCGGATTCCTTCTGCGTCGACCGCTACCGCGACGAGTTTCTGGGTCTGATGCGGAACGGCACCGTGGACATCGTGTTCGCCAACGAGTCCGAGCTGCATTCGCTCTACATGACCTCGGACTTCGACACCGCGCTGAAGCAGCTGCGCAACGACGTCAAGCTCGGCGTCGTCACCCGCAGCGAGAAGGGCTGCGTGGTGGTGACCCCGACCGACGCCGTCGCGGCGCCGGCCTCGCCGATCGCGAAACTGGTGGACACCACCGGCGCCGGCGATCTGTTCGCCGCAGGCTTCCTCTACGGTCTTGCGCGCAATCTCGCGCACAAGCAGTGCGGCGAGCTCGGCGCGCTCGCGGCCGCCGAAGTGATCCAGCACATCGGCGCGCGTCCGCAGGTCTCGCTGAAGGAGCTGGCCCAGCAGCGCGGGCTGACGGTTTAAGGAAAACTCTCTCCCCGTCATTGCGAGGAGCGCAGCGACGAAGCAATCCAGAGTCTCTCCGCGACGACAGGCTGGATTGCTTCGCTCCGCTCGCAATGACGATGTGGATGCAGGTGCCCGCCCACCTTCAGCCGTCATGCCCGGGCTTGTCCCGGGCATCCACGTTCTTCCACGCGCGCGGCATTTTCGTGGATGGCCGGGACAAGCCCGGCCATGACGTTTAGAGAGAGGTCGGCCCCCTCACGCCGTCTTCGCCGCCTTCAATCCCAGCCGCTGCTCCACCGCATCGCGCATCACGAATTTCTGGATCTTGCCGGTCACGGTCATCGGGAATTCGTCGACGAACTCGACGTAGCGCGGGATCTTGTTGTGGGCGATTTGGCCGTCGCAGAAGGCGCGCACCTCCTCGGCGGTCAGCGTCTCGCCCGGCTTGACGCGGATCCAGGCGCAGAGCTCCTCGCCGTAACGGGTGTCTGCGACGCCAAAGATCTGCACGTCCTGGATCTTCGGGTGACGATATAGAAATTCCTCGATCTCGCGCGGATAGAGGTTCTCGCCGCCGCGGATCACAAGGTCCTTGATGCGGCCGACGATGTTGCAATACCCGGCGTCGTCGATGGTGGCGAGATCGCCGGTGTGCATCCAGCCGTTGGCATCCAGCACGTCGCCGGTCTTTTCCTTCTCTTCCCAATAGCCGAGCATGACGCTGTAGCCGCGGGTGCAGAGCTCGCCGCGTTCGCCACGCTTGACGATTCTGCCCTCGAGGTCGACGACCTTCACCTCGACATGCGGATGAATCCGCCCGACGGTGGAGACGCGTCGCTCCAGTGGGTCGTCCGTCGCGCTCTGGAAGCTGACCGGGCTGGTCTCGGTCATGCCATAGGCGATGGTGACCTCACCCATGTTCATCTCGGTGTTGACGCGCTTCATCACCTCGATCGGACAGGGCGCGCCCGCCATGATGCCGGTGCGCAGCGATGTCAGGTTGAAATTCCTGAATTCCGGATGATCGAGCTCCGCGATGAACATGGTCGGCACGCCGTACAGCGCCGTGCATTTCTCCTGCTCGATCGCGCGCAGGGTCGCGAGCGGGTCGAAACCTTCGCCGGGATAGACCATGGTCGTGCCGAGCGTCACGGATGCGAGGTTGCCCATCACCATGCCGAAGCAGTGGTAGAGCGGCACGGGAATGCAGATGCGATCCGCTTCCGTCAGGCGCATCGCCCGTCCCGTGAAATAGCCGTTATTGAGGATGTTGTGGTGCGTCAGCGTCACGCCCTTCGGTGAGCCCGTGGTGCCGCTGGTGAACTGGATATTGACGGGATCGTCGAACTGAAGCGTAGCGCCGAGCGCGGCGAGCTGCTCGCGGTGCTGGGAGGCGCCCATGTGTGCGACGTCCTCGAATGGGATCGTCCCGGGTGCCGCGGGGCCGCCGATCTGGATCACCATCCGCAGCTCCGGCAGCCGCGCTGCCTGCAGCTTCCCCGGCGTCGAACCCGCCAGCTCCGGCAGCAGCGTGTTGAGCATCTCCATGTACTGGCTGGTCTTGAACGACGTGGCGGTGACGATCGCGGCGCAGCCGACCTTCTTCAGCGCGAATTCCAGCTCGCTGAGCCGATAGGCGGGATTAATCGTCACCAGGATCAGGCCGGCCTTGGCGGCGGCGAATTGGGTCAACGTCCATTCCGGCCGGTTCAGCGACCAGATGCCGATCCGCTCGCCGCGCACGAGACCCAGCGCGAGAAAGCCGGCGGCGAGCGCCTCGACCCGCTCGGCGAATTCCGCCCATGTCCATCGTACGCCATGGCTTGGCGAGACCAGCGCTTCGCGCTTGCCCCAGCGCCGCACCGCATTGTCGAGACTGTGGCCGATGGTGTCGCCGAGCAGTGGCGTGTCCGAGACGCCGCAAACGTAGCTGTCGCTTTTATCCACCAAATCAAAATCTCCTCGTCAGAGAACGTCGGCACACTTTCTCCGCCGTCATGCCCGGGCATAGCCGTCTGAAGGACGGCGTCGCTTCGCTCGCCTATGACCCGGGCATCCACGTCTCTCCGCATAAGCTGCCGCACGTGGATGGCCGGGACAAGCCCGGCCATGACGTGTGGAGAGAGGTCGGCTCCCTTACGCCGCCTTCTGCCCGCTTCCCGCATCGAGCCCGGCGTAGACCCCGCGCTCGAAGCCTGCGAACGCCTGGAGGCATTTCGCGTCGGCAAACGGCAGCAGCTGCATGAGGATCACGCCGGTGACGTCGCGCGCCGGATCGATCCAGTAGTAGGTGTTGGCAAGGCCCGCCCAGGCGAGGCTGCCGGCGCTGCGGCCTTCCGCAGTCTTGGCGGTGTTGATCATGAAGCTGAGGCCCCACTTCTTCACCTGCTCCGGATAAAGATCGACGTCGTTAGTGTAGGGCGGCGCCGCCGTCGTCATCTTGGTCATGCTGAGATCGCCCATCTGGTTCTGCCCCATCATGGCGATCGTCTCGGGTTTCAGCACCTGGTTGCCGTTGCCGCGGCCCTTGTTCAGGATCATCTGGGTGAACTTGATGTAGTCGGCCGCAGTTGAATAGAGGCCGCCGCCACCCATGTGGAATTCCGGATTCTGCTCGAGCTCGAACGGGATCGCGGCGAGCTGGCCGTCCTCGCCGCGGGCATGCATCCCGACCAGGCGCTTGCGCATGTCGTCGGTGATCTTGAAGCCGGTGTCGGACATTCCGAGCGGCGCAAACAGGTTGTCGCGGAGGTAGGCGTCAAGCTTCTTGCCGCTGGCGGCTTCCACCGCCTTGCCGACGAAGTCGATGTTGGTGCCGTATTCCCAGCGCGTACCGGGGTCGGTCATGACAGGTGTCTTCAGCGCAGCGTTCTGGCAGGTGATGATGCCGGGCGTGCCGGTCTTCTCCATGTAGCGCGCGAATTCGCCGTTCCACATGTCGTAGCAGAAGCCGGCGGTGTGGGTCATGAGCTGGCGCAGCGTGATCGCGCCCCTGGCCGGCCGCAGCTTCGGCTCGCCCTTGGCGTCGAAACCTTCGAGCACTTGCGGCTTGGCGAGATCGGGCAGCAGCTCGCCGACCGGCGCATCCAGCGACAGCTTGCCCTGCTCGACCAGCTGCATCGCGCCCGCCGACGTCACCGCCTTCGTCATCGAGGCGATCCAGAACACGCTATCCGCCGTCATCGCGTCCGGCTTCGACAGGTCGCGCTTGCCGAACGCGCCTTGATAGAGGACTTCGTTACCGCTGGCGGCAATCGCGACCACGCCGGGAATGTCCTTGGCCTCGGTTGTCTTGCGCAGAATCTCGTCGATCTGAGCCTGGCTTCGCATGCGCGTTTCCTCCGGTTTGATTATTGTTGGAAGCATCCGGATTGTCCTCCCGCAGGTCGCAGGCGGCAAGCCTCTCTACCTGTGCGCCGGTCGCGATGTCGTGACTTGACGATCTGCGCCGTGCGCAGGACGACAAGGACGGCTGAACTGCAACACTCTGTCACAATCTGCGGTGGATGGCGGCACTTCGCAGTGACCGTGGATGGGCTGTGGCGATATGTTTTCGGTGTTTTGAAGCACTTGAAACATTTTGTGCGTTGCGACGTTCAAACTCTCGGCCCGCTTCGCGGCCGACCTTAAGACTTGATGCAAATTTGGCGGCCATCGGCCGCGAGGGGACCTCAAATGATTTCGACCTGGAGCGAATGGAAGCGCTATCCCCGTCCCGGACGGGGCGACAATCTCGAGGCGCCAATCTCGCCCGGCATCTACGAGGTCCGCGTCGCCGGCACCGGCGCTCTCTATTCCTTCGGCGCCGTGGACAATCTGGCGCAGTCGCTGGCACTGCTCCCGGTCGGCTCGAAGAGCTGGTTCGGCCGCCGCGACACCTCCGACGTTCCCGATCTCGAATACCGGACCTGCGCGACCTCCTCGAAGGCCGACGCCAAGGCCGCCGCCGAGCGCATGATCGGCCGGCGCGAGACCTATATGAGCGGCGCGGCCTAGAGCATGATCCGGAAAAGTGTGCAGCGGTTTTCCGGAAAGATCATGCTCAAACAATAAGTTCGCCGCTGTCAGTTTAGCTCCCATCAGATGTGCGTTGCGGGACGGTGCATTGCGCACCGTCTGTCCCTATATTCCGGGCCGATCCGATCGCCCCTGGGAGAACGCCATGACCCCGACTGCCGCCGCCCGCGCCCCGCAAGCCACCGCCACCCTGCGCGACCGGCTGAAGGACCCCTCGCTGCTGAAGGAAGCCTGCTACATCGACGGCGCCTGGGTCGGCACGCCGGTTTTTGCCGTCAACAATCCCGCGACCGGCATCGAGCTTGCCAAAGTGCCGCAGCTTGGCGCGGCCGAGACGACCAAGGCGGTCGAAGCCGCCGAGCGCGCGTTCCCGGCCTGGGCCAAGCACACCGCCAAGCAGCGCTCCAACATCCTGCGCAAATGGTTCGAGCTGATCACCGCCAACCGCGAGGACCTCGCGCTGATCCTCACCTCCGAGCAGGGCAAGCCGCTCTCCGAGGCGCTGGGCGAGGTCGATATCGGCGCCGCCTATATCGAGTTCTTCGCCGAGGAGGCCCGCCGCGTCTATGGTGAGACCATTCCCACCCAGCGCGCCGATGCGCGCCTGCTCGCGATCAAGCAGCCGATCGGCGTCTGCGGCGCGATCACGCCATGGAACTTCCCGAACTCGATGATCACCCGCAAGGTTTCGCCGGCGCTGGCCGCCGGCTGCACCGTGGTGCTCAAGCCCGCCAACGAGACGCCGCTGTCGGCGCTGGCGCTGGCTGCGCTCGCCGAGAAGGCCGGCATTCCCAAGGGCGTGCTCAACATCATCACGGGTGATGCGCCGCCGATCGGCAAGGTGCTGTGCGAGCATCCCGCGGTGCGCTTCGTCGGCTTCACCGGCTCGACCGCCGTCGGCAAGATCCTCTACCAGCAGGCCTCGGTCGGCGTGAAGCGGCTCGGCCTCGAGCTCGGCGGCAACGCGCCCTTCGTTGTGTTCGACGATGCCGACATCGATGCCGCCGTCGAAGGCGCGATCGTCTCGAAATATCGCAACATGGGCCAGACCTGCGTTTGCGCCAACCGCATCTACGCCCAGGACAAGATCTACGACGAGTTCGTGCAGAAGCTGTCGAAGAAGGTCGCGGCGATGAAGATCGGCGACGGCACGGAAGCCGGCGTCACCCAGGGTCCGCTCATCAATTTGAAGGCGGTCGACAAGGTCGAGCGCCACATCGCGGATGCCGTCAAGCGCGGCGCCAAGATCGTCACCGGCGGCAAGCGCAGCGAGCTCGGCCGTTCCTTCTTCGAGCCGACCGTGCTCGCCGACGTCAAGGCGGACTCGCTGGTATCGCAGGAAGAGACCTTCGGCCCGCTCGCGCCGGTGATCCGCTTCAAGGACGAGGCCGACGTCATCGCAATGTGCAACGCTTCGCCGTTCGGCCTCGCGTCATACTTCTATTCCCGCGATCTCGGCCGCGTCTGGCGCGTCGCCGAGGCACTGGAGTCGGGCATGGTCGGCGTCAACACCGGCCTGATCACCACGGAAGTCGCGCCCTTCGGCG
Organism: Bradyrhizobium stylosanthis; assembly: GCF_001641335.1. Taxonomy (GTDB): domain Bacteria; phylum Pseudomonadota; class Alphaproteobacteria; order Rhizobiales; family Xanthobacteraceae; genus Bradyrhizobium; species Bradyrhizobium stylosanthis. Next base: position 543,305 of record NZ_LVEM01000002.1, read on the forward strand.
GCGTCAAGGAAAGCGGCCTCGGCCGCGAAGGCTCCCGTCACGGAATGGAAGAATATGTTGAGATCAAATACGTGATGATGGCGGGGGTTTAGGACCGCCGCTCCGCCGTGGCCGGAAACATGGCATCTACGGCGTTCGCCGCTGCGTCATGAGCGCGTAGCGTTCCCTGCGACGCGGGCCGAATGAAATGGTCCGTAAGCAGGAGCATGTCATGACGAAGTTGAGTGAGCTGGCGATCGAGGCGCACGGAGGCCTACAGCGCTGGAAGCAGTTCAAGCAGGTCTCGGCCGATCTCAGGCAGGGTGGGGCGCTGTGGTCCCTGAAGGGGCAGCCGGAAACCCTCCAGCAGACGACTGTAACCGTTGGTTTGCGCAAGGAATGGGCGTCGCACGCGCCCTTTGGTCCGGAACGCCGGCGTTCGAGATTCGAACCAGGCCGGGTCGCACTCGAATCCGTCGACGGTACGCTGCTGGATGAACTGGGCGATCCCCGCAGCAGTTTTGCAAGTCACACCCTGCAAACGCCATGGACGGAGCTCCAGCTGGCATATTTCGCCGGCTGTGCCATGTGGACTTATCTCAACACGCCGTTCGTGCTGGCCTGGCCTGGTGTCGAGACGGAGGAAATGGAGCCGCTGCGCATGAGCGATGGCCTCTGGCGCCGTCTTGCGGTTCGGTTTCCGAAGGACATCGCGACCCACAGCGCCGTGCAGACGCTCTACTTCGACGCGGATGGGTTGTTGAAGCGCCACGACTATGACGTCGAGATCGCGGGCAACACGCCTGGCGCCCATCTGATCAGCGACTACGTCGAAGTCTCGGGCATCCGATTTCCGACCAAGCGGCGCATTTTCGCGCGGCAACCCGACGGCAGCTTCAGCACCGAGCCGCTGGTGGTCTCGATCGATCTATCCAACATCCGCCTGAGCTGACGCGCGGACGCTACAGCATGGCGAGGGGGCCCGCCTCCTTGCGGATGGCACGCGGTGCCTCGCCATGCACGCGCACGAAGGCCTGCCGCATCCGCTCGCGGTTAGCGAAGCCGGTCTCGCGCGCAACGACATCGATGGGCAACCGACTCTGTTCGAGCATCAATTTCGCGGATTCGATGCGTAACGCTTCGATCGCCTTGGCCGGCGTCGTTCCCGTCTCGGACCGGAAGAGGCGCGTAAACTGCCGCGGACTGAGACAAGCGGCGCGCGCCAGATCGTCAATCGTCAGGCTCTCACGCAAATTTTGTCTGGCGTAATTGAGTGCCTTCTGCACCCTGTCTTCGCTCGTACCCAGATCCAGCAGGGCTGAATGCTGCGACTGCCCACCGGAGCGACGATGGTACATGACCATCCCCTTGGCGACGGCACGGGCGCGCTCGGGGCCCAGATCGCGTTCGATCATCCCAACCACCAGATCGGTGCCGGCACTCATCCCCGCGGACGTCCAGACATGGCCGTCTTCAATGAAGATCTTGTCCATGTCGACCTGGCAGCTTGGAAATCTCGCCTGCAACTCGCGGGCGTATCGCCAGTGCGTGGTCGCGCGCCGCCCGTTCAACAGCCCGGCGTCGCCGAGAACGAACGAGCCGAGACAAATCGATGCGACACGCCGCGCGTCCTGGGCAGATGCCCGCAGCAGCCGAATCAGGCCCGGCGATGAGGTCGGAATTTCAAGGCCGGCCGCGACAATGAGCGTGTCGAACGGAACCCGGCCGAACGGCTCGGTCAGGACCCGAACGCCCGCCGACGATGTCACGACCCCGCCTTCTTCGGACAGCACGTGGACGTCGTAGACGCTCTCTCCGGCATGCTTGTTGGCGACGTCGAAGGCAGCGATCGCACCAAAACAAACGGCCTGGAAGCCTGGGCACAGAACCAAGCCAACTCTCATGATCTCTCCTCGACGCACGGCCCAACCTATGTGGTCGTGCGCCCGCGCCACGTCAATCGCATGGCCGAAATGATGGCAACTATGTCCTGTCGGTGCCGGGTTCCGGCTGATACGCCGCGCTTCTGCACATCATCAAACGGGACATGGCATGTCACTCGAAACGACGAGAACTGAGTTCATCGAAGCAGGAGGCATTCGCTTCGCGTTCAGGCGCCTTGGCGTGGCCACGGGCACGCCTGTGGTCCTTCTCCAGCATTTCACCGGCAATATGGATTCCTGGGACCCGGCTGTCGTGAACGGTTTGTCCGAGACGAGGCCGGTCATCGTTTTCAACAATGCCGGTGTCGGTACGACGACCGGCGTCACCCCCGACAGTGTCGAGCAGATGTCGGCAGACGCCGAAACTTTCATCAAGGCCCTCGGCCTGCCGGAGATAGATCTTCTCGGCTTCTCGCTCGGCGGCATGCTTGCCCAGGTTCTCGCCACGCGAAATCGCGGCAGGATCCGGAAGATCGTCGTGGTTGGAGCAGCACCTCTCGGTGGCGAGGAGCATCTTCTCTCGGTTGTAGAGAACGCATTCTCGCGCGGCGCGGCGGATATTCGGTTGCCGCTGTTTTTTACGCCGACCGAGGCCAGCCAGCGCGCCGGGCGCGAATTCATCGCGCGGGCGCTCATGCGTTCGAAGGACCGCGATCCCGAAAGCGGCGAGAGTGTGAGCGGCCCTCAGGCAAAAGCGATCATCGAATGGTGCGCCCGGAAAGATGAAAGCGCAGACATGCTTCGGATGATCGATCAACCCACGCTCATCGTCCACGGCAGCGACGATACCATGTTCCCGAGCATCAATGCCTACGCCATGTTCAAGGCCATGAAGGATGCGCAGCTCATCCTGTATCCGGACTCCGGGCACGGCGCGCTCTTCCAGTACCCGCAACTGTTCGTCGCACACTGCAGAACGTTTCTCGACGGTTGAGCGTGCCTTGTAGGTGTCACAGCCCGGATGGGCGTAGCCGCAGTCCGGGGCCTTTTTTGCTTGTGGCACGACCCCGGATTGCGCTGCGCGCCATCCGGGCTGCGGACCTGTCACCGCCGCAGCACCGCGATCGTCCTGTTCGCAAACGTCAGCCGTTCTGCCATCACCGACACGAAATAGGTCAGCAGCTTGTGGCTGAGCACGGGATCTTCCTCCTTGATCGCATCGAACTGATGCGTGTTGAGCACGTAGAGCACGCTGTCGACCTCGGCCTGGATCGTGGCGCTGCGCGGGGCGTGTGACACCAGGCCCATCTCGCCGATCGTGGTGTAGCGGCCGAGGCTGCGCACGCGCGTGGTGCGGTCGTCGTCGGCGGGCACCATGATGCCGACGCGGCCGTCGAGGATGAAATGCATGGAATCGGCGGGATCGCCGGCCCGCACGATGATCTCGCCGGTCGCAACCTCGATGCGCTGGCAGCGCCGGATCAGCTCGTCGGCGTCGCTCTCGCTCTCGAGGAGGCGCGCGAACCAGTCGCGCAAGGAGGCCTCCTCCTGCGCCAGGTCCTGATGCTGGGAGATGATCTCGTTCTCGCACCATTCCAGCGCGTGATCGAGCTCGGGGATGATGGTGACGCCCTCGCCGATGAAATCGCTGGAGCGCAGCACCTTCTCGGCGGCGGCCGACAGGTGCACCAGGATCAGCTCGACGCCGAGGTCGCGCGCGCTGCGCTTGATCTGGGCAAAGCTGTAGGCGGCAGAGGAATCGACACCGGTGACCAGCTTGAAGTCGAACAGCAGATAGCGGCATTCGGGGCGCTCCTGCAGCAGCCGCTTGACGTGCTGGTAGAGCCGGTTGGCCGAGCCGAAGAACAGATAGCTCTGCAGATTGAGGCCCTGGATCTTGCCGCCATGGGCGAGCAGCACCTCCTGGTCGTCACGCGAGCGATCGAGCGAGGAGCGGTATTCCGAGCCGTCGAAGCTGTATTTGATCGACTCGACCCTTGCGGCGCTGAACGCAAACGTGGCGCAACCGATGATCACACCGATCAGGATGCCCGGCACGAAACCCCAGACCACGATGATCGCGATGATGGCGATCAGCGAGAGATATTCGGGCTTCGACAGCCGCTTGCGCGACTCGATGATCCACTTGTGCAGCTGGTCGGCGCCGAGATAGAGCAGCAGGCCGCCGAGCACGAATTTCGGGATGAAGCCGAGCAGATCCGGCGCCACCGCCAGCATCAGCAGCGACATCGCCGCGACCGTGAGGCCGGACAGGCGCCCGCGGCCGCCGCTGCTGAAATTGAGGATCGAGCGGCTGATCGAGACGCAGCCGGCATAGCCGCCGAGCACGCCGGTCAGCATGTTGGCGGCGCCGGTGACGTTCAGCTCGCGCTCGAGATTGGCCTCGCGGTGCACGGCGACCTCGATGCCGGTGGTGTTGAACAGCGTGCTCGACGCGGTGACGAAGATCACGGCGACGAGGTTGCCGAGCAGGTCAGGCACCGCGAACCAGGGATAATGAATGAGAGCGTCGGTGTGCCAAGGCACCATGAAGGCTGCCTGCGGCGGCGGCTGGAAGGTCCAGCCCAGCGCGCGGGCCTCACCGAGCGGGACGCCCGTGACCCAGAACGCCAGATGCGCCGTGAGCACGCCGGCGACCAGGATGATCGGCAGTCCGAACGGGCTGCGCGAGCGATGCCAGGTGAGATACAGCACCAGCGCCATGGCGCAGGCGGCGCCGAGCTCCAGCAATGTGGTGGTGTTGGTGAAGCGCAGCAGCGTCGTGAACTGCACGGGATGATCGGTGATGACCCGGATCGCGCCCATCACGATCAGGAGCCCGGTGGCGCCGAGGAAGCCGCCGACCACGGGGTAGGGCACATAGCGGATGGCGCGGCCCATCCGCGTCAGCCCCAGCCCGCACAGCACCATTCCGGTCAGCACCGTCGACAGGCCGAGCGTGATCAGCACCGGCGAGAGCAGCGGCGTCGAGAGGTTGGCCGCTTCGATCCGCTCGACCAGCGAGGCCGCCAGAATGCCCGTGACTGCGGCGGTCGAGCTGTCGGGGGCGGCGACCGCGAAAGGAAGCGAGCTGCCGAGCGCGACGATGGCTGCAAGCACCGCGGAGCTGACGAAGGTCGCCGTGATCCCGTAGGACAGATAGGGCGAGAGCGGCCCGGCGAAGATCAGCAGCGCGTAGGAGAGCCCGAACGTGACGGTCAGAACGCTCGCGGCGCTACCGCCCAATATGTCATTCAGCGCATGCTTCAGAGATGGATTGGCTCGGGGAGCCGGACTCAAAATGATTGCTGGATCGGTCACGCGATTGCGCTCGCCCCTGAAAATCTCGTCCGAGACGTAGACGAACGCGGGCTTAGCGCAACAGGATTCTTGGACCTATGAAATATCCGGCAGTTCTTGCGACCCCGGCGTGTGAACTGTCGATCATACGGTGGGTAGAAAAACCGAAGATCGCGCATCCAGCGTCGTCCTGGCGAAAGCCAGGACCCATTACCCCAGGGTGCAGATTGACGAAGACTCGAAACTGCGAATCCTCGTCAAATGATAAGTTGTGGTAATGGGTCCTGGATCGGCGCTCCGCTTCGCTACGCTTGTCCAGGACGACGTGGGTGGATTGAAGCTGATACCCCACATTCGACTGTCGTCCCGGCGGAGGCCGGGACCCATAGCCACAGGCAGATGTTTGGCGAAGATCAGTCGTTCGGTACGTCTACCAATCCGCAATCGATAGATCACGCGGTATGGGTCCCGGCTTCCGCCGGGACGACAACGAGAGCCGCTCTAGATCTTCAGCTCTTGCCCCGTCACCCGCCGATACGCCTCCAGGTACCGCTTGCTGGTCGCATCCACCACGCTTGCCGGCAGCGGCGGGGGCGGGGCGTCGCCGTTCCAGCGGCCGGCGCGGCGCTCGACGTCGAGATAGTCGCGTAAGGGTTGCTTGTCGAAGCTCGCCTGCGGCTGGCCGGGCTTGTAGGCATCGACCGCCCAGAAGCGCGACGAATCCGGCGTCATCACCTCGTCGATCAGGATGATGCGGCCGTCCTTGTCGCGGCCGAATTCGAACTTGGTGTCCGCGATGATGATGCCCTGCTCGCGCGCCAGCTCCTCGCCGAGCGTGTAGATCGCGCGCGTCATGCTCTCGAGCGTGTAGGCGACGTCGTCGCCGAGGACCTCGCGCATCTTCGCGATGGTGATGTTCTCGTCATGGCCGGTCTCGGCCTTGGTCGCGGGGCTGAAGATCGACGGCTCCAGCTTCTCGCTCTCGACGAGACCCGCCTTCAGCTTCTCGCCGGCGAGCGTGCCCGAGGCGGCATATTCCTTCCAGGCCGAGCCCGAGAGATAGCCGCGGATCACGCATTCGATCGGAAACACGGTGGTGCGGCGCGACAGCATGGCGCGGCCGAGGATCTCGGCGCGGTGCGGCTTCAAGGCCGGCACGGCCGCGATGATCTCGTCGGTGTCGGCGCTGATCATGTGATGCGGCACCACGCCTTCCAGCCTGTTGAACCAGAAGGCGCTGATCTGCGTCAGCACCGCGCCCTTCATCGGAATGGTCTCGCCCATCACGACGTCGAAGGCGCTGATGCGGTCGGTGGTGAGCAGCAGCAGGCGGTCGTCGTCGACGGCGTAGATATCGCGCACCTTGCCGCGGCCGATCTTGGTCAGGGGCAGGTCGCTGGAGAGCATGGCTGTCATCGGCAGATCTTTCGGGCAGAGAATCCGGCCGCACCAGATGGTGCGGCCGGAGACCGGATTAGCCTATTCCGGCAGCGGAATGAACTCATGTTCCTGCGGAACCGCGGCGAAGCGGCCGGTTTTCCAGTCCTGCTTGGCCTGCTCGATCCGCTCCTTGCTGGAGGAGACGAAATTCCACCAGACGTGGCGCGGCCCCTCCAGCGCATCGCCGCCGAGAAACATCATCCGCGTCGCTTTCAGCGCCTTCACGGTGATGCGGTCGCCCGGGCGGAAGATCAGCAGTCGCGGCGCCTCATAGCGCTCGTTTGCGATCTCGACCTCGCCGTCCACGATGTAGATCGCGCGCTCCTCATGATCGGGGTCGAGCGGCACGCTCGCGCCGGCGGCGGCCGTGACTTCGGTGTAGAACCAGGGCGAGACCATCGTCACAGGCGATTTGATGCCGAACGACGAGCCCGCAATCATCCGCGCGGTGAAATCGCGTTCGGAGATCATCGGCAAATCGCCCGCGCCGTAGTGCTGGAACGAGGGATCGATCTCCTCGGAGCCGGCCGGCAGCGCGATCCAGCTCTGCAGGCCCAGCATCTTCTGGCCCGAGGCGCGCTGCGCATCCGGCGTGCGCTCGGAATGGGCGATGCCGCGCCCGGCGGTCATGAGGTTCATCGCGCCGGGCGCGATCTCCTGGACGTTGCCCTCGCTGTCGCGGTGCATGATCGAGCCGTCGAACAGATAAGTGACTGTGGCGAGCCCGATATGCGGATGCGGTCGCACGTCCATGCCCTTGCCGGAGACGAACTGCACGGGCCCGAAATGATCGAAGAAGATGAAGGGGCCGACCATCTGCCGCTTGCCATGCGGCAGCGCGCGCCGCACCTGAAATCCGTCGCCGAGGTCGCGCGTGCGCGGCACGATGACGAGATCGAGCGCGTCGCAGGACATGGGATCGCCGAGCACGGGATCGTTGGAAGGTTGCCAGCTCATGGTGAACTCCTGTTTTCTTGCTGGTATGATCGTAGCAGAACAATGCTGCAAACGGGAGACGCGTGATGATTCCGCCGCTCAAGCCCGGCGCCGTGCTGCTTCAGGCCTCGGGTCCCCAAATCGAGACGGAACGCCTGATTCTGCGCCCATGGCGCGCGAGCGATATCGCCCCGAATGCGGCGATGCTGAGCGATCCCGGCACGGCGCGCTTCATCGCCGCGGCCGGCAAGCCGGTCGCCACCGCAATTGCCGGCTGGCGTAATGCGGCCGTGATATCCGGCCACTGGGCGCTCTATGGCTTCGGCATGTTCGTGGTCGAGGAAAAGGCGAGCGGCAAATATGCCGGGCGCGTTGGTCCCTGGTGTCCGCCGGGCTGGCCCGCCTTCGAAGTGGGCTGGGGCATCGCCCCGGAATTTCGCGGCCGGGGTTATGCGGTCGAAGCCGCCCGGGCGTCGATCGACTGGTCGTTCGACAGTTTTGAGATCGACGAGATCATGCATTGCATCGAGAGCGCGAACGCACCGTCGCAAGCCGTGGCGCGCAGCCTGGGCGCACGGAGGGATCGCGAGATCGATCTGTTCGGCAAGCCCGCGGATGCCTGGATCACCACGCGCGCGGCGTGGCGGCAAAATTGAATCGATCTCCGATCTGACCTAAGTTCGCGGCCCTGACGATCGGACCGATGGGATGCTGCTGACCAATCTCGAGTTCGCCTTTCGCGCTGCCAGCGTTGCGCTGCTGCTGGTGCTGGCGGCGTCGTTGTTACATGATTTCCGCAATGTGCTGGCCGCCCGCCTCGGTGCGGCCTTCGTGCTGGGCGTGGTCGCGCATGCCGTGAGCTATTCGTTGGATGTCACGTCGCCCGTCCCGCTCTGGCATGCACCGCTGATCGCGTTGTCGACCGGGACAATCGTGGTGTTCTGGCTGTTCACACGCGCCCTGTTCGACGACGAGTTTCGCCTCCGCTGGTGGCACGGTCTGATCTGGGCGCTGGTGGCTGCCTTCAGCTTCGCAGGTTGCGTCTGGATTGCTCCCAGCGGCCATGTGCGATTCTCGGTGACGGTGGTCAATCTGATCGTGCTGGGTTTCATCGCGCTTGCGGTCGGGCAGATGATTGCCTCCTGGCCGGCCGACCTGGTCGAGCGCCGCCGCCGCGTTCGTGTCTTCATCGTCTGCGCGATCGCGCTCTATGGCGGGCTGAATGCGGTGCTCCAGATCGCCGTCGCCGGCCACCACGTCGGCGCCGTCGCCGAAACCATCAATGCCGGCGTGCTCGCCTGCACTGTCGCGGCGATCGTCTATGCCATGATGCGCGTTGATGGCGCAGGTCTGTTTCAGGCCGCGGCGGAGCCTGCGCCGCCGACTATTTTCAGTCAGCCCGCGGCCGATGATTCCGCCGATCAAAAGCTCGTCGACGCCCTGATGCGCCTGATGGCGGACGAGCGGATCTACCGCCAGGAGAACATCACCATCGGCGTATTGGCCACCCGGCTGAAACTTCCGGAATACCGGCTGCGCCGGCTGATCAACCAGCGGCTCGGCTATCGCAATTTCAATGTGTTCCTGAACAACCACCGGATCGAGGAAGCCAAGGCCGCGCTCGCCGATCCGGCGCAAGCCGAGGTTCCCGTCATCACCATCGCGATGGACGCCGGCTTCCAGTCGCTCGGCCCCTTCAACCGCGCCTTCAAGGCGGTCACCGGGGTGACGCCGACGGAGTACCGGCGGCCCAAGGCCGATCCGGTCTAGATTTTCATATTATTGGAATCATGTAGGAATTTCGAAATCGACTAGCCCCGATCAGTTTCGACGAGGCCGATTTCCAAATCCGGCGAGCGCGTATCGCCCGCATCCGGCTCGCTCTCCGGCACACACCCCGCAGCCGGAGAAAGCCCGTGACCCGTCGCCGTAAGATCCTCCTTGTCACCACCGCCATCGCCTGTGCCGGCCTCGCGTTCGGCATGGCGCGGGCCCGCGACGTGCCCAGGGTTGCGACCGGATTCATCGCCCACACGCTCTGTTCGGAGGTCTTCGTCTCCGGCCTCGATCCCGTGCACGACCTCGCCGAGACCATCGACGCGATGCCGGGCGCGGGGCTGCTCACCCGCGCGATGGATTTTCAGGTCGATCGCGCACGCAAGGATGTCACGGTGTCCCTGTTCGGGATCGGCCGCAGCCATGCCGTCTATCGTGAAGGACTTGGTTGCGCGCTCGAGCATGGCCCGGGGATCGCCGACGTTGCGTTGCCGCCTGACGATAAGCAGCCCACGTTGCTCCCCGAGATCGCCGGCCGCGGGCTCGTGCTTCCGCAAAGCGAGGTCCTGGCAGCCGCGCTCGACCGCGCCTTCGCCGAGCCCGCGCAGCCGCCCTACCGCCGCACCCGCGCGATCGTCGTCATGAAGGCCGGCCGCGTCATCGCCGAACACTATGCCGACGGCATCGGACCGGAGACGCAGCTGCTCGGCTTCTCCATGACGAAGTCGGTGATGTCGGCATTGATGGGCATTCTCGTGCGCCAGGGCAAGTTGACGCTCGACGGGCCCGCACCCGTCGCCGCCTGGAAAAATCCGGATGATCCGCGCCATGCCGTCACCGTCGATCAGTTGCTGCGTCACACCGCGGGCCTTGCGCTCGGAAGTTCGTTGCAGGCCTCGCTCGGCTCCGTGCTCGAGCCGGTCAACACCATGAAATACGCCGAGGACGATATGGCGAGCTTTGCCGAGCGCACGCCGCTTGCGACCGCGCCGGGCACGGTGTGGAATTATCACGACGGCAACTTCGTCATCCTCGCGCACCTGCTGCGCGATGCGTCAGGCGGCAAGCCCGCTGACGCGCTCCGCTTTGCGCGCCGCGAATTGTTCGCGCCGCTCGGCATGAACAACGTCACGCTTCAGCTCGACGCTGCAGGCACGATCGAGGGCTCCGGCGAGATGCTCGCATCTGCGCGCGACTGGGCGCGCTTCGGCCAGCTCTATCTCAACGACGGCGTCGTCGGCGGCAAGCGCATCCTGCCCGAGGGTTGGGTGAACTATTCGGCGACGGCGACGCCTAATGCCTGGGTCGGCATCGGCGCCGGCTTCTGGACCAACCAGGACGACAGTTTTGGCGCGAAGTTTCGCGTCAATCACGGCTGGCCGCGCGATGCCTTCTTCGCCAAGGGCACGATCGGGCAGTACACCATCGTGATCCCGTCGGAGAAACTGGTGATCGTGCGGTTGGGCCGCTCGCCGAACACCCCGCCGGAAGCAGACGGCGTGTTCGAATTGGTGCGCGACGTGGTGGCGGCCACGCGCGAGAAGGGGAAGCTGGCGGGGGTGGATTGAGAGAAGCGCGAAGTGCGGCGCTTTCTTCCCATCTCCCCTTGTGGGAGAGGGTGGCTCGCCGCGTAGCGGCGAGACGGGTGAGGGGTATCTCTCCGCGCACTTCTAATGCAGTTGATTTCGCGGAGACGTGCCCCTCATCCGGCGTTTCGCGCCACCTTCTCCCACAAGGGGAGAAGGAAAGAAGACGCGCCGCCGACTACCTCCCCAGCTCCGTCGCCTTCGTCACGCGATCGAACCGTTCCAGCGTCATGATCGCGTCGGCGAATTTTTCCGCGCGCGCGTTCAGCACCGGACGCGCCAGCGTCAAGAACTTCTGCTGCATCGCCTGCGCATCGGGGAACGAGGTCGGCTCGCCGGAGGGATCGGCATAGAGCCGCTCATGCACGCCGTCGTCGGTGGTGATGCTGACGCGGGCGCCGAATGGATGGGTGCGGCCGACCTCGAGCCGGTCGTCCTGCACCACGTCGAACTTGTCGGCGAGCGCGTCGATGGCGGCATCGCCAAGGCGGTTGTAATCGTCCCATCCGAACGAGCCCTGGTCGAGCGCAAGCGCGCCGGTGAAGAACATCGAGAACTGGCCGCCGACGATCGACGTCGGATGCCGCTTGGTCGCGGCATCGCCGGTCAGCGTGATGCCGTTGCGGTGCAGGCCGATCTCGACGCGCTTGACCTGGTCCGGCGTCAGATTGTGCTCGCGCCGCATCGCGATCAGCGCGTCGATCGCGGCATGGGTGTAGCGGCAGCTCGGATACGGCTTCACGCCGATCTTCATGGTCTCGTAGGTGTTGCCGAGCCCGGCGACCGCCTTGTCGGGATGGGCATCGTCGGTGTAGCCGGCGAGCAGGCCGTGCTTGCCCTCGACCGATTCGGTGGCGCCGACGAAATCGTTGCGCGCCAGCGTTGCGGCGATCACGCCGTTCATCGCGGCGGCGCCGACCTGGTAGCGCTTGTTCCAGGCGCCATTCACCAGGAATTGCAGCGAGCCCGCGGCCTGGCTGCCGGAGACGCCGAACGCGGCGACCAGCTGCTTCTCGGACAGGCCGAACAGCTTGCCGGCGGCCGCCGCTGCGCCATAGGTGCCGGCGGTCGCGGTCGGGTGGAAGCCGCGCGCATAATGCGAGGTCGGATCGAGCGCATTGCCGAGCCGGCAGCACACCTCATAGCCCGCGACGATCGCGGTCAGCACGTCGCGGCCCGAGGCGCCCACCATCTCGCCGACGGCGAAAGCGGCTGGAACCACCGGCGCGCTCGGATGCAGCGAGGAATCGGCGTGGGTGTCGTCGAAGTCGAGGGAATGGCCGAGCGCGCCGTTGAGCAGCGCCGCCACCGCCGGGGTCCAGGTCTTGGTATCGCCGAACACGGTGGACTCGCCCTTGGTGTCGAGCGCCAGCGCCTCCAGCATCTTCAGCATCGACGGGGTGGATTCCGCCTCGCGCCGCGCCCGGATCGCGCTGCCGAGGAAGTCCAGCGTCAGCACCTTGGCACGCTCCAGCACCTCCGCCGGAATATCCTGGTATTTCAGATTGAAGACATAGGCGGCGAGCGTTGCGGTTTCGTGGGCCATCGTGTTTCCTCGTTTTGGCGCGCAAGTTAGGCGGGCTGATTTGGCCTTTCAAGCGGCCTTGCGGCCGCGGGCATCAGCCATGCTTTTGGTGATTTGGGATCGGACCGGGACAGTCGAGCATGGCATTCGCAGGGAAGGTGTTCGAGCGGGTCCGGGCGCGGCGCACGCAGCTGGGGCTCGCGATCCGGGTCACGGTCGCCGCGACCGCGGCCTATGCCATCGCCACCGCGCTGCATCTCTTGCTGCCGCTCTGGGCGGTGCTGACCTCGCTGATCGTGACCCAGCTGAGCGTCGGCCGCTCGCTGAAGGCGACGCGCGACTACGTGCTCGGCACCATCGGCGGCGCGATCTATGGCGGCGCCATCGCGGTCCTGATCCCTTATTCCACCGAGGTGGGCCTGTTGGCGCTGCTGGTGCTGGCGGTCGCGCCGCTCGCCTTCGTGGCCGCGATCAACCCGAGCCTCAACGCGGCGACGGTGACCGCGATCATCGTGCTGCTGGTCCCGACCATGCATCATTCCGATCCCATGGCCTCGGCGATCGACCGTGTCAGCGAGGTCGGCGTCGGCGCCATCACCGGCTTGCTGGTCTCGTTCCTGGTGCTGCCCTCGCGCGCGGTGCGGCAGATCCGCGCCGCCGCGGCACAATTGCTCGAGCTGATCGCCGATGCCTTCACCGAGCTGCTCGCGGGCCTGACGCGCGGCCGCGACAACGACGCGCTACACCGGATCCAGGACGGCATCGGCACGGCCATGGTGGGCATGAATGCCATCGGCGCTGAAGCCGAGCGCGAGCGCGCGGTGCGGCTGTCGAGCGGGCCCGACACCGGGCCGCTGTTGCGCACCGTGCTGCGGCTGCGCCACGACGTCGTGATGATCGGCCGCGCCACCGTGGTGCCGCTGCCGGCCGAGGTGCAGACGCGGCTGGCAGGCCCGCTCACGGAGGTCTCGACCGTGATCGCGCGCTTCCTGCGCTCCGCAGCCAGCGCGCTGCGCGAAGGCGCCGGCGCGCCGCCGATCCATCCCGTCCACGTCGCGCTCCAGCACTACGCCGAGGCCGTCGCGTCGGTCCGCCATGACGGCCTGATCCGCGGCCAGCCCGGCGACACCGCCGAGCGCTTCTTCGCGCTAGGCTTCTCGCTGGAGCAGATGCACCAGAATCTCTGCGATCTCGATCGCGTCGTCGGCGAATGGTCGGAGGCCGCAAGCGACAAGTCGGTGCGCGTCGCGGAGTAGTTCTTTTCTCTAGAGATCGAAGAACGCGAGCTGCGTCGAATCGCGCTGCGCGATGCCATCCGTCAGCGCCTTCAGCGCGATTTCAAAACTCGGCTGCTCCTGCTCCAGCTCCCATGCGCCGTCATGGTCCCACTGGAAGCATTGGCCATAGCGCTCGCCGGGCTCGACATGGAGCAGCAGGCAGCGGCTGAGTTGCGAGGGCTCGGCGACCGGCACCAGGTGCTTCAGCGACACGCCGTATTCCTTTCGGAAATAGGCGCAGGCCTCTTCGAGCTCGTCCTCGGAATGGGCGATGAAGTCGAGCACATTGCGTTGCTGCGTGGCGAGCTCGCCAGGAGCATAGAAGCGGAGCTCGGAGGAGGATTCCGGCAGCCGCACCAGGAGCTCGGCCTCGCCGCGCTTCAGCAGGAAATTGCGATAGTCGTCGGGCAGCCGGACACCGAGCGCCTCTTCGGCTGCGCTGACATCGGTCTTGCTGGCGGGCGTGCCGCGCTTCCAGCGCCAGCCTTTGGCGGACTTTGTCGCCTTGCGACGTGCTTCATATTCGGCATAGCCGGGCAGCGCCATGATGTCCTCGTAGCCGCCGAACCGCGACCATTGATAGGCATCGTCGAAGGCTTCCTCCTGCCGCTCGGGAAAATAGCCGCAGAGCAGCTCGGCGCGCTTGATGATGCGCTCCTGGTCCGGTGCGACCTTGCACAGATGCTCGATCGTCTTCAGCGCGGCGTCGGGATTGCCGGCCTCGAGCTGGGCGTCGCTCAGCAATTCCAGAATGCGTCCTTCGAGATCGCCTTCGTAGATGGACCACGCATAATGCGGCTGTCCGGCGGCGCGCCGTGCAAGGAGCGTGTCGCGCGCCTGCTCGGCGAGGCGCACTGTCCGTGCCGCGTCGTCTCCGGCAGAGGAGCTGCGACGCGCGGCATGCCAGAGATAGAGCGGCTCATGCTCGGCCGGCGTGCCCCTGAGCGCCTCGAGCTGCCTTGCCTGCTCGTCCATCGGCGCGGCGAGCGCCAGGATCATCAGCTCGTCCAGGCCCTTCTGCCAATCCGGCTTGGTTTCCGGATCGGGCGGCAGGTCGCGCAGCGTGTAATTGGTGTGGCTGGTCTCGACATAGCCGGCCGCGACGAGATCGGCGACGTGACGGCGAAACGCCGAGGCCGCGTCGGCAATGCCGGAAAATGTCTTGCGCAGGAATTCGTTCGAATCGGGATCGCCCTTCCAGTTCATGTGGACGCCGATCACCATGGAATCTCTTCCCGGGATCAGCATCAGCTCGCGGTCGTCGTCGCCGGGCGGACGGTGGAAGAATTTTGCCAGATGCATGCGGCCTCCGAAGGCGCCGCCGGCATCGGGGCACCACGTCTCAGTCGCGCGCTTGGAGATATCGGTTCACGTCGGCGGGCTAAAGCGCTTTCGAGCCAAGTAGGGCTTTACCGCTTCGCCAGCCCCTTCGCCGCCATGCGCCAGACCAGGAGGTCGATGCGGTCCTGGCCGAAGAATGGCTCGTTCTCGAACACGAAGGTCGGCACGCCCCAATGGCCCGACGCGGCATGGTCCTTCTCGTTCTCCGCGATCACCTGCTCGTAGCGATCCGGGTCGGCAGTGATCGCGGCGTCCATGGCGGCGAGGTCGAAGCCGGCCTTCGCGGCGGCGCGCGCGAGATGGTCGCCTTCGTTCCACCCCGCGACCGAACCGTCCCACAGCACACGCGCGATCGCATAAGTGAATTCGAGCGAGCGGCCCTCGAGCTGCGCCATGGCGCCTAGCCGGGTCAGGCGATGGATGTAGGGCTGCTCGGCCGCGACGTCGAGCGTCGTCATGTCCTGCACGATCGGATCGGGCCGGGGAAAGCGGAACGGAATGCCTGCGTGCTCGGCGACACGGCGGCTGTCCAGCACGATGTAGCGCGCGAATTGCGGGCTGGCCTTCTTGAAGAAGCCGGGCACGCGGACCGCGATCGGGTAGACCGGCCGCAAGTTCACCGCGAGATCATACTCATCGACCAGCTTCAGCGTCCGGGGCAGTGCCAGATAGCTGTAGGGACTCCGAAACGAATAAAAGAGGTCGACGGACAGCGTCATCGCGCCGGCTCCGCGATCCCCCCGATCATGCTGCGGGCCACGACCTTGTGGAACGGCGTGATGATCATGAGGTAGGTCCGGCCGAGAAGATTGTTGGTCTTCACCAGCGTGGTCAATGTGACCTCGCGGCTCGGTGCATCCCCGGCCACGTCCACGACAATGCGAAAATCGAGGTGATAATCATTGAAGCCGGCGATCAGCCGCTCCGGCGTCTCGCTCAACACTGGAAACAGTCCGATCAGGCCGCCGGGCGCGGGCGCGCCTTCGCCTGATGTCTTCAGGCCGAAGGGCGTGACGAGAATGTTGCGCAGGCGCACCAGCGCACTGATCCAGCCCGCCTCGTTCAAGACCATCCGCGTGCAGGCCTCGCGGGCGTTGACCGCCGCGGCACCGATGTCGACGCGAAACGCGTCGATGAACTGCGCGCCGGCCAGCACCGCGCCGGCGTCGACATTGGGGGCGATTTCGCGAACCTGTCCGGTCATGCCGCCAGTCTGCGCGCCAGCATCCGGAAGCGCAAGATCAGAAGCCCGGCATAGACGAACGATCCGACCGAGAACCCGATCCAGACGCCGACCGCGCCGAGATGGGCGTTGAAGGCCAGCAGCCAGGCGACGGGAAAGGCGACGCACCAATAGCCGATCGCCGCGAACACCAGCGTCATCGTGGTGTCATTGATGCCGCGCAGCGCGCCGCCCATGATGGTCTGGAGGCCGTCGGCGATGAAGAAGGTCGCCCCGACCAGCAGCAATGTCGCGGTCAGCTCGACCGTTGCCGCGCTGGCCTCGCTGCTGCCGAAGAACAGCCGGCCCAGCTGGTAGCGCCCGAGGATGATGGCGACGGTCAGGGTGGAGACGAAGGCGATCCCGAGCACGGCCGCGACGAGGCCCGCGCGCCTCAAGCCGACCATGTCGCCGCGGCCGAAGGCATGGCCGACGCGCACCGTGGCCGCCATGCCGATACCCAGCGGCACCATGAACAGCACGGCGGTGACCTGCAGCGCGATCTGGTGCGCGGCGAGCGCCGTGGTCGAGATCAATCCCATCAGCAGCGCGGCCGAGGAGAACAGGCCATATTCCAGCAGCAGCGAAAACGAGATCGGCGCGCCGACCGCGACGAGCTGGCGCATCAGCGGCCAGTCGATCCGCCAGAGATGGACGAGCGGATGATAGTCGGCGAACGGCTTGCGCATCGCTGCGATGGCGAGCGCGGCGAGGAAGGTGCCGAGATTGACCAGCGTGGTCCCGAGTCCCGCGCCGAACAGGCCGAGCTCCGGCAGGCCGAACAGGCCGTGGATCAGCGCATAGACCAGCACGGCGTTGACCGGGATCGCGGCGACCGTGATCCACAGCGGCGCCTGCGGCCGGTTCACCGCGCTCATCATGCTGCGCAGCGCGATGAAGCCGAGCGCCGGCGCGATGCCCCAGGCGAGGCCGTTGAGATAGCGCTGCGCCAGCGCAGCCGATTGCGGCGCCTGGCCGAGCGCGAGCAGGATCTGCTCGCCATAGAGCGGCGAAGCCATCATCGGCAGCGAGATCAGCAGCGCGGCCCACAGCCCGACGCGTAAGGAACGGCGGATGCGCCTGACATCGCCGGCGCCGAACGCCTGCGCGGCCAGCGGCGACACCGCGGACATCAGGCCGAGCCCGAAAGTGAAGCTGACGAAATACACCGTATGCGCCAGCGCCGCCGCGGCAACCGCGCTCTCGCCGAGGTGGCCGATCATCGCGAGATCGGTCGTGATCATCGCGATCTGCCCGAGCTGCGTCAGCATCATCGGCACGGCCAGCCGCAGCGTCTCGACGAACTCTTCGGCGAGAAGCCCCCGTGGCACGCCGGCTTGCGGCTGCGATTGATGTTGGACGGTGTCGAGCATGGCGGGCTCATTAGCACAGCCGGGCGACGAAAACATGGCCTGCGCTCTCTTACCCTCTCCCCTTGTGGCAGAGGGTGGATCGCCGCATCGCGGCGAGACGGGTGAGGGGTCTCTATCCGCGAGTCCAGCTCTCACTGAATGCGCGGACAGATACCCCTCATCCGGCGCTTCGCGCCACCTTCTCCCGCAAGGGGAGAAGGAAGAAAGCGCCTCAGCCCTTCCGCTCCGGCACGCGCTTGATCTTCGCGCCCAGCGCGTTCAGCCGTTCCTCGATGCGCTCGTAGCCGCGCTCGATCTGGTCGGCGTTGTTGATGGTGGAGGTGCCTTCGGCGCACACGGCCGCGAGCAGCATCGCCATGCCGGCGCGGATGTCGGGCGAGGTCATGGTCGCGCCGTGCAGCCGGCTCGGGCCGGCGATGATGGCGCGATGAGGGTCGCAGAGAACGATACGCGCGCCCATCGCGATCAGCTTGTCGACGAAGAACATCCGGGACTCGAACATCTTCTCGAACATCAGGATCACGCCCTCGCATTGCGTGGCCGTGACGATCGCGATCGACATCAGGTCGGCCGGGAAGGCGGGCCAGGGCTGGTCTTCCAGCTTCGGCACGTGGCCGCCGAAATCGTCCTGGATCTTCAATGTCTGGTTTGAGGGCACGATGAGATCGTCGCCCTCGACCCGGCAGACGATGCCGAGACGCTCGAAGCCCATGCGGATCGAGCGCAAATGCTCGACGCCGGCGCGCGTGATGCGCAAGGGCGAGCGCGTCACGGCGGCAAGGCCGATCAGCGAGCCGACCTCGATATGGTCGGGCTGGATCCGGTAGGTCGCGCCGCCGAGCGTCGCGGGCCCATGGATGATCATGGTGTTGGTGCCGATGCCCTCGATCTTCGCGCCGAGCGCGACCAGGAAATTGGCGAGGTCCTGCACATGCGGCTCGGAGGCGGCGTTGCGCAGATAGGTGATGCCGTCGGCGGCGACCGCCGCGACCAGCGCGTTCTCGGTCGCGGTGACGCTGGGCTCGTCGAGGAACACGTCGGCGCCCGCGAGCTTGGCGGCGCGGAATTCGAGCCGGTCGGTCGCGGTGACCTTCGCACCCAACTGTTCCAGCGCCAGCACATGGGTGTCGAGCCGTCGCCGGCCGATGACGTCGCCGCCGGGCGGCGGCAGCATCACTTCGCCGCAGCGGGCGAGCAGGGGGCCGGCGAGCAGGATCGAGGCGCGGATGCGCACGCACAACTCGGGGTCGAGGTCGGCCGCGCTGATGCTCTTGGCGTGGATATGGAGCGTGTTGCGGGCGGTCCACTCCGCCGCGGCGCCGACGGAGCGGATCAGCTCGACCAGCGTCTCGGTGTCGCGGATCCGCGGCACGTTCTCCAGCGTCACCGGGTGCTCGGTGAGCAGGGCGGCGGCGATGATCGGCAGCGCCGAATTCTTGTTGCCGGACGGCTCGATCGAGCCCGAGAGCCGGTGACCGCCCTCGACGATGTACTGGATGGGCGCCAAATGGATTCTCGCTGTCCTGATGGGGTGGGGCGGGGCCTGTTTCGGGCGGAAACTATAGGGAATTGCGCGCGGTAGCAATTGCGCTGGGCGGGGCCGAGGGCCGGCCTGCCGGCTCCGGAAGACACTGCCAACCCCTCATGGTGAGGAGCGCGGAACGCGCGTCTCGAACCATGAAAGGCCCGGCTCTCGCCTGAAGCCATCCTTCGAGACGCCCGCTTTCAGCGGGCTCCTCAGGATGAGGACGGGAGCTTGTGGCAAGCCCCCTCAGAGCAGGCCGATGATATTGCCGACCACGTAGAGGATTGCGATCAGGATCAGCGCGCCGATCATGACGAAGGAGATTTCGATCGCGATGGCGCCGGTGCCGAGCAGGGCGGCGACACCGGCGAGGAGGCGCTCCTCCCGGAAAATCAGCGAGAGCACCGAGAGCAGGATGGCGAGCAGGCCGAGCGAGATCGCGGTGGCGGACGCGGCTTCGCTCCAGCTTCGGCCTGCGGATTTTTCGACCTTCGGCGCCTGGTACTCGACGCCCTTCACGCGCGCGATCACGCGGTCCTTGATACGATGCCCGGTGTCGACGATGACCTGGTCCGCCGGCGGCGGCGGAAACACCATGGGCACGACCCAGTGCGGCAGCACCGCCGCCATCAGCGCCAGCACACCGACCATGCTGCCGATGATCCCGAGACGGCGGGATGGCACGGCGGAGTTGGTCGTTGCAGAGGCGGTCATGGCGTGACACTCCCCGGCCGGAATTGGCCTTGCGGGGTCATGCCGTTTCGTCGCGTTGGCGGCTGGCGAGGTTCAGGGGAACGCCTGGTGTTGCCGCGAGGCGCTTCAATTGCGCAGCCAATTGATTGCGCCGCCCTCGCCTTTGACTTCGAAGAACATGAGATCGATGTAGATCGCAGCCGCGAGAACCAGCGCTCGCTCATCTTCGGTCAGGCCGGGTTCCAAATATTCCACGAGAAAACTATCGCGGTCCGTAAACAGTTCAGAGCCGAGGCCGGACCATTTTTTCGCAACGCGCGCGCGCTCTTGCGCTCCGCGCATGAACGGAAACGTCCACACGCGCCAGAATGGCGAACTGACCTCGAGCACCACTCTCCCCTGCGCATCGATCACATGGAAGCTCTTGGTGAGAATCGAAAACTGACGCTCGATGGTTCCGATGAGGCGGCCGTCGCGCGAATGCAGCTCCAGGCACTGAAAGAACCAGCGGAAGGGATGAACCCCGCGCATGACCGGCTGTCGGGTGTTGTCGAAAAAATGGATCTCGAAAGAGCGCCAATGCCCGAATGCCTGGCGCCACAGGAAACCGAGAAGTCCCTTTTGCTGTTCAGCCGCATAGAGCAGATCGCGACCGTTCTCGTCGCGGATGCGGTATTTGTTGCGGGTCTCGAAACCGAACAGCTCGGCCAGTTCGAA
Organism: Bradyrhizobium stylosanthis; assembly: GCF_001641335.1. Lineage (GTDB taxonomy): Bacteria > Pseudomonadota > Alphaproteobacteria > Rhizobiales > Xanthobacteraceae > Bradyrhizobium > Bradyrhizobium stylosanthis. Next base: position 563,878 of record NZ_LVEM01000002.1, read on the forward strand.
GGCCTGCTGCACGTACATTTGGCGCTGGCCAGCTAAAGTCGACAACATGCGTTCGGACCCTCTCCCGGTGCCGGCTACGCCATTTTGTCGCGATGGCAGGTGGGGAGGTTCAGGGGGCGCTGTTGCCCCAGTCGTCATGCCCGGGCTTGTCCCGGGCATCCACGCTCTTTGTTCCGCGAAATACGGAGTGGATGGCCGGGTCATAGGCAAGCGGAAGCGACGCCGTCCTTCGGACGGCTATGCCCGGCCATGACGCTGCCGAAGCGGCGTGGCCTCAGATATCGATCGTCGCGCTCAGCGAATGTTCCTGGATGAAGTCGCGGCGCGGCTCGACCACGTCGCCCATCAGCTTGGTGAAGATGTCGTCGGCCTCGTCGACCTCCTTGACCTTCACCTGCAGCAGCGAGCGCACCTCGGTGTCGAGCGTGGTCTCCCACAACTGCTCGGGATTCATCTCGCCCAGGCCTTTGTAGCGCTGCAGCGTGATGCCCTTGCGGCCGGAATCGGTGACCGCCTCGAACAGGTCGGACGGACCGTGCACCACGTGCTCAGAGTCCTTGCGCCGCAGCTTGCCGGAGCGGGCGTAGACGTCCTGGAGCTTGGACGCGTACTCGTCGAGCTTGCGGGCTTCGGCCGAGCCGAGCAGCGCGTCGTCGATAATGGCGGCTTCCTTGACGCCGCGCACGGTGCGCTCGAACAGGAAGCCCTGGCCCTCGACGAACTGGCCGACCCAGCCACGCTCGACCTCCTCGGCCTGGCTGTCCAGCCGGGTCGCAATGTACTGCGCGGCGGCCGTGGCGTTCTCGGGGTTGCCGTAAACCGACTTGTTCAGCACGCCGGTGATCGCGGCCTGCTCGACCACCTTGCGGTTATAGCGGCTGTGCAGATTGCGCAGGATGCTGCGGACCACGCGGGCATCGTCCACCAGCGCGCGCAGATCGCGCCCCGAGCGGTCGCCGCCGTTGCCGGGGATGTAGACGCAGTCGTCGAGACCGGCATCGATCAGATAGTCTTCCAGCGCGCGCTCGTCCTTCAGGTACTGCTCGGACTTGCCTCTGCTGACCTTATAGAGCGGCGGCTGGGCGATATAGAGATAGCCGCCGTCGATGATGTCGCGCATCTGCCGGTAGAAGAAGGTCAAGAGCAGCGTACGGATATGGGCGCCGTCGACGTCGGCGTCCGTCATCACGATGATCTTGTGGTAGCGCAGCTTGTCGACCGAGAACTCGTCGCTGATGCCGGTGCCGAGCGCGGTGATCAGCGTGCCGATCTGCTCCGACGACAGCATCTTGTCCGGGCGGACACGCTCGACGTTGAGGATCTTGCCGCGCAGCGGCAGGACGGCCTGGAATTCGCGATTGCGGCCCTGCTTGGCGCTGCCGCCTGCCGAGTCACCCTCGACGATGAAGAGTTCGGACTTGGCCGGATCCTTTTCCTGGCAGTCGGCGAGCTTGCCGGGCAGCGAGGAGACCGAGAGCGGGCTCTTGCGCGTCAACTCGCGCGCCTTTCGCGCGGCTTCGCGGGCAGCGGCGGCCTGGATCACCTTGCCGACGATCATCTTGGCTTCGCTCGGATGCTCCTCGAACCAGGCCTGGAGCGCCTCGTTGAGGACGTTCTCGACCACGGGACGCACTTCCGAGGACACCAGCTTGTCCTTGGTCTGCGACGAGAATTTCGGATCGGGCACCTTCACCGACAGCACGGCCGTGAGGCCTTCGCGGCAGTCGTCGCCGGTCAGCGCGATCTTTTCCTTCTTCGCATTGGCCTCGGCATAGCCGTTGACCTGGCGCGTCAGCGCGCCGCGGAAGCCGGCGAGATGGGTGCCGCCGTCACGCTGCGGGATGTTGTTGGTGAAGCACAGCACGTTCTCGTGGTAGCTGTCGTTCCACCACAGAGCGGCCTCGACGCCGATGCCATTGGCTTCCGAGCGCACCATGATCGGCGCGGGCACCAGGGCCTTCTTGTTGCGGTCGAGATATTTGACGAACTCCTCGACGCCGCCGGAATAGTGCATCTCCTCGCGCTTCTCGACCGCATGGCGCATGTCGGAGAGGATGATGTTGACGCCGGAATTGAGGAAAGCGAGCTCGCGCAGGCGATGCTCGAGGGTAGCGAAATCATATTCGACGTTCTTGAACGTCTCGGTCGAGGCCAGGAACGTCACCTCGGTGCCGCGCCGGCCCGGCGCGTCGCCGACCACCTTCAGCGGTGCGACCGCATCGCCATGGGCGAACTCGATGTAGTGCTCCTTGTCGTCGCGCCAGATGCGCAAGCCGAGCTTGCTCGACAGCGCGTTGACGACGGAGACGCCGACGCCGTGCAGACCGCCGGAAACCTTGTAGGAGTTCTGGTCGAACTTACCGCCGGCGTGGAGCTGGGTCATGATGACCTCGGCCGCCGAGATGCCTTCGCCCTTGTGGATGTCGACAGGAATGCCGCGGCCGTCGTCGCGCACGGTGACGGAATTGTCGGCGTTGAGCACGACATCGACGCGCGTGGCGTGGCCCGCCAGCGCTTCGTCGATCGCGTTGTCGACGACCTCGTACACCATGTGGTGCAGGCCCGAGCCGTCGTCGGTGTCGCCGATATACATGCCGGGGCGCTTGCGGACGGCATCGAGACCCTTGAGCACGCGGATCGATTCCGCACCGTATTCGCTCGGATTGGAGGGCTCGTTTTCGGCAGCGGGCTGCCGAGCAGGTTCTGTCATGAGAGGCCTTCGAAATGTCGCCCGAATCAGCGGCGCAAAAGGCGCTGATTTGCGAGCTATTTGTGCCACGAAAGAGGGCTTGCGCCTAGCGCAAAGTATCTCCCGGCAACCCTTTGACTAAATGGGGTTTTTGGGCCGGTTTTCAAGGCGTCCGAAGGCCGATTTCGGGCCCCGCAAAAAGGCCGATTCGAGAGGCGGTTTCGCCTCCTCGAAGGCGTGGATTTTGCGGGGTGCGGAGGGCTGTTCCGGAGTGCCCGGAAACAGGGCGCCGGGCTCAGTAGATCTGGTCCGATTTCCTGTCGTCGTCATCGAACCTGAGCGACCAGGTCTCGCCTGCGGCCACGGTAATGGTGTCGGAGCGCAGCCGATGGCCGGACACCTGCAGCGCATAGGGATACGTGCCGGGCGGCAGATCCAGCATTTGCGGGTGATTGACGCCACCTGCAATTTCGATGGTCTGATCGTTGATCGTCAGCGAAGCCACATCAGGCACGAGATAACCGAAGATCAGCCGCGCCTGTCCTGGCATCGGCAGGAAGTTGGCCTTGGCCGCGGCCTCGGTATTCCGCTGCACCAGCTCGATCGTGGTCTCGCCCTTGGCGCGGCCAAGCTTCAGCGTGCCCGGCCCCTTGGGGGAGGCGAAGGTGAGCCGAGCGCGATCGGCGGCGACCATCGCGCCCTCAGGCTTTTCCTGCCAGCCGCGCTTTCCGAGCTCTGCGCGGTAGAAGGCGAGTACGTCGCTGAGGTCTGCGGGCACCTGGGCTTTGACTTCGAGCCGGAGCGGGACTTCGATGCCGTCCACCTTCGTGGTGCTGAGATTTCCGTGGCTGGATCGCTTCGGCACCGGCATGTCGGCGTGGGAATCTGCTGCGGTCAGCGGCTCCTGCGAGCAGCTTGCAAGAAGCAAGAGGCCGCACGCCAACAGCCGCCATCGTGCCGGGACCTTCGCCCCTCGCCCTGCCGTCGCCATATCCGCTCTCCGGGGATGTCGCGCCTCGCGCTCCTCGCGCGAGGCAGTGGCTGCGATACGGTCGCCGCCGCCATCACTAGTCGCCCCGCGAACCGGACAGGTTCAACCCGGCCAGTACAGGTGCTGGGGTACGGTTCAGTACATCTGCAACGGCAGCACGTCGCCGCTCGGGCCCACCATCAGGCCCCAGGCATCGCCGGCGGCGACCGTGAGGGTCTCGCTGCGGGCCGGACGCCCAGGCGTACGCAGCGCGTACTGGTAGGTGCCGGGTGCGAGGTCGAGCATCGGGCCCTTCGGCGATTGCGGGCCGCCGGCGCCGGCCGCGATCTTGATGGTCTGCTTGTTGATCGTGAGCGAGGCTTCCTTCGGTCCGATATTGCCGAACATCACCCGGGCCTGGCCGGGCTTCGGCATGATGTCGGCCTTGGTCGCGGCCTCCGGATTCTTCTGCGCCAGGTTGACCGTGGTCTCGCCCTTGGCGCGGCCGAGCTTGAGCACGGCGGGGCCTTGCGGCGAGGTGAAGTCGATCTGAGCGCGTTCCGCGGACACGACCGCGCCGTCGGTCTTTTCCTGCCAGCCGAGCTTTCCAAGCTCGGTGCGGTAGAACGCCAGCACGTCGCCGAGCGGGGCCGGGATGCTCGCTTCCAGCTCGCGGCGGAACGGCATCTCCGTGCCCGGCAGCTTGGTGGTGGCGAGCGAGGTCGACGAGCGCTGCGTCGGAACGGGCAATTGGGACTCGGTGTCGGGCTTGAGCGGCTCGGACGATTTGGCCTGCACCTCCGCGGGTTTGGCGACGGCCATTTTGAGGCCCGATCCCTCGGCGCTGACCCGCACCTTGGGACCCATCTGCATCACCGTGAAGGAGATCGATTTGCCGCTCTTGGCAAACTCCAGCATCGCCATGTTGGGCTGGTTGATGACCGAGGGCCGCTCGTTCCAGCCCATCGGCTTCAGCGAGGCCCGGTAGAACGCGGTCAGCGCCTTCACGCTCGAGGCCGACGAGAATTCGAGGCTGCCGTCGCCGCCTTCGAACTTCACACCTTCGGCGTTCTCCGGCAGCGGCACCGGCGTCTTGCTGTCGGCGAGCGCATTGAGCGGCGCATCGGACAGCGCGGCCGCCTGCACCTTGCGCCGCGCCTCGTCGGCGGTGATGAGCTGCTTGGCCGCACCCAGGGCATCGCTGAAGAATTTCTCGTCGGCTTCCTTCTTGGCCTTGAGCCGGGCCGCAAGCGCGGCTTCCGTCAGCTGGGTCGCCATGCTGACCATGGTGAAATCATATTTGCGGCCGATCCGCAGCACGCCGGTTTCCTCGGCGTTGGAGACCTTGATGGCGACCTCGTCGCCGGCGGCGAGCGGTACGCTGCCATTCACCTGCCAGCCGCGTGCGGCGAGCTCACGATGGTAGAACGCGAGCACGGCGGGCAGATCGGCCATCACCGCGGCCGACATTTCGCGCTTGGCAGACGACGCGCCGCCGAGGCTCTTGGCCGACTTGGTCGGATTCGGCCGCGGCAGGCCGGCCAGATCGCTGTCGGCCTTGAGCTCGGCGGGCAGCGCGAAGGGCGCGACGCGGATGTCGACATTGGTGCGGCCGTCGTCACGGCGCGTCAGCGTCAGCATGACGGGCTTCTGCCTGTAGAAGCCGGTGACCTCGCTGTCGGGATGCGCGTAGAACGCGCGCACGCCGTTCGGCACGGTCTCGTCGAGGCTCGTGGTCCAGCGCGCCGCCGTTTCCGGCGTGAGCTTCTGCCAGCCGATCGCATCCATCTGGCTCTTGTAGAAGTCCGCCGTCGCATCGAGCGCTGTCGCGGCGATGCAGCCGAGATAGGGCCGCGTGCCGTCGAACATGATCTCGCTCGCGCCGTCGGGGAACGGCACGTTGCCGTAGATCCGGTCGGTCGAGTAATAGACCACGGACTGGTCGGGCCGGCCGAGCGCTTGCGTGAAATGGACCGACAGGCCCTGCCGTCCCTTCTTGAAATTCAGCGTGGTGCTCTTCTCTTCCAGCGGGCGCACATAGGGCACCCAGCCGGCCGCGCTGAGCATCTTCTTCACCGCGGGCGACGTCACCGATTCCGGCGTCGGCATGCGATATTCGACGCGGTAGGGATCGGGGCGCGATGTGTCCTCCACGGCGCCCTCGAGTTGCGGCAGCGCATGGACGTCGACGATGCCCTCGTCGGCGGCGGCCGCAATCGAGCAGCTCGCCATCAGGAAAAGCCCGCAGGCAAGCGGCCGCCAGCGAGCCGGGACCTGCGTCCCGCGCTTGATCATCGACATCGCAAAACTCCTGGATTTCGCGCGGGGTCGATCCCTCGCGCATTCGCAGGCTGCGACACCGTCGGCGCGGCCTCAGATCAGAAGTCGCGGCAGGAACCGGGCAGGTTCAACCGGGTAGGGGCCGATCGCGGGAGGCTTAATACAGATGAAGCGGTGACCACGCGTCGCCGTCGCGTCCCACCGTGAGCTCCCAGGTGTCGCCGGCCGCAATGACGAGGGTGTTGGCCTGGGCCGGATGGCCCGGCACGGTCACCTCGTACGGATATTTGCCGGGCGGCAGATCCAGCGCGACGGCATTGGTGCCGCGGGCGCGCGTGACGGTCCGCGCATCGATCGTGAGGACGGCTTCCGTCTCGGCGATGTTGCTGAACACCACCTTGGCCTGGCCGGGTTCGGGCATGACGTTCGCCTTCGTCGCCGTGTCCGCATTCTTTTGCACGAGCTCGACCGCGGTGCTGCCGTCCTTGCGCTGCAGCTCCAGCAGCGCCGGTCCCAGCGGAGAAGCGAAGGTGAGCTGCACGCGGTCGGCGGCGATCACCGCGCCGTCGTGCGTCTCCTGCCAGCCGAGCTTGCCGAGCTCTGTGCGGTAGAAGGCCAGCACGTCGCCGAGCTCGGCCGGCACGGTGGCCTCGAGCCTGGTGCGGAGTGGCGCCTCGATGCCGCTCACCACGGTGGTGTGGGTACCCCTGTAGCTGAAGCGGGTCGGCGCGGGCAGCTTGGCCTCGGGATCCGGCGTGAGCTCGCCCGAGAACAGCGCCGACAGATGCGGCACCAGGGCGCTGCTGCTTGCCGCGAACAGGCAGATGCCGAGGAAAGCGAGGCCGCACGCAAACGCCCGCCATCGTGCCGGGGCGCGAGCCCCGGTCCTTACCGTTCGCATTGTCACTCTCCAAGGGAATCGCGCGCTTCAAGGACGTCGCGATAGCAACGGCTGCGACACCGTCGGCGCGGCCTCTGGCAGCTAGTCGCGACGGAAAACGCTCGGGTTCAATGCGAAGTCTAGCGCCGCGCCGAAACCCGTCCGCTCTCGACGTCAAAGACTTCGCCGCCCGCGCCGATCTCGGCGAACGCGGCCGGGTCCGCGCCGGTCAGCCACACCTGCGCGCCGAGCTTGCGCAGCTCGTCGAACAGCGCGGCGCGCCTGTTGGGATCGAGATGGGCGACGACCTCGTCGAGCAGCAGCAGCGGCACGATGCCGGTCATCTCGGCGACCAGCGTGGCGTGCGCCAGCACAAGGCCGATCAGCAGCGCCTTCTGCTCGCCCGTGGACGCGTCGCGCGCGGGCATGCTCTTCGGCGCATAGACGACCTGGAGATCGGTGAGATGCGGGCCGTCGGTGGTGCGGCCGGCGATGGCATCGCGCGCGCGGTTGTCGCGCAGGATCTGGCGGTAGCGGTCCTCGACTGACGTCGCGGTCTCGCTCAGCAGCGCGTTCTCCATCCAGCCGTCGAGTGCGATGTGCGCGGACGGAAATGCCGAGGCCTGCGCGCGCGCGTTCAGCATGCCGGTCAGGCGCGCGGCGGTCTGGCCGCGCGTGGCGGCGACCGCGACGGCGAGCTCGGCGGTCTCGCGCTCGATCGCGTCACACCAATGGTCATCGTAATTGCGGGTCTCGAGCAGGCGGTTGCGCGAGCGCAGGGAGCGTTCGAGCGCGTTGATGCGGCTGGAATGATCGCTGTCGATGGCGAGCACCAGGCGATCGAAGAAGCGCCGGCGCTCGGAGGCTGCGCCCATGAACAGCCCGTCCATCGCCGGCGTCAGCCACACCATGCGGATGTGGTCGCCGAAGCTGGCCGCGGAATTCACGGGCTCGCGGTCGATGCGGCAGCGCCGGCTCACCGGGCTGTCCGCGCGCGGCGGCTCGATGCCGGTGCCGAGCGTCGCCAGCCCCAGCGCGCCCTCGACCTGCGCCGACACCGCCCAGGAGCCGTCGCCCTGGTTGTCCGCGACGTCTTCCAGCGTAGCGCGGCGCAAGCCCCGGCCCGGCGACAGGAACGAGATCGCCTCGATGCAATTGGTCTTGCCCGCCCCGTTCGGCCCGACCAGCGCCACCATGTCAGCCGCCGTCTCGAGCCCCGCCGCCCGATAATTGCGAAAATGCGTCAGCGTCAGGCGATGAATGCGGGAGGGGGTCATGTCACTCTGTCATTGCCGGGCACCCACGTTCCTGGCTCCGAAGACGTGGATGGCCGGGACGAGCCCGGCCATGACGATGTAGTCGATAGGTATGGATGCCGGTAGGTCTCACACCCGCATGGGCATCAGCACGTACAGCGCGCTCTTGTCGTCCTTGTCCTGCACCAGCGTCGGCGAGCCGGGGTCGGCGAGCCTGAGCGTTGCGACGTCGCCTTCGATCTGGGCGGCGATGTCGAGGAGGTAGCGGGAGTTGAAGCCGATATCGAGGGCGTCGGAGGCGTATTCGACCTCGAGCTCTTCGGTCGCGCTGCCGGAATCCGGGTTGGTCACCGACAGCACCAGCTTGCCCGCCGACAGCGACAGTTTCACCGCGCGGCCGCGCTCGCTGGAAATCGTCGAGACGCGGTCGACCGCGTTCTCAAAATCCTTCTTGTCGACGACGAGCTCCTTGTCATTGCCCTGTGGGATGACGCGGCCGTAGTCCGGGAAGGTGCCGTCGATCAGTTTCGAGGTCAGCACGACGTTGCCGATGGTGAAGCGGATCTTGGCCTGCGACAGCTCGATCGTCATCTCGGCGTCGGTGTCCTCGATCAGGCGCTGCACCTCGCCGACCGTCTTGCGTGGCACGATGACGCCGGGCATGCCCTCGGCGCCCTTGGGCTGCACGAGGTCGAGCTGGGCGAGGCGATGGCCGTCGGTGGCGACGCCGCGCAGGGTTGCGGCCTTCGCTGTGCCGGCGGCGTGCAGATAGATGCCGTTGAGGTAGTAGCGCGTCTCTTCCGTCGAGATCGCGAACTGGGTGCGGTCGATCAGCCGCTTGATGTCCTTGGCGGCGAGCGAGAACGAATGCGACATGTCGCCGGCGGCCAGGTCCGGGAAATCGTTCTCCGGCAGCGTCTGCAGCGTGAAGCGCGAGCGGCCGGCGCGGATCGCCAGCACGGCGCGGTCGCCGTCGGCTTCCAGCACGATCTGCGAGCCGTCGGGCAGCTTGCGCACGATGTCGTAGAACATGTGCGCCGGCACGGTGGTGGACCCCGCGGTCGCGGTTTCCGCCGCCAGCGTCTCGGTCACCTCGAGGTCGAGGTCGGTCGCCTTCAGCGACAATTTGGCATTCTCGGCCCGCACCAGCACGTTGCCGAGGATCGGGATCGTGTTGCGGCGCTCGACCACGCGGTGGACATGGCCCAATGACTTCAGGAGTTGCGCGCGTTCGACCGTAACCTTCATTGCACTACTCGCCCGATCCCCAAGGAAACCTAACGTTGGAAAAGCCGGGCGCCCCAAAAAGCCCGCCGCGGCACCGATGACCCCGACAGGCCGGATCATCCAGCCGATATGACCAAAGCCGTCAGGGTCGCGCAAGGTGGCTCGGATGGCCCCCGGATTCAAGGGATCGGGGGTCAGTTCCGCACGATTCCCACGATTTACCGCCCGAACGAAAACCGCCGCCCAGGCGTGGCCGGGGCGGCGGGAGAATGGCAGGAGGCCTAGGCCTTTATTCCTGAAGCTGGCGCTTCAGCGATTCCACTTCCTCCGACAGCGCGGTGTCCTTGGAGACCAGCGCCTCGATCTTGCGGACCGCGTGCAGCACCGTGGTGTGGTCGCGTCCGCCGAAGCGGCGGCCGATCTCCGGCAGCGAGCGCAGGGTCAGCGTCTTGGCGAGGTACATCGCCACCTGGCGCGGGCGGACCACGTTGGCGGTACGTCGCGAGGAGAGCAGGTCGGAGCGGCTGACATTGTACTGCCGTGCCACGACGCGCTGGATGTCCTCGATCTTGATCCGCTTCGGCTCCTGCGGCCGGACCAGGTCGCGCACCTCGCGCTCGGCCATCTCCAGCGTCACCGGCTGGTTGTTGAGCTTGGAATGCGCCAGCAGGCGGTTGATGGCGCCTTCGAGATCCCGGCCGTTATGGGTGATGGTGCGGGCGAGATAATGCAGCACCTCCTCCGGCACGTCGAAGGTTGCATGGTGCGCGCGGGCGGCGGCGACGCGCGACTTGAGAATGCCGTGACGCAGCTCCTCGCCGAGCGAGCCCATCTCGACCACGAGGCCGCCGGCAAGCCGCGAGCGGACGCGATCGTCCAGGCTCTCGAGATCGGACGGCGGACGGTCGGCCGCGATCACGACCTGGCGGCCGGCGTCGATCAGCGCGTTCAGCGTGTGACAGAACTCGGCCTGGGTCGACTTGCCCTGCAGGAACTGCAGATCGTCGATCACGAGCACGTCGATGCCGCGTAGCGCTTCCTTGAAGGCGAGCGCCGTCTGCGTCTTCAGCGCGGCGACGAAGCCGTACATGAACTTCTCGGCGGTGAGATACAGCACCTTGCGCTCGTTGCCGGAATTGCCGGCCCAGGTCACGGCCTGGAGCAGATGCGTCTTGCCGAGGCCGACGCCGGCATGGATGTAGAGCGGGTTGAACATGACGGGATCACCGCGGCGACCCTCGGCGACCTGACGCGCGGCCGCATGGGCCAGCGTATTGGAGCGGCCGACGACGAAGCTCGCGAAGGTCAGGCGCGGATCGAGCGGCGAGCCGCCGAGCGCATCATGATTGGCCGAGACCGGCGCGGTCGCGGTGGAACGCAGCTCGGGAGCAGGCACGCGGCGTGCCTCGACCGGCGCGGGCGCTTCCTTCGGCTGCACCACAGGGCGCACCGCGGAGCGAACGGTGAGGTCGATGCGATGCACTTCGGGCATCTCGGCCTGCCAGCACGACAGCACGCGCTCGGCATAATGAGCCTGGATCCAGCTCTTCAGGAAGCGCGTGGGAACCGAGAGCCGTACGCTCTCATCCTGCACGCCTTCCAGATCCATGCGGGCAAACCAGCTCGTATAGACGTCTTCGCCAACGTTCGAGCGCAGCCGGTTCTTCACGCGCGACCAGCGATCCTGTTCCGATGTGTTCATCGTCAAAAAACTTCTCTTGAGAGATTTAGTTGCGTGGTGAGCGCCATGCAGAGTTCCTGCCATCAGGGTTTCTGGCATGGAGCGACCTCAAAGCGAGCCCATCGTCAGGCATGGCTCGGCCGTTCGGCGAGAACGCCGCGTCCGGTCAGCGATGTCAGAGATGGAGGGTTCGCGAGGTCAGCGCGTACTCGGCGCTCCGTCACACACGGGAGGCTGGAGGTCGGACTGAATTAAACCGGCATCGGTCGAATGGGCGACGTGCTTCAATACCGCGTTGAGTCCGTAAGACATGATACCTCCCCGTCCTGCCGTGATTGCTCACGGCAAGGTCCTGCGTGTCCATAAGACATCCGCGGTTGTCTTGGTCTCGCGGATGCCTGCCCGTGTACGTGTCGTCCGCTCGACTTCGCCCTCATGCGTGCCGGGGTAGCTTCGCGACGTCTCTCGTTTGCGCCTGGCGCGAGCAGGATGCGAAACATCCTGCTTGGAGACATTCAGACAAAGATCTACCGTTCCCACGTGATGTGGGTTGTGAACCGACTATCGCTTGTTGATGCGTCGCCAACGTGCACACCGCCGCCGATTTGCACGCTCGCCCCGTTTCCGATACCGCGCTGGTCTCAAGATCGTGGGCGCCGCTGACGACTTAAGGAATACACTATGCGGAAAGACTCGCAACGAAATTGATTCAGACTTGAGGCATCTAAAAACTTGACCAGCGTTAACGCCGCGCGGGACTTGTTCACAGGTTACGAAGCAAGTTTTTGGATTCGTGCACAGATTCGAAAACGGCGTGTCTCATGTGACAATTCTCGCTCGTCGCCAAAAAATTTTTACAAAAGCGTCACGCGCGCGACGCGCGGGGGAATTTTCCAAATGCTTGTGATTGCTATGTCGATAAGTGATTAGCGAGACATCGCTTTTTGAGTCTCGTTTCGGAGGGTAACTCCACCGGCAGTAGTGTTCCGGTGAATCTACGGTGTGCAGAACTTCTGCCCGCTAGGATTCATCTTAGCCCCGCGCCGCAGGGGTTTTTCGCAACGCAGTGAAGGTTTCCGCTGTTGCAAAAACTCCCGCAGTAAAACTACGGAGCGCATCATAATGCGGACGAGGCAAATCTTCCACTCGGAGATTGCGAGGCGGATGGATGCTTGCGTGAATATGACAGGCAACAAAAAAGCCCGGCGCGATGCCGGGCTCTTTGTCGTGCCGACCGGATCAACCGATCAGATGATGTCGCAACTTACTTGGCGAGCTTGGCGATCTGCGCGGTGAGGCGCGAGACTTTGCGGCTGGCGTTGTTCTTGTGAATGATGTTGCGCTGCGCAGCACGCATCAGCGCGGGCTCGGCATTCGCCAGCGCCTTGACGGCGGCAGCGCGGTCGCCGGTCGCGATGGCTTCCTCGACAGTGCGCACGGCGCCGCGCATCTGGGTGCGGCGCGACTTGTTGACGGCGGTGCGGCGGGCGATCTTGCGCGTCGCTTTCTTGGCGGAAGTGGTATTGGCCATGGTCTCAATATCCTTTGCGGGTACCGGTCGCGTCTTGGTCGGGTAGCGCCGGCTTGCTTGACCGCGGAATCGACGCTCGGATTTAGGGTGTTCGGTTGCTGGGCCGTCCCCGGAACATGAGGCCTAAACAGCCTGCAACTGCTCAAAGAACAGCGGCGGCAGGATTGCGCCCGCCGCCAGTTGGCGCCCTTATAGAGAGGGTCTGTGGCACCGTCAACGCTTTCCGGGCTGGAAAACCGCCCTTTAGCGGGTTGGACGGGCGCCGTAACGTCCTGAAGAGGTTGAATTTCTGCCGCCTTGCGGCTATTGGCTGGCGGCATTTCCAGGGCGCGTCCGATCGGACGGCCGTATAGGGTGGGGCATGATCCGCGGCTTTTTTCGACTGATCGGGCTGTTGCTGCTGGCCGGCGGGTTCATCTTCATGGTCTATGACGGCGCCCGCTGGGTTGCCGACCAGACCCTCAAATTCACCCGGTTCGGCCAATTCTGGAACGACATCAACCAGGCCAGCCAGACCGCGTTCCGGACCTGGGTCGAGGCCAAGGCGCCCTGGCTCTGGACCTCGGTGATCCGCCTCGTTCTGGACCAGCCGGTGTTCGCCGTCCTCGGCATTCTCGGCATTCTGCTGATGCTGCTGTTCCGGCCGCGCAAGCCGCTGATCGGCTATTCCCGAGATTGAACTTTCAATTCTCGCCCGGGATTGAACTTCAATTCCCGCCGGGATTGAGCCTCGCGCCGAGCGCGGCGTAACAACGCTGCCGGTTCCTCCGTAGACACCTATATTCCCACCTGATCGCGAGCGCGCCGCCTGAGCAACTGGCTCACGCGACGGACCGCTCGTTGCGGAGACCCATCATGCTGTTCATGCGCAAGACCACCGCATTGCCGAACGCAGCGGAAGCGCTGCCGGGCCGTGCGCAAGCCATTCCGACCGCGACCTTCCATTTCGTCAACGGCAACACGTTGAAGCCGCCTTACCCTGCCGGCCTCGAGCAGGCGGTGTTCGGCCTCGGCTGCTTCTGGGGTGCCGAGCGCAAGTTCTGGGAGCTCGGCGACGGCATCTATACGACCGCCGTCGGCTATGCCGGCGGTCACACGCCGAACCCGACCTATGAAGAGACCTGTTCGGGACGCACCGGCCACACCGAAGTGGTGCTGGTCGTGTTCGATCCGAAGAAGATCTCTTACGAGCGTCTGTTGAAGACGTTCTGGGAGAGCCACAATCCGACGCAGGGCATGCGCCAGGGCAACGATTTCGGCACGCAGTACCGAAGCGCGATCTACACTTATGGCGATGCGCAGGAGAAGGCGGCCGATGAGTCGAAGGCGCTCTATCAGAAGGCGCTTGCAGCGAAACGTCTCGGCGCCATCACCACCGAGATCGCGCCGGCCGGCGAGTTCTATTTCGCCGAGGACTACCATCAGCAATATCTGGCGAAGAATCCCGCCGGCTATTGCGGCCTCGGCGGCACCGGCGTGTCCTGTCCGATCGGCGTCGGTGTGAGCGCGTAAGCTCGCCACGAACTCGTCGTCATGCCCGGGCTTGTCCCGGGCATCCACGTTCTTGGTGCTGCACGAAGATCGTGGATGGCCGGGACAAGCCCGGCCATGACGATGTGGAGAGGCCGCCGTCACCTCGCCCCATCGCCCCCCTCAACGCTTTATTAACCATAACCGGTGCATCACTGGGGCATCTCGTTTCGAGGGATGGGTCCTGTGCCGGTTGCACGCGCGTTTCGATGGTCGATCTTGGCAGCGTCCGCCGCGCTGGCCCTGGGCGGCTGCATGCAGACCACCGGCCCCGTCGCGATGGTCCAGCCCCGCCCCGATCTCGACTCCATGGCCTATGGCCAGCCCTACGGCGCGCCGCAACCCGTCGTCGTCGCCAATAGCGGCGGCGGTGCCATCGCCGCGCTCAGCAACTCCTTCGCCGCCTCGCCGATGCCGGTCGGCTACGCCGGGCCGATGGCGGGGCCGGCGCGCTACGACGCCTCCTACCATCTCGATGCCGGCGACAAGCTCCGCGTCGTGGTCTACGGCCAGGAAGGTCTCACCAACAGCTACGCCATCGATGCCGGCGGCTCCATCACCATGCCGCTGATCGGCGCGGTGCCCGCGCGCGGCCGCACCACTGCAGGGCTCGCCGGCGAGATCGCCGCGCGCCTGCGCAACGGCTACATCCGCGAACCCTCGGTCGCCGTCGAGATCGACACCTACCGTCCGTTCTTCATCCTCGGCGAAGTCTCCGCGCCCGGGCAATATCCCTATGTGCCGAACATGACAGTCGAAAGCGCCGTCGCCATCGCCGGCGGCTTCTCGCCGCGCGCCAAGCGCGATGTCGTTACCGTCACGCACACCGAAGCCGGCGGCTCCATGCGCGCCGTCGTGCCGCTCGGCACTCCCCTGGCGCCGGGCGACACCGTGTTCGTCGGCGAGCGCTGGTTCTAGCTCACCGCCTGAAATCCAGCCGCCCGTTCGGAAAACGTCCGTCGATCCTGCCGGCATCGATTACGCGCCCGACCCATGGCCGCATGATCGCGGGATTGGTCAGGTTGATGTATTTGCCGACCAGCCGCGTGCCCTCGCGCGAAGCATCGATCAGCCCGTGCCGGCGGCCATGGTCCCAGTCAAAGCGCAGATAGATCCGCTCGCCCGCAACCCGCACCTCGGCGCGTCCGTCCTTCCATGCTTCCGGCGTATCGCCGGCGATCGTCGGATCCGCACCGCCATTCCAGCGGCTGGCCCAGACGCCTTCGAGCCGATCGGACGGCGTAGCGATGGAAGCCCACGCCGCCGCATTGAGATCGGCCGCATCGCCGGCAAGCGTTGCCGTTGCGGCATAGTCCATGACGTCTCGATCGTTCGGCTCCGGGACGTCCATGGTTCCGAACGGATTGCGGATGACGATGTTCGTATTGGCCTGCTGCATGACGATCTCCCGGCGTGAGTTGGCGTGTTCGGCCAGCTCTATCGCCGGGTGTCAGGCTGCAGCCACCCGATTTCCGAGGTGTCATTGCCGGGCTTGACCCGGCAATCCATCGACATGGGCAAAGCTTCGCTTGATGGATGCGCGGGTCAAGCCCGCGCATGACGTCAGGCGCTACTTCTGCAAATGCTTCGCGAAAAATTCCATGCTGCGCGGCCATGCGATGTCGGAGCTCGCCTTGTCGTAGCTCGGCCGCTCGTCGCAATGGAAGCCGTGCTGGGCGCCGGGATAGACGAAGACCTCGACGTCCGGGCGCTTTGCCTTGACCGTCTCGACGTCGGTCAACGGGATGCCGGCATCCTTCTCGCCGAAATGCAGCTGCGTCGGCACTTTCGGCTTGTCATCGGCAAAGCGCACGACGGCACCGCCGTAATAGCCGATCGCGGCCTTCAGGCCTGTCAATCGCGTCGCGGCGACGAAAGCGACGCTGCCGCCGAGACAGAAGCCGATGATGCCGACCGGGCCGACGGTCTTCACCGCATCGATCGCGGCCTGGGTGTCGCGCAGCATCGCGGCCCAGTCCGGATTGGCGACGAACTTGCGTGCCTCGGCGATCTCGTCGGGCGTATAGCCGGACTGGAAGTTCGGCGTGGTGCGGTCGAAGATCGACGGCGCGATCGCGACATAGCCTTCTTTGGCGAGGCGGTCGCAGACCGAGCGGATGTGGTGATTGACCCCGAAGATCTCCTGGATCACCACGACCGCGCCCTTCGGCGTGCCCACGGGATCGGCGCGATAGGCGCCGAGCTGGAAATTATCGGAAGCCGTCAGCTTGATGTCTTGTCCCACGCGGGTTGTCCTTTTTGGTTGTTGCGAACTCAACGTTTCCCCTCATCCTGAGGAGCGCGCCCTTCGCGCGCGTCTCGAAGGATGAAAGGCCGGGATGCAGCAGCGGGGCCTGCATCCTTCGAGACGCTTGCTGCGCAAGCTCCTCAGGATGAGGGGCGGCACCTACTCCCACATCCAGTTCTCGCCGTAATCCTCCTTCCATCCCGCCAGCCGTCCGTGACGGAACTGCAGGAACAGGCGGTGGCGGTAGGGGATCAGCCCGCTGCCGCCGATGTTGCGGAGCGCGAGATAGATCTCGTTGCCGGGCCGCCCGCGCACATATTGCAGCGTCTGCCCGAGGGCGCGCGCGGTCTGCTCGGCATCCATGCCGTAGGCAAGCGGCGTGTTGTTCGACAGCGTGGTAACGAAGGGCTGGCGCGGCGGCGGCGCGCCGAACGGCTCGGCCTGCGCGGGCATCGACAGCATCATTGCGCCCGCAACCACCATCGCTCGCTTCATTGCCTGGGATCCTTCTGCCAGCCTATGGCAAGTTCTTCAGGAAAGGCACCACCGCGTCAACAAAAGCCTGCGGCTGATCGATGTTGACGGCGTGTCCGGCGGCGGGAATCACGACCTTTTGTGCGCCGGGAATTTTTGCCGCCATGTAGTCGGAAGCGGCGAGGAACGGCGTGTCGTCGGCGCCGACCACGATCAGGCTGGGCACCCTGATGTCGGGCAACAGCTCGATCACGCGCGCATCGCGCTGGGTCAGCATGCCGCGTGCGGCCAGCGCCAGCCCTTTGGCGTTGCGATGGCTCGCGGTGGCGCGCTCGCGCGTCGCGGATTTCAGCATCGCGAGCCCCTCCTGGTCGAGCTTGCCCGCGGTGGTCAGCGCCCGCGCGTTCCAGGCCTCGCGCGCATCGTCTTTCTTGAAGCCGGGGCCGGTGTCGATGATCAGCAGCGCGCGGGTACGCTCCGGGTGCGCGCGATAGAAGGCGAGCGACATGTAACCGCCGAGCGAGAGGCCGCCGATGATGGCGCGCGTCGCGCCGACCGCGTCGAGGATCGCCGCGATGTCGCCGACGGTCAGCTCTTCGCTGTAGGCCCCGGGATCGTCGGGGTAATCGGACTGCCCGTGGCCGCGCATGTCCCACAGGATCAGCTTGTGATCCCTCGCGAGCGCATCGACCTGGCCGTGCCACATCGCCGAGGTCGAGGAGTAGCCGTGGGTGAGCAGCAATGGCGGCCCCTCGCCATGGACCTCGTAATAGATGCTGACGCCGTCCCGCTCGACCCTTGGCATGTTTCCACCCTTCTTGTTTTCGCTTTCATTCTAGCCGGGATCGTTTCGATGGCGCGATTGGCCCCGGCGCATGGGCCGGATGAGGCTTGATGGCCTCGGCCTGTCATGGCGCTCGAAAAACCCCAGCAATTACAATGATTGGCCTACTGTGCATGGGGTTGTTTTCGCACTTTGCTATTCCGGCCCTGCAGGCCGAAATCCCTAAAATTGCGGGCAGTTCCGAAGGGTTCCATTGAGTACGCCTCTTAAGGCCCGGAGAACCTGATCCGGCTTAGGCTGATGCCAAATCCCGACCCGTGCCCTCAGTGCTTTGGGGAAGCCATGAACGCCTCTGTCAAATCCGCCGCCAAACGCCGGCTTCTGCTCGCCTCCGACCGGAGCGACGAGAGCACCGAGCTCGCCAGCATCCTGAAGGCGGTCGGCGACGTCTCGACGGTGACGACGCAGGACATCCCCGAGCAGCCCTCGCGCGATCTCTCCGGTCTCGTCGTCGATATCAACCTGCGCTCGCCCGAGAGCGTGCAGCGCGTGCGCAACAAGCTGCGCGGCGACGCCTATCGTTCGATGCCGCGGCTGTTCGTGCTTGCGGATGCCCTGCACCACGGCACCATGCAGGCCTGGGCGCTCGGCGCCACCGATACGATCTCGCGGCCGCTCCGGCCCGAGGACATCCTGCAGCGCATCCGCGCCGCGTTCCCGGACACCGCGACCTATGACGCGACCGATCGCGGCAAGACGCTCAACCGCGGCGTCGAGGCGGCGCATGCGGTGCTGGCGAAGATGTTCGAGAAGCTGCCGCTCGGCGTGCCCCTGACCTTCGACGACGTCATCGCGGCCGAGAGCAAGATCCTGAAGGCGATCAAGCACTCCTCGCTGCGCGAATGGCTCACCACGGTCGGCTGCCATCACGTCGGCAGCTATCGCCATTGTCTCTTCGTCACCGGCTTCGCGGTCGCGTTCGCGCAGCATCTCGGCATGCGCGAGGACGACCAGCGCCGCCTGACCCGTGCCGCGCTGCTGCACGACGTCGGCAAGGCCTTCGTTCCCTCGAACCTGCTCGACAAGCCCGGCAAGCTCAACGACGAGGAGATGGCCGAGGTCCGTCAGCATCCGCGCCGCGGCTATGACGCGCTCGCCGCGCAAGGCGGCTTCCCGCCGGAGATGCTCGACGTCGTGCTGCATCACCACGAATTCCTCGACGGCAGCGGCTATCCCAACGGCCTGTCGTCGAACCAGATCAGCGACATCGTGCGCCTGACGACCATCGTCGACATCTACGCAGCATTGGTGGAGAAGCGCGCCTACCGCATGCCGTTCACGCACTCGCGTGCGTTCACGATGATGGAAGGCATGGGCGGCAAGCTCGACCAGCAATTGCTGCAGGCCTTCCGCCCGGTGGCGCTGGGGTCGTTCTAGGCGAGATGCGACTGATTTAACGGCGCTGCGCCACATCCTCGGTGTCGTCCCGGCGAAGGCCGGGACTCATCACCCCAGGGAGTAGTTTGGCGAAGATTCGTCGTTCGGTACGACGACCGATCGTAGTCGATAGATCACGCGGTATGGGTTCCGGCCTTCGCCGGGACGACATCTTTACCCCACCATCTTCCGCAGCTCCGCCTTCGCCACCTTCTCCAGCGTCGAGCGCGGCATGTCGTCGACGAGATGGATCTCGCGCGGCAGCTTGAAGTCGGCGAGACCGGCGCGGCAGGCTTCCATCACGCGGTCATGGAAATCGAACGGCGCAGCCGCGACGCCGCCATGCGGGATGATGAACACGACCGGCACCTCGTCCAGCATCGGATGCTTCTTCGCCACGACGGCGGCCTCGCGCACGCCCGGCACCACCGCGATCACCTGCTCGATCTCGGACGCCGCGACGTTCTCGCCGCCGACCTTCAGCATGTCCTTGGCGCGGTCGCCGAACTTGATGAAGCCGTTCTGCAGCCGGTCGACGCGGTCTCCGGTGAGGAAGAAGCCGTGCTCGTCGAAGCTTTCGCGTGTCGCCTTCTCGTTGTGCAGATATTCGGCGAACAGCGACAGGCCGGGAATGCCCTTGATTGCAAGGTTGCCGGTACCGCCGATTTCGGTCGGCCGTCCGTCGTCGTCGGTGATGCGGATCTCGTATTCGGGCGCGGCACGGCCGATCGACATGGGTATGTTGGGCTGGTCGACCTCGCCGACGATGCCGTGGGTGATGGTCTCGGTCATGCCCCACCAGCCGATCATCTTGACGCCGAACGCGGCGAAGGCCGGCGGCTCGTTGATCGCGGTGCCCCACAGGCGGAATTTGTGGTCCTTCGGGATCTCCTGCTCGAGCAGCGCCTTCATGCAGAACGGAATGGTCGAGGTCCAGGTCGCGCCGTGCTCGCGCGCGACGCCCCAGAACCGGCTCGCGGAGAAGCGCGGCTGGATCACGCAGGTGGCGCCGACCCACAGCGTCGCCAGCATGGAATAGGCGAGGGCGTTGGTGTGGAACAGCGGTAAGTAGGCCTGGTGTACGTCGCTCGCATGCAGGTCCTCATGCGCAGCGTTGATCTTGGCGCCCCACAGCGCGTTGGCGTGGGTCCACAGCACCGCCTTCGGCCGCGAGGTCGTGCCGGAGGTGTACTGCACGCTGCACGGCGCCAGCGGATCGGTCGCGCGCCGCGGGCGATCGGCGCTGTCGGCGAACAGGGATTCAAAGCTGTCGCCGCGCGAGACCGCTTGCGCAGCCGCGCCGGCATCATGCGAGGTCACCGCCATCCAGCGAATGTTACGGCAGTTCTGCGCGACGATCTCCGCATAGGCCGGCTGCGTGATCGCGGCGACGGCGCCGCAATGATCGGCGAAATAGGCGATCTCGGCCGGCGCCGAGCGGGTGTTGGTGGTGACCGCGATGGCGCCGAGCTCGACGCAGGCAAACCAGGCCAGCAGCGCCTCGATGCAATTGTCGAGGTGAATGAGCACATACTCGCCCGGCTTCACGCCGCGCTTGGCCAGCCCCGCCGCGAGCGCGCCGACCCGCTCGTGAAACTCGCCATAGCTCCAGCGCCGCGCCGGCGCGTCGAACGGCGCCCAGATCAGGAACGGATGATCACGCCGGACCTCGGCGCGCATCCTCAGGAGCCAGGGCACGTCGAGCCCGTCGAACGGACCCACGATTCCGGCTGCGGATTGATGAACTGGCATGGCTCCCCCCGTTGCGGCCTGCATCTTGCTGGCGGCTGCGTTTTGTTTATTGCGTCTTCCTGCCATCGGAGGACGCGGGGCGCAAATCGGGGGAGGGGAGATGTCACGGCGAGCATGGTGCTCGCACGATCTCCTCCGTCATGGCCGGGACAAGCCCGGGCATGACACTGCATATGCCGCGCTTCCGGCCTCAATCCTCGTACGACGAGATCTCGATCAGGCTGCCATCGGGATCCCGGCAATAGACCGAGCGCAGCGTGCCGCGGGCGCCCTGCTTGGGAACCGGGCCTTCCTCGATGGCGACGCCATGTGCCCTCAGATGCGCCACCACCTCGTCGGGCGTCGCCGAGGTGAGGAAGCACAGGTCCTCGCTGCCGGCGGTCTGATGATCGGCGGTGAACCACTCGACCTTGTCGGCATCGCGCGGCCGGACGTTGATCTTCTGGTTACCGAATTGAAGGGAAGTCCGCGGCGCTTTGCCGCCGCCGGGGTCGAACACCTTGACTTCCATGCCGAGAATCCTGCCGTACCACTCGGCGGTCACGGCAACGTCGGTGACATTGATCACGAGATGATCGAGGGCTTCGACCTTGACCGGCATGCCTCATCCTTTCGTCGTGATGCGCCAGGTGCACTTTCCGCGCTCCGCAAGCTTTGTTACAACCACGCCGACGCCACTTTCAAGCTATCCGGCCTTCAAGAACAACACTGGGAGAACCCTTGAGATGATCACTCGCCGTACCGCGCTGGGCCTGCTCGCCGCCAGTCCGCTTGCAGCCACCCCGCTGTCGAAGGCTTTTGCCGCCGACTATCCGTCCCGGCCGGTGAAATGGGTGGTCGGCTATCCGCCGGGCGGCGCCACCGACATCCTGGCGCGCCTGATCGGCCAGCGTCTGTCGGAGCGGCTCGGCCAGCAATTCGTGATCGAGAACAAGCCGGGCGCCGGCAACAACATCGGCACCGAATCGGTCATCAACGCCGAGCCCGACGGCTACACGCTGCAGCTGGTCAATCCGGCCAACTACATCAACGCCTCGCTCTACACCAACCTCAAGTTCAACTTCGTGCGCGACATCGCGCCGGTCGCCTCCTTCCAGCGCGTGCCGAACGTGATGACCGTGAACAAGGACGTGCCGGCCAAGAACGTCGCCGAGTTCATCGAATATGTGAAGGCCAACCCTGGCAAGGTGAACATGGCCTCGTCCGGCAACGGCACCTCGGTGCATCTGTCCGGCGAGATGTTCATGGCGATGACCGGCTGCAAGATGCAGCACGTGCCCTATCGTGGGGCTGCGCCCGCGATCACCGACATGCTCGGCGGCCAGGTGCAGGTGATCTTCGACAACATGCCCTCGATCATCCAGCACATCCGTTCCGGCTCGCTGCGCGCGATCGGTGTCACCACCACGGAGCGCTCGTCGCAGCTGCCCGACGTGCAGCCGATCGCCGACACCGTGAAGGGCTACGAGGCCAGCGCGCTGTTCGGCATGGGCGCGCCGAAGAACACGCCGAAGGAGATCATCGCCAAGCTCAACAGCGAGATCAACACGCTGATGAAGGAGCCCGACATGACCAAGCGTCTGGTCGAGCTCGGCGGCGAGCCGCGCGTGCAGACGCCCGAGGCGTTCGGCGAGGAGATCAAGGCCGAGACCGAGAAGTGGAAGAAGGTCGTCGAGTTCGCCGGCCTGAAGGTCGAGTAGCGATCTTGTGATGACCCGAGAGTGGAGCCCTGCCGTTCGGCAGGGCTTTTTCTTTGCTACGCTGCCTGCTCGATCTGGAATAAAACGGCGCCACGAAACCTGATGGAGATGGCGCCTGGCTACGCGCGGTGAAAAGGAGTTCGGATCATGCGCAAGACGCAATTGGCGCTCCTGACGCTGGGGGTCCTCGCCGGCTTCGTCACTGTCACGCCGGCCGCGGCCCGCGACTATCCATGGTGCGCCCAAGGCGGTGAATACGACTACCCCGGCGAATGCGCTTACAGCACCTTAGAGCAGTGCCAGGCCAGCGTGTCCGGCCGCCTGCTGTTCTGCGACCGCAATCCGCGCCTTGCCTACGGCCTGCAGCCGCAGCCGCAGCCGCGGTCGCACTGGCGCAAGCGGCCCGTCGCGCCGTACTAGCCGGGCGCGAACGCCACGAAACCGCAGCAGTTGCCTTTTCGCGTGATCGCTCCGGAATAAATCGGCTCCGCAAGCCTTTGTCTCTGTGAGGTCGCATGTCGCGCGGCGAACATGGGAGATCGGTCATGCGGAAGGCGCAATTCGTACTCGGGATCACAGCTCTCGTATGGCTCGCCGGCGGCAGTCCGGCGCGCGCGGATTACGCGTGGTGCATTCAGGATTCGGAATACGGCTATCCCGGCGACTGCTCCTATCAGACCCGCGAGCAATGCCAGCTGAGCGCATCCGGCCGGAAAGGCTTTTGCGGACCGAACCCTGCTGTGGTCACGCGGCCGCCGCTTCCGCCGGCACTGCGCGGACGGCACGTTCCACCCTACTAAGCCGCCTCCGATCGCTTTCCGCCTGATCACGCAGTCGTGCGGACCCGCACCCGCGGGTTCCGGCTTGACGTGGTTTCGCGCGCGCCTATACTAAACCATATGGTTAAGTATAGAGAAGAGACGCTGGACCGCACCTTTGCGGCGCTCTCCGACCCGACGCGGCGAGCCTTGCTCGCGCGTCTCGGCGAGCGGGATGGCCTGTCGGTCAGCGAGCTGGCCGCACCGTTCCCGGTCTCGCTGCCGGCGATCATGAAGCATCTCGACGTGCTGACGGATGCGGGGCTGATCGTGCGGGAGAAGACCGGGCGCACGGTCTCCTGCCGGCTCACCGCGCAGCCGATGGAGCAGGCGATGAACTGGCTCAATCGCTACGCCCAGTTCTGGTCCGACAATCTCGACCGTCTTGCCGCCTTTGTGGAGGAAGAGACATGGCCAACCCAGCCGTCAACGCCACTGAACGAGCCGCGGAGCGCCCCAGCCTCACGCTCACGCGCCGGCTCCGCGCGCGGCCGGAAAAAGTCTTCGCCGCCTGGACGCAAGCCGAGCAGCTGATGCAGTGGTTCGGGCCGCCGAACATGAAGCCGGCGAGCCTGCAGGCCGAGCTCGACGTCCGCACCGGCGGCCGCTTTCGCATCAGCTTCATCGGCGGCGACGGCGAGTATTTCGAGGCCGGCGGCATCTATCGCGAGGTCGTCCCGAACGAGCGTCTGGTTTTCACCTGGGCCTGGCATTCGACGCCGGAACGGGAATCGCTGGTCACGATCTCGTTCAAGCCGGACAGTGCCGGCACCCTGATGGTGTTCCACCACGCCCAGTTCGCCGACGAGACCGCGCGCGACAACCATCAGCGCGGCTGGAGCTCGTTCCTCGACAAGCTCGATGCCTTCGTTGCCTGAATCCCGAAAGGAGCATGCGATGCCGCAACACCAGATCGTTTCGCGCGAGCAATGGATCGCTGCGCGCAAGGCGCTTCTCGCCCATGAGAAGGAGTTGACGCAGGCCCGCGAACGGCTTGCCGACGAACGCCGCGCATTGCCCTGGGTCAAGGTCGACAAGAATTACGTATTCGCCGGACCGGACGGCAGCGTGACGCTGGGCGATCTCTTCAGGGGACGTCCGCAGCTCGTTGTCCAGCACGTGATGTTCGCGCCCGACTGGGACGCCGCCTGCAAGAACTGTTCATTCTGGGCCGACGGATATGAGCGGATGGTGCCGCATCTGGCCGCGCGGGACACGTCCATGGCCGCGGTCTCGCTGGCACCCAGCGCCAAGCTCGAGGCCTTCAAGAAGCGGATGGGCTGGACTTTCGACTGGGTCTCCTCGGGCGGCAACGATTTCAACCGCGACTACGGCGTGACGTTCTCATCCGACGAGATCGCGACCGGGAAGCCGATGTACAATTTCGGCACGACGCCGATCTATGGGCCCGAGCTGCCCGGCATCAGCGTGTTCTATCGCAACGAGGCCGGCGAGATCTTCCACACCTATTCCTGCTTTGCCCGCGGCCTCGACATGATGAACGCCGCTTATCAATATCTGGACCTGACCCCGCTCGGCCGTCACGAGGAGCGCCTGCCCTATCCGATGGACTGGGTCCGCCTGCGCGACCAGTACGAGCCGCAGGCGGAGGCGGCGTGCTGCCACGGGTGAGGGGGCTGCGGAGGCGCCGCTTCCGCGAGCCCTGAACCGTCGCCGTCACCCTGAGGTGGCCGCTTCTTCAGCGGCCCTCGAAGGGCGGCGGCCCGGCTCCTTCCAAGCGGTTGCATCCGGGCCGTTCATCCTTCGAGGCTCCCGGCGCGATGCTTCTGCATCGCGCCATTCGCACCTCAGGATGACGGGGCGAGCTGCAACGCTCCCCTACTTTTTCGCATCCTGCTCCGCCGCGTTGCACGAGATCAGCATCGTGTACGGCCGCGCGTTGCCGGCGATATCGGTGGTCTTGAGCTCGGCCTTCGGCTCGGCGGTCTGATAGGGCACCACGGAATTGTCGAGGAAGTCGCGCAGCGCGCCCGTCTTGATGGCAAAGTTGATGTTCTCGGGGATGTTGCCGGTCGCGGCGGCGATGCGCAATGCCGGGATCTTCCCGGTGACCACGCCCACGACCTGACCGGTAGTATCGAACAGCGGCCCGCCACTATTGCCGGGCTGCACGGGCGCGCTGATTTGCAGGAAGCGCGAATCATTGCGTATGCCGCTGAGTGAGCTGACGATGCCGGTCGTCACGGTGAAATCCGAGGTGAGCAATCCGTGGAACGGAAAGCCGATCGCGACGATCGAATCGCCGGAGCGGATCGAACGGTCACGGATCCGCGCAAAGTCCTTGAACGTCGTCGTCGACGGCGCCTGCAGGAGAGCGAGATCGTTGTTGGCATCGCTCGAGACGATGCGCAGCACCATCGCAGCCTCGCCGGTGAGGTTGCCCTTGATGTCGCCGACGCATCCGTCGATGACATGGTTGTTGGTGACGATGTGCCCGTTGGCGCTCACCACGAAGCCGGTGCCGCTCTTGGCCCGGGCAGCTTTGCCGCCGGCCGGCGGAGACGCCTGCTTCTCCGCTGCCGCTGCCGGCTTGGCCGCGCCTTTTGTGAAATCGCCGGCCTTGTCGAGCCCGTCGGCTTTCACCTTGGTCACGCAATTGGCCAATGCTGCGATGACAGGCCCGGTCGAGGTCAGGTCGAAATTCAGAACGGCGCGGCCGGCCGTCGCCACCATCAGGCTCGCCTTCTGGAACGTACGCACGACATTCACCGGCATGACGGCCGTGAGCATGTTGGATTGATACGCCGTGGCGTAGAGCCTCGCCTGCTCCTGCCCGTCGAAGGTCACGTCGATCGCGGCGTTCTCGCCCTTGTTGAAGCGGTAGCTGGGACTCGCAAAGGCGAGGGACCAGGTGCCGGCGGCACTCTGGCTCACGACGAGGATGACGCCGTTCGCATAAGGCGTCGTCGCGGCGCAATGGGAGAAAGTGCCCGTCTCGTCATTGCTGAAGGCGCCGCCGATCCAGTTGCCGACATTGACGCTGCCGAACGGTCCTTTCGCATGCGCGATGCCGACGACGCCCACCTGCAACAGAGACGCAACGACCAATGACTTAAGCCACATACTTTCTTCCCCCCGGAATACGCGATCCATCTTATCCGGGGGACAAGGTGCGGCGCAACCGACAGTTGTCCGGTCGGGCCGGAGCTCCCTGTCGCGACTTTCCGGCTTGCCATTACTTTGCGATCCTATATACTTTGCGATACAAAGTGACGGGGCGGGCGACCGCCGAAAAACGTGGCGGAGCGAGGTTTTGGCGTTGCCGATGCGCGATCTCGACAAGGCACTGGCTGACATCGTGGCGATCCGCAGCCAGATCGCGGCCGGCACCGCGTTTCGTGGTTATGGCCCGGCCACGATGGCGGCGACCGGCGCCGTCGCGCTGCTCACCGCGAGCCTGCAATTCTGGCTGCTCGGCGATCCCACCAGCGAGCCGGTCGGCTTCTTCTTCGGCTGGCTCGTCGCCGCCGTGTTGTCCGGCCTGATGATCGGGATCGAGATGCGCGCGCGCTCGCGTCGTCATCATTCCGGCCTCGCCGACGCCATGATCCACCAGGCCGTCGAGCAATTCCTGCCCGCGGGCGTTGCCGGCGTGCTGCTTGCGGTGGTGATGTGGAAGTTCGCGAGCGAGACGCTGTGGCTGTTGCCAGGGCTCTGGCAGATTCTGGTGTCGCTCGGCATCTTCGCCTCGGTCCGTTCGCTGCCGCGCACCGTCGCGCTCGCCGGAGCCTGGTACTTCGTGTCCGGCTTCGCGGTCGTCGTGCTCGCGAGCCGCACCCATACGCTGTCGCCATGGACCATGGGGCTGCCTTTCGTGATCGGGCAGTCGGTGATGGCGGGCATTCTGTTTTTCGCGTCCGGAGACAACGATGTCGAAGACTGAGAGCGCACCCTTCTCCTATGAAGGGCTCGACCGCGTGATCCACGAGAAGGCGAGGCTTGGGCTCCTGACCTCGCTGATGGCCCATCCCAAGGGGCTGGCGTTCGCCGACCTCAAGCAGCTCTGCGGCCTCACCGACGGCAACCTCAGCCGGCACCTCGCCGTGCTCCAGGAGGCCGGCCTTGTCGAGGTCACCAAGGGCTACGAGGGCAATCGCCCGCACACCACCTGCCGCCTGACCAAGGCCGGCCGGCGCCGCTTCCTCGATTATCTCGCCGTGCTCGAACGGCTGGTGCGCGACGCCGCCAAGGCCGCCGGCCGCGAGGCGCCGCCGCTCGGCCGCCTCGGCATCGTCTCGACCTGATCCTCCCCTTTTTTGACCGGAGACTTTGCAATGCAAAGTGACATCACGTCCCGCAACGAGAAGCTTCATGTCGGCATCATCATGGACGGCAACGGCAGATGGGCCACGCGGCGCGGCCTGTCGCGCGTGCGCGGCCACGAAGCCGGGGTCGAAACCATCCGCCGCATCGTCGAGGCCGCGCCGAAGCAGGGCATCGGCACGCTGACGCTCTATGCCTTCTCCACCGACAATTGGCGCAGGCCCAAGGCCGAGGTCGCCGCGCTGATGACCCTGCTGCGCTTCTATCTCGCCAACGAGGTGCAGAGCCTCGTCAGGAACGGCGTGCGCCTGTCCGTGATCGGCCGCCGCGACCGCCTGCCTGACGGTATCGCCAACGCGATCGCGCGCGCCGAAGAGGCGACCGCGCAGGGCAACACGCTGCATGTGCGCATCGCCGTCGACTATTCCGCGCGCGACGCCATCCTCAACGCGGCGGCGAAGGCGGCGGCGTTGACCAGCCTGACCCGCGAGGCGTTCTCGCAGCTCGTCACGGGCGAACCGGGCTTGCGCGATGTCGACCTCATCATCCGCACCTCGGGCGAGAAGCGCCTGTCCGACTTCCTGCTCTGGGAAGGCGCTTACGCCGAGCTGCACTTCACCGAGCGGATGTGGCCCGAATTCGATGGCGGCGATCTCGCCGAGGCGCTTTCCGCCTTCCACAATCGCGAGCGCCGCTTCGGTGGCCTGCAGGCCATCCTGCCGGACGAGGTGCCGTCGCTCTCCCGTGTGTGACGCACGGCACAGGGAAGCGATCTGTTCGTTTCCGGCCGCATGATTGGCAGCGATGTCCAAGCCGGCAGTGCGCGGTCTCGGTTAGGTGTGCGGTCTCCGCAACCTGCCGAGAGCGTCACGCATGTCACAGCTGTTTCTGGAGGCCGTCATCCGGCCGGTTGAACTGGCCGAAGCGGACGGTGTGGTCTGCATCAGGACCGCCAGCGCATCCGATGTGGAGAGCCTGTCGGTCTATTTCAGCGATTTGTCGCCGACATCGCGCAACAAGCGTTTCATGGGCGCGCGTGCCGATCTCGCCGTCGTTGCGGCCCAATGCCTGGCGAAGACCGATCGTCCCGATCATTTCACGTTGTTCGCCGAGTTCAGGCAGGCGGGGCGGCGAACGATTATCGGCGAGACGCACTATGCCTACGATGCCGCCGCGCGGCACGGCGAGTTCGCCATCTCGGTCGCCGATGCCTTCCAGCGCATGGGCTTCGGCTTGCAGATGCTGAACGCGATGGAGACGCGGGCGATCGATCTCGGCCACGAGATGATCGCCGGCGAGACGGCGCGGACCAATGCGGAGATGCGTGGCCTGGCGAGGAAAGCCGGATACAGCGATACCGGATTCGGCGACTGGCAGTCGGTTCATCTCGCCAAGCGCCTCTCGCGCCAGCCGTAGCGGTGTTGATTTGCCGCCTGGCACGGATCGTGCTCTAGTTCTACGCTGGTATCCCCGGCGATTGGAGCTTTCGCAAGATGCGCGCAGTCCTGGATTATTGCACCGGCGGAACGGAACGGCAGGTCGCAGCCGGCACGCTCATCGTCACCGAGGGCGGCACCAGCGGCCATCTCTACGTGCTGATGCAGGGCAAGCTCGAGGTGCTCAAGGGCGAGATGGTGGTCGCCACCGTCACCGAGCCCGGCGCGATCCTCGGCGAGATGTCCGTGCTGCTGGGCCAGCCGCATACCGCGACGGTGCGGGCCTGCTCCGATGCCGTCATCTACGAGTTCGAGGACGCCGCCTCGTTCCTCAAGCGCGAGCCGGGCATCGCGCTGCTGATTGCCAAAATGCTGGCGCAGCGGCTCAACGTCGCCAACACTTATCTTGCCGACCTCAAGCGGCAATATGCCGGACATGGCACGCATCTGGCCATGGTCGGCGAGGTGCTTCAGAGCATGATCAACCTGCCGCCACTTGAGGTCTCGCCAGGCTCGGATCGGCAATCTGATCCAAGGATGTGAGCCAGTCGGGCGGCGTCTCGATCGGAGCGGCGGGCCGCTTCAGCGGCGCAGCAAGGTCGATCCACTGCGCTTCGCCTGCCGCCAGCCAGAACGCCTTGTCCGCATCGAGATCCAGCACGATGTAGGTCGGGGGACGGCCGGGTTGCAGGCCGGTGTTGAAGACCCAGCTCTGGCCCAGCCGGTCGAACCACGATCCATTGGCGATGAAGGGCGATTGATGCACATGGCCCGAGATCACCATCGACGGCTGGTACTGCATGATCCACTGCACCAGCTCGACATCGCCGAAGAAGCGCTTGCCGCCCCAGCTCGTCGGTGATTCCGCCGGCGGCGCATGGTGGGCCCAGATCCAGCGTGGCGGCCGGATGGCTGCGGCCTCGCGCAACTGCTCGACGAGGCGCTGCTTCACCAGCGGTCCGTCCCACCACGGGCAGACCGTGAACAGGGTGTCGCCGATGGTCACGCTGTCGCCGTCGCAGGCGATGCCGAGGTCGCGCACCTCCGAGATCCAGCGCGAGATCTTCTCGCCCTCGGCATTGCGCTCGTCGAGGTCGTGATTACCCGAGCAGAGGATCACGCGGGTCTTTGCAGCCAGCAGCGCGAGGTATTTTTTCACCACCACGATCTGCGCGCGAAAATCGACCATCGAGCCGATGTCGAGGGCATCGCCGGCGAAGATCAGGAGGTCGAATTGCGGTGCCGCGCTGACCAGCCAGTCGAGCTGCGGCAATGAATAGTGCAGGTCGGCGACGACCAGGCAGCGCATTGGAAATCCGTTGGCGAGAGATCAAAAAATGTCAGGGAATTCCAAACGACATAAAGCAAGAAGCAGACCAGCCCGGCTGCCCCGTCGCGTCAATCCAACGAGCGGCAGCATGCTGCGGCGCGTCGTGGAGCGCAAGAGGGGCCCGGCAACCGCGAAGGCTGGACCGGATCGCCGAATTCTGCTGTCGTGACCGCTCCTCAACAGCCGTGTCCACATGACCTCCTTCAAGACCATTCGTGCCCGTGCCGAGAAGCGCAAGGGCGGGCCCAAGGCGCTGGAAAAGCTGATGCCCGACAAGCCCGACCTGAAGCGTCTGGCGAAGCTCGGCGACGACCGCATCCTCGCCGAGATGACGAAGCGGGTGTTTTGCGCGGGCTTTGCCTGGAGCGTGATCGATTCGAAATGGGACGGCTTCGAAGCGGCCTTCCTGCGTTTCCAGCCGGCCAAGCTGACTTTCCAGCCCGAGGACTATTGGGAAGGCCTGCTGCGGGACGCCCGCATCGTGCGCAACGGCGCCAAGATCATGTCGGTGCGCGACAATGCCGCCTTCATTCAGGAGATAGCCAAAGAGCACGGCAGCTTCGGCAAATTTCTGGCGCAATGGCCGGCCGCCAACGAGGTCGGCCTGCTCGACCTCCTCACCAAGCGCGGCAGCCGCTTGGGAGGCAATACCGGCCAGATGCTGCTGCGCTTCGTCGGCTGGGACGGTTTCGTCACCTCCAGGGATGTCGTTGCCTGCCTGCGCGATGCCGGCCTCGATATCGCCGAAGAGGTGAAGTCCAAGGGCGACCTCGCGAAAGTGCAGGCGCAATTCAACGCCTGGGCGGAGGAGACCGGTCTGCCCTACACCTATCTGTCAAGGATCTGCGCGCTGTCGGTCGGCGAGAACCGCAGCGAACACTAAGCCACGAAAAACCAGGAGAACAACAATGGCCAAAGCCTATTGGGTTGCCACCTACCGCGCGATCAAGAATCCCGACGCCATGGCGGCCTACGCAAAACTGTCACGTCCGGCCATCGAAGCGGCTGGCGGCCGCGTGCTCGCGCGCGGCATGCCGGCGGCTGCTTTCGAGCATGGCCAGATGGAACGCGTCGTCCTCATCGAGTTCGACAGCGTCGCGAGCGCCAGGGCGGCCTATGAGAGCCCGGCCTACAAAGCCGCGCACGATCTGCTCGGCGACGGCGCCGACCGCGACATCCGGATCGTCGAAGCCGCCGAATAGCGTCCTACGGCGCGAGATCGTGCACTTCGTGTGGCGATCTCGTGCCGCGAGCGCGGCAGATGCAACGCGCGATCACGAAAAACATTTCACAGGAACATTTGTGCGCAGCACCCGTTCGGGAGTTGAGCCAGGCGAACACGGGCGCAGGGAACGCTCGCTCCGGCTCATCTCAATGAAACCCGATACGACAGCAACGGAGCAGCGCATGAAGCTTACATCCGAACAGGTCAAGCAGACCGTCAACCAGCTCGGCGCCCAGGTGCTGCCCGACGAGCATCCGGCGATGCCCCAGCTCCACAGCATGTTCGGCGAGCACACCTTCTTCGTCGACGAGATGGGACTGAAGGTCCTCGAGCCAACTCCGTCGCCGGGCGTGGATCGCCAGAGCGGCGAGGTCGTCAGTCTCGCCGACTGGAGCGATGCGGATTTGACGCGCCTGATGGCGCACGAGCCCGAGCCGACCGGCGTGATCGTGGTGTTCGAGCATATGAAGCATTGAGCGGTCCGCTAGGACTGCCGGTGGCGGGCTTGAACGGCCCGTCACTGTCACGCTTCGACCGGGATCTCGATGGCGATCCGAGTTCCCGGCCCCGTCTTGCTTTCGAGCCGCAGGCGGCCGTTGAGCGATGACGCGACCAGATTGAACGCGATGTGCAGACCAAGGCCGGCGTTGCCGCGTTCGCGGCCAGTCGTGACGAACGGATCGAAGATGTGCGCCTGCAACTCGTCGGGGATGCCGATGCCGTCATCGGTGCAGAGGAGGCGAACCGATTTCGGTTCTGGCTGGCTGACCGCGATCGCAAACCGGCCGCCTTGCTTGTCCGGGTAGGCGTGCCCGGCGGTGTTGAGCGCGAGGTTGCTGATCACCTGCGCGAGTGCACCCGGATAGCTGTTGAGCCTGATTCCCGGCGGACACGCGACGTCGACCGCCAGGGCATGGTGCGACAGCAGCGGTCCCAATTTGGACATCAGCTCCGACAGCCAATCCCTGAGCTCGAACGTGCGCCGGTCCTCGTCGGCCTGGTTGACTGCGACCTGCCGGAAGCTGTGCACCATCTCGGATGCGCGGTGCAGATTGTCGAAGGTCAGGTCGAGCCCCAGTCTCAGCCGGTCAATTCCCCTGGTGAGATCGGACCGCCGCACAGACGCTCCATTCAATGCGTCCGCCATGGCCTGCAGGTCGGCCTGCATCGTCGTCGAGGTCGTCAGTGCGAGCCCGAGCGGGGTGCTGACCTCGTGAGCGACGCCCGCCACCAATTGCCCGAGCGAGGCGAGCTTTTCGGCCTGCACGAGGTGCTCCTGGGTCGCACGCAGATCGCGCAGCGATTTCTCCGAGCGCTCCTTTTCCCGTTGCAGCGCCTCGGATGTCCGGAACTGCTTTCGCGCCCGGTACTCGCGCGCAGCCACCGCATAGAGGGACAGTGCGTAGGCGTTTCCGACCAGGGAGTGGTTGATGAAGCGCAGGCCCATCGGCAGCGCCGGCGCGAACGTCTCGGCGACGATCAGCGCCACCCAGGACAGCAGGCAGAAGATCGCCAGCGAGCCGATCCGCAACGGCAGCATGGTCGAGACGAACAGGATGATCATCATCATGCCGGGCGCAGCGAAGGTGAAGCCCGACGGCAGCACCAGGTAGATGCTGGGCAGGATGCAGCCGGGAATGACGCAATAGACGAGGAAGATGGTCTCCGCCCACGGCTTCATCCACCGCCGCGACAGCAGCGCGGTCAGCGGCAGCAGGATGAACAGGGCGGTGCCGCCGCGGATCGCAAGCGTGGTCGGGACCACTTCGGGGTAGAGCACCCAATCCCACAGCGTGTAGCCGGCATAGGTGGCGGCGCCGAGCAGCATCGCGATCTGCGTCCACCCGAGGCTGCCCCGGACATATTGGTCGACGAACCGCCGCTCCTCGATCCGGTCTTCGAAGCGCAATCCCAAGCGTATCAATAAGGCAAGCATTCCAGCATCAATGGCAAAAGAAAAGATATCCGCTGTCTCTACGACAGGTCGGCAGCCCGCGTCGCGGACAAAGATGTCGCGTTTGCCGGGGCCGGCAGGGGCCGGTTCAAATGCCCAGTGTCAGCTGCGGCTCCGCATCGTCCCCATCCTGAAGGGAGGACAGCGATACGCCCAGCAGCCTGACGCGCTTGGGCAGCGGCATCTCGATTTCGAGCAGGCCGCAGGCCAGCCGCTCCAGCTCGTCCCGGCCTGCGACCGCGGAGGTGACGGACCTGCTCCGCGTGATGATCTCGAAATCGGCGAACTTGATCTTCAGCGTGACGGTGCGGCCGCGGTTGCCGGTGGTCTCGCAATGGCGCCAGACCTTGTCGACGAGAGGCCTGAGCTCGGCCGCCAGCGCGTCGAAGGCGTCGAGGTCCGTCGAGAAGGTGGTCTCCGCACCGATCGACTTGCGGATCCGGTTGGCCCGGACCGGCCGCTCGTCGACGCCGCGCGAGATCCAGTAATAATACGCACCCGACTTGCCGAAATTCGCGTTCATGAACTCCAGCGTCTGGTTGCGGATGTCGAGGCCGGTGAACAGGCCGAGCGCATTCATCTTCGCAGCCGTCGCCGGGCCGATGCCGTGAAACTTGCCGACCGGCAGCGTCTCGACGAATGCCGGCCCCATCTCCGGCGAGATCACGAACTGGCCGTTGGGCTTGCGGTGATCGGAGGCGAGCTTTGCCAGAAACTTGTTGTAGGAGATGCCGGCCGAGGCGTTGAGGCCGGTCTCGGCCTCGATCTTCTCCCGGATCCGCAATGCGACGTCCCGCGCCAGCGGGATGCCTTGCAGGTTCTCCGTCACGTCGAGATAGGCTTCGTCCAGCGACAGCGGCTCGATGACGGGCGTGTGCTCGGCGAAGATCTCGCGGATTTGCCTGGAGATCGCCTTGTAGACCTCGAAGCGCGGCTTGACGAAGATCAGCTCGGGACACTGCCGCTTCGCCGTGACCGACGGCATCGCCGAGCGAACACCAAACTTGCGGGCCTCGTAGCTGGCGGCTGCGACGACGCCGCGTTCCGCCGAGCCGCCGACCGCGACCGGCTTGCCGCGCAGCTCCGGATTGTCGCGCTGTTCCACGGACGCATAGAAGGCATCCATGTCGATATGGATGATCTTGCGCACGGGCGCGGCGTCGCCCGTGACCGTGCCGGAATCGCTCATGGAATGATGATACAATTGTGCAACGAGATGCGCGAGGTGATGGATGGTTCAGTTGCTGGTCTTCGTCGTGGGCGTGGTCGGCATCGGCTGGCTGATCGGCGCGACCAATCTTCCCGGGGCGTGGTATGCGAGCCTCGCCAAGCCGGGCTTCGTGCCGCCGAACTGGGCGTTTCCGGTGGCCTGGACCATCCTCTACATCATGATCGCCGTTGCGGGCTGGCGGACCTTCCGTCGCGACCCATCCGGCAAGGCGATGTGGGTCTGGTTTGCGCAGCTCGCGCTCAATTTCGCCTGGTCGCCCGTGATGTTCACGATGCACCAGATCGGAGCCGCGCTCGTCATCCTCGTCGGGCTCTTCATGACGATCGTGGCCTACATCCTTCTCGAGACGTCACGCGACAAGCTGGCCGCCGCGTTGTTCGTGCCCTACGCGGCGTGGGTCGCCTTCGCCGGCACGCTCAATGCGGCGATCTGGCGTTTGAATTGAGGTTTTGAGTTTCGATTGGTTCAAAGCACAGTCTCAGGCTTGTGAGTGGCAGGTCCACGCGTGCAGCGCCATATGAGTGTGCGGAGGACAGACCATGCAATACAGCTCCGAACTCGTTCAGACGATGCGCCAGGCCCTCGAGACCGTGATGGCGAGCGTGCCGGCCCATCAATCGGTATTCGGCTTGAAAGCGGCTGTCGCCGAATGCATCCTGAACGCCGCCGCGCATGGCCACACGTCATATGACGGACTGGTGACGGTTGCCACCGACCAGATCCAGACGATCATCTCGATGCTGACATAGATGCCGGTGTGAATACGGCGAGAGGACTGGCGTGCCACGGACGTTGAAGATAGGCCCCAATGCTTCCGTGGCACCATGATATGGCACTCGGCGACACGCGAACATGTCCGCACGCACGTCAGGCCGCCAATTGCCATTCACTGCCCGGCCACGATGAAGCTTACTGGCCGCCCCTCACGTAGAGCGAGATGAACCGGTCGATCATCGGGTTGATCTGCTCCGGCACTTCCAGCGACAGGAAATGCCCGGAGCCGACGGCCTTAGCCGTGACCAGTTGCGGGCAAAGCACCGCGAAACGATCGAGATCCGCGAGCCGGTGGGCCGCTTCGATGTAGAGCACCGGGACCCGGCACGCCTCGGCGCACTCACGCGCCCGATGCACATCCCATGGAAACAGACTTGTAAACGTGGACACCAGCACGTGCTGTGGCGTCGCCAGAAAGGTCTGTTCGACATGCGGGCGGCATCGGTCGGTTGGCAGACAGGAGTCCGCTACAATTTTCCGCACCTCGTCCGTAAAATTCGCGCCCTTTAAACCCTCCAGATATTCGGCGAACAGCGCCCCTGCCGAAGCAGGGAAGAGCACCCCTGAATCGAGCAGCACCAGGCCTGCAGGAAAGTCCGGATAGCGGGCGGCGATTTCGAGCGCCATGTTGCCACCCATGCTCTGCCCCACGATGACCGGCTTTGTGATCTGCTGGCTGTTGCAGAGAAAGACGAGATCGTCGGCGAAGCCTTCGATCGAATACGCCTGTTGGGGCTTGTCGCTCTCGCCATGCCCCCGCAGCTCGGCATTCAACGCCCGACCTTGACGGGCGAAATACTCCATCTGCGGCGCGAAATGCGTGCGATCCCCACCAAGGCCATGGACGAACAGGAATTGAAGCGGTCCCGCACCGGCGGTGTCGAAGGAGAGCTGGATGCCGTCATGCGCGAGCTTCATGGGTCATCTCCATATTCACGGACACGTCCAGGCGTCTCTGACGAGGCTCAATCTAACCGGCGCCGCGCGACTGATAAAGATGGGCACGACGGCTCCGCCGCGGCAGCGATCATGCTGCGGCCCCCCACGCAGCATTCCTGCCGGAGATCCCATGCGGTTCTTTGCTGCGCCGAGGCCAGCCGGAGAGGTCTCTGTGCCTGCTCCAGGCCTAAGCGGTGACGAATAACGAGCAGCGGTGCGACCGACGTCGCCCGACGCAGAATTGGGAAATTTTTGGAGGGCCCGGTTTTGTACCGAAGTGGCGCACCCGACACGATTCGAACGTGTGACCTTTGCCTTCGGAGGGCAACGCTCTATCCAGCAACACGAAAAATCGCTGCAAAATCAATGATACTGGAAACGGCGCCTCCGTGCAACTGGCTGCTGCGCAGCCGGTGCTGTGACAGGAGTGTGACCGGGGCAACAAGGCTGAAGACAGTCGGATAAAACGAAATGCTGGCGTTGCCAACGAGACGAGTAGCGCTGTCTGCTAAAGCTAGCATCCTAATCGGCGGCACTTGTTCTCCTTCGGTTGTTAGCAGCTTTCGCTTCACCGGGGCGGTTGATGTTGCATGATATATGCCTTTGATAGTTGATGTGCTTAACGTTGTACGTCCCAAGACCCCATTGGCTCGCCAGTACGTTGAACGCCTTCGTTCGCGACAGTGGGCGGTCTGCATTGGCATCCAGAAGTTGGCTCCCGTTGCCTAGATAGATCGCTATTCGCTCGACCCTTCTTGGCTTTTTGACGTGTTCAATACGCCAATTGTTGCCCGCAGCGAGTTCTTTGGCGACCTCGCGGAATGGTTTACTCGTCAAGTAATCTAATCTGCGGATGACTTCGGAATTGCGCTCATTGAGATAGTCTCTTTGAATGCCGACGATCACAGTAACTTGGTCGGCCTTCCATCGCTTGAGCCGACTCATAAGAGCGCGTTGCAACAGCCGGTAGACGCGGCGAACATCCGCCCTAGAATCATTGCGCCATCCAGCCATAGCTTCAATCAACATTGTGCTAACGGTGGAGTGCAAAGCGTCGGGGACCTCAATCTTCATTGTTCCTCGCTGGCTTCGAAAGTTTCCTTCAAGCTAACGCAGAAAGCCAGACAATTCAGAATTAGCCAACAAGTTGCCGCTTCCGCACTTATGAAGCGCTCGTAGAGCGATGCTCAGAACCATTTCGAGCGACGTAGACAACCAAGCGATGCGACATGCGGCCATGAACCAAAACAAAAGATCGCCTTCCGCAAACCAAACCACGGCTCAAGACGGAGCTGCGGCCGCCTATGTAAAGTTGATTCATAAGATGGCCAGCGGGGTAGACGGAAAGTTAGTCGTCTCTGCCTTCCACGAAGAGCAACCAGGTGTTGTCACACACCACAACATCGGGAACGTGAATGACACTATCGAAGCGATTGCGGCGCACTCCGAAACTCCGGGCGCCAACGTTTACATGCCGCTTTGCGTGATGCGCCGTGGTCTGCCACGCGGAAAGAAGGGTAGCGAAGCAGACGTGGTCGCGGTGCTTGGCTTGGTTGCGGATATGGACGCTGACACAAACAAGATCGGCGAAATGCCGATTGAGCCGAGCTATGTGGTCGAGACTTCACCAGGCAATTCTCAACAGGTCATCCTTTTTGATGAGCCGCTATCGCCCGAAGAGGCTAAGCCGCTCGCTATCGCGCTGAAGAAGGCTAGTGGCTCTGATCATGGGACGGCTGACATATCTCATGTCTGGCGTATCCCCGGCACACTGAACTGGCCGACTAAGACGAAGCTCGCGCGAGGGCGCAGCGCTGAACCATTCGCAGTACGTCTGAAAGAACCGTTCCAAGGTCGCGTTTACAGCGGTTCTCAACTATCAGAAAGCCTGTCGGATTTCGTAAGAGCGCCGCAGGCCGAGGCAATATTTGACGAGCGCTTCTCCGGTCAAGTCGATAGTGGCCCGCTTTGGGATCGCGCGAGCGATATTCTGCGTGCTTCTGTGGTGTCGGATGGAGGGTCTGACAGGTCGGAACACGCAGCCAGCGTGTTCGAACATTGCGCCTTTGAAGGACTCACTCTCGACCAGACGATTTCACTATGTCTCAGCCACGGTGGCGCTTGGAAACACCGATATCGCAGCGAGGCGGAGCTGGTTGCCGATGCGGAGCGATGCTGGAACAAATTCATTCTGCCGAGAGAGGCCGAGCGCGAAGAAAACGCACGCGCTGCAAAGGCGTTTGTAGACAATGCTAGGAGAAGGCGAGAAAAGCGAGAAGGCTCAAACGGCGTAACCGCGTCGCCCTTTGTTTATCAAGACCCTGCGACGCTGCCTCGCCGTGATAACCTATACGGGGGTCATTTCATTCGGCGATACGTTTCAGCAACGTTCGGGGGTGGAGGAGGAGGTAAATCGTCCCTGGAAGTGACCGATTTGTTGGGAATGATCTGTGCAAGTCCGCCGCTCAGAGCTTGGTACCTCAATCTCGAAGACCCTTACGACGAGATGCAGCGGCGCGTAACAGCCGCCGCGTTGCACCACGGTATTGATCCACGCATTCTGAATGAAAACCTATTCATGGATTCGGGACGTGACCAACCGCTTGTGGTGATGACTCAGCAAGGAAGGGACACGAGGATTGTTGAGCCGGTTGTGAAATCGCTGATCGCTGAAATGAAGGACAAACGGATTGATGTCCTGATCATTGATCCGTTCGTGTCAACTCATGAAGTCGAGGAAAACGACAACAATAAGATTCAGCAAGTGGCGAATCAATTCGCTCGTATCGCGAACGAAGCGAATGCTTCGGTTGAACTAGTCCATCACATCAATAAAGCGTCCGGGGACGGAAAAAGCGAGGTAACGGCAGATTCCGGTCGCGGTGCTGGAGCGCTGAAGGATAAGGCGCGTGCGGTGCGGGCGATCAACACCATGAGCGAGAAGGAGGCCGAAAAGGCGGGCATCGACCCTAAGGATCGGTTCTCCTACTTCCGGGTGACAAACGTTAAATCAAACATGTCGAAGCGGTCGGGGCGGGCAGACTGGTACCGGATCGTTTCAGTTGATCTTGGGAACGGCACGAAATGGTCGGCAGGCGACAGCGTTGGCGTCGTGGAGAAATGGCAATGGCCGTCCGAAGCGGCCACGGCTGATGAGGTCACCAAAGAGCAATTGGATGATATCAAGCGGCTTATAGGCTTGGCTGCCCATGGAGACAATCACCAGGCGAAGGATTGGGCCGGGAGAGTCTTCGGCGAGGTTCTTGGACTGGACCCGAAGGGGGACAAGCGCAAGATTGGACGATTGATGAAGGCCCTAGTGAAGGCCGGGCATTTCGTCGTGGTCGAACGGAAGTCGGACAAGGGACGGCAGCGGCCCATGTTCGAAGTCGCACCAGAGCCCCACCACCCACAGGGTGGGGTGGGGAGTGGTGATTCCTAATCCACCCCGACACCCCACCACCGCCTTATATCTATAAGGCGGATGGTGGTGGTGTGGTGGCTCGATCGTATCAAGCATTAAGGCAAATCGATGTGACCGTGCGCAGCGGTCGCAGCGGCTTCTCTATGACCGCAAAAGGAACTAACAACGGTGACCAAAGTACCCAACGTTCTCGAATACAGCCCTCAGCTACGTGAAGAAATGGCGCGTGCAGAGGAAATGACGCGCCGTAAGCAGGAAGCCGAACGGCGTGCGCGTCAACTTAACGACCGTGTCCGATCAGGGCCGACCGCGGAGGAGCGCGCGGCCGACGCTGAGCGGGTTGTGCGGGGAGAAGCACTGCCGGATTTCGACGCTGAGCTAAAGAAAGCTCTGAGAGAGTTGCATGCTCTGGAAGACGCTGAGAAAGCACAGCTTGCGCGTGTTCAAGCGGAACGCAAAGCGGCGTCGCGAGCCATCAGCGATGAAATGCGACCCCATTACCAGCGAGGAATGAAGAAGCTCGCTCCATTAATCTGCGATGTTCACGCGGCCTGGAACGACATCTTTTCAATCAAGCGTGCGATGCTGAGCCAAGGGCTTCAACTGCATAGCATTTTCGAAATCGAGCCCGATTTCCTCGGCTTGCCTGATGATCCGAGTAGCGATCTGGCTGCGTTTCTCCGTGAGTGCGTAGGCGCGGGTTATCTTCGTTCTCTGCCGAAGGAGTTCGAGCGATGATCAAGCGGGACTACGAGATTGCGGCGGGCGGTCCATTTGATCTGGAGTACGGTGGCGGCGGGTTTGTTTCGGCTGTTGACGGTAAGTCGGTCGCTATCAGCGCACCGGGCGATGAGGCCCGGCAGCATTTGCAGGGCTATGCGCTACGGTGGCGCTCCCTAATCGAGCAGGGCGATAAGTATTTCTACTTCCTGCCCCACGCGATTAGGAATCCGATGTGGGGTGAGCCTAAGCGCCTTCTGTTTGACCACGACGAAGGCGAGGTAATTGCAACAACGTTGAGCGGTCTACAGCTCCACTGCGATGATCATGGCCTGGCAATGCGCCTTGTGATTGGAAATGATCCGGCGCGGCGGAAAGCATACGACACGGTGAAGAGTGGCGAACGCACCGCGTTATCCGTCGGAGTGACTATGCGAGGGGACTTTGTCGAAGTTGATGGCATCCGCGTCAAAATGGTGAAGAGCGCCACCCTGCACGAAATCAGCTTGGTA
Organism: Bradyrhizobium stylosanthis; assembly: GCF_001641335.1. Lineage (GTDB taxonomy): Bacteria > Pseudomonadota > Alphaproteobacteria > Rhizobiales > Xanthobacteraceae > Bradyrhizobium > Bradyrhizobium stylosanthis. The sequence goes on from NZ_LVEM01000002.1 coordinate 604,964, forward strand.
AGGAGCGGGGCTTGCAAGCCCGCATTCTGTAGTTTGGTCGATGCCGACGAAGCCCGATCTTTGGAGACAGACTCCAATACGCTCAAAATACTGAGTGATGGTGCCGCGCGTGACGTAATGCGTGCTCTTGAGAAAGTCGCCGAATCTCTCAAGGATGACCGCCACTGATTCGGACCTTAGTCAGCGGCGGTCTAGCGCTCGCAGCATCCCGATGTGAGCGCGGCGGCACGGTGACGGGGTTCAACACCCCGTCACCGGTTGTCCATCGGAGCAGAGACAGTAACAGTGTAATTTGTTCGGCGCAGAGAACACTGTCCTTACGCGCTCCTAAGAGATAATAGCCGAACGCCTCAGATCATTGTTCAAAAACGATAGTTCACTCCGACCCGGGCAATATCAAAGCTGGGCTTGATATCCACGTGCGTCGTGATCACGCCGGTAAACCCGGTCGGTGATTGGAGGGAGCCCGAAAGGTTGTAGCCATTGGTGCCGAAACCCATGTGCAGATATTCGCCCTTTATGGACCATCCAGCTCCCAGAGAGTATTCAAGACCGCCGCCTACGGCGTATCCAACTAGTAAGGTGCGCTCGGAAGCATTCATAAAGCCAAGTGGCCCATAGGTTAGCGGGAAGAGACTAGTGGGGATACTGCCCGCAACGTTCGCGCTCACCTTTGTTTCAGCCAACGCAATACCACCAGTCGCGTAGAGCAAGGCCGGTCCAAACGCATAACCAACTCGGCCACGGAAAGACGCATACCAGTCGGTGCTGACCGAAGTGCCTCCGCTGAAATTGGCGCCTATCGCAGGGAGAATCGCAATAGCTGAGTCTCCAGAGGCGACCTTTGAATTGAGATGCTGCCAATCAGCCTCTACACCGACCACCGCATGCTTGATCTGCCAGTTATAACCGGCCTGGATACCAGCAGTGAACCCATTGCCATTGCCAAGCGCAGGGTTGAAAATATAGGGAGCGGTTCCGCCATTCACGTTCACAAGAGTTCCGGTCCCGTTCGATGCCCCATCGCGGCCCCAAGCATAGCCGACGTTGCCGCCGATATAGAACCCGGTCCAACTCCCTGCCTGAGCGGCAACCTCCGTCGTCGGACGCAAAGGCGGAAGATCGGCCGCTTGGGCCGCAATTGGGCTGAGGGCGACTATCGACAGCGTTGTGAGTACAAATCTCATTTCAAAAGCTCCCCATTGAACCGATTGCGGCACCGACGACCACGTACCGAAACTGAAGCATCAAAGAGAGCGGCGAAAGCAAGAAAAAATCGACGCTGTTTGCGAATAGCGGTTTATAAACCGACGAGTGACGCCTGGCGCCTTTTGCGGCTACTTGCGACGCTGTGGTGGTGGGCGGTTGAAGCCGCCACCAGTCGTTCGGAACAAGGGATAGCGCGGCCAACCACTTTTGAGTTCAAAAGATCGATTCTGGAAATGGTTCTGATTAAGCGAAGTCGTCTCTTGCTCCGTCGGGCAAAACAGTGGTTCATAGGGCGCTGGTGAATGGAGCCAGCCTATGTCGAACGACGCTGAACCTTCGGAACTGTCCAAGATTGCGAGGCTGAACGGGGATTTCAAACGGAACTACGGGACGTTGCTCGGTGCGTTCCTGTATTTGCGATCAATCAACGCCGCACGCGGCCGCTCTTGGTTTTTGGCTGGCCTCTTTTCTGTGGCTTGCTCGGCGGCGCTGGCATGGCTCGGGAAGCACGGCTTGACTTGGTTAGGCGGCGGCTGAGCGAACGAGCCAAGGCGAGGGCGGTGTCGAACCGCTCTATCGCCCGCCTAACTCGTACTTTCTCCGAGAACCTTGTTTGTTGTCTCTCGCGTCCGGTTATCGGCAGCAACACGTAATCTTGAACCGACTTATTGTCTTCCGCCAGTCGGATGGCGGCGATCCAGCCCGGCGGTAGAGGATGGAGCGATTGCCGTTGAATCGACCATATAGGACAGGTTCCCTGCTTTTTGTACCACCGTGCCACCCGAACAACAACGCTTGCTGATCCCTTGACATGCATGCACCCGGTGATCTGGCTTGTTTGGATGCGGCCGCCCATCTTCTCAATTTCAGCCACGATGTCGGAAACGAGCTTGGCTCTTAGATTCTCCCATGTCTGACGCGAGTCCACATAGTCGCAATTGCGTTCTCCAGCATAGCCGATCAATTTGTAAGCGTTCCGAAGGCCGCCGAAGCGTCGATGGTACACACTCCAAGATGGGATACCCGGCGCCGCATCGATTATCCTCGGGCCCAGACGGCCTTTCTTGGCCAGCGTTCGACGGAGCCCCGACAGCATCTGTTCATTTGACCAGTGTATTCGTCGCTGCAGAATAATCTGCCGGGCTTTAAGAAATACGTCCTTGTCAACGATAGGTTCTATGCAGCCCTCCGTCCTAATCCAAACATCAGGAGGATTGGGTCCTAACTTTGTACCGAGTTTGTGCGAGCTTCGATTGTAAAGGAGATTTCCTATATAGCGTTCATCTCGGATGAGCCGTCCTATGGCTGTACCGTCCCAAAGACCGCCATTTCCAGTTGGGATTCGGGCCTTGTTGAGTCTTCGAGCGATAGCGAGTTCGGATTTCACTTTCAGAAACTCATTGAAAATCCATTTTACGACAGCGACTTCCTCGTCTGCGCCGGGGACGAACCGGACATGATCGGTCGTTAGATACTTTCGCTCACCACGTTTGAGTACGACGCCCTTCGGCTTCCAATTCTCATCGACCAAAATACGATGGAGTCCGTAGATAGATGGACCACCAGGCGTAAAACCCATGCGAGCGAACCGGCAAGCGCCCGCGTGAACCTTTGTTGATAGGTCTCGACTATACTCGGCCGCCATGACTCTCTTAAGATTCTTCAGAATGCTCGACAGCATGCTTCCGTCGTTGTCGAACTGCTCGGCGCAATAGGCAACTTTGATGCCCGCCTGCCTGCATACGAATTCGTAATGGGCACTCTCATCCATGTCCTGGAAGCGGCCCCATCGGCTCACGTCGTAAACCAGAATGTGTCCGAAGTCCGCGGTTCCTGCTTGTACGTCCTCGATGAGACGAGACAAGCCGGCCCTGTTCTTGATCCTGAGTCCGCTTTCGCCTTCGTCGCGGTATGTGCGGACGATGATCAAATTATGCGCGTGTGCATACGCGGCAATCGCCGCTGCTTGGTTCTGGATGGAATATTGCTGCCTGTCCGTTGACATACGGACGTACTGCGCTGCTTGACAGGCCCTCTGAGCCGCTGGAAGGCTGGACTTTCGAACGACGAGTTCGTTGCCCATTAGATGCTCTCGCTGACCCGCAATCAGACGCTGGAGTGTGGCTTCGATCAAGTGCGAAAAGCGGTCCGGCCCTTCGCCCTGAGCGCTGGGGCACCCTTCAGACTAGGGGGCGGCGGAATCCTTAGCGAAACAGTTCCTAGACCGGCTCATGGGCAAATTCACGTATCCACAAAATGGGAAGTCTTCACTAAGGCCCAACTGGCGCCTCTAACATGTCCAGAACTAAGCTAATATCTGTCGCAAGTATCGATTTTTCGCCTCGTCGTTTCTCGATCAAAACGCCAGCCAACTTTGCTTCTTCTTGCGGGGTGCCCGTGGTGTCAATTTGACCCAGGCAGAAGAGGCCTCCACCGCTTAGGCCTTTCGGACCTATAGAATTTACGATGCTGCCGTCAAAAGCACGAGATTGCTTCTCGTATATCAATCGCAGCAGATGTGGCTCAAGATATTCGGCCGTCTCGCCCATATTCGGTAGCCACAAGGGGCCGCCGTGACTAAACCGCTGCGGATTAACGCGGCGACTCTGATGATCAATGCGTTTCCTATTCTTTGAAGTTGGAAAGCCGAGCGCCATGTGCGGCTTTCGGCTCGCGATTGTCATCTGAATCTCGTGGGGCTCAACATATCGAACAGCTCCGAGTGAATTTGCGAGCTTCGGAGGAAGATCAAGGGCAGCGAAGTCGTAGTGATCGTCATCGCGCTTTCCCTTAGGGGCAACTGTGATGATTCCACTTCCTTCAAGTCGTTGCAGAGTGCCGTTCACGGGTATGTAGAGCGACGCAACCTTGTTCTCATCAATGACGTGTGCGGCAGTGAGAAGAATTCGCTTGGAGCCGGTATTGAGGAGAATGCACGACCCAAGATGATCCGGCCTGCCACTGCCAGTAGCGTAATACACTGGGCGAACCGCGCGACCGATGCCGCGGACGGCGCTGCTCATTAGCGAATGAAGAGCGTCTGAAATGGATTGGTGCAGATCGTCCAAAGCGGAAATGCCTAAACTTTATGGGGGTGAGAGGATCACCTCAAGCATGAAGTGTGTGCGGCTTGCGCTCGCCCGAACGAACCTAAGGCAGCGAGTAATTACTCTCCCTGCTATGGTTTTGCCCGTGGTAGCGAAGTGATTAGCTTCGCTAAGATGCTCTGTTGGCAACCCTCTCGCCTGCATCTTAGCGCTCTAGTAAACGGCGCTCAACTCCTTCTTTCTCAGGTGATTCAGGAGATCGATTTCCTTCCAATTCACAAACCAGGAAAACTTCTCCACTTCCTTCAAGAATAACAATGAATACAGTCGATTGGCTGAGAGGTTCAGACCTTTGAATAACGTCTCCGCGCATTGCTTTCGAAAACTATTGGTCAAATACGGACAGGCAATGAGGTCCAAAAGAAAGTGCGCATCATGAGAGTTTCTAATTGGTGCGGCCTTCGGGAGAAAGTGCTTCTCGAGCTTCCGTTCGACCTGCAAGGCGAAATCTCGATCTGCTCGACCGAAGTAGAACAGAAGAGACACTACTGAGAAGTAATCGACATTATCTTCCCGAAGAACGCGCCAGCCAATTGGGAATACATTGGTTCGGTAATGCTCCGGCAACTCCGTAGATGCTAGGATGATATTTAGCATCTCAATTGGTACGCATTCGCTCATCGCAACGCTCAGCAAGCTTGGATTGCTGATTACATCCTGAATGAGAAGCCGAACGAGTTCGTTTATATGATCAGCCGCACTCGGAAGGTTGTCCCTGAAGAACCGAATCGAAAGGACCGTAGCCTTTGCGACCTGATAAGAGCTGCCCACGGTCGCATGTACGACGAAAAAATAGTAAAGAGACGACAGTAGCGCTTCAAAAGCACGCGCGTACCTTTCACTGTCTTGCTGAATTTCGGTCGGGGTGGAACCGTACCCCGCGATAAGAGACTCTATGGTGTTAGCAATCGAGCCGATAATGAATTGGCTTACGTCTTCGTAGCCTGCTTCGCCATTGGTACAAGCAACTCTCACATCGTTGGCCAAGGCTCGCACCAATGCCTTCGGATCGCGAACGCGTTTAGGTCGGGATATGTAGTTTAAGTCACGTTCCTGCACTGCATCACGGAATTTTTGAACCGCAGGAGTCGCCCCCGATGTGATTTGCGATTTGCGCGTTTGAAGAGGGCGCGATTTTGTAAACGTTTTGGCCTCATTTAAGTGGAGGTTGAACATCAGCAGCGAATCTGAAACTGCGCGCTGCACCGCATCAAGCACGTCATGCTTGTTCGCAAAGATAACAATATCGTCCACGTATCGTCGGATTGCATAGCTAGAGCCGTGTTCTAGCTCAGGCCCCAACTTTCGAAGTACGCTCGCATCAGCAGATTGCAGTATTATCTCGGCAAAAATCCTGGATAATTCCGCTCCAACTGGAATGCCGTTAGTCTCATTGTAATTGGAGAATTGCATCAACGCATCGAAGTCGTTCGCGAACGACGCAGCCTGCGTAGACTCCTTGCCGTGCTGAACGTCCTTGACGGCCCAAGCGAGTGTGTGACTGTAAATTGACGAAAAGCATTTGGAAACGTCGGTAAGCCGCATGATCGCGAAGGTCTTTTCGAGGCCTATAAACTCCTCCGAATTGAAGAACTTATAGAAGCGGTCGTACCCTTTATAGGCAAAGAACGAGCCAGGGTTGCGAACGGTCTGATCATGCAAGAGCAAGTCGATGGCGGCGCCCTTATACTGCTTTCTTTCCGCGCCCGAGTTCACGTAGAAGAACGTGCTCCCGACTTTGGTCGGCCTTCGCAAGGAAACAGCTTCGTGACGACAAAAGTACGGAATCAAGTGCGCGTATTCTCGATAAAACTCGCACGCACGATATTGAGCGGCCGGATGCGCCAAGCTTAGCTGGCGGCTGGTCGTATTGGAAAGTCTAATGCGATATCGATACGGTATCGTGTATCGTTGATCGTTCTCTTTCACCAAGGCAATTAGAACGCGCCGAAGCCCTTCCGAAACTGGCCTGCGTCGCAGGTTTACGTGGTAGCCGTCATTTGAGAAAACGATTGGAACGTCCGTAGGGGCGGTGTCCGTAAGCAACGCCCTGTCGAAGTCGGAGCGTTGAATGTTTCCTCGCTTCCTCACTGACTTAGACATTCTGCCAACATCGCCGAAGCTCTGAAAGTCTGTACATGGGAAAATTGTAGAACGGACGCGTTTTGAAATTATCCACGAACCCGTAGCGCAGCAGGTATCGCCGCGCCTTGATAGGAGCGCGAAAGCGCAAATCGATCCGCGATATGGCTTTTGTTTCCAACCAAGACTGACCGGAGGAAAGAATCGAGTTGAGCTAGCGCCTCAAAGGAATTGACGCGCCTATAGTTTGACCACAGACCAACATTTCTTGATCTGCCAGTCGAAAAGTCTTGCAGATTGTGGTTTCCGGTTAGGAGTTGAAGTCTCTGTTCGAGGGCGACGGAGTCGCTGTCCTGCAAATATTGGCAGACCGCAAGGCAAATGCGCGACTTTATTCTTCGAACCTTCTTGTCGGCAATTGTCACCCCGACTTTGCGATGAAAGCGATTATCCGTGGAAGACCTCTCCACGGGGTGCATCAGGAAACTATAACCGAGATAGTCAAACTGTCCTACTAAGCCATTTGCTTGGCCCTTGGTGAAGGCTGGGAGATCGATCCGCTTAGTCTTTTCGTTGTTGAATTTCAGTCCATAGGGCAACAGGTCGCGGACGGACCGCGTGAAGTCATTGGCGTTCTCGCGTGCGCCTGTGATGATAATGATGTCGTCAACGTATCGTGCATGAAAGTACACGTCAGGAAGTAAGGAAATCTCGCGATCAAATTGCCTGAGAGCAAACTCAGACAGCGTGGCACTCAATTGAACCCCTCTTGGAAGACCCGAGATACCCCGATCATGCAGTTCTTGGAAATAATTCGCCAATGTAGTTACAGCGTTTCGAGGAATCGCCGGAACGAGCCATAGTTCTTTTAGGAGCAAGCCCGCGTCGAGGCTTTCGAAGAACGATCTGATGTCGAATTTATAGACCCGGTGCTGGACACCTTCTCCGAGAATGGTGATGAGGCGTCTTATAATTGTGTCTCTATCAGAGGGTTGGATATTAGCCGTTTTCCGCAGTATTTGATTAAGTCCGCGAAGAACGAGTGTGTGCGGCGTTGATCGAATGCAATGTGCAGTATTTCCTCTGATTGAAATTGGCTCGATATTTAAACTGGCGAACCCAAACTTGATAACAAGCTCAGCCCGCTGAACTAGGCCTTCTTCATCGCAGGGGTTTGCGAGGATGTCGGGGTTTTGAAGATCAGTCGAAGTGATGCACCGCGACAGGAGGTCCTTATTTAGCCCCGATAGCACCGATTTCCCCAGATGTTCTTGAGTTGATCATTGATCACCATCCAAGCTCAACCAGCGAGCGAAATCAATAATTGTGTGGGAGAATGGCATCAGGCAAAAGTTGCATTGCAATAACGGCAACGAATCACGCGAGCGCCGACGGATCGACGGTATCGCTAAGCTTCGGTCATGAAAGTTGTGCACACCCACGACAGAAGGTAGCCCAGCTTGGCCGCGGTGCCCTAGGGATTGACGATTTGCATCGATGCGGCGAGCGCGGTTCTCTCTCGCATGTCCACCAAGTCGCGCCAATACCTGTTCAGTACCCAAATCAAGATGTCAGCCGAACGCGCCAAAGAGGCGCGGAAGGAAGCCGACAAGTTGGCCTGCGAAGCGTGGAACTATCGTATGCTTGGGTACAAGGGACCGGCGCAACCCTCACCGACAATCGGCGATGCAATAAATGCCGGTTATCTCTATCTCGAAATTCGGTGTCTTGGGTGCGATACTAACCAGACAGTGGCGCTAGACATTATTCGGCGCGCGAAGACGACACCGGTTCATGAGTTAGAGCGCTACCTTCGTTGCAAAGACTGCTCGGCAGTGCGACGATATCCATATAAGCGAAGCGCCCTGGTGGCGCTTAGGCCGACGAAGATTTCGGCGAGCCATCCGCCGTCAACGTGGTGGCCGGGGAAGCGATAGGATGAAAGCTGCAATTGTCGCTGACATATTGACGGAGCTGCGCAGCAACTTGCCCGCGATATTCCAAAGAATGCCGGTCAAGCGCCTTGCTCAATATGATAGGCTACAAAAGACGCTCTATGAAACGGATGTTTCGATAGATCAGGGATACCAGCGCGATTTCGCTGACTTCTATAGATTGCGCGGATCGCGGAGCTTCAGGAAGAGCTATTTCGCTTTGCTGAATACGGAAAAGACCGAAAAGAATTCCGACTTCGAGCGCGTCCTTCAGGCAATCTTGGATGATTGCAACCAGGTCCACGCGTCTTTTGCATCAAAGCTCTTGGCCACCGTGAACGCCGATCTGCCCGTATATGATCGCGAGGTCCTGAAGCGGCTTCGATTATCAAGTTATGCGGGAGGAAGCGTAGCTGCTCGGATGGAACGAGGTGCTGAGCGATACCGGGCAATATGCCGCTTCCATAATCTGGCGAAAGATGAACCCTTGTTCTCGGCGTTGACCGGCGAGTTCAACGTGGCGTTCCCAGAGTTTACGCATTTCACGGGCACGAAAAAGCTCGACTTGATGCTTTGGCAATCAAATCGCACTGATGCATGACTTAATATGTGTAACCTCTACAGCATCACGACAAACCAAGCTGCCATTCTTTCGCTCTTTCGTGTCGTCAACAGATACGTCGGCAATCTCGCTCCAATGCCGGGCGTGTTTCCCGACTATCCAGCGCCGGTGGTGCGCAATACTGATAATGGCACTGAGCTTGTACTGATGCGCTGGGGCATGCCGCCTCCGCCTCGAACAGGCGGCCCACCGGTCACAAACATTCGCAACACATCATCACCGCATTGGCGCGGCTGGTTGAAGCCTGAGAACCGGTGTCTGGTGCCGTTCAACAGCTTCGCGGAGTATGCACCCGAGCCAAACCCTCAGACCAAAAAGAAAGACGTTGTTTGGTTTGCCATCAGCGAAGAGAAGCCCCCCACGGTTTTTGCGGGGATCTGGACCTCCTTCAAAGGTAATCGTGGGACGAAATCCAAGCCGGGAGCAGACCTGGGTTAAGGCTACGCGAGCTTGATCGTGAATGGTTCGCAATTGGCGCGGAAGAGAATCGCAAAGCGCGCGATCGCGGTGACGGCAATGGTGCTGCTGCTTAAGACGTTGACGCCGCAAATGCCGCTTTGGCCTCGGATGTATTTCAGATGTTAATGGCGTCCGAGGGGACATTCACCGGCGTCATCAGCCGATCATGCGTAGCTTTCTGTCGAGACGTGGACGATGGTCAAGGTGCAGCGCGAAGTTGAACTGGTCATTGTTAGGTTGTACGCTGGGAGCGGTGTGAACAGGTCTGCTGGGGGGCAAATGGCCGGGAAGGTATCTAAAAGCATCGTGCTGCTAAATCTTTTGCTGCTAGCAAGCTGCATGAGTAGCGAGGAGAGGCTTGCCGCCAACAACGCCAAGGATGATCAGGCTTGCTTGTCCTATGGCGCTAAGCCGGGCACCGATGCCTATGTTACTTGTCGGGCCCAGCTTGAGGGATCGCGACGACAAGCTGACGCCGCCGCCGATGAGGCGCGAAACGCCGCCCGAGATGAAGCCCGAGAAGAAGCACGGCGGCAAGCGCGACGAGCCGCGCAAAGATAACGCCTGCAACATGGCGTCGCGGTTCCATATCCGAAACTTAGGGGAATAGAGTTGAGGTCTGAGAGTAACAAGCCACGATGGCAGAAGATTCTTGCGTTGGAAGCTAAGGCTACAGAACGGGAATCGGCGCAGCAAGATCGAGCGTCTGTTCTAGTTTGCAGGGGACGTGGGGCAGACCTGGAATTTTACGAAGATAGCGTAGTCATCCGGCGCGGACTGGTTTGGGGACTTGTCTTTCAGAGCGGAATTAAGGGCGATAAGCGAATTCCTTTCTCTTCAATTAGTGCTGTCCAGTTCAAGGTGCCCGGTCTTATAAAGGGCTACATACAGTTCACGCTTAGCGGCGCTGTCGAGAGCACGGGTGGCGTTTTGTCTGGCGCTCACGATGAGAATACCGTTCTGTTTTCCAGTGAAATTGAGTTCGCAAAGGCACGACAGTTTATAGAGAAAAAGATCGAGGCTACGAGCCATCCTCCTGCTTCGCCGACGGTAGAGCGGCGGATTACTGTTGCCGAGCAACTGGAGAAACTGGCTGCATTGCTTGATCGTGGCCTGCTCACCCTAGACGAGTTTAACGCACAGAAGGCGAAGCTTCTGCTTATGGAATGACAAGATGGTGAGGCTGGAAATTCAAGCGCCGAAGAAGCTGACAGAAGAAAAGTCGCACATAAGAACCACGTTCTCGCGAGGTCCGGCGCTAATCATTGCCTTAGTCCTCACTTTTCTTGCGCCATCGACACGGACAATTGCCGACGAGTGTGAAGCAATGGCGGGAGAGGTCGCCGCGCGCGTACCAGATGTCTCCCTGGCACGCCGTACTTCGGTGGTGGTATTTCTCGCTCATCCATCGGTAAAATACGCGTCGATCGGATGTTTGCCTTTCAGGAATTTTGTTGCAGTCGTGGAGGGCGCGTATCCAAGGGGCGACTATTTCGACTTTCTCGGCGCGGCGGGAGCCGTCGTGCTTCATGGAAGGAGCGACATTATTCGGGAAGGCGCGAGACGCTGCTTGAGGCGCGCATCGGTGAAGCGGGAACACGATAATAGTTCTGATTTCGGGGCATTCTCGTTTGTCTGCTCTGCCGACAAATTGTCAACGGTAGTCACGGTGCAGAAGCGGTAGTCTCGACCGATGCAAGGCAGGTTCAGAATAACTGTGCTCGTTTGTGCGATGTCGATCGCAAGCTTTGCTCTCGCATCGGACTTGACCGGCCGCGCCAGCGTCATTGACGGCGACACACTAGAAATTCATGGCACGCGTATCCGACTATGGGGTATCGACGCGCCCGAACATGATCAACTTTGCCGGGGTGACGATAGCTTACTGTATCGCTGCGGTGCGAAGGCAGCGAATGAACTTGATCGGTTCATTGGCGCGCGGACCGTATCTTGTTCGGCCGTTGATACCGACCGATACGGCCGAACCGTTGCCACCTGTTTGGTGGGAGGCGTTGATCTAGCGAAGTGGCTTGTAGCCCACGGTTATGCGCTTGATTGGCCGCTATACTCCAAAGGCAAGTACGGGCGTGAGCAGAAGGAAGCGGAGAGCGCAGAACGTGGCATGTGGGCGGGGAGCTTCGTTCAGCCATGGCGTTTCCGCGATTGCACGCGCACTGGCAGAAGCCCGGGGGCCTGCTCCGACTAGCGGGGGCATCTACGACTTTCGTAAGCTCCCACGCATCTTGACGCCGCGAAGAACGGAGCACTACAAGTTCTAGCTGTGGGGGGAAACAATGAGAAGGTCTTTTCCGGCATTCGCGCTTGCCGCAATACTCGGTGGCTGCGCTGGAGCATCCACTATACCGCTTGCGCAAGACACGGTTCAGATTACCGCGCGGGCCGCTCCGATCTGCGGCTCTGTCGGAGCTGAAAAGCTGGCCTTCAAGCAAGCTGCCGTCGAGACCATTAGACGGGGCTATGATCGTTTCATTGTGCTGAATGCACAAGCTGGCGGTACCTATGCCGGGAATACGCCGATCATGGTTCAGAACCTGGGCGGTGGCACGGTTATGGCTACGGGTGGGCAGCCGATAATCGCACCCAATCAGGGATTGGTGATCAAGATGTTCAAGGACGGTGACCCGCAAGGTAGCAACGCTTTGTCTGCGCGGGACACGCTGGGTCCAGAGTGGCAGGAGCAGGTCAAGAAGGACAGCATTACCTGTCTCTGATTGCGTCCCGATCGTTCGCGGAAGCGCCGGGCGGGCGGGCATTCCGTTCGCCACGGCGCATGTCACGTCGTAAGGTTTCCTAGGGAGGGTAGCCTCAGGCTGCCAAGCGATTCAGCTTATTGAAGACCGCGCTTGACGATGCGTGCGCATATCTGAGCAGCACGGTCGCATCTCGGTGGCCACTTATCGTTGCGACCTCTGGAATGGTTAGTCCTAGCTCGAAGAACCGACTGATAGCTTCGTGGCGAAGGTCATGGAATCGCAAGTCGTCAACTCCGGCGCGCTCCGTAATACGATCCCAAGATAGATGTATTGCGTTTCCTGTCATCGCAAACACACGTCCGTCGATCGAGCGTCGCTTTGGCAGCGCTTTGATGGCATCGTTTGAAAGCGGAATCGTTCTTGCGTGGCCGTTCTTGGTGACGGGAATAGTTAGAAGCCGCCTCTTAAGGTCGAGGTCCTTCCACTGCATATTTGCGATTTCGCCCCTTCTCATGCCAGTAGCAAGGGCGAAGTTGATGATCTGGGCAATTGCCGGGTTTCGACAGGAACGGGTAGCCTTCAACAGTCTGTTCAATTCTCCAGGGCGTAGCCGCCGAGTGCGCATGCGCATTTTCGCGTAGAAGCGAAGCGCCTTGATAGGATTGTCCTTGATGGGAAATCCCCAATCGCGCTTTGCGACTTCAAACAGGTGCTGGATGGGGTTCAACTGGCGCTTAAGCGTTGTGGGTGCGACGCAAGCCAGCCGCCGGTCGCGATAGCGCGCGAAGTCGGCTGTTGTTAGAGTTGAAAGCGGTAGTTTGCAGATCGCATCGAGCAGCATCCGCGCGAGAACGGCGTCTTCAACCTTCCCGCCGCGCTTCTTAGGCGTCACCTCTTTGCGATAGCGGGTAATAAGGTCGCCCAACTTAACGCTCTTAAGAACGCTACTGTCGGCAGGCAGTTCGGACCGGTCGGCTTGAACTTCCATTTGCCTTGCCCAAGCGTCCGCGTCCTTCCTTCGTAGGAAGGACTTGGACACGGCCCCCGAGCCAGCCCGCCTGATTTGAACCTGCCATTTCTTGCCTCGTTGTCGGATTGTGGCCATGCTTTTTCTCGCTGTGACACGGTTGTGACAGCGAGCTTTTTGGGCGGCTGGGCAGGAGGGCCTAAATTGCTGGAAATGCCTTAAATTCCGGTCATTCCAGACTGGCGCACCCGACACGATTCGAACGTGTGACCTTTGCCTTCGGAGGGCAAGGGTGGAGAAATTACCCTTGCTTACCTGAAATCCCTTGGAATTGCTGGCCCCCAGATATAGGCTGAAACCAGCCTGATTTGGGGGCTACGGTCATTGCTCCGAATTTCCCTCGTTTTCCGGCGCCTGCTTACCCGGTGCTTACCCGAGGGAAAATTGCCAAAGCTTACGAAACGCACTGTTGATGCGGCGGAAACGACCGGCAAGGACCTGTTCCTCTGGGAGGAGGAGTTGCCGGGGTTCGGCCTGCGCGTCAAGAAGAGCGGCGCGAAATCCTTCGTGGTGCAATATCGCAACGCGAACGGTCGCAGCCGACGGCTTACTCTGGGCCGGTATGGCGTCCTGACCCCTGAAGAAGCTCGCCGCGACGCCAAGTTGGCACTAGCGGATGCTGTCCGCGGCGCGGATCCGGTCGAGGCTAAGAAGCTGGCCCGCGGCGCAATGACCGTCGAGGAACTCTGCCGGGAATACCTCGACAAGGCCGAGCGCGGCCTGATCCTGACCCGCCGGGGCGAGGTCAAAAGCAAGACAACCCTGTACAGCGACAAGGGGCGTATCGAGCGTCACATCATCAAGCTTGCCGGCAAGAAGACCGTGAAGGGCTTTACTTCCACAGACGCAAAGGGTCTCCAGCGCGACATCATCGCCGGCAAATCAGCGGCCGACGTGAAGACCAAAACCCGGGGCCGGGCGATTGTGACCGGCGGGAGGGGAACAGCGGCCCGGACGATGGGGCTGCTGGGCGGCATCTTCAGTTATGCCGTTGACGAGGGCTATCGGCCAGACAACCCGGTCAGCGGCATTCGGCGCCCAAAAGACCAGACCAGAGAGTGGCGCCTAGATGACGCCGGGTATCGCCGCCTAGGTAAGTGCCTCTCCACCGCCGAGGCAAACGGCGAGCATTGGCAGCGCGTCCTGGCGAGCCGGACGTCCGCCATGACTGGTTGCCGGTTGGACGAGGTGGAAGGGTTGCTGAAGACGGAGGTCGATACCGTCGGGATGGCCCTTCGCCTCGGCGACAGCAAGACGGGCAAGAGCATCCGTCCTGTTGGGCCCGCCGTTATTGCTGTCTTGAAGACGGCCATGGCCAAGTCGAAGTCGAGGTATGTGTTCCCTGCCATTACGACCGAGGCGAAACATCACACCGGCCTCACGAGATGGCTTCAGAAAATGTCAGCCAAGGAAGTGCCGGGGATTACCAGTCACGGCTTGCGGCACTCATTCAGCTCGGCCGCCGAGGATCTCGGCTACACCCTCCCAACTATCAAGGCTCTCATCGGACACTCCAAGAAGGGGAACGTTACGATGGGCTACATTCACAAGATCGATTCGGCGCTGCTCGCAGCTGCCGACCGGATCGCCAGGCACATCGATGATGCCATGAACGGAAAGAAGTCGAAGGCCACCCAGCGGCGGGCGGCCTGACAACGAATCGGCGCGGCTAGGGTGGCTCCCGAAAAGCTGGTCCGCACCAGCCTGCCGCGTCGTCAACATGCGGAGCACAAGCGGAAGTGCAATGAGTCTCGAGCTAATACAGAAAGAACTCAGCATGAGGGCTGAGTTCTGGAAAAGGTCACTAGGCTGGCCGAACGATAACGCTTCATATGTATTCTTGGGGCGAGCGGTACACGCGATGGGCCGATCGATGTTTGGGACGGAATGGACGGGCGATGAGCCCTGCCGCGACCTGATGACGGAGTTCTCGATCTTTCCAGAGAAGTCCGGCTGGCGGGCGCGCCTCGCGCACGATCTGCTTGTGAAGCACCATCCGGAATACAATCGACAACCACGGAAGCCGTACCAGCACTCATTCGAATTTACGGGTAACGAATGGATGGCTGCTGTAATGATCGTGAAGAAGCACAATGAGCAGCAGATGCCAGGCCTCACGCGCTTCAACGAGGTTCGGTCCCGAATAATCCACCTGGCAGAAGCTGGCCTGCTCATTACTGCCATTCGCGAGAAAGCCGGCGGCGATCCGACGCCCATTCCGCGGAGGTGGTGGAACTCAGAACGCATTCGCGACCGGTTCGACCTGTGCCAGTTGAGACCCGATGACCCGTATAACCTGGGGATCGGCAGCGACCCATTCCAATGGATTTTCGTCACTCGCGAGAGCCTGATGAGCTGCGCTCCTGGTGGCCTCGCCGAGGGCGAGCAAGCTGCCAAACCCGCCGCTACCGTGTTGGCCGCTGCTCTGCCAGGGGAGGAGCCAGCAAAGGCACCCCGCCGTCTCGCCGAGGCAAAGATCGAGCCCGCGTTCAGGCACTGGCGGGAGCAGCAGCCCGACGGCTACATCCCGACGGAGCACGAAGATATCGCTCACATGAAGCAGTTGGGGGTCGGCCGAGACAAGGTGCGCCAACTCCGCAAGAGATTCCCCACCCGCGGACGTGGTGAGAAAAAGTCCGGCTAACGCGCAGCCATATACGCGGGCTAATCCGCGGACCAAATCCGCAGCGATTACAGCCGCGTATCTTTACCGCGGATTTCTCGGCGCTCCATTTACCTCGCACCCACGGAGATTGATCCGTGATTATGCGAGACGATAATGGATACCGACGACGCAAACATGAATGAGCGGCACCTTCGTAGGAAGGAGGCCGCGAAGTACGTGACAGACACGTACAACGTCCCCTGCTCCCCCAAAACGCTGGCGAAACTCGCCTGCATCAGCTCGGAAGGCCCGCCCTTTCGGCTCGCGGGGCGCTTCCCGCTTTACCCCATCTCCGGCCTCGACGCCTGGGCACAGAGGAAGATCGGACCCTTGGTCAGATCAACCTCCGAGGTTCGCCGCGTCGCCTGACTCCATCCCTCAAAAGAAAACCCGGCTGCACGATCCACATCTTGGCGGATCAGATCATGCGTACCGGGCTTCCAAGGATTTATAGCGTGAAGATCCATACCAAACGACCCCGAACATCTCAATCGGTTTCTGACCTGCCGCTCTTCTCATGGCGCGTCACCGTCCTTCAGCCGAGCAGCCATGCCGGCCTGTTCGTCGCCCGCCGCTACCGCGTTCATCCCGCCCTCGCCGACCTGGTCGCAGATCTGGCGGGCCTCGGAAGTGAGGTGCGCCAATGAGCTACCCCGATAGCCCCGGCTTCAAAGCCGCCGGTCCCAGCAGTGAAGCTGCTCGGGAGATGACGCAGCGGGCAGCCACCGTTCGCGAGCGCGTCCTTCAGTTTCTCCGATCGCAGCATCCCGCGAGTTTCACGCCGGACCAAATCGCTGCTCGCCTCGAGATCAGCTTCCTGACTGTCAGGCCGCGGGTCTCCGAGCTCCACCTGCAAGGCGAGATCGAGCCCGACGGTACGCGCGGCAAGAACACCTCCGGCATGTCGGCCCAGTGCTGGCGCGCCGCGAAGGTCTCAGAAGGATCCCGCTAATGGGAAGGATCATGAATAGCTTCAACAACGCCCAGCGCGTCGATTTCAAGGCTGTCAGCTCGGCGGCCCTCAATGCATTGGACTTCGTCATCCCCCAGCTGTTGCCTGGCGGACGCCGCGAGTCCGGCGAGTGGGTCGCGCGGAATCCCACGCGCAACGATGCGAAGCCGGGCAGCTTCAAGGTGAACCTGAGGAACGGTGTCTGGTGCGACTTCGCCACCGGCGACAAGGGCGGCGACGTCATCGATCTCAAGGCGTACCTCGACGGCAAATCGAAGCTGGATGCGGCGCGAGACTTGGCGTCGATGCTGAACGTCCAGTCTACGGATACGACCAACCTGACCGGGAATGTGCGCGATAACCAGTCGAAGGTGACAGCGAACGTCGCGGCGACGCCGGCCGAAGCCAAGGAAGCGCCCATCTTCCCGCCGCGGACGAAGCCGGACGAGGACGGAAAGCCCCGCTTCATGGTGGCTGGCGATGAGGGACCGCGTCCGCGGGACAACGAGAAGCGGCGCCACATTTACATG
This sequence comes from Bradyrhizobium stylosanthis, assembly GCF_001641335.1. Taxonomy (GTDB): domain Bacteria; phylum Pseudomonadota; class Alphaproteobacteria; order Rhizobiales; family Xanthobacteraceae; genus Bradyrhizobium; species Bradyrhizobium stylosanthis. The sequence goes on from NZ_LVEM01000002.1 coordinate 622,265, forward strand.
TGTGGCGGCGTGCCTGTTCGCATCAAGATCATGACTCGCGGCGACCAACGCGCCTTCAACGCCTATCGAGTTGCAGACGCCGACGGCCGCACGGGTTGGCAGTATCGCAAGCCCGAGGGCTACAAGTCAGTACCGTATGTGACTGGTGATCTCGATGCCTCGCCGATGGTCTTCTGGCCGGAGGGCGAGAAGGACGCGGACTCCGTCGGCAAGCGCGGCGGTTGCGCCGTGACGTTCGGCGGCGTCGGCGACGGCTTGCCGGAAGGGTGCCAGCATTTCTTCGCAGGCAAGCACCTCGTCATCCTGGCTGACAACGATGATGAGGGCTCAGACCACGCCCAGGCCAAGGCGGGGCTCGCATTCGGCGTCGCCGAGAGCGTCCGTGTCGTACGGTTCCTTGAACTCGAGAAGAAGCAGGACGTGTCCGACTGGTTCGAAGCGGGGCAATCATTCCAGGATCTCGAGGAGCGAGCGCGGACGACCGAGGAATGGAAGCCCTCAGCGGAAGAGCTGAACCAGGAGGAGGAGCACATCCAGGCCCGGGCCGAGAAGAAGTCGGCCCTCCCCGTCGGCTACAGCTTCTCTGATCGGGGGCTGATGTGGAGCAATCCGGACGATTTGGATAGGCCTGCGGTCTTGGTCGCCGGTCATTTCGATGTCGTGGCTGAAACCCGCGATCCCGATGGGGCAAGCTGGGGCGTGTTGCTCCACTGGAAAGACCACGACGGCCGCGAGCACCAGTTCGCGCTGCCGCGTGCGACGTTGGCTGGCGACGGCTCGGAGGCACGCCGGATCTTGATGGATGGCGGTTTCTTCATCTTCCCGAGCAACACCGCTCGCAATCTGTTCAACTCGTTTCTGCTCCAGGTGAAGTCGCCGAACCGAGCACGGGCAACTCAGCGCGTGGGTTGGCATGGGAACTCATTCGTCATGCCTGACGACTCCTTCGGCGCCGATCAGCGAGACCTATTGCTGTTGCAAAGTGCGACAGCCCACGAGCATCCATTCCGCCAGGCGGGTAGCCTCGATAGCTGGCAACAGAACGTGGCCCGCTACGCCGTCGGTAACAGCCGGCTGGTGTTGGCGCTGTCCGCAGCCTTTGCGGGTCCGCTGGTCGGCCCCTGTGCTGCCGAAGGTGGCGGCGTTCACTTCAAGGGCGCCTCTTCGACCGGCAAGAGCACAGCCCTGCATGTCGCCGGCAGCGTCTGGGGTGGCGGCGATACCAACGGCTACATCCGGTCGTGGCGATCGACGGCAAATGGCCTGGAGGGCGTCTCACTGGCGCACTGCGACACGTTGCTGTGCCTGGACGAGCTGTCCCAGTTGGCGGCGAAGGATGCCGGAGAAGCCGCCTACATGCTCGCCAACGGCTCAGGCAAGTCTCGCAGCACGCGAGACGGCTCGGCCCGTCGGGCAGCGAAGTGGCGCGTTCTCTTCCTGTCATCGGGTGAAATCGGCCTCTCCGACAAGGTGGCGGAGGATGGTCGCGGAAAGCGTTTGGCGGCCGGTCAACAGATCCGGATCGTGGACGTGTCGGCAGATGCCGGCGCCGGGATGGGCATGTTCGAGCAACTGCACGGATTCGCCTCGCCGGACGCGCTCGCCGTTCATCTGCGTACCGCGACCCAGCAGCACCACGGCGTTGCCGCCCGGGAGTACCTCGCTGCCGTCGTCCCCCAGATCGATGAGATCCGGAAGATCGTGAAGGATGTCGTGAAGAGCTTCTGCGAAACCTACGTGCCGGCAGGAGCGGACGGGCAGGTTGGTCGCGTGGCCCAGCGGTTCGGACTGATCGCTGCGGGCGGAGAGATCGCGACCTTGTACGGCATCCTGCCCTGGGCGCGAGGAGACGCCGTGAAGGCAGCTGCCCTGTGCTTCGAGCAGTGGCTCGCTGCTCGAGGTGGGCATGAAGCGGCAGAGACCGCGGCGGGCATGGAGCAGGTGAGAACCTTCCTCCTGAAGGACGGAATGTCACGTTTCATCCCCGCTTGGGAGGAGAATGCCCCGAAGGGGATGCAGGCGCGCGACGTCGCTGGCTTCAGGGAGCAGATGGGTGACGGCTGGGACTTCTACGTCACCACCACCGCTTGGAAGGAAATCTGCGCTGGTCTGGACCCGCGCCGTGTTGCCGCGACGCTGAGGCAGAAGGGGTACATCGACGGCGAAGGCGCCCATATGGCGAAGTCAGTCCGGGTCCCCGACCACGGGAAGATGCGCCTCTACCACATCCGCTCGAGCTTCCTGGAGGATGCAAATGAAGCATGACTTGCAAGCCTTCTCGCGGGACATCACGGCCCTCATCAAAATGAGTGGGGACAGTGGTGGCAGTGGGGACACTTCCGAGAAGTCCCTGCGGCGCAATGACTTTTTTGTCCCCACTCAAGAGACGGCCGTGTCCCCACTCAAAAACGAGTGGGGACAGTGCCTGGCCGCGAGTGGGGACATGAAAACGTCGAGAATTGAAGTGGTTACGCCCAGTGTCCCCAGTGTCCCCACTGCCACCACTAATTTTGAAGAAGGGCGAAGGGCACAAGTCTTCGACGACGACACCGCCGGATGGCATGCAATTCTGCAGGAGCTGAAACGAATGCAAGCACCCGAGTGGGCAGGAGCGGAGCGATGGTTTCAGGTGATTGACGACACCGATGCCTTCCTGTCGAACTGGGATCGAGCGGCTCGCGATCTCGGATGGACAGCTCTGGATCTGTTCGGCGTACACGCCGTCGCGCCGGGGTACCGATACGATGCCATGGGACTCGTGGTGTTGCTTGGAGGCGGGACCGTGTTCGCGTTGACCGAGCAGACCGCGACTTTCCGGCGACCTTCCGGATCGACGCTGACGTATCGACGCAAGCCGATGTCCGACACCGTACTTCTCTGCGGAGGGCAGCATGCAATCTGCTGAGGAGACCACTTGGAGAGTTTTGACACCCTACGATCCTCGCGAAGGCATCACCTTGGCCATGGCCGCGAAAAGGGCCGGCAAGTCAGAAACGACGATCCGCAATTGGTGCCCCCAGCATGGCCTTGGCCGCCGTGTCGGGGGGGGCGTTTGGGTCGTCAGCCAAGTTGCTCTGGCAATGTTTTTGGACGGAGATATGGCGGCTCTCGCCGCGTACCGCTCCGGCGATCGATCAGGGTCGAAAGTTGCTCATTACTTTGGTCGCTTCGGGTTGCCCATAGCAAAACCCGCTGCGATTGGAGGCTGACCGGACGCGGCAAGAACCTTGCGGAGGGGGAGCTTCTGGCCTGAGCCGAAACTCTCCTTGCCGAGGCAGGGGTTTGGGCCTAGCGTACTTCAATAAAAACCTGCCCTCTAGCGGTCGTCTTTGCGGGACGCAGTGGGTGGGCGACTGGAGCATTACTATGCGTGGGCGCCAGAAGGAACGCCCGAGGGGAACTAACGCAATCAGGGAAAGTGGCAATTGTCCTCACTTGATCCGTAGTCGCGCTGGGCCTAATTGATCTGGCGCCGGGGCTGGCATTTCAGCACGGACATTCATTGCAACCGGCAAGGGGCCACCACGAGGTGGCCCCTTTCGATTCCGACGCGGCGCCGGTCCCGATGAAAAAGCCCCAGCCTCTTGGGCGAGGCTGGGGCCACGCATGGTCAACGAAGGTGCGGAACGGTTCCGCACCTAATCGACAGCCGCTCGATGCTGGGGTGGTCCAATCCATTGGCCGACGTCGATGATGCCCGGACGACCTTAATTCGAGCGTCCTAATCATTGTTAAGGTACCCCCGTGGTTCTCCGGCTAAGAGCGTCGGTTCCGTTTGCCAGCGTGGGGGCGCCATGAAGGACATGCAAGAGCACCTGGAAAAGCTCCGGGTCCAAATCGCTGAATGCGAGATCGTCAGGGACCTCGCGACCGATCCCAAAAAGCGAGAGCTGTTCGCGCGTCTAGCCGAACATCATAGGGTTCTCGCTGGCGAGCTTGAGAAGGCCATCGACAACCAACGCGGATCGGACGATGGGATCACCTAAACGGGGTTCATCATCGATATCCACGCCGCCTTCGGAAAACCGCGGTGGCATCTGAACAAACGGTACATTTCGTAGTCTTATAGAAAAGATTGGGAATGCCGCCGTGCCTCACGACAACGAACGAGTGGAACTCGCCTATAAGATATTGCGCCTTCGTCACGAACTCCGACAAATGGGCTGGACAACAGAAGAAACCGAAAAACTTCGCGCTGAGATGGAGCGCCTTCTGAAAGAGTTGCGCGAGATTGACGAGTAAGCCGCAGTTGCCCTTGACCTAGATCAAGCACTGCACCTTCCATGGGCGAGACTAGGGCCATGCCCGATCCAAACAAACAAACTGAGGGTCAAGAGGCCAAACCGTCTCGCCTAGACGAGGCGCGACGGAATCTTGAGGAGTACGCCGCCGAACTGCGCGATCTGCTCCGCAAGCTCCAGGGCAAGCTGCATTGAGGCCGGCTCAGTTAACCTTACTCAACGAAGAAAAGACTTTCCGCACGCACCTAAATCGAAACTAGGACACCCCCGGATTCAGGACACCGAGGTCAAATACGGACGGCACCCCCAGCACGAACAGCACGTAAGTAGCAACATCTACAAGATTAGCAGCATTGAAGTAGTGCGAATTGGTCGTTTCTCCTACTTACAATCTCATGCAGCTTGCATGAGGACGAGCGATGGACGATCACGGCACGTTCGAGCAACTGATACAATTTCGGGCGCCTGCGAACCTATCGAAGGCGATCGGGAGGGCGGCCGGCAAGCGTTGCCAATCGAAATCAGACTTCATCAGACAAGCCTTGGTCGACCGCCTACAGTCAGACGGGAGCTACCCCCTCGGCGAGCAGCAGTATTGTTTGGTTCGGGGCGGCGAACTGGTCAGCACCAGCTTCAAGCCCGTCAAAGATCCAGACGGTGGCGAATGGCTGCCGATCGAGAACGAGGACGACCAGCCGTTTGACCCGGCGCTGCACTGGCGCCTGAAGCCGCTCCCGCTTCGCCTGGACGGTGACAGGGTTGTCCGGGTTTACCCAGTGGTGCCCAAGCCTGTGTTCGCTTCGAAGCCGCTTGCCGCCGGAGTGTTCTCCGTCTCCGGAGCAATGGCCTGATGACCTGGACGCCTAAGCCCAAGCAGGCAGAGACGTGGACTACCGAGGTGGTCACTAAGCGCGCGTTTGATCCTTTTGTGTTCGACCGTGCGCCAGCCTTTGACACCGGATCTGTCGCGGGCGTCTGGGACGGCAAGACCATTCAGCCCGAGGCCTGGCCGCGCGAGCGCCAGACCCGCCCGTTTGCTCTCGGCTTCTCGCCCAAGCCCGCCTTTTCGACCGGCTCGACCGCTGGGGTGTGGTCCCGCAAGGCGGCAGCATCGAGAAACTGGACGGCCGAATGACGCTATCCATCACGCACGCGAAGGTCACTACCGGCACCGCTGATCCGACCGCAGAGGTCGATCTGGCGGCCTGGAATGCCGCGCACACGATCGTCGGGGATCTGACGGGGCAGGCCCTTGGCACTCCTTCGTCTGGCACGCTAACGAATGCGACGGGGCTTCCGCTCTCGACGGGTATTTCAGGCACGGGCACAGGCGTTCTGACTGCGCTGGCAACGAATGTCGGCTCTGCCGGGTCCATCGTGGTCAATGGTGGGGCGCTCGGCACTCCCTCAAGCGGTACGCTGACCAACGCCACGGGTCTCCCGATCTCCACGGGTGTTGCCGGTCTCGGCACTGGCGTTGCCACCTTCCTCGCCACTCCCTCTAGCGCCAACCTTCGCGCGGCGCTAACGGACGAAACCGGCACGGGCGTCGCCTATTTCGTTGGAGGCGCGCTCGGTACGCCGGCCTCTGCGACGCTGACCAACGCGACGGGAATGCCGATCGCCGGGGTTACGGGGCTTGGCCTTGGTCAATGCAGGCTGACGCTCTCGGGCGGAAACTTGGTCCTGCTGCCGTTCAGTGGCAATCTCCTGACCGTTAACGGTGCGCCTTGCTCGGTCCCTGATGCTGGGGTGTCGCTAGCTGCATCCGGCCTTTCGGCGGGCACCACTTACAACATCTACGCAACCGCGTCGGCTGGAGTTGTTAACGCTCTCGAGGCCTCGACAACCGCGCATGCAACGTCCACGACGAGCGGCAACAAAGGGACCGAGATCAAGAGCGGCGATGACGCGCGCTCCCTTGTCGGAATGGCACGCCCTGTTTCCGGTCCTGCCTGGACCGACAGCGCGACGCAGGCGTTTGTGCTCTCCTATTTCAATCGCGGGTCAAAGGGTCTCGCCAATCACATCACCGCAACTCGCAGCACGGCGAGCACGACCTTTGTCGAGCTCAACAGTGAGATCCGCTGCGAATTTCTAACATGGGCTGATGAAGTGGTGCAGGCTCTGCTGGCTGGCTCTGGCTATCCTGGCGCCGCCAGCGTGGCGGTCTACGCTGCGATCGGCTTTGACGGCGCCACCCCGGAAGACGGCATGGCCGCAATTTCGGATGGTACGGCCGGTTCGCTCAGGCCTGTGGCTGCCTACGCAAGCCGCCGTCTCAGCGAGGGCTATCACTACGCCACTGCTCTTGGTGCAGGAAACGGCAGCACGGGCACGTTCAATTTGTACTGGGCGTCCGCCAACGATGGCTTCCGCTCCGCGCTCAAAGTAACAATTAGAGGATAATTCAGATGGGAGGAAAGTCTTCCAGCACCACTTCGCACTCCCAGGCGCGGCATACTAATGACTGAAACCTGCATCGCGGAAAGCAGCGAAACCCTGCGCATCCAGCAGCGGCAGCTCTTGGAAGGCCGCCGCGCCGTACAAATGTTCCCAACGGGAACGCCCGAGCTTCCTCTGCCAATTGGGCTCGATCGGCATGTCAGCGCGCGGGGCGTGTTCCACTATCGGCCGGAGCAAATTTCAAGCTCTCAGATTGAGAGTTTGAGCCGCATTGGCCGCGAGAATGAGTTCTTGAACCTGGGGCCATTCTCTAAGGCCGACGTCGTCGATCGGGTGAATGCAGGCGAGCAGCTTCTGTGCCTGGCCGAGCGTGCAGCCAATGGAACGGAAATTCGCAGCGCCGCGGCAACCGCCAGCACGATCCCCGTTCAGCGGCAATACTTCGAGACAACCAAGGAGCCGGACAGTTCGATCGAAATCCGCGGGCTCGTGGATGTCTTGGCTCAACGATTGGACAGCTTGCGAGGTTAATGTGGCACGTAAGGCCAAGAAGAGCGCCGCTCCTGCCGAGCAGGTCCCGGCGACGTCGACACCAGAGACCAAGGCGAGCGTTGCCTATTGCCCGCCTCCGGATGAGCTCGACACCAGCGTGCCCGAGCTGAAGCACCTAGGCGGGTCGAAGTCTGATGAGTGGAACCTGATGCTCTGCAATCAGGTAATCAGCACCGCCTGGTACGGTCGCAACCCGCAGCCGGGCAAAGACCTGGACGACAAGAGGACGGCCATTCTCGCCTTCATGGCTGGAGCGAACCCGAAGGACCCCATCGAGGGCATGATGGCTGCCCAGCTCTTCGCCTCTCACGCAGCCGCCATGGAGTGTTATCGCCGGGCGATGCTTCCTGACCAGAGCGTCGAGGGCAAGCAGATGAACCTAACGCTGGCAGCCAAGCTGACGAAGGCGAATGCTGAGCAGGCTGCAGCTCTTTCAAAGTACCGCGGCAAGGGTCAGCAGAAGGTCGTCGTTGAGCATGTGCACGTCTACCCGGGCGGCCAAGCCATCGTCGGGCAGGTGACCCCAGGGGGGTCTGGGAAAATTTTGGAGGCTCAACCCCATGCTATTGGATATGCAGAATGCTCCCCGGTGCGGCGCGAGGACGAAGAGCAGAAACGGGAAGCCCTGCCAGTCGCCGGCAATGCCTAACGGTCGCTGCCGGATGCACGGAGGTCTTTCGCCAGGAGCCCCGAAGGGCAACCAAAATGCCTTCAAGCACGGGCGCTATTCGGCAAGGTACATAGCCGAGAGACGCCAAACTGCCGCGCTCATTAGAGACATGCGGAGAACCGCCGAAGCGTTGGCGGCAGAGGGCGGCTCGTAGGTTTAGCGCTTAATTCGGCATGCTGGTACGGCGGGCTCGATTGCCTGCTTTATGTAATCCATCGCATTGCTCATTCCGATCTGCTTATACGTGAGCGAGCCAAGAGATGCCGCGAGACAATTGCAATAGCTACCGATCTGGGTTTCGGTCGCGCCGAGATTAGCTGCCATATTTTGTTGTGAGCGGACGCATCCTGACATAAAGGACTTGACGATGTCGGCGCGAGCTTCGCCGCCAATAACTTCCTGGCGAGAGAAGTAAAGCTCTCCATACGTTTTCAGAGATGCCACGACCACGATAGCAATGGCGACGAAGATCAAGGCGCGTTTGACGGCGCTTGCGCTGGACGGGCGCAGCTTAGAGCCTTTCACTCCATTCCGGACTGTTGCAACTACCATAAACAACAGGGGACCAAACGATAGCTGTCCGAATAGATAAGCCAGGCTATCGGCGGTTGGAGTGTGGACATAACTAGCCAAACTGTAGCCATCTTTCGAGAGCGCGCCGATCACGAGCGTGGCGACTGAGAGCACAAGTCCCGCGCTCGCAGCTCCCCATAGGCTCCATTTCTCGTCCTGCTGGTCTCTTGGTCCTTCAGCTTCAACAGGTAGAGCAGGCGGAGCGAGAGCGGTCTCGTCCTTGTCGGTTATGGGTTGATTGGGCGCGCCATATCTCGCTGACTGCCCGCGCGCTGGCGGGAGCCAAAACTCTTGGATCTCTCGAAGAGGAAGCCAGTCTTCAAATCCAGGCCGCCAAACGAGGTCATCTCCTGTGAGAGCGCCTCCCCGCAAATAGGCCAGCACCTGCGTTCGGCTCATTGGGCCGCGCTCTTCATTCCCGACTAGGGCGTGCCAAATTGCTTCGCTCACCGTCGCCCTCAGTCGCGGGTAAAGCCGGCGCAGAGCCAGCCGATTAGCCAGAAGCCGGAGAAAGAGAGCGTCGCGCTAATCAGCGTGATCACCATTCCGATGAAAAGCGGCTGCACTGCATTTTCGAGCGTGGCAGGCGGCCCCGCCCTTGCCGCGCTCAAGACTGTCTCGAGGGAGTCTCCGTAGAAGTAATAGCCCCCACAGCCAGACTCCTCGTAGTCGATCTTGGTTTGATCGTAGGCTTTCATCTTAAAGGGACGCTTGTCCCGGACCAAGCCTGCGATGCAACTTGCTTGTTCGAAGCGCCTCTGTGCTCCGTTCTGCTGCTCGATCGCGATCGTCAACGTGATCCCGATCCCGGCAAGGAACACGAGAGCTGCGACCACGATGCCGACCCTTCTGAAACCCCTGATGAACCTAGCGCCAGCGGCGAGCGGAGCATTGGGGGGTGTGTGATACGAGCGGAGTTCGGTCATAATCTCACTTCGCGGAAAGGTCATAGCCAACCGCAACTCAGAGATGAGTGCAAGAGGGCACGAAGGGTTTGGCCGGGATGAAAGATTGGAGGGGTAAAATCGCTTTGGCAAGAAAATTCAAGGCCTTGGCGCTTGGTGCGCCGCGGAGGTAGTCGCTGGAGGGCCCAGGCTATAAGCTGAGCCGGCAAGAGGGAGAAGCTGCGTGGCAGGTAGCGACGATGACAAAGAGGAGGAGCAGTCTCCCAAGTTGAGGCTTGTCAGCGGCGACCCGAATGCCCGTGCCGATCGACAGACTGAACTGGCCAAAAGCGAAGTCGAGAACGCACTGTCTCAATTCGCCGCCGCGTTGCTTCGTACAATGGCGGGAAACGATACAGAAGCAGCCTATCTCATACGTCGACTGGGTCTCGTCGTGCAGGCGATTAACAAGTTCGAGAAACAGGCCGATCGGAGAATGTCGGCTGCAGAGCTGCAGAAAGCGCTGCGCCTTTCACACGCAGAGATGGAGCATTCGGCGGACGACGATTGGCGATATCGTCGCTGGATTCGCGAACACGGCATGGATGTAATTATGAAAGGAGGGCTCCGTCTGGCGGCGCACAAGGTTCTCGGCGAAGAGCCGGCCTTTGGCGGGATGCATTCCGAGGGAGTGATCGAGCAGGGAATTAAGATGCTTGAGGAGCTAAAGCGCCCTCTGCCACCTCCCAAGCCGCGACCGAGGCAAGCAAAGAGCCTAGCCAGCAGCTGGGATGACCTTGATCTCGGCCCAACAGCGGAGAAACCCAAGCGCAGGTTCGGCGAACGACTGGGGCCAGCGCCCCAGCCCTCTGCTCAAAGGCCGGCCCGGCGACGTGCTAGTTTCGACGAGGGCGATCTGAAAGAGCTTCGCAAGGCGATCAAGGCGAAGGACGATAAGCGCATAGCCGAGCTGACGGCGAAGATTGGTCGTCCATCGTCCGAGGATCCAAAATAGCCACCATCAGCGACGATCGTTCGCGTCATCAGAGCATGCTGCCGGTCGGCCGCCAGCCTTGGCGCAAGCGCGGTACTGCCAAGGCTCGACAAAGCTTCCAGCCCAAATCCCGCGGCTGGCCTTCTCCGCACTGCGCTGGGCGTCCTCATATTTGCCCTTGGAGTATTTCGGCCAATCGAGCGCGTGACCGTTCGCGACAAGCCAGTGTCCAATGTCGGGACCTGGCGTTCCCAGTGAGCACGTCGCTACCGTGCGTCCGTACTGGTCTCGATCGACCGGAGAACAGGTGACGGGCCGCTTGATGGCCCAGAACAGACCGGCCAGCGCTGTCGCGGCGGCGCGTCCGCACTGGTAGAGATTGCTGTCGTCATTCCGGCAGAGCTGGGTGCTCTCCGGTGCGTCGATCCCCCAGAGCCTTATGCGCTGACCGTGGATCTCGATCGTATCGCCGTCGATCACGCTGGCCTGCCCAACTATATCGCCCGCACGGGCTGTGAGAGCGGGCAGAACGGAAATTGCCAGGGCGAGCCCGAAAATTCGATTTATTTCGATTTTCAAGATGAATTTCTACCCTTCAAGAATAGGGGAATCGTGAATTTTGGGACAGAATAATTCCCTCTTTTATGGGGTGTGTAAGTTCGTCGGATTTACCAGCCCCAGCAAATGCCCTTTTGTCGCTCGGAAGTAGGAAGCCTGGGGCCCCAAAAGGGGTGGGGTACTTCTGAAATAAAAATCAGCGCTTCCGCTTCTTCAACCTCACACCGGCGCCGCCGCCATTCTCTGGGATGAACTCGACGCCTGCTCGTTCAAGCGCTTTGGCGATTGCATCGATAGTTTCTTCTGCAACCTTGATTGGGCCTCCCGCCTCCGCACGTTTCAACGTCGGTACAGATACGCCAGCAGCTTCAGCGACCTCGGGCTGTGAAAGGCCGGTCAGCGCACGCGCTGCTCTCAATTGCGAAAAATCTACCAAAGGCTCTTGATCCTTTTAGATCATTGTGTATGATCCTTTTGTATCAAGACTGACTCCTGAAGGCAACCCAGATGAGCAAGAGCACCTTCCCGGTGAGCGGCGGAGCTATGCCCGCACCGTTCCTCGCCAATCAACAGAGCGAGCAGTTGGTCAACAGCCCTGCGGCGGGACACCGCGAGGCTCCTGTCAATGCCAAGCTGCGGTCAGCGGCCAACGCGCTCCGCTCCAAGCTCATGACCGAGGCCCACGCCCGCGCCAAGGCGGACTATGCCGACGAACTCGCCTGCCGCGGCCGCGCCCATCACGTCAACCGACCCTATGGCTATTACCTCGCGCTCCAGATGCGCAGCGGCTTCGCTGAGGCCCGCGTTGCGCGTACTGGCATGGCGCCGGCTTTCGAACTCCCCCCGCAGCGTTGGGCATAAAGGAACTGAGGATGCTTTCCCCGACCGTCAACACCACCTGCATTCGCGTCCCAGCCCGCTTGCTTCTCAAGGGCGATGTCACTGGCTCCAACGAAACCGTTCTCGGCGTGAGTGCCGGCGTTGCCACTTCTCGCGGCAAGGTGGAGGTGTATCTCGACAAGGCGGGTCGCCAACGCAAGGCCATTTGGAACGCAGGCACGGTCATCGTTGTGCGCCGTGACACGCCCAAGGCCGCCAACGAGGACGTCAGCGCCGAAATCCCACTCTCCGATCGCCTGCCAACCTTCCACGAACTCGCCGGCTTCGATGCCGGTAACGCTTGGGACCTGCTCTCACTGGAACAGCAGCGAACAATCGGCGTGCTCGCGCTCAGGTTCGGCACGGTCGGCCAGTGCGAAGGCTACTTCCACGACACCATTGAAGGCGTGCGCAAGGGCTTTAGCTCGGCGCATTGGACGCCGCAGGTTCAGGCGACGGCGGTTTGGCCCCGTCTGCACATCGAACTGATCGAGAGCGCTGCGCAGGTAGCGTTTCAGGAGTTCTGCGAGCACTTCGATCCCCTCTGGCCCCAGCTGTTTGGCTGGCAAGCTCGGAAGGAGGTGGAGCAACCTTAGGCTTGCCGTCTGTCACAGACCGAGCACGGGCGGTGCGCGGTCAATCCATCAATCCCCAATATCGAGAAACGACATGAGCAACGCGGTAGCTAATGGCGCCACGGGCGCCGGCCTATTGTCATCATCTTCCCACAAGCAGGAAAGCGGGGCAGGCGCATGCCAGCCCGGACCGGCCGGGGCAGAACTATCCGCCGGCTCAAACATTCCTGTGCCCGGGGTACAAATCAGCAGGAGGTCACTCATGAACGTCGTTGTTAACGCTGCGGCTCTCGTTGCCGCTCCCTCGATCGCAGTTGCCGACCTATCGGAAGATACTCGGCTTCTCGATATCGAGGCTCGCATATGGGGGCTGTACGAACTGGCGCACCAACACGACGATGAGATGACGAGGCTCCATTGTCATTGTGTGGACCAACTGAAGGCCCTCAGCGAGAGTCGGCCCGACATGGACAGCAAGCAGCGGTGGGACTTCATCACCCAGACGGCGGAAAGCAAAGAGCACGAGCGTCTGGTCAAGCTTACCGACCCCTATCATGACCAGATCGAAGCACTAGTGAAGGAGATGTGGCCGATCAAGGCGCGCACGGCGGACGGAAGGCGAGCAAAATTCGAGGTGCTCGTTGCATGTTGCATGAGCCTAGATTGGCAAGATACCGACAAGGATGCTGACTGGGATACAATGATGGCACGCCATCTGCTCCTCGAATTTATGGGCGGCAAAGAAGCGGACGAGTTGCGGAAGCGCTTCATCGCCTGATCGGTCTGTCCGACGTGGGCCGCCAGCGTAAGCCGGCGGCCGGATGACCCAAAGCAAAGCTCTTGATCGGCACGAAGGAATCCGACCATGAACATAATGACCGCGATTTCGACCAGTGACGCCTCGCCACTTCCTCCGCCGTCTCAGGCAGACAAGAACCTCGCGCAAGCGTTCCGCGATCTTGAACCCGACCTCTGCGACCTTGCGCAGATGGCTCTACTAGCCGAGCGCCAGCTACACAGAGCAATCGGCGACTTGAAATATGAGAATGAGGTCTGCGTCGAAGTACCGGACACAGAGGATGCAGAACTTGCGATGCTCGCAGTCTCTCTTTTGGCCGAAAAAGTGCGAGAGCTGAAGCGCGAGTGGTACCGGTTGCACGGCGGAGCGGCGGAGGCTTCACGGAAAGTGCGTTGATAGCGCGTGCCGGTTACGTCGGCGGGCTCTATCGCTCGCCGTCTACTCGTCGGCTACCTTTGACCAGACGCCATTACTGTCTTTCATGTCGCGGTGAGAGTTGCCGTTGTCCCAGTTGATGCAAGTGCGAACATCATTGAAATCGTTTAACGTGCACGCTTCGCGCGCGATGACCTTGCCGGTCATATCCTCAACGGTCTTCACAAAGGCAATCTTGCCCTGACTATCAACATAGCTCACGCCTACGTTGCAGACCTTTAGCTCGGGTTGGCATGAGCGACTGAAAAGCGGCTTGCCGTTATTTTGGCTGGCCGAACGCTCCATCGCTCGATTTACGAGTTCGGCCCAGGTGGGTGCAGCGTTTGGCTTGTAAGTTTGGGAAGCGGTGATGCCCGTATTTGACGGCAACAGCGGCAAGGGCTCCTTTGCTGGAGTTTGTTGCAGGTTTGCGACTGGCGGACCCGATTGCGAAGGGCGACCCATCATCGTGACGCCCATCGACTGAAGTTCCTGCGGGCTGAGCCAGACCATATCTTGGGGAGATGTGACGACCATCCGACCAATGATCGCGGACGGGACGCCCAGCTCTTTCGCTATTTTGGCCATAGAGACTGTTGCTGCACCAGATGCGACTGTCTCCTCGCCGTTTTCGCCAGAAGCTCCGTGCACTCCGATCTGGGCGCCATAACTGGCGTTCCTAGTCGAACCGGCGGCGAACATCAGAAAGCACGCCGAGGCGCAGACTGCTGTCTTGCCCACATTCGTGGATGTTTTGCCGTACCTAATTGCGTCGGCGATCTTCACGCCCTCAAGCAAATTGCCGCCGGGAGAATCCAGTCTCACGTTCGCAACGAACTTCCCAGAATCGTTCGCTTGGCGAAGTGATTGAGAGAACTTGTCGGCATCGCCGGGAACAATTTCTCCGGTGATCCAGATGGTCGCTTGGCCGGACTTGCCCACCCCTACCTTGATCTCGGCAGACTCGCCACGGCTCGAGAATGCTGCGATCAAGAGCAACATCGCGACTGAACCTGCCCCGCGCCGAATAACCATTTGGACCCCCGTTGCAGGATATTGTTCCGCAACCTGGAGACGTGCGCAAGAGGAAGCCGTAGGACGACTAGCGGCTTTCGTCTTAGTCCAGGTAATTGGCTACTTGCTGCAGTGGGGCGTTCCACGGTCGGCCGGATGCGAACCAGGCAGCGGGGCACATGCTGTGCGGGATCGCGCGCTAGTCGTACTCAGGAGGTCTAGTGGCAACGATCTGCCCCGCGGCACCGTAAAGGTGCTGGGGGAGCAAGCATGAGTTTATTTGGGCAGGGGTGATTTTCTTTTTCGACTGGCACACGCCTATGAGATCGTTGGAATGGCCCATCAGTGGCGGTGCGACGGCTACGATGTGCTTTTGAGGAAACTCAGTCCGAACCATCCTGACCGCGGGCATTAGATCGGAATCGCGAGTTACAAGATAAGCCTTTTCGTACTGACCTTTGTAGGCGTCATTCAGCAAGTGAATGCCGATGCTTACGTCGGTTTCTTTCTCTTCATGGGTTTTCCATTTTGAGCCGCACGCTTTACAGCCGCGGTCCTTCACCTTGAAGTGGCCCATGATACAATCCACCCCGGTAGCTCCGAGCGCACTTACGTATTGCTCATGCCGGGACATCGGACCTGGCAGCCAATCCGCATATGCTGAAAAATAGTAGATGCCGGTGATCGTCTCAGTGGTGGGCAGAATTAGCCGTTTGGCGAGAGCGGCCAAGTCCAACCACTTCACCTTGTCATCCTGGAATTTGACTAGGGCGTGATAAAGGTTGAAGCCGTCTATGTAGAAGCACACGGGGGTCATTTATGGGCCCCCAAAAAGCAAAACCCCGCCAGCCGGAGCTAACGGGGGCCGCTGGGCGAACCATGCGGGATTAACGGAAAGAGTTATATGGGAAGTGCGAATCACAAGTAAAGACCTCAATCAATACGGAACCGAAATCAACCTGAAATTGCTGAATGTGAGTCTTTTTTGCAACGTTATTCGCGCCCCAGCTGCCAACAGCCCTTCCGTTGAGGGGGAGCGGGATGCTGCAACGCCGCATCGGCGCCGGTAGGGTATTGTTCGCCGTTGCCAACGCGGCGGTTGTTCTCGCCAAGCCATTCTGCTCGCACCAGCGGAAATCGCATGCATAGCGCTCACCAATCCAAGGACCGGCAAATCTGGTGACATTAACCACTTCTAGGGAAAGTCAGGGCGGGGGCACTTTCACGTTGTAGTGTCGCGTCATTTCTAGCAGGCGGCATTCCACCTATGGCTTATCTCGACAGAGTCACGCCAGTAGTAGATCTGACAATTTCTAGGCTGGCATCTCAGCGTTTCTTGGTTGATCCGATCTCCGGCGAAAAGTTCTCTAGGCAGACCAGCATCATCAGCTCTGCATACAAGCGTCATGGCGCGATTCTAGAAGTTGCAATTAGAGAAAGCCTTCGTGAAAGTAACCGGCACCGGGTCTGGAGGGAGGATGCCTTCAAGGTCTCCCGCGCTGCCGACCAGATCGTCGGTCAACAGCCTGACGAAGCGCATTCGTCCACAATCCTTCCATATGGCGAGGCTGTACGCACATTGCAGATCGACATGATTGCCTTCGACGATGCGGACAAGACTCTGCGCGCCTATGAAATAAAACGCGGCAACGGTGCATTCGACGCCGGCAAAATTCGATCGATCCGCCGCGATCTGAGCGTCACCCAAATGCTCCTGAGAAGCTACGGGGAAACTTTCAAGTTGAACCCCGTAAAGGCAGAGGCGCGTGTTATCTTCTATTACGGGATTCGGTCACTGCCGCGACCGTATTCGTTGATTGGCGCCGAGCTTAACGATCACTTTGGCTTCGGTGTGTACGATTTGGTTGAGACCGCGAATGCATACTTCCGCCAGAAGCTGCACGAGCTGCTGGAGCGGATCTGAGGGGTAAAATGCAGAATACATCGCATGCCGTAATGGCGCAGCGGGTTGAAGCAGCAGACAGTCTCGATAATTTCCCAACGCCACCATGGGCCACAAGAGCCCTCCTCGAGCATGTGATTGCCGACGCCGGCCCATTTCGCAAGCTGAGTTGCCTTGAGCCAGCGTGCGGGGCTGGGCACATGGCGAAGCCGCTCAAGGAGTACTTCGGGAAGGTAAAGGCGTCGGACATTCACGCCTACGGCTATGGCTCTGTTGCCGACTTCCTAACCGCTCCTTTGGAGGCAGGCTCCGTCGATTGGGTCATCACCAATCCTCCGTTCAGGCTCGCAGAGGATTTCATCAAGAGAGCGCTGATCGGGGCCCGACATGGTGTGGCCATCCTGGCGCGAACCGTATTTATCGAGAGCGTAGGGCGCTACCGCGAGATTTTCGAGCAAACGCCACCGACCAAGTTTGCTCAATTCACCGAGCGCGTTCCGATGGTGAAGGGCAGGCTAGATCGAAAGGCTTCGACTGCGACCGGCTATGCTTGGATCATTTGGGAGAAGAGGATCAAGCAGCCTCCACGCCTGGTGTGGGTGCCGCCCTGTAGAAAAGCCTTGGAGCGGCCGGAAGACTACAAAACTTAGTCCCCATCCATTTCGAGCGTGGTGCTGTCTCCGGTTTCGGTATCCGTAGCCTCGATCTCGACAGATCGGCCGTACCGTCGAATGCTGTCCACATCATATTCCTTATAGCCGCGCTCGCTGTCGTACACCTCTATCGTCCGACCGGAGCGAACAAGCTGGCCTCGCTCGATCTCGACGCTCGTGCCCGTTGTTGTATTGGTCCCGTCCCATGCGAATGCTTGCGTGCAGGCGACGGATACGATCAGAAGTGCGAGCAATAAGGTTGGACGTACC
Organism: Bradyrhizobium stylosanthis; assembly: GCF_001641335.1. Classification (GTDB taxonomy): domain Bacteria; phylum Pseudomonadota; class Alphaproteobacteria; order Rhizobiales; family Xanthobacteraceae; genus Bradyrhizobium; species Bradyrhizobium stylosanthis. The sequence continues at coordinate 639,650 of NZ_LVEM01000002.1, forward strand.
ACGATAGCAATTCCCCTGCTTACCCGGTGCTTACCCGAAGGGTTGAGCCGGAAGCCAAAAATCCTATAAGTACTTGAATTTACTGGCGCACCCGACACGATTCGAACGTGTGACCTTTGCCTTCGGAGGGCAACGCTCTATCCAGCTGAGCTACGGGTGCAGTCGAGGGTTCATTTAACCGATTGGCGGGGGGCGGGCAACCGCTTCCGGCGGCTTCGGTCAGGCTGATTTGCGGGCCGTCCGGCCAGGAACCAGCGCGATCTCCCTTCCGAGACCGGCGAATTCGGCGAGCAGGCGCTCAGTGCAGATGACGCGGTTGCGGCCGAGCCGTTTGGCCGCATAGAGGGCCTGGTCGGCTGCACCCAGCAGCCGGTCGGGACTGCCGTCGGCTTCGCCGGGAACGTGGCTGGCGACGCCGACGCTGAGGGTGACGTGGTCGCCGGCCCCGCTCGCGCCATGGGCGATCCTCAAAGCCATGACCGCGGTGCGGATCTCGTCGGCGATGGCGCAGGCGGCGTCGCAGTCCATCTCCGGCAGGATCAGTGCGAACTCCTCGCCGCCATAGCGGCTGGCGAGGTCGAGCGGGCGAACCGCATAGCCGCTGACGACGGTGGCGACCGCGCGCAGGCACTCGTCGCCGCTCTGGTGGCCGTGGCGGTCGTTGAACAGCTTGAAATGATCGACGTCGACGAACAGCAGCGCCATCGGCTTCTGCGTGCGCTGGGCGCGCTCCCATTCGCTCATCAGCATCTGGTCGAACGCGCGGCGGTTCGCAAGACCGGTGAGTCCGTCCTTGGTGGCGAGCTCCTTCAGCGTCGTCTCGGCGCGCTTCTGGTCGGTGAGGTCGCGCAGCGTCTCCACCACCGCGATCAGGTTTCCGGCCTCGTCATGGATGGGGCCGGCGTCGATGGCGAGATAGAGCTGGCTGCCGAGCTTGGGCATCACGCACCAGTTCTCCGCGGAGAAGCCGAGCCCGTTATGGCCGCGCGCCGCATATTCCGAATAGAACTCCGGCAGTTGCTCGGGACGGTCGAGCGCGACCAGATCGGCAAGGCACGGGCGCTTGGTCTCGTAGAAGGCCTGCCAGTGCTTGCTGGTGCCGATCACCTCGGAGGCCGCAACACCGGTCAGCCGCTCGCAGGCCCTGTTCCAGATCACGACGCGCCGCTTCGGATCGATCACGAAGGTCGGCACCACCAGATGCTGCATCAGCCGCACGGCGTAGGAGTCCGCGACGTCGACGGCTTTCGCCGGGATCTTGCCTGGCTTTGCCATCAGGCCACCGCCGCCACCGGCACGGTGCCGCCCGCGCCGAACAGCTTGCGCACCTCGGTGGCCGGCTTCGGCGCGCTGAACAGATAGCCCTGCATCTCGGTGCAGCCGAGGCTGCGCAGCAGCTCGCGCTGTGCTTCGGTCTCGACGCCCTCGGCGACCGTGGTCATGTTGCTGGCGGCGGCGATGTTCACCACCGCCTGCACGATCACGGGCGCGCCGCTCGTCTCCGCGATGTCGGCGACGAAGCAGCGGTCGATCTTGATCTTGTCGAACGGGAAGCGCTTCAGATAGCTCAGCGAGGAATAGCCGGTACCGAAATCGTCGAGCGCGATGCGCACGCCGATCGCGCGAAGCTGGTGCAGGATCGAGAGCGCCGCCTCGTCGTCGCGGATCAGCACGGCCTCGGTGATCTCGAGCTCGAGCCGGCGCGGGTCAAGCCCGGAGGCGGCCAGCGCGCCCGCGATCCGCAGTGCCAGCGTGTCGCATTTGAGCTGTACCGGCGAGACGTTGACCGCGACGCGGATATGCGCCGGCCACGTCGCGGCCTCGTTGCAGGCCGTGCGCAGCACCCAGTCGCCGAGCTCGTTGATCAGGCCGGTGTCCTCGGCGATCGGAATGAACTCGACCGGCGAGACCATGCCGCGCTCGGGATGGCGCCAGCGCAGCAGCGCTTCGCAGCCGGAGACCTCGCCGGAGCGCAGATCGACCAGCGGCTGATAGTGGATCTCGAAGCCGCCATTGACCAGCGCCTGGCGCAAATCCTGCTCGAGAGTCAGGCGCGCCTTGGCGCTCGCGTCCATCTCGGGCTCGAAGAAGCGGTGGGTGCGGCGGCCCGAAGCCTTGGCGCCGTACATCGCAAGGTCGGCGTTCTTGATGAGCTGGTCGAGATCGGCGCCGTCCTGCGGCGCCAGCGCGATGCCGATGCTGGCGTCGGTGGAGAGCTGGTGGCCGAGACAATGATAGGGCTGGCGGATCGCCTCGTAGATGCGCGTGACAAAGGACAGCACGTCGGTGGAGGACCGCACCCCGGTCTGGATCACCGCGAATTCGTCGCCGCCGAGCCGCGCGATCAGGTCGCCCGATTTGAGGCAGCCGCGCAGGCGGGTCGCGATCGCCTTCAGCAGCTCGTCGCCGACGTGATGGCCGAGCGAATCGTTGATGCCCTTGAATTCGTCCACGTCGATGTAGAGCAGAGCGAATTGCTCGCCGCCAGCGACCTTGGCCAGCTCGCGCTCGATCTGCTCGCGGAACAGCGTGCGGTTCGGCAGGTCGGTCAGCGCATCGTAATGCGCCATATGCGCGATCTTCTCGTGCGCGCGCCGCCGTTCGGTGACGTCCTCGACGACGCTGATGAGGTAGCGCGGCTCGCCCGACTTGTCGGGGATCCCGATCCGGGTCGAGGTGATGTAGCGCAATCCCTTGGTCTGGCTCTGCCAGGCATGCTCGTCCATGAACAGCCCGTTCGTGGCCTGCAGTGCCCGGCTGTCGTCCTCGTTGACGATCCTGGCGGCGTCCGCCGGGTACATCTCGGAGGGAGTCTTGCCGACGATGTCCTCGCGCGACTGGCCGAACTGCTCCTCGGCGGTCCGGTTGACCAGCAGATACTGCCGCGTGCGCGCGTCCTTCACCGTGATCTGCGAGGGGATGTGATCGATGATCTCGCGCAGGAACATGTAGTTGCGGTCGCGCTCCTGCTCCAGATTGCGCCGCTCGGTGATCTCCTCGATCGTGGCGACCCATCCGCCCTGCGCGAGCGGGGTGTTGATGACCTGGAAGGCACGGCCGTTGGGCAGCTCGTGGATCCTGGTGGAGACCGTGCCCTCGGCGACGACGCGCATCACGTCGGCGCAGAACGCCTCGACGTCGCCGCCGAACGCGTCGCGATCCTTGCGATGCTGCATGGCCTCGCGGATATGGCAGCCGGGCTTGATGACGTCATGGGACAGGCCGAACATGTCGGCGTAGCGGCGGTTGCAGGTGACGATGTAGCCGTTCGCGTCGTACAGGATCAGGCCCTGCGACATGTTGTTGAGGGCGGTGTCGAGCCGCAGGCGCTCCGCCTCGATGCGCTGCTGGGCCTCGCGGTTCTGCCGGTGGATCTGGCGGATGATCAGATAGAGGATCAGCGCGATCACCGTGGCCGAGAGCGCGGCCGTCGTGACCATGAAGCCGGTCTGCTGCCGCCAGTCGGCGAGCGCTGCGGCCGTGGTGTTGGTGGCGACGATGATGAGAGGGAAATGCGTCAGCGAGGCCGCCGAGCCGAGGCGGTCCTCGCCGTCGATCGGTCCCTTGACGCGGAGCGTGTGCCGGCCGCCGTCGCTCAGCATCTTGCGCATGAGCGGCGCGTCCCTGAAATTCCTGCCGATCAGCTCGTCGACATGCGGAAAGCGCGCCAGCATCTTGCCTTCGCGGTCGAACAGCGAGATCGCCGTGCCCTCGGCGAGCGCGACGGACGCGAAATATTGCTGGTAGCTGTCGGGATCGATCCGCCGGACCAACGCGCCGAGGAAGGTGCCGTCGGCGCCGGTCAGCCGCCGCGCGACGACCGTGGTCCATTTGCCGATGATGAAGCTGCGGACGGATTCCAGGATGACCGGTTCGCCCGTCGGATCTGCTTTGAATGTCTGGAAATAGGCGCGCGCGGAGACGTTGATCTTGGGCAGCGGCTGGCTTCGCGACCAGTTGATCAGCTCGCCGTCGGCATCGTAGATCGCGATGTCGCCGAGATAGGAGACCGCGCTGATCTTGCTGCGCAGCATCTGGTTCGCGGCCGGTCCCGACATGCGCTCGCGGAACATGGCGGGCGAGGTGATCTCCGGCAGGTTCATCTGCCCGATCAGGTCGGCGGCGACGACGTCGGAATCTTCAAACTGCTGGTCGAAGTGCCGCGCGATCAGCTGCACCGTGTTTTCCAGCTCGCGCTCGCGGTTGGTCAGCGTACGCTCGCGAAACTCGCCGACGGCCATGGCGGTCACGGCGAAGATCCCGGCGACCAGCAGCACGCCGCAGAGGGTCAGCCACAGCACCGGTCCGCGGCGAATCGCTGCTTCCCAGCCGCCTCTGGCGACTAGGGATATTCCAGCTGCGATCCTTGCAAAGACCCGACGCATTCCCCCCTCCCTGGAAGGACATGAATACACCCCACAAATGGCGCAAACCTTAGGAAAACCAGTTACCTAAGCATTAATCCGGTTGCACGGGGACGCGCTCATGCAGCGGGGCGGGAATCACGCGCCGGTTGTGCGATGCATGCAGTAATCGCTGCACTGCATCGTTAACCGGAGCTTAATGCGAGGCGCCCTTGCTCTTGTCGCCGCCGCCACTGCGCAGGCGGCCGACCACGCCGGTCGGAAAGAAGTAGACGCTGGCGATGAAGAGCAGCCCGAGCCACAGCAGCCAGCGGTCGGGATGCAGCAGCCCCGGCAGCAGCGGCAGGCCGGCTTCGCTCGCCGCCTTCGAGGCGACGCCCATCAGCGACTGCAGATAGTTCTGCGCGAGGATGAAGATGGTGGCGCCGATGATGGCGCCATAGATCGTGCCCATGCCGCCGATCACGACCATCAGCAGGATGTCCAGCATGATGGAGAAGCTCAGCGAGGTGTCGGGACCCGCATAACGCAGCCACAGCGCGTTCAGGATGCCGGCGCCGGCGGCTACCAGCGCGGCGAGGCAATTGGCATAGGTCAGGTGGAACACGGTGCGGAAGCCGAGCGCCTCGGCGCGAAAACGATTTTCGCGGATCGCCTGCAGCACGCGTCCGAACGGCGAGTTCACGACGCGCAGCAGACCGAGGATCATCAGCGCCGAGATCGCGAACACCAGGTAGAAGGTCAGGATGCGGCCGTTGATCTCGAAGCCGAACAGGTTCTTGGAGATCAGCACCGTGCCGGGGCGGAGCAGCTCCGGGAGCTGGAAGCTGCGGCCGTCCTCGCCGCCGGTCAGCCAGGACAGCTGCGAGGCCAGCACCTGGAAGGCGGAGGCGACCGCGAGCGTGATCATGGCAAAGAAGATCGCGGCAACGCGCAGCGAGAACAGGCCGATGGCGAGCGCAAGCAGCGCGGCGAGCGGCAGGCCGGCGACGATGCCGGTCGCGACCGCCGCCCAGTTCGGCCCCATGCCATACAGTGCGATCGCGATGGCATAGCTGCCGATGCCGTAGAACATGGTGTGCGCGAACGACACCGAGCCGGTGTAGCCGAGCAGCAGGTCGTAGGACGCGACCAGCGCGGCGAAGACGCAGATCTTGGCCGCGACGTTCAGCGCCTTAGCGCCCGGGAACAGGAACGGCGTCGCCGCCAGCGCCAGGATGATGACGAGAAGAACAAGCGTGAGGACTCGGCTCTTCGGCGGATCGCCCGAAAGAATCATCATCGGCTGGTCACCGCATAGAGGCCGCGCGGCCGCCACATCAGAATGGCGACCATCAGCAGAATGTTGGAGACAAGCGCGAGTTTCGGCACCAGGAAACCGCCGTAATTGGCGACCATGGCGACGAGGATCGCGCCGATGAAGCAGCCGCCGATCGAGCCGAGGCCGCCGATGATGACGACGATGAAGATCAGCACCGTGAGGTCGTCGCTCATGGAGGCGTGGACCTGCTCGCGATAGAGCGCCCACATCACGCCGCCGAGGCCGGCGAGCGCCGATCCCGTCATGAACACGCCGAGGAACAGGCGGCGGATGCGATAGCCGAGCGCCTCGACCATCTCGCGGTTCTCGACGCCGGCGCGGATCAAAAGGCCGAGCTTGGTGCGGTTGAGCACGAGCTGGATCGCGATGAAGACGGCAAGCCCGATCAGCATCGCCAGCACGCGGTATTTGGCGATCGCGACATCGCCGAGGATGAAGGAACCACGCAGCGAGGCCGGCAGCGGCATCGGGATGATCTGCGGTCCCCACAACGCATAGAGCGTCTGCTCGGCAACGATCAGGCCGCCGGTCGTCATCAGGATCTGCTTCAGGTGCTGACCATAGACCGGCAGGATCAGCACGCGCTCGACGACGAGGCCAAGCGCGCCGGACACGGCCATCGACAGCAGTGCGGCCGGGGCCAGCACGGCAAGGTTCACCCAGAGCGAATCCGCCTGGATGGAGGCCGCGAACGGCGCCAGCACCAGCGTCGCGACATAGGCGCCGACGGCGATGAAGGCGCCGTGGCCGAAATTCAGGACGTCCATCAGGCCGAACACCAGCGTCAGGCCCGAGGCCATGATGAAGATCATCATGCCCATGGCGAGGCTCGCCGCGGTCAGCGTCAGCCAGGAGGAGGTCGATCCGATCAGCGGGATCATCAGCAGCGCGACCGCGATCGGCAGCAGGATCGGCGCGATATCGCGCTTCGGCTTCGGCAGCGGATCGTTTGCGGCGATTTCAGTCACTGATGCGCCTCCAGGCTCAGGCCGAGCAGCCGCTCCTGCAGCGGCACGTCGGCGGCGAGCGCCGCCATCTCGCCGCGATGGACGATCTTTCCGTTGTCCATGACCAGCACGTTGTCGCCGAGCTCGCGGGCGGCAAAGAAATTCTGTTCGACCAGGAGGATCGTGGCGCCCTTGCGCTTGATCTCCTTCAGGCACTCGATCAGCGCCATGACGATGGCGGGCGCGAGGCCCTTGGTCGGCTCGTCGATCAGCAGCAGTTTTCGCGGTTCGACGATCGCGCGGGCGATCGACAGCATCTGCTTCTGTCCGCCCGAGAGGCTTCCTGCGCGCGACAGCCAGAACCGGCGCAGCGCCGGGAAGAAACCAAAAATCCATTCCAGCTGCTTGTCGTCCATCGGCGCGTTGCGGGCGGCGAGGACGAGGTTCTCCTTCACCGTGAGATCGGAGAACACCGCCATGCTCTCCGGCACATAGCCGACGCCGAGCCGGGCGATGTCGGGCGTGGCGCGGCTTTCGATGCGCTCGCCGGCGAGGCTGATCTCGCCCGACGAGGCCTGCCACAGGCCCATGATGGTGCGCAGCGTCGTGGTCTTGCCGGCCCCGTTGCGGCCGAGCAGCATCGTGACCTGTCCCTGGGGGACCGCGAGGTCGATGCCCTGGAGGATGTGATAGCGACCGATATGCGTGTGTACGCCGGAAAGTTTCAGGAGATCGGTCATGCGGCACTCTTCGGAGCAACGCCGAGATAGGCTTCCTGTACGATCGGCGAGGCGATCACATCGGCCGGCGGGCCGTCGGCGACGAGTTGCCCGTTATGCAGCACGATGATGCGGTCGGCGAGCGAGCGCACCACATCCATCTTGTGCTCGACCAGAAGAATGATCTTGCTCCTGTCTTGCTTGAGCTGCGCGATCAGGTTGAGGACGACAGGGACTTCGTCGATGCTCATGCCGGCGGTCGGCTCGTCGAACATGAAGACCTTTGGCTCCAGCGCGATCATCAGGGCGACCTCGAGCTTGCGCTGGTCGCCATGCGACAGCGCGGTCGCGGCGACGCCGCGACGATTGCCGAGCGCGACCTGGTCGAGGATGGCGTCGGCGCGCGCGATCAGGTCGCGCCGGACCATCCACGGCCGCAGCATGTCGTAATGGGTGCCATCAGCGGCCTGCACTGCGAGACGGACGTTCTCTTCGACCGTCAGATTCGGAAACAGATTTGTCAGCTGGAACGCGCGTCCGAGGCCCGCACGGGTCCGCAGCGGCGCGGAGTGCTGGGTGATGTCGGTGCCGTCGAACAGGATGCTGCCGTGTGAAGCGCGCAGCTGGCCCGAGATCAGGTTGAAATAGGTGGTCTTGCCGGCGCCGTTCGGCCCGACGATGGCGGTGAGTTCGCCCGGGCGGAACGTGCAGGTGACGTTGTTGACCGCGACATGGCCGCCGAAGCGGATGGTGAGGTCGCGGGTTTCGAGGGTGAGCGTCATATGGTGTCAGGCAAATGATGAGGACGAGGATTTAGTCGCGGGCACGCTGCGCTCCCTCCCCCGCTTGCGGGGGAGGGTGGGGGAGAGGGTGTTTCCGCCACGGGACAGTCTCCTAGAGGACAAACCCTCTCCCGCACGCGGGAGAGGTGAAGAACAGCTCAGCGCTTGTTCTTGACGGGAACGTCCATGTCCTCGATCTTCAGCTCGCGCACCGGCTCGAGCACGGCCCAGGCGACGTTCGGATCGACCTTGACCTTGAAGTGATACATGCTCTGCAGCGCCTGATGGTCCTCTTTCCGGAACACCATCTTGCCCTTCGGCGTGTCGAACTCCAGGCCTTCCATCGCGGTGATCAGCTTCTCGGTGTCGGTCGACTTCGCCTTGGTGACGGCGGCGACGACGGACATCGCGGCGGCGAAACCACCCGCGGTGAAGAAGTCCGGCGGCGCGTTGAAGCGCTTCTGGTGCTCTGCGACGAACCAGTCGTTCACCGGGTTCTTCGGAATGTCATAGTAGTAGTAGGTCGCGCCTTCCATGCCGGGCAGGCCCTTGTACGCCGCGAGCGCCGGCAGGATGTTGCCGCCAGTGGAAAGCTCGATGCCGTAACGCTTCGGATCCATGTCCTGGAGCTTTGCCAGCGGATTGCCGGCGCCGGCCCAGATCACCCAGATCACCTTGCGGCCGGGCTTGTCCTTCAGCGCGTCGAACAGGCGCTGGCCCACGGCGGTGAAGTCGGTGGTCGAGGTCGGGGCATATTCTTCCGCAGCGAGCGTCGCGCCGGTCTTGGCGAGCGCGTCCTTGAACGCGGCGACGCCGTCGCGGCCGAAGGCATAGTCCTGCGCCAGCGTCGCAACGGTGACGCCCTGCTTGCCGATCGCGACCGCGTTGGAGATCGCGTCCTGCGACGAGTTGCGCGCGGTGCGGAAGATGTAGCGATTCCACTTCTCGCCGGTAATCTGGTCCGCGACGGCGGGCTCGACGATCAGGATCTTCTTGTTCTCTTCGGCGACGGGGAGGATCGCCAGCGCCGCGGCCGACGAGGTCGTGCCGATCGCGATGTCGGCCTTGTCGTCCTGATAGGCTTCCGCGAGCGCAGCCTTCGACAGGTCCGGCTTGCCCTGGTCGTCCTTGGTGATGACGACGATCTTGCGGCCGTCGAGCGTCATGGTGCCCTTGGTGGCGTATTCAAAGCCCATCTGCAGGCCGGTCTCGGTCTGCTTGGCGTAGGCTTCCAGCGGGCCGGTCTTGCCGTAGATCAGCGCGACCTTGAGGTCGTCGGCCCGCGCGGAGGTGCTCGCGGCGAGGGCGAGGATGGTTGTTGTTATGATGAATGATCGACGCACGATGGTCCCTCCTGATTCAAAGTTTCTCGGCAACAGCGATTTGCACAACGCTACGAACATTGCAATTGAACCTCCGGCCGAACGAGTCGGCCTTTCGAGCATGCATCATTTTTGGGCTTGCCGCGTGGTGCGCGATACGTCGGCCCCCTCGGCCTGACGCCGATCCGACTGCGCTTCCTCCGCGCTCTCGAAGATATGCGGCGCGACGCCGCGCCTCTCCAGGGCTTCGCCGAGCTTGATGCGCAGGAAGCCCGACGTGGTGTAGCGCGAGACACCGGAATAGAAGCGGTCGACCAGGCTGCGCACCATGGCCGAACAATCGTCCATCAGTTCCGGCAGGATCGTGAAGTTGTCATAATTGACGATGGCGTAGACCCTGCGGCCGAGCGGCGCCAGCTTTGCCTCGACGATCTCAGCGATGGTATCGATCTCCGCCTTGCTGCGCAGCGGATAGCGCTCCAGGTTGACGAAGAACATGCTCTGCTGCTCGTCCAGCGTGAAGCGCTGGTCGAGCGGGATGGTAAGCAGGCGCTCGCGCAGCTCCATCAGTCCGTCGCCGAAGATACGGGCGTCCATCAGCGCGGGATCGCGCGGGATCAGCGGCTTGAAATCCATCAGGCGCAGGATGTCGCGCTCGATGTCGATGCCCGGCGCGATCTCCGTGAGCTCGAGCCCGTCGGGCCTGAGCTCGAACACGCAGCGCTCCGTGACATAGAGCGTGCGCTGCCGGCGCGCGGCGGCGAATGGGCCGCTGAAGGTGACGTGCTCGACCTTGTCGACGAATTTGCGCGATTTCGCCTCGTCGAGAATGACGAGCTTGCCGTCATTCACCGCGATGCGCTGCCGGCCCGCGCCGAAGGTGCCGACGAAGACGACCTCCTTGGCATTCTGGCTGATGTTGATGAAGCCGCCCGCGCCTGCAAGCTTGGGCCCAAACTTGCTGACATTGAGGTTGCCGGCGCGGTCGACCTGGGCGAGCCCGAGGAAAGCGGCGTCGAGACCGCCGCCGTCGTAGAAGTCGAACTGGTAGGGCTGGTCGATCACGGCCTGGGTGTTGATCGCCGCGCCGAAATCGATGCCGCTCGCCGGGATGCCGCCGATCACCCCCGGCTCCGCCGTCAAGGTGATGAGATCGATGATCCGCTCTTCGTTGGCGACCGAAGCGATTCCCTCGGGCATGCCGATGCCGAGATTGACGACGCTGTTGGCCTTGAGTTCGAGAGCGGCGCGGCGGGCGATGATCTTGCGCTCGCTGACCGGCATCACGGGCAGGGAAGCTGCGCGGACGCGGATCTCGCTGCTGAAGGCCGGATTATACTGTGTGCCGAAGGTCTGCCAGTGGTTCTCGGGTCGCGCCACCACGACGCAATCGACGAGGATGCCGGGAATCTTGACCTGGCGCGGATTGAGGCTGCCGCTCTCGGCGACGCGCTCGACCTGGGCGATGACGATGCCGCCGGAATTATGCGCCGCCATGGCGATGGCGAGTGCCTCCAGCGTCAGCGCCTCCTTCTCCATGGTGAGGTTGCCGTCGGGATCGCCGGTCGTGGCGCGGATGATCCCGACCTGGATCGGGAACGTCCTGTAGAGCAGGCACTCCTCGCCGCGCAGCGTGATCAGCTCGACCATGTCCTCGGTGGTGCGTGCGTTCAGCTTGCCGCCGCCGTGCCGGGGATCGACGAAGGTGCCCATGCCGACGCGGGTGATATGGCCGGGCCGGCGCGCCGCGATGTCGCGGAACAGATGCGTGATCACGCCCTGTGGCAGATTATAGGCCTCGATCTGGTTGGCGATCGCGAGCTGCTGCAGTTTCGGCGCAAGGCCCCAATGCCCGCCGATCACCCGCCGGACCAGGCCCTCATGCGCGAAATGATTGAGGCCGCGGTGCTTGCCGTCGCCCTGGCCCGCCGCATAAACCAGCGTCAAATTGTGCGGCTTGCCTTGCGTGTAGGGCGCATCGCCCTCATTGGAGAGATAGAGCTCCTCCAGCGCGATCGCGATCTCCTCGGCAAAGCCGATGCCGACGAAGCCGCCGGTCGCCACCGTGTCGCCGTCGCGGATCAGCATGACGGCCTCGGCCGCCGAGACGATCTTGCCCTTCTCGGAATTGCGCAAGTAAGGCAGAGCTGGGTGGTGGCTCACGGCGTTCCTCCCGATCCTTGGACCGCATGCCGTTGTTGTCGTCGATCATATCGCGAGGAGCGGCCCTGGAACAGGTTGCTCCTCGCGACAGGGGGCAGCATCAGGACAGTCAGGACTGCACTATCTTGCGTGTTTCGGTGGCGAAATAGACCGACACGATGGTGATGATCGCGAGCGCGATCATGTAGAGCGAGATCGGCCAGGTCGCCGGCGCATAGGCCGTCATCAATCCCGTCGCGATCAGCGGCGACAGCGCGCCGGCGAAGATCGAGGCGAGGTTGTAGCCGAGCGAGACGCCGCTATAGCGCACCTTGGTGCCGAACAGCTCCGACAGGAAGCTCGCCTGCGGCCCGTACATCGCGGCATGGCCGATGGCGAGGCCCAGCACGATCGCGATCCAGGCATATTGCGGGTTCTTGGTCGCAAGCAGCATGAAAAGCGGGAACGACATCAGAGCCGAGAACACCGCGCCGAAGATGTAGACCGGCCGCCGTCCGACCTTGTCGGAGAGCGCGCCGAAGGCCGGAATGGTGAAGGTCTCGATCGCGGCGCCGATCAGCACGCCGTTGAGCATGTCCTGCTTGTTCATGCCGAGCGACTGCGTGGCATAGGCGAGCACGAAAGTCGCGTAGATGTAGAAGAAGCCGTTCTCGGCGAAGCGCGCGCCCATCGCGAGCAGGATGTTCTTGGGATACATCCTGATCGCCTCGAGGATCGGCATCTTCACCTCCTGCTTGGTGTCCTTGACCTTCTGGAACTCCGGCGATTCCGCGATGGTGAAGCGGATCCACAGGCCGACCAGCACCAGCGCGATCGAGAACAGGAACGGGATGCGCCAGCCCCAGGAGTAGAGCTGCGCGTCGGTCAGCATCGCCGACACCACCGAGAACACCAGCGTGCCGAGCACGAGGCCGAGCGGCGCCCCGAGTTGCGGCCAGCTTCCGTAGAAGCCTTTCTTGTCCGCGGGCGCGTGCTCGACCGCCATCAGCACCGCGCCGCCCCATTCGCCGCCGAGGCCGAAGCCCTGGATCAGCCGGCAGGCGACAAGCAGGATCGCGGCCCAGATGCCGGCGGTCTCGTAGGTCGGCAGGAAGCCGATCGCCGCGGTCGCCGCGCCCATGATCAGCAGCGTCAGATAGAGCATGGTCTTGCGGCCGATCTTGTCGCCGTAGTGGCCGAACACGACGCCGCCGAGCGGGCGCGCGATGAAGCCGAGCGCGTAGGTCGCGAACGCCAGCAGCGTTCCCATCATGGGGTCGAAGGTCGGAAAGAACAGCTTGTTGAAGATCAGCGCCGCGGCGGTGCCGTAGAGGAAGAAGTCGTACCACTCGATCGCCGTGCCGATCAGGCTCGCGGTGGCGACCGTGACGTGCGAGGGCTGTCTCGTCTGAAGCTGATGGACCGAGATCGCTTCACTCATCTTGCGTCCTCCCTGGTTGCGAATGCGCGTGTGCAGCACGCGTCATTGTGCAAAGCGAAGAGCAAGCTCCGCGCCAGAAGCCGCGGGTCTGCGCAAAATGCCGGAAAACACAGCAGATTCAGCGAAACGGCGCGCGACGGCGCGCCAGAAGCCGTGTCAGGAATCCGAGACTCCGGACAGTTCGAGTCTCGAAACTCAGACGGCGGCCGGTCCCGCGGCGAGACCGAACTTGGCGAGCTTCTTGTAGAAGGTCGCGCGCGAGATCTGCAGCATCCTGGCAGCTTCGGCGATCTGGCCGTTGCTGGCGGCGAGCGCCTGCTCGAGCGTGTGCTTCTCGAACTCGGCCTCCGCCTCGGCATAGGGCACGACGAGACCGGCCGGCCGCACCAGTGCCGCCGGCCTGATGTCGGTGCCGACGGGGAGGATACGGACGAAATCGTCGCCGGTCAGCCGTCCGGAATCGCTGAGGATCAGCGCGCGCTCGAGGATGTTGCGGAGTTCGCGGACATTGCCCGGCCAGTCGTAGCGGGCGAGCGCGGCCAGCGCGCTCGGCGTGATCTTCGCCTTGAAATAGTCGCCGGAGGCGCTGATGTCGTCGAGCAGCCGGGTGCAGATATCAGGGAGATCGTCCAGGCACTGGCGCAGCGGCGGCAGGTCCACCGAGAGCACGTTCAGGCGGTAGTAGAGATCCGGCCGGAATGCGCCGTCGCTGACGCGCTTGCGTAGGTCGACATTGGTCGCGGCGATGACGCGGACGTCGACCTTGCTGATCTTGTCCGAGCCGAGCGGCTCGATCTCGCGCTCCTGCAGCACGCGGAGCAGCTTGGCCTGGAGCTGCAGCGGCATCTCGCCGATCTCGTCGAGGAACAGCGTGCCGCCGTCGGCGATGCGGAATTTTCCCTCGCGCCCCCTGCGGTCGGCGCCGGTATAGGCGCCGGGCGCGGTGCCGAAGAATTCGGACTCGATCAAGGTCTCGGGGATTGCAGCGACGTTGACGCTGACGAACGGCTTGTCGGCGCGGGAGGAGGCATTGTGGATCGCCTGCGCCAGCATCTCCTTGCCCGTGCCGGTCTCGCCGGTAAGCAGCACGGTGACGCTCTGCCGCGCGGCGCGGCCGGCGAGCTCCTTGGCTTGCGCGATGGCGGGTGTGGTGCCGACGAAATCGGCGAAGGTGAAGCGCGCCGCGCGCGCGTTGGACAATTGCCGCCGCGCCAGCCGCAGATCGCTCTCGAGCTGGGTGACGCGGGCGAGCAGCGGCTTGAGGCTCTCCAGATGGTCATAGAGCACGAAGCCGATCGCGCCGATGACCTTTCGGTTCTCGTCCTCGATCGGCATGCGCGTCACGACGAGCTGCTCGCCGCCGAGCTCCATGATGTCGAGCAGGATCGGCTCGCCGGTCTCGGCGACCTTCCGCATCAGGCTGTTCGGGATGATCTCCTCGATCGGCCGGCCGATCGCTTCCGCGGTGTGCGAGAGGCCGAGCGAGGAAAGATATTTCTCGTTGACGTAGACGACGCGCCCGCCGCGATCGATTGCGATGGCGCCCTCGCAGAGGTTCTCCAGCCGTTCGAACAGCGTCTCCATCGCGCGCGCACGGAGATAGGCGGGATCGCTGATGGAGGAAGGGATCGACATGGCGTGCCTCGCGGGAAGCCCGCCTGTGTATTACCAAAAGGGCAGCGATTTCAAAGGGAGAATTGGGGAAGGATGCGGGCCACCTTTCCCGGTGTCGTCCCGGCGAAGGCCGGGACCCATACTCCGAGGCAGACGTCGTGAGGCGAGCGGGTAATGACCGGCCTTCACCAAACTTCTCCCTGTGGTTATGGGTCCCGGCCTTCGCCGGGACGACAGCGATGTTTGTCGCGCCGCTGTCGGCCTACCTGCGATACCCGCTCGCGCGCGAATAGCCCTGGCGGTTCTGCTGCATCGGGCGGTTCGCGATGCCGGGGCGGGACTCGCTGGAAGCAGGCGTTGCCAGCTTCAGCTCCTCGAGGAAGATCGGCCGCGAGAAGTAATAGCCCTGCGCGTAGCGGATCTTGGTCGCGGCCTGCAAATACGCCAGCTCCTCGTAGGATTCGAGGCCTTCGGCGATCACGGTCATGCCGAGCGCCTCGCTTAAGGACTCGATCGCGCGCAAAATGCCCTGGCTGCGCGGGCGCTTATGGATGTCGGTGATGAAGGAGCGGTCGATCTTGATCTCGTCGGCGGTGATGTCGGCGAGCGCGGAGAGCGAGGAATAGCCGGTGCCGAAATCGTCGATCGAGATGCCGACGCCGAGCTTGCGGAACATCGGCAGGATCTCGGACTGGAAATGATTCTTGGCGACGAAGGCGTCCTCGGTCACCTCGATCATGAAGCGCTGCGGAAAGCCGGTATTGTCGAGCGCCTTCGCGAAGCTGCGCATGAACTCGGGATTGCCGGCCTGCTTGGCGGCGACGTTGATGCTGATGGTCGCTTCCGCGCCGAAGGTGTCGTTGATCAGGTCGATCGACTTGACGATCTCGGCGAGCACGAGATGAGTCAGCTCGTCGATCAGCCCGAGCTCGCCGGCGAGATTGATGAACGAGCCGGGCGCCTGGATCACGCCTTCGTCGTCGCGCAGGCGCACCAATGCCTCGATGCCCTTCACGGCCTGGGTGCGGATGTCGACCTTGGACTGGAACGCGCAGCAGAAGCGCTTCTCCAGGATGGCGAGCCGCAGCGACTGCTCGATCTTGGTCCGCGCCAGCGCCTCGCGCTCCATGCTGGCATCGAAGAACGCGGCCAGTCCCTTGCCGTTGTTCTTGATGCGGTACATCGCGATGTCGGCGTTCTGCCGCAGCGTCTCGAAGCTGCGGCCGTGGTCGGGATAGAGGCTGATGCCGACCGAGGTCGAGGCGAACACTTCCGAATGGTCGATGAAGAACGGCGCGGTCAGCCGCTCCAGCGTCGATTGCATGAACTCGGCCACTTCCTCCTGGCTCTGGATCGGCGAGAGCAGCAGCAGGAATTCGTCGCCGGAGATGCGCGACAGCATGTCGGAATCGCGCAGGTCCCGCCCGAGCCGCTTCGACAGCTCGACGAGCAGCGCATCGCCTACGGCGTGGCCGTAATAGTCGTTGATATGCTTGAAATTGTCGACGTCGAGAAAGGCGAGCGCGAACGGCTCGCTGCCGCCATCGCGCGCGAGCAGGCTGTTTGCGCGATGCTCGATCACGCGGCGCGAGGGCAGGCCGGTCAGCTCGTCGAAATAGGCCGAGCGAAACAGCTGGTCCTCGAAATTCTTCTGCTCGGTGATGTCGGAGGAGGCCGAGATCAGGAGCTCGCGTCCGCCGAGGCTGACCGGACGATGGGTGGTGAGCAGCACCTGGCGCGCGGCGCCCTCGTGCAAGGCTTCCTCGGTGACGACGGCCTGGCCGGCGCTCAGCGCCTGACGGCAGGCTTCGCGGCGCGGCGCAAGATCCGGCGAGGGACGGCTGCCGTCCATGCCGAGTTGGGCGGCGGCGGCATCGTTAACCAGCAGAAGCTGTCCTTGCGCGTCCTGCACGGTCAGGCCGGCAGGCAGCATTCTAACGATTTCCTTGAGGAATCCGAGTTCGGCTTCGCTCGCGCCGGAATATTTGTTGTCGTTCATAGAAGTCATGAATCTTGTTGTTTCAGCGCGCCTTTGCAATGCACGCGATCATGCGCGGTTCCCTCTTAAGTTTGGTTAAGGGGTCCGGAGAAATACGGGGGTGTTTTGCGGCGATCCGACGCGCGCAGAAAATCGTCATTAACAGAGGGTCAACGCGGCAAGCGAAACTGCGCAGCGAGTGCGCGTGTGGCTTTCGCTTGTTTCGAGTCGTGTTGCGCGATCAGAGGTCGTCATCCCCGGGCATAGCCGTCCGCAGGACGGCGTCGCTTCCGCTCGCCTATGTCCCGGGCATCCACGTTCTTGGCTACCGCAAAACAAAGATCGTGGATGGCCGGGACAAGCCCGGCCATGACGCAGTGGAAGCCGCGGTGATCCGATTCTACCTGGTCCTGCCGGTCCGTCACCCGCTCTTCGGGATCCGGCACTGCATGATGCAATGGAGTCCGGTCTTCAGGTACGAGATCTCGGTCCTGCCGTCGAAAGCCGAGAGCGCCGATTTCAGCAGCTTGGTGCCGAAGCCGGGCTCGGAGACCTTTTCCACGCTCGGCCCTTCGGTTTCGTCCCAGGTGACGGTCAGGCGATCGTCGCTGACGGTCCATGACACCTGCAGCAGCCCGCGCGGTGCGGAGAATGCGCCGTACTTGCCGGCGTTGGTGGCGAGCTCGTGAAACATCAATGACAGCGTGACCGCCAGCTTCGGCGGCAGGAACAGCCGGTCGCCATTGAGGGTGAAGCGGACATGGCCGTAGGGCCCGAGCTCGGAGATCAGGAGATCGCGGATGTCGCAGCCCGCCTTGTCGATCCGCGAGATCAGATCGTCGGTCGTGGCCAGCGACCGCAGCCGCGGATCGATCCGGGCCCAGACCTGCGGCTGGTCGTGCAGCACCTGATGGATCACGGCATGCACGGTCGAGAGCTTGTTCTTCAGCCGGTGCTGCAGCTCGTCGACCAGCAGCTTGCGATAGTCTTCCTCCTCGATCAGGCGCTTCGAGATCCGCCGCTGCTCGACGAGGAGCGAGCGATAGTGCTCGACGCCCCAGATGGTGAGCGCGCAGACCGCCCAATAGAGCGCCAGCAGGGCGAATCGCGCGTTATCGGCGACGATTTCGCTGAAATTGACGACGACGCCGAGCACGCCGCCGACGATCGCCGTGATGATGCCGATGCGGAAGCCGCCGAACGCGGCCGCAAAGAACACGGCCGGGAAATACGGCGTGAAATAGACGTCGGGCCGGACATGCGCGAGGCCCCAGCGCGCCAGCGTCGCAACCAGCAGGCAGGCGGCCGCAAAGCCGATGCTCAGGCCGAGCGATGGCGGTGCCACGCCCTGCCAGCCCTTGCGAAACTCCTCGATCAATTTCTCCATGAACGGCCCGGTTGCGACGTGCGTTCGCCCTGAATGTTACGCATCTCGGGCGCGCAAGCAAAGCTTGCCTTGTCGGAAGCCGGCAGGAATAGTGGTCGTCGCGGCGCCGGCTGTAACAGCACCGTCATGGATCGGTGTGCGCCGCTTGGCAGCGAAGGGTTCGAAAGCAGGGGCATCAAATGGGCAGGCTTGACGGCAAGGTGGCGGTGATCACGGGCGCGACGAGCGGCATCGGATTGCGGACTGCGGAAGTCTTCGTTGCCGAAGGTGCCAAAATTGTGATCGCCGGGCGGCGCATACCGGAAGGCGAGGCGCTGGCAAAGCAGCTCGGGGCCGCCTGCGTCTTCCGCCAGACCGACGTGACGGTCGAAGCCCAGATGCAGGCGCTGATCGCGCTGGCGGTGGAAAAATTCGGCCGCATCGACTGCCTGTTCAACAATGCCGGCGGCCCGGCGCAGACCGGCGGCATCGAAGGCCTCGAGGTCGAGCGCTTCGACGCGGCCATGGCGACCCTCGTGCGCAGCGTCATGCTCGGCATGAAGCACGCCGCGCCCTACATGAAGAAGCAGGGATCCGGCAGCATCATCAACAATGGCAGCATCGCAGGCCGTCTTGCCGGCTTCTCCTCGTCGGTGGTGTACGGCGCCGCCAAGGCCGCGGTGATCCATCTCACCAAATGCGTGGCGATGGAACTCGGCGAGTCCAACGTCCGCGTCAACTCGATCTCGCCCGGCGCGATAGCGACTGGCATTTTCGGCAAGGCGCTGGGCCTGTCGACCGAAGCCGCCGAGAAGACGCAGGCTGTGATGCGCGACGTCTACAAGACCGCCCAGCCGATCCCGCGCGCGGGCCTGCCCGACGACATCGCCCATGCCGCGGTGTTCCTGGCCAGCGACGAATCCAGCTTCATCAACGGCCACGACCTCGTCATCGACGGCGCCATGACCAGCGGCCGCAACTGGACCCAGCAGCAGCAGGGCCTGGCCGCCTTGCGCAACGCGTTCGATCAGGGGGCGTAGCGGCGGCTCCGGGGACTGTGCCGTAGGGTGGGCAAAGCGAAGCGTGCCCACCACTGCTTCTCATCGCGCGAGATCGTGGGCACGGCGCTCCGCGCCTTTGCCCACCCTACGAGACCGGGTTTCCGTCATTGCGAGGCGCGATGCCGTAGGGTGGATTAGCCGAAGGCGTAATCCACCGCTTCTGCTTCCGGGGAGACGAGCAGTGGTGGGTTACGCCTTCGGCTAACCCACCCTACGAGAGCGGTGTTTACACCGCCTTCACGATCACCTTCAGCCCATCCCGCGGCTTCGGGATCGGCCACATCTGCCAGTCCGGCTTGTAGCCCGGCGCCAGCGACACTTCGATATTCTGCAGGAAGTGCCGGGCAAAGCATTTCGCCTGCATGTAGGCGAAGTGCAGGCCGAGGCACATATGCGCGCCGCCGCCGAACGGGACCCAGGCGAAGCGGTGGCGGTTGCGTTGCGCCTCCTCGGTGAAGCGCATGGGATCGAAGCGGTCCGGCTCCGGCCAGATGTCCTTCATGTGATGCGTATAGAGCGGGTTGATGCCGACCCGGGTTCCGGCAGGAACGCTCAATCCCATGAAGGTGAAATCGCGCATGGAATAACGGGGCAGCGAGGGCACCGGCGGCCTGATCCGCAGCGACTCCTTGAAGGCCATTTCCGACAGCGGCATCTTTGCGAGGTCGTCGAAGGAGGTGGGCGCATCCGGAGCGAGCCCGAGAGCCAGAACTTCCGCGCGCAGTCTCTGTTGCCAATCGGGATGCGAAGCGAGCTCGCCGACGAAGGATGTCAGAGACGAAGTCAGCGTGTCGTGCGCGGCCATCATCAGGAAGCTCATATGATCGATGATGTCCTGCTCGGAGAGCAGTGCGCCATCCTCGTGAGTCGCGCGACAGAGCTGCGAGAACAGGTCGTCGCCGCCGTGATTGCCGCGGCGGAGCGGAATCTGCTGGCGGAAATAGGCGACGATGCGCTCGCGCCCGGCCACACCGCGCGCCATTTGCGTGCCCGGCAACGGACGGCGGATCGGAGCGACCGAGGCCGCCACCATGTCGGCAAAGGCGCGATTGATTCCCTCGACCTCGGGGCCGATATCGGCACCGAGAAACGACGTCGCGGCCAGATCGAGCGTGAGCTGCTTCATCGCCGGATAAAGCTTCATCTCGCCGGGCCGCGCCTTCCACTGCGCGACGCGCGCGGAAATACCGCGGTCGAGATCGCTGAGATAGGATTTCATCGGTCCGGACTTGAACGCCACAGACAGCGCCTTGCGATGCAGGCGGTGTTCGTCGAAATCGAGCAGCATCAGGCCGCGCGGGAAGAGCAGCTCGAGCACATGGTTCCAGCCATGGGTCGACGAGAACAGCTTTTGCTGGTCGAACAGCACGAGCTCGTTGGCCTCGGGTCCAAGCAGCACGACGTTGGTCTGGCCGAAGGAATGGGTTCGAAAGACGGGCCCGTGTTTCGCGGCGTGCGCCTCGATGAAGCCCTTGGGGTCGGCCAGCAGCTGGAACGTCTTGCCGACGACAGGCCAGCCTTCATCGCCGGGAATGTGCGTCAGCTCGTTACGCCTGGGTGGCGCGAAGGGGACCTTGGTAGAAGACCCGCCCTGCATCGACATGACGATTGCTCCGATTGGCACACCCGGACAACATAGCACATCCTGTCACGATGACGCTGCGGCCGTCCCGCGCACAAGATCGTCAAGCTTCTGTCGTCCCGACCTGGCGCGAAATTGCGCGCAGGGGCCAGGACGATCACATTCGAGAGTAGGGGCTAGCGGCCCATCCTTCGAGACGCCCGCCTTTGGCGGGCCCTCAGGATGAGGTCAGAGTGCGCGGCAGCCATCTCAACAGCCACCGATGCTGCCAAGCCTCATCCTCAGGAGACCGCTGCAAGCGGTCGTCTCGAAGGACGAGGCGCTTGCTCAGGTCTCGCCCGGACGTCGTATGCGATAGCGTTGGGCGATAGGCCCGATACCTATCCCTTCGCCGCCTTCTGCAGATCCGGTGCGTTGACGGCGGGAATGGCGACGCGGCCGGGGCCGGTGACCTTCAGCGCTTCGGCGGCCTTCTCGTTCTCCATGATCTTGGCCATCACGGCCTGTCCCGCACGCTCGAAGATCGCGCGGTTCTCGATCACGAATTTTTGCGACCTGCGCAGGCCGTCGATGTAGCCGTTGATCTCCGGCACCACGTAGCGCGCCACCATGTCCCAGCTCCGGCGCGTGTTTTCCGGATTGGCCCAGTCGTGCACGAAGCCGATGATGGCGCCGACGCCGCCGGACACCTCCATCACGTTCTTGATGGTTTTGACGAGATCGTCGGGCGTGCCGATGGTGGACGCCGCGCCCTCGACGAAAGCGGTCTTGTCCACGGCTTCATCCGGCGAGGTGAATGCGGTGAGGCCCGGCCGCTGCAGCGTGCCGACATTATATTCGTTGTGCCAGCGCATCAGCCCGGCGCCGGCCTCGCGGCGGGCCTGCTCGCGGGTCTCGGCGACGTGGAAAGTCAGCAGCACGCGCCAGTCGGCGCGGTTCACCTTGGTGCCGTGCTTCCTAGCGGAATCCTCGGCGAACTGCCATTGCTGCTGCAGCGACATCAGGCCCTGTGTCGTCATCGATCCCAGCGAGATGATGCCGCAGCCATATTTGCCGGCGAGCGTCATGCCCGACGGCGAGATCTGCGAGGCCACCACGAACGGCATCTCCTCCTGCAGCGGCAGGATCTGCAGCGCGGCGTCGTTCATGGTGAACCAGTCGCTCTTCGCCGTGACGCGCTCGCCGTTGAACAGACGGCGGATGATGCCGATCGCCTCGTCCTGGCGGTCGCGTTGCGTCATCGGGTCGATGCCGAGCGTGTGCGCGTCCGAGGCCAGCGCGCCGGGACCGGAGCCGAAGATGGCACGGCCGCCGGTCATGTGGTCGAGCTGCACCATGCGCTGGGCGACGTTGAACGGGTGGTGGTAGGGCAGCGACACCACGCCGGTGCCGAGCTTGATCCGCTTGGTGCGCTCGCCGGCCGCGGCCAGAAACATCTCGGGCGAGGCGATCATTTCCCAGCCGGAGGAATGGTGCTCGCCGCACCAGAACTCGTCATAGCCGAGCGCATCGAGCTGCTCGACGAGATCCAGATCGCGCCGGAACTGGAGCATCGGATGCTCCCCGATCGGGTGATGCGGGGCAAGAAAGGCTCCGAACTTCAGGCGCGCCATGGCGTTCTCTCCGGCTGAATTTTCTGTTTGTTGGTGGCGCAAAGCTACGTGCCCGATCGCACGAACGCAATCACGCGATGTCCCGCGCAGCGGAATGCAGGCATGCGTGATGCTTCTCCCTCACGCAGACTTGCGTGCAGACGCTTCCACACCGTCATGGCCGGGCTTGTCCCGGCCATCCGCGACCTGTGCCGCGGTGCCAAGAACGTGGATGCCCGGGACAAGCCCGGGCATGACGAGGAGAGTGCGAGGTAAGCGCTGCTTTCCGCCACCCGGAGACGAAACACCGCCGCGACTTGCTCCGCCTGCATCGTTCGAGACGCCCGTTCGCGGGCTCCTCGCCATGGCGTCCAGCACCTCGCCGCGCAGTCAGACCTCATCCTGAGGAGACCGCGCAGCGGTCGTCTCGAAGGATGGCCGCAACGGGACTGCGCGCCAGCTCGCTACCGCGTCATCCTGTTCCACGCATCCAGGCCGGCGATCTTGTACGCCTCCGCGAGCGTCGGATAGTTGAACGTGTTCTGGATGAAATAGTCGATCGTGCCTTTGAGGTTGAGCACGGCCTGGCCGATATGGATCAGCTCGGTGGCGCCTTCGCCGAGGATGTGCACGCCGAGCAGGCGGCGGGTCTTGGTCGAAAAGATCATCTTCATCATGCCGCTGTTCAGCCCCATGATGTGGCCGCGCGAGGTCTCGCGGAAGCGGGCGATGCCGACCTCGTAGGGAATGCCGCGCGAGCGCACCTCTTCTTCCGTGAGGCCGGCGGTCGAGATCTCCGGCACCGAATAGATGCCGTAGGGAAAGAACTCCGGCGGCGCCAGGGGCTCCATGCCGAGCGCGTGGCAGGCCGCGACGCGGCCCTGCTCCATCGAGGTCGAGGCAAGGCTCGGAAAGCCGATCACGTCGCCGGCGGCGTAGATGTGCGGCACGCTGGTCTGCAGGGTCACGGGGTCGACATTGATGCGGCCGCGATGGTCGACGGCGATGCCGGCGGCCTCGAGGTTGAGCCGGTCGGTGGCGCCGACGCGGCCCGCCGCGAACAGCAGCATCTCGGTGGTGACGTGCCGGCCGTCCGACAGATGCGTGACGATGGCTCCTTGCGCATTCTTCTCGATCGACGTCACCTTGGAGCCGAGCCGCAGCGCGACGTTGCGGTCGCGCAGCTCGTGCATGAACTCGTCGATCAATTCCTTGTCGATGAAATCGAGGAAGGTCGGCCGCGGCTCGATCAGGGTCACGGGCACGTCGAGTGCGCTGAAGATGGTGGCGTATTCGACGCCGATCACGCCGGCGCCGATCACGGCCAGGCTGCGCGGCAGTTTCGGCAGCTCGATGATCTCGTCGCTGTCGAGCACGGTGGTGCCGTCGAACGGCACATAGTCGGGCCGGAACGGGCGCGTGCCGCAGGCGATCAGGATGAAGGCGGCGGACACGGTCCTGGTCTCGCCGATTGCGCTCGTGATCTCGACCTCGTGCGGCGAGACGAGGCGCGCCTCGCCGTTGGCCGTGCGCACGAGGTTACGGCTGAACTGATGCTCCAAAACCTCGACCTCGTGGTCGAGCGTCTTCTGCAGCCGGGTCATGAGGTCGCTGGCTGCGATGTCCTGCTTCACCCGGTAGGAGCGGCCGTAGAAGCCGCGCTCGCGCCAGCCGGAGAGGTTGAGCACGGTCTCGCGCAACGTCTTCGACGGAATGGTGCCGGTGTGGACCGAGACGCCGCCGACCCGCCGGCCTTTCTCCACCACCAGCACGGACTTGCCGAGCTTGGCACATTGCACCGCGGCCCGGCGCCCCGACGGGCCCGAGCCGATCACCACCATGTCGTAGTCGTACATCCGGAAGACTTCCGAGCCCGCAGAAACCAGCAGGAATTGCCATGCAGCAATCGGGCCAATGCAGCAAGTCCTACCTCCGAGGTAATCGCGCGGATGACGCCGATCTGCGAGCCTTGCGCGCAAATATATCGGGGAAGGTTCGCACGAAAATGCATCAAACCGTCACAAAACCAATCGATTCGACCCGCCGCTGGTGGGTGCTCGCGACCGTCGTCGCCGCCCAGTTCATGTTCGGCGTCGACGCCTTCATCGTGAACGTCGCCATTCCCACCATCGCCGTCGACCTGCACGCGACCCCGGCGCAGATCGAATCCGTCATCGCGATCTATCTGATCGCCTATGCGACGCTGGTCGTCACCGGCGGGAGGCTCGGCGACATCTACGGCACCAGGACTGTCTTCCTGTCCGGCGTGCTCGGCTTCACGGCGACCTCGCTGTGGTGCGGCCTTGCGCAGTCCGGCGTCGAGCTGATCGTCGCGCGGCTGGCGCAGGGCGCGACCGCGGCGCTGATGGTGCCGCAGGTACTGGCGACGCTGCACCTGCTGTTCACTGACGAGACGCGCAATCGCGCCTTCGCCGTCTACGGCATCGTGCTCGGGCTTGCCGGCGCTGCGGGCTTCCTGCTCGGCGGCCTTCTGGTGTCGCTCGATCTCGCCGGCAGCGGCTGGCGTTCGGTGTTCTTCGTCAACGTGCCCTGCGGTCTCGTCATCGCGCTTGCTGCCTGGCGCATCATGCCGTCGGTGCCGCGACGGGCGGGGACCAGGCTCGACGTCAAGGGCAGCATCGTGCTGTTCGCGGGATTGCTGTGCCTGATCGGGCCGTTGCTGCTCGGCCACGATGTCGGCTGGGCGCCGTGGTTGTGGGTGGTGATGGTGGTCGGGGCAGTGATCCTCGTCGCATTCCCAAAGCTGGAGCATGCGGTGGCGCGCGCCGGCGGCATGCCGCTGATCGATCTCTCGCTGATGTCCGATGCCGCCTTCCTGCGCGGGCTCGGCGCTGCGTTCTTTTTCTTCCTTGCCAATCTCTCGTTCTATCTGGTCATGACCCCGTTCATGCAGCGCGGGCTGAAGATTCCGCCGCTCACGGCGGGCCTTGCCTGCATTCCACTTGCCATCGCATTCGTCGTGGCTTCACGCCATAGCGGCGCACGCGCGCGGCGTCGCGGCACCAAGGTCTTGATCGAAGGCTGCGCGTTGCAGATCGTGGGCCTCGCGGCGCTCGCGGGTCTTGCGGTCCATGTGGAAGCGCCGACGCCGATGGCGCTTGCGCTGACCATGGGCATCTTCGGATACGGCCAGGGTCTGGTGATGGCGCCGCTCTCCGGTGCGGTGCTCGCGAGCGTCAAACCTGTCGCTGCAGGCTCTGCTTCCGGCATGTACGGCACCACGGCGCAGATCGGAAATGCGGCCGGAGTGGCCGCAATCGGCGCGGTATTCTTCGCGATCGAGACGTTGCAATCAGCGCGCGCAGGATTTCTCGTCTCGCTCGCGCTGTTTGTGACGTTAATCATGACATGCATCGCATTTCTGACGTGGATGCGCCGCGCATCTGCATCAAGTTGAGGCATTGCGGTTAATACGTGCGGATTTCCGCTGAATTTCCAGTGATTTTCGCGAGATCGACAGCGCACGGTCTTTTTATTTTGCAACGCAGCAACTATCTGGTGGTGCTTAACGTTGAAAGCCGCCCACCAGGAACTTGCCGTGTCGTTAGCCAGAAATGTCGATCTGTTGAGACGTCTGCCGAAGCTGGACGGTCTGCGCCTTGCCGAGTTCGGCCGCAGCCCCGATTCATCCAGCCCGCTGGAAGAGGTCACGGGCTTCGGCGACAATCCCGGCAATCTGCGCATGTTCGCGTTCGTCCCGGCGCAGCTGCAGAAGTCGCGCGCGCTCGTCGTCGTGCTGCACGGCTGCGGACAGACGGCGGCCGGTTACGATCTCGGCGCCGGCTGGTCGACGCTCGCCCAGCACTACGGCTTCGCGCTGCTGATGCCCGAGCAGCAGCGCATCAACAACGGCAACACCTGCTTCAACTGGTTCAATCCGGAAGACACCGCGCGTGACAGCGGCGAAGCGCGCTCGATCCGCGAGATGATCGCGCATATGGCGGACGCTCATCGCATCGATCCCAGGCGCGTCTTCATCACCGGCCTGTCCGCGGGCGGAGGCATGACGTCGGTGATGCTCGCGACCTATCCGGAAGTCTTCGCGGCCGGCGCGATCATTGCGGGCCTGCCCTACGGCATCGCCTCGAATCTGCGCGAGGCGCTCGACGGCATGTTTCATTCGCCGCAGCGGCCCGAACGCGAGCTCGGCGATTTCGTGCGGCGCGCCTCTGATCATCGCGGGCCATGGCCGCGGGTCTCGGTGTGGCACGGCAGCGCCGACCGCACCGTCAATCCCGGCAATGCCAACGAGATCGTCAAGCAGTGGCTCGACCTGCATGACCTGCCCGCCGTGCCGATGGCGGAGACTAATGTCGACGGCTATCCGCGCCAAGCCTGGTGGAACAAGGACGGCGAGACGCTGGTCGAGTCCTACGCCATCACCGACATGGCGCACGGCACGCCGCTTGGCCTTGCCGACAACGACCAGCGCTACGGAATGGAAGGCGCGTTCCTGATCGAGGCCGGCATCTCCTCGTCCTATCACATCGCAAAGTTCTTCGGCCTGACCGGATGGATTCCGGACGCCGCGAAGAAGGTGGAGGCAAAGCCGGCCGTCGCGGGCAAGCCGAGCCGCTCGCCCGCGCCGCATCTCGCCCGCTCGATCCGTGCGAACGTCGCCGATCCCGCCGAGCCGAAGCCGGAAGCTCGCGGCTTCGACCTCGGCCAGATCATCACGCGTGCGCTGACGGCCGCGGGATTGATGAAGTAGTTTTCGCGCATAGTAAGCGAACAAACACTCCCTCGTCGTCCCGGCCTAGCGCGCAATTGCGCGCTAGGCCGGGACGACAGCTGAGTTTGTGGCGACTGCGCTGCGCCCCGGAATGACGGCTAAGCCGTCTGATCGATCACCTCAATCGGCGTCACCGTCACCTCGCCGCCGGCGACCTTCCGCGTCATTGCCTGATAATTCTTGAAGAACTCCCGCGACTGCAGCGCTTTTTGCGCGTCCTCGTCGGCGGCGCCGGCAAGGTGGAAATAGCTGCCGCCGTCGCGGACCTTCAGGACGCGGTAGGAGATCCGTCCCTTCAGCTCCGGATCGCCGTCGATCGCCTTGATGAAGCGGCCGATCTCCCGGTGCCATTCCTCCGTCGTGCCGTCCTTGAACTCGTATCGGATCATGAAGTGCTTCATGTGACGCTCCCTGTTCGTCTTGTGCGTCATCATCTGCGCCTTGCGGGCGATCCTGCAAGTATGGACAAAATTGATAGTATGGACTTTTTCGCTGCCGCTCCTATCCTCTTCGCTTGCTGGTTGCTCGTGGAGGAGACGACATGGCGAAGGCAATTCGGCAGCGCACCTGTCCGGTCGCGGCGTTTCAGAAGATGATCAGCGGCAAGTACAAGCTCCGCATCGTCTGGGACTTGAAAGACGGCCCGCGCCGCTATGGCGAGATCAGGAGCGGCCTGCTGCGGGGCGCGAGCGGCAGCGCGGAAATCACCCCGCGCGTGCTCAGCCGCGAATTGAAGGCGCTGACGGAGAGCGGCCTGATCGACCGCAAGGATTTCGGCGAGGTGCCACCGAAGGTCGAGTATCGCCTCACCCGCAAAGGCAAGAGCTTCGTGCCCGTCGTCGCCGCGATCCGCGAATGGGGCGAGCGTAATCTGAGCGAGACGGCGGCGCTGGCTGACGCCGCCGAATAAAACCTACATCTCGCCGGTGATGAACGGATTGGTCATCCGCTCCTGGCCGATGCTCGAGCCGGCGCCGTGGCCGCAGATGAAGCCGACATCGTCGCCGAGCGGCAGCAGTTTTGTCAGGATCGAATTGATCAGCGTCGCGTGACTGCCGCCGGGCAGGTCCGTGCGTCCCACCGAGCCCGCGAACAGAACGTCGCCGACATGGGCAAAGCGCAGCTCCTTGTTGAAGAACACCACGCTGCCGGGCGAATGGCCGGGGCAGTGGAAGATGTCGAACGTGAGGTCGCCGATCGACACGGTCTCGCCTTCCTCGAGCCAGCGGTCCGGCGCGAAATTGCGTACCCCGGTCATGCCGAAGCGCGCGCCGCTCTCGACCACGTTGTCGAGCAGGAACTTGTCGGCCTGATGCGGGCCCTCGATCGGCACCTTCAGCTCATCGCGCAAGTCGGCGGCGCCGCCGACATGGTCGATATGGCCGTGGGTCAGCCAGATCTTCTCCACGGTGACGCCGGTCTGCTTGATCGCTTCCAGGATCTTCGGCACGTCGCCGCCGGGATCGATCACCACGGCCTTCTTGCTGGGCTCGTCCCAGATGATGGTGCAGTTCTGCTCGAACAGCGTCACGGGAACGATGATCGCGCCCGCCTTGGGTTTGTTGTCATTTTGCTCGGTCATGGCGCCACAATGCCGATTTTTGCCATGCCGCCAAGCAAAAGATTCGTGCGAGGGCCGGGAGCGGCCCGTTCGAAGCGGACCGTTCCCGGGCGTTCCTGTTACCGCGTGATCTGCGCCTTCAGCGTCTCCCGGACGACCCCGTCGAAAGAGGACGTCTTGGGGGACTTCACGGCCTGATCGGCGATGTATTTGTCACGCTTGGCGACCAGCGCGGCGAGCTTCTCGCTCAGGGCCTTGCGTTGCTCGACCTGTTTGGCGACCTCGGCCTCGCGCTGCTCGGGCTTCATGGCGCGCAGCTTTTCGGGCAGGTCGGCGTCGGCCACGGTGGCGACGCTGGTCTTGCCCTTGGCGGCGTCGGCGACGAGATCGCCGCCGCCGGTGACGGCTTCCGAGGTCGATGCGGATCGCTTGCTGATATAGCTCGCCATGTCGCTGGCGGTTGACGGTGCGGACGCCGCTACGCTCGCCTGCTGCTGCACCTTCATCTCGGTCCGCTTCTGCATCTCGCGCGGGCCGTACGGAATCACGGTGCCGTTGAGCTGCTGCTGCAGGATGATGATGTCCTGGTCGTACGGGGTCTCGATGATCACGACTTGCCCGCCGTCCTGCGGAATCGGGATGAAGCGGCCCTGGCCGATCTGCGCGATGTCGCGCCACACCCGCTCGGTATCGCGGGCATCGCCGGCGAGCACGGCGTTGACGATGATGTCCTTCTGCCGGGCAACGCTGAGCGTCGTCGGATATTTGGTGTCCTGCGTGTAGTCCATGTGCGGCGGCGCGTCGCCGACCAGGAACACGATGTGCCTGACGTCGCCGCCTTGCGTCCATTGCAGCTTGTTGACGGCGACGTCGAGCGCCTCGTTGACGCTTTCGGGCCAGTCGCCGCCGCCGCGCGCCTTCAGCTCCAGCAGGTTGGCGTAGAGATCCTGGATGTCGCGGGTGAGCTCGATCTTCGACGTGACGTAGTCATCGCCGATGTCGCGATAGGCGACGAGGCCCATGCGGATGTCGGCGTCCGGATTGGAATCGACGATCGCGGTGGCGATCGACCAGATCTTGCGCTTGGCGCCTTCGATCAGGCGCGCCATCGAGCCCGTGGTGTCGAGCACGAAGGCGACCTCGACGGTCGGCTTCGCGGTGGCGGGGGAGAGCCCGGCCGAGAGCGGCAGGGCGGCGAGAGCGAAGACGAGCGAGCACAGTGTGATGCGTGACCTCATGGGTCCCTCCAGTGGTTTCGTCCCTCGGAACCGAGGTTCCACTGGCATCGCGGTCGGCTGAAGCCGGAACAATGGCCGGACTCGCCCGGAATTGCGGCCTTTCCGCGCGAAATCGCGCTTTGCGGACCCGGACGACATGATCGCCGCCGCGCACGTCACAGAGCCGTCCCAAAGCCCTGTTGGTCTCGATCCCCGGCGGGAACGTTTGTGTGAACCGTTGGCGCGATCCCGCGTTGCCTTCCGCGCGAAGTACATTCGGGGGACGATCTTGGCTCACAGCGACGACAATTGGTGGCGCGACGGCATCTTCTATCAGATCTATCCGCGCTCCTATCAGGATAGCGACGGCGACGGTGTCGGCGATCTCGCCGGCATCCTGCAGCGCCTGCCTTACGTTAGGTCGCTCGGCGTCGACGCGATCTGGCTGTCGCCGATCTTTGCCTCGCCGATGGCCGATTTCGGCTACGACATCTCCGACTATACCGGCATCGAGCCGCTGTTCGGCACGATGGACGATTTCGACGCGCTGATTGCGGCCGCGCATGATAGCGGCCTGAAGCTGATCCTCGACCTCGTGCCGAACCATACCTCCGACCAGCATCCCTGGTTCGTCGAGAGCCGCGCCTCGCGCGACAATCCCAAACGCGACTGGTACATCTGGCGCGATCCGGCGCCCGATGGCGGCGTGCCGAACAATTGGCTGTCCGAGTTCGGCGGCAGCGCGTGGCAATTCGACGAGACCACGGGCCAATATTATTACCACGCCTTCCTCGCCCAGCAGCCGGACCTCAACTGGCGCAATCCCGACGTCCGCGCCGCGATCTACGATGCGATGCGGTTCTGGCTCGACAGGGGCGTCGACGGTTTCCGCGTCGACGTGATCTGGCACCTGATCAAGGACGCCGACTTCCGCGACAATCCGCCGAACCCGCATTACGTCGAGGGCCGGCCGCCGAACGAGAGGATCCTCACGCAATATTCCACTGACCAGGACGAGGTGCATGGCGTCATCGCCGAGATGCGGCGCGTCACGGATGCGTATTCTGCCCGCGTGCTGATCGGCGAGATCTATCTGCCGCTGCATCGTCTGATGGCCTATTACGGTAACGATCTCACCGGCGCGCAGATGCCGTTCAACTTCGCGCTGCTCTCGACCTTCTGGAGCGCGCGCTCGATCGAAAAGATCGTCGAGGATTACGAGAAGGCGCTGCCGAAAGGCGCCTGGCCGAACTGGGTGCTCGGCAACCACGATCGTCCGCGCGTGGCGAGCCGCGTCGGGCCCGAGCAGGCGCGTGTCGCCGCCATGCTGCTGCTGACCTTGCGCGGCACGCCGACGCTCTATTACGGCGACGAGATCGGCATGCACCAGCTCGCGATCGCGCCCGAGGACGTGCGCGATCCCTTCGAGAAGAACGTGCCCGGTATCGGCGTCGGTCGCGACGGCTGCCGCACGCCGATGCAATGGGATTCCTCCGACTTCGCCGGCTTCTCGCAGGCGAGGCCATGGCTGCCGCTGCCCGAGGATCACATCCGCGAGAACGTCGCCAATCTCGAAGCCGATCCGCGCTCGATCCTTAGCCTCTACAAGCGCCTGATCGCGCTGCGGCGCGATTGCCCGCCGCTGGTCGCGGGCGACTATCATCCGATCTCGGCGCAAGGCGACCTCCTGATCTATCGCCGCGAGGCCGCAGGCAAGTCGGTGATCGCAGTGCTCAATCTCGGCCCCGACCCGATCGCGGTGACCACCAGCGCGATCAGGTTCGGCAGCGAGGTCTTGCTGTCGACGTTCCTCGATCGCGAGGGCGAGAAGCTGGAGGGCGTGCTGGATCTGCGCGGCAATGAGGGCGTGATCGTCGGGCTGCCGTAGCGGAAGGGGAGGCGACAGCGTCATCCTCCGTTGTCGTCCTGGACAAGCGAAGCGCAGATCCAGGACCCATTACCACCGCGAGAAGTTTGACGAGGACTCGTGGTTGCCAGCTGTGCGCGTCAACGACCGCTTGGGGTAATGGGTCCTGGCTTTCGCCAGGGCGACGCGGCTACCCCGGGTGCTTGTTCCCCGCCTTGCTCTCGTCGATGTCGCCCCGCTTCAGCAGATAGTCCAGCCCGCCGACGCGGTACCAGCGGTAGCCGTAGGGCTCCAGCACGACGCGGTGCTGGCCGCGCTTGTCGGCGTGGCTGTGGTCTTCCGCGAGCAGGTTGATCAGGTGCGCGCCGGCTTCGCCCGGCAGCCCCGTCGAGAACGCGGTCTCGCGCGGCTTCTCGTCGAGATTGTGCACGAACAGCACGGAATTATTGCGCCAGTCGTAGCGCATGATGAACACGGCGGGATCGCGCGTCGGGATCACGGTGAAATCGCCCCAGCCGATCTCGGGCACCTCTTTCCGCATGCGCACGATGCGCTCGGTCCAGTTCAGCATCGAGTTGGGATCGCGCCGCTGCTTGGCGACATTGACGTGCGGATAGCCGTACGGTCCCTTGTCGATGACGGGGCAGGCCGGCTTGTCGCTCTTGGTGAAGCCGCCATGCGGCTCGGTCGACCATTGCATCGGCGTGCGCGCGCAATTGCGCTCGGGCAGCGAGAGATCGTCGCCCATCGCGATCTCGTCGCCGTAGCGGATCACGGGCGTTCCCGGCAGCGTGCACATCAGGCTGTAGGCAAGCTCCAGCCGCCTGCGGTCGCCGCCCAGCATCGGCGCGAGGCGGCGGCGGATGCCGCGGTCGTAGAGCTGCATGTCCTTGTCGGGGCCGAAGTTCTTGAACACGGTGTCGCGCTGCGCCTTCGTCAGCCGCCCGAGATCGAGCTCGTCGTGATTGCGCAGGAACAGGCCCCATTGCGCCGTGGCCGGCCGCGGCTTCGTCGCCTTCAGCGCCTTGGCGAGCGGACGGGAATCCGCCGACGCCAGCGCATAGAACAGATGCTGGTTGACGTGGAAGTTGAACATCATGTGCATGCGGTCGGCATCCCTGCCGAAATATTCCATGTCGGTTTCCGGCAGCACGTTGGCTTCGGCGAGGATGATGGCGTCGCCCTGCCGCCACTGCAGGAATTCGCGGAACGCGCGCAGCATGTCGTATTGCTCGACCGGCTTCTTCACCTTGGCGCCCTTGGTGGAGATCACGAAGGGGACGGCATCCATGCGGAAGCCGGACACGCCGAGCTGGATCCAGAAACCCATGATCTTGAGAATTTCCGCCTGCACATGCGGGTTCGAGGTGTTGAGGTCGGGCTGGAAATCGTAGAAGCGGTGGAAGTAATACGCGCCGGCTTCCTTGTCCCGCGTCCAGGTCGATTTCTGCACGCCGGGAAACACCATGCCCTTGTTGGCGCCGGCGGGCTTCTTGTCGGACCACACATACCAGTCGCGATAGGGCGAGTTCTTGTCGCGCCGCGCCTGCTTGAACCATTGGTGCTGGTCGGAGGTGTGGTTGACCACGAGGTCGATGATGACGCGGATGCCGCGCTGCTGGCAGCCATGGGTGAACTCGACGAAATCGCCGAGCGTGCCGTAGCGGGCATCGACGCTGTAATAATCGGCGATATCGTAGCCGTCGTCGCGGCCGGGCGAGGTCTGGAACGGCATTAGCCAGATCGTGGTGATGCCGAGCCCGTGCAGATAGTCGAGCCGGCGCAGCAGGCCCTTGAAGTCGCCGACGCCATCGCCGTTGGCGTCCATATAGGAGCCGACGGAGAGGCAGTAGATCACGCCGTTCTTGTACCAGAGATCGTCGATCATGCGCAGCCTCGGTGGTTCCGCCGAGGTGCGGCGGCTGCGTGATAAGCGATTGGGGGAGGGGAGGTTCCCAGACAGTCGTCCCGGCCTAGCGCGCAATTGCGCGCGTGGGGCCGGGACCCATACCGCGTGATTTGTCGATACGAATGGTGGGAGTACCGAACGACGAGCTGTCGCCAAACTCCTCCCTGTGGTTATGGGTCCCGGCCTTCGCCGGGACGACACCGAGAATGGAATCGGCTATCCTACCCGCCATGGACAACGCCGCCCGCAACATCGCCCTCGTGCCGCCGCCGGATCGGCGCCAGTCGGAGACGGCGCTCGCCATCGCGCGCGGAACCTCGCGGCTGCTGCGCTCGCTCGGCTTTTCCTGCATCAGCGAACTGCCACTGCCGTCGGGCCGGCGTGCCGATCTGGTGGCGCTGAACGAGCGCGGCGAGATCTGGATCGTCGAGATCAAGTCGTCGGTCGAGGATCTGCGCGCCGACCAGAAATGGCACGAATACCGCGCCCATTGCGACCGGCTGTTCTTTGCCTTCACGCAGGATCTGCCCTGCGAGATCTTTCCGGAAGGCACCGGCCTGATCATCGCCGACGCCTACGGCGCGCACCTGCAGTGCGAGGCGCCCGAGCACAAGCTGCCCGCACCGACGCGCAAGCAGATGACGGTGCGCTTTGCGATGGCGGCCGCGCTTCGGATCAACCGCCTGGTCGATCCGCAAGGCCACGCGGAATTCTGGGAGTGAAGCCGTAGGATGGGTAGAGCGAAGCGAAACCCATCACTTCCGGTGAAAGCTGCGAAGAAGGTGGGTTTCGCTGCGCTCTACCCACCCTACGACACCGTTACCGCGGCGCGCGCTTGGCCAGGATGCGCTGCAGGGTCCTGCGGTGCATGTTCAGGCGACGCGCGGTTTCCGAGACGTTGCGGTTGCACATCTCGTAGATGCGCTGGATGTGCTCCCAGCGGACGCGGTCGGCCGACATCGGGTTGGTCGGCAGCTCGGACTTCTCCGCGCTGGTCGACAGCAACGCGGCGACGACGTCGTCGGCATCCGCGGGCTTCGAGAGATAGTCGATCGCGCCCATCTTCACCGCGGTCACCGCGGTGGCGATGTTGCCGTAACCGGTCAGCACGATCGCGCGCGCATCCGGGCGCTTCTTCTTCAGCGCCGAGACCACGTCGAGGCCGTTGCCGTCACCGAGCCTGAGGTCCACCACCGCGAATGCGGGCGCTGCCTTGCCGATCTGCGCGAGGCCGTCCGAGACGGTGTCGCACGATGTCACCGCGAAGCCGCGTGTCTCCATCGCGCGCGACAAGCGCTCCAGAAACGGCTTGTCGTCCTCCACGATGAGAAGCGAGCGGTCGGTCTGTTCGTTCAGTTCGGCGATGGCGTTCAAGGTGTTGTCCTCTCTCCTGCACATCTACATATGGCGCCGCAATCGGGCGCCGCCAAGGCCGCCTATAGTCGATCGGGGCCTTCGTGCGACGCAAGGTCGCGGTCTATCCTATTGTTTCTTCGAGGGTCTCGATAGCCTCAAAACGCTGCCTGGGCCAACTGATCTGCACCACCGCGCCGTGTTCCGGGAAGATACGGTTGGTAAACGAGACCTTGGCGCCGGTGCGCTCGAGCAGGGTGCGGGCGATGAACACGCCCAATCCGAGGCCGCGCCGCTCGCCGCCGCCGTCGTCCTGGGGGCGCCGCCGCGACAGATAGGGCTCGCCGATCCGGTTGAGGATGTCAGGGGGAATGCCGGGGCCGTCGTCGGAGATCAAAAGCTCGATCGTGTCCTTGTTCCACCAGGCGTTCACCTCGACGGTGGTGTGGGCGAAGTCGACCGCGTTCTCGACGATGTTGCCGACGCCGTAGAGGATCGCCGGGTTGCGCGAGCCGACCGGCTCGGCCGCGGCGGCGACCGCAATCCGCACCTTGATATCGACGCCGAAATCGCGGTGCGGGGCCACCACTTCCTCGATCAGCTCCGACAGCTTCATGCGGTCGAACGGTGCGTCGGTGGAGAGCTGGGTGATCTTGCTGAGGATGTCGCGGCAGCGCTGGGTCTGCTCGCGCAGCGTCTTCAGGTCCGCGGCAAAGCTCGGATCCTTCACCGTCTTCTCGAGCTCGCGCGAGATCAGGAAGATCGTCGCGAGCGGCGTGCCGAGCTCGTGCGCGGCCGCGGCGGCGAGGCCGTCGAGCTGGGTCAGATGCTGCTCGCGCGTCAGCACCAGCTCGGTCGCGGCCAGCGCGTCCGCAAGCTTGCGCGCCTCCTCGGTCACCTGGAACGAGTAGAGGCTGGTGACGCCGATCGCGAGCACGATCGAGAGCCAGACGCCGACGAGATAGATCGGCGGCAGCACCAGGGGATCGTCGGAATCCCAGGGCAGCGGCAGGTGGAAGAAGAACAGGATCGAGGCGCAGGCGACGGCCAGCACGCCGAGGCCGAAGGTGAAGCGGGCCGGCAGCGCCGTGGCCGAGATCAGCACGGGCGCGAGGAACAGGAACGAGAACGGGTTCTGCAGGCCGCCGGTGAAGAACAGCAGGGCGGCCAGCTCCACGATGTTCAGCGCCAGCAGGCCGGCCGCCTGCATCGGCTCGAGCCGGTGCATCGGATTGGCCGCGGTCTGCAGGCCCAGATTGAGCGCGGCCGACAGCGCGATGATGCTGACGCAGGGGACGATCTCGACGTTGAACTCCAGCCCCTGCGCCACGATGAAGATCGCGGCGAGCTGGCCCAGCACCGCGAGCCAGCGCAGCCGCAGGATGGTGTCGAGGCGGATATGCCGCTGCGCAGGGCGGAAGTCGGAAGCGGCAATTTCAGTCATATCGGCCAATGTGGCGGTGCCTTCTGGATCACAAACGCTGGGCTCGCGGAACCACCCCGATTACAAGCCTTGCGCTATCAGCTGCAATAGCAGAAGAACGCCCAGCATGACCGAGAATGAGCAGGCTTCAAGTCGGCCGACTGTCGCGGAGCACACTTCCTCCGCGGCGATCGCGGTCGATCATCTCGTCAAGGTCTACAAGCAGACCCGCGCCGTCGACGATATCTCTTTTTCGCTGCCGCGCGGCAGCATTACCGGGCTGCTCGGCGGCAACGGTGCCGGCAAGACCACGACCATCGCGATGATCATGGGCCTGGTGCTGCCGACTTCCGGCCGCGTGCAGGTGCTCGGGCATCGCATGCCCGAGGAGAGCGCGGCCGTGCTGGGGCGGATGAATTTCGAGAGCCCCTATGTCGACATGCCGATGCGGCTGACGGTGCGGCAAAATCTCACCATCTTCGGCAAGCTCTACGCGGTGAAGAACCTCGCAAGCCGCATCGCCGAGCTCGCCGACGATCTCGACCTCACCGATTTCATCGATCGCGCCAACGGAAAGCTATCCGCGGGACAGAAGACCCGCGTCGCGCTGGCGAAAGCGCTGATCAACCAGCCGGAATTGCTGCTGCTGGACGAGCCGACCGCCTCGCTCGACCCCGACACCGCCGACTGGGTGCGCGGCCATCTGGAGCGCTACCGCCGCGACCACAACGCCACCATTCTGCTTGCCTCGCACAACATGCTCGAGGTCGAGCGGCTCTGCGACCGCGTCATCATCATGAAGCGCGGCCGTATCGAGGACGACGACACGCCGGACGCGATCATGGCCCGCTACAACCGTACCACGCTGGAAGAGGTGTTTTTGGACGTTGCCCGCGGCCGGGCGAACGGGACGACGGAGGCGGCGAAATGAGGGGGCCTCTCAGTTGCTGCCGTAGCCCGGATGGAGCGAAGCGTAATCCGGGACCCATCCATCCGGATGCAGTGGCCCCGGATTACGCTTCGCTCCATCCGGGCTACAGGTCCCATCCGGGCTACGCGGTGCCCCAATGACCGACATCTCCCTGCACCGCGGCATCGCCCCGCACCGCATCGGTGCGATGATCCTGCGCTACTGGTACCTGCTGCTGTCGTCCTGGCCGCGGCTGCTCGAGCTGCTGTACTGGCCGGCGCTGCAGGTCATCACCTGGGGGTTCATCCAGTATTACATCGCGGAAAACGCCAGCTTCTTCGCGCGCGCCGGCGGCACGCTGATCGGCGCTGTCATCCTCTGGGACATCCTGTTCCGCGGCCAGCTCGGCTTCTCCATCTCCTTCCTGGAGGAGATGTGGGCGCGCAACCTCGGCAACCTCATGATGAGCCCGTTGAAGCCCATCGAGTTTCTGCTGTCGCTGATGGTCATGAGCCTGATCCGGCTCGCCATCGGCGTCATCCCGATGACGCTGATCGCGCTGCTGCTGTTTCACTTCAACGTCTATGCGCTCGGCCTGCCGCTGATCGCCTTCTTCTGCAATCTGATCTTCACGAGCTGGTCGGTCGGCATCTTCGTGTCGGGACTGGTGCTGCGGAACGGTCTCGGCGCCGAGAGCATCGTCTGGACGCTGATGTTCGCGGTCATGCCGCTGGCCTGCATCTACTATCCCGTCAGCGTGCTGCCGGTCTGGCTGCAATATGCCGCCTGGACGCTGCCGCCGACCTACGTGTTCGAGGGCATGCGCGCGCTGCTGATCGAGAACACCTTCCGGATCGATCTGATGCTGCAGGCGTTGGCCATCAACGCCGTGCTTCTGGTTGCTTCATTTTGGGCATTCCTTGCCCTTTTGCGCAGCGCCAGGAAGCACGGCTCGCTGCTGTCGGGCGGCGAATAACGTCACTTTCTCGTGGATTCAGGCCGATTTAACCGTCTCCGCCACGTAGATGTACGGAACCTTGCATTGACGCAATATTACGCATTCGGCAGTATGCTGCGATGCGAAGAGGAATATAGCGATGCCTATTGGTGAGTTTGGCGGCGCGCCGCCCCTGGCTGCAGAAGGCAGTCCGGTCCTGACGACGCCGATGTACTGGATGTACGAGCTGGCCCAGGCCTCTCTCAATCCGGCACGTGCCGTCACCGATGCGACCAAGCTGCTGTTTCAGAATCCCCTCAATCCCTGGGCGCGCACCGAGGTCGGCAAATCGGTCGCCGCGGCCTGCGAACTGTTCGAGCGCACCACGCGCCGCTACGGCAAGCCGGAATGGGGCCTCGATGATACCGAGGTCAACGGCATACGCGTCCCCGTCGAGGTCCGCTCGGTGTGGGAAAAGCCGTTCTGCCGGCTGCTTTACTTCGATCGCAAGTTCGCCCGTCCGCTGCGCAGCCCGCAGCCGCGCGTGCTGATCGTGGCGCCGATGTCCGGCCACTATGCGACGCTGCTGCGTGGCACGGTCGAGGCTTTCCTCCCCGCGCATGAGGTCTACATCACCGATTGGGCCGACGCGCGCATGGTGCCGCTCAGCGAAGGCCGCTTCGATCTCGACGATTACATCGACTACGTCATCGAGATGCTGCACGTTCTCGGCGGCAACACCCATGTGATGGCGGTGTGCCAGCCCTCCGTGCCCGTCGTCGCCGCCGTTTCCATCATGGAAGCGCGGCGCGATCCCTTCGTGCCGACCTCGATGACGCTGATGGGTGGCCCGATCGATACCCGCCGCAATCCGACCGGCGTGAACAATTTGGCCCAGGAGCGCGGCATCGACTGGTTCCGCAACCACGTCATCACCAAGGTGCCGTTCCCGCATCCGGGCATGATGCGCGACGTCTATCCCGGCTTCCTGCAGCTCAACGGGTTCATCAGCATGAACCTCGACCGGCACATGGACGCCCACAAGCAGCTCTTCGCCAATCTGGTGAAGGGCGACGGCGACCTC
Organism: Bradyrhizobium stylosanthis; assembly: GCF_001641335.1. Classification (GTDB taxonomy): domain Bacteria; phylum Pseudomonadota; class Alphaproteobacteria; order Rhizobiales; family Xanthobacteraceae; genus Bradyrhizobium; species Bradyrhizobium stylosanthis. The sequence continues at coordinate 678,895 of NZ_LVEM01000002.1, forward strand.
GTGGACAAGCACCGCGACTTCTACGACGAATATCTCGCGGTGATGGATCTCTCCGCCGAGTATTACCTGCAGACCGTCGACACCGTTTTCGTGAAGCACTCGCTGCCGAAGGGCGAGATGACCCATCGTGGAACCCGCGTGGATCCTTCCAAGGTCACGCGCGTTGCGTTGATGACGGTCGAAGGCGAGAACGACGACATCTCCGGTCTCGGTCAGACCGAAGCAACGCACGGTCTGTGCAGCGCGATTCCAGATCATCGCCGCGTTCATTACGTCCAGAAGGGCGTTGGACATTACGGCGTGTTCAACGGATCGCGTTTCAAGTCGGAGATCGTGCCGCGGATTCACGACTTCATGGTTTCGGCTGCGAATCCGAGCTCGTTGCAGGCTCTCGCGGCTGAATAATCGCCGATTTCGGCTTTCCCGTCGAAAATCCGACCCCTGCCGGAGGCTCCGGCAGGGGCAAGTTCCCTCCAGATTCGCGGTATTTAGGTAGCGTTATAGGAGTGAGTCATCCCTCAACCCTTGGGGGTGCCACATGCGTCCAGCGGGGGCGAAAAAAGCCGGTTCCAACCCCAGTCTGTAGGGTCTCCCGGACGCCTGACCCCTGTATATTGGGCAAATGATTTGTTTTTGCGCCGAGCGCTTTCCCTGGCGGCGGTTATGGCAGAATCCGGGCGAACTCCTGCTCCCCGGACTGACAGACATGGCCACACGCGCGCTCCTTTATCGGCGGCCCCACGAACCGAAGACCCTCGTCATCACCCATGGATCGCAATTCTTTGCGATTCGCCTGCGAAGACACCGCCGCGCGCGGCGTTACACGCTCAGAATCCATCCGAGCGATCGCGAAGCCATTCTCACGATCCCCCCGCGCGGCACGCTCGCCGAAGCCAAGGACTTCGCGTCGCGTCACGGTGCGTGGATCGCAGCGCGTCTCGGCCGCTTGCCGAAGGCCGCGCCGTTTCAGCCTGGCACAGTGATACCGCTTCGCGGCACGCCGCATCGCATCGTTCATCGCGCAGGCACCCGCGGCACGGTGTGGACCGAGACGCGCGACAGCGGTGAGCGCATTCTCTGCGTCGCCGGCGGCGTCGAGCATGTCGATCGCCGCGTCAGCGACTTCCTCAAGCGTGAGGCGCGCAAGGATCTGCAGCGTTCGGCGGAAGCCTACGCGGGCGAACTCGGCGTCAGGGTCAAGCGCCTCTCGATCCGCGACCAGTCCAGTCGCTGGGGCTCCTGCACCTCGGCCGGCTCGCTGTCGTTCTCCTGGCGCCTGATCCTCGCGCCGCCCTTCGTGCTCGACTACCTCGCCGCCCACGAGGTCGCCCATCTCGTCGAGATGAACCACTCGGCGCGCTTCTGGCGCGTCTGCGGCAAGGTGTGTCCCTCGATGGAACGCGCCAAGAAGTGGCTCGACACCTACGGCAACGACCTGCACCGCTACGGCGTCGAGGATTAGGCCGGGCTGCCCCAGGCTCGCTCTACTCTCTCGTCGTCCCGGCGAAGGCCCGGACCCATAACCACAGGGAGAAGTTTGGCGAAGGCCAGTTGTTCGGTACGCCGACCTTCCGCAATCGACAGCTCACGCGGTATGGGTCCCGGCCTTCGCCGGGACGACACCGAGGGTGAGGCGAGAGCCGAATTATCCCTCCGCTCACACACTCACATCCGCACTCGTCCCCGCCTGCGCGCGTGACGATAGATAGCGCGCTTGCTGCTGCGCCATGACCCTCTGCCCGTCCGCCAGCATCGCCTGGAACGCCGCGTCGAGCTGCTCGCGGCTGTAGCTCGTGGACCTGCTCTCGCGCGGCGTCCATTGCGATTGCGTGATCGCGGTGGATGCCTTTTCGACGGTGCCGCCAAGCCGTGCGGCGTATTGATCGGCCCGCCACTGCGCCAGATCCGGCCCGCTCAGGCCGGGAGGATCCTCGAGTTTGCCGATCGCCGCGGCGGCCTCGTTGGTCATCGTCGATGACCCGCCATTGTAGAGCGTGGCGACCACATTGCCGCCGACCTTCACCTGGGCATAGGTGTTCTCGGGCGCATCGTCCGAGACGGAAGGTTGACCGGCGCTCGCGCCGTGGGTGGTCAGCCAGTTCGTTGCCATGAGGTCGCGCAGGACCGGATTGTCCGCCACCGATATCGGCTTGGCACCTTGCAGCGGCTTGAGTTGGGAGACGCTTATTCCGGGGCTGTCGGTCGCCACATCAGTTGCAGTGGACTCCACCGGCGTGAGACCCGGCGTCGATGTCGCATTGGAGCCGGATGTCGATGCAGGACGCAGATAGGGCAACGCCGCGCTGGACAAGCCTGAAATCATGGAACGCTCCTTCCCACTAAACCCGAACTTTCGGGACACAACCTAGGAGAGCAAACCCCGGGCCGGTGTCGGAAGCTTGAAGAGACTGGTGTTTTGGCGTTCGGTGATGTTCCGGCCGCGGAGATTCTTGCCGCGCTAGGCAGGATTTGCCGAAGCGGTGGTGCGAGGGATGCAGGCTGTCACCCAGCAAGCGCTGTCATCGCCCGCGCAGGCGGGCGATCCGGTATTCCAGAGACAGTTGTTGCTTAGCCGAGAAGCTGCGGCGTACTGGATTCCCCGCCTTCGCGGGGAATGACAATGGCGGGTGGCGCTGCGTCCAACGCCTCGCTCGATTTTCGCCACACTTCGCGACGATTGCGCCGTTCGTCAGATTAGCCCCGCAGCATCAGACGCTTCGCGTCATCCGCCGCGCGCCTCGCCGGCGATCACGTCCTACTGTGCATGGGGTTGTTTTCGCAGTTTGATTCATGAGGCCTCTCGGACCTCGCGCCGCAGCTAGCGATTCCCGCCGAACAGCCGGTCCATCAGCCAGCCGTCGAGACCCGCCGCAGGCTCCGGCCGCACATTGGCGCGCGTGGGCGGCGGCGGCCGATAGCCGCCATTGCCGACCGGTGCCGGTCCGGGCGCAGCCGGCGTCGGCGGCGACACTTGCGAGGCCGCCTGCGCGAGATTCGACAGGCCCCAGCCGCCGGGCGAGCTCGGCAGGTTCGCCACCGGCACGCCCTCATGCGCCGTCTTCATGAAGCGCGACCACACTTCGACCGGCAGGCCGCCGCCGGTGGCCTTCTTGGTCGGCGAGTTGTCGTCATTGCCGAGCCAGACGCCGGTGACGAGGTTGGCGGTGTAGCCGATGAACCAGGCGTCGCGGTAATCCTGGCTGGTGCCGGTCTTGCCGGCCGCCGGCCAGCCGGGGATCTCCGCCTTCTTGGCGGTGCCCGAGATCAGCGTCTCCCGCATCATCGTGTTCATCATGCCGACATAGCGGGGGTCGATGACCTGGCTGCGCTCTTCGGGCTGGCGCATGTAGAGCAGCTTGCCGCTGAGCGTCCTGATCCGCGTCACGACATGCGGCGCCACCGCGAAGCCGCCATTGGCGAAGGGCGCATAGGCGCCGACCAGCTCGACCACCGAGACTTCGGACGTGCCGAGCGCGATCGAGGCGTTGGGCTCGAGTTTGGAGGAGATGCCGAGCCGGTGCGCGGTGCGCACCACGTTCTTCGGTCCGACCTCGAGTCCGAGGCGGATCGCGACCGTGTTGAGCGACATCGCCAGCGCCTGGGTCAGCGTCACCGCGCCGAAATATTCATGCGTGTAGTTCTCGGGCTTCCAGCCCTTGACCTCGATCGGCGCGTCCTGGCGCATGGTGTCGGGCGTCAGGCCCTGCTCGAGCGCGGTCAGGTACACGAACGGCTTGAACGAGGAGCCCGGCTGGCGCCTCGCCGTGACCGCGCGGTTGTACTGGCTCTCGGAATAGTTCCGCCCGCCGACCATGGCGCGCACCGCGCCGTCAGGCGTCATCGCCACCAGTGCGCCCTGGCTGACGTTGAATTTCACGCTCTTGGCCGCGAGCTCGTCGATGATGGCGGCTTCCGCCACGCCCTGCAGCTTCGGATCGATCGTGGTCTCGACCTTGATGCTCTCGTCGATCTGGCCGACCAGATCGTCCAGCACCTCGCCGATCCAGTCGGCGACGTAATTGACCGTACCGGCGCCGGCCGGCTTCACGTTGTAGGAGGGATGGCCGATCGAGGCCTGCGCCTGCGCGTCCGTGATGAACTTCGCATCCGCCATCGCCGCGAGCACGATCTGCGCGCGCGCTTCGGCGCCTTCGGGGTTGCGGTTCGGCGCAAGGCGCGAGGGCGATTTGACGAGGCCGGCCAGCATCGCGGCTTCGGCGACTGTGACGTTCCTCGCCGACTTGCCGAAATATTTCTGCGCGGCGGCTTCGACGCCGTAGGCGCCGGAGCCGAAATAGACGCGGTTGAGATAGAGCTCCAGGATCTCGTCCTTGGAGTGCTTGCGCTCCAGCCAGATCGCCAGCTCCGCCTCCTGCAGCTTGCGCTGCATGGTCCGCTCCTGGGTCAGGAACAGGTTTTTCGCGAGCTGCTGCGTCAAGGTCGAGCCGCCCTGCGACACGCCGCGATGCATGACGTTGGTGACGAGCGCGCGCAGGATGCCGACGGGGTCGATGCCGAAATGCGAATAGAAGCGGCGGTCCTCGATGGCGATGAAGGCCTTCGGCAGATAAGGCGGCAGATCCTTCAGCGCGATATTGGCGCCGGCCATCTCGCCGCGCTGCGCGAGCATGCTGCCGTCGATGCCGACGATCTGGATCGTCGGCGGACGTTTTGGAATTTCCAGCGACTGGATCGGCGGCAGATGGGCGCCGACATAGATCACGACGCCGATCACGGCGATGACGCCCCACAGGCTCAGCACCGCGCCCCAATAGATGAGGCGGCCGAGGCCGAACCCGCCCCCGGATTTCGCGCGCCGCTTGGCACCGCTGCGGCTGGCTTGCGCCTTGCGCTCGCGCGGCGGCGGCTCGTCGCCGGCCTCCTCGCTCTTGCGCTTGGCGGATGATTTCGCTGGCTTCTTCGGCTTGTCGTCGCCGCCGCCGGGAACGCGGTCCGCGGCCGTCAGGCGCAGATCGGCGAGCGCAGCAGGCAAGCCGAACAACGGCTCCTTCCGCCCAGCCTTTTTCTTTCCCCACGCCATACGCAAAACGCCCGGTCAGCCCGCCCCGCCGCACGCTACCGGTCGCTGTTTAAGGCCGGGTTACCCCGGCGTTAACGCGCGATTAGGAGATGCGGCATTCGCCCGCCGCAGTTCCGCTTCGCCAGCCGCAGGACTAGGATCGCGGGCATAAAACGAGGGAGCGCACATGGGCCATATCGATCCGACCAAGGAGATTTTTGCGCAGTTCCGGGAGAACGACCGCCCGGGCCCGATCCATATGCTCAACCTGGTGCGCCTGCGCAAGGAAGCCGCCTATCCCGACGGCCGCAAGGCCAGCGGCGCGGAGGCCTATGCCGCCTATGGCCGCGAGAGCGGCCCGGTGTTCGAACGCCTCGGCGGCCGAATCGTCTGGCAGGGCAAATTCGAGCTGATGCTGATCGGCCCGCAGGACGAGCGCTGGGACCATTGCTTCATCGCGGAGTATCCGAGCGTCGCGGCCTTCGTCGAGATGATCCGCGACCCGGTCTACCGCGAAGCCGTGAAGCATCGGCAGGCCGCGGTGGAGGACTCGCGGCTGATCCGGCACGCCGTGCTGCCGGTGGGGAAGAACTTTGGGGAGATACCGGCGTAGGGGGCGTTCGCGCGCTGCCCTCCCTCCGTCGTCATGGCCGGGCATAGTCGTCCGAAGGACGGCGTCGCTTCCGCTCGCCTATGACCCGGCCATCCACGTCTTACTTTGCGGCACCAAGAACGTGGATGCCCGGGACAAGCCCGGGCATGACGTCGTTGAGTGGCCTGTCTCCGAAACTAACCCGCCGGACCCGAATCCTCCAGGATCGGGCCGAACAGCTCCCAGCGCTCGCCGTTGAACTTCATCATCTGAAGCTGCTTGTTGACGCGGTAATCGGTTGGCGAGGTGTTGACCTTGATGCCGGGCAGCGCGGTGTCGGTGGCGAAGTCCTTCACCGAGGCCGCCTGCTTCATGACGTTCTCGCGCGTCAGGTCGTCACCGCACTGCTTCAGCACATGCACCAGAAGCTGCGCGGTGCTGTAGCCGTAGGTGTTGAAGTTCGAGTCCTTGTCGCCATCGGGATAATACTTCGCCATGAAGTCGAAATACCGCTTCATGCCGGCGTCGTCCTTCCAGGTCGGATCGAGCGGCTCCTTGCCGTAATTGACGCTGATCAGGCCCTTGGCGGCGTCAAAGCCCGCTGGCTTTAGCACCGCGCCGACGGAGGTCGCGTTGATGTCGACGATCTGCACCGGATGCCAGCCCATCTCGGCGATCTTCTTGATCGCCTGCGCGGCCTGCTTCGGCGTCGTCGCGCTGTAGAACAGATCGGCGCCGGCGTCCTTGATCTTGAGGACCTGCGAATCGACAGTCGGATCGGAGACTTCGTAGGACGCCTCGGTCACGATCATCTTGGCGGCCTTGTCGCCGAGGCCGGCCTTGAGGCCGTTCAGATAGTCCTTGCCGAGGTCGTCGTTCTGATACAGCACGCCGATCTTGGCGTTCGGATGCTCCTTCAGGATGTACTGGCCGTAGATGCGGCCTTCGACGAAGTAATTGGGATTGAAGCCCATGGTCCACGGGAAGTTCTTCGGATCGGTGAACCTGGAGGCGCCCGTCGCCGCGAACAGCTGCGGCACCTTCTTGGCGTTGAGATATTTCTGGACCGCCGCATTCACCGGCGTGCCGATGATCTGGAAGGTCAGCAGCACCTCGTCGCTCTCGACCAGCTTGCGGATCTGCTCCACCGCCTTGGGCGGCGAATAGGCGTCGTCATACTGGATCAAATTGATCTTGCGGCCGTTGATGCCGCCCTGATCGTTGATCATCTTGAAATAGGCGGCCTGCGTCTTGCCGATCGACGAATAGGCCGACGCCGGTCCCGAGAACGGCATGGTCTGTCCGACCTTGATCTCGGTGTCGGTGGCGCCAGGATCGTATTTTTTCTGAGCATTGGCCGCAGAGATCGACAGCGCCAGGGTCAGCGCCGTTGCCGTGGCCAGATGCAGCATTCCATTCCTCATTCGCAATTCCCTCAGTCTGTTATTGCAGATGGTCTTGCGGGCGCATTGTGCGTCCGATGCCATCGCTGAGGGCGAGTGTGGAGGAGGCGTTGCTGCGACGCAAGGTGGGCGTTCGTAGGGTGGGTGACGCCGGCGCCTGGCGCAGACGCGTCTAACCCACCCTACGAAGTCTTAACTAGCCCGACGGGCCGGTGTCCTCGATGATCGGTCCGAACAGCTCCCAGCGCTCGCCGTTGAACTTCATCAACTGCATCTGCTTGTTGACGCGGTAGTCGTTCGGTCCGGTGTTGATCTTGATGCCGGGCAGCGCCAGGCTCGGGCTGTAGCCCTTGATGTTGGCGACCTGCTTCATCACGTTCTCACGCGACAGGTCGTCGCCGCATTGCTTCAGCACCTGCGTCAGCAGTTCGGCGACCGAATAGGCGTAGGTGTTGACCGTGTTGAGCTTGTCGCCTTCGGGGAAATATTTGTCCATGAAGGCGAAGAAGGCTTTCACGCCGGGATCGTCCTTCCACTGGGGATCGCCAGGCTCCTTGCCGTACTGGGTCGAGATGATGCCCTTGGAGATGTCGAGGCCGGCCGGCTTGAGGGTCGCCGAGATCGGGCTCGCATTGATGTCGAGGATATGCACGGGGTTCCAGCCGAGCTCGGCCACCTTCTTGATGGCTTGCGCCGCGAACTTCGGTGTCGAGGCATCGTAGAAAAGATCGGCGCCCAGTGACTTCAGCTTGACCACCTGCGAGTCCACCGTCGGATCGGTGACCTCGTAGGAGACCTCGCCGACGATCATGCTGGCGGCCTTGTCGCCGAGGCCGCTCTTGAGGCCCGCGAGATAGTCGCGGCCCATGTCGTCGTTCTGGTAGAGCACGCCGATCTTGGCGTTCGGATGCTCCTTGAGAATGTACTTTGCGTAGATGCGTCCCTCGGACACGTAGTTCGGATTGTAGGCGATGGTCCAGGGATAGTTCTGCGGATCGCTGAAGCGCGCAGCGCCTGTGGACGCGAGGAGCTGCGGGATCTTCTTGCCGTTGAGATATTTCTGCACGGCGGCGTTGGCGGCCGTGCCGATGATCTGGAACGTGAACAGCACCTCGTCGCCTTCGACGAGCTTGCGCACTTGCTCCACCGTCTTCGGCGGCGAATAGGCGTCGTCATATTGGATCAGGTTGATCTTGCGGCCGTTGATGCCGCCCTGATCGTTGATCATCTTGAAGTAGGCGGCCTGGGTCTTGCCGATATTTGCGTAGACCGAGTAGGCCCCGGAGAACGGCACGGTCTGGCCGATCTTGATCTCGGTGTCGCTCGCGCCGGTGTCGTATTTCTTCTGGGCGAGAGCTTGGCTGGCGGAGAGCGTAAGGGCGAGCGCCGCCGTGGCAGCTAAGAAGGCTCTGCGATGGGTCATGTTGGGTTGTTCCTCCTGACGGAATTTCCGGTCGACGGTCTTTTCCCGTTGATTGAAACGGTCGCCATCGCTGCCGAAGATTGTGGAGGAAGGGCAGCGGCCGCGCAAGGCGCGCGGCGCTGCGCCGAAGCGTCTCAGGCGAGAAGCAATGCGACCAGCGCGAGCGCCGCCGGCAGCGCCTGCACGATCAGGATCCGCACGCTGACGGTCGCCGCGCCATAGGCGCCGGCCACGATCACGCAGAGCAGGAAGAACACCTTGATCTGGAACGCGAAGGCCGGGTTGCCGTGGAACAGGCCCCAGACCAGGCCGGCAACCAGGAAGCCGTTATAGAGCCCCTGGTTGGCGGCCATCACTTTCGTGATCGCGGCCTTCTCGGGCGAATTGCGGAATATCTTCAGGCCTATCGGCTTTTCCCAGAGAACCATCTCCAGGACCAGGAACAGGATATGCAGCGCGGCGACCAGCGCCACCAGGACATTGGCGATCAAGTTCAAGTTGAGCTCCCCCAAAAGCGTCAGCTTTCGGGTGGACGGTAGCACATCCGGCGTGGCAAACGCGACGGGTGTGTTTCGACTACCGGGGTCGCCGCAATGCCCGCTCGCTCAACCAGGATGCCTGAACGCTTCGGCCTCGATCGCCTGACGACGCCGATCGGGACTGCGCTACTCGTCACCGATGCCGACGGCAATCTGCGCGCCCTCGACTGGGACGATTACGAGCATCGCATGCGCGAGTTGCTGCGCCTGCACTATGGCGCGGTGGAGCTAGGCGATCGGCCTGCGCCGACGCAAATGCGGACGGCGCTGTCGCGCTATTTCGACGGCGATCTCGGCCAGCTCTCGCGCGTCGCATGGCGTGTCGCCGGCACGCCGTTCCAGCAGAAGGTCTGGACCGCGCTGGCGCACATCCCGGCCGGCACGACGATGAGCTATGGCGCGATGGCGGCAAGCATCGACATGCCCAAGGCCATTCGCGCCGTCGGCCACGCCAACGGCTCCAACCCGATCAGCGTGGTGCTGCCGTGCCATCGCCTGATCGGCGCGGACGGCTCGCTGGTGAAGTACGGCGGCGGGCTGGAGCGCAAGCGCTGGCTGCTGCGGCACGAGGGCGTCGAGGTCCGATAGCCCGTTCGCGAAGGTGCGAGGGATTGATTCCGAACGCGTCAGACTTTCGACGTCATCACTTTCTGCACGATTGTCCAGGACCCGTTCACCTTCAGGCATGACAACAGGTCCGTGACGGAGCGTGGCGGAATTTGCAGCGTCACCTTCAGGAGCGCGAGCTCTCTTTCAACGTCGATCGACACGATCTGATCATCCCGCTCGAAGCCCTGTTGCTTCGGTGCCTTGATGTTGCGGACCGCTGCCAGCCAGGTCGCAATCGGCGTCACGTTCACGGCGCCGTCCTCCGCAACCTTGGTCACGGAACTCGAGGGGTGAAATATGGATGCAAACTTATCGGCATCCATTTCATAGGCCGCATCGAAATAGGTTTGCGCAAGGGAGCGCAAGGCTGAAGCGTCCGTATTCATTGTCATCCTCAAAGCTGTTGCTCGCGCAAATGCCTACGGCAAGCCAGCTTATGAGACTAGACGCCTTGAACGGCACAGGCTCATGAGCGATATTCATGAACGATGACAAACGACATGAACGATCTCGCGACGTTTGCGGTCGTGGCCAGCGAACGTAGCTTTACCCGCGCCGCGATAAAGCTGGGCGTCTCTCAGTCTGCGCTAAGCCACACGATCCGGAGGCTTGAGCAGCGCCTCGAATTGCAACTGCTCGCGCGAACAACGAAGAGCGTCGCGCCGACCGCTGCCGGGGCGGCTCTCCTGGCAGACTTGTCTCCGGCGCTCGAGCAGATTCGTCATGCCCTCGACAAGGCCCGAAGCGTTCGACACCAGCCCCAAGGCCGCCTTCGAATCGTCATGTCACGATCGGCTGCCGTGATGGTGCTGCTGCCGCGGCTCAAAGCTTTTGCCGAGGCCTACCCTGACATCGTTCTGGACGTTGTCACCGTCACTGGCCCTGTGGATCTTGTCGCAGGCGAGTTCGATGCGGGCATTCAGCTCGGCGAGTACATTCAAAAGGACATGATCGCGGTTCGCGTCACACCCGAACTGCGATTGGCGGTGGTGGGATCGCCACGCTATTTCGCTTCACGACGCATCCCCGAGAAGCCAAAGGACCTCGGCGATCATCGATGTATCACCCTGCGTCTTGCGGGTGGTCCATATCGGTGGGAGTTCGAGCAGGGACGAAAGTCGGTCACGATCAATGTGGAAGGTCCGCTGATCATTGACGATACGCACCTGGTGATTGAGGCGGCGCTCGCTGGAATTGGTATTGGCCTCGCCTACGAAGAGCAGGTCGCCGGACATATTGCGAAGGGCCGCCTTGTCAGGGTGCTGGAGGATTGGACGCCGCCGATCCCCGGCTTCTACATGTACTATCCCAGTCGTCAGCACCAACCAGCCGCGCTCTCTGCACTGGTGAACGCGCTGCGATACTCCGAACGAAAGTCGGCGCGATGAGGCCGGACGGCGAAAGAAAGTCAGGCCGCCGGCTGAACCGCCTTGTCGCCGGCCATCACGTGGGTCAGCGCGCTCTTGATCGCGGACTGCCGCGTCGGCGCGTTGATTTGGGCGCCGAGGAGATCGGTGACGTAGAACACGTCGCGGGCGCGTTCGCCGAAGGTCGCGACATGGGCTGACGCAATGTTGAGATTGAGCTTCGAGATCGCGGTGGTCAGCTCGTAGAGCAGGCCGGGGCGGTCGAGGCCGGAGACCTCGATCACGGTGTAGCGGTCGGACCATTGGTTGTTGATGGTCACCTCCGGCTCGATCACGAACGGCCGCGCCTTGCTGCGCACGGTGCGCCGCGCCACCACCTCGGGCAGGCGCAGCTTGCCTTCCAGCACGTCCTCGATCATCTCGCCGATGCGCGTGGCGCGGCGGCCCTCGTCCTCGTCGCGGTCGTATTCGCGCGAGATCGAGATGGTGTCGAGCGCGCGGCCGTCGGTCGTGGTGTAGATCTGCGCGTCGACGATGTTGGCGCCGGCCGAGGCGCAGGCACCCGCGATGATCGAGAGCAGCCAGGGATGGTCGGCGGCGAAGATCGTCAGCTCGGTGACGCCGCGCACCTCGTCGAAGCCGACATTGATCGCGAGCTTGTGGCCGGCCTGCTCGCTGGAGCGAACGAAACGCGCGTGCCGGATCTTGCGCGGCAGCTCGACCTTGAGCCAGTAGGCCGGATAGTGCCGGCCGATATAGGCGTCGAGCTCGTCCGCCGGCCACTCGGCGAAGGCGTTGCGGAATTCGGCATAGGCGGCCGTGAGGCGTTTTCCCCGGTCGACCTCCGAGAAGCCGCCGGTGAGCACCGGCTCGGTCTCGTAGTAGAGCGAGCGCAGGAGCTGCGCCTTCCAGCCGTTCCACACGCCCGGGCCGACGCCGCGGATATCGGCGGTGGTGAGGATCGTCAGCAGCTTCATCTGCTCGACCGACTGCACCACGGCGGCAAAGTTCTCGATGGTCTTGCGGTCCGACAGGTCGCGCGATTGGGCGACCGTGGACATCGTCAGATGCTCCTCGATCAGCCAGGCCACCAGCTCGGTGTCGGCCGCGCTGAAGCCGAGACGCGGGCACAGCCGCCGCGCCACCTTGGCGCCGGCGATCGAGTGGTCTTCGGGCCGGCCCTTGGCGATGTCGTGCAGCAGCGTCGTGATGTAGATCACCGCGCGGTGCTCGGGACGCGTTTTGCGCATCAGGTCGCTGGCGAGCGCGAACTCCTCGATGCCGCCGCGCTCGATATCCTGAAGGAAGCCGACGCAGCGGATCAGGTGCTCGTCGACGGTGTAGTGATGATACATGTTGAACTGCATCATCGAGACGATCTTGCCGAAGGCGCGGATGAAATGACCGAGCACGCCGGTCTCGTTCATCCGCCGCAGCACGATCTCGGCGTTGTCGGAGGTCAGGATCTCCATGAACAGCCGGTTCGCTTCCGGATTCTCGCGCATCTGCGCGTTGATCAGGCTGAGCGAGCGCGTCACGTCGCGCATCGCATCCGGATGGAAGGCGAGGTTGTTCTTCTGCGCCAGGCGGAAGATGCGGATCAGATTGACCGGATCGTGCTTGAAGACGTCGGGCGCGGCGACGTTGATGCGGTTGTTGTCGACGATGAAATCGTCGCTGTCGGGCACGCGCCGCTTCACCTGGGTCGGGCGCAGCCGCGCCATCATCCGGCTCAGCACCGGCGCGGGCTTGGCCTGCTGGTCCTCGAGCTTGGCGCAGAGAATAGCGGTGAGGTTGCCGACTTCCTTGGCGACCAGGAAGTAGTGCTTCATGAAGCGCTCGACGTCCTGCATGCCGGGATGCGAGGTGTAGCCGAGCCGCACGGCGATCTCGCGCTGGAGATCGAAGGAGAGGCGCTCCTCGGCGCGGCCCGAGTAGAAATGCAGGTTGCAGCGCACCGACCAGAGGAAGTCGGCGCAGCGGCGGAAGCTGCGATATTCCTGCGCGTCGAACACGCCGCGCTCGACCAGTTCGTCGGTGTCGCGGACGCGGTAGACGTATTTCGCGATCCAGAACAGCGTGTGCAGGTCGCGCAGCGCGCCCTTGCCGTCCTTGACGTTGGGCTCGACCAGATAACGCGACTGGCCGCCGCGGCGATGCCGCTCCTCGCGCTCGGCGAGCTTTGCGGTGACGAATTCGGACGCGGTGCCCTGCACCACTTCCTTGTCAAAGCGCTCGACCAGCTCGTCATAGAGCGGCTGGTCGCCGGTGAGGAAGCGCGTCTCCAGGATCGCGGTGCGGATGGTCATGTCGCCGCGCGCCTGCCGGATCGACTCGTCGACCGAGCGCGTGGCGTGGCCGACCTTCAGCCCCATGTCCCAGAGGCAATAGAGGATGGCTTCGGCGACCTGCTCGCCCCAGGCGGTCTGCTTGTAGGGCAGGATGAACAAGAGATCGATGTCGGACTCCGGGGCCATGAGGCCGCGGCCATAGCCGCCGGTCGCCACCACCGCCATGCGCTCGGCGCCGCTCGGGATCGGCGAACGGTAGAGATGGCGGGTCGCGGCGGAATAGAGGATGCGGATGATCTCGTCCTGCACGTGGCACAGCCGCTCGGCGCAGCGACGGCCGTGACGGTCCTTGAGCAGGATCGCCTGCGCCGCCGCGCGTGCCGCGATCAGCTCGGCCTTGAGCAATTGCGCCATGGCGGTGCGGAACGCGTCCTCGCGCCCCTGGTGCTTTTCGGCAAGTGCATCGACCGCGGCGGTGATCCGCGCGGTGTCGAAGCGGTCGTCCACCTCAGCCTTGTGTTCAGTCGCGACGCTGTCCATGTCTCACCGGATATAAGAGGTGACAGGCGCTGTCACCCGTCATTCACAGGCAATAGTCGTTCCGTGCTGGAAAAGGCCGGCTTCGGGCAAATCTGTTCTCGGCCGGCGGTCTTTCAAGGGGCGGATTTTCTCGTTGACCTCTAGATATAACTCATTGAAAAACAATGAAGTTTTGGAGGAGGCTGGGCATGACCAGGATTACACGGCGCATTCTGCTGGCGGGCGCGATGGCGCTTGCCATGATACCCGCGGCACAGGCCGCCGATCCGCTCAAGGAAATCCGCATCGACTGGGCGACCTACAACCCGGTGTCGATGGTCCTGAAGCAGAAGGGGCTGCTGGAGAAAGAGTTCGCCAAGGACGGCATCACCATCACCTGGGTGCAGTCGGCCGGCTCCAACAAGGCGCTTGAATTCCTCAATGCCGGCTCGATCGATTTCGGTTCGACCGCCGGCTCGGCCGCGCTGGTGGCGAAGATCAACGGCAACCCGATCAAGTCGATCTATGTCTATTCGCGCCCGGAATGGACCGCGCTGGTCACGGGCAAGGATTCCAAGATCGCTGGCGTTGCCGACCTCAAGGGCAAGCGCGTCGCGGTGACGCGCGGCACAGATCCGCACATCTTCCTGGTGCGCGCGCTGCTTGGCGCCGGCCTCACCGAGAAGGACATCACGCCGGTGCTGCTGCAGCACGCCGACGGCAAGACCGCGCTGATCCGCGGCGACGTCGATGCTTGGGCCGGCCTCGATCCCATGATGGCGCAGGCCGAGGTCGAGGAAGGCGCAAAACTGTTCTATCGCAAGGCCGATGCCAACACCTGGGGCATCCTCAATGTGCGCGAGCAGTTCCTGAAGGACTATCCGGACGCGGCCCGCCGCGTGCTCGCGGTGTATGAGGAAGCGCGCAAATATTCGCTTGCGAATTACGACGAGCTGAAGAAGACCTTCATCGCGGTGACCAAGCTGCCAGAGGCGGTGGTCGACAAGCAGCTCAAGGAGCGCACCGAGCTCACCCACAGCCGCATCGGCGCACCGCAGCGCGAGTCGATCCTCGCCGCCGGCCTCGCGCTCCAGCAGGCCGGCGTCGTCGATGCCAAGGTCGACGTGAAGGCAACGCTGGATGCGCTGATCGACGACCAGGTCCCGCTGCCGACGAATTGATGGGCGGCAAGCGCGCGGCATACTCCATTGTCGTCCCGGCGAAGGCCGGGACCCATAACCACAGGGAGACGTGGTTACGGGGACTCGGAGTGGCCATCTGCGCGCCAAACTAACCCCTGGGAGTATGGGTCCCGGCCTTCGCCGGGACGACAGCAGTGGCCGTGCCAAGAGTAGTGTTGCATTCCCGCCCCAGACGCGCTTCCTACCGGCCATGATCTCCGACGCGCCAGTCCTGCAACAAACCTCGGAACCAGCCGAAAGCGCCGCCGCTCCGTCGCGGCTGTCGCGCTATGCGCGGCCGATGCTGGGCGCGCTGCTGCCGTTGACGCTCGCGCTTGGCTGGGAGCTGGTGGTCTGGCTCGGCTGGTCCAACGGGCGCCTGGTGCCGCCGCCCTCGCGCTTGTTCGCCACCATCGCCGAGCTCGCCCGCTCCGGCGAGTTGGTCCGCCACGTCGCGGCGACGCTGTGGCGTGTCGGACTCGGCTTCGCCTTCGGCGTGGTCGCGGGCACGCTGCTTGGCGCCATCTCCGGCTATTGGTCGCTGGCACGGCGGCTGCTCGATCCGACCGTGCAGGCCTTGCGTGCGATCCCGTCGCTCGCCTGGGTGCCGTTGTTCATCCTCTGGCTTGGCATCTTCGAGACCTCGAAGATCGCGCTGATCGCGGCCGGTGTGTTCTTCCCAGTCTATCTCGGCGTGATGGGCGCGATCCTCTCCGTCGATCGCAAGATCGTCGAGGTCGGGCGGACCTTCCGCCTCTCCGGCTTCGCGATGATCCGCCGCATCCTGCTGCCCGCGGTGCTGCCGGCCTATGTCGTGTCCTTGCGCGTCGGCCTCGGTCTCGGCTGGATGTTCGTCGTTGCGGCCGAGCTGATCGGCGCCTCGGAGGGGCTCGGCTATCTCCTGCTCGACGGCCAGCAACTCGGCAAGCCCGCGCAGATCCTCGCCGCCATCGTGATCTTCGCCATCCTCGGCAAGCTCACCGACTGGCTGATCGAGGTCGGGGCCGCGCCGTTCCTGCGCTGGCAGGACGCTTTTGACCGCGCGAGGGGAGCGTAACGCGATGCTGGCGCTCGACCGGGTCAGCAAGACCTATCCCAATGGCGTTCAGGCGCTGGCGCGCGTCTCCGCCGAGATCAGGCAGGGCGAGATCATCGCCATCATCGGCGGCTCCGGCTGCGGCAAGTCGACATTGCTGCGCGCCATCGCCGGCCTCGATCGCGCGAGCGCGGGCACCGTGACGCTCGATAGCGAGGCGATCGCCTCGCCACATGCCAAGATCGGCATTATCTTCCAGGAGCCGCGGCTGCTGCCCTGGCTTAGTGTCGCCGACAATATCGGTTTTGGACTTGCCGATCTGCCGGCCGCCGAGCGGCGCGACAAGGTAGCGCGTTCGCTCGCCCGCGTCGGCCTTTCTGACAAGGCGCAGGCCTGGCCGCGCGAGCTCTCCGGCGGACAGGCGCAGCGCGTTGCGATCGCACGCGCGCTGGTGCCGCAGCCCGAAGTGCTGCTGCTCGACGAGCCGTTCTCAGCGCTGGATGCCTTCACCCGCCGCGACCTGCAGGATCATCTGCTCGATCTCTGGGCCGACACGCGTCCGACCTTGATCCTCGTCACGCATGACGTCGACGAAGCCGTGGTGCTGGCCGATCGCGTGCTGGTGATGCGGCCGCGGCCGGGCCGGCTGTTCGACCAGATCGAGATCAATCTGGGACGTCCGCGCGACCGCAATTCGCCGCTGTTCGAGAATTTCAAGCGAAGTGTGCTGACGTCACTCGACCGTTCGCTCGACCGCAACGTCCCCGACCGTGACGCAACCCAGGGTCCCGGTCAGGCCATGTGGTGGTGACAATTTCTCCCCGAGCCGGTACATCGGGGAGCAATTTTTCCGGGAGAGAACAATGGACGCCGCCGAACTGCGCCAGATGCAGGCCCCGATCAAGGAACGCTACAAGACCGATCCCAAGACCGCGATGATCACGCTGAAGGCCAAGGGTTCCACCGACAGCGAAGGCATCGCCTGCAAGGTCGAGACCGGCCGCGCCATCGCGATGGCGGGCCTCCATCCCGCCACCGGCGGCTCCGGCCTCGAGCTCTGCTCCGGCGACATGCTGCTCGAGGCGCTGGTCGCCTGCGCCGGCGTCACGCTGAAATCGGTCGCGACCGCAATCGAGGTGCCGCTCAAGACCGGCAACGTCTACGCCGAGGGCGACCTCGATTTCCGCGGCACGCTCGGCGTCGACAAGGAGACCCCGGTCGGCTTTGCCGAGATCCGCCTCCGCTTCGAGGTGGATACGCCCGCGCCACAGGACAAGCTCGATCTCCTGCTGAAACTCACCGAGCGTTATTGCGTGGTCTACCAGACCATCAAGAACGGCCCGAAGGTTTCGGTGTCGATGCAGCGGATGTGACTCTGTGACCCTCCCCTAGAGGGGGAGGGTCGATCGCGCGTAGCGCGAGCGGGGTGGGGTGATCTCTCCGCTCGGGCGCCGTTTCCGTCGAGAGACTGTCACCCCACCCCGCCTCATATCTCGCTGCGCTCCATATGAGCCGACCCTCCCCCTCCAGGGGAGGGTAAGAAGCCAAAAATGTCCCTCGACCTTCACTTCATCCTCTTCCTGCTCCTGCGCATGGCGATCGCGGCGGCGTTCGTGGTGTCGGCGTCGGTCATCACCGAACGCGCGGGGCCGGTGATCGGCGCATTGGTCGCGACCCTGCCGGTGTCGGCCGGTCCCTCCTACGTCTTCCTCGCCATCGACCATGACGCGTCCTTCATCGCGCAGGGCGCATTGGCGAGCCTGCCGGTGAATGCGGCGACGATCGTCATGGGCCTCGTCTATGTCGTGCTGGCGCAGCGGCAGAGCTTCGCCGTCAGTGTCGCCAGCGCGGTCGGGGTCTGGATCGTGCTGGCCTCGATCATCCGATTGTTCGACTGGACCCTTGCCGCCGGGCTCGCCGTCAACGCGGTCGCCTTCGGCATCTGCATCCCGCTGCTGGCCAAGTATCGTCATGTGAAAATGCCGCTGGTGACGCGCCGCTGGTATGACATTCCGTTCCGCGCGGCGCTGGTGGCAACGCTGGTTGCGATCGTCGTGTCGACCTCGGGCTGGGTCGGTCCGCGTGTCTCCGGCTTGATCGCGCTCTACCCGATCGTGTTCACCAGCATGATGATCATCCTGCACCCGCGCATCGGCGGTCCGCCGACCGCCGCCGTGCTCGCCAATTCCGCCTGGGGCCTGCTCGGATTCGGCATGGCCATCGCCGTGATGCACGTCGCCGTTGTGCAGTTCGGCTCGGCCGCCGGTTTGACGCTTGCGCTCTGCACCTGCGTCACCTGGAATCTGACGCTGTGGTGGCGCGGCCGGCGTGCGATGCATCGGGTACGAAAAGAGCCGTGAGACTACGGTCGCGCGCGACATGGCGTCGCGAGAATCCATTATGCCAGCTCAATCCATGCCGATGGATTCACGCGGTCTCTGCGCAAGCCGTTGAATGAGAAGTATCATTTCAAAAATTGCTATTTTTTCCCGGTTTTTGCGCTGTTGTTGATCGTCCGGACGGGGTGATCCACCGGCCGCCGGATTCCGACATTTCTATTAGAACTTTGTTCGAGCTTTTCACGTACGAATCGGATCGCACACCCGCTTCTGATTCCGTCCGCGCAAATCGGCGCGGCTCATTTTCAAGTGAACGGCCCGCGGAAGCCGCTGATTGAGTATGGCGACGCTGCCGCTCAGTTCCTTTCCCCTGTTCCGACGGGTGCGTTCCCCCATCGGCGGCATTTCGAGATGGAGATTGTTTGATGTTCGGTCGCAAGTCCCATGGTAATGCGGAAGCGCAGCTCGCCGCCATCGGCCGTTCGCAGGCGATGATCGAATTCAAACTCGATGGGACGATCATCACGGCCAACAAGAATTTTCTTGATGCCCTCGGCTATCGGCTCGACGAAATCCAGGGCAAGCATCACTCCATGTTCATGCCGGCCGACCAGCGCGACAACGCCGAGTACAAGGCGTTCTGGGCCGCGCTGAACCGAGGCGAGTATCAGGCGCGCGAGTTCAAGCGGATTGCGAAGGGCGGCCGCGAGGTCTGGATCGAAGCATCCTACAATCCGGTGCTCGACGGCGAGGGCAAGGCGGTGATGGTCGCCAAAATTGCGACCGACATCACCGAGAAGAAGATCCGAAGCATGACGGACGCCTCGAAGATCGCCGCCAGCAGCCGCGCCCAGGCCGTGATCGAGTTCAAGCTCGACGGCACGGTCGTCGCCGCCAACGAGAATTTCTGCAGGGCGCTGGGCTATTCGCTCGCCGAGATCGAGGGCAGGCATCACAGTCTGTTCGTGGAGCAGGCCGAGCGCGACAGCGCGGCCTATCGCGAGTTCTGGGCCAGGCTCAACCGCGGCGAATACCAGGCCGGCGAGTTCAAGCGTCTTGGCAAGGGCGGCCGCGAGGTCTGGATCCTCGCCTCCTACAATCCGCTGCTCGACGAGAACGGCAAGCCGTTCGGCGTCGTCAAATACGCAACCGACGTGACCGCCGAAAAGCTGAAGAACGCCAATCTCTCCGGTCAGATCTCGGCGATCGACAAGGCGCAGGCCGTGATCGAGTTCAACATGGACGGCACGATCATCACCGCCAATCCGAACTTCCTTGCGACGCTCGGCTATTCGCTCGCCGAGATCCAGGGCAAGCATCACAGCATGTTCGTCGAGCCCGGCGAGCGCGACGGCGCGGCCTATCGCGAGTTCTGGGCTGCGCTCGGCCGCGGCCAGTACCAGGCGGCCGAATACAAGCGCATCGGCAAGGGCGGCAGGGAGGTCTATATCCAGGCCTCCTACAACCCGATCCTCGATCTCAACGGCAAGCCGTTCAAGGTGGTGAAATACGCCACCGACACCACGCGCCAGGTGCTGGTCCGCATGGGCAACGAGCGCGTTCGCGGCATGATGGAATCGGTCGCGGCCGGCTCCGAGGAACTCAACGCCTCGGTGCGGGAGATTTCCGAGGCGATGACCAAATCGCGCGAGACCGCGATGGGCGCGGTCGAGCAGGTCGCCTCCGCCGACGCGCAGGCCCAGCGCCTCACCGAGGCCGCGCAGGCGATGACCGGCATCGTCGAGATGATCAACAGCATCACCGGGCAGATCAACCTGCTCGCGCTCAATGCCACGATCGAATCCGCCCGCGCCGGCGAGGCCGGCCGCGGCTTCGCGGTGGTCGCCTCCGAGGTGAAAAGCCTCGCCAACCAGGCCAAGCAGGCGACCGACAAGATCGGCCAGGAGATCGGCAGCCTCAACGGCATCTCCGCCGACGTCGTCAACGCGCTCGGCTCGATCAAGCAGGCGATCAGCAATGTCAGCGAATACGTGACGTCGACGGCGGCCGCCGTCGAGGAGCAGAGCACGGTCACCAACGAGATGTCGACCAGCATGCAGCGCGCCGCCGCGGAAGCCGCGGCGATCGCGGCGCGGGCGTAAGCCAAGCACGCGGGAAACGTAGGGTGGGCAAAGGCGCGTTCTTCGCGCGCCGTGCCCACGTCTTTCCCTCGATCAACGCGCAAGACGTGGGCACGCTACGCTTTGCCCACCCTACGGTACCATTCACTGCTTCGGCAGCTTGTTCCTCAGCCCACAGCCGGCATTCGGGCCCGCATCATGGCTTGTCAGCCAGAGCATCCACCGATGGCGGGTGGCGAAGCAGGTAGTCGGCCCGCGAGCGGACGGCCGCGCTCCTGTCATTCATCAGCTGTGCAACGAAACTTTCCCGGTCCGGCAATTGACATTGTTTAGCGATCAAGGCGTCGGCGGCGATCTTCCGCACGATCGCTGATCTGTCGCGCGCGGCCTCCTTGACGAGGTCTGCAGCTTTGTGAACTCGCGCGATCAATCTTGTTTCGAGCTTGGGAACTTGTCGTCGCTGGAAGTAGACCTTGTCGATCCACGTCCATTCGAAGCCGACGACCCAGTCGGCTCGGCCGGAGATCAGACATCGGTACGCAAGAGCGCGTACTGATGGTTCTCGGGCTTGCCGTGCCAGTTCGATCAAATGCCCATCGATAGCGGCAAATCGCATCGCGTGGCGCAAGCAGGCAGCCAGCGGTCCTGTGGTTCCGGTCCGTAGCTGCGCAGCCAGTGCCTCCAGTACATCCTTCCGCGCAAATACCTGGTCGAGGGTGTCCTGTTCGTGCGTCCAGCGGTTCCACGCGATCCGGCGGCCAAGAAGATACGGCGCCGCGGCCGCGGCTACATGGGCATCGACGAGAGGCAATTCGCGTTCGGCGCAAAGCTGTGCGGCCTCTCGAACCTGAGGAACCCAATCGTTGAGCCGCAACGCCAGCGCGGCAAGAAAAAATGGCGAGGTGGGAGCAGCGTTGACGCGATGGAGCGCTGCCGCCCGAAGATATCCGCTGGGGTGAAACAGAAAAAGCCAAGCGAGATTCGCATTCGCGGCAAGTCGTTCGTGGTCGGATGGAGCGGGAGGAGAAACAGGTTTTGGCCAGACCCGCTCTTTGATCCGAAGGAGAAAGAGGCGTGCCCAATGTGCGCGGAGAACTTCGCGCGGCCTTCTGTCGAACTGCCACCAGCCGAGACCCGCACCGGCCGCAATCTCCCGGCTGGCCCGAACGACAAGATGGGCCGGTAGAGCAGCGAGTTCGCTCAGGATGTCGTCCAACTCCTGGTTGGTCGCCGTCCGTCTCGCCAGAGAAGCAAGCTTGGCCGAAAGTGATGGCAACAACACAGGCAGTGAGTACGATGACATGCCCTCAGCATGGCAGCATTCTCTGGTTGTTGAAAGGGCCGGCGGCCCGTCTCGTCACTGCTTCGGCAGCTTGGCCTTCAACGCATAGAGCGCATCGAGTGCATCGCGCGGGGACATCTCGTCGGGGTGCAGTGCCTTCACGGCTTCCATCAGCAGCTCGGCCTCGCTCGGCGGCGCCGCTTCCGCGGCAGCGCGGGAGGGGACCGCGAACAGCGGCAGATCGTCCACCAGGGCTCGCGCGGTCTGGCCGCGGTCCTGCGCTTCCAGCTTGGAGAGCACGGATTTCGCGCGCGTGATCACCGCGGGCGGCAGGCCGGCGAGCTTCGCCACCTGGATGCCGTAGGAGCGGTCGGCCGAGCCCGGCAGCACCTCGTGCAGGAACACGACATTGCCCTGCCATTCCTTCACGCGCACCGTGGCGTTGAACAGGCGCGGCAGTTTGGCCGAGAGCGCGGTCAGTTCGTGATAATGCGTTGCGAACAGGGTGCGGCAGCGGTTGCTCTCGTGCAGATGCTCGATCGCGGCCCAGGCGATCGAGAGGCCGTCGAAGGTCGCGGTGCCGCGGCCGATCTCGTCCAGGATCACCAGCGCGCGCTCGCCGGCCTGGTTGAGGATCGCAGCGGTCTCGACCATCTCCACCATGAAGGTGGAGCGGCCGCGGGCGAGATCGTCGGCGGCGCCGACGCGAGAGAACAGGCGGTCGATGATGCCGATCCGCGCGCGCGTGGCCGGCACGAAGCTGCCGATTTGAGCCAGCAGCGCAATGAGCGCGTTCTGGCGCAGGAAGGTCGACTTACCCGCCATGTTCGGACCGGTGAGCAGCCAGAGCTGGCCGGATTTTTGCGCCGGGCCTGGCGACAGATCGCAGGCATTGGCGATGAACGGCTCGCCATTGCGCTTCAGCGCCTGCTCGACCACGGGATGGCGGCCCGCTTCGATCGCGAAGGCGAGGGAGCCATCGACCTCGGGCCGCACATAGTTCTCGTCGACGGCGAGCCTTGCCAGCGACGTGGCGACATCGAGCAGCGCAAAGCCTTGCGCCGCGGCGCGCAGATCGTCGCTGATCTCGAGCGCCTTGGCGCAGAGCTTCTCGAAGATCTCGAGCTCAAGGCCGAGCGCACGGTCGCCGGCATTGGCGATCTTGGCCTCGATCTCGCCGAGTTCGGAGGTGGTGAAGCGCACCTGGCCGGCCAGTGTCTGGCGGTGGATGAAGGTCGCGTTCAGCGGCGCCGACATCAGCTTGTCGCCGTGCTGCGCGGTGACCTCCACGAAATAGCCGAGCACGTTGTTGTGCCGGATCTTGAGACCCTTGACGCCGGTGTCGTCGGCGTAGCGCGCCTGCATCGAGGCGACCACCAGTCGCGAGGCGTCGCGCAGGTTTCGTGTTTCGTCCAGCGCAGGCTCGTAACCCTGGCGTACGAAGCCGCCGTCGCGCTTGATCAGCGGCAATTGCTCGTCGAGCGCACCGGCAAATTCGGCTGCAAGCTCGCGCGACGGACGCCGCAGCGCCGCCATCACCGCCGCGATCTCCTGCGCCGGCTGGTCGATCTCGCCAAGCCGCGCCAGCACCTGGTCGGCGGCCATGATGCCGTCGCGCAGACCCGCGAGGTCGCGCGGTCCGCCGCGGCCGACCGAGAGACGGGCCAGCGCGCGCGACATGTCGGGCGCGCCGCGCAGGATGCTGCGGACATCTTCGCGCGTCGCGGAATCCGCAACGAAGGTGCTGACCGCGTCGAGCCGCCGCGCGATAGCCGGCGCATCGGTCAGCGGCGCGGCGAGGCGCTGCGCGAGCAGACGCGAGCCCGCCGAGGTCACGGTGCAGTCGATGGCGTCGAGCAGCGAGCCGCGGCGCTCGCCGGCGAGCGTTCGCGTCAGCTCGAGATTGGCGCGCGTCGCCGGGTCGATCGCCATGGTCGCGCCGGAAGCTTCGCGCGCGGGCGGCGACAGCGGCGGATGCTTGCCGACCTGGGTGCGGTCGACATAGGTGACGGCGGCAGCCGCGGCGGTGGCCTCTAGCCGCGTGAGCTGAGCCAGACCGTCCATGGTCGCAACGGCAAAATAGTCGCAGAGGCGCTTCTCGGCGGTGGCGCCGTCGAAGACGTCGCGGGTCAGCGGCGTCACCGCCGGCAGCTCGCGCAGGGTCTGGCCGAGCTCGTTATCGCCAAAGAGCGCGTCGGTGACGATCGCCTCGTTCGGATTGATGCGCGCCAGCGTCGCGGCGAGCTCGCCGCCGGAGCATTCGGTCACCATGAATTCGGCGGTCGAAATGTCGATCCAGGCAAGGCCGAAGCGGTCGCCGCCCGCAGAGGAGCGGGCGCGCGCGATCGCCAGCAGATAATTGTTGGCACGCGCATCGAGCAGCGTGTCCTCGGTCAGCGTGCCCGGCGTGACGAGCCGCACCACGCCGCGGCGCACCACGCTCTTGTTGCCGCGCGCTTTCGCAGCCGCAGGATCCTCGGTCTGTTCGCAGACCGCGACCCGGTGGCCGGCAGAGATCAGGCGGTGCAGATAATCCTCGGAGCGTTCGACCGGCACGCCGCACATCGGGATGTCGGCGCCCTGATGCTTGCCGCGCTTGGTCAGGACGATGCCGAGCGTCCTGGAGGCGATCTCGGCGTCCTCGAAGAACAGCTCGTAGAAGTCGCCCATCCGGTAGAACAGCAGCAGGCCCTGATGTGCCGCCTTGATCTCGAGGTACTGTTCCATCATCGGCGTGACGCGCGCGGCGGCTTCCGGCTGCGGCGCGGGCGTTTCGTCGGGGGGCGGGACGGGTATCGGCTGTTGCATCGTCATGAGCGGCGCAACCTACAAAATTTCGCCTCCTGCTCCTATCGGTTTGGCCGGGCAGGAGAGGTTTTCCACGTTGTCCGCACCGCGGCATGCGCTGCGGACGGCAGGCCCCTGCAAATCGCACGCGAAACCGTCAATTGACCTGCCGCGGGCGCCCTCCTAAAACTCCGCGGACATTGAAGAATTCTGGCCGGATCGCGGCATTCAGGGAGAACAGCGATGCGTGACGTCTTTATCTGCGATGCCGTGCGGACCCCGATCGGCCGTTTCGGCGGCTCGCTCGCCAAGGTGCGCGCCGACGATCTGGCCGCCGCGCCGATCAAGGCGCTGATGGCAAAACACCCCAATCTCGACTGGGCGCAGGTGGACGAAGTGTTCTTCGGATGCGCCAACCAGGCCGGCGAAGACAACCGCAACGTCGCGCGCATGGCGCTGCTGCTGGCGGGCCTTCCTGACTCGGTTCCCGGCCAGACCCTGAACCGGCTCTGTGCCTCCGGCCTCGATGCGGTCGGCGCGGCCGGCCGGGCCATCCGCTCCGGCGAGATCGAGCTGGCCATTGCCGGTGGCGTCGAATCCATGACCCGCGCGCCCTTCGTGATGGGCAAGGCGCAGGAAGCCTTCTCGCGTTCCGCGGAGATTTTCGACACCACTATCGGCTGGCGCTTCATCAATCCGCTGCTCAAGGCGCAGTACGGCGTCGATGCGATGCCAGAGACCGGCGAGAACGTCGCCGAGGAATTCCAGGTCTCGCGCGCCGACCAGGACGCCTTCGCCATCCGCTCGCAGCAGCGCGCGGGTAAGGCGATTGCTGCCGGCTATTTCGCCGAGGAGATCACCCCGATCACCATTCCCGGCGGCAAGGCCGGTCCGATCACCATCGACAAGGACGAGCATCCGCGCCCCGAGACCACGCTGGAAGGCCTCGCCAAGTTGAAGCCGATCGTGCGCAATCCCGGCACCGTCACCGCCGGCAACGCCTCCGGCGTCAATGATGGCGCTGCCGCGATGATCCTCGCGTCCGAAACCGCGGTGAAGAAGTTCGGCCTCACGCCCCGCGCGCGCATCCTCGGCCTCGCCTCGGCCGGCGTGCCGCCGCGCATCATGGGCATCGGTCCGGTGCCGGCGACCCGCAAGCTGATGGAGCGTCTCGGCAAGAAGATCAGCGATTTCGACCTGATCGAGCTGAACGAAGCCTTCGCTTCGCAGGGCATCGCCTGCATGCGTCAGCTCGGCGTCGCCGACGACGCCGACTACGTCAATCCGCATGGCGGCGCCATCGCGCTCGGCCATCCCCTCGGCATGAGCGGCGCGCGCCTCGCGCTCACCGCGGTCCACGGCATGGAGAAGCGCGGCGGCAAGCTCGCGCTCGCCACCATGTGCGTCGGCGTCGGCCAGGGTGTCGCGGTTGCGATCGAGAAGCTGAACTAAGACTCTCTCCTCTCCCTCTCCCCGTTCTTACGGGGAGAGGGGTGGGGTGAGGGGCCTCTCTCCGCAGGTGAGATGGCCGTGGGACCTGTGCCCCCTCACCCGGAATTTGCTGTCGCAAATTCCGACCTCTCCCCGCAAGCGGGGCGAGGTGAAGAGCCCGCGGACGGCTGGGAGACGAGCATGATCATCGAGCGCGAGCAGGACGTCACGACCGCGGCCCTGGCGGTGATGGAGCGGACGTCCGATCCGCGGCTGCGCCAGATCATGATCTCGCTGGTCAAGCACCTCCACGGCTTCGTGCGCGACGTGCGCCTGACCGAGAAGGAGTTTCGCGACGCCACCGCTGTGATCGCGGAACTCGGCAAGCTGACGACCGACACGCATAACGAGGTCGTGCTGATGGCGGGCTCGCTCGGTGTCTCCCCGCTGGTGTGCCTGCTCAACAATGGCGACAACGGCAATACCGAGACCGATCAGTCGCTGCTCGGACCGTTCTGGCGATTGAACTCGCCGCGGGTCGCGAATGGCGGATCGATCGTACGCTCGCAGACGCCGGGCGCGCCGCTGTTCGTCAGCGGCCGCGTCGTCGATAGGGACGGCCGTCCCGTCGCTGGTGCCGAGGTCGATGTCTGGCACGCCTCCCCGGTCGGTCTCTACGAGAACCAGGATCCCGAGCAGGCCGACATGAACCTGCGCGGCAAGTTCACCACCGACCAGGACGGACGCTTCGCCTTCCGCTCGGTGATGATGGTCGGCTATCCCATCCCGACCGATGGCGTGGTTGGGCGGCTACTCGAGGCGCAGAGCCGGCACCCCTACCGGCCCGCGCATCTGCATGCCCTGATCTTCAAGCCCGGATTCAAGACGCTGATCTCGCAGGTCTACGATCCCGGCGATCCCCACATCGACAGCGACGTGCAGTTCGGGGTAACGCAGGCGCTGATCGGCGAGTTCCAGCGGCACGATACGCCGCATCCGACCGCGCGCGATGTCACGGCTCCCTGGTATTCGCTGGATCACACCTACCGGCTCGAGGCTGGGGAAGCCGTGCTGCCGCGTCCGCCGATCAAATAGGGCGCGCATAGGCCCGCTGCCGGGCGCAGGAACGCCGCTAAACCCGCTTCCCCAAATTAGTTATGTCCTATAATGATTGGCGGAAATGTCGACCGGCCGGACTAAAACATGGCCGGGGAGGAGTTCGCCAATGACGTTCATCTATCCCACTGACAGCAACAAGGCGCATCCGCTGCCGCTGTCGCCCGAGTACAAGAGCTCGATCAAGCGTGCGCCGAACAAGCCCTTGATCCCGATGCGCCACACGCTCTCGGAATTGACCGGTCCGGTCTACGGCCACGAGACGGTGCGCGAAGGCGATGCCGACCTCACGACCATGCATGCCGGCGAGCCGATCGGCGAGCGCATCATCGTGCACGGCCATGTGCGCGACGAGGACGGCCGCGGCGTGCCGAACTCACTGGTCGAGATCTGGCAGGCCAATTCCTGCGGCCGCTACGTCCACGTCCGCGACCAGCATCCGGCGCCGCTCGATCCGAATTTCACCGGCGCGGGCCGCACCGTGAGCGATGCCTCCGGCTATTACCGCTTCGTCACCATCAAGCCCGGCGCCTATCCATGGGGCAACCATCACAACGCCTGGCGTCCGGCGCATATCCATCTGTCGGTGTTCGGCCATTCCTTCGTCACGCGCCTGGTGACGCAGATGTATTTCCCGAACGACCCGCTGTTTCCGTTCGATCCGATCTTCAACTCGGTGCCGGACGAGAAGGCGCGGGCGCGGATGGTCTCGTCGTTCGACCTCGAGAATACCCAGCCCGAATGGGCGCTGTGCTACCGCTTCGACATCGTGCTGCGCGGCAAGAACGCTACCCCCATGGAGAATCACTAGTGCAGGACAACGGTATCACCCCATCGCAGACCGTCGGTCCGTTCTTCAAATACGGTCTGACGCCGACCGGCGACTATGCCTGGAACGACGCGTTCACCAATTCGACGCTGACGCCCGATGTCACGGGCGATCGCATCCGTATCGAGGGCCGCGTGTTCGACGGCGACGGCGCCGTCGTGCCGGATTGCATGCTGGAGATCTGGCAGGCGGACGCACAGGGACGCTTCGCCGATCCGCAGGACAAGCGCGCGCTGCCGAATGCCAGCTTCCGCGGCTTTGCCCGTTGCGGCACCGACAAGGACGGCAATTATTCCTTCGACACCATCAAGCCGGGCGTGGTGCCCGACCCCGACGGCAAGCCGCAGGCGCCGCACATCGTCCTCGCCGTGTTCGGCCGCGGCATGCTGCGGCACCTCTACACCCGGATCTATTTCAGCGACGAGGCCGGCAACGCCGCCGACCCGGTGCTGTCGCTGGTGCCTGGTGAGCGTCGTGCCACGATCACCGCGGTGCGCGAGGCCGGCAAGCCGGTCTACCGGCTCGACCTGCGCCTCCAGGGCGACGACGAGACGGTGTTCTTCGACGTCTGAGACGATGCGTGGCGGCGACGCCGGGTCGTCGTCACGCGCTTCTCAATCAGCGCAACCGCAGCCGGGCTGCACAATTGAGCGTCAGTCTCGCTGACCCAAAACCGATTGACCGGCGTCTCTTTCCCGTAGTTATGCGGAGCTTTTCTTCGGCAACTTCCCCGCGAGGAAAGTCCGTATTTACCGTAGCAGTCTAGGCTCGGTGCGGATTTTGATTCGTGCCCGGATTGCTTCATGAAAATTCGCTTGTCGTTGTCTTCCGCGATCGTTGCGTTCGGGGTCGTGCTCGCCATTGGCTTCACCGCGGTCGTCTCCACCAGTCTCTATGCGCTCCGCGAGCTCAAGGTCGGCGGTCAGCTCTATTCCGACATCAAGCTCGGCAACGACCTCATCGCCGACATCCTGCCGCCGCCTGAATATGTCATCGAGGCCTATCTCGAAGCCACGCTCGCCATGCGCGAGCCGGATCAGCTGGCGGCCCATGGCGAGCGGCTGGTCCAGCTCCGCAAGGACTACGACGAGCGCAAGGCTTTCTGGGTCGGCTCCAGCCTGTCCGCCGACCTGAAGACGGCCCTGGTGTTGAAATCCGATGCCGAGGTGCAGAAATTCTGGAAGGCGTCCGACCAGCTCCTGCCGGCCCTCAAGGCCAAGGACACGGCCGCCGCCGAGCGCGCCTATGCGCAGCTCAAGGACGCCTACACCGCGCATCGCGCCGTGATCGACAGCATCGTCGAGAACGCCAACAAGCAGAATGCCGCCATGGAGAAGCTGGCCGCGGACCGCGACAGCTCGATCCTCTATATCCTGCTCGGCGTCTCCGCCGCGGTTCTCGCCTTCATCGCCGCCGGGCTGCTCGGCGTCGCTCTCGGCGTGGTGCGCCCGATCGTGCGCATGACCGGCACGATGCAGAAGCTCGCGACCGGGGATCTCGCCGCCGAGATTCCGTTCGCGCATCGGCAGGACGAGGTCGGCTCGATGGCCGGCGCCCTCGAGGTGTTCAAACGGGGGGCGATCGAGAATTCGCGGCTGCGCGAGGAGCAATTGCAGAACGAGGAGGACGCCGCACGCGCCAAGCGCTCCGCCCTGCACCAGATGGCCGAGACGGTCGAGCGCGAAACCGGCCGTTCGGTCGATACCGCGAGCGCCGCGAGCCAGGGCGTGGAACGGGTCGCCTCCAGCCTGTCCGAGATCGCCCGCTCGCTGTCCACGGAATCACAGGCGGTGGCTGCGGCCTCGACGCAGGCGCTGGGCAGCTCGCAGACCGTTTCGGCGGCCGCCGAGGAGCTGAGCGCCTCGATCCGGGAGATCGCGACCCAGGTCGCGCGCACTTCGACCGTTACCAAGTCGGCCGTTGCCGGCCGCGAGCAGGCACGTTCGACCATCCAGGCGCTGGCCGGATCGGTGAAGAAGATCGCCGAGGTGTCCGACCTCATCGGCGGCATTGCCGGCCAGACCAACCTTCTGGCGCTCAACGCCACGATCGAGGCGGCACGCGCCGGCGAGGCCGGCCGCGGCTTCGCCGTGGTCGCATCCGAGGTGAAATCGCTGTCCGACCAGACCGCCAAGTCCACCGAGGAAATCGCGCGCCTGATCGCCGAGATCCAGGCCTCGACGCAGGCCGCGGTGGATGCCGTGGAAACCATGGGAGGCCACATCGTCGAGATCGACGGCGTTGCGACCTCGGTTGCGGCCGCGATGGAAGAGCAGGACGCGGCGACGCGCGAGATCGCGCGATCGATCTCGGAATCGGCGTCCGCCGCAAAGGACGTGTCGGCCAAGATCGGCAATGTCAGCCGCGACGCCACGTCCGTGAACGAGCGCGCCGCGGAGGTCAAGCAGGCCATCGCGGGGATGGCGGCCAATCTCGAGCAGTTGCGGTCGGTCGTGGTCCGGACCGTGCGGGACTCGACCGCGGCCGCGTAGGTCCCGCATCAGGCCCGCTGCTGGTGCCCGGGGTCGTGATCGTGCAGTATGGCGCGGGACAGGGGCATCGTGAATTTCATGACACCTCCACAACTGCCTGAAGTCGTTGAGCCCGCCCGGTTGACGGCGGCGCTGCGCCGGGGCGGCGTGCTGGACGCCGGTGCGGTGCGCGAGGTGAAGGTGCTGGATGAGCGTGACACCCTCGTCTCACACATCGTCAGGCTCGGCCTGCGCTATGTCGGCGAATCCGCCGGCGCTCCGCAATCGCTGATCCTGAAGACGGCACATCAATCCTTCGCCAAGTCGCTGGCGCATAGCGGACGGCACGAAGTGGCCTTCTACACCCAGCTCGCGGCGGCGATGCCGCCCGGCCTGGTGCCGCGATGTTTCGACGGGCATTTCGACGAGGAGAGTCTTGTCTGGCATCTGCTGCTCGAAGATCTCACCGACAGCCACGAGATTGCGACGCAATGGCCGCTGCCCCCCTCGCGCGATCAGGCGATGGCGATCGTCACGACGCTCGCGCGCTGGCATGCGGCCTGGTGGGACCATCCCGATCTCGGCGAAACCGTCGGAAGCTGGACGAGTGCCGAGGATTCCGCAAAACTGGTGGAGACCTTCGCCGCCCATTACGATCGGTTTGCAGACCTTCTCGGCGATCGGCTCAGCGAGGAGCGGCGCATTCTCTACCGCCGCTTCATCGAGCAATCGGACCGGCTGTTGCAGCGCTATCACTCGCGCCGGCATCTCTCCATTACCCATGGCGACGCCCATATCTGGAATTTCATGCTGCCGCGCGCCGGCGTCAACGACAGCGTGCGCATCTTCGACTTCGACCACTGGCGCATCAACGTGCCGACCGGCGATCTCGCCTACATGATGGCGGTGCAGTGGTATCCCGAGCGCCGGCAGGCCCTCGAACGCCTCCTGCTCAACCGCTATCACGAGACGCTGATCGCGCATGGCGTCAGCGGCTATTCGCGCGGCACGCTCGACCAGGATTATCGCCGCTCGGTGCTCTGGCACATCACCAAGCCGGTCTGGCAGTGGAGCATCAACATCCCGCCGCTGATCTGGTGGAACAATCTGGAGCGGGTGATGATGGCCGTCGAGGATCTGGGGTGTGAGGAGTTGCTGTAGGGGGCTCTTGTCCCGGGCGCGGTGCAGCGCGTAGCGGTGCGCCGCAGAACCGGGACCCATCGTGCCGCGGATATAGGCCCCGGCTCAGCAGCGCATCACACCGGACGATGCTTCGCATCGCCGGGGGTGCTGCGCTGCGTCCGGGGCACGAGACCGACGCGCTACTCCATCACCGCATGTTCCGGCCCCGCGGCCTGCTTGCGCAGCGTCGCCTTGGTGGAGCCGATCATCAGCGCCAGCGGGATGGTGCAGAGGATGAAGAACATGATGACCTGATAGTCGTGCGCGAAGGCGATGATCTGCGCCTGCACGCTGACCATCCTGTCGGCCATGGCGCGGCCGGCATCGGTCGAGAGATTGATGAGGCCGCGCACGTCGGGCATCTGCAGGGCGTGGTTGAACGGGTTGATGTGCTCGGACAGGATCGCGTAGGTCTTGCGCGTACCCTGCGTCAGCTCGGCGATGACGATGGAGATGCCGACGGAGCTTGCGACGTTGCGCAGCAGCGTCAGCATCGAGGTGCCGTCGGTGCGCAGGTGATTGGGCAGCGTCAGGAACGACACCGTCGAGAGCGGCACGAAGACGAGGCCGAAGCCGAAACCCTGGATCACGCTGACGATGACGATCTCCGGCACCTGGGTCTGGTCGGTCCAGCCGGTCATCTGGAACAGCGAGGCCGCGGTCAGCGTCAGGCCGCAGATGATCAGCGTGCGCGCCTCGATGTAGCGCATGATGCGGCCGACCATCATCATCGCGAAGAAGGTGCCGAAGCCGCGGCTCGCGAGCAGGCCGCCGGCGGTCATGATGGGATAGCCGATGACGTTCTGCAGGTAAGGCGAGGCCAGCGCCATGGTCGAGTACAGCACGAGGCCCATCACCGTCATGAAGATGCAGCCGGTGAGGAAGTTGCGGTCCTTGAACAGCGCGAACTGGATGAAGGGGCGCGAGGTCGTGAACGAGTGGGCGAAGAAATAGTAGAAGGCGATGCCCGAGACGATGAACTCGGTGACGATCTCGACCGATTCGAACCAGTCGAGCTGCTCGCCGCGGTCGAGCGCGAGCTGGAGCGCGCCGATCCCGACCGCCAGCGCGGCAAAGCCGAACCAGTCGAATTTCAGACTGAGATTCTTGTCGGTCTCGTCCATGAAGACGGCGAGCCCGAGCACGGTGATCGCGCCGAACGGCAGGTTGACGAAGAACACCCAGTGCCAGGAATAGGTCTCGGTCAGCCATGCGCCGAGCGAGGGGCCCATGATCGGGCCCATCATCACGCCCATGCCCCAGATCGACATCGCCGTGGCGCGTTCCTGCAGCGTGTAATAGTCGAGCATCACCGCTTGCGACAGCGGCACCAGCGCGGCGCCGAACACGCCCTGCAGCAGGCGGAACAGCACCATCTGGTTGATGTCCTGCGCGAGGCCGCACAGCACCGAGGCGACCGTGAAGCCGGCCGAGCAGATGATGAAGATGCGCTTGCGGCCGAAGCGGTTGGCGATCCACCCCACCGGCGCCGTCATGATCGCGGCGGCGACGATGTAGGAGGTCAGCACCCAGTTGATCTGGTCCTGCGAGGCCGACAGCGAGCCCTGCATGTAGGGCAGAGCGACGTTGGCGATGGTGGTGTCCAACGCCTGCATGATGGTCGCGGTCATGGCGCAGATCGTCACCATGTTCCGGCGCAGGCCGGGGACCATCAGGCTGGCATTGGGGCCGGACATCGCGTCAGTCCTCGTCCTTGAACCTTACTCTTTGTCCTGGCCCGCAGTGGCCGACAGGCCGAGCAGGCTGGCGAGCGAGCGCTTGTGGCCGGTGTCGATGGTCGCATAGACGCTCATGCCGGCCTTCAGCTTGCGCACGTATTTGTCGGTCTCGTCGAAATAGATCCGGACGGGCACGCGCTGCACCACCTTGACGAAATTGCCGGTGGCGTTCTGCGGCGGCAGGATCGCGAACTGCGAGCCGGTGCCGGGCGAGAGCGAGCCGATCTTGCCCTTGAAGACGTGGTTCGGGAACGCGTCGACCTCGAGGGTAACAGGCTGACCTTCGGTGACATAGGTGAGGTCGCTCTCCTTCGGATTGGCGTCCACCCAGGGATGGGCGATGTCGACGATGGAGAACACGGCCATGCCGGCGGTGACGAAGCGCCCGAGCTGGATCTGCTCGACCTGCGTCGCGACGCCGTCCATCGGCGCGCGCAGCACGGTGTGATCGAGATTGCGCTGGGCGTCGTCGAGCTTTGCCTTGGCCTGCGCGTAAGGAGGAAACTGCTCGAGCGGCAAATTGGTATCGCCGAGCAATTGCGTCTTTGCGTTGGACAGCTGCTGCTTGACGAACTGGGTCTGCGCGCCGGCGGTCACCAGTGCGTTGGCGGCGTTGTCGAGATCGAGCTGGGAGCCGTAATTGTTCTTCACCAGCGCCTGCTTGCGCTCGACGTCGCGCTGCTTGAGGTCGACGCCCTGCTGGGCGAGGTTCAGCATGTCGCCATAGATCTTGATGTTGGCGATGAGGTTGTCGTAGGTCGTGCGCGCCTGGGCGAGCTGCGCCTTGGCCTCATCCACCGCATGGCGGAACGGAGCGGGGTCGATCTCGAACAGCTCGTCGCCCTGCTTGACGACCTGGCCTTCCTTCACGAGGACCTTCTGGATCTTGCCGGAGATGTCGGGCGTCACCAGCACCTTCTGCGCGCCGACATACGCGTCGTCGGTGCCGACATAGCGGCCGCCGTTCAGATAGAAGGTGAGGCCGCCGACGGCGACGATGACGGGCAGCACGACCATCAGCAGGAAACGGCGATGGCGGCGCAGGCCGGCCACGAAGCGGCGGCGCGGATCGGTGCCGGCCTTCTTGGTCGGCTTGCCGCTGTCGCTCTTCTGCTCGGGCGGGAACTTGAGAACCTGATCAGCCATAGCGCTGCTCCTTACGTGCTTGTTCCGCGCCCGATGTCTGGATCGCGCCGCGCACGTTTTCCTTGATTGCTTCGAGTTGAGTGAGGAGACGGTGGGCGTCCGCCGGACTGATGCCGTCGAGCGCGTTGGCCGTGAGCTCCGACTTCAGGCCGCTCATGCGGCCGAGCAGCTGCCGCCCCGCCTTCTTGAGATAGAGCCGCTTGACGCGGCGGTCGGACGCGTCGTTGCGGCGCTCGATCCAGTCATTGTCGCAGAGCTTGTCGATCAGGCGCGTCAGCGTGATCGGCTGCACTTCGAGCAGCTCGGCGAGTTCCGACTGCTTCATGCCCTCGCTGCGCTCCACCTTGGCCAGCACCGCCCATTGCGCGCGGGTGATGCCGAAGCGCGAGGCCTCCTTGTCGGCATAGACCCGCAGCAGGCGGTAGAGCTCGCCGAGCGTGAACAGGAAATTGTGGTCGACCGACCCGCGGGTCATGAGCTTCGTCTCCAATAAGCTTGGGATATAATAAGCAAGCTTATGATTATTTCACACCGGGTTATTGCGGTGCTGTCCCGCGGCATGAGCATGGCTGGCAGCCGCGCGGCCGGTCGCGCTTTGGGTTCCCCCGACGAAATGCTAGAAAGCGGGCCACATGACCCTCGCAAAGCCGGCCTTTCCCGCGCCTGACCATGATCACGGCCGCTGTACTGCGGACGCGCTGGCGCATGCGGAAGCGGTTTGCGAGCAGCGCGCGCAGAAATTCACGCCGATCCGCCGCCAGGTGCTGGGGGCCTTGCTCTCCAGCCACCGCCCGCTCGGGGCCTATGAGGTGATCGACGAGCTGGCAAAATCGATGGCGCGGCCGGCGCCGATCACGGTCTATCGTGCCCTCGATTTCCTGATGGCCAACGGCCTCGTGCACCGCATCGAAAGCCGCAACGCCTATCTCGCTTGTGCCGCCCATGACCACGACGCCACCTCGGCGGTGGCGTTCCTGATCTGCGAGCGCTGTGGCCTCGTCGGCGAGATCCCGTCGGGGTCCTTTGCCAGCAATCTCAATGCCGCCGCGCGCAGCTCAGGCTTCGCGCCCAAACTGTCCGTGGTGGAGATCACGGGCGTCTGCACCCATTGTCAGAAAAAATCTTGAAGCAACAACGGCGCAAAGCCGGATCCCAGGAAGAAATGTCCGCACCTCAAGCCATTACCTCCGCCAGCCGTCCTCTCAGCGCCGGCGCCGTCGCCCTGATGCTCATGCTGTGCCTGACCTGGGGATTCAACCAGATCGCGGTGAAGCTGGTGCTGCCGGACATCCCGCCGATGCTGCAGGCGATGATCCGCTCGATGGGCGCGCTGCCGGTGCTGTTCATCATCGGCACCCTGCGCGGCGTGAAATTCTTCGAGCGTGACGGCACCTGGAAGGCGGGCCTGATCGCCGGGCTGATGTTCGGCATCGAGTTCGTGCTGATCTTCCAGGGCCTGCGCCTCACCTCCGCCTCACGCGCCGTGGTGTTCCTCTACACCGCGCCGTTCTTCGTCGCGCTCGGCTCCTATCAAGTGCTCGGCGAGCGGCTCGGCGCCTCGCAATGGCTGGGTCTCGCCGTCAGCTTCGCCGGTGTCGCGCTCGCGATCGGCGTGCCGCAGCCCAATGTCGATTCGCATGTGCTGCTCGGCGATCTCCTGATCGTCGGCGGCGCCGGCCTGTGGGCGGCCACCACGCTGGTCGCCAAGGGCACGCGGCTGCGCTTCGCCGCGCCGGAGAAGGCGCTGGGCTATCAGGTCGCGACCTCGATCCCGATCCTGGGGCTGGCGGCCTGGCTGTTCGGCGAAACCATCACCCACACCCCGGCGCCGCTCTCGATCGGCCTGATGGCGTTCCAGGCGATCTGGGTGGTTGGAACCACGTTCACGCTTTGGTTCGCGCTGGTGAAGGCCTATTCGGCCAGCAAATTGTCGGCTTTTACCTTCATCACCCCTTTGTTTGGCGTGGTGGGTAGCTATTTCATCATGCACGACACGTTGAGCCTGACATTCGGGGCCGCCGCGGTCCTTGTAATTGCTGGGCTTTTTCTGGTTAACCGTCCCAGCCAAACGGCTGCGGCGCCGCGCGATGCATTGCTGAACGTCACCAAAACCTGATATTTGGACGCCATGAACAAGCTCGAAAACCCTCTCGATTCAGACATCGCGGGCCCCGCGCCCCGGCATCGGACCACCCAGGTCAAGGTCGGCGACGTCGCCGTCGGCGGCGGTGCGCCGATCGTCGTGCAGTCGATGACCAACACCGACACCGCCGACATCGACGGCACCATTGCCCAGGTCGCAGCGCTCTCGCGCGCCGGTTCCGAAATGGTCCGCATCACCGTGGACCGCGAGGAAGCCGCGGCCGCCGTCCCGCATATCCGCGACGGCCTCGCCAAGCGCGGCATCACCACGCCGCTGATCGGCGACTTCCACTATATCGGTCACAAGCTGCTCGCGGCCTATCCTGCCTGCGCCGAGGCGCTGGCCAAGTACCGCATCAATCCCGGCAATGTCGGCTTCAAGGACAAGCGCGACACCCAGTTCGCCGACATCATCGAGATCGCGAACAAGAACGGCAAGCCGGTCCGCATCGGCGCCAATTGGGGCTCGCTCGACCAGGAGCTGCTGACCAAGCTGATGGACGAGAACGCCGCTTCGCCGAATCCGCGCGACGTCCGCGCGGTGACGCGCGAGGCCATGGTGCAGTCCGCGCTGCTCTCGGCCGCACGTGCCGAAGAGCTTGGCATGCCCAAGGACCGCATCATCCTCTCCGCCAAGGTCTCGGCCGTGCAGGACCTCATCGCGGTCTATCAGGATCTCGCCAGCCGTTCCGATTACGCCATCCATCTCGGCCTCACCGAAGCCGGCATGGGCTCGAAGGGCATCGTGGCGTCGTCCGCGGCGCTCGGCATCCTGCTGCAGCAGGGCATCGGCGACACCATCCGCATCTCGCTGACGCCGGAGCCCGGCGGTGACCGCACCCGCGAGGTGCAGGTCGGCCAGGAGCTGCTGCAGACCATGGGCTTCCGCACCTTCGTGCCGCTGGTTGCGGCCTGTCCCGGCTGCGGCCGCACCACCTCGACCACGTTCCAGGAGCTCGCGCGCTCGATCCAGGATTTCATCCGCGACGAGATGCCGGCTTGGAAGACCAAATATCCCGGCGTCGAAGAGCTCAACGTCGCGGTCATGGGCTGCATCGTCAACGGCCCCGGCGAATCCAAGCACGCCAATATCGGCATCTCGCTGCCGGGCACCGGCGAGGCGCCGGCCGCGCCGGTGTTCGTCGACGGCAAGAAGTTCCGCACGCTGCGCGGCCCGACCATCTCGGCCGACTTCAAGGCGCTGGTGATCGACTACATCGACCAGCGCTACGGCCAGGGCGCCAAGGTGCCGGCGCCCGCGGCGGAGTGATTTCACTCCGCTCGCGCCCCACACTCCGTCGTCGTCCCGGCGAAAGCCGGGACCCATAACCACAGGGCGTGGTTATTTCGCGGGATGGTGGTTACGAATCTTCGCCAAACTGAATCTTGTGGCTATGGGTCCCGGCCTTCGCCGGGACGACACCGATGTTTGCGGCGCAGATTGCGTATCTGTCGCCGTGCGCTACGATGCCTCCCAATCAACAATGATCGGGAGACACGCCAATGAGCTCACTCGCCGGCAAGCAGGGTCCGCGCTATCGCCACACGACTGACGACGGCGCGCCTTACGAGACCATCGCGGTCGAAAAGCTCACTCCCATCATCGGGGCGGAAATCTCCGGCGTCGATCTCGGCGCGCTCGTCGACGGCGATGCCCGCTCCAACCGGCAGATGGACGAGATCCATCGCGCGCTCGCCGAAAACCTCGTCATCTTCTTCCGCGACCAGAGCATCACGCCAAAGCAGCATCTCGCCTTCGGCCGCAAGTTCGGCGAATTGCATTTCCACCCCGCAGCGCCGCACGAGGATGAAGACCCGGCCTTGATGAAGATCTACGCCGACAAGAACTCGCCGCGCGCCAATGGCGAGGGCTGGCACTCCGACGTCTCCTGCGACCTCGAGCCGCCGATGGGTTCGATCCTCTACATCAAGCAGTGCCCGCCGCGCGGCGGCGACACGCTGTTCGCCAACATGTATGCCGCCTATGAGGCACTGTCGGACCGCATGAAGGCCTATCTCGACGGGCTCACCGCGCTGCATGACGGCGAGCCGATCTATCGCGGCCTCTATGCGAATTACGGCGTCGCCGATCGTCCGTCCTATCCGAATGCCGAGCATCCTGTCGTCCGTACGCATCCGGTCACGGGCAAGAAGGCGCTCTACGTCAATCGCGGCTTCACCCGCCATATCAACGGCATCCCCCGCGACGAGAGCGACGCGATGCTCGCCTATCTCTACCAGCACGCCGAAAACCCGCTGTTCCAGTGCCGCTTCCGCTGGACCGAAAACGCCATCGCTTTCTGGGACAACCGCTGCACCCAGCACCGCGCGATGTGGGACTACTGGCCGCACACGCGCTCCGGCACGCGCGTGACGGTGAAGGGGGAGCGGCCGGTTTAGTTTGCTCGTGCCCCGGACGCAGCCCAGCGCTTCTTCGGCGGCGCGCTGCAGAGCCGGGGCCCATGCTTGCGGCAAACTGGGGCCCGGCTCTGCGCCGCGTCATTTCATGCCGCGCCGCGTCCGGCACACGAGAGTCGTTCTTGCGTTGACGCTTTCCCGTTCTCGCGCCAATCTTCCCGAAAATAGCGTCGGGAGGATTCTCCATGCTCCGCGCCGAGGACAACAAATTCCTGACCGAGTCCGGCTCCGGAACGGGCATGGGCGAATTGCTGCGGCGGTTCTGGATTCCCGTCCTGCTGTCTAAAGAACTCCCCGAGTCCGACGGCGAGCCCAAGAAGATCGTCGTGCTCGGGGAAGAGCTGCTGGCCTTTCGCGATTCGCGCGGCGTGGTCGGGGTCATCGATCAATACTGCCCGCATCGCGGCGCCAATCTCTGGCTCGGGCGCAACGAAGAGTGCGGCATCCGCTGCGTCTATCACGGCTGGAAGTTCGACACCGACGGCCGCTGCGTCGACATGCCGACCTCCTATCCCGATCTCAACGCCAAGGATCTCATCCGCATCAAATCCTATCCGGTGCGCGAATGGGGCGAGATGATCTGGGCCTATATGGGTCCGGCGGACGCCATGCCCGAACTGCCCGACCTCGAAATGGCGCTGCTGCCGGCTTCGCATCGCTACGTCAGCAAGAAGTGGCAGGACTGCAACTGGGTGCAGGCGCTGGAAGGTTCGATCGACACCGCGCATTTCACCTTCGCCCATCTCTCCTTCGACAAGGAGGAGAACGAGATCCTCGACATCAAGAAGCATTTCGTGAATCCGATCGCGCGGATGTCGAGCGATCACATGCGCTGGATCGCGGAGGACCCGCGTCCGGTGATCAAGGTCAATTCGCACGAGGCGGGGCTGACGATTGCCGGCGGCCGGCTCACCGGAAGCGACAACATCTACTGGCGCATCGCGCAGTTCCTGATGCCGTTCCACGCCTATGCACCGAGCGCGATGCCGGGCGAAAACATCTTTGGCCAGACCTTCGTGCCCGTCACCGACACCAATTGCTGGATCTACACTTATGTCTGGAATCCGGAGCGGCCGCTGACGCAAGGCGAGCGCGATGCCTACGATCGCGGCAACGGCGTGATCGCGGAGGTAGACGACAATTACGTACCGCTGCGCCACAAGGGTAACGACTATCTGATCGACCGCAAGCTGCAGAAGACCCGCAGCTACACCGGGATCAAGGGCGTCTCCGAGCAGGACGCCGCCGTGCAGGACAGCCAGGGTCCGATCGCCGACCGCACCCGCGAGCATCTCGGCCCGACCGATCTCGGCATCATGCATTTCCGCAAAGTCGTGATGGAGCTGGCGCGTGCGCTTCAGCAGGGCGAGCCGCCGCCGCAGGCCGCGCATCAGGACCGCTGTGCGGTGCGCTCCGGCGCCTGCGTCACCAGCAAGACCAAGGACCTGCCGGCCGTGATGCTGGAGCGTTTCGGCGACGTCGCCGGCTTCGTCGGCCGTCCGAGGATCGCGGCGGCGGAGTAGCGCTTGGGAGGATCACGCAGCATCATCGCCGGACTGGTCGCCTCGCTCCTGGCCTCGTCGCTGGTGCATGTCGGCGAGGCCGCGGCTGCGAGAAAGCCGGAGAAGACGAGGCCGAAGCCGCCGCAGCCGTCGGCCACATGCGAGGCGCCGAAATTCCGCATCGTCGTGGATGTCGGGCACACGCCGGACTCCTACGGCGCGCTGAGCGCGCGCAACGATCCCGAGTTCGGCTTCAACTTCCGGCTTGCGCGGCTGATCGCGGCGAAGCTCAAATCCGGGGGCTTTGCCGCAACCCGTCTACTCGTCACCGACGGCAAGGCGCGGCCGAGCCTGTTCAAGCGCGTCGGCGCGGCGAATGACGGCCGGACTGATCTGTTCCTGTCGGTTCACCACGATTCGGTCCCGGACAAGTTGCTCGAGGCCTGGGAGTTCGACGGCGCGAAGAGCTATTTCAGCGATCGGTTTTCCGGTCACTCGCTGTTCGTCTCCGAACGCAATCCGCACTTCACCACCAGCCTGAAGCTGGCCCGGATGATCGGCCGGCAGCTGAAGGAGCAGGGCCTTCGCTATGCCAGCCAGTACAGCTTGCCGGTGATGGGCCGCTACCGGCGCCAGCTGCTCGACAAGGATGTCGGCGTCTACCGCTACGACGGCCTGGTCGTGTTGTCGCAAACCAGGAGCGCCGCGGTGCTGCTGGAAGCCGGCTCCATCATCAACCGCGACGAGGAGATGGAGATGAACTCGGCGGAGCGGCAGGAGCAGATCGCCGGGGCCGTGGCGGCGGCAGTGGGAGAGTTCTGCGAGCGGCGGTAGGTCGCAATCGTCTAGGAGCCCCGCTCCTGACCGCCATGGCGCACGTGAAGGATCACGACCTGGTCGTCAGCGGGATTGACCGTGTAAAACACAAGATACGGATAGCGAACGGTTGGGAACATGCGCACGCCGGGTTCGTCGGTAAGATGACCGGCCTTGGGAAAGTCCTGGAGCAGACGGGCGATGGATACGCTCAACCACGGCGACGGCGGCCGTGCGATTGCGTTCGTGAATATAGGAGAAAATGCTGTCGATGTCCGAAAGCGCGCTTTCGGACCAGCGGACTCTCATGCGCTGTAGCGTTTGAAGACAGCGGCGACCGCGTCGTCGCTTGCAAGCCTTCCCTCGCGCATATCCTTCAAGCCACGGCGAACTGCGGCTCGCTCATCATCGCTAAGTCAGATAGATACCGAGATGCCTGTTCTCGATGTCGGTCAGGGATCGCATCAGCTCTTCCTGTGCCTCTTCGGGCCAGGCCGACACGCGTTCCAGGAGGATCTCGAGTCCTGGCTTTGTCATCCGGCAAGAATAGCAGATGGCGAGGGGACTTGCACGTCCTACAGCGGCCCGCCCCGATACTCCCGGTTCGCCAGGCTTGCCTCTTCCAGATCCAGGTCCCGCTCGATCCGGCGCCGCGTCTCGTCGGTGATGTGGCCGTCGCGCAGCAGGTCGTGGATGAATTTGCGTTCGGCGTCGATCAAATTGCGGGTCAGTGCGGTGCCGGCGGCGGAGACGTCGTGGTGGGCGGGGTCGAGCGAGTCGGGCAGCTGGTTGACGCGGATCTCGTGGCGGGCGCGCAGCAGCCGCATCACCTCGTCGGAGACTTCCTTTTCCGCGGTGAGCGCATCCAGCGATCTCAGTGCGGCATCGAGCGCCTGGCGCCGGGCCGCGATCTCGGCCTCGTGCTCGGCGACATGCTCGTTGCGGCCGGCCTCGGCGACGCCGAGCCAGCGCACCACGGGCGGCAGCGTCAAGCCGACGCCGATCAGGGTGACGAAGATGACGCCGAAGGCGACGAACAGGATCAGGTCGCGATAGGGAAAGGCGTCGCCATCAGGCAGCGTGAACGGAAGCGCCAGCGCGGCCGCCAGCGACACCGCGCCGCGCACGCCGGTGAAGGCGAGCACGAACGGCCATTGCCATGGCGGCGACGGATCTCGCTCGCGCAGCGATTTGGAGAGGATTCGCGGCAGATAGGTCGCGGGATAAAGCCAGACAAAGCGCGCGGTCACGATGATCGTCAGCACGACGGCGGTCGCGATCAGGATGTCGTCGAGCGGGAACGCCTTCGACTTCTCGTAGAGCGCGCGCAT
Organism: Bradyrhizobium stylosanthis; assembly: GCF_001641335.1. Taxonomy (GTDB): domain Bacteria; phylum Pseudomonadota; class Alphaproteobacteria; order Rhizobiales; family Xanthobacteraceae; genus Bradyrhizobium; species Bradyrhizobium stylosanthis. The sequence continues at coordinate 721,487 of NZ_LVEM01000002.1, forward strand.
CTGGAAGCCGGTGAGCAGGAACAGCAGGCCCTCGATCAGGTAGATGATGAGGTCCCAGAAGAAGATGCCCTGCAGGCGCGTCGCCGACGAGATCAGGAGTGGGCCGTTCCAGCTGACATAGAGGCCGCAGGCCACGGTCGCGATCACGCCGGAACCGCCGACATGCTCCGGCAGCCAGTAGGAGACGTATGGCGTGATCAGCGACAGCGTCAGCTCGACCTGCGGGTCCCTGGACCATTTGCGGAAGCGAAGGGAGAGCCAGCCGACGCCGATACCGAAGGCAATCTCGCCGGCGACGATCAGCACAAACTCGCCGGCCGCCAGCGGCAGCGAGAAGTGCCCGACCATGATCGCGGCGAGCGCGAAGCGGTAGAGGATCAGCGCGGTGGCGTCGTTGGCGAGCCCTTCGCCTTCGAGGATGACGACGAGTCGGCGCGGCAGGTTCAGCCGCCGCGCGATCGCGAGCGGCGCCACCACGTCGGGCGGCGCGACGATGGCCCCGAGCAGGAAACCCACGGTCAGGGGCAGGCCGATGAGATAATGCGTGGCGGCTGCCACCATCGCCGCGGTGAAGATCACCGCGCCGACTGCGAGCAGCACGATCGGCCGCAGGTTCCTCTTGAACTCGCGCCAGCTCATGGCGACGCTCGCCGAGTAGATCAGCGGCGGCAGCACCATCAGCAGCACAAGTTCCGGCGGCAGCTCGACCGGCGGCATGCCCGGCACGAAGGCAAGACCGACGCCGGAGAGCATCAGCAGGATCGCAGGAGCGATGTTGAAACGGCGGGCGAGGAGGGCGGTGCCCGCCAGCACCGCGAGCAGGATGAGGAAAGTCTGGAATTTCGCTGCGATCATGACCTGTCTTGGCCCGGAAGCGGCCAAGAGGTCAATGTTTGGGCCTTACGCCAGCCGCTCTGCCACCATGCGTCCGATGCGGGCGAACGCGGCCTCGATCTGCGGGGCCGTCGGCGAGCCGCCCTGGGTGTAGGCCGCGATCAGGATCGGCGCATCGGGTTTGGGCCAGACGACGGCGATATCGCCCGACGCATCCTTGCCGTTGTTGCCGGTCTTGTCGCCGATCGTCCAGCTTGACGGCAGCCCGCCGCGCAGCCGGTTTGCGCCGGTCTTGCAGTTCACCATCCAGTCGGTGAGCTGGACGCGCGAGGCCTGCGACAGCGCTTCGCCCGTCACGAGCCGCCGCAGATTGCCTGCCATCGCCGCCGGCGTCGTGGTGTCCTGGGGATTGCCGGGCGGGGAGCGGTTGAGCTCGGGCTCGTTGTGGTCGAGCCGCGAGGTGGCGTCACCGAGCGATCGCCAGAATGCGGTAAGCGCGGCGGGGCCGCCGATCCGCGCCAGCAGCAGATTGGCGCAGGTGTTATCGCTGAGCTCGACGATCGCCTTGCACATCTCGGCGACCGACATCTTGCCGGCCGCGAGATTCTGCTTGGCGACCGGCGCGTAGTCCAGCAGGTCGGCCTGGCCGTAGGGGATCACGGCCGCAAGCTGCTCCTCGCCGCGATCGACCCGTGCCAGCACGCAGGCCGCAAGCGAAGCCTTGAAGGTCGAGCACATGACGAAGCGCTCGTCGGCACGCCAGGCGAGCTTCTTGCCGGTCGCAAGATTTTCCGCATAGAGCCCGATACGTCCGCCGCTTTCGCGCTCATAGGTTTCGAGCTCCGGCGGCGCCTCCGCGGCAAGCGCGGGAGCAGCGGCTATCCAGCAGAGCGAGGCGAGCAGGGAGCGGCGATCGAGAGACATGAGGGACTTTCAGGCAAGGGGAGGCAGGAAACGTAGCGTGCGCTCTATCCGCGTCGTCATTACGAGCGCAGCGAAGCAACCCAGAGTCTCTCCGCGGAGGGATGCTGGATTGCTTCGCTGCGCTCGCAATGACGCGTGGCGAGAGCGACGCTCGCAATGACGGAGAATGAGGGACGAGTGCGTCCGATTTCAGGCGGAAGAGGAGCGCGCAGCCCCTCAATCCCTCAGGTCGTACCGGTACGATTTCGACACGATCTGCCAGCCGTCAGCGAGCTTCATCGCCACCAGATAGTCTGTGAAGAATCGCGGCGGCAGCTGGCAGCGCACCTTGATGAAGGCGGTCTTGTCGTCGGAGCGGTCGATGGTGACGATGAAATCCTCGCGCGGCTTGCCTTCGGCCTTGCCGGAGGGGCGCTTRCGCACGCGGTCGAGCCAGTCGGGCACGGTCAGGACCTGCAGTTCGCCCTTCTCGACCCAGCGCAGATCGGCGGAGGGATGGAAGATGGCGCCGAGCTTTTCGGCATCGCCCTCATAGAGCCCGTCAAAATAGGATTGCACGACGGCTTCGACGCTCGAACGGTTCTGGCTCATGGGTCATCCCTTTGAATGATGGCTGGGGGCGAACTTAGTCGTACAGTGCAAGATGCGCTATGGGTGTGTCAGCCATTGCGCAGAGGCCTCGTCATGACCGGATCAGAAAATTCGAACGCTCGTATCCTGACCGGCGAATGCTATTGCCGCGCCGTGCGCTTCGAGGTGGCCGATGCGTTCTCCTATGCGCTGAACTGCCATTGCTCGAACTGCCGCCGCACCACCGGGTCGGCCTTCAAGCCGTTCGCCGGCATCCCGCAGGACAAGCTCCGCATCGTCCAGGGCGGCGATCAGCGGCTCATTTACGGGGACGAGGTCACCCATGACGCCCACTGCGCCCGATGCGGCTCGCTGCTCTATTCCCGGGTGCGCGAGGGAAAATGGGTCCATGTCGCCATGGGAACCCTGGTTGATGCCCCCTCAATCCGGCCGAGCGCCCACATTTTCGTGGGCTCGAAGGCGCCCTGGCACGAGATTACGGACGATCTGCCACAATATCGGGGGCATATCGGCGATCCCTAGGGAACCCGGGCGTTTGCCGGCGAACCCCGACCGCGCTGGCGCGACAAACCAGAGGGAACCTTCGTTTTGTCGCCGGACGCCGCCTTCGTGACGTCGGTCACAAGCGCCGGTGCCCGATCCTGCTAAAGCGGTCCCAAAGGCCCAGTCGGGTCCTGAACTTCGGAAGTCGTGTCATGCGCAGTTTGCTCAGACTTTGTCCGCTTCTCCTCGCCGCCGCGCTGGTGTTCGGCGCCGGGCCCGCTCACGCAGGAAAGCGCGTCGCCCTGGTCCTCGCCAACTCGGCCTACCAGCACGCGCCGTCGCTGGCCAATCCCGTCAACGACGGTGCGGTGATGGCGAAGATGCTGAAGGAGGCTGGTTTCGACGTCGTCGATTCCCGGCACGATCTGACCGCCCAGGATACCCGGCGCGTGCTGCGCGACTTTGCCGATGCGACCCGCACCGCCGACATCGCCGTGGTCTACTATGCCGGCCACGGCATCGAGGTCGAAGGCTCCAATTATCTGATCCCGGTCGACGCCAGGCTCGAGCGCGACACCGATGTTTACGACGAGGCGCTGTCGCTCGACCGTGTTCTGGTCGCGGTCGAGCCCGCCAAGCAGCTCCGCCTGGTGATCCTGGACGCCTGCCGCGACAATCCATTCGGCAAGACCATGAAGCGCACGATCGCCTCGCGCGGCATCGGCCGCGGTCTCGCCCAGGTCGAACCGACCAGTCCCAATACGCTGATTGCCTATTCTGCGAAGGCCGGCTTCACGGCGCAGGACGGCGACGGTGCCAACAGCCCGTTCACGGTGGCGCTCTCGAAGCATCTGACGACGCCGGGCCTCGACGTCCGCCGCGCCTTCGGCTTCGTGCGCGACGACGTGCTCAAGTCGACCGGCAACAAGCAGGAGCCGTTCGTCTATGGCTCGCTCGGCGGCGACGACGTCCCGCTGGTGCCGGTCAAGGCAGTGGCCGCAGCACCGGCGGCGCCCGTCGCGAACCCGCAGGCCGATATCCGCCGCGACTACGAGCTCTCGCTCCAGGTCGGCAACAGGGCGGCGTGGGAAGCGTTCCTCGCCCAGCATCCCGACGGTTTCTATTCCAACCTCGCAAAACTCCAGCTCGAGAAGATCGGTGCCGAGCAGGCTCACGCGGCGGCGATCGAGAAGGCGAAGCAGGCCGAAGCCGAGCGTGACCGTCTCGCAGCCGTCGGCGCGCAGAAGGATGCGCAGGCCAGGGCCGCGGCCGATGCCAAGGCGGCCGAGCAGGCGCAGCTTGCCGCGCAGAAGGCCAAAGAGCAGGCGCAGCAGCAGGCCGCCGCCGCCGAGCAGCAGCGCGTCAATCTCGCCGCTGCCGCGCCGAGCACCGCGCCGGCCAGCACTGCGAGCCCGGCCGGAACCAACGTCGCGTCGCTGACGCCTGCGACGGCTCCGGCCGATCTCAGCCGTTCGGTGCAGACCGAGCTTGGCCGGGTCGGCTGCTTCTCGGGTCAGGCCGACGGCAACTGGAATACGTCCTCGCAGCGCTCGCTGTCGCAGTTCAACCGCTATGCCGGCACCAAGCTCGACGTGAAGGTCGCGAGCACCGACGCGCTCGATGCGGTGAAGGCGAAGCCGTCACGCGTCTGCCCGCTGGTCTGCGAGCACGGCTTCAAGGTCGACGGCGACAAGTGCACCAAGATCGTCTGCCGCGAGGGCTTTGCGATCAACGACGACAATGAGTGCGAGAAGCAGCGCGCTGCCAAGCCGGCCAAGCCCGCAACGGCCAAGCGCGACGACAGCGAGGAGCGCCCTGCGCGGCAGCGTCGTCAGGCCGGCGGTGCGGCGGGCGAAGCGGCAGGCGGCTACGGCGCGGCTGCCGGCATCGCTGCCGCAACCGGCGCCGGCCGTCGCTCCGGCGGCGGGCAGGTCTTCTGCAACAGCAGCGGGTGCCGTCCGGTCAGCCGCGGCTGCCATCTCGAATATCGCGGCGGCGGCGGCCCCGGCAACGATGCCAATGCCGAGGTGTGTTACTGACACCACTGGGTCGTCCCGGCGAAAGCCGGGACCCATGACCCCAGGGAGGAGTTTGGCGACGACAAGTAGTGATGAAGTCTTCGCCCGTACTCGCACCGCCGCGAATGCGAGGGATCACGCGATATGGGTCCCGGCCTCCGCCGAGACGACAATCATGTCGCGATCGCGCTCGCCGCGATGTTCACCGTCAGCGCCAGCAAGGCCGTGTTGTAGATGAAGGACACGATGCCGTGGGCGGTGGCGGTGCGGCGAATGGTCTTGTCGGTGATGCCGACGTCGGAGACCTGCGCGGTCATGCCGATGACGAACGAGAAATAGACGAAGTCCCAATAGTCCGCGTGGACTTCCTTGTCGCCGCTTGGAAACTGCAGGCCGCCCGGCTTGGCGGCCCGGTAATAATCATGGGCGTAATGCAGCGCGAAGGTGGTGTGCACGGTGGCCCATGACAGCGCGATCGTGGTGATCGCGACGGTCAGCTCCAGCACGCCGCGATGCGGCGTGCCGAGCTCGGAGACGATCGCCGCGATGCTGGCGAAGGCGCCGATGGCCGTCACCAGCAGGATCACGAAGCGGCCGTCGTCCTGCATCGCCGCGGCGCGGCGGATGTGCTGGTGGTCGTTGCACAGCATCATCGCATAGACCAGCACGAGATAGACCGTGATCAGCGCATCCCAGCCGAACAACAGTCGCGTCACCAGCCGGTGCGAGCCCGGCAGCAGCAGGGCGACCAGGATGCCCGCCGCGAGCGCGATGAAGGTGCGCGGCCGCGCATAGATCAGCCGCACCGGCCGCGACATCTTGCGGAAGCGGACGAGGACGGGATCGTCTTTGCCCTCGGCCGCCATCGGGATGCGCTAGTTCTTCCGCTCGGCGACGAAGCGCGCGGCGGCTTGCAGTACGGCGGCGCGGTCGCCGAAGATCGAGACGGCGCTGTCGGCGCGCGCGAGCAGGTCGCGGACGCGCTGCTTGGCACCGTCGATGCCGAGCTGGGTGACGAAGGTGGTCTTGCCGAGCGCGGCATCGGCGCCGGCCGGCTTGCCGAGGGCGGCGGCATCGCCTTCGACGTCAAGCAGGTCGTCGGCGATCTGGAAGGCTTCGCCGAGCGCGCGGCCGTAATCGTCGAGCGCCTGATATTCCTTCTGCGAGGCCTGGCCGAGGATCGCGCCGGCGATGCAGCCGTAGCGCAGCAGCGCGCCGGTCTTCATCTGCTGAATGCGTGCGACGTCGATCGGCTCGTTGCCGCCGAAGCGGCCTTCGCCGGCGAGATCGAGGATCTGGCCGCCGACCATGCCGCCGATGCCGGCGCAGCGCGCCAGCGCGCGCGTCAGGAGCAGCCGCACATTGGCGTCGCGATGGATCTCGTCCCGGGTGACGATGTCGAAGGCGAGTGTGAGCAGACCGTCACCGGCGAGGATCGCGGTGGCGTCATCGGTGTGCTTGTGCAGGGTCGGGCGGCCGCGGCGCAGGTCCGAATTGTCCATCGCCGGCAGATCGTCGTGGATCAGCGAATAGCAGTGGATGCATTCGAGCGCGGCGCCGACCAGCAGCGCGGCCTCGCGGGGAACGCCGAACACGGCGGCGCTCTCGACCACCAGGAACGGCCGCAGGCGCTTGCCGCCATTCAGGCTGGAATAGCGCATTGCGTCCATCAGTCGCTTGGGCCGGGCGATCTCATCGTGCAGGATGTCGTCCGTGAGCAGGCGCCCGAGCAGCGCTTCGGTGTCATCAGCGGTCTTGTCCAGACGTTTGGCGAAATCGGACGGGGACGTGCCGGTCATCAAGAAAGGCTCCAGAACTAAAATTCGGCGGGACAATCCTTTATGCGCCCGCCCCAGTCAATCGTTTGGAAGGCCTAAAAAGTGCTGGAAAAGGCCCGAATTATCACAGACTTAATGGTCCAGCCCGTGGCCGCGGTACAGTTTGCGCCGGAAAGGTCGATTTGCGCATCGTCAAAATCCTGCTGGTGGCGCTCGCGGTCGTGGTTCTCGCGCCATATCTGATCGCGCCGTTCTACCGTGCCGGCCACCCGGTTTCGACGCTGATGGCCTGGCGCAGCTTGCGGGGCGCACCGATGCAGCGGGAGTGGATCGATCTGGCCGACATGTCGCCCTATCTGCCGCGCGCGGTGGTGGCGGCCGAGGATGCCCATTTCTGCAAGCATCACGGTATCGATTGGGGCGCGCTGCGCGAGGCGATCGACGATGCGAAGGAGGATGGCACCCCGTTCCGGGGCGCCTCCACCATCACCCAGCAGGTGGCGAAAAACCTGTTCCTCTGGCAGGGGCGGGATTTCGTCCGCAAGGCGCTGGAATTCCCGCTGGCGCTGTGGATCGACCTGGTCCTGCCGAAGCCCCGGATCCTGGAAATTTACCTCAACATCGCCGAGCTCGGCCCGCAGGGCCAGTTCGGGGTCGAGACCGCCAGCGCCTATGCCTTCGGCAAGTCGGCCGAGAACCTCTCCCCCCGGGAGGCCGCCCTTCTGGCCTCGATCCTGCCGAATCCGGTCAAACGCAGCGCCCGGACCCCGGGACCAGGCGTCCGGCGGCTGGCGGCCACCTATATGGCGCGGGGGCAGGCCAGCTCGCTGGTCACCTGTTGGCGCGAAAATCGCTGATTTCGGGCCCTTTTCGGGCGCATTTTCCGGCCCAAGAGCCTAGCTTTACGGTCGGCCTTCCTCTATAAGCGCGGCCTTGATCGGCATTCAGCTCGCCCCGTATTGCGGGTGCTGAGCCGTCCCCCGGGGACGATGCCCTGATGACACCAATCCCTAGAGGATATTGAAATGGCCGTTCCGAGAAGAAAAACCTCGCCGTCGCGTCGTGGCATGCGCCGCTCGGCAGACGCCATCAAGAAGCCGACCTACGTGGAAGACAAGGACTCCGGCGAGCTCCGTCGTCCGCACCATCTCGACCTCAAGACCGGCATGTACAAGGGCCGGCAGGTCCTGAAGAAGAAAGAGTCCTGAGAACGGACTGTTTCTTTGGGCGGGTTATCCTCAATCAGGATGACGTGACCCGCCTGATTTCGGCCAACCCATGAGATATGACAGTGACGGCGGCGGAGCTAATGCTTCGCCGCCGCATTGTCCTGTCTGCATATCTTGATCGAGAAGGCGTTTTGCCGATGGTCGGTTTCCCGCTGCTCCTGATTCCGCTCGCGGTCTACAACATCATCGCCTTCCTGATGCCCAGCGTGTCCTTTACGGACGTGCTGTTCAAGGTGCCGATGATCACGGGCGAGACCTGGCCGGTCACGCTCGCCGACCTCCTGCTTGCGCTCGGTGTGGTGCTGCTGCTGCTTGAGGTGGTCAAGGGCGCGCGGCCCGGCTCGAAATTCCTGATGGATCATCTGCTGTCGCTGATCATCTTCGGCGCGGCGGCGGCCGAATTCGTGATGTGGCCCAAATTCGGCAACTCCACCTTTTTCCTGCTGGTGTTGCTTTCGATGGCCGATTTCCTCGGCGGCATCGCCCAGCGCACGCGCCGCCGCGTCACCTATGTCGCCGAGACCACGGTGCCGGCGCCGCGCAAGGCCAAACGCCGGGCTGACCCGCCGGCGGACGATGTGGCTCCCGAACCCACGTTCGAGCCTTTGACGAAGGTGGAGCCGGTGGTGCCGCCCGCACCTTCCGCGCAGTCGGTCGCCGAATCCGTTTTGATGGATCATCCGGCGCCGAAGCCTGTGCCGAGCATTCCGCCGTCGCCGGAAATTCCCTCGCCGCATCTGCAGCCGGGCAACGGCACGCCGCCTTCCCCCGACACGCCGCGCTGACTTCTGTGAGTTTAACTTAGCCCCACGGCGACGTCGGTGTGCTCCCTCGCCCCGCCCTTCGCGGGGAGAGGGTTGGGGTGAGGGGCCTGTCTCCACACGCGAGATGGCCGCGAGACCTGTACCCCCTCACCCGGATCGCAAGGGCGATCCGACCTCTCCCCGCAAGCGGGGCGAGGTAAGGGCAGCGGCCTCTGTCGGTAAAATTCGTTGTGCTCAAGCCACCTGCCGCGTGCGGGCGCTGACGCTCGGAAGCGGGAGCTTGCTGCCATAGGCGATGCGCGCGTCCTCGGACGAGGCGCGGCGGAGCCGGCTGGTTTGCGGTACGTGCTCGGCATTGGCGATCAGCTGGGTGACGAAGCTCGGATCGGGGCGGGGCAGCGGCACCTTGTGGAGCCATTGCACAGTCGGGATCAGCGGCACCAGGGCCGTGCCCATGCTGCCTGCCAATTCGTCCGATCGATCAGTACTCAACATCGCGATCACCGTTGATCCGGCGGATAGTGTCGCGTTTCGGGACGCGGGCGCCGGTTGCGTGTCAGTACTCGCAAGGCCTATGCCGGGCGGGCCGGTTTGGTTCCCCCGTCACTTCACAACGTGGTTTCCAAATTGTTTATCAACTTTGCCTAGGGTCGGGGGCGAATCTAGCCGTATTCTGTGCCGGCTCAGGACTCCCCGCTGTCCCGAAACGAGGCGATTTTGACCCCCGCATTGCCGCAAGCCTCCGACATTCTGGCCGCGCTCGGTCAGGCCGTGTTCGCCTGGGACATCGCCAGCGACGTCATCGTCTGGGGCGAGCAGGTCGGCGCCGTCTTCCCCACCATTCCTGCCGAGAGGCTCGCGACCGGGGCCGAATTCGCCAAGCTGATCGAGCCTGCGCAGTCGCTGCGGACCGCCGCCCTGGCGCAGACCTCCGCCGTCCACGGCGCCGACGGCACGGCCTACCGGGTCGAATACGGCGTGCGCATGAGCGCCTCCGACGCCGTGGTCTGGGTCGAGGAGACCGGCCGCTGGTTCGCCGGCCCCGACGGCCGCCCCACGCGCGCGATCGGCTCCGTCCGCATTAACAATGAGCGCCACGCCCGCGACGAGGAGCTGTCCAAGCTCGCCCGGCTCGATCCGCTGACCGGCGAGCTCAACCGCTCGCATCTGGTCGCGGCGCTGGCCGAGGCAATCGAGGAGACCACCCGCTTCCGCTCGACAGCGGCCTTCATGCTGGTCGGCATCGACCATCTCGCCCGCGTCAACGACGCCTTCGGCTTCGACGTCGCCGATGCCGTGATCCTCGACATCGCCAAGCGCATCCGTGCGCGCCTGCGCGGCGGCGATGTGCTCGGACGCTTCTCCGGCAACAAGTTCGGCCTGATCCTGAAGAACTGCACCACCGACGACATGAACGTCGCCGCCGAGCGCTTCCTCGCCGGCATCCGCGACGAGGTGGTGCCGACCAAATCCGGTCCGGTCTCGGTCACCGCGTCGATCGGCGCGGTCAGCCTGCCGCGCTATGCCCGCAACACCGACGAAGCGGTCAATCGCGCCCATGAGACGCTCGACGCAGCCAAGCGCCGCCGCGCCGGCTCGTTTGCTGCGTGGCGTCCGGATGCCACGCGCGATGCGCAGCGCCGCGTCAACATCCGCGTCACCGACGAGATCGTCACCGCGCTGAACGAGCGCCGCATCAAGCTCGCCTATGAGCCTGTCGTGTCGGCCGTCTCGCGCGAGCGCGCCTTCCACGAATGCCTGGTGCGGATGGACCAGGGCGACGGCCAGGTGCTGCTCGCACCCGACATCGTGCCGGTCGCCGAGCGGCTCGGCCTGATCCGCCTCGTCGATCATCGCGTGCTCGAGCTTGTGGTCGCCGAGCTCGCGGCCGCGCCCGACGTCAGCCTCAGCCTCAATATCTCGCCTGATACCACCATGGATCCGGATTGGTGGGCGAGCATCGAATCGCTGATGCGCGCGCATCCGGGCGTTGCCGAGCGGCTGATCGTCGAGATCACCGAGACCGTCGCGATCCAGGATATCGACGACGTCCGCGGCTTCGTCACGCGGCTGAAGAATTTCGGCAGCCGCATCGCCATCGACGATTTCGGCGCGGGCTACACCTCGTTCCGGAACCTGCGCAAGCTCGGCGTCGACATCGTCAAGATCGACGGGGCCTTCGTGCAGAACATCACGCATTCCGCCGACGACCGCGCCTTCGTGCAGACCCTGATCGATCTCGCACGTCGCCTCGATATCAAGACCGTCGCCGAATGGGTACAGGACGATGATGCCGCCAACATGCTGCGCGACTGGGGCTGCGACTACATCCAGGGCCGCCTGATCGGTCTCGCCTCAGCCGACCGCCCGTGGGGCGCGCTGGCCGAGAATGCGCTGCCAGCGGCGAGCTGAGATGCCGTAGGGTGGGCAAAGGCGCGAAGCGCCGTGCCCACCATCTCTCTCCAACTCAGGCAGATCGCGGGCACGGCGCAAGTGCGCCTTTGCCCACCCTACGATTCCGAGTGTGGGGTCGCCTGTCCCCTCCGTCATTGCGAGCGTAGCGAAGCAATCCAGAAACTTTCCGCGGTGGCAGGCTGGATTGCTTCGCTGCGCTCGCAATGACGATGCGGCAGCTACGCCACGCAGATCCCGGGCACCGCGACCTTCTGGAATAGATGCGGGCTCGCGACGGCCGACGCCGGATAGTCCGCGATCTTGGCGCGGAATTCCGGGTGCGTGAACGCCGCTCGGAAAAGCGCATTGGATTCCCACACCGCGTAATTGAGATAGGTCGGATTGTCGCCGACGGCGCGGTGGAGCTGGGTCGAGATGAAACCCGGCTGCCGCTTCATGAAGGCGGCATCGTCCTGCCATCCCTTCAGGAAGGCTTGTTCGTCGGTCGCATCGAGCGTGAACAGGTTCACCAGCACAACGGGGCCGGCATCGAGCGCGATCTGACGGTCGATCGGGAAGGCGGGGTCGAGCGGACGCATCTGGGGCATGGCATCACTCCGTGTAAGTTGGTATTATCATGTCAATTCGACACGGTGTGACATAGATAATTGACATTATGATGTCAATATAGGGCAATCATTACAAATGACCAGAACCAAGCGGACCCCGGCCGGCGAGGCCCTGACCGGCTTCATCCTCGACCTGTTCCGGGCCAACGGCCTGCTGCTGACCGCCGGCGACCGGCTGGTCGCCTCGCTCGGCCTCACCAGCGCGCGCTGGCAGATCCTGGGGGCGATCGTCGATGCCGAGCGCCCGGAGCCGGTGGCCTGGCTGGCGCGCAATCTCGGTGCCAACCGCCAGAACGTGCAGCGCATCGTCAACGACCTCGAGCGCGATGGCCTCGTCGCGTTCGAGACCAATCCGCATCACCGCCGGGCGCAACTCGTGGTGCTCACCGACAGGGGTAGGCAGGTCTACGATGCCGCCGGCCGCTTGCAGTCCCCATGGGTCAACGGCCTCGCGGACGGCTTGTCGGTGAAGGAGATCGAGACGGCGCATCGCGTGATCGGCGCGCTGCGCGGCCGGCTTGAGGGGAGCGGCGAGGGGTGATTGCGCCGCCCGCGCTCCTCGCGCAGGCGCCGTAGGGTGGGTTAGCCGAAGGCGTAACCCACCACTTTGCTATCCGCATGGAGAGAAGAGGTGGATTACACCAGCGGACTGCGCTTCGCGCAGCCGCAGGCTAATCCACCCTACGAAGCTACGCCCCCTCGTCCAATGCCACCAGCTCGCGCTTCTTGCGCAGCGACGGCAGCAGCGGCGCGATCAGCAGCACCAGCGCGAGCGCCAGGCACGCCGCCGAGATCGGCCGCTGCACGAAGGTCCAGAGGTCGCCCTGCGACAGGATCAGCGACTTGCGCAGATTGTTCTCCAGCATCGGCCCGAGCACGAAGGCGAGCACCAGGGGCGCCGGCTCGTAGCCGAGCTTGCGCATGAAATAGCCGATGATGCCGAAGGCGATCATCACATAGACGTCGAACACGTTGTTGCTGGAGCAATAGACGCCCAGGATCGTGAACAGGATGATCAGGGGGAAGAGGATGTTGTAGGGCAGCTTGAGCAGTTGCACCCACATGCCGATCATCGGCAGGTTCAGGATCAGCAGCATGACGTTGCCGATATACATGCTGGCGACGATGCCCCAGAACAGGCCGGGGTTCTGCGTGATCAGCAGCGGGCCCGGCTGCAGGCCGTGGATGACGAAGGCCCCGAGCAGCAGCGCCATCACCACGTTCGGCGGGATGCCCAGCGTCATCAGCGGAATGAACGCGCCGCCGGCGGCGGCGTTGTTGGCGGATTCGGGGCCCGCGACGCCCTCGATCGCGCCGTGACCAAAACGCTCCGGCGTTTTCGACAGCCGCTTCTCGAGCGCATAGGACGCGAACGAGGCGACGACCGCGCCGCCGCCCGGCAGAATGCCGAGCAGGAAGCCGAGCAGGGTGCCGCGCGTCACGGGGCCGGCACTCGCCTGCCAGTCCTCTTTATTGGGCAGAAGCTGGGTGATCTTGGCATTGATGATGTCGCGCTTGATCGCCTGCTCGGTGTTGAGCAGCACCTCGGCGACACCGAACAGGCCCATCACCACCGGCACGAGGCCGATACCGTCGATCAGCTCCATGCGGCCGAAGGTGAGACGCGGCTGCGCCGTGATGCTGTCGAGCCCGATCAGCCCGAGCACGACGCCGATGCAGGCCATCAGCAGCGCCTTCGGCATCGAGCCTTGCGTGAGGAAGGTGAGCACCACGAGGCCGAGCACCATCAGGCTGAAATACTCGGCCGGGCCGAACGCGATCGCGATGCTGGCAAGTCTTGGCGCCACCAGCATCAAGGCGACCAGCGCGAAGGTGCCGGCGATGAAGGAGCCGAAGGCGGAGATGCCGAGCGCGGGGCCCGCGCGGCCCTGCTTCGCCATCTGGTGGCCGTCGATGCAGGTGACGACGGAGGCCGCTTCGCCGGGAATGTTGACCAGGATCGAGGTCGTCGATCCCCCATACATCGAGCCGTAGTAGATGCCGGCCATCATGATGATGCCGGATTCCGGCGTGCCCGATAGCGTCACGGGCAACAGCAACGACATCGCCGAGATCGGCCCGATGCCAGGCAGCACGCCGACCAGCGTACCGATGAAGACGCCGATGAAACAATAAAGCAGGTTGATCCCGGTCAGCGCGACGCCGAAACCATGGGCGACATTGGCGAGCGTATCCATGGGTCAGCCGATCCCGAACAGGCCGGAGGGCAGCTGGATCAGCAGCAGCCGCTTGAGCACCCACCACATGCCCGTCGGCACCAGCACGGCGATCGGGATCGCCAGCGTCCAGCGCACGGGATCGATCAGCCGCAGCAGGAGCAGCATCAGCGGGATCGACGACAGCAGGAAGCCCAACGGCTCCAGCGCGAAGGAGAACGCCGTGAGGCACGCGATGACGAGCAGCGGCTTGCTCCAGCGCACATTCTCCCAGCGCGAGGCCAACGTCGGCCCGCCCTCGGTGATCGCCGAGACGATGATGGAGGTCGCGAACACGCACATCAGGATGCCCGTGTAGAACAGCACGTAGCCGGAGCCGGGATCGTTGATGGTGCCGAGCTTGAGCTTCAGCCCCTGCCAGATCACGAAGCCGCCGAGCGCCAGCCCGATCAGCCCGCCCCAGAGCTCGGAATTGTTGAGGCGGAGTTTGACGTTGGTTTGGTTGGTCATCGATTCTCTCTCGTGCCCCGGACGCGGCGCAGCGCCCTAAGTGCGTTCACGCACGTCTTCGACGTGCTATCGCGGTGCGCTGCAGAGCCGGGGCCCATCAGTGGGGGCGAAGCAGATGGGTCCCGGCTCTGCGCAGCAGCGTTGCACGCTGCAGCGCGTCCGGGACACAAGCAGCTCGGCCCCTACTTCTTCGCCAGCCCGAGCGTGTCGATCACCTTGCGCTCGGATTCGGTGACCTCGACGACGAACTTCTTGTAGTCCTCGGTGTTCTTGTAGTTCGGCACCATGTCGTATTTGGCGAGCGTGGCGATCACCGCGGGGTCCTCGACGGCCTTCTTGAAGGCGTCGTGCAGCTTGGCGACGATCTTCGGATCCATGCCCTTCGGGCCCGCGACGCCGAACGGGGAATCGTAGACCATGGGATAGCCGAGCTCCTTCAGCGTCGGCACGTCAGGATAGTTCGGCGACCGCGCGCCCGTCCACACCATCAGCAGCTTCAGCTTGCCGGCATCGACCAGCGGCCGCCATCCCGTCGAATCCGCCTGCAACATCGTGTGCTGGCCGAGCACCGCAGCGTTGGTCTCGGCGCCACCCTTGAACGGCACCTGCGTGAGCTTGATGCCGGACATCGCCGCGATCTGCTCCATGCCGATATGGAGCGAGGTGCCGGTGCCCGGCGTCGCATAGGTCACCTTGCCCGGATTGGCCTTCGCGAAGTCGACCACGTCCTTCCAGGACTTGAACTGCGACTCCGCGCTGGTGGTCACGCCGAACGTGTAGCCGGTGAGGTGAATGATGTAACTGAAGTCCTTGGCCGGATCCCACGACACTTCCTGCATCAGGGGCAGACGGAACACCGTGATCGGGATCTGCGCGATGGTGTAGCCGTCGGGCTTGGCAGCCGCCGCCATGGTCGCGGGACCCACCGTGCCGCCGCCGCCGGCCTTGTTGTCGATCACGATCGGCTGCCCCAGCACTTTCGAGGCGCTGTCGGCGATCGCGCGCATGGAGATGTCGGTCGATCCGCCGGCCGGCCACGGCACGATCAGCGTGATGGGTTTGCTGGGATAGTCCTGCGCGCCGGCGGCCGTTGCGAGCAATATGCCCGCGGCTTGCATGGCGGCAAAGGCAATCGTCTTCAGCCCGTATCGCGACATCTAAACACCTCCCTCGCAGCGGTCTCGCTGGACCGCCGTTTCTCATTGTTATGAGGGGATTGTCCCCGAAATCACCGGGGAAGAAAAGCGCATTGCGCAGGTCGCGCGCAGGAGTGCGGCGCCGATCCCCGCGGAAACGCGACGTGCGACAATTGGTCGTTTGCAGACGTGCCGAGAGGCGGAATTTGAGGCCCGAAAGACCTTACGCCACGCGCCGGACCGCGCTCAGCGCCTCGATGGTGCGGCCGACCTCGGCCGTCGGGCAGGGCTTGCCGAAATAATAGCCCTGTACCGCGGTGCAGCCGCATTCGCGCACGAAGTCGAGCTGCTCCTCGGTCTCCACACCCTCGGCCGTGGTCTCGACGCCGAGCACGGAGCCGAGGCTGGCGATGGTGCGGACGATGGCGACGCTCTCCGGGCTTTCGCCGAGCGTGCCGACGAAGGAGCGGTCGATCTTGATGCGGTCGAACGGAAACTTGCGCAAATAGCTCAGCGAGGAATAGCCGACGCCGAAATCGTCGAGGCTGACGCGCACCCCCAGCGCGCGGAGCTGGTGCAGGATCTCGATGGTCGCCTCGCTGTCGTCGAGCAGCGCCGTCTCGGTGACCTCGAGCTCGAGCCGTTGCGGCGGCAGGCCGGCTTCCGCCAGCGCGCTCGTGACCAGCGCCACCAGCCCGCGGGAGCGGAATTGCACCGGCGAGAGGTTCACGGCGACGGTGACGTCGGGCCAGGAGGCCGCGGTGGCGCAGGCCGTGCGCAGCACCCATTCACCGATCGGGACGATCAGTCCGTTCTCTTCCGCGATCGGAATGAACTCGGCGGGTGAGACGAAGCCGCGCGACGGATGCTTCCAGCGCAGCAGCGCCTCGAAGCCGGTGAGTTCGGACGAATCCAGCCGCATCTGCGGCTGGAACACCAGATGGAACTGGTTGGACTCCAGTGCACCGCGCAGATCGTGCTCCAGCGCGTGCCGGCTGCGCGCCTCTTCCTCCATCTCGGGCTCGAACAGCTGGTAGGCGCCGCGCCCCTTGGCCTTGGCCTGGTACAGCGCGAGATCGGCGCACTTCATCAGTTCGTCGGCGTCCAGGCCGTGATCGGGTGCGATCGCGATGCCGACGGAGACGCCGACATGGATCGCCTGGCTCTCCAGCGGCGGCGGATGACCGATGATCTCGACCAAGCGGCGGGCGAGTCGTTCGGCCGACTGCGGCTGCGGACCGCGCTGCAGAACCGCGAATTCGTCGCCGCCGAGGCGCGCGACGGTGTCGTGCTCGCCGACATTTTCCTTCAAGCGCGCAGCGACCCAGCGCAGCAGCCGGTCGCCGGCGGCATGGCCGAGGCGGTCGTTGACGGTCTTGAAATTGTCGAGGTCGAAGCACAGCACCGCCATCGCGCCGCCGGCGATCGCGACCTGGTTCAACCCCTCGCCCATCTTCTCGCGGAACAGGGTGCGGTTGGGCAGGTCAGTCAGGGAATCGTGCCGCGCCATGTGCGCGACGCGGGCCTGGGCCTTGTGGCGCTCGGTGACGTCCTCATAGGTGACGACCCAGCCGCCATGCTCCATCCGCTTGTGATTGAGCTTGATGATGCGGCCGTCGCTCAAGTGACGGTGCAGCGTGTGCTCTCCCTCGCGCAGCCGCTCGACATAGTCGGCATAGATCTTCGCGGCCGTGGTGTTCGGGTGGATGCCGAGCTCGCAGCTATGCTCCATGATCTCGCGCATCGAGACGCCGGGCTTCACCACGTCGGGCGACAGCCCGTACATCTCGATATAGCGGCGATTGCAGACGATCACGCGCAGGCTCGAATCGAGCATGCACAGACCCTGGCTCATGTTGTTCAGGGCGGCGTCGAAGCGCCGATATTGCTCACTCAGCTCCTCGACCGCGTGCTCGCGTTCGGTGATGTCCTCGTAGGTGGCGACGAAGCCACCCTCGGCCAGCGCGCAATAGCGGACCGAAATCACGGTGTCGTTCGACATGCGCCGGCGCATCGGCGAGCTGTCGCGGCTCGCGATCCGCGCGCGGGCGGCTTCGAGGATCTGCTGCGGGCTGTATTCCGAAGCGAACGCGCCGTTTGTCATCGAGCGCTCGATCAGCTCGCCGAGATGCGTGCCGGGCCGGGTCTCCTCCTGCGACAGGTGGTAGATCGTGCGGTAGGTGGTGTTGCAGACGCGCAGGCGCATGTCGCTGTCGTAGAAGGCGAGCCCGTGCGCCATGTTCTCCAGCGCCGCGTCGAGGATGAAGTTCTGCTGCCTGAGCGTTTCCTCGTATTGCAGCCGTTCGGTGACGTCTTCATGCACCGTCACCCAGCCGCCGTCGGGGAGGAAGCGGGAGACCGCCTGTACCATCCGCCCGTCGTAGCGCATGACCAGGAGGGTTTTCGCCTTCCTGTCGCGCACGTCCTCGAGCCTGGTGCTGCGGAATTCGTCGGCCGGTACGCCCGGCAGGTTGCCGCGCGAGAGCCAGTGTTCGATGGCCGCATCGTGCGTGATGCCGGGCCTCACGATCGCGGGGTCGAGATTGTAGAGCTTCAGGAAGCGCTCGTTGCAGACCACGACGCGGCTATCGGCGTCATACATGATGAGGCCGTGCGACATGTTGGAGAGCGCATGCTGGCTGCGTTCCGTCTGCACGCGCAATTCGGCTTCGAGCCGGGCAAGGCGGCTGACGTCGTCGCAGATCGTCATCCAGCCGCCGCCTGGAAGCGGCTTCAACTCCAGCGACATCACGAGGCCGCTCGCCAGTCGCTGCTCGGTTCGGAACGGTTTGCCGCCAGCGATCTGCGCGATCCGCGCCGAATACAGCGCGTCGATCTCGCTCTCCGGAAAGTTGCCGCGCATCGCACTGTGCTCCAGCACTTCGCGATAGCTGGTGCCGACGTGCACAACATCGTCCGACATGTCGAACAGGCTGAGGTAACGCTGGTTGACCAGCACGATCCTGTTGTCGGCGTCGTAGACGCAGACGCCCTGCTCCATGCGATCGAGCGCAAGCTGACTCAGCGCAACCAGGGCCTGCGGGCCCTGCTCGCGGCTTGCACCAAGCTCGTTGTCGCAGGTCGACGTCATGGGATCGGCGTGATCTCGGCGGGCAATAGACTTAACGCAACGTAATTCCTCTACCGAGCGTAGCGAAGAGGCGGGAAAATTCCCTTAAGCGCGTTAGTTTACGGAGGGTGACTTGCGATGGAGAGAGATCGCTTCGCGCGCGCGAGTGCTGCGCGGCCTGCAAGCCAGAGTTGGCTGAAGTGCGCAACAAGTTCGGTGTCGTCCCGGCGAAGGCCGGGACCCATAACCACAGGGAGAGGTCTGGCGAAGACTGTTGGTGAAGAGGCTCTCCGTCGGTACCAACACCTGTACCGAAGGATGGATCACGCGGTATGGGTCCCGGCCTTCGCCGGGACGACGGAGACAATGGGATAACCTACGGCCCGTACAGCACCAGCTCCGTGTCGGTGAGATCGCCGAGTTGCGGCCGGTGCGGGCCTTTGAAATATTTGCGGCCGCGCCGCTCCGTATAAATACCGGCGAGGCCGGGAATTGGGCCGTTGGCGTCGACGGCCACCGCGATCTTGCCGAGCCGCAGCAGCAGCCGGCCGATGCGGCCGGCGCACTCGGCGTATTCGGCGGCGCTGCGGCAGTAGATCAGCTTCATCGCGGGCGGCGCGATGAAGCCGCGGCGGATGCGCACCGGTTGCAGGATGAAGGGGAACGTTCCCTTCGGCGTGCGGCAGACGACGCTGAGGCAGTTGTAGCGCGCATGCCGCGTCAGGATCTCGGTCTCGTCCGGAGAGAGCCCGTCGATCGTCTTGGCGTGCTGGGAGATCACCTCGATCTTGCTCCAGCGCGGGGCGCGCGCCAGCGCAGGCACCGAGAAGAAGATGCCGCGGCAGTAATTGCGGAAACCCTGGGCCTCGATGATCGGCCAGGTCCACGGCGCCGGGCTGATGTTGAGATAGGTGACGTCCTTGTGCCGCTGCGCGACCTTGGTCAGGAACGGCGCGTAGTTGCGGTAGGCCGGGTCGACATACCAGCTCGACAGATTGCACTGGATGGCGGTCTCTTCGCCGTGCTTCCGCGTCGTGTAGATCAGCAGCAGCACGCCGACGGGCTCGCCGTCATTGTCGAGCATGTAGCCGAAGCGCGGATAACCCTCCGGCACAGGCCGGAAGGCCTGCCGGCGCAGGCCCTGCATCCAGTATTCGCGTGAGCGGCCGACGAAGCCGCGCGTCAGCAAGTCCGCGATCTTCTCGACGTCGGACTCGGTGATCTCGCGGCAACGGACCTTGGTATGGATCACGCTCGTCTTGCCCGTGGAAATGGTCGGCCTCGTCTGATCTAACGTTTCAGCATTATGTTTCCGGAAGACCGCTTCGCGCGTTTCGCTATGCGGTCCGCCGAATGCGCTAGCGCCAGCCTTCGCCATGGGCGTCGGCCGCGACCTGCGGCTGCAGGCCCAGCATGTCCCGCACCTTGGCGGGCCAGGCGGAGAGGTCGGTGCCGTGGGTGTGGAACATGGCGACGGCCAGGCGGTCCATGCCGAAGGCGACGCAGCCGGTGTGAGCCGGCTCGCCATTGGCGTCCTGGATGCCCCAGGTCGTGCCGAAATGCTCGCGATGATAGTTGAAGCTCATGCAGGCGGTCGGCTGCTCTTCCGAGCGCAGCGGGATCAGGAGCTCGAACTTGAGCTGCTGCTGTTTCTGGCTCACCGCCTTCATCTGGCCGACGCGGCCGAAGAAGGGATCGCTGGCATAGTCGACGCGGAAGGTCAGGCCGAGGTCGGTCGCGATTTTCTGCGCACGCACCATCCAGCGCTCGCGGAAATCGGCGACGTCATCGGGCGTGCCGATGCAGACATATTCGCGCATCCGGAACGATTGCAGCCGGTCGAGATGCTTGGACGGCTCGCGGCGGAAGCAGTCGGCCGCGACGTCGAAGCGCAGGCCGCCCTTCGGCAGCTGGCCGCGGCTCGCCGCGATGGGGTAGACCGGATAGCAGGCGGCGGGCGACAGCACGAGGTCGGCCGGCGACAGCGACGTGGTCCAGTCGCCGCCGGCATCGAAGCGGCTCACGGCGGCGTTGATCTCGCGCTCGGTGCCGTGCAGGCCGCAGACGCAGCCGAGCAGGTTCGGAAAGCTCTTGAGATAGCCGGACTTCTCCAGCTGCGCGCGGCTCATCACCGGCGGAAAGCGCAGCGCCTCGGTGCCGGCTTCGCGATGGCTGGTGATCAGCGCGGCTAGCTTCTCGACGATGCCTTCATAGAGCGCGGTGCGGGCGTAGACGCCATCCGAGCCCATGCGGTGGAACAGCTTGTCGGCGAGATGATCGAGCGGATCAACGATCTGCGGCGCGGTCGTCGGCGAGTCGGGAAGGACGGCAATATTCATGGGATGATGTCCTGCTATCTGAAAATCTGTTCTTGTTGTTTTAGTCACGAAGGCTCGACGGCACGCCGCTCATCAGCGTCGAGGTCGCGGCGTTGGCCAGAATGCGGTCATTGTTGATCATGATCGGCGACGACAGCACGTCGCGCAGGTGACGGCCCATCGTGAACTCGCCGTCATTGCGGTAGCCGGACAGGCCGGCGGTGCGCATCGCATGCATCACGGTCTCGACCGCGAGCTCGGAGGCCTGCACCTTCAGAAGGGTGATCGAGGACTGGAAGTCGAGCGAACTCAGCGCGCGCTCGTCATGCTCGGCGCGGGAGAAGGCGTCGATATTGGCCGATATCAGCGCACGCAGCTTGGCGAGCGACATCTTGGCGGCGGTGAAATGCGCGGCGGCCGGGGGCATCTGCCCGCCCGAAGTGCGGGCCGCCTTGCGGATGAAAGCCTGCGCGCGCGTGACCGCGGCGGCAGCGATGCCGGCCCAGGCCGACGACCAGCACAGATGCGCGAACGGCGTCATGGTCTGCGCGTGGATCTTGTCGTAGGCCTCCGGGAAGACGCGGTCGGCGGGGCAGTCGACCTTCAGCTCGAAGCCGGTCGAGCAGGTGCCGCGCATGCCCAAGGTTTCCCAGCCCTGCGTCTGCTTCAGCGAATAGTCGTCCTTGGCGAGTGCCAGCAGCACCTGGTCGGAAGCCGCGGCGCTGGTGGCACGGCGGGCGATGGTGACGAGGCCGTCGGCCTGGGCACCGTAGGAGATCACGGTGGCGTCGCGCACCAGCGAGACGGTGTCGCCGGCATGGTCGACCGCGGCCGCGCTGGCGCGGATGTTGCCGCCGTTCTGGCCTTCGGTGGTGGAGGAGGCGAGCAGCCACTGGTCGCGCGCGACCCGGCGCATCATCGTTTCCATCCAGGGAATGCCGTGGCCGTGCCTGACGACGCAAGCGACCTTGGTCGTGTGCATCGCGTAGATCATCGCCGTGGAAGCGCAGGCGCGTCCGAGCGTGTAGCAGATGTCGGTGACGTCGTGGATCGAGGCGCCGAAGCCGCCGAACTCGACGGGGATCATCACGCCGAGCAGCTTCTGCTCGCGTGCGATGTCGAAGGCTTTATGCGGGAAGCGGGCGTCGCGATCGACGCCGTCTGCGTCGGCTGCGGCCGCGGCGGCGGTCCGGGCGGCGCGCTCGATCAGGGAAGGACCCTGCTCGAGAAAACTCGTCTGCGTTTCGTCGACAGTGAGGACCGCTTCACGCACGTTCATACTCGTCCGCCTCCGGTTCGCCGTTCAGGACCGCCGGCATCATTCGCGATGCGCGCAAGCGATCTCCGGCCATCTTTGCTTGTGAGACGAGGCTACGGATTTAATTCAAATTCGTCGATCAAATAGAGGGTAAACGAAGTCCAATTCCAAATGGACAGTTAAAGCCCGGTTTTTCGCACCGCAGGATTTTCCGCGATCGCGTTAGGGATCTGGAAGAAGCCGGAATTCCAGACAATCTGAGTCATCGTTTACTAAGAAACGCGAGTTAATGGTGACGCCCATTGCGGGATCGGCCGTCCCTGCCCATCGTAACCGGCAGTTCGGTCCGACCAAACAAATGGGAATTTACCGATGCAGGCCTTCGATACCGAATTGCGCAATCGCGTCATCAAGCTGGTGAAGGGCATCCTCACGCAGAACTCGCTGCCGGCCGACGTCACCCCGTCCGCCAAGCTGGTCGACGCGGGCCTGACCTCGATGGACATGGTCAATCTCATGCTCGGCGTCGAAGCCGAGTTCGACTTCACCATCCCGCAGTCCGAGATCACGCCGGAGAATTTCCAATCCGTCGAGACGCTCGAGCGCATGGTCGCGACGCAGCTGCGGCTGGCGACGGCGGCGTAGTTTCGGCTGTCGTCCCGGCGGAAGCCGGGACCCATACCGCGTGATTTATCGATCGCGGATTGTAGCAGTACTGAACGACCACTCTTCGTCAAACTACGCCCTGTGGTTATGGGGCCCGGCCTCCGCCGGGACGACAACGAGTGGGTGGCAGCGCATCTGCGCACCCCACATCCCTGCACCCCCGTTCCAAATCTGCCCCAAAGCTGGCATAGCTTAACCATGTCGCACGTGACGGACAGGGTGGAGCAGGCATGGCGCAGGCGGTATTGGGCATCATCGGCGGATCCGGCATCTACGATCTGCCGGGCCTCGAGGGCGCACACGAAGAGGTGATCAAGAGCCCCTGGGGCGAGCCGTCGGCTCCCCTGCGGCGCGGCTCCATCGCCGGCCTGCCGATCGTGTTCCTGCCGCGGCACGACAAGGGCCACCGGCTGTCGCCCTCCGACATCAACTATCGCGCCAATATCGACGTGTTGAAGCGGGCCGGCGTCACCGACCTGATCTCGCTGTCGGCCTGCGGCTCGTTCAAGGAAGAGCTGCCGCCCGGCACCTTCGTTCTCGTCGATCAGTTCGTCGACCGCACGCACAAGCGCGAGAGCTCGTTCTTCGGCCGAGGCTGCGTCGCGCACGTCTCGATGGCGCATCCGGTGTCGCCGCGCTTGCGCATTCACCTCGCCGCGGCCGCCGAAGCCGAAGGCCTCGCGATCGCGCGCGGCGGCACCTATGTCTGCATGGAGGGGCCGCAGTTCTCCACCTATGCGGAGAGCATGACATACAAGACATCGGGCTATTCCGTGATCGGCATGACCAACATGCCCGAGGCAAAACTCGCCCGCGAAGCCGAGATCTGTTACGCCACCGTCGCGATGGTGACCGACTTCGATTGTTGGCATCCCGACCACGACGCCGTCACCGTGCAGGACATCATCCGCGTGCTGACCTCGAACGCCGACAAGGCCAAGGCCCTGGTGGCGCGGCTGGCGAAGGATTTTCCGCGCGAGCACGAACCGTGCCCCATCGGCTCGGACCGCGCGCTCGACACCGCGCTGATCACCGCGCCCGAGGCGCGCGATCCCGAGCTGCTGAAAAAGCTCGATGCGGTGGCCGGGCGCATCCTACGCGGTTGAGACGCAAGAGAGACAAAAAGGCAGAATGCCATGAAGGTCGACGGCAAGCATTTCCGCAGCATCTGGCGCGAGCGCGACGGCTGGTCGGTCGGTGCGATCGACCAGCGCCGGCTGCCGCATGAGTTCGTCATCGCGCGCCTGACCTCGTGCGAAGATGCCGCCGTCGCGATCCGCGACATGCTGGTGCGCGGCGCGCCGCTGATCGGCGCAACCGCGGCCTATGGCATGGCGCTTGCGATGCGCGAGGATTCCTCCGACGCCGGCCTGAAGCGCGCCTACGAGACGCTCGTCGTGGCGCGGCCGACCGCGATCAATTTGAAATGGGCGCTGGACGAGATGCGCACGGCGCTCGCGCCGATCGATCCGCTGGAGCGGGCGGAAGCCGCCTATGCGCGCGCCGACGAGATCGTCGAGCAGGACGTCGAGATCAACCGCGGCATCGCCGGCAACGGCCTTGCGCTGATCGAGGCGATCGCGGCGAAGAAGCCGGGCGAGACGGTCAACGTGCTGACCCATTGCAATGCCGGCTGGCTCGCCACCGTCGACTGGGGCACCGCCACCGCGCCGATCTATCTGGCACATGAGCGCGGCATCAAGGTCCATGTCTGGGTCGACGAGACCCGCCCGCGCAACCAGGGCGCCTCGCTCACCGCCTGGGAACTCGGCCATCACGGCGTGCCGCACACGGTAATCCCCGACAACACCGGCGGACACCTGATGCAGCACGGCATGGTCGATCTCGCCATCGTCGGCACCGACCGCGTCGCCGCCAATGGCGACGTCTGCAACAAGATCGGCACCTATCTCAAGGCGCTCGCCGCGCATGACAACGGCGTGCCGTTCTACGTCGCGCTGCCGTCGCCGACGATCGACTTCGCCGTGAATGACGGCATCCGCGACATTCCGATCGAGCAGCGCAGCGGCGTCGAGGTCACGGATATGACCGGCCGTACCGCGGATGGCAGGCTGGAGACGGTGCGCATCGTGCCGGAGAACTCGCCGGTCGCGAACTACGCCTTCGACGTGACGCCGGCACGTCTCGTCACCGGCCTGATTACGGAGCGCGGTGTCCTGAAGCCGGATCGCGCCGCGCTGGCGGCGGCCTTTCCCGAGCGAGTCACTGCTACGGCGAAGTAGGTCTCGTAGGGTGGGCAAAGGCGCGAAGCGCCGTGCCCGCCATATGCTAGTGGTGGGCACGCTGCGCTTTTGCCTACCCTACGGCATTTGCGAACTAGGTCAGCTTCAGCCCCGTCGCCGCCTCGAGCTCCGTAATCGCCTGCGCGCCGCTCGTCACCTTGATCGTGGTCATGCCCATCTCGCGCGCGGGCTTCAGGTTCACGCCGAGATCGTCGAGATAGACGCAGTTCTTCGGATCGACCTTCAGTGTCTCGACCATCAATTGATAGATGCGCGGATCGGGCTTGCGCAGGCCGATCTTGGCGGATTCGATGACGTGGTCGAACAGCACCATCACCTCGGCCACGTAGAGCGAGCGCCCGGTCATGCTGCCGATCGCGTTGGCCGGCAGATTGTTGGTGATGCAGCCGGTCTTGAATTGCGCCTTGATGCGCTTCAAGGCTTCGACCATCCCGGGGCGGAGATCGCCCTGGAGCAGCGGCAGCACCTCGCGTCCGCGGACCTCGGCGCCAAGCGCGAGTGATTCCGCCGCGAACAGCTTGTCGAAGGTCTCGATGTCGACCTCGGCGCGCTCGAACTTGGCCCAGGCGTTTTCGAGATGGTTGGCGGCGTTGGTGCGCCGGATGATGTCGGCGGGCAGGCCGCGCTCGGTCTCGAACCGTGTGAACGCCTCGAACGGCGAGCTCGTCAGCACGCCGCCAAAATCAAAGATCACCGCCTCGGTCGCCACAATCCTGTCCCCGTCAATTCCTTTCCAAGAGGGCTAGCATGCGCTATCGGCAAGGGCCAGTCCGAAGCAGCCCGTCGTTTCCACCGAGGCCGAAGCGTGTTCCCATGAAGAAGCCTGCAATGCTCGTCGCAGCCGCGCTGCTGCTCGCCACCCCCGCTTACGCCATCGTCGGCGGCGGCACGCCGCAGGCCGATGGCGTCGCGCGTGCCGTCGTCACCATCGTCGGCTCGCGCGGCAATTTCTGCACCGGCACGCTGATCGCGCCAAAACTGGTGCTGACGGTCGCCCACTGCGTGCAGCCCGGCGCCGACTACAAGATCGTCGATCGCGGCGCCGACGGCGCACCGCAATTGCTGAATGTGCGCACGGTCGCGATTCATCCAAGCTTCAACATGCAGGCGATGCAGGCGCATCGCGCCACCGCCGACGTGGCGCTGCTGCAACTGGAAATTCCACTGAAGGGAAAATCGACAGTGCCGGTCGGTACACCGGCCATACCGATCCAGGTCGGCAGCCGGTTCGTCATCGCCGGTATCGGCGTCACCGTGCGCGGCGACGGCAAGAGCGGCGGCGCGACGCGTGTTGCCGGTCTCGTCGCCACAGGGCAGCCCGGCACGCTCCAGATCCGTCTGGTCGATCCCGTAACCAACGGAGTTCGTGATGGAATTGGCGCCTGCACCGGCGATTCCGGCGGGCCCGTGTTCGAAGACAAGCCGAACGGCACGATGCTGGTCGGCCTCATCAGTTGGTCCACTGGACCGAATGGCGCCGCAGGTTGCGGCGGCCTGACCGGTGTCACGCCACTCACGCTCTATCGCGACTGGATTTTGCAGACCGCGCGGAGCTGGGGTGCGGCGCTGTGATTTGACGGCGACTTGATCTATGTCATTTTGAAGCGGAAGCGCGATGGGTGATCATGCCCGTCGCGGAGGAAACGCGCCGTCCGGTCAAGGACGGCCACAAAAAACAAGCAAGGCATAGAAGCAACAATGAATGTCGCTGTTCGCAGTCACGCCACCACCAAGCAGGCCTCGGAACATTTCGACGTGCTGATCGTCGGCGCCGGCATCTCCGGCATCGGCAGCGCCTACCACATCAACAAGCAGCTTCCGGGCACGAGCTACGTGATCCTGGAGACGCAGGAAACGTTCGGCGGCACCTGGTCCACACATCGCTATCCCGGCATTCGCTCCGACAGCGACCTGCACACCTTCGGCTACAGCTTCAAGCCCTGGGTCGGGCCCCCCATCGCGACCGCGGAAGAAATCCTCTCCTATATGAAGGAGGTGATCGACGATAACGATATCGCCCGGCACATCCGCTACAAGCATCAGATCAATTCGGCGAGCTGGTCGAGCGAGCAGAACCTCTGGACGATCGAGGCGACGACGACAGACACCGGCGAAGCAAAAACCTTCACCGCGAACTTCCTCTGGATGTGCCAGGGCTATTACCGCCATTCGGAAGGCTACACGCCGGAATGGAAGGGCACCGATCGCTTCAAGGGCCGCATCGTCCATCCGCAGACCTGGCCGGATGACATCGATCTCACGAACAAGAAGGTCGTCGTGATCGGCTCGGGCGCGACCGCGGCGACGCTGGTGCCGAACATTGCCGACAAATGCGCGCACGTCACCATGCTGCAGCGCTCGCCGACCTATTTCCGGCTCGGCCGCAACGCCATCGAGATCGCAGAGGAACTCCGCCGGCTCCAGGTCGACGATGCCTGGATCCACGAGATCGTGCGGCGAAAGATCCTGTTCGAGCAGGACGCCTTCACCAAGCTCTGCCTGTCCAATCCGGAAGGGGTGAAGAAGGAGCTGATCGGCCAGATCAGCGCGGTGCTTGGTCCGGACTACGACGTCGAGAAGCACTTCACGCCCAGCTATCGTCCGTGGCGGCAGCGCATCGCCTTCGTGCCCGATGCCGATCTGTTCAAGGGCATCGCCAGCGGCAAGGCTTCCGTCGTCACCGACGAGATCGAATGCTTTGTCGAGAACGGCATCCAGCTCAAATCGGGCCATGTGCTGGAAGCGGATGTCATCGTCACCGCGACCGGCTTCAATCTTGCAGCGCTCGGCGACATCGCGTTCGAGATCGACGGCAAGCCGCTCGCTTTCGGCGACACCGTCACCTATCGCGGCATGATGTTCACCGGCGTGCCGAACATGGTCTGGGTGTTCGGCTATTTCCGTGCCAGCTGGACGCTGCGCGTCGATCTCGTCGCCGATTTCGTCTGCCGGCTGCTCGGCCACATGAAGGCGAAGGGCAAGAAGAAGGTTGAGGTGAGCTTGCGCTCCGAAGACCACAACATGCCGATCCTGCCCTGGATCGATCCGGAAAACTTCAATCCGGGCTACATCATGCGCGACATGAACCTGCTGCCCAAGCGCGGCGACAAGCCGGAATGGCAGCACAGCCAGGACTACTGGACCGAGAAGGACGAGATCCCGAAGACGGACCTGGACGACAAGGCATTCGTCTACGGCTGAAGGAAGTATTGTGTAGGGCGGCTGCGACCGCCCTACGCTCTACCGTCGTCATGGCGAGACCCAGGACGCATTAATTCAGGAAAAAGTTGCAACGAGTGTCGCCGCAAAACGTGGCCCGGTTGCAACATGGCCGTCGGATTCTGCCTCGGTTGTGCGCCAAACGGACGCATTTCGGAGGCGCCGTAGTTTTACGGAACCTCGTCATGACCTAAGTTCCCCGGCGAAATTGCTGGGAATTGGGGGTGCGAGGTGCAGGGCGTGGGGCCATGGTGGCGGCAGGATCGATTGCACCGATCCGTTGCTGCGTCGATTGCAGGCGTATCGGCCGTCTTCGTCGGCTTCTGCCTTTGCACGACACCGGCCAACGCGCTCTGCGCGCCCGATCCCGCCACCAGCGGCCAGACCGTCACTTGCAGCGGCACTGATACGGACGGCTTTCAGGCCGGGGTCGGCGTCGACAGCCTCAATGTCAACGTGCTCTCCGGCGCGATCGTGAACGATAACGGGGCGGTCTCGATCGGCGTCAACGATTCCAGCACGGTCACCAACAACGGCACGCTCTCCGCCGGCTCAGGCCTGACCGGCATCGGCGCCGGAAATTTCAACACGGTGACGAACAACGGCATCATCACCGTGATCGACAGCGGCCTCGGCATCCAGGTGATCGACCACAACACGGTCGCCAATGCCGGAACGATCACGACCGGCGATAACGGCGCCGCGATTTGGGTCAACGACAACAACACGGTCACCAACAGCGGTGCGCTGTCCGTCGGCGCGGGGGGCGCGGGTGTCTTCTCGGGTCAGAACAACACGATCACCAATACCGCGACGGGTACGATCACCGGAGGCGACGATGCACGCGGCATTTTTGCGGTAGGCGGCGCGACCGTGATCAATGCCGGCACCATCACGGTCGGCGATTCCGGCGGCTTCTCCGGCGGCATTCTCGTCGTCGGCAACAACAACACGGTCACCAACACGGCCACCGGCAGGATTACGGTCGGACAGAATGCAGCCGGCATCTTCATGGCTGGCGACGCCCAGACCGCGAGTAATTTCGGCACCATCACGGCCGGCGATCTTGGCGTCGGCATTGCCGTGCAGGGTGACGATGCCAAGGTGACCAACGGCGGCACGATCACCGCGGGTGACAGCGGATCGGCGGGCATCTCGGCACAGGGCGACCGGGCGGTGATCAGCCAGAGCGGCACGATCAATGTCGGTGTCGGCGGCGCCGGTATCGCCTATAACGGATCGTCCGCCACGGTCACCAACAGCGGACGGATCACCGGCGGCGATTTTGCCGAAGGCATCCTGGCGTTGGGCGATTCCAACGTCGTCACCAACACCGGCACGATCACCGTCGGCGCTGCCGGCGTCGGCATCGACGTGAGTAACTTCAGCACCACCAATCAGGTGGTCAACACCGGCACCATCACCGTCGGGGCCAGCGGTATCGGCATCACCGTGAGCGGCGGCGGCAGCGTCTTCAATTCCGGCACCATCAACGCTGCGACCGGCTTCGCCGCGATCGAGTTCTGCAGCTGCGGTCCGAACACGCTCACGCTCGGCCCGGGCAGCGTCATCAACGGCGCCGTGCTCGGCGCCGGCACGGACACGTTCCAGCTCGGCGGCACCGGCAAGGACACGTTCAGTCTCGACCTGATCGGCACCGCCCTCCAGTACGACGGCTTCTCGACCTTCAACAAGGTCGACAGCTCGACCTGGACCGTGACCGGCACCGGCAATCAGGACTGGAACGTGCTCGGCGGCACGCTGCTGCTCGCCGGCACCATCAACGGCACGGTGACCATCGCGAGCGGCGGCACGTTCGGCGGCGTCGGCACGGTCGGCACCACCAGCGTCAATGGCGGCACGCTGGCGCCGGGCAATCCGACCGGCACGCTCACCGTATCGGGCGATCTCAGCTTCACGTCCGCGTCGAGCTACATGGTGCAGGTTTCGGGCGCCAGCAACGGCCTCGCGGTCGTGACGGGTACGGCGACGCTCGGCGGCGCAACGGTCGTGGTCGTGCCGACCGGCTCGATCGCGAAGCACTACACGATCCTGACGGCGACGACGCTCCCCGATACGTTCAATCCCGTCGTTGCCGGGCTCTCGCCGAACCTGAAGGCGGTCCTCAGCTACGATCCGAGCAACGTCTTCCTCGATCTGTCGTTGAGCTACGGCACCGGCCTCAACGTCAACCAGCAGAACGTCGCCAACGTCCTGACCAATCACTTTAACAGCACCGGCAGCCTGCCGGTGGCGCTCGCCAATCTCTCGCCGGCCGGTCTCACGCAGGCCTCCGGCGAATCCGGCACGGGATCGCAGCAGACGACGTTCAATGCGATGAACCTGTTCATGAGCCTGTTGACCGACGTCTTCGGTTCGGGGCGCAGCGGTGCATCCGGGGCGACGCCGCTGGCCGACGAGGCGGATGCCTATGCGTCGACCGGCAAGCGTGCACGTGACGGAAGCGCGCGCGATGCGTTCGCCTCGATCTACCGCAAGGCGCCGGCTGCGACATTCGATCAACGCTGGGATGTGTGGGCGGCCGGCTATGGCGGCTCGCAGACCACGGACGGCAACACGGCCCTCGGCTCCAACGCCAGCAGCAGCAGCGTCTACGGTACGGCCGTCGGCCTCGACTATCGCTTCTCGCCGTCGACGATCGCAGGCTTTGCGTTGGCCGGCGGCGGCACCGGCTTCAACGTCAACGGGCTCGGCTGGGGCCGCTCCGACCTGTTCCAGGCCGGCGCCTTCGTGCGTCACAATGCGGGACCGGCCTATATCACCGCCGCGCTCGCCTATGGCTGGCAGGATGTCACGACCAACCGCATCGTCACCGCCGCCGGCACTGATCAGCTTCGCGCGCAGTTCAACGCCAACGCGTTCTCGGGCCGCGTCGAGGGCGGCTATCGCTATGCGACCCAGTGGATCGGCCTGACGACCTATGCCGCCGCCCAGGCCACCATGTTCAGCCTTCCGAACTATTCGGAGTTCGCCGTCGTCGGCAACAACACCTTTGCGCTCAACTATGCCGCCAAGGACGTGACCAGCACCCGCACCGAGCTCGGCCTGCGTGCGGACAGGTCATTCGCGGCGGCGGGCGGCGTGATGACGCTGCGCGGACGCCTTGCCTGGGCGCATGACTTCAATCCGGATCGCACCGTCGGCGCGGTGTTCCAGACGCTGCCGGGTTCGGTCTTCGTCGTGAACGGCGCCGCCCAGGCGCGCGATTCCGCGCTGACCACGGCGTCGGTACAGATGAACTGGATGAACGGCTGGTCCGCGTCGGCGACCTTCGAGGGCGAGTTCTCGAACGTCACGCGCTCCTACGCCGGCAAGGGCGTCCTCCGCTACGCGTGGTGAGGAGCGTTACGGTTCCTGCGGCCATCCTTCGAGACGCCCGCTTTGGCGGGCTCCTCAGGATGAGGCCGGAATGTGTGGCAACAGTTTTGAGGAGCACGATGCCGCTTAGCCTCATCCTGAGGAGACCGCGAAGCGGTCGTCTCGAAGGACGAGGCGTGCAGTCAGACGTTGCCAACGTTGATATGCGATCGACCCTCTCCCTCCAGGGGAGGGTGAGCATCACCGCTTCTTCTGCTCGGGCTGGCGCGGTGGCCGCGGCGGCAGGGGCGTGCCGGCCATCTTGTTCGCGGTCTCGCTGACGTCGAGCAGCGAGCGGCGGATCTCCTCGAGATAGGTCGCCGATTTCTTCTTCATGGTGTCGGCGAGCTCGTGCAGGTCCTGCACCTTCTCGAACAGCTCGTCGGCCTTGCCGTTGACGAAGCCGGGGACCACGCTTTCGATCTTGGTGACCGCCTTGTCGAATCCCGCAAAGGCGCTGTCGACCTTGGCCATCACGGAATCGATCTCGCCGCCCTTGCTCCTGAGATCGGCGGTGTAGGTCTCGAACGTGCGCAGGCCCTCCTTGATGGCGGGCGCGTTGCTGACGATGGTGCGGTCGACGCTGTGCAGGGTGTCGACGATGGATTCGGCGTCGCTGAGATCGGCGGTCAGCACGGGGATGCCGTCCACATCCAGCGGCACAGGCGGCGCGGAAGGCGCGCCACCGATCAGCGAGATCGCGGCAACGCCGGTGAGCCCCTGGAACTCGATGCCCGCGACGGTGTCCTTGCGGATCGGCGCGGCGTTGTCGAGCATCACCAACGCCACGATCCGGCGCGGGCTGTCCAGCTTGATCGACAGGATCTGGCCCGCAGGCACGCCGTCGAAATTGACCGGCCCGCCGCGGCGCAGGCCGCTGGCGGAGCCGCCCTCGAACACCACGCGCAACTGGCTGCGGCTCTGGATGGTGCGCCATTTCTGCACGCCAAGCACGCCGCCGAACGCCACGGCGATCACCGCCAGCGTCGCCGTACCGATCACAAGATTGCTCGCGCGTGCCATGGGGCTGAGTCTACGGCCAAAGTGGGGAAGTTGGAAGAAGGCCGCAATGGTACGTAGGGCGGGTTAGCGAAGCGTAACCCGCCAACCCCTCTGGCGCGGATGAACCGGATTGGTGGATTACGCTGCGCTAATCCACCCTACGCCCTGCGGTCTCAATGTCCCGCCGCGCGTTTCGCCGCGGCATTGTTCAGCACGATCAGCGCATCGACGGCCACGCCCGTTTTGGTGTTGATCAGGAACGGATTGATGTCGATCGATGCAATCCGGTCGCCGGCATCCGCGATCAGGTTGGACAGGCCGACCAGCGCCTTCACCGCGGAGGCCTCGTGCAAGGCCGGCTTGCCGCGATAGCCGCGCATCTTGATGCCGGCCTTGGTGCGGCCGATCAGGAGCCGCGCTTCGGCCTCGTCCAGCGGTGCGCCGGCAAGTGCGACGTCCTTCATCAGCTCGATGTCGATGCCGCCCGTGCCGAACAGCACGACCGGACCCATTTCGGCGTCGAGCGAGGCGCCGACCACGAGCTCGAGATCGGCCTTGACCTGCTGCGCGACCAGGATGCCGTCGAGCTTCGGCTTGCCCTTCAGCTTGGCCACCCGCGCGGAAATGTCGGTGAAGGCCTTCTTCACCTCGGCCGCGCTGTTGAGGTTCAGCACGACGCCGCCGATGTCGGACTTGTGCAGGATCTCGGCGCTGACCACTTTAGCCACGACCGGGAAGCCGATCTGCTTGGCGATCTTCGCGGCCTCTGCCGCGGTCTGCGCGATCGCCTCCTTGGAGATCGGGATGCCATAGGCTTTCAGCAGCTTCTTCGAGGCGACTTCGTCGAGCGCCGCACCGTTCGCCGATTTCAGAGCCTTCTCCAGTACGGCACGTGCGGCAGGCTTCGATGAGGAGACGATGTCGGGCACTTCCTTGCGCAGCTTCGCGTACTCGAGCAGCGACTTGATCGCGGTAACCGCGCGGTCCATGCCCTGCATCACCGCGAGATGAGGGAGTGACTTGCGCAAGCCCTTGGTGAAGTCGGTGAAGCCGATCGACATCGCGCTGATATAGATCACGGGCTTGCCGGCCCCGCTCGCCATGTCGTTGACGATGCGCAAGTTCCGCTCGCGCAGCTCGTGCGGCGCCTTGGGCAGCTCGGCATCGACGATCACGATGTCGATATCGGGATCATCGATCATCAGCTTGATCGACTTCATGTAGACGGAGGGATCGACCACCGCGGCAAAGCCGGCGTCGAGGGGATTGCCGACGATCGAGCCCGGCCCGAGCATTTTTGCGAGCTCCGAGCCGACATGGGGGCTCAGCGGCGCGAAGTTCAGGCCTTCGGCATAGAAGGCATCCAGCAGCATGCCGCGCTTGCCGCCTGATAGTGTGACGGCTGCAAGCCGGTCGCCTTTCGGCACGGCCGAGTGGACGAAGCATTCCGTTGTCTCGATCAGCTCGTCGAGCCCGCCGACGCGGATCACGCCCTCACGCGTTGCGATGGCGTCGAACGTCTCGATCGAGCCCGCCAGCGCGCCGGTGTGTGCCATCGCCGCGGCGCGGCCGCCCTCGGACGCCCCGAGCTTGAGCGCGATCACCGGCTTGCTGGCGGCGCGTGCCGCCTTGCAGGCATCGCGGAACGCCTTGGTGTTGCGCACGCCTTCGAGGTAGACGACGATCACCCTGACGCTTGGATCTTCTGCGAAATAGCGCATCAAATCCGGCGTCTCGAGCCCGGCTTCGTTGCCTGTGGTCACCATGTAGCCGACCCCGACGCCGCGATCCTCCAGCGCCTGGCGGATCGCCATGACGATGGCGCCGGATTGGCCCGCGATCGCCACCGCGCCCTGTTCCATGGTGACGATGCGGTCGTCGATATTGGTGAAAAGCTTCTCGCCGGCGCTCAGATTGCCGAGGCAGTTCGGCCCGGTGACGGCGAGGCCCGTCTCGCGTATCGCCGCCTGCAATTCGGCGGCGAGCCTCTGGCTCTCGTCATCCTGCAGTTCGCTGAAGCCGGAGGTGACGATGGTGGCCGAGCGCGCGCCGGCCGCTGCCGCGTCGCGGATCACCTGCACGGCGAAGCGTGCGGGCACCAGCACCAGCACATGATCCGGCTTTTCCGGCAGGCTCGCGAAGTCCCTGTAGCAGGTGACGCCCCAGATGCTTTCGCGTTTGGCGTTGATCGGATAGAGCCCGCCCTCGAAACCGTATTTGACCAGATTGTTCCAGATGCGCTCGGCATAATTGCCGGGCTTGTCGGTCGCGCCCACCAGTACGATGTTGTGCGGGTGCAGCATGGCATGGATGCGCTTGACGATGTCGCTGGCGCCCGGCGGCGGAGACCATGGACGGGACGCGGACGCAGCAGACACATGGGCTTCCATGGCGTGACCTCACCTGTTGTTCTTATTGGTGGCGCGTCACTCTGTTCTATGGGGAGTTCTTCGGAGTGGCAACCATGCGAGTTGGCATGCCGTGTGGTGGAATGAGCAACGCTTCGGTGCGTCTCGCTGGATCGCGGGCGATCTATCTGTCGGCTTCGATCAATGTTGCGTGCAGGATGTAGCGCTCGGGGCCGGAACTGACGGCGTCGAATGGCCAGCAGGTCGCGAGAACGAGCTCGAAACCCTGCGCCGTGGCCTCGATGCCCGATGCATCGAAACGGACCACGGCCG
Organism: Bradyrhizobium stylosanthis; assembly: GCF_001641335.1. Classification (GTDB taxonomy): domain Bacteria; phylum Pseudomonadota; class Alphaproteobacteria; order Rhizobiales; family Xanthobacteraceae; genus Bradyrhizobium; species Bradyrhizobium stylosanthis. The sequence continues at coordinate 756,810 of NZ_LVEM01000002.1, forward strand.
ACGAATCGGCGCGATAACGAAAATGTTGACCGTCGCTGCGCGTGACGTCGATGACATCGCCGATGGCAACGTTGCGCAGGAAGCGGAAATGCGTGTCGCGATGGGCGGCATAGACGGCAATCCCGCGTTCGCCCGCCTCCGGCGTGTGGTCGACATGGCCGGGTCCGAAAGCCAGCGCCTGTCCGCTCGAGCCTTCCAGCACGATGGCGCTGGCGCCGATCCGCTTGACCTCCACTCGCGCCACCGGCCAGGTGTCGGCCCATGACCATGGCTTCACCGCCTGTCCCGTCGCGATGCTTCGGTCGAACGCTCGCTCCAGCAGCGCCTGCGCGAGCCATGCCTTGGCGTGGATGTAGGCGCCGTCGCCGAACAGGATGAGGCCGAGGATGGCAAGGACGAGCGGAGAGATCAGGCGGGACATTCGTTCTGCATCCGTCAAAGAAAAAGGCGCGCGCGGCCGTTGAAAGGGACGGGCAGCCGCGCGCGCTAACAGAGGAGTTCGGGGTGCTCCTCTCTCAAGCGGCGTCGGTGAGCAAGGGCCGACGCCGACTGAACACGAACAGGACCAGGGCGAGCACGATCAGGACGAGGCCTGCGATCATCTTCAGCTCGGCCGAGGTTGCGGTCTTGGGCAGGCGGACTGCGTCTTGTGCGGCGGGGGTCGGCCGTCGCGTCGCCGGCAGATTGCGCGCATCGGCATGACGTTCGCGCAGCTGCGTCGGCGTCAGATGCGGCCGTTCGCCGAACACCTTCTCGAAATCCCACCCCGCAGGCAGGTTGATCGGCAGGTCGCTGAGCCTGAGCGGCTCGCCTGCGGGCCGGCTCGGCGTCTTGTCGACGGCGACGAGGCTGGTGAGCCGCGTGACGATCTGGTGGTCGAGCGCCAGCGCCAGGATCGCCTTGTCGGAGTCGTCGGGCGTCATCTCGCGCAGCGTGCGCGCCACCTCGGCATCGCCGATCTTGCGCCTCGCCCAGAGCTTCGACAGCCCCTTGCCTTCGGCGGCACTTTGCAGCGGCAGCGTGACCGACCACGGGCGGTCGCCGACGCGGCCCTTGATCTCGAGCGAGCCCGCGAGCTTGTCGAGTTTCGCCGCCAGCACCAGCGGCTCATCGCGATAGACGTCCGGAATGATCGCTGGGGTGATGTCAGCCTTGGCGTCGGAGAATTTTGCGCTGAGGCCGGTCACGGCAGGGTTTTCCAGCTTGGCGAACAGGCCGCGCATGCGCTCCTCGACCTGCTCGACCGAGCCGATATGGGTGAAGGCGCCGCGGCCGAGCTCGGCGGCGCGCGTCATCAGATAGGTGTTGGGCGCAGAGCCGATGCCGACCATGAAGATGCGCGAGCGGCCGCGCATCGCCGTGATGGTCTCGAACAATTGCTGCTCGTTGCCGATCGCGCCGTCGGTCAGGAACACGACCTGGCGAACCATGTTGGTGTCAGCGAGCTTGTCGGTCAGCGCGGCGCGCATTGCCGGCACCATCTCGGTGCCGCCGCGCGCCTGCAGTCCATTGACGAAACCGAGTGCTTCGCCGAGATGCGCGGGGTCGGTCGGCACGGAGGCTGAGAACAGCACGTCCATGGTGTCGTCGAAGCGAATGACGTTGAAGCGGTCATTGGGCTGCAGGCGGCCGAGCGCATAGAGCAGGCTCGCCTTGGCTTGCACGATGGACGTGCCGCCCATCGAACCGGAATTGTCGATCACGAACACGACCTCGCGCGGCAGCGGCTTCTGCGTCGCCTGCTCGGCGCTGGGCGGGGTGACGAAGGCGAGCAGATAGTCGGCATCGCCGACATGCTCGCGGAACAGGCCGACCGACGGCGCCTTCTCGGCGGCCGGCTTCCAGGTCAGTTCGAAATCGCGGTCGGCGGGGACAGCGCCATCGGCGAGCGTGACGACACGCGTCGACGCGTCCGGGCTCTCGATCTTGACGTTGTGGTGGTGGCTCTTGACCTCGCCGAGCGCAAAGCCGGCCTTCAGGCGCACCGTGATGCTGGTCGGATTGACCGGCGCAGCCTTGGCGGGATCGAGCACGGGAGGCGAGATGCGGTCGCGATCCGGCACGGGATCCGAATTCGTTGCGCCCCAGCCGGAGCCGTCCTTGCGGAAGTCGACGCTCTGCACGATCGGCGCCGGATTGTAGCGTGGGGCAACCACCAGCGGCAGGCGCAGCGAATATTCATTGCCGGACTGGTGGACCGGCTCCTGATATTCGATCTGCACCAGTACGGTCTCGCCGGGACCTATATTGGTAACCGAATTGGTGAAGATGTTGGGCCGCTCCTGCTCGGTGAGTGCGGCCTTCTGGCCGGCGCTGCGCGCCTGCTCGTAGATCACGCGGGCCTGCTGCCGCTCCTTGATGTCGCCGACGATGACGCGGTCGCCGACCACCATCTTCAGCGTGTCGACGGCGCCGTTGGTCGCGAGCGGGTAGACATAGGTGGCTTCGACCCAGTCCTTGGTCGGGTTGCGGAACACCTGCGTCACGCGGGCGCGCAGCGTCGGACCGGAGACCGTGATGTCGATGTCGGTCCCGAGGCGGATCGCCTCGGTGGTGGCGCCGTCCTCCTTCAGCAGGAGGCTGCCCGACCGTGCCTCGCCGGGCTGGAGCAGGCCGGCCTGCTCGGTCGTTGCCGACCAGCCGGTCCCGAAACTCACCAGCAGGGCCACGAAGGCGACCAGCAGCACCGCGATGCCCTGCGCGAGGAGAAACAATCCGACCTTGATCAGCCCCCTGAGCAGAGGGTGTTCGTCGCTGTCGGTGGTGTCGTAGCTGCTCATTTGGTCTGCTCCCGGAGCATGTTTGCTGGTCCTCAGCATCGGTCGGGAGGGCCGGATTTCGCGAGCAGAATGATCGGCAATGTTCCGCCGCCGCCGGCCGGACGGGCCCGCCGCGGGGGCGGCCATGTGCGGTTTTGTGCTGCTTTGTCCGGCCTGCTAGAATGGTGCTCCCAGGCAGGGTTGACGATGCAGATGCAGGCCGACAAGCAGCTTTCGGACGAGCAGAGCCGCGAGATCGCGGAGACCATTCGCGAGGAGCTGGCCAGGCGCCGGATCTCCCGGCAGGCCCTGGCTGAGCAGGCCAAGCTCAGCCTGTCGACCCTGGAGAAGGTGCTCGGCGGCCGCCGGCCGTTCACGCTGGCGACCACGGTCCGGCTCGAGCAGGCGCTGGGGGTATCCTTGCGCAAAAGTCCCGCCGTTGTGGCGCCGCCGCCGGCCGCGAACGACGTCGCGCCCGACAGCCTGGGCTCCTATGCGCATCGCGCGGTGACCTGGCTCGAGGACGTCTACATCACCTTGCGCCCGTCCTTCGGCGACAAGGACGCGATCTTCGCCTACCGCACCGAGATCGTCTGGGAGCCGAAGGTCTCATCGCTGGTCTTCCGCGAGGGTGAGCGGACGGATACCGCCTATGAGCACACCGGCGAGGTCGCCGTTCCCCACCAGTCCGGCTTCATCTATCTCGTCATCATCAAGCACGGCCAGCATCGCGTGATCACGGTGTCGCGGCCGACCGTTGCCGGCGAGATGTACGGCATCATCTCGACGCTTCGCGCCGGGCCCGGCTCGCAGCTAACGCCGATCGCCGCGCCGATCGCCTATGTGCCGCTGAAGAACATTCCGAAGCCGTCGCTGGGGCGGGTCGCGGCCGACGACGCCAATTACGCCCTGTATCGGAAGCATCTGCGCCGCACGGTGGAAGAGCCGTTCGCACTCTTCCTGCCGGCATAGCTTCATCTTGAAATAGCTTCATCTTGAAGGACATGGATAAAAAAATGGCGGCCTTTCAGCCGCCATCTTCCGTGCATGGACCGTCGGCGGCGCGCTAGCCGCTCGGCTCGGCGCTGATGATGTCGCCGAACAGCTCCCACTGGCCCTTCTTGAAGCGCCACATCTTGAGCTGCTCGATCGGCGCGAAGTCGGTGGCCGAGGTGTTGATCGTGATCCCCGGGATCAGCGTGTCCGGCACGAAGTTCTTCAGGCTGGCGGCCTGCTTCATCACGTTCTCACGCGTGAGATTGTCGCCCGACTGCTTCAGCACCTGAACCATCGTCTGGGCAGCCGCATAGCCGTAGACGAGATTCGCATCCGAGATGTTCGCGCCGGGCATGTACTTGTCGATGAAGGCCATGAACTTCTTCATGCCTTCGTCGTCCTTCCACTGCGGGTCCGACGCGTCCTTCAAATAGCCGGCCGACAGCACGCCTTCGGAGGCTTCGAGGCCGGCGGGCTTCATCACGGCGCCGATCGACACCGAGACGTCCGTCATCAGGTGCATCGGCTTCCATTCCAGCTCGGCGATCTTCTTGATGGCCTGCGCCGCGAATTTCGGGGTCGCGATGTTGACGAAGACATCGGCCCCGGTGCCCTTGAGCTTGACGATATGCGCGTCGATCGACGGCTCCGACGTCTCGTAGCTCTCTTCGGCGACGATCAGCTTCGATGCCTTGTCGCCGAACACGTCCTTGATGCCCGCGACATAATCCTTGCCGAAATCGTCGTTGGCATAGAAGATCGCGACCTTCGCGTCCGGCTTCTCCTTCAGGATGTACTTGGCGAAGATCCGCGCCTCGACGCGGTAGCTCGGCTGGAAGCCCATGGTCCACGGAAAGTTCTGCGGGTCGTTCCACTTGCTGGCGCCGGTGGCGAGGAAGAGCTGCGGCACCTTCTTCGAATTGTGATATTTCTGCACGGCGGTCTGGGTCGGCGTGCCCAGCGCGTTGAACACGAGGAAGACCTCGTCGCTCTCGATCAGCTTGCGGACCTGCTCCACGGTCTTCGGCGGCGAATAGCCGTCGTCATAGGAGATCCAGTTGATCTTGCGGCCGTTGATGCCGCCCTGATCGTTGATCATCTTGAAATAGGCTTCCTCGGTCTTGCCGATCACGCCATAGGCGGAGGCCGGACCCGAATAGGCCTCGACATTGCCGATCTTGATCTCGGTGTCGGTGACGCCGGTATCGTATTTCTTCTGCGCCTGGGCGCCCTGGGCCGAGAGCAATGTCAGGGCCGCCGCTGCGGCGAGCAGGGAGAGTTTCTTGTTCTTCATGGAAATTCCTTGGGTTTCTTGTGGGTTGGCAGGCACTTCAAAAAAGAAAAGCGCCCGCAAGGGGCGCTTCGATCAGGCGTTGGCGACTTTCTTGTCGACCTCCGAAGCGACGGAGAATTCCTTGCGCAGGGTCGGCTTGTGGATCTTGCCGGTGGCGTTGCGCGGCAGCGCCGTGACGAAGCGGATCTGCCGCGGGCACTTGAAGCGCGCCAGATTTGCGGCGCAATGTGCGAACACGTCCGCCTCGGTCAGCCGCTCGCCCGGTTTGACCGCGACAATGGCAAGGCCGACCTCGCCCCATTGCGGATCAGAGATACCGATCACTGCGGCTTCCGCGATCGCGGGCAACTGATGCAGCACGTTCTCGACCTCGGCCGGATAGACGTTCTCGCCGCCGGAGATGTACATGTCCTTCCAGCGGTCGACGATGTAGTAGAAGCCCTCTTCGTCGATGCGTGTGGCATCGCCGGTGTGCAGCCAGCCGTCGGTGAAGGAGGTCTTGTTCGCCTCCGGCCTGTTCCAGTAACCCGGCGTGATGTTGGGACCCTTGACCCAGAGCTCGCCGAGTTCGCCGACAGCGGCATCGCTGCCATCGGGCCGGACGATGCGCACCTCTGTGTGAAGCACCGGCTTGCCGGCGGAGCCGGCCTTGCGCGCCGCATCCTCGCGATCGAGCACCAGCACGGCCGGCGAGGTCTCGGTCATGCCGTAGCCCTGCTGGAGCGCGACGCCGCGTGCTTCCCAGACCTTCAATAGCGGCACCGGCATCGGTGCGCCGCCGACACCGCCGACGATCAGCCTGCCGAGGTCGGTCGTGGCGAAAGCCGGATGCTGCGCCATGAACTGGTAGATCGCGGGCACGCCGAAGAACACGTTGATGCCCTGGGCGGGATCGTTGATCAGGCCGAGCGCCGTGCCGGGATCGAAGGCGCGCATGATCATCACGGTGCCGCCGGCATGCAGCACCGGATTGGTGTAGCAATTGAGGCCGCCGGTATGAAACAGCGGCAGCACGGTGAGCAGCACCGAGGACGGCCCGATGCAGGCAGGGCCGCCGAGATTGACGCAATTCCAGAAGGTCATGCCATGGGTGATGGTCGCGCCCTTCGGATGTCCCGTAGTGCCCGACGTGTACATGATGGTCGAGACGTCATCGAGCGTGACTTCTTCAGCGCGGTCGAGCGGCTTTGCTGCGGCGATGCCGGCCTCATAGGCCCCGCCTGGCCCGAGCAGCAGGTTTGTCGGGATGTTGCAGAGCTTTGCGACCGCAAGCGCCGTTTCGGCGAGATCGGTGTCGTGGATCATCACAACAGGCGCGCAGTCGCCGGTGATGAATTGCAGCTCGGGAACGGTGAGGCGGGTGTTGAGCGGCACGAAGATCGCACCAAGCCGCCCGCAGGCGAACTGCACCTCCAGCGTATCGGTCGTGTTCAGCGCCAGAACCGCGACGCGGTCGCCGCGCGAGACCTTCAACTTGTGGCGCAGGAACGAAGCGAGCCGCGAGACGCGGGCGTCGAGCTGCGAATAGCTGAAGCGGCGCTCGCTGGCGAGATCGATCACCGCAACCTTGTCGGGTGTGCGGCGGCCATGGTGGGCGATCCAGTCGTAGTAACGAACGGCCAAAAATCCCTCCCTCGGCGGTCTTTTGCCGCCTGCATTCCCGTCGCTGTGCACCGTGCCCGGCGTGGCCCTGGGGCCAGCCGGAGTTTGTGCACCACGTCTTTTTTTGATTTGGAGTTGGCCTGTGGGGGGTGAAAATCGTCTTGCGTTGAGTTGCTAGGCCGCGAGCTGCCGTGGAGCGGTTCCCCAGTCAGCCACTCTGCGCAAGTGGACGGCTGTCGTTCCGGCCATGGTGGACCGGACGAATCCGCCAGAGGGCGAGTTGCGATGAAGAGCCCATTCTATACCGCCGAGCACGACGCCTTCCGGGACGTCATGCGCCGCTTCGTCGAAAAGGAGATCGCGCCGTTCGCCCACGACTGGGACGAAGCCGGCGAATTCCCCCGCGTGCTCTATCGCAAGGCGGCTGAGATCGGCCTTTTGGGACTCGGATTCCCCGAGGAATATGGCGGGATCGCCGCCGACCAGTTCATGAAGATCGTCGCCAGCCAGGAATTGGCGCGGGCCGGCGCCGGCGGTGTCAGCGCCAGCCTGATGAGCCACACTATCGGCTCGCCGCCGATCGCGCGGGCGGCGCGCCCTGAAGTCAAGGCGCGCGTGTTGCCGCAGGTGCTGGCCGGCGAGAAGATTTCCGCGCTCGCGATCACCGAGCCGGGCGGCGGCTCCGATGTTGCGAACCTGCGTACCCGCGCCCGACGCGACGGCGATCACTACGTCGTGAGCGGCGAAAAGACCTTCATCACCTCGGGCATGCGCGCGGACTATCTGACCGTTGCCGTGCGCACGGGCGGCGAAGGCGCCGGCGGCGTCAGCCTGCTCCTGATCGAGGGCGACACGCCCGGCCTGTCCAGGACAAAACTGAAGAAAATGGGCTGGTGGGCCTCCGACACCGCGACGCTGCATTTCGACGACTGCCGCGTGCCGGCCGAGAACCTGATCGGCGAGGAGGGGCAGGGCTTCAAGATCATCATGCGGAATTTCAACAGCGAGCGCATGGGCATGGCTGCGGGCTGCACCGGCTTCGCGCGCGTCTGCCTCGACGAGGCGATTGCCTATGCCAAGGAGCGCAAGACCTTCGGCAAGCCGCTCGCCCAGCATCAGGTCATCCGCCACAAGATCGTGGACATGGCGCAGAAAGTGGCAGCCAGCCAAGCGATGCTGGAGATGCTGGCCTGGCGGCTGGAGCAGGGCGAGAGCCCGGTCGCGGAGATCTGCATGATGAAGAACCAGGCGACCCAGACCATGGCGTTCTGCGCCTCGGAAGCCGTGCAGATCTTCGGCGGTGCCGGCTTCATGCGCGGCATCAAGGCCGAGCGCATCTACCGCGAGGTCAAGGTCAACGCCATCGGCGGCGGCACCGAGGAGATCATGAAGGATCTGGCCAGCCGGCAGATGGGGTTGTAGCCGCGTTCTCCGTCATGCCCGGGGCTGTCCCGGGCATCCACGTTCTTTCTGCCGGGTGACCAAGCCGTGGATGGCCGGGACAAGCCCGGCCATGACGAGCACATCAGAGATACCGAGGGCTGAGCTGACAAAATGCTATTCACCGCCGACCATGACGACATCCGCCGTAGCTTGCAAAAATTCATCGCCAACGAGATCAACCCTCATGTCGATGAATGGGAGAAAGCCGACATCTTCCCGGCGCATGCGCTGTTCAAGAAGATGGGCAGCCTCGGATTCCTCGGATTGAACAAGCCGGTCGAGTTCGGAGGCTCGGGCCTCGACTATTCTTACGCGCTGATGATGGCGGAAGAGCTCGGCGCCATCACCTGCGGCGGCGTGCCGATGGCGATCGGCGTGCAGACCGACATGGCAACGCCGGCGCTGGCGCGCTTCGGCTCGGACGAGGTGCGCCGCGAATTCCTGGCGCCTTCGATCTCCGGCGACTTTGTGGCCTGCATCGGCGTCTCCGAGCCGGGCGCGGGATCGGACGTGGCCTCGATCAAGACCAACGCGCGCTCCGACGGCGACGATTACGTCATCAACGGCGGCAAGATGTGGATCACCAACGGCACGCAGGCCGACTGGATCTGCCTGCTCGCCAACACCGGCGATGGGCCCGTTCACCGCAACAAGTCGCTGATCTGCGTGCCCATGAAGAGCAAGGGCGTTCAGGTCGCGCGCAAGCTCGACAAGATGGGCATGCGCTCCTCGGACACCGCGCAGATCTTCTTCGACAATGTCCGCGTGCCCAAGCGCAACCGGATCGGCGAGGAGGGCAAGGGCTTTACCTACCAGATGATCCAGTTCCAGGAGGAGCGGCTCTGGGGCGCGGCGGCCTGCCTCAAGGCGCACGAATACATCATCGACCAGACCATCGCGTACACGCGCGATCGCAAGGCCTTCGGGAAGTCGATCCTCGACAATCAGGTCGTCCACTTCAAGCTGGCGGAGATGCAGACCGAGGTCGAGTTGCTGCGCGCGCTGATCTATCGCGCGGCCGAGCAGCTCGTCGCCGGCGAGGACGTGACGCGGCTTGCGACGATGGCCAAGCTGAAAGCCGGCCGGCTCGGCCGCGAGCTCACCGACGCCTGCTTGCAATTCTGGGGCGGAATGGGCTTTACCAACGAGACGCCGGTCAGCCGCGCCTATCGCGACAGCCGCCTGACCTCGATCGGCGGCGGCGCCGACGAAGTCATGCTGATGGTTTTGTGCAAGATGATGGGCACGCTGACCGGCAGTGGTAAGGGGAACGCTTGATGATCACGCTCTATCACTGCGACGCCGCGCGCTCGTTCCGTCCGCTCTGGATGCTGGAGGAGATGGGGCTGCCGTATGAGCTGAAGATGCTGCCGTTCCCGCCGCGCGTCTTCGCCAAGGAATACCTTGCGCTCAATCCGCTCGGCACGATCCCCTTCATGGTCGACGGCGAGACGAAGATGACGGAGTCCTCCGGCATCTGTCATTATCTCGGTACCAGATACGCCCCGACGCCGCTGATGGTTGATGTCGCCGATCCCGCCTATGGCGCGTTCCTGAACTGGATGTATTTCAGCGATGCCACGTTAACCTTCCCGCAGACGCTGGTGCTCAGATACACCCAGCTCGAGCCGGAAGAGCGGCGCAATCCGCAAGTCGCCACCGACTATGCAAAATGGTTCCTGGGCCGGCTGCGCGCTGTCGAGGCAGCAACCGCGAATGCCGAAACCTTGTGCGCGGGCCGCTTCACCGCCGCTGACATTGTCATCGGTTACGCGCTTCGCCTCGCCGACAATATCGGGCTCGCCAAGGATTTTGGGCCAAATGTCGCAGCCTATTGGGCGCGACTGCAGCAACGCGACGGCTTCAAGCGCGCCGTTGCTGCGGAGCAAAAGGCCGGCCAGGAGCAGAATGTTGCGCCGCGCGTGAGGGCGTAGTGGTCGTCCCGGCCTAGCGCGCAAGTGCGCACGGGGGCCGGGACCCATACCGCGGAATTTCTCGATTGCGGATGGTCGTTGTACCGAACGACGTGCCTTCGCCAAACTGTGTGCGGTGGTTATGGGTCCCGGCCTTCGCCGGGACGACAGTGAACGAGAGTTCCGGGCGCGTCTCCCAACAGTCCCGGAATGGTAACCTTTCGCGCGTCCATGACAGCGCTATCCCGTCGTGACAGCGCCCAAATTTCCGCTAAGGTGACCTCCGTCCGCAGCGGCCAGAGAGCCGCGCGAGGAGGAGCCCAATGGAATATAACGGTCGCGAATCCGACCATCTGATGCTGATCACGCCGGAGCGGGTGTTCTATGCCGGCCTGCTCGGCCGCCCCCGCAAGCGGACCCCGGGCTGCTGCCATGTCTACGTGGCGGTGAAGGGCAATCTGCACCTGACCATCGATGACGCTCTCGCCTCCGGCGAGCTGTTCGTCACCCTGCCGAACCAGCGGCATTCCATTGCCAGCGACTATCGCACCGCCATCAGCGTGACGCTCGAGCCGGAGAGCATGCCGGATGGCGTGCTCGAAGCCCTGGCCGAGCGACTGATGGGACCGGACCGCGCGGCCTATGCCCGCAAGATCCTGGCCGCTTACGCATTGCTGCGCCAGCGCCGCTACGGCGACATCACCACCGCCGAATTCGACGAGATGTGCTTCGGCGAGGCTCTGCCGCGCCGCGTGCTCGACCCGCGCGTGACGCGCGCGGTCGCTCGCATCGAGCGCTTCTCCGGCGAGCCGGTGACGGCGGATACATGCGCGGCCGAAGCGGGCCTCTCCGCCTCGCGCTTCCTGCATTTGTTCAAGGAAGAGACCGGCATCTCGTTCCGCTCCTTCCGCGCCTGGAAGCGCGCGCGGCATTTGCTGCACTTCGCCAACCAGGACCTCAACCTCGCCCATCTCGCGCAGGACATCGGCTATCCCGATAGCACCCATTTCAGCCATTCGATCCGCCGCTTCTACGGATTGAAGCCGCGCGCGATCTTCGTCGGCTCGCGCGACCTTGCGATCTATCGCAGCACCGAGACGGTGCGGGAGTTGGCGGAGGCGGGCTAGCACCGCTCTCGTAGGGTGGGCAAAGGCGCTCTTGCGCCGTGTCCACCACCTCTCGGCAATTGGCAAAGGCGGTGGGCACGTTTCGCTTTGCCCACCCTACGAAAGCGCGCCCTGTCTCAGCTTCTCCGCGCAAGAAGCCGCATGCCCCGCATCACATGATCGCCCACGTTGAATTCTCAACGTGCGAGATATTTTTGGCATGAGCGACAAGGCCGTCATCACCTGCGCGCTGAACGGCGTGCTCACCGATCCGAAGCAGCACAACGTGCCCGTGACGCCCGAGCAGATGGCGCGCGAGGCCAAGGCTGCGTTCGATGCCGGTGCGTCCGTCATGCACATCCACCTGCGCCAGCAGGCGCCGGGCAAGGGACACCTGCCGTCCTGGGAGGTCGCGGTCAGCAAGGAGATCCAGCAGGCGATCCGCGAGGCCTGCCCGGGCGTGATCATCAACCACACCTCCGGCGTGTCAGGGCCGAATTACTCCGGCGCACTCGACTGCATCCGGGAAACGAAGCCGGAGATCGCCGCCTGCAACGCCGGCTCGCTGAACTATTTGAAGGTGAAGGCCGACAACACCTGGGCCTGGCCGCCGATGATGTTCGATAACGCGGTCGAGAAGGTGAAGGACTATCTCGACGTCATGAACGCGGTCGGTACCATCCCCGAGTTCGAATGCTTCGACGTCGGCATCGTGCGCTGCGTCGGCATGTATCACCAGGTCGGCATGTATAAAGGCCCGCTCGAATACAATTTTGTCATGGGCGTTGCGTCCGGCATGCCGTCGGACCCCGAGCTGCTGCCGATCCTGATCAAGCTGAAGCGGCCCGAAGCGAAGTTTCAGGTCACCGCCATCGGCCGCGAAGAAATCTGGCCGCTGCATCAGCGCTGCGCCGAGCTCGGCGGCCATTTGCGCACCGGCCTCGAGGACACTTTCTATCTCGCCGACGGCACGAAGGTGACGTCGAACGGCCAGCTGATCGAAGCCATCGCCGCCTGTGCAAGGCGCGCCGGCCGCGAGGTCGCGTCACCGGCCGAGGCACGGAAGATCTTTGGGACGAATCGGTAACTCAAATCCTGTCATTCCGGGGCACGCGAAGCGTGAACCCGGAATCTCGAGGTTCCGGGTTCGATGCTGCGCATCGCCCCGGAACGACGGAGCAAGTTGAACGTGTCCATTCTTGAAAACACCATTTCCCCCGGCAGCGCGGCCTATCACGCCAACCGTGACGGCATGCTCGGTCTGATCGACCGCATGCGTGCGCTGGAAGAGCGCACGCGCGCGGCGTCCGCTGCCGCGAAGGATCGTTTCCATAAGCGCGGCCAGCTGCTGCCGCGCGAGCGCGTCGCGCTGGTGCTCGATCCCGGTGCGCCCTTCATTGAGCTGTCGACGCTTGCCGGCTACATGTTCGACGTGCCGGACGCGAACAAGAGTGTGCCCGGTGGTGGCGTCATCGCCGGCATCGGCTTCGTCTCGGGCATCCGCTGCATGGTCAGCGCCAACGACGCCGGCATCGATGCCGGCGCACTGCAGCCCTATGGCCTCGACAAGACGCTGCGCGTGCAGGAGCTCGCGCTGGAGAACAAGCTGCCTTATGTGCAGCTCGTCGAAAGCGCCGGCGCCAATCTGCTGCGCTACCGCGTCGAGGATTTCGTCCGCGGAGGCAACATCTTCCGCAACCTCGCGCGGCTCTCGGCGGCAGGCCTGCCCGTCGTCACCGTCACGCATGGCTCCTCGACCGCGGGCGGCGCGTATCAAACGGGCCTCTCCGACTACATCGTCATGGTGCGCGGCCGCACCCGCGCGTTCCTCGCAGGGCCGCCGCTGCTGAAGGCCGCGACCGGCGAGATCGCGACCGAAGAAGAGCTCGGCGGCGCCGAGATGCACACCCAGGTCTCCGGCCTCGGTGACTACCTTGCCGAGGACGACCGCGACGCACTGCGCATCGCCCGCGAGATCATGGCCGCGCTGGAGTGGGAACGGCCGAACAAGGTGGCTCCCGAGTTCAAGCCGCCGCGCTACGACCAGGACGAACTGCTCGGCATCATGCCGATGGACCACAAGCGCCCGGTCGACATGAAGCAGGTGATCGCGCGCATCATCGACGATTCCGACTTCACCGAGATGGCGCCCAACTACGGCCCGGCCACCGTCTGCGGCCATGCCCGCATCGAGGGGCAGGCCATCGGCATCATCACCAACAATGGCCCGCTCGATCCCGCCGGCGCCAACAAGGCGACGCACTTCATCCAGGCCTGCTGCCAGACCCGCACGCCGATCCTCTACCTCAACAACACCACCGGCTACATGGTCGGCAAGGCTTATGAGGAAGCCGGCATGATCAAGCACGGCTCCAAGATGATCCAGGCGGTGACCTCCGCGACGGTGCCGCAGATCACGATCTATTGCGGCGCCTCCTTCGGTGCCGGCAATTACGGCATGTGCGGACGCGGCTTCCATCCGCGCTTCTGCTTCTCCTGGCCCAACGCCAAGACCGCGGTGATGGGCGGCGAGCAGGCGGCCGAGACCATGGCGATCGTGACGGAAGCCGCCGCCGCGCGCCGCGGCAAGCCGGTCGAGAAAGAGAAGCTCGATGCCATGAAGGCGCAGATCGTCGGCGTGTTCGACGGTCAGATGGACGTGTTCTCGACCAGCGCCCGCGTGCTCGACGACGGCGTGATCGATCCGCGCGACACCCGCGCGGTCCTGTCCGAAGTGCTCGCGATCTGCCGCGAGGGTGACACGCGCACGCCTCAGCGCATGCAATTCTCGGTGGCCCGCCCATGAGGAACGGATCAGTGCATCACCGCCCTTTCTTCAAGATCCTGGTCGCCAATCGCGGCGAGATCGCACTGCGCGTGATGCGCAGCGCGCGGCAGCTGGGCCTCGGCGTCGTCGCAGTCTATTCGGACGCCGATCGCGATGCGCTCCACGTGCGTCAGGCCGATCAGGCCGTGCGCATCGGCGAAGCGCTGCCGGCGCAATCCTATCTCAACATCCCCTCAATCATTGCCGCGGCCAAGGCGAGCGGCGCGGATGCCGTTCACCCCGGCTATGGCTTCCTCGCCGAGAACGAAGATTTTGCGCAAGCCTGCAGGGATGCCGGGCTCGTCTTCATCGGCCCGTCGCCGCAGGCGATCGAGGCGATGGGCAACAAGGCCGGCGCCAAGGAGATCATGAAGAAGGCCGGCGTGCCCGTCGTGCCCGGCTATCAAGGCGCCGATCAGGGCGACGAAATCATGCTCGCGGAAGCCAGGAAGATCGGCTTCCCTGTGATGATCAAGGCGGTCGCCGGCGGCGGTGGCCGCGGCATGCGGCTGGTTGCCGACGCCGCCTCGTTCCCCGATGCGCTGCGCAGCGCTCGATCGGAGGCCAAGGCGGCGTTCGGCGATGCCACCGTCATCCTCGAGCGCGCCATCCAGAATCCGCGCCATATCGAGATCCAGGTGTTCGGCGACAGCCACGGCAACGCCATCCATCTCGGCGAGCGCGACTGCTCGGTGCAGCGGCGGCACCAGAAGCTGATCGAGGAGGCGCCGTCGCCCGCGGTCACGCCGGAGCTGCGCGCGAAGATGGGCGAGGTCGCGGTATCCGCGGTGAAGGCACTGCGCTACGAGGGCGCCGGCACGCTGGAATTCCTGCTCGATGCCAGCGGCGAGTTCTACTTCATGGAGATGAACACGCGTCTCCAGGTCGAGCATCCCGTCACCGAGGCGATCACCGGGCTCGATCTTGTCGAGCTGCAGCTCCGCGTCGCGCGCGCCGAGCCATTGCCGGTGAAGCAGCAGGACATCAAGTTCTCGGGTCACGCGATCGAGGTGCGGCTGTGCTCGGAAGATGCCGCACAGGACTTCATGCCGCAGTCCGGCCGCATGACGCGCTGGCAGGTGCCTGACGGCATCCGCGTCGAGCATGCGCTGCAACCGGGTTCGGAGATCCCGCCGTTCTACGATTCCATGATCGCCAAGGTGATCAGCCACGGCGCCACGCGCGAGGAGGCGAGGGGACGGCTGATCGTCGGCCTCGAGCAGCTCACCGCGTTCGGCGTGACGACCAACCAGGCCTTCCTGATGTCCTGCCTGCGCCATCCGGGCTTTGCCGGGGGCGAGGTGACGACCGCCTTCATTGGCGCGCATCGCGACGAGCTGCTGGCGCCGCGCGCGGATGCCGCATTCGACACGGCGCTGGCGGGCCTGCTGCTCTACGTCACCAACCCGCGCGCGCCGTCCTGGCAGGGCGGGCGCAGTCTCGCCGCCACCTTTCCGTTGCCTGCGAAGATCGAGATCGCCGGCCACACGCACGAACTCGAAGTCACGCGCGAGCGCGATGGCAGCTACACCGTCGCTGCCGATGGCCGTCAGGACAAGTTCGAGATCGATCAGCTTGACGCTGACGCGATCCGCTTCCGCCATGATGGCGTGATGGACAGCGCAAAATTCCTGCGCGATGGCGATCGGCTGTACGTGCAGCACCGCGGCATCCCCGCCGCGGTCACCGATCTCACCCTCGCAGCACCGAAGACCGCTGCGAGCAACGGCGGCGACGGCAAGGTCCGCGCCGCCATGAACGGTCGCATCGTCGCCGTCCTGGTCAAGCCGGGCGATCGCGTCACCATCGGCCAGCCGGTGATGACGCTCGAAGCGATGAAGATGGAGCACGTCCACAAGGCCGGCATCGACGGCATCGTCGCCGCGATCGACGTCGCCGAGGGCGAGCAGGTCACGACGGGCAGGATCGTCGCGGAGATCGGAGCCGGCTAAGGCGGTACCGTAGGGTGGGCAAAGGCGCGAAGCGCCCTGCCCAGGGAGGTCAAGCGTACCCGGGGTGGTGGACACGCTTCGCTTTGGCCCCCTACGGAACCTGCCGTTCGGCGAGAATTTCAATGATTTCAATGAAGTTTCGGCGCATAATGGCCTCGCAGGGTGACCGTTGAACAACGTTCAATCTTGAACTATATTGAACATTGTTCATTTTGTCGGGAGGCCCGCATGCAGCGCGCAACTGATTCCCCTCCAGAGACCAATGCTACGTCCCGCTTCCTGCCGTCCCGGCTTCCCCTCGCCGGAGCACAGGTCGGCGAAACATACCTGAGCGCCGCTGTCCTCCTCCTGGTGCTGGCGGCAATCTTCGCGCCGGCTCTGTCTGCCTCCGCCTGGCCGATCCCGCATTACGTCGACAGTCGCAGCTGGTTCGGCTTGCCCAATGCCGGCGATGTGCTGAGCAACCTCGCCTTCCTCGCGCTGGGTGTCTGGGGCCTGGTGCTGCTGCGCGCCCGTCCCGATGCGCCCGCGGGCACAGGCTGGCTCTTCGTGGGGCTGATCCTCACTTGCGTGGGCTCGACTTTCTATCATCTCGCTCCCGACGTGCCGCAGCGCCTCGTGGCAGATCGCCTCGGCATGGCGGTGGCATTCGCGGGCCTTCTCGGCATCGCAGCCAGCGAGCGCGTCAGCATGCGCGCCGGCCGGGTGCTGGTGCTGCTGATGATGGTTGCGGGTCCGCTCGCGGCCTGGGTGGCGCGCGACAACATCACGCCATGGGCCGTCGTGCAGTTCGGCGGCATGGCGCTCGCGGTGGGACTGGCGTTGACACGACCTCGCCCCGGTGCGCTTGGCGTGCCGCTCGGCGGCGTGATCTTCTTCTATGTGCTGGCCAAGCTCTTCGAGCTCGGCGATGCGACCGTGTTCGAAGCGACGGGGCATCTTGTCTCGGGTCATACGCTCAAGCATCTCGCCGCCGCGCTGGCTGCGTGGCCGGTGATTAGCACGCTCCGTGATCGTAGGGTGGGCAAAGGCGCATAGCGCCGTGCCCACCATCGTGTGGTGATCGCAGTTTGGAATGGTGGGCGCGCTTCCGCCTTCGCTCTTCGAGCTACGGCGGACAAGTCGCTTTGCCCACCTACGAGCCCTACGCAACCGCGTTGTTTCGCCCCGTCCCCTCATTCAGCAGGCACGCCACCTGGTGCCCGTCGCCGGCATCCAGCAGCGCGGGGCGCTCCGTCCTGCAGCGCTCCATCGCGAACCGGCAGCGGGTGTGAAACGCGCAGCCGGACGGCGGATTGACCGGGCTCGGCACATCGCCATCGACCAGCGGCACCAGCTTCTTTGCGAGCGGATTGGCGACCGGCACCGAGGCGAGCAGCGCCTGCGTGTAGGGATGCCTGGGGTTGCGGAACAGCTCGTCCTTGTCGGCGATCTCGACGATGCGGCCGAGATACATCACGGCCACGCGATGGCTGATATGTGCGACCACGGCGAGGTCGTGCGCGATGAAGAGATAGGAGAAGCCGTGCTGGCGCTGCAGGTCGATCAGCAGGTTGATCACCTGCGCCTGGATCGAGACGTCGAGCGCGGACACCGGCTCGTCGCAGACGATCAGGCGCGGCTCCAGCGCGAGCGCGCGGGCGATGCAGATGCGCTGGCGCTGGCCGCCAGAAAACTGGTGCGGGAAATTCTGCATCTGGTCCGGCCGCAGGCCCACTTGCTCGAACAGTCTTGCGACCCGCGCCTCCAGCTCCTTGCCGCTCGCGAGCCCGTGCACGGCCAGCGGTTCGCCGACGATGTCGCCCGCGGTCATGCGCGGATTGAGCGAGGCAAAGGGATCCTGGAATACGATCTGCATCGAGCGGCGGTGCGGGCGCAGCGCGGTCTTGGACAGATGCGTGATGTCCTCGCCCTCGAGCCGGATCTGGCCCGAGGTCGGCTCGACCAGCCGCAGCACGCTGCGTGCCACCGTCGACTTGCCGCAGCCGGATTCGCCGACGAGCCCGAGCGTCTCGCCGGTGCCGAGCGAGAACGAGACGCCATCCACCGCATGCACGGTGCCGACCTGCCGGCGCAGCACGCCGGCGCGCACCGGATAGTGTTTCGTGAGGTCGGTGACCTCGAGCAGCGCCTCGGTCATGCCACCTCCGCCACTTCTTCCGCGCGCCAGCAGGCTGCGAGATGGCCGCCGCCCCAATCCGCCAGCGGCGGATATTCGGCCTCGCAGCGTTTCACCGCGAGCTTGCAGCGCGGTGCGAAGGCGCAGCCTTGCGGCAGCCGCACCAGCGAGGGCACGGTGCCGGGAATTTCGTTCAGCCGCGCCTGCGCGGGAGCGCCGGAGGCCGGCACCGCCGGGATCGAGGCCATCAATCCGCGCGTATAAGGATGCTTTGGCGCGGCGAACAGCGCCTCGACGCCGGCTTCCTCGACCTTCCGCCCCGCATACATCACGATCACGCGCTGCGCGGTCTGCGCGACGACGCCGAGATCGTGCGTGATCAGCACGAGGCCGGTGCCGAGCTCCCTCTGCAGGTCGAGGATCAGCGCCAGGATCTGCGCCTGGATGGTGACATCGAGTGCGGTGGTCGGCTCGTCCGCGATCAGCAGCGCCGGCCGGCAGGCCAGCGCCATCGCGATCATCGCGCGCTGGCGCATGCCGCCGGAGAGCTGGTGCGGATACTCGCGCGCACGCCGCGCCGGTTCGGGAATGCGCACCAGGCGCAGCATCTCGACCGCGATCTCACCGGCCTCCTTCCGCGACAGGTTGCGATGCAGCCGCACCGCCTCGACGATCTGGTCGCCGATCCGGATCACCGGATTGAGCGAGGTCATCGGTTCCTGGAAGATCATGGAGATGCGGTTGCCCCTGACTGCGCGCATCTGCGCTTCGTCCAGCGCCAGCAGGTCGGTGCCTTCGAGCGTGACGGAGCCGCCGACGATGCGGCCGGGCGGATCGGGCACGAGCCGCATCAGCGACAGCGCGGTGACGCTCTTGCCGCAACCGGATTCGCCGACGATCGCCAGCGTCTCGCCGCGCTTCACGGTGAAGGACAGGTCGTCCACGGCCTTGAACAGGCCGGAATTGGTGAAGAACACCGTCTTCAGGTTCTTCACGTCGAGCACGAGATCGGATTTGTTCGCCATCAGCCGCGCTGCCGGGGATCGAGGATGTCGCGCAGGGCGTCGCCGAACAGGTTCGCGCCGAACACGGCGAGGCTGATCGCGATGCCCGGGAAGATCACCAGCCACGGCGCGGTGCGGACATACTCGGCGGCGGATTCGGAGAGCATGCGGCCCCATGACGGGTAAGGCTCGGGAATGCCGAGGCCGAGGAAGGAGAGCGAGGCTTCGGTGAGTATGGTCGAGCCGAGCTGCGCGGTGGCGAGTACGATCAGCGGCGCCAGCGTGTTCGGCAGCACGTGGCGGAGCGCGATGCGGACCTCGCTCATGCCGATCGATTTGGCGGCCTCGACGAAGGGCTGCTCGCGCAGCGCCAGCGTGTTGGCGCGGATGACGCGCGACACGGTCGGGATCAGCGGAATGGCGATGGCGATGATGACGTTCGGCAGCGACGGTCCGAGCGCGGCCGTCATGATCAGGGCCAGCACCAGCAGCGGCAGTGCCTGCAGCACATCGGAGACGCGCTGAAACACGAGGTCGACCCAGCCGGAGAGATAGCCGGAGGTCAAACCGACGATGACGCCGATGGTGCCGCCGAGCGCGGTCGATCCGATCCCGACCGCGAGCGAGATGCGCGCGCCGTGGATGATGCGGCTGAACACGTCGCGGCCGAACGAGTCCGTCCCCATCCAGTGTGCCCAGCTCGGCCGGGCCAGCGCGCGGGCGGAATCGACCGTGAGCGGATCGTAGCGCGCAATGAAGTCGGCAAAGATCGCGGTGAGCACGAACACCGTCATGATGATGAGTCCGGCCGCGCCCAGCACGTGCCGCTGCGCCATGAACAGCACGCGCCGCCACCCGCCAGTCGCATGCGCCCCGGCGCGTCTCAGTTCAACATCGAAGTCGATCGCGGCCAAACAGCTCTCCTAATCGGTGTATCTGATGCGCGGATCGAACACCGCGTAGAGCATGTCGACGGTGAAGTTCGCGAACACCACCACGACGGCAATGAACATCACGAGGTTCTGCACGATCGGATAGTCGCGCCAGCGGATCGCCTCGACCAGGAAGCGCGCGACGCCGGGAATGTTGAATACGGTCTCGGTGACGATCAGGCCGCCGATCAGGAACGCCGCCTCGATGCCGATCACGGTGATGACGGGCAGGATCGCGTTCTTCAGCGCGTGGTGATAATTCACGGCAGCGTCGGAGGCGCCCTTGGCGCGCGCCGTGCGGATATAGTCCTGCCGCAGCACTTCCAGCATCGATGATCGCGTGATGCGCATGGTCAGCGCGGCGCTGCGGAAACCGACGGCGGCGGCCGGGACGGCGTAGGTGGTGAACGCCTCCAGCCAGGTCTGCGGGTTCGGATTGAAGATCGGGATCTGGCCGAACATCGCCACCGCCGCGGTGAGGATGAGCAGGCCGAGCCAGAACGAGGGCAGCGACAAGCCGCTGAGGCTGACCACGCGCAGCGCGTAGTCGAGCTTTGTACCCTGCTTGACGGCGCTGATGACGCCCAGGGGAATGCCGATGGAGGCCGAGAACAGCAGCGCCAGGCCTGCGAGCCGCGCCGTGATCGGGATCCGCGGCAGGATCTCCTGCAGCGCCGGCTTCTCCGAGACGTAGGAGTAGCCGAAATCGCCGCGCAGAAAGCCGCTGATCCAGTGCCAATATTGCACGATCAGCGGCTGGTCGATGCCGAGCTCTTTCTCCAGATTGGCCTTGTCGGCGGGATCGACATAGCCGGCGGCGGCGAACAGGATGTCGACGATGTTGCCGGGCACGATGCGCAGCAGGAAGAAGATGACGATCGAGATCCCGAACAGGGTCACGAGCATCAGGAACAGGCGTCGCACCAGATAGGCAAACATCCTTCGCCTCCTGCCGAACCCGTCAGCCTGCGCTACTTGTCCATCCAGACGTCCTCGTAGCGATAGCCATTATACGAGCTGTTCGACATGATCGTCACGCCCTTGACGTAGGGCTGCCAGCAGGAGCCGGTGCGCGCGTGGAAGATGATCGGGCGTGCGACGTCCTCCTGCAACTTCTTGTCGATGTCCCACACCAGTTTCTTGCGTTTGGCGATGTCGGTCTCCTGCGACTGCACGTCGAATAGCTTCTCGATCTCCTTGTTGCAGTAGTTGGTGTAGTTGCGCTCCGACCCGCAGGAATAATTCTCGTAGAAGGACTGGTCGGGATCGTCGACGGCGTTGCCGGTCAGGTTGAGCCCGAGCATGTAGTCCTTGCGCGCGATCTTCGGGAACCAGTTCGCAGTCTCGACCACGTCGAGCTCGCCGTCGATATAGATGCTCTTGAGCTGGTCGATCAGGATCACCGCGGGATCGCGGTAGACCGGGATGTTGCGGGTCGAGACCTTGACGGCGAGATGCTTGTCCGGGCCGTAGCCGGCCTTTTGCATCAGCTTCTTGGCTTCCTCGCGGTTGGCTTTCACGTCGGGGCCGTAGCCCGGAATGGTCTCGAGCATCTCCTTCGGCATGCCCCACAGGCCGTTCGGCGGCGGCAGCATGGTGCCGCCGACGTCGCCCTGGCCCTCGAACATGATCGAGATGAAGGCCTTGCGGTCGAGCGTCAGCGCCATGGCGCGGCGGATATCGATGTTGTCGAAGGGCGGGGCGCTCGAATTGACGATGATGTTGGTGGCGACGTTGTTGGGCTCGACCACGCAGACCGCGTTCGGCGCCTGCGACTTCACGTCCTTCAGCAGCGGAATGCTCACCTCGGTCGGGAAGGTCATGTCGAACTTGCCGGCGACGAAGGCGAGGATCGCGGTCGAGCGGTTCGGAATGATGGTGAACTCGATGCCGTCGAGATAGGGACGGCCCTTGCGCCAGTAATCCGTGTTCCGCGTCAGCTTGATCGATTCATTGGCCTTGAACTCGACGAACTTGAACGGACCGGTGCCGATCGGATGCGTGCGCATGTCGCCGGGCGAGACGTGGCAGGGATAGACCGGCG
Organism: Bradyrhizobium stylosanthis; assembly: GCF_001641335.1. Classification (GTDB taxonomy): domain Bacteria; phylum Pseudomonadota; class Alphaproteobacteria; order Rhizobiales; family Xanthobacteraceae; genus Bradyrhizobium; species Bradyrhizobium stylosanthis. Next base: position 778,801 of record NZ_LVEM01000002.1, read on the forward strand.
TATAGCCGGAGGCCAGCAGCGCCAGCAGCGAGGGCTGCGGCCGCTTCAGGTTGAACGAGACCTCGAGATCGCCGTTGGTGGAGATATCATTGACCTGCTCGTACCAGGTCTTGCGCGGGTTCTGCCGGAACTTCTGCTGCGACTTGCCCATCAGCATGTCGAACGTGCATTTGACGTCCGCCGACGTGAACGGCTTGCCGTCATGCCATTTCACGCCCTGGCGCAGCTTGAAGGTCAGGGTCTTGTTGTCGTTCACCCAGGCCCAGCTCTCGGCGAGCTCGGGCATGATGTTGTCCATCCTGTTCTGCGCCTCGTCCTGCTTGTAGATGACGAGGTTGTTGAAGACAGGCATGAAGGGAACATTGAGCGAGTAGGTCGCGCCCTCGTGGATCGAGGCATTGCCGGGGCTGTCGCGATGGTACATCCGCAGAATACCGCCCTGCTTGGGCTCGCCGGCGAATGCAATGGTCGAAAACGCCAGCAAAGATAGCGCCGCCGTCGCGGCGAGCGCCCGCACGCTCCGCATCCTCGTCCTCCCTGGACAATCGGCCTTTGTGGCCTGTTTGTCAGGACGATAGCCGAGGCAAGCACGGCGAGGCAACCCGCAAGCGCGGCGGCACTCTCCGCAATTCGGATGACGGAAGGCCGCAGGCCTTTCACATTTTCATAATGTGAGAGTGCAGGTGCGAAGGCGGTTCCTGTGGTGTGTAATGCGCAGTCGCATCCAAAAACTCCGCCGTTGTCCCTCGAAGGCCGGGACCCATAACCCCGGGGAGGAGTTTGGCAAAGAAAGTCGTCCGGTACGGCGACCGCTTACAATCGATAGGTCACGCGGTATGGGTCCCGGCCCCCGTGCGCGATTGCGCACTAGGCCGGGACGGCATGGAGTGTTGCGGCGCGCAGCTTGCGTCAACCACCCGACGGAACAAGCCCTCACACGATCCGCGACGTCTTGTTCCCCCAATACCGGTCGCGCAGCAGCCGCTTGTACAGCTTGCCGGTCGGCAGCCGCGGCAATTCCTTCTCGAAGTCAACCGAGCGCGGCACCTTCTGTCGCGACAGATGTTGCCCGCAGAACGCGATCAGCTCCTCGGCGAGCGCCTCGCCGGGCAGCACGCCCGGCATCGGCTGCACCACCGCCTTCACTTCCTCGCCGAGATCGGGATTGGGCACGCCGAACACCGCGGCGTCGGCGACCTTCGGATGTGTGATCAGCAGATTCTCGCATTCCTGCGGATAGATGTTCACGCCACCGGAGATGATCATGAAGGTGGCGCGGTCGGTGAGGTAGAGGAAACGGTCGTCGTCGACATAGCCGACATCGCCGACCGTGCTCATGCTGCCGTCGGCCGAGCGCGCCTCCCTGGTCTTCTCGGGGTCGTCGAAATATTCGAACGGCGATCCGGTCTTGAACCAGACTTGTCCGGGCGTGCCGGTCGGGCACGGCTGCATGTTCTCGTCGAGAATGTGGAGGTCGCCGAGCAGCACCTTGCCGACCGTGCCGCGGTGACTAAGCCATTCCTCGCTGTTGCAGGCGGTAAAGCCGAGGCCTTCGGTCGCCCCGTAATATTCGTGGATGATCGGTCCCCACCATTTGATGATGTCCTCCTTGACGAGCGCCGGGCAGGGCGCGGCGGCGTGGATCGCGATCTCCAGCGACGACAAATCGTAGCGGCGTCGCACCTCCTCCGGCAGCTTCAGCATCCGCGAGAACATCGTCGGCACCAGCTGGGTGTGGGTGATGCCCCATTGCTGGACGAGCTGGAGATAGCACTCGGGGTCGAAGCTCTCCATGATGATCACGGTGCCGCCCATGCGGATCGTGAGGTTCACGGCCGCCTGCGGCGCCGAATGATAGAGCGGGGCCGGCGACAGGTAGACCATGCCCTCGCGGTAGCGCCAGAGCTTGGTGAGGAAATCGAACAGCGGCAGATTGTGCTTCGGCGGCTCCTCCGGCAGTGGCCGCAGGATGCCCTTCGGCCGCCCCGTCGTGCCCGACGAATAAAGCATGGCCGTGCCGAGCCATTCATCCGCGATCGGCGTCGCCGGCAAGTCGGCTGTCACCTCGGCAAGGCCGACGATGCGATCGCTCTCGCCGGGACCGTCGGCGACGATGCAGAGCTTGATGTCGGGACAGGCCTTGATCGCCTCGCGCGCGATGTCGAGCTTGGCCATCGACGTGATCAGGATCTTCGACTGGCTGTTGACGAGGAGATAGGCGAGCTCGCCCGGCGTCAGGAACGAGTTGATGCAGGTGTAGTACAGCCCGGAGCGCTCGCCTGCGCCGCAGGCCTCGAGATAGCGCGAATTGTTCTCCATGAAGATCGAGTAGTGGTCGAGCCGCTTCAGGCCCTGCCTGCGAAATAGCTGCGCGAGGCGATTGCTGCGCGCGTCCAGCTCGCGATAGGTGACGGTCTCGCCCGTTGCGGCCATGATGAAGGCAGGCTGCAGCGGACGCAGGCGCGCGTGGTGACCAGTGTACATCTATCCTCCGGCTTGGATCATGCGGCGAGAGACAGGATTTCGCGGATATCGGCGGGGCTTTCGATCTTGCGCGGGTTGCGCGGGATCCAGTTCGTGCGCATCGCCTGCTCGGCGATCACATCGAAATGCTCCGGCGAGACACCCACGTCCGCGAGGCTGCGCGGCATGCCGAGCGAGCGGATGAAGGCATCGAGCACGTCGGCGGCGTCACGGCCGGGGAAGCCCATTGCGGCCGCGACAATGATCTGCCGCTCGGCATTGTCGCGCGCATTCCAGCGCATCACGGCCGGCAGCATGACGCAGGAGGTGTAGCCGTGCGGCACGTCGAAGGCCGCCCCCAGCACATAGCCGATGCCGTGGCTGGCGCCCATCGGCACGCCGGCGGCGAGCGCCCCCATCGACAGCCAGGTCCCGATCTGCGCGTCCATCCGCGCGGCGAGATCGGAAGGATCGGCCTTCACCCGCGGCAGCGCATCGGCGAGCATGGCAAGTCCTTTGACCGATTGCGCGTCGGCGTAAGGGTGCGTCTCGCGCGAGCAGATCGCCTCGACGCAATGATCGAGGGCGCGGATGCCGGTGGAGAGGAACAGCCATTCCGGCGTGTGCACGGTCATGGCGGGATCGAGGATGGTCGCGCGCGGCACGGCCAGCGGATGCCGCAGCATCTGCTTCACGTTGGTGTTGCGGTCGGTCACGCCCGCGATTGAACTGAACTCGCCGCCGGCGATCGTGGTCGGCACGCTGACCTGGCGTACGGCCGGCGCCTTCATCTCGGGTGCGACGCCCTTGTGCACGCGGATGCGGTCGATGCCGTCGATCGTGTCGATGCCGTTGGCAAGGCAGAGCTGCACCGCCTTGGCGCCGTCGGTGATCGAGCCGCCGCCGACGGTGACGATCAGGTCGGCGCCGGCCTCGCGCGCCGCATTGGTGGCGGCAATCACCGCTTCGCGCGGCGTGTGCGCCGGCATGGCGTCGAACAGGCCGGCGCAGCGTGCGCCGAGCGCATCCCTGATTTTCGTGATCTCGTCGGTCTGGCGGTTCAGCGTCCCCGAGACCATCAGGAAGGCGCGGCGCGTTCCCAGCCGGTCCATCTGCGCCACGATCGCGCCGGCCGCAGGCTGGCCGAACACGACCTCCTCGATCGCGCCGTAAACGACACGTCCCTGGTGCACGCCTGTCCTCCCCGGACAATTCGTCTTTGTTTTTGTGAGGGGAAGTCTAGCCGAGCCCGCCGCGCCCGTCATGCGCGAAGACGCTGGCCGTTTCGTTCCCTCGTCTCAAGCTTCCGCACCGTCATGGCCGGGCTTGTCCCGGCCATCACGTCTTGTCCCGTGGCACCAAGAACGTGGGTGCCCGGGACAAGCCCGGGCATGACGGAAATGGAGGCGCTCAACGACCCCGTCATTCATGAACCCCGCGAATAAGTCCATGCACGTCTCGCCCACTCATCATCGCGTGCGAAGCCGGCTATACCCCTTGTCAACCCGCCATCCGGTCAGGGCGTCTGTCCAAGCATTGCGCGTGCATGGGTCTTGAAGAGTTCATCATTGCCGCCCATCCTGTAGGACCCGCGAACAGGCGAATACCCTGCATTTTCCGCGGCTTTTGATGCGAGGACTTGGGATGATCGGACCGGACGGAAGCGAGCCATATGTCAAAAAGCACGATTTCGTTCAGTTGCGGCATTACGCGATAGCGGGCCTCCTCGCTGCTTCATTCGCGCTCGCAGGTTGCGGCCAGCCGGCTTCGCAAGCCTCCGCGCCGCCGCCTGCGCCGGTGACGGTCGCCCAGCCGGTCAAGCGCACTGTCACCGATTGGGACGAGTTCACGGGACGCTTCGAGGCGGTCGAGGAGGTGCAGGTGCGCCCGCGCGTCGGCGGCTTCGTCAACTCCGTCGAATTCCAGGACGGCGCCATCGTGCGCCAGGGCGATCTGCTTTATGTCATCGACCCGCGTCCGTTCGAGGCGGTGGCCGAGCAGGCGGACGGCCAGCTCTCCGATGCCCGCGCCAAGGTGGAGCTTGCCAAGCGCGAGCTCGACCGCGGCCTGAACCTGGTTCAGACCAGCGCCGTCTCCGAGCAGGTCGTCGACCAGCGCCGCCAGGCCCTGCAGGCCGCGCACGCCGCGGAAGTGCAGGCCGCAGGCGCGCTGAAGGCCGCGCGGCTCAACATCGAGTTCACCCATGTGACCGCGCCGCTCACCGGCCGCGTCAGCCGCCATCTCGTCAGCCCCGGTAATCTCGTGCAGGGCAGCGACAACGGCGCCTCGACGCTGCTGACCTCGATCGTGACGCTCGATCCGATCTACGTCTATTTCGACATGGATGAGGCGACCTTCATCAAATACAGCAAGCTTTGGTTCGAGGGTAAGCGGCCGAGCTCGCGCGACACCGCGAACCCGGTGCAGGTGACGCTCGCCGGCGAGACCAAGGCCTCGCGCGAAGGCACCATCAACTTCCTCGACAACCGCCTCGACGTCTCCACCGGCACGCTGCGCAGCCGCGCCGTGATCAAGAACACCGATCTGTCGATCCTGCCCGGCCAGTTCGGCCGCGTCCGCCTGATCGGCAGCGCGCCCTATGAGGCGCTGCTGATCCCCGACGTCGCCGTTGCGACCGACCAGTCCCGCAAGATCGTTTTCGTGGTCAAGCCTGACGACACGGTCGAGGCCCGCCCCGTGGTGCTCGGGCCGCTCGACGACGGCCTGCGCGTGATCCGCGAAGGCCTGAAGCCGGACGATCGCGTCATCGTCAACGGCATCCAGCGCGCCCGCGTCGGCGCCAAGGTTGCTCCGCAGACCGCGCCGGCTGGTGGCAAGTCATGAATCTCGGCCGTCTCTCCATCAATCAGCCCATCCTGGCGATGGTGCTGTCGATCGTGCTGCTGATCGTCGGTGCGCTCGCCTACACCACGCTGCCGGTGTCCGAATATCCGCAAGTGGTCCCGCCCACCGTTGTGGTCACCACGCAATATCCCGGCGCCTCCGCGCAGACCGTGTCCGACACGGTCGCAGCTCCCATCGAGCAGGAGATCAACGGCGTCGAAGACATGCTGTATCTCTACAGCCAGGCGACCTCGAACGGCCAGCTCACCATCACCGTCACCTTCAAGCTCGGCACCGACCTCGACAAGGCCCAGGTGTTGGTGCAGAACCGTGTCGCCATCGCGCAGCCGCGCCTGCCCGAGGAGGTGCAGCGCAACGGCGTCACCACCCGCAAGAACTCGCCCGACATCCTGATGGTCGTGTTCATGCTGTCGCCGGACGACACTTTCGACCAGCTCTACATCTCCAACTACGCGCTGCTGCAGGTTCGCGACCAGCTCTTGCGCATCGACGGCGTCGGCGACATCCAGATCTTCGGCGCCCGCGACTATTCGATGCGGCTGTGGCTCGATCCTGACCGCATCGCCAATCTCGGCCTGACCTCGACCGAGGTGCTGGCCGCAATCCGGGCCCAGAACGTGCAGATCGCGGGCGGCCAGATCGCCGAACCGCCGATCGCGGACCGTGCCTTCCAGCCGAACCTCACCTTCACGGGACGCCTGAAGGACCAGAAGCAGTTCGAGGACATCCTGATCAAGGCCGGCTCCGACGGCCGCACGGTACGCCTGCGCGACGTCGCCCGCATCGAGCTCGGCGCGCTCGCCTATTCCACCAACAGCTTCCTGCTGCGCAAGTCGGCGGTCGCCATGCTGGTGACGCAGCGGCCGGGGTCGAACGCGCTCGCGACCGCGAAGAACATCTCCGACACCATGACCAGGCTGAAGGAGAGCTTTCCGAAAGGCCTCGACTACAATATCGGCTACAACCCGACCGAGTTCATCGCGCAGTCGGTCCATGAGCTGATCAAGACCATCTACGAGGCCATGCTGCTGGTGGTCATCGTGGTGCTGGTGTTCCTGCAGGGATGGCGGCCCGCGATCATTCCGATCATCGCGATCCCGGTCTCGCTGGTCGGCACCTTCGCGGTGATGGCGGCGCTCGGCTTCTCCATCAACAATCTCACGCTGTTCGGCCTCGTGCTCGCGGTCGGCATCGTCGTCGACGACGCCATCGTCGTGGTCGAGAATGTCGAACGCCATCTCGAGCACGGCTTGAGCCGGCGCGATGCCGCACTCAAGACCATGGAGGAGGTCGGCGGCGCGCTGGTCTCGATCGCGCTGGTGCTGTGCGCGGTGTTCGTGCCGACCGCCTTCCTCGGCGGCATCTCCGGGCAGTTCTTCCAGCAATTCGCCGTCACCATTGCGGTGGCGACCGCGATCTCCTGCTTCTGCTCGCTGACGCTGTCGCCGGCATTGGCCTCGCTGATCCTGACGCCGCACGAGGAGAAGCGGCCGCCGGCCGCCTGGAATCTTGTCGCGCGCGGCTGGAATGCCTTCACCGGTGTCTTCAACCGCATATTCGACCGGCTCTCGCACGGCTATGCCGGCCTCGCCAATTTCGTCATCCGCCATTCCGTGGTGATGCTGCTGGCTTACGTGGTGCTGATCGGCAGCGCCGGCTGGCTGATCGTGACCACGCCGCAGGGCTTCATCCCCGCGCAGGATCGCGGCTACGTCATCATCTCCGTGCAATTGCCCGGCGCGGCCTCGCTGGCGCGCACCACCGAGGTGGTGCGCGAGATCGAGCGGATCTCGTTGGATACGCCGGGTATTATCCGCGTCGCTGCCTTCGCCGGCTTCTCCGGCGCCACCCGCACGCAGGCCGGCAACGCGGCGGCGCTGTTCCCGGTGTTCGAGGAGCCCGAGGCGCGGATCAAGAAAGGCCTCACGGCGAACGCGATCACGGCCGAGCTGCGCAAGCGGCTTTCCGCGATACAGGGCGCGTTCATCATCGTCATCCCGCCGCCGGCCGTGCCCGGCATCGGCACCGGCGGTGGCTTCACCATCCGCATCCAGGACCGGCAGGGTCGCGGCCCCGAAATGCTCGCCGCTGCGACCGACGAGCTGGTCGCCGCCGCGCGCAAATCGCACGCGCTGCTCGCTCCCACGGTGTTCTCGCCGTTCTCGGCCAACACGCCGCAGCTGTTCGTCGACATCGACCGCACCAAGGCGCAGAAGCTCGGCGTGCCCATCGCCAACATCAACGACACGATCCAGACCTATTTCGGGTCGACCTATGTCAACGACTTCAACCTGTTCGGTCGCACCTACCACGTCACCGCACAGGCCGACTTCCCGTTCCGGAAGGAGCCAAGCGACCTTTCACGCCTGCGCACGCGTAATGCCAACGGCGACATGGTGATGCTCGGCAGCGTGGTCGAGTTCAAGGACGTCTCGGGCCCCGACCGCGTCGCGCGCTACAATCTCTATGCGGCGTCCGAGCTGCAGGGCGAACCGGCGCCGGGCACCAGCTCGACCACCGCGCTCAACGCCATCAAGAAGCTCGCGGACGATACGCTGCCGAGCGGCTTCACCTTCGAATGGACGGATCTGTCCTACCAGCAGATCACCGGCGGCAATGCGGGCCTGCTCGTGTTCCCGATCTGCGTGCTGTTCGTCTATCTCGTGCTTGCCGCGCAATATGGCAGCTGGACGCTTCCATTCGCGGTCATCCTGATCGTGCCGATGTGCCTGCTGGCCGCCACCGTCGGCGTTCGCATCATGGGGCAGGACGTCAACATCCTGACCCAGATCGGCTTCGTCGTACTGGTGGGCCTCGCGGCGAAAAACGCGATCCTGATCGTGGAGTTCGCGCGCGACATCGAGAAGGAAGGCAAGCCCCGGCTGGAGGCCGTGATCGAGGCCTGCCGCTTGCGCCTGCGGCCGATCCTGATGACGTCGTTCGCGTTCATCCTCGGCGTGCTGCCGCTGGTGGTCTCGACCGGCTCCGGTTCGGAGATGCGCCAGGCCGTCGGCGTTGCCGTCTTCTTCGGCATGATCGGCGTCACCCTGTTCGGGCTGCTGTTCACCCCGATCTTCTACGTGGTGGTGCGGAACCTGGCCGAGGGGCGGCAGGACAAGAAGCCGGAGGCGGTGGCGTAGTTGGTGAGCCTCGACGTATCCAAAATCTCGGTGTCGTCCCGGCGAAGGCCGGGACCCATAACCCCAGGGAGAGGTGTGGGGCGAGCCGGTAACTCCAAGCCTTCGTAAAACCCTTGCTGCGGCGTATGGGTCCCGGCCTTCGCCGGGACGACACCATCTTTGTGGCAGGCTCACTTCATACTAACGACCAACATGCAATGGATGGGCAGGGGCGGGGTTGTTCACTAGTATCCGCGCGATTTCAAAACAGAAAACTGCTGGGAGCTCACAGATGAAATCAGCCCTTTTGGCCGCCGTCGCAACCTCGGCCCTGCTGCTGGCAGCGCCGGCCTTCGCGCAAGGCGTCAAGATCGGCATCCTCAACGACCAGTCCGGCGTCTATGCCGATTACGGCGGCAAATGGTCGGTCGAAGCGGCCAAGATGGCGATCGAGGATTTTGGCGGCGAGGTGCTCGGCCAGAAGATCGAACTCGTTACCGCCGATCACCAGAACAAGCCTGATCTTGCCACCTCGATCGCGCGGCGCTGGTACGACGTCGAGAACGTCGACATGATCACGGAGCTGACGACCTCCTCGGTCGCGCTCGCGATCCACGAGCTTTCCAAGGAAAAGAAGAAGATCGACATCGTCGTCGGTGCTGCGACCTCGCGCCTCACCGGCGATGCCTGCCAGCCCTACGGCTTCCACTGGGCCTATGACACCCGCGCGCTCGGCGTCGGTACCGGCGGCGCGCTGACCAAGGCCGGCGGCGACACCTGGTTCTTCCTCACCGCGGACTACGCCTTCGGTTACGCGCTGGAAAAGGACACCAGCGAGATCGTCACCGCCAACGGCGGCAAGGTGGTCGGCTCGGTGCGCGTGCCGCTCAACTCCTCGGACTTCTCCTCCTTCCTGCTGCAGGCGCAGAGCTCGAAGGCGAAGATCGTCGGCCTCGCCAATGCCGGCCTCGACACCACCAACTCGATCAAGCAGGCGTCGGAATTCGGCATCGTCTCCGGCGGCCAGAAGCTCGCGGGCCTCCTGATGACGCTCGCCGAGGTGAACGGACTCGGCTTGCAGGCCGCGCAAGGCCTGGTGCTGACCGAGGCCTATTACTGGGACGTCAACGACAAGTCGCGTCATCTCGGCGAACGCTTCCTCAAGCGCACCGGCCGGATGCCGAACATGATCCAGGCCGGCACCTATTCGGCGACGCTGAGCTATCTCAAGGCCGTCAAGGCCGCCGGCACCAAGGATCCGGATGCCGTCGCCAAGAAGCTGAAGGAGCTGCCGGTCGACGACGACTTCGCGCAGGGCGGCAAGGTGCTCGAGAACGGCCGCATGGTCCACGACATGTATCTGTTCGAGGTCAAGAAGCCCTCGGAGTCGAAGAAGCCCTGGGACTATTACAAGCTGCTCGCCACCGTCCCCGGCGACAAGGCCTTCTTCACCGCCAAGGAAAGCGGCTGCCCGCTGACGAAGTGAGGCATTGAGCCAAAGCTAGCGCAACAAACTCCAATGTCGTCCCGGCCTAGTGTGCAATTGCGCACTAGGCCGGGACGACACCGAGTGTGTGGCCGGCGCCTCGGGCTCACACCATCCGCAACACCACCGCTCCGAGCGCCCCCGCCCACAACGCGACGGCGGCCAGTGCCTGGATCCCAAAGCCGGGGCCGCGCTTGGCGGCGGCCTGCGAATAGCCGATGAAATAAACGATGCGGCCGATGATCCACACCACGCCGATCCCCGCGGCGATGGCGTCGCTGATATAGATCGCGAACAGCCAGAGTGCCGGCAGGAAGATCGGCATCCATTCCAGTGTGTTCATCTGGATGCGGAAAGCGCGCTCGAAATCCGGATGGCCCGACATCGCCGGTACCTTGACGCCCGTCCTGGTCCGTGCGCGCGAGACGTTGATGGAGGTGAAGAAATAAAATGCAATCGCCAGCAGCGTGACGAGGGCGGTGAGGTGATGCATTGGTAGCTCCCTTGCAGAAGCCGCCTCAATAGCCGGTCAGCTCGAGATAGCCAACGCCGTCATGCGTGCCGGCAAAGCTGATCGGACCTTCCCAATAGGAGAAGCCGGTTCCCATCCAGGCGTTCGGATTGAGCGGCCGGCACAGGATCGAGAATGATCGCGAGGGGATCGCGATCTGCCATTCCACCGGCAGCTTGCGCCCGGCAATCTCGACTGTGGCCTTCGGCATCATCTGGATGTCGCCGCCCGCGATCATCTGCGTCTCGCCGCTCGCGCTGATCCAGTTGCCGAATGGATAGTCTTTGCCGTCTTTCTGCCGCAGCCGGTACAGCATCAGCTTGTCGCCGGATGACAGATGCAGCGACAGCCAGTCCCAGCCTGTCTGGTCGGCATCGAGAGGCTGGCTGCTCCATTCCCGATCCATCCAGGCTTGCCCTGTCACATCGACCGGCTTGTCGTCGATGGTGAGCGTGCCGCGCGCGCGGTAGAACGGCTGGCTATAATAATACGACGCCTGCCCGCGCTCCGACTTGCGGCTGAAGCCGCGGTCGCCCTGCAGCACCACCTGGCGATCGGCCTCCAGCGTCAGCGCGTAACTGAAGTCCGTGCCGGATGCCTTCAGTGTCAGCGGTGCGAGCGTGCGATCGTCGGTGCGCTCGGAGCCTTTCATTTCCCAATCATCGATCCAAGCCGCAAACGGTTTTGCCGTGACGCCGGCCTGCCCGATACCGCCGCGCGAAAACAGCTCGTTGAAGCGATGGGTGCCGGCGCGTGTCACCGCGGCATGCGCCATCCAGATCTGCTGATTGGCCCAGCCTTCGCCTTGCGGTCCCGGCTGTGCCGCCTGTCGGAACAGTGTCCATTGCAGGCCGCAGGCCGCGCCGCCGGCGTCCATGAGGTTCGCCGTGAGATACCACCACTCGATGCGGAACTCCGGATGCGGTCCGTGATCTCCGGGGAAGCTGAATGTTTTTCCCGGCGTCACCTTCGCAAAGCCGTCGGCGGTCTCACCGAGCCCGGCATAGCCTTGCGCTTGCGCACGGCGCGCGAGCGCGAGTGCGGCGATGCCGCCGGCGAACGCGCGCCGCGAGATCCGGTCAGCGCTCATTGGCGAACACCTTGACGAGGTTCGCCGGCTGCATCCGCGCCAGCCGCAGCATCGGCAGCAGCGCGGCCAGCAGCGAGGCGAGCAGCGCCACCGCGACCAGCTCGATCAGCTGCAGCGGAAACACATGGAACGGCAGCCGCCAGCCGAACGCCTTCACATTGACGATCGCGATCAGGCACCACGCCACCAGCAGTCCGAGCGGCACCGCCAGAAGTGCAGTGAACAGCGCCACCGATAGCGTCTTGGTCAATTCGATCGCGGCAAGGCGCGGTCGCGTGATCCCGATCGCCCACAACGGGGCAAGCTGCGGCAGGCGCGAATTCGCCAGCGTTAGCAGGCTGGTGAGCAGCGCGATGCCCGCGACGCCGAGCGTGAACGCATTCAGCGCCGAGGTCACCGCAAAGGTGCGGTTGAAGATGCGGATCGACTCCGCCTTCACCGTCGCCTGGTCGGCGACGCTGCGGTCGTCGAGCGTGAACTGCTTCTGCAGGGCCGCGATCAGGCCGGGGATGTTCTCCTTCGCGACGACCAGCCCGATCCGCGTTTGCGGCGTCTGCGGGAATTGCCGGATCAGCGCCGCGACGTTCACCGCGAGCTGCCCCTTGGGATTGCCGTAATCGGCATAGATGCCGACGATGTCGAGCTCCCAGGTCCCGCCCGGCGCCGGCACCGCGATGACGTCGCCAACGCGCACATTCAACCGCCGGCTCAGTTGCTCGCTGATGAAGGCGGCGTTGCCCGGTATGAGCTGCGTCCAGGCGCGCGGTGCGGCCTCCAGCAGCGGCCAGCGCTCGCGATAGAGCGCATGATCGGGCAGGCCGAGCAATTCCACCGGCTGGCCCTGCACTTGCGTTTCGGCGCGGCCGCCCGACAGGATCGCCTGAACGTCGCCGCGCTCCTTCAGCCAATTGCGGATCGCGACGCCTTGCGCGTTGTCGGAGGCGCTGATGTAGACATCGGCGGCAAGCCGCCCGTTGAGCCAGCCAATGAAGGTGCGGCTGAACGTTTCCACCATGGTGGACACCCCGACATTGACGGCAAGCGCGAGCAGCAGCGCCATCAGTGCCAGCGACAGGCCGGAGAGCTGCTGCCGGCTGTCGGCCCAGAACCATAGCGCGAGCGGCCCGCGCGCGGTGCGCTGGCCGATCAGCAGAATGATCTCGAGGAAGGCCGGCAGGATCAGAGCCGCACCCAGCATCAGCGCCGCCAGCACGCCGAAACCTGCGATCAGCGACACGCCGTAATGGAGCAGCAGCAGCGCGACCGCGAATACGGCGCACGCCGCCAGGCTCTGCAGGACCAGCCAGCGGCGCTGCCGCTGCTGCCAGGCGCGCGGCTGCGCGGTGGCCAATACCGGCATCCTGATCGCCTTGATCAGACTAGTCGCCGCCGCAACGAGCGCGCCGGCAACGCTGATGCCGATGCCGGCGAGCCACCATTCGCTGCGCAAGCTGAGCTGCCCCGGGATCTGTGCACCATAGAGCCCGCGCAGTGACGCCGCGACGTCGGGGAGCAGCGCGGCCGCGATGAAGTAGCCGCAGACCAGCCCGATCAGGCCTGCGACCAGCGCCAGCGCCACCAGCTCGACCACCAGCACGGTGTTCACCAGCCGCGCCGAGGCGCCACAGGCCCGCAAGGTCCGCAGCATCGGCAGCCGCTGCTCGAAGGCGAGGCCCACGGCCGAATTGACGATGAAGAGGCCGACGAAGAACGACAGCAAGCCGAAGGCGGTGAGGTTGAGATGGAAACTGTCGGTGAGACGCTCCAGCTCCGTCTCCGCATTCGGCTCAACCCGCTGCAGCTGCTCGCCGACGACGCTTTGCAGCGGCGCCGGCTTGCCCTTCGGCTTGCCGAGCAGAAGTCGGGACACCTGATCCGGCTTGTTCAGCAGCCGCTGTGCCACGCCGATATCGACCACCAGCACGTCAGGCACCAGTTGCGGCAGCACGTGTAGCGGCGGCAGCTTGGCGCCGCTGCTGATCGGCAGCGCCGCGCCTTCGGTTTCCTGCAGATCGCTTAGTGTCTCCCGCGCCACCAATGTCTGGCCCGGCGGCGCGACGAAGCTGCGCAAATCCGAGGCACCGAGGCGCGGCGCGTTGCCGACATCGACCGGCATCGTCACCGGCTCGATGCCGAGCAGCCGCACCGAGCGGCCATTGACCTGGATGCGTCCCTCCAGCACCGGCGACACCGGCCAGCCCGCCCGGCGCAGCTTGACGAACAGCTCCTGCGGGAACGTCGCCGCATTTGGCGCCACCAACATCGCGGTGCGCGCGCCGCCAAAGGTCGCCGCGGCACGGTCATAGGCGTTGCGGGCCTGCTGGTTGATGGCCTGCACGCCGCTCCACAGTGCGGTTGCCGCGATCAGCCCGATCAGCAGCGTCGCGAACTGCATCCTGTGCCGCCGCCAATGGCTCAGGAGCACGGCGAGCACCCAGAGCGCGCGTCTCATGCGATCCGCCCCGCATGCAGGGTGAGGTGGCGGTCGAGCGTGCCGGCCAGATGCAGGCTGTGCGTCACCATCAGGAAGCCGCAGCCGGTGCGCGCGACGAGGTCGCGCGTCAGCGCCAGCACGTCCTCGGCGGTATCTTCGTCAAGATTTCCGGTCGGCTCGTCCGCGAGCAGCAGCGAAGGCTTTGTCGCCAGCGCCCGGCCGATCGCGACCCGCTGCTGCTGGCCGCCCGACAATTGCTCCGGATAACGCTTGAGGAGACTGCCGAGCCCGAGCCGCTCGATCAGCTCCTTGCTCCAGGCCGCATCGTGCCGGCCGGCGATCCGTGCCTGGAAGGCCAGATTGTCCGCGACCGACAGGCTCGGGATCAGGTTGAACTGTTGAAACACCAGCCCGATCCGGTCGCGCCGCAAGCCGGCGCGCCCCGCGTCCGAGAGTTTTGTGACCTCGGTATCCTCCAGCCGGATCGAGCCGCCATCGGCGGCATCCAGCCCGGCGATCAGGTGCAGCAGGGTGCTCTTGCCGCTGCCGGATTCGCCGGTCAGCGCGACGCGCTCCCCGGCCCTGAGGTCGAGGTCGACGCCGCGCAGCACATGGACCGGCTCGCCGGCGGAGGAGAAGGTCTTCGAGAGGTTTCGGATGCTCAGCAAGATTGATGCGCCGGACGGAATTAACTCAATGCTGCGTAGCACACCTGCCGTGGAAATGCCGGGGTTGCGTTGGCTTTCAAGCCGTTGTTAGCTCCCAAGACGGCCAAATCAAAAAGGCCGACCAAATACATACGGGGAGAACGATGAGCGCTCAGGGAACGCCCGAAATGGGCCGGACGGCAGGGGATTCCAAGGCAACGCCGAAGGGCGCCTGGACCGTCACATTTCTCCTCTTTCTCTTCATGGTGGTGAACTTCGCGGACAAGATCGTCGTCGGCCTCGCCGGCGTGCCGATCATGACCGACATGAAGCTCAGCGCCGAGCAATTCGGCCTGCTCGGGTCCTCGTTCTTCTTCCTGTTCTCGATCTCGGCCATCGTGGTCGGCTTCATCGTCAACAAGGTGCCGACGCGCTGGGTGCTGCTGACGCTGGCGGTGATCTGGGCGCTGGCCCAGTTTCCGATGGTCGGCACCGTCTCCTTCACCACGCTTCTGATCTGCCGCATCGTGCTGGGGGCCGGCGAAGGCCCGGCCTTCTCGGTCGCCGCGCACGCGATCTACAAATGGTTCCCCGACGAGAAGCGCACGCTGCCGACCGCGATCCTGTCGCAGGGCTCGGCCTTCGGCGTCATCCTCGCCGTGCCGGCGTTGAACTGGGTCATCGTCAACCACTCCTGGCACTACGCTTTCGGCGCGCTCGGCGTCGTCGGCCTGATCTGGGTCTGCGCCTGGCTCGCGCTCGGCAAGGAAGGCCCGCTGGAGGACACCCAGGTTCTCGCCGCCACCGAGGCGAAGATTCCCTATGTGCAGCTTCTGACCTCGCGCACCTTCGTCGGCTGCGTCGTCGCGACCTTCGGCGCCTATTGGGCGCTGTCGCTCGGCCTCACCTGGTTCACGCCCTTCATCGTCAAGGGCCTCGGCTTCTCGCAGAGCCAGGCCGGCTTTATCTCGATCCTGCCCTGGGTGTTCGGTGCGACCATCGTCATCCTTACCGGCTGGATCTCGCAGGTGATGATGGCGCGCGGCTACACCACGCGCATCTCGCGCGGCGTGCTCGGCTCGGTGCCGCTGATCATCGGCGGCCTGATCCTCGCCGGGATGGCGCATGTGCAGGGCCCGGGCCTGCAGATCGCGCTGCTGGTCGTCGGCTCCGGCCTGTGCGGCGCGATCTATGTGGTCTGCCCGCCGATGCTCGGCGAGTTCACTCCGGCCTCGCAGCGCGGCGCGGTGATCGCCATCTACGGCGCGCTCTACACGCTCTCGGGCATCATCGCGCCCAGCGTGATGGGCACGGTGATCCAGCGCTCCGGCAGCATGCTCGACGGCTACATGACCGGCTTCACCATCAACGCGGTGGTGATGGCCGCCTCCGGCGTCATCGGCTTGCTGCTGCTGTGGCCGAACACGGAAAAGGCCAGGCTGACGCGCGGTGCGGCTCCGCAAGGAACGTCGCTGAAGGGCGCGGTCTCGCCGACGTAAGGGCCTAAAAGCCCGCCACAAACACAACCGTCGTCCCGGCGAAGGCCGGGACCCATAACCACAGGAAGTGGTTTGGCGAAGACTCGGAGTGGGCGTTTTGCGATCCCACTCCCTTTCGTGGCTATGGGTCCCGGCCTTCGCCGGGACGACACTGAACGCGTTGAAGCGCCTTTGCGCCTCAGACCCAATTCGCCCTAGTTCACCCCCTGCGCGCCGCGAATCAGCTTCCCCGGCCGCTGTCCGGTGGCCTCGCCGTGCCGCCGCGTCACCACGCCCGACACGATCGTCGCATCATAGCCGTCGACGTCCTGCAGCAGCCGCCGTCCGCCGACCGGCAGATCGTAATGCACCTTCGGCGGATGCAGATGCAGGCGGTCGTAATCGATCACGTTGACGTCGGCCTTGTAGCCGGGCGCGATCAGCCCGCGGTCGGTGAGGCCGACCGAAAGCGCGGTCTTGCGCGACTGCGCCGCGACCACGAACGGAATCGTCAGCTTCTCGCCGCGCTTGCGATCGCGCGTCCAGTGCGTCAGCAGATAGGTCGGGAAGCTGGCATCGCAGATGATGCCGCAATGCGCGCCGCCGTCGGACAGGCCCGGCACCGATTGCGGATCGATCAGCATCTCGCGCGTCGCATCGAGATTGCCGTCGGAATAGTTGAGGAAGGGCACGTAGAGCATGCCGCGGCCATCGTCCGACAGCATCGCGTCATAGGCAAGCTCCTCCGGCTGCCGTCCCTGCCTGCGCGCCTGCGGTCCCAGCGCGTTCTCCGGCGGCTGCTCGTAGTCGGGGGGATCGCCGAGCAGGAACATCTTGTCGTAGTTGGGACGGAAGAACAGCGGATCGTCGGTCGCGGTCGCCGTCTCGCTCAGGATTGCCTTGCGCACATCGGCTTGATGCAGCCGGGCCAGCCGCTCCCTCAGCGGCAGATGCGCGATCGCCTTGTAGCTCGGATGGGTCTGGAACGGATTGCGCGACAGCTCGAGCCCCAGCAGCAGGCCGACGGGCCGCGCCGCGATCTGCGCGGTGATGGAAAGGCCGCGCTTCGCCGCCGCATTGATCTCGTCCAGCGTCTGGCGCCAGCGGTTCGGCGATTTGTCGTTCTGCGTGATCGAGAACGAGATCGGGCATTTGGTCTGGTCCGCCACCCGCAACATCATCGGCAGATCTTCGTGGATGGTGGAGAGATCCAGCACGAATTGCAGCACGCTGCGGCCCTGCCGATGCATCGCGCCCGCGATCGCGGTGAGCTCGTCCTCGCCGGCCTTCAGGGTCGGCGTGAAGTCGCCGGTCGAGGTGCGGTGGTTGAGCGTGCGCGAGGTCGAGAAGCCGAGCGCGCCGGAGCGCACCGCTTCGCCCGCGAGCTTCGCCATCGCCGCATTGTCCTCGGCGGTCGATGGATCACGGCGCGCGCCGCGCTCGCCCATGACATAGACGCGGAGCGCCGCATGCGGCAGCTGCGCGCCAACGTCGATGTCGAAATCGCGCTTGGCGAGCCAGTCCATGTAGTCCGGAAAGCTTTCCCAGGCCCAGGGAATGCCGGCGCTCAAGACCGGCTCGGGAATGTCCTCGACGCCTTCCATCAGCTGGATCAGGCGGGTGTGGTCGGCGGGCTTGCACGGCGCAAAGCCGACGCCGCAATTGCCCATGATCGCGGTGGTAACCCCGTTCTGCGATGACGGCGTGATGTCCTGGCTCCAGGTGACCTGGCCGTCGTAATGGGTGTGCACGTCGACGAAGCCTGGCGTCACCAGCTTGCCGCGCGCGTCGATCTCTTCGCGGCCCTTAGCCGAGACCTTCCCAACCTCGCGGATCCTGCCACCGGTGATGGCGACGTCGGCCTCGAACAGCTCGCCGCCGTGGCCGTCCGCAACGGTGCCGCCGCGGATCACGAGATCAGGGGTGCTCATGGTGTTTCTTCCCGTTTTGTTGTTGTTTCTTGTCGTCCCGGCGAAGGCCGGGACCCATAGCCACCACCTTGAGTTTGGCGAAGACTGGCAATGACCAGCTCGCGCCACAACTAAGTTCGTGAGTATGGGTCCCGGCCTTCGCCGGGACGACATCGTTATTCGTCGCTACGCCTTCGCCGGCTTCCGTTCCGTGAACGGCGACAGCACCACCGTCGCCACCATGAAGATCACCGACGCGCCGAACACCCAATGCGGCGCGTTCTGGTCCATGATCCAGCCGAACAGCAGCGGTGAGACGATGCCGCCGAGATTGAAACCGGTGGAGACGATGCCGAAGGCGCGGCCCGCAGCGCCGGCGGGCGCGGCGTTGCGCACCAGCATGTCGCGCGAGGGCGCGATCACGCCGGAGAGGAAGCCTGCGGTCGCCATCGTTGCGGTCAGTGCCCAGACAGGCAGCGTCACCAGCGCGATCATCAGCACGATCGCCGCGTTCACGGCAAAGCAGGCCGCGGCGACATAGCCATGGTGTTTGGTGTAGTCGGCGAGGAAACCGCCCGCGAGCACGCCCGCGGCGCTGCAGCCGAGGAACGCCGTCAGCGTGACGTTGGCCGAGGAATAGGAGGCGCCATAGCCGCTCATCAGCGCGACCACGCCGAAATTGTTGATGCCGGCGACCGACAGGCTGAGCAGCATGAACAGCGCGGTCAGCATCATCAGCGCCGGCGTGATGACGGCCTGCTTCGGCGCGTTCTCCGCGCCCGGCTTCTTCTTGTGGGCGCCGGCATCGGGAATGTTCATGGCGATCAGCAGCAGCGCGACCAGCACCGCGATCGCCCCCGAGGCGATCAGCGCGCCGGTGCCACCAGACATCGTGACGAGCGCCGCGACGATTGCCGGCGCCACCGCGCCGCCGAGAAAGCCCGCGAATGTGTGGATCGAGAAGGCGCGGCCCATCCGTGCCTCGTCCATGTGCTCGGCGAGGATGGCGTAGTCGGCGGGATGATAGACGCTGTTGGCGAGCCCGAGCAGCACGGCGCAGGCGATCAGTGAGACGTAGCTGAGGTGCAGGCCGAGCAGGATCAGGGCAAGGCCGCCGAGTGTGAGCCCGGCCAGCAGGATCTTCCGCGCGCCAAAATGATCGACGAGATAGCCGGTCGGCGCCTGCGTCAGGCCGGACACGACCGCGAACACGGTCAGCGCGAAGCCGAGCTCGATATAGCCGACCCCGAGCCTCTCCTTGAGGAACGGAAACAGCATCGGCAGGACCAGCAGATGGAAATGGCTGACCCAGTGCGCGATCGAGATCCCCGTCAGCGTGCGCAGCGCACTGTCCGCCTTGCCTTGCTGCGGTGCGGCGAGAACGTCGACCATTGCAGTTCCGTTTCACTCCCGATGGACGCGCAAACTATCGGGGACAGCGGTTATTTGTCCATGAACGCAGGCGCATGGCAGGTAACGCGGGTGGGGGAATGAGGGGCCTCCATCCTCGCCGGGACGACGGCGGAGTTTGAAGCGCTAGCCGTCTCTACAACGGCTCGTCATCATTTCCTTCGCGATCGCGCTTCGGCGTGGCGAAGTCGCCGTCTTCGTCATCGTCGTCGCTCTCGCGCGGTGGCAAGGGCTTCTTCGCCTTGTCGTCCGCCGTCTTCGGCGGTCCGCTCGGCTTGGAGCTCTTAATCCCGGTCTTTTTGGCGGTCTTGGCCATGGCTGGTCCCGGATGGTGATGCTGCATCCGAATCTATCCGCCAAATATGAGCGGAACCTGACTTATCTCAAGGGGGGTGAGACCCGGCCGTCAGTGCAAGACCGGGCCGCCCGCCTTCTTCCAGGCATCGATGCCGCCGGCGATATGGGCGGTGTTGAGCAGGCCGGCGTCCTTGGCCGCCGCAACCGCCATCGCCGAGCGCTCGCCGAAGGCGCAGAAGAACACGACGCGGCGTCCCGTTGCGGCCGCGACCTCGCGCAGCATGCCGCCGGGCTTCAGGCTCTCCTCGACACTGGGATAGGGCGTATGCAATGCGCCCTCGAGCATGCCGTGCTTGATCCGCTCATTGGTCTCGCGCAGGTCGACCAGCAGGATGTCGGGCCGGCCGAGGCTGCGGATCGCGTCGACGGCGCTGAGCGCGCGGCCTTCCTTCTCCAGCGCCTCCTGATGCAGGCCGACATGCATGTTGGCGGGCACCGCCACGTCCATCATCTTCGGATTGGGCAGCTTCAGGTTCGCCATCAACTCGATATATTCGTCGACCGAGCGCACTTGGAGCCGCGGGTTGTAGCGCTTCTCCTCGCCGATGGTGGAGACGGTGTCGCCCTTGTAGTCATGCGCCGGGAATACCATCGTCTCGTCCGGCAGCTTCAAGAGCCGGTTGAAAATCGATTCATACTGCGCGCGCGACGAACCGTTCTGGAAATCGGTGCGGCCGGTGCCGCGGATCAGCAGCGTGTCGCCGGTGAAGACGCGGTCGCCCATCAAATAGGAATAGGAATCGTCGGTGTGGCCCGGCGTGTACATCACGTCGAGCGACAGGCCCTCGATCGTCACCTTGTCGCCGTCGGCAACCCGCATCGCCACCACGTCGGCCTTGGTCTGGTCGCCCATCACCGTCATGCAATGGGTGCGGTCGCGCAGCTCGCCGAGCCCGGTGACGTGGTCGGCATGCAGATGAGTGTCGACGGCCTTGACCAGCTTGAGGTCGAGCTCGCGCAGCAGCTGGCAATAGCGGTCGACCTTCTCCAGCACGGGATCGAGGATCAGCGCCTCGCCGCCGGGGCGGCTGGCGAGGACATAGCTGTAGGTGCCCGAAACGCTGTCGAAGAGCTGGCGGAAGATCATGGCAGGACCCGGCGGCTTGGAACTGATCTCGAGGATTCTACTACGTTGCGGGCCATAAGGAGAAGTAATTCACTGAGATTGAGAGGTAATTTGGAAGATTTTTATTCCGCGGGGTGAGGGCTGGGTGTGGCCGATGGCTGCTCCACAAATTCGGTGTCGTCCCGGCGGAGGCCGGGACCCATAACCCCAGGGAGGAGTTTGGCGAAGACTAGTCGTCCGGTACTCCTACCGCTCGTCTAGAAGGATCACGCGGTATGGGTCCCGGCCTTCGCCGGGACGACGAGGAGGGCTGTGGCCTGTCACAAACTCCCGACAGCCCTTACGGCCGCACCAATGTGTACCCGTTCTCCGTCAGGAACAGGATCTGCCCGACGCCCACCTGCACCGGCGTTGCCGCCGGGATGAATTCCGGCCGCTTGCCCGTCTCGCGCTCGAGCGTGTCGACCGTGTTGAGGCAGATGTCGAAACGCACGCCCTGCGCGATCAGGCTCTCGACCTGCTTGCGGCGCTCGCTGCCGGACAGCAGCAGATCGATGCCGGGGCCGAACGCCACCACCTCGATCGCGATCTTGTCGGGATCGTAGGCCTTCAACAAATTGTTGGCGACGCTCAGCACCAGCGCCTGCTTCCTGGCATCACCGTCGGAGAGCTGCAGCACGATCTTGTGCTCGGCGAAGGGCTTGTCCTGGAGCGGCACCTGCTGGGCAAAGGCCTGTGGCATCGCCGCGCAGGCGAGCAGCGCCAGCAGCATCGCGCAAAAGACCTTCGACCGCATCACGCCTATCCCGCAATGCCGGGGTTGCCGTCGACGCCCTGCAGCGCGACGCCGGAGCCAAGGCGCTCCTGAAGCATCCGACCCGAGCGCAGATATTTGCCGACCACGTCCCATACCGGTGCGCCCTGCTGACCATTGACCGAGGCCCAGCCCGCGACCTTGTAGCGATGGCCGGCGCTGATCGCCTTGCCGTTGTTGAGCTTCAGCTCCGAGATGCGGCTGCCGATCGCATTCGTCGGCGTGCAGGTGTAGCTGAGCCCGCCGGCACGCACCATGTCGCCGCCCTGCTGGTAATAGGGATCGGCGTTGAAGAGATTGTCGCAGACGTCTTCCATCACGGTCTTGATCTCTGCGCCCGTCATCTCCTGCACATAGGTCTCGGGATAGGTGATGGCGGTTTCCGCGAGCAGGTCCTCCATGGTCATCGCTTGGCCCGACAGCGCGGTGACGCCCCAGCGGAAGCCGGGCGACAGCGCGATCTCGGCATCGAGCTCGGTGCGCAGCGCGGTGCAGATCAATTCGTCCATCGGCCCGGTGAAATTGCCGCGGCGATAGAGCAGTCGGTCGGGCGTCGCGATCTTCTCCGACCAGTCGGAGACGTGCGGCGCACGAACCCGGCCGATCAGCTCGGCCATCCCGGGATCGGCTTTCAGCAGCTCCGAATAGACCGGCAGCAGATGATAGCGGACGTCGCTGACCTTGCCCTTGTCGAGCGCGAGGTCGAGCACGCCCAGGAATTTGCCGTTGGAGCCGGCATTGGTGACGAGCGTCGTGCCGCCGGCGTTCTTCACGGCAATCGGCTGCGGCACGGCATCATGGGTATGGCCGCCGAGGATGACGTCGATGCCGGTGACGCGGCTGGCGAGCTTGAGGTCGACATCCATGCCGTTGTGCGACAGCAGGATGACCGCATCGACCTTGTCGGTGCCGCGCAAGGCATCGACATGCTTCTGCAGTTCCTCCTCGCGGATGCCGAAAGTCCAATCCGGCGTGAAGCGCTTGGGATGCGCGATCGGCACGTAAGGAAAGGCTTGGCCGATGATTGCGACCCGATGACCGCCGAGCTCCTTGATCATGGACGGCTTGAAGACGCGCCCGGTCGCGGGGTCGAAGGCGCGGGCGTCGTTGAACGCGGCTTCCTCGGTCAGGAAGACGTTCTGCGCCAGGAATTCGCCCTTGAAGCGCTCGAGATTGTCGCGCAGCGCCTGCTCGCCATAGGTGAATTCCCAATGTCCGGTCATCGCCTCGATGCCGAGCAAATTGGCGACCTCCACCATGTCGCGGCCCTGCATGACGTTTGCAAGCCCGGTGCCCTGCCAGAGATCGCCGCCGTCGACGAGCAGCGAATCCTTTTCGCCGACGTCGCCGCGCAGGCGGTCGACCAGCGTCTTCAGATGGGCGAAGCCGCCGAGCTTGCCGAAACGGCCCGCGGACTTCTCGAACTCGAAGCAGGTGAAGGCATAGGCATCGGCGCTGTCGGGCCGGATGCCGAACCGCTCCAGGAAGGCGCGCCCGACCAGATGTGGCGGTCGTCCCGCCATCTCGCCGATGCCGATATTGACGCTGGGCTCGCGGAAATAGACCGGGTTGAGCTGCGCATGCGCGTCGGTGATGTGCAGGATTCGCGCGTTGCCGAACCGTTCGAGCTCGTAGATGCTTGCGGTCTCCGTGCCGCGCGCAAGCCGGGGCAGGCTGAGCGAAGCGGCGGCAAGGCCTGCAGCTCTCAGGAAATCGCGGCGGCGGATGCCCATCTCGAATTCTCCGCGCCCCTAACTAACGGTCCGACAGTTCCACGGCAGCAAGTCTAGCGGATTTCCATCGCCTTCCAGGCGTCTTTTTCAGACGTCGCCTGGAAGATCGAGGCCTTCGCCAGTGCCTCGGCCTCCTTCGCCGCAGCGGTTGCGCGGTCGAAGTCGCCGCCGTCGGCAGCCTTCTTTGCCGCCGCCAGCGCGGAAACGGTCACGGTCCATTGATTGCGCATGCCGGCTGCCTCCTTGGAGGCGGCTTCGGCAGCCGCATAGGCTGCCTTGTAGTCCGCCTCGTTTGCCGCGCGCGCGGACGGCGCAAGGCTCGAGGTCAGCAGCATCGCGAGGAGAAGTGACCGCTTCATGGCCGCGCTCCCGGGCCCGAAATCGGCAGTCCGTTGGCGACGTAGGAGAGGAAATATTCGACGTCGCGATATTCATCCGCCTGCGGCTCCAGCGGAACCGCGCGGGTCTGGCTGTTGCAGGTGACGAAGCGGCGGCTGGTCGTACCCATGCCGCTCCATTCGGAGCGGTAGATCGGCATCGCGTTCAGGATGCCGAGCGCGGGCGCCAGGATCTCGGCGCGGATACGCTCGCCCGGGCTCTGCACGTGGCAGCTCGCACAGGAGAAATTCATCTGGCCGCGGCGGGTGTAAAAATAGCGCTTGCCGTTCTCGAACGCCGCGAGCGCACGGGGATCATCGGGAATCTTGATGTCCATCAGCTCGCCGCGCGAGGTGTAGGCCATGTACGCGGTCAGCGAGGCCATCTCGTCCTTGACGTAGGAATAGGGCGCTTCGCCATTGGCCTCGCGGCAGCGATTGAGCGCGAGCTCCAGCGTGACGACCTTGCCTTCCTTTTCGTCGAAATAGGGATAGTTCTGGCGGATGCCGATGCCGCCGTTCGGGAAGCAGTCGGCATAGGTCTTGCCGTTCTTGAACGGTGTCGCGAACATTTCCTTGCCGGCGTCGAGCGCGAACTCGTAGGGCGGGAATTCCTCCTTCTCCTGCCACTGCCGCTTCATGTCCTCGTTCATGGAATAAGGACCGTTGACGAAATCCTCGTGCTTCACGTTCGGAAACTTCTGGAAGAAGAAGTTCTGGAACGCCTTGGCATCAGCGACGGGGTCGACCTTGTCGGCCGCGATCACGCGCGGGGAGGTCAGCGCGAACGCGACCAGCGCGGCGCTGAGCGAGCCAAGCAGGAGATGGATGCGGGCCGTCATCACGCGATCTTCGCCGTGGTCGTGTCCGAGCCACCCTTGTTGTCGGTCCAGGAGATCTTGAGCTCGTCGCCCTTCTTGGCACCCTTGAAGCTGAACTTGATGTAGGGGTCCTTGGAGACCGCGGTGCCCCAATCGGCGACGAACACGTCCTTGCCGTTACATTCGAATTTCAGCTGCTGGATGTAGTGCGCCGGAATCAGCTCGCCCTTGGAATCCTTGACGAGGCCGGTGTCCATGGGGTGCTGGATCAGCGCCTGCACCTCGGTGATGTCGCCGTTGGCGGTCGCGCGGACGCGAATGCTGGATGCCATCTCGGTTCTCCCTAGCCGCCGCAGCCGCCGACGGTGACCTTCACTTCCTTGGTCGCGCTGTAGAGCTTGCCGTCGGCCTCGACGATCGCGACCACGTTGGTGGTTTTGGCCATCTTCAGCCGGTTGGCGACAGCCGCAACGGTGCCGTCGGGAATCCTGTAGCTCGCCGCGAGCGCGAACGGGTTCTCTGCGACGAAGAACGAGATCGAGGTGACCTTGTCGAGCGACGTCGTCACCGAGATCGGCACCACGCCGCCGTTCTCGGCGATCTCGGGCGCATCGAGCTTGATCTTGTCGGACGGCTCGGCGGTCTTGCCATAGAGCGCCTTGATCGCGTCGGCCTCGTTCTTCTGCTTGAAGGCCTCTTCCGGATATTTGTCGTTCGCCGCCGCAAGCGCAGGGCTCGCGCCGAACGGCAGATTGCCGAGGCCCAGCAGCGCGACGCCGGCTGCGCCCTGAAGGATCAGGCGCCGCGTCGGAAGAGGGCCGGTGGTCGTGGTCATCTCAAATCTCCTGGACGATCTCTTGGCAGCCGGCGGTCACAGGGTCTGCAGGAAATCAACGATCGCGCTGATCTCCTGCTCGGTCAAAATCCTGTTGCGGCCGAACGGCGGCATCATGGTCTGGGGATTGCGCTTGGTCTCGTCGAAGATGATCGCGACCAGCTCGTTGCGATCAGGGTATTTTGATTTGATGTCCTTCAGCTCCGGACCGATCGTTCCCGGCAGGTCGCCGCCCTTGATGACGTGGCAGGTCAGGCAATTGCCCTTGCCGCGGTCGAAGGCGAGCTTCTGGCCGTCGGCAACAGCGGATTGCGCCCGTGCCGGGCCGGCAAGGCCGGCTGTGATGGCCAGCAGGAGGAACAGGAGGGGCATCCGGGAAAGGGCGGTCAATGCGTCATTCCGAGGCGTTGCGGCGATGGTCTCGATCGCGGAAATATAAGCGTTCCAAAGCACAAAGGGCCGCACCTGACAATCAAGACTATGCACGCGGCAAAATGGAGTTAATATCTTCCGCATTGCAACTAAAGAGATTATTTGTACGGCCGATTTGGCCCGGGCGTTAAGAGGAGTGGGTGCGGGCCGGCCGTTTACGGGGCGTTTGGGCGCTCATGCTGTTTTCATCGCGTTCTCGTTTTTTTAAGGGGACCTCACTTGGCTGAATATGTCGTCGAATTTGGCAGGGACGGCGGACGGGTCGAGCCCGACGGGCGCCTCGATGCGCCGGCCTTCCATCGCAATCACGAGCCGATCTGGGCGGCGCTGGAGAAGCATCTCGCCGGGCTGACCGGGAACGTGGTCGAGGTCGGCAGCGGAACCGGCCAGCACGTGGTCCATTTCGCCCGGCATACGCCCGGCCTCGTCTGGTGGCCGAGCGATCTCAACCAGCGGCACGTGAAGAGCATCGAGGCCTGGCGGGTCCATTCGGGCCTGCAGAACGTCCGCTCGCCCTTGCGGATCGATCTCACCGATCCCGACTGGTGCCCGGAGATGAAGAGCGGGCAGGGGCCGGCCAGCCTTGCCGCCGTGTTCTGCGCCAATGTCATCCACATCGCGCCATGGTCCGTGGCCGAAGGCCTGTTCGCCGGCGCCGGCCGCTATTTGCGCGCCGACGGCAAGCTGTTTCTCTATGGCCCCTTCAAGCGCGACGGCAAGCACACGGCGCTCAGCAACGCCGTGTTCGACACCTCCTTGCGCGAAGGCAATCCCGACTGGGGCGTGCGCGACATCGGCGATGTCGAGACGCTGGCGAAGGCGGCAGGCCTCAGCCTCATCGATACGATCGAGATGCCTGCGAACAATCTGACGCTGGTGTTTGCGCGCTGAGCCAAGATCGCGGTGCGCTCCCTCCCAGCAGGGCAGGGCAATCGCATGTGAACTTGGCGGGGCTGAGCAAGCGCCTCGTCCTTCGAGACGACCGCTACGCGGTCTCCTCAGGATGAGGCTGAGTGGCAGCTTTGCCCGGTGAAATTACTGCCACACACTCCGTCCTCATCCTGAGGGCCCGCCAAAGGCGGGCGTCTCGAAGGATGGCCGCAGGCAAGCTCGCCGCCGCGTTTCCTCACATGCGCAGCAGCGCTGTCGCGTCTCGCCGCCTTATCCCGCATGCCGTGCGATGAATTCGGAAATGAGAGCCGTAACCTCCGCCGGGCGCTCCAGGCTTGGGACATGCGCGGCGCCCGACATCTCGCGCTTCTCCGCGCCCGGTACGACCGCGGCGACATGGCGGCAGCGTTCCTGGACGTAGGGGAAATCGAGGTCGCCCCACACCACGAGTGTCGGCACCGCGACATCGCCGAGCCGGTCGAAGAAGGGCCGAATGTCGACGTCAGCCCCGTACGGCGGGGAGCGAAGCGCGATACCGTTCATCTCGAGGAACAGATCGCGCGCAGCGCCCGCGACGCGGCCTTCGTGCGCCAGCGGGCCGTCCAGCCAGAGACGCGCCTTCATCGCGTTCACCCGATCGAGGTCGCCGGACGCCTCGGCTTGCTTCGATTGCGTCATCAGTTTCTCGATGTCGGGCGTGTAGGTCGGATCGGGCGCGCCCGCGACATTGGTGGCAATCAGGACGAGGGCGCGAACGCGCGACTTGTATCGGATCGCTGCGTCGAGCGCGATGCGGCCGCCGAGGGAGCAACCGACGAGAATTGCGGGCTTGCCGTCCGCGGTCGCGTCCAGCACCGCGACGAGGTCTGCGAGGGCGGAGAAATCTTCCGGCTCGGCGCGTGTTTCGCCGAAGCCGCGCCGGTCATAGGCGACCGCCTTTTGGGTGGCGCCGATCGCATCCAGCTGGGCGCGCCACATGCGCCGGTCGCACACATTGGCATGAAGAAAGACAACGGCGGTGCCGCGGCCTACGACCTCTGTGGCAAGTCGGGCGCGACCGGACGCAATGAATTGCATTGAGGGCATCTCCAGAACCGATGATGCTGCCGATCAGAGTAAGAGGGATTGATCGCGCCAGGAAGCCTGGTCGTCTGCGTGGGCGGCATGTGAGTACCCCCTTTCAGGGCGCCACCACAAGCTAGGGAGCGCTGCTCCCTAGCCATCCGTCCACCCGATCTTCTCTTTCAGGAATCGATAGCCGAGTACCTCGAAGCCGGCGCGCTCCTTGTTGTCCTTGCCGTAGCCGTGGCCGCCGGCCGCGGGCTCGTAGAACCAGGCCTCAAAGCCCATCGCCTGCAGCTTGGCCGCCATTTTACGCGCGTGGCCGGGATGGACGCGGTCGTCGCGCCGCGTGGTGGCGATCAGGATCGGCGGATAGGCCTGGCCGGCCTTCACGTTGTGATAGGCTGAGTAGGTCTTCAGCCATTCCCATTCGTCGGGCTTGTCGGGGTCGCCGTACTCCGCGATCCAGCTCGCGCCCGCGAGCAGTCTTGTGTAGCGGCGCATGTCGATCAGCGGGATGGTGCAGAACAGCGCGCCGAAGCGCTCGGGATAGCGCACCAGCATGTTGGTGATGAGGATGCCGCCGTTCGATCCGCCCTGCGCGGCGATGCGTTTTGGTGTGGTCACGCCGCGGCGGACCAGATCGGCGGCGACCGCGGCGAAATCGTCATGCGAGAGCTTCTTGCCGGCGAGGCGCCCGGCATCGTGCCAGCGCGTTCCGAACTCGCCGCCGCCGCGCAAATTCGCCTGCACAACGGTGCCGCCGCGCTCCAGCCACAGCTTGCCGAGCGAGGCGTGGTAATACGGCTTCACGGAGACGGCGAAGCCGCCATAGGCGGTCATGTAAACCGGCGCATCGCCGCTCTCACCGGCGGGGCCGGTCTGCACATAGGGAATGCGCTCGCCGTCAACAGAGATCGCCTCGTGCTGCGTCACCACGAGGCCGTCGGCGGTGAACGTCTTCGGTGCCTGCTTCAAGACGGTCGGGCTGGCGACGCCGCGCTCCATCAGCAGCAGCGACGGCGGTGTGAGCGGGTCCTGCACGTTCGCGAGCAGGTCGCCATTGCTCTCGGAGGCATGCCGATCGAGCGCCCAGACGTCGACGACGCCGATCTGGGGCAGGCCGGGAAGCGTCTCGCGGCTCCAGGTCGCGGCGGATGGCGTGCAGATTTCGAAACGCGGCCTGAGCTCGTCGAGGATCGAGAGGACCAGTCTGCCTGCTACCCAGAAGAAGCCCTGGATCGCCCGGCGCGGCGCCGGCTCGAACAGCACCGCGAACTCGCGGCCACCTTTGAGGAAAGCCGAGAGCGAGATGCCGAGCACCGCGTCCGCCTTATACGTGCGTCCGGCCACGGACCAGACCGAGCGCGGCTTGATCGCGAGCCAGTCGCCATGGGCCTGCAGTTCTATGTCGGTCGGCAGGTCCAGCCTTGCGAGCGGTCCGGTCTGATCTCCGATCGAGACGCTGAAGTTGAAGAAATCCAGCATGCGGCCGAACCAGATCGTTCGGTTCGACGTGATGCGATCGACGTAGCAATACGCCGCCATGTCGCTCACCGATGCTTCGAACAGCACCGAAGCCTGTTCGACCTTTTGGCCGCGTCGCCACAGGCGGACGGTGCGCGCATATCCGGAGCTCGTCGCCATGTCCTCGCCATGCGCGCTCGACAGCAGCAGCGTGTCGGCATCGAGCCAATCGGCGCCGCCCTTGGCTTCCGGCAACGCGAAGCCGTCGGCCACGAAGCTTTTCGTGGCGAGGTCGAACTCGCGCAAGGTGACGGCGTCGCTGCCGCCGCGCGACAGGCTGAGGATCGCGCGCGAACTGCCGGGCATCGTGGTGATCTGGCTCAGCAGCCAGTCCTCGCCTTCGCTCGCCGCAAGCTGATCGATATCGAGGATGGTCTCCCACGCCGGATGCGGCTTTCGAAACTCCTCCAGCGTCGTCCGCCGCCACAGGCCGCGCGGATTGGTGGCGTCCTTCCAGACATTGTGCAGGTCGGAGCCGCGCCGGCTGACATAGGGAATGTTGTCGGGACGGTCGTAGATCGCCGCGAGGATGTCGCGGTCGCGCTCGAAGGCCGCGCCCCCGAACGCTGCGAGCGTCAGTTGATTCTGCCGCTCGACGAAATCCAGCGGCTGCGTGCCTTCGATCTCCTCCAGCCACAGCCAGGGATCGTCATCGGGAGCGCTGAGCGTGGGCCTGTCGTCGACGGACATGAACGAAACTCCGGAAAACTGCGGGGATAGGATTTGATCGGGCGCAAGCCGTCAAGGGCACGCTCCGCTATCATCTCACCGATTGCGTCAGGGGCATGGCCCGCGCCCGTTTGCGCCGGTTGCCCGCCTTGGTGCTCCCCTCCATAGTGCCGCGAATCAACAAGGCCCCCCGGACGGAAATGCCGATGCTTGACGCGACTGCAGCCAACGAGATCGCCTCCGACGCCCGCGTGCGTGCCAATGTGGTGCGCCTTGCCGCCGCGCAGGCGCTGACCGGCGCCAACTCGGCGGTGATCTTCGCCACCGGCGCGATCGTCGGCGCCACGCTCGCGCCGGACATGTCGTTCGCGACCGTGCCGATCTCGATGTATGTGGTTGGCCTTGCCGCCGGCACGCTGCCGACCGGCGCGATCTCGCGCCGCTTCGGCCGCCGTGCGGCGTTCATCGTCGGCACCGGCCTCGGCGCGCTCACCGGCCTGTGCGGCTGCTTTGCGATCCTGCACGGCTCGTTCGCGCTGTTTTGCCTGGCGACCTTCCTCGGCGGCCTCTACGGCGCGGTGGCGCAGTCCTATCGCTTCGCCGCGGCCGACGGCGCCAGCGCCGCGTATCGCCCGAAGGCGGTGTCCTGGGTGATGGCGGGCGGCGTGTTCGCCGGTGTGCTCGGTCCGCAGCTCGTGCAATGGACCATGGACGTCTGGCAGCCCTATCTGTTCGCCTTCAGCTTCCTGGTGCAGGCGGCCGTCGCGCTGGTCGCGATGGGCATCGTCGCCGGCGTCGACATGCCGAAGCCCGCTCCGGCCGACATGCATGGCGGCCGGCCGCTGCTGACGATCGTGACCCAGCCGCGCTTCATCGCGGCGGCCCTGTGCGGCGTCATCTCCTATCCCATGATGAACCTTGTGATGACCTCGGCGCCGCTCGCCATGAAGATGTGCGGCCTGTCGTTGTCCGATTCCAATTTCGGCATCCAATGGCACATCGTCGCCATGTACGGACCGAGCTTCTTCACCGGCGCGCTGATCACGCGCTTCGGCGCGCCGAAGGTCGTTGCGGCCGGTCTGCTGCTTGAGGCGGGCGCTGCCGGCATCGGCCTGTCCGGGATCACCGCGATGCACTTCTGGGCGACGCTGATCGTGCTCGGTGTCGGCTGGAATTTCTCCTTCATCGGCGCGTCCGCTTTGGTGCTGGAGACGCACCGCCCGCAGGAGCGCAACAAGGTGCAGGCCTTCAACGATTTCCTCGTGTTCGGCATGATGGCGATCGGCTCGTTCTCCTCGGGCCAATTGCTCGCCAATTACGGCTGGTCGGCGGTGAACATGGTGGTGTTCCCGCCCGTCGTGCTCGGCCTTGCAGTGCTCTCGCTGGCGTCCTGGGCCCGCCGCCGCAAGGCGCGGCTCGAGGCGGCCATGGGCGAGTTCCCGGATGCGATTTGAGTTGTCCGAGTTGGCAGGAGGCTGTCAGCAGCGATGATACTTCGATCCAGGTCGAAGTGATTTTCGGCGGCCCGGTTGTTACATGATGCTCGTCATCAACAGGCGGGCGTGACGTCAAAAAGCGCTCGCGGGGGAACGAAGGACCAGCGCAAATGCTCGACAATCCCCGTCCCGCCGCGCCCATCGACGAATCCTCCCTCCGCTACGAAGGCTGGCGCATCGTCGTGGTCTGCTTCCTGCTCGCGACCTTCGGCTGGGGGCTCGGCTTCTACGGCCAGAGCGTCTATGTCGCCGAGCTGCAGCGCGCGCGGGGGTGGCCGGCCTCGCTGATCTCCTCGGGCACCACGTTCTTCTATCTGTTCGGCGCGCTGCTGGTCGTGTTCGTCGGCGAAGCCGTGCGGAAATACGGCCCGCGCATCTGCCTGATCGCGGGCACGCTGGCGATGGCGGCAGCGAGCGTCGCGATCGGCGCGGTGCGCGAGCCATGGCAGCTCTATCTCGCCGACGCCGTGCTCGCGTTCGGCTGGGCCGGCACCAGTCTCGCCATGATCACCAACACGATCAGCCTGTGGTTCGACCACAAGCGCGGCATGGCGATCAGCCTCGCGCTCAACGGCGCTAGCTTCGGCGGCATCGTCGGCGTGCCGCTGCTGGTGACCTTGATCGGCCATGTCGGCTTCGCCAGCGCGATGTATGCCGCCGCCGGTGCGATGCTGGTGCTGCTCGTGCCGGTGATCCTGCTTCTGGTCGGCCGCCCGCCCGATCTTCACGGCTGGAAGGCATCAGCCAAGGCGGCGCCGCAATCGTCCACGCAGATCCGCTCCTGGGCGCTCCGCGATGTCGGCTTCCTCACGGTGACGATTGCATTCGCCTTGGTGCTGTTCGCGCAAGTCGGCTTCATCGTGCACCTGATCTCGTTCCTCGATCCCGTGATCGGGCGCGAGCGTGCGGCAGTGGCGGTCGCGGTGCTGACGGCGATGGCGGTGGTCGGCCGCGTGCTGTTCTCGATGGTGATCGACCGCCTCAACCAGCGTCTCGCATCTGCGCTGTCGTTCCTCAGCCAGGCCGCGGCGCTCCTCGTCGTCATCAACCTGCACAACGACTATGTGCTGATCGCGGCCTGCGCGGTGTTCGGCTTCTCGGTCGGCAATCTCATCACGCTGCCGTCGCTGATCGTGCAGCAGGAATTCGACAGCGCCGCGTTCGGCGTGCTGATCAGCCTCAACACCGCGATCAACCAGGTGACCTATGCATTCGGCCCCGGCGTCGTCGGCGCCTTGCGCGACTGGTCCGGCGGATATTCGTTGCCGTTCTATCTCTGCATCGCGCTGGAGGTGGCGGCCGCGGCGCTGATCATGGTGCGGGGGAGAAAGGTCTCGTAGGGTGGATTAGCCGAAGGCGTAATCCACCAACTTTGTCCCGCATGCGCTGAGGCATGGTGGGTTACGGCTTCGCCTAACCCACCCTACGGCATCACCCCTCCCGCTGCTTCAGCAACGCCTCCACATCCAGCCGCTTCGTCACCATCGCGAGCTTGCCGTCCGGCCCGAACGGCCATTGCTCCCGCGGCTTGTCCCAATACAGCTCCACGCCGTTCTCATCGGGATCGCGCAAGTACAGCGCCTCGCTGACGCCGTGGTCGCTGGCGCCGTCGAGCGCAATCCCGGCCGTGAGCACCCTATGCAGCGCATCCCCTAGCGCGGGGCGGGTCGGATAGAGGATCGCGGTGTGATAGAGCCCGGTCGAGCCCGGCGGCGGCGGCGAACCGCCCTTGCTCTCCCAGGTGTTGAGCCCGATGTGGTGGTGATAGCCGCCGGCCGAGATGAAGGCCGCGCCCGAGCCCATGCGCTGCATCAGCTCGAAGCCGAGCACGCCGCAATAGAAGCCGAGCGCGCGATCGAGATCGGCGACCTTGAGATGGACGTGGCCGATCCTGGTCCCGGCATGGACGGCTTGAGTCTGCGACATGTGAATGCTCCGTTGCTGACCTCCAGATAGGCCGGGCCCCGGGGCTGCGCTACCGGCCTATCCTGAAACCCAGCGTTTCCGGAAAGGGAACGGACTACGGCCCGGTCCCCCTCGCCATGCGCAGCGCCGTGCCTTCCTTGCAGCCGGGGCACACAATCCGACGCTCCATGGCCTGGTCGGAAAACGGAACGTCGGTGACGCCAAGGTCCGCCTGCCCGCAAAACGGACAGCGGATCGGCCTATCCCTGTCGGCTGCGAGTTGCCGAACGACGGCAGTCCACTGCCTCGCTTTGTCCTGAAAGGTCATCGCGCTCTTCAGGACAGCTCCTTCACCTCGCCCTCGGGCAGCTCGAACTCGAACGTGTTCAGCGTCATCGACACCATGGTGTAGTAGCCGCACAGCCCGATCACCTCGACGACGCCGCGCTCGCTAAGCACCTTCACCGCCTCGTCATAGAGACCTTTCTCGACGCCGTGTCCCTCATGCAGCGACTTCGCGACGTCGTAGATCATCTTCCCCTTGGGATCGTCGAACTCGGGCGTGCGGCGGTCGCGGATCGCCTCGATGATTTTGGGGTCCATGCCGCCGGTGAGCGCGAGGCGCTTATGCGCATACCATTCGTAATGTGCGGTCCAGTGCCGCGCCGTCACCAGGATCGCGATCTCCGAGAGCTTTGCCGGGAAGATCGTGTCGTAGCGCAGCACCTCGCCGAGCCGCGTCGCGTGGCGCGCCATGTCGGGGCTGTTGAGCCAGGCCATCATCGGGGCCGGCGGCTTGCCGCGCTTGCCGGCAATCGACTCGTCGTAGGTCTGCCGCTGGCTCTCGTTCATTTCGCCAGGCGAAAGAAGTTTCAGGCGCATTGTCGTTTCCTCTTTGTTTTCAAGCACCGTCGTCGCGGCGACTATAGCGGAATGTGTCAACGGAAGTGGTTGAATTCCGCAGGTGCTTGGCCCAGAGTCATCGGCAACAAGTCTTTTTGATTGATGGAAACGACCATGAGCGACACTGAGACCGCCGAGCTCGAGACATTCCGCAACGAGACGCGCGTCTGGCTGGAAGCCAATTGCCCGCCGGAGATGCGCAAGCCCGCGACGTCGGACGGCGACGTGTTCTGGGGCGGGCGCAACGCAAAATTCTCGTCCGAGCCGCAGCGCATCTGGTTCGAGCGCATGCGCGACAAGGGCTGGACCGTGCCGGACTGGCCGAAAGAATATGGCGGCGGTGGCCTCAGCGCCGCCGAGCACAAGGTGCTGCGCGCCGAGATGGCCAGGATGGGCGCGCGCCCGCCGTTGTCGAGCTTCGGCATCTGGATGCTCGGGCCGGCTTTGCTCAAATACGGCAACGAGGCGCAGAAGAAGGAGCACCTGCCGAAGATCGCCGCGGGCTTGATCCGCTGGTGCCAGGGCTACTCCGAGCCGAACGCCGGCTCCGATCTCGCTTCGCTCCAGACCCGCGCCGAGAGTGATGGCGATGATTTCGTCATCACGGGTTCGAAGATCTGGACCTCCTACGCCAATTACGCCGACTGGATCTTCTGCCTGGTTCGTACCGATCCCGCGGCCAAGAAGCACGACGGCATCAGCTTCATCCTGTTCGACATGACCTCGAAGGGCGTGACGACCAAGCCGATCCTGCTGATCTCCGGCTATTCGCCGTTCTGCGAGACCTTCTTCGACGGCGTCCGCGTGCCGAAATCGCACGTGGTCGGCACCGTCAACCGCGGCTGGGACGTCGCAAAATATCTGCTCCAGCACGAGCGTGCGATGATCTCAGGCATGGGCGAGCGCGGCGTCGGCCGTCCGCTCGGCCAGATCGCGGCGGATTCCGTCGGCAGCGATGCGCAAGGCAAGCTGGATGATTCGATGCTGCGCGGCCGGATCGCGACGTTCGACGTGGACGAGGCCGCGCTTGCGGCCTGCGCCGAACGCGCGGTCGATCTCGCCAAGGCCGGGCAGGCGCATCCGGCGTTCTCCTCGGCGATGAAATATTACGGCACCGAGCTCAACAAGCGCCGCTACGAGATCCTGATGTCGGCCGGCGGCGTCGATGCGCTGGAATGGGAAAGCGAGCGCTCGAAGCAGGGCGCCCGTCCGCGCGCCTGGCTGCGAACCAAGGCCAACTCGATCGAAGGCGGCACCACCGAGGTCATGCTCGGCATCGTCGCCAAGCGCATCCTGGATCTGCCGGGGGCCTAAGGAAGGTCCTCATCCTGAGGAGCGGCCGTAAGGCCGCGTCTCGAAGGATGGCCTGCATGGTTCGAGACGGCGCTACGCGCCTCCTCACCATGAGGGTCACCCACCGTATTCAATCGAACAGCACTTTGTTGGAGCCCGTCATGGCCCTCGTCCTCACCGAAGAACAATCCATGCTCCGCGACAGCGCGCGCGGGCTGATCAGCGACAAGGCGCCGGTGTCGCATCTGCGCCATTTGCGCGACAGCAAGGATCCCACCGGCTTCTCCAAGGAGCTCTGGCACTCCTTCGCCGAGATGGGATTCGCTGGCTTGCTCGTGCCGGAAGAATTCGGCGGCTCGGGCCTCGGATTCATGGAAGCCGGTGTCGTGATGGAGGAGATCGGCCGCACGCTGATGCCGTCGCCCTTCCTCGCCACCAGCGTGGTGGCGGCCTCCGCGCTGAACCGCGGCGGCAATGCCGCGCAGAAGTCGGAGTTCTTGCCGAAGATTTCCAACGGCTCGCTGCTGGCGACGCTGGCGATCGACGAGGGCGCAAAGCATCGCCCGCTGCAGACCAGCCTGCAGGCCGTGCGCGCCGGCAACGGTTTTAAACTCTCTGGCGCCAAGGCCCTGGTCGTTGATGGCCATGTCTCCGACCTCCTCATCGTCGCGGCGCGTACATCCGGCTCCGCCGGCGAACGCGAGGGCCTGACGCTGTTCCTTGTGAACCCCAAGGCCAAGGGCATCACGGTCGAGCGCACCATCATGGTGGACGCGCATAACGCGGCGCGGATCGAATTCGCCAATGTCGAGGTCAATGCCGACAGCGTGCTCGGCGAGGTCGATCAGGCAGCAAACCTGCTCGACGGCGTGCTCGACATCGGCCGCGGTGCGGTCGCCGCCGAAATGGTCGGCCTGAGCGACGAAGTCTTCAACCGCACCGTCGAGTATCTCAAGAACAGAAAGCAGTTCGGCAAGTTGATCGGCGAATTCCAGGCGCTGCAGCACCGCGCCGCCGAGCTCTATGTCGACATCGAGATCACCCGCGCCGCCACCATGAAGGCGCTGCAGGCGCTGGACACTGACGTTGCCAAGGCTGCGTCGGCCGTCGCCGTGGCCAAGGCCCGCGCCGGCACCACCGCCACCCGCGCGGTGCAGGAAGGCGTGCAGATGCACGGCGGCATGGGCATGACCGACCAGTTCGACATCGGCTTCTTCATGAAGCGCGCGCGTGTGTGCGAGGAATTGTTCGGCGATGCGAATTACCACACCGAGCAGCTGGCGCGGGCGCGCGGGTATTGAACTTGTAGCCCGGATGGAGCGCAGCGAAATCCGGGTTCGATCAGCGCGGTAAGACCGCCCCGGATTGCGCTGCGCTCCATCCGGGCTACGGACTACGGCAGTCGTGCGTAGCCGTCATGGCCGGGCTTGTCCCGGCCATCCACGTTCTTGAGCGGCTCCAAAACGTGGATGCCCGGGACAAGCCCGGGCATGACGATGGAGAGTATGACGCGCATCGGTGTCAACATCGTCATTGCGAGCGGAGCGAAGCAATCCAGACTGTCGCCGCTGACGGACTCTGGATTGCTTCGTCGCTTCGCTCCTCGCAATGACGACGGAGAGTCCTACCGCATCGGCGGCGCGTACTGCACACCGCCGGCGTTCCAGAGCTGGTTCATCCCGCGCGGGATCTTCAGCTTGGACTTCTCGCCGATGTTGCGCTCGTACATCTCGCCGTAATTGCCGACGTGGCGGATGATGCGGACGACCCAGTCCTTGGTGAGACCGAGCTGCTCGCCGTAATTGCCCTCGGTGCCGACGAGGCGCATCACTTCGGGCTTCTTCGACTTCAGGGCCTCGTCGATGTTCTCCGAGGTGACGCCGAGCTCTTCGGCGTTGATCATCGCGTAGAGCGTCCACTTCACGATCATCATCCAGTCGTCGTCGCGCTGGCGCACGACCGGCGCGAGCGGCTCCTTGGAGATCATGTCCGGCAGGATCATGTGGTCGCCGGGCTTCGACAGATTCAGCCTGAGCGCATAGAGCTGCGAGACGTCGGCGGAGAGCGTGTCGCACTTGCCGCTGTCGTAGGCCTTCACCACATCGTCGAGCTTGTCGAACTTCACCTCTTCATACTTCATGTTGTTGGCTTTGAAGTAGTCGGCGACGTTGAGCAGCGTCGTGGTGCCGGCCTGCACGCAGACCTTGCTGCCATTGAGGTCCAGCGAGGTCTCCTTGTTGCGCGAGCGCGGCAGCATGAAGCCCGCGCCGTCGTAATAGGCGACCGCCGGGAAATAGAGGTCGTAGTCGAGCTCGCGCGCCATGCTCCAGGTCGAGTTGCGCGAGAGGATGTCCACCTTGCGGCTCTGCAATTCCTTGAAGCGTTCGCCGGCATCGAGCGGCACGAACTTCGCCTTGGCCGGATCGTTGAAGATCGCCGCCGCGACCGCGCGGCAGAAATCGACGTCGAAGCCGGTCCAGTTGCCCTTGTCGTCGGGGATCGAGAAGCCCGGCAGGCCCTTGTTGACGCCGCACAAGACTTCGCCGCGACGAACCGTGCGCTTCAGGGTGCGGGTGTCGTAGAATTCGTAGATCACCGCCAGCACGCCGACCAGCACGGCGACCGCGAGCCCGATCAGCAGGCCGCCTCGAAAAGTGCGCATGATGTCTCTCTCTCGAAATAATCGGGAAAAGGATGAGGGGAGGAGGGGCCGGGCATGATCGGGAAGATCATGCCCGAACCAGAGCCCTTCAGAGCTCGGGCTTCTGCCGGATGATGACCTTGGTCCCGACAGGGACGCGGTCGTAGAGGTCGGCGACGTCGTTGTTGACGAGACGGAAGCAGCCCGAGGACACCTTGGTCCCGATCGTGTCGGGCCGGTTGGTGCCGTGGATGCGGTAGACGGTGGTGCCGAGATACATGGCGCGGGCGCCGAGCGGATTGCCGGGGCCGCCGGCCATGAAGCGCGGCAGGTAGGGCTGGCGCTGGATCATCTCCGGCGGCGGCGTCCAGTCCGGCCATTCCTTCTTGTTGGTGATCTGCACCAGCCCCTGCCACTGGAAACCGTCGCGGCCGACGCCGATGCCGTAGCGGATCGCACGCCCGCCCGGCTGCACCAGATAGAGATGCCGTTCGGCGGTCGAGACAATGATCGTGCCCGGCGCTTCAGTGGTGCGGAAGTAGACGACCTGCTTCTGCCATTCCGGCTCGAGCTGGTACGAATCGTCGGCAACCAGGCCCGGCTCGTCGCCGCGGTCGGGCTGCTGGGCGGAGGCGTATGAGGTGGTCAGGACGAGGCTGATCGCAGCCACAAAGATCCCGGTCAGGCGACGAAAATCCGTCATTTCAAGCTCTCCCCGCTGCCACAGCGCAAATCATTCGGAACCATCAAATCTCAGGGGCATGTTCATGGCAAGTTGATGGCGCGCCCGGCTGGTATGTCACGAGAATGCCTATGGTTTTTTGACGAGACCGGGCAATGCCACAAACAGGGGATGGCGCGAAAAGCAGTGTCAGTGACACCTCTCT
Organism: Bradyrhizobium stylosanthis; assembly: GCF_001641335.1. Classification (GTDB taxonomy): domain Bacteria; phylum Pseudomonadota; class Alphaproteobacteria; order Rhizobiales; family Xanthobacteraceae; genus Bradyrhizobium; species Bradyrhizobium stylosanthis. Next base: position 817,923 of record NZ_LVEM01000002.1, read on the forward strand.
GGGCGGAGCAGCCGAAATTGACGTCGTCATGCCCGGGCTTGTCCCGGGCATCCACGTTCTTCGTAAGGCGTGGCAGACGTGGATGGCCGGGACAAGCCCGGCCATGACGATGCGGAAGCTTTGGCGTCCTGATCACCCGCGCGATGTCAGATCTTATTGCTCTCCGCCGCGATCCCGAGCCGCCGGACGATCTCGGTCCCGACGGCACGGGCCTCGATCCGCGAGCCGATGCGGGGGCTGCGAAACCGCCGGCCGGCGCGCGTCCTGATCGTGACGATGCAGTGCTCGTCCTCGGACCGGCCACGGCGGTCGACGGTGATGGTCTTCACGTCGTGCCCCTCGATATGATCGGCGCGCGGCGTGCCGTCGCCCCACAGGCGTTCGACGCGGATGTCGCCCTCGCGGATGATCCAGAAGGCGCCGGTCACGAGGTTCGCGTAGCGGTGCACGGCAAACGCGGCGAGCACGCCGAGCGGCAGCAGCAGGATGTCGACATGCGTGGGCGGCCATCCGCGCCAGAGCTTGTAGGCGTAGGGCACGGCGGACAGCGCGACGGCGATCAGCGAGACGATCCGGATGTCGCGCGTGGAAAACGCCTCCAGCGGCTCGCCGAGATGCATCTCGGGATTGCTGGCATCGAGCGGATTGACCGGCTCCTCGACATTGGGCACCTCGAACTGCGCCGCGATCCGGGCCACGGTGTCGCGGACATGGGTGACGTCGGAGATCGGCGGGGATGTCAGGCGTTCCCCCGAGGTCAGCGTGAAGACGAGCTGAAAGCGGGCCTTCACCCGCTTGCTGCCGGGAACCTGCAGCGCCGTGATGTCGTCTTTGCCGATGATCCGCGTGCGGAGCTTGCCGAACGGGCTTTGCCGCCCGATCAGGATCTCGTTCGCCGTGATGATCCACACCACCGCCGGCGCCAGCATGATGCCGGCGACGAACCCCGCGCCCACGAGCAGGGCGACCACGGAGATGATGATCTCCAGCGCATCGTGCGTGAACAGGCCCGGCGTGAAGCACAGCGCGACGGCGGCCGCGAAGCCGGCCATGACCAGCCGCTGCGCGATCGAGGAGCCTTCACGAAGGCGGATGTCGGTGCTGATGGTCGCGTCGTCCATTGCGGGCGGCTGATTTCGATGGCGCGAAACTCCACGGACGGGTCCGTGGAGTCAAGCAACAACGCCGCGACACGGCCGTCGGCAATCAGCTGCTGGCGTTCAGCAGCTTGCCCACGGTGCGGTCGATCTCGTCGTAGCGGCCCTCGCCGGCGTGCTGGAACACGATCTTGCCGTTCTGGTCGATGATGTATTGTGCCGGCCAATACTGGTTGCTGTAGGCATTCCAGGTTTTGGAGTCGTTGTCCTGCGCCACCGGATAGGTGATGCCGTGGCGCTTCAACGCCGCCTGGACATTGGACGCCGAGCGCTCGAACGGGAATTCCGGCGTGTGTACGCCGACCACGACGAGGCCCTTGTCCTTGTATTTCGCATAGAGGTCGGTGACGTGCGGCAGCGTGTTGACGCAGTTGACGCAGCCATAGGTCCAGAAGTCGACCAGCACGACCTTGCCGCGGAGATCGGCAAGGCTCAGCGGCTTCGAGTTGAACCAGGTGGTGATGCCGATGAAGTCGGGCGCGGTCTGCTGGCTCGCGGCGGCGACCTTCATCGGTGCTGCTGCGGGGGTGGCGACGACAGGTGTTGCGCGCGCGGCTTCGTCGCAGATGCCGGGGATGACGGCGCCGGTCACGGCCATGCCGATCAGGGCAGCGGAGACGGCGAGCAATTTGATGGTCATGGACGATTCCTCCGGTTGGGATATGCGATGATCACAGGCCGATCTGGCCGGTGGGATAGAAGCCGGTGAGCCACGCCACGATCAGCGTGTCGTATTGGAAATAGGCGGCGACGGCGAAGGCGATCACGACGATTCCAAAGCCCTGCTGCAGGCGCGGCGAGATCCGCGACAGGCTGCGCACGCGCGTGGTCGCGGCCTGTCCGCCATAGGCGATCCCGAGCATGGGGATGGCAGCGCCAATGGCGTAGGCGACCAGCAGCGTGCCGGCCCAGGCCAGGTTCTTCGAGGTCGCAACCAGCGTCAGGATCGAGCCGAGCACGGGACCGGCGCAGGGCGTCCAGACCAGGCCGAGCGTACTGCCGAGCACGAGCCCGCCGAGCGCGCCCTCGCGCTGCGTGGCGCTGGCATTGCCGAGAGCAAGCCAGCCATTGAGCCGGATCGACAGCCACTCGAACGGCGCCGGCCACAGCATCAACAGGCCGAAGCAGAGCAGCAGGATAGATGCCGCCTCGCGCAGCACGTTCGGATCGAAATCGAATGCCTTCGTCAGCGCGCCGAGCAGCAGCGCGACGGCGGAGAACGAAACGACGAAGCCGAGCGCGATCATCGCGGGGCGCAGCTGCGAGCTGTGCCCGATCGAAGCACCGAGCAGGATCGGCAGCATCGGCAACGTGCAGGGGGCGGCGATGGTGAGGACACCGGCAAGGACGGCGAAGAGAAGTTCGAGCATGCGGCACTCGTGATGGAGGTCACGAGGGCAGTTCGGAGCGGGTGGGGCGGTCGTTACGGAGCGTCACGCGTTCGTGACGGGGAGGTGACGAGGGACGCACGGGGCTTTGCGAGACATCCCGTCAGCCCCGCAGGTGATGTGCTTCCTCCCCCTTTGCGGGAGAGGGCAGGGGAGAGGGTAGCTCAGGACATGGCCTTAGCCATCGACCACCAGCTCCAAATACAAAACGACCCGGACGGGGGCATCGTCCGGGTCGCTGGAGGTCTTGGGAGGTTTAACGAAACCGTATGTGATCTTTATAGAGGGGAAGTTTTTCCGCCTGATGTTGTCGTTTGTTTCAATTGTTTCGTGGGCGGTAACGCTTCCGTGTCCGGGACGGGGCCAAGTCAGAGGTCCTATCCCATTGAAATATCTAAATTTTAAGCGGCGAAACGGTCGACGCCGGCACCCTTAAGCAAATCAGCCAATTGCTTGCGGGCGTAGAACATCCGGGTCTTCACCGTGCTCTGGGGGATGCCGATGATCTGACCGACCTCCTCCACCGACTTCTCGTGGTAGTAGACGAGGTTGATGATCTCGCGATGCGCGGGCGACAGCTTGGCGACGCAGGCGCGCAGGATGGCGCTCGTGTCGCTGCGGTCGAGCGAGGTCTCGGGCGTATCGCAATCGTCAGGAATCTGGCGCACGTCTTCCTGGTCGATGTCCTCGAAGCGGCGCTGGCGCATCGCGGTCAGCGCCTTGAAGCGGGCGATCGAGAGCAGCCAGGTCGAGACCTGCGAGCGGCCCTGGAACTGGCCGGCGGTCCGCCACACGTCGAGGAACACCTGGCTGACCAGGTCTTCCGCCGTGGTGGCGTCGCGGACGATGCGCAGGATGAAGCGGTACACCCGCACATTGTGCCGGCAATAAAGGATGTGCATGGCCGTCCGGTTGCCGTCGGCGATGCTTTCGAGGAGCATATCGTCCGAAGTCGCCTGAGCGGCAATGATGCTCTGGCTGGCCTGGGCGTTGATGGCGATGACGTTCCGCATGGACTTGGCTCCCCGTAGCGCCGCAACCGAGCGGCGTTTCCTTGGACCAAAGTGTTAATCAGCCAACGTTTCGGGACGTCTGCACGAAAAGCGGAAAATGGTTTCGTGCGCGGCCAAATTGTTTCGTCCCGTTAGCCGCGACGAAACATTCGCGGCAAAAAGTCGTGGAATTTCAATGTACGGAAAATACGGGGGTGGGGATTTGGGGGCGGACGGTGGCGCCGGGAACGTATTTCGGGGTCTTGCGTTCGGTCGCGCGGCGCATATGGCCGTCGTCCCGGCGTAGGCCGGGACCCATAACCACAGGCAGTGGTTTGACGAAGACCAAGAGTGAAGGGGTTTACGGGGTATAGGCACCTGCAATGATCGAGAGATCACGCGGTATGGGTCCCGGCCCCGTGCGCAATTGCGCACTAGGCCGGGACGACCCCGAAGGGGATTCTCCCCTTACCCCTTCTCGCCCTGCGGCGAGAACAGATAGCCGCCGCCGCGGATGGTGCGGATCACGGCGGGTTTTGCCGGATCGGGCTCGATCTTGCGGCGGATGCGCATGATGCGCAGGTCGACCGCGCGGTCGAAGGCCTCGGCGTCGCGCGCATTGGCGAGCTCGAGCAGGCGCTCGCGCGAGAGCACGCGCTTCGGATTGGCCGCGAACACTTTCAACAGCCCGAACTCGGACGCCGTCAGCGGATGCTCGTTGCCTTCGTCGTCGCGCAGCGCCTGCGCTTCGAGGTCGAGCCATTTGGTGCCGAAGCGCACCAATTGCTCCTTGTCGGATTTCGCCGCCGTCTCGCTTGCGGCGGCCTTCACCGGTGTGCTCCGCCGCAGCACCGAGCGGATGCGCGCCATCAGCTCGCGCAGCTCGCAGGGTTTTGCGACGTAGTCGTCGGCGCCGAGCTCGAGGCCGACGACGCGATCGATCGGGCTCGCGGTCGCCGTCAGCATGATGACGGGCACGTTGATGCGGCTCTTGAGGTCGCGGATGATCGAGAGGCCGTCTTCCTCGGGCATGTTGAGGTCGAGCACGACGAGGTCGGGCATGCCGCCCTGGATCGCGGCGCGCAAGCTCTTGCCGCCGTCGCACAGCGTCACGGTGAAGCCGTGCATCTTGAGGTAATCGCCGACCATCTCCCGGGCCGGGGCCTCGTCGTCGACAATCATGATGTGCTGGCTTTGGGTCATGGTCTCTAGGTCACGGCAATTCGGTCGCGGGAAGGGTGATGGTGAAGGTCGAGCCCTTGCCGGGGCCCTCGCTGTCGGCGGTCACCTCGCCGCCGTGCATGTCGATGATGCGCTTGACGATGGAGAGTCCAAGTCCGGTCGAGCTCTCGCCGGCGGTCGGCTTGGCGGACAGCCGTTGAAAGCGGCCGAAAAGGCGGCCGAGATCCTCCGGTGACAGGCCTGCGCCCTCGTCGCTGACGCGCACGATGGTGTCGCCGCCCTCATGGGTGACGTCGACCCCGATCTTGCCGCCGATCGGCGAGTATTTGATGGCGTTGCTGATGAGGTTGTCGATCGCCTCGCGGATGCGGTCGGTGTCGCACATGGTGACGATGTTGGGCGGCGCGACGACGCTGATCGCCTGCTGCTTGTTGACCGCGAGCGGCTGGTTGGCCTCGGCGACCTCCTTCACCAGCGCGGCGACGTCGACCGGCTCGCGGCGGATGGTGATGTCGAAGGCATCGGCCATCGCGTCCGAGATCAGATGATCGACCATCGTGGTCAGGCGCTTGGTGGCGTCGCGGATGTGATCGACCTGGGCGACCACGCCGGCTTCCGACGCGCCGGTCGAGATCAGCTCCTTCAGCATCTCGGTGCGGCCGAGGATGACGCCGAGCGGGTTCTTCAAATCGTGGGCGACGGTGCCCAGGATCTCGTTCTTGAAGCCGTTGGCGCGCTGCAGCCGCAGCCATTGCGCCGAGAGGCGGCGATTGGCCTGCATCAAGGCGCGGGTGCGCTGGGCGACGCGGTCCTCCAGCTGCGTGTTGGCGTCCTGCAGCTGCTGATAGAGGATGACGTTGTCGAAGGCGATCGAGAGGCGGCTGGAGAAGATCTCCACCAGCGAGCGGTCGGTCTCGGACAATTCGCGCTCGGCCTGCAGCAGCACCACGACCTCGCGGCCGGATCCGGTGCGCAAGTAGATCACGCTGCGGTGGTCGGCGAATTCGTTCTTGCGGCCCTGGAAGGCGGCTTCCACCATCGCGCGCAAATCGGGGTCGAGCGCCTTCGAGGAGGTCGTGCCGATGAAGCGGCTGTAGCAGCCGCTGCCGGCGAGCACCGAGAGCTCGGGATCAATGCCGCCATTGTCGCGCAGGACCAGTATACCGGCGCAATCGGCATTCAGCAGCGAGGCAAGCTGGGTCAGCACGCCCTCGGCGAGCCGCTGCATAGACTTGAAGTCGTACAGCGTCGAGGCCGCGTCGATGATGATCTCGAGGCCGCGCCGGGTCTGCACCATGCGCTCGAGCTGCTGGTAGGAGCGCAGCGCCGCCGTCAGCGAGGTGAACAGCTTGTCGGCGGTGAGCTCGGTCTTGGCCTTGTAGTCGTTGATGTCGTACTGAACGATCACGCGCCGCTCCGGCGCCTGGCCGGGCTGGCCGGTGCGCAGGATGATGCGCACGGTCTCGTTCTTGATCTCGTTGCGGATGAACTCGACCAGCTCGAGGCCGGCGACGTCCGTCTCCATGATGACGTCGAGCAGCACCGCGGCGATGTCGTTGTGCGCGGCCATCAGCTTGCGGCCTTCCGCCGCGGAATAGGCGGAGAGGATTTCCAGGCTCTGGCCGTTGAGGCTGTAGTCCGACAGCGCGAATCGGGTGCCGTCATGCACGGCCGGATCGTCGTCGATGACGGCGATCTTCCACTTCCGTGCGTTCTGGTCCTCCGACGCGGTGCCGGTATCGTCGATCAGGTGGAGGACATCGTCCTGTTCGGCCATTGAGAAGTCCCGTCAGTCTCTGTGCTTTGCGCGCCGCCCTTGGCGACCCGGGGCATGATAATGCGAAAAGTGGTGCCTTGTCCCAGCTTGGATTCCAGCATCATCCGACCGCCGAGCTGCTGGGTGACCAGGTTATAGACGATATGAAGCCCGAGTCCCGTGCCACCTTCGTTGCGCCGCGTGGTAAAGAATGGGTCAAAGGCCTGGCGCTGCACGTCGGGGGTCATGCCGGCCCCGTCGTCGGTGAAGATGATCTCGATGTCCTCGGCCCCGCGCGGCCGCGCCGAGATCGTGATGGTGCCGGCGCGCCCGTCGGCGAAGGCGTGGTTGGCCGCGTTAAGGAATAGATTGGTCAGGATCTGGCCGTAGGAGCCGGGATAGCCGTCCAGCAGCAGCCCCTCGGGCACGTCGACCGCGAGCGTGATCGGCGAGCGCTTCAAGACGGGTCTGAGGCTGGCGATGATCTGGTCGGTGGCTTCGCTGAGTGAGAACTGCCGCCGCTCGGCATGGGAGCGGTCGACCGCGACCTGCTTGAACGACTGGATCAGCTCGCCGGCGCGCTGCAGGTTGGCGACCAGCTGCTGCGAGGCGTCCCGCGAGGACTGCACGAACTCCTCGAGCTGCGAGCGGCGCAGGCCGCCGTCGCCCTTGAGCTGGGCCTCGAAGATCTCGGTGCGCCGGGCAAAGCTGGAGGCAACGGTGAGGCTGATGCCGATGGGGTTGTTGACCTCGTGCGCGACGCCGGCGACGAGGCCGCCGAGCGCGGCGAGCCGCTCGGCATCGATCAGGTTCTGCTGTGCGGTATTGAGCTCGAGCAGCGCGCTCTCCGCCTTCTCCTTGGAGGCGCGCAGCTCGTCCTCGGTCTCGCGTTTGGCGATCGCGTTCTCGCGGAACACCTCCACCGCGCGCGCCATGGCGCCGACCTCGTCGCGGGCCTTGGTGCCCTGCACCTCGCGGTCGAGATCGCCGAGCGTGATCGCGCGCATCGCCGTCATGATCTGCTGCAGCGGCAGGCGGATCGACAGCGCGATCAGCACGCCCGCGGTGAGGATGATGCCGAGGAAGATGACCGCGATGGAAAGCACGCGGCGGGAAATGTCGGCCAGCGTGCGGTCGAACGTCTCCTGCGCCTTCTGCTCGCGCTGGCGCATCTTGGTGGAGAGATCGTCGATGGCGCCGATCGCCTCGGCCTGGCTGGCGTCGATGGTGTTGCGCAAGAGCTCGGTGCGGCTCATCAGCTGCTCGGAGAGCTTTGCAAAGCCCTCGCGCAGCGCGGCGGTGCGGGCCCCGAGCCGCTGCAGCGCCATGCGCTGGAGGTCGTTGTCGGCGAGATCGATCATGACCGGAATGGTCTTCTCGATCGTCTCGGTGTTGCGGCGTGCGTCGTCGGCGGCCCCGGCCGATTGCGACAGATAGTAGGAATTGGCCGCGACCAGCATCGCGGTGAAGGCTTCGCGCGACTTGCCGAGCGAGGGCCAGATCAGCGCGTCGCGATGGCCGGTGGCGCCTTCGATGATGGAGTAGAGGCCCGCCATGTCCTTGGCCGGTCCCTGCACCTGATCCTCGTAGGTCTTGGCGATGGTCGCCTGCACGCTGCGCAGCTCGCCGAAACCGTTGAGGAAGCGGTCGGTGGTGCGCTCCAGCTCCTCGACCGAGCCTGACAGCATCGGGTCCTTGGCGGCGCGGTTGGTCAGCGTGCCCAGCACCGCCTCGCGCAGCAGCAGGATCTCGGCGAACAGGTCCGGGCTCGGCTGGTTGATGTAGCGGTGGATCAGATTGTGCAGGCGCCCGGTCTCGCTCTCGAGCAGCGCCAGGATGCGGTCGGATTCGCGCACCTGGCGCACGTCGTCCCAGGCCGAGCTCAGCACCACCGAGCCGTTCCAGATCAGGGCGACCAGCACCACCACGACGGCCGAGTTCAGCGCCGCGATCGACAGGATGCGCCAGCGGATCGGCACCGCACGCAGCACGCCGACGAGACGCGCGCGCAGTCGCCCGATCGGGCCGGGTGCCCTCTCTGCGTGCTCGCTATGTCCCGGCGCGGCCAACGGGGCTCACTCCACCTTGCGGATACGTTCGATCAGCGCGGCCGCGGCAGGATCCTGCGCCGCCTTGGCGTAGATCGGGGCCATCGCCTCCTCGAACGGCTTGCGGTCGATATCCCTGACGATGCTGACGCCGGCCGCTTCCGCCTTGCGCTGCGACTGCTCCTCGAGGTCGCGCCACTTCTCGCGCATGAACCGGCTGGAGCGGGTGGCCGCCTCCCGGAAGATGATCTGGTCCTCGGCCGAGAGGCTGCGCCAGGCCTTCAGCGAGATCACCAGCACTTCGGGGCTCATCGTGTGCTCGGTGAGCGTGTAGTGGCCGGCATGTCTGTAATGGTCAGTCGTCACGAAAGATGGCCAGTTGTTTTCGGCGCCGTCGATCAGATGGTTGGCAAGCCCGGTAAGCACCTGCCCATAGGGCATCTCGACCGGCTCGGCGCCGAGGGCGCGGACCATCTGGCTCATCAACTCCGATTGCTGCACCCGGATCCGCAACCCCTTGAGGTCCGCGATGGTGGTCACCGGATGGACGCCGTTGTAGAGCGACCGGGCGCCGGAATCGTAGAAGCAGAGCCCGACGAAGCCATAGGGCTCGAAACTGTTCAGGATCTCGCTGCCGATCGGCCCGTCCAGCACCTTCTGCATGTGCTCGATGGACCGGAACAGGAACGGCATGGCGAGCACGTTCATCGCCGGAACGAAGTTGCCGATCAGGGCGACATTGGTCCGGTTGAGGTCGATCGCGCCGGCCCGGGTCTGCTCGATGGTCTCCTTTTCCTCGCCGAGCTGGCGGGAGTGGAACACCTTGATCTCGTGCCGGCCGCCGGTGCGCTCGGCGATCAGCGCGCCCATGTAGCGCAGCGCCTGGACGGTCGGATAGTCCTCGGTCTGGGTGTCGGCCGCACGGAATTCGCGCGCGGCGGCGCTCGTCGCGCAGATCGCGAGCAGAAGCGCGACGAAGATCACCCCGGTCCGCGAGAGCTCGGCACGGTTCAACACTGGCACACTCAACCCCTCAGAGATGGAGTCTATGGCGGGACCGAAAGGTTCAATGCAATCTAGCAGATGGTTAAGGGAAGGCCATCCCGTGCCGGGCCCCAGGGCGATTGTGCGGCGCGGCCGGCGCGCATTGGCGGTTGAAACCGCCGGGGGGCCGCCTTAAGCAGGGGCAGCCGTCTTTCGTCGTGCGAACGGGAAGAGCCATCGTGACGTCAGCATCGCGCCTCCTGCAGCTCGTAGCCGCCCTCGCGGCGCTCGCATCGGCCACCCCGGTGCGCGCCGCCACCGACATCGCGTGGTGGCACGCGATGTCCGGCGAGCTCGGCAAGCAACTCGAAAAGCTCGCCACCGACTTCAACGCCTCGCAGTCCGATTACCGCATCGTGCCGGCCTATAAGGGCAATTACACCGAGACGGTGACGGCGGCGATCTTCGCCTTCCGCTCGCGCAGCCAGCCCGCGATCGTCCAGGTCAACGAGGTCGCCACCGCCACCATGACCGCGGCCAAGGGTGCGATCTATCCGGTGTTCAGCCTGATGCGGGACCAGGGCGAGCCGTTCTCGCTCAACGACTACCTTCCCGCGGTGTCCGGCTATTACACCGACGCGGCCGGCAATCTGCTCTCGTTCCCGTTCAACTCGTCGACGCCGATCCTCTACTACAACAAGACCATGTTCCGCGACGCCGGCCTCGATCCGGAGACGCCGCCGAAGACCTGGCCGGAGCTCGGCGCCGCTGCAAAGCGGCTGCGCGACCGCGGCGCGGCCTGCGGCTTCACCACCTCCTGGCCGTCCTGGATTCACGTCGAGAATTTTTCCGCCTTCCACAATCTGCCGCTCGCCACCCGCACCAACGGCTTTGCCGGTCTCGACGCCGAGCTGACCATCAACAATCCCGTCATCGTCAAGCACGTCGCCCAGCTCGCCGAGTGGCAGAAGACGAAACTGTTCGACTACAGCGGCCGCGGGCAGTCGGCCGAGCCGCGCTTCCAGAACGGCGAATGCGGCATCTTCATCGGCTCCTCGGCGACGCGCGCCGACATCAAGGCCAATTCGAAATTCGAGATCGGCTACGGCATGATGCCGTATTGGCCCGATGTCGCGGGCGCGCCGCAGAACTCGATCATCGGTGGCGCCACGCTGTGGGTGCTGCGCGACCGGCCGCGCGAGGAATACAAGGGCGTGGCGCGCTTCTTCGCCTATCTGTCGCAGCCCGGCGTGCAGGCCGCCTGGCACCAGAACACCGGCTATCTGCCGATCACCCGCGCCGCCTTCGAGCTGACGCGCGCGCAGGGTTTCTACGAGCGCAATCCGGGCTCGGCGATCTCGTTCGAAGAGATCACGCTGCATGCGCCGACGGAGAATTCGAAGGGCATCCGGCTCGGCTCCTTCGTGCTGATCCGCGGCACCATCGAGGACGAGCTCGAGCAGGCCTTCGCCGGCCAGAAGAGCGCGCAGGCAGCGCTCGATTCCGCGGTCGAGCGCGGCAACAAGCTGCTGCGCCAGTTCGAGCGCGCAAGTCCCGACCGGTAGAGCCAGCGCGCATCGCCGCACCGCTTCCGCGCAGGCGCGGCCCCCGTCCCACCGGCCAGCCCCATCTTCCATCACGCAACCCGGAAGTGTGTGCAATCTCACACGCAACGGTTCGCGCGCCTGCGATAATCGCCCCATGCGTGACGCCAGAATGGCGCCGACGCTTGCCGCTCGCGGCAGGAATTTCCCGAGATCGTTTCAGCAGTCCATTTTCGCAAAAACGTGCAATGGAGATTCATCGATGCCCTGCACATGTTGCATCATCCCGAACGACGTTCTGACCCGGCTGTCCCAGGACAAGAAGCTATCTGCCACGCTGCGCAAGCAACTGGTCGACACCGTCCAGGTCAGTCATGAGCTGCGTGAATTGCGTAACCAGGCCGCGAAGTTGACCAGCGTCACCGCGGCCCGGAGCGCAGGTCTAGTCACCCTGGCGGCGGCGCCCTCCGTCACCGCCTATGATTGCAAGCACACGCAATCGCTGCCGGGTACGCCCGTGCCGAAGCCGAAGACGTCCTCGGACGGCTCCGTCAAACGCGCCTTCAACCAGACCGGCAAGGTGGCGAAATTCTACCAGCAGGTCTTCAACCGCAATTCGATCGACGATCACGGCATGACCATGATGTCGTCGGTGCATTTCGGCGAGAAGTACAACAACGCGATGTGGAACGGCTCGCAGATGATCTATGGCGACGGCGACGGCAGCATCTTCGTCGACTTCACCAGGGGCAGCGACGTCATCGGCCACGAGCTCACCCACGGCGTCACCCAGCACAGCCTCCAGCTCGCCTATAGCGGCGATGCCGGCGGCCTCAACGAGAGCATCTCCGACTGCTTCGGCTCGATGTTCCGGCAGTGGGAGTCCAAGCAGGACGTCAAGAAGGCCGACTGGCTGATCGGGCGCGACATCATGGGGGCGGCCGCCAAGAAGAAGGGGTTCACCTGCCTGCGCGACATGGCCGATCCCGCCGCCAAGCACTGCCTGGCGCCGCAGCCGACCAAATATTCGCAAATCACGCCGGGCATGGACCCGCATTATTCCAGCGGCCCGCCGAACCTCGCCTTCTACACGGCCTGCACCACGCTCGGCGGATACAGTTGGGCCAGGATCGGCCAGGTGTGGTATCACTCGCTCACCGGCTTCGGACCGACGCCGAACATGACGATGAAGGCGTTCGCGGCCAGGACCCGGCAGGGAGCCCACACGTTGTATCCCGGCGAGGCCGCGGTGTTCGCGGCCGTCGATGCCGGATGGAAGAAGATCGGGCTCTAATCGGCGCGTTGCCGGCAGCGCGCCACGAAAGGGAGCGAGCGTGGATCGCTTGAAGATTGAGCGCGTCGGAGGGGTCGCCGGCTTCGGCGGGCCTCATCTGAAGAGCCGCGGTGAACTGGCGCTGTCGGATCTGTCCGCTGCCGACCAGAAGGCGGTGGAGCAGTTGTTTGCCGAGCCGGACAAGGTCCCTGCCGCGCGCAGGGGCCAGGCCGACGCGTTCAGCTATCGGATTACGCGCGGCGCGCAGACGATCGAAGTCCCCGAACATGCGGTGCCCTCGGCCATCAGGAACAGCGTCAAGGACGTGTTGGAATAGGTTGACGCCGTGATGGAGGGGATGCTGCCGGATTCCGCGGGCGTATGGGGGCTGTCCGCGTCGACGAACCTCGAAGCCTACCGCGCCTTGCGCGCCGACCGGGCGCGATGGCTGCCGGTCGCGCTCGACATCGCGCGCAGCCACGGTCTCGACGTCGGCGCGCCGCACATCTTCGCAACAGGCACCAATCTCGTGGTCGGCCTCGGTGAGCGCCTGATCCTGAAGATCTTCCCGCCGCTGCTTCGCTCGCAGTTCTTCTCCGAACGCGGCTCGCTGACGCAGCTCGCGGGCCGCCTGTCCCTGCCTATCCCCGAGATCGTCGCGGAAGGGGTGCGCGACGGCTGGCCCTATCTCGTCATCACGCGGCTATCAGGCACGCTCGGCTCGGAGGCCTGGCCGCACCTGCCCGAACAGCAAAAGGAGCGCGTGCTGCGCCAGATCGGCGAAACCATCGCATCGGTGCAGCGCGCCCCGCTCGGTCCGCTCGCACAGATCGAGCCGCGCTGGGCCGACTTCATGCGCGCCCAAATGCAGGGCTGCGGCGCGCGGCACGAACGGCTGGGTCTCGCGCCGAAATTCCTCGATGGTCTCGACGATCTCCTGCGCGATGCGGCCGCGCTGATTCCGATGGATGCCCCGCCGGTGATCCTGACCGGCGAATACATTCCGGAAAATTTCCTGCTCGCCTGCGATGACGGCACCTGGTCGGTCGCCGGCCTGTTCGATTTCGGCGACGTGCGCGCCGGCTGGCGCGACTACGATTTGCTCGGCCCCAGCGCCTTCATGGCCGCAGGCCGGCCGGGCAGGGTGCGCAACCTGCTCGAAGGCTTTGGCTATGCAAGGCTCGATTACGCCCTCAAGCGCCGCCTGATGGCCCTGATGCTGCTGCACCACGCCAGCGACCTCAACAGCCACATCTGCATCGAGCGCTGGCAGGAGAGGGCGGGAGATCTGGTCGAGCTGCAGGAGCTGATCTGGGCGGAGTGAGTTCGCGCCCCCGCCGTCGTCCCGGCGAAGGCCGGGACCCATAACCCCAGGAGGGAGTTTGGCGGAAACGAGCAGTTATTCGTCCTGTTCGTGGTACGGCCACTTCCCGTCACCGAGAGATCACGCGGTATGGGTCCCAGCCTTCGCCGGGACGACGGCGGAGCCTTCTAAATGGGCCGAGCTCAGTACGAGCTTATTTTATGAGCAAATGCGACTCTTTGTATGCAATTTGCGGCAAAGGTCGTGCGTGGCTCACAATCACATTTTTGTAAATAAACTCAGTCGCTTAACCCATTCGTAAACGCGCATTAAGCCTTGGCACGAACCTTGCGAATCCAGTTCCAACCAGAAACTTTTGTGTTGGAGCGATTTCATGAAGCGCCGCGATTTCCTCAAGTCCGTTTCCGGATTGGCCGCTGGCGCGGCGCTTCCGGCCATGCCGTCCGTGATCTCCACCGCCTATGCCGATGCGCGCTCGGAGACGCTGCTGATCGTCTCGGAAGGCGGGCCCAACAATCTCGACATCCACGGCGTCGGCACCAACGTGCCCGGCTATGAGGTGTCCTGGAATTGCTACGACCGCCTGATCAGCCACGAGATGAAGAGCGGTCCCGGCGGCGTGCCCTATTACGACCGCGACAAGTTCAAGGGCGAACTCGCCGAGGAGTTTAGGATCGACGACATGTCGGTCACCTTCAAGCTGCGCAAGAACGCCAAATTCCACGACGGCGCGCCGGTCACCGCGAAGGACGTGAAATGGTCGCTCGACCGCGCCGTCAGCGTCGGCGGCTTCCCGACCTTCCAGATGAGCGCGGGCTCGCTCACCAAGCCCGAGCAGTTCGTCGTGATCGACGACTACACCGTGCGCGTCGACTTCCTGAAGAAGGACAAGCTGACGGTCCCCGATCTCGCCGTCATCGTGCCCTGCATCGTCAACTCCGAGCTGGTGAAGAAGAACGCCAGCGAGAAGGATCCCTGGGGCCTCGAATTCACCAAGCAGCAGACCGCGGGCTCCGGCGCCTACAAGGTGACGAAGTGGACCGCCGGCACCGAAGTCATCATGGAGCGCAACGACGACTGGGTCTGCGGCCCGCTGCCGAAGATCAAGCGCGTGATCTGGCGCATGGTGCCGCAGGCCGGCAACCGACGCGCGCTGCTGGAGCGTGGCGACGCCGACATCTCCTACGAGCTGCCGAACAAGGACTTCCAGGAAATGAAGGCGAACGGCAAGCTCAACGTCGTCTCGCTGCCGTTCTCCAACGGCATCCAGTATATCGGCATGAACGTCACCAAGCCGCCCTTCGACAATCCAAAAGTCCGTCAGGCGGTCGCCTACGCGCTGCCCTACCAGAAGATCATCGACGCCGTGATGTTCGGCCTCGCCAACCCGATGTTCGGCGCGGCCAAGGACAAGCCGACCGAGGTCGCCTGGCCGCAGCCGCACAAATACAACACCGACATGGACAAGGCGAAGGCGCTGCTCGCCGAGGCCGGCTATGCCAACGGCTTCGAGACCACGATCTCGTTCGACCTCAACTTCGCCGGCGTCAACGAGCCGCTCTGCGTGCTGGTGCAGGAGAGCCTGGCGCAGATCGGCATCAAGACCACCATCAACAAGGTGCCCGGCGCCAACTGGCGCACCGAGCTGAACAAGAAGGAGATGCCGCTCTTCACCAACGTGTTCTCGGGCTGGCTCGATTACCCCGAATACTTCTTCTACTGGTGCTATCACGGCAACAATTCCGTCTTCAACACCATGAGCTACAAGTCGGCGGAGATGGACAAGCTGATCGACGGCGCGCGCACGGCGGCGGCCATCGGCGACAAGGCGACCTACGACGCCGACGTGAAGGGCTTCGTCGATCTCGCCTTCACCGACATCCCGCGCATCCCGCTGTACCAGCCCTTCGTCAACGTCGCGATGCAGAAGAACATCAGCGGCTATCAATACTGGTTCCACCGCAGGCTGGATTACCGCGCGCTGGCGAAGGGGTGAGGGGAATGGGTGAGGTGAGCACGGCTCTCTCTCACCCTCTCCCCTTGTGGGAGAGGGTGGCTCGCCGCGTAGCAGCGAGACGGGTGAGGGGTAGCCACGAACTCCGATCTCGCTTGGGGCTACCCCTCACCCCAACTCTCTCCCACAAGGGGAGAGGGGGCGCAGCGGAGCGCGCGGCAACGCTTTTGTTCGCGAGCGAGCTTCATTCGCCATCTGGGAGTGCAGCCCCATGCTGACCATGATCGGCAAGCGCCTGATGTTCGCGATTCCCTCGCTGATCGGCGTCGTCATCGTCACCTTCCTGCTGACGCGCGCGCTGCCGGGCGATCCCGCGGCGTACTTCGCCGGCCCCGCCGCAACGAAGGAAGCCGTCGAGCAGATCCGGAAAAAGCTCGGCCTCGACAGGCCGCTGATCGAGCAGTTCTTCCGCTACACCAACGATCTCGCCCATGGCGATTTCGGCAACTCGCTCACCACGGGCCAGCCGGTCGCGGCCGAAATCCGTAACCGCCTGCCGGCCTCGGCCGAGCTGACGCTGCTCGGCCTCATCGTCTCCGTCGTCATTGCCATTCCGCTCGGTGTGCTGGCGGCAACGCGACCAGGATCATGGGTCGACCATTTATGTCGGGTGACGACGACGGCCGGGGTCTCGCTCCCGGTGTTCTTTACCGGCCTCGTGCTGGTCTATGTCTTCTACTTCCGGCTTGGCTGGTCGCCGGCGCCGCTTGGCCGGCTCGACGTGTTCTACAGCGCGCCGCCGACGGTCACCGGCTTCTATTTGATCGACACCCTGATCGCCCGCGATTTCGAGGCGTTCCGCTCGGCGCTGAGCCAGCTCATCCTGCCCGCGACGACGCTCGCGATCTTCTCGCTGGCGCCGATCGCGCGCATGACGCGCGCCTCGATGCTGGCGGTGCTGGCGTCCGAATTCGTTCGCACCGCGCGCGCCAGCGGCCTGTCGCCCGCGACGGTGATCGTCACCTACGCTTTCCGCAACGCCATGCTGCCGGTCATCACCACGCTCAGCATGGTGTTCTCGTTCCTGCTGGGCGCCAACGTGCTGGTCGAGAAGGTGTTCGCCTGGCCGGGCATCGGCTCCTACGCCGTGGAAGCGCTGATCTCGTCGGACTTCGCGCCGGTGCAGGGTTTTGTCCTCACCATGGCGGTGATGTACGTGCTGCTCAATCTCGTGATCGACATCTTGTACGGCGTGATCGATCCGCGCGTCAGGTTGGAGGGCTAACATGAGCTCCGTTGCGCCTGCTGTTGAACCCGTTGGTCCCGCGCGGACGTCGGGACTATCAGCCGTCCTCGAACAGACCCGTTACGTTCTCAGCGAGAACAAGGTCACGGGCTTTTCCTTCGCGCTGCTGATCGTCATTCTCCTTGCTGCGGTCTTCGGTCCCTATGTGGTGCCGTATGATCCGCTCGCCTCCGACACTGCGGCTGCATTGAAGCCGCCATCCGCGGCGCACTGGTTCGGAACCGACCAACTCGGCCGCGACATTTTCAGCCGCGTCATCGTCGCAACGAGGCTCGACACCTTCATCGCGGTCGCCTCGGTCGTGCTGGTGTTCCTGATGGGCGGCCTCGCCGGCATCGCGGCGGGCTATTTCGGCGGCTGGACCGATCGCATCGTCGGCCGAATCGCCGACACCATCATGGCCTTCCCGCTGTTCGTGCTCGCCATGGGCATCGTCGCCGCGCTCGGCAACACCGTGCAGAACATCATCCTCGCCACAGCCATCGTGAACTTCCCGCTCTATGCCCGCGTCGCGCGCGCCGAGGCCAATGTCCGCCGCAACGCCGGCTTCGTGCAGGCCGCGCGGCTCTCGGGTAACGGCGAATTCCGCATCCTGCTGGTGCACATCCTGCCGAACATCATGCCGATCATGATCGTGCAGATGTCGCTGACCATGGGCTACGCCATCCTCAATGCCGCAGGCCTCTCCTTCATCGGCCTCGGCGTCCGGCCGCCGACGGCGGAGTGGGGCATCATGGTCGCCGAAGGCGCGGGCTTCATGGTGTCAGGCGAATGGTGGATCGCGCTGTTCCCCGGCCTTGCCCTGATGATCGCCGTGTTCTGCTTCAACCTCCTCGGCGACGGCCTGCGCGACATCGTCGATCCCCAGCGGAGGACGTGATGACAAACGTCCGGCAGAAATTCTCCAATGATTTCAGAGCGGCTTCTACTGTGCATGGGGTTGTTTTCGACCTTTTGATTGACGGGAGGCCCGCATGACCGCCCAACCCCTGCTCGACGTCCAGGACCTCACGGTCGAATTCACCACCCGCCGCGGCATCGTGCAGGCGGTGCAGCACGTCAACATCTCCGTTGCCAAAGGCGAGACGCTGGCCATCGTCGGCGAGTCCGGCTCCGGCAAGTCGGTGACGTCCTACGCGGTGATGCGCATCCTCGACCGCGCCGGCAAGATCGCCGAGGGCTCGGTGATGTTCTCCGGCATCGACGTCAAGGCCGCGACCGAAGACCAGATGCGCGACCTGCGCGGCCGCGAAGTCTCGATGATCTTCCAGAACCCGCGTGCCGCGCTGAACCCGATCCGCAAGGTCGGTGACCAGATCGAGGACGTGCTGCGCACCCATGTGCAGCAGGCGCAAGTGGCCGATCACGGAGAAAAGGCGATCGAGGCACTGGAGCAGGTCAAGATCGCCCGCCCGCGCGAGCGTTACCACGCCTATCCGTTCGAGCTGTCGGGCGGCATGTGCCAGCGAGTCGTCATCGCGCTCGCGCTCGCCTGCAATCCGCAGCTCCTGATCGCGGACGAGCCGACCACGGGCCTCGACGTCACCACCCAGAAGGCGGTGATGGACCTGATCGTCGAGCTGACCAAGCGCCGCGCGATGTCGACCATCCTGATCACGCATGATCTGGGCTTGGCCGCCGCCTATTGCGACCGTGTCGTCGTGATGGAGAAGGGCCGCGTCGTCGAGACCGCCAAGGCCGCCGACATCTTCGCCAACCCGCAGCACCCCTACACCAAGAAGCTGATGCGCGCGACGCCGCGGCTTGGCGTGTCCTTGCGGGATCTGTTGCCGGAGGAAGAGACTGTTTCCTTCGCCTCTCCCCGCGTGCGGGGAGAGGCCGACGCGCAAAGCGCGGCGGGTGAGGGGGGCTCTCCCAGCACCGTGCTCGCGGAGAGTCCCCCTCACCCCGACCCTCTCCCCGCAAGCGGGGAGAGGGAGAAGGGCAAGCCTCTCCTCCTCATCGAAAAGCTTGTGAAAGAATACCCCCGCCAGGGCGCCACGGCCACGCTCGGAAAACTGTTCGGTCGCAAGCCGCCGGTCGAGCCTGACGTGTTCCGCGCCGTCGACGGCATCAGCTTCTCGATCGGCCATGGCGAGAGCGTCGGCCTCGTCGGTGAATCCGGCTGCGGCAAATCGACCACGTCGATGATGGTGATGCGGCTGCTCGACCAGACCTCCGGCCTGATCCAGTTCGACGGCGAGGACATCGGCGGCATCCAGCCTGCCGCCTTCGCCCGGCTGCCGCAGCGCAGCCGCATCCAGATGGTGTTCCAGGACCCGACCGACAGCCTGAACCCGCGCTTCACCGCCGCGCGCGCCATCGCCGACCCCATCATGCAGCTCGGCGATATCAAGGGGCGCGACGCGCTCCGCGCCCGCTGCGAGGAACTGGCGACCATGGTCGGCCTGCCGCACAATCTGCTCGATCGCTTCCCGCATCAGCTCTCCGGCGGCCAGAAGGCCCGCGTCGGCATTGCCAGGGCGATCGCGCTGCACCCCAAGCTGGTGATCCTGGACGAGCCGACCGCGGCGCTGGACGTCTCGGTGCAGGCCGTCGTGCTGAACCTGCTGCAGGATCTCAAGGCGCGGCTAGGTATGAGCTACCTGTTTGTCTCTCATGATTTGAATGTAGTGCGCTTGTTGTGCGATCGTGTCATTGTGATGCGGACGGGACGGATCGTCGAAGAAGGCTCTTCCGAGAAGGTCCTGAGCGATCCGCAGGACGACTACACCAAGGAGCTGCTGACGGCGATCCCGCATCCGCCGTTGCCGGTGCACTGAGATCAGCTTGAGAGAGTGATGGCCGAACCTCTGGACGAATATATCGACGCCGTGTCGAAAGCGCTGGCGCTGCCGGTCGAGGAGGCCTGGCGACCCGCGGTGCGCGCCAATCTCGAAGTCTCGCTGCGGCTCGCCCGCCTCGTCGACGAATTCGCGCTGCCGGACGAGACCGAGCCGGCGCCGATCTTCACGGCCTGATGCTGCCATGACCACCAAGCCAGAGATGACGGCCGCCGAGATCGCGAGTGCGGTCGCCGGTCGCAAGATGTCCGCGCTCGATGCCACGGAAGCAGCGCTCGCGCGCATCAAGCAGCACGACGGCATCCTCAACTCCTTCACCGATGTCACCGCCGATCGCGCGCGTGCGAAAGCCCGTGCGATCGATGCGGACATCGCCGCCGGCAAGGAAGTCGGCCCGCTCGCGGGCGTGCCCTTCGCGGTGAAGAACCTGTTCGACGTCGCCGGCCTGCCCACGCGCGCCGGCTCGAAGATCAACCGCGACCTCGCGCCGTCCAAGCGCGACGCCACGCTGATCGAGCGCATGGAAGCGTCCGGCGCCGTGCTCGTCGGCGCGCTCAACATGGGCGAATACGCCTACGACTTTACGGGCGAGAATGTTCATGATGGCCCCTCACGCAATCCGCACGACACGACGCGGATGACGGGCGGTTCGTCGGGCGGTTCGGGCAGTGCCGTCGGCGGCGCGCTGGTGCCGATCGCGCTCGGCTCGGACACCAACGGCTCGATTCGCGTGCCCTCGTCGTTCTGCGGCATCTTTGGCTTGAAGCCGACCTACGGCCGGCTCTCGCGGGCGCGATCGTTCCCGTTCGTGGCGAGCCTCGATCATCTCGGCCCGTTCGCGCGCTCGGTCACCGATCTCGCGCTGGCCTATGACGCGATGCAGGGGCCGGATGCCGACGACGGCGCCTGCACCACGCGCGGGCTGGAGCCGACGCTGCCGCTGCTCGCCAACCCGGTCTCGGATTTGCGTATCGCGATCGCCGGCGGTCACTTCCAGAAGAACGTTTTTCCGGAAGCCGTCGAAGCCGTCAGCCGCGTCGCCAAGGCCCTTGGTGCGACGAAGGTCGTGGATGTCCCCGAAGCCTCGCGCGCCCGCGCCGCGGCCTATGTCATCACCACCACCGAAGGGGCCTCGCTGCATCTCGATCGCCTGCGCAAGCGGCCGAACGACTTCGATCCCGCGGTGCGCGACCGGCTGATCGCCGGCGCGATGGTGCCGGCGGCGCTGGTCGACCGCGCGCAAAAATTCCGCCGCTGGTATCGCGCGCAGCTCGCCGAGATCTTCAAGACCGTCGACGTGCTGATCGCGCCGGCGACGCCCTGCACCGCGCCGAAGCTTGGTCAGGTCAATTTCAATCTCGACGGCGTCGAGCTGCCGGTGCGCGCCAATATCGGCATCCACACCCAGCCGATCTCCTTCATAGGCCTGCCCGTGGTCGCGGTTCCGGTGCCGCTCGAGCCGCTGCCGATCGGCGTGCAGATCATCTGCGCGCCCTGGCGCGAGGACATCGCGCTCCGCGTCGCCTACGCGTTGGAACAGATGGGCGTCGCATCCGCGCCTGCACCGAGAGGACTTTGAAATGGAGATCGATCTCCCCGGGGTGATCGCGGAAGTCAAAGCCGCGTTCGAGCGCTATGAGCAGGCCCTCGTCACCAATGACGTCGCCGTGCTCGGCGAGCTGTTCCGCAACGACCCCCGCACCCTGCGCTACGGCATCGGCGAGAACCTCTATGGTTACGAGGCGATCTCCGGCTTCCGTGCCGGCCGCTCGCCGGTCGGGCTGAACCGGCGCACCGCCAAGACGGTCATCTCCAGCTATGGCCGCGACACCGCGGTGGCTTCCACCTTGTTCTATCGCGACTCGGCGCCCGGCAAGGTCGGCCGGCAGATGCAGACGTGGATTCGCTTCCCGGAGGGCTGGCGCGTCGTCGCCGCCCATGTCAGCATCATCGACGAGCCGAAAGAGACCGTATGACGCTTGACGATCTTCCGCCCGGGACACTGCCGGCCGAGCCGGTGGTGCCACGGGTCGACCGGGCACAGCCCAGCGTGCACAAGGTAACGCGCGCCGAGGAGCTGCGGCTTCAGCTTGCCGACGAGATCGTGCGTGGAACCCTGGCGCCCGGCGCGCCGCTGGACGAGACCGACATCGCGCGCCGCTTCAGCGTGTCGCGGACCCCGGTGCGCGAGGCGCTGCGCCAGCTGGTCGCGAGCGGCCTGGTCGAGGCGCGGCCCCATCGCGGCGCGGTGGTGGCGCAGCCGTCGATCGAGCGTCTCAAGAGCATGTTCGAGGCGATGGCGGAACTCGAGGCGCTGTGCGCCGGCCTTGCCGCCGAGCGCATGTCGGCCGCCGAGCGCCATGCGCTCGAGGCCATCCACGAAGAGCTGCGGGTGCTGAGCTACACCGGCAATCCCGACCGATTCCACGAGGTCAACGAGCGCTTCCACAACGCGATCTATGCGGGATCGCAGAACGGCTACATCGCCGAGATCACGCTGGCGACGCGCGTCCGCGTGCAACCGTTCCGCCGCGCCCAGTTCCGCAACCTCGGCCGTCTCGCCAAGTCGCAAGCCGAGCACGACCGCGTCGTCGTCGCCATCATGCGCGGCGACAAGCAGGGCGCCGCCGCCGCGATGCGCGCGCATATCGAGCTGGTGCGCGGGGAGTATGAGATTTACGCGGTGTCGGTGTAGGGCGGTCCACGCCGCGCACTCGATGCCGTAGGGTGGGCAAAGGCGCAACGCGCCGTGCCCACGTTTCTTGCGTGATGGATAGAGATCGTGGGCACGCTTCGCTTTGCCCACCCTACGAGACCTACGTCTTCGCACCCTCCGCCATGAACTTCCGCCAGCCCCCAAACACGGTGATCTCGCGCGCTTCGCCCAGCACCTCGGGCTCGACGAGAAACCCCTTCACGCCCCGCCCATCCGCAAGCCGGAGCGTCCCGATTGCCATCGGCGCCGGGATCGCATTTACGAACTTGCCGAACGCCGCCGACGACAGCGACCAGATCTCCAACTCGATCGACGCGCCCGTGCCCGCCGCAACGCGCAGCAGGCCGGGCTTCGGCGGTGTGGTCTTGAGGGCGTAGAGCCTATAGTCGGGCGCAGTCTTCGTCGCCTCGATCAGCTTCGCGTTCAGCGCGGTCAACTCACCGTTCAACGCCATGCCGGAGAGATGCGCGCCGACAACGGCGATCGGGATTTCATCACCGCTGCTTGCAGGGAGCGGCGCGAGCGCAGGCTGCGTCACGCCCTTGGCGCCAAGCGTCAGCTTCGTGTCCGCATGGAAGATGCGGCCGATGCTCGCGAGCATTGCATCGCGCCCCGCAGGCGCCAGCAGCGTGATGCCGAAGGGAATTCCGTCATTGCGCATCGACGCCGGTATCGCCAAGCCGCAGAGGTCGAGCAGGTTCACAAAATTGGTGTAGGTGCCGAGCCGGCTGTTGAGCTCGATCGGGTTGGCCAGCACCTGCGCCGTCGTATAGGCCGTCGGCGCGGTCGGCAGTATCAGCGCGTCGATGTTCGCAAACGTGCGCTCGGCGATCTTGCGCAGGCCCTGCAGGCGATAGAGCGCCGAGAAGGTCTCCGCCGCGGTCAGTCGCGCGCCGGCCGCGGTGATCTCGCGCGTCACCGGGTGAATCGAATCCGGCGCCGAGGCCAGCAGATCCTTGATCACGAGATAGCGCTCGGCGACCCACGGCCCTTCATAGAGCAGCCGCGCGGTCTCGTAGAACGGCTCGAGGTCGAACTCGACCAGCTCTGCGCCGAGCGCGGTCCAGCGCTTCAGCGCATCGGCGTAAGCTGTTTCCGCCTTCTTGTCGCCGAAGAAGATCAGCTGCCCGTTGCGCGGCACGCCCAGGCGCAGGTTTGCGGGGAGCGGCGTGATCGCGCCAAGCGGCCGGTCGCGCGAGAACGGATCGGCCTGGTCGGGGCCGGCCATCACGGAGAGCGCGAGTGCGGCATCGTCCACCGTCAGAGCGAACACCGAGATGCAGTCGAGCGTGCGGCAGGCCGGCACGAGGCCCGCGGTCGAGATCATGCCGAGGCTCGGCTTCAGCCCGACGATGTTGTTGAGCATCGCCGGCACGCGGCCGCTGCCGGCGGTGTCGGTGCCGAGCGACAGCGGCACCAGCCCCGCGCCGACCGCGACCGCCGATCCCGAGCTCGATCCGCCGGGGATGAGGTCCTCGCGGATAGAGTTCTTCGGGATGCCGTAGGGCGAGCGCACGCCGACGAGGCCGGTTGCGAACTGGTCGAGATTGGTCTTGCCGATGATGATGGCGCCGGCCGCGCGCAGGCGCTGCACCGCGGTCGAGTCGTGTGCGGGCGTGTAGGAGAAGGCCGGGCAGGCCGCGGTGGCCGGAAAACCCAGCGCGTCGATATTGTCCTTCACCGCGACGGGCACACCGTAGAGCGGCAGGCCGGCGGCGTCCGTGCGGGCCGCAAGCTTCTCGGCCTCTGCGATGGCGTCCTTCTCGTCGCGCAGGCTGATGAACACGGCGGGGTCGTTGTGGTCGCGGATGCGCTGATAGGTCCGCGCGATCGTCTCGGCCGGCGTCATCGTTCCCGCGCGATGCGCGGCCACAATCGCGGCGATCGTTTCAGGCTGCTCAGCCCCCATGGTCACAAAACTCCGGCAACAGGTCTCACCCGGATTGAAGCAAGCGATGTGCCATTGTGTACATTATCCGGGCAGCGCGGTCGCTCCGGATATTATCGTGAGATCATAGGCTTGAGCGATGCGCCGAGCAGCGGGCAGGCTATTGCGTCGGCGCCCGGTTCGGGGCATCTGCCCAAATCATGGGCAGGTGGGATCAGGTGAAGCCCGCGAGGATGCGAAGCAGCTGCTCCCGGTTCTCCTTGCCGATCCTGTCCTCGACATGCCGTTCGTGCTCGGCGGCCAACCGCTTGAACTTGGCCAGCGCCGTCTCGCCCTGGCTGGTGAGGTGCAGCGCGTGCGAGCGCCGGTCCGCCTTCGACTTGACCCGCTTGACGTATTTGCGCTGCTCGAGGCTGTCGAGCAGATGCACCAGGCGGGCGCGCTCGATGCCGAGGCGTTTCGCCACCGCCATCTGCGACAGGCCCGGATTGGCGCCGATCACCGTCAGCACCGAATATTGCGTCGGCCGGATGTCGACGTCGCCCAACGTCCTGATGAAGTCCTGGAAGATCCAGATCTGGAAGCGCCGCACCGCGTAGCCGGCATGGCCGACCAGGGCGTCCAGGCCGATCTCGTCGGCATCGGCCGGCCGCGCGGTGCCGTTGCCGGATCGTTTGCGCGGTCGCGTCTGGGCTGCGGTGGCTGTCAATTTGTCTCTCCTGCCGCGCAACCCTAGCGCCTCGACGGCCGGAGTGGAAGATTGTTGTTGACGACAACAATTGCAGTGGACGACATTATGGCCAAGGCAGCCCGGAACGAGGCTGCGTCCGATCCGGAACGTCCGGGCGAGGAGGAAACCATGGCGTCAGCCCCACGCGGCGATGCGTCAGATCTGTTCGCGGTGCCGAAAACCGTCGCCGAGCATCGCGCTGATGGCAGCATCGTGCTGCGCTCGTCCGAACCCTTGCGCGAGAGCGCGCGCTGCATCGGGGACTGGCTGGAGCATTTTGCGCGGCAGACGCCCGATACGATCTTCCTCGCCGAGCGTGACGGTGCCGATGCGCCCTGGGCTACCATGACCTATTCGGGTGCCTTGCGGCGGGTCCGTGCGGCCGCGTCGTGGATTCTGGCGCAGAAGCTCAGCGCGGAGCGTCCGGTCGTCATTCTCTCCGACAACAGCATCGATCACGCGCTGCTTGCGCTCGCCGCCCAGCATGTCGGCGTGCCCTCGGCCGCGATCTCGCCGGCCTATTCGTTGATGTCCAGGGATTTCGACAAGCTGAAAAGCATGATCGCGCTGCTTCAGCCCGGCGCGATCTATGTCTCCGCGACGAAGCCGTTCGCGGCGGCGCTCGCTGCGATCAGGCCGCTGCACAGCGCGCAGATCATCAGCGGCAATGCCGGCGATGCCGATGCGCTCGCTTTCCGCGCCATCGCGGCGACGCCGGAGACTCCCGATGTCGCATCGGCCTTCGCCGCCGTCACGCCTGAGACGATCGCAAAATTCCTGTTCACCTCGGGCTCGACCGGCACGCCGAAGGCGGTCATCAACACCCAGCGCATGCTGACCTCGAGCCAGCAGGCCAAGGCGCAGACCTGGACCTTCCTCGCGCAGGACCGCGACCTCGTCATCCTCGACTGGCTGCCCTGGAGCCACACCTTCGGCGCCAACCACAATTTCAACCTCGTGCTGCGCAACGGCGGCTCGCTCTACATCGACGGCGGCAAGCCTGCCCCCGGCCTGTTTGCGACGTCGCTCGCCAATCTGAAGAGCGTGATGCCGACGGTCTATTTCAACGTGCCGCGCGGCTTCGACATGCTGATCGCGGCATTGCGCGGCGACGAGGAGTTGCGCCGACGTTTCTTCAGCGAGGTGAAATTCGCCTTCTATGCCGGCGCGGCGCTGCCGCAGAACCTCTGGGATGCGCTCGAGCAGCTTTCCATCGAGACCGTCGGCCGTGCGCTGCCGATGGTCTCGGCGTGGGGTTCGACCGAAACCTCGCCGCTGGCGACCGACTGCCATTTCCTCGCCGAACGCTCCGGCAATATCGGTGTGCCGATTCCCGGCACCGAGCTGAAGCTGGTTACCTCAGGCGACAAGCTGGAGGTGCGCGTGCGCGGTCCGAACGTCACGCCGGGCTATTGGAAGGCGCCCGAGTTGACGAAGCAGGCGTTCGACGAGGAGGGATTTTATCTCATCGGCGATGCGGTGAAGCTTGCCGATGGCGCGCGGCCGGAGCGCGGGCTGTTCTTCGACGGCCGCGTCGCCGAGGACTTCAAGCTCAATTCCGGCACCTGGGTCAGCGTCAGCACGCTGCGTGTCGCCGGCATCGCCGCGCTGGCGCCACTGGCGCAGGACATCGTCGTGGCGGGGCACGGCGGCGACGAGGTGCGCTTCCTCGTATTCCCGAACATTGCCGCCTGCCGCGCCCATACCGGTCTGCCCGAGACGGCGGCCGTGGTCGATGTGCTGGCCCATGCCAAAGTCCGCAGCGCCATCGCGCAGGGCCTGGTAAAGCTGAAGCAGCAGGGCGCGAACTCCTCCGGCCACGCCACGCGCGCCCTGCTGCTGGCCGAGCCGCCATCGGTGGACGACGGCGAGATCACCGACAAGGGCTACATCAACCAGCGCGCCGTGCTGACGCGACGGGCGGATGCGGTGGCGCGGTTGAATGACGATGCGTCGGGGGAGTGGGTGGGGCTCTAACGAGTAAAGCACCTCTCGCCGCATTGACTCGTCTCGTGCCTCAGACGCAGCGCAGCACGTAAGTGATGCGCTGCAGAGCCGGGGCCCATCCTTCAAACTGCACGAAGCCGCATGGGTCCCGGCTCTGCGCAGCAGCGCTTCACGCTGCAGCGCGTCCGGGACGCGAGAGCCCTTTGGTTGGGCGCATCTGTTTCCATACCTTCATTGCGAGCGCAGCGAAGCAATCCGGTCTCATTCTGCTGAGGGATTCCGGATTGCTTCGTCGCTTTGCTCCTCGCAATGACGGGGCTCCCCCGATACGCCAGCCATCCTGTCGCAATATCCTGCCGATTCTTTTGTTGCCTAAGCAACTAATTTATGCGAACCGTTCCAGACAGAGACGACGGCGGGCGAACCGCTGCGTCCGATCCTGGAGGAAACGATGCTCGGCAGGAATGGCGCCGCGGGCAAGCGCTGGCGCATGCCCGGCAATGCCGGCGCGACGCATGCGCGGCGCGGCGCGTCAAGTGTAGCTGCTGTCCGTCACGGCGCCGAGATTCTCGTGCAGCCGGCGCAGCAGGTCGATCAGCACCTCGCGCTCGTCCTTGCTGAGGCAGGACAGCAGTCGCCGCTCGCGCTCGAACGCCGCCACGATCACCTTGTCATGCGTGGCGCGGCCTCTTGCGGTCAGCGAGATCGAATGGGTGCGGCCGTCGTTGGGGTCGGTGCGGATCGAGACCAGCCCGCGCTTCTCCAGGCCCGCGAGCGTCCGGCTCACGGGGCCCTTGTCGAAGCCGATGACGTGACAGATGCGCGAGGCCGGAATGCCGGGCTCGATCGCCAGCAGCGACATGATCCGCCATTCCGTCACGTTGACGCCGAACTGCTTCTGATAGAACGCGGTGGCGCTGTTCGACAGCTTGTTGGCGATGAAGGTGACGAACGCCGGGACGTAACGGTCGAGATCGAGCGTCGGTCCCGCATCCGTGGGCGCGGGCTTTTGGCGGGCTCTGGTCGAAGACGGCGGCATATCGGGTTTCTGACTCGCGGCGTGCCCGCAGACCTAAGGGCATGCGCCGCCCTTTCACAAGATCAAAATGAGGGAGGACTTCAATGAGCGCACCCGGCTCCGCCGTATCGGGCGTCCCGCATCTCGACGTCGATCCCTTCGACATGACATTTTTCGCCGACCCCTATCCCACGCATGAGCGGCTGCGGGAGGCGGGGCCGGTGGTCTATCTCGACAAATGGAAGGTCTACGGCGTGGCACGCTATGCCGAGGTCCATGCCGTGCTGAACGATCCCGCCACCTTCTGCTCCAGCCGCGGCGTCGGCCTGTCCGATTTCAAGAAGGAAACGCCGTGGCGGCCGCCGAGCCTGATCCTGGAGGCCGATCCCCCCGCGCATACCCGCACCCGAGCCGTGCTGTCGAAGGTGCTGTCGCCGACCGTGATGAAGCAGGTGCGCGACCGCTTTGCGGCGGCGGCCGAGGAGCGGGTGGACGCGCTGATCGACAAGCGCAGTTTCGATGCGATCACGGACCTTGCGGAAGCTTATCCGCTGTCGATCTTCCCGGATGCGCTTGGTCTGAAAGCCGAGGGCCGCGAGCATCTCATTCCCTATGCGAGCGTCGTGTTCAACGCGTTCGGCCCGCCCAACCAGCTCCGCCAGGAGGCGATCGAACGCTCGATGCCGCACCAGGCCTATGTCGCCGAGCAATGCCAGCGCGACAACCTTGCGCCCGGCGGTTTCGGCGCCTGCATTCACGCGCAGGTCGACGAGGGTGCCATCACGGCCGCCGAGGCGCCGCTCTTGGTTCGCTCGCTGCTGTCGGCGGGTCTCGACACCACCGTCAACGGCATCGGGGCGGCGGTCTATTGTCTCGCCCGGTTTCCCGATCAGTGGCAGCGCCTGCGCAACGATCTCTCGCTGGGGCGCGGCGCCTTCGAGGAGGCGGTGCGCTTCGAGAGCCCGGTGCAGACCTTCTTCCGCACCACCACGCGCGAGGTAGAGCTGTCAGGCGCTCACATCGGCGAGGGCGAGAAGGTGCTGATGTTCCTCGCCGCCGCCAATCGCGATCCCAGGCGCTGGGACAGCCCCGACAGCTACGACATCACCCGCCGCACCTCCGGCCATGTCGGCTTCGGCTCCGGCATCCACATGTGCGTCGGCCAGCTTGTCGCGCGCCTCGAAGGCGAGGTGATGCTGACGGCGCTGGCGCGCCGCATCGCGAAGATCGAGATCACGGGCGAGCCGAAGCGCCGCTTCAACAACACGCTGCGCGGGCTCGACAGCCTGCCTGTCACCATCACCCCGGCCTGACGAGGAGCCTTGATGCCCGCCATCACCTTCATTCATCCCGACGGCAAGTCCGACCGCGTCGAGACCTCGGGCGGCGAGAGCGCCATGCAGGCTGCGACCCGTCTCGGCCTCGACGGCATCCTGGCCGAATGCGGCGGCAATGCCATGTGCGCGACCTGCCACGTCTATGTCGACGAGAGCTGGGTCGCGCGCCTGCCGGCTGTCGCCGATGACGAGGACGCGCTGCTCGACGGAACCGCCGCCGAGCGGCTGCCGAACAGCCGGCTGTCCTGCCAGATCCATATCACGCCCGAACTCGACGGGCTGGTGCTGCGGCTGCCGGAGCGGCAGGTCTGAATTTCGATGTGCCGGCAACGACCGGCAGCCAACAAACAGGGGAGGGAATGATGAAGCATCTGAAATGGACGCTCGCGCTGGCCGCGAGCCTGGTCACCGGCGCGGCGAGCGCGGAGATCTCGGACAACGTCGTGCGCGTCGGCGTGCTCAACGACATCTCCGGCATCTTCCAGGACACCAATGGCATGGGCTCGGTCGAGGCCGCGCGCATGGCGGCGGAGGATTTCAACGGCGGCGGCAAGGGCATCAAGGTCGAGATCGTCTATGCCGATCACCAGAACAAGGCCGACGTCGGCAATGCCATCGCGCGCAAATGGCTCGACGTCGAGGGCGTCGATGCCATCGTCGACGTGCCGAACTCGGCGGTCGGCCTGTCCATCAACACGCTGCTGCGCGACAGCCGCATGACCTTCCTGGCGTCGTCCACCGCAAGCTCCGATCTCACTGGCAAGGCCTGCTCGCCCAACACCATCCAGTGGGTCAACGACGCCTGGGCGACCGGCAACACCACCGCAGCGGCGATGATGTCGCGCGGCGGCAAGGACTGGTATTTCCTCACGGTCGACTACGCGCTCGGCAAGGGCATCGAGGCGGAGGCGCAGAAATACATCGAGGGTCACGGCGGCAAGGTGCTGGGCTCCTCGAAGCATCCGCTCGGCACGTCGGACTTCGCCTCGTTCCTGCTGCAGGCCCAGAGCTCGAAGGCGCAGGTGATTGGCCTTGCCAATGCCGGCGGCGACACCATCAACGCGGTGAAGCAGGCTGCCGAGTTCGGCATCCAGCAGAGCGGGCAGAAACTCGTCGCCTTCCTGCTCTTCATCAACGATGTCCACGGCATGGGCATCAAGGTCGCGCAGGGCCTCCAGCTCATGGAAGCCTTCTACTGGGACATGAACGACGACACCCGCGCCTTCGCAAAACGCTTCGCAGCGCGGCCGGGCATGAACGGCAAGATGCCGAGCGGAAACCAGGCTGGCGTCTATGCCTCCACGCTCGCCTATCTCAACGCGGTTGCCGCCACCGGCAGCGACAATGCAAAGGACGCCGTGCCCGAGATGAAGAAGTTCAAAGGCAAGGACAAGCTGTTCGGCGACACCACGATCCGGCAGGACGGCCGGGTCGTGCATCCCATGTACCTGTTCGAGGTGAAGAAGCCGGAGGATTCGAAATACCCGTACGACTATTACAAGCTGGTCTCGACGATTCCCGCGGACCAGGCCTTCCGGCCCCTGGCTGAAGGCGGGTGCGAGCTGGTGAAGTAGAGGGAGCGAAGGGCTCCGCTGCACCCTCTCCCCTGGGGAACGGGGAGAGGGTGAGCAGCAGTTGCTGCTCTCTTCACCGCTTCGCGGCCATGTCCGCAATTCCTTTCGCCATCGAGACGAACTCGCTCGGCATCATCACCAGTGTCATGGTGTTCTGCTCGGCGCCGACCTCGGTGATCATCTGCATGCGGCGCAGCTCGAGGCCCGCGGGGTTCTGCATGATCACCTCGGCGGCCTGACGGAGCTGCTCGGCGGCGTCGAGCTCGGCTTCGGCCTTGATCAGGCGGGCGCGCTTCTCGCGCAGGGCTTCGGCCTCTTGCGCCAGTGCGCGCTGCATGCTTGGCGGAATCTCCACGCTTTTCATCTGCACCAGCTCGACCTTGACGCCCCAAGGCTCGGTGGTCGTGTCGATTGCCTTCTGCATGACCTCGGCGATGGTGTCCTGCGCTTTCAGGATCTCATCGAGCGTATGCTGTCCGAGCACGGCGCGCAGCGTCGTCAGCGAGACTTGCACGACTGCGTTGGAGACGGCCTTGACCTCCATGACCGCAAGCTCTGGATCGACGATACGATACCACACCACGGCGTCGACCTTGATCGGCACGTTGTCGCGCGTGATGCCTTCCTGCTGCTCGACATTCGCGGTGATGGTGCGCAAATCGAGCTTGGTCTGCCATTCGAGAAACTGCCAGACCAGGTAGAGGCCCGGGCCGGCGGTGCGGTTGAATTTGCCGAGCCGGAACACGACGCTGCGTTCGTATTGATTGGCGACGCGGATGCTTCCAATGAAATAGACGAGTACGGCAAAAGCGATAATGGTCAGATAAGGATGCGCGGCGACAAGCTCCATGATGAACATGGATGCCTCCTGTTATGAATTGCGCGGCGGATTAGGTGACGGCGATCCCGGCTTTCAAGGCCATAGGCTGCTTGCCGACGGGGATATTTTTTCGTCGTCAGCCACTTGACGATCTCAGTATGACGCCGCGATCAAGCTGTGCTTTGTGCCGTCCCGCGAGAGCAATAGCCCGCCCTTACACCACCTTGCTCGAGCCCTGCGTGATCAACCTCGCCGCGCGCTGGTCCCGGGAGTAGATCCAGAGCCAGCTCAGCGCCACGCTGAGGCGGTGGCGCAGGCCGATCAGGAAGTAGATGTGGGCGATGCCCCAGATCCACCATGCGATGGTGCCGCGCAGTTTGACCTTGCCGAAATCGATCACAGCGAGCCGCTTGCCGATCTGTGCAAGGCTGCCGGAGTGCTTGTAGCGGAACGCTCCCTTGTTCTCGCCGCGCAGTCGCGCCTTGATGGTCTCGGCGACATGGCGTCCCTGTTGCTTGGCCGCCGGCGCGATGCCGGGCACCGGCTTGCCGTCCCAGGCATTGATGTTGACGGTATCGCCGATCGCGAAAATCTCGGGATGTCCGGGAATGGTGAGATCGTCCTCCACCTGCACCCGCCCGGCGCGATCGCTGGGCGCGCCCAGCCATTCGGCTGCGGGCGAGGCGCGCACGCCGGCGGCCCAGATTCGTGTCTTGGCCTCGAGCAGCTCGCCGCCGTAAACGACCCCCTCGCGGTTGATCTCGGTGACGGCCTGTCCCAGCACGACCTCGACGCCGATCTTCTCCAGCGAGGCCTGCGCATAGGCCGACAGATCGTCCGGAAAGCCCGCGAGCACGCGCGGACCTGCCTCGATCAGCACGACGCGTGCCTTGTGGGTGTCGATGTTGCGGAAGTCGGCGGGCAGGGTGTGATGCGCCATCTCGGCGATGGTGCCGGCGAGCTCGACGCCGGTCGGGCCGGCGCCGACGATGACGAAGGTCAGGCGCGCGGCGCGCCGCTTCGGATCGGTCTCGCGCTCGGCGCGCTCGAAGGCCACCAGGATGTGCCGGCGCAGCGTGGTCGCGTCTTCCAGCGTCTTCAGGCCGGGCGCCCATGCCTCCCATTCGTCGTGGCCGAAATAGGCGTGGCGCGCGCCGGTGGCCAGCACCAGCGTGTCGTACGGCACCTCGCTGCCGTCGTCGATCAGCACGCAGCGCCGCTCGGCATCGACGCCGCTGACCGTCGCGAACAGCGTCGTCACCTCGCGGCGGTCACGCATGAGATGGCGGATCGGCCAGGCGATCTCGCTGGTCGCGAGCGATGCGGTCGCGACCTGGTAGAGCAGCGGCTGAAACAGATGATGGTTGCGGCGGTCGATCAGTGTGATCTCGACCGGCGCGCCCGCGAGGCGGTAGGTGGTCTCGAGGCCGCCGAAGCCGGCTCCGACGATGACGACGCGGTGGGGATTGGCGGCCATGATGCACCCTCGAATCTCGCTGCTGCTCACCTTCATTTAAGTGCGGATTGGCTGCCGTGGTCCAATAGTCGTCATCAATCGCCGCATAGGCCTGATGTATCGATCCGGCGCGAAAAAGCGCCGCAGGCTTGGCCGAAGTGAGTAGAATTATATTTCTTGCCATCCCCGATTGGGGCGAAATATGGTGCAGGGGCAGGCGCTGAGCCATTGGCGGCTCGACAGATTTTGCGTTCAATAGAGACAGGCCCGGGGCGGCGATCACCCCGTTTCCGGGACCAATAATAAGGAGGGGAGTGGTTATGAGGACGGCATTCTGGCTGGCGGGCGCTGCGGCGCTGGTGCTGGCGAGCCCGGCATTCGCCGGCGACACCATCAAGATCGGTTTCGTCTCGACCTTCAGCGGCCCGACCGCCGTGATCGGCAACGACATGCGCAACTCCTTCGAGCTCGCGCTCGACCATCTCGGCCGCAAGATGGGCGGCAAGCCGGTCGAGGTGATCTACGAGGACGACGGCCAGAAGCCCGATGTCGGCAAGCAGAAGACCGAGAAGCTGGTGCAGTCCGACAAGGTCGACTTCATCGTCGGCTATATCTGGTCGAACGTGCTGCTGGCCTCGCTCAAGACCGCGGTGGATTCCAAGACCTTCCTGGTCTCGGCCAATGCCGGTCCGTCGCAGCTCGCCGGCGAGCTGTGCAGCCCTTACGTTTTCTCGACCTCCTGGCAGAACGACCAGACGCCCGCCGCCATGGGCCTCTACATGAACCAGAAGGGCGTCAAGAGCGTGTTCCTGATCGGGCCGAACTACGCGGCCGGCAAGGACATGCTTGCGGGCGTGAAGAGCACCTTCAAGGGCGAGATCAAGGGCGAGGAATACACGGTCTGGCCGAGCCAGCTCGACTTCTCCGCCGAGCTCTCCAAGGCCCGCGCCTCGGGCGCCGAGTCGATCTTCGTGTTCTACCCCGGTGCGGCCGGCGTGCAGTTCCTCAATCAATATGCGCAGGCCGGCCTGAAGAGCACGATGCCGCTCTACACCGCCTTCACCGTCGACGAGCTGTCGCTGCCGCTGCAGAAGGAGAACGCGTTAGGGGTTCCCGGCGCGCAGGAATGGG
The DNA here is from genome assembly GCF_001641335.1 of Bradyrhizobium stylosanthis. Lineage (GTDB taxonomy): Bacteria > Pseudomonadota > Alphaproteobacteria > Rhizobiales > Xanthobacteraceae > Bradyrhizobium > Bradyrhizobium stylosanthis. The sequence continues at coordinate 852,252 of NZ_LVEM01000002.1, forward strand.
TCAACGACCTCCCCAACGAGCAGAACAAGCGCTTCGTCGCCGACTACCGCAAGAAGTACACCAACCTGCGCCCGACCTATTACGGCGCGCAGTCCTATGACGCGGCCCAGCTCATCAACAGCGCCGTGGTCGCGGTGAAGGGCGACACCAGCAAGAAGGACGAGATGAAGGCCGAGATGGAGAAGGCCAACTTCAAGTCGCTGCGCGGCGCGTTCAAGTACGGCAACAACCACATCCCCGTGCAGAGCTTCTACCTGCAGGACGTGGTCAAGGATGCCGAGGGCCAGCTCGCGCTGAAGACCGTCGCCACCATCGTGGAGAACGACCAGGATCGCTTCCACGACAAGTGCGCGATGAAGTGAGGTCTTGCTTCTCCCTCTCCCCGCTTGCGGGGAGAGGGGGTAGTTTCCGTGAGGACGGTTGCAGTTAGGCCCGTAGCTGTTTCCACACCGTCATTGCGAGCGTAGCGAAGCAATCCAGAATCTTTCCGCGGAGAGATCCTGGATTGCTTCGTCGCTTCGCTCCTCGCAATGACGATGTGGGTGGAGCTTTCCCCTCTCCCACAGAGGAGAGGGTGATCACACCCGCGGCATGCTCGCCGGGCGCACTTCGCGGGCCTGCGCTGCCAGCCTGATGCCGGCGTTTGCCGCGCCAAATCCCTGATAGTTCCTGCGCTCGACGATCTCGAAGAAGAAGCGCTCGTCGAAGATGTGGGTGTAGACCTGGAAGAACTCGCCGTCGCCTTCGCGGTCGTAGAGGATGTGGTTGGCGCGCAGCTGCGCCATCAGCTCGGGGGCGAGGTCGTATTTGGCTTCGATGTCGTCGTAATAGTTGTCGGGGATATCCAGGAAGTCCGCGCCGCGCTTGCGCATCTCGGCTACCGTCGCAAAGATGTCCCGGCACGAGAACGCGACGTGCTGCACGCCGGAGCCGAAGAACTCGGAGATGAAGCGCGCCGGCAGGGTGCGGTTGGCGGAAGAGCCGTTGAGCACGAAACGCAGGCTCTGGTCGGCGTTGATGATGGCCTGGCTCTGCACGAGCCCCCGGGGATCGGCGATCTCCATCTGCGGCAGCCGCTTCAGGTCGAGGATGCCGGTGTAGAACAACAGCCAGGACAGCATCTCGTCATAGGGCATCGACTGCGCGATGTGGTCGACGGCGAGCAGGGCATCCGTGCCTGCATCGCTTGCGACAGGCTCGAAATCGGTGTCCCAGTTCTTGCCGGCCTGATCGAGGAAATAAAGTAGGCTGCCGCCGACGCCGTGGATCGCGGGAATCTCGAGTTCGCCCGGCCCGACCGGCTGGTAGAAGGTGCGCGCCTTCAGCGTCTCGGCACGCTGCATGGCGAGTCCCGCATTGTCGACGTCGAGCGCGATGGCGCAGACGCCGGGGCCGTGGGTGACGTAGTGCGAATGCGCGAAGCCGTCGGTCTCGCAATTGATGACGATCTCGACCTTGCCCTGCGACCAGCGCTCCACCGCCTTGCTGCGGTGCTTGCCGGTCTTGCGAAAGCCGAGCTGCGAGAACAGGCGGGCGAGATCGCCGGCCTTTGTCTCGTTGACGGCGAACTCGATGAATCCCGTGCCGCCGCTCTTGGCCTTCGGCGCCAGCGGCTCGGCGGCAAATTTCGGCCAGTCCGGCGCGAGCTGGTCCTCCAACAGGATCAGCGAGCGCAGGCCGTCGACCGCGGTCTGCGCGGCCGAGCCGGCGCGGAACTGGTCGTTGAAGATCTCCAGCGACAGCGGCCCGGCATAGCCGGTCGCCGCGATCGCCTGCATGAACTCGCCGACAGGCAGGTCGCCCTGGCCGGGGAAGGAGCGGAAGTGTCGGCTCCACGACAGGATGTCGAGATCGAGCTTCGGCGCGTCCGCGAGCTGCACCAGGAAGATCTTGTCGCCGGGGATCGATGCCATGGCGCGGACCGGAAAGCCCGGCGCCAGCGCATGAAAGCTGTCGAGGATGACGCCGATGGCGGGGTGGTCGGCGCGCCGCACGATCTCCCAGGCGTCGCGATAGTCGTTGACGTGGCGGCCCCAGGCCAGCGCTTCGTAGCCGACACGAAGGCCCCGCTTGGCCGCGTGCTCGCCGAGCTCGCGAAAATCGTCCGCGGCGCGGTCGATGCCGCCGAGCGAGGCGGGCGACACGTTGGAGCAGATCAGCAGCAGGTCGGTGCCGAGCTCCTGCATCAGATCAAATTTACGCTCGGCGCGCGCGAAGTTGCGCGCACGCTGCGGCTCCGGCATGCCCTCGAAATCGCGGAACGGCTGGAACGCGCAGATTTTCAGGTTGAGATCGCCGCAGAGCCTGGCGATGTCGCGCGGGCCGGCGCCGAACGACAGCAGATCGTTCTCGAAGATCTCGACTTCGTCGAAGCCGGCGGCGGCGATGGCGCGGAGCTTTTCGTCGAGCGCCCCCGACAGGGAGACGGTCGCGATCGAGCGCTTGGTCATGCTGCGTTGTCCTCCATCGCGCCGCCCAGGAACAATTGTCCGATGCGGGGATCATTCAGAATGCGCTTGGCGTCGTCGACCATCCGGGTCTGGCCAAGCTCGAGCACGATGCCGATGTCGGAGATCTCCAGCGCCGATCGCGCGTTCTGCTCGATCATCAGGATGGTGACGCCGCGGTCGCGCAAGCTCTTGAGGATGTCGAAGGTCTGCTGCACCATCAGCGGCGAGAGCCCGATCGAGGGCTCGTCGATCAGCACGAGCTTGGGTTCGAGCAGCAGCGAGCGGGCGATCTCGAGCTGCTTCTGCTCGCCGCCTGACAGCGTCGAGGCCTGCTGGGTCGATTTGCGGCGCAGTGCCGGGAACAGGTCGAGGGCCGCCTCGATGCGGTTCGGCAGGTCGAGGCCCTTGCCGGCGGCGACGCCGCCGAGCTCGATGTTGTGCCGCACCGACAGCTCGGGAAAGATGTTGCGGCCCTGCGGCACGTAGCAGATGCCGGCATTGAGCAGTCCGCGCTGGCTCAAATTGGTGACGTCGCTGCCGGCAAAGCTGACCTTGCCCTCGCGCAGCTTCAGCAGGCCGAAGATCGCCTTGAACACGGTGGACTTGCCGGCGCCGTTCGGGCCGATGATGGTGGTGATGGTCGCCTGCGGCACGGCGAAACTGGTGCCGTTCAGGATCGTCATCTTGCCGTAGCCGCCGACGAGGTTGTGAACCGAGAGGATAGGATCGCTCATGGTTGCCTCCTCAATGCCCGAGATAGGCTTCGATCACGGCGGGGTTCTTGCGGACCTCGTCGGGCCGTCCCATCGCCAGCACCTTGCCTTCCGCCATCACCATCACCCGCGAGCACAGCGACATCACGAATTCCATGTTGTGCTCGATCACGACGAAGGTGGCGTTCTTCTCGCGGTTGATCGCGACCAGGCGCTCCTTCAGGTCCGCCAGCATCGACGGATTGACGCCGCCGGCGGGCTCGTCGAGCAGCACCAGGCGCGGTCCGCCCATGAAGGCCATGGCGGCGTCGAGCAATTTTTGCTGGCCATAGGAGAGGCCGCCGGCGGGCTCTTCGGCGAGATGATCGAGCTTGAAGAAGCCGATCATCTGGTTGGCGGCATCGGTCAGTCCGGCATCGGAGCGGCCGACCAGGCGCGAGGCCATGTTGCCCTGGTGCTCCTGCCCGGCGAGGATCAGGTTCTCGCGCACCGACAGCTTGGGGAAGACCTGCAGGAGCTGGAAGGTGCGGCTCACGCCGAGCTTGTTGAGCTCGGAGGGACGAAGCCCGGTGACGACCTGGCCGTCGAGCTTGACCTCGCCGCCCGATGGCGTGAGCTGGCCGAGGATGCAGTTGAACAGCGTGGACTTGCCGCAGCCGTTCGGACCGATCAGGCCGAGGATTTCGCCCTCCCGCACATCGAAAGAGACGCCGCTGACGGCGTGGATGCCGCCGAAGCTCTTCTTGATATCGGTGACTTCGAGGACCGCGCTCATTGCACCGTCTCCAGGCGCGACTTGGCGACGGCGCGCAGCGCGGAGGCCGCCTTGGTGCGCCGCGCGGCCATGTAGCGATCGAGGATTCCCAAAATGCCGGTCGGCGACCAGATCAGCAGCAGCATCACCGCGACCGCGTAGAGCATCAGGTAATAGCCTTCGGTGAAGCGCAGCCATTCCGGCAACAGCACCGCGATCATCGCGCCGAGGAACGGACCGAAATAGAAGCCGGCGCCACCGACGATCACCATCATCAGCAGGTCGAGCGAGAGCGACAGGTTGAATGGAACGGGATCGATATATTGCGTCAGCGGCGCATAGAGCGCGCCCGCGACGCCGCCGAGCGCCGAGCCGATCGCGAACGCCATCAGCGTATAGCGCCGCGTGTCGATGCCGAGCGATTGCGCACGCAGCGGGTTCTCGCGCAGCGCCATGAAGGCGCGGCCCCATGGCGAGCGGATCAGCCACCACACCGCCAGCGACACGATCGCGAGCGAGCCGAGGCAGACATAGTAGAACGGCAGCGGCTTGTTGGTGGCGATGCCGAAGATGTGCGGGCGCGGAATGTTGGAGATGCCGTAGATGCCGCCGGTCAGCCAGCTCTCGTTACGGAAGACGAGGAAGGCGAGGGTGGAGAACGCCAGCGTGACGAAGGCCAGATAATGGTGCTGCACGCGCAGCGCGGGATAGCCGAGCACCCAGCCGACCGCGAAGCTCAAGACGATCGCGACCAGGATCGCGGCGGGCAGCGGCCAGCCATGCGTGGTCATGATCGCGGCGGCATAAGCGCCGATGCCGACAAAGGCACCCTGCGCCAACGACACCTGGCCGGCATAGCCGAGCGTGAGGTTCAGCCCCATCGCGGCGATGCTCATCACCGCCCACTGGCTCAGGATGAACAGGCCGTAGCGGTTGAAGTTCATGGGGACGACGATCAGACCGGCGATGACGGCAAGGCCGAGCGCGATCTTCAGCGGTTTGGCGTAGCTGCTCATACCGTGCGCTCCTCGGCGCGGCCAAGCAGTCCTTGCGGCCGGAACAGGATGACGGCGATCAGGAAGATCATCGGCACGGCGGCGCGGTACTGCGTCGAGATGTAGGCGGCCGCGAGATTGTCGAGCACGCCGATCAGGAGGCCGCCGGCGATGGCGCCGCGCACCTGGTTGAAGCCGCCGACGATCGCCGCGATGAAGGCGGCCTGGCCGAGCACCTCGCCGGACGAGAATTTCGCGAGGTAAATCGGCGTGATCAGCAGCGAGGCGAGCGCGACCAGGAAGGCATTGATCAGGAAGGTCAGCAGGATCATGCGCTCGACCGGGACGCCGATGATCCGCGCCACCGTCGGGTTCTGCGCCGCGGCCTGCATCTGGTGGCCGAGCGAGGTGCGGTTCAGCAGCGTGGTCAGGCCGAGGACGGCGAGGATGGCGACGACGAGGACGCCGATGCTCTGCAGCGATACCGCGTGGCCGAGGATGGAGATGTCACCGGTCGGCACGATCGAGGGGAAGGGCGAGGCTTCTGCGCTGAAGAACTGCTTGACGGCTTCCTTGATGCCGATCGCGAGCGCCATGGTCGCGATCGCCAGCGGCAGCACGCCATGGCGCATCATCGGGTCGACCAGCAGCATCTTGAAGGCAAGGCCCAGCAGGATCATCGACAACAGGATGCCGAGGATGATCGCGAGCCAGAACGGCGCGCCGGCATGCATCGCCGCCAGCATCAGGAACGCCGGCAGCATCACGAACTCGCCTTGTGCGAAATTGATGGTCTGCGACGTCTGCCACAGCAGCGTGAAGCCGACCGCGACCAGCGCATAGATCGCGCCGGTGGCAAGTCCTGCGACCAGTAGATCGAACAGGTTGGACATGTTCCCCTCTTTCCTCTCCCCGCTCTATCGTCTCCCTCGCCCCGTGCTTACGGGGAGAGGGCGGGGGTGAGGGGCTTGTCTCCGCGAACTCAATTGTCACCGTGACTGCGGAAGCAACCCCTCACCCCAACCCTCTCCCCGCGAAGAGCGGGGCGAGGGAGAAGAAGAGCGAAGCCCGCCTCACTTCACTTTCGGCAGCACCTGCTTCACGACCTGCTTGCCTTCGACCACCTCGACCAGGAAGCTCTGGCGGTCGATGTCGCCGGTGTCGCTGAAGGTGACGTCCATCAGGATGCCCGGCTCGTCCGCGGCCTTGATGGTCAGGCCATGCAGCGTCTCGGCGAACTTCTTCGAGTCGACCTTGCCCATCTTCTCGGTGGTCGCCTTCACCATGTAGACGGCAAGGTAACCCTTCAGGCCGTTATGGTCGGGGACGTAATTGTACTTCTTCGAAAACTTCTCGCGGAACGCCTTGATCAGGTCGACCGGCGCGTCGGTGGTGAGGCCGACATGGCCGCGCGCGCCGTTGGCGGCATCGCCCGCGAGCTCGATCACCTTCTGGCCGATCAGCGTGGTCTCGCCCATCAGCGGCGCGGTGACACCCTGGCGCTTCAGCTCCTTCAGGATGCGCGCGCTCTCCTCCTCGTTGAGATAGACGAACACGGCGTCGGGATTGGCGGCCTTGATCTTGCCGACGTCGGCGGCGAAGTCGGCCTGGCCGGCTTCGGTCGAGAGATCGGCGACGACCTTGGAGCCGAGCCGGTCGAGCTCCTTGACGACGACGTCGCGTCCGCCGCGGCCGAAGTCGTTGTTGACCCAGACCACGGCGACCGTCTTCGCCTTCATGTCGTCGTGGATGTATTTTGCGACCTTCGGCATCGAGGATTGCTGGCCGAACGAGGTGCGGAACAGGAACTTGTTGCCGGCTTGCGTCAGCTCGGCGGCTTCGCCGCCCATGATCTGCGCGATGCCGGCTTCGGCCGCCAGCGGCGCCGTGACCTTCACGGAGCCGGAATAGCCGGGCCCGAGCAGCACGTAGGGCTCGGCGTCGAGCGCCTTCTGCACCTGGGCGCGGGCAACGCCCGGGTTGGATTGCGAGTCGGCATGCGTGACTTCGAGCTTGCGGCCGAGCACGCCGCCCTTGGCGTTGATCTCCTCGATCGCGAGGTCGATGCCGTTCTTCCAGTTGGTGCCGACGGTGGCGCCGCCGCCGGAGAGCTCGGCGACGTCGGCAAGCTTGATCGCCTGCGCGAACGCGCCCGTAGCAGTGATTGCCGTGAGCAGCGCGCCCACCAATAGCGTCGATTTCATCGTCCTCTCCTCCCGTTTCAATTTTACAAGCGGCCTTATGTCCGGCCGCTTCGGTTACGCTGACTGATAGGCTGCGCTTCGTGCCGCCATCACCTCGTCGAATGCCTGTCCCATGACCTCGGTCGATGGGGCAAGGCCCGTAAACAGTTCGAACGCATCGGCCGCCTGGTAGATCGCAAGCTCGCGCCCGGTCATGATCCGCGCGCCCTTGGCTCGCGCCGCCGCCAGCAAGGGCGTGATCAGCGGCGAATAGACGGCATCGGCGACCCACAGGTTTTCGCGCAGCAGCGAGGCCGGGACGGGGGTGTCCCGGTTCGGCAGCATGCCGACCGGCGTGCCGTTGACGAGGCCGGTTGCACCATCCAGCGCGTCTTCTACACTCCGGGCCACGCGCGCGCCGCCATGCGGTGCCAGCAGCGCGGCGAGCTTTTCGGCCCGCGCCGGCTCGCTGTCGAAGATGCGGAGATCAGCAACCTTCAGGCTCGCCAGCGCAAAGGCGATCGCCTTGCCGACGCCACCCGTGCCGATCACGGCGACCGCGTTGCCGGAGGGCGCCAGCAGGGGCGTAACGGCGCGCGCAAAGCCTGTCGTGTCGGTGTTGTGGCCGATCAGCCGGCCGTTCTTCACGACCACCGTGTTGACCGCCGCCATGGTGGCGGCCGTCGGCGCCAGTTCGTCGAGCAGCGGGACCACCGCCTCCTTATAGGGAAAGGTGACATTGGTGCCGGCAAAGCCGAGCCGCCGTACGCCTTCGAGCATCATCGCGAGACCGGCCGCGTCGGCGCCGGCGACCTCGATGAGCTGATAATGGCCGCGCAGGCCGAGCGCCTCGGCGGCGCGCTCATGCATGGCAGGGGAGGCGGAGTGCGCGATCGGCGCGCCGATCAGGCCGGTCAGCAGTTTTTTTGGTGTGGCGGGGCTGCGGCTCGACATGGTCCAGTATCGTCTCTCGATCGTCGCTGGGGCGCGTTGATATCAGGCCATTAGCGGAGAAATCCGCGCAATTCCAAGAGGGACGATAGCCTTTCCCTTGCCTAACACAATTACCCATTTATCGGGCAAACCTAACATAATGTTATTTCTTCCTTCCGCGCACTGCGGCGGCCTTGCCGTTGCCGCGGGACGGCTCGACCGCGCGCATCTCGGCGCGGAGCTGCTCGATGAAATATTCGACGTGGAGCGACAGCGGCGCGCCGCGCTTCACCGCGATATAGGTGTCGAACCGCGTCGGCTCGGTGATCTTCAACAGCTCGATGCCGGGATAGCCGCCATGGGCGACCGTGAACTGGTCGATGATGGCGATCCCGAGGCCCGCCTTGACCAGGGCGCAGACCGTGGTGCCGAAACGGGCACGGATGGTGATGTTGTAGTCGAGCCGGTGCCGCGCGAAGATCTCGGCCATGATCCGGCCGTAGGGGTCGTTGGGGTCGATGCCGATCAAGGGGTAGCGGGTGATCTCGGCGGCCGAGACCTGCTTGCGTCCGGCGAGCTCGTGACCTGGCGGCACGATGCAGTAGAGCTCGCCCGAGGCGAGCGGCATGAAGTCGAGTCCGGAATGCTCCAGCCGGTAGCTCATCGCGACGCACTCGCCGCGGCCGAGCAGGAGATAATCGATGGCCTCCTCGAGCTTGAGGATGTTGATGTCGATGCCGAGATCGGGATAGCGGCGGCGGACGCGCTCGATCGCCCGCGGCACCATCACCTGCGAGATGCTCGGGACCGAGCCGATGCGCAGCTCCGACAATCCGCCGCGGCCGATCTTGGAGATGATCTCGGAGAGATCGTCCACCTTCTTGTAGACGCCGTTGATCTGCTCGAAGATGTTCTCGGCTTCCGGGGTCGGGAAATAGCGACCGTTCTGGCGCTGGAAGAAGCGGATGCCGAGCGAGCGCTCGGTGTATTTGACGAGGCGGCTGATCCCCGGTGCCGACACGTTGAGCAGTTTTGCCGCGCCGCCAATGGTGCCCGTCACCATCACGGCACGGATCACTTCAACCTGGCGCAGCGTCATCATGGTTCCGGTATCCGAAATCGATTGCGACGGCGATCATCTCACGGGAGCCGTGATGTCATCCAGCGGCAAGTGTGTCAGACGATACAAATGGACGAGGTAAGCCACCCTCGTCCCGGACGCGCTGCAGCGTGCTACGCGTCGTCGAAGCGACGCTGCGCTGCATCCGGGGCACGAGAGCGTGGCCGGAGAGAACGGAAAGTAACTTCGCTGTCAGATTGTTTCGACTAATATCAGCCCGTTCGAATTGCAGTGCTGCGACGCTGCGCGATGTGCTTCATCGGCGTTTTGGCTGCGCTCTAGCTGGCCGGGCCCTCGGGCAAGACGCTGTCCGCGACGTCCGCGCGCTCGCTCTGCAGTACCTCGCGCGCGAACTCGATGATCTTCTGCTTGTTTGCCGTTTCGCGGACGGCGAAAAACACGCGGTTCAATTCCAGGCCGAGCACGCTGTTGAGGGCGATGTTCTCGTCGTCCATCGTGGTTTTCCCGCTTCGTACGTCACAGGTGTAACTTGACGTCACTTCTTCCACAAGTAGATTAAGGCTTCAGAGCAGGCGGTTACCGGTAAACTACGGGACCAGCGAATTGAGGCAGTCCCCAAATACGTGCTATACCCGACGGCGTGGGTCAGGAAACGCACCGATGTCCGCCGTAGACTATGGCCGGGAGGCGCTCGACTTCATCGAAAGCCTGGGGACTTATCGCAAGGTCCCGGACGCGATGAATGCGCTTGAATCGGCCTTCGGTCGCTTCGGCTTCGAAACCATCATCGTGACGGGCCTGCCCAATCCCGATCAGCGCTTCGCGCAGATGGTGCTCGCCAAACGCTGGCCTGCGGGCTGGTTCAACCTCTACACCCAGAACAATTACGACCGCGTCGATCCGGTGGTGCGGCTGTGCCGGCAATCGGTCAACCCGTTCGAGTGGTCGGAAGCCCCCTATGATGCCGAGCTCGAGCCCGATGCGGCCGAGGTGATGAACCGCGCCGGCGATTTTCGCATGTCGCGCGGCTTCATCGTGCCGATCCATGGACTCACCGGCTATGAAGCCGCGGTGTCGCTCGGCGGCGTCCATCTCGATCTCAATCCCCGCAGCAAGCCGGCGCTGCACCTGATGGCGATGTACGGCTTCGACCACATCCGCCGCCTGCTCCAGCCGACGCCGTATCCATCGACGCGTCTGACCCCGCGCGAGCGCGAGGTGATCTCGTGGGCCTCGCAGGGCAAGTCGGCCTGGGAGATCGGCGAGATACTGCACATCACGCAGCGCACTGCCGAAGAGCATCTTGCAACCGCCGCGCGCAAGCTCGGTGCCGTCAACCGCACGCATGCGGTTGCGCTGGCGATACGGAACAAGATCATCAATCCGTAAGCGCCGTACTGGGAAATTTCCCAATATCGAACCTGCGCCTTTTGGCAGATTCTTTCCCCCATTGAGGCTGAATGGGGGTTTTCATGATTCACGCAATTTCCGCGGTCAATCGCCACCTTTACGAGGACGTCCTCGAACAGCATTTCAGGCTGCGCCACGACATCTTCGTCGAGGAACGGCGCTGGGAGACGCTGCGCCGGCCGGATGGCCGCGAGATCGATTCCTATGACGACGAGGACACCGTCTATCTGCTCGCGCTGGAGGGCCGGCGCGTCGTGGGCGGTCATCGTCTCTACCCGACCACCAAGCCTTCAATGATGAGCGAGGTGTTTCCGCACCTTGCAGCGGTTCGCGGCTGCCCCGCGGATCCCCTGGTCTGGGAGTGGTCGCGCTACTTCGTCGTTCGCGACCGCCGCGACGGCGCGCTCAACTTGCAACTGATGGCGGCGGTGCAGGAGTTCTGCCTCAATCAGGGAATCGCACAGGTCAGCGCGATCATGGAAACCTGGTGGCTGCCGCGCTTCCACGAAGCCGGCTTCGTCGTGACGCCGCTCGGCCTGCCGGAGCTGGTGGAGAATGCGTGGACCATGGCGGCCACCATCGACATTCGCCGGGAGACGCTCGATGTCCTGCATGATCGCATCGGCATGGCTTCCGTCGTGCAACAGGACGGCCCGCGTCTGGACGCCGTCGCCCGTGCCAACCTCTGCGGTCTTGCTGCCGCGCAACGAAAGAGCGCCTGAAATGTCGAACATGATGCGGGACAGCCAGATCATGGCGCAAATCAAGGACGAGAATCTCGGCTACATGTCCGACATGGCGCTCGAGCTCGCACAGATGGCGGACGACTCGGGCCTGACGACGCTCGCCTATCTGTTCCGGATGGCGGCGTTGGAGGCCTCGACGGCCAACACCGTGCTCGCCGAGCCGGACGACCTTCCCCACCAGATGACGTCGCACTAGACGCATCCCTTCTGACATTGCAGCGAACTTCACGCCCTCTCCCCGGCAACGGGGGGAGGGTAAACGTCTATGAGCATTCACAAGAGGTCGTCATGCCCGGGCTTGTCCCAGGCATCCACGGTCTTCGCTGCGGCTCGGCGAGACGTGGATGGCCGGGCCACGCCCGGCCATGACGTCGTGGAGGTTGTCAGCGCTCGAGCTCTCAGGTCCGAAGCGATCGCCTCGTCGTGGCAGCAGATGATCGTTCGGGTGCGGCAGGTTGACCCATGCTGCGCGGCAACCTTCTTGCAAGGGCGATATCGATCGCATGCACTGGCATGCAACAAAGTGCATGTTTGGTGTCGAATCGCTCTTGCCTCGGAACGATACTGCCATTACCCATTTTTCCGCCTTGATGAGGCAGGGGGAGCTCTTTCACTGATGGCGACTGTGTTCGAACATCGGCGCGCGTCCGTATGCGCCTGAAAGAGTCTTGATGCTGCTCGTCGTCGAACAGTTCCTGAACGGATTGCAGTTCGGCCTGCTGCTGTTCCTGCTCGCCGCCGGCCTCACGCTGGTGTTCGGGATCATGGATCTCGTCAACCTCGCGCACGGCTCGCTCTACATGATGGGCGCCTATTTCGCCGCGACCTTCGCGGCCTGGACCGGCAGCTTCCTGCTCGGCGCGCTGATGGCACTCGGTGCCACGCTGGTGCTCGGCATCGTGCTCGAAATGTCGGCGCTCAGGCATCTCTACGGCCGCGACCATCTCGACCATGTGCTCGCGACCTTCGGCCTGATCCTGTTCTTCAATGAAGCCGTGCGGCTGATCTGGGGCCCTGCCGGCCTTGCGCTGCCGCTGCCGGCCTGGCTCACCGTGCCGGTGCCGATCCTGCCCGGCATTCACTATCCCGCCTATCGCCTCGCCATCATCGTCGTGGCGCTGCTGGTTGCGCTCCTGCTCTATCTCGGCGTGATGCGCACGCGCATCGGCATGCTGATCCGCGCCGGCGCCTCCAACCGCGAGATGATCGGCGCGCTCGGCATCAACATCAAGCTGCTCTACACGCTGGTGTTCGGCCTCGGCGCTGCGCTCGCCGGCCTTGCCGGCCTGATGCAGGCGCCGATCCTCACCGTGCAGATCGGCATGGGCGAGAACATCCTCATCCTCGCCTTCGTCATCATCGTGATCGGCGGCATCGGGTCGATCCGAGGCGCGTTCCTCGCCGCGATCTTCGTCGGCATGATCGACACGCTCGGCCGCGCCTTCCTGCCGAACCTGCTGCGGCAGGTGCTGAGCGGTGCCGCGGCCTCCACCGCCGCGCCCGCGCTGTCCTCCATGTTGATCTACCTCTTGATGGCGATCGTGCTGGTGGTGCGGCCGGAGGGGCTGTTTCCGGCCAACCGTCGATGAAGGCTTTGAGCGTGAGCAAGGCCGTCTCGGCCCTGATGCTGGCGGGCCTCGTGCTGCTGCCGCTCTATTCGCAGCTGTCCGGCAACGTCTTCATCCTGACGCTGTTCACCCGCATCGTCATCCTGGCGCTCGCGGCGGCGAGCCTCAACCTCATCATGGGCTTCGGCGGTATGATGAGCTTCGGCCACGCCGCCTATCTCGGCATCGGCGGCTATGCGGTCGGCATGCTGGCGCAGGAAGGCGTGGGCTCAGGCTGGATCCAGTTTCCGGTCGCGCTCGCGGCCTCCGCGATCTATGCGCTCGTGATCGGCGCGCTGTCGCTTCGCACCCGCGGCGTCTATTTCATCATGATCACGCTGGCCTTCGCGCAGATGGCCTATTACGTCGCTTCGGGCCTTGCGCGCTACGGCGGCGATGACGGCCTCACCGTCTACAAGCGCAGCGACTTCTCCGGGCTGATCAACCTGTCGGACCGCACGCAGTTCTATTATCTCTGCCTCGCCTGCCTGTTCGGCGTCATGCTGCTGATCTGGCGCATCGTCAACTCGCGCTTCGGCCTCGTGGTGCAGGGCCTGCGTTCCAACGAGCAGCGCATGCAGGCGATCGGCTTCCCCGCCAAGCGCTACCAGCTGGTCTGCTTCGTCATATCAGGGACGATGTGCGGCCTTGCCGGTGCGCTGCTCGCCAACAACACCGATTTCGTCAGCCCGGCCGTGATGTACTGGACCCGCTCCGGCGACCTCATGGTGATGGTGATCCTGGGCGGCATGGGCACGCTGTTCGGCCCCGTCATGGGCGCGGTGGTGTTCCTGCTGCTGGAAGAATTCCTGTCGCAGATCACCGAATACTGGGCGCTGATCATGGGGCCGCTGCTGTTGCTGATCGTGCTGTTCGGACGCGGCGGCATCATGGGCGTGCTCGGGAGGGCTGGCCGTGGCTGAACCCTTGCTCCGCGTCGAAAAGCTGGTGCGCCGCTTCGGCGGCATCGTTGCGACCGACAACGTCTCGCTCGACGTCGCCAGCGGCGAGCTGCACGCCATCATCGGCCCGAACGGCGCCGGCAAGACCACGCTGATCAGCCAGCTCACCGGGCATCTCGAGCCGCATTCCGGCAGCGTCTCGCTGGCGGGACGCGACATCACATACCTGCCGGCCTATCGCCGCTGCGCGCTGGGCCTTGCCCGCTCGTTCCAGATCACCTCGCTGCTGCTCGACTTCACCGCCGCCGACAATGTCGCGCTGGCGGCGCAGGCGCATGCCGGCACCTCGTTCCGCTTCTTCGCCAACGCGCGCAAGGAAAAGGGCCTGCGCGATGCCGCCCACGCCGCGCTCGACCGTGTCGGTCTCGCTCATCGCGCCGATGTGCCGGTGTCGAAGCTCAGCCATGGCGAGCGGCGCCAGATCGAGCTTGCGGTCGCACTCGCGAGCAAGCCGAAATTGCTGCTGCTTGACGAGCCGATGGCCGGTCTCGGCGTCACCGAATCCCAGGGCATGGTGAAGCTGCTGCAGGAGCTGCGCAAAGAGGTCTCGATCGTGCTGGTCGAGCACGACATGCCCGCGGTGTTCGCGCTCGCCGACCGCATCTCGGTGCTGGTCTATGGTCGCGTCATTGCGTCGGGCGATCCGGCCGCGATCCGTGCCAACGACGAGGTCAAGCGCGCCTATCTCGGCGATCAGCATGTGGTGACGCATCATGGCTGACACGCTGCTCGAGGTCGACGGCATCGAGACCTGCTACGGCCTCTCCCAGGTGCTGTTCGGCCTGTCGCTGTCGATCCGGCCGGGCGAGATGGTCTCGCTGATGGGCCGCAACGGCATGGGCAAGACCACCACCATCCGCTCCATCATGGGCCTGACGCCGGCGCGCGCGGGCACGATCAGCTTTGCGGGCACCGAGGTGCGCCAGCTTCCGTCGTACCGGATCGCCAAGCTCGGCGTCGGCTTGGTCCCTGAGGGACGGCAGATCTTCCCGAACCTCACGGTGCGCGAGAATCTGGTCGCGGCGGCGGCCGACCGCTTCGGCAGCAGCAATCCCTGGACGCTGGCTGCGATCTATTCCCTGTTTCCGCGGCTTGCCGAGCGCGCGGCCAACATGGGCAACCAGCTCTCGGGCGGCGAGCAGCAGATGCTTGCGATCGGCCGCGCGCTGATGACCAATCCGAAGCTGCTGATCCTGGATGAAGCGACCGAAGGCCTCGCGCCGCTGATCCGCGAAGAGATCTGGAACTGCCTGTCGCTGCTCAAGAGCCGCGGCCAGTCAATTCTCGTCGTCGACAAGAACGTCGACCACCTCGCCCGCATCTGCGACCGCCATTACATCATCGAGCGCGGCAAGACGGTATGGAGCGGCACCTCCAGCGAGCTGATGGCCGAGCCGGATCTGCAGCACAAATATCTCGGGATTTAGCGGTCTCGAAGAGTGAGACGGGCAGCGGTATGCTGGCGCCTCTCGTTCGGTGTCGTCCCGGCCTCCGCCGGGACGACGTCGGGGAGGGGCAGGTGCACTCTCACCAATAAATCCCATGCCGATGCAACTCGCGGATCACGCGGGCCTCGGTGGAGGGCTGACGGCGCTTGGCCTTGGTCGTTTCAGTCGCACTCGTCGTCACAGGCGCGGCGGTTGGCGAAGCCGGCGCTGCGGCGGTTGCCGGAGCGGGAGCCGCCGTCGCAGCCGGGGCCGTTGACGTCGGGGTGGTCGTTGCCGTCTGGACATTCGTCGCCTGCGGTGCCGCCGGGGCTTGGGTCGCCTGCGGCGGGACAGGTGCCGCCGTGGCCGGCTGCTCCACCTGCTGGTTCGCACTGCCGGCTGCCAGGCTCAGGCTGCGCGAACCACCGGCAAAGGCCTCCGTTGCGAGCAGCGAGATCGCTGCGATCAGGATCAGCTTGCGCATCGCAAACTCCATCGTCTGGTCAGTTCGTCTTACCCAATTCGGGGCCTACCTACGGCTAGCGTGCGAGGCGGTGCAGGCCGATCTCGATCAGGGTGGTCCGGCAGGACAGGCGATAGATCAGGCTGACCAATTGACCCCACATGACCGAACTCCATTGTTGATCACGAGGGCAGTCTAGCCCCGTCGTCTTTCCAGCGGTTTTCGCCGGGCGACGAAAATGGCTTCGTCGAAGGCGGCGGCGTGTCGTCGGAACGAGCGGGACGAAGTCGCCTCACAGGCGTGTGAGGGGGCGGGGCAGCGGGGGCGACCAAACGCAGGTACCGGAATATTTTGAGATAGCGAGGCGCCCAGTCGCTCGCTCCGGCGTGGACTCTGTCTCGCACTCAAGGTCTGGATGTCGGACAGTCCCGACGCACGCCCGCGGCTGCATTTCCACAAGCGAAGAGAAAATGCCGTATCCATAGGATGAAAATGAGATTAGAGATGCTCTACCTATAGTTTTGTTCATTCATCCTTGGCGCTTTTTTCGCAAATGGACCCGACAGTCAGCAATACCCGCCGCCGCTCGCTATGGAGGGGCGGCTTGCTGTTGCTGGTCCTGCTGCCGCTTCTCCCGGAGATACTGATCCTCGCGGTGAGCGCCTACGCGGCGGCCGTCGGCTGCCAGGCGGACGCGGGATTTGCTTGTGCGGTAGGGCCTCCGTCGGCGAGCGGGGTCATACGCGCGGCGCTCAAGGTGGCCTATGCGGTCGGCACCAAATTCGCCGACGACAACATCGTCATCGCCTGGCTTGTTGGTTGCTTCCTGGTGATCACCCTTGGCTGGTCGAGGCTTGCAAGCCGTCTTCTGCTGGCGTTTGGTGTAACCTTGATCTTTGCAGTGCTGCCGTACTTCGGCCCGATCCTGGCGATCGGGCACCTGGTCAATCCCAAATGCCGACCCAACGAGGGCGGCGTTCCTCCCGAATGCACAATCTATGGCGGGGACGTCGGCAGTGCCGCGCACAATGCCGTCCGGTTGGGTTGGAAGTTCTTCTACGGGGCGCCGGTCGCCTTCGTGGCGTTTGTTCTATTCGTCATCTTCGCGGTTGCCGCCCATCTGATCTCTCGCCGCCGTGCTGTGGCGCGGGAGCAAGACGCCCCTCTGGCCTGAAGGAAGGGGCCGGGACGGATTGTCAACCGCACGCGTTTGTGGTGTTCTGCACGTATAAATTGATTTTTTGGGATTTTAGACCATGCGCTCCAATTCTCGAGCAATTCGCCTGGGGTTCATCGTGGTGTCGGTGGCGGCCGCGCATGTGAGCCCCGCCGCAGCACAATCCAGCAAGGATCCGGCGCTCAACATCCTCGCGTCCGATCTCGGTAGCTATTCCCGATATTATGCGCCTTATGCGGTGCAATCTGCAGCGGCCTATTTGTCGTTCAATGACTTTCCCGTTGATAAAAAAACGGGGCTTGCCCTGATCAAGGTCGACGACGACGGATACGGCGAAGATACCAAGTTCGCGATTCGTGGCACCATCGGCGATTCCGTACCTGCGCGAGAAGCGATCAGGGAATGGCAGTATCAGTTTGGCAACGATGGCGCCCCGCTGAAATGCATCGACGACAGCGACAGTGCCTGCAAGGCGGCCTTTGAAAAAAGGGGATGGGAGTTCGGCAGTGGCCCGAGATACCACGTCTGGGCACACAAGAGCTTCCCTCAGGCAGGCCGGGGTGCGTGCAGCGAGGTCAGCATCGCGTTTCAAGGCACCGTGGGCTACGACCGTTGGGACTGGACTTCAAACGCGTCGAGGTTCGGTACGCCCTACGACGATTATTACCACCAGCTTCAACGCAACATTAATGCCATCGTCAACAAGATCAGGGGGCTTGATTGCTACCAGCGATCGACTCGGATCGTTTCGACGGGCCATTCGCTCGGCGCTGGCCTCGCGCAGTTTGTCGCTCTTGCGAACAAGCGGATCAGGAGGGTGTTCGCGTTCGATCCGTCGCCGGTCACTGGTGCGCATCTCATCGATGCAAGGACATTGCGCGCGAACGTTCAGGGCCTGACGATCGATCGCATTGCGCAGTACGGCGAAGCTCTTTGGTGGCCTCGATACGTCGTTGAGGAATACCCGCCGAACAGGTTCCCCTGCAATCCCATCGTCCGAACCGTCAATGTCGACGCGGTGCGCGGCGGTCCTGTGGACTTGCACATGATCAACCCCCTTGCCGGACGAATCGTTGGATTGACTTATGACCGGGGCAGGCAGGTGACCTACGGTGAGCCCGACATCCCGGCCAAGTGCAACCTCACCAATGACGAAATTGCCAGCGCCGGCGCACAACGGCAGTTCGCTTCGTTCAAGCCCAACTACGTTGGAAATGGCGATCAGGCATCATATCCGGACCTGCAACAGACCGCCGAAAAGCCGCGCCAGGCAAGGGTGCGCGGAACGGTTATGGCTTCGCGCGGACAGGGAAGCAAAAGAATAGCCGCGACCGAGCCCTACAAGCAGGTTGCTCAATTCGACGGCGCCAGGTCCTTTGTGCCGCTGACTCCCGCACAGTAGCCGCCAGGGAGCGGGGCATCATCGACGAGATCAGAGCATCTCGAAATATTCGCGATGTTCCCAGTCCGTCACCTCCGCCAGGAAGCGGTCGATCTCGGCGTTCTTGATGTGGGTGTAGTAGTCGACGAACTCAGGCCCGAGCTTCTCGCGGAAGAACGGGTCGTCCTTCAGCGCGCTGACGGCATCGCGCAGCGATTTCGGCAGCAGCGGCGCCTTGGTCTCGTAGGGCGTGTCGGCCGACGGGCCGGGATCGAGCTTGCGGTCGACGCCGTCGAGGCCTGAGAGAATCTGCGAGGCCATGTAGAGATAGGGATTGGCGGCGGGCTCGCCGATGCGGTTCTCCAGGCGCGTGGCGGCATCATTGGCGCCGCCCAGCACACGGATCATCACGCCGCGATTGTCGCGGCCCCAGATCGCGCGGTCCGGCGCCAGCGAATAGGAGCGGTAGCGCTTGTAGCCGTTGATGGTGGGCGTGGTGAACACGGCCGATGCGCGGGCGTGGTCGAGCAGGCCGGCAAGGTAGGACTTGCCGAACGCGCTGAGCGGCTCGGTGCCGTCCTTCGCCATGAACTGGTTCTCGCCGCTGGTGCGCGAGACGATCGACTGGTGCAGATGCCAGCCGCTCGCGAACACGTTCGGCAGTTTCGGCCGGCACATGAAGGTGGCGTGGTAGCCGTGGCGGCGCGCGATCTGCTTCACGGCGCTGCGGAACAGCACCATGTTGTCGGCGGGCTCGAGGCCCTTCTTCGGCGCGAAGGTGAATTCGCACTGGCTTGGCCCGAATTCGACCTCGACCGAGCGCAGCGGCAGCCCGAGCGCGACGATGTCACGCCGCAAGATCTCCAGCACCGGCTCCATCTGATCGAAGCGCTGCTCGGTGAGGTATTGATAGCCGTGGCTGAGCAGGCTCACCGACGGCGGCGTGCCCGGCTGCCCGGCGTCCTCGGGGCGCATATGCGGATCGTCGAGCCTGAAAATGTGGAATTCGACCTCGAGGCCGGCGACGAAGTCGTGGCCGCGCGCGCCGAGCTCGTCGAGCACCCGCTTGTAGAGCCCGCGCGTCGCAAACGGCACAGGACGGCCGTCGCCAAAATAGAGATCGCAGAGCACCCAGCCCGTCGCCGGCGCCCACGGCAGCACGCGAAACGTGGTGGGATCGGCGACCATCAGCACGTCGGCCGCGCCCTCCATCTCCTTCATGCCGAAGCCGCCGCCCGCGGTGAACACCGGAAACACCGTGCGGTGCGAGGTGTCCTTGGCGAGCATGGTGGTGGTGATGGAGCAGCCGCTCTCC
This sequence comes from Bradyrhizobium stylosanthis, assembly GCF_001641335.1. Classification (GTDB taxonomy): domain Bacteria; phylum Pseudomonadota; class Alphaproteobacteria; order Rhizobiales; family Xanthobacteraceae; genus Bradyrhizobium; species Bradyrhizobium stylosanthis. The sequence continues at coordinate 871,849 of NZ_LVEM01000002.1, forward strand.
AGCGAGGCGATCGCTTCGGTCGCGATGATGGTCTTGCCGCGCAGAATGCCGTGCTGGTCGGGGAAGGCGAGGCGGATGACTTCGAGGTTCTTGTCCTCGACGATGCGGCGCATGCGCGCCGCCGCGTCCTTCTGCTCATCCGACCACAACGCATGACGCGCGACGAAAGTCACTTTGCTATTCCTCCAGTCGTGAGGCGCGAAGCATGCGCCACATTCTCCGTCATTGCGAGGATCACTTGCGACGAAGCAATCCAGAGTCCCTCCGGAGAGGCAGACTGGATTGCTTCGCTGCGCTCGCAATGACGAGGATCGGCCGTCACTCTTATTCCGCCGCCGTCAGGCGATGCACGTTGTCCGCGATCTCCTTCGGCACCGGCGCGGTCCACGGCGCGCCGCGGCGGCGCTTGACGTCGACCTCCATCCAGTAGGTCTCCCACCCCCGCGTCGGGCCGATCCCGTCCATGGTCGCCGGTCCCTGGATGCTGCGTGCATTGGCCTCGTCCAGGAACAGCATCGGCTTCTCGCCGCCGCCGACCTTCTCGATCTCGGCCCGCAGCAGGCGGCGATATTGCACGATCGCCTTGTCGCTCGAGCCGAGATGCTCCTTGGTACGGTCCTGGATCGCACCCATCGATTCCACCGCCCACTGATCGTGGACGTTGATGTCGGTGCCCATGCCGGTATAGGTCGCGGTCTGCTGCTCGTGCGGATCGAAGCCGTAATCGTTGCTGCGGTTCTTGCGCGAGACGTAGTCGGGCAGCTCGTAGAGCTCGAGCCGTTGCTCGCGCATCTTCTGCTTGTCGACCGGGTTCGAATAGCTGGTGAAGATCGCGTACCAATAGCAGTTCTCGTCATCGACGGGCACGTGCCACTGCGTGATCGTCATTTCCGTGCTCATGGGAATGACGAAACCGTGCGGGAAGAGCTGGTTGGTGACGCGCACATGGGTGCGCACCTCGTCGATCTCGCGCAGTGCGATCAGGCGAAGGCCGTATTCGGTGTGCTCGACATTGATGATCGGGCGGTCGTATTCGCGCAGGATCTTCGTCATCGGCAGATCGCTGCCGGCCGAGGCGCCGCGGAACTGCTTGCCGTAGGCGGTCGAGGTGTCCTCGTCCTCGAAGAAGCGGTGCAGATAGGAGGCGTGCGCGGGATCGATGCCGACCTCCAGCGCCTGTAGCCAGTTGCAGGCCATGTGGCCCTTGAACGCGAAGGTATGTGTGCCGGGCGCAACGAAGCAGTCGAGCTCCGGGAAGGCGGGCGGGGCGCCTTCGCCGAGATAGGCCCAGAGGATGCCGCTCTTCTCCACCACGGGATAGGAGCGCTGGCGGATGTTCTGGCAGAGCTTGGAATCCTTCGGCTCGGCCGGGGTCTCGATGCACTGGCCGGTGGCGTCGAACAGCCAGCCATGGAAGGCGCAGCGCAAGCCGCCGTGCTCCAGCCGCCCGAAGGCGAGGTCGGCGCCGCGATGCGCGCAGTGACGGTCGATCAGGCCGTAGCGTCCCGTCTCGTCGCGAAACAGCACCAGGTTTTCGCCGAGCAGCCGCACAGGACGGATCGGCCGCGCACCCTCCAGCTCATCCACCAGCGCCGCCGGCTGCCAGTAGCTCCGCATCAGCTTGCCGCAGGGATCCTTCGGCCCGGTGCGGGTGATCAGGTCGTTCTGCTCCTGGCTCATCATGGCGAGTGCATCCTTTGTGGAGGGACGATTGTTCGCCTATTGAACGAATGGGCGAATTATGACATGCCTTGAACCGGCAGCAAGCACTATTTTGCAGGATTGTCCCAGGCACCATGCCCAAGCTGAAACGGAGTGAGACCGACGAGCGCCCGACGGATTTCGTCGAGGCCCTCGATCGCGGCCTGCGGCTGCTGCAGTGCTTCGGCACGAATACGGGCCCGATGACGCTGAGCGATCTCGCCCGCGCCGCCGATCTGCCGCGCGCCACCACACGTCGCATGCTGTTCACGCTGCAGCGCGGCGGCTTCGTCAGTGGCGATGGAAAGCTGTTCTCCCTGACGCCGCATGTGCTGACGCTGGCGGCGTCCTACTTGCGCTCCAACCAGCTCGTCGCGGTGCTGCAGCCGGTGCTCGATCGCGTCGCGACGGCGGCGAACGAAATCTCCTCGCTCGCGGTGCTCGACGGCGACGACGTCGTGTTCGTCGCACGCAGCAGCCCGGCGCGAATGTTCTCGGGGGGACTCGAGATCGGCTACCGCCTGCCGGCCTTCTGCACCTCCGTCGGCCGCGCCATGCTCGGCCAGCTCGACGATGCCGATCTGGCCGCGCGCCTGCAGATCATGAAGCGGGACGCGCTGACGCCGCAGACGGTGACCGACCCGAAGGCGCTGCTTGCGCGCATCGCCGCCGACCGCGCGCAGGGCTATGCACTGGTTGACCGCGAGGCCGAGCCGCACTTCCGTTCGATCTCGGTTCCCGTCCGGCGCTACGACGACACGATCGTCGCGGCCATCAACATGGGCGCCCATGTCGACCGGGTTCCGGCCGCGGAGCTGGTCGACCGGTTGCTGCCGCTGCTCCGCGAGGGGGCGGAGTCCGTCCGGTCGCAGCTGCTCTAGCAACGATCGCTGGCGCCGTGCGTCCACGGGCCTATAATCGCGTCACGCAAGATAACAGGGAGGATGCCATGCAACACACCATGGTTCCCAGTGATCGCGTGGAGCATGTCGGTGTCTACGGGCGCGACGGCAGCAAGCTCGGCACGATCGAGCGGCTGATGCTCGACAAGGTGACCGGCACGGTCGCCTACGCCGTGATCAAGACCGGCGGGCTGCTCGGCACGCGCCACCATTATCCCATGCCCTGGAGCGCGCTGAAATACGATCCTGCGCGACAGGCCTTCTGCGTCGAGGTGACGCTGGACGAGCTCGCCAGTGGACCCTGCGAGTTCGACGGCGACGAATTCGACTGGGGCGATCGTTCGCGGCCCTACGCACACGCAAATTACTGGTCGGTCTGATCGCGCGATCGCGGCCCGGCGTCGCGCGTTGACCCGCGCGCACAGGTCGCGGTGCATGGCTGCGCATGCTGTGTCAAAAGGAAAAAATGCCGCATGACACACCTCTCATCGCCACCATCGTCGTTGGACTTGGACTAGCTTTCGTACTCGGAACAATCGCGCAGCGGTTCCGCATTCCGCCGCTGGTCGGATATCTGCTCGCCGGCGTCGCTGTCGGTCCGTTCACCCCCGGCTTCGTCGCCGACCAGGCGCTCGCCACGGAGCTGTCGGAGCTCGGCATTATCCTGCTGATGTTCGGCGTCGGCCTGCACTTCTCGCTGCAGGATCTGCTCAGCGTCCGCAACATCGCCGTTCCCGGCGCCGTCGTGCAGATCGCGGTCGCGACCCTCATGGGCCTCGGTCTTGCGCATGTGATGGGCTGGGGTGCCGGCGCCGGGCTCGTATTCGGCCTCGCTCTGTCGGTCGCGAGCACCGTTGTCCTGCTTCGCGCGTTGCAGGAGCGGCGGCTGATGGAGACCGATCGCGGCCGCATCGCCGTCGGCTGGCTGATCGTCGAGGACCTCGCGATGGTGCTCGTGCTGGTGCTGTTCCCCGCGATCGCGAGCCTTCAGGGCGGCGCCGACGGCAAGCCAACCTTCGAGCCGCTGGCCGCACAGCTCGGTCTTGGTCTCGCCGGCGTGGTGATGGTGACGATCGTCAAGATCATCGTGTTCATCGGCCTGATGCTGGTGGTGGGCCGCCGCGTCATTCCGTGGATCCTGCACTATATCGCGCACACCGGCTCGCGCGAATTGTTCCGCCTTGCCGTGCTCGCGATTGCGCTGTGCATCGCGTTCGGGGCAACGAAGCTGTTCGACGTCTCGCTGGCGCTCGGCGCCTTCTTCGCCGGCATGATGCTGCGGGAATCGCCGCTCAGCGCGCGGGCTGCGCAGGAATCGCTGCCGCTGCGCGATGCCTTCGCCGTGCTGTTCTTCGTCTCGGTCGGCATGATGTTCGATCCGATGAGCGTGGTCCGGGAGCCCTGGCCGCTGTTGGCGACGCTCGCGATCATCATGCTCGGCAAGTCGGTCGCCGCGTTCCTGATCGTGGTGCTGTTCCGGCATCCCGTCGCGACCGCGCTCACGATCTCGGCGAGCCTGTCGCAGATCGGCGAATTCTCCTTCATCCTGGCCGAGCTCGGCGTTGCCTCGCAGATGCTGCCCAGCGCGGGCCGCGACCTGATCATGGCCGGCGCGATCCTCTCCATCATGCTCAACCCGCTGATGTTCGCGGCAGCGACATGGCTCGCGCCGCGGCTCGATCCCGGGCGAGACACGCCGAAGGCGGCGGCCGCCGTGCCCGAGCCGATACGCACCACCGATCTCACCGGCCATACCATCGTGATCGGCTATGGCCGCGTGGGCGCGCTGGTCGGCGATGCCTTGAAGCAGCGGCAATTGCCGTTCCTGGTCGCCGAGGTCGGCGAGAGCGCGCTTCAGAAGCTGAAGCAGGGCGGCATCGAGACCGTCATGGGCAATGCCGCGCAGCCCGAGATTCTCGGCGCCACCAATCCGTCGCGGGCACGCCACCTCGTCATCGCGATTCCCGAGGCGTTCGAAGCCGGACAGATCGTGCAGCAGGCGCGCGCGGCCAATCCGGATATCCGCATCATCGCGCGGGCGCATGCGGATGCCGAGGTCGATCATTTGAAGGGGCTGGGGGCGGATGTCGTCATCATGGGCGAGCGGGAAATCGCGCGCGGCATGATCGAGGAGCTGGAAAGGAGAGTCCCGGATGCTGCCCAGCAAGATCCCCGCGCACTCGCGGTTGGTTCGGTCGTATGACCTGATCACGCCGGCGGGGCGGACCTACCGGTTTCCACCGCCGACATTGCTGCAGCGCCTGGTGCGGTGGGCGGTCGGGCACGCGGAGACGGTAGCGATTTCGGCGGCGATCCTGGCGCTGATCTATGCCGCCGGCCTTGTGGCGGAGGCGCTGGACCGCTCGGTGTTTGATGCGTGTAGTGATCAAGTCGGGGGGCGTAGGGTGGGTTAGCGTAGCGTAACCCACCCTATGCACCGCGGCTTACCGCCCTTCCGCCTCGCGCTCCATGTCGCGGCCCGAGAGATCCTCGCCCTGCATGTTGGCGTAATCGCGGGCCATCTCGCGCATCAGGAATTTTGCCGGCACGTCGTGATAGGTGCCGCGGTCGTTAACGTATTGCATGTAGGCGCGCCCCTCGCCGTCGAACGGGTGCAGCAGCGCGTCGCTATGGCCGTCGAAATCGAGCGGCGCCACACCGACCTTGGCACAGAGCGTGTCGTTGAAGGTCGGCGTCGCCTTGCGCCAGGCGCCGTCGACATGCACCTCGGTAAAGCCGTGCCAGGTGAAGATGTCCGTGCCCATGCTCGCGCGGAGCTTTTCGGTGGTGAGGTGGTTCTTCACATCGGCGAAGCCGACGCGCGCGGGAATGCCGTGGACGCGGCAGGCGGCGGCATAGAGCGAAGCCTTGCCGACGCAATAGCCTTGCCCCGCCGCGAGCACGCTCGAGGCACGGAACGTCTCGGCGACGCGCATGCTGACGTAGGGATTATAGCGGATGCCGTCGCGCACCGCCTTGTAGAGCACGCTCGCCTTCTCGCGCGCGCTCGCATCGGCGCGTACGGCGTCGTTCGCGAATTGCTGCACGGCCGGATGGTCGCTGTCGATGTACTCGCCTGGATCGGTGTAGAGCCGGCGGATGGTGTCGGGGAGAATGTCGGTCATGACCAAAGCCTAGCAGCGGGAATTCCGCATTCAATTTCGTTCGTCGCGCGCCGCCCATGCTCGCTGCACTACCCCGTCACCGCTTGCGTCGAGCCGCTATCGCTTTTGCAGGCGGCGATGCTGCGCTAGGCTGGGTGGAACCGGAGAGGGGAGCGGTCGCGTGCTGAAATGGTGTGCCCATTGCCAGCAGTTCATCGGCGAGATGCCGCCGCACGCGGATTACGGCATTACGCACGGCCTGTGCCGCAAATGCGCGGGCGAGCGGCCGGATCTGCTCAGCGGCGATGAGTATGCCCACGCGGTCGCGCTGCGCGACATCTTTCAGTCGCTGTTTTCGGCGGGGCGCAGGAGCGATTTCGATGCTGCAGGGCCGCTGATCGACCAGGCCATTGCCGCCGATTGCCGGCCGGTCGACATCCTCGTCGGCATGATCGCACCGATGCTCTACCAGATCGGCGACGCCTGGGAGCGCGGCACGCTCACCGTCGAAGGCGAGCACGAATTCACCGCTTTCGCCGAGCGTGTGATCGATCTCGTCGAGGCCAGGATGAGGCTGGCGTGGTCGCAGCCGGAGCGGCCTGCCGGCGATCGCCGCTATCTCCTGATGAATGCGCCCGGCAACACCCATGTGGTCGGGATTCGTATTCTCGGCCTCTGGCTGCACAACAAGGGATGGCCGATCCGCCATGTCGACGATGGCACGCTTTTCGATGCGCTGACCGAACTTTCCCCTGCGGACGAGCCAAAGACCTTGCTCGTCTCGATCGCTCTGCCCGAGCAGCGTGAAGCGGTTGCCGCTCTGGTCGAACGCGTGCTGGCTCTGCCGGCGCCGAGCCGCCCGGATATCGTGCTCGGCGGCTACGCGGTGAAAACCGGCCAGGTGCCGCGCATTCGCGGTGCGAAGCTCGCCGCCGACATCAGCGCGCTCGGCCTCGACTGACCGCTGTTCATTGCCGGTTGCGCATCCAGTCGGCGAGGCCGGAGATTGCCTTGTCGAGGTCCTGTCGCGCGCCGGCGTCAGGGATGGTCTCCTCCATCGCACCGCGCATGCAGAGCAGCCACGCATCGCGCTCGGCGTCCCCGATGGCAAAGCCGATATGGCGCTGACGCAGCCGCGGATGCCCCTTCTCGGGCGTATAGAGCTTCGGGCCGCCGGTCCATTCGGAGAGATAGCGCTTCAGCACGTCCCGAATCAGCCCGAGATCGTCCGCATGCATGTCGCGAATGACCTTGGCCTCCGGCAGCGTGTCCATGCGGTCGTAGAAGCGGTCGACGAGGGCGTCGATCGTGGCACTGCCGCCGATCCGCTCAAACATGGAGATGGTGGTGACGTCGCTGGAGGTCATCGTGGGTCCGGAGGTGGTGATGCTGGGCTGGGATATAGGATCATCCAACGCGGCATACAAACTTCCACTGTCGTCCCGGCGCAGGCCGGGACCCATACCGCGTGATCTATTTGTGACGCGCGGTACCGATACCGCGAACAGATCGCGTCACGCTAGCCTTCGCCAAACTGCTCCCTGTGGTTATGGGTCCCGGCCTGCGCCGGGGCGACGGCCAGCTACAGCGCCACGCTCCGCAGCCCGAAGCTGCGGGCTTCGTTCTGCAGCACCGGACGCACCGCATCGATCAGTCTTGCTGCCGCCGCATCGACCGACAGCCCCGCAGTGTCCACCACCGCCGTCGCGCGCGAATACAGCGGCTCGCGGCTCAGGAGGATGTTGCGCAGCTCCGCCATGGCCGAACGGTCGTCCGCCATCGGGCGCAGATCGCCCTGGCGGCGGACGCGGGCCATGTGCTCTTCCGGCTCGGCCTTGAGCCAGATCGTGTAGAACGAGGTCAGGATCTGGTCGAAGGTCAGCGGCTCCGAGACGATGCCGCCGCCGGTCGCCAGCACCATCAGCTCGTTGCGCGCGAGCAGTTGCTGCAGCGCCGCCTGCTCCATGCGGCGAAAGCCTTCCTGGCCGTACAGCGCGATGATCTCGGCGACCGAGAGGCCGTTCTGCTGCTCGACCTCCTTGTTGAGCTCCCCAAAACTCCAGCCGATCTTCTTCGCCAGCATCCGCCCGAGCGTGGACTTGCCGGCACCGCGCAGGCCGATCAGCGCGATGCCGCAGAACGGCGCGCGCCCCGGCGCCGACGCGCTGCCGCCGGCCAGCAGATCTTTCGCCTGCGCGATCTGCGCGGGCGCCGCCTTGCGCAGGAGATCGCGAAACATCTGCCAGTCCGGCGTCGGGTCGGCGCTGGGCAGCAAATCTTCGAGATGTGCGCCCATGGCGTCGGAGACGCGGCGCAACAGCACGATGGAGACATTGCCCTTGCCGCTCTCGAGCTGCGCGATGTAGCGCTCCGAGATTCCTGATACCTTGGCGAGCACCTTGCGCGACATGCCGCGCAGCGCGCGCATGGTGCGCACACGCTGGCCGAGCTGTTCGAGAAATCGGGATTCGGCGTCGGGACTGTCGGTCATGAGCCTTCTTTAAACGGGTGTCCTGCGGCGCGTTTTAATGAAACATAGTGCCTGCTGGCATTGACAGCAAGCTGTCACAGTGTCTTTCTATGAATTATAATTCTAAAATCTGGGGAGACGACCGTGAGCGAGGGATCCTACAACGCGGTGACCTGGCTGCTCGACCGCAACGTCGAGGAGGGCAGGGGAGCCAAGATCGTCTTCGACGACACCGTCTCGCGGCTCACCTATGGCGAGCTCCAGCAACAGACCCGGCGCGCCGCCAACATGCTGCGCCGTCTCGGCGTCCGCCGCGAGGAGCGCGTGGCGATGATCATGCTGGATACGGTCGATTTCCCGGTCGTGTTCCTGGGCGCGATCCGCGCCGGCATCGTGCCGGTGCCGCTCAACACGCTGCTGACCGCGGACCAATACGCCTACATCCTCGCCGACTGCCGTGCGCGCGTGCTGTTCGTCTCCGAGGCGCTCTATCCCGTCATCAAGGACGTGGTCGGCCGCATGCCCGATCTCGAGCATGTCGTGGTATCGGGCGCCAAGCAGAACGGCCACAAGCAGCTCGCCGAAGAAATCTCGAGCGAGAGCGACCAGTTCACCACGGCCGCCACGCATCCGGACGAGCCGGCCTTCTGGCTCTATTCCTCCGGCTCGACCGGCATGCCCAAGGGCGTGCGCCACATCCATTCCAACATGCAGGCGACCGCGGACACCTATGCCAAGCAGGTGCTCGGCATTCGCGAGAGCGACGTCTGTCTGTCCGCGGCAAAGCTGTTCTTTGCCTATGGCCTCGGCAATGCGCTGACCTTCCCGATGTCGGTCGGGGCCACCGTGATCCTCAACAGCGAGCGACCGACGCCGGCGCGCATGTTCGACCTGATGAACCGCTACAATCCGTCGATCTTCTACGGCGTGCCGACGCTGTTCGCGGCGATGCTCAACGACGAGACCATGAAGGCCGAGCGCGGCGGCAAGGCCTTGCGCATCTGCACCTCTGCCGGCGAGGCGCTCCCCGAGTCCGTCGGCAACAGCTGGAAATCGCGCTTCGGCGTCGACATTCTCGACGGCGTCGGCTCGACCGAGCTGCTGCACATCTTTCTGTCGAACGCGCCCGGCGACATCAAATACGGCTCGTCAGGCAAGCCGGTGCCGGGCTATGCGGTGCGGCTCGTCAACGAGGCCGGCCAGGATGTCGCCGACGGCGAAGTCGGCGAGCTCCTGGTCGATGCGCCTTCGGCCGGCGAAGGCTACTGGAACCAGCGCCACAAGAGCCGCCGCACGTTTGAAGGACCCTGGACCCGCACCGGCGACAAATATGTTCGCGACACCGATGGCCGCTACACCTTCTGCGGCCGCGCCGACGACATGTTCAAGGTTTCCGGCATCTGGGTCTCGCCGTTCGAGGTCGAGAGCGCGCTGATCACGCATCCGGCCGTGCTCGAAGCGGCCGTCGTGCCCGAGGCCGATCCGGAAGGCCTGTTGAAGCCGAAGGCTTTTGTCGTGTTGCGGCCGGGCGCGAAAACCACGGAGCTGCAGGAGATGCTGAAGGAGCACGTCAAGCAGAAGATCGGCCCGTGGAAATATCCGCGCTGGATCGACGTGGTGGAATCCCTGCCGAAGACCGCGACGGGCAAGATCCAGCGGTTCAAGCTGCGCGAGGGCGCAAACTAGCAATAGGTCGTCATGGCCGGGCAAAAGCGCGCAGCGCGTCTTAAGCAAGATGACCCGGCCATCCACGTGTATCCGCCATTGAGGGAAGCCGTGGATGCCCGGGTCAAGCCCGGGCATGACGACGGAGAGAGAAGAGCGCAAGCATGACCAGCCTCACCCCCACCGGCTTCCTCAGCATCGGCAGCGCCAGCCTCGAATACAAATGGCTCGCGCCGCAAACAGCCGATGCGCCGACCATCGTCATGCTGCATGAGGGCCTCGGCTCCGTCGGCCTCTGGGGCGATTTCCCGGAAAAGCTTCAGCAGGCGACCGGCGCCGGCATCTTCGTCTATTCGCGCACGGGCTACGGCCAGTCGGGCCCGGCGGCGCTGCCGCGGCCGCTCGACTACATGCAGCGCGAGGCGCTGGACGTGCTGCCGAAGGTCCTCGATGCGATCGGCTTCAAGCGCGGCCTCCTGCTCGGCCATTCCGACGGCGCCTCGATCGCCACGATCTATGCCGGCGCGCACCAGGATCACCGGCTGCAGGGCCTGGTGCTGATCGCGCCGCATTTCATCGTCGAGGACATCTCGGTCGCATCGATCGCCGCGATCAAGACCAGCTTCGAGACCACGGACCTCAAGCCCAAGCTCGCGCGCTGGCACAAGGACGTCGACAACGCCTTCTACGGCTGGAACGGCGCCTGGCTCGACCCCAAGTTCCGCGACTGGGATATTTCGGAATATCTCGCCTATATCCGCGTTCCCATCATGATCCTGCAAGGGGCCGGCGACCAATATGGGACACTGCGCCAGGTCGAAATTGCGCAGGAAGAGTGCTATTGTCCTGTCGATATTAAAATCATTTCAGAGGCGGGCCATTCCCCGCATCGTGAAGCGCCGGGGGCGACGCTTGACGCGATTGAGCAATTTGCAAGTGCGGCCCTGCGCGACGATCAGGGACTTCAGATCCACGCCGCATGAACATGCGGAGGCACATCCATGAATGTGCCTTCACATGCGAGCGGCCCGCTGCCGTGGCCGCGATGGGCTTATGTGCCAGGTCAGACCGGCGGGGTCGAGGCGGATTACGAGACGCTCGACAAAGCCAAGGCGCTGGTGCCCTCGGCCTTCCGCGGCTACGTGCCGGCGCGCCATCCGGCGCTGCGCTACGGGCTTGCGTTGAACGACCGCGGCTATTTCTGGGAATCGCAGGAGGTGCTCGAGGCCGTGTGGGCTGCCGCGCCCCAGGGCGGCCGCGAGCGCATTCTGCTGCGCGCCTGCATTCACGTCTCCAATGCGAATCTGCGACTCCGAATGCAGCGGTCGCATTCGGCGGCGCGGCTGTTCGGCGATGCCCAGGTGGAGCTGCGGGCGCTGAGGTCGCGGAAGGCGGCGGCCGGCGGCGACGGTTTTGTCGAGAGCTTTCCGGTGCCGGCGCTGACCGCGCTGCTCCAGGCCAAGCTCGGTCGTCCCCAGCTCTCCAAGGCCGACTGGATTGCCCTTGGCGCCATAGTGCGGTCCTAGCGGCTCGCATGAAACAAAGTGCATGCCTTGGCGGTTAAGGGCTAGACGCCTTCCAAAAGATGCACTATTGTGCATCTAACGGTTAACGCCATAACGCATAATCAAGCTCAAGGATGGGCCCATGGCCGGGGAAGATCGGCGCCTCGCAGGCGGCGCGACATTCATCGATTTCCAGACCGAACCGTCCCGCTACAAGCACTGGAAGCTCGCGGTCGACGGCGATGTCGCAACGCTGACCATGGACGTCGACGAGAATGGCGGGCTGTTCGAAGGCTACCAGCTCAAGCTCAATTCCTACGATCTCGGCGTCGACATCGAGCTCGCCGACGCGATTCAGCGCCTGCGCTTCGAGCATCCCGAGGTGAAGGTCGTGCTGATGCGCTCGGCCAAGAGCCGCGTGTTCTGTGCGGGTGCCAACATCCGCATGCTCGCGGGCTCGACCCATGCCCACAAGGTGAACTTCTGCAAGTTCACCAACGAGACCCGCAACGGCATGGAAGACTCTTCGGAGAATTCCGGCCAGCGCTTCATCACGGTCGTGAACGGCTCGGCCGCCGGCGGCGGCTATGAGCTGGCGCTCGCCACCGACCACATCATCCTCGCCGATGACGGTGCCTCCGCCGTCGCGCTGCCCGAAGTGCCGCTGCTCGCGGTGCTGCCCGGCACCGGCGGCCTCACCCGCGTCGTCGACAAGCGCAAGGTGCGCCGCGACCACGCCGACTTCTTCTGCACCATCGAGGAAGGCGTGAAAGGTAAGCGCGCCGTGCAATGGCGCCTCGTCGACGAGATCGCGCCGAACTCGAAGCTGGAGGCCAAGATCGCCGAGCGCGCCAAGGAATTTGCGGCGGCGTCGAAGCGCAAGGGCAGCGGCAAGGGCATCGCGCTGACGCCGATAAAGCGCGTCATCGACGACACGAGCATCCGCTACGGTTTTGTCACTGTGGACATCGACCGCGCGGCCCGCATCGCGACCATCTCGATCAAGGCTCCGGAAGTGGCGCCGCCCGCTGATATCGACGGCATGCTGGCGCAGGGCGCTTCGTTCTGGCCCCTGCAAGTGGCGCGTGAGATCGACGACGCCATCCTGCATCTCCGCATCAACGAGCTCGAGATCGCCATGCTGGTGTTCAAGAGCCATGGCGACCGCGCCCATGTGCTGGCGTCCGACGCCTTCCTCGAAGTCAACAAGGCGCATTGGCTGGTCAACGAGATCAGGCACTATTGGAAGCGCGTGCTCAAGCGGATCGACGTCACCTCGCGCACGCTGGTGACGCTGGTCGAGCCCGGCTCCTGCTTCGCCGGCACGCTCGCCGAGCTCGTCTTCGCCGCCGACCGCTCCTACATGCTGATCGGCACGCGCCAGGGCGACAACCGCCCGCCGCCGTCGATCGAGCTGTCGGCCATGAATTTCGGTCCCTATCCGATGAGCCACGGCCTAACGCGGCTGGAGTCGCGCTTCCAGGCCGACCCGGCCGATGTGGAACGCGCAGAAGCCACGCTAGGCACCGCGCTCGATGCCGAGCAGGCCGAAGAGCTCGGCCTCGTCACCTTCGCCCTCGACGACATCGACTGGGACGACGAGGTTCGCGTGTTCCTGGAGGAGCGCGCCAGCTTCTCGCCCGACAGTCTCACCGGCATGGAAGCGAGCCTGCGCTTCGTCGGCCCCGAGACGATGGAGTCGAAGATCTTCGCGCGCCTCACCGCCTGGCAGAACTGGATATTCCAGCGCCCGAACGCCGTCGGCGAGGAAGGCGCGCTGCGCCGCTACGGCAGCGGCCAGAAGCCGAAATTCGATATGACGCGGGTTTGATGACTTTCACTGCGTCATGGCCGGGCTTGTCCCGGCCATCCACGTCCTTCGCTCGAGCAAGCAAGAACGTGGATGCCCGGCACAAGGCCGGGCATGACGGAAAGAGATCGCAAGGAGCACGGCCATGAACATGAACATCATGAACGTCGACTACTCGACCAAGATTCCCAACAACGTGAATCTCGCCGAAGACCGCCAGGTGCTGAAGGCGCTGGAGGGCTGGCATCCCGGCTACATGGACTGGTGGAGCGACATGGGCCCTGAGGGCTTCCAGGAGTCGCTCGTTTACTTGCGCACCGCCTATTCGGTCGATCCGCGCGGTTGGGCCAAGTTCGACTATGTCCGCATGCCCGAATATCGCTGGGGCATCCTGCTTGCGCCGCAGGAAGAGAACCGCGTCGTGCCGTTCGGGGAGCATTATGGCGAGCCGGCCTGGCAGGAAGTGCCCGGCGAATATCGCGCCATGCTGCGCCGCCTGATCGTGATCCAGGGCGACACCGAGCCGGCCTCGGTCGAGCAGCAGCGCCATCTCGGCAAGACCGCGCCCTCGCTCTACGACATGCGCAATCTGTTCCAGGTGAACGTCGAGGAAGGCCGTCATCTCTGGGCGATGGTCTATTTGCTCCAGAAATATTTCGGCCGCGACGGCCGCGAAGAGGCCGATGATTTGCTGCGTCGTCGCTCCGGCGATGCCGATGCGCCGCGCATGCTGGGCGCCTTCAACGAGGCGACGCCGGACTGGCTGTCCTTCTTCATGTTCACTTACTTCACCGACCGCGACGGCAAGATGCAGCTGCACTCGCTGGCGCAGTCGGGCTTCGATCCGCTGTCGCGCACCTGCCGCTTCATGCTGACCGAGGAAGCGCACCACATGTTCGTCGGCGAGACCGGTATCACCCGCGTCGTGCAGCGCACCTGCGATGCGATGCGCGAGGCCGGCATCACCGATCCCACCGACATCGCCAAGGTCCGTGCGCTCGGCGTGATCGACCTGCCGACCATCCAGAAGAAGCTGAACCTGCACTACACGCTGTCGCTGGACCTGTTCGGCTCCGAGGTCTCGACCAACGCGGCCAACGCCTTCAACACCGGCATCAAGGGCCGCTATCACGAGACCCAGATCGACGACGATCACCAGCTCAAGAACTCGACCTATCCGGTGCTCAAGCTGATCAACGGCGAGATCAAGCTGGTCGACGAGCCGGCGCTGACCGCGCTCAACATGCGCCTGCGCGACGATTACAGCCAGGATTGCGTCAAGGGCATGCTGCGCTGGAACAAGGTGATCTCGACCGCCGGCTATCAGTTCCAGCTCAAGCTGCCCAACGTCGCCTTCCACCGCCACATCGGCGAGTTCAAGGACGTCCACGCCACGCCCGACGGGATCCTGATCGACGATGCGACCTGGGCGAAGCGCAAGGACGAGTGGCTGCCCTCGACCGCCGACGGCGACTTCATCACCTCGCTGATGCAGCCCGTCACCGAGCAAGGCAAGTTCGCGTCGTGGATTTCGCCGCCGAAGGTCGGCATCGACAACAAGCCGGGTGATTTCGAGTACGTGAAGATCGAGTCGTAGCCACTCGCGAGGCGCGACGGCCGCGCCACAAACTCACCTGTCGTCCTGGCGAAGGCCGGGACCCATAACCCCAGGGAGTAGTTTGGCGAAGATTGGTCGTTCGGTACTCATACCGACCGTGATCGATAGACTCCGCGGTATGGGTCCCGGCTTTCGCCGGGACGACACCGGAGTGTGACGCGCTGTCCGCGCCGCGCAGCCTGCCGCCTACCCCGCGATCTCCAGCCCCGCATTCGCATACACCACGCCGCCGTCCACCGCGATGGTGTTGCCGACCACGTAGTCACCCGCGCGCGAGGCGAGATAGATCGCCACGCCCGCCATGTCATCGTCGGTGCCGATGCGCCGCGACGGAATGCGCTTCGCCACTTCGTCCGAATGGTCGCGCGCGGCGCGGTTCATGTCGGACTTGAACGCACCAGGGGCGATCGCGGTGACGTTGATGTTGTCCTTGACCAGCTTCGTCGCCATGCGCCGCGTCAGATGGATCACCGCGGCCTTGCTGGCGGCGTAGGAATAGGTCTCGCTCGGATTGACGAAGATGCCGTCGACCGAGGCGATGTTGATCACCTTCGCCGGGCGCTCCGCGCTCGCCGCCGCGCGCAGCGGCTTCGCCAGCGCCTTGGTCAGGAAGAACAGCGACTTGACGTTGAGGTCCATCACCTTGTCCCAGCCGCTCTCCGGGAATTCGTCGAACTCCGCGCCCCAGGCCGCGCCCGCATTGTTGACGAGGATGTCGAGCTTCGGCTCCAGGCGGATGATTTCGCCGGCGAGCTTGTTGCAGCCTTCCACGTTGGAGATGTCGATCGGCAGCGCGATGCACTCGCCGTCATATTGCGCGGAAAGCTCCTGCGCCGTCGCTTCGCACGGCCCGGCCTTGCGCGCGGTGATGTAGACCTTCGCCGCGCCGGCGCTGAGGAATCCCGCCGCGATCATCTTGCCGATGCCGCGCGAGCCTCCGGTCACGAGCGCGACGCGGCCCTTGAGCGAGAACAGATCGTTGAACATGGTGCCTCCCTTGGTTGGCGCCCGTTGTGGGCGGCGCGGGCAGGGGAGTCAAGGAAGCGCGGGCGTGTGGCGCGACGACGGTTAGGTTTGTGGCCTACGCCGCCGCGATCCTGCGGAAACCGTTCCACATCGCGGTCGCGGCGCCCGAGGTCAGCACCGGCAGGATGCGCGTGTCCTGGTAGTTGCCGTTGAGCGAGACACGCGGCAACGCGGTCATGTGGCCGGCGTTCTCGGCGAACAGCATGCCGGGGCGCGTCGTTACGGCCGTCTTGAATCCCGCGGCGGCGGCCAGCGCGAATTCCCGATCGCCGGCGGCATTGCGGTCGCCATAGGGGTAGGCGAAGTGCAGCACAGGACGCTCCAGCGCCTGCTCGATGCGCGCGCGGCTCACCGCCATCTCCTGCGCGGCGATCTCCTCGCTCTGCCGCGCCAGATTGCAATGGCTGATGGTATGGGCGCCGATCGTGACGAGCGGATCGGCGGCAAAGAGCTTCGTCTCGTCCCAGGACAGGCAGAGGCCGCGGCACAGCGCTTCCATGTCCACTCCGTGCCGAGCACAGAGCGCCTCGATCTCGCGCTTGAGGTCGTGCTCGCCGGGCAGCGCACGCAGCCAGTCGTGCAGGCGATCGAACGTCGCCTGTTTCGCGGCCGGCGTCGTCGCATCGAGCCGTAGTACGGAATTGCCGATGCTGACCTCGATCTGATCGGCCTTGGCGATCACAGCCTCCAGCGCGGTCCACCACAGCCGTCCGGTGCCTTCCGCGAAATCACTGGCGACATAGACCGCCAGAGGCGCGTCAAATTCGCGCAGCACGGGCAGCGCATAGTCGAGATTGTCGCGATAGCCGTCGTCGAGCGTGAAGGCGGCGAAGCGGCGGTCGAAGCGGCCTTGCACCATCCGCGCGTGCAGCTCGTCCATGCTGACGATGTCGATGTCGCGCGAGCGCAGGTGGCTCAGCGTGGCGCGCAGGAATTCGGGGGTAACTTCCAGATGCCGGTTGGGCTGAAACGCGCCCTCTCGGGCCGGCCGCACGTGGTGCAGCATGAAAATGGCGCCGACGCCCGACAGAAGCGGGCGTAGCAGGTGGTGCGCCCCGCTGAAGTAAAGTGCTCCCAGCCCGGCACGGATGACGTTGTTGCGCAGTTGTTTCATGACCGGCTGGCGGACCTTGGCATTCCGCCCTCAACTTACGGAAGAACCCTTGAAGAAAAAGTTATTCCAATTGTCCATGCATGGCCTTCGGAAGGACGCCATTTCCGGTTTGACAGCCCGCCAAGGGTTTGTTTTGTCTCCGGTTCCAGAGTTCGGGTCGTCGAATGCAGAAGCTTTTCAGGTGGGCCAGCAAATGGTGGCCGGGGCTCATCCCCCTGGCCGTCATGTGGGGATTTGCGGCCTGGAATAATACCTTGCCGGTCGAGGCGGACCTGTCCGCCCGCAGCTCGGCGGCGCTAAAGGATACCGTTCTGGACAAGACCCGGATCGCGGTGGACGGCCGCGACGTCAGTCTGGCAGCGGACGCCTTTTCCGAGGAGGGTCGGCGCGACGCCGTGATGGCGGTCGAGCTGGTCCCGGGCGTGCGCCTGGTCGACGACCGGACCCGCCTCGTTCCCGAAGCCAAACCCTTCGTCTGGAACGCCGAGCGCGACGTGGTGCGGGTGACGCTATCCGGCGCCGCGCCCTTGCCTTCGATGAAGGCACGCCTGACCGAGGCGGCGCGCAAGGAGGTCAATGGGGTCGAGGTCGCCGACCAGATGGGTCTCGCCCGGGGTGCGCCGCCGCGTTTCGAGGCCGCCGCGATGCTGCTGCTCGACCAGATCGGCAAGCTCAAGGACGGCAAGATCACG
Source organism: Bradyrhizobium stylosanthis (assembly GCF_001641335.1). Taxonomy (GTDB): domain Bacteria; phylum Pseudomonadota; class Alphaproteobacteria; order Rhizobiales; family Xanthobacteraceae; genus Bradyrhizobium; species Bradyrhizobium stylosanthis. Next base: position 889,456 of record NZ_LVEM01000002.1, read on the forward strand.
ATCACGGACACCAAGGTCAATCTGTCGGGCATGGCGCGCGAGCTCGGCGGTCGCGAGGCGATTGCGGCCGCGCTGAAGAATCTGCCCGAGGGTTTCACGATCGCCGCCAACGAGATCAAGGCGCCGCCCTACATCTTCCAGGCCTACAAGGATCCGGTGGCCGCGACGGTGACGCTGACCGGATACGTTCCGGACAACAATGTCCACGCGGCGATCGCCACCAGCGCCTCGCGAAAATTCTTTGGCGAAAAGGTCGTCGACAATCTCAAGGCCAGCATTGGCGCACCCGCCTCCTTCAACCCCGCCGTGGTTGCGGCGCTCGGTGCTTTGTCGCGGCTGTCGACCGGGACGCTCGTCGTCTCCGATCGCGAGGTGAAGCTGTCGGGCGATGCGCTCTATGAAGGGGCCGCCAACGATATCCGCGCCGGTCTCGGCAAGGACTTTCCGAAGAACTGGCAGTACAAGCCGGAGATCACGGTGAAGCCGGCGGCAGGCCCGGTTGACGGCACGGTCTGCCAGCAATTGTTCTCCGAGCTCCTCGGCAAGGGCAAGATCCGGTTCGCGCCCAAGCGCGCCGACATCGATCCGGACTCCGCTGGCGTGCTCGACCATCTGATCGAGACGGCGCTGCGCTGCCCCAACGCCAATATCGAGGTCGCGGGCCACACCGACGCCGACGGGGAGGACGCTTTCAACCAGGCGCTGTCCGAAAAGCGGGCGCAGGCGGTGATCGACTACCTCGTCAAGGCAGGTTTGCCCGCCGCCCGCTTCACCGCGGTCGGCTATGGCGCCACGCAGCCTCTTGCCGGCAACGATACCGACGAAGGCAAGGCGCAGAACCGCCGCATCGAATTTCTGGTGAGGTGACCATGCCCTATCTCGTCTCGTTCCATATGGGCTGGCTGATCGGTTCGGTGCTGCTCGGCTTCTGCATGGGCTGGATCTCGGTGGTCCAGCGCGGCAACGGCACCTCGAAGGTCACCGCCCGCTGGCTCGCTGTGCTTGCCGCGGGGCTGGTCGCCGCATCGTTCGCGCATGTGGTCCCCGGCCGCTTCGGCTACTGGCTCGACCTCGGCCTGATCATGTTCGCCTGCTATCTCGTCGGCTGCACGATCGGCGCCTGGTTGCGCGACCGGGTGGTCTCGCGCACCGCGCCGCCCGCCGCTCCGTGATGTTGCTGTGCACCCAGACCGTGGGGTCCGGGGTTGTCCCCGGCGCATCCCAAATACGTTGACCCAAGGTCGGGGGGCCGCCCCTCTTTCAAGAGGCGGACGCGGCCCATAGATTGATTTCGGCTTAAGGCGTGACGGAACATTGTGCGGCCGAAATCATCAAAACTTCATGGCGCCTGCGCAGGATTGCCGCGGAGATTCGCGTCAAGCTTGCCGCCGAAAGCGCCAAACCGTGCACCGGGAGCCCGCAGCCTGCCTAAAACATTGAAGGCACGTGTTTTTGTTCGAATTGGCGAATTCCACTCCGCGTCGAAACGCGCTAGAGGAGCGTGGGGCGTGCGCGATACCGGAGCCGGCGGCGAGGGTTCGTCAAGTGCCTGTGCGTCGTCCGCCTGTTCGCTGGCCGTCCTGGCCGCTGAAGCGTTGTTCGAGGTCTAGATGCTGGAAGCCATACGCAGGGCGATGACGTTTCTGCGCCAGAAGCAAATCCTGCATAAGCTTGGAGTTGTGATCAGCGTCGCGGTCATCGGCATCGCTTGCTATGTGCTCTACCACATGCTGCGCGGCATCGATTTCAACGAAGTCCTCGAAGCGATCAAGAGCACCGAGCCGAGCCAGATCGCGATGGCCGGGCTTTTCGTCGCCGCAGGCTATTTCACCCTCACATTCTACGATCTGTTCGCCGTGCGCGCGATCGGCCACGCCCACGTGCCCTACCGCATCAACGCGCTCGCCGCCTTCACCAGCTATTCGATTGGCCACAATGTCGGCGCATCCGTCTTCACCGGCGGTGCGGTGCGCTATCGCATCTATTCGGCCTATGGGCTGAACGCGATCGACGTCGCCAAGATCTGCTTCCTTGCCGGCCTGACCTTCTGGCTCGGCAACGCCGCCGTGCTCGGCCTCGGCATCTCCTACCATCCGGAGGCAGCGGCCTCGATCGACCAGCTCCCGGCATGGCTGAACCGGACGCTGGCGCTGATGATCATCGTGGCGCTGATCGGCTATGTGGTCTGGGTCTGGACCCAGCCGCGCGTGGTCGGCCGCGGGCCCTGGACCGTGGTGCTGCCGGGCGGCCCGCTGACGCTGCTCCAGATCGCCATCGGCATCATCGACCTCGGCTTCTGCGCGCTCGCGATGTATGTGCTGGTCCCGGACGAGCCCAATCTCGGCTTCGTCGTGGTCGCCGTGATCTTCGTCTCGGCCACCCTGCTCGGCTTCGCCAGCCATTCGCCCGGAGGCCTCGGCGTGTTCGACGCGGCCATGCTGGTCGGCCTCTGGCAAATGGACCGCGAGGAGCTGCTCGGCGGCATGCTCCTGTTCCGCGTGCTCTATTATCTGTCCCCCTTCGTCATATCTGTAATCTTGCTGACGTTTCGCGAAGTTATAATCGGGGCCCGATCGAAGCGTTTGCAGCAGGCGGCGCTCAAGCTTGACCCCGGTCCGGCCCGTGAAGCCGCCTATGTGAGAGAGCGCAGCGATAGCGGCGCCTGACCGGCGCCAAGGTCCAAAGACAAGTTCCGAAGACAAGTCCCAGGACACGACCCCAGACACAGCTCACGGGGCAAGTCCTCCAGGAGAAGCCCGCCCAGATGGCGATTGACGCCCCTTCTTCTCCCGCCGCCACGCCCTGGTCCGACCGGCTGCGGCACTCGACCGTCATCCTGATCGCCGCGGCGCTGGCGCTGTCGGTGGTGGTCTCGCTCGGCGAATTGTCGGTCCTGCATGCCGTTGCGGTGTTCTTCTGCATCGCCGCCGCGGCGCTGATCCCCTGGCGGCTGCACGATACCGCCGCCTCTCGCGACGATGTCCGCCGCATCAACCCGGTCGAGAGCGCTGCGGTCGCCGCGGTCGTCGCCGGCATGCCCGATCCTGCGGTGCTGCTCGACCGCGCCGGGCGCGTCATCCACCTCAATGCTGCCGCGGCCCAGCTCGCGCCGGCGCTGCGCCGGAACGAGCTCGCCCAGTTCGCGCTGCGCTCGCCGGAGATCATAACCGCGCTGCGCGAGTCGATCGCGACCACCGAGCCGCGGCGCGCGACCTATCTCGATCATGTCCCGGTTGATCGCTGGATGGAGCTGATCATCACGCCGGTGCCGGTGCCGACCACCTTCGGCGGGGCCGACAAATGCATGCTGATGACCTTCCACGACCAGACGCCGCTGCGCCGGGTCGAGGAGATGCGGGCCGACTTCGTCGCCAATGCCAGCCACGAGCTGCGCACCCCGCTGGCCGCCCTGTCGGGTTTCATCGACACGCTGCAGGGCCAGGCCAAGGACGATCCCAAGGCGCGGGAGCGCTTCCTGGGCATCATGCACAACCAGGCCACCCGCATGGCGCGCCTGATCGACGATCTGCTGTCGCTGTCGCGGGTCGAGCTGTCGGCCCATGTCCGGCCGGACACCCTGGTCGATCTGCTGCCGATCATCCGCCAGGTCGCGGACGGCCTGGAGCCGCTGGCGCGCGAGCGCCAGGTCGAGGTCGAGATCCACCTGCCGGACCCGCCGGTGATGATCGCGGGCGACCGCGAGGAGCTGCTCCGCCTGTTCGAGAACCTGATCGAGAATGCGCTCAAATACGGCGCCTCGGGCGGACGTGTCATCGTGTCGCTGACCTCGGGCGGCGCTACCGAGGGAACCCAGGAAATCCGCGTCATGGTCCGGGATTTCGGTCCCGGCATCGCGCCCGAGCACCTGCCGCGGCTGACCGAGCGGTTCTACCGGGTCGATGTCGGCGACAGCCGCTCGCAGGGTGGAACCGGACTCGGATTATCGCTGGTGAAACATATTCTTAACCGGCATCGCGGCCGGCTTTTGATCGAAAGTGTGCCCCGCCAGGGTGCCACCTTCACCGCCTGTTTTCCCCAGGTCAAGGCTCCTGCCGCAGCCTGAAACTCAAGCGATTTCAATCGCTTGTTGCTGTCATCCGACTGTCACGAAACCTTCGTAAAAGCACAGCCGTCTGCTCCTAAAGGGGCGGCGCGGGGAGCGCGATCGGGCGCGGATGGCGCTTCGCTCCCCTGTATGGAGACCAGCATGAATTTCATCAAAACGATCGTCGCTGCCGGCTTGGTCGCCGCAACGACGACGGCGGCCTTTGCCGCCGATATCACGGGTGCCGGTGCGACATTCCCGTTCCCGATCTATTCCAAGTGGGCTGACGCCTACAAGAAGGAGACCGGCAACGGTCTGAACTACCAGTCGATCGGCTCGGGCGGCGGCATCAAGCAGATCCAGGCCAAGACCGTGACCTTCGGCGCCAGCGACGCGCCGCTCAAGGCCGAGCAGCTCGAGAAGGACGGCCTCGTCCAGTGGCCGATGGTGATGGGCGCCATCGTTCCCGTCGTCAACATCGAGGGCGTGAAGCCCGGTGAGATGGTGTTCGACGGCGAGACCCTCGCCAACATCTATCTCGGCAAGATCACCAAGTGGGACGACGCCGCGATCAAGAAGCTCAATCCGAACGTGAAGCTGCCGTCGGAGGCGATCACCGTCGTCCGCCGCTCGGACGGTTCGGGCACCACCTTCAACTTCACCAACTACCTCTCCAAGGCCTCGGCCGACTGGAAGAGCAAGGTCGGTGAGGGCACCGCGGTCGAGTGGCCGGTCGGCGTCGGTGCCAAGGGCAACGAAGGCGTGTCGGGCAACATCAGCCAGACCAAGAACTCGATCGGTTACGTCGAGTATGCCTATGCCAAGCAGAACAAGCTGACCTACACCGGTCTCGTCAACAAGGCCGGCAAGCCGGTGCAGCCGACCGTCGAGGCCTTCCAGGCGGCCGCCTCCAACGCCGACTGGGCCAAGGCTCCCGGCTACTACGTCATCCTGACCGACCAGCCCGGCGAGAAGTCCTGGCCGATCACGGCTGCGACCTTCATCCTCATGCACAAGGACGCCACCGACAAGGCGGCCTCGCAGGAAGCCATCAAGTTCTTCCGCTGGGCCTTCAAGAACGGCGGCAAGGCGGCCGAGGAGCTCGACTACATCCCGATGCCCGAGGGCGTCGTGACCCTGATCGAGAAGACCTGGGCTGCCGAGATCAAGAGCTAAGGCACTCCCCGTCCCGGACGGGGTGCCGGGATGATCCAAGACCTCCGCTCCGGATCGGCATCGCGCCAGATCCGGAGCGCGCCACCAACAACAAGCATGTATAAAACGGCTACAGGGGATCGGCGTGGCTGAGATGGCTGTCGAGAGCAACGTAATTGATGCTGCCGGACCGTATGACCGCGCCAAGGCCTTGAGCGCGTTCAAGCTCGGCGATCTCACCTTCTACTGGATCACGCGGCTGTCCGCGATTTCGGTGCTGCTCATTCTCGGCGGCATCATCCTCTCGCTGATCGTCGGCGCCTTCCCGGCGATCAAGGAATACGGCTTCGCCTTCCTGTGGACGCAGCGCTGGGCGCCGTCGGCCGATCCGCCCGTGCTCGGCGCGCTCGGGCCGATGTACGGCACGCTCGTCACCTCCTTCATCGCGATGCTGATCGCCATCCCGGTCGGTCTCGGCATTGCGATCTTCCTCACCGAGCTCTGCCCGCAATGGCTGCGCCGCCCGATCGGCATGGCGGTCGAGCTGCTCGCCGGCATTCCCTCGATCATCTACGGCATGTGGGGCTTCTTCGTGCTGGGCCCGTTCCTGGCCAACACCTTCCAGCCCTTCATGATCAAGATTTTCGACGGCGTCCCCGTGCTGGGTGCGATCTTCGCGGGTCCCCCGTCCTATCTCAGCCTGTTCAACGCCGCGCTGATCCTCGCCATCATGGTGCTGCCCTTCATCACCTCGATCTCGGTCGACGTGTTCAAGACCGTGCCGCCGGTGCTGAAGGAAGCCGCCTACGGCGTCGGCTGCACCACCTGGGAAGTCGTCCGCAGCGTGGTGATCCCCTACACCCGCGTCGGCATCATCGGTGGCGTCATGCTGGCGCTGGGCCGCGCGCTCGGCGAGACCATGGCGGTGACCTTCATCATCGGCAACTCGTTCCGCATCTCATCGTCGATCTTCGCCCCGGGCACCACGATCTCGGCGGCGATCGCGTCCGAGTTCGCCGAGAGCGACGGCCTGCACCAGTCCGGCCTGATCCTGCTCGGCCTGCTGCTGTTCGTGCTGACGTTCTTCGTGCTCGCAGCCGCGCGGCTGATGCTGCTGCGCCTTGAAAAGAAGGCGGGGAAGTGACATGAACCCGATCTACGCACGCCGCCGCCGCAAGGACATCGTGATCCGCGGGCTCTGCATCGCCGCCGCCGCCTTCGGCGTCACCTGGCTCGCGCTGATCCTGGCGACGTTGCTCTACAACGGCATCGCCGGCCTGAACCTGGATCTGTTCATCGCAGATACGCCGCCTCCGGGCTCGACCGAAGGCGGCCTGCGCAACGCGATCGTCGGTTCGCTGATCATGACCGTGATCGGCGTCGGCATCGGCGCTCCGCTCGGCCTGTTCGCCGGCACCTATCTCGCCGAGTACGGCCGCAACGACCGTCTGACCTCGGTGATCCGCTTCATCAACGACATCCTGCTCTCGGCGCCGTCGATCATCATCGGCCTGTTCATCTACGGTGCGGTGGTGGTGCCGATGCGCGGCTTCTCGGCGATCGCCGGCAGCCTCGCGCTGGCCGTCATCGTCATCCCGGTGGTGCTGCGCACGACCGAGGACATGCTGCTGCTGGTGCCGAACGCGCTGCGCGAGGCGGCTTCCGCGCTCGGCCTGCCGCGCTCGCTGGTGATCAAGCGCATCGCCTATCGTGCGGCCCGCTCGGGCCTCATCACCGGCGTGCTGCTCGCCACCGCCCGCGTCGCCGGCGAGACCGCGCCGCTGCTGTTCACCGCGCTGTCGAACCAGTTCTTCAGCCTCGGCTTGAACAAGACGATGGCGAACCTGCCGGTCACCATCAACAACTTCGTCCAGAGCCCCTACGCCTATTGGAAGCAGCTCGCCTGGAGCGGCGCGCTGCTGATCACGATCACCGTGCTTGCCCTGAACATTGGCGCGCGCATCCTCGGCGCCGAGAGGACTGCAAAATGACCGACCTTTCCGTATCCGTGAGTTCGAACGCCCATCTGGCTTCGCAGCAGGTGCTGCCGGAAGCGCCCGCCAAGGTGACGGTGCGCAACCTCAACTTCTATTACGGCGAGCACCACGCGCTGAAGAACATCAACCTGACGCTCGGTACCAACCGCGTCACGGCATTCATCGGTCCGTCGGGCTGCGGCAAGTCCACCCTGCTGCGCATCTTCAACCGGATGTACGATCTCTATCCGGGCCAGCGCGTCACCGGTCAGCTCATGCTCGACCAGACCAACATTCTCGACCCCAAGCTGGACCTCAACCTGCTGCGCGCCCGCGTCGGCATGGTGTTCCAGAAGCCGACGCCGTTCCCGATGACGATCTACGAGAACATCGCCTTCGGCATCCGTCTCTATGAGAAGATCTCGAAGTCCGAGATGGACGACCGGGTCGAGAAGGCGCTGCGCGGCGGCGCGCTGTGGAACGAGGTCAAGGACAAGCTCAACGCCTCCGGCCTGTCGCTCTCCGGCGGCCAGCAGCAGCGCCTCTGCATCGCCCGCACCGTCGCGGTGCGGCCCGAGGTGATCCTGTTCGACGAGCCCTGCTCGGCGCTCGACCCGATCTCGACCGCCAAGGTCGAGGAGCTGATCCAGGAACTGTCCGAGAACTACACGATCGCGATCGTCACCCACAACATGCAGCAGGCGGCGCGCGTCTCCGACAAGACTGCCTTCATGTATCTCGGCGAGCTGATCGAGTTCGACGACACCAGCAAGATCTTCACGTCGCCGACCGATCGGCGCACGCAGGATTACATCACCGGCCGGTTCGGCTGAGGAGACGGGACATGGGTTCTGAACATACCGCAAAAGCCTTCGACACCGACCTCCAGGAGCTCACCCGCCTGGTCGCCGAGATGGGCGGCATCGCCGAGCGCATGATCGTCGATTCCGTCGGCGCGCTGATCCGCCGCGATGTCGCGCTCGGCCAGCGCGTCGTCACCATCGACGCCGAGCTCGACGCGCTCCAGAAGAAGATCGAGGAACGTGCCGTTCTCACCATCGCCCGCCGCCAGCCGATGGCGGTAGACCTGCGCGAGATCGTCGGCGCCATGCGCGTCGCGACCGATCTCGAGCGCATCGGCGACCTCGCCAAGAACATGGGCAAGCGCGTCGCGGCGCTGGAGACGGACTTCCATCCGCTCAAGCTGTTCCGCGGCCTGGAACACATGACCGACCTCGTGCAGCAGCAGGTCAAGTCGGTGCTGGACGCCTATGCCGCGCACGATCTGCCGGCGGCGATGGCGGTGTGGAAGGGCGACGAGGAAGTCGACGCCATCTGCACCTCGCTGTTCCGCGAGCTCCTCACGTACATGATGGAGGATCCGCGCAACATCTCGTTCTGCATCCACCTGATGTTCTGCGCCAAGAACATCGAGCGCATCGGCGACCACGCCACCAACATCGCCGAGACCGTGTTCTACATGATCGAGGGCCAGGCGATCACCGACAAGCGGCCGAAGGGCGACATGACGACCTTCGCCACGACGGTTCCGAATACCTGAAGACTTAAGGAGCGACGACACCATGGGCGCACGCATTATGGTGGTTGAGGACGAGGAAGCTCTGACCGAGCTTCTGCGCTACAACCTCGAAGGCGACGGCTATGACGTCGAGACGGTGATGCGCGGCGACGATGCCGACACCCGTCTCAAGGAACATATTCCCGATCTGATCGTGCTCGACTGGATGCTGCCGGGCCTGTCAGGCATCGAGCTGTGCCGGCGGCTGCGGACCCGCCCCGAGACCAAGCAGCTCCCGATCATCATGCTCACCGCGCGCGGCGAGGAGAGCGAGCGGGTGCGCGGGCTTGCCACCGGCGCCGACGACTACATCGTCAAGCCGTTCTCGGTGCCGGAGCTGCTGGCGCGCGTGAAAGGCCTCTTGCGCCGCGCCAGCCCCGAGCGGCTCGCCACCGTGCTCGCCTATGGCGACATCGAGCTCGATCGCGACAAGCGCCGCGTCGCGCGCTCGGGCCGGCCGATCGATCTCGGTCCGACCGAATATCGCCTGCTGGAGTTCTTCCTGGAGCATCCGGGCCGCGTGTTCTCGCGCGAGCAGCTGCTCGACAGCGTCTGGGGCCGCGACATCTACATCGACGAGCGCACCGTCGACGTCCATATCGGGCGCCTGCGCAAGCTGCTCAATCTCGGCCGCGAGCAGGACCCGATCCGCACCGTCCGCGGTGCGGGCTACGCGCTCGACGACCGCTTTGCGAAAGCCGAGCAGACCTGAGAGCGGCTTCAGGCAAGCCAAATAAAAAGCGCGCCACATGGCGCGCTTTTTTATGCCTCGATCATCGTCCCGGCCTCACGTCGGGACGGTGTCGCTTAAAACCGTGCTCAGCGCGTGCCGGGCTTGGCCGGCGCGCGCCGGCGATCCGCGGCGGGCTGATAGGCCACGCGCGAGTGCTGCGCGCAGTAGGGCAGGCCCGAGAGCGCCTTGCCGCCGCAGAAGAAGAAATCCGGGCTCGAGGGATCGCCGATCGGCCAGTGGCAGGTCGCCTCGTTCAGCTCCAGCAGCGACAGCCGCTGGCTCATCGGCACCACGTTGTCGTAGGTCACGGGCTCCGCCTCGACCTCGACCTCGAAGGCTTGCGCCAGCGCGGTGTTGCCGCGGGCGATGGGGCGGCTGACCCGCATCATGTGCTGCGCGGGACGCGCCTTGCGCGGCCGCGGAGCTGCCGAGGAGGGGCTCTTGGCGCGGCCGGACAGGCCGAGCCTGTGCACTTTGCCGATCACGGCATTACGGGTCACGTTGCCGAGCTCGGCTGCGATCTGGCTGGCCGACAAGCCGGCCTCCCAGAGCTTTTTCAACTGCTCGACGCGATCGTCGGACCAGGTCAAAACCGTCATTGCACCCTTTCCCTCGCCGCGCGGCTGCCGTCCTGGCGCCCTGCGGCGAATGCCTAAGCCTCGAAAAACCCGTGCCGCCAGAATCCCTTAAGGCTCGCCGGGCGTAACCAGAACGCCCGAACGTCTACGCCGGTACATGAGGACTTAGAGGATCAGAACTGCTGCACGAGATGTCGTATCTGACAAGCCAAACGCTACAATATGGCGTGACTCACGCGCAAGAGTCCGCCGACTCGCTTCCACATGTTCCGTGGCTAAAACCGCGCTAATTCGGCACCGCAAGACTACGGATTCAGCGTTTCGCGAGGCTTTCGGGCGGCATTGACACCCGTTCTACCCGGCATAAGATAGTGTCACGTGCCGCCCTTAAAAGGCGGCACGTTTCGTTTTCCGGGCTGGTCAATGGTGCGCTGCGTGAGCGCGCCCGGGCCGTCCTCAACATTCAAGTGATCGTCATGACTAACAGCGCAGCGCCGCATTTGCTCCCCGTTTTCGCCAGAGCCGACCTCGGTTTCGAGCGTGGTGAAGGCTGCTGGCTGATCGCGACCAATGGCGATCGCTATCTCGATTTCACCTCCGGCGTCGCGGTGAACGCGCTCGGTCACGCCCATCCCGCGCTGGTCAAGGCGCTGCAGGAGCAGGCGACCAAGCTCTGGCACATGTCGAACCTGTTCCAGAGCCCGGACGGCGAGAAGCTTGCCGCGCGCCTGTGCAGCGAGAGCTTCGCGGACTTCGTGTTCTTCTGCAATTCCGGCGCCGAGGCGCTGGAAGGCGTGATCAAGCTGGTCCGTCATCATCACTTCTCCAAGGGCCATCCGGAGCGCTACCGCATCATCACCTTCGAAGGCGCCTTCCACGGCCGCACGCTGGCAACGCTGGCCGCGACGGGATCGCCGAAATATCTCGAAGGTTTCGGTCCGCCGATGGACGGTTTCGACCAGCTCCCGCATGGCGACATCGAGGCCGTGAAGAAGGCGATCGGCCCGCAGACCGCCGGCATCCTGATCGAGCCGATCCAGGGCGAGGGCGGCGTGCGCTCGGCGACGCCGGCGTTCCTCAAGGCACTGCGTCAGCTCTGCGACGAGAAGGGCCTGCTGCTCGCCTTCGACGAGGTGCAGACCGGCATGGGCCGCACCGGCGATCTGTTCGCGCATCGCCGCTACGGCGTCACGCCTGACGTGATGTCGCTGGCCAAGGCGCTCGGCGGCGGCTTCCCGATCGGCGCGGTGCTGGCCACAGCAGAAGCGGCCTCCGGCATGGGCCCCGGCTCGCACGGCTCGACCTTCGGCGGCAATCCGCTGGCGATCTCGGCTGCGAACGCCGTGCTCGATGTCATGCTCAAGCCCGGCTTCTTCGACCACGTGCAGAAGATGTCGCTGCTGCTCAAGCAGAAGCTCGCCTCTGTGATCGACCGTCACCCTGACGTCGTCAGCGAGGTGCGCGGCGAGGGCCTCCTGATCGGCATCAAGGCTGTCGTGCCCTCCGGCGATCTCGTCGCCGCGCTGCGCAACGAAAAGCTGCTCACGGTCGGTGCCGGCGACAATGTCGTGCGCTTCCTGCCGCCTCTGATCGTCACCGAAGCCGAGATCGAGGACAGCGTCGGACGGCTGGAGCGCGCCTGCACTGCGCTCACGGGCAACAAGCGGGCGGCAAGCTGATGAGCAAGTCCCCGAAGCACTTTCTCGATATCAACGAGCTCCCGTTGTCGGAGCTCAAGAGCATGCTCGACGCCTCCTCGGCCATGAAGGCGAAGCAGAAGGCGCATCAGCCGGTCAGGCCGCTCGAAGGCAAGACGCTGGCGATGATCTTCGAGCGTCCCTCGACGCGCACCCGCGTCTCGTTCGACGTCGCCATGCGCCAGCTCGGCGGCGAGCCCATCATGCTCACGGGCGCCGAGATGCAGCTCGGCCGCGGCGAGACCATCGCCGACACCGCGCGCGTGCTGTCGCGCTATGTCGACGCCATCATGATCCGCATCCTCAACCACGATGCGCTGCTGGAGCTTGCGGCGAATGCGACCGTGCCGGTCATCAACGGCCTGACGCGGCGCTCGCATCCCTGCCAGGTGATGGCGGACCTGCTGACCTATCAGGAGCATCGCGGCCCGATCGAGGGCAAGACGGTGGCCTGGACTGGCGACGACAACAACGTGCTGGCGTCCTGGGCGCATGCGGCCGAGCGCTTCAAATTCCAGCTCAACGTCGCAACGCCGCCGGAACTCGCGCCGAAGAAGGCGATGCGCGACTGGATCAAGGCGACCGGCGCGCCGATCGTGCTCGGCAGCGATCCCGAGGCCGCCGTGAAGGGCGCCGACTGCGTCGTCACCGACACCTGGGTGTCGATGGGCGACAAGGAGGGCGAGCACCGCCACAACGTGCTCAAGCCCTACCAGGTCAATTCGAAGCTGATGTCGCTGGCAAAACCCGACGCGCTGTTCATGCACTGCCTGCCCGCACATCGCGGCGAGGAGGTCACGGACGAGGTGATCGACGGCCCGCAATCGGTCGTGTTCGACGAGGCCGAAAACCGCCTGCACGCGCAGAAGGGCATTCTGGCCTGGTGCTTCGACGCGGTGAAGTAGCGGCGCGTGCGGTGGGGTGGCTGTCGCCGCACACGCTGCCGTCGTCCCGGACAAGCGAAGCGCAGATTCGGGACCCATAACCACAGGACTGAGTTTGGCGAGGACTCGGAGTTGTCATCGCCGCTTACAACGGAATCCTGTGGTTATGGGTCCCGGGCTCGCGCTCCGCGCGCCCCGGGACGACACTGAGTTTGTCGTGCTTTGTGCGATCCATTCTGCACCCGGAACACACACCACCCGCACCCCTTCCATTTCCGCCCTCCGACCCCAGATAAAGCGCCATGGTTTCCCAATCCCCTGACATGAAAACCGGGCCTGAAGGCCCGGTTCGCGCTCCATCCGCGGTTCCGATCGATGACGCCGTGCTGCCCTACGAGGTCGACGCGCTCGACGTGCGCGGGCGGCTGGTCCGGCTCGGTCCGGCGCTCGACGAGATCCTGACCAAGCACGATTATCCCGCGCCGGTCGGCAAGCTGCTCGGCGAGGCTATCGTGCTGGCGACCTTGCTCGGCTCCGCGCTGAAATTCGAGGGCCGCTTCATCCTGCAGGCCCAGACCGACGGTCCGGTGTCGTTCCTGGTCGTCGATTACAAGGCGCCGGATCATCTGCGCGCCTATGCGCGCTACGATGCCTCGCGCCTCGGCACGACCAAGGATTCCGGAACGCTGCTTGGCCGCGGTCATCTCGCCATGACCATCGACCAGGGCCCCGACATGAGCCGCTATCAGGGCCTGGTCGCGCTCGACGGTGGCGGCCTGGAAGACGCCGCCCACGAATATTTCCTGCGCTCCGAGCAGATCCCGACCAAGGTGCGCCTTGCCGTCGGCGAAGAGTGGCGATCGAGCGACGGCGGCAAGCATCGCTGGCGCGCCGGCGGCATGCTGATGCAATTCCTGCCGAAGGCGCCCGAGCGCGCGCGGCAGGCGGACCTGCATCCCGGCGACGCGCCCGAAGGCGCCGAGGTGCACAGCGTCGCGGAAGACGACGCCTGGGTCGAGGCGCGCTCGCTGATCGACACCGTCGAGGACGTCGAGCTGATCGATCCGGAGCTCTCCGGCGAGCGGCTGCTCTACCGCCTCTTCCACGAGCGCGGCGTGCGCGTGTTCAATCCGCTGTCGCTGAAAGCGCAATGCTCCTGCTCGCGCGACGCGGTCGCCTCGATGCTGAAGAGCTTCTCGTCCGACGACCGCGCCGCCATGGTCAAGGACGACAAGGTGGTCGTGACCTGCGAGTTCTGCTCATCGGTGTACCAGTTCACGCCGGATGAGGCGGGCGTCGAGGACGCGTAATCGGCGTCGTAGCTCGTCACAAGCCCGGACATCGTAGGGTGGGCAAAGCGTAAGCGTGCCCACCACCTCGTGCCGCAATCGAGAATGGTGGGCACGGCGCGTTGCGCCTTTGCCCACCCTACGGCACCTGTGCTTGGGCGCCCCTAGTTCAACACCCGCTTGTTGTCCGGGCTGTCCAGCGAGAACGTAGGCACGTCGATCTCGAAGCGTTCGCCGGTTTCGCTGACCATCTGGTAGCGGCCGGTCATGAAGCCGGAGGCGGTCGTCAGCGGCACGCCGGAGGTGTATTCGAACCGTTCGCCGGGGGCCAGGGTCGGCTGCTCGCCGACCACGCCCTCGCCCTTCACCTCCTGCTGCCGGCCGGTGGCGTCGGTGATGATCCAGTGCCGCGTCTTGAGCTGCACGGTCTCCTCGCCGGAATTGGTGATGACGATGGTGTAGGACCAGAAATAGCGGGAGCGGTCGGCCGACGACTGCTCCGGAACAAAGTTCGGCTCGACGGTTACTTCGATCTGGCGGGTCACGGCGCGATACATGGCCGACATCATACCGAAATCCGGTCCGGAACCAAACGCCGGAGCCGGTCTTGGCGACATCGTCCCGCCAGAATTGGCGAGGAAGTACACCCCAAGGGAAGGGCGTCCCCAAAGGGAAAAGCACCCCGATGTGATCCGGCCGCTTTGCGAGACGACGGCCGGACCGGTACACTCCATGTAACGTCGCGATTTGGGTGAGGGTTTTTAGGCCCCGATGACCATTGCCGACCAAGTGACGGGATCGACCATCGCGGGAACCGCCAATCCCGCGGAGACCAAGCCGCGTGCGGCCGCGCCGGCCATCTCGCTGCCCGCCATCGGCGAGCGCGAGCTCCGCCTCGACCTGTTCCGTGGGCTGGCGCTGTGGCTGATCTTCATCGACCATCTGCCGCCGAGCCTTTTGACCTGGTTCACGATCCGCAATTACGGCTTCAGCGACGCCACCGAGATCTTCATCTTCATCTCCGGCTACACCGCCGCCTTCGTCTACGGCCGTGCCATGCTGGAGAGCGGCTTCGTCATCGCCACCGCGCGCATCCTGCGGCGGGTCTGGCAGATCTATGTCGCGCACGTCTTCCTGTTCACGATCTTCCTCGCCGAGATCTCCTACGTGGCGACCAGTTTCGAGAACCCGCTCTACACCGAAGAGATGGGGATCATGGACTTCCTCAAGCAGCCCGACGTCACCATCGTGCAGGCGCTGCTGCTGCGCTTCCGTCCCGTCAACATGGACGTGCTGCCGCTCTACATCGTCCTGATGCTCGCGCTGCCCCTGATCCTGTGGTCGATGAAGTGGAAGCCCGACGTCACGCTGGCGCTCTCGACCGTGCTCTATGCGGTGACCTGGGAGTGGGACCTCTATTTGTCGGCCTATCCGAACGGGTTCTGGGCGTTCAATCCCTTTGCCTGGCAATTGCTGTTTGTGTTCGGCGCATGGTGTGCGCTCGGCGGTGCGCGGCGCATGTCGCGTATTTTAGCGTCGCCGGTAACGATGTGGATCGCGATCGCCTATATCGTGGCGGCGTTCTACGTGACGTTGACCTGGTATGCGCCGCGGGTGCCCCACCTGATGCCGAAGTTGCTCGAACAGTGGATGTATCCGATCGACAAGACCAACCTCGACGTTCTGCGCTTCACGCATTTCCTGGCGCTGGCTGCGCTTACCGTGCGCTTCCTGCCGCGCGACTGGCCGGGCCTGAAGTCGCCGTGGCTGCGGCCGCTGATCCTGTGCGGCTCCCATTCCCTGGAGATCTTCTGCCTCGGCGTCTTCCTCGCCTTCGCCGGCCACTTCATCCTGGCCGAAGTCTCAGGCGGCGCAGCCATGCATGCGCTGATTAGTCTCTCCGGAATCCTGATCATGTGGGGCGTGGCCTGGGTGATTTCGTGGTACAAGCGCGTGGCTGACAAGAGCGGTGCAAAAACGAAAAACGCCGTCGGCAACGCCGATCTGGCGGGAGGGGGCTGATGAAGGCGAAGGTTCTCCTGAGCCTTGTCCTGCTATGCGGTGTCCTCGCCGCGCCCCAGGCGCGCGCGGGCGATGCTGCGCCTGCTGCTCCGGCCGTGCCTCCCGCGTGCGAACTGCCGTCCTATCTGCTCACCAGCGAAAGCCAGCTTCCCAGGGTCGCCGAGGCCGTCAGGTCAGGCAAGCCACTCGAGGTTCTGGTCATCGGCAGCGGTTCGACGAGGATTCCGGCCTCCGAGGACGCTTCCTATCCGGCGCGCATGCAGGCCATCCTGAAGGACAAGCTGCCGCCGTCGGAGGCCTTGCACGTCTCCGTAGAAATACAGAGCAAGAAGACGGCAGAGGAGGCCGCCGCTACCTTCGTTAAGCTGGTGGAAGCAAAAAGGCCTACTTTGGTCATCTGGCAGACCGGGACCGTGGATGCTATCCGAGCCATCGATCCCGATGATTTTCGCGGCGCTGTGACCGAAGGGGTTACTGCGCTGCAAAAGGCAGGGGCTGACGTCGTGTTGATGAACTTGCAGTACAGCCCGCGTACGGAGACCATGATCGCGGTGCCGCCTTACCTCGACAATATGCGTGTGGTGGCGCAGGAGCACGACATCCCGCTGTTCGACCGTTTCGCGATCATGCGGCAGTGGAATGATCAGGGTCAGTTCGACCTGTTCAGCCCGTCCCGCGGGCCAGAGCTGGCGAAACAGGTCCATGATTGCCTTGGCCGGGCGTTGGCGCAGTTCGTGTTCGACGCAGCCCATCTGGGGCCGGCCCAGCAGCAAAATTGAGGTCTAGCGTTAATGAGTTCTCTCCGCCCTTTTGGCTTGACGGCATGGCTGACTGTATCGGCAGCAGCCGCGCTGCTGTTGCTGACGCCGGCCTCGCTGTCGCGCGCGCAGGCGCAGGCCGCGCAGGCGACGCCCTCACCGGCGCAAGCCGCTAATCCCGCGCCCGCACCGTCCTCTCAGACCACGGTCGCGGCGACGTCGCCCGAGCAGCGTGGCATCACCTCGCGCGCCATCGACAAGGTGAAGCAGGTCGCGAAATCCGCCGGCGACATCTTCAGCCGCGTGCCCTGCCTGCCGCCCAAGGACGCGAACAAGGGCAGTGCGAAGGCGATGGGCTCGCTGCCGCATGTCGCCGCCAAGCTCGTTGCCGGTAAGCCCGTCGTGATCGTCGCGTTCGGCTCGTCGTCGACCGCCGGCTACGGCGCGAGCTCGCCTGATTTCAACTATCCGAACCGCCTCGCCGCGCAGCTGCGCCGGCACTATCCGACCGCCGACATCACCGTCATCAATGCCGGCGTCGGCGGCGAGGACGCGCCCGAGATGATGAAGCGCCTGCAGACGCAGGTGATCGACGTGCATCCGGACATGGTGATCTGGCAGGTCGGCACCAACGCCGTGCTGCGCAATCTCGATCCCGGCGACACCGCCAAGCTCGTCGAGGACGGCATCGCCCGCATCCAGGCCGCAGGCGGCGCCGACATCGTGCTGGTCGATCCGCAATATTCGCCGGCCGTCAATCAGCGCGCGGAGAGCGCCGGCAAGATGATCAAGCTGCTCGGCAAGGTCGCCGAGCTGCGCAAGGTCGGCATCTTCCCGCGCTTCGAGGTGATGCGCGACTGGCACGAGAACCAGTCGATCCCGGTCGAGAGCTTCGTGATCGCCGACGGCCTGCACATGAACGATTGGGGCTACGCCTGCTTCGCCCAGTTGCTCGGCGACGACATCATCCGCTCCGTCGGCCAGATCAAGCTCGGGGTGAACGTGCCCGCGGATGTGCGGACGTACCGGCCGATGTGATGGGTCGTCCCGGCGAAGTGCCGTAGGGTGGGTTAGGCGAAGCCGTAACCCACCACTGTCTGTTTCCGCAGATGCAGAAGAGGTGGATTGCGCCTTCGGCTAATCCACCCTACGAAGCGCACCTCACGCCTTCTCCAGCGCCGCCGTCAGATCCTCGATCAGATCGTCGGCATGCTCCAGCCCCGCGGAGAAGCGGATGAAACCTTCGCTGATGCCGAGCGCGGCACGGTCTTCCGGCTTCAGGCGCTGATGCGTCGTGGTGGCCGGATGCGTCACGAGGCTCTTGGCGTCGCCGAGATTGTTGGAGATCTTCGCAAGCTTGAGCTCGTTGAGCACGCGGAACGCCGCGGCCTTGCCGCCCTTGACCTCGAAGCCGACCAGCGTCGAGCCGCCGCGCATCTGCTTCTTCACGAGTGCGGCATGAGGATGATCGGCGCGGCCGGGATAGATCAGCCGCGAGATCTTCGGGTGGCTCGCCAGCACCTCGGCGACCCGCGCCGCCGTGTCGGTCTGCGCGCGCACGCGCACGCCCAGCGTTTCCAGGCCCTTGAGCAGGACCCAGGCGTTGAACGGCGAGATCGACGGGCCGGTCTGGCGCATGAAATTGTGGATGTGCTCGGCGATGAAGGCTTCCGACGACAGGATGATGCCGCCCAGACAGCGGCCCTGGCCGTCGATGTGCTTGGTCGCGGAGTAGACGACGACGTCGGCCCCGAGCGCGAGCGGGCTTTGCCAGATCGGGGTCGCGAACACGTTGTCGACGACGAGCCGAGCGCCGCCCTTGTGCGCGATCTCGGCGATGCCGGGGATGTCGAGCACGTCGAGCGTCGGGTTGGTCGGGCTCTCCAGGAAGAACGTCTTGGTGTTGGGCTTCACCGCGCGCTGCCATTCATCGAGATTGGCACCGTCCACCAGCGTGGTCTCGATGCCGTAGCGCGGCAGCAGGTCCTGGATCACATAGAGGCACGAGCCGAACAGTGCGCGCGAGGCGACCACGTGATCGCCGGCCTTCAGCGGCGCCAGGATCGCGGTCGTCACCGCCGCCATGCCGGTTGCCGCCGAGCGGGCGGCTTCGGCGCCTTCGAGCTCGATCATCCGGCGCTCGAACATCGCAATCGTCGGGTTCGAGTAGCGCGAATAGATGAAGCCGGGGTCCTCGCCCTTGAACCGCGCCTCGCACTCCTCGGCGCTGTTGTAGACATACCCTTGCGTCAAAAACAGCGCCTCGGACGTCTCGCCATATTGCGAGCGCAGGGTGCCGGAATGGACCAGGCGGGTTTCGGGGCGGTAGGCAGCAGGCGACTTCGACATAGGACCCTCCGATATGACCGTCTCGTCGAAAACGGCCACAAAAAAACCGGCCTGGATAAAACCACGGGCCGGGATCACAGAGGTCCCCGGCCTGTTTAGCGACTTATTTAACGTGGCTGCAAGCCGGCCGGCTCAAATCACCACGGGATAAGTGATGCTCATATTCCGCATTGCCCTTTTCGTCAAGGCGTCCATCGGATAGCCGTAAAAGGCTAGTATTTCCCGCATGTCCGGATGTACTTGACCCCTGATGAGGACCCTCGGTTGACGTTCACGGTCGCGCCCGACGCCAATGGTATCCTGCCCGACCGCATGATCGCGGCGATGGCGGAGGCGGGC
The DNA here is from genome assembly GCF_001641335.1 of Bradyrhizobium stylosanthis. Classification (GTDB taxonomy): domain Bacteria; phylum Pseudomonadota; class Alphaproteobacteria; order Rhizobiales; family Xanthobacteraceae; genus Bradyrhizobium; species Bradyrhizobium stylosanthis. The sequence continues at coordinate 908,860 of NZ_LVEM01000002.1, forward strand.
CTCATCCTGCCCGCCTACGACTTCGTCGAAAGCCAGATCCAGCCGGCGAGCCTCGATCTGCGTCTCGGCGACATCGCCTATCGCGTCCGCGCCAGCTTCCTGCCCGGTCCCGGTGCCACCGTCGCCGAGCGCATCGACGAGTTGAAGCTGCACGAGTTCAGCCTTGCCGACGGCGCGGTGCTGGAGACCAACTGCGTCTACATCGTGCCGCTGCTGGAAAGCCTGGCGCTGCCGCCGGAGATCGTCGCGGCCGCCAATCCTAAAAGCTCGACCGGCCGCCTCGACGTCTTCACCCGCGTCATCGCAGACGGCACCCGCCGCTTCGACATGATTGGTGCCGGCTATCACGGCCCGCTCTATGCCGAGATCAGCCCGAAGACGTTCCCGGTTCTGGTGCGCGAGGGCTCGCGCCTGTCGCAGGTGCGCTTCCGCACCGGCGATGCCATCCTCAACGCCGACGAGCTCGATGCGCTGCATGCCGCCGAGCGTCTCGTCGATATCGACGATGCCGATCTCGCGGGCGGCGTTGCCGTCTCGGTCGATCTCTCCGGCGAGAAGGCGAACGGCTTCGTCGGCTATCGTGCCAAGCGCCATACCGGCGTCGTCGATGTCGATCGGCGCGCCGGCTATTCCGTCGAGGATTTCTGGGAGCCGATCTCGGCGCGTCCCGACGGCAGCCTGATCCTCGATCCCGGCGAGTTCTACATTCTCGCCTCCAAGGAAGCGGTGCAGGTGCCGCCGGATTACGCCGCGGAGATGGTGCCTTTCGATCCGCTGGTCGGTGAATTCCGCGTGCACTATGCCGGCTTCTTCGATCCCGGTTTCGGCTATGCCGGTGCGGGCGGGCTTGGATCGCGGGCGGTGCTCGAAGTGCGCTCGCGCGAGGTGCCGTTCATCCTCGAGCACGGCCAGATCGTCGGCCGCCTCGTCTACGAGAAGATGCTGGCGCGCCCCGATGCGATGTACGGCCAGCGCATCGGTTCCAATTACCAGGCCCAGGGCCTCAAACTATCGAAGCATTTCCGGGTGTAGTCCTACACCCTACTGTCATGCCCCGGCTCGACCGGGCATCCAGTACGCCGCGACCTCGCGTTCGATCACTGCTGCCTCGGACTACTGGATCGCCCGATCAAGTCGGGCGATGACACCGAATGTGTGGCAGGATGCCTAACCAAATCCGGCATCATGTGGGGTGATGAGATGGTGGACCAATCCCAGCTCGACGCATACATCCTCGACGATGTCGCGGACGCGCTGATCTATTCGGATCGCGCTGGCACGATCACGCGCTGGAATCGCGCATCGGCGGCACTGTTCGGCTTCGCTGCCGACGAAGCGCTCGGCCAGAATCTCGACCTCATCATTCCCGAGCATCTGCGCGCCGCGCACTGGAAAGGTTTTGAGGCTGCGCTCGCGAGCGGCACGATGAAGCTTGCGGGCAAGCCGACGCTGACCCGCGCGCTGCACAAGAGCGGCCGCAAGCTCTACATCGAGATGACCTTCGCGCTGGTGCGCGACGCCGGCGGCGCGGTGCAGGGATCGGTCGCGATGGCGCGCGACGTCACCGAACGCGTCGAGCGCGATCGCGCTGCGAAGGCTGCACAAAATTCGTGATGCGGAATTGACGGGCCGCCGCGCAGAGAGCCTTGCGCGCGCGTCATGTTGCCTGTCGGCGGAGGCGGTGACACACTCGATTGCAACAACGATCGGGAGCGAACATGACCACGCCAGGCGACACCGCGCAGGAAGCCCAATGGAAGCGCTGGCGCGCGGTTGCCGACCTCTACCACGCTTTTTTCACCGGCCTCATCCTCACCGTCGTCACGCGCCGCGGCACGGCGGATGCCGCCGAATTCGTCTTCCGCGTGTTCCGCCGCCAGCAGCAGGAGCGCTTCCTGCCGGGGCTCAAGAAGCTCGGGATCGATCATCTGCCGCCGGCGGTGGCCGCCGCGCAATATCACTATCTCTCCAACTGGATCGGCGGCGTCCACGTCGAATACATGTACGAGAGCGACACCAAGGCCTGGATCCGCTATCCGCCGCCGCGCTGGATCTGGAAGGGCACCGCGATCTGCGGCGTGCCGGGCGAAGTCTCGCGCGCGATGCTGCGCGGTTGGCACGCCAACAACGGCGTCGCGCTCGGCGATACCAGGCTCGGCTTCGTCTGCACCAAGCAGAGCGTCGACGGCCAGGACGGGCTCGAAGGCTACTATCACCAGTACGACCATCCACTCGAACCGGACCAGCGCCTCGTGTTCGCACGCCATCTGGAGGCGCCGCTGTTCGATGCCAGGACTGCGCCGGCATTGCCGGTCGCGAGCTGGCCGAAGCCTCGGCTGGAAAAGGCGTATCGCAACTACGCGATGGAATATGTCCGCACCGCCGCGCCTGTGATGGTGCAGCTGTTCGGTCCGGAGGATGCCGGCTATTTGCTGCACCTCACCGGCAAGCTGATCGGGATGCAATATTTCGACGAGGTTGCCGCGGCGCTGTCGATGAGCCGCGGTGGCGCGAGCGAGTTCGCAGCGTTCCTGGACGCCCTGTTCGCCGCGCAGGATGACGCCGCCGAGACGATACAGTCCGAAGGCGCGTTCGAAATCCGCCAGCAGAGCTGGAAGCTGATGGACGACGTCGCCGACTATCACCGCGCCTGCGCCAAGGTGCTGGAGGGTTTGTTCGAAGGACTGGCTGCGGGATGCGGCCGGCATATCGGCGTGCAGATGCGCACCGCTGCGGGCGGCCGTCCGCCGCTGGTCTGGACGATCGGGTGATGCGGATGCGGCCGAAGCTTTGCCTCTCCCCGCAAGCGGGGAGAGGGAGAAGAGCCGCAATTCCACGGGCTGAAATGCGCTGCCGCAGGGCACGCCTGCATCCGGCGCAGGAGGAATCGGCAATCGCCGTGCTAACAAGCCCGCACCGCGCCCTGCGCGCGAACGGATTTATTGGCACACCAAGTGATTGCCGCGCCGCGAATGGCGTCCCTGCCCGGGAGAGGACATGTCCGACATCGCCGAGATCCCGGTCGATGAGCAAGAGCGCCCGCTGCCGCCGCCGCCGCGTCCCATCAGGAGCGCGCTGACCGACGGGCCGATCCTGCGCACGCTGCTCTCGCTGGCCTGGCCGAACGTGATCGCGCTGTCGGCCGGCACCTGCACGGTGATCGCGGAGACCTCCTATATCGGCCGGCTCGGCGTCGAGGCGCTGGCCGCGATGGCGCTGGTGTTTCCGACAGTGATCCTGACCATGACCATGTCCGGCGGTGCCATGGGCGGCGCGGTCGCGTCGTCCATCGCGCGTGCGCTCGGCGCCGGCGACCGCAAGCGGGCCGGCACGCTCGCCATGCACGCCATGCTGATCGGCATCAGCTTCGGCCTCGTCTTCATGCTGGGCATGCTGATCTTCGGCCCCACGGTGCTCGAAATGCTCGGCGGCCGCGGTGATGTGCTGACGCATGCGATCGCCTACACGCAGGTGTTCTTCGGCGGCGCCGTGCTGCCCTGGCTGCTCAACACCATGGCCGGCATCCTGCGCGGCACCGGCAACATGAAGCTGCCGTCGTTCCTCATCCTCAACTCCGCGGCCTGGCAGATCGTGCTCGGCGGCACGCTCGGCCTCGGGCTCGGCCCGGTGCCGCAATTCGGCATGCGCGGCGTCGCGGCCGGCGCGCTGATCGCCTATTGCATGAACATCACGATCATGGGCTGGTACCTGTTCTCCGGCCGGGCGCGGATCGCACTGAAGCTGCGCGGCCTGCGCATCCAGTGGGCGATGTTCTTCGACATCCTGAAGGTCGGCGCCATCGCCTGCTTCTCCCCGCTGCAATCGGTGCTGACGATCTCGATCTTCACCCACATGCTGGCGAAGTTCGGCACGGCGATCCTCGCCGGCTACGGCGTCGGCGCCCGGCTGGAATTTTTGCTGACCTCGATCGCGTTCTCGTTCGGCATTGCCTGCGTGCCGATGGTCGGGATGGCGATCGGCGCCGGCCGCATCGCGCGGGCCCGGCGCATCGCCTGGACCGCAAGCGTTGCCGCCTTCGTCGCCGTCGGCGCGCCCGCGTCCCTCGTTGCGATCTACCCCGATCTCTGGGTCAACATCTTCACCGACAGCGCGGCCGTGCGCGCGGCGAGCCATCAATATCTCTCGACGGTCGGGCCGTTCTACGCGTTCTTCGGCCTTGCGACGGTGATGTATTTCTCCTCGCAGGGCGCGGCGAAGGTGATCGGCCCGGTGCTGGCGCAGACCGCGCGGCTGATCTACATCTCTGCGGTCGGCTGGTGGCTGTCGACGCATGACGCCACCGCGCAGAGCTTTTTCTGGCTGGCCGCAAGCTCGATGGTCGTGCTCGGCTTGCTGTCGTGCTCCAGCGTCCTGCTGACGCGCTGGGGCCCGCGCGTGAGCAAGCCCGCGATCAGGCCGGCCCTATCCAGCGCGGCGGATTAGGACGCGCTCGCCGGATTTTTGTTTCCAAATGTTTCTGCTTGCTGCCTGGCAATGCCGGGTAACCGAAGCCGTGCCTTGCCGAAGGCTCCGCGCCAGCTCCTGGCGACAATTTCGCCGCGAGTTCATCAGCACGGAAAGCCACCATGACCTCGATTTCGGCGCTCTCCTCTCATCACCACGCGTCACCATTGCAAAGATTGCAGGACGAACTGCAGGCGGAAGTCGATTCCGGCGCGATCAGCTCGACCGATCAGTCGGCGTTGTCGTCTGCGCTCGGGGACATCGACTCCGCCCTGCAATCGAGCAGGACGAGCGATCAGTCGAGCGGCACCCGGCTGTCGCCGGACGAGTTCGCCTCCAGGATCGACGATCTCATCCAGCAGGAAGTGTCGAGCGGCAAGCTGACCGACCAGCAGGCCACCGAGCTGCAGGGTGTGTTCAAGGCGGCGTTCTCCCATGGTCCGGGTGGACCCGGCGGAGCCGGTGGCCCGCCGCCCGGACCGCCGCCGTCTGGCGGATCTTCGGCCGGCGGCACGGACAGCTCGTCGAGCGGCAATCCGCTGGTGGATCTGCTGCAGCAATTCCTTCAGTCGCTGACGAGCTCGTCCACCGATTCGACCTCGTCCAGCACGACCGGATCGAGCGACACGACGACCGGGAGCAACACGAAGGGTTCGTCCAGCACCACGTCGGCGACGGAGCTGCTGCAGCAATTTCTCCAATCGCTGCAGGACTCGTTCGCCGACCACACTTACGACGCAGGATCGACCGATGCGGCGACTGCAAACGCGTCGGTGTCCGGCGTCCTTCTCAACGATCGGATCTGATACCGGCGACGCCCCCACTCGCCGGCCAGGTGCAGCCATCCTTCGTGCCCCGCGAAGGGTGGTTGCCTCGTTGTCTGCACGGCAGGTCTCGTAGCCCGGATGGCGCGCAGCGCGATCCGGGGATCCATCCTTGCGGCGATATGCTTCGTTCTAGCGATGCTTGTGACGGCGATGGCCGCCGCCGCCGACATTGGCGAGCCGCATCAATTGCGGGATCATCGCCATCATGTCGCCGCCACCGGCGCCGCCGAGCATGCCCATGATATCGCCGCCGCCCATGCCGCCGAAACCGGTCGGCATCGTGCCGCCGCCCATCGGCGCGTAGCCGCCGTAATTGGGCGCGCCGAAGCCGCCGCCGAGATTGCCGCCGCCGAGGCCGCCAAGACCTCCGCCGCCGCCCATCATGCCACTGAGCCCGCCGCCACCGTTCTCCATCATGCGGCTCATCATCGGGCCCATGGTCTGCATCAGCATGGCGAAGCGGCGCTTGCCCATCTTCGCCTTCATCATCTCCAGCATCGGCGCCATCTGGGTCATCATGTCCTCGCCGCCGGCACCTCCGCCGCCGAGGAACTGCGCCTTTGCCGGCACGCTCGAAATCGAAAACAGCAGCAGCACGGCGGCTGCCTGGCAGATCACCTTGTCCGCACCTCTCATCGCATGCTCCTCGCGTGCGTGGCGCTGCCGGGAGAGCAGAGCCAACCGGACGCACGCGGGCATGGTTACGGCCGGGAAGGGTGCGGCTCTGTGAGAAATATCACGCAGCCGCCGCCGGGAACGCGCGGTGGATGGCGGCGACGGCGTCCTTCGTCTGGCCCTGGACGTAAGGGGCGAGCTCGTTCGGCAGCATGTCGATGATCCAGACCAGCCGGCACCGCGCCTCGCCTTCGGCGATCACCTGCACCGACGCGCTGTAGTGCTTCAGCCGCTCGTTGCTGATGGCATAGACGAGGCGCTGCCGCGCGTCGTCGCAATCGACCAGCACCTCGCGCGCCACCGAACCGTTGGCGAAGGTGACGATACGTTCATCGCCATCGAGCGTGCAGGCGGTGACGAAGCCCGGCGCAAGCCGCTCGGGCAGCGCGCCGAAATCGCGCACCGCATCCCAGACGTCGCGGGCTGGGGTATTGAGAAGAATGTCGTTGTGGATGGAAGCCATGGAGATGTCCTTTGATCTGATCAGGTGGTCGCAATAAACACCGTCATTGCGAGCGCAGCGAAGCAATCCAGAAATCTTTCCGCACAGGCAGTCTGGATTGCTTCGTCGCAAGAGCTCCTCGCAATGACGGCGGCCGGCCGTTGCGGCTCACACGCAAACTGCCTCCACATTGTTCCCATCCGGATCGATCAGGAACGCCGCGTAGTAAGTCGGGCTGTAATCCCTACGCGGCCCGGCGCCGCCATTGTCGCGGCCGCCGCTCTTGAGGCCCTCGTTGTGAAACGCCTTGACCGCGTCATGGTCCTTGGCGCGAAAGGCGATATGCGCGCCGTCGGCCTTGCGTCCCTTGTTCAGATGCAGCCACAGCGCCGGCTCGCCCTTCGGCCCGAAGCCGGCATAGCCGTCGCCGCTGGAGCACAGGACATAACCGAGCGGCGCCAGCACCGCGGTGTAGAAGCGCGTGGCGGCGTCGAGGTCGGCAACGCGCAGTCCGATGTGGTCATACATGATCGTCTCCATTGCAAAGCGCGCCGAACGTGGCGCGCGCCGGAGACGACCCTAGTCAGTAGAGGGCAAGCCGCTCTTGGAGAATCTTGCGCATCCTCGCCGGTGAACACCAGCCCGTGGGTCGGGCTAGATCGGATAGCGCCATTTCAAGGCACGGCGCAGCAGCAAGATCACGATGAACAGGACAACCACGATCGGCCAATAGGGCCATGGGATCGGCCCTTCGTGCCCAAGGTGAGCCATGTACAGGGAGAGGCCGAGCAGGGTCATGGTGAGCGCCGCGGTCGACCAGTACAGCGGTGATCGCGCCATACCGGTTGCAGCATATTCGTCCGCCTTTTCATGCGCGCGCCTCATGCGATAGCAGGCGAAGGCACCGAAACCGATGATGAGGATCCATTCCACGCTGCGTCTCGTCGTGCACTCCGGCCGAACGCTAACGCCATGTGCCGCAAGCGGCGATCTATTCCTTCGCGTCTGGTCAACGAAGGCTTAGCGTCAGTTCACAGCCAACCGCTCTTGGAGAATCTTGCGCTCGCCCTTTGAGGCCTGCCGGAACTTCGTCGGCGACACTCCGGCGGCGCGATGAAAAGTGCGGACGAAGTTGGAGAGGTCGCCGAAACCGACGTCATAGGCGATGTCGGTGACGGCGATGTCGTCCTCGGTGAGCCTGCGCGCGGCGTGGCGCAGCCGCGATCGCACCAGATATTGATGCGGGGTGACGCCGAGCACGGCCGAGAACAGCCGCAGGAAATGGAACGGGCTAAGGCCGGCCTGCTTTGCGGCCTGTTCGAGGTCGACCTCGGCATGCGAATTGTCGTCGATCCACAGCGCGGCCTCCACAGCGCGGCGGCGGTCGCGCGCGGTCGGTGTCGCGGGCTTGCGCGTCTTGCCGGAGACGATTTCGACGAAGCGGCCGGCCAGGATCTGTCCGACCTCGTCGAGGCCGAGGTCGCTGTTGCCATCTGCTGCCGTCTGGGCGAGCTCGCCCAGCACCATCAGCTCGGGCAGCGGCGGCGTCGCGCCGACCTGCCAGACGTCGCGCCGCCCACCGAGCGCGTCGACCATGTCCTCGCTGAGGAAGAACGACAGGCAGACATCGCCCGAGACGTGCTCGTGCGTGCAGGTGTATTCCTCGCCGGGTGCGCCGACCAGCATCGAGCCCGCCACCAGCTCGAAGAAGCCGGCGCGGCAATGGCAGCCGAAACTGCCGGAGCGGACATAGGCGATGGAATGGCCGGTGCGGCATTCCGCAAACGGCGTGTCGTCCGGTCCCGCATCGCAGCGAAACTCGGAGACGGTCATCGATCGTGTCGTCAGCAGCGTGGTGGCATCCATGCCGCGTTATCTAGGGATGATCCGGGCAAGTGTGTAGCGGTTGTCCGGCAAGATCATGCCCAAAAAATCAAAGCCAGCGATCAGGATCGCGCCTCAGCTGGGCGCGCGTGGCGGGGCAACGGGCAGCAGCACGTCGAACAGCGTCTTGCTGGCGATCGGATGGGCACCCTCGAGCGACAACAGCCGCCGCTTGGAGATCACCCCGCCATAGGGCGAGAGCCGGTCGGTGTAATTGCCGGCCTCCAGCACGCGGTGGCAGGGCACGATCAGCATGTAGGGATTCTTGGCGATGGCCTGCGCCACCGAATGCGCGGCGCCGGAGGCGCCCAGCGCCCTGGCGATCTCGTGATAGGTGCGCGTCTCCCCGCGCGGGATCGTGCAGGCGTATTCATAGACCCGCCGGTTGAAGCCCGGCACGCCGCCGGCATCGAGGCTGACCTCGGAGAAATCGGGATCGCTGCCTTGCAGCAAGGCCACGATGCCCTCGATCGCAAGCTCGGTATTGAGCGGCGGCTGCTGCTCGCGCGCCTCGGGATGGACCTGGAAAATCCGGCGGCGGGTATCGATCTCCCGCGCCTCCGGCAACTGCACGGCCACGACGCCGGTGCCGCTCCAGATGATGCCGCAGCGCCCTATCGCCGTGTTGAATATCGTATAGCCGCGCCCCACCATGCACACGCCCCACTCAGTGCACGTTTTTCCCCCGACGGCTGGATCATAACACTGCCACAATCCGGCGCACCCAAAATCTTGCCAAAACCTTAAGAAGCATCCGGCTGCCCGCGCCAAACCGCTTGGCGAGGCGCGCCGTCTCGGCTAATCAGGACAGGCGCGAAGCGCATCTGCGGGCGTAGTTCAATGGTAGAACGGCAGCTTCCCAAGCTGCATACGAGGGTTCGATTCCCTTCGCCCGCTCCAAGCCGTTTACTCCGGCGCAATCGCCAGATCGGCCCTTGGGTCTTGTGACCTGAAATCTCCTCGCGGCTTTGAACCCGAGCGCAACGGCACGTCGCGCTGATGTCCCCCGCGCTTAATCCATTGCGCTTAGCACGAACTGCAGTCTGTCGGCGGCCCACCGCGGAGTTCATGGTCCGTGGTCGGGCGTCGCCCACGCAAATCCACGCGCAGCATCAACAGGCCGGCACAACAGCCGCATCGAGATCGAACGAGTTGCACCGCATGTAAAGCGCAAAAGCCAGGACGGGAGATGGTCCATGCCTGATGTACGAATTCCTATCGTCACAGCCATGATTGCCACATTCGCGATCAGCCCGGCGTATCCGATGACCCCGACGCAACAGCAGCAGGGTTCGGCGATCTCGGCGCGGGCCATGGTCCCGAAGAAGCAAGCCGTCCGCCCGGCCAGGCCGGCGCCGCACCGGCTTGTGATCCAGGTCAACCAGAACGATCCCGCCGTGATGAATCTGGCGCTCAACAACGCGACCAACGTGCTCGACTACTACCGCAAGAAGGGCGAGGACGCCGATGTCGAGATCGTGGCGTTCGGCCCCGGGCTGCACATGCTGCGCAAGGACACGACGCCGGTCGCCGACCGCATTCACGCCATGAACGAGCTCGCCTTCCCCAGCAAGATCCGCTTCGCCGCATGCGGCGTCACCAGGGAAGGGATGGAAAAGAAGGAAGGCAAGCCGCTGGAGCTGCTGCCGGAGGCCTCCATGGTGCCCTCCGGCGTCGTCCACATGATGGAGTTGCAGGAGAAGGGCTGGAGCTACGTCCGGCCGTAGACAGGCGAAGCATGGGAGGCCGCGATGATGCGCAAGCTTCTGTTCATACTGGCCTTGTCGTTGCTCGCGCTGCCCGCTTCCGCGCAAAATGCCAACAGGGCCGGCGGTGAAAGACGCTCCGTCGAGCGCGCTGCACCTGCGCCGGCGCGCGTCAGGCGCGCGGCGCAACCCGTTCAACCGCGCAGCGCGGAAGCCGAGGTGAGGGACCGCGTCAATGCCGGCTCGGTCGGCCTTGCCGCCGGGTTGCTGGAAGGCGCGCCGCTCCGTTTCGCCACCGAGATCTCGCGCGTCGTCAACGAAGGCGGCAAGGTGAAGGTGCTTCCGATCGTGACGCGCGGGCCGACCGAGAACGTCAACGATCTGCTCTATCTCAAGGGGATCGACGTCGCGATCATCAACAGCGATTCGCTCGATGAGTACCGCGCCCAGGTGCCGGAAATCGGAACCCGTATCGTCCATGTGATGAACCTGTTTCCGTCGGAGCTGCACGTCTTCGCGCGCCCGGAAATCAAGTCGCTCGCCGACCTCGCCGGCAAGAAGGTTAACTTCAACACGCAGGGCACCGCCGCCGCCTATTCGGGTCCGCTCATTTTCAGCCGCCTCGGTATCGCCGTCGAGAAGACCTTCGTGCCGCACCCGGTTGCACTCGAGCAGATGCGCAAGGGTGAGATGGCGGCCGTGGTCTTCGTCACCTCCAAGCCGGTGGACGCGTTCGTGAAGCGCAAATGGGACGAGGGCTTCAAGTTCCTGCCGGTACCCTTTGGCCCTGGACTGATCGATTATTACGTGCCCGCTGCGCTGACGTCGGCCGACTATCCGGCACTGGTGCCGGCGGGGGAAACGATCGAGACGATCGCGGTGCCGACCGTTCTGGTCGCCTATAACTGGACCCCGGGCTCGCCGCGCCATGATCGTGTGACCGCCTTCGTGAACGAGCTGTTCGGCAGGCTCGACGAGTTGCGCGTGTCCGGCTTCGATCCGAAATGGAAGGATGCCGATCCCCAGGCCAGTGTTCCCGGACTGCAGCGCCTGAAGGCGGCCGAGAGCTGGCGGGATCCGCAGATGGCCAATCGGACGGCGCGTCCATGAAGCGGCTCGCCGCTCTCCTGTTCGCCATGATCGAGATCGCGGAAGCCCACGGTCAATCCGCGTCCAGCACCCTGAAGGGCCTCGACGAGTGCTTCGCGCAGACGCGCAACGCCGAGGCTGCCTGCGATCAGGCCGGCAGCGACAACGCGGCGCGTCTTGCCTGCAGGTTGAAGGCGCACAGCGCGGAGAAGCAATGCCTCGATCGTCTGTTTGCCGGCAAGGACGAGGCCGCGCCGACTGGCGAAGTGCCTGCGAAGCCGCGCGTCCGTGCGCCGCCCGGGCCGGCCGCATCCGAGCCGCCGGCGGCGGCGGCGCGTCCCAATCAGGATGATCAGACCGCAGCATTGCCGGCCGCACGGGGATGGCTGATCAGCGAGACCACGTCGCCGCGGGACTTCTCGCCGCTGTTCGTGGCGAAGCTGTACGCGCTTCTTCCTGTTCCCGCCGACGCGCCCCAGACCCTGGTCCTGCGATGCCGGAACCAGCGGACCGAGATGTCGCTCGGCGCCAACGGCGTCTGGCGCGCCGCGCGCGGCGGTGACGTCGAGGTCGTGATGTCCTCCGATCAGGCGGCGGCAAGAGCGCTGCGCTGGCGATTGGCGGTCGATGGCCGCACCGCCTTCATGACCGACGATCCGGTCGATCTGATCCGCGCGCTCGACGGCGGGCGGATGTCGGTTGCCGTGACCGACGGCACGGGGCGCACCATCAGCGCGACCTTCGACCTCGCCGGTCTCGACAGTGTCCGCGCCAGGCTTGCGAATGCCTGCCGCTGGCCGAATGCGACGCTGGAATCGCGCGGGCGGTGACGGCATCCGGCTTGCGGCCGTCCCGCGTCGCGCTAAGATTCCAATATATTAGCTTCTTGCGCCCGGCACGTGCGCCTCGCCCGGCCTAAGCTGCCCTCGCCCTGACGGGTGCGGTCCTCGTGTCGGGCAATGTTCGGATGACAATCATGGACCAGCAGAAACTCGACCGCGCGATCGGTCGTCGCTTGAAAACGCTCCGGACACAGGCGGGCATGACGTTGAATGAACTTGCAGCGCGCTCCGGCGTCAGCCGGGCCATGATCGGGCGAGTGGAGCGGGCGCAGAGCAGCGCGACCGCGGCGCTGCTGAACAAGCTCTGCGCGGCGCTCGACGTGACCCTCAGCGACGTCGTAGCGCTCGCGGAGAAGCCGCCGGAGCGCCTGATGCGGCTAGCCGACCAGCCGCATTGGCGCGATCCCGACAGCGGCTACCGCCGGCGTCACGCCTCGCCGCCGGATGCGGCCAGCGGCATCGAGATCATCGTCGTCGACCTGCCGGCCGGCGCGCGCGTGTCCTACAGCCCGTGGGGCCGCAGCGCCTTCACCCAGCAGCTCCTGATGCTGGAGGGGGCGGTCTGTGTGCATATCGACGCCAAGACCGTGCGCCTGCGCGACGGCGACTGTCTCGACTTCGACGTGATGCGTGCCGTGACCTTCGAGAACGAAACCAAACAGGATGCGCGCTACGTCATCATCACGCGGCGCGGCACTTCTTACGGGAAAATGTGATGCCGCTGGTCGTACGGGATGCCACGCTGGAAGATGCGGAGGATATTCTCGCCATCTACAACTACGCCGCGGTCCACACCACGGCGGTCTGGACCGACGGCCCGGCCGATCTCGCCTCGCGGCGCGCATGGATGTCCGCGCGGCAGGAGGCCGGCTACCCCGTGCTGGTCGCGATGAAGGGCAGGGACGTGGTCGGTTTCGCGTCGTTCGGCGATTTCCGTCCCTTTCCCGGCTATCGCCACACGGTCGAGAACTCCATCTATGTCGACCAGCGGCACCACCGGGCGGGCATCGGCCGCAGCCTGATGATCGCGCTGATCGAGCGCGCCACGCTGCTGAACAAGCACATCATGGTTGCGGCGATCGAGGCCTCGAATTCCGCCTCGATTGCGCTGCACGCCTCGTTTGGCTTTGCCGAGGTCGGCCGTATGCCCGAAGTCGGCAGCAAGTTCGGCCGCTGGCTCGATATGGTCTTGATGCAGAAGCAACTGGCAGGTGACGTCAAGCCATGACGATGCAGATCCGCACCGGCGACACTTTCGATCCGCGCGTCATCGCGCTGCTCGATTATCACGTCACGGCCGCACGGGCGCAGACCGCGCCGGGCAGCGCGCATGCGCTCAATCTGGCGGGCCTTCGCGCCAGCGACGTCGAGTTCTGGACCGGCTGGGACGGCGAGACGCTGGTCGCCACCGGCGCATTGAAGACGCTTTCGACCGGCCACGGCGAGGTGAAGTCGATGCACACGCTGCAGACCACCCGGCGGCGCGGCTTTGGCGGCCAGATGCTACGCCACATCATCACGGAGAGCTGCGCGCGCGGCTTGAGCCGGCTCAGCCTCGAGACCGGCTCGTGGGATTATTTCAAGCCGGCGCACGCGCTCTACCAGGCGCATGGCTTTGTGCCCTGCGGCCCGTTCGCGGGCTATGTCGACGACCCCAACAGTCTGTACCTGACGCTCGACCTGACCGCGGGCTGATCCGCGGGCCCGGCTGGCCTGATTCAACCCGGGCACGAAAACGTTCTCTCGTCCCTCAAAATGAGTTGCGTACCTCAAAACACCTCTGCTAGCCTTCAGCCATGGCCGAGACGCTCACCACCACCGCGCTGACGCTGAAGGACATCGCCCGCGAGGCGGGCGTCAGTCTCGCGACCGTGGACCGCGTCCTGCACAACCGCCCGGGCGTACGGCCGGACACGGTCCGCCGCGTCAGGGAGGCGATCGACCGCAACGCCTTCCAGCCGCATGTGGCCGCCGCGGAGCTCGCGCGCAGCCGGGCCCGCCGCTTCGCCTTCGTGATGCCGTCGGGTCCGAACCCGTTCATGCAGCAGATCGAGGCCTATCTCGGCGAGATGTCGGGCTGGCTCTCGGCCCGCCGCCTCAAGGTCGAGATGATCGCCACCGACGTGTTCGATCCGTCCGTGCTGGCGGCCTCGCTGGAGGCGCTGTCCGGCGACTACGACGGGGTTGCCGCGGTGGCGCTGGATCATCCGACCGTCCGCGCCGCGATCAACGACCTCGTCGATGCCGGCACCAAGGTGGTCACGCTGGTCTCGGACGTGCCGTCGTCGCGCCGCCACCATTATGTCGGCATCGACAACATCGCGGCGGGGCGCACCGCCGGCGCGCTGGTCGGCCGGCTGGCCGGCGGGCGCGCGGGCAAGGTTGCCGTCGTCGCGGGATCGCAGGGCCTGCGTGACCATGCCGAGCGCATCTTCGGCTTCAACCAGGTGATGGCCGCCGAATTCCCCGATCTCAGCGTGCTGCCGGTGCTCGAAGGGCGCGACGAGGATTCGCGTTCGGAGCAAGTGCTGGCGAGGTTGTTGGGCAGGCATGCTGACATTGTCGGCCTCTACAACGTCGGCGCCGGCACGCAGGGCGTCGCGCAGGCGTTGAGCGAGGCCGGCCGCGACAAGGTCGTCTTTGTCGGGCACGACGTCACTGCGTTGACGCGCCGGCTGCTGTTGCAGGGTGTGATGGATGCCGCGATCTCGCAGAATCCGGGACACGAGGCGCGCGCCGCCGTGCGCGTGCTGCTGGCGCTCGCCCGCGGCGAGCCGATCCTGCGCGAGCAGGAGAAGATCAGGATCGACATCGTGATGCGGGACAATCTGCCTTAGCGGCGGAATGTCGAACGGCAATTTGCGGGGAAGGCGGCACCAAGCCCGCCCATCGCGACAGGCAAAAGGGAGGGTGGTGTGTATCTCGGACTGGACATCGGCACATCCGGTGTGAAGGCGGTGCTCGTCAACGAAGCCGGCGCGGTGATCGCGACGGCGTCGCGCGAGCTTGCGCTGTCGCATCCGGCGCCGCTGTGGTCCGAGCAGGATCCCGATGCCTGGGTCGAGGGCGTGATCGGCGCGGTCGACGATCTCGCCAGCCGCCATCCGCGCGAGGTTGCTGCGGTCGCCGGCATCGGGCTGTCGGGCCAGATGCACGGCGCGACGCTGCTCGGCGAGGATGGCCGGCCGCTGCGTCCCGCCATCCTCTGGAACGATGGCCGTTCGCAGGCCGAATGCGTCGCGCTGGAACGGCGCTGTCCGTCGCTGCACATGATCGCCGGCAATCTGGCGATGCCCGGCTTCACCGCGCCAAAGCTGCTCTGGGTCGCGCGACACGAGCCGAAAATCTTCTCGCGCGTCGCAAAGGTGCTGCTGCCGAAAGCCTATGTCCGCTATCGCCTGACCGGCGAGATGGTCGAGGACATGTCGGATGCCGCCGGCACGCTGTGGCTCGATGTCGGCGAGCGCCGCTGGTCGGCGCTGCTGCTGCACGCGACTGGCCTCGATCTGCATCACATGCCTCGCCTCGTCGAGGGCAGCGAGGTCAGCGCCGTGCTCGCGCCGGACTACGCGCAGCGCTGGGGCATGGCGAAGAACGTTGTGGTGGCCGGCGGCGCCGGCGACAACGCGGCGAGCGCGATCGGGCTTGGTGCGATTGCGCCGGGCGATGCCTTCCTGTCGCTGGGAACGTCTGGCGTGCTGTTCCGCGTCACCGACCGCTTCGCGCCGGCGCCGGCGTCCGCCGTGCATGCCTTCTGCCACGCGCTGCCCGGGCTCTGGCACCAGATGGGCGTGATGCTGTCGGCGGCGGCTTCGCTCGCCTGGCTCTCCGGCGTGATGGAGACGCCCGCCGCTGCGCTGCTGGCGCCGCTCGGCGAGCGTGTCGACGGGCCGAGCCCGGTCAAATTCCTGCCCTATCTCGATGGCGAGCGTACGCCGCACAACGATGCCGCCGCCAGCGGCGCCTTCGTCGGCCTGCGTGGAGCGACCTCCCGCAACCAGCTCGTCCAGGCCGTGCTCGAGGGCGTCGCCTTCGCGGCGCGCGACAATCTGGCAGCCTTGAGCGCGGCGAGCGGGCCGATCGGCGAAGTCGATCTCGTCGGCGGCGGCTCGCGCTCGCCGTTGTGGGCGCAGATCTGCGCCGACGTGCTCGGCATTCCCGTCCATCGCGTCGAGGAAGGCGAGGTCGGCGCTGCGCTCGGCGCCGCCAGGCTCGGCCGACTTGCCGCTACCGGAGAAGATCCCGCCGAAGTCTGCACCCGCCCGCGGCGGCTTGCGAGCTTCGCGCCTCGCCCGTCCGTCACCGCCGCCTATGACGACGCCTATCGCCGCTGGCGCGCGCTCTATCCCGCATTGAAGGAGACTCTTTAAGTGAACGCGTCATCCAAATTCTTCGATGCAACCACGCCCATCGCCTTTGCCGGCAAGGATGCGGCGAACACGCATGCCTTCCGCTGGTACGATAAGGACCGCATCATCCACGGCCGCAGGCTGGAGGATCACCTGCGCTTTGCGGTCTGCTACTGGCATTCGCTGTGCTGGCCGGGCGGCGATCCCTTCGGCGGCGAGACCTTCCTGCGGCCCTGGCACCACGGCACCGATGCGATGGCCATGGCGCGCGCCAAGGCCGATATCGCTTTCGAGCTGTTCCGCCTGCTGGACGTGCCCTTCTTCACCTTCCACGACGTCGATGCGGCGCCGGAAGGCAATTCGCTCGGCGAATCCGTGGCCAACCTCAATGCCATCGCCGATGTCTTCGAGCAGAAGATGGCATCAGCTAAGGTCCGCCTGCTCTGGGGCACCGCGAACCTGTTCACGCATCGCCGCTACATGGCGGGCGCCGCGACCAATCCGGACCCCGATGTCTTCACCTACGCGGCCGGCCAGGTCCGCGCCGCGCTGGAGGTGACGCACCGGCTGGGCGGGCAGAACTATGTGCTGTGGGGCGGCCGCGAAGGCTACGAGACGCTGCTCAACACCGATCTGAAGCGCGAGCTCGACCAACTCGGCCGCTTCATCTCGCTCGTCGTCGAGCACAAGCACAAGATCGGCTTCAAGGGGCCGCTCCTGATCGAGCCGAAGCCGAAGGAGCCGACCAAGCATCAATATGATTTCGACGTCGCCACCTGCTACGGTTTCCTCGAACGCTACGACCTGCTCAAGGACGTCAAGCTCAACATCGAGCAGAACCACGCCATCCTCGCCGGTCACTCCTTCCATCACGAGGTCGCGCTGGCCGAGGCGCTCGGCGTGTTCGGCTCGCTCGATATCAACCGCGGCGACGATCTGCTCGGTTGGGACACCGACCAGTTCGCGATGAACGTCGGCGAGCTGGCGCTGGTGTTCCACGAGATCCTGAACCGCGGCGGCTTCACCACGGGCGGGCTCAATTTCGACGCAAAAATCCGCCGCCAGTCGATCGATCCTGACGATCTGATCCACGCCCATGTCGGCTCGATGGATGCCTGCGCGCGTGCGTTCCTCGCCGCTGCCGACATGCTCGATGCAGGGGCCCTGACCGCGCCGCTCGCCACGCGCTACGACGGATGGGCCGGCCCCGAGGGCCGCGCCATTCTCGGCGGCCAGCGTTCGCTCGCCGATCTCGCCGACCGCGCGATGGGCGCCGGATTCGATCCGCAGCCGCGTTCGGGGCGGCAGGAATATCTGGAATCCCTGGTCAACCGCTACGTCTGAGGAAGGCCGCTGATGGCAAGCGCTGACGCAACACCGGTCCTCGAGCTCTCCGGCATCGGCAAGGAGTTCGGCGCGATCCGCGCACTGCACGATGTCGACATGCAGGTCCTTCCGGGCGAGGTGGTCGGCCTGATGGGCGACAACGGCGCCGGCAAGTCCACGCTGGTCAAGATCATCGCCGGCAATTTCCGCCCGACCCATGGCGAGATGCGCTTTGCCGGCAGCGCGGTCCATTTCAACCGCCCCGTCGATGCCCGCGCTGTCGGCATCGAGGTGGTCTATCAGGACCTCGCACTCGCCGACAATCTGACCGCGGCGGCGAACGTGTTTCTCGGCCGCGAGCTGAAGCGCAGATTCGGTCCCATCGCGCTGCTCGACCACAAGGCGATGGCGGCGCGCGCGCTGGAGCTGTTCGGCGAGCTGCGCTCGGAGACGCGCCCCGACGATCTCGTCAAGCAGATGTCCGGTGGTCAGCGCCAGGCGGTCGCGATCGCGCGCACCAGGCTCTCCAATGCGCGGCTGGTGATGATGGACGAGCCGACCGCCGCGATCTCGGTGCGCCAGGTCGAGCAGGTGCTCGGGCTGATCCACCGGCTGAAGGAGCAGGGCGTCGCCGTGATGCTGATCTCGCACCGCATGCCCGACGTGTTCGCGGTGTGCGACCGCGTCATCGTCATGCGCCGCGGCGAGAAGCGCGCCGACAAGCCGATCCACGAGACCTCGCCGGAGGAAGTCACCGCCCTCATCACCGGCGCGAAGGAGGCGGCGTGATGGCCATGCCCATGGAATCCCCGATCACCTTCTCCAATGTCGGCAAGATCAGATGGTGGCAGCGCGGCATCTTCGCCTCGCAGACCGGCTACGTGCTGCTCGCGCTGGCGGTGCTGCTGGTGATCATGCATTTCGCCAGCCCCTACTTCTTCACCCAAGGCAACATGCAGAACGTGGCGAAGAATTTTTCCTTCATCGCCATCGCCACGCTCGGCGTCACCTTCGTCATCATCACCGGCGGCATCGATCTGTCCGTGGGATCGATGATGTGCTTCTCCGCCATGATCACCTCGATGGTGATGACCGAGCTGTCGGCGCCGGGCTCGCCGCTGGTGCATATGGCCGCCGACGGCAAGACGGTGCTGGCCAACGTGCCCGGCCTGATCCTGCTGATCTCGATCCTCGCAGGCCTCGGCGTCGCGCTGATCGCGGGCCTCGTCAACGGCTTCTGCATCGCCGTGCTCGGCCTGTCGCCCTTCGTCACCACGCTCGGCATGCTCTCGATCGTGCGCGGGCTCGGCTACGTCGTCTCCAACGGCCGCGGCAGTTTCCCGGGCGGGCCGGATGCCGACTATTTCTACGCGCTCACCTCGGGCGACGTGCTCGGCGTGCCCGCGCCGTTCATCTATCTCGTGATCCTCGCGCTGGCGATGGCCGTCGTCCTGCACCACAGTGCGTTCGGCCGCCATGTCTTCGCGCTCGGCGGCAACGAGAAGGCGGCCGAGCTCACCGGCATCCCCGTGGTGCGGGTGAAGATCGAGGTCTATGTGATCTGCGCGCTCGCCGCAGGCCTCCAGGGCATCATCATCTCCGGCTGGCTCGGATCGGCGCCGGCCAACATGGCGACCTCCTATGAGCTCAACGTGATCGCGGCGGCCGTGATCGGCGGCGCCAACCTTGCCGGCGGCATCGGCGGCCCGCTCGGAGCCATCGTCGGCTGCGTGCTGCTCGAGGTGATCCGCAACGGTCTCGTGCTGGCGCAGGTCTCCTCCTACTGGCAGCAGACGCTGGTGGGCGTGATCATCATCCTGGCCGTGCTGGTCGACCGCATTCGTTCGCGAATGACCTGACGTGAGATCATCCCGGGGAGGCAACGAAAACGCCGCCTGTCCGCTTCCCGGGCGCTTTCGAGAGGATAGGCACCAAACAAGGGTGGAGGAGACAATGAGGAAACTTCTGCTGGCCGGCATCGCCGTTGCGATGATGGCGACGCCGGCGTTCGCCGCGAACTACCGCTTCGTGATCGTGCCCAAGGCGATGAACAATCCGTTCTTCGACTTCGCGCGCGACGGCTGCCTGAAGCGCGCCAAGGAGCTCGGCAACATCGAGTGCATCTACAAGGGGCCGGTGGAGCACGAGCCGGCGACGCAGGCGCAGATCATCCAGGACTTCGTCACCCAGAAGGTCGACGGCCTCGCCATCTCGGTCGCCGACGTCGCGGCCATGACCAAGTCGATCGAGGCGGCGACCGCGGCCGGCATTCCCGTCATCACCTTCGATGCCGATGCGCCCGGCTCCAAGCGCATCGCCTATATCGGCACCAACAACAAGGAGTTCGGCGTCGCGCTCGGCAAGCAGCTCCTGAAGATGCGGCCCGACGGCGGCAAATATGCCATGGTCTCGGGCGGTCCCGGTGCCAAGAACCTCGCCGAGCGCGTCGACGGCGTGCGCGAGGCGCTGAAGGGCTCGAAATGGACCGAGGTCGCGGGCTCGCCGACCTTCTGCAACGACGATCCGGCGCTGGCGGTCCAGCAGATGACGGACATGCGGACCGCGACGCCCGATCTCGCCGCGATCGTGCCGATCGGCGGCTGGCCGATGTTCGCGCCCGAAGGCTTCAAGGCGTTCGCCAGCAGGAACAAGAAGGACATCGATTCCGGCAAGTTCACGCTGGTCGTCGCCGATACGCTGAAGATGCAGCTCGAGCTGCTGCGCGACGGCTATGCCAATGCGCTGGTCGGCCAGCGCCCGTTCGAGATGGGCGAGAAGGCGATGGACACGCTGCTCGCGATCAAGAAGGGCGAGAAGGTGCCGGAGATCGTCTACACCGGCCTCGACCTCGTGACCAAGGACAACGTCGCGCAGATGTTGAAGTAGGAGCGCTCGCCAGCCCCCGCGCTCCTGCATGCCTCCCCCGCTTGCGATTTCCGCAAGCGGGGGAGATGGTTTGGACGATTGGAATGAAGTAAGGCAATGGGAATGAAGCGCGCACGGCTCGGCACTCTCGACGTCACCTCGATCGGGCTCGGTTCCGCCCCGCTCGGCGGATTGTTCAGTCCCGTCAGCGATGCCGATGCGGAAGCGACGGTCGCGCGCGCCTGGTCGGCCGGCATCCGCTTCTTCGATACAGCGCCGCTCTACGGCTTTGGCCTCGCGGAACGGCGGCTTGGCGCGTTCCTGCGGCAACAGCCGCGCGAGTCATACGCGATCTCGACCAAGGTCGGCCGCCTGCTGCGCGCCCCCGACAGCGGCGGCGCGGAGGACGAGCACTACAAGGGCACGTCGCGCGAGCGGCCCGTGTTCGATTTCAGCTATGACGGCGTGATGCGCTCGGTGGAGGAGAGTCTGGCTCGCCTCGGGCTCGACCGCGTCGACGTGCTCCTGGTGCACGATCCCGACGACCATTACGACGAGGCCGTGTCCGGCGCCTTCCGCGCGCTCCAGCGCTTGCGCTCCGACGGCACCGTCAAGGCGATCGGCGCCGGCATGAACCAGTCGGAGATGTTGGTCCGCTTTGCGGAGGCCGTGCCGGTGGACTGCTTCCTGCTCGCCGGCCGCTACACGCTGCTGGACCAGGGCGCGCTGGATGGGCTGTTTCCGGTCTGCAAGGCGAAGAACATCGGTATCCTGCTCGGCGGCATCTACAACAGCGGCATCCTGGCGAATCCGCAGACAGGCGCGAAGTTCAACTATCAGGATGCGGATGCAGCACTCGTCGCACGTGCGCTCGCGCTCGACGAGCTCTGCCGCAAGCACGGCACCGAGCTGAAGGCGGCCGCGCTGCAGTTCTGCATGGCCCATCCGGCGTTGACGGTCGCGGTGATGGGCGCACGCAACGCCGGCGAGGTCGCCGACAACATCGCGATGTCGGAGAGAGCGGTGCCGGCGTCGTTCTGGCAGGAGCTGCGTGCGCGAAACCTCGTCGATGCCCGGGCGCCGCTGCCGGGCGGTGCGTAGACCATGATCATCGACGCCCATCAGCATTTCTGGGATCCCGAGCGCGCCGACTATCCCTGGATGAACGCGCCCGAACTCGCGCCGATCCGCCGCGCTTTCGGTCCCGCCGATCTCGCGCCGCTGCTGAAGGCGAACGGCATCGACGCGAGCATCGTCGTGCAGTGCCGTTCCGCGCTGGAGGAGACCGAGGGATTTTTGCGGATCGCGCATGTGACGCCGTCTGTCATCGGCGTCGTCGGCTGGGTAGATCTGACCGACGGCGATCTCGGCGACACGCTTGACCGGCTGCTTGCCGCGCCCGGCGGCAACAAGCTCGTCGGCATTCGCCACCAGGTCCACGACGAGTCTGATGCGGATTGGCTTCTGCGCGAAGACGTCCAGCGCGGCCTCACCGCGATGTTCGCCCGCGATCTCGCCTATGATTTCCTCGTCCGCACCCGCGAGCTTCCGGCCGCGATCGCGACAGCGCAGGCCTTCCCCCAGGCGCGTTTCGTGCTCGACCACGCGGCAAAACCGCCGATCGCCGATGGCGGCAGCGCCGAATGGTCCGAGCGCATCGCAGCGCTCGCTGCCTGCGGCAATGTCTGGTGCAAGATCTCCGGGCTCGCGACCGAAGCGGTCTGGAACGACTGGGATGCGGATCAGCTGTTTCCGTTCGTCGCGCATGCGACAAAATGTTTCGGCGAGGATCGTTTGATCTATGGCTCGGACTGGCCGGTGTGCCTGCTGGCAGGCAGCTACGGCGAGATCAAGGGCGCGCTGGACGCGTGCCTGGCGAAGCTCGGCCCGGCCGTGCGCGAGAAGGCGTTCGGGGCGAATGCGAAGGCTGCGTATCGGTTGCCGGTGGGATGATGTGATTGGGCGCAATGCTCGCGCCCAATCACAGGTGTCGTCTCGGCGAAGGCCGGGACCCATACCGCGTGATCTCTCGGGTTGCCGAGGCGGGCGTACCGAACGACTAACCTTCGCCAAACTACGCCCTGGGGTTATGGGTCCCGGCCTGCGCCGGGACGACCACTGAATTTGAGGCGGCTTACCCGCCCTTCACGCCCCCGCGGGCACTTGGTCCAGAAATCCCGTCACGCTCCTGATCCGCCCGTCCTTCAGTACGGCGAAGTCCGTCCCCTTGATCGGGCTGTCGACACCGTCAGGGCCGAGCCCCCACGAGAAGCGCACATGGTCACCGTAGCCGTTGGGCTCGCCGATCAGCTTGAACTTGAACTCGGGAAAACGCTGCTGCACGCCCGAGATCAGCGCGTCGATGCCATCGGGGCCGTCGCCCTTCATCAGCGGGTCGACATAGCTCGCATCGGCCGTCCAGGTCTCGCTCAGCAGCTCGCGCCGGCGGCTCGGCGTGCGTTCGTTCCAGAGATCGATATAGCAGTGGGCGATGGCGATGTGGTCGGTCATGTTGCTCTCCTTCGATGACGCCGTGTCCGGCTGACCGTCACTATCGAAGGTTCGCGCACGCGGATCGATTACCTCGGAGGTCATCGGCGCGCCGGTCTAATGCGGGCGTTACTTCGGCGCGGCGACGACATGGAGGCGCCACTCCTTTAGATTGTTCATACAAAATAATCGTGTTAAACGTGCAAAAATAGTCTGTGCATTTTCGGTGTGACGATGCCGCGCGATTTTCCCATTAACGGCGACATTATCTTTACCTCCGACGATCGTCTTGTCTTAGCCACCCAGTCTTTGCTTCGGGGCCGCAGGGCGAAATGGTCGCATGTCATGATTACGATCAGCCAGGCCGGCGCGCTGCATTCGATTCCCAAGAAGGGCGTGACTATCGAGGGATGGGATACGCTTTTTGCTGCAAGGCAATTTGGCGACGGCAGGATGAAGGCATATCGTTCGCCAAAGGTAACTTATCTCGGACTTCCCGTGTTTGAGGAAGCGCAGTCGGTTTACGGAGCAAAATACAACTCCGTCTTCATATTTCGCAATTTGCCCGGTATTCGACGGTTCTTCCTGCGGAGCTTCTTCTGCTCCGAACTCGCGGCTGAGTTTCTCTCCAAGCAGGGAGTCGGCGGCGACAAAGCGTCCATGCGCATCTTCCCGGTCGATCTCGAGGAGATACTCAAGCAACAAGGGTGGGTCGATGTATCGTGCGTGTATGAGCGCGTGCTCTCCGACAAGATGGCTGTGCCGGAAGTTCAGACGGGATGGTTGCAAAACATGCGCGATGTAATCGAACTTCTGCAGATGTCGGAAAGGGAGAAAAAGCGGGCGAAAGAATTGAGCCAAAGGGTTCAGCGTTTTCTAAATTCACTAGCTAGAAAATGAACCACTCTATCGAAGAACTGTCGGGGATCGGCACGAAGAAAGAGAAGAAGCCTCGTTTTCACGAGGCTTCTTCATTGGTTACCCTCGCCGCCCTTCGGCGGAGAACTCGGCGCTAGATTACTTCGCCGCCGTCACCATGATCTCGACGGTGTATTGCGCGGCCGCCAGCTTGGCTTCGACGGTGGCGCGGGCCGGAGTGTTGCCGGGGGAGACCCAGGCGTCCCACACGGCGTTCATCTCGCCGAAGGTCTTCATGTCGGTGATGTAGATCGTGGCCGAGAGCAGCTTCGACTTGTCGGTGCCGGCCTTGGCGAGATGGCCGTCGATCGTCTTCAGGATGTCCTGGGTCTGCTTGGTCACGCTTTCGCCGGCCGCATTGTTGGCGACGACGCCGGCAAGATAGACGGTGTTGCCGTGCACGACGGCCTGGCTCATGCGCGGGCCGGTTTCGAAACGCTGAATGCTCATTGGGGATCTCCTGCTGGAATGGCGGCCCTGTCTAGCGCAGCGCGCCGCGATCAGCCACCCCGGGCACGCATGCGTTGCCGGGCACGCATGCGTTGCCCCGGCATGCTTGCGTCGCTGGCAACGCATGCGCCGCTCACGGAAAATGGCTGAAGAATGCCCAGATCGTCTCGGCGCCGTCGATGTCGGCGTTCTGCGGCCCGAGCAGGCTGGTGGCGACCCGCGGGAAGCGAGCATCCGGCGCAAAGCCGGGCATGCGGTGGCCGCCATGATTGACACGGTAGAGCACGACGTCGTGTCCCGCAGGGCAGCGCGAGGTGATCCGGGTGACCGTGGACTGGTCCGCGGGATTTTTGTGGGGCAGGTCGACGGTGGCGGCATCGTCCGTCTCGCAGCCATTGAGCTTGCGCCAGAACGCCAGCGTGTCCTCGGTCGACCAGAATCCGTCTGCGGCATAATAGCTCGATCCGCGGCCGCCGGCATAGGGGACCAGCGGGTCGGCGGTGCTGTTCATGAGCAGCATCGGCAGCGGCCGCGACGGATGGCAGGTGACGGCGGCCTCGTCGGTGAGGTTCATGATCACGCTGGCGCCGGCCGCGAACAGGTCGGCGCGCGCGCAGACGAGAGTCATCGCCATCGCCCCGCCGTTGGAGATGCCGGCGACATAGACGCGCTTTGGATCGGCGGTGCCGTTCGCCACCAGCTTCTCGACGAGCTTTGCGATGAAGCCGATATCGTCGGTGCCCACGGGCGGGCCGCGGAGCGCGGGGCCCGCCTTGGTCCGCGCATCGGCCCAGGCATGGTTGAGGCCGTCGGGAAACACCACGGCAAAGCCTTCGCGCTTGGCGACCTGCGGCCACGCCGTGCGCGCGACCATGTCGGCGCCGCGCTGGGTCTTGCCGTGCAGCACGACCACCAGCGGCACCAGCCGCTTCGCCGGCAGTTGCAACGTATAGGAGCGCTTCACGCCGTTGACGTCGATGGTGTCGGCGGATGCGACCGAGGCTGCGGTCAACGCCGCAAGGCACACCCCGATCTGAATCCACCGCCGCATCATCATCCCACCGCCTTCGCCGCCGCGCGCCCGGCATTGCGGCCCGAGAACAGGCAGCCGCCCAGAAAAGTGCCTTCCAGCGAGCGATAGCCGTGCACGCCGCCGCCGCCGAAGCCCGCGGCTTCGCCGACCGCGTAAAGGCCGGGAATGACCCTGCCCTCCGCGCCGAACACGCGGGAGTCGAGATCGGTCTCGAAGCCGCCCAGTGTCTTGCGGGTGAGGATGTTGAGCTTGACCGCGATGAGCGGCCCCTGCGCGGGATCGAGGATGCGGTGCGGCGAGGCGGTGCGGATCAGCTTGTCGCCGATATAGCGCCGCGCATTGTGGATGTTCATCACCTGCGCATCCTTGACGTAGGGATTGGCGATCTCGCGGTCGCGCGCCTCGATCTGCATTTTGATGTGCTCGAGCTTGAGCAGGTCGTTGCCGGCAAGCTTGTTCATCTCCGCCACAAGGTCCTCGATCTTGTCACGCACGATGAAGTCGACACCATGGCTTTTGAAGGCTTCGACCGGCGCCGGCGCGCCCTTGTTGGTGGCGCGCTTGATCGTCATGCGCCAGCTCTTGCCGGTGAGGTCGGGGTTCTGCTCGGAGCCCGACAGCGCGAACTCCTTCTTGATGATGCTCTGGGTCAGGACGAACCAGGAATAATCGTAGCCGGTGGACATGATGTATTGAAGCTGGCCGAGCGTGTCGGAGCCGGGGAAGAGCGGCGCCGGCAGCCGCGTGCCCGTGGCGTCGAACCACATCGAGGAGGGGCCGGGCAGGATGCGGATGCCGTGGCGCGGCCAGATCGGATTCCAGTTCTGGATGCCTTCGACGTAGTGCCACATGCGGTCGCGGTTGATCAGCCGCGCGCCGGTCTTCTCGGTGATGCCGATCATGCGGCCGTCGACATGCTCGGGCACGCCGGAGATCATGAACTTCGGGGGCTCGCCCAATCGTTTCGGCCAGTTCTGCCGAACCAGCTCGTGATTGCCGCCGATGCCGCCGGACGCCACGATCACGGCCTGCGCCTTCAGCGCGAATTCGCCGACGACGTTGCGCGACGAGCTCTTGCCGCGCTCGATAGTGTCGGGGGCGAGGATCGCGCCGCTGATGCCGTCCACGGTGCCGTTGGTGATGGAGAGCGCATCGACGCGGTGGCGGAACTTGAAGCTGAGCCGGCCGCTCTTCATGGCCTCGCGCGCGCGGCGCTCGAACGGTTCGACGATGCCGGGGCCGGTGCCCCAGGTGACGTGGAAGCGCGGTACCGAATTGCCGTGGCCCATCGCGTCGTAGCCGCCGCGTTCGGCCCAGCCGACCACGGGGAAGATGCGATGGCCCATTGCGCGCAGCCAGCCGCGCTTCTCGCCGGCGGCGAAGGCGACATAGGCCTCGGCCCATTTGCGCGGCCAGAAATCCTCGTCGCGGTCGAAGCCGGCGGTGCCAAGCCAGTCCTGCATTGCGAGGTCGAAGGAGTCCTTGATGCCGAGCCGGCGCTGCTCCGGCGAATCGACCAGGAATAATCCGCCGAACGACCAGAACGCCTGGCCGCCGATCGACTGCTCGCCTTCCTGGTCGACCACGATCACGCGCTTGCCCGCATCGGCGATCTCCGTCGCGGCTACGAGGCCCGACAGTCCCGCGCCGACGACGATGACGTCGGTCTGTTCAGCCATGTCCTTCCCCCTCCATCGGTTCCCCCCTGTAGTTGTCCGGATTGAAGCCAGCGGTTGCAACTGAGATCAAGGGCGTGGCGCGTAAGACCTCGTTAACTTGTTCCAGTTTGGGATTAAGTCCGTCCGAGTGCAGCGCCGACGCAACACTGGATTTGAATTTGTTTTGAGTCAGCCGGCCTGCCTAGACAAAACCTTGGTTACGACAGACGCTAGCTGTGCATCACCACCGGACACGCAGATTCGAATTCGACTGGGGCGGGGGACAATGAAGTTTCTGACGGGGTTGCTTGCGGCGGTTCTCCTGATCGCGGGCATGGGGGCTTCTCACGCGGTGGTTCGGATCGCGGATGACCGCGGCGGCCGGATTGGAACCTACGTCGACAAATACCAGGACCTCAGGCAATCGGGTGAGACCGTCATCATCGACGGGCTCTGCGCCTCGGCCTGCACGATCGTCCTCGGCGCCATCCCGCACGACCGCATCTGCGTGACCTCGAGCGCGACACTCGGCTTCCACGCCGCCTGGGATTTCGGCACCAATGGCCGCGCCGTCACCAATCCCGAAGCCACCCAGATGCTCTATGCGATGTATCCCTCGCAGGTGAAGCGCTGGATTAGCCAGCGCGGTGGCCTGACCCCCCACATGCTGTTCCTGCGGGGCAAGCAGCTCCAGGCCATGTACAAGCCTTGCTACCTGGACGCACAGGCGTCGGCGATCAAGCCGGCACGCCGGCCCCTACCGCAGGCGGAGCAGCTCGAGACCGCCCGCGGCCAACTGCTGCACTGACGTTCCCCGGCAAGACGAGATCGTCTGGCTCGCCCGCGGTGCCTTCCGTGCCCGCGGCGCCTTGCCCGCAGGCGGTCTAAAGCCTATCTGAAAGCCAGGGAACCGGGGCCTTCGCCCCCATTGTTGTCATGGCTCAACCACTGCACCCCGCCCATCCCGTACAGGACAATTCGCCCACTGCCGGCCGGGCCTCATCCGTGCTGCTGTTGGCTGGCGCCGGCGTCGGCGGGCTGGTCGTGCTCGGCGTGCTGGCGCTCTGGTTCCACTACGGCAGCCAGGTGTTCTTCGAAATGATCAGGACCGGCTTCGCTGCCTGCTTCTGATCTCCGACAGGAAGTTATCCGCTCATGAGTTCCGCCGCCCGTCCGCTGGTGATCGCGACCGCCTTCGCTGCAAGCCTCGTCCTCGGGCTCCTGATCATGTTCTGGGCCATGGGCGGGGTCAGCAAGGTGGCGCAGCCGGCCGCGATCGGCGGCCCGTTCCAGCTCACCGACCAGAACGGCAAGGCCGTCACTGACAAGAGCCTGAAGGGCAAGCCGACCCTGATCTTCTTCGGCTACACCCATTGCCCCGACGTCTGCCCGACCTCGCTGTTCGAGATCTCGGAGGTGCTACGCGCGCTGGGCAAGGACGCCGACAAGGTCAACGCGGTCTTCATCTCGGTCGATCCCGAGCGCGACACCCCGGCGACGATGAAGGACTATCTGTCCAGCTTCGATCCGCATCTGGAGGGCCTGTCCGGCGATCCCGCCGAGACCGCTAAGGTAATCACGTCCTACCGGGTCTATGCCAAGAAGGTCCCGACCAAGGACGGTGACTACACCATGGACCACACCGCCCTGATCTACCTGATGGACCGCGACGGCCGCTTCGTCTCGCCGTTCAACCTGAAGCGCACGCCCGAAGAGGCCGCGACGGATCTGAAGCGGTATCTCTGACGGCCCGTCGCGGGCACAACACCCTCCACATCGTCATGGCCGGGCTTGTCCCGGCCATCCACGTTCTTGGGGTAGGCGCTAAAGCACGTGGATGCCCGGGACAAGCCCGGGCATGACGGCTGAGAGACCTTCACCCTGGCCAACATTCCCCCCTCGCGTTCCCGGGTGGATGGTCTATAAGGCCCTCTGATCCCAACGAAATTCTTTGCTTTCCGGCCGATGGCTCCATCGCAACAGGCGAAATCGTTCAAATCCGTCCGTGGCTTGCTGGCAGGGCTGGCCGCCGGCCTGTGCCTGCTCGCGGGCCTGCCCGGCGCGCAGGCCCAGGCCCCGGCCAAGCAGCCCCCGGCGGCAGCCCAAGGGACATCGCAGGCGACCCCGCAGGTCGCGCCCCAGGCGGCTCCCCAGGCCGTGCCGGGCTTCTGGGACCCGCGGCGGCGGCCTGAGCGGCCGGACCTGTCGCGCCTGACCGTGATCCGCTTCCTGACCGAGACCGACTATCCGCCGTTCAACTACACCGGCGCCGACGGCAATCCGGCCGGCTTCAACGTCGATCTCGCCCGCGCGCTGTGCGAGGAGATCAAGGTCACCTGCACGGTGCAGATGCGCCGCTTCGAGACCCTGGTCGACGCGCTCACCTCCAACCGGGGCGATGCCATCATCGCCTCGATGGCGGTGAGCCCGCAGCTGCGCGCCCGCGTCGACTTCACCGATCCCTATTACCGGGTGCCGGCGCGCTTCGTCTCACGCAAGGACGCGGTGATGCCGGAGATCCGCCCCGAATATCTCGAAGGCAAGAAGGTCGGCGCCATCGCCGGCTCTGCGCACGAGGCGTATCTGAAGGCGATGTTCACCGACGCCGAACTGCATCCCTATCCCAACGACGATGCGATGCGCGCCGCGCTCCGCAAGGGCGAGGTCGACTTCATCTTCGGCGACGCCATCTCGCTCGCGTTCTGGATCAACGGCACTGATTCCGGCGATTGCTGCGCCTTCTCCGGCGGCCCCTTCGTGGAGAGCCGCTTCTTCGGCGAAGGCATCGGCATCGCCGTCCGCAAGGGCAACGACGTGCTGCGCCAGGCCCTGAACTGGGCCCTGTTCCGCGTCTGGGAAAAGGGCCGCTACACCGATCTGTGGCTGCGCTATTTCTCGGTGAGCCCGTTCTAATTCCGCTGCCTTTCCATCGTCATTGCGAGGAGCCACCCGGTCCCGCCTTCGGCGGGCCGGATGACAGGCTCCGCGACGAAGCAATCCAGAACGTTTCCGCGGAAAGATTCCGGATGGCTTCGCTTCGCTCGCAATGACGGTGGAGACGACGCGTCGCCCCACAAATTGCATTCTGCCGGGAAATCGCTATTTTCCGCGGCCCGGAGGCCCCTTGATGTCCGTTATCGATCCCAGCATGAGCCCGAGCGATCTGCGTGCGCTCGCCGAACAATCCAACGCCTGGCCGTTCGAGCAGGCGAAGGCCATTGTCGCGCGGCTGAAGAAAAGCCCGAAGGACGAGGTGCTGTTCGAGACCGGCTACGGACCGTCGGGCCTGCCGCATATCGGCACGTTCGGCGAGGTCGCGCGCACCTCGATGGTGCGGCATGCCTTCCGCGTGCTGACCGAGGACAAGATCAAGACTCGCCTGCTCGCGTTCTCCGACGACATGGACGGCTTCCGCAAGGTGCCGGACAACGTGCCGAACAAGGAGCTGCTGGCGCAATATCTCGGGCGCCCGCTCACCGCGGTGCCCGACCCGTTCTCGAACGAGCATCCGTCGTTCGGTGATGCCAACAACGCGCGGCTGCGCGCCTTCCTGGATCATTTCGGCTTCGACTACGAGTTTGCGAGCTCGACCGTCTATTACAAGTCGGGCCGCTTCGATGCGACGCTGCTCAAGATGCTCGCCGCCTACGATAAGGTCATGGAGATCATCCTGCCGACGCTCGGGCCCGATCGTCGCGCCACCTATTCGCCGTTCCTTCCCATCAGCAAGACCACAGGCGTCGTGCTGCAGGTGCCGATGATCCGCCGCGATGTCGCGGCCGGCACGGTCACCTATGTCGACCCCGATACCAATGAAGAAGTCGAAACGCCCGTCACCGGCGGAAATGTAAAATGCCAGTGGAAGGCCGACTGGGCGATGCGCTGGGTCGCGCTCGGCGTCGACTATGAGATGGCCGGCAAGGACCTGATCGATTCCGTAAAACTGTCCGGCGCGATCGCGAAGGCGCTCGGCAGCGCGCCGCCTGAAGGCTTCAACTACGAGCTCTTCCTCGACGAAAAGGGCCAGAAGATCTCGAAGTCGAAGGGCAACGGCCTCACCATCGACGAGTGGCTGCGCTACGCCTCGCCGGAATCGCTGTCGCTGTTCATGTACCGCGAGCCGAAGGCGGCGAAGCGGTTGTTCTTCGACGTGATCCCGCGCCAGGTCGACGACTACCAGCAATTCATCGACGGCTTTGCGAAGCAGGACGGCAAGCAGCAGCTCGGCAATCCGGTCTGGCACATCCACAACGGCAAGCCGCCGCAGGGCGACATGCCCGTCACGTTCCAGCTTCTCCTGACGCTGGTGTCGTCGTCGAATGCGGAGAATGCCGAGACGCTGTGGGGTTTTATCGGCCGCTACCGTCCAGGCGTGAGCCCCAAGACGCATCCCAAGCTCGATGCGATGGTCGGCTATGCCATCAACTATTATCGCGACTTCGTCGCGCCGACGAAGCAGTTCCGCGTGCCCACGGATACCGAGCGCGCCGCGCTGCAGGATCTGCGCGAGGCGCTGTCGCAGCTTCCGCAGGAGGCGTCCGCGGAGGACATCCAGAACGTCGTCTACGAGATCGGCCGCCGCGAGCCGTTCCTCGACCAGGTCAAGAAGGGCAAGGACGGCCGTCCCGGCGTCACGCTCGACTGGTTCAACATGCTGTACCAGGTGCTGCTCGGCCAGGAGAAGGGTCCGCGCTTCGGCTCCTTCGTCGCGGTCTACGGCGTGCAGAACGCGGTCAACATGATCGACGGCGCGCTGGCGCGGAGTGCGTGAGGCACGTCGTGAACGCGTAGCGTCGTAGCCCGGATGAGCAAGGCGACATCCGGGGTCTTCGCGCGCCGCACCAGCGGCCCCGGATGTCGCTGCGCTCATCCGGGCTACGGACCTTTATTCAATCGCCAACTCTCTCCGTCGTCCCGGCGAAGGCCGGGACCCATAACCACAGGGAGAAGTGAGGCGAAGATTCGCAGTTGCGCTTCCGTCGGTACGACGACTGTGGTGCTTCGATAGATCACGCGGTATGGGTCCCGGCCTTCGCCGGGACGACGGGCTGCCTTCTCAAATCGACCGCAGCACGTAACGCCGGTTGTCCTTCTGCACCGGCCTTGCGTTCATCGGGTAGAGCTTTGCGAACGCCGCGACGTCGCCCGCCGACACCTGGATCGGATCGGTCAGCAGCAGCCATTCGACCACTTCCGAGCAGGGCGGCGTCGTCAGCGAGCCGGAATAGCGGTAATAGCCGAGCTTCGGCGGCAGCAGGGAGAGCGGATCGATGCTGGCATCCGCCTTCACCGCGGGGCCTTCCGCCGCGGGCATCGTCTTGATGATCTTGCCGAAGGCCGGGTTCGGCTTGCCCTCGGCCATCAGCACGCCGACCACGGCGAGCCCGCCGGCATCGTTGCGGTGGACGAAATGCGCCTCCATCGGAAAGTTCTTGCCGCCGATCATGTGCTCGCTCGGCCGGTGGAAGTGCACCTGGAGCAGCTTGTATTTGACGTCGCCGAGAAGAAGCGTGCTGCCCTCGGCGAAGTTGAGCTGGATAGTGTGCCCGTTGTTGACGATTGTGTCGGCGTTCCGGCTCCAGTTCAGCCTCAGCGCGGGGAGTTGCGACTTGACCGTCGCCTCGATGTCGATCGGCGATTGTTGCAGGCCGACCGCACAGGCCTTGTTGCCCGCGTCGAGGTCGCCCCACTTGCCCGGGCCGGCGGCGCCTTCATAGCCCCAATGCACGCCTTCGGCGGCGAAGGCCGGCTTGCACAGCGGGCAAAGCGCAAGACCCGCGAGTGCTTTCAATGCGTGGCGGCGATTCATCGTAGTCCCCCTCGAGATCAATTTGATCGGTGATGCGCGCGCAACCTAGGCGAGAGGGTTCGTGAGTCGCAATGGCGATTGCGGCACGCACCCGTGTCATGGTCCGGTCACGTCGTCACTGGCTCGCCCACACGATCCGCATGATCCAGCCGACGTCGCTGGTCGCCATCGTCCGTTCGGCGAGGGAGGCATCGAGCGGCTGCAAGTCCAGCGCCTTTGCCGTGCGGCGCTTCAGCATCGCGAGGATCACCTCGCCCGCTGTGGTCTTCACCACGACGCGATCGCCCTTGCGGACCGGCGCGTCGGGCGAGACCAGGATGACGTCGCCGTCGCGATAGACCGGCGCAAGCGCATCGCTGGATATCTCCAGAGCGAAAGTCTGGCTGTCGTCGGCCGCCGGAAGCGCGATCTCGCTCCAATCCTTGCCGGATGGAAGGCCGGCCTCGTCGAACGCGCCGCTCGCACCGGCCAGCGCGAAGTCGAGCAGCGGCACCGAGCGGCCGCCGCCTTGATCGTCGTCGACAAGCCTTGCGAAGGTGTCGATCGAGGCCCCGGTCGCCGCCAGCGCCTTGGCGATCGATTCGGTCGAGGGCCAGCGCTCGCGGCCGTGCGAGGTGACGCGCTTCGACCTGTTGAAGGTGGTGGGGTCGAGCCCGGCGCGCTTGGCAAGACCGGACGGCGACAGGCCGGCGCGCGCCGCCAGCCGGTCCAGCGCGACCCAGATCTGGTCGTGGGTCAGTATCCTCTGCGCTTTGGCTTGTCTGACCATGGAAGGTCCAGCCCGTCGCAACCCAGGAAAACTGTCCTCAAATCAACCGGTTTTCCGTTTTTCGCGCAAGAGGCGCCGGGGACAGGGTTTGCAAGCGCGGTGGATACCGCTCGGCGCAGGGAAAACGCGGCAAAACCGGAATTGGGGGGCTCGTTCCGATTTCATCGCGGCGGAATTGGCTCTAAGTCTTGAGTTCGGAGAGGGCGGCCTTTACGGTCGCCGCCGGGGTTCAGGGACCCCCGAGAGACGGAAAAACCCAAGAGACTCAACGAGCTGTCTCAAAGAGCAAACAGGGCTGCGTAGGCGGTGGTCAAGATCTACAAAATTTGTCCGGCCTCGGCCTGGCGCGAGGCGGAACGGCACGGCGTGTACCAGGGCAGCGCGGACGATTCGCGCGACGGCTTCATCCATTTCTCGACGGCGGCCCAGGTTCCCGAGACCTTGCGCAAGCACTATCTTGGGCAGCGCGCGCTGTTCCTGGTCGAGGTCGACGGCGATGCGCTCGGCAGCGAGCTGCGCTGGGAGCGCTCCCGCAACGAGGAGCTGTTTCCGCATCTCTATGGCGAGCTCGATCTCGGCGCCGTCATCTCGGTGATGAACCTCAACATGCGCTCCGATGGCGGGCACGACGTTCCGGAGCTTCTCCCGTGATCCGCGCTTTCGACGCTTTCTCGCTGCCGGTGCTGCGTTGGCTCGATCCGGAGGATGCGCATCGCCTGGCGATCCAGGGGCTGCGCTTCCTGCCGCCGGTCAAGCCGCGTGCGGACGATGCCAAGCTCGCGGTGCGCGCCTTCGGTCTCAATTTTCCCAATCCGATCGGCATGGCCGCCGGCTTCGACAAGAGCGCGGAGGTGCCGGACGCGCTGCTGCGGCTCGGTTTCGGCTTCGTCGAGATCGGCTCGGTGACGCCGAAGCCGCAAGCCGGCAATCCGCGGCCGCGGCTGTTTCGTCTCGAGCGCGACGAGGCCGTGATCAACCGCATGGGCTTCAACAACGACGGCGCGGAGATCGTGCTGCGCCGGCTCGCCGCGCGCGCGCAGCACGGCGGCATCGTCGGCGTCAATGTCGGTGCCAACAAGGACTCGCCCGATCGCGTCGCCGATTACGTCAAGCTGATCGAGACCTTTGCGCCGGTCGCGAGCTATTTCACCGTCAACGTCTCGTCGCCGAACACGCTGGGCCTGCGCAACCTGCAGGAAGGCGCGCTGCTCGACGATCTGCTCGCGCGCGTGATCGACGCCCGCGAGCGTGTCAGGCAGAAGGCCGGCGACACGCCGGTGCTGCTCAAGATCGCGCCGGATCTCAGCCTCGCCCAGCTCGACGACGTCGTGCAGGTCGCGCGCTCGCGCAAGGTCGACGGCATGATCGTGTCGAACACGACCATCGCGCGGCCGAGCACGCTGCGGGAGGAGATGCGCGCCAAGGAGCAGGGCGGCCTGTCCGGCCGGCCGCTGTTCCGCCTGTCGACGCGCATGGTCGCCGAGACCTATGTGCGCGTCGAAGGCGCCTTCCCGCTGATCGGCGTCGGCGGCGTCGATTCCGGCGGCGCGGCGCTGACCAAGATCCGCGCCGGTGCGAGCCTGATCCAGCTCTATTCCTCGCTGGTCTACAAGGGCCTCGGCCTCGTCGATGAGATCAAGCGCGATCTCACCTCGACGCTGCTGCGCACGGGCCGGGATTCGCTCTCGGATATCGTCGGTGCGGATGCCGCGACGCTGACTGCGGAAGACTGGCCGGGGATGTAAGACGGTCTCGTGCCCCGGACGCAGCGCGGCGCTCCTTCAGCGGTGCGCTGCAGAGCCGGGGCCCATGTGGCGACATTCTGGGTCCCGGCTCTGCGCAGCAGCGTTTCACGCTGCAGCGCGTCCGGGACACGAGAGCTACGATTTCGAGAACGTCGCCCGATACAGCGCCGGATACCTTGTGCCCTGCAATCCGCCGCGTGCCACGTAGAACGCGATCAGCGCGCACCACAGTCCGGCATTGCCGAACGATTGCAGCGCCAGCCAGGCGCCGAAGAAGATCGCCAGCGACACCAGCATCAAATTGCGCATCTCGCGTGCCCAGGTGGCGCCGACATAGATGCCGTCGAAGCCGAACGCGAACACGCCGGGGATCGGCGCCAGCACGATGAACGGCAGGAACTCGCGCGCGGCGCGACGGACGTCCTCGCTCGCGGTCATGAAATTGATGATGTCAGGGCCGAACGTCGCGAACAGCACGGCGACGACCATGGCGAAGCCGAGGCCCCACAGCAGCACCAGCCGCGTCGAATCGGCAAAGCCCTTGGCGTCGCGCGCGCCATAGGTGCGGCCGCAGAGTTGCTGGGCCGCATTGGCAAGGCCGTCGAGGAAGAAGGCGCTGACCAGCAGGAAATTGTTGAGCACGGAATTCGCCGCCAGCGTCACGTCGCCGGCGCGCGCGCCCTTGGCGGTGAAGAACAGGAACACGGTGATCAGCGCCGCGGTGCGGATCAGGATGTCGGTGTTGACAGCCAGCAGCCGCATCAGCTTCTCGCGATTGAACAGGATCGCGCGGGGAACGGCAAAGCCGCCAACGGTAAAGCGCCGGCAGACGACGACACCAAGCGCGAAGCCGATGCCCTCCGACAGCAATGCAGCGATCGCGGCGCCCGCGATGCCGGTGTCGTAGACCAGCACCAGCAGGATCGTCGCCGCCATGTTGATGAGGTTGATGATGACCTGCAACAACAACGCCGGATTGGCGCGGGCCTGTCCCACCAGCCAGCCGAGGATGACGTAATTGGCGAAGGCGAATGGCGACGACCAGATCCGGATCATGAAATAGGTCTTTGCCGCACGCGTCACGCCCTCGCTGCCGCCCATCAGGTCGAACAGTGCGACGGAGAGCGGCAGTTGCAGCGCGATCAGCGCAGCGCCGATCAGGCCGGCGACGATGAAGCCGCGCACCAGGATCACGGTCTGCTCGCGCGTCTCGCCGGCGCCGAGCGCCTGCGCCGTGAAGGCGAGCGTGCTCATGCGCAGGAAGCCGAACAGCCAGAACAGGCAGTCGAAGATCACTGAGGCCATCGCGACGCCGCCGAGCAGCGCGGCATCGTCGAGGCGGCCGATCGCGGTGGTCGAGACCACGCCGATCAGCGGCGTCGTCAGGTTCGCGACCATCGCGGGACCGGCGATGGCGAACACCTGGCGGGAGCCGATCTTGAGGGGGACGGGGGCGTGCATGTCAGAACACGAGCACCATGCCGTCTTCGGCGGCGAGGTGCGCGATGCCGTCCAGGCGCGACAGCACGTCGTCGCTCATATGGGTGAGGACGAGGCGTTTCGCGCCGATCTCTGGCAGATGCTGTTCCAAGGTCTTCAGGCTGAGATGGTTCTTGACCACCTTCTCGTACATATAGGCTTCGGCGATGAAAAGGTCTGCGCCATGCGCCAGCGGAATGAGCGTCTCCGTCCATTCGGTGTCCGCGCTGTAGGCAAGCGTGCGGCCCTCGGCCTCGACGCGGTAGGCGAGGAACGGACCGCCGGATTCGCCGTGCACGACCGGGTAGGGCGTCACATTCACTGCGCCAAAGCTCCGGCTCTGCTCCGGCGCGAGCTCGACAACGTTGAGCTCGAACCGCTGCTTGGTCTTCGAGGAATGCTCGAACAGCGTTTCCATCACCTCGCGCAGCCGTGTCTCGATGCCCCGCGGGCCCGCGATCGTCAGAGGCCGCGTTCGCCGCGAGAACTGCGCGTCGAGCAGAAAGAACGGCAGGCCGGCAAAATGGTCGCCGTGGAAATGCGTGATGAGGATGAGGTCGATGTCGTCGCGCTCGATCTCGAGCCGTTTCAGCGCCGGCAGGGCCGACGCGCCGCAATCGATCAGGAAGTTCGCGGCGCGCCCGGAAACATGGAAGCAGGTGTTGAGCCTGCCCCCGGAGCCGAAGGCATCACCGCAGCCGACGAAACGCAGTTGCATCGGCTGCCGAACTCCTTGCCGGTCAGCGGCCGCGTGGCGCGCCGAACACGCGCGAGAGCAGCCAGATCGGGATCACGATGACGGCGCCGAGCAGGAAGTAGCGCCACAGCCAGTTGATGGTGTCGAAGCCGAGATCCCACAGCCGCTGGAACAGCAGGCGGATGCTGTAGATGATGTTCCAGGGATCGAAGCCGATCGCCGCGAGCACGACGCCGACCAGGATCGAGAGCAGGACCAGGCGAAACGCGACCGCCAGCGGCGAGCCGCCGAGAAAGCGGTTCAGCCCATCGCTGCGGCCGGCCGGCAAATCTCTGACGTCTTGGACCATCTCAAACTCCTCAGGAGGATTCGACCCCATTATAGGGCACGGCGAGGCAAATGGGGAACCCGCAACCGGGCGTCAATCGGGTTACGGGAGTTTAATTCGGGCGGCGGACTGGCCTCTCATCCCTTGCGGCCATCCTTCGAGACGCCTGCTTTGGGCCGGCGCCTCAGGATGAGGGCGGAGTGCGCGGCAGCAGTTTCGACGAACGACCGATGCCGATGAACCTCATCCTGAGGAGGCCGTGGAGCGGTCGTCTCGAAGGACGAGGCGTGCGCCCAGGCGGCGCCAAAGTTCGGCTCAGCACACGCCTCACGCCTCGATCTCCGCCGCCTCCTCCTTCAACATCCGCTCCAGCGTTTCCAGCCTGTCCGCCTCGCGCGGCGGCTTGTCCCAGCGCAGGCGGCTGATGCGGGGAAAGCGCATGGCGACGCCGGATTTGTGCCGCGGCGAGCGCTGCAGGCCCTCGAACGCCACCTCCAGCACCAGCCCCTTGTCGCCCTCGTGCACGACATGGCGGACGGGACCGAACTTTTCCGTTGTGTTGCGGCGGACGAAACGGTCGATCTGCAACAGCTCCTCGTCGGTGAAGCCGAAATAGGCCTTGCCGACCGGCACCAGCTCGTCGCCGTCAGCGCCTGCCGTCCAGACGCCGAAGGTGTAATCGGAATAATAGGACGAGCGCTTACCGTGGCCGCGCTGCGCATACATCAGCACGGCGTCGATGATGTGCGGATCGCGCTTCCACTTCCACCATTGTCCCTTCGGCCGTCCCGGCAGATAGGGCGCATCGCGCCGCTTCAGCATCACGCCCTCGACGGCGTCCGCGTCCTCGCCGGCGCCCGCGCTCGCGGGATCGGCGCGCGCGGCGGTGAGCGCCTCCCAGCTTGCGAAGGGGACGGTCGGCGACAGATCGATGCGGG
The DNA here is from genome assembly GCF_001641335.1 of Bradyrhizobium stylosanthis. Lineage (GTDB taxonomy): Bacteria > Pseudomonadota > Alphaproteobacteria > Rhizobiales > Xanthobacteraceae > Bradyrhizobium > Bradyrhizobium stylosanthis. The sequence continues at coordinate 947,643 of NZ_LVEM01000002.1, forward strand.
GATCGCCAAGCTTTGCGATGAAGCTTTCCAGCCGCTCGCGCCGTTCCGCGAAGGGCAGTTCACGCAGATCGTTCTCGTCGTCGCCGAGCAGGTCGTAGGCGCGCAAATGGATCGGAAACTCCTTGATCAGTTTCGGCGAGACGACCTTGCGGTTGAGGCGCTGCTGCAGGACGTTGAAGCTCTGCACGCGGCCCTCGCGTAGGATCAAGAGCTCGCCGTCGATGGCGCCGGGCAGGCGCAGCGACGGCACGAGGTCCGGAAAGCTGCCGGTGATGTCCTCGCCGGTACGCGAATAGAGCCGCGCCGTGATGTGGCCGTGCTCGTCGCGCCCCGCCACCGCCTGCACGCGGATGCCGTCCCATTTCCATTCCGCGATGTAGTCGGCGGGATCGAGCGCGGCGAAATCGCCGTCCTCGATCGCATGCGCCAGCATCACCGGGCGGAACGGTGCGGGATCGCGGTTGACCGGTTTGTCGGCCCGGCCTTCGAGCCACGCGAACAGGTCGAGATAGGGCGGCGACAGGCCCGGCCAGATCAGCTCGACCTCGTGCGGATCCTTGTCGCCGAGCGCGGCGGCCGCGGTCTTGGCCAGCCGCGCGGAAATGCCGATGCGAAGCGCACCGGTGACGAGCTTCAGCAACGCCCAGCGCCCGGTTTCATCGAGCTCGTCGAGCCAGCGCTCGAGCTGCTTCGGCAGCTCGGTCTTGCCGAGCGTGCGCAGCGTGGTGACGACCTCGGTGAGGGTAGGGGGCGGCGGGTTGTTGTGGGCGGTGAGCTCGGCCTTCGGCCACATCAGCGCCACCGTCTCCGAGAGATCGCCGACATAGTCGTAGCTCAAGCCGAACAGCACCTCATCCGTGCGCGATGAGATCAGATCGCGGACCAGCGCGGGCTTGGCGTGCTTGAAGCTCAGCGCGCCGGTGAGCGCGGCCAGCGCGTAGCCACGGTCGGGATCACCGACCTCGCGGAAATAGCCGGTGAGCAGGCGCAGCTTGTTGTTGCGGCCGGGCTCGTAGGCGAGGCGGTCGAGCAGCTCGGCGAAGCGGTTCATGCTTCGGCCTCGCCTGCGACCGGCGTCTCGCTCTCCTCCTCGTCGCCATAGCCGACGAGATCGAGCGGCTGCGCCTTGAGGCCCTTGCTCCGGCACCAATGCACCAGCGCGTCCTCCTGGCCGTGCGTGACCCAGATCTCGCCTGCGCCGGTCGCCGCGATCGTGGCGGTGAGGCCGTCCCAGTCGGCGTGGTCGGAGATCACCAGCGGCAGCTCGACGCCGCGCTGCCGCGCGCGGGCGCGCACACGCATCCAGCCCGAAGCGAACGCGGTGACGGGATCGGGAAAACGCCGCGTCCAGATGTCGGAGGTGGCCGAAGGCGGCGCCAGCGTGATGGTGCCGGCGAGCGCCGCTTTCTTCACGCCCTGCACCGGCCTGAGCTCGCCGAGCTCGATGCCGCGGCTCTGGTAATATTCGGTGATCTTCTCCATAGCGCCGTGCAAATAGATCGGCGCGTCGTAACCGGCCTGCCGCAGCAGCGCGATCACGCGCTGCGCCTTGCCGAGCGAATAGGCGCCGACCAGATGCGCGCGCTCCGGAAACAGCGCGACCGAGGCGAGAAGCTTCTTCACCTCGTCGCTCGCGTCGCCATGCCGGAACACCGGCAGGCCGAAGGTCGCCTCGGTGATGAAGACGTCGCAGGGTACCAGTTCGAACGGCGTGCAGGTCGGGTCGGGTGCGTCCTTGTAGTCGCCGGAGGCGACGATGCAGGTATCCTTGCACGTCACCGCGATCTGGGCCGAGCCGAGCACATGGCCGGCCGGGTGAAACTTCACCTTGACGTCGCCCAGCCGGATTTCCTCGCCATAGCTGATGACCTGCGTCGATCCGGCAAAGTTCTCTCCGTAACGCAGCCGCATCATGTCGAGCGTTTCCTGCGTCGCCAGCACCGCGCCATGGCCGGCGCGGGCATGGTCGGAATGGCCGTGGGTGATCACGGCCCGCTCCACGGGACGGACGGGGTCGATATGGAAGCCGCCGGGCTTGCAGCACAGGCCGGCAGCAGCTGGCAGCAGGATGTCTTGCGGGCGCATGGTTGTCATATAGGCAGGGGCCGCTCCAAATTAAGCCGTCATGCGCGGGCTTGACCCGCGCACCCATCCTCTTAAAGAGTTGCTTTTTTGATGGATTGCCGGGGTCAAGCCCGGCAATGACAATCGGTTCCTCCAATGCCGCTCCGCCTGTTCGTGACCTCCGGCGATCTCATGGCCGACCGCCGCTTCGAGTTCGCGCGCGACCTCCAGCTCAAGGGCGATCTGCCCGCCGCCGCCGATCTCATCGAGCAGGCGCTCGAGCTCGCGCCCAATTTCACTTCGGCCTGGTTCACGCTCGGCGAGATCCGCCAGCAGCTCGGCGAGCGCGACAAGGCGATCGCGGCGTTTCGAGAAGCGCGGCGATGCGACCCCGAGGACCAGCACGGCGCCGGCCTGCATCTGATGCGGCTCGGCGATACGCAAGTGGCCGAGATGCCCAAGGCCTATGTGCAGGCGCTGTTCGACCAGTACGCGCCGCGCTTCGAGCACGCGCTGATCAACGATCTCGGCTATCGCGCCCCCGCTCTGATCTTCAAGGCGGTGCTGGCTGCACGTGTCGCCGCGAAGAAGCCGGCCTTCTTCAAGCGCACCATCGATCTCGGCTGCGGCACCGGGCTCGCGGCCGCGGCCTTTGCCAAGCAGGTCGATCATTTCATCGGCATTGATCTGTCGCCCGGCATGATCAAGGAGGCGCGCGCGACGAACCTCTATGCCGAGCTCGAGGTCGCCGACATGATCGAGGGCCTGCGCAGCAAGGCGGATGCCAGCGCCAACCTGGTCGTCGCGGCGGATGCGTTCGTCTATCTCTCCGATCTGGCGCCTGTGCTCGGCGAAGCCAAGCGCGTGCTCGTATCGGGCGGCGTGCTCGCCTTCACGCTGGAGACGCATGCGGGCGATGGCATCGTGCTCGGCGAAGGCCTGCGCTATGCCCATTCGGCGGAATATGTGCGCGGCGCGATTGCGAAAGCCGGACTCAAGCTTCTCACGCTGGAGCCCGCATCGCCGCGCAACGAGAACAACGAGCCGGTGCGCGGTCTCGTCGTGGTCGCCGAGAAAACTTGAGTCTAGGCGCTAACTCACTGCAATTTCAGCGTCATTGCGTCGCAAAGCGATGACTTCCCACTTGCGAGCGGTGCGGCCGTGCCAGCACAATGCGCGCATTAGGGAGAAAACAAAAATGACCAAGAATCCATCGCGGCGCGATTTCAGCGCCGGCGCGCTCGCCACCATCGCTGCATCCACTCTGCCCGCGCCTTATGTCTGGGCCGCGGAGAAGAAATATGATGCCGGTGCCAGCGACACCGAGATCAAGATCGGGCAGACCGTGCCGCATTCCGGTCCCGGCTCGCTCTATGGCGTGCTCGGCCGCATCGGGGAAGCCTATTTCCAGATGCTGAACGAGAAGGGCGGCATCAACGGACGCAAGGTCAAGTTCCTGACCATGGACGATGCCTACAGCGCGCCGAAATGCGTCGAGGCGACGCGGCGCCTGGTCGAGCAGGAGGAAGTGCTTGCGCTGTACGGCTCGCTCGGCACCGCGCCGCAGACCTCCGTGCACAAATACCTGAACTCCAAGGGCGTGCCGCAACTGCTGCTCAACACCGGCGCCTCGAAGTGGAACAACCCGAAAGAGTTCAAGTGGACGATGGCGGGCCTGCCGCTCTATCCGACCGAGGCGCGCATCCTGGCCCGGCATGTCGTGGCGACGAAGCCGAATGCCAAGGTCGGCATCCTCTACCAGAACGACGATTTCGGCCGTGACTTCCTGGGGCCGTTCAAGAAGGTGCTGGCCGATGCCGGCGGCACCGCATCTGTCATCATGGAGCAGACCTACGATCTCACCGATCCCACGGTCGATTCCCAGCTCATCAATCTCTCGAAGTCCGGCGCCGACGTCTTCTACAACATCACGACAGGCAAGGCGACGTCGCAGTCGATCCGTAAAGTGGCCGAGCTCGGCTGGAAGCCGCTGCAGCTGCTGTCGGCGGGCTCGACCGGCCGCTCGATCCTCAACGCCGCGGGCCTCGAGAACGCCACCGGCATCGTCGCCATCCGCTACAACAAGGAGGTCGGCCTGCCCAAATGGGAGAAGGATCCCGACGTGATGGCGTTCGAGGAGCTGCGCAAGAAGTACACGCCGGCCATCGATCAGGACAACACCATCGCCTTCGCCGGCTACGGCCAGGCGGTGACCATGGGCGAGATCCTGCGCCGCTGCGGCGACGACCTCACCCGCGCCAACGTGCTGAAGCAGGCGTCCAACCTCAAGGGCTTCCACTCGCCCTATTTCCTCGACGGCGTCACCTACGACTACACGCCCGACGACTACACGCCGATGAAGACGCTGTTCATCTCCACCTTCAGCGGCAAGGACTGGGACATCTCCGACAAGCCGATGTCGGAGTAGGGGCGAGGCTAACGCCGCTGCCTCTTCCCCTCTCCCCGCTTGCGGGGAGAGGGTAGGGTGAGGGGGAGCCTCCGCGGGGACGGCGACAGTTGGACTCGCTCTGCCTCCACGAACTCGTCATGCCCGGGCTTGTCCCGGGCATCCACGTCTTTGCTTCCGCGGCAAGAGCGTGGATGGCCGGGACAAGCCCGGCCATGACGACGGAGATGCATGTCGCTGAAGGCCCACCCCTCGACGAACCCGCGCCCACGGCTTACCTGTGATGCCGTGCCGCCCCGCATCCTCAAAACCCCGGCCGAGCCGGCCGCACTGCTGCTGCCCGTCCGCTTCCAGAAATGGTTCGCAGGCCGCGGCTGGGCGCCGCGTGAGCATCAGCTCGCGCTGCTGGAAAAGGCGCGCGAAGACCGCTCCGCATTGCTGATCGCGCCGACCGGCGCCGGCAAGACGCTGGCCGGATTTCTGCCGACGCTCGTGGAACTGTCGGCGCAGCCGGCCGAACGCAGCGAGGGTACGAAGAAAAACCTCGTCTCCACCGGTCGCTCCGTGCAGCGCAGCGGCGGTCTCCACACCCTCTATATCTCGCCGCTGAAAGCGCTCGCCGTCGACATCGCGCGCAATCTCGAGCGTCCCATCGCCGAGATGGGATTGCCGATCAAGGTCGAGACCCGCACCGGCGACACGCCGGTGTCGCGGCGCCAGCGCCAGCGGCGCTATCCGCCTGATATCCTGCTGACGACGCCGGAGCAGCTCGCGCTGCTGCTGTCCTCCGACGATGCACCGTTCCTGTTCTCCTCCCTGAGGCGCATCGTGCTCGACGAGCTGCACGCGCTGGTGACCTCCAAGCGCGGCGACCTGCTCTCGCTCGGCCTTGCCCGGCTGTGGCGTCTTGCGCCGCAGGTGCGCGCGATCGGCCTGTCGGCGACGGTGGCCGAACCGGACCAGCTCGCGCGCTTCCTGGTGCCGCAACCCGGCGGCAATGAAGCCGCCGCCGACATCGTCATTGCCGGCGGCGCAGCGCCGCCGCAGGTCGAGATGCTCGACACGAGCGAGCGGCTGCCCTGGGCCGGGCACAGCGCGCGCCACGCGCTGGCCGAAGTCTACGAGCTGATCAAGCAGAACAAGACCACGCTCGTCTTCGTCAACACCCGCAGCCAGGCCGAGATGCTGTTCCAGGATCTTTGGCGCATCAACGAGGACGGCCTCGCCATCGCGCTGCATCACGGCTCGCTCGACGTCGCCCAGCGCCGCAAGGTCGAGGAGGCCATGTCGGCGGGGCGATTGCGTGGCGTGGTCTGCACGTCCTCGCTCGATCTCGGCATCGACTGGGGCGATGTCGATCTCGTCGTCAATATCGGCGCCCCCAAGGGATCCTCGCGCCTGATGCAGCGGATCGGCCGCGCCAACCACCGCCTCGACGAGGCCTCGCGCGCGGTGCTGGTGCCGGCGAACCGCTTCGAGGTGCTGGAATGCCGCGCGGCGATCGACGCCATCGCCGAGAATGCGCAGGATACTCCGCCCTTGCGGACCGGTGCGCTCGACGTCCTCGCCCAGCACGTGCTCGGCCGCGCCTGCGGCGAGCCGTTCCTCAGTGATGAACTCTATGAGGAAGTGCTCACGGCGGCGCCTTACTCAAATCTTGCGCGGCAGGACTTCGACGACGTCGTCGATTTCGTCGCCACCGGCGGCTACGCGCTGAAGACCTACGAACGCTTCGCCCGCATCAAGCAGGACAAGCAGGGCCGCTGGCGCGTCGCCAATCCGAAGGTGCGGCAGAGCTATCGCCTCAATGTCGGCACCATCGTCGAGGAGCCGATGCTGAAGGTGCGGCTGGTGCGCGGCCGCTCCACCGGCAGCGGCTCGACCGGCCCCATCGCCCGCGGCGGCCGCGTGCTCGGCGAGATCGAGGAATATTTCATCGAAGGCCTGACCGCCGGCGATACTTTTGTCTTTGGCGGCGAGGTGGTGCGCTACGAAGCCTTGGCCGAGGACCAGGTCTACGTCTCCCGCGCCAACGACAAGGACCCGAAAGTGCCGTCCTATATGGGCGGCAAGTTTCCGCTCTCGACCTATCTCGCCGAGCGCGTGCGCCGCATCCTCGATGACAAGCGCGCCTGGAATGCGCTGCCCGAGCAGGTGCGCGACTGGCTGTCGCTGCAAAAGGACGTCAGCAGAGTGCCCGGCGTGCGCGAGCTGCTGGTCGAGACATTTCCTCGCGGCAACAAGCATTACCTCATCTGCTATCCCTTCGAAGGCCGCCTCGCGCACCAGACGCTGGGCATGCTGCTGACGCGGCGGCTGGAGCGCGCCCGCGCTCGGCCGCTCGGCTTCGTTGCCAATGAATATGCGGTGGCGATCTGGGGGCTCGGCGATGCCTCCTCCATGATCCGCCATGGCGAACTCGATCTCGACACGCTGTTCAATCCGGACATGCTCGGCGACGATCTCGAAGCCTGGCTCGCCGAATCCGCGCTGATGAAGCGCACGTTTCGTAATTGTGCGCTGATTTCAGGCCTGATCGAGCGCCGTTTCACCAGCGAGGACAAGAGCCGCAGGCAGGTGCTGTTCTCGACCGACCTCGTCTACGACGTGCTGCGAAAGCACCAGGCCGACCATGTCCTGCTGCGCGCCGCGCGCGCCGATGCCGCCACCGGCCTGCTGGATCTGCGCCGCCTCAGCGACATGCTGATGCGCATCCAGGGCCGCATCACCCATCGGGAACTCGACCACGTCTCGCCGCTCGCCGTCCCCGTGATGCTGGAAATCGGCCGCGAGTCAGTCTATGGCGAAGCTGCAGACGAGCTTTTGGCGGAAGCCGCCGACGAGCTGGTCAAAGAGGCGATGTCGTAGAGAATTTGCCAGTGAGGCGCGCAAACCCATCCCCATCGTCATGCCCGGGCTTGACCCGGGCATCCACGTCTTTCTTGCGGAGCCAAGAACGTGGATGGCCGGGCATAGGCGAGCGGAAGCGACGCCGTTCTTCGAACGGCTGCGCCCGGCCATGACGGAGAATGTTGCTCTATCGATTACGTCAACGCTGGCACTGGACATCGCCGGCGTGTCGCTCCACACCGATCTCTCCGGCGCGCTGTTCTGGGAAGAGCAGCGCCTGCTGATCGTCTCTGATCTGCATCTGGAGAAAGGCTCCAGCTTCGCCACGCGCGGCGTGCTGCTGCCGCCTTACGACACGCTGGCGACGCTCAGCCGCCTCGCTGCTGTCATCTCCCGCCATGACCCGCGTACCGTCATCGCCCTCGGCGACAGCTTTCACGACCGCACTGCGCACGAGCGCCTCTCGGCGGAGGATCGCGACGCCGTGGCGGCACTCCAGACCGGCCGCGACTGGATCTGGATCTCGGGCAATCACGATCCGATGCTGCCGCGCGATCTCGGCGGCACCATCGCCGACGAAGTCGCTATTGGACCGATCACCTTCCGCCACGAGCCGACGGGCGCGCAGGGCGAGATCGCCGGCCATCTGCATCCCAAGGCCCGCGTCTCCGCGCGCGGCCGTTCCATGGAACGCCGCTGCTTCGCCAGCGACGGGATGCGCGCCGTGATGCCCGCCTTCGGCGCCTATGCCGGCGGCCTCAGCATCCGCGACGCCGCGTTCGCGAAGATCTTTCCGAAGAACGGCTTTGTGGCGCATCTCCTCGGCGACCGCCGCGTGCATGCGATTGCCGCGTCGCGGTGTTATTGAGGCGCGCTCCCGTAGGGTGGGCAAAGCGTAGCGTGCCCACGATCTGTTACGTGGGCACGGCTCTGCGCGCCTTTGCCCACCCTACGTACCCCCGTCACGCCGCCTTCGCCTGCACGTCCTCGCAGAACTCCGCGAGCCGGTCCGCCAGCCGCAGCGTCGCCGGGCTCGCGCCGGGCGAGGCCATCAGCGCGACTTCCGTCTTGTTGATCGGCGCAAAGCCGTCCTTCGCCGTCAGCACCCGATGGTCGGACTGGATCGACATCTCCGACAAGATGCTCAAGCCCATGCCGGCGGCGACCGCGGCCTGGATGCCGGCGAGGCTCGACGACGAATAGGCCATGTGCCAGGCGCGCCCGGCGCTTTCAAGCGCGTGGATGGCGCCGGCGCGATAAAGGCAGCCGAGCGGAAAGCCGATCAGCGGCACCGAGGCGGCGTCGAAATCGACCGGATGGCTCTTGCTGGTGACCCAGTGCACCCGTTCCGGCCACACCGCGATCGCGCCCTTCTCGCCGGCCGCGCGCTTGAACAGCGCAAGGTCGAGCTCGCCGCGTTCGAGATCGCGCGCGAGGTTCTTGCTCTGGTCGGCGCGCACGTCCATGCGCAGGCCCGGATGCGAGCGCGCGAACGTGCCGAGCAGCTTTGCGAGGCGATAGGCGGCAAAGTCCTCGGGAATGCCGAGCCGGATCGCGCCTTCGCCGCCGGGCTCGCGCAGGACGTCGCGGGCTTCCTCGGCAAGCGACAGCAGCCGCCGCGCATAGGACAACAGCCGCTCGCCGGCCTCGGTCGGGCGCACATCCTTGCCGTCGCGGTGCAGCAGCACCTGGCCGACATCCTCCTCCAGCCGCTTGATCTGCTGGCTCACGGTCGATTGCGTGCGGTGGACGCGCTCGCTGGCGCGGGTGAAGCCGCCGGCCTCGACCACCGAGACGAAGCTGCGCAGAAGCTCGAGGTCGAGCATGTCCGGCCTCCATTCATAAATCCACTGGACGGCAGTTAATCATTTAATTTCCAAATGGCAAGCGGCGTCCTTAGATCGAGGGTCAGGAGAATGCCCGCATGTCCCTCGCCACCTCGATTCCCGCCCCCCGCAGCCGTTTCAACACGCTGCCGCTCGCCATCGGCCTGTTCTGCCTGCTCTGGAGCTATGCCTTCGTCGCCGGCAAGATCGGCGTCACTCATTGCCCGCCGCTGATCCTGCTCGCCGCGCGCTTCTCGCTCGCGGGCATTCTGATCCTGGGTGCAACGCTCGTCCGCGGCGAGGGCTGGTCGCTGTCCTGGCGCGATGCCGTGGTCTTTGCGGTGCTCGGCATCGCCAACAACGCGCTCTATCTCGGGCTCGGCTACACCGGCCTCCAATCCGTCTCCGCCGGCCTCGGCGGCCTGATCGTCTCGGCCAATCCGGTGTTCACGGCGGCGCTCGCCGCGCTTCTGCTTGGCGAGGGCATGACCTGGCGCAAGGCGAGCGGACTGCTGCTCGGTGTCATCGGCGTCACCGCGATCGTCTGGCATCGCCTGTCGGTCGGCACCGACAGCCTGGACGGCATCGTCTTCACGCTGGCCTCGCTCGCCTCGATCGTCGCCGGCACCATCCTGTTCAAGCTGCTCGCGCCGAAGGGATCCTTGTGGGTCGGCAACGGCGTGCAGAACCTCGCCGCCGGCATCGTGCTGACGCCGGTCGCGTTCACCTTTGCCGATATCCACGCGATCGACGTGACGCCCGGCCTGATCGGCGCCTTCGCGTTCCTCGTGCTCGGCGGATCGATCCTGGCCTACTGGCTCTGGTTCCATCTCCTGAAAGTGTGCGGCGCCACCGCCGCCAGCGCCTATCATTTCCTGATGCCGCCGCTCGGCATGCTGTTCGCCTACATCGTGCTCGGCGAGCGCGTCGAGGCCCGCGACCTGCTCGGCATCATTCCGGTGGCGCTCGGCATCTATCTGGTAACGCGCCCCGCGAAGCCCGCATCGTAAGGAGAGTTCATCGTGCCCATTTCCATCACCCTGATCGGCGGCCCCACGGCGCTGATCGAAATCGACGGCTTTCGGTTGCTCACCGATCCCACTTTCGATGCGCCCGGCGCCTACCAGTTGCCGCATGTGAAGCTGGAGAAGACGATCGGACCTGCGCTCAAGGCCGACGCGATCGGTCCGATCGATGCCGTGCTGCTCAGCCACGACCAGCACTCCGACAATCTCGACAATTCCGGCCGCGACTATCTGCTGAAGGCGAAGCGCGCGCTGACGACGGAAGCCGGCGCGAAGCGCCTGGGCGGCCATGTCGAAGGCCTTGCGCCCTGGGCGACGGCGCATCTGAAAGACCGTGACGGCAACACACTGACGATCACGGCAACGCCGGCGCGTCACGGCCCGGCCGGGATCGAGCCGCTGTCGGGCGACGTCATCGGCTTCGTTGTGACCTCGAGCCGCAAGGACACGAGTTCGGTCTATATCAGCGGCGATACCACCTGGTTCGACGGCGTCGCCGAGGTCGCGCGCCGCTTCAAGTGCGGCGTGGTGCTGCCGTTTGCCGGCGCCGCGCAGACCCGCGGGCCGTTCCATCTCACCATGGACACCAACGACACCATCGAGACCGCCCGCGCGTTTCCCGATGCGATGATCGTGCCGGTGCACACCGAAGGTTGGGCGCATTTCCGCCAGAACAGCGAGGATCTGCGCAAGACGTTTGATGTGCTGGGCTTCGGAACGCGGCTGCGGCTATTGGAGCCCGGCGTGCCGACAGTGGTGGAGGCGCCGTAGCTGCCGTCGAGGCTGGTGCGAGCCACCAGCGTCGTCCCGGCGAAGGCCGGGACCCATAACCACCGGCGGAAGTGATTGCGAGGACTCGGAGTTGGAGCCTCACGCAACAACTGCTCCCTGGGGGTATGGGTCCCGGCCTTCGCCGGGACGACATCGGAGATGTTGTTGGCGGCTTTCGTAACGAACGCCCCCCTCAATCCTTCCTGAACACGATCGAGGCCATCCACCCCGTCATCAGCGCCATGGCCGCGGTGGCGAGGCCGTAGATCAGGCCGTTCTGCCGCGCGGTGGTGGCGACGAACTGCTCGAAGCCGACCTTGACGATCTCGAAGGCGGTCTCGGTCTTGGTGACCAGCGCGCCGTTTGCGAACAGCTTGATCTCGATCTCATAGGTGCCGATCGGCACCTCCGCCGGCAGCGGAATGCCGGTGCGGAACAGCGTCGGCGTCAGGAACGTCACCGCGCTCGGATCCTCGCGATAGAGCCCGCGCTGGGTGCGCAAGCGAATGAACGCGGACCGAAAAGCGTCGTTCGGCACCACGTCGGCATAGTCGCCGCTGACACGCTGGGTCAGCAGCACGTTGTTGAGCCCGATCTGCTGCCGCCGTGCGATCTCGGGCGACGTGATGGCCTCGAACGGGCGGTTGGAGAACAGCGCCAGATAGCTCGGCACCTCCAGAAACTGGCGATAATCCGTGTTGATCCAGATGCCGAACTTCCGTTCCTTGCGCCGCGTCACCATGTCGGCGCGCGGACCGATCACTGTGACGACGAGGTCGTAGGCGGTGCGGTCCGCCGGCGTCGTGGCGTCCTTCTCGACCGATCCGAACAGCACCAGCTCCTCGCCGGAATAGTTCGGCGTCACCGTGACGCGATGGTTGGAGACCGACACGATCAGCCGCTCGGCGCGTGCGACCGAGCCGAGCATCAGGACGAGAAGCGCTGCGAGGAGGACGCGCATCAGCTGCTCACCCCCAGCTCGCGGATGGTGAAGAGATCGGTAGGCTGGATCACCAGCTCGATGGCAAAGCGGATGCCGACCGAGAGGATGAGCAGGCCCAGCAGCAGCCGCAGCTGCTCGCCGCGGATCTTCTGGCCGGCACGGGCCCCGAACTGCGCGCCGGTGACGCCGCCGACCATCAGGATCAGCGCCAGCACGGCATCGACGAGGTGATTGGTCACCGCATGCAGCATGGTCGCGACCAGCATGGTGACGAGGGTGAGGACCATCGAGGTCCCGATCACCGTCGAGGTCGGCACCCGCAGCACGTAGATCATGATCGGCACGAGGATGAAGCCGCCGCCGATGCCCATGATGGCGCCGATGAAGCCGATCACGATGCCGACGATCACCACGGGAATCACGGAGAGATAGATCTTCGAGCGCTTGAACCGCATCTTCAGCGGCAGGCCGTGGATCCAGTTATGCGTGCGCCGCGGCGCCACCGCGCCGCGGCGGGTCCGCATCAACGCGCGCAGGCCCTCGGAGAACATCAGGCTGCCGACGGTTGTGAGCAGCACGACGTACGACAGCGCGATCATCAGGTCGAGCTGGCCGAGCGCGCGAAGCTGCGTGAAGGCCCAGACGCCGAGCGCTGTCCCGGTCACGCCGCCGCATAGAAGGACACTCGCCAGCGCCGGATCGATCGCGCGCCGCCGCCAGTAGGAGAGGGCGCCCGAAAACGAGGAGGCCGCGATGTGGCTCGCGACGGAGGCGACCGCGACCGCCGGCGTGATGCCGATGAAGATCAAGAGCGGCGTCATCAGGAAGCCGCCGCCGATGCCGAACATGCCGGAGACGAAGCCCACGGCCGCGCCCATCGCCAGCACCAGGAAGACGTTGACCGGGAGATCGGCGATCGGAAGGTAAAGCTGCATTGAACCTGCGCACCGGCGAGACGGATCGACGAACGCGGAATGCTCGCGGAAAGAACGGAACGATTGCCGCGTCCCTCAATAGCGGAATTTGCGGGCGGGAGGGACCAGGAATTTTGGGCGTGGTGAATGAGTGCGAGTGTGATCCAGGCGCGGTAGCGCCCCAACGTCGTCCTGGCGAAAGCCAGGACCCATTACCCCGACTGCTTGTTGTTGCGGCAAGCTGTAGCTATGGCGTCCTTCAACAACGACTGACTGTGGTAATGGGTCCTGGCTTTCGCCAGGACGACCCAGTCAGAGGCAGTTGAGCGACACTCTTAACGCGCCGCCGACGCCGACTTCTTGCTTGCTACCGCCTTCGGCGCGGGCTTGGCGTTCGCCTGTGGAGCGCTGTCCCAGCCGCCGTTCGGGGCGGAGACGTTGACGGCATCGTCGGGCTGCGGCTCGGCGCTGAAGGTCTGGATCGCGAGCTTGGCGGCGGCCAGCGATTGCGGGTCGAGGCGCTTGGCGACGTCGTCACGCTTGCCGGCAGCGTCCGCATCGCCCTGGGCGGCTGCGAGGCTGAACCATTTGTAGGATTCGGCGAGGTTCTGTTCGACGCCGATGCCGCGGGCATAGAGGATGCCGAGGTTGAACTGGCTGTCGGCGACGCCGCGATCGGCGGCCTTCCGGAACCACTGCGCCGCGCTCTTGTAATTGGCGCCGCGTCCGCCGCCGTCGGCATCGAGCACCGCGAGATTGTGCATCGCCTTGGCATTGCCGCGCTCGGCGGCCTGGGTGTAGTAGCGACGCGCGATGTCGGCGTCCTTTTTCACGCCGAGGCCCTTTTCATAGAGCGTGCCGAGGCGGAAGGTCGCGGGCACCACGCCGGCCTGCGCCGCGCGGTCGTACCACTTCGCCGCTTCGTCGTAGTTGTTGGCGACGCCCTTGCCTTCCGCAAAGCGCACGCCAATCTCGTAGGCCGCAGTCGCATCGCCCTTCATCGCGGCGGTGCGCAGGGCGGGGCCGCCGATGGCATCGGGCAGCTTCTCGCTCGGCGGCACCTGGACGAGGCCCAGTCTGCCGCGGCTGGTGCCCGACAGCGCGCCGGTGACGTCGCTGCTGGCAGCAGGCGGCACTGCCGTCGCAGGCGCCTGCGGGATTTCGACCGAGGCCGAGTTGCCCGTGTTGGCGGGCAGCGCCGGTGCGGCATTGTTCTGGGACTGCCGCCCGATCGGCGTCGGCGAGGTCATCGACGGCGTGATCTGCTCGGGCGCGGACGGCTTGCTCTCCACCGGCGGTGGCGGGGCGGGCAATACCGGCTCGCTCGGAACGGTTTGCATCGCCTGCGGTGCCGGCGGCGCGCTGCCGCCATCGAGCAGGTTCATCGCCATCTTGAAGGCGCCGAGCACGATCACGACCACGCTCGCGCCGACCAGCAGCGAGCGGATTTTCGAGGTGATGGTCGAGGCGCCTTCCTGGCCCTTGTCCTTGGCGCGGGCAATGGCTGCCTTGGCGCCGCGGGCGGGCTTTTCCGGTGGCTGCGCGGCGGCGGCTTGCGCCGCGCGGCGTGCGGCGGCGATGAAGCTCGACGACGACACCGGCTCCTTTGGAGCTGCGGGAATTTCGCTGATCGCGCTCTCGGAGGCGGCGATGCGTTCCGACGGCGTGGCGGCGCGGCCGCCGGGCCGTGTGCCCGGCTCGAGCGGATGATCCGGCGGCAGGTCCGGCGCGATCGCGGCGCGCGCGGGCGCCGTATGCGGCTCCAGGATCTCGCTGATCGCGCGCGGCGGCACGGGGGCTGTGACTTGCGGCGCCGGCGGGGCCGGTGGCATCGGCGGCGGTGCGGCGGGTGCAGCCGCGTGGAATTCGCGCGGCGCGGCGACGAAGGCGGCCTGCTGCGGCTGTTGCGCAGCGGCCGGATTGGGCAGCTCGGGCTTCGGATCGTATTTCGGCTGTTGCTGCGGAGCTTGCGGCCGCGGCTCGCGCGCGACCGGCGCGTACTCCATCGGAGCGGCCGCTGCCATCGGCATCGGCATCGGCTGCGGTGCAGGAGCCGGCGGCGCGCTGCGCACGGCGCGCAGATCGCCCTCGATCATCGAGAGGCGGTCGACGACATGGCCGAGCGCACTGTGGACGGCGTCCAGCGAGTCCTGGGTGCTGCGGTTGGTCTCGGCCTGGCTGAAGCGGATGTCGGAGAGCTCGCGCTTGACGAGATCGACCACGCCCGTGTCGGCGGGCGGCGCAGCGTTGCGGCTCTCGGCAAGGGCCGAGTAGGTTGCCTGCTGGCGCTCCAGGTGCCTGAGGATGTCGTGCAGGCCGTCCTCGACGCGGCTCAGATTGCCGTTGCGCGGATCGGCGGCGGCCTCGATCCGCTCCAGCAGATACGAGACGCGCTGCTCGAGATGCGCGAAAGTCGAGGCGGAATCGTTGCCGACCTGCATGCGGTCGAAGCGGTCCGACAGCGCGCGGATCGCGGCTTCCAGATGCTCGGTGCTCTCGGTGGCTTGCGGCCGTTCGCGGGTTTCGAGCGCGGCGGTGAGCGCGGCGATGCGCTGCTCCAGCACCGCGAAGCTGTCGCTGTGGCCGGACGAACGGGTGATCTGGTCGACCTTGGACGACAGCAGCTGCACGTCCTCGGACAGCCGGCCCAGTGCCTCGTTGGAGGCGACGTTGGAGACGATGCCGCGCAGCGCCGAGATCGCGCCTTCGAGCTGGCGCACCGTGGAGGGATCGTCATTGGCGCGCAGGATCAAATCGAGCTTGGCGCCGAGATTGCGGATCGCCTCGTCATAGCCGGTGAGCTGCTCGGCCGGGGTCAGCGTGCGCAGCACCTGCTTGATGTCGGAGAGCGCGCGCTCGATCCCCGACAGTACCTGGCCGTCGGTGCCGTTGGAGCGGGTCTCGTCGATGCGCCGGTGCAGCGAGCGAATCTCGTTCTCGATCGATTCGATCGCACGCCGCGGCATCGCCTCGGTGATGGCGGTGCGAATGTCCGCGAGCTCGCTGCGGAAGGCGTTGATCGCCTGCTCGGTATGGTCGGGCCGCTGCAGCGATTCGATCTGGCTCGTGATCTTGAGCAGATGGCGCTCGAGCGCCGAGAAATCCGGCCCCGCCTGCGGTGGCGGCGGGGCATAGGCCGGCGCAGGCGGCGCCATCGGGGGTGCGTAAGGTGCTGCGGGTGCAATCGGCGGCGCGGCGCGTGGCGGCATCTGCCGGGGCGTAAAGCCGTCGAGCTCGCTCTGGCGCGCGGTGATTTCGGCGACCGCGACGTCGAACGAGGCGGGGCTCAGGGGTGGTGAGCTGCGATAGACCTGCGCGGCTGCGCGTTCGACCGCATCGGCCTGGCGCTGGCGCATTTCGACGGGAGACGGGGCAGGGGCCGGCCGCGGCGCTTGTGCTTGCTGCGGCTGTTGCGGGCGGGAGATCTGCGACAGCCGCGCATCGAGCCGCGAGATCGCGTCGTTGAGCTGGCGCGCGACGCCCTGCTCGCGCGAGACATCCTGGCGCGGCGCAGCGGGCTTTGAAATCCGTTCGATCTGCTGAGTGATCGCATCGAGCCGCTGATGGATATCCGCGACTTCGCGAGCCTCCTGGCTCGGTGCCTGGCTCGGCATCTGCTGCGGACGCTGATCCTGGCGTTGATCGTAAGGTCCGCGAAAGTTCGGCGGCGCAGTCTCGCCGAGCGTGGAGTTCAGCCAATCGTTGAGTGACATGCCAGCGCGACGCGCAGCAGCTTCGGCCCGCTCCCTGACGGATGGATCGATGCCGTCAACACTCCACGATACGCGCGAATTCATGACTCTGTCCGGTTCCGACTCCGGCGCCCCACCCGGCGCCTCCAGCCTTCCCACGCGTGCCGGTTGCAAAGACAATCGAATTTGGCGCGGGTCGTCTGCCTCGAAAACCGACTTTTTCCTGTTACGGTAAATAACGGGTTAAGGAACGCCGACCCGGTGTCTTAAAGTTGGGCGGGGGGAACCTGGGGGCGTGCATAAGCCGTCATGCCCGGGCTTGTCCCGGGCATCCACGTTCTTCGGTCGCGCAAGCAAGGTGGTGGATGGCCGGGTCGAGCCCGGCCATGACGATGTGGCTCTCAGCCCTTCTCCCGCTTCCCGTCCTCGATCGGCACCACCGCGGCCTTGCCGCTCATCGACGACAGCGCGTCGAGGGCCTCTTCGCAGAAGTCGGCGACCATCTGCTCGTGACGGGCCCCGAGGCGGAGCAGGAGCAGATTGCCGAGGTCGAGCCGGCCTTCCGCCGTGCCGTCGGGAAAACGCTTCTTCAGGATGCGCTCGTAATTGGCGTGGCGGTCGCGATGGTGCTCCAGGCGGGCCATCAGGTCGGTGCGCAGCGGCTCGATGTCGATGCTGTCGAGCGCATGGAGGCGGACCAGCAAATCGTCCTTGGTCGAAGCCGGCGTGCTTGGCCGCGCGGCCCAGTGCCGCAGCGCTGTTCTACCTTCGGGCGTAAGCGTATAAACCAGCTTGTTGGGCTTGCCTGTCTGCACGACCTCGCGACCCTGGATGTAGCCGCGGTCGCGCAGCTTGGAGAGCTCGCGGTAGATTTGCTGGTGGTCGGCCTTCCAGAAGAAGCCGATCGAGGAATCGAACGTCTTGGCGAGCTCGTAGCCCGTCATCGGACGTTCCGTCAGGCATGCGAGGATTGCGTCGCCCAGTGCCATGACCGGCCTCCTGTTCTCGAACTCTGACCAATCTGCTTGACTTTATGCGCATCGGCGCATATGCGTCAATGTGCATATGAGGCGGCTCGCGGGAGGGGCCGAAGGTCCGTCCCGAAATCCAATGGAATCAACCTCCTCGCTACTGTGCATGGGGTTGTTTTCGCAATTTTTGGCCAAGGCTCCTGGAAAGCCCTTTTAGGGAGGCACCCGAGAATGACCGGCCTCGATTCCTGGTACGCCTACATGAAGTCTCATGACCGCGCAGCGCTCTGGGACCTGCTCCACCCCGACGCCGTGTTCGAAAGCCCCGTGGTGCATTCGCCCCAGCGCGGCCGCGACATCACCTTCAAATACCTCTCCAGCGCCGAGAAGGTGCTCGGCGGCCCCGGCTTCACCTATGTCGGCGAGTGGAAGAGCGCCGATGGCGCCGTGCTCGAATTCAAGAACGTGATCGACGGCATCGAGATCAACGGCGTCGACATCATCAGCTTCGATACCGAGGGACGCATCACCCATTTCAAGGTGATGGTGCGTCCCCTCAAGGCGATCAACATGCTGCACCGCCTGATGGCGGAGCAGCTTGCCGCCGCCCAATCATAAGCCCAACATCATCCCTTAGAAGGCCCTGCCGGGAGAACGCCATGCCGATCTACAAAGCCCCCGTCGAAGACGTGAACTTCCTGCTCAACGACGTCTTCCAGATCGATCGCTACGACAACCTCGCCGGCTTCTCCGATGCGTCGAGCGACGTGCGCGAGGCGATCCTGGGCGAAGCCGCCAAGCTCGCCGAAGAGGTGCTGCAGCCGCTGAACCGCGTCGGTGATCTCGAAGGCTGCAAGCGCGCCGACGACGGCAGCGTCACCACGCCGAAGGGATTCAAGGACGCGTTCAAGCAGGTCGCCGAAGGCGGCTGGCTCGGTCTCTCCGCGCCGCAGGAGTTCGGCGGCCAGGGCCTGCCGGTGACGCTGTCGCAGGCGGTCAACGAATTCCAGATCTCCGCCAACATGGCGTTCTCGATGTATGGCGGCCTCACCATGGGCGCGACCGCCGCGCTGCTGGTGCACGGCACGCCGGATCAGAAGAAGACCTACGTTCCGAAGATGATCGCCGGCGAGTGGACCGGCACCATGAACCTGACCGAGCCGCATTGCGGCACCGACCTCGGCATGCTCCGCACCAAGGCGGTGCGCCAGCCCGACGGAAGCTTCAAGATCACCGGCACCAAGATCTTCATCTCGGCCGGCGAGCATGATCTTGCCGACAACATCATCCACCTCGTGCTCGCCCGCATCGAGGGCGCGCCGGCCGGCATCAAGGGCGTGTCGCTGTTCGTGGTGCCGAAATTCCTGGTGAACGCTGACGGTTCGGTTGGCGCCCGTAACGGCGTTGTCTGCGGCTCGATCGAGCACAAGATGGGCATCCACGGCAATTCGACCTGCGTGATGAACTACGACAGCGCCACCGGCTGGCTGATCGGCGAAGAGAACAAGGGCATGCAGGGCATGTTCGTGATGATGAACGAAGCCCGCCTCGGCGTCGCCGTTCAGGGGCTCGCGCAGTCCGAGGTCGCCTATCAGAACGCCGTCGCCTATGCCCGCGAGCGCATCCAGGGCCGCGCGCTCACCGGCGTGAAGGCGCCGGACAAGGCGGCCGACCCGATCATCGTGCATCCCGACGTGCGCCGCACGCTGCTCTCGATCCGCGCCTTCAACGAAGCCGCGCGCGCCTTCGTGATGTGGACCGCGCTGAAGAGCGACGTCGCCCATCGCTCCGAAGACCCGAAGGACCGCCAGGCCGCCGACGACCACATGGGCCTGATGACGCCGGTGCTGAAGGGCTTCCTTACCGACTACGGCTTCGCCAACGCGGTGCAGGCGCAGCAGATGTATGGCGGCCACGGCTACATCGCCGAGCAGGGCATGGAGCAGTTCGTGCGCGATGCGCGCATCGCCATGATCTATGAAGGCGCCAACGGCATCCAGGCGCTCGATCTCGTCGGCCGCAAGCTGCCGCGCGACGGCGGTCGCGCCATCATGGCCTTCTTCGGCGAGGTCATGGCCTTCGCCAAGGAGAACGGCGGCGACGAGGCGATGAAGCCCTTCATCACCCCGCTCTCGGCCTCGCTCGGTCATCTCCAGCAGGCCACGACCTGGCTGATGCAGAACGCGATGATGAAGCCTGATAATGCCGGCGCCGCCGCGACCGATTACCTGCATCTCTTCGGCTTCGTCGCGC
The DNA here is from genome assembly GCF_001641335.1 of Bradyrhizobium stylosanthis. Taxonomy (GTDB): domain Bacteria; phylum Pseudomonadota; class Alphaproteobacteria; order Rhizobiales; family Xanthobacteraceae; genus Bradyrhizobium; species Bradyrhizobium stylosanthis. The sequence continues at coordinate 967,359 of NZ_LVEM01000002.1, forward strand.
TCGGATACATGTGGGCGAAGATGGCCAAGGTGACGAACGCCAAGATTGCCGAGAGCGGGGCGACGCCCTATCTCTCGACCAAGCTCGTCACCGGCCGCTTCTTCATGGAGCGGATGCTGCCGGAGACGGCGGCCAATCTCGCGCGCATCCAGTCCGGCTGCGCCACCATCATGGAATTGCCGGCGGAAGCTTTCTGAGGCCTTCCGCTTCGCCAGAGATCGCGACCGCGCAGCGGTCGCCGCGACAATAACTGCAATCAGGAGGCTCCCCATGGCAGATGCCTATATCTACGATCACGTCCGCACTCCCCGCGGCCGCGGCAAGGCCGACGGCGCGCTGCACGAAGTCACCGCGCTGGCGCTCGCCACGGTGCCGCTGAAGGCGCTGAAGGACCGCAACAACCTTCCGGAAGATTCGGTCGACGACGTCGTGCTCGGCGTGGTCGATCCGGTCGGCGAAGCCGGCTCCGACATCGCGCGTTTCGCCGCGCTGAAGGCGGGCCTCGGCGAAGCCGTCCCCGGCGTGCAGATCAGCCGCTTCTGCGCCTCCGGCCTCGATGCCGTGAACTTCGCCGCCGCGCAGGTGATGAGCGGCCAGCATGAGCTGGTGATCGGCGGCGGTGCCGAATCGATGAGCCGCGTCGGCATCGGCGCCTCCGGCGGCGCCTGGCCGATGGATCCCTCGATGGCCGTGCCGGCCTACTTCATGCCGCAGGGCGTCTCGGCCGACCTGATCGCCACCAAGTACGGCTTCTCCCGCGACGACGTCGACGCTTATGCGGTGCAGAGCCAGCAACGCGCGGCGAAGTCCTGGGAGGAAGGCCGCTTCGACAGGTCGATCGTGCCGGTGAAGGACATCAACGGCCTCACCATCCTCGCCAAGGACGAGCACATGCGTCCCTCGACGACGATGCAGTCGCTGGCGCAGCTGCAGCCGTCGTTCACGATGATGGCGCAGATGGGCGGCTTCGACGGCGTCGCGATCCAGTCGCATCCGGAGATCGAGCGCGTCAATTACGTGCACCACGCCGGTAACTCCTCGGGCATCGTCGACGGCGCCGGCGCCGTGCTGCTCGGCAGCAAGGAAGCGGGCAGCAAGTACGGCCTCAAGCCGCGCGCAAAAATCCGCGCGTTCGCCAATGTCGGCTCCGAGCCGGCGATGATGCTGACCGGTCCGGTCGACGTCACCGAAAAGCTGTTCGCGCGCTCGGGCATGAAGAAGTCGGACATCGATCTGTTCGAGCTCAACGAGGCCTTCGCCTCGGTCGTGCTGCGCTACATCCAGGCCTTCGACATCGACAATGCCAAGATCAACGTCAATGGCGGCGCCATCGCGCTCGGCCATCCGCTTGGCGCGACCGGTGCGATGATCCTCGGCACCGTGCTCGACGAGCTCGAGCGCACCAACAAGTCCACGGCTCTCGTCACGCTGTGCATCGGCGGCGGCATGGGCACCGCGACCATCATCGAGCGCGTCTAAGGGTAGGGAGCAACCAACATGTCGTACAAGAACTTCAGGGTTGAGACCGATTCCGACGGCATCGCGCTCGTGACCTGGGACATCCCGGGCCGTTCGATGAACGTGCTCGACGAGACCTCGACCAGCGAGCTCGACGCGATCGTCAAGGCGACCACGGCCGATGCCGCCGTGAAGGGCGTCGTCATCACCTCGGCCAAAGAGGCGTTCTGCGCCGGGGCCGACCTCTCCATGCTCGAGGGCATGAACCAGGCCTACGCCAAGGTCTTCAAGGAGCAGGGCGAGACCGCCGCGAACCAGATGCTGTTCGACCAGAGCCGCCGCTTCTCGCAGGTGCTGCGCTCGATCGAAACCTCAGGCAAGCCGTGGGCGGCTGCGATCAACGGCCTCGCGCTCGGCGGCGGCTTCGAGATCACGCTGTGCTGCCACTACCGCGTCGCCGCGGAGAATCCCAAGACCCGCCTCGGCCTGCCCGAGGTCAAGGTCGGCCTGTTCCCCGGCGCCGGCGGCACGCAGCGCGTGCCGCGCCTGGTGCCGCCGCAGGATGCGATGACGATCCTGCTCAAGGGCGATCCTGTCACGGTCGAGAAGGCGAAGGCGCTGAATTTGATTCACGCCATCGTTCCCGCAGCCGACCTCGTCAAGGCGGCGAAGGACTGGATCAAGGGCGGCGGCAAGGCCGTCGCGCCCTGGGACGAGAAGGGCTTCAAGCTGCCCGGCGGCCCGGTGTTCTCCAAGGCCGGCATGATGATGTTCCCGGCCGGCAACGCGATCTATCGCCGCGAGACTTACGACAACTATCCGGCCGCGCGCGCGATCATGAGCTGCGTCTATGAGGGGCTGCAGCTGCCGATCGACGCGGCGCTCCGCGTCGAGTCGCGTTACTTCACCTCGGTGCTCCGCTCGAAGGAAGCGGCTGCGATGATCCGCAGCCTGTTCCTGTCGATGCAGGAGCTCAACAAGGGCGCGCGCCGTCCGAAGGACGTGCCCGCGACCAAGGTGAAGAAGATCGCCGTGATCGGCGCCGGCTTCATGGGCGCGAGCGTCGGCTACGTCTCGGCCCGCGCCGGCCTCGACGTCGTCCTGATCGACCGCGATCAGGAGAGCGCCGACAAGGGCAAGGCGCATGCGCAGAAGGTGATCGAGGACCAGATCAAGAAGGGCCGTGCCAAGCCCGCGGACGCCGAGGCGTTGCTCGCGCGCATCACGCCGACCTCGGACTATGCCGCGCTGAAGGACGTCGATCTCGTCATCGAGGCCGTGTTCGAGGACCGCAAGGTCAAGGCGGACACCTTCGCCAAGGCGCAGGAATATCTGAAGCCGGACGTGATCTTCGCGTCGAACACCTCGACGCTGCCGATCACCTCGCTGGCCGAGGGCTTCAAGGACCAGGGCAAGTTCGTCGGCATTCACTTCTTCTCGCCGGTCGAGAAGATGATGCTGGTCGAGATCATCCTCGGCAAGAACACCGGCGATGTCGCGCTCGCGACCGCGCTCGACTATGTCCGTCAGATCGGCAAGACGCCGATCGTGGTCAATGATAGCCGCGGCTTCTTCGCCAACCGCTGCGTCGGCCGCTACGTCGCCGAGGGCAATGAGATGTTCCTCGAGGGCGTGCCGCCGGCGATGATCGAGAACTGCGCCAAGATGGCCGGCATGCCGGTCGGCCCGCTCTCGCTGTCGGACGAAGTCGCGCTCGACCTCGGCCTCAAGATCATGAAGGCCACCGAAGCCGATCTCGGCCCCAACGCCATCAACCCCGATCAGAAGAAGCTGATGGTGGAGATGGTCGAGAAGCAGGGCCGGCTCGGCCGCAAGAACAGCAAGGGCTTCTACGACTATCCCGAGAAGGGCAAGGGCTCGAAGAGCCTGTGGCCGGGCCTCTCGGCGCTGCAGCCCAAGCAGCTCGACCCCGACACACTCGACATCGAGGAACTGAAGCAGCGCTTCCTGGTGGTGCAGGCGGTGGAAGCCGCGCGCACGGTCGAGGACCACGTCATCACCGATCCGCGCGAGGCGGATGTCGGCTCGATCCTCGGCTTCGGCTTCGCGCCGTTCACTGGAGGCACGCTGTCCTACATCGACTTCATGGGCACGAAGAAGTTCGTCGAGCTCTGCCACAAGCTGGAAGCGAAGTACGGCTCGCGCTTCACGCCGCCGAAGCTGCTGGTGGAGATGGCCGCGAAGGGCGAGACCTTCTACGGCCGATTCGCGCCGAAGAAGGCGGCAGCTGCCTGATTGCTTGGCGACGCATCGAAACGAAAGGCCGGATCATCGATCCGGCCTTTTTGCTTTTTGCGGGTGTCATCACGGTTGTGTCAGATTTGTTCCAGGTTGTGGAACCGATCACAGAATCCGCGTAGGAACCGTGCGAGAGTCCCGCTGCAGCGGCGTCGCGCAATTGTCATAGGCGCGTCAAAGCGGCGCCGTTCTTTTGCTCAGCCCTGGCACTAGTCTTGCTGCGGGTCAGGGTCACGAATCGCGTTGGGACACTTGCCGATCCCGTCGGCAGGCCGAAGACGAAAAGAAAGTTGTCCTTGATGAACTCCTTGGTGCTGCGGAAGACCGCGCTCGATCGCGATCTCACCGCAAGACATGCCGTTGCGTCCGCAACGGGCCGACTCCATTCGCAACAGAAGCCGGCGCGCCTGCGCCGCAAGGGTCCGGCGCTCTGGGCCGCGCTGGTGCTACTTGTGCTGGCGGCGGACTTTTTGCTGGCCTATCTCGCCTGGGTTGCCGTCGACTTCGTCATGGGGTGAGACCGCGCGCGCGTGCAGCAGGTACGACGCCGCGAGGTAGGCGAGCTGCGAAGCGGCAAGGCAGATGGCGACGACGGTCACGCCCCCCACCATCCCGAAATCGTAAGCGCGCAGAACGATCGCCGCGACGATCGCGATCACAGGCGAAAAGACGACCAGCGCCCAGATCCTGAAAAAGCGACCTGTCGCTACTCCTACCAGAGCGCTTGCAACGATCAGGACGATGGCAATCGTCAACTTCAACCTCAATGAGCGTGCAAATAATCTTCAATCAATAGTGCTAAACTCGCCCGCTTCGCGGGTGCTGACAAGACAGCACCACTTAATCTTGGCGAACAGTAGTTCATAAGTCTAATCAAGGTACGATGATCCGGCGCAAACGGGGCTCGCGCCTTTGCTGTGCTGCAGCAAATATGGCGGCGGGATCGGCGATCCGGCTCGCTTATTTCTGCTCGCCGAACGGCGAGAACGCGCGGCCCGAGACCGCGTCGTCGGCCAGGCTGGCTTTCCAGGTGCCTTCATCGCTGCGGCCGATGCGGACCTCGAAACGCCAGCCGTTCTGGTTGGTGAAGGCGATGTCCGCTCCGCCCTTCGTCCTGGCGTAGCTGCACGGATATTCGGTCGGCCGGTCCGGAAAGACGATCTTCCCTTCCTTGCTTTCGAAAACTGTCGAGGTGATCTGCGGATGGACCATGACGATGCAGCTGCGCTGCGGCGTGACCGGCGTCGACAGGCCGAGCATCGCGAGTGGCGCGCCGGCGGCAGTCATGAGGACGATCATGTTCATGGCGCAACTGTTTCGCGGAAGGTGATCCTTCGACGCCGCCGCCGATCGATTGGTTCACAACGAAGAAAGGCCGGATCCTCAATCCGGCCTTTCGATCGTTCACGACTTGCGAGCGCTCAGGCGGCCTGCGCGAGCCCTTCCTTCTTGAGTGCCTCCTGCACCTGCGGGCGCGCTGCGACGCGGGCCTTGTAGGCGGCAAGGTGCGGCATGGCCGAAAAGTCGAACTTCATCCGGTCGGCCCAGGTCAGCATCGTGAAGAGATAGCCGTCGGCGACCGTGAACTGCTTGCCCATCAGGTAGTCGCGGCCAGCGAGCTGGCTGTCGATATATTTCAGCTTGCCCATGACGCGGTCCTTGAAGAACGCCTTGGCCTCGTCGTTCAGGGCCGGGGCGAACAGCGGGCCGAAGCTCTTGTGCACCTCGGAGGTGAGGAAGTTCAGCCATTCGAGCAGTTTGTAGCGCTCGGCGCTGCCGTGGGCCGGCGCCAGCGCCTTGGCCGAGGCCTGATCGGCGATCATCTGGACAATCACCGGGCCTTCGGTCACGATCTCGCCGCTGTCGAGGCCCAGCGCAGGGACCTGGCCCTTGGGGTTCAGCTTCAGATAATCCTCACCATTTTCGAGCTTCTTGGCCCGGATATCGACCTTGACCAGTTCGTAGGGCAGGCCGGCTTCCAGGAGCGCGATATGGGGGGACAGGGAGCAGGCGCCGGGTGAGTAATAGAGTTTCATGGAATTTCCTCCTCTTGTTGCTTGGCTCGGGCGAAAGAACGCCTACATGCACCTGCATGCAATAGTCAAGATTGATGCAGCTGCATCGAATGGGGTAAGAGACGGGCGACGAGCTTGAGCGGGACCATGAAACGCAAACCATCGACCGAGGCCACTTCCGCCTGGATCCGCCTGATGCGGGTGCAGAGCCGCGTGCTCGACTGCGTCGAGCAGGATTTGAAGAAGGCCGGGTTCCCGCCGCTGGCATGGTACGACGCCCTGCTCGAATTGTCGCGCGCGCCGTCCGGCGAGCTGCGGCCCGTCGAGCTCGAGCGGCAGATGCTGATTCCGCAATACTCCACCTCGCGCCTGATCGACCGCCTGGTCGACGAGGGGCTCGCTTCCCGGCGCGAATGCAAGATCGACAAGCGCGGTCAGTTCGTCGAGATCACCGAAGCCGGCCGCGAGCTGCAGAAGCGGATGTGGGGCGCCTATTCGGCCGCAATCGAGAAATATGTCGGCTCGAAACTATCCGATGCCGACGCCGTCAAACTCAGCGGCCTGCTCGACCGGCTGGGCTGCTCGTGCGGCGAGATGAAACTGCCGCCCGTCGCCAGCGTCAACGAAACTTCACCGTCGCGATGATCGACGGCACCCAAGCACGTCCGCGCGCCCGGTGGGTTCGCGGACCATCCCTGTCACCCGCGCATTCGGTCGAAGCGCTTTTGATTAGAGTTTGATATGGCGCGAGACCAGATCGATATGACGCCGCTGCAATCGCGCGACGAGCTCGTCGCGTGGTTCGAGGCCGGCTGCAAGGACCCGTCCGAATTCCGCATGGGCACCGAGCACGAGAAGACGCCGTTCACGCTCGAAGGCCACCGCCCCGTTCCCTACGAGGGCGCGCGCGGCATCGGCGCGCTGCTCGAGGGCATGAAGCTCCTGCTCGGCTGGGAGCCGATCATGGAGAAGGGCAACATCATCGGCCTCTACGACGTCACCGGCGGCGGCGCGATCTCGCTCGAGCCGGGCGGACAGTTCGAGCTTTCGGGCGCACCGGTCGAGAACGTGCACCAGACCCAGAGCGAGCTGATGGCGCATCTCGCCCAGGTGCGCGAGATCGCAACGCCGCTCGGCATCGGCTTCCTTGGCCTCGGCATGACGCCGTCCTGGTCGCGCTCCGACATCCCGGTGATGCCCAAGGGCCGCTACAAGATCATGACCAATTACATGCCGAAGGTCGGCCAGTACGGCCTCGACATGATGTACCGGACCTGCACGGTGCAGACCAATCTCGACTTCTCCTCCGAAGCCGACATGGTCAAGAAGCTGCGCGTCTCGCTCGCGCTGCAGCCGGTTGCGACGGCCCTGTTCGCCAACTCGCCGTTCACCGAAGGCAAGCCGAACGGCTTCCTCTCGTTCCGCTCCGAGATCTGGCGCGACACCGACAATGCGCGCGCCGGCATGATGCCCTGGGCGTTCGAGGACGGCATGGGCTTCGAGCGCTATGTCGACTACGCGCTCGACGTGCCCATGTACTTCGTCAAGCGCGGCGACGATTACATCGACGTGTCGGGCTCCTCGTTCCGTGCCTTCTTCGACGGCCGCAACAACAACCTGCCCGGCGAGCGTCCGACGCTGTCGGACTGGGCCAACCATCTCTCCACGATCTTCCCGGAAGTGCGGCTGAAGCGCTATCTCGAGATGCGCGGCTCCGACGGCGGCCCGTGGGGCCGTCTGCCGGCGCTGTCGGCGTTCTGGGCCGGGCTGCTCTATGACGATGTGTCGCTCGATGCCGCCTGGGACATGGTGAAGCACTGGAGCGCACATGAGCGCCAGGCGCTGCGCGACGACGTGCCGCGCTTCGGCTTCAAGGCGCGGATCAAGGATCGCTATCTGTTCGAGATCGCCAAGGAATGCCTCGTTCTGGCACATGCGGGCCTGCGCCGCCGCGGCCGGATCGACCAGCTTGGACGCGACGAGACGCGCCACCTCGAGCCGCTCGACCGCATCATCGATTCCGGCCGGACGCCGGCCGAGGAAATGCTCGAGAAGTTCAACGGCCCCTGGAAGGGCTCCGTGGAACCGGCCTACGCGGAATACGCGTTCTAGAGCCATTTCCGTTCCGATAAATCGGAACGGGGCTCTAGATTCTTATTTTGACGCGTCTTTACGCGCACCGGTACCCACTTCGCGCGAATACGCTCTACGCCGATAGGCCAACGCCCAGGACTTCAGCCGTTCATCGCCCATACAGGTTTGCGGCGATCAAATGACCGGCTGAAAAACCCGAGCGTCGTCAATAACTCGAAAGCTGTTCCGATGGGGAAGGGCCGCCTGCATGGGGCCGTCATGGCAAGCCTCGTGGCATGCGCCGCGCTGCTGTTGCTCGCGTTCGCGGGCGTGCCGGCGCGCGCCCAGACGGCGTTCGACCGGCCCGGCGGCGATTATTTCAGCCAGCCGGTGACCTCGGGCGACCCCGAGGATTGCGCGCTCTTGTGCGAGCGCGACCGCAAGTGCCGCTCCTGGAGCTTCAGCTATCCCGACATCGACGGCGCCGCGGCGGTGTGCTGGCTCAAGAACACGGTGCCGCCGCGCGTGCCCGGCAATTGCTGCATCTCCGGCGTCCGCGGCGCCGGCGTGATCGAGCCGCGCGTCGAGGGCGTGGAGACGTCGATCGACCGCCCCGGCGGCGACTTGCGCAATTTCGAGCTCAAGGACGGTGAAAGCGTCGAGGCCTGCAAGGCCGCCTGCACCGCCGACAACAAGTGCCGCGCCTTCACCTATTCCCGCCCCGGCTACACCGGGCGCGAGGCGCGCTGCTACCTGAAAAAGGAAATCAAGCCGCCGCGCCGCAAGCCGGGGTTCACCTCGGGTGTGGTGCGATAGGCCGGGTGCCGTAACTGGGGCGGTCCCGCAGGGTGGGCAAAGCGAAGCGTGCCCACCATCTCTCACCGCAATGGAGAGAACGTGGGCACGGTGCTTCGTACCTTTGCCCATCCTACGCGATCTCATTCCGCCGCGATCACCGTGAGCTCCGGCCACAGCGCCTTCCACCGTGCGGCCTTCGCTGCGTAATTTGCGGCTGAAAAATTCTGCGCGCGATTGGGCCGCACGATCATCTTCGCGACGTCGCCGAACCCGTGTGGCGCATAGACGTCGAAATCGCCGCCCGCGGGTCGAATGCCGAGCTGGGTGTTCTCCGTCAGGAAGCGGTCGATGCCGTCGGTCGAGCGCGTCAACGGCGGATAGGGAAGGCCGTGCTTGCCCGGGTACCACAGATGTACGCGCGCCTGGTTGCGGATCTCGACCTTGGCGCCGAGATGCGCCAGCCGCGCATGCAACTCGCGGATCACCGAATCCTCCGCCTCCCACGACGTATCGGAATCGAAATAGAACACGTCGTAGTCGGCGATGCCGTGATCGACGGCGCGGTCCGTGAGCACGTTCCACACCGTCTGCACCAGGCAACCGGCGACCAGCCACGGATCCGGCAGCGCGAGGCGACGGAGCTCGTCGACGATCGCGGCGTTGATCGGATTACGGAGCGCCGATGCGAGGAATTCGTCGCGGGTCATCGGAAATCGTAGGGTGGGCAAAGACGCGGAGCGGCGTGCCCACGTCTTCTTTCGTCATCGTCGAAACATGGTGGGCACGGCGTAAGAACGCCTTTGCCCACCCTGCGGTCTACGATCCCGTCAGTGCACGGCGGTGAAGAACCGCGCGAGCCGGAAGCCGGACAGCCAAGTGTACACAGGCTGGCTGCGCATGCCGAGATCCCAAGAGCCAACCACGGCATCCGCGCGTCCGATCAGATTGTCGATCGGCAGCATGCCGACGCCGCCGGATCGCAAGGGTACGCGGCTGTCGGCGGAGTTGTCTCTGTTATCGCCGAGCACGAAGAGGTGGCCGGGCGGCACCGTCACCTCCGGCGTGTTGTCGAGCGGGCCGTTGTCGCGCATCTTGAAGATCAGATGCGAGACGCCGTTCGGCAGCGTCTCGATATAGCGATAGGCGGGCTCTCTGCCGCCGTTGTCGTCCTCGGCCTGGCCGATGCCATCGGGCTTCAACTCGGCGGGACGGTCGTTCACGAAGAGCTGGCCCTGGCGCATCTGGATGCGGTCGCCGGGCAGGCCGACGACGCGCTTGACCCAGGCTTGCGAGCGATCGCCGGGCCAGCGGAACACGACGACGTCGCCTTCCTTCGGCGTTTCGGCGAAGACGCGGCCGCTTTCGGGCAGGTTGATCTGGATCGGCAGCGACGAGGTGCCGTAGCCGTAGGGGAATTTCGAGGCGAGCAGGGCATCGCCGATCAGCAGCGTCGGCTCCATCGAGCCCGACGGCACGTAGAACGGCTCGGCGAGCGCGCCCTTGGCAATGAACACGGCGGCCACGATGCCGGCGAGCTGAACGATCTGTCCGCCCCAGCCGCTGCTTTTGCGCTTGGCGGGCGCAGTCACTTTGTCTTCAACGCTCATGCGCCCGTTCCACCCACCGTAATGCGTTCCATCAGAAGCGACGGCTGGCCGACGCCGACAGGCACGCCCTGGCCGTTCTTGCCGCAGGTGCCGATGCCGGTATCGAGCGCAAGGTCGTTGCCGATCATGCGGATGCGATGCAGGTCGGTCGGCCCGTTGCCGATCAGCATGGCGCCCTTCAGTGGCGCGCCGATCTTGCCGTTCTCGATCTTGTAGGCCTCGGTGCACTGGAACACGTACTTGCCCGAGGTGATGTCGACCTGGCCGCCGCCGAAATTCGCGGCGAACACGCCGTTCTTCACGGAGGCGAGGATCTCGGCCGGATCGCGGTCGCCCGCGAGCATGTAGGTATTGGTCATGCGCGGCATCGGCACATGGGCGTAGCCCTGGCGGCGGCCGTTGCCGGTCGGCTTCATGTTCATCAGGCGCGCGTTCTGGCGGTCCTGCATGTAGCCGACCAGGATGCCGTCCTCGATCAGCACGGTGCGGTTGGTCGGCGTGCCCTCGTCGTCGATCGACAGCGAGCCGCGGCGCGAGGCAATGGTGCCGTCGTCGACCACGGTGACGCCCTTGGCCGCGACCTGCTGGCCCATCAGGCCGGCGAAGGCGGAGGTCTTCTTGCGGTTGAAGTCGCCTTCGAGGCCGTGGCCGACCGCTTCATGCAGCATCACGCCAGGCCAGCCGGCGCCGAGCACGACGTCCATCTCGCCGGCGGGGGCGGGGATCGATTCGAGATTGACCAGAGCCTCGCGCAGCGCGCCGTCGGCGGCGTCGCGCCAGTTCTTGCTCTCGATGAATTCGGCATAGCCGGCGCGGCCGCCATAGCCCTTGCTGCCGCTCTCCTGGCGGTCGCCCTGTCCGGCGACGACGGAGACGTTGACGCGCACCAGCGGACGGATATCGCGATAGCTCTCTCCGTCGGGCCGCAGGATCTCGACGACCTGCCAGGTCGCACCCAGGCTGACGCTGACCTGCCGCACCCGCGGGTCCTTGTCGCGTAAGTAGGCGTCGATCTCGGCCAGCAGCTTGACCTTGGTCTCGAAGCCGGGGGCATCGAGCGGGTTGTCGTCGCTGTAAAGCCGCACGTTGGTATGCGCCGGCGGGGCGGCAAAGCTGCCGGAGTAGCCGCCGCGGACGGCCGCGACCGCGTCGGCGGCGCGAATCAGCGCGGGCAGCGACACGTCGGAGGAATGGGCGTAGCCGACCGCGTCGTCCTTGACGGCGCGCAGGCCAAAACCCTGCGAGGTGTCGTAGGTCGCCTGCTTCAGCCGCCCATTGTCGAACATCAGCGCTTCGGTCTGGCTGTATTCCAGGAACAATTCGCCGTCGTCGGCGCCGGCGAGCCCGCGCGCGACCTCGTTGCGAACCTGGTCGCGATCGAGATTGGCACGGTCGAGCAGGGAGGTCGTGGCAGGGTTGGTCATGTGTCCGTCCATTATCGGGGGATGGGGGCAAGATAATGGTTTCGGCCCGGTTCCGCGAGGGCGCGAAGCCTCACATTACGGAAACAATAGGATTGCAGCGGCCAAGCTTACGGCAGCTTGTCGTAGCCTTCGCCGAGCCCGTTCAGGCTGAGCGGGAAGCCGATGCCTTCTTCCGGCGTCTCGAAGATGATGAAGGTGGCGGTCTTGGCGCTGCGGAGCTGGCCGAGCAGCTTGTCGTCCATGACGACCTCGGCGACGCAGCCATTGGGCAGGCAACGGACGAAGCCGGCGCGGCCGACGTCCTGGTTGTCGAGCTTGAGGCCGAGGCCGGAGGGCAAGAGGACGCCGAGCGGGGCGACGACCCGCATCAGGCGGCTCTTCTGGTCGGCGGTCTTGAGCACGATCACGGTCAGGCCGGCATTGGACCGGTCTTCGGCCACCACGCTCTGGATCAGGGCGCATTGCTCGGTCTGGGCGCCGGGCGGGGTGTCGCAGCGAATCTGCCAGTCGCCATGGACGGAGCGCACCGCGCCCTGCGCATGGGCAAGGCCCGGGAGGGCCAGGAGGACGGCCGCAGCCAGCAGGGCCGCAAGCGCCGTGAGGCCGTTAGCCTGCCTCTGAGCCAGCCTTGCCATGCATCTCGAAAGCCCCATCGGGGTCGGTCCCTCTGCTCGCTTGGGTCGCTTGCGCGGGTGGACTGATACGGAAATGACGGCGTCTTGAAGGCAATTCCCAAGCAAATTCCGCGCCGCCGTGGCCGCCGCCGCCGGCACGAATCAGGTTCCTGTGCGGCCGTTCGCAAGTGCCTACAGCGGGCAATTCCGCTGTCAAGCCGCGCCATCCCGGGAAACGGTATTTTTGTCTGATCTTACTGGGAAATATCTTGCGGGTGATCGCTGACAGACGGGCCTCAAGACTGCATTGCGATAGATCAAGAATTATGGTTTGAGAGGCTTGATTTCGGCGTTCTAGCGATCTGGCCCCAATTCCTCTTAGAGGTATTCTTGAGCGGCGGTTTGTCAGACGGACGAATCGAATAAGCGTTCCCCAGAAATAGGGGAGTGCACTTGGGGTGATTTCGTAAGGGGAGCGCGACGGCATGAGGATGTCGATGGGCCGGGTAGGCCGGCATATGCTGGGATTGGCCGTTGCTGGCCTGACGCTGGCGACGGGCGGTTCGGCATTCGCCGAGCTTGGACAGCCGGCGCCGTGGGAGTGGACGCTCCAGCAGTCCGCCTCGCCGGTGATGGATAACATCGTCTGGTTCCACAACTTCCTGTTCGTGTTGATCACCCTGATCACGCTGTTCGTCCTGGCGCTGCTGGTGGTTGTGGTGCTCAAGTTCAATGCGAAGGCCAATCCGGTGCCGTCGCGGACGACCCACAACACGCTGATCGAGGTGGTGTGGACCCTGGTTCCGGTGCTGATCCTGGTCGGCATCGCGGTGCCGTCGTTCCGCCTGCTGTTCCTGGAGCTCGACGTGCCGAAGGCGGACCTGACCATCAAGGCGACGGGCAAGCAGTGGTACTGGTCGTATGCCTATCCCGATAACGGCAAGTTCGAGTTCGACTCGCTGATGGCCCAGGACAAGCAGCCCCGTCTGCTCGGCGTCGACAACGAGATGGTGGTGCCGGTCAACAAGGTGATTCGCGTCCAGGTCACGGGCGCCGACGTCATCCACGCCTTCGCGCTGCCGGCTTTCGGCGTCAAGATCGATGCCATTCCGGGGCGGCTGAACGAGACCTGGTTCAAGGCCACCAAGACCGGCATGTTCTACGGCCAGTGTTCGGAGCTTTGCGGCAAGGACCACGCCTTCATGCCGATCGCGATTCGCGTCGTGGAGGACAAGGAGTTCGCCTCCTGGGTCGAGACGGCGAAGAAGAAGTTTGCGAGCGGCGGCACCAGCACCTACGCCTCCGCGGCCGGCCCGACGCAGTAAGCGCCGGGTCCAGGCTCGAGGGGATCGAAAGCGAAATAAAGGGCGGGACCTCCAAAGGTCCGATTGGGACGCAAGGCAGGATTTGAAAATGGCAACCAGCGCAGCGGCACACGGCGATCACGCGCAAGACCACGGACATGACCACGAGCACGCCCATCCGACCGGATGGCGGCGCTACGTCTATTCGACCAACCACAAGGACATCGGCACGATGTACCTGATCTTCGCGGTCATCGCGGGCATCATCGGTGCCGCGATGTCGATCGCGATCCGTGCCGAGCTGATGTATCCGGGCGTGCAGATCTTCCACGAGACGCACACCTACAACGTCTTCGTGACCTCCCACGGTCTGATCATGATCTTCTTCATGGTCATGCCGGCGATGATCGGCGGCTTCGGCAACTGGTTCGTGCCGCTGATGATCGGTGCGCCCGACATGGCCTTCCCGCGCATGAACAACATCTCGTTCTGGCTGCTGCCGGCCTCCTTCGCGCTGCTGCTGATGTCGACCTTCGTCGAGGGCGAGCCCGGTGCCAACGGCGTCGGCGCCGGCTGGACCATGTACGTGCCGCTGTCGAGCTCCGGTCACCCGGGCCCGGCCGTCGACTTCGCGATCCTGTCGCTGCATCTGGCGGGCGCCTCGTCGATCCTCGGTGCCATCAACTTCATCACCACCATCTTCAACATGCGCGCGCCGGGCATGACCCTGCACAAGATGCCGCTGTTCGTGTGGTCGATCCTGGTGACGGTGTTCCTGCTGCTGCTGTCGCTGCCGGTGCTCGCCGGTGCGATCACCATGCTGCTCACCGACCGCAATTTCGGCACGACGTTCTTCGCGCCCGACGGCGGCGGCGACCCCGTGCTGTTCCAGCATCTGTTCTGGTTCTTCGGCCACCCCGAGGTGTACATCCTGATCCTGCCGGCCTTCGGAATGGTCAGCCAGATCGTCTCGACCTTCTCGCGCAAGCCCGTGTTCGGCTATCTCGGCATGGCCTATGCCATGGTCGCGATCGGCGGCATCGGTTTCGTGGTGTGGGCACACCACATGTACACGGTCGGCATGTCCTCGGCGACGCAGGCCTACTTCGTTGCTGCCACGATGGTGATCGCGGTCCCGACCGGCGTGAAGATCTTCTCGTGGATCGCCACGATGTGGGGCGGCTCGATCGACTTCCGCGCCCCGATGATCTGGGCGGTGGGCTTCATCTTCCTGTTCACGGTCGGCGGCGTCACCGGCGTCGTGCTGGCGAACGCCGGCGTCGACCGCGTGCTGCAGGAGACCTATTATGTCGTCGCGCACTTCCACTACGTGCTGTCGCTCGGCGCCGTGTTCGGCATCTTTGCCGGCTGGTACTACTGGTTCCCGAAGATGACGGGCTACATGTACAACGAGACGCTGGCGAAGGCGCACTTCTGGGTCACCTTCATCGGCGTGAACCTCGTGTTCTTCCCGCAGCACTTCCTCGGCCTGTCGGGCATGCCGCGCCGCTACGTCGACTATCCCGACGCGTTCGCGGGCTGGAACCTGGTGTCGTCGGTCGGCTCCTACATCTCCGGCTTCGGCGTGCTGATCTTCCTCTACTGCGTGCTCGACGCTTTCATGAAGAAGGTCCCGGCGGGCAACAATCCGTGGGGTGCGGGCGCGACCACGTTGGAATGGACGCTGCCCTCGCCGCCGCCGTTCCATCAGTTCGAAGTGCTGCCCCGCGTGCAGTAAGCCATCTTCCGCGGCGCCCGCCATGGGCGCCGCGGCTCTATAACGAAGCGAGTTGAACTAGTGTCCGTCCTCGACCAGAACGCCATCGACATCAATCCCCGCATCTCCGAAGCGGAGGTTGGCGATTATCTCGCGCTCCTCAAGCCGCGGGTGATGTCGCTGGTGATCTTCACCGCGCTGGTCGGCATGGCGATGGCGCCCGGGCATTTCCACTGGGTGCTGGCGATCACCTCGCTGCTCTGCATCGCCGTCGGTGCCGGTGCCTCCGGCGCACTCAACATGGCGCTGGAAGGCGACATCGACGCCAAGATGTCGCGCACGGCGAACCGGCCGATCCCGCGCGGCCGCATCACCCGCGGCGAAGCGATGGCGTTCGGCCTGACGCTGTCCTTCTTCTCGGTGATGACGCTGGGCATCCTCGTCAACTGGATCGCGGGCGCGCTGCTCGCCTTCACCATCTTCTTCTACGTCGTGATCTACACGATGGGCCTGAAGCGCTGGACCACGCAGAACATCGTGATCGGCGGCGCCGCCGGCGCGCTGCCGCCGGTGGTGGCCTGGGCCGCGGTCACCGGCACGGTCGACGTCGAGCCGCTGCTGTTGTTCGCCATCATCTTCTTCTGGACGCCGCCGCATTTCTGGGCGCTGGCGCTGTTCCGCTCCGACGACTATGCGCGCGCCGGCATTCCGATGCTGCCCAACGTCGCCGGTCCCGACGCGACGCGTCTGCAGATCCTGCTCTACACCATCGTGCTGATCGCGGTCGCCGCCGCGCCCTGGGCGCTCGGCTATTTCGATGCCGTCTATGGCGTGGTCTCGCTGATCCTCGGCGCCGGAATGCTGGTGCTCGCGATCAACGTCTATCTGCGCCGCGAGCGCAGCCAGTCGCTGCGCGCGACCCGCAAATTGTTCGCCTTCTCGATCCTGTATCTGTTTGCGCTGTTCGCGACCCTGCTGGCCGAGGTCGTGTTCCGGGCGCTTGCTCCGATGGTTGGGGGCGCATGATCGCAGCAATGGCCGACAAACCCGAGCCAGATGGAATCGTCCTCACCGAGGCGCAGAAGAAGAGCCGTCGCCAGCGTTCGATTGCGATCGCGCTTGCGCTCGGTGTGCTCGTCGTTCTGTTCTTCGCCGTCACCATGGTCAAGGGACCGGCGGTGCTAGTCCGGCCGATGTAGGAAACATGGATCACGAGCCGACCATATCGCAGGATGTCAGCGCCAAGCCGGCCAATGCCGCCAAGGGCCGCGGGCTGGGGCGTGATGTGGTGGTCGCCTCGATCTGCGGCGCCGTGGTGGCGCTGATGGTCGGTGCCTCCTACGCGGCGGTGCCGTTCTACAACTGGTTCTGCCGCGCCACCGGCTTCAACGGCACCACCCAGGTCGCGACCTCGGCGCCCGCCACCGGTCCGATCGCGCGGAAGATCGCGGTGCGCTTCGATTCCAACGTCGCGCCGGGTTTGCCCTGGAAGTTCGAGCCGGAGCAGAGCGAGATCGAGGTCAATATCGGCCAGGTCGTGACCGTGTTCTACACCGTGACCAACCAGGCCGCGCGGACCACCGCAGGCCAGGCCGCCTACAATGTCGCGCCGCTGACGGTCGGCTCCTACTTCCAGAAGATCAACTGCTTCTGCTTCACCGAGCAGACCATGGCGCCCGGCGAGAAGCGCGAGATGCCGGTCGTGTTCTACGTCGATCCGTCGATTGCCGACGACCACGAGAACGACGGGCTGAACACGATCACGCTGTCCTACACGTTCTATCCGGTGAAGGATCCGGTGGTGAAGCCGCTCGCATCCGGCGAGAACGACAAACGCAAGGGAAATCTCTGATCGCCGGGCTTTGGGCGCGGCAGGTTGGAAACAAGGGGATAAGTGCCTGATAGGCACGGGATTGAGGAGAGAGACGGAAATGGCTACGGCTCAAGGCAAGCAACACGACTATCACCTGGTCGATCCCTCTCCCTGGCCGGCCGTCGGTTCGCTCTCGGCCTTCATCATGGCGGTCGGCGCGATCGCCTGGATGCATCACATGTTCTCGGCGGCACCGATCGTGTTCGGTGTCGGCACCGTCGGTGTGCTCTACACCATGGCGAGCTGGTGGGGCGACGTGATCAAGGAAGCCCAGTACAAGGGCGACCACACCCGCGTCGTGCAGCTGCATCACCGCTACGGCATGATCCTGTTCATCGCCTCCGAGGTGATGTTCTTCGTGGCCTGGTTCTGGGCCTATTTCAACGCCGCGCTGTTTCCGGCCGACGCCGTCCACGCCACGCGCGACGCCGTGTTCGGCTGCGGCCTCGGCACCCAGGCCGGCGCCTGCGCGGTCCCCGGCACCTGGCCGCCGAAGGGCATCGAGACCTTCGATCCCTGGCACCTGCCGCTCCTGAACACGCTGATCCTGCTGACGTCGGGCACCACCGTGACCTGGGCGCACCATGCGCTGCTCGAGAACGATCGCCAGGGTCTCAAATACGGCCTGATCCTCACCGTCGTGCTCGGCGCGCTCTTCACCTGCGTGCAGGCCTATGAGTACAGCCACGCAGCGTTCTCCTTCGCCGGCAACGTCTATGGCGCGACCTTCTTCATGGCGACCGGCTTCCACGGTTTCCACGTGCTGGTCGGCACCATCTTCCTGCTGGTCTGCCTGTTCCGCGCCTATGCCGGCCACTTCACGCCGAAGCAGCACCTCGGCTTCGAGTTCGCCGCCTGGTACTGGCACTTCGTCGACGTGGTCTGGCTGTTCCTGTTCCTCTGCATCTATGTCTGGGGACACGGTGCCGAGGCCATGGCTCACGGCGCGCACTGAGCCGCAATGGATTGATGGGAAAGGGCGGCCGCAGGGCCGCCCTTTCTCTTTCCGCCCCGCCGCAGGTTTCGGCGGAACTGTGATAGAGTCTGCCATCATGAACGACACTGCCGGCCCCTCGGAGCCCGAAACCACCGTCCTGCAAAGCGCGCTGCGCGGGCTTGCCTGCAAATGTCCGCGCTGCGGCCAGGGCAAGCTCTATGCGGGCTTCCTCACGCTCGCTCCCGCTTGCGACCGCTGCGGGCTCGACTATGCCTTCATCGATGCCGGCGACGGTCCGGCGATCTTCATCATCATGCTGGCGGGCGCGATCGTCGTCGGCTGCGCGCTGGTCGTCGAGGTCAAATACCAGCCGCCGTTCTGGCTGCATGCGGTGCTCTGGCTGCCGCTGATCCTCGCCACCACGCTGTTGCCGCTGCGCTCCATGAAGGCCCTGCTGATCGCGCTGCAATACCATCACAAGGCGGCGCCGGGCCGGCTGATCGACCGCGCGAAATGAACTCAACCGCGCGCAAGCCTCGCGTGGCCGGCTTCGCGCTGTTCACGCTTTTCCTGACCGCCGTCTTCGTGGCGCTCGGCGTCTGGCAGCTGCAGCGCCGTACCGCGAAGCACGAGCTGGTCGCGGCCCTTACCGAGCGCCTCGCGCAGGCGCCCGTCGCGCTGCCTTCGCCCGCGCAGTGGGCCGCGCTCGATCCCGCACGCGACGAATTCCGCCGCGTCACCTTCACCGCGACCTACGCGCCCTTGCCCGACGCGATGGTCTATTCGTCCGGCTCGGCCGTGCGCAAGGATGCCTCCGGCCCCGGCACCTGGGCGTTCCTGCCGGCGCGGCTTGCGGGCGGCGAGGTCGTCGTGATCGATGCCGGCTTCGTCGAGAACACGATGCAGGACCGTAGCGTGGAGGATCGCGCGGTGAAGAAGCTCGTCACTGGACAGCCGGTCGTGCTCACCGGCTATCTCCGCTTCCCGGAGGCATCGGGCTGGATGAATCCGGCGGAGAACCGCGACAAGCGGCTCTGGTTCGTGCGCGATCATCGGGCGATCGCGAGCGCACTCGGCTGGGGCGCGGTGGCGCCGTTCTACGTCGACCTCGAGCAGCCGGCGCCGGAGAACAACATCCCGCGTCCGGGGCCGCTCGACGTGCATCTGAAGGACGACCATCTGCAATACGCCATCACCTGGTTCACGCTCGCAGGCGCGGTGCTGATCGCATTCGGCGTCTGGGTGAGAACGCGGCGGGAAAGCCAGGGACGTCCGTAGGTTCCCGGTGGGAACCCGGAATCGTCCGGGCTTTATTATTCAGCACATATTCACGACTGTGATCCTAAGCCGCGCTTGAGTTTGTCCGCGGCAGAACAGGAATGCGCCGTGAGTGATTTTGATCAGATGGGTGTTGTCGTCGATTGGGTGGATGCCTGCAGGACGGGCGACCTTACGATGTTGCTCGACCTCTATGCGGACGATGCGCAGGTCGAATGCACGTGCAACGGCACGCAGCATTATCATCGCGGCCGGCGCGAACTCGAAAGCTATTGGGGATCGCGGCTCAGCGCCTATCTGGCGGCGGGTTTCGGCCTGGAGGAGATCGAGCCGGCGCCGGATGGCGTCGATCTCGAATATTCCGTCGCCGGCGCGCTGCGTATCCACGCCTCGTTTCGTTTCAGCCCGGAAGGCAAGATCTACAGCACGCTGTGCACGCCCTCGCGACAGAACGCCCACGAGGGCTGCGCCTGCTGACGCATGATCCGCGTGACGCCTCACGCGGGCGCGTTTCGTACCCTTTCGATGGGCAAGCGGCAGCGCACACGGGTTCGTTGATCCGCGCGCAGCAATGACAGCGACCCGCTGAGTGCGCGCGCGCGCTCGTGCATGCCGGTCAGGCCGCGGCCGAACCTGTTGCCCTCGGGAAATCCGCCGCCATCGTCGGAGACCTCGATGTCGAGCGCGTCGCCAGCGATGGTCGCCTGCACATGGGCATGGTTGGCCCCGGCATGGCGCAGCACGTTGGTCAGCGCCTCCTGGATCACGCGATAGACGGTCTGGGCAAGCGGTCCGTCGATCGCGTTGAGGCCGGGATCGATCGCGGACGTCAGGCCGATATGCGGTGCCTGCTTGCGAAAGTTCTGCAGCAGCGTCTGCACGCTCGTCGCGAGCCCCAGCTCTTCGATGTAGAGCGGGCGCAGCCGGTCGAGGATGCGGCGGTTGGTCTGCTGCAGCGCCTCGACCGATTGCAACACGTCCTCCGCAGAATTGCCGAGATTTCCCGATGTCGGGGAGGCGGCTTCCATCAGCGAGATTGTGCCGGCGCGGATGCTGAACAGCAGCGGGCCGAGCTCGTCGTGCAGCTCACGAGCAAGATCGCGCCGCTCATCGTCCTGAAGCGACACCAGGCGGTGCAACAGGTCGCGATTGTCGTGACTCAATTGCGCGAGCGTTGTGGACAGGGCATTCGCCGCCTCGCAGCTGCGCCGCACCTCCGGCGGTCCTCCGACCGGGATCGGCGTCGCGTAGTCGCCGCGCCGTATTCGCGTCAGTCCTTCGCCGAGGTGCTGCAGCGATCGCATCGCCGATTTCGCGAAGAGATAGGCGATGGTGCCCGTCAGCGCCATCAGCACGACGACGAGGCCGGTCAGGGCAAGGAAGCCGATCCACTTCTCGAACAGGTCGGCCGACAAGTCCGGCAGGAACACGAGGTCGCCGACATGCCTGCCGTCAATGAGCACCGGCGACGCCGCGTCGATGTCCGGCATGGTCAACAGGTTGACGAACCATTGTGGAACCGCCTGCAGGTTGCGCAGACCCTCCTTCGCGGAGGGAGGGGGGCCCGTGCCGGCTGCCCGGAATTGAATATCCGAGGAGGTGCCCAGGGACTGGACAAAGGCATCCAGCGTCGTCTGCGGATGGTCCGAAGTGCGCAGCGTGTTGTTGAGCGCCGCGGCGATCACCCTGATCGAGCGCCGGGCCGGCTCGTTCTCGTCAGCCAGCTGGCCAGTTGCAAATATCTGCAGCAATATGCCGCCCAGCACCAGCGCCGCGAGAAAACTGGCGCCGAGTGGAAGAAACAGTTGCGTCCGGAAGGAAAGTCGTTGCCACATTAGGCCAATTCTAACGCGCATCGGCGGGATTTTCTCTTTCCATTTGTTCCCGCCGGTCTATGAGTCGGAAAACAAGAGAGCGCGCGATGCAAGATACCGCCAAACCGGCGACCAGAATTCTCATTGTCGACGACCACCCCGTTGTGCTGTCCGGCTGTCGCACCCTGTTTGCCTCGGACAATACGATCCGGATCGAGGAGGCGACAGACGCCAAATCCGGGCACCGTGCCTATGTCAGCAAGCGGCCGGATGTCACCGTGATCGACATCAGCCTGCCCGATGTCTCCGGTTTCGAGCTGATGCGACGCATACGCAAGGACGACCCCGACGCCAAGATCATCATGTTCAGCATGAATGACGATCCCGCCTTTGTGGTGCGGGCCGTCGAGCTTGGCGCGCAGGGCTATGTCTCCAAGGGCGACGATCCCCGGATCCTCCTGAAAGCGGTTCGCAAGGTGGTCGCGGGCGACAACTTCATCTCGCCGCAGCTTGCCGAAGCCGTGACGTTCTCAGGCGCTGCGATCAAGGCCAATCCGGCCTCGCAGATGACGCCGCGGGAGCTGGAAATCCTTCGTCTGCTCGGGCGCGGCGACAAGATCGTCGAGGTCGCCGAGGCGCTCGGCATCTCCTACAAGACCGTCGCCAACACCACCTCCCTGCTCAAGCAGAAGCTTGGCGCCAAGAACCATTCCGACCTGATCCGGATCGCGGTGGAAATCGGAATCGGCTGACCTGCCCCAGCGACCGAACCGGCTGCTCCAGGATGCAGCGGTTCGGTCGACGGATGGCACCTCCGCCAGCCGGGCAATGCGTCGCCGGCGGCCGACGCCATCCGGCGACACAATGGGCGAGGGCGATGTTCGTTCCTGCCTTGCTCTTCAATTCGGGAAAAAACGGCAATGCGCCTGCGCAACAGGCTCGCAGCTGCGAGTGTCATTCGTAGGCTGCCGGGAAAAGCAGGAACATTCGTCGGGTCCAGCGGTTTTGGCCTTGACGATTTCGTGACAGGCGTCGAAAGCTTGCACCGACAGTTTTAACGGGCGGGTGTCCCGGACGAGCAAACCGGTCTGCACATATCAACGACAGACCTTCCAAGAGAGGGCTGCGGCATCGCCGCAGCCCTTTTTCGTTGGAAAGGGCCCGGCGGGAAGCGGTTTCCCGATGCCGCAAAACACTTTATGGTGGCGCGAAGCCTCTGGCTGTTGACAAGTATTTTCGTAAAATCAAAGGCTTACGGATCTGGCTCAGGCTCGGTCGGCCTTTGGAGGGCAGTTTGACTCGTTATATCTCGACCCGGGGGGAGGCCCCCGAACTCGGCTTCTGCGACGTGATGTTGACCGGGCTGGCCCGTGACGGCGGCCTGTATGTGCCGGCGACGTGGCCACAGCTCAGCGCCGAGACCATCGCCGGCTTCTTCGGCCGTCCCTATTGGGAGGTCGCCGTCGACGTGATCCGTCCCTTCGCCGGCGGCGAGATCTCCGATGCCGAGCTCGGCCGCATGGCGAACGAGGCCTATGCCACCTTCCGCCATCCCGCCGTGGTGCCGCTGCGCCAGATGTCGCCGCACCAGTTCGTGCTGGAGCTATTCCACGGTCCGACGCTCGCCTTCAAGGACGTGGCGATGCAGCTCATCTCGCGGCTGATGGACCACGTGCTCGCCAAGCGCGGCCAGCGCACCACCATCGTGGTCGCGACGTCAGGCGACACCGGCGGCGCCGCGGTGGAGGCGTTCGCAGGCCTGGAGAACGTGGACCTCATCGTGCTGTTTCCGCACGGCCGCATCTCCGAGGTGCAGCGGCGGATGATGACGACGACGGGCGCAGCCAATGTCCATGCCCTCGCCGTCGAGGGCAATTTCGACGACTGCCAGGCGCTCGTGAAGGGCATGTTCAACAACCATCGCTTCCGCGATGCGACCTCGCTCTCCGGCGTCAATTCCATCAACTGGGCGCGCATCGTTGCCCAGGTGGTCTACTACTTCACCTCCGCCGTCGCCGTCGGCGCGCCGGCGCGCGCGGTGGACTTCGTGGTGCCGACCGGCAATTTCGGCGACATCTTCGCGGGCTACGTCGCCAAGCGCATGGGCCTTCCCGTCCGCACCCTGCGCATCGCCGCCAACGTCAACGACATCCTGGCGCGCACGCTGAAGACCGGCATCTACGAGGTGCGCGAGGTGCACGCGACCGCCTCGCCCTCGATGGACATCCAGATCTCCTCGAATTTCGAGCGGCTGATGTTCGAGGCCGGCAAGCGCGATGCAGCCGGCGTGCGCCGTCTGATGGATTCGCTGAAGCAGTCCGGCCGTTTCGTGCTGCCCGATGCGACGCTTGCCGCGATCCGCGAGGAGTTCGACGCCGGCCGCGCCGACGAGACCGAGACCGCCGCCGCCATCCGCGCCGCCTGGCGCGAGGCGGGCGAACTGGTCGATCCCCATACCGCGGTGGCGCTCGCCGTCGCCGACCGCGACACCACCGACACCACGGTTCCGAGCATCGTGCTCTCCACCGCCCATCCGGCCAAATTCCCGGACGCGGTCGAAGCGGCCTGCGGCCAGCGGCCGCAATTGCCGGCTTGGCTCGATGGGCTCATGACCAAATCCGAACACATGAAGGTGATGAAGAACGACCAGGCCGAGGTCGAGCGGTTCGTGCTGTCGGTCAGCCGCGCCGCAAAACAGGGAGTTGCCGGATGAGCGTCGAGATCTCCAAGCTTGCATCCGGCCTGACCGTCGTCACCGACAAGATGCCTCACCTCGAGACTGCCGCGCTCGGCGTCTGGGCCGGCGTCGGCGGACGCGACGAGAAGCCGAACGAGCACGGCATCTCGCATCTGCTCGAGCACATGGCGTTCAAGGGCACGACGAAGCGCACCTCGCGCGAGATCGTCGAGGAGATCGAGGCGGTCGGCGGCGACCTCAATGCCGGCACCTCGACCGAGACCACCTCGTATTATGCCCGCGTGCTGAAGGCCGATGTGCCGCTCGCGCTCGACGTGCTCGCCGACATCCTCGCCAATCCCGCCTTCGAGCCGGACGAGCTGGAGCGCGAGAAGAACGTCATCGTGCAGGAGATCGGAGCCGCGCAGGACACGCCCGACGACGTCGTGTTCGAGCATCTCAACGAGCTCTGCTATCCCGACCAGCCGATGGGCCGCTCGCTGCTCGGCACGGCAAAGACCCTGCGCGCCTTCAACCGCGACATGCTGCGCGGCTATTTGTCGACGCATTATCGCGGCCCCGACATGGTGGTGGCGGCCGCCGGCGCGGTCGACCACGCGCAAGTCGTTGCCGAGGTCGAGAAGCGCTTTGCGAGCTTCGAGGGGACGCCGGGCCCGAAGCCGCAGGCCGCCCAGTTCGGCAAGGGCGGCGCCAAGGTGGTGCACCGCGAGCTCGAGCAGGCGCATCTGACGCTGGCGCTCGAAGGCGTGCCGCAGAACGATCTGTCGCTGTTCTCGCTCCAGGTCTTCACCAACATCCTCGGCGGCGGAATGTCGTCGCGGCTCTTCCAGGAGGTCCGCGAGAAGCGCGGCCTCTGCTATTCCATCTACTCGTTCCACGCGCCCTATACCGATACCGGCTTCTTCGGCCTCTACACCGGCACCGATCCGGCCGATGCGCCGGAGATGATGGAGGTCGTGGTCGACATCATGAATGATTCGGTCGAGACCCTGACCGAGGCCGAGATCGCGCGCGCCAAGGCGCAGATGAAGGCCGGCCTGCTGATGGCGCTGGAGAGTTGCTCGTCGCGGGCCGAGCAGCTCGCCCGCCACGTGCTGGCCTATGGCCGGCCGCAGACGGTGCAGGAGCTGGTGGCCCGGATCGACGCCGTCAGCGTCGAATCGACCCGGGACGCCGCGCGTGCACTGCTTTCGCGCAGCCGCCCTGCAGTCGTTGCATTGGGCAGCGGCAGGGGTCTGGACACGGCGGTGTCTTTTGCGGAAGGATTGACCCGGGCACGCGCCAAGGCGCGGCTGCATTAGGAGCCGCGCGCGGGCCGCCTCGCCCCGGGAAGCATCACCATGGCCCTCTTTCGCCTGCCATCCAGTGGACCCGCCGCCCTCGCGCCGCGCGGCAATGGCTTGGTCCTTCGCGCGCCGCAGATGTCCGACTTCCTGCAATGGGCCCATCTGCGCGAGACCAGCCGCGACTATCTTACGCCCTGGGAGCCCATCTGGCCCTCGGACGACCTGACCCGCTCCGGCTTCCGCCGCCGCCTGCGCCGCTATTCCGAGGACATCGCCGCGGACCGCTCCTATCCCTTCCTGATCTTCCGTGAGCTCGACGGCGCCATGGTCGGCGGCATCACGCTGGCCAACGTTCGCCGCGGCATCGTCCAGGCCGGCACCATCGGCTATTGGGTCGGCCAGCCCCATGCCCATCGCGGCTACATGACGGCCGCGCTGCGGGTGCTGCTGCCGACGCTGTTCGGCGAGCTCAACCTGCACCGCGTGGAGGCCGCCTGCATCCCCACCAACGCGCCCTCGATCCGGGTGCTGGAGAAGTGCGGCTTCTCCCGCGAGGGCCTCGCACGCCGCTATCTCTGCATCAACGGGGTCTGGCAGGACCACCTGCTGTTCGGCCTCCTGCACGAGGATTTCCGCGGCTGAGCCGCCGGGGCGTGCGGCCCGAATACCCTTTTTGCTGCCTTGGGTTCGCCGATTTTGGCGATATAACGCGCTGGGGCCGACCGGTCGGCCGGAACATTGTCATGGAGTATGGGCGTCGATGGTGAAGGTGCTTCGGTCATCGCGGACCAATTTGCTGCGGGTCATGGCGGTCGCGCTGGCGTCGTCGGTTGCGCTCGCCTCGGTCTCGCCCGTGGCGGCCCAGTCGCTAACCGACCGCTTCAAGAACCTGTTCGGCGGCAAGTCCGACGAGCCGGCCGAGTCCAAGCCGGCGCCGGCACCCGGCCAGCCGGCTGAAGACGACGTCGATTGCCCGCAGGTCACGGTGCGCGCGGGCGCCTCGACCTACGCGGTCGGCGCCGGCGGCAAGCCTGCCACCGGCAATGAGATCCGCTACCAGGCCACCATCACCAAGATGGCGCGCGAATGTTCCCGCAGCAGCGCCGGCATCACGGCCCGGATCGGCATCCAGGGCCGCGTCATCGCCGGTCCTGCCGGTGCGCCAGCCACGGTCGATGTCCCCCTGCGCGTCGCCGTGGTGCACGGCGGCGTCGGCGAGAAGGTGATCGCCTCGAAGGCCTACCGGACCACGGTCGAGATGTCGGAGGGCGGCAGCGTGCCCTTCACCTTCGTCGCCGAGGATCTGTCCTATCCGGTGCCGTCGGCCGCGGTCGCCGATTCCTACATCTTCTATGTCGGCTTCGACCCGCAGGCGCTCACGCCCGAGCCGAAGGCACGGGGGAAGAAGAAGTAGGGGAAGGGGTCTCGGCAAGGGGGGCTCGTGCCCCGGACGCGGCGCAGCGGTGCGACGCAGAGCCGGGGCCCAGGACCTGTGGATGCATGGGTCCCGGCTCTGCGCCGCGTCATTTCATGCCGCGTCGCGTCCGGGACACGAGACCACTCCGCCCAACAAAAAAGCCGGCGCTCATCGCGCCGGCTTTTTGATTGGTGAAGGCGAAACCCTCAGTTCAGCTTCTGCCGGACTTCGTTGATGCCCTTGGCGAGCAGGTCGTCGGCGACCTGGCCCTTGACCGACTGCGACAGGATCGTGGAAGCGGCCTGGACGGCGGCTTCCGCGGCTGCGGCGCGGACATCGGCCAGCGCCTGGGCCTCGGCGAGCGCGATCTTGCTCTCCGCGGTCTTGGTGCGGCGGGCGACGAAGTCTTCCATCTTCGCCTTGGCGTCGGCAGCGATGCGCTCGGCTTCGGCCTTGGCGTTGGAGATGATGTCGGCGGCCTCGCGCTCGGCGGTGGCGCTGCGTGCCTTGTAGTCCGCGAGCACCTTGGCCGCTTCTTCCTTGAGGCGCGTCGCGTCGGCGAGCTCGGCCTTGATGCGATCGGCGCGATGATCGAGCGCGGTCATCGCCGACTTGAACACCCCGACATAGCCGAACACGACCATCAGGATCACGAAGGCGACGGCGACCCAGGTCTCAGGATCGAAGAACATATCGACTAACCCTTCAAGGACGCGTCAACGGCAGCATTGACCGAGGCTGCATCCGGAACGACGCCGGTGAGCTGCTGCACGATCTGGCCTGCCGCATCGGCCGCGATGCCGCGGACGTTGCTCATGGCGGTGGCGCGGGTCGAGGCGATGGTCTTTTCCGCCCCGGCGAGCTTGGCCGCCAACTGCTCTTCCAGGGCCTTGCGCTCGGCTTCCGCCTGCGCATTCGCCTTGTCGCGGGATTCGTTGCCGATCGCCTGTGCCCGCGAGCGGGCCGAAGCAAGCTCGCCTTCATAGGCCTTCAGCGCAGCCTCGGACTGGTCCTTCAGCTGCTGCGCTTCGGCGAGGTCACCCTCGATCTTGTTCTGACGCGCTTCGATCGCACCGCCGACCTTCGGCAGAGCGAACTTGGACACGATCACGTAAAGCAGGACGAAGAAGATCGCGAGCGACACCAGCTGTGAAGCGAAGGTGCTGCTCTCGAACGGCGGAAACCCGCCACTGTGGTGACCACCGTCAGCCTCAGTGTGAGCGCCCGCCGCCGGACCTTTTGCGCCGCCATGACTCTCAGCCATGGAGTACTCCCGTTGCTGTCACGCGCCGCTTCGGATGAAGCGGCGCGAAAGAAGTCGTTCTTAGAAAACGAACAGCAGAAGCAGCGCGATCAGCAGCGAGAAAATGCCGAGCGCTTCGGTCACGGCGAAGCCGAAGATCAGGTTGCCGAACTGGCCCTGAGCGGCCGAGGGGTTGCGGACGGCTGCGGCGAGGTAGTTGCCGAAGATCACGCCCACGCCGACGCCCGCGCCGCCCATGCCGATGCATGCGATGCCCGCGCCGATAAGTTTTGCTGCTGCCGGATCCATTTTAGACTCCTTGGAAGAAAGATTGGGTTGTGGGTGGAAATTCCCCGGACCGCTCAGTGTCCCGGATGAATGGCGTCGTTGAGGTAGATGCAGGTCAGGATCGCAAACACATAGGCTTGCAGGAACGCGACCAGAATCTCGAGCGCGTACAGCGCGACAGTGAGCGCCAGCGGCAGCACGCCGCCGACCCAGCCGACGGCGCCGAGCGAGAAGCCCAGCATGGCGACGAAGCCAGCGAACACCTTCAGCGCGATGTGGCCGGCCAGCATATTGGCGAACAGACGAATGCTGTGCGAGACCGGCCGCAGGAAGAACGACAGGATCTCGATGAACATGACCAGCGGCAGGATGTAGCCCGGGACGCCGTGCGGAACGAAAATCGAGAAGAATTTCAGGCCGTTCTTGGCGACGCCGTAGATCAGCACGGTGAAGAAGACCAGCAGCGCCAGTCCGACGGTGACGATCAGGTGGCTCGAGACCGTGAAGGTGTAGGGGATGATGCCGACCAGGTTCGAGACGCAGATGAACATGAACAGCGAGAAGATCAGCGGGAAGAACTTCATGCCTTCCGCGCCGGCCGTCGAACGGATGGTCGAGGCCACGAATTCGTAGGAGATTTCGGCGACCGACTGCAGACGCCCGGGAACCAGTTGCGAGCCGCTGGCGAGCATCAGCAGCGTGATGATCGCCACCGCCACCAGCATGTAGAGCGACGAATTGGTGAAGGCGATCGTGTGATTGCCGATATGGCCCAGGGTGAAGAGAGGCTCGATGTTGAACTGGTGGATCGGGTCGATTTTCATCAGCGCGGCATCTCTTGGTCTGCCGGGCGATGCCGGCGGGTCTCGGTCTGCCGGCCGGGCCGGCCCGTACCGGCGATGCCGGCACGATCATTCCTCTCCGTGCGGATCGCCTTACGAACCACCGCGCCTGTTCTGACCCGCGCCCGCCGATCTCACCACGTTCACCACGCCGGCCACGAAGCCCAGCAGCAGGAACACGATAAATCCGAAAGGCGACGTCGACAGCAAGCGGTCGAACCCCCAGCCAATCCCCGCTCCGACAGCGACACCGGCGACCAACTCGGAGGATAACCGAAAACCAAGCGCCATCGCCGAGGCTCTGGCCGCTCCGTCTCCACCGTCACCTGCGGGTTGCTCGGTCTTGATCCGGCGGTCGCGAATTTCCGACAACCGCTGATCGAGATTTCCGAGCCGTTCGGAAAGCGCAGCTTCCTCGGGCGATCTATCGCGATCTCCATTCTCGCCGTGTCCCGTGCCCTGTGTCATGCAACGAAGACCCGAAACGCCGCGGCTGAATGGAAATTACGCCCGCCACCCTCAAAAGCCGCGCGGACCATACTGATGGCCTATAATCAAGTCAAGCCAAGTCACGATTGCGTCGCTTTCTTCTATGTAGCTGATTTGTTTGACGATATTGGCGCGCACGGCAGCGCTGCACACAGCGTGACGCCGCACCGCAGCAGCTCTCTTGCGGATCGGTGGACGCGGCCGCCATTTCGCCGCGCTGCAGGGATCAAACACCCGCCCGGCATCGTTGATTCCGGGCGGGTGTTTTTGGCGGCGGATCGCCTCGCCCGGGTGTAGAATTGCGGATGTGCCACGTTTGGCGTCGTGGCGGAGAGTGCGATGAGACCAGTGACGTCATCCACAGCATCATGGCTTGCGGCGGCGTCGTTCGCCGTAGTGATGACCGTCAGCGGCAGCCTCTTGGCCGCCCAATCGGCGCCCGACAGCGAAAACGGCCGCTACACCATGACACCGATCCCGGAGGGGGTGCTGCGGCTCGACACCCGCACCGGCACGATGTCGACCTGCACCCGGAACGGGTCCGGCTGGGCCTGCTACGCGGTGCCCGACGAGCGTGCCGCGTTCGATGCCGAGATCGGCCGGCTCCAGGCCGAAGTCGAGAAGCTGAAGGGACAGCTCGCGGCCGGGCCGACGGTCTCGGGCAAGATCGACGAGGCGCTGCCGAAATCCGATCCGCTGAAGAAGACCGAGCCGAAGGTTGCCGAGGGCGACCGCAAGATCGAGATTCCGTTGCCGAGCGATCAGGACGTCGACCGCGTGATGTCGTTCCTGGAAAAGGCCTGGCGCCGGCTGATCGACATGGCCAACCGCGTGCAAAAGGACGTGTCGGGGAAGATTTGACGCGCGACGAGCTGCCGTAGGGTGGGCAAAGGCGCAACGCGCCATGCCCACGATCTTGATATCGTCGCGCGGATTGGTGGGCACGCTTCGCTTTGCCCGCCCTACGGCGGCTTTCCGAGTTGAGAGACGTTCATGACATCCACCAAATCCATCACCCGCTCGACGCCGAGCTCGGTGCAGGCCACCACCATCTCATCGTCGCTGCTGACCGTGCAGACGCCGGGCTGCGGCTTCATCGATCTCACCAGCGAGGCCGCGAAGTTCGTCGCCGAAGTCCGCGCGCGCGACGGCGCGCTGACGCTGTTCATCCGTCACACCTCGGCGTCGCTGACGATCCAGGAGAATGCCGATCCTTCCGTGCTCGTCGACCTCACCACGGCGCTGGCGCGGTTCGCGCCGGACGATGAAGATGCAGGCTGGACTCACGACACCGAAGGGCCGGACGACATGCCGGCGCACGTCAAGACCATGCTGACGGGGACCTCGCTCCACGTGCCAGTCCTGGACGGGAAGCTCGCGCTCGGCACCTGGCAGGCGATCTATCTGATCGAGCACCGGACCCGCCCGCATCGCCGCGAGGTCGTGCTGCAATTCATCGGCGGCAATCGCTAGAGCGCTCTCGCGCGAAGCTCGGGCCCAAAACAAAACCGGCCGCGGAGACCGCGGCCGGTTGGTGTTGGTTGATCGCTGCTTCGATCAGGTCGCCTTGATGTCGACGTCCTTGGTCTCGGGCAGGAACAGGAAGCCGATCACGACCGTGATGGAGGCGAAGATGACCGGATACCAGAGACCGGCATAGATATCGCCCGTGGAGGCCACGATGGCGAAGGCGGTCGCGGGCAGCAGGCCGCCGAACCAGCCGTTGCCGATGTGGTAGGGCAGCGACATCGAGGTGTAGCGGATGCGGGTCGGGAACAGTTCGACCAGCATCGCGGCGATCGGGCCGTACACCATGGTGACGAACACCACCAGGATGAACAGCAAGCCGATGGTCGCGGCCACCTGCGGACGGAAGATGTCGAACGGGTTCGACATCTTCACGATGCCCGCGTCACCCGGCTTCGGATAGCCGGCTGCCTGCACTGCGGCGAGCAGTGCGGGGTTGCCGTCCTTGGCGTTGGCGTAGGCAACGTCCTTGCCGTTGACCACAACCTTCACGCCGGAGCCGGCGGGGCCAGGCGAGGTCGAGTACTTGACCGACGACTGCGACAGGTAGGCACGCGCGGTGTCGCAGGGCGCGCTGAAGACGCGGGTGCCGACCGGGTTGAACAGGTCACCGCAAGCTGCGGGATCCGCCACCACGTCGACCTTGACCGTCTCGATCGCCTTTTCCAGCGCCGGGTTGGCGTTGGTGGTGATCATCTTGAAGATCGGGAAGAAGGTCAGCGCCGCGATCAAGCAGCCGCCGAGGATGATCGGCTTGCGGCCGATCTTGTCGGACAGCACGCCGAACACGATGAAGAAGCCGGTGCCGAGCAGCAGCGACCAGGCGATCAGCAGGTTGGCGGTGTAGCCGTCGACCTTGAGGATCGATTGCAGGAAGAACAGCGCGTAGAACTGGCCGGTGTACCAGACCACGCCCTGGCCCATCACGCCGCCGAGCAGGGCGAGCAGCACGAGCTTGCCGTTCTGCCAGTTGCCGAAGGCTTCCGTGAGCGGCGCCTTCGAGCTCTTCCCCTCGTCCTTCATCTTCTGGAAGATCGGCGATTCGTTGAGGCGGAGACGGATCCAGACCGAGATGCCGAGCAGCAGCACCGAGACCAGGAACGGAATGCGCCAGCCCCAGGCCGCGAAGTCGGCTTCGCCGGTCGCGGTGCGGGTGAACAGGATCACCAGCAGCGACAGGAACAGGCCGAGCGTCGCCGTCGTCTGGATGAAGGAGGTGTAGTAGCCGCGCTTGCCGTTCGGAGCATGCTCAGCGACGTAGGTCGCCGCGCCGCCATATTCACCGCCGAGCGCCAGGCCCTGGGCGAGGCGCAGCGCGATCAGGATGATCGGGGCCGCGATGCCGATGGTCGCCGCGTTGGGCAGCAGGCCGACGATGAACGTCGACAGGCCCATGATCAGGATGGTGACGAGGAAGGTGTATTTGCGGCCGACGATGTCGCCGATACGGCCGAACACGATGGCGCCGAACGGACGTACCAGGAAGCCCGCGGCGAATGCCAGCAGCGCGAAGATGTCGCGGGTTGCCGGCGGATAGGCCGAGAAGAACTGCGCGCCGATGATGCCGGCCAGCGAACCGTAGAGATAGAAGTCGTACCATTCGAAGACGGTACCGAGCGAGGAGGCGAGAATGACGAAACGTTCGTCTTTCGTCATCCCTCCTGCGCCAGCCTGAGACACAGCCATTGTCGACATAGTGAGTCGCTCCCCGAAATGCGTTTCCTCGCGCCCCGGATGTCCGGACATGCCGGACCAACCCAGGTCTTGCCCGCAAGGTAACATCGGCGTGAAACCTGCCCCAATACGACTTTCGGCCTTGCGCACTGACGCGCACCTGACGTCCCGTCGCAGATGCCGGACCGCAAGTGCGGAGAATTCCGGATTAACCCCTTTCCAGCAAAGGGATAATGTACACTTGCATGCCACGGCCGCTCGGGGAAGAATTGACCCGCCGCGGCATCGACTCGCCCGGCGGTTGCGAACGACAGCAAGAGAACGATGAACGCTCCCTCGACCCATCTCGTCATTGCCGATGATCATCCCCTGTTCCGCGACGCGCTACGGCAGGCGGTGGCGAGCGTCCTGACCTCGGCCAGGATCGATGAGGCAGGATCGTTCGAGGATCTGACCAAGCTTCTGGAACAGACCTCCGACGTCGACCTGATCCTGCTCGACCTGTCGATGCCCGGGATCTCGGGCTTTTCCGGCCTGATCTATCTGCGCGCGCAATATCCGGCGATCCCGGTGGTGATCGTCTCGGCCTCCGACGACAGCGCCACGATCCGCCGCTCGCTCGATTTCGGCGCCTCCGGCTTCATCCCGAAGCGCTTCGGCGTCGAAACGCTGCGCGACGCCATCCTCAAGGTGATGGAAGGCGACGTCTGGGTTCCCGCCGACACCGACCTGTCGGCCGCAGCCGATCCCGACATGACGCGCCTGCGCGACCGCCTGGTCACGCTGACGCCGCAGCAGGTCCGGGTCCTGATGATGCTGTCCGAGGGGCTGCTCAACAAGCAGATCGCCTACGAGCTCGGCGTCTCCGAAGCCACCATCAAGGCGCACGTCTCGGCGATCCTGCAAAAGCTCGGCGTCGAGAGCCGTACCCAAGCGGTGATCGCCGCCGCGAGGATCGCCGGCGGCCAGTGGAAGCAGGGCACGCCGACGGGGTGATACTGGAGCCGTCATTCTTCGAGGCTCGCTTCGCGAGCGCTTCAGGATGACGGTATTCGGTACAGCGTCGGATTTATAATGCCTGCAGCAGCTCGTTGGCGATCCTGATATCCGCCATGTCCGAGGCGTCGACGAAACCTTCGAGGGCGCTCTGGAGCAACAGCTTTGCGTCCCCGCGGCGGTCCCGTTCGGCCAGGATCTGCGCAAGGTCAATCGTCGCCCGCAGCTCCCAGGCCTTCGCGCCCTTGTCGCGGCTGAGCTCCAGCGACTGCATGAGATTGGCTTCAGCTTCCCCTCTGTCGGGTTCAGGGAGCGACAGCAGTACGCTGGCCCTCATCCGCAGCAGCTCCGGCATGTAGAGATGATCGCCGCCTTGATCGACGAGGCGGATCGCGTCGTCGATCAGGCGCGCCGCCTGTCCGGTCTGGCCGAGCGCCAGCAGGCCCTGAACCAGCGCGATGTTGAACGTCGTGGTGAGCAGCTCGTAGCCGGCCTCGTGCAGCTCGCGCAGGCAGGCGCGTATCGTCTCGACGCCGGCGGCGGCGTCGCCGCGCCCGATAGCCAGCTCGCCTTTGACGCCGCGGCCGACCGCGAGATAGGGGCCCATCGAGCGCGATTCGGCGTGGGCGATGAAGTGGCCAATGTCGCATTCGGCGCCGTCGAGGTCGCCGCTCCAGAGATCGATCGACACCGCCCAGATCAGCGCGATGCAGAGCGTGATCGGGTGGTCCATCTGCGCGGCCTCGGTGACCGTTTGTCGCGCGAGCTGCTGAGCCTCCGCGGGACGGCCCTGCAGCCAGAGCTCGCGCGCAAGCGAGATGCCGGCCCGGTTGCGATGGTCGAAGCCGTGCACCGTGCTGATCCGCTCCGTGCCCGGCCCCTGCCAGGCAGCCTTCAGCATCGTCAATGCGTCGCGATGCTCGCCGGCCAGATGCAGGGAGAC
This sequence comes from Bradyrhizobium stylosanthis, assembly GCF_001641335.1. GTDB lineage: Bacteria > Pseudomonadota > Alphaproteobacteria > Rhizobiales > Xanthobacteraceae > Bradyrhizobium > Bradyrhizobium stylosanthis. The sequence goes on from NZ_LVEM01000002.1 coordinate 1,001,933, forward strand.
GCCCAGCAGTGATTTTGCGAGCGCGATCGAGGCGGCATCGCCGAGCGTCTCGGCGACGGTGAGGCTCTGCCGGGCATAACCGAGCGCGCCATCGAACTGTCCCATCCGCTCGTGGAAAATATGCATGCGGCCGAGCAACTGGAGCTGGTTCGGCGCGTCGCCACGCGCCTGCGCGATCGCAAGCGCCCTGCTCAATGCGTCACGCGCCGCTTCGCTGCCGCCGCGCGTGAACATCAGCGTCAATCCGAGCGCCGCCTGGATGTGCATCTCCTCGGCGCTGCCGTGCTCGGACGGGGCGATCGCCAGCAGCGCCCGTTCCGACCAGCGCCGGCATTCGATCAGCAGCGACATCGCCAGAAAGATGGGAGCTGCCGCGGCGGTGAGCGCAATGCCGATGCCCGCATCGCCGTCCGCGCCGAAGCACCAGTGCAGAGCGGCGCGCACGTTGTGAAGCGCGGAGAAGTGGATTGCCCGTTCGTCCGCGCTCGGCACCGTCGCCCAGGTCGTGCCGGCCTGCTCCAGCCATTGCCGGTAATAGGTCGCGTGCCGGGCCGAGAGCGCCGCGTCGCTGGGCTCGTTCTCGAGCAGATAGGCGCGCGTCGTGTCGAGCAGACGGTAACGCATCATGGCGCCGATCGGGCGCGGCGCGACCATCGACTTGGCGACGAGGCTGTCGATGGCGTCGAACAGGCGGGCACGGTCGACACGCTGGTCCGGCACGACCTCGAGCGCGGCGTCGATGGTGAAATGGCCGGCGAAGACCGCGAGCCTGCGCAGCACGAGGCGCTCGACGTCGGACAGCAGTCCGTAGCTCCAGTCCAGCGTCGCCTGCAAGGTCTTCTGCCGCGGCGGCGCGGTGCGCTGGCCCTGCCAGAGCAGATTGAGGCGTTCGTCGAGCAGTGCCGCCGTCTGCTCCAGGCCGTAGGCCTCGACCCGGCCCGCCGCGAGCTCGATCGCCAGCGCCATGCCGTCGAGCTTGCGGCAGATGCCGGCCATGATCGCGGCATTGCCGTCGTTGAGCGCGATGTGTGCGCCGCCGGCCGTCGCGCGCTCGATGAACAGTTGAAGTGCTGGATAAGTCTGCGCGGCCGTCGCCGTCAGAGCGGCATTGTCCGGCGGAACGGCGAGCGGTGCCAGCCGATAGACCTGCTCGCCCTCGACGCGCAGGGCTTCACGGCTCGTGGCGAGGATGTGGACATGCGGCGCCGCATGGAAGATCGCTGCCGCCAGCGGTGCCACAGCCGCGATGACATGCTCGCAATTGTCGAGGATCAGCAGCATCCGCTTGTCCCTGATATGCGCGAGCAGCGCGGGCAGCGGATCGTCGGCCTGGGCCGGCAGGCCCAGCATCAGCAGGATCGACGTGATCACGAGTTCGGGATCGCTCAGAGCCGCAAGATCGACGAAGTGTGCGGCATCGGAGAAGGTTTCGAGCAGGTCGTGAGCGATCGCCACCGCGACCGCCGTCTTGCCGACGCCGCCGGGGCCGGCAATCGTGACGAAGCGCATGGTGATGAGCTTGTCCGAAATGGCGGCGACCTCCTCGTCGCGCCCGACCATTCGCTGCAGCCGGTTCGGCAGCTTGACCGGCGGAAGTTCGGTTCGCGGCGCTGCCGGAGCCGGCTTTGCCGAAGGCTCCGCTTGCGAGATCGGCGCCACGAAGCAGTAGCCGCGGCCGGAGAGCGTGGTGATGTAGCGTGCACCGTCCTTGCCGTCGCCGAGGGCCTTGCGCAGCGCGGCGATGTGAAAGCGCAGATTGGTCTCCTCGACCGTCATGCCGGGCCAGACCAGCGCCATCAAATCCCATTTGCTGACGACCTGGTTCGGCCGCGACATCAGCGCGATCAGCGTATCGAAGCTCTTGGCGCCCATCGGCAGCGCGACGCCGTCGCGCATCACGAGCCTTTCATGCGGCGTCACGGTGAAGGGGCCGAATATCAATATCGATGCCGCGGGCGCAGCCGGTTCAGTCATCACGAATTCTTGCTCATTTGGAGAACCGGATAACGAGCCGTCGTCGATCCGGCAAGGCCAGCAGCGCATCGCCATCCGGCTACGTTTGCAGGTCTCGCCATTGGGTTCCCGGCCAGCCTCACAAGTTCTCACAACTCCCAACGGGTGTCCCGCCGAGGCGGCTGCTAGTCATTTGCCTGACGGCAAGGAGACCTTCATGACGCAAGCGGCAAAACTGATCTACACGGCCAGCACTCACACCAGCGGCGGACGACACGACGGCATATCGCGCAGCTCGGACGGCCGTCTCGATGTCAAATTGTCGCCGCCGGGCGGCGCGGGCATCGGCACCAATCCCGAGCAACTGTTCGCGGCCGGCTGGTCGGCGTGTTTCGAAGGCGCGATGGAGAAGGCGGCGCGCAAGCGGGAAATCGTGCTTCCTCGAAAAAGCGCGATCGATGCGGAAATCGATCTTCTGCTCGAAGACAACACTTACTCCCTGCGGGCGCGCCTCAATGTCAGCCTGCCGGGCCTCGATCTCGAGGTCGCGCGCGCCATCATCGATGAGGCACATCTGACCTGCCCCTATTCCAAGGCCGTGCGCGGCAACATCGACGTCACGGTCGCACTGATTTGATCACCCCCAACCAACCAGCAACGAGGTAGCCCATCATGAACCAGCTCATCGACCAGCATCGCCGCAAGTTCTTTGGCGTCGCCGCAGGGACCGTCGCTCTCGGTCTCGGCGTGATCGACCTTGCCCGCGCCGAAACGGAAGCGACGCGCGGCGCCGCATCGAATGCATCCTTCGGCCCGATCAAGCAGATCGATGCCGGCGTCCTCAATGTCGGCTATGCCGAGGTCGGCCCATCGAACGGGCCCGTGGCGATCCTGCTGCACGGCTGGCCGTACGACATTCACGCCTACGTCGATGTCGCGCCGATCCTGGCAAAGGCCGGCTATCGCGTGATCATCCCCTATCTGCGCGGCTATGGTACGACGCAGTTCCTCTCCAGCGAGACGCCGCGCAACGGCGAGCCGGCGGCGATGGCCGTCGACATCATCGAGCTGATGGACAAGCTCGACATCAAGAAGGCTGTTATCGCCGGCTTCGACTGGGGCGCGCGCACCGCCGACATCATCGCCGCGCTGTGGCCGGATCGCTGCCGCGCGCTGGTGTCGGTCAGCGGCTATCTGATCTCCAGCCAGGCCGCAGGCAATGCTCCGCTGCCGCCGTCGGCCGAGCTGCAATGGTGGTACCAGTTCTATTTCGCGACCGAGCGCGGCCGCCTCGGATACGCGAAGTACACGCACGACTTCGCCAAGCTGATCTGGAAGCTCGCCTCGCCGCAATGGAAGTTCGACGACGCCACCTTCAACCGCAGTGCGGCGGCGCTCGACAACAAGGACCACGTCGCGATCACGATCCACAATTATCGCTGGCGGCTCGGGCTCGCCGAGGGCGAGCCGAAGTTCGACCATCTCGAAAAGAGGCTCGCGGAAGCTCCGGTGATCAAGGTCCCGACGATTACGATGGAGGGCGACGCCAACGGCGCGCCGCATCCCGATCCCAGCGCCTATGCCAAGAAGTTCGAGGGTCGCTACGACTTCCGCCTGATCACCGGTGGCATTGGCCACAATCTGCCGCAGGAAGCGCCGCAGGCCTTTGCCAAGGCGGTGATCGACGCCGACGGCGCCTGAGCACTCATTCGATGCCTCGGTCCAGCGCAGCTGGACCGAGGACCTGCCGCGATCCCTCGCTTGAAGAAAACATCATGACCCCTGTCGAACCCGAGACGAAAAAGCGCTCCTATGCCACGGCGATCACGCTGGGCATGCTCCTTCTCGTCGTTCTCCTCACTTGCGTCCCCTATCTGGTCTCGATCGCACTTGCCGAAGGGCCGGCGCCAGACAACGCGGCGGACGCCTCCCCGATCTTCGGTGTCACGATTCCCGCCGGATACAAGCAGTGGGAGCTGATCGCGCCCGCCGAAGAGGCGCCGCCGCTCGACGAGCTTCGCGCCGTCGTCGGCAACCAGACGGCGATCGACGCCTATCAGGCCGGCAAGCTGCCGTTCCCGGACGGGACCATTCTGGTCAAGCGCGCCTGGAAGCGGAAGCAATCGCCGGAATTCGCGTCGGCAACGGTTCCCGGCGTCGCAACCACGGTGCAGGTGATGGTCAAGGATTCCAAGAAATACGCAGCGACCGGCGGCTGGGGCTTTGGCCGCTTCATCGACGGCAAGCCGGTCGACGCGGCCCAGCACCGCACCTGCTGGGGTTGTCACGAAGCCCGCGCCAAGAGCCATGATTATGTCTTCACCCGGCTTGCGCCCTGAGATCATGCGGAGGCCGACTTGAAGACCTGGTTCATCAGCGGCAGCTCCCGTGGGCTTGGCCGCGCCATCACGGAAGCCGCGCTTGCCGCGGGCGACCGGGTGGTTGCCACTGCCCGGAATCTCGCGCCGCTTGAATCGTTGCGCGACCGGTTCGGCGACAGACTGCGGCTCGCGACACTCGACGTCACTGACGAGGCCGCCGCGCAAGCGGCCATCGAACTCGCCGTGACGGCGTTCGGCGGCCTCGACGTGGTCGTCAACAATGCCGGCTATGGTGAGCTCGGATCGGTCGAGGACACGAGCCTGGAGTCGTTCCGGCAGCAGATCGAGGCCAATCTGATCGGCACCATCATCGTCACCAAAGCGGCGATCCCGGTGCTGCGCCGGCAATGCCGCGGGCATATCGTTCAAGTCTCGTCCGTGGGCGGCCGGATCGGCGCGCCGGCGCGCGCGGCCTATTCGGCCGCGAAATGGGGCATCGAAGGCTTCTCGGAGTCGCTGGCGCGCGAGATGGCGCTGATCGGCGTGCACGTGACGATCGTCGAGCCCGGCGGTTTCCGCACCGGGTTTGCGCAGACCGCGCACGCGACTGACGAGGGGCGTGCCGAGTACGATGCCGTCGTCGGCGCCGCTGTCAGGATGCAGCGCGACTACGATGGCCGGCAGCCCGGCGATCCCGTCAAAGCCGCCGCCGTCCTCTTGAAGCTCGTCGCGATGGAAAGTCCGCCCTTGCGGATCGCGCTCGGGAGTGATGCCGTCAACGCGATCGCGGCGACGGACCGGCAGCGTCTCCAAGAGCTGGAGAAGTGGCGCGCACTCGGCGTCTCCACGGACTTCTGAGCGGCGGCAGAGCTACTCCGCCGCCACCATCTGCTGCGTGCGCCACTGGCCGAGCAAGGCGCGCAGCGAAGCCGGCTTCACCGGCTTGTTGAGCACGGCGACTTTCTCGTCGCGTGCCGCGATCTGCACGGCGGGGCTGCGGTCCGCGGTGATCAGGATCGCGGGGATGCCGTCGCCGAAGCGGCGGCGGATCTCGCGGATCGCGGCGATGCCGTTGCCGCGGTCGAGGTGGTAGTCGACGAGCAGTCCGGTGACGCGCTTGCCGGCCGCCTCGATCGCCGCGATCGCGCCTTCGGGATCGGCGACCGCGATCACCTCGGCGTCCCAGGCCTTCAGCAGCGTGCGCATGCCGTCGAGGATCGCGGCATCGTTCTCGATGCAGACGATCAGCGCGCCCGCGATCGGTGTGCGCGCCAGCGGCGTCGCGCTGGTGACGGCGGCGGTGAGGGTGACCGCCTTCGCCGTCGGCACCGTCACCGAGAAGACCGAGCCGCCGCTCTTGTTGCCTTCGATGGCGATGCCGTGCTTGAGCACGCGCGCCAGCCGTTCCACGATCGAGAGCCCGAGCCCGAGGCCGCGCGCGATCCGCGCGCCTTGCTCGAGACGGTGGAATTCCTTGAAGATCTCGACGCGCTTGACCGGCGGAATGCCGACGCCGGTGTCATAGACGCAGATCCTGAGCGAGGGGCCCTGGCGGCGGCAGCCGACCAGCACGCGTCCGCGCGGGGTGTATTTGATTGCGTTGGAGATCAGGTTCTGCAGCAGGCGCCGCAGCAGCAGCCGGTCCGACTGTACCGGCAGCGAGCAGGGCACGAAGGTGAGATCGAGGCCCTTGGCGCGCGCGACCGGCGCGAACTCGATCTCCAGCGAACGCATCAGGTCGGCCATCTTGAAGCTCGAGATCGAGGTCGTCATCGCGCCGGCGTCCAGCCGCGAGATGTCGAGCAGCGCGCCGAGGATCTCCTCGATGGCCTGCAGCGACTCGTCGATGTTCTCGACCAGCCGCGTCTCCTCGCCATTGTGCTGGCGTTCGACCAGGCTCGTGACATAGAGCCGGGCCGCGTTCAGCGGCTGGAGAATGTCGTGGCTCGCGGCGGCGAGGAAGCGCGTCTTGGAGATGCTGGCATCTTCCGCCGCGCTCTTGGCGAGCGCGAGCTCCGAGTTCAGCCGGGTCAGTTCCTCGGTGCGGTCGCGCACGCGCTTTTCCAGGGTCGCGTTGGCGCGCTCCAGCGCTTCGGCCGCCTCGAAGGTCGGCGTGACGTCGGTGAAGGTGATGACGAAGCCGCCGCCGGGCATGCGGTTGGTCAGCACCTCGATCACCATGTGGCGGTCCGGCAGGCGCTCCAGATAGGGCTCACTGTCGGTGGTGTAGGCCACGAGCCGCTGCTCGATCATCGCCTCGCGGTCGGTCTCGCCCGCCTGATCGCTCACGCCCATGAATTCCAGGATCTCGCGCAAGGGTGTGCCGAACTGGATGAAATGCGGGGGCACGTTGAGGAGATCGCCGAACTGGCGGTTGGAGCAGATCAGTTGCAAATCGGCGTCGAACACCGCGATGCCCTGGCGGACATGGTTGAGTGCGGTCTGGAGGATCTCGCGGTTGAAATGCAGCGCCGCGTGGGAATCGTCGAGCAGCTTCAGGGCAGCCTTGGCGGACACCGTCCGCTTGCGCAGTAAGAGCGACATCACGAGGCGCGAGGAGGCCGCCCCGATCGAGGAGGCGATCAGGTGCTCGGCATGCTGCAACAGCTCGAAATCGGCAGGTGCGGCGGATTCGAGCCGCACGTTGCGGCGCGCCGAGAAGGCCTCGAACGAATGCCGGGCGCGGTCGGGGCCGAGATATTGCGCCACCGTGGTCTGGATGTCCTGCACCGTGACGGTGGTGCGCCAGCGGCGGAAGCTCGGGGAGATCGGTGCCAGCGTGTTGGGCACGAACAGATCGGCCTGCACCAGCTCGATGGAGGATGGCCGGCGCGCCAGCGACAGCAGCACATAGGTGAGGATGTTGAGCGACAGCGACCAGATCACGCCGTGCATCAGCGGCGGCAAATCGGCGCCGAACAGCGCCTGCGGCCGCAGCGCCTCGATCCCGAACGGGCCGTGCTGGAGCCACAGGATGCCTGCGGTCGAGGAATCCATGAAGCTCGGCATGAACAGCGTGTAGAGCCACACCGCAAAGCCGACCAGCATGCCGCCGATCGCGCCGCGCGCGGTCGCGCGCCGCCACAACAGGCCGCCGAAGAAGCTCGGCGCGAGCTGGGCGATGGCGGCGAAGGAGAGCAGGCCGATGGCCGCAAGCTGGGTGTTGCCGAGCGCGCGGTAGTAGAAATAGGCCATGACCATGATGGCGAAGATCGCGAGGCGCCGCGATCGCAGCAGGAAGTCGCTGAAATCGGCGCCGCCGGTGCGCCCCTCCGGCCGCCGCTGCAGCACCAGGGGAACCACGAGGTCGTTCGAGACCATGATCGAGAGCGCGACGCATTCGACGATCACCATCGCGGTCGCCGCGGAGAGGCCGCCGACGAAGACGGCGACGCTGAGCAGGTCGGCGCCCCCCTCCATCGGCAGCGCCAGCACGTACATGTCGGGGTCGGCCGCGCCGAACGGAAAGGTGACGAGGCCGGCGATCGCGATCGGGATCACGAACAAATTGATGGCGACGAGGTAGAGCGGGAACAGCCAGCGTGCGCGGCCGACCTCGGCATCGCTGGAATTCTCGACGACGCTGACATGGAACTGGCGCGGCAGCAGCATGACCGCGCACAGCGACAGCAGCGTCATGGTCAGGAAGTTGCCGATCGACGGCGAGTAGTTGATGGCGCGGACCGCTTCCGGCGTCTTCATCGCGCGTTCGATCAACTCATGCGGCGAGAACATCCAGAAGGTGACGAAGATGCCCGCGGTGAGGAAGGCGACCAGCTTGATGATGGACTCGGTCGCCACCGCCAGCATCAATCCGTGCTGGTGCTCGGTCGCGTCGGTCTGCCGCGTGCCGAACAGCACCGCGAAGGCCGCCATCGCCAGCGTCACCATCAGCGCCATGTCGCCGAGGATCGGGATGTGGGAGAAGGCCTGGTCCTCGCTGAGAATGGTCTCGAGCGAGGAGGCCACGGCCTTGAGCTGGAGCGCGATGTAGGGCACCGAGCCGATGATCGCGATCAGCGCCACGGTCGCCGCCACCGCCTGGCTCTTGCCGTAGCGCGCACCGATAAAGTCGGCGATCGAGGTGATGTTGTGGGCCTTGGCGAGCTGGATCACGCGGCGGAGCACGCCCGCGCCGAGGCCGATCATCAGGATCGGGCCGACATAGATCGCGAGGAAGTCGGTCGAGGTGCGGGTGGCGAAGCCGACCGAGCCGAAGAATGTCCAGGAGGTGCAGTAGATCGCGAGCGACAGCGGATAGATCAGCCCGGACGCGCGGCCGGCCTTGGCCTGCGAGCGGCGGTCGCCGTGGCTCGCCACCAGGAACAGGAAGCCGATATAGCCGAAGGCCGCGGCGATCACGCCCCAGTCGTGCAGCATGGCGAGCGCGTTTCTCCCTGGGCGCGGCAAACCCGCGCCAATGCTCATTTTCCCTTTAAATCTAGCGCGTTGCAGGGACGCAAGCGACAGCGAAATGCCGGGCCGGGGGAGGAACTGGGGTTGTCGTTAAGCGGTGGGGCAGGTGGTAACCCCGCTGTCGTCCTGGCGAAAGCCAGGACCCATAACCACGGGACGTGGTTTCGGGCACGCTTGTTGCCCCAGCGAGCTACAACAATCCGCAGTCGGGGTAATGGGTCCTGGCTTTCGCCAGGACGACCAGTAACTACTCCGCCGCCAGCGACTTCTGGCGCAGCGGCAGGCCGAGGCGGTCCCAGACCTGCAGCAGGGCTTCGGCGAGCTGATCGATCAGGCCGTCGTCGTGATAGGGCGAGGGCGTGATGCGCAGGCGCTCGGTGCCCTTGGCGACGGTCGGATAGTTGATCGGCTGGATGTAGATGCCGTGCTCTTCCAGCAGCAGGTCGGAGGCCTGCTTGCACTTCTCGGCATCGCCGATGAACAGCGGCACGATGTGGGTGTCGCTCGACATCACAGGCAGGCCGGCGGCATTGAGGATCGCCTTGACGCGGGCGGCGCGGTCCTGATGGCGCTCGCGCTCCCAGCTCGAGGTCTTCAGGTGCTTGATCGCGGCGGTGGCGGCCGAGCAGATCGCCGGCGGCAGCGCGGTGGTGAAGATGAAGCCCGGCGCATAGGAGCGCACAGCGTCGATGATCTGGCCGTTGGCGGCGATGTAGCCGCCGAGGCAGCCGAACGCCTTGGCGAGCGTGCCTTCGAGAATGTCGATGCGATGCATGACGCCGTCACGCTCGGCGATGCCGCCGCCGCGCGGGCCGTACATGCCGACGGCGTGGACCTCGTCGACATAGGTCATTGCGCCGTACTTCTCGGCGAGATCGCAGATTTTTGCGAGCGGCGCGACGTCGCCGTCCATGGAATAGAGGCTCTCGCAGGCGATCAGCTTCGGCCGGCTCGTCCCTGCGGCCTTCAGCTTCTCTTCGAGGTCGGCGAGGTCGTTGTGGCGGAACACGACGCGCTCGCAGCCGGACTGGCGGATGCCCTCGATCATCGAATTGTGGTTGAGCTCATCGGAGAGGATGAGGCAGTTCGGAATGAGCTTCGCGATGGTGGCGATGCCGGTCTGGTTCGAGACATAGCCCGAGGTGAACAGCAGCGCGGCTTCCTTGCCGTGGAGGTCGGCGAGCTCCGCCTCGAGCTGCACCAGCGGATGATGCGTGCCGGCGATGTTGCGGGTGCCGCCTGCGCCGGTGCCGACGCGGGTCGCGGTCTCGACCATGGCGCCGACCACTTTCGGATGCTGGCCCATGCCGAGATAATCGTTGGAGCACCAGATCACGACGTCGCGCTTGCCCTTCGGCGAATGCCAGACCGCGTGCGGGAACCGGCCGGCGGTGCGCTCGAGATCGGCGAACACGCGATAGCGCCGCTCGGAGTGGAGACGATCGAGGGCGGAGTTGAAGAACTGGCTGTAATCCATCGGCAAAACCTAAGACGGAACTGACCAAAAGGGCGGCATCTTCTTAGAGCTTTTCCAGCTCCAATGTCTATGCGCTATCCCACATTTGGCCCTGCGGGGCATTTGGGCAAAATGCCCTATCGTGCGAATTGAAACTTGATCCGGATCAAGTTCGCGCGAGAGGTAATGTTGCTTTGCACCATGCGCCGGGGCGCGGTCGATCCGGGCTGCCTTGTTAGGATGCCTTGGCCTTCTTGCGCGGCTCGCGCTGCACGTCCTTCGCCGTGACCGGCTTCAACCAATCCGAATTGCGCAAGGCATGCGTCACGCAATCATGGATGTGGGTGTGCAGCACCTTGTTGGCGCCCTTGGCGTCGCGCTTCAGCGCCAGCTCCTTGAGCTCGCGATGTTCGGCAGCCGCCATCTCGCCGCGAAACACCACGGCGATCATCTGATAGCGCAGATAGCGGTCGTAGACCGCAGCATGTGCATCGAGCAGCACCTTGGAGCCGCAGGCCGCGACGAGCGCGCGATGAAACTGGAAATCACACTGTTTCCAGCTTTCGGCGTCGGACCGTTCGCCTGACAGCAGCATCCGCTCCATCGCTGCGAGCTTGTGATGCGCCGAGACGATGTGCGCCTCCCAGTCGAGATCGCCGGCCGCGAACGACTTCTCGATCATGTGGCCTTCGAGCAGTTCGCGCAGCTCGGCGATCTCCTGGAATTCCGCCGCCGAGATCGGCGCCACCTCGAAGCCGCGCTGGCCTTCGGCGACGACAAAGCCCTCCGAGCACAGCCGGTTCAGCGTCTCGCGCAGCGTCGAGATGCTGGTGCCGTAGGCGCTGCTCATCCGCTCGAGCTTGAGCTTTTGACCCGGCGTCAGCTTGCCGAAGATCAGGTCGGTGCGGATGCGGCGGTAGGCGCTGTCGCCCACCGTCTCGGCAGTCGTGTCGGGAAGGATGTCCATGCCTCATCCTAGCGTCTTGGACGTGCGTTTTGGCAAATTTCGGAGCTTTATCAAGCGTTTCTCATAATATCATATGAAATGCAGAATATAGGTTGATTTATAATTCGTCATATAAGACGTTCCCGCTCCTAAGAACGAGATCATCAGGGGAGGGCGCAATGGTTGTTCGGATCAAAGGTCTGGCTTGGGTGGCGGCAATCGGCGCGGTTGCCCTGGGCGTGATGGGCTCGGCCTCGGGCCAGGCCATCCAGGAGCGCACCATCCGCTGGGGGCACCTCAACAACACCGACCATCCCGTCAGCAAAGGCGTGCAGAAATTCGCCGAGATCGTCGCGGCCAAGAGCGGCGGCAAGCTGAAAGTGCGCGAATATCCGGCCAATCAGCTCGGCAGCGAGATGCAGCAGCAATCCGCGCTGCGCGCCGGCACCCAGGAGATGCAATCACCGGCGACGACCTCGCTGGTCGGCATCGTCAAGGATTACGGGCTGATCGATTTCCCCTTCATCGTCTCGACCCCGCAGCAGGCCGATGCGCTGCTCGATGGTCCGCTCGGTGCGGCGCTGCTGGCGAAACTGCCGGAGAAGGGGCTGGTTGGCCTCGCCTACTGGGATCTCGGCTTCCGTAACGTCACCAACACCCGGCGGCCGATCACCAAGGGCGAGGACCTCGACGGCATCAAGATCCGCGTGATCCCGAACCCCGTGTATCTGGAGACCTTCAAGGCGTTCAACGCCAACCCGGTGCCGATGAGCTTCTCGGAGCTCTACAGCGCGCTGGAGACCCGCACCGTCGACGGCCAGGAAAATCCATTCTCGGTGATCCTGTCGAACAAGTTCTACGAGGTGCAGAAATATCTCAGCGTTACCAACCACACCTACTCGACCAACATCATCCTGATCTCCAAGAAATTCTGGGATACCCTTTCGCCCGACGAGCAGAAGATCCTGCAGGACGCCGCGATCGAGGCGCGTGACTACCAGCGCAAGGTCAGCCGCGAGCAGGCCAAGGCCGCGATCGACGAGCTCAAGGCCAAGGGCATGGAGATCAACGAGATCGCGCCTGGCGAGCTCGACCGCATGCGCGCCAAGACCAAGCCGATCGCGGAGAAATTCTCCGCCGACTACGATCCCGCGCTGGTCAAGCTGTTCAACAGCGAGCTCGATCGCGTTCATGCGCTGAAGCCCTGAGCGGTAGCTCATGAAAGCGGTCGTCAACGCCTATTTCTGGCTGCTCCGCGCGGTCATCGCGGCGCTGCTCGCCGCGATGGTCGTGCTGGTGTTCGGCAACGTCGTGCTTCGCTACGGCTTCAACTCCGGCATCGCCGTCTCGGAAGAGCTGTCGCGCTGGCTGTTCGTCTGGATGGTGTTCCTCGGTGCGATCATCGGCATGAAGGAGCACGCTCATCTCGGCGTCGACAGTCTGGTTAAGATCCTGCCGCCCGGAGGTCGCAAGCTCTGCTACGGGCTCAGCCACCTCCTGATGCTCTACGCCTCCATCCTGCTGACGGAGGGCTCGTGGAACCAGACGATGCTGAACTGGGATACCGTGGCGCCGGCTTCGGGTCTCTCGGTCGGCCTGTTCTATGCCGCCGGCATCGTGTTCGGGGCCTCCTCCTGCGTGATCATCGTGCACGAGCTGTACCGGCTCGCGACCGGGCAGATCGCCGACGCCGACCTGATCGCGATCAGCGAATCCGAGGAGCTGGCCCATTCACCGGACGCCGCCGGCGGAAAGCTGTAAGCGATGACCGTCGCCGTCTTCACCTTCTCGCTGCTGGGCGCCATGGCGATCGGCATGCCGATCGCGTTCGCGCTGATCGTCTGCGGCATCGCGCTGATGACCTATCTGGCCATGTTCGACTCCCAGATCATCGCGCAGAACGTCATCAACGGCGTCGATTCCTTCCCGTTGATGGCGGTGCCGTTCTTCATCCTCGCCGGCGAGGTCATGAACACCGGCGGCCTTGCGCGTCGCATCCTCAATTTCGCCATCGCGCTGGTCGGGCATTTCCGCGGCGGGCTCGGCTATGTCGCGATCCTCACCTCCTGCATCCTGGCCTCGCTGTCGGGCTCGGCGGTCGCCGACGCCGCGGCGCTCGGTGCGCTGCTGGTGCCGATGATGGCGGCGGCCGGCCACAATCGCGCCAGCGCGGCCGGCCTCGTCGCGGCCGGCGGCATCATCGCGCCTGTCATCCCGCCCTCCATCGGCTTCGTCATCTTCGGCGTCGCCGCCAATGTCTCGATCTCGAAGCTCTTCCTGGCCGGCATCGTGCCGGGGCTGCTGCTCGGTGTCGGCCTGTGCTTTGCCTGGTGGTGGGTGGTGCGCAAGGAGAATCCGGCGCGCCTGCCGCGCAAGAGCATCGGCGAGATCTGGCGTGCGCTGATCGACGGCTTCTGGGCCCTGATGCTGCCCATGATCATCATCTTCGGCCTCCGCTTCGGCATCTTCACCCCGACCGAAGCCGCCGTCGTCGTCGCGGCCTATTCGCTGGTCGTGGCGATGGGCGTCTATCGCGAGCTGAAGCCATCGCAACTGCCGGCGCTGCTGGTCTCGACCGCCCAGACCACGGCGGTGGTCATGTTCCTCGTCGCGGCCGCGCTGGTGTCGTCCTGGCTGATCACCGTCGCCGAGATCTCCGACCAGATCGTGGCCCTGGTCAAGCCGTTTGCCGGCAACCAGACGCTCCTCACCATCGTCCTGATGATCATCGTCGTGATTGTCGGCACCGCGCTCGACATGACGCCGACGATCCTGATCCTGACGCCGATCCTGATGCCGATCGTCAAGCAGGCCGGCATCGACCCCGTCTATTTCGGCGTGCTCTTCATCATCAACAACGCGATCGGGCTGATTACCCCGCCGGTCGGCGTCGTGCTCAACGTGGTCGCCGGCGTCTCCCGCGTCTCGATGGACGACCTGATCCGCGGCGTCTGGCCCTTCATGATCGCGCAGCTGGCTGTGCTAGCCTTGCTGACGCTGTTTCCCGTTCTCGTCACCGGCCCGGCCAAGTGGTTCGGCGGCTAACTCCCAGAAGGACCTTCCATGAAGCGCGTGATGATCCTCAACGGTCCAAACCTCAACATGCTCGGCATCCGCGAGCCGCACATCTACGGCACGACGACGCTCGCGGAGGTCAATGCGAGCTGCGAGGAGGCTGCCGGAAAGCTCGGGCTCAAGCTCGCCTTCCATCAGTCCAACCATGAGGGCGTGCTGGTCGATCTGATCCAGTCGGCGCGGCAGGACGCCGATGCCATCGTCATCAATCCGGCCGGCCTGTCCTTCACCTCGGTCTCGATCATGGACGCGATCAAGACGTTCGAGGGGCCGGTGCTGGAAGTGCACATCTCCAACATCCACGCCCGCGACGAGTATCACCGCCACTCGAAGATCTCGTTCGTGGCGACGGGCGTGATCTGCGGGCTGGGTCCGTTCGGCTACATCGCGGCGCTGCACGCGATCGCGAACATGAAGTGAGGCGGTGTCGCGCTGACGGTGCGCTCCCTCGCCCCGTTCTTACGGGGAGAGGGTTGGGGTGAGGGGCCTGCTTCCGCAGGGACGGTGAGAGTTGGATTCGCGGAGAGTCCCCCTCACCCGGAATCCGCGCTACGCGCGAATTCCGACCTCTCCCCGCAAGCGGGGCGAGGTGAAGAAAGAACTCACGTCGTCTTGAACTGCAGCACGCCGTCCTTCGCCTCGGACGTCAGCCGGCCCTCGACGATCATGTAGTTGACGTGGGCGACCAGCTCGCCGGCGGCAAAGCCCATCTGGTGTTCGTCCAGCACGTGCTTGTTGAACACGACGGGCACCAGCTCGCGCGAGGTCTTGGGCTGCTCGCGGCAGGCGTCCGCGATCAGGCGGCAGCGCTCTTCGTGGTGATCGGCGAGCTGCTTGATGCGGGTCTTGAGGCCGTAGAACGGCACGCCGTGGCCCGGCAGCACCAGGAGATCATAGGGCAGGGTGGTGGTGAGGCTCGCAAGCGAGGCCAGATATTCGCCGAGCGAGTTCTGGTCGGGCTCGACCGCCCACACGCTGACATTCGGCGAGATCTTGCTCAGCACCTGGTCGGCGGAGAGGAACAGCTTGTCGTCGGCGCAATACAGCATCACCTGGTCGAGCGCATGACCGCCGCCGGTGATCACCTTGAAGCGCCGCGCGCCGATCACGACCTCGTCGCCATGCGAGATGCGTCGGTAGGAAGGCGGCAGCACCGAGACGCGCTTGAGATAGTCCTGGCCGCGGCCCAGCAGCTTCTCGGTCAGCGACTCGTCCATGCCATGGCGGCGGAAGAACTGGCGCTGTGCCTCCTTCCGCTCCTCGGTGCCGCGGTTCTGGTGGTAGACCGATTGCAGATATTCGACCTGCGACATCACCAGCGGGCAGTTGAACCGCTCGACGATCCACCCCGCGAGGCCGACATGATCGGGATGCGAGTGGGTGACGATCAGGCGCGTGATGTTGACGCCCTTCAGCGGACCCTCGAACAGCTTGGTCCAGGCCTCGATCGTCTCCTCGTTGCCGAAGCCGGCATCGATCATCGCATAGCCGTCGCCGTCGGCGAGCAGGTAGATGTTCACGTGGTTGAGGCGGAACGGCAGCTTCAGCCGCGCCCACAACACGCCGGGCCGGATTTCCACGACCTCTTCGGGGCCGGGATGCTGGTCCCAGGGATAGCGCAGGGCCTCGGCCGAGGACTGCACGGTGTCGGTTTTTGCGTTCATGCTACCGGCTTAAACCCAGTGCGGGCGAGGCGCCAGCCGAAAAAGGACGGGCCGTGGTCTCCGCATGGCGGTCATACCGGGCAGCGTTTTTCCGCGTCACGGTTGGGCGTCCGCCAAAAACGCAGTCATTCCGGGGCGCGCGTGAGCGCGAACCCGGAATTTGGAGATGGCAGTGCGGGATTCCGGGTTCGGCGCTGTGCGCCGCCCCGGAATGACGATCAAGCCGCCCGCATGTTGTTGAGGAACGAGTCGATCTCGCCGCGCAGCAGGTCGGCCTCGCGGCGGAGCGCGTCGGAGGCGCCCAGCACTTCGTTCGCCGCCGCGCCGGCCTCGGCGGACGCCGTGGAGACGCCGACGATATTGCTGGAGACCTCACTGGTGCCGCCGGCCGCATGCTGGATGTTGCGGGCGATCTCGCGGGTGGCCGCGCCCTGTTCCTCGACCGCGGCCGCGATCGTGGTGGTGACGTCGTTGATCTCGCCGATGATCCGGCCGATGCCCTGGATCGCGCCGACCGCAGAGGTCGTGACCTGCTGCATGCTGGCGATCTGGGTGCGGATCTCCTCGGTCGCTTTCGCGGTCTGGCTCGCAAGGCTCTTCACCTCGGAGGCGACCACCGCGAAGCCGCGGCCGGCCTCTCCCGCGCGCGCCGCCTCGATGGTGGCGTTGAGCGCGAGCAGATTGGTCTGCGAGGCGATGGTCTGGATCAGGTCGACGACGACGCTGATGCGGCTCGCGCTGTCGGCGAGGCTCTGCACCGTGGCGTCGGTGGCGCCGGCCTCGTCGACCGCCTTCTTGGCGATCGCGGCGGAGGTGACCACCTGCTTGCTGATCTCCTCGATCGAGGACGACAGTTGCTCGGTGCCCGACGACACGGTCTGCACGTTGACCGAGGTCTCCTCCGCGGCGGAGGCGACCGCGTTCACCAGCGCGTTGGACTGGTCGGCGGTGCTCGACATGCTCTGCGCGGTCGACTGCATCGAGTTGGCGGACTGAGCGAGATTGTCGAGCGCGGTGCGCACCGTACCCTCGAATTCCGCGATCTTCGCCTCCATGTGCGCGGCGCGCTCGGCCTTGACGGCGCGATCCTTGTCCTGCTCGCTCGCAAGCGTGCGGGCCTCGATCATGCTGTCGCGGAACACCGTCAGCGTTTCCTTCATCGCGCCGATCTCGTCGTTCTGCCGGGAGCGGACGATCTCGGTGTCGAGGTCGCCGGCCGAGAGCAGCTGCATGGCGCGCTGAAGCTCGCGGATGCGACGCAGGATGTTGCGGCCGACATAGAGCCAGACGAACAGGCCCGAGCCGACCAGCATCAGCGCGCCCAGCGCCAGCATGACCGTCGTGGCGAGCGAGGTCTCCTGCTGCGCCTGGGAGGTCGAGCTGTTGGTCTCCTTCTGAACGCCGTCGACGAGCTGCTGCACGCTGATGCCGAGGCCGACATTGAGCTTGCGCGTCTCGTCCAAGATGGTCTGGCCGTAATCGATGGAGTCGAGCTCCTTCTCACGCAGATTGAACACGCCGGTCTTGCCGGTGCCGAGCGC
Source organism: Bradyrhizobium stylosanthis (assembly GCF_001641335.1). Classification (GTDB taxonomy): domain Bacteria; phylum Pseudomonadota; class Alphaproteobacteria; order Rhizobiales; family Xanthobacteraceae; genus Bradyrhizobium; species Bradyrhizobium stylosanthis. The sequence goes on from NZ_LVEM01000002.1 coordinate 1,019,305, forward strand.
GAGCAGCTTTTCGGCGGTCGCGCGCAGTGTCTTGTTGCCTTCATTGTCCGGCAACAGGTCGAGGTTCGACCGCAGGCGACCCTGTGCTGTCTTGAATTCCTTCTGGATGTCGTCGAGCTTGTCGCTCGTGCTCGCCGACAGCGCCGCGCTCATGTCGGCGGCCGCGAGATTGCCGCTGGCGACGACGTTGCCGAGCTGGCCGACCGTCTGCGCGACATCGTTGGCATCGTCGGCCGACAGGATCGCCGAGCCGAGAATGGCGTTCATCCGCGTCTGCGCCTCCAGCATCGCCGGACTGGCCGCGCCGACGAAGGCACCCTGGGCGCTGCGCAGCGCGTCATATTGCTTCTCGTGAAGGGCGGCGAGGTCCAGCCGTTCGCGTGCGGCCTTGGTCAGACTCTGGGCCGCCTCGTTGATGCTCTTCATGGTCTCGCCGAGTCCGGCGACGACGCTCTTGTCGCCGCCGAGCGCGATGATCTCGTTGAGCTTCTGCTGCGTCTGCTCCTGCAGCTCCTTGAGCTTCTTGGTGCGCTCGTTCAGCGCTTCCTCGCTTTGAGCCGCAAGCAGGGCCGGTCCCTGCGCTGCAAGGCTCGCGCTCAGCGCCGACAATTGCAGGCTGGCGGAGAGGCGCGGGATGTCCTGTCCGCTCAATTCGGTCATGCGTCCGCCGAGATTCTGCAGCGCGAGGCCGGCGCCGGCTGCGATCACGAGGCCCATGCCGGCGACCACGCCGAAGGCCGTAAACAGGCTGCCGCGCACGCCCCATTTCGGCATCTTGAAGCGAGGCTTGAATCGGCCAAGCAAACGGCCCACGCCCAGACGGATCGCCATCGAAATTCCCCCACGCTCTTGCTTCTATTTTGTGGCGGGCAGTATCGGCAGGGCCGGTTAAAAAATCGCAATTGCTGCAATCGCTTGCGCTGGTTCCGCAGAGCGAAAAAGAAAGGGCCGGCGAGATCGCCGGCCCTTCGTCGCGATAAGGTTTTGCTAACCGATCAGTAGCGCGCGGCGACCGGCGCGGCCCAGTTGAAGCGGTAGTTCAGGCCCGCCTTGACGGTGTGGTCGTCGGTCGTGAAGTTGCCGGTGCCCGCCAGCGGGCCCGCGACGAAGTGCGCGTCGCCGAAATTGTAGTACTGGTACTCGGCCTTGGCCGACCAGTTCGGGGCGAACATGTATTCGACGCCGGCGCCGACGGTGTAGCCGTTGCGGTGATCGCCATCGATGATGAAGCCGGTCGGCACGCCGGCGACGGTCACCTTCTCGTTGTTGTCCGAATAGGCGTAGCCGCCCTTCACGTAGACGAGGCCGGGGCCCCAGGTGTAGCCGACGCGGCCGGTGATCGAGCCGAGGCCACGCTGGTCATTGGTGTAGGCGACGCCGCCCGGAAACACCGCGCCGACGCTGCCGGAGAGCCAGGAATACTGGCCTTCGACGCCGACGACGAAGTTCGGGTTGAACTGCCAGTCCGCGCCGACCTGCACGCCGCCGAGGAAACGGCCGTTGCCGTTGTTGCCGGTGGAGAGGCCGCTGAAATTGTTGTCGCTCGAGAAGGCGCCGCCGACATGGCCGCCGATGTAGAAGCCGGTCCAGTTGTAGATCGGCGCGGCATAGGCCGGCGCCGGCGACTTGTAGTAGCCGCGGTTGAGATCGGCACCGAGGGCCGGCGCGGCAGCGCCCGCCACCAGCAGCGCCACGGTCGCAAACAGAATCTTCTTCATGGTCTTGAACTCCAACACGTAAGGTCCCCGGCTGGCGCGCTTTCCGCGCCGTCGTTGGTTTTGCAGATAGCTTGCTTTTGACGAAAATGCTGTCACATCCGTGGCACAGCGACAGCCAACCTAACTTGTTGGGCTGCAAATGATTTTCGTGCTTAATGGCAGCTTAAGAAGTGGTGAAGGAAGGCTTAATTTCGCACACCGCGACGAGCCCGCATGCGGCTTTCGTTAACCAAGGCGCCGCAACACCTCGTCACGCATCTGCGCGCGGAACGCCGCGCGCTTGGCCGGCCGGTCTTCCTCGCGCACGTCGTGGCGATCGAAGATGTCGAACTTCTCGAGGATCGGATAGCGCTCGCTGGCCATCGCGAGCACGCGCAGCACCTTGGTTGCCGACGGCGTCGGGCCGCTCACTTCCCAGCGCCGGACGATGTCGGCCCCGCCCTTCTCCGGCAGGCCGCAGAGTTTCGCCATGTCGGCGGCCGTCAGCTTGCGCGCGATGACGTCGGAAAGGTCGTTGCGAAGCTGCTTCAGTTCGGGGCCGGTCATGTCACTCGTGTCCAGAAAAGCGTCAGAGGCAATGCACTAGCGCTGATTCGGGTCCATCCGAAGGCCGCGCGCCGGGCTGCGGCACCTTCGCGCGCGCACGGAGTTATGAACGAGAGGCCAATGGAAATCGTCCCACGAATGATCACATGGTTGAAGGGGCATCCCAGCGAGGAGAAATCAGTCATGACAAGCATGAAGCTCGCCATTGCCGCATTCGTCACCGTCGGTCTGTTGGCCACGCCGTTCGCGGCCGAGGCAAAGAAGGCCCGCGTGACCAGACACTATTACAGCACGAGTGTGACGAGCCCGACCTATAGCGGTGTCGGGGCGTCGGCAGCACGGGGCACGGCCGCGTATGGCTCGTCCGGCCAGACGGTCGGCACGGTGACGGCGCCGTCGATCGGAACGTATAATTGGCCGTCGGTCGGCGTGACCAATTCGGTTCCCACCTGGAGCAACACCACGCGATAAGCGCGCAGTTGCGGATCAGCGCGTGCCGGGCGCCAGACCGGAGAGCAGGTACAGCGCGACCAGTAATGTTGCGACCGACAGCATTGTCGTGACCGAAACCGTGGCCGCGACCAGTTTCTCCTCGACCTTGTGCTCGTGCGCCAGCACGTACACCGTCTTCGCCGTCGGCACGGCCGCGCAGATCACCGCGGCGACGGTGTAGAGCGGATTGAGGCCGGTGATCACGCAAAGCCCGTAGACGATCAGCGGCATGACCACCAGTTTCACCGCGGCGAGCGCGAACGATGCGCTGAGGTTGGATCGCAGGCCGTCGACGGACAGGCCGAGCCCGATGGCGAACAGCGCGCAGGGCGTGAGCGCCGCAGCGATCATGTTGAGATAGGCCGCGACCGGCGCCGGAATCGGCAAGCCCGTGATCGCCCACACGAGGCCTATGAGGGTCGACAGCACCATCGGGTTGAGCAGGATCTGCCTCGCGAGGCCCGCGGGCTGCGCGGACGGCTTGTGCGCGTCCCTCTCGAGCAGGATCACCGTGATCGGAAACATCACGGCAGCCACGAACACCGTCGCCACCGCCGCGGGCAGGACTGCAGGCTGGCCGTAGATCGCGTGAAGGATCGGCAGCGCCACGAAGCCGGTGTTGGTCATCGCCGCCGCCATGCCACGGATCGTGCTGCTGGCGAGATCGTGCTTTCCGCCCGCGCGGACGGCCAGGAACACGAGTGCGAAGCAGATGAGCGAGCCGCCGCCGAAGGCGAGCAGGAAGCGCCATTCCAGCAGATTGCGCGCCGGCTCCTGGGCGATCGTGACGATCAGCAGCGCCGGCATCGCCACGTTGTAGGCGAAGTGCACCAGCGCGTCGGCCAGCGATCGCGAGAGATAGCCGAGCTCGCCGGCCAGCCAGCCGGTGACGATGATCGCGAATACGGGAAGAACGAGGCTCGCGACTTCCATCCGGCTCCCCCTTGCTGCCAATGGCTGCTGGGAAGGTTACTCCGGCAATGGAGCGCCGTCACTGTCTTGCGCCAGCTGCTGCCGGCTCGCGCGTTTTGTCGGTGGAGGAGCTCCGGCGGGCGAGCCCCGCCGTTTCACCGCGTCAGATGCCGCGGCCGGCCTGCTGACCGATCACGCAGCGCCATGCGGCCAGGCGCTCGGCCGGATGCTGGTTCATCCATTCGGCGAGCTGCGGCGCGCCCATCAGGCAGGATTGCACCGAGATCTGTGCAAAGTCGGAGCTTGTCACGAGCTGCTCGTGGCAATTGCTCGGGGAGGCGAGACTGCAAAGCACGGCGATGATCTTGATCATGCGGGGCTGCCCCTCTCGCTCTGGCGCCCATTGGCTCCGCTCGACTGCTCGCCTGCGGCACCGTTCGGCGGAAAGATGCTGTCATAAATCGCGCGCGCCTCCTGGATGAGGCGTATGCGCTCGCGCTCGGACTTTGAGACAAACTGAATAACCTGGCCCATGTCGGCCTCCAATAGATCGCTCGATCCATCATCAGATGATGGAAATCATTCCAAACGGAGGTGGGGTGCCGGTTGCTGCTTTTCACCGGTGCGGGCGGTCACAAGGGATAAAAAGCCCGTGACCGTTCTGTTCCTAGCGGAACGGAATACCGGGCGGCGATCTCATGTCGTTCGCGGGCACCCTCGCGTCCTGGGACATCGCAACCGCATGAGGCGGATTCATTCGTCGCGGCAATTTGAGTGCCTCACGCCCGGTAGCGGCACCGCGTTGCGGCACATTTCGAAGTGCGTGGAGTTGTAGATCGACCCAGTGCACAAGCGGTCGACGAGTCAGCGGCTGGTGCGACTGAGGGACCGCACCGAAAGGATCAAGCCATGAATCAAGTCACGACAAGAACGAGACGTTCCATTGCCGCTCTCATCGCCATCGGATTTGCAGCCGCGCCATTCGCCGCAAGCGCGCAAAGCTCGGCGACGGGCCCACAAATCAGCACGCACAGCACCTTGGGAGCACCAGTACAGCAAGGCACGATTGGAAGCTCGGGGCAGACCGTCGGGACGGTGACAGCGCCGTCGGTCGGAACGTCCACTCAGCCCTCCGTCGGCGTGACCAACTCAGTCCCCACTTGGAACAACACCAACCCGCCCAGGTAGCAACTGCGACCGGCCGCCTCAGGCCGCCGGCGCGCGCTCCTTCCGCCCCGGCACGGCAGCGAGCAATTCGCGCGTATAGGCATGCTCGGGCGCGGCGAAGAGCTGCGCCGTCGGCTTCAACTCGACGATGGCGCCGCGCTGCATCACCGCGATGCGGTCGCAGATTTGTGCCGCGACGCGTAAGTCGTGGGTGATGAACAGCATCGACAGGCCGAGGCGCGCCTTGAGGTCTTCGAGCAGCCTCAAGACTTGCGCCTGCACGGAGACGTCGAGCGCGGAGACGGCTTCGTCCGCGACGATGATCTCCGGTTCGAGCGCGAGCGCGCGCGCGATACCAATGCGCTGGCGTTGGCCGCCGGAGAATTCGTGCGGATAGCGTTCGAGCGCGCCGGCATCGAGGCCCACCATCTTGAGCAGATCGCGGGCGCGATCGAACGCGACCTTGGGATCGGTGCCGGCCGCGATCGGGCCGTCGGCGATGATGTGGCCGATCTTGCGCCGCGGATTGAGCGAGGCGAACGGATCCTGGAAGATCATCTGGATGCGATGCCGCTCGGTGCGCAGCGCCTTGCCCGAGAGCGAGGTCAGGTCGGTCTCGCCGATCCGCACCGTGCCGCGATCGGCTTCGATCAGCCGCATCACGAGGCGCGCGACCGACGACTTGCCGGAGCCGGATTCGCCGACGAGGCCGAGCGTCTCGCCCTTGAGGATGTTGAAATTGACCGCGCGCGCGGCATCGACGCGGCGGTCCTCGCGGAACCAGCCGCCCGAGGTGACATAGGTCTTGTCCAGACCGATCACCTCGACGGCCCGGGCCTGGTCGTCGAGCGGGGCGCGGGCGGGCGGGTCCATCGACGGCACGGCGGCGAGCAGCGCCTTGGTGTAGTCGTGCTGCGGTTCGTTGAAAACGGTTGCGGCGGGGCCTTCCTCCACGACCTTGCCGTGGCGCAGCACCACGACCTGGTCGGCGATATCGGCGACCACGCCGAAATCGTGGGTGATGAACATCACCGCCATGTTGCGGTTACGCTGGAGGTTGCGGATCAGCTTCAGGATCTGCGCCTGCGTGGTGACGTCGAGCGCGGTGGTCGGCTCGTCCGCGACCAGCACGGCGGGCTCGAGCGCGAGTGCCATCGCGATCATCGCACGCTGGCGCTGGCCGCCGGAGAGCTGGTGCGGATAGGCGCGCACGATGCGCTCGGGATCGGGCAGGCCGACCTCGCGCGCCAGCGACAGCGCCTTGGCGCGCCGCTCCTTCGGCGTCAGCAGGCCGTGCGCCTCGAACATCTCCGCCATCTGGTCGCCGATCCGCATCAACGGATTGAGCGCGGTCATCGGCTCCTGGAAGATCATCGCGAGCCGGCGGCCGCGCAGATCGCGCCAGCCGTCGTCGTCGAGCGTGAGCAGGTCGCGGCCTTCGAACTGGATCTCGCCCGACGTGACCGAGACGGTGTCCGGCAACAGGCCCATCAGCGCATGCGCGCACATCGACTTGCCGGAGCCGGATTCGCCGACGACGCAGACGATCTTGCCGGGCCGCAGGTCGAGCGAGACGCCGTCGACCGCGAAGGGGCGTTCGGCGCCCTTGGGCAGCGCGATCCGCAAATTCTTGATGGAGACGGCGGGCGGCGCGGTCATCATCAGCGTCCCTCCCGCGACAGGCGCGGATTGAGCGCGTCGTTGAGGCCTTCGCCGATCAGATTGAGGCCGAGCACCGAGATCAGGATCGCGACGCCGGGAAACACGGTGATCCACCAGGCCTGCCGGATCACGGTGCGGCCGGCGCCGACCATGTAGCCCCAGGAGATCAGGTTGGGATCGCCGAGCCCGAGGAAGGCCAGCGAGGATTCCAGCAGGATCGCGGTCGCCACCATCAGCGAGGCCAGCACGATTACCGGCGACAGCGCGTTGGGCAGGATCTCGCGCAGGATGATCCAGGTGTTGCTCTGGCCGGTGACGATTGCCGCCTGGACATATTCGCGGGTGCGCAGCGACAGCACCTCGCCGCGCACGAGGCGGGCGACCGGCGGCCAGCTCACCACCGCGATGGAGGCCACGATCGAATAGATCGAGGGCTGCAGGATCGCGACCAGCACGATCGCGAGCGCGAAGCTCGGAATGGTCTGGAAGAATTCGGTGAAGCGCATCAGGGCGTCGTCGGTCTTGCCGCCGAAATAGCCGGCCATGGCGCCGATGGGCACGCCGACCACCAGCGCGACCAGCGTGGAGACGAGACCGACCAGCAGCGACACGCGTGCGCCGAAGATCATGCCCGCGAACACGTCGCGGCCGAGCGCGTCGGTGCCGAGCGGCACCGTCGAGAGCGTGAAGGGCGGCAGGAACGGCCGCTGCACCATGCGCCAGGGCGAGTTCGGGAACAGCATCGGTCCGAACACCGCGATGGAGATCGCGAGGACCAGAATGATGAGCCCGATGACGCCGCTCGGGCTGCGCAGCATCGATTTCCAGAACTGTTTCATGAGGCGAATTCGATGCGCGGGTCGACCAGGCGGTAGACGAGGTCGGTGATGAGGTTGAAGATCAGCACCATGGCGGAGCAGATCACGAAGACGCCGAGCAGCAGATTGTAGTCGCGCTGCAGCAGGGCGTCGTACATCAGCCGCCCGATGCCAGGCCAGGCGAACACGGTCTCGGTGATGACGGCGCCGCCGATCAGCGTGCCGGAATGCACGCCGGCGAGCGTCACGACCGGCAGCAGTGCGTTGCGCAGCACGTGGCGACGCTGGATCACGGCGTCACTAAGGCCCTTGGCGCGCGCGGTCTTGACGAAGTCGAGCCGCTTCACCTCCAGCATCGAGGCGCGGGTCATGCGGGTGTAGGTCGCCATGAAGAACAGGCCGAGCGTCATCGCCGGCATGATCAGGTGCTTTGCGACGTCGACCGCATGGGCAAGGCCCGTGAGATTTGCGCCGACCGTCTCGTAACCGAAGCTCGGCAGCCAATCCATGGTGACCGAGAACAGCAGGATGCCCATCAGCGCCACCCAGAATATCGGCATGGCGTAGAAGATCAGCGCGAACACGGTGATGGCCGTGTCGAGGAACGTCCCGGCAAAGCGCGCGGCAAATGTGCCGAAGAGAACGCCGAGCATCAGCGAGATTGCGAACGCCGTCAGCGTCAGCAGCAGCGTCGCCGGCAGCCGTTCGCCGATCAGCTTTGCGACCGGCGCCTGCTGGCGGAACGAGAAGCCGAGGTCGAGGGAGGCGACGCCCTTGACGTAGATGAGGAGCTGCTCCGGCAGCGGCTTGTCGAGGCCGAACTTTTCGCGGAGCTGCTTGACGAAAACCGGGTCGCTGGCGCCGGCTTCGCCGGCCATCACCACCGCGGGATCGCCGGGCGCAAGCCGGATCAGGAAGAAGTTGAGGACGACGATCGCGAGCAGGACGATCACGCCCTTGAGGACACGCTGTGTGACGAAGGAAAGCATCTAGAGGGTCATATCTTGTAGCGTGACTTGGAGCCACTGGGACAGTGCGCTCCCTCGCCCCGCTTTTGCGGGGAGAGGGTTGGGGTGAGGGGCCTCTCTCCACATGCGAGAATGCCGATGGACCCGTATCCCCTCACCCGAATGCGCGCGATGCACACATTCGACCTCTCCCCGCAAGCGGGGAGAGGTGAAGGAAGAGGCTCACTTGTCGAGCCATGCGTCCTTGAAGCCGTCATTGACCCCGATCCCCGTGGTGATCAGGTTCTTGACCTTGCAGCGCGTGATGGTCGGGAATTGCAGCTCGAGCATCCAGGCCACCGGCACGTCCTCGACCAGGATCTTCTGCGCCTTCTCGTAGATCTCCTTGCGCTTGGAGTCGGGCGTGGCAACCGCGCCGTCGGCGAAGAGCTTGTCGATCTCGGGGTTGGAGTAACCCTCGACATTGTTGAACACCTGGCCCTTGGCGATGTTGCTGGAGATGTAGTTGCGGCCGACGCCGAGCGCGGGATCGCCGTACTGGTAGAGATAGGTGAAGGCGATGTCGTAATCCCAATCGCCGATCTTCTGGTTGCCGCCGGCAACGTCGGTGGCGATGGTCTCGATGTTCATGCCGACGTCCTGAAGGTTCTGCTTCACCGCTTCACCCCAGCGCTGCCAGGTCTCGCCATAGGCGAGCGGCAGCAGGCGGATCTTCTCGCCCTTGTAGCCGGCTTCCTTCAGCAGTGCCTTGGCCTTGGCCGGATCGTACGGATACTTCTTCACGTCGTCGGTGTAATACTTGATGGTCGAGGCGGACGGGCCGGTCGCAACCTTGCCGAGCCCGTTCCAGATCACGTCCTTGGCGAAATCGCGGTCGATCGCGTACATGACCGCCTGACGCACGCGCTTGTCGGCGAGCGGACCCTGGCGGTTGTTCAGCCACAGCCAGGACAGCGGCGAGAAGAACTCCCAGCCGGCGCCGGTGACGCAGGTGTCCTTCAGCTTCGACAGCCGCGGGACGTCGAAATTCTCGACCGAGCCGCCGGGCAGCACGTCGACCTTTCCGGTCTCATACGCCACCGAGCGCGCGGCGGCGTCGGGGATGATCTGCCAGTAGATCTCGTCGATATAGGGCTTGCCCTTCTCGTAATAGTTCGGGTTCTTGACCAGGCGGATGAAAGAGCCCTTCTGCCATTCCTTGAACATGAAGGGGCCGGTGCCCACGGGCGCGTTGTTGTAAGGATTGGTCTTCCAGTCGGTGCCCTCGTAGAGATGCTTCGGCACGATCGGCATCGAGCCGACCTCGAAGATGCCGAGGAACGGGCCGAACGGCTGCTTCAGCGTGAACACCACCGTGGTGTCGTCCGGCGCCTCGACCTTGTCGACCTGTGCCAGGTTGGTGCGGGCGCGGGCGTGGGTCTGCTTCAACATCTCCATCGAGAACAGCACGTCCGCGGCGGTGAAGGGCTTGCCGTCATGCCAGGTGACGCCCTTCCTGAGCTTGAAGGTGTAGGTCTTGGCATCCTCGCTGACGGTCCAGCTCTCCGCGAGCTCCGGAAGCGGCTCGAGCTTGGGGCTGTAGCGCAACAGGCCCTCGAAGATGTTGCCCGACACCATCTGGGTCGGACCGTTCTGGATCATCGCGAGCATCAGGCCGGGCGGCTCGGGCTGGATCACCGCGTTGATCACGCCCCCCGTTTTCGGCTCTTGCGCAAGAGCCGGTTCAAGAACCGGGGCCGCGAGCCCGCAAGCCAGGAGGAGACCAAGCAACACTCTTTTCGGCATGTCGTATCTTTCTCAAGCGTGACCAGCCGTGCACGCATCGCGCGTCATGGCGCGCGAAGCGACGGTCGGCCCATCCCAGTCCCCATCCGATATCGAGGCTCACATAGTCCCGTTCGGCGCCGCAAGATGAAAGTCTCGACAGTGTTCGCACAAAAAATGTACAGCGCGTCTTGTTTTCACTTGATTCATTCCCGTGACACGGGAGACAAGTCCGCCATGGACAATGCCACGCGCTCCGAACGGTCCCGCAACGCTGCGCTCGAAGCGGCTATCGCCATCATTGCGCGCGATGGGCCTGGCCGGCTGACGCTCGATGCGATCGCGCGCGAGAGCGGCCTCAGCAAGGGCGGGGTGATGCACCAGTTCCGAACCAAGGAAGCGGTGCTGAAGGCCTTGCTCGAGCGGCAGATGGCGCATTTCGAGGAATTCTCGACCCGCTACATGGCGAAGGTGAGCGAATCCTCCGCGAGTCCCAATCTGGCGACGCAGCTCGCGACCATCAGGGAAGCGGCGACCTCGCCGAATTCCGCCGCGCTGGCGCTGGTTGCGGCCATGGTGGAGAATCCCCGCCTGATGGCGTTGCCGCGCGAGCGTGAGATGGAGCGGATGGCGGCGATCAGGGAGGAGGCCGCCGATCCCGATCTTGCCATGCTGCGCTGGGCCGGAGCGATGGGGCTGCTGCTGAGCGCGTTGTTCGGCATGTCGCCGCTCGGCAAGGAAGAGCACCAGCGGCTGTTCGCGCGCCTGCTCGACGACGGACAGTGGAGCGGCCTCGAACAGCCGGCCGGAAAGCGTGCCGCCAAATCCTCCGTGCCATCGGCGACGAAGGCCGCGGGCCCGCGCAAACGCGCCTGATGCATCGTCAACAGTCCTCCCGTTAACTGCCCAAAACCGCGCCTGCGGCCAAATGCACCAACCCGTGAATTTTGAACTTTACAAACCGCCCAGTCGGTTTTATAAACGGAAACACTGAGACGGCCCACTGGCATCCGAAAAGGCCCCGGACGATGCCTCGGGCCGGCACTGGTGAGCGCCGCAGCCGCGTCTGGTCCCAACCGCGGCTGCGGTCGTCACCGCAATCCCAAGGATCGGCGCAGCCGGCAAGCCGCAAGAGGAGTCTGGAATGGATCGCTCGATCGCCCTGCGCGGTCTGGCAACGATGGCGCTTTGCCTGGCCTCGGCCGGCTGCGCGACCGTGGCGCCGGTGCCCTACTCGGAGATGGCGTCGTCGGCCTACATGGCCCCGGACAAGTCGGACGCCTCCGGCCGCGTGCCCTACCGCTACTCCACGCCGGTCGATTGGCGCACGTATAATAAAGTGATCCTCGATCCCGTCGTGGTCTATCGCGGCAGGGATCACCAGTTCGGCGACATGTCCGACAAGGACAAGGCGACGCTCGCCGCCTACATGCAGAACTGTTTCGCCGATCGGCTGCGCAGCCGCTTCGCCCTGGTGCGCGAACGCGGGCCAAACACGCTCCGCATCCGGCTGACGCTGACCGGCGCGGTCACCAACACGCCGGTGCTCGGCACGCTGTCCCGCTTCGACATGGCCGGCGCGGTCTACAACGGCGTGCAGGCGGCGCGCGGCGGCGAGGGGATGATGACCGGCTCGGTCATCTACGGCGTCGAGATCTTCGACGCTTCGACCTCTCGCCTGGTCTCGGCCTACGTCACCAAGCAATACCCCGGCGCCTACGACATCAAGGCCAGCGTCGGTGCCCTCGCGGCTGCCACCGCCGGCCTCGACAAGGGCGCCGATGCGCTGATGGCGCAACTGAACTGACGCGACCCCCTCAACGAAAGGCATGCAGATGAACCTTCTCCTTCGCTTCGTGCTGCGCGTCGCGATCACCGTCGCGATGATGATCATCGGCGGCCGCGCGGGTGCCGCCCCGCCGCCCGATCCAAGCGGCACGTGGCTTGTCGAGGACGGCCGCACCCGCATCCGGCTCGAACGCTGCGGCCCGTCGCGCGACCGCATCTGCGGCTTCATCGTCTGGATGAAGGAGCCGGCCGACAAGCGCGGCCAGCCCTATCGCGACAAGGAAAACCCTGATGCGGACAAGCGCGCCCGCACGCTGCTCGGCCACCAGCTCATCATGGGCCTGCAGGCTACGCCCGAGGGCCGGTTTGCCGGCGACATCTACAATGCCGAAGACGGCAAGTTCTACTCGGTGTCGCTTTGGCGCGAATCCGGCGATCGCCTGAAGCTGAAGGGATGCCTCATCAAATTCCTGTGCCAGACCCAGACCTGGCAGCAGACGCTCGACGTGCTGCCCGGCCAGCTTGTCGGCCTGACCGGCGATCTCAACGGTCCGCGCGCTGACAAGGAGTGGGCGGCAGTGCCGGCTCCGAAGCCGATCCCAGTGAAGGGGAAGTAGCCGTCAGGAGGTCCGCAGCGCCCGTCGCAATTCGTCGAGTGCGTCGGCGAGCTGCTCGCGATGGGCGATATCGTCCTTGGGCAGCGCGGCCACACTGCTGGCGAGCTCCCTGAGGATGCCGGCCAGCAGCCCGAAGTTGATGTGCAGATGCACCGACTTGCGTTCGTCGGCTGCGCCCGGATGCTGTAGCACGAGCGCAACGCCGCTGCCGTCGAGCCGCGCCTCGAAGCGGGATGAATGCTCGAAGGTGCCGACATAGAACTTGTCGGGGTATTCGAGCGCAACCTCTGCCTTGTCGGGAACGGGCCTGGACATGTGAGCCTCATCGATGCCGGCACAGTCTGGCCGGGAATAAACCGGTCCGCCTTGCGATAGGTCAGAGGCGGGGTGGCGCCAAATTTGATCCGGATCAAAGCCAGCCCGCCGCTTCTGCGATCCAATAGCAACTGGGATCGCGTGTTGCGCGTCCCGGTTCTTGCAGACGTGAGACGATCGATGGACATGCACGCCACGGCTATTCCTGCCGGCAACGACGGCGGACCTGAAATCGCCGGACCGGAGGTGGACGAGGGGATGCAGCAATGCCTGCAATTGCTCGTCGATGCCGGCCTGCGGCCAACCCGCCAGCGCCTGGCGCTCGGCCGGTTGCTGTTCCTGCGCGGCCACCGTCATGTCACCGCGGAAATCCTCTATGAGGAGGCGATGGCGGCGAACAACTATCTGTCCCTCGCGACCGTCTACAACACGCTGAACCAGTTCACGGAAGCCGGCCTGCTGCGCCGGATCGCGGCCGACGGCATCAAGTCGTTCTTCGACACCGACACGTCGGTGCATCCGCACTTCTATCTCGAAGGCGAGGACGTGCTGGTGGACGTCGCCGACGGACTGACCTTCAACAGGATGCCCGAGGCACTCCCCGGCCACGAGATCGCGCGGCTCGACGTCATCGTCCATCTTCGCCGGAAGCGCGTGTAGCGTAGCTTCTGAGCGCGCGCCTCACCGCAATCCGGCGCGCCGGAATCCCTCCAGATAGTGCTCGCGATCGGCGTCGCTGGCCCAGGGCAGCTGCGTTGCGATCCAGTGCAGCGAGATGCCCGGCTGGGTGCGGCGGAGCTCGCCGAGCGCCATCTCCGCAAGCGCGCCGTCGCCGGTCATGCCGGCCGAGACGGCGAGAACACGGTAGGCGCCCGTGAGGTCGCCGCGATGGCGGATCGCCTCGCGGGCGAGTGCAATGGCCTCGTCATATTGCCGCTCGGTGAAGCGCGCATAGCCGGCGATGCCGTAATAAATTCCCAGCGACGGATCGCGCGGCGAGAGCCGGATCGCCCTCTGCGCCGCCGCAAACGATTCTTTCGGCCGCCCGGCATAAGACAGCACCAGCGCGCAATAGCCCTGTGCCAGCGAGAAGTTCGGATTGAGCGCCAGGGCCTGCTCGAACTCGGACAACGCATCCGCAAGCCTGCGGGTCGAGAAGTAGACGCTGCCGAGCGCGGCATGTGCCCAGGCATCCTCATGGTCGCAGCGCACCGCGGCGAGCGCGGCGGCTTCCGCGGCCGGAGCGGCGGCGGCAAGCTCGGTCCAGCCGAGATGCACGCCGAACATGTGGTTTACGGCCAGCACCGAGAGCGCCTGGCCGTAATTCGGATCGATCGCGATCGCGCGCTCGAGCAGCGCTTTCGCAATCTCGTGGTCCTGCCGGGTCACGCGCCAGTAATGCGACAGCGCGCGCATCAGCAGGTCCCAGGCATCGAGGCTCGCCGGCGGCTTGCGATGGCTGCGGAAATTTTCCGCGGCGTGGATCTGCGGCTCGATCGCCGCGGCGATCGCGTTGGTGATCTCGTCCTGCACGGCGAAGACGTCGACGAGGTCGCGGTCGTAACGCTCGGCCCAGAGATGGCTGCCCGTGGTGGCGTCGTTGAGCTGCGCCGTGATCCGCACGCGGTTGTCCGCCTTGCGCACGCTGCCTTCGACGATGTAGCGGACGCCGAGCTCCTCGGCGATCTGCCTGATGTGGACCGGCCGGCCCTTGTAGGTGAAGGACGAGTTGCGGGCGATCACCATGAACCAGCGCTGTCGCGACAGCGCGGTGAGGATGTCCTCGCTGATGCCGTCGCCGAAATAGTCCTGAGCGGGATCGCCGCTCATGTTCTCGAAGGCGAGCACCGCGATCGCCGGCCGGTCCGCCGCCGCGCGCGGCCGCACCGTGGCGGGCTCGGCGGGAACAGGCGCGGCTGCCGCCTCTTCCCGGACGTCGGCGACGAAGCGGAAGCCCTTGCGCGGGATCGTCTTGATCAGCCGCTGGGTCGCGCCGTCGTCGCCGAGCGCCTTGCGCGCGGCGTTGATCCGGCTGTTCAGGGCGGAATCCGAGACGATGCGGTCGCTCCAGATCTGGCTGATCAGGTCATCCTTGCTGACCACACGGGCGCGTTGCGCGACGAGGTAAAGCAGGAGATCGAACACCTGCGGCTGCAACGGCACGGCTACTCCGGCGCAGGTCAGTTCGCGCAAGTCGGCGTCGAGGACGTTGTTTTCAAAGGAAAATCGCACGTTTCTGTCGTCTCAAGCAAAAATCAAAGTCGTCTCAGGCGAAAATCAACCGTCCGCAAAAGTCTGGGGCCGTTCGATCCGGCATGGTGAGAAGACCAAACAGTGCCGATGCCTCGGCACAACGGAGCGTTCTATGACCCAAATTGATCACCAGGTTCATTCCATCGGCCCGGAGGTTGCGGGCTCTCGCATTTTCAAGTTCATCGCCTTTCTGTACGGAATTGCGGCATATCTCGTCTTTTTCGTCACCATTCTCTACGCTATCGGCTTCGTGATGGGGCTGATGGTGCCGAAGACCATCGACACCGGGGCCGAAGCGCCCGTCGTTCGCGCACTCGTCATCAATCTGCTGCTGATGTCGCTGTTCGCGGTTCAACACAGTGTGATGGCGCGGCAGCAATTCAAGGCGTGGTGGACGCAGTACGTCCCCAGGCCGGTCGAGCGCTCGACCTATGTGTTGTTCGCGAGCCTCTCATTGCTGCTCCTGTTCTGGCAGTGGCGTCCGCTGCCGGCGGTCGTATGGGAGGTCGAGAACCCGGACTTTGCCGTGACGCTGGTCACGCTGTCCTTCGCGGGCTGGGTGCTGGTGTTCACCTCGACCTTCATCATCAATCATTTCGAGTTGTTCGGCTTGAACCAGGTGACCAATCACCTCGTCGGCAAGGAAACGTCGCCGCCGCGCTTCAAGACGCCGCTGCTCTACAAGTTCGTGCGTCATCCGATCTATCTCGGCTTCATCGTCGCGTTCTGGGCGGCGCCAGTCATGACGGTGGGACATCTGCTGTTCGCGGCCGTGACCACGCTCTACATCTTCGTCGGCATCGCACTGGAGGAGCGCGACCTCGTCGATCTCTTCGGCGACGATTACCGGCAGTACAAACAACGGGTGTCGATGCTTATTCCCTGGCGCCGATCGGTATAGCCGCAGCGTCGTTCCGCCGCGTCCCCCGAAAGGAGGACGCAGGACGGCGCGGAGCCGGGTAACGCAGGCCTTGTAACCCAAGCCTCGCAGCCGTGCGTCCCCTCAACGTCCCCGGGGCGATTCCCCCTCACCCCGACGCCTCTCCCTGCCTCCGTTTTCACCGAATTTCGTGTGAACAGGAGCGGGGAGAGGATCCCCCTTCATCAACGGAGACCACCAATGAAACATGTCGGAAACTGCTTCTGTGGCGCTGTCACGGTCGAGGTCACGGGCGCGCCGGAGGCGATGGGTTATTGCCATTGCCGTTCCTGCCGGTCCTGGTCCGGCGGGCCGGTGAACGCCTTCAGCCTGTGGAAGCCGGAAGCGGTGCGCATCACCGAGGGCGCGCAGCATGTCGAGACCTTCGCCAAGACGCCGCTCAGCCAGCGGAAATACTGCAGGAAGTGCGGCGGCCATCTCATGACGAATCACCCGCCGCTCGACCTGATCGACGTCTTCACCGCGACCATCCCCACGCTCGCCTTCACGCCCGGCGTCCACGTCAACTACGCCGAGACCGTGCTGCCGATGCGCGACGGCCTGCCCAAGCTGAAGGATTTTCCGGCCGAGTTCGGCGGCAGCGGCGAGATGATGCAGGAGTGATTCTTCGTCGTTCGCCGCTGAAAGAGCGCGCGAGCATTCACAAGAAGTCGTCATGCCCGGGCCTGTCCCGGGCATCCACGTTCTTTGTGCTGCAAATCAAGGCGTGGATGGCCGGGACATAGGCGAGCGGAAGCGACGCCGTCCTTTGGACGGCTGTGCCCGGCCATGACGACCTGAAAGGCTATCGCGTCTGTCTCTCAGATCACGTGCGATTGCCATGCGGGCGGAGGAAGGGTCCCTACCGCATCCCCGCGCGCCGAAATCCTTCCAGATAATGCGCGCGATCCTCTTCCCGCAGCATCGGCAACTCGCGCGTGATCCAGGCCAGCGAAATGCCGGGCTGGGTGCGGCGCAGGCCTTCCAGTGCGGAGGCCGCAAGCTCGGAATCCCCCGACATGCCGGCGGCAGCCGTCAGCACGCGATGGGCGCCGACGAAATCGGCGCGCTGGCGCATCGATTCCCGGGCCATGTGGATGCATTCCGCATAGTTGCCGCCGATGAACTGGGCGTAGGCGATGACGCCGCAATAGATCGCCGCGAGCGGGTCGCGCGGGCTAAGCTGCAGCGCGCGCCGCGCAGCGGCATCGCCGTCCTGCCATCGCCCGGCGTAGCACAATGTCACGCCGTAAAAGGCGTGCGCCATCGCGAAGTTCGGATTGAGCTGCAGGGCCAGCTCGAACTCCGCCAGCGCATCGACGAAGCGGCGGCGGAACAGATAAGTATAGGCGAGGCCGTGATGGGCGAAGGCGTCCTCGCGATCGGCCGCCACTGCCGCAAGCGCCGCGCGTTCCGCGACCGGCACGGTCGCGGCCATGTCGGCCCAGCCCATATGGGCCCCGAAAATATGGCTGGTTGCGAGCAGCCCGAGCGCCTTGCCATAGGCGGGGTCGATCGTGGTCGCCTTTTCGAGCAGCGCTTGCGCGGCGGCGTTGTCCTCGCGCGTGATGCGCCAGTAATGCGACAGCGCGCGCATCACGAGATCCCAGGCATCCAGGCTCCCCGGCGGCTTCTGCTGGGCGCGAAAGCTCTCGGCGGCATAGAGCTGCGGCTCGATCGCGGCGACGATCGCCTCGGTAATCTCGTCCTGCACGGCGAAGATGTCGGCGAGCTCGCGGTCGTAGCGCTCCGCCCAGAGATGGCTGCCGGTCGAGACGTCGTTGAGCTGGGCCGAGATGCGCAGGCGATCGCCGCTCCGCCGCACGCTGCCTTCGACCACGTAGCGCACGCCGAGCTCGCGCGCGACCTCGTGCATGTGCACGGCGCGGCCCTTGTAGATGAAGGAGGAATTGCGCGCGACGACGAAGAACCAGCGCAGCTTCGACAGCGCGGTAATGATGTCCTCGCTGATGCCGTCGGAGAAGTAATCCTGCTCGCGATCGCCGCTCATGTTGGTGAAGGGCAGCACGGCGATGGCGGGGCGGTCGGGCAGCGCGAGCATGGCCTGCGGGGCGAGCATGACTTGCGGTGCCTGCATGGCCTGCGGCGCGAGCTTGGCTTGCGGCGCTTGCATGGCCTGCGGCGCCTGGACGAAACGGCCGATCTCCGGCGCGACCGCGCCGAGCTTGGTCTCGACGTCGCCGACGAAGCGAAATCCCTTGCGCGCGATGGTGCGAATCAGCGCCTGGTTCGCGCCATTGTCGCCGATCGCCTTGCGGGCCGCGTTGATGCGGCTGGTCAGGGTGGATTCGGAGACGCTGCGCCCGTGCCAGATCTTGTCGATCAGCTCGTCCTTGCTGACCACCCGGTCGCGATTTTCCATGAGATGGACGACGAGATCGAAAACCTGCGGTTCCACGGAAATAGGAACCTGCTCGCGGCTCAGCTCGCGCCGGTCAGTATCGAGAAGATGATCCCGGAACAGAAACTGCACGTCGGAAACTCGAACCTCACAGCGACATCAGGCAATAATAAAATCAGAATGAATTTCGACTTGGAGTCTGTGAGTCCTCCGAACGGTCGAGGCGGTTCACCACGATAGCGTGATGGCAGCCATGCGGTTTTTGAGGAGGAATACAACCTGAATTAGAATGTGGCTGTTTTGGTCAGATTGTCGCGGGCCAATTGGCCCGCAACTGAAGAGATTGTACCCCGTATGAGCAAAGCGATATCCGGGACCGTCGCCGCCTGGCCCCGGATGTCGCTTCGCTCATCCGGCCTACAAGACGGCGTGATTGGAGCCGTCACGGGCAGGAATGGCGCCTGCCGTCGTTGCCGAGATAGGTCCCGGTGTTCGGATTGTAGGATTTGTAGCGCTGCATGCAGTACTGCACGTCGCCGTCCGGCGGCGGTCCGTAGGCTTCGGGCGGCGGCGGATAGCCCGGTCCAGCATAATAGGGCGAGCCATAATAATAAGGCGTCGCCACCGCGCCGCCGATGATCGCACCGGCCGCGAGGCCGCCGATGAACGCACCGCCACCCCACCCGTAGCCGCGGCGGCCATACCAGCGCACCTGCTCGATCTGGCCCTGGCCCGCATGCGTCATCGCCAGCGGATGCCCGATCGGAGCGGCCGATGCCGCGGTCAGGGTTGCCGCCGACAGGCTCGCAAGCAGACAAGCTCCAGCAACGAAGCGAAACGATTTCAACATTGTGGTCTCCTCGTCATGCGGCGAGAGAGCCGCCGCATGACGAGTGATAGTGCAATCGGGCAAGTGCGCTGAATTAAAGTTTTGACAGGATGACGATGCCCGGTGCGGCGCCGTGTAGCCCGGATGAGCGAAGCGACATCCGGGGCCGCTCCCGCATATCGCTGCGCTCATGCGGGCTACGAATGATCGCACGCACCGAACATGTGACGAACTGCGAATGTCCATTGCCGAACATCGTGGCCTGCGTAAGCTAGCCGCATAGAAAACAACAGCCACGAAGAAACGCCATGCCCGCATTCCACGCCTCGACCACCGTGCTCGACTCCATGCTGTTCCGCGATGCGTTCGGCACGCCTGAAATGCGCGAGGTGTTTTCCGACGTCGCGCTGGTGGCCCGCTATGCCGAGGTCGAGGTGGCGCTGGCGAAGGCGGAGGCGGCCTGCGGTGTGATCCCGCAGGACGCGGCCGATCAGATCGCGGCGCGCACCGATGTCGCCGCGTTCGACTTCGACCTGCTCAGGCAGGAGACCGACATCGTCGGCTATCCGATTCTTCCTCTGGTGCACCAGATGGTGAAGCAGTGCGGCGAGGCCGGCCGCTACGTGCATTGGGGCGCGACCACGCAGGACATCATGGACACCGCCGTGGTGCTGCAATTGCGCGCCGCGCTCGAGATCGTCGAACGCGACATCGCCGAGCTGCGCACGATCCTCGCCGGCCTCTCGAAGCGCTATCGCGACACGCCGATGGCGGGCCGCACCCATCTGCAGCAGGCGCTGCCGATCACCTTCGGCTACAAGACCGCGATCTGGCTCGCGATGTTCGACCGGCATGCCGGACGGCTGGCACAATTGAAGCCGCGCGTGCTGGTCGGCCAGTTCGCGGGCGCAGCCGGCACGCTGGCCTCGCTCGGCACCAGGGGCTTCGAGGTGCAGGAGGCGCTGTGCGCGGAGCTGAAGCTCGGCGTTCCCGCCTCGACCTGGCACGTCGCGCGCGACGGCTTTGCCGAGGCCGTGAACTTCCTCGCACTCGTCACCGGCTCGCTCGGCAAGATCGCGCTCGACATCATGATCATGGCCTCGACCGAGTTCGCCGAGGTGTACGAGCCCTTCGTCAAGGGGCGCGGGGCCTCCTCGACGATGCCGCAGAAGCGCAACCCCATCTCTTCGGAACTGATGCTGGCCGCATCGAAGGCGGTGCGCCAGCACGCCGGCCTGATGCTGGACGCCATGGTGCAGGATTTCGAGCGCGCCACCGGCCCTTGGCACGCCGAATGGATGGCGATCCCGGAAAGCTTCGTGCTCAGCGCCGGCGCGCTGCATCAGGCGAAGTTCGCGCTGGCGGGCCTCATCGTGGACGAGGCGAAGATGAACGACAATCTCGCCGTCAGCCGCGGCCTGATCGTGGCCGAAGCGGTCATGATGGGCCTCGCACCGCAGCTTGGGCGGCAGGAGGCGCATGACGTGGTCTATGACGCCTGCCGAAAGGCCAATGAGACCGGGTCGAGCCTTGCCGACGCGCTCTCCGCAGATTCCCGGATATCGAGTCGCATCGACCGTGCCACAATCGAGGCGCTCACCTCACCGAAAAATTACCTCGGCCTTGCGCCGGCCATGGTCGACCGGGTGCTGAAATCCTCAACGCGTTGAAAACCAAGATGCGTGAAACTGCGTATCTTTCATGTGTCCCAAGGCGCTCGCATACTTGTGTCTCGCGATGCTAGACTTAGATTGAACGAGAGACTTTCGGCAGAGGACCCGGCATGACCGATCAACGCATCACCGCCACGCCCATCGATCCCGTGAAACTCGACCGGCTGGCCGAGGTGGCGGTGAAGGTGGGCTTGGGCCTGCGGCCGGGACAGGATCTGCTCCTGACGGCACCGGCGATTGCGCTGCCGCTGGTGCGGCGGATTGCGGTGCATGCCTACAAGGCCGGCGCCGGCATCGTGACGCCGATCCTGTCGGACGAGGAGATGACGCTGGCGCGCTACCGCCACGGTCACGACAACAGCTTTGATCGCGCCGCCAACTGGCTCTATGAGGGCATGGCCAAGGCGTTCTCCGAGAACACCGCGCGCCTCGCCATCGTCGGCGACAATCCGATGCTGCTGTCGGGCGAGGATCCGTCCAAGGTCGCGCGCGCCAGCAAGGCCAATTCGATGGCCTATCAGCCGGCGCTGGAAAAGATCGTCAATTTCGACACCAACTGGAACATCATCGCCTATCCGAGCCCGTCCTGGGCGAAACAGGTGTTCCCCAACGATCCCGAAGACGTTGCGATCGGCAAGCTGGCGGATGCGATCTTCGCGGCCTCCCGTGTCGACCGCGAGGACGCCATCGGCAACTGGGCGAGCCACAATGCGGTGCTGCGCGAGCGCACCAACTGGCTCAACGGCCAGCGCTTCCGCGCGCTGCAATACAACGGACCGGGTGTCGACCTCACCATCGGGCTCGCCGACGGACATGAATGGGAAGGCGGCGCCTCGTCCGCCAAGAACGGCATCAGCTGCAACGCCAACATCCCGACCGAAGAGGTCTTCACCACGCCGCATTGCCGGCGCGTCTACGGCCATGTCGTGAGCTCGAAGCCGCTGTCCTACCAGGGCACGCTGATCGACAACATCGCGGTGCGCTTCGAGGACGGCAAGATCGTCGACGCCAAGGCCTCGCGCGGCGCGGAGGTGCTGAACAAGGTGCTCGACACCGACGAAGGTGCCCGCCGGCTCGGCGAAGTGGCGCTGGTACCGCACTCCTCGCCGATCTCGCAGAGTGGATTGTTGTTCTACAACACGCTGTTCGACGAGAACGCCGCCTCTCACATCGCGCTCGGCCAGTGCTATTCGAAGTGCTTCGTCAACGGCGCGCAGCTCACGCCGCAGCAGATCGCCGCGCAAGGCGGCAACCAGAGCCTGATCCATATCGACTGGATGATCGGCTCCGCCGAGACCGACATCGACGGCATCCTGGCCGACGGCAGCAAGGTCCCGGTGTTCCGCAAGGGCGAGTGGGCGAAGTAAGGCCTGCTCGTCATGCCCGGGCTTGTCCCGGGCATCCACGTTCTTCATGCGCGGTTAAGACGTGGATGGCCGGGACATAGGCGAGCGGAAGCGACGCCGTCCTTTAGACGGCTATGCCCGGCCATGACGCGATCGTGGAACGTTCAAACGCCAAACGTCAGCATAACGTCCCTTCACGCCGCCGCGTTGCGCAGCATCCGGTTGTTGTCGATGCTGAAGCGATTGAACAGCGTCGTGAACGGGCTGCCGTCGGTAGCGCGCACGATCGCATCGGACGCCGCGACCGCCTCGTAGAGCGCCCCGATGGGATCGCCGGCCTCCGGCAATTCGAGTGCGCCGCGAATTTCGTCTCTGGCTTCGTTGATGTCGTCCTCGTCGTCGCGTGTCGCCTCCAGCGCATCCGCCGCGCGCCGCATCTCGGCGAGGTCGCCGCCGGCCGAGAATTTGAGGATGTCGAGCCAGTAGGGGCGGGCGATGATGAGCTGGATGAACGCCTCGAAGCTCTCCGCGATGATGCCCGCGCGGCCCTCCGATGACACGTAAAGCACATTCTGTGACGGCAGCAGCACGAAGGCGCCGCCGGAGCCGTCACTGCCGATCTGCCGGGGGCTCTCGATGCCGTCGATGGTGAACCAGGGTTCATCGTCCGGCGCGAAGGACAGATCGAATTCGCCGAGCCGGGCGGCGACCTCGCCTTTGGCTGTCATGAGCTCCAGGGTCAGCGGCATCTTTAGGGCTCCTTCCTGATACTTCGCGCACTTTGTCGCACCCCGGAAAAGAAGGGTTCATGTGCGCGAATTCGCAGGGAAATCGAGACGTTAACCGCTTCGCACCTGCAACTTGCGGCTGATTGTCGGGGCCTGCGTAAGAAAGAATTAAAAACCGCCTACTAGCGTTCCCAACATCTTTTGAAACATTCCGGGCCGAGACCCGGCAACCCATATTATATCCCCTGGGGAAGCAGATGTCGCGCGCATTGATTGAAATCAGTAGTTGCAATGTGGATCTCGAGCTGCGGCCGATCGAGCCGTCCTGGATCATCGAGGGCAACCCGGTGTCGCGCTCGCACATTCTCTCCACCAGCGCCGACGGCACCGCTTCGACCATCATCTGGCATTGCACCGAGGGCCGCTTCAACTGGTACTACGACATCGACGAGACGATCATGATCATGGAAGGATCGATCGTGCTCGAGAGCGACGGCATGCCGCCGAAGCGCTACGGTCCCGGCGACGTCATCTTCTTCCGCGACGGCGCACATGCCAAATGGCATGTCGAGGGCTACGTCAAGAAGATCGCCTTCTGCCGCAAGACCAACCCCGTGATGATCGGCTTCCTGATCCGCGTGGTGAACAAGCTCAAGAAGATGTTCGTCTCCACCGGCGAGCGCCGTCCGGCCTCGCTGATGGGAGCGGGCTAGTCTTCCAACAACGTTTCAAGGACGCTTCCCAGCGGCCACGACGAAGAGGGGTCGGGATCAACATCCCGGCCCCTCTTCTCGTCAGGCCGGCAGTTCGAGCCGGTAGAATTCGGTCGCGGTCTGCGAGAACAGCGCAGTCTTCTCGGCCTCGCTCAAGGGCGCCGCGATCCGCTTGAAGGCGTTGAAGATCACCTGGTAGCTGCACTGGCCCTTGTCCGGCGGAAAGTTGCTCTCGAACATCGCGCGCTTGGGTCCGAACGCCTCGATGCAGGTCTCGACATAGGGCCGCCAGGCCGCCGCGAGCTCCTCGGACGACGGCGGCTTGTCGCGCAGATGGAAATCATAGCCGAGCAGGCGCATCGCCAGGCCGCCGAGCTTCACCACCACGTTCTCGCATTTTGCGATCTCACGAATGGACGCCCGCCATTGCGGAAACACCTCTTCGCGCCGTCCGGCGAAGCGGCCGACCCCGGCCGGGCCGCCGCAATGGTCGAGCACGATCCTGGTGTCGGGGAAGGCGCGTGCCAGCTCGGTCAACTCGCCGATCTGCGGGTGAAACAGCCAGGCGTCGAAGCTGAGTTTCAGCGGGGCGAGGCAGGCAAAGCCCTTGCGGAAGGTCGGGTCCTGCAACAATCCCCGTGGCCGGTTGGCGTACATGCCGGCGACGGCGGGGTCCTCGTCCCACGCCGAGGAATGCCTTATGCCGCGGAAGCGGCCATTGCCGGCGGCGATCTCGGCTTCCAGCACCGGCTTTGCGGCGTCGCCCAGCAGCAGATTGGCATGGCTGACGATGCCGGCGCAGATCGCGGCCTTGCCGTAACCGCCGCTCGCGCTCATTGCGGCGACGCCGTTGGCGAACTCGACCTCGCCGACGGGCCGGAACGCCTCGGGCCCATGCGCGCGATACATCGAGCGGCAATCGACATAGACGGTGGCGATGATGTTGTGGCCGGAGGCGATGTCATCAGCCATCTCCTCGATCAGGTAACGGTGCCCGCGATTCCAGAGATGGTGATGCGGATCGACGATCGGCCGCGAGGGATCGATGATCTCTTCCTGATGCTGCGCAAGCCAGTCCTCGCGCGGCTCGACGAATAGCCCGCTCGTGTTGGCGGGCAGACCACTTGCAGCCATCGGCGTTCGCTCCCTGATATTTTCTTGTGCAGGGAGCCTAGCATCTCGTCTCGCTACGCAGCAGCGCGCGTTGCTCAGGGCACCATGGCAGCGGTGGAGGAGGTGGGCTCTCTTTCCGCTTCGCGGGAGATGGCTGCCGACTGCAGGCTGTCTCTCTGCGGCCATCCTTCGAGACGCCCGTCTGCGGCGGGCCCTCAGGATGAGGGCGGAGTGCGCGGCAGCATTTTTGGAGACGATCATGTCGCTCAGCCTCACCCTGAGGAGACCGCGCAGCGGTCGTCTCGAAGGGCGAGGCGTGTGCACAGGTGCTGCCGGAATACGTCTGGCTTAAGCCTCGCGCCGCTTCGCCCGCACATCGACCATGAGCCGCCAATCTGTCGCGGCCACTGGCTTGACCTCGCCGAGCCAGCGGAAGGAATCGCCGGTGATCTCGGTAAAACTCCAGCGTGTCAGATCGCCCGAGTCCGTCGTGCCCTCCTGCACGATATCGGCGCCGTGCGGGCGGCCGATCTGCTGACGGAACACGGAGCGCGCGGGATCGAACCAGGAAATCCGCCATGCGGATATCGAGGGATCATAGACCCGCAGCGTCGTGCCGTACCAATTGCCGGCGATCGGAAAGACCTGAGAGCCTGCGGGGTGGGGAATGATCCAGACGTCCTGCACGGCGCGGCCTTCCAGAATCCAGCCGAAATGGATTTCGCCGGGCGCGACGTGCTTCGTTCCATCGGGGCCGTGGGCCGTGATCTCGGCGTCCCAGTCGCCGACGAAACGGCCATAGAGTTGAAGCGCCGCCGCGTGCTCGGGGTTCGGCCCGTCTGCGTGCAGCAATCTCGCAAAGTCAGTCATGTCGATCTCCTGTCGCGAGGAGATCAGCACGGCCAGCCGACAACCGGCTTGGAGAAAATTGCGCGTCAGACGCCGTCGAGGATGATCACCGTCGGCGCCGATGGCAGGGCGTCGCGCGACATCCGGAACGAGCGGTCGATGCGCCGGTCGATCTCGAACTGCTGGCCGATCCGGCGCATGAAGTCGTCGAGCGGCGTGGCGAAGCGGTGCATCGGTAGCACCACGGACGCACGCAGCCGCTTGGTGATCTCCGAGATGCCGTCGAGCGACATCGTGTAGGTGCCGTCGATCGGCACCATCACGATATCGAGCCGCCCGATCTGGGCAAAATGGCTGTCGTCGAGCTTGTGATGGAGATGGCCGAGATGGCCGATGCAGAGGCCGGCGACCTCGAAGATGAAGATCGAATTGCCGTCGCGGATCATGTCGGCGCCGGCATCGTCGCCGAAATAGCGGCGGATGTCGGTGGTGACGTTGCGGACGAAGGTGTCGCCGATGCGCTCGGAGACGATGGCGGGCTTGCCGTCGTCGCTCCAGCCGTGCAGCACATGGGGGATGCGCTTGTCAGGAAATAGAGAGTAGTGCGTGCTGTGCGCGCGGTTCATGGTGACGACGTCGGGCAGCCGCCCGACCTGATAGGCGCCGCTATAGTCGGTGGCGATGCGCAAGCCGCCGGGCGTGTCGATGAAATAGGTGGAATGGCCGGCATAGGTGATCGTGACTTCAGCCGAGCCGGCCGCCTGCCGGAACGCCACCGGCATCACGCGGGGCGCCGCGTTGGCCATTGCCAGGCATTCGCTGCGCTGTGGCTGCTGGGCGAGGGCAGGTGTCAGCAATGCACCGAACAGCGCCGCAGTCGCCGAAACCAGTCGCCACATGATCCGTCCCCAATGACGCCAAGGGGAACTCTAGCGTGCAATGCAGCGCGCCGCCAACAGCTAGCGATCAACAGCGCGTCAGTGTCGCACCTGGACTTTCCGTCCCTCACTCGCGCTTTGGGCTGAACTTCCAGGTGATCGCGACGAGGCCGGCCGTGATCAGGCCGCTGATCAGGCCCGCCAGCGGCAGGGCGAGCAGCAGCGCCGCACTCGCGGCCCAGCCGATCGAGGAGAAGGCCTCGGCAAAGGTCGCAAGCCGCGAGGAGGTCTGACGGCGACGGAACTGGCTGCGGCGTGCCTGCACCCGGAACCAGAGCTGGATCGCGGTCGCGGACGCCGCGCTGATGATGATGGCGCCGGCGCTGACCGCTGCCTGGAAGGGCGAAGCGAAAGCGAGCGCGGCGACCAGCGGGCAGAAGATTGCGGCGATCGCGATCAGCACCACCTCGATCTTGGCGCGGGTGACGCTGGACGGTGTCAACGGCGCGGTCGCGACCAGGTCGGGCGCGTCCTCGCCCGAGATCGTCAGCCAGGCGAGCCCGCCGGCGAGCTGACCCGCCGCCATCACGATGACAGGCGTGATCAGCGTCAGCGCCGCGGAGCTGTCGGCGAAATTGCGCCACAGCAGTAGCGCCGGCGGCACCAGATAGAGCAGCTGCATCAGGGTCTGCGAGATCAGCCAGGGATCGCGCCAGAGCAGCGTGAATTCCTTGCGCCGCAGCGCCTGTTGCCGCGATCCGCCGCGGAACGGGCGGTGCTTCGCCTTGCTGCGGCCGGACCTGCCGTACGCGGCGGCATCGATCGCGGTGTCGGCAAAGCGGTGCGAGAAGATCGCCATCACGCTTCCGAGCAGCACGAGGGCGAGCGCGAGAAGCAGCAGCAACGCCTCGCTGTCGCCCATCGTCGCCCGCGCCGGCCACCACCAGATGCTGTCGATTTCGGGGGCGTGCGCGGCCAAGCTGCCGGAGGTCAGGATGGTGAAGCGCGACAGCGTGCCGTAGGACATGATCGCGGCGACCTGCAGCGCGATCACGAAACCGGCGCCGATGATGGCGGCGAGGATCTGGGCGATGAGCCGCGTCCGCGCCGGGCCGATCAGGCGGAACAAGAGGATGGTGACGGCAATCGCGATCGCCGCGGCCGACAGGCCCATGGCGATGACGACGCCGAACGCCGCGAGCCAGCGCGCGCCTCCGCCGATCACGAGAACGTCGATGAAGGGCGTCGAGAACAGCAGCGCCATCGCGGTGACGGTGAGCGCGATCGCGGCAATGCGGACCGAGAACAGATTGGCCAGCGTTGCCGGCGAGGACATGATCAGGTCGAGGTCGGCGCGGGCGTAGAACACCCGCGTCACCGATTCGATCGCCTGCGACAGCATCAGGGTCCAGGCCAGGAAGATCGTCGCCGTGATCACGATCAGCGAGGACTTGTCGAGCGGCAGCTGCAGCTCGGCGAAACGGCCGATCACCGCCCAGGCCGGCACGTGCAGCAGCGCCGCAAAGAACAGCAGCCCGATGACGGCGGCGCGCGCCCGCTTGCGCCGTCCGCCGGTCATCATGGCGAACCATTCGCGCCAGGCGAGCCGCAACTCGTGGCGGGCAAACCAGGACAGCGCGGTCGCCGAGCTCATGCGGCTTCCTGCAGCGTCACCAGCGCGATGAAGAGATCTTCCAGGCTCGTGTCGGCGTGGCCGTTCTGCTGGCGCAGCTCGGTGAGCGTGCCTTCCGCGACCAGGCGGCCGGAGGCGATCACGCCGATGCGGTCGGCCATGCGTTCGGCGACCTCGAGGATGTGCGTGGTCATGATGACGGTGCAGCCGGCGCGCACGCGCTCGCTGAGCAGACCCTTCACGTGGCGGGCTGAGACGGCGTCCAGTCCCGTCAGGGGTTCGTCGAGAATGATGAGGCGGGGATCGTGCACCAGCGCGCCGGCCAGTGCCACTTTCTGGCGCATGCCCTTGGAAAAGCCCTCGCAGCGCTCGTGCCGGTGCGGCTCGAGCCCGAGCGAGCTCAGCAGCTCTTCGGCCACCGGTTCCGAGATCGACGGCGCGATGCCCCAGAGCCCGGCGACGAATTCGAGATATTCGAGCGGGGTGAGCTTGTCGTAGATCATGGGCTCGTCGGAAACCCACGCCATGACCTGCTTGGCGGCGACGGGGTTCTGGAGCGCATCGATGCCGAAGATCGAGACCGCGCCGGCATCGGGCCGGAGCAGGCCGGCAACCATGCGTAAAGTGGTGGTCTTGCCGGCGCCGTTGGGCCCGACCAGGGCATAGAATTCACCGGCACGGATGGTGAGATCGAGGCTGTCGACCGCCAGACGGTCAAAACGCTTCGTTAACCCCAGGACTTCCAGCGCCGAGTTGTCCGGCTTCATGACGGCCACACCATCCGGTTTTGCATCGCCCGTGACCATGACCCCAAGATATTTCGGCAGGGTGAATCTCTTTACCGCAAATTCCGGCATGCGGCTTGGACTAAAGGCAAGTCACCGTTTGTTGACAGCGCGCGGGCCTTCAGGCTGAATTGGCGCCGGGACAAATGGAGCTAACGCGGCGAAACGACTGCGTAGCGACTGGACACAAGATGCGACAAGGCGGCCAAAAGAGCCACCGTTGCATCGGGAGGATGCGCGGCAATGCTGGATTTCGTTCAGCAGCTGGTCAGCGGTGTTGCGCTCGGCTGCGTCTACGGCCTGATCGCGCTCGGCTTCGTGCTCGTCTACAAGGCCACCGAGGTCGTCAATTTCGCCCAGGGCGATCTGATGATGCTGGGCGGCTTCTTCGCCTTCACCTTCATCGGCATGATGGGCCTGAACTACTGGGTCGGCTTTGCCGGTGCGGTGGCGGCCATGGCCCTGTTCGGAATGCTGGCCGAACGCGTGGTGGTGCGGCCGATCCTCGGCTACCCGCAATTCTCCATCATCATGGCGACGATCGGCCTCGGCTATTTCCTGCGCTCGATCGCCGGCATGATCTGGGGCACCGATGACCTGAAGATCGAGACGCCGTTCAGCCAGGGCGTGTTGCGGATCGGCTCGCTGGTGCTCGCCTACGACAAGCTGTCGGTGATCGCGGCGACGATGATCCTGTGCACGCTGCTCTATCTCTTCTTCAACAAGACCACGCTCGGCACCGCGATGCGCGCCAGCTCCGAGAACATGCTGGCGGCCTATTACATGGGCATTCCGGTCAAGCGCGTGGTGTCGATCGTCTGGGCGATCAGCGCGGCGGTGGCGACCGCCGCCGGCGTGCTGCTGGCGCCGATCACCTTCATCCACTCCAATGTCGGTCTCGTGCTCGGGCTCAAGGCCTTTCCCGCCGCGGTGCTCGGCGGCTTCGGCTCGATCCCGGGCGCTGTGGTCGGCGGCGTCCTGATCGGGGTGATCGAGAGCATGGCCGGCTTCTATCTGGCGGAGGGCTGGAAGGACGTTGCGCCCTACATCGTTCTGCTCGCCGTTCTGCTGCTGAAACCTGAAGGCCTGTTCGGCCTGCACGTCCGCAAGAAGGTCTGAACGCCATGCGCTTCCTGTTCAAGACCGACTACGAGGACGACATCAAGCTGTTTCCGCATTCGGGCTATTTCGTCTCCTACGGCATCCTGATCGCGCTGCTGCTGATCGCGCCCTACATGCTCTCCAGCTATCTGATGAGCCAGCTCGTCTTCGTCTGCATCTATGCGACCGTCGGCGTGGCGCTGCTGATCCTGACCGGCTTCACCGGCCAGGCGTCGCTCGGGCATGCGGCCTTCCTCGCGATCGGGGCCTACACCGCGGCGTATTTGCAAAAGTACAACGTGCCGTTCCCGGTCTACTTCCTCGCTGCCGGCGGCTTGACCGGCATCATCGGCGCGATGGTCGGCTTTCCCGCCCTGCGCCTGACCGGCATCTACCTCGTCATCGCCACCATCTCCTTCGCGCTGATCGTCGAGGAAATCCTGGCGCGGTGGGAGAGCGTGACCAACGGCAACGAGGGCATGCGGGTCAAGACGCTGTCGCTGCTCGGCGTCACCGTGCCGCGCGACAGTCCGACCTTCTATTACCTCTGCCTGGCCGTGCTGGTCCTGACCATCGTCGGCACGCTCAATCTCTTGCGTTCGCCGACCGGCCGCGCCTTCGTCGCGATCCGCGACAGCGAGACCGCGGCGCGCAGCATGGGCGTCAATGTCGCGCTCTACAAGGTGAAGTCGTTTGCGATCTCGGCGGCGATCACGGGCTTTGCCGGCGTGCTGTTCGCGCACAAGCTCTCCTTCATCTCGCCGGAGATGTTCACGCTGCAGCTCTCGATCGAGTTCATCATCGTGATCCTGATCGGCGGCACCTTCAGCCTGCACGGCGCGGTGCTGGGCGCGATCTTCATCGTGATGATCGATCCGTTCCTGACATACCTGAAAGACGATATGCCCGGCATCATCGCCGGCATCGCCGCGACGTTCGGCGCGGGCCCGGCGACCGCGGGCAATATCCAGTCCAAGGTCGCAGCCTTTGCCTCGCTCAACGGCCTGAAGGGCGCGATCTACGGCATCATCATCGTGCTGTTCGTGCTGTTCGAGCCGCTCGGGCTCTACGGCCGCTGGCTGAAGATCAAGCTCTTCTTCCAGCTGTTCCCGCTCTACAAGCGCGCCACCTTCAAGCGGCAGAAGATCTACGTGAAGTCGGAGCGCAACCGATGAGCTATTTCCGCGCCGAGAACCTGTCGCTGCATTTCGGAGGTCTCAAGGCGGTCGATGCGGTGTCGTTCGCGGTGGAGAAGGGCGAGATCCTCTCGATCATCGGACCCAACGGCGCCGGCAAGAGCTCGATCTTCAATTTGATCTCGCGGATCTACCGGCCGACCTCGGGCCGCATCTTCTTCGAGGACCAGGACATCACCGAGCAGGCGCCTTACGACATCGCCAGGCTCGGCATTGCCCGCACTTTCCAGAACATCGAGCTGTTCGAGAACGCGACCGTGCTGTCGAACCTGCTGGTCGGCCGTCACCGCCATTCGACCACGCAGCTCTGGCAGGAGCTGCTGTTCCTGCCCAGCGTGCGCGCCAACGAGAAGGTGCATCGCCGCCGGGTCGAGCAGGTCATCGAATTCCTCGATCTCGAGCCCTATCGCGACAAGCTGATCTCGGGCCTGCCTTACGGCGTCCGCAAGGTGATCGAGCTTGCCCGCGCGCTGTGCTCGGAGCCGAAGCTGATCCTGCTCGACGAGCCGTCCTCCGGCCTCAATGTCGAGGAGACCGACGACATGTCGTTCTGGATCCGCGACATGAAGAGCGAGCTCGGCGTCACCGTGCTGATGGTCGAGCACGACATGTCGCTGGTCAACCGCGTCTCCGACCGCGTCATCGCGCTGAATTACGGACGGGTGCTGGCGATGGGCTCGCCAGCCGAGGTGCAGCAGCACCCCGATGTCGTCGCCGCCTATCTGGGAGCCTGACGCATGGACGCCGCGGTGACCCCGGAGATCATCCTCAAGCTCAGCAACGTCGAGAGCTATTACGGGCCGATCATGGCGATCCGCGGCATCTCGCTGGAGGTGCCACGCGGACGCATCGTCACGCTGCTCGGGGCCAACGGCGCCGGCAAGACCACGGTGCTGAAGACGATCTCCGGCATCCTCGATCCGCAGAAGGGCGCGATCGAGTTCATGGGCAAGCCGATCCAGCGCATGGAGGCTGACCGCATCGTGCGCCTCGGTCTCAGCCATGTGCCGGAGGGGCGCGAGGTGTTCCCGTTCCTCTCGGTGCGGGAGAACCTGATGATGGGCGCGTATCCGCGCCGGGATCGCGACGGCGTCACCGAGGACATGGAGCGCGTCTACGGCTATTTCCCGCGCCTGAAGGAGCGCATCAACCAGCCGGCCGGCCAGCTCTCCGGCGGCGAGCAGCAGATGCTCGCGATCGGCCGCGCGCTGATGAACCGGCCGACGCTGCTGCTGCTCGACGAGCCCTCGCTCGGCCTGTCGCCGCTGCTGGTGAAGGAGATCTTCACGATCATCCGGCGCGTCAACGAGGAGCAGGGCATGTCGATCCTGCTGGTCGAGCAGAATGCCAAGGTGGCGCTGGAGACCGCGCATTACGGCTACGTGCTCGAGATCGGCCGCATCGTGATGAACGACAGCTGCGACCGCTTGATGCATTCCCAGGACATCCAGGAGTTCTACCTCGGCGCCAAGGAAGCGGGTGCGCGCGGCGAACGGCGCTGGAAGAAGAAGAAAACTTGGCGTTAGAGGAAGGTTTGGCGTTAGATAGGCGACCATCCGCGACAACAGACCGCCGGCAAGGCAGGCAGCGGAGGGAAGAGCGACAAGGAGGAGACGTGCATGGCCCGACCGGCGGTGCTGACGGTCGCTGATACGATCGCAAGGAGCTTCTTGCGCGCCGCGGAGACGCGGGGCGATCGGCCCGCCATCCGCGAGAAGAAGTTCGGCATCTGGCAGCCGACCAGCTGGCGCGAATGGCTGGAGATCTCAAAGGAGATCGCCTACGCGCTGCGCGCCATCGGCTTCATGCCCGGCGACGTCGCCTCCATCGTCGCCAACGCCGTGCCCGAATGGGTCTATGCCGACATGGGCATCCTGTGCACCGGCGGTGTCTCCTCAGGAATCTATCCGACCGATTCATCCTTGCAGGTCGAGTATCTCGTCAACGATTCCGCGACCCGCGTGATCTTCGCCGAGGACGAGGAGCAGCTCGACAAGATCCTCTCCTGCCGCGCGCGCTGCCCGTCCTTGCACAAGATCATCGTGTTCGACATGGAGGGCCTCAGCGGTTTTTTCGACGACATGGTGATGTCGTTCGACGAGTTCCGCGCGCTCGGGCGCAACCACATGGTCGGCCGCGAGGCGCTGTGGCAGGAGATGATCGACAGCCGCAGCGCTGGCGATCTCGCGGTGCTCGTCTACACCTCCGGCACGACGGGCCCGCCCAAGGGCGCGATGCACGCCAACCGCAGCGTCACGCATCAGATGCGACACGCCAACGACTTCATCCCGGCGCGGGAGGACGAGGACCGGCTGATCTTCCTGCCGCTCTGTCACGTCGCCGAGCGCATCGGCGGCTATTACATCTCGGTCGCGCTCGGCTCGGTGATGAATTTCGCCGAGAGCCCGGAGACGGTGCCGGACAACTTACGCGAAGTGCAGCCGACCGTGTTCCTCGCAGTGCCGCGCATCTGGGAAAAATTCTATTCCGCCATCACGATTGCCCTGAAGGACGCGACCCCGCTGCAGCAATGGGTCTACCGTCGCGCCATCGAAATCGGCTACCGCATGGTCGATTGCCGCGTCGAGGGCAAGGCGCCGCCGCTGGGCTTGCGCATCGCCAATGCGATCGCCTACCGGGTCGCCTTCCGCAACATCCGCCGCATGATCGGGCTCGACCGCTGCCGCATCGCCTTCACCGGCGCGGCGCCGATCGCACCGGAGCTGATCCGCTGGTATCTTGCGCTCAGCATCGACATGCACGAGGTCTACGGCCAGACCGAGAATTGCGGCGTCGCCACCATGATGCCGGCGGAGCGCCTCAAGCTCGGCTCGGTCGGAACGGCAGTGTCCTGGGGCGAGGTCGCGCTGTCGCCCGATGGCGAGATCCTGATCAAGGGCGACTTCCTGTTCATGGGCTATCTGAACCAGCCGGAGAAGACCGCGGAGACCATCGATGTCAGCGGCTGGCTGCACACCGGGGACGTCGGCAGCATCGACAATGAAGGCTTCGTCCGCATCACCGACCGGATGAAGGACATCATCATCACCTCCGGCGGCAAGAACATCACGCCGTCCGAGATCGAGAACCAGCTGAAGTTCTCGCCCTATATCTCCGATGCCGTCGTGATCGGCGACAAGCGGCCGTATCTGACCTGCCTCGTGATGATCGACCAGGAGAATGTCGAGAAGTTCGCGCAGGATCACGACATCCCCTTCACCAACTATGCCAGCCTGTGCCGGGCGACGGAGATCCAGGACCTGATCTGGCGCGAGATCGAAGGGGTCAACGCCAATTTCGCCCGGGTCGAGACCATCAAGCGGTTCTACCTGATCGAACGCCAGCTCACGCCGGAGGACGAGGAGCTGACGCCGACCATGAAGCTGAAGCGCAGCTTCGTGAACAAGCGCTACGCCGCCGAGATCGACGCGATGTATCGCGAGCGCGCGGTGGCGTGACGCGTGCGCGTGCCCCGCAAAGGGCGTGCGCAAGAGAAACCGAAGGAGCGACGGCCCCCGCCCTTCGCATAAAACGGGCCCAAAGGAGAGGAGACGTCAATGTCGAAATCGCTCGGAACGTTCGGCCTTGCTGTGAGCGCCCTTGCGCTCACCTGTCTGCCGGCCGTCGCGCAAACCAAGGTCACCAATGATGGCATCTCGGCAACCGAGATCGTCATCGGGACTCACCAGGACCTGTCGGGTCCGATCAAGGGTTGGGGCGTGCCGGTCTCCAACGGCATGAAGATGGCCGTCGAGGAGGTCAACGCCGCCGGCGGCATCAACGGCCGCAAGATCCGCCTCGTGGTCGAGGACAGCGGCTACGATCCGAAGAAGGCCGTGCTGGCCTCGCAGAAGCTGATCGAGCGCGACAAGATCTTCGCGATGGTGGGGCCGATGGGGTCGCCGACCGTGCTCGCCGCGCAGGACATCCTGCTCGATGCCGGCGTGCTGCAGCTCTTCCCGCTGACGGCCGCCGAGTTCACCTTCAAGTTCGATCCGGCCAAGCCGCAGGAGCGGCTGAAGTTCAACAACCTCTTGCCCTATGTCGAGAGCACGCGCGCCGCGCTCAAATACATGATAGAGGCAAAGAATTTCAAGAAGCCGTGCATCATGCATCAGGACGATGAGTACGGCAAAAACGTGCTCGACGGCTTCAACCAGCAGCTCGCCGCCATGAAGATGCAGCCGGCCTCGGTCACGAGCTACAAGCGCGGCGCCTCCGATTTCAGCGCGCAGGTCGCCAAGATGAAGTCCGACGGCTGCGATCTCGTCGTGCTCGGCGCCGTGCTCCGTGAGCCGATCGGCACGATGACCGAGGCCAAGAAGCTCGGCTGGGAGGTCACCTTCCTCGGTGCGACGCCTGTTAACGTGCTCGAAGTGCCGGCGCTCGGCAAGGATGTGGTGGAAGGCTTGTACGCCGCATCGAACTTCGAAATTCCCTACGAAGACACCGCGAAGGGAAAGGTGAAGGACTGGCTCGTCAATTACAAGAAGATGTTCAACGCCGACGCCAACACCCAGGCCATCATCGGCTACAATGCAGTGATGACGTTTGCGCATTATGCCAACAAGGCTGGCAAGGATCTCACAGGCCAGAAGATGCTGGATGCGCTGGAGTCCGGCGACAAGTTCCAGGATATCTTCAATTCGCCGCCGACGGTGTTCTCGAAGACCAACCATCTCGCCACCACCATCACGCAGGTCCAGCAGGTCAAGAACGGCCGCTGGGTTCTGGTGAAGGACAATCTGATGTTCTGATATCTCGCGCCGACGACGATGCACCCTCTCCTCTTGCGGGAGAGGGTGGCTTCGCGTGAGCGAAGCCCGGTGAGGGGGATCCATCCTCTCGGGCAGTCCAGCGCGTGGTGAGAATCCCTCATCCGGTGCCATAGCCGAAGCTCTGCTTCGGCGTTCCTCAGAACGGCGGCCGAGGGCCGCCTATGCCACCTTTTCGCACAAGGGGAGAAGGAAGAAAGCGCGATACGAGAGAAGCCCTAAGACCCCCCGCTCGCATTGCCCGAGCTCACCGGGGCCAGCTCGTCTTCCCTGCAGCGCCAGCCGTCGGCGGCCTTCACGAAGGCGAAGTTGCGCTGGATCCTGAGGCGGCGCGTGACGTTGAAGGCGTCAGCGGAGCGCTCCTTGTTGCCGGCGCCCGGCTGCGGACGGCTCGTCCGCGCGTCCCAGCAGGTGCCGGTGCAGGACGTGGCAACCTTGCTGCATGTGGTGAAGGGCGCCAGCACGACCATCTCGATCTCGCCGGTGACCTGCGCCTCCTGGTCGGTCACCTGGCTGTCGACGGCGTAGACGCGGTTGATGCGCAGGAAATTTCCGCAGGAATTGGCGGCGTGAATCCGCGCGGCGCAGAAATCGACCGCGTCGGTGTCGGGCGAGTGGGCCGCGACCTGCCGGCCGAACACCTTCTTCGGATCGCCTTTGGCGGCGCGGACCTCGTCGGTCTTGCGCGCGAGATGCGCACCCAGACAATCTTCCGCGGACTCCAGCTCCTGCAACGGCACGTTCTCCTTGCCGACCAGATTGCATTTGCGATCGCGCTCCCGCGTCCACCTGCCGTATTCGGCGAAGGCAAAGCGGGCCGCGGTCGGGTCCAGCTTGCCGATCAGGCCGAGCACCTCGCCATTGAGCTCGGTTTCGGCAACCGCGAGCGACGGGTCCGCGCAGATCACCGCGCCTGCGGCGGTGTTGGCGGCCAGGCAGTCGAAATCGGGGTCGCGCAGGATCGCGGCGCGCTCCTCGGTCACCTTGAGCAGGCACGCCTTCACCCGGTCGAACTCGTCGGGGCGGATCGCGGTCTGGCCGACGATGCCGCAACCGAGATTGCGCTGGCGGGCCCAGATCGCGTTCTCCTCGATCGCGGGCAGGCGATCGGGCAGGCGGGCGAGCCGCGCCTCGATCGCGATGCCCAGCTTCTCGGCAGCAGCGGCAAGCCCGGCGTCGCCGCAGAACAGTTGATTGCCGGGATCGCGGATCTGCTGGCAGCCGTTCTTCGCGAACAGCGGCAGCCTGTCGGCGATGGCGCGGTCGGTTTGCGCAGACGCGGGTGCCGTGAGCGCCAGCAGCGCAAGCACAGTCAGCACGATGAACCGCATTCCAGTCGCCCCCGCCAAGCCCGCTGCCATGCTAGCAGCTTCAGCCCGTGAAACGGAATGGGCTTGTGGTCACCAGGCTCTCCAGCGTCGTCCCGGCCTAGCGCGCAATTGCGCACTAGGCCGGGATGACACCGAATTAGGTTGCGCCGTCCGAGTTTAATGCGCCTCGGGCGCCATCGACAGCCGCACCGGCTCGTCGGCATATTTCATCACGGCAGCCTGGTGAAGCACGAACAGCGGCTGGTAGGAGCGCGCGGCGTCGTCCTCGACCATCGCCATGCGGCGGTTGTCGAGCATCAGCCAGTGGCCGTCGAGCCTTGCGGCGACGACCGCGTGGTCTTCGCCGGCCCTGACATCGCGCACCACGACGATGCGGAGGTCTTCAGCGGCGACGCCGGCAAGCCGCAGCGCGGCCAGCTTGGCGATGGCATAGTCTTCGCAATCGCCGGCGCCGCGCGCGAAGGTCGCAAGCGGCGAGCTCCAGACGTCGTCGTTCCCGTCATTGACGGGGTGGATGGCGAGATTGATGGCGCGGTTGGTCTCGCCCAGCCGCGCGCGGCCGTCGCGGGTCCGGGCCTGGTCGACGATGGCCAGCAACTTGAGGGCTGCGGGCGAAGCGCAATTGTCGCGGTCGCCGTCGCACAGTGCGAGCTGCACCATGTCGTCGTCGAGTCGGGATTTCAGCGCGGACCATTTCTGCTGGAGTCCGCCGGACGAGATGGCAAAGGCGAACACGCCGAAAGGCTCGGCCGATTTGCGCACGATGACGCCGGCGCCCGGCGACAGCAGCGTGCCGGCGCGAAGCTCTGCGGCCGATCCGAGCAGGACCAGTCCACACACGACAAGGATTGCGCGCCAGGCGCGCGAGCGAGCGGTCTCCATCTGACATCCCCTTGCGGCTTCGCCAGGTCCCCCTCGACCTCGACGTGCCGGGCTTTGTTGCTTTCGGGGAGATAGTGCGAGACGGGCCGTTCTGTTCTGCTTAACGCGCCCGGCAGGGGTCCCAAAACCGTGGGACAGGCTGAAATCGGACTGCCCAAATTGCGTAAAATTTTACGAATCGGGGACTAGGAGGATGTCCGGCCGCCGCGAAAAGGAGCGAATTACAGGCACAGGTTGTGGGAGGCTGATTCCATCTCCTATGGCTAACAACCCGCGATTTCACGGGTTCTGTTAGTTAGGTCACAGATTCTGCTCCGTATTTGCCGCAGGATGAGCCGGGGAACCCCGAAGAAAAGATGACGTAAGTATCTGCTGTTCGATCTATACAGCAGTCTACTTGGGACGATTGGGAATGTTCGGAAATATGCAGAGTTCGACTTCAAAGTACTGCAAGAAGTACTTTGCTTTCTTCCTGAAGGCGCCGGTCTACCGCTGTCCCAAAGGCCAAGTGACACGAAATCACACAAGCAATAGATGGTTTCGCTAAGGACTTGGTAATGCTAAGCAAGCTTAGGCGGTCCATACTTACATAATTATTAACCCTTTTTACGGTGCCCGGTTGAATTACGCTGGCAAATTTGACGCCGCGATTTCGTTGGACGGCGAGGGTTCCCACTCGCCCTCCTATGTCCATGTCGATTCGTTCATCGCCAAGTCCCTTAACGCCCAGTCCTTCACGGCGAAGGCGCACGGCCATCTGCCCGATGGTGCCGTCGTTGTTCCCGACCCGAACCTGATCTTCAACGGCGAGTTCAAGCGCGCCGGTCTCGACCTCGTGCTGTCCCATGACGGGCACGACTTCGTCGTTCACGATTATTTCAGGGGCGACAAGCGCGCGGCGCTCGCCTCGTCCGATGGCGCCCACCTGACCGGCGACGTCGTCAACGCGCTCACCGGCCACGTCCAGGTTGCGCAGGCGGCCCCCGGGATTGCTGCGGCCCAGGTCATCGGCCACGTCACCAAGCTCTCCGGCAGCGCGACCGCGATCCGGAACGGCGTTTCGGTCATCCTCAACAACGGCGACAACGTCGAGAAGGGCGACGTGGTCTCGACCGGCGCCGATTCGACGCTCGGCATCACCTTCATCGACGGCACCGTGTTCGGCCTGTCCTCCAATGCGCGGATGGTGCTGAACGAGATGGTCTATGACCCGAACGGGTCGAGCAATTCCTCGCTGCTGAGCCTGGTTGCGGGCACCATCACCTTCGTCGCCGGCGAGACCGCCAAGCACGGCGACATGAAGATCGACACGCCGGTCGCCACCATGGGTATCCGCGGCACCGCGGTGCTGACCCAGATCAACTTCGTCGTTCCCGCGGGCGGCGGCGATCCGCAGCCGCAGGCGAGCTTCCAGGTGCTGGTCGAGCCGAACGGCACCACGGGCTCCTACATCCTGTTCGACAAGGTCACGCTGCTGCCGATCGCGACGGTCAACCAGGCCGGCCAGATGATCCAGATCAGCGGCGGCAACGTCTCGATCAGCAACGCGCTGTTGTCGCCGGACGTGCAGAAGCTGATCACGGACGTGTTCACGCTGAAGTTCACCGACAACAACAGCAACACCAAGCTGACGACGAACTTCACCGACACGATCACGCCGACCAGCGAAGGCATTCTGTTCAAGACCGCGAACGGCTACAGCGCGACGGCCGTTTTCACCAATCTCAACCAGCCGGAATCGGGTGGACCCGGCCATAATCCGTCGTCCAGCACCCGCATTCCCGGTCCGCCGGATTCGCGCAGCCTCGACCTCAACGGCAATGTGAAGACGGCGTTCGCGCTGACCGAGCGCGCCGACACGACCGGCGATACCACGCATTCCGACACGGTCTCCGGCCGGATCACCTTCGTCGACCAGAACCTGGGCGACCAGCCGACGGTGAGCGTGACTCTCGGCGGCGCGCCGAACTACGTCTACAAGAGCGCGGGCCAGCAGGACGTCACCGGCTCGCTCAGCGCGCTCCAGAAGCAGGACATCGCGGCGACGCTGATCGACATCCAGGTCGTCGCCGACGGCGGCAACAATAACAACGGCTCGGCGGTCTGGACCTACACGATCCCCGACCACGTCTTCGATTTCCTCGCGGCGGGCGAAACGCTGACGCTGACCTACATGGTCCGCATCAACAACAATTTCTCGGTCAACCCCGAATCCACCTTTATCCCGATCACCATCACGATCACCGGCACCAACGACAAGCCGGTGATCACCACCAGCGTTCCGACCATCACTTTCGAAGGCGGCACCAGCGTGCCGGGCGGTCCGCTCGTCAGCGACGAGGCGACTTCGGGCACGCTCGACTTCGCCGACGTCGATCTGACCGACACGCATACGGTGTCGGTGGCGCTGACCAGTGCGACGCTGCCCGATGGCAGCACCGTTCCGCCCGGTCCGCTCGCGGCGTTCCAGAGCGCGATGTCGGTCGCGATCGCGGCCGGTGCCGACAGCACCGGCGACGGCACCGGCACCATCAACTGGTCGCTGGCCGATCTTCCCGTCTACCTCGCCGACTTCATCCCGAGGGGCGAGGTGCTGACGCTGGTCTACACCGTGACGGTCAAGGACGCGCAAGGCGCGACCGCGCAGCAGACCATCACCGTCACGATCACCGGCACCGATGCGCCCGCCGTGGTGTGGATCGCGACCGAGAAGCCCGGCCAGCCCGCGGGCGGCTTGTGGCGAGACGCCACCAACTGGGCCACCGGCACGGTGCCGACCATCGACGACGATGTCATCGTCATCACCGACCAACTGCACGGCCTGACGCCGTCCTTTCCGGCGACGATCGACGCGGCTGCCTTCGCGAAGTCGGTGACGATGAACGATTTCGGCGGTCCGCCGCCGATGCTTCTCAATCTGAGCTCGCTGACGATCGCCGGTTCGCTCGACATGAGTGCCGACTCGATCCTCACCAACGCCGCGACCGGCACGATGTCGGTCGGCGGCCTGGCCGAGATCCTGGACACCAGCGTGCTCACCAATGCCGGCTTGCTGAAGCTGGCCGCCGGCGGCGATTTCGCTGCCGGAACCACGATCACCAATTCCGGCACGCTCGAGCTGCTCGGCGGCACGCTGAAGACGCTGGCCGAAATCCACAATGCCGGCGGCACCGTGAAGGCCGATGCCGGCGCGACGCTGATCGTCGACGGCACGACGATCGACGGCGGCACCGTCACCATTCTCGGCACGCTGGAGCTCGACGGCATCATCAGCCGGATCGAGAACGGCACGCTGAACAATTCCGGCACGGTCAACGTCAAGGGCATCGTCCAGTTCGCCCATGAGAGCGTGGACAACACGTCGAGCGGCGTGATCGAGGTGCTGGCGAATGGCTGGCTGGCGATCCAGGAGGGATCCGACGTCACCAACGCCGGCCATATCATCGTCGACTCCACCGGCAGGCTGGTCGTCCACAACGCGACGATCCACGGATCCGGTGGGGTGATCGGCAACGGCAACGGCGAGGAAGGCCCCGTCTTCAACGCGGGTCTTCAGGGCGCCGGCACGATCACCAACAATGGTGAGATGGATCTCCACGGCGGCGCCGTCCTGAGCGGCGGCATCCTGAACAATGGTTCCCTCTCTAACCATGATGTCCTCTTTAGTGTCAGCGGTGCCGGCAATGTGCTGAGCGCGGAGACCGTCACCAATGGTGGCCGCCTCGAGGTCGTGTCCGGCGGCGCGCTGACGATCGATCTGGGCTCGACGGTCGACAATTCGAGCGGCAACCTCTTCGTCATTGGCAATGCCACGCTGACTCTGGACGACGCCACGATCAGTGGCGGCGCGATCGCGGGGGCGGGCACGATCGAGGTCGCCGGCGCCAGCCGCATCGACGGCGGGGCGACGCTCAGCGTCATCACGGTCACCGCCGACGCCGAACTGACGCTGGACGGCATCACCGTCTCCGGCACCGATATCACCGACAACGCCAGCGTCGTGCTCGGCGGCACCGTCAAGCTCAAGGACGGCGCGAAAATCCATGGCGGCGCGGTCTCGATCCTTGGCACGCTGGAAATCGCCGGCGCGGCATCGCTGCTCGACGACGTCGTCACCAACACCGGCACGGTGACGGTCGACGGCGGCCAGACGCTGACGTTGTCGGGCACGGAAATTTCGGGCGGCACCATCAACGGCAGCGGCACGATCGACGTCACCGGTGCCAGTACCATCGACGGCGGCGCGACGCTGAGCACCAGCACGGTCATCGCCAACGCCAAGCTGACGCTGAGCGGCGTCACCGTATCGGGCACCGACATCACCGACACCGCCGGTCTCGAGCTCGACAAGCTCGTCAAGCTCAAGGACGGCGCGAATATCCATGGCGGCGCGGTCACCAATCTCGGCACGCTTGAGATCGCCGGCGCTGCGACGCTGCTCGGCGACGTCGTGACCAATACCGGCACGGTGACGGTCGACGGCAGCGCGACCCTCGATCTCATCGATACCACCATCGACGGCGGCG
Organism: Bradyrhizobium stylosanthis; assembly: GCF_001641335.1. Classification (GTDB taxonomy): domain Bacteria; phylum Pseudomonadota; class Alphaproteobacteria; order Rhizobiales; family Xanthobacteraceae; genus Bradyrhizobium; species Bradyrhizobium stylosanthis. The sequence continues at coordinate 1,061,964 of NZ_LVEM01000002.1, forward strand.
CGCTGACGATCGCGGGAACGCTGGAATCGACCGGCACCAGCGCGATCAACGATGCCGATATCACCAACACGGGCGCGATCACCGTCACCAGCGGTACGCTGACGATTGATCCGGCAACGATCCACGCCATCACCAATCACGGCCTGATCGAGGCGGTGACCGGTGGCACGCTGAAGCTGACGGCCGCCACCATCGGCAATGCCGGCGGTACGATCTCGGTTGGCGCCACATCGAAGCTCTATCTGACCGACGTCTCGATCAACGGCGGCAGCCTGAGCAATGCCGGCAATCTCTACAGCGTCTCGGGCTCCAACACGATCACGGCCGGCGTCACCAACACCGGCGGCATCATCGAAGTTCAGGCCGGCACGCTCAACCTCGCCGGCGGCATCACCGGCCCCGGCACGCTGCTCATCGACGACGGTGCCAAGCTCGAGCTCGGCGGCGCCGATGCGCAGACCGTCACTTTCGCCGGCGGCACCGGCACGCTGCAACTCGACAAGCTTGCCGGTCAGAACTTCACCGGGACTATCGCGGGCCAGGCGGCGGCCGACGGCGCATTCACCGTCACAGGTGACGCCGACATCGCGGCATCGGTGGGCGACGCGCTCGACTTCTCGGTGTCGAAGGGGACGCATGCCACCGTCGCGCTCACGCTGAGTGGTACGCTCACGGGCGCGACCAACGGCATCGGCGTCACCCAGAGCGGCGTTGGCGACGTCTCGCTGACCGCGACCGGTGACGTCACCGGCTCCGACGGCCATGGCATCTGGCTGAGCGACGGGTCGACTGGCGCCGGCAACATCACGGTCAATGATCTCACCGGCAAGGCGACCGGCATCGGGGCTAATTCGGTCGGCGTGCTCGTCGAGAATGCGAATGCCGTCAATGCTGGCGACATCTCGATCACCCAGCTTGGCGGCGCCGTCGGCGGCGCTTACGGCATCGATGCCCTCACTTGGGGCAGCGGCGACATCACCATCGACGCCGGTGGTATCATCACCGGCAGCTCGATCTACGGCATCCGGTCGCGCAGCTATGGTACGGGCACCCAGACCGTCACGACCGAGGCCGGCAGCGTCGTCACGTCGGGAAGCTCCGGCGTCGTTGCGGTCAACCGCGCGGAAGTGCTCGCGCCTGGGGATCACAGCTCGATCACCGTCACCAATTACGGCACGGTCAATTCCGGCGCGAACCTCAATCTGGCCGGCAACGCGCCTGCGGGCCTCGAGGCCGGCTATCTCGGTTCGAGCACCGGCTCTGCCGCCAATACCAGCGTCTACGGCGACGTCGTCGTCAACAACTACGGCAATGTCACCGCTGCGGGCGGCTACGGCATCCACGCCTACAATTTCGGCAATGGCGACATCACGGTGAACGACGGCGCCGACACCACCGTCATCGGTGCCGAGACGGGCATCCTCGCCCAGGCGCTCAGCGGCGGCACCGGCAACATCACGGTCACGCTCGGTGCCGACGCGACGGTCAAGGGCACGACCGGCTACGGCATTCTCGCCTATAGCATCGACAAGGGCGACATCAGCGTCACCCTGGCTGCGGGCGACAGCATCATGTCGGGCACCTCCGGCGTCGTGGCGATCAATTACGCGGCAGCGATCGCGAGCGGGGTCGGCAGCACCATCTCCGTCGTGGCGCACGGCACCATCCATTCCGGCTCCTCGCTGAACAGCGACGGCAGCACGCCGGGCGCGATCATCGCCGGCTACAAGCCGCAGGGCCTCTCGACCTTCTCGGGCGCCGTCTACGGCGACGTCAGCGTCACCAGCGATGCGATCATCACCGCGGATGCCGGCTACGGCATCGAGGCGTTCACCTGGGGCATCGGCGACGTCACCGTCACGACCGGCGCGGCCTCGCAGATCACCGCTGCAGGCACCGCGATCGGCGCCTTCAATCACGGCGGCGGCGACGTGAACGTCACCAACGACGGCTCCGCCAAGGGCGCCGTCGGCCTGTCCGCCGTGGCGGCAGGCGCGGGCGACGTCACCATCGTCAATCACGGCAGCATCACCGGCACCAGCCTCGCCGGCATCAGCGTCACCCAGAACGATGCGGACGCGGCGGGCGATCCGATCGCGACCGGCGCGACGCATATCACCAACACCGGCTCGATCGTTGGGGCGGCCGGTCATGCCGCGATCTTCATCCAGGAGAACGCCAGCGGCGGGGCGACGATCACCAACGCCGGCTCCGGCACGATCGGGCCGGCGTCCGCCTCGGGCGTCACCGCGACGACCTATGCGATCGTCGAGAGCGGCGGCGCCATCACCATCAACAACGACGGTCACATCAACGGCAACATCACCGCCGTCAGCGCGACCTTCTACAACAACGCGACCGGCATCTGGACCGTCGGCGGCACCAGCGTGTTCGGCAACGTGTCCTCGATCGTCAACGCCGGCGAGATCGACCTGCTCAATGGCGCTGCGATCTCCGTCCTCGGCCTCGGCATCACCAATTCGAACGAGATCGAGAGCTGGGGCACGGCCTCGATCACGGGCACCATCACCAACAACCACTCCATCGAGGTCCACACCGGCATTCTGACGCTGTTCGGCTCGCTGTCCGGCTCCGGCTCGGTCACGATCGACGCCGGCGCGACGCTCGAGATCAAGAACACGGTGGCGCAGACCGTCACCTTCGGCGGCACCGGTGCCGAGCTCGAGATCGACACCACGACCTTCGGCGGTTCGATCGCCGGCTTCGCCGCCAACGAGAAGATCGACCTGTCGACCATCGTCTGGGACAGCGGCACCACGGCGGTCTACAGCGCGGCGACCGGCAATCTTGTCGTGAGCGACACCCACGGCCACAGCATCTCGCTGAAGCTGATCGGCAATTACGGCGACACGCATTTCATCACCAGCAGCGACGGCTCCGGCGGCACCATCGTCGAGATCGCGCCGGTCGATGAATGGACCAATCCGAACGGGGGCGACTGGAACACGGCGTCGAACTGGAGCATCGGCGTGCCGGCGGCCAGCTACGATGTGAAGTTGTTCGCCGCAGGCGAACCCTACACCGTCGACAGCACCACCAACGTCACCATCCACGATCTCACCGTCGACTCCACCGTGACGCTGCTGACCGAGCCCGGCACGGTGTTCACCGTGAACGGCGACGTCACGCTCAACGGCCTGATCGAAGCCGGTCCGTTCTCCGGAAACGACATTTCGACGATCGACATCAAGGGCGACATCACCGGCACCGGCACGATCGAGATCTCCAACAAGGCGGTCGTCGAGATCGAAGGCTCGGTCGAGGGGACGCTGGTCAACGGATCGTTCTCGGGAATCACCGTCTTCTACGATAACGGGCTCGGCACGCTGATCCTGGACCACTCGCAGGACTTCCACGGGCTGATCTCGGGGTCTCCGGCCGGGGCCCCGCTCTCGTCGAACAATCTGATCGACCTGAAGGACCTCGCCTGGACCGCCACGATGTCGGCGCAGGCCAGCTACAACGCGGATACGAACATCACCACCGTCGGCTTCTACAACGGCACGACGACCGTCACCTTGTCGTTCCTCGGCCGCGACGTGAACTGGCACCTGCAGAGCGACGGACACGGCGGCACCACCGTCTACGATCCGGTGTTCGACACGCCCATGACGATCGAGAGCGGCACGGTGCTGAACCTCAGCGAAGCCTCCGCGCAGGACGTGACCTTCGCCAACAATTCCGGCACCACCGGCACGTTCGCGATCGATCACGCCGCCGATTTCACCGGCGTCATCAAAGGTTTTGACGGCGACGGCACGCTCGCCAATTCGGACCTGCTCGACCTCAAGGACATCGATTTCGCGACACTGGCCGACGTGAGCTACACCGAGAACGCCGACCATCTCGGCGGCGTGCTGACGCTGACCGACGGCACCGACACCGCGACCATCAAGTTCGCCGGCAGCTACAGCATCGACAGCTTCCACTTCGCCAGCGACGGCAAGGGCGGCACGCTGGTCTACGATCCGCCCACGGGGGTGACGCTCGTCGGCACCAGCGGGCAGGATCAGTTCGCCTTCACGAATTCGACGGCTCAGGTTCAGAGCACGATCGTCGATTTCGAGATCGGCCAGGACAAGATCGACCTGCGCGACTTCGGCAACATCAAGTCGTTCGGCGACATCGTCATCACGCAACAGGCGAGCGGCGCGCTGGTCACGCTCGACGATCATCAGTCGATCCTGCTGAAGAACCTCGTCGCGAGCAGCCTGCACGCCAGCGATTTCATCGTCGCGAACCACGCCTGACGTACATTTCGCCGGTTCGGCCGCGGCACTCGTCCGCAGCGGATTCCGGTATCAAAGGCCTGGCCGATTGCGTAATGTCGCCCCTGTTACGGGCGGAGCCGGGCTGCGGGAAGTTCGACCAGTATGAAACGTCTCAAGATCTGGCGACGGTGGTTTGCGCAGAAGTTCGGCTTCGCGCGGCTGACGTGCCTTGCGCTGCTGGTCGTGTTCGCCGGGCTCCGCATCTGGGATCCGCCGCCGATCCAGGAATTGCGGCTGCGCACCTTCGACATGTTCCAGCTGATCGACCCGCGGCACAAGACGTCTCGGCCGGTCGTCATCGTCGACATCGACGACAAGAGCCTCGCCCAGCTCGGACAGTGGCCGTGGCCGCGGACGCGGATCGCCGACCTGATCCAGAACCTCACCAGCAACGGCGCGGTCGCGATCGGCTTCGACGTGGTGTTCTCGGAAGCCGACCGGCTCAACCCCGACCTGGTTGCGGGCCAGATGCGCTATCTGGACGATGCCACGCGCGCCAAGCTGCGCGAGCTGCCGACCAACGACCAGATCCTCTCCGACGCGATCAGGCGCTCGCGCGTGGTGCTGGGCGAGACCGGACAGTCGCAGATCACGTCGGAGATCGACAAGACGCTGCCCTTCACCGGCGTTGCCACCGTCGGCGAGGCGGATGCCGAGCGCTTCCTGTTCGAATTCCCCGGCCTCCTGCGCAACGTGCCCGTGATCGAGAAGGTCGCGGCGGGCCGCGGCCTGTTCACCATCAGGACCGAGCGCGACGGCCTGATCCGCCGCGTGCCGATGGTAATCCGCGCCCAGGGCGCCATCATGCCCTCGCTCAGCCTCGAGATCCTGCGGGTCGTCACCGGCACGCCGACGCTGCTGATCCGGACCGACAAGAGCGGCGTGCGCGCCGTGCGGCTCAAGGGCGTAGAAATTCCGACCGACAGGAACGCCCAGCTCTGGGTGCATTATGCCCCCCACGACCCCTCGATCTATGTCTCGGCCGCCGACGTGCTCGACAACAGCGTCTCGCCCAGCAGGATCGCTGGCAAGCTCGTGCTGGTCGGCACCTCCGCGGTCGGCCTGAACGACATCAAGACCACGCCGGTGTCCCGGGCCATGCCGGGTGTCGAGGTCCACGCCCAGGTGCTGGAGAGCGTGCTGAGCCGCGCAATGATCTCGCAGCCGAACTATGCGCTCGGCGTCGAGCTGCTCGCCGCTCTGATCATCGGGCTCCTCGTCATCATCTTCACGCCGAATCTCGGTCCGGTGCGCCTGGTGCTCGCGGGCGCGATGTTCGCCGCCATCCTGGTCGGCACGTCCTGGTTCTTCTACGCGCAGCGCCGCGAGCTCATCGATTTCACCTACCCGCTGCTCTCGACCACCGGCATCTACCTGACGCTGATCTTCGCCAGCTTCGTGCGCGAGCAGCGCCAGCGCGTGCAGATCCGCGGCATCTTCGCGCAATACATGTCGCCGGTGCTGGTCGAGCAGCTGGCGCAATCACCGGAGAAACTCGTGCTCGGCGGCGAGGAGCGCGAGCTGACGATCATGTTCTCCGACGTGCGCGGCTTCACCACGATCTCGGAGAGCTACAAGGACGATCCGCAAGGGCTCATCGCGCTGATGAACCGCTTCCTGACGCCGCTGACTGACGTGATCATCGAACAGAAGGGCTATGTCGACAAATATATGGGCGATGCCATCATGGCGTTCTGGAACGCGCCGCTCGACGATGCCGAGCACCAGGTCAACGCCTGCGAGGCCGCGATCCAGATGCTCGAGAAGATCGACCTGGTCAACAAGGAACGCGAGCAGGACGCCGCCGACGGCGGTCACGTCTACATCCCGCTCAACGTCGGCATCGGCCTCAACACCGGCATCGGCGTGGTCGGCAACATGGGCTCCGACCTGAAGAAGAATTATTCGGTGCTCGGCGACAGCGTGAACCTCGCCTCGCGCCTGGAAGGGCAGACCAAGGAATACGGCTTCCCGATCATCGTGGGATCCAGGACCGCGCTCGCCGCCAAGGACAAGTTCGCGATCCTCGAGCTCGACTTCATCATGGTCAAGGGCAAGACCGAGCCGGAGGTGATCTACGCTATCGCGGGCCGCGAGGACGTGATGCATTCGGCCCCCTTCCAGCGCCTGCGCAACATCACCATAGAAATGCTGAGCTGCTATCGCAGCCGCGACTGGCCCGGCGCGCTCGACGCCATCGAACGCGGCCGCAGAAGCGAGGACGCCGACACGCTGGAAAAGCTCTTCAAGCTGTACGAAGCGCGGATCAGGGACTTCCAGCTCAACCCGCCGCCGGAAGGCTGGACGGGGGCATACGCGCTGCTGACGAAGTAGGGGGCGTGTGGTTCGGCTTCGCGCGAGCCTCATACTCGTGCCTGGTAGATCAAAATCGACCATGTCGGTGGCCGGCGAGCCGAACGTCTCCTGGAAAACAGCCGTAACGGCCGGTTGAGCAATTCAAATCGCCCAGCTGTTTCCCTCTAGTCAACTTCCGTTAGGTCGAGATTGCAGCTGGTCGAGTTGCTTCAGGAGATATTGCTGCAGTTGAGGCACTCTCGTGTGTTTCTGACAAGCGGCAACTGCTTCCAGCAATCCAAAGTAAATCGCTTCTCGCAATTCGCCATCAAGGAAAGTGATGAGTGACCGCCGTCGTGCGGCGGCCGGCACATACAGATCGGGATCATCGCCCTCTAGCTCGGAGACCCCCGAGACTTTCACGTGAGCTGACGGATGAATCGAAATGACTTCTCGACACTCATCGAGCTTGCGCCATGCAATTTGCTCTGTCGCACAAAGCGCCCAGACAGATTTGAAAATCACCTCTTCTTCAAGAGTGAGTGCGCGCGCCGGTCGAGCAAAGTGCAAAGAGAACGCCTCGCAGACATATGCTGGGTTCGCCTCCTCGTCGTGCCGGTATTCAATATTGCTGGTTGGTGATGAGAACCAGTCGTCGATGTTCTGAAGAGCCTGCATGATCACCAATTTTCTGTTGCGGAAATAGGGGCCCATGCGTGCAATTCACGCGTGGGCGACAACGAAATCATTCCAGTCGCTCTTATTGTCGATTGATTATGGATCCGGACGCCCTTGATCAACCCCGACGCTAAGGCTATTACTATCAGGTTGCTATTTTAAATTGAAGTGGTGATTGATCGCACCTCGATCCCTGGGGCGTCGGAGCTTGCTCTGCCAAGTCGCGGAGTGCCCTGCTGGATTCCTGTCATGCTGTCGGGGATAGGCAGGGTGGAGGGCAATTTCTCGCTGGATCTGGAACTAGGCGATTGAGCCATTTGGGCTGCAATGGAGGGCACAATGATTTTGCGAGAGACAGAAAAGCTACTTGTCCGGTCGATGCAATGGGCAAGCATCGCGGACATCGACGATGTCCATGAGATTTGCGATTCTGACAGCGAGTGTCTTGCAGAGATAAGAGACGTACTATCGCGATACGGAAAGCTGGATCGCTTCGGAATCACATTGTTGCATTCGCATTTTCCAATTCATGAAGACGAGGTCTTGGTCGAATCGGTTGATCGCACCGCTCGCACGCTTACGATTCAACCCATAAAGCAGGTCGACCTTGGAAATGCCGTCGAAACGGCTTGGTCGCTGAGCAACCTAGATCCGCTTCTTGTTTGTCGTCAGCATTGCATTATCGACCCCCCAGGGCACAGATGAATCCCATCCCCCGATGGAAACCCGACTAGCAATGTTGACCGGGAGAAAATGAGCCCGCCGGTCAAATCCCGTGCGTCGGGAGCAACTACGGAAGAGTCGGCGCTCGCCGAGCGGAATTGAAGATTGCATGTTGATCGTCTGGCAGCGTTTCATGTCAACGCTGCCAGATTTCTTGTGTATCGGAATATTCGCCAATGAGGCGAATTCATTCCTCACTTACGAAGTATGTTGCCTGGCCATCCTCGTCGATTTGAAAGCAGGTAAACTCACTGCCTCCCTTGTGACCATTCAGAAGGATCTTGCAGCCAAATGTTGCAGCCATTTCCAGCGCGTAGTCCATGGCTGAATATGGGTCACGAAATGCCTCATACTTTGGAGTCTTTCGTCCCGGAATCAAAACGCGGACATAGAACGGCGGCATGATTACCGCATTGTCTGATGGATCTCTGAGAAGGCCCATTGATGTCATTCCTGGCGTGTAAAATAAGAAAATACACGTCATTCTTGTCGATATGTCACAGCAACGCAAGGCTTCTCGGACGGGATGCTGTCATGGCTGCCGGCGCATCAGACTCCAGAAGCGACATGCGAAGGCTATCGGAAGGGAGGAGCTCAAGGATGATGTTGGGCGACTTGCCGACGCTAGTGCACCTCAGAGGAATGAGGTTGCGCTCCCGGTACTGACGGCGCCGGCATAGACTCTCGTGGAGCGGCGGACGCGCGCCTCTCGTTGCATCAGGGGTGGGCACGCCTGCGCATTGCCCACCCTACGGCACCTCTGCCTACGGCACCCTCACTCCACCCCGATCGTCGTCAGATCCTGGAACCAGTGCTGCGCCTGCACGAACTGCTTGATCTTCGGCGACAGCGCGTGCGGGTTGGTGTCGTGGACGACCCAGACCAGCACGGCATCGTCCACGATCAGCGCATGCGCCTGCGCGATCAAATCGTCCTGCTTGGCGGTGTCAAACGTCTGCTTGGCCTCGTTGATCAGCGCGTCGACCTTCGGGTTCTTGTAGCCGCCCCAGTTGACGCCCACCGGCGCGATCTGGTCCGAGGCGAAGAAGCGGACGATGGCGTAGAGCGGGTCGGAGGTGACATAGGCGATGTTGTTGGCGGTGATGCCGGCGTTCATCTCGTCCGCCGCGCCCTTGCGCCAATGCGTGTAGAGCGTCTCGAGCTCGACCACCTTGAAGTCGATGTCGATGCCGATCTCCTTGAAACTCTGCTGCAGGTATTCGTTCATCGGCAGCGACAGCATCTGGCCGGTGCCGCCCTGCGCGATGATGAAGGTGGTCTTCAGCGGCTTGGCTTTCGAATAGCCCGCTTCCTCCACCAGCTTCTTGGCGGCGGCGAAATCGTATTTCAGCTCGAAGCTGGGCTTGCCGAACCATGGGCTGGACGGGTCGACCTGGCCCTTGGCGGGCTTGGCGAGGCCGTTCATCAGGCCGACGACTTCGTCGCGGTTGATCGCAAGGTTCAGCGCCTTGCGCAGGCGGATGTCGGTCCAGGGTGAGCCCGGCAGCACGCTGAGGTGATAATTCCAGACATGCGGCGTGACGTTGTCGACCAGCTTCATGCCGGCGGCCTTGAGCTGCGGCACGGCGTCGGGCGCCGGCGTCTCGATCAGGTCCACTTGCCCGGCCAGCAGCGCGTTGGTGCGCGTCAGCGCTTCCGGCATCGGCACCAGCACGATCTTGTCGACCTTCGGAATCCGCTTCTTGTTCCAGTAGTCCGGATTCTTGCTCAGCTCGGCGAGCTCGCGCGGCACCAGCTTGGTCAGCTTGAACGGGCCGGTGCCGGAGGGCTGGCTCGCGAACTTGTCCCAATCCTTGCCGAGCTTCTCATATTGCGCCGGGCTCGAGACCAGGAACCAGAGCATCTGGTAGGGGAAGAAGGAATCGACCGTCTTGGTCGTGATCTCCACGGTGGAATCGTCGATCTTGGCGTAGCTCGCGACGGAGGGCAGGCGGGTCTTCACCTGCGCGCTCTGCCGCTTGTCGAATTGCGGCGCCTTGTCGTTGAGCACCTTGTCCAGATTCCAGATCACCGCGTCGGCGTTGAAATCGCTGCCGTCGTGAAACTTCACCCCCTTGCGCAAGGTGAAGCGCCACTTGGTCTTGTCGTTGTCATCCACCTTCCATTCGGTGGCGAGGCCCGGCACCAGCTTGCCCGGCCGATCGGCGACGTCCATTTCCCAGGCCACCAGCGGATCGTAGATCGTGTAGGCCGTGAACTGATAGGCGCCGGCGCCGCGGTCGGGCTGGCCGGTGGTCAGCGGAATATCCGCCATCGAGATGCCGTAGCGCACCACCGTTTCGGCGCGCGCCGCGAGAGGGGAGAGCGCCAGCGCAAGCACGGCGAGACAGGTCGATAGTCGGTTACGCATGGCCCAAGGCTCCCAGGAAGATCTGGGGCCAAACCTGCAAGCTTGATGCCAGAATAGGCAGACTTGCTGCTCATCCCCCGCCTGATCACAAGGACTTGTCGTCGCATGGGCAATTTGCAGAATAAGTTTCTCCTTGGCATAGCCATTGCATACGATTGCATCAAAATTAATCATCGAAAGCCGAAGAAGGATCGAGGCGATGCGTATCAAGAACAACAAGACACGGGCGGCGCTGATCGCGCTTTTGGCGCTGGGCAGCGCGGCGGCATGGCCGCGCGTCGCAAGTAGCGAGACCGTGCTGCGGATCGGCATGACGGCTGCCGATATTCCGCGCACGCTGGGCCAGCCCGATCAGGGCTTTGAAGGCAACCGCTTCACCGGCCTCACCATGTACGACGCGCTGACCGGCTGGGACCTCTCCTCCGCCGACAAGGCGAGCACGGTGATCCCCGGCCTTGCCACCGAGTGGAAGGTGGACGATGCCGACAAGACCAAATGGGTCTTCAAGCTGCGCCCCGGCGTCACCTTCCATGACGGCACCCCGTTCAATGCAGATGCGGTGGTGTGGAACGTCGAGAAGGTGCTGAAGCAGGACGCGCCGCAGTTCGATGCCAGCCAGGTCGGCGTCACGGCCTCGCGCATGCCGACGCTGGCTTCCGCCAGGAAGATCGACGACATGACCGTCGAGCTCACCACCAAGGAGCCCGACAGCTTCCTGCCGATCAACCTCACCAATCTGTTCATGGCGAGCCCGACGAAGTGGCAGCACTTCTACGACAAGGCCGAGGGCGCCGACGCCAAGGCGAAGTCGCAGGCCGCCTGGACCGCCTTCGCCAAGGACGCGGCGGGCACCGGCCCGTGGAAGATGGCGAGCTTCACCCCGCGCGAGCGGCTCGAGCTGGTGAAGAACGCGAATTATTGGGACAAGGCGCGCGTGCCCAAGGTCGACAAGATGGTGCTCCTGCCGATGCCGGAAGCGAATGCGCGCACCGCGGCGCTGCTCTCCGGGCAGGTCGACTGGGTCGAGGCGCCCGCGCCCGACGCGCTGCCCGAGCTGAAGCAGCGCGGCTTCAAGCTCTACGCCAACGAGCAGCCGCATGTCTGGCCCTGGCAGTTCTCGCGCGTCGAAGGCTCGCCCTGGAACGACATCCGCGTACGCAAGGCTGCAAACCTCTGTATCGATCGCGAAGGCCTCAAGGATGGCCTGCTCGCCGGCCTGATGGTGCCCGCGACCGGCACCTTCGAGCCCGGCCACCCCTGGCGCGGCAAGCCGACCTTCGAGATCAAGTACGACAAGGCGGCCGCACAGAAGCTGATGCAGGAAGCCGGCTTCGGTCCGAACAAGAAGCTGGTGGTGAAGACCCAGACGTCTGCGTCGGGCTCGGGCCAGATGCAGCCGCTGCCGATGAATGAATATCTGCAGCAGGCGCTGGCCGAGTGCTATTTCGACGTCAAGCTCGACGTCATCGAGTGGAACACGCTGTTCACCAACTGGCGCCGCGGTGCCAAGGATCCCAGCGCCAACGGCTCCAACGCGACCAACGTCACCTATGCGGCGATGGACCCGTTCTTCGCGCTGGTGCGCTTCCTGCAATCGGGCATGGCGCCGCCGGTCTCGAACAATTGGGGCTTCATCAACGACCCCAAGTTCGACGAGCTGGTGAAGAAGGCACGCCAGACCTTCGATCCCGCCGCGCGTGACGCTGCACTCGCCGAGCTGCACGCCGCCTCCGTCGACGATGCCGCCTTCCTCTACGTCGCTCACGACGTCGGCCCGCGCGCGATGAGCCCGAAGGTGACGGGCGTCGTGCAGCCGAAGAGCTGGTTCATCGACTTCTCGCTGGTGTCGATGAATTAGTTCGCGCCACAAGCACAGTGCACCCTCTCCCCTTGTGGGAGAGGGTGGCTTCGCGACAGCGAAGCCGGGTGAGGGGTCTCTCTCCGCGGAGAGAGCTCTTGCTTTTGAAATAACAGCATTCGCGGAAACAACCCCTCATCCGGCGCTTCGCGCCACCTTCTCCCGCAAGGGGAGAAGGGAAGAAAAAGAAACAACGTGCTCGCCTATACCGCCAGACGCATTGTCTATGTCGTCCCGATCGTCATCAGCGTCGCGCTGGTGTGCTTCCTGCTCGTGCACATCACGCCGGGCGATCCGCTCGTCGCGGTGCTCCCCGCCGACGCCTCGCAGGAGCTCGCCGCGCAGCTTCGCGCCGCCTACGGTTTCGACCGGCCGCTGCCGGTGCAGTTCGGGCTCTGGCTGCTGCGCGCGCTGCATGGCGATCTCGGCAATTCCATTGCGACGGGGCGCCCCGTGCTGGCCGAGGTCATGCGCGCGGTCGGCAACACCGTCACGCTCGCGATTGCCGCCGCGATCATCGGCTTCACCATGGGCATCCTGCTCGGCCTCATCGCCGGATATTTCCGCGAGACCTGGATCGACAAGGTCGCGACCTCCTTCGCCATCGCCGGCGTGTCCGTGCCGCATTACTGGCTCGGCATGCTGCTCGTCATCATCTTCTCGGTGCAGCTGAACTGGCTGCCCGCGGTCGGCGCCGGCCCCAGCGGCTCCAACTCCTGGGCCTGGGACTGGGCGCACCTGAAATATCTCGTGCTGCCGGCGATCACGACCTCGGTGATTCCGATGGGCATCGTCACCCGCACGGTGCGCGCGCTCACCGGCGACATCCTCTCGCAGGATTTCGTCGAGGCCCTGCGCGCAAAGGGTCTGCATGAGCGCGGCGTGTTCCGTCACGTCGTCAAGAACGCCGCTCCCACCGCGCTCGCGGTGATGGGCCTGCAGCTCGGTTATATGCTCGGCGGCTCGATCCTGATCGAGACCGTGTTCTCCTGGCCGGGGTCGGGCTTCCTGCTCAACTCGGCGATCTTCCAGCGCGACCTGCCGCTGCTGCAGGGCACGATCCTGATCCTGGCGCTGTTCTTCGTCTTCCTCAATCTGCTGGTCGACATCGCGCAAGCCGCGATCGACCCGCGCATCAAGCGGGGCTAGCGATGAGCGAGCTCCCGTTGTCCGCCACCGCCGATGCCGCGCTGCAGGCCGCGCCCGCCACCAAGGCGCGCGGTTATTGGGCGACTGTCGGCCGCCGCATCATGCGCGACAAGGTCAGCATGGCCTGCGCACTGGTGCTGCTGCTGATCGTCCTCTCCGCGATCCTCGCGCCATGGCTCGGTCTCGAAGACCCCTACAAGGGTTCGATGATCCGCCGCCTGCGCCACATCGGCACCCCAGGCTATCCGCTCGGCACCGACGAGCTCGGCCGCGACATGCTGGCGCGGCTGGTCTATGGCGGGCGGCTGTCGCTGGTGATCGGCATCCTTCCCGTGATCCTCGCCTTCTGCATCGGCACCTCGCTCGGCATCATCGCCGGCTATGTCGGCGGCAAGCTCAATACCGCGATCATGCGCACTGTCGACGTGTTCTACGCCTTCCCGTCGGTACTGCTGGCGATCGCGATCTCCGGCGCGCTCGGGGCCGGCATCCTCAACTCCATCGTGGCGCTCACCATCGTGTTCGTGCCGCAGATCACCCGCGTCGCCGAGAGCGTCACCACGGGCGTGCGCAACATGGATTTCGTCGAGGCCGCGCGCGCCTCCGGCGCAGGGGCCTTCACCATCATGCGCGTGCACATCCTCGGCAACGTGCTGGGCGCGATCTTCGTCTATGCGACCAGCCTGATCTCGGTCTCGATGATCCTGGCCGCCGGTCTCTCCTTCCTCGGCCTCGGCACCAAGCCGCCGGAGCCGGAATGGGGCCTGATGCTGAACACGCTACGCACCGCGATCTACGTCAACCCCTGGGTCGCAGCACTCCCCGGCGCGATGATCTTCGCGGTCTCGATCTGCTTCAATCTGCTCTCGGACGGCCTGCGCAGCGCCATGGACATCAGGAACTAGGCCATGAGCGAGAGCAACACATCCGTCACCATGCTGGAGCAGGTCGAGGACGTCGGCGGCGTCGCGCAGCCGCTGCTTCAGGTCAACGGCCTGACCAAGCATTTCCCGGTGCGCGGCGGGCTGTTCGCCGCCAAGCGCACCGTGCGCGCCGTCGACAACGTCTCCTTCTCGGTCGCCAAGGGCGAGACCGTCGGCATCGTCGGCGAGTCCGGCTGCGGCAAGTCCACCACCGCGCGCCTCTTGATGCATCTGATGCCGTGCGATGACGGCGACATCATCTACGACGGCATGACCGTCGGCCAATCGTTGAGCCTGCGCGAGCTGCGGCGCGGCATGCAGATGGTGTTCCAGGACTCCTACGCCTCGCTCAATCCGCGCCTGACAATCGAGGAATCCATCGCCTTCGGCCCGAAGGTCCACGGCATGGCCGACGGCGCGGCGCGGGCGCTGGCGCGCGAGCTGCTGGGCAAGGTGGGCTTGCGCCCCGAAAACTTCGCCAACCGCTATCCGCACGAGATCTCCGGCGGCCAGCGCCAGCGCGTCAACATCGCCCGCGCGCTCGCGCTGTCGCCGCGGCTGGTGATCCTGGACGAGGCCGTCTCCGCGCTCGACAAATCGGTCGAGGCGCAGGTGCTCAACCTGCTCGCCGATCTCAAACGCGAGTTTGGCCTGACCTATCTCTTCATCAGCCACGACCTCAACGTCGTCCGCTACATCTCGGACCGCGTGCTGGTGATGTATCTCGGCGAGGTCGTCGAGCTCGGCCCGGTCGACCAGGTCTGGGACAATCCGGCGCACCCCTATACACGCGCGCTGCTCGCCGCGATGCCGTCGTCCGATCCTGATCGCCGCACCGAAAAGCCGCCGATCACGGGCGATCCGCCCAATCCGATCGATCCTCCCCCGGGCTGCCGCTTCCACACCCGCTGCGCGTTTGCGGAGCCGCTCTGCGCAAATGCCGCACCAAAGCTCACCGCCGTCGATACAATGGGCCACGAGGCCGCGTGCTACATGGCGATCCCGGGTTCAGGCCATAGCCGCGCGCCCGCAGGGGAGACAGCATGACAAGACCGACACCAAAAGAGATCAAGCCGATCGCGCAAGTCTCGGGCATTCCGGTGGACGATGAGATCGCAGCGCGCATCTCCAACGCCATCGGACCTGCCTTCGAGGGTTTCGAAGCCATCGCCGGCACGCTGCCCTTCGACCTCGAGCCCGCGTCCTACGTCCTCGCGCAGACGCAGAAGGTGTCGAAATGAGCCGCGAGCCTGCGTTTATGTCGCTCACCGAGGTCGCGCGTGCGATCGCGATGAAGCAGCTGTCCTCGCATGAGGTGACCCGCGCGCTGCTGCACCGCATCGCGCAATGGCAACCCCATCTCAACGCCTTCATGACGATCGAGGCGGAGGCTGCGCTGAAGGCGGCCGGCGCCGCCGATGCCGAGCTCGCCAAGGGCAATGTCCGCGGGCCGCTGCACGGCGTGCCGCTCGCGCACAAGGACATGTATTACGACGCCGGCCACGTCGCGACCTGCGGCTCGCTGATCCGCCGCGATTTCGTGCCGGCCGTGACGTCCACGGCCTTGCAGCGGCTGAAGGATGCCGGCCAGGTCCGCCTGGGCACGCTGCACCTCGCCGAATTCGCCTACGGCCCGACCGGGCACAACGCTCATTACGGCCCGGTGCGCAATCCCTGGAACGTCGCCCATATCACCGGCGGTTCGTCGTCGGGCTCCGGCTCCGCGGTCGCCGCGCGCCTGACCTATGCGGCGCTCGGCTCCGACACCGGCGGCTCGATCCGCATGCCCGCGCATTTCTGCGGCGTCACCGGTCTCAAGACCACCGTCGCCCGCGTCAGCCGCGCCGGCGCGATGCCGCTGTCGCAATCGCTCGACACGGTCGGCCCGCTCGCCCGCACCGCCGAGGATTGCGCGCTGCTGCTGGCGCTGATGGCGGGTCCCGATCCCGAGGATCCGACCTGCAGCCACGAGCCGCTGTCTGACTATGTCGCGGCGACCAAGGGCTCGCTGAAGGGACTCAAGATCGGTGTGCCCGCGTCCTTCTACGTTGACGATCTCGACGCCGAGGTCGCGCGCGTGCTGGACGAGACCATCGCGGTGCTCAAGCGCGAGGGCGCCGACATCGTCAAGGTCGAGCTGCCGGACCAGCGGCAATTGTCCGCGGCAAGCCAGCTCGTGCTCGCCGCGGAGGCGGCTGCTTTCCACAAGCGCTGGATGATCGAGCGGCCGCAGGATTACGGCGCGCAGGTGCTGATGCGGCTGCAGAACGGCCTCACCGTGCCCGCCATCACCTATCTGGAGGCGATGCGCTGGCGCGGTCCCGCGCTCGCCGCGCACAACGCCGCGACCGCGGGCGTCGACGCGATCATCGCACCGGCCTCGCCAGTGCCGGCACCGACGATCGAGGAGAGCGATGTCGGCGGCGGACCGAATGCACCGGCGATGGTGCAGCGGCTGACGCTGTTCACCCGCCCGGTGAATTTCCTGGGTCTGCCGTCGCTGACGATTCCCTCGGGCTTCACCAAAACCGGCCTGCCCGTGGGCATGCAGCTGATCGGCCGCTCCTTCGATGAAGCGACCCTGCTCACCATCGGCGCGGCCTTCCAGCGCGTCACCGACTATCACGACCGGATACCCAAACTGCCGTCATGACAAAACTCGTCGACATCTCAGGCCTCAACATCCGCTTCACCGGCGAACGCACGGTCTATGCCGTGAACGATCTCAATCTTTCGCTGGGTGACGGCGAGGTGCTGGGCCTGCTCGGCGAATCCGGTTCGGGCAAGAGCGTGACGCTGCGTGCGCTGATGCGGCTGTTGCCGAAGAAACGCACGCAGATCACGGGCAAGGTCAACGTGATGGGGCAGGATGTGCTCGCCATGAATGACGAAGAGCTGTCGTCGTTCCGCGGCCAGACCGTCTCGATGATCTTCCAGGAGCCGGCGCTCGCGCTCGATCCGGTCTACACCATCGGCGCGCAGATCGCCGAAAGCGTCGTGCGCCATGAGGGTAAGTCTTACGCGGAGGGGAGGGCGCGCGCGCTCGAGATGCTCGAGGTCGTGCGCATTCCCTCGGCCAAACGGCGGTTAGATGCCTATCCGCACGAGATGTCCGGCGGCATGCGCCAGCGCGCCATGATCGCGCTCGCGCTCGCCTGCCGTCCAAAGATCCTGCTGGCGGACGAGCCGACCACGGCGCTCGATGCCACCGTGCAGATCCAGATCCTGCTGCTGCTGCGCGAGCTGCAGCGCGAGTTCGGCATGTCCGTCATCTTCGTCACCCACGACATCGGCGTCGCCATCGAGATCTGCGACCGCGTCGCGGTGATGTATGCCGGGCAGATCGTGGAGCAGGGGACTCTTCGCGACATCGTCCGCACCCCGGTGCACCCCTATGCCAAGGGCCTGCTCGCCTCGACCATCCACGGCGCCAAGCGCGGCGCGCGGCTGGAGACCATCCCCGGCACCCCGCCATCACTGGCCGAAAAGCCCCACAACTGCTCCTTCGCCCCCCGCTGCAAGCTCGCCGAGCCGCGCTGCCTCGAGCAGCTGCCGGCCAATGTGGAGGTCGGCCCGGGCCGGGCGGCGAGGTGCGTGCTGGCGGCGCCGACGGTGGCGACGTAGCGTTCTCAGTCGGGATCTCGGCCCCTCGCGCCGCTGCGCTCCCTCGCCCCGCCCTTGCGGGGAGAGGGTTGGGGTGAGGGGCCTCTCTCCGCACACGAGATGGTCGAGAGACCTGTACCCCCCTCACCCGGATCGCGCCGGACGATGCTTCGCATCGCCGGAGCCGATCCGACCTCTCCCCGCAGGCGGGGAGAGGTGAAGCGCGCCCCTCTCAAAAATTTCCTCGCGACAACATCGAGTTGTCACACGTCGCCCCGCGTCGACCGCCCGAGGCGCTTCTACTGTGCATGGGGTTGTTTTCGAACTTTTTGTCTTCGACAGGCGCAACCGGGGTCGCCGGGAACGCATTCAGACCCCATTCATCCCGGTTCCCGTTCCATGCCGGGCATTCAAGGAGAGGGACCTCACTTATGTACATTTCCAACGAAGGCCTGCTCGTCATCCTGTTCGTCGGCCTCGTCGCCGGCTGGCTCGCAGGCAAGGTGGTGCGCGGAACCGGGTTCGGCATCATCGGCGACATCGTCGTCGGCGTCGCCGGCGCGCTGGTCGCGAGCTTCCTGTTTCCCAAGCTCGGCATCCGGCTTGGCACCGGCCTCGTCTCCGAGATCGTCTACTCCGCCATCGGCGCGGTGATCCTGCTGGTGGTGGTTCGGCTGGTCCGCGGCGGCGGCCGTTTCTAGCCTCGCTTTGGCCCGACGGGCCTGAACATTTCGCCTCTCCCCCGCTGGGGAGAGGCCGCGATCTCTGCTATAAAAAGCCGCAAAGACTGTGAAATACCGGATTTGCGTGCGGGGCCGTCAGGGCTAGATGTGGTCCATCGGGCTCCCGGGTTAATTCGACTGCGCTGGGGTCGCAGGGGAAGACGATATTAATTCGGGTCGCGTACCCTGAACCGCCTGTGAAATCAGGGGCTTTGCCCCTCATCTGAAAGAGATCAGACTGATGGCAGCCCTACCTGGCGTCCGCCGTTCAGAGCTCGGGGACGCCTTGCGCGCTTGTCGCACGGCCTTCGTCGGCGTCGGCTTGATGAGCTGCATGATCAACCTGCTCTATCTGACCGGGTCGATCTTCATGCTGGAGGTCTACGACCGGGTGCTGCCGAGCCGCAGCATCCCGACCCTGGTCGGCCTGATCATCATCGCCGGCTTCCTCTACATGGCGCAGGGCGTGCTCGACATGATCCGCAACCGGATCCTGGGGCGCGTCGGCACCTCGCTCGACGAGGCGCTCAACAAGCGGGTGTTCGACACCATTGTCCGCCTGCCGCTCCTGGTCGGCAACCGCAACGAGGGCCTGCAGCCGCTGCGCGACCTCGACAACGTCCGTTCCTTCCTCGGCGGCATGGGCCCGAGCGCGTTCTTCGACCTGCCCTGGCTGCCGCTGTATCTCGCCATCTGCTTCGCCTTCCACGTCATGATCGGCCTCACCGCCCTGGTCGGCGCCATCATCCTGGTCGGCCTGACGATCGTCACCGAATTCCTGTCGCGCCAGCCGGCGAAGGAGGCGATGGGCCTTGCCGCCCAGCGCAACGACCTCGCCCAGGCCAGCCGCCGCAATGCCGAGGTGATGGTGTCGATGGGGATGACCGGCCGCATGAACGCGCGCTGGAGCGAGGCCAACGAAAAATACCTCGGCGGTAACCAGCGTGCGAGCGACGTCGCCGGCGGCCTCGGTGCGGTCGCAAAAGTGCTGCGCATGATGCTGCAGTCGGCCGTGCTCGCGGTCGGCGCCTATCTCGTCATCCATCAGGAGGCGACTGCCGGCATCATCATCGCCGGCTCGATCCTCTCCGCCCGCGCGCTCGCGCCGGTCGATCTCGCCATCGCGCACTGGAAATCCTTCGTCGCGGCGCGCCAGAGCTGGCAGCGCCTCACGCGCCTGCTGGAGCAGATGCCGGCGCAGACGATGCCGACCCAGCTGCAGCCGCCGACCAGCCGCCTCGGGGTCGAAGGCCTCGCCATGGTGGCGCCGGGCGACCAGCGCATCATCGTGCAGGACGTCACCTTCGCGCTCGCCGCCGGCAACGGCCTCGGCGTGATCGGACCGAGCGGTTCCGGCAAATCCTCGCTGATCCGTGCCCTCGTCGGCGTCTGGCAGCCGGTGCGCGGCAAGGTCAGGCTCGACGGCGCGGCGCTCGACCAATGGTCGTCCGACGCGCTCGGCCGCCATATCGGCTACCTGCCGCAGGACGTCGAGCTGTTCGGCGGCACCATCGCGCAGAACATCGGCCGCTTCGATCCCGAGGCCACCTCCGACGGCATCATCGCCGCGGCGAAAGAGGCCGGCGTGCACGAGATGATCATCAAGATGCGCGAGGGCTACAACACGCAGGTCGGCGAGCAGGGCGGTGCGCTCTCGGCAGGCCAAGCGCAGCGCGTCGCGCTGGCCCGCGCGCTCTACGGCAATCCGTTCCTGATCGTGCTCGACGAGCCCAATTCCAACCTCGACACCGAAGGCGACGAGGCACTGACCCGTGCCATCCGCTCCGCGCGCGAGCGCGGCGCCATCGTCATCGTGGTGGCGCATCGCCCGATCGGCGTCGAGGCGGTCGACCAGATCCTGGTGCTGCGCGACGGCCGCATGCAGGCGTTCGGCCCGAAGGAGCAGGTGCTCGCCCAGGTTCTGCAGCCGCGCGCGACGCCGCCGGCTCCGATCAAGGTCGTCAGTGAAGGCGGAGTGACCAAGTCATGAGCACGATGGCGATCGGTGGCGGAAAGCCCGCTGCCCAGAAGACCGTGCGCGATTCCATCAAATTGCACCTGATGCTCGGTCTCGGCATCGTGCTGGTGCTCGTCGTCGGCCTCGGCGGCTGGGCCTCCACGGTGCTGATCTCGGGTGCGCTGATCGCGCCGGGCCAGATCGTGGTCGAGTCCAACGTCAAGAAGGTGCAGCACCCCACCGGCGGCGTGGTCGGCGAGCTGCGCGCCCGCGACGGCGACGTGGTCAAGGCCGGCGACATCGTGGTGCGGCTCGACGACACCGTGACCAGGGCGAACCTCGCCATCGTCACCAAGAATCTCGACGCCGCGCAGGTGCGCACGGCGCGGCTGCAGGCCGAGCAGCGCGGTCTCGACAAGATCGAGTTTCCGCAATCCCTGCTCGATCGCAGCAGCGATCCCGACGTCAAGGCGCTCATCTCCGCCGAGACCAAGCTGTTCGAGGTCCGCGTCAACGGCCGCGCCGGCCAGAAGGCGCAGCTGCGCGAGCGCGTGCTGCAGCTCAACGAGGAAATCGAGGGCCTGTCGGCGCAGGAGACGGCCAAGGACAAGGAGATCGGGCTGGTCCAGAACGAGCTCACCGGCGTCCGCGATCTCTACGACAAGCGCCTGGTGCAGATCTCGCGCCTGACCCAGCTCGAGCGCGACAGCGCCCGCCTCAACGGCGAGCGCGCGCAATACATCGCCTCCCGCGCGCAGGCCAAGGGCAAGATCACCGAGACCGAGCTTCAGATCATCCAGGTCGACAAGGACATGGTGAGCGAGGTTTCCAAGGATCTGCGCGAGACCAACGACAAGATCGGCGAGCTGATCGAGCGCAAGGTTGCCGCCGAGGACCAGCTCCGCCGCGTCGACATCCGCGCGCCGCAGGACGGCATGGTGCTGCAATCGACCGTGCACACGGTCGGCGGCGTCGTCACCGCCGGCGACACGCTGATGCTGATCGTGCCGCAGGCCGATGACCTCCAGGTCGAGGCCAAGGTCAATCCGGTGGACATCGACAAGCTGCAGATCGGCCAGAAGACGCTGCTGCGCCTGTCCGCCTTCAACCAGCGCACCACGCCGGAGCTCAACGGCACCGTCAGCCGCGTCTCGCCCGACGTCACCACCGATCAGCGCACCGGCCAGAGCTACTACACCATCCGCGTCTCGATGCCGCCGGAAGAGATCGCCCGTCTCGGCGACGTCAAGATCATCCCCGGCATGCCCGTGGAAGCCTTCGTCCAGACCGGCGACCGCACCATGCTGTCCTATCTGATGAAGCCGCTGCACGACCAGCTGATGCGGGCGTTCAGGGAGAAGTGACGCGCGAAAGCGCGTCATCCCGGAGCGCGCTGAGCGCGCATCCGGGATCTCGAGCCGCACACTCGCTCCCGTAGGGTGGGCAAAGGCGCAGCGCGCCGTGCCCACGACCTTTCACACAGCGAGCATATGGTGGGCACGCTTGCGCTTTGCCCACCCTACGGCGCCTCCTTCTTTGCTATAGTTCGACTCGAAGCCCAAGCACCCCTGCGGTCGAACAATGCAATCCCCTCCGTCCATCGCCACCAAATCCTTCTCCGACGCAGCCGCGGCCGTCGCCCGCCTCGAGGAGATCTACGAGCGCAACACCAAGTTCCTGCGCGACCGGTTCGAGGCCTATGTCGGCGGCGAGGCCGTCACCACGCGCGTGCGGGCCTATTACCCCTTCGTCCGTCTCACCACCGCGACGCATGCGCGGCTGGATTCGCGGCTTGCTTACGGTTTCGTCGCCGGACCCGGCGTGCACGAGACCAGCGTCACGCGGCCGGATCTGTTCCGCAGCTACCTCACCGAGCAGATCGGGCTGCTGATCCAGAACCACGGCGTGCCCGTCGAGATCGGCGAGTCGGCCGAGCCGATCCCGATCCACTTCGCCTATCGCCGCGACATCAACATCGAAGCCGCCATCACCACCAGCGAGAACTCGCCCGTCACGCGCTCGCTGCGCGATGCGTTCGACGTGCCTGACCTCGCCACCATGGACGATTCCATCGCCGACGGCACGTTCCAGCTGCAGGCGGGCGCACCCGAGCCGCTGTCGCTGTTTCGGGCGGCGCGCGTCGATTACTCGCTGCGCCGGCTCTACCATTACACCGGCACCGATCCCGAGCATTTCCAGAATTTTGTCATTTTCACCAACTACCAGTTTTACGTCGATGCGTTTGCACAGCTCTGCCAGCAGCGGCTTCAGGCGAGCGAGGCCGGTCTCGAGGCGTTCGTCGCACCCGGCAATGTGATCACGCGCAGCGGCGGTACGACGAGTGGTGATGCACCCGTGCGCGCGCCGCAGATGCCGGCCTTTCACCTCAAGATGCCGGGCTATCGCGGCATCACGCTGATCAACATCGGCACCGGCCCGTCCAACGCGCGCAACGTCACCGACCACGTCGCGGTGCTGCGGCCCCATGCCTGGCTGATGCTCGGCCATTGCGCGGGCCTGCGCAACACGCAGCGGCTCGGCGACTATGTGCTGGCCCATGGCTATGTGCGCGAGGACCACGTGCTCGACCGCGAGCTGCCGCTGTGGGTGCCGATCCCGGCGCTGGCCGAGATGCAGGTCGCACTCGAAGAGGCCGTCGAGGACGTCACCGGCCTCGAAGGGTTCGAGCTGAAGCGCCTGATGCGGACCGGCACCGTCGCGAGCGTCGACAACCGCAATTGGGAGATCTCGGGGCCGGAGGTGATCCGCCGCATGTCGCAGTCGCGCGCGGTGGCGCTCGACATGGAATCGGCCGCGATCGCCGCCAACGGCTACCGCTTCCGCGTTCCCTACGGCACGCTGCTCTGCGTCTCCGACAAGCCGCTGCACGGCGAGATCAAGCTCGCCGGCATGGCCAGCGAGTTTTACCGCCGCCGCGTCGGTCAGCATCTCGAGATCGGCCTCAAGGCGCTGGAGCGGCTGAAAGAGCAGGAATCCGAGCGGCTGCATTCGCGAAAGCTGAGAAGCTTTGCCGAGGTGGCGTTCCAGTAAAGGACAACGGAACTGTCGTACGAACGCTGACGTCTCCGTGAGCGCGATGTCCCGGAATATTGCTGCCGAGGCAGGGTTATCGATTCGTCCGGGGCTGCATGAAGCAGGACAGGAGACGAAGATGTTCAGTGGGATGATCAGGCTCGTCGCACTCGGCACTTTTGCGGCAGCCTTGTTGAGCTCGCCGGCGTTTGCCGCGGGCGGAGGCGGTGGAGGAGGAGGCGGTGGCAGCATCAGCTCCACCGATCCTTATGCCGGCGCCTATTCGGATCAGAAGCCGCAGCCAACCTATCCGAAGCGGCCGGGCACGAAGGCAACCCAGAAGGGCAAGAAGCCGGGCAACCAGTCCAGTATCGGCGATCCCGCTTTCGCCGCCGGTTACCGCGCCGCCTATGACACCATCTACGAGCGCAACGACTATGCGGCCGCGATCGCGCAGCTGAAGTCGCTCGGCCATGACGATCATCCGAACGTCGCCAACCTCATCGGCTACTCCTATCGCAAGCTCGGCGACTACGAGCAGTCGAAGGTCTGGTACGAGCGCGCGTTGCAGGCCGATCCGAACCACGTGCTGACATGGCAATATTATGGACTGTGGCAGCTCGAGCGGGGCAACCGCGAGCAAGCGCTCTATCACCTCGGCCGGATCGCATCCATCTGCGGGACGGACTGCGAGGAATATCGATCGCTGGCCGCGGCACTGGACAAGCCGACCGGAACGGCGCTCGTCTACTGAGCTCGGAGCGTGGCCGACTGACGGGAGCGCTCCGTTGAAGAGCGTCGGATGACCGTGATGTCCCCTGGCGCGGGTGGTGACAACGCGGCAGATTTTCAGCATTGTCCCGCTCGGGGGTGCGAACGGGACAATTGGATGCCGCTGACGCGCGACAGGATTATCGGCCACGACCTCGAACGTCTGGCATTTCGCTTCACCATGCTGAACGATGGCGAGGTCGTTGACTGCCAGATCAGCGACGCCGCGATGGATGAGCTCGCAGGCATGCAGGGTACGGAAAGCAGCGCGCGACAGGCGCAGTTCCTGTCCTTGCGCGAAACCATCGAGCGGATTGCGTCGGATCTCTACGACGAGGCGCCGCGGGTACAGGGATACGTGGTGCGGATCTTCATGCGGCATTTGGGGCGGTAGGGCACAGTGCCTCCACAACGTCGTCCTGGCGAAAGCCAGGACCCATACCGCGAGGTCTCTCAATCGCGGACGATACCAATCCCGAACGACCAGCCTCTGCCAAACGTCTCCCGGGGGTAATGGGTCCTGGCTTTCGCCAGGACGACACCGAAATCGCGGCTTCGACTCACCCCTCCAGCCTCCTCAACAACAGCTTCATCGCCGTCGCCGCAAACACTTCCATGTTCGCGAACCGGTCATTGCTTCCCGTCTCCAGCGTCATCACCTCCGACGCAGGCCCGGTGATCGCCATGCAGCTGTGGCCGGCGGCGTCGCCGTAGCGGTTGCCGGTGGGGCCGGCGGCGCCGGTCTCGGACAGGCCCCAGTCGCTGCCGAAGCGGCTGCGCATCCGCTCGGCCAGCAATTGCGCGTAGGGCTCGGACGACGAACGGAAGCCCTTCATTCCTTCATCCGAAATATCCATCAGCGCGCGCCGTGCTTCGCGTGTGTAGACCACGGCACCGCCGAGGAAATAGGCGGATGCGCCGGGCACCGCGAGGAGGCTCGCCGAGATCAGGCCGCCGGCCGAGGATTCGGCGACCGCAATGGTCTGTTTGCGCGCGATCAGCCGGGCTGCGACCTGTTCCGCGATGGCAACGAGCTCTTTCATTCCGTAACCCCTTATTCCTTCGCAACTGAGCCCAGCCTTCCTAGCATATGACAGCAGGCTTGGCCGAGTTGCGGGCGACGGGCAGGCCTGCTTCAATGGCGGAAAGAAAGAGCGGCCAGGCGCCGCTCACAACAAGACGAGGAAACGTGCGAGGAAACGTGAAGGAGACGTCATGGCGTCCCTGATCGCCGGCGGCGTCGATTGCGACGTGCATCCGGCCGTGCCGCATCTGACCAGCCTGCTGCCATACCTGAACGATTATTGGCGCGATCAGGTGACGACGCGCGGCATGGTCGATCTCGTCTCGCAATCCTATCCGCAGAATTCGCCGATCACGGCGCGGCCCGACTGGCGCCCGGAGAAGGGCAAGCCCGGCGAGAGCCTGTCGGACATGCAGCGCCACGTGCTCGATCCCTTCCAGCTCAGCTACGCCATCTGCAATCCGCTCTATGGCGTGCAGATGGTGTTTTCCGAGGACATGCAGGCCGCCTTCTGCCGCGCGCTGAACGACTGGCTGGCGAAGGAATGGCTCGATCACGATTCACGATTGCGCGGCTCGATCGTGATCCCGACGCAGAACATCGAGAAGGCGGTCGCCGAGCTCGAGCGCTGCGCGCCGGATCGCCGCTTCGTGCAGGTCCTGATGCTGGTGATGGGCGACACGCCGCTCGGCAAGCGCGCACTGTGGCCGATTTACGAGGCTGCGGAACGGCTCGATTTGCCGATCGGCGTCCACGCCGGTTCCGCCTATCACAATCCGCCGACTGCGGTGGGGTGGGGCTCCTATCACATCGAGGATTATGTCGGTCAGGCCCAGGCGTTCCAGACCCAGCTCACCAGCCTGATCGTCGAGGGCGTGTTCGCCAAATATCCGCGCCTCAAAATGGTGATGCTGGAATCCGGCGTCTCCTGGATCTCGCCGTATCTCTGGCGGCTGCACAAGTTCTGGCGCGGGGTGCGGATGGAGACGCCGTGGGTCGATCGCGCGCCGCTGGAACTTGTGCGCAGCAACATCCGCTTCTCGTTACAGCCATTTGATGCACCGCCGCAGCCGGAGACATTAATTCGCCTGTTTGAGCATATGCAGTCGGACGAATTGGTCTTATTCTCCACGGACTATCCGCACTGGCAGTTCGACGGCCTGGACGCGCTGCCCGAAGGTCTGTCCCCCGATCTCGTGCGCAAGATCATGATCGACAATCCGCATGCAACCTATCCCCGCCTGAAATGAGCCCGCTGCCAAAGGAGGCAAGGCGATGAATATCCAGTTCCGCGAGAACCAAGAAGCCGCTTCCACGCTGACCGCCAAAACCGCCATCGCGGACTGCGACATCCACCCGGCACGAGCCACCCGCACCGAGCTCTATCCCTACCTTGCCAAACGCTGGCAGCATCATCTCGAAGTCTACGGCGTCCATGCCTATCAGGGCATGATGGAAGGCCCGCCCTATCCGAAGGCCCAGCCCAACGCCTCGCGCCGCGACGCCTATCCGCCGGAAGGCGGCCCGCAGGGCTCCTCGCTCTCCTTCATGCAGCAGCAATTGCTCGATCCCAACAATGTGCAACTGGGCGTGCTCAATCCGCTCAACACCGGGCAGGGCATCCGCAATCACGAGCTCTCCGCCGCGCTGTGCTCGGCCATCAACGACTGGCAGATCGACAAATGGACCAGCAAGGACAAGCGGCTGAAAGCGTCCATCGTCGTCGGCAATGAGGACGGCCTCTCCGCTGCCGCCGAGATCCGCGAGCGCGCCGGCGACAAGAATTTCGTGCAGGTGCTGCTGCTCAGCCGCAATGTCGAGCCGCTCGGTCAGCGCCGCTACTGGCCGATCTACCAGGCCGCGGAAGAGGCGGGCCTGCCCGTCGGTGTCCATGCTTTCGGCTTCGGCGGCAACCCCATCACGCCGTCGGGCTGGCCGTCCTACTACATCGAGGAGATGGTCGGCCACTCGCAGTGCCAGCAATCGGCGCTGGCGAGCCTCGTTCTGGAAGGCGTGTTCGAGCGCTTCCCGAATCTGAAGATGGTGATGATCGAGGCCGGCTTCGGCTGGGCGCCGTCACTGGCATGGCGGCTGGACAAGGCCTGGCAGCGACTCCGAAGCGAGGTGCCGCATGTCAAGCGGCCGCCGTCGGAGTATATCCGCGAGCAGGTGTGGTGGACGACACAGCCGATGGAGGATCCTGAAAGGCGCGAGGATCTGTTCGACGTCATCAAATGGATCGGCTGGGATCGCCTGCTGTTCGCGACCGACTATCCGCATTGGGATTATGACGAGCCGTCGCGCGTGCTGCCGGCGGGCGTCAGCGAAGCCAATCGCGAGGCGTTCTATCTCGGCAACGCCAAGAAGCTGTACGGCATTTCCTGATGGCAAGAACTTTCTGATGGCAAGAACTTCCTGATGGCAAGACACGTCATTGCCGCGGTCGACGAGCTTCCGCCCGGCACGCGAAAATTCCTGGAGATCGAGGGACGGCCGATCGCGGTCTTCAACATCAAGGGCGAATATTTCGGCCTGATGAACCGCTGCCCGCATCAGGGCGCGGCCTTGTGCGAGGGGCCGCTGATCGGCCTCGCGCAGTCGAGCAATCCCGGTGAGATCGAGTACACCAAGCTCGGCGAGATCATTCGCTGCCCCTGGCACGGCTGGGAGTTCGACATCCGCACCGGCCAGTCCTACTGCGACCCCCGCCGCTTCCGCGTGAAGGCCTATCCGGCGCACGTCGAGCCGGGCGCGAGCGTGGTCAAGGGACCGTATGTGGCGGAGACGATCCCGGTCAGGATCGAGAGCGATTACGTGGTGGTGGAGCTGTAGCGGCTCGGGCAGTGCGCACCCTCGCCCCGCCGCGACGAGCTTCGCTCGCGCTGAGAGGGGTGGGGTGAGGGGCATCTCTCCACACGAGCGGTCGTCGTGAGACCTGTACCCCCTCACCCGGATTGCATCTGCGATGCAATCCGACCTCTCCCCGCAAGCGGGGAGAGGTGAAGAAGGCAGCGAGTCGCCTGTCCTAATGCCCCGCAACCGGCTCCGCCGCCGTATCGTACGTCGGCACCGCCTTGCCGCCGCCGCGATACACGATCGAAGCCGCGATGATGCCGAGCAGCGCTGCGAACATCAGCCAGGCGCCGGGCGCGGCCTTGTTGCCGGTGTATTCGATCAGCCAGGTCGAGGCGAACGGCGTGAAGGTGCCGAATAGCGCGGCCGCCAGCGCGAAAGCGAGCGAGAAGCAGGTGGTGCGCACATGCGCCGGCACGATCTCGACCAGCGCGCCGAGCATGGTGCCGCTGTACATGCCGAAATAGAACGAGAACATCATCTCGACCGCGAGCAGCTTGCCGAAGGTCGGCGCGGCCACCAGCCAGGATAGCGCCGGGTAGGCGGTGAGAAGCGAGAGCGAGGCGATCGCGATCAGCACCGGCTTGCGGCCGATGCGGTCGGACAGCGCGCCGCCGACCGGGTTCCAGATGAAGTTGGTCACCGCCACCAGCAGCGTGACCAGCAGCGCATCCTGCGTCGACAGCTTCAGCACCGTCTTGCCGAAGGTCGGCGTGTAGACGGTGACGAAGTAGAACGTCGTCGTGGTCAGGATCGCGATCATCATGCCGAGGATGACGATGCGCCAGTTGGCGAGCGCGGAGGCGAACACCTCGCGCGCGGTCGGATGCTTCTTCATGGCGAGGAAGGCCGGCGTTTCCTCCAGCGTGCGGCGCAGGAAGAAGATCAGGGGAATGATCAGGCAGCCGACGAAGAAGGGAATGCGCCAACCCCA
Organism: Bradyrhizobium stylosanthis; assembly: GCF_001641335.1. Lineage (GTDB taxonomy): Bacteria > Pseudomonadota > Alphaproteobacteria > Rhizobiales > Xanthobacteraceae > Bradyrhizobium > Bradyrhizobium stylosanthis. The sequence goes on from NZ_LVEM01000002.1 coordinate 1,091,150, forward strand.
GGCGGCGACCGTGTCGGCCGGCATCACCTCGGAGAGGAGATAGCCGAGGATCGAGGCCACGAAGATCGCGACCTGCTGGCTCGACGACTGGAACGAGGTGTAGAAGCCGCGATTGCCGGGCGTCGAGATCTCCGCGAGATACACCGACACGCCGCCGAGCTCGACGCCGGCGGAAAAGCCCTGCAGCAGGCGGCCGATCAGCACAATGACGGGCGCCGCGATGCCGATGGTCGCGTAGCTCGGACAGAACGCGATCACGACGGTGCCGATCGCCATGATGCCGAGCGTGACGATCAGGCCCTGGCGGCGGCCGATGCGGTCGATATAGGCCCCGAGCACGATGGCGCCGACGGGGCGCATCAAGGCGCCGAGCCAGAACACGCCGAACGTATTGAGCAGCGACGCCGTCTCGTTGGTCGAGGGGAAGAACGCCTTGCCGATCGCGGCGGCATAGAAGCCGAACAGGAAGAAATCGAACTGCTCGAGGAAATTGCCGCTGGTGGCGCGCAGGATCGCGCCGATGCGCGACTTGATCTCGGGCGGATTGGTTGATGCGGCTGGTCCAGCCATGACGTTGCTCCCCTTGGAAAGGCGTGGCCGGACCGGAACTCATTTCACGGCAAGGCGACAGATTAAGCTGCGACAATCTGTCCTACCCCTTCCCGCGCGGGGCGGGGGGAGTCAATCGGTTTTCGGGAGGAAGCTGATGATTTTTCAGGCCTTATTTTGCGTTGCAGCGACGATCCATTGGCGGAACGCGGCCAGCTTCGGCGCCTCGCGGCGGCCCTCCGGGGCGACTAGGTAGAAGCCGGCGTCGGCCGGCAGCGCGATCTTGAAGGGCACCACCAGCCGGCCCTTGGCGATGTCGTCCTGCACGTAGGAAGTTCGCCCCATCGCAACGCCGATGCCGTCGATCGCGGCCTGGATGGTCATGAAGATCATGTCGAAGGTGATGCCGGGCTGCCGCGCGATATCGGCCGGCAGGCCCGCCGCCGTCAGCCAGAGCCGCCAGTCGTCGCTGTTGGCGTTGGAGGTGTGCAGCAGCGGATAGCCCTTCAGGTCCTCCGGCTGGCGCAGCGGCTTGTCCCCGCGCAGCAGTGAAGGGCTGCACACTGGAAACAGCTCGTCCGCCATCAGCCAGTCGGCGCGCAGGCCCTGCCACTGGCCGCGGCCGTAGCGGATCGCGGCATCGACATTGTCACGCTGGAAGTCGACCAGGCTGGTCGATGTCGTGATCCGGACGTCGATGCCGGGATGCTGTTCCTGGAAATCGGTCAGCCGCGGCAGCAGCCATTTCGCCGCGAGCGAGGCCAGCGTCGACACCGTCAGCACCTTGTCGTCGTCCTTGCGCAAGAGGCGGTCGGTGGCGAGGCGGAGATCGTTGAAGGCGGCGCGGACGCCCGGGAGGTAGTCGCGCGCCTCCGGCGTCAGCGCCAGCGCGCGGTTCTGCCGGACGAACAGGCGGATGCCGAGCTCCTCCTCGAGTCGCCGGATCTGATGGCTGATCGCGGTCTGGGTCACGTTCAGCTCGCTGGCCGCCAGCGTGAAGCTGAGATGGCGCGCGGCGGCCTCGAACGCCCGCAATCCGTTCAGGGAGGGCAATCTGGCAGTCATCTGGCAGCAGGATGCATGACGTTATTTCATGCGAAAGGGTACAAATTGTCGTTTGTCGCAGCGCACTAGAAGGCAGATATTAGCTTCCAAGTTAGCTCAAGGAGCTGAAAATGTCTACTTTGACACACAATTCGATGACAAATCATCATGCGCCCGGGCTGATCCAGCAGATCGGCGAGACCCTGCATGTGTGGCACGAGCGTTACCGCACCCGGCGCGAGCTCACCAACTGGACCGCGCGTGATCTCCACGACGTCGGGCTGTCCTGGTCCGACATTGCCTACGAGGCCGACAAACCCTTCTGGCGGGCCTGATTGGCCGCCAGGCCGGCGCCGCCTGATCACAGGGGCGCCGGCGGTCCCTTTTTTCTTGTTCCGTCTTCCTCTGGTCCCCTTGGGGGCATGTGTCATGAGCAGCCTTCGCCTCGAAGATCTCAAGCAGTATTCGGACACGCTGCAGACCCGGCAGGGTGAGCGGCTCAACGTCCGCTTCGTCGAGCCGCGCGACACCGAGGAGCTTCAGCACTATTTCCGCTCGCTCTCGACCCGCTCCCGCTACAGCCGCTTCTTCGGCGCGATCAGCGAATTGCCGAAGGGGCTGCTGCACGATTTCCTCGAGGTTGGCGAGCGCGATCGTTTCACCGTCGTCGCGACCAAGATGGTCGACGGTTTCGAGACCATCGTCGCCGAAGCGCGCTATGCCCTTCATGCCGAGACGTCGACGCTCGAATTCGGCCTGTCGGTTGATGACCGCTGGCAGGGCCATGGCATCGCGACCGCGCTGATGAAGAATCTTGAATGCCGCGCCGCTGCGCTCGGCGCCGAGCACATGTTCGGCGACACGCTGCGCTCCAACGAGACCATGATTTCCCTTGCGCGCAAATCCGGCTTCGCCTTCGTCAACCATCCCGACGACTGGAAGCTGGTGCGCTTCGACAAGGAGATCAGCGTCGCGCCGAAAGATATTCCCTGCGCGAGCTGGCGTCTCGCCGCCCTTTCCCGTCAGGCCGACAGCCCCTCAGCCTCGGCCTGACACCACTCCAAGCCCGGCCCTGGCCAAGCCAGAGCCGGGCATTTTTTTGCCTTCCCTCAAGCGCTGTCGCTGCTGAAATCGGTCGAGGTCGCGACCGTGCGCCACTCGGCCAGCTCCTTCGCCACGAAGGCGTTCTTCGCCTCGATCCGTTCCACCGTGTCGCTGCCGAGCGGCAGCCGCAGCGGCGGGGTCCTGGCATCGGCGAGCTTCAGGAAGGCCTGCGCCAGCTTGCGCGGATCGCCGCGCTGGCCGCCGTTGAAGTCGGCCGCATGCGCGCGGGTCTTGCCGACGCTCTCGCTGTAGTCCTCGATCTGCATGGCCGTGCGCGACAGCGAACTCTCGTCCAGGAAATTGGTGCGGAAGAAACCCGGCTCGACCACGGTGACCTTGATGCCGAGCGGCGCGACCTCGCCGGCCAGCGCTTCGCTCAGGCCTTCCACCGCAAACTTCGTCGCGCCATAGACGCCCCAGCCGGGATAGCCGGTGTAGCCGCCGACCGACGAGATGTTGATGATGTGGCCGGAGCGCTGGCGGCGCATATGGGGCAGCACGGCGCGGGTGACACCGAGCAGGCCGAACACGTTCGTGCCGAACAGCTTTTGCGTCTCGGCCTGGCTGGCCTCCTCGATCGCGCCCAACAGGCCGTAGCCGGCATTGTTGACGAGGATGTCGATGCGGCCGAACGCCTTCACGGCCTGGCCGGCAGCCTCGTGCGCCTCGGCCTCGCTGGTGACGTCGAGCCGCGTGGCCAGCAGCCGCTCGTGCGTGCCGAGGCGCGCGGTGACGGTCGGCGGATCGCGGGCGGTCGCAACGACAGCATCGCCAGCCTTGAGGGCTGCCTCGGCGATCAACGCACCAAATCCACGCGAAGCTCCTGTGATGAACCAGACACGCATGATGTTGTCCTTTCCATTTGGGCCCGGCGATGCGCCGAAGCCGATGGGCAAGGTGTAGCGGCTCGCCATAGCTGAGATAATCCGCTATGTATTTTGCAAGCTACTGAGTAAAATTCATCAATGCGGATCGACCCGTCCGACCTCGCGACCTTCCTCGCCATCGCCCGCCACCGCAGCTTTCGCGCGGCGGCGACCGAGCTTGGCGTGACGCCTTCGGCCCTGTCCCATGCCCTGCGCAATGTCGAGGAGCGGCTCGGTCTGCGGCTCGTCAACCGCACCACCCGCAGCGTCGCGCTGACCGAAGCCGGCGAGCGCCTGTTTGCCCGCATCACGCCCGCCTTCCGCGACATCGACGACGCGCTCGAGGACCTCAACAATTTCCGCGGCAAGCCCGCCGGGACGCTGCGCTTCACCGCCGCGCGCCAGTCGGCGCAGCTCGTGCTGCTGCCGATCGTGACGCGCTTCCTGAAGCAATTCCCCGACGTCAGCGTCGAGATCGTGATCAACGATTCCCTGATCGACATGGTCGCGGCCGGCTTCGATGCCGGCGTGCGCTTCGGCGAGACCATTGCCGCCGACATGATCGCGGTGCCGATCGGCCCGCGGCACCGCTTTGCCGTGGTCGGCGCGCCCGCCTTCTTCAAGGCACATAAGCCGGCCGCCACACCGCACGACCTCAAGGGCCTGCCCTGCATCCGCTACCGCTTCACCTCAGGCGCGCTCTATCACTGGGAGTTCGAGCGCGGCGGCATCGAGCTCGCCATCGACGTCGCGGGCCCGCTGACCATGAACGACCAGGATCTGATGGTCGATGCGGCGCTCGACGGCGTCGGTCTCGCCTACGTCTTCGAGCAGCAGGTCGAAACGCTGCTCGCCAAGCGCAAGCTGGTGCGCGTGCTCGCCGATTGGTGCCCGGCCTACCCCGGCTTCTTCCTGTACTACCCCAGCCGCCGGCAATTACCGGCCGCACTGCGCGCGTTCGTGGATTTTGCACGGGCGCCTGCCAAGTAGCCGGGCTACAATAACGCCTAGTCTTCCTCGATCCGAATATCCCGGTCGCTTAGAGCGGTGAGTACGGCTTCGATGTCTTCCGGCTCCGCCTCGTCGGATGGCATCAACTCGTTGAGTTGATCGAAAGTAACGTAGCCGGTCTTCTCGGCCAGAATGACGGCCTTCCGGACCACCTCAGACCAATCCATTCAGCGCTCCTGAAAATAGGGTTCCTACTATATGGAATGATCGAGTGGTCGCGACCGCGCAGTCTGGATGCAGCGACTGGTTCCCCGTCATCCTGAGGTGCGAGGCATGGGACGCCACGCGTCCCATGGGGAGCCTCGAAGGATGAGCGGGCCGCGCTGTTTCCGCGTTCGATCCCTCGCAGCGGCAGGTGGGCGTCGCCCTTCGAGGGCCGCTAAGGCGCGGCCGCCCCGAGCGACAACGGCTCCGCCGTTGCGCGGGGGTGACGGTCGGAGAGTCGCGAGTGCGCTTATTTGCCCGTGAACACCGCCTTGCGCTTCTCGATGAAGGCCTGCACCGCCTCCTTGTGGTCGGCGGTGGTGGTCAGGCGGACCAGCCGTTCGGCCTCGTGATCCCTGGCGGTTTCGAAATCGAACAGCACGGCTTCGTCGAGATTGTCCTTCATGTAGCGCAGCGCGAGGCGCGGGCCTTCTGCGAGCGACTTGGCCAGCGCGAATGCTTCGGCCTGAAGCTTGTCGCCGGGCACGACGCGGTTGACGAGGCCGATGGCTTCGGCGCGCGCGGCATCGACGCGGTCGCCGGTGAACATCAATTCGCGCGCCCGCGCGGTGCCGACCAGCCGCGTCAGTAGCCAGGCGATGCCGTAGTCGCCGCTGAGCGCGATGCGCGCATAGCCGGTGGCGACGAAGGCGGATTGCGCGGCGATGCGGATGTCGCAGGCCATGGCGATGGCGAGCCCGGCGCCGACCGCGGGACCGGGGAGGGCGGCGATGGTGGGCTTGCGCACCGATACCAGCGCGCCGGTGAGCAGACGCTGCCGCTCCTGCAGATCGGCGATCCGGTCCTGCAGCGACATCGCCATCTTGTTTGGGTCGCGATGCGCGCCCATGCCTTTGACGTTGCCGCCGGCGCAGAACGCCTCGCCCGCGCCGGTGAGCAGGAGCGCGCCGACATTCGGATCCTCGGCGCAGGTCCGGATCATGGTGCGCAGCGCCGGCGTCAATTCGTCCGACAGCGAATTGCGCGCCTCCGGCCGGTTCAGCGTGATGACGGCGACGCGGTCGCGGATGACGCAGAGGAGCTCGTTGGTGCCGGTATCGACGGTGGTTTCCGTGGTCATTGATCCTCCCTGCTCTTGTTTGCCTCTTGTAGGGTGGGTTAGCCCAGCAGATGTGCGAAGCGCATCTGTTGGGCGTAACCCACCAATTCTGCCGCCGCGGAGATTAGAGAGGTGGGTTACGCCCTCGGCTAACCCACCCTACGGCAGTCGTGGCTCAAAACTTCTCCACCCAGGGCCGCAGCTCCAGCTCCCAGCTCCAGGCGCTGCGCGGCTGCTGCAGCACGTTCCAATAGCTCTCCGCGATGGCGTCAGGATCGAGCATCGAGTCCGGCTTGTCGTCCGGCTCGGTCCGTGCCGTGCTGCGAATGCCGCCGTCGATGACGAAATGCGCGATGTGGATGCCCTGCGGGGAAAGCTCGCGGGCCAGGCTCTGCGCGAGGCCGCGCAACGCGAACTTGCCCATCGCGAACGAGGCCGACTGCGCGTAGCCCTTGACGCTCGCCGAAGCGCCAGTGAACAGGATCGCGCCGTGCTTGTTAGGCAGCATGCGTTTTGCCGCCTGCTGCGCCACCAGGAAGCCGCCATAGGCGCTGATCGCGATGGCATTCGCGACGTCGGCCGGCACCTGGTCGACGAACGGCCCGCGGGTGCGGCCGCTGGCGTTGTAGACGACGAGGTCAGGCGTGCCGATCTCGCGCTCGACCAGGCCGAACAGCCGCTCGACCTCCTCCGGGTCGGTGGCGTTGCAGGCATAGGCCTTGGCGCCGGTCTCGGTGCAGAGCGCGCCGAGCTTCTCGATCTTGCGCGCGGCCAGCGCGACGCGGATGCCTTGTGCGGACAATAGCCGCGCCAGCGAGGCACTCAGGCCTTCGCCGGCACCGACGATAAGGGCGATCTTGTATTTCGGATGTTCCATGGCGCGATCTCTTGGGACAGGGTGCGGGTGATCTATGCACGGATCACGCGGACGACCAGCCGGGTCGATCACAATTCCGCAGGGCGAATTGCTCCTTCACGGCGATCATGCCTCCCTGACAATTTGCGGCTTTATCGGTCCCCGCCGCTGGAGCATGATCGACATCATTCAACGCGGCAAGCGGTAAGAATTGCCGTCGGGCGGAAACGAAGAGGACGATCATGCACAAGCCGGTTACAGCGCAGCCGAAGAATGTGGCGGCCGGGCAATCGGGCCTGCTGGCGCCGGATACGTCCGGCATGAATTTCTACCGTGCCGATCCGGCGCTGACAGATCTGCTCCGCATCCACCTGCCGGACAATCTGTTCCGCCACATCGAGCCGCATCTCGATCGGCTCGGCGAGATGGCCGGCGGCCCGCTCGACGAATGCGCGCGGCTGGCCGACCGGCACACGCCGGTGCTGCACCAGCGCGACAAGTTCGGCCGCGACGTGCAATGGATCGAATATCACCCCGCCTATCGCGAGCTGGAGAACGCCGCGTTCGGCCAGTTCGGCATCCACGCGCTCTCGATCCGCAAGGGCATCATGGGCTGGCCGGACAAATATCCCGTCGCGGCCAAGCACGCCTTCACGTTTCTTTTCAACCAGACCGAATTCGGCATGGGGTGCCCGATCAACGTCACCGACGGCTGCGCCAAGCTGCTGGCGAATTTCGGCGACGAGGCGCTGAAGGCGAAATATCTTGATGGCCTGACCTCGACCGACATGAGCAAGCTGACGCAAGGCGGCCAGTTCATGACCGAGAAGGAGGGCGGCTCCGACGTCGGCACGCTGACCACGCGCGCCGTGCAGGAGGGCGACCATTGGCGCCTTTATGGCGAGAAATGGTTCTGCTCGAACGCCGATGCCAAGGTGGTGATGCTGCTGGCGCGGCCCGAAGGCGCGGGGCCCGGCACCCGCGGCGTCGGCCTGTTCCTGATGCCGCGCTTTCTCGACGACGGTTCGCAGAACCACTACCGGATCGTGCGCCTCAAGGACAAGCTCGGCACCCGTTCGATGGCCTCGGGCGAGATCAAGCTCGAGGGCGCGATCGCCTATGCGGTCGGCAAGCTCGACCGCGGTTTCGTGCAGATGGCCGAGATGGTGAACTCGTCGCGGCTGTCGAACGGCGTCAAGTCCACCGCGCTGATGCGCCGGGCCTATCACGATGCCATGACGGTGGCGAAGAACCGCGTGGTGTTCAGCCAGCGCATCATCGATCTGCCGCTCGGCCGTCGCCAGATGCTCAAGATCATGCTGCCGGTCGAGCAGGCGCTGTCGATGAGTTTCCTCACCGCCGACGCGCTCGACCGCGCCGAGGCCGGCAGCCAGGATGCGGCGGCGCTGCTGCGCATCCTGACGCCGACCCTGAAATTCCGAGCGACGCGCGATGCGCGCAAGGTCTGCGGCGACGCGCTCGAGATGCGCGGCGGCATCGGCTATATCGAGGAATTCGCCACGCCGCGCCTGCTGCGCGATGCGCATCTCGGCTCGGTCTGGGAAGGCACCGGCAACATCGTCGCGATCGATGCGCTCCGGCGTGCGGTCGGCCGCCACGGCGCCGAATCCGCGCTCGCTGCCGACCTGCATGCCCGGCTCGACGACTGCGCCTCGGTGCCGCAGGCCTGGCGCGACAATCTGCGCGCCCTCGTCGATCGTGCAGTGGGCTTTGCGCGCGAGGTCGCGGGCAAGTCCGAGAACGAGGCCGACGCGCGCCGCGCCACCAGCCTGCTCTATCATGTCGCAAGCGCGGTCGCGCTCGCCTGGGAGGCGCACCGCATCCACGAGATGCGCGGCGATGCGCGGCGGCTGCTGCTGTCGCGACTGGTGATCGACCATCGGGTGTCGCCGAGCGATCCGTTCCGGCTGACGGAAAATGCCACGCAGGCGAAGATCGCAGCGCTGCTGCTCGGCGATCGCGATGCCTCCATGAGCGAGGTTGGCGAACTGGTTCTGGCAGCGTAGGCTGCGCGCCACCAACCAAAGAAAAGCGATAGGGAGTGCTCGATGAAGGCCGCCGTCCTCCATGAAGTCAACAAGCCGCTGGTCATCGAGGATGTCAGCCTGCCGAAGCCCGGCCCGCGCGAGGTGCTGATCCGCACCGCGGTTGCCGGCCTCTGCCACTCCGACCTGCATTTCATGGAAGGCCTCTACCCGCACCCGCTGCCCGCGGTGCTCGGGCATGAATCCGCCGGCGTGGTCGAGCAGGTCGGCTCCGACGTCACCTATGTGAAGCCGGGCGATCACGTCGTCACCTGCCTGTCCGTGTTCTGCGGCACCTGCGACAATTGCACCACGGGCCGCACCGTGCTCTGCACCGATACGACCGTCAAAATGATGCCGGGCGTCTCCAACCGGATGCAGTGGAACAGGTCGGAGAAGCTGCACCAGTTTCTCAACCTTTCCTCCTTCGCCGAGCAGATGCTGGTGCACGAGAACGCCATCGTCAAAATCAGGAAGGAGATGCCGCTCGATCTCGCCGCGCTGATCGGCTGCGGCGTCATCACCGGCTATGGCGCGGTGGTGAACACGGCGAAGGTGACGGCGGGCGAGACCGTTGCGGTGATCGGCTGCGGCGGCGTCGGCATGGCCGCGATCAACGGCGCGCAGATCGCGGGTGCCGGCCGCATCATCGCCATCGACACCAATCCGGCCAAGCTCCAGCTCGCGACCAAGCTGGGGGCCACCGACATCATCAATCCCGCCGACGGCGACGTCGTGAAGCAGGTACGCGATCTCACCAATGGCGGCGTGCATCATTCCTTCGAAGTGCTCGGCCGCAAGGAGACCGCCGAGCAGGCGTTCGGCATGCTCACCTCCGGCGGCACCGCGACCATCGTCGGCATGATCCCGTTCGGCCAGAAGATCGAGCTGCACGGTTTTGATTTTCTCAGGGAGCGCCGGATCCAGGGCTCGTCGATGGGCTCGAACCACTTCCGCGTGGATATGCCGCGGCTCGTCGACTTCTATCTGCGCGGCCGGCTGCATCTGGAAGACTGGATCTCGGCCAAGCTGAAGCTCTCCGAGATCAACGAGGGTTTTGCCAACATGAAAGCCGGCAAGACGCTGCGCAGCGTGATCGTGTTTGATAGCTGAGCCACAACAAAGGTGTCATCGCCCGCGAAGGCGGGCAATCCAGTACGCCGCGGCGGAAGTTGTGTGAGCGAACCGCCGCCGCGGAGTACTGGATGCCCCGGTCAAGCCGGGGCATGACAGCGGAGAGGGATGCGGTGGTGTGCCTTCTTCACCGCATCACGTCCCTCACCGCGACACGTGCGCCGACACCGCCAGCCATTTGCCGTTCTGCTTCGCCCAGCAATCGGTGTACCGCCCGGTCGCCTGCTGGCCGTCCGCCGTGGTGTAGCTCGTCGCCGCGTGGATGATGGCGAAGTCGCCGATGATGCGGATGATGACGTCGTAGGCGTGCAGATTGCGGATCGCGATCGGCCGTGCCGTCTGCTCCAGGAAGGCGGTGCGGTCGACCAGCGTCTTGTCGGGGTTGGAGCAGTAGAACTCCGGCGCCAGGATCTCCTCGAAGCGCTTGACGTCGCAGTTCTGCACCGAGGCGACGTAGTCGTCGTTGAGCGTGGTGAGCTGTTCGAGGTCCTGGCTCATTTTGCTTCCTCTCCCTCTGTGTCCCTCATGGTGAGGAGGCGCGTTAGCGCCGTCTCGAACCATGGAGGCCCCGCTGCTGCATCTCGGCCTTCATCCTTCGAGACGGCCGCGATGCGGCCTCCTCAGGATGAGGGTCTTGCCTAATCGTCAAACATCCTGGGCGGCACGAACCCGCCGTACTCCCGCTCGATCAGCTCGGCCAGCCTCAAGGGCGTGCGGTCCTCCAGCCACGGGCCGACGATCTGGACTCCCACGGGGAGCCCGTCCGGCGCGAAGCCGGTCGGGATCGCGGTCGAGGGCAGGCCGGGCAGCGTCGCGATGCCGGGCCAGGCGAGCTGGTCGGTATAGACGTGCGCCTTGCCGTCGATGCTGATCCGCCGCTTCTCCTGATCCGGCGCATGGTCGTGCGGATAGGCCGGCGTCGGCATCACAGGGCAGATCACCGCGTCGAACGACTTGAACAGCTCGCGCCATTGCGCCCGCAGGCGGGTGCGGCCGTGGTTCGCCGCCTGCCAGTCGCGATGGCTGAGTGCGATGCCGCGCAGCCGTTCCGCGGCGAGGCTGTTGTCGCCCTCGGGCAGCGCTTCGGCCGCCTTCTTCGCGCCCGCGTAGACGTCCGGCGCGAAGGTCGCACCCAGGAACGACATCAGCATGCGCATGTAGAGCCGCGAGGACGCCGCGAAATCCGGCAGCAGCGGAGAGCTGCGCGCGATCGTCACGCCCGATCTGGCGAGATTGTCGGCGAGCGCGTTGATGGTGCCGCGCACGACCTTGTCGGTCGGGAGCACCGGATCGGTGTCGATGACCAGCACGCGAAAATCCTTCAGCGCGGTGTGGCGCGCCGCCGGCAGTTCGAGTCGGTAGGCCAGCCCCGCATCGATCGGATCGGGGCCGGCCATCACGTCCAGCACCAGCGAAAGGTCGGCGGCGCTGCGCGCCATCGGGCCGATCACCGAGAGGTCCCGTTCGAACGGCAAGGGCGGCAGCGGCGGCGGCGTGTGGCCGCGCATGGCGACGAGGTTGAAGGTCGGCTTGTGCGCATAGATGCCGCAATGGAACGCCGGCACGCGCAGCGAGCCGCCGATATCGGAGCCGATCGATAGCGGGCCGTAGCCCGCGGCGAGTGCCGCGGACGAGCCGCCGGAGGAACCGCCCGGCGTGCGGCCGAGATCGTAGGGGTTGTTGGTGGTGCCGTAGATGTCGTTGTAGCTCTGCCAGTCGCCGAGCCCGAGCGGCACGTTGGTCTTGCCGACGATGACGGTGCCGGCGTCCTTGACGCGCGTGACCGGCAGCGCGTCTTCCTTGGCGACGAAGTCCTTCTGCGCGGGAATGCCCCAGGTGGTCGGCAGGCCGGCGACGTTGTAGGATTCCTTCACCGTCATGGGCAGGCCGAGCAGCGGCTTGCGTTCGCCGCGGGCGAGGGCCGCATCTGCCGCGCGCGCAGCGCTCAGGGCGCGGTCAAAATCCCGCACGCAGATCGCGTTGACCTTGCCGTCGTGCCGTTCGATGCGGTCGATTGCGTCCTGCGTGAGCTCGACCGACGAGACCTTCTTCGCCGCCAGCGCGGCCGACAGCTCGACCGCGCTCTTGAAGCTCCATTCCGATTTGGCCACCGCGCTTCTCCTGTTCTTCTTGTCCAGAGATGATGCGCAGTTTGGCGCAATGCCGCAACCGGCGTTTGATGGCGATTGATATGTTCGCGGGGCCGAGTGAGACAGCAATAGCTGCGCCACGCATTCCGTCGTCGTCCCGGCGGAGGCCGGGACCCATAACCCCAGGGAGAGGTTGTGACGTGAACTGGCAACTCCGAGTCATCGCCAAACCACATCCTGTGGATATGGGTCCCGGCCCCCGTGCGCAGTGCGCACTAGGCCGGGACGACACCAGAGAATTGGGCGACAATGAAGAGCGCTCCTACGCCGCCCCGATGATGATCCCCACCGCCAGCACGATGGCGCCGCCGAGCACGATCTGGAACACGGCCTGGAGGAACGGCGTGTCCATGTAGCGCGAGCGGATGAAGGCGATCGCCCACAATTCGAAGAACACGACGACGCAGGCGATCGCGGTCGCGATCCAGAACGCATTGGGCCAGCTGTCCGGCACCAGATAGGGCGCGGTGTGGCCGAGCCCGCCGAGCGTCGTCATCGCGCCGCAGGTGACGCCGCGCAGCCAGGGCGAGCCGCGCCCCGTGAGCGAGCCGTCGTCGGACAGGGCTTCCGCAAAGCCCATGCTGATGCCGGCGCCGATCGAGGCGGCGAGGCCGACGAGAAAGGTCTGCCAGTTCTGGTGCGTGGCGAAAGCGGCCGCGAACAGCGGGGCCAGCGTGGAGACCGAGCCGTCCATCAACCCGGCAAGGCCCGGCTGCACATATTGCAGCACGAACATCCGCCGCCGCGTACGGTCTTCCTCGGCGCGCACGTCGGGCTTCAGGATCTCGTCGGTGAGCGCGGCGGCGCGGTTCTCGTGATGCTTCTCCTCCTCGGCGAGATCGCCGAGCAGGCGGCGCACGCCGACGTCCTTGGCCTGCTCGGCGGCGCGCGCGTAGAAGCGCTCGGCTTCGAGCTCCATGGTCTCGACTTCTTTGCGGATGGTGTCGAGCGGCAGGTTCTTGGTCAGCCAGATCGGGCGGCGGCGCAGGAAGCCTTTGACGTCCTCGCGGCGGATCGGCGGCAGATGCTGGCCGAAACGCTCCTCGTAGAGTTTCAGCAGCCGATGCCGGTGGCCGCGCTCTTCCTCGGCCATCTCCTCGAAGATCTTGGCCGTATCCGGATATCGCTCGCGGAGGTCTTCGGCGAAAGTCATGTAGATGCGGCTGTCCTCCTCCTCGGAGGAGATCGCGACCGCCAGCACCTCGCGCTCGGTCAGTTCGGCAAAAGTCTTCACGGCAGCCCTGTTGCATTAGTTTAGAATGATTCTAAACTATATAGGGCGCCGGGGTTCCCGGGTCAAATCAGGCGTTGCGTGCCTTTTCGAGAAAGTCGAGCAGCAACCGGCTCACCTCGGCCGGCTGCTCCTGCTGCACCCAATGGCCGGCGCCGTCGACGAGATGGCAGCCGAGCATCTTCGTGCACCCGCGCCCCTGCATCGCCTCGAACACGCCGGGCCGCTGATAGGTGCCCCAGTCCTGCTTGCCCGAGATGAAGCATGAGGGAACGTCGATGCTGCGCCCCGAGAACAGCTGCATCTCGCTGTTGAGCGTGCCCGACGTGCCGTAGCGATACCATTGCAGGCCGCCCTGGAATCCGGTGCGGCCATATTCGGCGCTGTAATAGGCAAGGTCGCTGTCCGGCAGCCATTGGTTAGCGGTGATCGCGGCGGGCGAAGGCATCTCCTTCGCCACCGTCTCGGCCATGGTCTCGCCGGCGTCCATCACATAGTAGGTCGGCAGCTTCGCCAACTCGCCCGCGGACCACGACTTCAGCGGATACGGCTTGTTGTCTGTCCAGTCCGCGCTCTTGTGATGATAATAGGCACGCAGGAAATCATGCACGCCCTGCGGCGCATGCTGCATGTCCGCGTTGGCCGGACGCGTCGCGTAGTACCATTGATAGTGCTTGCGCGGACGCGGCAGCGCGGCGAGCTCGCGATGAACGGGGTCCTCGGCCGGAGGCTTTGCAGGCGCGTCGACCGTGTTGAAGGGCAGCGGCGGCGCGCCTCCGAAAGGCGCGCTCATCAGCGTTACCGAACGAAACACGTCGGGCCGGATCAGCGCACACCACGCCGCGACCGGGCTGCCGAAATCATGCCCGGCGAGATCGACCTGCCTGTAGCCGAACGCCGACACCAGAGCGAGCGCATCGCGCACGAGGTTGAGGAGCGAGAATGGCGCGAGGTCGCCGTCATAATCGGCGGTCCATCCCGTGGTGCGGCCATAGCCGCGCTGATCCGGTGCGATCACGTGGTAGCCCGCCGCGGCGAGCGTAGGCATCACCTTGCGCCAGGAGAAGGCGAGTTCGGGAAAGCCGTGCAGCAGGAGGATGCAGGGGCGCCCCTGCGTCTCGAACCCGGCCTCCAGCACATGCATGCGCAAGCCGTTGATGCCGTCGACATGACGCGAGCGGATTCCGGCGGGCAGGGGGATGTCGGGGAGTGCAGTCATGATGTCCCTCCACACGGGCGGTCTCGTAGGGTGGGCAAAGGCGCGAAGCGCCGTGCCCACGAATCTTCGCAACGGCCCGGTAACGTGGGCACGCTTCGCTTTGCCCACCCTACGGGTGCGGTGCCTTGGTCACACCGACTCACACACGAACGCGTTGCCCTTGCGCTTGATCTTGCCGACCGAGGGCGAGGGGAAATGCGCCGTGCAGCACAGCGTGTCGGTGTCGCAATAGCGCTCGAGAAAGCCGCGGCGCGTTTTCGCGGCGGCTGCGGGATCGACGTCGAACTTGATTGACAGCTCCGGATAGAGCGTCTGCAGCGGCGAATGCATGAGGTCGCCGGAGAACACCGCGTCGTCCTTGCCGCGGCCCATCGTGAAGGCGACGTGGCCCGGCGTGTGACCCGGCGTCGGCAGGATGCGGACGTGATCGCCGATCTGATGGTCATTGCCGACGAGCTCGTGGCGCTTGGCCTCGACCACCGGCAATACGCTGTCGGCGAAGGGCGGAATCTCCGTCTTCGCATTCTCGGCGAACCAGTGGTCGTATTCCTGCTTCGCGAAGACGTAGCGCGCCTTGGGGAAGGTCGGCACCCAGCGGCCGTTCTCCAGCCGCGTGTTCCAGCCGACGTGATCGACATGCAGATGCGTGCACATCACGAAGTCGATGTCACCGACCCCAAACCCCGCGGCGTTCAGCGCGCGCAGATAGGTGTCATCGGTCTTCATGTTCCATTTCGGCCGATTGGGGCGCGGCTTGTCGTTGCCGATGCAGCTGTCGATCAAAATGGTGTGGTGCGGCGTCTTCACCACATAGGACTGGAAGCACAGCATCAGGACGTCCTGCTCGTCCAGCGCGCGTGCCTGCCGCATCCAGGCCCGGTTCTCCGCCAACACGTCCGGCGTCAGTCCCGGCAGCATCTCCAGCGCCGGGACGAACGATGTTTCCTGCTCGATGACGCGATGGATGGTGAGATCGCCGACCGCGTATTTCAGGCTCATGGTAGCTCCTGCGGTACAGCATGATCCGGAAAAGTGCTCAGCGGTTTTCCGAGAAGATCATGCTCAAAAAACAACCATAAGGCGCGACGATCATCGCGCCTTATGCCGCTGGCGGCACCGAGATCTTCACGGAGGGCCGCTCCAGCATCTTCTGATGGAAGGCGTCGAGTTTCGGATACGCCTTGCGCCAGCCGCAATCGGCGAAGCGGAAGTCGGCATAGCCGAGCACGCAAACGAGGCCGATCTGCGAGATGTCGAACGGGCCGTTCAGCACCTCCGGCATGTTCTCGAAGCGCGCCATGCCGGTCCAGGCCCTGTTCCAGTGGTCGTCCGACCAGGCCTGCCATTGCAGGCCCTGCGGCCGCACCATCTTCTCGTAACGGCACAGCAGCATGGAATCGAGCATGCCGTTGATCAGCGAGTGGTTGGTCTTGGCCTTCCAGCGCCGCGGACCGTAAGCCGGGATCAAGCTGCCGCCGGCCAGCTCGTTGAGATATTCGACGATGACGTAGGAATCCAGGATCACATCGCCGTCATTGGTGATCAGCACCGGCAGCTTCTTCAGCGGCGTGATCTTCGAATAGTCCTCGTTGGTCGTGCCCGGCGCGACGGTTGCCGGCGTCAGCTCGATCTTGTCGATCAGCCCGAGCTCGATCGCGGCGATGCGCACCTTGCGGGCGAAGGGCGAGGCGGGGGAGAAGGTGAGCTTCATGAGGCTATTCCCTGCGGTCGATCTTGAGCGAACGGTGTCTCCTTCGTCATGGCCGGGCTTGACCCGGCCATCCACGCGTTTCCACGCGGTCAGACTGTGAGACGTGGATGCCCGGGACATCTTGAGCGAAGACGCGCTCCGCGCTTTTGCCCGGGCATGACGTGGTGTGGGGGTCGCAGCCTTACGCCGCGATGATCTCCTGGCGCTGCTCGCCGAGACCCTCGATGCCGAGCGTCACGACGTCGCCGACATTGAGGAAGGTCGGCGGCTTCATGCCGAGGCCGACGCCGGGCGGGGTGCCGGTGGTGATGATGTCGCCCGGCAGCAGCGTCATGAACTGCGAGACGTAGGAGATGCACTTGGCCATCGAGAAGATCATGGTCTTGGTCGAGCCGGTCTGGCGGCGCTGGCCGTTGACGTCGAGCCACATCGACAGGTTCTGCACGTCCTTGATCTCGTCCTTGGTGGCGAGCCACGGTCCGACCGGGCCGAACGTGTCATGCGACTTGCCCTTGGTCCACTGGCCCAGGCGCTCGGTCTGGAAGTTGCGCTCGGAGACGTCGTTGCAGACGCAATAGCCGGCGACGTAGTTCAGCGCATCCGCTTCCGAGACGTATTTGGCGCGGGTGCCGATGATCGCGGCGATCTCGACTTCCCAGTCGAGCTTGGTCGAGCCGCGCGGCTTCTCGACCGCATCGTTCGGGCCGGAGAGCGAAGTGTTGGCCTTCATGAAGATGATCGGCTCGGTCGGGATCGCAGCGCCGGTTTCCTTGGCGTGGTCGCTGTAGTTGAGGCCGATGGCGACGAATTTCGAGATGCCGGTGACGGGTGCGCCGAAGCGCGGCTTGCCGGAGACGGCGGGCAGCGAGGCCGGATCGATGGCGGCCAGCTTCTTCAGGGATTCCGGCGAATAGGCTTCGCCCGTGAGGTCCTTCAGATGCGCCGACAGGTCGCGCAACTGGCCGGATTTGTCGATCAGGCCGGGCTTTTCCGCACCCTTTTCGCCATAACGAACAAGCTTCATTCTCGTTTCTCCCTGAAAGATGGACCGATCGGTTAAATAGCTTCATGGAACAGGGCGGCGGGAAATTCAACCGCTCAAAACGGGGTGCATTGCAGCCCTTCAATTTGACGGGCTGTCGTCGCCGTGTCCCGGACGCGCTGCAGCGTGAAACGCTGCTGCGCAGAGCCGGGACCCAGATTGTGGCAAGATGGGCCCCGGCTCAGCAGCGCATCACTTCGTGCTGCGCAGCGTCCGGGGCACGAGATCTAGCCCAGCGCCACAAACCGGAACGCATCCCCGTCGCGCCTAATGTGCCCGGCCGAGAAATGCCCGCCGATCACTAGCGTCGGCGTGTCGGCAAAGCGGCCGAACAGCTCGGCCCGCGTCGACGCCGACTGGGCCTGGTCCGAATCCGCGGTCGAGGACCAGTTCAGATGCGCCATCTGGCAGGGGTGGTGGGCGACGTCCCCAGTGAGCAGGCCCTGCTCGCCGTCGGATTTGATCAGGATGCTCATATGGCCGGGGCTGTGGCCCGGGGTCGGGATCATGCTGATCTCGTCGGACAGGCGGTGATCGCTAGGGATCAGATCGGCCTTGCCGGCATCGACGATCGGCTGCACGGAATCGCCGAACACGGCGGCCTTGTCCGGTTCGGTGGAATGATCGCGCCAGTGGTCGTATTCGGTGCGGCCGAAGACGTAACGCGCGTTCGGAAAGGTCGGCACCCATTTGCCGCCGGCCAGCCGCGTATTCCAGCCGACATGGTCGACATGGAGATGCGTGCACAGCACGGTGTCGATGCTGTCGGGCGCAAAGCCCGCTGCGGTCATCGTCTCCAGGAACGGCGTGGTGCGGTTATTCCAGGTCGGGACGTTGCGGCCCTGCTTGTCGTTGCCGAGGCCGGTATCGACCACGATGCGCCGGTCCGGCGTCTCCACCACCAGCGAATGGATCGACATTTTCAGCCGGCCCTCTTCGGTCGCGAAATGCGGGATCAGCCAGGGCAGCTTGCGGATTTCCTCGTTGCCCGCCAGCGGCAGGATGAAGCGGGTCGAGCCGACCGTCTCCAATTCCACGACCTTGGTGATCCTGACCTTCCCGATCTTCCACTGCATGCGGCGCGCCCCAGATTTTCTTGCTTTCACGAAAGATGCGGCCTTCCGCTTGGGAACGCAATGGATCATCTGGTGCAGTGCCGCGTTATCGGGGGAACCCGGAAAAGTCCGAGAGGGAGTCATGCCAGAGCTTGCCATTTCCGCCGACAAGGTCGCCTTCATCATCGAGAAGGCGCGCGAATTCGACGTCAAGGAAGGCGCCTCGGATCCGGATTCCGGCTCCAATGCGGCCGACGATGACGAGATCGACGTGCTGCAAGACAGTTCGTCCGATCCCGTCGCGGCCGAGCTTGCCGGCTTCATCCATGCGCTGAATGAAGACGAGCAGCTCGACCTGGTCACGCTGATGTGGCTTGGCCGCGGCGACGGCGAGGTGGAGGAGTGGGACGATCTGCGCGCCCGCGCGGCCGAGGCCCGCGCCGAGTACAAGGCGCCGCGGCGCGAGGCGGTGCAATATCTGCTGGGCGAGCCGATGCTCGGCGACCTGCTCGCCGACGGCATGGACGAGCTCGGCATCGACTGGTCCGACGAGCGGACCACGCCGGTTTCTTAGCTCCTTACCGCGCGCAGTCGACGATCACGGTGCCGAGCTTGTCGCCCTTCTCGACAGCGAGATGGGCCTGCGCGGTGTCCGACAGCGCGAACTGCGCCGCGACATTGTGGATGCGCGGCCCGGCCGCCAGCCATTTCGTGATGTCGGCCTGTGCTGCCGCAAGCAGCGCGGGCGGCAGCGCGAACAGCACCAGCGACCGCAGGTTGATGCATCTCTCCATCAGCTCGCGCATCGGGACTTCGGGCGTGCGGTTGCCGTTGGTGGCGTAGACCGCGATGGTGGAATTGAGCGCCATCAGCTTCAGCGTCGTCGCGATGTTG
Source organism: Bradyrhizobium stylosanthis (assembly GCF_001641335.1). Lineage (GTDB taxonomy): Bacteria > Pseudomonadota > Alphaproteobacteria > Rhizobiales > Xanthobacteraceae > Bradyrhizobium > Bradyrhizobium stylosanthis. The sequence goes on from NZ_LVEM01000002.1 coordinate 1,110,325, forward strand.
CCGCCGAAATCGACATCGACGACGTGGTCCACGCCGCGGCCGCCGGTGAAGGCCATCGCCCTGGCGACGACGTCTTCGTCCTTGTAGTTGATCACGAGATCGGCGCCCGCCTGCCGCGCCTGCTCGCCCTTCATCGCCGAGCTGACCGTCGCGATCACCTGCGCGCCGCCCCATTTCGCCAATTGCACGGCGTAGTGGCCGACGGCGCCGGCACCGCCAGTGACGAGCACGGTCTTGCCGACGATCGGCCCATCCGCAAACAGCGCGCACCAGGCGGTCATCGCGGGGATGCCGAGCGTTGCGCCCTGCGCGAAGGAGAGATTGTCTGGCAGCGGCGTCACCAGCTGCTCGGCGAGCGCGATGTATTCCGCCGCGGTGCCGAAGGCGCGGCCGTTGCGCTGGCCATTGAACAGCCAGACGCGGTCGCCGATCTCAAAGCGCGTCACGCCGTCGCCGATCTGGTCGACGAAGCCCGCGCCATCGCTGTTCGGGATGACGCGCGCAAACTCCATCGCGCGGTAGGAGCCGCCGCGCCGGCCGACATCGGCCGGATTGACGCCGGAGGCTTCCAGGCGAATGCGAACTTCGCCCGGGCCCGCGACCGGCGTCGCCACCTCACCATAGGTGAGGACGTCGACGGCCGGTCCCGTTTGCTCGTACCAGACCGCCCTCACAACGTGCCGGGGAACGCGCCGCCGTCGAGCAGGATGTTCTGGCCGGTGATGAAGCCGGCCTTGGCGCCGCACAGGAAGGCGCAGGCATAGCCGAACTCGTCGGGCTGGCCGAAGCGCCCCGCAGGGTTGAGCTTGGCGCGTTCGGCCAGGATCTGCTCCGGCGTCGTGCCGCGCTTGTCGGCCTCGGCCTTCGCCGTGCCGGTCAAACGGTCGGTCTCAAACGGGCCCGGCAACAGGCCGTTGATGGTGACGTTGTTGATCACCGTCTTGCGCGACAGGCCGGCGATGAAGCCGGTGAGGCCGGCGCGGGCGCCGTTGGAGAGGCCGAGGATGTCGATCGGGGCCTTCACCGCGGCCGAGGTGATGTTGACGATGCGGCCGAACTTGCGCGCCATCATGCCGTCGACGGTCGCCTTGATCAGCTCGATCGGGGTGAGCATGTTGGCGTCGATCGCCTTGATCCAGTCGTCGCGGGTCCAGTTGCGGAAATCGCCGGGCGGCGGACCGCCGGCATTGTTGATCAGGATGTCCGGCTCGGGGCAGGCCTTCAGCACGGCCTCGCGCCCTGCCGGCGTCGTGATGTCGCCGACGATCTCGGTGACCTTGACGCCCGGATAGGCTTTGCGGATTTCGTCGGCGGTCTTCTTCAGCGCTTCGGCGCCGCGCGCCGTCAGCGTGACGTCGACGCCGGCTTCGGCCAGCGAGATGGCGCAAGCGCGGCCGAGGCCCTTGCTGGATGCGCAGACGATGGCGCGGCGACCTTTGATCCCAAGATCCACTGTTTCACTCCCGAAAATAGCAGGCAGGTTTTTGGACGGCGGCTACCTTAGCCAAGAGTGACGCCGCTGATAAGGGACGGGCTCGCACCAAAATGCATGCGCGGCGGCGTTGCGATGCAAATGTGCAGGCATGATCCGGATAAAGTGCGTAGCGGTTTTCCGAAAAGGATCATGCCCAAACAAGAATCTAGAGCGCGACTACGTCGCGCTCTAGATGCGCCGCTCCTGCTTGAGGCGGTCGATCACGGACGCGGCCTCCGGCGGCAGCGACTTGAAGCCCATCTGGCCGACCGTGGAGAACAGCGGCCGCAGATGCGAACCGGCCAGGAAGGGCGGCTGGTGGTTCGCGGGCACGATCCGGTCGAACACCAGCACCAGCGTGGTCGCGACGAGGCCGACCCTGACGGCGCCGAGCGCGGCGCCGCCGAGCCGGTCGCCGATCCCGGCTTCACCGATGGTGTCGTTCAGCGCGATGCGGCCGATGTGACCGAACAGCATGCCGACGACGACGAAGATGCCGAAGAACCAGATCCAGTTCTGTAAGAGCGGCGAGTTCGGGTTGCTGGCGAGCTGCGGGGCGATCAACGGCATCAGCGCAACGGCGATGGGCGCCGCGAGGAGATAGGCGAGGATGGTCATCGCGCTGCGCAGCAGGCCGGTCCTGAAACCCAGCCAGACCGCGATGGCGAGCGCGGCATAGACGGCGAGATCGAAACTGTTCATGAGCGAAAGCCTGCCTCGATGGAACGAATGAACGCCGAACCGATCATTCCGGTTTCAGGTCGTTAAAATCGTCTGTATTGATGGCTGCAAAAGAGCAGGGTTCCGCGCCAGGAATTCGTCAGGGAAATCGCCAAGGACATCGCCATGTCAGACCTATTCGACGTCAGTAAAGAAACCATCCTCGTGACGGGCGCAAGCCAGGGGCTGGGGCGGCAATTTGCCCGGGTGCTGGCGGCGCATGGCGCGGCCGTCGCGCTCGCCGCGCGGCAGACGGAGAAACTGAAGAGCCTCGAAGAAGAAATTCGCGGCAGGGGCGGCCGCGCCGCCGCGGTCGCGCTCGACGTCACCGACACCGCCTCGATCGCGAGGGCGGTCGATGCCGCGGAAGCCGCGCTCGGTCCCGTCACGGTGCTGATCAACAATGCAGGCATCGCCATCGAGAAGCTCGCGACCGAGCAGACCGAGGCCGATTGGGATGCCGTGATCGGCGCCAATCTCAAGGGCGCCTATTTCCTCGCGACCGAAATCGCCCGCCGCATGATCGCGCGCAAGCAATCGGGCAACATCGTCAACATCGCCTCCGTGCTCGGCACGGGGGTGCTGAAGGCGGTGTCGCCCTACGCGATCTCCAAGGCCGGCATCATCCAGGCCACCAGGGCGATGGCGCTGGAGCTTGCCGGGCAGAACATCCGCATCAACGCGCTCGCGCCCGGCTATATCGACACCGAGATGAACCACGCCTTCTGGTCGACGCCGGCAGGCGAGCGCCTCGCCAAGCGCATCCCCCAGCGCCGCGTCGGCGCCGAGTCCGATCTCGACGGCGCCATCCTGCTGCTGGCCTCGCAGGCGTCGCGGTACATGACGGGGAGTATGGTGACGGTGGATGGCGGTTTCTTGTTGAATTGAGCGCGCCTTCGCCTCTCCCCGCGTGCGGGGAGAGGCCGGAATTTGCGAGAGCAAATTCCGGGTAAGGGGGAGCCTCCACGAGTCGAGGTCGTCGGCATTGTCACCACTCCGTCCGCCTCGTCATTGCGAGCGCAGCGAAGCAATCCAGCATCTGTCCCCGGAGACACTCTGGATTGCTTCGCTGCGCTCGCAATGACGGAGGAGAGGCGGCACCGGGCGTATATCCTGTACCGTCCCTGCGGAGACTCCCCCTCACCCCGCAAGCGGGGAGAGGGGGAAGAAACTACCGCATCCCCCCCTTGATCATATCCGCCGCCTTCTCCCCGATCATGATCGTCGGCGCGTTGGTGTTGCCGCCGATCAGCGTCGGCATGATCGAGGCGTCGACGATCCGCAATCCCTCCACGCCGTGCACCTTCAGCGTCGGATCGACCACCGCCATTTCATCCGTGCCCATCTTGCAAGTGCCGACGGGGTGATAGACCGTGTCGACGCGATTGCGCAGGATGGCGCGGATGTCGTCGTCCGTTGTCACGTTCGCCGTGAACATGTCCTTCTTCTGCAGCGCGCGCATCGCAGGCGTCTCCATCAGCCGTCGCGTGGTCTTGAAGCCCGCGACCATCGTCTCGAGATCTTCCGCCTCGCCCAGGAAGTTCGGATCGATCATGGGAGCGGCGAGCGGATCGGCACTTTTCAGCCAGACGCTGCCGCGGCTCTTCGGCCTGAGCAGGCAGACATGGCATGAGAAACCCGCCTCCTTGTGCTTCTTGCGGCCGTGGTCGTCGAGCATCGCGATGATGAAGTGGAGCTGGATGTCGGGTACGTCGAGGTCGGGCCTGGTTTTCAGGAAGCCGCCGCACTCGGCGAAATTGGTGGTCATCAGGCCGCGCCTCTCCTTCCGATAGCGCTGGATGGCGCGGAGCAGGGACGGCAGCCGGCCAAGCGATGCGTGAACGAAGTGCGGATAGTCGGAGGCGTAGACGAACACGAAATCCGGATGGTCCTGCAGATTGCGCCCGACGCCCGGCAAATGATGCGTGACGCCGATGCCGTGCTTGCCAAGGGCATCGCCATCGCCGATGCCCGAGAGCATCAAAAGCTGTGGCGACTGGAAGGTGCCGCCGGCAAGGATCACCTCGCGGCGCGCGCGAAGCTGCTTCGTCTGCTTGCCCTGCACATATTCGACGCCGACCGCGCGCCCTCCCTCGAACAGGATCTTCGTGGCATGTGCGCCGGTCTCGACGCGCAAATTGGCGCGCTTGTCGATGTGGGGATGCACAAAGGCCCGCGCCGCGCTCCAGCGCTCGCCCTTGTGTTGCGTCACCTGGTAGCTGCCGAGCCCTTCGTGGTCCTCCTCGTTGAAATCCTCGCGGATGCGGAACTGGGCCTCGCGCGCGGCCTGATGGAAGACGTCATGGATCGGATTGTCCGAGCGCAGCCTGTTGACATGCAGCGGCCCGCCCTTGCCGTGATATGCGCCGTCGAAATCGGAATTGTTCTCCGAGCGCTTGAAATAGGGCAGCACGTCCGCATACGACCAGCCGGCATTGCCGAGCGTGGCCCAGTGGTTGTAGTCCCATTTGTTGCCGCGGATGTAGACCATGGCGTTGATCGCCGAGGAGCCGCCGAGGCCCTTGCCGCGCGGCTGATAGCCGATGCGGCCGTTCAATCCCTTCTGCGGCACGGTGTCGAAGGCCCAGTTGGCCGCGCTGTAGGGCAAGGCGAGGCCGAACGGCGTGGTGATCCGCCAATTGTCGTTCCGTCCGCCCGCATCGAGCAGCGCCACGGATGTCGCCGCATCCTCCGACAGCCGGCCCGCGACGGTGCAGCCGCCGGAGCCCGCGCCCACGACGACGAAATCGAACGTGTCAGTCACTATTGTTTCCCCCTTGAAAGCTTCTTGTTGTGTCTCAGCTCCTCATCCTGGGGAGCGCGGAACGCGCGTCTCGAAGGATGAAGGCCCGGTCTATGGCCTCGCCCTTCGAGACGCGCGCCGCTGGCGCGCTCCTCAGGATGAGGGTCTGGATCTGCATTGCCCTGGCAGTGACGGTGTTGACGGGCTACGACATGAACCGCATCATCTTCTCCAGCCGCGCGATCTTGCCGCCATAGGGCGGATAGAGATCGGCGAGGCGGTTGAACTTCGAGCGATAGAACACCGGCTTCAGCTTGCTGAACGTGCGAAAACCCCATTCGCCGTGATAGACGCCGGTGCCGGACGCGCCGACGCCGCCCATCGGCTGGTTGATTTGCGCGAAGTGGAACAGGCAGTCGTTGACGGTGACGCCGCCGGAGATGGTGCGTGCCAGCACTGCGTCGCGCGCGGTGCGGTCCTTGCCGAACCAGTACAGCGCGAGCGGCCGGTCGCGGCGGTTGACGAAGGCGATCGCCTCGTTCGCATCGCGATAGCCCAGCACCGGCAGCACGGGGCCGAAGATCTCCTCCTGCATCGCCGCCATCGCTTCGGTGGCGCCGACGATCAGCGTCGGCGGAAATTTGCGGTGCGCCTTCCAGTTCGGATCGTCCGCCTTCGCCGGCTGCAGGATTTTGGCGCCGCGCTGGGCGGCATCCGCGACCAAGCTTTCCAGCCGCGCATAATGCCGGTCGGAGATGATGGAGGTGTAGTCCTTGTTGGCGGGATCGGCGCCGAACATGCGCCGCATCTGCGCGCGCACCTTCTCGGCGAAGGACTGCAACGCGTTTTCCGGCACCAGCACGTAATCCGGCGCGATGCAGGTCTGCCCGGCATTGAGCAGCTTGCCATAGGCGATGCGCTCGGCGGCTTCTTCGAGATCGGCGGATGCATCGACGATCGCCGGCGACTTGCCGCCGAGCTCGAGCGTGACGGGCGTCAGGTTGCGTCCCGCGGCCTCCGCGACCAGCCGTCCGACCCGGGTCGAGCCGGTGAACACGAGATGATCAAAGGGCAGGTGCGCGAAGGCTTTTGCCACGTCCTCCTCGGTGCCGGTGACCAGCATTTCGGTCGCATCGAACCGTGCGGCAATCGTCTCCTTCAGCAGCGCGGAGAAATGCGGCGCGAGCTCGCTCGGCTTGATGATGACGCGGTTGCCGGCGGCGATCGCGCCGATCGCGGGTGCGAGCGTCAGCTGCAGCGGATAATTCCAGGGCGCGATGATGCCGACCACGCCGAGCGGCTGCGGCATCAGCCGGTTGCGCGCGGGAAGGAATTGCAGCGCGGTGCCGATGCGCTGGGGCGCCATCCAGCCCTTCATGTGTTTTGTCGCGTGCCGGATCTCGCTGTAGACCATCATCGCTTCGGCGATGGTGGTCTCGACCGCCGAGCGGTGGCCGAAATCGGCCGAGATCGCCTGCCGGAAGCGTTCTTCGTTGTCGGCGACGACGCTGCGCAGCCGCGCCAGCCGGTCGAGCCGTTCGGCGCAATCAGGCGCCGGATCGGTCCGCGACCGCGCGACCATGGCGTGGAAGCCATCCTGCAGCGCCCGAATCGGGGCGCTCGTCAGGGACCGGTCCAAGGTTTGGTCCAGAGCTCGGTCCATGGCGTTACTCCCCAAAAACGGCGTTTCGCCTCTGTTTGTTGCCGCAAGCTGGCGCTTTGTGGAACTTCTGGCAAGTCTACGGCAAATCGACCGGAATCCGGTCCATCTGCCTGTCATAAAGTCGAAAAAAACGTCCCCGCGGCCCTTTCCAAAGGCAGCCTGCCTTGATACATACGCCCCGCACCCGACGGGCTTTGGCCCGGGGTTGCCTTCCAAGGAAGCCTTTGGGACGGAAGCGGAAAGCCACGCGAACAGCGCCGGCCCACCATCCACCGTCCCCGGCATTTCGACGAAGGCAAAGCAACGGTTTAACGCGGGGTGGAGCAGCCCGGTAGCTCGTCAGGCTCATAACCTGAAGGTCATAGGTTCAAATCCTATCCCCGCAACCAAATTCGGAATGACCGGTTCCGATACGAAAACGGCCCGCTAGTAGCGGGCCGTTTTTGTTTTGGGGGGCGTTGTCTGAGCCTGGTATGGCGATCCGGACTCCGGTATCGCCAAAAAAGGCGCCTGGGATGGTGGCACACTCAGCGATATCGCTGTTCAATTCCAAATGTCCGCCTCAGCCAGGAAGGATACCCGGTTGGGTGCGTGTCCCCGCAATGCGCATGATAGCCTGTCGTCGACGCTGCAGCATCTTCATGAAGCGAGCCATCCAATGACCGAGATCGAACTCGTCAATGTGTTCACGCACATGGGGCGTGGAGGCAACCCTTGTCCAATCGTCGTCGACGCTTCGAACCTTACTGCTGAGGGAATGCAGTCGGTGGCCCGGCAGTTTGGGCATGAGTCGGGCTTCGTCCTGCCGGCTCCCGGGCACGACTCCGACTATGTCTTCCGCTTCTGGGTTCCGCGACACGAGATGGAGATGTGCGGTCACGCAACGATCGGCGCGCTCTGGCTGCTCGCGACGAAGGGCCTCTTGTCCGGTGAACAGGTTCGCATCGAGACACGCAGCGGCGCGGTGACGGGTTACGTCGATCGGGAAAACTCGCGCGAGCCGTCCGTCGAGATCAGCCAGCCCGTCGGCAAGGTGGTCGATCTGACCCGTGCCGAGGAGGAGGATGTCCTGTCAGTGCTCAAGCTGTCGCGCCGCGATTTGCTTGACCTGCCCGTGCAGAACGCCGTCACCTCCCGGGTGAAGACGCTCATCCCGATGAAGGGGGAGCGCGAGCTCAACGCGCTGGTGCCGGACCCCGCGCAGATCGAAGCGTGCTGCGGGCGGATCGGGTCCACCGGACTTTATCCCTACGCTGTGGTTCATCAGGGCGAACGGCGCTTCGAGGCGCGGCAGTTTCCGAAATCGTCAGGCTACCCGGAGGACGCTGCCACCGGCATCGCCGCCGCGGCGCTCGCGTTCGGACTGCTGAAGAATGCTCTCGTCGAACGCAACAGCGAGCGGATCACCATCACGCAGGGGCGGGCTATGGGGGCCTCGTCCGAGATCCGGGTGCGTCTCGGCTTCGCCGACAGCAGGCCTGTCGGCTGCCTGCTCGGAGGCTCCGTCGCGCGCGCAGAATCGCATGTCTTGCAGCTCTGAGCGAACAGGGAGGGCGGACTCCACCGCCCGCCGTCTGCCGCTTAAAACTCCCTAATCACCTTCGACGAACTCGGCAAAATTCCTCGGTGTTGCCGAGTGCGCGCCGTTGGCGAAGAGTCACCGCCCCTCGTACACGGGGCGACGCTTTTGGGCCTGGGCATCACGCCCTTCCTGGAAATCCCTTGTCATATACAGCGCACGATATTGCTCGTCGAGCTTGGCCAACGCCGCCTGCGAATCGTCAAGCGCTATATGGGAGGAGGCCAGCGACGTCTTGATTCCGAGCGGCGCGCATGCGGCGATCTTGTTGGCGATCTCGACGGCCTTTGCGAGGGCTGCATCCCGGTTTGGCGCCACGTCCTGAACCGTTCCCATCCGGAGCGCTTCCCTCGCATCCCAATGGTCGCCCGTCAGAATGAAGCGCATGGCATTTCCCCATCCGGCCTCTCGGGGGAAACGAACCGTTGAGCCGCCTCCGGGAAAGCGACCGTGCGTGTTCTCGTCCTGACCGAACTCCGTGTCTTCCGACGCTATGCGGATGTCCGCGACAAGGAAAAGCTCGTGCGCCATATTCCAGGTATCGCCATGCACGGCGATGACCAGAGGCTTGGTGAGCGCTGGCTTCGTTCGCCCGAGTGGGTCGATGAAGCCCGGCCCCTCCATCAGCGTCTTTCCCGATTGAGCGAACGCCTTGTAGGCATCGACATCGACACCTCTGGAGAAGCGGTCGCCGTGGCCGAACAGGACCGCCGCACGGAGCGAAGGATCTCGATCGTAGTCGTAGTATGCTCTCGCCAGGCTCTCTGTCGCGTCCGGATCCAGCCGGTTGTCGATGTAGGGCCTGTTGATGCCGATCAGGACGATCTGGCCCTTGCGCTCGATGGTGATCTTCGTCTGCGGACCGTAGGGAATGTCGGCCATGCGCGTGGACTGCGCGGTCTCGCCGGCTTGCGATGTCATCGACCGTCTCCGGAATTTTGGGCCTGCAGCGCGGCCGGCCCGAAAACAAACGCCAACGTATCAGCGCGTCGTCGAGCGTATTCCGGGATGGAGCGTCCATTGTGCAAACGCACGGTTGCCGGGGTTCGCCCCCATGCGCATGTTCCAAGTCGCGTGGACAGGCAATCGGGGGCCGCCCTCAAAACTCCTTGATCACCTTCCCGTCCGCTCCCACCAGCGTCGACGGCGCTTCGCCGAACACCAGCCCCTCCGGCTGAAACTTGATCGTCCTGCCGCCCTCGACGAACTCGGCAAAATTCCTCGGCGTCGCCGAGTGCACGCCGTTGGCCAGGAAGTCGTCGATCTCGTAGCAGGTGTCGGGCTTGCCGCCGGAGCCTTCGCCCAAATATTTCTGGAAGTTCTGGCTCGTCACCTTGGCCTTCTTGCGCGCCGACCAGTTGGTGTAGCGGCGGAACAGCTTCGGCATGAGCACCGGGCCCTTGTCGGTCGCGAGCACGCCGGTCTCGCCCACCTTGGGTTCGCGCAGGTCGAAGTCGAAGGCGCCGATGGTCTTGGCGAGGTGCTTCCAGACCAGCAGCTTCTTGGCGCGCGCAGTCTTGGTCAGCGCGAGGAACGCCCTGATCTCGTCCTCGTTCATCGAGGAGTAGAACGTCGGATAGGCAAGGCCCTGCGCGACCAGCCAGTGGTTGATGTCGACCTTTTCGCCGCCGGCCGTCACCTCGATGTCGCCGACCAGCCGCCCATAGGTGTCGAACACCTCGTTCGGCGCATCGACATGGGTGAACACCCGGCAGGCCAGCGTGGCTCCGCTGCTGCCGAGGAAATCATGCAGCGCCTTGGTCGCGGTGGCGCCGAGGAATTGCCGGTAGGAATGGGTGACCTCGTGGTAGGCCTGCTTCTTCGCGTCGGTCAGCCCCTTCTTCTCGGCGGCCGACAGCGGCGACGGCATGTAGTGCAGCTCCGGCGCGTCGATGCCCTGCAGCCGGACGATGAGCTTGCCGTTCTTGATCGGAGGCGTCGAGGTGCGGCCCTTGACCCTGGCATTGTCGAAGACGCGGGTCGGATGGAACGGCGCGGTGTCGTTCTTGCGGAAACGGATCGCGTCGGGCGCGACGGTCACCACCACTTTCGTGGTGTCGGCGTCCGAACGCCCCGCCGGCCAGAACTGGCCGACATCGATGGTGCCTTCGACCTCCAGCAGTCCCACGGGCATCGGCCGCTCCTGTCCAACGGGCGCGACGGCCGCCGTCGAATGAGGCGAGGCACGCGCACACGGAAAGGCAGCGGATCATCTTCGTGCGACAGGCCCGTGACGGCGGGTGGGCCGGGGGCGACACGCTAGCGGCCGGCGCAGACAAAACGCCCGCGCGGCGGGAGCGCGCGGGCGTCGATGATTCGTTCAACGAAGCAGAATGTTTCTAATCAGGACCGGTGCGGGCAGACCATCGTCAGATTGAGCAGCGTCGGCTTGTCCGAGCCCTTCTTGTACTCCCATTCCAGCCGGATCTCGTGCCGGTAGGCCAGGGCATCGCTCGCCGCGTGGGTGATGATCTTCGTCTTCATCGGGATCGGCGGCTCGGAGTTGAAGCATTTCCGGACGCAAGCATCGAGCAGGTCGCACCGGGTCAGCGGGATGACGCCGGGCTCGTCTTTGGACAGCGGGACCGTGTTCGGCTGGGTGCTGAGATCGACGCGGGCCCGGCCCTTTTCCTTGTGCCAGTACTTGGCGCTGCCCTGCGGCCATGTCGAAGGCGGGTTCAGGATCAAATGGTACTGGCCGTATTCCAGGGTCGGCAGGTCGATGTCGTCAGATGCCTTGAGCTTGGCGACGCTCTTTTTCATGTTCGCCAAGGGATAGTAATTGGCGTTCATCAAGTCTCGAAATGCCTTGCCGCTATATACAAGTCCGGCCATCGCCTCTTTCCCCGATATGTCTGTTTGTCAAAACCTGACGCTGGCTGCCGAAATGTGCAGCACGCCGCGACCGATCACACAATTTGTTGTGTGCAGTCACGCTACCACCCAGGACTGCACTTCGTCCAGCGAGCTACCATCCGGTAACATCGCGTATCCCGCAAGCCCAATTGCCATGCATTCCCCTATGGGTAATGTACGCCAAACGCCTCGCGGGCGTTGGAGCGGGACTGCCGAGGGCAGTTCGTTGAAGGCACTGGAATGCATTGCTTCGCGTGTCAGTCGGCGATTGGTCCAGGCGACAGCTGGTGCTCCAAATGCGGGGCGGCGGTCCGCGAGCGCGTTGAGCCCGACAGCGAACGGCGGTTCGTGACGATACTGCGGGCCGACGTCGTCGATTCCACGGGACTGGTCGCCGAATTGGAGCCCGAGGCGGCGGTCTCGCGCCTTGAACCCGCTCTTGCCGCGATGCGGGGCGCGGTGCGCCAGTTCGGCGGCATCGTCAGCAAGGAATTGGGCGACGGCCTGGCCGCCGTATTCGGCGCGCCGATCGCCGACGACAACCACGCGCCGCTGGCCTGCCACGCCGCCATCGAGCTGGTCCGGCGCGTCGGCAGCCTGGGCGATCCCGGACTTCAGGTCCGGGTCGGCCTGCACTCCGGCCATGTGGTGGCCTACATGGTCGCCAGCGAATTTTCCAAGGTCTACGAGATCGGCGGCGCCGCTCAGCATCTGGCCGCGCGGCTGGAGGCGGCGGCCGAGGCGAACCAGATCTACGTCTCCCAAGCCTGCCAGGAGCTCGCGGACGGGCATGTCCGTTTTGAATCCCTGGGCCGCAGGACGCTGCGTGGCTTCGGCGAGCCGCTGCCCGTGTACCGCGTCATGGGCGCAAGCGATCTCTCGAGCTGGCGGGTCAGGCGTGCGCGCAGCGTGTCCCGATTCGTCGACCGCACGACGGAGCGGGCGCTGCTATGGCGTACGACGGAGCGGGTCGCTGCCGGCCGGCGGACGGTCCTGCTGATGGGGGACGCCGGCATCGGCAAGTCGCGCCTTGCGCATGAATTCGCGCAGGACCTCCGGGCCGGGGGCTGGCGGCTGATCGACGCCGAGTGCAGCCCGAATCTGCAGGGCGCACCGTACAGCGCGCTGAAGCGTCTGCTGCTCTCGGTGCTCGGTGGCACTGCGCGCGATCCGGCCAGGACGGACGATCCCAGAAATTCATTGCCCGTGGTGCAGCAGCGGGCCGTCGACGCGGTGCTGGACCTGCCGATCTCCGATCCGCAATGGGACGAGCTGGAGCCGCACGCCCGCCGCCGCGCAATCTCGGATGCGAGCTGCGCCATCGTCGAGAGTGTCGCTCGTCGCCAGCGCACCATCCTCCTGGTCGAGGACGTGCACTGGATCGACCGCGCCAGCGATACGGTGGTCGCCACCCTGTCGGCTCTGCAATGTCCTGATTTGCTGGTGTTGTTGACGACGCGGCCCAGCGGAATGCCGGTGTGGATCGCGCGCTGTCAGGCGGAAATCGTGGCGATGCGGCCTCTCGACGACGATTCGGGGCTGGCCATGCTGACGGAGATGCTCGGCCCCGACACCGCCAACACGGACCTGAAGAACCGGATCATCTCTCACACCGCCAACGTGCCGCTGTTCATCGAGGAAGTCTGCCGCAGCCTGAAGGACAGCGGCATGCTGCTCGGCCAGTGGGGCGACCTGTCCCTCGCGCGTCCCGTCGACGAGCTCGGCATCCCCAGCAGCATCCAGGGTGTGATCGCGGCGCGGCTGGATCGCGTGTCGCGACAGGAACGATCGCTGCTCCAGATCGCCGCGGCGCTCGGGCCCCGGGCAAACCAGGCCATGTTGCGGAAGGTCGCGGCCTTGCCGGAAGACGTTCTGCAGGAGTGCCTCACCGCGCTCGACCGGGCAGAGCTGCTGGTCAGGATCGACAGCGAGTTGGAGGACTCGCTTGAATTCCGGCACGAGATGGTCCGGCAGGTGACCTACGATTCGATGGTCGAGAAAGTGCGCGAAGGCATCCATGCCAGCATTCTCGCTGCTCTCGAGGCCGACGAAGCATGGGCCGACGGTCCCGACACGCTGTGCTATCACGCGACGCGGGCCAAGGATTGGCAGAAGGCATTCGACCATGGCCGGAGCGCTGCGCGAAAATGCCTGCTGAGCTCGGCCTATGCCGACGCGGTCGATTATTTCGAGATCGCGATGGGCGCGCTCGACAAGACCCCGATGACGCCCGCGCGGGAGGCGGCCGCCATTGACGTCCGGATGGAAGCGCGCCTGGCCTTCTCGGGCTCGGGGCGCGTCGCCGAAGCCATGGATCTCGGCAGCGAGGCCGAACGGCGGGCCGATGCGATCAACGACATCGGACGCAAGATCGCGGCCATGACGGTGCGGGCGGGTGCGCAGAACTTCTATGGAACGCCGCTCGAAGCCGTCGCGATCGGCGAAGACGTCGTGCATCTGGCAGAAAGCTCGGGCAATCCCGGCTGGCGCAATCTCGCGCAATATGGACTTGGACAGGCGTATTTTCTGGCCGGCCGCTACCGGGAGGCCGAGAAGATGCTGGCCACGGCCCGCGCCCATCTCGCGGGCTCGGCGCCAAGTGCCCCGATCGGCACGACGCCGCGATCGCTGCTCCTGCTTTGCTGCATGATGGACAGCATCGCCCTCACCGTCACGGGCGAGCTCGATCTCGCCGAGCGGCTCCAGCAGCAGGCCGTCGCGATCGCGGAAGAGACCGGCCGTCCCTATGATCGCGTCGCCGCGGCCTACAGCGGCGGTTGGCTCAAGCTCGGTCGCAACGATCCGGCGGCGGCCGCCGCCATCCTCGAAGACGGCTTCGTCCTGACGCAGAAGCACGGCATCCGGCTGTTCGTGCCGGTGCTGGCCTGCCATCTCGGCATTGCCTATCTCGAGCAAGGGCTGTTCGAGCGGGCGCGCGGCATGCTGACCGAGGCGCGCGAGGAGGCCAAGGCGGTCGGCTATACCTCGGCGGTGCTGCGCAGCTCGATCTATCTTGCGCTCGCAACCCACCGTCTCGGCGATGTCCAGGCCGCGCAGAACATGCTGCGCGAGGCCCGCAACACGGCGCGGCAGCAGGGGTTTTCAGGTCTCGAGGCCGAGGCGCTGTTCGGCGAGGCCGTGGCGACGCCGGCTTCGGGCGAGGACAACAAGGCCGCGATCCTCGCCGCCCTGCGCGCCAGTATCGCGATCGCCTCCGACAGCGGCGCACTGCCGCTCCAGCACAAGGCCGCGGCGATGCTGAACGAGGTGCTGGCCAGCGGAGGCGAGCTCACCTGATCCTTCCGTCAATCCGCGCTTCGTGCCGAAGGTCAGGCTGCGGCTTTTCGCCCGACGAGCCTTTCTGATTTGCTAGATAGAACAATGGCTTAGTTTTTCGCTTCTACTGTGCGTGGGGTTGTTTTCGCAGTTGTGTCGCAGCGGCCCCGTTTCGGCACGGCGCAGCGGCGGACGGTGCCGTCGCAGACATGAAGGCACTTGCGCGGGTACAGCAGTCGGCTACGCTCGGCGGGCAGCTGGCCATGGGGCCAGGTGACTTTTGATCTTTATTTTTTAGCATTCCATTTTACCGGCGCCGCCATGGCGCGACGCCCACCCGATGAGGCGGGGCCATGATCACACGAGACCAGTCGGCACTCCTGGCACCGGTCGAGCGCGACCTGCGGCTCGATCTCTTCCGCGGCATCGGGCTGTGGATGATCTTCCTCGACCACATCCCGCACGACGTCGTGGCCTGGCTGACGCTGCGCAACTACGGCTTCAGCGACGCCGCCGAGTTCTTCGTCTTCATCTCCGGCTACCTCGTCGGCTGGATCTACGGGCCGATCGTCGCGGGCGGCTGGTTTCTCGCCGCGCTCAAGCGGCTGTGGCGGCGGGCGGCCGAGATGTACGTCGCCCACATCATGCTGTTCCTGCTGTTCACCGCGCAGATCGCGCGCACCGCGCGCCGCTTCGACAATCCGATGTACGAGCACGAGTTCAACGTGTTCAACTTCCTGTCGCATCCGGACGAGCTGATCGGGCAGGCGATCGTGCTGAAGTACAAGCCGGTCAATCTCGACGTGCTGCCGCTCTACATCACGCTGGTGTTCGCCTCGCCCTTCATCGTGTGGTGCCTGGTGCGCCGGCCGAACCTGACGCTTGCCGGCTCCGTCGTGCTCTACGCGCTGTCGCGCTGGTTCGACTGGAACGTGGCGTCCTATCCGCCTGGCACCCACTGGTACTTCAACCCGTTCTGCTGGCAGCTGATGTTCGTGTTCGCGGCCTGGTGCGGCATCGGCCAGATCGAGACGATCGCGAAATGGATATGGTCGCGGACGGTCATGACGCTCGCGGCGGCGTGGCTGGCTTTCGCGCTGCTGATCGTGATGACCTGGCACGTCCCGGCGCTCGAGGCGATGATCCCGAAATGGATGATCAAGGCGATCTACCCGATCGACAAGACCGATCTCGACATGCTGCGCTTCACGCATTTCATGGCGCTGGCGATCTGGGTGACGTATTTCATCTCGCGCAAATGGCGGGCGCTGCATGCGGCCTGGCTGCGCCCGGTGATCGTCTGCGGCCAGCATTCGCTGCCGATCTTCTGCCTCGGCGTATTCCTGTCGTTCTCGGCGCACTGGATCCTGACGCAGTACAGCAAGGGCTTCTGGGAGCAGCTCGCCGTCTCCGTCGTCGGCATCGCGATCATGATCGGCGCCGCCTGGCTGCTCGGGCGGGCCGAGCGCGTGCCGAACCTGTTCGTGAAGGTGACGGAGGTCGAGGAGGCCGATCCCGTCCTGGAACGCGCGCCGGCCGCGACCGCCAACGTCGCCCCGGCGGGGCATTGAAAGATCGCCGGCCCTGCATCGTCCCGGAGAGGTCCAAGGGAGAGATTCATGTCCAGACGTTTGCTGACGATCGCCGGCACTCTCCTGTTCCTGGTCTGCGGCGCCTCGGCGCAGGCTCCGTCGCCGGAGGCGATGAGCGCGGCGCGCAAGCTCGTCGTTACCTTGAAGATCGCGGATCAGTACCGCGCATTGCTGCCGCAGCTCCTGCTCAAGCTACGCCCGGTCGTCGCGCAGGACAGGCCGGAGATCGAGCGCGACTACGATGCGATGACGGCGCCCGGCGCCGAGATCTACGCCCCGTTTCTCAACGGAATGATCGACCAGGTCGCCGCCCTCTACGCGCAGACCTTCACGGTGGACGAGCTGCGCCAGATCGAAGCCTTCTATGCCCAGCCGGCGGGCCGCAAATTCCTGGAGAAGTCCGATGCGCTGGCGCAGGCCAGCGCGCAGATCGGCCAGGACGTCAGCCAGAAGGCGGCCGACGATTTGAAGCAGCGCCTGCTCGAGGCGCTGCGCCAGAAAGGGCACAAGCTCTGAGGCGCGGCCCCCGAGGACATCAGGCGCGCGGGCAAAAGCCTCGCGCGCCTGCCGCCTCATTTCACCAGCGGGCAGCCGCCGTCCTTCAGCGGACGGAACGCCTGGTCGGCGGGGACTTCGGCGAGCAGCTTATAGTAATCCCACGGCCCCTTCGATTCTTCGGGCTTCTTCACCTGGAACAGATACATGCTGTGCACCATGCGGCCGTCCTCGCGCAGGATGCCGTTGTCGGTGAAGGCGTCCTTCACCGGCAGCTCGCGCATCTTGGCCATCACGGTCTTGGTGTCCTTGGTGCCGGCCGCCTGCACCGCCTTCAGGTAATGCAGCGTCGCGCTGTAGGTCGCGGCCTGGTTCATCGTCGGCATGCGCTTGACGCGCTCCATGAAACGCTTGCCGAAGGCGCGGGTCTTGTCGTTGAGGTCCCAGTAATAAGCCTCGGTGATGATCAGCCCCTGCGCGAGCTTCAGCCCCAGGCTGTGCACGTCGGAGATGAACATCACGATCGCGGCGAGGTTCTGGCCGCCGGCGACGATGCCGAACTCGCCGGCCTGCTTGATCGCGTTGATGGTGTCGCCGCCGCCATTGGCGAGCCCGATGATCTTGGCCTTGGAAGCCTGTGCCTGCAGCAGGAATGACGAGAAGTCCGCCGTGTTCAGCGGATGCTTGACGCTGCCGAGCACCTTGCCGCCCGCCGCCTTCACGACATCGCTGGTGTCGCGCTCGACCGAATGGCCGAACACGTAGTCGGCGGTAAGGAAGAACCAGGTGTCGCCGCCGTTCTTGACGATGGCGCTGCCGACGGTGTGGGCGTTGGCATAAGTGTCGTAAGTCCAGTGCGCGGTGTAGGGCGAGCAGGATTTGCCGGTGATGTCGGAGCTCGCCGCGTCCGTCACGATCATGATCTTCTCGTACTGCTTCGACAGCTCCATCACCGCGAGCGCGGTGGCCGAGGTCGGCAGGTCGATGATCATGTCGACGCCCTCGGTCTCCCACCATTTGCGGGCGATGGTCGAGGCGACGTCGGGCTTGTTGAGCACGTCGGCCGAGACCATGCTGATCGGCTCGCCGAACATCCGGCCGCCGAAATCGTCGATGGCCATCCTGGTGGCCTCGACATTCCCCTGGCCGCCGATGTCGGAATAGACCGACGAGAAGTCGGAGAGCACGCCGATCTTGAGCGGGGTCTGCTGGGCGGAGGCGGGGACGATCAGGGCAGCCGACAGCAAGCCGGCCGCAGACACGAGTGCTGCGATAGGTCTCATGGATACGTTTCCTCTTGTTCGGGACTATTCTGTCCCTTTGTCCGACAAAGTTAGAGTGCGGTTCCGCAGGAGTCAATTTGCGGCGGACGCGGCAAGAATGCTGCAGTTTGACGCGCTTTCCGGTTCGGTCCTATAGTTTGTCGGACAATCGCCATCGGAGCCAAAATTTGCCCCTTGCGCCGCTCTTCCGCCCGATCGATGTCGCGCCGGCCTATCAGAAGGTCGCCGACGCCATCGAACGCGAGATCGTCAACGGCCGGATCAAGCCGGGCGACCCCATCGGCACCGAGCACGATCTGGTGCGCCAGTTCGGCGTCAATCGCTCGACCATTCGCGAAGGCATCCGTGTGCTGGAGGAGGGCGGGCTGATCCGCCGCGATTCCTCGCGCCGCCTGCATGCCTGCCTGCCGCGCTACAGCAAGCTCGCGAGCCGCCTCAGCCGCGCTCTGGTGCTGCATGAAGTGACTTTCCGCGAGCTCTACGAGGCGTCGATGACATTGGAGGTCGCCAGCATCGAGGGCGCGGTGGAGCGGGCAAGCGAGGAGAACGTCGCCGAACTCGCCGACAATCTCTCGCGCAGCGAAGCCGTGGTCGGCGATCCCGCTGCGCTGGCCGAATGTGATGCCGAATTCCACGTGCTGGTCGCTAAGGCCTCGCAGAACCGCGTGCTCCAGCTCGCGCGCGAGCCGGCGGCGCAGCTGTTCTATCCGACCACCGAGATGATCGTGACCGGCGTCGTCGAAGGCGGCCCGCGCCTCGTCGCCGCGCATCGCCATCTGATCGACGCGATCCGCCGCCGCGACCGCGAGGCCGGCGTGCTGTGGACCCGCCGGCACTTGCAGGACTGGCGGCGCGGCTTCGAGAAGATCGCCTCGCTCGATCGGTCGGTCGAGCACATGTACATGGAGCACGCACAGGCGGCCCGGCGCAGATAGCGCGCAAAAGAAGACGCAAGATTTCAGACCAGAAATCCAACCAATAAAGACATCATACGGAGGGACACATGACCGGGGACATCGTAGCCACCATCTCGAAAGCGCGCGAGCATTCGATCGGCGATCTCCTGCGCCGCTCCGCAGGGCGCGAGCCGGCCAAGCTTGCGGTGAGCTGCGGCAGCGTGAGCTGGACCTTCGCCGAGATGGACGCGATCTGCAATCGGCTCGGCCGCGGCCTGCTTGGCCTCGGCGTCAAGAAGGGCGATCGCGTCGCCGTGCTCTCGCGCAACTCGCACGCCTTCGCCGTGCTTCGCTTCGCACTGGCGCGGATCGGCGCCGTGCTGGTGCCGATCAACTTCATGCTCAATCCGGACGAGATCAACTTCATCCTCAAGAGCTCCGGCGCCAAGCTGCTCGCGACCGGGCCCGACTTCGTCGAGCCGGCAAAGGCCGCAAGCGCCAGGGATTGCGCGGTCGAGAAGATGATCTGGCTGCCGGGCGAGGATCCGGCATCCGCGCCCGCGGGCCTCACCACGTTCGACGATCTGCTTCATGCAGATGGCTCGTTCCTCGAAGCGTCGGTCGACAGCCGCGATCTCGCGCAGATCGTCTATACCAGCGGCACTGAATCGCTGCCCAAGGGCGCGATGCTGACCCATGAAGCCGTGATGTGGCAGTATGTCAGCTGCATCATCGACGGCGGCATGAGCGTCGAGGACAAATTCCTGCACGCGCTGCCGCTCTATCACTGCGCCCAGCTCGATGTGTTCCTGGGACCGCAAGTTTACCTCGGGGCTTCCGGCGTCATCACGGGCAAGCCGACTGCCGACAACATCCTGGCGCTGATCCAGGCGCACAAGATCACGTCCTTCTTCGCGCCGCCGACGATCTGGATCGCGATGCTGCGCTCGCCGAATTTCGACAAGACCGATCTGTCGACCCTGCAGAAGGGCTATTACGGCGCCTCGATCATGCCGGTGGAAGTCCTGCTCGAACTGCAGCGCCGCCTGCCGAACGTCAAATTCTGGAATTTCTACGGCCAGACCGAGATCGCGCCGCTTGCGACCGTGCTGCGCCCCGAGGATCAGCTCCGCAAGGCCGGCTCGGCCGGCAAGCCCGTGCTCAACGTCGAGACGCGCGTGGTCAACACCGCGATGGAGGACGTCAAGGTCGGCGAAGTCGGCGAGATCGTGCACCGCTCGCCGCATCTGCTCTCCGGCTATTACAACGACCCCGTCAAGACCGCGGCAGCGTTCAGCGGCGGCTGGTTTCACTCTGGCGATCTCGCCACCGTCGATGACGAAGGCCACATCACCGTGGTCGACCGCGTCAAGGACATGATCAAGACCGGCGGCGAGAACGTCGCGAGCCGCGAGGTCGAAGAGATGGTCTACCGCATCCCCGCCGTCTCCGAGGTCGCCGTCGTCGGCCTGCCCGATCCGCGCTGGATCGAGGCGGTCACCGCGATCGTCGTGGTCAAGAGCGGCGAGACGCTCGACGAGGACGCCGTCATCAAGCACTGCGCCGGTCAGATGGCGCATTTCAAGGTGCCCAAGCGCGTGATCTTCGTGGATGCCTTGCCGAAGAATCCGAGCGGCAAGCTCCTCAAGCGCGAGCTGCGCCAGCGCTTCGTCGGCGGCGAGACGCTCGACAAGGCGGTCCAGAAGAGCTTTGGCACCTGAGGCGGAGCGCGTCCCATGAAAGCCTGGCAGGTCGCGCGCGACTGGTCGATCGAGGGGATGGAGCTGGCCGAGCTGCCGGAGCCGGCGCCTGGTCCGGGCCAGGTCGCGGTGCGGATGAAGGCGGCATCGCTCAACTATCGCGACCTGCTCACGATCCAGGGTAAGGGCGGCGTCACCAGATTGCCGCTGATCCCGTTCTCGGACGGGGCGGGCGAGGTGATCGCGGCCGGTGAGGGCGTGAGCCGTGTTGCGGTCGGCGATCGCGTCTGTCCGATGTTCTTCCAGTCCTGGATTGACGGGAAGGTTTCGGCGAGTAGTCGCCGTTATGCGCTCGGCGGCACGCGGCCGGGCGTGCTGCAGCAGGTGATGGTGCTCGACGCCGAGGGCGTCAGCCGCATTCCCTCGCATTTGTCATTCCCTGAAGCTGCGACGCTGCCCTGCGCCGGGCTCACCGCCTGGCGCGCGCTGTTCGAGGAAGCGAACGTTCAGCCCGGCGACACGGTGCTGGTGCAAGGCACCGGCGGTGTGTCGATTTTCGCGCTGCAATTCGCCAAACTCGCCGGCGCCAGCGTGATCGTGACGTCGTCGAGCGACGACAAGCTCGAACGCGCCAGGGCGCTCGGCGCCGACCACACCATCAATTATCGTTCCGTGCCGGAATGGGGCAAGGCGGCAGCCGAATGGACCGGCGGCGGCGTCGACCACGTCGTCGAGGTCGGCGGCAAGGACACGTTCGCGCAATCGCTCGAGGCTGCCCGGGTGGGCGGCACCATCCTGGTGATCGGCGTGCTCACCGGCTTCTCGCAGCAGATCGCGATTCCGAGCCTTTTCGCCAAGAATCTGCACGTCATCGGCCTCTCCGTCGGCAGCCGCCGCATGTTCGAGGGCATGACGGCCGCAATCGGCCGCAATGCGATGAGGCCGGTGATCGACCGCGTGTTCGGCTTCGACGCCGTGCCCGATGCGCTGAGGCTGATGCAGCAGGGCGGCCATTTCGGCAAGATCGTCGTCGAGTTTCCCTAGCCGGCCTCGCCGGCCGTTCTCCTGATATCGTCGGGCGTCGCTCCGAAGCGGCGGCGGAACGCGCGATGGAAGTAGGAGACGTCGTGGAATCCGGCGAGGTGCGCGATCTCGATGATCTTGCGCGAGCGCAGGCCCGGGTTGCGAAGCAGCCGCTCGGCGCGCAGCAGCCGCTGCTCGAGCACGAAGCCGCTATAGGTGATGCCGGCCTTCTCGAACAGCAGCTGGATCGTGCGCGGACTGATGCGGTGCGCGGCCGCAAGCTCCGGCAGCGATAATGCGGCGCTGTCGAGCTGCGCCAGAATGTCGGCCTTGATGGCTTCGAAACGCGCTGCGGCAAGGCCGCGCATCCGCGCCTCCTCGGCGACATCGCCGCGCGCGCCGATCATCAGCACCGAGAGGTCGAACAAATGCTGCGAGACCGCATCGAGCTCCGCGGGCGCAAGCTTGTCGGCATGCGCATGAGCGAGGTCGTAATACCGCAGGAACATCGACGTGATCGGATTGACGCCGGGGATCGACCGCGCAATCAGATCCTCCGCATTCGGGCAGGCGCGCAATAGCGCCTTGCGCGGCAGCAGCGCGGTCTGGAAATTGCCGTATCCCGTCTGGGTGATGTAGGCGCCCTTGATCGAGGGATCGCCGATCGTCACGTCGCCCGCAGCGACCTCGAGCGGACGCTTTCCCATGGTCCCGCTGAGTGCGGAATTCGGCGACATCGTAATCACCAATTCGTCGTTCGTCCCCAGCGACACGAAAGACATCGGCGTGCCGAACGAGGCCGAGAGTCTGAGGCGGGGCAGAATGGCCGGCGCGATGGTCCGGTGAACACGCCCGTCACCGACCGGCACGAAGTCGACGTTCGCCACCTGACGGCAGAACTGCTCGCGCCATCGTTCATAGGCCGGGCCGTTCGGGTCGCCGTCGAATGAGAGTTGAGGCTGGATCATCGATCGGGAAGTGCAAGTGTGTTGGCAATTTGCGGCAGGTTGTATCGTCGGGCCAGTACACTGCAACGGCAAAAGCGCGAAATTGCGTGATAAGCCACTCGCGATGACGCTCCGAGACCGCGACCAGGTGCCGCAGCCGGTGTGCCCCGACCGCAACACGCGGCGCCGTTGTTGCTGTCTTTCATGTCAGTCCATGCGCTGCTTCGCGCCTCTCCACGAACAGGGATCGCAACCCGCCTATCGTCGCCAGCGCAATGACGGACGATTGGAAGGGAATGATTCGATGACATCTCGTGGGAGCGATCTGCTGCCGGCTGCTCTGGCGCTTGGCCTGGCTGCGTTGTGCGCCACCGAGGCAACCGCCGCCGACATCGCGCTGAAAGCGTCGCCTGCGCCGCTGCCCGTGTTCAGCTGGACCGGATTCTATGCCGGCGTTCATGCCGGTTACGGCACTGGCGACGGGAATTCGGCGCGGGTCGATCCCGGTGCGCTGCCGGCGCTGTTTCCCGGCGTGAACAACCTGACCTCGACCGCGTCAGCGCCGTTCACGCTGGGTGTCGATCAGTCCGGCTGGCTGGGCGGATTGCAGGCCGGCTACAACTGGCAGGCTGGCCATATGGTCGTGGGTGTCGAAGCCGACGTCAGCGCCGCCGGGATCGGCGGGCGGGCGTCAGGCTCCTATGCATTCCGTCCCGTTTTCCTGGTCGGCGATTTCGACAATTACACCGGGACTGTAACCGTGACGCAGGATATCGACTATCTCGGCACGCTGCGCGGCCGCCTGGGCTATGCCAGCAACAATTGGCTGCTCTATGCGACGGGCGGTCTCGCCTGGGCGCATGTCAAGGCAAGCCTCGACAGCACTCATCTCAGATTGACCAACAATTTTCCGATGCCCGGTTTTCCCGGCGTACTGAACGGTCATGCCTCGGCAAGCGGCTACAATATCGGCTATGCGGTCGGCGGCGGCGGCGAATGGTCATTCGCGCCGCGCTGGTCGCTCAAGGCGGAGTATCTCTACCTCAACCTCGGCCGCCAGCTCTCTCTGTCGATCCCCGCGACCAGCATGCCGGCCAGCGACATCGAGCTTCATACCTTCAGGATCGGTCTGAACCGGCAATTTGCGCCATGACGGCGGCGGAGGCGGTGAAGCTCAATACTTCTTCACCGCCGCTCCGAAGGCCAGCCACAGCGCGATCGACGCGAGGCCGAAGCTGCCGAGCAGCAGGAAGGTCGGGCCGTAGCCGATCCATTGCGCGATCCAGCCGCCGAGCGCAGGACTGAGGCTCGCGCCGACGCCCTGCACCGTGATCACGGCG
This sequence comes from Bradyrhizobium stylosanthis, assembly GCF_001641335.1. Lineage (GTDB taxonomy): Bacteria > Pseudomonadota > Alphaproteobacteria > Rhizobiales > Xanthobacteraceae > Bradyrhizobium > Bradyrhizobium stylosanthis. The sequence continues at coordinate 1,133,912 of NZ_LVEM01000002.1, forward strand.
CCCTGGCCGAGATTGATGCGGCCGCTGCCGTCGAGCGAACGCGCAACCATGCCGGGCACGGCGACCGTCTGCAGTCCCGTGCCGATGCCGTCGAGCACCTGCATGGGCACGACGCCCCACCACCCCGTGACGAAGAAGGCGAGCACGCCGCGAATGGGCAGGAACATGAAGGAGACCAGGATCACAGGCCAGTAATTGCGCTTGCTCGCGGCCTTCATCGCGATCAGCGAGGTCACCACCATGACGCCCTGAGCAATGACGACGGTGGTGGCGACGAAGCTCGGTCCATTGGCCTGCCCCTCCGCAACGGCCGCGAGCCCATAGAGCGGTACGATCGCCGCATTGCCGAGATGGAAGATGGCAAGCGCAAGCGCCAGCACCAGGAGCGGCTTGTGCTTGAGCAGGACGGTCATCGTATCCGGCGGATTCTTGCTCTCGTCCTCCTTGCTGCCGCGGGCCTGACGATCGTCAATGGAATTGGCGGGGATCATCATGACGCAGGCGATCGCGATGGCGCCGAACACGGCCGCCAACACGAACACGGCGACGTAGCCGAACTTGTAGCCGAGATAGCCCGACAACGCCGCACCGACCATGTTGCCGGCATGGTTGAAGGCCTGGTTGCGCCCGTTCAGCGCATTGAAGCCCTTCTGCTTGGCGATGCCGAGCGTGATGCCTGTGACCGCCGGCACGATGGCGGCACTCGCCAGCGATTGCGCCACTTGCGAGAACGTCACCGCCCAGAAATTCTGCGAGATCAGGATGATCGCGGACGCAAGTACCACGCAGATGCCGGGGATGACCACCCACAGCCGCTTGTTGCGGCTGGAATCGATGAAGCCGCCGATCGGCGTGGTCACCAGCATGCCCGCGACATTGCCGATCGTCAGCGCGGTGCCGATCAATCCGGTGGCCCAGCCGCGTTCCTGCAGGAACACGCCGACGAACGGCCCGATTCCCGACTGCATGTCGGCCATGAAGAAGTTGACGGCGTAGAGGGGCCAGATGCGGGAAGGGGAGCGCGATGTCATCGAGACGCTGAGCGACGGCCGGCAGAAGTGGTCTTGCGCAAGCAGGGCTGACAAGACGGGCTGACATGACCGGCGACTGGTGCCGGAGCGGACCGGAAAGTAACTTGTGCTCATCGCCTTGGTTCCTCCGTCCTTGCGGTTGGAGAGCTGCGATGTCACCTCATCTGTGTCCCACTCTCCTTTCCGGATCACAGCCATGCCTCTCTGGACCTGCGAAACCTGCGGCGCGCAATTCCCCGACAGCGGAAAACCGCCTGCCTCGTGTCCGATCTGCGAGGACGAGCGGCAATATGTGAACTGGAACGGGCAGTCTTTCCTCACGCGGGACGAACTGGCCGACGGCCATCGCCTCGTCTGGCGCGACGATCTCGGCCTCACCGGCATCGCGCTCGAGCCGAGCTTTGCCATCGCCCAGCGCGCACTGCTGGTCCCCGCGGACGGGGGATACGTGATGTGGGACTGCATTCCACTGGCGACGCCGGAGGCGATCGCGCATGTCCGCGCGCTCGGTGGCCTCAAGGCGATCGCGATCTCGCATCCGCATTATTATGGCGCGCTGGCCGACTGGAGCGAAGCGTTCGGCGGTGTGCCTGTCTATCTGCACGCGGATGACCGCCAGTGGGTAACGCGGCCGCATGCGTCGATCGTGCACTGGAGCGGCGATCAGCACCGCATCTCCGATAATGTGCTGCTGCTGCGCACCGGCGGTCATTTCGCCGGCGCCACCATGCTGCACTGGGCGAGCGGTGCGGAGGGCAGGGGCGCGCTGCTCACCGGCGACATCGCGCAGGTGACGATGGACCGCCGCTTCGTCAGCTTCATGTACTCCTATCCGAATTACATGCCGCTCAATGCAGCCGCGGTGCGGCGGATCGCTGCCGCCGTCGAGCCGCTCGCCTTCGATCGCATCTACGGTGCCTGGTGGGGACGTAACATCGCCGGCGGCGCCAAGGCCGCATTCGCAGCGTCCGTGCAACGATATATCGCGGCCATCGCCTGAGCCGCGACGGCTATCAGAATCCCGTTGCCCTGATCTAATAAATGTACTATAAGTACAGTTATTAGCGGCGGCGCAACGATGCGTTGCCGGTCCGGCATGAACGATGCATCGTTGTTGCGGCGGACGCATATTGCGGCCGCGTGAGCGGGAGTTGGACGCATGACCGGGCAGCGCGACTACGAGATCTTCGAGGCGGGCGACGTGACGCTTCAGTCAAGCGCCGTCTTCCCGGCGATGAAGCTCGCCTACAAGACCTATGGCACGCTGAGCGCAGCCAAGGACAACGTCATCCTCTATCCGACCTCGTTCAGCGCGCAGCATTTCGACACCGAATGGCTGATCGGCCCAGACGGCGTGCTCGACCCCACGCGCTATTTCATCGTCATCCCGAACCTGTTCGGCAACGGCCTGTCCTCCTCGCCGTCGAATTCCGGCGACGGGCCGTTCCCGCTCGTCAGCTATCACGACGCGATCGCGGTCCAGCACCGGCTGCTGACCGAGCGCTTCGGTATCAAGAAGCTGGCGCTGGTCTATGGCTGGTCGATGGGCGGCATGCAGACCTATCACTGGGCGGCGCTGCATCCTGACATGGTTGAACGCGCTGCGGTGGTCTGCGGCAGTGCGCGCTGCGCGCCCTACAATCACGTGTTTCTCGAAAGCGTGAAGGCGGCGCTGTCGGGCGATCCCGCCTTCCGTGACGGGCGCTTCGTCGAGAAGCCCACGGCCGGCTACCGCGCCATGGGGCGCGTCTATGCCGGTTGGGCGATGTCGCACGGCTTCTACCGCGACGAGCTCTGGCGCGAGGCCGGCTTCACCTCGCTCGAGGACTATCTCGTCCGCAACTGGGATACGACCTTCGCCCGCCGCGACGCCAACGATCTTCTGGCGCAGGCCGACATCTGGCAGCGCGGCAACATCAGCGCCTGCGCGGCCTTCGGCGGCGATCTCGACCGCGCGCTCGCGGCGATCACGGCGCATATGCTGCTGATGCCCGGCGCGACCGATCGTTATTTCGACGTCCGCGATAATGAGGACGAACTCCCCAAGCTGGTCAACGCCAGATCCGCCGTGCTGCACCCGATCCCGTCGCAACACGGCCACCGCGCCGGCAATCCCGTCAACAATCCGCGCGACCAGGCCTTTCTCAGGGCCGAGGTCGCGGCGCTCCTTGGCAAGTAATGCAGGTGTCCGATCATGACTGACGCGACCGTTTCAGAGCCCGGCCATCGCTTGAAACCGCTGAGCCCGGCGATGCTGCGCGAATTGTCGGTGCGCTCGAATTTGCGCGGCGCGGTGCAGAGCCTCGGTCACTACGGCATGATCGTCCTGGTCGGCGCATTGATCTGGACGTCGCGCCATGGCGTGCTATGGGCGCTGCCGCTGATGGCGGTGCAGGGTTATCTCGTCGCCTTCCTGTTCATGGCGGTGCACGAGACCGCGCACAAGACCGCGTTCAGAAGCCGCGGCCTCAATCTCGCCGTCGGCTATCTCTCGGCCTTCATCATCGGATTGCCCTACGAATATTACTGCCTGTTCCACTGGGACCATCACCGCTACACCCAGGATCCCGAGAAGGACCCGGAGCTGATCGTCGGCGTGAAGCCGGCCTCCGATACCCAGCTCGCGATGGCCTATAGCGGCCTGCTCCAGGTCGCCGGGCGTCTGCGGCTGATGCTCGGCCATGCCGTCACCGGCAAGGTCGTCGTGCCCTGGATTCCCGAGGGCAAGCGCGGCACCATCGTGGCCGAGGCGCGCGCCTATGTCGCGCTCTACGCGCTGCTGCTCGCACTCTCGCTGTGGTTCTCCTCCGCGCTGCTGCTCTGGGTCTGGATCGTGCCGCTGGTCATCGGGCAGTTCTTCCTGCGGCCTTATCTCTATGCCGAGCACACCGGCTGCGACCGCACCCGCAGCGCGTTCGAGAACACCCGCACGACCTATACCGGCACCGTCGTGAAATGGTTTGCGTGGAACATGCCCTTCCATGTCGAGCACCACGCCTATCCGTCGATTCCGTTTCACGCGCTGCCGAAGCTGAACGCGATCGTCGACGGCGAGATCGTCTATCGCGGCCGCGGCTATATCAGGACGACGGGCGAGACCTGGGCCTGGTTTCGCCGGCAGCGGCAGGGGAGCTAGCCAAACGCAAAACTCCGGCCGCGATGCGACCGGAGCTTTGTCGTGATAGCGAGGTATCAGTAGATCCCGTAGGCGCAGACATTCACGACGCGGACGCGCAGGCCGTGGCGGGTCTGGACGACGCGCTCCTGGTAGCAGTTGCTGACGCCGGTGTTGACGTAGATGCCGCCAAAGCCATAGCCCGGGCCCCAGCCATGACCCCAGTGATGGAAGCCGTGAGCCGAAGCGGCGGTGGGCGCGAGAGCAGCAGCGCCGAGCGAGCCGGCAGCGATCAGACCAAGAGCAAGCTTACGAAACATTTTCATTCTCCAGTTGGCGCGAGGCCGTTGTTGTGTCCCTGCATCTCCGTCGGCACGAGACGCGAATGCGTTCATGGCGCTGACCGAGAATCGTGTTTCAGGATTGTTTCGTCGGCTGCGGCGAGGTGCGCCGTGGTCAGGCTTTCTGCGCCGCGCCATAGCGCGCGGCCATCGCCTGCGTCATCTCGGCCATCTTCTCGCGGAGATCGGCGGGCTCCAGAACTTCCGCCTCGGGGCCGAGCCGCAGCAATTCGGCCGCGGCGTGCCATGAAGTCTTGCCGGTCGGCACCCGCGCGATGCGCCAGCCGTCGGCATCGGCGGTCTCTTCGATCTCGGTGCGCGCCTTGACGTAAGGCTGGCTCAATGCGCCGAGCAGCTTGACGCCGAACGGCGACAGCCGCACGACCGCGACATTGGGATGCATCTCGGCTTCGAGGCGAAGTGTCGCGGCCTGCCAATAGGCGGCGAGATCGAAATCGGCGGGACGATCGAAGGGATCGTCGAGCGCAGTACAGTCGAGCACGCGCGCGACGCGATAGGTGCGCACGCTGCTATCGACTTGTCCGGCGAGGTACCAGCTGCCGCCTTTCAATACGAGCCCGAGCGGGGCGACGCGGCGCTGCTTCTCCGAGCGCCAGCTCTGGTAGCGGATCTTAATCAATGTCCCGCGCAGGGCCGCGCCGGCGATGGCGCGCAGATGCACCGGCTCCTCCGCCTCGCCGAACCAGCCCGGCGCGTCCAGGTGAAAGCGCTCCTGCATGCGGCCGGCATCCTCGCGCAGATTCGCAGGCAGGGCGGCCATCAGCTTGTTCTGCGCGGCGATCATCGCCGCATCCAGCCCGAGCGCCGCCGCAGGGCCCGGGAGACCCGCCAGGAACAGCGCGCCGGCTTCGCTCTGCGACAGGCCGTTGAGCCGGACGCGATAGCCGTCGAGCAGGCGATAGCCGCCCTCCGCGCCGCGATCGGCATAAACAGGGACGCCCGAGGCCGCCAGCGCGTCGATGTCGCGATAGATCGTGCGCACCGAGACCTCGCAGGCTTCCGCGAGCTCGGGCGCGGTGACCTGCCCCCTGGCCTGGAGGGTGGTGAGGATCGACAGCATCCGGCTCGCGCGCATGATCCCTTAAACCATACCTGACACAGGATGTCAGGTATGGTCCGTTACAAGCGCCATCGCCTGTTGGCCAGATGGAGACCCGCCATGACCGATCCGAACCGCATCACCCTGTATTATTCGCCGCAAAGCCGCGCCACCGGCACGCGGGTGCTGCTGGAGGAACTGGGGGCGCCTTACGATCTCCACGTCCTCAACATGAAGGCCGGCGAGCAGCGCCAGGCCGCCTATCTCGCCGTCAATCCGCTCGGCAAGGTGCCGGCGATCCACCATCGCGGAGAGCTCGTGACCGAGCAGGTCGCGATCACCATTTACCTGGCTGACCTGTTTCCGCAGGCCGGGCTGACGCCTGCGCTGAACGATCCGCTGCGCGGCCCTTATTTGCGCTGGATCGCCTATTACGGCGCCTCGTTCGAGCCGGCCATGATCGACAAGTTCATGCAGCGCGAGCCGGCGCCGATCACGCAATCGCCATATGCGGATTACGATACGATGCTAGGTGCGCTGGAAGCACAATTGTCGAGGGGCCCCTACCTGCTCGGCGAGCGCATGACGGCCGCGGACGTGTTGTGGGGCGTCGCGTTCAGCTGGACCATGATGTTCGGCATCGTGCCGAAAAAGGACGTGTTCGTCCGCTATGCCGAGCGCATGACCGCGCGCCCGGCGTTCCAGCGCATCAATGCCGCCGACGATGAGATGGCGGCGCAGCATGCCAAGGCTGCGGGTGGTTGAATGATCCGGGGGTGTAGATGACGAAGCCGATGCACACGACCAACTGCTTCAACACCTTCATCCGGGTTGCCGAAGACTGTCCCGCGCGGACCGGCGAGGAGCCGCCGCTGCGCGGGGGAAAGCCCACGGTCGCGTGCCTGCAATACGGGATGATCGCCAGGGCACCCTACAAATACACGTCCGACGACGTGATCTTCGCGACCTCTGCGCCGGGACGCGAGCTCGATGTGAAGGCGACGAAAACGGCGAAGCGTGCGGCCCGCGAGGCGTTCTTCTCGCGGGGGCAGGCGTGCATGAGGGCGTCGAGTCTGGGCAAGCGCTTCGGCTGGGGCGTTCATGCCGATAGTGAGGGCCGGATCGCGATCTACGCCGTCGACAGCAAACGCTACGAGGCGTTGGTCCGCGATCCCAAGCTCACGCAGGTGCGCGCGATGCGGTCGAAGCGGGCGTGATCAGAATTTTGGCGCCCGTTTCTCCGCGAACGCCTTGATGCCTTCCTTGATCTCGTCGCCGCGCATGCTGTCGCGGTGGCGCTGGTCGGCAGCCGCTTCGTCGAGCTCGCCGCGTGCGAATTCGTTGATCGCGCGCTTCATGCCGCGCATGGCCTGCGGCGCGTTGCCGGCGAGGACACTCGCGAGCCTGTCGACCTCCTCGTCGAGCGTCTCTTCCGGCACCATGGCGGTGAGATAGCCGATCCGCAGCATCTCCGGCGCGCTGATCTTCTGCGCCGTCAGGAACAGCCGTTTCGCATTGTCGAGGCCGAGCCGCGTCACGTAGCGCTTGATGCCGCTCCGGTAGTAATGCAGCCCGAGCCGCGCCGCCGGCATGAACATCTCGGCGGTGTCGACGCCGATGCGGAAATCACAGGCGAGCGCGAGATCGGTCGAGCCGCCATAGACGCCGCCGTTGAGCCGGCAGATCGTCGGCACGCCCAGATCCTCGAGGCGATTGACGACGACCTCGAAGGCCGAGCCCGCGCTCTGCTGCTCGCTCGCGCTCACCGCGCGCTCGGCGACCGAATTGAGGTCGTAGCCGGCGGAGAAAGCGCGGCCGGTGCCGGTCAGCACCAGCACGCGGATGGCGGGATCGGCCTCGACGGCGTCGAACAGTCTCAGGAGCTCGCCGAGATCCTCGGCCTGGAGCCTGTTGAGATGCTTCGGCCGGTTGAGGCGGATGGTGGCGCGAGCGCCCGTGATTTCGAGCTGGGGGCCGGTGGCCGCGTCGGCTGTCTCCGACATTCTTGTCTCCTTTTACTTGTTTTCGAGCGTGCGGCGCCTGGCTTCCGCATCGATGGTTTCGGCAAGGTCGGGATGCCGCGCCATCAGCACGCGGAAATCGACGAGATCGAGCACCAGCAGGCGCGACACCTTGGTGGTCGAGACGTTGGCGCCGCGCTTGTTGTTGCCGAGCAGCGCCATCTCGCCGAAGAAGGCGCCTTCGCCGAGCTGCACCTTCTTGCCGGGCAGGTCGACCTCGACCTCGCCGGCGGCAATGAAATACATGCAGTCGCCCTGCGCACCCTTGCGGATGATCATGGTGCGCGCCGGCAGCTCCATGGTGCGCAACATGTGGGTGACGTCGGCAATGGCGGCGGGTCCGAGCGCCGCGAAGAACGGCACCTTGCTGACAGCTTCCCAGGTCCTGAGGAAATTGTCGCGCCGCGTCTCCGCGGCAAAACCCGTCGCCAGGATACCGGTCCAGAGGCCGAATACGCCGAGGCCGGAGATCATCACCAGCGCCGCCACCATCCGCCCCAGCGGGGTAACAGGCACGACGTCGCCATAGCCTGTCGTCGTCAGCGTCACCACCGCCCACCACAGCGCGGCCGGGACGCTGCCGAAGGTCTGCGGCTGCACGTCCCGCTCCAGGAAATATTCGGCGACGGAGGCGAGGAAGACCACCATCAGGAAGATCACGAGCACGCTGACGAGCGGACCCGATTCCAGCACCAGCACGCGGCGAAGCTGCCGCAGGCCCGGAATGCCCGGCACCACCTTCAGAACCCAGAGCACGCTGAGCAGCCAGGCGGTCTTCGGCTCGACGCCGAGGATCAGCGCGACCGGCACGGCCAGTGCCCCGATCGCGTCGACGATGCCGGCGGAAGACGTCACGTAGAGCGCAAGGCGCCCCGTTCGCGCCATGTGGCGCAGCCGGACCAGCCATTCGAACACGAAATAGACGAGGCAGGCCCACAGCAGGACATCGACCCAGCGGTGCGTATCCTCATAGGCCGGGTTCACCGTCAGCAGCACCATGCTGAGCACGCCGACGCCGACCGCTACATAGGCCGCCTTGGTCATGTTGCGGCCGGCCGTGGCGGCCACGAACTGGGCCAGAGCGGAGATCAGCGGCGTGGACATGCGGGAAGGCGGCTCGGTCTTGGCTGTTGCGGTCCCGGCTGGGAGCGCGGCGCCAAAGTGCCTGCCCGCGCCGGGGCCGTCAACGACGGCCGCGCGCACTGCAGCATCGTCAAATCGGTGGGCTGAGCCGCTATCGGAAATGCGGCGGCTCGTCGTAGCCGCGGCGGCTGCTGAAGAACAGCAGGATCATCAGCCCGATCCCGACAACGACGGAGAAAGCAGCCCCAAGCGCGAGGGCCACATAGCCTTCCGTCGGGATCGGCTCGCCTTCGACCGCCATCGCGGAATAAGCGAAATAGCCCACTGCTGCCAGCATTCCCAGGAGGAAGATCATGAGGAGTGTACGCATGGGCGCGTTCTCCGGTTGTATCGGGAAGCCAACGGTTGCGGGCCGGACCGGTTCCAGCGGGACCGGCCATCGGCGGGGCGCGGGTCGGCATTTGCCGGCCTGGCGACGGTCTGCGCGCACGCCCCATCCTTCGAGACGACCGCTTCCAGCGGTCTCCCCAGGATAGGCTAAGCGACACCGGAGCCCGCAAATTGCAGCCACACACTCCGCCTCATCCTGAGGGCCCGCCAAAGGCGGGCGTCTCGAAGGATGGTGGCTAGGAGAATACTCCCGACCACGCTCGGGGCAGCGCTGCGATCAGGCGCTCTGCGCGGTTTTCACCACCACGACATTGCTGTCGTCGTGCTGCGGTGCGGTGGCGTCGCGGGCGGCCTTCTCGGCTTCGCCGGCGTGGCGCTTCAGGTAGTCGCGGCGCATGCCGATCTCGTCACGGACGAATTCGTAGCCGAGCTTGAAGGTGTCGAGCCCGTCGGTACTGATCGTGCCGTCCCTGAGGCCGATGACGGCGCCCCGCAGGATGCCCTCCAGCTCGTCCTGCAGGCACTCCAGCTGGTCGAGCGAATGGGCGTGCTCGATGCGCTCGCCGATGTCGAGGATGGCGGTGGAGAGCTCGCTGGCCTTCTCCGGCGCGATGCGGGTGATCTTGGCGTAGATGGCGGCGAAGATGGAGCCGATGACGCTGAGCGCGGCGGCGCCCAGATACATCATGTCGCTGTACTTATCCATGAACGACTTGGTGTCGTCGTTGATGTAATCGGCCGCGCCCTGATGCGCCATCACGAAGGCGTCCTTCTCGACGGAAGCCGGCTCGATTCGGCTGGCGAAGCCGCTGTCGAGCCCGAGGGCGGCCTTGTTCTCGTAGATAGTGCGCGCCAGCTCGCCCGCCGTGGTCAACGACATCCTGGATTGGGCGACCAGCAGCCATTCGAGCCCGATCGTCTCGAGATCATCGTCGGGAATTTGAGGCGAGGCCGCCAGCGTTCCTGCCGTCAGCGTCTCGTCGGAAATGCCGGGGAATTTGCGGGCCAGCGCCTTGACCTCGTCGATGGCGTTGAGCGTGAAGCCGCCGCGCCTGGCGGCCTGCTCATAGCCCTTGTCCCGAATCGCTTTCGAGGCGTGGACGACGGCGATCACGGCAGCGAAGCCGTTGGCCGGCGCAAACAGCTTGTCGAGCGTTACGCCCTGCGGCGCCATCTGGATCTTCGCTGCGTCGGGGCCGTCGGGAATGTCGAGGATGCCGCGGACGAAAGCCAGCGAGGAATCGCTCTCGGCGAGCACGGCGACCTTCTTCTTCTTCAGCTCGGCGAGCGACTTGATCTTCTTGTTGCCGGGACCGAGCAGCAGCACGAGATCGTGCTCGAGGATCGCGAGCGTGCGCGCGCGCAGCGGCACCTTGGCGTCGGTGCGCAGCACGGCGAGGTCGGCCTGCCGGCGGTCGAACAGTGCGAGCGCCTTGGCATTGTCGCCGTTGTTGACGATCTTGATCCGGAAGCGCGAGGCGTTGCTCTTCAGCAGCGCGGCGAGCTTGGCCGCGAACAGCGCCTCGTCGCTGTTGGGAGCGCCGACGGCGAAGGTCAGCGTCTCCGAATTGTGCAGCATGGCGCGGCCGCCCCAGACGGTGGCAAGCGACAGCAGCAGGGTCAGCACGACGTACAGCAGGACCTGTTGCTGGTTTGTCTTGATCACCTTGGGCCGCCGCGGCGGCGGCTCGGCCTGCGATGAACTGGGGCCCTCGGCACTCATGGCAGCACTCTTGGCCTTATTCTTGGGTGGGGGCCGCTCGCTGGTGCGATCGCGGCAAACGCCCTGTAATTCGTAAACGCCTGAAAAAAGAACGATATTCTCTGCCGACGATGATAGCGCGCCGGCACTGGAATGCAAATTTCGAGCCGGAGGTAACCTTACTCGGTGCTGCGCGGCGATTGGTCATCCTATCACCAGTTAGCCACACTTGGCGATTTTCCGGTTCCCCCCGGCTGCATTCCGTCGCGGGAGATGTCATAAATTACGCGTCCCGGCGATTTGACCGGTCCAAGAAGAAGTTGCGCTGAACGCTCCAATCTTTCTTGTCACGTCAATGAGGGCGTCAGCTTTGTCGTTTCCACCCATGTCATCGGCGGTTCCGGTTGAAGCGCTCATTGGCTGGATGCTGCTGCTCACCTTCAAGCACATCATCGCCGATTTCGTCCTGCAGACCGCCTGGATGGCGCATGGCAAGGACCAGAAGCACGGCTGGGCTCTGCCGCTGCTGGTGCATTGCCTGGTTCACCTTGCGGTCGCGCTGCCGCTGATCGTGATCGTCGCGCCGAAATTCTGGTTCGTGGCGTTCATCGATTTCATGATCCACATCACGATCGATCGGGCCAAGGGATTCGTCTCCGCCAATTTCGGCATCGACCTCGCGCATCCCTGGTTCTGGACCCTGATCGGCGTCGACCAGGCGCTGCATCACCTGACCGGCTTCGGCCTCTCCATCTTCATGGCGGCGAACTGAGGCCGGCTTCATCGGCCTCCGGATGGAGGCAATCGCTATCAGCACAAAAGGTCGTCATGCACGGGCTTGTCCCGGGCATCCACGTTCTTCGTGCCCGCATCGCCGGACGTGAATGGTCGGGACAAGCCCGGCCATGGCGCGGGCCGCCCTCTGATTCGCCGCCCACGGGCAAGGACCCCGGGTGACTACCGGGCAGCGTGGTTAACCTTTCGTTAGAGAATTGCGCTGCATCTTCCGCACACGAGGGAGAACTGCAATGTTTTCAAGCCGTGACGCTTTTGAAAGCGATTTCTGCCCGGTTCGTGACGAGCTCCTTGGCGAGATGTATCGCGCCAGCGAGAGCGGACTGCCGAGGTTGGTTGAGAGTGTTTCCCCTGAGGCGCGCGCCCGCCTGGCGTTGTTCTGCTATCGCCGCAGCCATCTGCATTCGCTGGCGGTCGCGATCGCAGCGAGCTGCAGCGAGCGCGACCTGATCGAGAACGGCGGCCGTGTCGGCTCGACGCTCTACGCGCTGTCGCGCGAGAGCTCGACCAAATCGTCGCCGTCGGCGTCGGGAGGCCGCAAGCCGATCACGCTGTCGACCAAGCCGCTCTCGGTGCTGGCTCCGCTCGATGACGAGCTCGACGACGAGATCGGCGAAGCCGTTCCCGCCTAAGCGGCCTCGATCACCGGCAGTCCAAACTTCCGCCGTGCCATCGCGCATTCGGCATCGCCCGGCATGCATGTGCGGCACACCTCCGGCCGCACCTCATAGATGCCGCAGGCCGTCATCTTTCCGATCTCTCCCTGCAACGCCGAGCAGCGATCGCCCTCGCAGCGCATGCCGGATTGCCGCGCGTTGACGAGCGCTTCGGGGATCGCCGCAAGCTCCTCGTCGCTCTCGATCGAGAAGCGCGGCCAGTTCTCCGAATAGCCGCAGCACGCGCCGCAACTCTGGCAGCAGCTCGACAGGTCGGTGGTGGATGTCTCGTCCATCGTCGTCACGTGTCCTTTCACGTGTCCTTGGGCGGGCCCCAGACCAGGCTCTGCCGCCATCTTGCGCGCAGCACGTCGCGGCGCTCCGGATATCGTTCGTCGAGATAGCTCGCCTCCACCACGCGGTCGGTGCGGAAGCTGCGGAAGTCGCTGCGCAGCTCGCACCAGGCCGCGAGCAGGCGCACCGCTTCGAGATAGCCGACCGAGATTGGCCAGATCATGCGCTCGCTGGCGCGACCCTGCTCGTCGCGATAGCGCAGCATGATCTTCTTGCCTTCGTGGATCTGGGTGCGCGTGCGCACCATGTCGAGGCGGTCGGGCTCCCTGTTCCAGCTCGGCCGCGCCCGGCTCGCCGGCTCCAGCACGAAGGGGCGCAGGCGCTCGGGCACGGTGTCGGCGATCTTGGCCATCAGATCCTCGGCCGCGCGCGCCAGTGCCGAATCGGCGTGGCCCGCAACCCATTGCGCGCCCAGCACCGCCGCCTCGATCTCGTCGGGTGTCAGCATCAGAGGCGGCAGGTCGAAGCCCTTTTCCAGGATGTAGCCCATGCCGGCCTCACCGCGGATCGGCACGCGCTGGCCGATCAGCGTTGCGATGTCGCGATAGATCGTGCGCTTCGAGGTCTCGAGCTCAGCCGCAATCGCGTCCGCCGTCAGCGGCTTACGCGTGCGCCGGAGCACCTGGATGATCTGAAACAGCCGGTCGGCGCGTCTCATGACAATTCTCTTATCGGGGGCGTTTCAGGAAACGGCGCGCGGCTGCTGACAGGATGTTGGCAGCAGGGGGGTTCTATACCGGGACAACACATCGACTGAAGAGGATTTGTCCATGATCATTCCCACCCATTTCGGCCCGGCAATTCCGGTGTTGCGGGCACAGGTGTGGTCCGCCCAGGCGCTCGGTCGTCTCGTTTCGCTCGATCTCATGGCCGTCGACCTCCGATTTGCCCTCGCAAGCGTGGTGGCACGCTCGCTGACCCAGGCTGCGGACGCGCTGGTCCGCCACGTCATGGGCCGCGCCTGGCGGGGGGCCCGTTTCGCAGAAGATATCACGGCTGCTGCCACCATGGTGGCAGCAGCCCGTCACTAGGTTCCGTCAACCCGCAGGTTCAGGAGAGCTCGCATGATCACGCTTTACGGCTTTGGCACCGGCTTCGGCCTGCCGGAAATCAGTCCCTTCGTCACCAAGACGGAGGTGCAGCTCAAGATGGCCGGGCTGCCCTACCGGAAGGAGCGCGCGATGCCGCCCGCATCCCCGAAGGGCCAGCTGCCCTTCATCGACGATGGCGGCGAGGCGGTGGCCGATTCCACCTTCATCCGCGCCCATATCGAGCGCCGCTATGGTTTCGATTTCGACGCCGGCCTCTCCTTGGCTGAGCGGGCCCAGGCCTGGGCGTTCGAGCGCATGATCGAGCATCACGTCTATTGGGCGCTGGTCGGCGCGCGCTGGGTCGATCCGGTCAATTTCGCCAAGGGGCCCGCGCATTTCTTCGACGGCGCGCCGGAGCACAACCGCGAGAAGCTGCGCGAGGATGCGCAATTCCGCGTCGCCGAGAACTACCTGCTCTCCGGCCTCGGCCGCCATGCGCCCGATGACGACGTCGATCTTGCGGTGCGCTCGCTGTTCGCGCTCTCGGTGCAGCTCGGCGACAAGGCCTACTTGATGGGCAACAAGCCCAGCGGCGTCGATGCCACCGCCTTCGGCGCGCTTGCAGGGATCCTGACGCCGTTCTTCGAGTCGGGATTGCGGCAGCGGGCGGAGGGATTTCCGAACCTCACGGCCTATGTCGATCGCATGATGGACAATTACTATCCGGAGTTCGCCTGGACCCCGCTGCGGCAGGCTGCTTAGCGCCCTTCTGTTGCGAGTGTGTGGCGGGCGTGCCTCCACGTCGTCATGGCCGGGCTTGTCCCGGCCATCCACGTCTCGCCACGTTGCACGAAGAACCTGGATGCCCGGGACAAGCCCGGGCATGACGACTGAGAGTTGGCACTTAAAACAAAAGAGCCGGCCCATCGGGCCGGCTCTCGTCGTCTCAAAGCTTTCGTCGCGCCTTACTTCACCAGCGTGTACTTGCCGTTCTTCACGGTGAGCAGGATGCGCGAGCGCTCGTCGAGGCCGTAGCGGTCCTTTTCGGTGAAGTTGTAGACGCCCTGGCTCGCGGCCAGCTCCTTCTCGGACAGGAGAGCCTGGCGGATCGCTTCGCGGAATTCCGGCGTGCCCGGCTTGGCCGTCTTCAGCGCGGTCGGGATGATGCGCTTGAGGATCTCGAAGGCGTCGTAGGAGTGGCCGGCGAACTGGCTGCGGCTGTTCGGGCCGTACTTGGCTTCATAGGCCGAGTTCAGCGCGAGGCCCGGCTTCTTGGTGGCGGCTTCGTCCGGCTGGTCCTCGGGGTCCATGACGGGACCGGAGGCCATCAGCACGCCTTCCGCCGCTTTGCCGGCGATGCGGATGAAATCCATGCTGGCTGCGCCGTGGGTCTGGTAGATCAGGCCCTGATAGCCGCGCTCGCGCAGCTCGGTCTGCGGCAGCGCGGCCGCGGTGCCGGAGGCGCCGACCAGGATCGCGTCCGGATTGGCGGCGACGAGCTTGAGCACCTGACCGGTCACCGAGGTGTCGGGACGGGCGAAACGCTCCTCGTCGACGATGGTCATGCCCATCGGCACGGCCTGCGCCTTGAGGTCGTTGAACCAGAGGTCGCCGTAGGAGTCGGAATAGCCGATATAGCCGAGGGTCTTCACGCCCTTGGACTTCATGTGGTCGTACAGCA
This sequence comes from Bradyrhizobium stylosanthis, assembly GCF_001641335.1. Classification (GTDB taxonomy): domain Bacteria; phylum Pseudomonadota; class Alphaproteobacteria; order Rhizobiales; family Xanthobacteraceae; genus Bradyrhizobium; species Bradyrhizobium stylosanthis. The sequence continues at coordinate 1,149,172 of NZ_LVEM01000002.1, forward strand.
CCTTGCCGACGATCGGAATCGGCTGCGGCATCGCCACCGACCACTTCATGCGCTCCGGCGTGATCGGGAAGGGGGCGAGACCGAAATGCGGGATGCCGGCTTCGTTGGCGACGTTGGAGACCGCGATGGTCGGCGGCGTCAGAGCCGAGCCCATGATGATGTCGGCCTTGGATTCGGTGACGAAGCGGCGGGCATTGGTGGTCGCGGTGGTGGGATCGCCGCCGTCGTCGAGCACGATCACCTTCAGCGGCACGCCGCCGATCTCCTTCGGCACGAATTCCAGCGCGTTGCGCTCGGGAATGCCGAGGGCCGCGCCCGGGCCGGTCGTAGTGGTGGTGATGCCGATGGTGATTTCGCTGGTCTGGGCCAATGCCGGCAGCGCCGGCAGGGCGAGTGTCGCCGCGGTAATGGCGGCGGTCAGGTAAAAGCGCTTCATCTATTATTCCTCCCTTGACGTGTTTCCTTGAAAGCAGAAATCGGGGGGTAATTCAGCCCCCTCTTTTGGTGATGCGGCGATTTAGCTTCCCGTGAATTTGGCGACCATTTCCGCGGGAAACGGCGCTGATTTCAGCTTGTCGGGGTTGGCGGGATCGCGGCCGACCAGCACGCGGGTCTCGAACCCCTCGATGGCCAGCGCCTCGCCCTTGTAGACGTTGTGCTTCACCTCGAAGCTCGAACGCTTGATGCTTTCGATCTTCGTCTCGATGGTGATCCAGTCGCCATAGGTCGAGGGGATGTAGAACTTGGACCGCGTGTCGACCATGGGGATGCCCACCAGGCCGTATTTGCGGACCAGGTCCTGCTTGGAGAAGCCGGCGACCTCGAACAGCGTCGAGGTCGAATCGTCGAACATCGCGAAATAGCGCGGGTAGTAGACGATGTTCGCGGGGTCGCAGTCGCCCCACTGGATCTGGACCTCGCGCCGGTTCACGAACATGTGCCGCGCGTCCTTATTTCGGCGCCATGCGGAGCGATCCGTCGAGGCGCACGACTTCGCCGTTCAAATAGGCGTTCTCGACCATGTGCAGCGCAAGCGCGGCGAATTCGTCGGCTTGGCCGAGCCGGCGCGGGAAGGGGATCGCGGCGGCGAGCGAGTCCTGCGCTTCCTGCGGCAGGTTGGCCAGCAGCGGCGTCAGGAACAGGCCGGGCGCAATCGTCAGCACGCGGACGCCGAACTGGGCGAGCTCGCGCGCGATCGGCAGCGTCATGCCGACGATGCCGCCCTTGGAGGCCGAATAGGCGGACTGGCCGATCTGGCCGTCATAGGCGGCGACGGAGGCCGTGTTGATGATGACGCCGCGCTCGCCGGTTGCCTGCGGCTCGAGCTTGGACATCTCGGTCGCGGCAAGGCGCAGCATGTTGAAGGTGCCGATCAGGTTGACCTTGATCACCTTGTCGAAATCGGCGAGCGCCATCGGGCCGTCGCGGCCGACGACGCGCTTCGCAACGCCGATGCCGGCGCAGTTGACCAGCACGCGGGCCGGGCCATGGGCCTTGGTCGCCTGCGCGATCGCGGCTTCAGCCGAGGCGGCGTCGGAGACGTCGCAGGTCACGGCCACGCCCTTGATCTCGGCGGCAACGGTTTCCGCAAGCTTGGCATTGAGATCGCAGACCGCGACCTTGGCGCCCTGCGCCGCCAGTTTCCGTGCAGTGGCCGCGCCCAGTCCCGATGCGCCGCCGGTGACGATGGCTGCCTGATCCTTCAACAACATGGCGTTCTCCTTTGGCGATGATTTCTTAGCCGACCGATATCACACGGTCCGACGGATTGGCAGCGTAGAGCTCGTCGATCAATGCGGTGCGATGTTCCAGCACCGCGCGCTGGTTGATCGAGCCCTTGTCGGTGACCTCCCCCTTGTCGATCGATAGCGGCGTATCCATCAGGATCGCGCGCGTGATCCGGGTCGAGGAGCCCGTGGCTTGGCCGAGGAAGCGGGTCAGGCGCTCGCGGAAGGCCTCGCGCACCAGCCGGTCGCGCGTGGCGACGACGAGATCGTCCGCCGGCAGCGTCGGGTTGATGAGGCGGCAGCCGTCGAGGTCGAGCACGACCAGCGCGGAGACCTCGTCGCGGTTGATGCCGGCGATGACGACGTCGCGCACCAGCGGCGCGCAGGCAGCGGTGAGGCGCGCGCGCAGCGGGCCGACGCTGACCCAGGTGCCGCTGGCGAGCTTGAAGTCCTCGCTGACGCGGCCGTCGAAATCGAAGCCGGCGTTGAAATCGTCGGGGTCGGACGGCTTCAGCGCGTCGCCCATCTTGTAGAATCCTTCCTCGTCGAAGGATTTTGCGGTGATGTCCGGCTGGCGCCAGTAGCCGGGCATCACGTTCGGCCCCTTGGCGCGCACCTCGAGCTTGCCGTTGTTCGGAACGAGCTTGGCGTCGTTGCCGGAGACGGGCAAGCCGACATGGCCGGAGCGGCTGGTGCGCGGATTGACCGACATGAAGAACGGCGCGGTCTCGGTCGCGCCAAGGCCGGTCAGCATCGGCACGCGATAGCCTTTTTCCTTCACCGCGAGCTCGTCGAGGCTGTCCCAGACGAACGGCGACAGCGCCGCGCCCGAGAAGAACATCGCATGCAGCCGGTCGAAGAATTTTGCGCGCAGGCCTTGGTCGTCGCGCAGGTAAGGCAGCAGCGATTCATAGCCCTTCGGCACGTTGAAATAGACCGTCGGCGAAATCTCCTGGAGATTGCGCACGGTCTCCTCGATGCCGCCGGGCACCGGCTTGCCCGCGTCCAGATACATCGAGCCGCCGTTGTAGAGCGTCAGGCCGATATTGTGGTTGCCGCCGAAGGTGTGATTCCACGGCAGCCAGTCGATGATGACGGGCGGCTCGTCCTTGAGGAAGGCGAGCGTCTCGCGCAGCATGACCTGATTGGCGCAGATCATGCGCTGGGTGTTGATGACCGCCTTGGGATTGCCGGTCGAGCCCGACGTCAGCAGGAATTTCGCGATGGTGTCGGGGCCGATCTTGCCATGCACCGCGTCGAGATCGCCGCGGACCGGCGTTGCCATGAGATCGGCGAGCAGGGTGACGTCGCGGCCCGGCACGCTGCCGTAGGACGCGGCGATCTCGGTGCCGAGCGAGACGTTGGCCGCGAGCGCGTCGGCGAACTTGTCGGCGTCCTCGGCGAAGACGAGGCCCGGCGTCAGCAGCTTCATCAGGTAGGAGAGCTTGCCGTAGTCCTTCGACACCAGCGAATAGGCCGGCGACACCGGGCAGAACGGAACGCCGGCATAGAAGGCGCCGAACGCCAGCAGCGCGTGGTCGATCGAATTGCCGGAGAGGATCACGACCGGCCGCTCCGCCGACAGGCCGCGCGCGATCAGGCTCGATGCGATGTGCCGGCTCGCGGTGAGCAGCTCGGCATAGGTGATCTTGCGCCAGCCGCGGCCGCCTTCGCGCTCGGCCATGAAGACGCGGTCCGGCGTCGTCGTCGCCCAGTGATGCAGGCGATCGGTGATGCGGACGGGATAGTCGCCGAGCGGCTGCTTCGGCCGCAAATAAATCGTGCCGTCGTCGCGGCGCTCGACATTGACGACGGGATCGCCGAACGAAATGGGCCGCAGCGGGAAAGTGCTCGCGCCGCGCTCCATGCTGGAAGAGGACGGCTGCGCGCTCATGACTTGGGCTTCACCTTCGCGGTCTTGTGTTCGAGGAATTCGCGGATCCGGCGCTTGGCCTCCTTGTCGCTCTGCGCGACGGTCGCCATCAGCGATTCCATCAGGAGACCCGTCTGGGGGTTGGCTTCCGCGATCATCGGCAGCGCCTGGAGCACGGCGAAATTCGTCAGCGGCGCGTTGGACGCGACCTTGGTCGCAAGCTCCAGCGCCTTGCCGAGCCCGTTGCCGGCTTCCGTGACATATTGCGCGAAGCCGTAGGAGGCGCCTTCGGTCGCGCTGTAGACGCGCCCCGTCAGCATCATGTCCATCATCCGGGCAACGCCGATCAGCCGCGGCAGCCGCACCGAGCCGCCGCCGCCGACGAAGATGCCGCGCTGCCCCTCCGGCAGCGCGAAATAGGTGGAGGGCTCGGCGACGCGGATATGCGCGGCACAGGCGAGCTCCAGCCCGCCGCCGATCACGGCGCCCCTCAGCGCGGCGATCACGGGCACGCGGCTGTACTGGATGCGGTCGAACACCCGGTGCCACATCTGGGAGTGCAGCAGGCCACCGGTGGCGTCATGGTCGGTCAGCTCGGAAAGGTCGAGGCCGCTGGAGAAATGGTCGCCGATGCCGTGGATGACGACCGCGCCGATGTCCTCGGGCAGGTTGGCGAAGCACTCGCCGATTTCCAGGATGATGCCGTCATTCAGCGCATTGCGCTTGGCCGGCCGGTTCAGACCCACGGTCAGAACCCGGTCCGCCCTCTCGATCCGGAGTAGCCCGGAGGCGCCCGCGTCAGCGGTCTCGGCGTTTCCCTGTGTCATTTGCGTCCTTATCAGAATAGTTATGTTGTATAACGAATTTTGGGGGAGTCAATATGGGTGAAGGGCGGCCATCCTCACATTCGGTGTCGTCCCGGCGAACGCCGGGACCCATACTCCCAGGGAGGAATTTGGCGAAGATTGGTCGTTCGGTACTCCGACCCGCCCGCAATCGATAGATCACGCGGCATAGGTCCCGGCCCCCCGCGCGCGCTTGCGCGCTAGGCCGGGACGACGACGGAGACTGTGGCGCGGCCCAAATCCCGAGAGCCGCCGCCCTCACACCACCTGATGCACGTCGATCACCACCCGGTCCGCGTGCCGCGCGGCCGAGCCGACGAAAATGTGCTCCATCAGCCAGCGGTATTTCTCATGCCCCGTCTCGAACTTCGGCACGGTGCGGAAGTAGATCAGCTTGGGATCGACCGGCTCGCCGCGCTTGAGCTTTTGCAGCAGCTCGACCGGGCCGAAGCGCATGCCCTTGTTCTCGACATAGACGATTGCGCCGTCATCGGTCTCGAAGGCGTATTTGGCCTCGAGGTCGATCAGCTCGTTGGGACGGATGGTCTGGAAGTCGGCGCCGAACGGCAGCACCTTGCCTGATATCGTGCCCGTCACCTCGCCGCCGATGATCGGAATGATGCGGCGGACGCCGATGCCGGTCTCGCCGGCGGTGACGACGTCGCCGATGCGCGCGGTGATGGTGAAGGCGTATTTGGTTTCGAGCGTCGGTGTGGTCATCGATTATCTCCGATCTATCGCACCAGCGTCTTCCCTTCTCCCCTTGTGGGAGAAGGTGGCGCGAAGCGCCGGATGAGGGGTTGCTTCCGCAAATGCAACTATGCGTGTGGAGAGAGACCCCTCACCCGTCTCGCCGCTATCGCGGCGAGCCACCCTCTCCCACAAGGGGAGAGGGGAAGACAGCTCGCCGCTCTATCACGTCTCCTAAGGCGCCATCATCCGAGTCGGCAGCCAGGTCGCCAGCAGCGGGAAGGCGATCAGGATCACCAGCCGCACCAAGTCCGTCGCCACGAACGGGATCACGCCCTTGAAGATCGTGGAGAAGGAAACATCCTTCACCACGCTCTTGATGACAAAGACGTTCATGCCGACAGGCGGATGGATCAGGCCGAGTTCGACGGTCATGACGATGATGACGCCGAACCAGATCGGGTCGAAGCCGAGATGCATGATGACGGGGAAGATGATCGGCACGGTCAGGATGATCATCGCCATGGCGTCCATCAGGCAGCCGAGCACGAGATACATCACCATGATCAGCGCCAGCACGCCGTAGGGCCCGAGGCCGAGGCCGGTCAAAAATTCCGTCACCTTCTGCGGCGTCTGCGTCACCGTGAGGAAATAGCCGAAGATCAGCGCGCCGATCAGCACGGTGAAGACGGCGGCCGCGGTGCGGGTCGCCTGCAGCAGCGAGGCCAGAATCTTCTCGCGGTCGAGCCGTCCCGTGACCACGCCGATGATGAAGGCGCCGGTGGCGCCGACGCCGCCGGCTTCGGTCGGCGTGAAGCGCGGCAGGAAGGGCAGGCCGTAGAGGCCGCCGATCACGAACACGAACAGCAGCACCGGCGCCCAGATCTCTTTCAGGCCGGCAAAGCGCTCGCGCCACGGCAGCACCTTGCCCTTGGGCAGAAAATCAGGGCGGAAATAGCCGATCAGGCCGATCGTGATCATGTACATGGTCATCGCCAGCAGGCCCGGGATGATGCCGGCGATGAAGAGCTTTCCGATGTCCTGCTCGGTGATGATGCCGTAGACCGCAAGCACGGTGGAGGGCGGCAGCATCGCGCCGAGCGTGCCGCCCGCCGCGATCACGCCGGTCGCGAACGACTGCGGATAGCCGAAGCGGCGCATCTCGGGATAGGCGACGGCGGAGAAGGTCGCGGCGGTCGCGACCGACGAGCCGCAGATCGCGGCGAAGCCGCCGCAGGCGCCGACGGTGGCGATGCCGAGCCCGCCGCGCAAATGCCCGACGAAGCCGTTGGCGGCGCGGAACAGCTCGCGGCTCATGCCGGAATTGCTGACGAAGGATCCCATCAGCAGGAACATCGGGATCACGCCGAAGGTGTAGTCGGTGACCGTGCGCATCGAGGTCTGGCCGACCAGCTTCAGCGCCGCCGTCCCGTTGACGAGATAGGCGAAGCCGGACACGCCGACGAGGCCCATGGCCATGCCGACGGGCACGCGCAGCAGCATCAGGGCGAAGAGGGAGATGAAGCCGATAACGGCGACGGCATCGGTGCTCATGACTACTCCGTCGCCTTCAGCTTGGGGTCGTGCATTTCTTCAGGGTGGAAGATCAATCGGTAGGTCCGGATCGCGATCAGCAGCACGGCCGAGACGTCGCCGATCCAGGCGACCGCGAAGAACGGCCAGGTCGGCATGTGCATGTCGAAGGTCTGGACGTTGTCGTTGTAGGTACCGCGCACCTTGTCGAACAGGGTCCAGGTCTGCACCGTCACGACGAACAGCAGCACCAGCGTCGCGAACACGTCGATCCAGCGCTGGTAGCGCGGTCCGACATTGCCCCAGACGAGGTCGACCGTGATGTGGGTGCCGCGATAGGAGGTCGCCGCGATGCCCCAGAAGATCAGGATGCCGAGCAGCATGCGGCCGATGTCGAAGCTGTCGGGGATCGAGTAGTTCAGCGTATTGCGCAGCAGCACCGACAGGAAGATGTCGAGCGCGACGATGCCGACGAAGCCGGCCGCGATCCATTCGATGGCATCGATAAAGCGGTCCATCCAGCCGCGCTTCATGGGAGGTGTCTTGTCGTCCGATGTCATGTCCGTTCTCGGCTCAGGCGGCGGGCTTCGCCTCTCCCCGCTCGCGGGGAGAGGCCGACACGCGAAGCGGGGCGGGTGAGGGGGACTCTCCGCGAGTCCGGCTGTCACCATCTTTGCGGAAGCAGCCCCTCACCCCAACCCTCTCCCCGTAAGGATGGGGAGAGGGAGGAGGAAGGACCGATCGCGTCGCGGCCTTACTCCGCCAGCGCGTTGTACTTCTTCAGCGAGGCCTTGAGATCCGCCAGCGCGGCGTCCGGATCGGCGCCGGCCTTCTTGGCGCCGTCGCCCCAGGTCTTGACCAGCGGCTCGGCGGCCTTCTTCCAGGCGGCGGTCTGCTCGGGCGTCAGCTTGTAGACCTCGTGGCTGGATTCCGCCTTCACCTTGTCGATGCCGGCGTCCTCGAACTTGCCCCAGTGCTCGCCGACCACGCCCGCCATCTCGACCGAGCAGTTCTTGTCGATCGCGGCCTTCTGCTTGTCGGACATCGCGTTGTACTTGTCCTTGTTGATCACGAACACGAAGGTCGTGGTGTAGAGCGGCGCCTCCATGTCGTACTTGGTCACCTTGTCGATGCCGAACAGCACCAGGGAGCCCCAGGGGAAGGTGACGCCGTCGGCGACGCCGCGCTCGATGATGTCGCGCACTTCAGGTGCGGACGACTGCACGTTGGTGCCGCCGAGCGAGGTGACGAAGTTCGCCATGGTGGCGTGCGCCGGGCGGATCTTCAGGCCCTTCACGTCTTCCGGCGTCACGATCTTCTTGGTCTTGGAGTGGAAGGAGGAGGGCGAGTGGACGAAGGCGAGGCAGTACTTGACGTCCTTCATCTCCTTCTCGGCGTATTTGCGGTACCAGGCGTCCAGCCCCATCGAGCCGCCCTTGGCATCCGAGATCAGGAACGGCAATTCGCCGGCGCCGATGATCGGGAAGCGGCCGGGCTGGTAGCCCGGATTGACGTAGGTGACGTCGGCGATGCCGTCGCGCGCCATGTCGTAGTGATCGAACGCCTTGCCGAGCTGCTGGGCCGGAAAAACCTTGCCCGTGATGGTGCCGCCGGAATCCTTGTTCACCGCGGCGACCCAGTCCTCCAGGGACTTCTGCAGCGGGTGCGAAGCCGGCACCCAGTGCGAGACCTTCAGGTCGACGGTCTTGTCCTGCGCCAACGCAGGGCTCACGCTTGCTGCCAGCAGCAAAGCCAGACAGGCCTTTCTCATCACGCGTCTCTCCCTCTTTTCAAAGCCGGCTTCGATGGCCAGGCTTCATTATTTAACATGTTATATAATTGGCCGGCGCGTTCAAGCCGGAACTGGCGCGACATCTACGTCAGCCGTGTTGCATGGATTTGTCGCGGCCCGGGCGGCCAGCCTCCCCTTTTGCCCAACGATTATATGATATAATTATCGTCTGCGGATCGACGCGACAAGCGCGACCGCGCCGCACTCTACAAAATCGGGAGGAGCAAGTATTGCGGACAAAAGTCGCAATCATCGGGGCCGGTCCGGCCGGATTGTTGCTTGGGCAACTGCTGCACGCCTATGGCATCGACAACGTGATCCTGGAGCGGCAGAGCCCGGATTACGTGCTCGGCCGCATTCGCGCGGGCCTGCTCGAGGAAGGAACCGTCGCGCTGCTGGACCAGATCGGCGCCGGCGCGCGGGCGCATGCCGAAGGCCTGGTGCATGAGGGCATCGAGCTCGCCTTTTCCGGCCGCCGCCATCGTATCGACATGAAGGCCGCCACCGGCAAGACGGTGACGATCTACGGCCAGACCGAGGTCACGCTCGACCTGATGAATGCGCGCAAGGCCGCAGGGCTCGTTTCGGTCTACGAGGCCAAGGACGTGCAGCCGCTGGATTTCGACGGCAGTCACCCGCGCGTAACCTATGTGAAGGACGGCGTCACCCATACGCTCGATTGCGATTTCATCGCCGGCTGCGACGGCTTTCACGGCGTCAGCCGCGCCAGCGTTCCGGCCACGGCCATCGAGGAGTTCGAGCGGGTCTATCCGTTCGGCTGGCTCGGCATCCTCTCCGAGACGCCGCCGGTCAGCCACGAGCTGATCTACTCCAACCACGCGAGAGGTTTTGCGCTCTGCACCATGCGCTCGATGAAGCGCAGCCGCTACTATGTGCAGTGTTCGCTCGACGACCATGTCGACCAGTGGCCGGACGACCGCTTCTGGGACGAGCTGAAAAGCCGGCTCGACCAGGAAGCCGCCGACAGCCTCGTCACGGGCCCCTCGATCGAGAAGAGCATCGCGCCGCTGCGCAGCTTCGTCGCCGAGCCGATGCGCTTCGGCAAGCTGTTCCTGTGCGGCGATGCCGCCCACATCGTGCCGCCGACCGGCGCCAAGGGCCTGAACCTCGCCGCCAGCGACGCGCATTATCTGTCGAGCGCGCTGCGCGAATTCTACGATGAGAAGTCCAGCGCCGGGATCGACGCCTATTCGACGAGGGCGCTGGCGCGGGTCTGGAAAGCCGTGCGCTTCTCCTGGTGGATGACCTCGATGCTGCACAAATTCCCCGACACCGGCACCATCGGCGCGCGCATCCAGCTCGCCGAGCTCGACTATGTCACGCAGTCGCAAGCCGCGATGACGTCGCTGTCGGAGAATTACGTGGGCTTGCCGTTCTAAGAAGGTGCCGTAGGGTGGATTAGCCCTGCAGATGCACGAAGTGCATCTGCTCGGCGTAATCCACCTCTCTGATCTCCGCGGAAACAGAAGTGGTGGGTTACGCCTTCGGCTAACCCACCCTACGGCGCGCCGCGCAACCATTTCAAACACCTGCGCAAATCCCGTTTAAAACTTTGTAATTGATGCGTCCGTCACGTCCATCGCGTTCAATGCTGCCAACACAGCAACGCGAGATCATCATGACCGGCACCGACATCCCCGACGGCTTCGAGCCGCTGTTCCGCAAGAGCCCTCTCACCGAGCCCTGGGAGCCGCTCTACGCGAAGAAGACCGACAAGGCCGTCGTCATAGGCCTGCGTTTGGCCAAGCCGCACACCAACGGCCGGGGCCTGATCCACGGCGGCCTCATCGCGGCGCTCGCCGACAACGCCATGGGCTATAGCTGCGCGCAGGCGACGGGCTGGACCACCTCGTTCGTGACGGTCTCGCTGACGGTCGATTTCGCCGGCTCCGCCGAGATCGGCCAGTGGTGCTCGATCGAGAGCGACGTGATCAAGACCGGCAAGACGATCTGCTTCGCGCAGTGCCTGGTGAAGGCCGACGACGCCGTGATCGCACGGGCCAGCGGAACGTTCCGCGTGGTGCCGAAGAAGGGGTAGCCTCGCGCGCTCTCTCCGTGTCCCGGACGCGCCGCAGCGTGCAACGCTGCTGCGCAGAGCCGGGACCCATGTCTCGACAGGATGCCGTGTCGCCTCTGGGTCCCGGCTCTGCGCAGCAACGCTCCGCGTTGCAACGCGTCCGTGACACAGTCACCCAAACCGCCACTCCGCCGTCTCCACCACCAGATCGATGAACGCACGCACCTTGGCCGAGAGCAGGCGGGAGGTCGGGTAGACGATGTGGATCGGCAGCGCCGGCTGCTCGTATTTTGCGAGCACGATCTTCAGCCGTCCGCGCTTCAGCCCCTCGGCCGCCTGATAGGCCAGCACGCGCGTCACCCCGCCGCCGGCCTCGGCATATTGCAGGGCGGCGTCGGCGCTGTTGCTGGCGAAGCGCGGGTTCGGCGTCACCTCGATGTCGCGGCCGTCCTGCACGAAACGCCAGATCGTGGAGGGGCCGAACGCGATGGTCTGATGCGCGAGCAAGTCCTCCGGTGTCTTCGGCTCGCCATGGCGTTTCAGATAACCGGGCGTGGCGACAACGATCCGCCGCATCTCGCCGACCTGGCGCGCCACGAGAGAGGAATCAGCGAGGTGGCCGATCCGCACCGCGGCGTCGACGGCGTCCTCCACGAGATTGACGAGGTTGTCCGACAGCCTGAGCTCGGCGGTAACTTCGGGATAGCGCTTCAAATACGCGGTCATGACCGGCGCGACATGCAGGCGGCCGAAGCCGAGCGGCGCCGACACCACCAGCCGCCCGCTCGGCCGGTTGCGCTCCTCGCGGGCGGAGCCGTCGGCCTCCTCGACATCGGCGAGGATGCGCCGCGCGCGCTCCAGATAGCGCGTGCCGACGTCGGTGAGCGCCACCTGCCGCGTGGTCCGCTGCAGCAGCCGGGCGCCGAGATGCTCCTCCAGCGCCGCGATCATCCGCGTCACCGCCGAGGGTGACAGGCGAAGCTTTCGCGCTGCCGGCGCAAAGCCGCGCAGATCGGCGACGGTGACGAAGACGTGCATGGCGTCCAGGCGGTCCATGGCCATTATTGCATATATTGCAACGATGAAGTGTCAAGCCGCTCGATTGTTTTAACAGCGGAAAGGTCCAGATTAGGCGTCGAAAGACGCAGCAATGCGCCGGAATCCAGGAGATGTTCCGATGACGGCCACCAACACCTACGCCAGCGATGTTGCCTTTTCGCCGGCGGTCAAATCGATCCAGACCCGCAAGGGGTCGCGCGACGGCTATGCCCAGGCCGAGCAGCGGGGATGGCGCACCGAGGTCGACGAGAACCTCGCCGCGTTCCTGGCCGACGCCAATAGCTTCTACTTTGCGACGGCCTCGGCCGACGGCCAGCCCTACATCCAGCACCGCGGCGGTCCGAAGGGCTTCCTCAAGGTGCTGGACAAGCAGACGCTGGCCTTCACCGACTACGCCGGCAACCGGCAATACATCACGCAAGGAAACCTGTCGGAGAATCCCAAGGCCTACATCTTCGTCATGGACTACGCCCACCGCCGCCGCGTGAAGATCTGGGGCGAGGCGCGCGTGGTCGAGGACGACGAGGCGCTGACGACATCGCTGATGCCGAAGGGCTACCGCGCCCGGCCCGAGCAGGTGATCCTCTTCAAGATCGCGGCTTGGGATACCAACTGCCCGCAGCACATTCCGCAGAAGTTCGACGGGCCTGATGTCGCGGCAGCGCTGGCGGCGCGGGATGCGCGGATCGCGGAGCTGGAAGCCGAGGTCGCGGCGTTGAAGGCAGAAAAGGCGCCCGGACATTAATCGCAAGCAAGTGCGACATGCTCGGTGCGCGCTCTCCCTTGTGGGAGAGGGTGGCTTGCGGCGCCAGCCGCGAGACGGGTGAGGGTTCCCTTCCGAAGGCGATGGTCCCACGTCGTCATTTGCGGAGAGGGCCCTCATCCGGCGCGTTCACGTGCGCGACCATCTCGCACACGTGAGATGGGCCGGCAATGGTCAGGACCACGTTCATATTGAACGGTTCGTGCTTGACCTAGATCAATCCACGATCGACACGCGCGATATTTTGCCGTGGGGCACAGCAAGATAATGGAGATTGCGATGACGAAGAAAGCAGCCGTTGCGGCGATTGCAATTCTTCTGACGACGTCGCCTCTTGCCTATGCAGCGGAGACGTCTGTCACCGTCGGAATGCGGCAACCCAGCGCCGCTGACATGAATAGCTTGACGGATATGCGTGTCGGCATCGTCAAGGCCGCCTTGCAGATGACAGCCGAGCAGGAAAAATACTGGCCAGCGGTCGAGGAAGCGATTCGCGCGAGAGCGAAGAATCGGCAGGCAAGGCTGGAGCGAATTGCTCAGTTGCACGACAACGGCCCGATGGATGCTCTCAACGAGCGAAATCCGGTCGAGCTGATGCAACGCAGGGCCGATCTGCTGGTTCAACGCGGCGCGGACCTCAAGAAGCTCGCCGACGCCTGGGATCCTCTCTACAAAACACTCACTCCAGATCAGAAGAGAAGGATGGCGTTCGTCTCCTATGTCGCCATGCGCGGCGCGCGGGATGCGATCGAGCATCATAGCGAAGCGGAAGACGACGACGACTAGTGGCGCGCTCCATGGAGGCACATCATGCTTCGATATATCCTGGTTGCATTGGCAGCACTCGTTTTGCTCACGGTCAGTCTCATTCCGGATGACGCATTCGCCCGACGTGGCGGCGGCGGTGGCGGGGTCCGCGGCGGCGGAGGCGGCATGCGCGCCGGCGGCTTCCACGGCGGAATGCATGCCGGCGGCATCCATCGCGGTGGCGGCTACGCTGGACGCGGCCATCGCGTAGCCGGAGGGCCTCGGCCTTCGCATCCCATCGCGGGACGACCGGGGTATCCGGGTCGTCCGATTGCCGGCCGTCCGGGCCGGCCGATCGCAGGCTATCCGGGCTATGGTGGCGGCTATCGCCCGGGCTGGGGCTACGGCGCCGCCGCCGTCGGAGCCGCTGCTGCCTACGGCGCCTACGGTGCCTACAACAACAGCAATTGCACCTACGACACCTACGGCAATTGGGTCTGTCCGGGTCAGTACCCCTACCAGAACTATTGAGATGCGCGCGCTCGGACGGTGCCTGTCACGCCGTCCGAGCGTGCAAGACTACAACACGCTCGCGCCTTCGTGCTGGAAGCCGAGATAGCTCGCCGCCACGCGCTCGTTCGCGGCGATGTCGCTCGCCTTGCCGCTGAGCACGAACTCGCCGAGCTCCATCACATAGGCCTGGTCCGCGATCTTCAGCGCGGCCTGCGCGTTCTGCTCGACCAGCAGAACGGAGACGCCGGCTGCGCGCAGCTCGGTGACGATGCGGAAAATGTCAGCGACGATGATCGGGGCGAGGCCGAGGCTCGGCTCGTCCAGCATCAGGAGCTTCGGCTCGCCCATCAGCGCGCGGCCCATCGCCAGCATCTGCTGCTCGCCGCCGGACAAGGTTCCGGCGAGCTGCTTGCGCCGCTCCTTCAGCCGCGGAAACAGCGTGTAGACCCGCTCCATCGATGCTTTCGCCTTGCTCCGCTCGATGCGGAAGGCCCCTAACTCGAGATTGTCCTCGACATTCATGGTCACGAACAATTCGCGGTGCTCCGGCACGAGCCCGAGCCCCATCGCGACGCGGTCCTCGATGTCGAGCCGGGCGAGATCCTGACCGGCGAAGGCGACGCGGCCCTTCAGCGGCAGGATGCCCATGATGGCCGAGAGCAGCGTGGTCTTGCCGGCGCCGTTGGCGCCGACGATGGTGACGATCTGGTTCTGGCCAACCTCGAGCGAGACCGAGCGCACAGCCTCGACCTTGCCGTAGGCGACATGGGCGTCGGTGACGGACAACAGCGCGCTCATGCCGCCACTCCGAGATAGGCCTTGATCACTTCGGGATTGGTCTTGATCGTGGCGGGCGTGCCTTCGGCGATCTTGGTGCCGAAATCGAGCACCACGATGCGGTCGGCAAGGTTCATCACGAAACCCATGTCGTGTTCGACCAGAAGCACGCTCATGCCGCCGTCGCGCAATTCGCGCAGCAGCGCGGCAAGCCGCTGCTTCTCCATGTGGCGCAGGCCCGCGGCCGGCTCGTCGAGCAGCAGCAGCATCGGATCGACGCACAGCGCACGCGCGATCTCGACGATGCGCTGCTGGCCGAGCGAGAGCGAGCCTGCGAGCTGGTGCATCTGGTCGGCAAGGCCGACGCGCTCGATCTGGCGGGCGGCTTCCGCCAGCAGCTTGGCCTCGTCGGCGCGATCGAGACGCAGCATCGAGGAGATCGGGCCGGAATGGCCGCGCAGATGCGCGCCGATCGCGACGTTCTCCAGCACGGTCATGTCGGGGACCAGCTTGACGTGCTGGAAGGTGCGGGAAATGCCGAGCTTGACGATCTCCTGCGGCGGCGCCTTGTCGACCTTCTTGCCGAGCACCGAGATCGAGCCTGATGTCGCCGACAGCACGCCGGTGATCAGGTTGAACGTCGTGCTCTTGCCGGCGCCGTTCGGCCCGATCAGCGCGACGATCTCGCGGGCCTGGACGTCGAAGGAAACGTTGTTGACCGCGACCACGCCGCCGAATTGTTTTCGCGCCTTCTCGACCTGGAGCAGCACGCCGGCCTCGGCGGGCGCGCGGCTGCGCTGTTCGAGCTTCAGCGAGGTGTCCGGTTTCCTGCCGCCGGTCCGCTCCGGCAGGAACGACATCAGCCAGGGCCAGAGGCCGCCGGGCGCGAGCTGCAGCAAAGCCACCAGCATGATGCCGAACACGATGGTCTCGACCTGGCCGGAGCCCGGCAGGATCAGCGGCAAATAGCTTTGCAGCACCTCTTTCAGCACCACGACGATCGCCGCGCCCAGGACGCCGCCCCAGACATAGCCGGCGCCGCCGACCACGGCGATGAAGAGATATTCAATGCCGGCCTGCGCGCCGAACGGCGTCGGGTTCACTGCGCGCTGCAGATGGGCGTAGAGCCATCCCGAAAGACCGGCGAGCACGGCGGCATGGATGAACACCAGCAGTTTTGCCCGTGGCGTATGCACGCCAAAGGCCTCGGCCGCGACATGGCCGCGGCGCAGCGCGCGGATGGCGCGGCCGGTGCGGGAGTCCAGCAGGTTCATCGTCAGCAGCGCCGAGAGGATCACGGCGACCCAGATCGCGTAATAGATCGAGCCGGGCGAGAGCATCTTGAACGTGCCGACCGACAGCGGCGGGATCGCCGAGATGCCGTCGTTGCGCCCGAGGAATTCCAGCTTGCTGAACAGGTAGAACAGCCCGAGCCCCCAAGCGAGCGTGCCGAGCGGCAGATAGTGGCCGGAGAGGCGGACCGTGATCAGTCCGAGCAGCACCGCGAACAGGCCGCTGACCACGAGCGACAGCGGCAGCGTCAGCCACGGCGACAGGCCATAGGCCGTCGTCAGCACGGCCGTGGTGTAGGCGCCGAAGCCGACGAAGGCCGCCTGACCGAACGAGGTCAGGCCGCCGACGCCGGTCAGCAGCACGAGGCCCATGGCGACGAGGGCCGCAAGGCCGATATTGTCGAGCAGCACGATCCAGAACGGCGGCATGCCCGGAACGAACGGGATCGCCGCCATGACCAGCGCGAAAACGAGGATGGGAAGCCGGCTCTGCATGCGCGTCAGTCCTTCTCTTCCTCGACCGCGGGCGCGGCGAGCGAGCGCAGCAGCAGCACGGGGATCAGCAGCATGAAGACGATCACTTCCTTGTAGTTCGAGGCATAGAAGGACGAGAACGCCTCGACGATGCCGACGACCAGCGCCGCGACGGCGGTGAGGGGGTAGCTGACAAGGCCGCCGATGATCGCGGCGACGAAGCCCTTCAGGCCGATCAGGAAGCCCGAGTCGTAATAGAGCGTCGTGATCGGCACGATCATGATGCCCGAGAGCGCACCGATGACCGAGGCAAGCAGGAAGGCGATCTGTCCCGACAGCGTGGTGCGGATGCCGGCGAGCCGCGCGCCCAGCCGGTTCACGGCGGTCGCACGCAGCGCCTTGCCGTAGAGCGTCAGGCCGAAGAACAGCCAGAGGCCGACGATGAAGGCGATGGTGATGGCGTAGACGGTGATGCTCTGGCCGGTGAAGCGCAGCGCGCCGGCGGTGAACGCGCCGGACAGCACGGCAGGTCCGCGCTGGCCTTCGGCGCCGAAGAACAGCAGGCCGAGGCCCTGCAGCGCGAGGTGGACGCCGACGGATGCGATCAGCAGCACCAGCACGGAGGTGTGCGCCAGCGGCTGAAAGGCGATGCGGTAGAGATACACGCCGATCATCGCGACGATCACCAGCGACAGCGCGATGCTGATCGCGACCGGAGGCTTCTGCGCGGCGAAGTAGATGGTCAGCGCCAGCACGATCGCCGGCAGCATGATGTTGGTGACGAAGCTGCGGACGACCAGCCGCCCATGCAGCGCCTTGCGCGCCACGAACAGGTCGAACGCGAAGGCGCCGATGCCCAGTGCCAGCGCGAGCTTGGCGGTGCCCGGCATCTGGCCGGCCGCCAGCGAGGCATAGGTCAGCGCGCCGTAGGTGACGAATTCGCCCTGGGGGATGAGGATGACGCGGGTGACGGCGAACACCAGCACCAGCGCCAGGCCGAGCAGCGCGTAAATCGCGCCATTGGTGATGCCGTCCTGCACCAGGAACAGCATGATGGTGGTGTTCAAGACCGGACGCTCCCCCTCAAGATAAGGGACCGGCCGCCGCAATTGCGGTGGATGGTCCCCCTCACAGCCATTGAAATACGCTGACGATATTTGATATGGTCCATAACAATTATCAAATATAACATCAAGGGTGGGGAACGACCCGTCCCGAATTTAGCGGGATTACGAGCACGAGGCGATGACCGTTTCCAAGAGCGCGGAAAAGACCGCTGAGAAGTCCTCCGAAAAACCCGCCGACGCGGCCAAGGGCCGCAAGGATGCGGGCGAACCGCAGGCCGAAGCCCTCCAGCTCGGGGAGTTGTCCGAACAGCTCGGCTATGTCCTGAAACGTGCGCAGCTCAAGGTGTTCGAGAACTTCCTGCGCTGCATGGCCTCGCTGCAGCTGACGCCCGCGCAGTTCTCGGTGCTGCTGCTGGTCGAGAAGAACCCCGGCCGTAACCAGACCGAAATCGCCTCGACGCTCGGCATCCTCAGGCCGAATTTCGTGGCCATGCTCGACAATCTCGAAAGCCGCGACCTTTGCGCGCGGATCCGCTCCACCAACGATCGCCGCTCGCACATCCTGGTCCTGACCGACAAGGGCAAGGCCGTGCTGGCGAGGGCGAAAAAGCTCGTCGCCACCAAGCACGAGGCGCGGCTCAACGACCTGCTCGGCCAGGCCAACCGCGAGGCCCTGATCGAGATGCTCTCGAAGATCGCCAACGAGTTTTGAGCCCACTGTCATCGCCCGGCTCGACCGGGCGATCCGGTATTCCAGAGACGGCGCGGCTGGAGCCGAGACGCCGCGGCGTACTGGATTCCCCGCCGGAGCCTGTCGTCGGGCTCGCCGAAGGCGAGACCCGGTGGCGGGGAATGACATCGTCGTTGGGTTCGCTCTCTATCCGCCGTCATGCCCGGGCTTGTCCCGGGCATCCACGTTCTTCCCAGCGTCCGGCGGCGCGTGGATGGCCGGGTCAAGCCCGGCCATGACGGAAGAGACGTCGGTGGCTCAATCCACCAGAATCACCCTGATGTCGTTCACGTTGGTCAGCGTTGGCCCGGGCTGCAGCAGATCCCCCGTCGCCTCGAAGAACGTCGTCGCGTCGTTGTTGTCGAGATAAGCCTGCGGCTGCAGCCCTTGCGCCTGTATCTTCGCGAACGTCGCCGCGTCGATCAGCGCGCCGGCGGGATCGGTCGGGTGGCCGGCGCCGCCGTCGGCGCCGTCGGTGTCGCCGGCGAGCGCCGAGATGTCGGGCGTGTCTTTCAGCAGCGCGGCCAGCGCCAGCGCGTATTCCTGGTTGGGGCCGCCGCGGCCATTGCCGCGCACGGTGACCGTGAGCTCGCCGCCGGAGAGGATCGCGATGCGCTTGCCTTGCGCGCGGGCGGCAAGCGCAAGCTTGGCATGTTCGGCCGCGACCTCGCGTGCCTCGCCCTCGAGATCGGCGCCGAGGTCGATGGTCTCGTAGCCCGCCTCCTTCGCGAGCTTCACCGCGGCGTCCAGCGATTGCTTGGGCCGTGCGATCAGCTCGAACGAGGCGCGCGCGAAGGCGGCATCGCCGGGCTTGGCGCTCTCATTGGCGGGATCGTCGAGCGCGCGGCGCACGGCATCGTCGATCGCGAGCTTGTACTTCGCGACGATCGCGCGGGCGTCGGCCAGCGTGGTCGGATCGGGCACGGTGGGGCCGGAGGCAATCGCGGAGGGATCGTCATGCGGCACGTCGGAGATTGCGAGCGTGACGATCTCGGCGGCATTTTTGCCGGCGCGCGCAAGACGGCCGCCCTTGATCCGCGAAAGATGCTTGCGCACGACGTTCATCTCGCCGATCGGCGCGCCCGAGCGCAGCAGCGCCTTGTTGACCGCCTGCTTCTGCGCAAAGCTGATGCCGTCCACGGGCGCGATCCAGTTCGCCGAACCGCCGCCGGTGAGCAGCACCAGCAGGAGATCGTCGGGGCCGGCCTCGCCTGCAAGCGCGAGCGTGTCGGCCGCGCCCTTGAGGCCGGCTTCGTCAGGCACGGGATGGCCGGCCTCGACCACGCGGATGCGGCGCGTCGGCACGCCGTAGCCGTGACGCGTGGTGGCAATGCCGACGAGGCGCTCCGGCGCGAGCTTGAGCGTGTCGAGATAATGCCGCTCCGCGGCCGCGGCCATCGCGCCCGCGCCCTTGCCAGCGGCGAGACAGATCACGCGCCCCTTCGGCGCGGGCCGCAAATGCGGCGCCAGGATCGTATTCGGATGGGCGGCGGCAACGGCGGCGTCGTAGAGCGCGCGGAGCAGGGGACGTCGGTCGGTCATGACGAAAGCCTTGAGCGGACGGAAGCAGGGGCGGCGAGGCCGCCACCCACATGCCTAGCGCATCATGCGGCAAAGCGTAAGCAGGCTTTACCATCATTCGATTGTGCAATCGCGTGATCATAATCGGCGAAAGCAAGCCCCCTGCGATCATCTCGCAGGGGGCTTGTTATCGTCGCATTTGTGTCTTGCTAGCCGCCGACGTCGGCGCTGATCACGTCGCCGAACAGTTCCCAGCGCTCGCCCTTGAACCTCTCGAGGCGGAGCTGGCTGATCGGCGCGAAATCGTTCGGCCCGGTGTTGATCTGGATGCCCGGCAGCAGCGCCTCGGTGCGGAAGTCCTTCATGCTGGCCGCCTGCTTCATGATGTTCTCGCGGGTGAGATTGTCACCGCACTGCTTCAGCACATGGACCAGCGTCTGCGCCACCGCGTAGCCGACGATGGTGCCCTTGTCGAGTTTGTCGCCTTCGGGGAAGTACTTGGTCATGAAGGCGAGGAATTCCTTCATGCCGGGATCGTTATTCCATTCCGGATCCGACACGTCCTTCAGATAATCGGCCGAGATGATGTCCTGGCCGTTCTCGAAGCCGGCGGGCTTCATCACGCTGCCGACCGAGGCCGAGACGTTATTGAGGAAGTGCAGCGGCTTCCAGCCGATTTCGGCGTTCTTCTTGATCGCCTGCGCCGCGAATTTTGGCGTCGTGATGTTCATGAAGACGTCGGCGCCGGTCGACTTCAGCTTGACGATGTGGTTGTCGATGGTCGGCTCGGAGGTCTCATAGCTCTCCTCCATCACGATCATCGAGGCGGCCTTCGATCCGAGGCCGTCCTTCAGGCCCTTGAGATAGTCCTTGCCGTAATCGTCGTTCTGGTAGAGCACGGCGATCTTGGCGTCCGGCTTGTTCTTCAGCAGCCACTTTGCGTAGATCTGTGTCTCGCTCTGATAGTTGGGCTGCCAGCCCATCGTCCACGGGAAGTCCTTCGGATCGTTCCACTTGGTGGCGCCGGTGGCGACGAACAGCTGCGGCACCTTCTTCGAGTTCATGTATTTGTGGATCGCCGAGTTCGGCGGCGTGCCGAGCGAGTTGAAGATAAACAGCACCTCGTCGCTCTCGACCAGCTTGCGCGCCTGCTCCACCGTCTTGGGCGGGGAGTATGCGTCGTCATAGCTGATGTAGTTGATCTTGCGGCCGTTGATGCCGCCCTCTTCGTTGATCTTCTTGAAATAGGCGGCTTCGGTCCGCCCGATGATGCCGTAGGCGGAGGCCGGTCCGCTGTAGGGCATGATGTTGCCGATCTTGATCTCGGTATCGGTCGCGCCGGTATCGTATTTCTTCTGGGCCGATGCGGTTGAGGCCGAAGCCGCAATGAGCGCGAGCGCCAGTGACGCGGCCGCAAGTTTGCCGGTGACAGCGGGCATTCCTATCTCCCTATTTTCTTGGTGTGTGTACGTCCCTTTTCTTGTGTTGCTTGTTCTTGGTGACGTGGCCGCAATTCAATACGATTTGGCAGGTGCCTTCAACAGAAAGCCCCTGCGACGGCGTCGCAGGGGCTGCTCCTTTAGTAGTCAGGGGATGGCGCACAACCTCGTGTGCGCTGCAAGAAAGCGCCGCTGTCTTGAGTTGTCTGCATTCACTCGGGCGATTTGGAGTTGAGCTGCCTCAGTGGCTCATCTCGCTCGAGATGACATCGCCGAACAGCTCCCATTTCTTGCCCTTGAAGCGCATCATCTGGAGCTGCTCGATCGGGGCAAAGTTGTCCGGCGCGGTGTTGATCTTGATGCCGGGCAGCAGCGTGTCGGGCGCGAAATCCTTGATACTGGCGGCCTGCTTCATGACGTTCTCGCGGGTGAGATCGTCGCCGCACATCTGCAGCACCTTCACCATGGTCTGGGCGGCGGCATAGCCGAACACCACGCCGGCATCGAGCTTGTTGGCCTTGGGCTCGTACTGCGCCAGGAAATTGTAGAACTTCTTCATGCCGTCATCGGCATTCCATTGCGGGTCGGAGCCGTCCTTGGTGTAGGTGGCCGACAGGATGCCTTGCGAGATCTCGATGCCCGCGGGCTCCAGCACGCCGCCGACGGAGGCGGAGACGTTGGAGATGATGTGGACCGGGTGCCAATTGATCTCGGCCGCCTTCTTGATCGCCTGCGCCGCGAATTTCGGGGTGGTGATGCTGATGAAGACGTCGGCGCCCGAAGCCTTCAGCTTCACGACGTGCTCGTCGATCGCCGGCTCCGAGGTGTCGTAGGCATCCTCCATCACGATCATCGCGGCCTTGGGCCCGAGGCCCTCCTTCAGTCCCTTCAGATAATCCTTGCCGAAATCGTCGTTCTGGTAGAGCACGCCGATCTTCGCGTCCGGCTTCTCCTTCATGATGTACTTGGCATAGATCCGCGCCTCACTCGCGTAGCTCGGCTGCCAGCCCATGGTCCAGGGATATTGCTTGGGGTCGTTCCACTTCGAGGCGCCGCTCGCCACGAACAATTGCGGCACCTTCTTCTCGTTCATGTATTTGCGGATCGCGCCGTTGGTGGAGGTGCCGAGCGAGCCGAAGATCAGCAGCACGTTGTCGCTCTCGACCAGCCTGCGCGCCTGCTCCACCGTCTTCGGCGGCGAATAGCCGTCGTCATAGGAGATGAACTTGATCTTGCGGCCGTTGATGCCGCCCTCGGCGTTGACCTTGTTGAAATAGGCTTCCTCGGTCTTGCCGATCGCGGCATAGGCCGAGGCCGGGCCGCTATAGGGCATGATGTTGCCTATCTTGACCTCGGTATCGGAAGCGCCGCTGTCGTATTTCTTTTGCGCCAGCACCGGACCCGTCATCGCGGTGCACAATGCGAGCGCGGCCGATACGGCCACAACCTGAAAACGAACGGCAGTCATTGTTCTCCTACCCCGGGCTGGATCGGCCGCATTGAACAAGATTGACGGGCGGCGTCAACAAAAAGCCCCCGCGATCGCTCGCGGGGGCCTGTCGATGACCTGGACTATGACGTCAGCGTGTCACTCGGAGGCAACGTCGCCGCTGATGATCTCGCCGAAGAGTTCCCACTTCTCGCCCTTGAAGCGCTGCATCTGCAGCTGCGCGATCGGTGCGAAGTCGGTGGCGCTGGTGTTGATCTTGACGCCCGGCAGCAGCGTGTCCGGCGTAAAGTCCTTCAGCGAAGCCGCCTGCTTCATCAGGTTGGCGCGGGTGAGGTCGTCGCCGCACATCTCCAGCACCTTGGCCAGCGTCGACGCCGCGCCATAGCCGTAGACCATGCCGGTGTCGGTCTTGTCGGCGCCGGGCAGGTACTTGTCGACGAACTCGTTCCACTTCTTCATGCCGGGGTCGTTGTTCCACTGCGGATCCGTGGAGTCCTTGGCGTAGGCCGCCGACAGCACCTCCTGAGAGGCCTCGAAGCCGGCCGGCTTCATCACGCTGCCGACCGAGATCGAGACGTTGGTCAGGATCTGGAGCGGCTTCCAGGTGAGCTCGGCGGTCTTCTTGATGGTCTGCGCCGCGAATTTCGGGGTCGCGTAGATCAGCAGCACGTCGGGATTGGCGGCCTTGATCTTGACGATGTGGCCGTCGATCGACGGCTCGGAGACCTCATAGCTCTCTTCCATGATGATCATGGACGAGGCCTTGGCGCCGAGGCCGTCCTTGGTGCCCTTGAGGTAGTCTTTGCCGAAATCGTCGTTCTGGTAGAGGATCGCGATCTTGGCGTTCGGCTTCTCCTTCATCAGCCATTTCGCGTAGATCTGCGCTTCGCTCTGGTAGGAGGGCTGCCAGCCCATCGTCCAGGGGAAGTTCTTCGGATCGTTCCACTTCGTGGCGCCGGTCGCGACGAACAGCTGCGGGATCTTCTTGGCGTTGAGGTATTTCTGGATCGCCGTGTTCGAGGGCGTGCCGAGCGGGTTGAACACGGTCAGCACCTCGTCGCTCTCGACGAGCTTGCGGACCTGCTCGACCGCCTTGGGCGGCGAATAGGCGTCATCATAGGTGACGAAGGTGATCTTGCGGCCGTTGATGCCGCCCTTGTCGTTGATCATCTTGAAATAGGCTTCTTCGGTCTTGCCGATGATGCCATAGGCCGACGCGGGACCGCTGTACGGCATGATGTTGCCGATCTTGATCTCGGTATCGGAAGCGCCGGTATCGTATTTCTTTTGAGCAAATGCCGCGCCGGAGTTGAAAGTGAGGGCCGCCGTTGCCGTGACCAGCGCGGCGGCTCGCAGTGTTCTTCCAAAAGTCAATTCGGGTCTCCTTTGTACGATGAATGGATTTCAGTTCTTCTTAAGCCTGCCTGCGAGTTGCTGGCCCATGATCGCGATCTGCCTTGCGCCATGCGGCACGAGGTAGATGACGAGGAACAACAGCACGCCGAACACGGCGCCGGAGAGGCCCTTGGAGATGCTCTCCGCCATGTTCGGCACGAAGATGATGAAGGCCGCGCCGACGAACGAGCCGGGCAGCCAGCCGACGCCGCCGACCACCATGCCGAGGAACAGCGAGATCGCGAGCGTGATGGTGTAGCTGTCGGGCGCCACGAACTGCACCGCGATGGCGCCGAGCGAGCCGGCGACGCCGGTGATCGCCGCCGACACGCCGAAGGCCAGCGTCTTGTAGAGCGCGACGTTGACACCCATCGAGGAGGCGGCGATCTCGTTGTCCCGGATCGCCATGAAGGCGCGGCCGGACCTCGAGCGCAACAGGTTCACGGAGAAGATGTAGATTGCGAGCGTCACGATGAGCGTGAAGTAGTACAGCCACATGTCCTGCGACATCGGCAGGCCGAACGGCGCGTCCGGCTTGGTGACGACGAGGCCCTGCACGCCGCCGGTCCAGTGTTCCAGGAAGTTCAGCTTCAGAAGCTGGGGCATGGCGGTGGCGAGTGCGAAGGTCGCAAGCGCGAGATAGACGCCCGACAGCCGCAGGGCCGGTTTGCCGAACAGGTAGCCGAACCCGAAGCAGACCACGGCGGAAACCGGAATGGTCAGCGCGTAGTTGATGTTGGCGTGCTCCATCAGCACCGCCGACGTATAGGCGCCGACGGCGTAGAAGGCGCTCTGGCCGAGCGAGAACTGTCCCGAACCGCCGGTCAGGATGTTCAGCGCCAGCACGGCAAGCCCGTAGATCAGGAGCATCGTCATCTGGAAGATGATGAAGTTCTTGACGAACAGCGGAACGATCAGGAGTGCCGCCAGCACCACCAGCGAGGTGCCGGTGCCCAGCGTCATGGCCCGCTTCGGAACGGCCTCGACCGCCTGATGGCCTTCGGCAACGACTTCTTCTGCTGCGCTCATGATCAAACTCGCTTGACGATGTGCCGGCCGAACAGGCCAGCGGGTTTGACGACCAGGACGGAGATGATCAGCGCGAGCGCGATCGGGAGTTTGAGTTCGTTGCCGACGCCGGGAATGTAGGTGCCGGCGAGGTTCTCGAAGATGCCGACCAGGAAGCCGCCGACCACGGCGCCGAACGGGCTGGTGAGGCCGCCGAGCACCGCCGCGGCAAAGCCGTAGATCAGCACGCCGCCCATCATGTTGGGCTCGAGGAACACGACCGGGGCGATCAGCATGCCGGCGATCGAGCCGATCGCGGTCGCCATGCCCCAGCCGAGCGCGATCATCCAGCTCGTGTTGATGCCGACGAGGCGGGCCGATTCAGGCACCGAGGCGGCCGCGCGCATGGCAAGGCCGATCCGCGTGTACTGGAAGAAGAAGTACAGGCCGAGCAGCAGCAGCACGGTGACGCCGATCATGCCGGCCTGGTGGGTCGAGATCAGCTGGCTGCCCAGGAACGGCGCGGAGCCGAACGGGGTCGGATACTGCTTGATAGTGAAGTCCCAGATCAGGCCGGCCGAGGAGTTGATGATCGCGAACAGCGCGATGAAGCCGGCGACGTTGGTCAGCACCGGCGCTTTCGCAAGCGGCTTGAACAGGATGCGCTCGATCGCGATGCCGGCGACGAAGGAGAATGCCAGCGTGACCACGAACGCCGCCCAATAGGACAGGCCCCACTGCATCAGCTGCCAGGAGATGAAGGTCGAGAACATGGCCATCTCGCCCTGCGCGAAGTTGAGATGGTCGATAGCCTGGTAGATCATGACCACGGCGAGCGCCATGCAGGCGTAGATCGCGCCCGTGGCGATGCCGGCCAGCACTTGGTTGGTGAACAGCTCCATCGTGCCGGCTCCTCAGTAACCGAGATAGGATTTGCGGATTTCTTCGTTGTTCGCGATGTCCTTGGCATTGCCCGACATCACGATGCGTCCGGTCTCGATCACATAGGCCTGGTCGGCGAGCTCGAGCGCGAGCTGGGCGTTCTGCTCGACCACCAGGATCGACACCTTGTCCTCGCGGTTGATCTTGCCGAGGATGCCGAACAGGTCGCGCACCACCAGCGGCGCGAGGCCGAAGGAGGGTTCGTCCAGCAGCATCAGGCGCGGCCGCAGCATCAGGGCGCGGGCGACCGCGAGCATCTGCTGCTCGCCGCCGGAGAGCGTGCCGGCCTGCTGCGTGTGGCGCTGCTTCAGCACCGGGAAGTGCGCATACATGCGCTCGATGTCGGAGACGATGCCGGCGCTGTCCTTGCGGGTGATGGCGCCGAGCTGGAGGTTCTCCTCCACCGTCATGGTGGTGAAGGTGCCGCGGCCCTGCGGCACATGGGCAATGCCGAACCGCACGATGCTTTCGGTCGAACGGTTGTTCAGCGGCTTGCCGTCGAACTCGATGCCGCCGGTCGAACGCACCATGTTGCAGATCGCGCGCAGCGTCGTGGTCTTGCCGGCGCCGTTGGCGCCCAGCAGCGTCGTCAGCGAGCCCTCGTTGAGCGAGAAGGACAGCCCGTGGAGCGCCTGGACCTGGCCGTAATAGGCGCGCAGGTCCTTGACGTTGAGCAGAACAGTCATTGGTCCTTGCTCCCGAGATAGGCCTTGATGACGTCGGGGTCCGCCTGCACCTGGGCCGGCGTGCCTTCCGCGAGCTTCTTGCCGAAATTCAGCGCGACGACGTGATCGGCGATCGACATCACGAGACCCATGTGATGCTCGACCAGCAGCACCGTCATGTGACGCTCGTCGCGGATTTTGCGGATGAGGTCGCCGAGCACATAGACTTCCTCGTGATTGAGGCCGCCGGCGGGCTCGTCGAGCAGCAGGATCTTCGGGTCGGCGGCGAGCGCGCGCGCCAGCTCGACGCGCTTCTGCGTGCCGAAGGGCAGCCCGGAGACGACGGTGTGGGCGACGTCATCGAGATCGAGATAGGAGAGGATCTCGTGCACCTTCTTGTTGATGTCGGCCTCGCTGCGCCGGACCCATGCCAGTCGCAGCGAGTCGCTGATGATGTCGCTCGAGGTCTTCGAATGCGCGCCGACGCGGACGTTGTCCATCACCGACAGGTTCGGAAACAGCGCCACGTTCTGGAAGGTGCGGCCGATGCCGATCTCGGCGATCCGGTGCGGCGGGCGCGTCAGGATGCTCGCGCCTTCCATCAGGATGTCGCCGGACGACGGCTGGTAGAGCCGCGAAAGGCAGTTGAAGAGCGTGGTCTTGCCGGCGCCGTTGGGGCCGATCAATCCGAGGATCTGGCCCTTGTGCATGTCAAAGGTCACGCCGTTGAGCGCGATGATGCCGCCGAACACGACGCTGACGTCGCGAACCGCGAGCAGGGGCGATGTACCCTGCGCGAGCTGTGCCTGCGTCATCTCGTCTCGCCCACACTGTTCAGTGTGCGGCGGGGCGATGCGAACCGCTCCCGATGATGAGCAAGGCTATCTGATCCCCTCGGCCACACGCGCAACTTTTCCTCCTGATTTCAGCTTTTTGCTGACTTCTTTTTTGGAATGCGGCATCAGACCCCCGAGCGCCGCTTCGATGTTCCTTACCATCGCAAGCAGACGCGGTCCAATGTCGTTGATCAAACGCTCTTCCGTGAAGCGGAATGCGGGCGCGCCGCAATTGAATGCGTAAGGCCCGGTTCCATCGTTGAGCTTGAGCGCGACGCCGGCGGCGCCGATGTCGTCGTGCCAATCGCCGACGGAAATCGCAAAGCCGTACTTCGCGACAGTCTCGCCGGAACGTTCGAGGCCATCGCGCATCTTCGGCCAGCGGCTGCCGTAATGTTCGCGCAGGATGCGCGACAATTCGGTGCGATTGTCCTCGTCGAGCGCCCAGAAATAGGCCCGGCCCATCGCGCTGGTTGCAATCGGCACGCGCGCGCCGACGTCAAGTTGAACGCCGACCGTTTCGCTGCCGCGGCTCTGTCCGAAATAGATCATGCTGTGACGGTCGCGGCCGCCGACGGCGACGGCGCCGCCGGTCGCGCGCATGACTTCCTCGCGAAACGGCTCGGACAAATGCCGAACACCGAGATTGGCCAGCGCGGCATAGCCGAGCGACATCGCGGCGGGCGCGAGCTGGTATTTCTCGAAACGGGGAACCGGCGTCAGATAGCCGAGCTTGGTCAGCGTATAGGTCAGCCGCGACACGGTGGGCTTCGGCAGATTGGTGCGGGCCGCAATCTCCTGATTGCCGAGCAGACCGTCATTGGGGTGGAATGCGCGCAATACGTCCAGTCCGCGGGAAAGCGCGACGACGAAATTCCGATCGGTCGCAGTCTTCTTTCCTGTACGCTTCATCCCTGATCTGCTTCTTGCGCGGAGTCGTTGACAAGCCACGTGCTTCAAAATAACCCTGCCGTCAAGATGCGGAATTAAATTCCGCACCGCGAAATCGAACAAAAGTAAATCCCCACCAAGGAGGGAAACCGTGAGCGAAGTGGTCAAGCTTGAGCGTCATGACGAAGTCGGGATCGTCACGGTCAATAGTCCTCCGGTCAATGCGCTGAGTGCCGCAGTGCGCGGCGGCATCCTGGAATGCATCAAGGCCGCGATCGCCGATCCCGCCATCAAGGGCATCGTGCTGACCTGCGCCGGCCGTACCTTCATCGCCGGGGCCGACATCACCGAATTCGGCAAGCCGCCGAAGCCCCCGGGCCTGAACGAGGTTCTGGCCGAGATGGAAAATTCTCCGAAGCCGATCGTGGCCGCGATCCACGGCACGGCGCTCGGCGGCGGCCTCGAGGTCGCGCTGGCATGCCACTACCGCGTCGCAGTGAAGGAAGCCAAGCTCGGCCTGCCCGAAGTGAAGCTCGGCCTGTTGCCCGGCGCCGGCGGCACCCAGCGTCTGCCGCGCGCGGTCGGGCCCGAGCTCGCCGTCAAGATGATCGTCGGTGGTGACCCGATCGGCGCCGCGGAAGCGCTCAAGAACGGCCTGATCGAGGAGATTGTCGAGGACCGCGTGTCGGGCGGCGAGGCCTTCGTACGCAAGCTGATCGCCGAGAAGCGCCCGCTGCGCCGCCTGCGCGACGACGATTCCAAGATCGCGGCGGCCAAGGCCGACCGCTCGATCTTCACCAATGCCGTCGCCGCCATGACCAAGAAGTCGCGCGGCCTGGAAGCGCCGTTCGCGGCGGCCGATGCCGTCGGTGCCGCCATCGACCTGCCGTTCGACGAAGGTCTGAAGAAGGAGCGCGAGGGCTTCCTCAAGCTCGTCGCCAGCGACCAGTCCAAGGCGCAGCGCTATGCCTTCTTCGCCGAGCGCGAGGCCAACAAGATCGCGGGCGTGCCTGAGGGCACCAAGTCGCGTCCGGTCAACCGTGTTGCCATTCTCGGCGCCGGCACCATGGGCGGCGGCATCGCGATGTCGTTTGCCAATGCCGGCATTCCCGTCACCCTGATCGAAACCGGCGAAGAGCAGCTCAAGCGCGGCATGGGCATCATGCAGAAGAACTGGGAAGCCACCGCCGCGCGCGGCGGCATCCCGGCCGACGCCCCCGCCAAGCGCATGGCGCTGATCAACGGCGTCGTCGGCATCGAGAACGTTGGCGATGCCGATCTCGTCATCGAGGCGGTGTTCGAGACCATGGCGGTGAAGCAGGAAGTGTTCGGCAAGCTCGACCAATACGTCAAGCCGGGTGCCGTGCTCGCCTCCAACACCTCGTATCTGAACATCGACGAGATCGCGAAGGCGACCAAGCGTCCGCAGGACGTGCTTGGCATGCACTTCTTCTCGCCGGCCAACGTCATGAAGCTGTGCGAGATCGTCCGCGCCGACAAGACCGCGCCGGATGCGCTGGTGACTGCGGTGACGATTGCCCGCAAAATCGCGAAGGTGCCGGCCGTGGTCGGCGTCTGCGACGGCTTCGTCGGCAACCGGATGCTCGCCCAGCGCGGCAAGCAGTCCGAGAAGCTCTTGTTCGAAGGCGCGCTGCCGCAGCAGGTCGATGCCGTCGTCACAAAATTCGGCATGCCGATGGGGCCGTTCGCGATGGGCGACCTCGCCGGCCTCGACATTGGTTGGCGCTCGCGCAAGGACCGCGGCATCAAGTCGGAGATCGCGGACGCGCTGTGCGAAGCCGGCCGCTTCGGCCAGAAGACCGGCAAGGGTTACTACAAGTATGAGCCCGGCTCCCGCTCGGCACTGCCGGATCCCGAGGTCGAGAAGCTGATCGACGAGACCTTGCTGCGCCTCGGCCGCAAGAAGCGCGTCGTCAGCGACGAGGAGATCCTCGAGCGCATGATGTACCCGATGATCAACGAGGGTGCGAAGATCCTCGAAGAGGGGATCGCGGCGCGTCCCTCCGACATCGACGTGGTCTGGCTCTACGGCTATGGCTGGCCGATCTATCGCGGCGGCCCGATGTTCTGGGCCGACACCGTCGGCCTCAAGCACATCGCCGACCGTCTCGCCTTCTACGCCAAGGAGACCAACGACCCGAGCCTCGAGCCCGCCCCGCTGCTGAAGAAGCTTGCGGCGGAAGGCAAGACGTTCGCCTCGCTCGCGGCAGCGTCGAAGGCGGCTTGATGGAGCTTCGCGCTCCAACTCTCAGTCATTCCGGGGCGCCCGCAGGGCGAACCCGGAATGTCGAGATTCCGGGTTCGGCTCTTCGAGCCGCCTCGGAATGACGGTCTGTGTAGCCTCAAGGAATCCATGACCCATCCCGGCGAACAGTTTTATCCCGAGGGCGTGCGTTGGGACGACACCATCGTCCAGGGCTCGCTCCCTGACCTGCTGTCGAAAGCTGCCGCCGATTACGGTCCGCGCACCGCGCTGGAATTCCGGGAGCGGCCGATCACCTACACCGAGCTCGCCGCCATGGCCGAGCGCGCGGCGGCGGCGTTCCTGCGCGCGGGCATCGGCAAGACCAGCTCCGTCGCGCTGTTCCTCGGCAACACGCCGGACCATCCCGTCAATTTCTTCGGCGCGCTGAAGGCCGGTGCCCGCGTCGCGCATCTATCGCCGCTCGACGGCGAGATCGCGCTGACGCACAAGGTCTCCGACTCCGGCTCGCGCCTGCTCGTCACCTCGAACCTGCAAGCCCTGCTGCCGACCGCGCTGAAATTCCTGGAGAAGGGCCTGATCGACCGCCTCGTCGTCTGCGAGGACGACAATTGGGGCAAGGTCGGCACGCCGCAGGCGGCGATCCCGGATGATCCCCGCATCGTCACCTTCAAGGCGTTCGTCGAGGGCGCGGCCGCGCCGGCGCAGTGGCCGTCCGTGACGGCCGACGACGTTGCGCTGCTGCAATATACCGGCGGCACCACCGGCCTGCCCAAGGGCGCGATGCTGACCCACGGCAATCTCACCTCAGCGGTGTCGATCTACGACGTCTGGGGCAAGCCTTCCCGTGCGGCGCGCGGCGATGTGATCGAGCGCGTGATCTGCGTGCTGCCGCTGTTCCACATCTACGCGCTCACCGTCGTGCTGCTGTCCTCGCTCAGCCGCGGCAATCTGATCTCGATCCATCAGCGCTTCGACGTCGAGGCGGTGATGCGCGACATCGAGGTCAAGCGTGCGACCTATTTCCCGGGCGTGCCGACGATGTGGATCGCGATCGCCGCGCTGCCTGACCTCGACAAGCGCGATTTCTCCTCGCTCGCGACCATCGGCTCCGGCGGCGCGCCGCTGCCGGTGGAGATCGCGAATTTCTTCGAGCGCAAGGTCGGCAAGAAGCTGCGCAGCGGCTGGGGCATGACCGAGACCTGCTCGCCCGGCACCGGCCATCCGCCGACGGGCCCGGAGAAGCCCGGCTCGATCGGCCTGATGCTGCCCGGCATCGAGCTCGACGTCGTCGCGCTCGACGATCCCAGGCGCGTGCTGCCGCCGGGCGAAGTCGGCGAGATCCGCATCAAGGGCCCGAACGTCACCAGGGGATATTGGAACAGGCCGCAAGGCTCGGCGGACGCCTTCGTCGACGGCCGCTTCCTCACCGGCGACATCGGCTATGTCGACACCGACGGCTATTTCTTCCTGGTCGACCGCAAGAAGGACATGATCATCTCCGGCGGCTTCAACGTCTATCCGCAGATGATCGAGCAGGCGATCTACACCATCCCGGGCGTGCACGAGGTGATCGTGCTCGGCATCCCCGACCAGTACCGGGGCGAGGCCGCAAAAGCCTTCATCAAGCTCAAGCCGGACGTAAAGCCGTTCACGCTCGACGAGCTGCGCACCCAGCTCACCGGGAAGCTCGGCAAGCACGAGCTGCCGGCGGAGGTCGCGTTCGTCGACGATCTGCCGCGCACGCCGGTCGGAAAATTGTCGCGCCACGAATTGCGCCAGCAGCAGAAACCGTCACAATCCACTCCCCTTGCATCAGGAGGTCGTTCTTGACCGACGCCGTCATCGTTTCCACCGCCCGCACCCCGATCGGCAAGGCCTATCGCGGCGCGCTCAATGCCACCGAGGGCGCCACGCTGCTCGGCCACGCCATCGGCGAAGCCGTCGCGCGCGCAAAGGTCGATCCGAAGGAGATCGAGGATGTCGTGATGGGCGCAGCCCTCCAACAGGGCGCGACCGGCGGCAACATCGCGCGCAAGGCGCTGCTGCGTGCAGGTCTGCCCGTCACCGTCGCCGGCACCACCATCGACCGGCAGTGCGCCTCGGGCCTGCAGGCGATCGCGCTCGCTGCGCGCTCGGTGATCTTCGACGGCGTCGAGATCGCGGTCGGCGGCGGCGGCGAGTCGATCTCGCTCGTGCAGAACGACAAGATGAACGGCTTTCACGCCCAGGATCCGGCGCTGCTCAAGATCAAGGGCGAGGTCTACATGCCCATGATCGACACCGCCGAGATCGTCGCCAAGCGCTACGGCATCTCGCGCGAGAAGCAGGATGAGTATTCTCTCGAGAGCCAGCGCCGCACCGCGGCTGCCCAACAGGGCGGCAAGTTCAAGGACGAGCTCGCGCCGATCACGACGCAGATGGCGGTCACCGACAAGGCGACCGGCGCGGTGTCGATGAAGGACGTCACGCTGTCGCAGGACGAGGGCCCGCGCCCCGAGACCACGATCGAAGGCCTCGCCGGCCTCAAGCCCGTCCGCGGCGAAGGCTTTTCGATCACCGCCGGCAATGCCAGCCAGCTCTCCGACGGCGCCAGCGCCTCGGTGATCATGAGCGACAAGGAAGCCGCCAAGCGCGGCCTTGCGCCGCTCGGCATCTTCCGCGGCTTCGTCTCGGCCGGCTGCGAGCCGGACGAGATGGGCATCGGCCCGGTCTTCGCCGTGCCGCGCCTGCTCAAGCGCCACGGCCTCACCGTCGACGACATCGGCCTGTGGGAGCTCAACGAAGCCTTCGCGGTGCAGGTGCTGTATTGCCGCGACAAGCTAGGCATCGATCCCGAGAAGATCAACGTCAATGGCGGCGCGATCTCGGTTGGCCACCCCTACGGCATGTCGGGCGCGCGCCTCACCGGCCACGCCTTGATCGAGGGCCGCCGCCGCAAGGCGAAATACGCGGTCGTCACCATGTGCGTCGGCGGCGGCATGGGCGCGGCCGGTTTGTTCGAGGTGTTGCAGTAATCGGTGTCGTCCTGGCGAAAGCCAGGACCCATACTCCGCAGCAGGAGTGTGGAACGAAGGTGGTAATGGCCCTCGTAACAACGAAGGTCGGTGGTTATGGATCCCGGCTCCCGTGCGCAATTGCGCACCAGGCCGGGACGACGACAGAATACGACGACGAGGAAACAGGAGGATCCAATGGATCTCGCATTCACGAAAGAAGAGCAGGCGTTTCGCGAGGAAGTGCGGTCGTTCTTCCGCGACAACGTGCCGCCGGATACCCGGCGCAAGCTGGTCGAGGGCCGCCACCTCTCGAAGGACGAGATGGTGACGTGGTGGCGCATCCTCAACAAGAAGGGCTGGGGCGTCAGCCACTGGCCCAAGCAGTTCGGCGGCACGGGCTGGACCTCGGTGCAGCACTACATCTTCAACGAGGAGCTGCAGTCCTATCCGGCGCCGCAGCCGCTCGCCTTCGGCGTCAGCATGGTCGGCCCGGTCATCTACACCTTCGGCAATGAAGAGCAGAAGAAGAAGTACCTGCCGCGCATCGCCAATGTCGACGATTGGTGGTGCCAGGGCTTCTCCGAGCCGGGCTCGGGCTCCGACCTCGCCTCGCTCAAGACCAAGGCCGAGCGCCGTGGCGACAAGTGGATCATCAACGGCCAGAAGACCTGGACCACGCTGGCCCAGCACGCCGACATGATCTTCTGCCTCTGCCGCACCGACAACAACGCCAAGAAGCAGATGGGCATCTCCTTCATCGTGTTCTCGATGAAGTCGAAGGGCGTCACCGTGCGCCCGATCCAGACCATCGACGGCGGGGTCGAGGTCAACGAGGTCTTCTTCGACGACGTGGAAGTCCCGATCGAGAACCTGATCGGCGAGGAGAACAAGGGCTGGGATTACGCGAAATTCCTGCTCGGCAATGAGCGCACCGGGATTGCCCGCGTCGGCGTCTCCAAGGAGCGCATCCGCCGCATCAAGGATCTCGCCTCCAAGGTCGAATCCGGCGGCAAGCCGATCATCCAGGACGCCGCGTTCCGCGAGAAGCTCGCGGCCTGCGAGATCGAGCTGAAGGCGCTCGAGCTGACCCAGCTTCGCGTCGTCGCCGACGAGGGCAAGCACGGCAAGGGCAAGCCCAACCCGGCGTCCTCGGTGCTGAAGATCAAGGGCTCCGAGATCCAGCAGACCACCACCGAGCTGCTGATGGAAGTGATCGGCCCGTTCGCCGCGCCCTACGACGTGCACGGCGACGACGGCTCGAACGAAGCCATGGACTGGACCGCCCAGATCGCGCCGAGCTACTTCAACAACCGCAAGGTCTCGATCTACGGCGGCTCCAACGAAATCCAGCGCAACATCATCGCCAAGGCGGTGCTGGGGCTCTGATTGCTATTCGTCACCACACACTCGCCGTCATGGCCGGGGCAAAAGCGCGAAGCGCGTCTTCGACAAATGGCCCGGCCATCCACGCCTAACGGCACGAAGAACGTGGATGTCCGGCACAAGGCCGGGCATGACGACCTCAATACCGGGAGAGTAGAGAAACATGGATTTTGACCTGAACGAGGAGCAGCGGCTTCTCAAGGAAAGCATCGACGGCCTGCTGACCGATTCCTACGATTTCGAGCAGCGCAAGAAATACATGAAGGAGAAGGGCGGCTGGAGCAAAGCCGTCTGGGGCAAGCTCGCCGAGCAGGGCCTGCTCGGTCTGCCCTTCAGCGAGGCCGATGGCGGCTTCGGCGGCGGCGGCGTCGAGACCATGATCGTGATGGAAGCGCTCGGCAAGGCGCTGGTGCTGGAGCCGTATCTGGCGACGGTCGTGATCGGCGGCGGCTTCCTGCGTCATGCCGGCAGCGATGCGCAGAAGGCCGCGCACGTGCCTGCCATCATCGACGGCAGCAAGACGCTCGCCTTCGCCCAGGTCGAGAAGAACTCGCGCTACGATCTCTTCGACGTCGCGACGACGGCGAAGAAGAAGGGCGACGGCTGGGTCATCGACGGCGAGAAGTTCGTCGTGCTCAACGGCGAGAACGCCGACACGCTGATCGTGACCGCGCGCACCAAGGGCGACCGCCGCGACAAGACCGGCGTCGGCGTGTTCCTGGTCCCCGCGAATGCCAAGGGCGTCACGAAGAAATCCTACCCGACCCAGGACGGCCTGCACGCCGCCGACATCACCCTCACCGGTGTCGAGGTCGGCGCCGATGCGGCGATCGGCAACCCCGAGGATTCGCTCGGGCTGATCGAGCGCGTGGTGGACGAAGCCCGCGTCGCGCTCTGTGCCGAGGCGGTCGGCCTGATGGACGAGTCGCTCAAGACCACGGTCGAGTACATCAAGACCCGAAAGCAGTTCGGCGTCGCGATCGGCTCGTTCCAGTCGCTCCAGCACCGCGCCTCCGACATGTTCGTCGCGGCCGAGCAGGCGCGCTCGATGTCGATGTTCGCCACCATGGCGAGCGATTTCGAGAACGCCAAGGAGCGCGCCAACGCCATCGCCGCGGCCAAGGTGCAGATCGGCAAGTCGCTGAAATTCGTCGGCCAGCAGTCGATCCAGCTCCACGGCGGCATCGGCATGACCATGGAGGCGAAGATCGGCCACTACTTCAAGCGCCTCACCATGATCGAGAACACCTTTGGTGACACCGATTACCACCAGCGCCGCGTCGCCGACGCCGGCGGGCTGATCTAGTCGCATCGACGACCGGACGTTCAAAATCGAAAGCCCCGGAGACATCTCCGGGGCTTTCGTCGTTTCTGGCCTCGTTCGGCGGCCTCAGGTCCGCGTGCGCATCCGCATCATGAAGCTGTCGTAGCTGAGCTCGGCGACCTGCATCCAGGCCAGCGACTCGTTCCGGAATGCCGACAGGCTGGTGTACATCTTGTTGAAGTGCGGGTTGGTCTTGTTGAGATCGGCGTAGATCTCGTTGGCGGCGGTGTAGCAGGCCTCGAGCACCTCCTGCGGGAACGGCCTGAGGATGGCGCCGGCCACCAGCAGGCGTTTCAGCGCCGGCGGGTTGACGTAATCGTATTTGCCGGTGACCCAGGTGAACGTGTCGCGCGAGGCGCTCTCGATCGCGGCCTGGTAGTGCTTGGGCAGCGCGTTCCACTTGTCGAGATTCATGATGTTGTGGCCTTGGCCGGTGCCTTCCCACCAGCCCGGATAGTAGTAGTACTTCGCCACCTTCACGAAGCCGAGCTTCTCGTCGTCATAGGGGCCGACCCATTCGGCCGCGTCGATGGTGCCCTTCTCCAGCGCCGGATAGATGTCGCCGCCCGCGATCTGCTGAGGCACGCCGCCGACCTTGGCGATGATCGTGCCGGCGAAGCCGCCGACGCGGAATTTCAGACCCTTGAAATCCTCCATCGACTTGATCTCCTTCCGGAACCAGCCGCCCATCTGGGCGCCGGTCGAGCCGGTCGGAATGCCGACCGAGTTGTATTCCTTCAGGAGGTCGTTGAGCATCTCCTGTCCGCCACCGAACAGCAGCCAGGAAATATGCGCGCGCGTGTTCAGCCCGAACGGCAGCGACGTGCCGAAGGTGAAGGCGGGATTCTTGCCCCAATAGTAATACAGCGCTGTGTTGCCCATCTCGACGGTGCCGTTCGAGACCGCATCCAGCACCTGCAGGCCCGGGACGATCTCGCCGGATGCGAACGGCTGGATCTGGAATTTGTTGTCGGTGACCTCGGCGACGCGCTTGCAGAAATATTCGCAGCCGCCATAGAGCGTATCGAGCGCTTTGGGCCAGCTCGCGGCGAGCCGCCATCGCACTTCAGGTGAGCCTTGCGCGATCGCAGGTGCCGCAACCGCTGTGCTCGCTGCCAGCCCAGCGCCAGTCACTTTCAGGAATTCACGACGTTTCATGCGTATCCCTCCATTGCGCCGATGTCCTCGACTCAGGGAACGATCTTGATGTCGTCTTGGCTTCGCCGATAACCGACGTGGTGTTGTGACGATTTTTGGGGTTTCCGAAGGCCCTTCAGGGCTCTTTGTGGAGTCCGCGCATCGCGGTTCGGGCGCGAGGATGACCGGTCGCCTTGCGATAATCAAGCGGCGTCGGTGTGCTCGCAGTTGCGAAGGCGAGTCGCAATGCGCTTGCCTTCTTTCCCCTCTCCCCTTGTGGGAGAGGGTGGATGCGCGTAGCGCAGCCGGGTGAGGGGTCTCCCTCCGCGAGCCCCACTCTCATTGGAATACGCGGACAGAACCCCTCATCCGGCGCCATAGCCGAAGCTTCGCTTCGGCGTTTCCTTAAGAACGGCGGCCGAAGGCCGCCTACGCCACCTTCTCCCACAAGCGGAGAAGGGAAGAGCCCAGCACGCAAAAGCCCCGGAGACGTCGCCATCCCCGGGGCTTCTCATTCTTTAGTCGAGTGCGCCGTTTCCGCGCCTCACGTCTTGGTCCGCATCCGCATCATGAAGCTGTCGAAGCTCAGCTCTGCGACCTGGAACCAGGGCAGCGCCTCGCCGCGATAGGCGGTCATGCTCGCATACATCTTGCCGAAATGCGGGTTGGTCTTGGAGAGATCGGCGTAGATCTCGTTGGCCGCGCCGTAGCAGGCCTCCAGTACCTCCTGCGGGAACGCCTTCAGGATCGCGCCCGACACCAGGAGCCGCTTCAGCGCCGGCGCGTTCAATGCGTCGTACTTGCCGGTGATCCAGGTGAACGTGTCGCGCGAAGCGGAATCGATCGCGGCCTGGTAGTGCTTGGGCAGCGCATTCCACTTGTCGAGGTTCATGATGTTGTGGCCCTGGCTCGTGCCTTCCCACCAGCCGGGGTAGTAGTAGTACTTCGCGACCTTGACGAAGCCGAGCTTTTCGTCGTCGTAGGGGCCGACCCATTCGGCCGCATCGATCGTGCCCTTTTCGAGCGCCGGATAGATGTCGCCGCCGGCGATCTGCTGCGGCACCGCGCCGAGCTTGGCCATGATCGTGCCGGCAAATCCGCCGATACGCATCTTGAGGCCTTTGACGTCGTCTATCGACTTGATCTCCTTCCGGAACCAGCCGCCCATCTGGGCGCCGGTGGAGCCGGTCGGGATGCCATAGACGTTGTGCTCCTTCAGGAGGTCGTTGACGAGCTCCTGTCCGCCGCCCCACAGCAGCCAGGAGATCTGCTGGCGCGTGTTGAGACCGAACGGCAGCGCGGTGGCGAAGGTGAAGGCGGGATTCTTGCCCCAGTAGTAATAGAGTGCGGTGTTACCCATCTCGACGGTGCCGTTCGAGACCGCATCCAGCACCTGCAGGCCCGGGACGATTTCGCCCGCCGCAAACGGCTGGATCTGGAATTTGTTGTCGGTAATCTCCGCGACTTTCTTGGTGAAATATTCGCAGCCGCCGTAGAGCGTGTCGAGCGACTTCGGCCAGCTCGTGGCGTAACGCCACCTGATCTCGGGCGAGCCTTGCGCGATAGCCGGCGCAGCAACAGCACTCGCGGCCAGGCCCAATCCGCCTGCCTTCAGAAATTTACGACGTTCCATGCACTTCCCTCCGATATGCCGATGCTTCGACGTCAGGGAACGATCTTTGGTGTCGTCTTGCCGTCGAGATCGACGTTGTTTTGTTTGAGACTTAAGAAGCGTTTCCGAATGGCCCTGATGGGCTCTTTTTGTTGGAATTCCGATCAATGCGGTTCCGTCAGCAAGGATGACCTGTCGCTTGCGGATAATCAAGCCTTCTGCTCCCTCGCAGGTGCGAATGCGGAGCCAGACGCAAGTCGCATTGACCTGCGATCTGCTACTGGATTGGGCAACAACAAAAGGGAGGCTCGCGCATGACGGGCAAGAAGGTGGTGGTCGCGGGAGCAACCGGTCTCGTCGGCAACGCCGCGTTGCGGCACTTCGGCACGTCGGAGCCTTCGGACGTCGTGGCGCTGTCACGGCGCAAGCCGCGCGACCTCTACGGCGCCCGTCACGTCCCGATCGATCTCACCAGCGAAGCCGATTGCCGTCGCGCTGCGGTTGAGCTCAAGGGCGCGACCCACCTGATTTACGCCGCGCTCTACGAGGCGCCGCAGCTCGTCGACGGCTGGCGCGACCCGCAGCAGATCACGACCAACGACATCATGCTGCGCAATTTGATGGGGGCGCTCGAGCCGGTGGCGCCCGACCTGAAGCATGTCGCCCTGCTGCAAGGCACCAAGGCCTACGGCGTCCATGTGCGTCCCCTGACCGTGCCGGCGCGCGAGGGCCGGTCCGAAATGTACGAGCAGCCCAACTTCTACTGGGCGCAGGAGAACTTCCTGCGCGAGCTGCAGAAGGGCAAGGCCTGGCACTGGAGCATTCTACGTCCCGTCCTGATCGTGGGACTCGCCATGGGCGGTGCCATGGACCTGATCCCGCCGCTCGGCGTCTATGCCGCGATGCTGCGCGAGCAGGGCAGGCCGCTGGATTTTCCCGGCGGCGCCGCGCGTGTCGCGCAGGCCGTCGACGTCGATCTGCTGGCACGTGCGATCGCCTGGTCGGGCGAGGCGAAGGCCGCGCAGAACGAGGCGTTCAACGTCACCAATGGCGACGTCTTCACCTGGGAGAACATCTGGCCGGCGGTCGCGGACGCGCTGGCGATGAAGCCCGGCAAGCCGGTTCCGCTCTCGCTGGCAAAGGAATTCCCGAACTGGGTCGCGCCCTGGGACGCGCTCAGGCGCAAGCATAACCTTGCGTCGCCCGGCCTTGCCGATTTCGTCGGCCTGTCATTCCAGTACGCCGACTACAGCATGCGCTACGGCCAGACCGAGTCCGGCCCGCCCTCGATCGTCTCGACCGTGAAGATCAACCGCGCGGGCTTCACCGAGATGATGGACACCGAGGACATGTTCCGGAAATGGTTCCGGCAGGCGAAGGAGGAGCGGCTGCTGCCGTAGAGAGGGACGCGGCGGTGCCCCGAAGCAGACTTATGCTGGCTGATTGCTCGATGGCAGCTTGTGACCCATAGCGGACTCAGTCGCTCGCTAAGCTCAATCTGTGACCGCTTGGAGTAGCACTTCGATGTGGCGGAATTGCATTGTCCCATTAAGGTTGAGGAAATCGATTTGCGCTATCGAATTGTCTCCGACCTGAAAGATTGTAACCGCCGGCGGGGAAGATAGTCTGATGTACTTCACTGCCTTTCTGATCGTAGCAGTCTTGAGCGCCGTGGTATCGTTTCGTCGATCCAGGACTTTGTCACGGCATTCTCACGGGGCTACCTCGGCCCAGCGGCTTAAAGTGCGGCAGCAGGCGCTTTGGCCAGCGATGTGCGCGGCATTCTTTGCGCTCGCGCTGATCGCATTTGATCATGTTCAAGACAAGCAGGAATTTAGCCCGTCTGTGACACTCAACCTCGCGGCGTTTACCGCCGCTTTCTTCGGTGGCTGGTTTGTTGGCGTCATTGGCGGGATGGATTGGGATTGAAGCGCGCGATAAGCGCAAAGAGAGGAAGTGCGTCGGATTATCGCCGCTGACAAGCTACCATACTTTGGGCATCGCCCTGTCGATGTCCGGTTTTGGCCCAAAGCCGACCTTGACGGCGATACTCGCCGAGGTCCGCTTCTGTCCCGAAGGCGAAGTCGCCGCTATGTCCGTTAATCGGGGCTGAGCCGAACCGTTACCCTCGCGGCGATTCTTTCGGTTGATGATTCAGCCCATCGCCTAGGTTGCTGTACCCAATATGCGCGCTGAGCGCGGCGACCGATCATACATCCGGCGGCAGTGGATGGCATTGTTGCCTGATCAGTCGTTCACGCTGATATCCGTGAAAAGGAACCCAGCCGGCGTCTTGGTAAAGACGAAGATGAGCTCGCCGCAGAAGACGAAGTAAGAGTCATTCTTGTCTGGATCGCGATCGTAGATGGCCTTGCCGCGCTGGAGACACGCGCGATTTTTCGCCGTGAACGAGCTCGCATAGGTCTTGGCGCGAAATTGCGCGGCGTCGCGAATTGCGCTGTCGTTCATGAACGGCAATCGTGTCATACCGGCGACGGCGGCGGAATCGTTTGCTTTCAGCGCCGCGCGAAACTTCTCGATGAAGCCATCGAATTCCTTCTGCAAGGCAGGAGAAGCGACGGCGTCCTTCGGCGCCGCGGCGACGGCTGGAGCAAGGTTCACGAGGGCGATTGCAAGCATGATTCTCAGCAAAAGTTTCACAGGTCGGCTCCGTCCATCCACCAATCAAAGGTCTTCCGAATCCATGGTGTTCTGTCGTGTCAGGGACGTTCTGGTTCACCGGCGCAGCGTTGACCCCGCCCAGGCGTGGACCGACGGCATTCGCCGGAGCATGCGCTGGCATGCTTCGCCGCGCCTGTTTAAGGCGTAATTGGCCCTTTACCGACCTCGCGAGCGCTACCCGCCGAGGGCCGCTTATAACCCATTGCAGACACGGAGGTGTGATCCTTGCCTTCAGTAGAAGTTGCGCGGCCGTGGTAGCTTCAACTGAAAGCGGGAGGTCGGCATGGAAGATCTCGTTTTGGCTATTTTGACGCTGGCTCTTTCGGTGTGCTTTTTCGAGCATCTTACGCAATCAGGAATGGATGCGTTGTTTATCATCGTGTCATTGGCTTCAATGCCGGCCGCCGGATATCTCGCGTACGAGCGAGGACGCAGTCAGCGTCGCTGGGTCTATCTTGCGGCTTTTATCGGGCCATTTGCTCTTCCGGCGCTCTACTTTACGGCCGCCGTTGCCAACCTGAGAGGAAAGGACAGCGTCACTCGGCCTCAAGCGTAGTGTTCCCTATTGGCCCTCAGCTGGCTTGGGGCGACGCTTGTCGCACGATCTCGCCATGGGCGACGCCGTGCGTCAGCGTGAGGCGATGAGACCAAGTGCCCTTTCAAGGGACGGCTGACCCCAGACTTTGAAGAATGTCCCCGGCGCGCTTCATTGAAAAATCATGTGCCGCCCGATCGAAGGATGGGCTTCCCCGCATCATGTAACCGTGCTGCACCCCGGGGAAGACGTGCACGTCGAGGTTTTCCATGCGCGCCGCCAAATCGCGGTACGCGTCCAGCACGCCGGCCGGCGCGTGATTGTCCTGGTCCCCCCACATGAGACAGAGCTGCTCACGGACACCGTCAAGCTCGTGAAGATAATCCGGCATCTGGGATCCATGGCAGCAGATGCCAGCGGCAAAACCGAGCCGCTTCGGGCCGAGGATTGCATACGGCCCGCCGTAGCAAAACCCCATAACCACCGCCCTGCCGTTGAAGTGCGGGAGCGTGCGGAGGTGTCTCAACGTGTCGGTCATGTCGTCTTCGCCGGTTCTGATGCGTTCGAGGCGCGGTTGGGCGCGTCGGGCCGCGCGTGGGTCATTCCGCGGAAGCGGTCCGGCAATCGAACGCCAGAACAGATCCGGCACCGCGACAATAGAGCCGCAGGCCGCAAGTGCGTCGGTGATGGCGAGCATGTCGGTATCGACGCCATGAATGGCGGAAGCCAGCACAATGGCCGCAACCGGCTTTTCTGGTTCGGGGGTGACAAGGTAGCAATCGAACGCGCCCCCGCCTGTCGCGCAAATCCTGTCAAACGTCCCCAACATCTCGAATCCAGCGCTTGAGGGAGTGTGGCCAACGTCTGATGGTTGGGCATGCGCGGCATGGAAGCTGAGGCCCCAAGGCCCTCGCAGCACTACTCCAGCCGAATTTTCGCGAGCCGTATCACCTTGGCCCACTTCTCGGTTTCATCGGCCATGACCTTGCCGAAATCGGCCGGAGAGCCGCCAAATCCGGTCGCGTCGAGGCCATGGAGGCGCATCTTGAACGCGGGATCGGCCAGTACGGCGTTGAACTCTTGATTGAGTGTGCCGATGATCTCGATCGGCGTGTCTTTCGGTGCACCGATGCCAAACACTGAACTCGCCTCGTATCCGGGAACGAATTCGCAAATGGCCGGCACGTCTGGCAGCGCTTCGGATCGGGCCGGCGCCGTTATCCCGAGCGCGCGCAGCTTGCCGCTCCCGATGTACCCGATCGAGGGCGCGAGGTTGGCAAAGACGACCTGCACCTGCCCGCCGAGTAGATCAGTAATGGCCGGCCCCACGCCCCGATAGGGCACATGCTGGAGATCGAGCCCGCCGGCTTCCTGCTTGAACAATTCACCGGCGATATGGGTGATCCCGCCCACGCCGCCCGAACCATAGGAGATTTTCCCCGGATTGGCGCTGGCATGGGCGATGAACTCTGGAATCGTGCGGGCGGGGACCGAGGGGTGGACCAGCATCACCAGGGTGCCGCGGGCCAGACTCGCGACCGGCGCAATATCCCGCAGGAAGTTGAAGTCGAGCTTCTCGTAAAGCGTCGCATTGATCGCGTTGGGAGAACCAACCAGCAGAAGGGTGTAGCCGTCCGGAGGCGCACGCACGACCACATCGGTCGCGATATTGCTTCCTGCTCCGGGCCGGTTCTCGACCATGAATTGCTGGCCGAACCGCTCCGAGCACCATTGCCCGACAAGGCGCGCAAGGATGTCGTTCGGGCCGCCGGCGGCGAAGCCGACCATGATCCGGACCGGCCGCGAAGGGTAAGTCGCCGCACGAGCCAGGCGCGAGAGCAGGGGTGGCGCGGCTGCTCCGATCGCAAGGTGCAGAAACTGGCGTCGGGAGGGAGTCATAGGCTCTGCTCCGTCGAGCCTGCACGCGTGCCGGCTCTCTTCAACGCCAAGGATAGTTGATGCTGCCATCAGCGCATAAGGCTATTATCTGATGGTAACATCTCAGAATGGAAATGGGTGCCTTCATGCAGATGAGTGATCGCATCGGCAAACGAATGAAGCTTCAGGACCTGCATGTGCTCATGGCGGTGGTGCAGGCCGGCAGCATGGGCAAGGCGGCGCTCCTGCTCAATACCACCCAGCCCAACATTTCCAGATCGATCGCGGAGCTCGAGCGTGCCTTCGGTGTCCGCCTGTTGGATCGCCACCGGCGCGGAATTGAGCCGACCGAGTGCGGCCGCGCCTTGCTCGAGTGCGGCACTGCGGTTTTCGACGAGCTGCGGCAGGGCGTGAAGAGCATTGAATTTCTGGCCGACCCCGCCGCTGGAGAAGTCCGGATCGGAAGCACGGCTTTTCTGGCGGCGAGCTTTGTTTCCGCTCTCATCGATCGGCTCTCCCGGCGTCATCCGCGGATCAGATTTCAGCTTGTGACGGGCTACCTGGAGACACTGCACCGCGACCTCAGCGAGCGCAAAGTCGATCTATTGATCGTGCGCAATGGTGGCGGCATGCCGGCTGACGAGCGGCTGCATTTCGAATTTCTCTTTGAAGATAGCTATGTGGTCGCGGCGGGCGCGAACAATCCATGGACCCGAAGACGCAACATCCACCTTTCCGATCTGGCGGAGGAGCGTTGGATACTTCCACCACGGGAGAGCGTGATTGGATCAATCATCACGCAGGCCTTTCGCACCAGCGGATTTGACTATCCAAGCGCGACGGTGGTGACTGATTCCCCCCATATGCGGGTCAGCCTGCTGGAGACGGGCAGGTTCATCACGGTTTTTCCGGCTTCCGCACTGAAATTCCTCGCCAAGGGGGCGGCGCTCAAGGTCTTGCCGGTCGAGCTGCCGGCGGCGCACCGACCAAACGGGATGGTCACCGTCAAGGACCGCGCCATCAGCCCGGTGGTGCAACTCGTCATCGACAGCGCCCGTGAGCTCGCAAAGCC
This sequence comes from Bradyrhizobium stylosanthis, assembly GCF_001641335.1. Taxonomy (GTDB): domain Bacteria; phylum Pseudomonadota; class Alphaproteobacteria; order Rhizobiales; family Xanthobacteraceae; genus Bradyrhizobium; species Bradyrhizobium stylosanthis. Next base: position 1,194,085 of record NZ_LVEM01000002.1, read on the forward strand.
AATGGCGAAACGAAAGTGACAAATTGGGACGCCGGCGGCTACGCCTCAGGCGAGATTGTTGGGATTCCAGGGTTGGGTCATCCACCTTGATTGTGGATACATCTACCCTTCCTTCGCGAACGCCGCCTCCATCGCCTTCCTTGTTTTGATCGTCTCGTTGTTGGCGTCGAACTCGACGTCGCTCCAGCGCACGATCTCGCCATGGGCGACGTCGTGCTTCAGCTTGAGATGGTGGGCGAGGCCAATCGGCAGGGCGCTCGCCTTCAGGCTCGCGGCCGCCGGCACCAGCTTGCCCCACACGGTGTAGCCGCCTTCGCCGTCCAGCATCTCGCCGGCGCGAAGGTTGCGCTTGGCCACGGCGGCGACGTCGCCGCGGAAGCCGTAGGGCTGGCCGGTCGGCTCGCCGCGCAGCGCGGCCGACAGGATCGAGATGTTCAGCTCCAGCCCGATCAAATGATAGGGCTTGTACATCGCGGCGAAGCGTCCGCTGGCATCGGTCTTCAGGCCGTATTGCCTGAAGCAGTCGGCGGCGTAATCGTTCGGTGCCTCCAGCACGACATAGACGCCCCAGCGCAGATCGCGAAACACCGGCCGTCCGTCGCGCTCGAGCGAGGAGACCACCTCCACCACGCCGGACCGCTCCAGCACGCCGCCGCGCGAACGCGGGCGCATGATGTGCGGCAGATCGTCGACGCCGCAGGGCGGGAACAGCAGACCTTCCGCGGGCACGTCGAGGCCGCAGGCGTTGGCGATCGCGGCCATCTCGATCGCCGATTTGGTGCCGTCGAGGAAGGAGTTGAACATCTGCGGGTTCATGCCGGCCGACTGCGCTTCGCCCGCGGTCAGCCCGTAATGCTGCCAGACGCCGTCGGGCGTCACGTCGTGATAGGCCGGCAGGTATTTCGTGCCCTTGCCCGCGGCGACCACGCGAAAACCGGTGGCGCGGGCCCAGTCGACCATTTCCGCGGTCAATGCCGGCTGGTCGCCATAGGCGAGCGAATAGACCACGCCGGCTTTGCGTGCCTCCTCGGCGAGCAGCGGGCCCGCCAGCACGTCGGCCTCGACATTGACCATCACGACATGCTTGCCCGCCGCGATCGCGGCGCGCGCATGGCGGATGCCGACGGCGGGATTGCCGGTCGCCTCCACCACCACGTCCATGGCGCCGCCGGCGATGGCGCGCGCCCCGTCGTCGGTGAACACGGTTTTGGCGATCTGCTCGGCGCTCCAGCCGACGGTCCGGCAGGCCTCGCGCGCGCGCTCGCGGTCGATATCGACGATGATGGGCACCTGCAGTCCCTGCGTGTGCGGCACCTGTGCGAGAAACATCGAGCCGAATTTGCCCGCGCCGATCAGCACGACGCGGACAGGCTTGCCGGCGGACGCGCGGGCCTGGAGGAGGCGGAAGAGATTCATGGGGGACTGTCCTAGCAATGATCGTGTCCCGGACGCGATGCAGCGTGCAACGCTGCTTCGCAGAGCCGGGACCCAGAAGGAAAATTATCCGTATCGTATGGGCCCCGGCTCTGCAGCGCATCGTCGAAGAGACGCTGCGCTGCGTCCGGGGCACGAGACCAGTTTACTCCGCGGCCTGCCGCGGTGCCCGTGCCAGCCTCACCAGCGCATCGTCGTCCACCGTCTTGATCGGCGCGAAATCGCGATGCGCGATGTAGTCCGGCCGTGTCGGGGTGCGGATGTAGTTCGAGACCGCGTTCAGCGTCAGGTACACGATCTTGCGCGGGAAGGGCGTGATGTTGCCGGCCGAGCCATGCACGAGATTGCCGTGGAACATCAGCATGCCGCCGGGCTTGCCGGTGGGCGCGACGATGCCGCCCTGCTTGACGAGGCGCGTCACCGTGTCCTCGTCCAGCGTCCATAGCGGATAGGAGGTGGTGGCGAGGTCGTGCGAGGCTTCGAGATCGCCGGCATTCTGGCTGCGCGGCACCAGCATCAGGGGACCGTTGATCGGCATCACCTCGTCGAGGAAGATCGCGATGTTCATCGCCCGCGGCTCCGGCATGCCGTCGTCGCGCTTCCAGGTGCCGTAATCCTGGTGCCACTGCCAGACGTCGCCGGTGAAGGCCGATTTCGCGTTGATCTTGAACTGGTGCATGTAGACCGGCTCGCCGAACAATTGCTCGACCGGGTCGATCATGCGCGGATGCGCGCCGAGAATGCCGAACGCCTCGTTGTAGAGATGCGCGGCAAAGGCCGTGCGCGGCGCGCCGCTCTTCTCGCGCCACACCTCGGGCCGGTTGGCGTCGTAGATGCCGACCGCCTCGCGCGCGAGCAAATCGACCTCCTCCTGGCTGAACAGCTCGGGCAGGAACAGCCAACCCTCGCGGTGGAAGAACTCCAATTGCTCCTGAGACAGTTTCATGGGTCGTCCTCCTGTTTTGTTTATTTGTTCTCTCTCTCGTCATGCCCGGGCTTGTCCCGGGCATCCACGTTCTTCGAGCGTGAGGCAAAGACGTGGATAGCCGGGCATAGGCCAGCGGAAGCGACGCCGTTCTTCGAACGTCTATGCCCCGCCATGACGCCGTTTGCGGTTAAGCCGCCGCCTCGTCGCTCGCCCTCAATCTCTCCTCGGTCATCCGTCCAGCGGTCTGCGCATGCGCCAGCGCCGCGCGCTCGGCTGCCTTCGCATCGCCCGCGAAAATGTGTCCGGCAATGTCGGCATGCTCGGCCCAGGCGCTGTCGCGATAGTCGAGCTCCGACAGCACGGTCGCCATCGAGCGGCGCATATGCGGCCATTGCGGCGAGATCGTTTCCTCGATCACGGGATTGCCGGCGAGATGGTAGATCGCGCGGTGGAATTCGACGTCGAGCGCGATGAGCTCGGCAAGCGACGTCTTGCGGTCGATGCCGCGTCCGGCGGCGAGCGCCGCCTCCAGCCGTGCACGTCCCGCCGCGTCCTTGCCGGCGCGCATGGCTGCAAGCTGTGCCGCGAGCGCGTCGATCGCGCCGCGCACCTCGTAGAGCTGGCGGATGCGCGAGGGATCGAGCTGGGTCACCTCGAAGCCGCGCTTGCCGCTCTCGGCGACGAGGCCCTGCCGGTGCAGCAGATGCAGGGCATGCGAGACCGGCTGGCGTGAGACGCCGAGCTTGTCAGCCAGCTCGTTCTGCCGGATGCGCTGGCCGGGCTGCAGCGTGCGATCGGAGATCGCCTCCAGGATGCGCGCGTAGACCTGGTCGATCAGGTTCGGAAGCGGGTCGAGGGGTATCACGTCGGCAGCTCCGAAGAGGGAATACGGAATTCCGTATTCGAAGCTACTGCGGTAGGGGCAGGGCGTCAAGCACGGCCCGAGGCCGCGTCAGCCGTCCCGGTTCCGCAAAACTAAGTCATTGATATCGCTAGAGCCGGTCTACTGTGCATGGGGTTGTTTTCGAGCAAAGGTCGCGGCTGGCCCCGGCGCCTACTTCTTCTTGCCCTGCTCGATCAGCATCCGGCTCATCAGATAAAGCCGGGGCACGATCGAGTTGGTGTCGATGAACTCGTCGCGGGCGTGGTAGCCGAAGCCGGCGAGGCCGAAGCTCTCGACCACGATCGCCTTGCCGCTGCGATTGGCATAGCCGGCGTCCGTGGCGCCGCCGGTCATCTCGACGATGTCGAGCTTGCGGTCGATCTCGGCATAGATCGCCTGTCCCTCCTGCGCCAGCGCGCGGCCGCGATCGCTGGCGACGAAGGGCGGTCGCCCCGCCACGATATTCACGGTCGTCTCGGTGTCGGGCACGAGCCTGGTCTTCAGCTTCGCGTCGATGGCCGCCTGCAGCTTGGCGATGCCATCAGGGATGGTGAGACGAATGTCGGCGCCGGCCTCGGCGTCCTCCGGAATCTGATTGCGTACCGTGCCGGCCTTCGCCGTCGTCCAATTGAGCTGGGTGCCCGGGATCGACTTGGCGACGTCCTGCGTCTGGAGCAGTTGATGCGAGAGCTCGATCAGTGCGTTGCGGCCGCGATCGGGGGCCGCGCCGGCATGCGACGCGCGGCCCTTCACCTTCATGATGCCCGTCGCGGTACCGCTGGCCCCCAAGAGCAGCGAGTCGTTCTTGGCCGGAGGCGAGGCCGCCGTCGGCTCGCAGGAGAGCACGACGTCGTGCTGGTCGGCGAGCTCGGCGATGATCTCGCCCGAGCCGATCGAGCCGACCTCCTCGTCGGGATTGAACGAGACGGTGAGCGTGGCGTAGTCCTTCCAGCCGGCGTCCTTGAGGATCTTGAGCGCGTGCAGCACCACGGCGATGCCGCCCTTGTCGTCGGCGATGCCGGGTCCGAAAATCTTGGTGCCATCGACATGGTACGGCTCGCTGGCGAGGATGCCGCGCTGATAGACCGTGTCCATATGCGCGATCAGCATCAGCTTGCGCGTGCCTGAGCCCTTGAACGTCGCGATCACCATGTCGGCGCCGACGCCGGCCGTGGTCTTGCGCCGCTCTGTGGCCGCGCCGAGCGCCTTCAGCCGTCCTTCCGTGAAGTCGGCCATCTTCTTCAGGCCCTCGACGTCGCTGCTGCCGCTCTCGATCATCACCATGTCGCGCAAGGTCTCGATCAGCGGCGCCTTCTCCTGCTCGGCCGCGGCCTTCAGCTTCTCGTCGGCGGCCGCGAGCGCATGGTTGCTGCCGGCAACGAGAGCGAGCACGGCGAGCAGGGGAATGAAGCGGGTTTTCATCGAAATGTCCTTTCGCGTCTTGAGGAGCGTCACCGCGCGATTGTGCGGAAAGCCTAGCACCGGGAAAGGCGCGATGCCACGCCGGCCTAGCGCTCCAGCACCTCCACCTCCATCGCGGCGATTGTGTCCGCGTCGGCCACCGCCTCGATTGCAGCGATCCGGTCGGCGTTGAAGGCGACGCGCAGCGCGATGCGCAACCGTCCGCCGAGGATGACGGCAACGCCCATTTCGCCATCCACCATTGCCGTGCGCGCGGCCTGGGCGCGGCCCTTGTAGAGCTGCGCGACCGCATCGGCGCCGCGGATCTCCGGCAGCGTGCCGAGCCGCACCGCGGCGTCGTCGGCGCGGAATACGACATCGGGATCCAGCATCGCGAGCAGGCCCTCGAAATCGCCCTCGCGCGAAGCCTTGAGGAAGGCATCGACGATCTTGCGCTGGTGCGACAGGTTTGCGTCGGGCACCGGCGCGCCCTGCACGCGCCGGCGCGCACGGCTGGCCAGCTGGCGCGATGCATCGACCGAGCGTCCCACGATCGGCGCGATCTCCTCGAACGGCACAGCGAACATGTCGTGCAGCACGAAGGCGAGCCGCTCGACCGGCTGCAGGGTCTCCAGCACGACCAGCAGCGCCGCGCCGACGGAATCGGCCATCTCAGCCTCGCGCTCGCGCGTCTCGTCGACCGGTTCCGGCACATGCGGGCCCATCGGGTCCTCGCGGCGCGACTTCCGGGCGCGCAGCATGTCGAGGCAGATGCGCGCGACCACGGTGGTCAGCCAGCCGCGCAAATTCGCGACATCGGACATGTCGTAGCGGCTGACCCGCAGCCAGGCCTCCTGCACGGCATCGTCCACCTCGGCGCCCGACCCCAGCATCCGGTAAGCGACCGCACGCAGATGGTCTCTGCTGGCCTCGAACTGGCGGCTGAGAAAATTCTCGTCAAGATTTTCTTCGGTCATCGGTCACATTCCCTCATCGCGATCCGTCATGCCCATGACGAAGCCAATCCGGCCGATGTGACCGGAACCTTCGAGATTCGAACGATGGAGACGAAAAAATGCACGCCCGCATGAATCACCCTGTCATGGTCCTGCCCGAGGCCATGAATGTCCTGCAGTCCCTCGGCAGCCTGACCAAGCAGGGCCTGCCGGAAAAGCTTCTGGAACTGGTGCACCTGCGCGCCAGCCAGATCAATGGCTGCAGCGTCTGTGTCGACATGCATCCGAAGATCGCCCGCAAGCTGGGGGAAACCGACGAGCGCCTGTTCGCCGTGTCGGCCTGGCGCGATGCGCCCTATTTCACCGAAGCCGAGCGCGCCGCGCTGGCGCTGACCGAAGCCGTCACGCGCCTCGCCGATCGCGAGGACCCGGTGCCGGACGCGATCTGGAACGAGGCCGCCAAGCATTTCGACGAGCGCGAGTTGGCAACGCTGATCCTCTCGATCGCCGTGATCAACGTCTGGAACCGGCTGAACGCCACGATCAAGATGCCGGTCGGTGTGTGGAAGGTGGCGTGAGGCTCCTTGGCCTCTCCCCGCGCGCGGGGAGAGGCCAAAGAGACGCGCCTAGTCCGCCAAAAAGCTCCTCACCACCTCGCCGTACTCCAGCGGTGCCTGCTCGAACATCCAGTGGCCGGCATTGGGGATCACCGCCGTCTTGGCTCCCGCGATGTGCGCCGCCAGCACGCGCCACATCACCGACAGGCTGCCGGTGGTGGCGCCGCCGCCGATCAGCAGCGTCGGGGTCCTGATCGCCTGCGCATCGCTGAGCGTGAAAGGCCGGCGCTGCTCGTTGATCTGGCCCAGGAATGTGAGTGCGTTGTCGCGCAGCTGTTGCTTGGCCGCGGCCGGCACGCGCCGCCAGGAGCCGTCGCCTTCGATGCCCTCGTAGAAGTTCTGCAGCGCGCCTTCGAGATCGCCGGCGCGGAGCATCTCGACCGAGCGTATCGTCTTCGCCGCCAGCGGCGGGTGCGCGGGCGTACCTTCCGGCACCGGCAGGCTGGCATCGAGATCGCCGCCGGGCTCCGCAAGCACCAGCTTGCGCAGCAGATCGGGCCGCGCCTGCGCGACGCGGAACGCGATATGCCCGCCACGCGAATGGCCCATCAGGTCGATCGGTCCGGGCTGGACCTGCTCGATGAAGGCGATCGTGTCGGCGACGTGCTGCGCCATCTTGTAGTCGTCGCCGACGGCGTCCCAATGCTCGGGAAAGAAATGCCGCAGGCTGACCGAGATCACGCGATGGTTCTTCGAGAGCGGGCCGAGCACCGAATACCAGGTGCGGAAATCCCCGAGCGTGCCGTGCACGCAGACCAGCGGATGGCCCTCGCCAACTTCGAGATAGGCCATATCGTAACCGTTGACGTGAAAGCTCTGCATGATCAGCTCGCCAGAAAGTCGAGAACCAGTTCGGAGTATTTGTGCGGCGCCTGCTCGAACATCGGATGGGTCGCGTTCGGGATGATCGCCGTCTTCGAATAGGGCACATGCGCGGCCAGCGCATGCAGCACCTTGGGCAGCAGGCCCTTGGTCCGCGCGCCCAGGATGAACAGCGTCGGCATCTTGATGGACTCCGCATCCGCCTTGGAGAACGGCGGGCGGTTGTCGCGGACCTGGCCGATCAGCGTGTAGGCATTGTCGCGCAGATTCTGCTTCACCATCGCCGGCAGCCGCGGCCAGGTGCCGGCGCCCTCCAGCGTGTCGACGAAGACGGCGAGGCCGCCATCGACATCGCCGGCCGCGATCTTCTCGGCCGAGGCCGTGAACCGCGCCAGCAGCGGCGAGGGGCCGCCGACATAGTCAGGGTCGAGACTGGCATCGAGTTCGCCGCCGGGCTCGGCCAGGATCAGCCGGCGCAGCAGGTCGGGCCGCCGCTGCGCCACGCGGAAGCAGATGTGCCCGCCGCGAGAATGGCCCATCAAATCGACCGGGCCAAGGTCGAGCTTCTCGATGAAGGCGATGACGTCGTTAACGTGCTGGGCGATCGAATAGGTGTCGCCGACGCCGTCCCATTGCTCCGGGAAGAAGTGCCGCAGGCTGACCGCAATCAGGCGGTGCCGCTGCGTCAGCGGGCCGAGCACGCAGCCCCAGACGCGGAAGTCGTTGAGCGATCCATGCACGCAGACCAGCGGCGGGCGCCCGTTGTCTTCGCCCACGTCGAGATAGGGCATGTCGTATCCGTTGACGTGGAGGCTTTGCATTCTGGTCTCGCGGAAGAGGGACGGAACTCCTGTGCAAGATTCCCGGAAACCGGGTGGATCGCAACTATTTCCAAGCCTAGATTTAGGCCGAGAACACAATGGGGGCCTGCACGGGAAGCAAGCCAGGAACCAAGCCATGACCGACCAGCATTTTGCCCTGTTCGACACCAGGATCGGCCTCTGCGCCATCGCCTGGGGCCCGCGCGGCATCAACGGCACGCAACTGCCGATGGGCGGCGAGCAGAAGATCCGCACCCGCATCACCCAGCGCCATGCCGAGGCCACCGAAGCCGAGCCGACTCCAGAGGTACAGCAGGCGATCGACCGCATGACAAAGCTGCTCGCGGGCGAGCCCGACGACCTCACCGATATCGAGCTCGACCTCGACGGCGTGCCGGAGTTCAACCGCGGCGTCTACGCGATCGCCCGCGCCATCCCGCCCGGCAGGACCGTCACCTATGGCGACATCGCCAAGCAGCTCGGCGGCGTCCAGCTCTCGCGCGACGTCGGCCAGGCGCTCGGCCGCAACCCGTGCCCGATCGTCGTGCCCTGCCACCGCGTGCTGGCGGCCGGCAACAAGCCCGGCGGCTTTTCGGCCAATGGCGGCGTGGTGACGAAGCTGAAGATGCTGGAGATCGAAGGCGCGGTGGTGAACCACACGCCGAGCTTGTTTGATTGATGCTCGGCGTCATGGCCGGGCTTGACCCGGCCATCCACGTCTTCTTCGCGGACAAGAACGTGGATGCCCGGGACAAGCCCGGGCATGACGGTGTTTGGAGCGGCGTTCGCCCTAAATCTTCGCCGTAGTCTTCGGCCAATATTTGTCGCGCAGATGCCGCTTCACCAGCTTGCCCGTGGGCGTGCGCGGCAGCTCGGCTTCGAAATCGATCGAGCGCGGGCACTTGATCGCCGAGAGACGGGTCTTGCAGTAGGCGATGAGATCAGCCTCCAGCTCCTTGCCGGCGCGTGTCATGTCGTGCGGCTGCACCACGGCCTTCACCTCTTCGCCCATCTCCTCGTTCGGCACGCCGAACACGGCGACGTCGGCGACCTCGGGGTGCGTGATCAGCACGTCCTCGGTCTCCTGCGGGTAGATGTTCACGCCGCCCGAGATGATCATGTAGGACTTGCGGTCGGTGAGGAAGAGGAAGCCGTCCTTGTCGAGATAGCCGACGTCGCCGAGCGTCGACCAGCCCTTGGCGTTGTAGGCCTTCTTCGTCTTCTCGGGGTCGTTGTGATAGGTGAAGGCGGGCGCGTCGGCGAAATAGACCGTGCCGATCTCGCCTGTCGGCTGCTCCTCGTCGTTCTCGTCCAGGATCTTGATCTTGCCGACCACGGCGCGGCCGACGCTGCCGCGGTGCTCCAGCCATTGCTGCGAGTTGCAGACGGTGACGCCGTTGCCTTCCGATCCCGCGTAATACTCGATCAGGATCGGCCCCCACCATTCGATCATCTTCGCCTTGACGTCGACCGGGCAGGGCGCGGCGGCGTGGATTGCGCCCTTCAGCGTCGAGACATTGTAACGGTTGCGGACCTCGTCCGGCAGCTTCAGCATGCGCACGAACATGGTCGGCACGAGCTGGGACTGCGTCACCTTGTACGTCTCGACCAGCTTCAAAAATTCCTCGGCGTCGAAATGCTCCATGATAACAGAGGTGCCGCCGAGCACGACCGCCATCATGTTGAAGCGCAAGGGAGCTGCGTGATAGAGCGGCGCCGGCGACAGGTACGTGCTCTCCGCATTCATGCCGCACATGTCGGCACAGAGCACGCGCAGGAACGCGTTCGGCACGTCGATGGCGTTGCCTTCGAACGCCTTCTTGATGCCCTTGGGACGGCCGGTGGTGCCCGACGAATACAGCATGTCGTAGCCGGCGACCTCGTCCGCGATCGGCGTCGTCGGCTGCGCGGCGGCTTCCTTGTCGTAGGAGCGGAAGCCGGGCAGCGGCTCGTCCATCATGTAGAAGATCGGCTCGCCCGGCGCGCCCTTGATCAGGGCCTTGATCTGGTCGGCGCATTTCGGCGTCGTGATCACGACCTTGGCGCCGCAATCGCCGATGATGTAGTCGATCTCGTCCTGCTTCAGATAGCGGCTGATGGCTGTGTAATAGAGCCCGCTGCGTTGCGCCGCCCAGCAGAGTTCCATGAAAGCGAGGCGGTTTTCCATCAGCAACGCGATGTGGTCGCCGGCCTTCAGCCCCAGCGAGCGGAACAGCTGCGCGCCCTGGTTCGAGAGCTCGTCGAGCTCGCGATAGGTGATGGCCTTGCCGGTCCCGGCCATGCGGTAGGCGATCTTGTCGGGCGTGGTCTTGGCGTAGATGGAGGGGTGAGTCATGGCTGAGCTCCCGCAACAAAAAAGGTGTCATCCCGGCCTAGTGCGCAATTGCGCACGGGGGCGGGATCCATAACCACCGAACCAAATTGTTGAAACGCGATGTCGCCCGGCTCGCCCTGACCACAAACTTTTGTGGTTATGGGTCCCGGCTCCCGTGCGCAATTGCGCACTAGGCCGGGACGACACCGTATATGTTCCGACGTCTCGGCTTACAGCCGCTCCACGATCGTCACGTTGGCCATGCCGCCGCCTTCGCACATGGTCTGCAGGCCGTAGCGCTTGCCGCGCTGGTGCAGGGCGTGGACCAGCGTCGTCATCAGCTTGGTGCCGGAGCCGCCGAGCGGATGGCCGAGCGCGATGGCGCCGCCGTTGACGTTGAGACGCGCGGGATCGGCGCCGGTGGTCTTGAGCCAGCCGGTCGGGACCGAAGCGAAGGCTTCGTTGACCTCGAACAGGTCGATGTCGTCGATCTTCATGCCCGCCTTCTCCAGCGCGCGCTTGGTGGCATGCAGCGGGGCATCGAGCATGATCACGGGATCGCCGCCCGTCATGGTCATGTGGTGGATGCGCGCCAGCGGCTTGACGCCGAGCTGCTTGAGGCCCTTCTCGTTCACCACCATGACGCCGGAGGCGCCGTCGCAGATCTGGCTGGCGCTGGCCGCGGTAAGCTTGCCGTTCTCGGCGATCAGCTTGACGCCCTTGATGCCGTCGAGCGTGGCATCAAAGCGGATGCCTTCGTCGATATGGTGGGTGTCCTTGCTGCCGTCGGCGCGGGTGATCTCGAGCGGCACGATCTCCTTCTTGAAGTGGCCGGCCTGCGTCGCCGCGATCGCGCGCTGATGGCTGTTGAAAGAGTATTCGTCGAGATCATCCTTCGACAGGCCGTACTTCTCGGCCATCATCTCGGCGCCGGTGAACTGGCTGAACACGATGTTGGGGTATCTCGCCTCGATGCCGGGGCTCTTGTAGTGGCCAAAACCGTTCTTGGCGGCGAGCTGCGAGGACAGGCCCATAGGCACGCGCGTCATCGACTCGACGCCCGCAGCGATCACGACGTCCATCGCGCCGGACATCACGGCCTGCGCCGCGAAGTGCAGTGCCTGCTGCGAGGAGCCGCACTGACGGTCGATCGAGGTTCCCGGCACGCTCTCCGGCAGCTTCGAGGCCATGATCGCGTTGCGCGCGACGTTGTTCGACTGCTCACCGACCTGCATCACGCAGCCCATGATCACGTCCTCGACCAGGGCGGGATCGACCTTGGTGCGGTCGACCAGTTCGTCCAGCACCTTCGCGGCGAGATCGGCCGGATGCCAGCCGGCGAGGCGGCCCCCCTTGCGCCCGCCGGCGGTACGCGCAGCGGCGACGATGTAAGCCTCGGCCATTTCGGTCTCTCCCATGATTGTTCTGAAGTTGTCGGGGCGGATTTAAGGGACGGGATATCGTTTAGTCAATCGATCAATTAACTCTTGTGATGAGGCGCTGCTTGGGCTTATCTGCGCCCGCTTCATGCGGCCAAACAGGGATTTCCGTGGCTACCAGCGTACCGACCAGACTCCCCAGCGGAAAAAATTCCACGGCAGAGAAATTGCTCGTGGCCGCGAGCGAGTTGATGATCGAACGCTCCTCGATCGAGATCTCGCTGTCCGACATCGCCCAGAAGTCTGGCGCCAATGCCGCGCTGGTCAAATATCATTTCGGGAACAAGGACGGCCTCCTGCTGGCGCTGCTCGCGCGCGATGCGGCGACCGAGATGTCCAATCTCGAATATCTGCTGGCGCAGCCGATCACCTCGACGGCGAAGCTGAAGCTGCACATCGCCGGCATCATCCGCGCCTATCACCGGTTCCCCTATATGAACCGGCTGATCCATTATCTCCTGCACGAAACCAGCGCCGGCTCCGCTGACGAAGTCTCGAAGTTCTTCGTCGCGCCGCTCTTGGATTTCCACCGCCGCCTGCTCGCAGAAGGCGTCAGCCGCGGCGAATTCCGCAAGACCGATCCGGTGCTGTTCTACACAAGCCTGATCGGTGCCTGCGATCATCTGTTCTTCGGCCGGCACGCGATGTCCCGCGCGACCGGCGTCGGCCCGGTCACCGATGAAGTCTGCCGGCAATACATCAAGCACATGGAAACGCTGATCTGCGGCGGCATCCTCACGCAAGCCGGGGAAGCCATCGCGGCCGGATAATCCGGCCATCACTCTCAAAGTCTAGAGAAGAAACGCCCAAGGAAAGGTGCCTGTCATGGAATTGAAAGACGTAGCCGTTCTCATCACCGGTGGTGGTTCGGGCCTCGGTGAGGCCACCGCCCGCGCCATGGCGGCCAAGGGCGCCAAGATCGGCGTGATCGACCAGAACAAGGAGAACGCGGAGAAGGTCGCCGCCGAGGTGAAGGGCGTCGCGCTGCATGCCGACGTCACCAGCGAGGAGCAGATCAAGGCGGCGATCGCCAAGGCGGAAGCCGCGCATGGCGTGGCCCGCGTGCTGATGAACTGCGCCGGCATCGGCGGCTCGCAGCGCATCGTCGGCCGCGACGGCGTCTATCCGCTCGAGAAGTTCGCGCGCATCATCAATGTCAACCTGATCGGCACCTTCAACTGCCTGCGTCTGTTCGCCGAGCGCCTCGTCACCATCGAGCCGGTCGGAGAAGAGCGCGGCGTCATCATCAACACCGCGTCGGTTGCCGCCTATGAAGGCCAGATCGGCCAGATCGCCTATTCGGCGTCGAAGGGCGGCGTCGTCGGCCTGACCCTGCCGGCCGCGCGCGACCTCTCCAGCCAGAAGATCCGCGTCAACACCATCGCGCCCGGCTTGTTCTTCACGCCGCTGCTGATGGGGCTCAACGAAGAAGCCCGCAAGAGCCTGGGGGCCCAGGTGCCGCATCCCTCGCGCCTCGGCGACGCCAAGGAATACGGCGCGCTCGCCGTGCACATCGTCGAGAACGCGATGCTCAACGGCGAGACCATCCGTCTCGACGGCGCCATCCGCATGGCGCCGCGGTAAAGCTCTTCTTCCCTTCTCCCCTTGTGGGAGAAGGTGGCGCGAAGCGCCGGATGAGGGGTTTGCATCCGCGATCTCATTTGTGGAGACAGACCCCTCACCCAAGCGAGTTCTTGGTCAGCGACGTACATGCCCTCTCCCACGAGGGGAGAGGGCGCAATAGCCGCCACTTGAAGAGCGGATGCAGGAGCGCCCCATGTCCCAACCGCTGCTGATCGAGCACGACGACGGCGTCGACCGGGTGACGCTCAATCGTCCCGACAGTCTCAACGCGCTCGATCCCGCGCTGATCGACGCGCTCAATGTCTATTTCCAGGGCCTGCAGCGCAACCGCGACACGCGCGTGGTCGTGCTCAGGGGTGCCGGCAAGAATTTCTGTGCCGGCCTCGATCTCAAGGCGGCGATGGCGCGCCGTGCGGGTCAGCAGGAGCCGCCCGGCGTCACGGAGTCGCTGGACTCGCAGCGCCGCATCGCCGACATCGTGATGCTGATGCGTCGGTGTCCGCAACCGATCCTGTCGCTGGTGCAGGGCGCGGCGGCCGGTGGCGGATTTGCGCTGGCGCTCGCCTCCGACATCCGCATCGCGACGAAATCGGCGCGCATGAACTGCGCCTTCATCAAGCTTGGCCTCGGCGGCTGCGACATCGGCACCAGCTATTTCCTGCCACGCCTCGTCGGCGTCTCCGTGGCCTCCGAACTGATCCTCACCGGGCGCTTCATCAATGCCGAGCGCGCACTGGCGGTTGGCCTCGTCTCCGAGGTTGTCGACGAAGACAAGCTCGATGCGGCGGCCGAACCTTATGTCGACGCGATGATGACGGCCTCTCCCGTCGGGCTGCGGCTGTCGAAGGAATGTCTCAACATGAGCGTCGATGCGGGATCGCTGGAAGCTGCGATCGCGATGGAGGACCGCAATCAGGTCCTGTGCAGCCGCTCCGAGGAATTTTCGGAGGGCATCAGGGCCTTCCTTGAGAAGCGAAAGCCTGTCTATATCAGGCGCTGAACACGAAGATCCGCAAAGGACAAAAAATTCCGGGAGACGCAAAATGAGTGGGAGCGCGGCGGCAGTCATGACGAAGCCCGCCTTTCGCAAGGTCGAGTGGCTCGCGCGCGACATCGACGTCGAGCGCCGTGCCGACGGCACGGTGGTGCTGAAGTCACGCATTCCGCTGCAAGCCTACGAGACGCACATCCCGGCGTCGCTGGCGAAATGGGCGAAGGAAGCGCCCGAGCGCACTTGGCTCGCACAGCGCGGCGGTCCAAACCGCGAATGGCGCAAGGTCTCCTATGGTGAAGCCAAGCGCACCGTGGACGCGCTGACGCAAGGCTTGCTCAATCTCGGACTCGACGGACGCCCGGTCACGATCCTCTCCGGCAACTCGATCGAGCACGCGCTGATGACGCAGGCCGCGATGCAGGCGCGTTCGCCCGCCGCACCGGTGTCGCCGGCCTACTCGTTGATGAGCCACGATCACGTCAAGCTGAAATATCTGTTCGACCTGATCAAGCCGGCCGTGGTGATGGTGCAGGACGGCCCGACCTTCGAGAAGGCGCTGAAGGCGCTCGATCTCACCGGTGTCACCGTGGTTCACGTCACGCGACCCTGCGACGGTATCGAGAGCGTCAGCTTCGCCGAGCTCGCGGCGACGCCGGTGACGAAGGACGTCGAAGCATCGATTGCAAAGATCACGCCCGACACCGTCGGCAAGCTGCTGTTCACGTCGGGCTCGACCGGCATGCCCAAGGCCGTCATCAACACGCAGGCGATGATGTGCGCCAATGCGGCGATGATGATGCAGGTCCGGCCGCGCTCGCCTGATGGTCCCATCTCGACCATGCTGGACTGGATGCCGTGGAACCACACCATGGGCGGCAATGCGGCGTTCCATCCCGTCCTGGTCGACGGCGGCACGCTCTATATCGACGACGGCCGGCCGATGCCGGGCCAGTTCGAGGAGACGCTGCGGAACCTGCACGAGATCTCGCCGACCTATTACGCCAACGTGCCCGCCGGCTATGCCGCGCTCGCGGCTGCGATGGAGAAGGACGACGCGCTGTGCCGCTCGTTCTTCAAGAATCTGTCGATCATGGCCTATGGCGGCGCGCGGCTGCCGGACGATCTCTACGATCGCATGCAGGCGCTGGCGGTGAAGACCACGGGCGAGCGCATCGTCTTCTACACCGGCTGGGGCTCGACCGAGACCGCACCAACCTCGACCGGCACCTATTGGGACACCGAGCGCGTCGGCCTGATCGGCCTGCCGTTCCCCGGTGTCGAGCTGAAGATGGTGCCGTGCGGTTCGAAATACGAGCTGCGCCTGCGCGGCGTCAACGTCACGCCGGGCTATTTCGGTCAGCCTGATTTGACGAAGAAGATGTTCGACGAGGAAGGTTTCTATTGCATCGGCGATGCCGGCATCTTCGTCGACGATGCCGATCCGGTGAAGGGCATCATCTTCGCCGGACGTGTGGTCGAGGACTTCAAGCTCACCACCGGCACCTTCGTCCATGTCGGCTCGCTTCGCACCGATACGATCGCAGCCGCGACGCCCGTCGTGCATGACGCGCTGGTCGCGGGGCAGGACCGCGCCTTCATCGGCCTGTTGGCGTGGCCCAATCTGCACGCGTGCCGCCAGCTCGTCGGCGATCCCGATCTGAGTTTCGAGGACGCCGTGAAGCACCCCGAGGTGCTCGCCTGCTTCAGGCGCGGGCTGGAAACCCACAACCGGGAGTGCGAGGGCGCCAGCAGCCGCATCATCGCGCGCGCCATGCTGATGGTTGAGCCGCCCTCGATCGACGGTAACGAGCTCACCGACAAGGGCTACATCAACCAGCGCGCCGGCCTTGAACGCCGTGCGGCGCTGGTGGAGCGGCTCTATGCCGACAGGCCGGATCAGGATGTGATCGTGCTGCGATGAACACCGTAGGATGGGTAGAGCGCAGCGAAACCCATCGTCCCTCGTCAGACAATTGATGGGTATCGCTTCGCTCCACCCATCCTACAGAACAGCAATAAACAAAGGTAGCCCGCCATGAACTTCGATTTCTCCGACGACCAGAAGCAGCTCCGCGACCAGGCGCGCAAATTCCTCGCTGAAAAATGCTCGCCCAAGGCGGTCCGCGTCGTGCTCGACGGCAAGGCGCCTTACGACAAGGAGCTGTGGAAGGGGCTTGCCGAGATGGGTTTCCTTGGCGTCGCGATCCCCGAGGAATTCGGCGGCGCCGGCGCCGGTCATCTCGAGCTCTGCGTGATCGCGGAGGAAATGGGCCGCGCCAACGCGCCGGTGCCGTTCTCCTCGACCGTCTATCTTGCCGCCGAAGCGCTGCTGATCGCCGGCAGCGAGGCGCAGAAGAAGAAATGGCTGCCGGCCATCGCCTCGGGCGAAGCCATCGGCACGCTGGCGCTGTTCGAGGGCAAGGGCAATCCGTCGCCGAAGAACGTCAAGCTCACCGCCGCGAACGGCGTGCTCAACGGCGTCAAGAAGCCGATCGCAGATGGTGCCGTCGCCGACTTCGCGGTGGTTGCGGCACGCACCGGATCGAGCGGGCGCGACAGCGACATCTCGCTGTTCCTGGTCGACCTCAAGGCTGGCGGCGTCGAGGTGAAGAGCCTCACCAATCTCGATCCGACCCGCGGACAGGCCGAGATCACCTTCAAGGACGCGAAGGCCGAGCCGCTCGGTGCGGCCGGCGAAGGCTGGAGCATTTTGTCTCAGGTGCTCGACCGCGCCGCGGTGCTGTGCGCCTTCGAACAGGTCGGCGGCTCCGACCGGGCGCTGGAGATGGGCCGCGACTACGCGCTCGATCGCATCGCCTTCGGCCGTCAGATCGGTTCGTTCCAGGCGGTGAAGCACATGCTCGCCGACATGTATGTCTCGGCGACGCTGGCGCGCTCCAACAGCTATTACGGCGCCTGGGCGCTCTCGACCAACGCAGCCGAATTGCCGGAGGCGGCCGCCGCCGCGCGCATCAGCGCGACGCAGGCGTTCCAGCACTGCGCCAAGAACAACATCCAGGTTCACGGCGGCATGGGCTTCACCTGGGAGTTCGACTGCCACATGTACTACCGCCGCGCCAATGCGATGGCGCTCGGCCTCGGCAGCCTGTCCTATTGGGAAGACCAGCTGATCGACCGCATGCGGAAGAAGAACGCGGCGTGATGACAGGTGCGTAGGATGGGTAGAGCGAAGCGAAACCCATCGCCCGACAACGAATGAAAGAGATGGGTTTCGCTGCGCTCTACCCATCCTACGAGATGACCCGCGCGGCCGAGAGATGAGACCATGAACTTCGACGACACCCCGCAGGAAGCCGAATTCCGCAGCCTAGCCCGCGCCTGGATCGGCGCCAACGCTCCGAAGCAATACGAGGAGGAGCTGCGCAAATCGTCGCTTGGCCGCACCGTGCTCAAGAACGCCAACATTCTCGAGGTCGCAAAGGCCTGGCAGAAGAAGAAGGCCGATGCCGGCTGGGCCTGCCTGCACTGGCCGAAGGAGTATGGCGGGCGCGGCTCGTCGCCGATCGAGCGCGTGATCTGGCAGCAGGAGGAGGGGCCGTTCGGCCAGCTCTCCCGCATGTTCATCATCGGCCACGGCATGTGCGGGCCGACAATGATGGCGTTCGCGCGCGAGGAGCATAAGCGCACGTATTTGCCGCCGCTCGCCTCCGGCGAGAAGGTCTGGTGCCAGCTGTTCTCCGAGCCGGCCGGCGGCTCCGACGTTGCGGGTCTGCGCACGCGTGCGGAAAAGGATGGCGACGACTGGATCATCAACGGCCAGAAGATCTGGACCTCGGGCGCGCATTATTCGGACTACGGCATCCTGCTCACCCGCACCGATCCGACCGTGCCCAAGCACAAGGGTCTCACCATGTTCTTCCTGGACATGAAGAGCCCCGGGGTCGAGGTGCGGCCGATCAAGCAGGCGAGCGGCGCCTCGGACTTCAACGAGGTCTACTTCACCAATGTGCGCATTCCCGACCATCAGCGCCTCGGCGAGGTCGGCGACGGCTGGAACGTCTCGCTGACCACGCTGATGAACGAGCGCAGCGCGATCGGCGCGGCCGTCTCGACCGGTTTCCCGGAGTTGTTCGAATATTGCTCCAGCCTGATGCTCGACGACGGTCCGGCGATCGAGGATCGCGCGGTGCGCTCGAAGCTCGCGAACTGGGCGGTGAAGGCGAGTGGGCTGAAATACACCAGCATGCGCGCGATCTCCGCACTGTCGCGGGGCGAGCGGCCGGGGCCGGAGAACTCCATCGGCAAGCTGGTGGCGGGCTCCATGATCCAGGACGTCGCGACCTACGCGCTCGATCTGCAAGGGGCCGCCGGCGTCGTCAGCGGTCCAGAGGATGCCGAGCTCGCGGGCCGCTTCCAGGCGATGCTGCTGCGCGCGCCGGGCACGCGCGTCGAAGGCGGAACCGACGAGATCATGCGCAACATCATCGCCGAGCGGGTGCTGGGCCTGCCGGGCGATATCCGTGTGGACAAGGACGTGCCGTTCAACAAGATCCCGACGAAGGGAAGATGAGCTCGTGTCCCGGACGCGGTGCGGTACGAAGTACCGCTCCGCAGAGCCGGGACCCAGAGGCCGCAAATAGGCCCCGGCTCTGCAGCGCACCGCTTCGCGCTGCGCAGCGTCCGGGGCACGAGAGAGGAGAGTTCGAAGATGAATTTCGACGACACCCCGCAGGAAGCCGCATTCCGCCAGACCGCGCGCCAATGGGTCGAGGCCAACGCGCCGAAGGAGTTGCACGCCGAGCTGTCGAAATCCTCGCTCGGCCGCATCCGGCTTGCCAAGCACGACATCGTCGATGTCGGCAAGGCCTGGCAGAAGAAGAAGTTCGAAGGCAACTGGGCCTGCCTGCACTGGCCTAGGGAGTATGGCGGCCGCGGCGCGACGCCGATCGAGAAGGTGATCTGGCAGCAGGAAGAAGGTGTCTACGGCAAGCTGACGCAGCCGTTCCAGATCGGCGAGGGCATGTGCGGCCCGACCGTGATGGCCTTCGGCAGCGAAGATGCAAAACGCCGGTACTTGCCGAAGCTCGCCTCGGGCGAGGAGATCTGGTGCCAGCTGTTCTCCGAGCCTTCCGCCGGCTCCGACGTCGCAGGCCTGCGCACACGCGCGGAGAAGAAGGGCGACAACTGGATCGTCAACGGCCAGAAGATCTGGACCTCGGGCGCGCACTATTCCGACTATGGTCTCCTGATCGCGCGCACCGATCCGAACGTGCCCAAGCACAAGGGCCTCACCATGTTCTTCCTGGACATGAAGAGCCCCGGCGTCGAGGTCCGTCCGATCAAGCAGGCCAACGGCATGCAGGAGTTCAACGAGGTCTATTTCACTGATGTCGTCATTCCCGACAGCCAGCGGCTTGGCGCGGTCGGGGAAGGCTGGAGCGTGTCGCTGACGACGCTGATGAACGAGCGCATGTCGATCGGGGCGCGGCTCGCGACCGGCGTCCCCGAGATGTTCGAGTTCTGCTCCGATCTGATGCTGGAAGACGGCCTCGCCATCGACGATCCCGCCGTGCGCTCGAAGCTTGCGAGCTGGGCGGCGAAGTCGAGCGGGCTGAAATACACCAGCTATCGTACCATCTCGGCGCTGTCGAAGGGCGAGCGGCCGGGTCCGGAGAATTCGATCGGCAAGCTGGTCTCCGGCATGATGCTGCAGGACATCGCGACCTACGCGATGGATCTGCAGGGCGCGGCCGGTGTCCTTACCGGCAATGACGAGGAGACGGTGCAGGGCCAGTTCCAGCAGATGCTGCTGTCCTCACCCTCGATGCGCATTGCGGGTGGCACCGACGAGATCCTGCGCAACATCATCGCCGAGCGCGTGCTAGGCCTGCCCGGCGATATCCGCGTCGACAAGGATGTGCCGTACAACAAGATCCCGACCAAGGGGCGGTGATATGGCATTGTAGGGTGGATTAGCCTGCGGATTGCGCGAAGCGCAAACCGCTCGGCGTAATCCACCACGTCTGCCGACGTCGAAACAGAAGTGGTGGGTTACGCCTTCGGCTAACCCACCCTACGAGAAAGAGCGCGAGCTGATCCATGGACGCGACTGTGAAACAAAACGACCGCATCGGCGTGCTCGAAGAGCTGCTCAACGAGCGCTACTCGGTGCGCGCGTTCCTCCCGAAAGAGGTCGACCGCGCCACCATCGAGCATGTGCTGACCACCGCGCAGCGCACTGCGTCCTGGTGCAATAGCCAGCCCTGGCAGGTCATCATCGCCAGCGGCGAGGCCAAGGAGCGCTTCCGCAAGGCGATCTACAAGGAAGCGTCGGGCGGGCTCGGTGACGACTACGATTTCACCCCGCCGCGCGAATATGTCGGGGTCTATCTCGAACGCCGCCGGGAGAGCGGCTTTCAGCTCTATAACACGCTCGGCATCGCGAGGGGCGACAAGACGGCTTACGCGAAACAGGCGCTGGAGAATTACAATTTCTTCGGCGCGCCGCATATTGCCGTCATCCATACCAACGAGCCGCTCGGCATTTACGGCGCGATCGATTGCGGCGCCTATGTCTCCAATTTCATGCTGGCGGCGCAGGCGCTCGGGCTCGGCACGATTCCGCAGGCGGCGCTGGCGCGCCACTCCGGCCTGATCCGCCGCCATTTCAATCTGCTCGATGACCGCCGCGTCGTCTGCGGCATCTCGTTCGGCTATGCGGACCATGCGCACAAGGTCAACAGCTACCGCACCTCGCGCGCGGGCGTGGCCGACACCGTGACATTCGCCGAGGATTGATCGCGCGGCGCGGGGGTTTTCGGACGCGCCGGCAGACGAGCACGAGAGACGCGCAAAGGCGGCCGCGGAAACGGCCGCCTTTGTCGTGTTGTGGTCCAGTTGACCCTGCCGCTATCCGCCGCTGCCGCCAATCACGGCGCGCACGGTCTCGTCGGGGCCGAAATCTTCGGCACCGTCGACATAGAGCAGCGCGGCGAGCTTCGAGCGCGCGCGATTGACGCGGCTCTTGATCGTGCCGACCGCACAGCCGCAGATCGAGGCGGCATCCTCATAGGAGAAGCCGGAGGCGCCGACCAGAATCAAGGCCTCGCGCTGGTCCTGCGGAAGCTTCTCGAGCGCGCCGCGAAACTCCTCGAACTCGAGATGCGCGTTCTGCGAGGGCTGCGTCTTCAGCGTCTTCGCATAGTTACCCTCGGCGTCCTCGACCTCGCGCCGCCGCTTGCGATAGTCGGAGCGGAACAAGTTGCGCAGGATCGTGAACAGCCACGCCGGCAGGTTTGAACCGGGCTGGAAGGAATCGATGTTGGCGAGCGCGCGCAACAGCGTTTCCTGAACCAGATCGTCGGCCCGGTCGGCATTGCCGCTGAGCGAGATCGCGAACGCGCGCAGGCTTGGCACGGCCGCAAGGATGTCGTTACGCAGGGATTCCGTGAGAGGCATTAATCCCTCCCATTGTTGTTGTCATTGGAGCCCCCATCAGTTTGCACTTGGGGTGCGCCTCCCGGCGCATCAAGCTTCTTGATCAGTTCCGCGAACCGGTCCGGAACCCCCTGCCGCACGACGTCGTCGTACATCGCGCGCAGTTGATGGCCGATCCGGGACTGAATCTCCGGAGTGAGGCCTCCCTTGCCGGGGGTCGTGCTTTTGCTGGCTTGAGACTTGAGATCTTTCATGACCTGTTCCACGTTTCCCCGAGTTAAGTTACTGTAAAATCGAGAAGTTTTCTCAACCGGGAGCCGTTCCCTGGATAGGCACAATTCCAGGTTCGACAAAAAGTTCCCCCCGGAGCGGAACTTTTCTTGTCCTGCGGCGTAATCAGCCCAGCAGGGGAACCCGGGCCGCCCCTCGTACCTGTTCTCTAAGGTCGGCCCGAAGATGAATGGAGTGGGGATGTCCCGTTCACAGCTCGTTGCTGAACATTTGCCGTTGTTGCGCCGGTATGCACGTGCCCTGACAGGCAGCCAGGCCTCCGGCGACGCCTATGTTGCCGCCATGTTGGAAGCCATGCTGGGCGATCCGTCAGTGCTCGACGAGAGCCACGGACCGCGCGCGGGCCTGTTCCGGCTGTTCACCCAGATCTGGAATTCGGTTTCCGTCAACGACGACGCCGAGGTGGCTACCCTGCCGATGCCGCCGGAGCGCCGTCTGTCGAACATCACGCCGCTGCCGCGGCAAGCCTTCCTGCTGCTCTCGCTCGAGGGATTCTCGGAGGAGGAGGTCGCCTATATCCTCGGCACCGATGTCGGCGAGACACGGCGGCTTGCGGATGCAGCGGGACGCGAGATGGCGGCCGAGATCGCCACCGACGTGCTGATCATCGAGGACGAGACCTTCATCGCCATGGACCTCGAGAGCCTGGTGAAGAATCTCGGCCACAATGTCGTCGGCGTCGCCCGCACCCATGCCGATGCGGTGGCGCTGGCCAAGAACAAGCGGCCGGGCCTGATCCTTGCCGACATCCAGCTCGCCGACGGCTCATCGGGGCTCGATGCCGTCAACGAATTGCTGCGTACCTTCGAGGTCCCCGTGGTGTTCATCACCGCCTATCCGGAGCGCTTCCTCACCGGCGAGCGTCCCGAACCGGCGTTCCTGATCTCAAAGCCGTTCCAACCCGCGATGGTGTCGGCGGTGGCGAGCCAGGCGCTGTTCTTCCAGCGCAACTCGCGCAACCGCGCCCCGAAGGTGCCGGCGGCGTAAGGAAAGCTTGGACTCAACGACAAGACGGCGCGTCGCGAGGCGCGCCGTCTTTGCATGTGGCGGAGAGCGATGCTCTGCCTCAGCAACCGCGGCAGATGCTGCGAAGCATGGAATTGAGCTTGGCGTCGCTCGGCGCGGGAGATTTCGCGTTCAGCTTGGCCTGGTCCTCGATCCAGGACTTGAGAAATTTTTCGCCTTCCGGCAACGGCCCCGCCGGGGGAGGCTGCGTCCCGTCGAAAGTCATGAGGATGATCACTCTCTGCAGATCGTCTTTCGCGTCGGCGGGAGGTTTTGGGAATGGCACGGATCGCTCGACCATGGCGAGTGCCTCTGCATCGAGCGCCGGGATGCCGCTGGTCTCCAAAAATGCGTTCGAGATCAGCTTTCCCATGCGGTCGACCACGAATATGACGCCGGCATCGCCTCTCTGGCCGATGGCCGCCGGAGGGAATTTTATATTGCGCCTGACATGTTCGACGACCGCCTTGCGCCAGGTAGCGATGGGATCGTCCTCCGTGAGCACGGGATTCTGCTTGTACAGCACCAACCCGGAGAGCGGGATACGGAAGCGGCGGTCACTGAAGACAATCGGCACTGTCAAAGTGAACGTATCGTCCTTGAGCTCTGAAGGCGGCGCCGGAAACGGTTGCGCATGATCGACGATCCGCAGTGCGGCATCGTCGAGCAGCCGCGCGCCAGTGCTCACAGCCAGAGCATGCGAGATCAACCTGCCGGACCGGTCGATGACGAATGTGACCCTGGCCTCGCCGGTTTGCCCGAGCGCTTCAGGCGGAAATTGCCTGTAGCTGGCAATGTGCGCCGACAGTCTAGCCTTCCAGGCTTTGACGCTCTCGCTCTGTTCAGTTTGCGCATAAGCCGGGAAAACCAGCAGCAATCCGAGAAGCGCGGCCAGCAAGGGACATTTCATCTGCATCGCCGCGGATATTAATCGCGGTCTGGTTGATTGCAAGGCGCGCTGCTCGTATCGCGCTTCTCTCGCTGTGGGCAATTGGAGCGGGCGCGAAGCATCGGGCGCTTGACGCCAACTTCATTGCCCCGTTGATACGTCGGGCCGATGACATCCATCGCAGCCTCAAGCCGCCGGGAGAGACGTACCATGGACCAGCAACTGCTCGACCGCCTCGCCATCCGCGATCTCGTCGAGAACTGGGCGGTGTGGCGCGACGCCGGCGACTGGGAGCGCTTTGCCACGGTCTGGCATGAAGAAGGCTGGATGTCCGCCACCTGGTTTCAGGGGCCGGCGCGGGATTTCATGCGCGTCAGCCAGGAGGGTTTTGCCAAGGGCGTGCGCATCCTGCATTTCCTCGGCGGCACCAGCATCGACCTTTCGGGCGAGCGCGCCATCGCCCAGACCAAGATGACGATCTCGCAGCGTGCTCTGGTGCACGACGTGCTCTGCGACGTCGTCTGCACCGGGCGCTTCTACGACTTCCTGGAGAAGCGGCAGGGGACCTGGGGCATCGTCCGCCGCCAGCCGATCTACGAGAAGGACCGGATCGACCCGGTCGATCCTGCCGCAACGCTGCAGCTCGACCAGAAAGCGCTCGCCGCGCTGCCCGAAGGCTATCGCCACCTCGCCTACATGCAGGAGCTGATCGGCTACAAGGTCAAGCGCGACATGCCCGGCCTGACCGGGCCCGAGGTCGAGAAGCTCTATGGCGAGGGGCGGGAGTGGCTGGCGAAGTGAACCCCAGACAAAAGTAAGGCGCGACTGGCATCACCACAGTCGCGCCCTACGTCGCCGGCTTATGGGGCAGGGGGGAATAGCCGGCTGTTGAGACGACTCCCAGGCGCGGGAGTCGTTCCAGGCGGTTTCGAATTTTTTTGCATGGACGCCCCGCCTTTTCGCACACGGTTAAGTGATCGTGACTGCCGAGAACCCCCGGTCCTAGGCCCGCGTTGTTCCCGCGATCGCCATGGGGCGAGGGGTCGACAGCCATGTCACAGATTCAAAAGGTATTTTTGTGTGCCGCCGCGATTGCCGCGACGCTTGGCGCCGTCCAGGTCGGTGCCGTGCAATTGGCCTCCGGCCATGATCTGGCCGACCGCTGGCAGGCGGTCGCCGACAAGCCGGTCCACAATATCAACCGGGCCGGCAAGGCCGACCGGGTCACCGACATCAAGCCGGGCGTGGTTCTCACCCGCACCGTGTCGATGCGGCTGAACGACCTTGCCAACACATCCGTGCTGCTGCGCGTCCCCGCCGTGATTGAGACCGGCAACGCCAAGCCGCCGCTGGTGCTGCAGAACCAGAAGAAGCCGCAGGGCCGCAACAAGCCGACGATCGCCTGCGAGCCGATGGTCAGCTCCCTGACCGAGGTCGCCAAGCTGCTCCAGCCGGGCCGCTGCGTGACCTGACCGCCTATCGCTCTTCGACGGGATCGCCTCTGCCCCCGGCAGGGGCCGAGCCGTAACGTCCTCTTGATCCGCTCCCTCATCGCGTTATATCCGGGCTTTCCTCTTTGATTGACCGGGTAAACGCATGACGACGTCAGATACGGCTGTGCATACACAGCCCTTCCAGGCCGAGGTTTCCGAGCTTCTGCACCTCATGGTGCATTCCGTCTATTCGGAGACCGACATCTTCCTGCGCGAGCTCGTCTCCAACGCCTCGGATGCCTGCGACAAGCTGCGCTACGAGGCGATCGCAAATCCGGCGCTGCTGGGCGAGGGCGACGCCCTCAAGATCCGCATCATCCCGAACAAGACGGCCGGAACGCTCACCATCGCCGACAACGGCATCGGCATGGAGCGGCAGGAGCTGATCGACCATCTCGGCACCATCGCCCGCTCCGGCACCAAGGCCTTCGTGTCGAAGCTGAAGGAGGCCAAGGACGGTCTCGGTCTGATCGGCCAGTTCGGCGTCGGCTTCTATTCCGCCTTCATGGTCGCCGACAGGATCGTCGTCGTCAGCCGCCGCGCCGGCGAGAGCGACGTCTGGACCTGGACGTCCTCCGGCGGCTCCGGCTTCGAGATCGCCCGCGCCGGCGACGAGGAAGCCGGGCGCATCGCACGCGGCACCGAGATCGTCCTGCACCTCAAGGAGGACGCGAAGAAATATCTCGAGACCTACGAGATCGAGCGCATCGTCGGCGCCTACTCCGACAACATCCTGTTTCCCATCGAGCTCGTGCCGGAAGAGGGCGAGCCGCGCCAGATCAATTCGGCGAGCGCGCTGTGGCAGCGTTCGAAGTCCGAGCTGACGGCGGAGGACTACAAGAAGGCCTATCAGCAGATTGCGTCGGCCTTCGACGATCCCGCGATGACGCTGCACTACCGCGCCGAGGGGCGCTATTCCTATGCCGTGCTGCTGTTCGCGCCCTCGGCCAAGCCGTTCGACCTGTTCGAGCCGAACCGCAAGGGCCGCGTGAAGCTCTATGTCCGCCGCGTCTTCATCACCGATGACGCCGACCTCCTGCCGGGCTATCTGCGCTTCATCCGCGGCGTGGTCGACAGCGAGGATCTTCCGCTCAACATCTCGCGCGAGATGCTGCAGAACAATCCGCAGCTTGCCCAGATCCGCAAGGCCGTGGCGACCCGCGTCGTGTCCGAGCTCGAAAGCCTCGCCGACAAGGATGCCGAGAATTTTGCAAAGATCTGGGACGCCTTCGGCGCGGTGCTGAAGGAAGGCATCTACGAGGATTTCGAGCGCCGCGAAAAGCTGCTGGCGCTGTCGCGCTTCACCACCACGACGGGCGAGAAGCGTTCGCTGAAGCAGGTCGTCGCCGATTTCAAGCCGAACCAGACCGAGATCTATTATCTCGTCGGCGACAGCATCGAGCGGCTGAAGTCCAACCCGCGGCTGGAAGCGGCGACTGCGCGCGGCATCGAGGTGCTGCTGCTGTCCGATCCGGTCGACGCCTTCTGGACCTCGATGCCGACGGATTTCGAGGGCAAGCCGCTGAAGTCGCTGAGCCAGGGCGATCTCAATCTCGACCTGATCCCGCGCGTCGACGACAAGGACGAGGCGAAGAAGGACGAGCCCGTCGCCGACGAGGCCGCCACCATCGCCGTGATCAAGGCGGCGCTCGGCGAGCGCGTCAGCGACGTCAAGGCTTCGACGCGCCTCACCAGCTCGGCCTCCTGTCTCGTTGCCGACAGCCAGGGTCCGAGCCGCGAGCTCGAGCGCATCCTGTCGCAGCAGAACCGCGGCATGCGCACCAAGCCGGTGCTCGAGATCAATCTGCGCCATCCGATGGTGGCGGCGATCACCAGGGCCCAGGCCGGCTCCAACGCCGTCGACGATCTCAGCCTGCTCCTGCTCGAGCAGGCGCAAATCCTCGACGGCGAGCTGCCGGAAGATCCGGCGGCATTCGCGGCGAGGCTGAACCGCCTGGTGCTGCAGGGGCTCGGCTGACCCACGTCTTGCCCTGGCGTCATTGCGAGGCCGGTCGCGACGATTACTCCGCAGCATCCTTCTGCTTGTCGACCGCTTCTTCCATCTCCGGCTTCTTCTCCATCCAGCGTGACAGCAGGTTGGAGAAGCGATCCAGGTAGAGATAGACCACGGGCGTCGTGAACAGCGTCAGCGCCTGGCTCACCAGAAGTCCGCCGACCATGGCGTAGCCGAGCGGCTGGCGGATTTCGGCGCCGGTGCCAGTGCCGAGCATCAGGGGAACGCCGCCAAGCAAGGCCGCCATCGTCGTCATCATGATGGGGCGGAAGCGCAGCAGCGCGGCCTGTCGGATCGACTGCTCCGGCGTCAGGTGCTGCTCGCGCTCGGCAGCGATGGCGAAGTCCACCATCATGATGCCGTTCTTCTTGACGATGCCGATCAACAGGATGACGCCGATCAGCGCAATCAGGCTGAAATCGAAGCCGAAGATCATCAGGATCGCGATCGCGCCGACGCCGGCCGATGGCAGCGTGGACAGGATGGTCAGCGGGTGGATGTAGCTTTCGTAGAGCACGCCCAGCACCAGATAAACCACGACCAGTGCGGCAAGGATCAGCATCGGCACGGTGCCGAGTGATTGCTGGAATGCCTGCGCGGTGCCCTGAAAGCTCGTCGACAGTGTCGGCGGTGCGCCCATCGCGCCGACGGCGCGCAATACGGCCTCGGTGGCTTGGCCCAGCGCCACGCCCTCGGCGAGATTGAAGCTGATCGTCACCGCGGGAAATTGGCCCTGATGCGCGATTGCGAGCGGTCGGACCGGCTCATTGGTCCAGTTGCAGATCACTGACAGCGGCACCTGGTCTCCGGTCAGCGGCGATTTGATGTAGAGCTTCTCCAGTGTTTCGAGCCGGCCCTGCAGCGCCGGCGTGATCTCGAGCACCACGTGATAGCTGTTGGTCTGGGTGAAATATTGCGCGACCTGGCGCTGGCCGAAGGCGTCGTAGAGCGTGTCGTCGATCAATTGCGGCTGGATGCCATAGCGCGCGGCGGTATCGCGGTTGATCCTGAGTTGCAACGTCGTGCCTTCGGTCTGCTGGTCCGTGGCGACGTCGCGTAGCTGCGGCAGTTCCCTCATGCCGGCCAGGATCTTCGGCGCCCATTCGTTCAGCTCGGCGAGATTGGCGTCCTGCAACGTGAACTCGAACTGGGTGCGGGTGGCGCGCCCGCCGAGCCGCACGTCTTGCGAGGCCTGCATATAGAGCCGGGCGCCCTCGACCTCGGCGAGCTTCGGCCGCAGCCGCGCGATGATGGCTTGCGCGCTGGCGTCGCGCTCCCCGATCGGCTTCAGCGTGACATACATGCGTCCCGAATTCAGTGCCGTCCCGCCGCCGCCGATGAACATGGCGATGGAATCGACGGCGGGATCGGCCTGCACGATGGCGTTAAGCTCTTCCTGCCGGCGCTTCATCTCGGTGAAGGAGATGTCCTGGGGCATCTCGGACACTGCGGTAAGGAAGCCGTTGTCCTGCTGCGGGAAGAAGCCCTTGGGAATCAGGATGAACAGCACTGCCGAGAGGGCGACGGTGCCGAAAAAGACCAGAAGCGTGACGAAGCTGTGCTTCAGCGCGAGGTCGAGGCCGCGCTCGTAGGCGCCGAGCAGACGCTCGAACACCCGCTCGCTCCATTGATAGAAGCGGCCGTGCCGCGCCTCGTGATCGGCGCGCAGGAAGCGTGAGGCCATCATCGGAGTGAGCGTCAGCGACACCACGAGCGAGACGAAGATCGCCATCGACAGCGTCACGGCGAACTCGCGGAACAGCCGGCCGATGATGCCGCCCATCAGCAGCAACGGGATCAGCACCGCGACCAGCGAAATGCTGATCGAAACGATGGTGAAGCCGATCTCGGCCGCGCCCTTGTACGCTGCGGTGATGGGGCTCTCGCCCCGCTCGACATAGCGCGTGATGTTCTCCAGCATCACGATGGCGTCGTCGACCACGAAGCCGACCGCGATCGTCAGCGCCATCAGGGACAGATTGTCCAGCGAATAGCCGAACACCCACATCAGCGAGCAGGCTCCCAACAGGGCCAGGGGCACGGTGATGCTCGGGATGATGGTCGCCCAGAAGCTGCGCAGGAAGATGAAGATCACCATCACCACCAGCGCAATGGTGATCATGAGCGTGATCTGCACGTCGTCGACCGCGGCGCGGATGGTGATGGTGCGGTCACTGATGATCTTGATCTTGATCGCCGGCGGGATCGCCGCGATCAGCCGCGGCAGCTTTGCCTTGATGCGGTCGACCGTCTCGATGACGTTGGCGCCGGGCTGCTTGAAGATGACCAGGAATACGCCGCGCTTCCCGTCCGCCCAGGCCGCGGTCTTCATGTCTTCCGGCCCGGCCACGGCCTCGCCGATGTCGCGGACCCGCAAGGGCGCGCCGTTGCGATAGGTGACGATGACGTCATTCCAATTGTTGGCTTCAAGCAGCTGGTCGTTGGCATAGATGGTGTAGGAGCGGCGCGGACCGTCGATATTGCCCTTCGGGCTGTCCGCGGTGGCGATCGCGATCTGGCCACGCACGTCCTCCAGCGACAGTCCCTTGGCGACGAGCTTGGCCGGATCGATCTGGATTCGGACCGAGGGTTTCTGCTGTCCGCCGACGAACACCTGCGCGACGCCGGGAATCTGGCTGATCTGCTGGGCGAGCTGGGCGTCAGTGCGATCGCTGACGGTGGTCAGCGGCAATGTGTCGGAGGTCGCCGACAGGATCATGATCGGTGAGTCCGCCGGGTTCACCTTGCGATAGGTCGGCGGCGAGGGCAGGTTCTTCGGCAGCTGCCCGCTCGCCGCATTGATGGCGGCCTGCACATCATTGGCGGCGGCATCGATCAGGCGGTTGAGATCGAACTGGATGGTGATCGAGGCCGAGCCGAGCGAGCTGGTCGATGTCATCTGCGTGATGCCGGGTATCTGCGCGAGCTGGCGCTCGAGCGGCTGCGCCACGGAAGAGGCCATGGTTTCGGGACTGCCGCCCGGCAGCGACGCGGAAACCTGGATGGTCGGAAAGTCGACCTGGGGCAGCGGAGCAACCGGCAGCAGCGGGTAGGCCACGAGGCCTATGAACAGAATGCCCGCCATCAGCAATGAGGTGCCGATCGGATAGCGGATGAACGGAGACGAGAAGCTCTCTTGCATGCCCTGAGACCACGGAGGGCCAGCGCATCTTGCCTCCGCGCAAGGCGGAGCCGCGCCCGGAGAGCCCGGGCGCGAATGTGCGTTTCCTTCAGCCCATTTGTTTGTTGATTGCCCCGGAACGTCGTCGGTCCGGGGCCGGCGTTGTGCTCGAAAGACTAGTCCGTTCGCTGCGGCCTGCGAACGGATTCCTGCGCCGGGTGCTTGCAACCTTTGTCGGAGGTGCGCTGCTGCGAGTTATGCATTTTGCGCAGGCCGGAAACGAAGCGCTCCTGGACCTTCGCATCGTTGCGGCGCTGTGTCTCATCGTTTTCGCCGCGCGTCACAAGCGGGAGAGGTATGAACAGGAACAATCGCTTCTTTCGCGCTGTTGTGTCATATCGAAATGGCATAACGCGTGCCGTTGCCACCGATTCGAGGATATGTCCGATGCGCCTGCCGATTTTGACCCTCGCCGCGATTGTCACGCTGTTTGCTACGGCAGATGCGCGCGCCCAGACCTATGATCCGCGCTATCCGGTGTGCATGCACGTCTACACGCCCGGCGGCTGGGGCGGTGGCGGCGACTATTATGATTGCTCATTCACCTCGCTGCCGCAGTGCCGCGCCACGGCGTCGGGCCGCTCCGCGAGTTGCGACCTCAATCCCTATTACGCCTTCGACGAACCGCCGCCGCCCCCGCGCAAGCGTTACAAGAAGCCGCAATACTGATCCGCGCGACGGCGGGCAGGAGCATGCGTCATGCGTAGCGCATTCGGTCTGATGATGGTTGCCGGCGCGCTGCTGATGGCCGCGCCGTCGCATGCGCAGACCTTCGATCCCCGCTATCCCGTCTGCATGCACGTCTATTCCGGTGCAAGCGGGGGCGGCGGAGAGTGGTACGACTGCTCCTTCACCTCGCTGCCGCAATGCCGCGCCACGGCGACCGGCCGCGCCGCGACCTGCGATCTCAACCCGTATTATCCGGTGAACGTGCCGCAGCCGCGTCGCTATCGCAAACCGGACAGCCGCTAAAGCCTCGCCAATTCCACCGTCATCTCGCGCCTTCGTGGTTGTGCCAGATCAAAGAGCGCAGCTGCGATCTCTGACACTCTCCACTTGAAGCCCGACATCAGGAGTCCGGCATCATGCCGGCCCCTTCGATCGGGCGCATGAGGCGAGGAGATATCCATGAAGAAGCGTAGCGTTGTCGCGCTCGTCGGCGCGGCCTTCGGTGTGATCGCCGTGTCCCAACCGGTTCGCGCGGACGTGATCGCGCGTTACGAATGCAGCACTGCCGGCTTCTACAGCCAGGAGCCGATCGGCGACCGCCCCGACCATAATCTCGTGGTTCAGGACTACGTCTGCGTCGGTGTCGACGGCCTGCTCAAAGGCGCGGTTTACTCCGCCTCCAATGCGGTGGAATGGGACGGGCCCAAAGCGGCCATTGTATTTGGCGGCGGCGTGCACCGGATTCCGGGGGGACGCGTCGTGACCCAGCTCATCGAGGGCTCCGCTCAGGCAGTGATGAAAGACGGAAAGCCTGTCGGCGTGGAATCATCGGGCAAGGGCCTCGTCAAATTCGCGTCAGGCCCGTACGCGGCCTTGAGCGGCAAGACGGTCAAGTTCGTGACGACGACCATCAATCCGATCCGGTTCACCCTCGAGTTCACGACCGAGTAGCGGGCAGTCGGCCGCTCGCTACTCCTTCCTGATCCCCGACAGCTCGACCACCTTGCGCCAGCGGTCGGTCTCCGCCGTCAGCATGCCGCCGAACGCGCCGGCGTTGCCGTGCAGCGGGATGGCGCCGAGCTCGGCGATGCGGGCCTTGATCTCGGCGTCGGAGAGGGCGGTGTCGATCTCGCGATTGAGCAGGTCGACGATCTCGCGCGGCGTGTCGTGGGGCGCGCCGACGCCGTAGAAGGATGACGTCTCGTAGCCTGCAAGCGTGTCGGCGATCGGCGGCACGTCAGGCAGGATCTCCGAGCGCTCGCGCGTGGTGACGCCGAGCGCGCGCAGCTTGCCCGCACGCACCAGCTCGAAGGACGAGGTGACGTTGTCGAACATGCCCTGGATCTGGCCGCTCATCACGTCGGTCAGGCCCGGCGCCGAGCCGCGATAGGGCACGTGAGTGAACTGCACGCCGGCCAGCGACTTGAACAGTTCGCCGGACAGATGCAGCGAGGTGCCGATGCCGGAGGAGGCGATCGACATCTTGCCGGGATTGGACTTGGCGTAGGCGATGAAGTCGGCGACGCTTCTGACCGGCAGGTCGTTGTTGACGACCAGAACCAGCGGGATTCGCGCGACACCCGCGACCGGCGCGATGGTCTTGGCGAAATCATACGGCAGCGCCGGATCGAACGAGGCGTTGATCGCGTTCGCGGTCGAGGTCAGCAGCAGCGTATAGCCGTCGGGCGCCGAAGTGATCACCGCCTGCGTCCCGATATTGCTGCCGGCGCCGGGCTTGTTCTCGACCACGAAGGTCTGGCCGAGCCGGTCCGACAGGCGCTGGCACAGCAGCCGCGACAGCACGTCGGTCGCCCCACCCGGAGCGTAGGGCACCACCCATTTCACGCTGCGCGAGGGATAGGAGGGATTGCCGATCGCAAATGCGCGCGGCGCGGCGAGCACGGCCGCGGCACAGGCGGCGGTCTGAAGGAAATGTCGTCTGGTGATCATGATCTCGCCTCGACAAAACTGAAGCAGCCCACGCGCCCCTTCCTTCTCCCCTTGTGGGAGAGGGGTAGGAGCCCGCTTGGCTTCGCTGCTCTGCTATCGCAAGAACTACGTCGCCGCGCACGCCGATCCCTTTGGCTTGGTAAAGGATGACTAGAGTTAATCGTGCACTAACCGGCTTTTACCTTGTCTCTTAACACCTGGGCAGGCGCCGTGGACTAAGCTGCCGAGAGCAGCAGACACGTTCCGAAAGAATGAGCGGCATGACCATCGGCGTCATCGAGCAACCGAAAGCGGCGCGCGCGCTTTCGGCGTCAAAGATCTGGCTGAAGGCCATCGAGCTCACCGCGCGGATCGAGACGCTGCCGGGCCGGCTGTTCGCTGATGTCGTCGACGATTGGGCGCGGCGCCAGCCCGACCGCATCGCGCTGGTCACCGAAGACGCAAGCCTGGATTACGAGAGCCTGTCGAAGCGGATCAACCGCTATGCACGCTGGGCGCGCTCGCTTGGTGTCGCCAAGGGCGATACCGTTGCGCTGATCATGCCGAACGGCGTCGACTATCTCGCCGCCTGGCTCGGCATCAGCCGTGTCGGCGGCGTGGTCGCGCTGATCAACACGAAGCTGGTCGGGCAGTCGCTCGCACATTGCCTCGATGTCGCAAGGCCCCTGCACGTCATCGTCGCGCATGATATGGTCGAGACGCTGGAGAGCGCGAAACCGCATCTGAAGACCGAGATCAAGATCTGGACCCACGGCGATGCCCGCAGCGAGCGCGCCATCGATGTCGCGCTGGCCGCGCTCGACGATACGCCGCTCGCAGCCGACGAGCACGGCGACGTCACCATCGACGACCGTGCGCTGCTGATCTACACCTCCGGCACCACAGGCCTGCCGAAGGCGGCCAGCATCAGTCACCGCCGCATCCTCAACTGGGGCTTCTGGTTCGCTGGTCTCACCGGGGCCGGACCGCAGGACCGGCTCTACGATTGCCTGCCGCTGTTCCACTCGGTCGGCGGGATCGTTGCACCCTGCAGCATGCTCGCCGCCGGCGGCTCGCTGGTGATCGCGGAAAAATTCTCGGCCTCGAATTTCTGGCCCGATATCGTGCGGCACGACTGCACGCTGTTCCAGTATATCGGCGAGCTCTGCCGCTATCTGCTCAAGGCACCGCCGTCGGAATACGAGAACCGGCATCGCCTGCGCCTCGTCTGCGGCAACGGCCTGCGCGGCGACATCTGGGAGGATTTCCAGGGACGCTTCGCCATTCCCCGCATCCTCGAATTCTACGCCGCGACCGAAGGCAATTTCTCGCTGTTCAATGTCGAGGGCCAGCCGGGCGCGATCGGCCGCATCCCGCCGCTGCTCGCGCATCGCTTTCCGGCGAGCCTCGTCAAGCTCGACCCCGACAGTGGCGTTCCGCTGCGCGACGAACAAGGCTTCTGCATCGCCGCTGCCCGCGGCGAGGCCGGTGAAGCCATCGGCCGTATCGGCACCGCAGACCAGGGCGGCGGCCGCTTCGAGGGCTATACCGATGCCGGCGAGACCGAGAAGAAGGTCCTGCGCGATGTCTTCGCCAAGGGCGATGCCTGGTTCCGCACCGGCGACCTGATGCGGCTTGACGACAAGGGCTTCTTTCATTTCGTCGATCGCATCGGCGACACCTTCCGCTGGAAGGGCGAGAACGTGGCGACGTCCGAAGTCAACGACGCCGTGCGCGATTTCACCGGCGTCATCGACGCCACCACCTATGGCGTCAGCATCCCCGGCGCCGATGGCCGCGCCGGCATGAGCGCGATCGTGGTCAATGAAGGTTTCGACATCGAAGCGCTGCCGTCGCATCTGGCGCAACGCTTGCCGGCCTATGCCCGTCCCGTCTTCATCCGCATCTCCAGCGAGCTCGATGCCACCGAGACCTTCAAGCAAAAGAAGGGTGAGCTGGCGCGCGAGGGCTTCGATCCCTGCGCGATCTCCGATCCGCTGTTCATGCTCGATCCGAAGTCGGGTGCCTACGTCGCCCTCGATGCCAAGGCATATGCAAACATCCTCGACGGCTCGATCCGGCTCTAGCCGCGCGAAAATGCAGAGATAGCTCCAATTTTATCTGAATTGTCCAAGAGGCCATTTACTTCTGTCCGGTAAACACACGGGCAGGGGAGCGGTCATCACGAGCCGCCGCAAGAAACACGATCGATTAACCAAGAACGAGGCGAGCCAGCCATGTCGGTACGGTCCAAGGTCATTGAAGCGATCCAGCAGATCGCCAAGGAACAGCACGTTACGCTTCCGGCGCTCTCGGACGATCTGTCCCTGCACGAGACGGGTTTTGACTCGCTCGCCTTCGCGATCCTGGTCGCGCGCCTCGAGGACGAGACCGGCGTCGACCCCTTCACCATTTCCGAGGACGCCGCGTTCCCCGCCACCGTGGGCGATTTCGTGCGGGCCTACGAAAATGTCCCCGCGTGAGATCTTTGCGCTCCGCGACCATCTCGGCGCGGAGCTGAAGGGCCGCACGATCTCGGATGCGCACGACGTCGTGTCGCTGACCGATATCCTGTCGCACACGGTCCTTGGCGGACGCCTGCACGAATTGTCCGGCCGCGCCGTGCTGCTGAAGCTGTCCGATCAGCTCCGGTCGGGCCTTGCCATGATCGAGCTCGACGGCATCGCCCGTCGCATGCTGCTCTGTCCGCCCGATCTCAACCCGGCGCATCTCGAGGCGCTGATTGCGGATGCCGGGATTGATGCCGTCGTCACCGACGAGCCCGACCGCTGGTCCGCGACCGGCGTCCCGCTGGTCGTGACCGCGCAATTGCCGCTTCAAGCCACCGCACCTGCCCGGACCGAGCGCGCCACCGAATGGCTGATGCTCACCTCGGGCACATCGGGCGTACCGAAAATCGCCGGCCACACGCTGGAAGCGCTGACCGGCGCGATCGTCGCCGAAGGTCCCGCGAAGGGGCCCGCGCCGGTCTGGGCGACGTTCTACGATATCCGCCGCTATGGCGGCCTGCAGATCTTCCTCCGCGCCGTCCTCTCCGGCGGCTCGATGGTGCTGTCTGATCCGCATGAGGCGCTCGCCGATCATGTCGCGCGGCTGAATGCGCGCGGCGTCACGCACATTTCCGGCACGCCCTCGCACTGGCGCAAGCTCTTGATGAGCGGTTCGGCCGCGCAATTCGCTCCGGGCTATGTCCGTCTCTCCGGCGAGATTGCGGACCAGGCGGTACTCGACGGCCTCAAAGCCGCATTCCCCAATTCCTCCGTCGGCCATGCCTATGCCTCCACCGAGGCCGGCGTCGGCTTCGCCGTCAATGACGGGCTGGAAGGCTTTCCGGCGAACTATCTCGGCAACCGCAACGGCGTCGAGATGAAGGTCGTGGACGGGTCGCTGCGGATCCGTTCGACGCGCACGGCCCATGCCTATATCGGCCGCAACGCCGCCGCGCTCACCGATAACGACGGGTTCGTCGACAGCGGCGACATTGTCGAGTTGCGCGGCGACCGCTATTATTTCGTCGGCCGCCGTGGCGGTATCATCAATATCGGCGGGCTGAAGGTTCATCCCGAGGAGATCGAGGCCGTGATCAACCGTCATCCCGACGTGCGGATGTCGCGGGCGAAATCGCGCAAGAGCCCGATCACCGGCGGCATCGTCGTCGCCGACGTGATTCTTGCCGACGGCACCGACCAGGCGCGCGCGAAGGAGATCCGCGATCGGATCCTGGAGCAGTGCCGCGCCCAGCTCGCTTCCCACAAGGTGCCGGCGGTGATCCGCTTCGTCGAGGCGCTCGACGTCACCCCGGCCGGCAAACTGGCGCGCACCGATGCATAATGTCCTCGTCACAGGCGGCAGCCGCGGTATCGGCCTTGCCATCGGCCAGCGTCTCGTCGGAGCCGGCTACAATGTGATCGCGGCGGCGCGGCGCGAGAGCGACGAGCTCAAGGCCGCCATTGCGGCGTCCGAGGGGCGCCTGCATTTCCGCGCCTGCGATCTCGCCGTGATCGACGCGATCCCCGCGTTCGCAAAGCTGGTGCGGGACGAGTTCGGTCCGATCTACGGCCTCGTCAACAATGCCGGCCTCGGCACCGAGGGCCTGCTCGCCACCATGCACAATTCCGAGATCGAGGCGCTGGTGCAGCTCAACGTGCTGTCGCCGATCATCCTCACCAAATATGTCGCGCGGCAGATGATGGCTGACGGCGCCGGGCGCATCATCAACATCTCCTCGATCATCGCGACGACGGGCTATAACGGCCTGTCCGTCTACGGCGCGACCAAGGCCGCCGCGACCGGTTTCACCCGCTCGCTCGCGCGCGAGGTCGGCAAGCTCGGTATCACCGTGAACGCGATCGCGCCCGGCTTCATCGACACCGAGCTCACGCACAATCTCTCCGACGAAGGACGCAAGCGCATCGCGAGCCGCAGCGCTCTGCGCCGCCTGCCGGAGACGGATGACGTCGCACGCATGGTCGAATACCTTCTGGGCGAGGGCGGCCGCAACGTCACCGGCACCGTGTTCACGATCGATGCCGGCAATACGGCGTAGCGGAACCGCCCTGCCACAATTGCGTTGATCCGGCGCAATGACAGCCAGCCGGATTTGTTCGTAAGATGCCCCGCAATCGATTGGGTTACGTCAATCGATCTGCCCTAATCGAAGGGGAGCAGTCGATGGCCGCTTCAAACATGACCGCTTCAAGTCAGGGCCGCACCGAGCCGTCGCGCGGCAAGCCGGACGACGTCCGCTGTCCGCCGATGTCGCATCAGAATTCCGGTGCTCACGGTCACGAGATGTATCCGCAGCAGTTCGTGCGTCTGGTTGGGTGCCACGACGTCCCCGTCTCCACGCTGCGCAAGCGCCAGGACGAGAAGCTGCACTAGCTCCGATGCTGCTTCGGCAGGTCAATCCGCTCGTGTGAGAATTCCGGCGGCCCTTCGGTGAGGCGGCGGATGCGGCGCTCGCGCTCGTCCTCCGGCAAGGCCGGATCGAGCAGCCCCTCGATCTCGTGCACCGCGATCTCCTCGATCCGGGTGGCGTCCGATGCGATCGTTTGCGCCGGCGCCGAAGCGGCGGGCGCGATCTTCAGGCCGAGCTCAACCAGCTTGCAGATGGCCTCCGAGCGCGACAGGTGATGAGCCTCGGCCCAGGCATCGACAGTGGCGGTGAGCATTTCCGGCATCTTCACCGCACTGATCGCGTCGGGCCCCGCGCGCCGGCGTGCCCGTGAGCTGGAGCCCTTGCTGCCGAGATCAGACACCCCGATCGTCCCGTGCCACCGTTTCAGATGGATCGAGCGTAGACCTCATTCGCGGCCGGCGGCTTGATGCCGATCAATGACGAAGTGCGGCATTGCGGCGCGGAGCGATCTTGTTGTTCGGCTTCATTTCGGCCAATGATCGGGAATCGAACCCGGATCGATCCTGCCACGTATCTCGTTCGGATACGCGTCCCAACCACCCGGCATCACCCGATGACATCAGGCGAATCCTTCTACGGCGGCATTCCGGTCTTCCGCGGCTTCACCAGCCTGATGGACCCCGCGCTCTATGCGCCGCTGCCGGACGACTGGAGCATCGGTGTCGCTGATATCGTCGATTCCACCAAGGCCATCGCGGCGCAGCGCTACAAGGCGGTCAACATGGCCGGTGCGGCCGTGATCGCGGCGGTGACGAACGCCCTGGAGGGACGCGAGTTTCCCTTCGTGTTCGGCGGCGACGGCGCGAGTTTTGCGGTCGCGCCTTCGGATCTCGGTGCCGCGCGCGAAGCGCTCGCCGCGACCGCCACCTGGGTGCGGGAGGATCTCGAGCTGAAGATGCGCATCGCGCTGGTGCCGGTCAGCGCCATCCGCGCGCACGGCCTCGACGTCCGCGTCGCGCGTTTCGGTCCGTCGGCGAACCTGTCCTATGCGATGTTCTCCGGCGGCGGCCTCGCCTGGGCCGACGCTGCCATGAAGCGGGGCGAGTTCGCGGTCGCGGAAGCGCCCGCCGGCACCCAGCCTGATCTGTCAGGCCTGTCCTGCCGCTTCGAGGTGATGCCGTCGGCACGCGGCCTGATCCTGTCGGTGCTGGTGATGCCGGCGCGCGGCGCCGATCCGCATGCCTTCCGCCAGGTGATCGAGGACATCATCCATCTCGTCGAGCGCAGCCCGGATGGTGGCCGGCCGGTGCCGCCGCAAGGGCCACCCTTGAAATGGCCGCCGCAGGGACTGGAGTTCGAGGCCCGCACCAGGCGCGGCGGTCCGCTGCTCGCGCGCAGGGCCAGCGTGCTGGCCTACACCTTGTTCGTCTACCTGATCATGCGCTTTGACCTCAATGTCGGCGGCTTCGTGCCGAACGTCTACAAGCGTCAGGTGGTCGAGAACTCCGATTTCAGGAAATATGACGACGGCCTGCGCATGATCCTCGACTGCACCCCGCAGCTCGAGCGTGCGCTGAGCGATCGTCTCGCCGCCGCGGCGCGCGACGGCGTCGTGCGCTATGGCCTCCACCGCCAGGACGCCGCGATGATGACCTGCTTCACGCCGTCGGCGCTGCGCAGCGACCACGTGCATTTCATCGACGGCGCCCGGGGCGGCTATGCCTCGGCGGCGACGGCGCTGAAGGCGATGATGGCGTAGCGGATCCCGTGTCCCGGCTCTGCGCAGCAGCGCTTTGCGCTGCATCGCGTCCGGGACACGAGAGATCAGAACTTCAGCGCCCCGTGCGCGTCCAGCTCTCGCCGCCGCAGAGCGCGCCGACGCAGCCTTCGACCCGCAGCGAATCCGCACCGGTGACCGTGACGCTGCTGGCATAGGTGCTGCCGTCATCGGCATTGTAGATCTGGCCCGACCATTTGTTCGGACCTGTGGGCTGCATGCCGCTGAACAGCGGCAGGCCGATCATCGGGCGCTTTGCGAGCGCGGGATTGGGATTCTTGCTGTCGGAGGCGGGCTGGCCGGTCGCCGTGTCCATGGGCTCGCGCAGCCAGACGATGTGGCCGCAGATGCCGCCGCCGCACTTGCTGATCTTCACGCGCGCATCGCCGGCCTGGGTGAGCCAGGTCCCGTCGGCGCTCTGCGCATGCGCGGCGCTCGCGCCAAGCAGCGCAGTCAGGATGACGGAGAGGATGGCGAATCTGCTGAACATGGAGAGGCCCCGAAAATGCAGGCGCCTCCATAGCAGCCCGGCAGGATAGTGCAACGCCGGATTGAATCACATTCCTGCGCGTGATTTGCCTGCGCTCATTTGCCCCAGCGCACGAACGCGACCGAAGCCGCGGTCAGGAGCCCGAACACGAC
The DNA here is from genome assembly GCF_001641335.1 of Bradyrhizobium stylosanthis. Lineage (GTDB taxonomy): Bacteria > Pseudomonadota > Alphaproteobacteria > Rhizobiales > Xanthobacteraceae > Bradyrhizobium > Bradyrhizobium stylosanthis. The sequence goes on from NZ_LVEM01000002.1 coordinate 1,234,445, forward strand.
CATGGCGCCGCCGACCAGCGCGAACAACGTCCAGGCCGGCGCCTGCGCCGTCATGAGGGCAACTCCGCCGATCGCGACGATCAGCAGCCGCGCGGTGGAGGCCAGCACGGGACCGCCGACGCGCGCAGCGCCTTGCGAGGAGAAATACAGCGATACGCCCATGCCGAAGAACACGAAGGCCGGACCTGCCCAGTGGAAATAGCTGTGTGCCGCCGCCGTGACGCCGGGATCGCGCGTGAACAGCGACACCCACAGCGCGGGATCGAGCGCGACGACGAGGCCGATCGTGCCGACGGTGAGGCCGGAGGCCGCCGCGGCCGTCCACGCCACGCGCCGTGCGCGCGCGACATGGCCGGCGCCCATTGCCATGCCGACCATCGGCACCGAGGCGATGCCGAAGGCGAAGGTGATCGGGATCAGCAGGAATTCCAGCCGCGAGCCGATGCCGTAGCCGGCCAGCATCTCGGTGCCGAAGGTCGCCAGGATCTTCGTGAAGATCAGGATGGTGAGCACGGTCTGGAGCGGCGACAGGCAGGCGACCGCGCCGACTTTCAGGATATCCAGGAACATCGCGCGCTCGAAATGGAAGGCGCGGAAGTCGAGTTGCAGCCGGCTGCGGCCGGAGAGCAGATACCAGAGGAAGAAGATCGCGGCGCAGCTGAATGCGATCAACTGGCCGCTCGCGACGCCGGGCATGCCGAATTGCGGTACGCCGAACAGGCCGAGCCCCAGCGTGCCGCCGAGCGCGATCTGGAGCACGCTCGCCCCGATCAACGTCATCGACGGCAGGCGCATGTCGCCGGTGCCGCGGATCACGGACGCCAGTGTGTTGACGAGCCAGATCGCGACCGCGCCGGAGAACAGCACCTGCGAATAGCCGCAGGCTTCTTCCAGCACGCGCTCGCGGCCGCCGAGCAGCGTGAAGAACGAGCGGCCGAACGCCAGCATCGTTACAGTGAAGAACAGTCCGCCGCAGAGGCCGATGATGGCGGCATGCAATGCCAGCGTCGCGGCGCGGTCGCGATCGCCCCCGCCGAGTGCGCGGCTGATCGCCGACGAGACACCGCCGCCCATCGCACCCGCGCTCATCATTTGCGTCAGCATAGCGAACGGAAACACCAGCGCGATCGCGGCGAGCGGAATGGTGCCGAGCCGGCCGATATAGGAGGTCTCGGCGATCGCAACCAGCGTGCTGCCGACCATCGCGATCATGTTGGGGATCGCGAGCCGCAGCAGCGTCGGCAGGATCGGCGCGGTCAGCAGGCTGGCGATGGGGGAGGCGACCGGAGCGCGGGGCGGCACGGCGTCTAGCGGGGCGTCGATCGTCATGTGCCACGGTGCGGAATATTGAATGATGATCGACATTTTATAGGGCCGGCGCCGCCCGCGCCAGCCCCAGTCTCATGCAGGGCTCACCACGGCAGACCGCATAGGTCGATGGTGCCCAGCGTCGGCGCGCGGACGATGTTGAAGACGTAGGGCGCCATGTGGGTGAAGCGGATGCGCCCCTCCGGCTGCTCGCAATAGACCTCGCCCTTGAAGGGCAGCCAACTGCGGGTCTCATAGAATGTGAAATTGTGAGGCTCGCAGAACAGCAGCGCGAAGCGGGTCGCCTCGTTGGCGCGGATGGTGTGCACCGCCGCGTCGATCGCCATGGTTGCATAGCCGCGGCCGCGCTGGTCCGCCCGCGTGCAGACGCCGCCGATGCCGCCGATATGCACCTTCTGTCCGTTCCAGGTGACGGTGCGGAAGTAGATGCCGACATGGCAGACGAGGCCGTCCTCGGGCGTCTCGATCAGCACGCGCAGATCGGCATTGGCCCATTTGACGTGAGCCCAGGGCTTGTCCGCGACCAATTGCGGGCCCCAGACCGCCTGATGCAGCGGCTCCGCGATCCGCCACGAGGCATCGCCGTTCAAAATATCGATCTCGATGCTCATCGTGCTCTCTTCTTATCGCCGCGCCGGAGCGCGTTCGTTCTGCCATAAGCGCTTCAAAGGCAATGATATTTTATGGCGAACCCTGGGTTTGATCGACCGCGGCCCGGTGCGACGGATTTGTGCATTCGGACAACGCAACCCCCATCACGCCTTTTCGCAAATTCTGAGGTATTTAATGCCGGAGGAACCTTCTATAAGGGGTGACCGTTAGAACTCGTTCCCCATCAGTCGCGGACAACATCCCATGACCTTTACGCTGCCCCCACTCCCTTACGCCTATGACGCCCTCGGCCAGTTCATGTCGAAGGAGACGCTGGAATTCCACCACGACAAGCATCATCAGGCCTACGTCACCAACGGCAACAACGCGCTCAAGGGGACCGAATGGGAAGGCAAGTCCCTTGAAGAGATCGTCAAGGGCTCGTTCGGCAAGAACCCCGCGGTGTTCAACAACGCCGGCCAGCACTACAACCACATCCACTTCTGGAGCTGGATGAAGCCCAATGGCGGCGGCACCAAGCTGCCGGGCAAGCTCGAGAAGAAGATCAACGAGGACCTCGGCGGCTTCGAGAAGTTCAAGACCGACTTCCAGGCGGCCGGCGTCGGCCAGTTCGGCTCCGGCTGGTGCTGGCTCCAGGTCAAGAACGGCAAGCTCGAGATCTCCAAGACCCCGAACGGCGAGAATCCGCTGGTGCACGGCGCCACCCCGATCCTCGGCTGCGACGTCTGGGAGCACTCCTACTACATCGACTACCGCAACCGCCGCCCCGACTATCTCAAGGCGTTCGTCGAGAACCTCGTGAACTGGGAATACGTGGAGTCCCTGTTCGACAAGGCCTGAGGCTTTACCCCTTCATTCCGGGTTCGATGCCGCGCATCGCCCCGGAATGACAGAATAGACAAAGGCGGTCGCAGCAGCGGCCGCCTTTTTGCTGTGCGGAATTGCCCTGCGCGACGCGCGCACTGGTCTGCCATCGTTCCGTTTGCATCGGGGGAACGCCGCCCTTAATCAGGACGGGCATCACCCTCGAGCCGACCAAGCCCGTTGTCAGAACCTCCCTTGAAAAGTCCTGCGCCTGCAGAGGACGCGGAGTCCGAGCCGCGGCCGGGGCGCGTGCGCAAGCCGATCGGCTGGTCGACGATCATCATCGCGGCCCTGGTGGCGGTGAGCGCGGCGCTGGTCTGGCGGCGCGACGGCACCGATGGCGTGCTCGACATCCTGACCCACGACCTCTCGCTGTTCTCGGGCATCCTGCCGCGCGTGCTGGCGGGCTGCCTGCTCGGCGCCTTCATCTCCGAGATCCTGCCGCACGAAAAGGTCTCGCGCTCGCTCGGGCCGAAATCCGGCCTGAAGGGGCTTCTGATCGGCGCTGCCTTCGGCGCGATCCTGCCGGGCGGGCCCTTCACCGCCTATCCCGTGGCGAGCGCGCTGCTCGCGGTCGGCGCCGATTTCGGCGCCACCATCGCCATGGTCGTGAGCTGGACCCTGATCGGCTACGGCCGGGCGGTGGCCTGGGAAATCCCGATCATGGGCACCGATTTCACGCTGTGGCGGATCCTGATCTCGCTGCCGCTGCCGGTGCTCGCGGGCGCGCTCGGCCGCTTCGTCTATGTCCGGCTTTATCCGAAGCCGCTCGCGAAGGACGACGAGAGTTGAGCGCAGCGCTTCTGATCGACATCCTGCTGTGGGGCTCCGTCTTCGGCGTCGGCCTGATCGCCTTTCGCCGCGGACCTCCGGTGTTCAAGGCCTCGCTGCGCGAAGGCTCGATGGATTTCGTCAACATCGTGCCGCGGATCGCGCTGGGCGTGATCGGCTCCGGCTACATCGCTGCCATCATCCCGCAGGAGGTGATCACCGGCTGGCTCGGCCCGGACAGCGGCTGGCTCGGGGTGGCCACCGCCGTGGTTGCCGGCGCGGCCACGCCCGGAGGCCCGGTGATCGGCTTCTCCATCGGCACCGTGGCGCTCAAGTCCGGCGGGGGCGTGCCCCAGGTGGTCGCCTATGTCGTCGCCTGGGCCCTGTTTGCCTTCCAGCGGGTGATTTTGTGGGAAATCCCGTTCATGCCGGCCCGTTTCGTCTGGTTCCGCTGCGCCGTCTCGGTGCCGTTCCCGTTCGTGGCAGCCGCCATCGCCATGGTGATCGGGAAGCCGTGACCCCGGCGTGGCGTCCTGGCACGTCATTCCGGGGCGATGCGAAGCATCGAACCCGGAATCCGGGGTTCGGCTTCGCCGCCCCGGAATGACAGCTGGGTCGTGGACAGGGGTAATGTTATAATATAACGTTCCCAGATGGTTCCCGCCGCGTCCCACGCCCATCATCACGACCATGCCCATGCCCATGGCCATTCTCATGACCACGGGCATTCGCATGGGCACGACCACACCCACGCCCATGTCCATGACGCGGCCTCGCCGCATCCGGCCCAGGCGGCGCCCTGGTCGATCCTGCGCATGACCATGGCCGGCCGCCTCGCGGCCGCGCTCGCCGTCTGCGCCGTGCTCTGGGGCGTGGTCTTCCTGGCGATGAGATGAGGATGGCGGCGCTGCATTTCCACAACGTCACGCTCGGCTATGACCGGCATCCGGCCGTGCATCATCTCAGCGGCGAGATCGCGCGCGGCGCGCTGGTCGCCGTGATCGGCCCCAACGGCGCCGGCAAGTCGACGCTATTGCGCGGCATCGTCGGCATCCTCCGGCCGCTCGACGGCAGCATCCATCTCGGCGGGCTGGACGCCCGCGATATCGCCTATCTGCCGCAGAGCGCGGAGATCGACCGCAGCTTCCCGATCTCGGTGTTCGATTTCGTCGGCACCGGGCTGTGGCGCGAGGCCGGCCTGTTCGGCGGCATCGGCAAGGCCGCGCGCGCGAAGATCCTCCGCGCCATCGCATCCGTCGGCCTCAACGGTTTCGAGAACCGCCCGATTGGCACGCTCTCCGGCGGCCAGATGCAGCGCGTGCTGTTCGCGCGCGTGCTGCTCCAGGATGCCAGCCTGATCGTGCTCGATGAGCCCTTCAACGCCATCGACAGCAAGACCACCACCGATCTGCTCGCGCTGGTGAAGCACTGGCACGGCGAGGGCCGCACCGTGCTTGCCGCGCTGCACGACATGGAGATGGTGCGCACCCATTTCACCGAGACGCTGGTGCTGGCGCGCGGCCCCGTCGCCTGGGGACCGACGGCGGAGGTGCTGACGCCGGAGAATTTGATGGTCGCGATGCGGATGTGCGAGGCTTTCGACGACACCGCCGCGGCCTGTGGCGAAGATGGGCGCTCGCAGGCGGCGTGATCACAGATGGTCTATGACGCGCTGATCGGCCCGTTCACCGAATTCGAGTTCATGCGGCGCGCGCTCGCCGCCGTGATCGCGCTGTCGCTGGCCGGCGCGCCGATCGGCGTGTTTCTGATGCTGCGGCGGATGAGCCTCGTCGGCGACGCCATGGCACATGCGATCCTGCCCGGCGCCGCGATCGGCTTCCTGCTCTCCGGCCTCAATTTGTTCGCGATGACCGCCGGCGGCCTGATCGCAGGCTTTGCGGTCGCGATCCTCGCCGGCGTGGTCGCGCGCTCGACCGGGCTGAAGGAGGATGCCTCGCTCGCGACCTTCTATCTGGCGTCACTGGCGCTCGGGGTCACCATCGTCTCGATCAAGGGCACCAATATCGACCTCCTGCACGTGCTGTTCGGCAACATCCTCGCGATGGACGATCAGACGCTGCTGGTGGTCGCCTTCAACGCCACCGTGACGCTGCTGGTGCTTGCGGTGATCTACCGCCCGCTGGTGATCGAGAGCGTCGATCCCCTGTTCCTGCGCACCGTGAGCCGGGCCGGAGGCCCTGCGCATCTCGCCTTCCTGGCGCTGGTCGTCATCAACCTCGTCAACGGCTTCCAGGCACTGGGCACGCTGCTGGCGGTCGGCCTCATGATCCTGCCCGCGGGCATCGCGCGGTTCTGGTCGCGCGATCTCACCGCGATGATCTGCATCGCCGTCGTCGCGGCCGCAATCTCCGGCTATGCCGGACTCGTGCTGTCGTTCCAGACCCGCATTCCCTCGGGGCCTGCGATCATCCTGGTCGCGACCGTGCTCTACATCGTCTCCGTGCTGTTCGGCCGCGTCGGCGGCATCGTCCGGCAATTGTTTCCCGGCCGGCATCTGGAAGCGTGACGATGCGCGTCCTCCTGCTCCTCGCCTTGCTGATCGTCGCCTCGCCGCTGCACGCCGCCGAGCGGCTCAACGTCGTCGCGAGCTTCTCGATCCTTGCCGATTTCGTCCGCAACGTCGGCGGCGATCGCGTCAACCTGACCACGCTGGTCGGCCCCGACAGCGACGTCCATGTCTACACGCCGGCGCCGGGCGATGCGAAGCGGATCGCGGAGGCGAAGCTCGTCGTCGTCAACGGGCTTGGGCTCGAGGGCTGGCTGCCGCGCCTCGTGCAGTCCGCAGGGAGCAAGGCGCAGGTGGTCACCGCGAGCGCTGGCATTGCGCCGCTGAAGCTCGGCTCGACCGCAGATCCCCATGCCTGGCAGTCGGTCCCCAATGCCAGGATCTACGTGACCGATATCGCCGATGCGCTGGCCGCGGCCGATCCCGATGACGCGGAGTTCTTCCGCGCCCAGGCCAGGGCCTATCTGGAAAAGCTCGAAACGCTGGACCGCGAGGTCCGCGAGACCGTCGGCAAGATCCCGCCCGAGCGGCGCAAGGTGATCTCCACCCACGACGCCTTCGGCTATTTCGCCGCCGAATACGGCATCCAGTTCGTCGCCCCCCTGGGCGTCTCCACGGAAACCGAGCCCAGCGCCCGGGACATCGCCGCCATCATCGGCCAGATCAAGGCCCAAAAAATCCCGGCGGTATTTCTGGAAAATATCAGCGATGACCGCCTGATCCGGCGGATCGCGGCCGAGACCGGGGCAAAGGTCGGCGGGACCCTGATTTCGGACGGTTTGACCGGCGAAAAGGGGCCTGCACCCACTTACATTGACATGGTCAGGCACAATATAAAGGCCCTGACCAGCGCGCTTGACCATTAGGGCAGGGGGCCACCCCGCCTCGCGTCGCGCGGAAAAAGCCCGAAGTCGGAGTTGTTATGTCTGAAGCGACCTCCCAGAAAATTCCCGTGACCGTGCTGACCGGCTATCTCGGTGCCGGCAAGACCACGCTGCTCAACCGTATCCTGTCCGAGAACCACGGCAAGAAATACGCCGTCATCGTCAACGAGTTCGGCGAGATCGGCATCGACAACGACCTCATCATCGGCGCCGATGAGGAAGTGTTCGAGATGAACAACGGCTGCATCTGCTGCACCGTGCGCGGCGACCTCGTCCGCATCATGGACGGCCTGATGAAGCGCAAGGGCAAGTTCGATGCCATCATCGTCGAGACCACCGGCCTTGCCGATCCCGCGCCGGTCGCCCAGACCTTCTTCGTCGACGAGGACGTGCAGAAGAACGCCCGACTCGACGCGGTCGTCACCGTCGCCGACGCCAAATGGCTGTCCGACCGACTCAAGGACGCGCCCGAGGCCAAGAACCAGATCGCCTTCGCCGACGTCATCGTCCTGAACAAGACCGATCTCGTCAACAAGGGCGAGCTCGCCGAGGTCGAGGCCCGCATCCGCGGCATCAACCCCTATGCGAAGCTGCACCGCACCGAGCGCTGCTCGGTCGCGTTGGCCGACGTGCTCGACCGCGGCGCGTTCGATCTGGACCGCATCCTCGACATCGAGCCCGACTTCCTCGAAGCCGGCGACGATCATGACCACGACCATGATCACCACCATCATCACGGCCACGACCATCATCACCATGATCATGGTCACGGCCTGAAGCACTATCACGACGAGGACATGCAGTCGCTGTCGCTCAAGACCGACAAGCCGCTGGATCCCAACGTGTTCATGCCCTGGCTGCAGAACCTCGTGCAGGTCGAGGGCGGCAAGATCCTGCGCTCCAAGGGCATTCTCGCCTTCCACGACGACGACGACCGCTACGTCTTCCAGGGCGTCCACATGATGCTGGAGGGCAACCACCAGCGGAAGTGGAAGGAGGGCGAGCCGCGCGAAAGCCGCCTCGTCTTCATCGGCCGCGAATTGCCGGAAAAGGCCATTCGCGAAGGCTTCGAGAGCTGCATCGTCTCGTGATGAAAGAGTTTACGCCGGCCCCCGATTCCGCCTCGATCGTCTCCGTCACCGACCGCGTCAAGCCGGTCGCGCTCGGCATGGCCGTGACCTCGGTGCATTTCCTCAGGGATCGCGCCGCCTTCGTCGGCGGTGAGGAGAACGTCAAGTTCGTCGACGCACAGGGCGAGATCACCACGGTCGCCGTGCATGGCGGCGGCATTCTCTCCACCGCCTCCGACGGCAAGCGCATCGTGATGGGCGGCGACGACGGCAAGGTCGTCTCGCTCGACGCCAAGGGCGAGGTGACACTGCTCGCCACCGACCCGAAGCGGCGCTGGATCGACGCGGTGGCGCTGCACGCCGACGGCGCCTTCGCCTGGTCGGCCGGCAAGGTCGCGACCGTCAAGAGCGGCAAGAACGAGGAGAAGTCGCTCGAGGTGCCCTCGACCGTCGGCGGTCTTGCCTTCGCGCCGAAGGGCCTGCGGCTCGCGATCGCCCATTACAACGGCGCCACGCTGTGGTTTCCGAACATGGAAGGCTCGGCCGAATTCCTGCCCTGGGCCGGCTCGCATCACGCGGTCACCTTCAGCCCCGACAACAAATTCCTGGTCACCGCGATGCACGAGCCGGCGCTGCACGGCTGGCGCCTCGCCGACAACCGGCACATGCGCATGACCGGCTATCCCGGCCGCGTCCGTTCGATGTCCTGGAGCGCGGGCGGCAAGGGCCTCGCGACCTCGGGCGCCGACACCGTCATCATCTGGCCGTTCGCCAGCAAGGACGGCCCGATGGGCAAGGAGCCCGCCATGCTCGCGCCGCTGCAGGCGCGCGTCTCGGTGGTCGCCTGCCATCCCAAGAACGACATCCTGGCCTGCGGCTACAGCGACGGCACCGTGCTGATGGTGCGGCTGGAGGACGGCGCGGAGATCCTGGTCCGCCGCAACGGCACCCCGCCGGCGGCTGCGATCGCCTGGAATGCCAAGGGCACGCTGCTGGCCTTCGCCGACGAAAATGGGGACGGCGGCCTGCTGGAGCTTTAATTCGTCATGGTTCCCGCCGTATAGGGGATCATGCGGTTTCTCACGACCTTCCAGCTTGCCGATTTCGCGGACACGCTGGTCAGCCTGACCACGGCCTTCGTGCTGGGCACGCTGATCGGCGCCGAGCGGCAATATCGCCAGCGCACCGCGGGCCTGCGCACCAACGTGCTGGTCGCGGTGGGCGCGGCCGCCTTCGTCGACCTCGCCATGCATCTGACCGGCGCCGACGGCGCGGTGCGGGTGATCGCCTATGTCGTCTCAGGCATCGGCTTCCTCGGCGCCGGCGTCATCATGAAGCAGGGCATGGACGTGCGCGGGCTCAACACCGCGGCGACGCTGTGGGCCTCTGCTGCGGTCGGCTCCTGTGCCGGCGCCGACCTCGTCGCCCAGGCCGCGATGCTGACCGTGTTCGTCATCGCCGGCAACACCATGCTGCGCCCGCTGGTCAACGCCATCAACCGCATCCCGCTGAACGAGAAGGCGCTCGAGGCGACCTATTACTTCAAGCTCGCGGTGGCGACCGATGCCCTTCCGGACATGCGCGACCGTCTCGTCGACAAGCTCGAGGCCGCCAAATACCCGGTCGCCGATATCGAGGTTGCCGAGATCGGCGAGGAGAATCTCGAAATCGTCGCCAAGCTGGTCGCGACCGCCGTCGACCCGAACGAACTGAACGCGGTGGCGACCGACCTGCAGCATTTGCCGGGCGTGCGGCATGCGACGTGGGAAGTCAGCACGACGGAGTAGCGCGGCCTTTTGGCGCGCAAAGGGGCGGTTCCTGCTTGTAGGGCCCCGGAACCGGCGCGCCCTGGTTTCGTTGATCCCGCAGACAAAGGCGGTGATCGACATGCCCGGCCCAGATGACAAGCGCAGATTGAAGCTCGATTTGACGATTGCCGGCTCGCTGTTCGCGGCAGGCGTTGTCGTGTCGGTGATGTCGCTGGCTCAGATCCGGGCCGAAAGCCGGATGGAGCTGGCGCAGGGGACGCAGCCGCTCCAGGGCACGCCGTCCGACGAGCAGAGCAAGGTGCCCGCCGAAGCCAAGCCCGGCGGTGACCGGCCGACCACGCCGGCGCCCGAGCCCGCACGCCCGGATCCGCAGACCCAGGGCGCGGCGACCAAGCCGGCCTTGCCTCCGGCGCCGGCCGAGAAGATCGCGCCGCCGATCGAGAAGAAGTAGCGGGATCTTCGTTACTGCGTCATGGCCGGGCATAGCCGTCCGAAGGACGGCGTCGCTTCCGCTCGCCTATGTCCCGGCCATCCACGTTCTTGGCGTAGCGCTTAGCAACTCCGTGGATGCCCGGGACAAGCCCGGGCATGACGGCAGTGATTACCGCACCAGGATATTCTTGAACTGCCAGGGATCAGACGTGTCGATATCCTCCGGGAACAGTCCCGGACGATCCGTCAGCGGCGTCCAGTCGGTGTAGAAACCCTTCACCGGGCCGAGATACGGCAGCTGGATTTCCAGCAGGCGATCGAAGTCCATCTCGTCGGCTTCGACGATGCCCTCCTTCGGGTTCTCCAGCGCCCACACCATGCCGCCGAGCACGGCGGAGGTCACCTGCAGGCCGGTGGCGTTCTGATAGGGCGCGAGCGCTCGGGTTTCCTCGATGGAGAGCTGCGAGCCGTACCAATAGGCGTTGTTGTCGTGGCCGAACAGCAGCACGCCAAGCTCGTCGATGCCGTCGACGATCTCGTTCTCGTCGAGGATGTGGTGCTTCTCCTGCATCTTGGCGGCGCGGCCGAACATCTCGTGCAGCGACAGCACGGCGTCGTCGGCCGGGTGGTAGGCATAGTGGCAGGTCGGCCGGTAGACCGCCTTGCCGGATGCATCGCGCACCGTGAAGTAATCGGAGATCGAGATCGACTCGTTGTGGGTGACGAGGAAGCCGTACTGCGCGCCGCGGGTCGGGCACCAGGTGCGCACGCGCGTGTTGGCGCCGGGCTGCATCAGGTAGATGGCCGCGCCGCATCCGGCTTCATGGGTCTTCGCATTCTCCGGCATCCACTTCTCGTGGGTGCCCCAGCCGAGCTCGGAGGGCTGCACGCCTTCCGACAGGAAGCCTTCCACCGACCAGGTGTTGACGAACACGTCGGGCTCTTTCGGCGTCTTCGAGCGCTGGGTGTCGCGTTCGGCGATGTGGATGCCCTTGATGCCGGCCTGCCGCATCAGGTCCGCCCATTCGGCCTTGGTCTTGGGACGGGGAGCATTGAGCTTCAGATCGGCGGCGACGTTGAGCAGCGCCTGCTTGACGAAGAAGGAGACCATGCCGGGATTGGCGCCGCAGCAGGAGACGGCCGTGGTCGAGCCCGTCGGGCGCGCCCGCTTGGCGGCCAGCGTCACTTCGCGCAGCGCGTAGTTGGAACGGGCTTCCGGGCCCTTCGAGGCATCGAAATAGAAGCCGAGCCAGGGCTCGTTGACGGTGTCGATATAGAGCGCGCCGAGCTCGTTGCAGAGCTCCATGATGTCGGTCGAGCCGGTGTCGACCGAGAGATTGACGCAGAAGCCCTGGCCGCCGCCTTCGGTGAGCAGCGGGGTCAGCAACTCCCGATAATTGTCTTTCGTCACGGCCTTCTGGATGAAGCGCACGTTCTGCTTTTCGCAATGCGCCTTGCGGCCCTCGTCCTTGGGGTCGATCACGGTGACGCGCGACTTGTCGTAATCGAGGTGCCGCTCGATCATCGGCAAGGTGCCCTTGCCGATGGAGCCGAAGCCGACCATGACGATCGGGCCGGTGATCTTCGCGTAGATCTGCGAGGGGGCGCTCATAGGATAGATTCTCCGGAAAGTGCTGGCAGTGAGGGGTGGATCAGGCGCTGCGGCGCTTGGCGGTGACTTCGATCTCGACCTTCATCTCGGGCTTGGCGAGCCCGCTGACGACCAGCAACGTCGCCGCCGGCCGGATGTCACCGAGGACTTCGCCGCAGACGGCGAAGTGGGCGTCGATGTAGCTCGCGTCGGTGACGTAGTAGGTCGCACGGACGATATCGGCCATCTCGAATCCGCCCTCCTTCAGGGCGGCTGCGATGGTCTTGAAGCAGTTGCGTGACTGGCTCGTGACATCGGCCGGCATCGTCATCGTCGTGTAGTCGTAGCCGGTGGTTCCCGCAACGAAGGCGAAATCGCCGTCGATCACGGCGCGGCTGTAGCCGACGGACTTCTCGAGCGGGGAGCCGGTGGAGATCAGGCGACGGGACATGGTCATGGGCCTCGACTGAAGGGGGTGTTTCGCGGGGTTAAAGGGCGTTTCCGCCGCCTGCGCAACCCCCAAGGAAAGGGTTCGGCGCAGGCGCGGCCGGGCGTTGCCGCTCAATGCGGTTGTCGGTCTTCGCTACGAAAGCGATCCCTCAGGCCGCGTGCGCTTGGAGGCCGCGAACCGACCTCCGTTTGGGCAGGGCGGCGCCGGTCGGGACGATCATCCCCTCGGCGCCGTCGAGGCTGCCGGCCTGGAATTCGACCGCCAGCAGGCGGTCGCGCTCGAACGGGCCGGGCAGCGAGAGCCCGGCGGTCTTCTCGGCCGAGAAGCCGAAGCGGGCGTAATAGGGGGCATCGCCGAGCAGGATCACGGCGTCATGCCCGCGCGCCCGGGCGGCCGCCAGCGCTTGATTCATCAGCGCGGCGCCGATCCCGAGCTCGCGGCAGGCAGGGTCCACCGCCAGTGGTCCGAGGACCAAAGCGGGCCTGCCTCCGGCGCTGACATGCCACAGCCGCACGGTTCCCACGAGCTTGCCCTCGCGCATCGCCGACAGGGCAAGGCCTGTGGCGGGCGCACGTCCGTCGCGCAGGCGCTGGCAGGTGCGGCCGTGGCGGGTCTCGCCAAAGCAGGCATCGAGCAGCGCCTCACGCATCGCGACGTCTCCAGCACGTTCCGCACGGATCGCGAACGGAGCGGCTTTCGAGGTGAGGGCGACTTGTGGCTTCCGAGGAGCAGTCATGGCACGTCAGTCCCCGCTTGAGCGGCGTGCGCAAGGCACGCCGGTTCAAGGCGTCGTCAGATCGAAATGTCAGGGAGGAGCCGGCAAGCCGGCTCCGGGTTCGTCAGGCCTCAGACCAGGAGGCGGATCAGATGTGGTAGGTCTTCAGCGGCGGGATGCCGTTGAACGCCACCGACGAGTAGGTCGACGTATAGGCCCCGGTGCCTTCGATCAGCACCTTGTCGCCGATCTCGAGCGTGACGGGGAGCGGATACGGGTTCTTCTCGTACAGCACGTCGGCGCTGTCGCAGGTCGGACCTGCGAGCACGCACGGCGTCATGTCCGCGCCGTCGTGACGGGTGCGGATGGCGTAACGGATCGACTCGTCCATGGTCTCGGCGAGACCGCCGAACTTGCCGATGTCCAGATAGACCCAGCGCACCTCGTCCTCGTCGCTCTTCTTCGAGATGAGCACGACCTCGGATTCGATGATGCCGGCATTGCCCACCATGCCGCGGCCCGGCTCGATGATGGTCTCCGGAATCTGGTTGCCAAAGTGCTTGCGCAGCGCGCGGAAGATCGAGCGGCCGTAGGTCACGACCGGCGGCACGTCCTTCAGGTACTTGGTCGGGAAGCCGCCGCCCATGTTGACCATGGTGAGGTTGATGCCGCGCTCGGCGCAGTCGCGGAATACCTGCGAGGCCATCGCCAGCGCACGGTCCCACGCCTTCACCTTGCGCTGCTGCGAGCCGACATGGAAGGAGATGCCGCACGGCTCCAGGCCCAGGCGCTTGGCGACGTCGAGCACTTCGACGGCCATCTCCGGGTCGCAGCCGAACTTGCGTGACAGCGGCCACTCGGCGCCGGCGCAGTCATAGAGGATGCGGCAGAACACCTTCGCGCCGGGGGCGGCACGGGCGACCTTCTCGACCTCGGCGGCGCAGTCCACCGCGAACAGGCGGATGCCGAGCGCGAAGGCGCGCGCGATGTCGCGCTCCTTCTTGATCGTGTTGCCGAAGGAGATGCGGTCGGGCGTAGCTCCGGCAGCCAGCGCCATCTCGATCTCGGCGACGGTCGCGGTGTCGAAGCAGGAGCCCATGGAGGCCAGCAGCGCCAGCACTTCCGGCGCCGGGTTCGCCTTGACGGCATAGAACACGCGGCTGTCGGGCAGCGCCTTGGCGAAGGTCTGGTAATTGTCGCGCACGACCTCGAGGTCGACGACGAGGCACGGCTCGGTGTCGAGACCATCCTTGCGGCGATTGCGCAGGAATTCCTGGATACGTTCGGTCATTGCACTCTCCAGCGGCCCCAGCGACGGGGTCCGCATCAACGTGACGTCGGATAAGAGCGCTCTGGCCACACCGCGCGATGGAGGCGCGTTGATGCCAAAATACTCAAACCAGACTGTGCTGCCGTGGATTGGTTGGGAGAGCTTCCCGCCCGCACACCTGGCAATGAAGGACAAGCCTTTTCAGTAGCCCGCGCCGGCGTTGGAATGCCGGTAGAGACCAAAAAAGCCCGATCCGTCGTTGCTTTAAGTCGCGTCCCCCGTTGAGAGCGGGGTGCGCCGGTTCGCCTCCGGCTGCCAGTCACGGTTGCAAAGAGCGAAGTCACCTTCGACTAGGCATCTCTTTGAGAGAGATGCTGGACGCTTCGGGTTTGCCTTCAGTCTTCCGGCTATGAGCCTTCCGACTTCCGCACTTCCGAAGAGCCCCTCGGCTTCTTCACCCCTTGGCGGCTGTCCGGCCTCTTGTCCGGATACCTACCGACTGACACACGACCACAGGCACGTGCGAAATTGGGCAAGACCGCACATAAGCGTTTTGACCCTGCTTCGCAAGAATTTTTTTAGGCTGAGAACAGAATTGCCTAACGTCTGCTTGCGCAGTGTTGCGCGAGCGACGCGGAAGATGAACGCGCGTTAAGTTTTCGCTGTGCCGCGCGCGTCTCTCGCGCGCGAGACGCGTCAGCCGCGCTTGGTGAAGGGCTCGATGCGCTGAGCTGCGCGGACGAACGCGGTCATCACCAGCACGCCGAGTGCGAACAGC
The DNA here is from genome assembly GCF_001641335.1 of Bradyrhizobium stylosanthis. Taxonomy (GTDB): domain Bacteria; phylum Pseudomonadota; class Alphaproteobacteria; order Rhizobiales; family Xanthobacteraceae; genus Bradyrhizobium; species Bradyrhizobium stylosanthis. The sequence continues at coordinate 1,249,508 of NZ_LVEM01000002.1, forward strand.
ACGGCCTGCAGGATGTGCGCGCCTTGATCGCCGAGTCCGAACAGGATCGCGAGCGCCCAGCCGCCGGCGAAGGCCGCGCCGAACACCTCGGCGCCGATCAGGATGGCGGCGCTGATGACGGTGATGACGCTGGGCCAGACGATCTGGCGGGAGGACTGGGAAGGCGCGTTCATGAGCTCGGGGGTCCTGTCTTGGAGGGCCGCAATCTCCCCGAAAAGGCGGGCGGGAGCAAGGCCAAATGGCCCAAAAAAGCCCGATCGCGTGCTATAGCTTGTCGCAACAAACCAGCTCAAAAATCGGGACTTGCGATGTCAGAACCCCGCCAAACTACGGACTCCGGGATCAATCCGCTGCTGAAGGCCTGGGTGACGCCGTTTGCCACCCCGCCCTTCGACGAGATCGCGCCGGAGCACTTCCTCCCGGCCTTCGAGCAGGCCTTCGCCGACCATTCCGCCGAGATCGCGGCGATCACCAACGATCCCGCCGCGGCCGACTTCGCCAACACCATCACGGCGCTGGAGCGCTCCGGCAAGCTGCTGAGCAAGGTCGCGGCGGTGTTCTACGACCTCGTCTCGGCGCATTCCAACCCGGCCATCCTGGAGATCGACAAGGACGTCTCCTTGCGGATGGCGCGGCACTGGAATCCGATCATGATGAACGCCGTGCTGTTTGGCCGCATCGCCCAGCTGCACGAGAACCGCACCAATCTCGGTCTTTCGCCCGAGCAGCTTCGCCTGCTGGAGCGCACCTACACCCGCTTCCACCGCGCCGGCGCCGGCCTCTCGGAGGAAGCCAAGACCCGGATGGCCGAGATCAACGAGCGGCTGGCCCAGCTCGGCACCGGCTTCAGCCATCATCTGCTCGGCGACGAGCAGGAATGGTTCATGGAGCTCGGTGAGGCCGACCGGCAGGGCCTGCCCGAGAGCTTCGTCGCCGCCGCCAGGGCTGCGGCCGAAGAGCGCGGCATGGCCGGCACGGCCATCGTCACGCTGTCGCGCTCCTCGGTCGAGACCTTCCTGAAGAGCTCGGCGCGGCGCGATCTGCGCGAGAAGGTCTACAAGGCCTTCATCGCGCGCGGCGACAACGGCAATGCCAACGACAACAACACGACCATCGGCGAGATCCTGAAGCTGCGGGAGGAGAGCGCCAACCTGCTGGGCTACCCGACCTACGCAGCCTACCGGCTCGAGGATTCCATGGCCAAGACACCGGATGCGGTCCGGAGCCTGTTGGAGCGGGTCTGGAAGCCGGCGCGCGCCCGGGCGCTGGCCGACCGCGACGAGATGCAGGCGCTGATCACGGAAGAGCGCGGCAATTTCAAGCTGGCTCCCTGGGACTGGCGCTTCTATGCCGAGAAGCTGCGCCTGCAGCGCGCCAATTTTGACGATACCGCGATCAAGCCCTATCTCGGCCTCGACCACATGATCGCCGCCGCCTTCGATTGTGCCACGCGCCTGTTCGGCGTCACCTTCGAGGAGCGCAAGGACGTCCCGGTCTGGCATCCGGACGTCCGGGTCTGGGAGATGAAGGGGCCGGACGGCAAGCACAAGGCGCTGTTCTACGGCGACTACTTCGCCCGCCCGTCGAAGCGCTCCGGCGCCTGGATGACCTCGCTGCGCGACCAGCAGAAGCTCGACGGCGACGTCGCGCCGCTGGTCCTCAACATCTGCAACTTCGCCAGGGGCGCCGAGGGCGAGCCTGCGCTGCTGTCGCCCGACGATGCCCGCACCCTGTTCCACGAGTTCGGCCACGGCCTGCACGGCATGCTCTCCAACGTGACCTATCCGTCGCTGTCGGGCACCTCCGTCTTCACCGATTTCGTCGAGCTGCCGTCCCAGCTTTACGAGCACTGGCAGGAGCGGCCCGAGGTGCTGCAGCAGTTCGCCCGCCACTACCAGACCGGCGAGCCGCTGCCCGACGACCTGCTGCAGCGCTTCCTCGCCGCGCGAAAGTTCAACCAGGGCTTTGCCACGGTCGAGTTCGTCTCCTCGGCGCTGGTCGATCTCGAATTCCACACCCAGCCGGCCGCCGCCGCGCAGGACGTTCGCGCCTTCGAGAAGAAGGAGCTGGAGAAGATCGGCATGCCAGAGGAGATCGCGCTGCGCCACCGGCCCACGCAGTTCGGCCATATCTTCACCGGCGATCACTATGCCGCCGGCTATTACAGCTACATGTGGTCGGAGGTGATGGACGCCGACGCCTTCGGCGCGTTCGAGGAGGCCGGCAACATCTTCGATCCTGCGGTGGCCAAGCGCCTGCACGACGACATCTATTCGAGCGGCGGATCGGTCGATCCGGAAGCCGCCTACGAGGCCTTCCGCGGCCGCCCGCCCGAGCCCGACGCGCTGCTCCGCCGCCGCGGCCTGCTCGACGACGCCAAGGCCGCCTGATGGGCATGCGCGTCCTGTTCGGCCTGCTGCTCGCCGCAGCCATGACGCTCGTCGCGGGTGCGGCGAGCGCGCATCCGCATGTCTGGATCACCGCGACCAGCGAATTGCTCTACGCCGCCGACGGCAGCATCACCGGTGTGCGCCATTCCTGGACCTTTGACGACATGTTCTCGGCCTATGCGGTGCAGGGGCTCGAGAGCAAGACCAAGGGCGCCTATACGCGCGAGGAGCTCGGGCCGCTGGCGCAGACCAATGTCGAGTCGCTGAAGGAATATGCCTACTTCACCTTCGCGCGAGCGGACGGCAAGAAGGAGCGATTTCAGGAGCCGGTCGACTATTTCCTCGACTACAAGGACACGGTGCTGACCCTGCACTTCACGCTGCCGCTGAAGAATCCGGTCAAGCCGAAGCAATTGATGCTCGAAGTGTTCGACCGCTCCTACTTCATCGACTTCCAGATGGCCAAGGACAATCCGGTCAAGCTGGTCGGCGCGCCCGCAGGCTGCCAGATGAAGCTCGACCGTCCCAGCGACGGCTCGGCCACCGCCCAGAAGCTCAATGAGCAGACCTTCCTGAACGGCGAGAACAGCAATTTCGGCATGATGTTCGCCAACAAGATCACGGTGGATTGCCCTTGATCGGTCGTCTCCAATCTCCGCTTGCGCGCGGGCTGCTTGCCTGCGCCGCCGTTCTCCTCGTCGTCGGCGTGGCGGATGCCGCGCTTCACGATCTCCTCGCGCAAAATCCCTTCGGCGCGCCGAAGGCGGCGCAGGCGTCCCAGCCCGAGGCCAGCGGGCTCATCGGCTGGCTGCTGGCCAAGCAGTCGGAATTCTATCGCCAGATGTCGTCGACCATCCGCGCCGCCAAGTCCGACGGCTCGGCGGTGTGGACGCTGCTGTTCATCTCGTTTGCCTACGGCATCTTCCACGCGGCCGGCCCCGGCCACGGCAAGGCGGTGATCGCCTCCTATCTCGTCGCCAATCGCGAGACCGCGCGGCGCGGCATCGCGCTGTCCTTTGCCTCGGCGCTAATGCAGTCGCTGGTGGCGATCCTCATCGTCGGCATCTCGGCCTGGATCCTGAATGCGACCGCCAAGACCATGTGCAAGGCGGAAGGAATGATCGAGATCGCAAGCTACGCCCTGATCGCGCTGTTCGGCCTTCGCCTCGTCTGGGTCAAGGGCCGCACCTTCATCCGCGCGCTGCAGGCGACCCAGCCGGTGCCGGCGATGGCGGGCGTGCCGCACGACCACGATCACGGTCATCACCATCAGCACGATGCGCATGATCATCACGGGCACGATCATCATCACCACGATCATGCCCATGCCCATGATCACCATACCCACGCCCATGACGACCACGGGCATGACCACGTCCATGACGAGCATTGCGGCCACTCCCATGGGCCGACCCCGAGCGAGCTCGCCGGACCCGGCGGCTGGCGGCGAGGCTTTGCTGCGATCCTGACCGTCGGCATCCGGCCCTGCTCGGGTGCGATCCTGGTGCTGGTGTTCGCGCTCGCCCAGGGCCTGTTCTGGGCCGGCGTCGCCGCCACCTTCCTGATGGGGCTCGGCACCGCGATCACGGTCGCCGCGATCGCGGTCGTCGCCGTCTCCGCCAAGGACATCGCCGCTCGCCTGAGCGCCGGCCGCGACGGCGGCGGCGCGCTGTTCATGCGCGGCATCGAGTTCGGCGCCGCCGCCCTCGTGCTGCTGTTCGGCGTCGGCCTCCTGTTCGGCTACATCGCGGCAGAGCGGACGACGTGTTTCTAGCCGGGCTCTCGTGCCCCGGACGCAGCGCAGCGTCTCTTCGACGGTGCACTGCTGAGCCGGGGCCCATCTCTCCGTACGGTGGCCTGTAGCCTTCCGGGTCCCGGCTCTGCGGAGCAGCGAGTACGCTGCACCGCGTCCGGGACACGAGAGGTGCATAATCCGGGCAACGGCGCGCTTTGCGAACCTCCTTCCGCTCGGCTATTCAGGCGGTCAAAATCAACAAGGAACGCCTCGGAGGCTCGATGTCGCGCGAACAGTTCTGGTTCTTTCACCCGTTTCGGGTGCGCTATTCCGAGATCGACGGCCAGGGCGTCGTCTTCAATGCGCATTACCTGACCTACTTCGACACCACGATCACCGAGTATTTCCGCGCGCTGGGCTTTGACCAGTATGCGGATGCCCAGGCGAGCGGCATCGATTTCCACGTCGTCAAGTCTGTCATCGAATACAAGGCGCCTGTCAGGTTCGACTGGGAGCTCGACGTCGGCGCGCGCGTGGCGCGGATCGGCAATTCGAGCCTCACCTTCGAACTCGCCATTTTCCTGAAGAGCGGAGTGGACGCGCTGGTGACCGGCGAGATCGTGTGGGTCTACACCAACCAGCAGACCCATCGTCCGGTCGCAATACCGGCGTCGATCCGGAAGCTGATCGCGACACGGGAACGTCATCTGTCGGCATGAGGCCGCCTCACACCGGCAAGAACCGCTTCAGCATCGGCATGAAGAAGATCCCGAGATTGATCGCAAGGCCGATGCTCCAGAGGATCGAGCGCAGCGTCGGGCGGTTGCCGAGATAGGTCAGCACATAGGCGATCCGCACGATCAGGAACAGCGCCGCGAGCTCGTCGATCAGCCGCTGCGGCGAATCCCTGAATTCGGCGAGCAGCACGGCGAAGGCGAAGAACGGGAAGGTCTCGATGCCGTTCTGGTGGGCGCCCAGCGCGCGCTGTGCGAGGGCGTCCTCATAGAAGGCGGGATCGCGCGGCCGGGAATTGTCGAAGCGGCGAAACCCGATCCATTTGATTGAGGCGATCGTAGACAGGTAGAGCAGCAGCGCCCCGAATACGCACCATTCCGCGAGCGTCATCGTTCCTCCCCCGCTTGGGTGCGACCCTAGCGAAACCGCCCTCATCTTGACAAGTTCGGACCAACGCGCGACCCAACCAGCCATGAACAGCGTCGTCCCCCTCGAGACTGCGAAACCGGCCGCCCGATCCGGCCTGCCGCGCGCCGGCGTGCTCCTGGTCAACCTCGGCACGCCCGATACGGCCGACGCTCCCGGCGTCCGGGTCTATCTGAAGGAGTTCCTCTCGGACGCCCGCGTCATCGAGGACCAGGGCCTGATCTGGAAGCTGGTGCTGAACGGCATCATCCTGCGCAGCCGTCCCCGCACCAAGGCGCTCGACTACCGCAAGATCTGGAACACCGAGCGGAACGAGTCGCCGCTGAAGACCATCACGCGCTCGCAAGCCGACAAGCTGGCGGCCGCCCTGTCGGATCGCGGCAACGTCGTGGTGGACTGGGCGATGCGTTACGGCAATCCATCGATCAAGTCGGGCATCGACGCGCTGATCGCCAAGGGCTGCGAGCGCATCCTCGCGGTGCCGCTCTATCCGCAATATTCCGCTTCGACCTCGGCGACCGTCTGCGACGAGGTGTTCCGCGTGCTCGCGCAGCTGCGCAACCAGCCGACGCTGCGGGTGACGCCGCCTTACTACGAGGACGAGGCCTATATCGAGGCGCTCGCGGTCTCGATCGAGACGCATCTTTCGACGCTCCCCTTCAAGCCGGAGCTGATCGTCGCCTCCTTCCACGGCATGCCGAAATCCTATGTCGACAAGGGCGATCCCTATCAGCAGCACTGCATCGCCACGACCGAAGCGCTGCGCCGCCGGCTCGGCATGGACGAGACGAAGCTGCTGCTGACCTTCCAGTCGCGTTTCGGCAACGACGAGTGGCTACAGCCCTATACGGACAAGACCATGGAGCGGCTCGCCAAGGAGGGCGTGCGCCGCATCGCGGTGGTGACGCCGGGCTTCTCGGCCGATTGCCTCGAGACGCTGGAGGAGATCGCGCAGGAGAACGCCGAGATCTTCAAGCACAATGGCGGCGAAGAGTTTTCCGCGATCCCGTGCCTGAACGACAGTGGACCCGGCATGGATGTCATCCGCTCCCTGGTGCTGCGCGAACTCCAGGGCTGGATATAGACACGTGAACCGCCGCGAGCTCCTGATACTTGGGATGGTCGCGGCGCTGCCGTCGCCGGTGCTGGCGCAGCAGCCGGCGCGCCGGCTCGGCGTGCTCTCGGTCACGGCCGCCGACGATACCGTCGGCCAGACCCGCAGTGCGATCCTGGTCGAGGCGCTCGCGGCCCATGGCCTAAAGGAGCACGATAATCTCAGGATCGATTGGCGCAGCGGCGCCGGCGACCGCGTGCGGATCGCGGCGCTCGCCGACGAGCTGATCGCGCTCAAGCCCGACATCCTGCTCGCGGTCGGCACGCCCTCGGTCGAGGAGCTGCGCCGTCGCACCGCGACGATCCCGATCGTGTTCGCGATCGTTACCGACCCCGTCAGCCAGGGCTTCGTCAAAAACCTCGCCCATCCCGGCGGCAACGTCACCGGCTTCACCGATTACGACGGCCCGCTGGCCGGCAAATGGCTGGAGATGCTGACGCAGGTCACGCCAAAGGTGTCGCGCGTCTTTGTCGTCTACAATCCCGCCACCGCGCCGTTCGCGCCCCTGATGCTGCGCACGATCGAGGACGCCGCACGGACGCTTCACGTCGCCGTCGAGCCCGCGCCGGTGCAGGATGCCGCTGCGATCGCGGCGCTGGCCTCGCGCAAGGACGGCGGCTTCCTGGTCCTGCCGGACTTCTTCACCATGGCCAACCGCGCGCAGCTGCTGGCGGCGATCGCGCAGGCGCGCCTGCCGGCGGTGTTCTGGAGCCGCACCTTCGTCGAGGAGGGCGGGCTGATGTCCTACAGCACCGACAGCGCCGAGCAGATCCGTCGCGCGGCTTCCTACATCGACCGCATCCTGAAGGGCGCGCAGGCGGCCGACCTCCCGGTTCAGAACCCCACCAAGTTCGAGCTCGCGGTCAACCTGAAGACGGCCAAGTCGCTGGACCTGGTGATCTCGCCCTCGCTGCTGGCGATCGCCAACTCCGTGGTTGAATAACCGCGCTGCCGCACCTCTCCTTCTGGAGCAGGCCGCAGCGGTCTGACATAGTGGCGTGGGGAGTCCGTCGCCATTCGGTGGCGGCGGCGGACGGCACAAGGCGGCGGGTTTCGGTCAATGCGGAGATGGGTATTTGTCGTTGTCGCGGCCTGCGCGCTCGCAGGCTGCAATACGACCGGCGATGTTGCGTCCACCATGTATCCGGACGCGGTGCGGGCCGGCAGCTCCGTCAAGGGCGATGCGGCCATCCTGCTGGTCGGAAACGGCGGCAGCGAGACGATCAACTATCTTCAGTTCGTTCACAGCGGCTTTCCGGCAATCAATGCGCGTGGGATCACCCTTGCTCCGGACGGATTTGTCGCCATTCCCGTCGCGGTCGGAACGACCGGCCTCGAGCTGCAGAACTACACGACGACGGGCCGCCCGGGCACCTATCTCCCGAACGGCGTGGCGTCGGGATTCGTGCCGGTGCGCACGCCGAAGATCGATATCGTCTCGCCCGGCCTGTATTACGTGGCGACCGTCTTTCCGGGGCAGCCGCGCAATTTCGAGACCAGGCCGACCGCCGCCCAGCTGGCGAAGCTGCGCAGGGAGCGGCCCGAGCTCGCCGGGTTGAAGCCGGTCAATTTCGGCTGGTCCAACTAGGCCGGCGGTGGGGTGGGCGGCGCCGCTTTTCAATGGCCGCAGTGCCGCCGGTTCAAATAAATTCATCCCCCGCCGTGCTTGCGGAATTATCGCTGCAAACCGACGTGAATTGCGAGCGCTGAACCGGTAGGGTCGTGATCCCGACCAATGACAGCGCCGGAAAGGGCCTTTTCCCGGCTTTCTTTCCGCCTTGGAGGAGCTATGAGCGGTTTCGACATTTTCGCGATTGTTCTTGTCTTGCTCGTCATCGTCACGCTGATTGCCGGCGTGAAGACGGTGCCGCAGGGCTATGACTGGACCATCGAGCGGTTCGGCAAATACACCCAGACGCTGAGCCCCGGGCTCAATCTGATCGTGCCCTATTTCGATCGCGTCGGGCGCAAGATCAACATGATGGAGCAGGTGATCGACATCCCCGAGCAGGAGGTGATCACCAAGGACAACGCCACCGTGACGGTGGACGGCGTCGCCTTCTTCCAGGTGTTCGACGCGGCCAAGGCGAGCTACGAGGTCGCCAACCTCAATCAGGCGATCACGGTTTTGACCATGACCAACATCCGCTCGGTGATGGGCTCGATGGATCTCGACCAGGTGCTGTCGCATCGCGACGAGATCAACGAGCGCCTGCTCCGCGTCGTCGACGCCGCGGTCTCGCCCTGGGGCGTCAAGGTCAACCGCATCGAGATCAAGGACATCGTGCCGCCGGCCGACCTCGTCGAGGCCATGGGCCGGCAGATGAAGGCCGAGCGCGTCAAGCGCGCCGACATCCTCGCCGCCGAAGGCCAGCGCCAGTCGGAGATCCTGCGCGCCGAGGGCGCCAAGCAGGGCCAGATCCTCCAGGCCGAAGGCCGCCGCGAGGCCGCCTTCCGCGACGCCGAGGCGCGCGAGCGCCTGGCCGAAGCCGAGGCCAAGGCGACGCTTGCGGTGTCCGAAGCCATCGGCAAGGGCGACGTCGCCGCGCTGAACTATTTCATCGCGGACAAGTATATCAAGGCGTTCGGCCAGTTCGCCGAGGCGCCGAACCAGAAGATCATCATGCTGCCGATGGAAGCCACTTCGATGCTCGGCTCGCTCGCCGGCATCGGCGAGATCGCGAAGGCCACGTTCGGCGAGAGCGCGGCATCCGCGGCCGCCGCCGCTCGCCGTCCCGGCTCGGTGCCGCCGTCCAGCCCCACGCCGCCGGCAGTGCCCCCGCGGCAGGGATAATGATCGGCGCACGCCCTCAGGGCATGCGCCATTTCAGAGAGGTCGTGTCATGACCGACATGTTCGTATCGCTCGGCACCTGGAACTGGCTGATCTTCGGCTTCATCCTGATGGCGCTGGAGACGATCGCACCGGGCGTGTTTCTGTTCTGGCTCGGGCTCGCGGCATTGCTGGTGGGCCTGATCTCGTTCGGTGTCCATCTGTCCTGGCAGATCCAGCTCGTGATGTTCGCGGTGTTCGCGGCAGCCGCCGTGCCGGTGTGGCGCCGCCTCGCGCGGCCGAAGCTTGATGAAAGCGCGAGCCCGTTCCTGAACAAGCGCACCGAAGCACTGCTCGGGCGCGAGTTCACGCTGGAGAAGCCGATCATCGACGGCTCCGGCACGGTGCGCATCGGCGACACGGTCTGGCGCGTCGCAGGGCCGGACACGCCGGCGGGGACGAAGGTGAAGGTGGTGCAGGTCGACGGCGCCAATCTGACGGTCGCGGCGGCGTAGCCTTCTTACCTCTCCCCGCTTGCGGGGAGAGGTCGGATCGCTCTTGCGATCCGGGTGAGGGGGTACAGGTCTCACGACGATCACACGTGTGGAGAGAGGCCCCTCACCCCAACCCTCTCCCCGCAAGAACGGGGAGAGGGAGAACACCGATCTCAACTCTTCCTCCATCGCTCCGCAAACCGGTGCAGCGGCATGAACGTCTCGCACAATTCTCGCCCCAGCGCCGTCAGCCCGTAGCCTCCGCCGTCGCCAAGCTCCACGAAGCCGGCCTCGCGCAGCTCCGTCAGCCGCGCTTGCAGCACCGTGGGCGAGGCTTCGTCGCATGCGGTGCGCAGCGCGCGCGAGGTGAGGGGCGCATCACGCAATTCCCAGAGAATCCGCAAGGCCCAGCGCCGGCCGAGCAGGTCGAGCAGCACCATGACCGGCCGCCCGGTGCGTGAGCCGCGGACGCCTTGTCTTGCCGGGCCGACCTGTTTCGCCATCGTCGCCTCTTGCGCCGTGCTACAAATAATGTAGCTTGTTGCTACGATAAGTGTAGCAAAGGAGACGGCCGATGTCCGAGGCCATGCCGCGCATTGCGCCACTCGCCCCGCCTTATCCCCCGGAGATCCAGGCTCAGTTCGATCGCATCATGCGCGGCGCGCCGCCGCTGCTGCTGTTCCGGGTGATGGCGGGCCATAACCGCGCCTGGGACAAGTTCCGCGCCGGCGGGCTGCTTGACCCGGGGCCGTTGTCGCTGCGCCAGCGCGAGATCGTCATCGACCGCACCTGTGCGCTGAACCGGTGCGAATACGAATGGGGCGTGCATGTCGCGATCTTTGCCGGGCCGGCGAAGCTTACCGATGAGGAAGCCCGGGCCACTGTGCAGGGCGATGCGAATTCGGCCTGCTGGTCGCCGGCCGAGCAGGCGCTGATCGCAGGCGTCGACGCGCTGCACGCGCGCGCGACGTTCTCCGATGCCGAGTTCGCCGTGCTCTCGGCGCATTACGACGCGGCGCAGATCCTGGAGATCATGCTGCTGTGCGGCTTCTATCGTACGGTGTCGTATCTGGCGAACGGGCTGCGGCTGCCGCTAGAGGAGAACGCGGCGCGGTTTCCGGTGTAGCTTTCAATTCCTCATCCTGAGGAGCGCGGAACGCGCGTCTCGAAGGATGAAGGCCCGGCTGGTGGCCTCGCCCTTCGAGACGCGCGAAGAGCGCGCTCCTCAGGGTGAGGGTCTTCCAGAGTGCTGCGCATCGCCCCCGGGGATGACGGCGGAGAGAGCGTGCCTGGCCCTACGCCACGCCCGCCCGCAGCAGATCGTGCAGGTGCACGATGCCCGCCACCTTGCCCGCGTCGGTCACCAGCAGCGTGGTGATCTTGCTGGTGTTCAGCACCTCGATCATCTCGGTCGCCAGCATCGAGGGCGGCACGGACTTCGGCTGCTTCGTCATGATCTCGTCGACCGTCGCCGTCAGAAGGTCGGGCCGCATATGGCGGCGCAGATCGCCGTCGGTGATGATGCCGACGGCTTCGCCCGCGTCGTTGACGATGCAGACGCAGCCGAGGCCCTTGGCCGACATCTCGACCACGGCGTCCGACATCTTGGTGCCCAGGGGCTTGACCGGGATCTCGGCGCCGGTGCGCATGTAGTCGCGCACGAATTTCAGCATCGCGCCCAGCTTGCCGCCGGGATGGAAATGCGCGAACTCCAGCGCGGTGAAGCCGCGGCCCTCGAGCAGCGCGATCGCGATGGCATCGCCGATCGCGACCTGCATCATGGTCGAGGTGGTCGGCGCCAGATTGTGCGGGCAGGCCTCGCGGGCCTTGGGCAGCTCGATCACGATGTCGGCGGCCTGTCCCAGCGAGGACGACGCGTTCGACGTCACCGCGATCATCGGAATCGCAAAGCGCGCCGAATAGTTCACCAGCGTCTTCATCTCCGGCTGCTCGCCGGACCAGGACAGCGCCATGATGACGTCGTCCTTGGTGATCATGCCGAGGTCGCCATGGGCGGCTTCCGCGGTGTGGACGAAGAAAGCGGGCGTGCCGGTCGAGGCCAGCGTCGCCGCGATCTTGCGCGCCATGTGCCCGGACTTGCCGAGCCCGGTGACGATGACGCGGCCTTTGGCGTTGTGGATCAGGTCGACGGCCTTGGCGAAGGTCTCGCCGAGCGGGCCGCGCAGCGCGGCGGCGAGGGCGTTGATGCCGCTGCTCTCCGTCTCCAGCGTGCGGAGCGCGGATTCGACGCTGTCGGGGATGGAGCCGGATGATTTGGTCATCAGCGGTTTCGAACTCGGCATATTGAGGTCCAGGGAGGAGGGGCGTTCGCCCGTTGGCGCCTCTCTAGCACGCCCCGGCCAGCGAGGCGACGCGCGCCCCAATGCCCTCAACCGGTCATTAACCATAATTGTTTTAACTCCATTAACGATGGTTCCCGCCGCTCGGCGGGGACAATCGCGAAAGTGTTTGATTTCGTTGGAGTTATTCCACCTTGAGGTCGTCTCCAGGCACCGGCCGGAGCAAACGCGCGCAGTTCCTGCGCGCCGCTTTGCCGTGCCTTGCGCTGACGTCCCTTGGAAGCGCCCCAGTGGCGGCCCAGAGCATCACGCCAGACCTGTTCAATCCCAACCGCGGCGGCTTCGCCGCGCCCGACACGCTGCCCACGCGCCGCACGGCGGGCGTGCCGCAGGCGCCGTCGGATGCGCTGCCGACGCTGCCCGATCCCGGTGCCGATCCGCGCAAGGGCCAGCAGGCGCCCGCGACCTCGCGCGTCGGCCAGGTGCCGACCTACGGCCTGCCCGCCGCCAATGGCGCCAGCGGCTCCGGCTACGACTCGCTGAACCGCAAGCGGCAGCAGCCCAAGTTCTATCCCGGCCAGGCCAAGCCGAAGCGTCCGCTCGGCCCCGGCTCGGCGCCGCCGCCGGCAACGCCGGTCAGGACGCTGGGCCCGCCGCGCATCGCGCCGCCGCCGTCGGAGACCGCGCACAAGCCGCCGGTGCCGCCGGCGATGGCCGGCAACGTGCCCGGCCAGCCGCTGCGCCGTCGCCTCAAGGCCGATGACGACGCGTTCGGCGCGGTCGGCGACTACGCCGGCAGCTTCCTGATCAAGGGCGGGCTCGAGCTCTCCGCCGGCTACGACACCAACCCGGCGCGCCTCAACAAGCCCGTGGGATCGCCGGTCTACGTCGTCGCGCCGGACCTTCTCGTCCAGTCCGATTGGGAGCGCCACGCGCTGGTCGCGGATTTGCGCGGCTCGTTCTCGGGCTACACCAACAACATGCCGGCGACGATTGACGGCTTTGCCTCGCCGTCGCCGGTCGAGATCGATCGCCCCGATTTCACCGGCCATGTCGATGGCCGCCTCGACGTCAATCGCGATCTCAAGCTGACCTCGCAGCTCCGCCTGCGGCTCGCCACCGACAATCCCGGCAGCCCCAACGTGCAGGCCGGCCTGCAGAAATATCCTGTCTATGCCACCTACGGCACCACGGTCGGCTTCGACCAGACCTTCAACCGCTTCCAGGTCGCCGCCGGCGCCACCTTCGACCGCACCGCCTACACCAATTCGAAGCTCACCGACGGCTCGACCTTCAGCAACGACGACCGCGACTTCAACCAGTATGGCGGCGTCGGCCGCTTCTCCTACGAGCTCAAGCCGGGCCTGAAGCCGTTCGTCGAAATCCAGGGCGACACCCGCGTCCACGACCAGGCCGCCGACCGCAACGGCTTCCTGCGCGATTCAGACGGCGGCTACGCCAAGGTCGGCACGTCCTTCGAATTCTCGCGCATCCTCACCGGCGAGGTCTCGGTCGGCTATTCCGCGCGCAACTATGTCGACCCGCGCCTCAGCCAGCTCGCGGGCTTCCTCACCTCGGGCTCGCTGATCTGGAACGCGAGCGGCCTCACCACGGTGAAATTGGCCACCGACACGCAGATCAACGAGACCACCGTCCCCAACTCCTCCGGCGTGCTGGTGCACACCTACGGCGTCGAAGTCGATCACGACTTCCGCCGCTGGCTCACCGCGGTCGGCAAGTTCACCTACGGCACCTACGACTACCAGAACCAGGGCCGCAACGACAAAACCTACTCGCTCGAAGGCAATCTGATCTACAAGCTCAACCGCAACATCTGGATCAAGGGTACGCTGCGCCACGACATCCTGGATTCGAACCAGTCGGCGTCGAGCTCGCAGGGGACGGTGGTGATGCTGGGGGTGAGGCTGCAGAACTGAGGGGGCGGTCAGCGGGCACGGCGTAGCCATGGCCTCAGCTGTCGTCCTGGCGAAAGCCAGGACCCATTACCCTAGGGAGTAGTTTGGCGAAGACTGGCAGTTCGGTACGACGACCGACTGCCATCGATAGATTCCGCGGTATGGGTCCTGGCTTTCGCCAGGACGACAGCCGTTACCGCGGCAAATCCGTCTTCCCCATCAGGAACGTGTCGATCGACCGGGCGCACAGCCGGCCTTCACGGATCGCCCACACCACCAGCGACTGGCCGCGGCGCATGTCGCCGGCGGTGAACACGTTGGGGCGCGAGGTCTGGTAGTCCAGCGTGTTGGCCTTGACGTTGCCGCGCGGGTCGAGGTCGACCGAGAGCAGCTTCAAGAGGCCCTCGTGCACGGGGTGCACGAAGCCCATCGCCAGCAACACGAGCTCGGCGTCGAGCTCGAACTCGGTGCCGGCGATCGGCTTGAACTTGTCGTCGACGTGGACGCAGTGCAGCTTCTTGACCTGACCGTTCTCGCCCGAGAACTTCTGGGTCAGCACGGCGAATTCGCGAACCGCGCCTTCGGCCTGGCTGGAGGACGTGCGCATCTTGAGCGGCCAGTTCGGCCAGGTCAGGCCCTTGTTCTCGCGCTCGGGCGGGGCGGGCATGATCTCGAGCTGGGTCACCGACAGCGCGCCCTGGCGCAGCGAGGTGCCGATGCAGTCCGAACCGGTGTCGCCGCCGCCGATGACGACGACGTGCTTGCCATTGGCCAGGATCTCCTGGACGCCGCCCAGCGGCTCCTCGGAGACGCGGCGGTTCTGCTGCGGCAGGAAGTCCATGGCGTAGTGGATGCCCTGGAGGTCGCGGCCCGGGATCGGCAGGTCGCGCGGGGCTTCCGCGCCGCCGGTCAGCGCCACGGCGTCATACTCGTTGAGCATCTCGCGCGGATCGACATTGCCGTCGGCGCCGACATGGCTGTTGTAGTGGAAGGTGACGCCTTCGCCTTCCATCTGCTTGACGCGGCGGTCGATGACGCCCTTCTCCATCTTGAAGTCGGGGATGCCGTAGCGCAGCAGGCCGCCGGCCTTGGCGTACTTCTCGAACAGGTGCACGTCGTGGCCGGCGCGCGCGAGCTGCTGCGCGCAGGCCATGCCGGCCGGGCCCGAGCCGATCACGGCGACCTTCTTGCCGGTCTTCTCGGCGGCGATCTCAGGCTTCAGCCAGCCATTGTCCCAGGCGCGGTCGACGATCGCGCATTCGATGGTCTTGATGGTGACGGGGTTGTCGTCGATGTTGAGCGTGCAGGACGCTTCGCACGGCGCGGGGCAGATGCGGCCGGTGAACTCGGGGAAATTGTTGGTCGAGTGCAGATTGCGCGAAGCTTCTTCCCAGTTGCCCTGATAGACGAGGTCGTTCCAGTCGGGGATCTGGTTGTTGACCGGGCAGCCCGGCGTGCCGGGCGCGACCGAGCCGGTGCCGTGGCAATAGGGAATGCCGCAGTTCATGCAGCGCGCGGCCTGGTCGCGCACTTCCTTCTCGCTCAAGGGAACGACGAACTCGTTGTAATGCTTCACGCGCTCGGCGACCGGGGTGTACTTGCGGTCGTGCCGTTCGATTTCCAGAAAACCCGTGATCTTGCCCATTAAACCCGAAGTCCCTGCCGCTTAGTTCGTTTGTTGCTTTCTCAACCGTCATTGCGAGGAGCGAAGCGACGAAGCAATCCAGTCTGCTGCTGAGGAGAAAGTCTGGATTGCTTCGCTGCGCTCGCAATGACGGGCGCTGATAGTCTTACGCCCCGATCGCGATTTTCGGCTCGGCGTCCGCGTTGGCCGCCATTTCGCGCAGCGCGCGCCGGTACTCGACCGGCATCACCTTGCGGAATTTGGGCAGCCAGTCCTTCCAATTGGCAAGGATGTCGGCGGCGCGCTTGGAGCCGGTGGCTTTCGCATGGCGCGAGATCAGGACGTGCAGCCGCTCGACGTCGGAGGCGAGCAGGTTGTTGAACACGTCGACCCGGCCGTGCGCCTCGAGGTCACCGGAGTGGTGATAGGTGCCGGCGTTGATCAGCTCTTCCGACAGCACCGGCTCGAGCTCGACCATCGACATGTTGCACAGCTTGTCGAAATCGCCGGTCTCGTCCAGCACGTAGGCGATGCCGCCCGACATGCCGGCCGCGAAGTTGCGCCCGGTCTTGCCGAGCACGACCACGATGCCGCCGGTCATGTATTCGCAGCAATGATCGCCCGCGCCCTCGACCACCGCCACGGCGCCCGAATTGCGCACGGCGAAACGCTCGCCGGCGATGCCGCGGAAGTAGCACTCGCCCTGAATGGCGCCGTACATCACGGTGTTGCCGACGATGATGCTCTCTTCCGGCACGATGCCGCTGTTGGCAGGCGGCTTGACGATGATCTTACCGCCCGACAGGCCCTTGCCGACATAGTCGTTGCCTTCACCTTCGAGCTCGAAGGTGACGCCGTGCGCAAGCCAGGCGCCGAAGGCCTGGCCGGCGGTGCCCTTGAGGCCGACATGGATGGTGTCGTGCGGCAGGCCGGCATGGCCGTAGATCTTGGCGACCGCGCCCGACAGCATCGCGCCGGCGGAGCGGTTGGTGCTGTTGATCGTGGCCTCGATCTTCACCGGCGCGCCGCGGTCGAGCGCGGGCGTCGCCTTCTCGATCAGCGTGCGGTCGAGCACCGCTTCCAGATGATGGTTCTGGCGCTCGGAGTGATAGATCTTCTGGCCCTTCTCTTCCTTCTGCTTGACGAACAGCTTCGAGAAATCGAGGCCTTTGGCCTTCCAGTGCGCGACCAGCCTGGTCTGGTCGAGCAACTGAACCTGGCCGATCATCTCGTTGAAGGTGCGGAAGCCGAGCGAGGCCATGATCTCGCGGACTTCCTCGGCGACGAAGAAGAAGTAGTTGATCACGTGCTCGGGCTGGCCGGTGAAGCGCTTGCGCAGGACGGGGTCCTGGGTCGCGACGCCGACCGGGCAGGTGTTGAGATGGCACTTGCGCATCATGATGCAGCCGGCCGCGATCAAGGGCGCGGTGGCGAAGCCGAATTCGTCGGCCCCGAGCAGCGCGCCGATCACGACGTCACGGCCGGTGCGGAAGCCGCCGTCGACCTGGACCACGATGCGGCTGCGCAGCCGCTCGCGCACCAGCGTCTGGTGGGTTTCGGCGAGGCCGATCTCCCAGGGCGAACCGGCGTGCTTGATCGAGGTCAGCGGCGAAGCGCCGGTGCCGCCTTCGAAGCCCGCGATGGTGACATGGTCGGCGCGCGCCTTGGCGACACCCGCGGCGACCGTGCCGACGCCGATCTCGGAGACGAGCTTGACCGAGACGTCGCCCGTCGGGTTGACGTTCTTGAGGTCGTAGATGAGCTGCGCCAGATCCTCGATCGAGTAGATGTCGTGATGCGGCGGCGGCGAGATCAGGCCGACGCCCGGGGTCGAGTGACGGACCTTGGCGATGGTCGCGTCCACCTTGTGGCCGGGCAGCTGGCCGCCTTCGCCGGGCTTGGCACCCTGCGCCATCTTGATCTGCATCATGTCGGAGTTGACGAGATACTCCGTGGTGACGCCGAAGCGGCCCGAGGCGACCTGCTTGATCGCGGAGCGCATGGAATCGCCGTTCGGCATCGGCTTGAAGCGGTCGGCTTCCTCGCCGCCTTCGCCGGTGTTCGACTTGCCGCCGATCCGGTTCATGGCGATCGCGAGCGTGGTGTGCGCCTCGCGCGAGATCGAGCCGAAGCTCATCGCGCCGGTGGCGAAACGCTTGACGATGTCCTTGGCCGGCTCGACCTGGTCGAGCGGCACCGGCTTGCGCTTCTCCTCGTCGGCGTTCTTGATCCGGAACAGGCCGCGCAGCGTCAGCAGGCGCTCCGACTGCTCGTTGAGGATCTTGGCGAAGGCGCGATAGCGCTCCAGCGAATTGCCGCGCGCGGCGTGCTGCAGCAGCCCGACCGACTCGGCGGTCCAGGCATGGTCCTCGCCGCGGCTGCGATAGGCGTACTCGCCGCCGACGTCGAGCGCGGTCTTGTAGACCTGCGCCTCGCCGAACGCGTCGGCATGACGGCGCACGGCTTCTTCCGCGATCTCGGCAAGGCCGACGCCTTCGACGCGGGTGTGCGTGCCGGCGAAGAACTTGCCGACGAAATCAGCCTTGAGGCCGACCGCGTCGAAGATCTGCGCGCCGCAATAGGACTGGTAGGTCGAGATGCCCATCTTGGACATCACCTTGAGAAGGCCCTTGCCGATCGACTTGATGTAGCGCTTGACGATCTCGTAGTCGTCGAGCGAGCCGGGCAGGCGGTCCTTCATCGCGACGATGGTTTCGAACGCGAGGTACGGATTGATCGCTTCGGCGCCATAGCCGGCAAGGCAGGCGAAGTGATGCACTTCGCGCGGCTCGCCGGATTCGACGACGAGACCGACCGAGGTGCGCAGGCCGACGCGGATCAGATGATGATGCACGGCGGCGCAGGCCAGCAGTGCCGGGATCGGCACGCGGTCGGTGCCGACCATGCGGTCGGACAGGATGATGATGTTGACGCCCTCGCGCACCGCGCTTTCGGCGCGCGCGCAGAGCTCGTCCAGCACCTGGTCCATGCCGGCCGCGCCGAGACCGGCGTGGAACGTCGTGTCGAGCGTGCGCGACTTGAAGTGCGACTCGGCGACGTCGGAGATCGAGCGGATCTTCTCGAGATCCGCGTCGGTCAGGATCGGCTGGCGCGCTTCGAGGCGCTTGGTGGTGGCAAGGCCCTGCAGGTCGAACAGGTTCGGTCGCGGTCCGATGATGGAGACGAGGCTCATCACCAGCTCCTCGCGGATCGGGTCGATCGGCGGGTTGGTGACCTGCGCGAAGTTCTGCTTGAAGTAGGTGAACAGCGGCTTGGCCTTGTCCGACAGCGCCGAGATCGGCGTGTCGTTGCCCATCGAGCCCGCGGCTTCCTCGCCGGTGGAGGCCATCGGCGTCATCAGGATGGTGATGTCTTCCTGGCTGTAGCCGAACGCCTGCTGGCGATCGAGCAGCGACAGGTTGGAGCGCACGCCGGTGGTCGGGACCTTCGGCAGCTCTTCCAGCACGATCTGGGTCCGCTCCAGCCATTCCTTGTAGGGATGGCTCTTGGCGAGCTCGGCCTTGATCTCGTCGTCGGGGATCAGGCGGCCCTGCTCAAGGTCGACCAGCAGCATCTTGCCGGGCTGCAGGCGCCACTTGGTGATGATCTGGTCCTCGGGGATCGTCAGCACGCCCATCTCGGACGCCATGACGATGCGGTCGTCCTTGGTCACGAGATAGCGCGCCGGCCGCAATCCGTTGCGGTCGAGCGTGGCGCCGATCTGGCGGCCGTCGGTGAAGGCGATCGCGGCGGGGCCGTCCCACGGCTCCATCAGCGCGGCATGATATTCGTAGAAGGCGCGGCGCTTCTCATCCATCAAGGGATTGCCGGCCCACGCCTCCGGAATCATCATCATGACGGCGTGCGGCAGCGAGTAGCCGCCCTGCACCAGGAATTCGAGCGCGTTGTCGAAGCAGGCGGTGTCCGACTGTCCTTCGTAGGAGATCGGCCAGAGCCGGTTGATGTCCTTGCCGTAAAGCTCGGAGCTGACCGAGGCCTGGCGCGCCGCCATCCAGTTGGTGTTGCCGCGCAGCGTGTTGATCTCGCCGTTATGCGCGATCATGCGGTAGGGATGCGCCAGCGACCACGCCGGGAAGGTGTTGGTCGAGAAGCGCTGGTGGACGAGGGCGAGCGCGCTCTCGAAATCCTTCTCGTGCAGATCGGGATAGTACTTGCCGAGCTGGTCGGCGAGGAACATGCCCTTGTAGATCACGGTGCGGCAGGACATCGAGCAGGGGTAATAGCCCGCAAGGCCGCGGTCGCGGCGCTGGTAGATCGCCTGCGAGATCGACTTGCGCAGGATGTAGAGCCGGCGCTCGAAATCGTCCTCGGTCTTGGCGGTGCCGTTGCGGCCGATGAACACCTGCATGCAGGCGGGCTCGGTCGGCTTCACGGTGACGCCGAGCGAGGAGTTGTCGGTCGGCACGTCGCGCCAGCCGAGCAGGGTCAGGCCCTCTTCCTTGATCTGGTCGGCGATGATGCTCTTGATCACGTTGCGCCAGGCGGTGTCGCGCGGCATGAAGAGCGCGCCGATGGCGTATTCGCCCGGAGCCGGCAGCGCAAAGCCGAGCTCCTTCGCCTTGCGGCTGAAGAAGGCGTGCGGGATCTGCACGAGAATGCCGGCGCCGTCACCGGCGCGCGGGTCGGCGCCGACGGCGCCGCGATGCTCGAGGTTGCAGAGGATGCTGAGCGCGTCCGCGACGATCTCGTGCGACTTCTTGCCCTTGATGTTGGCGATGAAGCCGACGCCGCAGGAATCCTTTTCCAGGCTCGGATCGTAGAGGCCAACGGCCGGCGGGCGCGAATTGTGTTCCTGAATCGGATCGGTCGTTTTCGAGGCGACCGTCGCCGACAGCTCTTCTGCCACGATGTTTGCGCGCTCGAATTGCGACCCGTTCATTGTTCCAATCCTCTCCATGCGGCAAGCTGCCTCACCGCTCTCTTCGGCGCACCTTGGGCGTTCCGCGGCACCCGCCTCTGGGTCACCGCTCGTCCGTTGCGAGCCGCATTTTCTTAAATTCAGGCCAAGGCGTTCTTCGTCCCCGAGAACGGCTTTGCCTGTTGCCTTCTTGTGCTCGAAAGCACCGACTTTCGTTGCAATCCGTATGCCGGAACTGCAAAGAAAATTAAGACAGTCTTCCTGTCCTAACCAGCACCTTGCCAAATTTTTGTCTATCACACAAGCGCGTGGAAGTCCCGATTCCCGATATGTCAATCAATCGCTTTCCGAAAGTTGCGCGGCCCCGGTTTTGAAGCAAACGCGCCCTGATCCGGCCCTGCAGACGCCGAAATCACCGATGAAGCTTCGGATCGGCCCTTCGGAAGGCGCGCCACGCCGCGAGAAGCGAAAGAGCGCGCCTCCGTTCGGGGTCTGACAGGAGCGTCTCGACCATGAAGTTTTTCACAGGATGTGTGGCCGCCGCCGCGCTGGTGATGGCCGCAAGCACGGCTCAAGCGCAAGTTCCCGCGAACGGTATCTCGGGAGGGGCGATGATCGCGGTGTCGGATTTCGACGGACCCTATGGGCCGCCGGACGCTGCGCCACCACCGCCGCCGCGTTATGGCTACGGTTATGGCTATGAGGAGCGCGGGCCGGCCCCGGCATTGCTGCCGGCGACCGAGGTCTACGCCGTCCTGCGCGACAACGGCTTCTCACCGCTCGGCATCCCGCGCCTGCGCGGCAACGTCTACACCATCGCGGTGATCGACCGCCGCGGCGATGACGGCCGGCTGGTGATCGATGCCCGCGACGGACGAATCCTGCGCTTCATGCCGGCCGCCGATGCCTACGGCATGGCGCCGTCCTATGAAGAGCGCGCGGTCGCGCCCTACGGCCCGCAAACCGCGCTGCCGCCGCCGACCGTGGTCCGCAGCGGCCCGCCGCGCCCGCCGGCCGCGATCCCGCATGTCGCCAAGCGCGCGGTGCCGCTGCCCAAGGCTGCTCCCCAGCGCGGCGAGACGCCGGTTGCGGCGGTGAAGCCGGCTGAACCTGCACAGCAGGCCCAGGCGCCAGAGGTCAAGGCGTCCGAGGCGAAGGCGCCGCAGGCTCAGCCCGCACAGGCGCAACCTCCGCAGCAGCAGGCCGCCGCCGCGCAGGCCAAGCCCGCCGAAGCTGCGCCGCAAGCCGCTGCGCCAACCGTCGGCCAGGCCAAGCCCGCGGCAACGATCCAGCCGACGCAGGAAATGCCGGCCGCTCAGGGGCTGGATTAGTGCGCTGACGGTTTGACGCAAGCTCGCGCCACATTTCCGGTGTCGTCCTGGCGAAAGCCAGGACCCTTACCGCGAGGTCTATCGGTGGGAGCGAGGTGTTAGTACCGAACGACAAGCCTTCGCCAAATGCCTTGCTGGGGTAATGGGTCCTGGCTTTCGCCAGGACGACACCAAGACAAAACAAAAGGCGCCTGAGCAGTCAGGCGCCTTTTGCATTCACGGCAACCGCCTCAGCTCCGCGGATATCCCGCCGCTTCCAGGATCAGATTCGCCACCTCCTTCGGATGCGACACCAGCGAGAGATGGCCGGCGTCGAGCTCGATCGTGGTGGCGTTCATGCGCTTGGCAAGGAAGCGTTCGAAGTCGGGATTGATGGTGCCGTCGTTCTTCGACACCGCGTACCAGCTCGGCTTCGAATGCCACGCCGCTTCCGTGGTGCGGCCGGCGAAGATCGAGGCGGCCGTCGGCCATTGCACCGCGTAGAGCTCCTTGGCCTGCTCCGGCTTCACGCCGTTGGCGAAGTACTTCAGGAATGCGTCTTCGGAGAGCTTGGTGTAGCCGTCGCGCTCGACGATGCCGGCGCGTGCGGGGCCTGCCGGAAACTGCTTGGACAGCGCGACGAAATCTTCATTCGCGTCAGGGGCGCGCGCGGCGATGTAGACGAGGCCGGTGACCTTCGGATCGGTGCCGACCTGGCTGATCACGGTGCCGCCCCAGGAATGCGCGACCAGCACGGTCGGTCCGTCCTGCTCGGCCAGCGCGCGCTTGGTGGCATCGACGGAATCGGCGAGCGACGACAGCGGATTTTGCACGGCGGTGACGTTGAGGCCGGCAGCCTGGAGGATCGGGATCACCTCCGACCAGCTCGATCCGTCGGCCCAGGCGCCGTGCACCAGCACGACGTTCTTCGCCTTCACCGTCTGCGGTGTCTGCGCGTGCGCGAGGCTGAGAGGGGCCGCCAGCAGGCTCGCGGCGACGAAAAGGCTGCGCCAAAGGGTCAAGATCGGTCTCCGTTGTCTTGGGTTCGATGCCCAAAGGACGGAGCGCACAGTGCCGCCGTTACGCCGCTCACCAGTCTGTGATGCGGTGCGGTAGGCCATGTTTTGGAGGAAGGCCGCCGAGCAACCGCTTTCGCCAGGGCGACGTTAAGGAGCAGCCGGGGCGACGAAGAAGAGGCACAACAAAAACGCCCCGGGGCACCGGGGCGTTCTCGCAACCTGGAAGTCGAGTGCTGCTTAGGCGGCTTGCGCGGCCGAGTTCTCGATCACCTGCGCCTTCGCAGCGCCGGCGTTGATCGCGATCTGGCGCGGCTTCTTGGCTTCGGGAATCTCGCGGACGAGATCGACGTGAAGCAGGCCGTTCTCGAGCGAGGCGTCCTTCACCTGCACGAAGTCGGCAAGCTGGAAGGCGCGCTCGAAAGCACGCGCGGCGATGCCGCGATAGAGCACTTCGGATTTGCTGTTCTCGTTGGCGACTTTCTCGCCCTTGATCGTCAGCGTGTTTTCCTTCGCGACGATGGAGAGCTCATCCTTGGCGAAGCCCGAGACCGCGACGGTGATGCGGTAGGCGTTCTCGCCGGTGCGCTCGATGTTGTAGGGGGGATAGCCGGGGCTGCCGTCGGAGCTTGCCTGGTCGAGCAGGTTGAAGAGACGGTCGAAGCCGACGGTGGAACGATAAAACGGGGTGAGATCGTAGCTACGCATGGTCAAGTCCTCCATTGAGCGACTGTTTTGAGTAACCCGCCCGCCAATCGGGCCGGGCTTTAGTCTGTGTGCAGCCTGATGTTCCGGTTCCGAAACACTGGTAGCGGCCTGCACGAAGGTGATATGGGTGGAACGAGACGGCGTTCAAGAGGGCGGCAACAGCGCCTTTTCGGCGCTCCCGCCCCTTGATTTGCAGCACTTGAGTACAGCACTTGGCGCCCAAGCACTCCCGATCATGACGCTGGTCTCGATTCCCTCCAACCCCGTTCCCGAAGACGTCGTCAGCGGTACGATCAAGACCCCTGATGGTGTCGAGCTGCGCTTTGCGCGCTGGGCGCCGCCGGCGAACCGCAAGGGCACGGTCTGCGTCTTCACCGGGCGCAGCGAGCAGATCGAGAAATATTTCGAGACCGTGCGCGATCTGCGCGACCGCGGCTTCGCGGTGGCGATGATCGACTGGCGCGGGCAGGGGCATTCCTCGCGCCGCCTGCGCGATCCGCGCAAGGGCTATGTGCGCGACTTCTCCGATTTCGAGATCGACGTCGAAGCCTTCGTGCAGCAGGTGGTGCTGCCGGACTGCCCGCCGCCCTTCTTCGCGCTCGCCCACTCCATGGGCGGTACGGTGATGCTGCGCGTGGCGCATTCCGGCAAGCGCTGGTTCGACCGCATGGTGCTGTCGGCGCCGATGATCGACCTGCCCGGCCGCTCCACCTCGTTTCCGGCACGCGCGCTGCTGAAGACGATGCGCCTGATGGGGATGGGCGGCCGCTATGTCCCCGGCGGCAGCGACCGCATCACGGGGCTCGATCCCTTCATCAACAATCCCCTGACCAGCGATCCCGTCCGCTATGCGCGCAACGCCGCGATCCTGGAGGAGGATCCGACGCTCGGCCTGGCGTCACCCACGGTCGCCTGGGCCGACACCGCCTTCCGCGCCATGCACACCTTCAAGGGCATGAACTATCCTTCCGAGATCCGCCAGCCGATCCTGATGCTGGCGGCCTCGAACGACGCCGTGGTCTCGACCGCGGCGATCGAGGAGTTCGCCTATCATTTGCGCGCCGGCTCGCATCTCGTGATCGCGGGCGCCAAGCACGAGATCCTCCAGGAGCAGGACCGCTACCGCTCCCAGTTCTGGGCCGCCTTCGACGCCTTCGTGCCGGGTACGCCGCTGTTCAAGTGAGAAGACTCGGACGCATCCTGCGCCACGGATCGTTCGGCAAACTCCGTCATGGCCGGGCTTGTCCCGGCCATCCACGTCCTTTGCTGCGGCACCAAGAACGTGGATGCCCGGGACAAGCCCGGGCATGACGATGAGGCGCTACAGCGTCTTCAGATACTCGATCAAATCGTAGCGCTCGTTGTCATCCCTAAAGATGCGGCCGATCACGCCGTCGCGTTTCGGCTCGCCTTCCTTGCGCTCGAAGGAATGGCCGAGCACGCTGTTGCCCTGGATCAGCCGGCCGTCGGATCCGGTCATCAAGAACTGCGTCTCGCCGGTCTTGCAGCGCTCGTCGGCGGTGACCGCGAAGCCGACCGTCACGGGATCATAGTCGCGGCGGCCCATGCAGAATTTCTGCGGGCGCTCGTTCTGCGGCTTCAGCAGCCAGTACAGCGAAGGCACCGAGCCGTTGTGCAGGTAGGGCGCGGTGGCCCAGATGCCGTTCAGCGGCCGCGCGCGGTAGCGCGGATCGGGCGCGGGATTGAGGCAGTTCTTGCGCGCCATGTTCCACAATTTCGCCCGTTCCGCGTCCGGGACGTCCTGGTCGACCATCCATTTCTGGGCGACGAGATCGACCACGGTCATGAGCCCGAGCGCATAGACCATCTCGGTCGGCGAGGTGCTCGCGGTCGGGATATCGCACTGCCACCATTTCTGCAGGTCCGACGTATTCACCTTCAGGAAGGCGGGCACGTCGACGATCCGCTTGCTGAGCACGAGGGACTGTTCGGGATCGGTCTTGATCTCCTTGAGCGGGATCGTGACCGCGTTCAGGACCTTGCTGTCGCCGCTTGTCTCCCAATGCCCTGAGGACCAGAAGGCCGGGGTGTCGACGGCGGGCAAATGGCACCCCGAGCACATCTCGGCGTAGATCTTGCGGCCGTTCTCGACCTTCGTCTGGTCGATCCGCCAGGCGTCACCGAGGATTTGCGACGGCCATTTCGGCGACAGCAGGCCGCCGAACTTCGGACCTTTGGCGGGATCGGGCGCCCTGAACGGATCGGGTCCCCTGAGCATGTCCTCGATCCAGCCGAGCGTCCTGATATCGACGGAGGAGGTCCACAGCCGCTTCTCAGGATAGGCGTCGGACAGATTGAGCAGGGCGGTCACGCCCAGGGCCTCGCCGGCGTTCCGGATCAGCGGCTGCTCGATGGAGGCGTCGTACTGGGCGAATTTGAACCACGGCACCGTCCAGATCGCGGGATAGCTGACCGGCGCGTCCTGGGCATGCAGGTTCTTTTCGAATCCCTTGACCCCGCTCAAGGCGAGATCCTGAGCGAACACCTGATTGCCGATGCGATTGAGGGCGTCGAGGCGGCCGAAGCCTTCCTCCGTGTCCTGTTGCCACCTGCCGTCCCAGGTCTTCTTGTGCTCGATCGTGTTGTTGTACCTGGTCTGCCAGTCGAGCAGGAAATCCATGGTCGCGGAGAGCTTCTGCTTGAGCGCCTTGCGGTCCGCCTTGCTTGCTTCGCGGCCGAGCACGCGATCGGCAAAGCGGTCGAAGCGGAACGGGACGTACACCGTGTAGGCGATCGACAGCCCGGTCACGAGCTCGAGCTTCTTCAGATCGGTCATCGCCGGGCCGCCGTCGAAGCGCACGTCGATGCCCTGATACTGGATATGGCCGGTATGGCAGGCCGCGCAGGTCAGCCCGATCTTGTCCTCCTCGCGACGGCCGGTCGCGGGATCGACCACGCCGGTCATCCGCGCGAAACCGACCGGCAGGCCGTCGACATTCTCGGCCGGCGTCCACCTTGATGACCAGTCGCCCGCCTGCGTCGTCTCATAGACGTTGGCGTAGCCGAACTGGCGCAGCGTGGCCGTGTCGGTGTTGATCGATTTCGGGCTCGGGATGAAGCCGAAGCGCTCGAGATAGGCGCTGTCCTTCAGCATGCCGGGCTGCGAGACCAGGCGAAGGCGCGGCTGCTCCAGCGCCATGAACCATTCATAGGGCACCGGGAAGGTCGCGGTGCCCTGGCTGGCATGGTGGAACCAGTGCCGGTCTTTCAGCGACCAGTTCTGCTCGAGCCAATAGGCTGCATTGGTCTGCGGAAGCGTGGGCAAGGGCGGCGGCAGGAGCTGCGCGAGGATGCCCTTCTGCGGCAGCATGGCGCGGACCTGGTTGGGGAATTCGGCGACCGCAACGAGGGCGGCAAGAACGAGCGCCAAAGCGCCCGCCGTGAGGCCGAGCGCCCAGCGAAACCTGAGCGCGCAGGTCGACAGCAGCGGCTGCGATACGATCCGCTTGCTGATGCGATCGGGGAAGCTGCGCTCGTTGAACAGCGTGCGGACGTCGTCCACGCTGAGATAGCGCTCCTCGGGCTTGTCCTTGTCCCCCTTGCCCATGATCTTCAGCAGGATCGGCCATTCGAATTTCATCAGCAGCGGGTAGTACCAGCGCGCGCTACTCCCGGCGCGCTTGAGATTGTCCTGCATGAACGTCTTGATTTCCGCGGCGTTGAGGCCGGTCTCGCTGATGCCCGTATTCGGGTCTTTGTAGCTGCGGCCGAAGCTCGCCAGCCGGGCAATCTCGTCCTCGTTGACCTTGCCGTCGACGCCGAGGATGCGCGAGCCGGCGCCGAGCTTGTCGAGGGGCCCGCCGCGCAATGCATCGAGCTGCGCGCCGGACCACCAGCTCTTCAGGATATGACTGAAGCCATTGGCGATCATCGCGACGCCGCGGGTCTGGATGCGGGCCGACGTCTTCTTCAGCCCCGTCTCGCCGCTCGCATTCGCAATGGTCTGCGACAGCGTGTTGAGCGGGACGGTGCCGCCGTCGACGAAGCCTTCGCCGACGAGGCCGCGCAGGAATGGGCAGGGATTGTCCGGCGAGACCTGGATCGAGGGGGCGAGGGGCGGCTTCGAAGCGGGATCATGCATGGCCCAAAATCCTGAAAAACAGCGAATCGCGAAATACGGCGGCGCGATCAAGCGCGCAAAGTCCTAACAAACCGACAGCAGGCTATACTACTTCAGCGTGTAGAGAAGTGTGGCCGATTTCACTGTCCTGTCAATAAGGGCAGGCGGCAGACCGCC
Organism: Bradyrhizobium stylosanthis; assembly: GCF_001641335.1. GTDB lineage: Bacteria > Pseudomonadota > Alphaproteobacteria > Rhizobiales > Xanthobacteraceae > Bradyrhizobium > Bradyrhizobium stylosanthis. The sequence continues at coordinate 1,277,185 of NZ_LVEM01000002.1, forward strand.
ACGGGGATGTGAAGAGCGCGTGAAAGGCCCGCGGGCCGCCGGTCAGGATTCGGCGGCGCGTTTGACGTCGCTCTGGACCAGGGTCAGCTTGCCGAGCGGCACACCCGCATTCAGCAGTCCTGCGCGGTAATGCGCGACGTCCTCGGCCCGCTTCCAGTGGAAATTGCGCAAGTGACGGTCGACGTTGAGGGTCGGGTAGTTGCTCATCAGCACCCCGGCGGCCTCGTCGGCTTCCGCGGTCCGGCCCAGTTGCGCCAGGGCCGCGGCGCGGATCGCCAGCGCCTGCATGTGATTGGGGTTGATGTAGAGCTGCTCGCGCGCCCATGACAGGGTCGCGTCATATTGGCGCAACAGGTAATGGCTGAAGGCGTTCAGCGTGGCCCACTGGTAGCGCGGGTCGCTGTTGTCGCGCTGCGCCGCCATCGAGAACAGCTCGATCGCCTCGCGATGCTCGCCGATCACGAAATGGCAGATGCCGAGCACGCCGCGTGCGCCATTGTCGTAAGGGTTGAGCGCGACCGCACGCTTGGCGGCGTCCATCGCGGCCTCGTAATGTCCCTCCATCGCGTGGGCCCAGGACAGGATCGAGAACGCGAAGGAGGAGCGCGGGTCGAGCCGGACGCTGGTCTCGGCGAGGTTCATCGCCTCGGCCCACATCTCGCGCGTGCCTTTGACCCAGCCGAACTGGATGCTCTGGATCTGGATCGTGGCGAGATAGGCATGCGCGATCGACAGTTTGGGATCGACCTTGATGGCCTCCCGGAACAGGTCGACGGCGGCGGCCAGATCCTCCTTGGTCTGCCGGTAGTAATGCGACAGCCCCTTGAGGAAGCGATCCCAGGCGGTGACGTCGGTCGAGAGCCGCGCCGGCGCCGAGGCCTCGGCGCGGACGATCTCGGTGGCGATCGCCGCGGACAGGTTGGTGGTGATCTCGTCCTGCATCGCGAAGAGATCGCCGATGTCGCGGTCGTAGCGCCCGGTCCAGAGCTGCTCGCCGGTCTCCGGCGCGATCAGCTCCGCCGTGACGCGGATCTTGGCGCCGGCGCGCCGCACCGATCCCTGGATCAGATAGGTCGCGTCGATCTCGCGCGCGATCAGCCGCGTGCTCAGATTCTTGCCCTTGAAGGCGAAGGTCGAGTTGCGGCTCAGCACGCGATAGAAGGATTGCAGCGACAGCGCGTGGATCAGATCCTCGGTGAGGCCGTCGGAGAAATATTCGTCCTGGGCGTCGCTGAGATTGGCGAAGGGCAGCACGCCGACGATCGCCGTGCGGTACTGCTGCGACAGCGCCGACGCCTCCCTCAGCTCGGGCGCCAGCGCCGGCGCCCCTTCGGGCGTCCAGGTCCAGACCCCGATCGCATCCTTGATGTTCTTGAAGCGATGGTTGCCGGCGTCGGTCAGCGGCACGGTGAGATGCTTGCTGGCCTCGCGATAGGCCTTGGCCGAAATCGCGAAGCCGCCGGGGCTCGACACCGATTCCATGCGGACGGCGATGTTGACATCGTCACCGAACACCTCGTCCTCATCGGCTATGACGTCGCCCATGTGGATGCCGAGCCGGAACTGCATCGCGCGGTCCGCCGGCAGATGGTGGTTGCGCTCGGCCATCAGCGTCTGCATCGCGACCGCCGCCTCGGTGGCTCCGACGATGGAGGCGAACTCGAGCAGGAAGCCGTCGCCGGTGTTCTTCACGACGCGGCCGCCGTGATTGAGAATGATGGGGTGGATCGCGGCGCGATGGGCCTTGAAGGCGGCATGGGTGCCGGCTTCGTCGCTGCCCATCATGCGCGAATAGCCGGCGACATCGGCGCAGACAATGGCGGCCAGACGTCTTTCCATCTTCCGGGGCTCCAAGGGGACTTGGTAAGGGATCTGGGACCGGCCACGGCGTGGCAGTCACCTCGAATCCCGCATTTCAAGTAACCCTGCCTTTATAAAGCAGATGCGGCCGAGTGAAAGTATGAACCGCATTGCAAAATCGAGGTAAATCCTACGCAATCCCGGCGGTGGACGGCGGCAGCCGAACCGACTAAGCGGAATTTGAGACCGCCCGGACGGGCGAGAGGGGGCCGCTTGCATGCTGGGCATTCACGAAATCTGGCTTTTCATCCTCTCCGGCGTGCTGCTCAACATCACGCCAGGCCCTGATAGCGTCTATGTGATCGGCCGCAGCATGCAGATGGGCTGGCGCGGCGGCGCCGCCGCCGCTTTCGGCATCAGTTGTGGCTGTTTTTTCCATGTCGCGGGCGCGGCGATCGGTCTTTCGGCACTGCTGATGGCCTCGTCAACCGCCTTTTCGATCGTGAAGCTGGTCGGGGCGGCCTATCTGGTCGTCACCGGCCTCCAGATGCTGTGGTCGCGGCCCGTGCTGGCGGCGGTCCGGGACGAGGCCGAGCGCAGCTCGCTGCGGCGGGTGTTCCTGCAGGGTGTGTTCACCAACGCGCTCAATCCCAAGGTCGCGCTGTTCTTCCTGGCCTTCCTGCCGCAATTCGTCGCAGCCGATGCGCCGCACAAGCCGCTCGCCTTCCTGACGCTCGGCCTGATCTTCATCTTCACGGGCACGCTGTGGTGCCTGGTGCTCGCCGCCTTCGCGGCCAAGGCCGCCAACCGGCTGCGGCAGTCCGAGGGCGCCTTCGCCTGGATCAACCGCGCGCTCGGCGGCCTCTTCATCTATCTCGGCATCCGCGTCGCCATGCTGGAGACGCGGTAGCTCGTTCGAACGAATGAGTGGCGCGCAATCGGCCCGACAGAGGCCGCGCGGGGGAGGTTTCGATGATTCGTGGAAGCTGTCTGTGCGGCGCCGTGCGCTTCGAGGTCGACCGGGTGCGCGCACTGACGCACTGCCATTGCGCCAATTGTCGCAAGCTGACCGGTGCCGCGTTCGCCACCTACGCCCATGTCGATGCCGACAAGTTTCGCTTTGTCGCGGGCGAGGACATGACGGTGGCCTATGAATCCGCGCCGGGAAGCTTCCGCCATCGCTGCAAGATTTGCGGCTGCCTGACGCCCGGCAAGGCGAGCTACCTGCCGACCGTCAGCATTCCCGCCGGCCTGCTCGACGACGATCCGGAAGTGAGGCCGCGCCTTCACGTCTTCACCTCGTCGCGCGCGCCGTGGTGGACGATCCAGGACGAACTGCCCCAGCACGAGAAGTGGGTGCCGGGCTTCGAGCCGAAATCGTAAGCGTCAGGCGAACTCCTTCGCCAGCGCGCTGCCGGCGAGATAGAGCCCGAGCAAAATCATCGCGATCAGGAACCAGCGGCGGAACGCTTCGGCCGGCATCCGCGCCCGCACGGACTGGCCGATGAACATGCCGGCAAAGGCCATCGCCATCCCGACTGCGCCCGGCACGGCATTGGCCGGCGTCAGCAATCCGCCGGCGGTGAGGTTGAAGGCGAGCGCCACCGTTGCGGTGGTGAAGAACACGCCAAGCGCCTGCACCAGCTCGTCCTTCTCCATGCCGATCGCCTGCATGAACGGCATCGAGGGGATCACCTGCACGCCGGTCGAGGCCGAGATCGCGCCGGTGATCACGCCGACGACGCCGCCGACCCATTTCTCGTTTTTCGGCGCGACGCGAAACTGCAGCTTGTTCAGCCCGATCACGGCGTAGATGACCAGCAGCACGCCGAGCACGATCGTGCCGTAGCGCGCATGCGGGCCGGTCAGCGCGCCGGCATTGAGCCAGCAGCCGATCACGGTGCCGATCATCAGCGGCCACAGCCGCCGCAATATGTCCCGCAGATAGGGGCCGGCAAACGTCTGCCAGATATTGGTGACGATGGCGGGCACGATCACGATGGCGATGGCGCGGCTCGGGGCCATGCTCACGGCGAGCAGTCCCATGGAGACGGTCGGCAGGCCGAGCCCGATCACGCCCTTGACGAATCCGGCGAGCAGGAAGACCGCAGCGATGACGATGAGGAGAGGGTCGAACATGCCGGCACATTGACCCAAGGCGCACTCCGGCACAATCTGGAGGTTATGGAGCCAGCCTTCGTTCGCGACGAAGGCTCAGGCACAATCCGGAAAATGCGCGACCTTCCGCAGAGGTCCTGCCCGAACAATGAGGTTTGGAGAAACCTGCCATGCGCTTCGATCTCGTCGATCTCCAACTCTTCATCGCGGTCGCCGACCAGCGCAGCATCACCCGCGGCGCGGAGCGGTCGAACCTGGCGCTGGCCTCTGCCAGTGCACGCATCAAGGGCCTCGAGGATGCGCTCGGCGTCGCCCTGCTCAAGCGCGGGCGCCGCGGCGTCGAGCTGACCGCGGCCGGCGAGAGCCTGCTCGATCACGCCCGGCTCGTCATCCACCAGGTCGACGCCATGCGCGGTGACCTCGCCGGCTTTGCCAGCGGCGTGCGCGCGAGCGTGCATTTTCTCGTCAACACCTCGGGGCTTTCGGAGCATCTGCCGAAGGCGCTGGCCGGCTTCCTGCGCGAACATCGCGACGTTGCCATCGACATCGAGGAGCGCGAGAGCACCGACATCGCGGCCGCGATCACCGCCGGCGCCGCCGATCTCGGCTTCGCCGCCGAGCATGCGCTGCCCGATCATATCGAGCGCTTCGTCTTCAGCGAGGATCACCTGACGCTGGTGACGTCGAAGCGCGGCCCGTTCGCGGGCCGCCGCCAGATCGATTTTCAGGAGGCGGGCGCCTGCGACTTCGTCGGGCTCACCAGTGCCACCGCGCTTCAGATGCACATTTCGAAGCACGCCGCCCGGCTCGGCATGCGCCCGCACTACCGGGCGCGCCTGCGCGACTTCGACGCGATCTGCCAGATGGTCGCCGCCGATGTCGGCATCGCCCTGGTGCCGATATCCGCCGCCCGCCGCTGCGCCAGGCTGATGCCGCTCGCCATGGTCCGCCTGCGCGATGCCTGGGCCAACCGCAAGCTCGTGATCTGCGCCCGCAGCTTCAAGACGCTGCCGCGGCCGGCCAAGATGCTGGTGGAGCATCTGAGGGCAGAGGCGGTGTGAGAAGCCACAAACTCGTCATGGCAGGGACAAGCCCGGCCATGACGGCACGGAAACGGACCGCGCCTACTTTGCCGTCTCGACCCCGGCGTCCTTGATCACCTTGGCCCACTTCTTGGTCTCGTCGGCGATGAAGGCGCGAAAATGCTCCGGCTCGTCGCCGACCAGCGTCGCGCCCTGCTGGGCGAGCTTCTCCTTCACGCCAGGATCCGCCATCGCCTTGGTCGCCAGCGTATGCAGCGCGGTGACGATCTCTTTCGGCGTGCCCTTGGGCGCGACCATGCCGTACCAGTTCTCGACGCGCAGATCGGGAAAGCCGGCCTCCGCAAGCGTCGGCACCTCGGGCGCGGTCGGCGCGCGCTCGGCCGAACCCATCGCGATCGGCTTCAAGGCGCCCGCCTTGACCTGCGGCAGCAGCACCGGGAGATCGAGGAACGTCATCTGCACCTGCTGGCCCAGCAGATCGTTCACCGCGGGCGCGGCGCCGCGATAGGGCACGTGGACGATGTCGATCTTGGCCGTCAGCTTGAACAATTCGCCGGCGAGATGCGGCAGGCTGCCGGGGCCGGAGGAGGCGAAGTTGAGCTTGCCCGGCTGCGATTTGGCGAGCGCGATCAGCTCGGCGACGTCCTTGACGGGCACGTTGGTGGCGACCACCAGCATTTCCGGCACGGTCGCAACCAGCGTCACCGGCGCGAGGTCGGTCTGGGTGTCGTAGGCGACGCGTTCCATGCTCGGGCTGATCGCGAGCGCGCCGGCCGAGGAGATCGCGATGGTGTAGCCGTCGGGCGGAGCCTTGGAGACCGCGTCGGTGCCGAGCACGCCGCCCTGGCCGCCGCGATTGTCGATCAGCACCGGCTGGCCCGACAGCTCCGACATGCGCTGGCCGATCACGCGCGCGATGATGTCATTGGGCCCGCCGGCCGGGAACGGCACGATCAGCTTGATCGGCTTTGCCGGAAAATTCTGCGCCGACGCCAATGACGGCAGCAGCAACAGCAATCCCAACAACAATCCAGCCGGCAGCCTGCGTGAGATGGTCATGCAAGCCTCCCGCTCGCGTTTGTTATTGGTTGAGCAGCTTCAGTGCTTCTTCGTGGACCCTGGCGTCGCCGGCCGCGACGATGCGGCCGCCGCCCTGGGCCGGCTTGCCTTCCCAGGTGGTGACGACGCCGCCGGCGCCGGTCACGATCGGAATCAGCGCCGCGATATCGTAGGGCTTCAGCTCGGTCTCGACCACGAGGTCGACATGGCCGGCCGCCAGCATGCAATAGGAGTAGCAGTCGCCGCCATAGCGCGACAGCCGGGCGCCCTTCTCGATCCGGCCGAAAATGGCGCGGTCGCGCTCGTTCATCAGCAGCGGGGAGGTGGTGTAGGTCGTCGCCTCCGACAGCGAGGCGCAGCGGCGGACCTGGAGGCGGCGCTCGCCGGAGGGGCCCTTGTAGGTGGCCGAGCCGTTGTCGCCGGAAAAGCGCTCGCCGATGAAGGGCTGGTGCATCATGCCGTACACCGGCGTGCCCTTGTGCAGCAGCGCGATCAGCGTGCCCCAGATCGGAAAGCCGCCGATGAAGGATTTCGTGCCGTCGATGGGATCGAGCACCCAGACATAGTCGGCGTCCTCGCGCTCATTGCCGAATTCCTCGCCGACGATGCCGTGCTGGGGGAAGCTCGCCTTGATCAGCCGCCGCATCACCGCCTCGGCGGCGCGGTCGGCCTCGGTGACGGGGTCGAAATCCTTGGTCTTGCTCTTGTCGTCGATCGACAGCGAGGTGCGGAAGAACGGCAGGATGGTTTCGCCGGAGGCGGTGGCGAGCCGTCCGATGAAGGCGGAGAAGTCGATCACCGTCACGGCAAATCCCCAAAAGCGAAAGTAAGGTGAAGCTCGCTCCTGCCTAGCTCAATTCGCCTCCCGCGTGCAGCGCTGTCTTGGCTTTGCACCCTGGTATTTTGGATGCCCCAGGGTCCCTGCCTCATTCGAGTCATCCGCTGGCCAAATATCGATCACAGAGTTGAAAACTTAGTTCCGATCATGCCTTGTTCGTATGCAAATGACTATCAACCCATTGAATTTCCTTATCAAAGAAACTGAATCTGGGTTTCCATGGAAGCAATTGAGCCATGTGCATAGTGCATGGGAAACGGCTCGAAAGCCCTTGCACTTTGTGCGGCGCGGCCGCATATTGTTGCGGTGCGGTAGCGCTCTGCGTTACCGCTGCCCTCCTTGGGCGTTTCCTCCCTAGACTTGGGCCGCTTCTTCATTAGAAGCGGCCCTTTTTTCTGTCCGCCTCCGATTTCAGTTTGATGCGCAGAGGCAAGGGAAGCGAAAACGCGTTCGCGCCAATCGCGCGCGGTTCGATCGCCAAGACAGAACAGCAGAAAAAGTTTGGTCTATTCCGCCGCGGCCTGGAACGGGCCGAGATCGGCGAACGGGATCGTGGTCGCCAGCACGTCGGCAAGCACGCCGAAATCGGCAGCCACTTGTCCGAAGCGCGGGCCGCGCTCGCGCCGTCGCTCGTCCATGTAAATGGCGCGGTTGAGCTCGAGCTGCACCGCATGCAGGCCGCTCGCTGGGTTGCCGTAATGCTCGGTGATGAAGCCGCCGGCATAGGGCTTGTTGCGGCCGATCGAATAGCCGAGCCCGCTCATGGTCTCCTCGACCCTGTCGGGGAGCAGCGGCGTGCAGCTCGTGCCGTAGCGGTCGCCGATCACGATGTCGGGCCGGCGCGGCTCGTCCCTGGAGACGCCGACCGACGGCATCGAGTGGCAGTCGACCAACACCACGGTGCCGAACATGTGGTGCACCTTGTTGATCAGCCGGCGCAGCGCGCGATGATAGGGCTTGTACAGCGTCTCGATCCGCCCAAGCGCATCGTCGACCAGGATGCGGTCGCGATAGATCTCCTGGCCATCGCCGACCACGCGCGGAATGGTGCCGAGGCCGCCCGCGACCCGCATCGAGCGGGTGTTGGCGAAGCTCGGCAGGCGGCCGGTGAACATGCGGGGATCGAGCTCATAGGGCTCGCGATTGACGTCGACATAGGAGCGGGGAAAGTTGACCCGCACCGTCGGAAAGCCGCGCGCGCTCAAATGGCCGGTCAGCTCGTCCATGAAGGAATCTTCGGACCGCCTGAGCTGTGGCAGGTCGATCCGCGAGGCCGCCAGGAATTCGTCCGGATAGGTCGAGCCGGAATGGGGCGAGTTGAAGATGACAGGCGCGCGCCATTCGGCGGGCTCGAAGATTTCGAACGCTGGCGACACCTCGCCGTCAAACCGGGTCATCTTCTCAGGCTTCGTCCCTTCGCGCCGCGCGATCCGGCATGAACCCGGATCGAATGATTCGGCCGGTCGAGCGGCTCTTATGTGTCGTCATTGTCCGGAATCGCAACCATTCTGCCAAGCGAAAAGATGTGATCGGCCCTTGGAACAGGTCTTAACCGTGCGGACAGGCAAGCGGGGACGGCTTGGTGCGGCTCGATTGATTCGGAGCCCGTTCGGGTCCACAAGGGACCGGCAGCGCGGGCCGGCTTGGGGTTAAGATTTTCACCCCAAATTTACCCTCTGTCGGGCTTAGTAACCTCTGCTGATATCCTCTGGGGATTCGACGTTTCCTGCCATGCCAAAGATCCTGCTCGCCGAAGACGACAACGATATGCGCCGTTTCCTGGTCAAGGCGCTGGAAAACGCCGGTTTTCAGGTCTCGTCCCATGACAACGGCATGGCCGCCTATCAGCGGTTGCGGGAAGAGCCGTTCGAGATGCTGCTGACCGACATCGTGATGCCGGAAATGGACGGCATCGAGCTCGCCCGCCGGGCCTCGGAACTCGACCCCGACATCAAGATCATGTTCATCACCGGCTTCGCCGCGGTCGCCCTGAACTCGGATTCGGACGCCCCCAAGAACGCCAAGGTGCTGTCCAAGCCCGTGCATCTGCGCGAATTGGTCAGCGAAGTGAACAAGATGCTGGCGGCCTAAATCGGCCTCCTTCCGTCCTTGCGCAGGGTCCCCTGAGCCGTTATAGGGACCCCACCCGACGTAAGTGGACTATTAGGGCACGTAGCTCAGCGGGAGAGCACTACCTTGACATGGTAGGGGTCACAGGTTCGATCCCTGTCGTGCCCACCACGCTTCGCCAAAAGGCTTTGCGTGGCCCAGCCACACTCAAATGATGGCGAAGCGTGTCCGGCGTAGCTCGAAGAGCGTAGACGGACGGCTGCGTCATCCTCCGTTGCCCTGGAACACCCCGGCTCGCTCCGGCATTGTTCCGCCATGCCCAAGCGGCCCCCACAGACCTCCGCAAAATCCTTCAAACGCGGCGACCACGTCAGCTGGAATTCCGAGGCCGGCCGCGTGCGCGGCCATATCCTGCGCGTCCACACCAGGGACGTCGACTACAAGGGCTACACGCACCACGCCTCGCCTGATGATCCGCAATACGAGATCAAGAGCGACAAGACCGACCACATCGCCCTGCACAAGGGCCGGGCGCTGCGACTGCTGCGGACCTGAGTCCGCAGCCCGGGTCTTGCATCCCTCTACTTCAGTTCCGTATTCGCGATCGGCATGATCGAGGCAACCGACCAGCCGTCCGCATCCCGGACGTAGGTCTGGCTGATCAGGAACGTGTTCTGCTGCGGTGGCTTGCCCGGCAGGGCGCGCGTGAACACGATCGGCACGAGGACCTGCATGACCTCGTTCGAGATCACGGCGACGTGGAATTTCGACATGTCGGGTTCGAGATGCCAGGTGCCCTCGTAATAGGTCTTGAAGCGGTCGGCGACAGCGTCACGTCCCCGCGTCTCGACGTTCCGGGCAAACAGCAGCGTGGCCGGCGAATTCCAGAGCAGGGCTTTCACATCGTCCGCGTTGTGCGCATTCTGCGCGGTAACGAACCTCTCGAAGATGGCGCGTGCCTCGGCTTCGTTTGCAGCGGCCAGCGCGGGGGCGGCCGGCCAGAATGCCGCCGCGAGAAAGAGCGCTGCGGTGATGGCCGCAAGACGCCTACGTCGCACCAAAGGGCGTGGCCTGACGTTATCCTGAGACATCTCGGGTCGGATCATGTTCACCTCTCGCCATTGCCGGCATTTGAATGGTGATCGTCATACCATTCACGGGCGCGGTGACGTTTCAGGATCGCACGATCGGCGGCGGTCGTGAGATCACGGAGGCGTGGGCCTTCGGTGCAACAGGCAAACGCTCGCCGCCGGCATCAAGCTGCGCTATCATCTCGGCTACGCCCTTCATTGCGGGACGCCCACCCATGACCGTGTCCGTCATCGAACAGGCCAAGATCCAGGCCCAGGTGCTGGTGCCGCTGGTCAAGGCACTGCAGGCCGAGCTTGGCGCGGCGCGCGCCAACGCGATCGTGCGCAAGGCGCTCGGCGATCTCTATCGCGGCTTCGGCGAGGAGTTCTGGAAGGCGAAGAACGAGGCCGATCTCGGCAAGGCCGTGTCCTCGGCTTTCAGGACCTATGCCCGTGACGACGCGCTCGCCTATGACGTGATCGAGCAGACGCCGGACGCTTTCGCGTTCGACGTGAAGCGCTGCGCCTATGCCGAGTTCTACAAGGCGCTCGGCGAGCCCGAGCTCGGCTTTCTCCTGGTCTGCACCGCGGACTTCGCGACCGCGGAAGGGTTTGGCCCCGACGTCAGGCTCGCGCGCACGCAGACGATCATGCAGGGTGCCGACCATTGCGACTTCCGCTATCGGCGCGATAGCGGCGGCGCGCCATGAAGGGAATGTCGATGTTAAGGACGATCTGCGTCGCCATGGTGATGCTGCCGCTGCTTGCGCCGCGCGCGGACGCTGGGATCATCGACTGGCAGGCCGAGCTCCAGCGCTGCCGCGAGCTGCGCCAGAACGTGGCGCCGCTGCTTCAGGCCGGCGAGGGGATATCCGCCGTCGGCCGTTCCAACCGATCCGTCCGCCGCTGCATCTGGATCCAGCGCATGGCGGTGCGGAAGAAGATCCCGGGCGCGGAGACCTGGTAGCCTCGCGGGTAGGCTGCGATGTGTTCAAGTCCATATCCGTCACCCTGAGGTGGCCGCTTCTCCAGCGGCCCTCGAAGGGCGACGGCCCGGCTATGTCCGGGCCGTTCATCCTTCGAGGCTCCCGGCGCGATGCTGAGCATCGCGCCACTCGCGCCTCCAGCGACAACCGCTTAGCGGTTGCGCGGGGATGACGGGCTCGAAACATTGCGCCCGAGCAGCAACTCCTTCAGCCCGGTCGGATAGAGCTGCGGCCCGCCATCCACGTCGAGCTCCGCGAGGTCGAACCAGCGCGCGACGATCTCTTCGCCATTGTCCTCGCGGAAATCGATGCGGTCCTGGCCGGCAAATGCGCCCTCTGGAAACGCGACTTCGGCGAGGAAGATCACTTCGTGGCCGGTCGATCCCTCGTGCACGAAAATGTTCTCCAGCATCAACGGCGCGCTTGTGATGGCGATCTCGATGCCGAGCTCTTCGTCGAATTCACGCATGAGGGCGACCTGCCAGCTTTCGCCGAACTCGATCTCGCCGCCGAGCGGGCGTACGCCCCTAAGCCGCCCCGCATCGTCGCGCACCTCGGCCGCCAGCAGCCGCCCGTCCCGCCAGTGCAGGCCGATCGCGACGACGCGGATGCGGGGATGTGGACGCCATGTGGTCATGGGGGGATCGTTATCGCGCGCGCCGCCGCTGCGCAACGGCAGGCGAAAGCTTCGCAGTCTTGATCCGGGACTCACCGCCTGCCATTGTCCGGTCATCCCAAAGGCGAAGAGAAGGCAGGCTGGCGAGATGAGCAGTGTGAACAAGCCCGGCGGCAATTATCTGCCGGTGATCATCCATGGCGGGATTGCCTATGTCAGCGGTCAGCTGCCGCGTCGCGGCGAAGACCTGCTGTATGCGGGCAAGGTCGGCGCGGGTGTCGATATCGCGGCCGCACAGGAAGCTGCCGCCCTTTGCGCCGACCTCTGTCTTGCCGCCATCAATCACGCAACGGGCGGAGAGGACAGGATCATCCAGGTCCTGCAACTCGTCGGATACGTCGCCTCGGCACCTGGGTTTACCCAGCAGTCGCAAGTCATGAACGGCGCCTCCGACCGGCTGATCGAACGCCTCGGCGATCGCGGTCGTCACACGCGGACGTCCGTCGGCGTCGCCGAGCTGCCGCGCGGGGCTCCCGTCGAGCTGAGCATGATTGCCGCGGTTCGGTCGTAGGCCCGCCGATCGGTGATCGACGCCGCGTCCGGCGGCCTCATGCAACGAGATATTTCTTCACCGCGGCTTCATCCCACGCGATCCCGTTGCCGGGCTCTTCGCTCGGCAGCGCGAAGCCGTCCTTGATCTGCAGCCGCGTCGACAGCACCGCGTCGGCCCAGTCGACATATTCCAGCCAGTGCGCGGTCGGCGTCACGCAGAGCAGATGCGCGCTGACCTCCGAGAACAGGTGCGTCGACATCTCGATCCCTGCGGCATGCGCCAGCGCGGCGGCGCGGAGCCAGCCGGTGACGCCGCCGATGCGCTGCACGTCGGGCATCACGAAGTCGCAGGCCTCCGCGGACAATGCGGATTGCATCGCGAACGCGCTGTCGAAATTCTCGCCGATCTGGACTGGCGTCCCCAGCGCATCGGCGATGCGGGCGCAGCCGGCGTAGTCGTCGTGGCGGATCGGCTCCTCGATCCAGCTCAGGCCCTCGTCGTCGAGCATCTCGCCGCGGCGGATCGCCTCGGTGACGGTGAGCGCCTGGTTGTAGTCGCACATCAGCGTCACGTCGTCTCCGACCGCCTTGCGCACCGCGCGGACGACGGCGAGATCCTCCCGCGCATCGCTGCGGCCGACACGGATCTTCGCGGCGTGAAAACCTTCGGCCAGCAGCTTGTGGGCCTCCTCCACCGCAGCACCAACAGGCATGATGCCGAGCCCTTTCGAATTGTAGGCCCTGACCGGCTTCGGCGCGCCGCCGAGCAGCCGCGCCAGCGGCAGGCCTCTGCTGCGCGCCAGCGCATCCCAGGCCGCCATGTCGATGCCGGATTGCGCCAGCCGCTGCAGGCCGGCGAGCCCGAGCAGGGTGAAGCGCTGGCTCAGCTTGCGCTCGATCTCGAACGGCAGCAGCTCTTCGCCGGCGATGAGCTCCGACATCTCCGTGACCATCGCGGTCAGCGGCTTCAAAGCCGAAGGCGTGATCGAGAACAGATAGGCGTGCCCCACCGCACCCTGGTCGGTCTCGCAGTCGATCAGCACCAGCGGCGCCTTTGCCACGGCCCCGGTCGAGGTTTTCAGCGGCAGGTTCATCGGCACGATCACGGGGCGCGCAACAAAGCGCTTGATGCGGATGGTCTCGGTCATGTCCAGGTCTCCCGGCGGAGTGAATGCAGGTTCGTAAAGCATTCGTCATGAAACGAAAAGCCGCCTGCCGCGACCACCATAAATGGGGGTTGCGCGGACCCGGGTTTATGGGCTCTGTGCCGCCGCAGGCTGTGCCGCAAATCCCGGTGATTTGCGACAAGATTGCACACAACGGAGCCATAGAGTGAAACAAGAGATCTCCGAAGAACAGCGCAAGAGCGGCCTCCTGACCGGCGCTGCGATCGCCTTCCTCCTGCTCGCTCTGCCGCTGGCGGTGTGGCTGGACCTGACCGAGCTCTCCAAGACCGCGCTGCGCCGCCAGGCGATCGATCTGAACTCGGTGATCACGAGCGTGCGCAGCTATTATGCCTCCAACGTGGTCGGGCGCATCCTCGCCAACCCCAACGGCACGACCAGGGTCGTGCACAATTACGAGTCGGTTCCCGGCGCGATCCCGATCCCGGCCACGCTGTCGCTCGAGCTCGGCCGGGTGATCGGCGCGCAACAGGAGAACATCACCTACCGTTTCGTCTCGGACTTCCCGTTCCAGAACCGCGCGCCGCACCAGCTCGACAAGTTCGAGAAGGACGCGCTGGACGCGCTGCGCAGGGATCCCGAGCAGAAGATCGTGGAGACCGAGACCTCGTTGTTCAACGACAAGGTCCGCCTCGTCGCGCCGGTGACCATGGGCCCGGCCTGCGTGAGCTGCCACAACAGCCACCCCGAGAGCCCCAAGAAGGACTGGAAGGTGGGGGATGTCCGCGGCATCCAGGAGGTGATCATCGCCCAGCCGATCGCCGCCAACATCTTCTCGTTCAAGTTCCTGCTGGCCTATTTCCTGATCGCGGCCGGCAGCGGCCTGTCGTTCCTCTCGCTGCAGCGCCGCCAGGCGCGCCGCATCAAGGGCATGAACAAGGAGCTCGAATCCGCCAACGACTTCCTGGCCTCGCTGTCGATGAAGATTTCGCGCTACATCCCGCCGCAGGTCTACAAGAGCATCTTCTCCGGCCAGAAGGACGTCACCATCCACACCGAACGCAAGAAGCTCACCATCTTCTTCTCGGACATCCAGAACTTCACCGCGACCGCGGAGCGGCTGCAGCCGGAGCAGCTGACCCAGCTCCTCAACGAGTACTTCACCGAGATGTCGGCGATCGCGCTCGAATATGGCGGCACCGTCGACAAGTTCATCGGCGATGCCATGCTGATCTTCTTCGGCGATCCCGAGACCAGGGGCGACCGCGCCGACGCGCAGGCCTGCCTGCAGATGGCCTGGCGCATGCAGCAGCGTCTTGCCGAGCTCAACGCGAAATGGCGCGCGTCCGGCATCGAGCAGCCGTTCCGTTCCCGCATGGGCATCAATTCCGGCTATTGCAATGTCGGCAATTTCGGCAGCAGCGACCGCATGGACTACACCATCATCGGTGCCGAGGCGAACCTTGCCGCGCGCCTGCAATCGATCGCCGAGCCCGGCGGCATCGTGCTGAGCTACGAGACCTTTGCCCTCGTCAGCGACATCGTCCGCGCCCATGCGTTGCCGGCAATCACGATGAAGGGCATCAGCCGCGAGGTCATTCCCTATTCGGTGGACGCGCTGAACGATGCCGCGGCGGAGAAGAGCGGCATCATCACCGAGCGCGCGCCGGGCCTCGAGCTCTATCTCGACCCGGCCGTGGTGAAATCCGGCGACGCCGCCCGCGTCCGTACGCTGCTGGAGAACGCCCTGGCCTCGCTGAAGCCAGCGTGAGGGGGCATAGCGGCTCTTTCTTACCCTCCAGGAGGGTAAGAGCGATCACCTTGCCGCGCCTTCCGTAAACGCCGTCTCGATCACCTCGCCGAAAGGCTGCCAGGAGCGGCCGTCGAACTGAACCAGCCGCATCTGCCGGATCGGCAGATAGCGCTCCGGCGAGGTGCTCATCCTGATATTGGGCAGCGCGACGGACGGCTGATAACTCTTCAGCGAAGCGGCCTGGTGCATGATGTTGTCGCGCGAGAAATCGTCGCCGCACTGCTTCAACACCTGCGTCAGCGCCTCGGCCGCGGCATAGCCGTAGAGCGCGGCGCTGTTGTTGGTGCTTTCGACGTGGTGGTACTTGTCCATGAAGGCGAACCATTCCTTCATGGCGGGGTCGTCCTTCCATGCAGGATCGCTCGGATCCTTCAGGAAGGCCGCCGAGACCACGCCGGCCGAATTCTCCAGTCCCGCGGGCGCCATTGCATTGGCGATCGAGGCGGAGGCATCGTTGACGATGAAGACCGGACGCCATTTGAGCGACGCCGCCAGCTTGATCACCTTGGAGGCCGTCGAGGGCACGCCGAGGAAGATGAAGACGTCGGCGCCGGTGCGCTTGAGGATCGAGACGTGCCCGTCAAGATGCTCGTCCGTCATGTCGAAGGCGATGTCGACGAGGACTTGACGGTTCAGATCGCCGAGACCTTCCTGGATGCCCTTATAGAGCAGGCGGCCGAACTGGTCGTTCTGCCACAGCACGACGATCTTCTTCTTCGGGTAATAGGCCTGGATGTAGTTGGCGTAGATGCGCCCCTCCGACCGGAACGACGGCTGCCAGCCCATGGTCCAGGGAAACGCCTTGGCCTGGCTCAGCTCCTCGTCGCCGGAGGCGATAAACAGCTGCGGGATTTTCCTCTCGTTCAGATACCAGCGCGTGGCGATATTGCCGGGCGTGCCGAACGAGCCGAACATCAAGTGCACGTCGTCCTTCTCGACGAGGCCGCGTGTCAGCTCCAGCGCGCTTGCCGGATCGGAATTGTCGTCGCGGGTGATGAAGCGGATCTTGCGGCCGTTGATGCCGCCGCGCGCGTTGACCATGTCGAAATAGGCGGCTTCCGCCTGGCCGATCGCGCCGAATTCCGACAGCGGGCCCGAATACGGCATGACATTGCCGATGCGGATCTCCTTGTCGCTTGCCGGTTGCTCGGAGTGCTGCTGCTGCGACATCGCGCCGAGCGACGCGACGGCGGCAATCGAGACGAACAATAGTCTGCCGGTGACGCGCATGCTCGACACCTTGTCGTTGGCCTCCCACGAGGTCGGCTCAATCCCCACCAAGGCGGATTGATCTAGGTCAAGCGTTTGGCGATCCTGTGGCCAGGTGGTGCGCTTCAATGCGACGCATGCCGCGAACGAAACGGCAGCCGTGCTGACCGGGCTGTCCGATTGAGAGAGTCCCTGTGTGGGACTCGCTCTTATCCTCCCCCCTCCAGGGAGGGTAAGTTGCGACACGCACGACGCGAGAACTGCGCTCGCTCCCCCCTTGCGGGGGGCGGGGGAGAGGGGGCCCAGTAAATGGTGTGAGTGGCTGCCGCCAGTGGCACGGAACTCAACTCGTATAGCGTTGAGCGACGGCGCGGATAGCTCGCCACAGGACATGCGCTTCGTACGAAGACGTGTACTCGCACTTCCATAAGCCGGCAAATACGTGTCTCAACAGCAAGACGTCCTGCTTGGCGGACCACCCGCCTGCCTCGAGGGCGGCTAGCGCACACTTCCATCGTTCCGGATGCAACTCGGTATCGCGAGCGAGTTGAATCTCTTCCTCTATCTGTTGCCACGAGATTCCTGCTCCGAGCCTCGCATTCTTGAAGGCATCGAGCTGGGCAGGAATATTCCCAATATGTTTGAAGCCAAGCTGAGACGGCATTGCTGGCACCACCGTTCGGGTGCCAGGCTCTGGCGACAGCCCGATCTCCTCGGCCACATCTCTTACTAAATAGTAAGAGCCCCAAAACCCTTGCTTCAAGCTGATGGATTCCATTTGACCAACACGCCTCTTCAGGCGCCGTTCAAACCTGACAAAGCGCAGGAGATCGAGAATTTCAAACCATGCCATATTCATCGCGTACTCGCGTCGCAATCTGAAGGTGCTTTGGCTCCAGCCCCACCCGGCAACTCCATAAGCGAGCTTCGCGAGCCGGTGATTGCCTCGGTTGCGCAGCTTGAATGCCGCGTCCAGCCCTGCACGCAAGCCGAACGCGTGAATGCCTTCTCCGCGTGAACGTGCTGCGGCCAGGCGCGCACCGTAGTAGATTGCGGTCCTGTATTTTCCGCGACGATACGCAACGCCCGTCAGGCGTTCGAAACGACTTGCCGGGTCAAAGCTGTGTTTCCCGTCGCGAAGAACCTGTCTTGTCTGGCGTGGTGCTCCAATCACGTCGAGCACCGCGGCACGCCATCTCGCCACCCCGCCAGGCGTCATGTCAGCGAGGAGTTCTCCCAGGATTTCCTCGTCGACATTGCTGGGCCGCTGCGACTTGACGAGGAAGATGTCGTGCATATCCCCCTTCAAAAACAACATGAGGGGAAGGTGCTTGAACAAATGCTCTGCATTTTCCGAGGGAAAGTCTCCCTGATCGAGATTGAGGCTGAACGCATTCCAAAGAATAGCCTTCGCACCTGCCTCCAGAAGAGCCGGACAGATCTCGAAGTCTTTCCCCGAATAGCCGATGACAATGACAATCCGCCCTTCGACGAGCGATCGAAAGGTCCTCGCCTTCCAGCCTTGCAGTGGACGCTCCTGCTCCAGCTTGAAGATCAATGTAGCGGGATCGCTCGTGCAGCCGTGAATCTTGAAGTATCGAATCGACGTCGAGGCGGATTTCGTATCATCCTCCTTAATGATCGTGTCGACTGATACGCCGACGTCCAGCAGAGCTCGCTCTATAAAGCGATCGTAATTGGTCGTTATGACGTGCGCCGGTTTGCGCGCCAGGGAAACTGCTATTGAACGGTGTATGGAGTTCGGTTTTTTTGGATCATCAGAGGTGAACAGCTTTAGAAGCCATTTCCGAACCGCCGCATCGTTATCGTTATGTTGGAAGATGACCTCGAAGGCAGCTCTTGCCAGATACCTGCGCAGAACATCTTGCTTTGGCAAGCCATCGGAAAGGTGCGCCGCAATTGCCTCGGTAACGCGCTGGCCATTGACGACGGAGGCGGGAGGAAAGAGGGAAACGCCGCTACCGACAACAAACGTAACGTCGTCAGTTTCGAGAACGTCTACCAGCTCTGCAACAACAAGCTTATCCGATAAGGACGCGACGCGGTTATCGGCGCGCGCGAACAGCCCATCCAATGACATTTCCAAGTACCCGTCAGCCCGGACAATATCTACGACGATACAGCTTTTAGTTGCAATGAAAAGGCGGTTTGAACGGCTTCTGCGCGATGAAGGGGGCACACGGCCCTCACTGGCGGCAATTCGGAGGCACCGTGCGCCGTATCCAGAGGAGAGAGTGCTTCCGCAACGGACAATCGCGGCGCGGAGGAGAGCATCACCCGGCGCTTTGCGCCGACCTCCACCGCAACGGAAGAGGTTGAGCGAACATTCGACCGTATCGATTTACCGAGACGCCATTGGACTTACGGTAGCCCGCGCGCCTCGAGCTGGTGCACCAGCAGCAGCGTCGGCTCGGCGAGGCTGTCGCCGGAGCCATCCAGGCCAAACGCAGCGGCGATGCCGTCGCGGTTGCGCAGCATCGCACTGCGTGGGCAGTGACCTGCGCCGCAGAGCGTCTTCTTCAGCGTCTCGCCCTGGGCCACGACGCCGGCGGTATCGTCCGCCGCCCAGGCCAGCACGATCGGCACGTCGACATTGAGAATGCCGGGGAAGACCGACCGGTTGTCGTACTGGGTCGCGTCCGTGCCGAGATAGGCCTTCTCGCTGTCGCTGGCGTCCTTGCCGACGCGGTAGAAGCCCGACACCAGGACGACGCCGGCGACGTCGGCACGGTCGGTCTGCAGCTCGGGATGCGCCAGCAGGGTGGCGAGGTGGAAGGCGCCGGCGCCATAGCCGACCGCGACGATCTCGCGGGCATCGCCATTGAACAGGTCGATATTGCCGTGGATCCAGGACAGCGCCGCCGCCACGTCGGTCGCCCCGATCGGCCAGGTCGCCGACGGTGCCAGCCGATAGTTGACGCGGACCCCGATCATGTCGTTGCGCGCGGCAAAGCACATCGCCTGGTCCTGAATCTGGCGCGACAGCTCCGGCGCGGCGCGGTCGCCGGTGAAGGTGTCGCCGGTCACGAACAGCAGCACCGGCCGCGGCGTGTCTGCCTTGGTCGCGCTGGTGGCGACATCGAGCACATTGGCTTCGCTCTCGCCGTAACGCAGGCCGCGCGAGAAGCTGACCTGCTCGCACAGCCGCGCGGTGCCGCCGGCCGTGGTGTCGGAATCGGTGAGGCCGACACGAACCAGATCGGACGGCGCGGTCAGCCGCGCCGGCACCGGACCATGCGCGGAGGCCGTCGTGACGGTCAGAACAAGGAAAAATGCAAGGTAATTCTTCATGATGGTGCCGGGCCCTGCGCCTGATATTGGCGCGCGCGTTTGGCCTGTCTTCTCAATTCGCCATATTAGTTGCTGGTGTTGGGGCGATTTCACGGCACCGGCTACCGGTGCGCCGTTCCCGCATCAATTCCCCGGCTGGAACGTGCAATCGGCCCCGCTGCCGTCTTTGCGCCTGATCGCATTGGGATCGATCGTGCAGCTCAGCTTGGAAAGGGTCTCGAAATTCGAGCCCGCCGCGCCGTCGGGCGGCACGCCCGCCAGCGCTTCGGTGGCGAAGATCTCGTTGGCGGTGGACCCGTTCACCGTCTTCACCTTCTTGCCGAAGGTCACCTCGCAATTGCGAATGGTGATGTCGACATTGCCGGTCCGGCAGACGATCCGGTCCGCGGTCACCACGATGGCCTTCTTGTAGGGCACGTCGGCATTGGCGGCGAACAGCATCGCCACCGCCTTCTTCTCGGGCCCGGTGAGATCCGGCGACAGCGGCGCGATCACGCCCGCGAGCGCCAGCGCGGTGGCGCCCGAGACCTTTCCGGGCGCGCCGGCGGAGGCGGCGAGGGGGAGCGTACCGGCAAGTACGGTGGCGCAGGCGAGCATCGCTTGACCTGGCGTCATGCCTGTCCCCCGAGTTTTCACGCCGCCTTCTTGCGCTTGGCGGTCTTCTTTGCGGTCTTCTTGACGGTTTTCTTTGCCGCCTTCTTGGCTTTCTTCGCCGCCTTCTGGGCTGCGAGATAGGCCTCGACCTTCCTGGAGGAGTGGCCGGCCGCGGCGACCGCGGCCTTCAGCTTGGCCGGGGTGATCTTGAACTTCTTCGACCAGTAGCGGACCTCATAGGCCTCGCTGAGCGCGATCCGGCTCTTGTCGGCGGCGCGGTGCTTCTGGAGCTTGATGTATTCCTCGACCTTCCTGGCGGAATGGCCGACCTTCTTGACGGCGTATTTCAGCTTGGCCGGCGTCACCTTGAACTTCTTCGACCAGTAGGCGACTTCGTATTTCTCGGTGAGCGCGATCAGCGCGCGGTCCGCTCCGCCACGCTTTGCCTTGTTGTCGGCCATGCTTCCCTCCTGCCGTGGATTGGTTGCAGTCTAGCATGCAACCGGATTTGGAAGGCAAGACGCGCGCTTCGCTCCGGTTGCGCGGAGCGGCCGTTTTGCACCGATGAGTCAAGCCGTTGCGTCACGCCGCCTCGCCCCATGCCGGAAAGCGGCTTCTACTGTGCATGGGGTTGTTTTCGCAGTTTAGTTTGGGCGGGACTGTCACATCCGCTTCATGGTCCGGAAGGTGATGGAGTAACGCCTCGCCTCGACCGGCGGGATGCTGTGCTCCCATTCCGATCGCGCCTCGCCGTCCATCATGTAGAGCGAGCGCGGCAGGGCCTCGAGCGTGTGGCGCTGCCATTTCTCGCCGCTGCGGCGGCGGAAGCGGAATTTGCAGGGAGAGCCGAGCGACAGGCCGAGCACCTTGTCGAAATGCGGCTTGTCGCGGTGCCAGCCGATGCCGACGCCGGCGTCGTATTCGGTGCACAGCACCTGCCGCACGCTGCCCTCTGCGAGGCCCGCCCAGGCCTCGACCTGCCGTGCGACCGGCTGCACCCACACGGGAATCGGCTCGGCCTCGGTGAGCCGCTGCACCGTGTAATCATAGCGGTAGCCGAAGGAGGCCACCCGGCGGTTGCCCTCGAAGGCGCCGAACTGAAAGCGCTGCAGCGGCAATGCTGCGATGCGGCCGATCAGATCCCGCTCGGTGGCGGCGTCGATGAAATTGTCGGTATGGCGAAGTCCGGCCGGGCCTGCGTCCGGCTCGGCGAACAAACCAAGCTGCGTCATTCCTCGCATTTCCGTGATGGAACCTAATGGCGTCTCAAGCGACTTATCTAGGACGCGGGGAGAAATGTGCGAGGCTGTCATGGCAGAGAAGCATACCGCCGATCCGGCAGAGATCATGCGGGCGACCGGTCATCCTGAGCTGGAATACGCCGCCGGCTGGACCATCGCCGGTCTCGTCACCATCGGCACCATCGTCGCCGCCTGGGTGTTTGCGATCTAGGCTACGGGAAACTGCAGCTCGAAGGCCGCGCCGGCGTTGGTCGGCTTGAGCCTGATCGAGCCGCCATGGCTCGCCATCACCGCGCGCGCAATCGCAAGGCCCATCCCGGTACCGCCTTGGTCGCGGCGGGTGGTGAAGAAGGCATCAAAGATCCTGTCGCGGTTCGGGGCCGAGATCGGCTCGCCGTCATTGCTGACCGTCACGAGCAGCGTCGTCCGCTCGTCGACCGCCTCCAGCCTGATCGTCCCGGCCTTGTGCCGCATAGCGTTATCGGCGAGGTGCGACAGCACGATCAGCGCCTTCTCCGAGGACATGCCGATGGTCCGGTCGAGGCTGCCGCTGGCTTCGATCGCGCTTGCCGGAAACCGGCTCCTGAGATCGGCGATTACCGGCGCAAGCTCGGTGCGCTCGTTCTGCGGCAGGCTCTCGGCGCGGGCGAGCTCGCGCAGCCGCTGCGCCATCGCCTCCAGCCGCTGGGTATCGGACAGGATGTTGGCGATGAACGTAGTCTGCTCGGCCGGGGTCAGGCTGCCAGCCTTGCCTTGCACCGAGTCCTGCAACAGCTCGGCCGCGCCCTTGATCGAGGTCAGCGGCGATTTCAGCTCGTGCGTGAGGTGGGCCGAGAACGTCGCGATATAGTCGGAGCGCCGTGCCAGTTGCTCGGCCATGCCGAGGAAGCTGTGCGAGAGCTGTGCGAACTCCCGCGTGCCGTAGTGCCGGAGCGGCCTGAAGGCTTCGCGGTCGCCGCGGCCGATCCGCGCGGCGCGGTCGATCAGTTCGCGCATCGGCCGCGTGATGGTGCGCGAGAATACGAGGCCGATCGCGATGGTGCCGAGGATGACGGCGAGCCCGGCCAACACGAACTTGCCGCGCTCCTGATAGAGATGGTCGAAGATATTGCTCGGCGTCCGCGTGGTGTAGATCACCCCCGCGACGCGGTTATTGACGATGACGGGCATCGCCGAGAACACGTGCACGCCGAGGCCGCGGCTGAAGGAATAGATCGGCGGCGGCGGCTTGTCCGGGACGCGGTTGCGCAAGGTGGCGCGGTACTGCCCGTGCAGCGCGTCCGCGACTTCCTCGATATGGGCGAGCGACTGCCCGACCTCCTGCCGTCCGGCGATCACCACGCCCTGCGGATCGAGGATACGAAAGCCGGCCAGCGTCACCTTCTGGGTCTCGCGGATGATCGGCGTCAGTTTTGCGCCGATCTCGACATAGGCGGCCTGCGCGGCTTGCGGCGCCGGCAGCGCATCGGGCCGCCGTCGTAGCAGGTCGTTGGCGGTGAGGTCGAGCGCGGGGCGGATCGGGGTGACCTGCTCGCCCGGATCGGGCAGCACGTTCGGCGGCACCTCGGCGCCGAGCGTGAGGCCGCTGTCGAGCCTCGCCGTGACCTCCTGCGCATAGATCGTCGCGAGCACGCGGCTCTGCGCGATCAGCTCGGCCTGGGTCTGGCGGATCAGCTGGTTGTCGTAGAGGCGAAAGAAGAACAGGCCGACCAGCGGCAGCACGCCGACCGTCGCCAGCACCGTGAAGATCACGAGGGTCAGCGACGGCCGCCACTTGTCGGGCGCCGCGCTCATGCCTCTTTCTCGCAGCGGCCGAGCTTGAAGCCGACGCCGTGGATGGTCTCGATCACGTTCTCGCAATTCAGCACGGCCAGCTTGGCGCGGATGTTGCGGATGTGACTGTCGATGGTGCGGTCGGAGACCTGGATGTTGAGCTGATAGGCCGCCCGCATCAGCTGCTCGCGGTTGAACACCGAGGTCGGCCGGGTCAGGAAGGCGCGCAGGATGCCGAACTCGATCGCGGTCAGCTTCAGGGGCGTGCCGGCAAAGGTCGCGACATGCTGCTCGGGATCGATCAGCAGGCCGCCCTGCACCAGCGCGGCCGGCCCGGCCTTGGCCTCGCCGTTGCGCGGGCTGAGGCGGCGCAGGATGACATTGACCCGCGCCACCAGCTCGCGAGGGCTGAACGGTTTTGTCACGTAATCGTCGCCGCCGATCTCGAGGCCGAGGATGCGGTCGATCTCCTCGTCGCGCGCCGACAGGAACAGGATCGGCACGTCCGAGCCCTTGCGGATCTCGCGGCACACGTCGAGGCCGTCGAACTCGGGCATGCCGATGTCGAGCACGATCAGGTCGGGCTTGTCGGCGGCAAAGCGGAGCAGCGCCTCCTTGCCGTCGCGGGCCTCGATCACGTCCATGCCGGCCTTCTTCAGGGCGACGCGGATGACCTCGCGGATGTGGCCTTCGTCGTCGACGATGAGAATGCGATGCGCCAAAAGAGTCTCCGCTCACCCCGCCGGCTGATTGCCGGGCTGGCCCTTGGCCTGCGCGTCGAGCCGGCGCTGCAGCCGCCAGCTCCGAAAGCCCCAGGCACGCCACGCCAGGTCCTGCCTCTGACTTTCTACAAGCCGGTCGCGACGTCCCGCAAGACAGTAATCGCCGCCGCGAAGCGCGATGACCTTGTCGATCGCAGGCAGTGCCTGTGGGCCCAAGGTGAGGAGGTAGTCGGCATCGATCTTCACGCCCGTGCCCCCCGTCTCGCTGCTGTGGCTCAGATTGTAGTCGGCAATGAATGCATCGAAGTTCACCAGCGCGGAACCATAGAGCACGATCGTTAACGCGATCAGGTTGGCGCCGACGAGCCACCGGTTGGACCGGTCGAGGGCGATGCGCGCGACGATCAGGATCAGTCCCAGCGCCACCAGTCCCATCCAGATGAAGGCCGCGATGCGCCAGTAGGTCAGCATGTAGACGTCGACATAGAGGTCGAGCCGAAGGATTGACGAGGCGACAAGCAGCACGTTCTGCCCGACCCAGAGATAGACCAGCGGCCGGATCACTCTGGATTTCTCGGCCGGGCCACCGGGGCGCATCGCGACCAGCACGAAGGCGGCAGCGAGCAGGGCCGTCACGATCAGCGGATAGGCACCGCGATGGGCGTACCACGCATAGGTCACGTTGTCGGGCAACGCCACATGGCCCCAGAGATAGATGCCGTCGAGCAAGGACTGCGCCGCGAACAGCAGGTTGAACAGGATCAGCGAGCGCAGGATGGTGGGGGCTCCCAGAAACTCGGCCGAGACCAAGGGCGGGAGCGGCGGCGGCACGGGGCCGTCGACCGCAGCCGGAATCACGACCTTGCGGCGCCGCCAGCGCACATGGATGAACGGCCAGACCAGCGCCAGCATCGTGATCCAGAACAGCACACGTGGGATGCTGACATAGTCGAGGATGACCTTCGGATTGAGCAGCGAGACCCACTGCTCGATCACGGGATTGGCGGCGGCAAACAGCGCGACGAACACGGTGCCGAGCGTCACCGGAAGTAGCCAGAGCGCGATGCCGCGGGTGAAGGCCGACATGTTGAAGACCTGGAGCGCCTCCGGGAAGAACCTGAAGGGGCCGATCAGGACAAGATTGCGCAGCGCGCGGGCGCGGTCGGCGAGCTCGGTCGTCTCCGGATTGGTCGCGAGCAGCAGAGCAATCGTCAGCGACGCCGTGAGGATCAGGAACGACAGGGTGTTGAGATCCTCGACGGCCGGCACGAGGCCGGCAACGAGAACGGCTGCGCCGATTCCCGCGCGCCGCAGATCGAGCGAGGCTTGATTGAACAGAACCGACAGGCACGCAACCGAGAGCGCAAAGAGCGTCAGCGACAGCCCGATCCGCTGGCCATAGAACAGCCAGTCCGCGAGCGCGGCCAGTGCCAGCGCGCAACCGAGCTTGGCGGGGATCGAGGAATGCCCCTCCCGCTGGATGTCCGCTGCGATCGTCGAAGCCAGGCTCGTCATGTCCAGAACACCTTTCGTGATGGGCGACATCACGAACTCTGAACGGCGCTTGTGCAGAAGGCGGGATCATCGTCTGCACGGTTTCAGGAGTCTTTTGCAGATTTCGTGCAGGCGCGCTTTTGCCTCTCGCTTAGCGGAGATCGCCTTGATAGGTGCGAAGCATTCATCGCCATCGCATGTGGTGCATCATGCAATTCCTTCGCCGTGTCGGTCTCATCCTGCTCTGGCTCGCCGTGCCCTTCTTCGCGTTCGTGGCCGCGAACAAGAACGATCCCTATCTGGTCCCACTGCGCGGCGGGGGAAACATCGCCCTTGTCGTCGCAAGCCTCCTGATCGTCATCGTCCTGCTGTGGAGAGGACGCTGGCGCAGCTTCGCGGGCAAGCTGCTCGTCATGCTGTGGTGCCTGCCGCCGCTGCTGATGTCCGCCGCGCATCTGAAATTCGAGCTGCGCAAGCGCGACGTCCTTGCCGCCAGCGCCACCGAAGCGCGGCGGCTCGGGCCGCACTTCATGGTCGGCTATTCCTCCTTTCCCGAGGTCGCGCGGCTTGCCGAGCAGGGCCTGATCGGCGGCGTCTATGTCACCCGCCACAACGTCCGCGGCCGGACCATCGAGGCGCTGCGCTCCGAGATCGCGGCGCTCCAGGACAAGCGGCGCGCGGCCGGTCTGCCGCCGCTGGTCGTCGCCGCGGACCAGGAAGGCGGCATCGTCGGGCATCTCGCGCCGCCGCTGACCAAGGTGCCGGCGCTCGCGAAGCTCACCGGGCTTGCGCCCGACGAGCAGCAGGCGAGGGCGGAAGAGTTCGGCCGCATCCACGGCCGTGAGCTTGCGGACCTCGGTGTCAATCTCAACCTCGCGCCGGTGCTCGACCTCAAGCCGCCGCAGCGGCGCAATCGTCTCGACTTCCACACGCTGATCGGCCAGCGCGCGATTGCGACCGATCCGGTCGTCGTCAGCACGATCGCCAGTGCCTATGTCCGCGGGCTGGAAGAAACAGGCGTCGGCGCCACGCTCAAGCATTTTCCCGGCATCGGCCGCGTGCGCACCGACACGCATCATTTCAGCGCCAGTCTCAACACGCCGGTGAAGGAGCTGGAGACAACCGACTGGCTTCCGTTCCGCGAGGTGCTGTCGCATTCGCGCAGCGCCCTCATGGTCGGCCATGTCACGCTCACCGCCGTCGATCCCGATCGCGCCGCATCGCATTCGAAGCAGGTCGTGCAGGGAATCATCAGGGACAAATGGGGTTACCAGGGCATGGTGATGACCGACGACCTCGTGATGGGCGCGATCTACCAGAACGACGTCTGCAAGGCCGTGGTCGAGGCGATCAATGCCGGCGTCGATCTGCTGCTGGTCGCCTATGACGGCGCGCAATTCTACCGGGTCTTTGCCTGTGCGCTGGAGGGATCGCGGCAGGGCAGGCTCGATGCGGCGATGCTGCATGCGAGCGCGGCGCGGCTTGAGCGCGGTTTTCCGACCGCGCAGGCACGCGTCTCGTCTGCCGCAATCAGCGTCGCGCGTCGCAACTAGCCCTTTGCGAACTGGCGGTAGTCCGGCTCGCGGTGAAACCAGAACTCGTAGCCGCTCACGCTCTTCTGCATGGCGACGTCGTGGATCGGCTGGTTGAGCGGAACGACGGGAACGTCGCGCATGCAAAGAGCGATGAAATCTCTCACCGTCTTGTCGTACTCCGCGCTATCGGCGGTGAAGCGCGCCTTGTCGATCAGCGCGTCCATCTCCTTGTTCTGGTAGGAGGAGATGTTGAAGATCGAGTTGTTGCCGTGGAAATTCCAGTAGAAGTAATACTCGGGATAATCGAGCCAGCCGCTGAAGCGGTTGAGCGCGAGCGGCAGCTCCTTCTTGTTCAGCGTCGTGCGCCAGTTTGCACCGGGAATCTTTTCGATTCCCGCTTTGATGCCGATCTTGGCGAGGCTCTCCTGGATCAGGATGGCGGTCGGCTCGCCGACGGTGGCCGTGCCCGTGTCCAGCGACAGCGTCGTTTCCAGACCGGATTCGAATCCCGCCTCCTTCATCAGAGCCTTGGCCTTGTCGAGATCGGTGACGTAAGGAAACGGCTGCGGCCAGACCGGTTTTGAGACGTCGGCCGCGCCGCCGTACATCGGAACGGCACGCCCGAAGAAGGCGCTGCTCTGGATCTGCTCATAGGGCATCGCCCAGGCGATGGCCTGGCGCAGCTTGACGTTATCGAACGGCGGCTTCGCCGTATTCAGCGCCACGTACCAGAGCGCGTTCGGGATCGGCACGCCCGAGACCTTGACCTTGCCCTCTCTAATGATCTGCTCGAAATCACGCGGCGCGAAGCCGCTCGAGATATCGGCGTCGCCGCGCTCCAGCATGGCACGCCGGGTGCCGGCGGAGGGGACGTCGCGAGCGATCACGCGCTTGATCTTCGGCAGCGGTCCGCTCTTCCAGTCGTCGAAGCGCGCCAGTACGGTCTCGCTGCCCGGCTTCCAGCTTTCGATCCGGTAGGCGCCGCCGCCCGCCTCGTTGGTCCTGAGCCAGGCCAGTGCCCAGGGATCTTCCGCCGTCGCGTTCTTCTTTGCGAGTTCGGAGTTGATGATGAAGGGCACGACCACGGCGACGTTGAACAGCAGCATCTTGTCCTTGCGGACATAGTCGATGCGGAAGGTGTGGTCGTCGACCACCACGAACTGCTCGGGCTTTTCAAGGGATCCCGCCGACATCTGGAAGGTCGGGAAGCCGCCGACCTTCACCGCGCGGTCGAACGACCATTTAACGTCTTTCGCCGTGACCGGCGTGCCGTCGTGGAATTTCGCGTCCTTGCGAAGCCTGAAGGTGCAGGACATGCCGTCGGCCGCGACCTCCCAGCCCTCGGCCAGCTCCGGCGCGAGCTTCTCGCGGTCGTACGAGACCGTCCCATCCGGCAGCGTCCTGGCGGCATAGGTCAGCAGGCGGTCGTAGCAATTCCAGGACAGGCCGTTCACGGTCTGGTTGGAGCCGACGCCCTGCATGTCCAGCGAGTTCGGCCCGAGCTCCTGCACCACCAGCAGCGTCTCGCCGCGACCCTGGGCCCAGGTAACACGCGGAGCCACGGCCGTCCCGGCGAGGCCGAGGCCGCCGAGGACCATTTGGCGGCGGCTCAAATCGAAAGACGATGCGCTCATGGGTGCCTCGCTGCTGAGAGAGTTGCACCATAAAGAGGCAAGGCCCATGCCATCAGCCGCGCTTCACGGCGTCGCATCATGTGGAGATCTGGCGAACTCCGCGGCGAGATAGTCGACCAGGGCGCGCACCTTGGGCGAAGGGCGTCGTCCGCTCGGAAACACGGCATGCACCTCGAGCGGTGGGAGCTTGTAGCCTCTGAGCAGCGGAACAAGCGTCCCGGCCTTGATCTCAGGGCCGGCCATGATCGGCGATGTGATCGCAATGCCCAATCCCGCCAGCACGCAAGCGAATACGCCGGGACCGGAATCGGTCGAGATGCGACCGCGGATGTCGACGGAGGTTTCGGCTCCGTTGCGGGTAAAGGACCAACTGGCGAGGCCGGACTGACCGGGGCCGAAGATGCAATCATGCGACGCGAGGTCCGTCGGTGTCTTCGGCGTGCCGCGCGCGGCGAGATAGGATGGTGATGCCACCACCAGGCGCGGCACCGACCCGAGACTTCTCGCACCGAATCCGGAATCAGTCAGCGCGCCGAGCCGAATGGCGACATCCGTACCCTCGGCCACGAGATCCTGCCGTTCGTCGGCCACGGACAGCTCGACGCGCAGCAAGGGATGCGCCGCGAGGAATTTCGGCAGGCGCGGGATGATGTTTCGGGCCCCGTACATGACGGGCATCGTGATGCGAATGGTGCCGCGCAGGGAGTCGATGCCGCGCGCGGCGTCCTCGGCATCCTCGATATCGGCCAGCACTTCACGTGCGCGGGTCAGGAACAGCGCGCCGGCATCGGTCACGGTGATGCGGCGCGTGGTCCGCAGCAGCAGCTTGACGCCAAGCCGGGTCTCCAATTCGCCGATGATGCGCGACACCGAGGGCTGCGACAGGCCGAGCTCGCGCGCGGCCTTCGAAAAGCTTCCGCTCTCCGCCGCTCGAACGAAAACGGCCAATTCCTGCAGACGGTCACTCATTTGAATTTCAAATAAATCTTGTCCGTATGGACCATATACCCCTTCATTTCCGGATGATCCAGATCAGGCGGGCCAACAGCAACCAATGGAGTTTCGCAATGGCCCTGCAAGACAAGCTCGATGCCTTCAAAGCCGATTTCGAAGGCGGACGTTTCCCGCTCAAGCCGACCAGGGAGGCGCTCGACACCATGCACCGCGCCACCGCCGAGCTGATCGCGAGCGGACAGGCGCAGCGCGCGAAGAAGGCCGGCGACCTTGCGCCCGACTTCATCCTGAACGACCCCGATGGCAAGCCCGTCGCCTCGCGCGACCTGCTGGCGAAGGGACCGCTGGTCGTATCGTTCTATCGCGGCGTCTGGTGCCCGTACTGCAACCTTGAGCTCCAGGCGCTTCAGGACACCCTGCCGGAGATCGCCGCACGCGGCGCCAGCCTCATTGCGATCTCGCCGCAGACCGCGCCGAACAGCCGCAAGTCCGAGCGCGACAACAAGCTGTCGTTCCCGATCCTCAGCGATGTCAGGAGCGAGGTCGCCGACGCCTTCGGCATCCGCTTCGCACTGCCTGCCGACCTCGTGGCGCTCTACAAGTCCTTCAAGAACGATCTGCCTGTTTTCAACGACGATCCGTCCTGGGTGCTGCCGATGCCGGCACGCTACGTGATCGGCCGCGACGGCGTCATCGCCTACGCTGAAGTGAACCCCGACTACACGCATCGCCCCGATCCGTCCGAGCTGCTGCCGGTGCTGGACCGGCTGCGTGCGGGCAAGGCGGCCTGAGCGCTACGGCGTCACCGCTCCGCGTGCAACCGCGCGCGGGGCGGTCAGCTCCTTCCAGGTCGAGTTCGCCACATGCACCGGCGAGAAGGCGGGACGTTCGACGTAGCGGCCGTCGCCGGCCTCGGCGCGCAAATCGCCCTGCTTCCAGACGAGGCGGCCGCGCGACAACGTCGCTGCCGGTCCGCCCGTGCAGGAAAAGCCCTCGAACACATTATAGTCGATCCGGCTCATCTGCCGCTTGGCGCTGATGGTCTTGGTCGACTTGGGATCCCACACCACGACGTCGGCATCAGAGCCGACGGCCACGGCTCCCTTGCGTGGATAGATGTTGAGAATGCGGGCGATGTTCGCCGAGGTCACCGCGACGAACTCTTCCTTGGTCAGCCGCCCCGTGGCGACGCCCGCGGTCCAGAGCAGCGCCAGCCGATCTTCGAGCCCGCCAGTGCCGTTCGGGATTTTCCTGAAATCGCCGAGCCCGAACCGCTTTTGCTCGGTCGTGAAGGCACAATGGTCGGTGGCGACGACCTGCAGCGAGCCGGATTGCAGGCCGGCCCAGAGACTGTCCTGGTGCGACTTGTCACGGAACGGCGGCGACATCACGCGCTGCGCGGAATGATCCCAGTCCTTGTTCTGGTACTCGCTCTCGTCGAGCAGCAGATGCTGGATCAGCGGCTCGCCATAGACGCGCTTTCCCGCCGCGCGCGCCCGCGCGATCGCCTCATGCGCCTCGCGGCAGCTGGCGTGCACGATATAGACCGGCGTGCCGGTCATGTCCGCGATCATGATGGCGCGGTTGGTGGCTTCGCCCTCGACCTCCGGCGGCCGTGAATAGGCATGGCCCTCGGGGCCGGTAACGCCGCGCGCGATCAGCGCCTCCTGCATCAGTGCGACGACGTCGCCGTTCTCGGCATGGACAACAGGCATCGCGCCGAGATGGGCGCAGCGCGCGAACGAGTTGTAGAGCTCGTCGTCGTTCACCATCAGCGCGCCCTTGTAGGCCATGAAATGCTTGAAGGTGTTGATGCCGTAGGTTCTGACCACGGTCTCCATCTCGTCATGGATCTGCTTCGACCACGACGTCACCGCCATGTGGAAGCCGTAGTCGCTCGCCGCCTTCTCGGATTTGTGCCGCCATTCCTGATAGGCCGCGAGCATGGATTGGCCGGGATCGGGCAGGCAGAAATCCACCACCATGGTGGTGCCGCCGGTGAGCGCCGCCTTGGTTCCCGACTCGAAATCGTCGGCGGTGACCGTGCCCATGAACGGCATTTCGAGATGGGTGTGCGGATCGATCCCGCCGGGGATGACATAGGCGCCGCCGGCATCGACGATCTCGGTACCCGTGGGCGCCTCGATCGACGGGCCCACCGCCACGATGGTCTCACCGTCGATCAGCACGTGCGCGCGGCGCGAATGATCGTGATTGACGACGGTGCCGCCGCGGATGAGGAGGGGCATGAGAGGCTCCGGGGAGAGGTGAGGGACGGCCGAAGGCTAAGCGCACGCCTTGCGATGCGACAGGCGAAATTTTAGTCAGCCGCCGCCGATCCCTTTCACGCCGCGCGCGCGGCCAGCCCGTCGATCATCGCGCGGACGAGGCTCGCGATCTCCTTGCGCAGTGCCGGCAGCGGCACTGCGACCAGCCTCTGCTCCAGCCCGAGCGCCACCATGCCGTGCACGGCGGAGAACAGGCTGCGTGCGGTGATGCCGAGCTGCTCCTGGCTGCGCCCGGGCAACAGCTGCGCCAGCGGATGATGGATGTGACGGAACAACTGCAGCTGGTCGTTGACGGACCAATCGGGAAGGACCTTGTCGGCCGCCATGCGGTGCTCGAACAGCGCGCGCCAGAGCTCGAGGTTGTCCGCGGCGAAATCGCAATAGGCAATGGCGATGCGGACCAGCGTCTCCGGTGGCGATGGGTCGCCCGCGCTTTCCGCCGCGCTGAGCGCTTGGTCGAGGCGATGCAGCGTGCGCGAACCGACCCGCAGCACGAGTTCGTCCACGTCGGCGACGAGATTGTAGACCGCGCCATTGGCGCAGCCGATCTCACGGGCCAAATCGCGGGTTTTCAGGCCCGGCAAGCCCCGCTCAGCGATCATCCGCTCGGCCGCCTGGATCAGGTCCGCCCGAAGTTTCGCTCGACGTTCCAAGGCCTTAGTCATCGCGCATTAAATTTTGAGCGTTGTTCAAAAATATATTGAACGATGTTCAAGTTTCCTGCTACAAAGCATTTGTGAGCATTGCTCATAAAACAGGGAGCTGCAGATGTTCAAGACCGTCGTGACGCTTTTCCGCGGCAGCGTGGCCGCCGCAGGCGAGGAGCTGGAGGACCGTACGGCCCTGCTGATCCTCGATCAGCAGATGCGCGATGCCGCCGCCGCGGTGGAGCGCAGCAAACGGACGCTGGCGCTGGCAATCGCGCAGGACCAGCAGGAAGGCCGCAAGCTCGAGACGACTAATGCCCGCATCGCCGATCTCGAGACCCGCGCGGTTGCCGCGCTCGATGGCGGCCGCGAGGATCTCGCCAAGGAAGCCGCCGAAGCCATCGCGGGTCTCGAAGCCGATCGTGATGCGGCGATGACGGCACGCGCGCTGTTCGCGACAGAGATCGCCAGGCTGAAGCGCCATGTCGCGACGGCGCAAGCCCGCATCACCGAGCTCGATCGCGGCCGGCGCCTCGCCCGCGCGTCGGAAGCCGTGCGCTCGCTCCGCCGCAGCGGCATCGAGGCGGCACGCCCTTACGAATCCACGCTGCCGGAAGCCGAGAACACCCTGAAGCGTCTGCGCGAGCGCCAGATGGAAGCCCAGGCTACCGACGACGCGCTGGTCGAGCTCGATGCGGCGACCGGACCGCTCGCCACCGCCGAGAGACTGGCCGAGCAGGGCTTCGGCCCTCGGCTCAAGACCACTGCGGACGATGTGCTGGCGCGGCTGAAGTCCAGGCGCACGCAGACGGCCTGATCTCAGTTCCATCCTTATTCGAACCAACAGGAGACGATCATGAATCAGAACGGGCAGCCCCATAGCAGCGCCTGGGTCACCTTCACCTACGTGTCTTTCGCAGCCTCCGCGTTCCTCGTCGCCATCGGCATCTTCTTCCTGCCGATCGATATGTGGATGAAGGGCTATCTCACCATGGGCATCGTGATGATGATCCAGACTTGCATCACCCTCACCAAGACGGTGCGCGACAATCACGAGAGCAGCCGGCTGGTGAACCGCATCGAGGATGCCAAGGCCGAGCGGCTGCTGATGGAGGTGTCCAAGGCGGCTTGAGGCGAGAACGCTCGCCTGAGTGACGGCTTGCAACATCGACGCGGTGGGTGCGGGAGCATCCACCGCGTTCGACGCGCATATCGCGCCTGCGAAATGCAACCGAGCCATGACGGATCGCGCGGGCGTGCGGCCTTGCGCAGCGGCGGCGGCCGGAGCACTCTGCGCAAGCGGCGCGAAGAACGTCGCCAATAAAGACGCGCCTACAAGATCTCGGCGAGGAAGCTCCATGGCGGCGACGCGGATCGATTGCGACATCCATCCGGCGGTTGGTGGGACGCGCACGACGCTGCTCCCCTATCTCAGCGATCATTGGAAAGAGCAGGTGGTGAGCCGCGCCATCGACGGGCTCGATCTCACCTCTTATCCGCCGAGCATGCCGCTCACCGGCCGCGCCGACTGGCGGCCGGCCAATGGCGCCAGGGCCGGCTCCGATCTCGCCATGGTGCAGAAGGGCGCGTTCGACCAGCTGGGGGCGAGCCACGCCATCCTCAACGTGCTCTACGGCGCGCAAGCCGTGTTCGATGCCTATATGGCGGCCGACTTCTGCAAGGCCATCAACGACTGGATCGCCGCCGAATGGCTGTCGCGCGATCCGCGTCTGCGCGCCTCCATCGTGGTACCGATGCAGGCGCCGGATCTCGCGATCGAGGAGATCGAACGTCGCGCCGGCGATCACCGCTTCGTCTCCATCCTGGTTCTGGCGCAGGGGGAGACGCTGCTGGGACGGCGGCATTTCTGGCCGGTCTACCAGCTCGCGGAAAAATACAAGCTGCCGCTCGCGATCCATGCCGGCACGCAATACCGGCAGGCGCCGAGCTCGGCCGGCTGGCCGTCGCACCGCTACGAATATTACTTCGTCGAGGCGCAGGCGTTTCAGGCACAGATCCTGAGCCTGATCTATGAGGGCGTGTTCGGCAAGTTCCCGAACCTCAAGGTCGTGCTGATGGAATCCGGCGTGAGCTGGCTGCCGGCCTTCATGTGGCGCGCCAACAAGACCTGGCGCGGCGTGCGCGTCGAGGTGCCCTGGGTCGAGCGCGAGCCGGCCGCGATCATCCGCGACAACTTTCGCGTGACCATGCAGCCGTTCGATGCGCCCGCTGACGCCAAAAGCGTCGAGGAGATCATCGACCAGATCGGCTCGGAAAAGATGTTCCTGTTCGCGTCCGACTATCCGCACTGGCAGTTCGACGGCGACGATCCGATCCCGCCGAACCTGCCGAAGAGCATCATCGACAAGATGTGCGTCGACAATCCGCTGGAGACGTTTCCGCGGCTGTCGATCAACTGACTTTGGAGGTTCGCATGAGTGAGGTCATCGACCGTCCGTTGAGTGGCGACGAGAAGCCTGCCGCATCAAGGCTGCGCATCGTCGATTGCGACGTGCATCCGAGCCTGAGATCGACCGACGATCTCAACGAGTTCCTGCCGAAGCGCTGGCAGCAGCATTTGAAGGAATATGGCAGCCATCTGCGCACGCCCTATCTCTTCACCACACCTTATCCGCGCTCCTCGCCGCTGATCGCGCGGCGTGACGCATGGCCGCCTACCGGCGGGGTGCCGGGCTCCGATCTCGCCTTCATGCAGAAGCAGCATCTCGACCCGCTCGACGTCGAGTTCGGCATTTTGCAGGTGCTCGACCTCTTCATCTTCTCGCAGCAGAATCTGGAATTCGGTGCGGCGATCCAGCGCGCCATCAACGACTGGCAGCTGGCGTTCTGGTCGCATAGGGATCCGCGCCTGAAGGCCTCGATCCTGGTCGGGCAGGACGGCGTGGACCTTGCGATTGCCGAGATCGAGCGTTGCGCCAAGGTGGGCGAATACATCCAGATCAACGTCTCGCCGCGCGCCAACGAGCCGCTCGGCCGGCGCCGCTACTGGCCGATCTACGAACGCGCGCAGGCGCTCGATCTGCCGCTCGGCATTCACGTCGGCGGCTATGGTGGCCATGCGCCGACCGGCGGCGGCTGGCCGTCTTATTATGTCGAGGAGCACCAGTCCAACGCGCACACGATCGCGGCGCAGCTTGCGAGCCTCGTCATCGAAGGCGTGCCGGAGCGGTTTCCCAAGCTGAAGATCGTCTTCATCGAGGGCGGCTTCGGCTGGATTCCCTCGGCGGTATGGCGCATGGACCAGCACTTTGAACGTTTCCGTAGCGAAGTGCCGCATCTGAAACGCAAGCCGTCGGAATATGTCCGTGAAAGCTTCTGGTTCACGACCCAGCCGATCGACGAGCCCGACGAGGCGCGGCATCTGCGTGCGCTGATCGAATGGGTCGGGATCGACCGTCTCTTGTTCTCGTCGGACTATCCGCACTGGGACTTCGACGATCCGCGCTTCGCCTTCAAGACGCCGCTGACCGAGGCCGAGCGGAAGAAGATCTTCAGCACCAATGCCCGCGCGGTCTACAAGTTCTGAGCAGAGGCTTTCTGAAGAGACATGGCCCGTCACATCGTCGCGCGCACGACCGAGATCCCGCCGGGCGGCAACAAGGTTGTCGCTGTCGCCGGGCGCGACATCGTCGTATTCCACGTCAATGGCGAGTTCTTCGCGCTGTTGAACCGCTGCCCCCATGAAGGCGCGCCGCTGGAGAAGGCCGCCTGCGTGGCGCGGCTGACCTCGCCCGAGCCGGGTGTCTACCAGCGCTCGCGCGTCGGCGAGATGCTGCGCTGTCCCTGGCACGGCTGGGAGTTCGACATGCGCAACGGCCAGTCCTGGTTCGATCCGAATCGCGTCAAGATCCGGTCCTATCCGGTCGCGGTGGAACGGGGCGAGGAATTGCAGAAGGGTCCGTATGTGGCCGAGACGTTTCCGGTGCATGTCGAAGACAGCTATGTGATCGTTGAGGTGTGAAGTCACACACCGTCATTCCGGGGCATTCGCGTGAGCGAATGAACTATGGTGCGCAACTGCGCACCAGAGGTCTGGTCCTTCGGACCATCCCGGAATGACGTGTTGATAGTGTGGAGCCTTTTATCTCACATTGAGATTCCACCCGAGGTGCGATATGGCTCTCGCGCTTTCAGAGGCGGAGACGAGCTTTGTCGAAACAATCCCTGCGTGAAGAGGCCGAGCGCCTGATCCGCGAATCCATGGAAAAGAAGACCGTCGTCGTGAAGCAGGGCACCACCCGCATCGAGGCGATCTGCGGCAAGTGCGGCGCGCCGAACCGGGTGCAGGCGGAAAAAGGCCAGTCCCGCGTCAAGTTCGCCTGCAAGAATTGCGGGCACAAGCAAGAGACGCTGTAGGGCTCTTACCCTCTCCCCTTGTGGGAGAGGGTGGCTCGCCGCGTAGCGGCGAGACGGGTGAGGGGTCTCTCTCCGCGAGTCTCGCTGACAATTATATTCGGGGATGGATACCCCTCATCCGGCGCGCTTCGCGCGCCACCTTCTCCCACAAGGGGAGAAGGAAGACAGTCACTCTCCCTTCACGAACTTCGCGAACGCGTCCGCGTAATCGGGATGCCAGCGCGACAGCGGCGGCCGGTTCTCGACGATGTCTCCGGCCGCCCACAGCATGCGCTTCTCGTCGAGTGCGCGCGGCACGTCATTGTCCGGGCACAGGATGTAGAAATCGCCGGCCTCCAGCCGCGCCAGCATGAAATCCACCGTCTGCTCCGGCGTCCAGGCACCGGCCGGCTTTTCGGTGCGGCCCTTCGCGGTGAGGCCGGTGAAGACGAAGCCGGGGATCAGGAGGTGCGCGGTGACGTGACAACCCGTCGTGTTGCGCAGCTCGTGCTGGAGCGCCTCGGTGAACGCCTTCACGCCGGCCTTGGAGACATTGTAGGCGGGATCGCCGGGCGGGGTGGTGATGCCCTGCTTGGAGCCGGTGTTGATGATGAGGCCGGCCTTGCCACGCGCGATCATGCTCGGCGCGAAGATGCGGGAGCCGTTGATGATGCCCCACATGTTGACGCCGATAATGCGCTGCCAATGATCGGGCTCGCCGAACAGCGTGCTGCCGGGCTGGATGCCGGCATTGTTCATGAGAACGTCGGTGCCGCCGAAATGCGCGCCCACGGCGCGTTCGAGTTCCCTCACGCTCTCGGCACGGCTGACATCGGCGGCGAACGTCATCACATGTGTAGCAGGCGCGACGGATGACAGTTTTGTTGCAGCTTCCGCCAGTCGTGCTTCGTCGACATCGGCGATGCACACCTTCAGGCCCGCACGTGCGAAGGCCATGGCGGCGGCAAATCCGATGCCGGATGCGCCACCGGTGATCACGGCAACATTGTCTTTCACGATGGCGGGATGCGGCATGGGTGATCTCCGGGAGAGGCTCAATCCCATATAACATGGCACTGGCGCGACCCTGCACAAGTCGGCATGGGAGGTCTTCGTTCCGCGCCGCCTTTACGCCCCTCCGGCACCGCTGTATTCTTCCAAGCCTAACGGTCCCACCGAGATCGAACCCAAACAACGACCTGACAGGGAGTGCAGCCATGGCTGTGTCGCAGGCTATTCCAATCACGCGCCACCCGTTCGCCAACGGGTCCTACAAGCAGATGCTGATCGACGGGAAGTGGGTGGACGCGGCCTCCGGCAAGCGCTTCGAGAGCCGCAATCCCGCAACCGGCGAGCTGCTGGCGACCGTCGCCGAGGGCGACAAGGAAGACATCGACCGTGCGGTCGCCGCCGCCCGCCGCGCCTTCGAAGGTCCGTGGAGCAAGGTCAAGCCGTTCGAGCGGCAGAATCTGCTGCTCAGGCTCGCCGACCTCGTCGAGAAGAACTTCGACGAATTGTCGCAGCTCGACACGCTCGACATGGGTGCGCCGCTCAGCCGCACCCGCGCCTATCGCCTGCGCGCCGTCGGCATGCTGCGCTATTACGCCGGCCAGACCACCGCGATCCATGGCGAGACCATCGAGAACTCGCTGCCGGGCGAAATCTTCTCCTACACTTTGAAGGAGCCGATCGGCGTCGTCGGCGCCATCATCCCGTGGAACGGCCCGCTCACCGCGACGATCTGGAAGATCGGCCCTGCGATCGCGACCGGCTGCACCGTGGTGCTCAAGCCCGCGGAGGAGGCGCCGCTGACCTCGCTCCGCATCGCCGAGCTGGCGATGGAAGCCGGCATTCCGCCCGGCGTCGTCAACGTCGTGCCCGGCTATGGCGAGACCGCGGGTGCCGCGCTTGCCTCGCATCACGATGTCGACAAGGTCGCCTTCACCGGCTCGCATGTGACGGGCCAGTCGATCATCCGGGCCTCGGCCGGTAACCTCAAGCGCGTCTCGCTCGAGCTTGGCGGCAAGTCGCCGGACATCGTGTTCGCGGATGCCGATCTCGATGCGGCCGTGCCGGGTGCCGCCATGGCGGTGTTCGCCAACTCGGGCCAGATCTGCAGCGCCGGCACGCGGCTGTTCGTCGAGCAGGCGATCTACGAGGAGTTCGTCGGCCGTGTCGCCGAATTCGGCAAGAAGCTGCAGGTCGGCAACGGCCTCGATCCCAACGTGCAGATCGGCCCGCTGGTCTCCGAGCAGCAGCTCGAGCGCGTCACCGGCTATCTCGACATCGGCCAGAGGGAGGGTGCGCGCGCGCTCGCCGGCGGCGGTCGCGTCACCGAAGGCGCATTGTCGAAGGGCTTCTTCGTGTCGCCCACCGTGTTCGCGGGTGTCCAGGACAACATGCGCATCGCGCAGGAGGAGATCTTCGGTCCCGTCATCTCCGCGATCGCGTTCAAGGACATGGGCGAGCTGGTCAAGCGCGCCAACAACACCACCTTCGGCCTCGGCTCCGGCCTGTGGACGCGCGACGTCACCAAGGCGCATGCGGTGGCCAAGAGCCTGCGTGCCGGCTCGGTCTGGGTGAATTGCTACCAGGCGATGGACCCGGCCGTGCCGTTCGGCGGCTACAAGATGAGCGGCTACGGCCGCGAATCCGGCAAGCAGCATGTCGAGGAATATCTCAACGTGAAGGCCGTCTGGATCAAGACGGCCTAGGCCTGCTCTCTTCCGCGTTCCGCGGCAGGGAATATCTGCTTTTGTGGGGGCGGCGCCTTTCCCGGCGGCCGCCCCTCGCTATATGATCCGCATCCTTTCGTAGACATCCGGGGACTCCATGAAATTCGAGGCGTTGTTCAAACCGTTGCAGGTCGGTCCGTACAAGCTCGCGCATCGCGTCGCGATGGCGCCGCTGACGCGCATGCGCGCCGAGCGCGAGAGCTTTTCGCCGCGCCCGCTCAACGCCGAATATTACGGCCAGCGCGCCACGAAGGGCGGCCTGCTGATCGCCGAGGCCTCGCCGGTGCTCTCGCACGGCCGCGGCAACCCGGCGACCCCCGGCATCTATTCGGAGGCGCAGATCGCCGGCTGGCGCAAGGTGGTCGATGCCGTGCACGCCAAGGGCGGCATCATCTTCCTCCAGCTCTGGCATGTCGGCCGCGTCTCGCATTCCTCCTTCCATGGCGGTGCGCTGCCGGTGTCGGCCTCGGCGATTGCGATCAAGGCCGAAGGCATGAAGGCGATGACCGCCGACGGCAAGATCTCGGACTACGAGACGCCGCGTGCGCTCGAGACCGAAGAGGTCAAGGGCATCGTCGAGGCCTTCCGGCAGGGCGCGAAGAACGCGCTCGCCGCCGGCTTCGACGGCGTCGAGATCCACGGCGCCAATGGCTATCTGCTCGAGCAGTTCCTGCAGTCGCGCAGCAACCAGCGCACCGATCAATATGGCGGCTCGATCGAAAACCGCGCGCGCCTTCTGCTCGAGGTCACGCAGGCCGCGATCGACGTCTGGGGCGCCAACCGCGTCGCCGTGCGGCTGTCGCCCCACGGCATCGCCAATGATTCCGGCGAGCCCGATCCGATGCCGCTCTACACCCACGTGGTGAAGGCGCTCGACAAGCTCGGGCTTGCCTATCTGCACTTCATCGAGCCGCGCTCCTCCGGCGCCGGCCGTGCCGACGTCCATTGGGAGAACGTGCCCTCGGCGATGGTGCTGTTCCGCCCGCACTACAGCGGCGTGCTGATGACTGCCGGCGGCTTCACCGGCGAGACCGCGAACGCCGCGATCGCGGACGGGCATGCCGACATCATCGCGTTCGGCCGCATCTTCATCTCCAACCCCGATCTGCCGCGGCGCCTGGAGCAGGATTACCCGATCACCCCGTACAACCGCGCGACGTTCTACGGCGGCGAGGAGAAGGGGTACACGGATTACCCGGAGCATGTGAGCTGACGCCGGCGTAGGTTTATCCGCGTCATTCCGGGGCGACGCAACGCGTCGAGCCCGGAATCCATTTCACGTCCTGGCTTGCCGCCCGATGGATTCCGGGCTCGCGACTTCGTCGCGCCCCGGAATGACGATTGTGTATTGTCCTGCTCGCAATGACGACGGAGAGAGACAATGGCCAAAGCCGCAGTCGCCGCAGGTATCGCCACCGGCCAGTGCCTCTGCGGCAAGGTCACCTTCGAGATCGACGTTCCCGCACGCTGGGCCTGGCATGACCACTCCGCCGCCAGCCGGCGCGCTCACGGCGCGGCTTACGCCACCTATATCGGAAGCTGGAAGAAACGCTTTCGCATCACTTCCGGCAAAGCCGCACTCACCCGCTTTGAAGACAAGGCGACGAAAACCACACGCAGCTTCTGCTCGCAATGCGGCACACCGATCGCCTATGAGCGCCCGCGCGGGCCGCACATGGTCAACATCCCGCGTGCCTTGTTTAGAGAGCGCACCGGCCGCCAGCCGCTCTACCACATCGCCATCGAGGAGCTGCAGGAATGGGCCTATACCGGCGAGCCGCTGGTGCCGCTGAAGGGGTTTCCGGGCGTGGTCTGGCAGCGCTCGAAAAAGAAGAAGCGCGCAGGTGGTGAAGATCCGTTCGAACTGGGGCGCGAGGAGATGTAGCGCGAGCCGCGCACTCCACTCCCGTGCCCCGGACGCAGCGCAGCACCTCTTCGGTGGTGCGCTGCTGAGCCGGGGCCCATGCTTCGGCATCGCTGGCTGCGAATCCGGGTCCCGGCTCTGCGCCGCACCGCTAACGCGCTGCGTCGCGTCCGGGACACGAGACCGTCATACGCAACGCAGCCATGACCGCGCTTCCTTGCGCGGCTCCCAATACTTCGTCCATCATGTGTCCGTCCTTGCGGCAACGTCCGCTCCCTGGAGGAAACATGAAGAACAAGATCACCGGCCGCTCCGCCTTTCTCGCGCTGCTCAAGGACGAGGGCATCACGCACCTGTTCGGCAATCCCGGCACCACCGAGCTGCCGATCATGCATGCGCTGAAGGACCATCCCGACCTGACCTATGTGATGGCGATGCAGGAGAGCCTGGTGGTCGCGATTGCCGACGGCTACAGCCGCGCCTCCGGCAAGCTGGTCGCCTGCAACGTCCATGTCGCGCCCGGCCTGGGCAACGCCATGGGCTCGCTCTACAATGCCCAGTTCACGGGCACGCCGATGATCTTGACCGCGGGCCAGCAGGAGCAGGGCCACGGCCTGATGGAGCCGGTGCTCTATGGCCCCCTGGTGCGCATGGCCGAGCCGCTGGTGAAATGGGCGGTCGAGGTAACGCGGCTCGAGGATCTGCCGCGCATCGTGCGCCGCGCCGCCAAGGTCGCGATGACGCCGCCGACCGGGCCGGTCTTCATCTCGCTGCCCGGCGACATCCTCAACAGCGAGGCCGGCATCGATCTCGGCCGCTCCACCCGCATCGACGCGCGCACGAAGCCGTCGGATGAGGCGCTGAAGGCGTTTGCCGCGCGCCTGCTCAAGGCCGAGCGTCCGGTCATCGTCACCATGGACGAGGTGGTCAAGAGCGACGCGCTGAAGGAGGCCGCGGAACTGGCCGAGCTGCTCGGCGCCGCCGCCTATCAATCTTCGACGCCTTACGGCTCGCACTTCCTGTCGGAGAGTCCGAGCTTCGTCGGCACGCTCGCGCGCGTGCAAAAGGTCGCGCGCGATACGCTTGCGCCCCACGACCTCCTGGTCGCGCTCGGCGGCGATCCCCTGCGGATGTCGGTCTATAGCGAGGTCGATGCACTGCCCGACGGCCTCGGCATCGTGCAGATCGGCCTCGTCGATTGGGAGATCGCCAAGAACTACGGCGCCGAGATTGCGCTGAAGGCGGATCTGAAGGAAACGCTGCGCGCGCTGATCCCCGTGCTGAAGGAGACGGGCGGCGCGGCACTTGCGAGCCGCGCAAAGCAGCGTCTCGCCGAGCTTGCGCCGAAGAACTGGACCGCGCGGCGGGCTGCGCTGGTCGAGCAGATCGGCAAGAGCGCCGGCCGCAGCCCCATCGATCCGGATTTCCTGGTGCTGCAGATGGTCGAGGCGATGCCTGATAACGCCATCCTCGTCGACGAAGGCCTCACCTCCAGCCGGCAGGTCACGAGCTTGCGTCCGCATCGCGACCGCTACGGCTATCACGGCCTCGCCTCCGGCGGCATCGGCTGGGGCCTGCCGGCCTCGGTCGGCGCCAGCATCGCCAATCCGGATCGCCCCGTGGTGTGTTTCTCCGGCGACGGCAGCGCGATGTATTCGATCCAGTCGCTGTGGACCGCGGCGCATCACAAGCTGCCGCTCAACGTCGTCATCGCCAACAATGGCGGCTACCGGATCATCAAGCAGCGCCTGCTCGCCTTCCATGGCGACGACAATTACGTCGGCATGGACTTTGCCGATCCGCCCGTGGATTTCGCCGGTGTTGCGAAAGCGCTCGGCTGCGAGGCGATCAAGATCAGCGACCCCCGCGAACTGAAGGCGACGCTGGCGTCGGCGTTCAATCGGCCGGGCACGAAGCTGATCGAGGTGATGGTGGACGGGAAGGTGTAGGGCGGGCTGGCCCCGTCGTCATTGCGAGGAGCGTCGCGACGAAGCGATCCAGACTGTTAGCGCTGAGGGATTCTGGATTGCTTCGCTGCGCTCGCAATGACGATGAGGAGGCCGCAACGGGCTCCGCTCTGCTCCCTCCCCCGCAAGGGGGGAAGGGAACGCAGCGGTGCTTGCGGATGCAGCGCGGCTGCTCGCGAAGGAAGCGCGAATAGCTACCCCTTCTTCCCCACCCGATACCCCGCCG
This sequence comes from Bradyrhizobium stylosanthis, assembly GCF_001641335.1. Classification (GTDB taxonomy): domain Bacteria; phylum Pseudomonadota; class Alphaproteobacteria; order Rhizobiales; family Xanthobacteraceae; genus Bradyrhizobium; species Bradyrhizobium stylosanthis. The sequence continues at coordinate 1,320,825 of NZ_LVEM01000002.1, forward strand.
CCGGATGTGGCGCATCCAGCCTTGCGCGGCCGTCACCGAACAACTTCTCCCGCAGCGTGCCCTTCGCGTACTCCGGCTTGTAGCGCCCGCGCTTGGTCAGCTCCGGAACCAGCATGTCGGAAATGTCCTCGAAATCGCCGGGCGAGATCGCGAAGGCGACGTTGAGGCCGTCGACATCGGTCTTCTCGAACCAGTCCTCGATCTTGTCCGCGACGCTTTCGGGCGTGCCGACCACGACCGGGCCGGCGCCGCCGATGCCGACATGCTCGATGACGTCGCGCACGGTCCAGACGCGATCGGGATCGCCGCGGGTGACGTTGTCGAGCGCGCTGCGGCCGGCATCGTTCTGGACGTGGCGGACCTGCTGGTCGAGCTCGTAGCCGGAGAAGTCGATGCCGGTCCATCCCGACATCAGCGCCAGCGCGCCTTCCGGATTGATGTGCGACCGGTAGTCGGCATATTTCGCGGCCGCTTCGGCTTCGGTGTTGCCGAGGATGATCGTCATCATGTTGAACATCAGGATCTCGGCCGGGTTGCGGCCGAACTTGGCGGCTTCTTCGCGAATGGCGGAGACGCGCGGCGCAATGATCTTGGCCGACGGTCCCGACATGAACACGCATTCGGCATGTTTGGCCGCGAACTGCCGTCCGCGCGGCGATGTGCCGGCCTGGTACAGCACGGGCGTGCGCTGCGGCGACGGCTCGCTGAGATGGATGGTGTTGTTGATGCGGTAGTTCGCGCTCTCGTGATTGATGCGATGAACCTTGCTGGGATCGGTGAAGATGCCGCGCTTGCGGTCGCGCAGCACGGCGTCGTCTTCCCAGCTGCCTTCCCAGAGCTTGTAGACGACGTCCATATATTCGTCGGCGATGTCGTAGCGGTCGTCGTGCCCGGTCTGCTTGTCCTTGCCGGCGCCGCGCGCGGCGCTGTCGAGATAGCCGGTGACGACATTCCAGCCGATCCGGCCCTCGGTGAGATGATCCAGCGTCGACATCCGCCGCGCGAACGGGTAGGGCGGCTCGAAGGACAGATTGCTGGTGACGCCGAAGCCCAGATTCTTGGTCACGGCGGCCATCGCCGAGAGCAGCAGCAGCGGTTCGTTGGACGGCGTTTGTGCTGCGTTGCGCAAGGCTGCGTCAGGGCTGTTGCCATAGACGTCATACACCCCGAGCACGTCGGCCAGGAACAGCCCGTCGAAACGGCCGCGTTCCAGTGTTTTGGCGAGGTCGATCCAGTAGGGCAGGCGGTTATATTCGGCGGTGCGGTCGCGCGGGTGGGTCCACAGGCCCGGTGATTGATGCGCGACGCAATTCATCGCGAAGGCGTTGAGCCTGATCTGCTTGGCCATGCTGGTCCCCTGGCGCTCTGTACTGAGCGCTCTTCGAATGATAGATGTGCGCCCCAATCTGGCGAAGTTCTTGCATATCGCTTGCGCTTGGCAAGGCCAAAGTCAGCGGCGTTCCCGCTCTTGGCAAGCCAATCTCAAGAGAGCAAGAACGAAATCGCAAGAGCTAACGAAGAACTATCCAAGTCCCCGCCACTTTCGAAGGCCAGTGTAGCCCGCTAGGTTCGCCCGCCTCGAGACCTTGAAAACGAAAAGCAATGACCAGAGCCGACGCCATCGCCCGCGCCCGCGACGATTTCAAATCCGGCGCGTTCCTCGCTGAACTCGACCGCCGCGTCGCCTACAAGACCGAGAGCCAGAATCCGTCGCGCGGCCCCGAGCTGCGGGCCTATCTGGAACAGGAGATGCAGCCGGCCTTCGCCGCGCTCGACTTCACCAGCCGTATCGTCGAATCCCCGAGCGGCAAGGCGCCGTTCCTGTTCGCCGAGCATCACGAGAGTGCATCCGCGCCGACCGTGCTGGTCTACGGGCATGGCGACGTCGTCGACGGTATGGAGGGCGAATGGCGCGAGGGGCGCGACCCCTGGCGCACGACGGTTTCGGGCACGCGCCTCTACGGCCGCGGCACCGCCGACAACAAGGGCCAGCATAGCATCAACATGGCGGCGCTTCGCGCGGTACGCGATGCCCGCGGCGGCAGGCTCGGCTTCAACGCCAAGTTCATCGTCGAGATGGGGGAGGAGATCGGCTCGCCCGATCTCGGCAAGGTCTGCGATCTCAACCGCGATGCGCTCAAGGCCGATTTGTTCATGGCGTCCGACGGGCCGCGGCTGTCTGCTGACCGGCCGACCCTCTTTCTCGGCTGCCGCGGCGGCATCCGCATCCATCTCGACGTGAACTTGCGCGACGGCGGGCACCATTCCGGCAATTGGGGCGGCGTGCTCGCCAACCCCGCGACCATCCTGGTCAACGCCATCTCGACCCTGGTGGACGGCCACGGCCGTCTCCAGATCGAGGCGCTGAAGCCGCCGCGGCTCACCAACCAGATCCGCAGCTATCTCGCCGACGTGCAGGTGGTGCCGACCGCGGACGAGCCGGCGCTGGCGGAGAACTGGGGCGAGGAGGGGTTGTCGGCGGCCGAGCGGCTCTATGCCTGGAATACGCTCGAAGTGCTGGCGATGTCCTCGGGCAATATCGAGAAGCCGGCGAACGCCATTCCCGGCCACGCCAATGCCGTGCTGCAACTGCGTTTCGTGGTCGGCACCAAGATCGACGGGCTGATCGACGCCGTCCGCGCGCATCTGGCGGAGAAGGGCTTTCCGATGGTCGAGGTGCGGGCGGCACAGAGCTTTGCTGCCTCGCGGACTGATTTCGACAGCCCCTGGATCAAATGGGCGGCGCATTCGGTGCAAGAGACCACCGGCAAGGCACCGGCGGTGCTGCCGAATTTCGGCGGCTCGCTGCCCAACGACGTCTTTTCCGAGATTTTGGGCCTGCCGACGATCTGGGTCCCGCACTCCTATCCCGGCTGCTCCCAGCATGCGCCCAATGAGCACATCTTGCTGCCATTGGCCGAAGAGGCCTTGACGGTGATGGCCGGGCTGTTCTGGGATCTCGGGGAATTGCCAAAGCCACTGGCCTGAGCCGTTAACCTGAGCCGTCATCCAGCCGAAAGTCACATTCTAATCCGGCCTGATTTGTGCTTGCATCCGGCCGCATCATCCTGAAAGGGGAACAAAAAAGTGAAGCATTTCCGTCACATCGGGCTCGCGCTCGTCGCGACCTTCGCCGTCAGCCAGGCCGGGGCCCAGGAGCTGACCGGCACGCTCAAGAACATCAAGGACACCGGCGCCATCACGCTGGGCTTCCGCGACTCCTCGATCCCGTTCTCCTATCTGGATGACAACCAGAAGCCGGTCGGGTTCGCGATGGACATCTGCTACAAGATCGTCGACGCCGTGAAGAAGGAGCTCAAGCTCGACAAGCTCGAGGTCAAGCTCAACCCGGTGACCTCGGCGACCCGCATCCCGCTGATGGCCAACGGCACCATCGACCTCGAATGCGGCTCGACCACCAACAATGCCGAGCGCCAGAAGCAGGTCGCCTTCACCAACACCCACTTCCTCACTGCCAGCCGCTACGTCTTCAAGAAGTCGAGCGGCCTGAAGTCGATCGACGACCTCAAGGGCAAGACGGTGGTCTCGACTGCCGGCACCACCAACATCAAGCAGCTCACCGAGGCCAACGTCGCCAAGGGCCTCGGCGCCAACATCATCCCGGCCAAGGATCACGCCGAAGCCTTCCTGATGGTCGAGACCGACCGCGCGGTGGCCTTCGTCATGGACGACATCCTGCTGGCCAGCCTCGTTGCCGGCTCGAAGGCGCCGGATGACTACGCCATCTCCAAGGACGCGTTCTCCAAGCCCGAACCCTACGGCATCATGCTGCGCAAGGACGACGCCCCCTTCAAGAAGGTGGTCGATGCGGCGACGGCCGCGGTCTACACCTCCGGCGAAGGCCAGAAGATCTACGACAAGTGGTTCACGGCCAAGATCCCGCCGAAGGGTCTGAACCTGAACACGCCGATCTCCTCGGAGCTGAAGAACGAGTTCGCCAAGCCGTCGGATTCGCCGAATCCGGACGACTACAAGTAAGCTGAAACCTCGATCTTTCGATCAGGATCATGTCCGGCCACTCTTGACACAAGGGTGGCCGGACATTTGCATAGGCGCCGGGACAAACTCTGAGAGTGGCGCGTTCGCGCGGGGGACACGTGAACTATAACTGGAACTGGGGAATCTTCTTCCAGCCGAACCCGATGGGAACCGGCACCTATCTCGACATGCTGCTGTCGGGCCTGGCGCTGACCCTCAAGACCGCGGCGCTGGCCTGGATCATCGCGCTGATCACCGGCTCGGTCGTCGGCGTCATGCGCACGCTGCCATCGAAGGCCGCCAACTGGTTCGGCTTCGCTTACGTCGAATTCTTCCGCAACATGCCGCTGCTGGTGCAGCTCTTCCTGTGGTTCTTCGTGCTGCCGGAAATCCTGCCCAAGGCCGCGGGCCTGTGGCTGAAGCAATTGCCGAACGCGCCGTTCTGGACGGCCGCCATCGGCGTCGGCTTCTTCATGTCCGCCCGCGTTGCCGTGCAATTGCAGGCCGGCATCTCCTCGCTGCCGCGCGGGCAGAAGATGGCGGCGACCGCGCTCGGCCTCACCACCGTGCAGGGCTATCGCTACGTGCTGCTGCCGATGGCATTCCGCATCATCCTGCCGCCGCTGACCTCCGAATTTCTCAACACCATCAAGAACACTGCGGTCGCCATCACCATCGGCCTGCTCGAGCTGACCGGACAGGCGCGCTCGATGCAGGAATTCTCGTTCCAGGTGTTCGAGGCCTTCACCGCCGCGACCATCCTCTATCTCCTCGTCAACGCCGTCGTCGTGACCGCAATGCGCTTCCTCGAGCGCTGGGTCGCGATCCCCGGCTACATCACGGGGAAATAAGCGATGCTCAGTAATTTCGATTTCGACGTCATCCGCCGCGCACTGCCCTATCTGTTCTACGAGGGCATGACGTTCACGTTGACGCTGACGGCGCTCGCCGCGCTCGGCGGCCTGATCTTCGGCACGGCGCTCGCCCTGATGCGCTTGTCCGGCTACAAGCTGCTCGGCCGCATCGCCGGCCTCTATGTCGACTTCATGCGCTCGCTGCCGCTGGTGCTGGTGATCTTCTGGTTCTACTTCCTGGTGCCCTATATCGGGCAGTGGGTGACGGGCGCCTCGCGCCCGATCAGCGTCGGTGCGTTTGCGTCCTCGCTCATCACCTTCATCATGTTCGAGGCGGCGTATTTCTCCGAAATCATGCGCGCCGGTATCCAGTCGATCTCGCGCGGCCAGCCGGCCGCGGCCAGCGCGCTGGGGCTGACCTACGCCCAGAGCATGCGTTACGTCGTGCTGCCGCAGGCGTTCCGCAACATGCTGCCGGTCCTGATCACGCAGACCATCGTGCTGTTCCAGGACACCTCGCTCGTCTACGTCCTGTCGATCACGGATTTCCTCGGCGCGGCGAGCAAGGTCGCGCAGCGCGACGGGCGTCTGGTCGAGATGTATCTGTTTGCCGCCGTCGTCTACTTCACCATTTCCTGCATCGCGTCCTTCGGCGTTCGCCGCCTCCAGGCGCGCATCGCCATCATTCGCTAGAGTGTGTCGGTCATGATCGAAATCAGCCATGTCAACAAATGGTACAGCCCCACCTTCCAGGTGCTGACCGACTGCACCACCAGCGTCACCAAGGGCGAGGTCGTCGTGGTCTGCGGCCCCTCGGGCTCGGGCAAGTCGACGCTGATCAAATGCGTCAACGCACTGGAGCCGTTCCAGAGCGGTGACATCTCGGTCGACGGCACCAAGGTCAACGACCCCAAGACCAACCTGCCGAAGCTGCGCTCGCGCGTCGGCATGGTGTTCCAGCACTTCGAGCTGTTCCCGCATTTGAAGATCATCGACAATCTCTGCCTTGCGCAGCAGAAGGTGCTGGGACGCTCGCACGACAAGGCGGAAACGAAGGGCATGCAGCTCCTGGAGCGCGTCGGCCTGAAGGAGCACGCACAAAAGTTTCCGGCACAGCTTTCCGGCGGCCAGCAGCAGCGCGTCGCCATTGCCCGCGCGCTCGCGATGGATCCGATCGTGATGCTGTTCGACGAGCCGACCTCGGCGCTCGACCCGGAAATGGTGAGCGAAGTGCTCGACGTCATGGTCGATCTGGCCCGCGAAGGCATGACCATGATGGTCGTGACCCACGAAATGGGCTTTGCCCGCAAGGTCGCCAACCGTGTCATCTTCATGGACCGCGGCGAGATCGTCGAGGACGCCCCGAAGGACGATTTCTTCGGCAAGCCGCGCAGCGACCGCGCGCAGAAGTTCTTGTCGAAGATTTTGTCGCATTAACCACCGCCACCGTCATTCCGGGGCGCGCGTAGCGCGAGCCCGGAATCCATAGCCCCCAGCCGGGGTTATGGATTCCGGGCTCATTCGCTTTGCGAATGCCCAAATTGCGCAAGTGCGCAATAGAGAATGACGGATCGAGGGTTTATCGGGCTCGCCAAATCTCCTATACCGGTAGGTATCCCCATTCCCTCCCAGGAGACCTGCCTTGGACCCGCTCGCCTACGTCAACGGCTCATTCGTCCCGCTCTCGGAAGCCAAGATCTCGGTCCTCGATCGCGGCTTCCTGTTCGCCGACGGTATCTACGAGGTCTCGGCGGTGCTGGACGGCAAGCTGGTCGACAATGCCTCGCATCTGGCGCGGCTGGAGCGTTCGGTCGGTGAGATCAAGCTGAAGCTGCCGGAGACGGTCGAGCGCATCACCGAGCTGCAGAAGGAGCTGATCGCGCGCAACAAGGTCGCGAACGGCCTCGTCTATCTCCAGGTCACGCGCGGCGCCGATAAGGGCCGCGACTTCCCGTTCCCCAAGGCCGACGTCAAGTCGAGCCTGGTGATGTTCACCTCGGAGAAGGACATCATCAACGCTCCCGTCGCGAAGACCGGCATCAACGTGATCACGGTGCCTGACATCCGCTGGGAACGCCGCGACATCAAGAGTGTGGCATTGCTGGCGCAGGTGCTGGCGAAGCAGGCTGCGGCCGAGGCCGGTGCCGGCGAGGCCTGGATGCTGCAGGACGGCTACGTCACCGAGGGCGGCTCGTCCACGGCGTTCATCCTGACCAAGGACGACGTCATCGTCACCCGCCAGAATTCCAATGCCATCCTGCCGGGCTGCACCCGCAAGGCCGTGATCGCGCTGGCCGAGGAGCGCCAGCTCCGCGTCGAGGAACGATCCTTCACGGTCGACGAAGCGCTCGCCGCCAAGGAAGCCTTCATCACCAGCGCATCCTCCTTTGTGCAGCCGGTGATCGCGGTCGACGGCAAGAAGGTCGGCGACGGCAAGCCCGGCCCGATGGCGACGCGCCTGCGTGAGATATATGTGGAGTTCGCGAAGGCGACGGCGGTCTAGCCGCATATTCCTATATCGTAGGGTGGGCAAAGCGCAGCGTGCCCACGTCTTCCCTCACTGTCATCGCCCGGCTTGACCGGGCGATCCAGTATTCCAGCGACGTCTGTTTTGCTGAACCGAGAGGCTGCGGCGTACTGAATGTCCCGGTCAAACCGGGGCATGACAGTTGTGAGTGTGAAGGCGGCGCTGCGTCCATTACGCCGCAGCTATCGTAGGGTGGGCAAAGGCGCCCTTGCGCCGTGCCCACGTCTTCTCTCCTTTAGCTACGGAAGGTGGGCACGCTTCGCTTTGCCCACCCTACAGGACCTTTTGCTAGGCGCGCAGCGGCTACGCTACCGACGCCTTCACCTTCACCGGGTGCACCGCGCGGAACGCGATCGCCAGCCTGTTCCAGGCGTTGATGGCGCCGATCAGCGTGGTCAGGTTCACCGTCTCCGCGTCGGAGAATTGCGCGCGGACATCTTCGTAGACGTCGTCGGGCGCGTGGGTCTCGGCGATCAGCGTCACGGCTTCCGTCCAGGCCAGCGCGGCGCGCTCGCGGTCGGAATAGAGCGGGGACTCGCGCCAGGCGTTGAGCAGGTAGATGCGCTGCTCGGTCTCGCCGCGCTTGCGGGCGTCCTCGGTGTGCATGTTGATGCAGAAGGCGCAGCCGTTGATCTGCGACGCCCGGATCTTGACCAGCTCGATCAGCGATTTTTCCAGGCCGGTCGACTGGATCTGCTCTTCCAGCGCCATCAGCGCCTTCATCGTGTCGGGGGCGGCCTGGTAGAAATTCATGCGGGGCTTCATGGTCGTTCTCCTTGCTTGCTGTGGTTGGGATCAGTGGGCACCACCGGCCGAGGTCTGGCCGGGCTTCTTCAGAAAGAAAACGGCGATCAGGGCGACGATCAGCGCCATGCCGAGCAGATAGAAGGTGTCGCTGAAGGCGAAGATATAGGCCTGCTTCTGCACGGTATGGCCGATCGCGACATAGGCGCGATGCGCAGCGTCCGCACGGTCGACGATGCCGTGATTGACGAAGTATTGAGTCAGTTGTTCCAGTCGCGTGCGGGTCGCCTGCTCGAACACCGAGACCGACTGCATCAGCACGTTGGAGTGATACTGCTCGCGCTTGGTCAGCACGGTCTGCAGCAGCGCAATGCCGACGGCGCCGCCGAGATTGCGCATCATGTTGAACAGGCCCGAGGCCGAGCCGGCGTTCTCCGCTTCGATGCCCGATGTCGCCACCGCCGACAGCGGTGCCATCACCAGCGCCTGGCCGATGGCGCGAACGACGTTGGGCCACAACAGCTGGTCGGCGGCATAGTCGTTGGTCATGTAGATGTTCATGAAGTTCGAGGCCGCGAACAGCACGAAGCCGACGCCGATGATGAAGCGCGCATCGAATTTCTGCATCAGCCGCGGCACCAGCGGGATCAGCACCAGTTGCGGCAGCCCGGTCCAGGCCAGCACCATGCCGATCTGCTCGGCATTGTAGCCCTGGATGCGTGCGAGATATTGCGGCAGGATGAACACGGAGCCGTACAGCGCGATGCCGAGCAGGAAATTCGCGAGCATGCCGAAGCCGAAATTGCGGCGCACCAGCAGGCGCAGGTTCAGTAGCGGCTTCTTCACCGTGAGCTCGATGACGAGGAACGCCGTCAGTGCGACGGCTGCAATCACGCTGAGCTTGACGATGAAAGGCGAGCCGAACCAGTCGTCCTTGTTGCCTTCCTCCAGCACGGTCTGCAGCGCCGAGAGCCCGATCGCCATCGTGATGATGCCGGCCCAGTCGCCCTCGCGCAGCAGCGACAGCTTCATCGGCTTCGCCTCGAGCGCATACCAGAGCATGCCGACCATGACCGCGCCGGGCACGAGGTTGACGTAGAAGATGTACTGCCAGCCGAAATTCTCGGTGAGATAGCCGCCGATGGTGGGGCCGATCGCCGGCGCGAACGTCGCCGACAACGCGAACAATGCAAGGCCCACCGGCTGCTTTGCGCGCGGCAGCAGCGTGATGATCAAGGTGAACGCCATCGGGATCAGCACGCCGCCGGTGAAGCCCTGCACGGCGCGCAGCGCGATCATCTGCGGCAGGTCCTGCGCCAGCGCGCAGGCCGCGGAGAGCGCCAGGAACAGGATCGCGTTGGTGAGCAAATAGATGCGGATCGAGAACACCTGCGCGAGCCAGCCCGAGAGCGGGATCACCACGATTTCCGCGATCAGATAGGAGGTCGAGATCCAGCCGCCGTCGTCGATGCCGGCGCCGATCGCGCCCTGGATGTCGGCGAGCGAGGCGTTGACGATCTGGATGTTCAGCACCGCCATGAAGGCGCCGAGCGTTGCGCCGATCACCGCGATCCAGGTTTTTGCCGAGATCGCCGGTGTCGCAGGCGCAGCAGGGGCTGGAATATCGGCGGCGGAGTTGGCGGTCGGTTGGAGCGTGCTCATGGAAGCCTCGTCTCTGCTGCGGAGACAGGATGCGTCAGGCGGATGGTTTCGATAATCGGCGAAGTGCGGGAAGGATCATCCGGCAGGACTTGATAGTCCCGCCGGCGGTCCCCGCCTTCAGCCGCCGTTTGGTCGCGTCGTATTGTCGGCGATGCGCCTGGCCGTCTCGCGCTCTGCCACTACCGTCTGCTTGGTATTGACGGTCGGTACCGCCGACATGCCGGGGCGCAGCAATCCGGTGAGGCTGTGATCGTCGAGCACGATCTTCACAGGTACGCGCTGCACGATCTTGGTGAAGTTGCCGGTGGCGTTGTCGGGCGGCAGCAGTGCGAATTCGAGACCGCTGGCCGGCGACAGGCTGTCGACATGGCCGCGCAGCGTGTGATTGCGAAAACTGTCGACATGCAGCTCGACCGGCTGGCCGGGACGGACATGAGTCAGCTGCGTCTCCTTGAAATTGGCGACGACATAGACCGCATCGAGCGGCACCACCGCCATCAACTGCGTGCCGGCCTGCACATACTGGCCGACGCGCAGGCTGCGCGCGCCGACCGTGCCGTCCACCGGCGCGGTGATCTCGGTATAGGACAGGTTCAGCGCCGCCTGCTGCGCGACCGCGCGGGCACGCTCGAGCTGGGCGGTGGCCTGGGCACGCTGCGTGGTGAGCACGTCGACCTTGCGCTGCGCGGCCATCAGTCCCGATTTCGCGTGCTGCAATTGCGCGTTGCTGGCGCGCAGCGCAGCGTCGGTCTGCTGTGCGCGCTGGATCGTGCCGGAGCCCGACTTCATAAGGTCGTCGTAGCGGGCACGCTCTTCCTGCGCAAATTTCAGGTTGGCGTCGGCAGCCGCGACGTCGGCCGTGCTCTGCGCGATGATCGGCTGCTGCAGCTCGAGCTGCGCATCGATGTTGCGCACTGAGGCTTCGCCGGCGGCGACGTCGGCCTTGGCCTGGTCGAGCGCCGCCTTGAAGTCGCGATCGTCGATCTTGGCAAGGGGCTGGCCCGCTCTGACCTTCTCGTTGTCGCCGACCAGCACCTTCGCGATGTAGCCGGAGACCTTCGGCGCGATGATCGTGGAGTCGGCCTTGACGTAGGCGTCGTCGGTGGTCTCGAGATAGCGGCCGTAGGTCCAGTAATCGTGTCCGTAGTAGACCATGGTCGCCGTGCCTGCGAGGAGCGCGAGTATCAGCGCCGCGCGCCGGATCTTGCCCCGGGTCGGGACAGCGGCCGGTGCTTTGGAATAATCGCGAGTGATTTCAGTCGCTTGCTCGAAGGTCTCGGTGCGGGGCATTTCGGACATTGCAGTCTCCTGTCGGCTCGCTGAGACTTATCGGCCTTGCCGGCCCGAGTGATAATTGGCAAAATTCTGGAAGGATTATCCATTGCAGGTGGATAATCGGAGCCGTCGCCTTGGTTCATGATGTCTACCGGATCAGGGCACCGGCTGCGCCAGAGCGATTGCCGTCGCTATCGCGCGATTGCTGCATCAAGAGCGGATAACCAAGCCCCCATGGACCGATTGACCAGCCTCGAAGTGTTCAGCCGGGTGGTCGAGAGCGGCGGCTTCTCGGCAGCAGGCCGCAAGCTCAACATGTCGACCACCATGGTGAGCAATCACGTTCAAGCGCTGGAGGACCGGCTCGGAGTGCGGCTGCTTCATCGCACCACGCGCAAGGTCAACCTGACCGAAATCGGCAAGGCCTATTACGACCGCTGTATCCAGATCCTCGCCGACATCGAGCAGGCCGACGACATCGCCGGCGCGCTGCAATCGACGCCGCGCGGCACGCTGCGCATCCACACCGCTACCCACATGGTGCCGTTCGTGGCCCCGGTGATGGCCGAATTCCTCGCGACCTACCCGGAGGTCAAGGTCGATCTGCGCATGGGCGAAACCAACGTCGACCTGATCGAGGAGGGCTTCGATCTTGCGCTGCGCATGATCGCGCCGCCGGATTCGAGCCTGATCGTGCGGAGTCTTGCGACGTGGCGGCACGTGCTGTGCTGTTCGCACGCCTATATCGAGGCGCATGGGCGCGTCTCGAAGCTCGAAGAGCTTGCCGAGCACAATTGCGTGCGCCACGTGAACTATCCCTTCGACGAGTGGCGCTTCTTCGATCGCAAGGGCGCGCCCGCCTCGGTGCGCGTTTCCGGTAACTTGATCACCAACAGCGGCGAAGCGCTGCGCGAGGCGGCATTGCAGGGCGCGGGCATCAGCCTCGCCGCCGGATTTCTCGTGGGGGACGATCTCGATTCCGGCCGGCTGGTGCGCCTGCTGCCGGAATACCGTCCGGTCGAGATGTCGATGAACGCGGTCTATCCACACCGTCATCATCTGTCGGCAAAGGTCAGGACCTTCATCGACATGCTGGTGCATCACAGTGCCGAGCAGCAGAAGCTGATCAATCCGTATTCGTGAGACTGTTGCTCCTCATCCTGAGGATGCGCGGAACGCGCGTCTCGAAGGATGACGGCCCAACTGTGGCCTCGCCCTTCGAGACGCTTGCTTCGCAAGCTCCTCAGGGTGAGGGGATGGATATTCGTTCGGGGACCGTAGGGTGGGCAAAGGCGCGAAGCGCCGTGCCCACGATCTGGCAATGTTCGCGACAGATGGTGGGCACGCTTCGCTTTGCCCACCCTACGAGAACGTCAGTGTGGCGCCGGCAGCCGCCCGAACACGGCATCGAGTGCCATCCCAATCGCAAGCAACCGGCGATCGCTTCCTTCCGGCCCATCCAGCTCGAGCCCGATCGGCAATCTGCTGCTGGCGCCGAGCGCGATCGGGACCTGGATCCCGGGAATGCCGGCATTGCTGCCGGGATCGGTGTTCTGGATGAACAGGCCGAAATTCTCGAGGCTGCTGGAGTCCGGGTTGGAGGCAATGGCAACGCGCGGCGTAGTCGGGAAGGCGATGGCATCGAGCCGGTTGTCGGCGAAAGTCTTGCTGTAAAGCGCCTGCAGCGCCGGCCGTGCGGTCTTGATGGCGGCGTCATAGATCGGCTTGGCATCGACAAGGCTGCCGTCGGGGGCGGGGAGTTTGCGCGGGATCACCAGACCGTCATAGGTGCTCTTCACGTCAGTGCTGGCGATCTGCGCCGCCACTGCCTCGATGGTGAGGCCGGTGCCCGTGTGCTTGAGATAGGCGACCAGATCGTCATACGCCTCATACAGCGCAATCGGAAAACTGACCTGGCCGTCGAGCTCGGCCAGTTGAGGCATCTCGATCTCGACCACCATGACGCCTTGCGTCTTCACCTTCTCGACGGCGTCGCGGAACGCGGACTCGGTGTCGGCATCGAGATCGATCAGCATCGATCTTGCGATGCCGATGCGGACCTGGCGCAGGTCGGCCGGCGCAATCGCATCGCCGCCTGCGATGACGCGGTCGAGCAGTGCGACATCCGTCATGGTCGCGGCCATTGGCCCCGCGGTATCGCGGGTGTGCGAGATCGGCGCGATGCCGCCTTGCGGATAGCGGCCGACGGTCGGGCGCAGTGAGGCGCATCCGTTCAGCGCGGCGGGGACCCGCACCGATCCGCCGGTGTCGGTGCCAAGTCCGCCCGCGACGATCCGCGCGCCGATCGCCGCGCCCGTGCCCGAGGACGAGCCGCCTGCGATCAAAGTGCGATCATAGGCGTTGCGCACGCCGTATTCGGTGCCGGTCTTGAACGCGGTGTTGTAGCCGGAGATGCCGAAGGCGAGCTCGTGCATGCTGGTCTTGCCGATGATGATTGCTCCGGCGGCGCGCAGTTTTGCCGCAACGGGCGCATCGGCTTTCGGAACGTAGTCCTTCAGCGCCGGAGTGCCGGCGCTGCAGGGCAGCCCGGCCACCTCGATATTGTCCTTGATCACGATGGGCACGCCGCCGAGCGGTTTTGACTTGTCACCCGCCGCGTCGAACGCCGCGGCGGCCTTCGAGGCGCCGGCCTCGTCCAGGGTGACGAAGGCATTGAGCTCGGGGTTGGCCTTGGCGCGCGCGATCGCTTCGCGGGTGAGCGTGGTGCTTGTGAACGTCCCGGTGCGGAGGCCGGAAGCGGCCTCGCTCAGCGTCAACTGGTCGAAATCCATGATGCGTCACCCGAATTGCAGGGGGCCATCAGGGCGCCCCTCGGTCTCGGAGGCTGAAGCCTCGCCGCCGTCGCGTCAACCGTGGGCGCGCATCCTCGCCGGCGATGGCGTGTCGAGCTCGGCGAGCAGCCGGTCGATGTCGGCCTTCACCTTCACGATCGCAGCGTCCTTCACCGGCCCGTAGCCGCGGATCTCCATCGGGCCCTTGGCGATCGCCACGAGATTGGGCAGATGCGCTGCGTCGAGCTTGCCGGTCATGCGTTCGATCAGCCCTTCATACCAGGCGATCAGCTCCCGCTCCGTGCGCCGTTCCGCGGTGTAGCCGAACGGATCGAACGGCGTTCCGCGCAAGCCCTTCAAACGCGAGAGCATGGCAAGCGGCAACTGGATCCACTGGCCGAACGCGCGCTTGCGGGGACGGCCGCGGGCGTCAGGTTTTGAGGGCAGGAACGGCGGAGCGAGGTGATACTGGACGCGGAAGCCGTCCTCGAATTCGCGCTTCAACGTGTCGAGGAACCCGCTCTGCATGTGCAGGCGCGCCACCTCGTACTCGTCCTTGTAGGCCATCAGCTTGAACAGCGCGCGGGCGACGGCCTCGGTCAGCGCTTCGCTGTTCAGGCCGGCTTCGGCACTGCGGACCCCTGCGACCATTGCCCGGTAGCGTGCCGCATAGGCCTCGTTCTGATAGGCCGTGAGGAATTCGGCGCGACGGGCGATGAGCTGGTCGAGCGTCTCGGTTTCGCGCGCATCTTCCGCCTTCGGCAAAAAGTCCGGATCGGCCGCGGCGATCCGGCCCCAGGCAAAGGCCTGCTTGTTGCGTTCGACCGCGACGCCGTTCAGCTCGATCGCGCGCAGCAGCGCCTGCAGCGAGACCGGGACCAGGCCGCGCTGCCAGGCAAAGCCCAGCATGATGATGTTGGCGTACACGGCATCGCCCAGCAGGCGTTCGGCCAGCGCATTGGCGTTGATCGTGTCGAGATTGTCGTTGCCGATCACCTGGCGGATCGCCCGCAGGCGGGCAGGCGACGCGAGATCGGCGTCGCGGAAGCGGACGACGTCGCCGGTCGGCATCTCCGCGGTATTGACGGCGGCGCGCGTGCCGCGACGGTAAGTGCCGGACGCCTTTGGCGAGGAGCTGACGACGAGGTCGCAGCCGATCAGCGCATCGGCCGCACCCTGGTCGATACGGACCTGATGCAGTGCTTCGGGGCTCGCGGCCAGGCGGATGAAGCTGAGCACCGGACCGAACTTCTGTGCAAAGCCGGTGAAGTCCAGCACCGAGACGCCGAAGCGTTCGAGATGCGCGGCCATGCCGATCAGCGCGCCGACGGTGATCACACCGGTGCCGCCGACGCCGGTCACCAGCAGATCGTAGGGCCGCTCGAGCGTCGTGGGTGAGGGCAGGGGGAGCATCGCCGCGCGGCCGACCGCGTCGATCTGGCTCGCGCTCTTCTTCCGGCGGCTCGCGCCTTCGACCGTGACAAAACTCGGGCAGAAGCCGTTGAGACAGGAGAAATCCTTGTTGCAGGTCGACAGATTGATCTGCCGCTTGCGGCCGAACGGCGTCTCCTTCGGCTCGACGCTGAGGCAGTTGGATTCCACAGAACAGTCGCCGCAGCCCTCGCAGACGAGATCGTTGATGTAGGCAAAGCGTTTCGGATCGGCCATCTGTCCGCGCTTGCGCCGCCGCCGCTTCTCGGTGGCGCAGGTCTGCTGGTAGATCAGGACGGAGACGCCGGGGATGTCGCGCAGCTCGCGCTGCACGGCATCCATCTCCTCGCGGGGATGGATGGTGACGCCGCTGGGCAGGTCCGCCGGGCTGAAATGCGCGGGATCGTCCGAGACGAGTGCGATGCGTGTCACGCCTTCGGCGCGGACGCTGTGCGCGATGGCATGCACGCTGACCGGGCCGTCGACCGGCTGGCCGCCGGTCATGGCGACGGCATCGTTGAACAGGATCTTGTAGGTGATGTTGGCTTTCGCTGCGACCGCCTGCCGGATCGCCATCGAGCCGGAGTGATAATAGGTGCCTTCGCCGAGATTCTGGAACACGTGCCTGTGGCCGGTAAAGCGCGACGAGGCCGCCCAGTTCACACCCTCGCCGCCCATCTGGATCAGCGACGAGGTCTCCCGGTCCATCCAGCTCGCCATGAAATGACAGCCGATGCCGGCCAGCGCCTTGGATCCCTCGGGCACTTTTGTCGATGTGTTGTGCGGGCATCCCGAGCAGAAATAGGGCGTGCGCGTTGCGCCCGGGACGTTGATCGTGCGCGCGGCCTCCGGCATCAAGGCCGCTGCGCGGGCAGCGAGATTGAGTCCCGGAAACATCGGATCGAGCCTGCGCGCCAGCACGGATGCGAGCGCGCGCGGCGACAATTCGCCGATCCAGGAGATCAGCCTTGCACCTCGCTCGTCGTGCTTGCCGACCATGCGCTCCGGCTTGCTGCCGGGATAGTCGTAGAAATATTCCTTGAACTGGCTCTCGATGATGCCGCGCTTCTCCTCGACCACGAGGATCTCGCGCTTGCCTTTCACGAAGTCCATGGCATCGTGCAGCGCCAACGGCCAGACCATGCCGACCTTGTAGACGTCGATGCCGATGCTTCGGCAGGCGGCTTCATCGAGGCCCATCAGCCGCAGCGCCTCCATCAGATCGAGATGGGCCTTGCCGGTCGTGACAATGCCGTAGGTGGCGCCGGGGATGTCGTAGATGTGGCGGTCGATCGGATTGGCTTTCGCAAAGGCGTAGACCGCGTGCTTCTTCGCCTCCAGCCGCTCCTCGATCTGCGGGCCCGGCAAATCCGGCCAGCGATAGTGCAGCCCGCCGGGCGGCGGCGTGAAGTCGGGCGTGCGGAAGGCGCGCGGCGGCTGCAGCGCGACGGACGCGCCTGATTCCACGATCTCCGAGATCGCCTTGAAGCCGACCCACATGCCGGAGAAGCGGCTCAGCGCGTAGCCATATTCGCCGAACGCCAGATATTCGCCGACATCGGCCGGGTGCAGCGTCGGCATGAACCAGCTCATGAAGGCGACGTCGGACTGGTGCGGCATCGAGGAAGAGACGCAGCCATGGTCGTCGCCGGCGACCACCAGCACGCCGCCATGCGGCGAGGAGCCATAGGCATTGCCGTGCTTGAGCGCGTCGCCGGAGCGATCGATGCCGGGGCCCTTGCCGTACCAGAGGCCGAACACGCCATCGACCTCGCGCTCGCCTTGCGTCTCGACCTGCTGCGAGCCAAGCACGGCGGTGGCCGCGAGATCCTCGTTCACTGCAGGGAGGAATTCGATGCGGTCTCGCTTCAGGCGTTCCTGGATGCGCCACAGCTCGAGATCGACGCCGCCGAGCGGCGAGCCGCGATAGCCCGAGATGAAGCCCGCGGTGTTGAGACCGCTCGCGCGGTCGCGCTTCGCCTGGTCGAGGGCGATGCGGACGATGGCCTGTGTGCCCGTGAGGAAGACGCGGCCCTCCTCGCGATCGTAGCGGTCGGAAAGCTCATAGGTGTCGAGTGACGGAATGGCGTCCATGGCGGACCTCGCGCGGCAACGGTGCCGGATTGGCGAAGGGTAGGCCCGGTCGGCTGGTAAGTCTTACCTATTCATCCCGCTGAGGGCATGAAATCGGTAGATTTTTGCAAAAATGAACGGTCTGCGGTATAATCTCTCGAATTGGGGCGCGCTCATGATCGAAGACCACGATGTCAGGATTCTGGCCCACCTCCAGAAGGACGGCCGCGCCACCAACCAGCAACTGGCCGACGAGGTCGGCATGTCCACTTCGGCCTGCTGGCGCCGGGTGCGCGCGCTGGAGGAGAGCGGCGTCATCCAGGGCTATGCCGCGCTGGTCGCGCGCGAGCAGGCGGGCTTCGCGATGTCGGCCATCCTCCACGTCTCGTTGGAGCGCCACGATGCGAAGTTCGTCGACGAGTTCGTGGCCAGCGTCACCAAGCGCCGCGAGGTGCTGGAGTGCTTCGCGACCACCGGCGATGCCGACTACCATCTGCGCGTCGTCGTGCAGGACATGGCGGCCTACAACCGCTTCCTCGACGAGTTCATGTTCCGCATTCCCGGCATCCGCTACGTCCGCAGCAACGTGGTGCTGAAGGAGATCAAGACCGGCGTGGCGCTGCCGTTTTGAGCGGCTCTCGCAGGATGGGTAGAGCGATAGCGAAACCCATCGAAGTCTTTCCTCTGTGACTGAGGTGATGGGTTTCGCTCCGCTCTACCCATCCTACGAGGATCACCTCTCCTCCCGCACGAACCTGTTCCGCAACGTCCCGACACCCGTGATGTCGATCTCCACGACATCGCCGTGCTTGATGTCGGGCGAGGCGCCGTCCGTTCCCATCCAGATCACGTCGCCCGGCCATAGCGTAAAGTACCGGGTCAGCTCGACCAGGAACGGGACCACGCCAAAGATCATATCGTTGGTGTGGAAGCGGTTGGTCTCCTTGCCGTTGACCCGGACGATCGTTTCCATCTTCGCAAGGTCAGCCTCGGTCTCGATCCACGGGCCCATCGGCTTGAACGTGTCGGCATTCTTCGAGCGCCACAGGCTGCGGTCGGCCTTCTGCCAGCTGCGCTCGCTGACGTCGTTGCCGATGGTGTAGCCGAACACGCAATCCATCGCGTTGGCCTCGGTGAGATGCTTCACCTTCTTGCCGATGACGACGACGAGCTCGCCCTCATAGTGGATCTTCTCCGTCGCGAAGGACGGGATCACGACGTCCTCGTCATGGGCGATCAGCGCATTCTGGGCGCGATAGCCGATCTCGGGACGGTCGGGCACGGCCGGCACCGTGCCGGCCTTGTCGGCGGCCTCCTTCAGGTGCTTGAGGTAGTTCAGCCCGACGCAATAGAAGGTGCGCGGGATCAGCGGCAGCTCGATCTTGACCTCGGATAGGGAACACGTGCGCGAGCCGCGCTGCCATTTATCGAACGGATCGCCGTCGACCGCGACGACCTGGTCGCCTTCGATGATTCCCCAGGAGGTCTTTCCCGAGGCGGTGAATTTCAGCCAGCGCATGATCTGCCCTCGTCGTTATTCCGCGGCATCGCGCGGCTGCACCTTCCAGGCACCGGCGGCCGGCCGCTTGAGCCCGAGATTTTCCCGCAGCGTCTTGCCGCGATAGTCCTTCTGGAACAGGCCGCGCCGCTGCAATTCCGGCACGACATGTTGCACGAAGTCCTTGTAGGAGCCGGGCACGTAGGTCGCGGCAATCACAAAGCCGTCGCAGCCGCGTTCGACGAACATCTCCTCGAGCTTGTCGGCGATCTCCTTGGGACCGCCGACCATGGCGTCATGCACCTGGCCGCGGCCGGAGAAGGTGACGAAGTCGCGCGCGCTGGGATTGCTCTTGCCCGAGTTCTTCAGCACCCCGTCGCGGATGCCAAGGATGCCCTGCATGCTCTTCAGCTCGTCCGTGGTCAGCGGCTCGTCGAGGTCCTTGGACGCGAAATCGTAGTTGAGCGCTTCGGCGAGCAGCGACAGCGCGTCGATCTCGAGCGGCAGCTTGTTGATCAGCGCCATCTTGTCCTCGGCCTCCGCCTTGGTCGCGGCGCAGACCGGCGTCGTCAGGTTGCAGAGGAACATCTGGTCGGGATCGCGGCCGGCTTTCGCAGCCTCGTTGCGGACGGACGCATAGCCTTCCTTGGCGGCGGCGAGATTGCGCGCGGCGGTGAAGATCACCTCACCCCAGCGGCCGGCAAAGCGCTGGCCGCGGCCGGATGCGCCGGCCTGGATGATGACGGGATGACCTTGGCTCGACCGCGGCACGGTGAACGGTCCGCGCGACTTGAAGTTCGCTCCCTTGTGATCGAGCCGCTTCACCTTGTGGGGATCGGCAAAGCGGCCGGTCTTCTTGTCCATGATGAGCGCGCCGTCCTCCCAGGTGTCCCAATGGCCGAGCACGACCTCCATGAACTCGTCGGCCTTGTCGTAGCGGGAATCATGCTCGGGATGGGAGTCGCGTCCCATGTTGAGGGCTTCGCCGTCATTGAGCGAGGTGACGACGTTCCAGCCTGCGCGTCCGCCGGACATCAGATCGAGCGTCGCGTAGCGGCGGGCGACGTCGAACGGCTCGTAATAGGTGGTCGAGCAGGTCGCGCCAAGGCCGAGCTTGTCGGTCACCATGCCCATCGTGGTCAGCACGATCAGCGGGTCCATCTTCACGCAGCGAATGCCGTATTCGACGGTGTGCGCGTGGTCGTTCCCGTAGCGGTCCGGCATCGCCAGGCGGTCGTCGAAGAAGGCCATGTGGAATTTGCTGGCTTCGAGGATTTTGGCGATCTCCTGATAATAGTCCGCCGACATCGAATCATCGCGCGAGTCCGGATGCCGCCAGGAGCTCGGCAAATTGGTGCAATTCTGCGCCTGGAGGAAGCCGACCAGTACCATCTGCCGATTCATGCTGTTGTTCTCCTGATAGCGTCAGGCAAGACCAAGGACGGTGTCGAGCCGGTACTCGCGCGCCAGCGTGCGCAGCTTGTCCCAGGTGGCGTCCTCGACCTCGATGCCGTCGCGCAGGCGCTGCTGCTCGCGCACGCCCTCGATCTCGCCGGGATAGTAGACGCCCTTGCTGCCCTCGGAGGGCGGCGTCGATTTCAGATAGTGCGCGAACTCGGCGACCTCGCGCTTGAACTCCTTGAGCGGGCGGAACGCGGCGACGTTGAACACGGCCATGAAGCAGCCGTCATTGTGCCGCCCCGTCGGCTCGACACCGAAGCCGAGCCCGGTGAGCAGACCGCAGAGCACCTCGACCATGGCGGCGAGGCCGCTGCCCTTGTAGCCCTCGGTGCCGCCGAGCGGCAGCAGCGCGCCGCCCTTGCGATATTGCGTGGGATCGGTGGTGTGCCGTCCGTCGGCATCGATGATCCATCCCGTCGGGATCTGCTCGCCCCGGGCGACCGCGAGCTGGATCTTGCCGGCCGCGACCGCCGAGGTCGCCATGTCCAGATAGAACGGCGTATCGAGATCGGACGGCACGGCGATCGAGATCGGATTGGTGCCGAGCCGCGCGTCCTTACCGCCGAACGGTGCCACGTGTTTGGGCGAGCGGCCGGAATCCGCCGTTGCGATCCCGATCATGCCTTCGCGCATCGCCATCAAGGGATAGGCGGCGAGGCGGCCGACATGGCTCTGCCGGAACACGGTGCAGGCGGCGACGTTGGCCGTCTTCGCCTTCTCGATCGTCAGCGCCATCGCCCTGGCGTTGACGTGGAAGCCAAAACCCCAATGGCCGTCGATCACGGTCGTTGTCGGCGATTCCTGGACGATGGTCCATTTGGCGCCTGGCACGATGTGGCCGGCCTTGATGCGGTCAATATAGGTGGGAACGGCGATCACGCCGTGGGAATCATGACCGGCGAGATTGGCGTTGACGCAGCCGCTCGCGACGGCGTCGGCCTCCTCCTCCGAAGCTCCGGCCGCCTGGAGCAGCGCGGCGCTGATGCGCGTGAGGCGGTCGGCCCTAACGAGCGGCATGGCGTTTCCCCGGCTTGGTGCCTTTTCACAGGCAGCTTGTTGGGCGCCATCGTCTCAAAGCGCGGGAGCGATATCAATCTCTCGTAAACCAATACAGGGCTGCAAATTCGTAAACGGAACACGCCTTTGGTCGAAGGTTCGTGCCGTGCGGCGGTATTTTCGGGGGTTTAGCGCCGCTTGTTCGCAGCTCGTTCACTTTGATCGACGGTTTGCAGCAGGCAATAACGACCACTTAGGCGATGGCCGTTCATAACGGCACCGGGAGAAATAGGCAGAAATGCCCGGGAGTTAAGATCGTGCCGACGACACTCGCGCGCACCTTTGCGGCGTTGAGCGCCATCAATGAAGCGATTCTTTACGCGAGGTCGCCGGACGAGCTGTACCAGAAGGTCTGCGACGCCGGCTTCTCGAGCGGGGACTTTTTGGCCGTGGCCGTGTTCCTGGTGGGACCGGACGGCGGGCGGCTGCGCTTCGCGGCGGGTTGCGGCGACGACATTCCGCGGCTGCGCGCGATCGAGATCACGACGGACGCCGGCAAGCCGGAAGGATTGGGCGTCGGCGGCGAGGCATTTCGCGAGCAGAAGCTGTGCATCAGCAACGACTACCTGAACGATCCGCGCTCGCTGGCGTGGCGCGCGGGCGCCACGAAGGCCCATATCGGTGCCGCCGCGGCACTGCCGCTGCTCTGCAACGGCAAGAGCGTCGGCGTGCTGTACGTGACGCGAAGCGAGGCCAACTCGCTGAACGAGCAGATGGTGTCGCTGTTCGAGCGCATGTCGGCGAACATTTCCTATGCGCTGGACAATTTTTCGCGCGAGACCGCGCGGCAGACCAGCGACCGAGCGACACGGCGGTTGAACCGCATGTTCGGCGCCATCAGCGCCACCAACGAAGCGATCCTGCGGGCCAAGACCGAGCAGGAGCTGTACCAGCTCGTCTGTGACGCCTCCGTCCACAGCGGCAAGTCGCTGGCGACCATCGTGCTGCTCCGCGAGCCGGATTCGCACTGGATGAAGCCTGTCGCTGCCACCGGGCAGAACCTCGACCTCGTCACCCAGGCGCGCTATTCGGTCGATCCGGACAATCCTTTCGGCAAGGGCATCTCCGGGCAGGTCTTCCGGACGCAGAAAGCCATCGTCGAGGACGATCTCGCCAGCCGCACCAAGGGCTCGCCCTGGGAGCAGGCCAACGTCAACACCGGCGTCGCCGCCTGCGTGGTCGCGCCGCTGATCAAGCACGGCGAGAGCGTCGGCGTGCTGTTGTTCTTCATCAGCCGCTCCTGGGCCAAGGACGAGGAGATCGTCGCGCTGCTGGTGCGCATGGCGGAGAACGTCTCGTTCGCCATCGAGAATTTCGACCGCGAGGCCGACAAGGCCAGGATCGCGGCCGAGGAAGAACGGCTGGCGCGCATGTACGCGGCGCTCAGCGCCACCAACGAAGCGATCCTGCGCGCGCGGTCGCGCGCGGAGCTGTTCGAGCTCGTCTGCGAGGCGGTGGCGAAGGGCGCCAAGTTCACTTCGGCCAGTATCGCGCTGGTGGACCAGAGCGCCGAGCTGCTGCGCGTGGTCGCCAGCTACGGACCGAATGCCGACCAGGTCCGTAACTTCAAGTTTTCCACCTCCGACCAGGTGCCCGAGGGGCGCGGGCTGACCGGCACCGCGTTCCGCACGCGGCAGCCCGCCGTCAGCAACGACGTCCTCGCCGACGACCGCATCGCGCCCTGGCAGGCCAGCGCCCGCCGCAACGGCATCGCGTCCTCCGCCGCGCTGCCGCTGTTCAACGGCGACCGGGTCGAGGGCGTATTCCTGTTCAACTCTCCGGAGTGCGGCACCTTCACCGACGAGCTCGTCGAGCTGCTGCGCAAGCTCCAGGCCAACGTCGCCTTTGCGCTCGCGAATTTCGACCGCGCCGAGGCGAAGGCCAGGGCCGAGATGCAGCGCAATCGCCTCAGGGGCATGCTCGAGGCGCTGAGCGCGACCAACGAGGCGATCATGCGGGTCAAGACCCGCGACGAGCTGTTCGAGGTGGTGTGCGAAGCCGCGGTGCTCGGCGGCACCTTCTCCTCCGCGACCATCGCCCTGGTGGATGCGACGGGACACTATCTCGACATCGCCATGACCAAGGGCGAGAGCTGCTACCAGATCAAGGATTGGCGCTTCTCCACCTCCGCCGACGATCCGGAGGGACGCGGGCTGACCGGCACCTCCTTCCGCTCGCGCACGCCGTGTGTTGCCAACGACCTTCTCACCGACATCCGTACGGCGCACTGGCACCAGATCGCGCGCACGCAAGGCACGAGATCGGGCGCCTGTTTCCCGCTGCTCAGCAACGGCGGCGGGGCCGTCGGCGTATTGCTGTTCCTCTCGCCGGACGAAGGCGTGTTCACGCAGGACCTCATTCAATTGCTGGGGCGGCTTGCCGAGAACGTCTCGTTCGCGCTCGACAATTTCGACCGTGCCGAGGAAAAGGCCCGCACCGAGGCGCAGAAGGAGCGCCTGACGCGCATGTTCGCGGCGCTGAGCGCCACCAACGAGGCGATCATGCGGGCGAAGTCGCGCGCCGAGCTGTTCGACCTCGTCTGCCTCGCCGCCTCGAACGGCGCCAAGTTCACCTCGACGACCATCGCTCTGGCGAGGGCGGGCAGCGACCAGCTCGAGATCGTGGCTGCGGCCGGCCCGTCCGCCGAAACCACGCGCAACGTCCGTCTCTCCATCGACCCGGAGCGCCCCGAAGGGCGCGGCATGAGCGGCACGGCGTTCCGCACGCGCCAGCCCTGCATCAGCAACGATTATCTCAACGACGATCGCGTCCGTGCCTTCCACGCCGTCGTGCGCGGCGACGGCGCGCGGTCGGGCGCGGCCTTCCCGCTGATCGCGCACGACCAGGCCGTCGGCGTCATGATCTACATGTCGACCGAGCCGGCCACCTTCACGGCGGAGTTCGTCGAGCTGTTGCAGCGCCTCGCCGACAATGTCTCCTTTGCGATGGAGAACTTCGACCGCGCCGATGCCAAGAACCAGGCGGACGAGCGGATCGAGTATCTCGCCTCGCACGACAGCCTGACCGATTTGCCGAACCGCGAGACCTTCAACGGGCTGCTGCGCGCGGCGATCGACACCGCGCAGCGCCATGATCATCGTTTTGCGCTGCTGTTCATCGACCTCGACCGCTTCAAGGTCATCAACGATTCGCTCGGCCACGAAGCCGGCGATCTGCTCCTGCTTGAAGTGGCGAGTCGCCTGCGCGGCGCGCTGCGGGCCAGCGACGTGGTGGCGCGGCTCGGCGGCGACGAGTTCGTCGTCATCCTCGACCAGTGCGGCGAGATCGACGACGTCCAGCGCATCGCGACCGGGCTGCTCGCGGCGCTCGCCGAGCCCATGGAGCTGGCCGGCCACGAGTGCCATACCACGGCCTCGATCGGCATCGCGATGTATCCGGCCAACGGCTCCGATGCGCAGACGCTGACCAAGAACGCCGACATGGCGATGTATCTCGCCAAGGAGGACGGCAAGAACGGCTATCGCTTCTTCTCCAAGGAGGTGAAGACCCAGTCGATCGAGCGGCTGTCGCTGGAAAGCGCGCTGCGCCGGGCGCTGGAGCGCGAGCAGTTCACGCTCAACTACCAGCCCAAGGTGGACATGGAGACCGGCCAGATCACCGGCGTGGAAGCGCTGCTGCGCTGGACCCATCCCGAGCTCGGCAGCGTCTCGCCGGCCCAGTTCATTCCGCTCGCGGAGGAGACGGGTCTGATCGTGCCGATCGGCCGCTGGGTGCTGAACGAAGCCTGCGCGCAAGCGATGACCTGGCAGCGACGCGGCTTGCTGCCGCTGTCGATGGCAGTCAACCTGTCGCCGCGGCAGTTTGCTGACGAGCATCTGCTGCAGGACGTCGACGAGGCGCTTGCCGCCTCCGGCATGTCGCCGGTGCTGCTCCAGCTCGAGGTCACCGAGAGCATGATGATGCGCAACGTCGGACGCGCGCTCAAGGTGCTCGACGCCATCCAGAGCCGCGGCATTCGCCTCGCCATCGACGATTTCGGCACCGGCTATTCGTCGATGTCGCTGATGAAGCACTTCCCGATCGACACCATCAAGATCGATCGCTCCTTCGTGCGCGACCTGCCGCAGGATTCCGAGGATCAGGCGATTGCGCAGGCAATCATCAGCATGGGCAAGGCGCTCGGCATGACCGTAGTCGCCGAAGGCGTCGAGAATGCCGAGCAGGAGGCGTTCCTGCGTACCCATGGCTGCGACGAGATGCAGGGCTTCCTGATCGCAAAGCCGCTGCCGGCCAAGCAGATGGCCGAGCTGCTGCGGCCGATGGTGCTGCCGGTTGCGCCGCCGCTCCAGCCCGAACCGGATCCGGTCGCCACTGAAGCTGCCGCACTAAGGCTGAAACGCGCTGTCATCTAGCGGCTGCGGGTGCAGCTCGCGGACGTCGTGATCGGCGCCTTCCGCGATGCTCGGAAAATCCTGCGGGCCGGTCAGCGATGTCTGCTCGACGAACAGCGCCAGGATCGTGCGCGCACCGTCGGCGAAACTCGCACCCTCGTTCAAGCCGAGCTCGGCACAGGAGGCCTGGCTCATCGTCTCCTGATCGTCGACCACCGCCATGGCCGGTCCCCACCACCAGGCAGGCGCGGGCGAACGCTCGTCCTCGGGCACGACATGCCAGCGGACGAACTCTTCCATCACGCGCTCGAACTCCAGGCGTGCAGCCTGATGCATGCGGTCGATACTCCCGAGAATCCGCGCCTGATCACAGTGGCGTGTGGATTCGATTGTGGTCTTCACATCTGGAAAACAGGCTCGTGCCACATCGGCCGAGCCGCGCATGCCGACCTCATCGTCGGCCATGCCCAAGGATGCGGCCGTTGGCGATACGCCAGCGGCGGCAGCGAGTCCCCATTCTAGCCGTTCGCAGGCAGGGCGGGCAAGGTGCGGATGTTACGGTTGCTTAATGGACCGTGCTTAACGCGCTTTGCGCGGATGGGCCTTCTGATGCCATGCCCAGGCGGTGCGGATCACAGTCGCGAGATCGGAATGACGCGGCACGAAGTTCAGCACTTTTCGCGCAGCAGACGGATTGGCGACCAGGTAAGTGGGATCGCCGGGACGACGCGGCTTGACCGTGTGCGGCACCTCGCGCCCGGTCTCCTGCCTGATGGCGTCGAGGATCTCGCGCACAGAGAAGCCAGCGCCGGTGCCGAGATTGAAGCTGCCGCCCGCATGTCCGGTTTCCAGCAGCTTGAGCGCCGCGACATGCGCGGCGGCAAGGTCGGTGACGTGGACGTAGTCGCGGATCGCGGTGCCGTCGGGCGTGTCGTAATCGTCGCCGAACACCGCGAAGTCGACATGGCCCTGCAGCGCCATCATGGCGCGCGGAATGAGGTGGGTCTCGTTGTCGCGCAATTCGCCGATGCCGCCGGCGGGATCGGCGCCGCTGGCATTGAAATAGCGCAGGCAGAACGCGCCGAAGCCGTAGGCTCCGCGATAATCGGCGAGGATGCGCTCGATCATCCACTTCGAGGCGCCGTACGGATTGATCGGCGCGCACGGGAAGTCTTCCGGCAGCTCCTTCGAATCGGCGTTGCCGTAGACGGCGCCGGTCGAGGAGAACACGATGCGCTGGCAGCCGGCGGCGCGCATCGCCTGCAGCAGCGACAGCGTGCCCTGCACGTTGTTGATGTAGTATTTCTGCGGGTCGGTCATGGACTCGCCGACAAGGCTGGCGGCGGCGAAATGCATCACCGCCGTGATCTTGCGCTCGGCGAAGACGCGCGCGAGCGCCGCGCCGTCGAGCAGATCGGCCGTCACCAGCTCCCCGGCAACGAAGCTGTGATGGCCCGTCGAGAGATTGTCGAAAACGATCGGCTGGTAACCGGCAGCGGTCAGCGCGCGGCACGCGTGCGAACCGATGTAACCCGCGCCTCCCGTGACGAGGACGATCGGTCGGTCGGTCATGTCCTTAACCCGGCCTCTCTCAGCGATTGAAGGGCCGCTTGCGGCGGAACAGAAGATAGAGCGCACGGGGGTTGGTGGTCAAATAGCGCCAGAACAGGCGGCGCGGCTCCAGCCAGGTGCGCCAGGCCCATTCGAGCCCGACCTTCTGCATCCATTCCGGGGCACGCGAGCGGCTGCCCGACAGGAAGTTGAACAGGCCCCCGGATGTCTTGATGACGCCGACATTGGTCAGATGCGGCGTATATTCCTCGACGAAGGCCTGCTCGCTGGGCACGCCGAGCGCGACCCAGAGATAATCGGGCGCGAGCGCGTTGATCTCCTCGATCTTCGCGCGCAGCGCATCACCGCGCAGATAGCCGTGGCTATGGCCGACGATCTTCAGGTTCGGATACAGCTTGCGGACGTTCTCGACCGCCGTGGCGTTCTCGGCCTCGCTGGCGCCGAACATGTAGAAGGTTCGGCCGACCGCTTCGGCCTTGCGGGCGACGACGTGGAACAGGTCGGTCGTCGCGACGCGCTCGGGCAGCGGAAACCAGGATTGCAGCTTCGAGGCCGCCACCAGCGGTTGGCCGTCGGCGTTGATCAGGTCGGCGGCGCGGAACAGGCGCTCGGTCTGCGGCTCGGTCGAGCAGCGCGCCAGCACCTCGCCATTGGCGGAGGTCAGGTACAGCGGACGGCCGATGCGATGCTGCGGATCGGTCGCCTCGATCATGAAATCGGCGGTTGCTTCCAGGTCGAGTGCGGCCATGCGAAGGCCTCCGACGGTGGTGCGCGGCACCTCCGCGGTTGCGGCCCGGCCGTCCAGATTGATGCGGCGCTCAAGCATATTGTCTGCCTCGCTGGCGCGCTTGGGTTGCGGGAGTGAGCTCGTCGAGCACCACGCCGACGAGCTTGCGCTCGGCGCGGCCGAGCGTGCTCAAAATCTCTTCCAGGCCGTCGTTGATGTCGAGGCTGGTCGGCAGCACCGCCACCAGCGCGTCGACGTCGTCGAGCAGCTTGCGGCTGCCGGCGGTGAGCGGCGTCACCGGGCCGTCGAGGATCACGAGGTCGTAGCCGCCGGCGGAGCGCGCCTGCGCAATCGCCTTGCGGATGGCTTCAGTCGCCTTGCCGGCATCGCCGTCGGCGGCCGGAAGGACCGAAATGCCGTTGACCGTCCTGATCTCGCGCGCGGTCTTGCTGCCGTTCGAGAGCCAGCCGAGCCTGCTCGGCTCGCTCTTGCCGTTGCGGTTGACCTTGTTCGAGAGCGAATGCGCCAGGTGATCGGCATCGATCATCAGCACGCGGATGCCGTCGCGCGCAGCCGCGAGCGCGAAATTCAGCGCGGTCACGCTGCGACCCGTGGTCTCGCCGCCGCCGACGAGCGCGACGACCGGCATCGCCTTGCCGCCGCCGCGCCGGGCCACGGCCGCGCGCATGTCGCGCCAGGCGTTGAGCAGGCTGGTCAGGGGAAAGCCCGGTCGCAGCGTCGGCCAGCCCAACCGGGTCAGGTCGACACCGCCGCCGGTGGCGAGAATGGCGCCGAGCGTGTGGATGACGTCGGCCTCCTGCAGGCGCGCGATCAGCGGCTTTTCGATCAGGGGGCGTTCGGCCGCGGCGGGCTGCAGCGGCGGTGCGGCAATTTCCGGCAGGGGCTGCGCGACATCAGGGGCACGCGAAACCGGCTGCGGCTGTGGTTGCGGGATCTCGCCGGCCCGCGCGGGCTCGGGCGCGCGCGGAACCTGCGGTGCGGGTGTGCGCTCACGGCGGGCGGGTGCAGGTGCCGGCGCGGCCGCGCCGGCAGACAGCAGCTCGGCGACGACGAACCAGCCCGATGCGGCGAGTGCGCCGAAGATGAAGCCGATCATGGCGAACAGGCTCATCGCGGGCGGGAACGAGCGCCGCTGCGGGACCGTCGCTTCGCCGATGACGCGGGCCGCCGAGGTGTTTAGCGTCTCCTGCTCCTCGGTCTCGCGCGAGCGCTTGAGGAAGGATTGATAGACGTCGCGACTGGCATCGGCCTCGCGCTCGAGCTCGCGCAGCCGGACGGCGGCCTGGCTGAGCTGCACGCTTTGCCGCTTCTGCGCTTCGAGCGCCCGGTTGAGCGAGGCCTCGAAATCGCGGGCGCGTGTCAGATCGTTCTTGGCGGACTGGGCGAAACGATCGATCTCCTCGTTGATGGTGCGCTTGAGATCCTCGACCTGCTTCTCGGTCTGCCGCAGCGCCGGATGGCGCGGGCCGAGCTCGCCGGCCTGCTCGGCGTATTTCTTGCGGGCATCGGCATATTGCGCGCGCAGGTTGGCGATGGTCGGCGATTGCAGCACTTCAGGATTCGCGCCCGCATCGGCCGCCGTGCGCCGGCTCGCCTCGATCTGGTCGAGCCGTGCCTGCGCGTCCATCGTCGCGGCGCGGGCCGCGGACAGGCGCTGATTGCTGGCGGAGAGCTGCTGGTCGCTGATCAGCGAGTCCTGGGTGCCGACGAAATTGTTCTGGGCCTTGTAGGTGGCGAGCGCGGTCTCGGCATTGCGCAGCCGCTCGCGCAGCTCCTTCAGGCGGCCGGAGAGGTCGGTGGTGGCGCGCCGTGCGGCCGAAGCCTGCGAGTTGCGGGATTCGGTGAGGTAGACGTTGGTCAGCGTATTGGCGAGCATCGCCGCCTTGGCCGGATCGGTCGACCAGACCTCGATATCGACGATGAAGCTCTTTTCGGTCTTGCGGATGGTGATGTGCTTGTTCAGGGCGTCGAGAGCTGCGAGCTGCACCTCCTTCGCTTCGGCAGCGGAGGGCGCGCGGGGCTGCAGGCCGATCAGGCCGAGTAGCGACGACATCAGCGTCCTGGCGTCGCCGCCGCCGCCGAATTCGGGATCCTTGTCGAGGTCCGCCTGCTGGATCACCTGCAGCAGCACGCTGTTGGAGGTGATCAGGCGCGCCTGGCTCTCCACCACCATCGACATGCCGGAGACGTCCTGCGCGCGCGGCGTGAGCTCGCGGTCGACGAGCTGGAGCTCGCGCGGATCGACCAGGAGCTGGGCGGTGGCGGTGTAGCGGGGCGTCAGGCTCTTGCCGACGGTGACGGCGAGTGTGGCACCGAGCAGCGCGGCCGCGGCGATCGCGATCTTCCGCCGCCAGAGCAGGTTGACGAGTTCGAGCACGCTGAAGCCGGCCTGAGGCCGCTGTTGCGGGGCCTCTGGTCTCGCCCGATCGATCGGCTGGTTATAGTCCAGCATGGTCCCCAGCTTTCATTCCAACGGCCGCGGGCTGAGGGGTTACTCTTCGCTTTACGCCACGCACCTGGGATATAGGTGCCCAATCAACGCAACAGGGAAAATTAACCATACTCATTGAGGGACTATTCACCGAAATGGCAAACAAAGCGTTTAAACGCATGCCGTTGTCCGGCGCGTCGTCGCGACGCCTATGCCGGGTGCCCCTGTTGATTAACGGTTCGTTACCGCGCGCAGCATGGCCGCGAGGCTTCGCGCATCCTGCGATGTGCCGCGCGCAGGCCATGGCAATCAGCTTTTCCTGAGGATGACGTGATAGTCGCCGCGGCGGACATCGGTGTCGCGCGGAAGCACGGCGTTCAGCACGGCGGCGCCGGCATCGACCAGAGCGGCGAACAGCGGCTTGCGCCGGCGCATCTCCGGATAGCGCGGACTCTCGACCTCACGGCGGTAGGTCATCTCGAGGCCGTTCGCGGCCGCGAATGCCTCGAGCCGGGGCAGCGTGACCAGCGGATGGAAGAAGGTCGGGAACGGCGGCTCGCCGGGCAGGCCGGCGTCCTTGATGCCGCGGATGTGCCGGTAGAACCAGACGTGAAACCAGTGCGGCGAGTATTTGGTGACGACGCCGGACAGCGAGCGCGGATTGGGCGCGCCGATCAGGATCATGCCGCCGCGCCTGAGCGCGCTGCGGAAGTTCAGCAGCGCGGCATCGACATGGGGCAGATGCTCGATCACGTTG
The DNA here is from genome assembly GCF_001641335.1 of Bradyrhizobium stylosanthis. GTDB lineage: Bacteria > Pseudomonadota > Alphaproteobacteria > Rhizobiales > Xanthobacteraceae > Bradyrhizobium > Bradyrhizobium stylosanthis. The sequence goes on from NZ_LVEM01000002.1 coordinate 1,352,057, forward strand.
TAGCAGATCACGAGATCGAAGCTTTCCTTGCCGAAATTGTAGGTCTGCACGTCGCCGAGGATCGCCTCGTCCGCGTAGGTGTTGTTGCGGACCTGGTCTTCGTCGATGTCGACGACGGTGACCCTGCTGCGGCTCAGCAATTCCGGCGGCAGGACGCTGCACGAGCCCCCGCCGGCTTCGTAGACGGCGAGCCGGCCCTGCGGCAGTTCGCGGCGCAGCAACTCATGAACGGCAAGCAGACTGTCGCGGGCTTCGCCGGGGACGAGATCGTGCAGTGCCTGAATGGGTGCTGCGGCAGCGGGGATGTCGATCGCCGTGGCTGTCGCGAAATCGATCGTGGCTGGCTTGTTCATTTTTCTCTGACCGCGCTTGTTCGACTCAAATTTACAGGAAAAATCTCGCATGCCCGAAGAGCAAATCTGATGCCGCGCCGCTTCACCGGTCGCGGTGCTTACGGCCGGGTTAATACGCACCGGCGTTAACTACGGCATCGTTCATGTTGGGCCGCTCTCGGCGCTGCGGACCACGAATTGCAGTAACATGCGCGCATGATTTCGCGGCAGAAGCACGCAAACTCGGTTAAGCGCGCGGATATCGGGAGATCGGCGGTTTCGGCCGGAGGATGCCTCTCAGGCAGCCGTCCATTCTGGGACGCATCTGTCTCGGGGCGATGTGTCGCTGCGGGACGGCACGGGTCTTCTGCGCGATCGAAGCAGGGCTTTTTCAATCTATCTCGGACATCTAATACGTCATGACATTGATCCCGACAGACCTGTCCGCCACGCGCATCTCGGATGCCGTGCGCGATCCCAACCGGGAGATCGCGGCGAGTTCGCGCGTCATCGACCTGTCGGTCGGCATCGTCGTCTGCATTCCCTGTTTCCGCCGCCCGGAGCATCTGCGGCTGACGCTGGACTCGCTCGCGAGCCAGCGCACCCCGCGCTCCTTTGCCGTCGTCATGGTCGAGAATGATGCCGTCCGCCGCGAGAGCGCGCCGGTCGCCGCGGAATATCTCGCCGACGGCAGATTGCAGGGCATCTGCCTCGTCGAGCGGCGGCAGGGCAATTGCCAGGCGATCAACGCCGCGTTCGAGACCGCGCAGGCGCTGTTTCCCGCCGCAACGCGCTTCCTGATGATCGATGACGACGAGATCGCCTCGCCGGACTGGCTGGAGCTGATGGTGCGGACCGCGGATGCGACCGGCGCCGACGTGGTCGGCGGCCCGGTGCTGCCGGTCTTCGATGACGACAGCAAGCCCTGGCTGGCGCGCCATCCCGCCTTCTGCCCCGCCTACGACTACAGCGGCGCGGTGCCGCTGATCTACGGCTGTGGTAACTGCCTGATCACGCGCGCGGTGTTCGAACGGTTCGAGCGTCCCGCCTTCGACCTGCGCTTTAATTTCCTCGGCGGCGGCGATTGCGATTTCTTCGTGCGGTGCCGCGATGCCGGCATGACGTTCCACTGGACCGCGGAGGCGGTCATCACCGAGACCGTGCCGCAAAATCGCACCAGCCTCGGCTGGATCGCCAAGCGCGGCCTCCGCATCGGCGCGATCAATTATCGCGTGCAGTACAAGGCGGCGCGGAGTGCCGGCGCGCGGGCAGGGGTGTTTGCCCAGATGCTCGGACGGCTGCCGCTCTCGCTGATCCGGTCCGCCCGGCTGCTCGTGACGTCGAAAGCGGTGGTTGCGATGCATCCCGCGCTTGTCGCGCTCGGCTCCATGCTCGCAGCGTTCGGTTTCGCGCCGAAGCCCTATGAAGCCTCGAAGATCAAGTCCTGACGCTGCGGATTCGGCTTAGATGCCGAAGCGGGCGAGCGCCGTCCTCGCGGTCGCGCGCGGCAACGCCTTGAGCGAGCGCTGGGCGACCATCCAGAGATAGCCGATGGCCTGGCGATACCGGCCGAAGCGCACGGCCTGCATCGCCGAATAGGTGACGAGATGGATCTCGGCGGCTTGGCGCAGTCCGGCTGCCGTGCCCGCAGGCAGTCGCGCCATGATCAGGCCGTCGTCGAACACCCGGGCGATCGCCGGGAAGAAATCCTTCGGCGTCCGCACTGCCGCGTTCATGGTGTTGGCGGTGTGCAGGCGATAGTCGAGCAAAAGCTTCGGGGCGAACTCGAATTCGCCGATCGCGGCAAGGCGGCACCAGCAGTGCCAATCCTCGCAATATCTGAGGGAGGTGTCGAAGCCGCCGATGGCGCGGAAGGCTTCGGCACGTGCCAGCGCGATGCCGCCATTGACGATGAAGTTGCCGCTGGCGAGCCGCGCCAGCACGTCGCCGGATGGCTTGCGTCGTCCCTTCAACAGGTCGCGCCGTCCGATCTGCCGTCCTTCGCTGTCGATCGTATTGTAGTCGCCGTAGACCAGCACCGCGCGCGGCGCCTCGCGCGCCGTTGCGAGCAGCGCGGCCACCGCACCGGGGCGCAGGCGGTCATCGGCATCGAGGAACAGCAGCCACTCGCCGCCTGCATGCCGCGCGCCGAGATTGCGCGCCGCCGACACGCCGGCGGAATCGTTGGACATCAGGTAAAGTCTGGGGTCCCGGATGGCGCCAACGATCGCGACCGTCTCGTCGGTCGAGCCGTCGTCCACGACGATGACTTCGCTCACCTCGCTCTGTGCCAGCGCGCTGGCGAGGGTTTCGCCGATATAGGCGGCAACGTTCTTGGCGGGAATGACGACGGACACCGAGTGGGTCGAGCCGACCTGCAGCGGCGGACGCACTGGCGTCGCGACGCGAGCGGAGGCCGGCAATTCGAGAATGTCTTCGGCGGTAATCAAGCTGCGGCCCGTCTTTAATGATTTGTTAACTGCGGCGCATCTGGCGAGCTGGCTGAACCAGACGATCGAGAATTCGCGGCGATGATACTCGCATTGCCCGCAGATCGATGCGGGCAAGGGCCGCGCGGTTGCTGCTTTCGCCAAATAACCTTAAGCGGCCGACATCGAGCCTGCAGGAAATATGGAAGGTGCGACAGAGCGTGCACGTGCAGAGCCTGCGCGCTGGTTGACGAACGGTTAACGGCGATGGGGTAGGACGTGAGGCTTCCGTATCCCGATCGAGCCATGGATCGCAGCGCCGCTGACACCACCGACGTCGAGGCCCCGTCGCTCGGCCACATCTTGCACGGCGGCCTTGCCGGGCTGAATGCCGTGCGGGCGGCGCGCTGTCTCGTCGCGACCGCGGCTCTCATTCTCGTCCTGGTGACGCTCGATCCCTTCCCCGACCTGCGCAGCGAGGCTGCGACGACCGTGGTCGCCGGACGAATGGCGCTGACTTACGTCTCCTGGGGTCTTTTGGCCGCGGTCGCGATGCTGCTCGTCGCGGCCACGGATGCGCCCGCGCTGAAGAGCTTGGTGACGCCGCTGCATCTGTGCCTCGTCGGCTGGCTGCTGATCAACATCGCCTTCTCCGAGAGCCGCGGCGTTTCGATCCAGCGTTTCGTGCTCGCGGCCAGCGTGACGTCTCTCGCCGTCCTGCTGCCGCTGCTGCCGCCGACGCAGCGCAGCTTCAATCTGTGTCTCGGCGCCGCCGCGCTCGTGCTGCTCACGCTGTGCTATCTCGGCGTCGTCCTCGCCCCGCAATATTCGATCCACACCGCGCTCGACGTCACCGAGCCGCAACTCGCCGGCGACTGGCGCGGCAGCTTCGGCCACAAGAACGTCGCCTCGCCTGTCATGACCATCCTGGTCTATGTCGGCATCTACCTGTCGGCCGTCGGGTCCATCGTGATGGGGCCGGTGATCGCGGTCCTCGCCGGCATCTTCCTGGTCTTCACCGGCGGCAAGACCTCGTCGGTGCTGTGCCTTGCGATCTACGCGCTGGCATCGCTGGTCTATGTCACGCGCAGCCTGTGGCTGAAGCGGCTGATCTGCTTCGTGCCGTTGATCGCGATGAACCTGCTGACGGTCGGCAGCGTGCTCAGCCCCTCGCTGGGCGCCATGACGCGGCTGCTTCCGCTCGATCCCACCTTCACCGGCCGTTCCGCTATCTGGGAGTTTGCGCTCGCGGCCGTCGCCGAGAAGCCGGTCATCGGTCACGGCTACGCGGCGTTCTGGGATGATGTCTCGGCGCGGCAGACCGCGCAGGGTTCCGAATGGGCGACGTCGGCCGCGCACAGCCACAACAGCTATCTCGACCTCGCGGTCACCATCGGCCTGCCGGGGCTGGCGCTGGTGGTCCTGGTCTTCGTGCTGGCGCCGCTCGGCAATTTCCAATCCGCCCAGGCTCACAATCGCAGCAGCGCGCTGGCAAAGCTGTTCCTGACTGTCTGGCTGTTCGGCCTGTACTATGGCGCGACCGAGACTTTCCTGCTCGATCGGCAGAATCCGATCTGGTTCATGTTCGCCCTCGCGGTGGCGGGCCTGCACTTCCTTGCGAGGTTCCAATGCGTCGCGCAGACGGAACCCCCGCATTGACAGCTTGTCGCAGCCACGGCGTGCGATGGTGGCACTGGCTTAACGATAAGCCGCGACGTCGCTTGTGGTCTGCGACAAAACATAATCTATCTGGAAACACTCAGTAATCGTATGTCCCGGGGATGACGTTTCTCAGCGTCGAGCAGCCAGATGGTCTTGTGTCCAGCACGAGGGGAATCGCGGTCGATTTCCTGCGTGACTGGCGGCAGGCTGCCGCGCGCCTGAACACGGGCCATCGCACCGCTTTCCAGCATGGTTACTGGCTCGGCGCCTGGTACGAGGCATTCAGTGAATTTGCGCCGCTGATCGCCGTGATCTCGGATGCGGCGACCGGCAAGGACATCGCACTCGTGCCGATGATCAGCCATGTCAGGCGCGGCGTCCGCATCGTCGAGTTCGCCGATCTCGGCGTCTCCGACAACAACGCGCCGGTCCTGGCATGCGATGCCGCGCTGGATGGTGCCGATGCGCGCGCGATCAGCGCTGCGCTGGTCGATGCCTTGCGCGCTTTGCCTGACGGCTTCGACCTGCTGCGCCTGAAGAAGATGCCGGCTCAGGTCGGGGGCAAGCCGAACCCGCTGGTCTCGCTTGGCCGTACAGGCTCCTGCTCGGTCAACGGCAATCTCGTGCTGATGGGCGACGACTATGAAGCCTATCAAACCTCGATCAAGCGCATGCAGATGCCGCGCTGCTGGCGCGTGTTCAGCCGCCATGAAGGCGCGCGGTTCGAGATCGCGACGGATGTCGCACGCGCCGGCGAGCTGCTCGACGTGATGGATGTCCAGCAGCAGGCGCGCATGCAAAAGCTCGGCTCGCGCTTCATCCTCAACGACGAGATCCACGCGCGCTTCTATCGCGAGGTTGCCCGCCAGGGCGTCGCGGACGGTTATGCCATCGTGTCGGCGCTGGTGTGCGACGAGGCTGTCGTCGCCACCACGCTGGGCGTCAGGTTCGGGGCGACCTATTTCCTCCTGCGCATCAGCCACGCCGGCGATGCATGGTCGAGCTGTTCGCCCGGGCTGCTCGTCACCGAGCGCACCATGGCGGCGCTGCATGCACAGGGCGTGCGCCGCTTCGATCTCAGCATCGGCAATCAGGATTACAAGCGCCGGCTCGGCGCCGAGCAGGTGCCGCTGACCGATGTCAGCGTCGCGCTGTCCTGGCGCGGCGCGCCTTTCGCATGGCGTGACCACGCCGCGCAGCGCCTGCGCCGCCATCCCCGGCTCGCCGCTGTCGCGGCGCGCGCGCTCGGCAAGGGCGCGCGCTGACCGACGCCCTCTGTTTCGTCGTCACCTCGGAAGACCCGCGCGAAAAGCCTCCAGCAATGCGCGTCCTTGCGGCCAGTCACCGAGCCCGCTAGCGGCATTGATGTGGCCGAGTGCGCCCGCCACGATCAGGCCGGACCGCCAGTCGCGCGCCTGTCGCTGCGTCACGTCGAGCGTGCCATAGGGATCATTCGTGCTGGCGATGATCAGCGATGCAAAGCGCAATGCGCGGTCCGGCACCGGCTTGAACGCCATGGCTTCCGCGGGAAAATTGTCGCCATCCGGATCGGGCACGGCGACGAGGAAGGCACCGGCAATCGCGGATGCGGAGCGCGCGGCCCAATGCGCCACCAGCAGGCACGCGAGGCTGTGGGCGACCAGGACCGGTGGCCTGGCGCAGCGCGCGACCGCGCGCTCGAGAGCTTGCTCCCAGTCGTCGAGGTCGGGCCGGTCCCAGCTCGCCGGCTGAAATCGCGTGAGGCGCGGCTCGGTGCGCTCCCACAGCGTCTGCCAATGAGTGTCTCCGGAGCCGCCGAGCCCGGGCAATGTGATGATGTCGTGCATGAACGTCCCGTGATATCCGAGGTGACGTCACAGTGTGGCCGATGCTGGTCGTGCATCACATGGCAAGTCATCGGCGGAATCGATCATCGGCCGATGATCTCAAGGCGGAAGGGAGAATTGTCTTGGATCGTTTCGGAAGCATCGACGCCAAGGATCTGAAGATCATCGAGGCGCTGCAGGTCAATGCGCGCGTGCCGCTGTCCGAACTCGGCCGCGCCGTCGGGCTGTCCCAGCCGGCGATCTCCGAACGCGTCAAGCGGCTCGAGGAAGCGGGCATCATCGAAGGCTATGGCGCGAGGATCAACCCGCGCGCGCTCGGGCTCGGCCTGATGGCGCTGGTGCGCCTGCGCACCTCGCATGAGCACATCAAGACCTGCCTGAAGCGGTTCAGCGAGATTCCCCACATCATCGAGGTCCATCGCGTCACCGGCGACGACTGCTTCGTGCTCAAGGTGCTGGTGCCCGCGCCGGAAGATCTCGAGACGATCGTGGATCGCATCGCGGGCTTCGGCACCGTGACGACCTCGCTGGTGCTGCGGAGCGAACCCGCGCGGCCGATCGGACGCGATCTCGTCGGGAGAAAGGCCGAGCGGCGTTCGGCGGCGGTCCGTGCTGCCGGCAAGTCGTCGCATTGACACGGACCGCACCCTGCTTCCGGTTCTCGCGAGCGTTGTGCTAGCCTCGCTTGCGCTCCCCGGGAGGCGACATGGAAGATCGTTCGGCAAAATATCGCCCGTTCTATGCGCAGTTGATCTGCGCTGCGGCCAGGACGACGGATCCGCGCATCGAGCAGGCCTTTCGGACCGTCAGGCGCGAGCCCTTCGCCGGACCCGGGCCGTGGTCGATCGGCCTCGGCGGCCATCCCTATGTCGTGACGCCCGACGATGATCCGGCCTTCCTCTATCAGAACGCGCTTCTGGCGCTGGATCCATCGCGCGGCCTCAATATCGGAATGCCCGGCGCGCACGCCTACTGGCTCGGCGGCTGTGGTGTGCGGGAGGGCGAGACGGCGATCCAGATCGGCGCCGGCAGCGGCTACTACACCGCGATCCTCGCGCATCTCGTCGGACCTCGCGGCCACGTCCACGCCTACGAGATCGACGAACGTCTGGCGGGACTTGCGCGCGACAATCTGAAGGATCTCGCTCACGTCGATGTGCGCCAACGTTCGGGCATCGCGTCCGACCTGCCTGCTGCGGACGTGATCTATGTTTGCGCGGGTGCCGCCCAGCCGGCCCCGCAATGGCTCGACGCGCTGCAGCCTGGCGGACGGCTGGTGTTTCCGCTCGCGCCGGAGGGCATGCTCGGTGGCATGTTGATGATCACGCGTCCGGATCAGGGCGCGATCTGGCCGGCGAAATTCCTCGGCCGCGCCCAGTTCATCGGTTGCGCGGGATTGCAGGATGCCGATGCCGCCCGGCGGCTGGCCGAGGCGTTTGCCGGAAAATGGGACAGCGTGCAATCGCTGCGCAGAGAGGGCGCGCCGGACGAGACGTGCTGGTTCGCCGGTGAGGGCTGGTGGCTTTCGACGGTGCCGCCGCCCGTGCCGACCGAGTCAGTTCTACCTCACGCCGACATCACGCAGCTCTGAAGCGCGTCGTCGCGTCTCACGATCCCGCGCAACCGGCGCAGCGAAACCGGCCGCGCGAGGCGCGGAACAGGCTGCGGCAATACCATCGCCGCGCCAGCGCCTGTGCGGGCTTGCGGATCATCCGCGCGATCAACAAGAGTTCGAATGCCATCCGGCTCGCTTTTAGTCGATGTCCTGCCCACGCAGATGGGGCGGCATTCTCGAATGAGAATGCCGCCCGCGTCGCATCAGCCATGCAGCTTCTTGGCGGTCTCCGCGATCTGCCGGCCCTGGTAGCGGGCGCCGGCGAGCTCGTTGGCGCTGGGCTGGCGGCTGCCGTCACCGCCGGTGATCGTGGTGGCGCCGTAGGGCGCACCGCCCGTGACCTCGTCGAGCTTCATCTGGCCGGCGTAGCCGTAGTTCATGCCGACCACCACCATGCCGAAATGCAGGAGGTTGGTGATGATCGAGAACAGCGTCGTCTCCTGGCCGCCGTGCTGGGTCGCGGTCGCCGTGAAGGCACCGCCGACCTTGCCGTGCAGTGCGCCCTTGGCCCAGAGCCCGCCGGCCTGGTCCAGGAAGTTCGCCATCTGCGAGGCCATGCGGCCGAAGCGGGTGCCGGTGCCGACGATGATCGCGTCGTAATTGGCGAGGTCTTCGATCTTGGCGATCGGCGCGGCCTGGTCGACCTTGTAGTACGAGGCCTTTGCGACCTCGGCCGGCACCAGCTCCGGCACGCGCTTGATGTCGACAGTGACGCCGGCCTCGCGCGCGCCCTCGGCGACGGCGTTGGCCATCGCCTCTATGTGGCCATAAGCGGAATAATAGAGGACGAGAACTTTGGTCATGGTGGTCTCCGTTGGGATCAGTTGTTGAATGAAGGTTGAGGTCGTCATGCCCGGGCTTGTCCCGGGCATCCACGTTCTTCGTGTTCCGGGCTAAGTCCGTGGATGGCCGGGACAAGCCCGGCCATGACGGTGAGAGCGAGGGCTACGCCGCGTCGACGAGCACGAGTTCGGTGTCCTCGAGCGCCGTGATCGTCAGCCGATCCTCGTTGCGGATTGCGGCGCCGTCGCGGGCATTGACGCGTACGCCGTTGATCGTGACCGAACCCGCCGCCGGCACGAGGTAAAGATGCCGTGACCTCTCGGGCGTGTACTCCGCGCTCTCGCCGGCCTTCAGCGTGGTGGCGAGCACCCGCGCATCGGCGCGGATCGGAAGCGCGTCGGTGTCGCCTTCGATGCCGCTCGCGATCGTCACGAGCTTGCCGGAGCGGTCCGCCTTGGGGAACGGCTTCGAGCCCCAGGTCGGCTGTCCGCCGCGCTGCGTCGGCTCGATCCAGATCTGGAAGATCCGTGTCTTGCTCGGCTCCAGATTGTATTCGGAGTGGCGGATGCCGCTGCCGGCACTCATCACCTGCACGTCGCCCGCTTCAGTCCGGCCCTCGTTGCCGAGGCTGTCCTGATGGGTGATCGCGCCCTCGCGCACATAGGTGATGATTTCCATGTTGGCGTGGGGATGGGCGGGAAAGCCGCTGTTTGGCGCGATCTCGTCGTCGTTCCACACCCGCAAGCTCCCATGGCCCATGTTGTTGGGGTCATAATGACTTGCGAAGGAGAAATGATGCTTGGCCTTGAGCCAGCCGTGATCGGCGCCGCCGAGCTTGTCGAAAGGTCTGAGTTCGATCATCTGCGTAATCCTTGTGTGAGTGGGAGGCGCCTTGTTCAGGCGCCGAACCCGCCGTCGACGTTGAGCACCGTGCCGGTGACGAAGGAGGCTTGCGGGCTTGCGAGGAACACCACGCCAGCGGCGACTTCCTCGGGACGGCCGAAGCGCTGCAGCGCGTGCTGCTTGCGCTGGGCTTCCGCGAAGTCGCGGTCGTCGTCCGGGTTCATGTCGGTGTTGATCGAGCCGGGCTGCACCACGTTGACGGTGATGCCGCGCGGGCCGAGGTCGCGTGCCGCGCCCTTGGTGTAGCCGACGACCGCCGCCTTGGTGGCGACGTAGTCGGCAAGGCCCGGGAACGAGGCGCGGTCGGCGAGCATCGAGCCCACGGTGACGATGCGGCCGCCTTCGCCCATCAGCTGCGAGGCGGCGCGGATCGCCGCGATCACGCCATGCACGTTGACCTGGTCCTGGCGGGCCAGCGCATCGGTGTCCGCCTTGGCATCGTCGATCGCGCCGCCCGCGGCAACGCCGGCATTGTTGACGAGGATGTCGAGACGGCCGAATTCCTTGGCGACATCGTTGACGAGCTGCGTCACGTCCTTCGCCGAAGCCTGATCGGCCTTGAAGGCGCGGGCCCTGACGCCCTTGGCCTTCAGTTCAGTGACGACGGCTTCCGCCTTGTCGGGCGAAGCCACATAGCTGATGGCGACGTCGGCGCCTTCATCGGCGAGAGCGCGGGCCGAGGCCGCGCCGATGCCGCGCGAGCCGCCGGTGACGAGGGCAACCTTGCCTGAGAGCTGCTTGGTCATTGGATTTCTCCGTTGCTGAATTCCTGATGACCCTTGGATAAGCCTCCGCCTGTGGTATAGAAATAGAAACTGTTGAAACGCATTGTTTCCGTAAGCATCCCGATTGGACGGTTCCCATGGCACGACTCCCCGATTTCGAGGCGCTCGCGATTTTCGCAAAAGTCGTGGAATTACGGTCGTTTGCAGGGGCCGCGAGCGAGCTGACGATGTCCAAGGCGACGGTGTCGAAGGCCGTGACCCGGCTGGAAGAGCGGCTCGGGGCGCGCCTGTTCAACCGCACCTCGCGCCGGCTCGCGCTGACGGACGCCGGCCACAAGCTCGCCGACCGCGCGACGCGTCTGCTCGCGGACGGCGAGGCGGCGGAGAACGAGGCGCTGGCGCAGTCGGTGGCGCCGCGCGGCCTGGTGCGGCTCGCCGTGCCCATGACGTTCGGCATCAAGGCCGTGGCGCCGCTGCTGCCGGAGTTCTTCGAGGCCTATCCGGAAGTCTCGGTCGATCTGCATTTGAGCGATGCGACGGTCGACCTGATCGGCGAAGGTTTCGACATGGCGGTGCGCATCGCGCGGCTGCCGGACTCCTCGCTGATCGCGCGGCGGCTGTTCACCATGCCGCGCTTCACGGTGGCGGCACCATCCTATCTGAAGAAGCACGGGCGGCCGACGCATCCGATGCATCTGGCCGAGCACAAGTGCTTCGCTTACGCCTATCTCTCGACGCCGAACGTCTGGCACTACACCAATTCCGCCGGCGAGCAGGCCAGCGTGCGTCCGGGCGGACTGCTTCGCGTCAACAATGGCGAGGCCGTAATGCCCTCGCTGATCGCAGGCCTCGGCATCGCCGAGCTGCCCGAATTCATCGTCGGCGAAGCCATCTCCTCTGGAGAAGTCGAAGTGATCCTGAAGGACTGGAAGCAGGCCGAAGGCGCCGTGCATCTGGTCACCCCGCCCGGCGGCCCGCGCCCCGCGCGCGTCGAAGCACTCGGCGATTTCCTCGCGGCGAAGCTGCCGGGTACGTGCAAGCGACGGCCGAAGAAGGGTGGCAAAACCGGTTAGATGCCTACCTACGTGGGCACGGTGCTTCGGACCTTTGCCCGCCTTACGATATCTCGCTAGTCTATCGTCCGAGCAAGCTGCCGTAGGGTGGGCAAAGCGAAGCGTGCCCACGTCTTTGCCCGGGGGAATCGCAGACTTCGCCTAATGGAATCGTAAGCGTCTCGATATCGCCGAGCGCAAGGCAGCACCTTCTTCTTCACCGTTGTGCTTGAAGATCGCTCGCACTCTACTCGTCGATCAAGCTGACCGCTTGCGCCGCATCTATCAGACCATCCAGCGACGCCGCCCGTTCGAGACGGTCGCGATCTGTATCCTGCCCGACCATCTCCATGCCATTTGGTCGCTTCCCGACCACGACGTCGATTTTTCATCGCGGTGGAATCTGATCAAAAGCGGATTTTCGCGCGGCTTGGAGGCTGGGCCGCCGTCAATAAGCAAATTGAAGAAGCGCGAGAAGGGGATCTGGCAGCGCCGTTATTGGGAGCACGCAATTCGTGACGATGCGGATCTGGAGCGGCACGTTGACTACATTCATTTCAACCCCGTGAAGCACGGCCTCGTCAGCCGGGCGCGCGATTGGTCTCTCAGTAGTTTTCATCGCTACGTCGACCAGGGCGTGCTTCCCGCGGATTGGGGAGGGGACATGCGGGATGTTGCTGGGCACTTCGGAGAGTGATCGTGGGCACGCTTCGCTTTGCCCACCCTACGGCATCTCGCTTTTCGGCCTGACCTACGACACCTTCACGCCGTTGATGGCGACGATGCGCAGGTTCGGCTTCAGCGTTCCCTCGAGCTGCGAACTCAATTCGTGGACACGCGGGTCCGTCGAGCGTGCCGCGCAGACGGCGTATTGATGGACCGATTGCGCCAGGGCCCGCCGCGCTTCGGGTGTTCGCGTCACGTCCGGCTTCGACAGCCGCAGGACGATCGCGGCGAGATTGACCAGCATCTCGTCCAGGGCGACGTCGATGGTCCGAACGTTGTGCATCACTCACTCCCTGGAAGGGCAACAGCGGGTCCATCGATGCGTTCCCGGGCGGGCCGGGTATGGTTAATGCCTGGTAAACGTCTTGTTCTTGCCGGCCGCCGCGCTAGGCTGGCCGGACAAACAAAGAAAATCAGGGGAGACACCAGTATGGATCGCCGCGATCTCCTGCGCGCCGTTGCGGCATTGCCGCGGACGGAGTTTTTAACCAAGCAGTTTGCCAAGGAAAGAAGCGCCAGGCGCCGTCGCGTTGCGGTCATAAACTTTGTTGTCTATATCCGCGCCGCGTTTTGTTTCCTGCTTCGTGTTTCTCAACAACCCGATCGACCGCTACATGATGCTTCGTCTTGTTTGCCTCGTCCTGTTCGCACTATGCCTAGCCGGTCCCGCGCAGGCGCAAACCACCCAGCCGGCGACGGTTGCCAAGCCGGCAAAGAACGCGCCTTCCAAGCCGGCACCTGCTTCGCGGTCCACGCCGCAAGCTGCAGGACCGTGCGTCGGCGTGATATCGCTGCTGGGCGATCGCTTCATCGTGAAGAAGATCGGCGCGACCGTGTTCGGCAACGAGAACAAGGAGGTTCCGGTCGACGGTTTCGGGCTCGATGACCTCGTCGTCGAGCGTGTGAGGGCCGCGGTCGGCTCCGGTTTTGTCGTCCGCAGGATCGCCGCTGATAAATCCGCATTCAGTTCCTACGATCCCGGGCTTGGCATGTTCGCTCGCAGCGACAAGGCCGGCGCCATCGTCCGACAAGTTGCCGGTCAGGCCGGATGCAAACGCTATGTCGTCGTGATCAAGGGAATACGCCAGGGTGGATTCTTCGGCATCGGTGTCATGAAGGGCAGCCCGTTGTACAACATGGCCGACATCTACGCGGTAATACGGATCTACGTTCATGACGGGCAAAGCTTCGATATTCTGAAGAGCAGCGAAGGCTCGATCAGCGGAAGCAACTTTATGACCGGGCCGCCGACGCTGCGTATCGATTGGGCGCAGTGGCCAGAACCGCCGGAAGCCGCCAACAATCCAGTGATGCGCGCCTCGACGCGGCAACTGCTCGGCAACGTCCTCGACAAGAGCCTGCCTACCTTGTTGCAGTCGCAGTAGTTGAGGAGATCCGGCCAACCGGTCGACACCCCCCTCCAGGCCCCTCCGGGGAGGGTGCAAGCGCACGGCTATCGCAACACAATCCATTTCGGTTAGGCTGCCTCCCAACAACGAAAACAATCGGGGAGGTACCAATCAATGAACCGCCGCGAACTCCTGAAGGCCGCCGCTGTGCTACCGCTGGTACAGGCAGCTTGCTCTCAATCAAGCTTTGCCCAAGCTCTTTACCCCTCGCGCAACATCACCATGATCGTACCGTTCCCGGCCGGCGGCCAGGCCGATCTTGCCGCGCGCCCGGTGGCGATGGCGCTGGAGCGGGTCCTCGGCAAGCCCGTGATCGTCGACAACCGCGCCGGCGGCGGCGGCGGATCGGTCGGCAATGCCGCCGCCGCGCGCGCCGAGCCCGACGGCTATACGCTGCTGATGACGCTGTCCTCGCTCGCGGTGCTGCCCGAGGCCGACCGGCTGTTCGACCGGCCCGTCGCCTACGAGGTCTCGCAATTCATGCCGATCGCGCGCGTGCTGGCCGATCCCACGCTGCTCGCGGTGCCGGCGTCCGCACCCTGGAAGACCGCGCAGGAATTCGTCGAGGACGCGAGGAAGCGGCCGGGGCAGATCACCTACGGCTCGTCCGGTCCCTACGGCACGCTGCATGTGGCGATGGAGATGTTCACCAACAGCGCCGGCATCAAGCTCATGCACGTGCCGTTTCGCGGCGCCGGTCCCGCGCTCACCGCGCTGCTCAGCGGCACCGTGCAGGCGATCGCGGCCGCGCCGGGCACGCTGAAGCCGCAGGTCGACGACGGCAAGCTGCGTGTGCTCGGCAATTGCGGCGCGCAGCGCATCGCAAGCTTCCCCGACGTGCCGACCTTCCAGGAGCTCGGCTACAAGGATGTCGAGATGTACATCTGGGCGGGGCTGTTTGCGCAGAGCTCTCTGCCCGCGCCGATCGCGACTCGCCTGCGCGAGGCGATGGCGCAGGTGATGGCGAGCCCCGAGGTCCTCAAGGCCTTCGAGACCTCGGGCAGCCTCGTCGCCTATCAGGATGCGCCGGCCTTCTCCGCATTCGTCGCGACGGACAGCGCGCGGCTGATCGCGGCGGTGAAGAAGATCGGCAGGGTGGAGTAGGGGCGCTCCAAAGCATGATCCGGAAAAGTGCGAAGCGGTTTTCCGGAAAGATCATGCGTCTACAACAACCTAAAGCGCGATGACGATTCGTCCCAATCTCATCGCGCTCTAGAATTCGGTGCGGACCAGGCCCCGCAAATTGTGCCGGTCATATCCCGGCGCGAACGCGCCTTCCCAGGAGGCCCTGAACGACGTCGCGGCCGTGAGGTCCCACCGGGCCTCCGCCCGCAAGATGCCGGTTTGCGCCGGCCCTGTTGCGGTGTGCCACGGACGATAGCGCCAGCGACGAGGTCTCCGGGGTTCCTGCCGCGCTCACTTTTTGTTGTTGGTCCAGAACCCGTCCCCGCCTCATTGATTGATGAGAATTCAAGGGAATCGGGAAGGATTTGTCATGCGAGCAGAGCGGATAGCGCTGGGTGTGGCGCTCACGATCGGTGGTGTCGTCGCCCAGGGCGCAGCGTTCGCCGACGACTATCGCGGAACCATGGAGCAGCAGATGGCCTGCACACCGGATGTGTGGCGCCTGTGCAGCGACCAGATCCCGGATGTGAACCGCATCGTCGCCTGTCTGCAGCAGAATACGCCGCAGCTCTCGAGCGGATGCCGGGCGGTGTTCCAGTCCAACAATCAGGCGCCGCCGCAGCAGCAGGCGCCACGCAATCGCGCCGCGCCATCCCCGCGCTACAATTCTGCGCCGCCGCCGCCCGCCGCTGCGCCATCATCCCCGCGGACCTATGACGAAGACGACTAGCGCACTCTTGAACGCTGCCGAAATGACGTCGCGTGCGATGTTTGTGGCGCTCGTGACAGTTCCGTGACAACGCCTTGGTTGCTTGGAACCGCACCGGCGCTCTCAAATCGCGTCTGTTGATCTTGCGTGGTGCAAATACACGAAGCCTCGCGAACACTGGCGCGGTTCGCATTGATGCACGTGGTTCCCACATCCACTCCGGCAAGATTCGTTCTAATTGTTTGTATGCATCGACACACGCAGCTGTTGTATGTTTATTAATGGTTGTATTGGCAAGAAGGCACCCGGAAATGCTGGAATGCCGGAATGCCAAACAACAACAGTCTTGGGTGGGATCGTTCGGAACTGGCTGACGGAATTGCGAACGCTGTGGATGACACGGCCGTTTCGTTACGGTTGTTCCGTTTGAACTGGATCATTGTCGCGGTCGTCCTGACCGTCTTTGCGCTCGGGCTTCTGCTGACGGATTTTCGGATCCGGCCCAGCGGCTATCTCTTCTTTCTCGGCATGGCCGGCCTCTACGGCTATTTTGGACTTCGCAACGTACGATCCGGGTCGAGAAATCCGCGGATCTTTGCCATCCTCTTCATGCTTGCGCAGATCGTGCTGCTGCTGCTGCTGCTGACGTCGATCGGCTACATGGCGGCTGCGGCCAATCTCCCGATGCAGGAAGCAGGGCTGCTTGCGGCGGACCGCATGCTCGGGTTCGACTTCCGGGCCTATGTCAACTTCGCGAACGACCGGCCTTGGGTGCTCCGTGCGTTCGTGTTCACCTACGATTCCCTTCACAGGCAATTGCTCGGTCTCATCATCCTTCTCCCCTTGCTCGGCTTTCATCGCCGGGCAGCGGAGTTCGTGCTGGCCTTTGCCATGACGCTGATCGCCGCAACGATCATTTCCACGCTCGTTCCGGCCATAGGCGCTTATGGAGCCGTCGGGCTCGTGCAGGCAGACCATCCGAATATCGAGCCGATCTGTTATTTCGCGACCCTGCACGAGCTTCCGCTCGTGCGCGACGGCGCCACCAGGGTTCTCGATGCATTCAACCTCGGCCCGATCCTGACCTTCCCGAGCTTCCATGCCATCTGCGCGGTGCTCTACAGCTGGGCCATGTGGCCGGTGCGTTGGCTGAGAGTCTTCGGGCTCGCGTGGAATAGCGTCATGCTGGCCGCAACGCCGGTCGGCGGAGGACACTTCTTCGCCGACATCGTCGCCGGAATCATCATCGCATTGGTCGCGATCTATATGGTCCGCCGTCTCGGGCCATACCTCGCGCGCAGTGCGCAGCCGGCGCGGCCGACATTGCTGCAGCCCGCGCGGCCGGCAATTGTCGGCGCGCAATAGCCAAACCGCTCCGGCG
Organism: Bradyrhizobium stylosanthis; assembly: GCF_001641335.1. GTDB lineage: Bacteria > Pseudomonadota > Alphaproteobacteria > Rhizobiales > Xanthobacteraceae > Bradyrhizobium > Bradyrhizobium stylosanthis. Next base: position 1,368,734 of record NZ_LVEM01000002.1, read on the forward strand.
TTGCCGCGCCTTACGGCCTGTGCTCGCAGACGTCGACCCATTCGGCCGCGGTCAGCTCGGCCATGCGGTCGGGCGTGATGCGCACGGCGCTGTGGGTCGAGCCCGCGGCCGGCACCACGACATCGAATGCCTTGAGCGACATGTCGCAATAGACCGGCAGCGGCGATTTCAGTCCGAACGGACAGACGCCGCCGACCTCATGGCCGGTGATCTCGGCGACTTCCTCCAGCCCCAGCATCTTCGGCTTGCCGCCGAACTGCGCCTTCACCTTCTTGTTGTCCATGCGCGAGGTGCCGGCGGCGACGATCAGGATCACGCGCTCGCCGATCCGCAAGGATAGCGTCTTGGCGATCCGGCCGGGCTCGACGCCATAGGCTTCGGCGGCCAGCGGCACCGTGGCCGAGCTGATCGGGGATTCCATGACGGAGATGTCGGGGGCTTTCTCGGCGAAGAAGGCGCGTACGGATTCCAGGCTCATTCAAGTCTCACGGGCGGGCGGCGATCTCTAGACGATCCCGGGGAGTTCAGACAGCGAACGGACGTGGTGGTCCGGCGCAAAGCCAAGCTCGTCCATCTGGGTACGGATCGCCCTGAACATGGTCAGCGGTGCCACGAGTTCGTTCTCGACGCAAGCCAGCGCCATGGCTTCCGGCGTCACCCGCTCGATCCAGGCGACGTTCAGCCCGAACGATTTGGCGCCTGCCGCGTCCCAGGGATTGGACGAGACGAACAGAACCTCGTTCGGTGCGGTACCGAATGTCTCGCCGATCAGCTCATAGGCTTGCGGCGCCGGCTTGAAGACCTTCTTCGCATCGACGCTGATGGTGGCGTCGAGCAGGCGGTCGAGGGCGGTGTTGCGCACCAGCGCGCCCAGCATGTCCGGACTGCCGTTGGAGAGGATCGCGAGCTTGCGCGGCTTCAGGGCCGCGAGCGCGCTCGTTGCGTCCGGATAGAGATCGAGATGCAGGTACTTCTCGATCACGCGCTCGAATGCGGCGTTGTCATAAGCGAGCCCGAGCATGCGCAGCGTATAGGCCAGCGAGTCGCGCGTGACGGCCGTGAAATCCTGGTAGCGCCGCATCAGCGAGCGCAGCCAGGTGTATTCGAGCTGCTTGATGCGCCAGACCTGCGTGATGATCTCGCCATAGCCCGGAAACGCATCCTCGGTGATTTCCGCGACGGACTGGATGTCGTAGAGCGTTCCGTAGGCGTCGAAGACGACGGCTTTGATGGGCATCGAATGTCCTTCCGTGGCTTTTGTACCGAACGCCCGCGCTTGCGGGCGTGGTGAACGGAACTATGACCAAGTTTCATTGCAGTGGTTAGCCCACTGTGCTGAGCAATTTCGGCAGATTTATTGCTTCTTCCGACTGCGGACTTGAGCCGCTGTTCGGGATGCGGTCGCGAAAAACTTGAATGCGTCGGTCACAGCCCGAACCGTTGGCGCGTCGATCATGCCGCGGCGTGCCACCACCCCGATCCTGCGATGGACCGGAGGATTGAACGGAATCGATCTGAGTTCGTCGGCCGATCCGAAGGAGAACAATCCGACGGGGATGATCGCGACTCCGAGCTTCAATTTGACCATCCTGACCATCGTCTCGATACTGTCGAATTCCATGAAGTCGTTTACGGGCATACGGCGCTCGCGCAAGGTGGCATCGATCAGACGGCCGACGCCCATCGCCGGATCGAAGCGGATGAACGGATGCGCCCGCAAGAGATCGGCGATAGAGCCGCGGGCCAGGTCATTGTGGATGACAACCTTCAATTCCTCCTTGGAAATCGGTTCGAAGACGATCGCCGGGTCGAGCCTCTCGAGTTCCGTGACGATGGCAACGTCCAAAGCCTTGCTCTCGACCTTGAACGCAAGTTCGGGCGACAGCCCGCTCTGCACCTGGATACGCAAGCTCGCGTGGTCGGCCCGCAATCTGGACAGGGTCTGCGGGAGCAAATGCGTTGCGACGGAGGGGATCACGCCCAGTCGCAACGATCCGGTCAGGCCGGCCGTTGATGTCGAAGCAAGCAGCCGAAGCGCATCGTACCGTTCGATGATCTGACGCGCCTCGTCGACCAGTCGCCAACCGCGGGCGTTCAGCACGGGAGGTCGGCTCGCGCGGTCGAACAGCTTCGCCCGCATGTCGACTTCGAGCGCCTTCATTTGCATGCTGACGGCGGATTGGGTGATGTACAGGCGCTGGGCCGCGGCGTTGAAGCTGCCTCCGTCGGCGATGGCGACGAGGGTCCGGAGTTGTCTGATGCTCATCCCTTCAACTTAACATTTTTTGAAGTCGTTCTCATAAAATATTCGTTTGATTTTCGATAGGTTTCGGAGCGAATTCCAGCGGAGGTCCGGTTGCCGGAAAGGGGTCCACCATGGAAATGAAACTGTCGTCCGAGCAGGCAAAGCTCCGGGCCGCCGCGCGAGAGCTGGCCGAATCCGAGTTCGCGGCCAAGGCGGCCGAGGTCGATCGGACCGAATCCTATCCCTTCAATAACGTTGCCGCGCTGAAGGAGGCCGGCTTCATGGGATATACGATCCCGAAGGAGTATGGCGGCCGCGGCGGAAGCTTCTTCGAGGCCGCGCTCATCATCGAGGAGATGGCCCGCGTCTGCGGTGCGACGGGGCGGATCGCCGTCGAAGCGAACATGGGCGCCATCTCGGCCGTCATGCAGTACGGCACCGAGAAGCAGAAGCGCGTGTCCGCCGAACTGGTGCTCGCTGGCGACAAGCCCGCGATCTGCATCACGGAGCCGGAAGCCGGGTCGGCTGCGACCGAAATGGCGACACGCGCGGACAGGCGCGGCGGGATCTATGTCATCAACGGCAAGAAGCACTGGATCACCGGCGGCGGGGTCTCCAAGCTTCATCTGATCTTCGCGCGCGTCTTCGACCAGAGCGGCGTCGAGCAAGGCATTGGCGGGTTCCTCGCTGTGGCAGGGACTCCTGGACTCATCGTCGGCAAGCGCGAGCCCGCGATGGGGCTGCGCGGGATACCGGAGACGGAGATCATCTTCAATGACCTCGAGATCGCGGAAGACATGCTCGTGCTGCCGCCGCGCGGTTTGCGCCGCGGCTTTGCGGATCTGATCAACGCGTACAACAGCCAACGCGTCGGCGCGGGCACCGTCGCACTCGGGATCGCCCAAGGGGCGTTCGAGAGAGCCTTGGCCTTCGTGAAAGAGCGCGAGCAGTTCGGGCGTCCGATCGCCGAATTCCAAGGCCTTCAATGGATGGTGGCAGATATGGCTATCGCGCTCAACGCAGCACGGCTCTCACTTCACCAGGCCGCTCTAAGCGCCGACCCGTTCCCCGACCCCTTGCTGGCGGCGCAGGCGAAGATCATCGCCTCGGAGACCGCCAACGCGGTCACCAATCAGGCTCTTCAACTCTTCGGCGCGCGCGGATACTCCAGGGACTATCCGATGGAACGCGCCGTCAGGGACGCGCGCATGTTCACGATCGCCGGCGGCACCGCGCAGGTTTTGAGGACGTTGGTCGCCTCCCGGGTGCTCGGCATCAAGGCTCCGCAAACGCGGGACGGCTACGGCAAACCGACTGCCGCGATCCGTACTGCGGCCGAATAGTTAGGGCCGCTTCGCTTCTGGCGACGATCAGCCGCGACTGAAAATGCCGGGGAGCACGCCCGCCGGTTTCTCTGACTAATCGCGATCGCTCCTCGCAAAGCTCGAGGAAACGGAGACTTCATGTTTGACGATCGAAATCTGAAGCTGAGCTCCAGAAACGAGGACGCGGTGACCACCTACAATCAGGCGGTCGGGAGTTTCCTCGAATATCGTACGACTGCGATGTCCTTGGCGAAGCGGGCGACGGACCTGGATCCGGAGTTCTGCATGGCGCACTGCTTGCGGGGTTACTTCTTCATGGTCTTCGGGACACTTGCGGTTCTCGACAAGGCTAGAGGGGCCCTTGGCGAGGCCCAACGCACGTCCGAGGCAGCCACGGATCGCGAAAGGCGACATGTCGACGGCTTGCGTCTTTGGATCGACGGCGACCTGCTGGCCGCGAACGCGTGCTGGGAGCGCATCCTCTGCGATCACCCGCACGATCTTTTGGCCCTGCGCCTCCACCACTTCAACAGCTTCTGGACGGGACAAACGCGTGCGCTGAGGTCGGTCCCGGCCTCGGTGCTGGCCGACTGGCGGAAGGACATGCCGGGATACGGCAACCTTCTCGGCATGCTTGCCTTCGGATGCGAGGAGAATGGCGATTACATCAACGCCGAGCGCTATGGACGTGAGGCCTCCGATGTCAGTCCGGACGACCTGTGGGCGCTTCATGCCGTCGCGCACGTGCTTGAGATGCAAGGACGGTACGACGACGGCTTGAGGTGGCTCGACCATCCGCTCGACATCTGGAACGACCGGAACCCGTTTCGTCGGCACCTGTGGTGGCACAAGGCGCTATTCAATATCGATGCGGGCCGGCTCGATGGGGCACTGGAACTGTACGACGCGGCCGTGATGGGCGAGAAGTCGGATTTCTATCTGGACATCCAGAATGCGGCATCGCTGTTGACACGACTGGAATTCCGTGGCGTCGACGTCGGTGCCCGCTGGACGAAGCTGGCGGACTACGCTGAAAATCACATCGACGACCATGCTTTGATCTTCACCGACATTCATTTCGTCATGTCGTTGGCGCGCGAGGGCCGGTTCGATGCGGCCAGGCGACTGATCGATTCCATGAAGTCCTATTCGGGCGACCAGACGAAGTACGTCAGTAGTGTGATCCGGAATCTTGGCGTCCCGCTTTGCGAAAGCATCGTCGCCTTCGAGCAGAAGCGATATGAAGACGCGATCGACGGTATCCTGCCCCTGCGTCACGTCACGGGTCCGGTCGGCGCAAGCCATGCCCAACGTGACATCTTCGACCAGTATCTTCTCGAAGCTGCTTTACGCGCCGACAAGACGTCTCTGGCTGAGAAGCTCATTCAGGAACGCAGGTTTTTGAAGCGGGGCCGCCAGGAAAGCGGACGCGAATCCGCGAAGTCGCACGCGGATTTGACGCCGTGAGCTCTCTTCGTGAAATGGCCGGACTGATCGAGCGCGCGATGACCGTCGCGCTGCCGGTTCCGCCGGGGTCACTTCCACTCGTAGCCCAAACCTGGACCAAGATGGGTTGCGCCAACGCGCTGCTATCAGGGGTGGAGCAGATATCGGACGAAGTGCAGCGCTGACTAGACGGTCGGCTAAGGTCCTCGCCGCGTCCAGGTCGCCCGCTCGGCGTATACTTGGCTGACCTCCGCCATGTGCTCCGTGCCCCACGTGCAGAGCGGCACCAGAGCCTGAGCGAGGCTGTGACCTAAAGCCGTGAGACTGTAGTCTACCCGCGGCGGCACCTCCTTGTAGTCGGTCCGCTTCACGAGGCCATCGGCCTCGAGCTCCTTGAGCTGCTGGATCAGCACCTTGTCGCTGACATCGCGCACGGATCGTCGAAGCTCGCCGTAGCGCGTGGGGCCGCCCTGGGCGAGGAAGTACAGGATCAGCGGCTTCCACTTGCCGGACACGACCCGCAAGGTCGCGTCGAGGCCGCAGGTGAAGCCGGGCAAATTCGGCGTGCAGCTCTGGACGGAAGGTGAAGGCTGCGCGGGCGAGGAGAATGCGTCTGACATTTTTTGGGCACTTACCAAAAGGTGCATACTTGTCGATAGGTGGGTGGGCCGCCAGCTCAGTGCAACCTCAGTGAAGGAGCACATCATGAGCAGACTACAAGGCAGGACGGCGGTGGTGACGGGCGGCGGAACCGGCATTGGATTCGGCGCGGCGAAACGGTTCGTCGACGAAGGCGCGTTCGTTTATCTCTTCGGGCGTCGGCAGGAGCCGCTCGACGCTGCCGTGGCGCAGCTCGGATCCTCGGCGCGGGCCGTCAGAGGTTCGGTGACGGATCTGTCCGACCTCGATCGGCTCTACGCCGCGGTCAAGGCCGAGCGAGGCAAGGTCGACGTTCTCTTTGCCAATGCCGGGACCGGAGCGTTTGCGCCGCTCGGCGAGATCACGCCCGAGCACTACGACCAGATCTTCGACGTCAATGTGAAGGGGCTGGTGTTCACGGTGCAGAAGGCCCTGCCGCTGATGACGAAGGGCTCGTCGATCATCCTCACCGGCTCGAGCACGGGCGTGATGGGGACGCCGCAATTCAGCATCTACAGCGCGACCAAGGCTGCGATCCGCAATCTGGCGCGGAGCTGGGCGCTTGATCTGCGCGGCAGCGGCATCCGCGTCAACGTGCTGTCGCCGGGGCCGACCAGGACGGAGCTGGCACTCGAGGTGGTCGGCGAGGAAGCGTTCGATGCGCTCGGAAGCGCCACGCCGATCGGACGCCTGGGCGATCCCTCCGAGACCGGAGCGGTGGCCGCGTTCCTGGCGTCGTCGGACAGCAGCTACATGACCGGCGGCGAAGTCTTCGTCGACGGCGGCCTCGCGCAGGTCTGATGTCAGGCCTGACGTCTTGAACCGTGAGGGCTTCGGTCGCGCGACCGAAGCCCTTGATGCGTTTCTAGATCCCCAGCAGCTTGCGCGCGTTGGCCTTCAGCACCTTCGGCCGGATCTCGTCGCGGATCTCGATCTTGGCGAAGTCCGACAGCCAGCGGTCGGGCGTGATCACCGGCCAGTCCGAGCCGAACAGCATCTTGTCCTGCAGGATCGAGTTGATGTAGCGCACCAGGATCGGCGGGAAGTACTTTGGCGACCAGCCCGAGAGGTCGATGTAGACGTTGGGCTTGTGGGTCGCGACCGACAGCGCCTCTTCCTGCCAGGGGAAGGAGGGATGGGCGAGGATGATCTTGAGGTCGGGGAAGTCGGCCGCGACGTCGTCCATGTACATCGGGTTGGAATATTTCAGCCGCATGCCCATGCCGCCCGGCATGCCCGAGCCGACGCCGGTCTGGCCGGTGTGGAACAGCGCGATCGCGCCGCCATTGTTGATCTCTTCATAGAGTGGGTAGGCCATGCGGTCGTTGGCGTAGAAGCCCTGCATGGTCGGGTGGAATTTGAAGCCGCGCACGCCGTATTCCTCGATCAGCTTGCGCGCCTCGCGTGCGCCGAGCTTGCCCTTGTGCGGGTCGATCGAGACGAAGGGGATGAGGACGTCGAGATGGTCGGAGGCGATCTCCAGCATCTCTTCGTTCTTGTAGCGGCGGAAACCGGTCTCGCGCTCGGCGTCGACCGGGAAGATCACCGCGGCGATGTTCTTGGAGCGGTAGTAGGCCGCCGTCTCCGGCACGGTCGGCGGATGCTTGTGCGGCGACTTGAAGTACTCCGCCATCTGCGCCTGGAAATCGTCATAGCCGTCGTCGGGATGGGTGCCGCAGGGCTCCTCGGCATGGGTGTGGATGTCGATGGCGACGACTTTGTCGATATCAGGCAGCTTCAGCTTCGGCATGGGTGTCCTCCCGACGTGTTGCCAAATTGATTATATGATATAACGAATTTGGCAAGCGCCGCCGGTGGCAAAACTGCTGCCCGTCAAAGTCTTTGCTGTGAGCGGCCGCGTACACGCAGATCCGGCCGATCCGGCCGTTTCTACTGTGCATGGGGTTGTTTTCGAGATTTTGCTGGGGTGGAACCGGGCAGTTAACATTGACATGACCTCCCACCATGCCTTAAGAACCGCCGCATCCCGGGCGGCCGGTCCGCCAGCGGGAAAGATCTCATTTTGCCACATTCGCGCGTGCCGAAACGGTAGTGCCGAACACGGCCTTTCGAACGTTCAGGATTCTGCCATGAAGGTCCGTAACTCGTTGAAGTCGCTGCGCGGTCGCCATCGCGCCAACCGCCTGGTCCGCCGCAAGGGCCGGGTCTACGTGATCAACAAGGTGCAGCGCCGCTTCAAGGCTCGCCAGGGCTGAGCTTGCCCTCGCGGTCGCCTTTGCGCGCCCCGAAAGACCACGGTCTCACACGAGTTTGACGCCGCCTTTGCTTTGCAAGGGCGGCTTTGCGCGTTTAGACTTTGACCATGGCAGTGAGATTCCGTTTCGCGCGCACTTTGTGTCTGGCCCTCGTGCTGGGGACCGCCGGCCTTGCTCCGGCCCTGGCCCAGCAGATTGAGCCGCCGTCCCCGCAAGGCAAGCAGAAGAAGCTCCCGGAAGCGCCGTCCAAGCTGCCCAAGGTCGACCGCAGCAAGAATCTCGATTTCCTGTTCGGCGCGCTGAAGGCAGCGCCCGACGAGGCCAGCGCCAAGCATGTCGAGGCGAGGATCTGGGCGATCTGGCTGCAGACCCCGAGCGACACCGCGGCGCTGTTGATGCAGCGGGCCAAGACCGCAGTCGACGCGCAGAAGATCGAGATTGCGATCAAGCTGCTGGATTCGGTGATCAAGCTCCGGCCCGATTACATCGAGGCGTGGAACCGGCGCGCGACGCTCTATTACATGCAGAACGATTACGGCCGCTCGCTCGCCGACATCCGCGAGGTGCTGATCCGCGAGCCCCGCCATTTCGGCGCGCTCGCAGGGCTCGGCATGATCATGCAGGAGGTCGGCGACGAGAAGCGTGCGCTCGAGGCCTATCGCAAGGCGCTCGCCGTCAATCCGCATCTCGAGAAGATCCCCGACCAGGTCAAGGCGCTGACCGAGAAGGTCGAAGGCCGCGACATCTAGCCCAAAACTCGATCCGTTCTTGAGCGAATGCGGCGCCCGCGGGTTAACCACGATGGCAAGCGCGGCGTTTTGAGGGCTATTGCCCGCACGGCCGCAGGCCTACCTGCATCGCAGGAGCAAAGCCATGAAGCGTTTGATCTTTGCGGGTAGCTTGCTGCTCGCGTCGGGGACGATGAGCCTCGCCGACGGGTTGTTCTGGGTGGTCGGCAACCGCGCCACCGGCAAATGCAACATCGTGACCAGCAATCCGGTCATCAACGGCGATATCTGGTTCGGCGACGGACCCTACAAATCCATGGCCGATGCCAAGCTTGCCCGTTCGACGATCCGCGCCTGTCCGCCGGTCGCACCCGACGAGGACAAGGACGAGGACAGCTCGGACTAGGTCGCCGGCTGCACGTTAATGCAGGGCGCTCCCGCCGCGCTCGGCGAGGCCGCGATCGGCCACTGCGGCATAAGCCTTCGCAAGCTCGGTCTCGAGGTGCTCGTTGATGAGGAGCAGCGCGCGCACGGCACCGCGCAGGTCGCCGTTGCAGCTCGCTACGATCTCGTCGATCGCAGTGTCGTTGGATCTGATGCTCATCGAAATTCTCCGGTTCAAATCAGGACAAATCCTGCCGGCCTTTCCCGCATTCCCCGAGGTCGCGGGGAGGATCGGCGCCCACCCGCGTGTAAGAGGCGGAACCGACCGTGGCGATTATAAGGAAACCGCGATGACGGCTCCATGAAGCTGTTCCGAAGCTTGCGTGCGAACAAGAAAAACGTTGATTCCATTGATCTTTTTCAGCCCGCAATTATGCACATATCCACAGCCCCTCATTTCCGGTGGAAGTGGAGGAGAGCCTCGGGCGAAACTGCCCTGCGCAGCATTCGTAGTTGTGAAGTGCCCTGGATTGCCCGGATTCTCTCCATGATCGTGATCTCAGTCGTGACGGCGCTGGTCCTGCTGGCGCTGGCCACGCAGGCCGGCGTCGTGGCCGTGCAGCGTGCCTTTCCGCCGCAGGGCCGCATGGTCGAGGTCGACGGCGCGAGCCTTCATGTCGTTGACATCGGCCCGCGCGAGGCCGGCCTGCCGATCGTGATGCTGCACGGCGCAAGCTCCAATCTCGAAGCGATGCGGCGTCCGCTCGGCGATCTTCTCGCCAAGAATCACCGCGTCATCCTGATCGACCGTCCCGGCCACGGCTGGAGCACGCGTGCGCGGCGGCAGGATTCGACGCCGCAGGTTCAGGCCCGGATGATCGACGAGGCGCTTGGCAAGCTCGGCATCGCGCGCGCGGTCTTCGTGGTGCATTCCTGGAGCGGTGCGCTCGGCGCGCGCCTCGCACTCGATCATCCCTCCCGCGTCGCCGGCCTCGTGATGCTGGCGCCGGTCACCCATCCCTGGCGCGGCGGCGTCGGGCGCTACAACGAACTGATCGCAACGCCCGTGATCGGCCCGCTGCTCGCCTACACCATCACGCTGCCGCTCGGCTATTTCGTCACCGAAGCCGGCGCGCGCAACGTGTTCCTGCCGCAGACCATGCCGGATGGTTTCGTGCAGGACTCCGCGACGCCGCTGTTGCTGCGCCCGCGCGAGTTCATCGCCAATGCCTATGATCTGGTGACGCTGAAGGAGGCCGTTGTCGCGCAAGTGGCGCGCTATGGCGAGATCACTGCGCCGGTCACGATCATCGCCGGCGAGCCCGACAAGACGGTGAAGACCGGCATCCACGCGCGTCCGTTCGCCGCGACCGTGCCGAATGCAAAGCTGATCGTGCTACCCGATCTCGGTCACATGGTGCAGAACGCGGTGCCGGATCTCGTGACGTCGGAGATCGAGGCGATGATCGGGAAGATCGCGCCGGCGCGGGCCGCCGCCGACTAGAGCGTTCTCGAGCGAGGTGGATGCCGCCTCGCGGAACGGAAACGCGTCAAACAAAAAGCCGGAGCCTCGGCTCTGACCCGGTCAGAACCGAAGCTCCGGCGATCGCCGTTTGCGCGCTTACTGCTTGATCTTCCCGTCCTTGTCGAACTGAGAGATGAAGGCCCAGAGATTGTTGACCTCGTTCTCGTTCTTGATGCCGGCGAACGCCATCTTGGTGCCGGGGATCTTGGCCTTGGGGTCCTTGATGTATTCCTTGAACGTGGCTTCGTCCCAGGTGATGCCGGAATTCTTGTTCGCGTCCGAATAATTGTAGTCCGGCGCGGTGCCCGACTTGCGGCCGTTGAGGCCGTTGAGCTCCGGGCCGACCTTGTTCTTGGCGCCTTCGCCGATCGCGTGGCAGGCCAGGCATTTGTTGAATGACGATTTGCCGGCCGCGACATCCTGCGCCATCGCGGCGGGTGCGGTGGCAGTCACGGTGAGGATCATCAGTGCGCCAAAAGTCAGTTTTGTCATCGGGTGCTCTTCGTCTCTTCCCTGGTGGGTCTGGCCTGTTCAGTGTCCTTGCCTGGTCGGCAGTCGTCGAACCCACCGGTTTTGGCAGGCCCGCCCGGCTTGGACAAGCCACGAAACCATGACAGGTTTCATCATTTCCTACTTGTCCCAGAGCGAACTCGCCGAAGATCGCTGCTCCGACTTTCGGATGGCCTACCCAAACAGGCGCGGACATGATTGATTTGTCGTGATAAATCGACCGTTCGCCGCGATTGGAAGGAAAGTGCCATGGCCATCATGATGCCTGCGAGTGACCAGGCCGTGCTCGCGCGCCGCGCTGAGATCGTGGCTGCATTGCGCGCAATCGTGCCCGGCGAAGGCGTGATCGACAGCGCAGCCGAGATGCGGGCCTATGAATCGGACGGGCTGACCGCCTACCGGCAGCCGCCGATGGTCGTGGTTCTGCCCGACACGACCGAACAGGTCTCGCTGGTCCTGAAATATTGTGCCGCACAAGGCATCAAGGTGGTGCCGCGCGGCTCCGGCACCTCGCTGTCCGGCGGCGCGCTCCCGCTCGAGGACGGCGTCCTGCTCGGCCTCGGCAAGTTCAAGCGCATCCGCGAGATCGATTTCGACAACCGCGTCGTCGTCACCGAGCCCGGCGTCACCAATCTTGCGATCAGCCAGGCGGTCGCGCATGCCGGCTTCTATTACGCCCCCGATCCGTCCTCGCAGATCGCCTGCTCGATCGGCGGCAATGTCGCGGAGAATTCCGGCGGCGTGCACTGCCTGAAATACGGCATGACCACCAACAACGTGCTCGGCTGCGAGATCGTGCTGATGAGCGGCGAGATCCTGCGCATCGGCGGCAAATCCGCCGAGAACCCCGGCTACGATCTGATGGGCGTCATCACCGGCTCGGAAGGGCTGCTCGGCGTCATCACCGAGATCACGGTGCGCATCCTGCAGAAGCCGGAAACGGCGCGCGCGCTGATGGTCGGCTTCGCGCAAGTCGAGGCGGCCGGCGAATGCGTCGCGCGCATCATCGGCGCCGGCATCATTCCCGGCGGCATGGAGATGATGGACAAGCCCGCGATCCACGCCGCCGAGGCCTTCGTCCATGCCGGTTATCCGCTCGACGTCGAGGCGCTGCTCATCATCGAGCTCGACGGTCCCAAGATCGAGGTCGACGAGCTGATCACGCGGGTCGAGACCATCGCCAATGCCTGCGGCTCGACCACCTGCCAGATCTCGACCTCGGAGGCCGAGCGCAACCTGTTCTGGGCCGGCCGGAAAGCGGCATTCCCCGCGGTGGGGCGCATCTCACCCGACTATCTCTGCATGGACGGCACCATTCCGCGCGGCGCGCTGCCGAAGGCGCTCGCCCGCATCCGCGAGCTCTCTGAAAAGTACCAGCTCGGCTGCGCCAATGTGTTCCACGCCGGCGACGGCAATCTGCATCCGCTGATCCTCTACGATGCCAACAAGCCCGGCGAGATCGAGCGCGCCGAAGCCTTCGGCGCCGACGTCCTGCGCGCCTGCGTCGAGTTCGGCGGCGTGCTCACCGGCGAGCATGGCGTCGGCATCGAGAAGCGCGATCTCATGCCCGACATGTTCACCGAGATCGACCTCAACCAGCAGCAGCGCCTGAAATGCGCCTTCGACGCGCAGGGCCTGCTCAATCCCGGAAAAGTGTTCCCGACCCTGCACCGCTGCGCGGAGCTCGGCCGGATGCATGTCCATGCCGGCAAGCTGGCATTCCCGGATCTGCCGCGGTTCTAGGGTAACCACGTGAAGGGAAGGGACTTGCGGTGCAAGCCCCTCCCTTTGTGACCGCTTACAGCAATCCGTATTGCGCCCGCTCGCGCTTCGCCAGCAGCGGCAGGGCCTGGCCGGCGATCAGGGTCTTGAAATGCGCGCTCTCCTGGTGGGCTTTGAACGCGGCCTCGTCACGGAACAGCTCGTAGAACAGGAACTGCGCCGGATTGTCCTTGGCCCGCGAGATCAGGAACAGCTTGACGCCGTCCTCGCGCTGCGCCTCCGGCAGGAAGCGGTCGAGGATCCCTGCGACCCTGTCGGCCTCGCCCGGCTTTGCCTCCCATTGCGCGACGACGAGCAGACCGCCGCCGTCGACGGCGTCGCTGAGGGATTTCTGCGTGGCATAGTGATTCATCGTGCTTCCTCCTTGCTGCTGGGCTTGAGATGACGCCGCCGTCCATGGCGAGAGATAGATCGCCAGCACGGCGCCGAAGGCCCTGATGACTGATCTGCGGCTGAACGCTTCGTGGGGGCGCGGCACCGGCCGCGCCTGGATCGATCGCTTCATGTCCGTCTCCATCGGTTGGTCTCATTGCGATCGGCGCAGACTTGTAGCGGTGGCCTGCCGGCTTTGGTTCGCCGGTGATCGAAGTGTCGATGTCGTGAACGCTTCGATTGTGGTCGAAGCGTCGTGGTAGCGAAACAGGTGAAGGGCGAGCGGAGGCGACCGCCGGATGTCACGCCGCATTTGATTTTGGCGGCGAATTTCGCTACCGGCTTTTCCCGTGGATACGCTCAGGGTCAGAGACGCCAAAGACGTCGAAGAGGTGGTGCGCGCGGCGATTGCCAACGAGCAGCCGCTCGAGATCATCGGTCATGGCAGCAAGCGCAGCATCGGCCACGCGATGGCGACCAACGCCGTGCTCGACGTCTCCGCGCTGAACGCCGTCACCTCCTACGAGCCCAACGAGCTGATCATCACGCTGCAGGCCGGCGCGCCGCTGGCCGACGTGCTGTCGCTGATCGATGCCAAGAACCAGCAATTCGCCTTCGAACCGATGAACACGGCGCCGCTGCTCGGCACGCCCGCGCTCGGGACGATCGGCGGCATGATCGCGGCCGGGCTGGCCGGGCCGCGGCGCATCAGGGCGGGCGGGGCGCGCGACCACCTCCTGGGGGCGTACGCCGTCTCGGGTTTCGGCGACAGCTTCAAGACCGGCGGCAAGGTGGTGAAGAACGTCACCGGCTACGACCTTTGCAAGCTGCTCGCGGGGTCCTGGGGCACGCTGTCGGTGATGACCGAGGTCACGCTCAAGGTGATGCCGAAGCCCGAGGCCGAGCGGACGCTGCTGCTGCGCGGGCTGGACGATGCCGTCGCCAACAAGGCGATGACCGCGGCGCTGGGCTCGCCCTTCGATGTCTCGGGCGCCGCGCACCTGCCGAAATCGGCATTCCGGGCCAAAACCGACGGGCTCGGCGACATCGCAGGCCAGGGCGAGGCGCTGACCGTGCTGCGGCTCGAGGGCATCACGGCGTCGGCTGCGCATCGCGCCGGCTCGCTGCGCGAACTGCTGGCGCCGTTCGGAACCGCGACGCTGATCGAGGACGCCCCGTCGTCCACGCTGTGGGCCACCATCCGTGACGTCCTGCCGTTCGCGGCCGGCGGCGCGCTGGGGAGCTGGCCGGTCTGGCGGATCGTCTGCCCGCCGGCCTCGGGCGCGGCGCTCGGCACGCAATTGGCGCGCGAGACCGGGGGCGACGTGATCTATGATTGGGGCGGCGGGCTGATCTGGGCCGCATTGCCGCCGAAGGGCGACGCGCATGCCCCGGCCGTTCGTGCGCGCGCGAATGCGGTCGGGGGTCATGCCGCGCTGATCCGGGCGGCCGAGGACGTCAGGCGCGAGGTCGATGTGTTCCATCCGCAGGCGCCCGGCATTGCCGCCCTGAGCGAGCGCGTGCGCGCCAGCTTCGATCCGAAGATCATTCTCAACCGGGGGCGCCTCAGCCGGGGCGCTGCTGCATGAAGACCGAATTCTCACTCGCGCAGCTCGCCGATCCCGATATCGCGGAAGCCGACAAGATCCTGCGCGCCTGCGTCCATTGCGGCTTCTGCACTGCAACCTGTCCGACCTATGTGCTGCTCGGCGACGAGCTCGATAGCCCGCGCGGCCGCATCTATCTGATCAAGGAGATGCTGGAGAAGGACCAGACGCCGACGGCCGAGGTGGTCAAGCATGTCGACCGCTGCCTGTCGTGCCTGGCCTGCATGACGACCTGCCCCTCGGGCGTGAACTACATGCATCTCGTCGACCAGGCCCGTGTCAGGATCGAGCAGCGCTATCAGCGCCCGCTATCCGAGCGGCTGCTGCGCCAGGTGCTGGCTTTCGTCCTGCCGGACCCCAAGCGTTTTCGCGCCAGCATGGTGCTGGCGCGGCTGGCCCGCCCGCTCGCCGTGTTGCTGCCGACGCCGCGTCCCTCGGCGACGCCAGGCCTGATTCAGCGCCTCAAGGCGATGCTGGCCCTGGCGCCGAACCGGCTGCCGGCGCCGGGCGCGCTTCCGGGCAGCGTGTTTGCGGCGCTCGGCAAGAAGCGGGGCCGGGTCGCGCTGCTGCAGGGCTGCGCCCAGCAGGTGCTGGCGCCGCGCATCAACCAGGCCGCCATCAGCCTGCTGACCCGCCACGGCATCGAGGTCGTGCTGGTCAGGGACGAGCAGTGCTGCGGTGCGCTGACCCATCACCTCGGCAATGACCAGGACGCGCTGGCGCGGGCTCGCGCCAACGTCGCGGCATGGCGGAAGGAAGCGGCCGGCGAGGGGCTCGACGCCATCCTGGTGACGACCTCCGGTTGCGGCACGGTCATCAAGGATTACGGCTACCTCCTGCGTGAGGACACTGCGTTTGCCGCCGATGCGGCGAACGTGTCCGCGCTCGCCAAGGACATCACCGAATACGTCGCCGGTCTCGAGCTCGCACCGAGCACGCGACAGGACGACATCGTCGTCGCCTATCACTCCGCATGCTCGTTGCAGCACGGACAGAAAATCACGGGCCTTCCGAAAGAATTGCTTTCCAAGAATGGATTCGTGGTGAAAGATGTGCCCGAGAGCCATTTGTGTTGCGGTTCGGCGGGGACCTACAACATTCTCCAGCCCGAGCTTGCGGGCCGGTTGCGCGATCGCAAGGTCGCCAACATCGCGAGCGTCAAGCCGGACATGATTGCCGCGGGCAATATCGGCTGCATGGTGCAGATTGCCAGTGGCACGTCAGTTCCGGTCGTACACACGATTGAGCTTCTCGATTGGGCTACGGGCGGGGCGCGGCCGGCACTCAACGCGCAAGGCTGAGACTTCGAATTCTGAGGTTTCGAAGTCTGAGCTCTCGTCCGGAGGTGACGGCTGAACGGCGCCCGATCGACCATTGTTTGGCGGCAACAGGAGGACCACGATGGCGAAAGCGAAGAAGAAGAAAAGCAAGAAGGCCAAAAAGGCCAAGAAGTCAGTAGCGGCGAAGAAGGCGACGAAGAAGAAGGCAGCCAAGAAGTCCGCGAAGAAATCTGCCAAGAAGTCTGCCAAGAAAACCGTGAAGAAGGCCGCCCCGAAGAAGGCTGCCAAGAAGACAGCGAAGAAGGCCGCGGCCAAGAAGGCTGCACCGAAGAAGGCCGCAAAGAAGGCTGCACCGAAGAAGGCGAAGGCAGCTCCCGCGCCGAAGCCGTCAGCGCCGGCGCCAGCACCGGCTCCCGAGCCTGTCGCCGAGACAAGCTGGGCGATGCCTTCGTCTTCTGCGGAAGCCACGCCGGCCGAGGGACAGAGCTAGACCCAAGGTGAGGCCGAAGCCCGGGTCCAATCCCGCGGCTGGGATCGACAACAGGAAGGCCGCAGCGAGGACGCTGCGGCCTTTTTGCATCGCGCGAGGGGGGCCGGGGATTCGTCAATCCCGGCGTCAGCTTGATTCGTGGCGTCCGGGGCACGCCGCCGCCGGGCACCGTACTAACCCGGTCATCGCAATGCACTTTGGAATGCAAATGATGTGGTCGAGAAGACACACTGGCTGACAACCTTTCGTGGAAACGTCAGAACGCCTAAAAAGTCGGCAGATGCTCGCCCTTTTTGCTTCACGGTTTTCAGTCCCCGATCCAAATTGCCGCAGTTGTGATTTTTTGACGTCAGATCGTTCGCCCGGGGGGCTTCCGGGACACGACGGGTAGAACTGGTGATGGGGATCGAAATGAAAAAAGTGACTTTGTTGGCAACGGCGCTGGCAATGGTGACGGGTTCGGCTTTCGCGGCAGACATGCCGGTCAAGGCTCTGAAGGCCCCGCCGCCCCCCGCCTTTGACCCGTGGGATGTCGCCTTCGGCGGCGCGATCATGAGCGACTACGTCTTCCGTGGTATCACCCAGTCGAACCACAAGCCGTCGGTTACCGCCTATTTCGAGCCGCGCTACAACGTCACCAAGGACCTCCAGCTCTATGTGGGCGTGTCCGGTGAGAGCATCTCCTTCCCGAACCGCGCCGCGGCCGAGATCGACATCTACGGCGGTATCCGCCCGACCTTCGGCGCGTTCGCCCTCGACGTCGGTGTCTGGGGTTATCTGTATCCGGGTGGAACCTGCTATTTCGGCGGCACCGGCATCGACAACGCCGGCGTCTTCCAGGGCGCAGGCTGCGCCGAGAAGGGCCTGCTGAACACCAACGTGATCAAGAAGGACCTGAGCTTCTTCGAAGTCTACGCCAAGGGCACCTACACGGTGAACGACAGCTGGTCGTTCGGCTTCACCGAATACTACACCCCGAGCTACCTGAACTCGGGCGCCTGGGGCAACTACGCGTCGATCGTCGGCAAGTACATCGCGCCCTCCACGACCTTCGGCGCCAGCGGCGTCGGCATGTACGTGTCGGGTGAGTTCGGCCGTCAGTGGCTCGGCACCTCGGACAGCTTCTACGGCGTTCCGGCGTTCCCGAACGGCATCAAGTATGCCGACTACAACACCTGGAACATCGGCATCGGCTTCACCTACAAGGTTGCCACGCTGGACCTGCGCTACTCCGACACCAACCTCTCCAAGGGTGATTGCAACGCCTTCACCAGCGACTTCTCGGCGCGCGGCAATCTCACGGCTTCGACCGGCACCTTCGTGACCCCGATCAATCCGTCGGGTGTCGGCTCCAACTGGTGCGGCGCCACCGGCATTGCCAAGCTGTCGTTCGACCTGACGGCGATGAGCAACCTGAAGTAAGTTTCTTTCCGAGACGACTTCGAGGGCGGCAGGGCAACCTGCCGCCCTTTTGCTTTGAGGGGTGTCGTCTGAGAAAGCGCTCGGCCTTCATGGTTCGAGGCGCGCCGGACGACGGCGCTTCCTCACCATGAGGGGCCGAGATCTTGCCGCGAGGACAGACCTCATCCTGAGGGCCCGCCGGAGGCGGGCGTCTCGAAGGATGGCTGCAGGTAAGGTCCTGCCGAGGTTACCGAGGTCTCAGGCTGGGTCGTGCCGGCTCAGCCCGCTACGGTAGGCTCCTTCGCGGCCGGCTCGCCATCCTTGCCGACGACGTGGATCGGGCCGTCCTTCACCATCGTCACCTTGCGGGTGTGGAAGGCATCGAGCGTCGAGCGGTGGCCGATCGAGACGATGGTGGCCTGCGGCAGCTTCTCCGCCAGCAGCCGGTACAGCCGGGCTTCGGACGGCTCGTCCAGCGACGCCGTGGCCTCGTCGAGGAACAGATAGTCCGGCACATGCAGCAGCGCGCGGGCGAGCCCCAGGCGCTGCTGCTCCCCGAGCGACAGCATCCGGTTCCAATGGCCTTCCTCGGTCAGCCGTTCGGCGAGGTCGGGCAGGCCGACGGCGATCACCGCGTCCCGAATCCGGGGCGTCTGGAACGCGCCGGGGGCTGCGGGATAGATCACGGCGTCACCGAGCGCGCCGACCGGGAAATAGGGGCGCTGCGGCAGCATCATCAGCTTCGCCTGTGCGGGGACGACGATGGTGCCGGTGCCGAACGGCCAGATGCCGGCGATGGCGCGGAACAGCGTCGACTTGCCGGAGCCTGACGGCCCGGTCACGAGCACGCGCTCCGATGCCTGGACGGCGAAGCCGTCGGCCGCGACCAGCGGCATGCCGTTGGGGAGATACACGCAGAGCTTATCGAGGCCGATATTGCGGCTGCCACCCGCGGCCTTGAGCTCGATCGTCGCCTCATGCGCCGGCAGGTTTGCGGCGGAATCGACCGACATCTCGAAGCCGTCGAGACGGGCAACGATCGCGCGCCATTCCGCCAGTGCCCGGTAGGCTGTCACGAAGAACGACAAGGCGCCCTGGACGCTCGAGAAGGCCGACGCCGTCTGCATCATGTCGCCGAGCTGGATCTTCTTGGCGAAGAAGGCCGGCGCGACCAGCACATAGGGAAAGATCACGGCCGCCTGCTGATAGCTCGCCGTGAACATCGTGAGGCGCTTGGTCCGGCTCATGATGGCGTACCAGTTGCCGATCACGAAGCCGAAGCGATCCAGCAGTCGGCTGCGTTCGGCGCCTTCGCCCTTGAGCAGGGCAATCTGCTCGCTGTTTTCGCGGACGCGGACGAGGTTGAAACGGAAATCCGCTTCATAGCGCTGCTGCTCGAAATTGAGGTTGACCAGCGGACGGCCGATCCAGTGCGTCAGCGCGGTGCCGAAGATCGCGTAGATCAGCGCGCCCCAGCACAGATAGCCGGGGATCATGAAGTCGGTGCCGAACAGGTGCAGCGGGGCGGCGTTGGAGAGGCCCCAGAGGATCAGCGCGAAGGAGAACAGCGTCACGATCGACGAGAGCAGCCCGAGTCCGATGGTCAGGGTCTGCTCGACGAAGTTCTTGACGTCCTCGGTGATGCGCTGGTCCGGGTTGTCGGCCGCATCGCCCTTGAGCTGCATGCGGTAGTGCGTCGGGCCTCTGAGCCATTCGCCGAGATAATGCTTGGTCAGCCAGTTCCGCCAGCGGATCTGGAGCCACTGGTTCAGGTACAGCTTGTAGACCGCCAGCGCGATAAAGGTGAAGGCGAGGCCGATGAAGATCCAGATCTGCTTGACGAACGCGTCCCAGTCGCTGGCCTGAAGGGCGCTGTAGAACCGGTTCTGCCACTGGTTCACCAGCACGTCGATCGCGACCAGCGCCAGCTCCATCGCAATCACGGCGCCGAGCAGGCCGCGGGCGGCCCATTTGTCCTCGGACCTGAAGTAGGGGATGGCGATTCGCCAGACGATCGCGAGCGTGGCGCTAATGTTCTTCACAGAGCTCTGTCTCCTCGAGGGGGTGTGCACAAATGCCCTGAGCCAAAGGCTTGCGGCAACGGCGAAAACGGGCGCGCTTAGACTAAAGTCGCAAGTTCTGCAATTTGCGTTGTCTTGTCGCAGCCCGCAACCCTAGCATGGGCATAACGGCGCGGGGCGGGGTGCTCTGGGATTTCGCGAGCTTGTGAGCGGAGGGGAACCGCCGCATTCGCAAGGAATTCGCGTCCGGCTCGGGGGGTATCGCTTCAAGCGAAAAGCAGGATCGGCTCTCCACGCGGGCCGTCTGCCGCAAACATGCGTGGGGGAGGAAGACCATGTGGAATCAAATCTATGATCCGCTGCACAGTCCCGTGCTGTCGACGATCGCGGCGGCGGTGCCCGTCGTCACGCTGCTGGTCCTGATCGCGAGCGGTCGCGTCCAGGCGCATATCGCGGCCATCATCGCCGTCATCGTGACCAACCTGATCACGATCTTCGTCTTCACCATGCCGGCGAACATGTCGATCCGCGCCTCGGTGCTCGGCATCGTGACCGGCTTCTTCCCGATCGGCTGGATCGTTCTCAACGTCATCTTCCTCTATCAGGTGACGGTCTCGACCGGGCGCTTCGAGCTGCTCAAGCGCGCGGTCGGCGGCGTCACCGAGGACCGGCGGCTGCAATTGCTGCTGATCGCGTTCTCGTTCGGCGCCTTCTTCGAGGGCGCCTCAGGTTTTGGCACCCCGGTGGCGATCACAGGCGCCGTGCTGATCGGCCTCGGCTTCTCGCCGCTCGCGGCGTCCGGCCTGTCGTTGATCGCCAACACCGCGCCGGTCGCCTATGGCGCGCTGGGCACGCCGATCCAGGGCCTCGCCTCGGTGACCGGGCTCGATCCCTATCTCCTGGGTGCGATGGTCGGGCGGCAATTGCCCGTGTTCTCGCTGATCGTGCCGTTCTGGGTGGTGTGGGCGTTCGCAGGCTGGAAGGGCATGAAGGACGTCTGGCCGGCGATCCTCGTCACCGGCGTGTCGTTCGCTGTCCCGCAATTCGTGATCTCGAACTTCATCAATCCGTGGATCGTCGACATCGGCGCATCGCTGATCTCGATGGGCGCGCTGATCCTGTTCCTGAAGGTCTGGCAGCCCAAGCAGCTCTGGCTGTCGCCGGCGCTGCGCGGCCGCGATGAATCGGCCGCGACCATGGCGGCGGCCAAGCCGCTCGACAAGACGCCGTTGACGCAGAGCGAGCTGTTCAGCGCGCTGCTGCCGTGGATCATCGTCTGCATCGTGATGCTGATCTGGGGCAACGGCGCCTTCAAGACCTGGGCGAACTCGATCTTCGTCTGGAACTATCCCGTTCCCGAGCTGCACCAGATGATCAACAAGGTGCCGCCGGTGGCGGCCAAGCCGACGCCGGAGGGCGCGGTGTTCGCGTTCACTTACCTGTCCTTCACCGGCACGGGCATGCTGATCGCGGCGATCATCTCCGGCTTCCTGATGGGCGTCGGTCCCGGCCGGCTCGTGACCGAGTACGGCCGGACCATCCGGCTGTGCGCGATCTCGCTGATCACGATCTCGGCGATGCTCGCGATCGGCACCCTGACGCGCCTGTCCGGCGTCGATGCGACACTCGGTCTCGCCTTCGCCGCAACAGGTGTGCTCTATCCCTTCTTCGGTACGCTGCTCGGCTGGCTGGGCGTCGCGCTGACGGGATCGGACACCGCCTCCAACGTGCTGTTCGGAAACCTGCAGAGGATCACCTCCGAGCAGCTCGGCCTGTCGCCGATCCTGATGAGTGCTGCGAACTCGTCCGGCGGCGTGATGGGCAAGATGATCGACGCGCAATCGATCGTGGTCGCCTCCACCGCCACCAACTGGTACGGCCACGAGGGCACCATCCTGCGCTTCGTGTTCTGGCACTCGATCGTGCTGGCGTGCCTCGTCGGTGTGCTGGTGACGTTGCAGGCCTATGTCTGGCCGTTCACGGCAATGGTCCTGAAGTAGCGGCTAGCATCTCGCTTCAACGCCAATCCCCGCGAGGTTCGCCCTCGCGGGGATTTTTGCGTCGCGCGCAGGCGAACCTTCTCAATGGCGCTGCCGTCTTATAGAAGGTGCCGCAACTCAGGTCGGTCGAGAGGTGTCATGGTTTCGCTCAAGCAGATGGTGTGTGCGGCGGTTGCAATGCTCGCGATGTCCACGCTCGCGCGTGCCGAGGACGGTTTCCCCTTCGGCTCGGAGATGACGCTGGAGGCGCTGCCGCAAGCAGGCTCGAAGCGGATTCCGAACATCGAGATCGGCGACAATGGCGAAGTCGTGCTGGAGCTCTGGTGCAAGGGCGGCAAGGGCCAGTTCTCGGTCGCAGGGAACACCGTGATCTTCGTGCCCGGCCAGATCCAGGACCGTTCCTGCCCGCCGGCAAGAGCCCAGGCCGACGACGAACTCGTCGCTGCGCTGAGCAGTGTCGAGACCTGGAAGCGTCAGGGCGACGTGCTGACCCTGATCGGCCCCAAGCCGCTGCGTTTCCGCACGACCGGGAATTAGGTCTCGCGTCCCGGACCCGGTGCAGCGTGCAACGCTGCTCCGCAGAGCCGGGACCCAGAATTCGCTAGGATCCCGCGTGCGGCCTCGGGGCCCCGGCTCGCAGCACTTCGCGCCGTAGCGCGTCGAAGACGCGCGTAAACGCGCTTATGACGTCCGGGGCACGAAAGCCTACTTCCACACCGACTTGTCGGCGTCCCAGCGCTGGCCCTTCAGCTCCTTGACGAGCGCCTCGATCGAGCCGTTGTCGTCGGGCAGATCGCCTTCTTCGTCCGCGCTCGCGTCGTCGGACAGATTGAGCTTCGCACCGCTGCTCTCGTCGGCGGTGGTGGTGGCGGGGCTGCCGATCCAGAGCATCAGCTTGTCGGTGCTGCCCGGCTTGTCCGGCGAGACGAGGCCAGCGACCTCGATCGTGTCGGTGAGCTCGAGCGCCGGATGATCCTGGTTCGGCCGCTTGAACACCAGCTTGAGCTTGCCGGTCGAAGGGTTGAAGCTTTGCGCGACCGGCTTTGCCGCGAGCGTCTTGCTGAGCACGCCGGCGACCGCGGTCGCGAGCTTGTCGCGGTTGATCTTGTCGCCGTCGCGCCAGTCGGCGGCGGCAAAGCGGATGGTGCGGTCCATCTCGGTCATGCCCGCGGTCCAGCCGGCGGCGGTGACGCCCGGCGTCGCCTTGAACTTTGCCAGCAGCGCGGCCGCGCGCTCCGGGTCGACCGACATGTTGATGGTCTGCTCGCCGGCGCGCAGCGCGTCGCAGCCGACCGACAGGCTCGCCAGCGTCACCTCGACCGGCTGGCCCTTGAGGCTCTTCAGGAACTCGGTCGCCGCGTCCAGCTTCACCTTCACCGCGATCGCCTCCGGCGACACGTCGGTGAAGTCCTTCGGCTGCGGCGTGATGCCGTCGTCGGAGGTCTGGTTGTCCAGAAATTCCTTCTCGCTGAGATCGGAATTGTCGGGCGAGGTGACCTCGGTCACCACCTGGCCGATGCTGATCTGGCCGCGGAATTCGAAGGCGTCGCCGCTCTGCTTGCGCAGCAGCTTGACGCTGACGGGCGCCTTCTCGCCGATGCTCTGCGTCGTGCCGGTCAGGTTCTGGCCGGCGACCTGGAGATTGACGACGAAGCGGTCCTTGCGGTCGGAGTTCTTCGCGACGGGATAGCAGACGTCGAGCACGGCCGCGGTGACCGTCTTGCCCTGCCGCGTCTCCTTCAGGATCACGTCGGCATTGCCGTCCATCAGCCCGTCGATCGAGGTGAAATAGCGCGTCTCGGTTCCGCCGGGCGCGGCGGCCTTCGGCGACAGCTTCATCTGGGCGGAGGCGACGTCGGGCGCGACCGCCAGCAGAGCCGCCAAAACCACCGTCGGGCAAACCAGAAGCGCGCGCATCGCGGAAATCCTTGAGCAATGGGCATGATCGGGAAAAACGTGAAGCGGTTTTCCGGTGGGATCATGCCCAAACAATGAGAATCGGCGCGCCACCGTAGTGGGTTTTGGCCGCCGGTTGAATCGGAAAGCGGCGGGGCAGGGTCGGCAAAAAAGAAGGCCGCCCGGAGGCGGCCTTCGCGTCACTGTCACGGAGCGGGACGGCTCAGAAGCCGCCCATGCCGCCGCCGGCGGGCATCGCGGGCGCAGCGTCCTTCTTCGGCGTTTCGGCGACCATGGCTTCGGTGGTCACCAGCAGGCCGGCCACGGAGGAGGCGTCCTGCAGCGCGGTGCGCACCACCTTGGCGGGATCGATGATGCCCTTCTCGATCATGTCGACATAGTCCTCGTTCTGGGCGTCGAAGCCGAACGTCTCGGACTTGTTCTCCAGGATCTTGCCGACCACGATCGAGCCTTCCACGCCCGCGTTCTCGGAGATCTGGCGGATCGGGGCTTCCAGCGCCTTCAGCACGATGTTGATGCCGGCCTGGACGTCGGCATTGGCGTTGGTGAGACGGCCGACCGCCTTCTTGGCGCGGAGCAGCGTGACGCCGCCGCCGGGGACGATGCCTTCCTGCACCGCAGCGCGGGTGGCGTTGAGCGCGT
Source organism: Bradyrhizobium stylosanthis (assembly GCF_001641335.1). GTDB lineage: Bacteria > Pseudomonadota > Alphaproteobacteria > Rhizobiales > Xanthobacteraceae > Bradyrhizobium > Bradyrhizobium stylosanthis. The sequence continues at coordinate 1,393,264 of NZ_LVEM01000002.1, forward strand.
CCTCGACGCGGTCCTTCTTCTCCTTGACCTCGATCTCGGTGGCGCCGCCGACGCGGATCACCGCAACGCCGCCCGCGAGCTTGGCGAGGCGCTCCTGGAGCTTCTCGCGGTCGTAGTCCGAGGTGGTCTCCTCGATCTGCGCCTTGATCTGGCCGACGCGGGCCTCGATGTCGGGCTTCTTGCCGGCGCCGTTGACGATCGTGGTGTTCTCCTTGTCGATCACCACCTTCTTGGCGCGGCCGAGCATCTTCACGGTGACGCTCTCCAGCTTGATGCCGAGCTCTTCGGAGATCAGCTGGCCGCCGGTGAGGATCGCGATGTCCTCGAGCATGGCCTTGCGGCGGTCACCGAAGCCCGGCGCCTTGACGGCCGCGACCTTGAGGCCGCCGCGGAGGCGGTTGACGACCAGGGTGGCCAGCGCCTCGCCCTCGACGTCCTCGGCGATGATGACGAGCGGCTTGCCCGACTGCACCACGGCTTCGAGCACCGGCAGCATGGCCTGCAGGCCCGACAGCTTCTTCTCGTGCAGGAGGATGTAGGCGTCCTCGAGCTCGGCGGTCATCTTCTCGGCATTGGTGACGAAGTAGGGCGACAGATAGCCGCGGTCGAACTTCATGCCCTCGACGATGTCCACCTCGGTGTCGAGCGACTTGTTCTCCTCGACGGTGATGACGCCCTCGTTGCCGACCTTCTGCATCGCCTGGGCGATCATCTTGCCGATGGCGGCATCGCCGTTGGCCGAGATGGTGCCGACCTGGGCGACCTCGGAGGAGGCGGCGACCGGCTTGGCGCGCTTCTCGATGTCCTTGATGACGGCCTGGACCGCGGTGTCGATGCCGCGCTTGAGGTCCATCGGGTTCATGCCGGCGGCAACCGCCTTGGCGCCTTCGCGCACGATGGCCTGGGCCAGCACGGTCGCGGTGGTGGTGCCGTCGCCGGCGAGGTCGTTGGTCTTGGAGGCGACCTCACGCACCATCTGGGCGCCCATGTTCTCGAACTTGTCCTCGAGCTCGATCTCCTTGGCGACGGTGACGCCGTCCTTGGTGATGCGGGGCGCGCCGAAGCTCTTCTCGATGACGACGTTGCGGCCCTTGGGGCCGAGCGTCACCTTGACGGCGTTGGCGAGAACGTCGACGCCGCGCAGCATGCGTTCACGCGCGTCTCCGGAAAACTTGACGTCTTTGGCAGCCATTTCTGCAATCCCTCGTGTGTCGTGATGTGTCTTGTTGTGGGCTGTACGGCGCTCTCTGCGTCATTGCCGGGCTTGACCCGGTAATCCATCATCCTGCGAGGAAGGATGGATGCCCGGGTCATCTCGCGCGAAGACGCGCTTCGCGCTTCTGCCCGGGCATGACGGCATGGCATTCAGCGGCCGTTCAGGCGGATGGCCTTAGGCCAGCACGCCCATGATGTCCGACTCCTTCATGATCAGGAGCTCTTCGTTGTCGATCTTGACCTCGGTGCCCGACCACTTGCCGAACAGCACGCGGTCGCCGACCTTGAGGTCGATCGGGATCAGCTTGCCGGTCTCGTCACGGCCGCCCGGGCCGACGGCGACGACCTCGCCCTGGGACGGCTTTTCCTTGGCGCTGTCCGGGATGATGATGCCGCCCTTGGTCTTTTCCTCGGCGTCGATACGTTTGACCACGACACGGTCATGCAGCGGACGAAATTTGGATTTAGCCATGACGTTTCCCTTTGGAGGCTCGCTTCGGAAGTAGTGGAAGTGGGTGGGGCGGCGCTGCCGTTCCCCCTCTTCGGATCGAACGGCGCGCTTAGCAATCGGGCTTTCCGAGTGCTAATAGTGCGCCCGGAAATATGGCTTGGCCGCGATCCTGTCAAGCAAAGGTGGTTAAGCGATTGGTGAGGCGGATATAGGATGGTGGCATTGGAAACTTTGTTCGGGGCCCGGCGTATCAAAGGACGTCATTGCTCCGGCAGCGGTTTTGCGCTTGGCTGCGGGAGGGATGCGGCCATGGTCTTGTTCGGGGGAATGCCATGATCAGTTCAGCTCACGCGCGCACGGTTGCCAATCTGGCGGCCGCCTCTTGCCTGGCGCTGCTGCTCGGCGCCTGCGGCGGCGGCATGAGCCTGCCGTCGTTCTCGTCCTCGTCCCCGCCGCCCGAGGCGGAGCCCGGCACCGGTCCGGAAATGCCGGCGACCATCCGCGCCGACGAGATCGTCGGCCGCTGGGGTCTCGCCTCGTTCCAGAACCCGGCCGACCGCGCCCGCACCGAGGCCGCGGCAAGGGCGCAGTGCAAGAACCCCTACGTGATCACCGCCGGCTCCTCCGGCGGCGTGATCATGCATCTGGCCGACCAGGCGACCCCGCAGGAGCTGCGGCTGAAGGGCTCGCCCAGCGGCAAGAACTATATCGGCCCGGCGGGTCCCACCCCCGGCGAGCAGGACCGCGAGATCGTCTCCTTCGACGGCCGCGTCCTGATCACCCGCTTCATCGACAAGGACGCCGCCACCCGCTACGGCAACATGGTCTACGTCCGCTGCGCGCCGAGGGCGTAGTCACCGTTCTCCGTCGTGCCCCGCGCAGGCGGGGCATCCGGTACGCCGCGGCTTCTCGGCTCAGTCACTGCTGTCTCCGAAATACTGGATCGCCCGGTCAAGCCGGGCGATGACAGCGGGGGATGACGCCAAAAACAAAAACGCCGGCCCCAAGGGCCGGCGTTTTGCTTGTCCGTATCTCGCGCTCAGTCGAACAGCGCGTCGATGTCGTCCTGCGAGGCGTGGCCGACGTCGCCGGCGAGCTTGGGGCCGTTGAGGAGCTTTTCGTCGTCGCTGCGCTGGTCGACCGGCGCCGGCACATGGGCCTTGATCGCGTCGACGCCGCCCCAGATGTCCATCATCGCATTGATGTGCTGCTCGATGAACTTCATCGTGGTCATGACCTTGCTGATGCGCTGGCCGGTCAGGTCCTGGAAGTTGCAGGCTTCGAAGATCGAGATGACGCGTTCCTGGATGTCGTCGGCGAGCCGCTTCTGCTGGTCGACCGAGTCGACCTTGGAGAGCGCCGATGCCGACTGGTCGATCGACTCGGCCGCTTCGAGGATCTGCTGGGTCGCCTGCTCGGTGCCGCCGACGACCGCGCCGAGCTCGCCATTGACCTTGGCCATTTCGCCGCCGTCGAAGCTCTTGCCGTGCAGGGTTGCGATTTCGCGCTTGGTGCGATCGATGGCGTCGTGGATGAGGTCGAGCTCGACCTTCAGCTTCTCGCACTGCTCGATCTGCGCCCGATAGGTCTCGAGCATGGTGCGCGCTTCGGAAAGCTCATGGGCCGTGGAGGCATCGATCGCCGCCATGGCCGCGCTGCCGGACAGCGGGGCAGCGGTGACGCCCTTCGCCATCTGTGCGCGGATCGCGCGCAGCTCCGCCATGATCTCGTTATGCATCGGCGCGGCCTCCTCGATCATTTCGGGGCTGGGCATCTCGCCGACAATAGCCTCCTCGACACGAAAACGTTTGCGGTGAATAGCCATCAGGAACTCCCCCCACCTCACTCACGCGTCTTTGTAGGCAGAAGCGATTTAACACGAAGTTCACAGCAGGAACTGTCGTGCGGCCGCGCGCGACGGCGCGCAAAGAAGCGGTTAACCATGCCCGATCGGCGTTCATCGAAAATAAACGCTGATCGCCAAATTGCCGCGCCGCTCGCGACGTGGTGAATCGAAACGCTGCTTTCGTTTACCAAACAAAACGGCTTTTGCTTTTTATTGACCACGTCGAAGAGCGCGGATCAGCCACCGGCTCGCCACGACGCATGTGATCTAGACGAAACAGTACAGAGTACGTCGATGTTCAAGAAAATGTCTGTCGCGCTGCTTGGCAGCGCTTGCACCTTCATTGCCGGCGCGGATCGCGCCGCGGCCTTCGACAATACGCCGCCGAACGATCCGCCCGCGGTGCTCTACCAGCCGCGCGTGCCGCCGGCGCCGGTGCGCGTCGCCAATGCGAACATGGGCGGCGGCTTCATCGAGTTCCTGTTCGGCGACGGGCCCGGCCGCGGTCCGGCCTATGCGCCCGAGCAGCCGGTGTATCAGCAGCAGCCCGGCTACTACGACCAGCGCCGCCTGCCGCCGATGGGCGAGCCGCAGATGCAGGGTGGATATCAGGGTGCGGCCCTCCAGCAGGAGCCGACCGACCCGCGGCAGCGCCCGTTCGATCCCAAGTTCGAGAAACAGGTTGTTGACTATAGCGGCAAGGAAAGTGCCGGCACGATCGTGGTCGATACGCCGAACAAGTTCCTCTATCTCGTCGAGGGCAACGGCCGTGCGATGCGCTACGGCATCGGCGTCGGCCGCCCCGGCTTCACCTGGTCCGGCGTGAAGTCGATCACCTCCAAGCGCGAATGGCCGGACTGGACGCCGCCTGCCGAAATGCTGGCCCGCCGGCCCGATCTGCCCCGGCACATGGAGGGTGGCCCGGAGAATCCGCTCGGCGCCCGCGCAATGTATCTCGGCTCGACGCTGTATCGCATCCACGGCTCCAACGAGCCCTGGACCATCGGCACCAACGTCTCCTCCGGCTGCATCCGCATGCGCAACGAGGACGTCATCGACCTCTACGGCCGCGTCAATGTCGGCACCAAGGTCGTGGTGATGTGATGATGCCTACCCTCTCCCCTTGCGGGAGAGGGCGGCTTCGCTGCAAGCGAAGCCGGGTGAGGGGTCTCTCTCCTCACGAACGGGTTGGCGAGCGGAGACAACCCCTCATCCGGCGCCATAGCCGAAGCTTTGCTTCGGCGTTCCTACGCAACGGCGGCCGAAGGCCGCCTTTGCCACCTTCTCCCGCAAGGGGAGAAGGAAGAGGACCAAGCAGCTCAAACGAAAACGGCCGCCTCCCGGGCGGCCGTTCTTGTTTGGAGCGTCAGCTTGCAGCCTTACGCGTAGTCGCTGCCGCCGTCGTCATTGCCGAAATCGCTGTCGTCGGCCATGTCCATGTTGTCGTTGTCGCGATCGTCGCCGTAGTTCTGGTCGTTGTTGTCGCGATCGTTCGAGGCCTGGTCGAAGAAGCCCTGGCGGGAGTCGCGGTTCGAGCCGATGTCGTTGAGGCCGGCATCGCGCGCCAGCGAGCCGCCGGACTGGTCGCCGCCACTCCACGGGCTGCCGCCACCGCGTTCCTCGATGATCGTTGTGTCGCCAAAGGCCTGCTGGTGCGAACCGCCCATCATGCCGCGGATGCTCGAGAGCAGCAGCGAGCCGCCGACCACGCCGGCCGCAGCCGCGGCCGCCGTGCCGAGGAACGAGCCGCCGCCACCGCCGCCGACCGGCGGGGCGCCATAACCCTGACCCGGACCTTGCTGCCCATAAGCCTGCCCGTAAGGCGGCTGGCCGTAGCCCGGCTGCGGAGGAGGCGGAGGCATGGCCTGGCCGGTGTTCCAGACCGGCCGCTGCTCACGCTGCGGTACGTTCGGAACCGAGCCGCGCGAGGGGCTGCCGCCGAACAGGGTGTCGCGCATCGTGTCGAGGAAGCCGCCGGACTGCGCCGGCTCGGGTGCATTGGCCGATTCCAGCTCCTGGATGCGGTTATGGGCGCGTTTCAGCGCTTCGTCCTGCAACAGGGTGGTCTGGACCAGCGCGTAGACGGCGCCGGGAGCTTTGCGCAAACCATCGGAAATCGCGGCGATCGCATCAGGATCGCGCGGTGCGTTTTCCAGCTTTGAAAGCCGGTCGAAAAGGTCGTCGACGAGCTGGCGTTCCTGCGGCGTCATGATCTGTCTCCTTCGCGCAAAACCAAGCGCGCTGGAGATGTAGGGTTCCATTGTGGCCCCAACAGTGCCGGCCGGATTAAATTTCGGTATGCGACAAGCTGCCTCGAAGCCGGCTTGTCCCGGGTTTCATCCCAGTGTCACGTTGCTGTCCGCCAGCAGGCGCGCGAACGCATCGCTTTTCAAATACGCATGTTCGCGCTCCCGGACATCGGTCATCGGATCGAGGCCGGTGAGGATGTCGTCGACGAAGCCGGGATGGCACATCACGAGGCCGCTATCCGGCAGGCCCTCCAGGAATTGCCGCATCAGCGTGCCGAAATCGGCGTCGCGCGTGAAATCATAGGCGCCGGCAAAGCCGGGATTGAAGCCGAGGCCGGCGCCGCCCGCGCGGCGGCGGAATTGCGCGCTGAGGATGTCGAGCACCATGGCCTTGGGCGAGGCCAGCCGCTGCGCCAGCGGCAGGTTTCGGCCGCCCTGGCGCACCCAGGCCTGTGGCGCGCCCTCAACGACCGCGTCGACAAAGCCGTCGCGCACCTGCGGGTAGAGCTGCACATGCTGATGGCCGTCGACGAAGTCAGGCGTGCGGCCGAAAGCGTCCACGAACGCCGCGAGCTGCGCCTTCACTTCATTGCGGAAGAATTCGCGGTCGAGCCGTCGCGCAAGGCCAGCGCGCAGCAGCTTCGGAAACGGCAGGAACATGTCGCCATCGAGGGGGCGGAAATGCATGGTGAGGGGCCGGAACGGCGCCGACAGCGTGACATGCAATCCGATGGCGCAGCGCGGGCTCGCTTTCGCCACGGCGGAAAGCGCCTCGGCCTCGCTGCGCTCGATCGCGGGGCCGACCATCATCACCGAGGTGGCGTTGAGACGGCCGCGTTCGATGAGATCGCGGATGGCGCGGTTGACGCCCGGGCTGATGCCGTAATCGTCGGCGCAGAGCCAGATCCGCCGCGGGCTCGCGGCGCTGCTCATTCAGCCGCCGTCCTGCTCGAGGCGTCCTGGCTTGAAGCGTCCTTGCTTGAAGCATCCTGGGCCTTGCCGGCCTCGAAATGCTTCTCGCTGTGCTCGGCGACGAAGTAGATCGGGCGCGCCTTCAGCTCGGAGAGGATCTTGCCGATATACTCGCCGACGATGCCGATCATGATGAGCTGCACGCCGCCGATCGTCATCAGGCCGATCACGAGCGAGGGATAGCCGGGCACCTGCTTGCCGGTCGTGAACACCTCCCAGAGGATGGAAAGGCCGAACAGGAAGGCGCCCCCGGCGAGGATGACGCCGAGCAAGCTGGCGAAGCGCAAGGGCGCCACCGAGAACGAGGTCAGGCCTTCGATCGAGAGACCGAGCAGACTTGCAGCGTTGAAGGTGGTGACGCCATGGGCGCGCGCCGCGGGTTCGTAGTCGACGCGGATCTGGCGGAAGCCGATCCAGCTGGCGAGGCCCTTGAAGAAGCGGTTGCGCTCCGGCAACTGCCGAAGCGCCGAGACCGCGCGCGGCGACAGCAGGCGGAAGTCGCCGGCGTCTTCCGGAATCTTCTGGCGGGCGCCCCAGTTGATCAGCGCGTAGAAGCCGTGCACGGAGATCCGGCGCAGGAAGCTCTCGTTGTCGCGATGCGCCTTGGCGGTATAGACGACGTCATAGCCGTCATCGATCCAGTGTCGCACCAGCTGCTCGATCAGCGCGGGCGGATGCTGGCCGTCGCCGTCCATGAACATGACGGCGCCGAGCCGGGCATGGTCGAGGCCGGCCATCAGCGCCGCCTCCTTGCCGAAATTGCGCGACAGCGAGACTACCTGGACGTCGATCGCATCGGCCGGCAGCGACCGGGCGATCGACAGCGTCGCGTCCTTGCTGCCGTCGTCGACATAGACGACCTCGCAAGCGAGCCGATAGCGCTCCCGCACGGTCTTCGCGAGATCGCAGATGCGTTGATGCAGGGCGGCGAGGCCCGCCGCCTCGTTGTAGACGGGGACGACAATCGACAGTCCCTTCGCCGCGGCGGTGGCTGCGGTGGTCGTCAGGCCGGAGACGTCAGAGCCCAGCGTCGTCATCGATCAAGGTTCCAGAGGCGTTCAAGTCTTGCAAGGTCATTCAACAGCATATGGTAGCTGCCGTTTGCTGTCGCTACGCTGAACGAAGCCGCTCAATATACTTTGGCCTCACCGCCGCAGGAACGCCTCGAGCTTGGCGAACAGCGGGTTCTCCCGGTCGAACACGTAGTCGAGCGAGACCACCGAGACGGTCTCGGCGCCATGCTCGCGCAGGAAGCTCGCCAGCGCATAGAGCTGCCCCGGTGGGCAGTGCAGCGTGAGCATGCCCGACGAGGTCGGCCCGCCGAACGGGGCCACGACGCCGAACCGGCTATGGGCCTCGCCGAGCAGGGCGGCATCGCACTGTCCGAAGCGGGTGCGGACCTCGCGGTATTTGTTGGCCCGCGCCCTTGCCGCGATGTGATCGAGGATGACGCGCGCGGTCTCGCGCGCGTGCGGCGACCAGTCGGCGTCCCGGGAGGCGACCAGATTGGCCTGGCTGCGCAGGATCACGCCGTCGTCGAGCACCCGCAGGCCGTTGGCCGCGAGCGTCGCACCGGTGGTGGTGATGTCGACGATCAGCTCGGCGCTCCCGGCGGCAGGCGCGCCTTCGGTCGCGCCGGCGCTTTCGACGATGCGGTAATCGGTGATGCCGTGGGTCTGGAAGAACGCGCGGGTGAGGTTGACGAACTTGGTCGCGACCCGCATCCGCATGTGATGCTGCTCGCGGAAGCCGGTGGTGACGTCGTCGAGATCAGCCATGGTGCGGACGTCGATCCAGGCCTGCGGCACCGCGACGACGACGTCGGCATAGCCGAAGCCGAGCCCGTCGATCAGCGACACGCGCTTGTCTGGGTCCGGAATGTTCTCGCGCACCAGGTCTTCGCCGGTGACGCCGAGATGCGCGAAGCCGCGCGACAGCTGCGCGGCGATCTCGCTCGCCGAGAGATAGGCGACCTCGACATTGTCGAGCCCTGCGATGGTGCCGCGGTAGTCGCGGGCGCCGCCGGCTTTCGACAGCTTGAGGCCCGCGCGAGCGAAGAAGGCTTCGGCGTTTTCCTGCAGGCGGCCCTTGGAGGGAACGGCCAGAACGAATGGCGCGCTCATGATCTTACGCTCCCACCTTGCGGCCGATGCGGTTCAGCGCGTCCACCCAGACCGAGAAACCAACCGCGGGGATCGGCTCGGCTGAGCCAAGCTGGGTCATCAGCCCGTCATAGCGGCCGCCGGCGACCAGCGGCTCGGCGCCGTTGCCCCTGTGATGAACCTCGAATTCGAAGCCGGTGTAATAGTCGAGGCCGCGCCCGAACGCGGTCGAGAAGCGCGTCTGCTTCACGTCGATGCCGCGCGCGGCCATGAAGCCGACCCGGCTCTCGAACTGGTCGATCGCGGCGGCGAGGTCGAGCTTCGCATCGCGCGTGAGGGCGCGCAGCTCGGCGACGGCGTCGTCGGGATTGCCGGAGATGCCGAGGAAGCGCTTGAGCACGGCGATCGCCTCGCGCGGCAGCGCGCCGCCCTTGAGCGTCGACTGCTCGAGGAAGCGGTCGGCGATCTCGGCCGTGGTGCGTCCGCCGACATTGGTGGTGCCGGCGATCGACATCAGGTCGGTGACGAAGGCGAGCGCCGCCTTGCGGTCGGAGCCGGCCAGCGCCGCCAGCACGCCCTCATATTCGCTGCGCGTCGCGGTGGTCGCGGCCGCCAGCCGCTCCAGGTCCTGCTCGAGGCTGATCTTGCGGTTGAAATCCTTGACCAGGCGGCGGCGCCAGACCGGGTAGAGATTGAGCGCGTCGAGCAGCGCGTTGAACAGCGCGACGTCGCCGGTGCGGATCTCGACGTCGCGCACCCCGAACGCGGCCGTCGCCTCCAGCGCCAGCGCCAGCATCTCGGCGTCGGCTGCGGCGCGGTCCTGGCGGCCGAATGATTCTATGCCGGCCTGCAGGAATTCGCTGGCCTGCCCGCTACGGTATCGGAACACCGGACCCAGATAGCTGAACCCGGCCGGCTGGCCGGCCTGGCGGGATGCGAGATAGTCGCGCGCCACCGGAATGGTCAGGTCCGGGCGCAGGCACAGCTCCTCGCCCGTGAGGTCCGTGGTCAAATAGAGGCTCTTGCGGATGTCCTCGCCGGAGAGGTCGAGGAACGGCTCGGCCGGCTGCAGGATGGCGGGCTCGGCCCTGACGTAGCCGGCCTGCGCGAACGACAAGAGCAGCGTATCCGCCCAGGCGGCGGAGCCGGCAGCATTTGAGGTGGCAGTCGCGGTCATCTCAGGGGTCCATCGTCCCGGCGGAACCGGGCAGGGGCAGGGGAGGCGAATTGGCGCAGCCCTTAGCATGGCCCGGAAGCGGTTTCGACCTCCAAAGGATCAATCGCTTAACGGTCGGGCAATTCCTCACCTCAACGTCATGGCCGGGCTTGTCCCGGCCATCCACGTCTTGCCCACCAGCGGAAAGGGCGTGGATGCCCGGGACATAGGCGAGCGGAAGCGACGCCGTCCTTCGGACGGCTATGCCCGGGCATGACGACTTCCTGCGTTCGCGAATGCGATCTCCCTGCAAAGCTACCCGGTTTTGCCGCCCCAATCGCCCAGCACGGCCTGCACCAGTGCCAGCGCGGCGACGGCGGCGGTATCGGCGCGCATGATGCGGGGGCCGAGCGCCAGCCGCAGGATGTTGGGCTGCCGCAGCAGCAGGGCCCGTTCCTCTTCGGCAAAGCCGCCTTCGGGGCCGATCAGCACGTCGATACCAAATCTGCCCTGGTCATGGCCGGCTTTTCGGGCGTCCTGCAGGCTCTGAATGGGGTTTTGCACCTCCGCCGCCTCGTCGCAGAAGATGAGCAGCCTGTCCGTGGCGCGCTGGCTCAGGAACCGGTCCAGCGGCAGCGGTTCGGCGACGCCGGCGATGCTGAGGATGCCGCACTGCTCGGCCGCCTCGACCACATTGGCACGCATCCGCTCGGTATTGACCCGGGAGGCCTGGGTGAACCGGGTCAGGACCGGCTGCAGGCTGGCGGCCCCCATCTCGATGGCCTTCTGGACCATGTAGTCGAGCCGGGCATGCTTGAGCGGGGCGAAGACGTAGGTGAGGTCGGCCAATTGGTCCTGGGGCCGGGTCTGCTGCAGGATGACGAGGCCGTCCGGCCGCTTGCGGCCCTCGATCGCGGCCTGCCACTCGCCATCGCGGCCGTTGAAGGCCAAGACCTCGGCTCCGGCGGCGAGTCGCAGCACATTGCCGAGATAATTGCTCTGGTCGCGGTCGAGCAGCACCCGGGCGTCCTGGGCCAGGGGGGCATCGACGAACAGGCGGGGGGCGCGAAAATCGTGGGAGGGCATCGTCCAAAGGTCCAATTTGGCGCCGTTATTAACCGAAAGACGCCGTTTCGGGGGTAAATATTGCCCGACCGGTGCGTCGGCGCGCCGCGCTCTTGCCCTATTCGACGGGTTGTTAAGCGCCGGCGGGAATCGTAAAACCGCGAACACGCTGGTTGCGCTTCAATTGGGAAGACGCCGAACCCCGTAAGCTCCTGCCGGAGAAACTGCTTTCATGATCCGTCATCTGATGGTTCCGCTCACTGCCGCCGTGGTCGCCATGGGTGCTGCCGGCGCCCATGCGCAAAGCGCCTTCCCGGCGCCGCTGCCCGGCCAGGCCGCGACCAGTTCGGCGTTTCCGCCGGTGAACGGATCGGCGCCGACCGCCTCCGTCGGCACGGCTCCGCAATCCTCCTCCTTTCCCGTCAACGGCGCTGCGCCGCTCGGCGGCGCCGGCGCGTTCAGCGCGGCTCCTCCGACGCAGGCCCCTGGCGAGGACTGCATGAAGGCCTTCGTGCCCCTGCGAGAGGAGGCCGAGAAGCGCGGCAAGCTGATCAAGGCCGCGGGCGATCGCCATGCGCCGCCGGACGAGGCCTGCAAGCTGATCCGCAATTTCAGCCAAGCTGAAATGAAGATGATCAAATACGTCGAGACCAATGCGGCCAAATGCGGAATCCCGCCGCAGGTCAGCGCGCAGATGAAGGACGGCCACAAGAACACCGAGGCCATGGCGACGAAGGTCTGCAACGTTGCGCAGCAGATGCAGAACCAGCCGCGCGGTCCCGCCGGCCCGTCGCTGAGCGAAGTGCTGGGTTCGGGTTCGGCGCCTGAGGCCAATGCCGGCAAGAAGGGCGGCAGCACCTTCGACACGCTCAACGGCAACGTCCTGACCCGATGAGCGACACATCCGCCCGCGTTGCCGATTCCACCGGCAACTGGGTCGATACGCTCGCGCCGGAATGGGCGCGTCCCTATCTGCGCCTGTCCCGCTTCGATCGTCCGATCGGCTCCTGGCTTCTGCTGATGCCGTGCTGGTGGTCGGCGGCATTGGCCGCCGGCATGGCGCATGACATCCGCCGCCTGCCGCTCACCATCGTCCTGTTCCTGATCGGCGCCTTCGCGATGCGCGGAGCAGGCTGCGCCTGGAACGACATCACCGACCGCGACCTCGATGCCAAGGTCGAGCGCACCCGCTCGCGACCGCTGCCGTCGGGGCGCATCACCGTGAAGCAGGCGCTGGCCTTCCTGGTCGCGCTGGCGCTGGTCGGCCTCGTCGTGCTGCTGCAGTTCAACCGCTTCGCCGTCCTGACCGGCATCGCCTCGCTCGTGGTCGTCGCGATCTATCCCTTCATGAAGCGCGTCACCTGGTGGCCGCAGGTCTTCCTCGGTCTGGCCTTCTCCTGGGGCGCGCTGATGGGCTTTGCCGTCACCTTCGGGCGCATCGATGTGACCGCGCTGGTGCTCTATGCCGGTTCGATCGCCTGGGTGATCGGCTATGACACGATCTATGCGCACCAGGATTCCGAGGACGACGCGCTGATCGGCATCAAGTCCACCGCGCGGCTGTTCGGCGCGCACACGCACCAGGCGCTGATCCTGTTCTATGGGCTTGCAGTGGTGCTGATCGGCGTCGCGCTGGCGTCAGGCGATGTGCGCTGGCCCGCCTGGCTCGGGCTCGCGGCTTTCGCCGCGCATCTGGCCTCGCAGATCGTGCGCTTGAGGATCGACGATCCGGATCTGTGCAAGCGCCTGTTCTTCTCGAACAAGCATGCGGGGCTGCTGCTGTTTGCGGGATTGCTCGCCGACGCGGTGATGCGGGCGGCGTAGCTCTCTGAATTCGGTGGAGGAGGTGGGCTCGCTTCGCTTTGCCTACCCTGCGGCAATATGATTGCCGCTCAATTCCGCGCGATGATCTCGCGTTCCTCGCGATGAACCGACAGGTCGCGCGTCATGGCGACGCGGCGGCGCATCAGGAATTTCGGACGGCGGGCGCGGATTGCGTTGGCGCGGCGGCGGCGGGCTGCGGGCTTGCGCGCGCCTTCGTCGAGTTGCGGAAGCGCGAAGATCTCGCTCCAGACCGCCCAGGCCTGCGCGAGCTCGTCGGCTTCGGCGCCGACCAGCAGCGGAACGGACAGCGAGGGGTCGCGATGGACGAGGACGAGCGCCTGCGCCTCGTCATTGCCGCGCAGCGCGACGCCGGTGAAGTCGCTGACGCGGACGTTGATCGCCATCTGCATGCCGCGGACGGCACGGCGCAGCACCACACGTTCGCGATGAAGCTCGATCTGCCTGGTGTAGCCGTCGGCGCGCGGATCGTGCGCATCGAAGCGGACCGGAAGGGAAAGAGGGTCGAGCCGCAGGGAGCGGCTCGACCCGGCGGGGTTGACCCCGCATGTTGCTGTTTGACGCCTCACGGCTTTCGTTCTCCCCGCCAGGATTATGTTCCCGGTCGATGCGGAGACCTTAGCGCGGCCCGTTCCGAAACCGCTTAAAAAGGCTGGTTAACCCAGCGTCACTGCCGCTCATGATTGACAAGACCTTGGCACGCATGATTGACGAGACGTTGCGCGCAAGGAGCGAATCTGAGCTTTTTGCAGGCTGATAATGCTTGAAGTCCGCACCATTTGGGCACATCTGGTGGGTTCGGCCGTTCCGAGCCCGATCCCCGCCCCAACAGGATTTCGTTTGTGAACCCTTCACCAAGCTCGACGCTTTCGCCCCAGGATTCTTCCAAGGCCAATCGCGACCTGTTCGATCAGTCCGCGCTGTCCGATCTCGCACTGCGCCTGGTGGAGGCGGCCAAACGCGCCGGGGCGGATGCGGCCGATGCGGTCGCGGTGCGCGGCGTCTCCCAAGGGGTCGAGGTGCGCGACGGACGCGTCGAGGAATCCGAGCGCTCCGAGGGCGACGATGTCGGCCTGCGCGTGCTGGTCGGCCAGCGCCAGGCGGTGGTCTCGACCAACGATGTCAGCGGCGATGCCGTGACCAAGCTTGCGGAACGCGCGGTGGCGATGGCGAAGGTTGCGCCATCGGACAAATATGTCGGCCTCGCCGATCCCGCGCTGCTCGCGCGCGACTTCCCCGATCTTGATCTGCTCGATCCCGATGTGCCCGCGACCTCTGAGCTCGAACGCCGCGCGCTCGCGGCCGAGGCCGCCGCGCTCGCGGTGAAGGGCGTCACCAAATCGGGCGGCGCATCGGCTTCCGCCGGCATGGGCGGCATGGTGCTCGTCACCTCGACCGGCTTCCACGGCTCTTATCTTCGTTCCAGCCAGGGCATCTCGGCCACCGCCATCGCGGGCGAAGGCACCGGCATGGAGCGCGACTACGATTTCACCTCCGCGCCGCATGGCGCCGATTTGCTGTCGCCGGAAGCCGTCGGCCGTTCCGCCGGCGAGCGCACCGTGGCGCGCTACAATCCGCGCAAGGTCGAGACCTGCAAGGTGCCCGTGGTGTTCGATCCGCGCGTCGCCGGCTCGCTGGTCGGCCATCTCGTCGGCGCCATCAACGGCGCCTCGATCGCGCGCAAGACCAGCTTCCTCAAGGACAAGCTCGGCCAGCAGCTGTTCGCGAAGAACATCCGCATCGTCGACGATCCCCTGCGCAAGCGCGGCCTGCGCTCGCAGACCTTCGACGCCGAAGGCGTTGCGGTGAAGAAAATGGCGCTGGTCGACGAGGGCGTGCTGACGACCTGGCTGCTCGACTGCGCCACGGCGCGTGAGCTTGGGCTCGCCACCACCGGCCACGCCCATCGCGGCGTCTCGTCGTCGCCCTCGCCGGGCCCGTACAATCTGCATCTCGAACCCGGCACGCCGACGCCGGCCGAGCTGATCGCCGACATCAAGCAGGGCTTCTACGTCACCGACCTGATCGGCTCGGGCGTGAACGGCGTCACCGGCGATTACAGCCGCGGCGCCTCCGGCTTCTGGATCGAGAACGGCGAGATCACCTATCCCGTCAGCGAGGTCACGATCGCCGGCCATCTGTTCGAGATCTTCAAGTCGATGCAGCCGGCCAACAATCTCGAATTCCGCTACGGCATCAATGCGCCGACGGTGCGCATCGAGGGCTTGACGCTTGGCGGACGTTGACGCGCACGACACGATCCTGGCGCATGACGCGGCGCTGCTGAAAGACACGGTGCGGGAGGCGGGTGCGCTGGCGCGCTCGATGTTCCGCACCGAGCTGAAGAAGTGGATCAAGGGCGCCTCCTCGCCGGTGTCGGAGGCCGACATCGCGGTCAACGATCTGCTCGAAGCGCGGCTGCGCGCCGCGACGCCGGATTACGGCTGGCTGTCGGAGGAGAGCGCCGACGATTCCACGCGGCTGTCGCGGCGGCTGACCTGGGTGGTCGATCCCATCGACGGCACGCGCAACTATCTCAACGGCCATGACGAATGGTGCGTCAGCGTCGCGCTGGTCGAGGACGCAACGCCCGTGCTCGCTGCGGTGTTCGCGCCGACCTGCGAGGAGTTCTTCCTTGCGGTCCGGGGGCAGGGCACGACGCTGAACGGCAAGGCCGTGCGGGCGACCTCCGGCACCGCGCTCGACTTCTCCCGCATGGCCGGCCCCAAGCCGATGGTCGAGCGGCTCAATGCCTCGGGCGGCGACATCAAGCTGCACCCGCGAATCGGTTCGCTCGCGCTCCGGCTCTGCCGGGTCGCCCATGGCGCGCTGGATGCGGCTTTTGCGGGCGGCAACAGCCATGATTGGGACCTTGCGGCGGCCGATTTGATCGTGCAGGAAGCGGGTGGTAGGATGAGCGACCTCTCCGGAGACCCCATCCTCTATAACCGCAGGGAAGTTACGCACGGGGTGCTGGTGGCAGCGGGACGCGATCGTCATGCGAGCATTGTCGCGCATTTTCGAAATCGCCCCTTAGCCTAAAGCGCTGCCGTCGTGCTTGTCGGACACTGCTTTGCCGGGCAGCCCATTAGGAACAGAACCCATGCCAGATAGCGCCCCGCAGCAACTGCTTCACCTCGTGATCGGTGGCGAGCTCGTCGACCTCGAGCACAACACCTTCAAGAACCTCGACGACGTCGAGATCGTCGGCCTCTATCCGAACTATGCGACGGCGCACACCGCCTGGCGCGCCAAGGCGCAGAGCACGGTCGACAATGCGCAGATGCGCTATTTCATCGTCCATCTCCACCGGCTGCTCGACCCGAATCAAGAACCGGCGCGTTGAAAAAACTGCTTCGCAATACGCTGCGAAGCAGCTTCGTTCAGCGTGCCGTCGGGATCCTGGCGGCCGAATATCTGCGCTTTGTCTGGAAGACCAACAGGTTCACGTTCGATCCGCCCGACGTCTACGACATCGTCGAGCCGCAGATCCCTGCGATCTTCGCCTTCTGGCACGGCCAGCACTTCCTCACCCCCTTCATCAAGAACAAGGACTCCTACAAGGCCAGGGTCCTGATCTCGCGGCACCGCGACGGCGAGTTCAATGCGATTGCCGCCGAGCGGCTCGGCATCGGCACCATCAGGGGTTCCGGCGACCATGGCGGCGCCTTCCACCGCAAAGGTGGTGTGGGCGCCTTCAAGGAGATGGTGCGCACGCTCCAGGACGGTTGTAATGTCGCGCTGACAGCCGATGTCCCCAAGCGCTCGCGCGTGGCCGGGCTCGGCATCATCATGCTGGCACGGGAATCGGGGCGGCCGATCATGCCTTTCGCGATGGCGACGAGCCGCTTCATCCGGCTCAAGAACTGGGACCGCACCACCATCAATCTGCCGTTCGGGCGGGGCGCCCTGGTCGGCATCAAGGAAATCCACGTTCCCGCGGACGCCGACGCCGCCATGATGGAGACGCTGCGGCAGGAGCTCGAGGACACGCTGAACGAGGCGACCCGGCGCGCCTATGCGCAGCTCGGCCGTCCGGGACCGGAAGATGCCTAAATCGCTGCCCATCGCGCTGCCGATCACGCTGCGGATGTATCGGCGCCTGGCGAGCGGCCTGGTGCCGATTGCGCCTGCGCTGATCAAGCGGCGGCTGAAGCAGGGCAAGGAAGACCCCGCGCGCGTCGGCGAGCGGCGCGGCCTGTCCCGCGACGTGCGACCGCACGGCCCGCTGGTCTGGATCCACGGCGCCAGCGTCGGCGAGGTGCTGGCCGCGGCCGCCCTGATCGAGCGCCTGCGCGATCTGAACCTGCGCATCCTGCTCACCTCGGGCACGGTCACCTCGGCCGCCGTCGTCGCCAAGCGCTTCCCGCCCGACGTCATCCATCAATACGTGCCGTATGATTCCCCGCGCTACGTCGCGCGCTTCCTCGACCATTGGCAGCCGTCGCTGGCGCTGTTCATCGAATCCGATTTGTGGCCGAACCTGATCCTGGCGGGCGCTGCGCGCCGCGTGCCGATGGTGCTGATCAACGGGCGGATGTCGCCGCGCTCCTTCCCGCGCTGGCGCCGGATGTACGGCACCATCTCGGCGCTGCTGTCGCGCTTCGACATCTGCCTCGCGCAGTCGAAGACCGATGCGGAGCGCTTCTCCGCGCTCGGCGGCCGCGACGTCGTCACGACAGGCAATCTCAAGCTCGACGTGCCGGCGCCGCCGGCCGATCCCGCCAAGCTCGAACGGTTGATGGCGATGACGCGCGGACGGCCGATCATCGTCGCCGCCTCGACCCATCCGGGCGAGGACGAGATGCTGGTCGCCGCGCATCGCAACCTCGTCGGCTTCTTCCCGCAACTCCTCACCGTGATCGTGCCGCGGCATCCCGATCGCGGCTCGTCGATCGCGGGCCTGATCACGGCGTCCGGCCTGAAGCCCGCCTTGCGCTCGCGCGAGGAATTGCCGACGGCCGCGACCGATATCTACGTCGCCGACACCATGGGCGAGCTCGGCCTGTTCTACCGCCTGTCGCCGATCGTGTTCATGGGCGGATCGCTGATCCGCCACGGCGGGCAGAACCCGATCGAGGCGATCAAGCTGGGGGCCGCCATCGTCCACGGTCCGCACGTCTTCAACTTCGCCGACGTCTACGAGGCGCTCGATGCAAGCGGCGGCGCGCGCCAGGCCGACACGCAGGAGCTTCTGGTCAAGCAGCTCGGCCAGCTGCTGGCCGATCCCACCGTGCGCGACAAGATGCAGCGCGCAGGTCACGGCGTGGTCGAGGATCTCGGTGGCGCGCTCAATCGCACCATGACCGCGCTCGAGCCTTATCTGCTGCAATTGCGGATCGAGATGGGAGCCGCCAATGCGTGAGCCGGCCTTCTGGTACCGGCCACGTTCCTTCAAGTCGCACGCGTTACGACCGCTGGGTGCACTCTACGGCGCGATCGCCGAACGGCGCATGCTGCGCAAGGGCTTCGACGCCGGCATCCCCGTGATCTGCGTCGGCAATTACCATGTCGGCGGGGCCGGCAAGACGCCGACCGTTCTCGCCTTGACGAAGCTGCTCCGCGAGCTCGGCGAGACGCCGGTGGTGCTGAGCCGCGGCTATGGCGGGAGCCTGAAGGGCCCTGTCATGGTCGACCGCGAGCGGCACGATGCTTCCGACGTCGGCGACGAGCCGCTGATGATGTCGCGCGACGTCCCTGTCAGCGTCGCGCGCGACCGCCTCGAAGGCGTCGCGCTGGCGAAATCGCAAGGCGCGACCGTGGTCCTGATGGACGACGGCTTTCAGAACCCGAAGCTGCTCAAGGATGCCTCGCTGATCGTGATCGACAGCGAGCGCGGCCTCGGCAACGGCAAGGTGTTTCCGGCCGGTCCACTGCGCGCGCCGCTGAAGCCGCAGCTCGCGCGCACCGACGCGCTGGTCGTCATCGGCGACGGCCACGCCGCGGACGGCGTTGCGGCCGAGCTCGCCAGGCGCAACAAGCCCGCGCTGCGCGCGCGGTTGAAGCCGGATGCGGCCTCGCTGGCGCAGCTGTTCGGCAAGCGGGTTTTCGCCTTCGCCGGCATCGGCGATCCCGAGCGCTTCTTCAGGACATTGCGGGCGAGCGGCGTCGATGTCGTCACGAGCCGCGCCTTTGCCGACCACTACCCGTATTCCGAGCGCGACATCGAGGTTCTCTGGGACGACGCCAGGCGCGACGGGCTGACGCTGGTGACGACGGAGAAGGACCTTGCCCGAATCCACGGTGGCGATGGGATGTTGCCCTACGTGGAAGGAATTGCGCCGTTCAAGGTGACGCTGGAGTTCGACGACGCCGATGCGCTCCGGCGGCTGATCAGCGATCATCTCTACAAGGCCCGCGAGCGCCGTTTCTCCAGGCGATGATCCCGCAACACACGCTGCTCTCGTAGGGTGGGCAAGGCGAAGCGTGCCCACGATCCGCTCACGTCGGCGCGAGGTGGTGGGTACGCTGCGCTTTGCCCACCCTACGGCAGTTCGCCATTCAGCCGACATTCATCGCAAGACTCCTATCGATCTGTTCCGATCAGGAGAATGCGATGAAATTGCCGTCCGCCGCCGTTGCCGCCAGCCTTGTGTGTCTGATTGTTGCGCCCGTGTTCGCGCAAACGGCGGCGCCGTCGGCTGCTCCCGGCACGGTGCCGGTTCCCTCGGCCAAGCGCGTCACCTGTCTTGCCACCACGGCCAGTCTGAAGGGGCAGGACAAGCGCGACCAGATGCAGCTCTGCATGGCGCAGGCGCGCGTCGATTGCCTGAAGCAGGCGATCGATCAGAAGGTCGTCGGGGAGACCAGGAAAAGCTTTATCAAGACCTGCGTAGGTGGAGATGCCACGGAGCAGCACTAGCAGCGCACGCGCGGCCTCACGGCTGCGGCTTCGGCGCGCCCGGGAAGTGCCGCTGCAGCACGGCGGCAGGGGTGGCGTAGGCTTCCTGCAGATCCACGCTCCAGTACTTCAATTCGTCGAGCGGGATCCGCGTGTCGGTGATGGCGCAGCGCACGAAGGTGCCCGGCGAGATCACGCGAAAATCGCCGTCGAGATATTGCACCTGCGCTTCGCCATGGCCGGAAGAGCCGAACTTGTTCAGCACGGTCGAGAGTCTCCGTGGAAGGCCCGTAAGGGCACGATGTGTTGGACGGGATGTAGCATAGATAGGGTGGCTTGTCCGCCCGTTAAACCCACCGGTTTGTGATGTTTTGGCGCCGTTTCCGCGTGATAGTGCTGAGCCGAAGGATACCACGGCAGAGTCCGATGCGCCTTCCGTTAGCCGCCTTGTTCCTGACATTGCTGATGTCGGCCGCGCATGCGTCGCCTGCGCCGCAGCAGGTCGATATCCCGTTGTCGTCGGGCGTCCTGCACGCGCAGCTCTACAAGCCCGAGGGCGAGGGGCCGTTTCCGACCGTGATCGCGCTGCATGGCTGCGGCGGCCTCGGCGCTCATTCCGATCCCGTGCTGCCGCGCTATCGCGACTGGGCCGAGCGGCTGCTTAAGGCAGGCAATGCCGTGCTGCTGCCGGACAGCTACGGCTCGCGCGAGCTCGGGCCGCAATGCCGCATCAAGGAGAGCCACGTCAAGGCGCGGCGCGAGCGCGTTGCGGACATTGCGGCCTCGCGCGCCTGGCTGATGAAGCAGGCCTGGGTGGCGCGCGACCGCATCAGCCTGATCGGCTGGGCCAACGGCGCCAGCGCGCTGCTCTGGGCCGTGCGCCCGCAGAGCGCGGCGCGCGACTACGGGCCGGATTTCCGCGCCGCGATCGCGTTCTATCCGGACTGCCGGATCTCGGCGGGCCTGGGTTGGAGTGCGCGGGTGCCGACGCTGGTGCTGATCGGTGCCGATGACGACGTATCGTCGCCGCCGGCCTGCCGCCAGATGGTCGACGGCGCGCGCGGCCGCAGCGCGCTCGCGCGCATCGTGGTCTATCCCGGCGCCTATCACGATTTCGACCGTGCCAATACGCCGCTGCACGCGGCCAGCGCCAGCAGCGATGCCACGGCGCCCGAGCACGGCCATCTCGGCACGGATGCCGAGGCGCGCGCGGAGTCGCAGAAGGACGTTGCGGAATGGCTGGCGCGGTAGTGTAGCCCGGATCAGCGAAGCGATATCCGGGACAGTCGAACTCAAGCGGGGCCGCCCGGGGAACAACGTCAGTCGGACAGCCCCGCATCGACCACCGCCCTGCACGGAGAATGGCCGACCGTGAATCTACGGATCGCGCCTTGATGCGGTTTCAGCGCGTGGCGGTGCCATCATTCGACCACGATCTCGACTAAACGCATCTCACATGCGCAACCGCATCACACTCTTCGCTTCCGCCCTGATCGTCTTCACCGTCGCGGTCTTCCTCTACGAAGCCCACGCCGGCGCCCCCATGCGCGCGCCGGAACATTGCGGCTTCTGGACCACGATCGACGCGGGATTGTCCTGCCGGTAGGGGGGCGCGGGCTCCCTTCTTGCGTCGTCCCGGCGAAGGCCGGGACCCATAACCCCAAGGCGGGGTTTTGCGAAGACTCGTTGGTCGGGACTGACACCCCGCGCGCTCGATAGATTCCGCGGTATGGGTCCCGGCCCCCCGTGCGCAATTGCGCACTAGGCCGGGACGACGCTGAGAATATTGCGAGCTTAGAACAAGCTGCCCTGATCGACCGGTTTCGCCACACGCTTCGGCGCGGGTTTTGTCTCCTGCGCAGCGGCCGGCTTCTGTTGCGCCGGTGCACGCTTTGCTGCCGGCGCCGGGCGATCCGCATCCGCGGTCGCGCCGACACGGCCGTCCGCGAACTCGATCTCGAGCCGCGCGCCGGGGCCGATCGCGTCCGCCGCGTGCAGGGGATGGCCGGCTTCATCGCGCACCAGCGCGAAGCCGCGCGCGAGCACGCTGCGATAGGACAGCGCGGAGAGCAGCTTGCCGCTGTTCTCGACACGGGCCTCCAGCCGCTGCATCAGCGTGACCAGCGCGCGGCCGGCGCGCTCGGATAGGCGCTGCGTGCGCTCGCGCTGGCGCGCAATCGCGTTGCGCTGCGCCTGCGCATTCGACAGCTTCGAGGCGCGCAGGCGCACCTCCAGCCCGGCAAAGCGGTCGCGCCGCTGCCGCAGCAGCGAGCGCGCGGACAGGCCAAGCCGCTCGCCGCACACGGTGAGGCGGTGATCGGCCTGCGAGATCTGGCCGTGCAGCACCCGCAGCGTCAGCTTGGAGCTCGCCGCGGTAAACCTGCGGAAATGCGCATGCGTATTGGCCTTGAGGCCGCGGGGCAGGGCGCTGCCTGCCGAATCCAGCCGCTGCCGCGGGATCGCCAGCAGATCGCCGGCCGACGGCAGCGCGCGCGCGGCGGCACGCAGCTCGTTGCGGCGGCTTTCCTGGGCGCGCTGCCAATAGGCATGGGTGCGCCGTCCGAGATCGGCGACCTCGACGAACAAGTCGCTGCGCACCGGCACCGCCATCTCGGCCGCGGCCGTCGGCGTCGGCGCGCGCTTGTCGGCGACGAAGTCGATCAGCGTGATGTCGGTCTCGTGCCCGACCGCCGAGATCAGCGGGATCATGCTCTCGGCCGCCGCGCGCACCACGATCTCCTCGTTGAACGACCAGAGATCCTCCAGCGAGCCGCCGCCGCGCGCGACGATCAGCACGTCCGGCCGCGGAATCTTGCCGCCTTCCGGCAGCGCGTTGAAGCCGCGGATCGCGGCCGCGACCTGCTCGGCCGAGCCTTCGCCCTGCACCTTCACCGGCCACACCAGCACGTGGCGGGGAAAGCGGTCCTCGAGGCGATGCAGGATGTCGCGGATGACGGCACCGGTCGGCGAGGTCACGACGCCGATCACCTCGGGGAGCCACGGCAGGAGCTGCTTGCGCGCCTCGTCGAACAGGCCTTCGGCGGCGAGCTTCTTCTTGCGCTCCTCCATCAGCGCCATCAGGGCGCCGATGCCGGCCGGCTCCAGCGCCTCGATCACGATCTGGTACTTGGATGAGCCCGGATAGGTCGTGAGCTTGCCGGTGGCGATGACCTCGAGCCCCTCCTGGGGCTTGAAGCGCATGCGCCCGTGCACGCCCTTCCAGATCACCGCCTCGATCTTGGCGCTCTCGTCCTTGAGCGCGAAATAGCAATGGCCGGAGGAGTGGGCGCCACGGAAGCCGGAGATCTCGCCGCGGACCCGGACATGGCCATAGGTGTCCTCCACGGTCCGCTTCAGGGACTGCGAAAGCTCGGAGACGGTGAATTCGAACGCGTTGTTCAGTTGTTCCGCAGGCGGCATCGGCAAACGATTCGGCATTTTGGGGTCGGACCCGACGTTAAGGATTTTCGCCTGATAGCGCCAATCCCCTGGGTTGATCGGAAGAGTACTCTGCAGTATAGAGTTCTCTATTGTTGATGCGTTTTGGAGAGGTCGAGCCATGGCGATCCGGCTGCTGCGCGGCGTTTTGAACGGACTGAAATGGGCCCTGTGTGCGGTCGGCGCCGTGGCGCTGATCCTGGCCGCGATGATCGCAACGCCGCTGCAGCGGCCGCCGGAGATGCGATCGGTGTCCGATTCCGCCAAGGGAATCGACTGGTCCACGCTGCCGCCGCTGGAGCGGTTTCAGGCCCGTGACGGGACCTGGATCGGCTATCGCCATTACCCGCCGGGCGGTGCGGCGACGGGCGGCGGCGCCATCTTCATCCACGGCTCCTCAGGCTCCAGCGGCACCGTCAACCATGCGCTGACCCATGCCATTGCCGCGCGCGGCGTGGAGACCTGGGCGCTCGACATCCGCGGCCACGGCGGTTCCGGCACGCGCGGCGACATCGGCTATGTCGGCCAGCTCGAGGACGACCTCGTCGATTTCGTCGCCCATCTGCGCAAGACGGCGCCGGACCTGCCGCTCACCTTGATCGGCCATTCCGCCGGCGCCGGCTTCTCGCTGCGCGTCGCCGCGACGCCGATCATGCAGGACATGTTCGTGCGCACCGTGCTGCTCGCGCCCTATCTCGGCTATGACGCGCCGACCAACCGGCCCAATGCCGGCGGCTGGGCCAGCATCGACCTCCCGCGCTTCTTCGGACTGACCGCGCTGCGCAAGCTCGGCATCGATTGCTGCTCGCAGCTTCCGGTGCTCGCGCTGGCGGTGCCGCCGACCTCGGCCAAGTACCTCGTCTCCACCTATTCCGATCGCCTGACGCGCAATTACGCGACGCGCGGCTATCGCATCGATCTTCCGGCGACGACACGTCCGGTCACGATCTTCGGCGCCGGCGAGGACGAGATGATGATCTCGGACAAATATGCGGAGACCGTGCAGGCCATCAAGCCGTCGGTCGACGTCAAGATCATCGACGGCATCAACCACATGGGCATCGTCACCAATCCGAAGGCGGTCTCCGCGATCGCCGAGGACGTCGCAACGCGCGGGGGCGGGCAGTCATGAGGCAAAACGCGCGCGCAGCCATCCTTCGAGACGGCTGCTTCGCAGCCTCCTCAGGATGAGGACCGGAAGTGTGGCAGTTGTTTCACAACCAAAACCTCCTCGAAGCCTCATCCTGAGGAGCCCGCCAAAGGCGGGCGTCTCGAAGGACGAGGCGCGCGCTCAGGTGTCACCGCGTGTCATACGAGATAGCAGGGACAGAAAGACATGATCGACAGCAAGGAGGCGTCCGCAGCGCTGGCCGATATCGACGACATCGTCCAGCGCGTGAAGCAGTCGCAGCTCTACGAGCTTGCGAGCCTCGCGGCGGTCTGGTGGGGCGTGCTGGTGTTCGCAGCCAATCTCGTCACCTGGCTCTGGCCGCTCTGCGCGGTCTACGCCTGGGTCGCCACGGATGTCGTCGGCGTCGGCGGCATGGTGGCGCTCCGCGTCCTCAATCCACCGCGACACCCGCACGGCGCAGCCTTCGACGTCAGGCTGCTGCTGGTCTTCGTGCTGTTCTTCGCCTTCGGCTATCTCTGCACCAATGTGATCGGCCATTTCGGTCCGCGCCAGCTCGGCACGTTCTGGCCGCTCTATTTCATGTTGTTCTACACGATGGCGGGCCTGTGGTTCGGTCATGCCTTCGTGGCGATCGGTCTCGGCATCGCCGCGCTGACCTTGATCGGCTTCTTCACGATCGGCGAGGCGTTCCCGCTCTGGATGGCCTTCGTCAACGGCGGCGGCCTGATCCTCGGCGGCCTCTGGATGCGGCGGATCTAGCGGCATGGCCGAGCTCGACGACATCATCCACCAGCCGCTGCGCCTGAAGATCATGGCCGCGTTGAACGCGCTGCCCGCGACCTCGGGCCTGGAGTTCTCGCGCCTGAAGAAGCTGACGGGCGCGACCGACGGGAATCTCGGCGCGCATATCGAGACGCTGGCCAAGGCCGGCTACGTGTCGGTCGAGAAGGCCTTCGTCGGCAAGAAGCCGCAAACCACGGTGACCGCCACGGCGGCGGGCCGCGGCGCCTTCGCGAGGCATGTCGCGACCTTGCAGGAGATCATCGCGGGGAAGCAGGTTTGACCGGCGCTCGCAGCAATCGCTGAATTATAACCCAAGCGCGACCTCGGCCCATTTCAACATGCGGTCGCTATTGAGAAACGCCAGCACTGCCGGCTCGAGTGACGCAGGCGCGCCCGGTCCAATCAGAGCCGTCGCGACCACCATGTCGCAACGCTGATTGAAGGCGAGCGAAAGCGCGGTGTTGCGACTTCCCTCGACGCGATAGCCGCGGCTGCGGCCGCGCATCGGGCCGACGATGATCTCTCGACCGGCACCGGTCGGCGTCGCCTTGCCGATCAGCGCCAGGTCGCCCATTTGATCGAGGTCGCCATCATCGGCGACGCCGGTGGCACAATTGCAAAAGCCGAGTTTGGCGCGAACATAGAGCTGGACCTCGCCGCCGCAATCGTCGGCCTTGCAGCGGAACGCCTTTCCTCTGCCCCAAGGATCTGCGTCGAAAGGCCAGTCGGTTTCCGTCCACACCGGGCGGACTTCGTCGGGTGCCGCTGTCGCGCGTGCCGGTTCGCCGGATCGCAATATCCAGAAGGCAGCGACAGCGCAGAGCAGTGCTGTGGCTGCGCTGATCGCGACGAATTTGCTTGTCAGGCGCATTGAAGCTGCCGCAGCACCTTTGCTAAATCTGAGTCATTGCTAATTCTGAGCCATGAACTTTCGCGCGGCCGCGAGGTCCTCCCGCGAGGAGTCGCCATTGCGCGCCATGTCGACGAGTTTCGCGTAGTATTTGCGCGCCGTCGCGGCGTCGCCCGCCTTCTCGGCGGCATGAGCGGCACCGATGATCGCGCCAAAACGGTTCGGCTCCTTGCGCATCGTGCTTTCGAACGCGACCAATGCCTCGGTCGCCATGCCGCGTTCGAGCAGCATGACCCCGTAAAGCTCGCGTGCCGGGGCAAGCGGTCCGGGCGTCACGATCGATTTTTCGGTTTTGTCTTCGGCATCGGCGGCAAGGCGCAACGCTTCCAACGCGTCCGCCTGCTTTCCCTGGGCATTGAGCTGCCAAGCGGTGGCGACCTGCCGCTGAATGTCGACGATCTCGGCCCAATAGGCGTCCTTGTCCTGCTGCAGCTTGTCCCGCAGCTCCGTCAGCTTGGCGATGTCCGCCGTTGCTGCATCTGCATTGCCGGAGCGCGCGGCGCCAAGGGCGCGGGCGAAATAGGTGATCGCATCGACATAGGCAAACCGGCTCGGCTCGACCTTCAGCGCGGCTGCGCCCTGCCAATCGCCGCGCTCGACCATATAGCGCGCCTGGCTCGCCGCTATCGCGTACGGACCGGCGCGGACGGCGGGCGCATAGCCCGTGGTCGCAACCATATCCGCGATGACGTCGCGGGCTCGGCTGTCCTGCGCGAGCTGGAGCAGGGCGTAGACCATATAGTCGTCGGCATGCAGCTGCTCGCTGGGGTCCTTGCCCTCCTTGGCAGCCTTGGCCGAACGGCTATTGGCGTCGATGGATTCGTTCCAGTAGCCGACGCGCGTGAAGATATGCGACGGCATATGCAAGGCGTGCGGCGCCGCCGGCGCGATCTCGGAATAGCGCTTGGCAGCGTCGAGACCTTGCTCGGCGATCGCCGGATAGTCGTAGAGGTGGATCAGGTAATGCGCGACGCCGGGGTGTCGCGGCTGGCGCTTGAAGATCGGCTCCAGGATGGCAGCGCCCTTGAGCTGGTTGGCATAGGTCTTGTCGTTTGGCGACGCCGTGACATTCAGCGTGATGGCGTAGGCGATCTGCGCCTCGTCATCATCGGGGTAGCGCGCGGCGACGGCTTCGGTTGCCTTGAGATAGGCCTGCGCGCGCTGGCCAAACGTCGTCTTTTCGTCGCCCGAATAGAAGGCCAGCAGCGCGTCGATATAGTCGCGTTCGCGTTGGCTCTTGGCGCCGAGTGCCTTGGCCTTCTGCAGCGCGGCGAGACCCTCGGTGAGGTTTTCCTTCGGCGCGGGGAAATGCGGATTATACAGCAGACTGAGGGCAATGCCCCAATAGGCGATCGCGCATTCCGGATCGGCCTGCAACGTTTCCTCGAAGATCTCCTTCGCGGGCCGGTACCAGAAGGAGTGCTGATAACGCATCCCGCGGTCAAAGCGGCGCTGCGCCACCTCGTTGCAGGTGGTCTGGAAGTGAACCTTGCCAAACTGCTCGTCGGTCCCGTCCTCCGCGCGAGCGGCAGGCATGGTACAGATCGAGCTCAGCATCGCGAGGGTGAAAAGGGAGACGGTTCTCAAGGCGAGCGCGCGCATCGGCCCCTCCGTGTCTGTTAGAAATAATCTGATCAGATGGCGCCGATGACGACCAGGGCGCCGAAGTTCGTCGTGCTGAAAATGACGATGGCAATTGTATTGCCGAAGGATTTGCCCATTCGCGATGCGAGTCAATGGGAACGGGCGGATTTGCCGTTAGGGCAGCAGGTCTGTCGGGCTCCATCCGTAGGCTGCGAGAGGCGTTTCTGCTCTGGATGGCCTTCGTCAACGGCGGCGGCCTGATCCTCGGCGGCCTCTGGATGCGGCGGATCTAGCGGGATGGCGGAGCTCGACGACATCATCCACCAGCCGCTGCGCCTGAAGATCATGGCGGCGCTGAACACGCTGCCCGTGTCGGCCGGCCTGGAGTTCTCGCGCCTGAAGAAGCTGACGGGCGCGACCGACGGGAATCTCGGCGCGCATATCGAGCCGCTGGCCAAGGCGGGCTACGTCTCAGTGGAGAAGGCGTTCGTGGGCAAGAAGCCGCAGACCACGGTCACCGCAACCGCCGCCGGCCGCGGCGCCTTCGCGCGGCATGTGGCGACGTGACAGGAGATCATTGCGGGGAAGCAGGGCTAGGCCATCGGCAAGACCGGTACAGTTGGGCGGGTCCGACAAACCAACGGCATCGGCATTGAAAATACTAGCAAGTTTGCGTTCACGCCCGGGCTTTTGTAGCTGCAATTTTCATTCTGCCAGATGTGTCTGCGAACCTAGGCCCGATGCAGCAACCATCACGCGGCGGTCCCTAGGGAGGGACCTCATCTCATTCCAAGCCTTTGAGATAGCCCTGCTTTTATCCGCCGCTAGCAGCACTATGTAGCGCTGCGCTGAGGCTACGACAACCCTTGAGCGATTGAAGAACGTAGGCTCTAACTCGACCGGTAGTTGGTCCTGCTGAAAACTGAGTCGCCGCAATGAAAAAGCCTTCGAAGACTGCCACCACCCAGCCCAAGCTACCTCCGACACGTACAGCACCTTCCCTACCACCAAAGCCGCCCTTCAACGGGAAATCATTTTTTCTGAACGACTTGGGCAAGACGCTATTCCCATTACGCACCAATAAGGTCTTAGGCGAGGCTGCGTTCGACAAGTTCGTCGAGTACGCCAAGTCAAACTCGGACCACTTCCTGCCGCAAAAGCGCGTGTTTGCAATGAAGCAGGGTGGACATCTCCGGCGCACCTTCAAGCTGGATCCGGTCGCCGAGATGTTCCTTTACGATCTTTTGTATCGCAATCGTCGCTTTTTCCGTCGCCCAACCAACAAGCAACGTGAGACGTTCGGCTACAATTTCAACGTAGGCGAACCGACAGAGGCCACCCTTTCCTATCGCGGCTTCAAGGGAGCAATGAGCCAATACAGAAAGACGTACGCCCACAGCATCTCGTTCGACGTCGCATCATACTTCAACTCAATCTATCATCATGATCTCGTCCATTGGTTTGAACGAATCGGAGCATCCTCCGAGGACGTCAGTGCGCTCGGCAGCTTTCTAAGAGAAATCAACTCGGGAAGGAGCATCGATTGCCTACCGCAGGGCCTTTACCCTGCAAAGATGATGGGTAACGCGTTTCTTGAGTTTGTGCAGCAGTCAGGACGATTGCAATCTGACGTGCTTATTCGCTTCATGGATGACTTCGTGCTCTTTGCAAACGACAAGGACACTTTGCTGAGCGATTTTTATTATGTCCAAGAAGCGCTGAGCGCAAAGGGCCTGTCAGTTAACCCATCCAAGACTCGATTGTTTTTGAAGGGGGATGACGAGATTGAGCGGGCCCTAGATGGAGTTAAAAAAGGACTTCTCAGAAAACGACGGAGAGTAGTGAGACGCGGGTACGATGAAGACGAAAGCGACGTCGACGAAGAGCTCAGAAATCTGACGAAAAAGGAAACGGAACTTCTAAGGGAGCTGCTCGCGAGGCCACATCTGGAGGAGGAAGACGCGGAACTCGTACTCTCGTTGATGGGAAATCACTCTGCGGACGTTCTTGCGAGGTTTGAGGATTTGTTGCGTGACTTTCCTCACCTGGCAAAGAGCATCTACCAATTCACTAAGTTCGTCCGCGACAAACCCTCCCTCTCCGCGATCATCGCCAAATTCGTAGCACAGAACAAAATCATTCCCGAATTCCAGCTCTTCTGGTTAGGAGTCATCCTTGAAGAGAGTCTATTGGCGACGAAGCAGGCAAGCGACATCGCTCACTCTCTCTATACACACCCATGGGCGACCCCAATCACGAGGGCTAAAGTTCTCGAGATAGCCGACCAGCGCTTTGGCCTCACAGAGCTTCGCGAGACACACCTGAAGGACGGCACCTCAGATTGGCTCGCCTGGGCTTCCGCTTGCGGCTCCCGAGTAGAAAAGAAGGCCGCAAGAAATTACAGCCTTAAGTATTTCAAGAATGCTTCCCCCATAAACAAGCTCATTGGTGAGGTGATAGCCGACTTGCCGCAGCAGTAGCCGCGGACGCCCGCCGCTCTACCTTGCGCAATCCGAGCACAATCCTTCGCCACGCCCGAGCTTGATTACGGTGGCAGTGCACTAAACGGTGTCAACTGACGCTATGGCTTTGGAATTTAGTGCACTGTCACCGTAATTCCCGTGCCAACCATGAAAGCAATTGTCGATGAGTTTGCTAGGAAGGCGCCCGTGCTTTGAGCCGACTATCCGTGTTGGCTGACCTAAGCGCCCTCTGGGGCGCAATTCTTTTTACGAAGGCGTCACGCGAGCTCGGAAGCTTCAAATAATACGATCAGAAATAACCGAAGTCCACTTGCGACTAAAATAGTGATTTCATGTGGTGGGACGGTTCCTGTGCTACGCGTGAGGTTCTGACCTTGTCGTTTGGGCGCTGAAATGTATGAATCGTACTTAAGGTAACGGAAGTCAGTGGTTGCTTTGATTCGCAAGGCCTGAGTTTGTAGTTCGAGTCAAGGGTCGTGCCGAACTAAAGCTTCATGAAGTGTAGCCGGGTAAGCGAGTGCTGATCGCTTAACACCGCAGGACAACTGAGAAGGTGCAACTCCGGGAGATGTCTTCCTGGAGAGGAGATCGGTTGTGCAAAGCTTGAGATGTTGTTGGAGGAGGGGTGAGCGATGGCTTGGGTAGAGCCGTGGCAGGAACTCTGCACGGCGCTCCCCTGGATCTCTCGTTTACGCAGTCGAGTTAACTGCGGCGCAATTCTCTAATGGTTAATTAGACCCTAATTTCTGGCGTGAAGCCTACGGGCACCCAGAAGAGCGGACAGGGTTCTAGATGGAGAGTACCGTGGCAAAGGCGGTATCGAAAAAGAGGAAAGTTGAGCCAGTTGAACCTGTTAAACGCGGGTTGGGCATCGGCCTGGCCGCGGTACTTCGGGAGTCGGAGACCGTACAGAGAGCGTTCGGCCCGAGGTGGGGCTTCGCACTGATGTTTACGGCAGTCCTGGCTACGGCAGGGGTACAGGCAACAAGCCTAGTCCTGCTGGCCAAGGGCGTGTCCAAGCTGTTCTAGACCTATCTTGCGGAGGCGGCGGATTAAGGTGACAGTGCACTAAACCATGTCAACGAGCGCTTTGGCCTTGGAATTCAGTGCACTGTCACCGCAATTCCTAATCGCTCAATGCTTGAACGCGTGCCACTGGGGCGCACCCTCCGTTCACTCCTGAGCCGCAAACAGCGTTGTGCCGAAGTCGGCTCTGACTATCAAAAAGCAATCGGACAAGGTGCTTTCCCGAACAAAAAGGGTAATACCCGCGCGAATGCCGAGGCCCATCATAGGCATGATTTTGTCGAATTGATTTGGATGTAGAAACAAGTTAGCGGATCGCTCGTCGAATTCATCGGCCTTGAAAATGATTCCAATGACACCGTCATTTTCTGTAACTTCGTCGAACGCCGCCGGCCACACCGTCGCGTCGAGCTTTGCTTGAGATGCCAAGCGGCCGTCTATCGCCAGCGATATACCAAACTCCTTTTGCACGACTTCCGCTCTGCCGGCCTGAAATTGATTATAGCGGCCAAAGGACGCCCTGCCCCTAATTGTTGCATGCCCGTGAGCGTCCGGACGAGTGTCCATAGCAATGAAACTTACATGAGCTTCTATCGCTCCAATGATGATAGAGCCTGACCAATCTAACGGCATTGACTATGGGTCTCCAACATCTTGCAGTCAGCCTGCGAATTGCGACTATAGCGCCGCATTGCGACGGGCGGCGATGACAATAGCCAGAGCACGACGGCAGCAGGCGAGCTGTAGCGAGGGCCAGGGCCGCTCGTTGCGCGTGGTAGGAGACGGCAGCGCGCCGGATGGCCATCCGGCGGCCTATATAGGCAGCTCGGCGACCCTGTTTTTCCGAAATTCTCCCACGAGGAAGAGGAGCGTCGCCACGCCCGAAATGACGTGGAGGGTAGGGTCGCCCCCCTTCACACCCGCCCCGATTCGTGCGACCTCCGCCCCCAGCAAAACCCCTCATCTCTGAGCCTTCGATGCACATTCTCCTGCTCGGTTCCGGCGGCCGCGAACATGCCCTGGCGTGGAAAATCGCAGCCTCTCCCCTGGTGACCAAATTCTGGTGCGCGCCCGGCAATGCCGGGATGGCGCGCGAGGCGGAGTGCGTGGCGCTCGATATCGCCGACCATGCGGCCGTGATCGACTTCTGCAGGACGAATGCGGTCGAGCTCGTGGTGGTCGGCCCGGAAACGCCGCTGGCGGCCGGCATCGTCGATGACCTCACCGCCGCCGGCATCAAGGCGTTCGGCCCGAACAGGATCCCGGCCCAGCTCGAAAGCTCCAAGGGCTTCACCAAGGCGCTGTGCACCGAATTCGGCATTCCGACCGGCGCCTACAAGCGCTTCACCAACGCCAATGACGCCCGCGCCTACGTCCAGAGCCAGGGCGCGCCGATCGTCGTGAAGGCCGACGGCCTTGCCGCCGGCAAGGGCGTCGTCGTCGCCAAGACCGTGCGCGAGGCCGAAGACGCCATCGCCATGATGTTCGAGGGCGCCTTCGGCGAGGCGGGCGCCGAGGTCGTGATCGAGGAATTCTTGCCCGGCCGCGAGATCAGCTTCTTCGCGCTGTGCGACGGCGAGACCGCGATCCCGCTGGCCTCCGCCCAGGACCACAAGCGCGTGTTCGACCACGACGTCGGTCCGAACACCGGCGGCATGGGCGCCTATTCGCCGACGCCGCTGGTCACGCCAGGGATCCACGACGCGATCATGGCGAAGATCATCCTGCCGACGGTCGCCGGCATGAAGCAGCGCGGCACGCCGTTCCGCGGCATCCTCTACGCCGGCATCATGCTGACGACGCAGGGGCCAAAGCTGTTCGAGTTCAACGTCCGCTTCGGCGATCCCGAGTGCCAGGTGCTGATGCTGCGCATGATGTCGGACATCGTGCCCGCCTTCCTCGCCGCCTGCGACGGGCAGCTGAAGAATTTCGATCTGCGCTGGCATCCGGAATCCGCGCTCACCGTGGTGATGGCGGCGAAGGGCTATCCCGGCGACTATCAGAAGGGCACGCGCATCGAAGGGCTCGACGACGCCGCAAAGGTCGAGACCGTCGAGATCTTCCACGCCGGGACGGTTGCGAAGGACGGCGCGATCCTCGCCAATGGCGGCCGCGTGCTCAACGTCTGCGCGCTGGGCAAGACCGTGACCGAGGCGCAGGCGCGCGCCTACCAGGCCGTCGACCGCATCAACTGGCCGGACGGCTTCTGCCGCCGTGACATCGGCTGGCAGGCGGTGGAAGCCGAGAAGGCCAAGGGCTAGGTCAGGAAAAGGCGGTCATTCCGGACGGCGCGCGGGCACGCGCCGGTCCGACAATCCCGGCAGTTTGCGCCTTCGCGCCGCCGCATCGACATTCCAGAAATGTGCAATGGGCTGTTGAGGTTAGCGGCCCCGTCTATAATACCGGTACTGTGCATGGGGTTGTTTTCGACATTTTGCTTTTGTCGGGGCGGCCCAGGACTGACCAGACAAGGATGCAGAAAGATGTCCGATCTCGCCGACCTCTATCCCGGCTTCGCCTCGGAGTGGATCAACACCTCCTTCGGCCGCATCTTCGCCCGCGTCGGCGGCAAGGGGCCGCCGCTGCTGCTGCTGCACGGCTTCTCCGAGACGCATGTGATGTGGCACCGCGTGGCGCCCGAGCTTGCCGACAGGTTCACGCTGATCATCGCCGACCTGCCGGGCTATGGCTGGTCGGACATGCCCGAGAGCGATGCGCTGCACATGCCCTACAGCAAGCGCGCGATGGCGAAGGCCATGGTGCAAGCGATGGAGCAACTCGGCCACGTGCATTTCGCGCTCGCCGGCCACGACCGCGGCGGCCGCGTCTCGTACCGCCTCGCGCTCGACCATCCCGGCCGGCTGTCGAAGCTTGCCGTGCTCGATATCCTGCCGACCTATAATTACTGGGAGCGGATGAACCGCGCCTATGCGCTGAAGATCTACCACTGGACCTTCCTCGCCCAGCCCGCGCCGCTGCCGGAGACGCTGATCTCCGGCAATGGCGAGTTCTTTCTGCGCTTCAAGATGGCGAGCCAGACCAAGTCGAAGACGCTGGATGCGATCGACAAGCGCGCGCTCGAGCACTACATCGCCCCGTTCCGCGATCCCGCCCGGGTGCACGCGATGTGCGAGGACTACCGTGCCGGGGCCTATTTCGACTACGACCTCGACAAGGCCGATTTCGAAGCCGGCAAGAAGATCACCGTGCCGATGCTGGCGCTGTGGGGCAATGCCGGCATCGCCCAGGCCGCGGCGACCCCGCTCGATACGTGGAAGCAGTGGGCGACCAATGTCGACGGCATGCCGGTGGATTCCGGCCACTTCCTCACCGAGGAGAACCCGGACGTGACGGCAAGGGCGCTGCGCGAGTTCTTTGCGGCTTGAGCCACACCGTCATTGCGAGGAGCCCTTGCGACGAAGCAATCCAGACTGCCTCCATGGAAAGATTCTGGATTGCTTCGCGGAGCCTGTCATCGGGCCGCGCTTCGCGCGGACCCGTTGGCTCGCAATGACGGGGAGGGGGCAGGGGTCTACCTCCGCTCCCGAAAAAACTCCCTGAGCAGCCGGGCCGCCTCGCTCTCGCCGACGCCGGAATAGACGTCCGGCGCGTGGTGGCAGGTCGGCGAGGCGAAGAACCGCACGCCGGACTCGACCGCACCGCCCTTGGGGTCGGCCGCGCCGTAATAGAGCCGCCGGACCCTTGCAAAGGAGATCGCGCCCGCACACATGGTGCACGGCTCCAGCGTCACGTAGAGGTCGCAGTCGACCAGGCGCTCGCTGCCGATCTTCTTCGCCGCCTCGCGCAGCGCGACGATCTCGGCATGGGCGGTGGGGTCGTGGTCGGTCAGCGTCCGGTTACCGGCGGTGGCGACGATCTCGTTGTCGCGGACCACGACGCATCCGATCGGAACTTCGCCCGATTTTCCGGCATTTTCGGCCGCCTGAAGCGCCAAATCCATGAAAGAGGGGGCTTTCAAGCCTCGTATCATCCGAAGAAACCTGCTAGTAGCTGCGCCTTCAGCAGAAGTGCTTATGAGTTTTGCCTGAGCATGCGGCTCGGAACGAGCGCGCATAATGCTTAACGGCCACCCCCTGAGTGAGATTATTCATGCCTCGCGACAGCGACAAAGACAACGATTCCCGCGGCCGGCGAGGCCCCCCCAAGGGTGGCCGCAGCGGCAAGCCGCGCGGCCCCGAGAAGAAGTTCGGCAAGCGCGGCTTCGAAGGCAAGGGCGATCGCGATAGCCGTCCGCCCCGTGGTGATCGCGACAGCCGCCCGCCTCGCGCCGACCGTGGGGACCGACCGTTCCGCCGCCGCGAGGAGGGGGATGCCCCGCGCCGCGATTTTTCCGATCGTCCGCGCTTCAAGCGCGAAGATGGTGAAGGCCGCGGCGAGCGCAGCTTCAAGCCCCGTGGTGACCGTCCGTTCTCGGACCGCTCCTCGCGCGATGGCGAGAAGCGGCCGTTCAAGCCGCGTGGAGATCGTCCGTCCTATGGCCGCGACGACCGTCCGCCGCGCAGCCGGGATCGCGATGACTCGCGGCCGGCCGGCCGGTCCGGCGGTGAGAGGAAGTTCGGCGACAAGAAGCCCTACGCGCCGCGTGGCGATCGCCCCGAGCGCAAGTTCGACGGCGAGCGGAAGTCTTCGCGCGGCGGCGACCGTGGTGACCGTCCGCGCGATCGCGGCGAGCGGAGCGATTCAAAGCCGTGGCAGAAGCGCGACGATCGTCCGCGCAGCGACCGGCCGCGCAAGAGCTTCGACAAGGACTTCGGCGGCCGCGATCGCGGCGAGGAAAAACCCTGGCGCCAGCGCGACGACCGCCGTGAGGGCGGCCGCGGCGAGGACCGTCCGCGCTTCTCGCGCTCGCGCGATGATCGTGCATCGGGCGATCGCCCCTTCCGCGATCGGCCGAAATTCGATCGGCCGCGCGACCGCGACAGCGAACGCGGTGACCGTCCGAAGTTCGATCGTCCGCGCCAGCGCCCGGAAGGCCGTATGGACTGGCAGGAGCATCCGCGCAGCGAGGGCCGCTTCCGCGACCGTCCGCGCCGCGACAACGAGGACGACAGCCGGATCTTCGAGAAGCGCCCCGCCTTCGGCGGCCGCGGCGCCTACCGCGAGCGCGATCGGGATTTCGAGGGCCGGCCGCGCCGCGACGACGCGCCGAAGCCAAAGAAGACGGGCGAGCGCATCGCCAAGGCGCTCGCGCGTGCGGGCCTTGCCTCGCGTCGCGACGCCGAGGAAATGGTCACGCAGGGCCGCGTCACCGTCAACGGCCGCGTCATCAACTCGCCGGCGCTGGATATCACCAAGAGCGACGTCGTTCTCGTTGACGGCAAGCCGTTGCCGGAGCGTGAGCGCACGCGGCTGTTCCTCTATCACAAGCCGCGCGGCCTGATGACGACGCATGACGACCCCGAGGGGCGTCCGACCGTGTTCGACAATCTGCCCGAAGGCCTGCCGCGCCTGATCTCGGTTGGCCGGCTCGACTTCAACACCGAAGGCCTGTTGCTGCTGACCAACGACGGCGGCCTCGCGCGCACGCTCGAGCTGCCGGACACCGGCTGGCTGCGCCGCTACCGCGTCCGCGCCCATGGCGATGTCACGCAGGCGCAGCTCGACGAGCTCAAGAACGGGGTCGAGATCGAGGGCGTCAAATACGGTCCGATCGAGGCGACGCTCGAGCGCGACCAGGGCGCCAATGTCTGGCTGGTGTTCGCGATCCGCGAGGGCAAGAACCGCGAGGTGCGTAACGTCTGCGCCCATCTCGGGCTCGAGGTGAACCGGCTGATCCGCGTCTCCTACGGCCCGTTCCAGCTCGGCGAGATCCCCGAAGGCCAGGTCGACGAGATCAGGTCGCGCGTGCTGCGCGAGCAGCTCGGCGACAAGGTGATCGAGAAATCGGGCGCTGAGTTCGACGTGCCGTCGAAATCCGCTGACCGCGTTGACGATCCGCCGAAGAAGCCCGCCAGCAAGCGCGCCGTGATCGCCGACCGCAAGGGCCGCCGCGTGCTGGTGCAGCGCACCGGCAGCGAGGAGGCGCGCGAGCGCAACGAGATGGAAGCGAACGGCTACGGCCCGCCGCGCCGTCCCAAGCGCGGCTACCACGGCAAGCGCGACCTGACGCCGCGGGATGGCGAGTAACTTTCAATGGTCGGGGCGAGGTCGATACCGAGCAAGAGGTCGTCATGGCCGGGCTTGACCTGGCCATCCACGTCTTGCTCGCGTCCACCAGTCAGGAACGTGGATGGCCGGGACAAGCCCGGGCATGACGGAGCCGTGTGATGCGCGTCGTTGGCGGCAGGTTGAAGGGGCGCAATCTCGCCTCACCGTCCTCGCGCGACATCCGCCCCACGGCGGACCGGTTGCGCGAGTCCGTGTTCAACATTCTCGTGCACGCCTATGACGATCCGATCGAGGATGCGCGTGTGCTCGATCTTTTCGCCGGCACCGGTGCGCTCGGCATCGAAGCCTCCTCGCGCGGCGCGAAGTTCACGCTGTTCGTCGACAATGGCGCTGAGGCGCGGGCGCTGCTGCGCAACAACGTCGAGTCGCTCGGCCTTGGCGGCGTGACGAAGGTCTATCGTCGCGATGCGACTGATCTCGGCCCCGCGCACCCGGTCGAGCCGTTCTCGCTGGTGTTCCTCGATCCGCCCTATGGCAAGGGCTTTGCGGAGAAGGCGCTCGCGTCCTTGCGCGATGGCGGTTGGCTGACGCCGGGCGCACTGCTGGTGGTGGAAGAGGCCAAGGCCGCGCAGTTCGCAACGCCGGAAGGTTTCGAGGAGCTGGAGCGGCGAGCCTATGACGACACGGAGTTCGTGTTTTTGAAGAAGCCGTAGCCGTAGGATGGGTAGAGCGCAGCGAAACCCATCAAACCACCCGAATAGGACGAAGGTGATGGGTTTCGCTGCGCTCTACCCATCCTACACGGCCGGAACTCACCTCCGCCCGAACAGCTTCTCCACGTCGCTGAGCTTCAGCTCGACATAGGTCGGCCGGCCGTGGTTGCACTGGCCGGAGTTCGGCGTCTCCTCCATCTCGCGGAGCAGGGCGTTCATCTCCTCGGGCCGCAGCCTCCGTCCGGCGCGCACGGAGCCGTGGCAGGCCATGGTCGCCGCGACATGCATCAGGCGGCGTTCGAGCGGCAGCGCTTCATCCCACTCGGCCATGTGCTCGGAGAGATCGCGTAACAAACCGCCCGCGTTGGTCTTGCCGAGCAGCGACGGCGTCTCGCGCACGGCGACCGCGCCGGGGCCGAAGGATTCGATCGCTAATCCAAACGAGGCCAGCTCCTCGCTGCGCTCGAGCAGGCGCTCGACCGT
Source organism: Bradyrhizobium stylosanthis (assembly GCF_001641335.1). Taxonomy (GTDB): domain Bacteria; phylum Pseudomonadota; class Alphaproteobacteria; order Rhizobiales; family Xanthobacteraceae; genus Bradyrhizobium; species Bradyrhizobium stylosanthis. The sequence continues at coordinate 1,431,684 of NZ_LVEM01000002.1, forward strand.
TGCCTCGTCCATCTCGACGATCTCGGGGATCAGCAGGATCTGCCGCTGCACGCCGTTGGCGGCCAGTGACGCCTTCAGCCGCTCGTAGACGATGCGCTCATGCGCGGCGTGCTGGTCGACGATGATCAGGCCGTCGCGGGTCTGCGAGACGATGTAGGTCTCGTGGATCTGGGTGCGCGCGGCGCCGAGCGGGCGATCGACGAGGTCGGCCGCCGGCTGCGTCTCGATCCGCACATCCGCGCTGGGCGCGCCGACGTCGAATGCGGCCTGGGCGCGCTCCGCGAAAGCAGGCGCGGCCGCGCCGTCGAACGACGGCATCGGCGCGACAGGGGCGGACGGCGAGGCGCGCCAGTCCCAGCTCGCGGGGCGCTGCGGCGTGAAGGCGGGACGGAACGAGGACAGTGCGCTCTCGCCGCTGTTGGCGGCGGTGCGGCGGCCTTCGCGCGCGAGGCCTTCCTTCAATCCGTGCACGATCAGCGCGCGGACGAGGCCGGCATTGCGGAAGCGCACCTCGGTCTTGGCCGGATGCACGTTGGCATCGACCTCGCGCGGGTCGAGCGTGACGAACAGCGCCAGCACCGGATGGCGGTCGCGCGGCAGGTAGTCGGCATAGGCCCCGCGCACCGCGCCGAGGATGAGCTTGTCGCGGACCGGGCGGCCGTTGACGAAGAGATATTGCCCGAGCGCATTGGCTTTCGTCAGCGCAGGGGCGGCTGCATAGCCCGAGACGACGACGCCCTCGCGTTCGGCATGGACCTCGAAGGCATGGCTGCGGAACTCCGCCCCCAAGATGTCGCCGAGCCGGGTCAGGCGGCCGGCGGCGCCGGGCAGGGCGGCGGCCCAGGTCACCGGCGCGCGCTCCTCGCCTGCGAGGGTGAAGGCGACGTCCGGCCGCGCCATGGCGAGGCGACGCACGACTTCGCGGATGGCTTCCGCCTCGGTGCGGTCGGTCTTCAGGAACTTCAGCCGCGCGGGCGTCGCGTAGAAGAGGTCGTTGACCTCGACCCGCGTGCCATGCGCCAGCGCCGCCGGCATGATCTCGGACTTCTCGCCGCCCTCGACATTGAGTGCCCAGGCATGCGGCTCGCTGGCGTGCCGCGTCGTGATCGACAGCCGCGCCACGGAGCCGATCGAGGGCAACGCCTCTCCGCGGAACCCGAGCGTGCGGATCTGGAGCAGGTCCTCGTCGTCGAGCTTGGACGTTGCATGGCGCTCGACCGCGAGCGCGAGGTCCTTGGCGGTCATGCCGCTGCCGTCGTCGGTGATGCCGATCCGCCGCCGCCCGCCGCCGTCGGTGAAGACGTCGATCCGGCTGGCGCCGGCATCAATCGCGTTCTCGACCAGCTCCTTGACCACGCTCGCGGGCCGTTCGACCACCTCGCCGGCGGCGATGCGGTTGACGACCTGTTCTGGCAATTGGCGGACGGGCATGAGGCTTACGATCTGGATTCGCTGACGGCGCTATTCTAGGCCGTGTTGCGTCAAAAGCATGTGTTGGGCAACAGGGTCGTGGCCGCCTGGGGAAGAGGGATGCCTATCACATTGAAGACATTGGGCGTTCGAGAAAATCGCGCAGCCGGGAGGGGCGGGCGTTCGGATACCGTCCTGATTGTGGGGTGCCGGGCCGCGGTGTAGCATCGTGAAAAAACGGCAACAGGACGGGAGGACGCCATGTGCCATCTCTTCGCGCACCAGCCCCAACGCGACTACGAATCCCAGACCCGCTCTTTAAGGATCGGCGGGCACTGCACCTCGATCCGGCTTGAAATGGCGTTCTGGGACACGCTGGAGGAGATCGCGGCCAAGGAGGGCATGAGCCTCGGCAAGTTCCTGACCACGCTCTACAGCGAGGTGCTCGACCATCACGGCGAGGTCAACAATTTCGCGTCGCTCCTGCGCTGCTCGTGCTTGATCTATCGGTCGAAGAGCATGGTGACGGTGCCGGAATTCAAGGCGACGGTGGCGCCGATTCTGGATGCGGCGGAGTAGCCATTCCAACAAGAGTGCGTAGCCCGGATGAAGCGCAGCGCAATCCGGGATTCGCGCCACGAGTGATAGCGGCCCCGGATTACGCTGCGCTCCATCCGGGCTACGACGCTCCCTCCACCGTCATTGCGAGGAGCTCTTGCGACGAAGCAATCCAGACTGTCGCCGTGGCCGGGATTCTGGATTGCTTCGCTTCGCTCGCAATGACGCGGAGAGAACGGTGTGCTCCATTCCGAGCCGATGACGTCGGCCGTTAAATCTCCTTCTTCTGCATCGCCCCCGCAATGTAGTCCGCCTGCCGGATCGCGAGCGCGACGATGGTCAGTGTCGGGTTGCAGGCCGCGCCGCTGGTGAACTGGCTGCCGTCGGAGACGAACAGGTTCTTGACGTCGTGGCTCTGGCCGAACTTGTTGACCACGCCGTCCCTGGGCTTCTCGCTCATCCGGTTGGTGCCGAGATTATGCGTGCTCGGATAGGGCGGCGTCGGATAGGTCACGGTGGCGCCGACGGCGTCGTAGACCGCCGCGCCCTGCTTGTAGGCATGCGCGCGCATCGCGAGGTCGTTGGGATGATCGTCGAAATGCACGCTCGCGACCGGCTGGCCGAATTTGTCCTTCACGGTCGGGTCGAGCGTGATGCGGTTGGTCTCCTGCGGCATGTCCTCGCCGACCAGCCACATGCCGGCCATCCTGGGATAACCGTCGAGCGCCGACGTGAACGGACGGCCCCAGGCGCCGGGATTGAGGAACGCCGCCATGAAGGGCAGGCCGATCGACAGCGTCTCCATCTCGTAGCCGCCGACGAAGCCGCGCTTCGGATTGTTGGCGGCTTCATCGCGGATGATGCCGGCCATCGTGGTGCCGCGATACATGTGCACCGACTTCTCGAACACGGCATAGACGCTGCCGGTCATGTGGCGCATGTAATTGCGGCCGACCTGTCCCGACGAATTGCCGAGGCCGTCGGGGAACATCGTGGATGCGCTGTTGAGCAGCAGCCGCGGGCTCTCGATCGAGTTGCCGGCGACCGCGACGATGCGCGCCTTCTGGCGCTGCATGGCGCCGCTCTCGTCGGCGTAGACGATGCCGGTCACCTTGCCGCTCGCGTCATGCTCGATCTTGACCGCCATGCTGCTCGGCCGCACTTCGAGATTGCCAGTGGCTTCGCCCTTGGGGATCTCGGTGTAGAGCGTCGACCATTTCGCGCCCGACTTGCAGCCCTGGAAGCAGAAGCCGATCTGCTGGCACGAGCCGCGTCCGTCGCGCGGCTGGCTGTTGATCGCCATGTTGCCGGTGTGCACGGTCTTGTAGCCGAGCTTCTTCGCGCCCGCCTCCAGCACCTTGAAGTTATTGTTGCCGGGAAGTCCGGGAATGCCGTTGGTGCGGGTCACGCCCATCTTGTTCTCGGCCTTGGCGTACCATGGCTCCATCTCCGCCAGCGTCACCGGCCAGTCCAGGAGGTTGGCACCGGGAATGTTGCCGTAGGCGCTCTTCACCCGGAATTCGTGCTCGTCGAAGCGCAGCGACGCGCCGGCCCAATGCACGGTCGAGCCGCCGACCGCCTTGACGATCCAGGCGGGCAGGCCCGAAAAATCCTTGGCGACGCGCCACGTCCCCGACGTGGTGCGTGCATCGGTCCAGGCGAGCTGCGAAAAACTCTCCCACTCGTCGTTGATGAAGTCCTGGTTCTCGATGCGGGGGCCAGCCTCGAGAATGACCACCTTGACGCCCTTCTGCGCGAGCTCGTTGCCCAGCGTGCCGCCGCCGGCACCGGAGCCGACGATCACCACAACGCTGGAATCGTTCAGATCGAATTTTGCCATATGCGTTCTCCTGAACCGTTGGGTGACCTAGGCCTTCGGCAGCCAGTCGATGTCGGCGAAGCCGCGGTTGATGTAGCCGCCGTGCTCGGCGGAGGAGCCCTCGTAGCCGAAGCGCGGCCAGACCTCTTTCTGGTTGTAGAGCGAGACGACGAGGTCGCCGCGCACCTTCTGGAAGAAGTCGCTTTGCTCGATCTCCTTCAGCAGCACGACGCGGTCGGCTTCCCACGGCACTTCGGCATAAGCGACCTTGTGGCGATCCCTGGCGTTCTGGTCGAGCCGTGTGATGCCGTCACTGATCAGCGATTTGACGGCGGGATCCTTTGCCGCCTTGCCGTCCCACGGCTTGATCGCGGTGATGTAATAGCTGTCGCCGAGCACATCGTGCGGATAGATGTCGCGCGCGACCTTCAGCAGCGTCTTCATCGTCGCGGGCGAGAGCGTGCTGGCATCCTCGGCCCAGGCATCCTCGATGCTCACGGTGACGCTGGTCGCGACAGCGACGACCGGAACGGCAGTCGCCGCACCCTTGAGAAAGACGCGGCGGCTGTGCTTGCTTCGACGATCGACTTCTCTCATGGCATTCCTCCGTGGATTTTTATGATTGGGGTTGTTGTGATTGGTCAGCCGAAGCGCCCGCCTTTCTGGATCACCTCGATCTTGTAGCCGTCGGGATCGCTGACGAAGAAGAAGCGCGCCAGCGTCTTGCCGTCGTGCTTGAAGTCGCGCAGCGGCCCCGGTGCGAGCTTCTCGCGCTCGAAGCGGGCGTGCTCGGCATCGACATCGTCGACCACCACGGCGAGATGGCCGTAGCCGTCGCCGAGCGCATACGGCTCCTTGCGATCGAAATTGACCGTCAGCTCCACCTCGAATGGTGAGGAGGGGTGACGCAGATAGATCAGGGCAAAGTCCGAAAACTTGAGATGATCGGCGACCTCGAGGCCAAAGGCGCGCCTGTAGAAATCGAGCGCGCGTGCCTCGTCGAGCACGCGGATCATGGAATGAACGGGCTTTGCCATTCAGTTCTGCTCCTTCAAGTAAGCGATGATGGCTGCGCGCGTCTCCGGCTTCGCCTGCCGGTAGACCATGGTCGCGCCGGGAATGACGGCCTGTGGATTGGTCAGCCAGGCATCGAGCTTCGCATCGTCCCAGGCGAATTCCGCCTTCGACAGCGCCTCCGAGTATTTGAAGCCTTCGGCCTTGCCGGCGGAGCGGCCGACGATCTTCACGAGCGGCGGGCCCTGCCGCATCGGTTCCGACAGGTTCAACGTGTGGCACACCGCGCATTGCTGCTTGAAGAGCGTGGCGCCATCCGGGGGCTTCGCGGCCGGCAACGGCATTTGCGCATCGGCAACCCTGACCAACAGCACCATCGCGGTGCACAATCCCAGCACGATCGCGCGCATCGCCAAGAATCCGCCATCCACATTCACGCTGCGCAAACTCTAGGCGGCGGCAAAGATGCGGTGGTAGTAGCGGGCTGTTTCGCTGCACGCGGAGATGTTCGTGATGTGTGCCGTTCCGCGCTGCCTTATATGCGGAGCACAATTCCGCGAAACCGCCGTCAAATCCCTAAACGTTCACCACACCATGCGCATTGCATGACGATCGCGCCGCTCGAACTCTCGATGCGATGCAATGGTCCGGTGCAGACGAGCGGCGTCGCGAGCCGCCGCGCCATTTGTCGCGAAAAAATCCAGGAGAAATGGATGAAGTTGGTGAAGACCTCGATGATCGCATGCGCTCTGTCGGCTCTCATTGCGACCCCCGTTCTCGCGCAAAGCGCGCCACCCGCCAAGACAGGCGGCACCGTGCAAGGCAAACCCGTGCAAGGCAGCACGATGGGCAGCGGCGATGAGGAGATGGACGCCCAGCCGGGCGCAGCGGGCGAGAAGACCGGCATGAAGCCGACCAAGGGCACCAGAGGCACGGTCGGCACCACGGGCAGCGCCGCGCACAAGGGGACAGCCAGCGATTCCACCACGGGCGGCGCAGCCCCGTCCAAGCGCTACTAGTCCTCCGACGGCAGAACTCCGGTCGCGCTGCGGCCGGAGTTCTTGCTTGTCAGTCGTCGAAGCTCCGGCCGCGGCCGGCCTTGACGTCGCCGCGGCGTTTCTTGCCCTCGAGCCGGCGCTGCTTGGAGGCAAAGGTCGGCCGCGTCGCGCGACGCGGCGTCGGCCGCACCATGGCCTCCTTCAGGATCTCGAGGAGGCGGTCGACGGCATCCTGGCGGTTGCGCTCCTGGGTGCGGAAGCGCTGGGCGTGGATCACGATCACGCCGTCCTTGGTCATGCGCTGGCCGGCGATGCGGGCGAGGCGGATCGATGCGTCCTCCGGGATCGTCAGCTTGCGCGTGTCGAAGCGGAGCTGCGCGGAGGTCGCGACCTTGTTGACGTTCTGCCCGCCCGGCCCGGAGGCGCGGACAAAGCCGATCTCGATGTCGTCCTCGTCGATGACGAGATCGCGGGATATCCGCAGCATGATGGCACCATTCGTGATGTCCGGACATACCGCGGACACCGGCCTTCAGCAATGGCGCCGGTCTCGAAACGCAAATGGCCGGGGCGAGCCCGGCCATTCAGGAAGCGTATCGAGACGAGGTCGAATGCCAGTTCGACTTGCTAGTTCGATTTGGGCGCCGTGGCTGCCGGCTGCGCGGCGGCCTGCGGGGCACGGCCGACGACGACGGTCAGCAGGCCCTGGCCCCAGAGCCGCTTGGCGGCCGCCTTGGCGTCGTCGAGGGTGACGGCGTCGACGATGGCATTGCGCTTCTCGATGTAATCGATCGGCAGCTTGTCCTGCTGGTACTGCAGCAGCGCCTGGGCGAGCTTGGAGGAGGTGTCGAGCGCCAGCATCTGCGAGCCCTTGAGGTAGGACTTGGCCTCGTCGAGCTCCTTCTGCGTCGGGCCCTCCTCGGCGATGCGGCGGATCTCCTTGTCGATGGCCTCGATAGTGTCGCCGGCGCGGTCGGCGCGGGTGCCGGTGTTGCCGATGAAGACCGCCGAATGCTCCATCCAGAGCAGGGATTCGAACACCGAATAGGCGAGGCCGCGCTTCTCGCGAACCTCACGATAGAGCCGCGAGGACAGGCCGCCGCCACCAAGGATGTGGTTGACGACATAGGCCGCCATGAAGTTCGGGTCGCTGCGCTTCACGCCGGGGCCGCCGAAGGTGATGACGGTCTGCGGCACGTCGAGCGGCACGAACGCACGCTGCGGCGGCTTGGCCGCCTCGACGTCGGCGACCGGCGTCAGATTGGCCTTGGCGGGCAGGCTGCCGAAGGTGTGGTCGAGCAGCTTGCCGAGCGTCGCCGGATCGACGTCGCCGACGACGGCGACCTTCAGCCCGTCCTTGGCGATGACGCGGCCGACATAGTCTTTCAGGTCAGCGACGGAGATGGTCGGCACGCTGTCCAGCGTGCCGTTGGTCTGCCGGCCGTAGGGATGATCGCCGAAGGCGACCTCCAGGAACTTGCGGCTCGCCAGCGACGACGGATTGGTGGTCTCGCGGCGCAGGCCCGAGATCACCTGCGAGCGGATGCGCTCGACATCGACGGTGTCGAAATGCGGCGAGGTCAACGCCATCCTGAGCAGGTCGAAGGCTTCGTCCTTGTTGTCGCGCAGCATCCGCAGGCTGCCGCGGAAGGTGTCGCGGGTGGCGCTGAAGGAGAGCTCGATGGCGCGGCGGTCGAGCCGCTCGTGGAAGGTCTTGGAGTCGAGGTCGCCGGAGCCTTCGTCGAGCAGGTCGCCGACCAAATTGGCGACGCCAGACTTGTCCTTGGGATCCTGCGACGAGCCGCCGGCAAAGGAATATTCCATGGCGATCAGCGGCACGGTGGCGTCCTGCACGAACCAGGCCTCGATGCCGCCGGGCGAAACCAGGCGCTGGATCTTCGCAGCCGCCTGCGACGGCGAAACGGTCGCAAGCGCGAGCGCCGCACCGGTGACGAACGACAGCGCGAAATGACGCGCGCGGAGGAAGGGATAGGTCACGAACGCTTCTCCTCGCGCTTGGTGGCGGCGGTGTCCTTGATCAGATAGCCCGTCACCGAGCGCTTCTTCTCGAGCCATTTCTGCGCGGCGGCGCGGACCTGGTCGGCGGTGACCGCGCGGATGCGGTCGGGCCAGCTCCTGATGTCCTCGATCGACAGGCCCGTGGTCAGCGCGCCGCCATACCAGCGCGCCAGCACGGCCTGATTGTCCTGGGCGTAGATCGCTTCGGCAATGAGCTGGGTCTTCACGCGCTCCAGATCCTCGGCACGGATCGGGTTCTGCGCGATGTCGGCAATGACACCGTCGATCACCTGCTCGACCTCGGTGAAGCTGACACCGGGCTTCGGCGAGGCCGAGATCGCGAACTGGGTCGGGTCGAGCGAGATGCTGGAATAGCTGGCGCTGGCGGAGACCGCGAGCGGCTTGTCCACGACGAGCGCACGGTAGAGATAGGAGTTGCTGCCGCTGCCCATCAGCTGCGCCAGCACGTCGAGGGCCGCGCTCTCGCCGGCTGCCGCCGTGGTTGCGGACGGAACGAGATAATAGCGGCGCAGGTTCGGCTGCTCGACGCGCGGGTCGGCCAGCGTGACGGTGCGCGGCGCCGCCGGCTCCGGCTCCTGCGGGCGGATACGTCGCGCCGGGATCGCGGGCTGGGCCGGGATCGAGCCGAAATTGCGCTCGACCAGCGGGCGGATGTCGGCGGCCTCGACGTCGCCGGCGATGACCAGGATCGCGTTGTTCGGCGCGTAGAAGCGGCGGTAGAAGGCGAGCGCGTCCTCACGATCGAGCTTCTCGATCTCCTGATGCCAGCCGATCACCGGACGGCCGTAGGGATGGTTGAGATAGAGCGCGGCCATGATCTGCTCGTTGAGCCGCGCATCGGGATTGTTGGCGACGCGCATGTTGTACTCTTCGAGCACGACGTCGCGCTCGGGCAGCACGTTCTCGTCCTTGAGGATCAGGCCGGTCATGCGATCGGCCTCGAACTCCATCATGGTCGGCAGCTGCTCCTTCGGGACGCGCTGGTAATAGTTGGTGTAGTCCACCGAGGTCGAGGCGTTCTCGTTGCCGCCGACGCGGAGCACGGTCTGGGAGAATTCGCCGACCGGATGCTTCGAGGTGCCCTTGAACATCAGATGCTCGAGGAAGTGCGCGAGCCCGGACTTGCCCGGCGTCTCGTCGGCCGAGCCGACCTTGTACCAGATCATCTCGGTGACCACGGGCGTGCGGTGATCGGGGATCACCACGACCTGCATGCCGTTGGAAAGCGTGAAGCTGGCGGGCGGCGCCGATGTCACCGTGGTCTGGGCGAGGGCGGCGCCGGCCGAGAGGACACTCGTCGAAAGCAGCGCGGCTAGGAGGTTGGCCGCCGATCGGTAAGAGGACATCATCATCCTTATGAAAGGCCGAGCCCGGATGTCCGGCTCGGAGGGCACGGCATGCTACACCGTGCGGCTGAGGCTTCGCGTCACGAAGCAGAGAACTCAACGCGTAGGCAAGTTACTGATAAGCAATTTAAGACCGCGCCGGGCTGCACGAGCCGCCGGCGCGCTTCATGATGTCGCGGTGGACGAGGAACGCTATTGTTCCTTGTCCTTGCCCGACATGATGTCGAAATAGGTCCGTCGCGACTTGTCCGGGCCGGCGCCATAGGCGTAGTTCGGCGACGGCGTCTGGTAGCCCGGCGGCGGCTCGACCAGCGACTGGCGCGGCGGCTCCGTGGTGAACTGCTTGGACTCGGAGCTGTTGCCGCCCTTCATCATGTTCCACAGGCCGCCGGCGTAGCCGAGCTCGGCGGGGCTGAGCGACGGATTGCCGTTGGTGCCCGGCTGGATCGGATCGTTGCTGGTGCGGGGGGCTGCGGCAACCTGGCCGGCCTTCATCTCGGCGGGCGTCAGCGGCTGGGCGGCCTGCCAGTTCTCGGTCGCCTTGACCGCCTTCTTGCGCTGGGCGATCGCTTCCTTGCGGCGCTTCTCGTCGGGGTCCTTCGGCCAGTTCGGCGCGTTCTTGGCTTCGGTGCCCGCGGGCGGCGGCAGGTCGAGCTTCGGCGGCACCACCAGCGGCGACCGCTCGCGGTACTCGATGCCCTTCTTCTCCATGCTCTTGGCGCCGATGCCGGACATCAGGTTGTCGATGAGCTTCTCTTCGAAGGTCATGTCGTCGTCATCGTCGCCGTCGTCACCGGCGCGGGCCGCACCTGTGGACATGACGAGGCCGATGCCGAGCACGACGGCGGACAATTTCAATGCCTGCCAGAACCCCGACCGGGGATCTCGAACCATCGAACCGCTGGTCTTCGGGCTGCGCATCACTGTACCTGTTCCAAATTGTGGCAGTTTGCCGCTCGCATGCGGCTGAAAACCCTCGCAAAAGCAAGGTTCCACGTGCCGGTCCGTATCGGCCGGGATCAGGGCGCTTTTGCGGCGGGTACCCCCAGGAAGGAATCATACAATAGCGCCGCCACCCCAGCAACGATGGCCACGTCCGCGAGGTTAAACACGTACCAATTATAGGTATTTCCGCCGATATCGATGTGAAACAGGGCGAAATCGACCACCGCGCCATAGGCCAGCCGGTCGATGCCGTTGCCGATGGCGCCCCCGATGATCAGCCCGAGCGCGACGGTCGCCAGCAGGGTGTGGGAGCGGGCCATCCAGATCGCCAGCGCCACCACCGCAATGGCCTTGACCGCCATCAGCGCGATCTGCGCCGCCTGGCCGTCGTTCTGGAGCCAGCCGAAGCTGATGCCGATATTCCAGGCCAGCACCAGGTCGAAGAACGGCGTCACCTTCACCACGCCGCGCCGGGCGAGGTCGAACCCGTTCAACAGCCACTGCTTCGAGGCCTGGTCGAGGATGACCGTGACCACGGCCGAGAGGATGCCGGCGCGGAGTGGGGTCATGCCGGGATCAGACGCTCACGCCCAACGCCTTCCATTCGCGCAGCGCCTGAGCGTCGCGCGGGGTGACGTCGGGGTATTCGGCGTCCTCGCCGACGGTCGGCGAGATCTTCCAGGAGCGGGCGCATTTGGTGCCGACCGCCTTCTCAACCACGACGGCAACGCCGGGCACGGCATCGAGACGGAAGGCATTCGCCGGCGCCTCGCCCTCGCGCACCTCGTAGTTCGAGGTGATGCAGACCTCCGCCAGATCGACGTCGAACAGCGTCATCATCATGGCGCGGTCGGCGATATAGATCACCGGCGAGGCCTCGAGCGAGGAGCCGATGTTCTTGGCGGCGCGTTCGAGCTCGAGCGCGCCGGTAACGACGCGGCGGACGTCGCGAATGGTCTCCCATTTCGCGGCGAGCTTGTCGTCGAGGAATGCGTCCATCGCATCGGGGAACACCGTGAGATGCACCGACGGTTCGGCCTGCGGCCTGTACATCCGCCAGGCCTCCTCGGCGGTGAAGCTCAGGATCGGAGCGAGCCACTTCAGGACGGACTCGCACAACAGGTCGATCGTCGTCAGCGCCGCCTTGCGCGCCACCGAGGACGGCGGATCGCAATACAGCGTGTCCTTGCGGATGTCGAAATAGAAGGCCGACAGCTCGCTGTTCAGGAACGCGGAGAGCGTGGCGACGACGGTCTTGTAGTCGAAGGAGGCGTAAGCCGCGCGAATGACCGTGGCCCGCTTTGCGAGCTCATGGAGCATCAGCCGTTCCAGCTCGGGCATCTCGGCATGAGCGACCTTCTCGCTCGCCTTGAAATGATGCAGCGTTCCGAGCATCCAGCGGACCGTGTTGCGCAGCTTGCGATAGGTCTCGATGGTGTTCTTCAGGATCTCCGGGCCGATGCGCTGGTCGTCGGCATAGTCGGTGGCGCAGACCCAGAGGCGCAGGATGTCCGCACCCGAATCCTTGATCACCTTCTGCGGCTCGACGGTGTTGCCGATCGACTTCGACATCTTGCGGCCGTTCTCGTCGAGAGTGAAGCCGTGGGTCAGCACGATGTCGTAGGGCGCGCGGCCGCGGGTGCCCGCGCTTTCCAGCAGCGAGGAGTGGAACCAGCCGCGATGCTGGTCGCTGCCTTCGAGATACATCACGGTGTCGTTGCCGCCGTCGATCTTGCGAACGATGTTGCCGAGCTGCGGGAAGTTCTGGCGGTCCTCGAGCACGAAGGCGTGCGTGGAGCCGGAATCGAACCAGACGTCGCAGATGTCGTCGACCTTCTTCCAGTCTTCGCTGGCGCGCGACCCGAGGAAGCGCTCGCGGGCGCCGTCCATGTACCAGGCGTCCGCGCCCTCCTCCATGAAGGCCTCGGTGATGCGCTGGTTGACGATCTCGTCCTGCAGGATCTCGGCCGAGCCGTCCGCCTTCTCGCGCACGAACACGGCGATCGGCACGCCCCAGGCGCGCTGACGCGAGATCACCCAGTCCGGACGATTGGCGATCATGCCGTTGATGCGGTTCTCGCCCGACGGGGGCACCCATTGCGTGACCGAGATCGCGCGCAGCGCGCGGGCACGAAGGGTGTCGCCCTTCTTCGCATGGCCGTCCTCGCTGATGTCCTTGTCCATCGCGATGAACCATTGCGGCGTGTTGCGGAAGATCACCGGCTTCTTCGAGCGCCACGAATGCGGATATTGGTGCTTGAGGCGGCCGCGCGCGAGCAGATGGCCGCGCTCGATCAGCGCCTGGATCACGGCCTCGTTGGCGTCGCCCTTCTCGCCCTTGTCGTTGAGCACGCGCTTGCCGGTGAAGCCGGGGGCCTGCGCGGTGTAGGCGCCGTTCTCGTCGACGGTGTAGGGGATCGCGGTCGAGATGCCACGCGCATCGAGCTCGCGGCCGTTGACCATCCAGACGTCGAAGTCCTCGCGGCCGTGGCCGGGCGCCGTGTGGACGAAGCCGGTGCCGGTGTCATCGGTAACGTGATCGCCGGCCAGCAGCGGCACGGTGAAGTCGTAGCCGCCGCCATAGCCTTTCAGCGGATGGGCGCATTCGACCGCATCCAGCGTGTCGCCGGGAATGTCGCGCACCTTCTCGAAGGACGTGACGCGCGCCTGCTTGAACACGTCGGCGGCCAGCGCGTCGGCCAGGATCAGGAGATCGCCGGCTTTGGCCCAATTGTCCGCGGGCGCGTCGGTCACCTTGTAGAGACCATAGGCGATCTTCGGCGAGAACGAGATGGCGCGGTTGCCGGGCAGCGTCCAGGGCGTGGTGGTCCAGATCACGACGCTGGCGGAGGCGAGGGCGCCATGCGCGGGCGAGGTGATCGGGAATTTCACCCAGACCGTATCTGACGTGTGGTCCTCGTATTCGACCTCGGCCTCGGCGAGCGCGGTCTTCTCGACCACGCTCCACATCACCGGCTTGGAGCCGCGATAGAGCGTGCCGTTGGAGGCGAACTTCATCAGCTCGCGCGCGATCTGCGCTTCGGCCGGATAGCTCATCGTTTGATAGGGATGATCCCAGTCGCCGATGATGCCGAGCCGCTTGAATTCCTCGCGCTGCACGTTGATCCAGTGCGTCGCGTAGGCGCGGCACTCCCTGCGGAATGCCACCATCGCGGTGGAGTCGCGGAAGTCGGGCTTCTGCTTGCCCTTCTTGCGGTAGTTCTCCTCCTCGATCTTCCACTCGATCGGCAGGCCGTGGCAGTCCCAGCCCGGCACATAGTTGGAGTCGAAACCGAGCATCTGCTGGCTCTTGGTCACGACGTCCTTGAGGATCTTGTTCAGCGCGTGCCCGATATGGATGTTGCCGTTGGCGTAGGGCGGGCCGTCATGCAGCACGAACTTGGCGCGGCCCTCGGCTTCCTTGCGCAGCTTGTCGTACAGACTGATGTCGTTCCAGTATTTCAGGACCTCCGGCTCGCGCTGCGGCAGGCCGGCGCGCATCGGGAATTCGGTCTGCGGCAGGTACAGGGTTTTGGAATAGTCGTTGGCTTCAGACTTTTGGGACTTCTGCGGCTTTTCGGACATGAGGCTGACTGGCTCGGAAGGGCGCGGGAACGGATGGCGACATGGAATCGCGGGGGTGAAACGACAAAATCCCGGTCTTGCGCCGAGCCAAAGCTCAGGCGGAAGCCGGGCCGCTAATCCCTATGATGCGCCGCGCAAACATGGGCTCTCCATAGCAGCCGGGCGGAGGAAGCGCAAAGGTCCGGCAGGCCGGTTTCGGCCTCAATCGATCACGCCCAGCCGCGGAAATGCGTCGGGAGCGGCGGCCAGGATAGTGCGGGCACGGGCGGAATCATCGTCCATCTGGCGGATCAGGGCCTCCAGACTGTCGAATTTCAGCTCCTCGCGGATGAAGCCGACGAAAGCGCAGTCCAGCGTCTGCCCGTAGAGGTCGCCCTTGAAGTCGAACAGGAAGATTTCGAGCAGGGGCGCGCCATTGTCGAAGGTCGGCCGGCGGCCGAAGCTGGCAACGCCATCGAGCCGCTCAGCTCCACGGCCGACCCGGACGGCATAGATGCCGTGCTTGAGGCCGCAATTGGCATCCAGGCGGATGTTGGCGGTGGGATAGCCGAGGTCGCGGCCGCGCTTCTCGCCATGGATCACCTCGCCGCTGACGAACCAGGGTGCGCCCAGCATGGTGGTGGCGTCGTCGAGCAGGCCTTCGGCGAGCGCGATCCGGATGGCGCTGGAGGACACCGGCCGTTCGTCGATATCGACATGCGGCTGCACGTCGACCTCGATGCCGAGCCGGGGTGCCTCGTTCACAAGCAGGCCGGGCGATCCGACCCGGCCCTTGCCGAAATGGAAGTCGTAGCCGACCGCGATGCCGCTGACGCCGAGGCGGCGGATCAGGTCATGGTGAATGAAATCTTGCGCGCTGGTGCCGGCCCGCGCCTTGTCGAAGGTCATGACCACGGCGCCGGCAAGCCCGGTACCGGCCAGGAGCCGCAGCTTGGCCCGCTCGTCCGTCAGGCGGAATTGCGGGGTGTTGGGGCTGAAAAACCGCCGCGGATGCGGCTCGAAGGTCAACGCCAGCGCAGGGCGGCCATGCGCGCGGCCCATTTCCAGGGCCGCCGCGATCACAGCCCGGTGGCCGAGATGAACCCCGTCGAAATTGCCCATGGCGACCACGGCGCCCCGGGGAATAGCGGAATCCGGCGTGGTGTCGCGGATAACGGTAAAATGCGGGGCCATCAGGGGAATTCTCGAGCCGGCGGGACCGGCCGGGACCGTGGCTTGAGCCGACCGGCGAAGTCAAGCGGGGCGGGGGCGGCCGGATTGAACAGGATTTCAATTCTTCACGGGCGGCCCCAGTTAACGCGCTGTTTAAAGCCTTGGTGCTAGTCCTTGAAAAGTGGAACTGCACGGGCCCCGGCCCGAGAGCTCCGATTGTAATTATTCCTGGGTTTGCGTTGGGGGAGTCGAGATGGCGGTTGATTTGTCGATGTCGGTTCTGGTGGTTGATGACTACAGCACCATGATCCGTATCATCAGGAATCTCCTGAAGCAGCTTGGCTTCGAGAATATCGATGATGCCAGCGACGGTTCGGCGGCGCTGAACAAGATGCGCGGCAAGAAGTACGGCCTCGTGATCTCCGACTGGAACATGGAGCCGATGACTGGGTACGACCTGCTGCGCGAAGTGCGCGCGGATCCGAACCTCGCCACCACGCCCTTCATCATGATCACGGCGGAATCCAAGACCGAGAACGTGATCGCGGCCAAGAAGGCCGGCGTGAACAACTACATCGTCAAGCCGTTCAACGCGGCGACGCTGAAGACCAAGATCGAGGCGGTCTTCCCGGACATGGCGAGCGCGTAAGCGCGCTCTTCATCCGAAACCAGCTTTCTGTAGAGATCGTCATGCCCGGGCTTGTCCCGGGCATCCACGTTCTTGGACCCTAGAAAGCAAGGCGTGGATGGCCGGGGCGTAGGCGAGCAAAAGCGGCGCCGTCCTTCGGACAGCTATGCCCGGCCATGACGGCGACGATTGTGGCTTAGCAATTGGTCTAAGCCCGCAGCATCTGCGCGAGCTGCACCATCACCACTTCAATTCGCGCATCAGCGCCTTCGGCGGATGGCCGAACAATTCCGCCACCGTATTCGCGTCGAGCTGGTCGAGGCCTTCGAACTCCTCGGCATGGATGCCGCGGGTGACGAACAGGCAGTCGATGCCGAATTCGCGCGCGCCGGTGAGGTCAGTGCGGACGGAATCGCCGATCGCCAGCACCTTCCTGCGGTCGATCTGGTGGCCCTGGCGCTCGCCGGCCAGCGCCATGGCGCGCTCGTAGATCGGCCGGTGCGGCTTGCCGTAGAAGATCACCTCGCCGCCGAGCTCGCGATAGAGCTCCGCGATGGCGCCGGCGCAATAGATCAGCCGGTCGCCGCGTTCCACCACGATATCGGGGTTGGCACAGACCAGCGTGAGCTTGCGCTCGCGCGCCTTCAGCATCATGCCGCGATAGTCTTCGGCGGTTTCGGTCTCGTCGTCGTAGAGGCCGGTGCAGACGATGTAGTCGGCCTCTTCCAGCGGCGCGGTCGTCGCATCGAGGCCGCGATAGATCGAATTGTCGCGCTCGGGTCCGAGCCAGAACATCTTGCGGCCGGGATGCTCGGCGACATAGAGCCGGGTCAGGTCGCCCGATGACACGATGGCGTCGTAGGTCTCGTCGGCGACGCCGAGCTTGCGCAACTGCCGCTGCACGGAATCGGCCGGGCGCGGCGCGTTGGTGATCAGGATCACCGTACCGCCGCGGCTGCGATAGGTGTGCAGCGCCTCGCAGGCTTCGGGGAAGGATTCCAGGCCGTTATGGACCACGCCCCAGATGTCGCTGAGCACGACATCGACGCCGCCCACGAGCTCGCGCAGGCTTTCGGCAAAATGCAGCGTGGTCATGCGCGCGGCCGGTCAGATGCGACGCGCGAGAGCTGCGTTGCCGGTGAGACGCTGGGGCGGAGGCGCCGATGACGTCGCGCCTGAGCTTTGTGTGCCGGAGCCATTGGATCCCTGAGTGTCCTGCGCCTGGTTCGGCGCGGCCCCGCCGGTAGCAGATGCCCCCTCCGGCCGCAATGGCCGGGGCGGCGCGAACAGGAACCCCTGGCCGAACCGCACGTCATAATCGAGCAGATCGACCACCGCGCGCTCGCCCTCGATCCGCTCGGCGATCAGGTCGATCCCGAAGCGGCCGAGCAGGTCCGAGAGGTCGGACGGATGGATGTCCGAGGTCGAGGCCTGCCTGGGGTCGAGCAGCAGCGCGGCCGGCACCTTGATGAAGCGCACGCCGCGGTCGGCGAGCTCGCGCGGCTCGATCCGGAGGTCCGTGACGTGGTCGATCGAGAAGCGGAAGCCGCGCTGGGCGAGCGCGGCGAGGTTCTCGGTCTCGGCCGGGCCGAGATTGCGGAAGGTCGACTGCTTGAACTCCAGCACCAGCGAGGGCGCCAGCGCCCGGTTGGCTTCGAGGAAGTCGAGGCATTGCGCGAAGGTGGTGGAGTTGCCGAGCGTGGAGGCCGCGACGTTGCAGAACACGCCGACGTCCTTGTTGCGCACCATCAGGCGCCGCAGCACCTGCACACAGCGCAGCATCACCATGTTGTCGATGCGCCCGATCAGCCCGGAGGCCTCGGCAATGCTGATGAACTCCTCCGCGGCGATGAGCTGGTCGCGCTCGTCGCGCACCCGTGTCACCGCCTCGTAGAACCGCACCTTGCGCTGCGGCAGCGTCACCATGGGCTGCAGGAAGATGTCGATGCGGTTCTCGTCGATCGCGTTGCGCAGCGTCGCCAGCAATTGGGTCTGGTTGCGCCCGTTGGCGGTCTGGACCGGATGGGCGGACTGGGTCTGAACGGCCGCTGCCGGCCGCGGCTGCATTGGGGGCGGCGGAGGAGCTGCGGGCAGCGGCGGCGGCGCCATGGGAAGCTCTTCGAACGCTGCCAAGTCCATCGGCGCCTCCGGCTCGGGCCCTGCAACCGGAGCGGGGGAGGGAGCGGCGCCCGCCAGGAGGTCCTCATGAGCCGACACGGTGGTGGCGAGCTGCCTGACCAGACCGCCAAGCTCGTTGATCTCGCCGACCACCGACTGGATGCGGTCGGAGTTGGTCGAGTTGGACGAGGCGATGCGCCCCTCGATAGCGGCCAGCCGGCGGCCGAACTCGGCGACCTGGCGGGCGAGGTCGGCGGTGCCGCGGGAGAGGTCGGCGATCTGGCCGCCGACATCGCTGCGGTCGCGCAGCCGCATCGACACCGCGTTGTAGAGGATCAGGAAGGTCAGCGCGGTCAGCGCCACGATCGCGGATTCAGTTCCGCTGATGCCGGCGACCGCATAGAGCACCAGCCCGAGCGAGGCCGCGACCAGAACCATGCAGATGGCGATGAAGATCGTCGAAATGCGAATCATGCCGCGCGTTACGCCTCAAGAGCTGACTGCCTCACCCGGGAAAACACGGGCCTCTGTGCGGTCCCGTCACGCCTCATGCTCCCCCAAGCAGCGCAACCCTAACATCATTGTTGATTCGAGGGGATAGCGGCTTGTTTGCGGCTCAGCTCAGTCCCGCCCGGCGAAAGCCTTCGAGGTAGCGCTCGCGGTCGGCGGCAAGCTTGATCGGCATGAACTCGGCGATCCAGGCCAGCGAGATGTTCGGCTGGGCGCGGCGGAGTTCCTTCAGCGCGGCGTGGGCAATCCCGGTCTGTCCGGCCATGCCCGCGGCCGCGGTCAGCACCCGGTGTCCGCCGACGAAGTCGCCGCGCTGGCGCAGCGACTCCTGCGAAAGCCGGATCGCTTCGGCGTAGTCGCCGCCGAGGAAGCGGGCATAGGCGGCGATGCCGAAATAGACGGGGGCATAGGGATCGCGCGGGCTGAGCCGGATCGCCCGGCGCGCCGCCTCGTCGGCCTCCTGCCAGCGGCCGCAATAGCTGAGCGCCAGGCCGTGATAGCCCTGGGCCAGCGCGAAGTTCGGATTGAGCCGCAGGGCGGTCTCGAACTCGGCCAGCGAGTCCTCGAACCGCCGCGCGAACAGATGGACATGACCGAGCGCGTTGTGGGCCCAGGCATCCTCGTCGTCGGCGCGGATCGCCGCCCGCGCGGCGCGCTCGGCGGCGGGGATGGCGCTCGCCATCTCCATCCAGCCCATATGCGCGGTGAACATGTAGCTGGTGCCGAGCAGCCCGAGCGCCTTGCCGTAGCTCGGGTCGAGCGCGATGGCCTTTTCGAGCAGCGCCTGCGCCACGACGTGATCCTGCCGCGTCACCCGCCAGTAATGCGAGAGCGCGCGCATCACGAGGTCCCAGGCGTCCATGCTGTCGGGCGGCTTGCGCTGGGCGCGAAAGCTCTCGGCGGCATAGAGCTGCGGCTCGATCGCGGCGACGATCGCCTCGGTGATCTCGTCCTGGACGGCGAAGACGTCGGCGAGCTCGCGGTCGTAGCGCTCGGCCCAGAGATGGCTGCCGGTGGCGACGTCGTTGAGCTGCGCGGTGATGCGGACGCGCTCGCCATCCTTGCGGACGCTGCCCTCGACCACATAGCGCACGCCGAGCTCGTCGGCGATCTGCCGCAAGTGGACCGCGCGGCCCTTGTAGATGAAGGAGGAGTTGCGCGCGATGACGAAGAACCAGCGCAGCTTCGACAGCGCGGTGATGATGTCCTCGCTGATGCCGTCGGAGAAATAATCCTGTCCGGCCTCGCCGCTCATGTTGGTGAAGGGCAGCACCGCGATCGCCGGGCGATCGGGCAGCGGCAGGCCCGCCGGCGGCGGCGCGTGCCACGCGTCGGTCTCGGCCGGTCTGGCGGCGGCGCCGGCCAGCTCGGTCACCGCGCCGACGAACCGCACGCCCTTGCGCGCGACGGTGCGGATCAGCCGCTGGTCGTCGCCATTGTCGCCGACCGCGCGCCGCGCTGCGTTGATCCGGCTGGTCAGCGTCGATTCCGAGACCACGCGGCCGTTCCAGATCGCATCGAGCAGATTGTCCCGCGTCACCACGCGCTCGCGGTTGCGGACGAGGTAGGTCAGCAGATCGAACACTTGCGGTTCGAGCGCGACGAGCGCGTCCGCCTGCCGCAATTCGCGGCGCTCGGGGTCGAGCAGGAAATCCTCGAACTGAAACGTCACAAATCCCCCTCGCTCCCATCCGGAAATCAAGGTGCTCTCAGCGTAAAATAACGCCGCTCTCAAGGCCAGCGAGCCGCATGCGCCCTATCGTCCCGGCGTTTTCAACCGCAGGAGATTGCTCATGTCGACATCCGCCGCACTCAAGCCCGCCGCAGCCCAGTCCGATCTTGCCGCCGTCAAGCAGCGCCAGCACGGCGCCTGGTCGTCGGGCGACTATGCCGTCGTCGGCACCACCTTGCAGATCGTCGGCGAGCAGCTCTGTGAGGCAATCGACTTACGCGCCGGCAGCAAGGTGCTCGACGTCGCCGCCGGCAACGGCAATGCGACGCTGGCCGCGGCGCGGCGCTGGTGCGACGTCACGTCGACCGACTATGTGGCGGCGCTGCTCAAGCGCGGGCGAGAGCGCGCGGCCGCCGAACATCTCACCATCGAATTCCGCGAGGCCGATGCCGAAGCGCTGCCGTTTGCCGACGCCAGCTACGACGTCGTGCTCTCGACCTTCGGCGTCATGTTCACGCCGGATCAGGACAAGGCGGCGTCCGAGCTCGCGCGGGTCTGCAGGCCCGGCGGCAAGATCGGCCTCGCCAACTGGACCCCGCAGGGGTTCATCGGCCAGCTGTTCAAGACCATCGGCAAGCATCTGCCGCCACCGGCCGGGGTGAAGTCGCCGGCGCTGTGGGGCACGCCGGCGCGGCTCCAGGAGATGTTCGGCAGCCAGGCCGCCGAGATCGCCGCCGAGCCGCGCATGTTCGTGTTCCGCTATCGCTCGCCGGAGCACTGGCTCGAGATCTTCAAGACCTTCTATGGGCCGACGCTGAAGGCGTTTGCCGCGCTCGACGAGACCGGCCAGGCCGCGCTGAAGCGCGATCTGCTGGCGCTGCTCGGCGAGTTCAACCACGCCGATGACGGTACCATCGTCGTGCACAGCGAATATCTGGAAGCCGTGATCACCAAGCGCTGACACGCGCGCGATGCGGTCGGGCCGGTCTCCGGCCCGGCCGCAGCCGATCAGGACGGCGCAGCGGCGCCGACCGTGTCGGCCGAGACGGCTTCGCGGGTGCCGAGCGGCCTGGGCGGCCCGGTGGTGGTGTCGCGCAAGGTCTGCCGCTCGATCTCCGAATTGAGCTCGGCTCCGAACATGACGACGATCGCCGACATCCACATCCACATCATCAGGCCGATCGCGGCGCCGAGCGAGCCGTAGGTCGCGTTGTAATTGGCGAAGGCCGAGAGATACCAGGACAGCAGCGACGATCCGGCGATCCAGAGGATGGCGGCCGCGAGCGCGCCGACGCTCAGCCATTGCCAGCGCGCTGCGTCGCGGCTGGGCGCGAAGCGGTAGAGCATGCCCAGCGCCACAAGCAGGATGAGGAACAGCAGCGGCCAGCGTGCCAGCGCCACGATCAGCTTGCTCTCGGGCGCGATGCCGAGATGGTCGAGCGCGAGCGGGAAGGCGACGACGGCGCCGACCATCATCAGCAGCGCCACGATGCCACCGACCGTGAAGGCCAGCGACACCATGTTGAGCCGGATGAAACTGCGCTTCTCGCGCTCCTCATAGGCGACGTTGAGGGCGTCGAAGATGGACTTCACGCCGGCATTGGCGCTCCAGATCGCGAGCACCAGGCCGACCAGGAAGGTGACGCCGAGCGTCGCATTGCCGTTCGAGACGACGCGTCCGACCTGCTCGGCGACGATCTGGAACGCGCCTTCGGGCAGCATCATCGCGAGCGTCTGCAGATTGTCGGTGATGGTCGAGGGATTGGCGAACAGGCCGTAGGACGAGACCAGCGCGGTCACGGCGGGAAAGATCGCGAGCAGTCCGAAGAACACGACACCGCCTGCGGTCGCCAGCAGCCGATCGTCGTCGATGCGCTGATAGGTGCGCCAGAAGATATCCTTCCAGCCGGCCCAGGGAATTGCGAACGGGCTTTTCGAGTGCCGGCCGCGGCCGGGCTGCACGGCCGCCCGCGCCGGGTTCGTTTCGGGCGAGTTCGCCTCGCTGTTGCGGTGGTCCGGCGGCGGTCCCGGACGGACCAGGCCGGAGTCCTGGAAGTAGCGCTCCGCCGTCAGCACGAAGACGGCGGTCGCCGCCACCAGCAGCCAGCTGTCGATCTGCCCGGAACGCCGCACCAGCACGTCACATCTCCAGCCGGTGCCCGTGGCGCCGCCGGCGCGCCGCCGTAACGCCCAGCAGCCCGACCGCTGCGAGCATCAGGCCAAGCTGCACGGGCCGGTTGGTGCGAACCGGTCTGGCATGACTTCTGCCACGATCGCGTTCGCCGGGTCCGAGTGGCACGAGGGGAATCGTCGTTGCCACCTCCTTCACTGCCTCCTTGACTGTTCCGCGCGGGATTCGCGGCGTGGCGATCGCAACGCGCAGCCGGCTCGCAAGCGGCACGATCGGCCTGGCCTTGCGCCTCATCTGCATTATGGCCACCCCCGCACAGACCGCAGCGAGAACCATGAGCACGGCCCCGACGGTGCCAAAGCCCCAGAATTGTCCGTAGTGGATCGCGATCCAACGATACAGGGCGATCAGCCCCACGAAGAATGCCGCGACGACGAACAGGCCCGCAACCGCGAACAGTCCGCCGGCCATTGCATAGGAGGTGACCTTGCCGGTGGCGTGGCTGGTCTGGTCACGCAGGTAGGATTGCGCGGCGCGCTTGACGTGATTGAGCTTGAGCGCCACGCCGGCGCGCAGCAATTCGCCCGATGGCGCGAGCATGCGGACATCCTCCCAGAGCGCGTAAATGCGTCGGGGGATGAACGTGGCGGAATTTGACTTGTTCCGTGCGGGACGGGGATCGCGGTGACGGATCAGCCGAGGTCGGCGGCCGCGATCCAGAACACCTCGCCCTCGGAATCTTCCGTGTCCAGCCAGAGCAGCGGCAGTTCCGGAAAGGCCTCGTCGACCAGGTCGCGGCCGCGGCCGATCTCGCAGATCAAGCCGCCATTCGGCGTCAGATGATCGGGGGCGTCAGCCAGGATCCGGCGCACCACGTCGAGACCGTCGGCACCGCCATCGAAGGCGAGCTTCGGCTCGGCCCGGCATTCCGGCGGCAGCGCGGCCATGCCGTCCGCATCGACGTAAGGCGGGTTGGTGATGATCAGGTCGTATCTGGCGTCGCCGAGCGGGGCGAACAGGTCGCCGCGATGCAGGCTGACCCGCTCCTCGAGGCCATGCTCGCTGACATTGCGCGCGGCAACCTCGAGCGCACCCTTGGAGATATCGACGGCATCGACCGCGGCATTCGGGAAATGATACGCGGCGAGGATCGCGAGGCACCCCGAGCCGGTGCAGAGATCGAGCACGCGCTCGACCGCCGTGGGGTCGTCGATCAGCGCGCCGGCGCCTTCCTCGCCGCCGAAATGCGAATCGAGCAACTCGCCGATGAAGGAGCGCGGAACGATGACGCGCTCATCGACATAGAAGGGCAGGCCGCGCATGTAGATCTTGTTGACGAGGTAGGCGGCCGGTTTGCGCGTCGTGACGCGCCGATGGATGAGGTCGAGGATGGTCTTGCCTTCCGCGGCGGTGACGCGGGCGTTGGCGAAGGCCTCGAACTGTTCGGGGTTGAGATGCAGGGCCTCGCTGACCAGGAAGGCTGCTTCCGCGACCGGGTCGGTCGTGCCATGGGCAAAGGCGAGCTTCGCCTCGACGAAGCGGCTCACCCCATAGCGGACGTAGTCGAGCAGCGTGAGAAGCTCGCCGGGTCCCACTTTCGCAAGCTTCGGCGCGGCGCGGCCGCGCGTGGTCTTTTTCGCAACTTTTGCCATCAGGATTTGGTCCAGCGTGCGGCGGCCTCGTCGTCACGGGCGTGGGCTTCGACCCAGCCGGTGCCGGTGGCGCTCTCTTCCTTCTTCCAGAACGGGGCGCTGGTCTTGAGGTAGTCCATCAGGAACTCGGCGGCCTGGAATGCGGCCTGGCGATGCTGCGAGGCGGTCAGCACCAGCACGATGTTCTGGCCCGGCATGAAGCGCCCGACGCGATGGATAACCGTGACACCGTTGAGCGGCCAGCGCGAGACGGCCTCGTCGGCATGGCGCCTGATCTCTTCCTCGGCCATGCCCGGATAATGCTCGAGCGTCAGCGCTGCGACCTTGCTGCTGTCGTCGTCCGCGCGGCAGATGCCGGAGAAGCTCACCACCGCGCCGATGTCGGTGCGGCTTTTTGTCAGGACCGCGATCTCGCGCGCGATGTCGAAATCGTCTTCCTGGATGCGGATGGTGACGGGGCAGCTCATCAGCCTAGCCGCCGGTCATCGGCGGGAAGAACGCGATCTCGCGGGCGCCGGCGATCGCGGCATCCGATTTGACGTGGGCATGATCGATTGCAGCGCGGATCACCTTGGGCTTCTCGAAGGCATAGGCATAGGCCTCGCTCCGGCCGGACAGCCAAGCGATCAGCTCCTCGACGGTACGCACGGTCGCCGGCGGCTCGATGGTCTCCTCGGCCTTGCCGACGCGTTCGCGCACCCAGGCGAAATACTTCACCCTCATCCCTCATCCTCCTTGATGAGGTGATGGATGCCGGCGCGGAAATAGTCGTAGCCGGTGTAGATGGTCAGGATCGCGGAGGCCCACAGCAGCGCCAGCCCGATCATCGAGACCACGGGCACCACCTCGTCGCCGGCAGGGCCCGCGAGCAGGAAGCCGATCGCAACCAGCTGGACCGTGGTCTTCCACTTCGCAAGCTTGGTCACGGGTACGCTGACGCGGAGCGCGGCGAGGTATTCGCGCAGGCCCGAGACCAGGATCTCGCGGCACAGGATCACGATGGCGGCCCACAGCGACCAGCCGTGGATGATGCCGTCGGCGGCCAGCATCAGCAGGCAGGAGGCAACCAGCAGCTTGTCGGCGATCGGGTCGAGCATCCGGCCGAACGCCGATTGCTGATTCCAGATCCGCGCGTAATAGCCGTCGAGGTAGTCGGTGACCGCAGCCGCGATGAAAATGGCGACCGCGAGCCACCGCAGCCACAGCGGCTGATCCAGGATCGACTGCGCATAGATGCATCCGACCACGACCGGGATCGCGGCGATCCGGCCATAGGTCAGGATGTTCGGGAGGGACATCGCGCGGCTGGTCGTCCCTCGTGTCGTGGCGATGTTCATCCGTCCTACCAATACCGCTCAAGGCTGAAG
Organism: Bradyrhizobium stylosanthis; assembly: GCF_001641335.1. GTDB lineage: Bacteria > Pseudomonadota > Alphaproteobacteria > Rhizobiales > Xanthobacteraceae > Bradyrhizobium > Bradyrhizobium stylosanthis. The sequence continues at coordinate 1,456,629 of NZ_LVEM01000002.1, forward strand.
GTCAACCGTCCCGCTCACAAATGGGATGCGGGATACGACGCCCTTATGACCGCGGTCCCCCTTTAGTTCACCCCGGCTGGGGATGGAAATACTCGAAAATCCTGCGTGCGCTTTCGGCGCTCACCCCCGGAACCTTGCCGAGATCGGCGATCGAGGCCCGTTCGATCTCCTTCAGGGTTCCGAAATGGTGCAGCAAGGCACGTTTGCGTGACGGGCCGATGCCCGGAATCTCCTGCAAACCGGCCTCGCGGATGTCTTTCTTGCGCAGCTTGCGGTGCGAACCGATGACGAAGCGGTGGGCCTCGTCGCGCAGGCGCTGGATGAAATAGAGCACGGGATCGCGCGGCTCCAGCTTGATCGCCTCGCGCTCCGGCATGAACAGGGTCTCGCGGCCGGCATCCCGGTCCGGCCCCTTGGCGACCGACATCAGCGACACCTGGGTCAGGCCGAGATTGGCGAAGATCTCCCTGACCGCATTGAGCTGGCCGCGGCCGCCGTCGATGATCACGAGGTCGGGCCATTGCGGGAAGTCGTCGTCCTTGGCCTTAGCCCCGGCGTCCTCGGGCGGATTGATCAGGCGCTTGAAGCGGCGCTCCAGCACCTCGCGCATCATGGCGAAGTCGTCGCCCGGCGTGATCCCTTCCGACTTGATATTGAACTTGCGGTACTGGTTCTTCACGAAGCCGTCGGGGCCGGCGACGATCATGGCGCCGACCGCATTGGTGCCCTGGATGTGGCTGTTGTCGTAGACCTCGATGCGCTTGGGCGCATGCGGCAGGCTCAGCGTCGCGGCCATGGCCTCCAGCAGCCGGCTCTGCGTTGCGGTGTCCGCGAGCTTGCGGCCGAGCGCCTCGCGCGCATTGGTCAGCGCGTGGGCGACGAGCTCCTTCTTCTCGCCGCGCTTGGGCGTGGAGACCTCGACCTTGTGGCCGGCCTTGATCGAGAGCGCGTTGGCCAAAAGCTCGCTCTCCTCGATCTCGTGCGAGAGCAGGATGTTCTTCGGCGGCGGCTTGTCGTCGTAGAACTGGGCGAGGAAGGAGCCGAGCACTTCCTCCGGCGTAAAGGTCTTCTCCGCGCGCGGGAAATAGGCGCGGTTGCCCCAGTTCTGGCCGGTGCGGAAGAAGAACACTTCGACGCAGAAGAAGCCGCCCTCCTGGTGGACGGCGAACACGTCGGCTTCCTCCACCGTGCGCGGATTGATGCCCTGCTGCGACTGGATCGCCGACAGCGCGGCGAGACGGTCGCGGTAAAGCGCGGCGCGCTCGAATTCGAGCTCGCCGGAGGCCTTCTCCATCTCGCCGGCGAGCTCCTGCTTCACCGCGTGGCTCTTGCCGGAGAGAAAGTCGCTCGCCTCGCGCACCAGCGTCGTATAGCCGCCGAAGTCGATCTCGCGGGTGCAGGGACCGGCGCAGCGGCGGATCTGGTAGAGCAGGCAGGGGCGGGTGCGGCTCTCGAAGAAGGAGTCGGTGCAGGAGCGGATCAGGAACGCCCGCTGCAACGCCGTGATGGTGCGGTTGACCGCGCCGGCGGAGGCGAACGGACCGAAATAGCGGCCGGGACGCGTCTGCGCGCCGCGATGTTTCAGGATCTGCGGCGCCCAATGATCGCCGGTGATCAGGATGTAGGGAAACGACTTGTCGTCGCGCAGCTGCACGTTGAAGCGCGGCCGCAGCTGCTTGATGAGGTTGGCTTCCAGCAGCAGCGCCTCGGTCTCGGTGTTGGTCGAGACGATCTCCACGGTCACCGTGGCCGCGATCATGCGCAGGATGCGCGCCGGCTGCGGCGCGCTCTGCCGCGCGTAGTTGGAGAGGCGCTTTTTGACGTTCTTGGCCTTGCCGACATAGAGCACGTCGGCATTGGCACTGAGCATGCGATAGACGCCGGGCGAGGTGGGGGCGAGCCGCACCGCGCGCTCGATCGCCTCGTGGCCGGTCGCCAGCGGCTCCTCGCCGACGGCGCCGCTGTCCTCGAGGATGTCGGGCAGCAGCGCATCGTCCTCGTCCTCGCCGCCGGTGCTGGCGGGGTCGAGATCGGGCGGGGCCAGGCTCTCGGGCGGGGCGTCCGCTGTCGCGCCGCGGGGCGATTTGCGCGTGCGTGCGTCGTCCGGATTGTCGGTGGAATCGTGAGCCATGGAGCGAATTTAGGCGCTGGGTGTGCCGATTTGAAGTTCCGGCCGTGCGGCACGCACAGGATGGCGGCGCAGTTCCCGGTAACGCTTGCTTAAGCCTGTTAACAGCGCGGTAACCCGGCTTAACAGGCCTTTAACTTAAAACTCTCGATAAATCCTACGCGAAAAGGTCGTGGTTCCGTAACCATGCGCTTTTGCCGCGCGCGGCGGCGCCGGCAGCGCAAGGGGACAGCAGTTGCGTTGGAGAGTGTGATGAAGGGGTTGGTCGTGGGCGCAGCCGCGTTGGTTGCTGCCGGCTGGACAGCTTCGGCAGAGGCCGCCGATATGAACTATGGCGGGCGTGCCCCCTATACCGTGAACCAGCCGCTGAATGCGTATAGCTGGGCCGGTCCCTATCTCGGCGGCAACATCGGCTATGAATGGGGTTCTGTCAGCAACAGCCCGGTCAAGCCGTCCGGCTTCACCGGCGGCGTGCAGGCCGGCTACAATTTCCAGAACGGCCCGTTTGTGTTCGGCGTCGAGGGTGACATCCAGGCCGCAGGTGCCGATGACACCTTCGCGCCGTGGAAGTTCTCCAATCCGTGGTTCGGCACCCTGCGTGGCCGCGCCGGCTACGCCTTCAGCAACGTGCTGTTCTACGCCACCGCCGGTCTCGCCTTCGGCGAGCTGCGTGCGCAGACCTTCGGCTGGACCGAGTCGCACACGACCGCGGGCTGGACCATCGGTGCCGGTGCGGAAGTCGGCTTCGCGCCGAACTGGAGCGCCAAGCTCGAATATCTCTACATCGATCTGTCGACGAGTCAGTTTGCAATTACGGGCGTGTCAAACGGCTATAGCGCCAGCGTTGTGCGCGCAGGCGTGAACTATCACTTCTGATAGCTGAAGAAGAAAATACCGGACCACAGCCTCCCGGCCGCTCGCGGCCGGGATTTTTTTGCGCCAGATACTTTCGCACCAAGTACTTTCGCGACAGGTGCTTTCGCGTCAGGCGTTTCGCCGGGCTAGCCCGCTAGGACAGGATCACAAGGTTGACCGCCTTGGGTCCCTTTCCCTTCTTGTCCGGTTCGACTTCAAAAGTAATGCGCTGTCCTTCGGCAAGATCTTTCAGTCCCGCACGCTCTACAGCCGTAATATGAACGAAGACGTCGCGACCGCCGTCATCAGGCTTGATGAAACCGTAGCCGCGCTCGCCGTTGAAGAACTTAACTGTTCCCGTCATGGCCATCGGGAAACTCCCCCTCATTGCTCCTCCGTCGCGACGCAGACGCACGTCGCAACATGACCGGGCCTTACGAAGCCCGGGAGAGCTGGCCATCCTTCGTCGGGCCTCATCGGTCCGGCGGGATCTTTCTTAGGCCTTCACTCCGCCGCAACCATTCGCGGAAGCGGAACGTAAAGCCAGTCACGGAAACAGCATAATACGGTTCTTTGCAGATTGACTATGGCTACTGCATATTTTTCCCAAGAATGCCGGAGTGTTACGACTGTTTGGGTACCTCTAATCGGAATCTGGCAGCACCACCCTGGCCGAGCGGCATTTCCAGCTCGGGCAGGATAGTCTTGAGCTCGCCTTGCAGCGTGTAGGGCGGATTGACGATCAAGAGCCCGGTCGAGGTGAGAGGCCCGCCATCGGCTTGCGGTGCAGCGCTGAATTCAAGGCGCAGGCATTTGCCCGGCGGCTTTGCTGCGGCTGCGAGGCGCGCCACGGATTGCGCCAGCGTGTCGGTGGCACGCCGGCTCTTGGCGGGATACCAGATTACATAGATACCGGTCGGCCATTTCGTGAAGGCTGTCGCGAACGCTTCGCCCAGCCGCTCGAACTCGTCCTTTGCCTCGAACGGCGGATCGATCAGCACGAGTCCGCGCCGTTCCTTCGGCGGCACGAAGGCCGGCAGCGCCATCCAGCCGTCGAGATCGACCACGCGCGCCTGCTCGTCGCGGCGCAGCACGTCGATCAGCGCCTTGCGCGCCTTCGGCTCGAGTTCGCAGGCGACGAGGCGGTCCTGTGGTCTGAGCAGGCCGCGCGCAATCAGCGGCGAGCCCGGATAAGCCTTGAGCTCGCCCTTCGGATTGAAGGCGCGAACGATGTCGAGATACGGCTTGATCAGCGCCACGGTGTCGTTCGACAGACGCGCCTGCATCAGCCGCGCGATGCCGGTCAGCCACTCGCCGCCACGCCGCGCCTCGTCGCTTTCGAGATCGTAGAGCCCGGCACCGGCATGGGTGTCGATGACACGAAACGCGGCCGGCTTGTCCTGCAGATAGGTGATGATGCGCGCCAGCACGATGTGCTTGATGACATCGGCGAAGTTGCCGGCATGGAAGGCGTGGCGATAGTTCATGGGAAGAGCACTACGCCACGTGATGGCCTGAGCAAAGAGGCACGATCACGTGTCCTGGACGCGGTGCAACGCGTGAGCGCTGCGGCGCAGAGCCGGGACCCAGGGACCACGGATTCCTGTGCAGCATGGGCCCCGGCTCTGCAGCGCATCGTCAAAGAGACGCTGCGCTGGGGCCAGGGCACGAGCATTTGCTCTACCCACCCCTGATCGGCGGCATCGTCACGTGGTCGCGGCGGCAGGCGCGGCGGTCGATTTCCTCGCAGGCGCGGAATTGCAGGTCCTTGCTGAGGCAGATGCGCACCTCGGACAGCCGCGTCCGGTTGCAGGTGACCGAGACGGCAGCACTGCTGAGGCCCGGATTGGCCTTGATGAAGGCCTCCTCGACATCGCCGGGCGCGACCGTCTTGGCCTGCGACAAATCGAGATATTCGGCCGGGATCTTGATCGCGGCGCGCGCCTTGCGGATCGTCTCGAAATAGCTGCGATCGGCGAGCCCCGAGCAGGTGCCGTGCTTGTCCCACTCGTTGAAGATCAGGCCCGGTGCCGGCATCAGGTCGAGCATCGAGGAGACGATGCTGCGATTCAGCCGCGGCGCCGGCCGCTGGCAATATTCCGGAAAGCCGTTCTCATATTGCGGCCACAGCCCGTGCACCACGAAGGCATAGGGCCGGCCGCTGCACTGGATCTGCGAATTGCGGCCGCGCTCGGCGGCTTCCTCGCAGAACGAGGGCGACCATGACAGCGACAGCACATAGAAATCGAATTCGCCGGGCGCGTTCTGCCGCTTGTCCTGCGCCTTCGCGCCGCCGGCGAGGGTTGCCAAGGCGGCAGCGAGGGTCAGCGAGATCATCAGGCGGGAGAACGAATGCAATCTGGAATGAAACATGGCAACGCCCCTCAACTAGACTGTGCAAACGAGCCTAGCAGGCAACAGGAACATTTCAAGAACAAAATTGTCGCCAGTGCCGTCCGGCCGCTTGATCGGGCCGAATCAGGCGCAGGGCTTCACGGCTTGGCGGCGCGGCAGGCCGGGTTGTAGGCCCAGTTGCGGTCGAGCCCGACCACGCACCATTCGACACCGTTGCCGTAGCCGGCAAAGCCGCCGTCCTCGATGATCGAGAAGTGCACCTTGCGCACCTTGCCGTCGGTGAGCATGGCCTCGCCGGTGCAATAGCGGCGCGGAATGTTGTCGGACTGCCAGGGCCGGAAGGCGACCTCGTGAACGGCCGAGAAGCCCGTGATCTTCAACGGGGAATTCCAGAAGGAGCTTTCCTTCTCCCAGAACTGGGTGGCGATCGTCGGCAGCGCCTTGTCGCAGTCGGCGACGGCGCCGTCATAGCGCGGCCCGCTCAGCCAGAAGTTCAGCTCCAGCGGATTGGCGGCCTTGGCCTCGCCGAGCGAGAGCGCCCCGAACATGAGGCCGAGCAGGGCGGCGAAGCGGAGCGATTTCAGGGTGAGGGCGCGCATGGGCAATCCGGACAGCTGGGTCTTGCGAAGCCCGGACGGTGCCGCGAAGGCCAGGGGAGGTCAAGTGCAGCGCGGCAACACTTGGCCAGGAGTTGATCATAACGCCGCAGCCGCCGCCCTTCGGTTCTTTTCACTTCCGTCCCGGCACCGTAAACTGGCGCCAACCAATTGGAGTGACGGGAATGCGAATCATTGCGGCCGCGGGCCTTCTTGCCCTGGGTATGATGGCGAGCCAGCCGGCGCGCGCCGATCTCCTCCCGGTGCCTCCGTTCAAGGGCAACGACACCGGCGGCATCATCGCCTATTCGATGGCGACCCAGGTCGATGCGCGGCAGGTCGCGGTCGATCACTGCGCGCGCTACGGCAAGGTCGTCAAATTCCTGGGCGTGCAGGCCTATGAGGGCGGATACATCTCGTTCTCCTGCCGCTGGGTGCCTTATGGCGCCGCCGAACGGCCGATCCGCACGCTGTACTGAGGCGCCGTCGCGGCGCCGTACTTTCTCAGCCGGGAGCCTACTCACATGACGCGCAAACTCGCTTTGCTCGGCTCGGCCATTTGCTTTGCCTTGTCGGCAGGCATCGCCTGCGCCGACGATCTGCCGGTGCGCAAGGCCGGCCTCTGGGAACTGAAGCTGGTCACGACCGGCTCGCCCGTGCCCGAGATGACCATGCAGCACTGCACCGACGAGACCGTCGACAAGGAGATGAGCAACAACGTCTCCCCGATGGCCAAGCAGATCTGCGCCAAGCAGGAGATCAAGAAGACCGCGACCGGCTATGTCAGCGATTCCGAGTGCAGCGTCGCCGGCGTCAGCACGACCTCGCATGCCGAGATCACCGGCGATTTCAATTCGGCCTATACGGTGAAGTCCAACTCGCACGCGCAAGGCGGCGTCGCCGGCGCCGCGGGGCGCGATAGCACCATGACGGTGCAAGCCAAATGGCTGGGCGCCTGCAAGGCGGACCAGAAGCCCGGCGACATCGTGATGCCCGGCGGCTTCAAGATGAACGTGCGCGACATGGACAAGCTGAAGGCGCTGCTGCCGAAGTAGGGCTTGTCGCTCCGAAGCCGCTGCGCTCCCTCGCCCCGTTCTTACGGGGAGAGGGGGCCTCTCTCCGCGAATGAGATCGTCGAGGGACCTGTACCCCCTCACCCGAATTCGATCTGCGATCGAATTCGACCTCTCCCCGCAAGCGGGGCGAGGTAAGAAAAGCTACACCGGTATCCTCACGCTCGCCCGCAACCCGCCCATCGGGCTGTCACCCAGCGTGATGTCGCCGCCATGCGAGCGCGCGATGTCGCGTGCGATCGCGAGGCCAAGGCCGGTGCCGCCTTCGTCCTGGTTGCGCGCGTTGTCCAGCCGCAGGAACGGCTTGAACACCTCTTCGCGCAGATGGGCGGGAATGCCGGGGCCGTCGTCGTCGACCGTGACGGTCAAATAACGGTGATCGCGCTGGCCGGTGATGGCGATCGCCTTGCCGTAGCGCGCGGCGTTGGTGACGAGGTTGGCGAGGCAGCGCTTGAACGAGGCCGGCTTCACCGTCACCACGGGCAGGCCGTTGAAGGCGACGGTCGCGGTGTGGCCGTGGCGCTCGGCGTCGCTGCGCAGCTCCTCGAGCGCTTGCGCCATGTCGGTCGGCTGCGACTGCTCGCCGGAATCGCCGCGGGCGAAGGCGAGATAATCCTCCAGCATCATCGACATCTCGTCGACGTCCTTGCGCATGCCTTCCATCTCGGGGCTGTCGCCGATCAGCGCCAGCTCCAGCTTGAAGCGGGTCAGGATGGTGCGCAGATCGTGGCTGACGCCGGCGAGCATCGCGGTGCGCTGCTCCATCGTGCGTTCGATGCGCGATTTCATCTCCAGGAATGCGACCGCCGCGCGCCGTACCTCGCGCGCGCCGCGCGGCCTGAAGTTCGGCGCCTCGCGCCCCTTGCCGAAACTCTCGGCGGCGTCCGCAAGGCGAAGGATCGGCTTGATCTGGTTGCGCAGGAACAGCACCGCGACGATCAGCAGGATCGAGGACGTGCCGACCATCCAGAACAGGAAGATCTCCGAATTCGAAGCGTAAGCGGCGCTGCGCTGCGCGAACACGCGCATCACGGCATCGTCGAGCTGGATGCGGATCTCGACCAGGTTGGAGCGGCCGACGGTGTCGATCCAGAACGAGCGCCCGATCTGGCGGCCGAGCTGCACCGACAGCGTCTGGTCGAGCAGCGAGAAGAACGGCTTCGGTCCCGGCGGCGGCATGTCGCCGGCGGGCAGGAAGTCGACGACGAGGCCGAGGCGCTGCTGGGCGATGCGCTTGATCTGGTCGCGATCCTTGTCCTGCGGATAGCCCTTGTAGACGTCGATCAGCGCGGCGATGTCCTGCACCACCGCGGCCGACAGGCGGCGCGTCACCGTGTTCCAGTGCCGCTCCATGAACACGAAGGCGACGACCGACTGCAGGATCACCATCGGCACGATCATGATGAGGAGCGCGCGGGCATAGAGGCCGGTCGGCATCCAGCCCTTGAATGCGTTGCCCATCCAGCCGTTCGCGGCGGAAACGCGGCCCGCCGCGCTCTTGAGCAGCGTCAGGCTGGTGTCGATCGTGCTCATCGGTCGCGGTTCACTGATCTATGGCGAGGCCACCAGGCGATAGCCGATGCCGCGCACTGCCTGCAGGAACAGCGGATTGGCGGGATCGGTCTCGATCTTGCGCCTGAGACGGTTGATCTGCACGTCGACTGCGCGCTCGTTGACGCTGCCATTGCCGGTCAGCGCGCTGCGCGGCACGGTCTCGCCCGGCGTCTCCGAGAGAATGCGCAGCATCTCGCGCTCGCGGTCGGTGAGGTGGATGACCTCCTCGCCCTGGCGCAATTCGCCGCGATCGAGATGGTAGACGTAGGGACCGAACGCGATCTTGTCGACCGCTGCGGCCTGCGGCGGCGGCGCGGCGCGCTTGAGGATGTTGTTGATGCGCAGCGCGAGCTCGCGCGGCTCGAACGGCTTTGCGACGTAATCGTCGGCGCCGATCTGCAGGCCTTCGATGCGTGCTTCGGCCTCGTGCCGCGCCGTCAGCATCACGATCGGCACCGAGGACGAGGTGCGGATGAAACGGGCGAGGTCGAAGCCGGTCTCGCCGGGCATCATGACGTCGAGGATCAGGAGATCGAAATGCAGGCCGAGCAGCTTCGAGCGCGCATCGCCGGCGCTTGCGGCTGTTGTCACGCGATAGCCCTCGGCGGCGAGGAAGCGCGAGAGCAGATCGCGGATGCGGCGGTCGTCGTCGACCAGCAGCAGATGCGGGGCGTCGTCGGCGGGCTGCACCGGCGGACGGGCGAGCGTGGCTGCGAGCGGCACGGTCACTCCTTGGCGTCGTGGTTGACGGAAGCGAAGATCGTCTCGAGCACCTTGTCCGGATCGTCGCGATCGATCATGGCGCGCAGGAAGCGCTTCACCGTCTCCGCATCCTCGGGACTCATCTCGGCGAGCGCCTTGGTGATCCGCGTGGTCTGCAGGCCGGCGAGCTTCTGCACCAGCGTCTCGCCCTTCGGCGTCGCGTAGAGCAGGCGCTGGCGGCGATCATTGTCGCCGGTCTTCTGCACGATGTAGCCCTCGTCCAGGAGCTGCTTGAGCACCCGGCCGAGCGACTGTTTTGTAATGCGCAGGACGTCGAGCAGGTCGGCGACCTTCAGGCCGGGATAGCGATAGACGAAGTGCATGACCCGGTGATGAGCCCGGCCGAAGCCGAACGCCTCCAGCTCCTGGTCGGGATCGCCGACGAAATCGCGATAGGCGAAGAACAGCAGCTCGATGATATCCCAGCGCAAATTGCCTCCATCGCCTGCGGCCGGCCGCGGCTCGGCAGCGTCTTGAGAGGAAGTCGCGAAATTTATGTCAGGCATATTGACGTATCTTGGGTTCAATGTTACAAAACGATCGACCCGCACGAAATTTTAGATCGTTCCGCGTCGGGTGGCATCGTAGCAGGGCGGCCAGAGAGAGCCGGACAGGCGGCGACGGCCGAAGCAGATCTACCGTGCGATTGTCGAGCGGCATTTCGGCAAAACATACTGGACTTCCGCCTTCCGCAAAAGCATGTCCTCGGCGGACATGCTGGCCACGGAAACCGGCCGTAACATGGCTGGCGGCGGTCCGGCCAGAAACCCAATCAAGCCAGCCGGGCCCGGAAGCGGGCAGGCGGGCGCCAGAACAGCGCCGCTACCGGCAGCGGGAGGCAAGGACATGACTATGAAATTCGACATCCAGCCCGCAACAAATCCGACCCCCGAGAAGGACCGCGTCGCCAAGCTGGTGGACCCCGGCTTCGGGCGGGTCTTCACCGACCACATGGCGATCGTCCGCTACAACCAGGCCAAGGGCGGCTGGTACGAGGCGAAGATCGAGGCACGCGCCAACTTCCAGATGGATCCGGCCGGCGCGGTGTTGCACTACGCCCAGGAAATCTTCGAAGGCCTCAAGGCCTACAAGCGCGACGACGGCGGCGTGAACCTGTTCCGCCCCGACGCCAATGCGCGGCGCTTCATGGACTCCGCTGACCGCATGGCGATGGCGCAGATCCCCGAGGACGTCTTCATCGAGGCGGTCGAGCAGGTCGTGCGCATCGACCGCGCCTGGATGCCGGGCGGCGAGGGCAGCCTCTATCTGCGTCCCTTCATGATCGCGAGCGAGACCTTCCTCGGCGTCAAGCCGTCGTCCGAATACATCTTCGCGGTGATCGCATCGCCTGTCGGCTCCTACTTCAAGGGCGGCCCCGCCCCGGTCTCGATCTGGGTGTCGGAGAACTACACGCGCGCCGCGATCGGCGGCACCGGCGCCGTCAAGTGCGGCGGCAATTATGCCGCGAGCCTGCGCGCCCAGGCCGAAGCGATCCAGCACGGCTGCGACCAGGTCGTCTTCCTCGATGCGGTCGAACGCAAGTACATCGAGGAGCTCGGCGGCATGAACGTGTTCTTCGTGTTCGACGACGGCTCGCTCTCGACGCCGCCGCTCGGCACCATCCTGCCCGGCATCACCCGCGATTCCATCATCGCGCTCGCCCGCGATGCCGGAAAGACGGTGCGCGAGGAGCCGTACTCGCTCGACCAGTGGCGCAAGGATGCGGCCTCGGGCAGGCTGAAGGAGGCCTTTGCCTGCGGCACCGCCGCCGTCATCTCGCCGATCGGCAAGGTGCGTTCGGTCAGCGGCGATTTCGAGATCTCGGGCGGCGCCGCCGGCCCCGTCGCCATGGGCCTGCGCAAGCAGCTCGTCGACATCCAGTACGGCCGCACCAACGATCCGCACAACTGGATCCGCAAGGTGTTTTGAGGCCTCGTGTCCCGGGCGCGGCGCAGCGCTCCTTCAGCGTGCGCCGCAGAGCCGGGACCCATGTCTCCGCAGATGGACCCCGGATCAGCAGCGCACCACGCCGCGAAGTCGCGGCGCGTTGCGCAGCATCCGGGGAACGCCAGCCGATAGTCATGAACGCCTCACTATGACCACGCGACAAAGCCAGGACACAACGAGCATCCCTGGAATCGCGATCATGGCAACCAAACTCTCCCAGCCCATGAAATGGGTCGTTCTCGCCGCCATCACCGGCATCTCCGTTTTCGGCATCCTGACCATAGGCCCGACGCACGAGGTCGCAGCGCAAGACCGCTCGCCGATCGTCGACGTCCGCACCACGGATCCCGAAATGAACGCCGCGATCGCGCGCGCTCGCGGCACGCTCCCGGCCTTCTGGGCTTCTTACGAGGCACCAAAACCGTCCGAGACCGGCCATGCGCTGAAGGTGCGCTTTACGACCCGCAAGGGCGGCGAGCACATCTGGATCGGCGAGGTGAAGAAGCAGCCCGGCGGGACCTATTCGGGCCTGTTCGCCAACGAGCCGCGCGATCTGCCGGGCAAGCATGCCGGCGACCAGGTCAAATTCACCGAGGCCGACATCTCGGACTGGATGTTCATGCGCAACGGCAAGATCGTCGGCGGCGAAACCATCAAGCCGACGCTGAAATCGCTGCCCAAGGCGGATGCCGATGCCCTGAGGGCAAGGATGGAGCAGCCGTAGGCGCTTTCTTCCTTCTCCCCTTGCGGAGAAGGTGGCGCGAAGCGCCGGATGAGGGGCTGTCTCCACGCGCGATCGTGCTCCCGGATAGAACCCCTCACCCGCCTCGCTCCGCGAGGCACCCTCTCTCGCAAGGGGAGAGGGGAAAGGCACCGGTTGCCGCGACCGGCCCCGGCTGGTAAACGCCCGCATGGCCGAAAAACCCAAAAAACCCCAGAAACTGAAGGCGCGCCTGCCGCGCGGGCTCGAGGATCGCGATCCCGCCGCGATCCGGGCGACGCGCGAGATGGTCGAGAAGATCCGCGCCGTCTACGAGCTCTATGGTTTCGAGCCGGTGGAGACGCCGGCGATGGAATACACCGACGCGCTCGGCAAGTTCCTGCCCGACCAGGACCGCCCGAACGAGGGCGTGTTCTCGTTCCAGGACGACGACGAGCAGTGGATCAGCCTGCGCTACGACCTGACCGCGCCGCTCGCCCGCTATGTCGGCGAGCGCTACGGCACCGACGGCCTGGTCCTGCCCTATCGCAGCTACCGCGTCGGCTACGTCTTCCGCAACGAGAAGCCGGGCCCCGGCCGCTTCCGCCAGTTCATGCAGTTCGACGCCGACACGGTCGGCTCGGCGACGCCGGCGGCGGACGCCGAGATCTGCATGATGGCCGCGGACACGATGGAAGCGCTCGGCATCGCGCGCGGCTCCTATGTCGTGAAGGTCAACAATCGCAAGGTGCTCGACGGCGTTCTCGAAGCCATCGGGCTCGGCGGTGACGAGAACGCTGCGCGCAGGCTGACGGTGTTGCGCGCGATCGACAAGCTCGACAAGTTCTCCGCCGACGAAGTGCGCAAGCTGCTCGGCCCCGGACGATGGGATGGCGGCGAGGAAGGCAAGGGCGACTTCACCAAGGGCGCCAATCTGAGCGAAGCCGAAGCCGACGTCGTTCTCGCCATCACCAAGCCGCGCGAGGATTGGAAAGAGGCGATTGCCGCGGCGGAAACCTACCTCGCCAAGAGCCAGGTCGGTCAGGCCGGCGTGAGCGAGCTGGAAGAGATTGCAAAACTGGTCACGGCGTCGGGTTACGGCGCGGACCGTATCAAGATCGATCCGTCCGTCGTCCGCGGCCTCGAATATTACACCGGCCCCGTCTACGAGGTCGAACTGCTGCTCGAGACCAAGGACGAGAAGGGCCGCCCGGTGCGGTTCGGCTCCGTCGGCGGCGGCGGGCGTTACGACGGCCTGGTCTCGCGCTTCCGCGGCGAGCCGGTGCCGGCGACCGGCTTCTCGATCGGCGTCTCGCGCCTCCAGGCCGCGCTGACCTTGCTCGGCAAGCTCGACACCCGGCCCGAATTCGGGCCCGTCGTCGTCACCGTGTTCGACCGTGACCGCGTCGCGGACTACCAGAAGATGGTGGCGTCCATGCGCAGCGCGGGAATCCGCGCCGAGCTCTATCTCGGCAATCCCAAGAACATGGGCAACCAGCTCAAATATGCCGACCGCCGCAACTCACCCTGCGTCATCATCCAGGGCTCGGATGAAAAGGCGCGCGGCGAGCTGCAGATCAAGGATCTGATCGAAGGCGCGAAGGCGGCCGCCGCGATCGCCTCCAACCAGGAATGGCGCGAGACCCGTCCGGCGCAGTTCTCGTGCAGCGAAGCCGATCTCGTGGCGAAAGTCCGCGAGGTGCTGGCGCGCCATGACGTGAGCTGGGGCTAGCCATTCGCTGGGATCGTCATGCCCGGGCTTGTCCCGGGCATCCGCGTCCTGTTTGATGCGCTCCTTCATGAAGCACCGGGGTGTGCCCGGTCATCGCGACAGCAGCAGGAAACGGCCGGTATTCGGCCGCAAGGGAGAGAACAATGCCTGAGATCACCGTCAGCATGGCCGAAGGCCGCACCGACGAGCAGAAGGCCGGCATGATGCGCGACATCACGCAGGCACTGGTGAAGAATCTCGGCGTCGACGCCGATGCCGTCGTCATCCAGATCAACGAAGCCCCGCTCCGCCACAAGATGAAGGGCGGCAAGACGTTTGTTGAGCGCGCGGCGGCGGCGAAGAAGTAGGCCCTGCCGGCGGTAGCAACACACGCAACTGTCGTCCTGGCGAAAGCCAGGACCCATTACCCCAAGCGGCAGTTGTTGCGGTAGGTCGTGGTTTCGACCACGCGAACCATATGCAGTCGGGGTAATGGGTCCTGGATCGGCGCTCGCTTTGCTCGCTTGTCCAGGACGACGAGGTCGGCACCATGGACGCACGCGACTTCATCACGACAGGCATGAGCGCCGAGCGCACGCTGGTGGTCCCGGTGGAGCGCACGGTCGGGCATTTCGTGCCGGGCATGCCGATGGTCTATGCGACGCCGATGATGATCCTCGAGATGGAGATGACGTCGGGCGATGCGATCCGCTCGGCGCTCCAGCCGGGCTGGGTCACGGTCGGCACCGAGGTCGACATCCGCCATCTCGCAGCAAGCCTCGTCGGCGCGACGGTACGGACCACCGCGAAGGTGGTCGCGGTCGAGCGCCGCGTCATCCGCTTCGAGGTCGAGGCGTTCGAGGGAACGCGCAAGCTCGGCGAGGGCCGCCACGCGCGCGGGCTGGTGAATGTCGCAATGTTCAACAAGCGGCTCGGGGCGTAGAAGGGCTCGGTGTCGTAGGGTGGATTAGCGAAGCGTAATCCACCAATTTCGATGCGCAACCGAAGAAGCATGGTGGGTTACGGCTTCGCCTAACCCACCCTACGTGTCGCCGCTGACGCATAGAACGCTTCCTGCTCCCTCCGGACACGCACGGCCGGCAGGGTCTCGTCGATCGCCACATCGGCCCAGGTGATGCAGGCGTCCTTCGCGACCGGCCTCGTCAATCGCACATTGTGCGCAAGGCCGAGCGGCAGATAGCCCTTGGCCAGCGACGTGCTCGCCGGCGTCAGCTTACCGAAGACGGTGTAGCCGCCTTCTCCGTCCAGCGTATCTCCTGCGCGCAAATCCTTCTTGGCCGTCGCGGCGACATCGGCGTTGAACGTGGTCGCGACGCCTGTCGCCTCCTTGCGCAGGGCGATCGAGGCGACTGAAATGCCGAGCTCCAGACCGATGAGATGCCACTTCTTGTAGGAGCTCATGTAGCGGCCGCTGGGATCGGTGACGACGCTGTATTCCTGGAAGCAGTTGCGGATGTACTCGCTGTCGCCCTCGAAACAGACCCAGACGCCCTTGCGGATGTCGTTGGGGATCGGTTTGCCCTCAGCTGTCAGGCAGGACACGACTTCGACCTGGCCCTTGGATTCCAGCACGCCACCCTCGGAACGGGGACGCATCAGCGTCGGGATGTCGTCGACCGATCCCGGCGGGAAGGCGAGGCCTTGCGAGGGCGCCTGCAGCCCGGTTGCGTTCGCGATCGCGGCGGATTCGATCGCCGGCTTGGAGCCGTCGAGGAACGCGTTGAACATTTTCGGATTCATGCCGCCGCGCGCGGCTTGCTCGGCGGTGAGTCCCCAGTGATCCCAGACCGTTTCGGGCGTCGATTCCCGATAGTGCGGCATCCACTTGTGGCCGCGGCCCGCCGCCACGACCGGGAAACCGCAGGCCTTCGCCCAATCGACGAGATCGCAGGCGAGCGCCGGCTGATCGCCATAGGCGAGGCTGTAGATCACGCCGGCTTGCCGCGCTTTTTGCGCAAGGATCGGTCCGCAGAAGGCATCGGCCTCGACGGTCACGTTGACGACCGCCTTGCCCGCAGCAAAGGCGCCGAGGCAGTGTTCGACCGCCGCCACGGGGTTGCCGGTGCACTCGGCGATCAGCTCGATGCCGTCGCACTTCACCAACGCCTCCCAGTCGTCGGTCAGGAAGGTCGTGCCGGTCTTGAGCGCATCGTCCAGCGAGCTTGCTGCGAATTGCTCCGCCCGCCAGCCGACCCGGCTCAAGTTTTCGCGGGCGCGCGCGGGTGACAGGTCCGCAATTCCGACGAGATGGACGCCCGGTGTGCGCAAGACCTGATGCAGGTACATCGCACCGAATTTGCCTGCTCCGATCAGCCCGATCCTGATGGGGCGACCGCTGGCTTGTCGTTCGAGAAGTTTCGCGTGGAGGTTCACGGGTCGCTCTCCCTGTCGGCAACAGCCGGGATCGCCTCGCATCCGGCCGCCCATCGGGGCCGAAGCGCGCTCCTGATCTGCCTACTTCGCCAATTCCTTCGACCGCTTCGTCGCCGCCGCGATCGCGCGGATCATCAGATCGCGCAAACCAGGCTCGCCCATCAGCACGCCGAGCGCCGCGGCCGTGGTGCCGCCGGGCGAGGTGACGTTCTGGCGCAGCGTAGCCGAGGGAAGCTCCGACTGGTGCAGCAGCTCGCCGGAGCCGGCGACGGTCTCGCGCGCGAGCTTCGTTGCGAGCGCCTCGGGCAGGCCCGCCTCGACGCCGGCCCGTGCAAGCTCCTCGGCGAGCAGGAACACATAGGCCGGGCCCGAGCCGGACACGGCGGTCACCGCGTCCATCAGGCTTTCATCCTCGACCCATTCCACCGAGCCGGTGGCGCGCAGCAGCGCGTCGGCCACCGCGCGCTGACCCGCGCTGACGTTGTTCGCCGCGACAGCCACGGTGATGCCGCGGCCGATGGCGGCCGGCGTATTCGGCATCGCGCGCACCACGGCGCCGCCGCAGACCTCTTCGAGCGATGCGATGGTGGTGCCCGCCATGATCGAGACCACCGAAGTCTTCTCCGAGACGAACGATTTCAGCTTCGCGCCGGCCTCGCGGAACATCTGCGGCTTCACCGCGACGACCATCGTCTCGACCCGGCCTGCGGCCGTCACATCGGGATTGAGCGCGACGCCCTTGGCGGCGAGCGCGGTGATCTCCGGCGAGATGAACGGGTCCACCACCGCGACGCGGCGCGGGTCGAGTCCGCCCGCAAGCCATCCGGTCAGCATCGCGCCGCCCATCTTGCCGGCGCCGGCGAGCAGGATGGTGCCGGTGATGTTTTGAAGGGTGCTGTTTGCCATCGCTGTCACCACGGTGTCGTCCCGGCGAAGGCCGGGACCCATAACCACGAGTGGTTCTAATGGATGGAGGTGTTGGCAACAAGGATCGCGCGATACGGTGAAATCACGCGGTATGGGTCCCGGCCCCTGTGCGCAATTGCGCACTAGGCCGGGACGACGATGAGGATGGAGCTATGCTACCCTCACCGTGTGTTCAAGAAAGCCTTACGCCTCACCCACCGTATCGAACATCGCGGCGTCCATGGCCTGTGCGGTGGTCTTGCCGGCCCACACCACGAACTGGAACGCCGGGAAGTAACGTTCGCACGCGTGGATTGCGCCGGCGAGCATGGCTTCGCATTGCGCGGTCGAGGCGGTGAGGCCGCCCGGCAGCACCAGCGCCTGGCGGTGCATCACCATGCCGGTGTTGGTCCACAGATCGAAATGGCCGACCCACAGCTGCTCGTTGACGGCGGCGACGAGCCGCTGCACCTCGCCACGCCGCGCGAGCGGAATCTTCATGTCGAACGCGCAAGCCAGATGCAGCGCTTCGATCTCGCCCATCCAGGTGAAGGAGATCTGGTAGTCGGTCCATTGTCCCTTGGAGACAATGGTCAGCTCGTCTTCGCCGGAGCGTTCGAACGGCCAGTTGTTGCTGGCAGCGATGTCCTCGACCACCGCGAGCGGATGGCTTCTGGAATCGATAGTGCCTTCGAGCAGGGACATGCCGTCTCGACCTCTTGCCTTCTTGTTGTCTTTGATACGCACGCGGTCGGCCCGGCACGCTCCCTCAATGTCGCTGTTGCGATCGCTCGGATCAGCGCGGGCCTGTCGCGGATCAAGTGATGTGATTTGCGGAATCTGCGCAACGGGGTCGCGAGTCCGTCCACAAGCCAGGACTCGTTCGTCCACAGCTCATCTCCGCCACAATTATTAACGCAGCAGGGTCCCGATCCGGATGGAGGAGAACAAACCGGAATCGGATTCGAGCCGGCCGGCCAATCGTTAATTCCGCCCCGCGAGGCCGCTCCCGCCGCGCCGGCATGGGACCATGCGGATTCCCCATGCGGAACACGCTTGCTGCGGCCGCCGCGCGGCGTCATATTTCGCCTCAGGCCGTTCATTCCGGACGGCCGATGTTCTCAGGGCGGGGTGAAAGTCCCCACCGGCGGTAAGGGCCGAAAGGCCTAAGCCCGCGAGCGCCTTCCTCGAAGGGGTTTCCTGAAAAGGATTTTCCCGAAGGGAAGGGTCAGCAGATTCGGTGCAACTCCGAAGCCGACGGTTAAAGTCCGGATGAAAGAGAACGGTCGGTGGCAGACGCATCGTCAGGATGCGGCTGTTTGTCGTTCCGTGTGCCCTGATTCTGGTCCTCGAGAGGAAAGCCATGAATCAGATGTTGCAAGATCCCCAAACCGAAGCTTCTGAAGTCGCTCAACCGCCGGTTCCACAAGACCCGGTGCGGGAGCATCCACGCTTTGCCAAGCCGCAGCGGGTGGCCTTCGTGCAGGCCTGCTGGCACCGCGACGTGGTCGAGGAAGCCCGCATCGCCTTCATGAAGGAGGCCGAGGCGCGCCACCTCACCCATGTCGACGTGTTCGAGGTGCCGGGCTCGTTCGAGATCCCGCTGCACGCGCAGCTCCTCGCCAAGACGCGGCGCTACACCGCGATCGTCGCGGCCGGCCTCGTCGTCGACGGCGGCATTTATCGCCACGAGTTCGTCGCCGACACCGTGATCAAGGCGCTGATGGACGTGCAGCTGCGCACCGAGGTGCCGGTGTTCTCGGCCGTGCTGACGCCGCAGCAATTCCACGAGACCGAGGTGCACTACGATTTCTTCCGCAGGCACTTTGCCATCAAGGGCGTCGAGGTTGCGGCTGCCTGTGCGGAGACGTTGCACGGCCTGGAGCGCCTGCGCGGCCAGGTCGCGGCGGGGATCGTCGGGTAGGCACCCTGCCGTAGGGTGGGCAAAGCGCAAGCGTGCCCACCACCTCCCTACAAGAAGAAAAGGTGGGCACGGCGCTTCGCGCCTGCCCACCCAACGAGACCTCTAGGGATCGGAGAAGCTAGTCGAACAGGCTCGACACCGACTCTTCTGCGGCGGTGCGCGCGATCGCGTCCGAGATCAGGCTGGCGATCGGCAGCGTGCGGATGTTCGGCGCCTTGGTCACCGCTTCCGTCGGCAGGATCGAGTCGGTGATCACGAGCTCCTTCAGCCGGGAGCCCGCGATGCGGGCGGCCGCGCCGCCGGAGAGCACGCCGTGGGTGATGTAGGCGTAGACGTCCTTGGCACCCTTGGCGATCAGCGCGTCGGCCGCGTTCACCAGCGTGCCGCCGGAGTCGACGATGTCGTCGACCAGGATACAGCTGTAGCCGGAGACGTCGCCGATCACGTTCATGACTTCGGACTCACCCGGACGCTCGCGGCGCTTGTCCACGATCGCGAGCGGGGTGTTGATGCGCTTGGCGAGGCCGCGCGCACGGGCCACGCCGCCGACGTCGGGCGAGACCACCATCACCTTGCTGAGGTCGAAACGTTCGCGGATGTCGCGCACCATCAGCGGGGCAGCGAACAGATTGTCGGTCGGGATGTCGAAGAAGCCCTGGATCTGGCCGGCATGCAGGTCGAGCGTCATGACGCGATCGACGCCGGCATGGCTGATCAGGTTGGCGACGAGCTTGGCCGAGATCGGCGTGCGCGAGCCGGAGCGGCGGTCCTGCCTGGCATAGCCGAAATAGGGGATCACCGCGGTGATGCGGCGCGCCGAGGAGCGGCGCAGCGCGTCGGTGATGATCAGCAGTTCCATCAGATTGTCGTTCGCCGGGAACGAGGTCGACTGGATGATGAAGGCATCCGAGCCGCGGATGTTTTCCTGGACCTCGACGAAGATCTCCATGTCGGCGAAGCGCCGGACCACCGCTTTGGTCAGCGGCATGTCGAGGCCCTGGGCGATGGCCTGGGCGAGAGCCGGATTGGAGTTGCCGGCGACAAGCTTGATGGAGCCGTTCTTGGCCGACATGGACGCTTCCTCCCGCGCTTTGCTGGATACGACGTTCAACATCACAGAATACCCACTGGCAGCACGGTTACGACGGGCGAGGAAATATCAGGCCGAGGCCTGCAATGGCAACCCGGGATGCTACGTTTTCCCTTTGAAATCCTGAGTCGGGCCAACGGCTTGGCTGCAAACTGGGCCCGTGGTTTAGCGGGGGTTATTGCGCGGCATAGCCCAGCGCCGAGGCCGGCATCTCGGGCGCGGGCGCGGCCGGAATGGCGCTCGCCACGGCGGGTCCCCGCAGGCCGGGAGCCGTGTTCGGGACATCTGGCGTGCCGTTGATCATGTTGGAAAGTCCGCTGAATCCGGCCTGGGCGATCTTCCGCAGCACGAGATCGTCGGCAGCTTGCCAAGGATCGCGGCCGCCCTTGGCCGAGGTGGGTTCCTCGCCGGACAGGCGCAGCGCCCGCTGCTGGTTGGCGTCGTAGACGTCCCAGACCCAGGCGATCACGGTCTTGCCGCGCACCACCTGGGCGGAAAGGTAGCTGCGCACGCGATAGGCGGCCGTCCCCTCGCGGGAGACCACGGACAGGCTGCGCAGCTTGGATTCGCTGTCGAGCACGCCGACCATGCGGTCGAACACCTGCGGCGGCGGTCCGTCGATGGACTCGAACGCCACGGTCGCTCCCGAGCCGGTGCTCGGCGCCATCGCATAGGAGTTGGCGGCAGTGCCGCCGCCCCCGGCGCAGCCGCCCAGCGCGGCCGCAGCCGCCAGCAGCATGACCGCCAGCACGCGCGAACCCGCACGGCCCAGGATGAATGACGCGTCCCTCATTATGGAGGGCAGCGATATCGTTAAAACGCATTAACGTCTAGGGCGGCGGCGACACAGGCCACTGTCATCTCGCACCGGAATGACACGGAGTTGCCTGTGTGTTCACGCTTCGAGCGCGATTGCGTGAACGTGGCGGCCGTAATCCGGCTCCTTGCGATGCACCGAGCGGCGGTAGCTGAAGAAACGTTCGTCGGCGTAGGTGTCGAGGCCGAGATCGTCGATCATCAGGATGCCGGCGGCTTCCAGCCGCGTCCGGATGAAGCCGGCGAGGTCGAACATCGCGTGTCCTTCGCGCACCGACGGCATGAAGAACACGGCGTTGTCCGCGTCCGCCTCGATGAAGCGCGCCACGAACTCGTTGCCGACCTCGTAGCTGTCCTGGCGGATCAACGGGCCGATCGCGGCGATGATGCCGCTGCGCGTGGCGCCGAGTTTTTCCATCGCGGAGATCGTCGCTTCGAGCACGCCCGTGAGCGCGCCCTTCCAGCCGGCATGCGCACCGCCGATCACGCGCGCATTGGGATCGACGAACAGCACCGGTCCGCAATCGGCGGTGGAGACGCCGAGCGCGATGCCGGGCGTCTTCGTCACCAGCGCGTCGCCCTTCGGCCGCGGTCCGCTCGGCCACGGCAACTCGGCGACGAGCACGTCGGGCGAATGGATCTGGTGCAGGCTGAGGAAGCGTTCCGGTCCGACGCCGACATGCTCGGCCATGCGGCGGCGGTTCTCCGCAACCAGGGTCTGATCGTCGTTGGAGCCGAGCCCACCGTTCAGCGCGGCATAGATGCCGCCGGAGACGCCGCCTTCACGCGTGAAGAAGGCATGGCGCAGGCCTGGCACCGCCGATAGCAGCGACGAAGTGAGCGTCATCCATTCCCTCCGGCACGTTCCAAATCGCTGAGGCCGGCAATGCCTGTCAGCCGCGGCTCGGAGATGCCGAGCACCTTGAACATCGAGCCCATGCCGCTGCGCCCCGTGTCCGTGAGGCGCTTGAGCGCGACCGAAATGTCGGTGGCGACCTCGGGCGTCGCCTTCTGGATCAGGGCGGCGGCGCGGGTGTCGATGCCGACACGCTTGAGGAAGTCGCCCTGCGTCACCGGACCGTGCACGCGGGCGCCGACGTCTTCCGCCGCACGCGCGAGCGCCTGGAAGTCGACATGGGCGGTGACGTCGGCCTGGCCCGGCGCCTTCAAGGGATCGGTGAAGGTGTGGCGCGCGATCGCCTGGAAGGTGTCGCCGGCGTCGCTGCGCAGATGGCCGTAATCGATGATCAGTGCCGCACCGTCCTGGTCGCGCACGCGCGTGGCGAGCTTCATGACCTCGCCGTCCGGCCGCCATTCGAACACTGCGCCGACGGGCGCGGCGCGCACCAAGGGCGGCAGCAGCACGTCGAAGCGCGGCGTCGGCTCGGCGGCCGCGCCGAACTGCAGCCTGCCGTTCGGATCGATCTCGATCACGCGCTCGTGCCAGCCATTCTCGTGGCGGACCATCTGGTGGATCGGCAGCACGTCGAAATATTCGTTGGCGAGGATGACGCTCGGTCCCTCCGGCACGTCGTCGATGCTGTCGTGCCAGGTGATGTTGCGCACGCTGGACAGCGTCGCAGCCTGCCGCTCGCGCAGCACGGGATTGACCTCGACCATGTGGATGTGGAGCGCCTGGTACAGCGGCGGCAACACGCGGAGCGCGCGCAGCGCATCCGCCATCATGGTGCCGCGGCCTGGGCCGAGCTCGATCAGCCGCAGGAATTGCGGCGAGCCCATCTGCTTCCACACCGAGGCGGTCCACAGTCCGAGCAGCTCGCCGAACATCTGGCTGACCTCGGGCGCGGTGGTGAAGTCGCCTTCACGCCCCAGGGGATCGCGCGAGACGTAATAGCCGTAGCGCGGATGCATCAGGCACAGTTCCATGTACCGCCAGACCGGCATGGGGCCTGACGATTTGATCAGCGCCTTGATCTCGTTGAGTAGCGGCTGTTCGGTCACGGTCCATCTTCTCGAAAGAAATTAACGAATGGCCTCTGCAGGCTTCGGCGCACCGCGCCTCACTGCCAATACAATAAGTACGAGGCCGACAATAAGCATCGGGATCGACAACAGCATACCCATGGTTAATCCGCCCCAGAGGTAGCCGAGCTGGACATCCGGCTCGCGGAAATGCTCGCCGACGATCCGGGCCAGGCCGTAGATCAGGATGAAGCTGCCGAGGATCAGCCCCGGCCGCTTCAGGGCGCCGCGGCGGATCATCACGGCGAGCACGATGAACAGCAGCAGGCCCTCCATGCCCGCTTCATAAAGCTGGCTCGGATGGCGCGGCACGTCGCCGCCGGTCGGAAAGATCATGGCCCAGGGCAGGCTGGGGTCGGCGGCGCGGCCCCACAATTCGCCGTTGATGAAGTTGGTGAGCCGCACCAGGAAAATCCCGATCGGCGCCACGCCGCAGGTGATGTCGCCGAGCGACAGGATCGAGATGCCGTGCTTGCGGGCGAACCACATCACCGCGACGACGCAGCCGAGGAAGCCGCCGTGGAACGACATGCCGCCTTCCCACAATCGGAAGATGGCGGCCGGATGCTCGATGAAGAAGGGCAGGTTGTAGAACAGCACGTAACCGGTGCGGCCGCCGACGATGATGCCGAGCGTCACCCACAGGATGAAGTCGTCGATCTGCACCAGGCTGATCGGCGACGAACCGGACCACAGCCTGTCGTTCTTGATCAGCGCGCGCGCATAGAGCCAGCCGATCGTGATCCCGCAGATATAGCCGAGCGCGTACCAGCGGATCGCGAACGGCCCGATCTGGAGTGCGATCGGGCTGAACGAGGGAAAGTCGATGAGCAGAAAGGGCATCGCGCCTTCTATGGTCTAGACGAGATTGCGGCGGTAGAGCGCCAGCAGCCGCTCCCAGTGCCGCTCGGCGGCGTCGCGGTCGTAGACCGGGCGCTTGGGAAAGGCAAAGCCGTGATGCGTGCCGGGATAGATCTCGACCTCGGCCTTCGCGCCGCTCATGCCCTGCTTGACCTTCTCGATGATCTCCGTGGGCGCGTAGATGTCGGTCTCGGCGCAGGCGAAATAGAGTTCCGCTTTGGTCTTGCTCGCCGCGAGATGCGGGCTGTCGTCCTGATCGGTCGCAAGCTGGGTGCCGTAGACCGAGGCGGCGGCCTTGACGCGATCGGGGAAGTGCGTGGCGGCGTTGACGGCGTAACGGCCGCTCATGCAATAGCCGACGGTGCCGACGATCTTGGTGTTCGCCGCCGCCTGGCCTTCCGCATAAGTGAGCAGCGCGCGCGTGTCGTCCATGATCATCGGGATGGTGAGCGAGCCCATCAGTGCGAACATGCGCTTGCGTTCCGGCGCGTTCGGATCGGCGGGCAGTGCCCCGAGCTCCATCACGCCGGAGCGGTAATACAGGTTCGGCAGCATCACGTAATAGCCCGATGTCGTGAGCCGGCGCGCCATGTCGCGCAGCTCTTCGCGGATCGCCGGCGCATCCATGTAGAACAGGACGACCGGGAACGGGCCGCCACGTTCGGGATGGCTGATGAAAGTTGCGGTGTGGCCGTCCTTGGTGGGGATCGCGATCTGCTGGTCGATCATCTCGTGCGCTTTCTGATTCTTGTTATGCAGGGACGTTGATTACGATTGCAAGGAAACCGGGGCATGACAAGGATACCGCCGCTTCGCCCTTGAACCCCAGGCTGCGGATTGCCATTGTCCTTTTGCGCGTTCGCGCAAAGTTTATCGGCAGGCTGCCAGGAGACCGACATGACCCAGACCAACAACCGGTTTTTCGACGAGATCGGCCGCCTGATGAACGACGCCGCCGGTGCGGCCCAGGGCGTCAAGCGCGAGTTCGACACCGTGATGCGCACCCAGGCCGAAAAATTCCTGCGCGACATGGACCTCGTCAAGCGCGAGGAGTTCGAGGCGGTCAAGGACATGGCCCGCCTCGCCCGCGAGGAGAACGAGGCCCTGAAGGCGCGCATCGCGGCGCTGGAGGCCAAGCTCGGCGGGTAATGCCGGCCCCGTAGCCCGGATGGAGCGCAGCGCAATCCGGGTCAGTTCCGCGCGTGTGACCCCGGATTTCGCTCCGCTCCATCCGGGCTACTCCGTGCCGCCCACCAGCCCATTCTCCTTGTCATTTCCGCATCTTCCGGGTAAAAGCCCGCCACGTCCGCGGCCCCCGCACCCCTGGAGGCTTGCTGTGGACGATGCCATGGGCCGCGCTGCGGCCCATTAACTTTTGCAAAAACAAGGACTTAACGACATGGCGACGACCGTCAAGGAATTGAAGGCGACCGCACGTCCGAAGAGCGGCAAGGGGGCCGCCCGGGCTGAGCGTCGCGCCGGGCGAGTTCCCGGAGTGATCTATGGTAACAACCAGCCCCCCGTCACGATCTCGATCGAAGATCGTGAACTGCGCCAGCGCATCCTCGCCGGCCGGTTCTTGACCACGCTGGTGGACATCGATCTCGAGGGCAAGAAGCACCGCGTGATTCCGCGCGACTACCACCTCGATCCGGTCAAGGACTTCCCGATCCATGTCGACTTCATGCGGCTCGGCGAAGGCGCCACCATCCGCATCAGCGTGCCCCTGCACGTGGTGAAGGCGGAAGGCTCGCCCGGCGTGAAGCGCGGCGGCACCGTCAACATCGTCGCCCACGCGATCGAGCTCGAGTGCGGTGTCGAGAGCATTCCGCAGTACATCGAAGCCGACGTCGGCTCGCTCGAAATCGGTCACTCCCTGCATCTGGCCGACATCAAGCTGCCGGCCGGCGTGAAGGCGCTGACCCGCGAGGACGCGACCCTCGTCACCATCGTGCCGCCGTCCGGCTACGCCGAAGAGCAGAAGGCCGCTGCTGCGGCTGCTGCTGGTGGCGCGGCTCCGGGCGCTGCGGCTGCTCCGGCGGCTGGCGCTGCGGCTCCGGCTGCTGCTGCTCCCGCGGCTGCTGCCAAGGCTCCCGCCGGCGGCGACAAGAAGAAGTAATCTCTCAAAGCTGGCGCGCGGTCTCTAGCCGCGCGCCGAGCGAGGGGCGCGCCGCGTCATGCGACTCTTTGTTGGGCTCGGCAATCCCGGCGCGAAATACGCACGTAACCGGCACAATATCGGCTTCATGGCCGTCGACGAAATCGCGCGGCGTCATGGTTTTGCACCATGGCGCCGTCGTTTTCAGGGCGAGACCTCGGAAGGCACGCTCGGCACCGAGCGCGTGATCCTGCTCAAGCCCACGACCTACATGAACGATTCCGGCCGCGCCGTGCAGGAAGCGGCGAGCTTCTTCAAGATTGCGCCGGGCGACGTCACCGTGTTCCACGACGAGCTCGAACTGCCGCCGGGCAAGGTCCGCGTGAAGATCGGCGGCGGCATTGCCGGCCATAACGGCCTGCGCTCGATCTCGGCGCATATCGGCAACGACTACCGCCGGGTGCGGCTCGGCATCGGTCATCCCGGCGTCAAGGAAATGGTGCACGGCCACGTGCTGTCGGACTTCGCCAAGGCCGACAACGACTGGGTGACGACGCTCTGCGACGCGGTCGCCGAGCACGCCGCACTGGTCGCCAAGGGCACGGACGCGACCTTCGCCAACAGGGTGCATCTGGCCATGCAGGCGAAGGGATTTTTGACCAAGGACGAGAACGGAGAGAAATCGAACTGATCTCTCTCCGTCATGGCCGGGCTTGACCCGGCCATCCACGGCTTTCTTTCTCCGCGGAGCGAAGGACGTGGATGCCCGGCACAAGGCCGGGCATGACGACTTCAACGAACACACGCGCCCGCGGCGCGAAGACTGGATGAGACCATGGGATTCAAATGCGGGATCGTCGGATTGCCCAATGTCGGCAAGTCGACCTTGTTCAACGCGCTGACCGAGACGGCCGCGGCGCAGGCTGCGAACTATCCGTTCTGCACCATCGAGCCGAATGTCGGCGAGGTCGCCGTGCCTGATCCCAGGCTCGACAAGCTCGCGGCGATCGCCAAGTCGGCGCAGATCATTCCGACCCGGCTGACCTTCGTCGACATCGCCGGCCTCGTGCGCGGCGCCTCCAAGGGTGAAGGTCTCGGCAACCAGTTCCTCGCCAACATCCGCGAGGTCGACGCCATCGCGCATGTCGTGCGCTGCTTCGAGGACTCCGACATCACCCATGTCGAGGGCAAGATCGCCCCGCTCGCCGACATCGAGACCATCGAGACCGAGCTGATGCTCGCCGACCTCGACAGCCTCGAGAAGCGCGTCGACAACCTCACCAAGAAGGCCAAGGGCAACGACAAGGACGCCAAGGAGCAGCTCGACCTCGTCAACCGCACCCTGGTGCTGCTGCGCGACGGCAAGCCCGCGCGCCTCGTCGAGCGCAAGGCGGAGGAGGAGCGGGCGTTCTCCATGCTCGGCCTGCTGTCGTCGAAGCCCGTGCTCTACGTCTGCAACGTCGAGGAAGGCTCCGCGGCCACCGGCAATGCCTTCTCCAAGGCGGTCGAGGAGCAGGCGGCGAAGGAGGGCGCGGTTGCCGTCGTCATCTCCGCCAAGATCGAGTCCGAGATCGCGACGATCTCGCGCGAAGAGCGCGCCGACTTCCTGGAGACGCTGGGCCTGGAGGAAGCCGGCCTCGATCGCCTGATCCGCGCCGGCTACTCTCTGCTGCACCTCATCACCTATTTCACGGTGGGGCCGAAGGAAGCGCGCGCCTGGACCATCCATCGCGGCACCAAGGGGCCGGGCGCGGCCGGCGTGATCCACACCGACTTCGAGAAGGGATTCATCCGCGCCGAGACCATCGCTTACGAGGACTATGTCGCGCTGAACGGCGAAGCCGGCGCCCGCGATGCCGGCAAGCTGCGCCTTGAAGGCAAGGAATACGTCGTCGCCGACGGCGACGTGATGCATTTCCGGTTCAATACGTAAGGCACCGGCGACGGTGCCGTAGGGTGGGTTAGCGCAGCGTAACCCACCATTGTCTCTAACCGCGAGGAAGCAGAAGAGGTGGGTTACGCCTTCGGCTAACCCACCCTACGGCACCTGCGCCTGCCTCACTTCATCCCGCCGCCCTGGTCCCTGATCGCGCCGAGGTGCTCATTGATGCGGAAGACGATCAGGATCAGCTCGGCGACGATGCGCGAGAACACGATCCCGACCACGACGCTCGCGATCGACGACAGCAGCACCAGGAAGCCGCCGAACGGGCTGATCGCCATCGCGGCGAGGCCGGAGAAGATGCCGGAGAGGCCGAACAGGCAGATCAGCGCGATCACCAGCCAATAGAAGGTCTTGATGATCGTCGGCGTGATGAAGCGGTCCCATTGAAACAGGTCGCTGAATGAAAACATTGCTCTCCCCAGGGCAAATTTGGGTCGCGTGGGTGGATCCTGGCCCTCGGCTGGTCCGACTCAAGACCACCGCCGCCACCGCGTGTGTAGCACGAGCCATGCGGGCCGGCGGGTTGAGATTGCCGCAAAGTGCGGCCACAATCTGTCATTCCCTCAAAGCTTTCCCAAGATGACCCTGACCTTCGAAGACTTCCCGCCCGGCCGGTTTGGAACATTCGGCCCGCACCATGTCACCCGCGACGAGATTTTGGCCTTTGCCGCCGAGTTCGATCCGCAGCCGATGCACCTGGACGAGGACGCAGCAGCCAAGAGCATGCTGCGCGGCCTGTCCGGCTCGGGCTGGCACCTCTGCTCGCTGATGATGCGGATGATGGCCGACGGTTTCATCACCCGCGCGGCGTCGCTGGGGTCTCCCGGCGTCGACGAGGTGCGCTGGCTGTCGCCCTTGCGGCCCGGCGACGATCTCACGCTCGAGGTCGACGTGCTGGAGGCGCGCACGTCGAAAAGCCGCCCCACGCTCGGCATCGTCAAGTTCAAGTGCACCGCGCGCAACGCCGCGGGGCAGGCGCTCGCCGAGATGACCTCGCCGATCCTGATCAAGCGACGCGAGGGAGCGGCCTGATGCGGTTCTTCGACGACATCGCCATCGGGCAGCGCCGCGAGATCGGCAGCTACACGTTCACCGCGGAGTCCATCAAGACGTTTGCCGCGAAGTTCGATCCGCAGCGCTTTCACCTCGACGAGGAGGAGGGCAAGAACTCGCTGTTCGGCGGGCTCGCCGCCTCGGGCTGGCATGTCGGTTCGGCCTGCATGAGCCTGCTTGTCGCCGACGGCCAGCGTCTGGCGCGGGAGGCCGCGGCGCGCGGCGAGGAGGTCGCAATCTGGGGCCCGTCGCCCGGCTTTCGCGACCTGCGCTGGATCAAGCCGGTGCTGGCCGGCGACACCGTCTCCTACGTCAACGTCGTCATAGACAAGCGCACCTCCGCCTCGCGTCCCGGCTGGGGCATTTTGACGGCCCGCACCACCGGCACCAATCAGCGCGGCGAAGAGGTCTATTCCATCACCGCCTCGGCCTTCGTGCCGATGCGCGCGAAAGGTTAGATCTGTTCCAGGATGAACGGGCAAATGAGTGCGCGAGTGTTGCCCGCGCGCTATGGACGCTATTCGGGCCGGCTGCCATAAGCCTGCGCAACATGGTTACCCGCGAAGCAGTTGGGGGAACCATCGAGTTGCTAACCAATTATGAACCTGTCGCTGTCTATTTGAACGAATAGGCAGAGGTACAGGGGACGAGGACCATGGCTGACCGCGGCGCACTCAAGTTTGTCGGATTTATCTTCGCTACCGCGACGCTGGCCGTGATGCTGGTCGCCGGCATGGTGGTGAAGGGTTATGCCGACGGCGCCTACACCCTGGAAGCCTCGACCTTCGACGCGGCCCGGTAAGGGTTCGTTAATGTTTCGGGACCGCCTCGCGGTCCCGGCCTCAGCGGCTATAGACGAACGCCAGCACCGCGATCGCAACCGCCAGCAATCCGACAAACCGCAGCATGATCGTGCCGAACTGGTTCGGCGCGGGCCGCATCGGTATGGGCTCCGTGGTGTCGGGCCGAATGCTTTCCATCTGGAATGTCCCCCGAGCCCGGCCGTGGCGGCACGGGCGCTTGGCATTGGTCGCCTGTCAGCGGCGGACGGTTCAAAGGCGGATTGGCTGGCGGCGCTGACGATGTGAATGCCTGTCCACGGCCGCGGTAGAGCACCCATCACGGCCACACCCTCCGCTGTCATGCCCCGGCTTACCGGGGCATCCAGTACGCCGCGGCGTCTCGGCCCTTGCCTCACTGTCTCTGGAATACTGGATCGCCCGATCAAGTCGGGCGATGACACCGTTGTCGAGGAGCGATTGCATCCATCACAACACTCCCCCCGGAATCAAAACCGCCGCGCTCCCTTCCGGGAACGCGGCGGTCCGGTGATGCCTGGTAGGTGCGATCAGCTGTTGCGCAGGCCGTCGGCGGCGCGCTTCCACTGCGCGACGTTGTCGGAGATCATGCGGGTCGACTTCATCGCCGCCTGGCTGAGCTGGGCGTAGCCGGAGATCTCGCGCTGGACGCGCTGGCCTTCGGCATGGAGCAGGTCACGCAGGCTCTCGAGCTCGGAGATCAGGTTCTCGATCTCGGCGAGCGAGGTGCCGGCGACGCGCTGGATCAGCGAGTTGACGTTGGTGACGGTCGCCTCCGCGCTCGGATCGAGCGGCGGTGCATCGGTGGTCGGCGCCGCGGGACGGCGCAGATAGGCGATGTCGTTGCGGACGAAGTCACGGATGCCAGCTTCGACTTCGGTCACCGCAGCGAGATTGCTGTCGACGGTCTCGGTTTCGGTGCCTTCGATCTTTTCCGGACGGATAGCGTTCATCGGTGTTCCCCTGTTCGCGTTTGAGCGCAGCGCGAGTGTCCCCCGCACGACGAATTCGGTCATCCTGACTAGGGCGTCGGATTTTGACCGCGGCATGGCCGAGATACGGCAAGGGCGGACGATTCGGGGGCTTTGCCGTGGCGTATGGTTAGGGGAGTGTAAACGCCGGTCGAGCGACGGAACCCTCTATCCCTCATCGTGAAGAGCGCGCCCTTCGCGCGCAGCGGACGATGCTGCGCATCGCCGCGAGGACCATGAAGGCCTGGCTCTCGCAGCGGGGGCCTCGATCCTTCGAGACGCGCTCCTTTGGAGCGCTCCTCAGGACGAGGAGAAGGAGTGGAGGCTCCGCCTACCAGCTCTTCTTGAAGCCCGCCGTCACGCTCTTGTTGATCGCGCCTTGCGAAGTCTCGCCGACCGAACCGGAGACGGTGACGTTGTCGAACAGCTTCTGCTCGGCGCCGACCTTGCGCAGCCATTTGTCGTCGGTGGTCGACAGCGTCTGGCCCGCGGTGATGCTGGTGCCGGTGTCGGTGTTGGTGACCTTGGCGGTCTGGTCGGTCTCGTAATTGCGCGTGATGTGCCCGCCGATGCCGGGGACGGCAGTGGTGCCCTGCTGGTTGACGCTGTAGCCGTTCTGCAGTGTCAGCGACGTGTCGCCGGTCAGCGGCACCGACTTGGTCAGCGAGGCCCCGAGCTTGCTCTGTTCGGAGCCGGGATCGACGCGGGCCTCGACCGCGGTCTTGTCCCAGATCACGCCGGCGCCCGGCGCGGTCGCGGTCGCCCACGCGCTGCCGGAGGATTGCGGCAGGTTGCCGCCATTAGTGGCCTTCTGTGCCAAGAGCTCGGACATCGTCCGGGGCTCGCTCGCCACCGTCATGTCGGCGCCGATCCGCGTGTCCCAGAACTCGAACACGGACTGCTTCACCGTCACCGCGGACGAGCCGTTGGTGTTGGTGTTCGACGACCAGGCCATGCCGCTATTGGCGGCGGCCTGGGCGCGCTTCTTGGCGGCGATGATGTCGTTGAGCGTGCCGGCATCGATGGCGAGCTGGCTCCAGTCGAGCTTGTCGACGTCGATGTCCTTCATCACATCGGGATCGTTGACGTTGGGGGCCTCGGCCGTCTCGGCCTCCTCGTCGTCGGACACGACGGCGGCGGGCGGGGAGAAGGGCGGGATGATCTGCGCCGAGACCGCGAGAGCCGAGCCCAGAATGAACGCGCCCGCCAGCACCGGCAGCTTGGTCCAGCCAAAACCTGTCGAGAATTCCATCGTCCTGCCCGCAAACCCCGGCGCATGCTGTCCGACACTATATGTCGGCCCTCGGTGATGACCATGCGCCATTCCGTCCCCACCATACATGCGGATCTATCGTTGCGAAATTGTGGCGGCTCGCCTCGGGACGCCCGCGTTGGGACGCGAACCAACGGGCCGCGCGAAAGGCGCGCGCCCGATGACGGCTGGCCTGCGACGGCATCCGGCGGGGCTGGAGGCCAGGACGTCGCGGTCGCCTTTGTCATCGGTCCCGAACAGCGGGACCCGTTGGCGTCCCCCTCAGCCGACGCTGGTCATCTTCGGCAGATGAATGGCGCGGCCGAGTGCCTGCTCGATCAGGTCGAACGTGTCGATCAGCACGCGCATGCTGATGAGCTTGCCCGCCCTGAACTGGGCGAACTGCGCGACCCTGAGCGAAATCGGCTTGTTGGAGTCCAGTGCGGTCAGCGAATAGCGCAGCATCGAGGCGGCGGAATCCACGCCCAGCATGATGCTCTCGCGGTCGAAGCGGCGGACCTGGAAATTGTCGGCAAGCTGGCGGATGACGTCGAGCACCGCTTCCTTGCCCTGGCGCGCGCCGAGGAACGGAAACATGTCGATCGGGCCGTAGAGCGCCCACTCGACGTCCTCGTCGATCAGGGCCTCGATATCCTCGAAATGCCGGTCGTTGATCGCGCGGTGCAACGCGCGCGAGAAACGCCAGAGGCTGTGCTCTGTCATTTGGGGCAGTCCTGAAGCTGGCTTGCAGAAAAAACGGAAAACGACCCCATGCACCGTAAAGGTGCCCCGGGGCGCTCAACTCATTTGTATGCGAACAAGGTACGGGATTTCGGCCAAAACGCAATTCACGTTTTTGCAATGCACAATTGATGGCGATTTGTGAGATTTACAACAGGACCCCGTAATTTACCGGTCCCCGTGCACCGCGGGTTCCCGTTCCAGCGCAATGGCGCTGTCGCGCAGCGCCAGCAGGCCGAACAGCGCTGCGCCGCCGATCCCGCCGATGGCAGCGCCCGCGGGCATGAAGGTGAAGAACACCAGCATGCCGTTCTGGCCCTCGAAATTCGTGGTTTGTGCGATTTCGACGAAAGCGAGCCCGGCCCCGATGCCGAGCGCGGCCCCGCCCAGCGTTCCCAAAAACAGTCCCAAGACGGCAAGCAAAACGACTTTCATCGGCCAACCCCAGCCGGCGTACACAACGCCCCGGGATGGGTCTTGCCGGCGGGCAGGGAGGTTCAAACGGGGGCCTCTTCACCTCTCCCCGCTCGCGGGGAGAGGTCGACGCGCTCGGGGGCGCACTCGCGCCCTGAGCGCGGCGGGTGAGGGGTACAGGCCCGTCGGCGATCTCGCTTGTGGAGAGATGCCCCTCACCCCAACCCCCTCCCCGTAAGAACGGGGCGAGGGAGCACATCGGCGACCGCAGCTACACCCCGTCCACCCCCGCGCCCGTGATCAGCGGCCCGATCTCGCGCTCCAGCACCTGCTGCACCAGGTCGTAGGAATCGATGATCTCGCGGATCTGCGCCACCAGGCCGCCGCGGAAAGTGTAGAACACCGCCATGTCGAACTGCACGATGCGGTCGTTGCTGCGCTTCCTGAAATAGGTGTGCATGTAGGTCGCGACCTCGTCGCCGTCGGCGAGGATGTGCGGCGCCTTGTAGCGAACTTCCGAATAGCGCGACCAGATCGTCTGCCACAGCTCGCGCAGCTCACCCTTGCCGTGGCGCGGAACCATGTGCGGCAGCACGTCGATCGGCGCGTGCGTGAGGAAGTCGACGTCGTCGGTGCAGCACGCCAGCGCGGCCTCGATGTCGCCGCGCGCGAACGCGTCGAGCAGATGCACGACGCGTTGCCTGTTCAACGATTCCACCGTCATGCCGCGCCGCCCTCATTGCCATGACCCGCGGACGCTATCGCGCAGCCCGCGCATGCTTCAATCCGCAAGAACACAGGGGTGATCCAGTCTATGACGCGCCGGCGCAATACCCGGTTCATGGGGTGCAATTGCGGGTTGCGCGCCTGTTTCCTTGCAAGAAAACAAGCGGCCTTCGCGTCCTGGGATGACGCTGCGTGCCTATCGGCCGACGCGTCCTGCAAGGCCGGGCGCGAGGGAACCCGGAGCCGTCAGCGCCCGTTGATGCCAGGACATCGCATCCGGAGACATCCATGAAATCCACGCTCCTCACCGCCGCAGCCGTGCTCCTCATGCTCGGCGCGGGTTCCGCCGCCAACGCCAAGGGCTGCATCAAGGGCGCCGTCGTCGGCGGTGTCGCCGGCCACTATGCCGGCCATCACGGCGTGCTGGGCGCCGCTGCCGGCTGCCTCTACGGCCGTCACCACGCCAAGGAACAGGAGAAGCAGCGGCAACAGCAGAGCCAGATGAACGGGCAAGGGAAGCTGTAGGGCCCCTCCATCCGCGTCGACGGTCCTATCCGTCCCCGTTTGCTGCGGAGTATCGCATCTGAGCGCCTTTCCCGACGGCCATCCTTCGAGACGCCCGCCTTAGGCGGGCTCCTCAGGATGAGGACGGAGTTCGCGGCCGCAGTTCCAACGGGCACCGACGCCGGATTAGCCTCATCCTGAGGAGGCGCGTAAGCGCCGTCTCGAAGGACGAGGCGCGCGCTCCGGCCGCAACCACGAGTCATGTGCGATAGCGTTGCCGCACGCGGGAAAGAGGCGAAGTTCCGGCCGACCAACCGGCGTGACCCAACTCACATCGCGCCTCGCGCACCGCGGCTACCGTCATCCCCATGTCATCAGGGAGACGTGCCATGGCCACCATCGCCGCCACGAGAAAGTCCCGCCTGCACAACGCGCTCGAAGGCATCGCGCTGACCGCGACGCTGCAGAGCTTCCCGACCTTCGCCGTCGCCGCCTTCCTGCTCAAGCTGTGCGGCAACCACGACCTCTCCGGCGACCCCGGCGTCGCCATCTTCGTCGCCGTCGCCTCGCTGATGCATGCGATGCTGGCCGTGACCCTCGGCCCGAGCTTCCCCGCTCTCTTCAAGACCGTCTACGAACCAAAATTCTTCGAGGCCCACCTGTCGCTGTCCGACAAGATCACAGCCTGGCGCACCCAGCCCGTCGCCTCGCTGCAACTCATGACCATCGTGCTGCTGCTGTCGGTGATGGCGGTGGTGACGGCGAGTGTGGGGTGAGAGTCTCTCGTTATTCCGGGGCGCCGCGAAGCGGCGAGCCCGGAATCCATAACCACAGACGTCGCCGATAGACCTGCGCCGCCCTACCTCTTCTTCCACCCACCCCGTCGCCCCGGCGCCCCGCCCGTCGACTTCGGCGCCGGGCCGAACTCCGGCCCCGACTGCCGCGAATCCGTCGGCTGGATGATCCGGCTCGTGCTGCCGAACGGTTTTGACGGCAGCGTCTGCTTCTCGCGGTAGGGCAGCGATTCCGGGCCGTGCATCTCGTCGAGATGCGGCTTGTGCACCTTCGAGCCGCTGCCGCCGCCGCTGGCTTTCAGCGCGGAGCCCACGGTTTTCTTCTTCATCGCGCTGACCGGCAGGTTCGCGGCGTCACCGTATTTCTTCGCGCCGGCATAGGCGCCGGCCTTGCCCGCGACGGTGCGCTGCTTGACGGTGGGATCGTCCACGACGGCGAGCTCGGTGGCGCGCAGGCGCTTGACCTCGTCGCGCAGGCGCGCGGCTTCCTCGAAGTTCAAATCGGCGGCGGCCTCGCGCATCCGCGTCTCCAAATCGGCGAGCACGGCTTCGAAATTGTGGCCGATCGAGATGACGTCGTCGGTCATGTCATGGCCGCCGACCTCGACCAGCACGTGGTCGCGCTCGTAGACGGAGTTGAGGATGTCGCCGATCTGCTTCTTCACGCTCTCCGGCGTGATGCCGTTGGCGGTGTTGTACTCGACCTGTTTTTCGCGGCGGCGGTTGGTCTCGGCGATGGCCCGCTCCATCGAGCCCGTCATCTGGTCGGCATAGAGGATCACCTTGCCGTCGACGTTGCGCGCGGCGCGGCCGATGGTCTGGATCAGCGAGGTCTCGCTGCGCAGAAAACCTTCCTTGTCGGCGTCCAAAATCGCGACCAGCGCGCATTCGGGAATGTCGAGGCCTTCGCGCAGCAGGTTGATGCCGACCAGCGCGTCGAAGGCGCCGAGGCGGAGGTCGCGGATGATCTCGATGCGCTCGATGGTGTCGATGTCGCTGTGCATGTAGCGGACGCGGATGCCCTGCTCATGCAGATATTCGGTGAGATCCTCCGCCATGCGCTTTGTCAGCACCGTGATCAGCGAGCGATAGCCGGCCTGCGCGGTGGCACGCACCTCGCCGACGAGATCGTCCACCTGGGTGCGGGCGGGGCGGATATCGACGGGCGGATCGATCAGTCCCGTGGGGCGAATGACCTGCTCGACGAACACGCCACCGCTCTCGTTCAGCTCCCAGCCGCCGGGCGTGGCCGACACCGCGACCGTCTGCGGCCGCATCATGTCCCACTCCTCGAAGCGGAGCGGGCGGTTGTCCATGCACGACGGCAAACGGAAGCCGTATTCGGCCAACGTTGCCTTGCGTCGGAAGTCGCCGCGGAACATGCCGCCGATCTGCGGCACGGTGACGTGGCTCTCGTCGGCGAACACCAGCGCATTGTCGGGCACGTATTCGAACAGCGTCGGAGGCGGCTCGCCGGGCAGGCGGCCGGTGAGATAGCGCGAATAGTTCTCGATGCCGGCGCAGCTGCCCGTCGCCTCCATCATCTCGAGATCGAAGGTGGTGCGCTGCTCCAGCCGCTGCGCTTCCAGCAGGCGTCCCTGGTTGTTGAGCTGGTCGAGCCGCATCTTCAATTCGGACTTGATCGACTTGATGGCCTGCACCAGCGTCGGGCGCGGCGTCACATAGTGCGAGTTGGCGTACATCTTGATGAATTCGAGCTCGTCCTGCTTGTGGCCGGTGAGCGGGTCGAATTCCTCGATGGTCTCGATGGTGTCGCCGAACAGGTTCACGCGCCAGGCGCGGTCTTCATAGTGTGCCGGGAAGATGTCGATGACGTCGCCGCGCACGCGAAAAGTGCCGCGGGTAAAGTCGGCCTGGGTACGCTTGTACTGGAGCGCGACGAGGTCGGCGATGAGCTGGCGCTGGTCGATGCGCTCGCCCTTCTTCAGCGCGAAGGTCATCGCGGTGTAGGTCTCGACCGAACCGATACCGTAGATGCAGGACACTGACGCCACGATGATGACGTCGTCGCGTTCGAGCAGCGCGCGTGTCGCCGAGTGGCGCATGCGGTCGATCTGCTCGTTGATGGACGAGTCCTTTTCTATGTAGGTGTCCGTGCGCGGGACATACGCTTCCGGCTGGTAGTAGTCGTAATAGCTGACGAAATACTCCACCGCGTTGTCGGGGAAGAAGCTCTTGAACTCGCCATAGAGCTGGGCGGCCAGCGTCTTGTTCGGCGCCAGGATGATGGCGGGCCGCTGCGTCGCCTCGATCACTTTGGCCATGGTGTAGGTCTTGCCGGAGCCGGTGACCCCTAACAGCACCTGCGAGCGGTCGTTGCGCTCGATGCCTTCGACCAGCTCCTTGATCGCGGTCGGCTGGTCGCCCCTGGGCTCGTAGGCTGACTTGATCTCGAAACGGACGCCGCCTTCGGACTTTTCCGGACGCGGCGGCCGGTGCGGGGTCCACACTTTCGTGGAGCCGTCGTCCTTGCGGAACTCGGGCCGGCCCTCGCGGATCAGCGACTCCAGCGCCTCGGCGGTCGCCTTGACGCCGAGCGCCTCCATCTTGTTGCGCGGCGGACGCGCCAGCGCCTCAGCGTCGTCTTCCTCGGTCGGCAGGCCGAGCTGACGCGCCAGTTCCGGATCAAGCGTCGGGATCGTGGCGGCGGTGCCGTAATTGGCCTGCGGTGCTTCCTCGAACCCCTCGGTCGATGCGCGCGCTCCCGGCGGCTGCGGATTGGGCCGCAGCGGCATCGGCCTGGCGTTGTCTTGCGGAAACTCCTTCGGCGTCGAGGCCCGCGCGCGATGCGCGGCAGCCTCGCCCCCGGCGCGGCGGTCGCGCGAATTGTCCGGCGGCGGCTGCAGGCCCGTCCCCGAGCCCAGCCCGGCATCGCCGCGGTTGATCGCGGGATTGAGCAGTTCGGCCAGCGCCGGCCCGATCGGCTGCACGTCAGGGCGGTGCGCCTTGGAGTTCGGGGCCTTGGTTTTGGGGGATTTAGGGGGAGCAGGTTTCTTCGCCATGGGGCGAATATGGGACGAGTCCGCCCCTCAGAAAAGGGCGAAAGCCCGTCCGTGCTCGGACTGCTGACAGCAGGTTGGCAGCAGGACGGAACGTCACGCCGCCGGCAGCGGCCCGTCGTCATCCCCGGCCGCCTGGCGCGGCTTCAGGATGTCGAGATGGACGCCGCCGCAATCGGTGCAGCGCATGGTCCAGTACTCGCACCCGGCGCGGCCGCCGATCACACGGAGCACCGTGAGATCGCCGTCGCAGTCCGGGCATTTCGACAGTACCGACCGTGCGAAGGATCGGGCCAGCGGCTGGGTCTCATCGATCTCGATATACGACATCAGCGGTTCCTCGTTTCGCGCCGCGCTGCGCTGGAAGATCTAGTCGTCGTCGCGATCGGTGCGCCGGCGGAAGCGGTCGATGTGGTGCTTGGCGTCGGCGATCGCGGCGTCGCGATCGGGCCAGGCGAAGCCGACTTCCATGGCTGGAAACAGCACGCCGTCGATGGCAACCGGGCTGAAATCGGAGCGCCGGATACGGGCGTGCCACAGTCCCTTGCCTGCCTCGAAGGATTCGATGTCAAAGCCGTCGTAGAGGGTCGTCATTGGTAGTCCCCAAAGTGTCTAGGTCGCGTGTCTTGTTGGAGGGTCAGGGGACCACGATTGCGGATTTGATGATGTGAAGCCGTTCACAAGCGTCGGGCTTTTTTGCCCTTGCGCGTCAGTTCCGCGCGGAACTGCGGCCGGCCCGCCGCACGGGGCGGGTCGCGGGTTCCGAGGCCGCGCGCATGATCCAGCGGCGGAACGCGGCGAAGTCGCGCTGCTCGGTCTGGAAGCTGCGATAGAGCAGGTACCAGCGCATGCCCTTGGGCACCGAGAGGTCGAACGGCGCAACCAGCCGGCCGGCAGCGAGATCGTCGTCGATATAGGGGCGGATCCCCATGCCGATGCCGAGCCCGTCGGCGGCGGCCTGCAGCGCCTGGCCGTAGAACTGGAATTCCGGCCCGCGCGCGTTGATGCGGGCAAGGCCGGCGGCCTTCAGCCAGATCGGCCAGTCCTCGGGTGAGTGCGCGACACGGATCAGGCTGGGTCCCCTGAGGTCGGCCGGCCGCTTCAGGCCGCTGGCGAGGCGGGGCACGCAGACCGGTGTGAGATCGCCGGCGAACAGCGGCTCGGCGACGAGGCCCGGCCAGTCGCCGGTGCCGAGCTTGATGCCGCAATTCCAGTCTTCGCCGAACGGCACCAGCGCCCCGCCGGTGGTGAAGCGCACCTCGATGTCGGGCTCCTCGTTGCGAAACTCCGACAGCCGAGGGATCAGCCAGCGCATCGCAAAGGTGTGGCCGACGCCGATGGTGAGCACGCGCACGCTGGAGGGCGCCGTCACCTGGGCGGTGAGGCTCGCCAGCGCGTCGAAGATCGGCGTCAGCCCGCTCTGATAGGCGCGGCCCGCCTGCGTCAGCACCAGCTTGTTGGCCTTGCGCTCGAACAGCCCGACACCGAGCCGCTCTTCCAGCAGATGCACCATGCGGCTCACCGCGGCCGCCGACACGTTCAGCTCGAGCCCGGCCGCAGCAAAGCTGCCGGTCCGCGCCGCCGCCTCGAATGCCTTGATGCCGTTGAGAAACAGCAGCCGCCGCAATGCCCGACCCTCAGGAAAGCTGATGCCAGGGCAAGATAACTCAGTTTGCGAAGGGGGAGCAAGCGGGGCACCTTCCCCTACGCCTCTCCCCGCTTGCGGGGAGAGGCCGACACGCGAAGCGTGGCGGGTGAGGGGGACTCTCCGCGAGTCTTACTCTCACCGTCCCCGCGGAGGCTCCCCCTCACCCCACCCTCTCCCCGCAAGCGGGGCGAGGGGGTCGAACAGTTTGCGTCCCTTACGTCGCCTCGCCACCACAGGAGAATCCCCTCGTGACGCCCATCATGATCGCTGCCCTTGGATTGCTGATGGTCGCCACCGCGTTCCTGTCGGGGCTGTTCGGCATGGCGGGCGGACTGATCCTGATCGGCGTGCTGCTGGCCCTGATGCCGCTGCCGACCGCGATGGTGCTGCATGCGATCACGCAGATGGCCTCGAACGGCTGGCGCGCGCTGCTGTGGCGGTCGCACATCCGCTGGCGGCCGGTCGCGAACTACATGGTCGGCGCGGCCATCGCGCTCGCGGCCTGGTCGATCACCCGCTACGTGCCGGACAAGCCGACGGCGCTGCTGCTGCTCGGCGTCACACCGTTCATGGCACGGCTGCTGCCGTCGAACGTCAAGCCGGACCCTGACAGGCTCTGGCAGGGCACGGTCTACGGCACGATCTGCATGGGCCTGATGTTGATGACCGGCGTCTCCGGCCCGCTGCTCGACACCTTCTTCCTCGGCGGCGATTTCGGCCGGCGCGAGAAGGTGGCGACGAAAGCGATGTGCCAGCTCGTCAGCCATTTCACCAAGCTGATCTATTTCGGCGGCGTCATCGACCAGGCCGCAAGCCTCGATCCCGTGCTCGCCGGCGTCGCCATTGCAGCCTCGATGCTGGGCACCACGCTGGCACGGCGCATCCTGGAAGCCATGACCGACCAGCAATTCATCGCCTGGTCCAACAAGCTGATCACCACGATCGCCTGCTACTACATCGCCTATGGCGGATGGCTTATGGTTCGCACGCCGGTGCTGGCCGCCTTCGACAAGGGAGGTTTGCAATGAGCGAGACTGCCGATCCGCTGGTGCTGGACTTCGTCGAATGGGTCGCGCGCGAGCCGCGCGCCTACGCCGAGGTCATCGCGACCTGGAAGACCTCGTGCCCGCGCCTCACCATCTGGGAAGACGCCGCCGACCGCGGCTACGTCGCGCGCGAGACGCTGCCGGGCGTGGGGCTGGTCATCGCGGTGACGGAAGGCGGCGAGAAACTATTGCGCACCAACGGGCGGTGAAGCGCATCGCTTCCGGCCGGAGGGCTATCGTGAGGGCGCCGCAAGCCGTGGCCGGATGATCTCGGCCATGCGCTCGGCCGACGTGCCCGGCGGAAAGAAGCCGAGATATTTCCCGTCGCGGTCCATGAGATAGATGAAGGACGTGTGGTCGACCGTGTAGTCGCCGGCCTCCTTGCCGATCGGGATCTTGGCAAAATAGACCTTGTAGGCCTCCGCCGCCGCCCCGATCGCGTCGCGGCTCCCGGTCAGCCCGAGCAGCCGCGGATGAAACATCGGCACATATTCGGCAAGATGCCCGGCGGTGTCGCGTTCGGGGTCGAGCGTGATGAAGACCGGCTGCACGGCGTCGGCGTCCGGCCCGAGCTGCTCGAGCGCCTGTCCGATCGCCATCAAATCGGTCGGGCAGACGTCGGGGCAATAGGTGAAGCCGAAATAGACCAGCATCAGCTGTCCGCGGAAGTCGCGGTCGCTGCGCGCCTTGCCGGTCTGGTCGACCAGCTCGAACGGTCCGCCGACCGGCTCCCGATTCCACATCAGGATGTCCATGGTCTCGGCGGCCGAGCGCGCCTGCGCAGTGCCCGCGCAGGCGAGCGCCAGCATYGCGTACAGCCAGGCGCGGGCGCGTCGCATCACAGGCCGAAGGTGAGGCGGCTTCCCGTCGTCGTCACCACCACCTTGCCCTCCATCTGGGCATTGGCTTCCTGCGCGAAGTTGAGGCCGCTGCAATGCATGGGCACCACGACATCGGGGTTGAGCGCCTTGATCTCGCTCACCACCTGCGTGAGGTAGTCCTTGGGCGCCGGGCCGAGATGGAAGCCGCCGACGACGGCGTGCACCTTCTGGATGCCCGACACCTCCTGCGCCTGCTTCACCGAATTGACGATGCCGACATGGCCGCAGGACGAGATCACGACGAGGCCGAGATCGCGCACGTTGA
The DNA here is from genome assembly GCF_001641335.1 of Bradyrhizobium stylosanthis. Lineage (GTDB taxonomy): Bacteria > Pseudomonadota > Alphaproteobacteria > Rhizobiales > Xanthobacteraceae > Bradyrhizobium > Bradyrhizobium stylosanthis. The sequence goes on from NZ_LVEM01000002.1 coordinate 1,498,460, forward strand.
AGCAGGTGGCGTGCTCGTGGATGTGCTCGTCCGGCACGATCTTGCCCTCCATCTCCGCGGGCAGATAGTGGCCGGCATTGCAGCCCAGCCCGTCCTTGATGCCGAACTCGACCAGTGTGTTCGGCAGCACGCGCTCGCTGCTGCGGCGGGTGATCTTGCCGGTGGTGAAGGCATGGTCCGCGATCACCGTCGGTGTTTCGCACAGCACGGTCGTCACCTTCTGCGCCGCGAGCTGCCGCCGGTCGAGCGTGCCGAAATCGGCGAACTGCCCCTGCGTCGGCGTCGGGCTGACGCGGTGGCAGAAATTGTCTTCGCCGCCCGCATAGAGCTTGAGGTCGGCGGGCAGCTTGTCCCGGAACTTGTCGAGGAAGCCGTTGAGGCCGCCGAAATGATCGTAATGGCCATGACTGACGATGAGTGCGTTGAGCTTGGCCGGATCGACGCCGATCAGCGCCATGTTGTTGAGCAGCACTTCGGGCGTGTAGCCGTAGTCCAGCATCAGCGTGCGCTGGTTGCCGCCGCCTTCGGATTCCAACCAGAGCGACAGGCCCCATTCATTGTGCAGCGATTTGCGGTAGTCGCCGCCGACGCGCGTGGCCGGCGCGATCGAGACGCCGTTGATCTGCTTGGGACGGAAGAACAGGTCGAAGCTCGAATCCACGAGCACGCGGATCGAGAGCTTGTCGACGGTCGGAACGGTGATCGGCGCCGCGCTCGCGATCTCGACGCAGGTGAAGGCGTTGGCGGCCGCGGCGCCGGCGAGCGCTGCCGAGCCGAGAAGGAAATCGCGCCGTGGAATGGTCTGGGTCATTGCAATGCCTCCCGATTTTTGAAATGCCCGAGCTTAGGTCCAATCCGGGGGCCGCCGCAACAAGTGACGGCAGGTCCGGTGCGAGCGCGAGCTGGCAACCGATTGCCGGTCACACCGGGGCACCGGCGACGGGACGGCTTTCTTGCGCTCGGCGCCATGACGGTTACTCTGTCCGGTAATCGCAGCAACGGAACCAATCATGTCACTGAAACTCTTCGAACTCGTCGGCACCGATCCTTCGCGTCCCTTCAGCCCGTATTGCTGGCGCACGCGGATGGCGCTGGCGCATAAGGGCCTGTCGGCGGAGACGCTGCCCTGGCGCTTCACCGAGAAGAGCGCGATCGCGCCGCACGGCTCCGAGAAGGTGCCGGTGCTGCTGCATCACCACAAGCCGGTCGTCGATTCCTGGGCCATCGCGAACTATCTCGAGGACCATTTTCCGGATCGCCCCTTGCTGTTCGGCGGCGAAGGCGGCCGCGCCATGGCGCGCATGATCAACGCCTTCGGCGACATCGCCATCGTCGGTGGCATCTTTCCGCTGATCGTCGCCGACATCCCGAACAATCTCGCCGAGGTCGATGCCGCCTACTTCCGGCAGTCGCGCGAGGCGCGCTTCGGCGGCAAGAGGCTGGAGGAGGTGATGGCGAGCCGCGACACCGGCGTCGTCGCCTTCCGCAAGTCGCTGGAGGTGATGCGCCAGACGCTGAAGAAGCAGCCCTTCATCGGCGGAGCTGCACCGAACTATGCCGACTATATCGTGTTCGGCGGCTTCCAATGGGCGCGCGTCGTCAGCCCGTTCAAGCTGCTGGAGAACGACGATCCCGTCTACGCCTGGCGCGAAAAGCTGCTGGATGCATTCGACGGCATGGCGCGGACGTCGCCGGGGTTTGCGGTGTAGGGCAAGCTGTCGTCCCCAACGTCGTCCCGGCGCAGGCCGGGACCCATACCGCGTGATCTATCGAGCGCGGCGGTAGGAATACCGAACGACCAGTCTTCGCCAAACATCTCCCTGGGGATATGGGTCCCGGCCCCCGTGCGCAATTGCGCACTAGGCCGGGACGACCCCGTGGGGGCGGCGCCGTCTCGCGTTCACCCCGCAGAAGCGCGCGCCTCCGCCGCCGCCTTCCGCAAACATTCCCGGCACAGGCAATCCTCGCCCTCGACCGGCATCGGCAGCTTTGCGGTCTCCTCCGCGCACCAGCAAGTGCCCGAGAGGTCGCAGCCGAACTCCGTGCCGCAGCGGGCGCAGGCGAGGCGGCGCGGGAGGGTCGGGGCTGACGGCATTTCTTTCGGATTTGTCATGATTTACGCAAAGGCTTCGCCGTCATTTTCATGTCGGGTTCATCTGTCGCTGCACTATACTATGCGCTGCGCACGTCTCGGAAAAGCGGTTGGCAAGGCGCGAAGGACAAATCGATGGCCCGCGATTCGCAAGCCGCCCTCGTTGCGCTCAACCGTTTCGGCTTCGGCGCCCGTGGCGGCGCATCGGGCGATCTCATCAACGCGGCCTCCGACCCCAGAGGCTTTGTGAAGGCGGAACTGGCCCGTCCGAACGGCGTGCTGCTGGAGGCGCCAGGCCTGCAATCGACGCCGCAGCTCGGCCAGGCCGTGTTCGCCTATCAGGACCAGGTCAAGCAGGCGCGCGAGGCTGCCAAGGAAACGGCCAAGGAAACTGCCAAAGCCACCGCGCCCGCGGAGATGCCGCCGCAGCCGCCTGCCGATCAGAAGCCCGCCCTGCGCCGCAATCTCTCGCTGAACACGGCCGCCACCGAGATCGGCGGCCAGATGACGGACGCGAAGCCTGCCGATAGCGCGGCGAAGCCCGAGATGATGCAGCCGAACGCTTCGCCGCCGCCGGCCGCGAAACCCGCGCCGCAGCCGCTCAACGTGATTCAAAAGACCTTTCGCGCCGAAGCACTGGCGCGGCTGCAGCGCGCGACGCTGGTCGAGTGCGGCTTCACCGAGCGTCTCGTCGTGTTCTGGTCCAATCATTTCTGCATCTCCGCGAGCAAGGGCGAGCTGGCGCGGATCTGGGCCGGCGCGTTCGAGCGCGAGGCGATCAGGCCGCACGTGCTCGGGCGCTTCGCCGACATGCTGAAAGCGGTCGAGCAGCATCCGGCCATGCTGTTCTTCCTCGACAACCAGCAATCGCTCGGGCCGGACTCGCGCGCGGGCCAGAACCGCAAGCGCGGGCTCAACGAAAACCTGGCGCGCGAGATCATGGAGCTGCATACGCTCGGCGTCGGCGGCGGCTACACGCAGGAGGACGTCACCTCGCTTGCGCGCATCATCACCGGCTGGACCTTTGCCGGACGGCAAGGACAGCTCGGGACGCCCGGCTCCTTCGTGTTCAATACGAATGCACACCAGCCCGGATCGCAAATGCTGCTCGGCAAGACCTACGAGCCGGCCGGCGTCGCGCAGGGCGAAGCCGCGCTGGCCGACATCGCGCGCCATCCCTCGACCGCGAATTTCATCGCGACCAAGCTCGTCCGTCAATTCGTTGCCGACGATCCGCCGCCGGCGCTCGTCGCGCGATTGCGCGATGTCTTCGTCAGGACCGACGGCGACCTCAAGGCGATGGCAACTGCACTCGTCGATTCCGACGAGGCCTGGAAGGCGCCGCTGACGAAGATGCGCAGCCCTTACGACTTCCTGGTCGCGAGCGGCCGGCTGCTGGCGCGCGTGCCGGAGGACCCCGGCCGATATCTCAACAGTCTGAACCTGCTCGGTCAGCCGCTGTGGTCTCCGGCGGGTCCCAACGGTTTTCCAGATACCAGCGCGGCATGGGCTGCGCCTGAAGGCATCAAGCTGCGGCTCGACATTGCGGCGCAAGTGGCCTCGCGGCTCGGCGACAATATCGATCCGCTCGACCTCCTGGAATTCGCAGCAGCCGACGCCGCATCCATCGAGACGCGCCGTACCATCGAGCGCGCGGAATCGCGGCAGCAGGCGCTGGCGCTGCTGTTGATGTCGCCGGAAATGCAGAGGAGATGATGATGATCGACTGCGTCGAGAACCGCCTCCTCACCTCGCGCCGCGGCCTTCTGCTCGGCGGGGCCTCCTTCGCGGCCTGGGCTTATTTGCCGAAATTCGCGCGCGCGGCCAATGGGCGCGATCCCAGGCTGATCGTCGTGATCCTGCGTGGCGCGCTCGACGGGCTCTCGACCGTCGCGCCGCTCGGTGACCCTGACTATGCCGGCCTGCACGGCTCGATCGCGCTCGCGGCCGACGGCGCGCATCCCGCGATCATGCTCGACAGCTTCTTCGCGCTGCATCCGGCGATGCCGGAGTTCGCACGCATGTATCGCGGCGGACATGCCGCGGTGATCCATGCGGTGGCGACGCCCTATCGCGACCGCTCGCATTTCGACGGCCAGGACGTGCTCGAAAGCGGCTATGCCGGCCCGGGCCGCGTGCAATCCGGCTGGCTCAACCGCGCACTGGAAGCGCTGCCGCGCGGCGAGCGCGTGTGGAGCGGTCTTGCGGTGGGCCCGACCACGCCGCTGGTGCTGCGCGGCAATGCGCCGACCGTCGGCTGGGCGCCGGTCGCGCTGCCGCAGGCCGACGACGACACCGCGATGCGGCTCGTCGATCTCTACCGTCATCGCGATCCCGCGCTGGCCTCCGCGCTGTCGCAGGGCCTCCAGCTCGAGAAGGCTGCAAGCGGCGATGACATGAAGCCGAAGCCCGGCAATCAGGTCGTGCAGATGCGCCAGGTGGCGCGCGGCGCCGCAAAACTGATGGCGGCCGACGACGGTCCGCGCATCGCCGCGCTCGCCTTCGACGGCTGGGACACGCATGCCAATGAGGGCGGGCCCGTCGGCCGTCTCGCCTTCCTGCTCGGCGGGCTCGACGGCGCACTCGCCGAATTCGAGTCTGGCCTGGGGGATCGCTGGCGCGACACCGCCGTCGTCGTCGCCACCGAGTTCGGCCGCACCGCGCGCATCAACGGCACCGACGGCACCGATCACGGCACCGGCACCATCGCGCTGCTCGCCGGCGGCGCGGTCAAGGGCGGCCGCGTCATCTCCGATTGGCCGGGCCTCAAGCTCGCGAACCTCTACGAGGGCCGCGACCTCAAGCCCACCACCGACCTGCGCTCCGTGATCAAGGGCGTGCTGCAGGACCAGTTCGGCCTGTCCGACCGCGTGCTGGCGGAAACCGTGTTCCCGGACAGCGCAAGCGCAAGGCCGATGAAGGGGCTGATTGCCTAGCCGTCATTCCGGCCCGCGCCTTGCGGCGCGTCGGGGAATGACGACATGATGTGGCGAGCATCAGGAGAGACCATCCATGTACATCGCCATGAACCGCTTCCGTGTCGCCAAGGGCTCCGAGACCGCCTTCGAGCAGGTCTGGCTCACCCGCGACACGCATCTGGACAAGGTGCCGGGCTTTGTCGAATTCCATCTGCTGCGCGGGCCGGAAGCCGAGGATCATACGCTGTACGCCTCGCACACGATCTGGGCGAACCATGCCGCATTCGAGGCGTGGACCAAGTCGGAAGCGTTCCGCGCCGCGCATCACCGGGCCGGCGACAACAAGCCGCTTTATCTCGGCCATCCCCAGTTCGAGGGGTTTGAGGTGATGCAGACGGTCGGACGCGGCGCCAAGTAGCGTCGCGCCGCTGAGATCGGCAGTCGCGATGATCAGCCCAGCGTGATCTTGTCGATCTCCGCCATGTCCTCCGCGCTGAGCTTCCACGCGATCGCCTTGACGTTCTGCTCGATCTGCTCGGGGCGGGTGGCACCTGCAATGACGCTGGAGACCTGCGGGCGCGCGGCCAGCCAGGAGAAGGCGAGCTCGAGCATCGAGTGCCCGCGCGCCTTGGCTAAGGCCTGCAGCTTCTCGACGATCGCCTCGTTGCGCGGGGTGACATAGCGGTCGCGCAGCCGTGGCGTCTGGCCGAAGCGGGTGTCACCGGGCGCCGCTTCGCCCTTCTTGTACTTGCCGGTCAGAAGTCCGCTCGCGAGCGGGAAGAACGGCAGCAGGCCGAGCTTGTATTCGGTGGCGGCCGGCAGCAAATCCTTCTCGATGTCGCGCACGACGAGCGAGTATTCGTCCTGGCACGACACGAAGCGGCTGACATTCATCGCGCGCGCGACATACTCCGCTTCCGCGATCCGCCATGCCGGAAAGTTCGAGTTGCCGATGTAGCGCACCTTGCCCTGCCGGACGAGATCGTCCAGTGCGCGCAGGCTCTCCTCGATCGGCGTCAACGGGTCGTAATCGTGCTGCTGGTAGAGATCGATGTAATCGGTCTTCAGCCGCTTCAGGCTCGCCTCCACGGCCGCCATGATGTAGCGGCGCGAGGCGCCCTGCTTGGTGCCGTCCTCCGCCATCGGCTTGCAATATTTCGTCGCCAGCACGATGTCCTTGCGGCGATCGCCCAGCACCGCGCCGAGCACGGTCTCCGAGCCGCCCATGTTCGAATAGATGTCGGCGGTGTCGAACAGCGTGATGCCGAGGTCGAGCGCGCGATGGATCACCTTGCGCGAGGCTTCGAGGTCGATGCGCTGGCCGAAATTGTTGCAGCCGAGCCCGACCGCGGACACGCGAAGGCCGGAGGCGCCGAGATTACGAATTTCCATGGGGGATCCTGTGGGAGATGAACGGCCGGCATTCTGACCGCCGTGCGCCGCAGCAGCAAGCTGCCCGCCGCGCTGCTGCCATGCTGGCGGCGCGGACAAAAAAATGCGGCCCCTGTCAGACGCGGCGACTGACGGGGACCGCTTGGGGCGCTTGATCGGTGACGGGGGGCCTGATCAGACGCAGCTGCAACTTAATCCCGGTGTGTTACGCGCCGGTGACAGACCGAGTTATCCACAGGCGCCCGCGAGGTCCCTGGAACGATCAAATGCGGAGGCCCGTCATGCCCGGGCTTGTCCCGGGCATCCACGTTCTTTTGTCGTGCGGAGCTGAGGCGTGGATGGCCGGGACATAGGCGAGCGCAAGCGACGCCGTCCTTCAGACGGCTATGCCCGGCCATGACGACGTCGAAGCTCAATGCCCCGAACGTCAGCGCCAGGTCGGATGTCCCGTCGCGGGTTGATCAGAAGATCTTGCGATAGACGATGAAACCGGAGCGCTCGGCGACTTTGTCATACAGGCTTTGCGCGGTGGTATTGGTCTCGTGGGTCTGCCAGTAGACCCGCGGCGATCCCGCCAGCTTGGCGCGCTCGTAGACGCCGTAGATCAGCGCCGAGGCGATGCCCTTGCCGCGCGCAGCCTCCAGCGTGAACAGGTCCTGCAGGTAGCATGACGGCTCGATCGCGGTGGTGCTGCGATGGAACAGATAGTGCGTCATGCCGAGCAGCTTGCCGTCGCTCTCGGCGACCAGCCCGTGCACCGGTTCATAGGCATCGAAGAAGCGCTGCCACGTCACCTTCGTAATCTCAGGCGAGAGCGCAGTCGGACCGGAGCGGCCGTAGAAGGCATTGTAGCCGTCCCACAGCGGCAGCCATTGATCGTAGTCCTGCCTCGTGACGGAGCGAATGGTGAGCGACATCTGAAAATCCCGCGATCGATGAAGTGTCCTTCATACGGGATGATGGGAGCACCGATCAATCGCGCAATCGCCTCACTCCGCGACGCGAAGATACCGGATCAGCTTGCGGTTCGCGGGATCGCGCAGCGAGCGGTAGTAGTCGGCGCGCGCCGGCGCGTCGGTGTGGCGCACGAGGTCGGTGACCGGCGTGTAGCTCAGCATGCGTCCGCCGTCGGGTAGCGCAGCACAGACGAAGCGCAGCACCTCGCCATTGCGCAACTTGATGGTGATCGGCGTGGCATCGCCGACCCGCACCATCTCCATGCGCTGCGCGATGAAGGTGCCGAGCTCGTCCTCCGGCAGCTCGAACGCGCCGGTGTCGCGGCCGTGATACATCAGCGCGATGAAGGGCGGCTTGCTGTCGGCCATTTCATCCGGCAGCGCGAAATAGTCGCGGAAGGCGCGGTTGATGAATTCGGCGCGCGTCTCGGTATCGAGCAGCACGATTCCGATGTCGACCTGGTCGAGCGCGGCCGACAGCCGCGCGGCGAGCGCGTGGCTCTGGCGCTCCGCGGCGAAGGTCGCGAGCAGCCGCTCGCGCATCAACCCGGTGATGCCTGCGGTGCCGAACGCCGTCACGGCGAGCAGCCCGACCAGGTCCGCGCCGGCGTAGAAGGACGTGGCGCGATGATTGAGGAAGAACAGCGCCGCGCCGACGACCGCGAGGGCTGCGCTGGTCATGGCGGCGGCAAAGCCCGCGAGCGCGCCGGCCAGCGCGACGATGCAGACGAACAAGGGCGCAGGCGAGGGAACGTGGACGGCGCGATCAAGCAGAAGCGCCAGCAGCGTGACCGCTACCGTCAGCATTGGACCGGACATCGCGCGCCATCCGAACCGCATGGCCTCTCGTTCCTCCCTGAACGAGTAAGGGCGCAAGACTGACTCATTGTTGCGATGACGCAGTGCGAAATCGCGCGGAGCCCTTAAGGGCGGCTTGAGACGCAGTGCAAAGCTTTCGGATGATTTTAGGTCAAATGCACGTGCCTGATGCGCTGTTGCTGCGCGGGCGCATTCAGCGTCGAGCTGCCCGGGCTCTTGCGCATGCCGGTGAAGATCAGCAGCGAGGCCGCGACCAGGATGGCCGCAGTCAGGGTGATTGCAACGATGACCACAGGTGATTTCATCGACGTCCTGTCGCGCTGCCGGCCGGCGCGGGGCGTGCGGCGCCCTGAAGGCTCGTCGAGGATGAAACGGGAATCAGACCGGCAGGCCCATCGCCATGGTCGCCTTGGTCGACAGCACCGTCAGGGTGACGATCAGGCACAGCGAGAGCGCGGCGACGGCGAGCGAAGCCGCGACCGCGTTGGTCAGCCGGGAAGACGAAACGGTATCGGTTTGGCTCTGAAAGCCTGCCGTGCCGGACGCCCGAGTCATGGTCTAAATCCTTCAACGCGCGAGCGAATCACCCGCGACACCGAACAATTTCACCATCTCAACCGGCAATATTGCGGCGGCTGCCGCGCCGAACGTGGCAGGATTGCGGCAAAGGTTAACGCTATGCCCGCTATTTCTTAACGCTGCACCGGTTTCAGGCCCCTGCCGCGATGCTGGCGGGGTCGTCGATGTCGGCCGGCCGCCAGTCCATCGACACGAATCCGGGCGCGGCCTCGACCCGCTTCAGCCAGTCCCGGATCGCCGGGAAGGCCTCGAGGTCGAAGTCGCAGCGGTCGGCGAGGTGGGTGTAGCCGTACAGCGCGATGTCGGCGACCGTGAGCTGGCGGGCCGCGAAATAGGAATTGGTCTTGAGGTGGTTCTCCATCACCTGGAGCGCGCCGTAGCCGCGCTCCATCCAGTCCTCCAGCGCGTGGGTCTGCAGGTCGCGGCCGCCCTTGACCAGCGACAGCCAGAAATAGGCGGCGCCGATATTCGGCTCCAGCGCGTGCTGCTCGAAGAACATCCATTGCAGCGCCTCGGCGCGGTCGATGCGGTTCTCTGGCGCGAGCGGCGTGCCGACGGCGACGTACCACAGGATGGCGTTGGACTCGGCGAGGAAGCGGTCCCCGCCGACCTCGAGCAGCGGCACCTGGCCCGACGGGTTCTTGGACAGGAAGTCCGGCGTGCGGCTCTCGCCGCGCAGAATGTCCACCTCCACTGCTTCGTAAGGGACGTTCAACAGCGCCAGCGCAAGGCGGACCTTGTAGCTGTTGCCGGAGCGTTGCATCGAATAGAGCTTGTACATTCCGGAGTTCTGAACCGAGGACGGGAAAGATGCGGCGCTTGTTGCCCCGCAGCGCGGCTAAACAATGATGCCGATGCGAATCCGCCGCAAGGGCCAGCCCATAGAAAAACTCGAAAACCCTACCGCGCTGCAGCGCCGCGGAAGATCATTTCCACGCGACGTCACAACTCAGTTCACGCTTGCGTCAATGCGTGGCGGTGGTGTGCCGCGTTGGTGTAAGAAGCGCCTTCCCTCCGTCAGAACGCAAATGTCTCCGCGTCGTCATGGCCGGGCTTGACCCGGCCATCCACGTCTTGACCGCGGCACGAAGAGCGTGGATGCCCGGGACGAGCCCGGGCATGACGACCCCTCATTTTGAGACCGTTAAGCGCGTAAAATTGCTCCGAGGACAAGCCTTGCCGGATATGAGGGGTTTGCGCGGCAAAGTTGCGGGAAATTGCTGGAAAACAGGCCTTGAACCGCTCCAAATCGTAAACTTTTTCGGGATCGGGCCGAAGTTTCTTGCGATGCAGCGGCGCACGTTTTAGGGTAGCTCCATTCCCACAATCAGAGTCGTGACGACCCATGGGTTCACGACGCTTGTCAGGAGATGACGATGTCCTTCCTTGCCGCTGCGCTCGACCGTGTGAAGCCGTCCGCGACCATCGCGGTCACGGATAAAGCACGCGCGCTGAAAGCGGCGGGCCGCAACGTCATCGGCCTCGGTGCCGGCGAGCCCGACTTCGACACGCCCGCCAACATCAAGCTGGCGGCGATCCACGCCATCGAGGCCGGCAAGACCAAGTACACCGCGGTGGACGGCATTCCCGAGCTGAAGGAAGCCATCATCGCCAAGTTCCAGCGCGAGAACGGCGTGGTCTACAAGCCGAACCAGATCATCGTCGGCACCGGCGGCAAGCAGGTGCTCTACAACGCGCTGATGGCGACCATGAATCCGGGCGACGAGGTGATCATCCCCGCGCCGTACTGGGTCAGCTATCCTGAAATGGTGGCGCTCGCCGGCGGCGAGCCGGTGCCGGTGGTCTGCACCGCCGCGACCGGTTTCAAGCTGCAGCCCGAGGCGCTCGAGCGCGCGATCACGCCGAAGACCAAATGGGTCATCCTGTGCTCGCCGTCGAACCCGACCGGTGCGGCCTACACCAGGGCCGAGCTGAAGGCGCTCACCGACGTGCTGGTCAAGCATCCGCATGTCTGGGTGATGACCGACGACATGTACGAGCACCTCGTCTATGACGACTTCCAGTTCACCACGGTCGCGCAGGTCGAGCCGAAACTCTACGACCGCACGCTCACCGTGAACGGCGTGTCGAAGGCCTATTGCATGACCGGCTGGCGTATCGGCTATGCCGGCGGCCCGGCCCAGCTCATCAAGGCGATGTCGACCATCCAGTCGCAGTCGACTTCGAACCCGTCGTCGATCGCGCAGTGGGCGGCGGTGGAAGCGCTGAACGGTCCGCAGGACTTCATCCCCGCCAACAACAAGGTGTTCAAGGAGCGCCGCGACCTCGTGGTCTCCATGCTCAACCAGGCCAAGGGCATCGAGTGCCCGCGTCCCGAGGGTGCGTTCTACGTCTATCCGTCCTGCGCCGGCACGATCGGCAAGACCGCGCCGTCCGGCAAGGTGATCGGCAATGACGAGGACTTCGTCACCGAGCTGCTGGAGACCGAAGGCGTCGCCGTGGTGCAGGGCTCGGCCTTCGGCCTCGGCCCGGCGTTCCGCATCTCCTACGCGACCAAGACGTCGGACCTCGAAGACGCCTGCAAGCGCATCCAGCGCTTCTGCGGCAATCTTCGCTGAGCCTGCCGCGACAGTGCAAATTGGAAAGGCCCGCCTCCGGCGGGCCTTTTTGTTGATCGCACGCTCATCGGGGCGCGCGATCTGGCACCGCCAGGGGTCTTGTGGCATAGACCATCGCGCAACACGGGCAGGGAGCTCTCTCTGCTCGCATCACATCCATCGCCGGAGATCTTTCATGCGCCGCTCACTCCTCCTCGCCGGACTCACTGTCGCGAGCCTCGTTGCTTCCGTCGCAGGCGGCAGCGCACAGCAGCAGCGCATGGTGCGGGTCGGCGTGCTCGAATGCCGCGGCGGCGCCAGCGTCGGCTTCATCGTGGGCTCGGTGACCAATCTCGGCTGCGTGCTGCGCGCCGACGGCCTGCCCGATGACCGCTACGTCGCGACGATCCGTAAAGTGGGCCTCGACATCGGCATCACCCAGGAGACCACGCTGGCCTGGGGCGTGTTCGCGCCGGTCGACCGGCTCGGCCCCGGCGATCTCTCCGGCAATTACGCGGGCGCGCAGGGCAGCGCCGCGCTCGGCGTCGGTGTCGGCGGCAACGTGCTGGTCGGCGGCTCCAACAATTCGATCGCGCTCCAGCCGCTCAGCGTGCAGGGCCAGGTCGGCCTCAGCGTCGCCGCCGGCCTCGAAAGCCTGGAACTGCGTCCGGGCCGTTAAGACAATGCCGCTTCACCTCTCCCCATCGGGGAGAGGTGGAACAGCGCGGCTGATCTCCAAGACTTTACAACGGATTCAACCGACGACGCACCGCAGCGACGTTTGACGCTTGCCAAATCTCGGGGACGGGCAGAGCATCTGCGTTTGCCGACCCAATCATGGGCCGAGCTCCACACCAAGGAGGCGGCGAAATGGGACAAGACGTCAGAAGTCCCCGAGGTCCACGGTGCATCGCGCTGGTGGGCCCTTTCCAAAGCGGTAAAACCACTCTTCTCGAAGCAATACTGGCGCGAACGGGCGCAATCCCGCGCGCCGGCAGCGTCGACGCCGGAACATCCGTCGGCGACGCCACTCCGGAGGCCCGTCATCACAAGATGACAGTCGGCCTCACTGCCGCCACCACGAGCTTCATGGGAGACAGCTACACCTTCCTCGATTGTCCAGGTTCCGTCGAGTTTGCCCACGACATGCGCGCCGCGCTGCCTGCGGTCGACGCCGCCATCGTGGTCTGCGAGGCCGACGAGAAGAAGCTTCCGCAGCTTCAGATCATCCTGCGCGAGCTGGAGGAGCTGAAGATCCCGCGTTTCCTGTTCCTCAACAAGATCGACCGCGCCAACAAGCGCATCCGCGAGACCCTCGCGATGCTCCAGCCCGCCTCGCGCGTGCCGCTGGTGCTGCGCCAGATCCCGATCTGGAAGGGCGAGCTGATCGAAGGGTTCGTCGATCTCGCGCTGGAGCGCGCCTTCGTCTATCGCGAGCACAAGGCCTCCGAGGTGGTCGCGCTCGAAGGCGGCGACCTCGACCGCGAGAAGGAGGCCCGCTTCTCGATGCTGGAGAAGCTCGCCGACCACGACGACGCGCTGATGGAGCAATTGCTCGAGGACATCCAGCCGCCGCGCGATGCCGTGTTCGACGATCTCGCCCGCGAACTGCGCGAAGGGCAGATCTGCCCGGTGCTGCTCGGCGCGGCCGCGCGCGAAAACGGCGTGCTGCGCCTGATGAAGGCGCTGCGCCACGAAGCGCCAGGCGTTGCGGAGACCGCAAAACGTCTCGGCGCGCCCGAGAGCAAGGATGCGCTCGGCTACGTCTTCAAGACGCTGCATTCGCAGCACGGCGGCAAGCTGTCGCTGACGCGGCTGCTCGCCGGCCATCTCGACGACGGTGCCACGCTGCAATCCTCCTCCGGCGGCTCGGGACGCATCTCCGGCATCCTCGCCGTCAACGGCGCCTACGACACCAAGCGCGCGTCGGCGGAAGCCGGCGACACGGTGGCGCTCGCCAAGCTCGATCCGGTCAAGACCGGCGACACGGTCTCGAGTGGCAAGACCCAGCCCGCGGCGCTGGTCGCGGAGGAGACCACCTCGGCCGTGCTCGCGATCTCCGTTGCGGCCACCGACCGCAAGGACGACGTCAAGCTCGGCCAGTCGTTGATGCGGCTGCATGAGGAGGATCCCTCGCTCATGATCGTGCAGAACCCCAAGACCCACGACACCGTGCTGTGGGGCCAGGGCGAGATGCACCTGCGCGTCGCCAGCGAGCGCTTGCGCGATCGCTTCGGCGTCAAGGTCACCTCGCATCCGCCCGCGATCGGCTATCAGGAGACCATCCGCAAGTCGATCACCCAGCGCGGCCGTCACAAGAAGCAGTCCGGCGGCCACGGCCAGTTCGGCGATGTCGTGCTCGACATCAAGCCGCTGCCGCGCGGCGACGGCTTCAAGTTCACTGAGAAGGTGGTCGGCGGCGCGGTGCCGCGCAACTACATCCCGGCGGTGGAGGAAGGTGTCGTCGACGGGCTGACGCGCGGTCCGCTCGGCTTCCCCGTCACCGACGTGCAGGTGACGCTGACCGACGGCTCCTATCACAGCGTCGACAGCTCCGACCTCGCCTTCCGCACGGCGGCGCGGGTCGGGCTCAACGAAGGCCTGCCGCAATGCCAGCCGGTGCTGCTGGAGCCGATCCACGTGGTCGAGATCGTCTGTCCGACCGACGCCACCGCCAAGATCAACGCGATCCTGTCGGCGCGGCGCGGCCAGATCCTCGGCTTCGACACCCGCGACGGCTGGAGCGGCTGGGACTGCGTCCGCGCCATGATGCCGGAAGCCGAGATCGGCGAGCTCATCGTCGAGCTGCGTTCGGCCACGGCGGGCGCAGGCAGCTTCACCCGGCAGTTCGACCACATGGCCGAAGTCACCGGCCGCGCCGCCGACCAGATCATCGCCGCGCACCAGCACGCGGCGTGATCCGTTAGGGCGGCATCGCTCTCTCACGCCCTCTCCCCGTTCTTCACGGGGAGAGGGCGGGGTGAGGGGCTTCCTCCACGCGCGCGCGTCTAAATTGGGCCTCGCTTTCTCCACCCGTCATTGCGAGCGCAGCGAAGCAATCCAGAATCTTTCCGCGGAAGGATTCTGGATTGCTTCGTCGCTGCGCTCCTCGCAATGACGGAGGTGTCGTGTCGCCGCGCCGCGACCGCGGTGTCCCGGACGCGCTGCAATGCGCAGCATTGCTGCGCGGAGCCGGGACCAAGAAGGCTACGAAACTCGCTGCGGCATGGGCCCCGGCTCTGCGGCGCATCACTTCGCGCTGCGCCTCGTCCGGGGCACGAGAGCGGAGTTTGGCGCAACTGCAGCTTCCCCGTCATTGCGAGCGCAGCGAAGCAATCCAGGGTCTCTCCTCGGAGGGGTTCTGGATTGCTTCGTCGCTTCGCTCCTCGCAATGACGGCGGAGACAGCCAAGGCCCTTGCGCTCGCCTCTAAATGATGTATTTTACATCATTGTATATGCTCCAGATATCACTTATAACTCCTGATACGTGAGGTCAGATTGATCACGTCATTCCAGATGCGGGCAGCCCGCGCGCTGCTCGGCATTGACCAGAAAACGCTGGCCGAGCTTGCCGGCGTGTCGCTGCCGACCATCCAGCGGATGGAGGCATCGACCGGCAATGTGCGTGGCGTGGTCGAGACCTTAATGAAGGTGGTCGAGGCGTTCGACCGCGCCGGCGTCGAGTTGATCGGCGAGCAGGCGCGCAGCGACAGCGGCGGGCGCGGCGTGCGCCTGAAGGAGTCCGGGCCGCCGCGCAGGGTAGGGGCATGATCGTCGTGATGATCGTGCCTGCAGGGAAGAGCTAACGCACCGTCGCGTCCGAGATCGCGGCCGCACGATGCAGTGGAGCATTGTGAGGCAGCGAGGCATGAGCATCACCAGCGATCACGCGAGCGGGCTGCATCGGCTGCGCCGGCCAACCTTTGCCGAACTGTATTTGCCAAAGCTCGTCACCGTCTGGCGCGAAGGCTACGGCGTCGCGGACTTTCGCGCCGACGTGTTCGCGGGCCTCACGGTTGCGATCGTCGCGCTGCCGCTGTCGATGGCGATCGCGATCGCCTCGGGCGTGACGCCGGATCGCGGGCTCTACACCGCCGTCGTCGGCGGCTTCATCGTGTCGCTGCTCGGCGGCAGCCGCTTCCAGATCGGCGGCCCCGCCGGCGCCTTCATCGTGCTGGTCGCGGTGACCGCGGAGCGGCACGGCGTCGACGGCGTCATCCTCGCCACGATGATGGCGGGCCTGTTCCTGATCGCCGCGGGCCTCTTGCGCGTCGGCACCTACATCAAGTTCATTCCCTATCCGGTCACGGTCGGCTTCACCGCCGGCATCGCGGTGATCATCTTCGCCAGCCAGCTCCGCGATCTCTCGGGCATCACGCTCGCGGGCAAGGAGCCCAGCGAGTTCGTGCCGAAGCTCGCCGCGCTCGCGGCAGGCCTGCCCACCATCAATCCGTCGGCCGTTGCCGTCGCGATCGGCAGCATCGCCATCATCGCGGCCTTGCGGGTCTGGCGTCCGTCCTGGCCCGGCATCCTGATCGCGGTCGTGTTCGCGGCCGTCGTCTGTGCGGTGTTCTCGCTGCCGGTCGAGACCATCGGCAGCCGCTTCGGCGGCATCCCGCGCGAATTGCCCTCGCCGGCGCTGCCGGCGTTCTCGATTGCGAAGGCGAAAGCGGTGCTGCCCGACGCGATTTCCTTTGCACTGCTGGCCGCCATTGAATCGCTGCTGTCGGCGGTGGTGGCCGACGGCATGACCGGACGCCGCCACCGCTCCAATTGCGAGCTGGTGGCGCAGGGCGTCGCCAATGTCGGCTCGGCGCTGTTCGGCGGCATCTGCGTCACCGGCCTGATCGCGCGGACCGCCACCAATATCCGCGCCGGCGCGCGCGGGCCGCTCGCGGGCATGCTGCATGCGGTGTTCCTGCTGCTGTTCATGCTGATTGCGGCGCCGCTCGCCAGCTACATCCCGCTCGCCGCGCTTGCCGCCGTGCTGGTGGTGGTCGCCTGGACCATGGCGGAGAAGCAGGAGTTCGCGACGCTCCTGCGCTCCTCCTGGGGCGACGCGGTAGTGCTGCTCGCAACCTTCCTGCTCACGATCTTCCGCGATCTCACCGAAGGCATCCTGGTCGGCTTCGCGCTCGGCGCGGTGCTGTTCATCCACCGCATGGCGGAGATGACCGGCATCGAGGAGCGCACGCCGCTGGTCGCCGCCGACCGCCCCGACGACGGCAACGGCGAGCGCGTGCCTTACGATCCCGGCCTTGCGATCGATCGGGACGTGCTGGTCTATCGCATCACCGGCGCGTTCTTCTTCGGCGCGGCCTCGGCGATCGGCGGCGTGCTCGACGGCATCGCCGAAAAGCGCAAGGGTCTTGTGGTCGATTTCGCCGCGGTGCCGTTCCTGGATTCGACCGCGGCCAACGTGCTCGGCCGTGTCGCCGTCAAGGCGCATCGCCAGGGCATCCGCCTGTTCATCACGGGGGCATCGCCCGCGGTCCGTCGCGCGCTGCTCACCCATGGCGTGACGCCGCCGCGCGCCCGCTATCGCGAGACCATCGCGCGCGCCGTCGCCGACATCAAGGCCGGCGCGGCGAAGCCCGCGGCCGATGACGCCGCCACGGCCTGACGCCACGCACTTCTCAAGCGGTGCGATTTGACCGACACTTCCGCCTCAAGGGGTGGTGGATCGGCATGCTCAATTCACGTCGCGACGTTGCGCTGGCCTGCGCGCTCAGCATGCTGGCGGGCTATGTCGACGGCATCGGGTTCCTGCATCTCGGCGGCCTGTTCGTCTCCTTCATGAGCGGCAATTCCACGCGCCTCGGCGTCAGCCTCGCCGACGCCGCGTGGTGGCAGGCTGCCGGCGCGTTCGGCCTGATCGCGCTGTTCGTGGCCGGTGCGGCCGTCGGCAGCCTCGTCGTGCTCGGCGGCGGCGCCGAGCGGCAGCCCTGGCTGCTGCTGATCGAAGCGGTGCTGCTCGCGGGGGCCGGGCTCTGCCATGCCTCTGGCCTGCCAAACCTTGCGATCGCAGCCATCGTGTTCGCGATGGGACTGGAGAATGCCGTGTTCCAGATCGATGGCGGTGCCGGTCTCGGCCTGACCTATGTCACGGGCGCGCTGGTCAAGGTCGGCCAGCTTCTTGCGGTGAGCCTGACCGGCGGACCGCGCTGGGGCTGGGCGCCGAACCTGCTGCTGTGGGCGGCGCTCGTCGCGGGCTCGGCGGCCGGCGCGCTCGGCTATGCCTGGATCAATCTTGCCGCGATCTGGTTCGCCGCGGGCGCGGCGCTGGTCCTGGCCGCGATCGTGGCCGCGGCGATGCGGCGCAAGCGCGCTTGACAGGGCGGGCGGGACGCGAAATGGATCGCCTCCAATACGACCCAAGGAGACGACGACAGTGACCAAGGCTCCCGCAGCCTGTCTGATCGGATGGCCGGCCGCGCATTCGCGCTCGCCGCTGATTCATCATTACTGGCTGCGCACGCTCGGCATCGAAGGCGGCTACGTGATCGAGGCGGTGCCGCCCGATGATTTGCGCGACTTCGTGCTGCGGCTGTCGCTGCGCGGTTTCGTCGGCGCCAACGTCACCATCCCGCACAAGGAAGCCGTGCTGTCGCTGTCGGCACCGGATGCGCGTGCGAAAGCCGTCGGCGCGGCCAACACGCTGTGGTTCGAGAACGGCGAGCTGCGCTCGACCAATACCGACGTCGAAGGCTTCGTCGGCAACCTCGACGCCAGTGCGCCCGGCTGGGACAAGGCGGACGAAGCACTGGTGCTCGGTGCCGGCGGGTCCTCCCGTGCTGTCGTGTTCGGTCTGCTCGATCGCGGGGTCAAGCGTATCCATCTCGCCAATCGCACCATCGCGCGGGCAGAGACCCTTGCAAGTCAGTTCGGTCCGAACGTGCATCCTGTTACGTGGGACGCGATTGGCGACGTGCTGCCGCGCGCGAAACTTCTCGTGAATACGACCTCGCTCGGCATGCACGGCCAGCCGCCGCTCGACGTCGAACTCGCGCGCCTGCCGCAAGAGGCAGTCGTTGCCGATCTCGTCTATGTCCCGCTGGTGACGCCGCTGCTGGCGGCCGCAAAAGCACGCGGCCTGAACACCGCGGACGGGCTCGGCATGCTGCTGCACCAGGCGGTGCGCGGCTTCGAGCTCTGGTTTGGCCGCAGGCCCCAGGTGACGGCCGAATTGCGCGCGCTGGTCGAGGCCGATCTCACAAAGACTTGAGCGGAGCGCGGCGAATAGCGCACCACCTCCGGAGTTCTATCCCCGTGGGACAATCGGAGACCGTCATGACTATTCAACGCGTAACTTTCACACGCCCGCTCATTGCCGTCGCCATGGTGGCCGCTTCCACCTTCGCGGCCTACGCGCAGAGGGCGCCGGTGCCGACGCGCGTCCGCGGCACGATCGAGAGTGTCAATGGCGACACCATGCAGGTCAAGTCGCGCACCGGCGAGGACGTCAAGCTGCGCATCGCGCCTGACGTCAACGTGGCGGGAATTACAAAGATTTCACTCGCCGACATCAAGGTCGGCTCCTTCGTCGGCGCCACCACCGTGCCGGGACCGGATGGCGCCAACAACGCCGTCGAGGTGCATGTGTTTCCGGAAAGCATGCGCGGCACCGGCGAGGGTTCGCGGCCCTACGACCTCAAGCCGAATTCGAGCATGACCAACGCCACGGTGTCCGAGAGCGTGGTCGGCAATGACGGCCACACGCTGCTGGTCAAGTACAAGGACGGCGAGAAGAAGGTGTTCGTCCCCGACAACACGCCGGTGGTGACCTTCGTGCCCGGCGACAGGGGCGAGCTGAAGCCCGGCGCCCAGGTCGTCGCCTTCATGAAGCAGCTGCCGGACGGCTCGTTCGAGACCAACCGCGTCAGCGTCGGCCTCAATGGCCTGACCCCGCCGATGTGATCGGCCGGGCAGGGAATAGCGGCGGTTGCACGGGGTTTGCCGTGTGATCGCCACACCTGCCTGGAGGGACTAGGCCATGTCGACACGGACCAACTGGATGCCACGCGCCGTCGTGGCCGCATTCGCGACCCTTATCGCCGTATCATCCGCATCCGCGCAGCAGGCGCCGACAGTGCGCATCCGCGGCACCATCGAGAGCGTCGACGGCAACTCGATCGGCATCAAGACCCGCGAGGGCAGCGACGTGAAGGTGAAGATGACCGACAACGTCGCCGTCTTCGCCGTCGTCAAGACGCAGCTGTCGGAGATCAAGGAAGGTTCCTATATCGGCGTCACCGCCATGCCCGAGCCCGACGGCACCCAGAAGGCGATCGCCGTGCATATCTTCCCGGAGAACCAGCGCGGCGCCGCCGAAGGCTTCCGCCCCTGGGACGCCCGCGCTAACTCGACGATGACGAACGCGACCGTGGCGCAGACGGTGAAGGGCACCGACGGCCAGAACATCACGGTGAAGTACAAGGACGGCGAGAAGAAAGTCGTGGTGCCCCCGGACACCCCGATCGTCACCTTCGTCGCCACCGACAAGTCGGAAGTGAAGCCTGGCGCCAAGCTGATCATCTTCGGCGCGGCGAAGAAGGACGACGGCTCGCTGGAAGCGAACCGCGTGAATGTCGGCAGGGACGGCGTCACGCCGCCGATGTGAGGGGACGGCTGATATAGCGCACAGTTGGCGCCATAAACTCCGCTGTCGTCCCGGCGAAGGCCGGGACCCATACCGCGTGATTTATCGGTCGTCTCGGCTCTCGGTCCCGCGCAAAGACTGAACTATCAGTCTTCGCCAAACCACTCCCTGTGGTTATGGGTCCCGGCCTTCGCCGGGACGACGGGGAGATTGTGGCGACGGCATTCCGTCACGCCGAAATCTCGTAGGGTGGGCAAAGGCGCGCTAGCGCCGTGCCCACGTCCTGTTGCTTTCCGTGAACATTGGTGGGCACGCTTTCGCTTTGCCCACCCTACGGCACCGTGCTCGCGGCTACACCGCGATAATATGATCGTCGATCTCCTCGACCCGGTTGACGCCGCACAGGCCCATGGTCGTGAGCAATTCCTTCTGGATGATCTCGATCGCCTTGGCGACGCCGGCCTGGCCGCCGGCGCCGAGGCCATAGGCGTAGGCGCGGCCGATCATGCAGGACTTTGCGCCGAGCGCGAGCGCGCGCATCACGTCCTGGCCGGAGCGGATGCCGCCGTCGAACATGATCTCCATCTTGTCGCCGACGGCATCGACGATTTCGGGCAGCACCTCGATCGAGGACGGTGCACCGTCGAGCTGACGGCCGCCATGGTTGGAGACGACGATCGCCTGCGCCCCGGTTTTCGCCGCGAGCTCCGCGTCCTCGACGTCGAGGATGCCCTTCAGGATCAGCTTGCCCGGCCAGATCGAGCGGATCCACTCGATGTCGTTCCAGTTCAGCGAGGTGTCGAACTGCGAGTTGATCCAGGTCGACAGCGAGGTGATGTCGTCGCTGACCTTCAGGTGACCCGCGAGATTGCCGAAGGTGCGGCGCTTGCCCTGCAGCACGCCCGACACCCAGGCCGGCTTGGTGGCGAAATCGATCAGCTTCGACAGCGACCATTCCGGCGGCACGGTCATGCCGTTCTTGATGTCCTGGTGGCGTTGTCCGATCACCTGGAGATCGACGGTCAGCACCAGCGCCGAGCATTTCGCCGCCATCGCGCGCTCGATCAGCGCCTTGATGAAGCCGCGGTCCTTCATGACATAGAGCTGGAACCAGAACGGCTTCTCGACATTGGCGGCGATGTCCTCGATCGAGCAGATCGACATCGTCGACTGCGTGAACGGGATACCGGCGGCCTGCGCGGCGCGGCAGGCGTGGATCTCGCCGTCGCCATGCTGCATGCCGAGCAGGCCCACGGGTGCCAGCACCAGCGGCATGGCCGAGGGCTCGCCGAGGATCGTGGTCGAGGTGTCGCGCTTGGAGACGTCGACCAGGATGCGCTGGCGGAACTTGATCGCCTGCATGTCGTCGCGGTTGGCGCGCAGCGTCTCCTCGGCATAGGAGCCGCGGTCGCAATAGTCGAAGAACGCCTTCGGCACGCGGCGCTTATGCAATGCGCGAAGATCGTCGATACAGGTGATGTGCTTCATGAACGTTTCCCCGGCCCGTCTTGCATCAAGAGTCTTGCATCGGAAGGTTTAGGGGTCATCTAGCATGGTTGGATGCACAGCCAAATCGTTTGAGAGGAGGGCGCCATGACGAGGCCGCACACGGGACCTTCGCCGGAGGAGATCAAGGAGAAGCAGGCCCTCGAGGACGCGCTGGAAGAGGGGCTCGAAGAGACCTTTCCGGGCTCCGATCCGGTCAACGTCACCCAGCCGGCACCGAGCCGCGACGACGGCCATGTCAAGCGCTCGAAGTAGGACAGGTTCCCCGCACTTTCCGATGGTCACGCCGGAACTATAATGTTAACAATATGTTACCGGGACGGCGGTGAGCCCGGTTCCGTAATGATTCATCATATTTTTTGAAGCCAAGTTAGCCGCGATGGATTTATAAGACCTCAGCAAATCAGGGATGCGGGGCCGGTTCAGGCACCCGCAGGTTGTGTTGGGGATCCCTGGTTGTTGCTTGGGGGACGATATGAGCCGCAAATATTTCGGGACGGACGGGATTCGGGGCCGCGCCAACGGACTGATCACGCCGGAGCTCGCGCTCAAGGTCGGCCAGGCCGCCGGCCTCGCGTTTCAGCGCGGTGACCACCGCCACCGGGTCGTGATCGGCAAGGACACCCGCCTGTCCGGCTACATGATCGAATACGCGATGGTCGCGGGCTTCACCTCGGTCGGCATGGACGTGCTGCTGGTCGGCCCGATGCCGACGCCGGCGGTCGCGATGCTGACCAAGTCGATGCGCGCCGATCTCGGCGTGATGATCTCGGCCTCGCACAATCTGTTCGAGGACAACGGCATCAAGCTGTTCGGCCCGCAGGGCTTCAAGCTCTCCGACGACGTCGAGAAGCAGATCGAGCAGCTGCTCGACGAGCCCATCGACAAGCGGCTCGCGCAGAGCGCCAGCCTCGGCCGCGCCCGCCGTATCGACGGCGTGCACGACCGCTACATCGAATTCGCCAAGCGCACGCTGCCGCGCGACCTCTCGCTCGAGGGCCTGCGCGTCGTGATCGATTGCGCCAACGGCGCCGCCTACAAGGTGGTGCCGGAAGCGCTGTGGGAGCTGGGCGCCGACGTCGTGCCGATCGGCGTCGAGCCTGACGGTTTCAACATCAACAAGGATTGCGGCTCGACCTCGCCGGAAGCGCTGTCGAAGAAGGTGCGCGAGATGCGCGCCGACATCGGCATCGCGCTCGACGGCGACGCCGATCGCGTCATCCTGGTGGATGAGCGCGGCCACGTCGTCGATGGCGACCAGCTGCTGGCGGTGATCGCGCAGAGCTGGAAGGAAGACGGCCGCCTCTCGCGTCCCGGCATCGTCGCCACCGTGATGTCCAATCTCGGCCTCGAGCGCTTCCTGAAAGGGCAGGGGCTCGATCTCGTGCGCACCCCGGTCGGCGACCGCTACGTGCTCGAGCAGATGCTGAACGGCGGCTACAATCTCGGCGGCGAGCAGTCCGGCCACATCATCCTGTCCGACTATGCCACCACCGGCGACGGTTTCGTCGCCGCCCTGCAGGTGCTGGCCGTGGTGCAGAAGCTGCGCCGGCCCGTGTCCGAGGTCTGCCACCGCTTCGATCCGCTGCCGCAGATCCTCAAGAACGTCCGCCACAAGGGCGGCAAGCCGCTCGACGATACCGAGGTCAAGTCGGCGATCTCCGACGGCGAGAAGCGCCTCAACGGCCACGGCCGCCTGCTGATCCGCTCCTCCGGCACCGAGCCCGTGATCCGCGTCATGGGAGAGGGCGAGGACCGCCATCTGGTCGAGGACGTCGTCGACACCATCGTCTCCGCGCTCGGCCAGGCCGCGGCGTAAGCTCTCTTCCTTCTCCCCTTGTGGAAGAAGGTGGCGCGAAGCGCCGGATGAGGGGTGATCTCACCCCACGGGCAGCATCGTAGGGTGGGCAAAGCGAAGCATGCCCACGCGTCCGTTGTCGTATCGGAAAGATCGTGGGCACGGCGCGTTGCGCCTTTGCCCACCCTACGCTTCCTTCTTCCTGGCGAGATCTGGACCCTCACGGTGAGGCGCCCGCATCGCGGGCGTCTCGAACCATGCAGGCCGCGCTGCTTCGCAGCAGGGCGAAGCGCATCCCAGCCATGGCCGATTGGCGGTGGTTCCGCTGGTCGTTGCATCGTACCAAACAGTCGCGGCGATCTGCCGCGCCTGGATGATCCCTTGAACAAGCCTGTCGTCGTCTCCGAGGAAACGCTGACCGAGCCCGTCGTCGTCGGCGACGTGACGCCCGCTGCTGCAAGCTCTGCCGCGGGGCCGGCCTATATCGTGCTCGCCGGCATCAGCTTCTCGCACTTCCTCAACGACACCATGCAGTCGCTGATCGCCTCGGTGTATCCGATCCTGAAGGACACCTACGCGCTCGACTTCGCGCAGATCGGCATGATCACGCTGGCCTTCCAGTTCACGGCCTCGCTGCTGCAGCCGGTGGTCGGCCACTACACCGACAAGAAGGCGCAGCCTTATTCGCTGTCGATCGGCATGGCCTCCACCTTCTTCGGCCTGCTGCTGCTCAGCGCCGCGCACCAGTATCTCGTCATCCTCGTCGCCGCCGCGCTGGTCGGTCTCGGCTCGGCGGTGTTTCACCCCGAATCCGCGCGCATCGCGCGGCTCGCCTCCGGCGGCCGCTACGGTTTCGCGCAATCGGTGTTTCAGCTCGGCGGCAGCTTCGGCACCTCGATGGGGCCGGTGCTGGCCGCGCTGATCGTGGTGCCGTTCGGGCAGGGCAGCATCGCCTGGTTCTCCTCGATCGCGTTCCTCGCGATCGTCGTGCTCTGGCGCATCGGCCGCTGGTATGCGCCGCAGATTACGACGAAGAAGGCGGCGCCCGCGCACACCCAGCCGGGCGGGCCGAGTTCGCGCCGCGTCGCCGTTGCGCTTCTCGTGCTCGTGGCGCTGCTGTTCTCCAAGCAGCTCTACGTCTCGAGCCTGTCGAGCTATTACATCTTCTACCTGATCGATCGTTTCGGCGTGTCGACGCAGACGGCGCAGATCTATCTCTTCATCTTCCTCGCGGCGAACGCGGTCGGCGCGTTCTTCGGCGGGCCGCTCGGCGATCGCTTCGGCCGCAAGATCGTGATCTGGATCTCGATCCTCGGCGCGCTGCCGTTCACGCTGGCCTTGCCCCATGCCGGGCTCTTCGCCAGCGCGGTGCTCTCGGTCATCATCGGGCTGATCATCTCCTCGACGACGTCGTCGATCATCGTGTTCGCGCAGGAGCTGGTGCCGCATCGCTTCGGCATGATCTCCGGCGTGTTTTTCGGTGTCGCTTTCGGCATCGGCGGCCTGGGCGCCGCCGTGCTCGGCAAGCTCGCCGACCACACCTCGATCGAGTTTGTCTACCAGGTCTGCGCGTACCTGCCGGCGATCGGTTTGCTCGCGGTGTTCCTGCCCAAGCTGCAGCAGCCCGGACGTTAACAAACCTTTCCTTGCTGCGTTGCGGCTTCACCGATCGTTAGCAATTGCGGCGGGCGTGCAGCGCCGAGCGCTGCATTTTTGCAACGCTCGCGCCGCATCCGCGTGTGCAGTCAGAAAAAATCAACCTTAAAAATTAGGGTTAAGTGGCGCTTAAACATTTGCTGCCATCGTCCGGGTCGTGAGTTTCCAGAACGTGAGGCGTCTGCATTTTGCCTCACCGGCCATAAGGACGAAGCCAATGCGTAGCGTTAAGTCTCTCCTTGCCGCGGGTGCGGCATCCCTGATCTCCTCGATGGCGTTTGCCGCCGATATGCCGATCGCTGCGCCCCCTCCCATGTACGCACCGCCGGCTCCGCCCGCTGACTTCGGCGGCTGGTATCTCCGTGGCGACGTCGGCATGACCAACCAGCGCGCCAAGAGCATCGAGGGCGCCGTGGCGCCCGGCTTCACGAAGACGACCGAAGGGCTCGGCTTCGACTCCTCGCCGCTGTTCGATCTCGGCGTCGGCTATCGCTTCAACAACTGGTTCCGCGCCGACGTGATCGGCCAGTATCGCGGCAAGGCCAATCTGCACGGCAGCGACAACGTGATCGGACCCGGCTTCGTCGGCGTCAACAACTACAGCGGCAGCAAGTCCGAGTGGGTCGTCATGGCCAACGCCTATGTCGATCTCGGTACCTGGTGGTGCATCACCCCGTTCATCGGCGCCGGTGTCGGTGGCTCCTACAACAAGATCAGCGGCTTCCGCGACGACGGCGTGTCGTACAGCCCGCTGCTCAACAACAGCGTCGCCTACTTCGCCGACAACGGTAAGTGGAACTTCGCCTGGGCCGCTCACGCCGGTCTCGCCTACAAGGTCAACCCCGGCTTCACGGTCGAACTGGCCTACAGCTACATGAACCTCGGCGACGCAGCGCCTGGCAACTTCCGCCTGTTCGACAACAGCGCCTCCGGCCCGACCTCGATCAAGATCAAGGAGCTCACCTCGCACGACCTGAAGCTCGGCGTGCGCTGGGATCTCAACAGCCCGCCGGCCTACATGCCGCCGCCGCTTGTCACCAAGGGCTGATCGCAAGTCTGATCGGTTAAAGTTTCTTAACGGCGCGGGATCATCCCGCGCCGTTTTGCTTTGCGTATTTTTCATTGCTGGCAGGGATGAAAGGCTCCTGCGCAACCATTGGTTAAGGTTAACGAGCCATGATCATCGGCGAAAGTTCGAGTTCGATTTGGAGCGTTGCGATGCGTGGGCTTTTGTTGGCGGCGGTGATGTTGGGGACGGTGTCTGCCGCGCATGCGGCCGACATGCCGGATCTGCCGATCCTGCGCGGCAGCGTGAGCGACGGCCTGTCGAAGTCGACCCACAATTGGGACGGCTTCTATGTCGGCGGCCACGCCGGCTACACGGCCGACGCGACGGACTTCAGCCAGAGCGTGGTCGGCCTGACCAACTACATCTTCCGCGACAGCGTGCTGCAGGGGCCGACCTCGACGTGGTCGCTGCTGAACAAGACCAACACGCAGAGCACCCATTTCGGCGGCTTCATCGGCCGCAACTGGCAATGGTACGATGCCATTCTCAGCCTCGAAGGCACCTACAGCGCCTTCAACAACATGTCGACGTCGACGTCGGGATCGAACTCGCTCGTGATCGTCAATCCGCCGGGCGAGGTGAGAGCTCCCGGCATCACCAACAATTATGCGGTGTCGCTGACCGGTGCTGCCACGGCGCAGGTCAAGGACATGGTCACGCTGCGCGGCCGCGTCGGCTGGGACGGCGGCGACTTCATGCCATACGCCTTCATGGGCGCCGCGGTCGGCCGCATGGACGTGTCGCGCACGGTGACGAGCGTCGTGTCGCTGCGCACGGACACGACGACGACCGACCTCTTCGGCAACACGACGACCACGCTCGGAGCGTGGGGCCCCGTTCCTGCGCAGTCGGGCACGCAGGGACAGCACCGCACCAACACCTATGCGGTGGGTTGGACCGCGGGCCTCGGCCTCGAATACTGCATCTGGAGCGGGCTGTTCGCTCGGATCGAGTACGAGTATGTCAGGTTCTCGCCCGTCATGAACACGCAGGTGACGCTGAACAACGCGCGTCTCGGCCTCGGCTACAAGTTCTGAGCCGTCCCCTTCCTGTTGACAGCCTCCCTTCGTCCTGATGCTCTGTCGCTCCGGTAGCGGGGTGGCGGCGATGAAGGTCTACGGCGACAGCAATTCGGGCAATTGCCTCAAGGTGAAGTGGGTCTGCGACAAGCTCGCGGTGCCCTATCAGTGGGTCGAGGTCGACACCAGCAAGGGCGAGACCCGCACGCCGCAATTCCTCGCCATGAACGGTGCCGGCCAGGTGCCCACCGTCGCCTTCGACGACGGCCGCACGCTGGCGCAGTCCAACGCCATCATCCGCTATCTTGCCCGCGACAGCGCGCTCATTCCGCGCGATGCCTTTGCCGCGGCCAAGATGGACGAATGGCTGTTCTGGGAGCAGTACAGCCACGAGCCCTACATCGCGGTGTGCCGCTTCCAGCTCGTCTATCTCGGCAAGGATGCATCCGAGCTCGATCCTGAGAAGGTCAAGCGCGGCTATGCGGCGCTCGATCGCATGGAGCGGCATCTCGCCACCAGCCGTTTTTTCGCCGGCGATGCGGCATCGCTCGCCGACGTCTCGTTGCTCGCCTACACGCGCGTTGCGCATGAAGGCGGTTTCGATCTCGGCCGCTATGCGGCCATCCGCCGCTGGATCGGCGAGGCCGAGGCATTTCTCGGCCTGCCCAAAGCGCGTTGAGTCGCGTTGAGTCTGGAGCTTCCCGAATGAACGACAAGTCCGTCACCATCCGTCCCGCGCGCCGCGAGGACGTCCCGGCGATGATCGCCATGCTCGCCGACGACCATCTCGGTCGCGCGCGCGAGCGCCTCGAGGATCCCTTGCCCCAAGTTTATTATGCGGCGTTCGAGCGCGTCGAGCGCGATCCGAATCTCACGCTCGTGGTGGCCGAGAGCGAGGGCAGGGTGGTCGGCTGCCTGCAACTCGCCGTTCTGCCCGGCATCAGCTCGCAAGGCGGCATTCGCGGACTGCTCGAAGACGTGCGCGTTGCCTCCGATTGCCGCAGCCGCGGCATCGGCGAGCAATTGGTGCAATGGGCGGTAAGCGAAGCGAAGGCGCGCGGTTGCATCCTGGTCGAGCTACTGACGCATGCGAGCAGGGTTGACGCGCAGCGCTTCTACACGCGGCTCGGATTCACTGCCAGTCATGTCGGCATGACTGTCCGCTTTTGAGGCAGCGCGCATCGCGCGTTGCTTGATCAGCGAAATCGGATCGCGCATTCGTTCATCTTAAGAGCTGATAAACTACCCAGCCGTCGTTCACGTTCCCGCCGGAACGAACAGTGCTACGCAGCGTCGGGTAACCGGGCTCGGTCGGTTCGGGGATTTCGATGACAAGCTATTCCATGATCAAGGTCGGCAACGACTACGTTGTGCAGGCCAACGACAAATGCATTTTGAAAGTCGGCAGTCGGCGCCGTGCGGCGCAATTGATCAGCGATGCCACGGACTTGCTGAATGCGCTCGCCCCGGTTGAGGCCCCCGGTATCGCGCCGGATGAACCATCACTCCCCCGTGAGGCTCCTGAACTTTCTTGACGACTCTTCCCGTTTCCCGTATCAGCCGCGGCGGGACACCTCCCCCCAACGGGAGGCTTACTATCTGGAAGGGTAGATCATGACTGTAGCGAAGCCCGCTTCGCGGCCGAACGTGCCGCATTTCTCCTCCGGCCCCTGCGCCAAGCGCCCCGGCTGGAACGCCCAAAATCTCAAGGACGCAGCCCTCGGCCGTTCGCATCGCGCGAAGGTCGGCAAGACCAAGCTCAAGCTCGCGATCGATCTGACGCGCGAAGTACTTGAAGTGCCGGCCGATTATCGCATCGGCATCGTGCCGGCCTCCGATACCGGCGCGGTCGAGATGGCGCTGTGGTCGCTCCTCGGTGCGCGGCCCGTCACCACGCTCGCCTGGGAATCCTTCGGCGAAGGCTGGGTCAGCGACATCGTCAAGGAATTGAAGCTCAAGGACGTCACCAAGCTCAACGCGGCTTACGGTGAGATTCCCGACCTCTCGAAGGTCGATCCCAAGAGCGACGTCGTCTTTACCTGGAACGGCACCACCTCGGGCGTGCGCGTGCCGAACGCCGACTGGATCAGCGCGACCCGCGAAGGCCTGACCATCTGCGACGCGACGTCTGCCGCGTTCGCGCAGCCGCTCGACTGGGCCAAGCTCGACGTCGTCACCTTCTCCTGGCAGAAGGCGCTCGGCGGCGAAGCCGCGCATGGCATGCTGATCCTGTCGCCCCGCGCGGTGGAGCGGCTCGAGACCTACAAGCCGGCCTGGCCGCTGCCGAAGATCTTCCGCATGACCAAGGGCGGCAAGATCAACGAAGGCATCTTCGTCGGCGAGACCATCAACACGCCGTCGATGCTCTGCGTCGAGGACTATCTCGATGCGCTGAACTGGGCCAAGTCGATCGGCGGCCTCAAGGCGCTGATCGCGCGCGCCGACGCCAACACCAAGGTGCTCGCCGACTGGAAGGCGAAGACGCCTTGGATCGACTTCCTCGCCAAGGACGCCGCGATCCGTTCCAACACCTCGGTGTGCCTGAAGTTCACCGATCCCGCGATCACCTCGCTCTCGGACGACGCGCAGGCGGAGTTCTCCAAGAAGCTGGTCGCGCTGATCGAGAAGGAAGGCGCCGGCTACGACTTCGCCTATTACCGCGACGCGCCGGCCGGCCTGCGCATCTGGTGCGGCGCCACCGTCGAAGCCAAGGACGTCGAGATCCTGACGCAGTGGATCGACTGGGCCTTCGCCGAGACCAAGGCGCAGCTCGCCAAGGCGGCGTAACGCGTTCCAACTCGTTCTCGTCATGGCCGGGCTTGACCCGGCCATCCATCGATCAAGAGAGATGGATCCGCGGGTTAAGCCCGCGGATGACGTTCCGTAAATGCAGCTCGCACCACGGATCATCCCCATGACCAAACCCAAAGTTCTCATTTCCGACGCGCTCTCTCCCGCTGCCGTGCAGATCTTCAAGGATCGCGGCGTCGAGGTCGACTTCCAGCCCAACCTCGGCAAGGACAAGGACAAGCTCGCCGAGATCATCGGCAATTACGACGGCCTTGCGATCCGCTCCGCGACCAAGGCGACCGCCAAGATCCTGGAGAAGGCGACCAACCTCAAGGTGATCGGCCGCGCCGGCATCGGCGTGGACAATGTCGAGATCCCCGCCGCGACGGCCAAGGGCATCATCGTGATGAACACGCCGTTCGGCAATTCGATCACGACCGCCGAGCATGCGATTACGCTGATGCTGGCGCTCGCCCGCGAGATCCCGCAGGCCGACGCCTCGACCCAGGCCGGCAAGTGGGAGAAGAACCGCTTCATGGGCGTCGAGATCACCGGCAAGGTGCTGGGCGTCGTCGGTTGCGGCAATATCGGTTCGATCGTCGCCGACCGCGCGCTCGGCCTGCGCATGAAGGTCGTCGCGTTCGATCCGTTCCTGTCGCCGGAGCGCGCCAAGGACATCGGCGTCGAGAAGGTCGATCTCGATGACCTGCTCAAGCGCGCCGATTTCATCACGCTGCACACCCCGCTCACCGAGAAGACCAAGAACATCATCGACGCAGCCGCGATCGCCAAGATGAAGAAGGGCGTGCGCCTGATCAACTGCGCCCGCGGCGGTCTCGTGGACGAGAAGGCCGTGGTCGATGCGCTCAACTCCAAGCACATCGCCGGCGCCGCCTTCGACGTCTTCGTCGAGGAGCCCGCGAACACCAACGTGCTGTTCGGTCATCCCAACGTGATCTGCACCCCGCATCTCGGCGCCTCCACCACGGAAGCGCAGGAGAACGTCGCGCTGCAGGTCGCCGAGCAGATGTCGGACTACCTGCTCACCGGTGCGATCTCGAACGCGGTCAACTTCCCCTCGATCACCGCGGAAGAAGCGCCGAAGCTGAAGCCGTTCATCGCGCTCGCCGAGAAGCTCGGCTCGTTCGCCGGCCAGCTCACTGAATCCGGCATCCTCAAGGTCGAGATCACCTATGAGGGCCACGTCGCCGAGATGAAGATCAAGGCGATCACCTCGGCCGTGCTGTCCGGCCTGCTGCGGCCGATGCTGGGCGAAGTCAACGTGGTGTCCGCGCCCGTCGTCGCCAAGGAGCGCGGCATGGTGGTGGACGAGATCGTGCGTGCTGCCCAGAGCGACTATGAGAGCCTGATCACCGTCACGGTCGCGACCGAACGCCAGGAGCGCTCGGTCTCCGGCACCGTCTATCATGACGGCAAGCCGCGCCTCGTCGACATCAAGGGCATCCGCGTCGACGCCGAGTTCGGCAAGTCGATGATCTACATCACCAACGAGGACAAGCCGGGCTTCATCGGCAGTTTCGCCGGCCTCTTGGGTGACGCCAAGATCAACATCGCGACCTTCCATCTCGGCCGCGTCGAGCAGGGCGGTGATGCCATCGCGCTGGTCGAGGTCGACGGCAAGGTGCCGGCGGACGTGCTTGCCAAGGTGCAGGCCCTGCCGCAGGTCAAGCAGGTGAAGGCGCTGACGTTCTAATCCGCGCTCCCTCCTCTTGCGTCATGGCCGGGCATAGCCGTCCAAAGGACGGCGTCGCTTCGCTCGCCTATGTCCCGGCCATCCACGTCTTGCTGGCAGCGCGAAGAACGTGGATGCCCGGGACAAGCCCGGGCATGACGAGCGGATAGCGGCGCACGCCACGGAATGACGGACATCATATATTCCGACATGCGGAACAACGCCGCCCTTGATCGCAAGGGCGGCGTTTTTGTTGATGCCGCGCCCCGCTTTATTTCTCCCCGGGCCTCCAAACTTTGTGTACCAATGGCGGCCAGGACGCTCCGTTCAAAACGTTCGAAAAAGGGAGAGAACAATGCGTGAAGCCGTCATCGTTTCCTATGCGCGCACGGGCCTCGCAAAATCCGGCCGCGGCGGGTTCAACATCACGCCGCCGATGTCGCTCGCGGCCCACGCCATCAAGCACGCGGTCGATCGTGCCGGCGTCGAGAAGGACTATGTCGAGGACTGCTATCTCGGCAATTGCGCCCATGGCGCGCCGAACATCGGCCGCCAGGCCGCGCTGCTCGCCGGCCTGCCGAAGACCACCGCCGGTGTCTCGGTGAACCGCTTCTGCTCCTCCGGCCTTCAGACCATCGCGATGGCCGCCAACTCGATCCGCTCCGACGGCGCCGACTGCATCGTCGCCGGCGGCGTCGAGAGCATTTCGATGCCCGGCGGCGGCACGCCGAAGGAGTCGATCGATCCCGAGCTGCTCAAGGTCGCGCCCGACATCTTCATGGCGATGATCGACACCGCCGACATCGTCGCCGAGCGCTACAAGCTCAGCCGCGAATACCAGGACGAGTTCTCGCTGGAATCGCAGCGCCGCATGGCCGCGTCCCAGCAGGCGGGCAAGTACAAGGACGAGATCGTCCCGATGAAGACCAAGATGAAGGTCGTCGACAAGCAGACCAAGGCCGAGAGCATCGTCGACTACGTCGTCGATCGCGACGAATGCAACCGCCCCGAGACGACGCTGGAAGGACTGGCAAAGCTCGAGCCGGTGAAGGGCCCCGGCAAGTTCGTCACCGCGGGCAATGCCAGCCAGCTCTCGGACGGCGCGGCCGCCGTGGTGCTGATGGAAGCCAAGGACGCCGAGAAGCGCGGCCTCAAGCCGCTCGGCCGCTTCGTCGCCTGGGCGACCGCGGGCTGCGAGCCCGACGAGATGGGCATCGGCCCCGTCTTCGCGATCCCGAAGCTCTTGAAGCGCACCGGCCTCAAGATCGACGACATCGATCTGTGGGAGCTCAACGAGGCCTTCGCCAGCCAGTGCCTCTATTCGCGCGACAAGCTCGGCATCGACCCCGCCAAGTACAACGTCAATGGCGGCTCGATCGCGATCGGCCATCCCTTCGGCATGACCGGCGCCCGTCTCACCGGCCATCTGCTGCAGGAAGGCGCGCGGCGCAAGGCGAAGTGGGGCGTCGTGACCATGTGCATCGGCGGCGGCCAGGGCGGCGCCGGCCTGTTCGAGATCTACAGCTGATCCGAACCGATCTGAATGCGGAAGGGCACGGCGTGAGACGTGCCCTTTTTCGTTGCGCACCGATCGCGGCGAAACTATATAGCCCGTGTCGGAAAAGGCAGACTTGGTCTGGTAAGCCCAAGTCCTTCTGGTAACGGAAGCTCTGGTCTTTGGCCTTGTGCACGAGATCCCCACGACGAACAGCGGGCGCCATCTGGGCGCTCAATCGTTCGTCCGTGTGATCCTCGAAGCTCTGGGAACGCTCCGGTCGAACATCGACCCGAGGAGCGTCTCATGCAAACCCGATCCACCGATATCTACGACGTCGTCATCGCCGGTGCCGGCCCTGTCGGCCTGTTTCTCGCCTGCGAGCTCCGGCTCGCCGGCCTCTCCGTGCTGGTGCTGGAGCAGGCACCGGACCCGCATTCTCTGCTGAAGCAGCTGCCGTTCGGCCTGCGTGGCCTTTCGATCCCGACAACCGAGGCCTTTCACCGGCGCGGCTTGCTGCACGAGATTCTGGCCGCGCAGCGTGCCAAGTCGGGCGCGATCCGGAACGCCGCGCACTGGATGCAGCAGACGCGCAAGTCCGCCGGTCATTTCGCCGGTATCCAGTTCTATCAGGATGACGTCGATGCCGCGAAGTGGCCCTGGCGTCTGCCGACGCCGGCCGATGCTGGCGTCGCGGTCGACATGGCCACGCTCGAAACCGTCTTGGCAGCGCGCGCATCAAGCCTCGGCGCCGGCATCAGGCGCGGCTTCGGCGTTTCCGCCATCTACGCTTCGGACGACGGTGTGACCGTGCAGGCGGCCGGCGAGACGTTTCGCGGGCGCTGGCTGGTCGGCTGCGACGGCGGCCGCAGCACGGTGCGCAAGGCGTGCGGTTTCGACTTCGTCGGCACCGATCCCGAATTCACCGGCTATTCCATCGAGGTCGAGCTGGCCGATCCGGAGAAGCTCGTCCCCGGCCGCAACTACACGCCGACGGGCATGTACACCTACGCGCCGTCAGGCACGATCGCGATGGTCGACTTCGACGGCGGCGCGTTCCACCGCACCGCGCCGATCACGATGGAGCATGTGCAAAGCGTGCTGCGGCGTGTCTCCTGCACCGACGTCACGATCGCCGCGCTTCGGCTCGCCACTACCTGGACGGATCGGGCGCGTCAGGTGACGGCCTATCGCAAGGGGCGGGTGCTGCTCGCGGGCGATGCCGCGCACACCCATTCGCCGCTGGGCGGGCAGGGCCTCAATCTCGGCCTCGGCGATGCGATGAACCTCGGCTGGAAGCTGGCCGCGACGATCTGCGGTCACGCACCGGACGACCTGCTCGATACGTATTCTGGCGAGAGGCATCCGGTCGGCGCGCAGGTGCTCGACTGGTCGCGTGCGCAGGTCGCGATCATGCGGCCGACGCCGAGCACGCGCGCGCTCCAGGCCATCATGCGCGATCTCATTGCCACTCGCGATGGCGCAACCTATTTCGCCGAACGCACGCGCGGCGCCTCGCTGCGCTACGATCTCGGCGGCGGCCATCCGCTCATTGGCCGCAGCGTTCCCGAATTCGAATGGCACGACGGCGCGACGACCGGAGAGCTTCTCCGGACGGCGAAGGGACTGCTGCTGGACTTCGACGCGCGCGGATCGCTTCGGACACTTGCGAGCCGCTGGAGCGATCGGATCTCCTATGTCGCGGGCGAGGCGAGAGATCGGTTGGGTCTGAGTGCCGTGCTGATCCGCCCCGATGGCTTTGTCGCCTGGGCCAGTGAAGGCGCGCCGGACCAGAACGAAGCCGCGCAGGCCGCGTCGCGTTGGTTCGGTGATCCCGCACGGCGCGAATAGTGGCCGCATATGCACATCAGCGTGCACAAGAACGTGTATTATGACAAAATACACGTATTAATACGTGCCCGCAAATTAACGGAAGCTTTTAGACGTTAGCGTCTCATCAACCGCATTGGCCACCAACGGATTTGAGATCACGATGCGGCTTTTCTCCCTCAGGCTCACGCACAAGATCACTGCAATCGGCGTCATTGGCGTCATCGGTGTCGTCCTGATCGGCGGCATCCATCTCTACGGCGAGCGCGCGATGGGCGTCTATCGCGATGCAGCCGAGGACGCGCGCACCGTGTTCGAGCTGAATAACAGGATCGCGATCGAGCTGCTCGAGGCGCGCCGCGCCGAAAAGGATTTCCTGCTGCGCAGTGATCCCGCGAAGGCGCAGCGCCAGATGGAGATCGGCAGGCAGGTCGCGCTCGACATCGAGTCGCTCCGCGGCAAGATCGCGGCCATCGGCAAGCCAGAGCTGGCGCAGAAGATCGACGCGATGAACGCATCGCTGAAGACCTACCAGGCGCGTTTCGCCGCGGTGGTCGAGGAACGGCAGCGGCTCGGCCTCGACGAGAAGTCCGGCCTCGAAGGCCGCCTGCGCGCCTCCGTCCACGGCATCGAGAGCCAGGTCGACCAGCTCCAGAATGCGCCGCTCAAGGTGACCATGCTGATGATGCGCCGGCATGAGAAGGACTTCATGCTGCGCCGCGACGCCAAATACGGCGAGGACATGAAGAAGCGCGCCTCCGAATTTGCGGCCGGCGTCGGTGCGGCCGAGATCCCCGATGGCGCCAAGGCCGAGCTGCGCCAGAAGCTCGCCGACTACCAGCGCGACTTCTCGGCCTGGCTGGAGACCGCGCTGAAGCTGGCGACTGAGCTGAAGGGCATGTCCGAAGCCTTCTCCGCGGTCGAGCCTGTGATCGAGCAGGTCTCGACATCCGTCGAGGCCATCCGCATTGAGGCGGACCGGCTCAACGATGCCGAGCGCGCCAACATCCAGTCCTGGATCGCGGTTGCGATCGGCCTGATCGCGGCGTGCGTGCTCGGCCTCGGCATCTTCATCGGCCGTTCGGTGTCGAAGCCGCTGTCCGCGATGCGTGCGGCGATGATCGAGCTCGCCAACGGCAATTTCGCCGTCGTGCTGCCCGGGCTCGGCCGTCCGGACGAGATCGGCGAGATCGCGCAAGCGGTCGAGACCTTCAAGATCAACGCGGAACGCAAGGCGCAGGAGGAAGCCGAGGAGAAGATCCGCCAGGACAAGATCGCCGCCGAGCGCCGCCGCGCCGACATGATCAGGATGGCCGATGATTTCGAAGGCGCCATTGGCGAGATCGTCGAGACCGTGTCTTCGGCCGCGACCGAGCTCGAGGCCTCCGCGACCTCGCTGACCACGACCGCCGGCCGCTCCACCGAGCTCGCCACGCTGGTCGAAGCCGCATCGGAAGAGGCGGCGGCCAACGTGCAGTCGGTGGCCTCCGCGGCGGAGGAGCTGACGGCGTCGGTCAACGAGATCAGCCGCCAGGTGCAGGATTCCGCGCGTATCGCCGGCGAGGCCGTCAACCAGGCCGGCCACACCAACGATCGCGTCAGCGAATTGTCGCGTGCCGCCGCGCGCATCGGCGACGTGGTCGAGCTGATCAACGCGATCGCGGGCCAGACCAATCTGCTGGCGCTGAACGCCACCATCGAGGCCGCGCGCGCCGGCGAGGCCGGACGCGGCTTTGCCGTGGTGGCGTCGGAAGTGAAGGCGCTGGCCGAGCAGACCGCGAAGGCCACCGGCGACATCGGCCAGCAGATCTCCAGCATCCAGGTCGCGACCCAGGACTCTGTCGGCGCGATCAAGACCATCGGCGGCACCATCGAGCGCCTGTCCGAGATCTCCTCCACCATCGCCGCCGCGGTGGAAGAGCAGGGCGCGGCGACCAGCGAGATCTCGCGCAACGTCCAGAGCGCGGCCGCCGGCACCAGCGAGGTCAGCGCCAATATCAGCAGCGTGCGCCAGGGCGCGACCGAGACCGGCTCAGCCTCCTCGCAGGTGCTCTCGGCGGCGCAGTCGCTGTCCAACGACAGCAACCGGCTGAAGTTCGAGGTCAGCAAGTTCCTGGATACGGTGCGCGCGGCGTAGGGTTCGAGTTCCGGCGCGCCAATCTTTCCTCGTCGTCATGGCCGGGCTTGACCCGGCCATCCACGTCTTGTCCGCGGCAAGAAGAACGTGGATGCCCGGGACAAGCCCGGGCATGACGGCAGTTGTTTGCGGCCGCTTATGCCCCCGCTACGACGGGCGCGAACACCACTTCGATCAGTGTGCCGGAATTCCCCGCGCTCTTGATGTTGAACTGGGCGCGGTTGGCTTCGACCAGCGCCTTGGTCAGCGACAGGCTCAGCGCCGAATTGTCGGCGGCATCGCCGGGCGGCGGGGTGCGGAACGGCTCCATCGCGGCGGCGAGCTCGCGCTCGCTGAGGCCGTGGCCGGTGTCGCGGATGCGCAGTGCGATCTCGCCGCGGTCGGTCAGCGCGGTGGAGACGATGACCTGGCCGCCGGCGCTGGCGAGCCGGATCGAGTTCGAGATCAGGTTCATGGTGATCTGCCGCATCGCGCGCGCGTCCGCCGTCACCTGCGGCAGCGCGTGCGCGAGCGAGGTGCGGATGATGATGCGCTCGCGGTTGGCCTGCGGCTGCATCACCACGACGCAGGCTTCGACGAGATCGTTGAGGTTGAGGTTGGCGAAGGTCAGGTCGAGCTTGCCGGTCTCGATCCGCGACAGTTCCAGGAGATCGTCGATGATGGTGATGACGCGCTCGCCGGAGGCGCGGATGTCCTTCATGTACTCGCCGTAGCGCTCGTTGCCGAGCGTGCCGAAGCGTTCGGAGATCATCACTTCCGCAAAGCCGATGATGGCGTTGAGCGGCGTGCGGATCTCGTGGCTGATCCGCGCCAGCATGTCGGCCTTGGCGTTGGCGGCGCCGTCGGCGAGACGGCGGGCCTGCGACAGCTCGCTCTCGCCCTTCTTGGCATGCGAGAGATCGCGGAACACGGCGAAGAAGTTCGGGCCGTCCGGCCGCGTGCGGCCCATGATCATGGCGAGCGGAATGACGCCGCCCTTCCTCTCGCGGCCCAAGACCTCGCGGCCGTGGTCGAGCAGGCTCGCGATGTCCTGGCTCTTCACGCTGTCGAGATAGTCGGCGACGACCTGCTGGCTCTCCGGCGCGAACAGCGTCACGAGGTTCTGCTCGAGCAGCGTCTGCCCGTCATAGCCGAACAGCGCCTCGGCGCTGCGGTTGCAGGCGTGGATGTTGCCTTCGGCATCGAACATCACGATGCCCTCGGCCGTGGTGTCGAGGATCGCGGCGAGATCTTCGGCGTCGGCATCGCCGGCCGCAGGCTCGAGATCGGGCGCGTAGGGGAAGGACTCAGGGATGATCGGCTCGGCGGCGACGGGCGGCGCGACGACCGCGGGCGCGGCTGGCGCGGCCGGCAGCGCGCAGATCAGCGCAAGCGCGCTGTCGCCGTCCCAGTCGATGGTGTGCAGATGCGCCTCGGTGGTCGGCAGCGGCGTTTCGCCATTGGGAAGCGTCGCGCTGATCGTCACCGGCGTGCCGGCCTGCGACGTGCTGCTGGCGGAGGACACGCCCATTTCGACATAGAGCGCATCGAGCCCGCCGGCGTTCTCCAGCGCATGCAGGCTGGCATGGCCCATGCGCGCGAGGAACGCGGGGTTGGCGTAGAGCAGGCGGTCGAGGCGATAGATCAAAATGCCCGTCGGCAGCAGGTCGAGCAAAGTGCGGTCACGCAGGCTGGTGCCGCGCGGCGGCGGCGCCGGCTCGGTCAGCCATTCAGCCGGCGCGTGCACAGGCTCGTGCTCGGGCTGCGGCTCGGGCGGCAGCGGTTCGGCTGCACTCTCCACGGCCGGCGGCTCGGCCGCGTTGGCAGCGATGCTTTCGCGTTCGCGCTCGAGCCGTTCGGACAATTGCCGCGCGAGCTCGTTGAACGCGCTGTTCTCGACCGGCGTCAGCGTCGGTGGACGGGTATCGCCGGGGGTGCGGAACGGCACGACATTGGGAGGCGTTTCCACTGATGTTTCCAAATCGGTTGGGTGTGAATTCGCGTCTCGTGTGGGTTCGGGCAGTTCAGGTTCTGGTGTCGGTTCAGGCTCGGGCGCAGGCGGCTCTTCCGGCGGAGGCGGGGCCTCTGCCACCGGCTCGGGGTCGGGCTCAGGTTCGGGCGCGACGATGTCGGCGGGCGGCTCTTGCGGGCTATGCGGCTCGACGAACAACTCGTAGCGGCGCAGCGCGTCGAGCCGGTTGAGGCCGTCGAGATCGCGGCAGACGCCAAAGCCGCGGAAGCCTGCAAAATTGCGATCGTGGTCGTAGACCGGCAGGCCCGCGAGCTCGACCGGCAGATGTTCGCCGCCGTCGGCCGGCCAGTTCACGGTGATGCCGGCCCAGGTGTCGTGGCTTTGCAGCGCCTGCGCGACGCGTCCTTCGGGGTCGAGCGAAAATTCCGCGGCGATCTCGTGCCAGGGCCGGCCGAAGCCGGCGGCGGTGT
This sequence comes from Bradyrhizobium stylosanthis, assembly GCF_001641335.1. Classification (GTDB taxonomy): domain Bacteria; phylum Pseudomonadota; class Alphaproteobacteria; order Rhizobiales; family Xanthobacteraceae; genus Bradyrhizobium; species Bradyrhizobium stylosanthis. Next base: position 1,537,788 of record NZ_LVEM01000002.1, read on the forward strand.
GCGCGCCCATCAGGCGGATGAATTCGTCCGAGCCGAGCACGAAGCGGCCCTGCGCATCCATCTGCCAGAGGAAGCGCAACGGATGCTGGCGCGGTGGCGCTGCGGGGCCCGGCGGCGGCTCGACCATGCCCGATGTGATGGGCGCGGCCTGCGGCGGCACAATGGCTGGGTGCGGGTTTTCAACCGTAGAGTTTTGCGCGGTTTCGATGGTGTCGGCGGGCGTGTCCTGAACCGCCGCCTCGGCGGCGTCCTGCGCGGCGTGCTGGACCGGCACGATCTCTTCTGCCGGCGCAGGCGCGATCGGCTCGGCCGGCAGGAGCGTTTCAATGTCGCTCACGGCGGCCGTCTCGGCGGGCTCGGCAAAAGCGTCGAACAGCGCGATGCCGGATGCGGCCTCGGCCGGCGGCGCAGGCTCGACCTGCTCCGGCACGGCGGCCGCGGGCTCGGCCGGCGCGGCCACAGGCGCGGTCTCCGGCGCAGCTTGAACAGTCTCGTCGTGCGCAGTCTCCTCCGCAGGTTCACTTGCGGCTACCGGCGCAGGCGCCGGCTCGATCAGCGCGACCAGGCCGACATCGGCGCCGCGGCCGACCCGCTGCAGCACCATCTGGCCGATGCCGATCGGCGTCTCGGCGCGGCCTGAGGCCATGGCGGTGCTGCGGGCCTGTTCGAGGCCGGCTTCGCCGAGATCGCGGAAGCCGAGCAGGCGGCGGGCAGCTTCGCTGGCGCCGACGAACAGTCCGTCCGGCGCGAATGCCGCCATCGGCACCGTCGCACCGTCGACGAGACGGAGCAGGCGCTCGACCAGCGGCATCGGGCGCGCCGCCGGATCCATCGCGGTGACAAGGATGGCGTGGCTGCCGTCGGCAAAGTCGAGCCGCGCGCAGGCGCAGGTCATGAGGGTGCCGAGCCGGGCGCCGAAGCCTTGCAGCCGCTCCAGCCGGGCGGCGCCATTCGCCGGCAGCCGGCGGGCCAGCCGCACCACCTGTCGGCGATGGCTGTCGGCGGGGCCAAAAGTCTTCTGCGCCAGCGCCGCGGCATTGGCCGCGCCGAACAGCCTCGCGCCGACCGGATTCGCCCACAGCACGCGGGCGCCGTCCACCGACCAGAGCCACGTCGCGAGCTGGGAGGTCGCATGCACGGCCAGCCGCGGATCGCCGACACCTCGCAACTGGAAATCCGAACTACTCATCCAACCGGCTTGTATCTCGCGCTTCAGGCGTCTCTTCGTGCGGCTGCCGGAATGGCAGCCTTAAGAAAGGGTTAGTATCGCGCGCGGGCGCGGGCAGGTCCACGGGGCGGGTGAGGGAAGAGGGCCCCAAAGCCGCGATAACCTTAATCCAGCCACCCCCGCAAGCCGCGTGGTCGCGGCATCCGCAGGATTCGCCGGGGGACGCGGTGTCCACCCTCCCTGGAGGGGGCAGGGCAATCGGATATGGCGGCAATTTCCCCGTGGCCATCCTTCGAGACGCCCGCCTTTGGCGGGCCCTGAGGATGAGGACCGGGTTGCGTGGCCGCAGTTTCGACGCGCGCCGATGCCGCTGAGCCTCATCCTGAGGAGACCGCTGAAAGCGGTCGTCTCGAAGGACGAGGCGCGCGCTCAGGTCGCGCAGAATGCGGCTATCCCTCACCCCACTACCTCAACCCCCGGTTCCCCCTCGGGGGAACCTCACCCTCCCCGGGATTAAATTTCGCGTTGCACCCGCCTGACGCGTTGCGCTGCACAATGTTGACATGTTAGGCAGCCACAATGCTGGGCGCTGGGCGAGCCGTTGTTTGTTTCGCGTTTCCAGTCTTCGTACCCGCCAACGAAGGCCCCGGTTGGCCGGCGGGCGCGCCGTAAGGCTCACTCCATTTTTTCAAGATTAGCGTGAGGGACCAACCATGACAGGTGCGACTGATCCGTTTTCTGCCTCGATCATTCCGTTCGAGGTTCCTGAGCAGATGCGTGCGTTCGCCGAGAAGGGCGTGTCGCAGGCCCGCGAGAGCTACGCCAAGTTCAAGGACGCGGCCGAGACCCACAACGGCACCGTCGAGGCCGTGTTCACCTCCGCCAACAAGGGCGCGAGCGAGTACACCGCCAAGCTGGTCGAGTTCATGAAGGCCAACAGCTCGGCCTCGCTGGACTTCGCCCAGGAGCTGCTCGGCGCCAAGTCCCCGTCGGACGCGTTTTCGCTGTGGAGCGGCCACGCCCGCAGCCAGCTCGAGACCTTCCAGGCCCAGGCCAAGGAGCTGGTCGAGCTGACCCAGCGTATCGCCGCCGAGACCGCCGAGCCGATCAAGGCCTCGGCCGCCAAGTTCTACAAGCCCGCCGCCTGATAGGGCACGGAGCGTTCAAGTTAAGAAACCCGGGCCCAGCGCCCGGGTTTTGTTCTGGAATAACGTGATTTCGGCCGGATTTTAGCCCGGCAGCGGCCTTGCCAAACGGAGCCGTTGCACCTAGTTTCCGCCCCGTCCAGCCCCCTCGGCGTCAGGCCTTTTCAGGCAGCCCCCAAGGCGCGGCTCGCAAGGATGCAGTTGTAGCTCAGTTGGTTAGAGCGCCTGTCTGTGGAACAGGAGGTCGGTGGTTCGAGCCCACCCAACTGTACCAGTGTTGCGGATAACCCCGCAGTCTCAGCATCTTATTGATAGACCTCGCGGATTTGCGTCGCCAAAATACAAAAGGCGATACAAATGGCGTTGCGAATGGTTGCGTTGAATCGAAGTGCTGATGGTCGGTGGTTTGCTCGCAAAGGCATCCCCGAGGATGTCCGCCAGGACTACCAACGACTCTACGGGACCAAGCGTGAAGCTCATCTCAAGCTCGCGGCCGGCACACCTAAGCACGAAGCTAAGGCCCGACTTGGCGAGTGGGAAGCAGAGGTTGAAACTCGCATCGCGACCCTGCGGGCCCAACGGAACGGCGAGGGTCAACCACTCACGAGGCTAAACGCAATCGCTCTCGCGGGCCGCTGGTACTTGTGGTTCGTGAAGCAGCACGAGCAGGACCCCGGACCGGCTAAGCGCTGGAAGGAAACGGGCGATCACCTCGTGTGGGACGTGATCTATCCCGAGGCACCCGAAAGCTACCACGATAACCCCAAGGCCGATCCCCACTGGGAGTGGCAGAAAGAGCCCGAGGTTCGCGAAGCGGTGAGGCCGCGGGTTGCGGAGTTGGCGCGTGTGGCGACATTTCTTGCGAGCGAAGGCAAGACGCTAAACGCCAACGCCTATGCGCTCTTTGTCGATGCCGTTAGCGACAATCTCCTGCTCGCCATAATGTTGCTGGAGAGGCGCGCGAACGGCGACTACTCACGCGATGACGCCCCTGACAGCTTTCCGCAGTTCACGGATGGACCCGTGCGCGGCTCAGGCGTCAGTTGTTGGGAATTGTTCGAAGCTTTCGTTGTTGCGACAAAGCCCGCACCAAATACGGTGTCACGCTGGCGAGCCGTATTCCTCGAAATGCAACGTGAGTTTGCTGAGGTGGGGGCGGATGGGATCACCGAAGACGCTGCGCGCAAGTGGGTGCATGGTCTAATCACAGAGGAGCGTACGGCTATCACGGTCCGGGAGATTTGGCTTTCAGCTTCCCGTCGTGTGTTTAGTTGGGCGCGCGAGCACAAGCACGTTCGCCAGAATCCCTTCAAGGAAGTCAAGGTTGACGTTCCCCGAAAAGTGCAGACGCGCGAGGACGGCCGCAGCTTCACCAAGGCAGAGGCCAAGATCATTCTGAAAGCCAGCCTTGCATATCAAAAGCCTGACACCCCAGCCGAGAGGACGCGCCGTTGGGTGCCATGGCTGTGTGCGTACTCGGGCGCGCGCTCAGGCGAAATCACTCAGTTGCGGGGCAGCGACATTGAGGACCGCAATGGCTTCTATGTGATGAAGCTAACCCCCGAGGCGGGTACGCTCAAGACAGGCAAGCCGCGAGTTGTGCCAATCTATGAACACCTAATCGATCAGGGCTTCATTGAAATGGTGCAGCAGGTTGGGAAGGGGGCGCTGTTCTACAATGACAAGACGCCCCAGAAGAAAAGTAACGACCCCTTGAAGCCGTCACGCTCTCGCGCCGACACTGCTCGCGCTCACCTTGGAACATGGGTTCGTGGATTGGGTGTTGATGATCCCGAACTCAGCCCCAACCATGCTTGGCGCCATCTCTTCAAGAGGACGGGTGATGAAATTGGGATGGCGGAGAAAATGAACGACGCTATCACAGGGCACACGCAGGCAACTGAGGGGCGGAAATATGGCCCGCCGACTGCGGTGGCCATGGCGGAAGCTCTCAAGAAATTCCCGCGCTACAAGCTGGATTGAACGTGCAACCCCTCGCCGGAAAGGTCGCGTGTCCGGCCACTTGGGGGCAACAAAGCGTACACGCGGCACGGCAGGAATACTTAGGGTGACACATGGGCGGCGAGCCAAAGACGCTGAAGCAAATCGAAGCGGCGCAGTCAGTTCTCAACGACATCTTTGAAATAATCGATAGAGGCAGACGTGGACGCCGCGCACATGACGACATTGAAGGTAGGTTTCGAGACGCCGTTAATGTCATTGCGGCGAAGCCGACTGAACGAAATTAGAAGGATTCTTTCCGATGCGTGGTCTCACGCATTCCAATCGAGCGATCAGGTAGCGATTGTCGATAGGTCAGCCTTTGATGATATCCGGTGGTTCCGCTCCATCGGACCCGCAAAATTGTCGAAACTCGCGCGGGGCGGGTAACAGAGCAGATGCAAGCAGAATGACCGACAATGCTGAATACAGCCCGCTGACCGAGCGCACCGCATGGGAGCCGAAGACTCCAAAGGAGGAACGCGAGGCGCTCGATAGGGCGCCGTTAGCGACCCTTCGGGCAGCGCCTGATAGTCCCTCGGCTCTCGGACTTATGAGCGACTTGGCGAAGCGCTACCCGAGGCCGCAGGCAGCAAAGGGTAAAGCATACGCCCGAGACAAGACCTTGGTTGACTATGCCCACGCCGTGGGGGCGTTCATCGCTGATCTGCTGGCCGCGAGTGAAGCGGATCAAAGTGAGGGCTGGTTGAGGTGCTCACTCAAGAAAGAGGCGTACACGGGCCAATACGTCAAGTGGCGCATGTTCGACGCGGTGCGCCAAGCTTTCACCGAGGCAGGGCTAGTGGAGCACAAGCCGGGGTATCCGGGCTCATATCAGTTCGACAATCCGGGGCCGATGGTTGGAAAGCTCACCCGCTACAGGGCAACATCTCTGCTTCTCGCTGCGTGCGAAGCCCATGGCGTTACACCAGCGAACGTGCGGCAGTGTTTCCAATTCGACGAAGTGATGCCTTCAGAGCTGGTGCAGCTAACCTCGCCATCGTACAAGACGCCGAACACCGAGAAAGTGCAGCAACTCCGCGCACAGGTGGTTCAGTTCAATTCCTTCTTCGCTCAGCACAAGCTCACGCACCCACAGGTTAAGGTGAGGCATCTTGGTTGGGTAAGGAAGTTTCACCAAGCGAGCAATCTTCACACCTACAAATGGGATAAGGGTGGTCGGCTGTATTCCTACCCGCAAGCTTACTGCTATCAGAACCTAAGTGGGGAGGCGCGACTTGGGATGCGGATCGACGGCGAAGGCGTGGTCGAGATTGACATCTCGTCCTCGTACCTCACCATCTTCTATGCTTGGTGTGATCAGCAACTCGACGCCGACGCGGATGCCTACGCTGGCATCCTTGGGCCCACGGACCTTGATCGGCAGGTTGCGAAATTCTGGATCAATGCGTCATTCGGCAACGGCAGTTTGCTGACACGGTGGTCCAAGGAGTTCACTAGCGATTTCCGCGAGCGCTTGAACAAGAAGGGAATCCCGCCAGAGTCATTCGACACCAAGGCCTACCCGATGTCCTTGGTCAAGAAGCGCGCTCTACAGCGCCACCCTCTCCTTGAGCGCTGGGGTGGAGAAATCCGAGGTCGGGTCAGAGGGTGGGCCGATCTGATGTTCGTTGAGAGCAAGGTCATCATCGCCACCATGCAAGAGCTGATGGCTAAGGGCGTTCCCAGCATGCCAGTCCACGACAGCTTGATCGTCCAAGCCAGCAAGGAAGCCTTGACCGCCGATACCCTGTCTCATCAATTCCGCGCCCATATTGGGGTGGTTCCAAAGCTAAATGTAAGCAGGCCGGGCTTCTGATGCAGTCAACATCAATGCACCAGCCAGCTATCTATCAGTCTCTGTTATTAGCTATGGATTATCGCCCCCTGTCCCCCTCCGGCGCACAGCCCTACCATATCGTGGAACGAATGTTTGGGGGGGGAACCGAAGCGGCCATATATGTGCATAGGCCGCTGTACTAGCTTTGAGGCTGAAAAGGGCTGGACCACAATGCCCCCGTGGGACTCTAGGAAGTCCGTGGGTGCCTTTGACGCTATGCCCAGGCGCGGGGCGGCACGTAGCCCATAGCGCTCACCAGAGGACTCCGCTGAGGCCCTTAGAGACATCGGCGCAGAGTGCTCCTGCAGGGCGTCTTGTTTCCATTGATCCCCGGCATGTTGGGCCCAACACGGTACTTCTGGCGAAGCACGCCGCTCGCGTGAGCCGAGCAGAGGCCGAGGGCTTTAGCCCGACTTTTTGGGAAAACAGGGGGCCCAAAACGTGGCTGAGGGGCCCCACCGGGAGCCAGAGTCCCTTAGCTGCCGATTAGCTGAGCGGCAGCCGTCTGCTGTTTCCCGTTCAAGCCCGTTCTAGGATGTTTGCGATTGACCGGGCGGGCGATTGGGATGCGTTCGCGATGGGACGCAAAGGCCGCTCTAGCATCAGCTTGATCGCGGTCGGGGCGTAGGGCTTTCCCGTCTTGGTCGTGTGCCCCGCTTCAGCGAGCGCCGCAGCGATTTCTCTCAGGGTCCGTTTGCCTCCCTTGGGTCTCGCGCGGGCCAGCTTACGGGCAAGCTCAACCGTCTCGGGCTTTTCCTCTCCGATGGACTTGCGGCCTTCCACCTTCACCCCCGAGCGCCGCTTGCGGTCCCGAGCGCCCTTCAGCTTCGCCACCAGCATGGCCTTCTCAAATTCGGAGATAGCGCCGAGCACTTGCCTGATGAGCCGAGCGGTGGGCGTGTCGTCCAGGAACGATGTTGGGCTATCAGCGGCGATTAGGTCAAAGCCGCGCGCCTTGAGCATCGCGAAGCCAACCTCCTGAACCATTAGATCACGAGCGAAGCGATTAGCGGTCTCAACGATGATGGTCTTAGTGCCGTCTGCCTCCAGCGCTTCGAGCATCTCAGCGAAGCCGGGGCGGGTGTCGATGGGATCAGAGCCCTTCACGGCTTCGTCGTGGTAGGTGCTCACCAGCTCAATGCCTGCCCGCTTTGCAAACCCTTGGATGGCTTGGAGCTGCCTACGGCCGCTGTCCTTGTCTTCCCCGATGTTTGCCGCTGAGGACGTCCTCAAATAGGCAAATGCTTTGATGAATTTCGAAGGTTTTCCCATCGTTTGCCTCGAATTTCCGTATCGTATTCCTGAGAATTAGATACTACGCCCCAAGATGCAACCCGGTCTTTTGGAATCCCCTCGATTCCCTATTGGCATAGCTGAGCACCCGTGTGGTGCCCGCAGCTTGAAAAGATAGACTTTGTGCCATCCCGCCGAAGGCACGTCATGGTTGCAGTTCACCCCCATTGATCCCAGAATGCGCTGGGGGAGGGATTCTGATTGATTGAGATTGAGGAACTTGCTCAATCAGCCGCATCGCCGGCTGACATCGTCACGGCCGAAGAAGCCGCTTCTTCTTTCTTTCGGACTGATCTTGTTGAGCGCGTGCTCAAAGCACTGCTTGCCGACGCCGAGCGTGCTGAAGGTGATTTGCAGCGGGCTGATATCAATCGCGCGTATCTCCGACGCAAGCTCACCATTCCTGAATGTGAATGGGTCGAACAGCATCTCCGGCAAAGCCCTATTCGAATTGTTGAAGATGACGAGGGCGATGAGGACGCCTCCGATACAGAGCCCAATGAGTTCATTAGCTCCAAACGTGTGAGATATCTGACCGAGATTGAAGAGCGAGAGCTCGGAAGGAAAATCCAACTTGCTCGTCAGGTAAGGGAAAGCGACGAATCCTCAGATCCTGGATTTGTTGGCCGAGTGCTGCGAGACGCTGAAACCGCCAAGTCAAGGTTTGTGGAAACCAACATTCGGTATGTCTACAAGCTCGCCCGACAGGAGCGTCACGTTCATCATCTAGCTGCGGATGATCTCTTTCAAGAAGGTATGATGGGGTTGCTTCATGCGACCGAGCTGTATGATCCCGAGCTGGGGTTCCGCTTCAAGACTTATGCGACTTGGTGGGTACAACAACGGATGCATCGAGCGCGGGATGATAGCGAACGAACGATCCGGCTGCCTGTGCACGTTCAAGAGACGATCAGGAGGGTCCGACGTAAGAAAGTGAAATTGGCTTTGGAGCTCAATCGTGAGCCGAGCCTAGGTGAACTCGCAGACTACATCGGCGCCAATCGGGAAAGACTAGCGAAGCTGCTTTGGCGCCTCCGAGCCACCGATTGTCTGGAAGCGGACGCGCCAGTAACTGAGGACGGCGATCCCTTAATCAATTTTAAATCTGACGACGAAGCTGAGACGGCCTTCGAAATCGTTGCGCAGCAAGAGCTGAGAGCGAATCTTTCGGCAGCATTGGCCACGCTCTCTCCTCGTGCAGAGCGGATTCTAAGAATGCGATTTGGTCTAGATGGGAACGAGGAACAGACGCTCGAAAGCATTGGTCAGGTTTTTCACGTTACGAGAGAGCGGATAAGGCAAATCGAAGCAAAGGCACTTCGGACATTGAAACACCCTTCTAGGTCGCGAAGACTGCGTTCATTCATCGAATAATGCACCAATGGCACAGTATTTTGGACTCGGCTCAGACGTTCCTATCGAAGATTCAGAAAGGCTGGTCGCTGACAGCTTGAGGCAATTGCCTGATGACTACGTTGTTCTCCATCACGTTGCGTGGCAGTCGCGCAGGAATGGGCGGGAAGGTGACGGCGAAGCCGATTTCCTCGTAATCCACCCGCGCAAAGGCATCGTCGTGATTGAAGTGAAGGGCGGTGGGATCGATGTAGTAAATGGAAGATGGTTCTCGAAAGACCGCTATGGTCAGAATCACGAAATCAAGAATCCATATGAGCAAGCTATCGCTTCGAAGCATGCTCTAATAGGTTGGTTAAAGGGCGACTTGGCTATTTCCAATGTCGGTATTGGGCACGCTGTCGCCTTTCCGCACATCGATGCGGTGCCCCCGCTTGGGTTGGTGGCATCAAAAGCTATCACCTGGTCTCGCGCTGATCTCGCGGAGCCGCGGAAAGTCATCGAAGGGGTGATTTCTCATTGGGGGTTGCAGGCAAACCTTTCCGCACAAGATACTTCGAGGCTTTTGAAGCTACTTGCTCCAACCGTAACCGTTCGCAGGACTCTCGTTTCAATCTCGGCTTCGTCATCGAACGAACTATTCGCGCTTACGGCACAACAAGTCGAAGCTCTGGCAGGGCTTCGGTCTGTACGGGGAGGGCTTCTGTTTGGAGGCGCGGGTACTGGCAAGACTGTTCTGGCCATTGCTAGGGCCCAACAACTGTCTAATGAAGGCTTTCGAACTCTGCTGGTCTGCTACAACGAATTGCTTGGTGATCGGCTTCATGCCCAATTCAATGATATGAAGTCGCTATATGCGACGACCTTCCACAAGCTCTGTTTTCAAGAAGCTCGAAAGGCGGGCCTGACCATACCTTCTTCTCCTTCCGTTGAGTGGTGGGAAACTGAGGCGGCAGAATTGCTCGTAGAAGCCTGTGCAACAAATGGCGCGGAATTCGACGCCATCGTGGTCGATGAAGCGCAGGATTTCGCTCCCTCTTGGCTCGACGCACTTCGCTGTCTCTTCGGTTCAAAAGCAGAGCAACCGTTCTATGTGTTTGCAGATCCGCGCCAAGAGTTGTGGGGGCGGAATTGGGCCAATGGAGCCGATTGGCCTTTCACCCACCAGCTGACTAAGAATCTTCGTAACACTTCTCCCATTGCTGAGCGCATATGTGCCGTTTTCCAGAGCAATGATCACCCAAGTGGAATCAACGGTCCGGCTCCCATGTGGAGGGATCTTGAGAATCCCAAAAATCCCGAGATAGACGTCATTGCCGTTGTCGAAAAGCTCATCGACGAGGGCTTTGGACCGAAGAATCTACTTGTCCTTTGTGGTACGGCGAAGACGGCTAGCCGATTGAGGAGCTTCACTGTCGGGCCATACTCCTTTGGGCTTTGGGGGGGCAACGGAATTGCGGCAGAGACAATTGCGCGGTTCAAGGGACTTGAATCAGAAGCCGTCGTTCTACTTCTGGACCGAAGCGATGAAGTAAGTATTGAAAAAATGCTAGCTTATGTTGGCATTAGCCGCGCGCGTGCCGTCTTGGCGGTCATCGGAAGTGGTAAGCAGCGGAACCTTTTGAATTGGTCTTACTCCGCGGCTGTCAAGTCGAAATAGCCGGCCCCACCTGCAAGAGTTGATCTTGCGAGCATTGTATTGAACATCCTGCAGGACGGCTCACCAAGATGCAGGCATACAGCGCATGCGCCCCCGTTGTCAGCGCAACCGGGATCAAGGGCGCAGCGTTGCTCGTCCTCAACCAGCCCATCGAGCATCGTATGCAATTCACTTTCGAAAAGCGCCTGCAGTCCTCCTAGGATGAAATCTCCTCGAGCCGCAGAGTAGACGAAAAATCCGAAGCAATATGGAAGCACAAGTTCGGACAGTGCGCTCCTCTCGATCCCAGCGAAGACCGCCGCTCGTTTGATGAAGGCGTGGCAAAATGAATGGATCAGCGTGATCAATAGCCGATCTGAATCACTCGCTACGCTAAAGTCACTAGACGATCCGCTCATGTCTTGCAGCAAAGCAATCGCTGCGTCTCTCGATGTGCTGGCAGCAGCTAACTGTCTTCCCCTTGCGGACATCCATCTGTGTATCCACAGCGGATCCAGGCGTAAGAAAAGAGCTTCGGTCTGAACCAGCTCTCCATAGATGGTGTAGTCGCCATTCATTTCCCGGTAGGTTCGCAAACGGCTCTTGCCTGGAGTTGCATCACCCCGCGTGTAGCCAAATTGTCCAGTTAGGACGGGAAATCGGTCTACCAACTCAACACGCTCAAGTCCCGCTCTTCTTAGCGCCTTTGGATAGACGTCGTCGTATAGTTGCTTTGTCTGGATTCCGGCCGCGGCGTTTTTCAAGTCGGAAACAGTTATCCTGCTCTCGAAGTTGGCCAGCGCGATCTGCCGCGCCTCGCGTTGGGCTCGCTCTCGTACAGCCGGCGCTAAGTCGATAGCTGTTGGACGCTCCTCGCTACGTGGCGGCATCGCGGCTACCATCGCGGCAATTGTCGCATCATCGAAGCCGCGTTCCTTCAACATTCGACGCAAGGAGTCCGTGTCAGTTGCTGCAGGGGCGTCCACCAGATTTCGTCCGCGCATGCCATCCAAGACCCACTCCAGTGCTCGCTCTCCACCGCCAGCCACTTCGACGCGCTGTAGGATTTCACGTCTGGGCGGATTTATGAGGACGATGCCTCGCGGCTTGAACACATTCCCTGATCGATGAACCGTGAACGAAAGTGCCCCTCCCTGATCGCAATCGCATTTTGCGCCAAATCCACGTTGGATAGTGTCTTTGCATACAGGACAATAAAACACGAGTTCGGTCGCGGAAGCCGTACCGGGTAGCCTAACTGCGCGTTCACCGTGCTTCGGGCACTTCTTCACGTAAGGTGTCTTCAGCGCCCCGCAGTCCTGATGGTATCCGACGAAAGGCAACTGTCCTCGCGCGGTGGTCGAACCACATTGACATCGGCCGGTCGGTGTATCGTGAAGACGCATGCAGCGCCGACACAAGTAGAGCCTTGGAAATGGCTCGCACCAGACGCCTCGTTCCTTATTGACCGATTTTACGCGGACGGAACGGTTTCGGAGTAGGTCGGCAACGAAGCCACCATCTTCGTTCTCAGCAGACCAAGGAAAAGCAACTCGAATGAGCTCTTCTCGCAGCGCTTGAGGGTCAATAGCACCCTCTATTCGTGCGTCAGTCCAACGACGAACCTTCCAGATTCGACCAGCCGCGTCGACTGTCTGTTCCGGGAGATGACCAAACAGGATTTGAGAATTGCTCCTGGTTTCCCTCATTGACTGCTATCTCCAGAAATTGGCGATTGCTCTTCGACGTCTCGCAAGGAGAGCATCGCTTGTCCAGTTGGAGATAGATCAGAGATAAACCGGGTATCTGCTGATGGCTCGCGAAGGTTTCTGGTGAAGCCCTCGAACCATAGGTCTATTTGATCGTTAAGAAACTCATCCAGTTCGCTTAGTTCCAAGCTACTCTTGATCGCCTCTCGATCCTCGGTGAGGAGGTTCGGGCGTTGCCTAACTAAAGCATTTAGATGCCGAGGAGTCGTAAGGGATGATGATCCCTCGGGTTCGTGTATCAGTTGAAGTCGTGCCAACTCTAGGCCGGCCAAGGTGCGCTCAAGCACCCTGCGGCTTTTTCGTGTTATTGGTATAGCCTCTACGAACCTATCACCATGCGAGACAAACTCGGCGAAGGAGCGGTAAACACTCGCGTCTCTCTCGCGCGTCATCTTCGGCACAACAATAACGAGGGCGGGCCACCTACGCCCCACGCGAGCCGTGGCCTGAATGAATTCAGCGACACCCAAAGGCAGCGCCATCATAATCATGACATTGAGCCGGTCGATGTCGACGCCGTGAGACATCATCGAGGACGCTGCTATTAGATGCAGACGTTTATCGAAATCAGCTTCAGGTGTTTCTAATCGATCAAGTATCTGCCGGACGTTATCAAAGCCGGTTCGGCCAGTCAGTGACTCGATATTTGGTGGCGGCTCCAGTCCAGCGTATTGGGTCTCCGACGAGCGAATCACTGCATCGAGGTCTTGGAGCGTGTTGCCGTAGACGACGTTTGTCCCGTAAATGTTTATCAGGAAGTCACCAAAGCGCGGGTCGATCTGCAGCTCCGAGCAGACGCCCGTTGGATCGTTCAACAGCCTCCGAGTAGCTTTCTGAAGGGTGACAACCAATCGGTCGACGACAAATTCGACAGTAAGGCGCCTCGGGGCGAGCGCAATATACCGTCGCATCAGTTGATTAGAATCAGCGGTCCAAAATCCCTTTCCGTCTTGCGGCGCAGGTTGGGGAAAAACCCGCGCGCTGCGTCGATATAATACGGAAACCTGCTTCTCATATCCGGTCAAAGTAGCGGACGACGCAAGAATCTTCGGCTTTGATCCTGTCAATTCCTCTTGCACGCTGTCGAGGGCGGCTTCGTAATGCGCATCGACCGCACCTAAGCTATCTCGGAGAAGATGAAGCTCGTCCTGCAGTCGAAAGGTCGGTGCAAAAAGAGTCGTGTCGATTTGGAGAGGTGCCGGTTCGCCGCCCACACAGTCTGGAACAAGGCATCCATTCTTACGGTCCTGCCTTCGAGCGTATGTATAACCGTGACCTGGCCTTGTGCACTTTCCCCAAGGTGGCCCGACTAGTCCCCTCATACCCGATTGGCGCGCTATGTTTGCGGCCTTGTCCAGCGTGCCTACCACCACAGTTGGCAGGAATCTCCAAATCTCATCGTCTACAACGAAAATTGGAAGCGGACTGCCTTCAGTTTCGCAACTTGGATTCGTGCAGGTGTGCACTAATCTCCAAACCTTGCGGTCAAAGCTAGTGCAGACTGATCTCGACCGGCATATGGGACATGTCTCGATGATCCGAAAAGGGTTTAGGGTATCATCGACTTTGTCGGCATCCCATTCGCCCTCTCGGACGGCCTCCTTTTTGATTCTATTCGGAGTGGCTGTTCCACCGACAAGGAACCCGAGGGAAAAGGGATCGCCCGGAATTCCTTCTTTCCGGCGTACAATCTCAGCTGCACCAAGCGCGTTCACGAACCTCTGAGTTTGCTGAAGTGAAAGCAGTCGAAGGGGAAAGCGGGACCAAGCTGTAATTCCTGACGTCTTGCCGCGCAATCTATCGAGCAGCGCTGCTGTGATGAGCAAGCCGAGATACGTCTCAGTCTTGCCGCCTCCAGTTGCAAACCAAACGATGTCGACGACATTCGCCTCCTGCTCTGGAGTGATGAGGCAGCTCATATTGGCCAGCAAGAACGCAAGTTGGAAAGGTCTCCAACTATCGTAGCGGCCCTGGGCTGAGATTCGCATCGCGCTATTCATCAGCCGGAATGCGGATTGAAGTTGCGCGTTCTCCTTAAGAAGATCTAATCCTTCGCGGACTCGTAAAAGCTCGCCTTGGAAGTCGGACGCTGCTCGCGCGGCCTCATCGCGCATACCCGAGGACCATCCTTCGGAGGCCGCCCGGGCATTAAGTGCGTCGTCTGACCATGATCGATCTGCCCACTCAACAAACTCGGAAATCAGCGCTTCACAAGATGGAATCGGATCCTTGGAGAGCGCAGCGAAGCTCAGGTTGGGTTGCGGCGACGTTGATGTCCAATAAGCGGGGCGCATCTTGGATATGTACGGTGCGTCGGAGGTGCGCATACCGCTAACAGTTGTCTCCACGCCGCAATTGATGCCGAATGCGGGGACCTTCCGGTCATAGCGAAAGCTATCTGGTAGCGCGTCGAGCTCGAAAGGCTCGCATTCCAAACCGACTACTTCCAGCGAGCATTGAAACAGACGGCCGTCCGCGAGGTCGTCAACGTTCGCATCAGCCGCCGTCGAGTTTACGAATGTAACCTCAAGGTTGCGAATTGAATCATTCCGGCGTGATGCTCGTACCCGAATTTCGCCCTGCAGGCCTTGGCCCCCAGCCTGGCTCAGGGCAGCAGTGATCTGGTCGCGGCCAAGAATTGCTTCAGAGCTCCCGTCAGGAATCGTTGCGTCGACAGACGTCTCGATTGGGCCGACTTTTTGCCATCGCCATCTAAATGCGGACTCCTTTTCAGCTCGCTCTCTGAGCCAAATGCACATTGAGACCCGAACGGTGAAGTTCGACAGTGTCTTAGGCTTTAGCCGGATTCCGATGGCGCATGGCTCTAGTCTATCTCCGCGGTCGTCCTGTCTTGTAACGACGTCTTTGGGGCCTAGTCGGCCCAGCCAAAAGCGTCCGGTAGGATCGACTTCAGACCGAGGCACTTCATCGCCTCTTGCATCCAGGACGGCGCGAAGCTCCAGCCAGCGAACAAATCGTTCTGCAGCGCGGTACCTTGCGCTGTCATCGTCAACATAGGAGATGAAGTCCATCATACGGCCCCGACACGTATCAGTTGCGTATATTCTATCAAACCCGCTGCCATGCAAGCCAAATGAGGGTGTCCCCAGCTTCGTTGGGTGCTGATTCGATTGTTGTGGATCCAGACTTCGGAATCTTGTACTTGACGTGTGGTTGAACTGATTCAGGTCCACGACAATGGGTAGATCAAGAATACTTAAGGCGATTGATTTGTACTCTGGCGTGGGCGGCTGGGCGCTCGGCTTGCGACTTGCTGGGATTGATGTGATCGCCTCGTACGACTTATCAGGTGCAGCCAACGAAACAAACTTCAAGAACAATCACCATCAGGCTCAGACGGTCGACATCAGGCGACTGAGCTTAGACGAGATTCCTTCGTCGGTGGACATTGTTGTTGGCAGTCCACCTTGCACCCAATTTTCTTTCGCCAATCGCGGCGGTAACGGCAACATCGCGGACGGTCTAAAGGACATCGTAAAATTCTTGACTGTCGTCGATCACATTCGTCCAAAGTTCTGGGCCATGGAGAATGTCCCGCGTGTTGCAAAAATTATCGAACATGAACTTCGGCCGGGTGGTCGCTTGCGGCGCTTCAAGCACCTTGGCTTGACGTTCCAAATTGTTAACATGGAGGACTTTGGACTACCTCAACGAAGAAATCGATGCATCGTTGGCAATATTCCATTCGATCTGTTGTCGGCTTACTCGCGCGACACTCGGAGGCGCA
The DNA here is from genome assembly GCF_001641335.1 of Bradyrhizobium stylosanthis. Lineage (GTDB taxonomy): Bacteria > Pseudomonadota > Alphaproteobacteria > Rhizobiales > Xanthobacteraceae > Bradyrhizobium > Bradyrhizobium stylosanthis. The sequence continues at coordinate 1,553,744 of NZ_LVEM01000002.1, forward strand.
CCCTAGGTGCCGTCGTGAAAGCATTATCGAGCAGAGCGGTGCATGATCCGATTTATGGAGTTCGGCTGAGGCGTGATCATCTTCGCGATCATGTTTTCGAGGAAGCGCTTGATCTTGAAGAGGTTCGTATAAATCGAGCCAACAAGGCGTGCCACCCGGTCTACAACGCCATGCCGTTTCCCGACCAACTCAGCAGGAGCGTTCGAACGATAACGGCGACTTGCACCCGCGTTTGCCGAGAGAGCGTTGTCATCTCCGATCTTGAATACCCGACGAGGTACCGTCGCCTCACAATTCGCGAGCGCGCTTCGCTTCAGGGCTTCCCGATTACGTTCCAGTTCTACGCATCCAGTTATCGAAAGAAGTTGGAGATGGTTGGTAATGCGATGCCACCTCTCTTTAGTTACTACATCGGTCACGCAATGAAGAGTACGTCTCCAGCAAAGATACCGAAGGTGACCCAGCTTGCTCCGTTGCTTGGTGTGCCTGCTGCATTGGCAGAAGAAACGCGTCCCGAAAAAAAGACGACTCGATATCAACCAAATCGGCGGTTTAGATTTGCAATCCCTAGCCTACGTCTAAAGAGTGGTGTGCGGTTCGAGCTAGCGAATTCCGCCGAAGAAAATGCGATGTGGGAGGTGAACTTCTTTTTTGGTACTTCGAAGTCGATTCACTCGATATCGCTGGAGCGCTCGCTCGCGACGGTAGTCCTCAAGAAGCTGACTAGTTCCGCTCGTGGGTCGGTAGAGGTGCAGTTAGGTCGACTAGGCGAATTTGTCAGGTCTGCGGATGTAGGCAGGTTGCAGCAGGTATGGACGCATCGCGGTCCAGGGAGCACGACCCCATTCATGCTCCTCGATGCACTGGACGAGTGTGGTCGAGAAGTTGGTAAATCACTGAGCCAGCTTTCCATCTGTCCGCAGATATTGGTGGAGCTGATAGAGAAGGAGTTCGCGGAGGATCGCGAAAAGCCGGTCGGAGTTCCCAAGCTGCTGAAGAACGCACCAACAATCCTGGCCGGCATTCTTGTAGGTTCCGTCGCCAATCCTTTACTCAAGAGTCGCCGCTTCGGCGCTACGCTTGGCGGGACGGCAAGAGCAGGCTAGCCTGTTTGGTCCTAAGTGTTAGTGGTCGGATTGATGGTCGATAGGCTAACACCTGCTGAGCGCAGCGCTCATATGGCGCGCATCAGGCGTAGCAATACGAAGCCCGAACTCATTGTTCGAAAGCTGCTTCATCGACTAGGATATCGATTTCGAATTCAGCTGCAGGGAGTTCCCGGAAGGCCCGACATCGCTTTTCCGGGCCGGCGGAAAGTGATTTACGTCCATGGCTGCTTCTGGCACGCCCACGAAAATTGCCCCATCAGCCGGATCCCAAAGTCACGGACGGAGTTTTGGCAGAAAAAATTCGCAGCGAACCGGGAGCGAGACCTGCGTTTGGAGGCGTTGGCGCGGAAGGCGGGGTGGAGCTGCTTGGTCGTCTGGGAATGTGAACTTAAGCACGAGGAAGAGCTTTCGCGCAGACTCAAGGCTCACTTGGGGCCGACCAGGATAGATGGGGATTAGTCTGTCATCGCCTCTACGCGGGCGAACGCGGCTCCGCGGACCCTAAAAGGTCGTCGAGGGACGGTTGTCGGCCGGTAGCTTGCAAGTCCGGAAGGCGCTTGTCTGCGATAAAGCCGGCTCCCAGAGCAGCCGGTGGCGTTTGTTGTATTTGCGCAAATACAAAAGTCCGATACAAAGGGCGACATCTCGGCGGCAAATTATCTAGGTTTTTCAAGGCTGAACCCGGTAGTAGGCGGTACCCACCCAACTGTACCAATGATTTCAATAGCTTAGAGCCTTATTTTTCGCCGCCTCGCAATATGGGGGGATTGAGCCGTCCCTTGGGTTGCATCAGGCGAAGCCGAAGCATCATTCTACAACCAAGTTGTTAGACCGAGTCGCGTTTATTCGCGGTTGTCTGTTCAGCTATCACTAGCTTCGCAAACTTACGCGACGGACTGTAGATGCCTTCGAACATCGAATTTTATGACCAAGATGCGCTACTGGATCGTCTGACGAACGGAGTATTGAGCTCAGGTCAGTCTGTCGTGTTTTTGGTCGGATCTGCGCTGACAGCTCCGGTCGGGAACGCTGCCGGCGTACCAAATGTTCAGGGGGTAATCGAGCTAATCAAAAAAGAGTTTGCCGCGGATCAGCTTCCGGAACTCGACCAAGCGCTGCAAACGAGTTCACAGCCATATCAAACAGCATTTTCCTACCTGATTGGAAGGCGAGGGCAGGGCGCAGCAAACAACGTAATCAGACGCGCCGTATCGATGTCACGTTTGCTCCCACCATCCGACTCGAGTCTGACTGATGCGGAGTGCGAACGGCTTGATCAGACGAGTGACGGTTGGAGCCTCAGTCCAGCTGCAAAGTCCTTGGGTGAATTGATTGCTCTTGAGCCCAAAAAGTTTGGCGAAATCGTACTGACCACAAACTTTGATCCATTAGTTGAAGTCGCTATCAAAAGCGCTAAGGGCCTCTCCTTCCGGACCGTACTACACAGAGAGGGCAATCTAAGTCAGACACATTCGTTGGGGTGTCACGTCGTGCACCTGCATGGATACTGGCACGGGACCGACACCCTCCATACCATGCGCCAGTTAAATCAAGCGCGGCCTCGGCTCAAAGCTTCTCTTCGATCATTGATCGGCTCGAAACTCCTAGTCGTGGTCGGCTACGGCGGTTGGGATGACATTTTTTCCGCGGCTTTGAAGGAAGTCATCGAAGACGATACCGCGCGTCCAGAAATAATATGGACGTTCTATTCCCCACAACCAGAACCTGAAAGTTCTCTTATTGAGAGTCTGTCGCCAGGACTCGATCGCGGGCGTGTTAATCTGTACGCCGGGGTAGATTGTCATAAGCTTTTTCCTGCCCTGCTGAGCAGATGGCGAGTCCTTGGCGAACGCCAGAGTGAACAGTCGACACCCGCGATCGAGCCGTCCCGACAGACCAGCGACGAGGATCGTCCGCCGCGTGCGGAAGTCTTCGTCGGTCGAGAAAAGGAGCTTGATCAGCTGTCGACTATGTCGCAGCGCGCATGTTTTATTACGGGCTTCGGCGGACAGGGAAAATCAACGGTCGCTGCCCGGTATTTCGAGGCAGAGAAAGAGAAAGGTAACTTTGATACCTTCGTTTGGCGTGACTGCAAGGAGGAGGGGGAGCGCTTCGAAAACCAAGTCATACAAGTGATCGTTCGCCTTTCGGGTGGTCTATCATCGGCCAACTATCTCGCTCAGCAGAAGATGGAAGTGCTAGCCGAACTTTTGGCAACTCTGACGCGAAGTCGAAAGGTCTTGTTCGTGTTTGATAATATCGATCACTATGTCGATTTGGAAAAGAATAGCTTGGTCGGAAATGCTTCGACTTTCCTTGCTGCGTATTTGAGTTTTGGAACGAATTCCCGGCTGATATTCACCTGCCGACCAGACATTCAATACGTTGACTCCAATGTCCTGACCTTCAGTGTTTCGGGACTAAATCTCGCGGAGACAGGGCAGTTGTTTGCCAGGCGCGGCGCTTTGAGATCGCCGAGCGAATTAGAGGAGGTGCACAATCTAACAGGCGGTCATGCGTTCTGGCTCGATCTTATCGCGGCGCAAGTAGCTAAGAAGCCTGCGGCGTTTCGCGAGATTTTGGTGCAGTTAGCAAGCAAAAGCGGTGCGGTGCCCGCTTCTGTCATATCCTTTCTCACCTTAATTTGGGATACGTTGGAACTTAACCAAAAACTTGTTCTCCAAACGATGGCTGAGACTGTTCGGCCTGAGACGGCTCAAGCGCTGGGCGACTATCTCTCCAGTCAGATGCGTTTCAACAAAGTGACCCGGGCTTTGAGGGCGCTGCGGGACGCTAATCTGGTCGTTATCAAGCCGAGTCCACAGCTTGATGATCTCTTCGATCTGCATCCTCTGGTGCGAGAGTTTATCCGGAAGACATTTCGGTTAGAGGACAGGGTACGCTTCATTGATTGTATCATCGCCGTGTATCACAAGTTCATAGCGATTTTTGCGCAAGATATTTCTTCGAGGCCCGCAAGAGACCTTCGTTACTGGACTGAAAATGCCGAACTTCTAATTGAAGCCGAAAAGTACGATGAGGCATTCGAGCGACTATCGTATGTTGCGTATCCACTTTACTCCAGCGATCAGCCGGGAGAATTCTCACGAGTTGCTCGTATATTGTTCCGCAAGATTGATTGGAGCAACTGGCAGATATACCGACATTTCGATCGCGTCTGCGGTAGGCATTTTCGAATCCTGGTGAATTTGGGTCGCCAGGATGAGTATGAGGCGTTGCTCAAACAGTACGAAGCGACAATGCCTGACAAGGATGCGCGGTACATCAACTATTGTGCCTTGCGGTCGCATATGCATTGGACGCGGTCCGAATTTTCCGATGCATTGAAATGGGCTCAAATGGGTAAAGAGCTCAAGGATCGCACCAATGTTGACACGCAGTTCAATACGGAGCACGAGCTCGCGCTAGCGCAACGCGATGTGGGTCATCCTGAATTGGCAATCGACCATTTTCTTAAAGGCATGTCGTTAGAGAGCATTCTGGATCCGGACGAATTCGACGAGAATAGGGGAGAGTCCTATTATGGCAACACAGGCCGGTGCTTGCATCGGATGGGCAAGATTGACGAGGCGCTTGTATGTTATCGCAAGTCTGCGCTTATTTTAGAAATGTCGCCTCGGCGGCACGTCGAGAATAATGGCTTCATTCGAACTTGGATTGGCGAGTTGCTTGTTGCGAAGGGTAAATTCTGTGATGCGAAATTGTTCTTCGAGGCGGCTGAGCGCATTTGGAACTTGGTCTCGCCGCCTCGTGCAAAGTCCGTGGGGCAGCAGCTTCAGGACATTGAAGCGTTGACACGCGATTGCCCTTCGATGGGTGAAGCGGACGCGGAGAGATACGTGGTGGCTTGGATAAATGATAGAACTAGGTATTTTGTAGGTTCTTCGAACCAGCCAGAAGTATGAGTCGTGCTGCCGATGTTTTTGCGATCAACGGTTGAGCCAAAATTGCAATAGGAACCATTAGGACGAAAGGTGCTAGCGCAGTGCGCCAAGCTCCGCGCCCACCCGCTGGCAGTGGATCTTACGTAAGAGGCTAGAGATTTCGACAATAGCCCGCTGAGCTCCTGATGCGGCAGGGCGCAGGTTATCCGAAGTGCTAGCAAAGGCCAATTTTCTGCACTGTGACGTGACTTTGGCGAATTCAAAGTCTGTAGTTTAACGGCGGCATCTCGCCGAAGGAATTTATGTAGGCATGCAGCAGGTCGCGTTCGACCGATCGCGTGTGCCTACCGGTAAACATGAGAGCCACACCCAGTTTCTCTTCCGGAAAGTCAAGAGCCCTTAGTTGTCTTAGCATGTTGATTGCGCCATGCGACCTTTCACTTCGATAGCTTCGCGCCGTTCGTCTCATCTGATTTAGGCGAAGGCTTAGATCGCTTGCTTCACCAAGGTAGAGCGTTCCGCTATCGTCTTCGCCCCCAACTCGCGCCAATTTTGCGGGCTTGGAAAGATCGTGTGGGGTCTCAAGTGCAATCAAGCGATAGACTCCGCAAAAGCCGTGATGCTTGGCACTGAAGTAGCCTCCACCAAGTTCGTAGGTTTGCCAGTGAAGCTGTCCGCAAATCACCTTCCAGGGCGGCATTTGCGTGAGATCAATCACACCTATCAATTCGCCTTCCTCGAGAGCGTGAAGTCGCCTCCAATGCTCTTGGAGATCGTTTATGCCGATTGAAAAAGAAGGAACGCTTCTACTGTCGTTCAAGGCAGCCTCCAGCGATCCAAATAGGGATACGGTGACAGTGCATTACCCTCCCGACGCAGGGCGGTACGCGCGTGCTGTTCGGGGGCGTGGAATTTCGTGCACTAGGCTGCGCGTCGCTGGTTCGATACGTTTCGTTTGCACGTCAGGCAATCATCGCCTTGATCTGCGCCGTGTCCGCGAACTCGATCAGCTCAACGATCTTGCCATCCTGAATCCTGAACAAGTCCACCATCTCGGTGCTGAACGTCTTTCCGGTTGGGTGATATCGAACCCCAACGCGCGAATGGACCGCGACGCGATCGCCGTCGACCAGCTCGGCCAGGATTTCGCGGCTCTCGAAGCCGAAGTTGGCAATGAATTGACCGAAGGCGCTGCGCAGGGTGGGATGTCCCTGCATACTTCCTGTCAGTTCGAGCGCGCTCTTGTCGCCCTTCAAGATGAACGCGCCCTCGGAATGAAAGGCGGTCACCAGGCCCTCGACGTCACCGTCGCCGCGCGCGGCGTAGGCGGCTCTGATCAATGCGAGCATGTCTTCGCGCTGTGCCATGTTACCCTCCCTGCAACACGTATCGGGGCAGCCTAGCGACCTTTGCGTGTAAAGGCAAAATCCTCGGGATGATCGGGACCATGGCGCACGTGCTCAGTGTGCCACTACCGCCAGCAGTGTCGGCGGCGAACGAAAGCCCGGGGCGGACGACGTCACGCCGCCACGACGGAAAGCAGGCGCGCGAGCGCGGTCCGCTGCCCGCCGCGAGCCGCCGTGTCAATTTGGCAACGCCACCGGAGATTGCTGCGATCTCCTGCGTTCGCATGACGCGCGTGGCGCGTTTCCCAGGCTTTCTCGCGGGCGCATCGGACGCGCGGCCAGCGTCCAGGCGTTGGCTGCCGGAGCCAACACATGTCCATTGGGAGACTTTCGATGAGAAACACTTTCGCGGCTGCGGCCGCTCTGTTGCTGGCGGCTACCACGGCAAGCTCCGCGGCCGACATCGGCGCGGTCAGGTTCAAGGCTGCGCCGGCGGCCACCGTGTACAGCTGGACCGGCTTCTATGTCGGCGGCAATGTCGGCGGTGGCATGGCGTCATCCCGTTTCGACGATCCCTGCTTCTACTGCACGTCCGCGACCCCCACGACCGGCTTCTTCACCGGCGGCGCGCAGGTCGGTTACAACTATCAGTTCGGTCGGGGCCTCGTCGGTATTGAAGCCGATTTCAACGGCAACAGCCGCTTCAAGGGTGCGCTGCTCGGCGGCGACGACTCCCGAGCGATGAACGTCGGTCTCAAGGCGGATACCAGCGGCACGATCCGGGCGCGCGCAGGCCTCGTCGTCGACAACGTCCTCGCCTATGTGACCGCTGGCGCGGCTTGGGCCGATGTCAGGCAGACCGGCGTCGAGTTCTTCAATTTCATGCCATTCCCGAACTTCGGAAACACCACCGGAGTTACGGCCAATAGCAGCGGCACGGTCTGGGGCGGGGTGGTCGGCATCGGCGTCGAGTATGCGCTCGACTCGAACTGGATCGTCGGCGGCGAATTCCTGCATACGATGTATCGGGATAACGAAGCGACCATTCGCGCGATCGACGGCACCGTGGCCTGCACAGGCAGACCCGATGGCGGCTGCGTCATCCGCAACCAGCTCACGACCGACGTTGCGCGCGTCAGGATCAGCTACAAGTTTCAGTAGCCGATCGGCCTGGTCGTTCGGACGGGGGCGGGCAGGACGACCTCGCCCCCGGCTACCGCCGGCATCGCCGTCAGCTTGAGCGCGCACATCACCGGAATGCTCGGCGATTTTGTGCGCGATCCCAGTAGCTCCAGGGTTCGCGATGCGTTATCGGTAGCGAGCCAAGGACGTTGATGGAAAATCAGGCCAGGCGGAAAAGATCGTGAGTTTCTTCGAGCGTCTCAAGACACAAGCATCCGTTGAGTGGCGGGCCTACACCGAGCATCCCTTCACGAACGGACTGGCGGACGGCTCGCTCCCCGAAGCGGCGTTTCGTCACTACCTCGTTCAGGATTACCTGTTCCTCATCGAGTTTGCCCGCGCGTATGCGCTCGCGGTCTACAAGTCGCCCGGGCTTGCCGATATGCGTGAAGCGGCGGCCGGCCTGTCGGCCATCCTCGATGTCGAGATGAACCTGCATGTGAAGCTCTGCGCCGAGTGGGGTCTATCCCCGGCCGACCTTGAACAGGCCCCTCCGGCGGCCGAGATGCTGGCCTATACGCGCTACGTGCTCGACGCGGGAATGCGCGGCGATCTGCTGGCACTCAAGGTGGCGCTTGCCCCCTGCGTGATCGGGTACGCGGAGATTGCAACGCGGCTCGCCGCGCGACCCCATGCTGACGCTGCGACCAACGCCTATCGCGTCTGGATCGCCGAGTACGCCGGCGTGCCGTACCAGGAGGTCTCTGCCAAGGCGCGGGCGCATCTGGATCATCTCGCCGATCTCTACGCCACGCCGGCCCGCGAGGCCGAGCTGATCGCGATCTTCAAGGAAGCCACCCGGCTCGAGGCGGACTTCTGGGAGAAGGCTTGGCGCGCGGCAGCACCGGATTAGCGCGCTTCCTGCCTTATCGCCCCTACCTCGCCCCCGTCACGATCATCACCACCACCGGCAGCGTCAGCGCCGCCAGCAATGTGCCCAGCGCGACCGCGCCCGACACCGGGTTCACCAGCCGCTGATACTGCGCCGCGAAGATGTAGGCGTTGGCGCCGGTCGGCATCGCCGCGAACAGCACGATCACGCCGGCCGCAGTCGGCGGCAGCCCGAGCAGCTTCGCCAGCACGAACGCTGCCGCCGGCATTGCGGCGAGCTTGAGCGCGCACATCACCAGAATGCTCAGCTTCTCGCCCTTCACCTCGAAGCGGAACAAATTGATGCCGAGCGCGATCAGCGCGGCCGGCGATCCTGCCTGCGCGAGCAGCTCGACGGTGCGGTCGACGACGGGGTTGAGGCCGAGGCCGGTGAAGCGCCAGACCACGCCAAAGCCTATCGCGAGCATCAGGGGGTTGCGGGCGAGGTCGGCGAGCACCGGGCGGATCACCGACAGCGGCGAGCCGGTCCGCTTCTGGCTGACCAGCTCCATCTGCAGGATGCCGCAGAGCCAGAGCAGCGGCGTGTTCACCGACAGGATCAGCGCCATGGGTCCTGCGCCCTCGTTACCGAGCGCGGAGAGCACCAGGGGAATGCCGAGCATCACGATGTTGCCGTAGACCGAGCCGATCGCGAACACGACGCCGTCCTCGCGGTCCCCGCGCCGCGCGCGCAACACGGCCGAGATCGCCAGCGCGGCGATCCAGGTCAGCGCGAGCGCGCCGTAATAGGCCCCCCACATCTGCCAGGGGCTGACGTCGGGGAATTCCGAGACGACGATGGTGCGGAACAGCAGCGCGGGGATCGCGATGCTGAAGGCGAATTCGCTGATGCCCTTGTGCGCGGTCTCGGAGACGAAGCGAAACAGCACCGACGCGTAGCCCGCGGCGATCAAGGCGAACACCGGCGCGACGATCAAGATGGTGGCCATGCGCGCTACGAACCCAGCTCGATGATCCGTCGTGCCATGCGCACATTGGCATAGTCGATCATCTTGCCGTCCAGCGTCACCGCGCCCTGGCCCTGCGCCTCGGCTTGCGCCATCGCCTCGACGATGCGTCGCGCCTGTGCGAGCTCCTCGTCCGACGGCACGAATGCGCGCAGCGTCGGTGCGATCTGGTCGGGATGGATGACCTGCTTGCCGTCGAAACCCATCGCGGCGGCCTTCTGCGCCATGCTTTCGGTCAGCCTGAGATCGCGGAACGCGCCGCACGGGCCGTCGATGGCGCGCAGGCCGAATGCGCGCGCGGCCACCAGAAGGCGCATCATCGGATAGGCGAACAGGTCGAGCGGGGCGGACGCGTAGCCGCTGTGCGCCGATCCGACGTGCCGGTAGCCATCCGGAGACACGCCGATGTCGGAGGAGCGGGCCCCGATCGAGGCGGCGAAATCGCCGACGCCGAGATGAAGCGCGGCGACGCTTTCGTGAGACGCGGCGAGCGTGTCGACATTGACGAGACCGAGCGCCGTCTCGATCAGCAATTCCAGCGCGACCGGCGCGGGGCGGTCCCCGGCCGCGGCACGCAGCTCGCCGGCAATCGCAGCGATGTCGCTCGCGCGCTCGGCCTTCGGCACGATCACCGCATCCAGCCGGGACAATGGCGCCAGCGCGCGGATTTCCGCCGCGAGGCAGGGGCTGTCGACGGCGTTGAGCCTGACCGCGACGCGCTTGTTGCCCCAGTCGAGCGCGGCGAGGGATTGGACGGCCTGAGCCAGCGCCGCACTTTTTTCGGAAGGCGGCACCGCGTCCTCGAGATCCATGAAGACGGCGTCCGCGGCCGAAGCCGCGGCCTTGGCCACGAGATTGGCGCGATGCGCGGGAACGGCGAGGTAAGCGCGCGAGGGTCGCTGATGAACCATCGTCACGTCTCCTCCGAAAGACCGAGTTCACTGAAGATGGCTTGATTGTGCTGCCCGACACCGGGGACGGGATCCATGCGCGGCGTCAGGCCGGGAATGGTGAGCGCGGGCAGGAAGCTCATCACGGGCCCGCACGGCGATCCGACGCTCTGCACCCGGGACCGCTCGTGCAGTTGCTCATGCTCCAGGAAGGCCTCGACTGAATTCAGATGCGCGTTGGCGATCGAGGCCGCGTCGAGCAGCCGCAACACCTCCTCGCCGGTCAGGGATGCGAAACGCCCTTCGATATGCGCCTGCAGATCGTCCCGGTTTTGCATGCGCAGCGGATTGGTGCGGTAGCTCGGATGGTCGGCGAAGCCGGCATCGCCGAGCACGATGTTGCACAGCGATCGCCACTCGCGGTCGTTCTGGATGCCGAAGAAGATCGTGTTGCCGTCGCCGGCCCGGAACGGGCCGTATGGCGCGATGGTGGCATGCCGCGCGCCTGTGCGCGGCAGCGGCTTGCCCGTGCTCTGCGTGTAGAACGCGGGGTAGCTCATCCAATCCGTGATCGAATCGAACAGCGACGCCTGGAAGGCGGTGCCCTTGCCGGTTAGCTCGCGGCGATAGAGCGCCATCAGCACGCCGTTGAGAATGTACATGCCGGTGGCGATATCGACCACCGACAGGCCGACCTTGGCCGGCTCGGCCTCGGTGCCGTTGACGGCGAGGACGCCGGCCTCGCACTGAACCAGCAGATCGTAGGCCTTCTTGTCGCTGTAGGGGCCGCCCGTTCCATAGCCCGACACGTCGCAGGCGATGATGCGCGGATGTTTCCGGACCAGCGCTGCGGCATCGAGGCCCAGCCGCTCCGCGGCGCCTGGCGCCAGGTTCTGGATGAACACGTCGGCCTGCGGCAGCAGGGCATCCAGCACCTTCCGCCCGCTCTCGCTCTTGATATCGATGGCAAGGCTTTCCTTGGACCGGTTGGTCCAGACGAACTGGCTCGACATGCCGTTCATCACGTGGTCGTAGTCCCGGCAGAAATCGCCGGCGCCCGGCCGCTCGATCTTGATGACGCGCGCGCCCCAGTCCGCCAGGTGCCGGCTGGCGAGGGGGGCTGCGATCGCCTGCTCCAGCGAGACCACCGTGACGCCCGACAGCGGCAGCCCTACCTCATTGCCTTCCATGCGATCGCCTCCTCGCCTTGCGCTTCTGACAGCGCAGGACACAGGCCGGCCACCCCACGCGCATCTTTTGACCGTGACATGATGCCCCTGTTTTGCCCGGCAAGTCAAACCCGACTTCGCTAAATCCTAAGGCGCGACAATGCCGTCGGTTTTCTACTGTGCATGGGGTTGTTTTCGCAGTTTTGTTTGAGGAGGTTCGGGGCCTCGGCCGGAAGGCGGTCCCGCCCGTTTCGCCAAGGAGTTAGGCGCGGTCCTTCCACCCACCGCTGTCATCCCCCGCGAAGGCGGGGGATCCAGTATTCCACCGCCGCCCGGCGTCCCCCGAGAGGCCGCGGCGTACTGGATTCCCCGCCTGCGCGGGGAATGACACCTGTGTCGGAATCCGCTGTCGTCGCCCGGTCGAGCCGGGCGGCGACAGCGGCGAAGATGGCGGCCCCGTCAGCCACTAGGCCTTCGCAACGGCCCCTGTTGCCGAGACCGCACAACTCCAGCCTTTCGCGTCCCCCCTCGTTGCCAACGAACCGCCGTTCACCCACACTCCGCGCCCTGACTCGTACTTTGGGGGGATCGATGCCGGCGTTTCACTCTGGGAAGTCCGTTCTGTCTGCCGTCGCCGGGGTTGCCCTGGCCGTGCTGGTCCTGCCGGGCAGCAGCCTTGCCTACACGCCGGAGCAGCAGCAGGCCTGCACGCCCGATGCGATGCGGCTGTGCGGCGACTTCGTTCCGAACGTCGACGCCATCACCGCCTGCATGATCCAGAAGAAGTCGCAGCTGTCGCCGCAGTGCAGGGCGTTCTTCCGCCAGGGCCCCGAGCCCGGCGAGGCCCGCGCCGGCCGTCCCACCAACATCGCGCCGAAGGCTGCCTCGAACACGAAGAAGAGCACCAAGCCGAAGGCGAGCAAGAAGAAGAAAACCACCGAGAGCTGAGCGCGGCAGGCAAGCGCGTTCCTTCTTCGAAACTTCCCGATGCCCGGGCCCAAGCGCGAAGCGACTTCGCGGGAGGTGTCCCGGGCATTCGCATCTCCGTCGCGGCGTCTTCCCGCGGCCCGAGGCATCAAAGCGCTTTCTTCGATCCCCGAACCAGATGATTGCGGCCTCAGCCCGGCGACAGCCACCGGACTCGTTTTGTTCGCGCGGCCAGCGCGCGGCCCTGCGGCGATTACGGCGGCACGCGATCGAAAAGAGTCGGGCGACGGTTTACGCGGCAAGGTTGCAAGCCGTTTTGCCGCCGCGCTGCTCAAAAAGAGCACATACGCTTCGCTGGAAGGCGTTTCGTTGCAGTTTGTGTCCTGTCGCGCGCGGCAGTGTGACTCAAAAGCCAACACCCCAGTTATTTCGTGACCGCGGAGCAACTCCCGGTAAATTTTTCTTTCACGAATCAGCGTGGTGATTCATTTTCGCGGCCTGGGGTCAATCTGGAGGCCAAGGGTATGAACGTTATTGTTTTCGCATCGCGTAAAGGCGGCTCGGGCAAGAGTACCCTGGCTGCACATCTCGCCGCGCAGATCAAGGCGAGCAAGCAGGTGATGCTCGTGGACGCGGATCCGCAGGGTTCGCTGACGCTGTGGCACAAGCTGCGCGGCACCAACGAGCCGCCGATCAAGGCCGCCGTCAACTCGGTCAGCGGCATCGTCTCCGCTGCCAAGCGCGACGGTTATGAATGGGTGTTGATCGACACGCCGCCGAACCTCTCGGCCGTCGTCGACGACGCGATCAAGAATGCCACCATGGTGGTCATCCCCGCCCGTCCCGGCGTGTTCGACGTCAACGCGGTGCAGGAAACCATCCAGATGTGCCGTGCGGCGCGCAAGCCCTACGCGGTCGTGCTCAACGGTGCACCGGCCAAGCGCGACGAGGCCGAAAGCCCGATCGTTACCATCGCCCGCGAGGCGCTGGCGAAATTCCGTGCTCCGGTGTGGGGCGGTCAGATCACCAATCGTTCGGATTTGTTGATGGCACTCAGCCACGGCGAAGGCGCGCGTGAGTATCAGGCCGAGAGCCGTGCGGCTCAGGAAATTGCAAGGCTGTGGGCGGCGATCGAGCGTTCGGTCAAGGCCATTCGCGGCACGGCGTCGGCATCCGGCGCAATGCACAAGCAGGCGGCATAATTTTCATAAATCATTCCCCGGACGAAAAACGCGCGGAAGTCCGCGCGTTTTGCGTTTCTGGATGATGCTCCGTCATGCCCGGGCTTGTCCCGGGCATCCACGTTCTTGCCGTCGCGTCAAAGTACGTGGATGGCCGGGACAAGCCCGGCCATGACGACGAGAACGAAGAGCAGAGGGAGCAACGCCGGCGGCGGTGAAGCTCACGCCACCATCAGCATGTAGAACACGATGACCGGCGACAGCGTCAGGATCACCGACCAGATGCCGACCGCCCAGAGAATGTCTTCGGTGGTGAAGCTCTCTTCATTGGACAGCGTCGGCTGTCCGGCGCCGAAATGCGACGCCACTTCATTATGACTATTCACAAACGCCCCCGCGATTTCTTCGCTTATGGGCTTTACCCTACACGCGATGTTTTAAGATTCCGGCTTGCAGGCCCGTTCGTATTTTGAACGCATTTGCTACGCCGGTTTAACCATCGCAGCGGAGCTGCCGCCTCAGGCCAGCCAGACCTTGTACAGCAGCACCGGCATCAGGCCGAGCACCACCGCCCAGAATCCGAACGACGAGACGACGAGAATTCCCTGCAGGAGATCGGCAGGCGCGAACTGGCTCGCGGCCGTAGGCCGTGTGCGATGCCTCATTGGATATTCCCCCTTCGGTCGACTTTGCCGAAAACGATAGGGGCGGATGCGTAAACGAGACGTGGATGCACCATGCGGCGACTGCGAAGGCCGTTGGGGTACGGTTAACCAAGGGGCGCGTTTACCCTCTCCCCTTGCGGGAGAGGGTGGCTCGCCGCAACGCGGCGAGACGGGTGAGGGGTCTCTCTCCTCGCGAACACTTAGGCGCGCGGATAGAGACCCCTCATCCGGCGCCATAGCCGAAGCTTCGCTTCGGCGTTCTTAAGGACGGCGGCCAAACGCCGCCTATGCCACCTTCTCCCGCAAGGGGAGAAGGGGCACCGTACGCGTAGAGAGAAAAGACCTACGCCGCGACCTTCATCCGCCGCGCGATCTCGCGATCGATCGCGGCGGCGAGCTCGCTGCTGACTTCCACCATCGGCAGGCGTACCTCGGGGCTGTCGATCAGGCCGCTGCGCCACAGCCAGTACTTCGCCGGCGCCGGGCTCGGCTCGGTGAACAGCAGCCGCGTCAGGTCGGCGACCTCGTGCCAGCGCGCCTGTGCGGCGTCGTGGTTGCCGCGCTTCATCTCGCCAAGGATCGCCGCGAAGGTCGCGGTCTCCACATGGGCCGACAGCACGATGCCGCCGTCGGCGCCGTCGGTCAGCGCCTCGAGATAGTTCGCATCCTCGCCGGTCAGCACACGGAAATTCTTCGGCCGGTCGCGCAACAGCGCGATCGATTGCTCGCGGCTGGCGCCGCAATCCTTGAGGCCGACGATGTTGGGATGCTCGGCGAGGCGCAGCATGGTCTGGTTGGTGATGTTGACCGCGCAGCGATAGGGAATGTTGTAGAGCGCGATCGGCCAGGCCGCGTGGTCGGCGAGCGCTTCGAAATGCGCCAGCAGTCCGCGCTGCGACGGCCGCACGTAGTAAGGGCTCGCGATCAGATAGCCCTCGATCGGCCAGTCCGCGGTTTCGTCCAGCCGCTCCTTCAGGCGCGAGGTGTCCGCACCCGACAGGCCGAGGCAGAGCGGCAAGCTGCGGCGGCCGGCCGCCATCTCGTCGCGCACGATGGCAACGAGGCGCTCGAGCTCGGCCTCCCGCAACGTCATGCCCTCGCCGGAGGTCGCCCCCAGGATGAAGCCGTCGATGCCTTGCGCGCAGTAATGCCGCGTCAGCCGCCGCAGCGAGGTTTCGTCCAGTCTGCCGCCCTGAAACGGCGTCACCAGCGGCAGCCACAGTCCGTGCAAATGTTCTCGTAGTCCGGTCATGTTCCATCTCCTTCTCGGGAAACCTGAGACGGAGGGCACATGAAAAAACCCCGTCCAGGTGGCGGGGTTTTCGGGATTGTCGCGATGACGAAGTCAGCCTAGCGCGCGCAACATTCCGAGGTCCCCGGATGGGGGCCTTTTTTCGAAACGAGTGCGCACGACTTCGTGATCATTGGCGGATGATGCGGGGGAGGCCTGGAACTGTCAATACACGCGGAAGGCGAGGTGCGGATTCGACAGAAAAAAAGCCGGACCCGAAGGGCCCGGCTTAGGTATTGGCCACGTGAGGCCGACACAATCACCTTCCAAGAGGGATTACTGAACTCCCGCGCCACTGGAGGAGGGGGACAAATGCGCAACGCGAAGGCTCAGCGTGCAAACAGTATGGGCTTGACGAGCGGCATGCAGCAACAGCCGAGGCCGCATGTCAGACATGCGGAAATCAGGACGGCCAGCGCTGCGCCTTGCTCACCACGAAGTCGCGGAACACCTGCACGCGTGCGACGGTCTTCAGCTCCTCGGGATAGACGAAGTATGTGTCGAGCTGGATCGAATCCGATTCTCCGAACAGTTGCACGAGCTTGCTCTGCTCTTCGACCAGATAGTCCGGCAGCGCGGCGATGCCGAGGCCCTGCTGACAGGCGCGCACGAGTCCGAGGATGTTGTTGACCTTGAAATAAGCCTCGCGCGGACCCGAGCCGTTGCGCGCAGCTTCCACCAGCCAGTTGCGGTTCTGCAGATGCGGCGCGAAGTTGCCGTCCGAGAGCGTGATGATGCGGTGAGAGTCGAGCTCTTCCAGCGTGCGCGGCGTGCCGAAGCGCTTGATGTATTCCGGCGAGCAATAGGCGTGGAAGCCCATCGCGAACAGCTTGCGCTGGATGAGATCCGGCTGCGTCGGCTTGCGGGTGCGGATGGCGACGTCGGCCTCGCGCATCGACAGATCGAGCTCTTCGTCGGTGACGATCAGCGAGATCCGGATCTCCGGATAGAGCGCGGTGAACTCACCGAGACGCGGGATCAGCCAGTTGATGCCGACGCCCGGCGTGGTTGTAATCTTGAGATCGCCGCTCGGCCGCTCGCGGCTGTCGGTCAGCTTGGCGCGCGCCGCCTGCAGCTGCATGAACACGTCATGCGCGGTGCGGAACAACAGGTCGCCCTGCTCGGTGAGGATCAGGCCGCGGGCGTGGCGGTGGAACAGCGAGACCGAAAGCTCCTGCTCCAGCGCCGAGACCTGGCGAGAGACCGCCGATTGCGACAGGCCGAGCTGCTCTCCCGCATGCGTGAAGCTTCCCGCTTCCGCCGCCGCGTGAAACACCTTCAGCTTGTCCCAGTCCATATCCGTAAATCCGTCGCGTGTTCGAGGCATGATCTTTATTCCGCTGCGGCGCGCTCGCTGGCGCGCAGGGCCAGGAAACGTTCAGCCTCGAGCGCTGCCATGCAGCCGAGGCCGGCGGCCGTGACGGCCTGCCGATAGGTCTCGTCGGCGACGTCGCCGGCGGCGAACAGGCCCGGCACCGAAGTGGCGGTTGAGTTCGGGGCGACCTCGACATAGCCCGAGGGTTTGAGCTTGATCTGGTCTTTCACGAGCTCCGTCGCGGGTGCATGGCCGATGGCGATGAAGATGCCGTCGGCCTTCACGTCCGTGAGTGCGCCGGTCTTGACGTTCTTGAGGCGGACATGGGTGACCTTGTTGGGGTTCTCGGTGCCGCAGATCTCGTCGACGGCCGAATCCCAGATCACCTTGATCTTAGGGTGCTTGAACAGGCGTTCCTGCAGGATGCGCTCGGCGCGGAAGTGATCGCGGCGATGCACGATGGTGACCTGCGAGGCATGGTTGGTGAGGTACAGCGCTTCCTCGACCGCGGTGTTGCCGCCGCCGACCACGATGACTTCCTTGTTGCGGTAGAAGAAGCCGTCGCAGGTGGCGCAGGCCGACACGCCGCCGCCCTGGAACTTTGCTTCGGACGGCAGCCCGAGCCAGCGCGCCTGCGCGCCCGTGGCGAGGATGACGGCGTCGGCGAGATAGACGTCGCCGGAGTCGCAGGTGAGGCGGAACGGACGCTGCGTGGTGTCGAGCTTGATCACCAGGTCGGAGACGATCTTGGTGCCGACATGGACCGCCTGCTTCTCCATCTGCTCCATCAGCCAGGGGCCCTGGATCACGTCGGCGAAGCCCGGATAGTTCTCGACGTCGGTGGTGATGGTGAGCTGGCCGCCCGGCTGGATGCCCTGGATCAGAATCGGCTCGAGCATCGCGCGCGCGGCGTAGATCGCGGCGGTGTATCCGGCGGGGCCGGAGCCAATAATGACGACCTTTGCATGAACAGGAGCGGACATTTCGATGGACGCCTTTCACGGGGGATTTGCAGCGCGGGCGCGGAACGTGCCGGGAGGCCTCGCGGAGGCGCTGAAATATCAGAGCTAATCTAAGCCTTCTGGTGAGCTATGCAAGAATTGCATTCCCTGTCGGCGGATTTTTCCAACAGGGAACAAAACTCGATTGCGCTGCACGCGCAATAAAATTGCGCTAACCGTGCGGACTGGGCTATGAGGATTGCGAAAGACCCACCCAATACCGCCGCAAAGGCCAGGAGTTCCAATCACGTGTCGCGGAACCTAGACGAGATCGACCTGAAGATCCTCACCGAGATTCAGGCCGACGGTCGAATCACCAATGTCGAGCTGGCCAAGCGCGTCGGCATCTCGCCGCCGCCCTGCCTGCGCCGGGTCCGGGCGCTGGAGGAGGAGGGCTACATCCACGGCTATCGCGGCCTGCTGGACGCCCGCAAGCTCGGTTTCGACGTCACCGTGTTCGCCGCCGTGCACCTGTCCAGCCAGGCCGAGGCGGATTTGCGCGCCTTCGAGGAGTTCGTCCGCGCCGAACCGCTGGTGCGGGAGTGCTGGATGCTGTCGGGCGAAGTCGACTTCATCCTGAAATGCGTCGCGCCCGACATGGCGACCTTCCAGGATTTCGTCACGCACCTGACGGCAGCGCCCCATGTGCGCAACGTGCGGACCTCGCTGGTGCTGCACAATTCGAAATACGAGGCGGCCGTGCCGCTGGACGTGAAGGGACGGCGGTAAACTCTCACTCTCGTGCCCCGGACGCAGCGCAGCGCGTAGCGGTGCGCTGCAGAGCCGGGGCCCATGTCACTGCGTCTTCCCGTGTTGCTTTCTGGGTCCCGGCTCTGCGCAGCAACGCTGCGCGTTGCAGCGCGTCCGGGACACGAGCGTGAGGGCACTGCCGCTTCCACATCGTCATTGCGAGGAGCTCTTGCGACGAAGCAATCCAGACTGTCTCCGTTGAGGGATTCTGGATTGCCTTCGCTGCGCTCGCAATGACGGGTAGTGAGAGCGTTGCTCCGCTCACTCAGCAACACGCCGCAACAAAAAGGCCGCGCATCGCGCGGCCTTTTCAAACCTCAGCGCAGCGGCAAATGCTTACCGCCACTCCACCTTGGTAATTTCGTACGCCTTGGCGCCGCCGGGGGCGTTGACCTCGACGGTCGAACCCTTCTTCTTGCCGATCAGCGCACGCGCGAGCGGCGAGGTGATGGAGATGCGGCCCTTCTTGGCGTCGGCCTCGACCTCGCCGACGATCTGCCACACCGTCTTCTTCTCGGTGTCCTCGTCGACCAGCGTCACGGTGGCGCCGAACTTGATGGTGTCGCCGGACAGCTTCGAGATGTCGATGATGTCGGCGCGCGCGAGCTTGTCCTCGAGCTCGGCGATGCGGCCCTCATTGTGGGACTGCTCTTCCTTGGCGGCGTGATACTCCGCGTTCTCCGACAGGTCTCCGTGCGAACGCGCCTCGGCGATGTGCTCGATGATCCGAGGACGGTCCTCGGACTGGCGCTTCTTCAACTCTTCCCCGAGCGCGACAAAGCCGGCCTGGGTCATCGGAACCTTTTCCATCTCTTCTCTCGTCCTTCGGCCGGCGCGCCCCCAAAACGGAAGGGCGCGGCAACCTTGATTCGTCGCTATGTCCGGGGCTGAGCACGCCGCCACCGGAGTGTTATGTGGGTCTGGCGCCGGAACAGAACAACCACATGGCCGGACAGTTCCTCCGGCCATTGTGGCTTCATTGCCAATCACTTAGCGGCGGCTTTACCGCCGCTAGCGATCAGGTTTCCGAAAAGTAGCTCTGCAGGGTACGAACCTCAAGGTCCCCGCCAAGATAGGCGCGGATGCCCTGCGCGGCCGCCACGGCCCCGGAAAGAGTGGTGTAATACGGCACTTTATGCAAGAGGGCCGCGCGCCGCAGCGAACGGCTGTCGGCGAGCGCCTGCGGGCCTTCGGTGGTGTTGAGAACCAGCTGGACGTCGCCATTGGTGATGGCGTCGACGATATGCGGTCGTCCCTCCAGCACCTTGTTCACCTTCTCGGCCGGGATGCCCTGATCGGTCAGGAAGCGCGCCGTGCCCGAGGTGGCCAGCACCTTGAAGCCAAGCGAATGCAGCTGGCGCACGGCGTCGGCGATACGGACCTTGTCGCTCTCGCGCACCGAGACGAACACCGTGCCCTTGCGCGGCACCCGCGTGCCGCCGCCGAGCTGGCTCTTGGCGAAGGCGACCGCGAAGGAGCGGTCGATGCCCATGACCTCGCCGGTCGAACGCATCTCGGGGCCGAGCACCGTGTCGACGCCCGGGAAGCGCGCGAACGGAAACACCGATTCCTTGACGCCGACATGCCTGAGATCGGCCTTCTTCAGATTGAAGTCGGCGAGCTTCTCACCGGCCATGATGCGGGCGGCGATCTTGGCGACCGGCGTGCCGATCACCTTGGCGACGAAGGGCACCGTGCGCGAGGCGCGCGGGTTGACCTCGAGCACGTAGATGTCGCCGTCCTTGATCGCGTATTGCACGTTCATCAGGCCGACGACGTCGAGCCCGAGCGCGAGCTCGCGGGTCTGCCGCTCCAGCTCCGCGATCATCTTCGCGTCGAGCGAGTGCGGCGGCAGCGAGCAGGCGCTGTCGCCGGAATGGATGCCGGCTTCCTCGATGTGCTCCATGATGCCGACGATGAAGGTGTCCTTGCCGTCGGAGAGGCAGTCGACGTCGACTTCGGTCGCATCGGAGAGATAGCGGTCGAACAGCAGCGGGTTCTTGCCGAGCACGGTGTTGATCTGCCCGGTCTTGTCGTTCGGGTAGCGCGCCTTGACGTCGGCCGGCACCAGCTCCGGCAGCGTGCCGAGAAGGTAGTCGTTGAGCTGGTTTTCCTCGCGGATGATCTGCATCGCGCGGCCGCCCAGCACGTAGGACGGGCGCACCACCAGCGGTAAGCCGAGATCGGCGGAGACGAGGCGGGCCTGCTCGACCGAATAGGCGATGCCGTTCTTCGGCTGCTTCAGCCGCAGCTTGTCGAGCACGCGCTTGAAGCGGTCGCGGTCTTCCGCGAGGTCGATGGCGTCGGGCGAGGTGCCGAGGATCGGCACTTCGGCGGCCTCCAGCGCCCGCGCGAGCTTCAGCGGGGTCTGGCCGCCGAACTGCACGATCACGCCATGCAGCGTGCCGTTGCTGCGCTCCTTCGCGATGATCTCCAGCACGTCCTCGCCCGTGAGCGGCTCGAAATAGAGCCGGTCGGCGGTGTCGTAGTCGGTCGACACGGTCTCCGGGTTGCAGTTGACCATGATGGATTCGTAGCCGGCGTCATGCAGCGCGAAGCAGGCGTGACAGCAGCAATAGTCGAACTCGATGCCCTGGCCGATGCGGTTCGGACCGCCGCCGAGGATGATGACCTTCTTCTTGTCCGACGGTGCGCTCTCGTCCGCCGGCACGCCCGCGAACGGCGCCTCGTAGGTCGAATACATGTAGGCGGTGGGCGAGGCGAACTCGGCCGCGCAGGTGTCGATGCGCTTGTAGACCGGGCGGACGCCGAGCGCGTGACGCTTGTCGGTCACCTCGGCCTCCGTGGTCTGCGCCAGCACCGCGAGCCGCGCGTCCGAGAAGCCCATGGCTTTCAGGGTGCGCATGCCGAACGCGTTGGAGGGCAGGCCGCTCTTCTTGACCTTCTCCTCCATGTCGACGATGCCGCGCATCTCGCTCAGGAACCACGGATCGATCTTGCAGGAATTGAAGATGTCCTCGTTCGACCAGCCGAGCCGCATCGCCTGGGCGACCTGAAGGATGCGGTTCGGCGTCGGCGTGCCCAAGGCGGCGCGGATCGCGTTCTTGTCGTCGTCGCGGCCGAGACCTTCGATCTCGATCTCGTCGAGCCCGGTGAGGCCGGTCTCGAGCCCGCGCAGCGCCTTCTGAAGGCTCTCCTGGAAGGTGCGGCCGATCGCCATGACCTCGCCGACCGACTTCATCGAGGTCGTCAGCGTGGAGGAGGCGCCGGGGAATTTCTCGAATGCGAAACGCGGGATCTTCGTCACCACGTAGTCGATGGTCGGCTCGAACGAGGCCGGCGTCGCGCCGCCGGTGATGTCGTTGGCGATTTCGTCGAGCGTGTAGCCGATCGCGAGCTTTGCCGCGACCTTGGCGATCGGGAAGCCCGTCGCCTTCGAGGCCAGCGCGGAGGAACGCGACACGCGCGGATTCATCTCGATCACGACCATGCGGCCGTCGGCGGGATTGACGCCGAACTGCACGTTGGAGCCGCCGGTCTCGACACCGATCTCGCGCAGCACCGCCAGCGAGGCGTCGCGCATGATCTGGTATTCCTTGTCCGTCAGCGTCAGCGCCGGCGCGACCGTGATGGAGTCGCCGGTGTGCACGCCCATCGGATCGAAATTCTCGATCGAGCAGACGATGATGCAATTGTCCTTCTTGTCGCGCACCACCTCCATCTCGAACTCTTTCCAGCCGAGGACGGATTCCTCGATCAGGACTTCGTTGGTGGGGGACGCGTCGAGGCCGCGCTCGATGATGTCGAGGAACTCTTCCTTGTTGTAGGCGATGCCGCCGCCGGTGCCGCCCATGGTGAAGGACGGGCGGATGATCGCGGGCAGGCCGATCTCGGACAGCGCCATCATTGCCTGGCCGAAGGCGTATTCCTGGTAGCGCTTGCGGCGATCGCTCTCGCCGAGGGTCCACTGGCGGTCGAGTTCTTCGAGCGCCGCGCCCGACAGTTTTGCGCGTTCGGCCTGGTGCTTGTCGCGGAAGGACTTCTTCAGCTCGGACGCGTTGGCGAGGCGCGACCTCGGCGTCTCCAGGCCGATCTTGGTCATGGCCTCGCGGAACAGCTGGCGGTCCTCGGCCTTGTCGATCGCATCGGCGGTGGCGCCGATCATCTCGACGTCGAACTTCTCCAGCGTGCCCTGCCGGCGCAGCGACAGCGCGCAGTTCAGCGCGGTCTGGCCGCCCATGGTCGGCAGCAGCGCGAAGCCGCCGGGAATGACGTGGCGTTCCTTCTCGATGATCTTGGCGACGATCTCGGGCGTGATCGGCTCGATATAGGTCGCATCGGCCAATTCCGGGTCGGTCATGATCGTGGCCGGATTGGAATTGACGAGGACGATGCGGTAGCCCTCTTCCTTCAGCGTCTTCACCGCCTGGGTGCCCGAATAATCGAACTCGCAGGCCTGGCCGATCACGATGGGACCGGCGCCGATGATCAGGATGGTCGAGATGTCGGTACGTTTAGGCATCACCGCTCGCGGGCTGGAAACTGGGCACAAAAAAAGGGCGCGCTTGCCGCGCGTCCCCTTGTGCGAGAGCGCGGGGTCTTCCCTCGCGCGCGGGTGGGTCTTAGACCAGTTTTCGGGGCGGCGAAACCCCGAAAAACGCCCATCAACCGGCAATTTTGACGGGTTTTGGCCGGGCCTGCCAGCCGCGGGCGAGATGCACCAGAAGCGAGGCCGCAACGCTCGATCCGCCGATCCAGCCGAGGTCGGTCGGGGAGAGGGCGGCCAGCACCGCGCCGCCCAGCGCCCCGCCGATGGCGAAGCCGAGATACATCGAGGAGGCATTGAGCGAGAGCGCGATCATCGAGGCCTGCGGCTCGATCCGGATGATGCTGGCAATCTGGGCCGGATAGAACGCCCAGCCCGAGATCCCCCAGAGGAAAATCGCGCCCAGCACGGCGTAATGCGCCTGTCCGGGCATCAGCTTCAGCACCAGCGAATGCAGGATCAGGGCGCTCGCCATGCCGGCGAGCCCGAGCGCGGCCGTGGTCAGCGTGCCGAGCCGGTCGGCAAGGACGCCGCCCAGCATGTTGCCGATCGCGGCCGCGCCGCCAAACACCAGCAGCGCCAGGCTGATCTGCGAGGCATCGAAGCCGAGTCCGTGCAGCGGAACCGCGAAATAGGTGAACACGGTGAAACCGCCGAGCGCCCATAGGACGGTGATCACGAGCGCGATCAGCACGTTGCTGTGCCGCGCCACCGCCAGGCGGTCGCTGAGCGAAGCCGTGTTGCGCGGCAGGCCGCGGGGCAGCCCGAGCAGCAGGCCCGCGAGCGCGACGGCCCCGATCAGGGCAACCATGGCAAAGGTCGCGCGCCAGCCGAACAGGCTGCCGACGAGATTGCCGAAGGGAACGCCGATGACGGTCGCTACCGTAAGACCCGAGGTGACCAGCGCCACCGCGCGGCCGCGCCTTTCGGGGGAGGCGACCGCGACCGACACCGCGAGCGCCGTCGGCATGCAGAGGCCGGAGCCCAGCGCCATCAGCATCCGCGAGGCCAGCAGCAAGGCGTAGTTGGAGGCCACCATCGCCGCGAGGTTTCCGGCGATGAAGGTCGTCAGGGCCAGGGCCAGCACGGTCCGGCGGTCGATGTTGTTCAGCGCCACCGCCAGGACCGGAGAGCCCACGGCATAGGTGAGGGCGTAGGCGGTCACCAATTGGCCGGCGGCCGAGACCGAAATCGACAGGTCGTTCGCGATCGCAGGCAAAAGCCCAGCAATCACAAACCCTTCGGTGCCGATCGCAAAGGCCCCAAGGGCCAGCCAGAACACGCTCATCGCCAACAATCCTATGTTCAATGTTTATTGAACTATCGAACGAAGCTGTTTCGCTGTCAATTGGTTCAAGAACTATTGAACATTGCGGCCGCATCGCTATGATTCCGGGATCATGAGCCGCACGCCGCACCATCCCACCCGCGAGCAGATCGAGCTGCCGATGGTCCTGGATTGCCTGAGCGATCCGATCCGTCTGGCGATCGTCTACCAGCTCGCCCAGCAGGAACGTGTCAGCAGCGAGCTTCGCTGCGGCGACTTCAACGGGCTCAGCGGCAAGTCGAACCTCGCCTATCACTTCGCCAAGCTGCGCGATTGCGGCCTGATGCAGACCCGCATCGCAGGCACCAACCGCTTCATGCGGCTGCGACGTGAGGATATGGAGGCCCGTTTCCCCGGCCTGCTCGATGCCGTGCTCAGCTCCGCAGCCAAGGACGCCGACCGGCTGCCGCTGCTTGCGGAGTGCGAATTGGTCGAGGTTGACCGAAAATGAGACGCTTGCGCGCAAGGCGCTGATTTGTTCGCAGCGTCAATGCGTTCGCAGGAAGCAGCGAGCATCGCGCCGGAAATCACCGGCTACTGTGCATGGGGTTGTTTTCGAGGTTTTGTTTTGGGGTGGCAGGCGAAGCGTGCCCGTCTTCGCCCTTCGGGCTTCGCCGAGGCAGCCTTCGCACGATAGGGCCTGCCGAGCCGAAGCTGGCGAAGCCAGCGAAGGCTGGAGACCCGGCCTGGATTTGAACCAGGATGAAGAGCGTTGCACCGCCCTCGCGTAGACGCTTCCGCCACCGGGCCGGCGCGGACATTACCGATTGCACTGCGACAAGCTACAACGGCTAATTGTTATGCTTAACGAACCAATGGCGGCCGCGCGATGAATGTCATGCGCCAGCGATTGTGGCCGATATTGGTGTGGGCGCGCTGGACTGCGAAGCCGGCCGCTTTCAGCTTGGCGGTGATCTCGTCCTCGCTGTAGCGCTGCAGTCCGATCTTCGAGCGCAGCTGACGATAGTCCGACAGCGCGGTGCTGATCAGCCCGATCAGCGCGTCCTTCAGGAAGCCGTGACGCAGGCCGAAGCTGAGCAGCGCCACCACGTCCCTGAACATGCCGACCTGCGGCTGCAGGATGTCGCCGAGCACCAGTCTGCCTGACGGGGTGAGCAAGCGGCGCACGTTGAGCAGCGCGGCATCGAGCTCCTCGCTCGTCATGTATTGGGCGACCGAGTTCATCACCACGAGGTCGATGGACTGGTCCTGCATGTTGCGGACGTCGTCGAGCGAGCGGACGCGGATCTTGGTGTTGGGGGCGAACCGCGCGATCAGCCGGCCGCGAACGCCCGGCGCCGGCTCGGCCAGGATCAGCTTGCCGCAGGCGGCCGCCACCTGGTTCGCCGACAGCGCCTCGCCGCAGGCATAGTCGAGCACGGTCGCCTCGGGCGAGGTGATGTAGCCGATGATGTCCCGCGCGATGATCTGGAAGTGCAAGTCGCGGTGCAGCTTGCTGACATAGATCGTATGCGTGGAGTCGTAATAATCGATCCAATCGTCCATGGTATCCCGCCCAGCGGTTCCTATCTAGGAACCGCGCTGCCCGCCTTGCGTTAGGGGTGCGACGGCGCGCCGTCAATGTCCGCGTCCTAACAGGAAGGTTTCCCGTGAGCAAAAGCAACAACAAGGTCTCGCCCGATCTCGACACCCCCACCGACCTGTCGCCCGATGGGGTCAAGAAGGTCTCGGAGGCGCTCAACGTGCTTCTGGCCGACGCCTTCGCGCTGTACCTGAAGACCAAGAATTTCCACTGGCACGTCAGCGGCCGGCATTTCCGCGACTATCACCTGCTGCTCGACGAGCAGTCGGACCAGATCTTCGCGACCACCGACCAGCTCGCCGAGCGCGTCCGCAAGATCGGCGGCACCACGCTGAAATCGGTCGGCCAGGTCGCAAAGCTCCAGACCATCAAGGACAACAACGAGGACTACGTCCCGCCGCGCGAGATGCTGCGCGAGCTGATGCAGGACAACAAGCACGTGGCAGCGGCGATGCGCAAGGCGCACGACGTCTGCGACGAGGCCGGCGACGTCGCCAGCGCGAGCATCCTCGAGAACTTCATCGACGAGACCGAGCGGCGGACCTGGTTCCTGTTCGAGGCGACGCGGCAGGAAGGCGGCAACGAGGCGTAAGGCCGCCGCCTCGACATCGTCGGCCCGGCGAAGCTCTCGTAGGGTGGGCAAAGCGAAGCGTGCCCACCAACTGGACGTTTGACGGATGGTGGGCACGGCGCAGAGCGCGCCTTTGCCCACCCTACGGCACCGTGCTTGTGGCTATCGCCACAGCCGCATCAACGCCCCGTTCTTGCCCGTGACCGGATCGGCCGGCGGCACTGCGACCTTCGGAATCGTCTTCAGCGCCTTCGCATGGTTCTCGGGCGTCGCGCGCGTGACCTCCATCCTCGCGCCGGGCGGATAGGCGCCGATGATACAGAAATCATCGCTCGCCTTGATGCACTGATGTCCGGTGCCGGCGGGCAGGATCGCGACGTCGCCGGCCTTGATCTCGAGCTCCTGGCCATGATCGCCGCCGAAGCGGACGCGCGCATGCCCACGCGCGACGCCGAGCACTTCGTGCACCGTCGCATGGTAGTGCAGAAAGTCGTAGACGCCGTTGCGCCATGTCCCGCCCCAGCCGTTCTGCTCGAACAGGTTCTCGACGGTCTCTTCCGGACGCTTCGGATCGAGCTGCACCGCGCCCTGGTAGGCCAGGAACGGGAGGATGTTGTTCGGCACGAGGCCATCGTCCTCGAAGACGATGGCGAGCAGCTCGGCATTGTCGCGGACAACGGACATGGCGGGGCTCCGAGTAGCAACAGACCAGAGATCAAGACGGGCGCACGTCGCTTGGTTCCTGAGCCAAGTCAATCCGCCGGCTTGACGGAGATCAAGGCGCAGGTGGCCATTGGCGGGCACGCATGTCGAAGCGAAAGAGGGGGAGCGCGATGTACGCATCCGAGATTGCGCAGCGTCATTTCTCGGCGGCCGTCGACGACGCGGAGACGGCTGGCCTCGGGCACGAAGCCGTCTGCCGCGCCCTGCTCAGTCTCGTGATTTCGAAATATCTGGAGACGAGGTCCGTCGCCGACATCCAGGCGGAGCTGCGCTTCATCGCCGAGAATTGCGACCCCGATACGGACTTCATGTTCATGCGTCCGTGACGGCGTCACCAACCCGGCGGATGAATCCGCCGGGTGGTCTTTATGCCTTACGCGCTCTTCTTCTGCCGCATCAGGTCGGCGAAGCGCCGGAACAGATAGTGGGAGTCGCGCGGACCGGGCGAGGCCTCGGGATGATACTGCACCGAGAACACCGGCTTGCCGTCGAGCTGGATGCCGCAGTTGGACCCATCAAACAAGGAAATGTGGGTCTGCGTCGCGCCCTTCGGCAGCGTCGTCTCGTCCACGGCGAAGCCGTGGTTCATCGAGGTGATCTCGACCTTGCCGGTGGTCTCGTCCTTCACGGGATGATTGGCGCCGTGATGGCCCTGATGCATCTTCTTGGTCTTGGCGCCGACGGCCAGACCAAGCATCTGGTGGCCGAGGCAGATCCCGAAGGTCGGCGTGCCCGACTTGATGACGTCCTGGATCACGGGCACCGCGTACTTGCCGGTTGCGGCCGGATCGCCCGGACCGTTCGACAGGAACACGCCGTCCGGCTTCATTGCCAGGATGTCTTCGGACGAAGTCGTCGCCGGCACCACCGTGACCTTGCAGCCGACGCCGGCGAGCAGGCGCAGGATGTTGCGCTTGATGCCGTAGTCGATGGCGACGACGTTGAACTCGGGATTCTCCTGCCGGCCAAAACCCTTGTCCCAGAGCCAGGGCGTCTCGTCCCAGGTGAAGCGCTGGCCGCTCGTGACCATCGGCACGAGGTCCATGCCCTCGAGGCCGGGCCATTCGCGCGCTTCTTCCTTGAGGCCGTGCAGGTCGAATTCGCCGGTCTTGGAATGCGCGATCACGGCATTGGGCATGCCCTTGCTGCGGATCAGCGCGGTCAGGGCGCGGGTGTCGATGCCGGAGAGGCCGATGATGCCGCGCGCCTTCAGCCACTGGTCGAGATGCCTGGTGGCGCGGTAATTCGAGGGGTCGGTGATTGCGGTACGGAGGATCACGCCGCGCGCGCCGGGCGTCGCGGCCATGTTCACCGTCTCGATGTCTTCCTCGTTGGTACCGACATTGCCGATATGCGGGAAGGTGAAGGTGATGAGCTGGCCGGCATAGGAGGGATCGGTGAGGATCTCCTCATAGCCGGTCATCGCGGTGTTGAAGCAGACCTCGCCGACGGCGTGGCCTTCGGCGCCGAGACCAAAGCCCTCCAGCACCGTGCCATCGGCAAGCACGAGGAGCGCGGTCGGTTTATGGTCCGGCCAGGCGGGATCGTTGTCATGTTGTGTCATGAGCCCGCTTCATAAGCCCCCGGCGCGCGCCCGTCAAAGCGCAGATGCGCCGATTCACATGCGTTTTTGCATATTTGACAGCCCGATGCGGGCACTTAAGCTCGGCCGCACAATTTCCGGCAATTTAGGGGGCTTGCGAGGCAATAATGGACCAGACGACCCCGCTTTTGCTGGTTCCGGGGCTGGCCTCCTCGGCCCGGATCTATGCGCCGGTCCTGCCCGCCCTATGGCGGCTCGGCCCCGTGATGATTGCCAACCATATCCGCGACGACAGCATGCCGGCGATCGCTGCCCGGGTGCTGCGCGAGGCCCCGCCGCGCTTCGCGCTCGCCGGCCATTCCATGGGCGGCTACATCGCGCTCGAGATCATGCGCCAGGCGCCCGAGCGGGTCTTGAAGCTCGCGCTGATCAACACCCAGGCCCGCCCCGACACGCCGGAGGCGACCGCGCGCCGCCGCGGCCTGATGGAGCGCGCAAGGCGCGGCGAGCTTCGCGCCGTCCGCGAGGAGAGCTTTCCGGAGCTCGTGCATCCGTCGCGGCGCGATGATGCCGACATCCTCAAGCTCGTACATGCGCAGGACGAGGACGTCGGCGTGGACGGCTATCTGCGGCAGCAGACGGCGATCATCGCACGGGTGGATTCACGGCCGACGCTTTCCGCGATCAGGTGTCCGACCCTGGTGCTGACGGGCGATGCCGACAACACGATCCCGAATGCGTTCTCGAAGGAAATGGCTGACGGCATCGCCGGCGCAAGGCTCGTGATCCTCGATCGCTGCGGGCATCTGCCGCAACCGGAGCAGCCGGAAGCAACGGCGCGGGCGCTGACCGATTGGCTCGCGAGCTAGGCTCTCACCCGCAATAGGCAGCCTTGGTCCAGAGGGGCAGGAGAAAGAAGCCCACCACGGCGATGTCGACCACGTAAAGGACGCGCCGGGCCGTCGTCGAGACCGGTGTCGTCGAGTGCTCACCTTCGTAGACCACGAGCGGATTGAACTTTGTCTCCCAGCCGAGCTTGTACGTCAGCAGGGAGACGAAGTCGTAGACCGGCAGGTACAGCAGAAGGATCAGAAAGAGGCCGTTCACGGCGATGGCGAGCCAGGACGAGCTGGTTTCGCTGGCGAAGCCCGGCAGCGTGCCGCAGGAATAAGGGCCGAAACGGCTTGCCCAGAGCACCACAAGGCAGACCGCCAACATGGCGAGATGCTTTCCGGTCCTCATGCAAGCACCTATATTGACCCCGGATCTTGTTGTAGACCACGAGTCTTTCCGGACTGTTTCCAAAACGAGGCGATCATGCTGCGCGACGACATCAACAATGCGGTCAAGGAGGCCATGAAGGCCAAGGACGAGCGCAAGCTGTCCACGCTGCGCATGGTCAATTCGACCATCAAGAACGCCGACATCGACGCACGCGGCCAGGGCAAGCCGCCGCTGTCGGACGCCGACCTGCTTGGCGTCTTTCAGAAGATGATCAAGCAGCGCCAGGAATCGGTCGAGCTCTACGACAAGGGCGGCCGCGCCGAGCTCGCGGCCCAGGAGCGCGAGGAGATCGCGGTGATCTCGGCTTACTTGCCGAAGCAGATGTCCGAGGACGAGGTGAAGAAGGCGATCTCGGATGCGATCGGCGAGACCGGCGCTGCCGGCATGAAGGACATGGGCAAGGTGATTGCCGTGCTGCGCGCGAAATACGCGGGGCAGATGGATTTCGGCAAGGCATCCGGCCTGGTGAAGGCCGCGCTGTCGGGCTAGGCGCTCTTCCCCTCTCCCCTTGCGGGAGAGGGTGGCATAGGCGGCCTCCGGCCGCCGTTCTAAGAACGCCGATGCTTCGCATCGGCTATGGCGAAGCGGCGAGACGGGTGAGGGGTTCTCTCCGCGCACTCAACGACAGCGAATTAGCGGATGGATACCCCTCATCCGGCGCTTCGCGCCACCTTCTCCCGCAAGAGGAGAAGGTGCACCTTTGATGCCGCAACGGTTCGGTCTACTCTCTCCCGACATAAACGATCGGGAGCAACCGATGTCCGCCGCCGTCAAACCGTTCCGCATCGCCATCAGCGACGACATCCTCACCGATCTCAGATCGCGCCTCGCGCGCACGCGCTGGCCCGAGGCGGAGCTGGTCGACGACTGGAGCCAGGGCGCGCCGCTGCAATGGATCCGGGAAGTCTGCGCCTACTGGGCCAACGATTACGACTGGCGAACCCGCGAGGCAAAGCTCAATCGCTTCGAACAGTTCACCACCGAGATCGACGAGCTCGACATCCACTTCATCCACGTGCGTTCGAAGGAGCCGTCGGCGCTGCCGCTGATCATCACCCATGGCTGGCCCGGCTCGATCGTCGAATTCCAGAAGGTCATCGCGCCGCTCACCGATCCCGCCGCGCATGGCGGCAATCCTGCGGATGCATTTCATGTGATCTGCCCCTCGCTGCCGGGCTTCGGCTTCTCCGCCAAGCCGAAGACCACCGGCTGGGGCGTCGACCGCATCGCCGCGACCTGGGCGAAGCTGATGGACCGGCTCGGCTACGCGCGCTACGGCGCGCAAGGCGGCGACTGGGGCTCGGCGGTGACGACGTCGCTCGGCGCGCAGGACCCCACGCATTGCGCCGGCATCCATATCACGCTCGCCTTCAACGCCGCGCCGAAGGTCGAGGGCGAGCCGACGGCGGAGGAGAAGCGCGCACTCGCCGGCCTCAAGCATTACGTCGATCTCGACTCCGGCTATTCGAAGCAGCAGTCGACGCGGCCGCAGACGCTCGGGTATGGCCTGACGGATTCGCCGAGCGGGCAGGCGGCCTGGATTCTGGAAAAATTCTGGGCCTGGACCGATTGCAACGGGCACCCCGAGAACATCTTTGGCAAGGACGAGTTGCTCGACAACGTCATGCTGTATTGGGCGACGGAGACCGCGACGTCATCGGCGCGGCTCTATTGGGAGAGTTTTGGCAAGCGCCGCACCACGCCGAAGGTGACGGTGCCGACGGGCGTCGCAGTATTCCCGAAGGAGATCATCACGCCGGTGCGGCGCTGGATGGAGCCGAACTTTTCCAGCATCACCCATTGGAGCGAGATGGAGAAGGGCGGTCATTTCGCCGCATTCGAGCAGCCGGATCTGTTCGTGCGCGATGTCAGGAAGTTCTTCGCGACAGTGCGGTGAGCAGCCTCCCTCCATCGTTATGCCCGGGCTTGTCCCGGGCATCCACGCGCTTAAAGTGGATGCTCAAGCAAGAAGAACGTGGATGGCCGGGACGAGCCCGGCCATGACGGCGCCTCCAGGAAACGACCCAAGACCATGCTGACCGAAGCCAAGACCTACGACGAGCTCTACCGCAATTTCCGCTGGGACGTGCCGGATCGATTCAACATGGCTGAAGCCTGTTGCGACCGTCATGCTGACGGCACCGGGCGCCTCGCGCTGGTCTATGTCGATGAGAACGGCGCGACGGCGCGCACCTCCTTCGACGAGGTCGCCGAGATGTCGCGCCGCTTTGCCAATGTGCTGAAGGCGGATGGCCTGGTGCGCGGCGACCGCGTCGCGGTGTTCCTGTCGCAATCGCTGGAATTGCCGGTCGCGCATATGGCGGCGTTCCGGTCGGGGATGATCTCGATCCCGCTGTTCGCGCTGTTCGGCGAGGACGCGCTGGAGTTCCGCCTGTCGAACTCGCAGGCCAAGGCGATCGTCACCGACGAGGGCGGCTGGGAGAAGCTATCCAAAATTCGCGATCGCCTGCCGGACCTGAAGAACGTTTATGTCGTCGGCGAGCATGCGCCCGCGGGCACGAAATCGTTCTGGGATGCGGTGAAGGCCGCATCGCCCGACTTCACGCGCGTCGACACCTCATGCGACGATCCCGCGCTGATCATCTACACCTCCGGCACCACGGGCAATCCGAAGGGCGCGCTGCATGCGCATCGCGTCGTGCTCGGCCATCTGCCGAACGTGGAGATGTGTCACAACTTCCTGCCGCGCCCCGGCGATCTCATGTGGACGCCGGCGGACTGGGCCTGGATCGGCGGCCTCGTCAACGGCCTGTTCGCGTTCTGGTATCACGGCATCCCGCTGGTCGGCCATCGCGCGCGCAAATTCGAGCCGCAGGCGGCGATGCAGATGATGGCCGATCTTGGCGTGCGCAACGTCTTCCTGCCGCCGACCGCGCTGAAGCTGATGCGGCAGGCCGACGTGAAGCATGCGGGCGTGAAGCTGCGCAGTATCTTCACCGGCGGCGAATCCCTCGGCGGCGAGCTGCTCGGCTGGGTCCGCGAGACCTTCGGCATCGACGCGCATGAAGTGTTCGGCCAGACCGAGTGCAATCTCGTGATCGGCAGCAACTCGAACCTGTTTCCGATCCGCCCGGGATCGATGGGCAAGGCGACGCCGGGCTTCGACGTCCGCATCGTCAACGACAAGGGCGAGGAGCAACCGCGCGGCCAGCGCGGCATCATCGGCGTGCGGCAGCCGTGTCCGTGCACGATGCTGGAATACTGGCGCAATCCGGAGGCGACCGCGAAGAAATATGCCGGCGAGTTCCTGCTCACCGGCGATCTCGGCGTGCAGGACGAGGACGGCTATTTCTGGTACGTCAGCCGCGAGGACGACGTCATCACCACCGCCGGCTATCGCGTCGGCCCGTCCGAGATCGAGCACACGCTGATGAAGCACCCGTCGGTCGCGATGGCCGCGGTGGTCGGCATTCCCGACCCGATCCGCACCGAGTCCATCAAGGCCTGGATCGTGCTGCGTCCGGGTTTCGCCGCTGGTGACGCGCTCGCGCGGGAGATCCAGGAGTTCGTGAAGGTGCAGCTCGCCGCGCACGAATATCCGCGCTATGTGGAGTTCGCCGAGACGCTGCCGATGACGGCCACGGGCAAGGTGCTGCGGCGCGAGCTGCGGGCGAGGGGTTAGATTTCCTGATGCCAAAGACGTCTCAAGCCGCGGGGCTACATCGCGCCTCGCTTGCGAAGCTGAACGAGCTCGATGCGGCGCTGGAGCTCATGTATTACGGCTGGCGCGGGATGACGCTGGAAGCCGACGACTATCTTGCCAAGCAGGGCCTGTCGCGCTCGCATCATCGCATCCTCTACGTCGTGGCGCGCCGGCCCGACATCGCGATCGGCGCGCTGATCGAGGTTCTCGGAATTTCCAAGCAGGCGCTGAACCGGCCGCTCAATCTTCTGCTGGAGCGCAAGCTGCTGACGACGCAGCGCGCGCCCGAGCAGCATCGCTCGAAGCTGCTGCGGCTCACGGCCGCAGGCCAGCGCATCGAGCAAAGGGCCTCGGACCACGAGCGCAAGGTCATGCGTCAGGCGTTCGATCGCGCCGGCGCGTCGGGCGCGGCGGCCTGGATGGCCGTCATGGAGGCGATTGCCGACAATAATTGAAGGCGGCTCAAGTCAACGTAGTTGACATGAGAGCGCGGCTTTGCCACTTTCCGGGCCAACGAGCCGGGGAGGGCTCCGCCATGAGCGCAGGGAAGATGAACAGCGCCGCCGCCGGACCTTTCGTCGCGGCCTGGTGCGCGAGCTGGTGCAAGGTCGACATCGACGCGGTCGTCGCGCATTTTGCCGACGATGCACAGATGCGCAGTCCTCTCGCGCTCGAATTGACCGGCTCCCCGGTCGTCACCGGTGCGGAGAACATCCGCGCCTATTGGCGGCGGGCCTATGGCCACATCGAAAGCGCCGACCTGAAGATCCTGAGCTGGAGCTGGGACGAGACCATCGCGCGCCTGACGGTCTGGTGGGAATTGGGCGGCACGCGCGCCAGCGAATTCATGGACTTCGACGATGCGGGCCGCGTGGTGCGCAGCGAAGCCTTTTACGGGAAATAGCCATGCGTCTCCTCGACATCGTCCTGCTTCTCAACGCGCTCTGGTTCGTCGGCGCGTTCATCCAGTTCAGCATCGCGCAAACCAACACGCTGAAGATATTGCTGCCGCGGGAAGAGCACGGCAATCCGATCGCGCCGACCCTGGCGGCGAGCGTTGCGTTCCTCGGCGGCATGAACCTGCCGATCGGGCTGCTGTCGTTCTATCTTCTGGCCGCGCGTCCGGTTTTCTTCCAGCCGCTGCAGGCGCAGATCGTGCTGTTCCTGTTCTTCTCTGCCTGCCACTTCAGCCAGTTCGTCTACAACGTTCCCGTGCTGATGCGCGGCGGCCGCGTCGGCGTCGCCTATTGGCCGGTGCTGAAGGGGCCGATGCTCCGCATCTTCGTCATCGATGCGGGGCTGTTCGCGGCCAATCTCGCCGTCGCGCTCCAGCTCGCCTTCTCGTCCTGATCTATCGCGGCGGCGCGGACAACGCGGCCCGCAGCATCGCGGCGAGATCCTTGCGCCGAAACGGTTTTGTCAGGATGCGGGCGTCGCCGACCCCATCAGGCGTCTTGACCGGATTCTGCGTGTAGCCGGAGGTGAAGAGCACCTTGAGCCCGGGCCGCAATTGAACGGCCTGCCGCGCGAGCTCCGGCCCGAACATGCCGCCGGGCATCACGACGTCGGTGAACAGCAAATGGATGTCCCCGCGCTGGCGCAGCAGGTCCAGCGCCGCGGGACCGTTCGACCGCGCAAGCACGCGATAGCCCAGCGCCTTCAGCTCGCTCTCGACATAGGCCCGCACCATGTCGTCGTCCTCGACGACGAGAATGGTCTCGTTGCCCTCGGAGACAACGGCCTGCTCACCGGGAGCGGGCTCCTCGGCCGGAGCCGCCGCAAGCCGGGGAAAGAACAGCTTGACGACCGTGCCGTGTCCCGGTTCGGACTGCATCTGCACGAGGCCGCCGGACTGGCGAACGAATCCGTAGACCATGCTGAGGCCGAGCCCGGTCCCCTTGCCGACCTCCTTGGTGGTGAAGAACGGCTCGAAGGCGCGGCCCGCCACCTCGGCGCTCATGCCGGTGCCGGTGTCGGTCACGGCCACCATGACATAGTCCCCCGGCCGCGACTCGCCGTTGACGTCGAGGTCGGTTTCTCCGAGCGAAATGTTGCGTGCCTCGACCGTCAGCTTGCCGCCGTCGGGCAGGGCGTCGCGCGCGTTGAGCACGAGGTTGAGCAGGGCCGTCGCCAACTGGCCGGGATCGACGCTGGTCATCCAGAGATCCGCATCGAGCGCGAAGGTGCATTCGATGTGCTCGCCCAGCGACCTGCGCAACAGCGGCTCCATGTCGAGCAGCTTGCCGGCAATGTCGATGTCGCGCGGCCTCAGGGGTTGCTTGCGCGCGAAGGCGAGCAGGCTGCGGGTCAGGTCGGAGCCGCGCTCGGCGGCGGTCGCGATGTCGCCGGCGATCCGGTGCAATTCCCTGTCGCCCGCCAGGCGGTCGGCAAGATGCTCCGAATTGCCGAGAATGACGGTCAGGAGATTGTTGAAGTCATGCGCAACGCCGCCGGTGAGCTGGCCCATGGCCTCCATCTTTTGCGATTGGCTGAGCTTCTGGCTGAGGTCGGCGATGTCGGCGCGCTGCTGCTGCAGCGACTCGGCGGTGTCGTTGAGCAGCGTCATCAGTCCGCCGAGCTCGCCGCGCGGATGAGGCGGGGAAATGCGCGCGCTGAGATCGCCGCGCCCGAGCTTCTTCGCCATCGCGGCAAGCCGCCCGACCTGGCGTCCGACGCTCACGGTCGCGAGGATCCAGACGGCGGCAAGCAGCAGCAGCGAGGCGACCGCGAGAATAGCCATGTCCTCGTAGAGCCGGCGGTTCGCCGCCGCGACGAGGCCGTCCTTGGATCGCCCGACCAGGATGTACAGACCGGCATTGCGGGCCAATGACGAGCGGGCCGCGACGGCCCAGACCTGCGTGCGGCCTTCGCGATCGGTCACCTCCTGAAACGCCTTCTGGTCCGGCGTCGCAGCGAAGCGCAGCAACTCGGATCCCGCGATCGATCCGCCGACCGGCTCGGTCCAGCCGCCGCCGGAGGGCGCGACCAGCACCGTGCCCTTGCCGTCGACGAGCAGGATGTCCTTCTCGCCGAGCAGCCGCTTGTGGTGAAATTCCGCGAATTTGCGCAGGTTGAACGAGGCGAGCAGGATCAGCTTGAGCGCGCCCGCCTCCGATCGCACCGGATAGGCGATCTGGAGCACCGATATCCCCGTCAGCCGGCCGAACACCGGCTCGAGCGCCACGCCGGGCGAGACCAGCGCCTGCTTGAAATAGGCGCGATCCCTGAGGTCGAGGGTGCGGTTGGTCCGCAGCGAGTCACAGAACAGGCGGCCGTCGGGATCGATGGTCAATATGCCGGTGAACTGCGGGTACTCCTCGCGCACGTCGGATAGAAAGGCCGAGCACGCCGCCTTGTCGCGCGTGTCGAGGTCGCGTGCGCGGGACAGGCCATAATGGAGCTGGGCCGTGCCTTGAATCTTCTCGTCGAGATCGCCTGCGATCTCGTCGGCCGCTGCCGTCAGATTGGCGAGCGCCGCGTTGATGTCGCTGCTCCGGTTCTGCACGAAGCGCACGCCGACGAGACCCGCCGGCACCAGCATGGCCGCGATGACGAGGATCAGTAGCCGGGTACGCAAGCTCATCGTTCGAATGGTCCAGTCCGGTCATCGCGTGTGCTGCTTCGAAGGTACAATTTGCGGCACCACCATCCGCCCCGTCCATAGCCATCCTGCGGAAAACGTCCTGATGGTGAAAGAATTCGTTGATGTTCCCGGATACCGTCAGCGGGCGGTCAACTTGCACGTGCGCGGGGCCGCGCGGGGCGCTAGGATCGAGCCCGCGTGCGACGAAGATCGCGCCTGAAAATGAGGAGGGAGCTGATGTCCATCTCGGGCAAGGTCGATCCGGTGGTTCGTCCCGTCGCGGCGACCGACATTGCCGAGGCGCTGGTCGAGGGCCTGCGCGATTTCCAGGCGCTGCCGCTCTATGGACTCTGCTTCGGCGCGCTCTATGCGGGCGGCGGCATCGCCATCATGCTCTGCCTCACCGCCTTCGGCATGGTCTATCTGGTCTATCCCCTGGCGGCCGGCTTCGCATTGATCGGGCCGTTCGTGGCGATCGGTCTCTACGAAGTCAGCCGCCGCCGCGAGCGCGGCGAGCCCGTCTCGTTCGGCGCGATCTGGTCCGCGATCCGCTCGCGCAGCGAGATCGGCTGGATGGCGTTCGTCACGCTGTTCGTGTTCGTGATCTGGATGTACCAGGTGCGCCTCCTGATCGCGCTGCTGCTCGGTCTGAACGCCTCGTTCTCGAGCCTGCAGGAGTTCATGACGGTGGTGCTGACGACCAACGAGGGCTTGCTGTTCCTCGCCATCGGCAACGCGGTCGGCGCGGCGCTGTCGCTGATCCTGTTCTCGCTCACCGTGGTGTCGTTTCCGCTGCTGCTCGACCGCGAGGTCGATTTCGTCACCGCGATGGTGACGAGCGTGCGTGCGGTGGTGACGAGCCCGCTGCCGATGATCGGCTGGGCCGCGGTGATCGTGATGCTGTTGATCGTCTCGGCGCTGCCGTATTTCCTGGGGCTGGTGGTGACGCTGCCGGTGCTCGGGCATGCGACGTGGCATCTTTATCGGCGGCTGGTGGTGCCGGTGCCGTAGTCTCCGCTGCCCTTCTTCCTTCTCCCCTTGTGGGAGAAGGTCGCGCGAAGCGCCGGATGAGGGGGCGCTTCAGCGAACTCTAGTGCAAGAGATTCAGGTGCGGCGACATACCCCTCACCCGTCTCGCCGCTGGCGCGGCGAGCCACCCTTTCCCACAAGGGGAGAGGGAAAGAGGGCATCGCGACAATGTTGGCCGTTTCGCCTACGGCGTCTTGATCCCCATCGCCTTCAGCGCGGCCAGCATCCGCTGCGGCGGGCCCATTTTCACCCTCAGCGGCTTGCCGGTCTCGAGCACGCTCTTGAGGCTGGAGAGGATCGCGGGCCATCCCTGCCGTCCGCCTTCGAGGATGTCGTCGCTGAGCGGCCGGTCGTGGCCTTCGCTCATGGTGAGCCGGACCGCATCGCCGACCTGCTCGATCTCGTAGGTCACGAGCGTCGGTCCGAGCTTCTCGATCAGCTCCGGCCAGTTCACGTTGAAGGTGACGGAGAGTTTCCGCGGCGGATCGTAGGCGAGAACCTCGCCGCTGATGTGCAGCGCGCCGCCGGGCGTCCGCACGATAAACGCGCCGCCGAGGCGCGGTTCGACCGCCACGGCATTGCCGAAGAAATACTGCGTGCTGAACTCCGCGGAGGTCAGCGCCTCCCACACTTTCTGGGGCGTGGAAGCGATGTAGATGGTGTAGACCGTCAGCGGCTTGAACTGGTCGGGGGTCATTTTGCGTCGAATCCCTTGTTGAGGGCTGCGCGCGGAATGCCGAGCAGCTTGCCGGTCTCCAGCAGGCTCTTGAGCTGGGACAGGATCGCCGGCCAGCCGTTGGAGACGGCGCCGAGATATTTGCCGCCTTCGACGAAGCCGTCATGCAGCACGGTCAAACGCACCAGCGATCCGAATGGTTCGATGGTGAAGACGACGCGCGAGATCGGCTCACTGCGCAGTTCCGCGAATTTGTGGTGCTTGAAGCTGTAGGACAGCAGCCGCGGCGGATCGGCCTGCAGGATCTCGCCGGAATCGGTGACCTCGCCGTCGAGCAGCAGGGCGAAGGGCGAGCCGACCTTCCAGTCCGACCTGACCTCGGCACCGAACCAGTATTGCCTGGTGAACTCGCTCGAGGTCAGGGCCTCCCACAGTTTTTCCGGAGTGGTCTCGATATAGCTCACATAGACGAATTGCGGCTTACTCATCGCGCTTCTCCAACTGACGTTTCAACTCGCCGAGCGCGGCGAGCTTGCCGCGCTCGAATTTCCTGATCCAACGTTCGCCGATCTGATGGATCGGCACCGGGTTGAGGTAGTGCAGCTTCTCGCGGCCATGCCTGATGGTCGTGACGAGGTTGGCCTCTTCGAGGATGACAAGGTGCTTCGTGACGGCCTGCCGCGTCATCGCAAGGCCCTCGCATAGTTCATTCAGTGTCTGGCCGTTCCTGGCGTGAAGCCTGTCCAGAAGCGAACGTCGTGACGCATCGGCGAGCGCTTTGAAGACCTCATCCATGGCGGTGATAATAGGCAACCAAATGGTTGCATGTCAAGATGGTGTCTTTGGCCGTCACGACCGGCCGTGTTAGCGTTTCATCTCAGCCAACGCAGATTGGTTCCGGGGAGGACATTGATGTTCCGTTGCGTCCTGACTGCTGCAAGCCTCGTCCTTTTCGCCTGCAGCTCTCTCGTCCACGCGCAGAAGCAAACCATCGGCGCGCCGCCGGAAGCTTCCAACATGAAGCTGGTCGGCAGCAACGACCTCCAGGCGCGCAGCGCCTATCAGCCGACCATCCACCACCAGGGCGACCGCTGGATCGCCTATATCGGCCATCACGGCGGCACCGACGACGTGCCCGCTCCCGTCAATCCGATGACGGGACAGGCGGAGCCGAACGGAACCTCGATCGTCGACGTCACCGATCCCGCACGTCCGAAATATCTGCGGCATTTGCCGGGGCAGGAGGGCAAGTACGAATCCGGCGGCGCGCAGATGGTGCGGGTCTGCGACGGCAAGACGTTGCCGAAGGGCGACCCTGCTGCGGTCTACATGCTGCGCACCTTCGGCAGCGAGGCGCACGAAATCTGGAACGTCACAGATCCCGCCAGTCCCGTGCTCATCACGCGCATCGCCGGCCTCAAGGACACGCACAAGAGCTGGTGGGAATGCGACACCGGCATCGCCTTCCTCGTCTCGGGCGCACCGGACTGGCGCACACGGCGCATGACGCAGATCTACGATCTCTCCGATCCCGCGCACCCGCAGAAGATTCGCGACTTCGGACTGCCGGGCCAGGAGCCGGGCTCGACCGGCGCGGTGCCGACCGAGCTGCACGGGCCGATCTCGACCGGCCCGAACGGCAACCGCGTCTATTTCGGCTACGGCACCAACAAGGGCGGCATCCTGCAGATCGTCGATCGCGAGAAGCTGCTGACCGGTCCGAAGGAGCCGACGCCGGACAATCTCCGTTTTCCCGAGATCGCGCGGATGCCGATGTCCGCCTTCAACGGCGCGCACACGACGTTCCCGATGCTCGACATGCCCGTTGCGGAGTTCGCCGAGGACAAGGACGGCAAGACGCGGGATATCGTCATGATCGTGGACGAGGCGATCCTGAACGAATGCGGTGAGGCCAGGCAGATGGTGTGGTTCGCCGACGTCACCACCGAGAACCGGCCGATGATGATCTCGAGCTACACCGTGCCGGAGGCGAGTGGACAGTTCTGCCAGCGCGGCGGGCGGTTCGGCTCGCATTCCTCGAACGAGAGCATGGCGCCGGTCTACTACAAGAAGATGGCCTTCATCGCCTTCTTCAATGCCGGGGTGCGCGCGCTCGACATCCGCGATCCCTATCATCCGAAGGAGGTCGGCTATTTCATCCCGGCGATCACCGCGGCGACCGACAAGCGCTGCATCCCGGTCGAAGGCGGCGAGCGCTGCAAGGTCGCGATCCAGACCAACAATGTCGAGACCGACGATCGCGGCTACATCTACATCGTCGACCGCGCCAATACCGGCCTGCACATCCTCGAGCTGACCGGGCCGGCGCGCGCCGTGGCCGGCCTGCCGAAGAACTGACGATGCGGCGCGGGACGACGATGCTGATGGCGGTGATCGCTCTCGGTGCCGTGTCGAGCCTGCGCGCCGCCGAGACGCAACGCGCCGGGGACTGGCGGGAGATCGCCTGGCCGTTTCCCCGCGATGGCTGGCCGATGGGCCGGGCGTTCCGCTGTGTCGCGGGCGGATGCGACGGGGCAGAGCTTTACGTCCGCGCCAAGCGCGGCTTCTGCAATTGCGAGACCGGCGTTGCTGATGACGACGAGGTCGACCGCGTCACCGACATCGATCTGATCAGCCCGCGCTTCCGGGCGATCGCGCCGGGCACGGCCGTGAGCGTCGCCGCGATGCACGGCCGCGTCAGGCATTACGACCTCGACATGCCCGACGGTGCGCGCCACGCCGCTGCGGGCCTCGCGCTGTCGCGCCACTGCGATCTACTGGTTGCGGTGGCGCAAGGCGCGGGCGAGGCGACCGCCGTGCAGCGCGCGGCGCTGGTGTTCCTGGACACGGAGGAGATGAAGGGATGGATGGCCGCGGCGCTGGATGGAAGGTAAGGGAGGCGCGGCGCTTCCGCCACCTCCGCCGTCATACCCCGCCTTGTGCGCGACTGACGCCTTCCATCCCCGTCCATCCCATGCATTAATACCCTAACCCCTCCTCAGCCGAGTCCCCGCCCATGATGTCCATGCAAGCCTATCTCGCCTTCGTTGCCGCCTGCATTGCGCTGGCGCTGCTGCCGGGGCCGATCGTGACCCTCGTCATCGCCAACGGCCTGCGCTACGGCACGCGCTCGGCGCTGACCAACATTCTCGGCGTGCAGATGGGGCTGCTGATCGTGATCGGCATCCTCGCGGTCGGCCTGACCACGTTGATGGCGACGATGGGCTATTGGTTCAACTGGGTGCGCTTTGCAGGCGCGGCCTATCTGGTCTGGCTCGGCATCAAGCTGATCCGCTCTCCGGTCGAGGGCGTCGATGCCGACTCGCCGCCGCCTCCGCCGCGCGGTGGCTTTCTCCTGCAGGGCTTTGTCGTGGCGTTGTCGAACCCGAAGCTGCTGGTGTTCTTCGGCGCGTTCATTCCGCAATTCATGGACATGAGCAAGGATCACCTGTCGCAGGTCCTGGTGCTCGGATTGACCTTCATGGTGCTTGCCGGCCTGACGGACGGAATCTACGCGCTGCTCGCCGGTCAGATCCGCGGCTTCTTCTCGGCGCGCCGCACCCGCATCGTATCGCGCGTGTCCGGCGGCTTCATGATCGGCGGCGGCATCTGGCTGGCGCTGATCCGGGCGAAATAACCTCCCTCGAGGCCGGTTCGGCTTGAACCTTTCGCGGCGGCAATGCGTCCAATCGGGCATTGCCGTTGACGAAGGATTTTTGCCGTGCCGAATTTACCGCCGCTGGTTTACGCGATGCTGCTTGCGCCGCTGGCGCTGATCCTGATTGCCGCCATCGTCAAGACCTGGCAGGCGCGCGAGGCGCGAAGCTGGCCGCAGGCCGCGGGCAAGGTCGTCACCTCGGTCGCGGAGGTGCGCGAGGTCAAGGTATCCGACGACGAGCGCGAGGACGGCTATCGCACCGAGAGCCGCAACTTCGCCAACGTCACCTATGAATACACCGTGGCCGGCCGCAAGTTGCGCTGCAACCGCATCTCGATCGGCGAGGACCTCGGCAATTTCCAGGTGGCCGAGAAGCTCGCGAAATATCCGGCCGGAAGCATCGTCACCGTCTACTACAATCCCAGGCATCCCGATCAGGCCGTGCTGGAGCGCGACCTGCCCAAAGGGCTGTGGGGTTGTCTCGGCATCGGCTCGGCGATCGTGCTCGCCATCATCTTCGGCTCGGCCTTCGGCCTCAACCAGAGCTACCAATATCTCGCGCACCACATCGCCCGTCCCGACCTTGCGGGCCTCGTCGTCGGCTTCGCCGCGTTCGGCCTCGTCATCGGCCTGATGGCCTGGGCCGTGCAGCGGCAGGCGTCGATGGCGACGCGCTGGCCGGTCGTTGCCGGCACCATCAAGCTGTCGGGCATCGAGGAATATCACGAGGCCAGCGAACCGGGTGAGGCGCGCGGCATCGAGATGTTCGGCAAGCGCGTGACCTACACCTATCGCTATCAGAACATCGCCTACACCAATGAATGCGCGCGCGTCGCGACGCAATCGCCGTCGGCTTCCGAGGAGTTGCTGAAGAAGCTGATGTCGCGCTACCAGGACGGCGCGACCGTCGACGTTCGCGTCAACCCCGACAATCCCGCCGAAGCGACGCTGGATGCCCGCGGCGACGGCCGCATGGCCTATGTGCTGTGGGGCATCGCCGCGATCTTCGCCGCGCTGGCGCTGTTCGTCGCGACGCGCGGCGGTTAGTGGGAAGCAGACAGCTTCGCCGTACTCCGCTGCGCTCTCTCCCCCGCAAGGGGGGAGGGAACATAGTGTGCGACGTGGCCGGCGCCTCGCGCTACACCAACAGCTCCGCCTTCATCTCCAGCTCGATCTCCGCAAAGATCC
Organism: Bradyrhizobium stylosanthis; assembly: GCF_001641335.1. Lineage (GTDB taxonomy): Bacteria > Pseudomonadota > Alphaproteobacteria > Rhizobiales > Xanthobacteraceae > Bradyrhizobium > Bradyrhizobium stylosanthis. The sequence goes on from NZ_LVEM01000002.1 coordinate 1,597,609, forward strand.
GCGCCAGCCGCTCGGCCCATTGCCGCTGGCCGGACTGGTCCGCGATCAGGTCCTGGCGGATCTCGATGCCGGTGTTGACGAGGCCGCGGGCTTCGCCATGGACCGGGATGGTGTAGTCGTTGAGGTCGCTCACCGCATAAGGCTCGTTGTCGCCGACGACGAGATCGCCTTCCTCGCGCAGATGTTTCAGCAAGAGCTGCGGCAGCACGGTGTCGCGATTGTAGAGCGCCGCGATGTGCCAGGGCCGTGCGACGCCGGCATAGACGGGCGTGAAACTGTGCAGCGACACCAGCACGGTCGGCCGCTTGTCGTGCAGGCGCCGGCCGATGGTCGCGTCGATGCGGTGATGGTAGGGCTCGAAGATCTCGCGCCGGCGCGCCGCGCGCTCGGCGTCGGCGATCGCCTCATTGCCGGGGATCGCGGTTGCCTCTGAGATCACGGGGATCGAGCTCGCCGCCGCCGGAGGCCGGTTGCAGTCGATCACGAGCCGTGAGTAGCGCTGTGCGATCAGATGCGCATCGAGCATCCCGGCGAGGCGCTCGGCGACGCCGCCAATGCCGATGTCCCAGCCGATGTGCCTGACGAGCTCGCTCTCGGGGATGCCGAGATCGCCGAGCGCGCGCGGCAGGATGCGTCCGTAATGGTCCGATGTGAGCAGGAACGGCGATGTGCCTGCTGCATTCACCTCATGCACTGGAGGAATGTCACCCTCGCCGAGCAGTTGATCTGCCGTCTCGGCTGTGTTGAAAGCCATCAAGATTGCCTATGGAAAAAGCAGTCGCCCCGGAAATTGGGCAAACAATCGCTAACAATGGGCCTGCCCAACATCACCATGATCTCCCGACGATGCCGCTGCTGACGATTCACCACAAGACCGAATATCGATACAATCGGCCTGTGGCGTTCGGCGAGCACAGATTCATGCTGCGCCCGAGCGACGGCCATGATTTGCGCGTGCTCGACTCCAGGCTGAGGATCTCGCCCGAGCCGATGTCGCTGCGCTGGATCCACGACGTATTCGGCAATTCGGTCGCCATCGCCGATTTCGACGCGCGCGCGGACAGGCTCGTCTTCGACTGGCACGTCACGGTCGCGCACAATCCGGTCGAGGATTTCGCGCTGACGCCTGATGATCCCGCGTTCTTCTATCCTTTCGTCTATGACGATGCGGAATTGCCCGATCTCGTCCAGTACATCACGCCGCAATATCCCGATCCCGACGGCGAGATCGCGGAATGGGTGCGCGGCTTCCTCGACGAGGGTGCGCCGTCGCCGACGTTTGAGATCCTCAGTCGGATCACGCACGCCATTCGGGACAAGTTCGACTATCGCAGGCGCCATGCGCCCGGCACGCAGTCCCCGGGCGACACGTTGCATCTGGGCACCGGCACCTGCCGCGACTATGCGCTGTTCATGATCGAGGCGCTGCGCCGTCTCGGCATCGCCGCGCGCTTCGTCTCGGGCTATCTCTTCGTGCCCGAGGACGTCGCTCAACATCATGTCGGCGGCGGCTCGACCCATGCATGGGTGCAGGTCTATCTGCCGAGCGCCGGCTGGATCGAGTTCGATCCGACCAACGGCATCGTCGGCACCCGCGACCTCATCCGCGTCGCCGTCGCCCGCGACCCGCGCCAGGCGATCCCGCTGCACGGCGTCTATATCGGCACCCAGGATGCGTTCGACGTGATGGAAGTCAGCATCAGCGTGGTCTCGGACGAAGAGCGCAGCGGCGCGGAGCTGGAAGAGGCTTTGTAGAAACTCTCCTTGCGTCGTCCTGGCGAAAGCCAGGACGACGGCGAGTATGCGCCTCTGTCGCTCCGAACGATTGCCAGCTATAGACCCCCCATGACCTCCGATCGTCTCTTCGTCTACGGCACCCTGATGCGCGGCTTCGACCATCCGATGGCGCGGCTGCTTGCAGGCCATGCGGATTTCCTGGGCGAGGCGACTTGCCGCGGCCGGCTCGTGCTGGTGAAGCACTATCCGGGATTGCTGCTCTCGGATGCTTCCTCCGACCTCGTCCACGGCGAGCTGTTTCATCTGCGCGTGCCCGACGAACTGCTGGCCGAGCTCGATATGTACGAGGCCTGCGGCGAAGGCTTTCCGGAGCCGACGGAATATCTGCGCCAACTGATCGACGTGACGTTGCCTGACGGCTCCACGCAGAAGGCGTGGACCTACGTCTACAACTGGCCGGTGACGGATCTGCCGAGCATCGAGTCGGGACGGTTTCTCGATCATTAGCGGCTGATGCTTTTTTACCTCTCCCCGCTTGCGGGGAGAGGTCGGATTGCATCGAAGATGCAATCCGGGTGAGGGGGTACAGGTCCCTCGATGATTTCACATGTGGAGAGAGCCCCTCACCCCAACCCTCTCAGCGCGAGCGAAGCTCGTCGCGGCCCCGTAAGAACGGGTCGAGGGGGCGCACTTTTGTCCGGGCTCACAGCTACGGCTACGCCGACAGCACTTCCTTCACCACGCGCACGTCGACCTCGTGCTCGACGTAAGCCCACTCCTCGGTCTGCCTGAGCATCCCCACCAGCTCCTCGAACAGCGAGGCATCCGCTGGGGCGAATTCGAACCAGGTCAGGAAGTCGAAGGGCTCGCCGAGGTCGCGGCAGTGATAGAGCTGCCGCGCGATGGCGGGCAGGAAGCGCAGGCTGCCGGCGATGTGGTGCGACTTGTCCTCGAAGATCTTGCGCCGCTCTTCCTGCGTCAGGTCCCACCAGGCCTGCGATTTGCGGATCGGGATCAGCGCCGCGCTGGTGGCCTCCATCCGGCCGAGCCCGGCCTGCACGGCAACGAGCTGCTGCTTCTCGGGCCGTTCGGTGTAGCGCAGGCTGCTGGCGACGCCGACCAGCCGCCAGGCATTGCGCGAGGGCACCAGCGGCAACGAGATGGCCTCGCTGTCGGTGACCGACAGCGCCGGCATGAAAGGCAGTGGCTCGCCCGTCACCGCTGAAATCGAGGTGACGCGCCAGCCCCCGCTCTGGCCGCCTCGAAAGGTCCTGAACATGGGCACATGGAAGCGTGGAACCGGGCGGGGGGCAAGAGTTTCCGCAGCCCGTCCCGTCATCCCCGCGCAAAGGCGTAGCCTTTGTCGCTGGAGGTGCGACTGGCTCGACGCATGGCGTCGCCCCGGGAGCCTCGAAGGATGGACGGCCGAGCTATCGCAGCGCGCTCCTCGCGGTGAGAGCCGGGCCGTCGCCCTTCGAGGGCCGCTGAACGGCCACCCCGAGCGACAACGGCTTTGAGGGTGACGGTGAAAAATGATGGCCCGTGGCGGCAGAAGAGACCCTGTGCATAGGTCGAATAACCCGGATAACCCGCTCAAACCTGGCCTTTGGCCAGTCCGCACCTATATCCCTCATCCTTCGCCCGACTCACCCGGTTTCGCGCTAGACACAGCCCATGCGCTTCACGCCCCAGTTCCTCGACGAGCTTCGTGCCCGGCTTTCGGTTTCCGAGGTCGTGGGCAAGCGCGTCAAGCTGAAGAAGGCGGGGCGGGAGTGGAAGGGGCTGTCGCCGTTCCAGCAGGAGAAGACGCCGTCCTTCTACGTCAACGACCAGAAGGGCTTTTACCACGACTTCTCCTCCGGCAAGCACGGCGACATCATCACCTTCGTGATGGAGACCGACGGCCTGCCGTTCGCCGAGGCCGTCGAGCGGCTGGCGGGCATGGCGGGCCTGCCGCTGCCGGCTGTGACGCCCGATGCGGCGCGGCAGGAGCAGCGGCGGCGCTCGCTGCATGACGTCATGGATCTCGCGGCAAAATTCTTCGCCGAGACGCTGGCCTCGCGCGTCGGCGCCAAGGCGCGCGGCTATCTCGCCGACCGCGCCATATCGCCGGCGACGCAACTGCAGTTCCGTCTCGGCTATGCCCCGCCCGATCGCTTCGCGCTGAAGGAGCATCTCGGCAAGCAGGGCGTCTCTGTCGACGACATGATCGAGACCGGCCTCCTCGTCGCGGGCAACGACATTCCCGTGCCCTACGACCGCTTCCGCGACCGCGTGATGTTTCCGATCACCGATCTGCGCGGTCGCGTCATCGCCTTCGGCGGGCGCGCGCTGGAGAAGGACGTCCCTGCAAAATACCTGAATTCGCCGGAGACGCCGCTCTTCCACAAGGGCGACAATCTCTACAACCACCAGACCGCGCGCAAAGCCACCCATGACGGCGGCGCGCTGATCGTGGTCGAAGGCTATGTCGACGTCATCGCCATGGTCACCGCGGGCTTTTCGGGCGCCGTCGCGCCGCTCGGCACCGCGCTCACCGAAAGCCAGCTCGCGCTGCTCTGGAAGATGGCGGACGAGCCGATCCTCTGTTTCGACGGCGACCGCGCCGGACAGAAGGCCGCGTTTCGTGCCGCCGATCTCGCGCTGCCCTTCCTCGCGCCCGGAAAGAGTCTTCGCTTTGCACTGCTGCCGGAAGGGCAGGACCCCGACGATCTCGTCCGCTCGGGCGGGCGCGGCGCGATCGAGGAGGTGATCAATGCGGCCCGTCCGCTCGCCGACATGATCTGGTCGCGCGAGCTCGAAGGCGGCAACTTCGCCACGCCCGAGCGTCGCGCCGCGCTGGAGGCGCGCATCAAGGATCTCACCAACGGCATCCGCGACGAGGTGGTGCGGCGCTATTACCGCGACGAGTTCATCGAACGGCTGCAGCGCGCCTTCGCCCCCGACGGCGGGCGCGGCGGCTTTGGCGGGCGGGGCAATTTCCGTCCCGGCGGCGGCCGGCCGTTCCAGCCGAGGGCAGGGGGGAGCGCGAATCGATTCGGTGGCCAGGGATTCGGGGGAGGATTTGGCGGCGGCCGCCGTGGCCAGCCCGGTCCGACCCTGCTTCCGTCCGGCCCCTACCAGGCGGCGAGCCCCCAGCTCGCGGCAAGCCCGATCATGAAGGGCCAGCGCAGCGCCATCTCCCGCCGGGAAGCCCTGATCCTGCAATGCCTGATCAACCATCCCTGGCTGCTGCACGACCATCTCGAGGAAGTGGCGGCCCTGGAGCTGGCCCACCCCGAGGCGCACAAGCTCCGGGCCGGGATCATCGCCGCCTTCGCCAACGACCACCACCACTCTCCGGACCCCGGAGAGCTTGCCGAGAAGATGCGCAGCGACCTTGAGAAGGGCGGATTTTCACAAGTTCTTCAAAGGGTTGAGGGAGGAATCACGACCGCGGCGGTGTGGGGCGCCCGCGAGGGCGCGGCGCGGGACGACGTTCTTGCCACCTGGCATCAGCTGGTTGCCTTGCATCGGCAATACCATTCACTACTTAGGGAGTTGAAGGACGCCGAGCTGGCCTTGGGGGAGGACCCCAGCGAGGCCAATTTGGCGTGGCTGCGTGACGTCAAGGCTCGGATAGCCGAGGTCGATGGTACCGAGGCCCTGATCGAGGGTTTTGGCGAGCTGTCGGGCCGGTTCCAGAAGAGCGTGTGATGAAAGAATCATGCGGACGGCCGGGGCCGGAACCGCTAAAAGACTCGCCAAATCCAAGGTTTGGCGGCAAAAACAGGGTTAATCGAGGCTTAACGGTCTTGTAGCACTTTGGCCACCAGGCGGCCGCAGGCAGAACAGACGCGTCAGGAATGAATCCGCGCAATCGCTGTTGGCACTACACCTGCATCCGCTGCGACAAAGAGGCTCACGAAGCGTTAGGCAATTCCGGCGAGAGAGAGTTGGGGGTGGCGAGAGAGATGTGCGCCGCCCTTTCCGTGTCGAGAGCTGCCGAAGCGAGAGCGTCGAGCAACAGGTTCAAGTGAATTCACGCGGGCGCGGCGATCGTCTCGCATGAAGCGCGTTTAGGAGCAATGGATGGCCACCAAGGCAAAGACGCTGCAGGCGAAGGACAAGGAAAAAGACGACAAGGCAGCGGACGCGCCGGAGAAGGACTCCCAGGACGCGCCGTCTCCCTTGCTCGATCTGTCCGATGCGGCAGTGAAGAAGATGATCAAGCAGGCCAAGAAGCGCGGCTTCGTGACCTTCGATCAACTCAACGAAGTCTTGCCGTCCGACCAGACCTCGCCCGAACAGATCGAGGACATCATGTCGATGCTCTCGGACATGGGCATCAACGTCACCGAAGCCGACGATAGCGAAGGCGAGGAAGAGAAGGACGAGGGCGAGGACGAGACCGATAACGAGCTCGTCGAGGTCACCCAGAAGGCCGTCACCGAGGTCAAGAAGAGCGAGCCGGGCGAGCGCACCGACGACCCCGTGCGCATGTATCTGCGCGAGATGGGCACGGTCGAGCTGCTGTCCCGCGAAGGCGAAATCGCGATCGCCAAGCGCATCGAGGCCGGCCGCGAGGCGATGATCGCAGGGCTGTGCGAAAGCCCGCTGACCTTCCAGGCCATCATCATCTGGCGCGACGAGCTCAACGAAGGCAAGATCTTCCTCCGCGACATCATCGATCTCGAAGCGACCTATGCCGGTCCCGACGCCAAGGGCGGCATGAACAATGCGATGATCGCCGGCCCCAACGGCGAGAACGGCGAAGCGCCGGCCGAGGGCCAGGCTGCAGCGACCGGTGCGCCCGCGCATGTCGCGCCGCCGGCAGCGCCTCCGTCGCCGACCCCGTTCCGCGCCGCGCAGCCCGCCCCCGGCGGTCAGGCTGGCGAGGAGAAGGATCCGGGCGAGGCCGCCGCCGAAGCCGACATGGACGAGGACGACGAGTTCGAGAACCAGATGTCGCTCGCGGCCATCGAGGCCGAGCTCAAGCCGAAGGTCGTCGAGATCTTCGACAAGATCGCCGAGAGCTACAAGAAGCTGCGCAAGCTTCAGGAGCAGGACATCCAGAACCAGCTCGAGAGCACCTCGCACGGTCCCTCGCTGTCGCCGCACCAGGAGCGCAAGTACCGCAAGCTCAAGGACGAGATCATCGTCGAGGTGAAGTCGCTGCGCCTGAACCAGGCGCGTATCGACTCGCTCGTCGAGCAGCTCTACGACATCAACAAGCGCCTCGTCTCGCATGAGGGCCGCCTGATGCGCCTTGCCGACAGCCATGGCGTCGCGCGCGAGGACTTCCTGCGCAACTACACCGGCTCGGAGCTCGATCCGCGCTGGCTCAACCGTGTCTCGAAGCTGTCGGCCAAGGGCTGGAAGAACTTCGTCCACCATGAGAAGGACCGCATCAAGGACCTCCGTCACGAGGTGCATCAGCTCGCCGCGCTGACCGGCCTCGAGATCATCGAATTCCGCAAGATCGTGCACTCCGTGCAGAAGGGCGAGCGCGAAGCCCGCCAGGCCAAGAAGGAGATGGTGGAAGCCAACCTCCGTCTCGTGATCTCGATCGCCAAGAAGTACACCAACCGCGGCCTGCAGTTCCTCGACCTGATCCAGGAAGGCAACATCGGCCTGATGAAGGCCGTCGATAAATTCGAATACCGCCGCGGCTACAAGTTCTCGACCTACGCCACGTGGTGGATCCGGCAGGCGATCACCCGCTCGATCGCCGACCAGGCGCGCACCATCCGCATCCCCGTGCACATGATCGAGACGATCAACAAGATCGTGCGCACGTCCCGCCAGATGCTCAACGAGATCGGCCGCGAGCCGACCCCGGAAGAGCTCGCCGAAAAGCTCGGCATGCCGCTCGAGAAGGTCCGCAAGGTCCTCAAGATCGCCAAGGAGCCCTTGTCGCTCGAAACCCCCGTCGGTGACGAAGAGGATTCACATCTCGGCGATTTCATCGAGGACAAGAACGCGATCCTCCCGATCGACGCCGCGATCCAGTCCAACCTGCGCGAGACCACCACGCGCGTGCTCGCCTCGCTCACTCCGCGCGAAGAGCGCGTGCTGCGCATGCGCTTCGGCATCGGCATGAACACCGACCACACGCTGGAAGAAGTCGGCCAGCAGTTCAGCGTGACGCGCGAGCGTATTCGTCAGATCGAAGCGAAGGCGCTGCGGAAGCTGAAGCATCCGTCGCGGTCGAGGAAGCTGCGGAGCTTCCTGGATAACTGATCCGGATTGTCATGCCCGGGCTCGACCCGGGCATCCATCCAAACGAAAACGGCGGGCCGCGAGGCTCGCCGTTTATTTATTCCGCCTTGTCTATCCCGAAAAGGTTGCGGACATCCGTGGTCGTTAGCTCGTCAGTTGGAAACAGCAAATGACTTAGTCGAATAGTTGCGGCCAATTCACTTACGCGGCAGATATTCGCTAGACGGTTTTTGTTATTATACTTTAAAGCAACAGCTCTCGGCATCAGAAATGCGCTAGCGAATAGATTCGCTTCGGCTTCTACTCGCCTCTTGGTCGGGCTGCGCTGAAATTGCGGGGACTCCGGAGCTAGACGAGGCATCGGGTATCCCCAATGCAGACATAGATGGCCTAGCTCATGCGCAATTGTGAAACGACTCTTGGGGTCATCCCGATGTGCTCCATCGTAGACGTCTTGCCTGACGAGCACTCGTGCAGGTCCAAACTCAGTATGAGCAGCAACGCTCAGTTCTTCCCGACTGAAGACTTCAATGGAGAAGTTCTGGAGGTGTCGAGGAAGATCATTCTCAACCGCACTTATGATGTTGAAGTGCGCCATGCCTGAGAGCCTCAACAAGACGCGTAGCTGCTCCGCGTAATGCTCAATCTCGGACGGCGAATGTTCTTTGGGGGCCTTATCGGTTTTCATCGGCAGTCTCTACGTTCGACCGATCAACCTCACGCCGGTCCAGAATGCTCGCCAAAGTTTCTTCAGATGAATTTACGCGGTTCGCCTTGGTGATTGGTCCAAGTGTCAAAAGGAGCCGAAGCTCGGTAACGTCTTCCCTCGTCAGCTCAAGCCATTCAGCGAGCCGCTCCAAATAACCGCCCGGCAGGCTTCGAACCCCACGCTCAACTCCAGAGATCAGTGATGAAGAGAAGCCAATTGCTGCCGACTGGTCGGCCATGACCACATTTCTCTCCCTGCGGTACTGCTGACAGGCCTTTCCAAAACGCGTGAGCGGCATCCGAGCGCCTATCCTTCGTGGGTACCCTGAATCACCCCTTCCACCCCTACATATTGTATGATGAATGTTGCTCTTGCCACTATTGGCTAGCCTAGAGAGCAAGTCGCGTTCATGCTGTCCACAGCTTTAACGTGCACTTTGGAACGTTTTTCTCTACCGTCGCATTGAAAATAGGGCGTTGGAATGCCACATATGGCGGTCCGCAGAGGAGCAGGTCAAATGGCAAAGCCAAAGCCCACAAAGCTGCCTCGCGAAAAGATATTATCGATTGCGGAAAAGGCAGCGGCGGCATTTTCATATAGTGCTGATTACAACATTGAACGCGTGGTGCAGGATCTCGGGGGGCGCATTCATCTGAATGATTTTTGGGACAACGCAGCGAAAACCGGGTCGCTGACAGTTCATGGATTGAGAAATTTCGACATATTCGTGCCGAGCCACACTACCCATGAGCGAGATCAATTCACGATCGCTCATGAACTTGGTCACTACATTCTTCACTACCTGCCCAATGTTGATCCGCGTGCTGAGGCTGAGCTGCAGATCGACCGGTATGGAGACAGTGCTATCGAAGCAGAGGCTAACCTGTTTGCTTATGCTTTCTTGATGCCCGAAACTCTTTTTAGAGACGCATTTATTCGGTTTGAGGAAAATCTAAGCGCCGTCGCCAGCACATTTAAAGTATCGGAAGTTGCTGCACGGATGCGCGCAAAAATGCTGGGGCTTTATGGCGACGGCGACCGAAAATCGAAGGCGTCTCGAAGCGCTGCCAATATTCCTGCGGCCTAGATTTCGTCTTTTCCTGAGCATCGATTTAGTCGGTTCGACGGCGTCGAAGCAGCGGCCCAGCTTTCCAATTAAAGAACCAGGAAGGCTTTGGGCCGATGGTGGAATGGCACCGCCGTGGTTGTCTCCAATTGCAAACTTCTTTGGATCCTTTCGAGAAGCATTTATTCGAGAATGGAAGATCTTCCGCGGATCAGTCGCGTCGGAGTTGCGCATTAATGTCACCAACGATCCGATCTTTTGGAAGGCAAATGGGGACGAACTGATCTTTGTAAAAGAATTGGACGATAGAAGAGAAATTCTCGGCTGCATCCTTGCGTGGTCGCAGGCGCTGAAGGCGGTGCGTCCGATCCTCGAGAAAAGTGGGCTTGATGCGAAAGCAACCGCTTGGACTGCAGGATTTCCTGTCTCCAACTCTGAGTTGGTGTTTCAGCTGAACCCCGGATCTCAGAACGCTCCATATGAGGATGACCCTCGACTGCTTCAGTTCTCTCTTTTGGAAAGGTGGTATCAGGATTCCACTTCACAGATTTCGTTGTTGATGGATTTTATCGGACCATCGATCGATATCGGTTTTCGATTAGCTGCGCATTCCTCTGCAAGACGATTCGTGATCTCCGTTGATATTGCCTACTTTCTTGCGAATATCCTCCTTCCGCCGACGAGTGAAACCAAAATTCCGAGAATCCTTTATGGAGGCAAGGAGGTGCTCAAAGGCGTGCTGGGTGGGAAACCGTATCCCATTTTTTGGATAGATACCAAAGCACCGGCTCCGATGGAGGCTGTAAAACCAGAAGACAAATTGCTGGGATATACGCAGCTAAGGGACGTCTCGGATTTCTGCGTGGAGTTCTACGCTGAGCACTCAGCAGAGATGTTCGTGCCATTTATTTATCGAGAGGATGAGAGCCTCTATGGGAATTTCCCTGAGAACTACATTGAAGCTCTTGAGCACTTGTATGCAACCTGGGAAAAAGAAAAAAAGCGCTATTCTGGCGAAGCAATGGACGTGAATTCGGCGGAGGAAGTTGAAGATTTGACAGTTGAAGAAGCCGCTCAAAAGGAAGAAGTCATTATCGAGGCGATAGCAAGAATCTCCTCAGAGAAATGATATTCATTTATCTCAGCATCGATCAGTAGCAGCAACAAGCTGTCGGCGCTGGTGCGGTGACTTCAAGGACATCAACGAACGGCCCGATGCGCTCGGGACATTTCGCCGCTTCGCCTTAAGGTTTGTCTACGACCGTTTTGCCGATCTGCTGTTTGCCTGGAATAAATGGTGCGGGCGCTGGTGAGCGCCTGCCGACGATCGACTACTTCTTCTTCACCCCGACCCGCTCGATCCGCTTGATCTCCAGCGGGGGCCGGCCCGACTTCTCCGCGATCTCGCGGTCCTGCTCCATGATGAAGTTGCGGGCGGGTTCGTCGCCGTCGAGGCCGCCGAGAAGCTCGGAGGGCACGCGGCGGTTGGAGCGTTGGGAGTCGTCTTCATAGACGACGTTGAAGAAGGCGAATTCGCCTTTGGGGTTGGTTCCGGGTTTCTTGGCCATGGCGGCTTGTCGTCGATCAGGGCGCCGCAGTCAAATGACTTTGCGGGTGCGCAACGCCGATGGCCGCGGAATTCACCGCGCAACCGATCGAAAAAGCCTGTTTCGGGGGATGGAGGCGGCCGGCGCCTCAGGTCCGGTGCGGACCCTCAATAAACGGCGGGCCGCAAAGCCCGCCGTCTATTTTTGGTCTTCAGCGTCGCCCGGGGCTGGCAGGGCGACAACCTAAAATAGAAGACTATAGATTGCGTCATGCGGTGGCAAGATAAATCGTGGCGACGCTGGTGTCGCAGCAAGCGCAGCAGATATGCGTTGATCCCGACGTCGAGTTCCCGCGTGCATCGAAACAATTGTTTGGATCGTCAAATCACTTTGTTCATCTTCACTGTCCTTGCAATGCAGCGAACATGGCGCGCCTTGTAGGCAAACGCGTCCGGTTGCACGTCTTCCCGGCTGCGTGCAGATCAAATGATAACTTATGTTATTGGCAGTAGCGCCGCGCGATGTGGACGTCACCTCGTCCGCGCGCGTCGCGCGAGTTCCCGCACGGCGAGCCGCGATCCGTGCCCGCCGTCGCGCCTGTCCTGATCCTCCTTGCGCCCCTGCGCCATGATCGCGCTGCCCATCGCCGCGGAACCGAAGGTGATGAGGAAGGACGCAAGCAAGAGGCCAAGCGCGACGCCGCCCGAATGGTCGGCGAAGATCAGATCGCGCAGATGCCCGGGATTGAGCCAGAGCAGCCCGCCGACGAGCAGTGCCGCGGCGCAGGCGCCGATCGCAAGGTTGATCGCGAGCAGGCGGAACAGCGGGATGCGGAGGAGGGCCAAGCGACCTGGTCGAGGTTGGTTGTTCGGCATCGCGGTTCCCGACACGCTCTCAGTCGCCATCTCCACCTCGCGACTGCGCCGCGCGTAGCGAGGGAGACGCGACTGTTCATTTCATGTCGCTCGGGCCGCGATATTGATGCACGTCAAGTTCACGCGCGATGTCACGGCGCCACCAGTTCCACCCGCCGGTTCAGCGCGCGGCCGGCATCCGTTGCGTTCGAGCCGACCGGCGCCAGCAATCCGACGCCGGCGGTGCGCAAGCGTGTCGGCACGATGCGGAAGCTCTTCACGAGCTCGGCGGCGACGGCCTCGGCGCGGCGCTTGGAGAGATCGACATTGTATTCATACGCGCCCTGGCTGTCGGTGTGGCCGACGATGAAGACGCTGAGCTGCGGCTGGCCCGTCAGCAGCTTTGCGATCTGCTCCAGCGTCGGCCGGCTCTCCGGTTTCAGCACGGCCTTGTCGGTGTCGAAATAGATGCCGTAGAGCGCAATGTGGCCGGCCTCGCCCAGACCCTTCGCCATCGCGGCGGCGTCCACCATCTTGTTCGCGATCGCGCCAAGCTCGGCGACGGTGACCTGCGCATAGATGTCCTGGTTGTTCTGGCTGACGAGGACGCTGGCCCAGGTCTCGCGACCGCCTTCGCTCTTGCGGCCGGCGAAATAGCGGTAGTTGAAACCGTCGACCCACATCTGCGGCACCGGCAACGTGTCGACGCTTTCGGTGAAGGGGATGGCGCCGCAGGCGTCGGTGTCGCAGGCCAGCACGGTCTCGAAGCCGGCTTTTGCCAGTTGCGTCTCGAAATTGCGGGAGACCTCCAGGATCGAGGGGCCGGGACCGGTGCGATAGGCAATGCGGACGATGCGGCCCTCGAGCCGCCGCGCGTCGGTCGGCTGGCCGTCCTTGAAACTCGCTGCCTGCATCCGCGCCGCGTCAAAATCCTTCACCGCATAGCCGGTGACGACGCTGCCGGCGAACCGGCCGATGCCGGGATAGTCGCGGGCGCCCGCGACGTCGCGCGTCTGCGCGAGGGCTGTGGCTGCGGGCAGAACGAACAGGGCGACGAGGGCAGGCAATCCGGGCATCCGGTGCGGCATGGGCGTGATCTCGACGTTGGGGTTCAAGGGAGCGCTGCTCCTTAGTCGCATTCCGCGCAAGATCGGTTCTGGCGAGGTTTTGCCGCTTTGACGCGAATCCGGTTCCCGGGCATGATCCGCATCCCCCGCGCATACTTTCAAAGGATTTTCCCGCATGTTGAGATCGCTTCTCGCCACCACCGTCGTCCTGTCGCTGGCTGGTGGTACGGCTGAGGCCGCGCGTTGCGGCGGCGACTTCAACAGTTTCGTCGCCAGCATGACCGCAGAGGCGCAAGGAGCCGGCGTCTCGGCGGGCGTGACCAGCGCGGCGTTCAGCGGTATCACCCAGGACGGCGCCGTGCTCGCCTTCGACCGGCGCCAGCGCTACACCTTCAACAAGAGCTTCGAGCAGTATGTCTCGACCCGCGTCGGCCCGGGCCGCATCAACGGCGGCAAGGCGCTGCTGCAGCGCCACGCCGCGCTGCTCTCGCGCATCGAGCAGCAGTTCGGCGTGCCGCGCTACATCCTGGTCGCGATCTGGGGGCTGGAGAGCGATTTCGGCAAGGGCGACATCGGCAAGCTGCCGGTGATCCGCACGCTGGCGACGCTGGCGCATGACTGCCGCCGCACCGACCTGTTCCAGGGCGAGCTGCTCGCCGCCCTCAAGATCGTGCAGCGCGGCGACCTGCCGCTGCGCGACCTGATCGGCGCCTATGCCGGCGAGATCGGCCAGACCCAGTTCCTGCCGTCGTCCTACATCAAGTACGGCGTCGATTTCGACGGCGACGGCCATGTCGACCTCCGCCACAGCGTCCCCGACGTGCTCGCCTCGACCGCGAATTTGCTCCACACCAACGGCTTCAAGATGGGCCAGCCCTACGGCGAAGGCACCGCCAATTTCGAGGCGATGCGCGAGTGGAACAGGGCGGTGGTCTACCGCAAGACCATCGGCTATTTCGCCGATCGGCTGGCGGGGCAGTGAGGTGAACTCGTAGGGTGGGCAAAGGCGCACTTGCGCCGTGCCCACCACCTCTATCCGTTGTCGAAAGTCGTGGGCACGCTACGCTTTGCCCACCCTACGACAGCGGAGCTCTCCCCATCGTCGTCCTGGCGAAAGCCAGGACCCATTACCCCAGGGAGGAATGATTGCGACGGCTCTCAGCCGCTTGCATTGGCTGGGTAACCGTCAGCCGTCGCCAAACTGCGTTCGGTGGCTATGGGTCCTGGCTTTCGCCAGGACGACGGCGGAGGATGCCGCACCACCATCCCCCATCATGCGGCTACTTCCCCTTCGCCATCTTCTCCAGCTTGCGCTGCAGCGGTGCCCAATAGGTCCCCGGGCGGAAGCGCTGCAGGAGGTCCATGAAGCGGGCGTCGTTACCGATCAGGATGCGCGGCTCGTTCTTCTCGATGCCTCTGATGATGCGTAGCGCCGCGTCCTTCGGCGTGGTCTTGGCCGCGGTCTCGAACCGCTCGATCATCTGCGAGCGGCGCGCATTGTCGGTGACGCCGGCCCCGGTGCGGGAGTTGCGCGCGATCGCGGTGGCGATGCCGCCGGGATGCACCACCGAGAGCTTGACCGGGCTGCCCGCCACCGCAAGCTCGTGGCGCACGCTCTCGGAGAAGCCGCGCACCGCGAACTTGGCCGCGGCATAAGCCGATTGCCCGGGCGGCGCGATGATGCCGAAGATCGAGGAGATGTTGACGATATGCGCCTCGCCGAGCGTCTTCAGGTGCGGCAGGAAGGCGCGCGTGCCGTGCACCACGCCCCAGAAATTGATGTCGAACAGCCAGTCCATCTGCGCTTGGTCGATCTCCTCGAACGTGCCGAGCAGTGCCACGCCGGCATTGTTGACGACGATGCCGAGCGCGGGATGGGCCGCGATCGCCTCGCCGGCGAAGCGCGCGATGTCATCGGGCTCGCTGACGTCGACGCGATGCACGCTGACCTTCCGGCCCGTGCCGATCTCGGCGGCGAGCGACTTCAGCCCGGCCTCGTCGCGGTCGGCGAGCGCAAGGTCGCAGCCGCGCTGGGCAAGCTCGACGGCCAGCGCGCGGCCGATGCCGCTTGCGGCTCCTGTAATGGCGGCGGCGCCGCGAATCGCAGTCATGAAATCCCCCCGTCAAGTCCCCGATGATGGAACCACGATTTACATTTTTTTGAAATGAAACCGAACCGTAGCCGCTCTCCGTTTTTAACATATCGTTATCGAGGCAAGCATTGGAGCCGTCGATGGGACAATCAAAGCCATTTCGCGCCACAGCACTCATCGTTGAAGACGACATCATGCAGCGGGAAATGCTGTGTGTCCTGCTGGAAGAGAGCGGGTACGACGTCATTCAGTGCGAGAGTGCCGAAGCGGCCGAGCGCGTGCTGGACAAGAACGCCGGCGCGCTGTGCCTGATGCTGACGGACGTCCAGCTTGCGGGGCGCATGAACGGGGTCGAGCTGGCGCATGTCGCCAAGGACCGCAATCCCCGGCTCGATGTCGTCGTCACCTCCGGCCGCCCCCTGAGGCAGCCCTTGCCCGACGGCGCCAAATTCTGGGCCAAGCCCTGGGCGCCCCTCGACGTGCTGCGCGAGGCCGAGCTCGCGCAGATGAATTGACCGTTCTCGCCCCGTCATCCCCGCGCAAATGACCTCGCCGTTGCGCGGGGTGACGGTCCGGCTTTCTCGCTGCGCGGCGGACTGATAAGGTCGGCCCATGTCCTGGTCCTTCCTGCTCACCTCGCTGATCGTCGTCGCCTCGCCCGGCACCGGCGTGCTCTATACGCTGGCGGCAGCACTCACGCGCGGCTCGCGCGCCAGTGTCGCCGCCGCCTTCGGCTGCACGCTCGGGATCGTGCCGCACATGGTCGCGGCCATGCTCGGGCTTGCCGCCGTGCTCCACACCAGCGCGCTCGCCTTCGCCGCGCTGAAATGGGGCGGCGTACTCTATCTGCTCTACATGTCCTGGCAGGCGCTGCGCGAAACCGGGGCGCTGGCGGTGGAGGGCGAGATCAAGGAGCGCTCCAATGGCCGCGTCGTCGTCACCGGCTTCCTGATCAACATCCTCAATCCCAAACTGTCGATCTTCTTCCTCGCCTTCCTGCCGCAGTTCATCGCGGCGGACGAGGCCTATGTGCTGGCGCGAATGCTGGAATTGAGCGGCGCCTTCATGGCGATGACTTTTGCCGTGTTCGTCGTCTACGGCTTCTCCGGCGCCTCGGTGCGCGAGCGCGTCATCTCCCGCCCCCGCGTCATGGCCTGGCTGCGCCGCAGCTTTGCCGCCGGCTTCGCCGCCCTCGGCGCCAAGCTGGCATTCGCGGAGAGGTAAGTTCTTAACCTCTCCCCGCTTGCGGGGAGAGGTCGCATCCCATCGCAGATGGGATGCGGGTGAGGGGGTGCAGGTCTCACGGAGATCTCGCATGTGGAGAGAAGCCCCTCACCCCGACCCTCTCCCCGTAAGAACGGGGCGAGGGAGCGATAGAGCGGAGCGAACTCCACCCAATAAAAAAGCGGGCCTTGCGCCCGCCACCTTCAAACCCGTCCGATCCCTTCCCGACGCCCGGGCGGAGCGAGCTCCACCCGGGCAAAGAAAAAGAAGCCTCGTTACTTCTTCTTCGCCTTCTTCGCCTTCTTGGCCTTCTTCTTCGCCGCCTTCTTCGCTTTCTTAGCCATAGTATCCTCTCAAGGGTTCATGGTTAAACGCGACACGAGGGATGCTCGGCGGAGGGCCAGCCTCGCAACATCCTCGATGACAAACTCAGCAGATTCGCTCGCCTCTGCCCTGTGCTGTCATATCGGTGTCATCGCGTTATCCACAGCTCAGATGCGTTTTTGGGTGATTTTGGCGCGCGAATCCGCCTCGCGCGGGTCGCGACGAGGCCGTGCGGGGGGCGCGGCGGCATGCCTAACGATCCGACAACGCGGCCGCGCCGTTCATGAATCCAAAACCAAAGGCGCGCTTTGAAGGATCGCAGTGAGATTCCATTAAGCGCAGGTGCGCATCATTCTCCGCAAGAAAACGGGGATGGGTCATGGACGGACGGCTGCCAGGGACGGGGGGCGGGGCGCTGCGCGCGCCGCACGCGCCATGCTGAACGTACCGACACTCTGGACGGTCTTCATCGTCAACTTCCTCGCGCTCGGCCTGATCTGGGCCTATGTGACGCGCTCCTATCCGAAATTCGCCGCCGCACGGTTCTGGATGGCATCGGCCTTCGTCGGCGCGGCCGGCGCCATGACGGCCCTGGTCCGCGTGTTCTTCGCCTCGCCCCTGCCGCTCCTGATTGGCGCTGCCGGCGTCATGGCGGCGAGCGGCTTTGCCGCCATGGGCATTCAGCGCTTCTACGACCGGCCGGTCTCGTGGCGCCTCATGACCGCAACGCAATGTCTGAGCCTCGCCGGCGTCGTGTTCTTCATGGTCGGCTTCGAGCACATGCAACTGCGTATGCTCAGCTACACGATCGGTCAGGGACTGCCGCTGATGCTGGCGCTGCATCTGCTGCTGTCGCCGCAGCAGGGTCGCGTCAGCCCGGGCGCGCGGCTGTCGGGCATCGTCATTCTCTGCATCATCGGGATCCTGCTGGTGCGCACGGCGGGCAACCTGCTCGGCTATGATTTCTCGGCCGTCGCAGCCGGTCAGACCCACGCCGTCATGGTGCTGGGGCTGCTGTTCCTGTCGATGACGCTCAATTTCGGCTTCCTGCTGATGGCGATGGACCGGCTGCGGGGCGAGGTCGCCGACCTCGCGCTGCTCGACGATCTCACCGGCGTCGCCAACCGCCGCCATTTGCTGCAGCGCCTGTCCGAGGAATGCGCCCGTTCGGAGCGCAGCGGCGAACCGTTCTCGCTGTTGGTGATCGACCTCGACGGCTTCAAGACCATCAACGACACCCACGGCCATGCCGCGGGCGACGAATGCCTCAGGCACTTCACCCTGATGGCGCAGACGCGTCTGCGGCCCGGCGACATGCTCGCCCGCACCGGCGGCGACGAGTTCTGCGTCGTGCTGCCGTCGTCCTCGCTGCGGGAGGGGGCCATGATCGCCCGCCGCGTGCTCGACGTCTGCCGCCAGGATGCCGCGGCCTGCAGCGGCAAGGACATCCCGATCGCGATCTCCATCGGCGTTGCCGAGTGGGACCGCGGCGTCGGCCAATTCCCGGACCGGCTCATCGCCCACGCCGACCACGCGCTCTATGCCGCCAAGAAGAACGGCAAGAACGATTTCGCGGTCTACGATCCGGCCCCGCCGCTCTTGCCGGAGCCGTTTGGCCCGGCCGTCGGCAAGCGCACATTCGCCTAAAGCCTGCTACGATCGGGTCCGTTGACTGGACCCGCATGATGATGTCTCGCCTGCTCGCGGCCGTTCTCGCCGCTCTTCTGATCACCCCAGCCGCTGCAGCCGACGCCGAGTTCGCAAAGCTCGCGCGCGCCTCCGGCACGCCCGACATTCCAGGCCTCAAGATCGTCTGGCTCGCGCCGTGGGGCGATGTCCGCAGCGCCCATCCGTGGCGCAACATCATCGTGCA
Source organism: Bradyrhizobium stylosanthis (assembly GCF_001641335.1). Taxonomy (GTDB): domain Bacteria; phylum Pseudomonadota; class Alphaproteobacteria; order Rhizobiales; family Xanthobacteraceae; genus Bradyrhizobium; species Bradyrhizobium stylosanthis. The sequence goes on from NZ_LVEM01000002.1 coordinate 1,616,304, forward strand.
CCAGACCGAGGGGCCTGCGGGCTCGGCGCGCGGCGGCGCCGCCGAGCAGGCCAAGAACCCGACGCGCCGCGGCGTGACGGTGTGGGTCGAGACCGACGGCACGGTCTATTGGGCGGTCGCCGAAAACCTGGTGCCGACCCATGGCGACGGCGCCAACCGCAACGACAACAAGTACATCGACAACCGGCCGACCCATCGCCAGGTGGTGCGCGACAATTCGATCGGCGTCGAGTTCGCCGGCAACTATCCCGATGTCGCGACCGGACCGACCGAGGCGCAGGTCGCGGCCTGGAAGATCCTGGTGAAGGTGCTGCGCGCCCGCTACGACATCCCGCTCGACCACGTCTATGCGCACAACTGGATCGACTACAAGGACGCCCGCTATTGCGAAGGCTGCTGGCTCGCGACGCTGGCCAGGGTCTGGGGCGAGTAGACGGAGATGCGCTCCCTCGCCCCTTTTGCGGGGAGAGACGAACAAAGGCACGCCGATGTTACACCGGCTGCGACATCCAGCTGAACAGCCGCCGGATCAGGCCCGGCCGTCGCGGTACTTCAGGCGGGCCGTCCGCAGCGAGCACGCGTTTGAGGAAGTAATCCAGGAACACCATGTCGTTCGGCTCGGTGACGGTGAATGTCTCCTCGCCGAAATAGACGCTGTAGCTGAAGAAGAACGGCCCCATCAGCGGGATCGTCGCGGTCCCCGCATAATCCTTGGAGATCACGAACTCGGACGGCTCGAGCCCATGCTCGCGCATCGTCTGTTCGACCAGCGGCAGCTTGCGCATGAACTGGCCGGAAAAGCCGCCGACGGTGGATTGCAGGATGATCGACACGGCGCGTCCACATCGCTCGATGTTGTCGGTCCGGTCTTTCTGGGTCGGTTGACCGGACGCGCGGGTTCAAGGCAAGCTCGTTCTACGGCAGCGAAGGGGAGGGGAATGTGATGGCGGTCTCATCCGGCAGCACGTTATGCGTCGGGCTTGCCCGCACATCGCAGCACGGCTTGCGCGCGTTCGGCGTGATGCCGGCGATCGTGCTGTCGCTGTGTACGTCGCTGCTGGTGGCGCTGGAGACGCCGAGCAAGCCCTTCCTCGACAAGAACAGCTTTTATCTCGCCTCCGCCGGCTTCCGCGTGCAGGTCGCCAATGACGCGGCGGGTCAGAAAGCGTTGCGCGCATTGCCGCCGCATCGCTTCGTGGTGCACCGGAACGGCGGCAACGCCCGCTATCTCTACGCCGAGCCGTTGCATTGCGTCTGCATCTTCATCGGCACGCAGGCCGCCTATGAGGCCTATCGCGGCATGCTCAGCCGCGGCACCGACCAGCCCGACGTGGTCTCTGCCGACTACAAGACGCAAGCCAGCGCACTGCTCGACGAGACCCCGGCGCAGCTGGAGGATCAGGTCGAGCCGGAATCGCTCGCGGATTATTTTCGCGCGTTTTATTGAAGGCACCCACGCTGCTTTCCCCTCTCCCCTTGTGGGAGAGGGGGGGCTGCGCGTAGCGCAGACGGGTGAGGGGTTCTCCCCGCGCGCATATCTCTTGCAGCGAACGTGTGGAGACAACCCCTCATAGGCGGCCAAAGGCCGCCTATGCCACCTTCCCCCGCAAGGGGGGAAGGGGCATCACCGCTCGGCTCTCGCCTCACTTCAAAACAAAAAAGCCGGCGTTGCCGCCGGCTTTTCGTCTTTGTCGATCCGCCAATTCTTACCGCGGCAAGCCTCGCACTTAGTGCGCGGCTTCCAGCGCGGCCTGTTCCTGCCTTGCGATCGTGCCCTTGACCGCGGACTGCACCTTCTCGAAGGCGCGGACCTCGATCTGGCGGACGCGCTCGCGCGACACGCCGAACTCGGCGGCAAGGTCTTCCAGCGTCATCGGCTCGTCCGCAAGGCGGCGGGCCTCGAAGATGCGGCGTTCGCGCGGGTTGAGCACGCCCATCGCGCCGTTCAGCGCGTCACGGCGGTGATCATACTCCTCGTGCTCGGCCAGCATGGCTTCCTGGTTGGGCGTGTTGTCGACCAGCCAGTCCTGCCATTCGCCGGCTTCGCCGTCGTCGCGGATCGGGGCGTTGAGCGACGCGTCGCCACCGAGGCGGCGGTTCATGTCGATCACGTCCTGATCGGTCACGCCGAGACGCTTGGCAATGATCTTCACCTGGTCGGGGCGGAGATCGCCCTCGTCCAGCGCGTTGATCTTGCTCTTCGCCTTGCGCAGGTTGAAGAACAGCTTCTTCTGGTTCGCGGTGGTGCCCATCTTCACGAGCGACCAGGAACGCAGGATGTACTCTTGAATCGACGCCTTGATCCACCACATCGCGTAGGTGGCGAGACGGAACCCCTTCTCGGGTTCGAAACGCTTCACCGCCTGCATCAGGCCGACATTGCCTTCCGAGACGACCTCGGAGATCGGCAGGCCGTAGCCGCGATAGCCCATGGCGATCTTGGCCACGAGGCGGAGATGGCTGGTGACGAGTTGGTGCGCCGCGTCGCGATCGTCATGCTCACGCCAACGCTTGGCGAGCATGTATTCCTGCTGGGGTTCCAGCATCGGGAACTTGCGGATCTCGGCGAGGTAGCGAGAAAGGCCGGATTCTCCATTGAGGACCGGCAAAGCAGCGGTACGGGCCATAGTGCGCCCTCCAAAAGGTTCAGGCCCCCGATAGCGGCGGGCCAGGCAGACGACCGCTGTGTCAAAGCCGGCCGGGCTGCGATGTTCCGTTGGTCATTTCCAACGCAGGCGCAATATACCCCAAGGGGGGGCGAAAAGGGAAGGATTGCTGACGTCACGTCCCCGTGTGGCAGCTATAACTTTTTGTAATGTAACGTCTTTCTTAAACGGCCTGCGTCATAGCGCCGCTTTGAGGGCGCCTTGGAGGAGAAGCAAATCCTCCGGCAGAGGCGCCTCCCAGTGGAGTAATTCTCCAGTCCTCGGGTGCTCCAGTACCAGGAGATAGGCATGCAGGGCCTGTCGCCCAAGGGCGGCCAGGGCGCCCTGCGACTCGGGCCCGAGCTGGTTCGCCTTGGTCTTGAAATGCGGGCCATAGACGGCATCGCCCATCAGGGGGTGGCCGATATGGGCGAGGTGGACGCGGATCTGGTGGGTGCGGCCGGTCTCGAGCTCGCAGGCGAGCAGGGCGGCGACCGGCTTGCCGTCACGCCCGGAAAAGCTTTCCAGGATCTCCCAATGGGTGACCGCCTCGCGGCCGCCCTGGCGCACCGCCATCTTCTCGCGGGCATGCGGATGGCGGTCGATCGGCGCATCGACGGTGCCGCGATGACGGTTCGGCACGCCCCAGGCAAAGGCCATGTAGCCGCGCCGCATCTCGCCGGTGCGGCCGTGATCGGCGAACTGCGCCGACAGCGAGGCATGCGCCATGTCGTTCTTGGCGACCACCATCAGTCCGGTGGTGTCCTTGTCCAGCCGGTGCACGATACCGGGCCGGCGCACCCCGCCGATGCCCGACAGCGAGGCGCCGCAATGGGCGATCAGCGCGTTCACCAGCGTGCCGGTCTCGTGCCCGGCCGCGGGGTGGACGACCAGCCCCTTGGGCTTGTTGATGACGATGATGTCGTCGTCCTCGAACACGATATCGAGGGCGATTTCCTCCCCCTTCGGCTCGGCGGGCGCGGCCTCCGGCACGTCGATTATGATCGTATCGCCCGAGGCGACATGATAAGCGGGGTCGCGGACTGCGGCGGCCTTCAGGCTCACCGCGCCCGCAAGGATCAGGGCTTTGAGCCTCGATCGCGACAGCTCCGGCAGGCGCGCCGCCAGCACGCGGTCGAGCCGGGGCGAGCCCTCGTCGCCTTCGACCACGACCTCCAACCTTTGCGCAGAGCCAATAGTTTCCATGACGACGTCTGATACCGCTGTTCCCGAACCGACCCCCGAGCAGGCCGCGCTGTTTGCGCGGGTGCGGCGGATGATGCTGATCGCGGGGTTGACGACGGCGCTGGCTGTCTGCGCCGTCCTGATCGCGGTGGGCTACCGCCTTTTCAAGTCGGAGGGAAGGGCGGTCGAGACCGCCGGCGACGTCACCGCAACCCTGCCGAAGGGCGCCAGGATCGTCTCGACCGGGGTCGCCGGCGATCGCCTCGTGGTCACGCTGGATGTCGGCGGGGTCACCGAGATCCGTACCTTCGATGCCCACACCCTGAAGCCCGCCGGAAAGCTGAAATTCGCCAACGAGCCGTAGGGGCGGCGCGATCTGGGGATCGTGCCCGGTCCGCATTGTCCCTGCGTTGTCTTGCCGCGCAACTTCTGATTTAGCTTTTGCAGGGGAAGTTGAGCCGGGACTGGGAATGGGGCGTATCAAGTCACTCGTCGTCGCGACGACAGTCATCGTCGGATCGCTCGGTTGTGCTGGATTTGCGGCGCTTGCAGAGCCGGCCAGGCAGCCCGCGGCCGCTCCCGTCAAACAGGCCGGACTCGCGGCGCCGGCCAAGCAACCCGCAGCACAGGCCAAGGCCAAGCCGACGAGCTCGCGCAGCGCGCGGCTCTATTTCCTGCGCGAGAAGGGCATTTTGGGCGCGATGGGCGGGCTCGCCGCCTCCACCGAGATTCTGATCGACGGCAAGTCCGCCGGAAAGGTCGAGATGGGGACGTTCTTCGTCGTCGACCGGCCGCCGGGCCTCACCAAGATCGCCACCCACATGAAGCTGGCGATGGCGGATTACGAGATCGAAGTGCCGATCGAGGCCGGCAAGACCTATTATTTCGGCGTCGGCACAAGGCGCGGCGGCGCCCCCGTGCAGGACCTGCTCAACCAGGCTATCGCGGGCAGCAGCGGCGAGCAGATCCGCTCGTCATCGCCCTTCAAGGCCTCTTTCGCCGGCGCCGGCCTGTTCCGGTTTGAGCCCGCCGCCGGCGCCGCCGCGATCGAGAAACTGAAGACGCCGTGAGTGTTCCCGGCGGTTTTGCGGGGCGCGCGCACCCGACAAGGCCGTCGCGCCGTTAAGCCTGAACCGCACTCATCGTGAATATCCGGGATTTTCGCACCCCATCGAGGCTTGCCGTGGGCAAAATTCGCGGCTATGTCCTGTCCCTCACGCTCCCTTCGTCTAGCGGTTAGGACGCGGCCCTCTCAAGGCTGAAACAGGGGTTCGATTCCCCTAGGGAGCGCCAGAAAATTCAATGGCTTAGATCCGATTTCAGAAAGTCGTCGAATATCCGTTGAATAAGCGTCGACGAACGGTGGCGAACTTCGCCGCGCCAGTTGGTAAGCTCATCTGCCCGTTTTCGTAGCCGCCTAAAGTGCGCTCGTCCCGCCGCGATAACCGCCAGGTCCGTGCGCAATCCGTCGCGCGCTCAGAATGGCACTCGGTTCTGCTCAGCTTCATCAAGGCCATGCTTGGCAACTGCTTCGCGCTCAAGATGAAGAGGTAGGCTCGGCTGCCTTAGCTTCGTCAGCGGCGGCGAACATTTCCATTCGTTTCGATGGTTCATCGAGGTGGCCCGATGACCCAGGATCGTCTCCGCTTGAATATAGACTCGAGATGTTTCGCACGGACGAAGAGACTGCGTAGCAGTACTTCTTCGGCTTTCTGTCTCTGCAACTCGTCCTGTCCAAGAACCCGGACGTACTGGCGAGGATGAATGAAATGGCCACGTTATCACGACGCGCTAGGCGCTGCTGATGTCGGCATTCGTCGCTGGGCCGCATCTTCCAACGGGACCCGAAGTCGCTGCACAATATCGACAGGCTGCTCGACGTCGTGACACGCGACATCGCTTCGTTGAGTGCGGCCGCCTTGGACAGACGCAGGATCGGGCAGGGCATGACGTAAGGACGCGGCGGCGTATGCCCACAGTTCGTACGACCTGACGATGGACGACGTGCGCGGCATGCGCAAAGCCGTCGGCCATTGGTGCAAGGTCACGAGGTCAGGTACCGCGAGATCCGGCACAAGATCTTCGCGCACAAGAGCATCGATCGGGCGGCGGCCGGCACCGTGATGGCGAACACCAGCGTGGACTAGGACGGGAATTGCTCGGTTTCCTGCACGCGCTTTATCAATCGCTCTTTCAGTTGTACGCCAACGGCATCATGCCGAATATCACACCGGCAAAATTCGATTTGCCGTCGTCGCCGGGCGGCAGAAAACCGGGTGAGCGCATTTTCCACGAGAGCCGCGACCTATTGTACTGCATGCTGGATCCGCGGCTGCGATCGGACGCTCCGGTCTGATCCGAGATCGATCCGGCCTTGAACTTCGTCCACGCTCCGGAGACAAGTCGTACGATCGCCGGCTCGAGCCCGTCGCCATTGCGAATGTTTTGCGACACGTGCGGACGGCCATGCGTCCTGTCGTTGTTCATCTGCAGTTCAACTCCTACATGCTACGGGCAAAGTGCCGCGACCACCGCGACCGGAGCGAGGTCAAGGATCTGGAGCAGAAGCACGACCTCGTCCTCAAGCTTAAAGGCGCGTGATCGTAAAGACCTACAGCGTAACGAACGTGGCTGTGAGAGATCGCAAGATGGCAAAGACGATTGGCGACGCGCGCTTGCTATCGGATGTCCGGCCTTCACCGATCGCGTGCCGGCGAAGGGACCGGTCGCCTGCTCGATCAGGGCTTCACCTTTGGCGCCCGCGGACTCGCCGGCATGCTTACGAAAATGTCGCGACGAGCGGCGAGATTTCTTGCATGAGCTTTTGAGCGACAAACTTTCCCCACGCCTCAACAAGAGGGCGTTCTTGATACCAGCGCTCTAGGAGCTCTTCCTCGGTCATTCTTGCGTCTGAATGCGATCTTCAATCGTGATGATCGTCCATTGGCTTGGCTGGCCCGGCGCGGCGTCTTCGGCCTCGACCGTTTCCATGGTGATCAAATCTTTGAAGGACTCGGGCGGCGCGCTCAGCTCGATGCTTCCCGAGAAGCGAACGCGCCTCTTACGCAACTGACTGCCGACTTTCGGAGATGTCTTTCTGAACGGCATTCAGGGGAAAGTTCTTGCCCTGCATGAAGTTCGTATAGTCGTCCCGCGCCTCAGTAGGCAGGTAAGCCGTTGAGAAATTTGTTAACCTGGATCGTCGGCGTCTGATCCACCTTCAGGTAAGTGTACAAAGAGGTCAGAAGATCATCCCTGATTTCAGGTTCGACCGGCAGCAACCGAATGAACGTTCGGGTGTGCTCGAAGAAAGTGCGCGTCAGATGCGCGCGGTTCTGTGGGATCTGGCAACCGAGGAACGCGTCGAAGAAGTATTTCGCCGCCCCTTCCCGGTTCTGCAACGTCATCTGACTGTCGTAGACGTGCGCGGTCCACCCTTGCGGCAGCGTTTGTCCCGCCGTCTTCTGCACGAAGAATCCAATCTTGTAGAGCTTCGAGGCCGGCGTCAGGAACAGGTCTTTGAAGAAGTCGAGCGCTCTTCCGTGCTCTCGAAAGCACTCTGCTTTTCGGTTTGATGACGGCCACAAAAGGGCGCGGCGTGGCGCCGATCGTTCCCGAAAATACCATCAGCTTTCGCCCGGAAGGTTCTTCGCCTGTTGTGCGCTGGCCAGTTTGTCCGCGAACTTCACCGAATTTGCGACGAACACTGCGTCAGGTATTCCGACAAGAGATAACGCGAGGGCCACAGCGCTTTCCGGTCCTGCATCGTCCCGATTGGATCGTCGGTGCCCCGGACTTTGACGAGCTCAGGGTTTGACGGCCTCGCACCTTGCCGATCGGCCGGGCGCAACTTACCTGAGTGCGGCGAAACTATCCCTGGTGCTCAGCGCGACCAGATTGCACGCCAAGTCTTCATAACGTCTGGGCGGGATAGGCTGATGGGCGGGATAGGCTGAGATCTGCGCTGCGACCACGTCCGCTCACAATACGAGATCATAGATCGAGTGATGCCTGCCACAAAGGATCATTGACTCACGCCGTGTCGGACTGCGATGCGATTAATAGCCGCCCATTAGCGAACAGCGCCAAAACCTGCCCATCGTTCCAAGCGAATAGGTGTATCTTGATGCCGTCCGCAATCTCGCGTGCCGTGAGAGTGCCCGCACAGCCGAACACGGAAACTACGTCTGCGTAGTGTGAGCCCAGCTGTACAGCACCTAGCTCCAGCTCCGTGACGCGGCAATGCCCGGCAGGGAATGACCGAGCGTCAATTGACCTGTAATTCCCATCCAGGTCATCAGGCGCAGGCGGATCGCCGAGAATCCCAGTGGACGGAGCGCTGGCATGTGCTGGTCGAGGCCAGCTCGAGAGCTGGACCACCTGCATGAACAGCCATCCGGATGCGGTGATCATCATGACCCGCAGGATCGTTTGCCGGTTGATGAGATAGCCGGTAATTGTGAACGGTTGAGATACCTTCATCGAATACACTCGTTGGAGGGTTCAAGGTAAGTAGGCCTCAGAGGCAGTCGCCAGTCGTGATGAACCCATGTGCAGGAATAAGAGTCACTGATAGGTAGGACATGATGACGAGCCTGGCGCGATCGCAGTGGTCTCAAAATTTGGCCTATCAGGCGGAAATGGATGGGGCGGACTCTATGCCATCTAGACGGACACGGCGGTCCGCCCCTACATCACGGCGACGGCTCCGTAATGGTATTGGACATCAAGCAAGCTCTATGCCGAACTGAGAACCCCAGAACTTGCTGGCGCATCGAACTTGAAATGATCCGAAGATAGTAAGTCGTATGCAACGTCAATTCAAGATCTTGCGCGCGTTGTCTGCAAGGGAGCCTCTGCAAATTGCGACGCCCCGGTTAGTCATTTTCTGTCTCTGCTGCGCTCTTAATGGCTGCCCTGCCATAGTGTGCCTGGTGAGCGCATTTGCTCTCCGAGCGGCATATGAGCGCGAAACAGCTTAAGATCTCACCCCAGTTCGCAAGGGCCCTGCCGCGAGCGTTCTAACTAGAAGCTGGAAGATGTGCCTCGCCGCATTGATTGCGGCCTGCATCGCGCGCCTAGACGAGGCTCCTGCTCCACTCTCTTTGGGCGCTTTGCTGGCCTATCTGGGGTGGAGGCGGCGAAACTCTGACTTAACCAGAAAGGATGGCTGTCAAGCAAGCTGCCAACCTTTGCTTAGCCAAGAGGGCTCCGCGGGGATTCTCTTAAACCACGTGGCGATTTCCTTCTCTCCATAGAGGGATCTCTGGTTTTAATAGAGGGATCTCTGGTCCTCGCTATTTTAAGCCCCTTTTCGAAGGGGTTGAATCGAGCGTGGCGTCAGGGTGTAAGCAAGATGCGAGAACGCCTGCCACGATACATTGCAAATGAAAAATCAGTTTCTCGCTCCACATCTTGCGGAATGCGCGGCGGGCAAAATTTAGGATTCACGACAGGAGGTAACCGACGCAAGCCGACGCTCTGGGCGGCCGCGTTCGCGTCTACATTTGTCGCCGAGCCACACGCTGCGCAAGCTGAGCTCGCTAGCGAAAGTCTGAATTGGTCGTATAGCACGAACTCAAACGGCGCCCTCGCAGTCGCCGTCAAAAGGTCGATCTCTCCGTTTTGGGATACGTCGATCGGAGCCGCAATGACTGTGGCGCACGAGCCCACCACGACGTGGGATTTGCTGGCGGAGAAAGCAGCTAATGGCGGCAACGTGCCGCAATCCTCTGGCATTGTCTGGGCTGCAGCCACCGCCCCCGGCCCAGGCTCCTTTTGGGACAAACCGCGGTGGACCCGCGGATTCGGGCGAGCAGAGTAGCAAGATCGCAACTTCGCTCCTCAAGTCGGTGCCGCTGCAGAGCGACTATTCGCCGGCATTGCAGATTGAAGGCGGTCTGATCCAGAAGGGTCAGATGCCGCTTCTCGGCATGCTCGGGCAAGGGACGCGCAATAATGAGAATCATCACTCGGCCAAAGTGACAATCACCGGTACCGGGACGAGCTTTGTCGTTGGCCAAGCCATGTCGACCATCGACGCAAATGGCTGCGTAGCTTTGGCGCCGAGCAGACGCTCTTCAAGGGGGCACGATCTCCAGCGACATTGGAGAGACCGCACAGATGTCCTCAATGAGGACGTTTCGTCAAACGGCGGGCATAGCGTTCGGCAGGAAGCAGACGTCGCCATAGCATTCGGCGGTTAAATGGCAAGGTTTCGTTGATGGCTAGAGACTCTGCGGGATCGCGGATTCATCCGTGAGCCTTTCTGTTCCAATTTGGACTAAGGTCTACACATAGAGGCGCTTGTCCGATTCGGGCGTTTCTAGACGAACGAGCGACAGGGAAGCCGCGATGGATCGTAAGCAATCCTGTTTATTGGAATGGCAATCACGAGCAGCATAACAAGTCGGGAATGAAGAAGCCCTAGTCCATGAAGCCCACCTTGCACTAAAGACCTCAGTGCGACTGTCGGGCTCGATGGATTTTTGGCTTGCGATGCCACTCGACGTTTCGTGACTCCTGGCGGCTTACAGACATTCCTTGGTGAGGTTCTCGACAATCTGAGGCGCGAAAGTGCCAGCTATTGCCGAAATGGCGCGGACGAAAGTACAGCGACCAGCGTTTGTTAGGCGGCCCCGGGATCCAAGCCGGGATTCACACAGCTCGCGGACGGCGAATCCTTGCTCACGATCGTCGGTGGACCCGATTGATGTGGCGACGGTGCGCCCGCGAGCGAGCGTGGCTGCGCCGAGAGTGATGCCGATTCTTCGACAGCCGTGACTCTGTACCGAAGTTGTTGTCGTGCACTTCAGCTCTATGATAAGCAGGAATTGGACCAGCTTTGAAAGGATTGCGGTATGAGTCTAACGCAGAGATTTGAGTTTCGGCAGTCGCTGGTGATAACGCCGCAGTTGATGCAGGCGATCAAGATGCTGCAATTGTCTAATCTAGATCTCACGACCTTCGTCGAGGAAGAGCTAGAACGCAATCCGCTGCTCGAGCCCGCTGACGACAATGAGCGCGCAACCAGTGATGTTTCTGACGAAACCAGCTTATTTAGGGACCGCGAGGAAAGCGGAGGCGAGGACCATGAGACCTTGGGCGCGACCGCCGAAACGTTTGAGATCGGGCAGGAAGAATGGCCGAAATCTGATATCGGCAGCCGTATTGAGATCGAACACAATGTTGCTTCTGAAGAAGCTGCCGAGGCGGGCGTTCGCAACACCCAGGATGCATCCACGAGGGTCTCCCCTGAATGGGGCGGCGGCGCCTCCGGTGACGAGGACTACAATCTCGAAGCCATCGTCGCGGTAGAGACAACACTTTCCGACCATCTCGCCGAGCAGCTCGCGGTCGCGTTCACCGCGCCGGCGCAGCGCATGATCGGGCAGTATCTGATCGATCTCGTCGACGAGGCCGGCTATCTGCCGCCCGATCTTGGCGGGGCTGCCGAGCGGCTTGGCGCAACGCAAAAGGACGTCGAGGACGTTCTTGCCGTGCTAAAAAAATTCGACCCGCCCGGCGTCTGCGCACGTAGCTTAAGCGAATGCCTGGCGATCCAGCTTCGCGAGCTTGACCGCTACGATCCCGCGATGCAGGCCCTCGTCGAGCATCTCGATCTCCTCGCTAAGCGCGACATCGCGAGCTTGCGCGAACTCTGCGGGGTCGACGACGAGGATATCGCCGACATGATCGGCGAGATCCGCCGCCTTAACCCGAAGCCCGGCATGAAGTTCGGCTCCGCGCGCCTGCAGACCATGGTGCCGGACGTCTATGTTCATTCAGGTCCCGACGGCGGCTGGCATGTCGAGCTCAACAGCGACACCTTGCCGCGCGTGCTCGTGAACCAGACCTATTACACCGAGCTGTCAAAGAGGACCGGCAAGGGCGGCGACAAATCCTATTTCGCCGATGCCTTGCAGAACGCGACCTGGCTGGTGCGCGCACTCGATCAGCGTGCCCGCACCATCCTGAAGGTCGCGACCGAGATCGTGCGCCAGCAGGACGGCTTCTTCACCCATGGTATCGCACGCTTGAGGCCGCTCAACCTGAAAGCGGTAGCCGAGGCTATCGAGATGCATGAATCGACGGTCTCGCGCGTCAGCGCCAACAAATACATCGCGACGAATCGCGGCACGTTTGAGCTGAAATATTTCTTCAGCACATCGATTGCATCGGCCGATGGCGGCGAGGCGCATTCCGCTGAATCCGTCCGCCACCACATCAAGCAGCTGATCGATACGGAGGAGCCGTCCGCAACCCTGTCCGACGACACGATCGTCGAACGGTTACGTGCCTCCGGTATTGAAATCGCCCGGCGCACGGTTGCTAAGTACCGCGAAGCCATGCGCATTCCCTCTTCGGCACAACGTCGTCGCGACAAGCAGAGCACCCTTGATAACGTCCTCTCCATCGCCCTGTCCGATCGTTCCCGCACCGCCGAGCCGGCTTGATTGCGCTTAAAGTTAAAGCATGATCCGGAACTGAAGGCCCGCGTTAGCGCAAAGTGTGAAGCGGTTTTCCGGAAAGATCATGCGCAAACAACAACCTAAAGCGCGATGACGATTCATCCTGATCTCATCACGCTTTAGGCATCGATCAAGCGAGCCGTTGCCTCAGCTGCGAGACCTATGGGTGTATCGAGACTATTACGGGCCGTCAGCCAGGTTTTCGTGACCGGAGGCAACAAGGATAGTCACATGATACGTGCCTATGAACAATCTCGTCGGGTGCATCGGCCGCATCTTCTGGTCAATGGGGCACGAGCACGACCCGTGCACGGAACGATTTTTGACAGAAGCTGAGGTGGGGGATTTCTAAAAAAGTGTCATTCCAAGATCGCGTTTCGCGCGCCCGGAGAGGAATGGAAAAGCAAGCTGAAAACAACAACCCCGGCATTGCTGCCGGAGTTTCGTATTTTTGTTGAAAGCGTACGACCTAGAAATCCATGCCGCCCATGCCGCCGCCCGGGGGCATGGCGGGGCCGGCAGCGGCCTTCTTCGGCAGCTCGGCGACCATGGCCTCGGTGGTGATCAGCAGCGCCGCCACGGAGGAGGCGTTCTGGATCGCGGTGCGCACGACTTTGGTCGGGTCGATGATGCCCTTCGAGACCAGGTTGCCGTACTCGCCGGCCTGTGAGTCGAAGCCATAGGCGTACTGATCCTTCTCCAGGATCTTGCCGACGATCACCGAGCCATCTTCACCGGCGTTGATCACGATCTGGCGGGCCGGCCAGGATAGCGCCTTGCGCACGATCTCGACGCCAGTCTTCTGGTCGTCGTTCTTGGTGCGAAGGTTCTTAAGCTGCTCGGTCGCGCGGAGCAGGGCGACGCCGCCGCCCGGCAGGATGCCTTCCTCGACAGCCGCGCGGGTCGCATGCATCGCGTCATCAACGCGATCCTTGCGCTCCTTCACCTCGACCTCGGTCGCGCCGCCGACGCGGATCACCGCGACGCCGCAGGCGAGCTTGGCCAGACGCTCCTGGAGCTTCTCACGGTCGTAGTCCGAGGTGGTTTCCTCAATCTGCGCCTTGATCTGGGCCACGCGCGCCTCGATGTCGGCCTTCTTGCCGGCGCCGTTGACGATCGTAGTGTTCTCCTTATCGATTATCACCTTCTTGGCGCGGCCGAGCATGTTGAGCGTGACATTCTCGAGCTTGATGCCGAGATCTTCCGAGATCGCCTGGCCGCCGGTCAGGATCGCGATGTCCTGCAGCATCGCCTTGCGGCGATCGCCGAAGCCCGGAGCCTTGACGGCCGCGACTTTCAGGCCGCCGCGCAGACGGTTCACGACCAGGGTCGCGAGCGCTTCGCCCTCGACGTCCTCAGCGACGATGACCAGCGGCTTGCCACTCTGCACCACGGCCTCCAGCAGCGGCAGCAGCTCGTTCAGCGAAGAGAGCTTCTTCTCGCTGATGAGGATGTGGGCGTCGTCCATCTCAACGCGCATCTTCTCCGCGTTGGTGACGAAGTAGGGCGAAATGTAGCCGCGGTCGAACTGCATGCCTTCCACGACGTCGAGCTCGGTCTGGAGCGACTTGGCTTCTTCGACGGTGATGACACCCTCGTTACCGACCTTCTTCATGGCGTTGGCAAGGAATTCGCCGATCTCCGCGTCGCCGTTGGCGGAAATCGTGGCGACCTGGGCGATCTCTTCGTTCGAGGTGACCTTCTTGGAGTTCTTCTGGAGGTCCGCGACGACGGCGTCGACGGCGAGGTCGATACCGCGCTTGAGATCCATCGGGTTCATGCCGGCGGCAACCGCTTTGGCGCCTTCCCGGACGATCGCAGCCGCGAGCACGGTGGCGGTGGTGGTGCCGTCGCCGGCCGTGTCAGCGGATTTGGAGGCGACTTCGCGCACCATCTGTGCGCCCATATTCTCGAACTTGTCGTCGAGCTCGATCTCCTTGGCGACGGTGACGCCGTCCTTGGTGATGCGGGGGGCGCCGAACGACTTGTCGAGGACGACGTTACGACCCTTCGGGCCGAGCGTGACGTTCACGGCATTGGCGAGGACATCGACGCCGCGCAGCATGCGGTCGCGGGCGTCGACGCCAAATTTCACTTCTTTGGATGACATATCAGTTTCCCTGAGTTGTGTCATCTCACCCTTGGCGCCTGGCAGGCGTTCCTCAGAGGTGAGCGATGCGAGCGGGTTGAATTAAGCGACCTTCTTTTTGGCCGACACGTCGGTGAGAACGCCCATGATGTCGCTTTCCTTCATGATCAAGAGCTCCTGGCCGTCGATCTTAACCTCAGTGCCTGACCACTTGCCGAACAGCACACGATCACCGACGCCCAGATCGATCGCGATCAGCTTGCCGCTCTCGTCGCGGCCACCGGGGCCAACGGCGATCACTTCGCCCTGGGAGGGCTTTTCCTTGGCCGTATCGGGAATGATGATGCCGCCAGCGGTCTTCTCTTCTGCGTCGATACGCTTGACCAGGACGCGATCATGAAGTGGACGAAAGTGCATGCAGTCCTCCAAAAAATTTGCAGGAGTTGAGGATTTCAACGTTGTTAGCAGTCTGTGCCCGCGAGTGCTAACGCAGGCGCAACTGAAATAGGATGGGTTTTTGTGGGAGCAAGGGCGGCCAGCTAAAAATCAGCTCTCATAAGCGTGTCTATCTGAGTCATTAGCGCCGCTAACTGGCCCGCGCGCAATGAGCGCAGTGTGACTGCTCGGCCGAGGCCTGCATGATGTCGCGACGGATGATCTTCCTGAAAGAATCCCCAGAGATTAGTGCCTCGAGATTCTTAGTCATCGCTAATGCCATTCATCTGGCTAATTCCATTCATCTGATTGACTGCTGGGATACCGGCTCCGACCGAAGCGAACGCTAGCGCTGATGAACGCGCTGGTAACAGGAGTTCGCCGTGGCTTACTTCAGTGGACCGGATTCTCATCGAGTTACCGCCATGTCCGCAACAGCGAGGGAGCGTGAACAGGTTCGCTGATGCCCCCTCATTCTGACGATCTCGGAAATAGGCGACTTATCTATCTTGCTCAATCGCTAACTTTGGCAGTTGACAACAGCTGGATGAAAGCGGCGAGCCGGCGGCGGCGGCCTCTTCGGAGCTGAACGAAATGCGCGGGTTCGAACATAGGCATCACCGACAGGAGACAAACCGCGTTATTGCGGAGCGGAAGCCTGGTGCAAAATCCCGGCAAAGGCGGATCGGCACGTCCCTTAGCTTCGTACCTCGGCCGAGCGGCCGCGCGAGGGAACTGATTCAACGCCAACACTCACGCAAAGCTCAATCGCGCTTCATCTACTCTGCGAGGCGATGATGATCGTATACGCATACGTTTCGCGTACTACGATTGCAACTAGATCCGCCTCCGGGAGGCAAAGAGATGCAAGCGACCCCAGTTTCGCAGCACCTTCTTAAGACCGGTCGCGAGAAGAGTGGAGTGAGGGGCGGCACCGACGACTGGATCGGAAATGCGCCGAGTCCGCCCCCGCATCACCCTTGGGAGCGGAGGTGACGCGACTTTGAAGTTAGCAAACAATCCGATCATGCAGCTACTGCAACTATCTCACACCAGGATGGCACGCATACGGGTTGAATCGGCCGCGGCGTTAGGTTGTATGCTGCGGAGCCCTAGAGTGTCCGTCCTGGCTTTGCGCAGAGAACCCTGACTGTTGACGACGAGCCCACGCGACGGACAAAGAAAATTGCAGACAAGGCGAAAGATGTGCGGCTAAAATCGATCAGAAACAATAATTCGATTTCGTCGTTAGTAGGACCACTCAGGCGACCAACCCAAGGTCTTCAATCTCGATAATGCGTCAGCCGCCCTCTTTTCTGCTCTTAGGCTTCCCTTCTCGTTGGATAGGATTCATCCATGCTGCTCGATCGCAACGGCCGCGGCAGATTGGTCAGGCGATCGGGACCCCACTTCCAAAACGCGGTTGCGTTTCATGCCGGAGCCCTCGTCTGGCCTGAACTTGACTGAGCTCGCTAGCCTGAGTTCGGTTCGGAGCGAAATTCAAGCCGCAACGAATCTAGTTCTCGTCCTTCTGTACAGATCCGACTGCGTCAGCCGCTCGATCATTGTTCGACGTCTGACGGCGCGGCACAAGTTTGTGAGATCCAACACACTTGCGTGCTGTCGCGCCTTCTCGGCTCCTTTGCGAAGCGCGATAAGGCGCTGACAGCTCGCGACGGACGCTGGCACGGCCCTTGCTCCCTCTCACCGTAGGCCAATCGAGGCGAGTTGGAAGGAGCTGACCATGAGCAGCACGACAGGATCTTGGGCTTACGGAGAGAAAGCGCCCATGCCAAGTCAAGAGCAGACCAAAACGAAAGAAGTTCGTGGCTCTTCGAGCCGCGGCGGCTTTGGAGCTATGCCGCAGGATGCAAAAGCTGCAGCAAAAACCGCTAAGAGGCGCTGACGAAATCGGGCGCACGACTGCCCGGTTATGCAGGGCCGAAAGTGCGGTACCGCTGACCTCGCCCTGCCCCTTGACGGCAGGGCGAGGAGGCGTCGCTGCTTTGGCCATTTATAGGAGCTGGCAACCGCAGTTGCTCATTGCATCGCCTAGAATGAATGGGTTGGATGGGAATTGACGGGCCTTTTGCGATAAAATGGAGCCCCCCAAAATACACGATCAGGTGGACTTTGCTGCCTTTATGTCACGAGTAAGCCACACCGATCTGTTCAGGTACGAAACAGGCGGCCGGCAGATCTTCGTTTTCAACTCTCCTGAATTGGTTTGGTGCTTTTATTAAGACACTGATTTTTACGATGTTAGCGAGCACCCCTACAGAAAAATTGTGAATGCATATGCTCCATCGGCGTTCCCACTGCTAAAACTGAAAGCAATTTCCGCTGGTCATGTGAAGCCGTGCGATACAATTCTAGCTGAGCTCAGTCAGAGCGCAGCTGGCTTTCAAGAGCGTGTTGCGCTATTCGTCGCAAATCAAAGCACGATCGAGATCTCACATGAGATCAAACGCTGGATGCTGATCTTGATGGCCAAATTGCTTTACAATTTCGATATCTCCCGCCACGCCGAAGAGTTCATCGTGAAAGGAAATTTTATAGAGGAGTGGCTAGCGATTGTAGAACACGCCAATTGCTGGCCCGAGAGGAGGAGAATCGACAGCGCGCTCGAATTTTTCAGAACGTGGCACTTGCAATCTAAGATCAAGTTAACTCATTGCGACGAGAAACCCAAAATGCCGGCAGACCTGGTCGCGTATACGATGATCCGTACGCTGATTAAACGTCTTCCACGCATCCGCGACCTCCATAGCCTGGACCTTGATGCTTATTGCGGGAAGCAGTGTCGAAGAGGCCCTGTTTGAAGAAGCGGCGGCAGCCGGACCCGAGTTCGACTTTCGGAACGTGAAATCAGCTCCCAAGCTTTGGACGGAAAGCTTACGACTCTATCCTCCCGCGTGGATGCAAGGCAGACACGTACGGACGAATCAGATCGTGGCCGAGATGAACATTTCTCAGGGTAGCGCAGTCATGGTTGCGCATACTCGCTGCATCGCAATGCAAAATATGGGAATCGTCTTGGGGAGTTTCTGCCGGAAAGGTTTAATGAACGCTCGACCTACGACACCCGATGCTATGTGCGCCTTCGGCGGAGGACACCACATCTGCCCTGCATCTGGACTGCCAATTCCAATTTTGCAATTGATTCTTGCTGACATGATCTGGCGGCTTCGCTTCACAGTGCATGGAATCGCATGTAAACCTCGCGGGCTAATTGGGCTGAGATTGCATCCAGGTCTTTGGCTCAAGCTTAGGCCTCGACAGTGAACATCCGCTTTGAGCAGCGGGTGGAGTTTGGTGCACGTCATGGATTTTCATGAGTGCACCGCCGTCGACGCGATCAACCTGCTCGTCACGTCAAAGTGACCGCGAAATGGCTGCTCAACTTGCTGAAATCTCGCAGTCGTGCCTGTTCTAGGACTGAATGCTCTGGGAGCGGCCAAGCCCCTCACGCGGGTGTGCCGCCTGACCTTGATAGCGCAATGGTCAAACACTTGATCAAACTAGCCGTGGCAAACGGTTTAGCAAGAAAGCAGATCCCGCTAGCCTCGATCGCTCGAGCGCGGACCGCATCGTCTGGGAAGGCCGTGATGAAGATGAACGGCATGCGATGACCGAGGCTTCGCATATGCCTCAGCAGGTCAATTCCGCTCATCAACGACATTTGGACGTCGGTAATCACACAGGACGTCTCTGTCAATTCCGCAGCGCTCAGGAACTCCTCCGCGGAGGCAAAGGCGTGGACCAAGTATCCGTACGATGCCAGAAGGTTGCTCGTGGCGCCGCGAACGGATGGATCATCGTCGATGACTGAAATGACGGAATGCTTGGGCAAACTGTTTGCTCGAGATCCGGGAAACTGCTCGCCGCGGTTGCGGCCGGCGTTGGAAAGTGAGGGCTCGAAGCAGAATTGAAAAGCATACTTAGGTTTGTACGTTCCCCTTTGGTCGAGAAATCCCGAGAGCTTCACTTATTCTTATGAGGTCAGCCAGCGACTTCGCGCCCATTTTGCGCATGACCTGGCCGCGATAGATTTTGACGGTAATCTCTGCCAGCCCGAGCTCGCCCGCCACCTGCTTGTTAAGCAGGCCGGAGGCTACCAGGGCCAGAACATCGCGCTCGCGTGGGGTCAGACTTTCGAGCCGGGATCGTAGGTCAGAGACTTTTTTTTCGAGATCGCGCCTCTTGCGATCTCGTTCGATCGCGGCCCGCACCGCGTCGAGCAGATCCTGCTCGCGTACCGGCTTGGTCAGGAAGTCGACCGCACCGCTCTTCATAGCCTGGACGGTCATGGGAATATCGCCATAACCTGTGATAAAGATGATCGGCGTGTGGATGTTGGCCTCAGCAAGTTCGGACTGCAGATCGAGGCCGCTCGATCCTGGTAGGCGGATGTCGAGAACGAGGCAGCTCGGTACCTCGGGCGGGTTCGCCTGCAAAACCTCCGCGGCAGAGCCAACAGCCCAGACCTTAAGCCCTACTGATTCAAACAGATTTGTAAGAGCCTTGCGCATCGAAGCGTCGTCGTCGACGATCAAGACGATCGGTTCATCGGTATCTGTGCGCGACTGTGGTATTTGCGAAAACTCGCTCATGATGCACCCTCCTGGTGCACGCGAAGGTTCATGTGAAATGTCACGCTGCATCCCCTTTAAAAGTGCACCAAGCGCGTAAAAGCGGCCAAGAATGCTGGTGCGGCCAAATTATCCAATTTTGCTATCTGGGTCAGGATTGATCGCAAAACTGCCCATTTTCCGACTATAGGGGCGATTCGGTTGCGGCAAAAGGACTACAAGCCCCGACCCGACCCGTGTTGTGCGCGATCGAAGGCCTTGCTGCTCTGCCGCACGCCGCCTGAGGGCCTCACTGCGCCGGCGGTTGGAGGGCGCCAATTCCGTATCCCCGACCGGACTGCGGAGGGGGGCTCGACATTTCTTGCCAGAGATGCCGGTGGCCAGAGAGGACGTCCACCTTCCACGGGCTAACGTCTTGCGTTCTCGCCGTTTGCGCACGCGGCTGTCGCCTCACCAGGCTCTCATGGAACGAGCCGCGTAGGGGCTCGGCCATCCTGTCTCGATCCCTCGCACCAAGAGGTGTCCCTCCCAAAAGGCGCTCTGAGCCAAGGTCTCATTGCGTTCAGCGAGCAGATCCGGATCTTCCCTTCGGGAGGCACATTCGTCCTTAACGACCTCGGTCGGCACTTAGGGCCCCCCAAAAGGAATGCAGAGCTACCTTAGGTTGAGCTTTGCCTGGCGCCCGCGCCCACCTTCTGGACCACCATTCTTCCGGCTGAGTAGCAGTCCCCGCGTCAAGCCCGGCAAGGGGCAGGTCACATTCCGCATTTTTTGCTGCTGCCCGCAGAGAGCCGCGTAAGGCAGGGACGGATAATCTTGCAACACGTCTGCTTTGGCTTGGGTGGAATGGGGCGAATGGTGGACTTCCCGCAACGGCCTGAGGGCCGGCGTCAGTGAGGCTCGCGGCCGTTCTTCGCGGAGAATCAAGTGACCAAAAAAAGTATCTCCTATTCTCGGTCGGGCGATTTGCATCGGCTAGATAGACTATCGTCCGGACCATAGGGTGGCGTAAGGACAGAGTCTGACGTGGGTCTCCTTCGCGAAAAACGCTGGCGCGTCTGCAGGGGGCGATCAGCTTAAGCAATGACTTAAGCGCGACGACGGCTATCCCAATCTCATCACCTGTGTGTACCGAGCCCCTCCAAGATCCGACGCATGAAGATTAGCGATTCCAAGCCATTCGATCATCTTGCAACGCACCTTGAATACATAAAAATCCGAGTGATCCAAATCGAAGAAAGGCCAGCCTTCGAGCCCGCATGGGCGGTTTGTCTCACCGACTTTCGGAATCGAGAAGAAGCATTGCTGATCCTGGTTGTCCGATTTGCGACCTGCTGTCAGGGCCAGAACACGTCCGGCAAGCAGATAGCCTCGTAATTCAACGTTCTCGGGTTGGCATAAGCTTTGAATGGTAGGACTTATTGAGGACAGCCGCTCGAAGGATTCCCAGGGGTGACGAGGGTATCAGATACCGGTGTGCGTGGGCCGCAACTTCGGGATCCTCAACGTCGGCAGCCCGTGGCTCGGCGCTCCTGCGGGATGCTGCCAGCAAGGTTGAGCACGTCGCAATCGAGTTTACTCCATGACGAGCCAGTGATCCCGATCTCTCTATGCGGACCATCAACCGCATACTTACATAAAGAGAGGTGGAGCGCTGGTGCAGACCTAGCTGCTCTCGCCGGTCGGGAGCTGCGGACGAGCACCGAACCTATCGGTGGCGCTGACGCCTGCCGTTTCTGAAGGGACTGGGCAAGACTCTGACAATGCATCGTTCGGCAGCGGTCCCGGATCGAGGCAGCGGATACTCCTTTCCTAAAGCAGAGATGATAGGGCCGGCGAATTAAACCGGCCAGCGGTGTTGTATGGATAATCGAGTGAAAAAAGAAGTGCTGGACTTCCAGCACAAGCGCACGACACCGTTGGATTATCATCAGCTCGTTATCGAGTTTGCTGAACTTGCGAAGCTCGCATGGCCAATGGTGCTGACGCAGCTTGGGCAAGTCGTGATGATGACGACCGATCTCGCGCTGATAGGAGGCCTCGGTCCCGAGGCGCTTGCTGCGGCAGCACTGGGTGTCGTGATCTTCCTCATCGGTTTCACACTCGGCGTCGGTTTGCTGGCCCCG
Organism: Bradyrhizobium stylosanthis; assembly: GCF_001641335.1. GTDB lineage: Bacteria > Pseudomonadota > Alphaproteobacteria > Rhizobiales > Xanthobacteraceae > Bradyrhizobium > Bradyrhizobium stylosanthis. The sequence continues at coordinate 1,637,847 of NZ_LVEM01000002.1, forward strand.
ATCGCGCCGCTGGCAGCGCAGGCGTTCGGAGCGAAAAACCTTGCCGCGCTCAGACGCACGGTGCGCATGGGACTCTGGGCGGCCCTGCTGCTATCGCTTCCGATCATTGCCTTTGCGCTAAACGGAGAACGAGCATTGCTCACTTTCGGCCAAGCGCCCGAGGTGGCGCGCCTCGCGCAGCAATACCTGCTCGGACTAGCCTTTGGCGTGGTGCCGGCCCTGGGTTTTCACGGGTTTCGCAACTTCATGGCTGCGGTTCATCGGCCGCAGCCGGTTTTGTGGATTACGATTGGGTCCATTCCTCTCAATGCGCTCATGGCTTATTTGCTCATCTATGGGAAGCTTGGCCTGCCGCCACTTGGGCTTTTCGGGGCCGGCCTTGCGAGCAGCTTCGTGAACTTTACGATGTTCTTGGTCGTGTTGTGGTTCGCCACAATGCGCTCCCCTTTCCGCGACTATCACGTGCTGGCGCGGCTGCGGCAATTCGATTGGCCGTTCATGAAGCGTTTAATCGCGATGGGAATTCCGGTCTCATTCATTGTTTTGCTGCAAGGCGGACTTTTTTTGGCCGCGGGGCTCCTGGCCGGCCTCGTCAGCATTAGAGCGCTTACTGCCCATCAGATCGCCCTTCAGGTCGACACGGTCCTATTCGTGGTTCCAGTAGGCATAAGCACGGCGGCGGCCGTGCGCGTCGGTCACGCCGTAGGTCGCCAGGACGGTCCGGGCGTCAAAAGAGCTGGAATCATTGCTATACTCCTTGGCATTATGGCTGCTGCGGTACTGACTATCGCGGTTGTCGCCGTACGGTTTGAAATCGTCGGCCTGTTTGTGGACGATACGACTGAGGGTGCCGGCGCGACGACAGACTTGGCGGCCAACCTCCTTTTGGTCGGCGCGAGCTTCTTTATCAGTGATGCCGCTCAGCACATTGCGGCGGGCGGCTTGCGTGGACTGAAGGACACTCGCATCCCGCTTCTTTTCGCCTGCGTAGCTAATTGGTTAATCGGCTTCACCCTTAGTTACGTGCTCGGTTTGAAGATTGGACTTGGTGCGATTGGTATCTGGATTGGTTTGTCAGTTGGGACGACCATCTACGCGTCTTTTGTCGTGACGCGTTTCCTGCTGCTGGCGAGCAGGTTTGCTCCGCGGTGTCCCGCAACCTCGTAAGTCAGGCATATGGTCAAGCAGAATTCCCGGAACCAGCAGCGGGTTTTGGCTTCTCCGGTACCCAAAAGACCCTCCGGTTCAAAATATGATTCTGGTTTCTGACAATCTTGTCATGCGAGCCTAGTGTCGTGCACGCGGAACGGTCCTTGTTCAGTGACATTCGATATCAATCGGGAAGCGGCACTCGAAGCACCAAGGCATGCCGTCGCCGAGACTAGTTTGACCGATCGGTCGGCATGTCTCGGCAAGCGAGCGCGCGCCTCGTCGCCTTTCGGTTGGAGGACTTTGATCCCTCGCGGTCACACCACCTGCTTTGTTCGGGACCCGGCCACCCGTAGCGGGTGCACTTTCGCTTTCTCTTGGGGCCCAGTCGGTCCGGCGTCGCCAAGGTACGCCTGCCGTGCATCGAGCGCTTTCGTCTGTACGCGCCGAAGTTATTCTTGCCTTGCATATTCACCAAACACATGCGCCCGCTGTGGGGCTGTCGTCGCAGCCGGTCAGATCTGCGCATAGCTCAGCAAGGGTCCGAGAGTGAAAGGGCAGTGCCTTCGAGGTGACGGGTTCAAGGCCGCGAGACAGTCTCGCCGGCGCCCGTTCTCGGAGATTAGCGATCTCCAAACGGCATCCTCGCAGCGGGACCGGCCAGCACCGGGCAGGCCTTTATGACGAAATTACCGATAATATCATTGCCGAGCTCGAGGCCGGCCGAGTTCCATGGGGGCAGTCTTGGGGACAGCGGCGGCAAAGGCCCCGATTGCCATGCCGAACAATGCCTCGACCAAGCGGCACTACAGCGGCATCAATGTCCTGATCCTTTGGGGCGCGGTCATCGAGCGTGGCTTCGCTGGTCAGAGCTGGCTCACCTTCCGCCAAGCGCTCTCGCTCGGCGGTCATCTGCGCAAGGGCGAGCGTGGTACGACAGTGCTCTATGCTGACCGCTTCGTACCGAATGATGAAAAGCGCCGAGCTGCGGAGACCGGTGAGGAGGCGCTGTCGATTCCCTTCCTGAAGCGTTTTACAGTCTTCAATGCGGATCAGTGCGACGGCCTGCCTTCGGAAATCGCGGCTGCTGCGCCTCCTCGGCAGCAGGGACTGATCGAGCCAGCTGTCGAAGCCCTGATCAAGGCACTGGCATTGAGTTCCGCATTGGCGGTGATCGTGCCTTCTATGTGCCGACAGAAGACTATGTGCAGGTGCCGCCGCCGCAGGCCTACTTCGAGCCGATCAATTGGCATCGCACGGCGCTCCACGAGCTTGGCCACGCAAGCGGTCATTCTTCACGGCTCAACCGCGATCTCAGTGGCTCTTTTGGCACCAGGAAGAACGCGTTTGAGGAGTTGATAACGGGGCTGTCCGCCGCGCTCACCTGTGCCTCGCTCGGCATCGTTCCGACAGTACGGCATACCGACTACATCGCCTCCTGGTTGGAAGTTCTGCCGGAGGACAATCGCGCGATCGTTCGTGCCGCAAGCCAGGCCAGCAAGGCCGCGGACTATATCCTCGGCTATTTGCCCGATGCGGTGATCGCCGAGACGATGGAGGGAGCTGAGGCCGCCTGAACCGCTTGTCTCAGGCTTCTCATGCAGAGCAAGAAGGATCGCCAGATATCTGCGACGGGTCGGAAGCCGAAAGACGTCCTCGGCCGCCCGTCGTGAGAAACGATCAGCTCAATGAACCACTCAATCGTCTTCGCGCGACATTCCTTCAAACTGGTGTTGAGCCGGTCAGGCTTGAATGAATGCGGGGTAAAATCGAGCAACTCACATTGCCTAACGTGCCAATGCCGAAATCTCTCAAACGTTCGAAGGGCCTGAAAGCCATTTAGGTTCTCGCGGCGCCACCTTCCTGGATTGCGGCCGATCATAAGATCAAAACATTGAGCTGACAGGAAAGCTAGTCCGATAGAGGCCGCGACATGCGTTCCACTCCACGCGCTACGCTCGCATTTTGATCAAGAAGTCGTTGACCTGCCCCCTCCGACGAACTCAGATTGTTGCTCAGCTTTTGGACGTTGTCCACGACCTGGGCCGCCGATGAGCCAGAGGCGCGCGACGCATCGTTGGATACGTCTATGTCTCGGGATGCTTCGCCCGTATCCGACCCCTCTTTCCCTCCGCCGACGGGACTGAACTGTTCGTAGGCCAGTTCTGATACATCGAATTCTTTGGGGCAGGCGGTCACACCGTCGACGATCAAGTGGCTTTCACTTTAAAGCAGCCTCGCGGCCCGCGATGCGCATGATCCGGTCGGTGCCCCCTTCTAAAAATCAGGTGCCCGCCCATTCCGTCGAACAACAGGTACTATTCGATAGCCACGCTGCTTCAGTTCACGGAAACAGTCGGACCCGGTTGGACCTGCTTGCTGGAGCTCGCAGGATAGAGTTGGTTGGTGCGCAATGCGCGTATCCGCTACAATGCAAATGCAGCCTACTTACGATCTTCGCGAGGAGGCCGCCAAATGGCGGCCCATGAAAGTCAGATTTCGCGCTAGTCAAAAAGTTCACATGAAAAAAACCAGTCCCGGGTAAAACTGATAGCGATGCAAAACAGATCTGCGGTGCGAAAAAGCTACGACATTTTGCCGACGGACAGCAATATCATTTGTTCTGCGCCTACCGACACAGACAGGGGCTGGAGCGAAGCCTCCCGGTCAGGAAGGGATAGCGGCGGTGTTCAAAACCGCTTGCGATCTGGCAGGAACCGCGCTGTGAAAAGGGCCGCCTCGCGCTCGAGCTTGATCAGTCCGCGGCCAGGACAGTGGATCGAAAGTTAAAGCTCAACTTTTTGTACTAACGGGGCGTGCTCATAGATGTCGCTTCGTTCTGATACGACCGTCATTGTGCAACCGCAGTAAAAGTCGTGATCGGCCGAAAGCAGATAACTCCTCTTCAAGGCGGAGCTTTGGTGCAGGACCTTACGCGTCTCTCTGGTGACATGGATGAAGTGCACCAGCTCAGCGCGGGCGTCGAACTCAAGATCTGCTAAAACCATGATGACAGCTTCCGCACCGTTGCTTGCTTCCGCCGTGTGTGTCACGTGTCGCGGTGTATCTTGGTGCCAGCTCTTGCCCGGGGGCGCAGAAGCAGACGGATACGGTGAATAATGGCACTACGTCCTCGCCTACCGCAATAGCCGATCAAACGTGGATCCCCCTTCTTGCCAGAGCTATGATGCCTGCAATCATTGCTGGCGAGGCAGCAATTTGCCAGATGATGGTTGAGCCCCGCACGCCCGAACGGGATGAGATAAGCGCGACATTATAAAGATGGGTAAGAAAAACTGCCGCTGCTGAAATTGGTGGGCCCCGCCCGAGGCCGTCAATGCGGCGATGACCAAGAAGCTCATCGCCGGGCCGACCCAAACGAAGACCAGAATGCGTCTCAAGTCGGGCATCCTCGTCAGCATCTCCATCAATCTCGCCTGCGTTGATTACGAACAGTAAAGTTATGCCAACTCCGCGAAGGGCGTTTTCGGCGGATTCGGCGAGAGTTGTTGTCGGGTTGATGTCCGCTTCTGCCCGCAACCGCCAAACCGGAGTTGGCCATGATGAGCGTTGCGATCGGTCGAACTTCTATGATTCAAACTGATGCGCAATGAATCCGCCGATTATGAATTGGCTGCCATCAAGCCGGTGCGACTGAGTAAGCCGCTGGCGTTCCCCTGGTGAACCTAACGAAACGAAACTCCGCGACATACAATTCGGTGCGCGAGGTCGTTCGGAAGAATGGGACAGAGCCGTCCAGAACATCGCCGACGTCCTGGTGTATCCGGAAGGAGCACTCACGCCTCGCGATTCAGACAACGGGTCTGGATCTGAACCACGCTGGGATTATCGCGGCGCAGTCCAGGCCGACAAAGCGACATCGGCTCCGTTCATGAAAGGCGCGATGTCTGTGGATGTGCTTCTGCGAAGGCGGCTCATCCGGCGACTCAATGTGAGACGATGCTTGCACCAAATAGCATGCAACGCTCGTTATCAATCTATCGCATTTTACCTCAGTTTCTTGGATCGCCCTAACTGCATGACAGCCCTTTATAAGCGAACCTCGCGCGCCTTGAGGTGAAATCGCCATAGCACACTTCACCCTGCCAGACGTAAGGGCCCTTTGGGGCGGTAGACCAATCTGAATCTTTTAATCTTTGTCGCGCCATGGATGCCCGGCTGACATTTCAATGTTGAGAGCCTGACAACGTGTCGCGGCCCATTGCAGTGCGTCGACCGGCATGCGTGCGTGTTTCTTTCACGTTGCGCAAGGAAGAGGATATTTCACACGTGGCACGCCGATTGCTGGAATGTCAAAGGGGTGCCAACTGCAAGCTGGTCGTAGCGGCAGGTTCCATGCGGCAGGCGGCAGTGGAGAGCGAGCTTATGTTTTCCGAGTTTGAAACCAGTCCATTATCCGGGAAGTCAAGAGGCTCAGTCTTCCGCACTCTCGGATCAAACACCTTGCCCGGCTAGCTATGCACAAGCCGGAGATGACGTGATTCTGGAAGGAATTTTTGGTGCGAAACTCTGCAAGAGCCAAAGGTCCGAGGAAAGTGCTTTCTACGTCGAGATCGGCGCCAATCACCCCGTCTCTACCTCGAGTGCCTATCTTATGTACCAGAAAGGCGCGCGAGGTGTTCTGGTCGAACCCAATCCTGAATTGGGGGCGCTGATCCGAACGGCGCGACCGAGAGACGTTCTCATTCCGGCAGTTGTCTGGCCTGCTCCGCAGGCGTTCGCCATGCTCTTCATCGGAAGCGCCCATGAGCGTTCCTCTGTGGATAAAGCACATGTCAAAAGTTTCGGCGACTTCGATGGCTTGGGAGGTATACGCGACCGCATCGAAGTGAGCGCTGTCGGCATCACGAGCTGTTAATCCCTTATGCAGCCAAAATCGACCTTTTTATCGATCGATTGCGAAGGACCGGATCACGATCTGATCAAAGCCATCGACTACGAGCGGATCAGACCCACTGTCATTCAGTGCGGGCCGCGTGAGCACTTTCCTGAGGGCAACAGGGCACGGATCATCAGTCTGATGGAATGTAGGTCTTACCGGCTTACTGCAATGAGACATCAGCGTCATCTTCGAGCGAGTGACTTGATGCAGCTGTATCGCCAAACCCCAACACCTCCCGGATAGTGTCGCCGTAACATCCGACTCGTCGGGCATTATGCGCGGACAGCCGATCAGAAGGTTTAACAGTTTCGGCTGATGCATGCTCGGCCTTCTTGCGTGGCGATTGCTGGATTAGGCTAGGCAGGATCACGCTGGCGACGACCATGGTCAAAGAGGAGCGCTCTTGAACCATGCGCAGCCGGTACTTGGGCTTCCAATGCCCCGTATGCATTCGGCTTAATCGTGCCAGCCCATGGCGGCCATGATCTCCCTTTGTAGACCTGATAACGATTTGGGTTCGATAATGGGGCGTGAACGCCCGGATGGACCCTTCCTCCGGACCTTTGATCTGCGCGCCGTTCAATCTGCCATTTCAGGGCGACGTCCCGCATAATCGTCGTCTTCGCCCGCGGGTGTTGAGTGGACCAAGCACTCGTCCAGTTGGTTGGATGCCTGATGTGGAGCGCCTATTGCCGAGCTCCTCAGGCACCGATCTGAGGCGGTCGGGGAACGTCGGTTGCGGCAAAGCCGCTGCTGTGATCTTGTGAGCGCCAAGCCAAATGGCCGAACTAGTCGACAACGAGCAACAATTGCAATCGGCTGCCATCGTATGAAGAGAGCTCGATGCCAGCAGAGTTGATGAGGGCGGTCCGAAGAGGATCGCACAAACTGCGTGCGATCACAGCCAGCCCGTCTGACTTCCATTTATCTGCTGGCGTCAGCTTGTGGACAGCTAAGCTATCTAAGGGGGGATAAGGTCGAATGACCTGCAAGCAACGCAACACATATGATCCAAAGGAGCAGGGTCGCTATGTACGGTCGAATTAACGATTGGTCCGGTAGTTCCTCGTATGAAAACTACCATGCTGAACACTCAGAGTCCGAAAACCAAGACTTTTCGGATGCATTCTCTCGGATGCGATTGGAGGATGCGGCTGGTAGCTCATCTTCGCGCTATTCTCTCTCTTCAAGTCCGCCTGTGTTCGAGATCGACAGAGCGACATTCAGGAGAGAAGTGAGGAACTTTCATGGCGAGGAAATCAACCGAATCGCCAACAATCCACACGAGTACTCCGAATTCGTATCGGATAGAGCCAGGCGCACATCGGAGGTTGCCAAGGACTATGGCATTAGAAGAGATTCCGATGATGCCCGATATTACAGCTACCAATTGGGAAATAGGAGCGTAGGGCTCCAAAGAACGGAGCCCGGATTCAGCATGACTGACTTCGAAAGCAATAGGTGGCGAGAACAGTTCCCCGGAGCAGATAGCGTCACCTCAATTGTCGATTTTCAGGTTGCTCATCCGCTGGTTACGAACGCTGGCGATATTCTGCTCGAGCATCAACTTCGGCAAGACGGCGAACGGCCTTTGGTGAACTGGCGTCCTGCCAATCCAGAAGCGAAAGCTCGGGCAGAGAGCATGGGGTTCGTTGAAGTCGATGAGGACGACATGGTACTCGATGCAGCCAGGTCCGAAAAGTGGAGAATCAACGACGACGGTAAATGGCAGCGTGCAACTAGTTCCCAGCGTTATCTATCTAAAGCCGACAGTGATGATGAGGTCGCACAAGCGTCCGATTCGGATGGTGACTTCATGTAACGCGGATCTGCAACCACTCTTTCGAGATGGTCGGCTTACAGTCGAGGGTTGAGCCGAGCGAAACCGATCACCTCGACTGGATGAGGTGCACTGTAAAGACAGCATCGCGGCGATTATGAGCTGCGGGCGATGAATACGTCAACAAAGCCCCGGCTTCAGGTCGGGGCTTTTCATTAGCACCCTGGAAAACGCGAATCATTCGCGCGGCAGGCGGCATTATGGCGGTTGCTCGAGGAGTGCTGTGCGTCAATGTTCAAAATCAGAGCGGTTATGATTTCTCGGTTTGATGAGGTAATCTGATGGCTACGAGCGTCTTCGGTCGCTTCGGTTGAACACGCCAAAAGGATGTCACCGATATCGTACTAGTGGGTAACGCTACGAAATCTTCACGTCCAGCGCAGGCATTTTAAGGCGGACGGCACCAGATGCTGCCTGCTACTCGCGCGATTCAGCCATTGCGATTAGGACCGTTTGGCTGGGCGGCTGGTAGTGTCCTACTGTGTAACGGTTGCCCGCCTCAGCAAGCACGATCGACAGCTCGAGGTGGCTGCGCAGCATAGGATTGTTGGCAGCCATTGCGAGAGCTCGCCGATATAACGCTCGTGCCTCACGGTCGCGCCCCTCGTCATCGAGTACAACCCCCTTTCGCGCATTCAACACGGGCAGGACTGCAGGGACTGACAAGTAGAACTTGTCAAGCACCTCAAGTGCCTCATCCGAGCGCTTGTGAGCCAGCAGGGCTCAGGAGAGGGAGCGCAAGCACGTCGCCTCGTTGCTGCTTCAGCGTTTCGCTCAAAGTCTCCCGGCCAGTACGGCTTGAGAGCGGAAGCAATGCGTTCGTGCATAGCAGGATCGACCTCGTTGCTGCCTATTGGATCTAGCGCGGGCATTTGCTGCGGTCAAAAAAAGCGGTCTTAGGCGAACCTCTGAGTAGCAGAAAGGTAAGCGTAGCAAGGATGGCTGAGTACATCGTCGAACCAAAGGAGAACAATTCGCCGTCCGACTTAACTGATGCAAATTAGACTACGATTTCGCGACCACCTGCTGTGCTCTGTTAGCTGGCTGCGGCGATCGGGTCACGACGCTCTCCTGAGGGAGTGTTATGCTTTGAAGCTTCGAGCTTGACCGATCCAATCGGCTGGACCGTAAAATCCGGAGCGAGATCTTGATACGACATGACAGGCAGGTCGATGCCGTTGCGGATCAGAAAGCCCCGGAGGAAACGCCGGATATCCATTGAACCCAGAATGACGGGTTGGCTCTGGCCACGTGCAACGCTCAAATTGATCTTGCGGAACTGCGAAAGCAACATCTCGCTCTCGCGATCCTCCAAAACCAGATAAGGCCCCACAGCTGTGTCTCGCACTGCACCGCGCACGATATCCTCGGTTTGACGCTCAACAATGAAGGCGGCCACCACACGGTGGGCGTTGGCATAGCGATGACAGATCTGCCGCTTCAGACCGGAGCGAACATATTCGGTGAGCAGGACGACATTTTGTTCGCGCTCGCTCCATTCCGCCAGCGCCTCAAGGACTAGACGAGTGTTGCGAATGGGGAGTCCCTCGTCGAGTAAGCGGCGCAGGACATCGGCGATCCGAGGCACCGGGGTCGTGCGCAGCACCTCCTTCACAAGATCGGCATATTCCTGCTCCATGCGGCCGAGCAATTGTCGGGTCTCCTGAATGCCCACCAGGCGCTGTGCATAGCGGGTCAGTGTCGACTGTACGCGCAAGGCGATGACTTCGCTCGCACGGTGATGCCCTATTCCGGCTGCTCTAAGAGCCGGCGCATGACCTTGTTCGATCCAGACCCGATTTGTCTCTAGGTCTTTGCGAAAAGGGATACCGCTCAATTCAATGTTCGCGACGTCATCGTTGAGCAGGAGTTGTGTCGGGTCAACAAAATCCCGCCCGACGGGCACTCCCTCAACATCTACCCTGAACTCCGATTCCGCTAAGTGTCTGTCGGCTTGGACGGGAATGCGGGGAATTGTGATACCAAGATCAGATGAGACGAGTGCCGAAATCTGTCCGATAGACTGCTCGAGTTCCTCCTTATCGATCCCGTGTGTGAGATCTGGGGCGAGGAATAGCGCGATCGGCAGTGCCTCTGCAGGCACGACATGCTTCGAAGCTTGTAGCGGAGCTGGAGGCGAACCGGTGGCACTAACGCCTGCCTTGGCAGCGTCCTTCTCGCCGTCTACACCAACATTGACAAAGCTTGCTGCGCCGAAGAGCGCGGCAAGCATGATGAACGGAGGCAAAGGGAAGCCCGGCACGAGCCCCATCACAATCAAGACGCCAGCGGCCAACCGGAGCGCTTGTGTGCTGGCCGTCAGTTGGCTGACGATATCGGCACCGAGCTTCAATCTGGAAGGACCATTGACTCGGGTGACAATGGTTGCTGCTGTAATTGACAGCAGCAGAGCCGGAATCTGCGAAATTAGCGCGTCACCGATGGTCAAGATCGTATATTGATGGAGCGCCTCCTCAAGGGGCATGCCCTTGGAGAGCAAGCCGATTGTAATGCCGCCTAGCATGTTAATGCCGATGACTATGAGCCCGGCAATAGCATCGCCCTTCACGAATTTCATAGCGCCGTCCATGGCACCGTGAAGTTGGCTTTCTTGCTCCAGTGCGGCCCGCCGACGGCGAGCTTCGTGCTGATCGATGTGCCCGTTGCGCAGTTCCGCGTCGATTGCCATTTGCTTGCCGGGCAGCGCGTCGAGCGTGAAACGCGCCGACACTTCTGCGACCCGTTCGGCGCCCTTGGCGAGAACCATGAACTGCACCATGGTCACTATTAGGAATATGACCAGTCCGACAGCGATGTTGCCTGATATGACGAAATCGCCGAACGTATGAATGATACTGCCGGCATCGCCCTCAGCGAGGATCAACCGCGTCGTTGCGACTGTAAGAGCCAGACGAAAGACGGTGGAGATAAGGATGACGCCCGGCAAGGACGAAAAATCAAGTGGCGTCTTGAGATGAAGTGCGACCATCAGCAGCAGTACGGCAAAACCGAGGTTGAACCCGATCAGCATGTCGATCACCACGATCGGGATCGGCATGATCATCATTCCGATCGCCAGAAGAAGCATCAAGGCGACCATCAAATCTGGGCTAGCCGGCGCGCGCACAATGAGAGTACGTAGTATGTTGGCCATGAGAAACCGATTATCGCTTGTTTGGAGCTGCGCTGCTCCGCAAGGAAACATAGGTCTTGAAGATTGCTCGAGCTTCGGCCATGCGTCCGGCGTTACGCAGCGCGTGGCTGCGCAAGACCATCAGAGGCAGACGCGAAGACGGCTGATCGTCAAGTTTGTCTAGCCGATCCAAAGCAGCAAGTGCTTCATCACCCTGGCCCTCAGAGATGAGAGCGTAGACCAGAATGCGGAGTAACTCGACGTCCTGAGAATGTTCGTGAGCTACGATTCGCAAAAGAGCCAGGCTCTGTGCGCTTTGACCGCATGCAAGATGGACATAGGAAAGCGCGCAAAGCAAATCACGCTCGGTCCTAGAGATTGACAAGACCCCACCGTCGTTTGCAACTGGCGGCGGCGGCGCGAGGTGTTGCTCTCCGTCAAGCTCGGCCATCGCTAGCCTTTGATCAAGCCGTTGTGATGCTGCTGGAGCAGGAGTAGCCGCCGCAACTCCAGCTGTAAAATCTCGATGTCTTCCCGTGGCACCGAGCCATCTTGCGCGGCAGATAGCGTATCCGCCAAACGTTCCAGAAGAACGCCCTGCTTCTCTGGGCGCAGAACATCCGAGTGACGTAGGCGGGGCGCGACGAAGGAGAGCAGGTTGTTCGCGAGATTGGGGCCGTTAACGCAAGCAATTTCTGGACCCGGCTCGATCTCACTGATCCCGGCGCGCGCCTGATTGACATTGGTGCGTGAAACTGGATCGACTGAGTTAAGCTGCAGCGCTGTCTCAATCGTAGCGCCAGCAGCCACATTTTGCTGATCCGTATCCCGCAAAATAGTGTGGCTCTTCCCGCCATTTGCATGCGATAGCTCGATTTCGCCGGCCTCGGCTTTGGGAGTGGTTGGCGTGGTGGCAGGTGTGTGATTGTCAACGTTCGCCCCCCGGAAGGAGGCCCAAGGCTCTGCCAACTGCTGGGGCAGCCTAGTCATGACACTTTCCTTGTTCGCGGGGGCTGAAACGCTAATAGGGGAGAGCAACAAGCCGGCCATTCCGGCTCAGGAGCACACGTCGTTCCCCAATGTCATTGACGGTCCATCCATTATTCAACAGCGCGCCCACGAAATACTTTTGACCGGCGATGACCATATATGGATCACTCCCGCGCCAAACGGCCTCGACAGCAATTGAGGACGGCGTCTTTTCCTCCTTGGCGGCTACCGCATTGATGAGAACATATGCGCCCTTACGATCGTGATCGAACCGTTCCTGGATTTCCCGCCACTTAGGGATCGAGGCGGGCGTCACGCTACCGTCGGCAGCGACAACACCTGGTTCGGATCTGACTTTGATATTGAAAAGGCCCGCTTTATCAACTTCCTCTTGCAGCCATTGAGCAGCTGAATCGGTTGTCAGTGCATCAGCAACGTTAGATGCCAGCTTGGGTGCAACTTCCACCGCAGGGGGCGAGTCGGTTTTCAAGGCAACAGCGCCGTCCGTCTGGACCAAACTGGTTGAGACTGCCCCGATCGCGACAGAGCTGATCAGGACCGAGACGAATACGGCGGTCGATCCGAGCCATCGGCCGATAGAGCCAGCTTGGCTACAATCCGGTATCGACCAGCGTATGGACATGTGCCCCGCGTGCATGACGACCGGGAGAGGGACAACAATGCGATTGTTCGCAGAAGTATTCTCGTGTCCCTCGACCATGACGTCCCCGGTAAGAGGCTCAATTTCGATCGAGTTACGATTGGGGGTGATACGAAAGTGATGGCGTTCGAGGCCTTGTTCGATGAAGACCAAATCAGCATCCAAGCCACTGCCAATCACAGTAGATACCATACCCACTTTGCCGGTTAGCCCCGAGTAAAGCCCCGAAAGCACTTCGAAATGCGTGGAATTTGGTTCGTTCACGGTCGAAAGCCTCCCAAGCGCGAAGGCAGCCGTACGGCAAAGCCGTAAGGCTTATCGCAGCTTCATCGATTCCGCAGGAGCGAGAGGTGGGGCGACAGCGTCGTCCCACCCCATCCGTTACTGCACTCGCTCGTCGGCTACTTTCTTGATGGTCGTGAGGTTCGTTGAAACGACGCGAAGTTCAACGTCTCTTTCAGTCGCCTGCGTGCTAGCGGTCGTCAGAGCGGTGATCTGCCTTTGGAACGCAGCCTCTGCGGCCACGTCCGCAGCCCCGGCGCCGGCCGCCGCAGAGACAGTGCCAGCAGCCCCGGTTGCAGTCGAGGTATGAGATGCACCAACATTAGGCATGTTATTTCTCCTCTTTCGGAATGTTGCCGCTACCAGCGGCTCCTGTTTCCTGACGGCGCAATATGCGACGTCAGGAATTCTCCTCTGTCTCGGCCATGGTATCTTGGAAACTCGTCATGGCATTGTTTGCAAGCTGGAAGGCCACCGCTCCGAGAGCGACGTTGAACGCTTGTCGCAAAGCGGCATCATGCGAGCCACTGTCTGGATTAGACGCCGCGTTGACAGGACCGCTTGCACTAGGCGATCGGTCTTGTTCGTCATGGGGGTCACGTGTGTGCGCCCCTTTTTTGCCGCCACGAGCCGCATGGAGGTCAGTATCAAGGCCCGCGCCGGCGTTTGAACTCGGAATGCGCATCGGGTTCTCCTATCTCGATTCGATCCATCCAAGGGAGGCGATCTCCGCAATCCTATTGTCGGGGCGTTAGCTTTCGACAAGCTGACGAGGGGCAGAAAAATGTGGCTGGCTTTGCCGGATCGAAATCCGAGTTGAGAGCGCTTCAACAGGCAGAGATCAGATATTCGTGCCAACGAAAGCCCATCCTGATCATCGGACCGCTTGAGCTGTGCGGCCTCGCGATCATCAAACGAACCGTCTTGACACGAAGATCAACACCTCACGGGATAAAAAGCTGAGCGGAGATGTTCCGGCTCACCATCGCCGCCACATCTCCACGTCCTTCGGCATTTGCTCGCGGTCAGGTCGTCGGAGACGACGCGCCTCGAAGGCAACCGGGATTGCTAAGGTTGCTGGGACGATTGAACTCGCGATTGTGCGACGCTTTCACCGCAGATCGATTACTTTCTCGCTGCGCCGGCGGCGTCGACCGACTAAACAAGTCACCGGCAGTGTGCGTGAGGAGCTCCAAGATGCTGACAAAGCTTGCGGGGCCCATCCACGCGGAGGCCGCGCAAGCTCGCCTAGCTTCTCGACGTGACTAAAAACAGCCCACCTGACTAAGTGTAAACGCCTTCAGCTTGCATGCCCTCTGACTCAATCTGCCCCTTTACGTTGTTCAAATAGTCCTCCGCGTAAGACTGCGCCATCGAAACCGGCAGGCTGACGCCAGCCGTCGCGGCCTCCTGGATTGCCTGTTTCGCCAAGCCTTCGCGCATAGCTATTTTTACCTCCGGGCCGGAGATACAGCCGACCGCCTGCGCCGCAAGACTGAGCCCCGCTTCTTCCAGCGCTTGCTTTAGGTTGCCGCCTGTGATTGCGGTGTGCAAGAGATTGGCCGCTTGCGACTCGCTCTCGAGTACCATTGAGGCGAGATCCGTCAATTCGCCCAAGCCTGGGATGAAACCAAGTACACCGACTGCCGTCGCTGCCCAGTCGAGCACGTTCGAACCCACCTTCAGCACGCCGTCAAGCGCGTGCATGAAAGCGCCTCCGTTTTTTTTGGGTGATTTGATGTCGGGCTGATCCGTCACGCCCATCATCATGTCTGCGACGGCGGACTGCTCGACAGCCGTTTGAGCGACATGCGTCTTCAACTGGTGAGCGGTTCGGTTTGCTGCCGACATGTTGTTGAAGAACTGCTTGAAATCGTTGTTGCTGATGTTGCCGGAATCAACGGTATGGCCTCCGCCGAAGTCGAAGAACTTGTGGTGGGTATGATAGCCGGTGATCGCATTGTTCATTAAGCCGAAGATGAGAGGATCCGAGAGCAACTGGGAGGCCGCCTTTCGCACCTCCGGAGCGAGACTCTTATCATCGACCATGCTCGCCAGCTTGTCGCGGGTTAGGTCACCCTTCTCGAAAAAAGCCCCTTGGTTCTTGTTGATCGTACCTAGCGTATCCAACTCGGCTTGCGTCAGGTTCATCGATGATGAAGCAACCTGCAAGAAGTCCTCTTTGTGAACTTTATCTACCGAGCCACCGTACAACTGTTTCCATTCGTCCGGATGACTAAGGAAGTATTGCGCCGCCGCGAGAACCTGAGGGGGGGATTTGCCGGTTTTGGCATCGCCATCGACGATCTGCTGGAAATCGGCCAGGCTCAGGTTCTTCGGCAGGTTATCGGAATACAGGTAGAGTTCGCGTAATGCATCAGTCTGGGTCATGACCGATGGCTGGCCATTTCCGGTGCCATCCGATGGAATGTAGTTATGCTCGTAGCTCTGGGCCTGCTGCCCCTGGAATGCGGCAACCTGTGAGTGATGGTCGGAAAAGCCGGAGAGATCGCCTGCCTTGATCTTTCCGCCGCAGCGGCCATCGCCTTGCGAGCCTATTGCGTAGAAGAGCTCCGGGTCCTGCTGCAGTTCCTCGATCGCCCCCTTTAGATCCGGCGGTGTCGAGGGATCGTTGGCCAAATCTCCGAGGGACTTCCAATCGAGCGGACATTTGTCTTTATGGCGGTTCAGCACCGACACAATCCGCAACTCGGCATCAGTCAGCGTGCCGCTGTTCCATGTGATCCTTGAGCTGGGTACCGGCTCGGTTGCACTCGCAGCGGGGCTGCCAGCAGAGGGGGGCTCCGGGGCCTGCCCAGATGCAACCAGTGCGGCCCTAAGATCTGGTGGTAGGATATTCCACGCCTCGTGCGCGAGTCCCTCCGCTAATTGTTTGGTCGACTCTGCCGGCGACAGATCTTGTGGCGCGGGGCCGACGGTATCTTTCAAGGAGTAGTTCGCCAGCATCGTCTCGAAGCTAGAAAGCTCCTGCGCCGACGGCAGCCCGGGAGCAAGCCCTGAGAAAGCTGCGGTTGAAGTAGGGGCTAGCGATAGGTCGGTGAGTGACATTATACATCCTGTGGTGTGAGATTGCGCCACGGTCGTGTGGTGCAGCCCGAGATCGCGAGGAAGTAGTATCGATGGGCAGATCCGATCAGTTGCTCCCGGTTAATCGGTGCGTCCGCAGCCTGATGTCTGCGAGAACCTAAAGCAGCGTCGTCGTCTGTGTACTTTGCTCGATATCGTAGGATTGATTAGCTTTCGAGAAGCTGACGACGCTTAGAAGAATTCTGAATCAACTTAAAGGCGCCCAATGCTGCAGCGTCTTGTTGAGTGCCCCTATTGCGCTGATTTGTTGCGCGGTCGCGCGTCCTGCTGCGGGCATCGGTAACAACAAGAACTCGGTGGATCAGTCGCATTCGCTGGTTCGTGCAAAAATGCCACCCTGATTTCGCGGCGTCCCATGGTCGACCGGCTGGAAGAACGCGGCACACCCGCGTCTCGCGGCAGGAGCTACCGGAAAGCTGACCTTGACCAAGCATACGGCGAGCGTACTGCGCTCCTTCCCAAGTCAATCCAGGCGTAGCTCATCTCTGACCTGGACCAGGCGCCTGAACGACGCTGTCATGTTGTGGCGCCGCAGACGAGAGAGGGATTTCAGGTCGTCCACCACGAATGACCGTACTTGAGGCCCCGCGAAACAGCATCAAAACCGACTCGTGTGCCCGCTTTTCCACCATCGTGGAGTTTGGCCGCGCCTGTGCCTCCGTCACTAGGCCTTTGAGCGTTTCGTCCACAAGCGCGATAAACCGAGGGGGACCGGAAGCGAAGACGAGCCCATCTCCCGGTGCGGCTCTCACGACGTAGCGCTCGTCGGAGATGTTAAGTGCATCCAATGCCGACTTCAACGAATTCAAAGTGATCGGATTCAAGACAAGCAGACGGCTTTGCGCCTCGCTTGCGTGGGATAGGTAAAGCACCAGCCCATCGTAGTACCATTGAAGATTGTAGAGATTAGTCAAACGGTCCAGGAACTCTCGCGGTGCCAGGTCCGGCATTCGCCCGCGAATTCGTCCCTTCACCTCGGGGCTGACATTGACTCGGATATTCAAATTGTTGCCGAACTCCTGCAATGCGGCCGCGAGGTCCTGGTCCAGAACCGTGTAACTATAGGGAGCCGATGGCAGCGACAGCGGGGCGGCGAGAGCCCTAACGAGACCCAAAAAAATGAAAATTCCAATGTATAGAAGGCTCTTCAAGATCTGCAGCCTCGTGGCTCGGATGAGGATCAACGGTGTTTGGCGCTAGAGAACGCGCGCCAAAATTTGTCCGTCAATCTGAAGCCGAAAATTCGGCGCAAATTGGAAGCCAAGCGCAATTTTAAATGACGGTGTTCGAGATTCCTGTCAGCTTTTTGTCAGCTGGCTTCTCTAGGCTCGTGGGCCGACGACGGCAACGCAGCTAATCTCATCACGAGAGAGCAATGATTTCTTCTACGATGTTGGGCATTATACCGATCTCTGCCAACCCCGCTGAATGTCCCTCTGAGGTCTGTTCATCGGCGCAAGACAGGTTTCATGAGAGTCTTGCGCAGGCGGCTTCGAAGCAAGATCCGGCCTCTTCGGTGAGTGGTGGCGTGCCGGCTCCGTCGGAAGTTGAACGTGCCGTCACACAGGCAAGTCCGCTCGGCGAGCGCGTTCTTCAGAATCTTTCTGCAATACACAGAGGCAGGCTTTTTTCTGCGAATGCACTTCCTTCGGCGGCCGCCGGCGACCCGGCTCGTCCGAAGAGTCTCGAATTTGGGCCGGCCGCGCGGCCGGTCTTGCGTTCGCACGAAGTTGAAATGCATCCGGTCGGCAAGCCGGAAGACGTGGATCATTTCCAATCGACATTGGCAAATCTGAAGGATGCTTACAACGGTGTCATTCAGGTTTCGCTCGTTTCCAAGAGTGCTGGCGCCGTAAGTTCATCTCTGAACAAGCTGCTATCAGCGGGCTAGGCGGCGTCGATGGCTCTCTTGACGCAGAGAAGGATCGATTTCGGGGCTCCGGCAGGAAGGTGGTTTCATGCATTTCTCCTATTCCCGCTTCTGCTCTCGTTGGCCGGTTGCAAGGCCGACCTCTATACTAAAGTTCAGGAGCGCGAAGCCAACGAAATGCTTGCTCTTCTCCTTAGCAAGGGCGTCGATGCCGTCCGTGTTGTCGGTAAGGATGGTACCAGCACGATTCAAGTCGAAGCAAAGCAACTTGCCTTTTCGATCAACCTGCTGAATGACCAGGGCTTGCCGCGCCAACCTTTCAAAAGCCTTGGGGAGGTGTTCAAGGGGGCGGGCCTGGTTGCCTCCCCGGTCGAGGAGCGCGCCCGCTATGTTTACGCTCTAAGCGAAGAGTTGTCGCGCACGATCAACGATATCGATGGTGTTCTCTCGGCTCGTGTGCATGTTGTTCTGCCGAAGAATGACCTTTTGCGACAAGATGCTACTCCGTCCTCGGCGTCGGTCTTTATTCGACATGACTCCAATGCAAAGCTCTCCGCCTTGCTACCCCAGATCAAGATGCTCGTCGCTAACAGCATCGAAGGGCTATCATACGACAAGGTAACAGTCGTGTTCGTGCCGGTTGAGCGGGCTCAACATGAGCTGTCGTCTGTGCCAGCAGCTGCTGCGGGGCAATCAGGCAAGCTTGTGTCGACCCCCTTTCTTGCGGTGGGTATCGGAGGGGCCGGCGCCGCCTTGGGCGTCTTATGCTACTTGCTGCTGAGCACGCGTGTGCGCCAGCTCGGTCAATTCTTGCGGAAAGTGGCAAATCTCGGCCCAGGTGCGAGTATGCGCGCGGTCAAAACTGCCGGTAAAAAGCTGAACTCGGATTCGAGATAGGCGGAATCTAGTGGCAGTATTGATGACATCGACAGAACCAAATCGTTCGCCAGGCCCACATACAGATCGCCCTCGCGAGTTTGCTGCCTTGATCCATCCAAGCCGTTTTGCCGCGCATCTCGATCCGTTACTGACGCCTTCCACCGTGCTGCAGTTGCAGAAAACCCCCAGACTGCAGGAAAGGCTAGCCGCTTTACTGCTCGGCAGTGAACTGGTCTCGAACGGAAGTAACCGGGGAAGAGACGTTCTGCTCGGGCATGATCCGCGTCGCGCGTCACTACTTGCCGGCAGTATCTGGCACGCCCGTTCGGTGCTCAACTTGGTGTCAAAGCATGATCTTGCTCTTCTGATCGAAAATATTGGTGCGGAAGCACATCTTTGCGCTATTCGACACTTGTCCAGTGCCGTCGCAACCGAAGCGGTTGTCGATCCGGAGCAACTTTCGCAACGGATTGAACATGACGGATATGCCTGCCTTGGTGCCTGGCTCGAACAAGCGTCGGAACTTGACCGTGCCCGCGTGCTTCTCTGCTTGCCTGTCGGGACCGCCGCGGAGCAGCCAGCCGCCGAACACCACGAGGCCGCAGGCCAATTGCTGTCCTTGGTGATGGCTCAATTGGCCGCGGAGAGACGGCCCGCATGACCAGGAATGACCTAGCATTGCCAGAACGCCCGCAGATACGCCCGCTGGGTCCCCTCATACCAGCCTCGGAACTTGCTATCTGGTCCGATGCGGTACGGACGCGCGCGCTAGCAGAGCGGTATCTACAGCAGGTTCGCAACTGGGCAAGCAAAGCTTATCAGCGCGAGCGGGCACGCGGCCACTCCGAAGGCCTGAGGACAGGCTCGGACGAAATGGCGCGGCTGGTTGCCCGGGTTGCTTGTGAGGTCGCGCGGCGAAAAGCCGTGCTCGAACAGGAATTGCCACAGCTCGTCATGGAGATCTTATCTGGCCTGGTAGGCTCCTTCGATCCGGGCGAATTGTTAGTGAGGTCCGTTCGTCATGCCATCGAGCAAAGATATGGCAGCGCGGAAGTGTGTCTACATGTATGTCCTGTGAACGCCGATGCGCTGATACGCGAATTCGCGGCGTTTGATGGAACGGATGGTCGACCGAAAGTTCGAATTGATTCGGACCCGACTCTGACACCGGATCAGTGTGTATTGTGGAGCGAGTTTGGCAATGTCGATCTAGGACTTGCCGCGCAGCTCCGCACATTGCGGCTGGGCCTTAGCCGGTCTTCACAGGAAGGCCAATCTTGACCACGCAACCAACGGACCATGACGATGCGGCTGGTGAAGGAGCTATGCACGCGGCGTTATCATCTCTGAGATCTACGGCAAAGCACGTCAATACGCGCGCCGTGCGCGGACGGATCACAAAGGCCGTCGGCACCTTGGTTCATGCCGTGTTGCCGGGAGCCCGTGTTGGGGAACTGTGCCTGTTGCAGGATCACAATACCGGATGGTCACTTGAGGCGGAGGTTATCGGTCTGCTCCCCGAGGGCGTGTTGCTCACGCCAATCGGCGACATGATAGGCCTGTCTAACCGCGCGGAAGTGGTGCCGACCGGGCGGATGCAGGAAGTCTCAGTTGGCCCCGATTTGCTTGGCCGCGTCATCGATAGCTTCGGCCGGCCCCTCGACGGCAAGGGTCCGATAAAGACGGCTCACACTCGCCCCCTCCGGGGTAGGGCGCCCAACCCAATGAGGCGGCGTGGCATTGAGCGGCCCTTTGCGCTCGGTGTCCGCGTGCTCGACGGACTTCTGACGTGTGGCGAAGGCCAGCGGATTGGGATCTATGGAGACGCTGGTTGCGGCAAGTCGACACTAATGTCACAAATTGTTAAAGGCGCGGCCGCCGACGTGACCATAGTTGCGCTCATAGGAGAGCGCGGACGTGAGGTGCGTGAATTCATCGAGCGCCATATTGGCGATGCACTCGGTCGTACGATTGCCGTCGTTGAGACTTCCGACCGATCAGCAACCGAGCGCGCGCAATGTGCTCATATGGCGACGGCACTCGCCGAGTACTTTCGTGATCAGGGATTGCGCGTCGTTCTCATGATGGATTCATTGACACGCTTTAGCCGGGCGATGCGTGAGATCGGGCTTGCCGCGGGAGAACCTCCGACGCGGCGCGGCTTTCCTCCGTCCGTCTTTGCGTTGCTGCCGGGTCTATTAGAGCGTGCCGGTATGGGCGAGCACGGCTCGATCACGGCCTTCTATACCGTGCTTGTCGAAGGTGACGGCACAGGCGATCCAATCGCCGAAGAGTCTCGCGGTATTCTCGATGGTCATATCGTCCTTTCACGCGCGCTCGCCGCACGAGAGCATTTTCCGGCCATCGACGTGCTGTCGAGCCGAAGTCGAGTGATGGATGCGGTCGTCTCTGTGCCACATCGCAAGGCCGCCTCTGTCTTCCGTGACCTGCTCTCGCGCTATAATGAGGCCGAGTTCTTGATCAAGGTCGGTGAATACAAGCAAGGGGGCGATCCGCTAACTGACCGCGCAATAGCCTCCATCGAGGAGCTGCTGAATTTCTTGCGTCAGGGGCAGGATGAGCTGTCCACTTTTGAGGAGACCGTCACGTGGATGTCGCGTCTGATCGCTTGAAACCGCTCGAAGCATCAAAATTGCGGCTGGTGAAGGACATGAGGGAGCGAAGCGCGCTTCGTCAGTTATCCAATATGCAAGCCAAACGCCAGATCGCGGTTGAAGCCGTGGAGAGAGCCTCCGAGAATCTGGTAAGCGCCGAGAAACGCCGCGCAATGCTCGAAGCTGAACTTTATCTGGCCTTGGCATTGTCTGATACGATGTGCGTCAGCGAACTCGATCGTCGGTGCCATCTCGCCATTGGGCGACTCACGGCTGAGATCGCTGTGGCACGTCAGGCGCTTGAACAGGCGCGCATCACTCAAGATGAGGTCCAGGCCGCGGTTGATGAGGCGTGGGCCGTGTGGGCCAAGCGTTCGGCGGCGAGTCAGAAATGGCAGAAGATTGAGTGCGATGCTCAGCGCACGACCAATGCTCGTTCCGAGTACGCAGCTGAAATCGAAACGGACGATGACATCTTGCTGCGGTACAAGGGCGGATCGCGCAGCAGGGCGGCTGGCGATTCAATCTTTGGCGATCCAATCTGATGGCTGCTTGTCTTATGCCGGAGCAAACTTCCCCTTCTGTGGAATTGAGCGCCGATAATGTGCTGGGTGAACCCGCTCTGTTCGATCCTCCGGTAAGATTGTCGCATACCGTTGTCTCATGGCTCAATGAGATCGCCGCTCGACGCACGATTCTGAAGAGCCACCTTGGCGATACGCCGATATCGATGCGGATGAACCGGCTCGTCTGGCAGGCACAGCCATCGGCGGCGTCGATGCTCGACTGCGTATTTCGCATCGGGACCGAAACGGCCATCTTCTCGTTGCCACGCCCGCTGGTGTTGTCGCTGATTTCGACGGTGCAGCATGGCCTTAGCCTACCTTCGGACCCAGCCCGCTCTCTCGTCCTCGAACTTGCGCTTGAACCGTTGCTCGTTCAACTGGAGAACTTGTTAGCGCAAGATTTGCAAGTTATCCGGATCGACGAAGCAACGACGCAAGGCCCTCATCTGGAACTGGACATCGCCTACGGGTCGCTTACGAGCAAGGCGCGCCTTTTCCTATTCTCGTCCCTCGACGGTCGGGTCCCGCCTGCATTCTGTACGTTAGGCGAGTTGCTTGGCCAATTGCCCCGAGAGATGCATAAGCTTTCTCCGGAATTGCCTATCATGGTTGCCGGAGAAATTGGCTCGCTATGCGTGTCCGTTGGGCTTGTTCGACAAGCACAAGCTGGCGACGCGCTGTTGCCGGAGGTCATTCCCCTTGCACGCGGCCAGGTCATTCTCACTGCCGACAAATTGTGGACCCCGGCCGAGGTCGCTGACGACAGACTGATCCTGCGGGGACCGTTCCGCCTGCAACCCCACCCTTTAAAGAGTGCATGTATGACGACACGAAACCAAGCACAGCCACCCACCTCCCTTTCGGAAACCGACATCGACAGTATCGCGATTACGCTGGTGTTCGAATGCGGCCGTTGGCCAATCCCGCTGGGTACGCTGAGGGGCGTCAACGAAGGACATGTGTTCGAACTTGGCCGCCCCCTTGACGGTCCGGTCGACATTGTTGCCAATGGTCGATTGATCGGTCAGGGCGACATCGTGCGTGTCGGGGAGGAATTGGCTATCAGGCTACGTGGCAGGTTGGCAGTCAATGACTGACATTCAGCCAAGCATCCTTGCACTTGTTGCACTGACGATCGGCCTCGGTCTGCTGGCGTTCGCAGTCGTCACAACGACGGCGTTCCTAAAGGTTTCTGTCGTTCTCTTCCTCGTGCGTAACGCACTCGGGACCCAGTCCATACCGCCGAACATCGTTCTGTACGGTGCTGCGTTGATCCTTACCGTCTTCATTAGCGCTCCAGTGTTGGAGCAGATTTGCAACCGCGTTACGGACCCGCAACTTCACTATCAAACCCTCGAGGACTGGGCGACAGCCGCAAAGGAAGGGAGTGAGCCGCTGCGCGCTCACCTGAAAAAGTTCACCTCTGAGGAGCAGCGCACGTTTTTCCTTTCTTCTACAGAACAGGTTTGGTCTGAGGAGATGCGCAGTAAGGCAACAACGGATGACTTTGCGATCCTTGTACCGTCGTTTCTAATCTCAGAACTTAAACGTGCGTTTGAAATCGGTTTCCTTCTCTATCTTCCATTCATAACGATTGATCTAATTGTAACGACGATCTTGATGGCCATGGGCATGTCAATGGTGTCGCCCACAATGATATCTGTTCCCTTTAAGCTCTTTCTGTTCGTCACGATCGACGGATGGTCGCGGCTCATGCATGGATTGGTCTTAAGCTACGCCACGCCCGGAGGTTAATATGGACGAAGCCAGCATTCTTACTTATTTGAGCCGATCTCTCGTCCTCTTTATGATTTGGGTTCTGCCACCGCTCTTGGCGGCTCTCGTGGCCGGATTGGGTGTTGGCATCCTCCAAGCGGCAACACAGCTCCAGGATCAAACCTTGCCTCTTACCGTGAAGCTCCTCGTCGTTGTCGCCGTGCTCATTCTGTTTTCTCCGGTGCTAAGCGCCCCCCTTATCGAACAAGCCCAACATATCTTCGCTGAATTTCCCTCCCTCACATCGAGATATTAGGAGAGAATCCAAGGCGAAGTTTGTGGTGAAGCCTCACTGGTGGACTGTAGGGACTGCGTAGGCTTATCGAGCGTTAGCCGCAAGCATGAACTATGGAAACGTGAGCGCACCGCGCAGGACCCGGTTCGGCCGTACTCACGTAAGGGGCCACCCGGCCGTCGATCTCTGAGGCTTTGTCACGTCAAACATCATGGCGCAGCGAGCGGAGCTGCCTTGGATTGGCTCAGGCGTACCAGCACATCAAATGAATGGCTTGCCACCCACCGAGACGCTAAGTCTAATCCAGACCGCGCTTGAATTCGTCGTTGCAGCCGGCCTTAGTGCGGCCCGGGCCCTCGGCATTATGTTGGTGCTTCCCGTATTTACCCGCCCCCACATTAGCGGGATGATCCGCACAAGCTTGACGATCGTGATGGGTCTGCCATGCCTTGCGCATATAGAAGCCGGATTGCAAACGCTGGATCCGGCCACCCGTATGATCGCCGTCGCTTTCCTTGGTCTCAAGGAGATATTTATCGGCCTGGTTTTCGGGATGTTACTAAGCGTACCGCTATGGAGCATACAGGCAGTTGGCGAAATCATCGACACCCAGCGAGGTGTTTCGAACCAGCTGGACGATCCTGCGACGCGCAGCCAAGCCTCGGCCACGGGTCTTTTTCTTGGTACTGCTGCGGTTACGATTTTCGTTCTGTCTGGAGGTCTGCAGACGATAGTCAAATGCCTTTATGGCAGCTATCTGATCTGGCCCGTGTATCGGTTACTACCGTCCCTGACCCTGCAAGGCGCAATGGAGTTTATAACGCTTCTCGACCATATCATGTACACGACCCTGCTGGTCTCGGGACCCGTGCTGGCTCCGCTGCTCTTAATTGAGGTATCTCTCATGTTGCTTGGGCGCTTTGCGCCGCAGATTAAGCTGAACGATCTCTCCGCCATCATCAAGAATGTCGCCTTTGGGGTCATCATGCTCAGCTACACCGTCTTCCTCATTGAATATATGGGAGCGGAGATTATCCAGTTCTACGGCGTGCTGGAGTGGCTCGAGAAGTTCTTCAAATGAACGATTCGGGCGAAGAAAAAAAGCTTCCGCCAACTCCTAAGAAGTTACGGCAGGCGCGCAAGAAAGGACAGATCCCTCGCAGCAATGACTTTGTGAGCGCGCTCAGCATCTGCGCCGGGTTCGGCTGCTTATGCCTCAGAGCGGGCTCGATCGAAGACGTATGGCGTGAAGGGGTGCAGCTCGTCGACAAGTTGCAGGGGCAGCCATTCAATAGTGCGGTCCAGCAGGCATTGGTCGGATTGATCGAACTTTCGATGATCAGCGTTGGCCCAATCATCGGTGCGGCCGTGGCTGCGGGCATCCTCGCCAGTGTCTTGGCTAATGGTGGGCTGACGCTCTCCGTGGAGCCACTAAAACCAAGTCTTGAGAAATTAGATCCTATCAAAGGACTGAAACGACTTTTTTCTCAGAGATCGCTTGTCGAGCTTTGTAAGTCGCTGATCAAAGTGTTCGTTCTCGGCGCAATCCTGCTTTTCACCGTAATCGCGACTTGGAAGGCGCTGGTATACTTGCCTATCTGCGGTTTGGGTTGTTTTGGCTTTGTCTTCAAAGAGTTCAAGTTTGTGATTGAGATCGCTGCTGGGGCATTTCTGATCGGCGGCTTGACCGATCTGCTAATTCAGCGGTGGTTGTTCTTGCGTGACATGCGCATGACACAGAGCGAAGCAAAACGCGAAACTAAGGAACAGGAAGGCAATCCTCAGATAAAGGGTGAACACCGTCGCCTCCGTCGCGAATCGGCGAACGAGGCGCCACTCGGCATCCATCGCGCTACATTAATACTGACGGGACCGGCGATATTGATTGGGCTGCGCTATGTTCGCGGGGAGACTGGAGTCCCTGTATTGGTTTGCCGCGCCGAGGGCGAACCTGCTTCGCGGTTGGTTGACCAGGCGCGGACCCTGCATCTGAGTATTATCCGGGACCCCGCGCTGGCGCGGCAGCTGATTCGAAAGGCTACGATGGGCAAGGCCGTTCCGATGGAGTGTTTTGAGAGGGTCGCTCAGGCAGTTTTTGCAGCCGGCCTGGCCTAGCTTCACGGAAACTCGATGCATTCGGGCGGCGCAGTCAAAGACCCCAACTGACGGGCTTGGCGGGGTCTGAAACCGACGCGAGGAAGGGTAGCTGCTGTGGCGGCCCACGCCTTAGAGGACTACCGAAATGGTCGACGGTGGCAACCAATGCTCATTCTGCGCAGGTACGAGCCGCTCATTGGGCTTCTGCGGGAACCCGGGTGTGACTTTCGTCTTCCGAGTTGCTCTTGTTGCCCGGCGTGACGCTCCCCCGTGCGGTAAGGGGAGCTACCGCGCGATCACCGCTGGTTGACATGACAGCGTTATTCTCCAACAAGTCGGCCGGATCATTGAGCATGACGCCAAGGTTATTCCGGATCGAGCAGCCAAGCGTTGGATTGAAAGAATTGTCGTCCACTGAAGGGCCGACGATTGAAAGGCTTGGACAGACCGGAGGATGTGCTTCGTGGGTGATCGCTTCGACTCGGACGCCGAAATGGGAGGGCAGACCTACCGGGAAAGCGGACAGGCGAATATTATAAGATGGAACGCCCATCGTGCGTGCCTCGTGTGCCACCTGCGTAACCAGCCGGGGCGAGCCACTGACCTCCAGATGGAGTGCATCCCGTCGACCGCGACTGGCATTCGCAATGAAATCACGCAGACCGTACCTCTCGGCACGACCGAGAGCCTGTAGTCGCAAGACCGCTGTCTTCTGCTCCACCTGGATTCCTTGCTCAGGCGTCCCAGAATAGGTCGCATCAGTATGTGTGCATCCGCCCACGGTTGCCGCGACAGCGATCAGGTGGCCCAGGTTTCGCAGGCTCATCGCGGTTCTCATTCAATAGTTAAGCCGGCCGCGCCGGTTGCGCCTGGTTCGGTGCGGGGAGCATCCCGGCCTCGCGGCGAGCTTGCCAACGTATTCGTCAACGTTCGCCCCGCGTCTGATGGTGGTCGGATGCGGTCAGTCGGCGCGCTTATCTTGCCGGCAGACGATGCTGGCCGCACGATGTAGGGGGTAACAACGATGACGAGTTCCGTCTCCTGCTTCTGAAATGAGGAGGAGCGAAACAGCGCACCAAGGATCGGCACATCGCCTAACCCAGGAAACGTGGTGATGTCCGTGTTGAAATTGCGCCTGATCAGCCCCCCGATTGCAAAGCTTTGACCGCTGGCAAGCTCGACGACAGTACTGGCACGTCGCGTGGAGAGGCCGGGCAGAGACATTCCGTTGATGCTGACCTCACCTTCTTTCGATAACTCGCTGACTTCAGGCTTCACGCGGATATTGATCTGATTATTGTTGAGAACGGTCGGAACGAACTCTAGGCTGATTCCGAATTGACGGAATTGAACTGAGACTTGCCGATTGTCCTGCATGACCGGTATTGGGAATTCGCCGCCTGCGAGGAAGCTTGCTGATTCGCCGGACATTGCGGTAAGATTTGGCTCCGCCAACACTGACGCGAGGTGCTCGTTGGCGAGTGCGTCAAGAACAGCACTGATGTTCGTGCCGCCAGCGCCAAATCCGATACTTGCCGTGCCGCCGCCCTGACTCGCACCGGAACCGCCAGGCTTGCCACTGCTAAACCCGAAAACGACCGCGCCGTTTTGACCCGATGCAGAAAGGCTGATGCCAAGCTCCTTCATGGCACTGCGTGAGACCTCCGCCACGCGCACGCTCAGATTAACCTGTAATGAGCCCGCGACCTGGATCTTGTTGACGACCAGCGCGCCCGCCCCCAGAAACTGCTCTGTGATCTTCTTGGCACGCTCGACGACGTCTGCACTAGGCGCTGTCCCGCTAAGAATGGCGCCACGCGGCGTATAAGTGACTTGGATCGGATAGTCTCCGAGCTCGGCCTTCAGTGCGGCACGCAGATCCTCGACAGGTTGGGTGACGACAACGCGAAACTCGGCTAACGCCTCTCCATTGTCGTTCAAAGCGAACAGGCTGGTCCGTCCTGACTTTTTCCCAAAGACGAAGATGGTCGTATTCGATGGCGCCTGGTAGTCGGCTATCGTCGGGTCGGCAACAAATATGCTGGCAGCTGCCGCCGGAAGATGAACGGTCTTGCCCT
The DNA here is from genome assembly GCF_001641335.1 of Bradyrhizobium stylosanthis. Classification (GTDB taxonomy): domain Bacteria; phylum Pseudomonadota; class Alphaproteobacteria; order Rhizobiales; family Xanthobacteraceae; genus Bradyrhizobium; species Bradyrhizobium stylosanthis. Next base: position 1,666,029 of record NZ_LVEM01000002.1, read on the forward strand.
GCGAGGAGGAAAGATTCAAAGTTCCGCTAAGGCTGTCAGCCGTCGCGCGCGGCGCACCCTGATTAGAGTCGCGCTTTATCTGAGCTGCGGAAGTGGGAGCAAGAACGAGAGGGACCGTGCATACGGCATACAGAAGGCACGCAAGAAACGTGGCTGTAACCGCGACCGGCCGTCGACTGCGAAGATCAAGGGCGAACTTCAAGGGAGCGTCGTTTTCAAGTTTGATCGGCGCGGCAGCGGATCGTTCTTCAGTTCAAGCGCGTAGCCGACGCCCCGCGCGGTTTTGATCCGTAGCGTCGCGCCCGACTTGTTCAAATGTGTCCGCAACCGATAGATCCCCACTTCTAAGGCATTGGTTGAGACTTCGTCGTCGAACGCATAGAGGCCTTCCTCCAGCGACGCCCGCGGCACGGTGCGGCCTGCTCGGCTCAACAGATGTTCAAGAATGCAGACTTCGCGGCGTGCAATTCTCAATGGCCGATCGCCAATTGAGACTTGCCGTCCGATAGGATCGAAATGTAAGTTGCCGAAGGAGACGACGGGGGCCGTCATTTGCGTCGATCGTCGCAAAATGGCGCGCATGCGAGCGATGAGCTCATCGAAAGACACCGGTTTGGGCAGGAAATCGTCGGCACCACCATTGAATATCGCAATCCGGGTGCCGAGATCGTTGAGGCTGCTCATGATCATGGCGGGCATTGAACATCCTTCGCGTCTCAATTGTTTCAGCCAGTCCAAGCCATTTCCATCCGGCAGAACCAATTCGAGCAAAAGAATGTGATAGCTGGCGCAACCTAGCGCCGTCTCCGCTTCGTCAAGCGTGTGGATTACATCAACGGCAAAACCGCGAACCAACATTGTTTCCTTGGCGGCTCGCACAAAGGCGGCATCGCGATCTACCAGGAGAATTCGCATATCATCGCCTATCTTGCGACTGCGCCAGGACCTGGGCGCATTACGATCGACAACGAACGTCGGTGAACCCACCACATGCTCGAGCAGGTCGAGTTGGAGAGCAACAGACTGAAGAGAGAATTCAATCGCACGAGTTCCTGATTGCTCCTTCTAAAGCGCGGCCATGACTTATGGGGCTTCAGGTAAGATCGGCAAAATCGTTTTTTTTTATGGTAGGCATCCAACCGGCGAATGGGTCGTAGCGAAATGCACGTAGTCAGCGAGCCGCGTCAGGATCACAGAACGAATCCCGGCTTCAGCGCAAGCCGACGACGTCAAGCAATGGCAATTACAGTCCATCACAAGCAATAGCAATGGAGGGGTAGCAACGATCTGATACTTGAGCGTGAAGCGCCGGACGACAGAACCTGGAGCATCTCGCATCGCTGCTGAGCTGCAGACGCCGGTTAAGAAGCGCTAGCAATTCCGTTCCTCAAGGCGCTTTGCGGTCTTCAATGCCAGTGCGACGGCTCTGCGAAAATCGCGGCCAGCGCTGCCACAGCGACTCGTCGAACCAGCTGTCGAAGCCCTGATCAAGCCGACCGGCTTTGATTCAGCGGCGATCGTATTTCTATGCACCGAAACGTGTAGGGGCCCCGCCGCAAGCCTATCTAGAGCCGATCGATTGGCATCGCACTGCCCGTCATGAGGTCCGCCATGTGAGCGGTCATTTTCACCGCCGCGATCTTCGACCCTTTTGGTATCAGACAGCACGCCTTGAGAAGCTAGGTCAGCTGTCCGCCGCGGTTGCTGTGCCTCGCTCGGCATCGTTCCGACGTGCGGCACGCCAATTGCTTCGCCACGTGATTAGAAGGCTGCGCGAGGGGACAAGTCTGCGCGCCGCAAACCCAGCAAACAGCGGACGACATCCAGGCTATTCGCCCAATGCGATTGTGAGCGCGACAGCGGAGAGTGAGGCAGCGTGAGCCTTTGGCGGATTTGAGAAGGAGGGATATCTACGGAGCAACTGCTGTTGTAGGTGCGGTCGATGTAAGCAGAAAATCCAAATGATGAGCAGTGCAAGTTGGACACACAGTGATGCGATCGCCATAGCTTAATTATGCTGTTTCGCAGGCATCTTAGCCAGCCGAACGTGTGAACGTGTTCGTTCTGAAGTACCAGCGTAGCGCTTCGCGTATAAGCTCGGATCGAGTGCGGCGCTCCACCTTCCGCACTTGCTCGAGCTCTTCCAGCATCTCGGGTGGCAAAGAAACCGAGAATATTGACGTGGTGCGGGACATAAGTCGGAATCTAGCGGTCGCGCCTCTCTGATGCTCGATTGGCGATTTTGCCAAATCGGCAAAACACGACACAGCTGCGAGCTATCTTGCGTGTTGTACTAAGTACGAACAAGTAACACTCGGCTGGGATTTGTCGACGACGTTCGAAGAGGTTAGTGTCAACCGGAAAGTGATGCCTTGTCAACACTGCTCACAGTAAATCTGGAGGCGCCGTCTATCTTGCGACCGGTTCGAAATCCGTGAACCGGTCGTTGACGTAGCAGGCGGGCCCCGGAATTTGGACCACTTCTAATTGAAGATTGGTTTAGGCCTGTCGGCGGGAGTAATATGCAGTGCATGCACAGCTCTATGGGCGATTCGCCCGATCCCCAACTCGCAGGCCTCATGGGTCACGGCGCGGTACCAGAGGGTATTCGCAATGCCGTAGCTAAGCCGTCAGGCGCGCGCTTTTTCAAGTGCGCACTCCAGGTCAACCCGTTCGCCTATACCACACGCCACGCAAAGAAATCCGCGTTCAAGACCGAGCAAGAATACAACGACGCGATCGTCAAAGCGTGCCTCAAGGAAGGGATCGAGGTCGTCGGCATCACCGACCACTTCCGGATCGCGACCTCGCAAACGCTCGCCGCGGCCCTCGCCGCCGCTGGGGTCCACGTCTTTCTTGGCTTCGAGGCGAGCTCCAGCGAAGGCGTGCATCTGCTTTGTCTGTTTCCTGGCTCTACCAGCCACAGCGAATTGGAACGGACGATCGGCGCTTGCGGTGTGACGGATCTCACAGCCGAGTCGCCGCAGTCGGACAAGACGTGCGAGTACCTTCTGCAGGAAATCCCCAAGAGGGGCGGGATCACGGTCGCCGCCCACGCGTGCAGTCCCTCTGGCCTGCTGACGACGTTGAAAGGTCAGCCCCGAGCACGCGTGTGGGCCAACCCCGATCTTCTCGCAATCGCATTGCCTGGCCCGCGTGGCGACGCGCCAGAGAATTGTCGCGACATCATCGCTAACAAGGACTCGGCGCACGCGCGGCCTCGCATTGTGGCCGCCATCAACGCCAATGATGTGAGCGACCCGGCTGCGCTCTCTGATCCGAGCACGACCACCTGGATCAAGATGGTTGTTCCCTCGATCGAGGGACTGCGCCAAGCGTTTCTTGATTGCGATTCTCGCATCCGCCTCAACAGCGACCCGGCTCCGACGCCGCATACCGAGCTGATCGCTTTGTTCTGGGCGGGCGGATTGCTCGACGGTCAATCTCTCCGGTTCAACGAATCTCTCAATGCCCTGATCGGCGGCCGAGGGGCGGGAAAATCCACCCTCATCGAAAGCTTGCGGTATGCATTCGAGCTTGCGCCCAAGGGCGACGAAGCAAAACGTTTGCATGACAGCATCATCAAGAGCGCGCTAGGGCAGGGCACGACGATCTCGGTTTTGCTACGCTCACCGCGCCCGTCGCCTCAATATTACTTAGTCGAGCGCATCTATGGCAGCAAGGCCCGCGTCCGCGACCAAAGCGGTGAGCTCTTGCAGAACGTTAAGCCTCAGTCTGTCCTCGGAAATCTTGAGGTCTACGGTCAGCACGAAATTTCTGAACTGACTAGATTCCCCGAGAAGCTCGCCCAGTTGCTGCGCCGATTTACGGAACCGTCCACGGACAAGTCGGGTGCCAAGGCCGGTCTGCGCGAGGAGCTGGAGCGCTCACGAGCGGCAATCACGACAGAGGAAACAGAGGTCGGTCGCATCGAGGAGGCACTTGCGGCGCTGCCGACGCTCAAGGAGCATCTCAAGCGATTTGCGGCTGCCGGTCTCGATGAGAAGCTTAAGGACAAGACCCAGATCGACAAGGAAGGTAGACTGTTCGAAACCGCCCTGGAAATGGTCGCGGACGCTGGAAATCTCGCCGCCGACGTTCTCGCCGACGGGACGGCGGATGGACCGATTGTTGGGGAAGATGCCAAGGAGCTTCCCAACGGCGCGATCGTCGCGAAGCTAGATAAGGTCCAGAAGGAACTACTTCAGAAGATCGCTGCCGCCGGCAAGACCATCGAGGCCGCCGTAAAGGACGCAACCAAGGCCGTTGAGGCGATCAAGACTGAATGGACGCCGAAACAAACGGTGGCAAACGAGCTCTATCAGAAGACACTCAAGCAATTGAAGGCGGAGGGACACGACGCCGACAAGTTCGTTCAATACAAGAACCAAGTCGAGCGCCTGAAGCCGAAGGAGGTCGAACTCAAGGCGCGCAAGAAGGCCCTGACGGGACTGCAAAAGGTTAGACGCGAGTTGCTGGCCAAGTGGGACGCCGCAAAGGCAGAAGATTATCGTGAGCTTCAAAAGGCGGCCCGCAAGGTCTCAAAACACCTGAAAGATCGCGTACGCGTCAGCGTACGTCCAAGCGCGACGCTCGACCAGGTGGAGACGGTAATTCGCAAACATTGCTCAGGGAATTTCACTCAACCGCTTGAGCGGCTCCGCGCAAACAGCGACTTGAGCTTAACTGATCTGGGGTCGGCAGTCGCCGAAGGACCCGCTGCGCTTGTGAGCAAATACGGGTTCTCACAGAACGCTGCCGAGCGGATGGCGCAAGGAGGCTCGTCGCTCGCTCTGGAGATTGAGGAGTGTGAAGTGCCGGCCGAGGCTGCGCTGGAACTGAACGTCGGCAATGAGAAGGTTCAAACCTGGAAAGAACTTGCCCAGCTCTCGACTGGTCAGAAGGCGACAGCCGTGCTCCTTCTCCTTCTCCTTGAATCTGATGCGCCGTTGATAGTCGATCAACCGGAAGACGATCTCGACAACCGGTTCATTGCGGATTGTATCGTTCTGACCATGCGAGACGAGAAGAAAAAGCGGCAATTCATCTTCTCGACGCACAACGCTAATATTCCGGTTCTCGGAGACGCCGAGCAGATTGCTGGCCTGACACCCGTGGTGGAGGGCGGCATCGAGCACGCGACGATCCCCGACCATCTATGCGGATCGATCGACACGCCCGCCATCAAGGAAATGATCAAAGATCTACTGGAGGGCGGCCAGGAAGCGTTCGAGTTCCGAAAGCGGAAGTACGGCTTCTAGCCAATCGCGCGTGGGTGCCCGATGCTAGTTCGCTTTGCCGCGGTGCAGGACCTCCCTGTAATGAAACAGGAACGATAAAAAAACCCCTCGCAAAAGCGAGGGCTGGACAATTGATCCGAGGAAAGATCCGCACTGATCGGGCGCCCAACCCGCAAGGGTCCGGCAGGCCTTCCGATGTTCCCCGCAACGGTGCTCTCCTGTTGGAGCATCCATCCGCTTCGTCTAGATGGGGGCGGTGACTTCTTGCTCTATTCAGTACTCGCTTGAAAGCATCAGCGTGAGCACACGCAAGGTTCGCTTCGGATCGCTCGGATCTTCTGAGCCGTACCGCATATCTTCATCGTAGTAGTCGATCTTCCAGAAGAACTTCCGACCCACGAGCTCGAAGCTCCCGAAGTCGTGCTCGCCATGTCGATCGTTTCGGACGTAAACCTCGAGAAATTCGCCACGCGGACAAGCGCCTCAGCCACCACGCGCTCTGGCAACTCAGCAACACCCATTGTCATCATGACCTTGCCACCGTGGAACGTGCGACGGAACTCCTCGTTGAGGAATGCGATCATATTCATCATGGCTCTCCTCCGCGGCTTCGCTCTTGTACGGCGTCACATAAGGCGCGCCGCAATTCGGACAATCGTTGTCACATTGCGCCGACCACACGTCCGGCGATTCGGTATCCGTTTCGTCCTCGAGGTAAGTCAGCATGGTGTTACAGGCGTCCTCGGCCTCAGCGAAGCTTTGGAGGGGCGAGCCTAGAACCCTGATCGCGCCACGGCTCAGGTCGAGCGGACGCCACGACGCCACGTAGCCCAACCTTCCGAAAAAGCCGGGACCAGTCGGGCTCTGGAAGCTGATCACGAACGAATAGTCGTTGCTACTTGCGTTCCATATCTCCATGTCTTCGACTGCACGATGGAATTCCAGGGGCATCAGGGGCCGTTCGCCGGGCCAGCCGAGAACGAAACTGCTGTGGGCGGGCGCCGGGCAGGGTCAATACACCGCAGCTCTGGCCAAGTTGTATTTCGTCGCCAAGCCATGGCATCGCTTCCTTATACCCAGGGCACACGAGGCGTCATTCGACCGGTACGTTCAAAGACCGGCCAGCCAAATAGCCGCGGACCTCCTTGAGGGGGCTCTGCAGAAAAATGTTGGCGCACGCGCCAGATTACGAGCCGTTCGGTGCGAGTGGCATTGGTTTGGATGCCCATCAATCCTGGTAGGTACCTTGCGGGCCTCCCTCAGATACAATCTGATGGCATTACAGCGGCCAGCCGCGTGGGGTGAGGGAAATGATCGATAGGCGCGTGCTTTGGTTCTGTCTCGGTCTCTGTATCTGTATCGCCTTTGGTGTATGGTTGATTTTGCCCGCCGGGCTGGCCGGTAGTAGCGATGGCGTTCGTATCGAAAACAACGCCCTTATCGACAAGGTTAAATCAACTTGGCGAGCGCAGGATGGTGAGACAGCGGAGCAAATCTTCAGTAAGGTCTCCAAGGTGGCACACTTCATCCCGCGGGGATGGGAGGTTGGTCAAAAGACCGACTCGGGAGAGCCAGTTATCTTTTCGTGGGCCAAGCACCGGACCGATAAAGCAGACGAAGAATATACAGTCACCTGGGAGATGTCGCCCGATGGCACAATGAAAATTGTGGCGCCCTATGCAAAACCGATGGAACTAGGCTGGCAGGCGTTCGCAGTCTCGCTGATCGCCGACGAAGTAACAGACGACGAAGTAACAGACGACGAAAACGGCGTGAACCGTCGCTTTCTGCACAATCCGGCAAACTTCAACTTTGTAACGACAGCGCAGGGTAAGCTGGGCGATCTTCTGCGGCGTGGCCGTTGCACTATCGGCGAACCGGTTGGAGTGCACTACTTGCCAAAGGCAGACGAACAACAAACGTCGAAGGGCGACCTGTGGCGCGTTCAGCTTTCGGTCGACTGCAATGTTCCTGGGCCTAGTTATTTCAGCCGTGACGGAGTCATCATTTTCGAGAAGCACGAAGGGCACGATTGGGAGCCGCAATCGTTCTTTGCCAAGGTCATCGCCACTTACGTACCCGGCTCTTGGTTTGAGCTTGCAGGCCCGAAAGATCAGGAAGCTTTCGAGGCGGGCCGGAAGGTGTTGTCAAAATAATTCGCGCTTGCACGGTCGATGGCTCGAGGGCCGACGATGTTGAGGTCGCAGCTTCGCTGCTTAATGCGGTTCCGCTGCACAAGACCCGCGTTTGGGTTGGCGCAGGGATGCAAGAATATGCTTCTCGATTTGAAAAAGGTCGATTGACGACGCAAACGCCGACACTCACGCCGAGAGATCAAGAGATAAGGCGGAGGAGCGCAAGCTGCTAAAGCAACAAACAACTTTGGTCGAGCGAGCTTGAGCGCACGCGGCGCATTGGATTGATAGGAAGCGAGTATGAACAATTACTCGCAACATCTGTGGGAGGCTTTCGTGTCAGGGGCACAGAGAATCGAAGCTCAGTATCTTCATACTGACGAGTTTCCGGATTGTACTCGTAGCGAATACATTTCGTGTCGTCTGCAGTCTCCTCCCATTAGAATCACTAACTCCACCCCTCCGACATTGCTTTTTTGATTTGTATATCGAATCGCCGTCGCACGTGAAGAACTTCCAACTATAATGACTTGATCAGGATGCCTCAGTGCGTCGCTCCCGCCACGTGAGGGCAGTCGCCATTCGCATCAAAATGACTTAACCACATCGCATCGTGGGCTTCTTCGGACGCGTGCGATCAAGGTATCTGTGACGGAAATTATATCAATGTGGTTCGTAATTCGATTGTATAGAAAGACGTCAGAGGTACTGTTCGTGTCGCCAACAACTAGATTTGACGCTCCACTCGCATAAACGACATAGTTGCCATCGCCGCTAATCGACGGACTTCCAATTTGACGCTCTTTGTATCTGCACGCAACAGGAAATTGCGCGCCTAACGTGAGGAGCGCTGCTACCACACCCCATTACCCGTTTTGATTTTCGACCGTTTGGAAAAACGTGAGTGCCAGAGCCGCCGCATCAAACAGGCCCATCCGGCGATCTTCGCTCATCCACGGCTTGCGGGGCGGAGGCACATATTGCTCAAACGCTGGAATGTGCTTCGCAATTCGCTCGGCAGTCTTTGCTTGTTCGGGCATTCGTAGCATTCGAACGCGCCTCGTACCTCCTCGCGGGAATAGGCAAGAACCGGAACGGCGCGATCTTTCGCGAGTGCGGCAATTGATGCATTGAGGGTTCTAATCCATTGCGCGCGTTTTGTTCCTTGCGCGGACGTATCCTGAATGACGAGCGTGTCGGGCTTATACAGATGGAAGAGGTGCGTGATGCGCCGGAGGCACACGTCGCATTTGCGGGGTCCCCGGCTCTCGCGAATTCCCCAATCGAACGGTTCTAAGCGGCCTTCGAATAGGATGAACGCAAAGCCGCGCGTGTTCGCATAAATAGAGAGGACGAGCGCATGCCGACGAAGCGTGACCATATGCTCATTGCGACGCGCTCGCTCCTACACGGTCCAACAGTCGTTCGAGGAAGTCGAGTTTTAGGCGGGTTACATGTGACGAATCGCCCTGGAGCTGTTCGTAGAGTTCGTTTGCACGTGCGCGTATCGACGCGCGCAGATCCGACATAAGCCCAGGAAACAGCTCCAACGCCGGCATGTTGAAGACAGCATGCAGATAAATACCGCGTCGAGACTTGGCCTTCGCTTCGATCCTTCAATGCGCGAGACGGCAGTCCGACTCTTCACGCCGATGAGAAATGCGAGTTCTTGCTGGGTAAGTCCCCAGCGACGACGATGCGGGCGAACGTATGATTGGTGTCGGTGATGCATATAGTGCAGCCGGCCAGTAAGATGACAGGCACGCACCAATGATCCCGTTGAAAGCGGTCTCGTTCGAGACACGAAAAAGTGCCGACTCGGCACAGAAAGACAAAACTGCGTCCCCCATTCTATACCATAGTGGCTTCAGAAAGGATGCCCCATTGTGCATGAAGATGCGGTGGAGGTGGGGACTTGGGGACTTTGGGGACTTGGGACGATGTGCTCTTAGGACGTCCCCGAAGTCCCCAAGTCCCCCGCTTCGGTCGAAGCCGTGTCCATCGTGACGCTTACACCATATCTCTGACACAACATCTCGGCTTTCTTCCTCTCGGCCATGGGCACGACGTAGACGCCGTGAGATTTATACGTCTGAAAGTTTAGCTTCTTACGCAGAATGCTCCCGATCCAGCGGTTGCTAATCGGTACGCTGTATTCGCTCCCGTAGCGCCGGATCATGCCTGTGGTAATGTCGGCAACCGGAACGACGGGTCTATTGGACGACAGCATCTGTTCGATGAGCACTTCCAGGACCTGCGCTTCCATGAGTAGGCCCCGCTCGGCAATGATAGAAATTTGAGCGCGCTTGCCAACCTTCCGTACTTCAGTCTGGATCCGTTGATTACTGGCGATGCTCAACAGGGGCAGCATGATTTGATTGATCCGCGGCTCCAGCGCAGGGTCGACAAGAGAAGGGTCGAGCTTGATTTCGTGTCGTTTGCGAAAGCGATACAAGAGCAGCTTGTCGCGCAATTCGCGTGCTTCATCCTTGAAGGTCGGAGGGAGGTTGATGGGGAATGTCGTCGCGCAGCGGTCGGGCGCCTGTTTCTTCGGTGATGAACCGACTTTCCAGCGCTCTGTCCTCGTAGCGGCCCCGCGTCGCTACGATTTTCGGTCCAAAGACATGAAATGCATCGGGATTGAACTCTCGTTCGCGATTCATGACCGTGCGCAAGACGGGCATGCCGCGCACGTTTCCGTTGTTGAGGATCTTGACTATCTCGGAGCGCTCGTCACTGAAGCGGAAATCGGCCTCATCGAAGATAAGCGTTCCGCGGAAAGCATCGAGGGTATGGAAGATCGGCGAAATGGTCGAGGCACCGCTCGCGAAGAACGGCTTGTAGCAGAGCGATCCGATCGAGGAGCGACCTCGTCTTCCCCGTCCCGAAATCGCCTCGAAGACGAAGGTAAGGCAAGTCATTGAAAGCGTCATAGACCCAGCTAAGCAACACGTAATGACCAGCGACCTGCTCGAAGGGCGGGCTGAGATCAGCATAGCGATGGATGAAGTTGATGACGTCAGCGACGAGCTCTTGCTCGGTCCCGTAAGAGAGTGGCTCCGACGGGAGCAGGACAACCTCGTTCTTAATGAGATTGTTGTCGGCCGAGAATGGAACCAATCGATGGCGTCCTGGCACGTCAACGTGCGGAGCTAACGTCCAGCGTCCCGCCAGGGACGTCGCAAACAACGTGGTGCGATTCTCGGTTCGATATACCAATTCGATGACGGTGCCGTCCTCCAACAGATCGGAGACGGTCGGTTTGACATCCCTATGCTGTGTCGTCTCTCTGCGGATGGGGCTATCGTTGTTCATGCATCATATAGTTGCCGACCATATCGAGTTCTGCGAGGGCCGGAGACGCATCTGCCCAGGCACGTTCACCAGCCTTGGTTGCAACAGGAGCGGCATCTAGGCTGAACGCATGGAAGGCATAATAATTCACATTGGCTGGGAATATTTTATTGGGCTCTTGGGCGCTCTGGTCGCAATGGCCTGGTACTCAAACGGGCGGTTCACGGCGCTCGAAACCTCGATGGACTGGGTCAAGAACATGCTTCTCGACCTGAAGAAATCGATCGATGATGCGAGCACCACGTCTGGTGAGGGCGCACCGAGAGACAAGAATGCCGAAGGACAGCATCTCAAGCAACAAACACTCTGGTAGGGACGAGGGAAACCGACGAGCCGGGTCCAATCGATTTACTCCCGCAGTTGCTACGCGTGAAGCGACGTGGGTGGCGTCGTAGAGGAAATGATCTGCCCCTGACGAAGTGCTTGCTAGCTCCGCGTTCATTGGGCAGAAGCCGCGCTCTGCACTGGAGATCGTGGGGCGAATTCTCTGGCTTGCTTCACGGGGAGAGCGGGAGGCCGCAACGATCAAATATCACCTGCTGGACGAGTGTTTGGCGAGCGGTCGCTATAGCGTAAGAGCCGAGAAGGCCGTCTCAATGGCGAGCAAGGCTCCGCGTTGGTCTTCGGATAACTCCATCGGGGATCCTAATAACGCCATGTCGTCACCGTCGCAATGTCGTGCGCATCAACAGCTATGGGCGCGTGATTGACCTGAAGCCCCTCGCCCGTCTCCTCGTAACGAGGCTCCGCAGCTTACATCATGAGGTGTTCGAATTGGCGAAGACCTGTTTGAGCTCAGCGCTGCAGCGGGGAGGTGCGGTGGGCACCCGTAGGTGGCGAATGTCGCAGCGCCACGTTCAGTCGTGAGCGCTCTCATATCCGGCAGGATCGAAGTCGCGAGCCGTCCATTCCTCTCCGGGCTCTAGATCGGTTAGGTCAACTATAACGCCCGTGCCTTCAACCGTCCACCCTCCCATCTTGGCTGCCCCCTCGTGGGTCGCCATGCGACGAGAAATGACCACTTCATCCGTAGCGATGCTGTACAGCTTCACCTTGTAAACAGCGGCCCTCCCCATTTCCATTTCAATTTGCTCTTGGTCCGCGTCGTGCGCATATTCGCGCAGATCGATCAACACCAAGTTCCCCCGCTTAGGGAGCTCCGCGAGCTTGTCGAGGATGTACGATGGGGCTCCTTCTTTGATCTCTACGCCGTATCCGTAAACCAGCCCGTCGTCGTTGGCGATCTCGTGTATCACGTACTCGATTTCATTTAGCTCATCGGGCGTGAGGTCAAGTGCCGCGGCAATCGCCTCGGCTTCCTCGCGCTCGTACTCTTCTTCAAGCTGCCTGCTGCTCATGCCGCCAATGCCCTTTTCCTAAAGTCGACTTCGTCTGCATCGGCTCCTAGCATCTGCTCAAAGCCTTTGTCTAAAGTGAGCGTGGCAGGTGTCGAACTGCCTCAAGTACGCCTGCGCGCGCCTAGCGACAGAAGCTCTCTCGGCTGCTCGGAATACCCACTTATTACCAGCTCGAAAGTTGATTTCCTCCGCGCGCTTTAGCCTCGAGTACGAAGTCACGGCACGATCAGCCCAACGTTCAACCGCATGAACACGTCATCAATCGCATGCGCAAGCGCATAGTCGTTCAAAGGGCTCACATCGTCTTCGCCCGCAAAGTGCAAACCTACCGCTCTGCTTGTAGAGCGTTCCACCCACAACGAGCCGGAGTCGCCTTCCAAGCTCAGAGCAGCCGCCGGCGCCGCCTTATCGGGTACCAATCGGAATCCCTGCATCCATTCTGGCCCGTCTCCGAAACCGGTGTAGTCGATCCTATAGGTACCGGCTACGCCATCAATCAGCGCCTGCGAGACGCCGGATACTGCACCGCTCTTGATCGCCGACATTCCTAGAGCGGGCGCGATCGTGGCCGTTGGCACGACCGCGGTTCCGAACAATTGCTCGCTCAGATCCATGTGGTCGGCGAGCCGTCCGAGGGCAGCATCGAACTGCTCCGACAGGCGGAGCCACCGTTCCAAGTTCGCCACCTCATTAGGGGGGCTGCTGCCTAGGTCCATCGGCCCTGGCTGGCTAATCGGATCCCCGACCGATGCTTCGGGCCCGCCGCAAAGCACGTGCCAATTGCTCAAGAGATAGCGTTCTTGAGTCGTGAGGTCGCGAACTATGGCTCCTAGTGTACCTGTGCTCCGCTGCTTGAGATTGCCCACACTGAGACCCGGCTGGACGAGACGCTGGGGCGCGCGCGGAGTTCCGGCGTGAGGGCTGTAGCCGATCTCCAGGACATCGAGGTCGATGCCATCGATCTTATTCGGCAGTCTCTGGTCGATGGGCAGACGTGACAGACGCTGTTTCCGGTTCATATGAAATCGAACCGACATCCGGTCGGTACGCTTCCCGTCCTTGAAGGCGAACCCGTAGTCGACCCCGCAGACGCCATCCAGCGACCGAGCCATCCGCTTGGCCTTGCTCAATGCCGTCGCAGCACGGGAAGATGGCGAGCGCACCATTGGCCGACGATCACTGCGAGTTGAATGGCACCGACCAAAGAAAGTCCGTTCGCAATCGTCCGGCGGCGTACGCGGGATCGTTCTGAAGATCGGGCTTGCCGCGAAAGATTGGAAGGAACACTCGTCCCCCTTGGCCCTGCCAGTCAGGCCACCAAGCGGATCGGTTGTGACAGTTCATACAGTTGCTCACGGTGCCGTTGCCCGATCCCCCATCCGGAAAACCCGCCTCAAGCCACGGATTGAAGGCGATATGCGGCTTTCCGTCCGGCTCGCGCGGCAGGTCCAAGTCGTAGGTCGCGCTCATGAGGAAATTGCGCCAGACCCCGACAACCTTGGCAGGCCGGTCGGCAGCGAAAGGGCCATCGTCGGGTCGGTCGTGCCACCAGAGAGTCGCCCAAACCCAGTCGTCGATCTCTTTGGTAGTCAGATGGGAAGCCACCAGAACCACGTAGTCGCCTTCCTGCAACGGTCGGCCGAGCGCAAGCTCCGCGGCTCGGGCCAACCGATCGTTCGCCATCGCGTTCTGGGCCGTCTGTGCGTCGAGCTTGACCGCATGGAACGCGTCAATGCCGACTAAATGCGAATTGGGAAACTGCTTGCCTAGAAAGAATACCGACCGGGTCGCGTTGGGAGGAACGTTGGTCTGGTTCGGGTCGACCGCAACGACGCGCGCCCAAGTCGTGAACGGGTTACCAGCGGGACGGGGCGGATTGCTCTCAGGATCCCAGATGGGCAATGCAGTGACCTGGTCCCGAGCAATCGGCCACCACACCGTCTTCAGCGAGATAGCCTCAGACGGAAAAGCTGGAATTATGCGATTGCCGGGAACGACCGAATCCGGCGCACCGTTTGCTCGTAGCGCGTCAAGCTCGACGGTGAGATAGAGCCGATTTGTGCGTACGTGCTTGTAGCCCGCGTAGTTGTAGAGCACCTCCGACAGCAGAGCAGTCCCCGCAGCTTGCGGCAAGAGTTCACCGGGGATGACCGACAACTGGGCGGGCTGCTTGAAACGCCGCACGATGCGCCGTGGTCCCACCGCCTGCGGCTCGGGACCGACCTTAAAGACCTCATCTTCCGAGAACCATGTTTCGAAGATCGGGTACTTCCCATCCGGCGTCGTCTGGGTCATGCCCGCAAATACGTTCCAGACGTGGAGGCGCTGCGCAGGAACGTTTGCCGATGTCCGATATTGCTCGAGTGTCTGCTTGTTTGCGGGATAATCGAAACCTGGCGGTATATCGAAGTAACCGACCGGCGGCTGTTGAGCGACCGCCGCCAATGATCCGCATAAAATTGAACAGGTGACGAAACAAACAATCGATCGCAGCTTCTGCATGAAAGCTCCTCGAGAAAATCGGCGCGCCGGGCCCAGCTCAGGGCTGATAGCCGCCGTCGATCCAACTCTGGAACAGTGCAATCTTCTCCGCCGACCAGGGGCCGTCCCCACCCCTCGCAGGAGGTGGCGGCATCACCGGCCCGCCCTGCGCCTTCAGTCTGCGAAGAATCCGATCAGCATTTGTCTTGACGTCGCCGTACTTGGAAAGATCACAGAGCCACATCATGTGATTGATGTCCGTCTGCGTAAACAGTGGTCTGATGTCGGTGGCAAATCCTATCAGCGGATTGCCATTTTCGGCGCCAGACATTTCTATGCTCCGGCCAGCTTCGCAAACTGGCTTATCGTTTGCCACAATCGACTAGCATTTTACACTACGTGATCTAGTAGGCAGTGTCGCGGTGGCGCGGGGCTTCGTCTATTCGGCCGTGGTGCTGGACTGGGCCACCCGCCGGGTTCTGTCGTGGCGGCTATCGGTACCATGGAGGTGGCGTTCTGCGTCGCGCGCACTGGAAGCCTTGGAGGGTCACGGCAATCCCGAGATCTTCAACATCGACCATGGCTCGCAGTTCACCGGGCGCGACGTTCACCCCTCGACTTTTACAATGGCCGACGTCCACACTCGAGCCTTGACGGCGGCGCACCGGATCAAACTTACTTCACCTCGCTGCCACTCTGCACGGCAGCCTACCCCCGGCAGAGGCTCCACTTATCGACGCGGAGATTCTGTTCAGACAACCGGGACCAGCTCTGCTGGACCCATCGACGCTACCAGACTTAGTAGGTTATGTGTGCGCTCTCCTCAGGTACGATAAAGAAGACTCGAGTGGACAGCCGCCCTTGCGATGGGCGACTGTCCGCATCACCGATCCACGGAGGAAGTCATCATGGAGACCATCGCTGGCATCGCGACGCTTGGGAGCTCGGCCGCCGGAAGCCTCGTCCCGGAGGGCGGCACGAAGGGCACCTACAAGTACACAGTGACCTTCGGGACGCCGTTCCCGAAAGCCCCTGTCGTCGTCGCGACACCGCTGCAAGGCACCAACTACACGGGGAACATCGCCGACACGTTTGGGATCGCCGTCACGGCCGTCACAGAGAAAGGCTTCACCGTGAACGTCAACCGCCTCGATGCGCTCAACGGCGGGTGGGACCAGAACCTCCGCCTCCAGTACATCGCGTCCCTATAAGACCAGGGCGCGTGGAGACGGTAGATCCGTTCGGATCTGCCGTTTTTGCTAAATATCAAGGACCGCTCGGTCCCGGATTTGCCATTCGCGCAACCGAATTTATGGGAAGTCTTTCCGAGACTTCAATTCAATACATGCGCAATCGGCTCGCCACATGCGGCAAGCTCTTGAAGAGAAGCGTTCCCTGGCTACCAGGGGCCGGAGAGCAGCCAGTCACTTATTTTATGCGAACCACTTTAGAACGGTTTGACGGCAGAGTAACATGGCCCACTCAAGTATTGAGGAGGCCTGCTATGAAGCTCCTTAATCGTCTCGTTCTTTGGGCAGGTTCAATTAGTTTCTGCGGCCTTGCAATCACGGGCCAATGTAATGCGCAGTACTATCAAATAACACCAAGGACCTTGGTCTATCCGTACTATCAGGGGGCCAACGCAATTTATCGACATTATCGGCCCTAGTTGTACCGTCTTACGACCGAGCTTGGTCTGATGTTAGAAGCGATCATAATGCCGGAAATTCAGTTGAAGCCACCCTTGTTGGGGCTCCAATAGGTTTAAGCGCGTAAGTTGAGGAAAACCGACGTTAAATTATCCTCGCGGTCTCGCCCTGCTCGAAGTTATGGGGCCGGCCTAGAACATCTACTTCAAGGGTTCTGCGTCTCGTCTAGGTATGCATCATGGCCAAGATGACCAAAAACCAGCCGATTGACGCAATTGCTGAGAACGCAGCTCTCCAAGGCCGACACAAAGGCCGTCATCGAATAGATGGCAACTGTGGGCTACAAGGAGCTGAACGAGGCCGGTGAGTTTGTTGTTCCGGGTTTCGTAAAAATGTCCGTCGTAAGCAAGCCCGCTACTGAAGCTCGCAGCGGAATCAACCCCTTTACAAAGGAGCCGCTGGAATTCGCGGCGAAGCCGGCTAGCAAATCCGTCAAGGCGTCACCGATCAAGGCTGCTAAAGACGCAGGCGGTATGACAGAGAATGCGCAACCCAAGCTTAGATCTGGCGACTGCAGCTAATCGCTAACGCTTCACCATCGAGCGAGTGCTTTGTCAGTCAGGCCTTGCGATCACTTTGCGTGAACGGAAGCGGAATCGGTCGGGCTGTGGGGCGGGAAGCACGCGAAGGATTGCGCGCCCTGAATTCATAATTATCAGCAAGCTTCAAGAGACGTTGCTTGGTGAATGGATCAGCTCTTTCAGCAATGTCACGGACTTGCGAAGCCCGAGCCCGATAGAAATCCTCGTTCATGAAAAACCAATCCCATGTTGCCTCTAAAGGCTCGAGATCTCTCGCCTAATTCGGCAAGCGGCCTCTTCTTCTTTGTGCTATAGCAGAACCGGCTTCTAGTCGTTTAGGCGGTGCCACGAAACAAAGCTCCAGCGATGATCGAATATGCATGCCTCTGATCCTACACACGTCTAGGAGTACGGGTGAGAATACGTTGTATGTTGATCCCTATCTATCTTTCCAGTTGCTCTCGCTCGCCGGCGAGCTTGTTCATTTGAGGTGACTGCGATGGTCAGAAAAAGCTGGGCAGCTCCGCGTACTCATGCTTCTACGAATCTTTGGCACAGGGCTGACGCCCGTTTTGCGTCGATGAGCCTGTTCGCTGCCGTGAATGATCATACAGATGCTCGACGGCCCTAGCTCGTATCTCGACAACGCAATTAGGTTGATGGACGAGGAGGCGGCCTCAACGGCGCAGCGTGTTGAGGCCGGAATGCTTCTTCTTGATCGAGTCCCGGACGCAGTTCAGTTCGCCTTTTGCCATCCCTGCCGACGAGCTCATCCAATTCTGAGGTCTTCGGCAGAAAGTTTCCCAGAACGACTAGCCTTGGGCTCGTAGCTAATTCGGGCGCCTTCCGCCAGGCCGGAATGGCCGGCCCTTTCAACGGCACTAATGTGCACGAAGATGTCTGGGCCTCCATCGTCTGGTTTGATGAAGCCGTATCCTTTGGACGTGTTGAACCATTTCACAGTACCCATTGCCACTGCAGCATCTCCAATTGAGTCAACTCAATCTAACCGACAGCTGAGGCCGGCATCAAGGGCGATGAAGCAAGAAGACTGGCTTCTCATAGCAGGCAACCGATACTACGCGCTTGCATGTGGCGCGACCGTTTAGATGGACCTCAATGACCGACACTTTGTATTGGTTGGTACGGAAACGAACACGGCATTGTCGTGCTCGTAACATCATTAGTGTGAACGTTGTCGGGCCAAGATTCGAAGCGCACATTCGCTGGAAAAATGCAATTTCCAGCCAGAAGCAGCAGGTTTAGTGCATGAGATGTGGATAGGACGCGATACGGTGAAAGACGGCGAATGGTCCGGAAAATTCGCAGTCATTGTGATCTCGTCCTCATCTGCTTTTTTTGATCGCGACCACTGCCGCCTATTTCTCGTCGCCAAAGATCAAAATGGCGGAGGGATCCTGTATCTCACCATGCCTCAACGTCGGGTGAGGACACCTCACCGGAGTATTGTTGCGCCACCGCTCCTTATCCGTCGGTCATCCTCAAGCGCAACTCACCACCGCGATTCCGCGGGATGGCAGCCGCGCTGACTGATAGGGCTGAGTCTGAGCTGAAGCGATGTACAAGTATAGCCTTTGCAAAATCACGTTGCTTCCTGACGAGGCGGCAAGAGCTGCAGTTTGACTGCAGTGGCGCTAACTTTGCAGGGATGTCGGGTTAATCATCAGCTAAGATCCTCATGGCAAAAAGAAGATTGGACATCAAACTGCAATCGGCCCAGCTCAGGAGTGCCTCATGCTTTTTCGCGCCACCCACTAACAACAGAGCGCCTCGCTTCAACTCGCGTTCTGACCTAGCGATTGCAAGCGGCGCAAATCCGAGCGTCAAATTGGGTGAGTTGAGTTACAGTATGGGGAAGGAGATTTACGGCGAGCTTGCGGATGGTCGGCGGCAGGTGGGTGCGTTTCATCTGGTCCGCGATATCCTCGGACTTGAAAATGGTGAGAGACATCAGTTCACAGCAGAGGCAGTCGTCGCGACGACAGTTCGCTTGATCAGGCGCACCAGCCTTGAAGACGCGGCAGAGAACGATGCGGTCGTCCTCCGCAATTTGCTCAGGGTGACGGCCAAAAATCTGCAGCACGCCGAGAACCATATGCTGCTTGGACGAAAAACCTCGCTGGAAGAGGTGGCCGCCTTTTTGCTTGAAATGGACGAGCACTCGGCCGGCGCATTGTCCGATATTGCCGACCACCTTGGCCTGACACCCGAAACTGTGTCGCGCGCCTTGTCCCCAGCTGCACAGGCAGTTGGTCCTCGAGTTTCTCGGAAAAAGCCAGCGCAAAATCGTAATCCGCGACCGTCGGCAGCTCGCAAGTGTTGGTTCACAAAGATGATCGGTCCGGAGCCACTTCTCGTCCAACTGGAGAGGCCCGGGCCGGGTGGTTTGGAGCTGCAAAGTGCAGAGGGGATCGGCTCCTCCAGTGAAACCCGCTGTTGCAGCTGCAGAACGTCGAGTCCGGATGGGGACTTGCGGATTGCCAGAACTGCTCAGAATTAATCCTGATGCCCAGCTCGGCCAGCCCGAGCTCCCGGCTATTTGCTGCCTCGTAGACCGGTAGCCACAGTTCGACGCCGCTTGCTCGCGAAGTCTTAAGGTCGCAAATAAAAGGCTTCGGCTCGCGGCTGTCTGTGGGCCCACAGTCCCTCGCGATTTTTCCTGAACGCTCCGCCTTCCTGGGCCCGTGCTTTGGGAGACGTGAATGTTCAACTTGGCAAGCTAAGACAGCAGCCCACTCGTCCTGGCCGTCTGGACCGGATGGCAAGAGCCGAAGGCCTGCTCTGCAGCATTTTGCGGGCCGATCCGAATGCGCTTAAGTCCAGATCCCGTCAGTGAAAGGATCCGTTAGAGATCGGCATCTCGCCGTGGGTTTAGACAATGACGCCATCGTACATGCGGACCGTTGACCTTCCTCCGTGCCGCTAGTCAAAGTCCAATCACGACACGACTGGCAGGGCAAATTGAAAGGTCGCGCCCGGCCCTTGCTTGCGGACGATTGAGAGGCGCCCTCCGTGAGCTTCTACGATTGAACGACAAATCGACAAACCCATTCCAAGGCCGGTCGACTTGGTGGTGAAAAACGGATCTAAGATGCGAATCCTATCATCCTCAGCGATGCCGACGCCGCAATCAGTCACCGAGAGCTGCACACGTCCCTTACTGTCCATGGATGATTCTATCACCAGCTCGCGGGCCCGGTCGTCAACTTCTTGCATCGCCTCGATCCCGTTCATCACCAGATTGATGATGACCTGTTGCAGCTGAACCCGGTCACCAAGGACCGTGGGAAGCGCGAGCGCTAACTCAGTTCGCAAGGTCACTTGGTGATTAACTAGCTCACGTGTCACTAGCGCTATAGCTTCGTTCACGACCTCATTGACATCGAGCGGTACCATCTCGATATCACCTTTCTTCGCAAGTGTACGGACTCTGCGGATTACCTCGCTTGCCCGGACCGCATCCTCAATGATCCACTCCACTGATCTGAGCGCGGCGGGAATATCCGGAATTTCGCGGCGTATCCAGCCGAGGCACGCATCGCCGTTGCTGATAATGGCCGCGAGCGGCTGGTTTACCTCGTGGGCTATGGAGGCTGTTAGTTCCCCCAGCGTCGTCACGCGCGTGACATGCGCGAGATCTGCCTGTGACTTCCGCAGCTCTTGTTCTGCCTGATCTGCGCGAATCTTCGCCGTGATGTCCGTGGCGACGCCACGGTAGCCACGAAAGCTGCCGTTTTCATCAAAAAAGGGCTTGCCGCTGGTCTGGAAGTAAATGGCCGAGCCGGTCGCGCTAATGGCGCGATAAATCAGATCGCGAAATGGGAGATGTGCGTTGACCGTCGCCTGATGCTGCCGCCACTTCTCAGGTTCTTCTTCAAAGTCGCACGCGATTTCCCAGCGAGGCCGGCCAATGGCCCCTGTGGCCAAGAGCCCCGTAGCGCTGGTGTGCTCCGATAGTGTGAGCCGGTGATCCGGCCCGGTCTCCCATAGCCAGTCGGAAGCAGTTTCCGCGTAGTCACGAAAGCGTTGCTCGCTCTCACGCAGCGCAGCAAGAGTGTTTTCTAACTTTTCCCTAGCTGCGTGTTGCTCGGTGACGTCCATATGCGTTCCGATGAGTTCGACTGTCACGCCGTCGCTTCCCAACACAGCGTGCGCAACGGCGTGTATGTGCCTTATCGCCCCATCGGGATGACAGATTCGAAAATCGTATTCGAAGTTGCCGGCTTTCTGTTCAATAGCCTGACGCTGTACTTCCTGCTGCAGCGGTAAATCGTCTGGATGAATACGCGAGCGGATGGCCTCAAGTGTCACGGGCTCTTCCGGGTCGAAGCCGAATAGACGACTGACTTCGGCGGAGCGATACGCAAAACAGCGACGGTGGCAGTCCCAGGACCATGTGCCCGTGCGACTAAGCTGCTGCGCGTCCGCCAGATAAGCCTCACTACGGAGCAGTCGCCGTTCCGTCTGCTTCGCTGCCGTGATATCCGTCGCCGCCCCGACGAACTCGATCTCGCCAGATGCCGTTCTCGTGGTCCGTGCTCGTGCGTGAATGTGCTTTATTGATCCGTCGGGCATCAGCAGCCGGTATTCGTGCTCGAAGTCCTCGCCTCGCGCCGCTCGATCCAACGTCTCTTGGACCGAAGCCTTGTCGTCCGGGTGGGCGCGGTCAAGGACGTGTTGCGGTGTCGGTTTGATGTCAGGATCGTATTCGAAAATCCGGAAGTTCTCCTTCGACCAAAAGACTTCGTCGGCAGCGTTCCAACCGAAGCTGCCGGTGTGACTCAATTCCTGCGCCTGGGCCAAATGGGCTTCGCTTCGCTGCAGCGCAAGTTCTGTCCGCTTTTGTTCAGTGATATCTTCGCAGGCAATGAGGACGATGGGCTTGTCATCGGCCCACAGCATGGCTTTGGCGTTTTCGCGCACCCACAGCACCGAGCCGTCTTTTCTGACTTTCTGGATGTCCCAGGTGCGCGATTGGCCGATATCTGTAAGACAACTCCCAATGCATTTGCGAACGACCTCACGATCGTCTTCCGGAAAGACCTTCAGCACGGATACGCCGATTAGTTCGGCAGGCGTATAGCCGAGCTGGGTCGCTCCGAAAGTATTGACGTTCAGGACCGTCCCGGCTTCATCGACCATGAAGTACATGGCCGGGTTATGCTCAAAGATTGCGCGCCACAGTTTCTCGCGGTTATGCAGATCGGCCGCACTGTGCCGTAGCTTGGCCGCGGTCTCACGCGCAACTTCCCTTTGGTGGCGAACTTTTCCTATCAGGTGCGTTCCGACAATCGACGCGCTCAGGAAAGCGACAACCACCACAAGGTCTCGGGGATCATCGATCCGAAAACTCAAACTCGGCGGCGTAAACACGTAGGCTAAGCTAGCGACGGAGACGATGGAAAGGACCAATGATACGATGAAGCTGCCCATCAGCGAAAACAGCAAGATCACCACCAGATAGGCGAACGCCGTGGCTGCGAAAGGGCTGTTGATATACAAGGAAGCTAGCGTCACTGCTGCTAGCGTAATGCTGCCGACGATAAATTGCGTCCCTGAACGTTCCAATGTGGTGAGCTGGTTAAACATGCTTGTCGCCGTCCGGTCCTTCTGGCGGAGAGATTAATGATCAGGCTAAAAATACAGCAATTTATTCGACCCGGACAGGCGCTCCTGGGCGCTTTCTACGACCTCGCTAAAATAAGCACAGCGGAAAAAGGCGCATTATAAACCTATGTATATTCCTCTAAACATTAGCTATTGAACGCTCACGTAGGAAATTACCTTCGTTTTGAGTTTTTAGCTGTTCTCCTCGATGGTAAAGTAGCATGTTGCAGCCCGGAGTTGTTGCGGAGACCGGCCGATGGGTGGATCGTGGGCCATCCAACGTACTCGAGCGGCATCCTTGGTGTTACCATGACGAGAAAGTCTGCTGGCTCGGATACGGGAGAACGGCTGCTTTCACTGAGCCGATAGCGTGTCCAGGGGACATTCTCCAGCGCCCGACTGAGAATGGCATGGCGTCGACGGCACTCGTGAGCCACATAGTGGTCCGGAAATGCGCCTGGTATCTGCCGCCGTGCCGGCAGGGGCAGATCGTAGCCGGCCGCGGCATCCAGCTGACTAAGCGACACTTGGACTCGCTACAAAGTCGCATCGTCGATGGAGCCAGCCGCGATGTCGCTGAGGAGCTAAACGATGGCTACAGGTTCGTGTCGATCGTTATCTTGCGGTCACCAGCATTCCATGCTCGATCTTGCCGCGTCGGCTTTTCTCACTGTCATCGATGTCGATACATCCCGCGCCGCTTCTGTTTCCATGCGGTCTCTGGAGCAGCGGAAATGCTTCCTTTACTTTCGAATTATCGCATTGGTCGCGATGCCAGTAGGATTTCGATTTTCCTCACCCTAACAGTAGTGCGCTTGGGCAGCGCCGTTGAGGGGATTTTCGCCGTAGTCAGCAGGAACTATTCGAATGTTCCTTCGGCAGACGGGCGACGCAATCATCTCGAGCGTGCCGCAGTCGTCTTCCAGTGCCCTTCCGTTCAGCCGCTGGGGCAATGGACTTGGCGAACACAGCAGCGATCGTCCCGTGCCGATCTGCAATGCAGCGGTAGCCAATCGCGGCAGAAAGGCATCTCTCGTTCCGAATCTCGATAGGTTTACCGATGAACTTTCGCGGGGTGGCATGAAGGTCATCCGCATCAATCATCTTGGAATTGATCGGGCTGAAGTTCTTAGCGATTTCCTTGGTGCTCGGCGTCTCCGGCTCTCTGGAAACGCCCGCCGGTTTTAGCGTTGCAGCGGCTTTGTCGAAGTAAGATAAAGTGTTTCTTATCGTCTTTCACAGTCGCGCAGCCTACTACTTGCATGACAGGTTCCACTCCATCAGCAGCGAGCGCCGGCGGTGGCGATAATAGTATGATTGCGGGCGCCACAAAGGTACCAAAGGTACTGGCTTCAAAAATGCTTGCTGGTACTTCATCGGACTTAGTTACGCGTCGAACAGAGCCTTCGGTCACGGCGCGAGTGTTTCTGGGTTACACGTCCGAGGATGCGCGATTGGCAAAGCGAATTGCGGAGCCCTAGAGGCCGTTGGCATCGTGGTGTCGTGGGACAAGTGGTTGCATGCCGGAAGGGGGATGCAGATCTCGAAGAGCCCGCTGAAGCCCTTCAGGGGCTTCGCATTGCGCGTTTCGCAAGCCTCGCTCGGATTTTTCGATGATCTCCATGCACACGATTGTCCAGAACAGCCTGGAGGTGGGATTGGACGCGGACGAATTTGCTTTGGCCATCGCCCATAGAAAGCGCCGGGCGCAGGTTGCGGAGATCAATCAGCAACTCATCGGTGTAATCGACCACCACATTGATCGCGCACCCATCCTGAGCCGAAGGCAACATCCGAAACTTATGTTGCCTTCAGATTGCTGAATCCGAAGTCTGCTTCTGAAGAGCGCAAACCACCATAATGCCGAGCGACGGAGTCGTCAGTACGATCTGCCGCAGACCGTTAGCAAGGCGCGCTGCCGAACATTCTGCCCGGTGGCATTTGGCCTCGCGATGTGGGCTTGATCAGCGGTCCCTAAGGAGGGAGCTAATGGACATGACAACGCAGAGATTGCTACGTCACCGGCGCCACATCGCAGACAACACCAGGGGACGGATAACCTCGAAGTTGCTCATTGAAGATCTCGAGAAAAGATAGATAGCCGAGCGTCTTCTGGATGATAGTGGCAGCCTATCTGGGCCGCTCCGATAGTCGACACGCAACCCGGAATCGGAGCACGGCTAGAAGCCGGCCTTCAGGGCGAATTTCGCATTAATGACAAAAAAGTTAGGGGCGGCAGCGAAGACGACTTGCCGGTCGTTGTTCATCGAATGATCGCAGCAAGGGGCGGGTTCTTCCGCCCCTCTGATTTCTTCCGAGGCTCTTGCCCATTCGGCAGTGCGCACCTGGTCCGGCGCGGGCGTTTGCACGGCTC
This sequence comes from Bradyrhizobium stylosanthis, assembly GCF_001641335.1. Classification (GTDB taxonomy): domain Bacteria; phylum Pseudomonadota; class Alphaproteobacteria; order Rhizobiales; family Xanthobacteraceae; genus Bradyrhizobium; species Bradyrhizobium stylosanthis. The sequence goes on from NZ_LVEM01000002.1 coordinate 1,690,829, forward strand.
CCTGTGATGGAGAGGAAGAGGGACGACGGGCTGTTTGAGCCCGTCGGATTACGAGAGAGCACCGGCGGATCCATCTGCAACCGCTCTCCTGAGGTTTTCCATATGTTCAAGCCATCAGAGTCGACGGCCGCAGCGTCCGCAGCGTTTTCGCGCGCGGCAGCTTCTTCTGTTCTTCGCGCGGCCCGCGTTCTACTTTCAAGCCCTCACGGTTTCTGCTTCGAGCTGGTCTTGGGGGGCGCCATGGGGCTCGGATTCGGTCTCATTGTCGCGACCGGATCTCGGGTTTGGAAAGCGGCCAAGGAAGCCTGCGAGGCGCAAGCCGTCCCGTCCCTTCGCAAATATGGATCGGTTAACCCTGGCAACTCAGGATCGCCGATTTCCATGTTGCCGATGCTTTGGAAAAACTGGGGGCGTATCAAGGTCCATACGCACCGCTGCGAAGATAGGCAGGCCCTGGAGCAGTTATCGACGCAGCGCCGCGTCGGCCGCATATTGATCGACAACTGGGTGTTCGGATACCGAGGAGGTGTTTGGACTACCAAGCGGGGCAAATCAATAGAAGGTGCGCAGCCTGTCTGGTCCGCGCCTAGGATGGAGCGGCTGTTCATCGCGCATGTCCCACGGTTCCGCCGGATCCTGATCAGGCTCACTGAAGGCGTCCTTCTTGCAGCCTACGCCACGCTGCGGGCCTATCGACGACGAAAGAGAGTTTCGGGCCTCACGCGCATTGTGGAATCGTTGGGCTCTGATTTCGACGGAGTGACTGCTTTCGACGAATCCGATGTATCGGCAATGAGGGCGGACGCAGCGTTTGCGGCGCTCGCGGACCGGCGGCCCGCTTTCAAACTCGCAGAACGCCTCGGGTGCCGTTGCGTACAAGCGATGGATGTCCACCGAATTGAACTCTCAGGGTTCAGCGACACGATGCCGGATCGTCTCAAGGCTTACAGCCTCTTTTACGAGATCACCTCTTGGAAGCTGCATGTGTTCATCCCCGCAGATAGAATCGGAGCTGAGATCATCACTAAGGTGCTCGAGCACGATCCGTTCGAGTGGGGCACCGAACGGGAGGCCGAATGATGGGACGCCACCCGCACGATCTGGCACACCATCTCTCGCGCGAAGCCGAGGCGGTGTGCCGCTACTATCTCTCCAACGGCCGGCGCCAAGGCAGCTACTGGATGGTCGGTGACGCCCGCAACACACCAGGCCGCTCGATGTTCGTGCGCCTGATAGCCTCGCGCAAGGGGTCGGCCGGCAAGTGGACGGACGCCGCAACGGGCCAACATGGCGACCTCCTCGACATCATCCGCGAAAGTTGCGGGCGTCTCGATTTCCGCGACGTCGCGGACGAGGCACGACGATTTCTCAACTTGCCTCGTTCGGATCCTGCCCCATCGCTCAAGGTTACGCACAACAAGCCGCTGGCTGGCTCGCCCTGGGCGGCCGCGCGCCTCTTCGCGATGGCGCAGCCGGTCGCCGGAACCCTCGCCGAATCTTATTTGCGCAAGCGGGGCATTGCAGCTTTGGTCGATGATGTGCTTACGGCAGGAGAGGGTATCGAAACGATCCTCTCGCCTCGTTGCACAGCTCCGGCGATGCCGATGGCTGCGGCGCTTTCGGCAAACCATCTTGCCGCCTTGCTCCTTCCGCTGACGCTACGCCGCATCTACATCGCACGTGATGCCGATGCGGCCGGTGATCTTGCCGTCGCGGCCCTGACCGAGCGCGCCATGCAGGCCGGCATCGAGACGATTGCGTTATCACCTAGGCTTTCAGACTTTAACGAAGACCTGCAAACCTTCGGCCTCAGTGAACTACGATCAGCCTTGCAGCTCCAATTTACTCCGCAGGATGCCATCCGCTTCATTGGCCCGGTTGTAACGAAGTGGTCGCGCTGACGCCTGTCAGCTCTTCCAACGGTTGACGCGGTGCCAATACATCCTGAAGAAAGATGCAGGATCACCGATTGCCAAAGGTTTGCTCCGGAAGAGTTCTGCTGCCCGTTCCCGGGGGGCTTTGCCATGCCAGCTCCCCATCAATGCGCTCCGCTCCCGCCAATATATATTTCTAAGAGGCGCTGCTCTTGGGCGAAGTCAACATCCATCGGCGTTCAGACGGTCGAGGAAACTTCTCGTGCTATGGAGCGTCGCTTCTTTAGAACGTGCGCACTGCACAGAAGTCCGCAGCCTGCTGTTTCTTGCCGACAAAATATCCGTGCCGACGACCGAAGGCCATTGTCCCCGTTGGCAAATCAGGATGCTGCCCAAGGAAGGCTAACATCGGGCTGTGAGATGTCATTCCGTCAGACGAGTACAGGTCACAAGGGTGAGGCCATCTTGAACCAAGGGCTAGGAAGACCCAATGCGGCGAGACCTGCAAAGCAAACTGGGCGATGTGATTGTCTGGTTGATGCCGGCACAGCCTCAAGCCGAATGCGATAGAGCCAGACGTGAAACCGCGCATCAACGACTTCATTCGCAGACCTGAGAGAGGCTTGCAAGGTGCATTGATGCGATCTGGGCCAACGTCTAAAGTAGTCGCCTCAACAATGCGGATTACATATCCCTGCCTAGTAATGAACGCACCGCCAAAGCGCTGAAACAACTTGTATCTGCCGCTGCGGCAGGTTGTAGGCTCGAAAAGCCCACGACCAAAGCTACGCCACTTTGAGATCGGTGCATCAGCGGATCGGCCATCGCGCCAGCTTAACATGCGCGCTCTGCATCACGATGAGCACAATAGCTTGCTTGCCACGCCCAGCGCTTCTGAGCTTGAAGAACCGAGCAAAGGCTTAGACGTAGCTGGTTTTCGTTCAGGAGCTCGGAGCACCGTCGAGGTTACCCATCAGCTCAAGCCATGCGTTTCGTACGGGACATCAAGGCATTTCGTGCCAAGTGTCATCACCAGCGCATGATGCGATGCTCTAGCCACCCGAGGGCTCTCTCGACGAGGTGCCGCAACTTCGCCGACAATCCGACGGCGCAGCTCTTACAGGCGAACGCGATCATATGAGGGGCACAAAGCTTGATTGAGGCGGAAAAGAGATGGCCGAGCACATGCTGGCCTCGTTGTCGACCAGCTCGCTGCAGAATCCGACAACCCCACCCGCCAGCAGGTCGCGCATCATTTTCGGCTGGCGTGCAAAAAGGCGGGATTCGCTGGGACGGAAAAATCGACGATGCGAATATTGAAACGTGTCTTACACGAAATTCGGAAGGCGCAGTCGGTGCTCGAACTTGTCAACCGCCGCGAGGGGCACCCACAATAGTCCAACTACCGTTCAAACATTGCTACTCGATCGTCACCCGAGGCGCCGTCGCCCGAATGTGTGATCGAAGGAAACGTCAGCCAAAAGGGGCACCGCATTTGTCGCGTACTCGATCGTCAGATTAACGCGTCGAACTTGGCCGGCGCTGGTTTTGCACTGATGAGGAAACGGATGCAGCAGCAGCAGGATGGCGACACGCTGACGGACGCTGGCGTTTGTCGTCACTTCGTTAGCTGGCAGGCCCAAAACTATAGCGAAAGTCTGCATGCATCGACCTGGATGAATTCGGCTTATCTTCGCGTCCAAAGCGGCATATGCATGTCCGCGCTCAATACGTCCCGGTCGCGCTCCATCAGCCGGCCGGTCAGGGTCCTGTTGGGGCTTGCGGCTAGAGCCGCTCCCTGGCCTTCTAGAGGCGATCGGACGGCAAGCGGCACGGCCCTGCAATGGCAGAGATCGCGGCTATTTTCCGCAGGCGCGTTCCGCGCCTTTGCACCGCGAACCAAAATAGCCGCGCCTCTGCCATCCTCCGCTTCGCTTCGGCCCGGCGCCTCGCTTTGGGTTCTGGTCCGCGCCGCCCGCCGTCAGATGATCGCCACGAAGGCCGCGATGGGCGCGGCCGACCCGGCGAAGGACCTCAACCATGACGACCGACAGCGACGATCCGCAATTCGAGCCAACCCACGCTTCATCCCCGACCGATCACGCTCTTGCCGAACTTCAGCTCTTTGGCTTTCGTCCTTTGCAGGACGAACCCGATCCGCGGCGGCTGCCAGACAGCAATTCGATCACCGGCGCCATAGCCGACATCTTCGATGCGCTTGTCTCGGCCTTGAATGACACGCGCCTGGAGCCCGACCTTGAGGATTTGCTCTGGTCGACCGTCAATCTTCTCCATCGCGCCGCGAACCGCATCGAACGCGAACTCGACGCTAATGAGCAAGCGCAGCAGAGGAGCCAGCGCGACCAGAACGGCTCGGAAGTACGATCCGTGGAGCTCGAACGACTCACCGCCGAAGGCATCACGCTCATCGAGCGCCGCAACGCCATGGAGCTCTTTCGCGACCAGGCTGCCGAGAATTTCGAAGTTCACACCGGCTCGCCCTGGCGATCGCGCTCTGGCTCAGTCGTCAACCATCGTACCCTTACCGCCGCGATGATCGACAGCCGCGACTTTCTTGCTGCCAGACGCAGGGCCGAAACCGAGGTGATGCTCCCTCCTGGACCCAAGATTGCGCTCACCGGTGGGCTCGATTTCAACGACGTCAAGCTCGTCTGGGATCGGCTCGACAAGGTTCGCGCAAAGCATCCTGATATGGTTCTGCTGCACGGCGGCTCGCCGAAGGCGCCGAATTGATCGCGGCAAAATGGGCCAGCAATCGCAAGGTTCCGCAAATCGCTTTCAGGCCGGACTGGACGAAACATGCGAAGGCTGCACCATTCAAGCGCAACGACACGATGCTGGAGGCCATGCCAATCGGTGTCATGCACTTCCCGGGCACAGGCATCCAGGATAACCTCGTCGATAAGGCCAAGAAGTTCGGCATCCCGGTCTGGAAGTTTAGCAGCGACGGCGCGTGAGCGCCGTCTTCATTGACGCTGAAGCGGGGCAACCCGGTAAAAAGGCCAATGTCGCAGAATGTTCCTGGCGCGTTGGGACAGCGATTCGTTATGGAGCATTGTATCCCGCATCTAGCGATCCGCTTCCGTCAAATTTGCAGGCGCAAGCTATCGAGCGACTTCGACCAATGGAGTTCCGGAACTCAGGCGACCGTCGCCTGCTTCGGTGGGCCGGACGTGGACTGTTGGCTTCGCCAGGACTTGTTCGTCCAGGCAGGGACTTCGGGCTGGGCCATGCCCGTTTGAAAACACCTTGGCAATGGCGACGCCGTGTGCGCTTCACCTAATCTCGTGCAGTAGTGGCGAGCCTATTACTTCTTCTTGCCGTGACGATGAGCCCATTGTTTGATTTCCGCATAGCGGCTGATGGCTGAGATCCTTGAGTGAACGGGCCCGCCCCCTGGTCATTCTGTCGCGGCGGAAGCGTTGTGCTTTCACTACCAATACATTATTGGCCGACCCGAATGCTCATACGCTCCAATCGGATTCGCCGTCTTGCAATAGAGGATCGGCTAACTCAATGATCAAAGCTTGGCTGGACTTTCCAACATTTGAGCTGTTCGCGGTCCTCATCGCTCTTTACGCAACGACTGGTACTGGCATTGTAATCGCGAGTTTCAGCCCTGCAACGGTTGTGTCGGTGCGCCGCGTAGAAGGCGTGGTCGCTCCGTTTTTCGGCACGGTTGGAGTGTTGTTTGCGTTCCTGACCGGATTCCTGGCCAATGATATAACCGATCGCAACCGTCAGGCGGCCCGCGCGGTGCAGTCAGAGGCGGCGGAACTGCGCAACATCTATGCTGTTAGTATTGCCTCCGTTTCGGACATGGGCAGCCTCCGCTCAGTGCTTGTGAAATACGTTGCCGCCCTCGTGGACGACGAGTGGCCTGCGATGGCGCGCGACCAGGAGGCCCAATCGGTTGAGTCGGCCTATGCCGCTTTGATGCGAGAAGTGAGCGATCCGCAGATCGCCCAAGCGGCGGGCGGGGCGGTGCAGACGACCTTGCTAAATGCCGCAGTCGGAGCGGGCATCGCACGCTCCGAACGGCTCGCGTTAGCCTCCGACCGGACGATCGATGCCAAATGGATTCTCGTCCTGATCCTTGGCGTGGTGACACAGATATCAATCGGGTTGGTGCACCTGAAGAAGGCCGGTGCGCAAATTACTGCGCTAAGCGTGTTCTCAATTGCCGTCGTGATGGCGCTGGGACTCATTGGTCTGCAAGAGCGTCCATTTTCGGGCGATTTCCGAGTAGAACCGCGACCTCTGGCAGAGGTCGTCAAAATCGTGGCGGAATAAGGGTGCATCGGCTTGTTGCGTCTAATGCAAGTCATTCTTGCGTTGACGCAGCTGGAAGGTTGGTAGCAGCCGCTCGCAGCCACTGCTCTTGAGCAGAGACGAGATCAAATACGTATTATATCAGCGGCCGCGGCCACTGAACTGTGCGTAAATCTGGATGCGGCTGATCATGAGGTGCGGCTTTGTTGGACCGGAATGACCCGAGGCCGTCACCGAATCTGACACCTCCATCGATCTACGGCGACCGATTTGTGCCCTGAATCCTGCGCTTTTGACGCTGCGTCGATGAGCCCGAACACCACCAGTTTGGCGGTCTGCGGTGAGGGCGATTTCTTTTGTCCCAACCGTCCGCCACACGGTGGCGAACACGCTCTCGATTACTGAGTTGAGGCGGGTGAGGGTGGCTTTCGCATGAGAGAGTACCTCACCCATGTCGTGAGCCGCTATAGCTCCGTCGTCCAGGAGCACACTCTGAGACAGCCTCGTTGCTACTAACGGACGCACTCGCAAAGGAGCGCGCGCCGCTCTGGCGGCATCAATTTGTATACTGGGTCCCTAGTGTCGGCACGCCTCTGGGTAACGGGTGCAGATATACTGACCATAAGGATCCGGCGAAGGATTTAAACATCCATCGGAGCCACCGATGCAAGGACTTGTTGGTTCGGCTGCGAGCGTATCGGTGTCGAGATCTTGCACAGCCTGCTTTGCGACTTGGATCAAAGAGGGCACCACCGCCGCGAGCACGAGAGCGATCGCAGATATAAGCAATAATTTTTTCATTCCGAACGTCACTTCCTCTTTAGTGCCAACGCGAAGCGCCAATTGAACAGAGCGGGAGCTTTAGTTACTAGCCAAAGCACGCGTCCGATGACGGCGCTGGTCGCCTCTCGATCTCGACAACTAGCGGTAGATGATGCTGATCCGGCAAGCTGATCCGCACAGAGTCTCATCTGCTGTCGTCAACTGTTCTCTCTGACATCGTGCCGATCGCGATTGTTCATTGCGCTCACTTGCCCACTTAATCTTGCGCCGATACCTAAGCGCAGCCGGGCCGCTCGCATTGCTTCTTCCGATTACCAGACAAACTTTGCGCCATCTGGCACCTCGCAAACGAATTCACCTTGATTCACCGCTTCGGCCGCGCCGGCGGCCAGCTTGGAGGCCCTCACCTTGAGCCTGCCTTCGCGGCTGAGGCTATGGCGGATGTATTCGGTGATAGGGTGTCCCGAGCTGTCCAAGGTTTGATGCGCATTGGCGAAGCTGATGCCGTTCTGCGCGCTCACCCTGAAGGCGCTGATAATCAGCCCGCCCTGCACAGCCGGCCCGAGCTGGCCATCAACGGTGGTACAGCGACTGAGGTCTAGTATGACCCTCACTTCCCTGCCGGCCTGCAGTGCACTTAGCACCTCCACGTATTTCGGCGAGGGCTCGTCGGCCTTCGCTATCGTGCTTACGCTCGCAGCCAAGAGCAAGGACAACAAGATCGACAGACGTTCGCCACTGAACTGCATATGCCCTTCTCCAACACAAGACCCGCAGACGTAAGTCGCAACCGGCCGGATGTCGTGTTCGGAAACGCTTTGGCGGATTCCAGACGTCAGGCGAGGTCGCGTTCGCGACAAACAACATGTGTTGCAATCGCACGCAAGCGATTGCGAGCGTAAACCTAACGTCACAAACTCGTATGTAAGCTTTGCGAAGTGGCATCACCATTGCGGTATCGTCCTATCTGCTCCGGCTGCAGCCAAAGGATGAGCGACACTAAAACCGATGAAATCCGGACTCTCGGATGTTTGCAGGGCGTTCAGAAGAAATCTGCTTCGCCTTGCATTGTGAAGTGGCCGCTGCAACGGCGCGGCATTCGCCGCGGGAGGCTTGCTAATGCGTCGCCTACGTAACGATACGGAGGTCGATCGTCGTATTATCTTGATCTACGAATTGCATCATCGCCACATGAAGACATACAGACCAATCTACGATCCAAAGCTGTGGCGAGGTCGCGCGCACGCAACGCGGACCAAAGCCGATGCGCTCCCGCCCGGCAGACCCAGAGATAGGCTCCTGAAGGTAGCCGAAGAATACGACAAGTTGGCCCGACACGCACAAGAGTGTGGCGCGTTCAGAAATGGTGAAGGCTTATGTTCGTGTGACGATTTCTGATCGTGCTCGGCACTCTAACCAATTTGATCTACCCTCATCCAAGGGCCAGCAGATGATTGTACGATCGCCGGTTGATTCGCTCTGGTGCCAGCGCCTCTGCGGCTCGCGAACGCCGGGACGTTGTTGATTCGCCGCCTCATGCGCACTAGTGATCACGCAACGTGAGCGTCCGGTTGAGCAAATTGCTCGGGTGCACACACTTTCGTCGATAACCCATGTCAGAGTCGGCCCAGCGATCAGGAGAGACAATCAGAATTGATTCAGATCGAAGACGGTATCGTTGAGCACACGCTCGCATCATTGACAATCAGCGCGCTCCTGAATCGAGTCGCTCCCACCCACGAACAGGTCATGCATCACTTGGATATCGCGTGCGAGAGAGCGGGTCTCATTCGGACGCACGCATCTACGATACGGATGTTGGAGCGTATCTCACGTGAAATCGCTCAGGCTCGGTCGGTGCTGGATTTCATCGGCCGAGGTGAGGTGCAACCACACTGAGTTGGCGAATGAAGCTCCTCATCCTTGTGGTTGTTAGACTTTAGTGAGGGAAGTAATCAGGGAGCCAAGCTTAGTTCATTGACACGCCAAGCCCGTATCCGATCTCTACTTTTATGCCAATTCATATGGCTTGAGGCCGGCATTTCGGGTGGCAACGGTGCACTTGGCGCGGTTGGAATCCCCCTGCTGGAGCGCCACACATTGCAAATGCGCGTCCGACCAGATCAAAGCGGAGTAGGCTCGATCCCTAGCTGGCGGGCAGGGTGTTGCTATCCGTGTCGGCATTCAGCCACTTGTCATTTTTGAGCTCACCAAATGATTGCTGCGGGTGCCTACAGACGTGATGTCCAAGCACATTTCCAGGATGCTCGGACATCTATTCGGACGTGATTCCGCGCTCTGCTGCGTTCCAGTCGGCGGGTAGCAGAGGATGCGAAGCTGAAAACGAGCTTTCACAACAGCAAACCCGGCTGGGAAGCTATGCCGGCCTGGGTTTGGCCTCGGCCGTCTTGGTCGAATTCAAATCAAAATAGCAAGCTGCGGCCGGGCGCCTCAATCGCCCCAGGAAATCGCATTTTCCGTACAAGACGGATTTGCGTCTCGATTTCATCGTTTTTTGGATCTATTCCATAAAGTGCGCCGTGGTGGTGGTGGAGGCGCAGTCGCTACTCTTTCAAACGGGACTACCACCGTGATCGCTCTTGGACTTGCCCTCAATCTCGCGGGGCTCGGTCTGCTGTTCTGGCTGACTGTTGCTCTCGCAATATACGCCCTCCCATTGTTTGTTGCCGTCAACGCCGCTGTGATGGCCTTGGATCGAGGCAGTGGGATTACTAGTGCACTGACTATCGCGATCGTCAGTGCCGCCTTGACGCTTGCTATTATTCAATTTGCCCATTCTGTGACACGGCTGGTCATCGTGCGCGGCGCGATCGGCGCGGTTTTTGCGATTCCGGCTGGAATCGCTGGTTACCATGTGACGCTCGCGTTATCGCAGATGAGCGTCACGTCGCCGTTCTGGTGTGAGGCCTTCGCCTGCGTCGGCGCAACCTTCATCGCCGGGAAGGCTTGGATGCAGATCGCTGCCCCTAACGGGCCAAGTGGGAGCCAGCCAGGACCAGTTTTGCCTCAAGCAGGGCTGGCGGACGAAAGACGTGAGGAATAGCCCTTGCCCCGCTGCATCTGGGCTTGCTTCCCATTCTAAGGATGTGCCCAGTTTGTCATTGGTAAAGCTCCAGAAAAGACGGCGGTCTTCGTTGCGGTAGATCACGCTATGCCGATTTCATTCGGCGCTGTCAGTGGTCTGTGGGAGAGGTGCGGTCTCGCATTTGCCTCAGCCACAATGCCGCCGTTTCCCGCATGCTCTTTCTTTCTCTACCTCGAAACCGGCCTGCTTCTTGTGTTGCGAAGCCGCCTCTGCCAGGTCTTGTTCCGCTTAAGTCTGTGTTCAGCGCTCGGACGCACCTTTGCCTCGTTGGCTTGATCTGGCCGAAGACCGGCTGCGCCTCGATCGTCTGAGCCGCAACGCCGGGTTGAGACTTTCTTCCCCTGGGCTACGCCCCATTCCTCGCGAGGCAAGAAAGTCTCCCCGCCGGCGTCCTCCGCTCCGCTCCGGCCCGCGAAAGAGCGGGTGCGTCGCCGATCGTCTTCGGCCGTCAGATCGCCATCGAGGCCGCGGTGGTCGCGGAGCTCGAAACAACTCAAGGAGAAGTGACATGGCTAGCATCGGAACTTTCAAAAAGGTCGGCAACGACTTCCAGGGCGAGATCGTCACGCTCAGTCTGCAGGCCAGGGGCGTCCGCATCGTCGCCGAGGCCAACCGCTCAAA